>NC_019678.1:0-4800000 GCF_000316665.1 Rivularia sp. PCC 7116 | reverse complement strand
GTAGCCACCTGCATTAATTAAAGTCTTTAAAACCAGATGATTACCATAAACTTTATCTAAAAGTGTTTCATCTTGTAAAAGAGTTAAACAATACTTGGCTGTGGCTATTGCGTCATCGTAATTACCAGTTTTTTGATAAAAAGCCGCTAAATGACGTAATAATTCTGTATCTTTGTCATTTATTTGTAAACATATCTTGGCTAATTTTATCGCTTCACTGGGTAAACCTAAAGAATAAGCAAGCTTGACTGCTGCTACTAGTATAATGGCGAAAAATTTATAATAATTACCTAAATAAGGAATGCAGGCTGCAACAAATTCTAAGCAATATGGATGTAATGCATCGGCATCTAAAATAAATTGTATAGTTTGAATAAATAAATTGACATCAACATTTTCGCAATTATAGTTTTGCAGTATATGAATAATTTCTAACTCAGATAAATACTCTCCAGAAAATAATTCTAATTTTATAGCAAGCTGAATTAGCCACAATAAATTATCAATATCAATCGGCGCAAATTCTTGTATATATTGGCGCAATAAATAAGCTGTAGAGTAATTTTCTAACTTTATTTGTCTTTGGGCTTCATGTTCTAAAATTTCAATTAATTCATCATTCCACAACTCAACTTGTTCTGGCTCTCCTTCCATCATTGCCAGCATCCAAGTTGCTTGAGCATCCGCTTCTTCACCTTGCAATAATAATGTTAACCCCAGATACCAATAATAAGATTTGATGTCCGGTTCTATTTCAATCAATTCGTGATAAATTTTTATAGCTTGCTCGTAATCACCTTTTTCCAAGTAATCAAATGCTTGTTCTTGGCTCTTTTGGCAACGAGTGATAGATGATTCTACAACCATTTTTCAATATATTTGTAACAACAATGCAAAAGAGTGAGCAGTTAAATCTACTCACTCAAAATCAATAATTTATACTAATTAACCGCTAACTTGATAGATACCGTTAACTACGCAGTCAACTAAATTAGCGAATAGTCTTCATTCCACCTGCAAGAGCGGGACATTCAGGCTTACTAGCTCTAGCTTCTGGAACAGTTTGACCGTTGGCTTCTGCTTTTGCTAATGGTGTTATTGCTTCGCAGGTAATTGCTTGGGTAATTAATTCTTTTACACCACTTACATCTTGCTCGGAAGTATAAACAACACCAGCATAAGATTTCAAACCTCTGGCTTTCGCTCTAGCTTTATTGGTAACGTACTCGCTTGCTGTTTTAGCACCACCAATGTCATATACATAGTTATCTGTATTTGGTCTGATACCTAGAGAAAGTTCTGTCAGAACTGTAGTGAATTCATTATTATTGCCTAAGTAGTATGCTTGCTGAGCGCGGTTAATAGAACCAATAAATTGCTTCGCCTCAGACTGTCTAGCTTTGTTCGCCTGGTTTAAGAAAGAAGGTAGCGCAATAGCCGAAAGAATACCGATAATAATGATTACAACCAACAATTCAATCAGGGTAAAACCTTCATTTTCTTTTTTGTTGCGGAGAATGGTTTGTAAAAACTTTGCTTTAAGTTCGGTTTTCATTAGTGTTTCCTTTAGGTGGGGATGGGTTATTGAGTTCTAGGTGTAACTTACCCATTTCGTCAGTTTTATTATCATTTTCGAGAATTTTTTTTTTCGGAAATTTGAAAAACCTTTAAGCATCAAAGATTTTGATGCAATATAAGGGCTGATACATTCCCAAAAAATGAAGTATTCCTACTGCGGAGATTTACTCAACTGCCACAAACAGTGGTTTTGAAAATACTATGTTGTCTCTAACATCACATAACCAAAGCTTTCAAGTCTGGAAAATAACTGTTGCAACATATAAAAGACTTGGCTTACATCTGTAGGTTCTAAAGTCACTGGATTTAAAGGTCTGACTTGTTTCCAGCGTTCTACTAAAGCCATCATAGACTGGGGCTCGTCTAATAACGGAATAAAGCAAAATGCCATAGAACTATCTATACTGATGGAATCTTTTACTATTGGTAAGTAATTAGCGAGCGCAAAAGGTCTTATTTCTGTAACGCAGGCTATTAGCTCTTCTCTAATATCAGGAGTTCTTAGCTGTGGGTGCAAATGTACTTTAACGTTCTCCCACACAGAGTCAGTCCATTCTTCTACTGGAACAAAAGACTGGGCTTGATTTGGATGCCCGCACCAAAAATCAAGCAGTCTGTGTACCGGATGCATGAGTTCAAATAACTGTAGCTGCTCCTCAACTGTTGATTCAGGTAAACTCATAGCAATAAAAGCAGGTAAATTATCTGGCTCTTTAAATAAATCTATTAAGTTCCATTCCCCTTGATTCACCATGCTGATAAATTCTAAGTCTGCCGTTCTAAAACCATCGAACATTTCAGCAATCGTATAACCTTTATCTCCCTGAAATAAATAATTCATTAAAATCTTTTCTTTTCCATGTTCTCCTTCATATTTGGAATTCCAAGTTATTTTTTTCAAGTAGACTGTATCTTTTAAAGCCTTCATTATTTCTACAACAATTTCCATTTCTAAGTCTTCTGGATTTCCATCCATTAAACCCATCATGGTAAACACTTTCTGGGCACAGAAATAATTGAAACGTTGAATAGAACTATGCAGATTGCTACGAATAATTCCTTCTGGCTTTAAAACTGCCTTCATTGCTTTTAAAGCTTTACCGATGTCATCAAAAAGATAAAGTAGTTCATCACAATTAATATAGTCAAATTTCCAATTCGACTGAGATAAATCATCTATTCCTAAAACATGAAATTCCGCGTTATCAAAGCCATGAAACTCCAAACGTTGCCGTGCTAATTTAATAGATTCTTCCGAAATATCAATACCAATAATTTTTGCACCTGGATTAGCTTCTGCTAGTACAAGGGATTTATATCCGCTACCGCATCCAGCATCTAAAATAACTTTTCCTTTGGTATCTATAACTTTCTGATTTCTGAAATAATAAGCTGTTACTAAATTATGAATGTAGAGGGTATTAAGTTTATCTTTGGGAGATTCATCAATAGGAATTCTTGGATAGGGGGCACTGTCAAATTGATGACGAATTTTTTCCAGTAAATCTGATGGTTGAACTTGCATGGAATTTTCTCCTGATACTAATTTTTCCCAGGCACGTCTAGACTTATCACCCTAAGTCAACGGCTGACTCAAGCATTAGTATTCCCATATTTTTTGATTTCTAACATCAAATACTATTTTTTCACGGTTGTTTTACAAGAATTTCAACTCACACAAGGCTATTGTGTAATCCTTAAAGAAGTTAAAGCCCTAATAAATAACTAATTCAAGCGAGGTATTTTCAACATGGTGGCAATCTCAACACCAGCAGAAACTAGAACTTTACTTGAGAACATCAGCTATCAAACTTTCAAAGCGATGCTAGCGGACATGGGAAGTTCAAGAAACACCAGACTTGCATACGACAATGGGACATTAGAAATTATGGCTCCAGATATGCCACACGAAAATTCAAATCGCGTTATTGAAGTATTTACTGGAGTATTGTGTGAGGAATTAAGCTTAGAAATCAAACGTTCTGGCTCGTTAACTTTGACACGGGATGATTTGGAACGAGGTGGAGAGCCAGATAGCAGCTACTACATACAAAACGAATACCGGGTGAGAAATAAGGAAAAAATAGATTTGAATATCGATCCACCGCCGGATTTGGTGTTAGAAGTCGAATATTCAAAGCCAAAAGTAGACAAGTTTAAAATTTACGCTGCAATTGGCGTTCCTGAATTTTGGCGGTTTAATGGCAGCGTTTTAAGAATTTATATACTTAATGATGGACAATATCTAGAAGTTGAACACAGCCCTACTTTTGCTCAGGTACCTGTAAAGGAAATTCCTCGATTTATTCAAGAGACTCGAATCAATGGGGAAATGGCGACAACTCGCGCTTTTCGGGCTTGGGTAAGAGACCGGGCGGGCTTGAACCGCACGCTTTAATAATTAATAATTAAGGTTTCTAGATCCGATGGTGCGTTACAGCAACATCATAGGTATCTACCGGAACCGAATACGTTGCGCGCAATCACACGTCAGCCTAAGAAAGTTCGATTGTGGACTCTTCAGAAATCCCCGCGTCTTCAGACCGGGGAAGCTTAATCTACAATATAATTTCAAGATTATTATCTTATCTTGTGGGGTGGATATCCCTATCCGCCTTAATACCAAAGCGTACTCCCACAAAATAGAATAAATTTGCTATGCTATGTAAAGCGTAGTGGTTATGAGTTTACTTAAAAGATTATGGCAAATCCAAAAGTAGAAAATTTAGTAATTATTGGTTCTGGTCCTGCGGGTTATACTGCTGCTATTTATGCAGGGCGTGCAAATCTCAAACCTGTTGTATTTGAAGGCTTTGAAGTCGGGGGGCTACCTGGCGGGCAGTTGATGACTACTACTGAGGTAGAAAATTTTCCTGGTTTCCCCGCAGGTATTACCGGCCCAGAATTGATGGATAAGATGAAGGCTCAAGCAGAACGCTGGGGGGCTGAACTATATACTGAGGATGTAATTTCTGTTGATTTAAGCCAGCGTCCGTTTACCGTGCGCTCCTCCGAACGTGAGTTTAAAACTCATAGCATTGCGATCGCAACAGGTGCGACAGCGAAGCGTTTGGGTTTGCCCAGCGAGCATACATTTTGGAGTCGCGGTATTTCTGCTTGTGCAATTTGTGACGGGGCAACTCCGATATTTCACGGTGCGGAGTTGGCTGTAATTGGCGCTGGTGATTCAGCTGCGGAAGAAGCGATTTACCTAACTAAATACGGCGATACTGTAAATTTATTAGTTCGCAGCGATAAAATGCGGGCAAGTAAAGCTATGCAAGATAGGGTTTTGAGTAATCCCAAAATTAAAGTGCATTGGAACACCGAAGCCGTGGATATTTTCGGTGATGATAACCATATGCAGGGAATCAAAATTCGCAACAACAAAACTGGAGAAGACAGCCAGTTAAGCGTTAAAGGATTATTTTACGCTATCGGACATACCCCCAACACATCTTTATTTAAAGGACAGTTAGAGCTTGATGATGCTGGTTACATTGCGACCAAATCTTCAGTAGAAACCAGCGTAGAAGGTGTATATGCTGTTGGTGACGTGCAGGATCGTGAATTTCGTCAAGCAATTACCGCAGCGGGTTCCGGGTGTATGGGAGCGATGTTAGCGGAGCGTTGGTTATCTGCTGAAGGATTGCTGCAAGAATTCAGTCAAAAGCCAGAAAACAACGAACTAAAACCCCAAGAAGAAGAAAAAACTGCCGCCGATACCGAAGAAGATTTTGATATCAATGCTACACGTCACATCGGAAGTTACGCTTTGAGAAAAATATTTCACGATGGCGATCGCCCATTAATCGTGAAGTATGTTTCTCCTGGTTGTGGTCCTTGTCATACACTTAAGCCGATATTAAATAAAGTAGTGGATGAATTTGACGGTAAAATTCACTTTGTAGAAATTGATATCGACAAGGATAGGGAAATAGCCCAACAAGCAAACGTAACCGGAACGCCCACGGTACAGATATTTAAAAATAAAGAATTGTTACAAGAACTGAAAGGTGTCAAGCAGAAGAGTCAGTATCGGCATTTGCTCGAAAGCGTTCTTTAGGGTAAAGGTAATTGGTAATTGGTAATAGGCAATTGGTGATTGCTATTTGATAGTTAGGAGTTAGGAGTTGAATAATAGCGTTAGATAAGCCTATTAATTTTGAATTGTGTTTTTAGTCCTTTTAAGAGGACTTTTGCTATGAGATGGGGAATTTGATTCCCCGGCGGGCTAAAATACAAAGCGATCTAAGTTATTGCAGTAAAATAAGCAATTTTACACAATTATCTATACAACCTAAAACACTGGGAGAAGTTGCACTGCAACGTCTCTACATTATTTATGCATCTCAGAAAATTAGGTTTCTTAGCCCGTGAAGACGGGCTTTGTTAGTGTAGCCCCACCCTTCGAGGGTGAGGGCATTTAAGCATTTCGGGTTAATTCCCAATCCCTAATATCCGATTCCTAATTACCAATTACCAAAGTTTTGAGTTGACAAAGTGACACTCATACATTAAAACTCTTAACTCATAACTCTTAACTTAAGAATTAACCTATGACTGCTGCTAAAGGTTTCTTGCCGAGATTCTTGCCTTTCATAAATAAAAAACCTACGCTTTCTCAACAATTGATGTTGGTTGGGTTAAGCATTACCTTAATGTTTGTTTTTCTAGCAGTGTTTTCTCCCTTGCTTCAAGCTTTGGGATTGCTACAAGATCCAACAGAATTTCTTGATAATCCAATTCATACACCGCCTTCATTGAAACACTGGTTTGGCACTAGTCGTTTAGGCTACGATATCTTTTCTCGTACTGTTTTTGGCGCTCAAGCTGCGTTGCAGGTAGTTTTAATAGCTACTGCATTAAGTATGCTGGTTGGCGTGCCTTTGGGGATGCTAAGCGGCTATATTGGCGGTAGGTTAGATAAAGTACTGCTATTTATTATGGATAGCATTTATACCTTGCCCGGTCTGCTGCTTTCAGTAACGCTGGCATTTGTTGTCGGGCGCGGGATATTGAATGCGGCGCTGGCAATTAGTATTGCTTATGTTCCGCAATATTACCGAGTTGTTCGTAACCATACAGTAAGTGTTAAGACCGAAGTTTTTATAGAAGCAGCCCAAGCTATTGGCGCTAATACCTGGCAGGTACTTTCGAGATATTTATTTTTGAATGTAATTCAAAGCGTACCTGTATTATTCACCTTGAATGCTGCTGATGCAATCTTAGTATTAGGTGGTTTGGGATTTTTAGGGTTGGGGCTTCCCGAAGAAGTCCCAGAATGGGGACACGATTTGAAACAAGCCTTAGCCGCACTACCCACAGGGATTTGGTGGACTACTCTTTTTCCCGGATTAGCTATGACAACAATGGTAGTAGGGTTATCACTACTTGGTGAGGGGTTGAATGAGTTTGTCAATCCGCGTTTAAGGCAACGAAAATAGTCTACAGGTTAAAGGTCAAAGGTCAAAGGTTAAAGGTGAGGAGTTAGGAGTTCGGAATCATGGCTCTTTCACAACTCCCCTTCTCTCCCTATTCCCTTGTCTTCTCATGTCCAATACCCGATGCCCTATATTATTGAGAGGATTATGGTAAAAGATAGAATTTCGTTAATTGCGGCGGCTGCCGGTGGTTTTATGTTGTTTATGGCTCTAAGTGGTATTTTACAAGGGGCACCTGTAACGGCTTTACAGAAACATGATAATTTTGCTTCAACCAAAGTTGCCGATTTACAGTTAGAAAAACGTCAAGCTGAACAAGATTTTCCAGCTTTTGGTAATTCCTTAACTATTCCGGATTAAGTCTCAATCTTACTGATAACTGCTTACTGTTAACTGATAACTGAAAAAGTGCTAACTCAAGTAATTGGTATTGATCTGGGAGGAACGGCAATCAAATTAGGACGATTTACGTCTGATGGTTCTTGTTTAAAATCTTTGAGCGTGCATACTCCCCAACCAGCAACACCAGAAGCGGTAGTGGCAGCTATTGTTGATGCAATAGCCAGAGTAGATCCAGAAGGAAATGCAGTTGCAATCGGTGTTGGAACTCCAGGCCCAGCCGATGCCCAGGGACGCATTGCTAAAATTGCGATTAATCTTCCTCAATGGCGGAACATTCCTTTAGCGGACACTTTGGAAGAGAAAATCGGTAAGCCTACAATTATTGATAATGATGCAAACTGCGCGGGTTTGGGTGAAGCTTGGCTTGGTGCAGGACGTTTTTATAAAAATTTTATTTTACTGACTTTAGGTACTGGCGTTGGTGGAGCTATTTTTATTGATGGTAAATTATTTACAGGAAAATTTGGAGCCGCAGGAGAATTAGGCTTAATTAGTGTAAATCCTAATGGTTCGCAATGTAAAAGCGGTAATCGAGGTTCTTTGGAACAGCATACTTCGGTAATCGCAATTCGTCGCCGTAGTGGTAAAGAACCGGCAGAATTAGGTACTTTAGCTAAAACTGGAAATAAAGAAGCGTTGAAGTTTTGGCAGGAGTATGGTAAGGATTTGGGAATTGGAGTCACAAGTTTAATTTATGTGCTAACACCTGAAGCTGTTGTAATTGGAGGCGGTGTTAGTGCAAGTTTCGAGTTTTTCCTACCGTCAATGAAAGCAGAAATTGAGCAGCGAGTAATGCCCACATCTCGCGTAAATTTACAAATAGTAAGGGCGCACTTAGGTAATGGCGCGGGAATGTTGGGTGCTGCAAAACTGGCGATTGAAAAGTTTATCAATAATTAAGAATAGGGCATTGGGCATTGGGAATTGGAGAATTAAAAATTTATTTGTATTGAAAACAATAGTACAAGAATTTTAGTTAACTTCGATGCCCAACGCCCAATTACTAATTATTAGATAAGGTATATCCCGTTGTTTGATGGATGTAATGTACCACTTTGTCATAGGATTCGGGATTACTGGCAGGATTAATAATTACCGGTATGCTGCTGTCAGGCAACCAAAAGGTAATCCTACCGTTTGCTTCATGACAAAATGATGAAATACATTTGAGGTTGATCACGTATTCATTTCTTTCATAAGAGATTTTTACCCAGCAAGCACCATCTAATTCAGAATTATTGACTCGTTCAATATATTCCAAAATTTTTTGGTAATCTTCTTGATTGTGGTGGGGGATAATCACAATAGGTATAGCACTATTTGGCAGCCAAAATGTTACTCGACCATTTGGTTCGCAGCAGAAAGCAGTGACGCGCTGAAAATCAACTACATATTCTTTTTTTTCGTAGAAGATTTTTACCCAATACGCCACAACTTCTCCTCTCTACCTTCCTTAAACTTGGACGACCCATTTTACAACACTCCTGCTTCAGAGTATAAAGCCTTCACCGCCTTCTCGTTGTGGGTAAATACTCTGGAAAATTTACGATACTTGAGCGGGTGCTGTTAAACCATCGCGTTCGCACGAACGAGTAATGGCTGCTTCTAATAAACCTTTAAATAAAGGATGAGGTCCGTTAGGGCGCGATAGAAACTCTGGATGAAATTGACAAGCAATAAAGAAGGGGTGATCTGGTAGCTCTACCATTTCGACTAATCTTCCGTCGGGAGAAGTTCCACCGATTAAATAGCCAGATTCTAAGAACAAATTGCGGTAAGCATTGTTGAATTCATAACGATGTCGGTGTCTTTCGTAGGTTACTTCGTCACGGTATAGCTTATAAGCAAGGGTATTGGGCACAATATGACAGGGATATACCCCTAAGCGCATTGTACCGCCCAAATCCACTACATCTTGTTGCTCTGGCAGTAGGTTAATTACGGGATTAACGCTTTCTTCATCAAATTCAGCACTACCAGCATTTTTAAGTTTTGCGACGTTTCTTGCCCATTCAATCACGCAGCATTGCATCCCCAAGCATAAACCTAGGAATGGTATTTGACGTTCGCGAGCGTATTTAATCGCGGCTATTTTACCATCTACTCCCCGAGAACCAAAACCTCCCGGTACGACTATTGCATCTACTCCCTTGAGGTGCATTTCTGCTGGTTCGGTTTCCAATTCTTCGGAGTTAATCCACCTTATATGTAACTCTCCCCGAGTCGCGATCGCCGCGTGACGAAGTGCTTCGACGACTGAAATATAAGCATCGCTTAACTGGACGTATTTGCCAACTATGGCTATTTCAATGCGATGCTGGGGATTGTACATCCGTTTGACTAAAGTCTGCCACTGCTGTAAATCTGGTGGCTGTTTTGCCATATTCAGCAAAGAAAGGGTTTGAGTCGCCAATCCTTCTTGCTCTAAAATCAAAGGTACTTCGTAAATGCTTTTAGCGTCGATACAAGGGATTACGCATTCAACTGGTACGTCGCAAAATGCCGATAATTTTTCTTTTATTCCTTCTGGCAGTTGACGGTCGCATCGGCAAACTAGTATATCTGGTTGAATTCCAATAGACCTTAATTCCTTAACCGAATGCTGAGTCGGCTTGGTTTTCATTTCTCCAGCAGAAGCTATCCACGGTATCAAAGTTACGTGCATGTACAGCACGTTTTGCCGTCCTACTTCTTTACGAAATTGACGAATTGCTTCTAAAAATGGGAGAGATTCAATATCCCCTACCGTTCCACCAATTTCCGTAATTACCACGTCAGGATTAGTATTTTGAGCTACCCGAGTAATGCGGTCTTTGATTTCATTTGTAATGTGGGGAATGACCTGTACTGTACCACCGTTATAATCGCCACGACGTTCTCGGTTGATTACGGATTGGTAAATAGAACCAGTTGTAACGCTGTTGAGACGGGACATAGAAGTGTCGGTGAAGCGTTCGTAATGTCCCAAATCTAAATCGGTTTCAGCACCATCTTGAGTAACGAACACTTCACCGTGTTGAAACGGACTCATGGTTCCTGGGTCAACATTAATATATGGGTCGAGTTTGAGTATCGATACCGAATAATCACGTGATTTTAGCAATCTTCCTAGACTTGCTGCTACAATCCCTTTACCGATACTGGAAACTACTCCACCAGTAACAAATACGAACTTCGTCATACGATTTTTAAGTTTCAAGCAACTTCTAAAAATTACATCCCGTCATTGTGCCACAGTAAATGTTGAGAATCTTGTTGTAAACTACAGACGTGAAACCATTATTAGGATTCGTAGTATTAGCTTCCATAGCAACTCCCAATTTAGCTTGGGCACAAGAACAACCCCTGAAAGTGGTTTATCCCCCGACAAACCACAAAACAACGTCAGATAAAATCTTTTTCATTGGTACGGCTCCACCAACCGGACAGGTTTTAATAAATGGTAAGTCAATTACTCGTTCCCAATCCGGTCATTTTGCACCTAGTTTTCCCCTGCAAATAGGAGAGAACACATTTACAATACGACATTCGGACCAACAAGTTGAGATCAAAGTAATCAGAACCAGTACCCAACCCGAAGTACCTCAAGGGTTAAACTTCGCTAAAGATTCTTTAACTCCGAAAGTTGATATTGCTAGACTCCCAGGAGAACTAATATGTTTTAGCGCGATCGCACCCCCAAGCGCTACAGTATCCGTAAATTTTGGTGACAATAAACGGGTTCCTCTTGTCCTCCAACCACCGCAGGCACAGTTACCAAGTAACTTAGCGGCTTTAACGGGAACCAATCAACCGCAAAATGCTACAAAGAGCGAATATTCTGGCTGTACTATGGCAGAAGCTAATCAATTAGCAACACCAAAATATCAGCTAACGCTTAATTCACAAACAATAACTCAAGAAGCCCCTGGAAAAATTACCGTTTTACAACCGAGCAATTTACCGGTTGTGGAAGTAAGTGCCGAGTTTGGTGTGGCTCGCACTGGTCCTTCTACTAATTATTCTAGACTAACGCCATTACCCAAGGGTACACGTTCGGCTGTAACGGGAAAAACTGGTGAGTGGTTGCGTCTGGACTATGGTGCTTGGATAAAAAGTTCGGAAACTGTTGCTTTACCAAATGCGATTGTTCCCAATACTATTATTCGCAGCGTTGCTTCTAGTCAATCGCAGGATTCAACTTTAGTTAATTTTCCTTTACAAACTCCGGTTCCTGTCAGCGTCAAACAGGAGTCAGACAAGTTGACTTTAACGTTGCACAATACTACTGCCCAAACAGACACTATTCCATTTAATGACAATCCATTTATATCCCGCATGGATTGGCAGCAAATACCTCCATCCCCAGGAGTAAATTCAGGTGCAGTCCAATATATTTTCAATTTAAAGAAAAACCAGCAGTGGGGATATAAGTTGGGATATGAAGGCACAACTTTAAAGTTAAAGTTACGTCATGCTCCCGAATTACGTCGCAGCAGACGCAAACCCTTATCTGGAATCAAAATTCTAATCGATCCCGGACACGGTGGTAAAGAATTAGGGGCTGTTGGGCCAACTGGTTTACCAGAAAAAGATGTTAACTTAACCGTATCTAAGCTACTGCGGCAAGAGTTAGAAAAAAAAGGCGCAACGGTAGTGATGACGCGCGAAGTTGACAAGTTTGTATCTTTAGGCGATCGCCAAAAAATAATTGCAAGAGAAGAACCTACCTTAGCACTGTCAGTTCATTACAATGCTTTACCGGATTACGGTGATGCGGAAAATACTAAGGGTATTGGCATGTTTTGGTATCATCCACAAGCTCATAGTTTGGCGATATATCTACATAATTATCTAGTGAAAAAGTTAGATAGACCTTCTTATGGCGTATTTTGGAACAATTTAGCTCTTACCCGCCCAGAAGCTGCGCCATCACTATTATTAGAGCTAGGTTTTATGAGTAATCCAGAAGAATTTGAGTGGGTAAACAATCCAAAACAGCAAAAAAAATTAGCCCGAACACTTGCTGATGGTATTGTCAAATGGCTTAGAGACAACCGCTAAAGATTAGATTTTAGCTGAAAAATCTCAATTGATTGGATTATTTTTTTGAAGTGCGGGCTAGTATAATCTTCGTGAGATAAATGCTAAAGCCCGCACCACGAAAATGAATCAGATGATTTTTTATACAACTATATAATTTTATAGCAATTAATAAAACGTAATCAGGAATTTTATGTAAGTATTCCGTTAGAGGGATAGGTTAATTATGTAGCTTCGTTTTAATTAATAGATATAGCGAGATTAGAAGTAAAATATTAGCCCAGAAAGGTTTTCACCAGCTCGAAGACCAAAATTTATTAAAGTTGAAAAAATACTAAATATTTTGCTTTGGATGAATATCAAGTCATAACTAATATTCCATTAGATTATGACCCTGTATTCAAATTTGATGACTTGCTGGTACAAATATAGGCCAGTAGAAACCAGGGCGTGGATTTCACTTAGGTATAGGGGAAAATACGATGAAATATTGAAAAAAACCCCAGACTCGACTCAATATCAATATTTTTTTACGAGCTTTCACGGTAGCTTTACAATTTCTTTACTGTAGAGAATGGCTTCTACACGCTAACTTTATAGTAATTGGTTTAAATTATTCCAATTGAAGTTATATTAAAGTTTGTTCGTGAAAAAATGAAGAAATCGAAATTAACCGCCATATTTTGTCTCGATTTCAATAGTTTTTCAAAAAAAATTATTTTGGTTTAAATGCTTTTAAATGACCCCTGGCTAAATATTTTAGAAGAACTATAGTACCGAACCTGGAAGTACGGTACCTTCTTTCTATACACAGAGAATAGTTGAAAGCTATGCAATATTCCACTCACATTTCTAATCAAAAAATTAAGCCCTGCTTACGCATACGTGTTTTAAAATACAAAAATATGTTTGCGTATATATAAAGGGTAAAATTTTGGGTAAGTAGATACTTCCCGGCAGGAGAAATTGGTAATGGTTAATTGGATAGTTTTAGCCTCAGATGCTAAAAGCGGGTGTCTATTTTTAGTTGTCGGTAGATTAATCTAATTGCCTGACACCATAACCCTAAGATACTCGGATTCTAACCTCGCGTTTGGCTAAATTTCTAAATTTTCTGTGAATTTTGTATTAGTGTTAACTGAGTTTCCCTATTTATTGGCCTCCCCTGGCTAGTCATTGATAGACACTTTATTTTAAACGTATTACTGCTGTTTGGATACAGGTGATGACACAGGTGCAGTTGCTGAACGTAAACATCAACAATGTCGCGATGAGCGAATTGTTAGAGAAATTGCAAAGTGGTGGTCTCGTAGTAACCCCCAACGTAGACCATTTGATGAAGTTGCAGAGAGACCGTGATTTTTATGGAGTTTATCAGGATGCAGAATACCGAGTTTGCGACAGCAAAATATTAATGTATGTATCTCATTTTTTAGGAACACCCATACAGGAAAAAATTTCTGGTTCCGATTTGTTTCCAGCTTTTTATGCCCATTATAGAAATGACGAAAGGATAAAAATTTTTTTGCTTGGCGCTCAAGAAGGAATTGCTGAAACTGCAAGGAGAAACATAAATTCTAAAGTAGGTAGAAATATGATTATTGATACTTACTCGCCTCCTTTCGGTTTTGAAAAAGATGAGCAAGAATGTCAAAAAATTATCGATCTGATTAATTCTTCAGATGCTACTGTCTTGGCCATTGGAGTTGGTGCCCCCAAGCAGGAAATGTGGGTTGCTAAACATAGAAAATCTTTGCACAAGGTGAAAATATTCTTGGCAATTGGAGCAACGATTAACTTTGAGGCTGGGAATATCAAACGCTCCCCTAAATGGATGAGTGAAGTAGGTTTAGAATGGCTGTACAGGCTGTTGAGCGAGCCGAAACGGCTTTGGAAAAGATATTTGATGGATTCAATTCCATTCATTTATTTAGTTTGCAAACAACGCTTTCAACTATATAGAAATCCGTGGTCGAAAGCTAAACGGAGTCAAACTAACAATATTCTTTCTGTAGTAAGAGGTTTAAAGAAAATGTAGAAATGAGGCAAAATTTGTCTTAAATAAAGAAAAATAGCAAGTAATTACGACTTGTTATTTTTGTATTTATTGTTCTTCTTGAAGTAAACATACGCTAGTATCACGAACTATGGAAAATAGCAACTATCCAGAAGAGATAGATGTACAAAAATATTTAATAGTTTTAAAGCGCCGGTGGTTGGTATCAGCAGGAGTATTTGCGACCTTCGCGGGATTAGCAATGTTTGCTGTTTCGGTTCAGAAGCCTGCTTACGAAGCTAGTGGAAAGCTGCTGTTTCAATCAAACCGCACATCTTCTCTTACCGGGGCGGGAGAAAAGATAGGAGACTTAGAAGCTTTAAAACGTGAGTTTAATCCTCTAGATACTCAAGCTTTATTAGTAGAATCAACTCCGCTCAAACAAGAAGTGATTGATTCTTTAGACTTAAAACATAAGGATGGAGAATCTTGGAGTCCGAATTCAATTAACCTCAAAGCAGAAGCAGTTTTAGGTACTGACGTACTGAAAGTATCTTATATTTCCGAAAAACCTGAATTGGCTAAAAAGATAATCAATCAGGTGATGAAATCTTTTATAAAGAACAATATTAACGTTAACCGTTTAGAAGCCAGTGCTGCGGGCGAATTTATTCAAAAACAAATTCCTCAAGCACGGAAGAATTTGGAAGAAAAGGCTGAAAATTTACGCGGTTTTAAAGCCAAGAATGGGATTATTGATTTAGAGCAGGAAACTGCTGGTACTGTTTTAACAATAAATAAACTCAATGACGAGTTAAACCAAGCTCGTTCTGGATTAGCAGATTTAAAAGCAAGAGAATCTGAGTTACGCACTCAATTAAATTTACCTGGGAATTTAGCTCTAGATATTACCTCTTCTCAAGTACCCGCAGTCCAAGAAGTTTTAAGAGAGTTACAGAAAGTTCAGTCGGAATTAGCGACTTTAACAACCCGGTTAACGGAATCACATCCAGATATTATTGATAAACAGCAGAAAGAAACTAAATTAAAAGCCTTATTAAAACAAAGAACTAGGGATGTACTGGGATATCAGCCACAAATTGCACCCAGCAGGTTGCAGATGGGGAGAATCAAGCAAGATTTGACTTCCGAGTTGATTGAAATTCAAGCCCAGCGCTTGGGTTTAGGTGAAAAAATAGAAGCTTTAGAACAACAAAGAAATTTATTCCGCGATCGAGCTAATATTCTGCCGAATTTAGAAAAACAACTCAGAGAAAGAGAGCGGCAGTTAGATGTGGCACGCGGTACATTAGAAAATCTACTGACAAGGCTGCAAGAGATTAGAGTTGCGGAAAATCAAACAGTAGGTAACGCTCGCATTATTGAATATGCCGATGCCTATCCAAGCCCTCGAGCTGCGAAAAGGAAGTTGGGGATTACAGCAGGTGGTATATTCGCTGGATTGTTGCTTGGTGTTGCAGCTGCATTCTTTGTCGATTTGATTGATAGAAGACTGAAAACGGTTAAGGAAGCAGAAGCGCTGTTTGGATATACAGTACTGGGCTTTATTCCCAAGTTTGAAACAAGCGATACGAGCTTAACTTCCGAAGAATATTCTAATTCTGAGGTTTCCAGGCGAGTGATAGTTGCAACAACGCCGCGCACGGTAATTCATGAAGCTTATCAAATGCTTCAGGCTAATTTGAAATTTATTAGCTTGGATAAGAAAGTTCGTTCTATTGCTGTAACAAGTTCCGTTGCCAAGGAAGGAAAAACAGAAGTCGCGGCTAATTTAGCAGTAGTAACCGCTCAAGTCGGGCGGAAAGTGCTTTTAGTTGATGCAGATATGTACAACCCATCCCAGCATCATCTTTGGGGTTTAATTAACTCTATAGGATTGAGTAACGTGATGGTTGGTGAAAATGATTTTGAAAGTGCAGTACAGAAAGTAACCGATAATTTGTCGGTGCTGACATCTGGAGTCATGCCGCCTAATCCTTTAGCATTAATTGATTCAGAGCGGATGACTAACTTTATAGAAATGCTTTCCCAGACATATGACTGTATTATTTTTGATGCTCCTAGCTTAGTAGGAACCGCAGAAGCCGCAGTGCTATCACAGATGGTAGATGGGGCTTTGGTGGTAGTTAGACCGGGGAAAGTTAATTCAGCAAGTGCTGCGGCTGCAAAGTCTCTTGTGGAAAGGTCTGAAGCTAATGTTTTGGGAATTGTGGCTAATGGCGTAAATGTCAAGTACGAGCCTAATAATTATTTCTACTACAACAATCCTCATTCCGAATCTAGCATTGAGAAAGTCGATGAGGAGGCGGTGCGTTCTTAGCCGTAGGTACTTATAGATAGTCAAATGTCCCACCGTTGGTGTCGCTCTTAGGGGGCGACACCCCCATGCATAAGGTTTTATCCAGAACGGAATATTTGTAAAATGGTGGGAAATTGTATTTCTTGGATTTCTCTTAGTCAGAGAAGATTTGAGTTAGGAACTGTGGAGATGTGGCAAAATTACATCTGTAGAGGGGTTAGGAGCTTGAAGTGAAAAATTTTGCAGCCATCTTGTTAGTCTATATTCGTTCGTGTTTCTTCCCAATTGCTTAACTTGTGCAAATCGTTCATTACTTATTTAAAAATTGAGATATAAACATGAGTGCCCAACTGAACAGAGCAGCCGATAGCAGGGGATTGGTACTAAAAGAAGAAGATTTAAGTTTATGGCAGCAGTTAAAGGAAGACTGGATTGCTCACGGCAAAGATTGGACTAGACCGGGATTTCGAGCAATAGCGGTTTATCGCTTCGGAGTTTGGCGAATGACAATTAACTCCAAGATACTGCGATCGCCTTTTAGTGTGTTATATAAAATGATGTTTCGGAAGATTCGTAATGGTTACGGAATTGAAATACCATTTACCGCTCGATTGGGACGACGGGTAATTATCGAACATCAAAGTGGGATAGTGGTTCATGGATGCTCCGCGATTGGCGATGATTCGATTATTCGTCAAGGTGTAACCTTGGGTAATCGCTATTTGGATCGTCCTATGGAGGCTCCAAAGCTGGGAAAAAGAGTCAATGTAGGGGCAGGCGCGAAGATTTTTGGCGATATCTCGGTTGGAGATGGGGCAGCAATTGGTGCTAATGCAGTTGTTTTACGGGATATTCCTGACGGAGCAACCGCAGTGGGTATACCTGCTACTGTTATCAAGTCTAAGGTAAGTAAAGAGGATGGTAAAGGATAAACTATGTACGAGTAGTCAATGTCGGTTTTAGTATTTTACTGTCTATTTCCATTGAATAGCTGAGTTTTGTGCTGATTGTCTTCGATTTGAAAGTTGGGATGGAAATTTGCCTCTACTACCTCTTTCAAGTTTAACAATCGCGACCTGAATATGAGATAAATCGGATTTTCTCTCTGAAAAATTTATTTTCTAATCTGAATTATAAAATAGATTTTGTTGAAATTTGGGTTGGCACTGAAACGAACTCAGTCGATGGCAAGTCAAGAATAAATTGAAAAAAGAGGTGAATACAAGGATGCGAGTTTTGATTGTCGCCGAACATGCCTCTGCTAAATATGGCGGTGAAGCATTTTTACCCCTAAACTACTTTAGATTGCTGAGAAAACGTCAAATCGATACTTGGTTAGTAGTTCATGGACGCACTCAAGACGAACTTGAATCGCTTTTTCCCCAAGAAGACGGTCGTATACATTTTGTAACGGATAACTGGATACACCAGCTATTATGGCGTTTGGGAGATTTATTACCTCGAAGATTGGCGCTAATAACGACTGATTTAATCAGTCATTTATATACCCAAAGCATCCAGCGTCGGCTTGTACGTCAACTTGTTAGGCAAAACAATATAGATGTAGTCCACGAACCGATTCCGGTATCGCCGAAATTTCCGTCTGTGATGTTTGATGTGTGGGCACCTGTTGTTATTGGTCCGATGAATGGTGCGATTGAATATCCTCCTGGGTTCAACTCTCGTCATAATTGGTTTGTTGATTTAATGGTCTCCAAGGGACGCAAATTATCTGATTTTGGTAATCGTCTCATACCTGGAAAACTTCAAGCCAAGATATTACTTGTTGCTAACGAACGCACCAAGCAAGCATTGCCTCGGGGCAATAATGGAACCGTTTTAAATTTAGTAGAAAACGGTGTGGATTTATCTGTATGGCACAGTATGAAACAAGTCCACTTTGATTTAGAACAAGAAACTCGATTTGTTTTCGTCGGTCGATTGGTTGATTGGAAAGCCGTGGATCTACTTTTAGAAGCCTTCAGCGTAGTAGCATCTTCTGCGAACGTATGTCTGGAAATTATTGGCGATGGTAAGCAAAGAAACCTTTTAGAAGCTCAAACCTCACAATTAGGTTTAAGTAAAAAGGTAACTTTTTCTGGATGGCTCCCTCAAAAGCAATGTGCACAAAATTTAAAAAAAGCTGATGTTTTAGTTCTTCCCAGTCTTTTGGAATGTGGAGGTGCAGTAGTTTTAGAAGCGATGGCAGTGGGGATACCGGTGATTGCTACAAAATGGGGAGGTCCGGCAGATTATTTGAATGGAGATTGCGGCATTTTGATAGAACCCACCTCTAGAGAAGCTTTAGTAGATGGATTGGTTAACGCTATGGATAAACTAGCCCAATTTCCACAATTGCGATCCCAATTAGGTAATGCTGGCAAAGAAAGGGTACGGCAATATTTTGACTGGGAACGTAAAATCGACCGGATTTTAGAGATTTATGATTTAGCAGTTTAACCCACAGGTATTTAAAACTTGCTAGCTAGAAGTTGCAACCTTGAGAGGTATGAATATAGAGATTATTGTTCTTAACAAGTTTATTGGAACTGCTCGAATAGAAAAATTTTGATTGGTAAAAGCGATAAAGGGTGTAAGCAATGATAATTGGATTTCTTAACAGTGTTTTATTAGTTATTGCTGGTGGATTGTTTATTTTGTGCGGCATACTTTTTACTGAGTCTATGACTGCATTGCTACCGATTGTTCCAGCTAAAAACAAGCAATGGAAAGAAGCTAAAGATATCAATTTTAAAGTTTTAATTCCCGCTCATGACGAAGAGCTTGTAATTCGTTCGACCTTAGAAGATTTAAAAGCAAAGTTAAATAATTCACAAGATATAGTCGTAGTTGCCGATAATTGCACGGATGCTACTGCGGACATTGCTCGCTCTACTGGTGTTAAAGTTATCGAACGTGAAAATACCAATCTCAGAGGTAAAGGATACGCCCTCGACTATGGATTGAATTATCTCAAGTCTCAACCGCCAGATGTAGTCGTATTTGTTGATGCTGACTGTTTAGTTGCTAAAGGTGCTGTAGAGCGGGTAACTCAAAAGGCTTTAGCTACGGGGAAACCGGTACAAGCAACTTATTTGATGGCCAAATCGGATAATTCTAGTCCTAAAGCATTGATTTCAACATTTGCTTTCAAGGTTAAAAATTTAGTTCGTCCTTATGGGTTAAGTCAGTTGGGACAACCTTGTTTATTAACTGGAACAGGGATGGCTTTTCCTTGGGAGGTAATTAATTCTGTTGATATTGCTAGCGGCGATATTGTGGAAGATATGAAACTAGGCTTTGATTTAAGCTTGGCTGGTTATCCAGCAGTTTTTTGTCCCCAGTCAAATGTCACCGGATATTTACCGCAAGAAGTACAAGCGGCTAGAGGACAAAGAACCAGATGGGAACACGGGCATTTACAAACGTTGTTAACCTATATTCCTTTGCTGTTAAAAGAAGCAGTCAAACAAAGACGACTTGATTTGTTGATTAGTGCTTTGGATTTGTGCGTGCCGCCTTTATCACTACTGGTAATTGCTTGGTTGGGAATGACCAGTTTTTCCTTGATAACGTCATTGTTATTAGGGATATGGTTGCCGACGACTATCTTAGTTTTAGCCGGAAGCTTACTTTTCCTCGCAATAATATCGGCTTGGGCAAAGTTTGGACGTAGCGATTTACCTTTATCCCAGCTTTTAAGCGTTCCTTTGTACATTTTGTGGAAAATTCCGCTTTACTTTCAATTTTTAGTTAAGCGTCAAAAAGCATGGGTTCGCACGCAAAGAGATTCTGTAAATACTTAGTTTAGTTTTAGTTCAAGAGCAAAGCTTCTGCTATTCAGCTAAGGGTTCAGGGGATACAAATGTGCAGGATATTAGAGTCAACCGTATTAGTTTTGAGGAGTTGAAGAATATATTTCTTTCATTGCTCATCAAAATTAATATGGTGGATCTACTATCATTAGTTCACCAGATTAAATATGATAGGTAGTATATTTATCTGGCACTACTTGAATATAGTTCGCAAATGCGTTCAATCGGTAGTAGAAAATATGATACCTCACCATATGTTCCAACTCATTTCTATAATTGATTTAGCTAATAAATATGAATTCTAAGTATTTAGAAATAGCTGAAAAATGGTTTGCGGTTTTAGCTTTGACTTTTTTTTCTGGAGGACTATTAGTAGGAGGGAACCAAGCCTCAACTCCACCAACTCCAGGTATTATTCCAGCATATATTATTACTTCTATTAGATACTTTATTTGGGTCGGTTCGACTGTTTTAGTTTTACTTCGCTGGCGAAAATCTTTAACGGTTGCTTCTAGAGATCTAGTGCTATGGATATTAGTAGTATTAATTTTATGTTCCTACATTTGGTCGGATATACCAACCTATACTTCCCTTGTAGGTCGTGAAGTATGGCAAATGACTACATTCGCATTGTATTTTGCTTCGCGTTACACTTTAAGAGAGCAAGTCAAGCTAGTTGCTTGGACTTTCGGCATAGGTTCTGTATTAACTTTAATATTCGCTTTAGGAATTCCTTCAATTGGTAAACATGGAGCCGACCATCCTGGCTCTTGGAAGGGAATTTACGATTATAAAAATACTCTTGGCAGCATGATGCTTATTGGCTCGCTGTCATTTTTTCTATTACCTGTAGATAATCCGAAAAGAAGTTTTTATAAATGGTTGGGGCTGTGTTTACCTTTATCAGTAATTGTACTTTCTACTTCTAAGACAGCAATGGTTGTCTGCGTTTTGCTGGGAATAATGTTAGTTTTTTATCGCACTTTTCGCTGGCAAGGGAAAATATCTGTAGTTTATTTAGACTTAACGGTATTAGTAGTAGGAATAGTTGGGACTTTCATTTTAACTAACTGGTCGGCACTTTTAGGAGGTATGGGAAAAGACCCGACTTTGACCGGAAGAACGCCAATGTGGGGTATGATGATTAAATTCATTATGGAAAGACCTTGGTTGGGGTACGGTCGTGGAGCCTTTTGGGCACCAGGAACTAAATATCCTGCAATTGTTGGCGGCACCCTTTCAAGTCAATTTGTTGCACCTCACGGTCATAATGGCTATTTAGACTTTGCTCTTGATGTAGGGTTAATAGGTTTAGCACTGTTCTCATTTAGTTTTATAGTGGCTTTTGCAAAGGCATTAAAAAGAGCTTATGCTGCCAAAAGCCCTGAAGAAATTTGGCCTTTGGCTTTTCTGTTATTTTTAGGTCTAAATAACATTATGGAAAGCTATCTTTTACGTTTGGCTAATATATATTGGGTTTTATTTGTGGCGACTGCTCTTTCCGTGCCTCAGAGGAAACCACAAAAGACACTAAATGAAAATCAGCATCAAAACTTTAAAAAATCAAGATTGAAGCGCAAGTATCGAAGATACCGATATTAGCTTTAGCCTGGATAATTGGTGCTTCTACCAGTTATAAATATCAAAAAATATTCAATTATAAACAACAAACGAGAGAACAATGCATGTAGCTTACGCCAAAGCGTCGGAGTGGGCAAAACACAATTCATTTGGTAAGTCTTGGCGTTTAGAACGGATGAAGCAGTTTCTGGCTTTAGTTAAACCGCCGTCGAACGCAAGAATTATTGATTTGGGAGGACATCTCCCAATGTGGAAGTGGTTTGACCATAATTTTGATGTGACTTTAGTTAATCTACCAGGTTCTTATAAAAGCACCGGAAAGTTTGGCAAATATACCCTGGTTGAAGGGGATGCCACCAATTTAATCAATACTTTTTCAGATAAATCCTTTGATATTGTATTTAGTAATTCCGTTATCGAACATGTAGGAGATGAATCAAAGCAAGCTGATTTTGCATCAGAAGTGATTCGCTTGGCTAAAGGTTATTGGGTACAGACTCCTAGCGATTATTGGCCGATTGAACCTCATACTGGCGTTATTGGTTATTGGTTACTGCCGGAATTCATGCGGCAAAATTTACATCAGAGATGGGAGAAGAAATTGCCAGTTTGGACTGAAATGGTAAGAGGTACGAGAGTGCTGTCTAGAAATCGGATGCGCGAGCTGTTCCCCGACAGCGAGTTTTATGTAGAACGAAAATTATTACTAGAAAAGTCCTACGCAGCTTACAAACCTTTTCAAGCTGGTTAGATTCATTTAAAGCCACGAATTTGAATCTGCCCCAATGAAACCGGGTTTATTTTTGTAAAAACATAATTCTTACATAGTGCAATCAGCAAAAATCGGTTTTTGCGAGCATGGTGCAACTTATCAGTTTTAATTCATATCTTGCACTATTCTCCACTCCTTTGGGGAATGGGATTCCTGCCACTAATAAGCTTTGACAAATATCTAGAAATAAGAAGGAGAATGGGAGTGAATTCAATCGGGGTAGTTGTAATTGGACGTAATGAAGGAAATCGTCTCAAACAATGTCTATTATCTGTACTGGAGCAGGTAAAAACGGTTGTTTATGTTGATTCTGGCTCTAATGATGGCAGCGTAGATTTAGCCCGTAGCCTCGGCGCTAACGTTGTCGAGCTAGATTTATCGATTCCTTTTACTGCTGCACGGGCAAGAAATGAAGGTTTTGAATATCTACTTAAAATAGAACCATACACTGAATTTGTTCAATTTGTTGATGGAGATTGTTTGGTAGTTGAAGGATGGCTAGAAAAAGCTGTCAAGGTATTAGATGCGAAACCTGAAGTTGTAGTCGTTTGCGGAAGGAGAAGGGAAGAATTTCCGACAAATTCTGTTTACAATCGATTGTGCGATATTGAATGGGATACGCCTGTAGGCGAAGCACAAGCCTGTGGTGGTGACGCGATGATGCGCGTCAACGCTTTAAAACAGGTTGGGGGTTTTAATCCAAGTTTAATTGCCGGAGAAGAACCAGAATTATGCGTGCGCTTGCGTCAAGCTGGCGGCACAATCATGCGTATTGACGCTGAAATGACTTTACATGATGCTCAAATAATGCATTTCAACCAATGGTGGAAGCGTTCGGTTCGTAACGGACATGCTTACGCCGAAGGGGCTTGGCTGCACGGTAAACCTCCGGAAAAACACTGGATTAAAGAAAGTCGCAGAATTTGGGTTTGGGGTTTAATATTACCCTTATTAGCCTTTATTGCTGCGTGGTTTACTGGAGGTATAAGTATAATTTTACTTTTTGTGGCTTATAGTATATTATTTTCTCGCGTATATAAATATGCCAGAACTAAGGGAGTTACTCCCGTGGATGGATTGTTTTACGGTCTATTCTGTGTTCTGGACAAATTCCCTGGACTTATAGGTCAGATTCAGTTTCATCTATCTCGATTATTGGGAAAGAAACGCGCCATTGTTGAATATAAAAGTGCGGCAGTTAGTTCATAAGAGTTAGATGCTAGGAACAAAGAATACTCGCAAATCATCAATAAGAGTCTATGCTGCTTAAAAATGTGTTTAAAATTTCTAACTTAGTTAGAAAGACGGATGCGAACTCTGTAAAAAACCCCACATATTCAGCCAACCAAAATGGCAATAAAAGTAATTTGTCCTATAAATCTATTGCTATTGTTGGTTGTGGTTATGTTGCCGATTATTACTTAAAAACTCTCTCGATGCATCCGCAGTTGAAGCTAGTGGGAGTTTTGGATAAAGTTAGCGATCGCGCTACTAAATTTTCTAAATACTATAATATTTCTCATATTTATGACAGCCTTAGCGATTTGCTTGCGGATGATAAGGTTGACATAGTATTAAATTTGACTAATCCCCGCAGTCATTATGAAGTTTCCAAAGCTTGTTTGGAAGCTGGGAAGCACGTTTATTCCGAAAAGCCTTTCGCTATGGAAATGGAGCAAGCGAAAGAGTTGGTAGATATTGCTGAAGCTAAAGGTTTATATCTTTCCTCCGCACCATGTAGTTTATTGAGTGAAAGCGCCCAAACTATATGGAAAGCATTGCGGGAAAACAAGGTAGGGAAAGTTCGGGTAGTCTACGCGGAAATGGATGATGGGCTAGTTCATCAAATGCCTTATCAAAAGTGGTTGAGCGAATCTGGTACGCCTTGGCCTTATAAAGATGAATTTGAAGTAGGCTGTACTTTAGAACATGCGGGATATTATGTAAATTGGCTGACGGCTTTTTTTGGTCCTGCTCAAACCGTTTCTGCTTTTTCGTCTTGTTTAATCCCGGATAAGAAAACTGATTTACCAGTAGAAGTTGATGCTCCAGATTTTTCTGTGGCTTGTATTAAATTCGCTTCTGGAGTAGTTGCGAGATTAACCTGTAGTATTGTCGCACCTCACGACCATTCTTTAAAAATTATTGGAGATGACGGCATACTTGGCATTGATGACTGTTGGTTTTATGGAGCGCCAGTTTATATCCGTCGCAGCCTGACAATTGGACGTAAAAGGCTTGAAGGTGTTTGGAAGCAAAGGTATCGTTTAGTGAAGAAAGCGCCGAAATTTGGATATAGAGGCGCACAGCAAATGGATTTTTGTCGTGGTGTAGCAGAAATGGCTGATGCGATTATGGAAAATCGTCCTTGCAGGCTGTCATCTCGATTTTCGCTGCACAACAACGAAATTGTCTTGGCAATCCAAAATTCTTTAGAAACTGGCTCTCCCTATAAAATGACTACTTCGTTTGATTCTGTGGAGCCTATGGATTGGGCAAAGTAGGAATTGGTAATTGGTAATTGGTAATTGGTAATTGGTAATTGGGAATAGCTTACGAAGTGATGGGGTAATGGGGTAATGGGGAGAAAAGAATTTCCTCACTCCCTCACTCCCTCCCTCCCTCACTCCCTCACTCCCTCTTCCTCTTCCTCATCCCTGGATAAAAGACAAAGCCTCTCAAACACCGCTAATCTTTGATAACTGTTTGCTGGTTGTGGTTAACTGCTCGGCTGGATGCAATGCTTTACTCATTATCTGGTAGAGCTTTTTAGCTTCTAAATTTATATTGAATTCTTTTTCTACTTTATTTCTTCCTGCGGTTCCGAATTCAGTTCTTAACTCGCCGTCGTTCAATAATTTTTCTATGCTTTGGGCTAAATGTGTTTTATCACCTGCGGGTACGATATAGCCGCTGACGTTGTGTTCTACGAGTTCGCTGATTCCGGCGATTTGTGGAGCGACTACCGGAACCCCTGCCGCCATTGCTTCCATTAAGACTACAGGCACTCCCTCGGCAAAGCTGGATAAAACAAATACATCTGTTTGTTCAAAGTATTCACGCACTTCTGCTTGCGACTTATAGCCAACAAAATTTACATTCTCCGCCAATCCAAAATCAGCAGTCATCTGCTCTAAAGCAGCGCGATCGCTACCGTCACCAACTACTGTTAATATGACATCCTGATGGCGTTGTTTCAAATCAACTAAACTTTCTAAAAGTATCGGTAAACCCTTGGCAGCAGACAGCCTACCGACATAGAGCAGACGATGCCCTTTCCCTTGATGAGATACTGGTTTAAATAATTTTGGGTCTATGCCGCAGTGAACGATCTGCATTTTATTCCATTTTTCAAAGGGTGCAAATATCATTCCTTGGCTGCGACAGTAGTTACTAATGCAACTTACAAATAATGCTTGATTAATTTTTTCGTCTAGTCTCCAATGATACGGCTGGAAGAAGATATAGGGACCGTGTAATGTAAAACTATAGCTAAAGCCTCCTAATTCTGCTGCTAACATGGCAACGCTACAGCTAGAATCTCCGAAATGGTTGTGCAGGTGAGGAATTTGTCTTTTGTTAATCTCTTGAGCTAAGATACCCGCTTCCAAAAAGTAAAACAATTGATAAAGATTTCCCCGCAATCCATGCAATCTGGTTGAGTAAGCTAATTTCAGTGCTTGTAAATATCTTTTTGGCGAAGCAATTAATAAATTAAAATGCGCTCTTGCTAATTTCAAAGGGCTTGGAGGCAGAATATAAAAAGTTTGACTTCGCTCTTGTTTTTGTTCTTTCCCCACCATATGCTCTTCACCGGTAGGGCGTATAGAAAATGTATGTATTTCTGCTCCTTGTTGGCGAAGTGCGGCAACTTCACGTTGAATAAAAGTATCTGTAGCTCTGGGATATTCTCCCGTCAGGTAAGCAATACGCATAATTTTAAATTCGGAATTTGATATTTGGTTTATTAAATTATTAGTTAGGAATTAACCATGAAAATTTTTAGTTTAAAGACAGCAGAGGAGATAATTATAAATTTTCCCTCCTCGGCTTTCTTCATCTCAACTTCTTGCGATCAGGAAGTTACTTTAGTCCCGTTTGCTGTATCTGAAAGTAAATCTACATCGCTACAGCTACGCTTTAAAGCTTCATCTAAAGAATATAACGGCTGCCAATTCAGTACCTTTCGAGCATTTTGGTTACTATATTGAAATGGTTTGAATCGGGCTTCCAGTTTGGCTGGTACAAAAATACCTGGTAGCTTCAGTTTTCCTAAAAATAGCATTTTATTGGAAAACCAAGCGCTACGAGATAATAAACGCATAAGGCTCCAATCGATGCCAACTGTGGAAGGTTGACGCGGTAGCAGCTTTAAAATTTTATCGGTATAAACTTTTTGGGTTGGTAAATCGTTATCAACAATATTCAAAGTCTTGCCGATTGCTTCTTGATGCTCGCAAGCATTAACTATTGCTTGGGCGCAGTTTTCTACATAAGTAAGCGGAAGCAGAGCATTTCCACCAATACGAATCCACAAACGATTTTTGACGTTTACTCCCAAATGAGCGTTCCATAGATTGTTTCTTCCGTAAACTATCCCCGGACGTAGAATTGTGACTTTTCCCTGATTTCTCTGTTCAAATTCTCGAAATAGGCTTTCTTGGAGCAGCTTGGTTTGGGCGTAAACATCTCGATAGGAGGGATTGCTATCGATGGGCGAATTTTCGTTAATAATTTCACCGTCAGATATATTCAAGTAGTCGAATACGCTAAATGTACTTATCGCTACCAACCTTTTAATCTTTGCTGCTGCAATTGCTTTGAGTAAATTGTCGGTAGCGGTAACTGTATTTGCATATTGCGTATCGTAGTTACCCTGCTTGGCTGCTGCTAAATGTACTACAGTATCTATTCGGGTTAAAGCATCTTGTAGCCCTTGCGATTGAATTAAATCGATACGAATTAATTCTAAATTTGGATGATTACGCCAAGGTAAACGTTTTTCGTCGGAAGTATGCCTGATTGCGGCACTGACTTGAAAACCTCGTCGCAATGCTTCGGCGACTACATATTTACCTAGAAATCCAGATGCTCCAGTAATCAGTATTTTCATGCTTTAATCGCCTCCACACTTTTAACAAGCTTGATTTTGCGACTTAATTTAATGGCTGGTTTTTCTACAAATTCGCAGATTGCCGTACCAAAAACAAGACTAGCAAATACTGCTACAGTCACACAGATAAGTTCGGTAACTATGCTAGCTCCTAAAACTTTAAACCCTAAAAATAAAATCGTACCAACTACGACGTTGTGAGTCAGATAGAGACTGTAAGAAATACGTCCTAAAAATTTTAAAGCCTTCCAGTTCAATAAATCCTGCATCTTAGAAGCTCTACCTACTTCTAACAAGAGCATAGAAACGACTACGCAGGTTACTGTAAAGCCTGAAGATTGAACTATTCCCCCCGCTAATACAATCGCTGCATAAAGGTAGAAATAGATAGATTTGAGATTATCTTGCCAGCACCAATAAGCAAATATCCCCAACAGAAAACCGTAATACAAAGGGAAAAAGAACAACGCCCCCAATCCGTTATCTGGCAGTATACCCAAGGGATAAGCAACCGCAAAAATTGCCGCAGGCACAAAGACTATTGCCTTTCCCCATGCTTTCTGGCTGGATTTATTCACCCATTGCGCTAAACCAAGCAAAGCACAGAATACGAGATAAAACTGAATCTCTAGATTTAAAGTCCAATAAATATTATCAAAAGGTTTAAACCCGAAAAATTCATGCACGTAAAATAAATGTGCGATAAATCTTCCCGTGGAAAAGGACTGATTCATCGGCGCGAAGGCTTCATTTTTTACCACAGATGAGAATAGAGCAAATCCTAAAGCCAGAAGAATTGCTACATAGTATGGAGGGCTTAGTCTGATTAAACGACGTAAGGAGAAACGACCCACATACAATGGGCTAATCGTTGCATTACGTAAGGAATGTGCAATTACAAATCCGCTTAAAACAAAGAAGATAGCAACACCTAGACTTCCCCATTTAAAGGTAATATTTTCTAACCAATCCGGTAATATTGCACTTAATTCTACTAATCTTTTTGTTGCATATATATGGTATAAAACTACCCAGATAGCCCCAATTCCACGTAAGCTATCGACAAAGTTAAAGTGAATTTTTTGGTTTTTGGTTGAAGTACGAGATAAAACTGATGCATCCATAATCGCGATCAAATTTAATTAACTAAAAATGAACTATGAAGGGTTTGAATATGTTGTTAAATGGAACCCGTCGCTGAAATAAGTATCAATTAACACTTTTTAATTCGTAAATGCAGCCTATAACGCTGAATCTGCTCTTTGAGTTGATTTACGAAAATTTTTGTTTGGAGGTTGCCATATTTAAAAGCGCAAAACACTAACAAACTTTGTTATTTGTGGCTGTTGAAGCCGTAAAATAATGAAAAGATTTTCCGCAAAATTCTATAAAGCCTTTTTAGCTGGGCTATAAAAACTTCGGCAACAA
Source organism: Rivularia sp. PCC 7116 (assembly GCF_000316665.1). GTDB lineage: Bacteria > Cyanobacteriota > Cyanobacteriia > Cyanobacteriales > Nostocaceae > Rivularia. The sequence goes on along the minus strand of NC_019678.1, from coordinate 4,770,529 downwards.
TGCGCTTGAGTTCTGTAAAGAATTACTGTGTTTATCTTTATAGGAAGCGCCTAAATTGATAACACGTATATCTTCACAGACACGTTCATTAAAAAGGGGAAACATACTCGTTTAAAATTTAAGCACTTAAATAGACTATTAGCTACTATCGCATTTTGAGATTGAAATAATTGCTTAAACATCTGACTTTCAATACTTTTTTACTCGATGAAAAGAAAATTTCTATGCCAATGTGCCGACAATCTTTACAATAACTTTAAAAAAAAATTTTTCTCTATATATAAAATTCATATTTAAACCACAAAAAACCATTTTACTTTGAAAAAAGATTATGCTATTGTTTCAAGTGTTTAAAGATTGTGTAAATATAATTAAATGGTCGTCCTGTATATTTACATCAAGTTTTAAATGTGTTTAATGCAAAATTCCTTTGTATCTGTTGCCATTTGAAGTAATAAGTATGATTCGATGAGGATTAACTAACCCTAAAGGTTGTAATAGTTTAGTGGTTGTTATCTGACTAGAATCGCAATGGTGATAAGTAGATAGCTTTTTGGTATTTAAAGTGTTCTCAGTTGATAGTCTAAGTGGATTGTTTTCCGCAGGAGTATGTGATGATATTGGCTTACATTAAATAGGATTATTGACCAAAATTTCCTCGGTTAACTGATTCAGCTTTGAAATAGCACGGGTATTTGAAATAGTTATGACATCTTTAAAAAAGCTTGCTTACCGGGGCGCATTCTGGACAATAGCGGGTTACGGAATGAGTCAGGTGGTTCGTTTTGGCGGTAACTTAATCCTGACTCGTTTACTAGTTCCAGAGTTTTTCGGTTTAATGGCTGTTGTAAATACCTTAAGGCTAGGTATAGAGTTATTCTCTGATATAGGAATTTCTCAAAGTATTGTTAATAGCAAGCGCGGTGAAGATCCTGCTTTTTTAAACACTGCTTGGACTTTACAAGTAATTCGGGGCTGGGTAGTTTGGTTGTTGTGTTTAATACTGACCTTTCCAGTTGCCTCATTTTATGAAGAAAGTCGTCTGCTTTGGTTAGTACCGATTGTGGGCGCGTCTTCAGTATTGGATGGGTTTAGTTCGACGAGTATCTTAACTCTGATGCGTCGGATAGACGTAAGGAGATCCACCTTATTTGATTTAAGCGTTCAAGTATTTACCTTATTCAGTTTAGTTGCTTGGGCTTCCTTTAATCCCAGTATTGCGGCTTTGGCATTTGGAGTTGTGTTGGGTGCTGTATACAAAATGTTCGGCAGCCATTTTTTAATACCTGAATATAGAAATCGTTTCACCTGGGATAAAGATGCAGTCAAAGAGATTTTGTCTTTCGGTAAATGGATGTTTATGTCGTCGGCTCTAATGTTTGCATCCGAGCAGAGCGACCGTTTAATCTTAGGTAAATTGCTTTCTTTCCAGATGTTGGGGATTTATACCATTGCTTATACTTTGGCTAATTTACCTCGTCAGGTGATTAAGCAACTTAGCTATAAAGTGATTTTTCCCACGATTTCCAATCAAACCGAACTACCTCGTAAAACTCTTAGAGCCAAAATCATCAAACAGCGTAAATTTTTGTTGATGGGTTGTGCTGTTGGTTTGGCGGCTTTAGTGACTGTAGGGGATTTAGTGATTGGTACGCTTTATGACGATAGGTACATCCAAGCAACCTGGATGATGCCGCTTCTGTGCGCTGGTATTTGGTTTTCGTTACTTTTTTATACGATTAGCCCTGCTTTGTTAGCAATTGGTAAACCTCTGTATTTAGCTCAAAGTAACTTGGCTCGATTTGTAATGATTGGGTTCGGATTGCCACTGGCATATTATCGCTTTGGCTTGATAGGCGCAATTTTAGCGATCGCATTTGGCGATTTACCATTATATTGCGTCAATTTATACGGACTCTGGCGGGAAAAACTCTCTTGTATTACGCAAGATATTCAAGCAACTATCTTTTATATAGCAGTTCTGGCATTATTTCTGTACATCAGATATTCTCTCGGTTTTGGAATCCCAATTCAATCTGTTTTAAACTTTTAATCAATCATAAGCTATTAGTTTTTGATATAGGTTAGGTAATACATAAAACTTTCTATTAAGATCTAAAGCAAATATCAAGCAATATTTTGCTGAAAAAGCCGTAGTTAGTTAACTTATTTCGGAGCAATATATTAGCATCATGGGAAAATTGCATCAAACTGAAAAACCATTGCGAGTCATATTAGTAGCGGAGAACGTATCCCGACGTATGGGTGGTGAGTCGGGCAAAAATCTCTACTATTTTCATTTATTTAAAGAGCGGGGAGTTGATTTACAAATAGTCTGTCATGCAAGGGTTAGAGACGAACTTCGCCAAGAGTTTCCCGATGACGAAGATTTTAATAGATTTCATTTTATAGAAGATAGCGGGCTGCAAAATTTTGTCTGGCGACTGGGTAAACTGTTTCCTTATAGAATCGAGGATTTAATTTTCTTACAAGTAGTGCATTGGATTACTCAAATCCAAGCCAAGAAATTGGTAAAAGAATTGATTGCTAAACAAGATATTGATATAGTCTTTCAGCCTTCACCAATTACTCCCAAAGGTTTAAATTTCATGTATAACCTTGGCGTACCGGTAGTTATAGGTCCTTTAGCTGGTGGAGTTGATTTTCCTCCTGCTTTCCGGTACATGGATTCTAAGTTCGCTAACTTATCGGTTACTTTGGGAAGAATTTTTTCCAATGTTTTACATAGATTTGTACCTGGTAAACTAAAAGCTGAAACCTTAATTGTTGCCAATCCTCAAACTAGAAAATCTTTACCGATTGGATGTAAGGGAAAGATCCATCAGGTTATAGAATGTGGTGTAGATTTAGATGTTTGGCAACCTAGAGAACAGCCCCATAGAAACCCGGACGAACCAGTTCATTTTGTGTATATAGGGCGTTTTGTTGATTGGAAAGGAATTGATTTTTTAATTGATGCTTTTAAATCAGTTGCCGACAAAACAAACGCTGTTTTAGAATTAGTTGGGGATGGAGAAGTTCGTTCAGATTTAGAAAAGCAAGTTGCCGATTTAGGCTTAGAAAATAACGTTATTTTTCGAGGCTGGTTAAAACGCGAAGAAGCATCGAAATTAGCTTGTGAATGTGATGTATTTGTAATGCCTTCCTTACGAGAAGCTGGTGGTAATGCAGTTTTGGAAGCAATGGCTTTAGGTTTACCTGTCATTGCCACAAAATGGGCTGGACCCGCAAATACGCTACATCCCGACTGCGGTATTTGGGTAGAGCCAACTTCCATCAAAGCTTTTGTAAATGGATTTTCGGAAGCGATGATTAAGCTTGCAACAGAGCCAGAACTACGTCTTCAAATGGGAGAAGCAGGTCCAAAAAGAATTCTCACCAACTACTTTGATTGGGACTCAAAAGTAGACAGGATTATCGAAATTTTCGATGAAACCTTAAACTCGCAACCAAATTTAGATACTAGCAAGCAGAAGCAAAATATCACCAAAATTGCATCAGGGTATTAATAAATAATTGAATCTATTTGACGTTATCTTCTATAGGTAAACCTTCTTTGATTGCAAAGCAAGTTGTTCAAATAGATTCTACATTAGCAGTTCATCTACCAAGGACGAATATGATACATACTTTAGCAAAGCCAAAATTAGTTGACGTTTTAGCCTGTCCTGGATGTAAAAGTCCTTTAAACTCTACTATCAAATGCGATAATTGTGGATTAGAATTCGCAGAAGATAGTGGAACTCCAAAATTATTCGATCCAAATTTTAGTAGAACAGTTCAGTTTGAGTTTAGTGCTAATAGAGCGGTAATAGAAGAACAAAAGCTTCAAGAATACTTTAATTATCCTCCTTCAGTAAAAGTCAGCGATAAACTTCCCTATCATTTAGAACCGGCTCAGTTCAAAGTTATCAACGAATTACCCGCCAATCAGAAAGTTTTAGAAATTGGTTGTGGTGGCGGGCAAATGCGAGAATGGTTTGTGCAAAAAGGTCATCAATATATTGGCGTTGACATTTCAAAAACCCGAGTACATGATTGGTTGCAAAAATTTGGTGGCCCAGATATTCTTTGCGATGCCCATTCTTTACCTTTTGGAGATAATCAGCTTGATGTAATATATTCTGCTGCGGTAACAGAGCATTTAGCATGTCCTCATTTAGTAGTTCAGGAAATAGCCAGGGTATTAAAACCTGGTGGTTACTATTTAGGAAACGTTTCATTTCTTGAGCCTTGGCACGATAATAGCTTTTTTCACATGTCACCTCTTGGTGCAATTGAGTTATTGACTCAAGCAGGTTTTGAGATTAAATATGTATGGCCAGAAAAGGGCTATAGTGCATTTCGCTCTATGTTTGCTATGGGTAATGGAGTAACTAAGAATATGCGTTTTATTGGAGATATCGCATATTTTGCTTACCTAATGGAAAATAATCTCAAAAACTGGGGAAGAAAAATATTTAAACGTCCCGAAAAAAGAAATATTAAGCAAGCTGCTAAAGTTAGCGGAGCAATTTTTTGGATAGCGACGCTTCCAGCAGAATCATAGATAAGCAATCCTTTTAGTGCGTTTTAACGTAGTTTGTATATCACTTGAAATTGATTTCTCTGCGTTCCCGGGTCGCGTGCGGGCTAGAAAGCCTCCGGTTTACAAGGCGGTTATTTGGGCTTAACGACAATGATGCAAGAAGTTAGATAAATAGGACTGAAATACAAGATTTTTAGCGTTGCTGATTTGATGTATGAATCGGCAACGCTAAAATGTGTGGGTTATAAAGCAGCACTTACGCACGGGCTACGTGTTTACGTCATTATTCGCTGCGCGAAGTATTCACCCCAAAGGTGTGGATCATCGCCAAGCTCTATTTTCTGTTACGAGTGCGTAATACCATTTTTTTTTAAAGATGCGCCGAATATAGCCCATGTAGATGGGCTTTGTTTGAGTCGCCCCAGCCTTGTAGGCTGCGGGCAATTTAGCGCAACCTCATACAGAATTGGTATAAGTCCTATAAAGTTAAAAAAATTTACATAAATTATATATTTATTTTCAGATAAATAAACCTTGGCATCCAAGTAAAAATTTAAACAAAATCATATTGTTATTTTTTATATATCGCGCTTAGTATAATTAATATTATCGCTGAAATCCTTTTGGGGTAATAGCTTCAAGATTATATAATTATTTTTTTATATAAAAACATCCACTTAATATTTAACTTTATTGCAGATAAAAAATCATAGTTAGCAATATTACAAAGTTCTGCAAAAAACAATTTAATTTTTTGGTTTTTTCTCTTTCCGAATAAAAAAACTTTAATTAAATACAGGAACAATATTACTAAAATACTATTCATTAATCAAATTCACTTTAAAAAGTTGATTTGATAATTCGTAATGACATATCATTTAGCGCTCAGTAGTTTTGTGAATTTGGAGGATATTAGTAAGGATGCTCAAGTTGGAAAACGCCCAGTTCATGTGATGTTTGATGTCAGTCGGCGTTTAAATGCAACAATACATCAGGCAAATAGCGACTTTTTACTACCAATGCATTTGATATGTGAAAATATTATAGGATGTAGACAGGACTGGCATTTGGCGCACAATTTATCTTCTAAGCTACGAAGTGATGATGTCATATTTTGTGCTGATGAGACTGTAGGACTACCAATAGCAACATTATGTGGAGGAAGAAAGAAAGGACCAAAAGTGGTTGTGTTTACACATAATCTCAACAGAGTACGAGGGCGCTTGGCCTTAAAGCTGTTTGAAATCAGAAAAAAAGTCGATTTGTTTATGACGGCGAATCCAGAGCAAGTCGATTTCTTGCGGGATTATTTAAGTTTACCCAAGCAGCGAGTCAGTTTGTTTCCTTATCAACCTACAGATACATCATTCTTTACTCCAAAACTTGCTTTAACACAAAGATCGCGTCCGTTAATTGTTAGTGGCGGTTTAGAGCAACGAGATTATCAAACTTTGGCAAGAGCAACAGAGTCTCTTGATGTTGATGTGAAAATTAGTGCTGCATCTCCGGTTAAAACTGTAAATTCCCAGACTTTTCCGGAAGTTATTCCAGCAAACATGTCTTACCGCTATTATGATTGGAATTCCTTGGTGCAGCTTTACCAGGATGCTGACATTGTGGCGATCGCTCTTCATGAAAACAATTACCAAGCAGGTTTATCTACTTTGTTTGAAGCACTTGCTTGCCGCAAACCCGTAATCATCACTCGCTCGCCAGGAATTATCCAGGAATTAATTGATGCAAAAGCAGTTTTAGGTGTCAATCCAGGTGATTGGCAAGGCTTAAGTCAAGCAATTAACAGTCTGTTGAAAGGTTCTAAACAGAGTGAAGCATTAGCCCGAAAGGGTTATCAATTGGTGCATGAGCGATATAATCATCGAATTTATATCAAAGCTTTGATGGAGCATTTGACTAACATTTAAAAGAAGCTAATTGTTTGGCTTCCGCGCTACATATACAGGGTGCATCGTTTTATTTTTTCAAGATTTTTAAAATATTTTCCACAATTAATGCCATGTTCGGATGAACAGTTGTCATTGCTTTGCTCCAATTCGTTTCACTCGCAATGACATGTAGTAAGTGATTTATCGAACATGATATATAGCAGTTTCCAGTTGAATAGAATATACTCCTCTACTTAATAAAGCTACCGCGTACACATAAGTAGTTAAAACCATTGCTCGCCAGGGACTGCAAGTCCCTGTCTAATAGCAGAAGTCCTATAAATAGGACTAACTATGATGTTTTATTTTGTACATAATTTTTCAGTCGTCTTTAGACGACTTTAGCTATTAGACGGGGACTTATAGTCCCCGGCAGAGTTATGCGTACACCGTAGACTTAACAAGCAGAGGGGAAGGTAGGTGAGGTTGATCGGAGTGTATTGCACCCAAATAAAAAGCGCTATAATAATTTCCGCTAGGTGCGCTCAAGCGGGTAAAATGCCCCGGAGGTTGCTCAACGGGGGAATCCCCGCAAGCAAGTTTTCGTGTTTGACAATAAATAATTCTGCTCAAATTCTGTTTAAATTTATGTCTGGAGGGAAGATTTTGCACTTGGCGAACCGTGCAAAATCGGCATTGTAAATAACCCCCAAGCTAAACCTGTAGTTAAGCCAAAGGGTACGACAATTAAATTGTGAAAACTCCACCAGCCTAAAATTTGCCCTGCCATTTCTAAGGGATAAGCCATCATTAATACGGTAGCTAGTGCTGCACCATTCCAACCGTATTGATGCAGCCAGTAAAAAGCTTTTCCGCCATCAGCAATATGCAGTAACCTTGTGGCTAATAAACCCGTGACGGTACCGTAACAACGCATACATACAGCCATAAGGAACGGTGACGCTAATTCTACTCCCATCTGAGGTTGGGGGCAGACACGATCGCCCATAAAATAAATTATGTTGGCGATTTGAGGTAAGATTGGCAGCCCGGATGCAGCTAAGAAAGGAGCGGCTATCGGTCCAATAAGCATTCCTGTTAGTAGAAAATCGGCAATAAAGCTTGCGGGGTTGATTTGTAGCTGCTTATTGTGGATTGTTAGTTGCATTTGATGAAATTTGTGTTTTATCTGTGGTTTTTGGGATTTTTATTTGAAGTTCTGAGTTTATATCTTATCTATGGTTAATAATTGTAATCATAAGAATAAATCATAGGAAAAGATGTGACATTTTTTTTGATTTTTATGAAACTATAAGGCACTTTAGAACAGAAAAACGAGCATATTCTCAAGTTTTTAGGGTTTATTTCAACTTAACTCAGACGAAAATTTATCGTTTATGATTGATTTAAGTTGCCACCATAGGGAAACATTAGAATTAGGCTTCAATTATGCTAATAAAGGAATACCTTGCTCATCAGCTAATTGGCACCCCTCTAGAAAAGCCTGCCGTTAAGTTGCGCGATTTTACTAAAATTTTAAAACATAGAAAATATCCCGAACTGCAAGAAATTTACGTCGAGTCTACCCGAGCGGAATTGGCGATGAGTAAAATTATCAACAGTTCAATGAATTGCATTGATATTGGAACTCATCTAGGTTCGGTACTTAGTCTCATCAATAAACTTTCACCTCATGGTAAACATATTGCGATTGAACCCATTCCCTACAAATATAATTGGTTGAAGTCTAAGTTTCAAAATGTAGAAATAATTCAAGCTGCCCTCGGTGAGAGTAATGGTGAAGTAGACTTCTATTTGCAGTCTCCGAGTTCTGGTTACAGTGGATTACAGCATCATGGTTCTAGGAATGGCAAGCAAAATTTCAAGATTATCAAAGTAAAATGTCTCAGACTAGATGAAATTGTTCCACCTGATTTATTTATAGGATTCATCAAGATTGATGTAGAAGGGGGTGAATTAGCAGCATTAAAAGGTGGTGAAACTATATTGCAGCGGTGTCATCCAACTATTCTTTTTGAATGTGCTAAATCTGGTTTAAAAGCTCATAACGTTTCTCAATTTGAGATTTACGACTTCTTCGATGCTCATGGTTATTCCTTGTTTTTAATCAAAGACTGGCTTGCACAAAATAAACCACTTAATTACGAAGGATTTATAAAATCCATGGAATATCCATTTCAGGCTTTTAATTTTCTTGCAGATCTTAAAAATTAATATTCATTTCTGGGATATCCTTGATTAGGGAGACGTAGCGCTGCTACGTCTCTACATCGGGAATTTAACCAACTTGTGCGGTATAAGGACTGGTTAATTTATCAAGCTGCTGTACTAACAAACTTAAAAATAATCCCACATCTGTAACTACACCAACTGATTCTACCGAGCCTCTATCGCTCAATTTTGTTACTACTGCCGGGTTGATATCGACACATACCATTTTTACTCCCGCAGGGGTCATATTACCAACTCCAATGGAATGCAGCATGGTGGAAAGCATCAAAATCATATCTGCACCTTTAAGTAATTCTGCGTACTCCTGCTGTGCTTTAATTAAATCCATTTGAGTATCGGGTAACGGACCGTCATCTCGAATCGAACCAGCTAAGGCAAAGGGCACATTGTTTTTAACACATTCGTACATTACCCCTCTTTGAATCATTCCCGCTTGTACGGCTTTAGCAATACTGCCATGACGGCGAACGCTGTTAATTGCTTTGAGGTGATGACGATGCCCTCCGCGTACTGAAACTCCTCGCTTCATGTCTACACCCAAAGATGTTCCCATAATCGATTGTTCGATGTCGTGAACCGCGATCGCGTTGCCACCTAATAATCCCTGTACGTAGCCTTCTTTAACTAATTGTGATAAATGTTCGCCACCGCCGGTATGTATGACTACTGGTCCGGCTGTTACGATAACTTTACCTCCAGAATCACGGATTTTACGCAATTCCCAAGCGACTTGTTCCACAATTAATTCTACGCGACGCTCGCTGGAAACACCGGCAGACATAAAGCTGAATTCTTCTGTATTGCGTTTTTCCCGCGATTCGGTTTTACGAATGGTGCGGATGCCTTGTACATCTACAACTACTTTTTCTCCTGCTTCTAAATCGCGCAATATTTTACACCGAGCGGTGATTCCTGCGGAGGTTTCGGTAATCGCTATTGCACCATCCATCCGTTGCGAATCGACTTTTACCCAATTGCCTTTAATCCGAACTTCCGTAGGATAAATGGTACTAACGTAAAAATCATCCGGTGCTACCCCGTTATGAATCACGGGTTCGAGTTTAGCGTCTCGCTCGTCTTCTGGTAAATTCATCGCGCCCAAGTCAATTAGATGGGATACAATGCTTTCCATCACTTCATGAGAAGGAGCGGAAACTTTCACCTCAGCAGCAGAAGTACTTTGACGCTGTTCTCCCAAAAGGAAATTTTGAACTTTGAAACTTCCGCCATTATCTATAATTAAGTCCAAAGCACGGTTAATTAAACCCGAGTCTAATAAATGTCCTTCCATACGGACAACTTGACTTTCTACCTGAGAATTAGCATGTACATCTTCCAATACGGGTTCGGTTACTCGCAATGTTAAACATTTCGCGGCACCACCTGCTTTGAGAAATTCGGTAAGTGGAGTTTCAATCACCTCAAAGCCAACTTTCCCTAAACGTGCTTTAAGCGAATCGGAAGCTTTGTTCATGACTACGATATTTTCCACATTCACCGTATTGCAAGCAAAATTAACTGCATCGGCTTCTTCTATAGCAATGCGTTTTTCCGGTGCCACACGCATTTCAATCAAGCGGTTGGAATAGGAGTCAAAAGCTTCGGGGTAGTAAAGTAAATAGCCATTGGCTAAAGGGCAAAAGCAAGTATCAAGGTGATAAAAACGTTCGTCGGTTAGTCGTAAGGATAATACCTCAATATCCAGCCATCTTGCCAAATAAGGATGAGAATCTAATTCCGAACGAAAACCATAACCAGCCCATAACCAGCGCCCTTCTCGATCTAAAAGTGCATCACCCGCACCTTCAAAAGGTAAATCTTTGGGTAATTCATAAACAGTAAAGCCATTTTCTTCAAACCATGCTTTAAAGTAAGGCTCCTCTCCTTGACGCTCTTTGTGTAAAAAGCGACTTAAAACCACATTGTCACCTAAGATTAAACCAGCATTGGCGGTAAAAACCATATCGGGGACACCTTTGTGAGGTTTCACCAAATCAACAATGGCGTGTTCTTTAAGTACGTGATGCAGTTTCTGCCATTGTTGTACGGCACGCTCTTGAGATGACTTGTGAATATTCCCTTCCATCCAAGGATTGATTACATAATCTACATCATAATGTTCTGGGGCACACATCAAAAAGCGGATTTCAGAAGTCGTCATAGGTAAGTACCTTCTTGGTGAATAGATGCAATTATCTTGTTTATTCTATTACCATTACGAGTGGGGGAGAGGGGTAAGAGGGGGAGAGGGGGGAGAGTGGGAAGAAAAAAGGATTTTTTTGCCCAATATGCAATTCCCAATGCCCAATTCCCGTTATTGATTAGATATTTTTCTAAGCTTAAAAGAGTATTACTTAATAAAGTATTTGTAAAAGTGGTTGTTAGCATAAAATTATTAAAGATAATTATTACTCAAGTGTGATACTGGAACGGTGGTACAGAATTCTAATCAAAATTTTGACCGTGGTCTTAAAAAGATACTAAATCGCTTAACTGAGACAATAGAACGGGATACTTTAATTACTGAAACGACATCTCGCTTGCGAGATAAATTTGATGTTGACAGGGTGGTTTTGTATTATTTTTATTCTCAGTGGGATGGGCAAGTTACTTTTGAAGCTTTGAGTTCGGAACATTTGTCTATTCTCGGTTCTACTGGCCCTGATGACTGTTTTAATGATGGGTATGCCGAATTGTATCTACAGGGAAGAATAAATGCGATTGAGGATATTGAGTCAGAACCAATTGCTGATTGCCACCGCGATTTTTTACGCGGTTTAAAAGTTCGTGCGAATTTAGTCGCACCTATTTTAACTGCTAAGGGTTTGTGGGGTTTACTAATAGCACATCACTGCCAAAAACCACGCTTATGGACTCCATCCGATATTCAAATGATGCAAAATGAAGCTCAAAATTTAGCTAAGGCGAATGCTATTCGCGATTCTTGAGTGTTTGGGCATTGGGCATTGCCAACAATAAATAGTTAACTATAAAAATATTTTTAATAAATTATTTATTAGTCATTCTTATTTCGCAATAGTAATTTGCCGCATCAATTTTGATGAGCGTATGGTACGAGTATCTTGCCGGAGTATTTTTTCTCACTGATAGACAGCGAATTTTTTAGATTCAGAGTTTATTTTACAAATGACCTGGTTTTAATCAAAGCCGGGTTGATAATAATAACCTCATTGGCAAGGTATATTTACAGCGAAATTTTATAATACAAATAGCTCCTTTTTTATACACAATTCTTGTATAGCTTAATTAAAAAAATCAAATTATCGTAATTACTGAGAGTAAACAGATACGGCACTACAAATAAATTACATACAAAATGTTAACTTGGGAAATTGTAACTTGGTTACTTTTACCCAATTTTTTTAGGGAATATTGCTCAATGCCTTACCTAAAATCCGGTGACGAAATACGTTCTATCGTTGCTAAATATACTCAATCTCAAACTCTTTGGTTAGATACGGAAGTTGCCGATTACGATACTCGCAATCCGAGGCTATCGCTGATTCAAGTTTTGGATGATAGTACGGATTTAACTGGGGAAAGCGTCTATATTTTAGACGTACTCGACCAGCCAGAAATTGTGACCGAGTTTATAGATACAATTATGATAAATTCCTCAGTAGAAAAAGTATTTCATAATGCTAAATACGATTTAAGATTTTTAGGTAAAAAGAAAGCTAAAAATGTCACCTGCACTTTGGAGACGGCGAAACAGATACCTTACTATGTTTTACCTTTACCTAACTATCAATTAAAAACTTTGGCAATGACGCTTTGCCATTTCCAAGACATTGATAAACAGCAGCAAAGCAGCGATTGGGGAATTAGACCTTTAAGTGAAGAGCAAATAGAATATGCTTATCTTGACTGCATTATTCTGGCTCAAGTTCATTTACGTTTATTAGAATTAACTCAAAATATAAACTTTGATGCTGCAACAGAAGATTTAACTTTGCTTGGTGCAAAATATGTTGAATTAGAGCAGCAGTGGAAGTTGTTAAAATCTGAATTTGAGCATTTACAGGAACGAATTAAACAAGCAATGCTAGCTCAAAATTTATCTGAAACCTCAGATTTTAAACTTAATAGTTACGAACGCACAACAACTAAAGTGCCATTTTCCGAACTGGTACGGCTGGTAGAGACTAAAAATGTAGATTTAGATTTTGATATTACTTTAACTAAGGATATGCAAAAGAATTTAGGGGATAACCTACAGCAACTTGCTGTAGATGTTTCTAAAACTAGTAGTTTCAGGTTAACTTCTAAACAGGGAGAAAGTGAAGAATAAAAGGTAAAATGTAAACAAATTAGTTATATTAATCGTGCAAAAATAGTCAATATAACCAAAAAGGAGTTGCACGCTAGAGAAAGTAAAGAAAAATGAATTTTTTTTGTAGGAATGTCAAAGTTGTGGGTGTTTTGATAAACAGTGAATTATGAAACAGTGGTTGTTTGAGCAAAATTTGACAGGAGTTCCCAAAAGATTTGGTGTAGCCTTGTTGAGTGGATTTATCGCAACTGTAACTGTTTCTTGCAGCAACGATAAAGACGTATTGGTAACGGAAATAGGAGTTAGCCCTGTAGCGACTCCAGTAGCGAACCCATCGACAGCGAAGGAATTTTACGCTCAGGGGCAGTACAAGCATATTCAGGGTGATACCCAGGGCGCGATCGCTGCATATACAAAAGCTATAAGCCTTAATCCAGAGTATGTTCTAGCCTATAACGGGCGCGGATTAGTACAGTTCGATACCGGAGACAGGCAAGGTGCGATCGCTGACTATAATGAGGCGCTTCGGATTGCACCAGATAACGCTCAAGCTTACAACAATCGCGCCAATGCTCGGGCTGCTCAAGGTGATGTAAGCGGTGCAGTTCAAGATTACGATAAAGCTATTGAATTAAATCCAAATTACGCCGAAGCATACAACAATCGTGGCAATGCTCGCGCCGCTGATGGAGATAGAAACGAAGCTATAGCCGATTACACGAGAGCCATTGAGATCAAATCTAACTACGCTGTTGCTTATAATAATCGAGGCAATGCTCGCGCCGCTCAAGGAGACAAAGAGGGAGCAGTTGCTGATTACAATAAAGCCATTGAACTCAATCCCAACTTTGGTGCTGCTTATAACAATCGGGGAAATGCTCGCGTCGAATTAGGAGATAAAGATGCTGGATTAGCAGATTTGCAGCGAGCCGCAGAAATTTTTCAAGAGCAAGATAATCAGCAACTGTATAACCAGGTTATGGAAAATGTTAAGGAAATTCAGTAAGCAGTTGACTGTTGACTGCTCACTGCTCACTGCTCATTGATACAAAGTATAGAAATAACTTGATAATTATTTACCTGGGGTGTATAAAAAAGTCTGTAATTAAAAGAATTGCAATACCCAGCCGAATTCATTCTTCAATATTATGAACAAGACAATCGTTCATTCAGTTGTTGGCTTTGAAAATCTAACGTTATTGGTTTTTCACACTGAAGAAATGGAATGGCAATTTAGAGTCATAAGTTCCGGTGGAGAAGTTTTTGGTGAAAGGAAGCTTTACTATACCCCTGAAGCTGCCGAAAAAGCTGCGCGAGAATGGTTATCGTGGGGTGATTAGGGGGTATAGCTATTTAATTGATTATAAAAAATTTTCTTATTATTAGATTGTAAATTGTAGGGTGTGTTATGGCGTGATAGATAATTTGTAATTATTACAAAGAATATATATTTCGCGCCTAACGCACTATTCTTAGATTAAATTTAGCGGTGCGCTGTGCTGTGGCGGCAACACTAAAGCATTTAATAAAAAATCATTCCCATCGCCAAATTTTGATAGTGCTATCGTCGCTACCGCTATATAAAAATCTTTCATCGGGGCTAAAAGCAATGGAATTAACTTTAGCTGAATGTCCTTTTAAAGTGTGTATCTCTTGTTTTGTATTTACATTCCACAATTTAATATCATTGTTATAACTATTAGTAGCAAGAATTTCGCCATTGAGGCTAAAAGTAAGACATTTAACGGAAAATGCACTAAAAACACCGTCTTTAGCCCAGTTGAGGGAATCAAGGGTACAAATTTCCTTTCCGCTAATTACTTCCCAAAGCTTAATATTATAGGCTTCGCCACCAGTTGCAATAATTCCTCCATCTGGGCTAAAAGCTACAGAATTAACTTTAGAATCAGTATCAAGAGTATTCAGCATTTTAGCAGTTTTTAAATTCCAAATTCTAGCTGTTCTATCAGCACCGCCGCTAGCAATTAATTTTCCATTTGGGCTGATAGCAACGCTATTAACCGATTTTTTATGAGCTTTAAGAGTGCGAATTATATTTCCCGTATTGATATTCCACAATTTTATTGTTTTATCGCTACCCGCGCTAACGATAATTTGACCATCTGGACTAAAACTTAAACAATTAACTCCTGCATCCGTATGTCCTTTAATAGCAAATCTTTTAGAGCAGGAACTTACATCCCAAATGATAATATTGTTTGCCGAATCACCACTGGCAATATATAAACCATTTGGGCTAAAAGCAACAGTCTTAATCGGATAGTCACAACAGAAAGTCCGAACTGATTTACTAGTATTAATATTCCATAGTTTTATCGCACAATAAGAGCTAGCACTGACTAAAATATTTCCATTCGGACTAATAGCAATTGAACTGATGGAAGCTGCATGATGGTTAAGAGTGTGAATACATTTCCAAACATAATTTAATTTTTTATCATTTGAAGGGCTTGGTCTTTTGGCAGTATTTGCATATTGTTTGTTTTCAACAGCAACTACTTTGTTGTGACGATTTTGATTTTTAAATGTTATTGGCAACCGTTGATTTGGTAATTGACTTTGATTAATATAGGTTGTTTGTAGAGGACTAATAGTTTTTAATATTTCAGTTGCCGATTGATAGCGGCGACTGGTAGCGTTCTCAATTAATTTGTCTAAAATATTGCTTAATTTATCGCTGACGGGATTTTCAACTAAATACTGCCGCCATATCCAGGTATATTCAGAAATATCAAATAAATCAAAGGGAGAAACTCCAGTTAATAAATAAATGCAGGTTGTTCCCAAACTATATAAATCGCTGCTGTAAATAGCTTTTCCTCTGGATTGTTCCGGTGCGACAAATTCGGGAGTGCCGATGCTGGTTCCCGTTTGTAATATTGCGGTTCCGGTGACAACTTTTGCGGCACCAAAGTCTACTAAGCATAGCTTTCCGTCTCGGCTGCGGATAATATTTTCTGGTTTAATATCTCGATGAATAACGTCACGACTATGAATAAATTCGAGTACGGGTAATAAACTATTTAATAATTCCCAAATTTGGTCTTCTTTAAAAGTGCCTTGTTCTTTTAATATCTCTGCTAAGTCATATCCATCAATGTATTCTTGTACTAAATATTGATGTTCTTCTTGAGTTAAGTAGTCTAATAAATTGGGTATTTGATTGTGTTTTCCTAATTCATTTAATCTTAAAGCTTCTTGTTCAAATAATGCAGCAGCTTTTTGGCTATTATCAGTACCTTGTGCCATCATCAGAAATTGTTTGATGACGCAAGGCGGTTTCAAAAGTTTGCTTTCGTCAACAGCTAACAAAGTTCTACCAAAACCACCTTGCCCGATGGGTTTGATGGCACGATAGCGTTGTTTCAAAAGAAGTTGAGTACCGCAAGTCAGGCAACTGTTAGCATTCTTTTGATTTTGAGGTTTTTGGCAATGGGGGTTGAGGCAATAGCTCATACTAAAGAAAATATATAAGAGAGATATACTTAATATTCCCTGGAGTTAGTTGTGGCTAACTATAAATTCCTGCTTTACCTCACCCCAGCCCTCTCCTTGTCAAGGAGGGTATAATAAGCTAATCATTGAGGAAATATATATTAAGTATTCCCACGATTTGCTTGTGGTTAACCGTAATTCCTGTTTTACCTCACCCCAGCCCTCTCCTTGTCAAGGAGAGGGTGAAAGCCGCCCTGAGATTAGAAACCATAAACAAAGTCCACGCAGGTGGGCTTGGTAATTGTAGCGATACCCTTATAGGTATTGCGTATTTAACTATTTCATTTCTTCGCATTGCCAAACTTTAATAGTCTTGTCATCGCTACCACTAAATAAAGTTTTACCATCGGCACTCCAAACTATTGAATTAACTTTACCTAAGTATCCTTCTAAAGAAAAGATTGCTTGCTTTGTATTCATATCCCATAATTTGATATCATTGCCATAACTACTAGTAGCTAGAATCTCTCCGTTAGGACTAAAGGTAATATATCGAATAGACCTTTTATGACCTTTAAGAGTACAAACTTCTTCTTTGTTACTTACCGACCAAAGCTTGATAGTATTATCATTACTACCAGTAGCAAAAATTTCTCCGTTGGGACTAAAAGCAATTGAGCGAATCTCATCATTATGCTTAAATGTTTCAAGTATTTCACCAGTAGTTAAATCCCAAAAATTCGCTGTTTCATCAGCACTACCGCTAGCGAATATTTTTCCATCTGGACTAAACGCAACACTGCTAACCCATCTTTCATGACCTTTTAAAGTCATAATTTCTGCACCTGTATTTAAATTCCACAACTTTACTGTTTTATCACCACCAGCACTAGCAAGAATTTGTCCGTCGGGGCTAAATTTTAAAGAATTAACTCCAGCAAATCGCCCTGTATGTCCTTCTAAAATACGGATTTTTTCACCAGAATTTATGTCCCAAATATAGATATTATTTTTAGAATCTCCACTAGCAATAGTTAATCCATCGGGGCTGAAAGCGATAGCATAAATAGAATATTTAGTATCAATACTCCGAAGTTCTTTTCCTGTAGAAATATTCCATAATTTGATAGTATTATCGTGGCTGCTACTAGCAAGATTTTTTCCGTCGGGACTAATAGCAATAGAATCTATAGAACTAGTGTGAGAATTAAAATCGGTAATGCATTGATAATAAAAATCTTGAGTATTATAAACGTAGGACTGATTAAAATCTCGGAATTTTAATATATTTTTATCGCAACCACTAGTTAATAAAATTTGGTTTTGTCCTTCAGAACTAAAGATAAGAGAATTAACTTTAGAATTATTTCCGTACAGAGTACATATCTCTTGCTTTTTATTTATATCCCATAACCTGATATGACCATATTTATCTCTACTAGCAATAATTTTTCCGTCAAGATTGAAAGTAAGATTAATTGCAGATGAATCATTATGTGTAAGATTACAAATTTTTCGATTGCTAGCTATATCCCAAAGCTTGATATTATATTTTTTACGATTAGCAATAGCGATAGTTTTTCCGTCGGGACTAAAAGCAACAGAGCTAATTCCATCGGGAGTATTAGTATTATCAAGAGTATGGACTATTCTACCCGTAGTTAAATCCCACAGTACCGCTCTACCATCACTGTAAATGCTAGCGAGAGTATCCCCTCTTGGAGCAATAACAATACTTTTAACTGATTTATTATGACCTTTGAGAGTACGAATTTCCGAGCCATTACTTATATCCCATAACTTGATTGTTGTGTCATCACCACCACTAGCAAGAAATTTACCATCAGGACTAAAACTAACGTCATTAATTGCACCATGCCAAGCATTTAATAAATAGATTTGTTCACCAGAATTTATATCCCAAAGTTTAATATTATTATCGCGATCGCCAATGGCAAAAATTTTGTTATCGGGGCTAATCGCAACAGCATTCACCCAATTTTCAGAATTAATGTCCAGAAGTATTTCATTCGTATTTAGTCGTCGCAATTGTAAACAATGTATTTTCTTGTGTCCGGTTTTGAAACTTTGCATTTTTTCATAATAATAGCCAGCAGTAGCAAAAATCATGCCGTCATTACTAATAGCAGTAGCAGTTACATCTTCTATGTTAAATTTAAGTTTATAGAATTCTTTCCAATTAGGATAATCAGCAAAATTATCTGTAATTTCGTTATTTAAAAATTTAGTTTTAACATCTTTTAAAACTTGATTTGCTAATTGATAGCGGCGACTGGTGGCAGTTTCGATTAATTTATCTAAGATATGAGCTAATTCATCCCTGACGGGATTATTAACTAAATATTGCTTCCACACCCAGTTATATTCGGAAATATCAAATAAATCAAAGGGAGAAATTTCAGTTAATAAATGAATGCAGGTAACTCCTAAACTATATAAATCGCTGCTGTAAGTTGCTTTCCCCATAGACTGTTCTGGCGCAACAAATTCGGGAGTGCCGATGCTAGTTCCCGTCTGCAAAATAGCAGTTCCCGTAACAACCTTAGCTGCACCAAAATCTACTAAGTATAGCTTTCCATCTTTACCAAGAATAATATTTTGTGGCTTAATATCTCGATGAATAACGTCTTGGGTATGAATGTATTCTAAAACTGGCAATAAACTATTTAATAATTCCCAAATCTGCTGTTCCTTAAACTTTCCTTTTTCTTTGAGAACTTTAGCTAAATCATGTCCATCAATGTATTCTTGAACTAAATATTGATGTTCTTCTTGAATTAAATAGTCTAATAACTTGGGTATTTGATTGTGTCTGCCTAATTTATCTAACCTTTCTGCTTCTTGCTCAAATAATTCGGCTGCCTTCTGAATATTATTAGTACCTTGTGCTTGAGGAAGAAACTGCTTGATAACGCAAAAATATTCCTCAGATTTGCTTTCATCCACAGTTAACAAGGTTCTACCAAAACTGCCTTGTCCAATTATTTTTATGGAGCGATACCGCTCTTTTAACAATAGATTGGTACCGCAAGTTAAACAAAATTTATCTTGGGTCGAATTTTGAGGATTTTCGCAGCGCGGATTGAAACAATAACTCATAATTGTAATTTTATAGGATAGTTTATTTTTAGTATTCCCAAAAGATAATTACTAGTAACAAAGGTATTATTATTGATGAATTATGATGATTAATGAAATTTATTTATATAAGCTGCCAAACCTTAATAGAGTTATCATCGCTAGCGCTAAACAAAGTTTTACTATCTGGACTAAAAGCAAGAGAATTAACTTGTTCTGAATGTTCGCTTAAAGTACATATTTCTTGGTTTGTATTCATATCCCACAGCTTAATATCTTGGGCATGATTGCTACTAGCAAGAATCTTTCCGTTGGGGCTAAAGGTAACGCATCTAATCGACTTTTTATGTCCTGTAAACGTGTAAATTTCTTGTCCGGTATTGACTTCCCAAAGCTTAATTGTAGAGTCTTCGCTGCCAGTTGTAATAATTTTTCCGTCAGGGCTAAAAGCTAAAGTTCTAATTACATCAGAGGCATGATTATGATTAAGGATATTCAATTTTCTATAATCGCTTAAGTCTTGAAGTATAGCTGTTCCGTCAGCACTACCGCTAGCGATAATCTTTCCGTCGGGGCTGAAAGCAACACTGCTAACCCATTTTTTATGATTATTAAAAGTATGAATTTCCGTATTTGTAGTTAAATCCCATAATTTAACTGTTTTATCACCTCCAGCACTGGCAAGAATTTTTCCGTCGGGGCTAAAACTAACACAATTGACTCCAGCAAACCACCCTTCATGCCCTTTTAAAATGCGGGTTTTACCCGAATGTATATCCCAAATTTGAATATCATTGTCAGAATATCCGATGGCAACATTGTGTCTGTCAGGGCTAAAAGCAACAGCATAAATTAAGCTTTCACAATTTAGAGTTGTAATTTGTTTACCCGTACTTATTTGCCAAAGCTTTACTGTTTCGTCATGACTTCCACTAGCAAGAATTATTCCATCTAAGCTAATAGCAATAGAATCAACTACATCAGTATGACTGTACCAAGTATTAATACATTCCCAACTGGGAGTTTTTAATATTTTGTCCCAATTTGAGTTCTCTAAATATGCTTTGTCTTCAAAGTAAAAACCTTTTTCTTTTTTAATATCCTCTAATACTTCACTTGCCGATTTATAGCGACGACTTGTAGCATATGGAATAAGTTTATCTAAAATATAACTTAGTTTATCGCTAACAGGATTCTTAACTAAATACTGCTGCCATACCCAATTATTTTCAGATATATCAAATAATTCAAAGGGAGAAACTCCAGTTAATAAATAAATACAGGTTATTCCCAAACTATATAAATCGCTGCTATAAATAGCTTTACCTCTAGATTGTTCGGGAGCAACAAATTCGGGAGTGCCGATGCTGGTTCCCGTTTGCAACATAGCAGTTCCCGTGACAACTTTCGCAGCACCAAAGTCTACTAAAAACAGCTTTCCTTCGCGACTGCGAATAATATTTTCTGGTTTAACATCTCGGTGAATTACTTCATTTTGGTGAATAAATTCTAGTACGGGTAACAAACTATTTAGTAATTCATCAATTTTAGTTTCATTAAAATTACCTTGTTCGGCTAATATCTGTAATAAATTATGCCCGTCAATATATTCTTGTACTAAATATTGATGTTCTTCCTGAGTGAAATAATCTAATAAATCGGGTATTTGATTGTGTCTGCCTAAATTATCCAATCTCAAAGCTTCTTGCTCAAATAATTCAGCAGCTTTTTGGGTATTATTAGTACCTTGCGCTTGAGGAAGTAACTGCTTAACAACGCAGGGTGGTTTTGACGGTTTGTCTTCATCAACAGCTAACAAAGTTCTACCAAAACCACCTTGTCCAATTGGTTTGATAGCGCGATAGCGTTCTTTAAGCAGCAGTGCTGTACCGCAACTTAAGCAAAATTTATCATCTTTTGGATTTTGGGGCTTCTGACAATGGGGGTTAAGACAATAACTCATACTGAGGCTAAAGATAAAATATATACTCAGTATTCCCCGAATTGCGCTACTGTTAACAGGGAAAGGAGAGATGGGGAGAGAAAAAGAATAATTGACTTGCTACTTTGCACAAGAAACTGCTAACAAATGCTAATGCCCATCTGACAATGCCCAACTCCAGTTAATTGTGTATAAAGTAGGTGTGAATAATCATCATCTTGAGGCACAATTTGTATGACATCTTACCAATCCGGTTCGGAAACCGACGAAACAATGGACGATTTAACTACAGAAACGGAAAGCATCAACCATGTTGAGGTGATTGAAAACGTTATCGATACCTTAGAGCAAAACGATAGCGCAATGGTTAGTCATCCTGCTGAAGGTGCTTATTTATGGAAGTTTAAGTACGGTAGTGTAGAAGTGTTTGTGCAATTGACGGGAACCAGCGATGAAGATATGATAACAGTCTGGTCTTCAGTGCTGAGGTTGCCAGGAAAAGACGAACCTACAATGATGCGATCGCTGTTACAAATGAACTGCTCTGCTACCTTAGAAGCACGCTTTGGTATTATTGAAGACCAGGTAGTAGTAATTTCAAAGCGTACATTAGAAGATTTATCCGCTGCGGAAGTTTCTCGTTTAATTACCATTGTGGCGACTATCGCGGATGATAATGACGAAGATTTGCAATCCAAATATGGCAAGTAACAGTTAACAGTAATCAGTTATCAGTAACCAGTTATCAAAGTTTGGGTAGCTGGTTGCTTTTATAAAAAAATGTTTTGTTTATTAATAAAAGCGTTTCCCCTCTTCCCCCTCTACCCTCTCCCCGTCTTTCACAATAGAATTAACAACTAACAACTAACCCCTAAAAACTATATTTTGATTTCTCAAACTTGGCGATTAATTCCGTTTTTGGAAGCGAATGGTAAATTACAGATGGCGATTGATGAATGGTTGTTGAAACAGCATCAGTCGGGACATCCGCCTAGCTTACGTTTTTATACTTGGTCGCCTTCTGCAATTTCTCTTGGTTATCATCAACGCAAGTATCCAAAAGATTGGGAAGGTTTGATTTGGAAAGGTAAGGAAATAGAATTGGTGCGTCGTCCAACGGGTGGGCGTGCGGTGTTGCATCATGGTGATTTAACTTACGCTGTAGTGGCTTCTGGATTTTCTCAAAGTCGCATGGAAGCGTATAAAAATATATGCGATTTTTTGATTAAAGGATGGCGTAATTTAGGTATTGAGTTGGATTACGGTACTGCTGGGAGGGGCTATATTAATAATCCTAATTGTTTCGGCACTGCAACTGGTGCGGATTTGGTAACTGTTGATGGTAGTAAGTTGATTGGTAGCGCTCAGTTGAGACGTGGTGATGTGATTTTGCAACATGGTTCGATGCGGTTGAAACCCGATAAGGAATTGTTTAAAAAGGTTTTTGGTGAAGAGTTATTAGATAGAGTTGCGATTGCGGAAGATTTGAAAATTGAAAAAATAGTTGCAGTTTTAGTTGATGCTGCTAGAGATTGTTTTGGGATTAATTTTGAGGAAAAAGCTTTGAGTGATAATGAATGGGAAGAGATTTTGGAAAACGATTAAAAAAATTCAGTTATAACTTGTACAACCAATCATTTATTTCCTCTACTAACCAATCTATTTCCGCTTCGTCTAAGTTTAGATCGAAACTATATTTTTGGGTACCAGCTTCTATCATTACTATTGGAGCTTTACTATATTTATAATAATAATATTCCTTTTTGATAGATTTTATTTTTGAAGTTTCACCAAATTCGGCTTTGTAAATACTATCAAATCTACTCCATTCCATCACAAAATTATCAGGTTTTAATCGAATATAAAGAGTTTTGCAATACTGAAGTACTATAAAAAATATTGCTAAATAGAAAGGCAAAGAGGTAACAGTAAATATTATATAAAAAATCAGAGAAGAGCAGAAAATAATAATTAGAACATTGGTAAAAAAGAGAATAAATATGAAAAAGCATAATTCAGATTTAGATCCTTCTGCGGCTATCCTAATTTCTAACTTTCCATCAAATTTATTAATTTGAATACGGGTATCCTGTGGTTTAGAAATTTTCCCAGAATAATTAACGGCAGTACGACTGTTCAAAGCTTTCAATGCTTCCTCAGTACTACTAAATCTATCATCAATATCAGGCTGGGTTAACTTTTCAATCCAGCTTATAAAACCATCACTCAAGCTAACTTTATCCTTAAACTGAATTCGCATTTTTATTTGCGGTAAATCTGCGGGTATCATCCCCGTAGCCAGATGAATTAAAGTAGCTCCCAAAGCATACAAATCGGAAGCAGGAACTGTTCTACCTCCGAATTGTTCTATGGGAGCATAACCGTAAGTTCCTACAACTGTAAAGGTTGCACCTTTGGCTGCTGCGTTATCTTGAACCGCTCCAAAATCGATTAAATAAACTTTTTCATCTTCTCCAATAATTAAGTTACTTGGTTTGATATCGCGGTGAATAACTTGGGGATTAAGTGTATGTAGATAACAAAGAATATCTAATACTTCGGCAGCGATTTTTCGTAATTCTTTTTCAGTAAATCTTTGTTTACTTTCAATTAATTGTTTTAATGATTTACCAGGTATATATTCTTCAACTAAAGCAAACCAGTTAGTTTTATCTTCAAGAGAAAAATAATCGCGATATTTCGGAATTTTGGGATGAGAAAGCTGTTTAAGAATATCCGCTTCTCGTTCAAATAATTTTAAATCTTGCCATTGAAATTGTTCGCCAAATGATAAAAATTTCAGAATTACTGTTTCCGCTGGTTGAACTGATATATCTTCAGCTAGCCAAGTCTGACGACCTGCATTTTGTGCTAATCTTTCTTTCAGTTGATAGCGTTCTTGTAAAACTTTATTTGCTTCTAACATGATAGTTAATTTAAAGGTTGGCACATTTTGCTTGTAGGGTGCTGTGACAGTTCGCTTGATTTATAACGCAATAATAAGGTTTTCCTGTCACGCACCAACCAAAGCCTTATGACAATTGCGGCCATTCCTGATAAAAATTAAAAAGTAAATATTAATATCAAAAAACTTATATTATTAACTACAAATCAGAATCATTAAATTCCTAACCAATCTTTGATTTCTTGAATCAACCATACTCTTTCAGAATCGGCTAATTTAGGAGCAAAACCACCAAAATCAAATTTGATAGCACCAGCTTCCATAGAAACCATTTTTAAGTGTTTATCATTAACTTTATAAGAAGTCTGCCCAACAGTAATATTATGAATTGCTGAAGTCTTCCCGGTTTTTTGTCGATAAGTTTTACCTAACAGCTTCCATTCCATTACAAACTCAACCCGATTGAAATGGATATCAAAATGTCCAAACGTAGGAAGAAAAAACATGAAAAAAGGTAATAAACCAACTATCCAAAAAAGTATTGCGGTTGGATCGAATAAAATTATTACGCTAGTAGGAAGAAACCAAAATAAACAGAAAATTAAGAAAAATATGTTTTCAAATGCAATTCCTACTCTGGGTACTTTAATGTCTAAATGTTTGTAAGATTTATCTAATTTAATCCGGCTGCCGTATGGTTTAGAAATTTCAGAAGATGAATTCACAGCAAGACGACTGTTTAAAGCTTGTAATGCTTGAGAAGCACTTGTAAATCTATTCTCAATATCTGGCTCGGTTAACTTTTCAATCCAGCGGATAAAATGGTTGCTAAGACTAACTTTATCTTGAAACTGAATTCGCATATTTTTCTGCGGTAAATCGGCTGGTATCATCCCCGTAGCAAGATGAATTAATGTCGCACCTAAAGCATATAAATCTGAAGCTGGAACTGTTCTACCACCGAATTGTTCTAGGGGTGCATAACCGTAAGTTCCAACTACCGTAAACGTAGCTCCTTTTGCTGCTGCGCTGTCTTGTACTGCCCCGAAGTCGATTAAATAAACTCGCTCATCCCCACCCAAAATTAAATTACTCGGTTTAATGTCGCGGTGAATAACTTGGGGATTGAGTGTATGCAAATAACAAAGAATTTCTAGTATGTCTTGGGCAATCTTGCGTAATTCTTCTTCGGTAAACCTTTGCCTTTTCTCAATTAATTGTTTGAGCGATTCACCGGGGATATATTCTTGAACTAAAGCAAACCAGTTATTTTTATCCTCAATAGAAAAATAATCGCGGTATTTAGGAATCTGGGGATGAGAAAGCTGTTGTAGAATATCGGCTTCTCGCTCGAAAAGCTTTAAATCTTGCCATTGAAATTGTTCGCCAAATGGTAAAAACTTGAGGATTGCTGTTTCCGTCGGTTGAATTGATATATCCTCTGCTAACCAAGTTTGACGACCTGCATTTTGTGCTAACTTTTCTTTTAGTTGATAGCGTTCTTGTAATATATTTTCTTTTTCTAGCATTAGGAATTATTTAAATAATTTGATATATATTTTATCAGTAACTTAAAATAATTAATTAGTCTTGGGTAATTACCGTAAAAAATTACTGACTACACTAGACAAATATGCTTTATAAAAATAAAAAAAATGTATTATCTATGAAAAATATTCTGATATTAATCTTTACTTGTATAAGCCTTTTCTTGACTTATTGGTTGATAATTCCAGCGCCAACTTTCTTTTTACTAAAATTCGCAGTAGTTGCCCCAGAAATTTCCCCTTGGCTGTTGGCACTAAATATTATTAGTTTTGTATTGTGTTTATTCTTTATCTATCCACCTCGATTAAAACAATTAATCTGCATTTTTAGTTTCATAGCTTTATTAATTTGTAGTTGGCAACTAGCAAATATAATCCCGACCCAAAGACGAATGAATACCGCAATGAATCAAGCTTTGGGTGCCGACTATGACACAAAAATTCCAGTTGAACTAAAAGCAAATATGCGACAGCAGCCTTTTATTTTAACTGACGTGTTTCGAGGAATTAGCTTACAGAAAACCCGTCATTTAACTAATATAAATTTCGCATCTCCCGCAGGAGTAAAATTAAAGATGGAAGTTTATCAACCTGCAAAAGTTGGTAAATATCCTGCAATAGTATTTATTTACGGTGGTTCTTGGCAAAGTGGTAATCCATCCGCAAAACCCGAGTTTAATAGATATATGGCGGCTCGGGGATATACTGTGTTTGCTATCGATTACCGTCATGCACCAAAGTATAAGTTTCCCGCTCAATTAGATGATGTAAATTCGGCTTTGGATTTCATTCGTTCTCATGCTGCGGAGTACGAAGCAGATACCGACAAAATGATATTATTCGGACGCTCTGCTGGCGCTCATTTAGCAATGCTGGCAGCATATCAACCGAATATGAAAGGAATCCGGGCTGTGGTAAATTATTACGGCCCGGTAAATTTAACTCAAGGATATAACGAACCACCTATCCCAGATCCAATAAATGCTCGTGCTGTTTTGAAGGCTTTTTTGGGTGGTTCTCCTCAACAGTTGCCAACGCTGTATCAAACTGCTTCACCAATAAATTATGTGGTTGATAATTTACCTCCAACTTTATTAATTTATGGGAGTCGCGATAATGTGGTAGAAGCCAGATTTGGTAGACAAATGTATGAAAAGTTGCGAAATAAAAATACTGCTATTCTATTAGAAATTCCTTGGGCACAGCATTCGTTTGATAGTATTTTTAATGGTGTAAGCAATCAGTTAGCTTTGTATTATACAGAAAGATTTATTGCTTGGGCTGTTAACAGTTAACAGTTATCAGTTTCATAATAATTTTAATACAAACTAAGACTCTTTCAAATAACCCGTAGCAATCAAATTTTCGATTTCTTCTAGTATAAAATTCCAAAGTTCCGGCGTACCTTCTTCTACAGGTGCCATTCTTTTCATTACTTGATTGCGGTTAATATTATGAATATCCCAAGTGCCACCTGCCGTTTGTTGATTGTGAATAAAAGGCTGTATTCTATCTAGAGCAACAGCAAATTTAGCCGTTGGCGTTTCTCTCGCTTCAAATTCATCCCATAATAAACGTAATTCTTTTCCTTGTTCTTCAGGTAACAACCCAAATATTCTTATTGCTGCTTCTAATTCTCTTTCTGCTTTACTTTCATTTCCTTTGACATCAAAACAAAAAGTATCCCCAGCATCAATTTCTACTAAATCATGAATTAACGACATTTTCATCGCACGAAATAAATCAGTTCCTTCTACTGCATATTCCGCTAAAATCATTGTCATAATAGCCAAATGCCAAGAATGTTCGCCGCTATTTTCTCTACGAGAACTATCCATTAATAATGTTTGACGCAATACATTTTTTAATTTGTCAATTTCAATGATGAATTGTAATTGCTGATTGAGTCGAGTTTGTTGCATTTTAAGTAATAAATACTGTATATATCAGTTACAAAATATTACTATGGTGCGTTGCCTTCTGCGACAACACATCATATTTATGCATACAATCCAAAATCTAAAATCTAAAATTCATTATGGCTGATATGTTAGTTAAGCTCTATACCTTGCCGTCTGTAGAGCCGGAAATTACCGCACAACAAGAGCAGGGTATAACTATTAAACGTGCGATCGCGCCGGAAAAAAGCACGATTATGGCTTGGGTTGAGGAGCAATTTAATACACGCTGGATGAGTGAATGTGACGTGTCTTTCAAAAATTCACCTCCTAGCTGTTGGATTGCTGTGGAAAACCAGCAAATTATCGGTTTTGCTTGTTACGAATGCACTTGTAAAAACTTTTTTGGTCCTATCGGTGTCGGTGAAGCAGCAAGAGGGCGTAAAGTTGGCAAAGCTTTGTTATTAGCTTGCTTGCACGATATGCGAGTACAAGGGTATGGTTATGCAGTTATCGGTGCCGCTAGTGACGGTGTAGCAGATTTTTATCGCAAAACTGTAGGCGCAATAGTTATCGAAGATTCATCACCGGGAATATATAAAGGGATGTTAAAAGGATAATTGGTAATTAGTTAATTTTTATTGTTTATTATTCCCTGCTTCCCGTTCCCTATTTCCTATCAAGCAGAAGTCATATAAATGGAATCAATTTTAACCAAAATTAAGAATTGGATTGATACAGTTTGGGAATTTTTAGAGTCTGAGAATTTCATTCGTCCGCTTATAATTATTGTTGTAATTGTTGTTATTAGTTCGTTAAGTTTATCTTTAGTTGAGCCAAATTTATCTTTATTTGATAGTTTTTGGTGGGCTGTCGTTACTTTAACTACAGTTGGTTATGGCGATGTTACTCCTAAAACATTTCCGGGACGTTTTATTGCTTTCGTTGATATGCTTGTGGGGATTGGGGTTCTGACTCTACTTACCGCTACAGTTGCCAGTATTTTAGTAGAAAGAAAAATTAGTAAGGATTTAGGAATGCATTCATATAGCTTTGAAGAGCATATTATTTTGTGTGAATGGAATTATCGGGCTGAAATAGTTCATAAAGAGTTACGTTTAGAATTGAAAACAGAAAAAACTCCTATAGTATTGATTGCCGATATCCCTAGAAAACCCATAAAAGATAAAAATTTATTTTTTGTTAAAGGAGAAGTTTGTGACGAGACTTTGCACCAAGCAAATTTATTAAAAGCTAAAACTGTAATCATTTTAGGTGATGATAATTTAGATTATAAGCAGCGCGACGCAAAAGTTATATTATCAACTTTGACAGTAGAAAGTATTAATAAGGAAGCTTATACGATTACCGAACTGATTAACGAAAAGAATATTGAAACTTGCAAGCGAGCGAATGCCGACGAAATAATAGTTAGCAGTAAATTATCTAGTAATTTAATTTCAAGTGCTGCCATCAATCATGGCATCAGCAAAGTTATCTCCGATATTGTGACTTACGAATATGGTTCGCAAATATTTAAAATACCCGTTCCCGAATCTGAAATTGGAAATCTGTTTATAGATGTTTTTATGGCAATGAAGCAAGATTTTCAAAGCACCGTTATTGCAATACAGCAAGGTGAAAATGGAAAAACTATTTCTAATCCTTCACCTGACTATATACTTGTCGCTGATGATTATTTAATTTTTATTGGCAGTCGTGGTAAATCTTATCATTCTGCATTTGAGACAAATTAAAAAGAAAGTATATTAGTTTTGAAAATATTTTAACTGAAATTATTTAAGGGTGCGGCTACATAGAAATTATTGTAGCAAAGAGTCTGTTGAGTTATGTTCAAAAATTAGCTATTGCTTAAACCTTGTTTAATGTAGATAAAAATTATATTAAAGGTAGTTTCTTCGATAACATCATATATAGAATTTTTCATTTGGATGGAATACCAATCCAACCTCACTCTCGTTCCCTCTCCTTATTAAGGAGAGGGATGTCTTGTCTTACAAACATATTCTTAGTTATTTGATATTTTCAGAAATACGAATGTTAAATATTTGCTTTACAAGCATTAGTGAATAGTGCGATAAAGTTTATATGCAATAAGCGCATATTGTTCTGCATTTTGCAATACCTGTTATTAACTTGCATCGAGAGTGCAAGTAATTTAAACAGTTCTTTTATCAGCAAAATTAGCTATTGGGATTTCATCTCAAAATATTTGTTAGTTACTAAATGTGACCTAATTGAGTCAATACATGCAAAAAACTATTTCTAATATTAAGCGTTATCTTCACAACCATTGGAAATATAATAAGTCGGTAACTCAGGATTTTTTCAAAAGTTTTTGGAAATTTTTAAAGCGTGAGAAATATTATGTTTTATTTTTTATAACGCTAATTATCTCCGTTTGCTCGATTTTATGGTTTGTTGAAAAAAATAAATTTTTTGAAATATCACCAGCATCAGATGATTCAGCCAAATTTAATAATCCTTGGGATGTTTTATGGTGGCTGATAGTTACCATCACTACCGTTGGTTACGGTGATTTATATCCCCATACTTATCCTGGTAGAATTCTTGCAGTAGTTATATTTCTATGTGGAACTTTAATAAATATTTTAATTTCCAATAATTTATCGCTGAGAAGATTTAAAAAAGAATTTGGATTTGTTTCTTATAATTTTCAGGAACATATCATTATATGCGAATGGAATTATCGTACCAGAATGATTATTGATGATTTACGTCTGCATCCTGAAACCAAACACAAAAATATAGTTTTAATTGCCGATATTGACAAAAAACCAACAGATGATAATCTTTTGTATTTTGTTAAAGGTTCTGTGAATCAGGGGACTTTGGAAAAAGCAAATATAAAAGCTGCCAAAATTGTTGTTGTTTTAGGAGATGATAGGCTAGATTCTACAAATCGCGATGCAAAAGTAGTTTTATCTACTTTGACTATTGAAAAAATAAATAGCGAAGTTCATTTAATTGTAGAAGTTGCTAACGATAGATATTATGAAGTCTGTAAAAAAGCTTCTGCGAATGAAATTATACCGTCAAGTAATTTAAGTAGTAATTTAATTGCACATTCAATCAAGAATCATACTATCGGTAGGGTAATTTCTGAGATTTTTATCGATACTAAATATAATAATATTCAGAAAATTCCTTTACCCGAAAAGTTTAAAGGTTCTAATTTTATAGACGTATTTGAAAAAATGAAGTGCGAGCGCGAGCTTATCGTCATCGCTATACAAACTGATAAATACGGACGCATTGATTCAAACCCTCCATCCTATTGCAAGCTACAAGAAAAAGACTATCTATTTGTAATTAATTCCTAACTTCTATTTATACTAGTTAATTATGAATTTGAAATCTAAATCAATTTCTTCAAATCTTAGAAGGCATATCATCATATGCGAATGGAACTATCGTGCAAAACTAATATATCAAGAGTTGCGGAATAATTTTAAAAGGAGGCAAGTACCTATAGTTGTAATTGCCGATATAGAAGATGAGCCAATTAAAAATGATAATAATTTATTCTTCATTAAAGGGGCAGTAGAAGAAGAAACTTTGCGTGAAGCAAATATAAAAAGAGCAAAAACTGTTGTTATATTAGGAGACGAAAATTTAGACGACACTAGCCGCGATGCAAAAGTTGCACTATCTACATTAACTGTAGAAAATACTTATCGTCAAGTTTATACAATAGTTGAACTTGCAGATGAAAGATATTTTGAACTATGTCAAAAGGCTCATGCAGATAGAATTATTGTTGCAGGCAGCAATTTTAGAAGCCATCTGGTTTCTCGTGCAATTATAAATAATGGCATCAGCGATTTAGTATCTTATATATTAACCGAACAATCTAAAAACCAGTTTTATCAAATACCTGTATCAAGCTTTTACGAAGGTTGTTCTTTTGTAAATGTACTTGTACAAATGAGACGATATCACCAAGGTACTATTATTGCAATTTTTGAAGCAAGCAGTGGAAAACTTGTTACTAATCCTAAATCTGATTATGAACTGCAAAAGGAAGATTATTTGATAGTCATGACTCGAAATAAATCTTATTTTTCTCGTTTATGTATATGAGGAGGTGATATCCTTCTCCTCATTACTTCATAACCCCATCATGCTTCTAACTCTTAACTCCCAACTCCGATTGACTCGGTACAACAATCAACGAAAAATAAGGCACGCTTTCCGCTTCAACTTCATCAATCGATAATATCCGTTGATTTTCCCGAGTTGCATTTTCAATATATTTTGCTCTTTCAACTAACCCTAACTCTTGCAAAACCTGCTTTACCTTAGAAAAATTTCTACCCAATTTAATAATTACCGCAGCATCCGCAACTCTTAATTTCTCCTTTAAAACTTCCCCCGATAATATACCCGAAAGCACCATAAAAACATCATTACGGTAAGTCAAAGGTATTCCTATCATGGCAGCACTTGCCATGACTGAAGAAATTCCGGGAATTATTTCGCTGTCAAATTTAAGTGATAACCTCTCATAAATATACATAAAGCTACCGTAAAAAAACGGGTCACCTTCGCAGAGTACGGCAACGTCTCGTCCATGATTTAAATGTTGTGCTAACTGCTCGGCAGCTTTATCGTAAAAAGGTTGAGCGGATTTTTCTAACTTAAAAGGTAATATAATTGGAACCTCTATTTGATTACCTTGGAGAAATTCAGCAACAATCGAACGAGCAAAACTGTTACCTTCTTCCGAAGCAGGATAGGCAATTACAGGTACAGACTGTAAAATTCGCAACGCCTTTAAAGTAATTAATTCGGGATTTCCCGTACCCACTCCAACACCATAAAGACAACCAGAACTCA
The DNA here is from genome assembly GCF_000316665.1 of Rivularia sp. PCC 7116. Lineage (GTDB taxonomy): Bacteria > Cyanobacteriota > Cyanobacteriia > Cyanobacteriales > Nostocaceae > Rivularia. Next base: position 4,737,822 of record NC_019678.1, on the reverse strand, counting down.
CTGCTCCTCCTGCATGAGAGAATTTACCGCAGCTGATGCGATCGCGCTTCCTCCTCTCCTACCGTGCAAGGTTACAAATGGTACTCCCCGGCTATCAGCAGCCAAAGCCTGTTTTGATTCAGCAGCACCTACAAAACCCACTGGAAAACCAAAAATGACCGCAGGTTTAGGAAATCCTGCATCCAACAATTCTAAAAGATGAAATAAAGCTGTAGGAGCATTGCCAATCACCACAATCGCCCCTTCAATATCTTCTTCCCATAATTCCACCGCAGCCGCAGAACGAGTATTTTCTAGTTTCCAAGCTAATTCGGGCACTTCTGAATAATTCAGCGTACAAATTACGGGATTTTTCCGAGGTAAACGCCGCTGAATAATGCCTTTTGCTACCATCTCGGCATCACATAAAATTGCTTCACCCGCAGCTAAAGCTCTTTTTGCAACAGTTATAGCTTGAGGCGATGCGGCTAAATCATCAACAATATCCGTCATTCCGCAACTATGAATTATACGTATTGCTAAGGGTATTAAATCAATAGGTAAGTTTTCTAAATTCGCTTCCTCACGAATCATAGAAAAGGAACGACTATAGATTTCTTTAGGGTTGCGGATGTAGTTAAATTGGGGATTGGGCATGGGGCATGGGGCATTGACGATTCATACCCAACTGCTAACTGCTAACGCTTAGAATACCACGAACTCAACAACCCACCCATAACCAATTACCAATTACCCATTACCAATTACCGACTCGGAATATAATGTAATCGACATAAACGAATGCGTATTGATGCACAAATGGTTATCTGTGGTGGGTATTGGTGAGGATGGTTTACCTGGTTTGAGTCAGGTAGCATGTTCTCTCGTGGAAAAAGCCGAAGTTTTGGTGGGAGGCTCGCGTCATTTATCGATGCTTCCAGAAGATGATACTCGGGAAAAGTTAATTTGGAGTTCTCCGATTGCCACTTCTGTAGAAAATATTATTCAGCATCGCGGGCAATCTGTATGTATATTAGCAAGCGGCGACCCCATGTGTTTCGGTATTGGCGTTACTCTTACTAGGCGGATACCCATTTCAGAAATAACTATTATTCCCGCGCCTTCATCTTTTAGTCTTGCTTGCTCGCGTTTGGGATGGGCTTTACAGGAGGTAGAGACTTTAACTTTAGCGGCTCGCCCTATATCGCTTTTACATCCAGTAATTTATCCCGGTGCGCGGTTGCTTATTCTCAGCGAAGGTAGAAATACACCAGCTATTGTGGCGCAAACCCTTGTAGATAGAGGCTATGGCAACAGTAAAATCACGGTATTAGAATACATGGGAGGAGAGCGCGAGCAGATAATTGAAGGTATTGCTGCTGAATGGAAAACTACCAAAATTGGCACTTTAAATACAATTGCTATTGAATGTATCGCCGATGCAGATATCTTACAGCTTCCCAGAATAGCTGGTTTACCCGACATAGCTTATCATCACGACGGACAACTCACCAAACGTGAAGTTCGAGCAATAACCTTAGCCGCACTTGCACCCATCCCCGGACAAATGTTATGGGATATCGGCGCTGGCTGCGGCTCCATCAGCATAGAATGGATGCGAACCCATCCTAGATGTTGGGCGATCGCTATCGAACAAAATTACTCCCGACTAAATTATATTGCCGATAATGCAGCAAGTTTAGGCACCCCAAATCTGCGTATAATTCACGGTGAATCATCTACAGTTTTAAAAGGATTGCAGCCACCCGACGCAATTTTTATTGGCGGAGGCATAACTGAAGAAGGAATATTTGATACTTGTTGGCACGCATTACGCACGGGCGGACGTTTAGTAGCAAATGCGGTAACAGTAGAAAGCGAATCCAAATTAATAGAATGGCACAATCAAGTTGGTGGAAGTTTAACTCGAATAGCCATACAAAGAGCGCAACCCGTAGGTAAATTTCTCGGATGGAAGCCGATGCTACCTGTTACCCAATGGGCTGTAGTTAAAGAATGAAAAAATCTCCTGCGTTGGTTAAAAGAAAATTATTCGGGTAAAAAAATCGGTTTACCAAAAATTTCTGCGGGATTAGCTAAGGGAGATTGGAATATTATCGCATCAATAATTGCCGAAGAATTGAATGATGAAGATGTAACAATAGTCTTATTTGAATCTAATATCTAAAATCTCTTAATCCATTGCAAAACACTATCAACATCTTCCACTAATTCCCCCTGGGGAAGCATCGGGCGTTTTATCATCACAACCTTTATTCCTAACTCCCGCGCCGCAATAATTTTTGCATAGGTTGCGCTGCCGCCACTATTTTTACTCACAACAGTATCAATCTTATATTCTTCTAGTAACTGTTTTTCTGAATCATTGTCAAAGGGACCTTGTTTAAATAAAAGTAACCCTTTTGGTAATACAATATCTGAAGCCGGTTTTTCAATCATTCGCATGAGAAACCAGATATTTTCAAGTTGTGAAAAAGCAGTTAATTCTTGTCTACCAATTGTTAAAAACACTCGCTTTGCCAAATCCGGTAAAGTTTCCGGTGCTGATTCGATATTTACAACTTCTATCCATTTATCCCCTGGAACTAATTCCCATTCTGGACGAATCAACATTAATCGCGGTAATCCCAAACTTTCTGCCGCAGTTGCTGCATGATGAGAGATTTTTGCTGCAAAAGGATGTGTTGCATCAATAATTAAATCAATTCTTTCTGCTTGCAAATATTCAATTAATCCTGCAATTCCACCAAAACCGCCGATACGCGAATCTTTAGATGTAACAGCTTGACTGGTACGACCTGCAAGAGATAATTTTACTTCTATATTAGGGAGATTAGCAGCTTTTTTTGCTAACTCCACAGCTTCTTGAGTTCCACCGAGAATTAATATTTTTAGCAATTTCTATAGCAAGTTCTATTCACGAAGCATCAATATAACCCTGTGTATAACAATAATCATATACGTTATTAAAATTGATTGGCTTTCTTTGTAAATAATTCTTAGCTGTAAAATAGCCTTTCAAATAACCATCGTATCCAATGCCGTTTTGACAGTCTTTTCTCGTAAAACTGTCTACGCTTTCCCCACAAGAGATAAGCAAGCAAGAAAAAGTAAGATAACTTACACCTGCGATAAGTTTATAAAACATCCTCTACCAATATTTGATAATTTCAGAGTTAATTTAAATTTAAACAATGCTGTGATTTAGAGAAGCTTTACTATAGCAGCTATAAGTTAATTCTTAATTTTGAATATTTTAAAATTATGATAAAAAAACCCAGTTGCTTTTACGCAACCGGGCTAATCATTCAACTACCCAGAACACTTTGTTACCACGTTTACATTATGCTTCGGTTTGCTCAAGGTTAACTTTAACTACTTTGTTCTTTTCTTCTTGAGCCTTTGGTAAATGTAGATTCAAAATACCATCTTTATAATCAGCTTTAACATCAGTATTTTGAATGCGTGTTGGTAAAGGAATTACGCGCTCAAACTTACCATAACGGAACTCACTTCTTTTAGTGCCGTTTTCTTCAGTTGTTTTCTCTTCTTTGCGCTCTCCTCTAATAGAAACCGCTTTCTCTGTAACTTGAATATCCAAGTCTTTTGCATTCATACCTGGAACTTCCAACTTCAAGGTAACAGCGTCATCGGTTTCCGACAACTCAGCCGCAGGTACTTTTGAAAGATTACCAATATCCGAATCGTCATTAGCAAGCATATCGTCAAATAAACGATTGAAACTTCTTTGCAAAGCGTTCATTTCTTGCCAAGGATTGTAACGTACTAAAGCCATATTAATTAACCTCCAAAAAACAAATTAATTTTGAGTTGTGTGTTTTAGTTGCGTTTCTTGATTACTATATTAATCAAGCTAAAAGGTAGTGTGAATTCGGTTTACATCACTGATTAAATGAAGAAAACCGACCAATTAAAGATAGTTAATAATATGTTCGGTTAATAAGAAAAACTTCGGTGCGGTAAACCGAAAGCATATTTTTGATAGCTCTATAACTCGTTACAAGGTTATACCTTGTAATGCATTAATGGAGGCTCTGCCTCCAAGATAAATAAAAAGGCAATGATTTTAAAATAGGTTCCTAGCAAGAGCATAGGAACCCGAGAAAACAAAGAAAATTTTGAAATAATTCAATCGAATATGTTTATTTAAACCGACGCTACCGGGATTTTAGCTGACAATTCTGTATCAGCTTTTTCTAATTCCGGCTCAGTTGCCACAATATGATCTTCCAAAATAGCTAAATTACGAATGTTTGATTTGTAAAAAGCGTCAAATACGTCACCTAATAAAGGTACCGTACCAACAACAAATTCCAAACCAACATTAAAAATCATTTTTTTGAGGTTATCATTCGATACACCTACACGAGTCGCCAGATAAATAATGTAGCCAGAAACGATTGTGCTAATAACATCTCCAGCACCGGGAATTATACCGAGGATTGGGTCTAATCCAATGCGGAACTTTGTACCGGGAATACCGATAGCGGTATCCATCAGCCGACTAAATTTACGAATTCGTTTAAGAGTCGCGAGTTTTTTTGCTGTATCCATAATCAATATATTTGCATTAATTACTAATTCGTGTCTTATATCGCGAGAAAGAATCGATTGTTTGAACAACTCTATAGAAAGTTATGAGTTTGAACCTGCTTACAAAAATTTTTGCGAACAATAGTTCGCATATGTATAATAGTCAATATTTAAGGCGTGCAAAGAAATACAGCCAAAACAGGTTTTTATATACGCGAACCAAGACGGTAATGAGCCGTTTTCTCAGTGGATTGACAAATTACGGGATCGGCAAGGTAAGCGTCGCATTCTTCAACGCTTACGTCGTTTATTCCTTATTTCCCATTCCCTCATAAATAACTTCCCCCTTCCTATCAAACAAAACTACTCCAACCTTCATCTCCACATCCGCATACTTCTTCACGTAACTTTCTGCTTTCCGACTTATTTTTTCAGCCAAATTACTAAAAACTCGATCGGCTAAACCCAATTCGATTAACTTTTTATGAGCTGCATCCGCTGTCTTAACTCCTAAAACAGCCCTTACAGCTTCAATATTTCCCCCAACTTCCACCACAGCAGCAGCAATAATTTCTAACTTCGCATCAGCTATATGACTGGAAGTATTAAAAATTCCTCCCGCTAACTTAATCAACTTGCCCTGATATCCCAACAACAATACTGACTCTGCTTTATACAATCCCGCTTCCACCAGCAAAGCCCCCAACCAATTACCAGTAGGAACTATTGTCGATTCCGGAATAGACAAACTTTCGGCAACAGAGTAACCATTAGCACCAATACAAAAAACTAGATTGCGATGAGTTTTCACCTTCTCTCGCAAAACATCGCGAAACTCTTCCAAATGTACGGCAGCAGAAAGCGGTTGAGAAATACCGCTAGTTCCCAACAAAGACAAACCTTCCAAGATTCCAAATGCTTCATTAGAAGTACGTTTTGCTAATTCCCTTCCTTGAGGAAGAATAATTTTTACGGTTAACGTCTTATCTTCAGGAATTAAAGGTAATAAATTAGCATCAAACAAACGACGAGCAAAACTGTAAATCGCAGCTTCCCCCGTCGCAGTTTTACCCAAACCTTCTCCAGCTTCCAAAGTTAGTATTTGTTCCTGTATTGGATTTCTTCGGGGAAAGAATTTTACCAAAGCCCAAATAGGAGTATTTCTAGTTAAATCTAAATTATCGCCAGGATTGCTCAAAGTAATTCCCAAAGCAGTATCGCTATCTAAAACAGCAACTTGCTCAATCGGAATTTCCGCACTTCCATCGAGTAAATCTAGAGAAATCGACGATAATTTTTCTGCAATCTTTTCAAGATTATTATCTAGATAACTATCTAAATACCTTTGTAAATTAATCAAAGCAGCCTTCGCAGCAGCCACCGCAAAGACAGGTAAAGTGTAACCGGGGAGAGGATTAGGAGACAAGGCGGAGGGAAAAGAGGGGGAGAGGGGGAAGAGAGGGTAGAGGGGGTAGAAATAGTTTATAACTAGTGACTGTTCACTGCTCACTGTTAACTGTCGCCGGAATTCTTGCTAAAACACCTTTTTTCATAGATTGCGGACGTTCCGACCAAGCCATCTTACCATCTGGTTTTTCGTAATATAGACTTGCACATTCAAGCACTGCGGAAGATGTTTCGGAAAGTGCTTCTGAATCGTAATTCAAGTCACCGAATAAATAGGTCATTTTACCCGATGCGGTAAAAGCTACAGCACAAGAATGGCTGCAAGCACTCATGCATTCTACAGATTTCACCGTAAATTCTTTTGATAGCAACCAATCTTGATGTTTTTCTTCGATTTCTTTTAATAACTTTTCGCCGCCGCTAGTGCCTACCCGCTTTCCATCTTTCCAGATACTCGCACAACTAGAACAAACTAAAATTTGATGTTGATTATTCATTTTTATGATGTTTATAAGTTTAAATAAGAGCGTTCTTCTGCCGTGACCTCATACGATACCATTATTTGTACCTGAATAAGGAATTTATCTTCAAAATCTTTGATTGAAAATTTTTATAGTTTAATTTGATAATAAAAAAATTAACTGCTTCCCAGTACTTCTTTTCATTAGTTTTGATGGCTAAAAATGGGGAGGGGAAGAGTGGGGAGAGGGGGTAGAAAATAACTTTTTATGTTTTCTATACACTCCTAAGAATTGACGAAATGCACCACTAAGAACAACACAAATCAAGATAGTGGAAAATTCGCCAAAAACCATCAAAGTCAACACCCTACTCACACACCCTACAATTATTTAATAGATTTTGCGATTGTTGCTAGCTGCAATCCTGGTGGATAACTTCCTTCCTCTTTCACCCTTTTGATATCAGCATCGCTGATGCGTAAGTTTATTTTTTGTGCCAACGAGCGGAGAATATCTCCTCTATCAATTAAACCTGCTACAGCACCAGCAGGTGAAAGTACGGTAACGCGCTGCAAATTTTCTTTTTCTAGTTTAGTAATAACTTCAACTAAATTTGTTGATTCTTCCACCGTGGGAATTTCATTCAACGGACTTACTATACTTTGCACGGTTTGAGTTTCCCACAAACTTCTTTCGATAACCCGTAAATCATCCAGACAAACCATTCCCTGATAACGTCCATCTCTATCGGCAAAATAAACTTGCGATTTGTTACTTGCTAATAAATACTCGTCAGCAAAAGAGCGCAAACTTTTATCTGCATCAACAACGCGAAATTCCCTCGCCATTGCATCTTTAGCAACTATTTCTAATAACTTTTCTTGTAAGATACTAACTCGCAGATAAGTTGTAGCGTTGCGAATAGCAAACCAACCCAACAAAGCAATCCATAAACCCGTAACTAACTCACCCGTTAAATAATCTACTACCAAACCCAACGCGATCGCAGCATAACCTAAAATTTGTCCTGCTCTTGCTGCTAAACGTACTGCCTTATAACGATTTCCCGTAACTTTCCAAAGTGCTGATTTTAAAACTTGTCCTCCGTCTAGAGGCAAGCCCGGTATTAAATTAAATAACGCTAAAACTAAATTAATTCTTGCTAAATCACCCAGCATCATGTGTAGAGCAATCGTATCTGGGATAATTTCAGATGCAAATCGTAGTAAAAAGAACAGCACCACACTTACCAAAGGACCTGCGATCGCGACTTGAAATGCCTCTCCGGGAGTGTTGGATTCTTCCTCAATAGCAGCGATTCCACCAAACAAAAATAAAGTAATTGAATTAACTTTAATTCCTTGCTTCTGCGCTACTAAACTATGACCTAATTCATGTAAAATTACGGAGCCAAACAGCAATAACGCCATTATTACCCCAATACTCCAAGCTTGAGCGCTTCCTAATTCCTGATAAGATACTCCAAAATTAAGTGTTGCTAAACCTAAAATCAAAAACCATAAAGGGTCTAAATATAGTGGAATTCCAAATAAAGAGCCGACTCGCCAATTAGTTTGCATAAAATTTTTCCTAAAACCCTATTTTCTCGCTTTAGTTCAAAATGCAATAAAACTTAATCTTTTATCTCAAAATACAAATAATAAAACATTGCTTTTGAACCACTCTAGCTTTTATGATAAACAATTAATCTTATACAAAATTGGTTGAATTATTCGGTTAACTATACCCGAATCGGTTCGGTTGCAGGATTTAGGAATGAGGAATTAGGACTTGTGAGTGAGTAGCGAGTAGTAAGTAGCTATTTCTAACTCATTACTGGTAACTTGTTTTTAATTACTCACTACTTTCAGATTCTCCCCATCCCTAAGAGCGTGTTTATAAATAACCAAGAAAATTATTGTAGGAGAAGCAAATTGCCTCAAAACAAATCTATACTGCTATAAATCTTCCTACTATCTTATTTATTTTATAAACACCGTTTAACACAAGTAAAATTACTTATTACAATTGACCGATGTTAGTCAATCCCAAAACAATACCGATACCGATAGCGTGTCCCAAACACATAGCGCCAACAAATGCTGGTACGCTCAAAGGTATAGGTCCGGGAAATTTAGGCCCTACTTGAGGATAGCGAATAACCTTGGGAGCCAACAAAACCATTATTAGAGAGCAAACGCTAATAATTATTCCTACAGTAGGATTCCAACTAGGTGTAGGGGGAACTGTTGGTTGAACTGCAAATAATATTGATGAAATCAAAACTTTATTCTCCTGAATGAAGAGACAAAATGTCTAAGCCATCAAAATTATAAAAATTGATGAGAAGATATCCTCAATATGTCTTAATAATTTACAATTTTTTCAAGTTTCGCTACAAATATTCATAATGTTATGCGAGTAAAAATCTGCGGAATCACTCAACCACAGCAGGGTAAAACCATTGCTTCTCTTGGTGCGACAGCATTAGGATTTATTTGCGTACCCTCGTCGCCAAGGTACGTCGCCCCGGAGCAAATTAAAGCGGTAATCGAACAGTTGCCGCAACAAATCGATAAAATCGGCGTTTTCGCAAACTCCAGCAAAGAAGAAATTGCTCAAACTGTTGCGGAAACAGGATTAACCGGGGTACAACTCCACGGAGACGAATCACTTGAATTTTGTCAGCAGCTACGGGAGCTTTTATCAAACGTAGAAATTATCAAAGCCCTAAGAATCAGGGATGCTGATGATTTTGATAAAGCAAAAACCTATACAAAACATGTAGACACCTTATTATTAGATGCCTACCATCCCCAGCAATTAGGAGGTACCGGAAAAACATTGAATTGGGATACCTTGCAAAAATTTCATCCCGATTGCCCCTGGTTTTTAGCCGGTGGGTTGACACCGCAAAATATTTTAGAAGCTTTAAATAAAGTAAGTCCCAATGGCATTGATTTATCAAGTGGAGTTGAAATAGCTCCTGGAGATAAGGATTTAGGTAAAGTTGGTGAGTTGTTTGAGAAACTCGGGAAAGAGAGGGGGTAGAGGGGGGAGGGGGAAAGAGGGAGAGAGGGAGGGGGAAGAATAAATAATTATTCCCAATCCCCTATGCCCAATCCCCTATGCCCAATGCCCCATGCCCAATTCCCAATGCCCAATGCCCAATTCACAATTATTAATTATTAAAAGAAGGCTGGTTGGTGACGAATTAAACTAAAAAATTCTTCGCGGGTTTTCTGTTCTTGCTCGAAAACTCCTAACATAGCACTAGTTACAGTCCAAGATCCTGGTTTTTGCACTCCCCGCATTGCCATGCACATATGTGTAGCTTCCATGACAACTGCAACACCTTGTGGGTCGAGAATTTCTTGGATTGCTTCAGCAATTTGTCGATTTAACCTTTCTTGAACTTGCAAGCGACGAGAGTACATTTCTACAATTCGAGCCAGTTTGCTTAGTCCAACAACTTTCTGATTGGGGATATAAGCAACGTGGGCTTTACCCATGAATGGCAACATATGATGTTCGCACAAACTAAAGAAGTTGATATCGCGGACTAACACCATTTCGTTGTGTCCTTCGTCGAATATGGCACCATTCACTAAGTCGTCTAAAGATTGACTGTAGCCACTCGTAAGAAACCGCATTGCTTCTGCTACGCGCTTTGGTGTTTTGAGTAATCCTTCTCTTTCTGGATCTTCTCCAACTCCTAAAAGCATCGTTCTTACGGCATCCTTCATCTGCTCCATCTGTTCCTCTGAGGGAGGATATAAACTAGGTTGGGAACCACCTTTAGTATTTCGGTCTGGTCTGGGATTTACAGCATCTTCTAAGTTTGGAATCAGAGGAGATTGAGAATAATTGGAACCGTTGGAACTAGCAATAGTCATGATGTCAGTCTGAATTTAATTAGGTGCTTTCTGAGTGATAAATGAAAAAATTTAACAGTTAGCAGTTGACAGTGACCAAATAATTTGTAATTTTTAAATGTCTCTTATGTCCTGAATTAATCTTCGAGAATACCGAAGCAGCAGTTGAACATTAGGTTAAATAAGGACGCAGCAATACTTTAATTCGCAATAAATTCCAGAATTAATTAGCTCAGAATGTAGATTTTATCGTAATTATCTTTTTCACCACTTTCTCAATACGGATAAGAAAATTGGCAGCCAAATAATTACAAAAATCAGCTTTTGGAAAATACTGAGTGTAAAGTTGCAACTACAAATTATTTAAGTGACAGCTTGCTGATGACTGATAAACAAGGTATTTGAGAACCGATAATTTATAAAACTCCTGCGCTAGGCATTAAAGTTAATTCATCCACAACTGCTTGTTTTGGCAACAACACAGTGTGAAGAATCGACTGGGCAACAATCTCTGGTGTAAGCATATTTGAGCGGTCAAAGTCGGCGTTTACAGTTTTTGTATCCCAAATTTCTGTATTTACTGCACCTGGACAAATCGCAGTAACGCGAATCCCGTTGTTGCGTTCTTCTTGAGCAAGTGCTTGAGAAAGAGCAATTACGCCCGCTTTGCTAACGCTGTAAGCTCCCCAATTCGCAAATGCTTGCTTACCAGCAATGGAAGCTACATTAATTATTGTGCCTCTGTTTTGCTCGCGCATTGAGGGTAAAATTCCCTTAATGCATTCAAATACACTTGTAAGATTCAAATCGATTACTTGCTGCCAGTCGGATAAAGGTGTTTGACTCAATGTGGCGGTATAACCCATACCAGCATTGTTCACAAGAATATCTATGTTACCAAAGTCAAGGACTATTTGACGCATATTTTCTTGGACTTGAGATACATTTGCCAAATCCACAACATAAGTTTTAGCATTTACACCGTGTTTTTTGACGGCATTTTCTACTGCTGCTAACTTTTGTTCCGAACGACCAAGTAGCGCAACGTCTATACCTGAAGATGCGAATGCCAAAGCTGTTTGTTTACCAATACCGCTGCTCGCGCCTGTAATCAAAGCGCGTTTTTTTAGTTCGCTCATACCGTTTTTTCAAAATATAGTTCGAGTGAATTCAGACTAAAACATCCTAAGAATTCAATACAAATCAGAAAACACAGAAAAATTCTCGTACAACTGATATACTATGCTTTCTTTGCAAAAGAATCTTTTAATAAAACTGTTCGTGACAATCTTTTGTCTTAAACGGAAAATAAGACCTAGTAATTATTATCAAAGTTCAATGGTAAATATTGGTTAACCAACCACAAAAGGCTTAGATGCATTTACCGCATATTTCAGATGGGTGAGGTATGCCCACACGGGCAGGAATGCCTGCACCATAAGTTTTAAGAGGTTTTGTACTTGATTTACTTTTAAAGCGCTGTTGTGTATAACCAATAATCAACCACCAACTACGAATACCTATGGCATAAATAATTGTTAAGAACTATTAAGTGCCATAGGCAATTATAACATTGTCGCAGTCGATAATAGTCACGAGATGAAACCTTAAAAAAATGGGGCAGGCTTCCCGTTCTGGGTTTCCGATCCAAAACGGGCGAGCCTCTATGTTTAAAAACGAAGGGGGCATGTATAAAGCCTGCCACGGGGTGCCCCATTTTTTTTGCGGAAATTGTTGGTCATATCGAAGTTATCAATGGGCGGCTTCGGTGAAAACTCCCATTTTACGAAATCTTTGATAGCGTAGTTCTTTTCTTTCTTGAGATGTTAAATTGTTGAGTACTTCTAAATTTTCTTGTAGCGCTCCTTTGAGTGTTTTCGCGGCTTGCAAGGGGTTGGAATGAGCGCCACCGATTGGTTCTGTTAATATTTGATCGATAATGCCTAAATTTTTCAAGTCGTGAGAAATAATTTTTAAAGCTGATGTTGCTTGAGGAGCTTTAGCTGCGTCTTTCCACAAAATTGCCGCACAGGCTTCAGGTGTTGCAACGGTGTATACGGCATGTTCAAACATCATGACGCGATCGCCGATTCCAATCCCGAGCGCTCCACCGGAACCACCTTCACCGATTACGGTGCAGATAATTGGTACATCATAAGAAAACATTTGTCGTAAGTTGTAAGCAATCGCTTCACCTTGCCCTTGTTGTTCGGCGATCACGGTAGGTAAAGCGCCGGGAGTATCAATAAAAGTGATGATAGGCATTCCAAATTTATTGGCATGTTCCATCAATCGTAAAGCTTTACGATATCCCCCAGGAGAAGCCATACCAAAGTTACGGGCGATATTATCTTTTGTATCCCGTCCTTTCTGATGACCTAAAATTACTACAGGTTGATTTCCCAAGCGAGCTAATCCACCCACTAAAGCTGGATCGTCCGAACCACATCTATCTCCGTGTAATTCTATCCATTCATCAGTAATTGCTTGGACGTAGTCTAGAGTACTAGGGCGGCGCGGGTGACGAGCAACTTGTAGGCGCTGTGTAGGCGAAAGACTGCTGAAAATTTCTTCACGTAACTGCGTAGCACGTGCTTCTAATTGATGTATCTGTGACGTTACATCAACACCATTTTCTTCCGCAAGTTTACGAATCTGCTCAATTCGATTTGCTAATTCTGCTAGAGGCTTTTCAAAGTCTAAAAGTAGCGGTTTACGCTCTTGTGTAGCCATTGTTTGAATAATGAGTTGTGAGTTACTTAAAACAGCAGTTTATGAGTTACGAGTTAAGAAACACGAGTCAATAATTTCCCACTCTGCGGGGAAAATCTGAGCCGCACCCTGACGCTTGTAAAGCATGAGTGAGAATACCGCAGACGCTCTTGTGTTAATGAACGGTGGACAAGCTTACCGCAACCGCTCGCGAACTGGTAATCGGAAGGTGGGAAGCCGCTGCATTGGGGTGAGATCGGGTGCAGAGTTGGGTTTCTCCGTAAAGCCGTAACAAAGGGAAGAATCTATACTTCCAGGTTCCCCACTTTGAAAATTACTTCCGATAAAGCCAGTGAGGTGGAAACCCTTAGTTCTGCACTCTTTCTCACTCTTAACTCATAACTACTAACCGTTAACTGTTAACTGCTAGAGAACTCCACTAGCAAAAATATCCTTTGTTTTGTTGAGCGAGTAATAATCCCGCTTGCCTTGATTAAGGATTATTTTCTGTTAAGCCCCTTTGTTAACTGTTAACTGTCACACCAGCAGCGGGCGAAATCCGTGTTTAACGGAAACTTTACCAATTTGCTCCATTTTCTCTACGGTAATCTGATTGCGTCCCCAAGAAAAGTTAGTATATAACTTTTCAAATTCAAGCAGCATTGATTCGGCAAAACAAGCAAAGAGTTGACGTGCTGGAACATCCATATTGACAATGTTCATGATTTTCCAATCAATATCAAGAGAATGTTCTACAATGCCGCCGTTGAGTACGTGTATCTCGGGATGCTGAACTTTAGTTCCTAAATTTTTAGGATAGCCACCATCAATTAGCAAGCAAGGTTTCTTCAACACCGTCGAGTCAATCTCCATACCTTTGGGCATACTGGCAACCCAAACAATAATATCTGCTAGAGGTAACGCTTCCTCTAAACCCATTATTTTTCCACGCCCTAGGTCAGATTGCAAGGATGAAAGGCGCTCGGCATTACGCGCAATTAATAGTAAATCCTTGACATTTGTTTTTGCATCCAACCAACGACAAACGGCGCTACCAATATCTCCTGTAGCACCACATACCGCAACTGTTGCTTTATCGAGTTCTATGCCAAGTTTCTTTGAGGCTTGCTCTACTTGCCGACAAATAATGTAAGCAGTATGAGTATTTCCCGTAGTAAACCGTTCAAACTCCAATTTTATGTTGCGGATTTGAGGGAATTGCTCTAACTTAAAATTCTCAAAGATAATCGAGGAAAAACCGCCTAAAGCTGTAATATTTATACCATTCTTTTGAGCATGAGCCATCGCATTCAGGATTTTACGAGTAGCAGCTTTCATGCGGCGGTTTGCCAGCATTTCTGGTAAAAAGCAAGATTCGACATACCGCCCCTCGATTTTTTGTCCGGTTACACTTGTCACCGTAATATTATCGACTATTTGAGGCGGGGCACTACACCAGAAATCTAAGCCTTGGTCGGCATATTCTGGGTAACCTAATTCCAAAGCTACTCTTTGAGCGTGTTCTAAACTTGTAAGATGTCCGATTAGACCAAACATGAACTATTAATTTCGGCTTATGCTGTGTTAAAGGATTGAAGGCGTGGAATATAAATAGACACCACGAGAACTGCTCCTCTGAAAAACCGCAAACGGTACGAGGAGCATTCCAATAGCTAATTGATCGAATTAGCCATTTGGCTTTGAAAGCTACTAAAATTTAAGCAGCTCTAAGACCGTATGCAGAAAGACGCATGATATCGCGAGTCGTAAAGCCAATATTACTTAAAGCTTCTCCGTATTGAATCATAAAGTCTTCTACTAAAGCATCTTTAGGCATTGCCATTACTTCAGCGTCTGTTTCTACTTCATTGAGCATCTTCCAAACGATAGGAAGGTTTTGAGCGTTTGCTTCTTCTAATTCGGCTTTAGATTCTTCAAAATGCTCTTTTAGCCAAACTTCTCCAAAGTTGAGGTGAGTATATTCGTCTTTAACAACACCTTCTGTAATTTTGCGAGAAAAATCATCTGCTACTGGAATAAAAATGTGATAAGCAGCGATCGCAAAACATTCGATAATCAAAGATTGAATTAATAAGCAGGTAACGACTTTACCTTCTGCGGCAGCTTCTTGGAAGTTTTGATGCAGTTGAGCAAAAAACTCCTTAGCAAATTCCATATCCGCCGTTACCTCAAGATTTTTAGCACAAGCTTGAAAACCTTTCTTGTGGCGCATCTCCATTTTAGAGAGACGAACTAAATCATCTTTCTTATCTGGTAGCAATTGCCCCAGTGATAAATAATTTTCGTATGCTTCTTGCTCTCCTTCAACCACAATTGCATTAATGCGGCTGAAAGCACTTTTATATGTTTCGCTGCGATAATCAAGTTCAGATGGGGATATAAGCTCCTGCATCTTGGATTCCCTCCAGATATGAAAGTATGTAATGCATTCGTTGTGATGAAACACAAATGAAGTTGAACTGTATCGATGAATTTAGAAGAATGTAATATCTACCACAGCGACCAAACCTATTGCTGGTCTGAATTCCAAGGTATAAATTACTTTCCTCTCAATTGCTGGTATCGGCTACTTTAAGTTTTGTACTTCATTGGTCATCCTTCATCATCAACAGAATTTACGTGGTTTAATTTTACTTAACAAGCCACTATGTTATAGATTAGCTGTTGCTGGGGGCGATTGCTCTAGTAACAGAAAAACTAATGCTTGGATAAAGCTTTATTTATGTTCAAACCAAGCCGAACGAAAAAGGACAGTAACCTTCTTACCCTAGGAGTGCTAATACTATTGGCGGCTATTATCCTATTGCCGCTGCTTGTGGTTTTCCTAACATCATTCTCCCAGGGACAAACAACTCAAAGCGTGTTACCGCAAAATGGCTGGTCTTTATCTAATTACCGCGATGCATGGGGGCGAGGTAAATTTTTACTAGCGTTTGCTAACTCTACCTTAGTAGCACTAACAGTAACTTCTTTTCAAATTATAACTTCGGCATTGGCAGGTTATGCATTAGCAAGATTAAAGTTTAGAGGACGCGAGTTATTACTGCTAATAGTTTTAGCGACGTTAGTAATACCTTTTCAGTTGCTGGTAATTCCAGTGTTTTTAGTTCTAAAGTGGGGACACTTGATAAATACCTATTGGGCGCTGATTTTACCCACTGCTGCCAACGGTTTCGGTATTTTCTTATTAAGGCAGTATTTCAAAAGTATTCCTATAGAGTTGGAAGAAGCAGCAGCTATAGATGGAGCTTCGAGGCTGCAAATATTATGGCAAGTAATGTTGCCTCTTGCCCGTCCTGCATTAGTAACATTATTTTTATTTACCTTTATTGGCGAATGGAACGATTTATTTAAACCCTTAGTATTTACAACCCGCCCGGAATTAAGAACGGTACAGCTAGCTTTAGCTGAATTTCAAGAACAATTCACTAATAATTGGCCTTTACTAATGGCAGCAGTCACAATAGCCACCGTACCCGTAATGTTACTATTCCTTATCGGTCAACGGCAGTTTATTCGCGGTATCGCAACGACGGGTATTAAGAATTAAGTATTGGGAATTGGGCATTGGTAATTGGTAATTGGTAATTGGTAATTGGTAATTGGTGAGAGTGAGGAGTTAAAAATAATTAATTCTTCCCCCTTTTCCCCCTCTTCCCCTTCTCTCGTCTCCCTCGTCTCCTCTAAAGCTATGCCACTACATTAACTGTCATACATCCGTAATAACCCGGTGTAAGGACAATTGCATCTCAAGGTAATGATTTTTAGGCAATAAGATAAAGTGTCATCAATAATGAGTTGCAGGTAAAGGGTTTTAGATTAAGCTTTAAAGTAAATTCAAGCATCTATTTCATAATGAACAAAGTGGATGAGAAAAACCTACCCGCTGTATTGATGGCATCAAGTTCAAGCGAACTACTTCAGCGTTATGCGGCAGGGGAGAGAGATTTTCCTGGTAGCAGATTAATTGGTGTAAATTTAACTCGCGCTAACCTTATTGGTGCTGACTTAAGTCGAGTTCATTTGCAATATGCTTATCTGGCAGGAGCCAAACTAAATGGTACTAATTTGAGTCAAGCCTTGCTTGACGGAGTTCAACTAGTAGGTGCTGATTTACGAGATGCTAATTTAAGTATTTCAAGTTTGAGTGAAGCTGAGTTGTGTGGTGCTGATTTGCGTGATGCTGTAATGAAAACTGCTGATTTACGCGGCGCTGATGTAAGTAATGCAAATCTAAGTTGTGTCAATTTATCTGGTGCCGATCTACGGTACGCTAATTTGGTTAATTCTAATTTCAGCTATACGAATTTTAGTAATGCATTTCTAACCACAGCTAACTTAAGTAATGCTTATTTGGTCGGTGCTAATTTAAGCCATACTGACCTTAATGGTGCAAACGTAGAGAATGCTTTATTTGGGTACAATAAAGGTATTTCTAGGTCTGTTAAGCTTGATTTACAAATGCGGGGAGCAATATTTATAGTTGATAGCGAACTTTAAGCAGTCAATAACAAATGGGGAATAGTGATTTTTTGTTTTGAACCGTCAATTTCTGTAGAATAATAAAGTTCATTCATCTAATATCTTGCACCATTTTCAAGAAGTTCAAATAAACCCGGCTTCTCTTCGTGAAAGTATTGTTATTTCGTTTCTTAACCAACAAGAAACCGGGAATAGACTCACTGATGCAAGATGTGAATTCATACTATTGAATTCAGACTATATTTAGTAATGTTTTGATTTGTGCGCCTGCTTTTAATCCAGAATTAACGCAACTCAACATATAAACAAATTTAAGCAGTGCCAAAATTAACGTAGTGAAAGCGCTTAAAAAGGCAGAGTAATAAGTAAAAGTACAAAAATTAAACACTTTAACTACATATGAAATAAACACTTATTCTGATTACTTATTAACTATTACTCCTCGTTAATTTGTAAGCGGACTGTGCGTTCGGTGGTGCCGCTAATTTGTAATTCCATTATTTCTCCACCCAGAGGTTCTAAACAATCAAGGAGCGATCTTAAATGTGGCGTGGAAGCACCTGTATCTACGTAAAGTCTATCTGACAAGTTAGCGATACGTTTCCAAGTCATGTATAGTTTGGCTATGGTTTGCTCAATCGCAGATGCTTGGTTAACTAAATCGGCGGCGATATTCATGCATCCTACTCTTTGGGCTTCTTCTAAAGCTGTTTCAATATCGACTTCTTCATTGGCAAGAGCTTGCACCTGCACGGCTGCTTTCAGATATTTTGCGAGGTAACGCGCTTCGGAAGTCGCATTTTTAAGAGTTTCGACATCCGGGTTGGCGGTGATTTCATCTTGAATTACTACTTGATGAGGTTCTGGTAATTTTTCCATTTCTTTTACCAGTGGTGCTAGATAACGAGGAGGAAGAGTGTTATCTGCTACCTTCTGCTTCACCGGTTGTGGTAATAAATCTGAGGACATTGCCGTCCATTCTTCAGAAAGCTGCTTGACTTCTCTTCTAGTGATGCGATCGCCATTTTGGGCAGCTTCACTTACCATCACCTGTACTTCTGGTGAAGCTTTAGCAGTTTCTACAAATGCCCGTTTACTAAAGTTATTAATCGAACTTGGCTCTAGCTTGCCTTCTTCTAAGAGAGTATCGGCGCTGTTTGCTAACTCAATCAAAGCATAAGCATTACTCTTACTAATTTCTCGTTCCTTGAGCCATTTTAGAAAGCCAGTACCGCGTCCATCTCCTCCTTTTTTTTCGCGATCGCGAACTACCCGTAAAATTCTTCCTCGCCAGATATCGGTTTGTAAATCAAATTTGTCGCATACCTGCCAAGCTACATCTAACTGCTGGAGAAACTCTGTTTCAGGAATTGCTTCATCTTCGGGATCGGGTAGCTCGAAGGTTAAATCTGCTGGCTGTTGTAAGGCTTCAACCAGTTCATTCATGTTATCGGTTGACTGCACGGTAATAATGTTTCCTTAAGGGAAAGCTAAAGGCTTGGTTATTATCACACAATCTGGGTGCCCTTAATGCTTCTAAATTCTTTTTCTGTAGAATTGTAATAAAAGTTACTATAAATTATTTGAGTATATTAATTACTTTTTCCTTTGCTTTGCCCTCTCTTCCCCCTCTCATAAAAATAGGTAATCTTCTAAGGGGGCAGAAGTATTTAAAATAATAAAGCCCCACCATTATCAAGTAGGGCAACTAACAACTAACCTCTATTTTTCCTTAAATGTCCAAACTCCATCGTCCCAGTCAGCTTCGGATGGAGGATTATCTAGCCAATAGTGGCAGCGCTTGAGATGAGATATGGCGGCTTTGTCATTTTCCTGAATTTCCAAGACTTTAGCGAATTGCTGTTTCGCTGAGGTAAATTGACGATTAATGTAGTATTCGCGTCCTTTATGATAATGTTCAATTGCCGTTAGTTTGTCGCCACAAACATTATCATTACGCAAACCAATTAATTCGTATATTGATACTGGTTCGTTACGACCTTTTACCCTAATGTAGTCTAATTCCCTTGCCCATACTAAATGTTTGCAAGGCTCATAAGTATTATCACTGATAATAATGTCGCAGCCGTACTGTTTGCTGACGCTTTCCAAACGAGAGCCAAGGTTGACACCATCGCCGATTGCGGTAAATTCCATACGTTTGCTAGAACCAATGTTTCCACTGATTACAACGTCTGAGTTAATACCTATACCAATTTTGATTTGTGGTTTATTATCTGCATGACGACGAGTATTAAAATCTTCTAAACGCCGACGCATTTCTAAGGAAGTTTGTACTGCCATCCAAGCATGGTTTTGTAAAGGTAACGGGGAACCGTATACAGCCATGATGGCATCGCCGATGTATTTATCTAGGGTGCCTTTATGTTTAAAAACTGCTTCCACCATTGACTCGAAGTATTCATTGAGCATACCTACGACTTCTTCAGCTTCCAGGTTTTCAGTAAGAGTGGTGTAGCCGCGAATATCGGAAAATAGAATCGAAACTTCTTTTCTATCACCGCCTAGTTTTGCATCGTCTAATTTAAGTAATTCTTCAGCGAGTTCTTGAGTCATATAGCGGTACATTGTACTCTTGAGCCGCTTTTCGTCGCTGATATCGTCCATGACAACCAGCGCACCTCTAACTTGTGAGTTGTCGCTTGCGTCTGCAATAGTGTTTATCGATAAATTAATGCTGTTTTCTAAAGATTCATGGCTGATAAGAGTGCGATCCGGATAATATTGTTCGCGTAATTTATCGTCGGCATTTAAAGCATCTTGGCACCATTTATCAAAGTCGTTTTCTTTAATATTAATAATGTCGTTAATTAATTTCCCTTCTAATCGTTCTTGTTCTTCTAATCCCAACAAACGCAAGGCGCTTTCATTTGCGGCAAGGATATTACCTTTGCTATCAGTAGAAATTACACCATTGGAAAGGCTGCGAAGAATATCGCGCTGCATTTGTTCTTGTTGCTTGATAGTGGCGAATAATTGAGCGTTTTGTAGCGCTACGCCTGCTTGTATATTAAAAGCTTCCATAAACTCTTCGTCATTTCTATCGAAACTTGCTTGGAAGCATTCAGGAGCTTTTGGCCAATCTTCGGGGTTATAGGGAGCAGATTGCTTTTTACTTTTCTTATTTACTAGTTGAGTTACGCCGATTAATTCTTTGTCGCTATTAAATACCGGCATACAAAGCAAACTACAGGTACGGTAAGCTGTTTGCCGATCTATTTGTTTAGCTGTGTCAGAGTCGGGATTATCATACAAATCAAAGGCAATATTGAGTATTTTGCCAGTAGATGCAACTTGACCAACAAAACCTTTACCCATCGGTACTCGTAACTCTCTAGTCGAACCATCGTCAAGAGTAATTTTCGTCCATAATTCTTGGCTATCGCGGTCTATTAGCCATAAAGTAGAACGATCTGCATTCATTAGTTGCTTAGCTTCATCCATCACCCGCTTCAGTGTCTCTTCTAAATCAAGACCACTTTGCGAAAGTGACTTAATTGCTTTCATCAACGCTTCAGCAGCTCTTTGTTTTTGAGTTGCAATGTAAAAAGAATGCGATGATTCTAAAATTAGTCTGATAGAAGGTGCAAATTCTTGAAATAATTGCTCGTCAGCATCAGTAAAACCGTCAACATCGATACGTTCGCTTAAAGGGATTTCACTGCTACTATCTGGTTTTAGTTTATTTAAAAGTTGTACTACGGCAACTAATTTACCTTGTTCGTTAAGTAAAGGTAAAGCCAGCATGGTATAGGTACGATAGTCAGTTCTTTTTTCATGCTCTCGGGCAAAAGAAGAACGATTATCGTTATAGAAATCGTAGGGAATATTTACTACTTTTTTATCAGTGGCAACTTCGCCAGCAATACCTTTATTTGCCGGTATGCGAATTTCTAAAGAACGCTTTCCTTCACCTTCTGCAACAATGGTATATAGTTCTTGTTTTTCTTCATCTAAAAGAAATATAGTTGTTCTATCAGCACCTAATAACTCACCAGTTTTTAGAGTGATAGACTGTAGCATTTCTTGCAAAATTGCTTCAAATCCTTTCGAGTCCAACATGGACAAGGTTTGATTAACAATCTGCAATTTATGCTCTACATCTTTAACTACTTGTTTAAAAGTATCTTGAGTCAAAGGAGCAAGGAAAGTCGATATAGTTCCTTCCTGTTGCTGACCCAAAGCGTCTAAACGAGTAGAATCTTGAATAAAGTCGTGCTTCCCCTGAGTGTTTTCACCAATAATTAAATCGGTGGTTTCATTGCGACTACGTTGGTAGACTGACATAGCTGCCTTTTGATATAAGATTTGTTTTATTATTTGATTCGCTTAAGCGATAAATCTGCTGATAGGCTTAAGTCAATCCTGCTTTAAGCAAAAATCGACTTAATACAAATAAATAAAGATATGCATTTTTGCATAACACCCCTGTTTCTTTCGTCTTTAATTAATAAAGAAAAAAGATTTTAACATTCTTGCTTTATTTAGAAAGAGCATTATCCACAGTTTAATCTTTCATCAAATAAAACGTCATTGAGAAAGATACGTAGACAAGTAAACAGTAAAAATAAAATTCGCAATACAAGTATTAAACGCCCTATTACAGGTCTTAAAATACATGATCGCAATTAGAATGAAGTCCTTTGCTAATTTCTTTGATAGCTCAATGTGAAAAAACACATTAATTCAATAGCTCTTAAAAAAGCGTAAATATACTTATATTTGGTTAGCGACCAGCTACTTTACCTCTTTTAAAAGTTTTACGATAAAAGTATTGCAGAAGAAAGAATTAGCTCTAAATTCATTCATTAAAAACTGTTTTCTAGATAATTTTCATAAAATTGTGCATTTAATAGTAAGTTTTAATTCCTACATGACTATGCTGATATTATTCCCATTTTTTTGAAAAAGTTAACAGGCGTGACGTATTAAATTGCATCAGTGTCAGCAAGTAAAAAAGTTTCTGAAAAAAAATAATAAAAGCAATTACTTCTATGCCAGTAGAAGATTACTAAATGAATGAGAAGGGGAGAAATTTTCTAGGTAGTCGTTCTTGTATCGCAAGGAAGAAATACAAACAAGCTTTTTAGCTCAATTGACTTTTGTTAATCTAATGTAGTTCAAAAGAACTAGAAACATATCAATAAAAATTGCGTAATTAAAATAATCATGAGGCTGATTTAACAAAATAGCGGTTATTGCTGAGTATTTTAAGTAACTATAATTTGCTAAGTATATTGGCTTTGTATCAAACTCTTAGACTCTAGAATATATTATAAATGTGTTTATTCTTACTATAAGAGTACGTATTAACTTTTAGGCAAACAGAAATTTATTTAAAAATATAAATCAACTTTATAGAATTTTAGAGAAAATTCGGCATTTCCTAGGATGCTATCTAATCATTTATTAAGCTAGAACTTGAGTTGTTTACAGCACAGTTAAATCAGTAATATTGCTGAAAAAAAATAATGTCTTCCAATCAGCAACTTCAATCAAAAACGATCGGCTTGTTTACTGCAACCTGTATTGTGGTAGCCAATATGATAGGTACAGGTGTATTCACTAGCTTAGGCTTTCAAGTGGTGGATATAAAATCTGGTTTCACCCTATTGTTTTTATGGCTAGTGGGTGGAGTTTTCGCTTTATGCGGTGCTTTAAGCTATGGCGAATTAGGTGCAGCGATGCCTCATTCGGGTGGCGAATATTATTATTTATCTCGTATATATCATCCAGTAGTAGGTTTTTTATCTGGATGGGTATCGGTGACAGTAGGTTTTGCTGCACCAATCGCAGCAGCAGCAATGGCTTTAGGAGCATATTTCAAAGGTGTGTTTCCGGTATTTTCTTCAACAGTTATTGGTTTAGCTGTAGTTATCGGCGTTTCTTTGATTCATAGTAAAAGTAAAACATTTGGTAGTTACTTTCAACAGATATTTACGATTTTGAAAGTTCTATTAATTGTAATTTTGATTGTCTGCGGTTTGAGTTTAGCTGAACCTCAACAATTAGGTTTTTTACCCTCAATGGGAGATGTAAATTTAGTTTTTAGTTCTCCTTTTGCAATTTCGTTAGTTTATGTAACTTACTCTTATTCAGGATGGAATGCAGCCGTTTATTTAGCTAGTGAGGTAGAAGAGCCAGAAAAAAATCTGCCTCGTTCTTTAATATTCGGAACTTTGATTGTAATGGGTTTATATCTACTATTAAACTTTATCTTTTTATATACAACACCAATTAATAAATTGGTAGGAGAACTAGAAATTGGATATATAGCCGCCAATCAAATTTTTGGTGTTGTTGGGGCTAGAATCATGGGCATTCTTATCTCATTAGGATTAGTAAGTTCTATTAGCTCAATGGTTTTAGCTGGTCCCAGAGTTACTCAAGCAATTGGTGAAGATATTCCTTTATTTAAACTACTTGCTAGGAAAAATTCTAGTGGAATTCCATATTTGGCAATTTTACTACAGCTATTTATAGTTACTGTTTTGATACTCACATCTAGTTTTCAAGCAGTTATTACTTATCTCGGATTTACCCTAACTTTATCTTCATTTATTACAGTTTTAGGGGTTTTTGTTTACCGATTTCGATATCCCGAAGCATCTCGACCTTATCAGACTTGGGGTTATCCGATAACACCGCTTATTTTCCTAGGAATTAGTGCCTGGATGTTGGTGTTTATTTTAATTGATAAACCGAAAGAATCTTTAACGGGAATGGCAACGTTATTAATTGGTTTAATTGTCTATTTTATTGCATCAAAAAACAAAATGGGCTGGTCTTCGGTTAAGGAAGAAGCGAAGTATGTATCTGCATATCAAAGCGACAACAATCAAACCCAATTTAATGAAAAATAATTATTCAGACAGTAGGTTTTGATAGTAATCGTACTGGTAAATAAATCACTTTGACACATTTTCCCTAAAATCATGAAAAAAAATAAATTAGTTTCCGCTTTTTTAAGTACTGGTATTGCTGCATTACTATTACTACAAGGTTGTAATTCCAACGAAAATATTAATGCTAATTCAATCACAAGTAACGCTATTAAAAAATCTGAACCAGCTAAACCTGTAGACCCTTTAGCTAAATTTGATAAAGCAAAATCTGTCAAATTGACGGATACAGCAAAATTGCTTGCGGGGATGGAAGTTGGCAGTCAAAGTCCTTTTGCGAAAGTACAGCAAGTAAGAGGTTGGAATTCTCATCAAAATTACTATAAAAATGCTTGGTCTCAATTAGAAAATAGACAATTAGCAAAAGTAAGAAAATGGAGAGATAAAGAGTTACAGGAAATTAATGCCAAATCACCAACCATTTTCTATCCCTTCAGTGGCCCAGATTTTCTCTATTCTTTCTCTTTATTTCCTAAAGCTAAAGAATTGATATTAATTGGTTTAGAACCAGTTGGAAAAGTTCCAGATTTTGCTAAACTTTCTGCTAGCGAAAGTAATGCCGCATTAAGTAAAGCCAGAAGTTCTTTATCAGAAATTCTGCAATTTAGCTTCTTTCGTACTAACGATATGAAAGTTGATTTGCGAAAACAAGGAGTATTACCGATTTTGTACGTGTTTATGGCACGGACTAATAATCGTATCCTCGATCTACAATATATTGGCTTGGATAAAAATTCTAAAATCAAGCAATTTGAAAAAGGAATGGTACCTGGAGTCAAAATTGCTTTTGTTCCCCAAGGAGAATCAGAACCCCGTACTTTGTATTATTTCTCTACAGATTTATCAAACTCTGGTTTAAGCAAACACCCAGAATTGACACAGTTTGTTAGTCAACTTGATAATCCCGTAACTTATTTAAAAGCTGCTTCTTACTTGATGTACAACGGTAGTTTTTCCGGTATTAGAGATACTATATTGACTGCTAGCAGCCATGTATTGCAGGATGATTCTGGAATGCCTTTGAAATCCTTCGATCAAACTAAATGGGATTTGGAATTCTACGGTAATTATACTCGTCCCATTGGTTTATTTAGCAATCGCTATCAGTCAGATTTGAGAAGAGTTTATGCAAGCAAGCAAGATATAAAACCCATCGATTTTGGTATTGGCTATAAATTCAACGTCAATCAGTCAAATATGATGTTGGCTAAAACAAAATAATTGATTTGTATTTTCCCTCTCCTTAATAAGGAGAGGGAGTAAGGGTGAGGTTTTTAATTTTTATTAATAATCAATCATCCAGTATTTAAATGCAGGGTGCTTTCCACCGATTGCTTGATTAACAATTCTTTCGCAGATTTTTAATCCGTTTTGACTGTTAGTTAAAATTACAATTCCCGTTTTTAAATCTTTGGAAGCTGCGGTAAAACTTTTAAAAGTAACTAAATCTCCCCAATGCCAAAAGAAGTTACCTTTATTCGTTTTTTCCAATCCCCAACCCAAACCCCAATCAAGGGAATAGCTAAGTTTAATTTGCGGAGTTAACATCTGCTGTAAACTTGCTTCGGTTAAATAACTACTATCAACTGTTCCCGGTTTCATCATCGCGATAGGAAATTGAGCATATTCAGCAGCAGTAGTACGTAAACTTCCAGCAGATACCGCTGCTTTTGGTTTACTCATCGCTCTAGGTTTAAGTTGACGATTGTGTCCGTAACTCGCAATATTGGCATATTCGGGTTGCCAAACTAAGCTGCTGCTATTCATTCCCCAAGGTTTCAATATTTGCTGTTGTAAATACTCTTCTAAAGGTTGTTCGGTAATTTTTTCAACTACACTTTGTAAATATAAAAAACCTTCTCCGGAATAACCAAACTTTGTTGCCGGATTATTCTTAAACCACACAGGTTTGCTACCGCTCCAATTAGGAAAACCAGTAGTATGAGATAAGACTCTGCGAGCAGTTACTTTTTGAATTCGAGAATCAGAAATTAAAGGTTTATCGGTGTATTTTGTTAAAGGTGCATCTAAATCAATTTCTTTTCTTTCAGCCATTTTTAAAACTGCATAACCAAACAATGGTTTAGTCAAGGATGCACAAGCAAAGATAGTTTCGTCAGTAACGAGTTGTTTATTATATTGGTGTTTAACTCCAAAGCTTTTATTCCAAAATAATTCCCCATCCCGAATCATTGCTACAGAAATACCGGGGATTCGGTTATTTCTCATCAATCTGGGAATTTGGGTTTCCAAATTACCGACAACTGTTTCTGCTGCGGAAACAGAATCAGCCAGGAATTTAAGTAAGCTCAGAGTTGAAAGACTTATAAAAGCGGTTGTACCTTGTTTTAATAATTTTCTACGAGATATTTCGGACATTGTAGAGATTTTTATGGTGCTATTTAATTAGAATTTAGATAAGAGAAAAAAGTTTCGGTAGCGTAAAGGAAATGGGGAATATAAGAAATGATTGCTATATAATTTGATACGTCAGTTATAGCATTATGATTTATTTATAAGCATCAAGAAACCCGATTTTTTTGAAAAAACCGAGTTTATAGAAATTATAAAGATGTTTTTTATCATTTCGCTTTGTTGCGGTAATTTTTGGGAAACGTAGCACTGCGCCCCGTCTCTACATTCTACTTCTTAGGTAAATTACGCGGAGGTACTTCTTCACCTCGGTACATCAGCTTTTCAATCTCCCCAAACCAAACCATGCGCTACCAAATAAAAGAAATACCGCAGAAAGTGATAATAGCAAAACTACTGTACTAGTTTGTAATAAAGTTGTTATGGGTATCATTGCCCAAATTACTGCTGTCAAAACTGCGATCGCAACCCTCCCTTTCTGAATTATCGCAAGTGCTTTCCTACAGCTTCCACAGTGTTTGGTATGGGAATGATATCTATCTAAAAGTTCTTCGAGTGAATCGGATACCAGGCTTCCAATACATCAAATTGATCTGGATTTGTACCACCGGCAGGTAATTTATCGGTTTGAATTGGGTTTTTGGTGAGGGTTGATGTCATTGCTGGGTTACTTTTGTGCTATTTAGGATTTTATGATAAACCGCAGAGGGCGCAGAGAGCGTAGAGGGAAGAGGTTTAAGAGAAGTTTTTTGTAGGGTATGTTATTACGAGAGTAACGCACCATAAATTCAATATATGGTTAATCATTTATATAAGAATTTTTTGTCAAGTATTGAGGAATATAAAGCTTGTGAAAGCTTTTGGCGTGATTTATGTGAGACTATTCTTCTCAAACATCAAGGAATAACACACGGATGGATGGTTTGGTTGAACGTTATTTTCTTGGATGGTAATCCAATGTATAGCTTGATATCGCCAGATAGTAGAAAAGGTATTGCTATTTATCAACATGAACCTACTGAAAACAAAATCATTTTTGGAGCATGGATGGATAAATTTGGTCCTATTGATACAACACAAGATTTTGTTGAAGAAATAGTAATTGCCTGCGAACTTTCCCAGGAATCAGCATCAGTAGCTAGCGAGCTTATTGAAATATGGGTAGAAGGAAATAGTTCATATGAAAATATGGAAATCTTAATCCAAGAAAAAATTAGTTCTCTTTGATTTTATAAAAATCCATCTCAGTCTAAGCCATCGCGCATCATCCAGACTAAGATACCTAACAACCTTTCCACTGGCAAAATAGAATATTCGGTAAAATCAATAGTGACAATGTCTTCTTCTAATTTTAAAAAGCTCCATAAATTGCCATTAGTAACGCTTCCATAAACAGTTAGTGACTCATCTTGTTTCGCATTTAACTTTTGTGCAGCAACCATTTGAGCAATACACTGTCCTAAAACATCTTTAAAATTCTCCTTCTTAGCTTCTATAATTACTAATACCGGTGCTTCAATAAATAGCTGCTCGGGAGAAAGACTAACTATAAAATCGCAAACTCCTGTTAATGCTAAATCTTTATCAACATTGAATTCTTCACCGGAAAAGAAGCTGATTTCTTTATTCAAAATCTTTCTGACTTCAAATAAAATCGGACTGATAATAAGTTCGGAACGCGCTTTCCCAGAACCCATTGCAATTGCTAAAGGAATACTTTCTTTTAAATATTCTGCAATATAAGAGCTTGGTGAAACAGGCTCTACCTCTGGAAGAAAACATTCATCTCCAACTAGTGTTAAATCAAATTTTTGTGTTACTTCGGAAATACTAAAATCTTTGTAAGGCATAGTTTCAAATAATGCCCTCAGCCTATAAGGCTGGGGCTATGATTGCGAAGCCCACCGCAAGGTGGGCTGTAAATCCCAGTTTCTTATAGCCCAGGTCGTCGGGCTTTATTTGTGTAGCCCCAGACTTCCAGTCTGAAGGTGACTTAAGAACATTAATTACGTTTTCTTCTTCCTCCCTTTCCCTTTCCCCTTCCCCTCTCGATGAGTCGCTGCTTTCGCTAACAAGGAATCGGCAAAAGCTACTGCATCGCTGGCTGATTTCCCACCAGCTAGCTGCGCTAATTCATCCCGTCGTTTATCTAAGTTATCCAGAGGTTTAATTCTAACTACGGTACGCTCTTCGCCATGACCGTTGTTTTCTTTTTTACCTTTTAGTTGATTGATAACCTGCTTATTTACATGAAAATGCTGGTCAGCCATTGCGGCTACTAAAGGTTGGTGAGTAACGCACAATACCTGAAGCTGCAAACTTAATTGATGTAATTTCTCGGCGATCGCCTGGGCAACTCTACCGGAAACACCGACATCAATTTCGTCAAATACCATTGTTCCGGGACTGTCTGAGGCTGAGAATGTAGCTTTTAATGCTAGTAAGAAACGGCTCATTTCACCACCAGAGGCAGTTTCTGACAAGGGTTGCAGCGGTTCACCTGGATTCGGACTAAACAGAAAACTAATTTTATCGCTGCCGCTAGCAGTAGGAGAAATTGGTGCTATCTCAACTTTGAATTGCACTTTATCCATTGCTAGGGGTTTTAATTCCCTGATAATTTCCGCTTCCAGTAAAGCAGCTGTAGCGCTACGCAATTTAGTTAACTTGCTGCATTCAGCAGTTAGTTTATCCAAACATTCTTGCTCTTGTTTTTCTAAACTTTCAATGGATTTTTCACCATCGTTAAGCTCGTTCAACTGTTCCTGAATGCCATTGTAATGTTCGATGACTTCAGCTAGTGAAGGACCATATTTACGACAAATGTGCTTTAATTCTCGAATTCGCTCTTCAACTTCATCCAATCTTTGGGGATCTGCCTCTAAGCCGTCTCCGTAAGCGTTCATTTGTCTGGCTACTTCCGTCACTGCGGATTGAGCATCCCTAATTAATTCTAATAGTGGTTGCAGTTCCTCAGTGTCGAACTCTACCATATTCATCAAAGTAGATTCGCTATTGCCCAGCAAGTCTGTAGCTGTGGAACCTCCACCATCACTTTGATATAAATCTTGGTAAACTTTGTAACTCATCTGTTGCAATTCAACAACATGATTAAGGCGCTCTTGTTCTTGTAAAAGCTTTTCTAATTCGTTGGGTTCGTTAAGATTCGCCTCTCCTAATTCTTTCGCTTGGTAAGTTAATAGATCGAGTTTTTGTAAACGTTCCCGTTCCGAAGTTCGACGACGTTCTAATAATAAATGTGCTTCATGATAATGACTAAAAGCAGCAGCAACAACCGAACGCTGCTTAATTAAAGCATCACCACCATAGGAATCCAACCAGTTACGAACCTGTGTAGATTGCCCTACCAATACATTTTGTCCTTGAGCGGTGATTTCCACCAGACGCTCCCGCAAACCATTCATTAACTGACGGTTCACCAAAACACCATTTACCCGCGAACGACTGCGGACGCTGCTAGTACTTACAGTCACCTCACGACTTATAACTACTGAATTTTCGTCAAGTAAATCAATTTCTTGCTCTGTCAACCAAGCAGCCAAAGCAGAATTAGAAGTAAAAGTACCTTCTATCAGGGCTCGATTGCTGCCGGTGCGAATTACCCGACTAGAGACTTTGCCACCCAATACTGCATCGATAGCATCAAGAATAATCGACTTACCAGCACCGGTTTCACCAGTAAGTACATTTAACCCAGCACCGAATTCTAATTCTAATTTGTCAATTAACGCAAAATTTTCTATATAAAGGGAGAGCAACATTAAGACTTATTCTCCGTTAAGGCAGACGCGGAATACTTATACAGTTTGAGATACTGGAAATCGAACCCAAACAACCTCAAATAGCTACCAAATTATAAAGATAAAAGAATCACTCACGAACAAGTGTACCAAGCTTAGTTTAAAAGGTTAAAGGTTAAAGGTCAAAGGTTAAAGGTTAAAAAAGGTTAAAAGTTAGAGGGGAGATGGGGAGAGACAAGGCGACAAGGAGAAATAATTATTTATTTCTAAATACTAACCATACCCAATGCCCAATGCCCAATGCCCAATTCCCAATGCCCTATTCCCAATTACCAATTTACAATTCCCATCCACATGATGGGTTACACTTATGAAAGCAATTGTTACAATACTTAACGTTTGGGCTGCCGTGCGATAAATTCATGAATATGAAGACAGTTCCTCCTAATACCACACCACAAGAGACAAAACTAGTGCTTGCAGATAATAAAGTAGATACTGCTACCGTTGAATTTCCGACTACCATAGAGCGCCGAAAAACTAGCCTCTTAGAAGAGACAACAAGCGAACATTTAGGCTTGCGTTACGATGCTTCAGGAATCGCAGCGCATTACAAGAAAAGACCTTTCGAGGTTTGGGGGCGGATATTTACAGTTTTATTTCCCGCCGTCAGTTTTGCTCTGGGTGTATGGTTTGATCGCAAACTTGGTAAAAAGGTAAAAACTGACCGTCGTCGTGCAGTTCAATTGCGAGAATTGTTAACGCGGTTGGGGCCAGCATATATTAAAATCGGACAGGCATTGTCCACAAGACCAGATTTAGTTCCCCCAGTATATTTAGAAGAATTTACTCAGCTACAGGATAAATTACCACCTTTCCCCAACGAGCTTGCTTATCAGTTTATTGAAGAAGAAATTGGTGCGCGTCCGGAAGAAATTTATACCGACATGACACCAGATCCAATCGCCGCAGCTTCTTTAGGGCAAGTTTATCGAGGCAAGTTAAGAAGTACTGGTGAAGAAGTTGCCATCAAAGTTCAACGCCCAGATTTACGCGAGCGTATAACCATTGATTTATATATATTACGTCGATTGGCAGCTTGGGGACAAAAAGCCATCAAGCAAGTACGCAGCGACTTAGTTGGTATTCTCGATGAATTAGGCGAGCGTATCTTTGAAGAGATGGATTACGTCAACGAAGGCGAAAACGCCGAGCGTTTCTTCCAGCTTTACGGTCACTTAAAAGACGTATACGTTCCTAAAATATACTGGGAATACACCAACCGTCGCGTATTGACGATGGAGTGGATTAACGGACTTAAATTAACTCAAGTAAACGAAATCGCCGCTTTAGGTATAGATGCTCGTTATTTAGTAGAAGTAGGGGTTCAGTGTTCCCTACGTCAATTATTAGAACATGGATTTTTCCACGCCGATCCGCATCCAGGTAACTTATTAGCTACCTACGACGGAAAATTAGCTTATCTTGACTTCGGGATGATGAGCGAGATTCAACCACCGCAGCGTTATGGTTTAATTGAAGCAATTGTTCACGTAGTTAACCGCGATTTCGATGCTTTAGCCTCCGACTACGTTAAATTAGACTTTTTGACACCAGATGTTGATTTAACCCCAATTATTCCAGCATTTGCTAACGTATTCGCCGATGCTCAAGGTGCTTCCGTTGCGGATTTAAATATTAAAACCATCACCGATGATTTATCAGAATTAATGTACGAATATCCGTTCCGGGTACCACCTTATTACGCTTTGATTATTCGTTCTTTGGTAACATTGGAAGGCGTAGCAATATATATTGACCCCAACTTTAAAGTTCTCAGCGAAGCATATCCCTACGTTTCCAAAAGATTATTAACAGATCCATCACCACAATTAAGAGCTTCATTAAAAGACTTACTATTTAAAGATGGTCGTTTTCGTTGGAATCGCTTAGAAAACTTGTTGAAAAATGCTCGTAATTCTCAAGATTACGATTCTAGCGATGCATTGAATCAAGGATTAGAATTTTTAGCATCCGAGCGTGGTGCTTTTATTCGTACCAAGTTAGTAGATGAGTTATTTAAAGGAGTAGATGCATTAGGTAGAAACGTAATGCACAACTTGACTCAATTATTAAGAGAAAGAGTTGGTGTTACAGCAATTACTGAAGTTCCTGGTGCATCTAGTGAAGAAAAAGAAACATTAGAGCATATTCAAAATATCATCAAAATTCTGCAACAAGGCGGTAATTTTGATTTATCGAAAACCATTGAGCAAATTAGTAAACTTGCAGTCAATCCCAACGTGCAAACTATAGGACAAAAAATAGCTTCTCAAGTCGCGCAGAAAGCAGCAGCAAGAGTTTTAAGAGAACTTTTGGTGACGGAAGAAGTTGAGAGGAAGCAGTTACCAGCGGGAAGCTAGAAGTTAGGAGTTAGGAATTAAGAATATCTGGTGGTTGAAACCGCCGCTATACAAGCAAAACCCACACAGGTGGGTTATTTTTTTGGTTTATTTAATTAAGACACCATGAGAAGCATAAACGCTATACCCATCCACAAATCGAATCGCGGGTTTCTCTTCACCGTGTAATTTATTCTCTTCGTCAAAAGTAAGTAAACAAGGGCGATCGCACACCACGCAAAGTTCATCAAAAAAGAATATTTGTGGTTCGGGTTAATCAATTAATTTATATGCTGCTTTAATTGCTGATTCTGCTTTATTACGATTAATTGGCTCGGTTGAAAGAGCTACTTTCCGCCATTTTTCTAAATAATTTAAAAATAAAGCTTCTTTTTGTGGAGTTAATTTTTCAGCCATTTTAAATAAATTGATATTAAATTTTGATTATATCTGTAGGGTGTGTTGTCGCGACAGCGCAACGCACCATTGTAATTGTTCAATACACATTTCAACCGACATTCAATGGTGCGTTACGGCATGATTTAAATAGTAATCTTAAATCAAATTCATTCGTGCCGTAACACACCCTACAATCATTTTTTGGACATCCCTCTCCGCTAACTTGGAGAGGGGAAGGGGGTGAGGTTTATTTCTGTATCGGACTCAATTGAAAACCGCTAAACAAAATGGTGCGTTACGGCATGATTTAAATGGAAATCTTGAATTAAATGAATTCGCGCCGTAACACACCCTACAATTTATTTAATAATATAAAAACCATCAAAATCTTGTGGGGTGGACATCCTTGCCCGTCCAAACATATATCAAAAACATCAAATCAACTATCAACATTCTCATCTTGATGATGATTTTCACTTTTATCGCGTTGCAGTGCTTCTTCTAAAGCTTGAATTTGTTCTCGACGTGCTTCTAATTCTAAAGTTCTACGCGCTAAATCTTGATTTTGTAAAGTTAAATTTTGTCGCCAACCTTCGGCTCTTTCGGCTTCTTGACGTAAAAATTCTGGGGATATTCCGGTGGTAAGATATTTCTGAACTAGTTCTAAAACCCAACTGGTAGCGTCTTCTATTATCTCAATTTCACCTGTAGGAGAAAGTTCTACTAATACGAGCAAATTTTCAGTAAAATGTTTACCTTTTCCCAAAAGAATGACAGCTTCTTCTGGAATCATCACCCACATATTTTCGTTTTCTCTACGCGCTAACAACCGTAACTCGGACTGAACTAAAAATTCATTTTTATGCACCTTGGCTAAATAAAGCATGATTTTAAAAAGTTAGTGGTTAGTGGTTAGTGGTTAGTTGTTAGGAGTTAGGAGTTGAGAGTTAGGAATTAAGAATTAGATATTTGATTTGTTAGGTTTGATTGGTGTATACGCAGTTTATTCCAATAATTTTTGTAGTGGGAGTATCTTGCTTCCTAGCGAAGAATATTGCTCCCTAAAGAAAAATCTTACTCCCCACAAAAAATTTTATTTATAACTCCTAACCCTTAACTCATAACTCCTAACTAATCATTCCTAACTCCTAACTCCTTTAATTAATTCTTTCTAGACGGCTCCGCAAAATTTCGGCTTGTTTTTCGGCTTCTGCTAGAGAATCTCTAGCTCCTTGTACCACCTCTGCTGGTGCTTTATCAACAAATTTAGAATTACTTAGTCTACCTGTTAAAGATTGTACTTCAGCTTCTATTTTACTGAGATTTTTCTCTAGTTTGCCACGCAATGCGTTCATATCTATTACACCTTCGAGGGGAAGCAGTACTTGTACGGTACCGACTACACCGGTTGCAACTTCTCCTAATTCTTCTGGTTGGGATGTTTCAACTTCGGGAAGGTTTACTTCAGTTGATGGTTTAAAGAATCTTTGCCGTAATTCTTGTCTTTTTTTGCTCGGAAGTAAATATACCCTGATAAACCACAAGGAATAACCAAAACCGACAAATTGGAAGAATGTTCCAAAGAAAGGAATATTTTCTACGGTAATTGCGACGG
The DNA here is from genome assembly GCF_000316665.1 of Rivularia sp. PCC 7116. Classification (GTDB taxonomy): domain Bacteria; phylum Cyanobacteriota; class Cyanobacteriia; order Cyanobacteriales; family Nostocaceae; genus Rivularia. The sequence goes on along the minus strand of NC_019678.1, from coordinate 4,702,837 downwards.
TATAAGCAACTCTAGCTAAGGTAAGCGTTAGAAAACCTAAGAAAATCAATTTTAAAGCAGTTTGAGATTTCTTCTTAGTTACTGTATCGCTCTTTTGGGTATCAGCTATGGTTAAATTCTCAACTTTCGCCAAATCTTTAATTAATCGCTCTCCAGTATTAAGAATTTGACGCTCTCTTGCGCTTTCGCTTTGCAAATTAACGGTTACTTTCACGGAAGGTTTAACGTCTGCTTCTGCTCTTAAGTTGCGAATTGTGCGGATTGTGCCAATTAATAATTCAAATTCTGACTCTAATTCGGAGTCGATTAATTGTGTATTTGCTTCTGGATATTTTTGTAGCGATAAACTTTCGCCAGTATCTTCTGGTTGTTGAGTCAAAGTATGCCAAATTTCTTCGGTGATATGAGGCATAAAAGGACTAAGAAGTTTTAAAATTCCTTCTAATACATAAGCTAATGTTTGCTGTGCAACTTTTCGCGATTTTGGTTCGGCATCTTCCTGTAAGCGAGATTTTACTAATTCGATATACCAGTCACAAAAATCACCCCAGATAAATTCATAAAGTCCCTTCGCTGCTTCTCCCATGCCATAATTTTCCATGTAGCTGTTGGTTTCTTCAACAGTTTGATGGAAGCGGGACAAAATCCATTTATCGCTTAATTCTGTTGCTTCGGGTACTCCCAATTGCTGCGGTGTTTCTTCGTCCAAATTCATCATTACGAATCTGGCTGCATTCCACAACTTGTTGGCAAAGTTGCGCGATGCTTCAACCGAAGGAGATTCATCGGTTTTACGGTTGTAATCAAAACGGATATCTTGTCCGACACCAATAACTTCTTTAACCAAGGTGTAGCGAAGGGCATCGGTACCGTATTTATCAATTAATAATAACGGGTCAATACCATTTCCTTTGGACTTGGACATTTTTTTACCGTTTTCATCCAATAACAAACCGTGGATGTAAACATCTTTAAACGGCATTTCTTCGGTAAAATGACCAGCCATCATAGTCATTCTTGCTACCCAAAAGAAAATAATATCGAAGCCAGTTATCAAAACGCTGGTAGGATAATATTTCTTTAAATCCTCGGTTTCTTGAGGCCAACCCAAGGTAGAAAACGGCCACAACCCAGAAGAAAACCAGGTATCGAGAACGTCCGCGTCTCTTTCTAATTTAACTTCTTCACCAAACTGCGATTTCGCTTTCTCCCAGGCTTCCTCTTCACTTTTCGCGACCACAAACGGCGTATTCTCGGTAATTTCACCATTAGTTTCGCTAATCGCATACCAAGCCGGAATTTGATGTCCCCACCATAGCTGACGAGAAATAACCCAGTCTTTTAACTTTACCAGCCAATCTTTATAAACCTTTCCCCAACGTTGGGGATAAAATTCTGGAGAATTCTGCTCGAAAAATTCCAAAGCTTTGTCAGCCATCGGACGAATTTTGACAAACCATTGAGTTGAAAGCAAGGGTTCTACAGGAACTTTACCGCGTTCGCTGTAGGGAACTGTATGCTTATAATTCTCAATTTTGACTAAAACGCCATCGGCTTCTAATTTAGCAATAACATTCTTTCTTGCAACAAACCGATCTTGTCCTTGAAATTCTCCAGCATTTTCATTCAAGGTACCGTCTTTATTCATAATATTGATAAACGGTAAATCGTGGCGTTTGCCCATTTCAAAGTCGTTGGGGTCGTGAGCCGGTGTAACTTTTACACAACCAGTACCGAAACTCGGGTCTACCAATTCATCGCCAATGATGGGGATTTGACGGTTCATAATTGGTAAAGTCAAAGTTCTACCAATCAATTTATTGTATCGTTCGTCGCTGGGATTTACGGCTACTCCAGTATCTCCTAGCATAGTTTCCGGGCGGGTTGTAGCGACTTCTACATAGCCGGAACCGTCGGTGAGGGGATAGCGGAAATGCCATAGCTTACCGTCAACTTCCTTCTGGTCAACCTCTAAATCGGAAACAGCAGATTGAGAAGCCGGACACCAGTTAACTAAGTAATTTCCTCTATAAATCTTGCCTTCATCATAAAGACGGACAAAAGCTTCCAGAACAGCTTTCGATAAACCGCTGTCCATCGTAAACCGTTCTCGCGTCCAATCCACCGACACGCCCAAACGCCGTAATTGTCCGACAATAGTTCCTTTAGATTGAGCCTTCCATTCCCAAGCACGTTCTAAAAATTTCTCGCGTCCCAATTCGTAACGAGTCTTACCTTCTTCTTTAAGCTGCTTCTCAATAATTGTTTGTACTGCAATACTAGCGTGGTCAGTTCCGGGGAGATAAAGCGTATTGAATCCCTTCATCCGGTGATAGCGCACGAGACAATCAATCAAAGTATTGTCAAAAGCGTGCCCCATATGCAACTTTCCGGTTACATTGGGCGGGGGAATCATAATAGAGTAAGGCTCCCCATCGCGGTTGGGGTCAGCTTTATATAAAAGCTTCTCTTCCCAAAACTTCTGCCATCTAGCTTCAGTGGAAATCGGGTCGTAAACGCTTGGAAGGTTGGTAGTCATGCTGGGAAAATTCTAAGAATACAAGGACTTCTATAAACTTTAATAAATTTTGCCACAAGCTTGCGTGAACTCAACCGAATCATTAAAAATCTAATTCTTTTTTGTAGTTGAATGAGAAGAGGTATTTGGTAATTGGGCATTGGGCATTGGGCATTGGGCATTGGTGACAATTGGTAACTGTTCGCTGCTGACTGATAACTTGTATAAACAAAGATTGACTTAAAAAAATAATTATGCAGACAATACCATCATCATCTAAGTAGTTAATGTAATAAATTATAAAGATTATCTGAATTTGATTACAGTCAGCGAATTTTGTAATTTAGACTTGCCGTATTTCATTCGCTGTATTTTTTGTAAATTCGTGGCACAAGCTGTAACAATATTACGTCTGACTAAAATCGCATAAGTTTTGTTTACTAACACATATAAATTAGTATTAGTTAATTGCAATTATGACAATTCAAACTGATAAACCGAGAGGTAAATCTACTTCACCCTGGTTCTACGTCCCTAGCCTTTATTTTGCTGAAGGGATGCCGTATATGATTATTAATGCGGTATCGGTGGTATTTTATAAAAATTTGGGAATTGATAACGCTCAAATTGCTTTTTGGACGAGTATTATTAATCTGCCTTGGGTTGTCAAAATGTTTTGGGGACCGGCAGTTGATATTTATTCGACAAAAAGAAGATGGCTGCTCACCATGCAGTTTGCGATGTGCTTGTGCTTGGCTGCTTTAGCTTTTTCTTTTCAACTACCCACATCAACTTTCTTTTCTATATCCTTAGCAATTCTCTTAGTTGGAGCTTTTATTTCTGCAACTTATGATATTGCCACAGATGGTTTTTATATGTTGGCATTAAACGAAGAAAAACAAGCTTTTTTCGTTGGTATTCGCACTTTATGTTATCGACTGGCAATTATATTTAGTACGGGATTTTTAGTATATTTTGCAGGTAATCTAGAAAAATCAACCCAGAATATACCTTTAAGTTGGAGTATTACTCTTGGTTTAGCGTCTGTCATTTTTGCAATACTTTTCGTATTTCATTTTTTCACTCTGCCGCAACCAGAATTAAAAAATAGAAACCAGTCTGAAAATACAAGAAATGAGATTCCGTTTATAAGAGTAGTTCGTTCTTATTTTGCTCAACGCGGTATCGTGGCAATTTTAGCATTTATCTTGCTTTATAGATTGGGTGAGGCAATGCTAGTAAAAATCGCTACGTTATTTTTATTAGATGAAACAGCCGCTGGTGGTTTGGGTTTGAGTACGGAGCAATATGGTTTGGTGTATGGAACTTTTGGAGTAATTTCATTAATCAGCGGTGGAATCTTAGGTGGTTTAGTAATTTCTAAATACGGGTTGAAAAAATGCTTGTTGCCAATGGCTTTAGCGTTGAATTTACCCGACTTATTTTATGTATATATGGCTTACAATAAACCACCCTTAGAGTTAGTTTATCCTTTAGTTTCCTTAGAACAATTTGGTTACGGTTTGGGATTTACAGCTTTTACAGTTTATTTAATGCACATTTGTAAAGGAGAATATAAAACTTCTCACTTTGCCATCTCTACAGGATTAATGGCATTAGGCTTAATGCTTCCCGGTGCAATCAGCGGCACAATTCAAGAATCTATCGGCTATCCAATGTTTTTTATCGTGGTATCTTTATTAACTATTCCCGGTATGGCGACTATCTTTTTTATTCCTTTGGATGAAGAGAAAAGAAGTGAAGCTAGTTAGGGTTTGCTGAGAAAGTGTTATTCAGCAAGCCCTAGTTAGTTTGTAGCAATACATGCTTAACCTCACCCCCTTCCCCTCTCCTTATTAAGCGAGAGGGGTGTGTGCTGTTGAATTATTGTGTTATACGGTAGGTTAAAGATAAAAAAACCGCAGGGGAAGCAGAGGAAGAAAATACAAAAATATTTGGTAGTTTAAGCAGTAGGTTGGATGTTGTTAAATTCCAATAAACCTCAATAAATGACTACTACGCTTGCAATCGAAGTTAATAATCTGTCAAAAACTTTTAAAGGTAAACCCGCACTCAAAAATGTCTCCTGCAATATTTTTCAGGGTGAAATGGTATCCCTTGTAGGTGCTTCTGGTTCGGGAAAGTCTACATTATTGCGTCATATGAATGGTTTGCATAATGGAGATTCCGGTAGCATAAATATTTTCGGCACGGCTTTACAAACCGACGGCACAAATCATTCAAAAATTAGGTTTTTAAGAAGTCAGATTGGCTGCATTTTTCAACAGTTCAATTTGGTAAACCGTCTAACTGTAATTGAAAACGTCTTGGTTGGAAATCTATCGCGATTATCTACATTTCGTTCGTTACTGCATCTTTTTACCAAAGAAGAAAAACTGCAAGCACTCGCAGCACTCGAACGAGTTGGAATCCTCGAACAAGCCTACAAACGGGCTTCCATGCTATCGGGAGGGCAACAACAAAGAGTGGCGATCGCCCGGTGTTTGGTACAAGGTGCAAAAATCATTCTTGCAGATGAACCCATAGCTTCTTTAGATCCTGAATCTTCACGCAAGGTAATGGAGTTGCTGGTGGAACTAAATCAAGAAAGCGGAATTACAGTAGTAACTTCCTTGCATCAAATTCAGGTAGTACGAAATTATTTCAACCGCGTAATTGCACTGAGAACTGGTAAAGTAATGTTTGATGGTGAAATATTAGAACTTGATGATGCCAAACTTAGAGAAATTTATGGTGCAGCAGCAGACGAACTGGTAATGAAAGGACACGCTCCTTATGCGTAATTTGTGTGTAATTTAGATCGATATCAAAATATTTCTCAAAAATTGTCTACAGTCTGAAATTTTTTATCCAAAATAACAATGAAAAGACGTTCTTTGATGCAGCGCATCGGTTTTTTTGTGCTGGCTTTAACAGGTACCGTAGTTTTTGCTGCTTGCAGTTCCTCTGATAGCCAAAGTAAAGATATTGATCAACTAAAATTTGGCATCGTTTCTATGGAGTCTCAGGCAAATCAAAAGCCAGCATGGGAACCTTTTATCAAAGAAATGGAAAAACAAATTGGCGTTGCTATAAAACCCTATTACGTCACTCAGTATTCTGGTGTAATAGAAGCAATGGCTGCTGGTGACGTTCAACTGGCTTGGTACGGCGGTAAATCTTATATAGAAGCAGCTAAAAGATCCAACGCTGAAGTATTTGCTCAAACAATCAACCATGATGGAACTACGGGCTATACGTCTCACTTAATTGTTAATAAAAATAATCCCATCGCTGCGGAAGCCAAAGCATTAGGAAAAAACAAAGGTGATGAGTACGTAATTAATAATGCGAAAAAACTCAGCTTTGCATTCAACGAACCTAATTCCACCTCTGGTTTTTTAGTTCCCAGCTACTATATTTTTACTCAAAATAAAATCAATCCCAAAGAAGCCTTCAAGCGTTTAATATATTCAGGTAGTCACGAAGCAACCGCTTTAGCAGTAGCTAACAATCAAATAGATGTTGCTACAAATAACAGTGAATCGTTATCTCGTTTAGAAGGAATTAATCCTGAAGCCCGCAAAAAAATAGAAGTAATTTGGACATCAGAACTTATTCCTAGCGATCCAATCGCTTATCGTAAAGATTTACCAGAAAACCTCAAAAGTAAAATCAAAGACTTTTTCTATACTTTTAAAGATGAAGAAGTTCTCCAACCGTTAAAGTGGCGAGGATTTGTAGCCGCAGAAGATAAAACTTGGGATACTATCCGCGAATTAGAAATTGCTAAAAATAAAGCAGAAATTGAGTCTAACGACAGCTTAAGTCAAGAAGCGAAACAAAAAAAGCTGGCATTACTTGATAAGCAACTGGAAGAAATTAAGAAGTAATTTATAAAATATTTTGTTCAACTGTTAATTAAGATTTTCACTAACCTCACCCCGTTCTGCGGACACACCTCTCCTTATTAAGGTAGAGGGGAAAGATAGTTTTTAATAATAGTGCAATAAGCCAGTAGAAAGTAATTAAAATATTACTATAGCAGTTTCAGATCGATAGAATACACCCCTTCTCCTTAATAAGGAGAGGGGGAAGGGGGTGAGGTTTATCAAGCTGTATTAACTTAAATGAAAAGCGCTATATACAAGCTTACAAAAATATTCAATACTTCAAAATATATAATTATTCAATCAAAACTATTTGATAACTTCTCATCAGCAATGAAACAAAAAAAAACAATTAAAAGCTTTAACGAAATTACTAATATTTCTCCTGCTGTAATCGCAATTTTAAAACAAGAAGCAAAACTTGTTACCAATACTAGAATTTTCTTTTTAATTATCAGTATTATAATCCTAATATTATCCGCAATACAAAGTGAATTAAATTTTTTATTATTTCTTGAACCCGAACGTATTAATAGAATCCTCAACTATATTCCGCAATACTTTCCACCAGATTTTACAGACTGGAAACTTTATTTAGAAGACACACTTATTACCATAGCAATGGGAATTTGGGGAACCTTATTAGCAGCGATTGCGGCAATTCCTCTTTCGATTATGGCATCAAATAATATTTTTCCGGCTGTGGTAGTCCAACCAACGCGGCGTATTTTGGATGCTATGAGAGCAATCAACGAATTAGTTTTTGCATTAATATTTATAGTCGCCGTTGGTTTGGGACCTTTTGCGGGGGTTTTAGCATTATTTCTACATACTGCTGGAACATTAGGTAAATTATTTTCCGAAGTGGTTGAAGCCATAGAACCCGAGCCAGTTGAAGGAATTCGCGCCACGGGTGCCAGTAAAATACAAGAAGTAATTTATGGAGTAATTCCTCAAGTTATTCCTTTATGGACTTCCTTTACTTTGTATCGTTTTGAAGCTAATGTACGCTCTGCTTCTGTATTAGGAATTATCGGCGCTGGAGGAATTGGTTTTTCTTTATATCAAAGTTTTGGCTCTTTTCAATATCAAAAAGTTTGTGCGATTCTGATTATTTTGATATTAGCAACTAGTCTTATTGACTTTGTTTCTGCGAAAGTTAGGAATTGGTTGGTTTAGTATTGATTTTTCATCTTTTACTTTTATTTTATCGCCAAAATAACTATTAGTTGCCCTAAAGGGGTGAGGCTCTAAACCCAAACTTTTGGTAGAATTTGTATTGCTCAAGAGTGAAAACCCCTATATTTATCTAAATCTAAACCTGGTGGTAAATTATGCAGCAAGCAAAAAGCGAAGTAATAATTTTAGAAGATGGACAAACCCCACCAGCACAAACCCAAGCTCCTATAAGGAAGCCTCAATGGTACGATACTTTTAGCTATATTGCGAACCCGGATAAATTTTGTCGGCATAATTTAGAAAAGTATGGGGCAATTTTTAAAACCAGTGTTTTTGGGGGTACAACTATTTTTGTCGGTGAATCTAAAGCCATTCAGATGGTATTTAATGGCGATTCAAACTATACGGAAATAGCTTTACCACCCACTACAATGGATATGTTTGGCGAGCATAGTTTATTCCAACGTCCCGATTTACATCGTCAGCGTAAAAATTCATTGGGACCTGGTTTAACTGGACGTTTTTTAGAAGGGTATATACCGCACATAAATAATGAAATAAAAAAGGGATTACATAAATGGAATACTCCTGGAAAAATAGCAGTTTATCCAGAAGTAGAAAAAATCTGTTTTGATGTACTAACTCCTTTACTATGGGGAGTGAAATTAGATGATGATAATCCTGAAAGTTTTAATGGTTTACCTATAAAAAATAAACAGGAAGTCAAAGATTTATATAAAACTTATTTTGATGGTTTCTACGGTTTATTAAAATGGGAATCACCTCTCACAGCCTATGGTAGAGGAATCAAAGCACGTAAAAAACTAATAGAATTTATGCGTGCAGTTATCAAGCAAAGAAAAAAAGAAGAAATAAACCCTAAATCTGATTTTTTAGCAATGATGCTAGCTAGTCAGCAGGAAAACCCCGACGGTATTTTTAGCGATGCTTTGGTAGAAAACCAATGTCTTTTAGAAGTATGGGCTTCTTACTACCAAATTTCTGCTTTAGTTTCTTCCCTAATTTATCAATTGGGAAAATACCCGCAGTTTGTTAAGAAGTTACGTCAAGAACAGAATGAATTAATCAACGAAAAAGATATTTCATTAGAATTGCTTAAGCAAATGATATTTCTGGACGCAACTATCAAGGAAACTCTGCGAATTTCACCACCTAGCTCTACTGCTAATCGTCGCTTGATTAAATCAGTTGTTTTGGATGGAATACTTTACGACAAAGGTTGTACGGTAATCGCCGAACCGCGACTGGCTCATATTATGAAAGAATATTTTACAGAGCCTAATAAATTTGACCCAGAGCGTTTTTTAGCACCTCGAAATGAAGGTAAAATGTATGAATTTATTCCCTTTGGTGGAGGTGTACATGCTTGCTTGGGGGCGCAAATGGCAATGATTGTAACAAAGATTTTTGCTTATCATTTACTAAACCTATTTGATTGGGAATCAACCGGAGAGGCTTCGTTTGTACAGTTTCCTCTTAAAAAAATAAAAGATAATTATCAAATTAATTTACAAAGTTATCAAATTTAATTGATAATAATAAATCAAGATTAAATAGTGCCTTATGAAATTATTTCGGGAGCATCCCGATGCCGGAACAAACATTTTCCCCGACACCCTGCAAGGGTGCGGCTATATAAACGAAGCCCACCTTCGTGGGCTTGGTAGTATTAGCCCCAGGCTTTTAGTCTGCGGGCTTTTTACATAATTGGGATGCTCCCATTATTTCAATGTTATTGTATTAATTTAATACAGCAGATTTTATTTTATTTAAGTACATTCAAATTACTAATTTTTGAGTCCAGTACACGAGGTAAATCCACCCCTCTACTTAATAAGGAGAGGGGAAGGGGGTGAGGTTCATTCCAGTAAAACTGCTGTACCCGATGGTGCCTTACGGCATAATCTAAATAGTAGTTTTAGTTTGGCATTGTTTCGTGCCGTAACACATTCTACAGGGAACATCCCAATGGCGGCAAAAAGCCCTCAGACTGTAAGTCTGGGGCTAATATTACGAAGCCCACCTTCGCGGGCTAAGAAACTTTATAGCCCATCTTAGCGAAACGTGTCCGACAGAACATAGGTGAGCTTTGTTAGTATAGCCGCACCCATAAGCGGGTATCGGGTAAAATATTTGTTCAAAATTGAGATGCTCCCCATTCTACAATCTGATAACTGTTAACTGTCAATTCCGCCAATTACAAAGGCTGCCCAATAATAAGGATGGTTGTACAGTTTTGTATCGGCTTCCATTTGACTTGTTCTATACAATTGCGTCGCGAGTTGAGCTTTCATTCTTAATCCTTCGGGGGGAAGCTGGTTGAGCAGGCTTTCGTACCATTTTGTTAATTCTCCTGCTGTCAATTCTCTTAACCATGCGACGGCTTCTTTTAAAGCAATAATTGGTGTATTACCTGCTTTCAATCGGCGATAAAATTCTATCATTACTAAAGCGTTTGCAGTTGATTCGACTCTCCACAAACTATTTACTACGTTGGAAACTCCCTGACTTAATAAACCACTACTTAAACCTGCATATTCGGTGGTAATATTCTTTTTATCTATGGCAGCTTCGCAGGCTGAAAGTGTAAATAAATTGTAACGGTTGAGGGGTTTTTTACAAATTTCCTCTAATGTAATTTTGTCTTCCCAAGCTAATAAAATTTCTGATAAGGAAGCATCAGCTTCATCGTTGGCATAACCGTAAAAATTAAAGATGTCGTAGTTTCCCACAAGAGCATTTTCGACTTCGCCTTTTGTTGCTTTATCTCCCTGAATCCGATAAGCTCTATCGAACATTTGACTGATAGCTAAAGCCGCTAATTTAGCAGATTTAAAGGGAGGATAATCTTTTGTATCGGGATGTTCGACGCTTAGCAGTTTTGGCGAGGATTGATTCGTCGCAGAATTTTGTTGTTGGAGATTTAATCCTATTTGCAAACTGGGTAAATAGCTAATGGCGAATTTTGAGGAAAATAATCCGTGTAAGGGGAATCTATTTAAATCGCGGTGAGGAATTAAGATGAGATTTTCGATTCCTTGTAATTCTTGTTCGATGGTGCTGATACTCAGTATTTTCCCTAGCCTTGCCAGCCGCTGTTCCATATCTTGACGCCAGGAATGATTTCTTTTAGTTTGTTTATTCCTGATTTCGCTGCGATAGTCGCCGTATTCTCGATTCCAATCTTCTAACCAATCTTCAAATTCGACTAAACGATTTACAGCTTCGGGTAAAGGAAATTCATCTGGCGCTACATTCAGCATTGGTGTAAATACTGGAATGGGTTCGGGAGCGTTGGGTTTGATAATAAAGGTACGCAGGCTCGAAGGGCTGAGGTGCCAATAAATTGCAGCAGTTGTAGGATTTAGTAACTGTAAAATTGAATTGTAGTTTGGTGAATATATCTTATCCGTCCAACCGTACAGCAGCCAAGTTAAGCAAGCATTTTTACCATGTTCGGCGATTTCTAAACCTTGGACTATCTCGCCATATTGAATCGCAATTTCAACTGCTAGTTGTTCAAAAGCAATATTTTTCAAAGTTAATTGCTTTCTACTTTCATCGCTACGATTTGGTTGAGTTAATAATTCTTGCAGGAAGTCGGTACTGTATTGATGCAGTTGTTGGGCTTGAGCGGTTTCTTCTAATCCAACTAGTACTCTGATGAAATTGTGTAATAGTTCTAAATGCAGATCGGGAAAATCGTCTGCGGTAATCGTCACTAATGCTTGATTGTATTCGTCTACCGCTTGATACCAATAATCGCGGGGAGAAGAATATCTTTTACCAATGTCGTAATAACAATTGCCGATTGCTAAATGCAGTCTACCCCAACCTTCTGGGTGAGTATCATCACCAATATATTTTAAAGCTTCTAAATAACTAGCTAATTTACCTTCTTCACCACGGGCATTCAAAGCGGAATTGCTTCCAGCGACAGGACTAGATAAACTCAATTCCCAATCAAACACCTGGGATTTTTCTGCCGCATTAGCTCTACCAAGCCAAGCTTCCCAGTAATCGGCTTTGATTTGTAAAGCGCGATCGTAACAAAGGATTGCTTGTTCGTACTGTTCTAAATAAAACAGCGCTACAGCTCGGTTGTACCAAGCCAGGTGGAAGTTGGGTTCAATTTCTAAAGCTTTATCGTAAGATGCAACTGCTTCTTTCCTACGTCCTAAATTATCAAAAGCTACTGCTCGGTTAAACCAAGTTAAGTAGAAATCCGGTCTTAACCCTAAAGCCTTATCCCAAGAGATTATAGCTTCTGCCCATTCTCCTAATTGTCCTTGGGCTACACCTCTATCAATCCAAGCATCATGTAAAAATGGTTCAATTTCCAGGGCTTTATCGTAGGAATCAATAGCATTTTCATATTCCCCGTTGCCAGACAGCGCTACACCCCGGTAATACCAGTTTTCTGTATCTAGCGGTTCTAATTCTAAAGACTTATCGTAACAGAATACAGCTTCATCAACTCGTCCCAATTTTAGTAAAGCTAAACCATTATTAGACCATGCTTCCTGATAATTGGGTCGAATTTCAAGTGCTGTATTAAAAGAAATAATTGCATCTTCTAAGTACCCCAACTCACCTAAAGCTCTACCCCGGTTGTACCATCCTTTATAAAAGTCATTGTTAATTTCAATCGCTTTATCGTAAGAAGCGATCGCATCTTCTAAACGTCCTAAATGAAATAGCGTTAAACCCCGGTTAAACCAGTATTCGTGTACGTCTGGTTTAATTTGTACTGCTTGCTCGTAAAATTGAACAGCAGCCTCAAGATTACCCGCTCTAGCTTGTGCAAGCCCCTGGAAATACCATGCTTCAGCTTGTTGAGCAACTGTTTCATTATCAATAGCCATGCCGCGCACAACTAAAGACGAAGATTGCTGATTTCCGATTCCAGAAGCAAGGGTGTTGACTAAATTAGTACTTTCGTTTAATTTCGCTGACAGTTCCTCTGCATCTGCTGCTGTAACTGTCGCTGAAATTGACTCTTGTGGATTCGTAGATGTTTCAAATATTGCTGTTGTTTCTTCGTCTTCTTCATCTTCTACCTCGTCTGCTAATTCCAATAAAGCATTAAAGGTTTCGATTGACTCTTCTGATTCTTCATCTTCAACAGAATCTTCAAAGTTATTTTCAACCGGTACAAAACTTGTATTTATAGGTTCCTCAACTCCCCGAACATAATCTGGGGTGGGTACAATAACTGTATCCGAGGTATCCCGATCCGGATAATCCCACACCAAATCGCTCAAATCATTGATAAACTCTTGCTCTGCAACATTTTGATAACTTTTTTCTTCGACTTGCTCTGTTTCATCTTCCCACAATAAATCTCCTAGATTACGTACTAAATCTTGTCCGGGAGTAATTTCATTTGTAGCAGAAGTTACAGTTTCTTCTGTTGATTGTGTCTCGGGAGTAAAAATCGTTTGCTCCGGAATATTTTCGGCAATTACCGTTTTGTCTTCTAATTGCTCTTCTTCTAACTGTTCCGACTCAAATACTTGCTCGTATAAACTATCTCGCAGTTCTTCTTCTAATGCAGTGCTATTGCTATTATCAATAGTGACCGATTCTTCCTCATATTCAAATACCTGTTCGTATAAAACACGGGAAAAATCTTCCCCAGATGCTGGTAAATTATTAATTTCAGGCGTAATTGCTTGGGGTTGAGGCTCGTAATCTTCCCATAATAATTCCCCGAATTCTTTGATTAATTCTTGCCCAGGGGAATTCGCTTCATCATTTGCTGCCTCAAATTCACCATCTACCGCGATTGATTCAATTATCGGTTCTTCTTTATTAACCCCAGATGGTTCAATTATTAATTGTTCCGATACAGGTGTTGCAGGAGTTAAGCCTGCAGATTCAGTAGATATTGGAATAGAGTAAGCCGGTTGCTGTTTGGAATTTCGCGTTAACAGCTGTACTCCAATGTCGTAAGCAACGTCTCCAATTTCTCCAATTTCAAGTTCCCCTAACTCCACCATTCTCGAAGCCAACTCGTAATTGGGAGCCGAAGAAGCTAACACTTTTTTACCAAAATGCTGCAACCACTCCAACCAACGTTGTACGGAAACGCGATGTTCGATATTTTGCAGCCATCTTTGTGCCCAATGTTGTCCTCGGGCTTGATGTACGCCTTCTAAAAGTTGGGTAAACAAAAATTCCAGATCCGAATTGGTCAGTTCTGGTAACTCCCTAACAGTATGCATCTCCCTCTCTCTCATCGAAGGAGTCTGCTTACCAGCAAAAATATCCTGGATAAACTTTATGAACCTCTGCACTAGCCGCCTGAGCATCTGCTGCATTGTAAAATGTAGTTCACATAGATTTTAATGAGCGCAATGTAAAAACATTAATAATTACGTAATAGGCTACCAAAGTATGTGAACTTTTCTACAAATGCAGCCAATTACGCCTGCAAAAAGTCAGCATTACAACAAATTAACGCTGATTTTTCGCAACACTCGGTAAAATATAAATCAACTTCAGAGATAACTTAACAAAATTTCCGGAAAATAACTTGCTAGACAAGATACGCTTTGCAAACAAAATAAAGCAACCCGAAAATGCCGTAAACACAAGAACAATATCGACAATTAAATGTATAATGCCCGATGCACACTTAAGTTTAAAAGTCAAATATTTAGGTCTTAAATAATAAAAATAGTGGTTGGGTTATCCAGCAGTATGATATTGATTAACTAAAGCTTGGATAATCACATCTGGGTCGTCTGTTTCAATTCCGAGTTGTTCGGCAATTTGCGCCCTCAAGTTTACGTCATCTTGCATCAAATCCATTAATTCTTCAAGAGTAATGGTTTGATATTCGCCTTCCCCATCACCGCTTTGGAGTTGTTCTGCTTGTTGTTCTGTACCTTGTGGAGTTAAATCTTCTGGGAGCGCTTCTGTTTGTGCATCAGGACCTTGATATTCCCATATAGGTTCAGTTTGGTTGCGCGTCAGCAATTGCATCCCGATGTCGTAAGCAAGATTAGAAACATTGCCAACCCCCAGTTCTCCTAACTGTACTAGTCGTGAAGCCAGTTCATTATTTGGTGATGGTGCAGCTAACAACTTATCGCCAAATTTTCTTAACCATTCAAGCCAGCGTTCTTCTGGAACCCTATGTTCAATATTGTGCAACCATTTTCCCGCCCAAGCTTGTCCCCGTGCCTGATGAACCCCTTCCAAAAGTTCAGCAAACAAGAATTCTAAGTCGGTATCGTTTAGAGGAGGAGGAGGAGAAGAAGGAGAGCTATGTCTCTCAATTGTGTTTTGCTGCTTTGGACCAAACAACCTTTGAAAAAACTTATTAAACCATTGAACTAACCTTTTTAGCATAAGGGCACCCGCAGCCTATTAATTACCCTAAGATTGTAGCTACTTGTAACGCATTTTCTCTAAGTGTTGGTTTTTTTTTAGATATAAATATTACAGATTTGCTAATTGGGAATTGGTAATGGGTAATTGGGAATTGGGCATTGGGGATTGGGCATTGGAAATTGGGCATTGGGCATGGGGCATGGGGCATGGGGCATTGGGTAATTGGGCATTGGGTATGGGGGTAATAGGTAATTGGTGATAATTATTTATTCTTCCCCCTCTTCCCCCTCTCACCAATATCCTTATCTCCTCATCTGCATAAATTACAGATTAACAATTAAAATAGTTAAACCTCCGAATCGGGGGAAAGCTTTTACAGCGCTGTCTCTTCCATGTCTTACGAACCGCTACATCATAAGTATCGCCCCAAGACTTTTGCCGAATTAGTTGGACAAGAGGCGATCGCCACTACTCTTACTAATGCAATCCATACTTTAAAAATTGCTCCGGCTTATCTTTTTACTGGTCCTCGGGGTACTGGTAAAACTTCTAGTGCCCGGATTTTAGCGAAATCACTAAATTGTCTTAACAGCGATAAACCTACGTCACAACCATGCGGAAAGTGCGACGTTTGTCAAGGTATTAATAAAGGTGCGACTTTAGATGTAATTGAGATTGATGCTGCGAGCAATACCGGTGTTGATAATATTCGAGAAATTATTGAAAGAGCGCAATTTGCCCCAGTTCAGTGCCGCTACAAGGTTTATGTGGTCGATGAATGTCACATGCTCAGTACTCAAGCATTCAACGCCCTACTCAAGACATTAGAAGAACCACCGCTACATGTTGTTTTTGTGCTGGCGACAACAGATCCACAAAGAGTTTTACCTACAATTATTTCACGCTGTCAAAGGTTTGATTTCAGACGCATTCCTATGGATGGAATGGTGCAGCATTTAACCACCATTGCAGCCCAAGAAAATATTGATATCACCAAAGAAGCTGTTACTTTAGTTGCTCAAGTTTCTCAAGGGGGATTGCGAGATGCCCAAAGTCTTCTCGACCAGTTAAGTTTATTGTCGGGGCAAGTAATTCCTGAAAAAGTTTGGGATTTAGTTGGTTCGGTAAGCGAACAAGGTTTATTAGAGTTATTAAAAGCGATAATCTCCGATAACTCTGAAGCAGTAATTGATTCGACTCGTCAAATATTAGATCGTGGTAGGGAACCGTTAATAATTCTTCAAAATCTAGCTTCGTTTTACCGCGATTTACTCATAGCTAAAACTGCACCCAGTCGCAATGATTTAGTTGCCTGTACTCAAGCTATGTGGAAAGTGCTGATAGATGTTGCTCAAAGCCTTGAAATCAGCATGATTTTGCAGGGGCAACAGCATCTGCGCGCAGCCGAAGTTCAAATCAAAAACACTACCCAACCGCGTTTATGGCTGGAAGTGACTTTACTCGGATTATTGCCATCAGCAACTATTTCAATAGCACCAGCTAATAACAATCAACAAAAATTACCATCATTTCCATCAAATCCACCAAGCACAAATCAGCATCCTTTACCCCCTCCTCCACAGCAAACCCCACCTGCTACAACTCCCAAAGTTGCACCATCTCATCCACCAGCTTCTAACAATAAAGTAAATACAGTAGATACAGTAAATACAGAAACTGCAAAACCACAAGAAAACGCAACAAGAGCGCAAACTGCTCCTAGTAATTCTCACGCCAACAACAATTCTTCCCCCCCTCCACAAGCACCTCCACAAGCACCTCCAGAAACTAACCTCAACCAACTCTGGCAGCAGGTACTTACCAACCTCATACCAGTTTCCCGAAGAGAATTGCTGCGTCAAATGTGTCGTGTCGCCGACTTTGATGGTTCTTTAGCTCGCGTTGCCGTCAAAGAAAAATGGTACGAAAAAGTAAAAGAAGAAAAATCTAAAATTGAAGCTGCATTTGAAGTAACTTTCAACCGCAAAATCGAAATAAATTTAGAAGTAGCCAGTTCGATATCGCCGACAAACTCAAATTCTTCCCCAGCAAAAACAGTACATCAACCCCCTGCCGCACCCGCACATTTAAACACACAAACTGTACCACAAACGCCACCACAGCCCGTACCTTCTCCAGTCTCTTCCCCTACTCCAGAAAGAACACAACCACCTCAAATATCAGCCCCCAAAACTCAAGCCAATACAGCAATCAAAAATCCGATCAACTCTACTCAAACAATCCCAACACCACCCCAACCAACCCCAATAGAAGAAGATCCAGAAGCCTCCGAAGTTATGAAAGCTGCTCTCCGTTTAGCACAAGCATTAGACGGAGAAATTATTCAACTTAACGACGAAAAAACAGAAATTTCCGACGAATCCATTGACTCATCGGAATTAGAAGAAATTGAAGAGGACGATGTTGAGTTTTAACAGTTACCAATTACCAGTTAGTAGCAAGTGGCAAGTGACAAGTGACAAGTAAAATAAGATAATGTTTTTCCTTATATTGCTTAGTAAAACAAACTGACTCGCTACTCGCTACTTTAACGATTCCCTTCCATTACTCACCTTGACGGACAGTTTTCACCCACTTTAAACGCTTTGGAAGTACTGACATCCGAGCCGTAGTACTGCTCATGACTACTATCCAGTGGAACATAAAGAAAATTCCTCGCAGGCTTTGTAGTAACAAAATCAAATAGGTATAAGTTCTCAAGCTTTTATTTTTATGTATCCGCTTAAGACCAGCAAACATTCCCAAAAATGATATTGTTATTGTCATCCCAGTAAAGGGACTCAAAATTGGAACTCGATGACGTGCGATCGCCATTAAAAAATCTGGGATTGCTGCGGTGGGAATAATGTACTGGAGCAAGACGAAGTTTACTAATAATTCAAAAGTCTTCCACGTACCCATACGGTTGCGGAGAATTAAATCCCAATAGTCGAGATAACGCTGATAACCGCCTTCCGCCCAACGATTGCGCTGATGCCAAAGAGATATGGCATTGGTAACGCCTTCTTCTTTAACTGCTGGATGAAATACACACTCAATATCCCATTTATCAAGATGTAGACGGAGTGTCAAATCTAAATCATCAGTGATAGTTTCTTCATTCCATCCACCACAGCGATATAAAGCTTTACGTCTCACAAATTGACCGTTGCCGCGTAATTCGCCGATACCACCTTTCAAGCTTCGACTTCGTTGCACAAAAGTATCAACAGCCATTTCTGCCATCTGACCTTTTGTCAAAAAATTAGTTGAGGCATTCGCAATTTCTTTTCGCAACTGCACCGCTCCAACATTATCTCGTCCAAACAAAGGAATGGTTCGCAGCAAAATATCTGACGAAACTTGAGCGTCAGCATCAAATACAGCAATAACTTCACCCTTCGTCAAAGGCAATACTTGATTTAATGCTCCCGATTTACCACCGGTTGCTCCAGGTTTTCGCCGCAATACTTTTAAATTTTCATACTTTGAAGCCAATTCACTCAACAATTGTGGTGTCTTGTCGCTGCTATTGTCGTCAACTATCCAGACTTCATACCCTTCCCCTGGGTATTCTAAATTGCAAAGATTATTTACTAAATTTCCAATTACTAACTCTTCATTTTTTGCTGCAACTAATAAAGATACAAAAGGCAAATCACCTTTAGTTTCTTGATTTGCACCTTGAGATCTGGCAAATACAATCACTAAAGAATGAATACCAACAACGGTAGCTAACCCTAATACAAATAAAGACCCCCAAGAGACTAAGTGCAAAGCAATAGTACCGCTCCAGACCATTGTCAAAACTAGAGCAGCTTTGCGTCTACGACCTTGAAACCGCGAAGGAACAGATAATTCTTGCAATTTTTGTTCTTCTAACTCCACATTTGCGGAGATATCGGCAAAAATGGAGTTCAGTGAATCAAGTTCGTTATAGTCATTGTCGGGCCAGGAATTCGCTGGCATAGTTTACTTAGTTTGAATGCAATTATTTTTATACAAAAATGCGGTGAAGCTAATTAGAGATAACGTTACACAAAATAATCTGCACCAAGCGATGTAGTTTATTTTTATATTGGTGAAAATATCACCAAAGAATACTTTGCAATAAAACTTACGAGTTTGTTGAGTAATATTGCAATCCCACTAAAGGTTATCAAGATAATCTTGTTGGGCGGTAAGTATCCCAATAAAGCAAGAATGACTGTGATTCACCTTATTTAAAAGCTATTTTCCGTCATTTCGCCTTAGCTTCACTTTTTCTAACATTTCTTCTTCCATAATATTGAAAGAGGGATGTTAGCCTATTACTATGGTTAAGCACTAGTTTTTTTAACATGGATATAACCCCAATAAACTAGCTTTCACCATACGTCTCGTCCTTCATCTAATCTAATATGTTCCCTCTTAAGGCAGCCTACCAACAGAGCTTAAAGATAGCATGGGTTGGAGAATTGCCTGTAAGTTTGCTCTGAGAATTAGGCTCAGTGGGACCAATCAACTCTTAAGTCGTCAAAGCTGGTTTTGATAAGCTGCGTGAAAGCGCAGGTAATTGACATAAATCAGTGCAGCCTTATTGTAACCGAGTTTTTCACATTTCTTAGCATAAGTCTTTACAGTCAATGATGAATAGTTTTAGTTCAGCGTGGCATAAATGTCTAACGCAGTGAATAGTTATGAACTGCATATAGTTCATCAATAGTCCTGATTTTCGTCGCCCTAAATTGCTTTGTCCACTCCAACTCAACTGAGTATAGTTTTTATAAAAAACTTGGGAATACTGTGTATGTCTACCAAGATTATGCAATTGCAAATAACTTAAGGAATATATTGTATGTCAGCATTTGAGCAACTTCAGCCTGCTACTCCTCAACAAGCGAGCGTGTACTTGCCTTACATCCAAAGTGGTAAGCGGAATTTTCTACCTTATGCTATCGGGCTTTACCAAAAAGGGGTTCTAGAAGGAAATCGTAAAATAGAAAGCAGCGATAATATTCCTTTTATCGCTACTTGGAATATTGCTACTTTGCCCTCTGACTTAACTCGCTGTCGAATGCAGTTTGATGGAAATGCCGAACTGAGTTATGAGGTAATGATGGCAAGTTTTGAGTTTATAAACTTTTTAATAGAAATACTTGAGAATTACAAACGCCAACGTATGACTGATTTTTCTCAATCTTTCTACCGTAAGCTGTTGCGCCTCGAAGATTGATTTTACCCCTAGGTGGGCTAGAAACTCAAATATCTGATTCAATCAATAACTGCTTTTTAACAGCAGTCACGAGATTGAAGCTGAAAAAATGGGTGCCCTGGGCTTGTTAAAAA
The DNA here is from genome assembly GCF_000316665.1 of Rivularia sp. PCC 7116. GTDB lineage: Bacteria > Cyanobacteriota > Cyanobacteriia > Cyanobacteriales > Nostocaceae > Rivularia. Next base: position 4,682,560 of record NC_019678.1, on the reverse strand, counting down.
GCCCGCCTTTTTGACGGAAATTGTAGGTCAAAGGTCAAAAGTATAAATAAAAACAACTATGGGGAAGAATTTTTATTCTTACCCCTAATTTTTTATTGGCTATCGTGCAATGCATCTGACTCAACTAAAACTACTGTATGTCCCGTGCAACCTTAATTCTAATTTGTTTTGCTTTAAGGACATTTTGTATTCCTATAAGAAGTACTATTTGAATTTTGTTAGCGCAGTATGTCCGAAGCCTATAAAACCTCAGTAATCTTCTATGCCCTATTCCCTATTCCCAGTTCCCTAGCCCCTATGAGCTATTCGGGCAATCAGCTAAATTTAACTATTAACTATTTATAGATAAATGACTCTATTGCCCTAGTTCGACCTAAAATTAGGGAACGCCCAAACAGTTTTTAGGTTATTAGTAATCAACTGTTTAAACATGGTGCCTATTAGCAATTAGTCGCTGATGGTAGAAATACAAAGCACTTAATGTTGAAAATTTTATACCGTTGAAATTAGGAGTGCGTGCGTGCCAAAATCCCCTAAATATTTACTGATTGGGTCAACTGAGGCTTCCAGTGGTAAATCGGCAACTATCTTAGGTTTGTCTAATCAGATACGTCAAAACGGGCTTGATATCGCTTATGGCAAACCCCTTGGTAAGTGTTTGAGAGAGTCTGAAGGAAGTTTGATTGAGGAGGACGTAGAATTTATTACCCGAAGCCTTAATTTATCTCCTAACCAAGTAGTGCCTACATTACTTGCTTTAAGCGAAACTACACTAAAACAACGTCTTTGCGGCGATGACACAACCGATTATCAGCAAGTTTTAAAGAACGAATATTTACAACATAATTCAGGTGATTTAGTTCTCATAGAAGGTTCTGGCAACTTATCAGAAGGTAATTTGTTTGATTTATCTTTGATGCAAGTGGCAAATACCTTGGATGCTAAAGTGCTTCTGGTATTTCGTTATAAGTCATTGCTGTCCATTGAAGAATTGTTATCTACAAAGCAGCTAATTGGAGAACGCTTAATTGGTGTTGCGATTAATGATGTTCCTGCTTCGCATTTACAAGCAGTTGAAAATACCATGCGTCCTTTTCTAGAACAACAAGGCATACCCGTGTTGGGCGTATTACCTAATAATAATTTACTACGTAGTATTACTGTCCGCGAACTGGTTAATCAACTGAATGCACAAGTTTTATGTCGCGGCGATCGCCTGAATTTATTAGTGGAAAGTTTGGCAATTGGTGCGATGAATGTCAATGCTGCGGTGAAGTATTTTCGCAAACGTCAAAATATGGCGGTAGTTACTGGCGGGGATAGAGTCGAAATTCAGCAGGCTGCATTGGAAACTTCCACCCAATGCCTGATTCTGACGGGACAATTACCACCTCCATCTTTTATTCTCAGCCGCGCCGAAGAATTAGAAATTCCGATTCTATCCGTAGATTTGGATACTCTTAGCACTGTAGAAATTATTGAGCGTGCTTTCGGTCAAGTTCGCGTCCACGAACCAATAAAAGTTCAATGCGTTGAGCATTTGATGACCGAAAATTTTGACATCAACCGCTTACTATCTTTAATGGATTTGACTCCAGTAACTACATTATCGTAATCGCAAATAATTTATTGCTAATTCCAATAATCAAGAAACCCGGTTTTTTTAAACTGGGTTTTTTAACATCCAGATTTGTCACAACTCATATAGGATTGCCGCATATCTTGAGAATTTTCTTCGACACGAGTAACTTTCAAGTTATGCATAAACAGCCCCAATCCCCAACCTGAAAGCGGATAAATTGCCCAAAAATCACGGGGAGTTGTCGTTAAATTCAGCACTACTAAGAATACATTTACCGCTAAAAATGAAATTAGGTGCGCTTTAAATTCTCGACGCATAATTTTACGACGAGCTTGTTGTTGTTCGTTTGCTTTGGCTTGAGTTAACCATTGTTGTTCTGCCCCTTCAAGCAATTCGGAAGAAATTCCTAACTCTGTTGCCATCTCTGAAAGCTGTTTCTTAGTAAAGGATTCTTCCTGTTTGCGTGTCATTGCTAGTTGAAGAATTTTTTGTACGTCATCCGAACTGTAAGCCATCTTAAATATCTCCTGAAGATTAAATAAGTAATTAGCAGCAAGTAGCAATTGGAAAAGAAGTTTTGGGAAATACTATGCTCAATGCCCACTCTCCACGCGCTGACGAGCAGTTTCGCTTCTTCGCTTCACGGAAACGTGCTTGGTTGCCGCAGCTAATCCGAAAATCGGCATATTTGCATATACGGCTTCGTAATTTCCTGGGTTAATCAAATAAGTTTCATGCCAAATCCCAACGCTACCATCAGCACCCACTACACGATTGAACCGCTGCCAAGCCGAAAGATGAGGCTCTTCCCGGCTGCGAGCAAAACGCTCTAAATCCTCGAAGGAGCGCCAATACTGGATTAATCCTGCTCCTCGTAAATTAAAAAAGTTTTCGCCTCCTAAAAAACCTTTCTCGGGATGCTTGTACAAAGTACGTAGCATCGGTGGCATTGCCATTGCAGTTGGAAGCCATTTACTAAAAGCAAAAAAATTATTTATCCGCATCCCAATCAAAAACACTACAAAGGGTTCATTAGTTTCAGCAGTGAATCTTCCTGGCATTACTTTAGACATGAGAAGCTCCTTGGGGTTTCGCGTTAATATGCAACTAATTGAATATTAGCTAATATGCAACAAGTTGTATATAAGAAAAGGTTAAGAATTATGTCTTTAGCTCATGCAATCTTGGCATCTTTAGTAGATAGTTCCTGTAGCGGTTACGATTTGGCGAAGCGGTTTGATGGCTCTGTAGGCTTCTTTTGGCAAGCTTCACACCAACAGATTTATCGCGAACTATCTAAATTAGATAAACTTGGCTGGGTAATTTCTGAGATAATTCCTCAACAAGGCAAGCCGGATAAAAAAGTTTATAGTGTTACCAAAGAAGGGAAGCTGCAACTGCAAGAATGGATTGCTAAACCCTGCGAACCAATGCCGGTTAGAGATGATTTACTAGTTAAAATATTCAGCGGACATATTGTATCAGAACATACAATATTGCAAGAATTGGAACATCATCGCCAAGCTCATATTGAGAAATTATCGACATACAGAGATTTGGAGCAGAAGTATTTTCAAAATCTCCAACAACTTTCAGACACAGCAAAATTTCAGTATTTAACTCTTCGCAAAGGAATTCGTTATGAAACGCAATGGGTTGATTGGTGTAACGAAGCCATCGAACTACTGAACAAAAATTAAGCTGAAAATTAAGCTAAAAATTGCACGCTCTAACCATAAGTAGGTTCCCGACAACTCTTTCACCTGCTAAAATATCTTGGTCGTTTAATAGCAGTTAAAATCGTCTTTGAGTCAGTCAACAGACCTAGCAAATAACATTGATACATTAGCGCAAGAATTAGCGACTATTCAGCAAATGGGTTCTAAACGAATCGCCGTGCTGGGTTCTCGCCACGTGCCTATTACACACCAGAATCTTATTGAAATGATGACTTATGCCCTGGTTTTATCCGGGAATAGAGTTATCACCTCTGGAGCCACCGGTACAAATTCAGCCGCTATCAAGGGCGCAATGCGAGCCGATCCGAACTTTCTCACGGTAATTTTACCCCAGAGCTTAGATCGTCAGCCTTTGGAATCGCGCCAACAATTAGAACAGGTTATGCATCTGGTAGAAAATTCCAGCAATGACCATTTATCCCTTGCTGAAGCTAGTTACTCATGTAATAAGGAGATAATCTCCCGCTGTCAGCAACTTGTATGCTTCGCCTTTCACGATAGTCGCACTTTGCTGCAAACGTGTAAGGATGCAGAAGAACAAAGGAAAGTGGTAACTTTGTTCTATTTTGATTAATTCTCTCTTTATTCGAGTCGCTTTTATTAGTCATTAGTCACTTTTGTCGGGATACAATCGTTCAATCGTTTGGGAAATGGTGAATGGATGTAATAAGCACTCAGACTAATGACTAGTGAACCTATGAAGTGTTTAGTTACAAAATCGGCAACTTGAAGTAAATTCCATTTTTTTAATGGAAATAAACAAGTGGCTCCGTTCAGTAAATTGCGCTACAGAGTGTCAGAATAGTATCTCGATAATGGTTCGCTTCCTCAACCATTTAAATTCTATAGAAAACAAGCTTTTGCAAAAGCTATCTGTAATAACTGTTTGTTTATGCTAATGTATGTTTCGCAATTGCCCGTGTCAGTCTTATTTCTATACTGTATTGCTGTAGCCTTCCTAGAAATTTACTTGCCATTTCTAGCAGTTGCTTATGCTCGTTTGAGTATTGGTTACGATTATGCCGCACCTCGCGCTATGTTTGATAAGCTTCCACCTTATGCACAACGTGCTACTTGGGCGCATCAAAACTGCTTTGAAACCTTTATGATTTTTGCAGTTGCTGCTTTAATGGCTTATGCAACAGGCGTTGATTCTCCTTTAGCAATATGGGCGGCATTAAGTTTTATTACAGTACGTTTATTGTATTCAGTTTTTTATATTTTAAATATACCCATCTTGCGTTCGCTTATGTATGCTGTTGGTTTAGCTTGTTCTTGCACTTTATTCGTCTTGAGTATCATGCAAGCAAGTTGATAATAGGTAGTGGGTAGTAGAAGAAAACGACAAAGTACTAACAATTAACAATTAACAACTAACCACTAACCACTATTAAAATGTAAAATTACTCATAGAGAAAACTGACAAATTTTATGGCTTCTACTTATTCTTTTGATGTTGTTAGCGATTTTGATAGACAAGAATTGGTTAACGCCGTTGACCAAGTAAACCGAGAAATTAAAGGTCGCTACGATTTAAAAGATACTAAAACGACAGTGGAATTAGGAGAAGATATCATTAAAGTAAATACAGACAGCGAATTTACTTTAGACACTGTAAACGGTATATTGCGAGAAAAAGCAGCCAAGCGTAAACTTTCTCAAAAAATCTTTGAATTTGGCGAACCAGAATCTGCTGGTGGTAATCGAGTTAATCAGGAAATAAAGCTGAAAAAAGGCATTAGTCAAGAAATTTCTAAAAAAATTTCTAAGATGATTCGCGATGAATTCAAAAAAATACAGGCTTCTATTCAAGGAGATGCAGTTCGAGTTACTAGTAAGAATAAAGATGATTTGCAAGCAGTAATGCAGCGGTTAAAAGAAGAAGATTTACCCTGCGCTTTGCAGTTTACAAATTATCGTTAGTTAGTAGTTAGTGGTTAGTGGTTAGTAGTTAGTAGGTTGGGTTAGTCGCACGAAAAATAATGATTTTTACGAAAATTATTTAAAGCGACGTAACCCAACATCTTTTATTGTCGTATTGTCGGCAGTTTGAAATATCTGAATTTCTCAAAATAGTTAATGTTGGGTTACGACACGAAAATATACATTATCGTGACAAATTCAATTCCCTGCTCGTGTCTAACCCAACCTAAAATCTAATTAATCTTCTTAAAATTAACCCCTCGAACCCATAACCTTTTGAAATGCCGGACGTTCGGCAAGTTTCTTCATGTAGCTGGTAACGTTTGAATATTCGCTTAAATCCAGCTTGAGCATCATTGGAATATAGTTGAGCATCGAACCTACCGCTACATCAGCGACGGTAAATTCATTACCTAATAAAAAAGGTTGTTTGCCTAATATTTCATTCAAAGGATTCATTAGTTTAGGCATTTCTTTATCTCGGGTAGCTTCAACAAAAACACCAGGTCCCAAAGTAGCATTTGCGAACAAGCTCCACTGAGAATAAATACCGCGCTCTTGGGGAGAAAGAGTTTTTTTACCGTATTTATCGGCAAGATATAGCAATATTGCGCCGGATTCCCAAAGGATATAATCACCATCGACAATTGCTGGAACTTTTCCCATCGGGTTGATTGCTAGGAATTCAGGTTTGCGGTGTTCTCCTGCTTGCATATCCAGCTTGATGAACTCGTAGGGAATTTCTAATTCTTCTAGATACCAGTGAACAATTGAAGCGCGGCTGAAGGTTCCACCGTAGAGTTTTATCATGGTTTGGATTGTTGGAAGAAGGTTTTGAGTTAATTTTATATTTTATTTAGCCATAGCTGAGATGAAATATTTGGATAATTGTAGATTGTAGGGTGCTTGCTGTGACGGTTTTGATAAACTTGAATAAAAACGATTAATAATCGAATTACCGTCACGCACCATCAGAATATTGGGTAGCATTTCAATTTTTTGAAGCAATACCCTCCCTATAAGGGTATCGCTACAATTACAAAGCCTGCTTCCGCAGGCTTCGATGAATTTGAATAAAAACGTTGGTGCGTGACGGTAATATTAATTCACCTCGTTAAATTTGGAAATTTTTAGTAACCGTCACAGCACCCTAAAAATTTTAATGAAATAAAACTCCTCATTCTCTATTTATTGATTGGTGCGTGACGGTAATGTCAATTAATCTCGTTAAATTTGGAAATTTTTAGTAACCGTCACAGCACTCTACAAATTTTAATGAAATAAAACTCCTCATTCTCTATTTATTGATTGGTGCGTGACGGTAATGTCAATTAATCTCGTTAAATTTGGAAATCTCTCGCAACCGTCACAGCACCCTACATGGAAATTATGAAATAGAAGGACAAATTATGAGGAATTACCCATGCCCATGCCCAACGCCCTATGCCCAATTTCCAATTACAAAACTTTATGAGTATGGGAATGCTGTTTGACGTTGTCGTCTTTACTAACTACTCTTTGAGCGTTTAATACTCGCTTTTTCTCTGTAGAGTATGTAAATTCGCTGTATGTTTCACCTAAAGGAATTAAAGATTTTGCTTCTTCTTTACGCTTGTAGGTGCGTGCTGCTGCAAAAATTCTTTCGCTAAAATCGTTGACTATTTGGGCGGAGTTATCTAATTCTGCTGGTTTGTGGGCTGTTTCACCATCGAATACTTTTCCTAATGTGGTGGCTACAGCTGATTTATAGGATGTAGGAATTCCTTTGAAGAGTGATTCTAAGGATGCGCTAGGAATAGGTTCGATTACGTCAACTTGATGCACTTCACCATCTTCTTTGACAAAGCAAGTTGCTAAACCGATGACTATATAATCATCTGCGGCTAAATCGGGAGCGTCTGGATAAGAAATTGTATTTACCATTTGATTACCTAAATCAGTTATCAGCTACCAGCCACCAGTTACCAGTTACCACTAGCTACTTTAAACTTGGTCACTGTTCACTGTTCACTGCTCACTGTTTAGGGCATTCTACCAGTTGCAACCCTTGAGAAGATGGGGAGTGCTTGAAATTGCAATTATTTGTTATTTATTTTCTGGAATTGGCTGTGAAGCTTTGGTATCTATTATTAATCCTAAACCAGGGAGTATAATTGCTCGCTCGGTTTTGCGGATTGATGGATGATGAATCCTACGAATACAGGGGCACCACCAAAAGCGGACTTACTAACCAACTCAGGCAAGGATGATATGAAGATTCACTTATTTTCAACATTCGGTGACAAGCAAGATAATATCAGTAGAAGTAGTGCTGTGAGATTTACTGCTGATGACCATAGCCACGAGGATAGTATTTGTCAACTATACGCTTATGAAGATAAAGATTTACGCTCCTGTGCTTTAAAATCGGCTAAAACTGGCGATTATAACTTTGCGATCGCGGCTTTGAATCAGTTAATTAAGCGTCATCCTGATAATGCTATTGATTACAACAATCGGGGCTTGGTTTACTTTCAAAGCGGTGATGAACAAAAAGCTGTTCGCGATTTTAATAAAGCCATAAAAATAAATCCCTGTTTGGCTAGCGCTTACAATAACCGAGCTAATTATTACGCTGGGATGGGTGATTTAGAAGCAGCATTAGCAGATTATGAAAAAGCTTTAGATTTAAATCCCAGTTATGTCAGAGCCTGGATTAACCGAGGTATAACTTTGCGCGAGTTGGGGAATTATAACGAAGCTATTGAGAATTTTGAAACGGCGCTATTTTTCGGTAAATTAGAAAGTCATATTTTGGCTGAGAAAGGTAGAACCTACCATATTTGGGGTGAATGGAACTGCGCGTTTGCTGACTATAACCGTGCTTTGAAAAGTTTACAAAATATAAATGCTAATGCGAGTGGAACCCAGAATCAAAATTCACGTCTACGCTTACAAGTAGAAAATTGGTTAAATGAACTACTACTTCCAATGCATCCTGAATGGAAAATCGAGGATTAGGACACAATTACATTTAATAAAATTTAATAACTTATTTTAGCTTCGCTAATAGCTAATAGATGATAACTTGACGATAATAGTCGCAATCCTTAAAGATTAGTTATTAACTATTAGCTGTTAGCTGTTCGCTTAGTATTTCTAGAAGTAATATTTATATACAAACAAAGAGGAATCGCATTTATTCTACGCAAAAATAATATTTCCTCTATATACTAAGGTGTAGATTCTTTGATTTCAGCGGGTGTTGTATTGTTAGTCAATACAATTTGTTTTTGATTGAGAGGTATCCGATTTCCGTGTTGCTGCATAATACTATTAGCTTGACGGGAGTCAAAAGTATTACTAAATTCTGTTCTTAATTTGTTAACACGTTCTTGAGCGGTTTTAACCTCGGTACGCACTTCCCGTAATTTTTCTTGTCCCGACCAGTGATGGGGTAAAAGCTGGCTTAAGGCAGATACAGCAGCTGCGGAAATAGCTAGGTTGACTCCTATTTTTACTGTAGTTTCCAGTGCCATAACTTGATAAGAGCGCTGGCGTAGATGACGCTTAGGGCGAGGAACAGTTCTACGCTGCCGTATAGGTTGTAGTTCTTCTCTTGTGGCTTGAACTGCGTTCATAGTTGGCTCAATCTCCTTAAAAAACTGATTCTTTGCAAATATTTTAGAACCATGCATTTACGGTTTTCTTTTGCTGCCATCTTACTTCATTTTTATCAAACCGCTACACGTAGAGAAATAGTCAAAAAACAATCCCAACAATTCTAAGTGCTTCTTCTTAAGTAATTTACAGCGAATAGCTACAAGTTTCCGGAAGAGATACTTAGTATTGTCAGGATTCTAAACTCTACAAGTTTGTAAAGAAATAAGAACTATTTACTTTATGATTTACTTGTACAGTTCAGTTGCCAAACGCCAAGCTAAAACACCTGGAATTAAAGCTACAGCTAGAGCGATGTAAACTTGAGTGTCTGAAATAGGCATATTGGAAATCTCCTCATCTCGCTAAACGACAGAATACTTCGTATTCTACTTTTCAATGTTTTACCCGAATTAGGAAATAGGTTGTAACAAGATGCAACAATTAAGATGGGAAATTGGGCATTGAACATTGGGCATTGGAGAGTTAGAAGTTATTTAATTTTCAATCTTTAACCTTTAAGCTTTACCCTTTAACCTATAACCTTTAACCTTTAACCTTTTTGAAATGTATTTAGGTATAGATTTCGGGACATCTGGGGCTAGGGGTGTAGCGATCGCCTCTGCTGGAAATATTGTAGAGGAGGTACGATGTCCGTTTGAGATGTCGTTGGAAACAGATTTAATAAATTGTTGGCGAACTGCTTTATTTAGCCTTTTAGAGCAACTGAGCGGGGAATCGCGAGGAGAAATTACCCGCATTGCTATTAACGGTACTTCCTCTACTGTTTTGCTGTGCGATGCTGCGGGGAATCCTGTTGATGCACCCCTACTTTACAACGATGCCAGGGGAGCAGGGATGCGAGAAAAATTGAAAAATATTGCTCCAACCAATCATACTGTATTCAGTGCTACATCGAGCTTGGTAAAACTGTTATGGATGATGCAGTTACCTTCTGTCACGAAAGCTAAATATTTTTTACATCAAGCTGATTGGTTGGGATTCCTTTTGCATGGGAAGTTGGGTATTAGCGATTATCACAATGCTTTGAAACTTGGTTACGATGTGGAAGCATTGCAGTATCCTGAATGGTTAAACAGATTGCACATATCAATTCAACTACCGAAAGTAGTAGTTCCTGGAAATCCTGTAGGAGAATTGCGTTCTGAAATTGCTGCAAAATACAACTTTCCTCGGGATTGTGTAGTTTGTGCGGGTACGACGGATAGTATTGCTGCATTTATCGCTAGCGGAGCAAATTCGACTGGTGAAGCGGTGACTTCTTTGGGTTCGACATTAGTTTTAAAGCTGTTGAGTAGTACTCGTGTAGATAATTCTCAATATGGAATTTATAGCCATCGTTTTGGAAATTTATGGTTGACTGGAGGTGCCTCTAATAGCGGAGGTGCTGTATTAAAGCAATTTTTTAGTAGTGAAGAATTAGAAAGTCTTAGTCAAGAAATAGATATAAATAAATCTAGCGAATTAAATTATTATCCATTATTGGAACCTGGAGAACGTTTTCCAATTAATGACCCAAATTTACCACCTAAATTAAAACCTCGTCCCGATAACAATGTGGAATTTCTACATGGTTTATTAGAAAATATGGCTAGAATTGAAGCGCGAGGATACAAGTTACTGCAAGATTTTGGTGCTGATAATTTAAAGACGGTTTATACCGCTGGTGGTGGTGCTAAAAATACAGTTTGGAGTGAAATTAGAAAGCGATATTTAGGAGTGAGTGTAGTTTCTTCTAGTAATACAGAAGCTGCTTATGGTAGTGCTTTGTTGGCTATGAATGGTTTAAAAAATTAATACATTTCACAATACCCTATAAGGGTATCGCTACATTTACAAAGCCTACCTTCGCAGGCTAAAGAGTTAATAGCCTACGTTAGCGTAGCGTGCGCCTTAGCGCATAGGTAGGTTTTGTTTATATAGCCCCAGGCTTATAGCCTGCGGGAATTTGTTTTTCATAAGTTAAAAAATTAATATTTTAAAGGTATTTTCAAGAATTTTGATATAGCTTTTGCGATTGCAAACGATTTTTCTGGTGTAGCGAAATAACCTATATCAATATATCTTTTAGATTTGAAATATAATCTGACTCGATAGTTTTTAGCATCATCGCTATTCAGATTAATTCTTTTAATCCCTATGAGTACAACGTTTTTTAATGAATATTTATTTCTATATATATGATTTTTAAATAATTCTCTACGCTCGTGAATAATTTTATTACTCTTAAGATTTATTTTAAAATAGTTAGATTCGCTGGTATCAAAACGAATTAATAATATACCGGGAATCAATAATAATAAAGTAAATCCTAATAAAAATAACTTGATTGTCAGATTGCTAGAACTAGACAGGAACCACAAAAATCCTGCCATAAAGAATAAATTTATCACCAATAAACGAAAAGAGAACTTTCTTCTATTTCTTACATCCTTTAAATCGCTTAATACAAGTAGACTAACCGTTCTTTTTACAACTTTCATTGACAATTAGCCTGTTTCCAGCCATAAGTATTTTTCTTGAGTTATAAACTCAGTTATTGTGACTATTTCAAATCATACCTAAAATAATGTTGTGAATTTGATACGGGCAATACGGGAATAATATTTTAAGCGAATATGCTTCAATAAGGTGGAAACAACCGCCGAAATCCATGAAAAATAACTATCAGCAAAAACAAAATATTCCGTAAAAAGATTCCATAAACAGGAAGCGGTAGCGAAGATTGCTTTGTATGTCGCTGACAAACTTCTGCTAATCGAATTCCCAGGGATTCCATCCACTTGATATTCCTAGGATATTCCCATAAATTATCTAGCCATTGCTGTGGAATTCCATCTTTACCAACAGCAGCACCAACAATACCCCCTAAAATCGCTGCGGTTGTATCCGTGTCTCCTCCACAAGCAACTATTTCTAAAATTGCTGTTTGATAATCTTGCTGATATTTTAACCAAGCTTGAATAACTACAGGAACTGTATGATAAATATATCCGGTAATACCTTTACTTGAACCTATTTTTGCAGCAAAGGATTGAGTGGTTTCTTGTGATTCGGCACTATCGCAAGCCTGTTTGATAAGCCAGAGAAATTCAACTTGTTCGGAACCAATTAAATTTTTCAGTTTTTTATAATAAATTTGGGGAGAAATCAATAATTGCTGGCTTGCGGTGGAAGCAGCTAAAGCAACAGCTAAAGCTCCATATTCGGCTTTGATATCGGTATGAGTTAAACGAGTTGATGCTCTGACTAATTCTCGTAACTTTTGAACATCATTTCCATAACAAACACCAATAATTGCGCTTCTCATAGCTGCACCATTACCGGCAGAAAAAACGCCTGATTTATGAGGAGAAAAGCCAAGCCATAATTTGATAATTGATTTTAAAGTTGCGTAACCAATTCCCGCAGGTAAACCGAGTAGCCACCATCGCAAACGAAAAGCTAATTGTTTTGTAAATATCGATGTATTTCCAGCGGAAACTATCAGAGATTGAGCAACCATACAGGTATGTTCCGTATCGTCGGAAATCATACCTTTATTGAAGAGAAAATTGTGGTTTTTTCGGTTTGGGAAAAGTTTATTTTGGCGCTGTTTTGATAAACCTTCGTAAGGTAATCCGAAAGCGTCACCTATTGCTGTTCCTAATAAGCAGCCGGTGATTGATTTTTGATTCATGGGATTAAAAAAAAACCAAAACTCATCCCAAACACCTCAACCCCAACAAACCAGCACCATAAGCAGCTTCAAACTTTGGAAAAATCACTTTCACGTCAACAAAATCTTGCCCAATACAACTAACAAACCTCTCCCAAATCTGAGATTTACCCTTCCAAACACTTCCCGTAGTCACAATCTCAAAATCCTCTCTCCCAACAAAAATCCCATCAATTACAGTAACAGTCGCTTTCACCAACTCACTTACAGCATTATCAATAATTTGATTCGCAACTGGATCGCCTTCAAAAGCAGCATTATCAACAATTGGAGCTAAAGCAGCAATTTCTTTTACCGTTAAGCCCCTGCGATAAACTACTTCGATTAACTCTTCAATATTGCTCAAACCAAAATGATTTGTGAAATCTTCCAGCAAACTTGTAGAAATTTCTCTCCCATCATAAGATTTTAAAGCAGCATTCATTCCCGCGATCGCAATTTGATAAGCGCCACCTTCATCACCTAAAATATATCCCCAACCACCGACTCTTTTAGTTTCTCCTCGATGATTTTTACCGAAAACTATCGCACCAGTACCCGCAGCAACAACAATTCCCGTATCCTTACCAATTCCACCAACCAAAGCAATTAATGCATCGTGAGAAATAATTATATTTTGCGGTTTAATATTTCTAGTGGCAGGTATTTCTTGAACTATATTTTTGACAACTTCTATATCTTGTGTTCTTCCAACACCAGCTAAACCCAAACAAATCGCATCAATTTTAATATTATATTTTTGTGTAAGTGCTGTATTAATAGCAGATTCTATAGAAAATTTTGCAGCTTCAATTCCTACGCTTTGATAATTTGATGAACCAGATTCACCACGTCCAAAAATTTCGCGTTTATCATTCATTAAAACGCAAACTGTTTTACTTCCGCCACCATCAATTCCTAAAACATAAGGCATGGGATTTTAAATTCTCAATTCTAACAATATCTGCATAGCTAAAGTTAGCACCTACTAGGTTTTGTCCTGAGTAATCTGGTGGCATAGTTCTGGAATTAACACAGCAATTCAATATTATTAGTCAGTAATTTGACTGAGGTGATTATACAAAGCTATGGTGAATATTCCGGATTTTAGGTAAATATTTTGCTGGGCATTACCGGTATTCATAATTGCGTGTGAAATAAAAATACTGGTGTTGGGTTACGACGCAATATCAATTATTGGTTAATCATTGAATATTGTCGTGCGTCTAACCCAACCTACTACTGCTTTCTTAGGTAGAAACGTGAAAGAAAATAAAAATCAACTACCTTGAGATATAAAAAATTAAATCGTAATCTTTTTCAATATTCGTCGTTGATTGCTTCAACAAACTTCATATTCTTTAATATTTATCAGAATAACAAAAATACTCAAGTAGAACCTTAAAAGCTCTACCTAGTAAAGGTCTTGAATATTTTTAATCCTTTATGTTTCCTGAGAAAATTTAACCTAACGTGAAATCATAACGATTATTTATTTGAAAATATTAAGCAATAGTACTTAAGCAAACCCATTCAAAATATTCTGGAAATTGTAGAATTTAGGTTTAAAAGTGGCGATTCCTCTATTAAATTACGCTCCATCAAGTCAAAATCAACGTGTCGCTGGATTTGAAAAACCGGGGGAAGAACAACCCAGAATTTATTCTGCCGAGTTTATGAATGGCTCGAAGGAAATAAATGAGTTGATATGGGCTGCTTATTATCAAATATTCCACGAACAACAGATGTTGGCTAGCAACCGACAATTAGTTTTGGAATCCAAGTTACTAGCGCGACAGATGACAGTCCGCGACTTTATTCGGGGACTGCTTCTTTCCGATTCATTTCGACGACTAAATTACGAGTGCAACAACAACTATCGCTTTGTAGAGTTATGCATTCAGCGGGTATTGGGACGTAAAGTTTATAGCGAACGAGAAAAATTAGCTTGGTCTATTGTACTTGCAACAAAAGGCTTAGAAGGTTTTGTCGATGACTTGCTTAACAGCCAAGAATATCTAGATAACTTTGGTGAGTATGTTGTACCGTACCAGCGACGACGGATTTTACCGCAGCGCAGTCGAGGTGAGTTGCCTTTTGCTCGCATGGCTCGTTATGGTACGGATTATCGCGATAAGCTACCTAGTCCATTACCGGTACGTAAGCCTTTCAATTTCAGAAAATTAATGGCTGGTTCTAACGGACCGGTAATATCCTGGTTATTTGGAACTCTGATTGTATTGATTGTATATTTTTACGTATCAACCTATCTGGGAATTTTGCCAACATTAGGCGGATACTAGCCTTGACTCAGTTTTGATCGCCAGTTTTTTTCATCTTGTGCATTAACTTCAAAAAGACGTTGCATCGCAACGTCTCTACATTAATTTATAAAAATTATTCATTCACTCAATGACCCACAATCAGCTATTATGAGCGAATAAATTAGCTTTTAGCATCACTCTTTATTGTTCAATATCGCCTGTTAAATCGATGCAAACACAACAAAAATCGGCGCAAAAGCCAAGCATTCGTCCCCAAAATCCTAATTTCTCTTCAGGTCCCTGTTCTAAACGTCCTGGTTGGTCTTTAGAAGCGTTAAGTGATGCAACTGTCGGACGCTCTCACCGCTCTAAATTAGGTAAGGCAAGGTTAGCGGAAGCTATCGAGTTATCTAAGGAAATCCTGCAAATTCCCAGCGATTATCGATTGGGCATTGTCCCCGCATCGGACACCGGCGCGGTGGAAATGGCGATGTGGACTATGTTAGGAGAACGTGGTGTTGATGTTGTAGCTTGGGAAAGTTTTGGTAAAGGCTGGGTGACTGATGCGGTTAAACAGTTGAAGCTCAAAGATATCAATACTTATGAAGCCGATTACGGGCAAATTCCCGACCTCTCGGTAGTTGACACTGATAGAGATGTGGTGTTCACCTGGAACGGTACGACTTCTGGGGTTAAAGTTCCTAACGGTGATTGGATAAAAGACAATCGTCAGGGATTAACAATTTGCGATGCCACTTCCGCCGCTTTTGCGATGGAAATTCCTTGGCAAAAAATTGATGTTTTGACTTATTCCTGGCAGAAAGTGATGGGTGGGGAAGCAGCCCACGGTGTAATTGTTTTATCGCCTAGAGCGGTTGCAAGATTAGAAAGTTATACTCCTGATAGACCTTTGCCAAAGATTTTCCGGTTAACAAAAGGCGGTAAACTGATCGAGGGAATCTTTGAAGGTTCGACAATTAATACACCATCAATGCTGTGTGTAGAAGATGCAATTGACGGTTTAAAATGGGCGAAATCAATCGGCGGTTTATCAAAGTTGATTGAGCGTTCTAATAATAATTTACAAGTTTTAGAAGATTGGGTTGCTAAATCTGACTGGATTGATTTTCTGGTAGAAGATAAATCGCTTCGTTCCAACACTTCTATTTGTTTAAAGATTGTCGATAAATGGTATAAATCTTTATCTAAAGACGAACAAGCACGATTAGCCAAAGAGTTAGTATCTTTGATGGCTAAAGAAGAAGTTGCTTATGATATAGGCTCCTACCGCGATGCACCTCCAGGATTGCGGATTTGGGGTGGTGCGACAGTGGAATCAAAAGACATGGAAGCTTTAACCCATTGGTTAGATTGGGGTTTTAGCCAGATCAAGCAGCAGGCAAGCTAGTAGTCTTTTTCCAGCGCTTTTGATGGGTTGTAGAGACGTTATACATAACGTCTCTAAATTGGTTGTGAAAAATGAACCAGTAAAAACTAATGAAAAGGACTACTACATTGCCTTTGTAGGGGAACCGAAGATATTTAAAATAGTCTTACATTATATGGGTTTCATTTCAAAAATCCACTGCGATAAATTATACAGATATTAAATAAACTTCTTCCGGGTTATATCTATTTTCAGCCGTATCATATTAATAGTGGTAGCGGTAGATATTTCCTTTAAAACTACCAGAAATTACAGGAAAAATTAACTATTAGTTTGAGCTTTTAGCCGCTATAAATATTAGAAAATTCCTGACTGTAGGGTGTGTTTATAGAAAAACAAAAACATATTCATAGGTGACAGAGGAGAAGCAAATGAAAGATTCTACAGCAGTTCCATCACATTTTTCATTAGACGAATGGATAAATAATCCACTTAAAGATGCAGAAATTACTGAAGATATTGTAGAAATAGATTGGATGGAAAATTCTGAAGATAAATCAAAATCTCTGAAAAAAATTGATGAGATTTATGAAGATGCCGATGAAGCCTATGAAATTGAATGGGTAAATGAAGAATTAGCAGAGCAAAGAACTTTAACACTTAAACAAAGAAGAATTCTAGGTAATCTTTACTATCATTGGAGAAGTTATAAAGATTCTAGCGGGCAAGGTGGGGAAGTGTACAACCACGTACCATGTCGTACCAAGATTCAAGGGCGATCGCCAGACGTTGCATACATCACGCCACAATTAGCAAAGCATTTTGGTGAACTTGAAGTATTTCCCCAAAGTTTTCCGTTGGTAGCCGAAGTTGCTTCCCCTGCCGACTTAGCAGAAGAATTAATTGCTAAATCTCATGAGTACTTACGTTCTGGAAGTGAAGAAGTTTGGCTTATTTTACCTGAAAACCGTTGGATTATTATAATTACGGAAAATCAAAAACTGATTTTTGGCTCGGGAGATATTGTTTATACTCAAAGACTACTAAATGGTTTTAGTGTTGAAGTTGATGAGTTATTGGGATGATAAGTAAAGAGTTAATAGTTAGGAGTTAGAAATATGCTAATGAAGTTACAGGGTTTTTAGCATTTTTCTGATAAATAGGGAGGAAACTCCTAACTATTAACTGCTAGCTCTTAACCGTTGACTTGTTTACCTAAATCCAAAAATTTCCGAAACTGCTGCCACAATATCAAGATAAAAATTCCCCTGTACTTCGCGAAATAGTTCAAACTTAGTACCGGGGGCACCGAAAAATGGTCTTAAAAACCATCCTAGCTGCATACCTACAAAACCGTAAAGCAATAACCAAGATCTCAAAATAGTTGTACGAGTGCCCTTACCAGTTTCGTTTTCTTGGGAAAGTAACTGCATTCCATCGTAAAGAAATTTAACCCCGAAAGAACCAGTAATTCCAAAAATAAACACGTTGAGTATTTTGAAAAATTGGTAAGAGTCGGGTGTAGTAATTAAGAAGAATAAGGTTACTGGTGCAAAGCTAAAAAGCAACACGCTGATTACCGATACAGCAGTAAGTAACACCACAAAATGCTGTTTTAAAGTGCTACGGGAACCAAATAAAACATTAAAAAAGAACAAAGTAGGAAAACAAATCATTAACGATAGTAAATAGAATGCAGGAAGCTTAATGGTACTAGTTAAGGCTTGCATCCACCCATGAGAAGCACCGATAATACCACCGTATATTGCAAAAAAAATTGAACTACAAACTAATAGAGAATTAGTTTTGCTTTGCAATCTAATTTCCTGACGAATTTCTTCTAGAAACCCTTGTCTATCGCGCAACAAGCTAAGTAAAACATTAAAATGTTGGCTGCTTTTAAATTGAGTCTTTTTTTCCAGCGCGTTATTATCTTGATTCATTTTTTATTTATTATTATCTAATTTTTATCAGGGATTTTTATCGATTTTATGAATATAGGGAACAGAGAATAGATGCAGGTTGCCACTGCTCACTGTTCACTGTTCGCTGCTAACTGAACCCTAAAAGGTGAGCTAAAGATTGAAAAATGCTCAAATAAAAGTTTCCTTCCCTCTCCCGGAATAATGTAAAAGGTGATGTTGGAGTACCAAAAAAAGGTCGAAGAGTCCACCCCAACTGACTGCCAACAAAAGCATATAAAAACAGCCAAGAGCGTAATATTTTATTGCGCGTAGTACTGTTTTCACCATCTTGCTCTAAAATCACTTTTGCAGCTTTATATAAAGAAGAAATACCAATAAATCCCGTAGCTGCAAAAATAATTACATTTAACAGAATCAGAAACTGATAATTACCAGTACTAAGCATAAAAAACAAAGTTATTGGTGCAAAGCTAAACAACAACACGCTAGTTACTGAAACCGCAGTCAAAACCAAAGCAAAATATTGAGCGAAAGTTCGTTTGTCGCCAAAAATAATGTTTGCAAAGTACAAAGTCGGCAGACAAATTAATAGCGTAATTAAATAGAGTGCCGGTAATTTGACAGCAGAAGATAAAGCTTGCATCCAGCTATGATAAGCACCAATAATTGCCCCATAGATAGCAAAAAACAAAGAACTACAGACTAACAAAGAAACTATTTTATTTTGTAATCTGATTTTCTCGTGGATTTCTTCTAAAAAACTTTGTCTTTCTCGGAGTAAATTAGTGATGACGACAAAGTATTTATTCATTGAAGACTGTTTTTGAATCATATAAGTATTTGTTATTTAGATAACTGGCAATAGGTAAATACCAACTGGTTACTGATTACTGCTCACTGCTAAGTGTTCACTGTTCGTAATCATTTCCAGAACCATATTTCCAAGCATCAACCCAACGATGCCAATAATATTGATTATTTTCTGGTAGATTTCTTATCAACGGTTCTAACATTAGACTGACATCGAATAAAATAGAGTAAACACCTAAATTAATGTAATGCCACATCCAATCTATTAAAGTTATCAATCCAACTTGAGGAATAATTTTAAATATTAAACCTGGATTCGCTAGACTTGTTGTAAAAAGTGTTTTTGTTAAACCATTAAACTGCACCACATCCTGTAAAAATGGTTTTAATACTGATTCACCCAAATTTTGCATTTGAGCAAATACAACTGATAACAATTGATTAATTTGGTTTGGCGCAATTTTCTGGTTTATATCCACGCTCATCGCCTTTTGAAATAACCAAGTAACCGTTAAACTCGGTTGATATGGTTGCAGCAATGAAAGCGATGCCGCTGATAATTGATTGGTTTGTAAAGCTTCATCAACTCCCAAAGTCAATCTTTTGAGATTGCGTATCATGGCTCCGAAACCACCAAAACTTAAAGGGGATTGATTTCCACTGCTATCACCGATTGGTAAAATGCGAGGAAATGGTGTTTTCAGAGGGCTTTGACGGTAAGAGGGGAAAAATCCAAACAGCGCTCTTTTAAACTCAAGCTGCTGTAATTCTACGCTTTGATATTCTGGCATCAAGCGCAAATATTCTTCAAAAAATGCCTCTAAACCGATATGTTGTGGATGTGCATCCATATAGGTAAACATATAAGTTGTTCTACCGTCTTTTGCAGGAAAAGCTTCCCAAAAGTACTGACACTGATTTTTTATTTCGGTGAAAGATAACAACAAGTCGCCACTGTGGTTTTCCGGAAAGCCCGATGCACAAGTACCAACTACCAAACACAATGCATCTGGTTTGACTCCTTGGCGTATTTGCTGGGTTATGGGTGAAAAATTTCCCATCGCGTCAATCAATAATCTGCTTTTAAATTGGTTATTCACCATCACCCCATCGGCATGAACTACCGCTTCAGTAAAAGGTGTATTTTCAAACAGCTTTCCGCCCCTCTCCAAGAATCGCTGCTTTAAAGTTTCCAGTAAATAAACTGGATATACGCCGATATTAAGAACATTTTCTACCCATACTTCAACACCAGAAGTAAAACCTACTCTCGCCGGATTGTATTCGGTGACAATTGCTTTTTCTAACTCTTCAGGGGTAAGTAAATCTAAATCTAAAAGTACTTGCAACTCGTGACGAGATATGTTCCATTCCTGTTCTCTACCTCGTAAAATTCCTCTTTCAATTAACGCGACTCGCAAACCTCTGGAAACTAAGGCACAACCAATTAAAATACCTAATGTGCCGCCGGAAATAATTACATCCCAATCGACATTACCTAGAGGTTGTGGATTGTCTTTCACCACCATCGGTACGGGTATATTTCCTTCTTTTAAAGATGTCAGTATACTATCTGCACTACGCAATCTCTCTAAAACATTACCCGGTAATTGCGAAAGAATTTTTTGTGTTAAAGACATGGCTGATATTCTTCTGAAGTAATCAAAACTACATATATTTAATTTTCTTACTTTCTATGAAAATTATGCAGAAAATATATCATTTTGATTTTGGTTATTCATGCAGATTACATAAATAATCTGGATATATGTATTTATTTTTACTGATAAACTTGACCATAAATTTTCACGACGTATAATTACTCAAAGATGTCAGTCAATATACAGACGAATAAGATTTTGACAAATATTATTTTATTTTGCGACCGTTCATACTATGTTTTAAGGAGCTTTTGAGTATTTTTTGCCGTCTTTAAATCTGTATTTTTACTTTCAGTAACTTCTAATTGACTTTAAAAAAAATTGATTTTTTGCGATCGGAGGTAAAGTAACAGTAAAGTTACCCGGAAATAGGTGCGATACAACACTAAAGCGTTTATTGTAAAAAGCGAACCTCAGATAAGCAATTGTTAGTACTTTGATGTATACCTAAATAGTATCTAAATATAGTATTAAAATAATCATTTTTTGGTATTCATGAAAATAGCTTTTATAGTAGATAGATTCCCCGTTTTATCAGAAACATTTGTAATTAATCAAATTACAGGCTTGATTGAGCGCGGACACGAAGTACATATCTACGGAAGACAAACTTACGATGAGAAAGTGCATCCAGATGTAGAAAAATATGAATTAATTAAACGCACGCGCTACTTACCAGAAATTCCTAAGAACTATTTAGCTCGCTTCCTAAATACACTTTATTTATTTGCTAACAATTTTTCTCAAGCTCCACTTGTTTTGTTGCGTTCTCTAAATGTTTTCAAATACGGTAAAAGAGCAGCTTGTTTAAGATTATTTTATTCAACTTTACCTTTTCTAAACGCACCTGAATACGATATTATTCACTGTCAATTTGGTAGACAAGCAATATGTAAATTTGGACCTTACAGCTATGAAGGTTTAGTATTACGGGAAATTGGTGCAGTTCGAGGAAAGTTAATAACTACTTTTCGCGGATACGACATCAGTTGGTACTTACATAAATATGGAGAAAATGTCTACGACGGGCTGTTTGAAAATGGAGACTTCTTCTACACTAATTGCGAATTTTTCAGACAGCGAGTAATTAAACTCGGATGCGACGAAAAGAAAATTATCGTTCATGGTTCGGGTATAAATTGCAGTCGGTTTACATTTAGAGCCAGATATCCGGATGAAACTGGCTTGATTCGTATAGCTACCACAGGACGTTTAATAGAAAAAAAAGGTATAGAATACGCGATTCGTGCAATTGCTGATGTGGTCAAAGTTTATAAAAACGTTGAGTTTAACATTATCGGTGATGGAGAATTAAAAGAACGCTTTGCTCAAATAATTGATGAGTTAAATATTGCTGACAAGGTTCATTTGAAGGGATGGAAAAACCAAAAAGAAATTATCTCGATTTTGGATAAAAGCCATATTTTTGTAGCACCAAGCGTTACCGCTAGTGATGGCAACCAAGATGCACCTGTAAACACATTAAAAGAAGCAATGGCTATGGGTTTACCGGTTATCGGCACTTTGCACGGTGGTATTCCCGAATTAGTAGAAGATGGGGTTTCCGGATTTCTAGTTCCACAAAGAGATGAGAAAGCCATAGCTGAGAAATTAATCTATTTGATAGAGCATCCCGAAATTTGGCAGCAAATGGGTTTTCATGGTCGTAAAAAGGTGGAAAAAAATTATGATACCAACAAACTAAACTCTGAGTTAGTGGAAATTTATCAACAGGTATTGGGTAAGGATTTATCTGAATTAGGGGAAGCATCTCAAATTGTTAAAACACCTTCAGAATATGAGTCTGGGGCTACGAAAACAAATTCTGTCTCCGCAGGCTGAAATTAATTTGTGTAGTAGTCGAGTGTTTATACAAAATTTAATCCCACACCTTAATCTTTCTGTAAATCCCAAATGCATATAACTATAAGAGCCGAGGATGAAAATATGAATTCCAACCCAGAAGTAACTATAGTAGTCGCACCGAGAGAACGTTTTAGCTATACTCGCGAATCTTTAGAAAGCATTTACGAGCATACACAGTTAGCTTTCAAATTGATTTATGTTGATGGTGGTTCGCCTTCTCATATCAAAAATTATTTAGAAACTCAAGCAGCCGAAAAGCAATTTCAACTAATTCGTACCGAACATTATCTTTCTCCCAATCACGCGAGAAACTTAGGCTTGCGTCAAGTTGACACCAAGTATGTAGTATTTATCGATAACGACGTAGTAGTTACCCCTGGTTGGTTAAAGGCTGCGGTGGATTGCGCTGAAGAAACCAACGCAACCGTAGTTAGTCCCCTTGTATGTCAATATTTACCGCTACATGAAGAAGTACACTGCGCTGGTGGTGAATCGGGAATCAAAGTAGAAACCAAAAACGACACCATTAGAAGACGGTTTATTGAAAAGATTTTCAAACAAGGGCGAAAAGTTGCAGATGTGCGTCCGAATTTGCAGCGTCAAGAAACCGGATTGGCAGAATTTCACTGCATGATTGTTCGTACAGAAATCTTCGATAAAATCGGTTTGCTTGATGAAGGTTTGCTGAATACCAAAGAACACGTCGATCTGTGTATTTTGGTAGCAGAAGCTGGCGGTACAATTTATTTAGAACCCGATTCTTTAGTCACATATGTACCTGGACCACCTTTAGAATGGTCGGATGTGGGGTATTATATGTTACGGTGGAGCGACGGTTGGGAAATGGCTAGCTTGACAAGATTGCGCGAGAAGTGGAATTTAAGCGAAGATAAGTATTTTCAAAATAAATACAAGCGGTTGGGATGGCGCAGAAAAATGACGATTATCGACCCAATCAGCCAGAAAATAGGCTTGGGTAATCGTTTCTTGTCCAAAGTCGCCGGTAAATTAATTAGCAAAGCCGATAAATTACTCAACCGCTACATTACCAGTAGATACGCACGCAAGTACTTACAAAATAATTCCCACCAAAATCCACCCACTCAACCACCAAATGCGGTAACAGCATCATCGCAGGGTTGACGATCTACCTCACCCCCCTCCCCTCTCCTTGATAAGGAGAAGGGTGTCCAAAGGACGGGGTGAGGTTGCGAAAAACTTAATAATAAAACTTTAAAACCAAGGGTGAACATATTGAAAGAAAAATTGAAAAGAAAGCAAAGAAAGAAGTTTAGAAAACGACATCCTAACGAAGTAATTTATACCCCAGAAAGCCTATTAAGAAATCCTTCCAAATTATTCCAACAAATGTGGCTGGACTTACTAAGTTCTCGCGAACTGGCTTGGAGGTTGTTAGTAAGGGATATTAGCGCTCAATATCGTCAGTCATTTTTAGGCGTTATTTGGGCTTTTATACCACCAATAGTTATGGCTGCGGGATTCACCCTTGCCAGTCAAGCTAAGGTAATTAATATCGGAGAAACCGATTTACCTTATGCAGCCTATGTAATGTTTAGCACCGCTTTATGGCAAACCTTTGTAGAAGCAATTAATGGCCCCGTAAAAGCGGTTACGGTAGCGAAACCAATGCTCGCAAGGGTTAATTTTCCTAGAGAAGCGTTGATTCTAGCAAAATTGGGCGAAGTCTTTTTTAATTTTGCGATTAAATTAATTTTAATTATCGGCTTATTTATCTGGTTCCGCGTTCCCATAACTTGGACGGTAATCTTAGCACCAGTAGCTTTAATTCATTTAATATTTTTAGGTACTTTCATTGGTGTTTTACTATCACCTTTAGGAGTTTTATATCAAGATGTATCAAAAGGATTGACTTTACTAACAAGTTTCTGGTTGTTTTTAACTCCTGTAGTTTATCCGGTTCCGTCAGAAGGAGTTTTCGGTAATATAGTAAAGCTCAATCCCGTAACACCTCTATTAGTAACAACCCGAGAGCTTGCAACCACAGGTATTATTTCTGAGCCTGTAGGTTTTTGGATAGTCAGTATTATTACTATAATTGGATTATTTGTAACCTGGATTGGTTTTCGTTTAGCAATGCCTTTTGTGGTTGAGAGAGTAAGTTCTTAAATTATGACTAGTTTAATAGAAAAGAAAATTGATACCCAACCGGAAGAACGTGAAGCAGTTATTTCTGTGGAAAATGTTTCTAAAAAGTTTTGTAGGGACTTAAAACGCTCTTTATTTTATGGCGTGCAAGATATTGCTACGGAAGTTACTGGTAGAAAAAGAAATAGCGGTACTTTACGTAAAAATGAATTTTGGGCGCTGCATGATGTTAGCTTTAAACTACATAAAGGTGAAGCTCTGGGTTTAGTAGGTTCTAACGGAGCCGGTAAAAGCACTATATTACGAATTATTAGCGGTTTAATTAAACCCGATACTGGAACGGTAAAAGTAAAAGGTAGAGTCGCTCCCTTGATTGCATTAGGAGCGGGTTTTAATCCGATTTTATCGGGAAGGGAAAACATTTACGCGAATATGTCAATTCTCGGTTTACCAACCGCTGAAATTGAAAAAAAATTTGATCAAGTTGTAGAATTTGCAGAAATTGCTGATGCAATTGATGCACCAGTTCAAACTTATAGTTCGGGTATGGCTGCACGATTGGGATTTGCCTGTGCCGTACATATTGAACCCGATATTTTGTTAATAGATGAAGTGCTGGCTGTAGGCGATGTCAAGTTTAAAATGAAATGTCATCGCAAGCTATCAGAATTACGTAAAAAAGGCACCGCATTTATTTTAGTCACCCATAATTCTCACAGCATATTAAATATATGTGAAAGTTCGATTTATTTAAAAAAAGGTCAGCTAATTAGTTCGGGGGACACCGAACAAGTCATTCGTAAATATGAAGAAGACTTATGCTTGAGCGGTAAAGAAAATGCTTTAGGGAGACTGGTTTTACCGCCTAAGCCGAAAGAGAAAAGTAACGGTTTAGATATAGTTTCTTTATGCTTTAAAGATGAGCAAGATAATAATTTAGAAACTTTATTTACTGGCGAACCTGCATATTTAAGTGTAGAATGTAAATCCTACGAATACATCAAGAACGCCAATCTAGGAATGTTAGTCACGGCGTTGTCAGGAGGTGAAGGTCTTGTGTTATATATGACCTCTACTAGCGATAATCAAGATTTAGAAATTCCAGCCGGAAAATCCGAAATAAGGATGCATATGCCTTACTGCTCGATGATTCCTGGCGTATATAGTGCCAGAATATATATTCGTAGTGGCGTATATTCCTACGATATTGTTGAATCTTTTCGATTTACCGTTAAGGCGAATAAAACTATTAGTAGATGTCAGTTTTATCAGCCAAGAACATGGCAGGTTGTAAGTAAATCGCAGAAACAAGAATAGAGGATTTACAGTACTCTAGCAGTGCTGTAACAAATCGCTCAAATAATTGGCTCAAATAAAGTTGTTTACAGTTTTGATAAGCTTTAACAAGTGTTTTATTCTCTAACAAAATTAATACGCATTTGAGTGTGTCAATATGAACAACATTTTACTTAGCATCATTATTCCTACTTATAATAGACCTCATTTTTTACCGCGTGCTGTTAGCAGTGCTTTGCAGCAAACTATGGAAGATATAGAGGTAATTGTAGTTGACGACGGTTCTGACGAACCTGTAAATCTACCAGAACATTCTCGATTGAGAGTAATCGCCCTAGGTAAAAACAGCGGTAATGCAGTAGCCCGGAATGTTGGATTAAAGGCCGCAACAGGACAATACGTTACTTATCTCGACGACGACGATCAATTGTTGCCCAACATGGCACAAGTCTCTCTAGATGCTCTGAAAAATAGTGAATTACCACCACCAGTTGCGGCACTTTCTGGTTTAGAAGTTATTAAATCCAACGGTGAAATAGTTGACAGACGCATACCTCCGACTTTACCCCGTGGTTCTCATTTCTTCCTAGAAGATATCGAGCCTGAGAAGTCTTTTCTATCCAAGCAGACACTAGTTGTGGAAAGAGAACTTCTACTAGAGCTAGGTGGTTACGATGAAACCTTTACTTCTCGCGTGCATACCGAGATGTTTTTGAGACTCAATCCAGTCTGCTCAATTTTGGGTTTACCAACTGTTACTTATCAACTAACAGCCCATCAAGGAGAGAGAATTTCACGCGATCCAGCCCTACGTCAAGTAAACTTCGAGCGCTTGCTGAATAAGCATGAATCCCTTTTTAGACTGCATCCTAAAACCTTTGCTACTTTCTTATGCGACCATGCAGAAAAGTCTGTAGAACTAGGTCAGCCCAAAGCCGCAACCTTGAATTTACTGCGGGCATTAAAACTAGATTTCAAAC
Organism: Rivularia sp. PCC 7116; assembly: GCF_000316665.1. Classification (GTDB taxonomy): domain Bacteria; phylum Cyanobacteriota; class Cyanobacteriia; order Cyanobacteriales; family Nostocaceae; genus Rivularia. Next base: position 4,655,643 of record NC_019678.1, on the reverse strand, counting down.
CCACTTTAAGACGGATCAAATCTTTATCGACATATATGCTGCGAACCTACACTAAGCAAGTATTTAAAGAAGCTTTCAACAATAATTAAAACGATTAATAAACTTTTGCAATCATCTAATAATAAGATTAATGGAAAAAAAACTATCTGTAATGTATGTCATCCGAGGATATCCTCAGATATCTCAAACTTATCTCAAAACTGAACTAGAAGCACTTTATAGCGATTACGACATTACTATAGTCTCTCGCAAACCTTCAGATGTACCTTATAAAAATCACTTTCCCTACCACCATTTAACTGAAAAACAGGCAATAAAAGACTTAGCCGCACAAATTAAACCCGATATTCTTCACACCCACTATTTAAATCAACTCAATTTTATCGGGCCACTAGCTCAAGAATTAGGGATTCCTTTTACGGTGCGATCGCACTCTTATGACACGCTTTGTTTGCGTCGCAAAAATTGGAAAGGTCGTCTGAGAGAAATATTAGAAAGAAATACACCGCAATTTAAAAAGGTAGCTGATATCAAAGCTAACCTGCACTGGATAAACCACGAACTTTGTTTGGGAGTTTTAGCTTTTCCTTTTTCGCGACAATATCTTGAAGCATATGGTGTTGATTCTTCCAAAATTATCGATTGCTTTCCACCAATAAACTATGAACTGTTTTATTCAGAGTCTCCAAATGGTGAGGCAATTATGAATACTGGTGCAGTCATCCCCAAGAAAAAAATGGAAGACTACATTGAACTTGCAACTTTATTACCGGAAAAGCAATTTAATCTTTATGCTTTAGGTTATAGAGTAGATCAATTAAAACTGGTTAATGAGTCTAAAGGGAACCCCATAAATATCACTCTACCCATAGAGCCAAACGAAATGAGTCCCGAGTATAAAAAACACCAATGGCTAGTTTATACAGCGGACTTTGAACTAGCTACAGTAGGGTGGCCAATGGCTGTAGCGGAAGCACAGGCAGCAGGCGTAGGTGTATGCGTGCCAAATATTAGACCAGACATCAAAGAATATATAGGTGAAGCCGGATTCGTTTACGATTCTATCGAAGAAGTAGTTGATATCATTCAAAAACCAGTTCCTGAAGAAATACGAGAAGCTGGATTTGTGCAAGCAAAAAAATCAGATATTCAGGAACATAAACACTTGGTTACCAATCTTTGGCATCAAGCTGCTCGATAGATAATTGTCATTCACAAAATTTTTGATACACTTTAACTTCCCAAGCTTTTTTAATAGCTAAAAAATTGATTTATAAATTTAAAAAAGCAATTAAGGCGGATTTAAGTAAGTAGATAAATATTAAACATAGAATAATAAATGACGAATTTCAAGAAAATAAAAATGCAAAAACTCGTTTCTGTAATTATTCCTTGTTTTAATGCCGAACGATGGATAGCAGAAACTATTGATAGCTGCTTAAACCAAACCTATCCTCATATAGAAATTATAGTAATTGATGATTGTTCTACCGATAAATCGATGGAAATCATCAAAAGCTATGGCGATAAAATAATTTGGGAGCGTCTTCCTGAAAATAAAGGTGGCAGCTATGCGAGAAATTACGGTTTTGCTTTATCAAAAGGAGAATATATTCAGTTTTTAGATGCAGATGATTTTATATTACCAGAAAAAATAGAGAGACAAATCAACTTTTTAGAGGAAACTGGAGCGGATGCAGTATATGGAGATTGGCGATATCAAGGACATCAATCGAATGGTGTAGTATTCCTCGATCAAGTCGAAAAATCTGGAACCCAAGCTGATATTTTGCAATCCTTAATCGAAAATTGGTGGACTGCTGTTGCATCATTATTTTATAGAAGAACGGCTGTAGAAAAAAGTGGTGGTTGGGATACAAATTTTAAAGCTGGGCAAGACAGAGATTTTTTTATTTCGGTAGTAATGTCTGGTGCAAAAGTTGTTTATCAACCGGGATGTTATTCAGTATATAGAAGATATGGCAGCGTTACAGTCTCAACTGCTTCAAAACCGCGCTGGGTTGAAAATCATTGTAATGTTTTAAAAAAAGTAGAAAAAAAATTATTAGAGCAATATCAGCAGAATATTCCAATTAATTATCGGCGTGCTTTAGCTCATGGTTACTTTGAAATAGCTAGAGATTATATGTATTTTGATTATTCGGAATACTTACGATTATTAAATAAATCCTTAAGTTTGTATCCCGATTTTAAGCGGAAAACGGACAGAAAACTCTACAAGTTAATTCAAGATATTTTAGGATTTCGACTTTGCGAACGATTCGTTCACCGCATAATGCTTGTAAAATCATTTATAGATTCTAAAACCAATCACTCCAAATCAAAAAAAACCCAGCTAAATAGCTCATTAGATTGTGGCAATGTTGATAATTGCATAGTATAATACCTTTGTTTTAAAGGTAAAAATCATGGATAGAGGAAAAATAGTTGCGGTTATTACGGGTGTAATTTCGATTATGTTAGCTGTAGCTTATCTTATACTCGTGCAAATTCTCGACTTTCGAGGGGAAATGAAACCCGCACCAATTACTCAAATAGAACCTCAAAATATGGTAGTTGCTTTTGATGGATGGCAGAATAATGCCGAAATTCATGTAGAAAAATCATAGAACTTGCTGCTAATCAGGAAACTTGGTAGAGTTATGCACTTTCGAGCAAATCAATCCGCCCAAATAAGCCATCCCGGATTTTTGTAATCATTACGGATTCAGATTTATCAGCTATACAACCGTTACAACTTCAAGCTCGTTAAAACCTGTTTCTTCGTCAAAGCTTCTGTAAAAACTGAAATTTTCTGCTATTCCGATAACGATTTCGGCTGTAGTGTAAACAATGCAACCATCGCTTAAGTGTCCACCAATTACTTTACCATTACTGTCAGCAATGGATATATGTACGTGTATTCCGGTAGCTGCTAAAGTGCCGTTAAGAGAAAGTATTTCAAATTTTTCGTTCAATACCTTACTATTGTCTTGATTTGCGAAGCGAATTGCAGCCTGCTTTAAACTACCAATAGCAGTCAGCACAAATCCTGCCTGAACTTTTTGTTCAACCGCAAAATTTATTAAACTTTTTCTCAAATCTGCATTAGGCTTAAGCCGAATAGGGATAACCTTCATAAAGCTACACAGAGAGTAATTAGCCGGACTTGATATAATTTATCATTTAAATAGCCGTTTTTAAGCTTCATAGCAGCAACACAATATCTGTTATGAGCACATTTTAACTAGTTAAGTCAAGTATGTTTAAGCTCAGAGGGGCTAAGCCCCTCAGTATAGATAAAAATCATGAGTTGAAACGAATTAAATCAGTTTATGCTTTTCTATGATTACAAAATATAATCCTATGTAGAAAATATAGTATCTTGATAAATCAGATATATTATCAGTAACATTACGGAAGCGTATAGAACAAAACATTTTTAGAATGTACGCAAAGTTTGTGTTTCATTTTATCGGGATGCTACATATGGCAGAACTGCTGCCTCAATGTCAAAATTTAAAGGAACAAGTAGACTCTCTAAAGCAAATTGTGCAGCAAGAACCTTCTTTGGCTTCTTGTAATCTTACCCAAATTCAAACTTCGATGAGAAAAGCAATCTCTCCCAAGTTTGAAATTGTATTTGCGGGTGCTTTTAGTGCGGGTAAATCGATGCTAATCAATGCGCTTTTAGGACGAGAATTGCTTTATAGTGCAGAAGGACATGCTACGGGTACAGAATGCAAGATAGAGTATGCACATCCGGAGAATGAAAAAGTTGTTCTGACATTTTTGAGCGAAGCAGAAGTTAGAGAACAAGTATTTTCTTTATGCGAGCAGTTGGGATTGCATAAAGTTGAAAATATTAATCGAGAAGATGCAATAGAATTACTCACTCAAGGAAGCGAAGCGATTATTGTTTCTGAGGGTGGTGAAAGTAAGTCAGAGCGTGCAAAGCAAGCCAAGGCACTAATTGTATTGCTGTCTGGGTATGTAGCAAATCGTCAGCATATTCACACGATAGATAATGTTACTTACTCGATGGAAGAGTTTAATTTTGATAATCTTAAAGAAGCGGCGGGATATGCGCGTCGGGGAAGTAATAGCGCGGTTTTAAAACGGATTGAATATTATTGCAACCATCCTCTATTGCAGGATGGAAACGTTATTATTGACACCCCTGGTATAGATGCGCCCGTAGAAAAAGATGCACAATTGACTTATGAAAAAATCCAACATCCCGATGTTTCTGCGGTGGTATGTGTTTTAAAACCTGCCTCGATGGGTGATATGACAAAGGCAGAAACTCAGCTATTAGAAGTAATAAAGAATAATCCAGGAGTTAGGGATAGGGTTTTTTATGTTTTTAATCGTATTGATGAAAGCTGGTACAATAACGATTTGCAACAAAGACTCGATAATTTGATCGCTACTCAGTTTCAAAATGGTAGCAGAGTTTTTAAAACTAGTGGATTGTTAGGATTTTATGGCAGTCAGATAAAACAAACAAGTCTGAAAGATAGATTTGGTTTGGATAGTATTTTTGCTACTAAAGTTGATGATAGACAACAAACAACACCGCAATTTGTTTACGAATTTATCCGTTACTGTACTGCTTCGGGTAAGCTACCTGCCGACAAGTTTAGAATTTCTGTAAATAATTTTGAAAGTCAGAATCAAAATTATGTCAGAATTTTATCAGAACAAGGAAATTTATTAGTTAATCAACTGATTCAAGATAGCGGTGTTGAAGAATTCAAAGCAGCGATTACTCGCTATCTGACTACAGAAAAACGTCCAGAGTTATTTAAGCATTTAGCTGATGATTTAAAAGCAATTTGTATTCAAATCAAGAAACACTACCAAGGTGTTAGGCGTGAATTAGACAGCCAACCGCAAGAAATTGAGGCTATGAAAGCTCAGGAATTGCAAAGGCTTAATCAGCAATTGCAACAGGTAGGAAATGATTTTCGCCATCACATCGCAGCAGAGGTTAATCAAGTGGTGACGAATGCCTGCGATAAATTTGAGGCTGATTTTAATCAATTACGTGCCAGAATGATTCACCGTTTAGATGAGTTATTAGATACATTTTCTGTGGGCGATACTTATAAACGCGCGACTTTGAATCACCCCCGCAATGCAACAGCACCTTTAATTGCAATTTTAGTAGAGGCACTTTATTATCTTGCGAATCAATTGGAAGATATTTTAGTAGAATCTTCCATTAAAATTGTTACCAATTATTTTCAAAGGTTGAATGACAAAATTCGTAAGGCTGAATATCATAAGCAATTATACCGTTTGCTAGGTAATGATGGAGGCTTGGAAAAAGGATTAGAGAAATTAGAAAAACAGATTTCTTTAGCTTTACAAAATGCAGCGCGAGTAGAATGCGACAGATTTGTGAGAGAAAGTCCTAGATTTTATGATGAAGGTACTTTTTCAATTTATCAGTTTCGTCAGACTTTGCAGCAAACTTCTGAAACTTTTGATTGTGAAAGCATGGTAGAAGCTGAGCCTGCAATTAAACAATTGCTAAAGTTGGATTTTGAGCCAAAAGTTAGTAAAACTATTCGTATTACATTCCGACAAACCATCAATCAAAGCTTTAAGACTCTGCTTTTACCAATGGCGGATATTAAAAGTGACGAAATTTTGCAACAGTACCCGAAAGCTCGTATTTATTTAGGGAAGACTTTAGCAAAAGAAGCTGAAGAGAAAGTTTATCAAAACAAACGCCTCTCAGATGCTATTGATAAGAAAATTGCTAATTTCAATCAATCTGTCTCTTCTATTAATGGTTGCTTGTCAGCGATGCAACTGTATGATTACTTATTGCCTGTAATCGATTCAACAGAGGCTGAAATAGTTGATAGTGTATCCTTTGCAAATATTGAAGATGCGAAGGCTGTAGAAGCTTAACAATTGATGTTGTCTTGGTAACAGAGAAACTTGAAAAAGATTGGTAACGTAATTGGAAATTCTAGTAGATGTATAGCAATGCATATGGAAAGTCAATTTAAATCTTTGAGTTGTAATGATGACGATGTTTTATCATACAATGGCAGCCTAGTTAAATTTAGCCAATTTAAGCAACAGTTAGAAAATGAACTGTGGCAGAAAGTAAACTATCTTCTGACAAAAGAAAATGATGGTTTTACTAGCAAGGAAAGAATATATGAATTAGTTAACACATCTTTTGGTTATTGTAATATTAGCGTCACCTTGTCTTCTCCTGAGGAAGGGAATGATTGCGAGATTCTCAGACTTGGGGCAACAAGTTGGCAGAAAGGAAAAATTAGAACTAAATCATCAATAGATTTCTTTCCTAATGAAAAAGATTCTAGCAAAATAGCAAAAATTCAAATTAACTTAGAATTCTTGCCTGAAAAACATGAAGTTCAACAGCCTCAATTTTCTTTTGATGGCATGATGTATGCGGCATAAATTATTGACCGTATTTATAAATTATAATATTAGTTTTGTTAGATTTAATCTCTGACTGTTAATTAAGCTAATATCATCTAAATTAAGGATTTCATCAATGACGTGAAGATAAAATACATAGAATCATAATTTTGCTGTGTTGCATCAATTAGATACTATAAATTGATTTGTAACTAATTATAATTTACAAAAATCTAAATACTCAACCTTGAAAATTTAAGAATGGACAGTCATCAAAAATTTGATTTATTCACTGAAGATAATAAGTTTATTATTCTCAATAATATAGTTTTTAATACTAATCAAATAAAAGATAAAATTATTGAAGATTTCAAGCAAAAAAGAAGCAGCTTCAATTTTTGCCGTAAAAATAAATTTCTCCGTAAATATTTTAAAGAAGTAAAGAACCAAGCAATTTTTAATCGTATTGAATGGAAGTTTTTGCTCAAAAAAGATATTCAATGTGAATTAATTGAATTTGATGAAATCAAGCTATTAGACGAGCTAGAAATTAGAATTATTTTGGATTTTTCATCAGCAGTTACACAAATCGAGAATGCACTCGATCCATCTATAGCAAGAAGTGATAGTTACGGAAATATAAACATCAAAGTATTGCTGGATTTCTCTACGAAGGAATTAGAATCTCCAGAGCAATCTGGAATAGATAATATAGAAACAATATGTTTCAAAAACTTGTATGAGCAAAACATCGCGTATTTCCATTCCCTTAGCAGTGAAGAAATATGTATTTGAGCGATATAAATACCAATGTCAATTAAAAATTTATGAAATTTGAATTTAGAATCCATTCAGCCACCACTTCCGCTTGTTCCAATTGTGGAGTATGTCCGCATTTCAAGCAAATCAATCGACTCTGCGCGATATCTCGCTGAAATTGAGAGGCATCTGCGATGGGTAAAGTTTCGTCTTCTTCTCCCCACAAAATCAAGGTTGGTTTGGAAATTTCTTTAATTCGTGGTGCTATCTCGCTATAGCCACCACTTTTAGTAAAACTAATAGTAGCTTCATGCCAATTAGGCATATTCAAATGTAAAGTTGCACATTGCAAGGATGTAATTTCGGCTGCTGTTAAATTACCAAAAATTTCTCCAAAGAATAGTGCTTGTAATTTACGTTGTTTCCAATATTCAACAGCCCAATAATCAACAGGAGGAAACAAAAATCGTCCTTGAGGGAAGCTACCGGAATAACCAACGCTGTTAATTAAAACCAGTTGATGAACCGAATCTGGATAATCAAGCGTAAAATCAATAGCGGTTGCTCCTCCCATTGAAGCACCTACTAAAATTACTGGTTGATTAATTTGCGTTTTCCAAAAGTGGTAAAGGTGAGTTTTGATTGTGGTTGGAGAATAGTTAATATTGTTTAGTCTTTGAGTAAAACCGAAACCGAGTAAATCAACAGCCCAAGTTTCTTTTTCTGCTGCGAGTAATGGTATAAGTAAGCGGAATTCGAGTAGAGAGCTTTCAAAACCGTGTAATAGTAAAATTGGTATTCCGCTGTTAACTTGATGAATGAAAGATGTTGTGATTGCTTGAGAGTTTATGGGTGTATTGATAGGAATAGTTTGGATATCTTGGAATAGATTTAACGTATTAGTATCCTTAAGCTGCGATAAGTTGATTGTCGAAAAATATTCATCCATAAAATTGCTACATAAAATAAATTCGCTTGTAGTAAAGAATTTTAGTGTTTGATTCAAAAGCTTATGGTGCGTGACGCTATAATCCTATTTGTTACTACGTTCAAATCCTTTCGTAGCGTCACACACCCTACAAAAAATATAATATTGACGATTTAAGCTAAATTAATTTTGTCAGCAGCAATCTTAGCTTTTCCCCTTGCTTCTTGGACGTTATCTGCTTTCGCTAAAGCAACTCCCATACGTCGATATTTATGAGCGCTGGGTTTACCAAATAATTTGATGTCAACATCTTTTTCTAAAAGTGCTTCTGCAACACCAATATAATTAATAGAATCTGATTTATCTTCAGCTAAAATTACAGCGCTTGCTGAAGGTTTAAACTGTTCTATGTTAGGAATTGGTAATCCTAAAATTGCTCTTAAATGTAGTTCAAATTCGTTCAAATTTTGCGATATTAAAGTTACCATTCCGGTATCATGTGGTCTGGGTGAAAGCTCGGAAAATATTACCTCATCTTTAGTAATAAAAAATTCTACACCAAATATTCCCGCACCTCCCAAAGCATCGGTTACTTGTTTGGCAATTTCTTGAGCTTTTAACGTCATTTCTTGAGAAATTCCTGCTGGCTGCCAAGATTCTTGATAATCACCTCTTTCTTGACGATGACCAATAGGAGAACAGAAAATAGTCGGAGCGTCCCACTGTTTGATAGTTAATAAAGTAATTTCAATTTCAAAGTCGATAAATTCTTCAATAATTACTCGCTGACTATCGCCACGAGAACCAGAACAAGCATAATCCCAAGCTTTTTCTACATCTTCTTTACTTTTAACAATTGATTGTCCTTTACCGGAAGATGACATAACTGGTTTGACTACATTGGGAAAACCAATTTCATTACTAATATCTATTAACTCATCTAAAGACGAAGCATAACCATATTTTGCAGTTCTAACACCTAACTCGGTATGCGCTAATTCTCGGATTCTATCGCGGTTCATTGTATAGTTAGTTGCAGCAGCAGTGGGAATTACAGTAATACTGCGCTGCTCAAATTCTGCCAGCTTTTCAGTTCTTATAGCTTCAATTTCTGGTACAATAAAATCTGGTTGATATTTGTTGACAATCGCTTCTAAATCGTCGGCGCTCAACATAGAAATTACTTCACAACAATCGGCAACCTGCATTGCTGGAGCATTTTCATATCGGTCAACAGCAATAACAAAATTTCCTAATCTTTGAGCGGCTATTACAAATTCTTTCCCCAGTTCTCCGGAACCGAGGAGCATGATTTTTTGTGGTAATTTTAGAGCTTTTTTCATTAATTTAATGATTAAAACAATGATGAAACCTCACCCTTAATCCCTCTCCTGATTACACAGAGGCAAGTCAAAATATAAATGAGGTTTTGTATTTAATTAATTCTAATTAAATATCATCTTACTAATATTTTATTTTTCTACGGTCAATTTGTAAATCTTTACGTTTTATACCGAAAGAATATTTACCTATAAAATAATATTAATAGTATTTTTGCTCTCAGGAAATTTAATTAAACCATAACCCAAAGTATAAAATTTTTAGTTAGGATCGCATACAGAAAATGCAAAACAAGGTTATAAACTAACTTGTGTTTTGCAAGTAATTCTGATTACGGGGTGAAAAGGTTCGCAGAATTACTAGCTAGAATTAATTTTGCTTCTACCAAATCGCGAATAAATCTACCTGAATCGAAGTATCAGATGTTATTTTTCTCTTGCTGAAGGGAATTATAAGTAGAGGTTTATTTAGTTGTGTTTTGGAGTAAATATAAATGTTGAAGAATACTCGAGTAAAGTCTAGTTTGACAAAAGTATTGCCATTTTTTGGAGGAGTTGTTTTAACAACAGCAGCAATATTGGGTGGTAGCCTGGTAACTTATTCAAGCTCTGATAGTGTTTCCGATTCTTTAATTACATTAAGTCCAAAACCTGTAAATGCAGCTTCCGATGTAGCTGCGATGGAAAAATCGGTGCATCGACAAATTAATCAATACCGCAAAAAGCAAGGTTTAAAACCCCTGAAACTGAACAGTAAAATCAGTAAAATTGCCAGACAGCACAGTAAAAAAATGGCTGATAAGCAGGTGGCTTTCGGACATAATGGTGTAAGTTCTCGCTACAATAAAATTTCCAAGGTTGTTGAATATCGCGGTGTAGCGGAAAACGTAGCTTACAATATGGGTTACGATAATCCTGGAAAAAATGCTGTCAAGGGTTGGATTAAAAGTTCTGGTCATCGTCGCAATATAAAAGGTAAATATCAGGTAACTGGTATTGGTGTTGCGAAGAACTCTGAGGGTGAATATTATTTCACGCAGCTTTTTGTTAATCCGCAGTAGATAATCGAAAATGTAGAGACTCTATCTAATATCTTATCTCTACATGTTTATTTTAGATTCTCGCGATGAATCTAAATTTAGGGAGACGTAGCAGTGCTACGTCTCTACACCTTTGAAATCCGTTCTCGTAATTTTTCCACCACAGCTTTTTCTTGGGCAGATAAACTCTCATCAAATAGGAGCTGATATATCAACGGTAATCCTAAATCCAAATCTTCCAAAAGTTTCCCTTGAGCGAATACATCTTCTGGTTTCCCTTCAAAAATCAACTGTCCTTTATCCATGACAAATATCCAGTCAGCCCAGCGGTAAACTAAGTCTAAGTCGTGGGTGGACATTAATAAAGTTGTGCCGTCTTGATGAATTTTTTCAAGGGTTTTGATTAGTTGACGGGTATGTTTGATATCTAAATATGCAGTGGGTTCGTCTAACAGTAATAATTTGGGTCGGAGTACCATTACGTCTGCGATGGAAACTCGTTTTTTTTGTCCCAAGCTGAGATGATGTACTGGTCTTTGGGCTAGTTCTTCTAACCTTAATTCTGCTAATATTTCTTCAACTCTGGCTTGAATTTCTTGAGGAGGTAAATTCAAATTACATAAACCATAAGAAATATCTTCTTCAATTGTAGAAGCAACTAATTGTTGTTCTGGATCTTGAAATATTAGCCCGACTTCTTGACGTAAGTTATTTAAATATTTGCGGTCGTAGCGTAACGGTTTTCCGTTCCAGCGAACAATTCCGCGATTAGGCTTATATAAGCCATTTGCTAGTAAAAATAATGTAGTTTTACCGCAACCATTCTGACCGATAAGAGCGCATTTTTTTCTAGATGGGATATTTAAAGTTAAACCGTTGAGTGAAGATTCTCTAGCGCCGGGATAAGTGTAATATACTTGGTCAAATTCCAGCAAATATTCCTGCATTCAGCCACCATTCTAAACTGATTAAAATTACACAACCGATTAATGCTTCTAAAATATAGCGTTTTGATGAACGATAGCGACGGGGAGCATAAACCCGAAATTCTCCATTCATTCCTCGTGCTTCTAATCCCAAAGAAAACTGACTGTATTTTTGCAGGGTTCTTTTTAAAAGCTGTCCTACTAATAGTGCTAAACTTTTGATGCTAGTACGAAAATCGCGGTAGCCAAGACGAGATTTTTGAGCAATTGATAAATCGGTTGCTGTATTCCACAAAATGAAAATGAACCGATACATTAATAATAATAATTCGATTAGCAATGTCGGAAATTTGAATCGGCGCAATGTCTCTAGTACTTCCGTAAACGGAACGGTTAACATTAAAAAATATAAGCAAGAAACAGAAGCAAAAGCTCTAGTGAATATAGTTAAAGCTTGATAGAAACCACCACGACTAATATATATATAATAAAATCCTAAATCTAAACCCTGCCAAGAATCATTTTGTACTCTGGAAATATCTGCAACCGAAACACCGTTAATAACTAAAGCAGGTAAACTAGTCAGCCAAAAAAAACTAGCAACTGCCAATATTCTGATATAAATACCAGCAGGAATTTTAGCGTAAATCACAGTCCAAATACCCATCCACAACGCGATAATAATTTGTACTGGTGGATGGGCAGCAAGGGAAATTAACAAAGTAACGATTGCGAAGATTAATTTATGTTCTGGTGGTAATCCTCGCAATCGATTAGTGTAAGCTAAAGTATCGAGTTTTAAGCTCATTCTTCACGTCTTGGCTTTTCACTACGTCCTTTATATAAACCAACTGCGTAACCAATTAATCCCGCACCTAAAGCAGCTTGAGAGGAAAATAATAGACTTTCAATTTCACCGCTAGGGGGTTCAAAAATAGGAGAAAACCAAGGTTTATATTCTGGTTGAATCTTGGTGATTTCTTCTTCAGCTTCACCATCAGCACCACCAAATTCTGCATCGCGTACAAATATAATTGGTGCAACTGCTAAAACAATAACTGCTGATATCAACAGCCAATTATTCCAACCGTTATTAGACTGACTTGATTGTCTCATTTTGATGCTCCCGCTTGATTAAATTCAATAATTCTAATTCTTGTGGATTGTAAGATTGCAGCCAATTCCACACCAATACTGTCAGCAAACCTTCACTAATTGCCAAAGGAATTTGAGTAATAGCAAAAATTCCCGCAAATTTAGTAAACGAAGCCATCACCCCACCAACTTCAGCGGGGAAAGCCAAAGCTAATTGTCCCGAAGTAATAATATAAGTTAATAAATTTGCTAAAGCTGCCGCTAAAAATATCGCTAACCTTTGATTACCAGATATTTTCATCGTTAACCGATAAATCCAAAAAGCCGCAAATGGTCCGGCGATCGCCATCGAGAAAGCATTAGCGCCCAATGTTGTTAAGCCCCCGTGTGCCAGCAATAGAGCCTGAAACAACAGTACCAAAGTCCCCAAAACCGACATCGCCAAAGGACCAAATAATACCGCACCTAAACCGGTACCCGTAGGATGGGAACAGCTACCGGTTACCGAAGGAATTTTCAAAGCCGACAGCACGAAAGCAAAAGCACCAGCTAAACCCAAAAGCAATTTAAGCTGAGGTTTTTCTTTAGTGATGCGAGTTAGGGATATAAATCCCAAAATCATGAAAGGTAAAGAAACAGCCCACCAAAAAGTAGCCCAACCAACTGGTAAAAAACCTTCCATTACATGCATTGCATAAGCAGGTTTTGGTACACCAACTACCAAATATAAGCTTGTTAATGCAATTCCTAATAAATTCAGCCGTTTGAGATTTTTTCGGATTGCCATAAAAGATGTAGTGTGCAAGCGTGCAAGTTGAAAAATATGAATAATATTCTTTATTCGAGAGACAATAACAGCAAAATTTAAGCAAACAAATATAATATTTACGCCTGTTAAGCTAAATAACAAACTGTAAAATTAGTTGCTGTTATCTATTAAAAAGTTCCCTCGATGAAATTTATCATGAAAATTTTTTATCATACTAGCACGTTAATTTAGTTTTCAATATTAACAAAGATACATTAAATTGTGCGACTATATTTTATAAGTAAAGGTAATATTTATAATTACTTTAAAGGTTAACATTGACATTAACATTATCCCTAACATTAACATTAACATTGCCATTTTTCATGAAAAAAGATTCTTCTAAATCGGTTATTTTAGAGAGATATTAAGGTATAACAAATAGTGTATAAATAGCGAATATTTACTTTGAAATAGATTTAATTATCTTGTTTACGATCGGCGATCGCCAAATCATTGTACCTTCATGGAATATACAGATTTTATTAAGCATAGGCATAGTGCTAATTTGTTTCCAATCTTGAATTAATTAATTGCTTCTGATGGGAGTCAGCCATTAGATGTAAGGGGGTTACAATTTCCGTCAAAAAATGGGCAGGCTTTAAAACAAATTAACTCGTTGCGTCTCGGTGGATCTCTCTATAATAAGCCTGCCCATTTTTTAAGATTCCACCTCGGGGAAAGTCTGGTGTAAATCCAGCGCTGTCCCGCAGCTGTAATAAGACACAAGTTGTCTTTAAGTCAGAATACCCGCCTGTAACATAAAACACAATTATCTGCGAGGTACAGATGAGAAATATTATCTTTAGCTATCAATCGGGAATACAGTTCACAGCATTAATTTTCACCGTATTGGGGATATTGTCTGGAGATAGTGCTACAGCACAAGAAATAAAGCAAATATCTGAATTTTCCCAGTATCAGGGTGTGGAGGTTCTACCCTCTATGGCTCCGATGCGATTGGAGGGACAATCAATATCATTACTCGTCGTCCCACAAAAGATATTACTACCACCGCTAAACTAAGATTCGGTAGCTATGATTTGAACGAACAAAGCATTCAAAATAGCGGTAAACAGGGTAATGTCTCTTGGTTAGTAGGGTATAACCGCACTCGTGCTAACAATAATAACGTTTTAATGCAGCAGGAAAACCAAGAAGTTGGGGAATAGAATTGTGAAATGGTAGCGGTGAGAATGTGATGACAATTTTCTTACCAAATCCTTTAATTGAAGGAGAAAATTTATTACCCGAAGGTAAACCAAATTTAGAAAAATTAAAACTGTATCAAGAATTAAGGGAGATTTATGTATTAGGTAATAAACCAATGCCATTTACTAAAAATACCTTGAAACGTTCTTATATTTCGGTTTGTACTTCTGGAAGATGTTTACCTTCTCGTAATTGGCAACCGACTTATGAATCCTTGAAAAATGCGGTTGAAAAAGCCGGTTTAGATATAGAAGTAAGAACTTATGGCTGTTTAGAAGTTTGCAAATTAGGACCAGTCGTATTTAATGCTGAGGACAAAACTTGGTACACTCGGGTTAAACCGGAAGTCGCTGAAACTATTGTTGAAGAACATTTAGTTCAAGGAAATAAAGTTACCGAGCATCTTTATCCACCAGAATCGGCTTAACGATATTCAAGAGAGACGTAGCACTGCTACGTCTCTACATTCATAATCTTGATTATTAACATAATGAAATTATTATCATTTTTTTTTCAGGTTGCATGTGTAGCATTGTTAATTATTGCTTGTAACAGTAATTCAGTTCCTCCAGAAGTCTCATCTATTTATAATAAAAGTTGCGTTCAAGATTATAATTCAAATACAGACTATTTTCCTCAAAAAGCTACTATCAAATATGCCACGGGTTTTTCTGTAGAATATAAAAATAACTATAAAATCGTAACGGTAAAAAATCCTTGGAAAGATGCAAAAACCAGTTTTAAATATGTTTTAGTTGAATGCGGTACACCAGCACCGGCAGGTTTTAAAGAAACTCAGGTAATTACAATACCCATAAATACAGTCGCATCTCTTTCTACTACTCATTTACCCCATTTAGCAAAATTAGAAGTAGTAGATAAACTCGTCGGTGTCAGCAATCATAAAAAAGTCAATACATCAGAAGTTGTTGAGAAAATAAAAGCCGGTAAAATTGCTGAATTAGGCAATAATGTAAATGTAGAAAGATTGTTAGAACTCAATCCCGATTTAGTCACTACTTTTGGAACGGGAAATCCACAAACAGATAGCCATCCTAAATTATTAGAAGCAGGATTAAAAGTCGCGATAAATGCTGAATACATGGAAAATACACCATTAGGACGTGCAGAATGGTTAAAGTTTACATCTACGTTTTTTAATAAAGAAGATATTGCTGAAAAAGAATTTGGTGAAATAGCTAGTAAATATCAGGAAATTGCTACCAAAACTAAAACTATCAAAAAACGTCCAAAAGTATTTACGGGATTCAATTTTAAAGGAACTTGGTATGTTCCGGGATGTCAAAGTTATGCAGCCAAATATTTAGCTGATGCTGGTGCAGAATTACTTTGTAGTGAAAATTATTCTGGTAGTACACCTTCGTCTTTTGAAGATGTTTTTGAACGTGCTGCTACAGCGGATTACTGGTTAAATGTCAGTCAATCTTGGCAAAGTTTAAAAGATGTAATTACAGCAGATAGTCGTTATAGTGATTTTCAAGCAGTAAAAAAAGGTAATATTTTTAATAATAATGCTCGTTTAAATGGAAATGGAGGTAATGACTATTGGGAAGCTGGAATCAGCAATCCAGATGTAATATTAAATGATTTAATAAAGATTTTTCATCCAGAATTATTACCGAATCATCAATTATTTTTTTATCAGAAGCTGAGTTAAATAAATTAGGGAGTAGGGGATGGGGTATAAATATAAGTATTTGAACGACAAGCTTTTCAATAAAAAAGATGTCAAGCTTATTAATTCTGTAATTTTAATTAGTAGTTTAATCGTCGTATTTTTATTAGATTTAGCTTTCGGTTCGGTTCAGATTCCGATTCAACAAGTGATTATGATTCTGTTGGGAGGAGAATCGGAAAAAGCGACTTGGACTACTATTATTCTCAAATTTCGTTTACCAAAAGCTTTAACCGCGACTTTAGCTGGTGCTGCTTTAGGTGTAAGTGGTTTAGAAATGCAAACGCTTTTTAAAAACCCGCTTGCTGGGCCATTTGTATTAGGAATTAGTTCCGGTGCTTCTTTAGGGGTTGCGCTAATAGTACTCGCAACAAACACTACTGGTATAGGTTTATTACTGATTAAATTAGGAATAATCGACGATTTAAGTTTAGTTATAGCAGCTTGTTTGGGTGCAGCATTAGTGTTAGGAACGGTCTTATTTATATCTCATCGCGTACCCGATTCCATGACGCTACTAATTTTGGGATTACTATTTGGTTATGCAACTAGTGCTATTGTGAGTATTTTGCTGCATTTTAGTGAAAATAATCAAATCCAATCATATTTACAGTGGACTTTTGGCAGTTTTGGGGGTGTCACTTGGCGACAAATGGTAATTTTAGCACCCGTAATACTGTTAGGATTAACAATGGCTTTGCTATTATCAAAACCCCTGAATGTAATGCTTTTGGGTGAATCTCAAGCTCAAACTTTGGGTTTAGCAGTACAACAAACAAGATTCTGGATTATCGCCAGCGCTTCAATTTTAGCAGGTGCGATTACAGCTTTTTGCGGTCCTATTGGATTTTTAGGTGTTGTGGTTCCCCACCTCTGTCGCAATTTATTTAAAACTGTAAACCATAAAATATTAATTCCCGTCGTTGCTGTGATGGGTGCAATTTTGGCTTTGATAGCAGATTTGGTATCCCAGTTACCAGGAAGCGAAACTGTTTTACCTTTAAATTCGGTTACTGCTTTGATTGGTACTCCAGTTGTGATGTGGGTGATTTTACATCGTCGTTCCCGATTTTCTTGAGTTACAACATACCCTACAAATTATTGAATTCTACTATTTCAGAAATGCAATCAGGAATTTTTTTGATTGGATTATCATATAAAGTAATTTCTTCTAAATTAATTAGGTTACAAACAGAATTTGAAATTTC
This sequence comes from Rivularia sp. PCC 7116, assembly GCF_000316665.1. Classification (GTDB taxonomy): domain Bacteria; phylum Cyanobacteriota; class Cyanobacteriia; order Cyanobacteriales; family Nostocaceae; genus Rivularia. The sequence goes on along the minus strand of NC_019678.1, from coordinate 4,638,220 downwards.
TTTTAATTCATTATCATCTAAATAGAGAACTTTTAAATTAGTAAGCCTAAAAAGTTCTTCTGGTAGCTCTTTTAATTTATTATCGTCTAAACCAAGCCATTCTAGTTTTTTTAACTGACATATATTCGATGGAAGCTCTTGTATCTGATTAGATTCTAACTCTAAACAAGTTAAATTTTTTAGTTTAAAAATAGCTGAAGGGATGGAGATTAATTTATTAGTTTCTAAATAAAGCTCATCTAAATTCGTAAGTTGAGCAAAAGTTTCAGGAAGAGTTTCGATTAATTTGTTTTCCATATCTAAACAGCGTAAATTAATTAGTTTAGATATTTCGGGTGAAATATATTGAATGCGATTAAATCTTAAATCTAGTTCCCGTAAAGATTCTATCTCAAAAACCTCAGTTGGTATTTCTGTTAAACCATAGCCAATTAAGGAAAAAGTTTCATGATGTAATCTTTTAGCTTGCTTGACATCTTTTTGAAACTCATCCCAGTCTATTTCACGATAATTACTCATAAATTTAGGCTTTATTAATCAATTAAAATTACTCACAATATAGATGGTGCGTTGCGCGGAGCGACAACACACCCTACAAAGTGATTCTAAATTTTAAAAATAATTCTGATAGAGAATAGCGTGTTGAAGCGGCGAGTTTGGTGGTTTTAACAATTTTTTCTCTAAATAATAACTCAAATAAATATTTATCTTCTCAGCCTATCGTTAGAGAAAAAGCTTAATAAATAATTCAAAGATTACTTCTACAGAAGGAGCAAATTAGATAGTTATGAGCGTTAAGTTTTAATAAGTAATTAAAAATAATTGTGAAAGCGTTAAGGGCTACCGGTATCAAAGCTACTGTTAAGACTAGTTTATTTATCGCAAATTTCACCTAAGTACTACAGTTTAATGTTGTTGTACGTAAGCTCTCATATGTTCGTCATTGCGGGATAGATTCGTCAATAACATACATCGTATATGCATAGTTGTTTATCTGTTACTTACCCTTAACGCTTTTACTGTTTGAGTAAATTAAGAAATAAAAAGAGAGAAGAACACATGGCTAATCCAATCGAAAATATCATTCCCAACCAACCACCTGTAGACAAGAAGAAATCCGATGTCCAGCTGCTGAAGTCTCGCTTAGAGTGGGGTGAGCCTGCATTTACCATCATCGACGTGCGCGATCGCCAAACTTACAATGAAGGGCACATCATGGGTGCTTTACCTATGACAATGGATGGTTTAGGAGATGCAGCAGCGAAAAGTTTGTCTAGAAGCCGCGATATATACATTTACGGCGGTAGCGATTCTGAAACAACACAAGCAGCACAAGCTCTAAGAAACGCTGGTTTTCAAAATGTATCAGAGCTTAAAGGTGGACTTGCTGCATGGAAAGCAATTGGTGGTCCGACTGAAGGTATTGTAGAATCAATGACACCTGCTGGGGAAGATGACTATAACGTTGTTGATAGAATGAAAGATCAAGCAGCAAATATGGACAAATAAAACGTTTTTATTGGTTATGAAGGCTGGTTATATAGCTAGATAAAAACGAAATACTTTGTATGGTGTGTTGTGGCTTCGCGCAACGCACCAATTTTAGTTAAGAAACGATTTATCTAAATCAGTTATCTTAGAGATACAATCGGGTATTTCCTTGATTGGATTATCAAATAAAGTAAGTTTTTCTAAATTAGTTAGCTTACAAATTGAACTCGAAATTTGCTGTAATTGATTACCTTCTAAAAAAAGATATTTTAAACTAGTTAGTTCAAAAAGTTGATCTGGTATCTCTGTTAATTGATTTCCTCTCAAATCAAGTGATTCCAGATTTTTTAGTTGAGATATACTTGCTGGAAGCTTATCTATCTGATTAAAACTTAAAACCAAGCCGGTTAAGCTTGTAATTTGGAAAATAACTGAAGGGATAGATACTAATTCATTATCTTCTAAATACAGTTCGTAGAGATTTACCAGTTGAGTCAATTCTTCGGGAAGAGTTTCTATTTTATTATTGTCTAAAACCAAATAGCTTAAATTCGTTAGTTGAGATATATCTGTGGGAATATATTGAAAAAGGTTATAGCTTAAATCCAATTCACACAAAGAATCTATTTCAAAAATTTCCTTTGGTATTTCCGTTAAACCATAGTTACTTAAATTAAAACAACCCCAATATTCTTCTTTTGCGTCTTTTATTTGTTTTTGAATTTCATTCCAGTTGATTTGATTATAATTAGGCATGATTTATGTTTTATCGTATTAGCAATGCACCGTAAATCTGATATACCAATATTAGAATGGTGCGTTAGGCGCGAAATACAAATATTCCACCACAACCCAAATTATTTATCGCGCCATAACACACCCTACAATCTACAATCAACCAATTACCAATTACCAATTACCAATTCCCTTTTCACCCATCAATTTCAGCCAATTCCATCCACCTTTCTGTAGATTGTTCAATTTCTTCCTTCAACTTCTCCACCTTTTCATAAAGTTCCTGCACTTGAGAATAATCCCCAGCAGCTTTAGTTAAAGCCATTTCCGTTTCCGTCTTCTCGTCTTCTAATTGAGCAATCTTCCCTTCTAGCTGCTCGAATTCTTTTCTTTCCCAATTTGATAAACGACGCTTCTTTTTATTATCTTCTTTCTTAACTTGAGTTTCTACTTTCTGCGTCTCTACCTTTTGTTTGCTTTTTTCTAGTTCCGCTTGTAATTGTTTTTCTTTTGCTTCTTCTGCTCTCTTAAAATCCAGATAAACCGAATAATTACCGGGAAATTCCCGAATTTTTGTATCTTCAAAAGCAAAAATTCTATCAATGGTACGATCTAAAAAGTAGCGGTCGTGAGATACTACTATTACGCAACCTTTGAAGTCTTCTAAATAATCTTCTAATACCGCTAAAGTTTGTACATCTAAATCGTTTGTCGGTTCGTCTAGTATTAAAACATTTGGCGCACTCATTAAAATTCGTAACAAGAATAAACGCCGTTTTTCACCACCGGAAAGTTTATTTATCGGCGCATACTGCTGATTGGGTGGAAACAAAAACCTTTCCAACATTTGAGAAGCACTAATTCTCGTTCCATCGGCAGTTTCGATAAATTCTGCGCCTTCTTGCTTGATATAATCAATCACTCGCTGCGAATCGTTGGAAGCACCAATTAATTCTTCCGAATGCTGATCGAAATAACCAATATAAACGGTGGAGCCAATATCAACTTCGCCAGTATCCGGTTGCTCTCTTCCAGTAATAATATTGATTAAAGTAGATTTTCCCGCACCGTTTTCACCGATGATTCCGACTCTATCTTCCGGGCTAAATTCGTAGGTAAAATCTTTAAATAAAGTTCGTTCTCCGTAAGATTTCGAGACATTATTAACTTCAATAACTTTCTTACCAATACGACGACTAGCTGTAGAAATATCGACTTTTCCTTGAGCTTGTTTAAACTCGGTACCCTGCATTTCTCGAATTCTATCTATTCTCGCTTTTTGCTTGGTACTTCTAGCTTTTGGACCTTTTTTTAACCATTCTAATTCCCGTCGCAATACTCCTTTAAATTTGCGTTGAGTGCTTGCGGCAGAATCTTCGGCTTCAGCTTTTTTCTGTAAGTAATAGGAATAGTTCCCAGAGTAGGTATAAAAATCACCGCGATCAATTTCAATAATGCGATTCGTAACTTTATCTAAAAAATATCTATCGTGAGTTATTAGTAAAAGAGCGCCATTTCTGCGATTCAAATAACTTTGCAACCACTCTACCGAATCAGCATCTAAATGGTTTGTCGGCTCGTCCATCAATAATAAATCTGGCTCGGATAATAAAGCAGTTGCTAAAGCAATCCGCTTGCGATAACCGCCAGATAAAGTACCAATTTTAGCATCAAAATCCGTAATTCCTAACTGCGAAAGAATAATTTTAGCGTTGGTTTCTACTTCCCAAGCGCCAATAATATCCATTCGCTGCGTTACTTCACCCAAACGCGATAAAAGTTGGCTATCTTCGTGATTTTTAGCTAATTTATCCGAAATTTCTTCATATTCGCGCACTAAGTTCATTTGCTCGCTACTATCGGCAAATATTTGTTCTAAAACAGTAAGGCTTTCATCTAAATCCGGCTGTTGGGGTAAATATATAACCTTAGCACCAGGATTTACAATAATTTCACCGCCGTCAATCGGCTCCATTCCGGCAATCATTTTTAATAGCGTAGATTTACCGGAACCATTAGTACCAATTAAACCAACCTTCTCGTCAGCATTCAAACTAAAAGAAGCATCTTTAAGAATTTCTTTGATGCCAAAATCTTTTTTGACAGATTGTAGCGTAATAACACCCATAGGATTTTAGGTTTTAGATTTTGGGTTTTGGATTTTTTATAAGGTGCAAGCACCATTTATTAAGATAGCTCAGGTATTTGAACGATTACAATTTTGTCTGGTTTTATCTTGTCGGAATGGGAGAGGGGGAGTAATCATAGGTTAGGCTAACTAACTGGGTGTAAGCGGAGCAATCTCTTCGTGTAACCCAACACTACAACTAGAATAATAATAATCTACTGTCGCGCCAGATTATCATTCAATTGATGCATGACAGCATTACGATAATTATTAGTTAACCAAGACAAGTTATTTTAGCCGTCACAGCACCCTACAAGAATTTATTCTTCCCTCTCACCACTCTAAATAAAATAAAATCTACCTTTATGAATAGTTAATGTATACTAAAAACCGTAACGTATGATTATTTAATCACGACGTTACGGCTGATAAATCTTCACAGCACATTGGGATTATTGAAAACCGCGATACATTGTAATTTCAATGTCCAATGCCCGATTTAATTAGCAATCGAACCTAATCGAATAAATCTAAGGGTAAATGCCCGTACATATGATTCATTCCACCTTCGGAACATGACTGACAAGAAACTAAAACCCCACGATGATGTCCCAAATAGGAATCTATGTAGCACAAACCATTTTTACCGTTCAGTTTAATGTAAACTGGACCTTCAATTTTAGGTAAATTACTCGGAGGCTCGTAGCCTAATGCCCTCGAATAACTTTCCATTGCTTTTATTCCTTCTTCAGTGGTATCAGCAGAAATACCCAGAATTTGGTAATCACATAGACTAGCAAGCAAAGTCAAAGCCCGACGGACTGAATTTTTCTGTGATGGCTTCAGTTGGGCTGCAATATCAACGAAGTCATATTTACTCAATATTTTCTTAGCTTCTTCAACCGTAAGCTGGGTTTGGGGTTTGCTTGTCATAAGCGTAACTTCAATCTAATAGGGGTTTGCGTTGTATGGTGTAGAGCCTCTACTCTACCAAAAATTCACAGTCAGGATTAATCCTGTATGTTACTCAAATTAAATAAAAATGGGACGCTATTATTTGACTCATTGCCCATGACTAAAACTCTGGGCATTTGAGAGCCACCTTTCTTCCAGGCTTCAATAGCTTCTTTTTGCAGTACTAACTGTCCACCTTGTGCTTTCAAGGTTTCAGCCAAAAGTTTTTGAGCTTCTGCTTTACCTTTAGCACGGTTAATCTCCGCGAATGCTTCTTGCTCTGCTTCTGCTGCAATATAAACCGCTCTTTGCGAACGTTGTTCGGCAATTTGCTTTTCTTCTACAGCTTTAGCAAATTCGGGAGAGAAGGTTAAGTCAATAACGCTAGTATCTAGAATGATAACTCCATATTTCTCCAAACGCTCTCCTAATGCGTTATCAAAATCAGTTTTTAATTCTTTCCTTTTGGTAATTGCTTCTTCTACAGTTCTTCTGGCTGCGGCAATTTTAAAGGATTCCTGAGTTTGCGGTGCAATAATTTTGGAGACAATATTTTCTAAACTCCCCTGCTTTCTTCTAATTTCCACAACTTCAGTCGAATCTATCCGAAAGTTGATGGCAAATTTTGCAGTTAATTCTTGCAAATCTTTAGTAGAACTTTGAGCAGGTATTTCATATTTCTGCACTGTTACATCATATATATCGACATTAGAAACTATGGGGGGTTTGAAGTGAATTCCTTCTAGCAAAGCGCCATCTTGTGCTTTACCTAATATACTCAAAACTCCGGCTTGACCGGGATTAATAATTACAAATGCATTCAGGCTAAAAATAACAAGTAGTGAAACCAAAACACCTGCAATTGCTGACTGCAATCCACCTAATTGTTGATTTTTCAATTGAATGCTCCTTTTATGTTATGAATTGCGGTTTTTCTAACCAAAATGCAGCTATTTACCTTCAAGAAATTAATTATTTCTGATTCGCTAATAACTGTTAACTGTTAACTATTTACTGATGATCCACACCCTCTGGGTGAACAACTGATTTTAGGTGTCTCAAGGGAGAGTCGCAACATGGTAATATAAGTTCCCAGCATTTACCTTGATATTGTGGCTCAAGTACTTAAATCCAATCGGTTGCAAAAACAGCGTCAGGATTCAGCGCATCCTTTGAAACGCTTGCTTGACTACGGACATGATTATCGCCAAAAAATCTGGTTGGCAGTAGTTTGTTCTATTCTTAATCGGCTATTTGACTTGGCACCTCCAGTCTTGATTGGCTTTGCCGTTGATGTTGTTGTCAAGCAGCAAGATTCTATCATTGCTAGTTGGGGAATCACAGATATTTTTTGGCAATTTTTAATACTTTCTTTGTTAACGGTTGTAATTTGGGTATTAGAATCGGTTTTTGAGTATGCTCTGGAAACTCTATGGCGTAATTTAGCGCAAACGATTCAACACGATTTGCGCTTGGATGCCTACAAACATTTACAAAATTTAGAATTAGCCTACTTTGAAGAACGCAGCACTGGCGGTTTGATGTCTATTCTCAGCGATGATATCAACCAGCTAGAGCGCTTTTTGGATGTGGGCGCTAACGATATATTGCAAACTGCCACAACTATTATTATTCTCGGCGGTGCTTTCTTAATTTTAGCTCCTAATGTGGCATGGATGACCATGTTGCCGATTCCGTTCATTCTTTGGGGCACTTTCGCTTATCAAGATTTGCTCGAACCTCGTTATGCTGATGTTCGCGAAAAACTGAGCTTTCTAAATTCTCGTTTATCTAATAATTTAGGCGGTATTACTACTATTAAAAGCTTTACTGCCGAAGAATATGAAAGCAAGCGTTTAGAATCGGAAAGTGATGCTTACCGCCGCAGTAACAGTAAAGCAATTAAACTTTCTGCTGCTTTTGTACCCTTGATTAGAATGTTAATTTTAATCGGGTTCACGGCACTGTTATTATTCGGCGGCATGTCAGCAGTTAACGGTAATATGTCTGTAGGAACTTACAGCGTTTTAGTGTTTTTAACTCAAAGATTACTTTGGCCTTTAACTAGATTAGGACAAACCTTCGATCTATATCAACGAGCGATGGCTTCCACAATTCGGGTGCTGAATTTGCTGGATACTCCCATCACGATTAATCCCGGCAATATTGATTTACCCGTAGAAAAAGTACGCGGCGAAATCAAGTTTAATAACATTACTTTTGCTTACAAAGATAGACAGCCAGTAATTAAAAATTTGTCCTTAGAGGTACCCGCAGGAAAAACTATTGCTATTGTCGGCTCCACGGGTTCGGGAAAAAGTACTTTAGTTAAATTATTGCTGCGATTTTACGAAGTAACTGCTGGCAATATTACTGTTGATAATATTGATTTACAAAATATAAATCTTCAAGATTTACGTCGCTGTATCGGTTTAGTTAGTCAAGATGTATTTTTATTTCATGGTACGGTAGCAGATAATATCGCTTACGGAAGCTTCAACGCCAACGATAAAGAAATCATGAATGCTGCCAAAGTCGCAGAAGCCCATGAATTTATCATGCAGCTACCCCAAGGCTACGAGACAATAGTCGGCGAGCGCGGACAAAAATTATCCGGCGGGCAAAGACAAAGAATAGCCATCGCCAGAGCAATATTGAAAAATCCGCCAATTTTGATATTAGACGAAGCAACATCAGCAGTTGACAACGAAACAGAAGCAGCGATCGCCCGCTCTTTAGAACGAATTACCGTAGATAGAACAACCATCGCCATAGCCCACCGTCTTTCCACCATTCGTAATTCAGACTGCATATATGTGGTTGAATACGGCGAAATTGTAGAATCGGGCACTCACGAAGAATTATTAGAACACAAGGGAATCTACGCAAGTCTGTGGCGAGTACAGTCGGGGCTCAGAACAGTCAGCAGTTAACAGTAACCAGTAAATGTGTAGGTTGGGTTAGACACGAAAACTAAATTCGATTTGTAACGATGATTTAAATTATCGTGTTGTAACCCAACATTGCGACTTATTAAAAAAATACGGTTTTTTATCAAGGTTAACTTGTGCATTACGGCAATTTCGGCATATTTATTTAACCTTATTCCTTGACTCTGGCAAATACTTATAGGTTGGGTTGAACTAAGTGAAACCCAACATTCGTGTTGGGTTACGACACGACAATATAATTTGTGATAAATCCAACTTGCTTTTCGTGTCTAACCCAACCTACAAATATGGTAACTGTTCGCTGTTTACTGCTCACTGTTAACCGATAGTTCCTTCCGGACACAATATAACTTGATGGAAACACTAATAATAGTTATAACAGTGTTTTAAGTTATATAGTTATTTTTACTGATGAAAAATAATTCTCATCCAAAACCTCTTGGAATTATATTGGTCTTTTTACTTACTTTTGGTAGTACTGTTTTTGCTGGCTTCTTAGCTTCTATATTCATTTCTAAGTCTTATTGGGGATATTATTTCAATCCCCCTGAATTACCTCAAAAAGTAGAAGAGTTTGAGACAATTCGTTCTATTACTCCTGTTTCAAGTATTAAAAGAAACAATGGAAACAGAATTTTTAAAATTGATACTTCAAATTCTTGTATCCAAGATATACTCTCAGGTATTGAAAATCTTAAAAGCAGTTGCGGTACGGGAAAATGCAACACAGAATATTGCGACAATAGTAGAGTTGTTTTATCTTTAGCTAATCAGCAAAAACTACCAGAAAAGACTTCTTATATTTCTCCGGATAAGTTAAATTCTTTATATAAATATTTGGAATCAACTGAACTGCTATACGAAGGAGAAGCAGGATATAACGGCGAATTAATAGCAGATTCGGCTACCGGAGATTTAATATCCAAAGGTGATGGCAAGCGGCTGGAAGGCGTAGTAGTTGAAGCTGAAGATAAGAAGAAGCAATTGTATTTATTTATAGCAGTTAATGGCGGACAAATCAGTAACGACCATTATCCATATTACGAATTTTTATTTGAACTTCCCAAAGATAAGTCAACTCCCAAATTGATTGCAAACAACCGTTTCTTTTACGAAATTGCCGGAGTTGAAGGAATTTTAGAATGGAATGTTATCTGGATGTTTTTTATTGCGATCGGTTTTATTCTTAGTATTCCAATTACAATTTTACTGATTAGCATAAAAGGACGTAAAAAATCTCAACAACTATTGTTACCAGGAAGCAGCGAACAGTTAACAATTAACAGCGATCGGTAGAATATAGAGTGTTTTACTCTATCTATAATCACGAAATAAGGTAACTGCATAACAAAGCAAAGCTGGCGCAAAGACTCCCGATATTTGGAAAAGCAGTAGCAACAGTAATTGAAGTTGCGATAATAATATCAGCTAATAACTGCCAAATATGAGATGATTGTATTAAGTACGTATACAAAGATGCAATTATGTTTGCTAGTACCCAACCTGAAATACCCCAACCCAAATGGCTCCATCAACTGGATAAATTTGTGAAAGCTCACCAGCAAGAATTAGCAGCGCTTTCTTGGGCACTTTGGCAACAAAATGGTGACAGTAAGGGTACCATCGGTATTGATTTACAACCAAAGCCGCATTTTGTATATTGCCCTAAAGAGGCAATTGAAAAGTTTAACGATAATGTTGATAATAAGCTTCAGGAAATTTTAGGTTTAGTAGAAAATCACAAACCTGAAGTTGAAGTTTTAATGATTGGTATCGGTAAAGAGCAAATTAAATTAGTCTATTTTGAGCCAGAAACTCCACCGCCTGTTTGTTATCGGCAAGTCGATAAAGATTTGGATGGGTTAATGGATGTCTTAGAAGAATTATTGGCTGAAGAAATAATTGTTAATTGAAAATTCATTAATTTGGCGTTGCTGAATCTGGGCATGAATTTTAATGTACAGAGCTATAACTACTAAGTCTCCCAATATCTGAAAGAATTTTTTGTTAAGCAAAGCCCGCTCTGGGAGAATATCAGCTTTTGGCTATAGCTTATAAGATACCGCCGCTTTTATCTGAAATAGAGACTTAACCTATCATTAATCATTACTGAGTTAAACAATAATACTATTAACTTAGTATAATTATTTATAATAAATTACTTAACAATGAACAATCAAAGTAGTTTATACAACAATTAGTTTACAAGTATGTCGGATAGGATATTGCTGTCAAAGTTAAGAAGAGTTAATTAATCAGAGGTTTGGGAGAATATTAGGAGTGGATGAAAAACTTCAACAACTGATTGAGGAGGTGTGTCGTTACAGAGAAGGTACCCCACAAAGACAAAAAGCTTTAAATAAGTTACTGATAATTGTTCAACAACTTCCTGGAATTTATAAGTCTTACCATCAAGATTATTTAGAAGCTCTAAACAAAACATGGGATTGGTTTTGTCGGAGCATTGATAAATTTGAAGCTAATCCCAATAAATCTTTGCAAGAGTCTTTAGTCATATGGATTAATGGCTATCTAAAGTGGCGTGTAAAAGATATATACAATCCTACGGATAAGCCTACTGTTAGTTTAGACGAACTGATAATTAACGCAGAAGGGCAGAAAACTACCCGAAAAGACCAATTATCAGATTCTAAATATACACCAGATGCTTCAAATCGTAGTAATACTTTAGACTTGCTCGATGTCAAAATTGCTGAGATTCAGAAAAGCGATCGCCGAAAATTAGCAGAAGATATTGCTCAATTAATCGAAGAAGATCCAAAATGCGAGTTAAGACACTGTTATACCAGAGCAAATGCAGAATGTAACTGTCAATTTCTAGCAAAGCAATTATTGCTAGCAAACCCGTCTCATAAAATTGCCGATATTGCCAGAGATTTAAATGTAAGCAGCCAAACCATATATTCTCACTGGAAAAGAATATGCTTACCCTTACTTCAAAAGATTGGTGTGAACTTGAGGATTGAGAAATGAACAGCGCGCAACCGAATTATTTACAAGTTTCTTTGGGGAAAGATGCTCATCAAAAAGCTGAAGAATTTGCAGCAGAGCAGGATTCTGTAGAGAAGGGCAAACAAGTTTATTTAAATACTCTAGCAGTTTACGCCGTTAATAATTATTTAAAATGGCTGAAGGTTGAAACGGCTTTGCATCAAAGCGATAGCTGGGATTGGCGAATTAGGACATTTTTTGATGTAGCAGATTTAATGTTGGAAAATGTTGGCAAAATAGAATGTCGTCCCCTGTTGCCCGGTATGGATGCTGTGGTTTTGCCCCAAGAAGTAACCAAAGAGCGAATTGGTTATGTTGGAATACGGTTTTCAGAGCGGTTGGATTTTGTTGAAATATTAGGTTTTGCCCCAGCCAGAGCAATAGTTGGGCATTCAGAAGTAATTGCAATAAATAAATTGCAATCCTTTGATGTTTTGATTGACATCATAAATCAGCGCAAAAGTTTAGTAAATTTATGCCAGTGGTTTGAAGGAATATTTGATCGAGGTTGGCAATCTCCCGAATTAGTTTTTGCCGGTGATTTTAGAAGTTCAAAACTGCGCCATCGATACAGAAGCGCTGCGACTGTCACCCGTGAGGATAAAGACTATGTAACAAATTCTATTAGCCGCGCCAAAGTAGTTGATGTTGGTAGGCAGATAATATTGTTAATAGAATTAACGCCAACAAATAGCGAAGTGTTTGATATCAGGTTGCGAGTTTACCCCGCTGAAGATACGGTTCATTTACCCAGCGGTTTGCAGCTGAGTATTTTTGATGAATCTGGCAATGCTTGTATGCAAGCTCAATCAGAAGCTGCTGATGATTGGATGCAGTTAGAGTTTGGTTGCCAGCATGAAGAAAAATTCAGCGTAGAATTGAAGTTAGGAAAAGCTTGTATTACTGAAGAGTTTGTTGTTTAAATAAAACGAATTTGCATTAAAGGTTTTGGATTTTCTTCTTCTTTTAAGAAGGAATTGGGATAATTTTAGATTTGAAGTTTTAGATTTGAAGTTTAGATTTGAAGTTTAGATTTGAAGTGTAGATTTTAAGTTTAGATTTGAAGTGTAGATTTTTAATTATCCCTACAAAAGCTAAAGGCTTATATTAAATCTAAAATCTGTCGGTGGAAAATTGAGGGAAACATATCCATCATCAACTCTTCGCAAAATCCAAAATTAATCAAGTTATATATTATGGCAATTGTTAAACTGAAAATCAGGGAAAGTAAAGAAGGATTTCAGGTAGATTTAACCGCCAGAGAATTATATATTGAAGCTGAAGGTTATCTACCTCCTCTACCACCAAAATTAGAAACATCTTTTAATAACTGGCAGCTAGCTTATCGTGAAATTGATGCAGTGCGCTCGGTTTTTACTTCTACTCAAGTTCGTCTGACTCCCAAGAACATTACTAAGTATTCCAGTGCCGAATATACAACCTCGGTAAAAGACAGTTTAAATCAATGGCTTAATTGCGGCGATTCCAAATGGCTGCCCGTGCGGGATCGATTAATTGCGATCGCGCAGCAGTTGCATCATAAAAATGAGGAGATTCGCGTCATTATAGATGCAAAAGATGTTAAATTACGTCGTCTACCTTGGCAAGAATGGAATTTATTTGAAGAACATTATCCCCAAGTAGAAATTGCTTTAAGCGCGGCGAAGAATACACTTAAGCAAACAAAATACACAATTCCTCAAAGCTCAAAAATTAGAGTTTTGGTTGCTGTCGGTAGAAGCGACGGTATTAATACTCAAGAAGATTTAGAAGTAATTAAAGATTTAGAACAACATGGCGCAGAAGTTGTCTGTTTAATGCAACCTAATCGTAAAGAATTATGTGAAGCTTTATGGGACGAGCAGGGATATCATATTTTTATATTTACAGGGCATAGCGGCAGTCAAGAAAACGGGCATATCGGCTGGATTGAACTCAACGATACAGATCGTTTAAGTATTGAAGAATTCAAAGAAGCTTTGAAACAAGCCATAAATAAAGGATTGCAGTTAGCGATATTTAACTCCTGCGATGGTTTGGGGTTGGCTTCGCAACTAGCGCATCTACATTTATCTCGCTGTATTGTGATGAGGGAACCAGTACCAGATAGAGTTGCTGTAGAATTTTTAAAATACTTTTTTAAAGAATTTACTCGCAATCAATCGCTTTCCACAGCTTTAAATAAAGCCCGCAAGCAATTGGAACATTTCAATTTAGATTATCCTGGTGCAGTTTGGCTGCCAACAATTTGTATTGCACCTAATGTTAGATCGTTAACTTGGAAATCGCTGAATCCAGAAAATGTTGCTCCCGTAGAAGTTTCTCATAAATTAGAGAAGCCATTACCAAAAGATAAGCCAAATATTAAAGTACTAATATTCATTTGTTTATTTGTCAGCAGTATCGCCGGTATTTTAGCTTGGAATTGGTTTTCTAAGCCGCAACCCATACAACCAATAGCTAAAATTCCGACAGAAAAACCATTCGCTCAATTTGCTTCGGTAAACGTTCCTTCGGCGAAATTTAACTATGGTGGCAGCACTACCTGGGCACCTATTACTAAGTTATTGAACAAAAAAATAAATCGAGTTCATCCTCAATTTCAACTCGAATATAAACGGCGGCAACAAGAAGAACCCGGTAGTGGTACCGGCATTCAAATGCTTTTAAATAAGGAACTAGATTTTTCACTGTCTTCCCGTAATTTAACAACTAGCGAACTAGAAGATGCCAAAAAACTAGGCATTAATTTGCAAAAAATTCCCATAGCTGTTGATGCAATTGCAGTGGCTATCAACCATAGTATAAATATTGATGAATTGACTTTAAAAGAGCTTGAAAAAATTTATACAGGTAGAATTCGTAATTGGCAAGAATTAGGTGGTCCAAATTTAGCAATAAAACCCTATTCTAGAAGTAAAGAAGTAGGAGGTACCGTAGAGTTTTTCTACCGAAATGTTTTAAGAGGCGAGAAATTTAGTAACAGTTTAGAAATTGTTCGCGATACAACGCAAGGTATTCGTAAGGTATCGCAAAACCCAGCAGGAATTTACTACGGCTCAGCTTCAGAAATTGTCAATCAATGCCGTGTAAAAACTGTCAAGTTAGGAAATACAAAAGATAATATGGTTGCTCCTTATAAACAACCATTAATTCTTCCTCCTGACTGCGAGCAAAAACCAAACCAAGTAGACATTGATAAATTATCTAGCAACGATGAATATCCGATTACCAGAAGATTATATGTAATTTATAAGCATAGTAGTATTAATCCCGATCCCGATTTGACCGAAGATTTTAAGATAGTCAAAGCTGCAAAAGCTGTTGAGGCTTACACAAAGTTACTAAAAACAGATGAAGGAAAACAGCTGATAAAAGAAGCTGGTTTTCTTCCGGTTAATTGATATTTTTTGTCCGATAGAGAAGAATCTAATAGCTGTATTGTGGGAATATTCACTTCGAGCTAAAAAACACGATTAAAGTATGAATCATATATTCACTGCAATCTCGCTGGGATTTTCTTTGATATTCTTCTCCAATTTAAAGGAATTAAAAAACTGGTTCGCATCTCCAGCTTTATAATTAGAAATATCTAATATATACAACCTTTGATCTACCAAAAACAACCTACTTTTAGCAGCTATTTTTTGATTATTACTTTGATATTCAACTTCTATGCCAGAATATTGACCCAATTTAATATTTTTCTGATTAATAAAATTAACTTGATTACCTAAAAAATCCTTTAAAAATTGATGATAAACTTCATCAAGCGGCAAGTTAGTTAAATCAGTATTATAATCAACGTAACCAACTATATAAGAACTTTTTTTTGTATCAGCGTAATAAATATTTATAGAATACTCTTCACTGTTGGAATTTAAATTAGCTACAGATGTACTAGGGACGAAAATCGAAAAATTCCCCTCGTCGGAATAAAATTTTTTCCATCCAGAAGCTGCTACTACGGGATTATCGGTATTAAGTTGGGAAAAAAGCGAGACTAATTCAGCTTGTGCTGTTAATAATTGCGGAGGAGAAAATGCAATTGCTGCATTAAGCTTAAGAACATATGCCACTATTCCGAACCCAAGCATTATCAAGCTTACTGATGATCTATTCATACTTATGTCTCCTATGATACTGGGAAATAACTGGCATAAATCTTAATACAGCTAAAATCAATTCAAATCACTACGATTATTAAAATTCACCTGTAGGATTTCTATTTAAATATCAGCATGTGTAGAGTTTTTATGAAAAATGTCTGGTAATTAAGCTATTAAGCACTCAAGATTATAAAGAAGAGTAATTTTTCCGTCATTAGTATTCTGTCTAGAAAAAATGTCAAAATTTTTACTAAACAATTATGAATTCAGTTATTTACTAACATGTATTAATAGTTTTCATTTTTTATTTTTTCCTTTATTCCCTTTCTCGATTGCTTGCTTTGCATATTAAGCAGTGAAAACGATAGGGTTTTGGTCGATAAATTGAAATTATATTAGAGAATAAATTTATACAAACTATTAAATCTAATATCTTGCATTATTGTCGTAAAGCCCGAATACCATGGGAATCAAAATTCGAGGCTGACAACTAACATCTTGCACCAATAGCAAAAACCCAGTTTTTTCTAATTTCACAACGAGAGAATAATACTTTCACGATTAGAAACCGGGTTCTTTGAGCTTCTTGAGAATAGTGCAAGATATAAGCTAAATACTACTATTAGTGCTTTTTAGTTCTAGGAAGATTATAATCTATCCAAAACTGAAATCACAAGAATACGCATATTAGAGTTAATAAAAAATAAAGTAGAAAATGTCCAGAAGTTTGCTGGTGTTTAGCATGAGTATCGTGGCTACATATTCTTAATGTTGAGATATCCTTATCGCCCTCAATTTTATTCATATTTTGCTCTACAAATGAGTCTGATGCATAGTAAAATACGCTACTCGCACTTACTTCTGGACTACATAAGAATGCGGCGAATGGAAGTATTGCAGATGTCAATACAGCAGACTTCATATAGGGAGCATCCCAATTTCGCAAAAAGCCCACAGACTAAAAGTCTGGGGCTTCGTTTTTGTAGCCGCACCCTTCCAGGGTGTTGGATAAAGTATTTGTTCAAAATTGGGATGATCCCTTCATATGATTTACTCCTAAAATAATTAAGGCATAATAAAACTTATAAATTTATAAGAATTATTCAGATTATTTTGGTGCGAAAATTATCCCTATATATTTATCGGAGTTTCTACCAAGATTTACGAAATATGTACGAAATATCCAAGTAATATAATGTTCCATAAAACATACATAATATGTCATTGCGAGGGAAGCGAAGCAATCATAATCACTGCAATTGCTTCGCTTTGCTCGTAATAATGCTTAATTTAACGGACATGAAAATTAATCAATTAAGCCTTCTTCTCTAGCTCTAAGATGAGTAATAACCCGAAGATTTTTCCCTTGATGCTTTAATTCGTCAACATTAATATTCAAAACTTCTTGTAACTTAAACCAATAATGACGTACCATTCGCTCCGAAACACAGATATGTGCAGCAATTGCTTTATCTTGCAATCCTTCTTCAAATGCTAGATTAAGCAGTCTCAACCACTCTGGTTTTAGTTCCAATCCAGAGTTAATTGCTCTAATATCCTTGGTGTGAGTCCATCCTTGTAGAGTCCATCGAACCCTATTTAATGTTTCTTGACTAGAAAGAGATTTATCCGCGACTACGAAACCCGATGGATGTTTATCAATTTCCGCTTTAATTCGCACCAAACTATTGATGTAACTACTTTGTACGAGAATATTACTATCGGGACATTTTCTTAATAATTCTTTAATTAACTGCATTCCGCTATTAATTTTAATTGCATCCCCAATATCCCGTGCAACGTAAATATCGGTAATAACCAAATCTGGCTTGACTAGTGCAATTTGATGCAAAGCTTGTTCTACAGTTATTGCGGTATAAATTTGAGCATCAGGGTAAAAAGAACTTAAAATTTCTAATGTTCCATTCAGAAATATTTCGTAACTATCAATTAACAAAATAGTTGGTGATTTTGTTGTTTGTAAATTTAGGCTCATAACCAATGTTCCAAATTTATATAACTTGTCTGCGGTATTTTTTTGTAAGTACCTATACAAATATGTTTCTGTGATGAATTACTGTAAATTACGCATTGCTTGAATTTTTTACTATTGCCAGACGCTTGTGCTATTTACCAAATTCTTTAACGGAAACAGAATGTAATTGAGGATACTAAAAGCAAAGTCACTGCGATGCTAGATAGCATTTAACTAAGTTACCGACTGCCCTAAACACCTAACTTCTAGCAACAAATGCGTAAATCTCATCAAATATATATTTTCTGGATAATATTTCCTTATGCTATATCTTCTGTACATCCTCATTAAAGCTCTGCTCATTTTATAATATAACTCCGTAATTATGCCGAATATAGGGATATACGATTCATTGTACATTAAATATCAGTAAAAATCAGTAAAGCTCCGAAAAACTCCTCTACATATATATAGTGACGATATATTAAGCATTTCAAGCTTTATAAATTGTTAAATAGACACTGTTCTTAGAAGGATTAAGTAAACCAGTTAAGCTTCTGTGTATCTAACTTTTATCTAAAAAGTGGGCTATCTGAACCGCAATACAATAATTAGAGTAGTTTAATATAGTTGATTGCGCGGTGTCATTACGAGTGTAACGGAGTAAAACGAAACAATATTAAGGACTGCCTCAGCCCTATACAGGATTGATATTAGCCCTAAGAAAAAACACGCAGGAAAAAGTCTAACTTTTCCATGCGTGGTTATTTATGCTTTATATTTTTTTATGGCAATAAGTCAGGACTTACGCAGGTGTCACAAGGCTCGGGTGGTGGGTGACACTACAACTCTTATTATTACGTTCTGATTTTAACTAGGTGTCACAGCACCCTACAAACTATTCCTTTCTTATGGTTTAGCATTTGCTATACCTCCGATAAATGCTTGAGACAAAGCAATAGTCGTAATTTTGCGCGCATAAATCCTTAGAAACGGTACCCAAGTCCAATCCCGAAACCTGTATCAGCATCATCATCTAAAGGAATGATTAAATCGCCGAAAGCTACTACATTAGTAGCGATTTCAGTTTCTGCACCTGCATTCAAAAACGCAGTAGAATCACCGCTACCAAAAGCTAAACCAGCACCAGCGTAAGCATTTGCTTTGTCGCCGATAGGTAGATCGTATGTAACAGCTGGCTGAAAAAATGTTTCTGTATCGTTATCATTATCTATCACAGCTATGCTGCCTCGCACGGAAACTGGTAATTTAGGAAAATCGTATCTTCCGTAAATGCCAAGGCTAGTTATTCCGCTTCCAGTCTGGAAACTACCACCAACGTAATGTCCGTCCAAGCCCTGTTCAGATTGGGCGCTAGCAGATAATGCAGATGCAAAAGTTACAGCGCAAGCAATGGAGGAGGCAGTAGAAATTTTTGCAACAGACTTAAAAAACTGACGCATGATATTACCTATGTATAAACACTAACTAATCGCAAAATTTATTCGGATTTTCAAATATTTGAGCAAGAGATATTGCTACAGAAGTTTTTACTCCGAGTGTTTAGAATATTAGCTCAGTATTTTTTCTATTGTCTGTGTTTAAAATTACTTCCCGTTAAACATATTATTTTGTATATTTGTTCAATTTTGACAAACCTAATGATTATTTTGTATGAGAGGCAAAATGAAGTGTAGATTTTCTTCCCCCATTATTGCTGTGCCGATGTGTCACATAACCGCAACATATTGAAGCCAATGATAAGCTTTTTGTTGTTATCCACCAGCTTGGTACTGTAATACTTACGAAAATACCATTGCAAAAGGCGTTAAAAGAATTTTCTTTTAACACCTAAAAGCTGATTCAATATGAGTAAAATTTTGTACCCTCAGAAACCTATGTGCTAATACCCTTAGCGCATTACAGCCTCTCAAACATACCCTATTTGCAATTTACGCAAAAGTAAAGTCGCTATTAGTATCAAAGCTACTATTAACAGATGCAATTATGTCATCACCAAAAGCGATCAAGTTTGTAAAGCTATTTTGAATGAAGGAGTAATCATCAAGACTACCGGTAAGTTGAATTTTATCCTCACCAGATACAAAGTCTTCTATGATTGCAACATCGCCAAAACCAGCATCTGAATAGAATACATGATAGTCTTCTCCTAAGACAAATGTGTCTATTCCGGCTCCTCCTGTCAGGTTATCTATGCCGCCAAAACCATTAATAATATTGTCTTCAGCATTTCCAGTAATCTTGTCATCCTGAGCAGTACCGATAACGTTTACAAAGTTAACAACGGTTCGATTGAGACTACCGATTACAGGTATATTATTAACTTCTAGAGTTTCTGCTGCTAAGTCAACATCTATAGAAATAGGACTTTCAGCGCTCGAAGTATCAATAGTGTTAGCTTGGTTTTCGTCACCAATAATTGTTTCGACTCTGATAAGTTCGTCGGTACCTAAGCCACCATCTTTTTCGATAATCCCAGTAGGCAAAAGGGTAATTGCTTCACCTAAACCAGTGTAATCAACTGTATCATAACCGCTGTCATCACCGTTGATTACATCATTACCAGCACTTCCACCAAAGTAATCGTTACCACCGCCACCGATAAGGATATTATCTTTAGAGTTACCGATGATACAATCGTCTTGAGTAGTACCAACAACGTTTACAAAGTTCTTGACAGTAAAGGTTACATCACCCAAACCGGGGATGTTCTCTACTGTTAACCTTTCATCTGACAAATCAATATCGAAAGACGTGACTCCGCTTGTCGCTGTAGAACCGTCGATTGTATTAGCTTGTCCATTTGCACCAATGATAGTTTCTATATTTAAAAGTTGGTCTGTACCTAAACTACCTTTATGAACTACACCAAAAGCTTCCAGGGTAATTGCTTGATGCAAATGACTGTAATCGGCACTATCCTTACCTTTGCCGCCATCTAAAATGTCATGACCTTTGCTACCCAAAAGAATATCGTTACCGTTATTACCTTTGAGTAAATCGTTACCTATACCACCGTTGAGCAAATCATTACCATTGCCTCCATTCAGCGTGTCATCACCTTGACCACCTTTGAGAGTATCGTTACCGTTACCACCTTTGAGTAAGTCATCACCCTTACCACCTTTGAGAAGGTCATTACCGTTGCCACCTTCTAGAGTGTCGTTGCCTTTACCGCCTTTGAGAGTATCGTTACCGTTACCACCTTTGAGTAAGTCATTACCCTTACCACCTTTGAGAAGGTCATTGCCGTTGCCACCTTCTAGAGTGTCGTTGCCTTTACCGCCTAAAAGAACGTCATTACCGTTACCACCCTTTAATGAGTCATTACCTCGACCACCTAGGAGAAAATCGTTACCCCCACGACCTTTTAGAGTATCATTTCCACCTTTACCAAAGATGAAATCTGCTCTATGAGTACCGTTTAATTTTTCGCTTTTTGCTGTACCATAAAATAACATAGTAATTATCAATCCTTATAAAATAGGTTGGTCAAACGATTCGCTGTATTTCTGAGGTCTTAGCGAATCGTATTTAACAAAATCTGACGAGCGACAGCGATTGAAGCTCTGTTTCAAACGCTTCAATCAAAATTTAAGGCAATATTAATAGGTTAAATTCCGAAACTTTAACAATAGTATTTGTATTGTGCTGATATTCGATTGCGTAATTTTCCCCCATCAAAGAAAAATAATTATATTTAATTATCCCTATTGCCACTACGTGACAGTCCTCAGATATTACATTCAATTCTCTGTATATTAAATGACAGATAATTTATAGTTAAGCGACGAGCGCATCTCTATATAAAAACTATTAATTTGAAGATAGATAATAAGAGATTGGAAAACTTGCGAAAGTTTGTTTTCGCTCTTGTCGTCTAATTATCTGCATCCTAACCTAAAAAATTTTGATGGCAATGTATTACGTAGAACCTTCACAGTTTCTTTAAGCTCCGAATTACGTGTAAGCTCAAAATTAGAAGATAGAACATAATAGAGAGATAATAATTTTTAGCAAAATGTTCCCAAGCGTTGTTTGACTGAAATGGCGCATAATCAAGAAGTTTCTCGGGTTCGGCAGCAAGTTTTTGACTGCTAATGGGCAAAAATCAAAGCTATGAAGAAATTTCCTTAGCATTGCGTACTTCTGCGGATGCCTGTCTAAAAAGGATGGGACAGGTTTATAAGAAGTTCAATGTTAGTAGTAGTAATAGAGAAAATCGTTTACAAATCTTTTCAAACAACAAATGGAAGCAATTGAAAACTGAGGTAGTAACGAAGATAAATTGCAGCAGTTATTGATAAATAGTCATACCATTTCTTTATAAAGATGCGCCGAATATAGCCCATGTAGATGGGCTTTGTTTGAATAGCCCCAGCCTTATAGGCTGAGGGCTATTCTTGAAATTATCTGTCTCCCCCAAAATAGGGGGTTGGGGGGCTATTCATATTTTTAATCAGCAGCGCCGATTTTCTCACCCACCTACTTATAATTATGCAAAGGTAATATCGTTAGCAGTATCAAAGGTGCTACTGACTAATGCAATCACATCGTCTTCAAGAAGATTAAATTGTCCATCGCCATTATCCAGAGAAATAGTGGTTCCGAAGAATACATAATCACTTAGAGTACCAGTAAGTTGAATTCGATCCTCACCAGATACAAAGTCTTGAATAGTTGCAACATCGCCAAAACCAGCATCAGTATAGAAGAAATTGCCACCTTCTCCTAAAACAAATGTATCTGCTCCGGCTCCTCCTGTTAAGTTATCTATTCCGCCAAAACCATTGATAATATTATCTTCAGCGTTTCCGATAATATTGTCATCTTGGGTAGTACCGGTGACATTGACAAAGTTTTCGACATTAAAATTGAGAGTGCCAATTCCGGGAATGCCATTAACCTCTAAACTTTCCGCCGCTAAGTCAACATTAATAGAAGCCCCATTTCCTGCACTTGAACTATCAATAGTATTGGCTTGATTGGCATCACCGATAATTGTCTCAACTCTGAAAAGTTGATCGGTACCATTACCACCATCTTTGACTATAGTGCCCGTAGGTAATAGGGTAATTGCTTCACCCAAACCAGTGTAATCAACTGTATCGTTACCACCGTCACCACTTATAGAGTCGCTACCGGCACTACCACCAAATATATTGTCTTTATCATTACCGGAAATAGTATCATCTTGAGCAGTACCAATAACATTCACGAAGTTTTTCACGGTACGATTAAGAGTGCCAACTCCGGGAATATTATTAATCTCTAAACTTTCCGCCGCTAAGTCAACATTAATAGAAGCCCCATTTCCTGCACTTGAACTATCAATAGTATTGGCTTGATTGGCATCACCGATAATTGTCTCAACTCTGAAAAGTTGATCGGTACCATTACCACCATCCTTAACTATAGTGCCCGTAGCCCCAAGGCTAATTGCTTCACCTAAACCAGTGTAGTCAACAGTATCATTGTCATTGACACCACCGTCGTCACCGTCGATGATATCGTTACCGGCGCTACCACCAAAGAAATCGTTGCCACCGTTACCGATAAGGATATTATCTTGTGCATTACCGATAATCCTGTCATCTCGGTTAGTACCAGTGACATTCACAAAGTTTTTAACAGTGAAAGTTACGTCACCCAAAGCAGGAATATTTTCAACAGTTAATCTGTTTTCGGACAAATCAACATCGAAAGATGTAACTCCACTAACACTTGTCGAACCATCTATTGTATTAGCTTGTCCAGTTGCACCAACGATAGTTTCGATGTTTAGAATTTGGTCTGTACCCAAACCACCTTTGTCAACAATGCCAACTGCGTTAAGAGTAATTGCTTGATTCAGTTGGCTGTAATCTGCTGTATCATTACCTTTTCCACCATCAAGGACATCATTACCCCGACTACCTTCGAGAATATCCTTACCTTTTCCACCGTCAAGGGTATCGTTACCTCTTCCACCATTTAAGCTGTCTTTACCGTTACCACCTTGAAGTAAGTCAGCACCATTGCCGCCATTTAAGGTGTCTTTACCGTTACCACCTTCTAGAACGTCTTTACCGTTACCACCTTCAAGGCTATCATTACCGTTACCACCTTGAAGTAAGTCAGCACCATTGCCGCCATTTAAGGTGTCTTTACCGTTACCACCTTCTAAAACATCTCTACCGTTACCACCTTCAAGGCTGTCATTACCTTTACCACCTTGAAGTAAGTCGGCACCATTACCGCCATTTAAGGTGTCTTTACCGTTACCACCTTCTAGAACATCTCTACCGTTACCACCTTCAAGGCTATCATTACCGCCTTTACCAGAAATGAAATCTGCATCGTTGGTACCAATCAAATTCTCGCTTTGAGGTCCACCATTTAGTATCATAGTTATGTCAATCCTTATAGACTGGGTTGGCTGGACGATTCGCTGGATTTCTCAGGTCATAGCGAATCGTCCTTTATTCATAAAATCCGACAGATATTGACTATTGAAATAATGTTGAAATGCCTCAATAAAGATTAGTGCAACGGAATAAGTAATATTCCACAACATACTCCAACAAAATTAATACTGTCTTCAAATTTTATTGCGTAAATTAACCACGACAACAAAATAAAGCAACATTCAATTACTTGTATCTCGAATCACACAGTAATATTGAAGCTGTCATACATCTCGGTCTTGAAAACTATTAACTTTTAATCGTAAATAGGTTTGCAAGAAGACTTAGTTAGCCGTGTATTTGCATACTAACGTAAAATAATTTTACACTTAAGTATTATTTGCTACCTTTACTTAAACTTCAAACTCCGAAAAACTCCGATATACGTGTAAACCCCAAATTAGGAGGTAGAATAGAATGGCGACATCATAATTTTTAGCAAAATGTTCCCAAGTGATTTTTTGACTGAAATGGCGCATAATCAAGAACTTTCTCGCGATCAGGAGGAAGTTTTTTTGCTGCGAATGGGGAAAGGTCAAAGCTACGAAGAAATTGCCTCGGAATTGGGGACTTCTGCGGATGCTTGTCTAAAAAGGATGGGACAAGTCTATAAGAAGTTCAATGTCAAGGGTAATAGTAGAGGTAAAGAAAATCGTTTACGAATCTTTTTAAGCAACAAATGGGAGCTGTTAAAAGCTAAGGCATTACCAGAAGATAACTCGCAGCAGTTATTGATAAATAGTCAGCAAACAAAAGTTTTTGATGCTAATAGTTTAGAAAATCAAATATCTCCCATTCTGCAAAACTTGCCAGCAAGGGAGTATGCAACCTTTGTTGGGCGCGATCGCGAAGTTGCTAGGTTGATGGAACTGCTTAGTTACGGGCATTCCGCTCATTTAATTAGTGTTGATGGTATTGGTGGTGTAGGTAAAACTACGATGGTAGTAGAAGTTGCCTACCGCTGTTTAACAGCAAGTTGCAATATAAATATAAATTTAAATAGTGCTGGTAACTTACCTGTTTTTGAAGCCATAATCTTTACATCTGCCAAGCAAAATCATCTTACCTGCATCGGACTTTTACCGCGACTAATTTATCAACGTACCTTGCGCGATATATGTCGAGAAATCGCTCGTATTTTTGAGTTTACCCAAATCAATAATTTATCTTTGTCAGAACAAATAGAAATTATTCACCATAAGCTTTCCCAGACAAGAACTTTATTAATAGTTGATAATTTAGAAACCATTGAAGATAAAGAAGGAGTCCTTTCTTTTCTCTACGATTTACCGCCAACAGTTAAAGTTGTTATTACCACCCGCGAACAGACATTATTTGTACCGATAAGACTTAATTCTTTACCACAAGAACATAGTTTACGATTAATTCAACATGAATCCAAGGAAAAGGGTATTAATTTAACCAGCGCACAATCTCAGGAAATTTACGAAGCAGTCAGCGGAATACCCGCAGCAATGATTTATGCGATTGGGCAGATGACTGCTGGTTATTTATTTGATGATGTATTGCGATTAATTAAACATCCCGAAGGTGATATTGCTCGTTTTTGCTTTACTGCTTCAATAAATCCGATAAAAAATTCGCCACCTTATTATCTATTAATGGCTTTGACTCTTTTTGTAGGTTCAGCAAGTAGGGAAACTTTAGACAATGTAACTTTTGAAAAGCCAGATCCAATTGTGGTATCGCAAGGATTGGTAAAGTTGCAACAACTCTCTTTGATTTGTCAGCAACAAGCACGTTATAGTTTAGCAGCTCTAACTCGCGAATATGCTTGGGCAGAGTTGGCTGCTAATGCAGAATTTGCTCAACACTTACGCCAGCGTTGGGTTAATTGGTATCTGAAATTTTCGGAATCATTCGGGAATTTAGATTGGAAAGAGTGGAATACCAACTATGAAAACTTTGAAGTTGAATGGGAAAACTTGCAAGCAGTTTTTGAATGGTGTATTGCCAATAATCGATATTCTGATGTCAAAACTTTTTGGAATTTCATAAAAGAATACATTTTTATACGTGGATACTGGGACGAACACTTAGAATGGAGCGGCTGGTTGATTGAAGCCGCTAAAAAAGAAAATGATTATTCCACAGCCGTATTAGCCATGTGCGATCGCGCCGTAACTTTGGTGAGAATACGCCAGATACCTCAGTTACGAGAAGCACAAAAAATATTAAAAGAAAGTTGGGAGTTGCGGCACCATCAATCTGCAAGTTTTGAATTAAAGTTAGCTGCAAATATGGCTATTTTGCACTTGCATCTCGGAGATTTACAGCAAGCTCAAGAATGGCTAGAAGTCAAAAAACAGCTTTTAGAAAAAGCCAGCTTAGATAAATCAGAATATAAGGGGCAGCAAGTCCAAATTTTGTACTACCAAGGGCAAATATTTTATCGTCAAGGAGATTATCAGCAAGCACAAATAATCTTCGAGGAAGCAGTAATAAAAGCAGAGGAGATTGAATGGCAAAAAGCAATTGCAGCTATTGATAATTGGTTGGCAGATATTGCACTTATGAATGGTGATTTGGCAGAAGCACGAAGATTATTAGAATATAGCTTACCAATTGCACAAAGACATAAAGATAAGCGAATTATTGCTTTTCATAAATCAACATTTGCGAAACTTGAAAAAACATGTGGTAATAAGTTTCAAGCTCATCGTTTAGCAAAAGAAGCAATTGACAGCTTTGAAAGCTTAAAAATGAGTGCAGAAGCAAAAGAGATGTATGCCTTGCTGAAAACTTAAGAAATCGGAAATTGGGTATTGGATGTTTTAATTATGAATTCTGATTAATAACACCATGCCAATTACCTAAAATCAATTATACCTTACAAATTATCAATGACTAATGACCTATTATTGTATTAGGAATTATTGGTAAATCAGCGCAAGCAGCAGGATTAGTATCTATAGGGATATCGGCACAAGCAGCAGCATGAAGAGATGTATTATCCAAAATACTAAATCCGAAAAACTCTTCAAATAAAGCTTTAGTTGTGCTAAAAGCTTGCTGGTGAATTAAAGAAGTTGCTTGATTTTGTTCGCCATAAATAGCAGAACAGTGATTTAAAATATAACCGAAAAGGTAGTAGCAATCTTGGATATATTGGATTAAATTTACTTCCATATGAGCGTGCCAAACTACATCGATTTCTGGGGTAGGAACTAATCCCGTAGCAGGATAAACCGACTTAAGATACAAGAACAATTTATAGCGATTAATTGCTACTTGCGTCCTTTCAATTGTCCATCCATGTTTAAACACAACTCTTTTGGCAACCATCTCGAAGTCTAAATTGTTCACCCTATCAAAAAAAGCTACAATTTTCATTGGTTTTATGATTTCAATAACAATATAAATGTGATGACTTTAACTGAATAATCATCTCCTATTTATACATCAGCCCTGTCTGGGGTGTTTTACGAAAAAAGTAGTATGTTTTATCACTTTTTTGTTGATTAACTCGAAAATATTGATAAATTTCAGTTTTATGCACTTTGTAAATTGAATTTAGTAATCGTGTCAGAAACCCGGTTCCTTGCTCGCAACACAATCAGATAATTATGCTTTCACGAATAGAAACCGGGTTCCTTTGGGCTTCGCAATTTGCCTCCCCCAACAAGAAAATTCTAGCTAAACAGCAACAGGTGTATTCGCTACTTTCTTAATCGGCTTTGCCACCATCTTCATTCCTGCGGGTGTGGCTAAAGTTAAGCCGCGACGCACGGGTTTTAAAGGGCGCTTATCGATTCTTGATACTTCATATTGCGATAAAATTGTTGCTAAAACCAGCTTCATCTCATGCATTGCAAACGCCAAACCAATACAGCGACGATTTCCACCACCAAAAGGGAAAAACTCGTAGGGGCTAAACTGTCTTTCTAAAAACCTTTCTGGTTTAAACTGCTGCGGTTGCGAGTAAACTTCTTCGCGGTAGTGTGCTAAATAAATACTGGGAATTATCCACGTACCTTTTGGTAATGTATAGCCACCAATTTCCATCGAACATGATGCAATTCTAGGAGTAGCACTGGGAACAATAGGATAAATACGCAAAGTTTCTTGACAAACTGCTGTTAAATAAGGCAACTTAGCAACTAAGTTGGGTTCTGCATTTTCCCCTAAATCATTAATTTCCTTGAGTAATTTTTCGCGTACTTCAGGTAAATAATCAACCCAATAGAAAGCCCAGGTTAAGGCAGAGGCAGTGGTTTCATGTCCAGCAAATAGCAGCGTCATTAACTCATCGCGTAATTCTTGGTTTGACATTTCTCCACCATCTTCATAACGCGCAGACATCATTAAACTTAAAATATCTTCGCGATTTGGGTTGGATTCAGCGCGACGTTGCTCAATTAAATCGTAAATTAAATCATCAATTTGTTGGCGTAAGTATAAAACCCTACCCCAAGGACTCCAGCTACCCCAATCTTTTTGTAAAACGGGGAAAAACATACCAGCAGACAGTAAAGGAGAACTCAAATAATCCAATAGCGAAGAAATTTTGAGACGAATTTTCTGTAAACGGTTTCCTTCATCCAAACCAAAAACCGCTCGTAAAATTACGCTTAAGGTAATTTCCTGCATCGACTCCCGGATATTAAAAGGCTTCTCCGTCTGCCATTCATCGCTCACCTGCTGGGCGATTTCGCAGATAGTCATACCGTAAGCCCGCATCCTATCCCCATGAAAAGGAGGAGTTAACAACTTACGCTGACGCTGGTGGCGATCGCCATGTAATAACAACACGGAATTATCCCCAACCAGAAACCTCAGAATCCGGCTTCCTCTGCCGGTTTCTAAAGATTTAGGATCGGCAGTAAAAATCTGTTGCAGCGCTTCAGGTTGACCAAAATAAACCGTGCTACTACCATCCTTCTGGGGAAGACTAAAAGTATCCCCGTAAAGTTGAGCGTTTTGTTCGAGGTATTGAAAAGGTTGAAAAATAAACTTCATCCGCCTTAAGAATATAGGCATTTCAACCGTTGGCGGCAGATTATAATTTGATGTCATGATTACTTGGGGTTTGAATACTTCCTTATATTGTGACGAAAAAATTAGTTCGCAGTGGGCAATGGGCATTGGGCATAGGGCATTGGTAATTTCTCCTTATTTCTTTCCTCCGCGCCCTCTGCGCTCTAGAAGGGTTTTTTAATCAACAATCTGAAGAAAAAAATCATTTCACGCCTATCTGCATATTTATATATAAAAAGTCAATACCCCTTTCAGCAATCATAATATTTTAAAAACATATAAAATAATAATCGTATTTGCGTAAAATCGCTTACAAGTATAGATATATATATACAGCGTAATTCAAGGGTGCCTAAATTATATCTACTTAAAATTTTATGATGGTCTAATTTTTATCGATTTCAGACATTTTGATTTACCTGTATAAAAACATGAAAAAACTTAAAAAAGACAATTATTCCCGGTTTGTCATACGCGATTTAGCGCGTTTCAGTTTGACAGCATTACTCGGTATTGTCTTAGTGGGTGAGTCGGTGAATGCGATACCGAAAAGTGTGGGCGTTGAGGTAGCGCAGCAAGGAGTCGTTGATAATAAAGAGCCGATTCGCAAACAAGTATTAAAGCTGATACAGGAAGGGAGACAATTATCTAAGCAAGGAAACGCAGAATCATTAAAGCAAGCTATTACTAAATGGGAGCAAGCCTTAGAGTTATTGCAGCAAATAGGAGAACTAAAAAGTTCGCAAGCAGTTCTGTTGTACAGTATTGGTAATACTTATAGCAATTTAGGAGAAAAGCAGAAAGCGCTTAATTATTACAATCAAGCATTACCTTTAGCGCGAGAAATTAAGGATAAATTCGCTGAAGCATCGATTCTCAACAATGTTGCTGTAATCCATGATGATTTAGGAGACAAACATCAAGCGTTCAAAGTTTACAATCAAGCATTACTTCTAAGTCGAAAAATTGATGATAAAGGTGGGGAAGCAACAAACCTTAATAATATTGGCGGCATCTATAACCATTTAGGAGATAAGCAGCAAGCGCTTAAGTTTTACAAGCAAGCATTGATAATAATACAAGAAATTAATGGGGATAAGCGTTGGGAAGCAGGAAGCCTTAATAATATTGGCCAAATCTACGATTCTTTAGGAGACAAACAGCAAGCGCTTGAATACTACAAACAAGCATTAACTATAAGTGAGGAAATAGCAGATAAAAATGGGCAAGCAATAACCCTGAATAATATTGCTGCTGTGTATTCCTCATTAGGAAAAAAGCGGCAGGCACTTACATACTATGAAAAAGTATTACCTTTATTGGAGACACTTGGATATAGAAGAGAGAAAGCTATTGCCCTTCACAATATAGGTAGTATACATTTAGATTTAGGAGATAAGCAGCAAGCACTCAAATTATTAAACCAAGCATTACTTCTAAGCCGGGAAGTTGAAAATCAAAGCGGAGAAGCAGCAACTCTAAATGCTATTGGCGAAATTTACAACTTATTAGGAGATAACCAGCAAGCCCTTAAATTCTATAACCAAGCATTAGTTCTAAGACGCAAAGTTGAAGATAAAAGTGGAGAAGCCGTAACCCTTAATAATATTGGTAGTGTTTACTCCTATTCGGGAGAAAATCGAAAAGCACTTGAATTTTTTGATAGAGCATTAATTTTGAAACGGAAAGTTGAAGATAAAAGCGGAGAAGCAAAAACTCTTCATAACATCGCTACAACATACAGAGATAGTAACTTACAAACAGCCCTCACTAACAGCAAAGCCGCAGTAGATATCATCGAAAATCTCCGCACCAAAGTAGATAGTAACGAGTTACGTACATCCTACTTCGCCACAGTTCAGGATATCTACAAACTCCACATCGATATTTTGATGCAACTGCACAAACAAAACCCATCAAAAGGATACGATGCCCAAGCAATCCATGCCAGCGAAAAATCTCGCGCTCGCGGACTTTTAGAATTATTAACCGAAGCAAATGCCAATATTCGTAAAGGTATAAAACCCGAACTATTAGCTCAAGAAAAGAACTTACAACAATTAATCAATTCTAAAGAGAAATCACGGCTTGATAAACTTAGCGATAAGAATGTTTCTAAAACAGACGTACAAAATTTACAGCAAGAAGTTCAAAATCACATCAACGAACTCAATCAACTCAAAGCCAAAATTAAAACCACCAGCCCTAAATACGCTCAACTAAAATATCCCCAACCTCTTAACTTACCTAAAATTCAGCAGCAATTAGATAAAGACACCGTACTTTTACAATATTCCTTAGGTGAAAAACGCAGCTATCTATGGATGGTAACTCCAGATTCCCTCGATAGTTACGAATTACCCGAAAGCGAACAAATAGAAACAGCAGCCAAGAAATTAAGAAATCTTTTGCAAGATCCATCTACACAAGAACGTTCCATAAAACAAACAAGTGAAGCTGCGATGGAACTAAGTAATTTAATTCTTGCACCCGTCGCAGATAAACTTGGTAAAAAAACGTTTGATAATCGTCGGTGATGACGCTTTGCAATATATTCCTTTTGCGGCACTTGCCGATTTAAATTCACAACCAGCCAGGGATTTTGAATCCCTGTCTAATAGCAAAAGTCCTCTCAAGAGGACTAATGATTTACTTGTTTCTTCGCATAATGCGTCAAATAAGATTTTTTCAGTCCGTTTCAACGGACTTCAGCTATTAGACTGGGGTTTGCAACCCCAAGTCGGTAAAATGCTCGCGCAGGGTTCAAAATCCAAATCCCCGCAAGATGAGGATTGGGGAAAGAAGTCAAAGGTGAAGGATTGGTAGGATTGACAAGGGGACTAATGTATGCAGGTGCCGAAAGAGTTGTGTTGTCGTTATGGAATGTTAAAGACGATTCAACTTCATTGTTAATGCGTCAGTTTTATCAATACCGCTGTTGTCAAAAAAATTATTGCTGGTACAAACTTTAAGGAAGCCAATCCATATAAAAACGATTGGGCTGTTGTTAAAATTGATAAACCCCTCGGAAAAAAGTACGGTCATTTTGGATGGGTGTCTTTACCAACATCAACTATGCTTAAATATCCAAAAAAGTTTCGCATGATAGGCTACTCCAAAGACTTCCCGACTCCTGAAACTTTAAAAGCTTTTCCTTATCTCAAAGCCGGTGAAGGATTGACTGCTGGTGTTCATGATGGCTGTAGCATTCTTAAGGAAGAAGCGGGTTCCTTATCTCACGATTGCGATACCACGGGGGGCTCTTCTGGAGGTCCAATTGTAGCTCAAATCAAAGGAAAATATTATATTATCGCTCTTAATAATGCCGAAAGATTCGATATGTATGGGGGAGCAATAGACAACCGTGCAGTAAAAGTTTCTTTCTTGAATCGATTATTTGGTAGAAGGTAGCAGTAGCCCACTCTATAAGAGTAGGGCTACGATTACAAAGCCCACCTTTGTGGACTAAGAATTCTTATTTTTAGCCCACGAAGGTGGGCTTTGTTTGTATAGCCCCAGTCTTATAGGCTGCGGGCGATTAACAACTTGATTCTAAATTTATAACAACATATTGGGAACTTGATATTAACTTACTTCTTCACATATTCTTAGTAAACTCAAAGTTTGTACGGCAAGCAACTAACTGTACTTTAATTACAAGTAATTAGTATTACTGATACTAAGTAAAAAAAATACAAAAGTATCCATTTTTATCATCAAAATTCTATATTTATTTGTATTTTCAAGTACTTGCAAAAACTTCAAAAATCATTAATAGATTTACTGATGTATAGTTAAAAAAAATGTAATAAATTATCAAATATAGGGTCAAATAGCAAGGAAAAAACCAGTGTTTTTAATGATAGTGTGACAACTTTTTAAACTGTACTAAGGGCTGTCATATTGGTTTTGATTAAATGTACGGTAATGCTATACACCTCCGGTTACAGAGTATAAAAAGTTAAAAGGGGAGTTAGTTATTCAGAGTTATCTACCGATGGAAGTTCATTAAATATGAGTGAAACATGGCTACTAAAATCAATCAGTTCGATGATAGTAATCTTCAAAGCCAGAATTCCTTCTCGTCGGTAACAAACAACGCTCTACCTCAGTCTCCTACGAATAATTTAGATATTTCGGCTGCTACCTATTTAGGTGGAAAAGAAGATGATTCTACTAACGCTGTAGATATTTCCCTCGATGGTAAATTCGTCATCGTAGGAGGTTCTTTAAAGAATGCTAACCTCGGAGCAGAAGAGACTGAACTCCTTGGTGGTGGTGACGGAACCATTGTCCGTTACGATTCTCAAACAAATCAAGCTGTTGCTACAACTCGTTTACCAGGCAAAATTCTTGATTTAGAAGTCTCAAAAAATGGTGATATCGCCGTTGCTTATGAAGGTGGAATAGCTGTATTAAACGCCGATGCGACAGAGGTTAAATGGAGTCAATCTCTAAGCCGCGTTATGCGTATCGCTATTTCCGATACTGGAAAAGTTGGTGTTTTACAAGATAGTCAAGGTCCCGACAGAGCTTATCTCTATGACAGTAACGGAGAACGACTAAAAGACTGGAGTACGGGCAAAACCAGACGGCAATTTGCTGATATAGCAGTAACCGACCAAAACGGAGGTATGGTTATTACGACGGGGTACGAACAGAAAACTAATATCTTACAGGTTGCGTTCACCCAAGCATGGTCCTATGAAGGAGAAGATGTCTGGAAAAACTATGATTTTGATAATAAAGACATCTACGAAGAAAACTTGATGGCTGATACGCGGGGACAGCGTGTAGCTATCGGACGCGACGGACAGCTATATTCTTCATACTACGTCAATGGCGGTACCGGCTTTTCTATTTTCTATCGCGATCCTTTTGATTTATCAGAAAAGGTAACTGGCGATAGGAAAATAGAAACGGATAAATATAACAGTCCTACTAATGTCGGTTCGGTAAAGATGAGTTGGTATGGACGTTACAACCTTGAAAATGGCGATTTAATCAAAGGTCAATCTTTATTAGGCCGTCGTGACGATGGTAAAGGCAACTCTGTTGATATAAGTTCGATTACAGCCACCGAAGACGGTACCGTAATCATAGCTGGAAGTGCAGCCGGTAAAATTGCCAACCGCGATAAACAGACTATCGAAGGTCAAAAAGTAAGCGACTATGTTTCTTACGATGGATACATTGCAACTATCAGTCCAGACTTTCAAGAAAGACTTTCATGGACTCCGATTTCAGATAGTGGTGGTGGAGTTGTAGCTTCATTCCGTAATGGTACAACAGCAGCAGTCGCAACTACTAATTTTACAGGAAGCCAAATTACTCATAATGCCATACAAGATAGTGCAGGTGGTAAAAACGACGGTTATCTGATTGTGATTGGTGGAAATGATGTACCTCCGGGAACAGAACCAGCGACCCCAACAGATAATCCCACACCTGTAGATGACACTCCAGACACCACTGGCGGAAATGAAACTCCCATTGAAGGAAAAGATATTCTTGAAGTCAGCACCCTGGAATCCTATGGTGGAAGTCAAGACAATCCTAAAAATGGAACTGTAGAATTATCTTCTGATAACGAACTCAACATAAAGGGGAATCGTTGGCAAAAACTGGAAATTAACTCTACCATTACCGAGAAAAGCATTCTACGTTTTGAGTTCGCAGGTAACGGTAATGGTGAGATTCAAGGCATCGGCTTCGATAATGACAATGTTATTAACACCCAGGATGGTAAACGTTTCTTCCAAGTTGATGGTAGTCAAAGTTGGGGTATTGAAAATCTGAGTCAATTCATTGTAGGGAAATCTGGTGACAAAGATATTTATGAAATCCCAGTTGGTCAGTTCTTCACCGGAGATTTTGAATACCTGACAATCGCTAACGATGATGACCAAAAGAACCCCGACGCTGAAGGTAAATTCAGCAATATTAGGTTATTTTCAGATACTCCTCCGACCATACAAACACCAGAAGAAACACCAGAAGAAACCCCTGATTCACTTAATATTTCCATCAACGGACAAATTGAAACAGAAGAAGTTTTATCCTACGGTGGACTCGGTCAAAACACAAGCATAACTTCAACGATTAAGAACAATTCGGAATTGAGGTTAGAGAAAAACGGTTGGAAACGCTTAGATATTACTGGATACGAAGTTACTGAGGATACTGTACTCAAATTTGAGTTTGCAGGTAATGGAGAAGCTGAAATCCAAGGTATTGGTTTCGACAACAATAATGCAATAAGTGGTAACGATGGAGATAACTTTTTCCAAGTAGATGGTAGCCAAGGTTGGGGTATCGAAGACCTAGATGATTACATTACAGGTTCCAACAACGGATTCACACAATATTCCATTGATGTCGGAGATTTCTTTACCGGTCAATTTGATTCCTTAACCATCGCTAACGACCATGATGTCGCGAATCCTACCGCTGTTGGACAATTCCAAAACATTGAACTAATTGGTTAATTAATTCACCGGAAATAAATTCTCGGTCTAATAGTACAAGTCCTATAAATAGGACTAACATTTTTGAAAAGTTCGTAGTAAGGACTTTAGTTCTCCCATAGCTAAAGCGACTGATTACAAACTAATAAAATATATTTAGCGCGGGGAAGTAGCAAACTTCTTCACGCTAATTTTTTATTCGTGGATACTTGATTATTTTATTTACAAAAAAGATGCTTTCAACTTACTTAACGCTCAATTAAAAAATTTTACAAAATACTGATTGGAAAAATCTTTATTATTCGCCTACTTTTACGATTCAAGGTGAGTGGAAGTAAATAAAGGGGAGAGAAGAGGGGGAGAGGAAAAGAATCAATTCAAAGCTCTTAACTCCTAACTCCTCACTCCTAACTCCAAAATCGTTAAGCTTTTCTTGAGTAGTATTCCACTACTAATAGTTCATTGACGCTCAAAGCTACCCATTCGCGTTCGCAAACACCATTTACTTTTCCAGTCAAGTTGTTTTTATCAAACTCTAAATGGCTGGGAAGGTTTGCTAAACCAGGATATTGCAAATTGGTTTCTACCAATTGGCGAGAAGCTTCTTTATTTTTGACTCCGATAAGATCTCCAGGACGACACTGGTAGCTGGCGATGTTAACTTCGCGACCGTTGACTTGAACGTGTCCGTGGTTCACCAGTTGCCGTGCTGCGGGGATAGTTGGAGCCATTCCCAAACGAAAAATGGTGTTATCCAAGCGCATTTCGAGGAACTGTAGCAATACCTGTCCGGTAGAACCAGTAACTCGTCTCGCTTTACGGATATAACGTACCATCTGCTTTTCAGTTAAGCCGTAATTGAACTTGAGCTTTTGCTTTTCTTCCAAGCGGATAGCATACTCAGAGCGCTTCTTACGGTTTTGACCGTGCTGTCCGGGGGGGTAAGCACGTCTAGCGGTTTTACGACTTAATCCTGGTAATTCACCCAGGCGACGTGTAATTCTTAATCTAGGTCCTCTGTATCGGGACATATAGCTCCCTTAATTCTATCCTTTCAAATTTTACTCACAGACATATCATTATAGATGCGGAACGAAGAATATGGAATGGGGCATTGGGAATTGGCAGTAACGAGTAGCGAGTTAGAAATTAATTTCCTATTCTCTCCTTCTATTCTCATCACCCATTGTCAATTACCCATTACCCATTACCAATACCCCATGCCCAAAAAATGAGATAGCATTACTTAAAGGTGTTTGGAGATTTTCCATGCTATTTGGTTGTTTCAGCAAGTTTAAATACTTTGGTTCTGTAGGTTGTGAGACAAAAATGCTTTCTATGCAACGTTTCGATTTTAAATTATTTAAAATAACAGCTAAATTAACATTACCAGCCCTAGCTATAACTAGTATTTTAGGAATAACTTTACCTAGTAATGCTATTAGCAATCCTTTCCGAAGAAATCAAAATGATTATCGTGTATGTGCAGCACGTCTTTTGAGTGTAGGTATTCCGGCAGAAACCGCTGGTAATGCTTGTGCTGCTGCACTTCGACCAAAAGAAGTATCTTCATGTGTAGGTCAAATTCAGCGAAGAAGCCAAATTCCGGCAACAGATTCGCTTCCTTTCTGCGGGCAGGCACGTCGCCCTAATGACTTGGCTACTTGTGTTGTGGGTATCGGTACTAGGAGTGCCGAAACAGTTAATCCAGCTATTTTAAGTTACTGCAATCGTAGCTTGCTACCAGTAAAGTTTGCTCAATGCGTAGTCGGTTTACGTTCTGAAATTGATTTTTCACCCACACAGGCGATGGAGAATTGCATCAGCGCCAGTGACCGAATTAGCAATGTTGTACCTTTATCGAATCCTGCTGTACCAGCAGTACCCCCAGTACCACCTTCCGAAGGATTTAGCCCCACTTTTGAAACTACTCCGATGCGTTAGAAAGGTAATTGGTAATTGGGCATGGGTAATTGGTAATTGGTAATTGGTAATTGGTAATTGGTAATTGGTAATTGGTAATTGGTAATTGGTAATTGGTAATTGGTAATGGGAATACAATCTCCCAGAATAAGAAATTAATTTCTTACTTGCTACTCCCAATACCCAATGCCCCATGCCCAATGCCCAATGCCCCATGCCCCATGCCTCATGCCCAATGCCCAATGCCCAATGCCCAATGCCCAAAAAAATAGGTCGGGTTTATACCGCGAGTAAACCCAACCTTAATTCTTTATTCAGTATTCAATTTTATTTTTAGACATATTTTTGCTAGAATTGAAAAATTGGCATAATCGGCAGTCATTAATATGGCTGCTGATTTACTAGTCTTCTTTTTTACCGAAAACCATCTGGAGAGCCATAGGCGCTCCGCCTACTTCATGATATTTATCTGCCCAAGCACGGATAATTTGATCCAAATCTTCTAAAGCTTCATCTATCCGTTCGGGTGGGATATCCATTTCTTCCAAAACTCGCATTGTGTGTCGCTGTCTTTCCGACCACTCTCTCATCATTCGGAAAAATCTGGCGGTATCTTCCACCATAATATAGGTTCGCTCTTCGTCGCTTGCAGTTGCATAATAGGGACGGGTAAGAGCGTAAAAAGGCATTCCCCAAGGTGAATCAACTCGCGTCACGGTACTTGAATAAAGTAAGCGCCGCTTGATATGTTCTGCTAAAGCTTCACTTAAAGGCATTTGATGCCTTGCAGGTAAATCTTCTTGAGAACGCTTGTGGAGAAATTCAATTAACTCCAAAAACTCAAAAGAGGTAATCAACTGGGCATCGGGCAGATTGGGCGGTAATTTTTGTTCAATCTGTCTTTTTTCCTCAGATGTCAAACTAGTGCCCGGTATTCGCGATCGCCCCGGTTGCCAAGGGTATTTTTCCATCCATACATAAGGAAACTGAATTAAATAGCGCGGCTCCTGAGAACCAAGCATTTTGAGCAGTCTTCCTTCAGTCAGAGCTTGCCTGACTTCTTCTACGATGGCTTTCACCCGCTTCGGCTCTAAGTGGTGTAAGTGACCGGTCATTCGCAGGTTTTGACCCTGCTCCAGATAGGTCATATAAATAGCACATTTAGCTGCTGTTGCGGCAGCATCTAAAAAAGCCCCGTGCCTGTGCCCACTAGTTCGCATGGCACTGAAAGCCAAATAAAGCATGATCTGATCCATCGCGCTGGGGTCGAGACGTTTGATCAGATCAGTATCGTTATGCATATTACAAACTGTTGAATAGCAGGTTTACAAAATCAATAATTGCAGGAAAGTAAGTAGTATACACCCGAGCGCAGGTTATGTGTTTACTTTAATTTATCTATTATGCAATAACTAAGGGTCTAAGTGGTAATGATAAACAACATTTTACCCGTATTTTCACAGGAGAAGATAAAAACTTACCTTGTGATTAAAATTGCCATTACTTTTTGTTCGGTATCTTCATCAACTTATGTTGACAAGTAATTTAAGCCTGTCACCCCCAAAACCGCTATTACAATAAGGTTTCGATTAACACGGGACTGCTCCCACAAAAAGTAATGCAAGCAAACGTGTCCTTTTTACATCCCCGCAAAAATGTATGTTAACAGGTCTTAACCGGAATATGGCTTTGTTGTATACCAGTAATTAGTAATCGGCGAACAGTAATGAGCCAGTAGTGAGGAGTTAGCAGTGAGGAATTAAGAATTAAGAATTAAATATCGGTCCAAAATTCTACCCCATATAACCCATCCCCTAATCCCATAATTAGCTAGAACGAGAAGCTTTAATCTGTTGCTGTATTTTCTCGATGCTAAAAGCAGCGGCTCCGAAGGTAACTAGTAGAACTCCAATAACCTGTATGAATGGTAAAGATTCTTGAATTAAAATTCCGGCGAAAATTACTGTTAAAACTGGAACGGTAGAGCTTATAAGTCCGGCTCGTGTAGCTCCGAGCTTGCGGATGCCGAAGTTATTTAGCAGGTAACCGCATAAGGTGAGTACCCCTAAAATAAACGTGCTTAAAATCAATTCCAAAAAGTTCGTTGAGTTTATATCTAAACTCCAACCTGAAGGTAAGGGTAATAATATAGTAATAAAACACAAACTAATAAAACACAAAAACAGCATTGTAGCGAAGTTAATCAAAGTAAAAGACACCGGATGCAGTCTCGCAGCACAAATTCGGGTCAATATGACATAGAATGCAAAACTTATTCCGGCAAAAATTCCTGTAATGCTGCCAAACGAGAGGTTATTTGTGTCGCTTGCTCCGCCTAATACTAAAACTATTCCTAAAACAATCATCGCGTAAGCAAAAGCGCGAAATTTGCTGGGAATGTCGCGAAACAATAGCCATGACAGAATTCCGCTGACGATTGGATACACGAACAAAAGCGCGATCGCCATTCCGGTAGCAATTTGCCCTATGGACAAGTAGAGCATTACCTGGGATAAGAACAAGAAGCCTCCACTGATGGTTGATAGCATCAGCACTCTTCTAGCTGTAATGCTTGCAGGATTACGACTTGCTTTTATTGACTCTATTAAATTTTGTAAATCATGCCAAACTCTGGGATGCAAAATGGGTGCCAAAACTAACATCATTGGCACAACTACTAGCATTCTCAGCATTAAAACGAATAAGCAATTTCCTAAAGTTGGTGATATTAGTTGATCTGAATCAAATATGCCGTTAAATATTGCTTTAATCGCAACGTTATATATAGATGTGGCAACAGCGGAAAGTCCAATTAGCAACAATCCTTTCGGACGCTGCTTAAATACCTCCATCTGTCTTGATATTGGTTGCGAAGGTGTTGCTGGCTGCCTAGTAGCTTCTGGAACAGTTTGAGGAGATGTTTCTGGTAAGGAGACGTTCGCCCCTCGAACGGTAGAAGTTGCCGTCGTAGTATCTCCCTGTAGGGGAGCTATTTGATCCCGCTCTTCCAATAAGCTTGATGGAAATGGTTCTTGCTGCGAAGTATCTTCATCTTCTTCTATTTGGGGAGAATCTTCGACATAATCAACTTCTGATATGTAATCATCTTCTAAGCGTTCGTCTTGTTCCTCAACTTGAAAGTCCGCTGGAGAATTATCGATGCTAGTAGCCTCTAATTCTTGCTTCAAACGATTTACTAATTCGACTAAAATCGCTTCTCCTTGTTCTTGTTGCAATGACATTCGAGACAATTGCTGGGAAATACTGCTTTGATAGTCTTCTAAATCTTGTTGCAGTGTATTAAAAGCATTATTAAAAGAATTGCCGATTAATTCGGATTCTTGATTTTGAGTTTGAGTGTATGTTCCGCTTCCGGATTGAAGAGTTGTGCTAACAGTTGATCGATCGTTGACTAATCTTTCGAGTGAAGCTTGTAGCTGTACGGAAATATGATTTCCTAAAACTTGTGCTAATTGACGCATTAACACCTGTAACTCATCAATTTGTCTTCCTCCTTGCAACTGCTCTCTTTCTTCTTGCAGACGTTTGATATCATCAGCTAAGCGGATTTTCTCACTCTGTAGACGCTTGACATCATCCTGCAATGATTTGAGTAAATTCCGCTGGATAATTTGTAATTCCTCAGTGACAGCCCGTAAGGCAGATTCGGCTGAACCGTATGGCTCGCCTGCTCTACGCGGCTTTTCTGGTCCGTTATCAAATCGTCCCATTAATCCTTATCCTCTGCCCCTTATTTGACCACCTTTGTGACTTACTATTGACTTACTTGGCAGCCTTGATTGTTACTAGTCTTCTGTATTTTCTCAGTAATCGCTCTCTTTGTTTAAATCAACTAACATAAAGTATTATCAAAGCTCTTTAAAAAAATATCATCAATAAATAGATTTATAAAATTTGTTTTTCTCATCGAAGGTATTATTTTTAGCATTTCAAAATAATAAGTAGAATTGATTAAGTTTTTAATTTAAAGGAAAAGCCACAAACAGATAAGTAAATATACAAACAATATCAAAGCTTTATTTGTATCGCTTTATAACTTATCTTGCTTTTGCGTTACGTATGACAATGACTTGACAAAAGCAAAAAAATAAATATTATGTGCAATTTACCTCATTAGAACGCAAAAATTTTTGGGTTACAATTTCCGTAAAAAATTTATCGGGGTGCCCAGGCAGGCTTTAAAACAAATTAACTCGTTTTGTCTCGGGCATCTCTCTATAATAAGCCTGCCCATTTTTAAGGCTACGTCTCGGGGAAACAATAAATTTACCGTTTTACTGAAGATGAGTAGACTTGATTTCATACTTTAAACATTATCCTAATACTTAATCAAACGCACTGAAAATCATGATATATCTTACACTCAGAATCTCAAAAATCCGCATTAAAAAAAATTATAGATTGCTAACAATATAGGAATCTGATTTGATTTGTGGAATTACTTGGAGAGTTAGGGGAGAGGGGATAGCAGAGGCAAGCT
The DNA here is from genome assembly GCF_000316665.1 of Rivularia sp. PCC 7116. Taxonomy (GTDB): domain Bacteria; phylum Cyanobacteriota; class Cyanobacteriia; order Cyanobacteriales; family Nostocaceae; genus Rivularia. The sequence continues at coordinate 4,596,509 of NC_019678.1, read as the reverse complement.
AGACTAACAAAAGTCTGCGGAGTAATTCGATAGTAATTGCTCAAGACTTATTTGCTTAAGACATGGCGATCGCCTATATTTTGAATGCCGCAGCTTACAACCGCTAGGGTTATAATGTATAAGTTTTTGTCATCCTGCAATAGGAATGAAGCTAAATTACGGTAAATAAAAAGTTTTGCAACCTCCAGAAGAACACTTTAAAGAACTCGAAGCCATATTGCAAAAACATGCTGAAGCTCTCGAAGCTGATATTCGCGCTCTACAGCAAGCGGATGAAACGGCAAAATGGAGTTCGGCATGGAAGCAAATTTATAACTGGCGCTTTGCGAATGCTTTCGCACGTCAGAAAATTTTTCGTAATTGGGGTGCTGATGCAGCAGCTTGGGGATTATTACCAGAAAGATTTTATCCCAATCGGGGGAATCAGAAGGGATGATAGGGAGAATGCAGTAGTCCTTTTCATTTAAAGGTTTTAAAATTGAGAGTTAACAATAAAACCAAGCTCTCAATAAAAACAATCATCCTGTTGATTTAAATCTCATTAATCAGATGCACTACTTAATCTAAAAAAAATAAATAGTTTCCTTACCAAATAAACAAACTTATCTTAATAATCCACATCTGCTGATTTTTTTTACAATCTGTTTATGAATATCTCTTTTTTAACTATTTATCTATTTTACATATGTATTTATAAAAACTTTTTACTAATCATAATTTGCTTGTATAAAGCTACTTATTTTAAACAAAAATGGTAATAATTTAGCATCCTTCAATTGATAGATAGAAGTTAATTCGGATGTCTAGCTTAAGAATGAGGCAAAAAAGTTAAAAGTTAGCAAACATAATAATTATCAACAATACTGGTATTAATAACGGCTCAAAATTGTGAGTAAAAATACTAGTTTTTAATTGTTAATACAAAATTAAATAGCAAGCTTTTTTAGACATATTTACTTCAAAAGAAGGTGTTTGAGGTTTTTTTAACACCTTTATTGTGAATAAGTGCAGCTAAAATTCCAGTGTCTAATTAGTTCGACTCGCATCCTACTTCAACAGAGTTCTTGTTTTGGTTATACCAATTCTGTATGAGGCTGCGCTAAAAGCCCTCACTCTGGAAGAGTGGGGCTAGACAAACGAAGCCCCTCTTCAGGGGCTGAATTCGGCGCATCTTTATAAAGAAATGGTATTAGTAGTCTTTCATTGTCGTTTATTTGTTAAATAGAAATGCGATCGCAACATTTAATCCGAAAACAAATCTTACCTTTATTCCTAATTACGCTTGTGGTTGCTTTGGCATCTTGCCAAATCGAGAAAGAACAAGCAGCTCGCTTACCCGATGTAGATGTAGATGTAGAACCTGGAAGATTACCAGAATATGATATAAAAGGACCCGATGTAAACGTTGGAGTAAGGGAGCGCACGGTTACAGTACCAAAAGTAGTAGTCATACAGGAAAAAGAAACTGTAAAAGTTCCTTATATTGACGTTGATTTACCTGGAGTACAGAAAAAAGAACGTACTATAACGACTGAAGTTGAAGTCCCTTCTGGTGGTTATGATGTTGAAATTCAAGCTGTATATGCGGTAGAAAACCAGCTATGGGTGGTGTCTCGTCTTGAAGAAGAAAATCCCAATGCACCAAAAACAACAGTACGGGTGTCTGATAGAGTTGTACTTAATGCTCCCGATATACCGGTACGTCATTACGTCATTGGAAAACCTACTAGTAGCGGCTTTAACGAGCAATATGAATTTATCAACAGTCGCGAACAAATTGCTTCGATACTAGATTCTGGAAAACAACTCTACAAGAAATAGATTGAATGATAATAGTGCAATAAATTTAATTTACGCTTATCAAGCTATAAAGAAATATCTCACCCTGTTGTTTCAGAAAAGCATCTAAAAGAGATGTCGGAAACAGATGGGGTGAGTTTATTTATTTTTATACAACATTACAAGCTTAAGTAAGTCGGCGTAAAAATTAAAGGTATGTCATTGCGTTCATTGAAAAAGTTCCCGCAGGGTGTGGAGCAAAGTGAAACGAAGCAATCCCAAATTATTGAGAATTTACAACGAGCCAGTAGTTTGATGTATTCCGACGCATTTTAAAGAAGTGGCAATGCTACGTCTCCTAAAGTTATCAAAAAAACAACTATTAGTTCTATCACAATTATTTTCTCCACCCTCTGCCAATATTTAATTATCAATGTCGCAATTTCCGTGCAAATACGCTCATCTTTATACTTTCTTCACTAAAAAATTGCAAAAATCTTGATATACCTGAACTTAATCTGAAATTCTATGAATTTGCGCTGTAAGTAAATTTAGCTAAAAGTAGGAATATAAGTTCTTTTATGCTGCAAAATAGATTCAATCAATTCTTAGCAAGATTGGCGGTTGCTTCGGTGACGGTAGTAAGTGTCTGTACTTCGGTGGAGCAACCAAGTTATGCCAGTGACTACACTTTTTACTGCAATAGGACAACCTATAGAGGTAAAAGCGTTCCTGCAACTATGGCTCGTACTGATGATGGTAGAAGAGTCATGATAGTTCGTTGGGTAAGTCAATACTTTTCAAATAAATTAACAAATACAGACCGCTGTAAAGTAGTTTCACGTAGATTTCAAAAGTTCTACGACCACGGTAAGCTCGTATATGTCAATGGTGGTTACATACAAGGTTTACCTGTAATTTGCGCTGTTGCAAATCGGGAACATAGTTGTAGTAAAAAGAATGTTTTATATACTTTGAAACCCAGTGTAAATCCTCAAATTACTGCAAGAAGTTTGATGAATAGACGTGGTTTAGCAGCAGGAATCATCCTAAATGAAAGTAGTTCCGATTCGCTGACAATTGATTTCAAAACTTTTTTAGAAAATGCTGCCCAGAGTCGTAGCGGTAAGTAAGGTACTTCTCTTCTTGATAAAGAGAGGGGAAGGGGTGTGAGGTGATATTTTTGTAATTCACTCAAGCGGAAAGCGCTATGTTTTGTCATTCAGTTGGCAAAGAGATTGGAAAGAATAGGGAGTACCGTCTTTCAACAAGTCGCTGAAACCTCACCCTGCCCTGACGGGCACCCCTCTCCTTGTTAAGGAGAAGGGAAGTTTTTATCAATAGTTTTATAGAATCAATTAACAGAAAAAATGAAATATCATCACGCACTTTCATCAGCATTTATCGGAGTGTCAATACTACTCCTACAGCCACAAGTAGCTAATGCTTTATCTTCGCAACAGGTAGGGGAAATTGCTCAAGAAATTACCGTATTAATTGAAGGTACGGATAAAAAAGATAATGGCTCGGGAATAATTATTAAAAAGGAAGGTAATACTTATACCGTCTTAACTGCCGCTCATGTAGTTGGTAAAGCCAAGGAATATGAAATAGTCACTCCAGATAATCAACGCTATCAGCTTGACTACAGTAAAGTCAAAAAATTACCCAATCAAATTGATTTAGCTGTCGTCACCTTTAGCAGTAACCAAAATTATCAAGTTGCAAAAGTTGGCAACCCAGATAAAGCCAAAATAGGAACCAAAGTTTACGTTGCGGGTTTTCCCAAGCAGACAGCATCGAGGAAATTTTCTAGCATTAACTTCCCACCACCGGGACAAATTACAGCAAACGCGAATCAAGCAGTAGACGGCGGATATACTTTAGTTTATAGCGTCACAACTTTGCCAGGAATGAGTGGAGGTCCATTGCTCAACGAGCAAGGAGAATTAATTGGCATTCACGGTAGAGGTGAAGCTGCAACTCTTGATGATGTTACCTATGACGAAATAAATCCCCAGGTAGCTGTTGTTAAAAGTAATAATAATCTAGCTATTTCTATATATACTTTTTTGCGACAAGCGAAAGTAGTTGATGTAGATTTGGGGATTTCTGCGCCACTGTTACAAGTTGCACAAGCACTAACGGCTGAAGATTACTTTTTGAAAGGTGTTGATAAGTACAAGAAAAAAGATTATCAAGGGGCGATACAGGATTTGACTCAAGCCATCAAACTTAATCCTAAATATGCCATTGCCTACAACAACCGGGGTGTTGCTCGCAGTGAGTTAAAAGATTATCAAGAAGCTATTAATGATTTCAACCAAGCTCTCAAAATTAATCCCAAATTAGCTGAAGCCCACGGCGGCCGGGGTGATGCTCGCAGTAATTTAAAAGATTATCAAGGGGCAATTGATGATTATAACCAAGCCCTCAAAATTAATCCCAAATTAGCTGAAGCCTACCTCAACCGAGGTACTGTTCGAGGTCGGAACTTACACGATTATCAAGGGGCAATTAATGATTTTAATCAAGCCCTCAAAATTAATCCTAAATTAGCCGAAGCTTACGGTAACCGGGGTGCTGCTCACAGTGAGTTAAAAGATTATCAAGAGGCGATTAATGATTTTAACCAAGCCCTCAAAATTAATCCTAAATTAGCCAAAGTTTACTACAACCGGGGTGGTGCTCGCAGTGAATTAAAAGATTATCAAGGGGCTATTAGTGATTATACCCAAGCCCTCAGAATTAATTCCAAATACGCCAATGCTTACAACAGCCGGGGTTTTACTCGCGCTAAATTAAAAGATTATCAAGGGGCAATTAATGATTTTAACCAAGCTCTCAAGATTAATCCCAAATATGCCGATGCTTACTACAGACGGGGTGCTGTTCGCGGTAATTTAAAAGATTATCAAGGAGCTATTAATGATTTTAACCAAGTCATCAAAATTGATCCCAAATATGCCCATGCTTACAGCAACCGGGGTGTTGCTCGCTATGAATTAAAAGATTATCAAGGGGCGATACAGGATTATACTCAAGCCATCAAAATTAATCCCAAATATGCCAATGCCTACTACAACCGGGGTGTTGCTCGCTATGAATTAAAAGATTATCAAGGGGCGATACAGGATTATACTCAAGTCATCAAAATTCATCCCAAATATGCCTATGGCTACAACAACCGGGGTAATGCTCGCCGTGAATTAAAAGATTATCAAGGGGCGATACAGGATTATACTCAAGTCATCAAAATTCATCCCAAACTTGCCCAAGCCTACTACAGGCGGGGTTTTGTTCGCGGTAAATTCAAAGATTATCAAGGGGCGATTAATGACTTGAATATAGCTGCCAATCTTTTCCAAAAAAAAGGAGATACAGAAAATTATCAAAAAACATTGAAGCTAATAGAAAAAGTACAAAATTTACAAAAAGGTAGCTCTAAAAAATAAAGACATCACCCTTTATTGAAATGTTTAGATCAAGAATTTGCGAACATAGAACATCTTGAAGAAAATCTCTGGGGTAAGCATTTGATTGCAGATACTAAGAAATTTTTAGCCTTACCGGAGATTCAAGAGTTTATTGCATGGAAGAATAAATAGGGGGAGCTTGCGACACCCCTCTCCTTGACAAGGAGCTACGGTGTACACACAAGTCTCTCCACATACGTTTCGGAGATTTCAACCTCCTTAAATCGTCATTACGAGCGAAGCGAAGTAATCGCCAAGTTTTGCGATGAGCCGCACATAAAGGTGATTGCGTCGTCGTTCCTCCTCGCAATGACAGGCTTTGAGCGATTTTTACCTGAATCCAAAAGTCGCTTCCAGGTATGATTTCAAGACTTGTGTGTACACCCCTCTCCTTAACAAGGAGAGGGGAAGGGGGTGAGGTGATATTTTTGCGATCAACTCAAGCGAAAAGCGCTATGTATGTTGTGTCATTCAATAGGAAAAGAAGGGTAATGGTCATTTTTCAACCAATCCCCGAAACCTCACCCCGCCCTGACGGGCACCCCTCTCCTTGTTAAGGAGAAGGGAGGAAATTTGTGATTCAACCCGAAAAGAATCCATCATTTCCTTGGCAACACTAAGAAACCGATTGTAATCATCCACATCTGCTGAATAATTCACAATATAAACTTGGTCATTTTGTAAAATCCACCTTTGCAAATGCTTTAATTCATTCCCTCGATTGTCACTTGTAAATACAATTTCATATCCTGTCTTTAATCCCAAAGTGACTTTGCTTTCACTAACAATTTTGGCTTGGGAATATTCTGTATTGATTTCTCTAATAAATTCTTGTTTCGATTCCGCTAATGTCCCAGAATATTCGCGGATGCTTACTTTAACTAGCTCTTGAAAGTTATCATCTTTATTTGGTACGGTAAATTCTACTCTTTCTCCACGAATGGGAGCTAGTTTTCGGAGTTGCCATTTTTGAGGGGATTCTGGATATTTAATTTGTATTGCCAATTCTTGATTTTTGTATTCTGCAAATTCTATTTTTTCGGGAGTATTTAATAAATTGCCAATTCCTAAACCGGCTGCGATGACTGCAACAATTCCTAATATAGGTAAAGCAATTTTTATATTATTACTATTAGACTGAACTGGCAATAAATTTTGCAAATCCTGTAAAGCCTCATCAGCATTTAGATAACGCTGACGGAAATCGTAACGCACCATTTTATCTAAAATAGCTGCAAATTTATCGCTTACCTCTGCTTGTTGCCGCCAAATAATCTCACTTGTATTCTGGCTTTGCGGTAAAAGATGTGCAGCAACTCCCGTCATAGCCTGAATCCCGATCATTCCCACAGCGTAGACATCGCTACTAAATCTAGGTTGCCCTTGGCTTTGTTCGCTGGGCATATAGCCAGGAGTTCCAATTCCTACAGTTAAACGAACGTTTCCATTTTGATTTACCACTTGAGTCGTAACTTGTTTAACCGCACCAAAGTCAATTAAGACTATTTTATTATCGGAACTTCTACGTCTAATATTGGAAAGTTTGATATCACGGTGAATATGTTGTTGTTGATGAATAAAATCTAAAACTTCTAATATTTCGATTAATAATTTGATAGTTTCTGCTTCTGTTAAATTTTGACTACTTTTAGGGGAAATTTCTTGCGTAAGGTCATGACCTGGGATATATTCTTGAATTAAATAAAACTGTTGATTTTCTTCAAAGTGCGCCAGAAGTTGAGGAATTTGGTCATGCTTTCCTAACTTTTCTAAAGTTTCGGCTTCTCTATCAAATAAATTTTTACCTATTCTTAATGTATTTTCATCAGTATGAATAGGTTGAAACTGTTTGACAATACAATGAGGATTACCTGGGCGCTGCATATCCTCAGCTAAAAATGTCACCCCAAATGCTCCTCTACCAATTAATTTAATTATTTTATACCTTTGGGCAAGGACTTGAGCTATAGGTTGCTGTGACATTGGATAATTTACTTTTTATGCGAAAAAATCAATATTGTTTGATATTTAGCATAAATTATGACATGTTTGACGCGATGACCTTAGTTTCCTCGGGACTTATGCAACCACACCGAAAAATTAATAACACCAGGCTTCTAAATTCTCCAATTACCCCTAAAACCTTAATTTTGTTTAAGTTATAATTCTATCTTTATTTAACTATAATCACTACAAGTAAATGCTTTTTCATTTAGAACTAATAAAGGCTTTATGGGACAGGGAAGTTGTTGATTGTTATTTAAAAACTGGCATCTATAACAGCGAATCGAAGATAAATGTTTTAGTGCTATTTAAAACCAAATGTAAGGAACCTATTATTTTTCACAATAGGGTTCCTTACATTTTATTTTGTCAAAATTGGAAGATGTTTTACAATCGATAACTCTTATTAACCGCATAAGTTTTATTGAGATTAACTTCAATATTTATGACAATATCATCAGTTAATCTAAAGTTGAAATTCTAGAAGGATAAACAGTGTCTGCAATTAATACAGGTTTCTCTTTATATTTTAACTCCATCTCTTTTTTTAATCCTGAGTTCCAAGTTAATTTATAATCTTTTTCTAATTCTGCTAACCGGAATGGACGTACAACACCTGTGACAGCAACTGTTTGTCCGTTATTTACAGCCATTGCAGGAGTCGGATTTAATACTAATAAATCTTGCTCTCCGAGCAAATCATCTTCGTCTAAAGTGAACATTTTTGGATTTTTGATATTCTCTATTTCTCCAGTTAATGCTAACCTCCTGTTATAGTATTTTTTAGGATTGTCAGCAATATCATTTACTTCTGGTGCTAAAGCAATATGTTGAGCTACAATAGCAGTGCCATTTTTATAATCTTCGTAAACTTTATCTTGCAATCTTAAATTAAATTCTTTTTCAAGTTTGGGTATATCTAGTTGACGAATCGTACCCGTTACTTGTACTTCTGTATCTTTCTCAGAGGGCAAATCAAAAACTTTACCAGATGCATTAATAATAATAACTGGTTTACTTTTAATAAAAAACTTCCTTTTTCTAACAGCAAAGGAAGTAGGACCGAGTTTTTCAATATATTTGCTTCTAATGGTGACAAATTTACCAATCAAATCATCTTTTTCTCTGGCTATTTTGGATACTGACATCAATCCCGGAGTTGGGGCTGGCTCCCGAGTAAATATGAAGTATAGCCCAAATAAAAACCCAAAAAAAGCAATCGTGAAAATTATTTTGGGACTCCACTGAAAACGTTTTTTTGTTTGATTAGTCATTTTTCCACTGATATTAGTTGATGGTAGACAATAAAAAACATTTAAAAGGCTGAGATAAGAATAATCCCAGCCTAAATTCAGATTACCAGTTTTTTTATTCGGAAATTGCAGAAGGATAAACGCTATCAGCTACAAATACAGGTTTAGTGCTGTAATCGGCTTCCAACTTCTGCTTAAGCTTTAAATCCCAACCTAAATCGTATTCTCTTTCAAATTCAGCTAGCACAAAAGGACGAAGTACTCCAGTAACCGCTACTACTTCATCATCTTTGATAGCTGTTTTTGGTTTAGGATTAAGAACAAGTAAATCGGTAGCACCAAATAGCTTCTCTTCATCTAAAGTAAAGGTATTAGCGTCTTGAATATCTTCTACTTCCCCTACTACTGCAAGTCTTTTGTTGTAATACTTTTGAGGATTTTTTGTAATGTCACCTGGATCGGGTGATAATGCCATAGACTGAGCAATAATTGCTGGCTTGTTCTCAAATTCAACGTAATATTGCTTATCTAACTTAAGATTATATTCTTTCTCCACATCTGCAATTACAAAATTGCGAACTATACCCGTTACTTGAATTTCTGTATCGTCATCTTCCGGTAAGGTGAAAGGTTCTCCAGAAGCGTTAATAACCAAGATAGATTCGTTACCAAAGAATTTTTCATCACCAACAGTAAATGAAGCAGGACCTACTTTACTTTTTGGCTCGCTCCTTACTGTTACAGTTTTGCCATCTAATGCAGCAGCATTATTTGCAACTTCCTTAGTAGTAACATTTCCTGCGCCGGGAACTTCTGCACTATCGTTGCTGCAAGCAGGAAGTACGAACAGCATTAAAGCTAAACTAATTGCACCCTGAAATTTCCAAAACTTATTCATTAATCCAACCTTACTATTATTGAAATAAAACTTATATTTTTGTTGCGAACTTGGTTCATCTTTCTAAACTTTAGAAGTCACCTACACGACTTTGTTGGCGACTAATTCAAAAAGACTTGTCCATCTTCCTGAATTCTCAAAACACCTTGATTATTATCAAACTTTGTTTTTTCATCCAAAGTAACTGTTAACATACCGTCTTCTTTCTCAGACATCGGCATTACTCGTAACAATCCTTTGTCTTCTCTTATCATTGTGATAGTTGCAGGTGTGGGAACATCGCGTAAAGTAACTTCCTCTCCACCTTCTAAATATCGAACTTGAGTATGAGTAACAGCTTGATAGGAAATGCGAGCGTTGGTGTCGTTTTTCAATTTCACGCTTACTTTACCCATCATTGGCTTGATGTTAGCAATAGCATTCGCACGATTCTCAGGAATCGGAGGCTGAAGCGGTGTCACGCTTGAATCTGGACTTACAATATTAATAGATTGATCTACAGCTTGCCCTGTCTTTTTCCAACGAGAAGTTGCAGCATTCGGCGGGCAGGTTGCTGGTACTAATATCTTACTGTTGTAAGGTTCTTCGTAATATATTTTAGGGCAAGGATTGCGTTTCGGGTTGGGGCGTTTTGGAATCGCAAATGCAGCTAAAGGGAGAAAAGGAATTATAACTGCAAAGCCACTCGCTATTCTCTTCAACGCTTTTATTTTTCGTTTCTCATTAAGCATAAATACCTTGTTCTTGTTTCAATCAAGTTAGTTTTTTTTAGTAGATGCACTTAAATAATTATTTTTCAATATCTTCAATAGAAGAGACAAAATCTAATTGAAGTTAATACAACAATTGAAATAATGTCTTAATTGATGATAATAATTTATACTTTTTTTCTGTTAAAATCTTCTAGCTAAGGCAATAGTTATTCTAATTATGGGAATCTATCTTCAGAAAGAATAAGAAATATCTTAAGAAATAGTAAAAACTGTTTTGGTTATTTTCTATTTGCAAAAGTTTTGAGCTATTATTTATCATCGATTAAAAATTAAAAATAATTAGGCACAATGTTAAAAAAATTAAAAGATTAAACTATACAGCTAAAAGTAAAGCAGTATAAATCAGCGCACCTAACCCAAATGCCCAAAAACGGCTTTCTCGTTCTTCAGGAAGTTCTTCTTTTAACACATTAAGAACAATTCCACCTGCTAAAAAAGCAAAAAGAATAGCTATTGCTGTTTCTCCGATTTGAGTACCTCCACCTATTACCCATCCTACAATAATTGCTGCTGCTAATATCCAGCGTCCAATATGGTCATAAATATGCTTATGGTTTTCTCGTAAACCGAAATCATTAACTACAAAATGCAATGCCATTGCTAAAGTGTATAGCAATAAATTGTCCATTCCTGGTTTTTCTCGATGCATTAACAAATAACCAATCAAAGCATTGTAAACAGCAAAAGAGCCGATATGTACCCAGAAAACTCCTGGTGTCGTAACGTCACCTTTCCCAGCTTCTTCTTGGTTCTCGCGAGACTCACTTGCCATTCTTTCTAAACCATAAAATACGGTTAATCCTAATAATGCTAGTAGATAAACATGGTGTTCAAAGAACGAAATAAAACCTTTATGTGTCTCTTCTAAAACTGCTTGATGCTCGCTTAATTCTGGCAAAATATGCACGAAAACATAAGCAACGGAAACTCCACCAGCACCACTCAACCAGCGGCTGCGGGGAACTTTAATAAAGCGCAGCTTGCCACAATATAAATGGGTTAGTGCTAACCCGATAGCAATTGCCGCTGTAGAAATAAAACCAAAAGGTATGGATGAAAATAATACACTCATTAATTAATTATCAAGCTTGAGGCTAACTTCTAGTTAGGTTATAGTTCGCTAATTTTAAAATTGTTCTTTAATCTCATCGTAATTATAATCTATTAATGCTATTTATTTTGGCAGTTTAGATATAGTTGATTTTCATTTATATGTGAAGACATTCACTTCAATATATAAAAAATTATTCTCGCGTCTATCAAAAGAGTGAATATATTGTATTCCTAAAGACTGAAAATAAGCTGGATACTTTTACTTGCTATATCGCAACATCTACATGTACAGGACTTACGCAATTGTTACACTATCCTGTTGGTGCTATTATTAGGTTTCGACATTACTCAAAGTGTCACAGCACCCTACAGAAAAATGTGCCGCTTGCGTAAGTCCTGATGTATTCAGATACAATATAATGCTTACTCAGAATAGAGCTAATTTCAAAAATAAATATAGATCATTAATCTAAAACTACGGTTTAAAATATATTAAAATAAAAAAATTTTCTAAATATAATAATTATTTACTGTAAGCATTAATCGCAATAGTGAATAAGATTGTGAGCAGTTTATATACAAAATTAAATGCTTATTATTCTGCTACTAAGAATAGGTTGCACTTAGCTAATCATAGGCAAAAAATAAATAAAGAGATACAGAAAAACTTTCCTTTTAATAACGAGAGGGGAAGCAAAGTAGCGCTGCCTTATAGTAAGTGTCGTGGTCAGAGCAATATGTATTACATGTAACTTCACGATGCTAAGTATATGTAAACTCTTTGCTCGTTTCAAACCCGGTTTGTACAAAACCGGGTTTTGACATTTATTATCCGAAAGCATTTTGTACGGATGATCGGATTCTTACTTGGAAACGTAAAGTATTATTTTACACTATTTATCGGTAATAAAAGTAGAGTTTGTTTTGACAACGAACTTAAATCTCTTATACTGAGTCAGAATATTTGCCCAGATAAATTAAAACTTTTTAAAGTCTTCATTTATAATTTTAGATTGCTTAATCTAAAAATAATATCAAAATTGCCTTAATTAGCTAGTCTTGACGGCTAAGAAAGGATATGCAAAGATTCTTTAAATAATAAAACACCTAAATAAATACGGGTATACAAAGAAACCATAAAACCTGGGTTAGCGTCTCAAGAGCCTATAAACTATGTAATCGTCCATGAGTCGAAAAACTATACTTGGCATTGCTTTTACTACAATTGTCCTGGCTAGCGCAATGGCTACAAAGCCTGTACCGGGTCATACGTCTACCAGCGAACCGACAGCAAAGGAAGACTTGTTAATTCCAACACATCCGGTTAAATTATCTAACAATGTAAAAACTGCTGAATTAGAAAAGTCTATATTTGAGAAAATAAATCAATATCGAGCTTCTAAAAAATTGCCTAAGTTGAAGCTAGATAGCAAAATTTCCAAACAAGCGAGGATTCACAGTCAAAATATGGCAAAACATCGAGTCCCCTTTAGCCATAACGGATTTGCTAAAAGAGTTGATACTATTTCTATTCGCTACAACAGTGCATCTGAAAATGTAGCTTTTAATTATGGGTATGACGATCCGGTTGCAGAAGCTGTAAAAGGTTGGATTGAGAGTCCCGGACACCTAAAAAATATCAAGGGTAAATATAACTTGACTGGGGTTGGTGTAGCTGTAAACAGTGAAGACGAATATTTCCTTACTCAAATTTTTATTCTTAGTAGATAAGTTTGATTTATTATTTTTTTAAACAATAAAGTAGTGTTTGCCTTTTTTTATGGGAGCGGACACTGCATTGATTTTTAAGGATTCATGGAATTACAAGATTTTCAGGTTTGCGATCGCGATATAAATGATTCGACTCTTTCGGCATATCTTAAATGTGAAGCGATTGCTGTAGATACCGAAACTATGGGACTATTACCTTTAAGAGACCGTTTATGCTTGGTGCAGATAGCGGACGATAAAGGTAAGGTTACGGTTGTTCGGATTGAGAAAGGACAAACCGAAGCCCCTAATATGAAAAAACTTTTAGAAGCAGAGAGTGTTGTCAAAATATTCCACTTTGCCCGTTTTGATTTAGCAACTTTACGCCATTACTTGGGCATCATGGTAAATCCCGTTTTTTGTACAAAAATTGCGAGTAAATTAGTTCGTACTTATACTCCTAGACACGGACTTAAGGAATTGGTACAGCAATTAGAGCAAGTTGAGCTTGACAAAAGCGCTCAATCTTCTGACTGGGGCAATGCTGCTAACTTATCCGATGCTCAACTTAGTTATGCCGCAAATGATGTACGATACTTAGTCAGCATACGGCGAAAGCTAATAGAAATGCTTCAACGCGAAGAAAGATTAGAATTAGCCGAAGACTGTTTCAAATGTTTACCAACCATAGTGCAGTTGGATTTATTACAGTTCCAAGGTTTGTTCGAGCATTAAAAACAAATATCCAGATTGAGTAAACATTAGATAGCAGTTATAAACCCGGCTTTCATTAAAAAACCGGGTTTGTAAAATTTTTAAACAAAAAACAAAAAAGGCTAAATTTTTATAACCTTTTATTGTCAAAACATCTTTTTTCTGAATACCTTAAGCTAGAACGAAATCTACATCGCTGGTTCCAGCAGTTTCAGATTGCCCAGATTGCAACTTTTGACCATTTACTTCAATAGCAAAAGGTGTTGGATCTAAACTGAGATTATAATCTGTTTTATCAGAAGTATATCCAACACTAGCAACCATCTTACGACCCGCATCAGTATATTTGAAAGCCAGCATTTGATTTTTCTCCTGCTTATTATCGTAAGCCCAAATGACCATATACTGTTCGCCTTGATATTCAAAAATCTTAGGCGGACGATTTGGAACGTAACGTCCAGCATCGCCAAAGCTTGCATCTAAAAAGCCTTGAACGGAGCTTTCTTCTACAGAAGCATAAGCAACCTCATCTGGTGCCGATATTTCAGCATCACCTTCAGCTTCAGGTGGTGCTTCTTCTTTTCCACGATTCTTGAAGTAGTCTACAGCTTTCTTTGTTCCGATTGCACCAGCAGCTGCAATCCCTGCACCGATAAGCAAATTACGTAGATTAGGCATGATTTATCTCAACGAATAAGCATCGAGGTAACATCCTATCACTAAGAGAGACTTATTTAAGATTGATTCATTTTTTCTATACAATCTGAGAAGAACAAAGGTAAAACCTAGATTAAGGTAAGTTTATTTTATTCGTATCTCATACTATTCTCAATAAACTGCAAGAAATCCGGCTGCTTGAGTAAAAGATGATTTTTTGATAGTGTTATGAATAAAAAAGCTAGTTCGCGGTCGAGGTGTAAAATTTGAGTTTATTGTAGCTGTTGTTAATCCCTTAGACCTATTTTCTCATCTTCAATTCCTCAATCAAAACCAATGTTTACAAACTTATTGCGACGCTGTTTTACAATCATAATTTTAATATTTATTGCAATTGGATTTACTTCCCAAGAATCCATAGCAATGCTGCGCCAGCATCACGACGCACCAGGAGTATTACGCTACCATTCCCAAGTATCTATTAAAGATAAACAAGAATACACCTGGCAAGTATTGCTATTTAAAAAGATTAATCCCGGTGTGAAACAAGAATTAAATTTAAGAATAGTTGGTTTTCCGGGTGTCTTTGAATTTTTTCATCCTCATTCTCTAGAAATAATTACAGCATCAGGTAAATTTCTGAATGCGTCTGACGTTTACGCCAATTCTTCACCAGCGCCAAATGTAGGGGAATATAGCTTAACTGACGTTTTACCAAAGTTAACTGAAGTTGAGTCGTTGAAGTTGAATTTACCAGTTTCGGGAAAAGAACAGAAGGTTTTAGAAATTCCCGAAGAGGTTGTTACAGAGTGGCAATTATTAGTGACTGAAGTTGATTGAGAATAATTTTGAACCACTATTAATAACTTAACGTACAATCTTTAGCTAATAAAAATGGTGCAAGATATGAAAGAATCAGAATGTATAATCTTTTTTGTGCATTTTAATCTGCCTCGTTTATTACCCTTAGAATCGATTTGAAGCTGTTGCAAGCTAACTAAAAATACAGCAAATTTTTAGTCAAACTGACTAAATATAACAATTAGTAGCAGCTACCGCTTCACAAAAAATCCCTCTTCGCATAGTTAGCCATTACGCTAACAAACTGGACAAGTTACTTGCAACTTACTCATAAATCATTTCTAAACGCTTATGACAAACACATCAAAAACAAATAAAAAACAAATCCACCTCTACATTTAAGTACAAGGTGGATTTAGTAATTACGTACTAATGGATCTGGGCAGAATTGAACTGCCGTCCGAAATGGGTATTTACCCCCGCATCGTTCACAGGTTTAGCCTCGTTAACCCTTGAGGCAGGGACCGTTCATTATCCCGAACGGTGGGATGCTTTGGTAAAGTCTTTTCTAATAAGTCCACCAAAGGGAACTTATTAGAGCATCCGTTGGGGGTTGCTCTCTAATGCTTAACGGAGTCACATTAGAGAGAAGCGTACGAAAAAAGTTTAAGCAGCTACTGCTTGACGCTTGAATGCTACAATGTTGTTTGCAGTTATTATTTGTTTGAACCTTGATTTACGAGATTAGGTTCACTCTCGACCTGAATCAACGAGAAGCTTTCGCCACCCCGTCGAAACCATTACAGACCCATGTGAATCATATTCTATTATAGTTCTACTTTTTGAAAATTGCCACAATGGATTTTGGATTGGGTTTAAGTGACTTAAGAGAAAAGAGATTTAAGTTATATCTCCTAACTAACACATTTTCAAACCCTTATACAGTAAAGCTTTTAGCCAAAGTAAAAAAAAGGGTTAGTTTCATTAGTTGTGAAGGATTTTAACACCTTTGACCTTCGACCTTTAACCTTTAACCTTCATCGGAGGCTCACATCTTGCACCATTTTCAACAACCGCCGTATTCATAAATTCTCAGGCTAATACACAAAGTCTGATAAATCAGACTGGGCAAGGGTGTTAGTGCGTAAAAACGTACTTTGTATATGAGCCTCGGATTTTGATTTCTCTGCGTTCACGCAGAGCGTGCGGGCTAGAAAGCCTCCGGCTTACAAGGCGGTATTAGGGCTTAACGACAATGGTGCAAGATTTCAGTTATATCGCACTTCATAAACTTGATAAACTTGAAACTTAATAAATAAAAATAGCCAATTGTCAATTCAGATAAAATCAACAATTAGCTATTAACAACTTTGATAATTTAAAATTTCTAATTACCCTAGCGCTTGAGCACCACCCACAACTTCTAAAATTTCTTGAGTAATTGCGGCTTGTCGTGCTTTGTTATAAGACAATGAAAGACTCTTCATTAATTCTGCTGCGTTATCGCTAGCGCTGCTCATTGCTGTCATTCGCGCTGCGAGTTCGCTGGCTGCGGATTCTTGCAATGCTCGCAATAGTTGGTTGCTTAAGTATAGCGGCAGTAAAGAATCTAAAATTTGGACTGGATCTTGTTCAAAAATCATGTCGCGAGGGAAAGCACGCATTTGAGTCGTAACTTTCTCTCTTTCAACTTCAAATTCACCACCACGGGTTGTTAAACGGAAAAACTCGTCGTCTGCTGACAAACCATTAGCATCTAAAGGAAGTAAGGTTTGTACTACTGGACGAGAGCTAACTAAGGAAACGAATTTGGTATAAACTAATTCGATTCTATCTACGCTTTCTGATAAAAATAAAGAAAGTAGTTCGTCAGCGATATTAGAAGCTTCCGCTGCTGTAGGTATTTGTTCTAAGCCGGTATATGTAGCGTCAATAGTTTCTTCTCGACGTTGAAAATATTGGGTAGCTTTACGCCCTACCAATACATATTTATAATCTAAACCTTCAGCTTTGAGTTCTTTGGCACGATTTTCCGCACGCTTGATAACGTTGGTGTTGTAACCACCGCACAAACCGCGATCGCCTGAAACTACTAGCAACCCGACTGATTTAACTTCGCGCTTTTTCATCAGCGGTAAGTCAACATCTTCAAAGGCTAGACGGCTTTGTAAACCAAATAATACTTGTGCTAAACGGTCAGCAAATGGACGGGTAGAAGTAACCTGCTCTTGTGCGCGACGTACTCTAGCAGCAGCCACTAAGCGCATGGCTTCTGTAATTTTCTTGGTATTTTTAACAGAACTTATTCTGTCTCGTATTGCTTTTAAATTAGGCATAATTTCTTTCAGTGAACAGTGAACAGTTAACAGTGAGCAGTGAGCAGTGAGCAGTTAACAGTTAGCGTTTAACAGTCAGAGAATCAAGAGTTAATGCTAAAGAAATAAGAACTAGAAACTTTTCTCCAAGCCATCAACCCCTCTCCTCCTACTCTTTACTGTTCACTGTTCGCTGTTCACTGCTGACTGTTTACGCTGTTGCTAAGAAGGTCTTCTTGTATTCGCTAATCGCTTCTTTTAGCGCTTTTTCTTCGTCTTCACCAAGGACTTTCTTTTCTTCAATTCCTTGCTTGTATTCAGTTTTGTTGTTCTTCAAGTATTCTTGGAATCCTTCAACAAAATCTGTAATTTTATTAACTTCGATATCACTTAAATATCCGTTAAGACCCGCATACAAGATTGCAACTTGCTCGTATACTGCACGTGGTTGGTTTTGTGGCTGCTTTAAGGTTTCCCGCAAGCGTACACCTTGTGCCAGTTGGTCTTGAGTCGCTTTATCTAAGTCAGATGCGAACTGCGAGAATGCTTGCAATTCGTCAAATTGCGCTAATTCCAACTTCAATTTACCAGCAACTTTCTTCATTGCTTTGGTTTGAGCAGCAGAACCCACGCGGGATACGGAAATACCGGGGTTGATTGCGGGACGAATACCGGCGTTAAATAAGTCGGAAGATAAGAATATCTGACCGTCGGTAATCGAAATTACGTTTGTAGGAATGTAAGCAGATACGTCACCAGCTTGGGTTTCAATAATTGGTAACGCGGTCATGCTACCTGCTCCAAGGTCGTCGCTGAGTTTTGCAGCGCGTTCCAACAAGCGGGAGTGGAGGTAAAATACGTCTCCAGGATATGCTTCACGACCGGGTGGACGACGTAGTAACAAGGACATTTGACGGTAAGCTTGTGCTTGCTTGGTCAAATCGTCGTAAATAATTAAGGTTGCTTTGCCCTTATACATAAAGTATTCAGCAAGAGCAGCACCAGAATAAGGAGCCAACCACTGCAATGGTGCGGGTTCGGAAGCACTCGCTGCTACCACAATGGTGTAATCCATCGCGCCATTGTCTTGTAAAGTTTGAACTACGTTCGCAACGGTAGAAGCTTTTTGACCGATCGCAACGTAAACGCAAACTACGTCTTCTGACTTCTGGTTAATAATGGTGTCAATTGCAATTGCTGTCTTACCAGTTTGTCTGTCACCAATAATTAATTCGCGCTGTCCCCTTCCTACAGGAATCATCGCGTCAATAGCGGTAATTCCGGTTTGCATTGGTTCGTGTACGGAACGACGTTGAATGATACCGGGAGCCATCGACTCAATCAAACGACCTTCAGAAGTTTGGATATCACCTTTACCGTCGATCGCTTCACCCAAAGCATTAACAACTCTGCCAATCATGGCATCGCCAACGGGTACCTGAGCAATTTTACCAGTAGCTGTAACGGTACTACCTTCTTGAATTTGGCGACCGTCACCCATCAATACTGCACCAACGTTGTCTTCTTCTAAGTTAAGAGCAACACCAGCGGTACCATCTTCAAATTCCAACAACTCGCCAGCCATAGCTTTTTCCAAGCCATAGATACGAGCAATACCGTCACCTACTGACAATACGGTACCAACATTCGCAACTTTGACCTGTTGGTCGTATTGCTCGATTTGCTGTTGGATAATGTTACTAATTTCGTCTGGTCTAATGCTAATTGCCATTTTTTTATCTTCTTTCTTACAATACGGAAAAGAAACCTAAGTAATGAGTTATGAGTTCTGGGCTATAAATTTTTAGTTATGAGTTATGAGTTCTAAGTTTTCAGTTTTCAGCTTTTTGTGGTTTCACCAGTTAGCCTCAAACTGCGGCATTAAATCCTTAATTACTCATTCCTCATTCCTAACCTTTAATTCCTCACTTCTAACTCCTTACTCCTAACTTTTAGCTTTTCAAGTTCAAAGATAAGCGGCGTAACTGACCCCGTAAACTGGAATCAACAACTTGAGAACCTACCTTAATAATTACGCCACCAATGATATCGCTATCAATAGTACTGTTTAACTCGACCTCGCGAGCATCAGTCATTGACTTAACTTTTTCCTTGATTGTCTGCTGCTGTTCGTCTGTAAGGGGAACGGCAGAAATAACTTCGGCTAATACTGTTTGATTTAGTTCTCGCAACTTTGCCAAATATTCCTCGGCTATATCCTCTACCAAGGTAATTCGCCGTCTATCTACCAACAGCATTAAGAAATTGCGGAAAATTGGGTTAGTGTCGTCGCTGAGTATCTTGCTAATAACACCCTTTTTATCTTCACCGCTGATAAACGGGTTAGCAAAAAAGTTTTGCAGGGGTTGGCTTTCTTTGATTAAGTTCAGTAAAGAACGTACATCAGAGTCAAACTTATCTGCAACGTTGTTTGACTGCGCTATAGACATAAGCGCTTCGGCGTAAGGACGCGATACTGCTGCGGTTGCTGTATTCTTTGCCATAATTAACTCCCTAATTGCGCGATGCTACGATCAACTAATGTATGCTGAGCATCGTCGGCAATTCCACCACGGAGTTGCGACTCTACTTTTTCTAAAGCCTGAGCGACTACGCGCTGTCGCAATTGGTTAATAGCTTTATCTCTTTCTGTATTCAAATCTGCTGCTGCTGTCTGCTTCATTCTTTCCACATCAACAGCGGCTTGTGCGAGTATTGATTCTTTCGCTTTACCAGCATTTTCTTGTGCCGCTTGCTTAATTTTTTCGGCTTCTGCTTGGGCTTGAGCCAATTTATTTTGTTGTTCGGCTAAAGCAGTTTGTGCATCGTTGGCACGTTTTTCAGCAGCTTTAATTGCAGCTTCAATTTTTTCGCGACGTTCTTTTAAAGAACCTCCTAAAGCTTTACGTCCAAAAACGAATAAAACTACAAAAATAATTGCCAGGTTAATCAAGTTAGTATCTAAGATATTGGTATTAAAACCAAAACCTTCGTGACCTGCTTCTTCTACTAACTCACTTCCGACGGCGCTGGCTTCCGCCATCAATATTAAGAATGTCCCCATGTTGTTATTTCATCCACTATTGCGCTGCCTTCAGCATAAAAAATTACGATGCAATATCGTTCAAGCATCTATAAATCTAAATCTCTCTATAACCAAAAAACTAGTAGTAACTTACTTTTTTTATAATTCGTAATTAATCAATTTTTATTTTAAGTAGGGTGTTGGATAAAATCTAAAGTTGCTCGACTTTTTTTCAAAAAGAGAACAACCATTCAATCATGCCAGTTGCCTTACAAGGGGGAAACCTCTTTCGGGTTTAGCAGTCGCTCAACTTGGGAAAACCCCAATATTTTTCTGCTTTACCAATACACAGTGGCTCCAAAATCCAAAATCTAAAATTGAATCCACCCTTTACATATATATGGGGTAATAATTACGAATTACAAAATAGTAATTACTGAATTTGAGCCAAGCAATTTTACAAACTTTCTCCATTCTTTTCTTGAAGTTTGTTAGCGCTGTGCTGCTAAATCCGCTCCTAGAAGCTTCTCTAATATTTGGCGAGAGAGACCATCAACTTCTTTCTCTAAAGAAGCAAAAGCCTGCTGTTTTTGTTGCTCTATTTCTTGAGCAGCCTGTTCTCTTTGTCCTTGCGCTTCTTGTTGAGCAGCTGCTACTTTCTCGGAAGCAGTTTTCTCGGCTTCTGCTTGAGCATCAGCAATTACTTTTTGCGCTTGTCTTCTTGCACCTGCTAATTCTTCTTCGTACTGCTGCGCTAATTTTTCTGTTTTCGTTAAGCGCTCTTTTGCTGACAACTGATTGCTACGGATATACTCGTTCCGCTCATCAATTGCTTTTCCTAGAGGCTTGTAAAAAATCGCGTTCAGAATTAAAGCTAAAAGTAGAAACTGGATCGCCATCAAAGGAAGAGTTGCATCTATATCAAACAGACCACCTTCTTTCGCGACTTCTTCTACTGCTAATAAAGTCGTCCAATGAATCATATTGTTTGCTCCAGCTTTTACAAGTTATGAGTCATGAGTTATGAGTTACGAATTATAAGTTATTAGCTAAGAGTTATTAGTTAAAAGTCCTGAGCTACTAATTAATTATTAACTCTTCACTATTAACTCTTTACTCCTAATTCCTAACTGTTAATTCCTAACTCCTAACTCCTAACTTTTATTTGTTTTCTCAGTACTTAAACTATGAGAAGGGGTTAGCAAACAATAGCACCAAGGACACAACCAAACCATAGATGGTTAGTGCTTCCATGAATGCCAAACTCAACAGCAAGGTACCGCGAATTTTGCCTTCTGCTTCTGGCTGACGAGCAATACCTTCTACAGCTTGTCCAGCAGCGTTACCTTGACCGATTCCAGGTCCGATAGCAGCTAAACCAACAGCTAGAGCAGCAGCTAGTACGGAAGCAGCAGAAACTAATGGGTCCATGATAAATTTCCTTGGTTTACTTAATAGAATTGGTTTTCAATTTGAAATTTGTTAGTTGCTAGTTGCTAGTTGTTAGTTGTTAATGATTAATGAATAATCCGCCACATCTAACTTCTAGTTCTAATAACCAACGGATTATGGGGAGTTTTAATGTTCCCCTTCTTCAGCACCGTGGTGGTCTTCCAACGCTTCACCGATGTAAGCAGCCGCCAAGGTAGCAAAAATTAGTGCCTGAATAGCGCTGGTAAATAAACCCAAAGCCATTACAGGTAGTGGCACAAATAAAGGTACCAGTAAGACTAATACTCCTACAACCAGTTCATCAGCCAAAATATTACCGAACAAACGGAAGCTTAGAGAAAGAGGCTTTGTAAAATCTTCAATTATCTTGAAGGGCAACATAAACGATACCGGCTGAACGTAGTTGCCAAAGTACCCTAAACCCTTCTTGCTGAACCCAGCGTAAAAATACGCCAATGATGTCAACAATGCTAAGGCAATAGTTGTATTGATGTCACTAGTTGGAGCAGTTAATTCGCCTTCAGGTAACTCTATCAACTTGAAAGGAACAAGTGCCCCTGACCAATTTGACACAAAAATGAACAAAAACAAAGTGCCTACAAATGGCACCCAGGGGCGATATTCTTTCTCGCCAATCTGGTTTTTAGCCAAATCTCGAATGAATTCGAGGGCATACTCCATTAAATTCTGTATACCACTCGGAATCCGCTTAATATTACTGCTTGCTAACACGGAAACCAGTACCAGCACGGCAATTACAAACCAGGAAGTTAGAAACACCTGTCCGTGTAATTTTAAGTTACCGATTTGCCAGTACAGATGTTTTCCTACTTCCAATTCTGCAAGAGTCACAGAATTGAAAGCACTCAGAAAATCTACCATTTTGCTGACCATTACTACGTTTCGACCATATTAACTGGATAGTTCGCTTTTTTGTTGTTATCCAGTTTTATGCTAGTCAGGATTGAATGCCACTCGAATCACGTAGATCATCAGCGTTGCTTTATAGGTTAAAAAGCCTAAAAATATAGGCAGTATTTCCAATTGATTCCACTTTCCTGCGAGCAAAATCAACAACACTATTAAAGCCAACCGAGTTTTACTCAGTTGTTGCTTTTCTCTACCCAAGCGCTCAACATCTTTTGCTAACATCCTCAGATAAACTAAACCCGCACAAGCTCCAATCAAATAATTTAGAGCAATGTTTAAGGAATAAAATATCCAAACAGAGATGAAAATAACCCCTGTTAAAGCAAGAGTAATAACTAACAACTCTTGATAGAGTTTGTAGAAATCTTGCATCGGATCTGGTTCTGCATTCTCAGAACCAGTTTGAGCATTTTCTATTGTCGAAGGTGCGGATTCAATCGTATTATCTGACAAGCTCACGAGACTTGAAACCAGTACAGAAGTTTGATGTTGACTGCAAATCCAGTCAGTTGAATCATATCACGGTTGGGTAACATTACTTTAGAAAAAAACAATTAACTTCTTGTTACCATAGACCATCACTCAACTAACCGTTTACGTTAATTTTTCGACACATTTACAAGCATAAACAACATTGGCGAAGAAAAATCGTAGTAAAAAGTACGGGACTACACGGATGACAAACCCCAGATTAATATGTTTACCCGAAGCTATCAGATTCGACATTCTTGGAGAGAAGACGATAGCTTGCAGAAAAACGCTTATCCAGGATTTTATCTCCGAATTTATAGGATTGTCATGAGCGATATTAGCATTTGGTAAAGGTTTAACTGTTAACTCGGAACAGTCTCGGATTGTTAATGAGTAATGGGTAATGGGTAATTGCAAGAGGGGGAAGAGTGGGGAGAGGGGGAAGAAAGAAGAAAATAATTAGTAACTCGCCACTCACTGCTCACTGCTCACTGCTCACTGCTCACTGCTCGCTGCTCACTGCTCACTGCTCACTGCTCACTGAGCATTATTAATTGTTGTTTCTGAAGTTCTTTGATTTTTTCTAAGTCCAGTTGAACGTGATTCAAAATTTCTCTTACCGTTGATTTTCCGTTGCAAGCTTGCATAAATTCAATCTCGGTTTCTGACAATCTGATTAGCTGATAGTCGTAATTAAATATGCTTGATGCGGGAAATCCATCTATGCAAGGGTTTAATTCTGGGATTGCTGCTAATATTACATTTTCATCAGCCCAACTGGCTTTTTCTAAAGGTGGGCGACTAAGAAAAAATTCGTAGTGGCTAATATCTGGATCTAATAATTCTATCAGTCTGAAACGTTCGCGTTCCCCTAATTGTTCTGCTCTTTGAATTAATTCTGGTGCTTTTCCTAAAAGTCTTTCTAAATTCCAGTAGTTGGGATTAGAAAAACCGACAAAATCTAAGCCGGAAGCATCAATCAACTCAAACAAAGTTTCGATATTGTAATCAATTTCTTGGGGATGAACGTACATATCGGCGAAATTTTCATCGCGTTGATTTTCTAAAGCCCATCTTTCTTTTTCTCGTTTGACTATGCGATTGTTTTCTGGCAGAGAATCGAAAATTTTTCTTCCGACGCTGACACCATCGCGATAATCGCCACGTTTATTACCTTGAAGTAAGGAAATAGCCTGCTGCATTAAACGAACTTCAAAGCGCCCCAATTCAGCATATACAAAAATATGCATCAAACCACCAGGTGCTAATTTTTTTGCTAAAGCTTGAATACCGCGAATTGGTTCTGATGTATGATGCAAAACCCCCACACAGTTAATCAAATCGAATTCGCCAGGTATTTTTTCAACGTCGAATAAGCTCAGATGATGAAATTCAGCCCGATTTGCACCGGAGCGCTGACATCTTTCTTTAGCAACATTTAGCGCTCCTTCGCTCAAATCAATACCTACGACTGTTGCTTGCGGATTTAAATGAACTAAATATTCCGTTCCGACACCAGTACCACAACCAGCATCAAGAATACGAATATTTTGTTTTTGCGGTTTTCTTCCCGTACAAAAATTATAAGCAGCCAACCAATTCCAGCGCCAATTGTAACCTGGTGGCGGTTCGTCAAGTAAAGGTTCTGGGGGAAAGGGATAAGTATTGTAGAGATTCGCGACGGTTTTACTAACGGATTCTAAATCGGACATATTAAATATTCGAGAATAAACACATTATTAATGAGTTTATCGAATAGCTGTAGCATTTTTATTTTTCCCTATTTAGCTCTGATAGTAAGTCGTGCCTGCATCTTTCTTATACATCAATATCTATAAATGCTTATGGATGAGCATTAACCGGCATCGTCTAGTATCAAATATTACTTTATTACTAAGTACTTATGGTCAACATAGCTTATTTAAATAAGTAGTTAAGGACAACAGTAATATCTTGATACAAGATAATCAAAATTATTATTCGATTTTTACTTTATATTTAGGCTTGCTAGTTCATACCAAACTTACATAAAAAATAAGAGTATTCCCTAATTCTATTTCTTTATCGTCAACATTAAAATTGTATCGTTTGAGTTAATAATCTAACTAAAAATGAACAAGATTTTGGTCGTGGAAGACGATATTAATTTGAGAGAAAATCTTTTAGACTTATTGGATGCCGAAAACTTTGATACAATCGCAGCAAAAGATGGTCTGATTGGATTGGAACTAGCAAATCAAGAAATCCCAGATTTAATCATTTGTGATGTGAATATGCCAGAATTAGATGGCTATAGTTTATTAAGTAAATTGCGGCAAAATATTGTTACTTCCACAATACCTTTTGTTTTTTTAAGTGGGAAATCGGATAAAAAGGATTTTCGTCAAGGGATGAGATTGGGTGCTGATGATTATCTAACAAAGCCTTTTACAAAAGATGAATTATTAGAAACTATTAAGTGTAGATTAGAAAAACAATTTACCCTCCAGAAAAAATCTCAACACGAGTTGCACGAATTACGACAGAATATTACCCTTGCACTACCCCATGAGATGCGAACACCGTTAAATGGAATCTTAGGTTTTTCACAGATACTTATAAACGAAAATGAAACTCTAGAAAAGCAAGAAATTTATGAAATGGCAGAAGGTATTTATAAATCGGGTCATCGTCTCTTAGATTTTACTCAAAGGTTCTTATTATATGCAAAGCTTGAGTCTATAGCAACAGACCCCGAACAAATAAAATTAATACAATCTCAAAATACTTATTTTCCCATCGATTCATTAATTTCATTGATTAAGAAAAGAGCTAGCAAAGTTGAGCGAGAAAAGGATTTAAAAATATTTTTTAATTCGACCTGTAAAGTTAAAATAGCAGTAAATAGACTTTATACAATTATTGAAGAACTGATTGATAACTGTTTTAAATTTTCTGAATCTAATACAAGTATTTCTGTAAGCAGTGCGATTGAGAATAATTATCTAATTCTATCTTTTAGTAATTATGGTAGAGGTATGAGTGCTTCAGAAATTAGAAATTTAGGAGCCTATAGACAATTCAATCGCCGTGTTTATGAACAACAAGGTTCTGGATTGGGTTTAAGCATCGTCAAGCGTTTAGCTGAATTACATCAAGGTAGCCTGAATATTCAAAGTAACCCAGGTGATAAAACAACTGTACAAGTAAAGCTACCATGCATCTAGTTAATTATGAATCAGGCAAAAGCATAAATACTCACTATATTTATATTTAGTATATGTAGGGTGATATTTTTTCTAAATTATTCATTGAAGCAAAAAATTGAATTTGAGAAAAAAATAGGGTTTATCAGTAATTCAAGTTATTACAATATAGAATTGCCACAAGAAAACTTTTAAAATCAAGAATAATATAGTCTGTTAATTTACGTATAAATAATGTAACCTTGTAGGTTCAAACTAAAGTTGTTAAATATTTTTTGTTCTTTCAGGTTAGCTGATATGCTTAGATTAAAATCTGCTTCTCTATATTTATTAGGAATTATCGGATTAAGTTTACCAATTTCTATTTCTTTAAATTTAAATCCCATACAACCAGCTTATGCTTGTTCTCCAGCACCTGGAAGTAAACCAGCAACTATTGCTCAAAGAGTAAACAAAACCCCTATTGTTTTTCAAGGAGTTGTAAGAAGAGTCAAAGGGGATACTATTGTAATTTACGTTAAACGATATTTAAAAGGCGCTGGACCGAAACTTGTAAATCTTAAAGGATTTAATCAAACTTCCTGCGATAATTTTATTCAGAAACCGGGAGGTAATTTTATATTTTTTGCAGAGAATCGAGGCAAGCAACCTTGGAATGCAGTTTATGATGGTGCTTTTGGATCGGTACGCTCTTGGGATACTAAAACTAGGGAAGAGTTAAGGGAATTGGGATTGATTGGTAAAAAAGTTAAAAAAGATTCTAAATGTGCTTTTGATAGTAGAAAAACTGTAGATACTGTTGAAAATAAAGTTGGTAAAGTAAGAAGAATTCACGATAGGCTTTATATTATTGTGAGTGAAGAGAATCGCAGTCGATTTGCTCCTTGTAATTTTCCCGATGAATTAAAAAAAGATGGTTTAATGATTCGTTTTAGTGGAGATGTGAAAGAAATTTATCCAAACGAACGTTGGGCTGCTACTTTGTTTAAGTTGAGTGATTATAAAGTTTTGGATGCGGAAGATAAATAAAAGTATTGATAGCAAAATGAAAGATTTAGAAATCCGGTTTTTCATAAAAACTGGGTTTTTCAGTATCTAAAATTACTAAGCTTCCAAAGTAAAAACCAAGAAATCCATACCATCTTGCTTTCGTTTAAATTTCTGAACTTGTTTAAAACCAGCTTTTTTATATATTCTTATTGCTTGCTGGTTAAATTCAGCCACCGTCACGCGAAATAAAGTTGTTAAAAAATGACTTTTCGCAAAATTATATACAGCATTTATTATCCGAAATGTGATTCCTCGTTTGCTCAAATTTGGACGTATACCAAATCCAACATCTAAAGCTTCAGTATCGTAATTTCCACCTTTAACTCTTGCATCTGTACCAAAGCAACAATAAGCAATTAATTCATTACGATTATTGAAAATACTGTAGTACGCATTTTTAGGGTTCAAAAACTCTTGTACGGTTTCTTCAATTTCAGAAGGATTATAATTATAAAAATGTAATGATTCATCATAGCGCCAGTTTAAAATGATTCTGGCGCTTTTTTCGTTCATTGGTGAGAAAAGGTAAGACATTTATTTCATTATTGAATATATGGATTCTCGGTTGATTGAGGTACATGTCGCAAACCTCACCCCGTCCTCCGGACACCCCTCTCCTTAATAAGGAGAGGGGAAATAACTATAACTATTACTATTAATATTCCCCATTCTCAATTACCAATTACCAATTACCTATTTTCTTCTTTCTTTTAGTTTTAAAACAATTTCCTCATGCTTAGATTGAGTAATTGGGTAAAAGTAAGCTATAACCAAACCGATAATTAAAATTAAAGTTGGTATGGGACCAATGATTAAGCGAATTGCCCATAATGCTGATTCTGGCTGTACTGGTGGTGCTTCAGTGGCTACTGAGGATATTAATCCCGACCAATCTAATATTTTACCTACTAAAAATATCGCTGCTGCAACACAAAGTTTTTGCGTTTGTACAACAAATCCGTAAAAAATTCCTTCTCTACGTTGTCCGGTATTTAATTCATCTAAATCGACTACATCCGGTAACATTGCATAAGGTGTAATATAAGCAACTGAAATACCAATTCCTGCCATAACTGACAAGATGTACATTAATGTGGTTTGTCCCGGTTGCAGAAAGAAAAATCCTGCTTGAGCAATGATTGTTCCTGGTATACCCATACAGTAAATAGCTTTTTTACCAATTTTTTGTCCCATGATGCTCCAGAAAGGCATTAAAATTAATGCTGTTCCTTGGATTGTTAAAGCCATTTGAGTAAAATGAGTTTTTGGTAATTGCATCCAGTCTACGACGAAGTAAGGTAAAACTGCTGCCGTTACTTGGGTTCCCAACCAAGAACAAAGATAAATTCCAACTACGCAAAGAAATGGTTTGTTGCTTAAAACTATTTTGATTTGTTGTAAAAGTGGTTCTGATGGTTCGTGCTTAATTTGTTCTCGTTGATTTTGAATGATTTTATAGCGTTTATAAGTTCCCCAAACGCACAAATAAACTGCTAAAAATGATATTAAGCTAGCAATACCAGCCATGTAAAAATAGCTTTGGGGTGCTTCAAAAATATCTAAAATTATTTGAGCTAAAATTAAAGCAAATATACTACCACCAATCGCAAAAGCCGACCTAAAACCAGTCACATTGGTGCGTTCGTTGTAAGTTGTAGTTAATTCCGCTCCTAATGTAGAGTAAGGAATCCATACGGAACTAACAGCTGCATAATAAATTATAAAAATAAGATTGTAATAAGCAAATTTTAGCCATTGATTTGCTATTGGTGGAGTAAACCAAAGTAAGCAAAAAGATATTACAAGAGGAATTGCACCAATCAGCATCCAAGGATACCGTCTACCCAAACGAGAACGAGTTTTATCGCTTAACCAACCAATTAAAGGGTCATTAATTGAATCCCAAGCTTTACCAACTAATATTAAACTACCAGCCAAACTTGCATTCAATCCGGCAACATTAGTAAAAAAATAAAGTACGAAGAATACTAAGATATTGTTCGGAATCGCTCCTCCTAGTTCTCCAGCACCATAGGCTATTTTTGTTTTGAAATCTAATTTTTCTTGATGAGAAGAAGAAGTTGCTGGTGGAGAAGAGTTATTCATTACGGGGGGGAATTTTTATAAAAGTTACTTTTGCCCCGCATATTATCTTAGATTGTATTTAGAGTAAAGTTAACTTCAGAAGTAGATAATAGAGAATAGGGAATAGGGAATAAGGAATAGAATTAAGAAGTTGTTTGTTTTTACTTTTGTTTCCCAGGGGTTCCAAACCCCTGGCTAATAGTGAAAGTCCTATAAATAGGACTAAAAACATATAATATAAAAAAATGTATTGCAAAATTTAAAATATTTCAGTTTTCTTGCAAAAGATGTAAAAACTTTTAAAGGTTTATATAGTCCTATTTATAGGACTTGTGCTATTAGACTGGGATTTGCAATCCCAGTCGGGTTAAAACAAAGCTGAATAATATGATATCTTCATTTCTGTTCTCTCTTTCCCTTCTTCAAATCGCTCTAGAACCTTTTATAACTGTTTCTCCTACTGGTAAATCAAAACCTTCTTTTGGCTCGACAGTGACAAAAACTTCAGTAGTATTTCCCCATTGTTTCAAAGGAATTTTTTGCAGAACTTTACCTTGAGAATCCGGATTGAATTTTGCACATTTGACTTTTTTCCCATCAACAAAAGCCCATAAGCGATACACTTTATCTTCTGGTAAATCGGGTAGCTGTTTCAAAGTTAATATTGCAGCTTCAGAGTTGGGTGCAATTACTAAACTACCGGAAGACGAAATATCGGGAGTAATACTTTTGAGTGCTAGTAAACGGTTATTAGGTTGTTTGAGTACGGATAAAGCTTCTTGATAGCGAGATAATTCTTGCTGTGTTTTGGATAATTCAGCTTGCAAGCGGTAATTGGATAAGTCGGTTTCTACTTTTGCAAGTTTTTGGTTCAATCGATAATTAAAAAATCCCAAACTCGCGATTATTCCTACTGCTGCTATTCCGGCTATTTTTAGCCAGGGTTTGGAGGAAGGGAGGGGGAGAGGGGGGGAGGGTGAGAGGGGGGGAGATGTTTGTGTATTAGTTTCTACGGTGGTTAATAAATCCTTTTCGGCTGCTTCGAGAATTTGCGATCGCAATCCTTCAGATGGTTTAGTTTCGGGTAATGATAGGGGAAACAGTGCTAAAGTTGCCTGCAAGCTTTCGACTTCACATGCTAATTCTGGATAAGTTTCTAAATACTGTTTTACTAATGCTGCTTCTTCTGGGGTTAAATCGCTCAAAACATAACCTGTTATCAAAGCTTCCCAGTTTGAAGGTAGTTCGAGGGGTTCCATGATTAATCTACTAAATCCTTTAATAATTTTCTCAGTTTCAAAAGTCCTTGGCGGGTACGGGTTTTTACAGTTCCCAAAGGTATATTTAGTTTTTCGGTGATTTCTGATTGGCTCAATCCTTCGTAGTAAGCCATTTTTAGAACTTGCTGCTGGTTTTCTGGTATTTCCTCTAAAGCTTTACCGATGATTTGAGAAACTTCTCCCAAAGAAACCTTTTCCATCAAATTACTTTCACTATGAGTCGGAGTACTGCGCTGACACCTTTGTAAAAGCTTCTGTTGAGTAGACTTTTGATGCAACCGATTAATTGCTCTACTTCTAGTCATTGTCAGCAAATAAACAATCATCTTTCCGCGATTGGGGTCATATTTAGCACTGCGCCAAAATGCCAAAAAAATTTCTTGTGTTAAGTCCTCAGCTTCGCTTTTATCCTTTAATATTCGTAGAGCCAGACGGTATACAGCCTCGCCGTAGCGGTCATAAATAGCACCTAATGCGGATAAATCTCCCGCTTGCAATGCTTGGAATAATTCAGCTTCTGTCTGGTTTGATAAACTCATATCCGAATCAGATTGCAACCTACTTGGTTTTTTGGTATGTGTTGCTACATTCATATCAGAAAAACCATTTAATGCCCGTAACCAAATAAAAGCCACCTGCTAAAATCAAGGCACCGCTTCCCAAACGAATAATCCATTGGGATTTAGTCAACAATACTTGTCTTTGCTTTACTAATCCTGTAAATAAGCTAGCAAAAAATATTACCGCTGTATATCCGAGAGCATAACTTATCATCGTTACCGTACTCAGAACTTGAGAACCACTAGCCGCAGCGGTTGCGAGTACCGCGAAAAGCACCGGAGAAGCACAAGGAGAGGTAACTAGAGCAAACGTTAAACCAGCACCAAAGGGACCTGGAACGGGTATGCGTACCTGTTTTTTAGGTAAAGGCAAATGAAATATTCCCGCAAAACTCAACCCCATCAGCAGAATAATTGCACCAACTACAACATTAATGTATCCGCGAAAATCCACCATTACAGATGAAGCGAAAGCTGCAAATAATCCGAACAAGCTGAATATACTTACTGCTCCTAAAACGAAAAAGCTGGCTTTAAAAAATGCATCTTTTCGAGATTCTATATTTAGGGTTCCGATATAGCTGAGATTAACTGGAAGCAAAGATAAAATACAAGGAGAAATGCTAGCAATTAAACCGCCAATAAAAGCAATAGGAATTAGAAGAATAGGACTAGTTGAATTTTGATTTGCTACCCATTTATGATAGGGAGCTTCTAACTGTCTGACTAAATCTTCTAAATTGTAATACAAGTTTTGAAAATGGCTTCCGAAAACAACTATAACGATTGTTCCCAAGCAAAGAAATGCTAATAGATAGAGATTGTTTGATTTTAATTTATGTTTCATAAATTTTAGGTTAGAAATATAGTAATTTAGAGACGCTGCACTGCAACGTCTTTGAATCAGAAGCGAATTCTTTCAACTTGCATCCGGAACGTCAATTATAGCTGTACCAACAGGAATTCTTTGAAGTAAACCTTCCTGCTGAACGCTTAATTTATAAAGTAACGTTTCACCCTTGATTGATTCAGTGTCAATTGCTGTAAATCTTATTTTTAATGTATTTCCAGGTTCTACACTCTCAGTAAAAGTAAGTAAAACCAAATTTTTATCTTGTTTAATTTCAGTTTTAATTTCTTTACCAGACTTATCTGTAATCTTCATATTCCCTAAATCATCCATTTGCTGGGGAAGAATAATTTCTAAGTCTTTAATAGGTAATGTCCCCGGACTTAATTTAATCAAAAATCTATCATCATCAGCAACAGACCTGGTAATTATAGGAGTTGTAGTCTGTTTATTTATTAAAGCTTTATTAGCTAATACTGTTTCAGCATTTACAAAAGAAGTACTAGCGATAAATAAAGTTGTGAATGTTGCAAAAAAATAATTTTTCATTTGGCATCTATTTGATTATCGATTCCTTTTAAATACAAACTAGATGCCAAATTGGATTTATAAAAAAAGAAGTTTTTCAGGAAAAAATTAATTAGTTATCTGTTGCTTAGTTGTATCTAAAGCTGCAACATAATCGGCTTTATTTTGATTTTTTTGAAATAATTCAACTACTTCACCAGTCGCTGGATTCATTACAGCAACAGTAGCGGTTTTAGCCTTATATTTAGCAAATACATCTGACAAACCTAACTCTTTAGCTTTAGCCTCAGAAGCTTCAGTAGTTTTTTTGTCTGTAACATCAAAAACGACGAAATTAGCTGTATCACCATACTCCTTCTTTAAAGCTTCCAAAGTAGGTTTAATTTTCTTACATCCAGCACACCAATCTGCATAAATATCCACAACCACCGGTTTACCCTGTAACTGTTGCGCTAATCCTTGAGTAGCTGATGATGCAGCTGTAACTTCTTCTGTTTGTGGTTCACTAACACTAGCGCTATTGTTATCGGTAGCGTTGCTACAAGCTGCTAAGGTCGTCATAATACCAACAGTAGCTGCTAGAGTTAGAGCTTTGATAGTTTTAGTTTGAGTAAAGAAGTTCTTCATTTTGATGTCCATCCGAATCGAGCTTTATTTATATACAGAGCAAAAGCCGAAATGGATTTAATGTAGATAAAAAAATTAAAAGAACGGGCAGGATGCTTGTCTCACAAGATTTATAGCTCTCACCCTCGAAGGGTGGGGCTACAATTGCAAAGCTCACCGTAAGGTGGGCTATGAAAAACAAAGATTTTTAAGTCCACGTTAGCGTAGAGTTGGACTTCGTATGTGTAGCCTGAAGCTGCTGTGGCTGTATTTAATGGTTTTAGAAATGATTTATTAAATACCAGGACTTACGCAATTGTCACAGTACTCGGATGGTGCGTGACACTGAAAAGCTTATTACTACGTTCAACATTACTCAAAGTGTCACGGCACCCTACAACAAAATGTGCCGCTTGCGTAAGTCCTAAATACTTTGAAAAAATACAGTTCGGGGAAAGAATTGATTGCAAGAGGTTTTGAATTGGATGTTGTATTAGCTGCGGAGATTAATGTTAGCGATTGCGTGCCAGTTTTTACCGATAATGCTTATGTGAGGCTGAACTGAAATTAAGTGCGATCGCCTTTTCACAAATTCTCTTAAAGCCACCGAGGACAATACTAATACACTTAAATAAAAACTTATTTATCGAAAAATATTTTGTTATTTAGGGCTGTAAAAAATATCTATTATTAACAAAGTGCTTTTTCGGAGGCAGAGTCTCTTGGTAAGGTTTCCCAGCCAGAGATTGGAAGTTAATTGGTGCATGACGCTGTAACATACGTTACCAGACCTCATCATGTTTTTTTTAAAGCGTCACACACCATACAGTTTTTAATTCCTTATGCCCAATCCCCAATCCCCCATGCCCAATTCATAATTAATGGGATTTTGACATACTTCTTAACAAATACCCCGATAGAACTCAAAACATTCTAATCTAAAAGCTAGTGGGTTAATTTTTTGGCAGTCTTGAAGGCAACACGGTTAACGTAAAAACACACCGCTCCTTGAAGCCTAAAGGCAATCCAATATACGCACACGCGCTTATATCAGATAGGAGTTTAAGAAATCACATGAGTGTTAAGGCAAGTGGTGGAAGCTCGGTTGCACGTCCGCAACTATATCAAACTCTAGCTTTATCAACTATTATTCAAGCGGAACAGCAAGACCGTTTTTTGGGTAGTGGTGAATTAAAGGAATTAAATAGTTATTTCGCTTCGGGTAAGAAGCGTTTGGAAATTGCTCAGACTTTAACTGAGAATTCCGAAATTATTGTTTCTCGGGCTGCGAACCGGATTTTCGTCGGTGGTTCGCCGATGTCTTTCTTGGAAAAACCAAGAGAACCCGAACCAGCTATGGCTATGGCTATGGCTACTGGTGATGAAGAATCTCCCGATATGCGGAGACAAATGGAATTGGGAACCGTCACTTACGTGGAATCGAAAGGCGGATTCTTGGAAAATTTACGTTCCATTTTTAATTCTTCTCCTAGTGGGCCTACACCTGCTGGGTTCAGACCGATTAACGTTTCTCGTTACGGTCCAAGCAACATGTCCAAGAGCTTACGGGATTTGTCTTGGTTCTTGCGTTACGGTACTTATGCCATCGTAGCTGGCGACCCAAATATCATTGCCGTAAACGTGCGGGGATTGCGAGAAATTATCGAAAGAGCTTGTTCTGGTGAAGCAACAATTGTAGCTTTGCAAGAAATCAGAACTGCTTCAATTTCTTATTTCCGTAAAGATCCAGAAGCCACAGCGATTGTGACTCAGTACATGGATGTTTTGGTTAACGAATTCAAAGCAGCTACTCCTTCAACTAAGAAGCGTCAGCGTCCAAGTGGCGACCAACAAGGTTTACAACTACCGCAAATTTACTTTAATGCGGCAGAAAGACGACCCAAGTTTGTCATGAAACCTGGTTTGTCGGCTATGGAAAAAGATATGGTCGTCAAAGGTGCTTATCGACAAATTTTTGAGCGCGATATCACCCGTGCTTATTCTCAGTCGATATCTTACCTGGAATCTCAGGTCAAAAATGGCGATATTTCGATGAAAGAGTTTGCCCGTCGTTTGGGCAAATCTCCTTTATATCGCAAGCAATTTTATGAACCTTTTATTAATAGTCGCGCTCTAGAACTTGCTTTCCGTCACTTTTTGGGACGGGGACCTTCTAGCCGCGAAGAAGTACAAAAATACTTTGATATTATCTCCAGAGGCGGTCAAGCAGCTTTAATTGATGCTTTGGTTGATTCTAACGAATATGCCGATTATTTTGGAGAAGAAACTGTACCTTACCTCAGAGGTTTGGGACAAGAAGCTCAAGAATGTCGCAACTGGGGTCCTCAGCAAGATTTGTTGAGATACAGCGCTCCTTTCCGCAAGATTCCGCAGTTTATCACAACTTTTGCTGCTTACAATCAACCATTACCAGACCAGCATGTTTATGGTTCCGGTAACGACCCCTTGGAAATTCAATTCGGCGCAATCTTTCCCAAGGAAACCAGAAATCCTAGCAGCAGTCCCGCACCTTTCAGCAAAGATACCAAGCGTATCTTGATTCACCAAGGACCTGGAATTAATAACCAAAACAGCAAACCTCAAGCTCGCGGTGCATTCCCCGGTACTTTAGGTGCAAAGGTATTTCGCTTAGACCAAGTTCCCAGCACTTTAAGTAGAGGAACTGGTCAAGGTGCTAGCGTTAAGTATTCTGAAAGCAGTACTCAAGCAGTTATCAAAGCTGCTTATTTACAAGTCTTTGGTCGCGACGTTTACGAAGGACAGCGTTTAAAAGTTGCGGAAATCAAATTAGAAAACGGTGAAATTACCGTCCGCGACTTTATCCGCATGTTGGCGAAGTCGGATTTATTCCGCAAAATGTATTGGACATCGCTCTACGTTTGTAAAGCAGTAGAATACATTCACCGTCGCTTATTAGGTCGTCCTACCTACGGTCGTCAGGAAAATAATAAGTACTTCGATATTTGTGCTAAGAAAGGTTTCTACGCATTAGTAGACGCTTTTATTGATAGCCCAGAATATGTTGAAGCATTTGGTGAAGACACCGTTCCTTACGAGCGTTACTTGACTCCTCAAGGTGTATCTTTACGTCAACTACGTACAGGTAGCATCCGCGAAGATGTTGGTACTCAAGTTCAGAAAGAAGAAACACCAATGTTTGTCGAGCTTGGTACAGTTGAACAAAAACGTACCGAACCAGATATCCAGTCTCGGATTAACCAAGGTGTCAGCAAGCAACGCGAACAGCGTAAAATCTTTAAGTTGGTAGCAAACACCAAGAATAAAGTAGCTGTAGAAAGTCTCATCAAAGCTGCTTACCGTCAAATTTTCGAGCGCGATATTGAGCCATACATTGCTTCTTCTAGCGAATTCAAGAACTTAGAAAGCAGATTGGGTAATGGTGAAATTAACGTTAAAGAATTCATCGAAGGCTTGGGTTGTTCCAGTCTATACCTCAAAGAATTCTATACTCCCTACCCCAACACTAAAGTAATTGAGCTAGGAACTAAGCACTTCTTAGGACGCGCACCTTTAGACCAGAAAGAGCTAAGAAAGTATAACCAAATACTTGCTACTCAAGGATTGCGTGCTTTCATCAATGCAATGGTGAATAGCGAGGATTATACCCAAGCATTTGGTGAGGACACGGTTCCTTATAACCTCTATCAAACCTTACCTGCGGCTAACTTCCCCAACAGCCAAACCTTATACAACCGACTCACCAAGCAAACCAAGGACATTGTTGTTCCCAGCTTCGAGCCGGTTAAATCCAAGATGCAGGTTGCTCAAATGCCATTGACGGGTAAAGCAATTGCAGATATGGCTGCTAAGGCTCGCGAAATCGATAAGAGCAGACCGCTGTTTATTCAGTTGGGACGCTCCTTCAACGATGGTAGAGGACAGTCAGTAGAAGTTGGTGTGGGAACAAGCCGTCGCAAGCCAGCACGGATTTTCCGCATGACTACTATGGCTAACCAAGCCGAGAAGCAACAGGTAATTGATGCTATTTACATTCAAGTAATGGATGTATTTAGCGGTCAAATTCCTTCATACTTCCGTCGTAGCGATTTAGATAGTAAGTTGAGAAACGGTGAAATTTCTGTCCGCGAGTTTATCCGCACTTTAGCTAGTTCCGAAGTTTACCGCAAGCGCTTTTACACCCCGTATCCCAATACTAAAGTGATTGAATTCCTATTCCGTCACATATTGGGACGCGCACCAGCTACCCAAGCTGAAATTCGTCAGTACAACAAATTATTAGCTGATGATGGTTTAAAAGCTGCTGTAGAAACAATGGTAGGTACCGAAGAGTATTCCAGATTCTTCGGTGAAGACGTAGTACCTTATCCACGCTTCCCATCCTTACCAGCAGGTAACTACATTGGTAGTGTCAAAGCCGCAGCTGACTTAGTTAAGCAATCGTGGTCTAGCTTATCTCCTGCCATACTTACCGGACGTTATAACGAACGGTAATCCAGGTCAAAGGTTAGAGGTTAAAGGTCAAATTGGGAATAGGGCATAGGGCATGGGGCATTGGAAAGAGTTGGGAATTAGGAGTTAAGAATTAAAATTCTCTTTGTCTCCTTGTCTCCCCCTCTACCCCCTCTTCCCCCTCTCCAATGCCCAATGCCCAATTACCAATTACCAACTACCAAAACAGTCGAACATGAAAATAAATGTTACGAACTGTTAAAAAGAGTTATAAATACTCAACGAAATATCGGAGAATGTTTTCTGTGGATAATTGAGTTTCCAAGTTTGGTACTGGTGTTTACTCAAACAGGCTCGGAATGTACTTGAAGTTCCGAAGTAAGAAAACTCGGTTATTGTTTTTTTTTAACACCGTTTTGAAATAAACTCAGGTTTCATTCGTATTGGAGGAATCCTTTTATGAGTATCGTCACAAAGTCCATCGTTAATGCTGATGCAGAGGCTCGTTACCTCAGCCCTGGCGAATTAGATAGAATTAAAGGTTTTGTTACAGGCGGCGAGAAGCGTTTGCGGATTGCTCAAATGCTAACCGAAAATCGCGAGCGCATCGTTAAGCAAGCTGGCGACCAATTGTTCCAAAAGCGTCCTGACGTTGTATCTCCTGGCGGTAATGCTTACGGTCAAGAAATGACCGCTACCTGCTTGCGCGATATGGATTACTATCTACGCTTGGTTACCTACGGAATCGTTGCTGGTGATGTTACACCCATCGAAGAAATCGGTATCGTAGGCGTTCGCGAAATGTACAAGTCCCTCGGAACTCCTATTGATGCAGTTGCCGAAGGCGTTCGCGCTATGAAGAACGTTGCTACTGGCATGATGTCTGCTGAAGACTCTGGCGAAGCTGGTTCTTACTTTGACTATTTAGTAGGTGCGATGCAGTAGGGCGAATTATCGAAACCCTATAACATCTCCTTGTAAAAAAGTTGGAAATAAGGAAATAATAAAATGCAAGACGCAATTACTTCTGTCATCAATTCTTCAGACGTTCAAGGTAAGTACCTCGATACCGGCGCTATGGAAAAGCTCAAGGGCTATTTCCAGACTGGTG
Source organism: Rivularia sp. PCC 7116 (assembly GCF_000316665.1). Classification (GTDB taxonomy): domain Bacteria; phylum Cyanobacteriota; class Cyanobacteriia; order Cyanobacteriales; family Nostocaceae; genus Rivularia. The sequence continues at coordinate 4,557,491 of NC_019678.1, read as the reverse complement.
AATTGAGAGTACGTGCTGCTACCACCATTGCTGCTAACGCTGCTGCAATCGTTAAGGAAGCTGTAGCTAAGTCCTTGTTGTACTCTGATATCACCCGTCCCGGTGGTAACATGTACACCACTCGCCGTTACGCTGCTTGTATCCGCGATTTGGACTACTACCTACGTTACTCCACCTACGCTATGTTGGCTGGCGATCCTTCCATCTTGGATGAGCGTGTATTGAACGGTTTGAAAGAAACCTACAATTCCTTGGGCGTACCTGTTGGTGCTACCGTACAAGCTATCAATTCCATGAAAGAAGTTACTGCTAGCTTGGTTGGTCCCGACGCTGGTAAAGAAATGGGCGTATACTTCGACTACATTTGCTCTGGCTTAAGCTAGTAGCATTTTTAGGATTGCTTGAGTTAAATCTTGAATTATTTCATGAATTAGTTTAAGCATGACTAATGATGATGGTCTGGAAATCAGTCATGAGTGCTAGGAAGTTCGATGGCTTATTGTTTCAGAATTTGAATCAAAATTTGAGATGATATGTGTTGGCTATCTAGTATTGATGATTGATTCCCAGCCTCGCAATAAAGACCTAAAGATTTACTCTTTTTGAAATAAATAATAAAGAAATTCAGAATTTAGTGATTTCTGGAATTCCTCTAATAAAAAAATTCTCAGTTACTACAATTAGGAGATTTAATCCCATGCGGATGTTTAAAGTTACTGCTTGCGTTCCCAGCCAAACTAGAATTCGTACTCAACGCGAACTTCAAAATACCTACTTTACCAAATTAGTTCCTTACGAAAACTGGTTCCGCGAACAGCAACGCATTCAAAAAATGGGTGGACAGATTGTTAAGGTAGAACTAGCTACCGGAAAGCAAGGTATGAATACTGGTTTAAAGTAGACATTAATATAAAAAAATAAACCAATAATAATATTTTGGGAGTTCCGAAGAGGTCAGAGAAGACCTCTTTTTTGTATGTATTTTAAGAAGGAAAACTTATTAGAAGCCTTTGTTAAAATACTGATATTGCGGCAGGTTAAAGCTTCGCAAACTAATCTGCCAGCCACATTTGGGCGGTTCTGGGAGGAACATAGAGAGTAAAGCGATCGCCAGAAAGTTTCATCTCATGTTGGTGAATAAAATCTTGATAGTTACCTGGATTTTTTAAACCCCAAGTATTAAATTCAACCCAATTCTCCGTTCCACCTTTATTAATAGCAACAATTCCCATATTTCCTCGACGGAAGACTAATACAGTATCGCTTTCGTATAAGATTGCCATTGGTTGTCCGCGAACAGCATTATGGAAACGAATCATCTTGAGCAGATCTACCCGTTCGGTAATCTTTGTCCATCTATCTGTGTCTTCAGGATGTTTCTCGACTGATTCATTATGGTCAGAAAATATTAAAGGAACTCCTCCATCTTTTCCTAGGATATAAGCATAAGCCAAATGCTCATCGTGTCGATCTAACAACCAACTGCGAAAACCATCGTTATAGGGAATGTCATGATTAATAACAAAAGTGACTGCCCGATACCAAGGCAGGGCATTGCCCTCAGCTTCGGGACGAGCTAGTCTTCTTAATGAGCCACCAAAACCAAACGCCTCTCTAATAGTTTGGAATAGAGGAAAATCGTAGGCAGATATCCAAGTTTCTTGAAGAAAAGGATCGATAAAAATATTCTCATCGTCATCGCTACCAGTTAAAACTTCGCCGAATAGATACTTAGAAGCTATTTCGTCGCGATCGGCAAAATTATCAATCATCCTTTCCGTTATGTGTTTGATTGCATCAATCCGAAAACCATCAAAACCCATATTTGCTAGGGCAATAAACATATTTCGTTGTTGCAATAAAACCCAAGGTGAATCGTTGAGATCGGGCAAATTGCTTAAACTGCCATATATAACTCTATTTCGGTTAGACCATTCATGACCTTGAATATTGCCAGTTTGATTAAAATCCCAAGGCGAGAACAGACCTTCGCTTAAATCACCGTATAAAAGATTATCTTCAAATGTTGGATCGGTTCTATATTTCTCAAGTTCAGCTTCACCTGGAAAATTTAATCGATCCGCTCTATTTTCATTAGCCATATGATTAATGACTATATCGGCATAGACTCGAATTTTGGGTTCAGTCTGATGACATTTCTCAATCAAGTCAAGGAGTTCTTGTTTTCCTCCTAAATGAGACAAAAGAACTCGATAATCTTTCGGTTGATAACGTTGCCACCATTGGTCGCCATTTTTATCTGAGTATAAAGGCGGAGGAATTAGGATTGCACCATAACCAATATCATGAATTTTATCGACTGCATTGATAATATCTTTGTATTTCCAATTAAAAGCATGAAAGATTACGTCGCGCATGGTTTTATTTGTATTTTTTGCTCTAAATTTGCACTGGAGAGTGGTGTTGATTACTGACTCCGTTGATGCTTTAATTTACGCTGATAAACTCGAAGATGCTTAAAGTAACCTACTCTGGATTATTACTACAAGTTCATCTTCTTGGCGTTGCTGATTAAAAGTATGCCGAAGCCCCCCAACCCCCAATACTGGGGGAGATAAATCATTTCAAGTCCCCCAGAATTGGGGGATTTAGGGGGCTAGTAAATGTTAGAAAAACAAATTCATATTTCAATTCAGCAATACCATCTTCTTAGGTAGCAAAAGCATCATATCCATAACAACCGTACAGCACAAGTAATTAAGAGTGTCACTCCTATTACAAAATAAAAGTGTGTTATATCCTCGCATAGGAGTATTCGACCTTTACCTCTTCCCCTTTAACCAAAACTAATTTATAAAGTTTTGATGAAGAATTAATAATATTTATCTTCATATAAATCAATAGAATGAATTTCACACCGGGTTTGTAGTTATATAAACAGTGACAATACCTGTTTGTATGCTTTCCTTTTGGTTGCATCTTGATTTTCTTCCTTGAAAGGAACATAAAGAAAGAGAGGAAAGACATAGAAACAAATTTTGCTGTTTATCTGCGGTTTCAAGCCAATGAATATCCTCCGCAAACAACTACATTTCACTCATCTACTGCGTAAATTAAGTTTTTTTATATTGCTGATATCTACAGCAGCAATACTGCTAGTTAGCAATAACTTTAGCGTCATATCTGTTCGAGCAAATACGCAGCAATCATTTAAATGGAGTAACGTTAATATTCAGGGTATGGGTTACGTTACGGGAATGGCGATTAGCGAAGCTAAACCCCTTCGGGGTAACGCACCCGTAAAAACCAATGATGTATATGTCCGCACGGATATTGGTGGTGCTTATCGCTTCGACCGCAAAAATCAGAAATGGCTGCCACTGATGGATATGTTTGATACAAACTTTTCCGGTGGTGGCATAGGTGTTGAAAGTATAGCTGTTGACCCGCAAAAGCCTAGCCGCGTTTATGTTGCGGTAAAGCATGGAAGCTCGATTATTACGGAGAACAAGAGAAAGAAGTATAAATATTCTGGTGAGGTGATGGTTTCCGATGATAGAGGAAATACTTGGAAACCAACAGGATTAGGTAAGAAAGATGTCTTCATGGGAGCTAACCAAGAATATCGTTCCGATACGGGTGAACGCTTGATGGTAGACCCAAATAAAAGTGACATAATTTACTTTGCTTCCCGCCGCGACGGACTGTGGAGAAAGAGCGACAAGCAAGGGTGGACGCAGGTTAGTAGTGGATTACCGGCGGCTAAAAGCTTACCGGAATACAATAAATCAAATGGTAAAGAGAACAAAGATATACCGGGCTTTACTTTTGTTGCTTTCGATCAAAATGCTGGCAAAGCCAACCAAGCGACAAAAATAATATACGTCGGAGTTCACGGAAAAGGCGTATGGCAAAGTAAAAATGCAGGTCAAACCTGGCGCAATATTTCGGGAGGAAAAGACCCCTTACGCGGAACAGTTGCTTCTGATGGTACGCTGTACGTGAGTTTTGGCACCAAACCGAAAAATGGTGGTAAGAAATCCGGTGGAGTGCGTAAATATGAAAACGGAAAATGGAATGATATCACTCCCGATGGCGATAAAAGAGTTTATTCAGCTGTAACAGTACAGAAGAATAATCCCAAATCAGTAATAGCAATTGCCGATAAATATCTTTACCGTTCCAATAATGGTGGTAATACTTGGAACAAGCAAACTATGTACATGGGTGCTTACGATCCAAACTATCCCAAAGATAAAGTAAATCCGTCAGCACCAAAATACTATCAGTCTTATTCTGGAACCGGTGCATCGGTGGTTGTAATCGATCCAGCAAACCCAAAAAGAGTTTGGTGGACAAACGGTTGGGGTGTGGCTTGTACCGATAACATAACTGCAAAAGAGCCGAATTTTAAATGGTTGATGCAGAATTTGGAAGAACTTGATGCGAACTTAGTGCGAGTTCCCCCGGTTCCTAAATCTCAAGGAGGAGCAGATTTAATCAGTGCGGTACAGGACATGATTGGTTTTCGCCACGCCAACCGTCATCAAGTACCGAAGGAAAAAATTAATCCAGCAAACATAAGTGTAAATCCAGCTTATAAATGGGCAAATCCCGACTGGGATAAATACCCCGTACCATTTCCTCACGTAGCGGGAGCAACGGGTATGGATTATGCTTACAAAAAACCTAACTATGCTGCATTTGTGGGTTTTCACCAGTGGCAGGCATATCATCCAGTACACGGTATAACTAAAGATAACGGAAAAACTTGGCAAGGTTTTGAGTCAGTACCCACAGAAAATATGTGGAAAGAGGAAAAATCTCAGCGAGGAAAAACCGTTGCAATGGGCGGTCAAATTGCCATGTCGCCGACAAATCCCAACAACATGGTTTGGTCGCCGACTTGGGGACCTTATACGCACTACACCAAAGATGGTGGTAAAACCTGGAAACTAGCGCATAATTTAGACCACGATCCAAAACCAAAACCTTTTGACCCCAACAACGACAAACATACCCATTACGATGCATTACCTAAATCTTGGGCAAATAGCATACATCCATACTTAAGCTCGTATATTTTAGCAGCCGACCGTCAAGACCCCGAAGGTAAAACTTTTTACTATTACAACGGTTGGACATTCTTTTACAGCAACGATGGTGGAGCAAATTGGAGGAAGGGGGCATCGAATGAATTACCTACGTGGATGGTGCGTCCGGCAATAGTTCCCAATCCAACCAAGCAGAGTGATGTGTGGATGAGTTTTGCTCGCAACCCGGAAGATGTTGAAGGCAACAAACTGTATCGTTCTGTTGACGGAGGTAAAAATTTTAAACCAATCGCATCAGTAGATACTTGCGAATTTGTCACCTTTGGTAAAGGTTCTTCCAGTAAAAATCCTTACGTTTATATATTTGGACGTGTCAATGGAGCAAAAAAAGATGCCATGTACATTTCCAAAAATATGGGTAGAACCTGGAAGCAAATTAGCAACCCCGAAAAGCAGCAATTTCCCGGACTTACCTGGTTAGAAGGCGACATGCGAAATACCAACTTAGTTTATGCAGCTTTGGCAGGGCGTGGAATTATGGTTGGGGAACAGTGAACAGTTAACAGTGAACAGTGAACAGTAATCAGTTACCAGTTACCAGTTACCAGATTATTGTAGGGTGTGTTAGATGTACGAAAATTCATCTGTTAATATGAAAACTTTTTCTACATCATCTAACGCACCATAATGTTGACACAATAAAAGTAGTAGGTTGGGTTAGACACGGTTTAATTTGGCTGAGAACAAAAATTATTGAATCGTGTCGTAACCCAACATTTGGCATCAAATTTATTTGTATCGGAATAATAATCAATTCCTCTTCTTCTCTCTTTCTCTGCGTACTCTGCGCTCTAGAAGAATTTTTTTAATCGAGCGCTGGTAGCCCTCAAATTTAATGTGGTGAAGTACATATGTTCGTAGTTGTGCTTCAGTACTTCATAAAAGAGGTGCTGAAGCGCAACTACGAGCCTTATATTATCTTGTATTATAACTATCCGAACTTGATTAACTACCACAAAGGTGGAATTTCTGCGGGATTTTGACAGATAACCGGTAACCAAGTAGCGCAGGGAAATTCATTCTCTAAACCTTGCAATTTTTCTCTACCTCCACGTACCGATTGATACAAGGTTTTTCCTTGAGAATATTCTTGCAAGAAGTTTTTAAGAAACTCCTGCGCTACTTTATCGGGAACCGGCTCGCGCATAACTATCATTTGCGGAAGCTGTAAATCTGCTAAATCCGCAGCTAACCCTAAACCATCGCAGGAGTTAAAGATTGCCAAAAATAAACCTCGCTCAATCGCTTTTGTAAGAGCATATTTCAACTCGGCAATAGTTAAAGTGTCCGTTTGATTAATACAAATTCGTCCTTCTTCTCTTTCCTCTTTCTGCTCAATGTTTCTGGGGTTATCCGCTTTTGTATTTTCAACAGATACAGTAGAACTATGTCCCGCAAAAAATAAAATATTCCAAGATTGTGCCCAAAGTTCATCGTTTAGCTGCTGTCTTTGAGGCTCTACTAAAAAGACAACTTCTGCATTTGGTAAATTTTCTAATAATTCTCGATCTTTATCAATATTAATTCCGCTGCTGTTACCCAAAATTGCTAGAATTCTGACTTTACCTGGAGCTAATAATTTCTCCGAACTTTTATAGCTCGCACTGCTTAAAGCCATTTCTACCTTAAGATACCGATCAAAAAAATCCCACAGTTGTAAAGGCAATTTTCGTACTTGTTTATCTTCGGTTTGCAGAATAAACCTAACTGCGTCGCTGGGGTTTAACTGTTCTAAAAGTTGTTCTTTTATAGGTCTAAATATATCAGAATTGAGCCATGAATTGATATTTTGCTGTAACTTTTCAGCACTTACAGAGCATTCATGAAAATAATCGCACTGACTGATATTAGTAATTTGAGTATCGGGAATATCTAACCGAGAATTAATTCCTAAACTTTGCCGGTAAGCTATTCGCCATTTTTGATAATATTCTTTTAACTCTATCGCCGGTGGTAATTTACCTTTAGATTCAAAATAAGGATGATTTCCTTGTTTGGCAATTCGCAACGTTACCGAAAAGCCATTTTGTAAATCACCTTGATGCAAATTGAGAATTACCAATTTTTCTTGTTGCTGCTTGTGCCTGGGAGCAGCTATCTGCATTAAATTTCTTAAATCTGCTTGATGCTGGCGATAAAGTGCAATTTGCTCGTCCTTACTTTGCAATTCGGCTTGATATTTTGCTTCTAAAGCTTGCAATGCGACTTGATAACCTTGAGTAAATTCGGCATGAATTTTTTGTTTATCGGTATCTTCGGGGACTTCTACCCGCACGACAACAACACCATCACCTTTATTTTCAATACTTTGAATCGCAATATTGGTACCTTGGTTTGCATTCCTAACTTTTGTTAAAGCAGCAGATAAACCCTGTAAATCCAAGCCATTACGAAAAATTAGATCAACAGTATTTAGTACTACTTGAAATAACTTTGCAAATTCACCAGGTGCAAAATCTCCGCTACTCGGACGACGTTCGCGTTGATTGTTAAGCAAAAAGATATATTCGCAAATTGTGTTTTCTAGTTGTGTAGTGCTGTCAATATTCCATCCTTCTAAACAAGCAGCAGTTAAATTAGCTTGTTGAAAGTTAGATTTTAAAGCTTGAGTTTTTGTTAAATTAGCTCTTTCTAGTACAGCATTTTTTAAAGTGGCTTCGCTGATATCGGCTTCGGTTAAGTTAATATCGTTGAGATTAGCATTTTCAAGATTTGCACCTTGAAGATTGAAGCCTTTGTAGGATTTATTTGCACCTTGTTTGGTAACAACTAAATTTCTCACTTCTGAATTAATTAAAATAGTATTTTTTACTCTGGATAGATCGAGCTTTTTTGCTAAATGAAAATTAGTACGAGTCAAATTAGCATTTGTAAAGTCAGTATTTTTGAGAATTGCATGAGATAAATCGGCATTCGTCAAATCTGTACTGCGGAAACTTGTTCCACCAATAGTAGAAATATTAATTCCTACAGTACGAATCAAAGCATATTTTTTATCTTCACCTAAAGCTTTGAAACCAGAATATATTCCCACACAAGTAACCACTGTAGCCAAAAACAAAGTTAGAGGTAAAGCAACATCTGAAACTTGAAATACAGCACTAAAAATAAATATTGCAGTTAATAAACCTAAAACCCAAGCCGCTACTTTTAATATTTTGCCAAAAAAAGGTTCTTGGGCAGACCAAAATACTGCTAAAGCAATAGTAATAACTCCAATTAAAGACCAAAGTCCCGCTCCAGCGGCACCCCAAGCTCCTAAAACCGCAGCTTTTAAACCAGGATAACCCCAAATAATAATTGAAACTAACCCAATAATTACGATAATTACAGCTTCAGAGCCAGCTAAAATAAACCATACATCTGCTGAAAAGCCTCTATAAATAGTCCCAATAAAGAAAAGTCCTAGTAGTGAAAAGATAATCACAGCAGTAACTCCAACCACATGATTAGTTATCCCACTAACACCGCTAACAATACTTGTACTTCCACCGTAAACAGAAGCAAGATATTGTGAAGCAATAATTCCCGTTAAACCAGATGCATATCCGCAAAGCGCAGCCATAAAAAATGAAAAAGCCATTAAACAAATGACTCTAAAATTTTGCACTCCAGCAACAGCATGGTGAAAATTGGCATCTTTTAAAATAGCATTCGTGAAATTAGCACCGCGAATATCTGAATACGAAAAATCCGCTTTTGTTAAGTCTTGATTTTTGAAAGAATAACCCCGGAGATTTTTATGAGAAAAATTTAAAGACATGGAGTCAATTCACAATGATTAATTTTTACCGTTTATATAGTTCATCAATCAATATTTCATCAGGTAGTATTTGATGATAAAAACCGCAGAGGAAGAGAAAGAGAAAAATTAAAAGAGAATTATTTCTATATAAATGGGAGCGAGGTAACAATTACTGATTGATTTTAAAGAGATTTCGATAGAAATTGAGAGCCTAAATTTGGGTTTACGTATAAATTATCATGGTGCGTTGCGCGGAGCGACAACACACCCTACATTCATACGTGAGAAAATTGCATCAGGAATAGTGTGGAATTTATAATCCAATGCCCAATGTCTAATTATTAAATTTCAAAATCTTCTGTAATACTTGCTTCATTTAAAGCCACCCTGACGCTAAATTGTTCGCTCTTTTCACCGCTGAATTTAAGCTGAACATAAATATCAGCATTTCTAGCTGTAACTTCCCGTAAAGTTTCTCCCGTTTCGGAAAGCAATATTAACTTTAATCCAGGAGGTAAATATAGTAACGGTTTAGAATTATCGCTATCGTCAGTTTCAGTATCTGTAGAGTAAGCCTGTAGCAAAACACCTATTTTTCCATCAGCTTTGGGTACCAAAGCTACTGCTAAAGCCACCGCTTCACCAGCTAGCTGCATTCCCAAATCAAGCAGCTTGACTTTTCTCACACCTGCTGCTGGGTTTCCGGGATTTATTTTCCATAAACTTTCTACCGCTACCCATAAAGTTTCATCGTTTTGGGTGGTGCGTATTAAATTAACTAAAGCTTCAATCCCATCGGCATTTCCTAAAGCTATTTCTCCCAACTTTTTCGCAGCTTTTCTTCTATAATGCTCATCTGGAGAAAATACTTGTTTTATTAATGCTGCAATTTCATCCCCATCCGGTTTTGAATCAAACTTACTTCTAGTTGCAATCGCTAAAGATGGAGTTTGCCAAAGTAACTGCCACTGAGCATCAAATGTATTTTGCAGCCATTGACTAAGAACATTAACTTTGCTTTCTTTTTTTTTCGCGTCAACTAACAAGTCTTTATCAACTTCTAAAGCTTCTTCTAATACCGCTTCTGTAAAATTCAAACTGTCTAAATAAGTGCGGTAAGCTGCAACGGGAATGCTTAATACATCGCTACAGGCTAATTTATGTCGATGAAAATCCATTATTCGCAAATCTTCTATCGCTTTTTTCGTTCCTATTTTTAAACCAGCAAGTTCGATTTCCGATTTTTCCGGTGGTTGAGCAACTATTTGACGATCAAAATCTCCCACACTTAGCAATAAATCATAAATATTCCGCGATAAGCGCTTACCCACTGGTTTAACTAAATTGCAAGCAAACATTTCTTCTACTAACCAAGTTTGAGCTAGCACATCTTTTTCTAAACCAGAAATATCTGAGGGAATCAGTAAATCAACATCGCTCAGAAATTGAGTTTCTCCAGACAGCATCATTACCGTGATTAATTGCCATTCTTGAGAAAAAACACCGCTGTCTTCCTTAGTGACAATCATCACATTCATAGGAGGATAAATTCCTCTCATAAACTGTCTTGCTGCATCCGAGTAAAGTTGATATTGCTGCTCTTGAGAAAATTCTACAGGAGAATGTATCGAGCGATTTACTTCCCAGATTTCTCCAGGTTGCGGCATTCGCTGGATAATTTTTTGTCCCGTATAAGATGTTGAGTTACTGATATTTCTACCCATAGGTTTATATTCCTAGACGAATTAGCATTGCTTCTCGTCAATAATTTAGTAGTTATGGAGGTGTCTATTACTTTTAACGAAAGAGATGATGATTCTATGTGCAGTTTTTCTATTTTTTTGATTAATCATAATAAAATTGCAAAATAAATGCTCGCCGCTACCACTGCTCTTGAGAACGTTTTCTACTCGCTTTCGATTGACGATTTTTATTTTGCTCTTGCTTGATAGCTCCAGGCTGTAATAACCCTAACTCTTGAGCAACACGCCCTAAAAGTTCTTTGCGACGACGGGAAACTTCACTTTGAGTTATCTTCAAATCTAACGCTAACTCAGTCTGCTTTTTACCTTCCACTAATCCTTGCCAAAGCTTGAGATATCCTCGCTCCGGATACAATATTACAAGTTTTTTAATTGCTTCTTTGGCTACTACTACAACATCAGCACGCTCTACCGCATCCAACAAATTGAACTTATCCGCAACAGTATCTAACAACGAAACATCAGTTCCTGCAATTGTTCTATCTAAACTTGGGCAGTTACGCAAACTCTCCTTACGCACAAAATCAATCACTGAATTACGTGCTACAGTAGCCGCCCAACAGTAAAAATTATTCGTTTTCTGAGATTGAAATTTACCCGCCTTTACCATCCGAAAAACCTTTACATGAGCCGTTTGCGCCGCATCTTCCCAAGACATCGAGCTATTTCTAGTATGCTTGCGGGCAATTTGTTCGACTATCTGTCGATATTTCGAGTCAATCAATAGGTGTTCGTTAGTTTCTGCCATCTGCTTTGAGGGCATGTTACCTCTCCTCCTAAATGAGGAATGTTGTATTACTAATATATTGCAAATTGTATTACACAGTTTCTGGTGATTAATTCAGAAGACTGGTAATACTGAAATTGAGTTTCACTTGTTAACTATACGTTTGAATGATTCTGGCTTATGCATTTAGCGATTTTTAGACGTGTTGAAAACTGATTTCACACAAAAATGCACCACCCATTAGCTATTAGCTAAGTGCCAGCGATTGCTATTACTTCAATTTTTTTGAGTTAATTTCCAATCAACTTCAGAATATCTTTATAATGTTGTTCTTAATTCGCCAGAGAATTTAATTCTGCGCTCTTTTAGCAAAAGTTTTTTGAATTTAACTTTATTGCACCAGTGAGAGAAACCCGGTTTCTTTGTAATTTAGCAAAGACGTTGAGATGCTTTCATGACTAGAAACCGGGTTTCTTTAGACTTAATATTACTTGTTCCTTGTCTCCGGCAAGGAATACAGTATTGGAGGCTCTGCCTCCTTTCAATATAAGAGGCAGAGCCTCTTGAGAAGGCATTCCAGCCAGAGACTTGGAACGAGAGTCTTTACAAAGTACACACTACATAAGTAGAGTCGAAATGCTCGCAGTAACGTATAGTTAAAAAGATAAGAGCGAAAAGTTAAATTCTAACTCTTCACTCTTATATTCCAAATATTAAAAAAACGGGCGAGAAGGGATTTGAACCCCTGACACCGTGGTCCGTAGCCACGTGCTCTAGTCCACTGAGCTACACGCCCTTGCAACTCAATAATATTAGCATATGTCAGCCAAATGACACAAGAAAAATTTCAAAATTCCTTGCGTTCGTCTGCTCAAAAGGGTTTAACTCATTTGGATAATCGTGGAGAAGCCCAGATGGTAGATGTATCAGCGAAAGATTCTAGCATCAGACAAGCTGTAGCTGCTGGTAAAGTGCGGATGAAACCAGAAACTTTTGCCGCAATTGAATCGGGAAACGCTCCGAAAGGTGACGTATTAGCAACAGCGAGGCTAGCTGGAATTATGGCTGCAAAACAAACAGCAAATTTAATTCCCTTATGCCATCCTTTACCGTTACAGAAAATTCAAGTTTACATAATCCCTCTACCCGAGCTACCGGGTTACGAGATTCAAGCAACAGTAAAAACTAAAGCTGAAACCGGGGTAGAAATGGAAGCTCTAACAGCAGTTTCTATTGCTGCATTAACTTTATATGATATGGCGAAAGCCATAGAAAAATCGATTCAAATTGAATCAATACATTTAGTTAGTAAGAGTGGTGGTAAATCGGGAGATTATTTTAAATAGAGAATTGGTAATTGGTAATTGGTTATTGGGAATTGGTAATTGATTACCGAAAATGCTTCTTCCATCGGAAGGAGAAAAATTTCTGCTATCTGCTTTACAATAATGAGAACATGCTTAACAAATCTTAAAAAATGCAGGCAGCTACAATTTCCTCTACAACTCCAATTCCCGGTAAATATTGGCAATGGCGCGGACATAATGTTTACTATGTCAAAGCCGGAGAGAAGCATTCTCAACGTCCGCCGTTACTATTAGTACATGGTTTCGGAGCTTCCACCGACCACTGGCGCAAAAATATTGCCGAACTTCAGCAAGATTTTGAGGTATACGCTATCGATTTATTAGGGTTTGGACGTTCGGAAAAGCCCAAGTTGCAGTACGGTGGTGATTTGTGGCGCGACCAATTACATGATTTTATTACCGAAGTGATTGGTGAAAAAGCTGTATTGGCGGGTAATTCCCTCGGTGGTTATGCAAGTTTGTGTGTAGCAGCGCAACGTCCAGATTCTGCTGCGGGTTTGGTATTGCTTAATAGTGCTGGTCCCTTTAGTAAAGAGCAACCAACAGCGGAACCGGAAGCATTACAAACCGAAATAGAACCGGACTTTAATCAAAAGCTGCAAAACTTATTAGGCGATTTTGCAAAATCTATTTTTAAACTACCTTTATTTCAATTTATTTTATTTCAATATATTCGCCAACCTTGGGTAATTCGCCAAACTCTTGAAAAAGTATATTTAGATAAAAGTGCAATTACAGACCAATTAATAGAAGAAATTCGTCGTCCTTCTAGCGATAAGGGTGCTTTTGATGTATTTTGCTCTGTTTTTAGTACTCCCCAAGGAGAGAAAGTAGACGTACTTTTGCAGCAGCTATCTTGTCCGCTGTTGTTATTATGGGGAGAAGCAGATCCTTGGATGAGTGCCAGAGAACGTTCCCAGAAGTATCGTCAATATTATCCCCAATTAACAGAATACTATCTGCGAGCGGGTCATTGTCCTCACGATGAAGTTCCCAACCAGCTTAATCCCTTATTGCGAGATTGGGTTTTAGGAATTGGGCATAGGGCATAGGGCATTGGAAATTAACCTTTAACCTTTGACCTTTGACCTTTAACCTTTGACCTTTGACCTTTGACCTTTCTTTAACCTTTATTAATTATTTCATGGGTTATAAACAAAGTATTGTCCGTGGGGCGATATTTATTATTGCAGCGGAATTGATGTTAACTATAAATGGAGCAATTATTAAGTTAGCATCCGATGGTTTACCAAACGAAATGATTGTTTGTTTCAGAAATGTGTTTGGTTTATTAAGTTTAATGCCGATATTTGCTCGTGAAGGTACGGCTATTATACAAACACAAAAATTGCATTTGCATTTAGTGCGAGGAATCTGTGGTGTTACTGCTATGTATTCTTTGTTTTTCGTGCTAGGTAATCTTGAATTAGCGAATGCAATGCTGCTGAAAGCGACTATTCCGATATTTATTCCTTTGGTTGCTTTTAGCTGGTTAAAAGAGAGTATTTCAGTTATAGCTCGTTTGGCGATCGCCGTTGGTTTTTGCGGTGTATTCCTAATATTAAAACCTGGTACGGATTTCAATTGGGTAATGTTAGTTGGTTTATTTAGCAGTGCTTTTGCTTCGGTTTCGATGGTAACTATACGTAAATTATCGGCGACAGAACCGGCTGTACGTACTGTGTTGTATTTTGCAATAATTGCGAGCTTAGTTTCAGTTGTACCTTTAACTTGGGCTTGGAAGACTCCCACAACTAATGAATGGTTGCTGTTAATAAGTGTGGGTATTTGCAGTACTTTAGTTCAATTGTTAACTACTCGCGGCTATGCATCGGCACCGGCTTCGCAAGTGGGAGTTTTTTCTTATTCTTCAGTTGTATTTGGTGCTTTAGTTGGTTGGTTGTTTTGGAACGAATTATGGGATGCTAATTCATTTGTTGGGGCTATATTTATTACTGCTGCTGGTTTTTTAGCACTTCGCAGTCGAGAAAAAGCTGTATCTGTCAACGAGTAATTGGTAACTTTTTGCTACTCAACGATATATGATTTTATTTGATTTTCTAAGTCACTGCTAATAATTTCTTTGCCAATACCGGGGTTATCTAAATTTACTCGCATATAACTTTTAGTATCAAACCTTTGATCATTGTTTGTATCTTTGGTTATCTCAAGGAATATTGCTCCAGTACTTTGTACTACATTCCAACCATTTAGCTGAGTGTTGTTTGGGGTAATTTGCTGTAAGTTTCTTCCTGATAAGTCGGATAAGTATCCAATAGTTGCATCTTGATAATTTAACTTATTATCTTTATTTGTATCTTGTTCAATAATTCTATACAGCCAAAATCTCTTGCGTGGTTGCCCAATTGTTTTTTTTTCAATTAAATCAAATGACTTAATAATAGCTTTCTTATCTAGCAAAGTATTAATCGAAGCGTCTTTTTTAGAATAAAATATTAAATTATATACATTTTTTCTGTCTTTATAAGAACGAGAATAAGAACTGCTAGATAAATTTGTCCAGCTTTTCTCTCCCTGGTTTGCATCAGGAAATATACTAACTGGAATCATTAAATAATCCGATTCTTTCTTAATAATCATATCGCCGTAAACAAGATTCGGCTGTGGAGTTTGCTGTGCATTAACTTGAGACTGCTGTCTTGTTCTATCTACTTGAGCGTTACATGAAACAGTAAGTGTAGCGACAATAATACTGGCAAGACTTTTAATTAATAAGCTATAACGACTCATTAAATGCTCCTAACATAATGTATTTATGCTCTATTTTATACAAGACTTGTAAATCGTCAATAAGTTTTGATTACAGCATTTTTGTTAATTCATATAGGAATAAGACGGTTGCTTTTAAGTAAACCGTCTTTACAACAAATTATTTTGGATGCAGAATCTAAAATCCTTTTTTCTTATCAAGATAGAGACAATAAGCTTAATCTTCAACTTGCCCTTGACGACGAATATTCAGAATATCGCTCATTTTTTTGATTTGAGTAAAAACGTGTTCTAATTGTTTTCTATCCGATACTTCTATTCCTAAATCTATTAATGCTGGTTGATTGATAGCGGTTTTAACATTTGCATGAGATACGTTGATTCCTTGGTCGCTCAAGCGTGACAGAATATCTTTGAAAACTCCAACGCGATCTAAAGCTTCAATCTGGACATTAACGCTATAACTCTGGGAATGACGCTTACTTTCCTCGCTGTTGTTCCAACTAACGGGAACTAATCGCTCGCAACCCGTATTTTTCAGGTTCTGACATCCCTGGCGATGGATAGAAATTCCCCTACCCCTGGTAACTATACCGATAATTGGTTCTCCTGGAATGGGAGTACAGCAACCTGCAATATAGTACATTAACCCTTCCACCCCAACTATTGGAGAATCGCTATTACGATGTGTGGTAGTTGTTTCCCGTAGTGCTTTTGATGCGGAAGTAGGTAAATTAGAAAGAATTTCATCTAAGTCTGTGACTACAGGCTGTTGTTCTTTAACTATTTCTCGCCATCTATTTAACACTAAGTTCAAAGTGACTTCACCGTAACCTAAAGCAGCAAGCAAGTCTTCAACGGTATGATAGTTACATTTGTCTGCTACGGTTTGCATCGGCTCGGATTTTAAAACGTTTTCAAAGCCAGATTTACCTAACTCTTTTTCTAATAATTCCT
Organism: Rivularia sp. PCC 7116; assembly: GCF_000316665.1. GTDB lineage: Bacteria > Cyanobacteriota > Cyanobacteriia > Cyanobacteriales > Nostocaceae > Rivularia. The sequence goes on along the minus strand of NC_019678.1, from coordinate 4,541,127 downwards.
TACCACGGGCAATATTTTCTTCTCTACGCGAACGTTTATACCATTGCTTGATGCGATTTTTGGCTGCTGAAGTAGCAGAAAAATTTAACCAATCTAAACTTGGATGACTGTTTTTCTGAGTGATGATGTCTACAATATCGCCATTGTCTAACTTTGTAGAAAGTGGAACCATCCTTCCATTCACTTTGGCTCCGGCACAATGGTTGCCTACTTCTGTATGAATGCGATAGGCGAAATCCACTGTGGTCGAATTCGGGCTTAATGCAACTAAATCGCCTTTTGGTGTAAAAACATAAATATCGTCTTCAAATAAATTATCTTTAATGCTTTCTAAATATTCTTGAGCGTCCTTGAGGTCGTTTTGCCATTCTAGCAATTGTCGCAACCAGGTAAATTTCTCATCTGCTGCGGTCAATTGAGTATTGCTAGAACCACCACTTTCCTTATAGATCCAGTGGGCTGCGATGCCGTACTCAGCGATACGGTGCATTTCTAAAGTGCGGATTTGTACTTCCATCGGACGACCCCAAGGTCCAATTACACCTGTATGCAATGATTGGTAACGGTTTGGTTTTGGCAACCCAATATAGTCTTTAAATCTGCCAGGAATTGGACGAAAAGAATCGTGGACTAATGCTAAAGCGCGATAGCATTCTTCGTTGGTTTTAACGATAATTCTTAGGGCTGCTAAATCGAAAATTTCGTGAAATTCTTTATTTTGGCGCTGCATCTTTTGATAAATGCTATAAAGATGCTTGGGACGACCTGATAAATCAACGCATTCAATTCCGGCTTTCTTCAAACGAGAACGTAATGTTTCGGTGACGTTGGTCAATCTTTCTTCTCTCGCCGCTCGTTTATCGGCGACTAGCTGCTGTATTTGCCGATAAGAATCGGTTTCAAGATACTTAAACGCTAAATCTTCTAATTCCCATTTGACATGCCAAATACCCAAACGATTCGCTAAGGGAGCAAAAATTTCCCGAGTTTCCAAAGCTTTAGCGCGGCGTTTGTGTTCCGGCATGGCTTCTAACGTCCGCATATTATGCAAGCGGTCTGCCAATTTTACAACAATGACGCGAATATCCTGCGCCATAGCTAGAAACATGCGGCGAAAGTTTTCTGCTTGACTTTCGGTTTTACTTTTAAAATTGATTTTAGAAAGCTTTGTAACCCCTTCAACTAAGCGTCTTACCTCTTCACCAAACCGTTCTTCAATTTCTTCAATTGTAATTTCTGTATCTTCAACTACATCATGTAAAAACCCAGCTGCTATCATAACAGAGCTGCCTCCTAAATCCCTGAGAATTCCGGCAACAGCCACAGGATGACAAATATATGGTTCTCCAGATTTACGCATCTGTCCTTCATGAAGATGGTAAGCAAATCTAAATGCACGACTAATTAAATCTTTATCCGCAGCTTGAGGATCGCTACGATCTACTTTTGAATTTAAACAATCTTCCAACCATTCCGGAAGAGGAATATTAATCTGCGAATCTACAACTGTAGGGTTCATATTTGAGAGAACGGGGCTAATATCTAAAGAAGATGGACGACGCAAACGACATTGCTGTTTTTGCGATGCTGCTTTTAAAGAACGGGGTAATTTTGCTAATTTAGAAGAATTTTTCTCCGCTAGCAATGTTTTTCTAATGGAATAATTGTTCCGCATCATAATTGTTGAAAAAGAGTAATGGCGAATAAAGCCTCAATATCAAATTTGAGGCAGTTGGCTATGGAAAAATTAATTTTAAAAGATTAGATTATTGTATGAGATAAAATTCTTGACATTAATACTATCTCAATAAACATTGCTATGTCTCTTAATAAGCAGAAATATCGAGCATTTAAGACCTTGTTGCGCCAATTGCAAGCTGATATCTCTTCTAATCTAACCAATGCTGCCGAACTGCGCCAACGGCTGGCATCTTTGCAAAGCTTCTTTCGTGCCGATATTGTACCTTTGACTACTCAATATCCTACAGAGCAGTCCTATCAGACTGAAATGAGCAAGCAGTTACGGCTATTACAAATAGATATAATGTTTTTTCAAGGAGCGCGACAAGCTTCTACTATCAAAGAAAGAATAGATGCTCTAACAGAACGTTTAACAACCCTGATTGGATACTGCGATGCCATTCTTAAGATGGATAAAGTAGCAGATGACGAATGAATAATTAAAATGAAAATATTAACTAACTAAAAACAACTAATAGTATATTCTTACACCATTTTTTCCTTTTTAGAAAAGAAAAAATTTGTAAAAACTTAGTATTAGCCTTGATATTTTTTCAACACATCTACTCGTAGAGTGGTGTTTAGCTTTAAAGTTGATATTAACATTTTTCTCCGATATTTTGGCAACTAGGTCATACTCATATAGAAGTATTTTCTACTATGTCTGATGAATTAGTTGTAGTTCGGTTGTTTCTGCCGATTTAGGTTAAAAGGATTAGTTACAGCGCGATTTTTTTGTTTTTTTTCGCGTCTGGCAATAAAAATAGGTTGTCGATTAAAACAATTGCAATATAAAGGTTTATGCCGACCCGTGTAATTGATAATACCCAATAATAATTCGTAGATTTGGATGCTATAGGTAACAAGGTTTATAAAGCGAATCTGCTAAAGTATAAAAATTTAAGCGTGCAGTTAATTATTCTCAACCATTGTGGGAATGTGGATATTCATCCGTAACGGTAAAAATGCGCCTTTCGGGGACTTATGACTAACAGGACTAGCAACTAATTATGAGTGATGTTTTATTGTCGATTGAAAGCCTCCGCGTGGGTTACCCTACAAGCAGCAATGAAGAGGAAAAGTGGGCAGTTGATGATGTCTCTTTTGTTCTGCAACCGGGAGAGAGAATGGGACTGGTTGGAGAATCCGGTTGTGGTAAATCGACATTAGGACGTGCAGCGATGCGATTGCTACCCGACTCTACACGTATTCAGGGGCAGGTAATGTTTCAAGGACGACCTGTATTTGATATGACTGCCGAACAACTGCGTAAATTTCGTGGAGAGGCAGTAGCATTAATCTTTCAAGATCCCATGACTCGGTTAGATCCACTAATGACAATTGGTAACCACTGTCTTGAAACTCTCAAAGCCCATTCCCCTCAACTTTCTAGCTTGCAGGCAAAAGAAAAAGCCATTGCCACCTTAAAAAAAGTAAATATCCCCCCCGAAAGATGGAGTCAATATCCCCACGAATTTAGCGGTGGAATGCGTCAAAGAGTTGCAATCGCTTTAGCGTTATTATTGAATCCGAAATTAATCGTTGCTGACGAACCGACAACTAGTCTAGATGTCACAGTTTCCGCCCAAATTTTGCAAGAATTGACCAGATTATGCGCTGAAGAAAACATGGCATTGCTACTAATATCCCACGACCTAGCAATGGTTGCCGAATATTGCGATCGCATTGGGGTAATGTTCCAGGGAAAGATGGTAGAAACTGGTTTATCTAAGGAAGTGTTTCAAAATCCGCAGCACGAATATACTCGTTCGCTTTTACAAGCAGCACTGCACATTCAAACTTTTTCTACAGATGAAAATGTAGATACAGCCGCAGAATTCTCAACCAGTCTCAACAAAAAATCATCCAACGTCACGCCCTTACTTGCAATCAAAGAATTAAAACAGCACTATACTATTGAACCAAACTTTATAGAAAGAATATTTAAAGGGCAAGGACAAACCATCAAAGCAGTAGATGGGATCAACTTGGAATTGTATTCAGGAGAAATTCTCGGATTAGTTGGCGAATCCGGTTGCGGAAAAAGTACCTTATCGCGGACAATCTTGCAATTAATTCGTCCTACCGGGGGTAAAGTTGAATTTCTAGGTAAAGAATTAACCAGTTTGTCGCGCAAACAAGTACGTTCTCAAAGACGACAAATGCAGATGATATTTCAAGATCCCCATGCTTGTTTAAATCCTACAATGACAGTAGGGCAGAATATAGCCGATCCCTTAATCATCCATAACTTAGCCGATGCCGGAGCAGCAAAAGAGGAAGTATTGTGGATGCTCGACAAAGTCGGGTTAAACCCATCAGAAATGTACTACCAACGTTATCCTTCCGACTTATCCGGGGGACAACAACAAAGAGTTGCGATCGCTCGTGCTTTAATAACCCGTCCCAAATTAGTAATTTGCGATGAGCCTGTAAGTATGTTAGATGCCAGCGTACAGTCGCAAGTTTTAGATTTGATGTTGGAATTAAAAGACGAATTTGAATTAACTTATTTATTTATCACCCATGATTTATGGTTAGCCAGATTTTTGTGCGACAGAATCGCCGTCATGAACGGTGGTAAAATCGTCGAACTCGGAGCAACCCAAGCAATTTTCTCCAACCCCCAACATCCTTATACGAAAACTTTGCTAGCCGCCGCGCCATTGTTAGCAAGAGCTTAAATAAAGTTAGGAGTTAGGAATTAAGAGTTAGGAATTGTAAAACCATACATAGTGGGAGCATCTTGCTCCCAGAATATATCTTGAAATAATTACCAATCACCAATTACCAATTACCAATGCCCCATTCCCAATTCTCTTAATTTAATTAAGCATCGGGTAACTATTCAAATTAGTCCCGTATAGTTCAACAAATCTTCTGTAAAGCGACATACTTTTGCAGTTGGAAGCTCTACCTAATTTAAGTAAACTATCTCGGTTCTTTTCAGATAAATTGCGTAAATAAGGTATATCTTCAAACAAAGTTAAGCAAGAAGCAAAATGTAGCAACAACTGTAAAAATGGTTTGAACCATTCTAAATCGCTGTAAATATCGATAAAGAAATAATGTTCGTTTTCATTCAAAGGAACGGCATGAAAAATAACAGTTATTCTTTTTTGATTGTAAACGGGAATACTTAATTCTACAGTGTAAGGATTATGCAAAATTAAATCGACTTCGACAGTCGGCTGTCTCCAAATGCGTAGCGGATTAAAAGGAGAATCTAAAATAGTTTGAAATTTGATGGCTCCACCATTCTCTGTAAGCTGAAAATCACTAACATTAACAACTTTCAAATTATTGAGACTAAAGTGGTGAATGCTTTCTAAATGCTTTAAATTTAATAAATGATAAATTTGGCAGATATAAGGAAAAGGTAATATATATTCTTGACTAATCATGTATCTCTGCTTCAAATTCGACTTTAAAGCATAATTAGTGCAATATTTACCTTGTAAAGCTATGACATCATCATTTAAGGGCGAATTTTCAGGTCTTAAGAATAGCCAACTTGCAAAAAACAAAGAAGCTGTAAATAACTGTATAACTTCAATTACAGATATATAACCATCGGCAAATGCAGCAAAACTCCTGTCACCAATCCCGAACAGCCAAGATGGAATACCAAAGAGCCAAATACCGCTTCTAATTCTACTAACAAGAAAAGCAATTTCCTCAGCTTTATTAATTTTTCTATTTTCAACCGGTTTCTTTGTTGTAATATTATCTTGCATAGGATATTACCATCTTGTTGGCATAGCGAAATTTACCCAATCACTTACATAAAGCAAGAGGGTTTTGTGTCAACAATCAACTTTTAAAGAATAAATTTATACAGTTACAAAAAGGAAAGTATGATGCACCAATCAGATTAATCTAAAAAGTTTTTATTTGTGTCCCTGTAAAACACAAATACCTAAATAGCATCTAGATATACCTTGGAAATATATTTATTTTCCTTAATTTGCAATTAAAAATATAGGGTATCAGGATACATATATTTATTTTAGTAAAAATATATTGACTTTTACGGCAATATAGTTATTTATGTCTATAGTCTGAAATTTATTCAAGAATTGATGATTTACATCAGTCTGAAGGCAGTTATCAGTAAACAGTGAGCAGCGGAATGAGAGGGGGAAGAGGAGCCACTGTGTTGCCGAGGGACACGACGGTTGTAGCAAGTGGCGTGGGCAAAAGTGGGAAGCGAGTAAGAATATCAGAGCAAATAATCTTTAGCAACCAATCTACCGGGGAATGCAATTCCCCGGCTCATAGCAAAAGTCCTCTTAAGAGGACTAAATATACATTCGTCTCAAAATCTTATTGTTGATTGATAACTGTATGTCCCTCTAGAATAAGCTGAGCCGTACACCCCGCGCGTTCGGATTGCTGAATTGTTAAAGTAACGCTAACTGTTCACTGTTAACTGTTCACTGTTTAGATGTCTGCATCGCCAACTGCATTAATCCGGGGAAAAATTTATAAGCGGCTGACATAAACGAACCACTACCAACTACTACTTCGTCTTTTTGATGTTTGACTGCATCCCAAACAGCATTCGCAACATCTTCTGGTTTGCTCGCTGCTGGAGATTCTAAAAAACTGCTCATGGAATTACGTCGTTTTTCTGCTTCTTGTTCGCTACTTCCACGAAACTGCGCTCTTTCCATAAAGTTGCTGTTGGTAGCACTCGGATGTACCGCACTTACATGAATATTTTTCGGTTTTAATTCCAATCGCAAGGTTTCCGTTAAACCCGTAATTGCGTACTTGCTGGTACAGTAAACAGTCATTTCTGGTAACGGTAATTTACCACCGATAGAACCAACATTTACAATTGTTCCAGCACTGCGGACTAAAAAATGTGGTAAAAGTGCATGAATTGTATGAATATATCCCCAGAGATTTACATCGATTACTCTATGCCAATCATCCAAAGAAGTATTTTCAATGGGGCCAGTCATGCAAACCCCGGCATTATTGATTAAAACATCAATGCTGCCGAAATATTCCAAAGCCTTGGGTATTAAATTATTTACTTCTGCTTCTTGGCTGACATCACAAGGTACAGCTAATACTTTGGTTCCAATTGCGCGAATTTCGGCTGCCGTCGCTTCCAAAGTTTCTAGCGATCGCGCTGTTAAAACCAAGTCGTATCCTTTACGGGCAAATAAAAGCGCCGTTGCTTTACCGATTCCTTGAGAGCCACCTGTAATAATTGCACTAGGCATAACAAATATAATCTATATTTCTGTATCATTTCTTAATATTGTCGTTCATAAACAACAAATGATTATCCGTCATGCGACTGAAAATGATTTACCCGCGATTGTCGCAATATATAACGCTTCAATACCCAGCCGTATGGCAACAGCGGATTTAGAACCAGTATCTGTAATGAGTCGCATCAATTGGTTTAAAAAACGTTCTCCTTTAAAACATCCCCTTTGGGTAGTAGAAACTGGGGAAGTGATTGCTGGATGGTTGAGTTTTCAACCTTTTTATGGAAGACCAGCTTATCACGCAACCGCCGAAGTGAGTATTTATATCGCTTCAAACTATCAGCGGCGTGGCTTAGGAAAAATACTTTTACAAGAAGCGATTCGTCAAAGCCCGAACTTGGGTTTGAAAACCTTGATTGGATTTATTTTTGGTCATAATGAAGCAAGTTTAAAACTATTTGAGCAATTTGGTTTTGAACGTTGGGGACATATGCCAGGAATTGCGGAGCTTGATGGTGTAGAAAGGGACTTGGTGATTTTAGGATTGAGGCTTGGGTGAGGGGAGAGGGGGTAGAAAATAATTAATATTTGTAGGTTGGGTTAGACGCATGAGTAATTTATATAAAGAACGAAAAATATAAATGCGTCGTAACCCAACATCCGAGTTTTGATTTTTATGAGGCAATGCCAAATACATTTATATATGAATGTTTATATCTAATTTTGTATTTAATTATTTAAGTTATTGCTGAAGTTGGGTTGCACTCCGTTTAACCCAACCTACAAAATATTTTTAGTTAAATAATTAATTATAAAGACAAAGAAAAATGATAGCTAGCAATTTTCATTCTTTGTGTGAAATAAAATCTATGAGCATCAAAACGTTGAACCCCAGAATCTAATCTGAATACATTACAATTCTTAGACTTAGCATAATCAAGCAACCAATCAAAGATATGCTTCCCATAACCTTTTGAACGGACATTTTCGTCCACAACTAAATCATAAACATACAAAAATTTTCCATGAGCTAAAGATTCAGAAACAAAAAATCCTGCTACAGCTACTACTTGATTATCAACCTTTATAAAAGCAAGTTGATACCCATCTTTTTGTTGACGACGAACTTGTTCTACAAAATTATCCTTATTGAGATGCGGACGTAATTGAAATATTGTAGGAAAACATTCCAGAATTTGCTCGTCGGATTCGGCTAAATTAACCAACATGAATTAAAACCTCTGAATATCCCTAGCCTAAGAATACAAGAATCAATTGCACTTAAAATAAAACAAGGTGGAAAAAATTATATGGATACCTTAATAGAATAGATTGTAGATTGGGTTAGACGCACGAGTAATTGATATAAATGCGTCGTAACCCAAAATCAGAGATTTTTTATTTGATAAGATATTTTAAAATTATTTTTTTGAATTTATATTATGATGTTGGGTTTCGTTCCTCAACCCAACCTACGAACTTACAACTAACTTAAATTTAACAACTACCGTTCCGAACAGTTAAAATTATTTGGTAGATTGTAGGTTGAGTTAGACGCACGAAAAATTTATATCAATACCGAAAAATATAAACGCGTCGTAACCCAACATCCGAGTTTTGATTTTTATGAGAATGCCAAATGCGTTTATAAACAAGCGTAGTATTTATTTGTTTTTGAATTCTTCTAATTTTTGGTAATGTTGGGTTATGTGCTCCGGACACGCTTCGCGAACACTCTAATTCGTATAATGTTGGGTTGCGCTTTGCTTCACCCAACCTACAAAGCAATAAAATTAATCATTTAATAGCCCACGAAGGTGGGCTTTGTTTGTATAGCCCCAGACTTATAGTCTGAGGGTGAATGTTCGCGTAATGTTGGCTTCGGCTTCCTTTCACCCGTCCGAATACGATTTAAAATAAATAAATAAAACTCTTCCCAAACATCAACAAGATGAATTTAATTCTATGCCACACAACAGCAGATTTTGATACGCTAGGGGCTGCGGTGGGGCTGACGCGGTTGCTTGAGGGTAGCAAAATCGTTTTACCCGGTGGCTGCCATCCTGCTGTCAAGGATTTTTTGGCGCTGCATCGAGATGAATATCCGCTAATCGAACGACGTGCGGTAGTGACTGAGGATATTCACTGTTTAGCGGTGGTTGATACTCAGCAGCGGGAACGTTTGGGAAAGGCTGCGGAATGGTTAGATTTACCGAATGTTGAAAAAATTATTGTTTATGACCATCATTTAGAACAAACTTTGGATATTCCCGCTACAGAATCTCATATTTATCCAGTGGGTGCTGCTACTACTTTGGTTGTACAAGAATTACGTAAGCAGGGTATTGCTCTAACTGCGACTGAAGCTACTGTGATGGCTTTGGGTATTCATGTTGACACTGGCTCTTTAACCTTTGACCACACTACACCAGAAGACGCTTTGGCTTTGGCTTGGTTGATGCGGCAGGGTGCTAGTTTATCGGTGGTGAGTGACTATATTGAGCCTGGTTTATCTCCTCATTTACAACAGTTATTAAAAATTGCTTTAGAAGATATTGAAATTGAAAAGGTACGCGGTTACAAGGTTGGTTGGGTAATTCTGGCAACTGATGATTTTGTTGGTGGGTTGTCTGGTTTAGCGTCAGAATTAGTTGACTTGATGGAAATTGACGCTTTGCTATTGGCTCATGAATATGAGAAAAAAAGTGGGAATCGTTTATCAATAATTGGTCGTTCGCAAATTCCGGAGACTAATCTTAACGAGATTTTGGCTCCTTTGGGTGGTGGTGGACACGCAAAAGCTGCTTCTGCGAGTTTAAAGGATGTTAATTCGCAGGAATTATTAATTCAAGTTGTTGAAAAATTAAAAAACTCAATTCCCCATCCACCAACTGCGCGAGATTTGATGTCTTCTCCGGTGCGTACTATTCCATCAGATACAACTATTGAGGAAGCACATAGGATTTTGCTGCGTTACGGACATTCTGGTTTATCTGTAGTAGAGACTTCGGGGGATTTAGTTGGTATAATTTCGCGGCGCGATTTGGATATTGCTTTACACCACGGTTTTGCTCATGCTCCGGTGAAAGGCTATATGTCCAAGAATCTCAAGACGATTTCACCGAATTCGGAATTACCTGAAATTGAATCTTTAATGGTGACTTACGATATCGGACGTTTACCAGTTTTAGAAGATGGAAAGCTGCTGGGAATTGTAACTCGTACCGATGTTTTACGGGAACTGCATCAGAAAACTATAAATGAGAATAGAGAAGAAGAAAAAAGAGATAGTCCAGAAACTCCGACTTTAGCAGAATTACGTAACCGACTTGCACCTGCTTTATGGGAGTTTCTCACCAAAGTATCAAAAGAGGCGAAACAACGGGGTTGGCATTTATATATAGTTGGTGGTGCGGTACGAGATTTATTGTTAGCGAATTCCGAGGAACCGTTACTGATTCCAGATATTGATATGGTGGTTGACGGTTTCCACAATGCAGCCGATGTTGGTGCTGGTGTGGAATTAGCTTCAGCGATTCAGCAAATTTACCCTGGTGCGCGTTTGGATGTCCACGGTGATTTTCAAACTGCTGCTTTGTTATGGCACAATGATGCAAAATTAGATTCGCTGTGTGTAGATATCGCCACGGCAAGAACTGAGTTTTATCCTTATCCAGCAGCAAATCCGGTAGTTGAAGCAAGTTCGATTCGTCAAGATTTATATCGCCGCGATTTTACGATTAATGCTTTGGCTTTGCGGTTAACTCCTCCTCAACCAGGTAAATTACTTGATTTCTTTGGTGGGTTATTAGATTTACAAGCCAAACAAGTTCGAGTTTTACACGCTAATAGCTTTATTGAAGACCCCACAAGGATTTACCGAGCCGTGCGTTTTGCAGTACGTCTTGGTTTCCACTTAGAAAAACAAACAGAAGAATATATTCGCTACGCAATCGAAAGTGGTGTCTATAACCGTACTGCAAAAGAAAATTCTAAAACTCCAGCTTTGCAAACTCGTCTGAAGTCGGAATTGAAATATATTTTGCAAACTTCCTATTGGAAAAGTGCTTTAAAAATGCTGGGTGAATTAGATGCCCTACAGTGCATTCATCCGACTTTGAAATTAGATGAGAGTTTACTACGACAATTGCATTTAATGGAACGTTGTTTGCAGAAGTTTGATTCTGGGGAAAAAAGATTTTCTCATTGGCAGATGCGTTTGGAGGTTATAGTTGCTCATTTAGCATCGGAATATAGCGGAAAAGTCGCGAAAAACTTACAATTTCCGGATGAAAGTATTAAAAGATTAGAAAATTTAGACAAAGCGAAGAAGATAGTTTTAGATAATTTAGATAAATGTGTAAAACGTTCTGAAGTAGTTAAGTTGCTACGGAAATACGATTTACCAATGTTGATTTTTATAGCGTTACAAAGTCCGCGAAGTCTTAGACGAAAAATTTGGTATTATTTGACAGTATTATCAAATGTAGAAGCACCGTTAAATGGTAATGATTTGAAAAAGTTGGGATATAAACCAGGACCAAAATATAAGCAAATTTTAGATGATTTATTGACAGCTACTTTGGATAAAGAAGTGAGTGATAAGAATAGTGCGGAGGAGTTTTTAAATTATAATTATCCCAACCCTCAAAATTAACATCAAACTGCTGTAGAGACTTAGCAGTGCGACATCTCCAACAATGTGAAATCACAACCTGATTTTTTGTTCAACAACTTTCATTTCCTTTTAAGTATAGTAATGCAAAGTATTTATTAATATCTTCCTAAATCAGGTCTGTTTTTAAAATTTTTTGATAAAGTGCCCACTGATATCATGTCCGGTTAAACAGTTATCATATCTGTGAGGGCTAAGTAATAAGTAATAAGTAATAAGTAATAAGTAATGAGTAATGAGTAGTAGATAATAACCGCCATCTTTTCAGTAAGGTTATATCGTAAGTAATTAGCCGGACTTGATATGATTGTTAAACAACTCGTTAGAACGAGGAGATATTTTTTTGAGAATCTTTTGCGTTAACCATACTTAAATAAAATATCTATGTCATTAGCATAATAATAACTATAAAAGTTTACTTATCCATTATCGGGATAAGTTCCCCATCCCCTGGAAGAGGATTTTTAATTTTCTCAGATTGCGATACTATCTAAACGCAAGGAAGTTAAGGTAGTTTTACTTGTATTTTTTTTACTACTTTTGGTAGTTTCAATAAATAAATTATTCGTTATGGAATAGCATAGTTAAACTAAAATGCTAAACCATTGGAAGAAGATTTAACATCAAGTAATTTCTAACCTTAACTTCTAAAACGTTCCAAGAGAGATATTAAGAGAGGAGAATAAAATGGCATACGAATTACCACCTTTACCCTATGAATACACTGCTTTAGAACCTGCTATTTCTAAAAGTACCTTAGAGTTTCATCATGACAAACATCATGCTGCTTATGTTAAGAAGTACAATGATGCAGTTTCAGGTACAGAATTTGATAAAAAGTCAATTGAAGAAGTAATCAAGGAGATAGCTGGAAATTCCGAAAAGCAGGGACTTTTTAACAACGCTGCACAAGCTTGGAATCATACTTTTTATTGGCAATGCATGAAACCCAATGGTGGTGGTACTCCTGCTGGAACATTAGCTAAAAAAATCGATGCTGATTTCGGTAGCTTTGATAAATTTGTCGAAGCTTTCAAAACTGCCGGTGCGACTCAATTTGGTAGCGGTTGGGCTTGGTTGGTGCTAGATAATGATACTTTAAAAGTCACCAAAACCTTGAATGCTGATAATCCTTTAACTAGCGGACAAATTCCCTTATTAACTATGGATGTATGGGAACATGCTTATTATTTGGATTATCAAAATAAACGCCCCGCTTATATCGAAGATTTTTTAGGTAAGCTAGTTAATTGGGACTTTGTTGCTCAAAATATGGCAGCAGCATAATTTTTTAATTAACTTTGGGTGGGTAACAACTCACCCAATTTTGAGCTTTTTTATTTCTAAATATTAATTTGGTAAAAGCATAGGAGATAAAATCTCTACATAAATATTTTCCCCAATCTTATAATCAAAAACTATGATAGAACCTCATTATCCGAAAATTATGATGTCCTTTGAGTATCGCGAATGCAAAATTCAAATTGAACGCGATACATTTAACAAACAAAATATTTATGCTGCTTGGGTAAATTACGATAGAGGCTGTGCTATTGCAGTACCTTACGCTGTGACTCCGACTGAAGCTATCCAGAAATCAAAGCAATGGATAGATAAAAGGTTGAATTTGGATTGAATATTATCTACAAAGACAATAAACAAAATTTTATTTATGTCTATAAGTCTGGTTTTGAAGCAAAATAATCTAAAATGATAATACTTTGGACAAATTGCTCCAAACCGACATCATAAAGAATTATTTCAATACTTAATATACGAAGAGAATATAATATGCTGAACTGATGGTTCTACTCTATCCTCTAAATAAGGATGCAAATTTTGTTGTAAATTTGTATCTATTTGATATTCTTCTGATTGAGAATCTTCTAATTCCTTATAACTTTGATTCGGTTTTGATTGATTTAGAGCAAATAACTTTGAGCGTGCGATAGAAAAAGGTCTAAAAATATATCTAGCTAAACTACTTCTAGTAATATTATTCGCCATACTCTTTCTCCTAAAATAAGCTTAAATTTGATTTTATAGAAAAATATCATCAATACAGTTATACTTTTGTGTCAAAGTCTTAACTTAAGTTAAGCAAATATTTGAAATCATAAATTACAATTAAACTGTATTGAAATTATATCTTCTACAATCTTTCTTCAGCAACTTAAATTTACTTTACTACAAAGTTTTCTTAAAATGCTGCCGTAACCATTTAAGAATCTTTGACTATCTATAGAGTCTCGATAATAAAACACTCACAATTTAAATACAAGCATCTGTACTATAGTAATTTATACTTAATAGAAACTATTATTAGTTGAAGAAAGTAAAATTCAAGCAACTGTAAATTATTAGGTTGGAAGTCAAAAATTTTTATCTAGTTTTTATCTAATTTTTATCTAATTTTATCGCTTGTTCTAAAGCTAATTTTTCTTTAGCTCTATGTTCATATGGTTCTAATTCTTGCAAATCCCAACCCGTAATTAAACTCATATTTTCTAAGCTTATTCCTTTCATAAGCATTTCTACACACCAAGTATGTTGAGCTTGTTCGATGGCTGGTTGTTGTCCTTCTGGCGTTGATAATCCCTCAACTATTTTCTGCCAATATTCTTGTATTTCTGTTACTGAAATTGGCATTGCATCATTATTAAGTAATAATGCCGAATGCTTGTCTTTGCGAATTTTCAAATATCTAGTTAATGGGTTGTTAGTATAGGAACCATAGCGTTTACCCATAATCCATTGATTAATCGGAACTTGGCGAAATTCACCTTTAACTATTTGCAATAAGTGTTGATTTGTGTCGCAAATTTGATGATTTCGCTCTAAATTAGTAATTTCTGCGGTTGATAAACCTGTTCCAAATAAAATATATATTAAAGCGTAATCTCGTAATCCAGATTTTTTAGCACGTTGCAAAATCAACTGAACTGTATTTGCTGGTAAATCGACTACTTTTTCTACATGTACTAACTCCGACGTAACTAAACTCTTAGAATTAGTAGCCCCCATCAAAAATAAACTTACCAAATCCTCTAAAAAATCATCTTTATCATGCCAAAGTTCATGAAATTCACTCGTAAATTCCATCACGGCATACCCTAACAGCATAATATTCAGCAAGCTCGCTAGTTTTTGAGGTGCTAAATGTGCCTGCAATTGCTCCCTCTCCATCACTATGGCTAAAAATTCAGCAACATAATGGTTTGCTTCTTTCAAACTTCGTCCTAATGCTTGACGATTTTCTAAAGGATAATTACCAGCCTCTCCTACCACCGAGCGAACTAAATTCGGCGATCGCTCTAAAGCCTGCAAGCGATCCTCACAATAGTTTTTCAAGGCTTGGCGAACGCTCTTACTTTCAGTAGCTTGATTTTTTAAATATTCGCTAAGCTCTTGAAATACAGGTGATTCGGAAATTATTGCTAAAAGCAACCCGTGTTTGTTTCCAAAATGTCTAAATAATGTAACTTCATTCACTTTCGCCGACTTTGCAACTGCTTTGGTGGTAGTTTCGGTAACTCCTTGAGCAGCAAATAATTCTATTGCTGCATTAATTATTCGCTGTCGAGTTGAGCTTATTTGGGAATTGGACATTATAAGTTTTCACTGCGAGGTAGGTAGATATATTTGGATTCGTATTCTCGTATGAATGATTTGCTGAAATTTCATCACTCTACAAACGTGACAAATGTCATGCAAGTAGTACTTGCATTTTAATTTTATCTTTGTTAACGTAAGAATGTAAGTGACGCTTGCATGTACTTGTCTACGATTACGCATCTTACCTGGTTTTGGTTTTAGGTAGGTTGTTTTGGGGAAACGGAATACATCTAATTAGTTTTATTAATAATACTCACAGTCTAAGGAAATAATTATGACTACACGCTCGGCTGTTACTGAGGGTAAGCAACCGCTTGCTTTGAGTTGGACTTTTACGTTATTTATAGGTTCGATTCATGTTTTAGCTTTGTTAGCTCCCTGGTTTTTTTCTTGGTCTGCTTTGGGAGTAATGATATTTTTACATTGGCTATTCGGCAGTATTGGTATTTGTTTGGGTTATCACAGAATTTTAAGCCATCGCAGCTTACAAGTACCGAAATGGCTGGAATATATCATTGCCATTATCGGAGCGATGGCAATTCAGGGAGGTCCAATTTTTTGGGTAGCCGGACATAGATTACACCATGCTCACACAGAGGATGAAGATAAAGATCCTTATTCTGCCAAGCGTGGTTTCTGGTGGAGTCATATGCTGTGGATGATCTATCCTGTTGAGGAATTTTTTGACTACGAACAGTACAAAAAATATGCTCCCGATTTAGTTCGCCAACCATTCTATCGTTGGTTAAATCGCTACTTTATATTGCTGCAAATACCCTTGGTTGCTTTACTGTATGCTTTAGGCGGATGGTCTTTTGTAATCTATGGTGTAGTTCTTAGAGCAGTATTACTTTGGCATTCCACTTGGTTGATTAATTCTGCGACTCACATCAGAGGTTATCGCACTTTTGACTCAGAAGATAATTCCCGCAATCTTTGGTGGGCAGCGATTTTAACTTATGGTGAAGGTTGGCACAATAATCACCACGCTCATCCGAATGTAGCAAAAGCTGGATTGCGTTGGTGGGAAATAGATATGACTTGGTGGGCTATTAAAGTATTGCAAAGTTTGGGATTGGCTAAGAAAGTAGTGATGCCAGTTAATGAGTAATTAGTAACTTAAAGTTAGTTTGTATTAACTTGTAGGTTGGGTTAGACGCACTAGTAATTTTGATAGTTAACTAAAACCTGCTATGCGTCGTAACCCAACATTTGATTGTTTATATCTTAAAGAGTAGGGTGTGTTATAGCTTCAGCCGCGAGCGCACCAAAATCATGAGGAAATAGATTCGTAAGTTGGGCTCGCGGCGCACTAATATTTTTGATAGTTAACGAATAGTTGTTATGCGGCGTAACCCAACATTTGATATGAAATTATCATAGTATTCAGTGTAATATTAAATATTTTTTGGAATTAAATTATTTAGTTTTCTCTAAGTTATGATGTTGGGTTACTCTGCGAGAACGCTTCGCGTACACTTCGTTCTACCCAACCTACAAACTTTTAATTCTTCCCTATCCATAAAATTTATATAATTTTATTATCAAACTTATTTTAACAATGCTGATTTTAATTATTAACTTTATATTTCCACCCAATTCTCCAACTCAATCTCCTCAACTCTTCCCATATCCGAATCATTAGAAACCAAAATCAACCCGCGTGTAATAGCAGTAGCAGCAATTAAAACATCAGCATCTTGAATTGGTCTACCTTTTTTCTTCAAATCAGCATGAATTCTACAAGCGGTTTCTATTATTTCTAAATCATCTAAATATAAAACATCATAATCAATACAGAACTGATGAAAGTCAGCTAATTGCCTTGTAGCATTTAAAGCTAAAAGACCTCTTTTAACTTCATAGTAAGTTATACAACTGATAAATACTTCTTCTCCATAACGAGTTACTTGTCGTAACTTATTATTTAGAGTAAGATTTTTCTTCAGTATGTAAGTCACAATATTTGTATCTAATAAATAACCCACCCGATTTATCTACCTTCCACGGCTTCATCAAAAATTGCAATTTGCTCTGGTGTCAAATCATTTAAAGTACCTGAAACAGCTTCCAAAGTTAATATTTTCTTAATTCTACGAATAAGTTCATTCTCTGGAATTGCTTTAAATTCTTCTTCGGAAAAGCTAGCAAATAAATCTACTAACATTTTCACCATTTCATCTTTATTCAATTTTACTTGATATAGGCTATTTCCTGTTATTAATTTTTCTACTATCGGTTTAATTCGATTAATAAGCTCTGGATTTTCTTTTTTTACTTCTTGCATAATCAACTCTTTTTTTCGCTTTTGTATAGTACTTCTTTGTCAATATTAACGCAGTTATATTTTACGGTAGCTTTTCGATTAACTTATTGATGAGCATAACTGCCAATATACTTTTATGATAAGCTTATTAACATTAACTAAACAAATAAATATACCTCCTGTATATCCCGTCTTCTAAGATATTTAAATATGCGTGTAGATAGTTTATGAGTACCTTAGTTATTTTAAGCTTGGGGCAAGGTAATTTATTTGAAGGCTTCCCTGCAATTACGGTACAAGTAGGGGAGACTGGTAAGTTTTATAAAATGAAAGTAGGGGGTAGTTTGCCACCTGCACCGGAAATTGCTCGAATTTACCAGGGTTGGCGATCGCTATATGCTGCTTATTACCAAAGTATGTGTTTGGGTAATAGTCGAGAAATTGATATTGATGATGAATTAGAAATTGAAGAAGGGAATATTACTAATTTTTCATCGTTGGATTTAACCGATTTAAGTCATCAACTATCAGCTTTAATTAATGCATGGTTAAGTTCGCCGGAGTTTAGCAATATAGAGCGTCAATTACGCACGCAGCTAAAGCCAAACCAAGAAATACGCTTCATCATCGAAAATAACGGTCGCAATGATATTTCTGTTCGGCGGTTACCTTGGCATTTGTGGAATTTTTTTGAAGATTATTTTTTAACAGAAGTCGCTTTAAGTACTTACGAACATAAACAACCAAATAGATTTGATTTTAATAGACCAAGAAATACAGTCAAAATATTAGCAATATTTGGTGAAAGCACGGGAATTGATATTGATAAAGACCGCAATTTTTTAGAAAATTTATCGCATCAAGCAGAAATTAAATTTTTAGTAGAGCCTTTATTGTCGGATTTAAACGAGCAGCTTTGGCAAGAAGGTTGGGATATTTTATTTTTTGCAGGTCATACTTCTGGTAAAAATAACGGTTTGGTATATATCAATCAAACGGATACAATTACCATTGAGCAGATAAAGTACGCTCTCAAACAAGCTATCGGACGTGGTTTAAAGCTGGCAATTTTCAATTCCTGCGATAGTTTGGCTCTAGCGCAGCAATTACAGGATTTGCAGATTCCCCAAGTAATTGTAATGCGCGAACCAGTACCAGATTTGGTTGCTCAAGATTTTCTCAAATATTTTCTGGCTGAATTTTCTCAAGGAAAATCTTTATATACTGCGGTACGTTTTGCTAGAGAAAGATTGCAGGTGTTGGAAACAAATTATCCCTGCGCTACTTGGCTACCAGTAATCTGTCAAAATCCTACCGAAGCTCCAATAATTTGGACGCAAAAAGGTCTGATTAGCGAAAATTTAATCAATCAACCTATCTACAATAATCCGATAAGTTCTGGAATAATTCAAACACAAGAAAATAGTGGAGGGGAATATCTTAGCAACAGTAATACTAGAGCAAAAGAACCTGCTTATTCCCGCAAAAATATTTTACTAATCATTTTAACCAGCCTGCTTGTAACAGCTAGCATTATGGGAGTGCGTTATTTCGGAATTCTTCAACCTCTGGAATTAAAAGCTTACGACCATTTAATGCGGTTGCGTCCAATTGTAGAAAGAGCAGATCCACGCTTGTTAATAATTACTATTGACGAAGCCGATATTAAATACCAAAACGAGAAGAAAATGAACCTGCGGTGGTCGCTGTCAGATGAAGCGCTGGCTAAACTTTTAGTAAAACTTGATAAATACGAACCAAAAGCGATTGGTATAGATATTTATCGCGATTTTTCTACCGATAATAATTTTCCCAATTTAGTTAAACGTTTGCAAGAAGACAATCGTATTTTTGCAGTTTGCAAAGTTTCAGTTAGCGACGACGGTAGAGATGGTGTTTCTGTCTCGAATGAGATTCCCAGGCAACAAGTCGGCTTTGGTGATGTTATCGCAGATGATGATGATATTCCCCGCCGTCAACTTTTATTTTTGAATCCCCCCCTCAATTCTCCTTGTAATTCAGAATATGCTTTCACTTATCTGTTAGCAAAAAAATATTTACAGGATAAAGGTTACGAGCCAAAATTTAATCAAGAAAATCAATTAGTAATCAACGACGTTGTATTTAAGCGATTAAAATCCCATAGCGGTGGCTACCAGCAGATAGATGCACAAGGTTATCAAATACTGCTTAATTATCGTTCTTTAGCTTCAGTCAAAAAAATTGCTCCTATAATTGCACTCAAAAAGATTCTGGAAGATGAAATTGAACCTTCAGCAATTGAATCGATTAAAAATCGAATTATCTTAATTGGAGTTACAGCTTCATCTAGTGCCGATTATTGGAAAACTCCCTATAGCAAATCATCGTCAAACAATCAAAGGCAAGTTCCGGGGGTATACGTACAAGCGCAGATGATAAGCCAGATACTCGGTGCTGTTGAAAATAAAAGACCTTTGATTTGGTGGTTGCCCCAATGGCTAGAAGCTTTATGGGTTTTTGCTTGGTCTGTTTTAGGAGCAAGTCTCGCTTGGTTCGTACGTCGAAATGTTTATTTAGGAATCGCGATCGCAGTTTCACTCATAACACTTTTTGTACTTTGCGGTAGCATATTTACTCAGGCAGGTTGGATACCCCTGGTTCCCAATGCCTTAGCTTTAATTATTTGTGCTGTTGTAGTCAAGAATAAGTGGTTATCGATTTTTGTAAATTCCGTAACAATAAAATCGGGAAAGCAGTAAAAGCAATTTCAATTTGCATAAATCAGATTTAGGAATCACTACAAAAATATAGAAATGAATAATTGCTAGAATCCGCACCAAGTTATTAAAAGTGCTGATGCGTAGCAAATACAGATTCCTAAATTTTAAAACAATGACTTTCCTAAACTCAACTAAAAGATATTCTAAATTAGCTTGCTTGATTTCTTTAATACCCATCATTATTATTGGCAACCCACTAAAAGCAAGCGCTTATTCAACCCAATTAATACAAGCATCAGATGCTGAAAATAATAGTATTCCCACTGTAGTTGCTCAAAGAGTTCCTCAAAATTTAGGTTCGCCGGATGAAGGTCGTCGTCGAGGAGGTAGCAGTCGATAAAACAATATAACAGTGATTTAATCGCATTAAAAGGTTTGCAGTATTATCATCATCAAGTTACTTTAATTAGTGAAAAAGACCCTTATAAAAATCAATATTATCATCAGGCTAATAGGTTTTACGATATCAAATATTTACGGATTAATTAATGAAAGAAAACGAGAATACTTGAATCTATTTTTAATTAATCTTAGGGAAAAGTATAAGATTAAAATACGCGATTTGAGCAATTATATTTTAACTTTAATCGATGCTGACATTCTAATTGAATACAAAAAAGGCGGGCTACTAAACCCACCTTAAACACAGTTATTCAATTATTGAATTATCCAATTAACCTAAAAATTAACCCAAAACTTTCTTAGCAGTTGCTACGACATTATCAACAGTGAAGCCGAATTTTTCCATAACAGTTGCACCAGGAGCCGAAGCACCGAATCTGTCGATACTTACAGCTGCGCCTTCAGTACCAATGTACTTGTGCCAGCCGAAGCTAGCAGCAGCTTCTACGGATACCCGCTTGGTAACAGATGATGGGAAAACGGATTCCTTGTAAGAATCATCTTGATCTTCAAATAATTCCCAAGATGGCATAGAAACTACGCGGACTTTCTTACCTTCACCGGAAAGTTTTTCGGCAGCACCCACACAAAGCTGTACTTCAGAACCAGTACCAATCAAAATGATATCTGGAGTTCCGTCGCAATCAACTAAGGTATAAGCACCTTTAGCCACGTTATCGATAGAAGTACCTTTTAAGTTAGGTACACCTTGACGAGTGAACGCTAATAAAGTGGGGTCTTTTTTCTTAGCTCTTTCGATAGCGCATTTATAAGCCCCAGAAACTTCGTTTCCGTCTGCTGGACGAATTACGTTGAGGTTAGGAATAGCTCTCAAAGAAGCTAAAGTTTCAATTGGCTGGTGGGTAGGACCATCTTCACCTTGTCCGATGGAATCGTGAGTCATAACCCAGAGCGTTCCAGTATGCGATAGTGCCGATAAACGGATAGCAGCACGCATGTAGTCTGTAAAGATTAAGAAAGTTGCACCATAAGGAACTAATCCCGAATCGTGCAAAGCCATACCGTTACAAATACCGCCCATACCGTGTTCGCGCACGCCGAAGTGGACGTTACGGTTTTGATGTTGACCTTTCTGGAACTCTCCCGATTCCTTGATTTCGGTTAGGTTGGAGTGAGTTAAGTCAGCCGAACCACCGATTAGTTCTGGTAAAACTGATGCCAGTTTGTTGAGGCAATCTTGAGAGTATTTACGGGTTGCTAATCCTTTATCTTCGGGGGTGTATGTAGGTAATACTTTGTCCCAACCATCGGGAAGCTTGCCAGTTAAATAACGCTCAAATTCTGCTGCTTCTTTAGCATATTTGGATTTGTAGTCAGCAAAAGTCTTATTCCAGTCTTCTTCATAACCAGCACCGCGTTCTACTGCTTTACGCATGTGGTTTAAAGCATCTTCTGGTACTACAAAAGGCTCGTGCTTCCAACCTAAGTTTTCGCGGGTAAGTTTGATTTCATCAGCACCGAGAGCAGCACCGTGAATACCTGCTGTGTCTTGTTTGTTGGGCGCACCGTAACCGATAGTGGTTGTCACCTTAATCATGGTGGGCTTGTCAGTGACAGACTTAGCTTCCTCGATAGCTTTAGCAATTGCGTCTAAATCGTTATTACCATCTTTAACGTGAAGAACGTGCCAGCCGTAAGCTTCAAAACGCTTGGAAACATCTTCGGTAAATGCTACGTCGGTGGAACCATCGATAGAAATGTGGTTGTCGTCGTACAGGGCAATTAATTTGCCTAAACCTTGGTGTCCTGCAAAAGAGCAAGCTTCACCAGAAATACCTTCCATGTTGCAACCGTCACCTAGAATACAGTAGGTGTAATGGTCAACTATTTTAGCATCGGGTTTGTTGTACATGGCAGCAAGATGTGCTTCTGCCATTGCCAAACCTACTGCATTAGCAATTCCCTGACCCAGAGGTCCGGTAGTAATTTCTACCCCTAATGTCATGAAGTTTTCGGGGTGTCCGGGAGTGCTTGATTCCCACTGACGGAAGTTCTTGATATCTTCTATGCTGACGCTATCAAACCCCGCTAAATAAAGCAGAGCATACTGCAACATAGAACCATGACCGGCAGACAGAACAAAGCGGTCGCGATTGAACCATTTGGGGTTTTTGGGGTTAAACCGCATGAATTTATCCCAAAGCACGAACGCCATTGGCGCTGCGCCCATAGGTAGTCCGGGGTGTCCGGACTTTGCTTTTTCTACAGCATCAACTGCTAAAAAGCGAATTGAGTTGATACAAAGTTGTTCGAGGGTTTGGGTTTGGGTTGCAACAGCCATAATACGATTGTTTTTAACGACGTTAGCGTTCATTTAGTAGCTTTATGTAGCTCGCCACGGGGGTTATTTTGATTTTCCCAGCATAGCTATATAATTATCATCCCATTGCTGCTTGTTGACGGACAAGAGGTACCATCGCAAGATTTTTATGAAGGGACTTGGGATTAATTGTATAGAGGATTGCTACAGTTATTCCGTTTTTAATTAAACTAATTTGCTCAGCAAGGCGCAGATGCACCTTACTGAAGCCGCCATAAGCGAGTATTAAACATGAAGGATGAAGGATGAATTTGAAAACGGTGTTTCATACTTCATCCTTGCTTCATTAAGCGTACTTCTTAAAAGCCAGCGTGACATTGTGACCGCCAAAACCAAAGGAATTGGATAGAGCTACTTTAATATCCAGAGCGCGACTTTCATTTGGAACATAATCTAAATCGCATTCGGGGTCTGGATTATCCAAATTAATTGTTGGAGGAACTCGATTATTGGCGATCGCTAATACTGTTGCTACTCCTTCGATGCCTCCAGAACCGCCCAGAAGATGGCCGGTCATAGACTTGGTAGAACTAACTGCTATTTTATAAGCATGTTCTCCCAAAACTTCTTTCATGGCAGCAGTTTCGGTGGGGTCATTTACGGGGGTGCTGGTACCGTGGGCGTTGATGTATGTAACCATTTCTGGTGTAAGTCCGCCGTCTTTGAGTGCTAAACGTATAGCTCTTGCAGCACCTTTTCCACCTGGTACGGGTGAAGTCATATGGTAAGCATCACATGTCATGCCATAGCCAACCATTTCGGCATAAATTTTGGCACCACGACTTAAAGCATGTTCGAGTTCTTCAAGAATCAAAATACCTGCACCTTCACCCATAACAAAGCCATTGCGGTCTTTGTCAAACGGACGGCTGGCTTTTTCGGGTTCCGAGTTACGTGTAGAAAGCGTTCTAGCAGCAGCAAAACCAGCAATAGATAAAGGTGTAATTGCAGCTTCAGTGCCGCCACAAATCATGGCTTGAGCATATCCGTCTTGAATAATGCGAAAAGCATCACCGATAGCATTGGAACCACTAGCACAAGCTGTAACCGGGCAGGCATTAGGTCCTTTAGCTCCAGTATGAATTGCCGTTAACCCCGCAGCCATATTGGCAATCATCATCGGTATCATGAAAGGGCTACAGCGGTTGGGACCCCGGTCAAGATAAATCGTTTGCTGATCTTCCATAACCTTGATGCCACCCACCCCGGAGCCAAGTATGACTCCGATTTGTTCTGCATTCAAATCATTGATGGTCAAATTTGCGTCTTTAACAGCTTGTTTTGCTGCCGAAACCCCTAGCTGGGCAAATCGGTCCATCCGCTTAGCTTCTTTGCGATCCATGTAATTATGAGGATCGAAATTCTTCACTTCACCAGCAATATGGCAATCATGATTTGAAGCATCAAAGAAAGTAATTTTACCGATGCCATTACGACCGCTGGCTAATCCTTCCCAATATTCTTCTGGTGTGTTACCAATCGGTGTAATCGCGCCAACACCAGTTACAACAACGCGCTTACGTTTAAATTCTGTCATGATGATAGTTATGGTGGCTCGACCTACGTTGCAGAACAACACATAGGAACCTGTAATTAGAAATTAGGAACTAGGGATAAGAAAATTGTAATAGTTAGCGAGACATAAAAGTTTGAATTAGATTTTCTACCAACTTTTTTCTACTAACGCATCAACCGTTTCCGTTCCCCAATCCCCAATTATCTATTACTCATTCCTGATGCTAGGCGGATGCGGCGACTTTTTCATTAATGTAGTCAACTGCTTCTTGAACTGTAGTAATTTTTTCCGCGGCTTCGTCAGGAATTTCAATATCAAATTCTTCTTCCAAAGCCATTACTAGTTCGACCGTATCCAAAGAATCAGCCCCTAAATCATTGGCGAAATTGGCATTTGGGGTGATTTTCTCATCTTCAACACCTAATTGTTCCGCAACAATTTTCTTTACTTTGTCAAAAATTTCCGCTTGGCTCATAGATTAAATACCTCGGCTATGTTGCTTGAATTCGCTCTTGATGGCTGTCACCGTTTTGAGCATATACATCTTATCGGAAAGCGCGTTCTCATACACGATGTATATGTTTCTATCGTGGCAATTTTTATGCTTTTTTTTCTTGAATGTTACTAATTATTGGTATATACACTCAAAGCTACTAAAAAGAGAACGACAATGATAAAACTGATTTTAGATGGACGACCATCACCAATCATAAAGAATAAAGCACTTGATACCACACAAGCACTCAACTCCATAGAGTAAATTTAACTTCTTACGACCTACTTAAAGCTGCTTCCATGGAAGTAACTCTCGGGGAAACATTTCCCATACATGTCAGTTTTTCTCTGCATGGGGAGACAAACTACTTCTCGATTCGGTCGGTTCGGTAAAGCTCGCGCCAGTGGCAAGATTACCTTTCTTCCCCTTCCGATTCGGCAACCCCAGAGCGGACTGATTAAATTTTCACTTTTCCTTCTTGTTCAAATTGTATTCTATTCCAAATGCTTAAATACGCTTATTTTCCAGGTTGTGTTGCTCAAGGAGCTTGTCGAGAGCTACATTCTTCTACCGTTGCTCTTTCTAAAGCTTTAAACATTGAACTAATTGAATTAAAGAAAGCTGCTTGCTGTGGCTCTGGAACTTTCAAGGAAGATTCACAACTATTAGAAGATACAGTCAATGCTAGAAATATTTCTTTAGCTGAGGAATTAAATCTGCCTTTACTGACTCATTGCAGCACTTGTCAAGGTGTTATCGGTCATGTAGATGAACGACTTAAAGCTTCCAAGCAAAATAATCCCGATTACTTAAATAAAGTTAACAGTTTGTTGCAAAAAGAAAGCTGTTCTCCTTATCAAGGAAGTACCGAAGTCAGGCATCTGCTTTACGCTTTGGTAAACGATTATGGTTTAGAAGAAATAGAAAAGCGAGTCACCAAAAAATTAAGCAATCTGAAATGCGCGGCTTTTTACGGCTGCTATTTACTCCGCGCTCAAAATACAACCTACGACGATCCTTTTAAACCAGAAGCGATGGAAAATGTGTTTCGTATGGTAGGGGCGGAGCCTATTTATTATCAAGGGCGTACTAAATGCTGTGGGTGGCCGCTTTCGAGTTATGCTACGACTCAGTCTTTTCAGATGGCAGGAAAGCATATCTCAGAAGCCATAGAAGCAGGTGCGGATTGTTTGGTTACACCTTGTCCTTTATGCCACCTTAATTTAGATTCTCGTCAGCCAGAGGTAGAAAAAGTTATCGGACGTAATTTAGGTTTACCAGTATTGCATTTACCGCAGTTAGTTGCTTTAGCTTTGGGAGTTAGTCCAAAAGAACTTGGTTTACAAAGACATATTGTCTCTACTAAACCAATCTTAGAAAAATTAGGATTTTAGTATGGAGAGACGCGGTATATCGCGTCTCATTTCGTAATTAAATTCTGATCTACGGTATCGGTATCTAATCATTCTATTAATAGTAGTGGAATCGCAAATAAAAATATTCCCAAAATAATTATAGTATTCATTGTTTAGCTATCTAAAATTTCATCTATAAATATTCAAAAAATCGAGAATTGATATAACTGTATTTTAATCTAGGATTTTGTCATAATTACTGCTTAGTAGGTGACGCTATAAACCTTTTCATTTCCTAGCGTCACACACCCTACGCGAACAATATGATAGTTGCGTCGGGAGCATCCTTATTTTTTTGCAAAAAATTATATATTTTTCAGTATTAACATTTGTGTTTATTTTTCCGATATCAACGTTATTAACTATCAGGAATATAATCGGCATTATATTGAGTATCTTTGATTAAAATAATATGAATTCAGATTCATTAAATCTATAAAAATATAAAAACAATAATTAATCGTATTTAGTTTTCATTAAAGATTTATAAAAAACATAAGCATATTCAACAATTGTCAAAATATAAAAAAATATGGCACTGTAGAAATTACTCAGACACCATTAATTTATCAGAATTTCTACTAATAACTTCTGTTTTTGGTCGCTGGGTAGCTGCATATTTAATGCAGTTGAAAACCCACTTCTTTTGAGAAGAAAAAATTATGACTGGTACATTGATTCAATTAAAAAAGCAAAAAAGTCAACTTGATGAAAGTAATGATTTTGCTAAAAGAATCGGTAGCAGCAAGCGCTGGCAATCTTTAGGAAGATTCAAAACAATTCGTCGTGGATACAGCATTGTTCAAAATCATTTACAGCGCTCTAATCCTCATTTTTATCAACAAAAATTAAACATCAGCAATACTTCAGTAATTTCTCCCCCTCAACTTGATGAATGCGTAGATAATATTCAAGAAACTGGAGTACATCTAGGATTGCAGCTAAATTCAAATGCTGTTGAAAAAATTCGTTCGTTCGCTCATTTAAATCCCTGTACCGAACCCAAGCATGATGGCTTTTTCTTGGCTTCGGATATCAAAAACGGGTGTTTGCAAGGTAAAGGAAGACAGGTTATGCGCGGGCTTGTCAGCAATCTAGATAAATGCGCGACTATAGATAAAATTGTCCGCGATGGCATGTTAATTGAAATCGCCAGAAAATATCTCGGTTATTATCCGACTTTAATCACCCGCCACTTAACTTGGAGTTTTGCTTCCGATTTAGATGAAGCTGAAACTCAGAAATTATATCCACCGACAAATTTTCATTACGACGTTGCTGGATTAAACTTCGTAACTGTTAGTTTCTTTATTACCGATGTCGAAGAAAATACAGGTCCTCACATTATGATAAAGAAATCGCATAACCGCAAACCTTTAAAAATGCTTTTTCGCTCAAATATTCAAAAAGAAGCAGATGTATGGCGTTATTACAACCGTTCGGAGCAGCTTACAATTACAGGCAATGCTGGATTTGGTTTTTTCCAAGATCCATCTTGTATTCATAGATTAAAATTACCCAAAAATAGCAATCGATTGATTCTACAAATTCGGTATTCTTAGAGGATTGGAGAGACGTGATATCACTAAGTCTACAAATTTTTGGCTAATCTATAAATCAAATTAATTCACATCAAGCTTCTTTCCTCGGAACATCCAGAATCTTATTAGAGTTGGTGGGTGGAAAAAGCATTATTTATAAAAAATCGGGTGTTTAATATCTGGCATATTTATTAATAACTGGAGGCAGAGCCTCCTTTCCTTAAGTTAGCCTATTCCTTAAACTTGCGCTGCAATTTTCTGATGTACTGATAAATTTCTGGCAATTTTTGAATAATCGCATTGGATTTTAAATATATTTTGTAAGGTATCGCTGGGTTTCCTGAGACAATTTCTCCTGGTGGGACGTTGCTATGAACTCCGGCTTTTGCGGATACAATCGCACCATCGCCGATTTTGACTTGATTGGCGATTCCCGATTGTCCTGCAATAATCACGCGATTACCTATTCGGACTCCTCCGGCTGTTGCTGTTTGTCCGGCGATCGCACAGCCAAAACCAACTTTTGTACCGTGTCCTATTTGTACTAAATTATCAATAACCGTATTGCGACCAATACGAGTTTCTCCCACGGCGGGACGATCTACCGCACTATTAGAGCCAATTTCGACTTTATCTTCTAAAACTGTATAGCCAGACTGCTCCATCTTGAACCAGCCTTCTTTTGTGGGAACAAAACCGAAGCCTTCAGCACCGATAACCGTACCGCTATTGATCGTGCAATCGGCACCAATGCGAGAACGTTCCTGAACGGTACAGTTAGCGTGTAAAACAGTGCGATCGCCAATTTTTACATCTGGATAAATCACCACATTGGCATGAATGCAGACGTTGTTACCAATTTCTACATTTTGCTCAATTACGACATGGGCACCAATATAAACATCTTTACCAATTTTTGCATTTTCGTGAATTACGGCGCTGGGATGAATTCCTGGAGCGGGCTGCCAAGGTTGATAAAATATGTTGATTGTTTTAGCAAACAACAATCGCGGTTCTTTCGCCGCTATCCAAGCAATTCCTTTTTCCTGTGCTTTTGACTGTAATGTTTCATCGGCAGGTAAAATTAAGGCATTAGCAGATGTATTATCTAAGGCACCAGCAAATTTTGCGCCTTCTATATAACTAATAGTGCCAGTTGTGGCTTCATCAATGGCGGCGAGTGTAGTAATGTCTGGATCGAGATGCGGTAAGCTACATATACTAGAATTAATGGCAGTTTCACCCAGTTTTTGGACTATTTCGCTGAATTTCATTTTTGTAATTCGAGTAAGAACTATTTACAAGGCTGTTTTATTTGTCGTTTTTAGTAGAAAGTTTGTTCGTCAAATAATTGGGAATGGGGTATTGGGCATTGGGAATGGGAATGGGGAACTGGGAAGAGAAAATTTACTAATTATTTTTAATTGCACATCGAAAAGTATTGCATAAATCATCTATAAAAATAAGGAGTGAAGAGTCACAAATTTTCAGTAACTCCTCACTACGAAGGAATATTGATAGGTTTTCGTATTGGAAGGCTTTAACAAAGGTTTATTTATGCCCTATGCCCTATGCCCTATACTCATTCTTATTTCTTTAGCAGCAAATAGTATAACGTTCCGTTACCACCTGTAACTCCAGCGCGATCGCCCGCAACTTTCCCGGTGCCCATGAAGTAATCAACTCTTCCAGGTGTCTTGATAGCGCTACCTGTATCTTGGTCTAGTACGAATCTACTAACTTTGCGATAGATTAATCTTCCACCATATCCAACATAAGGAAATCTAGTGTTGACTAATGCTAACGCACCGGGAGGCATTAAAGATTTGTCTGTAGCGATGGAACGCTCTGGAGTAAGTGGTAGGTTGATACTACCGATAGCAGGTATATTACCTTTATCTCTAAAGAAAACAAAACGCTCCCAAACCGGCAAATAATCGTCCATAGCGCGGGGATTTCGCTGGAAAAAGTTAATAATACCGGGCATTGTGGTCTGTTTGCGGGTTATTTTTCCGTCATTGAGTAATGCTCTACCAATGCTCGTCCAAGGATAATCGGTTGCACCAGCGTAACCGACACCTGTAACGGTACCATCGGTTAACTTAAGTTTTGCGGAACCTTGGATATGAACTAAGTATGCATCAAAGCGGTTTTTAAACCAAAATAACTCCAACCCGTTTAAACGGCTATCTTCACCTAACAAACCATCTTTTCCTTCAAGTTCTAATCTTGTAGGGTGTGGTTTTTGCCATTCTTTAAAGTCAGGAGGTATTCGATAAAGGGGGTACTTAAACTCTTCGGTACGAACGCGACTTGCTTCGTAAACCGGCTTATAATATGCGGTAAATTTAACCGTACCCTTGCCGTCGTTACCGGTTGATTTGTAAAACTGAAACTCGCGTCTAACTGCATTTTGCAATTCTGCTGCGGATTTCGATTTACGCACCAATTCGCGAAAACGTAATAAACTACGCCGCACTCGATCTAACGTAATTTCCTTGACGGGATAATTTTGATATTTTTTGGCCGCGCTGGGTTTTTCCAAGTAACCCAAACTATTGTTAATTGATTGAATCAATGCCCAGCGATCGCCAGCTTTACCTTTGCCTTTTCCACCCCAAAAAAGTTGCTCATCCCAACCCAAACAAGCGTATCTAGGCGTACAGTTGTCGGATAAGCCAATTGGTTTTAGTGGAGGTACCGGAGTTACTGGACTTAACTCTAATGGTCGCTGCGGTTGCGGTACTCTCGGCGGAATAGTAGGTATTATGACAGGTCGCGGTGGTTGCGGAACTGTTCTTCTAGGAGAACTTGGCAGCGGCGGCGGTGTCATAATAGGCACCTGAGCTACAACCGAACGTAGCGGGCTAACTAAAGCAATTCCCAGGCTCAAGGAAAACAAAGCAAGGGTTTTTCTCATCATTTATGTAAATCTATCTTTCAATACTAGAACTAAATATCGGCTCGACTCGAATCGCAACAACCTTAGAAGGACGAAGTACCATGTATTCGCCGCTTATATTCTTTATTGGTACGTTTATAAAGTCATCAGAAGCAGCCTTGGGCATAAGTTCGCCACTGTACCACTTCTGAAACTCTTGAATTGTCGGAAAACGCACTTCTTCCCGGTGTCCACTTTCCATTAATAGGTATACTGCGTATTCACTTGCACTTCTAGGCATAACGTTTGAATTATTTGAAACACATACACCACATTGTTAACCCACCTATTGCCTGAATGAAAAGGGGAAAAAGCCCAGATATTGAAAAATATCTTAACATTTACAGTATAGGTAGGCTGAAATATTGCAATTTTCAATTAGCTTTTGGTGATTATCGCTAAAATAAGTAATCACCAGTTAGCAATTGATAACTACGAATTATTTCGGAAGTTTGCAAACCGGGTATAACGAACGATTCTCTTTCCCCTCATGACGCAAGACAAACAAAAAACTGTTCCCTAAAATGTCTGATTTTATCGATGTAGTCTACTATCTCAAAATTTTTATGGGTTTTAACTAACACTTGCTGCATTTCGTGTAAATGATTTCTGAGAAGATAATTTATGTCGCGCTTGAGACGAGCATTCAAAATCCTAGCTTCCTGTCAATACTTGTCCCTCGACCTCTATTAGTCTTGCTATTTATCTCTTTGGTAAATTACGAGTATTAAAATATAGCTTTTTACTTGTGTTCGCTTCAAATGTCAATATTTAATAAATACTTTTTAATTATTTTGTATTTGGATAATACCTATAATTGCGGCTCTTCAGTTGCTAGTATGCTAAATTCAAAATTTAAATACTCTAAATGCTCGTCCCGTCAGTCGTTTAATATTTTTTTAGTTAACATTATAAGTTAATGCCTTACTTCTTCCCCTACTGCCGACTGCCGACTGCCTACTGCCTTAAAACGATTATTTTTATGGCATATCAAGTACTAAATAACCATAATTGTTTTCTATTTGACACTTTTTTTTAAATTTGGTTTAACTCTAACTTTAATTGACACATGTGTGAAATATTTATGTGTAATATTAGTCTTATATAATGCTCAACTAAATTTTAATCTTGTCAATCTACAATTAGACCTATAAAGTTAATTACCGCTAAAATATCCGCTGTATCTAGATTAAGCATAAATACAGGCATCTTACAGTTAGATAGACAGCAAATAGTGAAATAAATTTAATTAATATTTATACATTTTTTGACTTTTTACTTAAAACAATAAAATCTGTACAAAGGTAGATGCAATCCCTACCCAGGAGTAACATATCATACTATTGAAAATATATACTCCATTCATTAGAATTACCAAAACTTATCGCTTGGGATAGATGCGGTGATGAAATAATCAATGTCTTACATTAACCACTTACGCCAAACTAATTCGGGTCAAGATATGGTGCATTCACAATTTGTGAAAATTGCGCGTATATTAGTATCGCTTATCGTTGTTGCAATTTTTTGTGGAACAGGGTGGTTATTTACTCGGGATAAAGAAATTTTGGTATCTGATTCGGCTTTTGTAATTCTAGCTGAAGCTTTGATAGCAATAGCTGTTCTTGTAATATTGGTTGGGAGAGCTACAAAGATAATTGAAGCTGCCTGCACTCAACGCGATAAAGCAGTAGATGCATTAAGGGAAAATGAAGCTAAGTTTAAAAGTTTAGTCGATGCCAGCCTTGTAGGTATTGCAGAAGTAAATATCGATGGTAGTATTAATGTTGCAAACGATGAATTTCTGAGAATTACAGGATATAATTTTACCTGCTTGCAAGCAGGTAAATTAAATTGGTTTGATATTGCTCCATCAGAGCTTAAGGATATAGATAATAATGATTGTTATCAATTTCAATCTGTAGAAAATTGCAAGACATATATTAAATATTTAATTTGTGCTGATGGTAGGCAAATTAAAGTGAAACTTAGCCGGAATCATTTAGAAACACAAGGTAAGCCGCATAAGTATATCTTTTATGTGAGCGAATGTAACCACACCGAAGAAAATTCTATTTTTGGGCAGCTTTGGTTAAAGAGCTTATTTGATATCATGCCGGTGCCCCTGCTATTAGTTGAACCGGGAACAGCTAAAGTTACCTTTGCCAATCAAGCTGCTAATGAAATGGCTGGTGGTCAATTTCCTTTAGCACAGTCTCGGGAAGATTATAGTAAATTGTACCGTTTTACCGATACTGAAGGAAAACTTATTCCTAGCGAACTTTCACCAACCATAAGAGTTGCTTTAGGTGAAAAACTTGAAGGACTTGAGATTAATTGGCATGAAAGAGATAAGGTTTATCCAGTAAAGGTATTTGCAGATACATTGCCCCCCATGCCTGGTTATCCATCTACCTGTATTGCTTTATTTGAGGATATTGGCAAGCTAAAGCAGCTAGAAGAATCATTGGATTTAGAAAACGAAAGACTTAAATTAGTATTTGAGACAACAAAAGATTTAACTGCTTCGGAACAACCAGAAGAATTAATCGAAGAACTTTACCATGAAATTGCAGAGCAATTAGATTTAGACTGCTATTTATATTATTTAGTTGATAAAAACTGTCAGGGAATAAAATTAACTTCTTATAGTGGAATCACTTTCTCTGAAGCAAAAGATTTTCAACAATACAAATTTGGCGAAGGAGTTAGCGGTACCGCAGCTCAGAAGCGCAGCCCTATAAATATAGAAAATGCGCCCCAATCGGAAGATTTAGATACGCAATCAATTCGTAATTTAGGTATTTTAGCTTATTACTCTTGTCCATTAATAGTTCAAGAAAAGCTTTTAGGTACTATCAGCTTTGCTAGTCGTACTCGTTCGGCATTTATTGATGATGAAGTAATTTTGATGCAGGCAGTTTGCAACCAAATAGCCATTGCTATTGAGCGGGCTAACTTGCTCAATTCGTTGCAAAAAGCAAATCGCATCAAAGATGAATTCCTGGCTATTTTATCTCACGAATTGCGATCGCCGTTGAATAGTATTTTAGGATGGGCGCAGTATTTACAAGTCCGCAAGCTAGACGAAATCACCACATCAAGAGCATTAGAATCTATTGAGCGTAATTCTAGAGAACTCAATAATGTAATTGAAGAATTATTTGATATATCGCGAACAATTCAAGGTAAAATGCAACTTACAATCCAAGATTGTAATTTAGCTTCGATAATTGTTACAGCCATTGAAAATTTGCGTTCGGCAAGTCTTGCTAAGAAATTAGAGGTCAAATTATCAATTCACAAAAGTTTAGACATGAATGAACATATAGAGAATGCAGAATTTGCAGATACTTTTGATTCCTTAAAACATATTGCATCTCTTAATACAATTCCTGTTCCCCATGAAGCGATACTGAAAAACAGTGATTTCTTAGTTGCTGGTGATAGTCAGCGTTTAAGACAAGTCATGTGGAATTTACTTTCCAATGCGATTAAGTTTACCTCTTGTGGTGGTTGTGTAGAAGTACATTTGTTAGAAGAAAAAACAAACGATGATGAATTATCTTATGCCGTAATTCAAGTCAGCGATACGGGAATGGGTATAAATTCCGAGTTTATTCCCTATGTTTTTGACCGTTTTTGTCAAGGTGATAGTTCCAGCACCAGGGCGCACAATGGACTTGGACTGGGATTATCAATTGTACGTCATATAGTTGAATTACATGGTGGCAGCGTTTGCGTAGAAAGTCCGGGAGTTGGAGAAGGCTCTACATTTACTGTTAAATTACCTCTTGTTAAATCTACTGAATCGCAATCAATCAAAAAAAAATGCCAGGAAAAATGCGTAGTGATTAATTGATTCAAACTAATGAGATCGTATACATCTACATCACTTTGATTTCCAGGAATTTCTCCTTCTTAGTGCATTAGGTATAATTAGAGCTTGAGAAACAAAATAAAGGCAATAAATAATTTTAATTATTCTCCCTCGTATTTTATTTTAAGCAGATAAAGCTCGCCAAGTTCTAGGACCTACAATACCATCCACTCTTAAACCACGACGGCTTTGAAAAGCTTTAACAGCAGTTTCCGTTAAAACCCCAAAATCACCATCAACACTAATAGGGTAGCGTTTAGCAACTAAAAGTCGCTGCAAAATCCTTACTGAATTTCCTCTATCCCCAAAACGCAAAGTAGGTAATCTATTCACAGCAGTTGCTTCTAATATCATTGGTAGTTTTTGACTGGTATTTTCTTCCATAGCAAATTCTTAATTACACCTTATCTAGACAATCGAGCAATTGCCTCTGTGTGCGAATAGCTTTTCAAGTTAATTAAATTTACACCAATAATGAGTTGATGCGATCTAATTTCAGAAAAAACCACAGATAAAAAGTTTATCTGTGGTTAAAGTTCACACCTCCATGAACTAATAAGACATATTTACAGCTTAATAAGGAGTAATAACTGTTCGCAGTACCCGTTAGGGGGAGATTGGGAGCTAGGAAGTAAGATGCTCCACTTTAGTTCCATAAAAATTAACGGGTGAGTTTAGGGAAGGGGGAGACGCAATACTTGTCAGTTAAGACGAGATCCTCCCTAGCCCTCCTTAGAAAGGAGGGAAACAAGACCCCTTTTTTGAGGGAGTTGGGGGATCTGAAAACGAGTTTAATTTGCTTAGCCGATTAGTATTGGGGGGAGAAGGGCTAGAAAAAGCCTTCTTGTTTTTGCAATACACCCAGCAAAATTAATGTGGTGGAGTACTGGTAACTAATAACTGCTTACCCGATTCCTTCAATTACAGGATGGAAGAAGAAAGCGAATCCTAAAACAGCGTATGTTGCCAAAAGTAAAGTTCCTTCCAACCAGTTCGATTTGCCATCAGAACTAATACTGTTTGCAATTAATACTGACGCAGCAACGGCGACTAATTCAAACGGATGGAAATCTAAGTCCATTGGTTGCCCCATAAACTTCCCAATTATCACTAAAATGGGAGCAACGAACAAAGCTATCTGCATCGTAGAACCAACTGCCACAGAAAGCGACAAATCCATTTTATTTTTCATCGCTACGGTAACTGCTGTCGCATGTTCTGCGGCATTACCAATAATGGGTACTATAACAACTCCAGTAAATAGTGCTGTTAAACCGAGTTTTGACGTTGCAACTTCTAAAGAATCCACTAACAATTCTGACTCAAAGGCTACGCACAAAGTACATGCAAGTAAGACTCCAACCCATAACCATAGATTTGGAGGATTGTGAAGGGTTTCCATTGCTTCTGTTTCTGCCACACCTACATCAAATAAGTAGGAGTGAGTTTTCATTGAAAATAACAAAGTCAATAAATAAACAATTATTAAAACTACAGCAACAGCAAGAGAAAGATTTTGCAAAGTAGTTTCGCTAATTCCCTCTGAAGTATAGTTAACTGCCGTTGGTACCAAAATAGCAATTACTGCCAAATTCATAGCGGCTGCATTCATTCGCGCTATTAACGATTGAAACGTTTGTTCTTTGTAGCGAATTCCCCCCAAAAGCATCGAAAATCCCATTACCAAAAGCAAGTTACCAATAATCGAACCCGTGATACTTGCTTTCACTACGCTTACATAACCAGCCTTGAGAGCAATTAAAGCAATGATTAATTCTGTTGCATTACCAAAGGTAGCATTTAATAAGCCCCCCAGAGAAGGTCCTACTACTACAGCAATTTCTTCTGTAGCCGTACCCATCCAAGCCGCTAGAGGTATAATCGCCAATCCAGCCGTTATAAATATAACTAAATCTCCCCATTCAAGATACTTTGCTCCCAGAGAAACGGGAATAAAAGCCAGCAGAACCAAAAATAAAATCTTTTTTCCAGACATTTGTCACCTGAAGTTGACGTGAGTTATTCAGCGCAAGTCTTATATAATAAGCAGCATAGCGTTGTCTCGTATCCAAAGAAGTAGTTATCTATTTTGCTCACATTTACGCTCAGCATTACAAGACTATTCCTTCGCTTTTTTATTCAAGCATCAATCCCTTGTACTAATTGAATATATTAAGACTTTACGACCTCACTCCAAGATACTCCAAACCCCATAGTTAAGTGGTTCCGAGATTTTACTGTTTTGATTTTTTCTCCGGATATATAAAATAAGATTACGTTTTACGTAGTGTAGGCAATCTTTTTTTGCATAAATCAAAAATGCAGAATGTATCCTATACTGATTTAGGAGCTTTAATGTATTAAAAGAGGGTTAATATTTTCCCACCTATTTTTACAGGAAAATTTTGCTCGTGATATTCAGTTAACAATATAACAGCTAATTCTTTGTTATAGTTTGTCTGCATGACTCCTTGAAAATTAGATGACAGGCATTTAGTATAAATTTTGATGTATCTGCCTTTCCCAATCGCGCCCAAACAACCTCGAAATTTAATTATTTTTGTAAAGTTTTCATCACTAATTTCTGAAAATACCGTTACGCAAGAAAACATTTAGGTTTTGTTCGGTGCAATTGCAAGTTTACCTCTTAAAGGAATAACTCTACATGACTTCTCGGCACGAGTTACCAACTTCTGTTGGTGCAAATTTGATTGATAATGAAAAAACCGATCCCCGCAATTTAGATCCAGTAAAAACGGCTGCGGGAGTCTATGTTACGGTACATGGTCATTTCTATCAGCCACCACGAGAAAATCCTTATTTAAACGCGATTGAGCGTCAGCCGGGAGCGGCACCATTTCACGATTGGAACGAGCGAATTCATCACGAATGCTATCGTCCCAATGCTTTTGCCAGAATCTTAAACGAGCATGGGGAAGTAGTGGGGATCGAGAATAACTTCGAGTATATGAGCTTCAATATCGGACCTACATTGATGTCATGGTTGCAAAATTACGATATTGACGTATATCAGCGAATTATCGAGGCAGATAAGAAAAGTAGCCAGCGTTTAAACGGTCATGGCAATGCGATCGCGCAAGTATACAACCACATTATTATGCCGTTGGCGAGCGAGCGCGATAAGCTCAGCCAGATTCGCTGGGGCAAAGCAGATTTCCGTTCCCGTTTCGGTCGCGATCCCGAGGGTATGTGGTTGGCTGAAGCTGCTGTCGATTATGCAACTTTAGAAGCTCTGGTTTCAGAAGGTATCCGCTTCATTATTCTTGCACCTTCCCAAGCCGAACGTTGTCGTTTGATTCCGACTCCTGACGATCCCGAATCAGAATGGCATGAAGTAGGGGGGAATCAAATTGATCCCACTCGCCCTTATCGCTGTTACCTATCAGAAAATTCAGGAAACAGTAATTCCGAACGTCGATATATTGACATATTTTTCTACGACGGCCCCATTTCGCGAGATATGGGTTTTAGCGATGTAGTTTATAATTCCAGTCATTTTGCCGGACGTGTCGGTGCAGCAGTTCGTGGCGATCGCCGTCAGTCTCAAGTAATTTCAGTTGCGACAGATGGAGAAACCTTCGGACATCATAAAAAAGGTACCGAGAAAACTCTGGCTTATGCTTTTACTCAAGAATTTCCGAACTGGGGTTGGACGGTAACTAATTTTGCCCACTATCTCAGCTTAAATACTCCCACATGGGAAGTTGAATTAAAACCCGTCACGGCTTGGAGTTGCGCCCACGGTGTTGATAGATGGCAAGACGATTGTGGTTGCGGTGGTGCTCCAGGTTGGCATTTAAAATGGCGCAGACCGCTGCGCGATTCTCTCAATTGGCTGCGCGATCAATTGGTAGAAGTTTATCAGGAGCAAGGTAGTAAATACTTTCGCGATGCTTGGAAAGCGCGGGATGAATATATCGAAGTAGTATTAGATCGGAGTCCTAGCAATATTTCGGGCTTCCTAAATCGTCATCAAAAGCATAAATTACAAGCATCGGAACAGGTAGACGCTTTACGTTTATTAGAAATGCAGCGTCATTCGTTATTGATGTTTACAAGTTGCGGATGGTTTTTTGAAGAACTTTCCCGTCCCGAAGGAACTCAAATTCTTCGCTACGCAGCCCGTGCGATGGAATTAGCAGCAGAAGTTGCAGGGGTACAATTAGAAAAAGGTTTTCTAGAGTTACTTGAACTTGCCCCCAGTAATATCGATAGTTTTAGAACTGGTGCTGAAGTTTATCGCCAATTAGTTCTGCCATCTCAAATTAGCTTCAAGCAGGTGGCTGCTCACTACGCAATTACTTCCTTATTTAACGGACACCGACCATTAGAAAAATGGTCTGGGCTGGCGGAAAAAAATAATCTTCAAGATTCAATACTCCAGCACAAACAGATTTATTGCTATACAGCAGATGAATTAGACCATCAGTTACAGCGTTTGGGTTCGATAACTTTAGCGGTAGGTCATTTGAAATTAGTATCCGAAGTTACCTGGGAAAGTCAGCAAATGACCTTTGCTGTATTGCACTTAGGTGGCTGGGATTTCCACTGCTGCATCCAACCATTTGAAGGAAAACGCAGCTACACCCAACTCAAAGACAAACTATTAAATGCCTTACAGCAGGGTAGTGCAGCTCATACCATTTTGGTAATGACCCAATTATTTGGTGAAGAATCCTTCAACTTACAAAATCTCTTTGCCGAAGAACGTCATAGATTAATGGGGTTATTGACTCAAGAAACCTTAGCAAGAGTAGACCAACTTTATACCCAGACTTATAGGGATAATTACGGAGTGCTGATGGCATTCCACAGAGATGGATTACAAGCACCTAAAGAATTACAGGCAGCCGCAGAAATTGCCTTAGAATATAGGTGTATGAACACATTGCGTGCTTTAGAGCAAGATATTGACGAACCACAATTAAGCTGGAATCATCTGGTAGAATTAGAGGCGATCGCTAACGAAGCGAAACATCTACGCTGTAATTTCAATCTTCCCGAAGGAAAGCAGTTGTTAGAGCTATTGAGTTTGCGTTTATTATGGCAATTATTATACGATGCCAACGGTAGCTTTGAATTTCAGATACAGCGCTTGGAAAGATTAATTGAAGTAGAACAATATTTAAACTTGGGTATTTCTCTAGAGCGTTCCCAAGAATTGTATTTCAACTGTTTGCAAGCTCGAATACTGCCAAAAACTGTTGCTCAACTTTTGAACGATACCGATAAAAATCAATTGCGCCAACTTTTGAAATTGGGAAAAAAGTTAAAAGTAGACGTTAGCAATTGGTTGAGTCAGTTGGGTTAGAAAATCTGTAGACAACGGTATTTTTTGAATAGATTATGTTGATTATGACGTTGCATTGATTGCAGCGTCTTTTTTTTTGTAGGGTGTGTTATCGCGGAGCGTAACGCACCGAATTGTGTAATTGTTAGATACCTGGGTTATTAGATTACTATTACTTTTCAAACATCATCAAACTTTTGATAGTTTAATAAGGGACTAAAGAATAATTGGATTATCATACACCACCAAGGAATAGCTAAAGAGAGTCTAGCTACATCAGAATTTAAAAACTTAGGTAAAGAAGCTGAATCTATGTAGAAAAACCAATCAATTGTATTAAGTATATTTAAAGCTGTTATTATCAAAAACCCAGGTACACAGAATGAAGCCATAACTAACTGAGAGAAAGGATTACTTGCATATTGAATCCGTTTTCCGTTTTCATACTCAACATAAATCCAGTCTCCTGTATTAGTATAGAAATGTTCGCTTTTAATTGTTCTATCGGTATTGAATCTAACAAGCACCAAAGAATTTTTAGGAAACTTAGAGTTATTAAAATCAGGGCGTAAATTATAATTACCGCAATCAAATAACTGACAATCAGATGTAGGAGTATTATATTTAAGTCTAATAATTATTCTTGTAATCCACCCAAAAATCAAAACAGCTAAAGATTGTGCAGTAAGTATCATTAGCATTATTTGCCAATGATGTATTGGATTTATAAACATAGATCATACGTTACTTTAATTATTCAATTATTAAAAATTATAATTTTAAAAAACAGTTTGTATGTAGAGTATAGCTAAATGAAAGCCAATATAAAATCACCAATTTATATAAATTATTTTATAATCCAACATCCGCATCGATATAAATAATATATAAAATTCCCAACATCTCCATACATCAAAAAAGCTAAACTATCAACACCCCCTCTTCAGTAAGAGCTATGACTGTCACAACCACCCAACCGTTAACCCTAAAAGAATTTCTCAAACTCCCAGAGACTAAACCAGGAAGCGAATACATCAACGGGCAAATTATTCAAAAACCAATGCCAAAAGGAAGACACAGCCGTTTACAAGGAAAGCTCTGCACTGCAATTAACCAAGAAGTTGAAGATAAGAAAATTGCTTATGCATTCCCAGAGTTGCGCTGTACTTTTGGAGGACGTTCTATAATACCGGATATAGCGGTATTTAAATGGGATAATATTGCTTTTACCGTTGATGGTGATGTTCCCGATAACTTTGAAAGTTCACCAGATTGGACAATCGAGATTCTTTCACCGGAGCAAAAGCCAAATAAAGTAATTGGTAATATTCTTCATTGCTTGAAATATGGTACTCGTTTGGGGTGGTTTCTTGATGCTGATGATTCAAGTATTTTAGTATTTGAACCGGGAAAACAACCCGTACTATTTCAGGGAAAGGATGTTTTACCTGTACTACCAGAAATTGAATTAATACTCACTCCGAATCAAGTTTTTGGGTGGTTAAACATGAGTGGCAGGTAAAATAGCAAAATTCATATCATTCAACTTAAAATTTTACTCAACTGTATTTAAAAAACTTTTGCTATGAAACGGCATTTGTAGGTGCTGTGAACACCATAATTTTTCTACAACCCCAAATCCACCCCCACCCGATGAGCGCAAGCAAACCCGGAAAAGGCTACCGCATTCAAACCTTGTCCCGGAAAAGTACTATCACCCACAACATATAATCCTTCAATTGCCGTGCGATTAAATGGCATTCCCAACAATCCCCACAACTTCTTTCTGGGAATTGGGCCATATGTACCATCAACTCTTCCTAAAAATCTACGATGAGTTTTTGGAGTTCCCGCTTCTAAATAATCTAAGTTGGCAT
The DNA here is from genome assembly GCF_000316665.1 of Rivularia sp. PCC 7116. Classification (GTDB taxonomy): domain Bacteria; phylum Cyanobacteriota; class Cyanobacteriia; order Cyanobacteriales; family Nostocaceae; genus Rivularia. The sequence goes on along the minus strand of NC_019678.1, from coordinate 4,499,121 downwards.
TTATTCCCGGAAATATTTTTTCTAATTTATCTAAAATACGATTAGCTGTAGCTTCTTTCTTAGCTTCATATTCTTTCTGAGATAATCCTTCCCATTCATCAATCCAGTTTGTAACGAACGCATGAATGATATGATATCCCTGGGGAGCTAATTCTGGATCGAGTAGCGTCGGAATCGAAACAAAAATCGTACCTTCTGAATCCATCATCTTTTCCCACTCCGAAACTAAAATATGATGACACTCGGTTTCCGGAGATAATAATTCTGCTTTTACTCCCATATGCAAGCTGAAAAAACTGGGCGACTTTTTGTATCGCAGCTGCCATTTTTTCTCATTAGCTGGTATTTCTACTGCCCGAAGTAGTTTCTCGAATGTATTCCAGCGAGTTGCATTAGAAACGATACGTTTAGCCCTGTAATGTTGATTATTCGCTAGTTTTACGCCTACAGCTTTACCTTTTTCTTTAATTATTTGCGTAACTCTGGCTTGATATCTAATTTCTCCGCCTTTTTTAATTAAACCTTCTACCAGCTTTTGAGCAATTTGTCCTACTCCACCTTTAGGATAATTAACTCCACCATAATGCCTGTCAGAAAACACCATACCAGCATTAATCATTGGTGTCATATCGGCAGGTACTACCGACCAGCAATAACACTCTATATCAATAAACTTTAGTAATTCTGGGTCTTTAATATATCTTCGCGCAATATCTCCTACATTTTGCGGTAGGTATTTCGCCAAACCCAAGCAAGCCAATGGATGCCCAAAAAACGCCCGCATTAAATAACGGGGTTCTTCTAAAGACAGTAATTCCATTTGATTTAAGCAGTTAAAAACCTGCCAACACTCATCATAAAAGCGGCGAATTCCTTTACTTTCGTGAGGAAAAGATGTAATTAAATTTTGTAAAAAATCTTCATAATTTCGTTCGACTTTTAAATCCAACGAATTAGGTAAATGATAGTGAATTTGTACGTTGTCGGGAATAGTTTCCAAGCTAACATCTACAGCTTGTAGGGCACGAGTGAGTAAATTAGTCGTTCCTTTATCCCCAAACCCAAAAATCATCGAAGCCCCAACATCAAAGCGATAGCCCTGCCTTTCAAAATAACCAGAGCTACCGCCCGGAATAGTATATCCTTCTAAAACTAGTACCTTCGCACCCTTAGCAACCAATTGAGTCGCAGTTACTAAACCACCAATACCAGACCCAATTACAATCACGTCATGCATAATTTGTAATAAATTCTAGATTTTTATATCTAGGTTAAAGGTTAGAGGTCAAAGGTCAAAGGTCAAAGGTTAAAAAACTATAATTCCTAACTCTTAACTGCTAACTATTCTTTACCAATGCCCCATACCCAATTCCCTATTCCCAAAACAAAAAAAGAGGGACAAGTCCGCAACTGCTGACCAATCCCGCCTGCCGTTCCTTAAAGAGAGGAGAACACTGAAAATTAATATAGCGTTGATTGAGAATAAATGTCAACTACTAATAAAAAATATTGTCAATAATTTTTTAACGATGTTTTGCAGCATTTTAGATGGCTGACGAGGATGTCAACTTAGTCGTTAGTCACCAGGTTGAAAGAGTATTATGATATTTCAGTTGTTATACCTTATATATTGAAGCGATAGTATACATATTATGACGCTACAACTACGCGTTTATGTTCCACCTCATCCCTTAATCAAGCACTGGCTAGCGGTTGCTCGCGATGCTGGTACACCTTCTGTATTGTTCCGTTCGGCAATGACAGAATTGGGGCGTTGGTTAACTTATGAAGCTGCTAGAGAATGGTTGCCAACTCTGGAAACAACTGTTCAAACACCATTAGAAGTATGTCCTGCAACATTAATTAATCCTGAAGTTCCTGTCGCAGTGGTGCCAATTTTGCGAGCTGGTTTAGGATTGTTGGAAGGAGCGCAAACTTTGCTTCCTTTAGCATCTATTTATCATTTAGGTTTAGTTAGAAACGAAGAAACTTTGCAGCCAGAATGCTATCTCAATAAGCTACCAGAAAAAATTAATCCCCAAACCAGAGTGTTAATAACCGATCCCATGCTGGCTACAGGAGGTTCTATAATGGCTGCTATGTCAGAATTAACTCAGCGAGGTGTCGATCCCGCTTTAACGCGCATTGTCTGTGTAGTAGCATCACCTCCTGCCCTGCAACAATTGAGTGCAGCTTATCCGAGTTTAAATATCTACGCTGCAACGATTGACGAAAAACTTAACGAGCAAGGATTTATAGTGCCGGGATTGGGAGATGCAGGCGATCGCATTTTTGGTACTTAAGTAAAGGTAATAGAAAAAGAGGCAGTTAGGAAGCGGAGATTCGCTGTGATGATTAAAGTAGGAAGTAGCGAGAAGTAAAGGTAGTAAACATATGAGTCAACGGGATGGTTTTGCAAGCGGTTTTTTTGCTGGAGCGATTTTCGGCAGCGTTGTTGGTGGTGTTATAGGCACGCTTGTAGCTCAGAGACGTGATGCCGAAGAATTGACTGAAGATGAAAGAGAACAGCAAGCATCGGGTAAGGGTAATTCAAACTCGAACAAATCTAAACGACGGCAGATGCAAGGCTCGGCATCTTCGGGAGTAGAAATGGAAATAGCCCGACGTTCGTTAGAAGACAAAATTGCCCAGTTAAACGCCACAATAGATGAAGTACGCGATCAATTGGGTAATGTAAACCAAAATTCTAGCGGAATCAACGAATTTTCCTCCCGTAACGAGGAATTACAATCTTAATGAAACATTGATAATTTGAGCGGAAGTAAAGCGATAAATTGTTTTATAGCCGCTCAAAAAACTCAATGTTACTTAATGCACAAAGTAATGCACAAAACTAAAAAAAGATGAATACCGAAACTATTGTCTCGGCATCTTGCTACCAGCTAAATTAAAATCGATAATAAGACGGCTTTTCACCAAAACTCAAAAAACACCAAATATCTATGAATTTGCTGATTCAGACACTACTCACATTTACCCAGATTTACAGCTTCTTGCTAATTGGTCGGGTTTTGCTAACTTGGTTCCCACAGATTGACTGGTACAATCAACCATTTGCAGCGCTAAGCCAGGTAACTGACCCTTATCTTAATCTTTTCCGTAACATAATTCCCCCCTTGGGAGGAATTGATTTATCTCCAATTCTGGCTTTTCTGGCGCTCAACATAATCAGCGGACTGTTGGCAAATTTGGCTGGCCCTATGGCTTCAAGCTTCTAAATATTGAGAACCGGAAGCATGAAGTATGAAATTTGAAATCTGAATTTCTTTTATTTAGTCTAGTGAATCATCAGTTATCTAAAATGCAAATATTTGTTAACCACGATAACTGATGAATTATTCAACTAGTAAACAATCGGTATTATTTTTCAACTTCACAATTGATTCTTGTTCAATCTTTAGTAACGAACTTTAGAAGTAAATCCCGATGCTTTGAATTGTTTCAATTTTAAAGGTGTAGGCTGATTTGCTGGAACGGTAATTCTCATTTCAAAATTAGTTTCTCCCGGTGGCACTTCGCTGATAGAACCGAGTCGAGTCCGATTTTGCATCACAGAATTATTATTAGCATCGTAAATACGTCCAAAAATATCCGCATCATATACCGTTTTGCTAGTCATGTTTTTGGCAACACCGGTAACTATAAAACAATTTGCAGCCCTGCTAGCACCGCCGCTAGTAACATTACCTTCGGCTAACTCCGGCGGACACTCTTGATAAGAAATATTTGATAAAGGAATCGGCGTTGTTGCTAAAGCGGCAGGAGCATAAACCCAAGAAAATATTCCAATAACGCAGGAAATAAAGATAGTCATCAGCGAACGTAACAGCATAATATACACCGTAAAAATTTTAATTATAGAAAACTCTTCAGATTAAGCTTATCAGTGACCAGTGACCAGTGAACAGTGAACAGTGAACAGTGAACAGTTATCAGCTATCGGTTAAATAACTTCTTAATTAAATATAAATTCTTTTAGGGGAGGCAAAAACCAGTGCGGATATTCCTCCCGCTATATTAAGGCAACATGGGGTGTAGGTTTTCCCCATTATTGCCGTGTCGTTGTGTTAGACCTACGACTATATATAGTTTTTAACAGTAACTTCAAAATTGATCTAACTCACCATTTGTTATTGATTCGCTGGTAATTAATTTTATTTAAGTAATTAAACAAAATTAATTACACATTGTCATTGCGAGTGAAACGAAGCATGAGCGCGTTCATCGCTAGGTGCGTCTCAGAGAAAGGATTATCGTAAGGGTTAGGATTACTACCCTTCGGGAACACATAAAGGTGAACGCACAGCGAATAATGACGGTAAATATTTTTGTTCACCTACTTATTTACTAATACAATCTAAACCAAATTACGAACCGTAAAAAATAAGATGAGCGTTAATAGCCCATCTTACAATTGAGATTTATAAATATTTACCAAAACCAACTAACGCTAAAATTTATTTAACGCTACCTTCCATTGCAGCAGCATCAATCGGTTTGATGAAGTACAACTTAACAGCTTGCCAACCGTTGGAAATATAGTAAGGCAGCTTTTGGAAGATTTGTACAAATTTTGGTTTTGTGGAATTTACGATTTCTCTAAGCTTTTCGTTATTGTTAACGCAAATTTCCAAGCGCTCGTAAAATTCTGGATTTTTAACATCCAACATGACTGGAAATACTCTTCCGGCAGTATCGTTGGTTTTTTCAATTACTTCTTTATCGTATTCCCTTGCATCTAAACCAATTGCACCATAGAAACCGTGACGCTGGATGTCGTTTAAATACATTGTTGCAAATACTGACAGCAAGAAGAAGCGACACCATAAACGCGCTTTCCAATCGTTTAAGGTTTGAGGTTGCGCTCTCATCACGGCATCAAAGAAGTCACCGTGACGATTTTCATCCTGACACCAGTTTTCAAAGAATCGGAAAATTGGATAAATTCTATCTTCGGGATGCTTTTCTAAATGACGGTAAATAGTGATATAGCGCCAATAACCAATCTTTTCGGAAAGATATGTAGCGTAAAAGATAAATTTCGGCTTAAAGAAAGTGTAGCTACGGCTCTTGGTTAAAAATCCTAAGTCTAGCGACAGATTAAAATCTGACATTGCTTTGTTTAGGAAACCAGCATGACGCGCTTCATCTCGCGACATCAAGTTAAAGCCTTCAGCTAGAACTGGGTTTTTACCTTTGAGACGACGACCTAATTCTTTATACAGTAAAAAGCCAGAGAATTCAGCCGTACAGGAACGTTCTAAAAACTCAACAAATAATTGGCGAGTTTCCCCATCAATATGTTCCCAGGATTGCTCAAACTCTTCATCCCGAACAAAATGATGGCGGTTGTAGTCAGCACGAAACTCTTCGATGATGGCTTCTAACTCGTCTTCATTAACGGAGATGTCCATTTTAGCCATCTCATCAAAGTCAGTGGTGTAAAACCGGGGTGTCAGCAGAGTTTCCTTCGCTGGGGCTTTAACACCCGGACGTATTTCTTCAAAGCCTGGTTTTTGTAGGGAATCTACCATGTCCTGATTCTTATAAATGTCGGGTTTTTGACATTCCCCATGTTTAAAAAAAGGGATTCCTAGTTCACCGGGTAGAAAACGAATTTACCCTCACTAAGCATCTTGACCGTATGCCCTACGGCTGCAAGTCCTCTAATTAGAACTACGTAGACACTGTTTTGATGTCTAAACGGGACACATTGCCACGTTTAAAATTGAGATACAAAAATATTGCATTTGAGTATAAATATCAGTTTACCAAGGAGTTTGGTAGTAATTACTAAGTAAAACGTTAAGAGTTGCAACAATAGGGAGAGTGGGGAGAGTGGGAAGAGAGGGGAGACAAGGAGATATGATATTTAAGCTTCTAACTTATAACTCCTAACTCTTAACTTAAAATCCAGAATCAGCCGGATTTGTGATGTTCGTGAGTGTAAAACCTAGAGGTAGATAATTCAAAACTTAGTTTTATTTACGAGGGCGATTTATCTATGAGGAACTCAATAATACACATTTATTCACGCAGCAATCGTTACGATAGTAAATCAGAAATCAACAATAAAGATATTTGCGACCTTGAGATGACTTTTATTTAGTGAATGTCATCATAGATAAATATTTCATTATAACCGCATTATTAATTAAATAAAAACCTAGCAAGATATAAAAAGATTACATTAAAATTTAATTGTTAGTATAGACAATTATTAATTCACAAAAATTTCAGTTGCCTTAAGTGTTCGGTGGAGTTGAAATCATATGAAGGTTGAAGCAAAAGACAAGCATTACGACAAAGAAAAAGAGCGTATGAAAATATCCTATATGCTCAACGTTTTGGGTTTTTTAGGATTTACTGGCGGATTGCATCGTTTGTATAACGGTAAGGTAGCTACGGGTTTACTATGGATGTTTACCCTCGGCTTATTTGGTTTAGGGCAATTTGTGGATTTATTTCTCATTCCTAATATGGTAGAAGAAAGGGAAATAAAATTAAGACTGAAAGCTGGTTTATCACCTTTCGGTGTTGCACAAAATCCTCAAGCGATAGCATCGGAAATTTATCAATCGCCTCAAGAAACCTTGATGGTAGAGTTGCTCAAAGCTGCCGAAAATCGTGGTGGTAAACTTAGCGTTACTCAAGGAGTTCTTGATACGGGCGCAAAATTTTCACAAGTAGAAGCTACTTTACAAGAGATGCACAAGTCTGGTTATGTTGGTATAGGTAACAACCCCGAAAATGGAGCCGTTACCTATATTTTTCACGAACTTACTTAGTTTCTTCCCAACCACTTTTGACCGTTCAAACGCATTATTACTCCAAATACCATTAAATCTAGAGTAATTCTACGTTCGTCAATTAAAAATGATTCTAGAGTGCTGGGGCTTTTGCCTTCATTACAAGAAAACGCTTTTTTCCCTTTAATATCTTCATCTGGGAAATATACGTTAAATTGGCGCGTACCATTGCCGAAGCTACCTAAAACTTGCCAGCACTCCCCGGCTGTTTCATATCCAGGAATCGGAAGTTTCTGCTTAGTGAAATCCAAATGCAAATCTTCCACCCCTTCATCAGCGATCGCCTTTGTAAGGGCAGGTACATAATGCTGTCGCATAAACTCCTCAAACGGTTTATCTTCAACTGCTGGGGGTTTTTCTTTTTTCTTGGCTGCGGGCTTCTTATCACCTGCTGCTTTTGCTGGGGGTTTAGCAGCAGCTTTGGGCTTATCTTCCGATGCTGCTTCGTTTTTATTGGTTTCTTCTGCCATTGCTCGGGTTAATCCTTCTGCTTTGAATCATCTTCATTTTACATATGATGCGGAATTGAGAATCGGGAATTGGTAATTGGGAATTGGTAATTGGGAATTGTAGATAGGGTAAAGGGGGAAGATTCTAAAAGTAACAAATAGCGAGTAGCGAGTTTATTTACCAATAAGTGTGACAAGAAGCATCAAAAACGTTTTACTTGCGACTTGCGACTTTCTACTCGCTACTCAATTTCTAACTCCTAACTGGTTATTGGTTACTATTGGCTGATATAAAAATATGAATTTAAATATAGTAGAACAAAGTTTACAAATCGAATTTACGTTAAAAGAACAGTTCTTAGCTGTACGGTTTAAAAAAATATGGGAAATTCCTTTATCTCATATTGAACAAGTTACAACAACTGCACCTCAAACAACTTGGAAAGAATTACGTTCGCCCGGTACTGCCCTTCCAGGATTAGTTAGAGCCGGAACTTATTACAGTCAAAGAGGAAAAGAATTCTGGTTAGTAAATTATCGGAAAAACAATTATTTAACTATAGAGTTGCAAAATGAAAACTATAAAAGAATTGTTATGACAGTTGAGAATAACGAATTTTGGCAACAAAGACTTAATCAGAAATAGGGAATGGGCATGGGGCATCGGGCATAGGAAAATTTTTATAAACTCCGAGCCTCCGCGCCTCCCAAATAACAACTAACAACTAAAAAGTAAAAGTTGTACGCAATAAACCTACTGTCGTCGTGTCATTGCGGTCATCTCCCTCTGGATTAAATAACACAAATGCGCCAGGTGTAATACTGAGATTGTCGTTGACTTTAAATTTGTAATAAGCTTCCAAATGGTAGGGAGTCTGGCGTTCGACACCATCAGTAGCTAAATTAGCATCACCATCCGCTTCTGTACGGTATAAAGGTTGACCGAAAAGTATCCCGGCGGTATTGCCTTTTTTAATCAGATCTTGGAAGTGTAAGCCCACCATCCAACTGGTGAAGGTAGTGGAAGCATCCACCTGAGAGGAGGAATCATCGACGAAAATTGCTGCTCCGTAACCTGATAGAGCAATATTTGGCGAAAAGCGCCAATTTACCGTACCACCCACAGAATTGAGTTTTACTGGAATCCCTAAATTTCCATCTGCTAAGCCTAAAGCATTAGTATCGGTACTCACCAATCCCGTACCCAAAATATTGATTTCGTGGTAGCTGTTGGCATAGTTCAAACCAATATCCAATGAGTTGCTGGGTTTAAATGTGAGTTGGGCTGCGGCTACGGTACTACCACCAAACAAACCCGAACCTAAAGGTGTACCAGAAACTCCGGGAAGAATATCCTCTTCACTGCTGGGAATATTAGCATTGACGCTAGCGTAGAGAGCGCGAATATCGAAGCTTTTTGATGGAGTAAAGATAAAACCTGCTGCCGATGCTAAGCCAGAGCCGGAAGTACCGCCGGAAACCCGTAGTACGGGATTTAATCCAGCAAAGCGAGAAATTGCCTCTTGCCCTTCTCCTGCAAAAGGAGTAATTGTAGGGAAAGCATCGGAGACTTCCGCAGCAGTACCAGCAAATAAAGTTAATTTGTTAGCTACAGGGAAAATGTACAAAAGTTTGTACAGTTCCACACTATTAGCATCTTTAGAAGATAAATCTTTGGGAGTAAATCCGGGAAATTGAGGTTCAATACCCGTGCGGGCACTACTTGCAGCCAGGTTTACTCCCGGTGCTGTCAATCCCAATCCTTGTTGCAGACTACCACTACCATCAGCATCACCGCCGAAATTATGGGCTTGCAAACCAGTAATTAACAAGTCTTTACCAGTAAAACTGGTATTCAAGTTCAACCGTACTCGATTCGTCAGGATGATGTTGGGGTTATCACTATCGGGAGCGCCACCAGTTGCACCGATAGCAGCAAAAATTGCTTCTCCTTGGAGTTTGGTGGTAGTGGAAAATTGTGAAGCTTCTATTTGGGCAGTGCGAGCTTCCAGGGTATCTACCCTTCCCCGCAAAGTTGCTAATTCGGCACTAAACTCTGATTGCAAACGCTGTAAAGTTGTTAAATCTTGTTTGGCAACAATACTTGTTGTGGCTGTGGCAATCAACTCATTAACGCGCTCTAAACAAGCATTTAAACCAGCCGCAAATTCATACCTAGTCATTGCCCGATTGCCCCCATAGGTGCCATTGGGATATCCGGCAATACAACCATACCGTTCTACGAGGGATTGCAATGCTTGAAAAGCCCAATCTGTCGGCTGTACGTCGGATAGTTGGGAAACCGATGTAACTTGCCCCGCACTTGTTTTTTGTTGTGTTTGGGCAACCTGGGCAATTAGAGTTGCGTTTTTATTTAGTTGTTTATTTAGTTGAGGGATACGCCTTAAGCGTCTAGCTTCCCTAATCGCATTTTCTTTTTTCTCCGAGGCTGCTGTTTCGTTTGTTGTCAAAATGCCATACTCCCCCAAGGAGTGGCTGCCAACATCAAACCGAAATTGATTATTTACTTTTTCGCTAATAATTGCGTTCGTGGATGAAAAACTTTCCTGGGATAAGACTTTATTAGCTAGTAAGTTTTCACTGCTATTTATTGCTTGCCTGTTGCCGATTTTTTCCACAGCTAATGCTTTTAACGGCGACAAACCGGCGAGTAAGCACAGCAAACTTACCCCACTAGCAGAAATTAGTAGATTTTGTTTCATTTGAACTCCTCACAACAGTAAAAAGAAGATTAAATATTCTATCGGGGCTGAATGATTTACTAATTCCAATTCACGCACCACCAGAGTTGTGTGACGCTTGCGGCAATTCCTGATTCTATTGGTGCTTAATGATTTACTAATTCCAAGAATCTATTAAACCTCGATATTTACTTTTTATTTGTCCTATTTGAGCTTATAGAAATTTAGCGATCGCTCTATTTCATCGAACATATTTAATCAGAGGCAATAAAATTGGAATAAAAAAACATATTTAATATCATGTCCGTTAAATCTGATATCTTGCATCATTCTCACCAACCGCCTTAGAATAAATTCTCCTTTCTTATACACGAAGTCTGATAAACCAGACTAGGTAAGGGTTTCAGTGCGTTTTAACGTACTTTGTATATTAGCCTTGGAATTGATTCCGAGGCGGGTATTAAGGCTTAACGACAATGGTGCAAGATGTGAGCCTCCGATGAAGATTAAAGGTTAAAGGTCGAAGGTCAAAGGTGTTAAAATCCTTCACAACTAATGAAACTAACCCTTTTTTTACTTTGGCTAAAAGCTTTACTGTATAAGGGTTTGAAAATGTGTTAGTTAGGAGTTAAATTAAACGTCATTGCGAGCGAAGCAATCCCAAGATGTTGCGATGAGCCGCAGCTCCGCTGAATGCTTCGTTTCACTTTGTTCCACTCGCAATGACATATTACGTGTGATTTGCCGGACATGATATAACAACGTAATTTTGCTATATTTACCATTCAAAAAAAAGAGTAGACGCTTACGCCTACCCCGTAAAAAATGTATCAAAAACTATCAATGATTAATAATTGGTTACTGTTAACTGCTCACTGTTAACTGCTCGCTGTTAACCGCCAGCAACAGCAGGAACAATACTAACTTCGTCGCCATCTTTTAAAGGTGTCGCTGCACCATCTAAAAAGCGGATATCTTCGCTATTTACATATAAATTTAAAAAACGACGTGGTTTTCCGGATTCATCGCACAAACGCGCTTTGATACCAGGACAAGCTTTTTCTAAAGAATCGAAGAGTTCGGTAATAGTGCTACCGTTACACTCTAAAGTTGCTTGATTATTAGTAAATTTTTGAAGTGCTGTGGGAACGAGAACTTTTACAGACATATCTTTGAAAATTGGAAATAGAAATGGAAAATGTGAGGGGGAAGAGGGGGAAGAGGGGGTAGAGTGGGTAGAAGTTTTTGATTCATAACCACTAAAAACTAACCCTTCGGGTTCGCAGTCGCTCATGGGGGAGACCCCCACCCCCAAGACCGCGCTGTCTCACCACTAACTCTTTTTTAAACTAATACTTGCTGCCACTCTAAGCGTTCTAGGGTGCGAGAACGTTCTAGGGCTGATTCAAAACTATCGAGTTTTGCGTCAATTGTCAAAGGTTCGCCGATAGCACCCTGTATAGCTTCTTGGGTTTTTAAGCCGTTGCCGGTAATGTAAACAACTGTGGTTTCTTCTGGGTCAATTTTTCCTGCTTCCACCAGTTTCTTTAATACTGCGATTGTTGTACCACCAGCAGTTTCTGTAAATATACCTTCGGTTTCTGCAAGCAGCTTCATGCCTTCGATAATTTCTGTATCGTTGACTGATTCTATATTACCGTTGGTTTTGTTCGCAATTTCTACTGCATAAATTCCATCTGCTGGGTTTCCAATGGCAATGGATTTTGCGATGGTATTGGGCTTTTCTGGCTGAATAAAATCGCGTCCTTCTTTAAATGCTTTAGCTATGGGGGAACATCCTTCGGCTTGTGCGCCGCTGAATCGAACCTTTTTATCTTTTACTAAACCAACTTCTTTAAATTCGTTGAATCCTTTATAAATTTTGCCAAACAACGAACCGCTTGCCAAAGGAGCCACAATATGATCTGGTAATTCCCAACCTAACTGTTCTGCAACTTCAAAACCTAATGTTTTGGAACCTTCGGAATAATAGGGACGTAAATTAATATTTACAAATCCCCATCCGTGGGTGTTGGCAACTTCCGAACATAAACGGTTCACTTGGTCGTAGTTGCCTTTAACAGCCATTAAAGTAGGGCTATAAATAAGACTTCCTAAAATTTTACCGGCTTCTAAATCGGCGGGTATGAACACGCAGCAATCCAAACCTGCATGAGCCGCGATCGCAGCAGTCGAGTTTGCCAAGTTTCCGGTGCTGGCGCAGGATACGGTGGTGAAACCCAATTCCTTAGCGCGAGTCATGGCAACGGAAACCACCCTATCTTTGAAGCTGAGGGTGGGCATATTAACCGCATCGTTCTTTATATATAGTTTCTTTAAACCCAAACGACGCGCTAAACGGTGCGAGCGTACCAAAGGAGTCATGCCAGTACCAACATCAATGGGGTTTTCGCTAGTTACAGGCAAAAATTGACGATAGCGCCATATAGAATTAGGACCCGCTTCAATAGTTTGGCGAGTTACGGTTTGACGCAATTTGCTGTAATCGTAGCTTACCTCCAAAGGACCAAAGCAGAACTCACATACATTTTTCGCTTCAAGTTCGTACTCTGCACCACATTCCTTACATTTCAAAGCATGAAAGGCATGAGTAAGAGTTTGGTTTTGGATGTTGGTTGCTGCTTGCATTTGGTATTTCTCCCGGTCTGAACGCCTAAACGATTAACTGTCAACTGTCGGCTGATAGTAACACGGCTCAAATACCGAGTCAAACAATCCCGATAATTTTTGTCGGGATTAAAAGTTAAGTCGCGATGTAACAACGTCTTAAAAAAATCAACTTGCCCTGGTACTTCACCAAACCGAAATTGACAGATGAAGGTAAGGGAGTTGGGGGGTTAGGTATGCAACGAAGTAGATGTGGCGTTGCTGAATTGGGGTATGAATTTACTTTTTATGTCTAATATATATGCCCCCTAGATCCCCCCAAAACTGGGGGCAAATCATACTTCTAATCAGCAACGCCGTAAATGTTTTCTTGCAGATGTCTATTAAATATGAATAGTAAGCAGACATGAGACATGATATAAATTTTCTGGTGTTGCTGAATTGAGATATGAATTTATTTTTTCTATATCTAATATGCCCCCTAAATCCCCCAAAACTGGGGGACTTGAAATTATCTTTCTCCCCCAAAATTGGGGCTGGGGGCAAATCATACTTTTAATCAGCAACGCCAATTTTCTGCTGCCACTCAATTAAAGGATTAATTGTGTTTACCTAGATTTTGTATTCAACGTGAACCCTGTTTAGAGATAGGGGCACTGCGCCCTGCCTCGAATAATGTGGAGTCACAACTTCACTGCTGCAATTACTTCCTTTCTTCTTTTCTAAATATAGATAATCTTCTAATAAGGCAGGAGTAAGCAATACCAATTAACTCAATTAACCGAATCTAGCAATGTATATTTGTGCGTTATCGAGCTAAACTATCTATCCATATCAATAATTCGGATAGTTAGTATTATTGACGATCTGATTTGTTTAACACATGCTCACCAACAAAGCTGTGACAAAAATTGTGGCAAAAATGTGACAAATCTGCGTAAAAACTTCCAGATATAGATGTTCTTTTGAAAACACCATAAACAATCCGGAAAATTTCCTTAATGTAGTAGGATTTCAATAGATATACTGAAGATATAGTAAGCATTTGAAATTAAGATTTATCTGTTACTAAAAATACTTTTGATATTTCGGAAGGGCATTAACACCTAAAAAACTCAATTTATAAAGCGAAAAAATCAGCATCCAGACATCAGGGAATATTTTATCAACCACCATAGAAACAACGAAATATCAAAAATAATTAGTAGATTTATGATTTGAGCTGAATTTTTAAATTGAGAAGGTTGTAAGCAATTCTGTAAAGAATTGCAAAAAAAGCCTACGTAAAAGGACGTAGGCAGAGAAGTCATAATTTGCTATTAAATCTAAAATGTCACACAAAAAGAACTTTGTCAAAAAGGGACAGATATATCGTTCCTTGGTTGCAACTGCATTGGTTGCTAATGGTATATTTCAATTGGTTGCTCCCGTACTAGCTGAAGGTGGAGCAGGCGGTCAAACTATCGATAACACTGCTACAGCGACTTACGAAGACCCCAATAATCCAGGGGAAACAATTAATACTACTTCTAACACCGTTCGAGTAACTATTGCTGAAGTCGCTGGTATCACTGTTACTCCTGCGAATACTGAGTTTACTGACTCTGGAGACCAAAACGGAGATAGTAAAATCAACATTGGCGACAAAGTCTACTACAACTATACCGTCACGAACGTAGGTAACGACCCAACAAAGTTTAGGATTCCCGACCAACCTACTGTAACAGGTCCTGCAACTCTCACCACCGTAAATGCTCCAGACAATCCTGGCGATCCAGACGGTCCGGTTGAAATTAGTTACGACGGCGGTACTACTTGGGAAACTGTAGCTACCGGTGGTACTACTACCAATTCAATAGACCCTGATGAATCAGTTTTAGTAAGGGTTGCTGTGGAAGTTCAGCCCGGTGCCCAAAGTGGAGAAACAATCGCTGTTAAGTTGGGTGAAACTCCTGGTGATGAGCAAAACATTCCTAGAAGCAGTGATGGTGGTGACGTATTTACTGTAGATAATGATGATAACGGCGCACCTGGTGAAGTAGCTGGTACTCCTTCAAACGGCGTTCGTGAAGCTAGTGCAACCTTAGAAGCAGTTGTAGATTCTGACCTCAAGACCTACACTTTGGCTAAAGTCTTGAAAGTTCGTAGCGACCATACCGTTGCTGGAGCAGATGGACCTTCTGAAGATACAGTTACCTATGATTTAAGTTTAGAAGTTGAAAATACCGACCCAACTGGTAACGGAATTAGCCCTTCACCTTTAGAAGGTACTCCCATTGATATTGGTGGTACAACTAGCGACCAAATCTTAGTTTCTGATGCGATTCCACAAGGTACTAGCCTCAGTAGTGTTGTAGTTCCTCCGGGTTGGCAAGCGGTTACTACCACCAATGGTTTAGCTACAAGAGCTTATGAAGCGACCTGGCAGATTTTAGCAGATCCCAACACTATTCCAGCTAACGTTACCAGAATTGGTTTTGTCCGTACTGGTAGTATTGCTCCCGGACAAACAGTAGGTGGATTTAAAGTTACTGTTCAGTTGAACACTACAACTGACACCTCTGTAACAGTTGCTAACGTTGCTCAGTTATTTGGTAAAAGCCCCAATAATATCCCAGTGTATGACGAATCTGGTGACAACAACCCCAGTAACTACAATGATGATGGAACTCCTCTAACTGATACAGATACTACAGGTGGTCCAAATGGTACTCCCGACCGTATTCCCGATGCTCCCGATGGTGGAGGATTCTTCCCAAATACCGTGGTTGAAGATGGTTCTGTTGACCCCAACAATCCTGGTGATATTGACACCCAAAATAACAACAGTGGTACTGGTGAAAAAGGCGAACCAAACGTCTTTACAATTAGCGAGCAAGGAGATTTTTCTCTGTTAAATGGTCCTAAAGATAATCCGGATGCTGTTGCAGAAAACGACAATAATAAGGACTTCACTAACCAGTCTTCCTTAGTACCTGCGGGAACTGTACCTGGTACTGGAGTTGACCCAGATGGTGTGAGCTTCACCAATACAGTTCAGAATACCGGACAAGCTGCTGCTGATATTGTTGTAGAACCTATTCCACCTGCAACTGCAACTGACTTACCTAATGGTACAACTGTTACCGTTACTTACCAGAGCCAGCTAGCAACTTATACATACGACCCAACCGCTAACGCTAATGCTGGTGGTTTCACCCTCAGTTCAGGAACGCAAGTTAAGATTCCTCAAGTTGCGGCAAATGCTACCGATAACTATGGTGTGGAAGTAAATCTACCCCCAGATACTAAACTTTCTACCGATACTGATGTGGAGCGCGGCTATCCCGTACCGATGAAATCTTTCATTGTTGATGCTACTGACCAGCCACTCGCAGAAGACGGTACTGTGTTTACTGACTCCAATACTCAAACACAAGCTCAAAACGTCACCATTGACCGCGTGTATGTTGGTTACTTACAAATGGTCAAAGAAACCCGCGTACTTAAGGATGATGGTCCAGACGTACTAAATAATGATGGAACATTTAGTACAGATCCTAAGACACCCGCACCTGGAAACGTCTTGGAATATCGCATCACTTACGAGAATATTTCCGAGCCTCAATCTGGTACTGGCAACATTATCTTGAATGCTAGCGATATCAGAATTACTGAGGATGGTACTGATACTACTCTCGGTAACAACTGGGCGGTAGATAACGATAATAATGGTGAAATTGACACCAGTAACGTTGTTGGTTCTGCAAGCGATTCCGGTGGTGCAAACGTTGAGTTTACTCCTAACGGCGACCAGTCCGGTACAACACAGGCTGCTGATGTTACCACATACGTGGTAGTTGTTAGCGATGATGTTGAGCCTAAAGAAGCTAGAACCTTTACCTTCCAACGTAAGATTAACGCAACCGGACAAACTGGTGATAATCCAACAGGTGGTACCGGTGGAACTGGTGGAACTGGTAATCCAACTAACTAATTAGTAGATAAACTTATCCATAAAGACGTGAATCATGCAGCGTCTTTACTTCAACTTACGGGAAACCGAACGAGTTTAAAACCCGGTTTCTTGAAACAGCCGGGTTTATCAAAATTAAATTCTCAACAGTAACTTTCAGCAATACTTTTTGAGGTAATTGATATGAAACGTTTTTCTATTGCAAGTTTAAGCGCAGTTGCATTAATTGCAGGTATGACCTTCACCAGTCAAATTCCTGTAGTTGCAAACATATTTCAAGGTGGGGCTGCTGTTGCTCAAAATGCCAAGAAAGGACAAGTACAGTTGCGTTTGAAAGCTGAGAAGAAAATTATTACCAAAGATGCACAAGGTAATAGAAAAGTAACTTGGCAGGAGCTATCAAATGGTGCTCAAGTCGGGCAAGGAGAAGTACTCCGCTATTCCGTATCTGGTGCAAATAATGGTGAAAAAGCCGTGAATAATCTCACCATTAATCAACCAATTCCAAGAGGAATGGCTTATGTACTTAATTCTGCAACCGTCAATGAAAAAGATGGGGCACAAATTACCTACAGCATTAACGGTGGTAAAACCTATGTCAAAAATCCCACCATTGAAGTTAAATTAGCTGACGGTACGGTAGAAACTCGACCCGCTCCCGACACTGCTTATACCCATGTGCGTTGGAATTTTGGTAAATCTCTCCCTGGAAAAGGTAGTGTGAACGGCACATATCAGGTAAGAGTACGATAAAACAATTTAGGATTTTAGATTGTAGAGACGTAGCAATGCATTAATAAATCATAGGATTGCTACGTTTCTTTATTAAGAATTTGACGATGACGATTGAGAGATAAAAAACTCAAAATATCTAAATATTTATATTAGGAGAAATTTGTGCGCCGCAAAAATAAGCGATACCAAATTTATGGTAGTAGCTGGTTTAAACGGATAGCGGCTACTGTTTTAGCGGGAAGTATTATTCAAAGCTCTATATCTACCTTTGCTCAAGAGGTTACCCGTCCAACAATTAGCAACCAAGCTACATTTAATTACAACAATAAAAAAAATAATCAAACTTTTAGAGGGGGAGTTACCAATCAAGTAAAAATTACTCCGGTTCCTCAATCATCTCAAGCACTTTCGGACTTAATTGACCCCTTCGGACAAATTCTAGGTTGTAATGGAGAAGAATTAGAAGATTACACGGGTTTTACCGTTACTTTATTTAACCCCGACCCCAACGACCCAACAGGAACGGAACCGGGAACGGTGGTTGACCTAACCCCGACTGATGATGACCCCAATACTACTACTCCTCAAGGTATACAACCAAATATAACTAATGCTAATAATTATGCTGTTACCAATGAACCTGTGACCACTGCTAATGGTGAAACTAAACGAGGAGTTTACAATTTCTTATTCGACCAAAGCAAGAATCAAACTGATGTAGGTCGTGCTTATATTTTAGTTATTAATCCTCCTGAGAATTCTGCTTTCACCGAGCGACGAATCCGATTAGAAATTCAAAGCTTGGATGGGGATATCCTTACCTATATTGCTACTGCTTTAGATGGTCAGCCAATCACTGCTACGGGTGAAAATTCGGTGCAAATCTCTGATACTCAGATTTCCCAACAAGCTGTAGTTATTGATGATGCAGAAAGAATTGGTTTAGCTTTAGCACTACAATTTAATTTAGATTTATGCTCTCCCGACCAAATTCGTATCACTAAAACTGGGGATAGAGCAACTGCCGAACCTGGTGATACTACGGTTTATCGTCTGTCGTTAAGAAATACGGGTGATGTTGGTTTAAATGATATAGTCGTTACCGACCAATTCCCTCTCGGATTTAAATTTATACCGGAATCAGTTCGCGGTCAAATTGGGGATGAAGAAGTTGCGCTAACTACTGAAACGAATGGTTCTACTGTTACTTTCCGAACTGATACAACTATCCCGGTGGGTGGGGTTCTCAATATTGCTTATGCTGCAACCTTAACTCCTGATGCGGTAAGAGGTTCCGGTCGTAACACTGCGACTGTGAATGCGGAAAGAGTTGATAATAACTTTGCGGTTAAAGATGGACCTGCAACTCACAGATTAGAAATTAGACCTGGTATTACTTCTGATTGCGGTACTATCATCGGTCGCGTGTTTGTAGATAAAAACTTTGACGGAGAACAACAAGCAGGCGAACCTGGAGTTCCAAATGCTGTAATTTTCTTAGAAAATGGCAACCGCATAACTACTGATGCAGACGGTTTATATTCGGTCAAAAATGCATTACCTGGTAAACATACAGGTGTTTTGGATTTAGAGAGTATACCCGATTATACTTTGGCTCCCAATGTCAAATTTAAAGAACGCAACAGCCAATCACGACTAGTAAATTTAGAACCTGGTGGAATGGTGAGAATGAACTTCGGAGTCACTCCGAACTTTGGGGAGGACACAAAGAAATGAAACGACAATTAAGCCATGCAAATATTTTAAATTTTAAATTAATAGGAGCAATGGCAAGTGCTGCGAGTGTGGTGCTATACCCATTCGTAGCCGGTGCTGAATCTACTTATAAATCAGAATCCGAGCAAAACAAGCAGAATAAAGCAAGTAAAGCTGCTAAAAAATATAATCGTTCAAAGCAACTTGTTGAAGCTCTGGAGATAAATAGCAAGAATAAAAATCAAACCAAAAACAAAACCAAAAAACCTAACATAATAGCTTTAAGTAAAGCTGAAGATTCCAATACAAATTTGCCTGCAAGTTTACAACAATTAGTAGATGAGCATAATTATGCAGCAGAATACATATTAACTGCTTTAAAAACACCTGAAAATGTTAATAACAATCTACCAGCTAGTTTGCAGAAGTTAGTAGATGAACGGAATAATACAGCAGAAAGCACGCTTATTGCTTTAAAGTCTACAACAAAATATGATGAAAAATTATCTTTAGTTCAAAAGCTCAAAGCACCGCGCAGGGAAATATCAAATTCTCAACAACAGTTATTTGCTTTAGAAAATTCTCAATCTGAAACTACTCTCTCGAAAGAAGAGAATAAGAATACAAATTTATCAGCGGTTGCATCTAATCTTCAACCTGGGACATTAAAGCTTGAGGATGCCGTATATTCTGCATCTATACAAAATAATATATTGCCAATAGAAATAAATAAGCAATTAGATAATTCCTTACAAGAAACAGGTTTAAATAGTTCAAATAATTCAAATAAGAAATATTTAATCGCTTTAGAACCTTTTATTAACGAGCAAAAACCGCAGGAATTTCCGATTAGTTCTAATGGTAATTATCTTCTTGCTTTAGAACCTTTTATTAACGAGCAGAAACCACAGGAATTTCCGATTAGTTCTAATGGTAATTATCTTTTTGCTTTAGAACCTTTTCTTAACGAGCAGAAACCACAGAAATTTCCGATTAGTTCTAATGGTAATTATCTTCTTGCTTTAGAGCCATTTATTAACGAGCAAAAACCACAGGAATTTCCGATTAGTTCTAATGGTGATTATTTCCTTGCTTTAGAACCTTTCCTAAACCAGCAGAAACTACAACAATTCCAAACTCAGAATACATCAGCAACAAGAGACGATGTAACGCAAATAGTTTCTCAGTTTGGTTCTCAACTACTAGCAATTAATGTATTTGAATCACTTGCTAATAATCGTCAAGCTGAAATTACACCAACTTTAATTGCTAAGAATTGGAACACTGAAAACCCCAACGATACAAGCTATAAATTTACATCATTTGTTGCAGTTCGACCTTCATATTTGACAGACAATTCCGAGCAAAATTCATCTGAGATGAGATTAGCTACGGGGTATAGCTCATTTAATTCTGGGAATAATCGCAGTCAAGGATTAAATAGTAATAGCTTTTTAGCTGCTTATTCAAAATCTCCTTTTGCTTTACCTAATCCCGATAATTTAAACGCTAACTTAACACCAAATTCCACTCAATATATCTCCCAATTTCCCAAGAATACGAACAATTCTTCAACAGTAGTCATCCTCTCACCGACTCCTCAAGCTGTTGTAGATGTAGCTGCTACTCCAATTATCGTACAATTCCCCGTGGGTAATGAGGTAGAATTGCGGGTTAACGGTGAATTATCCGACCGTTCCTTAATTGGACGAACCGAAACTGACTCCGAAACCGATATGGTTACGCAGACATGGTATGGTGTTTCTCTACAAAATGGGGAAAACGTTATTTCTGCTCAGGTTCTTGGTTCAAAGGAACCCCCCGTTACCGTCACAATAATGGTGAGGGGTGGAGCGCAGGAGATGAAAATCGATACCGTAGAATCTCGTATTCCTGCGGATGGAAAATCTACTGCGACCCTCAAAGGTACGTTAATTGACGAAAACGGTAATATTTCTAAGCGTGATGCTGTGGTTACTTTAGCATCTACGGCAGGAAAATTCCTCGAGCCAGATTACAAACCCGGACAAACAGGATTTCAGGTACAAGCTAAAGACGGACAATTTACGGTAACTCTAAAATCCGATTTGGAAGCTAAGACTGTACGAATTAAGGCGAAAGCTGGTAAATTAGAAGCCTATACTCAATTACAATTCCAAACTGCTTTACGTCCAAGCTTGATGAGTGGTGTTATCGATTTCCGCTTGGGTGCTAGAGGTACGGATTTTTACAGTAGATTTAAAGATTTTCTTCCAGAAGACGAAGATAACGATACCGAAGTTAAATTCCGTTCTGCTATTTTTGCAACTGGTGCTATTGGGGAATGGTTGGTGACTGGTGCTTACGATAGCAGTCGTTCTCTGAATGAAGATTGTAATTGCGATAATCGTTTATTTGGTAGTTATCAATTTAGCGAAAATAATTATCCGGTTTACGGTGATAGTTCTACAGTAAATCAAACTACTCCGTCTACTGACAGCGTATATTTAAGATTTGAACGCTCTTCTCGCGTTCCTGGTGCTAATCCAGATTATGCGATGTGGGGTGATTATAATACTGAAGAATTCTCTCGCTCTTCACAACAGTTTACTTCTGTAACTCGTCAGCTACATGGTTTTAAAGCGAATTACAACATAGGTAAATTGCAAGCTACGGCTTTCTACGGAAATAATGTAGAAGGTTTTCAACGAGATACTATAGCTCCCGATGGAACTAGCGGTCTTTATTTCCTCTCCCGGAGATTAACCGTACCTGGTAGTGAAGTTGTTTTCATTGAATTAGAAGAACTCAATCGTCCCGGTACTGTATTACAACGGGAACGCTTGAACAGAGGTGCGGATTACGAAATTGATTACGATAGAGGAACAGTTTTCTTCCGGGAACCCGTTTTACGTACTGATGTGAATGAATTTGGTGATGTCTTGGTAAGACGTATTGTTGTCACCTATCAGTATGAAGGGGAAGAAGCAGGAGACGATACCGATATTTATGCAGGACGTTTGCAATATAATCTATCTCGCGGTGAAAATAAAGATAGTTGGTTAGCAGCAACTTATCTTCAGGAAAACCAAGGAGCGCGTGATTTTGAGTTGTATGGTGCGGATGCTCAAATTTCTTTTGGTAAGCTAGGTAGATTTGTCGCAGAATACGCTCGTTCTCGCAACGATTCTAGCGAGATGGGAATGGTGGAAGGTGATGCTGTGAGAGCGGAAGCTGAAGCTGAACTTATCAAAGGTTTACGAACTCGTGCTTATTACCGTTTCGCTGATACTGGATTTGCCAATAACGCTACTATTAGTTTTGTCCCCGGACAAACTCGTTACGGTATTCAAGCTAACGGAAGAGTTACTAAAACAACTAATTTACGCTTCCAATACGACCATGAAGACAATTTTGGTGTAGCTCCTCAACCGTTAGACACCTTTGAAGAGTTGTTTTCACCACGTTTAACCGCAACTCCAGGAAATCCAGTTGATAATTCCTTGACCACAATTTCTGCTGGTGTAGTACAAAAGATTGGTAAAGCGAATTTGTCTGTAGATTGGATTAATCGACAACGAGAAGATAGAATATCACCCGAAACTTTCAATACAGATTCGAGTCAATTACGTTCTCGTCTTAATGTTCCTATTGCCAAAAAACTTTCCTTTGTAGCCCAAAACGAAACTACATTATCCGACAATACAGACGCAGTTTATCCAGATAGAACTGTCTTTGGGATTAACTGGGAAGCTATCAAGGGTATTAACCTTTCGCTAACGCAACAGTTTTTCACTCAAGGACAATTTGACGGTAATTCTATTACCAGTTTGAATGTCAACGGAGAACATAAGTTTGGTACCGATACCACAGTTACCGGACGCTTCTCTGTATTGGGTGGAAGTAACGGACCTACTACTCAAGGTGCTTTAGGCTTAAAGCAAGGTTTAACCATTGCTCCTGGATTGCGTTTAAATCTAGCTTACGAGCGCGTTTTTGGTGACTTTTTTGGTAATAATGCCACCGGGCAACAATTTAGACAACCCTTTGCTGTAGGTCAAAGCGCTGCTGCTCTAGGTTTCAATTCTGGAGATAGCTACAGCATTGGTCTAGAATATACTGACAATCCCAACTTTAAGGCTAGCGCTTTATTTGAGCGGAGAAATTCAACTAGCGGTAATAACACAGTAATTTCCGCAGGTGCTACTGGTAAGATTTCATCATCTCTTACTGCATTAGCACGCTATCAACAAAGTGGTTCGAGCAATCAAAGTTTGGCTGCACTTGGAGATACCGCTAATTTAAGAGTGGGTTTAGCATACCGCAATCCTAAAAACGATAAATTCAACGCTTTAATGCGTTACGAATATCGTAAGAA
This sequence comes from Rivularia sp. PCC 7116, assembly GCF_000316665.1. Lineage (GTDB taxonomy): Bacteria > Cyanobacteriota > Cyanobacteriia > Cyanobacteriales > Nostocaceae > Rivularia. The sequence goes on along the minus strand of NC_019678.1, from coordinate 4,475,749 downwards.
TCCTTCAACAATTCCCGATACCATCTTATTTGGAACCGGTACTGGTGCAGAAGACCATACTTTTGCCATAGAAACTATTTACGCTCCAAATTGGCAATGGGAATTCTATGGTAAATATGCTTTACGCAACAGTACTACTTATTTAGCTAACGATTTTTCATCTAGCAGTACCATAAATCTGGGACAGTTACGCGCTACTTACCGTTTGGGTTACAGTTGGGATTTAGTTGGAGAAGCAAGAGTAATTACTCAATCCGACTATACCGAAACAGGTTTTGTTGTGGAAGCTGGCTATTATCTCACACCAAACTTAAGAATAGCTGGGGGTTATGCTTTTGGGGAAATAGACGACCGCGATTTTGACGGTAGTCGTTCCGCTAGCGGACCATATCTGGGTGTGACAATGAAGCTGAATCAGCTGTTTAGCGGTTTCGGTTTGCAGAAGAGAGTACCCCGAAAAAAAATAGAAGCTCGACAAAACTTGTTGAATAGAATTAAGAAGGGAACGGGGAACGGGGAACAGGTGATGAAAAATTCTCTCTCCAGTGCTAAAAATAATCCTGTAGAAAACTTAGTCGAAAAAGTCAAAACCGGAAATAATTCTCAAGAAATCAAAAATTCGCTGTTGCAAAGACTGATGACAGGACAAGGAAGATGAAGAAAGATATATGAAGCGAAATATACATTTCCTTTACAGAATCTTTTCCCCGTATTTCCCCTGGGAAAAGGCTTATCACTGTACTGTCATCAGTAAATAAACGGCTATTCAAATGTATAAGAAAATTAGCAAAAATCCCTTTTACCAATTCAAGCAGTCTAGTAAATTTCCGGTTAATATCAAGCGCTTACTTGCCAGCTTACCTGTTTTATTACTGACTACTCCAAATATTGCTGTTGCTCAATCTAATACAGCTATAAGCTTGAGTGTCACGGTTAACAGCAACCAAGATGGAGAAGTTGAGGCTGATAATAATCTAACTTTAAGGGAAGCAATTGCAATTGTTAACGGTAGTCTATCTCTAGAGAGACTTAGCTCTACCGAACAATCTTTAGTTTCATCCGGGAGTAATCAAGCTGAAATTAAATTCAATCTTCCTCCTGGACAAACCAAAATTACTCTTGAAAGCGTTCTTCCACCTTTAACAAACCCAGGAACAATAGTTGACGGAACCTCTCAACCAGGTTACGACGCTAGTAAATCAGCAACAGCGGAAATTGAGATTCCTATTCCGGTGGTGGAAATAACTTCTGCTCCCGGAGAACAAGTATTTCGCGGTTTAACTGTAGCTGCGGATAATATTACAGTTGAGGGATTAAGCATATACGGTTTTAATTCTAAACATACGGATACTGCTAGCTTACCTCCAGGGGATATTGTTGTTGTACCCTATAATTCTGTTTTAATAACGGACAAGGAGAAAAGGAGACAAGGAGACAAGGGGAGTCCTCCTCGAAATGTGATTATCAAAGACAATTGGTTGGGTATTACCTCAGAAGAACAAGTTCCTGAAAAAACTTCTGCTTTTGGGGTTTCGGTATTTAACGCCATAGGTACGAATATCAGCCGTAACCGGATTGCGAACCATGAAGGTAGCGCGATTATTACCGGGAAATTAGCCGAAAACACTCAAATTCAATCAAATATTATCGTTGGTAACGGAATTGCGGGAATGCCCGACGCGATTAGACTCGAAGGTAAGATTAATAATTCTCAAGTTACCTCCAACTTAATTTGTGCTAACGATGGCAGTGGAGTGTACTTGTTTAAGCCAGAAGGTTCCGTAAAAATACAGTCAAACAACATTAAATATAATGGTAGACGCTTGCGACGTGCGGGGGTTTACTTGATGGGTAACAATCACGAAGTAACTAATAACCAAATTACCAATCAACCAGGTTCTGGAGTCGCGATTACAGCCTATCCCGATAGCAAAAGAAACGTTATCAGAGATAACAACTTTGCCAATATTGAAGGATTGAGTATCGACCTCAACTACAGAAATACTGCCAGCGTGAGGGATTTTCAACGAGGAGACGGCCCCAACCCTCCCCGAAACTCTGGCAACCGTCGTTTAGATAGCGCTAACGGAGCTATCAACGCACCAGAATTTCTCAGTTCGGAATTTATCTCGATCGACGGTAAAGTCAACATCGATGGAAAAGCCGAACCCGGTAGTGAAATTGATATTTACAAAGTCAATGCTAACAGCAAACAGCAATTAGATTTATACCCGGCATATTCCGCATTAGGAGAAGTAATTGCTAGAGTCCAAGCAGACGAAAAAGGTAGATTCAAAGCCACCTTCACAAACCTGCAACCAGGAGAAATTATTAGCGCGATCGCAACTCAAAGTAAATACGGAACCTCAGAGCCAGCAGCCAATGCAATAGTTAAATCCGTCAACAATTCTCAATCATTCCAAAAACCTCAATCCCCAATCCAAAATCCCAACTGTACAAGCCGCCCAGTGGCACCAACACCAATACCCGAACCGCCAATCCCCCAACCACCGATACCAGAGCCACCCACACCAATTCGTTTAAGCGTACCTAGAAACGTCCACTTTGCACTCGATAAAGACTTTATCAGTCAGAAGAGTGGAGAAGTTCTAGATAAAATTGCGGAAGTAATGGAACAATATCCCAACATTGTAATTGAACTACAGGGACATACCGACTCCCGCGCCAGCGTTGCTTATAACCAAGACTTGGCGAGACGACGAGCGACAAATGCAAGAAATTACTTAATTAAAAAAGGTATCGCACCAGAAAGAATGACAATTCGTTCCTTCGGTGAAAGAAAATTAAGAACACAAGAGAACAATGTTGTTGACTACGCACGCAACCGTCGAGTTGAAATATTGTTCTTTGACGTTAGGGGAATTGATATCGAATTTGAAAATCAGGAACAGGATTTACAGATAGAACAGTAATTTCATAAATGTAGAGACGTAGCAGTGCTACGTCTCCCGTAATTTGAACACAACACAGACAACCCCCAGCAACCCGAACATAAAACAAACAACCCCAGATGATAGATGATAATTACAACCATAAATGTAGAGACGGGGCGCAGTGCAACGGGGAGCAACAATTAATAAATTATTAATAAATACACAAAGAACCCAAAAATCCCGAATATGACCCCAGTCTATAAATGCGAGCTACAATCATATATTCGGGAAGACGTTGCAGTGCAACGTCTCTACATAAAACTTGAAAACAACCTAAAATATCTAATTAATTTCACCGATCAAGGTTGATTAAAATAGTAGTTTCACTGAAGTCAAAACACCTTTATAACAGTTTTAATAATTTAGGTAAAAGCACTTGAATATCATATAGTGCCTCGGCAATTTTTTGATTTCAGTTATTTTCAGTTAACAGTTCTCCGTTTCCCTTTTCTAATTTTCCGTTCCTTTGCTCTACAAATAATTGCTGTACCTAATAAATAAAGGTACTAGCTGCTGTTTAAGTTCTATTATTATTGTTCCTTAGTATTAGCCCAAAATAAATTAAATAGGATTGTAACTCTATTTCCGCAACAAATATTAACAATGTTTGGAATTAATAATGTTAGTTGATTTTGAAGTTTCTAACTACTAATTATTAGCTATTCCAGATATTGGTATAGCTTGATTAAAATCGAATGACTTACGGTAGTTATTTTCGATATTTTTTCGATAAAGCATTTAATTGTTTTTTGCAACTCTTTAAATCATTATATCAGCTTTATGTGTGATATGCATCACTTTCTACTATGAAAATATTATGCAAATATGTAATGTGTTTCTCTTCGCTAAAATCAATCAATAAGAAATCAAAAAAAAAGTTTTCCCAGAAACTAGCAGCAGGCACAAATTTAGGTATTATGAGTGCGATCGCCAAATATTCTAAAGTGTTGAGTACATCAATTTATAAACTTGTGCCGCTTTCTGCTGTAGTTTTGACACCGACATTCTTAACAACAGCACCTGCTTTAGCCGCAGTCGATCAAGTTTGTTACCTTATTTCTGATGTAGGTGGTACCAATGGAAATGACTTTTTAGTCAAAATGAATACAGATACGGGACAGTTTTTCCAAATTAGTTCCGGAACCGGTACTAATAACATTGAAGCAGCAGCAGCCCAACCAGGTACCAATATTCTCTTTGCTGCCAATCAAGAATCTAGTGGGCGACTTGGTACAATTGACCTAATTACAGGTGCTTTTACGCCTCGGGCTAATTTAATGGGCACAGGAAATGGCGAAAGAGGCAGTATCAACTTCAGAGATCCAGACGGTTTAGCTTTCGATCCAACTGATGGTACTTTATATGCTTCTATCCGAACCGGAGATGGAGGATCTCCTCCTGATATCTTGATTAAGGTCGATCCGGTAACAGGACGGCATATTCCTGATGCTTTTGGTACGAATGTGGATTATGTTGTCATTCAACCGCAGAATGGACGCGATGACATTGATGGTATCGCAATTGACCCAGCTGATGGAACCCTTTATGGTATTGCTAATGAGGGTAGCACTGGCGGTAATCAGAATCTAGTCACCATTAACAAGAACACTGGGGCTACTAGCTTAGTTGGTGAACTCCAGGAGAATGGAAGCTCAATTGACGACGTTGAGGATATTGCCTTCGATCTCAACGGTAAACTTTATATTTCTACTGGCTCTAGCGGTTCTACTAGGAATCGTCTTTATGATGTCGATAAAAACACGGCAGCAGTAAGCAATCGGAGACCGTTAACTATTGGTGGTGACTATGAAGCTTCTGGTTGTTTTCTGTTACCTCCAGTTGATGTTTCGCTGAACAAAACTGTTAACGATAACAGCCCAAATGTAAATGATATCGTCACCTTTACGCTGACACTCACTAATGATGCAGCAGCCAGTGATAACGCTTACAGTGATGTAAATAACTTAGTCGTTGAAGATGTTTTACCTACAAACTTAGAATTCGATTCATTTGTTACTATTCCATCGGGAACTACACCTACTTACGATATAGGTAGTCGCACTGTAACGTGGAACGTTAACGAAGTTTTAAAAGGGAATAATACTACTTTACAATTTAGAGCCAGGGTGACTGGTAGCGGTTCAATTACTAATTCGGCTCAAGTTACCTCTATAAGAGAATTTGATGTTGATTCCACACCGAATAACAATCAAGCATCAGAAGACGATCAAAGCAGCGTTTCTTTGACAGTTGTAGCCCCAACAAGTACAACAATTTCGGGTACACTCTACGAAGATAGCGACGGTGGTGATGACTTAGATGCAAGCGAACCGAAACTACCAGCAGATATTACTGTAAATCTGCTCGATAACAACAATAGCGTCATTAAAACCACCACCACTGACGCAAATGGTGCTTACACCTTCACAGACGTTGTCAACGGTAATTATAAAATCCAAGTTGATACCAACGACAGCGATATTCCCAATGGATACACTTTGGGAACACCTAATGATTTAGCTGTGACTGTTTCTGGTAGTGCGATTACAAATCAAAACTTTGGCTTTGATAAAACATCAGCCTCACCCCCATTAACAGCTTGTCCGGCTAATAGTCTGTTAACAGAGCAAACCATACTTAATTTCCAAAACCCGACCCCGGAACCTGGTACTACCAACGGAGACTTTTCAATTGGCGCAGTCTACCGCTTTCCTAATGTTGCAGCAAATACAGATGCTCTAGTTGAAGTAATTGCTTTAAATAATGCCACTATTGCTCAGCTAGATGTTACCACTACTGGTTTGGTTAGCGCCTTCCAACCAGAAGTACAGTCTAACTCTACAAATCCAAGTGAATACAGTGTTGATTTTCAGATTAGGTTTGTTCAATCAGGCACTAGTACACCAATAAACTTAAATACCGTGCTAGCCACAAGTGTTGATACTGATGGAGATAATACTGTTGTTAGAGAATTCGTACAGTTCAGCGGAAATGCTCCTAATTCCTATACTATTGAAACTCCGTCTAAGCTTACAGCTACCCAGATCGATAGCACAACAATACGTCTTGAAAGTCAATCAACTGACGTAAATCCTGGCATCAACCTAAACACTGCTAATATGGGTAGTGTTAAATACGATCAAGTTGGAGTTTTCAATTATCGAGCTGGTCTTATCATCGGCAATAATCCGCCTTCAAATGTTTCTAATCAGCGACTTAACTCACTATATTTTGAGTGTGTTTCATACAATAATTCCAACTCAAACCCTGTTGTACCTGTATTAGATTACGGTGACGCACCAGATAGCTACGGTACAACCAGTGCCAACAATGGTGCTAATCATGCGATTGTAAGTGGCATTCATCTAGGAACTGCTCCAGATAGTGAAACAGATGCAGCAACTCCCCTCGACGGTAGCGGCGATGGTGCCGAAGATGATGGAATTAACTTACCAACATTGAATGAAGGTGATACTAGCTATACAATCCCTGCCGAGAATATCACGGCAACGGGTACTGGAACTCTCCATGCTTGGCTTGACTTTGATAAGAATGGTACCTTTGAACCGGGTGAGTATACTAGTGTTGCAGTGACTAATGGTACTGCTGCAAATGATTTAAGTTGGAGCAATATTAATGCTGGTGCAGCAGGTGATACCTATGCACGCTTTAGATTTACAACAGATGCTGGTATTGATGCTAATACCCCTGGTGGTGGTGCTAGCGATGGAGAAGTAGAAGATTATCAAATTGCAATCGAAGCAATTGCCAATAACCCCAACATTCTATTAATCAAACGCATTACCAAAATTAACAACGGTATCACTACCAACAATGGTGATAACCTCGCAATTTACAATCAAGAAGACTCAAACCCCTACGATGATAATAAACTAGATAATCCCGCACCCGACCCAGTGGACACTGATAAGTGGCTTGGTACCACTTCAGACACAAGCAGTACCTTCCTCATCGGTGGAATCGACGGTGGAAAAGTTGAACCCGACGACGAAATTGAATACACAATCTACTACCTTTCCGGAGGTGACAGCGAAGCAAAGAACGTACTATTTTGCGATCGCGTTCCCGAAAACGTTACTTTTGTTACCAACAGCTTCAACGGCGAAGCCAATCAAGCGACAGGAGGATTGCAAAACGCGGATAGAGGTATTCAATGGTTAAAAGACGGTAATACAGAATCTTTAACCAACGTCAAAGACGGTGACGTAGCGCAGTATTTCCCCCCCGGAATTGAACCTTCTACCGTTTATCCCAAAATAAAATGTGACGGTACAAATACTAACGGTGCAGTCGTGGTGAATCTGGGGAATTTACCATTAGCTACCGCTCCCGGTACGCCAAATACTTCCTACGGTTTCGTTAGGTTTAGAGGTAGGGTGAAATAATTTCTCTTAATAAACTTTATTCGTTACGTATAAATACAGTAGCTTTGATAAAAAATAAAACTTAGAGTGATAAAGTAACTTGACAATTAACTGATATTTACTAGCGAAGAGTTAAATAATTTTAGGGCTAAAGCTGCGTGTCATAAAGTAGAAAGATTTTGATTTATACTTAGTAGTTTTCTACTTTTAATAGTAATGAATCCCATTCCCCATTCAAAATCAGAATGTTCTACACATTGCGGTTATTCCTAATTATTAAAGTTTTTTGCTCGTAATCCTATCAGCTATATATTTGACAAGGAATGATTGGATTTCCCTTTTCTCAACGGCTATTCGAGTTCTTGCTTTTCGTTTCCTATTAATCTTTTCTCGTTCCCGAATATTTTTGTATTTCCTATCATTTAGTTATGGATTGACATAGATTTAATCATCAGTAATCCGACATAAGATATGGATATTAACTCATTAGAAGAAATGTGTTGAAAATCTTCTGGAGTTACTTGGTTGGTAGTGAATCAATCTCATCTAAACAGCATATTTTTGTAATTGCTGTGTCAATCCTATATTTCAAATATTTGAAAATCATATTTCTGGCATCTATAGGATTACTATTGGGAGCATCCCAATTTTGCAAAAATAAAATTTGTAGTGGGAGCGTCTCGCTCCCTAGTGCTTGCTAGCGAGCAAGATGCTCGCACTACGAAAAAATAAATTTACACATTTGGGATGCTCCCTTACTATTTGATTATTGAAAAACACTTCGGATGTGTTGTGATGTAGCACAAAGCACTACACTATAATACCTAGGTTTCGGTGCGTTAGGCTAAAGGCATAACGCTAAAACTGCTTAATTTCATTCAAAAATCAAACTGGATTGCTATATAAAGTCAAACCCTAATTTTTAATTCTATTTTTTGAAACCCGTATTTTTCCGGATACTACGCAATATCCGGGAAATTTTCGGCTATTTAATCAAATTTCAATAATATTACCTAGATACAAATGATAATTTTTTGGGCAATATATAAGATAAGACAAAAGTCTTCTACCAGTTAACTTGTCTTGAATTAATGTAGGCTGTCGTTATTGCAGCTTGAAAAAGCAGGTTTATCTTCTAACTTAATAACTTAGAAGATGCAATCTTAAAGCAAAAACAACAAACTTACTATAGTTCATAACAAGAAAACTTGATTTATTTTTTAGTGTTCCCTTTTTAATGAGGAATGGGCTTCCTGCCTATCCTATAGTTCAAGATGATTTGATAGCTTCTTAGCTCAAAGAAGTATATCTATTTTGCTGAATAACATTGTGAATTCAGATATTTCAGCATAGTATTCTATGCCGAAATATCTATATGTTTTATAACAAATTCACATGTTATTTCAGTAAAGTTCCCTATTTGTGACACGCGGCTTTAGCACATCAATGCATTTAATATTACAGGGTTTGTATCTTAGCGATACTATGATTTTTGACGCAAAAAAAAAAGGTAAGATAAACTTTTTTAGTAGCTTATTTACTACAATATTTCTTTTGAACTTTTGGGCGATACCATCACAAGCCGAAGGTTCAAAAGAATTAGTTTTTCAAGGTGGAGATAGACCTTATATAGAATGGTCGAATAGAGAAACAGCAAAGATTTCACGTAAAACTCTACTGAAAGTAGTTGTTAAAAATGGAGAAACTGTCAACCTTGGTTCTAGCGTCCATAACAGTTTTGATGGTAGAGATATTGTCTTTCGAGGTCCCATTCCTTCTACCACGGAGCAAATTTGTGACGTTAAGAGATTGGACCAAGGTGGTGAAGGTTTAATAGATAAGACAGCTAAAGAAACAGCCGGACCATTACCGAATCCAGATGGTTATACACCCTGTCAATTTACAGTAGATAGTACGGGGATATACGAAGTAGAATTTCATTCTCCAAATCCAGATGGTGGAGATCCACCAGCAAAATCTACGAGTGAGGATTTCCCCACGGATAATCAGCAACAAATGACTGTAGCCGCTTGGGATATTACAGTTCGAGACGAAGATGGTAATACTAAGAATGGCCGAGTATTTACCAACTACTTAGCTATGAACATGGGTACAGTTGAAAAGTCTCTCAATTCTAATTTTTTCATCCAAACTAAAGACGGGTTTTTATATAAAACTTCGATGAATGGAATCGATCCATTCGGTTTCATCTTCTTCGCAAATAGTCGGGGATTTATCGATCAAACTGATAATAGCACTTTATATCATTCTGCTAATGCAGGTCAGAATAATTTTAGTCTCGACCCTTTTTTAGGTAACGTTCAGGTACAGCGTCCAGATGTTGAAGATACTAATACAGACATTACTCACTTAGTATTTTTCAATCGTCCGGATGCAGAAACTTTAAATCAGCTAAATATTCCCCTTGTACCAGCAATACCTATAACACCAACCAACTTTAAATTTACTGGTGGTAATGGAGGAAGCGGAAATCAAACTGTTGTTGGAGTTGGAGGGAATTTCAGTTTTGATTCTACAAGTCCCGGTAGCTACGAAATTATTATTGATACTGATAAAGACAATATATTTGACCCTAGTAAAGATACAGTTCTCCAAAATATAGTCACTGTAGGTAGTAATGTAGTGCGTTGGGATGGTCAAGATGGACAAGGTAACAACTTACCTCCTCGCATCAATAACGACCCATATGATGCGAGAATTAGACTGAGAACTGGAGAATATCACTTTCCAATGTTAGATGTAGAGAGTAATTCTAATGGGTTTGTAATTGAAATGCTTAATGCACCTACTGCATTTCCAGTAGGTAACAGGTTTACGGTTTACTATAACGATGAAAACTACACAACAAGCAATGGAACAGATGTAGATTTAAGTGGTAGCGGTGCTAGTAATCCCCGTAATGCCTCAATTGGAGTAGACAGTAATGGTGGAGCGCACAAATTTAGTAATAATTATGGTGATTTTAAAGGAATCGATACTTGGGCTTATTTCCCTAGTGAAGCAACATCAACCAATCTGATTATTACCGACGATAAGTCTGCAAATGTACGAGGTACAAAATCGGTACGCTTTCTAGAAGATAAAGACAATAGCGGTACGGTAACTGTAGGAGACACAGTTGAATACACTATTACTTACTCTAATCAATCTCCCGATTTTCAAACAGATGCGACAAATTTCATTATTCAAGATACCTTACCGCCTCAGTTAACTTACAACAACTCTGAAATCGTCTCGAAAACTGACGGCAACAATATTATTTTAAATTCTTCCTACAGCGGTTCTGGTGCATTGTCTAATTCAGGTACTCTGAGAGTCAATGATGAGATTATTATCAAAATTACAGCCACAATTAATAACGATAATGATGGTGATTCTATTAACAACCAAGCAAATGCAACTTTCAATACAAACGACAGCTCTGCAACAAGCGGAACCGCTTTAACCGATGCTGATTCTGCGGGAGCAACGCAAGATAATCCACCAACTCAAGGTAATCCTTTCAAACAGATCGATGATGATAGTCAAAATACCGGAAATGACCCCTCCAACACCGCAGATGACGAACCAACTATTATTACAGTAGAAAAAACTGTAGTAACTGGCTCTCCAAAGGTGCTGTTAGTTAAGAGGATTACGGCAATTAATGGGGTTAATTTCGATCAATTTGTTGACGATCCTAATAGTATCGAAGATAACAATAGCAACTGGCCAGATTCTGACCCCTCAGATACAAGTAGCAATGATTTTCTACGTGGAGCAGTTAACGGCGGTTTGGTTGTTCCTGGTGATGAATTAGAATACACTATTTACTTTCTTTCAATAGGTGAGAAAGATGCCAGTAAATTAAAAATATGCGATGTAATACCAACTTATACGACTTTTATTCCTACAGCCTTCAACGGTTCAACTCCTACAGATGGCGGTTTGAGTACGGCTAATTTAGGTATAGCAATTGCTTTTGATAGTACGAATTATCCTAAGAACCCTACTGCCTATATTACGAATGTAGCTGATAGTGACAGAGGAGAATTTTTCTCTGCTGGGGAAACACCACCTATAGCTTGTTCTAGTAGTAATAATAATGGTGCTGTTGTTGTGAATATAGTCAATAAAGACAATGTCAACCAAGATATTATACCTACCGCAAATGTTGACCAGACGCAAACCAAACCAACTAATTCTTATGGTTTTATAAGATTTAAAGTTAAAGTCAATTAATTATTGTAATCCTACGGTTAGGGATAATCCACAATAGTAAAACTGGAGATAACTCCAGCAACGCACTACTTTCATTGCTGCAAATAATATTTTTTATTTATTTCGATTAAATCTATAATTTTTCAATATCTTTTAGATTTAATTCCGTTGTTGATACAATCAGATTAACGTTAAGACTTCAGACAATAATCGTTTATTTTCTGAAGTGAATCGATTTTTATGGCTTTCTAAGATAAAACCAATCTTAATATGTTCTTTTAATAGTTTGCCCGTAGTTGCGCTTCAGCGCTTATTCTTGAAAGCACTAAAGCACAAATACGAAGCTCTTAAGATTTTTTCAATGTCAATTATCCGCCGCTGACTGGAGGTATCAATACGACTTCATCCCCATCATTTAAAGGAGTATCTGGTTCGACAAAATTCAAATTTATGCCAAATCTGGTTACATCTCGCCATTGCTCTAATTCGGGATGTTCTTTGATTAAATGTTCTCTGACTTGCGATACCGGCGTGTTTTCAGGAAATTCCAGGATTAATTCTGGTTCGTTATAAGCTTCCTGATAAGCTGCGAATAATTTAACTGCGATTTTGATTGAATTTGGCATGGTAAATTGGGCATCGGGAATTGAGCATCGGGCATTGTTTTGCCAATTATTATTATTATCGAAAAGAACAACGGCAGTAGCTGAATATTTCATTCTAAAGATAGTGTGTTATCTCTAAAGCATCTTCTAAGCTGATAAGCTAAGTTACATAGGAAGAATTCAAGAATATGAGCGAAGATAAAGCCAAAAATCAAGCTGAAAAAAACAATCCTAAAGAAGAAGCACCGGAATTAAGTCCAGAGTTGCTTGATAGAATCAAACATCCGGCAGCAATTGACAACACAATCCGCAATCAATCCCCAGAAGAGCTTAAAGGTAATCCCGCTGTTTCTCCGGAAATGCTTGACGACAGGTAAACAGCGAACAGTAAACCTTTACCAGTTACCAGTGAGCAGCGAACAGTTAGTAGCTAGGGATTAAGAGTTAAGTATTGAAAGTTTTAAATAGCTTTCTCCCCTCTCTACTCTCTCAATGCCCAATGCCCAATTCCCAATGCCCAATGCACAATCCCACGTTTCCCTTAATCTACTCGGACGAATTTCTCGAACACCTTACCGGAAGAGGACATCCGGAAAAGCCGGAGCGTTTAAGTGCTGTCGTCTCGGCTTTGAAAGAGGCGGTTTTTTCTCAACAAATTGAATGGCGATCGCCGACTCCTATTACCCAAAATTCGCCGCTTGATTTCCTTAAGGAAATACATTCACCGCGCTATATCCGTAAAGTTCGGGATATTGCGGCTGAGGGGGGTGGCTTTTTGGATACTGATACCTATGTTTCTCCCCGCAGCTATGATGTAGCGTTATTAGCGGTGAATGCTTGGCTCGATGGAGTGGATATTGTTCTGGAAACTGGTAAACCCGCTTTTGTTTTAGCACGTCCTCCTGGACACCATGCCGAAATTGACTACGGTATGGGGTTCTGTTTGTTTTCTAATGCAGCAATTTCCGCTTTCCAAGCTTTGAAAAAACCCGAAGTTAATCGTGTTGCTATTCTCGATTGGGACGTACACCACGGTAACGGTACTCAAGCAATAGTAGAAAACAATCCTCAAATTGCTTATTGTTCCTTACATCAATACCCTTGTTATCCGGGAACGGGTAAATCTTCAGAAAGGGGTATTAACAATAACGTGTTGAATTTACCCATGCCTCCTAGTAGCGATATTAGTACTTATCGAGCAGGATTTGAAAAAGAGGTATTTCCATTTCTATCAAACTTTCAGCCCGATTTATTAATAGTCAGCGCTGGTTATGATGGCAACGCCGATGACCCCTTAGCAATGATAAATTTGCAACCGCAAGACTACGGAATATTTACAAAACATTGCTTAAAAGTTACCAGTAAAATATTATTCGGTTTAGAAGGTGGTTACGATTTACCAACACTTTCCCAGTCAGTTATAGCAACCGTTGAAAAATGTTTAAATTGGTAATTGGTAATTGGTAATTGGTAATTGGTAATTGGTAATTGGGCATTGGAAGAAGGGCATTGGAAGAAGGGTAAAATTATTTAAAACACTGTTCACTGTTCAATGCTAACCGTTAATTGTTCGTCAATAGCTGTTTCTTGATAAATTTCTAAGTCAAACCAAAATGTAGTTCCAATGCCTACTTCACTTACTAAAAATACTTTGGTGTGATGTTTGTCTTCAAGAATATTTCTGACAATTGATAACCCCAAGCCGGTTCCTTCAAGGGTATGAACGCGGTTTTCAACGCGGAAAAAACGGTCGAAAATGGCTGCTTGATCTTCTTGAGGAATACCGATTCCTGTATCGCCAATTTCTACGCGCACGCGGGATATGGAATTATTGAAAAGTGATTGCTGCTGAAGTTCGTAAGCACGAAGTGCAACTTTACCACCAGCTTTAGTAAATTTTAGTCCGTTGCCAATCAAATTAGCTAATACTTGTAACAATAAATCGTAGTGCCCTCTTACTAAAGGTAAATCGGGAGCTATATCTTGAATTAACTCAATTCCTTTATCTTTAGCATTTAACTTATAAGTACGCAGAGTTTGTTCGATAGCTTGACTTAAATCAACTCCATCCATAGTGTAGCTGCGTCCGGATTCTAATCTTGATAAATCCAATACGTCATTAACTAAACGAGCGAGTCTATCTGTTTCATTATTAACAGTAAGCAAAAATTCTTGTCGCTGCTCTACATCTAAATCTTCGCCGAATTCATGCAATGTTTCAATAAAAGATTTAATATTAAATAATGGTGTTCGTAATTCGTGGGAAACGTTGCTGATAAATTGACTTTTAGCTTCATTAAGCTCTACTTCGCGAGTAATATCTTGGATAGTAATTGCAATACCTTTGATGCTTTCTCGTTGCTGGTTAACAACTGTAGTTAACAAAATACGTATAGTTCTTTTTATTGGTTCATTTATAGTAATGCGGAATTCAGCACGTTCTAATTCTCCCGCAGTCATTTTATCTAAATAGCGGTTAATTTCTAGCTGCATTTGTGAAGGTAAATAGTCCAAGACGCAATTACCAACAACTTCAGCTTGTTCCCAACCGAAAATAGTTTTTGCTGTCGGATTGACCAATATTACCTGCATTTCGTTATCAATCAAAACAGCGCCATCGGCAATAGTAGAAACCAAAGTTTCCAATTTAGCTTTTTCAGCAGTTAGTTCTTCTATATTTTGTTCTTCATAGCGCTCCAATCTTTCTGCCATTTCATTGAAGCTAGAAATTAGTTCCTTGAGTTCTCCAGAAAATTGTAGTTGAATTCGCTGCTTAAAATTACCCGCCGCAATTTGCTTGACTCCCACTAATAATTCTTTTATGGGCTTAGTAATAGTCAAAGCATTAATTACTCCTCCCAAAATTACCATTACCCAAATCGAGATAAACACCGCAATTGTCACATCACGAGTAAAATTGGTAGAGATAACGGCTGTTTGATTGGGATTAATACCAACTGCTAAAACGCCTAAATATTTACCATTTGCCTTCAAAGGAACAAACACGTCGGTAACTTCCCCATCTGGTGAATGATGGTGACGTACCATTGGTTTTTCCACATCAGCAGCATAATCCTCCGGAAGCTGAACTCTACGTTCGATAGTCAGCGAATTTCCTACCTCTGGTTCCCAAAAAGGAATACCAAAAAATATTTTGCCAGTTTCATCAGCATAAAGCATATAGCGAACGCTGGAAGTCGTGCTATAAAAGCGTTGAGAAAACTGTGCTATCTCCGTGTAATTCTCCTCAGCCAAAAACGGCGAGACATTCGCAGCTAGCAACAAACCCAAATCCCGCCCAAAACGAGTATCGTTGAGACGTGCATCCTGCTGAATAGTATTTACAGCCCAAAACGTTAAACCGCTCATCACCAAAGATACAACTAAAGTGACAGCCGCTAACAGCCTCGTCTGGAGATTAAAATCCGACCACCAATTGGCGATCGCTTCTCGAATTGTTTTTAAAATGGCTAGCATCTCAAATATAAGTTGTTAGTAGTTTTTTAAAATACAACCCCAACAACTAAAAGTTAACAGCTAAGCTGACAAAGAGGGAAGAAAGTTGGGGATTGGGAATTGGTAATGGGTAATTGGTAATTGGTAATGGGTAATTGGGCATTGGGCATTACCCATTCCCCATTACTCGATATCCGATATCTCGGCGATAATACATGCCCTCGAAATTAATTTTCTCAATACCAGCATATGCTAATTGCAAGGCTTGCTCGAAGTTCTCTCCGACTCCGGTTACATTTAAAACCCGACCTCCATCTGTAATTAACTGTTGCTTTAACTGCGTTCCAGCATTAAAGACTGTAACTCCTGTCGCCTCTGCCTCGTCAATTCCTGTAATTACTTTACCTTTTTCATAAGTTCCGGGATATCCACCAGAAGCAACAACTACAGTAGCGGCGGTTCCTTGTTTCCATTCTATAGGGGGCATTTCCTCTAACCGCTGTTCAGTACAGGCAAGCATCAATTCTTCTAAAGGCGTTTCTAATAATGGTAATATTACTTGAGTTTCTGGGTCCCCAAAACGACAGTTAAATTCCAATACTTTGAATTCACCAGTAGTTGTCACCATTAGCCCAGCATAAAGTACGCCTCGATAATCAATATTTTGAGCTTTTAGGGCATCTATAGTTTTATTTAAAACTTGTTTTTGAACTCGTTCCATTAAATTCACGGTGGCGATAGGTGTTGGCGCATAGGCTCCCATTCCACCTGTATTCTCTCCCGTGTCTCCTTCGCCGATGCGTTTGTGGTCTTGGGCTGGCAATAAAGGTCTAATCGTTAAGCCGTCTGTCAAAGCTAAAACAGATACTTCCTGTCCGGTTAAACATTCTTCAATAACTACAAATTCCCCAGCGCTGCCAAACTGACCGTTAAATATAGCTTCAACCGCTTCAACTGCTTGATTTAAGCTTGTCGCCACAGTCACACCCTTACCCGCAGCCAAACCATCAGCTTTGATAACAATGGGTACCCCGTGTTCTTTGATATAGCTTTTTGCGGGTGCTGCTCGATTAAATACGGCACTATTAGCAGTCGGAATATTAGCTTCCTGCATAAGACTTTTTGCCCATGCTTTGCTTGCTTCTATCTGGGCTCCCGCTTTTGTCGGCCCAAATACTTTTAGTCCTTTGGACTGTAGATCATCGGTAATTCCTTTTGCTAAAGGTACTTCTGGCCCTACAACTACCAAACTAATATTTTCTTGGAGAGCAAAATTACCTATTCCTTCAAAATCATCTACCTGCAAAGAAATATTTTTACAGCGATTCAAACTAGCCGTACCACCGTTCCCCGGCAGGCAGAAAACTTGCTCAACTTGACTTGATTGAAGGAGTTTCCAAGCCAAAGCATGTTCTCTTCCTCCACTACCTACAACTAAAATTTTCACTGATTATCCTCGAAGTCACCTTGATGATGGGGAGCATCCTAGATATTTGAATTCATAAGTGCCTTATGAAGGGGCATATATCTTGTTTGCTCAAAACATCGATGGAACTAAATGTCCCCGATGATGCATTTTATTTTTTTCACCAATTTTAATACTTATCGACGTTTAACGGTACGCCTTTACGATTTTGGATTCGCGGAGTTAGGAATTTACTCATCATATTTTATGGGACAGACCATTATTATTCGTTTTCATTAAAATTGATCGGTTTTGACAAGCAGGGGGAGCAGGGGAAGCAGGGGAGCAGGGGGAGAAAAGAATTTTGAGAAAAATAGACCCTTTAAAATTAATGATTTGAACCACTAGTGTTCACAAGTAGGGAGTTATGAGTCAAGACTATTTATTATTGCCCTTGCTCTATAATTCTTCAAAAAGCATCAGTGTTCATACTATATTTTTTCTTAATTCAATTTGATTAACTCGTAATTGTATGGATACAATTTTAATATTTTTTAGATACAAATACGTAGTTTAAAAAAATATTTTTTATATCACTCACAGTGTGTCGAAAAAAGTTTAAAAAGTAGTGGCAACTACCTGTCTATAAGGATTAACCTGTGAATACTGAGTTAAAAAAATATCTAAATATCAAGAGACATGACTAAAAATATCGTTACTGGTGTTGCAGGTTTTATAGGTTCCCATATAGCAGAAACACTTTTGAAAAAAGGAGAAGAAGTAATTGGCATAGATGAATTCAACGATTACTACGACCCTTTCTTTAAAAACAAAAATGTTACATTTTTACAAACCTATGACAATTTTGAATTAATTGAAGCAGATATTCAGTTTGTAGACTGGAATTCATTGTTAAAAGATGTTGACGTAGTTTACCATCAGGCAGCCCAAGCAGGGGTAAGAGCAAGCTGGGGACAAGGTTTCCGTTTTTACACAGAACGCAACATCAGCGCTACTCAAGTTTTGTTGGAAGCAGCAAAAGACGCAAATAATTTAAAAAGGTTAGTTTACGCTTCTACATCCAGCGTTTACGGTGATGCAGAAACTTTACCTACAAGCGAACTAATTTGCCCTAAACCAGTTTCACCTTATGGGATCACCAAGTTAGCCGCAGAAAGATTGTGCGGGCTTTATCAGAAAAACTTTGGCGTACCTTTTGTAGCGTTGCGTTATTTTACAGTTTACGGACCTCGCCAACGTCCGGATATGGCTTTTCACAAATTTTATAAAGCTGTAATCGATGATGAAGCGATTCCCGTTTATGGTGATGGATTACAAACCCGAGACTTTACTTTTGTAAGCGATGCGGTTGCTGCAAACTTAGCTGCTGCGACTGTAGATGATGCTGTTGGTGAAATATTTAATATTGGTGGTGGTAGTAGGGTTGTTTTAAAAGAAGTTTTGGAAACAATGGAAGAAATTGTCGGTAAACCCATCAAGAGAAACCATATTGAAAAAGCGATGGGGGATGCTCGTCATACTGCTGCGGATGTGAGTAAAGCAAAGCGGATTTTGGGTTATCAGCCCCAAGTTAGTTTAAGAGAAGGTTTAACTAGGGAATGGGAATGGGTGAAAGGAATATATTAATATCAGATTTTTTCACCTGTAATTATTAATGTAGAGACGTTGCGCCGAGCAGCGTCTCTTTGCATTTTGGCTTTTTATAAAAATTTAAATAATTTTGCATTGTTTCTTAAATTGGGAGGCGTATTATTTCTACTTTTGGGCATCACAATATTATTTATATAATGCTGTTATAAGTACTCCTACAAAATAAATTAAATATTTCGTTTGGGGAGGCAATAGGAAATAGGGAACAGAGAAGATTTATATAACTCACGGGTAATTATTAAATAATTTTGCGTAACTATTTACAGTTTCTGATTTCTGCCGATCTAATTAGGTATCTGTTGCGATTCAAGAATCCATGAAAACGAGTTCATCGATAAATGATGAATCTGACAACAAATCGTCAACGCTGAATCCGGGAGCGTTATCATATTCCACCTCTAAACTAAATGTTATAAAAACTCCGTTATCTAACTGAGTAGTTACCTCAAAAGAAGCAGTATTTGATAGTTTGATTTCATCAAGTTCATTATTAACTCGTTCAGCGTCTGGGGCTTCAAAACTTTTACCTTCGCCGATAGTCTCTATGTTACCTGCTCGATTTATGTCAACGAATTCAAAAATAGTTTCCTTGTCTATCTCATTTTTTGCGGATTCTCCATTAGAAGTCATTGCTATTATCCTCCAAGATTATATTTTGAGAATATGTGCATATTGCTCAGCCTTGTTATCTCTATTACTCCTATGGGTGCGTCTTGCGTGTAATTATGCAAAATATCTGAAATATACTTTCTAGGAAGTATAAACATCGGTAGATTACACAAAATTATGGGATGGTCATAACAAGTATTTTTTTGCTGCGATCGCGTAATATTAAGCTGTTATCAATGCTTATAAATACTGACTATAAAAAGTTAGTAGTCGGTATTTGTTACCTCATTCTAAGATAATGTTTGATAAGTCACCAAAATAATCAGTACTTACGCATAAGAGCGTTGATACAGTGCGGCGAGCGCTTTCATAGGGAGAGGTTTGTCTGTATTGCCTAACTCTGTTGGATCTGAGAGTGACAATTTTCTAACTGGTCTAATTATATTTACCAAAATAGAACGATGGGAGCATCCCAATGGCGGCAAAAAGCCCGCAGGCTATAAGCCTGGGGCTAATACTACGAAGCCCACCTGCGTGGGCTTTGTTTTTGTAGCCGCACCCATAAGTGTCGGATAAAGTATTTATTCCTGCATTGGGAAGCTCCCAGAACGATTGCATGTCAGTCGCGATATGACAATTGTGATTGTGGTATAAATCTTAGCTATAAATTCGTAAATAAGATTTTTAGATTGGAGAATTAGATAGAAAAAACAACGTGCTGCCAATCTAAAAAAAGGAATAAACTGAAAATGGTTTGTAATCAAGAGTTAATATCAAAATTTCCCAGAGCAAAAGTTTCTTATATTCCCGAGGAAGATGCGTGGACTTTAGAAGAAGAATACTGTTATGAGGATAAAATTAAAGGAACAAAAATTATCTTGCATAAAGGTTTCAGCTTTGATTTATCTTCAATTCCTAGATTTTTATGGATAATTTGTGGAACACACGAGCTTTCCCTGGAAGCACCATTAATTCATGATTTTATGTACATGAGTAAAGGTGGTAAAAAAATGTATTTTAATCAAAAACCAATATTAGGAAATATCGAAACTAAAGAAATTTTTTATTCTAGAAAAGAAGCTGACAAATTATTTAGGAAAATGATGCAAGAAGCAGGTGTGAGTAAGTGGCGTGGATTGTTTGGCTATATGGGTGTGAGATTATTTGGTGGGATGTATTGGAAGCCAAATCAGAAGGTTGTTGATAATTTGACTATGGCTGTTAACTAATGATTCAAGATTAATATATATTTGTTGAATGAAACTTAACGAGCCTAGCTAATTTGTTTGCGACCCAATCAGGCACGCTGTATACTTTTTCCTTAGCAAGACAACAATCTCGCAATGCTAACAAGAAACCTTTGATTGAATCTATTTCTCCTCGCATCTTAGGAGCATATTGTAAGAACCACCTATTCCATTTGAAATTATCATTACGATAATTTTCTACTAAATATAGTGCCGCAAGATACTCAGCTAAGGGGTCAAGTGTAAAAGAAATATTTTCTTCGCTTTTATCGGTCACTTGTATAATGCGTAAACTTTCTTCAAGATATTTTAAGTTAAATTTAGCATCATTTCCACCCAGTATATTAATTGCAGTTTTTACTGTGATAGGTTGAGGAAAAAATTTTTTGCGTAAGCATTCCCATGCGATTTTTTTAGCTACTTTGTGAACAGTACGATTATCCAAGCGATTTTCTTTTACACGTCTGTTGACTTCATTGATATAAGCGAGCATTAAATCAGGAACATTCTGTGGTAGTCGAGTAATGTTTGAGAATGGAAAATATCTTTGGTTTCTATTTTCTTCGATAGAACACAATACATCAGTGTAAAGTTTAGCGAGTAAAATTGTGATTTCTCTTTCTCCTAAGATTTGAGAAAAAGTTGCTAGTTCACCACAAGCTTGATAAACATTTTTAAGCTCAATTTTATCGCTTTGCTTTTTTACCTTTAGATATTCTTCCATAAAATTGGCTAAAGCTACACTTCCATTTAAAGGAAGAGGTTTAATCTTACTTTTTGTAATTCCTTTCAGGATATTTTCAGAACGCGCTGTAAGTACCAATGCATTGATAGGAAAATCTTGAATAGCTGTATTAATTACTTGACGAGTTTTTTTTCCTAGCTCGGAAAAACCATCTACAATGAGCAAAATTCTTCGCCATCGCAACAATTTTTCTAATAGCTCCTCATCTATATCATCTAACGTTGGTTTTCTTGCAACCATTTGTTTAAGTTCATCTATAATACTTTGTAAAAAACGGCTTTTGGATTGCGCTTTTCTATGAACTACAACATCTTCGTCAACAACTATGTCTTTATGAAAAACTAGATCGTGCTCAATAAGAATTGGTAACATTCGATGTTTTTTACATATTCTCTCTTCTTCATTCTCAGACATAGCCCATTTTGCAATTTGACAAGCAAGACTAGTTTTACCAGTACCACCTTCGCCATAAATAAGTATGCAGCTTCTATGTTTATCAAATTCTCCTCTCAAATTTTGTCCACTTAATTTGTCAATTTGGACGTATTTTTGTGAACTATCATAAAATAAAACTGAAATTGGAATATGAATAGAGCGATTGCTTACTGTATCTTTTCTTTCAAATTCTTTTTCAACTGATCGAATATGTGCATCAACCCATGCATCTAAAACTTTAGGAAGGTAGGCAAAAGCTTTCACAAATAATATATAACGTAGAGAAATATTGATATTTCCATCTATGGGTTGAATTTGTAAAGGAATGTCAAATGGTTTTAAAGCCCCATTGATTCGCAGTAACCACAATGGACGTATAAAAAGCAGTGAATACCAAAGTAAAGGTAAGAAAAATAAATATATAGCTACTGGCACAAACCATTGATTTTGAGTAATCCAAATCCATATTCTATCTGGCTGACGAAGCTTTCTCTTATCTTTAAGATAATCAATAGCACGAAAGATATTAGCAAATGATTCTTTGGGAATTTTCTGATGAGAATTTTGTAATATCTTATCAGCTTTTTCTAAGTTTGATATCACCTCATCTAATTGATTTATGTTTAGCTCTTTTGCATTATCAAGTAAACTTAGACAAATGCTGTCAAGGCTTGAAATAGCTTTCAACCGAACCCATTTATCATCATCGCCTAAAACTTTGGTCAGAATCGTAATAGCTTTCAAATCTAGATTATCTAAAGATTCGATAACTGTGGAGCGTAGTTGGGACGATTCACTTTTATCAACTAACATCTCCGTTAATACATTTAAAGCCCGTTCATTTTCCGATTTATGAGCTATTTTGCCTAAAGCTTCGATAGCTTTGGATCGTAGTTGAGGTGACTCAGCTTTATTAACCAGCACTCTGTTGAGTATATTAAAACCTTGTTCGTATTGCGATTGATCGGCTATTTTACCAATAGCTTCAGTAGTTCTCAAACGAACTTCAAGAACTTCCCGCTTGTCGAGTAACAATTTGCTCAAGGTGGGAATAGCATCTCTTGCTGATGCACCAATTCTACCCAGAGCCTCAGCAGTTGTCGAACGAACTCTAGGTGATTCACTTTGCAAGGCTACTATCAGTTTTCTAACAATTTCACTATGACTTTGTTCTAATTGTGCAGCAATTTTACCTAGAGCCTCAGCACTTTTAAAACGTACTTCAAGGGATTCCTCATTATTTAGCAACAATTTGCTTAAAATCGGAGTTGCAATTTTAGCTGATGCACCAATTCTACCCAAAGCCTCAGCAATCTTTGAACGTACACTAGAGTGTTGAGCTTTATTTTGTAAAGCTTTACTCAGAATATTAATAGCCTTTTTATCTTTTGTTTCTGCACCGATTCTACCCAGAGCATCAGCAGCTTTAGAGCGCACCTTTATAATTTGATCTTTGTTATTTAGAGTTGTTTGTAAGGCTGAAATTGCTTCTAAATCTTCTGCACCGATTCTACCAAGAGCATCAGCAGCTTTATAACGAATTTCATGATGCTGATTTATATCTTTTAAAGCTTGTGAAAGAGCAATAATAGAATCTTGATTATATTTAACCTGTGAACCAATACTGCCAAGAGCGTCAGCAGCACTCAAACGTACAATTTTAGATTCATTATTATCTAACAATACTTCCTTTAAAGTAGGGACAGTTTGCTTAGCTTCTTTACCAATGGTACCAAGAGCATCGGCAGCGCTCGAACGTACTAAAGGTGGTTGGTGCTTATTTTGTAGAGCTTTACGAAGGGGTATTACAGTATCTTGACTTTCCGTTTCTGCACCAATATTGCCTAGTGCATCAGCAATACTAGAGCGTACTTTAGCTGACTCTGTTTTATTTTGTAAAATTTTATTTAAAATAGGCACAGTCTCTTGTGCTTCTAGACCAATGTTACCTAACGCACTAGCCGCACTAGAGCGTACAGAGTCACTTTTATTATCATTCTCCAATATTGCTTTCAAATCAGGAACAGCAGCTTTTGCTTCAGTTCCGATAAAGCTTAAAGTATCAGCAGCACCCGAACTTACCAAATCATTTTCATTTTGCAAAGCCTTTTTTAATGCTGGTACGGATGCTTGACCAATTTTTGCTAAAGAAAGAATGGCTTTTTTACGTTTACTCTGATTTTTATTATTTAATTTTTTGATATGTAAATCTATTTGTTTTTCCTTCTCCAAAGTTTGCTGCGCCCAGTTAGGCTTACTTAGAAATGCAGGTAATAAAAAGCATATAATAACGACTGCGATCGCCTTACAGATCGCAGTTGAAAAAATTGGAATCGGTACAACTATTTTCTTTCTAGTTCTAACCACAAGTTGCCCCATTTCTAGCGACTGGGGTTTATTGTAGTACTATCACAAGCAAATACTAAGTATAGATTAAAACAAGTATGTCAGTTGTCCTCACTAACCACTTGTTTCAATGTCTGCAATAATTCATGCTCGTTGTAGGGTTTGGTTAAATACACTGCTGCCCCTAACTGCATTGCTAGCTGGCGATATTTTCCGGTGGTGCGCGAGCTCAACATAATAACGGGAATCTTTTGCAGATTTTCTTGAGACTTGAGTCGGATGAGAAAGTTGTAACCGTCGAGACGGGGCATTTCGATGTCGCAAATTATGCTTTCTACTTCTAAGCCACTTTGCAATTTTATCAGTGCCTCTTGTCCATCTTTTGCTTGTTCTACAAAGTATCCGGCTCTTTCAAGGGTTAGTGCTAAAAAGCGGCGCACGTTGACTGAATCGTCAACTATTAATATAGAATTTTTACGGTTTTTAGGTGATATAAATGAAGTTGAAGATAAAGGTTGGGAGTTTAAATTTAGAGTATCTTTTTTGGCAATTAAACTTAATAGTTGTGCTGGACTTACTAAGGGAACAATACGACCGTTATCTAGAATCGTGCAGTTGTTAAAGCCTTCTGGTAAAGGAATACTGCCTTCGACTCGACGAATAGCTACTTCTTGTTCGTCCCAACAGCGGTCTGCTTTGATTGCAATTAATTTATTGCCAGTGCTGATAATTAATACTACCTTATCTTCTATTCTCGGTGGAATTTCTTGGATTGATGATGTAGAACGAATATTATTGAAATGTAGATAATTACTGATATCAACTAACTCTACTAAGGAATCGTGCCAGTTAATAAATTCACCATTTGAACCTGGTAGAATCTGCTGATTTTCTAATAGGCATATTTCTTGTATTGCATCGGTAGGAAAGGCTAAGGGTATACCGCTAGTTTCTACTAAAACAATTCTGGCAACAGAGAGTGTAAAGGGTACTGATAGAGTAAAAGTAGTTCCTTTGCCAGAGATAGAATCAACTGTTATTTCTCCATTGATCAGTTCGAGATTGTTACGAACAACGTCCATACCAACACCGCGCCCGGATAATGTCGTGACTTGCTCGGATGTACTAAATCCCGGTTCAAAAATCAGACTGAATAAATCGTCGTCGCTGGCATTCGCTAACATCTGAGCGTCTAAACCCATCTTTTGTGCCCGATTGCGAATTTTGTCTATGGGTATGCCGTTGCCGTCGTCGCTGATGGTGATAATGGTGCGATCGCCTTTATGAATCGTTTTGATTTCGATTAGCCCTTGTTGTGCTTTTCCGACTGCGATTCTAGTTTGATTATCTTCGATTCCATGATCGAAAGCGTTTCTCAGCAAATGCATCAAAGGTTCGTTTAAGGCTTCTAATATACCCCGCTCCATCAAGATATTTGCGCCTTCGATTTGTAAACGAACGTTCTTACCGTATTCTGCATTCAAATTCTTCAAAGCTCTGGGTAAGCGCTCTAATATTTCGGAAAGGGGGCGCATCCGAACTTTAGTTAGAGAGTTTTGAATTTTTCTCGATGTTCTATTGAGGAGATGGTTTACTTGTTCTGTATCTTCTAAATTAAGAGTTATATCGCCGGTAATTTCTTGAATTTTAACTATATTTTCCATCACTGTTTGAGACAGTGTATGCAGTTGGCTATAGCGTTCTAATTCTAAAACATCAAATTTATTGTTATTACCGGAAATATTTTCTGTGGGGTGCCATTCCCAGTTTTTTTGAATTTGATAATATTTTGGCTTTAAGGTAGATAACTGTAAGGAAAATTTTTCGTAAGATAAACGCAGTTCGTGATTTTCACGTTCGAGAGTTTTTAAGCGGATAGAAAGGTTACGAATTAATTTACTGATTCTCTCTAACTGTAATTTTAAAGTATTGCGTCCGATTGTTAGCTCGCCAAATAGATCGTTGATTTGTTCGAGTTGCTTGCTGGGAACCCTGACTGTATGTTCTTGATTATCTCTTTTATTTACGGGGCTAAATTCTGGTTTTGTTTGGATAATTTCTTCTAAATTCGGAGCAAAATTATTTACTATATCTAATTCTTGACTAATTTTAATTGGATGAGAATTTTCTGCTTTATTATCGTTAATTGTAGTAGGTAAATTATCTACTTTACCTGCAAGCAATAAAGCTTGAGTATTTCGCCAGGATTGCAGCCCTAAATTAGCAATTTCTTTAACTTCCGCATCAGAAACCGCAGTAGATAAGCTTTTAATTATTGACTCGCAAAGTTTGGTAAAAGCCGAAATTTGCAGCATTTCCCCCAAGCCACCCAATTGAGAAGACATCGTTATCATCTCTTCCCGCAGCACAGAAGCATCTTGTTGTTTTAATAAAGATTCCAAACGTTGTAAATAACTTTCAACTTCTGTTTTAAATAATAAAGATGTAATTTCTTGTGGATTGTCTTCCGGAGAAAGAATTGTCATTGCATCTTCCGGAGTAGGTTCTCCCAATATCTTGCGTAATTCTTCAAATACTGGGTAGCAAAAAGTAGTTATCCACTCTTCATTAACATCATGCCCTACTGAAATAGATTCTACAATTTGCCGCAGCCAATCAATTGCAGACAGCAGTAAACTTTGTAGAGAGCTATCAATTTCTAAAGTATTTTTGCTAGTTTTTAAAACTTTGAAAGAATCTTCCAGCAGATGAGATAAATTACTTAAAGGATGAAACCCCATAATTGCCGCACCACCTTTGATTGAATGGGCGGCTCTGAGTGCAGCATTGACTTTTTGTAAGTCAATTTTACGATTACTCTGAGCTTCAACAATAACATTTTCTAGAGTGTCAATATGCTCGGTAGCTTCCTCTAGAAACTGCATTTTTATTTCTAATTCTTTTTGTGAAGACATGTTATTGGAAATGGGGCACTGGAGATGGGCAGGGGGGAGAGTGAGGGGAGCGCGGGAGCAGGGGGTAGAAAATTATTAACTAGCTACTTGCTACTGTTAACTAATAACTGTTCACTGTTAACTGACTTTAAAAGCATCTACACTAGCGGCTAATTTTTGAGAAATATCTACGGTTTTCTGTAAAGATAAAGAAATTTCTTGAGAAGAGCTTCCGGTATTTTCTGATATCTTGGCAATTTCTTTCATTAAATTAGTAACTTGTTTAGAAGTTTTAACTTGAATAACTGTAGCGGCAGAAATTGATTCAACTAAGCCGTCAATTTGATTGCTAACGTCAAGAATTTCGTTTAAGCTTTCTTTGGTGTCTTCAATTAAACGAGTTTCTTCTACTACTTGGGTAATCCCTAATTCCATCGCTTTGACTACTTCGCTGGTTTCTCGCTGAATGCTGGCTACAATATCTTCAATCTCTGCGGTTGCATCGCTGCTGCGATTTGACAAAGCAGCTACTTCTTCTGCGACTACAGCAAAACCTTGCCCTTGCTCTCCGGCTCGGGTGGCTTCAATTCCAGCGTTGATAGCTAGCAAGTTGGTTTGCATGGCTATCTGGTTTATCAATGACACTACATGAGAAATTTTCTGAGAAGATTCCCCTAGCAGTTTGACTTTTTTCGCAGTATCGCCGATGGTTTCCCGGAGATAATGAATGTTTTCTACCGTTAAATCCATCGCCGCACCACCATCTTGAGCAGTATGAAAAGCCTTGCTAGCGACATTGGCAGCTTTTCTTGCACCTTTGGCAATCGACTTAATTGAAGCCCTCATTTCTTGCACTGCTTCTAAAGTGCGATTAATTTCCAAAGCTTGCTCGTTAGCGTCGATGCTCAACTGATTAATTGCACTTCCATCACTGGCGATGGCGCTGTTAACTTCGGTGGCTGTCAGCTTAACTTGGGTGACAATTTCGCGCAAGTTTTCGATGATAGAGTTGAAAAAATCTGCGACAGTACCAATTTCTCCAGAAGTAACTTCCGCACGCACGGTTAAATCACCGTCACTGACTGCTTCAATAGTTTCAATTAACTGAAGAATTTGCTGTTGCAATACATCTTTTTTATCAGGTTGCTGTTGCGACAACTGTTGAACTTCAAAAAGATTATTGACTCGCACTAAAGCTTTGTTGATAATTACAGCCGATTCTTCAAATAACTGTATTTCTGATTGTTGCCAAAGATGAGTTTGGGAAGATTGAGCAGCTATTAAATAACCAAATAATCTTTCGTCTTGATTTAAAGGTACAATTAACGTCGATTTGATGTTTAATGCTTCTAACTGTTTGACTAACGGCTGTGGTAAACCACCTTGGTAAATATCGTTAATTGCAATAATACCATCGACCTTGAATTCAGAAAAATCAAATTTGTTACCTAAAGCTGGAGCTAAGTCTATATTATTCGATTCAGCAATGAAACTTTCTGTTTCAGATGAATCGAATTTGTAAATTAGCGTTCTTTCAACTTTTAAAGATTTGCGGATATTTTCAACCGCTACATCGCAAATTCCTTGATGATTAAAAGATTCAGATAATTTGATTGCTAATTCTTGAATGGCTTGAGTTTTTTCTAAGCCTGTCAACTTTTCTAAACTTAAACCAACTTGAATTGCTAATTGTTTTAATAAGTTGATTTCAAATGCCTGCCAAAAATGCGGATTCCAACAATGATGCGCTATCAAAAAGCCGAAAATTTTGTTATTCTGAAAAATAGGAGTTAATAAAATTGCTTTAATTTTTAAGCTTTTCATTAACTGCAAATGTTCGCTGCTCAACCCCGCTTCATCAACATTATTAATAGCTAAAACTTCGGATTTGGTATAAATCTCGGTAAGTTCTTTAGCTAGAGAAATATCTTCTATACTTTCTCCAAAAGTGATAGGTAAACCAGGAGCGATTTCTTCAGCGATAACTTCTCCTTCACCATTAGCATTGCAATGATAAATAACTACTCGATGCGCCCCTAAAGTTTGTCTGACTTCTTTTACAGTTCGATTGAATAAATCTTCGCGGTTAAGAGATTGAGAAGTTGAAATAATAGTATCTGATAGTAATTTAGCTTGTTCGCTTTCGACTCTTTCTTCAAAGAGTAGCTCTTGTAATTGTTCGACAATTAAATTTACATTTCGACTTAAAGCTGCAAACTCATCTTTACCTTTGATGGGAATGCGGCTATTAAGATTACCATTCGCTAATTTTTTAACCGCCAAATTAGCAGCATAAATAGGTATAACTAAACGGCGAGCAAGAGTTGCAGCACTGATACCCGCAAGCAAAGCAGCAGCTAAAGTACCCAATTGCAACATTAATAGTAACTGTCTTTGGGATGCTTCTACCTGCTCTAAAGAATTATTATCGGCATTGCTAACAACTTCAGGCGAAATAATTTTATTACCCAAATGATAAGATAATGCTGTAATCCCGACTGTGGGTAAACTGCAAATAGCCAGAGACAGCATTACAGCTTTACCGTTTAAACTAGTCCGATTTAAAACTGAATTAACTCGTTGAAAAAAAGAATTTGGCGATTGCTTGGCTTGATTATTAAGATATTGAGGAAAATTTGATATTTCTGCTTCCGAAATGCTATTTTTTTTTGTTCTTTGGTTTTGATTCTGTTTCAGCTTCTTCATCATTCTACCATCTCAAATATTTTTGCAGGATGCTTGTATGCTATTGGCTTGTAACTCTTGATATTGCAGATAAAATTGGCAGTTATAGCAACATAAATATCTTTGTATTAGGGAATGAGGAACGAAAAACAGAGAAATTTATTTAAGAGATTCGCTAGTACTGTAATTTACCAAGTGCAATTAAAGATTACTTAACGTGAAGAAATGAAGATTTTAAAATAGCTTGTATATTCAAAAGTAAATTTAATTCATTCTCATGCCAAATACATCCATTTAAATAAGGAACTATATGACTATCTTGACTGTCAGGAGGTTGAATAGCTCCAGAGTTAAATCTTACAGTACCTCGGATTTCTGGCACCATTAAACCGATAGTTTCTTTTTGATGGCTAATCACAATAATATTGCACTGCCCCATTCTATAGAATTGCGATTCAAAACCCAATATATTTGGTAAATCAACAACCCAAATAATTCGATTTCGCCAACTCATCAATCCCAAAATTGGCTCAGATGTATTAGGAATCGAAGTTATTGCTTCTAAAGGTAATACAGCTACTTCTTGAATAAAGTTTACCAGCAAAACAGCAGCAGTATTTTGATTTAACTCAAATTGAAGATAGCCATCGCCCAAGTTTTTTTGTGGTTGGGTTAGTAGCTTGATATTAGATGCATTCATATGTAATAAAAACTGATTTCCGGTATCTAAAAATTATGCAAAAACTGATTGAATCGTATTAAGTAACTGCTCGCGAGTATAGGGTTTTGTCAAATAAGCACTGGCACCTTGCCTAATTCCCCAAAATTTATCAATTTCTTGATTTTTAGAAGTGCAAATAATTATAGGTATTTTTTGGGTGACGGGATTTTTTTTGAGCAGCCTGCATAATTCAAAGCCGCTCATTTCCGGCATTACCACATCAGTCACAATCGCATCAATATTGTTTTTCAATGCTATCTCAAAAGCTTCTTGTGCGCTGGTAGATTTAACAATTTTGTAATCACCATTATCAAGATAATGATTCATTAACTCTAATTCACTTAAAGAATCTTCAACAATAAGTACAGTAATTAAAGAACAAGTAATCAAATTAAATTCTCCTTAATTGGTAATTGGTAATTGGTAATTGGTAATGGGTAATTGGTAATTGGTAATTGGTAATTGGTAATTGGGCATTGGGCATTGGGCATTGGGTATTTATAATTAATATTGATAATTTAATTTACTTAAAAACTGTTAACTACTCACTGCTCACTGCTCACTGTTAACTGCTCACATCAAATGCTGAAAAATTATCTTCAATAATTCGCTTTGATTGAAAGGTTTTGTTAAATAACCGCTAGCTCGAACCATTTTTGCTTTTGCTCTATCGATAAAACCTTTTCTTCCCGTTACCATAATTACGGGTACATCCTTGAAATAAGAATGCTTGCGTAAAAGCGAACATAATTCATAACCATCTAAATTTGGCATTTCTACATCTAGCAAAATCAAATCAGGATTGGTGCGTAGAATTTGCATCAAAGCTTTTAAAGGCTCGCTAAAACCAACAACGCTAAAAATTTGTTCATCCAAAAAAGATTCAATAGCTGTCAGTACCGTAGGGCTATCATCAATACAGACGATGGTATAAACTTTTTTACGGTAATTCTGGTAATTTTGTCTGTAAAGACGCTGACGGCTGTTATAAGAATTATTTGTAGATTGGTTGTTGACTTGACTAATCCCTGCTTTCGGCAAAGGTTGCTGAATGGGTATCTTAGTTTCTGATGGTGCTTGATTCAAATATTGGGAAGGTGGAGTTGTGATAGCTTGTTTGACTTCATTTTCTTGATTCTTTGACTTATTTTCGCAGTTTTCTATTAATACATTCATATCTAGGCTGCAAAATTTCGGCATCTCCTGCATAAAACTTTCAGTCGTAAATTCATAACTCCCTTGTTTAACAGCCAGAAAAGAGCTTAAAACTTCCGCAGCTAATTCTTTAATCAGAATCTTTGCTTGAGCCGGAGTAATTAGCTTTTGATTAACTAACCAGCAAATAGCTAAATAATCCGGATTAAGTATCGCTTGATTATCAATGCCTTTTTGAAATATGACTCGTAACTGCTGATAAACTTTTTTTTGAGCAAGTGCGGGAATTTGCTGACTATACTGTTGCAATTTGTCATAAAGCAAATTAAACATTTTATCCGTACAAGAAGCATAGATTAGCTTGCTATCCTCGAAATAAAATGACCAAGAATCTGATGTCGTAAAAACTTGTAAACACCCAGTAACAGGTTTATTAGTAATTTTTTTTAGCAGTGAAACAGGCTGTATTCGCTGAAAAAATCTATATCTATTAATAGGAAGGATTTTCATGTTCTGTGGCTTTTAATTTACTACAGAGATACCGCAAAAAAATAACTTTGGTTATAGCGAATGTAGGAGCCGCATACCAATTAACAGGTAATGTTTTTGAAAATTGTTCTTCTACAGAACATTAAAACGTATTGTCTCTATCTTTCGCTAATACCGTAGATGCAACTATTTTTGGAACTTGCACAATTACAAACAAAAAGAAACTTTGTAGCAATACTATGCAGCGATGGGTAGCGAGCGATTCACGACAACACCATTTTTCTACGAGAATCGTCATCCTGGATATTATCTAACTTTGAAGAAGCGCCAACTGACAGCATAACCAGCAAAGAGAGCGTCAGCTAGGTGGTAGATGACAAGCAACTAACTTACTAACTTTTAGATTACTCTAATGTAGCAGAAAAATTAAAAGATGTATGAAAGTTTTTATTGGCAAGTAAAGCTAATATTAAAACCAAATATCGCGAATGGCAAATATTTTTTCAGAAATAATTAATTATTGTTTTTGGGTTCTTATACTTAATAAACTCTGTCTGTAGAAGCGATAACAGTTTATCTGTATATTTATAAATAAATAATTTAGGTGGAGTTGTTTTGCTTTTTTTCCGGATATTTATATATTAATAAAATTGTTAGCGATTGAGTTGGTAGTGACTTATATTTTTTATCATTTTAGGTAGCATCCCAATTTTGAACAAATACTTTACCCGACACCCTATAAGGGTGCGGCTATACATAAAAAGCCCACCTATGCCCGAAGGGCATAGGTGGGCTTTTTATTAAATTAGGATGCTCGCGTGTATTTATTATTCATATTTTTAATCAGCAACGCCAAAAATTCTTTGTAGGGTGTGTTAGATGCACGACAATCCATCTGTTTAGACGCAAAGTTTAAATACATCATCTAACGCACCATAACGCTGACACAATAACAGTACGAATGAAAATCGTCAAAATTCTATCAAAGTCAATAGCCTAAGCTCTGCCTGCAATTATTCCGAATGTTGCAAGATGTGAAATGAATAGCACGACGTAAAAACTTAATATATCCTTGCAACCCAATAAAAATAGATTTTTCCTAAATTTGTATTCTAAAATACTTGTAAATCTCATACAAAGACTTGTATCTAAGTAGAATTACAAACAAGCAGTTACGAGTGTTGAAAAATGTCGCCAAACCCTAGTACAGCAGCGTTAATTGAGCAAGGGCACCAACAACTTGATAAGGAAGACTACGCAGCGGCTTTAGAAACTTTTCAACAAGCAGCCGCAGAAGCACCGCGAAACCATGAGGTGTTGTATGGTTTGGGTTTAGCTTGCTATCACTTGGAAAGATATGAGCAAGCGGTGGAATATCTCAATCAAGCTTTGGAAGTTAAGCCGAATTATATTTTGGCATTAGCGCGGCGGGGTTTGGTTTATAAGAAATTGAAGAAAACGCAGCAAGCAGAAGCGGATTTTCAGCAAGCTATTTCATTGACAGCTGAAGATGCTGATGGTTGGCGAGGTAGGGGGTTTGCTTTAGATGAGTTGGGAAGATATGAAGATGCGGTTGCTGCTTATGATAAAGCGATAGAAATTAAACCTGATGATTACTATGCTTGGTTAAACCGGGGTTATGTGTTGGGTAATTTAGAAAGGTATGAAGATGCGATTGATTGTTATGACAAGGCTATACAAATCAAACCCGATGATTACTATTCTTGGGTAAACATGGGTGCTATTTTATGTAAAAAATTACAACAAAATGAAAATGCGATTGCCTTTTTTGATAAAGCTATAGAAATCAAACCTGATGATTACGATGCTTGGCTTTACCGGGGTATTGCGCTGGATAATCTAGAAAAGTATGAAGATGCAGTTACCTCTTTTGAAAAAGCCATAGAAATCAAACCTGATGATTACGATGCTTGGTTTGATTATGGTAATGTGCTGCTTAGTTTAGAAAGGTATGAAGATGCAATTGCTGCTTATAATAAAGCAATAGAAATCAAACCTGATAATTACAGTGCTTTGATAAATCGGGGTAGTGCGCTGTTTCATTTAGAAAGGAATCAAGATGCGGTTGGCTCATTTGAGAAAGCCATAGAAATCAAACCTGATAATTACATAGCCTGGTTAAACCGAGGTAGTGCGCTGGGTAGTTTAGCAAGATATAAAAATGCGATCGCCTCTTTTGATCAAGCCTTAAGCTTAACAAACTATCAAGAGTGGAAAGCTTGGCGTAATCGAGGTATCGCACTCCTTAACTCCCGAGATTATAAAGCTGCCATAACAACCTGGGATAATGGCACTAAGGCGCTGAAACCCTCAAATCCTGACTATGAAGAAGGCTGCGGTGAATTACATCGTCACAAAGGCGAAACTTTATCTGAATACGCGACAAAAGAATCTGAACCTTTCACCAACTGGCTTGCAGCAAAAGACAGCTACGAAAAAGCTTTAACTTTCCTTACTTTCGAGAAATTCCCCCAACTTAACTTACAAGTATTACAAGAATTGCTGCAAGTATGTTCTACTTTAGGTGATGAAAGCGCATTTCAAAAATATATAGAAGCCGCCGCACAAAGTTTAGAGAAAATGGTGGCAGAATGCGACACTCAAGGAAAGAAAATTACCTTGGAGCATAGATACGCTGCTTTCAATCAGTTGCGAGTAGATATTAAACTTCAATCAAAAGATGCAAATAAGGAAATCGCTGCTTTAGAATTGGCGGAAAAACGAAAAAATACCTGTCTTGGCTGGTTGCAAGAAAATTGGGATTATCAACCACCGAAGATAACTTACCAAGATATGCAAAAACTGCTTAATCCTAAAACGGCAGCAATTTTCTGGCACATCAGCCCTAATGCTATTACTACTTTCATTGTTAAACACAATCAGCCAACCATAGTTTTATCTCCTCAACCTAGTAAAAAGAAAAAAAAGCAGAATCTATTTTCATTCAACTTTTTTGGCAACTCACAGCACTCAGAGGAATTAAAAGCATATCTCGAACAATTGCAAAGTTTTCAAAGTTGGATAAACGAGTGGAAACAAGATTATCAAGAGTACTGCCAAGAGGATTATACAGCTATAAATCGAAAAATAGCCCCTTGGCGAAAGAAAATGAAGGGATTGCTTGAAAGTTTATCTTCTATTTTAGAAATTAACCGAATTACAGAACAACTTGCAGGAATTGAACAATTAATTTTAATTCCTCATCGAGAATTACATTTACTGCCTTTAGATTATTTATTTCCCCAGCGCTTCAACATTACATATTTACCTAGTTTTCAAATCGGTTTAAAACTACTTGCACAAGCTCCAGTTATCAAAAAACCAGTTTCTCAAATCTTAAATGTCACGGATGATTATTTAGTCTTTAATGCTATTGAATCTATCATTCTGAATACAATATATCCAAGCTGCAATAAGTTAGAAGTTGAAACAGTTACGCAAAAATCATTAACTACAGCTTTACAAAAGAATAGCGGTTATTTCCATTTTAGCGGACATGGATACCACATACCAGATAACCCCAGAGATTCGGCTTTAGCTTTAGCAGAATCCGATAAATTAACTTTAGGAGATATTTTTGATAACCAACAATTAGACTTGAGTCAATATGAATTAATTTGTCTTTCTGCTTGCGAAACGGGAATTACCAGCACCTATAGTTTAGTAGATGAATATGTGGGTTTAACAAGTGGATTTCTCGCCAAAGGCGCAACCTATGTTCTTAGCACGCTTTGGAATGTTGACGAACGTTCTACAGCTTTATTTATGATTCAATTTTACCAGTTAATGCAGCAAGGTAATACACCAACAATTGCCTTGAAACAAGCTAAAAAATGGTTGCGTCAGCTTACTTATAAACAGTTAGCGGAATGGTATTTTGATTTAAGTGAGAAATTGCAGGAAACACAATGTAAGGAATATTTGAAAACTGAAGTATCTATTATTGAAAATGATAAAGCTAAAATAACATCGTTTGAGCAAATTTACGCTCATCCTTATTATTGGGCTGGGTTTATTTTAACTGGTAAAGTTGAGTGAGTTACTCAATATTTACACCTTGCACTAGAAGCCTGGGGCTACAATAACAAAGGCTGCCTTCGCAGCCTATTAATTTTGTATGAAAAAGATGCGATTCAGCCCACGCAGGTGGGCTTTGTTTCCAATAGCCCCAGCCTTCTAGGCTGCGGGTGATTGAGAGCTAAAAATTAGATTATCTGATAAATACCATGTTTAACCATCTACAACAAATTACAATCGAAGCTTTTATCACAGCTTTAGCCGAATTAGATGCGCCGTTACCAGCAGATTTACAAAAGCAAATTAATCAAGTTGGTGCTATTTTCTCAACACAACCAACTGTTGCCATCGACGAATTGGTAAAATTGGCAGAACATCCTTTTATCAATCAACTTTATCAACAGGCGCGAGTAAAAATTCAAAGCGAATATCAAACCAAAGAACGTAATCGCAATAGAAAGTTAGTTAGAGAAATTGATGATAGTCAAGATGAGGAATATAACAATTTAACTTTAGATAATAGAACAAAATCTGTAATTCCAGAAGCAGCAGGTGAAGTTTTACAAGCCGATAATCCTCAACGCAAAGCTAAAAAATACGTTGTAGAGTTAAAAATTCAACGAGTTTCTTCATGACAAAAGTACAGTATCCGACTCTAGACTTATTTCTCTATAATCGTATCGAAGATTCCGATAAAATTAGATACGATGATTATTGGAATGCTTTGGAAAAAAAGCTGCTCGAAAACGGTTTTACTGTCAAAAAAGATGCTCATGAAGAACTTTTAGAATTTGAAATCAATACTAATAAAATAGACGGAAGTTATCTTCGTGTTCAAGTTCAAGATGCATATTATCTAAATTATTGCTGCTCTATTGATAAAGAGGTTGAATCCTCTCAACTTTCCTCTTTTATTAATCAATATAAAAAATATTTATCACAGCCAGGATTATTACCTAAACTTGATAATCTAGATGCTGGTAAACTTTCAAAACAAGGCTTTTTTGGACAAACTTGGATGTTGTCTGGTTGGACAATTCCAAATAATAGTCAAATTTCTGAAAACGAAGCTTTCGATGTCTATCAAAATCTTATTGGTAAACCACATCAATATTATCAAGCAGGAGAATTTTTCGGCGCTCAAGTATATGAAATGTGGCGTGGCGATCGCAAATGGGAAGGAATTGAAAAAAACAGTCATGTTGTAGTTGTTTTTTATCCCGATAAACAAACTTTTAATAAAATAGGTGAAGAATACTATACAGCTTGGCGAGACTTATTTTTATACAGACATAAAATGATTTGGGCTTATGAAAACGGTAGAAAATTAAAGTTACGACTGATGAATAAATACGGTAGCAGTTTAACCAATACTACCGATTTATCAAAAAAAGGACTGCAAGAGCTTAAAGATGACTTACTTACTAATACTAATAATTTATCTACTTATGTAAGAGATATTAACGACTTAGATATTCAAAAGCATACGGTAGAAGTTAATCTATATAACTACGATACCATCTGCGAACATAAATTTTTTGACGCAGATTTTTTACAATCATTCAGTAAAATAGTCAAAGATAAATATAAAATACAGCTAGAAAAAGATTATCTCAGCTTAAATCCAGATTTAGCAATCTTAGAAAACGTTACCTCTACCATTCGCGGTATGGTAGAAATAGAGCAAGCAAAAGAAGATCGTAACCTCAGCAATACCGTAGCTATTTTAGGAATAGGATTGGCAACTAGTCAGCTAACATCGGCTGTTATCATTGCTCAACAACCTCCAAGTAAAGACATTCCCTTTTATCAAACAAAAGCATTTCAATACAGTTTGTTATTAGGTATAGCTTCTGGTATATCTGTTTGGCTAATTATTCGTTTAAATCGCCTTTTACAACACAAGAAATAATCTAGCCCACGCAGGTGGGCTTCGTAATTGTAGCTCCACCCTTCGAGGGTGAGGGCTAATCCAAACCTCAACTACCCCCGCAACCTTTCCCTCTTCAAATAATCCAACGAATTATTAATAGACTTCACAACTTGCGGGGAAATCTCATAATCCGAGTTTCCCATAACTTCTAATGTCTTCTCTAAATCCTTAATTGCTTGATTTAATTCCTTTGTTTCTAAACCACGTGACTGTGTTTGCATGTTTAATGCAACATTGCTCAAAGCCGAAGCAGCATCGTTACGAATCCACTTCGATTCATTTTGTAAAGCTTCCTGCAACGCAGGCAAAGCAGACTGGGTATCCCCACCAATATTTGCTAAAGCAGTCGCGGCGGTGTAGCGTACTTTAGACTCGCTATCATTTAAGGCTACCATCAAAGCTGGCTCAGCTATCTTGGCTTGGGTTCCCATTCCACCTAATGCACGCGCAGCATTAACCCTGGCTTCCATATCTTCACTCCGCAATACTTGAATCAAGGTAGATACTATATCCTTGATGCTTACAGTACCTGTTTTTTGAACTACCGCATTTTCGCTTATTTGTGCCGAGGCTGTGGTGATATTAATTATCAGTGGTGAGAAGCACAGCAATGTTAAAGATGTTGTCGAAGCAAACCTGTAACTAATAATTTTTGCAAATCTTAACCAGAAGTTTGAGTAATGACTTTTCATAAAGCTTTTGTATAACACTATCAGTACTGTTATACACTTAACCTTCAGCAAACTGCATTACAGTATAACCACTGAGGAAAATAAAGTATGCTTGCCGTTTTCTTTTTCAACTTTATTATTCGTATCTTTCGTATAACCTCGGATAGCTAATTACACGATGTATTTAAAAATCACTTTCAGTAAATCTTTTTTCTGAAAAGGTTTGGTAATGTAATCCGACGCTTTCACCATTTTGGCTTTAACTCTATTAATAATTCCTTTTTTCCCCGTCACCATAATTATCGGTGTTTCTTTCAAAGAAGAATGTTTCCGCAACAGAGAACATAATTCATACCCGTCTAATGTTGGCATGGTTATATCTAATAAAATTAAATCGGGTTTTAAACGAACAACCTGCATTAGAGCTTTTAATGGATCGTTGATACCAACTACACAAAATAGATTATCATCTAAATACATTTTGATGGCATTTACCACTGCCCTACTGTCATCAACACAAACTATTGTATAAGTCTTAAGATTTTCCTCTTGTTGATAATCGCCATAACGGTGATTTTTGCTTTCTATAGCATTCTGTTGAGAAACTGCTATTTCTGCTTTTTTAATGAAGTTCAGATAGTGAATTTCATTTTCATCGTCTTCATAATAGTTATCATCATAATGAATCGTCGTATTTAAAAAATTATTTTGATTATCGTATAAACCATTATCAACATCTGGCTCTTCATAAGGTTGAGATAGGTTTAGCGTAGAATTATCTAAATCTTGATTTTTAACGCCAAACTCTGCATAATTTTGATTAAAATAATTATCGTTATTGTTATCATTATCGTTAATATCGTTTAAGTGAATATCTTTTGTTTGATATTCGTCCCCAAAATCGAACAGATGATGTTGCTGTAAAGATG
The DNA here is from genome assembly GCF_000316665.1 of Rivularia sp. PCC 7116. Classification (GTDB taxonomy): domain Bacteria; phylum Cyanobacteriota; class Cyanobacteriia; order Cyanobacteriales; family Nostocaceae; genus Rivularia. The sequence goes on along the minus strand of NC_019678.1, from coordinate 4,436,155 downwards.
ATTGATTATTTTGCATATCGAATAAACTTGGCTTCCAGTTATTAACAGGCGTGCTTTGACTAAATAAAAAAAAGTAAGGAATGTCTAATAAACAGTCAAATCAATTTCTAAGATAGTTGGTATGATAAATCTTGCGTTCCTTATATTGCCCCTATTTAAATAGTAGAACAATTTATAGCGTAACTTTGAGCCGAAATATATAGGGAAACTTTAAAATTTAAAAATAATTTTTGAATTCTGAAACAGTTTAACTGCAACCGCTAGTAAATTATTTAGTGATGACATAGAAGTAAAAAATAATACATAGGTAATGGTGCTTTTTGTAAATTATGCTTGAATAGCCTTACATAAATCATTCTAAAATAAATCTGATTGTAAAATGAAGTGCTACTTAATACGTAAATATTGAATTTTGTGTTTTAGCAGCTTAAATATCACCTCTAAATATTCGATTAAATACATTGATTTCGATATATTGACGAAGCATTGGCTAACCAAATATAAAATAAAATTACCGATTATTTTTGCTTTTAGTGTAACTCAATTAAGAATTAGTAATAACCCAATCAGTTACGATCAAATTTTTCGGAATGTATCATTACTAACTAAAAAACTGTCTTCAACTGATGGTTATTGCTATTAAAGACAATTAAAGTGGTTGCAAAAGTTCCGAGAAGCCTGGTACTGCACCAAACTCAAATTGCCTGGTGAGTCAAGGAGAGAGGGAGAGGGGGAGCATCCCGATTTTGAACAAACATTTTACCCGACACCCTGCAAGGGTGCGGCTACATAAACGAAGCCCACGGAGGTGGGCTTGGTACTATTAGCCCCAGGCTTTTAGTCTGCGGGCTTTTTGCATAATTAGGATGCTCCTGGGAACAAGAGGTAGATGGGGTAGAAAATATTTGAATTACTATATACCCTTCACAATTGATACAAAGCACTACTTTGAGGTTTTAATAGTTGTTTATTAACAATTACCCATTACCCATTACCAGCCTTCACAGATATAATAGCTGTTTAACCGAACATGATATTACGTCTAAATTGCTAAACATGATATCAAGTCAATCAATCTCTTTAGAAGTAGAACAAAATAGTTCGCGTTTGGATAGTTATCTTTCTGGGAAAAAGCTTGATTTATCTCGTTCGAGAATTCAACAATTGATTGAACAAGGGCATGTCAAACTTAATGGTGAAATTTGTAACTCCAAAAAAAATTCTCTCAAGCAGGGAGATTTGATTGTTTTAGAAATACCAACAGCCCAGCCTTTAGAATTACAGCCGGAAAATATACCTTTAGATATTCTGTATGAAGACGAGCAAATACTTATTTTAAATAAACCAGCCGGTTTAGTAGTTCATCCGGCTCCAGGGCATCCAAATGGAACTTTGGTTAATGCAGTTTTAGCTCATTGCCCTAATTTACCAGGAATTGGCGGCGTTCAACGTCCCGGAATTGTTCATAGACTTGATAAAGATACCACCGGAGCAATTGCGATCGCTAAAACAGAATTAGCCCATCACAGCTTACAAGCGCAACTAAAAGCTAAAACAGCCCGCAGAGAATATCTTGGTGTAGTATATGGTGCAACTAAGCAACCAGAAGGCACCATAAATTTACCTATAGGTCGCCATCCAAAAGAACGCAAAAAAATGGCAGTTGTCCCGGTGGAGAAGGGTGGAAGAGAAGCCGTAACTCACTGGCAAATCAAAGAGCGACTGGGAAATTATACATTAATGCACTTTCAGCTAGAAACTGGACGTACTCATCAAATTCGCGTCCATAGCGCTCAAATAGGTCATCCCATCGTCGGAGATTCTGTTTATAGTTCCAATCGTTCGGTAGGAGTGAACTTACCTGGACAAGCTTTACACGCTTGGAAACTTCAGTTAAAACATCCGGTAACTAACAATTTAGTTGAAGTTATTGCACCTCTTCCTCAAGTGCTTTCGACTTTATTACAAGTTCTGAGACGACGCTAGCTAATTTAGAAAAAATAAAAAAATATCAATTATTTTTCTAAGTTTTAGAATTCATCTTTACATAAATCAATTATTTTCCAAATATTGTATTAATTGGAAATTTTAGCAATAATCCCGGTAACAGCAGGATTTTCGTCGGATATTAGCATAATCCAATCTTAACTATATATTTTGATAGATACTGAAGAAAAAAAAAGTTATTTTTAGTACTTTGAACGTCATGAAGTTGTCAATTTAAGATTATATTCTGTATATTTGCAAATAACTGACGGCATACTCCTCAAAATCTATTACCAGTAGTCAATCTGGGAAATATTTATTCAGCCAGAGGCTTTGATTTAAAATATAGCGAATTTCGCTTGTATGTAATCAGCTTTAACCTAACCCTGTCCTGTTTAAACCCCTCTCCTTATTAACGAGAGGGGAAGGGGTGAGGTTTAATTATCCACTTCACTCAACTCAAAATCGCTATAGCGTAAGTCCTTTAGACTTAACAATAGTTGCCTGCAAGTATTTACTTAATAAATAAAAATACAAGTTATATTTTTTAATAAATTATTTGCAGCAAAAAGCAAGTGTAAATCCGAGTAAAGAAAGGTATCTGAATGTAAAGGGTTTTTAGAAAGTATGACCTTCAAAGCCTTGCATATAAGAAGTTAGAGCAAATTAGACGGATATTTTTTTTTGTTAATAAACTTAATCAAAAAAAAGTTCAAGCCATATATACAATACGAACAAGGTTTTAAAAGCAATTACAAATTAAGCAAAAAATTAAAGTCTTTCTGGACGACTGATTTGCACGAGGCAGCGCAGTTAACTATTCGTTAGAGCGCAAAAGTTACCAGATATTGGCTAATTTTTTGCTGGAAAATTTAACTGCTATAAACCGATTTAAAGTCAATAAAAAAGCTTGAAATAGCTGCAATAAACTTGAGGAGATAATTAAAAATGCTTGATGCTTTTTCTAAAGTTGTTGAACAAGCTGATAAGAAAGGTTCTTACCTGAGTAGCGATGAAATCAATGGATTATCAGCAATGGTTGCTGATAGCAATAAGCGTTTAGATATAGTTAACAGACTCAGCAGTAACGCTTCTTCGATAGTGGCAAACGCTTACCGTGGTTTAGTTGCAGAGCGTCCGCAAATCTTTAATGCAGGTGGTGCTTGTTTCCACAACCGCAATCAAGCTGCTTGTATTCGCGATATGGGATTCATTCTTCGTTACGTTACCTATTCCGTACTTTCCGGAGATACCAGCGCAATGGATGACCGTTGCTTGAACGGTTTGAGAGAAACTTATCAGGCTTTGGGTACCCCTGGTGATGCTGTGGCTTCAGGAATCCAAAAAATGAAAGATTCTGCTATCCAAATTGCTAATGATTCTAACAACATTACCAAAGGTGATTGCAGTCAATTAATGTCTGAACTAGGAAGCTACTTTGACCGTGCTGCTTCTGCTGTAGTCTAATAGACTTAGTCTGAATAACACTTTTCTTGAGAGCGATTTATAGTCATTCGTAACGACAAATCGCCATAGCTTGTGTAGTCGAAAAATACACGCAGATTTTTTTACAAACTTTACCGGAATAGAGGAATACTTGAATTATGAAAACACCTTTGACTGAAGCAATATCAACCGCAGACGTTCGCGGCTCTTACTTAAGCAACACCGAAATGCAAGGTGTATTCGGTCGTTTTAACCGCGCAAAAGCAGGTCTAGAAGCAGCCAAAGCGTTTTCGCAGAATGGTCAAAAATGGGCAGAAGCAGCAGCAAATCACGTATACCAAAAGTTTCCCTACACCACCCAAATGCAGGGACCACAATACGCATCTACCACCGAAGGCAAAAACAAGTGCGTGCGCGATATTGACCACTACTTACGCACTATCAGCTATTGCTGTGTAGTTGGCGGTACTGGTCCTTTAGATGAATATGTTGTTGCTGGATTAAGCGAATTGAATGCCGCTCTAGGTCTATCTCCTAGCTGGTATGTAGCTGCTTTAGAATTTGTCCGCGATAATCATGGCTTGAGTGGAGATGTTGCTGGAGAAGCCAACATTTACATCAACTATGCAATTAATGCATTAAGTTAAGAGTTTTGAGTTAAGAGTCTTGAGTTAAGACAACCCTGCTTATTTATCCCTAAGCTCCGATTGTGAAACACTGAAAACCTGGTTTCTTCGAGATTAAGAAAGCGGATATTGCTTCATAATTTCTAGAAATCAGGTTTCCTTGTATAAGCCTAAATAGCGGACTTTTTAAGAAGAAATCCATACCCAAACTTGTTTACAGCTTCAGGTTTGGAAAAAATTTGGGGGAAGCTCTGCCTTCTGTCAAAGTATTAGAGGCAGAGCCTCAATTAATTGCAAAAAGTCAATAAATCCTCTTTTAAAAGCAGCATTTAGGGAAATTTTATGAGATGTGTGTACGCGGTAGCTGAGGATAAGGGGTGAAGGGGGATAATCCAAGAATTGTATTAAAAACAATCTTTTCAAACATCCTCCAAGAAGATGTCTCCAAGAAAAACTCTCTAAGAAAATTAATTCTCTACGCTCAATAAAAAACCCGTAAGAAAAAGGAAGAATTGTAAATATGACTAGTTCGGTTGCAGATAGATTAGCAATTAGAGATGCAGTTGAGAATAAAGTAGAACTGCGTCAATACTGGAGTGAAGACGATTTACAGCTAGTCTTTAAAGCTGCTTACACCCATATTTTCGGTCGTCAAGGAGTATATGCTAGTGAGAAATTTACTAGTGCCGAGTCTTTGTTACGTGACGGTAAGACAACCGTGCGGCAGTTTATAGAAACCTTAGCAAAATCTGATTTTTACAAAGAATGCTTTTTTCAAAGTAATTCACAGGTAAGGTTTATTGAATTAAACTACAAGCACTTGCTTGGACGTGCTCCTTACGATCAATCAGAAATCGCTTATCATACAGATCTCTACGCCTCTAATGGCTACGATGCAGATATTGAATCATATATCTATAGCTCGGAATACGAAAACGCCTTCGGAAATTATACCGTTCCTTACTACCGTGGATTTAGCTCAATTCCCGGCATGAAAACCGTAGGCTATAACCGCATATTTGCATTACATAGAGGATTTAGTAACAGCGATAACGCCCAATACGGTGGTAAAAATTCACGCTTGCGCGGACAAATTTCCAAAAACCAAGCGAACATGATTATACCGCCAACTTCTCCATCTTCAAGCTTTACATCAACAGCACCAACCTTAATTAGCTCCGCAATTAGAGGAGACAATCGAATGTTTGTGATTGAAGTCATAGCAGGTGGACGCAATACCAAAGTAGCAGTACGTCGCAGCAGACAAGTTTATACCGTACCTTACAACCGTCTTTCTGAAACATACCAAGAAATTCACAAGCGCGGTGGTAAGATAACCAAAATTTCACAAGCTTAGAATCTGAAGGGGGATTGGTAATGGGTAATAGGTAATAGGTAATAGGTAATAGGTAATGGGTAATATAGCGCTTTTGGGTTGAATTTAATACAAAAAAATTGTTGGAATTCAGATGGGCAAGGATGCCTATTCCACAAGCATGTATTCTACTAAGCATGAAAATCGCTATAGATGAAAAAAGAGAAAGATTTGTAAATTACTTGTAGTGGGAGCAAGATATTCCCTCGCCATTTTCAATTCTTAATTCCCAATCCCAATTACCAATTACCAATTCCCTATGCCAAATTACCAATTCCCCATTTCTCAATTACCAATTACCAATTTTTATGACTGCTACTTACTCTAACGAACCAATCTTTTCTGCGGAAGCGGCACAAACAGCTTTGCAAAGTGAAGATAATCAAATTCGCTATTATGCTGCATGGTGGTTGGGAAAGCATCAAGTGCAAGAAAGTTGTGCGGCTTTATGTGAAGCTTTGTTTGATGAGCGCTACCGCATCCCTTCGGGAGGATATCCCCTTCGTCGTCAAGCTGCACGAGCATTAGGACAATTAAAGAATCCTCAAGCTGTCGAATCATTAATCAAAGCTTGCGATTGCGATGATTTTCGCTTGCGAGAAGCAGCAATTCAAGCTTTAGCTGCTATTGGCGATAGAAGGGCTGTAAATCCTCTATTAGAGATGATGCAATCCAATCAAAAACAGCCATATGAGGCTTTGATTGAAGCATTAGCAACTTTAAAAGTAGATGCAGCCGATTCTTTAATTAGACCTTATTTAAATGATTCTTCTGAAAGAGTACAGTGTGCGGCAGCGCGATATTTTTATGTTTTGACTCAACAGCCACAATATCTTAATCGCATTCTCAAATACCTCAATCATGAAAATATGTACGTGCGTTGGGCTGCAATTTTCGATTTAGGTGCAGTTGCACACCGTCAGGCAGTAGAAGCTATTCTCAGTGCCAAAGTTCCTAATAGTTTAAAGCTGCTAAATCTGAAGCGAATTTTAGAAACTTTGATAGATAGCGATACCAACGAAACAGAAACATCACAGTTAATTTTTAAATCAATTGATGATTTATTAATTCAACTTTAAAGTTGATTCGGAATTGAATGTAGGGCATTGAGATTAAAATTCTAGTTTTAGATTTTTATTTTTGTAAGAATGCTATATGGGGTTGCGCTAAATAGCCCTTACTCTAAAGCATAGCTACCCAAACAAAGCCGAACCTGCTTACATTTTAATTGTCGCAGCTTTACAAGCAAATGGTATTAACTCGTTACATCTTGCAATATTTTGAAAACCCTAGTTTATTGCTGATATCATCCCGGAAAATCGTTACTTTCATCAAAAGAACTTAGTTTTTTCCTTAACACCTAACTTTTAACTACTAACTACTAAATTTTCTATGAATACCGAATCTTCAGATGTTTTAAAAATAAATGCTTTCATTGAATCTTTAAAACATCATAATCCTAATGTTAGCTCTGCTGCCGTTAAAAAGTTAGTTCAATCTGTTCCTACAACAGTACAACCGTTGATTGACGCTTTTTATAATTCTACCGACCAAAGTTTACAAGCATATATAGTTCAGGCATTGGCTCAAATTGCTAATCCTGAAGCCGTGGATTTGCTAGCTGAAGTTGTGGGTACGGAAGTTGCCAATCATTGCCAAGGGAACGTGCGCCGCATCGCAGCAAGAGGGCTTGGGCTTATCGGCAGCACCTCAAACAACCCAGAAATTCTTCAGCGTGCTTTAGAAAAGTTAACTTGGGCTTTAACTACTCCCCAAGATTGGGGTTTGCGTTATGCTGCTGCGGTTTCTTTACAAGAAATTGCTACCCCCGCAGCCAATACAGCTTTACAACAAGCATTAAAACAAGAATCTGACAAAGTTGTACAGGCTCGAATCGCAGCAGTCATTAATGGTTAGGAGTTGTGGGTAGTCATACCAATTCTGTATGAGGCTGCGCTCAATCGCCCATGTCCTTACAGACACGCTCCGCTAACACTCTTATAGAGTGAGGCTACTTAAACAAAGCCCCTCCGGGTATCTCCCTCCGGGAGACGCTCCGCGAACACTACTCCTATCCCGCTCTAAGATTTCCTATAAAAATTTCTCCCTCACTCTCTCCCTCTCTCACTCCCTCCCTCAATCACTTAGGTAATCTTTTACCGGGAAGGGAGTAGTTTGGGGGACCCAAACCGACACCCCCAACTAGATTCACCGTCTACACGGGCTAAATTCGGCGCATCTTCATAAAGAAAAGAAATGATATGAGTTAGAAAATTTTGATTCTTGTCTCCCTATCCCCAAGATTAACTGTTCGTTGAGAACTTTTTCCTCAATCCCTTTAAGAACGGGCTTTTGTAAGTTTTTTGGACTTCGCTGCCATCAAAAAAGTTTCAAAAATTTACATTCCAAAACAGGTCGTTTTTTGTAAACAACTATTAAGTAGAGCATGGTGGTGCATTTTTGTATCATGGTACTCAAAAGCTTGTTTAATATAGCTTTATTAGATAATTAAGAAAATATAAAATTCAATCAAGTTCAAGGCTTTGAGCTAGTTTATGAAGTTTTGCAACGATAAATGTGGGTTTATTTAAGGCAAAGTTCTTATATGTAAAGGATTTGGGGTTTTTCTTATTGCAGGATCGCATTTATTCATATTTTGTAACAAAATCTGTCCTTAAGGCAGTGTATAAACATAATTTGGAGGGGTCAAAAAACAGGCAGAACTAAAAAAAGACGGTCAGTTTGAAAAGATTGTCGTTTTCTCATAAAATAAGCCTGGATTCTCATATTCTTCCCGATTCTAAATCGATGAATAAGGGAGTTGAGACAATAAAAAGGCAGTTAAAACAAAATCTGTTATATCCCATCCATTCATAAAAAACTGCCATTTTTATCAAGGCAATTAAAAACTAAGCAATCAGGAGAATAAGTCGATGTTAGATGCATTCGCAAAAGTAGTTTCTCAAGCCGACTCTAGAGGTGAATTCTTGAGCAACGATCAGTTAGATGCTTTGAGCAACATGGTGAAAGAAGGCAACAAGCGCCTAGATACTGTTAACCGTATTACCAGCAATGCTTCCCAAATCGTTACCGATGCTGCTCGTGCTTTGTTTGAAGAACAGCCTCAGTTGATCGCTCCTGGTGGTAATGCTTACACCAACCGTCGCATGGCTGCTTGCTTACGCGATATGGAAATCATTTTGCGCTATGTTACCTATTCCATGATCGCTGGTGACGCTAGTGTATTAGACGATCGTTGCTTGAATGGTTTGCGCGAAACTTACCAAGCTTTGGGAACTCCCGGTTCTTCTGTAGCAGTAGGCGTTCAAAAAATGAAAGATACTGCTATCAAAATGGCTAACGACCCCAACGGTATCACCACTGGTGATTGCAGCCAATTAATGTCTGAATTAGGTGGCTACTTTGACCGTGCTGCTGCTGCGGTTGCTTAATTAAGAAAACACTGTTTAAGCATTCATCGCCCGGAACAAAAAAAGGCGTTTAGGCAAAATAAAGAACAAAAAATAAAGGAGATTGTAAAACATGAAGACACCAATTACCGAAGCAATTGCATCTGCTGATACTCAAGGTCGTTTCTTGAGCAACACCGAATTACAAGCTGTGAATGGTCGTTTTGACCGTGCTGTTGCAAGCATGGAAGCTGCTCGTAGCTTAACTTCTCAAGCTCAGAAATTGATTGATGGTGCTGCTCAAGCTGTGTATCAGAAGTTCCCCTACACCACTCAAATGCAGGGACCTCAGTTTGCTGCTGATTCTCGTGGTAAGTCCAAGTGCGCTCGCGACGTTGGTCACTACCTACGCATGGTAACTTACTGCTTAATCGCTGGTGGTACAGGTCCTATGGACGAGTACTTGATTGCAGGTTTGGATGAAATCAACCGTTCTTTTGATTTGTCTCCTAGCTGGTATGTAGAAGCTTTGAAGAACATCAAAAGCAGCCACGGTTTAAGTGGTCAAGCTGCTAACGAAGCTAATACCTACATCGATTATGCAATCAACGCTTTAAGCTAGTAAGCGTTTAGCCCGGAGAGGGATGCAAGTGCTGGATGGGGTTTATCACCTAGCAGTTGTATTGGTCTCCGGGCATTGTTTTTTAAAAGTAAATAAAAAAATTTATCAAAAAGCGCTTCACTATCTTAGGAGCGTGAAAATAAAGGGGATAATAGTAATGGCGATTACATCAGCAGCGTCCAGGTTGGGAACGGAAGCCTTTGATGAATTACCAAGAGTTGAATTACGCTCTAACGCCACAAAGGAAGATATAGAAGCTGTAATTCGTGCGGTATATCGGCAGCTTTTGGGAAATGATTATTTAATGGCTTCGGAAAGGCTTAAAAGTGCGGAGTCACTTTTACGCGACGGTAACATGAGCGTCCGCGAGTTTGTCCGTGCGGTAGCTAAATCGGAATTGTATAAGAATAAATTTTTCTATAACAATTTCCAAACTCGGTTTATCGAACTTAACTACAAACATTTATTAGGTCGCGCTCCTTATGATGAGTCAGAAGTGAGCTACCATAATGACCTATATCACAATGAAGGGTTTGACGTTGAAATAGACTCCTATATAGATTCCAAGGAGTATACCGAAAATTTCGGTGATAGCATTGTACCATTCTATCGTGGATTTGCAACTCAATCAGGGCAAAAAACTGTCGGTTTTAACCGCATGTTCCGTTTATACCGGGGCTACGCCAACAGCGATCGCGCTCAGGTAGAGGGAAGCAAGTCGCGCTTAGCAAGGGAATTAGGAACCAACGGCGCATCCTCGATTGTAGGACCATCAGGTAACAACAGTAACTGGAATTACCGCGCAAGTAACGATGTATCTCCCAGAAAAAATATAGGAAATGCAGTAGGAACAGGCGACCGTTCGTATCGCATCGAAGTAACGGGTCAGCTTTTCCCGAAATACCCCAAAGTAAGACGCAGCAGCTACGCGATTGTCGTACCTTACGAACGCTTATCAGACAAGATGCAGCAAATTCTGCGTCAAGGTGGAAAAATTGTAAGCGTAACACCAGCTTAGAAAATAGGGCATAGGACAAATATCCAATGCCCAATGTTTAATGCCCTGTCTTGAAAAGTTGCTCCTCGGGGAAACCAAGCCATTTGCTTCAACGGAGGGAACCTCCCTCCGGGTACTCTATCTCCTCCGGGAGACGCTTAGTCTGACGACTCACTTCGTGAACGCTTACAACACTTTGCTTATGCCGGGGAACCCGCCTACCGCAAGTGTTTCACCGCAACGCAATGGTTCTTCAAGACTGCACTTTTCGCAATGCTAAATGCCCAATACAAAAGGAGTAAATTAATGTACGGACAAACAACAGTTGGTACTAATGGAATTTCTAGTGCTAGCAGCAGAATGTTTCGTTATGAAGTTGTAGGTATTCGTCAAAACGACGAAACTGACAAAAATAGTTATCAAATCCGTCGCAGTGCTAGCGTGTTCATGACAGTACCATATAACCGTATGAACGAAGAAATGCGACGGATTACCCGTATGGGCGGAAAAATAATCAATATTGAGCAAGTTACTGCTGAATCTGCATCTAGTTGACGGTGATGACTGAACCGGGTACGGAAGAATATACGGCAGAGAACGCACCATCGTTAACTCCAGAGCAAGCAATTATTAATCTAAAATGCTCGGATTTGAGTCTCCGCTACTATGCTGCTTGGTGGCTGGGTAAGTTTCGTGTTAACAGCCCGGAAGTAGTTGAGGCATTGATTGTAGCTTTAGAAGATGAGGAAGATCGCACTGAACTGGGTGGTTATCCTTTACGACGTAATGCTGCAAGAGCCTTGGGTAAATTAGGCGATAACCGAGCCGTACCGGGTTTAATTAAATGCTTGGAATGCTCTGATTTTTACGTGCGTGAAGCAGCGGCTCAATCTCTAGAAATGCTCAAAGATGCAAGGGCTACTCCCGCGCTGTTAGAGCTATTAGATGGAGGTGTTGCAGCAGCCGTAAAAGTGCCTGGAAGACCTCACTTAATCCAGCCCTATGAAGCATTATTAGAGGCTTTAGGGGCAATTGGAGCCACTCATACCAAAGATGTTATTCGACCATTTCTTGAACATTCTGTAGTTAGAGTACAGTGTGCCGCAGCTAGAGCAATGTATCAGTTAACAAGCGAACCAGAATATGGAGAGCGATTGGTACAAGTGTTGCAAAATGGCGATTTAAAACTGCGTCGTATGGCATTGAGCGATTTGGGTGCGGTGGGTTATATCCATGCAGCAGACACAATTGCATCTGCCTCAGTTGAAAACAGCTTTAAGCTTATAGCTCTTAAGGGATTGCTAGAAAATCAGTTTCACAACAAAGATGCGATCGCTCTGGACGATGAGACTATCAAATTGATGCAATTAATGGATTCACTTTTGTAATTTTTAGTTGATATTAGTTGATGATTCACATCCTATTCTGAGAAAACTCTTTGAGGAACGGATGAAATTTTAGTCAAAAGTCAGTTTGTATCAGACGTAGCACTGCTGCGTCTTATCTACATTTAGTTGAATAATGGCGCTCGTTTATTGCATCTGAGGCAGGGCAGGGATGCTCCGCAGTCGCTACAACGGAACACCACTTTGCTCAGGGAAGAGAAATTCTCTGAGCCGCACGCTTTGAGGGAACGGGTTCGTTGATTGTACTCTATGTCCGATCGGACAAGCTTGGCTAACGGCTTACATGGGGGAAACTCCAAGACTACAGGGAAGTACCGCAAATGTTTAAATTTATAGTGTGTGCTTCTTGCTGACTAGTTACCATTAGGAAGAGGCTCGCGAAAAAATCACCGCAGCGCGCTGCTTTTGATTCCCCAAGAATAATCAAGATGTTCTAGCTGATTATTCCTAACTCTCAAGTTTTAACTCCAAATTCTTAAAAATATTTTTCAAACCAAAATCTATGAACACCGACACCCCAAACTTAATTCGTGCCGTCGCAGAAGCTGATTCCTCAGCGCGAATGGTGTCGGCTGTACAGAATTTGGTAGCAGTTAAAGATATTGCAGCAATACCCACATTAATTGCTGTATTCGGATACAATAATCCCGCAGCAGCAGTAATAGCAGTTAAGGGATTAATAGAGTTAGGAGATGCAGCAGTACCGCAACTTCTAGAACAAATTGATGATTACAACTATGGTGCAAGAGCTTATTCAATTCGTACTTTAGCTACCATAGGTAGTCCCCAAGCCTTAGACTTATTATTAGAAGCAGCTGCAACAGACTTTGCTCCTAGCGTGCGTCGCGCAGCAGCGAAAGGGCTAGGCTGCTTGCAATGGCAAAAACTTGATGATTTAGAACGGATTGAGGCTCAAAAAAAAGCACTTTCAACATTGTTCTCAATTACTCAAGATGCAGACTGGGCAATTAGGTATGCTGCTGTTGTCGGCTTACAGCAATTAGCGAAAATTCCTAATTTACAGCAGGAGATAGAAGCTAAGTTTTCTCAAATGCGTACAGAAGATGCTGCAATAGCCGTTCGTGCCCGCGTAGCCTTAGCTCAAGAGCAAGTTGCTAGTTAATAGATGTTCAACAACATAAAATAACACTTATGTCAATCCCAGTACTTCAATATAAACCCAGTTCTCAAAACCAGCGTGTCGATGGCTATGAAGTGGCTAGCGAAGATACGCCAATAATGTATAGATTGACAGATGCCATTTCAGATCAAGATATTGACGAAATTATTTGGGCTGGTTATCGCCAAATCTTCAGCGAACACTTGATATTAGAAACATACCGTCAACCCTTTCTAGAATCACAAATGCGAAATCGGGCGATTAACGTCAGCGATTTTATTCGAGGTTTAGGGAAAACGGACGTTTATCGCGAAGAAGTGGCAGAAACTAATTCTAACTATCGCTTAGTTGATATCAGCTTCAAGCGATTTTTGGGACGTGCAACCTATAACAAAAAAGAGCAAATAGCTTGGTCAATTATCATTGCAACCAAAGGCTTGCATGGATTTATTGACGCTTTGGTGGATAGTGACGAATATCGTCAAAACTTTGGCAACGATATCGTACCTTACCAGCGTCGTCGCTACAAAGGCAGACCATTTAACTTAGTAAATCCCCGCTACGGTGCAGACTTCCGCAACCGGATGGCTATCAGATATATGGGTGGTAGTTCTTACTATACCGCTCGCACTTCTGGAGGATACGCAACCACAGCAGAAATTCGCAAAGTTATTCCCAGTAACTTTATGGCAATGGCTAGTAAAGTCACAACCGACGAGCGGAACTATCAAAGAACTATTGCCAGAGTGACTTCTCAGGTTAGGAACATGGACATTCCCAACATGGAACGCGAATCTAGCACACCTCAACCCAGCGTTAAGCCAGTAGAAGTTGCTTTGCCTTATCGCTACGTACCCGGAATCAAGACTACTTGATATAGGTAACGGGTAATAGGTGATGGGTAATGGGTAATGGGCACAAATCCAATTACCCATTACCAATTACCTATTACCAAATACCAAATACCAAATACCAAATACCAAATAAATAATCATGTCAATCCCACTATTACAATACAAACCCAGTTCTCAAAACCAACGGGTTGATGGCTACGAAGTTTCTAGCGAGGAAACACCTAGAATTTATCGCTTGGAAGATTCTCCTACCTATAGCGATATTCAGCAATTAATTTGGGCGGGATATCGTCAAGTATTCAGCGAACACGAAATACTAAAGTTCTATCGTCAAGAAAATCTTGAATCTCAATTGAAGAATCGGGCGATTACTGTGCGCGACTTCATTAGAGGCTTGGCAAAATCCGAAGCATTTCGTCGTTTGGTAGTTGAGACTAATTCAAACTATCGCATTATCGAAATCTGCCTCAAACGTCTTTTAGGACGCGCGCCCTATAATAAAGACGAAGAAATAGCTTGGTCAATTAAGATTGCTACCTTGGGCTGGGGTAATTTTGTTGATGCACTAATTGAATCGGAAGAATATTTAACCAACTTTGGCGAAAATACGATTCCTTATCAACGTCGTCGCTATAAAGGTAGACCATTTAACTTGGTGACTCCTCGCTACGCTGACTATTGGCGCGATAACCAAGAGAAAAATCGTTATAAATGGGGCGATATCAACAACTTCATGGATATGGCGAGTTCGGCTTCTATTAAAACAGTTAAGCCTCAGTCAATTAGCACCGCGAACATCGAAATTCCCGACATGACAAAAGAAAGCGAACCTAAAGGGATTCCGCTTTCTATAAGCACTACGGCGAGTTTCCCCTTGTAATAATTGCCTAATTGTCACCTCAATAGGGGAAAATAAGTAAAAGCATTGAAGAATGACGACAAAAATCATTCTTAATTCTTCAACTGTTTGATTGAATAAATTAATAAAATTCAGAGGATAATTGCAGATGGCATTGCCATTACTTCAATACAAACCCACAACTCAAAATCAAAGAGTAGAAAGCTTCGGAAAAGCCGATCAAAACGAAGATACACCATATATCTATCGTTTAGAAGACGTAAGCTCTTACACCGATATTCAAAACATTATCTGGGCTGGATATCGCCAAGTTTTCAGCGAACATGAAATTCTTAGCTTTAACCGGCAAAAGAATTTAGAATCTCAGTTGAAAAACGGTTCTATCACAACACGCGATTTTATTCGTGGTTTAGCAAAGTCTGAAGCTTTTTACCGCATAGTAGTTGAAGTTAACAACAACTATCGTTTAGTAGATATCTGTCTCAGACGTTTGTTAGGTCGCAAGGCTTACAATAAAGACGAGGAAATTGCTTGGTCAATCAAAATCGGGACTTTAGGCTTTTACGGTTTTGTTGATGCCCTCCTTGATAGCGAAGAATATACAAATAACTTCGGCGATAACACCGTACCTTACCAGCGCAAACGCATGGAAGGTCGTCCTTTCAACTTAGTAACTCCTCGCTACGACGAAGACTTCCAAGAAACTGCTGGAACCGTCAGAACCGATTGGCGCTTTACTTTGGAGAAATTCTACTCCGAAAAAGCTAAAACTCAACGACTTTCTGAAGGCGACCCCCGTAAATATGCTGACATGGCAGCTTCCGTTAGTGGAAAAGGCAACTACGCTCAGAATATTAGTGCTTCCAGCTTAGACTACATGAATCTAGTACCTTCTCGTTCTCGTTAAGGCAGCTATTCAAACAGAATAATCTTTATACTGGGTTTAATTTTTATCTTAATACAGCATTTATTTAGTAATTATTTAGTAATTATTTGTTAAATAGCTGTTGCATTAGGAAAAAATTAAACCCAGTAGTTTTTTAGTTATTAATTTCTCAATTGCTTTAATATACAAGGGTGCTTGTACACTAACTAATCCTGCACGCAATAATAAGGCAATGAGTGTACGGCACCACCCAAGTTTTTTGACAATCCTAGCCATTCCTGATACAGGTAAGATACAGCATTCGTTTAAAGCCAGCGTGGCAACTCCTTGAGCTTTCCACTACGGTGATTTTGGATAACTAAGTTCTTTAATTGTTGCTTGTAAGGACTATTTCTATAAGTTCCTTCAGTTTCCGTGTAACCGACATCTAAATCTTCATCAACGTCATCAAAAAATTCATCCAACACTTCTAATGTAGTACCATCGCTGTAAAGCTTAATACGATGAGTGCAACTCGAATCTTCTTTGATAAGATAGTTGGCTATTAGCTCTATCATCCTAAATCACTTCCTAAATGCAAAGTTTGAATAAGCTTACCCTTAAAGGTGCTTGTTCGTATTTACCGCAGAATAAAAATTATGACAACGATAATAATTACATTTATCCTGAGAGACTATTAATCTGAGAATTCAGTGCTGCTGCACATTGTAAAATTAGAAATTTAAATTAGAAATTGAAAATTATAAAATCTAAAAAATTAGTACAATGTCTACCATCAAAATCACCAATTTAACTACAAAAGATACGGATGATATTATGACAATATTTTCCGAAGCCTTTGAAAACTATCCACTCATGGAATTCATCTTTGGCGACTCATATCAACAATCTATGAAACACTTGACAAAATTGATGTGCGATGAAGCGTCTGAAGGTGATATGCTTCTCGGTGCTTTTGTGGAAGGGAAGTTACAAGGATTTGCTTTTATAACTCCTCCACAAAATGAAGAAAATAACGACGACATTGAAAGTACACCAACATCTTCAGAAGAAGCATTTGCAACAGCAATTGGAGAAGAAGCTCTAATGCGAATGGAGGCATACTTAGATTTGAAAAAGGCGAATAAACCCTCTTCTCCACATTTTTACATCAATACCCTTGCCGTAAATCCACAAAATCAGGGAAAAGGAATTGCTAGCGCAATGCTTTCACACATACATCAAATGTCAGAGCAAGATTCTGATTCTAACGGTGTTGCTCTCGATACTCAAACACAAAAAAATGTTGGATATTACGAACGTTTTGGTTATGCTGTTTCAAGCACAGCAGATTTAGAAAGTGTAAAAAATTGGTTTATGTTTAGACCTAATTTTGCATAATAGTTAAACATAATTAAATACACAGAATTAAAAAATTTTGTAGCTCAAATTATGAAATGCCCGATTTCCATCAAATTGCAAATAAATTATTCCAAAGCTGGTACGAATTGCTGCAATATTATAATATAAATCAAAATTGTGCGGAAAAACCTTTTTCTCAAATAGTTGAAGCTTACTCAAATTCTAATCGTTACTATCACAACTTAGAACACATTCAACACGTTTTAGAAGTAATTCAAACTTTAGAATCTCGAACAAAATGTTTTGATATCAAAACTGTTGAGTTCGCTGCTTGGTTTCATGACATAGTTTACGACACTAAAGCAAAAGATAACGAAGAAAAAAGCGCCGAATACGCAGTTGAATTACTTTCATCGTTATCAATTCCTTCTAATGTTATTAAAAACGTTAAAAGTTTAATATTAAAGACCAAAACTCATCAAATTTCAACTTCTGATTTAGATGCTCAAGTATTATTAGATGCTGACTTAGCAATTCTGGGTAGCAATCCTGACGTATATAGTAAATATGCTCAAGCAATTCGTCAAGAATATATCTGGGTGCCGGAAGCAGAATACTTTTCAGCTAGAAAGCGAGTACTAGAACACTTTTTACAGCGCGATAATATTTACTTTACCCAATTAATGCAGCAGACGAAAGAGAAAACTGCACGAAATAATTTGAATGCTGAAATAGAAAAATTTTTAAATTATAATCCTGTCTTGTTAGAAAATTAGCTATTGAATGAGAGGAAGAGAGGGGGGAGAGTGGGAAGAGTGGGAAGAGTGGGTAGAAAAAACAATTTTTAATTAAATTAGCAGCGCTATAATTTTTTATTACCCATTAGCAATTACCAACTCTTAAAACTCACAAATTATTTTGCGAAAAAAGCAATAAATCTGTCAAACTATTTGTTAAACGATGACTTTCCATTGGTAAAATGTCCGCGCCATGCATCATTTTTTGAGTCATTACATAGTGAACTAATGAACCAACAATAATCCTGGCTGTAGCTTCTGGATCTGATATTTTCAATTCGGGATGAGATGAGAAATAATGATGAAGAGTATCTACAGCAGGCTTTACCAAACTCGCAACGCAAAATTGAGCAATTTCTGGGAAACGCCCCGATTCTCCAATTACTACCCGCATAAATGCCATATATTCATCATCGTAAAGCATTTCTTGCAATGCTTTATCCGTTAATTCTTGCAGTACTTGTTTGGGTTCTCCGACTAAATCATTGCTCCCAAAAACTGATTTAAATCTTTCTTTTGCTAATTTTTCTACTAATGCTTTGAAAAGCGCTTGTTTATCTTGAAAGTGACTGTAGACAGTTGCTTTTGAAACACCACCCGATGCTGCAACTCTATCCATGCTCGTACCGGCATAGCCATGCACCAAAAATTCTTGCATCGCTCCTTTGAGAATTTGCTCTACTTTATTTTTGGAATTTTCGGTATGAGTTTCGCTAAGTTTTAATAGTTTCATTTTTGACCTATTCTTTAGTTGAGCGATCGCATCTGTGGTGAAGTAAACACAAACTAAAAACTATACAAAGCAAAATTGGTATACCTGCTTCATTAACAATTTACTCCCCAAGTTCATCTGTTTACTAAAAATATGTATATTTTCCGAAAAAAATCGTAATAGATTTAGTCACGCAAATAAGGTATTTTCATACATATTAATTTATCAATTTGTGAAATTTACGTGAAGCAAAACTAAACTAGTCGGTTTAGTCTAATTGTATTATAAATTAATAATAATAAAAATTAAGTATTTCTTGGGATGCCATGTTAGACAATCTCAGACTAGAAAATTCACCGTCTCCAGAATTAGCTCGTTCATCACGCTTAGTTATGACGGTGGCAGCTTTTGCTATGGGTGGGGCTAGTGTTTATACGCTACAACGGTTTAAAGGTGGTGAGGTAGCACAAAAACCACAAGCACCAGTTCCAGCAATCCCAAAGATAGAAACAGTTACAGCATTGGGGCGACTCGAACCAAAAGGAGAGGTGATTCAATTATCTGCACCAGCAATGGGAGCAGAAGGGAGTCGAATAGAGAAGTTACTGGTAAGGGAAGGAGATCAAGTTTTAAAAGATCAAGTAATTGCAATTTTGGATAGTCGCGACAAACTGATGGCTGCTTTTAAAGAAGCAAAAGAAGCTGTAAGAGTAGCGCAAGCAAATCTGGCATTAGTTAAAGCAGGGGCAAAAAAAGGAGATATTGAAGCTCAAAAAGCAGGTGTGGCTCGCCTGCAAGCTGAAAAAGATACAGAAATTAAAGCACAACAGGCAAGTATTAATCGATTGCAGGTTGAACGAAATACAGAAATTAGAGCGCAGCAAGCAAATATCAATCGATTGCAAGCCGAAAGAGCTAGAGAAATTGAAGCACAAAGAGCAACTATCGCTCGTTTAGAAGCAGAGTTAGAAAATGCTCGATTAGAATACCAGCGCTATCAAAGTTTGTATAAAGCAGGTGCGATATCTGTATCTTTGAGAGATAGTAAAGATTTAGTTTTACAAACAGCAAAAGAGCAATTAGCAGAAGCTAGAGCAAATTTAGGGCGTATCAAAGCCTCAAAAGAGCAGCAATTAGCAGAAGCGCGAGCCAACTTAGAACGCATCCAATCATCTAAACAACAGCAAATATTACAAGAAAAAGCTAATTTAGAGCGCATTCAGTCATCTTTAAAACAGCAAATAGCACAACAAAAAGCTACTTTAGAAAGTGTTTCAGAAGTTCGTTCGGTAGATGTATTAGTTGCTCAAGCAGAAGTTAACCGGGCAGTAGCAGCGATGAATCGAGCCGAAGCAGATTTAAAACAAGCTTACGTGCGTTCTCCCCAAAGCGGTCAGATATTTGACATTAATAGCCGCCCTGGGGAAAAAGTATCAAATGATGGCATAGTCGAAATTGGTCAAACAAGCGATATGTACGCGATAGTCGAAGTTTACCAAAGCGACGTTAATAAAATACGTTTGGGACAAGAAGTTGAACTTGTAGCAGATGCAGTACCCGGTAAATTGAGAGGCATTGTAGACCAAATTGGCTTGCAGGTACAGAAGCAAAATGTAGTTAATAGTGACCCTTCTACAAATATAGATTCCCGAGTAGTAGAAGTCCACGTGCGTTTAGATGACGAATCCAGTAAAAAAGCTGCCAGATTCACTAATTTACAAGTAAAAGCAGTTGTTGAAATTTAAAGTTAGTTGTTAGTTGTTATTTGTTACTTGTTAGTAGTCAGTGGTTAATATTTCTATTTAGACAAACAACCTATTTAAGCAATGAATCTAATAATTTTTTCCAAAGTTGAAAATTATTAACTCATAACTACCAACTAGAATTTCGTCACTGGTCACTGTTAATTACAAAATATATATGATTGGATTTATCCAACAATTACAAAGAAGAACTCCTTTAGGTTGGTTGCAATTAACCCGTCAAAAAGGACGCTTATTAGTAGCAATATCGGGTGTAGCTTTTGCCGATTTGCTGATGTTGATGCAGCTTGGTTTCCAAAGTGCGTTATTTAATAGTGCCACCCGTCTTCACGATAGTTTGAGGGCAGATATCGTATTGTTAAATCCGCAAGCACTCAACTTACAGGATTTATCAACTTTTACCCGCAGGCGGCTTTTTCAGGCTATGGATGTACCGGGAGTAGCTACAGCAGAACCAATATACAATAGTTTGGTGACTTGGAAAAATCCCCAAACTCTTAAGAAAACACAAGTAATGATTATCGGATTTAATCCCGATAAACCAGCTTTTGACTTACCAGAAGTTAATCAAAATATCAACGCCATAAAACTACCAGATACTATTTTATTTGATGAAGCCACTAGAGGAGAATACGAAGAAGTAATTGCCCGGATAAAGCAAGGCGAAGAGGTCAAAACAGAAATTAAAGGAAGAACAATTACGATTGCCGATTTATTTACAGTCGGCGCATCTTTTGCCGCTGATGGTACTTTAATGACCAGCGACCAAAACTTTTTAAGATTATTTCCCAGCCAAGATGCAGGCAGCGTAAATTTGGGTTTAATTCGTTTAAAACCAGGTTACGAAGCTGAAAAAGTAGCAGAAGAATTAAAATATCATCTGAGGAATGCTGATGATATCAAAATATTAACAAAAGAAGAATTTATTGAATTTGAAAAAGCTTACTGGCAAACAAATACACCAATTGGATTTATTTTTAGTTTGGGTACAATGATGGGTTTCATTGTAGGAGTAATTATTGTTTATCAAGTACTTTCTACAGATGTGAATGCCCATATTAAAGAATATGCGACTTTTAAAGCGATGGGATATAAAAATTTATTTTTATTAAGCGTAGTTTTTGAAGAAGCGATAATTCTTGCTTTACTAGGTTTTATTCCTGGGGCTGCAATTTCAACGGGATTATATGCACTTACTCGTAATGCAACCAATTTACCGCTTTATATGACTGTAGCTAGAGTCATCCAAGTACAGGTAATGACGATTATTATGTGCATGATTTCCGGTGCTGTCGCAACTCGTAAAGTGCAGTCAGCCGATCCAGCAGATATGTTTTGACAGTTAACAGTGAGCAGTGAGCAGTTAGCAGTTATGAGTAGCAAGTAGCAAGTTCAAATTACCAATTACCAATTACCAATTACCAATTACCAGTTACTAGTTAATTAACATTTTTATGGATTCTGTTATTTCCGTCCGCAATCTCAATCATTTTTTCGGGAAAGGGCAACTTCGCAAACAGGTTTTATTTGATATCAATTTAGATATAGAGAAAGGTGAAATCATTATTATGACTGGCCCTTCCGGCTCCGGTAAAACTACTCTGCTGACTTTGATTGGTGGATTGCGTTTGGCTCAGGAAGGAAGTTTGCAGGTGCTGGGGAAGGAAATGTGTGCCGCTAAACCCAAGCATTTAGTGGAAGCTAGACGCAACAATGGTTATATTTTCCAAGCTCATAATTTACACGAAAGTTTGACGGCAGTACAGAATGTGCGTATGGGTTTAGAAGTACATGGAAATATTTCACCCAAACAAATGTATACCCGCTCTGTTGAAATGCTCGATTTGGTAGGTTTGGGTAATCGCGTTAATTATTATCCCGATGATTTATCCGGAGGGCAAAAACAAAGAGTGGCGATCGCCAGAGCTTTGGTAGGGCATCCCAAGATTGTATTAGCGGACGAACCAACAGCAGCACTAGATAAAAAATCTGGTAGAGATGTGGTGAATTTAATGCAGTCTTTAGCAAAAGAACAAGGCTGTACGATTCTTTTGGTAACTCACGATAATCGTATTTTGGATATAGCCGACCGCATTGTATACATGGAAGATGGTAAATTGGCTAAAAATCCTGCCCAAGCTGATGTACCTACGGTTGTTGCTAGCGAGTAGTAGTAGGATGTGTGACGGTTACGATCATTTATTGCCCACAACCGAATAATAGGAATTTACCGTCACGCACCATTATCAATTAATTGGTGCATGACGGCATTTCGATGATTATTTCGTTAGTCAAGATAAATTATTTTAGCCGTCACAGCACCTTACAAATTCAAAAAGACGTAGCACTCAGTGCTACGTCTCTACATTAAATTCTATTTCTTATAAAGCTGCTATTAGTATCCAACAATGTGAAGGATATCGCGAACTACGCTGTAACCAGCTAAATCCCAAGCTAAGTAAGCAACAAAACCAATCATTGCTAAACGTCCGTTCCATAGTTCTGCTTGTGGGTTAAAACCGAAAAGAAAAGAGTTGCGGTCTTTACCGTTATATGCAGGCGCTACTGGTGGTAAGTCGGTTTTTGTAGGAGATTCCATAATTATTGCGGTTAAATTTAATTTGTTTGTTGTTTCTAATTTAACGATTGATAAAAAAACCTGTTTCTGTCAAAAGATACAGATTCGTTACATTTCTTCATGTCAATAAATCTACCTAAAGATGGTGAAAAAAATACTTTTTTAAATATATGTTACAGAAACATGACATTAAGGTAAAAAAGTGATATGTCAATTGATACTTATGTAAAACAAAAAATTAAGCTAAAGCTTTATTTAATAAGGTTTTCATAGATTTGAATCTGAAAAAACTTAAGTAATATAAGATGTCGCGATTGCTAAAATAGTTATAAGTAATAGTCTTAAGCAAAAAAACTTCTATCTAATGCCCGATGGCTTTAGAAGAATGTTTCTCACTTGCGAGAGATGCCTAAAAGGGCTATATTGCTGGATTCTAGGCTTAACAACTAGGTATTGCATCAATAAACAAAATTGATTTTTGCATTAATTCTTAGTTTTTGTTCTCCCCACACCAAAAGTTAGCCTAGAGGAAGTTATTAGGATGATTGAAAATACGCATATAACGCCTTTGCTATCCAGCTCTATGACTTGGATAGCGCAGATTTTAGTAGAGCCGCCAGAACCTTTATCACCATCGGAAGCTTCTGTTGCTTTTTCCGGGCCAAAGTTTTTTGTAGCTTTGATTGCCGGTATTATCCTAGCTTTCGCTGCTCAATTGGTATTAACAAATTTAGCAGTGGCTGCTGGTTTATCTTTTTTAGGTGGTTCATCTGATTCAAGCTCAAATTCAAGTAGCGATAACCAAAACGAAAGTTTGGGCAGCACTATTAATAAGATAGGTACTGCTGTCGGATTTGGGACATTAGTTTCGGTAACTGTTTCTCTTTTCTTTGCTTGTTTCTTAGGGGTAAAACTCAGCTTATTATCTTTAGATGTAGGCTCTGGAGCAATTCTAGGATTAGTCATTTGGGCGGCGTATTTTTGTTTGCTGGTGTGGGTTAGTTCAACAGCGGTTGGTTCTTTAGTTGGTAGCGTTGTTAGTTCGGCAACTTCCGGACTCCAAGCGATTGCAGGAACAGCTACCGCTGCATTGGGAGCAAAAGCTGTAAATAAGCAGGTTGTAGCGACAGCAGAAGCCGCAGCATCAGCGGTTCGTCACGAAATAGGCAATGCCATCGATCCCGAAAGCATTAAAGAAAATTTAGAAGATTATTTAGATACAGTCCGTCCTAAAGAGTTGGACGTACAATCGATACGTAGAGAATTTGAAAACATACTTTCAGACGCACAGCTTAATTCTTATGCAGGCGCTGCGGAACTGCGAAATATTGATAAACAAAATTTTGTAGAATTAGTTAGTAGTCGTACTGACCTTTCTAAAAAAGAAGTTAGAAGAATTGCCGATAGTTTATATGATGTTTGGAGGCAAACATTAGGCTCTCAACAAGCTAGTTCCGGTAGCAGCCGAGACGGTTTAGCTGAATTAGTTGACTATCTTAAAACTGTTACACCCGGACAAAACAAAACTGACGAACTTGACGCAAAGTTAGATAGAGTTATCGGTGAAATGCGTTCCCAGAAGCAAGATACTCGGGATGCAAAACAATCAGCACAAGAACAATCGGTAGGTCCTTTACAGCTAACCATGCAGCAAGCTTTCACCACACTTGGTAGCGTGGTTATGGGAAGAACCGATCTTTCCGATTTGGATGCTGAAAAAATGCTCGGCAGTATAAACAAAGCTAAAGATAAAGCTACCGAAAAAGCAGATAAGATGGGGCTTCCTACACCATCGCAGTCTTACAGTACCGTTCGTGCTGATGTCGAAAATTATCTCTACAATACTTACGCTTGGCAGTTTAGCAACGAAAAAGTTCGTCAAGAATTTCGCGACGTACTTTACGATCCAGCAGCAGATCCAGGCGCTGTACGTCGGGAATTAGAAAACCTCGATCGCAGCGATTTTGTAGACATTCTCAAACAACGCGGTTTGTTAACTCAAGCTCAAATCAAGCAAATTGCTGACCAGCTAGAAATGGTTCGTAAAGGCGTACTGGTGCAGGTAAGGGCTGAAGAAGAAAAAGAAATAGTCCAAGATTTGCAGCGTCAGGTAGAAAGCTATTTATTAGTAACTGCCAAATCAGATTTAACTTCTGAAGGTATCAAGCAAAATTTTAAGCCGATTTTGGAAGATTCCGATGCAGATTACGAAACATTAGCGATGCGCCTGTCTCGATTCGATAAGGCACAAATGCGGGCAGTACTCGCACAGCGCAATGATATTTCTGCTGGGGAAATTGAGCCAATTCTCGATGAATTAGAGAAACAGCGCGACCAAGTTTTAATTGAGTCCAAAGGACTTGCAGATCGAGCTAAGCATGAAGCAGAAACCTTGTGGTTAAACTTAGAACAGTATCTGCGTAATACCGGCAAAAACGAACTTAACCCCGATGCAATTCGCGGTGAATTGAAAACTTTGCTAAATGACCCCCAAGCGGGAATGTCAGCAATTCAGACGCGGTTGGCACGTTTTGACCGAGATACTTTAGTACAGTTACTCAATCAACGCCAAGATTTAAGTGAAAGCCAAATCAACGACACAATTGATACCGTAGAACAATCTTGGAATAGCGTTCGTCACACTCCCGGAAAGATTGCAGACAAAGCCAGAGCGCAGTACGACGACGTAACTACCACAATCGCCGATTATCTCCGCAACACCGGTAAATCGGAACTTAACCCCGAAGGCATTCAACGGGACTTGAATAAGTTGTTTGAAAATCCCCAAGAAGGTGCGATCGCTTTACGGGATAGATTGTCAAAAATTGATAGAGACACCTTAGTAAAATTACTAAGTCAGCGTCGCGACATGAGCGAAGACGAAGTTAACCAAACAATCGACTCCGTACAATCTTCAATTCGCCAAATTATTCGCGCACCGAGACGGATGGTTAGTAGAACTCAGCAAAAGGTTCAAGATTTCCAAGGGTATTTAGAAGAGTATCTTCGTCAAACCGGCAAACAAGAACTCAATCCTGAAGGTATTAAACGCGACGTTAATCTGTTATTAAACGACCCCCGAGTGGGAATGGAAAGCTTAGGCGATCGCCTTTCTAAATTTGACCGTTCCACAATTGTTGCTTTGTTAAAAATTCGCGGAGACATCAGCAACCAGGAAGCCGAGCAAATCGCTGACAACATCATGTCAGTACGCGAGCAATTTGTCGCTCAAATTAGAGGAATTCAGCGCCGAATTCAAGATACAATAGATAGTATATTCGACCGAATTCGCTATTACCTCAACTCCTTGGAACGTCCAGAACTAAATTACGATGGCATCAAGCGCGATGTTCGCCAATTGTTCTACGATCCACAAGCGGGATTTGATGCCTTACGCGGTAGACTATCATCTTTTAACCGAGATACTTATGTAGCGTTAATGAGTTCTCGCGATGATATTTCTGAAAGCGATGCAAACAAAGTCATCGATCAAATCGAAAACGCCCGTAACAGCGTATTGCGACGAGCAGAGAGAATCCAAGAAGAGGCGCAGCGACGTTTAGAAGAAGTTAAATACCAAGCCCAGAAGCAAGCCGAAGAAACTCGTAAAGCAGCAGCATCAGCAGCTACTTGGTTACTAGCAACAGCAGTTTTATCCGGTGCAGCCTCTGCAATTGCCGGAGCTTTAGCAGTAACGAGCAATGCACCCTAAATCCTAAATCAATAATTCAAATCAATTCACGTCAATTTAAATTGTCTTCGCTAAATTAGTAAGTCTCTCATTATGAGAGGCTTTTTTTTGCAGTTGGTAGTTGTAGGGTGTGTTGTCCTTAAATTCTGAGCTAAATAATTTACCATTATGAAATAACTCCTCTTAAACGCTGTAAGATAGCCAGTGTCTTTCAATAATATGGCTGGTATGAACGGAAATTTGACTTTGCATTCGATACCAAGCTGCTATTAGACCAATCGCTTCAGATAAAAGGTACGTCACGAGTAAGCAGCCGTTGTGATTGCGCGAATCGAGCGCGGCTACTTTTTCGACTGCGCCTGAATGATATCAAACTTGCCATCCGTGCGTACATAGATGATGCTTTCGTCTTTCGCATTAGACGAGACTTTATGCACCGACTCTCCTTTCGAGCCGAAATAGCTGCCCGGAACCAAAGTCTTAACGTCAGTCTCATTTGACACTTGGTACTGTGGTTGACCCTGGATTACTACAGCGCGGAATGTTGAGCCGTTGCTACGTATATTTCCAGTGAATCCAGCTGGTAGCTTGACAAGGGTTCCGTTCAACTGACCGTCCTGTGGGCTGTCCCAAAGAAAGGCTACCTTTGCTCCATTTTTAGAAGCTGGCATTCCGGGTTTATCCACCCAAACAATGTTCGATGTGTCCACGTTAATCGGCTTGTCTTCGCTTTGAAACGCCTTCTCAGGAGGAAGGACGAGATACGGTCCGTTGTCGATTTCTATGTACGCCAGGTTTTTGCTGCCCTCGGCAGCGGTAATGTGTACACCTCCGGCTGGCTGAGTCCAGAAAGAACCCGTTGGCATCCACATCTTTTCGGCATTCGGGTCATCGTTGTGAATGGTGCCGCTAATGGCCACTCCTCGGTAGGTGATATTGTGAATGTGAGGTGGCGACGAGAAGCCGTCTACAAACTGAACGAGAAAGCCTGATGGTTCGGAGCCAGTGCGATCGCCCCAAAGAGTACCAGCCCTCGGGCTATTGTCGCCGCGAGCGGGGTTGAGCGGTCCCCATTCTATTTCGGACATCAAGACAACCTCGGAGGTTTGCTCTACTTCGGGTTTCGGAGTGATGCTGTTGGATGCTACTTGCGAGCCAGTGCAGGCGGCGATTAGGACGCTTATAAGTGCCAGTGCTAGAAACTTTCTCATATTAGGTGTTCCATGTTGATTGCTAAATATTAAGTTAAACCTAATGCTTTCATGGATTTTCCCCTCAAAGAACAGTTGATTTATAAAAATTCAATGTTTTGATTATTCCTGCTATTTAATGCAATTACAATAGCTTATGAATCTAGTATAAATAATCATTACTCTTCACAAAAAACAAACCGATAATCAAAGCTTCATTATCATCATCAAAACCACACCAATCGGCAAACCCGCACCGTAAGCTAAATAACCAGTGCCGATGGGATTAACGCCACCGGGAACATTTAAACCGCCAATACCGTAAAATAACTGTTGCACAAACCACCAGAAACAGTAGAAAAAAGCCGGTAGTTCGACGGGGATATACAAAATCACCAACGGTAAAATAGAGTCAATTTTAACCTTGGGAAATTTATAAACATATGCTCCCAAAACAGATGCAATTACACCGTTGGTACCAACCAAAGGTATGCTCAAACTTGGCTCAACCACAATTTGCACTATCCCGGTCAAAAAACCGCAAAATAGATAAAATAATAAAAAACGTCCGTTACCAATGATTTTCTCCAAAGTATTGCCGAAAACCCACAAAAATATTAAATTACTCACAATTTGACTGTAGCTAGCATGAACGAACATTCCCGAAAATATTGACAGCGTACCCCAAAACACAACTAACCAAGCTGCCGGATTTCCTGCGATCGCGCTATTAAATGCCGTACTAACTTGTTCTGGAATCAAACCCCAATAATTGACAAAACTAGCTAATTCACCATTAATCTCTAGTTTTACTTCCCATAAAAATAAAGCAATATTTATACCAATCAAAAACCATACTACTAAAGGTTTTTTATTCGTCAGAAGAAACAGTTTATCGCCGATAGGTATCATAAATAAATTAGGAGCTAAATTTTTAGCGGACATCCTGCCCGCGTATTGTATACAAATTAAATACGCAAAAACCTAGTAAATAAAAATAATCTGATATTGGTAACTTGGTAACTGATAACCGTTTCCTGATACTGATATAGCAAGATTGAATTCAGTTGATGCCGCAATAAACAAGGTAAGCCAAATGTTGGGAAATACACTTGTTGGAAGATACCAAATAATAAGTAATTTGGGAGGTGGGGGATTTGGCGAAACCTTTGTAGCTTACGATACGCATTTGCCTGGTTCTCCAAAATGTGTTGTTAAAAAGCTCAAACCCCAAGCCAACGATCCGACTACATTGCAAACAGCAAGACGTTTGTTTGATACAGAAGCACAGGTTTTATATAGATTGGGAATACACGAACGTATTCCTCAGCTTTTAGCTTATTTTGAAGAAAATCAGGAGTTTTATCTAGTACAGGAATATATTTACGGTAACGATTTAAATGAAGAAATAAAACCTGGAAAATCTATAAGCGAAAACCAAGCTATTTCCCTTTTAAAAGAGATACTAGAAATCTTAGAATTTGTCCATCAGCAAAAGGTAATTCATCGAGATATTAATCCTAGAAATATTCTCAGAGATGATAAAGATGGAAAATTGGTTTTAATTGATTTTGGTGCGGTTAAACAAATTACGACTCAGGTTGTTTCTGCGGGCAATAAAACTCAAGTTACCGTAGCTATTGGTACTCCAGGATATATTCCCGGCGAACAAGCCCAGGGCGAACCAAGATATAGTAGCGATATTTATGCTTTGGGGATAATGTGCATCACAGCACTCACGGGATTATCTCCCGAAGAATTGGAAAAGGATGACGATACCAATGAAATTATTTGGCAAGAATACGCCCAAGTGACTCCGCAATTAGCTGAAATTTTAGATAAAATGGTGCGTTATGATTTTCGAGTGCGTTATGCTTCAGCAACTCAGGCATTAGAAGCACTGGAGATATTAAATACACAAAATACACATATAAATCAACCATCGGTTTCTAACACGATGGTATTGAATGTTGCATCTTATTCTCAAACTTTCAAGCCTCGTAAGAAGATAAACTTTAAAAAAATAATTTATAAAGCCTTGATGGCAATGTTGTTAACCGGAATGGGGGCAACAGCATCTATATATATTATTAACAGTATTAATTCTGCTAACGCTGGCGATTTATATAAAAAAGCAAATACATTTTATGAACTACAGCGCTATGAAGATGCGTTGGATAATTACAAACAAGCTATAGAAATTAAGCCAGAATACGCTCAAGCATGGAACGGACAAGGGAGAGTACTTTACGAGTTGAATTCACACAAAGAAGCTTTATCGGCATATGATAAAGCAATTGAAATTGAGCCAAACTATCAAGAATCTTGGAGAGGTAGAGGGTTTGTCTTAAATAAGTTAAAGAGATATCAAGAAGCAATTTACTCTTTCGACAAAGCTTTGAAATTAAAGCCAGAATCTCCAAAAGTTTTGAACGCGAGGGGAGAAGCTTTGAGAAATTTGAAGAGATATGATGAAGCCATACAGTCTTATGATAAAGCAGTAGAGCTACAGCCAGAATATGACCAAGCCTGGTATAACAAAGCTTGGGTTTTATATAATTTAAAACGCTATAAAGATGCCCTGGCAACTTACGAACAAGTGATTAGGTTAAAGCCAAATAACGAGCTTGCTTGGTACAACAGTGGAAATGCTTTAGTTAATTTAAATCGCCAAAGAGATGCTTTAAAAGCTTATTCAAAAGCAGTACAGTACAAACCCAGTTTTTACCAAGCTTGGTTATCAAGAGGAAACATACTCATAACCTTACGTCGCTATCCCGAAGCAGTCGAATCTTTTCAAGAAGTATTGAAATATCAGCCCAATAACTTTGATGCACTCTACTCCAAAGGTTGGGCACTACATCAAATGCAGCGCTACGAACAAGCAGTAGCATCATACGATAAAGCGATCGCGCAACGAAGAAACAGCTATAAAGTATGGTATTCTCGCGGCAACTCAGTTTATAAATTGCAGAAATATCCAGAAGCCTTATCAGCTTACAATCGCGCAATTCGCTATAAAAAAGACCATTCCGAAAGTTGGTACAGCAAAGGTAATACTTTGTTTAATTTAGGAAAAGATGAAGAAGCATTAGCAGCCTACAACACGGCAATTAAATATAATCCAGATTACCGCGAAGCCATCAAAGCGAAGAAGAATATAGAAGAAATATTAGAAGACAAAGACAAAGAACAAGAAAAAGAAAAAGAGCAAGAAGAAAACAAAGATAAGAAAACCGGATTTTGGAATTTTTTGAGAAGGTGAAAATTAGGAATTGGGGATTGGGGATTGGGAATTGGGAATTGGAAATTAGGGATTGGGAATTGGGCATTGGGCAT
The DNA here is from genome assembly GCF_000316665.1 of Rivularia sp. PCC 7116. Taxonomy (GTDB): domain Bacteria; phylum Cyanobacteriota; class Cyanobacteriia; order Cyanobacteriales; family Nostocaceae; genus Rivularia. The sequence goes on along the minus strand of NC_019678.1, from coordinate 4,405,157 downwards.
CAGGCATGAGTGTTTGCAAAATGCTTCCCCCTCTCCCCCCTCTTCCCCCTCTTCCCCCTCTACTCCTTCTAACTCCTAATCGGGTAACTCATACTGCTCCACAATCCGTTTTGCAAACTCAGGAACGTGATTATCTAACTTTTCGGGATGATTACGCTTGGTATATAAATAATTCCGCGTAAAGTGGGAATCTATGGAAAAGCGAGCATATTCCAAACCTTTTGGTCCAATTTTCTCAATTACCACACCCATTAATTTCGCCGCCCACATGGGAAGAGTTACGCCTTTATCGTAGGCAGGAATGCTTTGCTGTACGGCAGCTTGACGATTCCCTTGAGACATTACCTCTTGAACGTCAATTTGGTCTTTCACTAAATCGAGCATTTCTTTACCGCGCTCGTTTCTGACCACAATCCACTGCCAACCAAACGGTGCCCCCATATACCCAACTACAATATCAGCAAGTGAATTTACGTAGTCGAAACAGCTCATGCAAGAAGGAGCAAACACATCTTTAAGCTTATTAGTTTTCAAACCAAAGAAAGGCACAGTTTCGGTTGAACCATCTTCATGCTTAAAATGCACTCGAAAATCTTGCATAAATTCGTAATGCACTACCGTATCGGGTGACTTACTTGTAGTTTCAAGGAACTTTTGCAATCCGGCACGAGTAACGTTATCAACGCAAGGAGTGCCTAATACATAAAGCTTTTCCAAACCAAGCTGTTTTTCTACAGCACGTAATGCTTGAATTTGACAACCAACACCAATTACCAATAGCCGCTTCATTCCGGATTTTTCAACTTGTTCTAATACCGAAAGATTTGGCGAAAGAGTCGGCTTATTAACTTTGGCTGCTAGCACCTCTTCCGGCGTGCGAGCAATAACCGGCATTGGTTGAAACCTGTCTTCCTGGGTATTTTGTACGCAAACAACACCTTCCACAATGCCGCGATTGAGCATTTCAATGGCAATAGAGCTAACAATACCCGTCCACTGGGCACCCGGAATTGGCTCTTTTTTCCGCGCTGCCATCATCTCCTGCTGAACCCCGAAATAAAGTTCGTCGGCATTATCAAGATTGCGCGATCGCGAATGACTTTGCTCTTCAAGCTCCGCTATTTGTTGATTGAGAAAAGCACAGGCTTCTTTAACATAGTGGACGTAATACGTATCGCAAAGTCCGCACTCGCTACATAATTCCTTTGCTGGGCGGGGGCTTCCGGGTTTGAGGGCTTTGGCTTTTTTGTGAGGGAGCGTAGAAGTCATTATTAAGCGCAGTTTATTAACCTGAAGAATAAGATAGCCCAAGCCGAGACTTCAAACAAACTTTATTGTTAGATTGTAATATTTCATTGTTTTTCCCCGGACAGTCATAAGTCGATTTGTTTAACATATAGGTAATATTTATTACTTGTATATAGTTATGACTAAAAACACTGAAAGTATAAAAGATAAAGCTGAAGGTGCAGCATTAGTTGCCGGAGGAACAGCCGCAGGTGCAGGTGCATCAGCAGTAGTAGGAGGTATGGGATTAGTCGGAGGATTTGGAGGTATAGCAATTGGTGTAGCTCCCATTGCAGCAGCAGGTGCAGTCGTAGGTTCAGCTGCTTATGGAGCTAAGAAAGCAATAGAAGAACAAGATGCTACAGCTTTAGGTGCAGTAGCAGGTGGAGCAGCAGCAGGTGCCGGAGTTGCTGCAACAGTTGGGGGAATGGGTTTAGCAGTTGGTGGAACTGCTGTTGCAATTGGAACTGCTCCGGTAGTTGCAGCAGGTGCGGTTGTAGGATTAGCTACTTATGGTTTGAACAAGTGGTTTAAAAAAAAGTAATTTCAAAGCATCAAACAAGTCGAGCAAAGCAGTCTGTACAAGAGGCAGAGCCTCAAAAAAAGACATTCCAAGGCAGAGACTTGGAACGAGGTATGCCCCGAATTTAGCCTACGCAGGTAGGCTTTGCTTCCATAGCCCCACTCTTCTAGAGTGAGGATGATTTAGCTACAAAATGAATTTTTCTAGTCCTCTTTCAGAGGACTTTTGCTATTAGACTGGGATTTGCAATTCCAGACGAGTTCGTAATTTCAATCAAAATTCTAAACAACTTCGGCTGCCATTTCTTCTTTACAACCCAAACTTCTACGCTCTTTAAAAAACGCCTGCTTCATTCCTTGAGTATAAGGCTTTATTAAATCTTTTTGTGCGGAATCTAAACGACTTTCTATTTCATTAGCTAATACTTCACACCAATTCTTAGTTAATTCCCATTTGATTTCAACACCTTCAACAACCATCGCACATAAAGGAACTAGTTCCTGTTCAATTGGCTCCATATTTTGTTCTAAAAAACATAATAATATGTAAGCCTGAAACATATTTAAATCGCGAATACATGAATGAGATATACCGTTATCGGTTAACTTTCCCCTTCTACTGCGATTATTCGGCAACAATTCAGTTAACTTACGATAAACTGATTGAGCAATTTCTGGAGAATTCGGCATCATTTGTTCTACAAGCTTCAATTCTGGTGAATTTAATTCATAATTAGCAGCATGAGAACATACTCGTTGCCAAGGCATTGCTACTTGTTCTTCGACAAATTTAAAATATGGAGCTAACAATACCTGTTCTACTTTTGTTAACCGTTTTAACATTAATTTATTAGTAAAATTTAACTGCGAAGTCATAAAACCAAGACTGCGCCAATCCTTTGAGGCTACATGTTGCTCTTGAAATACAATCAATATCGGTTCTAAAGCGTATGCTAGTTCTTCAACTGCTGGTATAACCCACTGAGAAAGAGAATTATTTTCTACTTCTATTTTTGATGATTGCTGCTGATAAATTTCTAGTAATTTTCTATAAACGCGAAAAGCAAATTTTGTAATACGTCTTGCTTCTGTTAAATCTAAAACGTTAGGGATATAGCTGTAGAGATTTTTCGTTTGTATCCATCCCATCTGACAATTTATATCCAGCATTTTATCTTTCAACTTATTAGTTGTAGATTCTCTACCCTGTGGTGCTGCTGCTTTTAATAATTCATCACAGGATGAAGAATCTCCTAGCAAGAAAGATACTTCCGGGGTATAACGTCGCGCCCAGAGATTCAGCAAGCGTTCGGATGAAGGTGTTTTTGTAATTTCAGAAGCTTTTAGCATGTATTACTCCTCTGTATTTTTATGCGTTTAATAAAAAAGCTGTAATAAATTATCTCTAAATCGTTGTTATGTATTTTGTACAAATATGATGTTAAATATAGTGTAAATATAATACAAGCCAAATTAATTAAATTATTAGCTGATTTTGATGAAAATATCTTGTTTTGATATTTTTATATTGCTCTAATTTTGCTCCAAACTAGATTTGTCAAGGGTTTAACTCTATTTTGTCTCGTATTCCGCCTATATAAATCTTGCTAGTCTATATAAGAAAATACCTAACGAAGTTGCTGTTCATCTCTACAATCAGCAAAATATAATTTATGTATAAACACTGAAGCATGTATATACATACCAGTATAAACTTTCCTTATAAAACTGTAGTTCTACAAACAACAATCTTTCAAAATATTGATTTATAAAAACTTTATCAGATTTATATCATACTTTATCAATTCTTCGTATAGTTGATAGTTGAAAACCTTGAACAAGTTTTAAGATTTGATATAATTTCTGTAGCAACGGTTACAGAAGACCGTTATTTTTTTTGTTAATTATCGCTGCTTTAGCGTTAGTGCATAAGTCTTATGACTTAGCGGCTGTTCTTATTGTCGGGGTCGATTTTAACTATATGCAATGTATTAAATTTTTTCAGCTTAGTATTGTATGTCTAAATAATTGGAAAATTTAAATAGCATACTCATATGCATACGCAACTATTTTGTCTTAACTGCCAGACTAGAAAATATTTTTGTAGTTTTATATACAGTTAAAATTTGCAGTTTTTTTTATAGTTGCAATTATTGCCAAAATAGTATACTTAATCCAATTTAATATACCGCCGATCAAAAATAGTCAAAACGAATTTGTAAGAAATTTATTGGGATTTTAGTCTATAAAAATATAGTTACTTTGTGCATATTTTATTATAGGCTTTAAATATATTTTTATACTAACTAAGATTCGTTTTATAATGCATTTTTTAATTGAAATTTAAGCTAATTTTAGTTATATTTTTCTGTTGCAATTTATGCATTTGGCTGAAAGTATATTGATACAAACTATGAAAAATCAACATAAAACTATTTAGCTAGCAATTATTTTATCTTTATTTTCTAGTAGTAATTATAGAAAAAAAGCTAATATTGTTGCAAAATGTAAAAAATTGTTATAATTTTTAATTATGCAGCTAAATAAATAAATCCGACTTTTATTTTCGCAATTTTGGGTGTCATTACTCAGACATATTTATATTCTATTCAAGTAAGTAACAGAGAAACGAATTGTTTTTGCTTAGTCAGATGAATAGTGTAAGGCAACAAACAATAGGCTTGCTTATTATTTGTATTCAAGTATCAGAATAATGTCATACATATTGATATTTTTGAAAAAATGACCCTATTACTAAAATAGTAGGGGAATCTATAAATAGCTTGTATGAATTAAATAAATCGCACATTAAAGGGAGTTGAGCTAGATATGCAATTAGAAGACTCAAAAGCAATTCAAAAAGTAGAAGAAGAAGCATGGGAAGTACTACAGAAAACTATTATTTACTTTAAAGGTCGTCCTATTGGTACGGTTGCAGCTTTAGACGGAAGTGTAGATGCATTAAATTACGACCAATGTTTTGTTAGAGATTTTGCTTCATCTGCTCTGCTTTTTCTGATTAAAGGAGAAACAGATATAGTCCGTAATTTTTTAGAAGAAACTTTAAAATTGCAGCCTACCGATAACCAGTTGGATGCTTACAAACCAGGTCAAGGTTTGATGCCAGCTAGTTTCAAAGTTGTATCTAAGAATGGAGAAGAATATTTAGAAGCTGATTTTGGCGAACATGCCATAGCAAGAGTTACACCAATTGATTCTTGTTTATGGTGGCTGATAATATTACGTGCTTATGTAGTTGCCACAAAAGATTATTCGCTGATATATCAACCGGAATTTCAAACAGGTATTGGATTAATTTTAGAACTTTGTTTGGCAACTCGTTTTGATATGTATCCAACTCTATTGGTTCCCGATGGAGCCTGCATGATTGATAGACGTTTGGGTATTTACGGACATCCTTTAGAAATTCAATCTTTATTTTATGCAGCATTGCGTGCGGCAAGGGAAATGTTGATTTGTCATGGCAACCAAGATTTGGTGATTGCTATTGATAATCGCTTGCCTATTTTACGCGCTCATATTCGCAAACATTATTGGATAGATATTAAACGTCTTAACGCTATTTATCGTTATAAAGGTGAAGAGTACGGTAAAGAAGCTGTTAACCAATTTAATATATATGTAGATTCCCTTCCTTATTACGAATTAGATAAATGGTTGCCGAAAAAAGGTGGTTATTTAGCTGGAAATGTTGGTCCATCGCAGTTGGATACTCGTTTCTTTTCGTTAGGAAATTTAATGGCAGTTATTTGCGATTTGGCAAGTGAAGAACAGTCTGATGCCATTATGACTCTTATTGAAAAGAGATGGGAAGATTTAGTCGGAGATATGCCGATGAAAATTACTTTCCCCGCATTAGAAAATGAAGAATATAGACTAATAACTGGATGCGACCCTAAGAATATTCCTTGGTCTTATCATAATGGTGGAAACTGGCCAGTTTTAATGTGGATGTTGACTGCTGCGGCAATCAAAACTAATAAAATATGTATTGCAGAGCGAGCTATTCATATTGCTCAGTTACGACTTCAAGAAGACGAATGGCCAGAATATTACGATGGTAAGCGAGGAAGATTAATTGGTAAACAATCCAGAAAATATCAAACTTGGACAATTGCTGGGTTGTTATTGGCTAAAGAGATGATTAAAGAACCATCTCACTTATCATTAATGAGTTTTGAGCCATTTACTATTGAAGAAGCTTCTAGAGCTTGCGAATTTGAAATTGATAGCTTTGATGCTTAGAATTTGGTAATTGGTAATTGGTAATTGGTAATTGGTAATTGGGCATTGGGCATTGGGCATTGGGAAAAATAAATTACTAATAATTTTCAACATCCTTCTCACACATGTAAAGTAAAGTGAGGAGGATTATTTTTTGTATTGGGGGATTGGGAATTGGTAATTGGTAATTGGTAATTGGTAATTGGATATTAGGAATCATTATTTATTCTTCTCCCTCCCTCCCCTTCTTCCCCTTCTTCCCCTTCTTCCCCCTCTCCTCTCTCCCCTCTCCCCTCTCCCCTCTCCCACCCCCATGACTACTTCCCGTCAACAAGCGTTATTAGCACTAAAAGATGTCCACAAAGGGGCTTATGCTGACGTAGCATTGGATAGAGTGCTACGAAAAGTTGATTTGCCAAATAACGAACGCCGCTTGGTGACTGAGTTGGTTTACGGTAGCGTTAGAAGACAGCGAACCCTTGATGCAATTATCGATAAATTAGCTCGCAAAAAATCCCATCAGCAACCTTTACTGCTCCGCTGCATTTTACATTTAGGTTTATATCAACTGCAATTTCAAGAACGAATTCCTGATAGTGCTGCTGTAAATACTACCGTTCAATTAGCTAAGGATAACGGTTTTTCTGGTCTTTCTGGTTTTGTGAATGGTTTGTTACGAAGCTATATTCGACTTCAGGAAGAGTTACAGCAGAAAGAGGGGGAAGAGACTAAGACAAATAAAATAATTCCCATCAAATTGCCAGAAAAACAATCAGAAAGATTGGGTATTTTATATAGTTTTCCCGACTGGGTTGTAAATATATGGGTAGAACAGTTTGGTTTTTCCGAGACGGAGAAATTGTGTGAGTGGATGAATCAAACTCCGAATATTGATTTGCGAGTCAATCAACTTTGTTCTTCCATAGAAGAAGTTGAAACTGCTTTGAAAAATCAAGGTATTTCATCTCAACGAATTCCTAATTTACCCCAAGCTTTACGTTTATTAAATTCTCCTGGTGCCATTAAAAATTTACCCGGTTTTAATGAAGGATGGTGGACGGTACAAGATAGCAGCGCTCAACTGGTGAGTTATTTACTTAATCCCCAACCTCACGAAGTAATTATTGATGCTTGTGCTGCTCCAGGAGGAAAAACAACTCACATTGCCGAACTAATGGGAGATACGGGTCAAATTTACGCTTGCGATCGCACTGAGTCGCGTCTGCGTAAACTACAACAAAATACTCAACGTCTCAACTTAAAATCAGTTGAAGTTTGCCTGGGTGACAGTCGCAGTTTGACTCAATTTGAAAAATCAGCAGACAAAGTCTTACTTGATGTTCCTTGCTCCGGTTTGGGAACTCTCCACCGTCATGCTGATGCACGTTGGCGACAAACCCCGGATAATATAAAAGAACTTTGTGTACTTCAAGCAGAACTATTGTTACATAGTTCAACTTTTGTTAAGGATAGTGGCTCTTTAGTGTACTCTACTTGTACGCTTCATCCAGATGAAAACGAAGGTGCGATCAAATCCTTTTTAGAATCAAATTCTAATTGGGAAATCCAATCTCCCGATACATATTCAGCCATCCATGAATATGCAACTTCCGAAGGTTGGATTAAAGTATTGCCTCATAAACACAACATGGATGGTTTCTTTATGGTGCGCTTGAGAAAAAAGCATAATTAAAATTGTCAGATTTCGTTAAGGGAAAATTATTAAAGGAGGTGTCAACGATGGTAAGCAACCCCGAGATTAAACAGTTGTTAAAAATCTTAATTGCAGCAGCTTGGATTGATGGCAAAGTTCAGCCAGAAGAAAGAGAGTATCTTCAGCAAATAGCTAAATCAAAAGATATCGCAACAGATCCAGACATCAAACCTTGGTTGTACGGATTAGTTCCTATCAAACCAGAGGAGTGTTATCAATGGGTTGAAGAATATTTAGGCACTTCTCCTAGCGTTGAAGATTGTCAAAATTTAATTCAAGAGATTGGTGGTTTAATTTACAGTGATGGTGAAGTAGCCATTGAAGAAGCTAAATTATTAGCCAAAATACAAGACTTGTCCGCTCAAAGCGAATCAAAACAAGGAAAATTAAATATCATCCTCAAACAGGTGCAAAAAATGTACCGTCGTTGGGTTGAAGTGCAAAATTGAGAAAGAATTGTAGAGACGTAGCACTGCTACGTCTCTAAAAAGGTTAAAGGTTTCAATTCTTTATTGGGAGAAGAGTAGGGGTGAGTTAAAAACGGTATTCCATTAAGCGTGAAAATTGCTAATAACATCAATACGTTGTTCATGCGTAAGTTCTGTTATCTATTAATTATCCTAAGTTACAAAAACGGCTCGCAACGCCCCGCAATTTTTAGCTTTGTTCGCAAAAGTTGCTAAAAGTTGATAAGTGTAATTACTATTCTTAAAGCTGTAAATGTTACTTGTATGAAGAGTTGACGATACCTCTGGAAACTTTGAAAGTACTGATGTTAGGCTGCAAAGAGTTTAACAGCTACTTAGATAAAATTTTCCAGGAATAATTAATATGTTTTCAAATATCTTTAAAAAAGCAGCTTTATTTGGAGCAAGTACAGTAGCGAGCGTTGCTGTAACAGGAACCATGATGGCAAGTTCGGCTCAAGCTGCAACTATGACTTACCGTTCCGAATTTAGCGTTACTTCAAATAGTTTAAATAATGCTGATTTAATAACTGGACATTTTGATTTCAGCAAAACTGAAGAGAATAATGGTGAATTCAGCTACAAGGTGACAAGCTTTAATGCCAATGTGCTCAATGAAAGGATTACCTTGAGTGATATGAGAGCAAATCAAAATCCATTCCTTGCAATTAATCAGACTTTTGTACCAAGAAAGTATCAAACTATTTTACCAAGCGTGTTAGCAGGAGAAAGTCCTAATTATACAGGAGATGGTGATTTTGGGGAAGGAAATCTCAGTTACACTTTTGGATTTGATTTAGGAAATCCTAATTTTCAGCCGGATGACTTCGACTTTGCATTTAGCTCAGAAGATTTGGATAATGTTGCGACATTAGCATCTAACGTCATAACATCAGTTGATCCTAGTTTCACACAATTTTATGTTCCTTTTGCTTTAAGGCAAGGTGGACAAATAAATATTACAACTAAAGCAGTTCCAGAACCTGCGACAATATTCGCCCTTGGCGCTGTAGGAGTCGGATTAACAGCAACTCGTCGTAAACGTGCAAGCAAGAAAATTAAACAGAAAACAGCTGCGTAAGTCTATCTTTAATTTCTCAAAACCAAATATAAAGCTAAGTCGGAGGGGTAGCTCTCCGGCTTATTTTTTTGTTTTTGAATTAAATAAATAAATTACTCAAATTACTTTCCACCTAAACCGGGATTATCTTCTTTTTCAACTTCAGGTACAAAATCAGGACGCTTTTTACTTTCCCAACCAGCAGGACGCTTAGAATTGTACCAAGCAATCGAGCCAATACCTACAGCAGCAATAAAACCTACTACATAAACCAGCGTAAAAGCTAAAGGAAATTGAAAACCCTCATTCCCTGCTTGCATTAATAAAGACATAAACTTCCTCTCCTAAAACAGGCAACATTACCTATGAATGTATTAGATCCAGCCTACCATTTTGGGGTAAGAGGGGAGAAAGAGAGTAGGAAGAATCGGCAGTCACAACTTGATTGTAAACGGGGAGCGAGAAGCTCCCACTACCTTTCTAACTACTAACTACTAACTACTAACTGCTCACTGTTCACTGTTCACTGTTCACTGCTAACTCCCTGGCTTGAGTCTATCGCGCCAAGAAGAACCACTAGAACTTGGTGCTGCTTTTTTCCTCGCTGGTGCTGGTGCCGAACGTTTCTTGGGTTTCGGAGCTACTGAGCGTTTTCTCCTTACTGGAGCCGAACGCTTTTTCCTCACCGGCGGTGACGAGCGTCTTGTATTTCTTCTTGTAGAAGTTGGTTTAGTAGTTCTTCTCCGTCTTTGACTGCGAGATGGACTCGATCTTCTCTTGGATGAACCCGAATTTACATTACTGCGACGACGCGTTCTAGTAGTTGATTTCTGTTGGGTTCGAGTAGTGCTTCTTCTACGACGAGTTCTTCTGCTTCTAGTACGACGATTACCACCGCTGGTAGAACTATTAGTAGTAGTGCTTCTCCTTCTTCTACGTCGTGAAGAACTTCTATTAGTAGTGGTTTCGTTATCGTCGTCAGAATCGCTGCCTTTTTTAGGTATTGCTTTGGTAATAAATCTTTTGGGCTTAATTGGCTTTACTTTAATACTGGCTTTTCTTCCGCTTAACTTAGGTCTTTTGGGAAACTTCTCGACGGGCATTCCTTTAACAGCTTCCTTCATAAACTGTCGCCAAGTATAAGCAGCAGTAGTACTATCGCCGTAGGTTGGTTTGTTGTTGTCGTTACCCAACCATACACCTGTTACTAGCTGAGGAATAAAGCCAACAAACCATAAATCCCTTGCTTCATCGGTGGTACCGGTTTTACCTGCTGCCGGACGACCAATTTGAGCGCGGGTAGCTGTTCCAGATGTTACAACGTTTCTCAACATCCAGGTTGTAATGGCAGCACTATCAGCATCTAATGCTCGTTTTCCTTTAAAATCAGCAGACCAAATTACCTCGCCGTTACGACTGAGAACGCGAGTAATACCATGAGGTTTTACACGCATTCCTTCATTTGCGAAAGTACCGTAAGCACTGGTTAATTCTAATAAATTAACTTCATTAGAACCAAGAGCCATAGAAATTACTGGTTTAATTTCGGATTCAATACCCATCTTGCGGGCTAAGTCGATGGTTGGCTGGTATCCTACTTTCATTAATATTCTCACCGCGACAATATTAATTGACTTGGTGAGAGCATCTCTCATGTTTATCCAGCCCCGGAAACCTTTATCGTAGTTTTTCGGTTCGTAACCATCAACTACTATTGGTGCATCCAAATAACCATCCATCGGACTTTTTCCGGCTGCTACTGCTGCTGCGTAAACAAATCCCTTGAATGTAGAACCCGGTTGTCTTTGAGCTTGGGTGACGCGATTAAACTTGTTTTTACCGAAGTCCTTACCGCCAACCATCGCTTTAATTTCACCGTTACGGGGATCTATGGCAACCATTGCTGCTTGCTTAAATCTCTGCCAGCGTCCCTGGTTCCGTAAGGTTCTATCTACCGCAGCTTCTGCTTTCTTTTGCCAAGTTGGATTCAGGCTTGTCTCTACTACCAATCCCCCAGCTTCTAATACATCTTTCTCTACGTATTTAGGCAGTTCTTTTTGAATATAAGAAATAAAATACGGTGCTTGTATTTGATGTCTTTTAGGAAAATTAGTTTTAACAGCTAAAGATTCTGATGCTGCTTTTTGCTTTTCGGCTGCGGTAATAAAGCCATCGTCTAACATCCGTTGCAATACTAAATTGCGCCGACGTTTGGCAGCTTCCGCATTTTCCGCAGGTGAAAAAACGTTGGGAGCGGGAGCCAAACCGGCGATTGTTGCCATTTCGCCCAAACTCAAGTCAGCCAAAGGTTTAGAGAAATAAACCCAAGCCGCATCCGCTACACCATAAGCACCAGAACCTAAATACACTAGGTTCAAATACCTTTCTAAAATTTCGTCTTTGGTTAACTCTTCCTCAAGTTTCTGAGCCAAACGAATTTCTTGCAGTTTGCGATTTACCGTTTTATTACGATTCAGAAACAAAATTCGCGCTAACTGCTGCGTTATGGTACTTCCACCTTCGACTACGTCGCGCGATCGCAAGTTACTTGTAGCAGCCCGCAAAATACCTTGAGGATCGATTCCACCATGTTCGGCAAATCTCCTATCTTCGGAAGCGATAAAAGCTTGCTGCAATTTTTTGGGAATCTGTTTTATCTTCAGTTTTTCCCTCGTCGCTTCCCCCTGCTGGTACAAAATTGCACCATTACCAGCTTTAATTGTTAAAGTGTTTTCCCTAGAAGCAGCAGTTAACTGGTCTTTTGAAGGTAAAGTTTTATCAATCGACCATACCCCATAACTTACAGCCATTATGCTGCCACTGACACCCAAAGTAGTCAGAAACCAATAGCGGCGATAAAGCGGTTTGCCCTTTCCAGGAAGTTTATCAAGAACCTTGTTAGAAACCTTTTTCGCATCACCTAAAAATTGCCTAGTGTTACCTAACAGTAGCTTGGCTTTTCCCTTTAAAGTCTTAGGTGATGATTTATCAGTTGGTTCTGAACTTGGTTCTGAATCGCGCACTACTTGAACCCAATGAGGAGGAGGCGACAATTGTTTCGTAATTAAGTGCGAATCTTGCGAGTCACCTCCATCCTTCGATGCTCCCACCAACTCACTTGGAAGCGCCTCTTTTGTAATTTTTCCTGAGTCCTTACCTACTTTATCGGATTGCGAACTCGCTTTATTCTTGAATCCGTTACTCAAGCTATTTGCTCTTTGTCTGAACCAAGAGGTAAACTTCGCCACGTTAGCTCCTCCCTTCGACTAATTGCAGCCTACTAACCACCATGAAAAGCGTTACAGATTTTTGCCCCATACTCGTGTTAGTATAATATCCTATAAATTTTTAAATAGATTTACTAATTTGCAAGCTTTTCTTTAGATTTCTTATAGCTATAAACCGTATATTGCTATACTTTTTTTTAAGTAATATCAACTAATTTATCATACTGCTTTGCAATAATTTGTATATGGGAGATATATTAAATTGCATGATAGCGTCATTGCCCTTGGTAGTAATATAGGGGATTCACTGACAATTTTAGAAGCAGCTGTAAAAACTCTACATAAAATACCGGGTATTACAGGCTCAATGAAATCTAGCTGGTATCAAACCAAAGCAATTGGACCACCGCAGCCAGATTATTTAAACGGCTGCATTAGTTTACGTGCTGATATTGAACCTTTTAAGCTATTAGAAATTTTATTGCAAATCGAAAATCAATTCGGACGCGAACGAAAACAACGTTGGGGGGCGCGGACTTTAGATTTAGATTTGTTATTATACGATGACTTAATATTGCATACCCCAACTCTACAAATACCTCATCCCCGAATGACTCAAAGGGCTTTTGTGCTAGTGCCATTAGCGGAAATTGTTCCACATTGGATAGAGCCAATCAGCGGACGCACGATTAAAGAACTACTTGACGATGTAGACTGTTCCGATGTATGCCTGCTAACAAGCAATTAATTTTACCGTCATAAATTACAACAAAGTAGAAAAAAAATCAACCTTTTCGTGCAAATGATTAGTTACTAAGAGTAATTGAAATTAACTATGTCATTAGGTAGAGAATTACCGCAGCTATTAAAACAGCGCTTACTTTATAAAGGGCGAAAATTTGACTTTGAAGTCAACCGCTTGCGCTTACCGAACAAATCGGAAGGAGATTGGGAATGCATCCGCCATCCAGGTGGTGCTTTAGCTGTACCCGTAACTCCAGAGGGTAAATTAATACTTTTGCGTCAGTATCGTTTTGCAGTTGGCGGAAGACTCTTAGAATTTCCTGCCGGTACCGTAGAAGAAGGAGAAAGCCCCTTTCAAACAATTCAGCGGGAAATACAAGAAGAAACAGGTTACCGCGCCCGAAAATGGCAGAAGTTAGGAAACTTTTTCCTCGCACCTGGATATTCCGACGAGATTATCTACGCATATCTTGCTGAGGATTTGGAAAAATTAGAAGTACCGCCCAATTTAGATGAAGATGAAGATATAGAAGTTTTATTTTTCACTCCCGCAGAATTGGAGAAAGCGATTTTAGAAGGGGATGCAGTTGACTCTAAAACTATTTCGAGTCTTATCTTAGCTCGCCCTTATTTAAGCTGAAATGATTATTTTGGCGCGGATGGGAAGGTGTAGAAAATTAAGTTGAGAAAAAAACGTCTGAATATTTTTGCCAGCAAGAGTTTCAGCCATTTTACAACATTAAGCCATCCGCGGCCCTTACCCAGAGCCAGTTTCATCGATTTTCATCCAGTGCGATCGCTATTTTTTATGCTAAAATCACTTCATCCGCGCAACCGAACCTTGAAAACTATATATACAAAGCTTTTCACATCTAAGCAGTTGAAACTAACATAAATCCCTATTAGGGATTGAAACTACACCTTCTGTAAACATTCGACAATTTATTAAAGTTGAAACTAACATAAATCCCTATTAGGGATTGAAACTTACCACATAACTACAGGCAACACTTTGTGGTAAGTTGAAACTAACATAAATCCCTATTAGGGATTGAAACTGGATTTAGAAGAAGTAGGGGTACTGCATTTAAAGGTTGAAACTCACATAAATCCCTATTAGGGATTGAAACAAAGGCTTTTTTGCCACAGCAATATAAAGTCCCAGTTGAAACTCACATAAATCCCTATGAGGGATTGAAATGTATTTTATAGTTTACCCATAATGTGTCATCGCAAGCAAAGCGAAGCAACCACAGTATTTGGGATTGCTTCGCGCAGCGAACAATGACAGCTATTTCAAGAGAAATAATATCAACTATAAAAAAATAGATTCAGAAATTGAATAAATTGTTAGAAATATATCAGCGTTAAAACAATATAGATAAATAATAGGTAATTAGTGAAGAAGTTATATCAAACCGGTTTTGAATTTTAGCAAATGTCTGAAGTGCAAAGAATCAGAACTTAGCAAAATTACTCATTCTTTAATAACAAAATAGTAGAGACGTGGATTTAATTCCACGCCTGGGCAGAATTTAGTCATAAACAAATACGTACTCAAGAAAGTCGTTAGCTGTACCTGTGCCAACAGAAAACAAAATTGCAACATAGATAAACGCGAATAAAGCCAAGTTTTTGATGAATTCCATGATTAATATCTCCAAAGTTGATTTTGATTGATTTGTCAGAACATTAATTAATTAGGGATGAATGCATTTATTTATGCATGTCCTTTAGTTGTTGTTATTTAGTATGCCGAATGACTCTGAATAACTACTGATTGCTAGCTGAGGTTTCGGTAAAAGTTATCTGAGAAATATGAGAAAAGCTCAAAAATAATTTCTTGTAGGGTGCTGTGACGGCTAAAATACTTTATCTTGATTAATTAAATATTTATCAAAATGCCGTCACGCACCAATTTATTAGTAATGGTGCTTCCTGTCATATTTTGTTCGTAGCGATGGTACTCAAAAATAATTTCTTGTAGGGTGCTGTGACGGCTAAAATACTTTATCTTGATTAATTAAATATTTATCAAAATGCCGTCACGCACCAATTTATTGATAATGGTGCGTGACGGTAAATTCCTGATATTGGTTTAGAGGCGATAGGTTATCGTAACCGTCACCGCACCCTACAAATTTATCTTGATTAATTAAATATTTATCAAAATGCCGTCACGCACCAATTTATTAGTAATGGTGGGTGACGGTAAATTCCTGATATTGGTTTAGAGGCGATAGGTTATCGTAACCGTCACAGCATCCTACAAATTTATCTTGATTAATTAAATATTTATCAAAATGTCGTCACGCAGCAAATGATTAGTAATGGTGGGTGACGGTAAATTCTTGATATTGGTTTAGGGGCGATGGGTTATCGTAACCGTCGTACACCCTACATGTTTAACTCAACTTCTTTTAGGAGAATTTCTTCTATTCATGCCTTGTTTGGCTCTATCTATTTCTGGTACCCTCATTGCATTTTCATCTGGAACAATGCGAGAACCATATTTACTTGCATAAACTTGAGTAAACTCGGCACCGAAGAAAATAATTTGAGCGGCGTAGTTAATCCAAGCCAAAACTACAATCAACGAACCCGCAGCGCCGTAAGCTGAGCCAAAACTACCGTTTCCTAAATACAATCCTAAAAGCGATTTACCAATTACAAATAATAATGAAGTGATAGCCGAGCCAACCCAAACATCGTCCCAATCAATTTTGACATCCGGCATAAATTTGTAAATTATCGCGAATAAAACGGTGATGACTGCAAAAGAAATAATAAAATTACCGATTTGCCAAAGTAAATCAAATCCCGGTACTAAGCCACTGAAATAGTTAACCATAGCAGCCAAACCCGTGTTAACAATCAAAGATACTAGTAGCAAAAAGCCGACACCACCAACCATTGCAAAAGATAAAAACCGTTTGCGAAGAGTTTGTATTAAACTACGCCCTGGTTTTGGCTGTACTTCCCAAATTGTATTAAGCGCATCTTGAATTTGAGCAAACACATTACTCGCACCAAATAACAAAACCGCAATACTGATAATTGAAGCGATATTGCGCGTATCTGGTTTTTGAGCATTTTCCAATGCTGTTTGAATTACTTCCGCACCATCTTTACCCACCAAGCCTTGAATTTGGCGAACAATCTCACCTCTAGCTGCATCATCTCCAAACACAGCACCCGCGATCGCAATTGTAATAATTAATAAAGGCGCAAGAGAAAAAATCGTGTAATACGACAAAGCGGCAGCCAATCGAGAAGCTTTATCTTCATTCCATTCCTTAAAAGTTTCTTTTAATAACCTCCAAATCTGCTTTAAATTCATCAAAATTCTCCTTGTAGCGGGATGTAACCGATTAATTATTCATTGATACTAAAAAAATCTATCCTTGGGCATCTTCCCAGAGGAGTTTGTATGGCTTTCTTGAGGAAGATTTGCAATTTGATTTACAATCTTGACCGATGTCACAAATGAATCCCACAGAAAAATCTGAGTTAGAACGAGAGTTAACCGATTTTGTTCAACAACTTGATGACTGGCTGGAAATGCCGATGGTGGTGCTGGGTTTTGTATGGCTGGCGCTGTTAGTTATCGAACTAATTTGGGGGATGATTCCTTTAGTAGATGCTATTTCTACAACCATCTGGATTTTATTTATTTTTGATTTTTTTCTACGATTTAGCTTATCTCCACGCAAACTAAAATTTCTCAAAAATAACTGGCTTATAGGTATTTCTCTATTACTTCCAGCATTAAGAATTTTTCGATTTGTAAGAGTTTTGCGTTTAGCAAGAGTTGCTCGCGCTACACGCTCCTTGCGATTATTACGAATAGTCGGCTCCCTCAATCGTGGAATGCGAGCTTTAAGAGCTACTATGAGTCGGCGAAATTTTGGTTATGTTTTGGGACTAACTTTAATTGTTACCTTTGTCGGTGCTGCGGGAATGTATGCATTTGAAAGCAATTTGGCTAATGGAGAAGGAATAAAAAGCTACAGTAACGCTTTATGGTGGACGGCAATGTTGATGATAACCTACGGAGGTGACTATTCTCCCCAAACTCCTGAAGGAAGAGCATTGTGTTTTATTCTGGCTCTATATGCTTTTACAGTATTTGGATATTTTACGGCAGCAATAGCCACATTTTTTATCGGTAGAGACGCTGAAGACGAAGAAACTTCAGTAGCCAGTTCTCAATCTATTATTGCCCTACACGAAGAAATCAAAGCATTGAGAGCAGAAATTCAAGCAATGAAGAATGGTAATGGGTAATGGGTAATTGGGCATTGGGCATTGGGCATTGGGCATTGGGCATTGGGCATTGGGCATTGGGCATTGGGCATTGGGCATTGGGCATGGGGCATTGGGCATTGGGCGTTGGTACCTGTTCACGGCTCACTGCTAACTGCTCACTGTTCACTGCTCACTGCTCACTGCTAACTGCTCACTGCTCACTGCTCACTGCTAACTGCTAACTGCTCACTGTTCACTGTTCACTGCTCACTGCTAACTGATAGCAAGTTAAAATCAAGATAATCAACACTAATCTTAGTATCGGCTGTGGACACTGCAACTTGCCCTCGCTGCAAACAAAACGTAAATTCTCAGGCTGTCACTTGCCCTTATTGTCGTACCCCGCTTAAAGCTTATGGACATCCCGGAATTCCATTACATCGCGCTCAAGGGGATGATTACCTTTGCGAAACTTGTACCTACCATCTTGATGACACTTGTAACTATTCCAAACGCCCCCACGCTACAGAATGTACTCTTTATCAAAATGAAGCAGAACGCAATTTAGAATTACAAGAGAAAAATCAAAAGCCCGATTTGAATACAAGCGTTAACAATTGGATAAGACGCAATCAAAGTTTATTACTCATATTTGGCTTGCTATTAATATGCCTCCTATTAGTTTTGTCACGCTCCTAGATAACTGCTCACTGCTCACTGCTAACTTTTCCCTGTATTCTGTATTCAACTAGATTCAAAATCCTACCGCTCAAATTTCTCTTTTGATAAGTCCTCATAATTTCCCCGCCCAATTTTTCTGGTATCCTCCGGCTGGGATAATTTTCTTCATCGACTGGGTAAGTAAAATATTCGCTTTCTAGATGGGTTTCACACCAGTTTTTCATCGCTGCTATCGCTTCTAATCCGTAACCTTGGCGATGGGCTGCTTTTTTCAACCAAATACCAAATTCTGGGTGCTTGGTGTTAATGCGATGGATTCCAGCACAGCCTAAGAATTCCTGGGAATTTTTCTTTAAGATTACCAGTATCAACTCGTGTTCATTTTTCATCCCTTCCAGAGAATTTTTGATAAATGATGCTGTCTCGGTAACATTTTTTGCCGGACGAGGGTACATATAAGTTGTAATCTCTTCTGTAAAAGTCTCAAATATTGGTTTTTTATATGCTAATGATATAGATTTTAAAAGCAGGCGATCGCACTTTATTTCTACACTCAATAAACAACCATCTGCTTGCAAGCCTTGTTGAAAAATTTTGCTGATTATGTCTCTAGCTAAGTTCATTTTTTATACTCCAATATTTTAACGTAGCAGCAGACATATTATTTTAAAGCATTATATTTTGATTAAAAATTAACTAATAATCCTAAACTATCTTCGGGCAAGTATAGCTACATTGAAATAGCTCAACAAAATCGCTCAAGAATAGATTTTACAAGCTACACAGTCTTCTGCAAAAATTGAAATTGAGAATATTTAGCTTAAGATAATACTTCCAAAAATACTTTTGAAGCTGACTTTCCCCATGCCATTATAATTTATAACTAAAGACAAAATAGCATGGGACTAAGGTAACTAATTTAACTGATATTTACCTATATTTGTATCTAACGAGATAGCAATATTATTAAGCAGCCAAGCTTCAAGAAAATAAATTTAAATAACATTTACATAAAAGTCATATTACTTCAAAACAAAATGTTATAACTATACCTGTTAAGAAGCTAAAGTTTTGTTAAGATACCCGTAAAGGGTGTTTTATTGACATAAATTTAACGCTTAGATTTTTGAAACGTTCACTCTTCGCTAGTTACTATTGAGTTCAGGTAAATAAGCTATGACCACCTATATTTTTTTTGATGAAGCCCTACACATATTTGTAAAAGCCTTTTTGGCTTCAGTAATGCTGCTAATGACTATATCTGGATTGGGCTTGGCAGTCGTCAGCACCATTGAGAAAGAAAACGAAAACAATCCTTGTGCCAAGCTTTTTCGATAAATCTACGGAAAAAGAATATTAATTCATCAAAAAAACTGAGTGCAAGTGTTCGGTTTGGGTAAATACTGGGCACAATATACTTATGAAAAGTTTGTAGTATTATTTACTAGAAAAATAACTTCTACGTATATACACTACTACAAATAAACTATTTAAGGAATAAGTATAAATGAGTCTATTTGATAGAGCATCCAGTTCTCAAAGTAGAGTAAAAAATGCACTCAGTCCAGCAGAAGCTCTTGCTTCTATCGCCCTAATAGCAGTTGCTCCAGATGGCAACCTTTCAAGCAAACAGACACACGACATTCATGAAGCATTGTCTAGTCTAAAGCTGTTGTGCAGCTACTCTACAGAGGACATGCAATCGATGTTTGATGTCTTGTCTGGTATTATTAGACACGAGGGCGTAAACAACTTATTTGATTCGGCGAAAGATTCTCTTTCGGAAGAATTGAGGGAGACGGCTTTTGCGGTAGCTACCGACTTAATTTTGGTAGATGGCATTCTTGTTGAAGAGCAAGACTTTTTAGTTGAGTTGTATCAAGCCTTGCGTATTCGCGGCGAAATTGGTCAAAAAATTATCGAAGTAATGTTTATTAAGAATCGGGGATAGCAGTCATTAAAGTCAAAATTTAAATATTAATCTTAAGAAGTGGATTAATAAAAGCAATATAGGAAACAAAAACCATTCATAGTTTTGGTTGTATTCCTTACTTAATTGTTGCTTGCTAATACCAAAACTTGATAAACAAAATTAAATAACCATGTTTTTTAAATGTGTCATCGCGAAGATCAACTTGTGATGACACATTTTTAATAGGTTGAATAGGGATGATTTTGACTTAATATGACCACTATATGTAAAAATGTTAAATCCGGTACTTTATGTTTTCCCTAAAAGAACTATAGGATTAGAGGACTTTGTTTGCGAGGGTTGCTTGCGAACAGTTCGATGATTCCTCGACTTTAATAAATAAACTTTCGTAATCCCAAATACCCGGTATTATGCCTTGTTCCGCCACTCTCAAACAGCTAGTTGAATTGCTCGGCGCTCAAAGCGCAAATCTTTCTGAAACAGCACTTGCAGAATCTTTTTTCGGTATACAAACAGACAGTCGAATTATAAAACCTGGAGAAGTCTTTGTAGCTTTTCGTGGTGAAAAGTTTGATGGACATAAATTTGTAGCTACAGCAATTGAAAAAGGAGCTATTGCAGCAATTGTTGATTTTGAATACGAAAATTCTCAATTGCCTGTATTAAAAGTAACGAATACCTTAGAAACTTATCAAAAAATAGCTCAATGGTGGCGCAATCAATTTTCAATACCCATAATTGGGGTTACGGGTTCTGTAGGCAAAACTACGACTAAGGAATTAATTGCTGGGGTTTTAAGTACTCAAGGAAGAGTTCACAAAACTTATGCAAATTTCAACAATGAAATTGGCGTACCGAAAACTCTTTTGGAATTGGTTGCCGAACATGATTACGCTGTTATAGAAATGGCGATGCGGGGACTCGGACAAATTGCAGAGCTTACGCAAATAACCCGTCCAACAATTGCCGTAATTACCAATGTCGGAACAGCGCATATTGAGTTACTCAAGTCAGAAGAAGCCATAGCTCAAGCAAAATGCGAATTATTGGCAGAAATGCCCAAAGATGGAGTAGCTATTCTCAACTACGACAATCCGTTATTAATGAAAACGGCTGCAAAAGTTTGGCAGGGTAAAGTTATTAGCTTCGGTTTTACTGGTGGCGACATTCACGGTAAATTGATTGACAACTATACTTTAGAAATTGCCGGTTTGCGTTTACCTTTACCGATGCCGGGAAGACACATTGGGGCGAATTACATGGCAGCTTTAGCTGTTGCAAAAGTATTAAACATCGATTGGAGTAACTTTAAAAACGGTGTTGCGGTTGACATGCCAGGAGGGCGTTCCCAGCAATTCACTTTACTTAACGATGTATTAATTTTAGACGAAACATATAATGCAGCACCAGAAGCAATGGTTGCAGCATTGAATTTATTAGCCGAAACACCGGGCAAGCGACGCATTGCCGTACTAGGTGCAATGAAAGAACTTGGAGAAAAATCCGAACAATTGCATCAACAGATTGGAGAAACCGCACGCTCTTTAAACTTAGATGCCTTGATGGTATTAGTTGACTGTGCGGATGCCGAAGCTTTAGCCAAAAGTGCCGAAGGTATCCCGATTCAGTGCTACTCTAATCATGAAGAATTAGCAACCGGCTTGAAACAATATCTCCAAGAAGGCGATCGCATCTTATTTAAAGCAGCACATTCTGTCGGACTTGATAAAGTCGTAAGTCAGTTACGCAATGACTTCAGCAAGTCTGCTGCCTAATCAGTTAGCAGCGAGCGGTTAACAATAAGCAATTAGCAATAAAGGGACAATCGGATGGGGGCTATAAGTAAATTTTCTATATCACCCCCATCAATATCCAACGCCCAATCACCTATTTCCAATTAAAAAATAAGTCCGAATGTAACGTCTTTGAAATAAAAATGCACCTAAATTAGTAAACAAACAAGTAATCGCTAACCATAACAAAATGTAGGTTGGAACGGCAACGACACCAATCGAGAACCAGGTGTATACGTGCATTATCATTACTGCTGCAAAAAAAGTAGCAACAACCGTCGATTGCAAAACTTGAGCCAATGGACGATGAAGTGCAGCAAGAATCATTGTTGACAACGTAGCGATTAAATTTGCTGGAACCAAGAAGGCACAAATAGTTACGCAGTGGTTGCGAGAAAACTCAGTGATTGTGTTAATATCAAGCATCAATTTTTGTTAATATTTTCCACTTGCTACCATTTATGTAACACATTTGTGAAAAAACTAGATGTGTTCAATTATATATTTTTAACTTAATTAAGAAAAAATTAAGATTAATTACTAAAGCTGAAAATCCAGAAAAATTAAAATTGTTTTTCGTTTTCAATTTATATATATCGTTTTGATGAGCCTCTCGATTTCACAAGTTACAGTTTCACAGATTCCTGCTCTACACCAAATATTAGTCGAGTGCGGTTTAGATTTACAGAAAAGATGCAATCTTTGTTATTGGGTTCCACCTTACCCGCTAGAAAAAATGCTAAAAGATGCTAGAAATATGGATCTTTATGCAATCAAGTTGGATTCTGAGCTAATTGGTACTTTTACAATTGAGACGAAAATGCCGTCTGGTTATCTCAAATACGGTAATATAAACTGGCAAAATCCAGGTTTATCAGCCTTTTATATGCATAGATTAGCAGTATTGCCGTTATTTCAAGCAAAAGGAATCGGTACTTGGTGTTTGCAACAAATTGAAAATCTAGCAATAAATCGTAATTATTCTGCGGTAAGACTTGATGCAGTTAAGACAAATCAAAAATTATTGAAGTTTTATGAAAAATCTGGTTACAAGAAAGTCGGTGAAATAATTTTTAACCCAGAAGATAAATACGAAGATGCTTTCGTCTTTGAGAAAGTAGTCGCTTAAGTTTGGACAACGCAAAAATAATTCAAAAACAATTCAAATAGAGACGTTTTAATGCAACGTCTCCCTGAAAAATTTATTTCACTCCAAAATGCGCGGCTATAGCTTCCGAATCGCCGATTAATTTACCATCGATAAATAACTAAAATCTTTATTCAAGGTAATTTCTTCATAAGTTAAACCTTGCTCTTTTAGTATCTCTTTGGCACGAGCGCAGAAAGGACAACCTTACTTAGCAAATATAATTTAAGCGCAGTAGTTATGACTATGCTGTAAGAAAGCAGGCACAACGCCAAATTTATAATTCTTCCCCTCCTTATCCATAAAAACTAGAAGCAATATTTTTTGTATTTGTATATTCCTGTCATTTCACAACCGCATTTTTAACGATAAGCTTGAGCGTGCAAATCGTAACTAAGGAATTTGGTTGATTAAGGAAAAATACTTATGAGAAAAATACTATCTATTGTATTTCTAGTAATACCTCTATTGTTTTTTACTTACGCTTGTGGTGAAGAGACTCAAGCTACAGAAGCTCCTAGAATTGAACAAATTGCTCCAGCTGTACGTAACGCTGTTGAAAAAGCCAAAACAGCGGTTGAAACTGCAACAAGTAAAGTCGCTGAAGCTGTGAAAGTTACTGAGGAGCCTGTTGTTGAAGCAGTTGAACCTGTAGAGACAGAAGTAGTAGTAGCGGTTGCACCTGTAGTAATGGCTGCTTCTCACGAAGAAGGTGCCCAGCTTTTCAAGCAGAATTGTGCGGCTTGTCACGCAGGTGGAGGAAACCTGGTAGCTGCAAACAAAACCTTGAAAAAGGAGGCTCTTGAAAAGTACGACATGTATTCAAAAGAAGCAATTGTTTACCAAGTCACTAATGGTAAAAATGCAATGCCAGCTTTTGGAAAACGTTTATCTTCCGAACAGATAGAAAGTCTTGCTGGATATGTTTTAGCTCAAGCTGATAAAGGTTGGTAAAAGTTTAGCTTGAAATTCTAAGAGAAACTATTAGAAAATTTAGTGGTTAATAGTTGTTCTTTCGTATAGGTAACTACGAAAAAAATAGCTGTTAACCACTAATTATTATGTATTAGCTTTTCTTTCCCTACCCACTATCTTTTTATTAATACTCATGCGGTTTTACCAAATCTTCGCGACTTTGGTTATGGTTATCGTACTTATGCTATTTTCCTTTCCAGCAGGAGCTTTAGGATTACCACAGGGTAGCTCGCAAGACTTATTTAAATTAGGTATCAGTCAACTTGAAAATGATGAATATACCACAGCTATTGAAAATTTTACCCAAGCAATTGAGATTAATCCCAATTACGCTAAAGCTTATTACAATCGCTGCTTGGCTTTCTTAAACTCTTCAGATTATCAACACGCCATAGCAGACTGCGATACGGCTTTAGAACAAAGCCCCGATTTTTTTGAAGCTTACCTAAATCGGGGTTTAGCATATTACAACTTACAACTACCCGCAGCTGCCATCGCTGATTTTAATTACTTTCTGTCTATTTTTCCGGATGACTTCCGAGCCTATTATGACAGAGGTTTGGCATATTTCGACGAAGAAATCTATCAAAAAGCAGTTGGCGATTACAGCAGAGCATTAGAGCTGATTCCTCCAACAAATACTCAGCATATTGCAGCAATATACAACAACTTAGGGTTGACGTATCTGCAATTGGATGAATTTGAATTAGCTATCAAAGATTTTTCTCAAGCAATTTCAGCAGGCGTAGAAGATGCTAGCTATTATTGCAATCGGGGTTATGCTTTTCGTCAATTAGAAAAATACAAGCAGGCGATTGATGATTTTACCGAATCAATTCGACTCAATCGCAGACAAAGCGCGGCTTATATTGGTAGAGGTTTTGCTTTTTATAGCAGTGGTAAACAACAAGAAGCTCGTGAAGATTTTCTGCAAGCTGCCGAATACTTTCGCGATTGCGGAAAAATGCAGCAATTCCATCAAATTGTTTATCTAATTAAAATTATTCGCCATAAATCACCTTTTATTTATAAGGCTTTATTGACTTAACAGTTAGGGGCGCTCTGCTCCTAATTAGTCAAGAGGGAGCTATATCGAATTTTTGAAATTAATTAGGTGAAATATAAGCACCTTCTTTTCAACGATGTCATAGAATGATGACTTTCATGGCTTGAATAACTTATTTTCTATGCTGATAACACGGTTGTCTAAAGTAATCTAAGAAACCTCATTTTTTTTAAGCCCTATTATCAGCTTGATTGTTCTTTTTGAACTATTACTAAGTGAAATTTACAGATAAATAAATGTAGATAATGGTTAAATCAATTACCAAAGAATAATCTAAGTAAGTTTAATTATGCTTAATTTCGATAAAATATAATAAAAATTTTCATGTATATATTAAATTAGGGCACTATTTACTATTAATTACATCTATATACTTAGCAATAAGTTTTTGTGCCTAACACTTTTGGATTATATCGGCGATTATTTCCCGATCAGAATTTGAGTGCAAGTATAAAAAATATTAAAATGCACTTTTTTTTAATAAATTCAAGATATATTGTGACAGATTTTGTAGTGGGTAACAGGAATTACAGTTCTATAATTTGGTTGCAGATTACAATTGCACAAATACTAATAAAGTTCAGATAGGCAATTGCAACCGGGGGATGTTCGTCGAATTGAATTATCCCTTGCGATCGCTGTTTGTATTTGAATTCTTAGTGTGAAAGCATCATTAATACACAGAAAAATGTTTGATTCATACCCGCGCTTGCATCTACATAATTATATAAGGACGCTACAGAACTATTTCTATTTGTGGCAGGAATAAATTATTTTTTAGGTATAAGTACGCAGTTTTCCGGAAGAAGAGTGGGAAACTCTGTGTAAAGAAAATATGGGTATTAGTAAAATGAAATACCATGAATGATATTGGATTGCTGATAACGAGCGCCCTCACAACAGGACATCCATCTGTGCCCTACTTATTTAATGAAACAACAGTTGAGCTTAACTTAAACGTTAAAGAATCAAATCTTATTCAATCAACTGGGTTGGTTACTCCTGCTCGGATTACACCACCAGAATTTATCCAGTCAAATGGAATTCAAATAGCTTCAACAGTTTTTTTCTCACCGAAAAACGAATATGTACTGAGAAAAATCAGAAGTAGAATTGATTCTGTTGACTGCACTCAATTGGCTAGCAAGGCTATTTCTGCAACCAAGGAGCCAATTATTATAAAAAGTGTCTATGATGACGACCCGCCCTTAAAAACGAGTGAGATTATATTGCCTTCAACTTCTGAACCTAGTTTGACAGACGCAATTGAAAATACACCGTTTGTTACCCCCCAATTCCAGCAGACTTTTGCAGGAGCGCCCAATCAATCCAGACGAAGGAATTCAAGAAGGCTTTTTAGTAGATATAACCAAAGGTTGCCGAATTTAAGTTATGGCAATTCTGGTGTCTCTGTCAGGGTATTGCAGCGGCTGTTATTAGCCAACGGCTACCGCATTCGCATTGATGGCAATTTCGGCGCTCTTACAGAAACTGCTGTTAAAGCTTTCCAAAGTAACCGGAATTTGATTATAGATGGTGTAGTTGGACAACAGACTTGGAGAGAATTGACAAGGAAATAACAATGTAGAAGAAAACACTTTGAATCATACCCTAAAACAAGTATATACTTAAGTATATTAAAATACATTTGACCTCAGAGTTTTTCCGGATGTAAACTTATGATGCTGTCATAAGTAGTGTAGGTATTAGGAGGTCAAGTAGATGACCGTACTGGGTTTGCTGGTGGCAAGCTTTATAACGCAGGGGCAACCGTTTCTGCCTACATTTTCGGCTCAAGCTAGCTTCCAATCGAAGACAGTTCAGCAAGATTCAATTTCTAATCAACATTTGTCTGCTTTGGTCGTTCGTATAGACAGTAAATCCAACTTGTCATCCTCTAATAATAAGTATCAAAAAATACTTATTATTTTGTCGAATAAAATTTTCCGTAATGGTTCTTACAAATCAATAAACAAGCGAAGGTATCCCAGAAAAATAACTTACTCTCCTTCATTAACAAATTGTTCTACAAATGTTCCGCCTGTTTTAAAGACAAGCTTTGGGCTTATCCCTAAAAAAGAATGGGATATGCCACAAACGCCTTTATATGATGCAGAGCAGCGTTTACTAGCACAGTATTATCGAGGTCGTCAGCTACCAGTATTGCGTTATGGCAATACTGGTAATGCCGTTCGAGTATTACAAACACTGTTAATGTATAACCGCTACCGCGTGCGTGTAACCGGGGATTTTGATGTAATAACAGAAGCGGCAGTAAAAGCTTTTCAGTCAAATCGAAGATTGGCAGCAGATGGAATAGTTGGATCTCGGACTTGGCGAGAACTAACAAGATACGCAACAATCTATTCAAAAAGAGACCCGATGGAAATTCCCATGTTTGGCAACGAGCCGCTTTTGCCTTGGCAAAGAAGCTTTCGAGGGAATTTAGCCGAGTCTACTTTGAGTATTTAAACTATATATTTAGCGATATTGATGCTGTTCGAGTTGTTGTTGCGCTCTTGGTTTATACATTAAGTAGAATAATGATTCTAGATAGCGTAATAGGTCTTCCCTTTTTTCTTTGGAAGTAAAGTTCCAAAAGCCATAAATTCGCGCTAAAGTTAGTAGTTTGTTAACGTGAATTTTCCAAGTATAAGTACTATAAACTCTATCTATACCAGCTTGAGAAATTTCATTCCAATAGTTAGGATTTTGTTGGCATTTAGCAATAAAATCCAATATTTTGCTGGCTGTATTTTCTAAATTTGTCGGATTTATATAAAATCCATTTACTGTATCCTGAATAATCTCTAAAGGTCCGCCAAATTGAGTTCCAAAAGTTGGTAGCCCTGAAATCATAGATTCTAAAATTGTTAAACCGAAAGCTTCAAACAATGCGGGTTGAACAAATATTCCTTTACGATCGGCTATTACTCGGTAAACTTCACCAGAATCGGCTTTGGATAAGCGCACGCCCAACCAGCGAATTTTTCCGTGGAGATTGTATTTTTCTATCGCATCGTAAAGCTTGATGATTTCGTCTCTTTCTTCGTTATCTCCCGATTCTTCAACGCGTAATTTACCCGCGACTAAAATTAAATTACAGCCCTCTTGTAATTCCTGGCTTTGACCAAAACATTCTGCTAAACCTGTAAGGTTCTTAATTCTATCCAAACGAGCCATTGAGAATAAAGGACGTTTGTTGGGGTCATCAAGTTTACCAAATACCTGAGTTGGATCTTCTAAGGTAAAGACCATTTCTTCTAATCTTTGGCGATCGCTTTCAATCCGTTCTTCTTTTCGCGAATAAGGAAAGAAGCAATTTTCGTTTACTCCTGGGGGTACTACATTAAATTTGGGGCTAAATAGTTCAATCCCATTTGCCACATGATACAAATCCGGCATCGTAAAGCATTGATAGGATTCATACTGTCCTACACTATCGGGTGTTCCGACAATTTCTTGATAAGTGGAGCTAATCACAAAGTTAGCTGCATTCATCGCAATTAAGTCGGCAGTGAATTGTAAAGAGAAATGATACTTATCTTCTAAGTCCTGCCAATATAAGTTACTAAATAGATATTTCGATTTTTCTAAAGCATGGGCTACGTTGCATTGAGTGACTTTTAGGCGACGCGATAACAGAAATGCAACTAAATTGCCATCAGTATAGTTACCAACAATTAAATCTGGTCTACCTTGAAACTCTGCCAATAGTTCTTTTTCCGCATCAATAGCAAAAGTTTCTAAGTAAGGCCAAATCTCAAACCGGGAAATCCAGTTTTGAGTCATGTTAGGATTGTATTCCCGGAAAGGAACCCTTAAAATCCAGGCATTTTGAGTACCGTGAACCTTTTCTAAACGTTGATTGCAAAGAGTACCATCGCTGTTAGGAATTAAACGAGTCAGAATAATTACTTTTGGCTGAACGTTTAATGTTTCTAAACCAGCAAGTTGTGCATCTTCCTGGAGTTGTATTTCCAGACTTTTGGCTTGATCGAGAACATAAACTACTTGCCCACCGGTATCCGGACGACCTAAAACTCCCTCTTGAGCAAACCAACCGTGAGAAGATACCAAGACGATTTTAAAAATCATGGGAACCCGCGAAATAAAGGCTTCCAAAATTTTGGGATCTGGAGAATCCATCAACTCGTCAAGAATATTTAAAGTCTCTAAAACCCGAGCAGCGGTATTACCCCATCCTGGTTCAAACCCCATTGTTTGCAATTGAAAGCGAAAATTCTCGTAAGATTCTTCTTTAGGACGATTGCCGACAAAATCTATAGCCTTTTTAAGTTGTTGAGAAAGATGCTGTTGGGATTTTAGACTACTATTTATTAACAGTTGAACGCCATTATATTGATGCAACTGTAGAAAATTAAATAAACTTTCTAACCATTGCTTGGAATCTGCAAATAGTTTGCTAGAAAGGTAGCGGTTAAGATATTCGACTCCTTTTCCGATATTTTTGGGGTCGCGAATTTGAGGAGAATAATCGTAAAAAGGAGCAAAATCTAATTCTAGTAAATCACCTTCTTGAGGATTAAATTTATTGACAAAACGGTCGCGCACGTTTAAAAGTTCTTTTGTCGTTAAATTCTCAATATTCAACTCGTCCGTCAACCGGAAGACTTCTTGACAAGCAATTTTAGGACGAATAATAAAACAAAAGCTAGATTCTTCTCGAATAATTTCTTGAGTATAGTAAATCAGTTTGCTTAAATTTGAAGTTGTGTAAAATTCTTCGCTCTTTTTATATTTTGAACAATATTCTCGATAAGAATTAAGTATGTCGTTACGCAATAAATAACTATTTTCCTGTTGCCGTAAATCGCTTAAAAAAGACCGAAAATCACTCTTTTCTTCACTATCTAAGATTGTTTGAATTAGTTCTGACATGGTAAAACGGATACTATTCTTTGTACGTGAAAACTACTGAAACTAAAGGTTGAAAATAAACTTTATCACCTCTTACTTCTTCAGAAATAGCTTATTATTTTCTTTTTGCACTCTAACTAAAGACGTACAATTTTTAAGTTTGTGGAGCGTCTATAATCGGCAATCAATCATTAATATACCGTCGGAGTCTTTTCCTGAAACAATTACTTGAGTATGCTGCCATATCTCCAGCAGTTCTGCAATCCCAAGCATTAACCGGACAATATCCTATCAATTAGTTTTATTGCTCTAAATACAAAATTATATTTATGGCTTGCTTAGTTTACAACCATTTTTTAGCTTTAGAATTTAAGTCGATAGTTACCCACACAAACTTATCTATATATCAAGTTTATAGAATACATATTTAGGTCTTCTATGTTAAAAATTATTTTAATAAAAATACTCAAACAACAAAAATATTCCATAATATTTTAAGAATTGTTTTTATTGATAAAATTATCAACCAAGTATTTATACTCACTTAAATTGGTTAATCTGAAGCATTCAATCCAAATTATATTTTCAGAAAGCTAATAAACTCTTTGATTAGCTAAAAAAATATTTCGCAACAAAAAATCCCACACTTTTTGTGGATTTTAGATTCTCTTGCATAGTTAGATTTATTTGTGCCGACTTACTTACCTTTGAGGTTTAGCTTCACCAAACTTGATTAAAAACGCGATCGCTAAACTTACCAGCAAAATTAAAACCGTACTTAAAGCAGAACCAAAACCCCAATTCTGAGCAGCACCAAGGAACTGATTGTAAATTAATCTTGCTGCTGTCATGCTTGAAGCACCACCTAATAATTCGGGGTTAACATAATCTCCCAAACCAGTGATGAATACTAACATCGAAGCAGCTGTAATACCGGGGAGAATCTGAGGTACGGTTACTTTCATAAATACCTGGATAGAATTTGCTCCTAAATCAGATGCGGCTTCGAGCAAGCGCTTGTCTAGTTTTTCTAAAGAAGCATATAAAATCAACACCATATAAGGTAGTAAACTATAGCTCATACCAATTAATACACCTTCAGTACTATTGAGTAAATTTAAAGTTGGTAAATTGAAATAAGCTAATGCGGTATTGAGTAAACCTGTAGGACGCAAAATTGTAATCCAAGCATAAGAGCGAAGTAGCGAGGAAGTCCATAAAGGTAAAATAAAAGCTAGGAGTAGTAAATTTCGCCACCGTTTCGATACCATGCGCGCAATCCAAAATGCCACGGGGAAGCCTACTGCTAAACAAATTACTGTAGTAGCTAAAGCTAAAAGCAAAGAACGTTTAATTACCTGTAAATAAAGAGGATCGAATATACGTAAATAATTTTCAAAACCGCTGGGATTTACAATATCTCCAGGTCTAATTCCGGGTACAAAGCTTAATTGAATAATTATCAGAGTTGGTAATACTAATAATAACAATAGCCAAATAGCAGCCGGTGCTAATAATACTAAAGCTTGAAACCAGTTTTGTCTGGTTCTACTCGATTGAATTTTCTGGGAATCGTTTGGTTGGGAAGTTTGAATTTCGGTAGTCATTAAGTAAGAAGTAAAAAGTTAATAATTTAAGTTTTAAATGAAAATAGTCCCGCAGAATTAAAACAATCCTGCGAGCAAGCGACTCAATGGTACGAAAAAGCTAAAAGTTGGTACACAAATCCTTTCGGCGAAACTTAACTCACATTAACTACTCGTTAATTGAGTCCAATAGCGCTCATAAACTTCTTCAAACTCTCCGACAGGACTAAGGCGTTCGCATTTTTCTAAAATATTTTCGGGTGGAAATAAAGTCGGATTATTTTGAATTTTTTCGGGCAATAATTCAAAACCAGCTTGATTTGGAGTCGCAACACCCAAACGTTGACTCATGCGTGCTGCAACTTCTGGCTTCAGCATAAAATTGATCCATTCATAAGCACCATCTATATTACTAGTAGTTATAGGAATTGCAATCGTATCAGTCCATAACGAAGAGCCGCTTTTAGGTGTAATATATTTCAACTTAGGGTTATCTCTAGTTATCAGAAAAGCATCTGATGAATAACACATTGCTAAAACTAAATCTCCTGACAAGATTTGATTGCGCCATGCATCAGTACTAAAAGCAGCGATATCAGGTTTCAAAACTTGCAGTTTTTCATAAGCTTGTTGAATCTGCTTTCCCGACTGCGAATTATAAGAATAGCCCAACATTTTTAAAACACCACCAATTACTTCTCTGGCATCATTTAGCAAAGTAATTCGTTTAGAAAGTTTTTTCTGGTTTTGCCAGAGATAATCCCAATCTTGAGGTGGTGTTTCAAGTTTTTCAGAATTATAAATAAAGCCAGTGGTACCCCAACTCATCGGTACGCTATAAGTATTTTCTTGGTCGTATTCGGGATTTTGAAATCTTGAGAACAAATTATCTAAGCCGAATAACTTTTGACGTTCTATTTTTTTCAACAATCCTTTATTGACCATCTTTTTGACCATATAGTCAGATGGATAAATTAAGCTATATGTGCCACCACCACTTGCTTGTAACTTTGCTAGCATTACTTCATTAGCATCGTATACATCTGCAAGCACTTTGATACCAGTTTGAGCGCTAAAGGTTTTTAATAATTTTTTATCGGTGTATTGAGTCCATGTATAAAGATACAATTCATCTAGCGCACTATTTACTAGAGAAGATGCTCTCACGTCCCCTAATCTCCAACCACAACTTGCAGTGATGAGTCCAGAAAGTGCAGCTAGCCCCGTACAAAATTTTCTTCTTTTAACCATCAATAATTTTTAAACTTTGATTTTTAATTGTTAATTTGCAATCGGTAATTTATTCGCGATAATTTACGAAAAAATCATCATTTACCAGTTAAAACTGATGTTAGATAGATAAATTTATCTCTTCGTAAATTGAATTATTGATTATTAAGTAAAGCCAAACAATCATCTTCTG
Organism: Rivularia sp. PCC 7116; assembly: GCF_000316665.1. Taxonomy (GTDB): domain Bacteria; phylum Cyanobacteriota; class Cyanobacteriia; order Cyanobacteriales; family Nostocaceae; genus Rivularia. The sequence continues at coordinate 4,372,158 of NC_019678.1, read as the reverse complement.
CCCACCAAGCATAAATGGGTGTTTCCGGATCTGGTAACAAACCAACTGTACTAGGTTGCATAACGATAATGCGTAAAAGAGGGGTCAACTCAATTAAATAATTAACGTGAGTTCCTAAATACATAATATTAATTAAGCGTCCTTCAAAACAGTTATTCTGTACGCTGGGCTTGTATAGCGAAAGCTGTATTTTTTCTGGACGCACGCTCAATACTACATTCTGGGATACCCCGGTAGGCGTATGTGAATCGCGTTTAACAATAACCTCTAATCCGGCTTCGGTAATCACCCGAATATTGGCTGCGTCAACATCAGCAATTTTCCCTGATAATAAATTGGTATCGCCAATAAAATTCGCTACAAATGGCGACGATGGTTTCTCGTAGATATCATTAGGAGTGCCAATCTGCTCGATGCTACCTTGATTCATCACCGCAATACGTTGTGATAATGACAGCGCTTCCTCCTGATCGTGAGTTACCATAATAAAAGTTAAACCTAAATTTTGGTGTAAGTTTAATAACTCAACCTGCATCTCCTTACGTAGCTTTAAATCTAACGCGCCTAGTGGTTCGTCTAATAATATAACTGCCGGACGATTAACTAAAGCCCGAGCTAATGCTACTCGTTGCTGCTGACCCCCAGAAAGCCCCGAAGGAAATCGCGATCGCAAACTTTCCATTTTCACGAGTTCTAAAGCTTCTTTGACTCGATTGTTAATTTCAGCTTTACGTAGTCTTTTTAATCTCAAACCAAAGGCAATGTTATCCCATACATTGAGATGGTCAAACAAAGCGTAACTTTGAAAAACAGTATTGACAGGTCTGCGATGAGGAGGGACTTTAACCATTGGACGACCTTGAATAAAGACCGATCCTGCATCCGCTTTCTCAAAGCCAGCAATTAAACGTAACACAGTTGTCTTTCCACAACCGGAAGGACCGAGAATACTAAAAAATTCTCCTTGTCTCACATCTAAATCTATGCCGTGCAATACTGGTTCTTTATTAAAGAACTTAAATACTCCAGACAGTTCAACATCAAGCGACTCAAAAGTCGTCATATCCTCTTGCTGCTGCGTTATCGTTTGAGACATAATTCTGGTTAAATTTGGGTGGTAGGTACGTGTTTGCGCCAATATATGTAGTCTATTAAGCTAACCATTATAGGCAATCATGGTTTATTGTATACATCAAAAACAATTTGCGATTGAGCGTTGTTGATGAAGTATAGTTGGCGATTGACTGCAATCGGGTGACTCATCGCTTTCGCATTGTGGATTAATCGTAGATTAAGCCGCAAATAGGAGAATTTTAGAACTTCTGTAAAATAGGATGACGGTTATCCGAATTTTTTATAACAGAAACAAAAACTCAGATTTTAAATCTAAAATCTAAAATATATATGGTCATTTACTGTTTAGCATAAAGTAGCTAAAAATACACTAAAACATCATAAAATATTTCAACTATTTAATAGTTCTCCCCCGGTTTTTACGGGGACACAATCGTATACAGATAATGCTATTTTCTCTATATTTTTAGTTTTATGAGCTTATTACAATTACCATCAATCGGCAATAAAAAAGATGCGCGTACCGTAGGAAAAGGTCCTCAATCTATATTTTTAATATTATTTACCTTATTCCTAACTACGGGAATATTAAGTCGATTGGCATATTTACAAGTAGTTAAAGGAGAAAACTTTAGTAAGCGAGCCGAAGATAACCGCGTTCGTTTGATTTTGCGTCAGCCCGAACGAGGTAATGTTTTTGATAGAAACGGTAAACTTTTAGCCACCACTCGCTATCCTCACTCCGTGTATTTGTGGCCTATGGCACACGAGAAAGAGTCATGGGAAACAGTGGGTTCGCGTTTATCTGAAATTCTCGGTATTCCCCAACAAGAAATTAAAAAACAATTAGAAGAAGCTGGCCCCAATTCTTCTTCATTAGTAAGAATTGCTCGCGATATCAATATTCAGCAAATTACAGCTTTACAAGAATACGAAAGCGATTTACCAGGTGTAGAAATTAATAGAGAAGCTGTTCGTTACTATCCTCACGGCGCACAACTAGCTCACGTACTCGGCTACACTCGCGAACTGACCGCAGAGCAGTTGGCAAAGAAAAAGAAAGACGGCTACCGTCTCGGAGACGTAATCGGACAGATGGGTGTAGAAAGAGCATTTGAAACTACTTTACGAGGAGAATGGGGCGGTCAACAGGTAGAAGTTGACGGTAAAGGTCGTCCCCTCAAAGTATTGGGAGTAAAACAAGCAAAACCCGGACAAGATATCTCATTGACTATAGACCTAGATTTGCAAAAAGCCGCCTATAAAGCTTTGCAGGGACGTACCGGTACAATTGTCGCTCTCGATCCCAACAACGGCGGCATATTAGCAATGGTGTCTTATCCAGCATTTGACCCCAACGTATTTTCCAAACAAAATCCTAAACCCAAAGAGTTAGAAGCGATACTCTTAGGAAAACAGCATCCCATGCTAAATCGTGCCTTTAGAGCTTATCCTCCTGCAAGTACTTTTAAAGTAGTGACTATAGCAGCAGGTTTAGAATCGGGTAAATTTTCTCCAAATACGGTACTGCAAACCTACGGTTATAGAATTTTTGGCGGACACCGTTTTAACGAATGGAACCATGCTGGATTTGGTCCCTTAAATTTTTCAGGAGCTTTAGCTTGGAGTAGCGACACATTCTTTTATCAAGTAGGTGCCAGAATCGGCGGCGAGCAATTAATCAAATGGACCAAAAAATTTGGATTCGGTTCGCAAACAGGTTCGGAATTTTCATTCAGCGAATCAAGAGGATTTGTACCAGATAACGCTTATCAACGAAAATTGTGGAAACGCGATTGGACAGTAGGGGATTCAGTGAATATGTCCATCGGGCAAGGAGCATTACTAGCTACACCTTTACAAGTAGCAAGAATGTTCGCCATTCCAGCAAACAACGGTTACTTAGTCAAACCCCACGTTCTTAAAGACAACGAAGAGAAAAAGAAGTGGCGGGAAAACATTGGGATGAAGCCTTCAACCACAAAAATGATTCAAAGAGGATTGCGAGAAGTAATTACAGATGGTACGGCTAAGTTAATGAACTCGCCAACACTTCCTCCAGTCGCAGGAAAAACCGGAACAGCCGAAGCCTGGAAACCCAACCGCGTCAAAGCAAATCATGCTTGGTTCGGCGCATACGCACCTGTAGACAAACCTGAAGTTGTCATATTAGCATTCGCAGAACACTCCGGAGGTGGTGGAGGTGCAGTCGCCGCACCAATGGTAAAACAAGTTATGGAAGATTACTTCAGCCGTAAATATCCCGGTAAGTATAAAAAAGCTGAAGAGAAGAAGGCTCAGTAATTGTAATTGGGAATAGAGAATAGGGCATTGGGCATTGGGTATTGGGCATTGGGTATTGGGCATTGGTAATTTGAGAAATAAAGGTTAAAGGTTAAAGTTTTAATAACTCCTAACTTCTAACTCCTAACTTTTTCCCCATGCCCCATTACCAATTACCCATTACCAAATACTTACTTACATTCCAAAGAAGCGCGAGTTGATACGCCAGTTTTGGAATTAACTCCACTTGCGGTTTCGCAAAGTTTTTTCACTTCAACACGGTCTAAAATTGCACCGCTAAAATCGGCACCCGTGACATCAACATTACGAAAAATAGTACGTAACATCATTGCATTAGTAAAAATTGCATCACTTAAATCGGAATCCTTAAAGTTTGATAAATAAGCTATGCCATCGGTGAAATCAACACCGTGCAAATTTGAGTTTTCTAATAATGAACCGTTAAAAACAGCGCCGCGCATATCAGCATTGCTAAAATTAGTATCTTCCAAACTCAAAGTAGCGTACTCTTCTCCTACTAAACTTTGACCGGATAAATCTTTACCAGATAGTTCATTTCCAGCCGCACGGGAAATACTAGAAGAACTTGCAGCCTCTGCCGACAAAGGGTATAAAAGCACCACGATAGCTAAAACAAAGCCAGTTAACACTTGCCAAAATTTCATAACTTATCTCTAATTTCTACTTAATAAAACTCAACACATCCACATTTAAGCATACTTGGCAACGAAGAGGATGGGGAGAGGAGGAGATGGGGAGATTCACTGCTTCCCAGTCTCTGGCTGGGAACCGATATCATATAGGCTCTGACTACTCTACTATACTGAAACTGAAGGCAGAGCCTTCATGAATGCATTACAACTCAGACACTTGTGACGAGCAACGAGAATTTAAACTTTGAACACCTAAGCTCCGAACTTATAACTCCTAATTCTTCCAATTACCAATTAGTCTTGACACTCCCGTTCAATTTATGGAAGGGGATTCTTAGTTCGCAGGGACACCAATGTGTTTACCCTCACTAAGCATCTTGACCGTATGCCCTACGGCTGCAAGTCCACGAAGAAGAACTACTTGCGCGGCTGCAACATCTCTATCAGTTTGATAGCCGCAATTATCACATTTATGAACACGTTGTTGCAGCAATTTAAGCTTGCGTTCTGAGTCAACAAAAAACCTCGGACGCTTGAATAAAAGTCCACGCTTATGTTGCAATCATTGATGTTAACCCTACATCAATTCCTATTCCCTCCCCGTGTGGCATTGGTTGTGGTGGATTTACATCCCATTGCACGGTTATCATTACGTACCAACCAGAAACACGTTGAACTAAGAGCGCACTACATACCCATAATTGAGCCACTGCTTGCCGGGGTTCCCCCGGTTGTAGCAAGTTGCGTTAAAAATTAGGGGCACTGTGCGCGGTTCCGGTAGGATATTTAAATATGTTGTTGAGTAGGAAAATCTTTATTTGTTTGTGGCTAATAAAGAAGAAATAGCTTTGGCTTTGGCACGAACGCCTTTATTTACGGCTGTACAAGATTTAAAAGCGCGGCTAACCAGTTTTGGCGGTTGGGAAATGCCGGTACAGTTTTCTGGTATTAGTAAAGAACATGAGGCTGTCAGAAGTAATGCTGGGATGTTCGATATTTCCCATATGGGTAAGTTTACTTTACAGGGAAAAAATTTAGTTTCTCAACTTCAGCGTCTGGTTCCTTCGGATTTAAGCCGTTTGCAGCCAAATCAAGCTCAATACAGTGTTTTACTGAACTCTGAAGGCGGGATTATTGATGACATAATTTTTTATTATCAAGGCGAAGATAACACTGGTTTACAAAAAGGAATTATCATCGTTAATGCCGCAACTACGGCTAAAGATAAAGCATGGTTGCTCGAACACCTGGATACTGGTGAGATAGAATTTCAAGATTTATCTACACAAAAGGTTTTATTGGCGGTTCAAGGACCAAAAGCCACTGAAATTCTGCAACAATTTGTGGAAGAAGATTTAACATCTGTTAAAGCATACGGTCATTTAGATGCAACAGTACTTGGTAAATCTGCTTTTCTGGCTCGTACTGGTTACACCGGAGAAGACGGTTTTGAAGTCATGGTGGAACCAAGTGTAGGAATAGAGCTTTGGCAGAAACTAATTGAAGCTGGTGTAGTTCCTTGCGGATTAGGTGCGAGAGACACCTTGAGGTTAGAAGCCGCTATGGCGCTTTACGGACAGGATATTGATGATACCACCACTCCTTTAGAAGCTAATTTGGGGTGGTTGGTTCACTTAGATACCAAAGGCGATTTTATCGGACGTGAAGTATTAGAACGACAAAAAGCCGACGGGGTTCAACGTAAATTAGTACGTTTGCAAATGCAAGGACGCAATATTGCCCGTCACGGCTACCCATTATTATCCGCAGGCAAAAAAGTCGGAGAAATTACTAGCGGTACATTATCACCGACACTTGGTTATCCCATTGCTTTAGCATACGTACCCGCAGATCTAGCAAAAGTTGATAATCAATTAGAAGTGGAAATTCGCGGTAAAACCTATCCCACAACTGTCGTGAAGCGCCCGTTTTATAAGTCAACAAGTCGCGTTAGTAAGTGAAAATTGGTAATTGGTAATTGGTAATTGGTAATTGGTAATTGGTAATTGGTAATGGGGCATGGGACATTGGACAACAAAGTTAGGAGTTATTTAACCTTTAACCTTTAACCTCTACCCTTTAACCTTTAACCTTTGACCTAAATACCGAATAATTAAAAATTAATAACCTGGGAGAAGAATATGGCTTTTGAATATCCAGATGATTTAAAGTACTTAGATAGTCACGAATACGTGCGTCTTGAAGGTGATAGCGCCACAATTGGTATTAGTGCTTTCGCTATCGATCAGTTGGGAGATATCGTATTTTTGGAATTGCCAGGAGTTGGTGACACTATAACTAAGGGAGAAAGTTTCGGTACGGTTGAATCGGTGAAAGCTGTAGAAGACTTGAATGCTCCGGTAACTGGTACCGTTACCGAATGTAATGATGCAATGGTTGATTCTCCTGAAAATTTGGCTGATGAACCTTATGGCAAAGGATGGTTAATTAAAGTCAAAGTCGAAAACAAGGGCGATATTGATGACGCAATGAGCGCGAAAGAATATAGCGCCAAGGTTGAAGGGGAATAGGAATGAGGTAAGAGGTCAAAGGTAGGAGGTTAAAGGTTTAATTAATACTCCTAATTTTTAACTCCTCACTCCTAACTTTTAACTCCTAACTCCTTTTAACATTAAATCGGAAGAAGTCCCACACCTACCGGCAAGGGAGGTGTTGGGATGAATTACGAACCAAATTCATGGTAAAATCAAAAATGTAGGTGTAACTCAATTAAATGCAGAAATGCAGCCTACAAAAAAAAAGAACAAATTATTTCTAAAAGTCCCTAGGGCGTAGGGCTTAAAAGCTCGGTAAATGTTCTCATAGAGGAGTCGCCGAGAAGCCTACGCCGACTCTTAAGAGCGGTGTAGGTGTGTCACTTAACAACTAACTACTAACAACTAACCACTATCGACGTTATTGTTGCAAAATATTAAGTAGTAACGTGTGGAGAATAATTAGTTAGTGGTAATTTATGCCCCTCGTAACTCGTCGTCGGATGAGCAAGCGCTCTCAAAAGAAAGTCAAACCGTGACTTCTTTTGCACAAAGACATATCGGACCAAGTTCTGATGATGTGGCGCAAATGCTTTCTGTTTTAGGCTTTGATAATCTAGAACAATTAATTGATCGAGCAGTTCCCCAAACTATTCGCACTGAAGGTAGTTTAAAGCTGCCAGAAGCGCAAAGCGAATATGCTGCATTAGAAACGCTCAAAGAAATTGCCTCCAAAAATCAAGTTTTTCGCTCGTTTATCGGCATGGGGTATTACGACAGTATTATTCCAGGGGTAATTCAAAGAAATATTTTGGAAAACCCTGGTTGGTATACTGCTTATACCCCTTATCAGCCGGAAATAGCTCAAGGAAGACTTGAGGCTTTGTTGAATTTTCAAACTTTGATTACCGATTTAACAGGTTTGGAAATTGCTAATGCTTCGCTGCTTGATGAAGCTACCGCAGCAGCAGAAGCAATGAGCATGAGCTACGGTGTTTGCAAAAATAAAGCCAACACTTTCTTCGTTTCTCAAGAATGCCATCCTCAAACAATCGCCGTGTTGCAGACACGGGCAGAACCTTTGGGGATTCAAATTTTTGTCGGAAACCACGAAACTTTTGATTTTTCTCAGCCCATTTTTGGGGCCATTGTTCAGTATCCTGCAACAAACGGCGAGATTTATGATTACCGTGATTTCATAGCTAAAGCTCACGAATCGGGGGCTTTGGTAACGGTAGCCGCCGATCCTCTGAGTTTAACTTTATTAACACCACCAGGAGAATTTGGTGCTGATATAGCTGTCGGAAGCACTCAACGCTTTGGTATTCCGTTGGGGTTTGGGGGACCCCATGCGGCGTATTTCGCAACGAAGGAAAAGTATAAGCGTCAGGTTCCAGGGAGAATTGTTGGTTTATCGAAGGATATTCAAGGTAAACCCGCTTTGCGTTTGGCTTTGCAAACCCGCGAGCAACATATCCGTCGCGAAAAAGCAACTAGCAATATTTGTACGGCACAAGTATTGTTGGCGGTTATGGCAAGTATGTATGCGGTTTATCATGGTCCTGAAGGAATCAAAAACATTGCTAAGAAGATTCATTCTTTAACTACGAAGTTAGCTCAAGGACTCAAGCAGCTTGGTTACAGCATTGAAAATGAATATTTCTTCGATACGCTGCAAGTAAATTTGGGAAGCTCTAGTAAAGAAGAGATTTTACAACGTTGCCAAGCAAAGAAAATCAACCTCCGCATTTTCGATGATAATTCTGTGGGAATTTCCTTAGATGAAACCATCACGGAGGCAGATGTAGAAGATTTACTAGAAATTTTCAACCTAGAAAACCTTCCCCCCTCTCCCCCTCTCACCCTCTCCCCCTCTCTTCTTCTTCCTCGCAAATCCGAATTTCTAACTCACCCAACATTCAACCGCTACCATTCGGAAACGGAATTATTACGCTATCTGCATCAACTAGAAGTGAAGGATTTATCGTTAACTACTTCGATGATTCCTTTGGGTTCTTGTACTATGAAGCTCAATGCTACCGCCGAAATGGTACCCGTAAGCTGGGCTGAGTTTGGAAAAATTCACCCGTTTGCTCCTTTATCGCAAGTGCGGGGTTATTCGCTGTTATTTGAACAACTTGAAAAATGGTTGGGTGAAATAACAGGTTTTGCGGGAATTTCGCTACAGCCTAATGCTGGTTCTCAAGGCGAATATGCAGGGCTGTTATCGATTAGGAGATATCACGAAAGCCGTGGAGAAAAACATCGTAATATCTGCTTAATCCCCACCTCCGCTCACGGTACAAACCCGGCGAGTGCGGTAATGTGCGGTATGAAAGTTGTGGCTGTGGCTTGCGACTCCGAAGGTAACATTGATATCCAAGACCTGAAAGAAAAGGCGCAGAAACACGCAAATGAGCTAGCTGCTTTGATGGTGACATACCCTTCAACTCACGGCGTATTTGAAGAAGGCATCAAAGAAATTTGTGAAATTGTTCATACCCATGGTGGACAAGTTTACATGGACGGTGCCAATATGAACGCCCAAGTTGGTATCTGTCGCCCCGGTGATTTTGGTGCAGACGTATGTCACCTGAATTTGCACAAAACTTTCTGTATTCCCCACGGTGGTGGTGGTCCCGGCATGGGACCAATTGGCGTAGCCGCTCATTTAGTACCTTTCCTTCCCGGAAATCCCGTAACCGCTTCCTCGGATGGTTCGGTTTCTGCCGCGCCTTGGGGTAGCGCTAGCATTTTGGTGATTTCCTGGATGTATATCGCCATGATGGGAGCAGATGGTTTAACTGAAGCCACCAAGGTAGCTATTTTGAATGCTAACTATATGGCGAAAAGGTTAGAAAAACACTATCCCGTTTTATATGCAGGTAAAAATGGCTTGGTAGCTCACGAATGCATCTTGGATTTACGTTCCTTGAAGAAATCGGCGAATATCGAAATTGATGATATTGCCAAGCGCTTGATGGATTACGGTTTCCATGCACCTACAGTATCGTGGCCCGTAGCAGGTACCGTAATGGTAGAACCTACCGAAAGCGAATCTCTTGAGGAATTAGATAGATTCTGCGATGCGATGGTTTCTATTCGCGAAGAAGTCGCACAAATCGAAGCCGGTAAGGTAGATGCTCAAGACAATGTTTTGAAAAATGCACCTCATACCGCCCAAAGTTTAATTGTAGGTGAATGGAATCATCCTTACACCCGCGAACAAGCTGCATATCCAGCACCTTGGACGCGAGAACATAAATTTTGGGTTGCTGTAGGGCGCATTGATGCTGCTTTCGGCGACAGGAATTTGATTTGTTCTTGTCCTTCGATGGAAGAGTATTCGGAATAGATTAAATGATTACAAGAAGTTAGTTATTGATAATTAACTAACTTCTTGCAGCATTTTCAAATAGCGTAAATAAACCCGGTTTCTTTTCGTAAAAGCATGAATTTCCGTCGTGTAGCGAACCAGGAAGAAACCGGGTTTATAAATTTGGGGCAAAATGTATGGTGATTTGTGCGGAAAGATATTATGTAATATACAGCACCTTGCAAGTAACCTAGGTACAGAAAAACTTGATAAAACTCTTGTGGTACGGGCATCTCTGCCCGTTATCATGTACCTCACAAAAATGAAATATGCTGTAAGTATTTGATATCAAGTTGAGATAAGCGTTTTCTAAAAGGGGCACTCAAGCGCAACTACGAACATACTATTTTAATCACAAGCGGATACGAACTATTGGCTACGCAAGATGCTCTCACTACAAGTTAAAACTTTAAAATTACTTTTAGTTAATTAAATAACTTTTCAATAAATTCAGGACTTACGTAATTGTCACAATACTCGGTTGGTGCGTGACACTACAAAACTTATTACTCCGTTGAAAATTAGTCAAAGTCACAGCACCCTACAAGGAAAATTTGCCGGTTGTGTAAGTCCTATAAATTGAAAAACAGGTATATTTAATCAGCACAATAATCATTTATTCTCCGGGATTAATTACTTAATTTAATATTTGTTTTAAAAATAGATATTGCTAATTACAAAAAGCTTTAAATAGTAGTAAAAATATCTAAATATATTATTATTGTAATATTTAAATGTCTATATCTATATTATGAAATATAGTTTTTAAGCTACTTAAATTCGTGGAAGGTATATATTGTAAGACTTGACACTACTTAATACATAAATACTTATCCATAAGTAACTGTTTACAAAAGTGTAAATACCTAAATTTTCAGGTAAATATAATAAGTAAAATACAATCATAATAAAGCACAACAAAATAATAAAAAAAATTGATTTATTTGCTTTGATGTTCTCAAATATACACCTAAAACCGGATACTCTCTGATAGATTTAGTACAGATAACTCAAGGAAGGAATTCAACGAAGATGCCTGATGATAAGCAGTAAATCCTTGAAAAGCGAACGACTCTGCATAAGCGTAGGAAAGACGGTTTTATTATGCAATCGGAGAGGAAAGGAGTCCGAAATGATTAGAGGTGAATACTGTATTAGGCAAGCGTTGTTGCGTCAGTAATCGTCAACAGAAGTAAGAAGAGAGCGCTTATCAAATTGCGTTCGGAGTAAGTAAGCATTTACCAATCTCTATAAGTTCAACCCAATGTCTTTATAAGGCAGTGGTCTTAAATGAACGGGAAAAAGCAATTGTGCGAAACTTCTTTGACTAATTGCTGAGGCTATATTCCCGCTTGTGAGATATCTGCCTACAAACGGAAAACTTCCTAAATTCCAATAGTGTGAGGAGACAATTAGAAATGGCGAAGCTTTTGCTAAACGTTTTGAAGCTAAGTCCAGTTGTTTTAGCTGCTACATTTTTCGTTTCTAACGGTGCTTTTGCTGCTGAGCAGAAAATGACCTCCGTTGATGAGTTAGCTCAGGTAACTTCCGTTGATAGCTTATCTGATATTCAGCCTTCTCACTGGGCTTTTCAATCTGTTAAGTCCTTAGTTGAGCGTTACGGTTGTGTAGCTGGTTATCCTGACGGAACCTACAGAGGTAACCGTTCCATGACTCGTTACGAGTTCGCAGCTCTTTTAAACGGTTGCTTGGATCGCATTACTCAGTTAATCGCTGCTAGCGGCAACACCAGCACATCTACTACAGATATGGCTGCTGTTAACAAGCTACGTGAAGAGTTCGGAGCGGAATTAGCTACTCTACGCGGTAAGGTTGATGGTTTAGACTACCGTGTTGCAGAGTTGGAAGGAGCTAACAAGTTCTCTAAAACCGCTAAGTTGAAAGGTGAAGCAATCTTCGCAGTATCCGATGTTTTCGGTGGTGAAGATACAAACGCTGGAGACAGCTTCGATCCTATTCTTACCAACCGCGTTCGCTTGGGTATTACAAGCAGCTTCACCGGTAAGGACAAGTTGTCTCTTCGCTTGCAAGCTCGCAACACCCCCAAAATCAAAGCCGGTGGCAACATGACCCGCTTAGGTTTTGATGGTGACAACGGAAACGACGTTGAAATCGACGAGTTGAACTACACCTTCAAACCTAGCAAGAAGCTCAGCGTTAAAATTGACGCTATTGGTGCTGAAATGCAAGGTAACGTAAACACTTTCAACCCTGTATTAAAGAGCAGCGGTTCTGGTGCTATCTCTCGTTACGGTCGTTTCAACCCCATCTACCGTGTAGCTAACGGACAAGGTGCTGTTACCGCTAAATACGGTGACAAGAAGTCCAAATTCGGTTTAGCTGCTGGTTATGTTTCCAACAACTCTGACGATACCAGCACTGGTATTTTCAATGGCGACAATACCTTCTTCGGTCAAGTTGAATTCAAGCCTAGCAAAAAGCTCAACTTAGGTGTAGCTTACGCTAGAGCTTACCGTGCTGGCGGTAGTGGATTCACCGGAAGTACTGGTAGCTCAAACGCTGACAAGCCTTTCAGTGGTGCTGCTGGTAACGCTGACATCTACAGCGTACAAGCTAGCTACAAGCTAAACAAGAAGGCGACTCTTGCTGCTTGGTATGGTATGGCTGACGTTGATGCACAAGGTAGCAACGATAGCGCAGATATCAACTACTGGGCTGCAACTTTAGGTATCAAAGATGTTGGCGCAAGAGGTAATACTTTGGGTATTATCTTCGGTCAGCCTCCTAAAGTTACTGACAACACCATTACTGCTAACGAAGATGGTGGTACCTCCTACCACTTAGAAGGTCTTTACAAGATGAAGGTTAACGACAGAATTACCGTTACACCTGGTATCTTAGCTATCTTCAACCCCGAGCATGACAACTCTAGAGACACCGTGTTTGTTGGTACAGTACGTACTACATTCAAGTTCTAATTTGAGTTAGTTTAACTAGAGGTGCGGCGCTGCCGCGCCTCTATTTAATCAAAATAAACAGAGGTTTAGAAGATAAGGACAATTAACTTTCTTCTGATATCGATAGTCGGACTTGCGAGATTATCACAACACGGGCAAAGACTTACTATTACGTTCAAAATAGCTGAAAGTTTGACACGCCCTAAAATAAAAAATTGCCACTTCAATTATTCTCAGGAAGAACTTTTTTATACTTGCAATTCTAAAAGTTGTCGGGACTTATGAGATTCTATTCTAGTCAAGGGATTAAAACTTGCAAATTGTAGATTATATAAGTCGCGAATATATTTAACTTTCAAGTTTTGTTGAGTCAATTTAATCTGCAACCTTTTACCTAAATTCCTAAAAAGTGCAATACAAATTATCTCTTGAACGCTGGTTTTTATTCCGCGACGAAAGTAGATGTATTGTTTTGAAAAGCGAATTCCAATATTTAATTGAATTAGTCAAGATTAGATTTTTTTACAGGTTTTGCTACTTCATTAGTAGCCGCAAATATGGGACACAAAATATTTCGTTTCAAACTGTGTCCAAATTTTCTTCTCACTCACACGGTAAAGGCATAATGGATTATCAGAATCCAATATTATGCCTTTTTTCTTATGGATTATTCTTTGGAAAAAGGTAATTGGGAATCAATACTGCTCGGTTAAGAGGAGATCCTCCCTAACCCTCCTTGAAAAGGAGGGAATAAAAGCCCCCTTTTTAAGGGGTTGGGGAATATGAAAACGAGTTTAGCGGCTTAACCGAGTAGTATTGAATTGGGATTAGTATTTATTCGTTCCCAGTCTTCAAGTTGGAAATGCATCGCCCAAGGCAGAGCCTTGGGTTTAAGCTGGAGCCAGAGACTCCAGAAACTGCGTTATAAAGCTCTGCCTTGTAACGAGATTAAAGTAAGTTTTAAAAATTTTAATTAAATAAAAAAAGGTGTTTCCGTTTGGTAAAACTACTTACAGAAACATCCTTGAATTCCAATAATGTGATGTGCAAAGTCTAACTAATTATTATTAGACTTTCAATGTGTTTAACTTAACAAAAATGAAGATACTTACTTAGCAAAAATAAGGGGCATAGAGAATTGAAATAACTCCCAATGCCCAATTACCAATTCCCAATTACCAATTATCAAATTTTGGCTTTTATTTGCTCAACCTGCTGTTTGTAATTAGCTAGATGCTGTTGCAAATCTTTCCAAGTAACTCGTTCTAAACTTGGTAATACAACGTGAGCTTTACCTACTCGCTCTTTTGGTCCTAATCCTACAACTTTCATCCCGGCAGCAAGCCCTGCTTCTATTCCTGCTGTCGCATCTTCAACGACGATACAGTTTTGAGGTGTTACTCCTAGCTTTTCGGCTGCGAAAAGGAATAAATCCGGTGCTGGCTTGGATTTAGTGACGCTGTAACCGTCGGCGATCGCCACAAATTTATCTGCGATTCCCAAGCGTTCAATTACAGTACGAGCATTTTTACTAGAAGAACCCAAAGCTATCTTAATTCCTGCTGCTTGCAATTCTTCTAATAATTCAGCCGCGCCGGGAAGCAAATCTTTAGGAGTAATACTTTGCATCAGTTCGATGTAGTAATTATTTTTACGCTCCATCATGTCCTGAATTTGTTCTTCAGTCGCAGGACGACCATTTAAAATACCCATCAAGGATTCTCTGCGGGGTATACCTCTCAAGGCTTCGTTAGCTTCTCTATCGAAGGGAATTCCTTCTTCATCTGCCAGCTTTTTCCAAGCTAAGTAATGAAATTCGGAAGTATCGGTAATTACTCCGTCTAAGTCAAAGATAATTCCTTCGATGCCAGGGGAAGATTCAGATGTGAAAGTTTGGGAGGAGGTAGAAATTATCGGAGTGGGAGTTGGAATAATTTCAACTTCCTTGTTTTCGTCTCCCCCATCAGCATTTAAATCAACTTGATACCATCGATCTTGCCATTGCAAGCGGAATTTCAAACGCTTCCAGTGGGAAGGAAGATTGGGATGAGCGGTGATAATTCCATTTTCTGAAATTCTTATTCCTGCAAATCCAAAGACTAATGCTTGCCAGACTCCACCCGCACTCGCTGCGTGAATTCCCTGATTGGCATTGCTGCGAACGTTGTCTAAATCTACCAGTGCAGCACGCATGAAATGAGTGTATGCTTCACCGGTCTGATTGAGGTCGCAAGCAATGATGGCATTGATTGCCGGACCTAAAGAAGAACCATAAACGTGGTCGGTACGGAGTGTATAATAATCCCAGTTTGCTGTCATCGTTTCTAAATCGAAGCGATCGCGCATCATGTAGAACAGCATCAACACATCCGGTTGCTTGAGTATCTGTCTGGCTTGGGTTTCTTCAACTCCCAAAATACCCTGCATCGATTTACTACGCGGCTCGTAATCATCAAAGTTGACGTATTCTAAATCGTAGAAGCCGTCAAATTGTTCGATTAAACCCGTTTCAGAATCTTGATTTAAATAGATATTATTGCCAATAAAAGCAAAGTTTTCTAGCTTTTGGGGATTGATATTTAGCTTCACTGCCAACTGAGTGGCTTTTTCGGGATGATTCTTTGTCAACCATTCCCACAATTTCGCAACAGTATTTAGATGCCACTGCACCATTAAATTAGTAAAGGCATTGTTATCAACCTGCTCGTGGTTTTCATCAGGGCCAATAACATTAAGAATATCGTAACTTTGACGCTGCTCGTTCCAGGAAACTCGACTTTCCCAGAAATTAGCAGTATCTAAAATCATTTCTGCACCATAATCGCACATCCATTGGTTGTCGCCGGTATTCTGCCAATAGTTCCAACTGGCATAGGCAATATCTGCATTGATGTGAATTTCAAGATCCCCGCACCAAATACGGACTAATTTACCGTTGGGATCGGGAACCCATTTAGGAGTTACTTCGTCCCCGGTGGTGGCACTTTCCCAAGCAAACATTGCTCCCTTATAGCCAAGTTCCTGGGCTTTGCGTCTTGCTCCCGGTAGAGTGTGGTAGCGGTAATTTAAGAGATTGCGAGCTAATGCTGGCTGGGTAAAGGTAAGTAAGGGAAGAATAAAGATTTCTGTATCCCAAAAAATATGCCCGCGATATTCAAAACCAGAAAGAGTTTTAGGAGGAATACTGACTTTATCGTCGTGACGGGGTGTTGCCGCCAAGATTTGAAAGATGTTGTAACGGACGCTTTGTTGTGCTTTTTCGTCACCTTCAATAATCACATCGCTATCTAGCCATACTCTTTCCCATGCTGCAATATGAGTTGCGAGCAGAGTGCTATAGCTGGGTGCTTCCACCAAATCAATTAAAGCGATTTCTGCGGGGGTAGATGTTTCTCGGGAAGTGTAAACCGTGACAATCTTTTCTACGGTTTTCGTTTCTCCCGGTTTTATATCAAAGCATTTTGTGAGTTCGGCGCTGCATTCAAATTCACGGGCAAAGCTATCGGCTTCATTTTCTAACTTCAACTTTGCAGCCATACCCAGTTCAATTCCTGAGTGCAAAGTTTTACTATGCAGCCAAATGATTTTATCCGTACCACCTTCTTTAACAGTCTGCCAATGTTCGATCCCTAGGGTATGGGGTTCAGCTTCAAAACCAGCAGTGACTTCAACTTCACCAGCATAATCATGGGAAGTAATTTCACAATGAATCGCTAAAAAATGTTGGCTAGCTAAGGAAACAAAGCGCTCAAAATGCAAATCTAAAGTATGTCCCGCAGGAGACTTCCAACGAACATCACGGCTTAAAATACCCAAACGCATATCTAATTGACGCTTGTATTCAAGTATCTCGCCGCTATCCATCCGAAAAGTTTCCCCAGCTACTTTGATAGTCAAGGGCAGCCAATTGGGGCAATTGACGATTTCCGTAGCTGCTATAGCCACATCATCGTAAATTCCATTGATAATTGTTCCAGCATGTTCGTGAATGTAGCCCTCTTCAAAACTACCCCGTACTCCCAAATAGCCGTTACCAAGGGTAAAAACTGTTTCTTTATGATGTAATTCGCTCTTCTTAAAATTTGTTTCTATAACTTTCCAGCCTGCTTCATCATTTAACTGCTGGGTTCTTGGAGAATTATTAACTGATAAACTTAACATTATTTATATAGCCTCTCTTCGCCTTTTACTGTGCTGGGATGGATTGGATTTACGCGAAATATTTACACGAAATATTTGTGGCGATTGATTTTGAGCTTTTATCGCCATTTAAATTGAATGCAGCAAAAATGCTTAGAAGCGGCATTCATATAAAGCCTTTAACAGCAATTTCCCTCTATAGATAGATTTGCTTAAGAGTTTGTTCTTAAACCGGGAAATGCAAGAAAAGATAAGAATTGACATATTTGCTTACCAAACGTACAAAACTATACGTTTAGAAACAATCTGTCATATTTTTCTCGGATCTAGATTGAGTAACCGGAATTTTTCTCAACAAGATAATTGCTATTGATGAACTGTATTTTTGAGTAAAACTGAAGACAGTCATTTCAAATAAACACAAATGCTTAGTAGCGCGGTAAACTAATTTTTTGGCTACAATTAAGCGTTTAATTAGATGGAAGGGAAGTGTTTGGCTCCCATTACCGTCTCAATGGAAATGACGATTAAATCTTGCTTCAAATTTTGACTTTGTTCGACAAAAAACTTAATTGACTGACAAATACATTTGAAATATTTGCCTATTGATCGCGAACAAAATGAGTAAAAAATTAATCAAACTTACAAAAATATCAGTCCTAAGTATTGCGATTAACTTGACTTTCACTAGCATAGACTATCCGGTAAAAGCGATACCAGCAACTTGTGGCTTTCAGTCTGTTTTAAAAGCCCCTGGAGTAAAAGTCTACTATAAAAATCGCCAAAGTAGTAAAAAAGAATTTATTACTGTCATTCAAACTACGAAAGCGCAAATAGAAAATTTGACTGGAACTGTATTTAGTATTCCTGCAAGCAAAGTAAGTAAAAAAACGCTTTCTCAGTTTTGGCAAGATGCTATTAGTAAGAATACTTCAACTAGAAAAGCAAAAGTTGTAATCAATGGTACATTTTTTTCTACCAAACAGAATCCTACAGGAATCGCTTTTGGTTTAAAAGCCCGTGGTAATATCGTCACTTACGGTTACGGTATCGCCAATGAATATCCGGGAGAAATTCGCACGTTTTCGTTCAATCCTCAAGCTGGTAATGCCCAGATTCAACCTTATTCTACAGAATGGTTTCGGCGTTTTCCGGAAGTTGTTGGGGCACTTGATGCAAATGCGAATAAAGCCGCAACAAAATATTTACCTAGAACTTTTGTAGGGGTGCGGGATGATAACGGCGATAATTTGAATGAGACGGTAATTTTTTATTCGAGTAATTATGCACGTCAGATAGATGCTAAAAATGCATTAACGTGCTTTGGTGCGAATGCAAGTGCAATGTTAGATGGTGGTGGGAGTACCGGGATTATAGTTGATGGCAAGCCGTTGATAGATACACCTAGGAAGATTCCTCATGCGATCGCAGTTTTTGAGGGGAGATGAGGGAGAGGCGGAAGATGAGGGAGAAGGGGGAGAGGGGGAAGAAGGGGTAGGGTGCTGTGACGGTTACGATACTTTTTCGGTGTAACAAAATTATTTGAAATTACCGTCACGCACCAATTAGCTCAACCGCTCTCACTCTGTAAGAGTGGAGCTACTACTACAAAGCCCACCTGCGTGGGCTAAATTCGGTTCACTTTTATCTAAACTAATTATTCATCCTTACTCTCGTCGTCAAAATTTTCGTTGACATCTTTAGTAACTTTAAAAGTTAGTAAAACTATTCTATTTATAATTCCTTGTGCTGTTTCAACTTTTTCTGCGGGCACCTTTCCAGAATATATTAATAGAACACTAGCGAAAGTCGTTATGATGCTTAACTTAAGTAGGTTAAATTTTAAATTGAATATTACACGCGCTTGGCGACACTTTTCTTGATAGATACTGTTGGATTTTTGGTTTTGTTTTGCGAGTTTATTTTGATTTTTCATATCTCTTAGCCGTAAAATTAATCTGATAATTCGATTAAATTTCCTCAGTAGTTGAGATTTCGGTTGAGCAATGGTTGGGTTACGGATGACTTTTAGGTGATATTTAGGCGAACAAAAATATTTACCGTCATTATTTAATCAACTCTTGTTGACTGCTTATTTGGGTGAATTACTTGTGCTGGCATCAAAAATAGGTAAAATCTAAACAGTTTTTCGCTCGAAAAGAATGGCGCGATCGCAAAGATTAGACTCCGAATATTTACCAAAAATAAATTCTGCATTGAAGCGTAACGGTTATCCCAGCAAGTCAAAATTTGCCGAACACGTAACACCATCATTATCTACCGTGAAAAACTTCTTCGCCGGGAAGCCGGTTGATTTTGAGTATTTCGTCGAAATTTGCGAAAAACTAAGTTTAGACTGGCAAGAAATATCGGAGAAAGAGATATTAGCAACGGATACCAGCCCACCCATCGAGGAAACCTCACCCTTCATTACAGGTTCCCCTATCAAACATCCGAGCAGATTTTTTGGAAGACAAAAGGAACTCAAGCGCTTATTTCAGATACTCAAACGCCATCCTTTACAAAACGCTGCCATTATCGGCAAGCCACGCATCGGTAAAACATCCCTGCTGCATTATCTGAAAAATATTACCGTTACACCCAAAGAAGAATTACGACAGCAACAAAAATCGGATTGGTTAACGCAACCAGAAATTTACACGTGGATATTTGTAGACTTTCAAGATTCACGCATGGCTAGTAGGGGAAATTTTTTAACTCACATTTTAGAAAATTTGAATTTGGAAGTACCAACACCATGCGATTTAGATCGTTTTATGGATGTAGTTAGCGACAACTTGAAAAATCCTACCGTTATATTGCTCGATGAAATTGGTGTCGGTTTACAACGCTGCGAAGAATTAGATGATGAATTTTGGGAAAGTTTACGCTCTTTAGGAACGAATCAGACGGGTGGAAACCTGGCATTTATCTTAGCTACTCACGAATCTCCAACAGAATTAGCAAGAAGCACGGGACATAGTTCGCCGTTTTTTAACATTTTTGGTTATACAGCTTATTTGAAAGAATTTACAGAATTAGAAGCGCGGGAATTGATAGCGAGTTCACCGATAGCTTTTGCTGAACAAGATGTGGAATGGATTTTGCAGCAAAGTTGTTGCGTACCGTTGTTGTTGCAAATTTTGTGTAGCGAGAGATTGTTTAGTTTAGAAGAAGGGGATGATGGGGAGGAATGGAAACAAGAGGGGTTGTTGCAGATGAAGCCGTTTGTTCATTTGTTGTATGAATAATTGGAGGCAGAGCCTCAAACCCTAGTTCCCAGGCTGAGCCTGGGAACCAGCAATAGCCCCCTTTGCAAAGGGGGGTTGGGGGGATCGAAAATATCTGGAACACCCTTATTCCCATTATTAGTGCGTAAATCCTATTAAATTAACTACAGTATTTTCGATTAGCATATCAAACCGCCTTGAAATCAATTTCAAGGCTCATATACAAAGTACGTTAAAACGCACTATAATCGCCTCAAAACTATACCCAGTCTGATTTATCAGACTTTGTCTTTGAGCCTGGGAATTTATTCCAAGGCGGTTGTGAAAGCTAACTGAGAATGGTGCAAGTTGTTAGTTAAAACGCAAATCGTACACCGTTATCGTTAAGCCCAAATACCCCCCTTGTAAGCCGCAGGCTTTCTCGCAGAGAAATCAATTTCAAGGCTCATATACAAAGTACGTTGAAACGCACTATAATCGCCTCAAAACTATACCCAGTCTGATTTATCAGACTTTGTTTTTGAGCCTGGGAATTTATTCCAAGGCGGATTCTAAAGCAAAACGAGAATTAATATTAATCTTATACAAAACAATGTCATCGCCATGACAACCCAACCCGACTACTCCAAAATCTACACCCACGCACCAGAACAACATCCCAATTTAATATTAGGTAGTTTGCAATTATTATTCTGGATCTTCTTTCGTCCTACAGCTTTTAAAAATCATCTGAAACGTATTCATCTCTTACTCGATACCGACACTTCACTTATTAAAGTATTGCGAAGAGAAAGTTATATCCTAAAAAAACCAGCACTCTGGAAATTTATACTACAGAGTTTTTTCATATTACCTATTTTATTAACTGTTTTAGCAAGGACAGTAGTTATTTTATTCCTAATGGCTTTTGGTGTGCCATTACAAGAAGCAATACCTCTGTTTCTTGCAAGCGTGGCGAGAGGTGTTTCTTATAGCATGTCTTATGGCATGGCGTTTGGCGTAGCAGGAAGCGTGGCATTTAGTGTGGCGGTCGGTTTGGCGGTCGGTGTGGCATTTGGCGTTGCGTTTAGCGTGGTATTTAGCCTGGTGGGAGGTGTAGCATTTGGCGTTGCGTTTGGCGTTGCGTTTGGCATAGCCTTGGGCGTGGCGTTCGGTGTGGCGTTTGGTGTGGCGGTCAGCGTGGTGGTCAGCGTAGCGGTCAGCGTGGCGGTCAGCATGGCGATCAGCGTGGAGGTCGGCGTGGCGGTCAGCCTGGGATCTATGATTCATTCATGGCGACCATTTTTATTTCATCCATTGTTAATTACTTGGAATTTCTTACTACATCGTTTCGAGCAAGGAAGAATCAGTAATCAACCTAGTTTATTACGCTTCCACCCAGCCTTTTGGGATGAGTGGTCATATATCCCATTTCAGGGGTTGGATAAGCATTTATTACTAGTTATTGAACGAAACCGAGAGGAAGGAGAAGCAGCAATTTATTATCTATCAAAAACTGGTCAACGTAGGGTTGCACAAGAAGTACAAATCTTATTCGATGTGCGAATATTGAGAGCTTGCCAAGATGTTAATGATATTGGTGAAATTGCATCTAAATTTCACCAATATCATTAGAAAGTCCTGTTGACTACATCTTAAATAATTTCCAACGCATCAGCCAAGATACAAAAGCAGCTTTAAAACAAACCAGTAATTACAATCAAAGGTTAGTACTTAAAAATGTTTGCAAAAACTTTGACACACAAATTCAAAGACTTAATCATAGCAATAATAAACACGCTTTTCGTTTCTACCCCATAACTATAAAATGGCGTGATATTATCAGCAACCACATAGAAAAACTCGCCAAAGAAACTGAACTCCGGCAAGAAATAGATTCCCCCTACATCATCGGTGTACCTCTAACACTTCAACAGCAAATATTCACTGGACGGGATTACATCGGAACTCGCATCGAAAAACTACTTTTAGACCGTCGTCGTCCACCTATACTACTCTACGGTCAGCGCCGCATGGGTAAAACTTCTCTTCTCAATAACCTTGGAAGGCTATTACCTAATTCCATTATTCCGATGTTTGTAGACTTACAAGGCGCACCTTCATCAGCGAAAGATTCTACAGGTTTTCTCTTCAATCTTGCCAAGCAAATGATAAATTCAGCCAAACGTCAAAGTGCTTTAACTTTACCATCCCTCACCCGCGAAACTTTAGAAAATGACCCTTTTATTAATTTTGACGAATGGTTGGATAAGGTAGAAGAAATATTAGAGCAAAATACCGGTTTACTAATGCTCGATGAGTTTGAAGTATTAGATAAAGCCATCAGTAAAGGACGTTTTGATGAAGAAGATGTTTTAGGAATGTTGCGTCATTTAATCCAACATCGTCCTAAATTCAAGGTGTTAATTGCAGGTTCCCATACCATTGAAGAATATCAACGTTGGGCTAGTTATCTCATCAACGTACAGGTGGTAAACGTCAGTTATTTACTCGAACACGAAGCCCGTAAACTAATAGAAAATCCCATCGAAGATTTTACCCTACGCTACGAACCGGATACTGTAGAAAGAATATTACAACTGACGCGCTGTCATCCTTTTTTAGTACAGCTTTTGTGTAGCGAACTTGTAGCGTTGAAAAACGAACAAGATCCATCAGTGCGGCGATTGGCGACTTTAGCTGATGTGGAAGCAACAATTCCAGAAGCTTTAAGTACCGGTAGTTTCTTTTTTGCCGATATTCAAAATAATCAAGTTGATGCAACGGGCTTGGAAATTCTTCGGTTTATCGCAGCTAATGGAGAAAAAGCAGTAGTTAGTGAAGAAACTATTGCGCTAGAGTTTCAAAATACAGATTATTCTAATGCTATGAGGTTATTATTGCAGCGAGAATTAATTGAGGAAGTGAATAGTGGTTATTGTTTTCAAGTAGAATTAATTCGACGGTGGTTTTAAAATAATAATATTTAAACAGAACTTATTCACTGGTTAATTATTTTAAGTGTATTGGGATTGCTTCCTTACGTCGCAATGACTATTATTGCCTTATCTCTAGATAAATCTTAGAGGATGTTTAGGAAGTCATAAATAAAACGATGTTATCTTAAGATCCCCCTAAATCCCCCTTAAAAAGGGGGAGCCGTTACCCCCCTTTTTAAGGGGGGAAGGGGGGATAATCCGAAAATTGGGCTAAAAACTATACTTTCCAAACATCCTCTTAGTTTAATTACAAATATGAAAATATTATCAATCATCTGTACAACCGGTTTTACACTTAGCGCGATCGCAACTTTATCTGCTTGCGGAAACCGCACCACTATGGAAGCTTGCACTATTCTTGAAATCGAAGATGCTGAAGTTGAATTTGATGTCGGTGATGTTGATATTGAGCGCGGGGAAGTTGAAATGGCTTGCGGCGATAAAATTCTTGATGTCACTTGGGGACAATTTCGCAGACGACTTCGCATAGATCCCGGTAGATATAAAAATAATTTACAAGCTTTTAAACGTCAGGTAAGGTGTGTTAGAGATGAACGTTCCAGAAGAAAGGAAGTATTGTGTCAAGCTCTTAATTCTAATGATTTTGTAGCTTTGAATTTTAGTTATGATGATTGACAAAGGTTAAAGGTCAAAGGTTTACTAATCATAGATTTGGGTCTTGATTAATGTCCTCAGCTAATTTCGTGTTGCTACATCTCCAATTGAAGTTTGGTAATGGGTAATGGTTATAAATCATAAATTACGGTGAATTGCTCGCTACATCAGTAATTCTGCTATTTTTCTATTTACTATTGACGCTTATAAACGCACTAAGTACATTAGTACTATATAGATAGGTGTCAAAATATGTATATTCCAAAAATCACTCTTTCCTATCAAGACGAAACATCGGATAAGGTGTACGAGGTTGAAATGGTTTACCAGGGTTGGGAGTCTTGTCTGGTGAACTTTGCTTATGGGAGAAAGGGAAGCAAGTTGAAAACGGGGACAAAAACGGAAAGTCCCGTTACTTTTGAAGAAGCGGAAAGGATATTTAATTATTTAGTCAAATCAAAGCAAAATAAGGGATATAGAATTGCAAAAAGCGAGCATCAATCTTTATTAGAAGTATCTTTATCCGATAGACAATCTATTGTTAATGAGATTAAGAATAAACAGGTAGAAAATGTATTAGCAGAATTTGAAAAAGAAGGATTAAATAAACAGGAACATTTACAAGGTTTAGATTTAAGTAACCTGAATTTTAGAAATGCTGACTTAAGTAATTGCAATCTTAGCAAAACTAATTTAGTTGGAGCAAATTTAATCGGTGTTCATTTTCAAGATTGTATTTTAGAAGGAAGTAAAATTGATGAAACGACTCAAATAGAATCAAAATGGCGATTATTCTGGGAATTGATTAATTCAGGTGGAGAAAATAGAGATTTACAAGGTGTTGATTTGAGCAATATTCAAATTACTAACCTCTTACTCGATGAAGTTAATTTAACTAACGCTAATTTAGAAAATGCTAATTTAAGTCAATCCAATTTATCTAACTTTATCTGTAGAAACGCTAATCTGAAGAATACAAATTTATCTGGTTCTAGTTGTCCCCTTTATTTAGATAATTCTTGTTTAGAAAATGCAAATTTAAGCGATACATTTCATGATGAAGCTCGTTTAAAAAATGCTGTCTGTGTAAATGCAAATTTTAGTAGAGCTTGTTTTGATGGTGAATTTATAGATTTGGAAAATGCTGATTGTAGAAATGCTAATTTTACTGAAGCATCATTAACTGGAGGGATTCTCAGCGGTGCTAATTTTGCAGGTGCTAATTTTACACGTGCGAGTGATTTAATTGAATTTTTGGGTTTGATGAACGAACATGAAGTTACCAAACCTGTTAATTTTCAAGATACCAATTTTTCTCAGACAGATTTATCTGGATTCAAGATTCATGAAGTCGTTCACGATATAGCAGAAACGCTTCAATTGATTAATTGGAAGGGATCTATATTTAACGAAGTTAATTTAGAAAATGCGAATTTATCAGGTTTAGATTTAAGTCACTGTTCTTTTGTTAAAGCTAATTTAAAAGGTGCGAATTTAGAAAACTGTAATTTAGCTTATGTTGATTTTGCAGAAGCTAATCTTGAAGGAACTAATTTAACCGGTGCTAATCTCAAAGGTGTGGTTTTAGAAGGAAGTAAAATTGATGAAAGCACTGAAATTGATATTAAATATAGATTGTTATGGGAATTTATTAATTTAGGTGGAGAAAATCGTGATTTAAGAGCTGTTAATCTTAGCGGTATTGAGATTCATTTTACAGACGATTGCGATGAAGATTCAAGAATTAAATTAAACGGTGCTAATCTTGAAGGAGCAAATCTCAGTCAAGCAAATTTATATAATTTTGATTTTAGCAATGCTAACCTAAAAAATGCTGACTTAAGTGGTTCTGAATTTGCTTTTTTGGATGGAGCTTATTTGAATGGTGCTAATTTAAGCGATACCCGGTTTGACGAAGGTTATTTTGATAATACAAGCTGTATAAATGCAGATTTTAGTCGAGCAGGTTTTGGTGGTGAATGGGTACATTTTGAAAATTCTAACTGTACTAATGCTAATTTCCAGGAAGCAAGATTTACTCTCGGTAGTATAAACGGAGCTAATTTTAGTAAAGCGAATTTTTCAGGTTCGTTGCGTCTATATAATTTTTTTGCTGGAAGTTATGAAGAACCTTTAACTGAAGAGGTAAACTTTCAAAATGCAAATTTATCAGAAACCGATTTAAGAGAAGTAGATTTTAGTTTAATTAATCTAATTAATTTAAAACTTGTCAGATTTAATGAAGCTAATTTAGAAAATGCTAATTTATCAGGTTTAGATTTAAGTCACTGTTCTTTTGTCAAAGCTAGTTTAAAAGGTGCGAATTTAGAAAACTGCAAACTAGATTATGCTGATTTGACGGAAGCTAATTTAGAAGACGCTAATTTAAAAGGGGTTAATTTTAGTAAAATTAGCTCTGCTGGAAATATCAAAATTAATGAAAATACTCAAATTGATAATACATGGAAAGATAAGATTGGTAATTGGTAGTTAGTAATTGATAATGAATGCGTAATAATAGAAAATTATGAATTAATTTGTATTTAAACAAAAATCATAATTTAACCATTTATTTATAGGGGAGGCTGTTGGCGATGCAGATTATCTTTCCGCAAAACTGCCGTTGCTGTGACGGTTATGAAAATCTATTAAGGTAACAAAAAAATTTGAATTTACCGTCACGCAGCAATTGGGAAAAAGATGGTGCGTGACGGCATTATGTAAATTGTTTGATTATGCTCGATAATTTATTTTAGCCGTCACAGCACCCTACAAATATCGCAGCCCTCACATGCCATTACAAGAAATAATTTTATTTTTTGATCAAATGTAACTATTGATGATATTATAAAAATATAATGGGAATACGTGCGCCTATATATGGTCTATTTTATAAATAGTTAACTGCTAAAAATCAACTAAAACTAATATTTACCTTACCCAAAGCATTTGATTGCCACCTTTCTGAAATTCGTAATTAACTTTCTTCAATTCAACTTGCAATCCACAAGCAGTTAATTGATTGATTACGGCTTCGAGATGGGGAGAAGTTTCACCACTAAATTGAGTTACTACGGGAAAGATTCGCACCTCGGAAGCAACTCGCCGCATTTCCACAATTGAGGAAACATGGAAATCGGTTGATAGGATGTTGGAATAAGTAAAAAGAAAATGAGCGCATAATGCTAAATCGAATTTACCATCAGTGAAGGGAAGATTTGGTAATTCTGATTTAACGTAGCGTTTTTGTAAAATACCTTGAGGAAAGTCAGCGAGAAATTTATGCATAGCAGCCATTCTGACTTCTCCTAACTCCGAAGGAGAAGCAATATCATTCCAAACAAATTTTTCTGGAGTTTCTTTAACACCTTCGATTATCTTGGAGTAAGTTTGTTGAATGCGGCTTTGAATTTCTTCAACAGTAAACTGATAGATAGGATCGCAGGATATAACTTTACCACCGAGTTGCATCATCTCAAGATTAAAACTCGAAGGTCCTCCGCCACAATCAACTATATTTAACTTGAGTTCGTCTGATGTTAAATCAAACATCTTAACGTACTCATCAAAACAACGTCCCCAAGGAACTACATTTTCTAACTTTACAGCCATTTTATGAGTTGGTATAAAAGTTAGTGGTTAGTGGTTAGTTGTTTATTTACTACTAACTACTAACTACTAACTACCAACAACTAACAACTTAATAAGTCGGAATCGAAGAATCCACTTCCTTACTCCAAGCTGTGATACCACCTTTAACATTGGTACCTTCAATTCCAGCTTGTTTGAGAATTCCTAAAGCTTTCGCGGAGCGTCCGCCCATTTTACAATGAGCTATGAGACGATGCCCGTTGAGCATTTCTTTTACTTTTTCAACACCAGAACCATTTTCAATTTCCCCTAAAGGAATTAAAACGGAACCGGGAATTTTAGCGATTTCGTATTCGTGGGGATTGCGAACATCTAGCAGCAGATAATCTTCCTTACCGCTATCTATTAACTCTTTCAAATCCCCGACAGTCATTTCTGAAATATCCATTTGCTGTTGCGCTTCTTGTGCTTTTGCTTGAGGAATACCGCAGAACTGTTCGTAGTCTATCAGTTTTTCGATGACCGGACGCACGGGATTGGGACGTAATTTCAATTCCCGGAAACTCATATCAAGGGCATTGTATAACATCAAGCGTCCGCTGAGGGTGTTACCTTGACCGATGATAATTTTTACCGTTTCGGTTGCTTGAATGGTACCAATAATTCCACATAAAACGCCCAAAACTCCACCCTCAGCGCAGGAAGGAACCATTCCCGGCGGTGGTGGCTCGGGGTATAAATCGCGATAGTTAGGACCACCTTCGTAGTTAAATACCGTAGCTTGTCCCTCGAAACGGAAAATTGAGCCGTAAACGTTGGGTTTATCTAATAACACGCAAGCATCGTTTACTAAATACCGAGTCGGGAAATTATCGGTACCATCCACCACAACATCATAAGGTTTGAGAATATCGAGAGCATTTTCGCTACTCAAACGAGTTTCGTACAAATCAACCTGACAATCGGGGTTAATTTCATGAATTCGGTTTTTTGCAGATTCAATCTTGGGTTTACCCACCCAAGAAGTACCGTGAATCACCTGACGCTGCAAATTAGAATGATCGACAACATCAAAATCAACAATACCGATTCTTCCGATACCAGCAGCAGCCAAATATAACAGTAAAGGCGAACCCAGTCCACCAGTACCAATACATAAAACAGCAGCAGCCTTCAAACGCTTTTGTCCCTCCAACCCAACTTCAGGTAGAATCAGGTGGCGGGAATAGCGTTCGTAATCGTCCTTCGTCAGTTGGATTTCATCCAAGTTGGGATTGAGCATAACAAATTGGGACTTGGAGGAGCAGACTTTTTATCCTACCGAATAATGGGTTAATTAGTAATTAGTAATTTGTAATTCGTAATGCATTTTTTGGGAATTGGGAATTGGGCATTGGGCATTGGGCATTGGTAATTGGTAACTGCTACGAATAATTAGAGGTAGATAGGAATTGTTTCTTGCTCCCTCCCTCACTCGCTCACTCCCTCTTCCCTCTACACTTTCTCCTCAACTCTAATTTCTTCCTGCTGAAACTGAGAATTATCATCAAGCACCCAACTAAAAACGTCAGTTGGTTGACCTTTTTGTACGGAAACGATGATATATGAATATTCTTGCCAAGCGTATTTACGGTCAAATTCTGAAGGTATGGCTGGATAATCGGGATGGGAATGAAAAATGCCGATTATATCAAGATTGCGTTCTCTGGCAGTTTTCTGTAGCTGCAACATTTCTCGGGGCGCTATAGTATATCTGCGTTTTTTGCTGCGATCTGAGTCACTGCCAGAAAAATCATCTGCTGCGTATGAATCCCAAGCGTTTTGGGTAGGAATGACTTCAACTACAATTTTACTATCGCAAGATATACTGCCTAATACTACACCGCAACATTCATCTGGATAAGCGCTTTCGGCATGGTTGTTGATTATTTGTAAATGGTGTTTGTTAAGTCTAATCATATCGAGAAGAAATAGTTATTCTAATAAATTAAGGTTACAACTACTCTTGTGCGCTTAGAAGATTATCTATAGTTGTGAGAGTGGGAGAGGAGTAGTACACAAGTTAGGGGCAAACAAGTCTGCCATTCTGCCTAAAACCCTCGAAACAGAAGGTTTTTCTCGCTGCTTTGTTCTCTTTATCCTAAGCAGATCGGTATCTCCACTACATAGAGCAGCTTTTCAATAAACAAATGGTCATTTAGTGATACTCAAGATATTTTTCTCTGGCAGTAATAAATTTTACATTAATTAAACGATGAAAATTCGCATACTTTTTTTAGCTGAGAAATAAAAATTGATAGAGTACGCAAGTAAAGGATTGTTCTAAGTTGTAGAAAACAACTGTGGTAGCTGTTAGTTTTAAATGCCTATCTGGTTATTAAAATATTTGGATTACAGCAATCTACACATATACTATTTCTTGTTAAATGAATATGCATAAAATTGTAATTACTATGATTTACATCACTTTGGATGGTCAATACTACTATAGGATGCTAATCAAGTCTATAAATTTATAATATAAAATTAAGCTATATTTAACTACATATAAGCCACACAAAGCTCTTTAAATAGTTGAAATTATTCATATTATAAAAGTACCAATTTGAGAAAATTTACAAGCAACGGAAAATTTTTTACCACTTGTTAACCGCAACCGATATACAGAATTGATATGAAGACTTTATAAAGAAGCATAAATCAGTTGTAAAAGGATACAGCTGGTGTTAATATTCCCTTAGTCAGTCCAGTAAGAAATGATACTCAAGCAATTAGTGATAATACACTTTGTTTGAAGTATTCAATTATTACTTCTGTAACAGAAAGCTTTAAGCTGTGTTACATATGTGCTTGCTGGAAATCAAAAATCTTTGCAGGGTGTAGCGCTTTCGGTGATTAATTAGCAATCAACTCCCAAGTATTTTTATTAAGAGTTGAGAATAGGTAATGATTTAAAATCATTCAAGCTATAAATCCGTAAGTATTGAAAATAGTTTAACTGACGGGATACCTCTTTCTTTGAATGTAATAATCCTCTTTGAACAACCAGTGTCATTGTTCAAAAGGGTAGATTTTAACATCATAGAATGGTTGTTCCATTGATATAGGCAAAATATTTTTTTCAAGTTTTGTAGGCATAATTTTCTTAAAACCTGTTGCGGTGTTTCTGAATCCAACTGGATTATTTGTACTTATCTAGCTATTTAGGTAACTAGATTGACATATGTATTGAATCCACTCAATACTCTGAGGAGCCTTGATTTTTTTCTAATACCAAAATTTAGTGTTAGGAAAAAGGTAAAAATATTCACTATTGATGATTCAATAACCAGTATTAATAGTATTGACGTTACTGAATTATTTAAGTTAAAAAATGGGGTGTTTGAATGAAAAAAATAGAAGAGGTCAAGCTTATACAAGCTAGTTTTGATAAACTTCCAGTCTATACATTGATAGATTCTGTTGCCGAAATATCATGCTTTTTAGAGGGTGAATGGTTGATAAAGATGTTATCTCAACCTAACAAATATGAAATTTCTGCATAGTTTCTATTCTTATATCTTTGCAGTAAATATTATTACAGTTATCAACACATATATTTCATAACTGTGCGGTTCCTAATTAAAGCTGATAATTAGTTTTGTGTTCTCTAATGACTGTAATTAAGTACTTAAAAGATATTTAAATTTTCTAGAAGTTCAGTTCTATTTTTTCTACCAAGTTAACGATATATCAAGGTCATAGATATTGTGGAATTCAGAACTTTACCTGTTAAAAACTATAAATTAGATTTGAGGTCTGCTAGAGGTACTAGACTTCAAAGAGGACTATTAATCAGATTGCTGCGAGTTGCAACCTTGATGTCTTTTGATACTATTGCTCTTACCTTGGCTTGGAATATAGCATTAGTATATGGAACGTTTATAGACTCTCCTTGGACGCAAAATCAATATTTTATCTTTTTAATTTTGCTGATTGGAATCGGCGCGATCGCGAACAAGGGGCTATATGGATCGGGTTTGCATCGTCGTAATTATTTAAGCTTGATAAATGCAGTATCCTCATCAAATATTTTTTTGTTGATTATTGCTTTTTTTTATGAACCGGATAGCTATTTATCTCGTTCGATTTTTGTGCTATTTTGGTTATTCTCGGTAACATTTACATGTTCCGGTAGGATCGTTTTCGATGTATCTACTAGATTACTTCGCCATCGAGGAGTTATCCGTCATTCAGCTTTTTTAATCGCTGAGACGACGGAACAAGAAACTTATAATAGAATTCTTCAAAAACAAGATTGCTACAAAGTACTCGGTAGCGCCGATGCTAGCTGTCTTGATTTGAGCAACCGCGAAGCAACCTTTAATTACCTGCGTCAACAGGGAGTTGAAGAAGCTTTCGTAAGTTGGAATTCAATCAAAAATAGGCTGTATGTTTGCTGGAATTTTCAAACTGCTGGGGTGATTTTAAGAATATTGCCTAGTTTAAGCGAATTTAGCCATCCAAAATCACAAATGACAATGGTTGGACAAGTTCCCTGTATGACGATTCCAGCGCCGATTATTGCAGGTAGCGATTTTTGGCTGAAGCGATGTTTTGACCTTTTTTGCGCTTCCGTACTGCTATTTTTCTTATCTCCGATTATGATGGCGATCGCAATTTCGATTAAGCTAGATTCCCCAGGCTCTATATTTTTTAAACAGAAGCGAGTCGGATTACATGGAAAATATTTCCACATTTGGAAATTCCGGACGATGGTAAGTAATGCAGAAAAATTACAAGCATCTTTAGAAGCTAAAAATGAAATCAAAGATGGGGTACTTTTTAAAATGAAAAATGACCCCCGCGTTACTAAAGTTGGTAAATTTTTACGCGCTTACAGTTTAGATGAACTACCTCAAATTTTTAATGTTCTACTTGGAGAAATGAGTTTAGTTGGTCCTCGCCCTTTACCTACTAGAGATGTAGAGAAGTTCCATAAAAAGCATTTTATTCGTCAAGAAGTTTTACCAGGTATTACTGGACTGTGGCAAGTTTCCGGTCGTTCGGATATCGAAAACTTTGAAGAAGGAGTGCAATTAGATATGAATTATATCGAAAACTGGTCGCTGTGGCTGGACATGACAATTTTGCTTTCAACTGTAAGGGTTGTATTACAAAAGAGTGGAGCCTATTAATAGTTGATAGTTGACAGTTAAATTTAGAGGTGGGTATTAGTTACCCGTCTCTAACCTGCAACTTTCAACAAATTTTACTCTCAAGCAGGCTTCGTTTCGAGCAAACACCTTCCCGCCCATGCAACAACTCGATTTCTGGATGTCATCCGAACAGAAATAAGCCGTTTTGTGCCACCAAGCTCAACTTCTCAGTACTTTAGGCTCTATAAAAGCCATTAAGTAAAATAGATCACCTTAAAAAACAAAATTTGATTGTATTTTGTATAGTTAACATCCTGATATCAATATCCATTCTAAATATAAGCAACCTCCGCAAATCAAAATGAAAAATAAAAACAATGCTCAAGAAATAGATATTCAGCAATATTGGCTAATTGTGAAACGCCGATGGTTATTTTTAGTAGCAGCGATGTTAGGTTCGATAGGTTTATCGTGGCTTCTAATCTTGCGACAAAAACCTGAATATCAAGCGACTGGATTACTATTGTTTAAATCCGACAGAATTTCATCGCTAACCAAAGCAGGAGAAAAAATTGGGGATTTAGAATCTTTAATGCGCGAAGGTAATCCTTTAGAAACCCAAGCTGTAATAGTTCAATCTGAGCCAATTTTACAAAAAGTAATTGATACTTTAAATCTCAAGGATGACGATGGTAAACCTTTAGAGCCAGAAGCACTAGACTTAGAAATTGAACCACTTGTAGGAACGGATGTAATCAACGTTTCTTATACCTCAGATAAACCTCGATTAGCAGCATCAATCGTTAATCAGGTAATGGAGTCTTATGTTGATAACAATATTGAGTCAAATCGCGCTCAAGTTGTTGCTGCTGGCGAATTTCTCAAGAAACAGGTACCGCTATCAAAAATAGAATTAGAGCAAGCAACACAAGCTTTACTTCAGTTCAAAAATAAAAACCAGGTTATACAGCTTCCCGAAGAAGCTACTGCTGCAATTCAAAATATTAGCACCTTAGATGGGGAAATCAATCAAGCAAGAGCATCCCTAGCAGAATTAACTGCTCAAGAATCGCAACTAGCCAGCAAACTAGATTTTTCTGCAAACCAAGCTGTTGAAATTACTTCTCTAAACCAGATATCTGGGGTACAAGAAGTTTTGGGCGAATTGCAAAAAGTGCAGACTCAATTAGCGTCAGAAAGAGCAAATTATACCTCAGCACATCCATTAATTAGAAAACTAGAAAATCAAGCAACTCTGCTCCAATCATTATTACAGCAGCGAAAGCAAGAGGCATCGGGAAGGCAGCAGAATATTCCTAACAATCGCTTGCAGATTGGAGAAATTAAACAATCTTTAGTGAATCAATTAGTTCAGGTACAAACTCAAAAAGATGGCTTACAAACCAAGCTGCAAACTTTAACTAATATTCGCGATAATTATCAGCAAAAATTGGCGATTCTTCCCAACTTGGAAAAACAGCAGACAGAATTAGAGCGAAGATTATCCGTAGCACAAACTGATTATGAAAATTTAATCACTAGATTACAAGAAATTGAATTAGCAGAAAAGCAAACAATTGGGAATTCTAGTATTATCCAAAAAGCACGGGTTCCGAAGAAACCAAGTCTTTCCAAAATGACGCTTTTACTAGCAGGAGGAGGTGTATTTGTCGGCTTGTTATTTGGTATTGCGGCTGCATTTACTGTCGATTTAATCGATAGATCGCTGAAAACTGTCAAGGAAATTGAAGGCTTTTTCAACTACACTTTAGTTGGGCTAATTCCTAAATTTGAGCCTGATAGCAAATCAACTGATTCAAACCCAATTGTTGATACTATTTCACCCAGAATTATTGTTGCTTCTTCTCCTCGCACGATGATTCATGAAGCCTATCAGATGCTTCAGGCAAATTTAAAATTTATTAGCCACAAAGAAGTGCGGACAATTGCAGTTACAAGTTCGGTAGTTGGTGAAGGTAAATCCGAAGTAACTGCGAACTTAGGTGCTATCCTTGCTCAAGGCGGACAACGAGTTTTAATCGTCGATGCAGATATGCGTCAGCCAATGCAGCATCATTTATGGGGTTTGATAAATTCTGGTGGCTTAAGCAATGTCATTGTTGGACAAGATGAACTTTACCGATGCCATCATCAAGTTACTGAAAACTTGTCGGTATTAACTGCGGGTGTTCAACCTCCAAACCCATCAGCTTTAATTGATTCTGCTGGTATGGATTCTTTAATTCAACAATTATTGCCAAGTTACGACTATATCATCTTTGATACTCCTCCTTTGGCTGGAACACCCGATGCCGCAGTTCTCGGAAAGATGGTAGATGGCGTATTACTCGTAGCTCGTCCCCGAGTTGTAGATTCTGCTAGTGCGACTGCTGCCAAGTCTTTATTAGAACGCTCCGAAGCTAAGGTGTTAGGAATCGTAGCGAATGCAGTCAACGTTAAGCAGGAGCCTGAAAGCTACTTCTACTATTCCGAGCCGCGAGGTTCAAAAAGTACAAACGAAACCCAAACAGAGGTTGAGAGTAAAGAATGGGTGAAAAAGTAGAGTTTAATTTGAGTTTGTGGAAACAGATCGAAGAAGACTGGATTGCTCACGGTTGTGATTGGACTAAACCAGGATTTAGAGCTGTAGCCATTCATCGTTTTGGGGTTTGGAGAATGAAAATTAATTCCAAACTCCTTCGGGCACCTTTTAGCATCTTGTACAACTTTTTTTATCGTAAAATTCGTAACACTTATGGTATCGAATTGCCTTGTACCGTCGAGCTAGGAAGAAGAGTAATTATCGAACATCAGGGAGCAATTGTAATTCATGGATATTCTAGCATCGGCGATGATAGCATTATTCGCCAAGGAGTAACTTTAGGGAATCGATATTTAGAGTTTCCCTTAGAAGCTCCCAAGTTAGGAAAACAAGTAAATGTAGGGGCTGGGGCAAAAATTTTCGGGAATATTTCTATTGGAGATCGAGCAAATATTGGTGCCAATGCTGTGGTTTTGACAGACATTCCATCAAAGTCAACAGCAGTAGGAATACCAGCTAAAATCTTGAAAAAAGAATGCTCACAGACTTAATGATTTCATAGATAGCACAAAACTATCTACTATTTGTTTTTGAAGAGTGCATCTACCTCATATTATGTATTATTGAATACTTTTACATGGTAATCAAAGATTAACGAATTCATCTATTGTAAGGAAATAATGTACGAATTAACTTTCAAACTTATAGCTCTATATGCTATTAAGTTTATTCTAATTTCTCTGTCATCAATTATATTTATTGTCTGTTTATTTTTTCTGCTTGAATCTGCTGCTGCCTCAATATCCAAAGATTTTTCTGTCTATAGAGATAAATGGCAGGATACAAAAATTACAGTATTGATACCGGCACATAATGAGGAGATTTCTATCGCATCAACTTTAGAAACAATTATCCCAGTTTTGAAAAAACAAGACGACGTAGTTGTAGTTGCTGATAATTGCAGCGATAGAACAGCCGAGATAGCCCGCTCAATTGGTGCGACGGTAATTGAACGTTTTGATTCACTTAATAAAGGTAAAGGATATGCTTTAGATTATGGTTTGCAGTATATGGAAGCAGAACCACCCGATGTAGTAGTAATAATTGATGCTGACTGCAAAGTAGAACAAGGAGCCATCGAACAATTAACAGAATGCTCTATTTCCACGAATCGCCCCGTTCAAGCAAGTTATCTGATGGTAAAACCAGATAATTCTGTGTCTTCTAAAGACTTTGTTTCGCAATTTTCTATCATTGTCAGAAATTTCGTTCGTCCATTGGGGCTAAAACGCTTGGGAGTACCGAGTCCTTTATTAGGTACTGGTATGGCTTTTCCTTTTTCAGTAATTCGTTCGGTAAATGTAGCCAGCGGTCATTTGTTAGAGGATATTAAATTAGGATTAGATCTGAATTTGATTGGACATAAACCAATCTTTTACCCGCAAGCTAGAGTAACAGCTTATTTGCCGTCATCTTCGCAAGCAGCAAAAAGCCAAAAAACCCGCTGGATACACGGTCATTTACAAATTATCCAAACTTATATTCCAATATTACTTAAACAAGCTATACTGCAAAAAAGGTTTGATTTATTACCCAGTATTTTAGATTTATGCATTCCTCCTTTGACTCTGGCTGTAATGACTTGGTGGGGTTTAATGACTATTTCTCTAGTATTTGCCTTGTTCCAAGGATTATGGATGCCCGCTATCTTGTCACTAAGTGCGGGATTATGTTTATTCGCAGGATTATTTTTAGCTTGGGCTAAATTTGCCATTAATTTAATACCTCTGGATAAACTTTTAGCTGTTCCTCTATATGTGTTGGGTAAAATTCCAGTCTATTTAAAATTTATAGTCGCACCTCAAAAAGCGTGGGTTCGTACAGAAAGAGAATAAATACAGACTAAAACTAAAACTTTTTACTTCAAGAAAAAGTAATTAGTTAAATACTATTCTTAACCTCTCTCCTTTACAGGAGAGAGTTAATTGACAAAAAACGCTTTACATTAGTGGGGAAAGAGCAATAGTTTTCGAGCCGAAGGGTAATTATAACCAATGACTCAACAAATATTCAGTCAAATTATTAGACTATTAGAAAAAAGTTTTATATTTATAGGTTTAACTTTCTTCAGCGGAGTATTCGGGGTAGATTCTTTAGGTATTGTGCTTCCACAAAGTATTGTTTCGTTATTCAGATTCTCTACTTGGGGAATATCAGCATTTTTAGTATTACTCCTTTGGCAAAATACGCTAATCAAAATCAGTCAAAATTTACTACTATTTATTTTAGTAGCTATAGCTTATTTTTCATTTATTTGGTCGCAATTTCCAGATGTGACATTCTTTACTTCAAGAGATATCTTGATGACTACCTGCTTCGGTCTATATTTTGCAACAAGATTTAGTTTAAAAGAACAAGTAGAATTAATTGCATTTACTTTGTTAATCGGAGCTATAGCTAGTATATTTTGTGTTGTTGCATTACCTAACGTCGCGATTCACTCAGATGTCCATGCAGGAGCGTTAAAAGGATTATACGGGCATAAGAATCATTTTGGTGGCATGATGATTTTGATGTGCTTAACATTTTTTGCACTACCGAAAGAAAATCTCAAAATATATAAGTATTTTGGGATGATGTTTTCAGTTTTCTTGATACTGCTTTCAACTTCTAAAACTTCATTAGTTATTTCTTTATTATTAATATCAATTGTCTTCTTCTATAAAAACTTTCGCTGGAAAGGCAAAATCAGCGTAGTTTTACTAGATGTTGGCATATTAATTTTAGGGTGTGTCAGCATTTTCGTTTTTGCTTATTGGGTAGAGCTTTTAACTGGTTTGGGAAGAGATGCAACTTTAACGGGAAGAACTCCTGTTTGGGGAGTAATGATTTCAAGATTAATGGAAAGACCATTCTTTGGTTATGGACGTGGAGCATTTTTTGCTCCTAAAAGTGCTTATGCATTTGAAGCTGGTCAAGCAATCAAAACTGGCTGGATTCCACCTCACGGTCACAATGGTTTTCTCGATTTAGCTGTTGATGTTGGTTTCGTTGGTTTAGCATTATTTCTGATTACTTATTTGGTCAGTTTTGCTCGTGCATTAAAGCGGGCTTATACAAGCCATAATCCAGAAGATTTTTTTCCTTTAACTTTTTTATTACTGTTGATAATGAATAATGTCACAGAAAGTTTATTAATTTATCAAAGCAATATATATTGGGTCTTATTTCTGACTACTACTTTCACTTTGAGTCAAAAAGAATCTATTAGTGAAGATAATGAAGATGAAGAGATGGAAGAAAATTATATGATGCATCAAAGGCATTCATATTCTAATCATAACTAAAATAAAACTTAAACATAAACTTACACTTAACAGTTTTTACTGTGTTTGATAAATCTTGTTGCACAATGTGCACAATAATTAATTTATGGAGCTATAGATGAATTCAATAGGGGTTGTAGTTATCGGGCGTAATGAAGGTAATCGTCTTAAAGAATCTTTACTATCGGTTGTAGAAGAACAAACAACTGTAGTTTATGTTGATTCGGGTTCGACAGATGATAGTGTCAAAATTGCTCGTTCTCTTGGAGTCTATGTAGTCGATTTAGATTTATCTATACCATTTACTGCCGCTCGGGCAAGAAATGCTGGTTTTTCTTATCTTTTAGAGTTAGAACCGGATACCGAGTTTGTTCAGTTTGTAGATGGAGACTGTTTGGTTGCTCCCGGATGGTTGAAAATTGCCCAAAGCGAATTAATCGCACATCCCGATGTTGTAGTTGTATGCGGTCGTCGCCGCGAAGAATTTCCCGGAAGCTCTGTTTATAACTTGCTTTGCGATGTGGAATGGAATACTCCTGTAGGTGAAGCACAAGCATGCGGCGGTGATTCCATGATGCGAGTAGCAGCCTTTAAAAAAGTAGGAGGTTTCAATCCGACTTTAATTGCTGGAGAAGAACCAGAATTATGTGTCAGGTTGCGTCGAGAAAAGGGTCGCATCTTACGTCTGGATGCGGATATGACATACCATGATGCTAAAATCCTCCGCTTTAGCCAATGGTGGAAACGCGAAATTCGTAACGGTCATGCCTACGCAGAAGGTATGTGGCTGCACGGTTCTAGCCGCGAACGACATTGGGTAAGAGAAAGCTTAAGGTGCTGGTTTTGGGCTTTCTTTTTGCCTGTAATGGCTTTAATAACTTTGGTGCCTACTCAAGGATTGAGCTTTTTGTTGCTTTTGATAGTGTATGCTCTATTAGCTTTCAAAGTTTACCGAATGACTCTAAATAAAGGCTTTAAGTCAAAAGATGCTGTTTCTTACGCCATATTTTGCGGCGTATTAGATAAATATCCTATATTAATCGGTCAGATCAAGTTTTTTATTTCTAAGCTATTAAAACGACAATCCACTATTGTCGAGTACAAAAATACTATTTCTGCTAGTTGAAAACAGTAAGAATTAATAAAATTAGGAAAATTATTGGCATTAACACAAATTCTCAATAATTTAGATCCCTTTTTTTATGTATTTACAGATTTCAAATACTTTAAATGAGACGATGACTATATGAAATTATTAGTTACAGGTGCATCAGGATTTTTAGGACAGTATGTTGTCGCCCAAGCATTGCGAAACGGACATCAAATAAGCGCCGTTGTTCGTCCTCAGACAAACGAAAAACGCTTAGTTTGGCATAATCATCCCAACGTTGAATTTATTCGTCTTGATTTGTTAAATAAAAACGGCATCTCTGATGCATTAGGGCTTGTAGATGCTGTAATTCATTTAGCTGCGGTTAAAGAAGGAGATTTTAATACTCGATTTGCCGGTACTGTAACCGCTACTCAAAACTTGCTTGATGCCATGCAAGCAGCAAATATTATGCGGCTGGTTAATATCAGTACCTTTTCAGTGTATGATTATTTTCGTAGTCCATTAGGAACTACTCTCACAGAAGAATCACTGATTGAAAGCAACCCTTTAGAACGGGATGAATATGCTCAAACCAAACTAATTCAATCAGAATTAGTACGAAAGTTTGAACGAACCCATAATGCTCGGGTTACAATTATTCGT
Organism: Rivularia sp. PCC 7116; assembly: GCF_000316665.1. Classification (GTDB taxonomy): domain Bacteria; phylum Cyanobacteriota; class Cyanobacteriia; order Cyanobacteriales; family Nostocaceae; genus Rivularia. The sequence goes on along the minus strand of NC_019678.1, from coordinate 4,332,001 downwards.
CCTGGATTAATCTACGGGAGAGATAACTTATGGAATTCTCTACTCGGTGGAAAATTAACTAAAAATCTATGGTTGCGAATTGGTGGTTATGCCACAATGCCATTGGTATATGTCGAAAATTGCGCGATCGCAATCGTTCAGGCTGCGGAGCGCAATCAAGCAATCGGTCAAATTATCAATATTGTTGATGACAACTTACCAACTCAAAGAGCTTATGTTAAAAAATTAAAAAAGTATAAATATCCTCTACCTAAAATGGTTCCAGTCAATTGGACGCTTATGCGTGCAATAGCTTGGACAATTTGGAAGTGCAATAAAGTCATATTTAAAGGAAAAGCAAAATTACCTGGAATTGCAAATCCGGTAATTCTAGATGCTAGATTTAAGCACTTCCGCTTCAGCAATGTCCGTGCAAAAGAGATTTTAAACTGGAAACCAAAATACTCCCTTGATACAGCACTACAACGCAGTTGCAGTAACGAGGAACTATTACAGATTGAAGAGTGTAAGGAATTAGAAATAAAGAGCTAGAAAATAAGATTTGTAAATATTCAGCCTTGCTGCTGCCTATTTAATTTGTATACAACAGCCTTGGTGTCCGACAGCACCACAATAATTTTAATTTTTGCTGAAATACGATGGCGACTGTATATCAGCTTAGTAAGTGCTAACTACTCACTGGTAACTATTAATAAACTATGCGTATTGCTTATTTAACTGGCGAATATCCCAGAGCCACAGATACTTTTATTCAACGAGAAGTTGCCAATTTACGCTCGATGGGGGCTGATGTACATACATTCTCGATTCGTCGCACCGGTGATGAACATATTGTTGGAGAAGAACAAAAAATAGAGCGCGATCGCACTTTTTATATTCTCCCTCCGAATATTATTGATTTAACTTTAGCGCATCTAAATTTACTATTTAATTTTCCTGGTAAATACCTAGAGAGTATAAGGCTTGCATGGTCTATAAGTCAACCTGGATTGCGAGGCGCATTCTATCAGCTCTTCTACTTTTTGGAAGCTGGGATTGTTGCTAACCAAATAAAGCGCAGACAAATTGAACATCTACATAACCATATTGCTGAAGCTAGCGGTACAGTAGCAATGCTGGCAGCAAAAATGGGAGGTTTCAGCTACAGTTTCACCTTACACGGACCTTATATTTTTTTTAAGCCGTATCAATGGCGACTTGATGAAAAGATAAAGCGGGCGTTGTTTGTCAGTTGTATTAGTAACTATGCTCGCAGCCAAGGAATGATTTTCGCACCCATGGAAATGTGGAATAAAATGCATATAATCCATTGCGGAGTAGATCCCTCTTTATTCGATGTAGTTTCTCATCAGCAACAGGGTACAAGATTACTTTATGTAGGTAGACTAGCAGGAGCGAAAGGATTGCCAATTTTGCTCGAAAGTCTAGCTATTTTGAAACAGCAACACCCTCAAATAGTATTAACTGTAGTTGGTGATGGTTCAGATCGAAAAGAGTTAGAAGATATGACATTTAAGTTGGGATTAAGCCAGAATGTAGAATTCGTTGGCTATAAATCTCAAGCTGAAGTCAGAGAATATTTTCAAAACACCGATGTATTTGTAATGTCGAGTTTTGCGGAAGGAATACCGGTGGTGCTAATGGAAGCAATGGCTGCTGGTGTACCGGTGGTAGCTACTCAAATTGCAGGCATTAGCGAGTTGGTGGAAGATAGCATTAATGGCTATTTAGTTCCACCTGGAGATTCTAAGGTTTTAGCGGAGCGAATCGAAGACTTACTAAAAGACTACAAATTAAGAGCAGCTTTTGGTAAAGCCGGACGTGCAAAAGTTGAAATAGATTTCAACATATACCATGAAGCAGCAAGACTTCATCGAGTCATGAATAGTGCTTTACAAAATCGCGTAGAGTCAATTCGTCCCGAATATCAGGAAAAGCAATTTTCTTTGACAAAATAATTACTTTGGAAGTTAAAACTAAGCACGGGGAAAAAATTTCTGTATCTAATATGAATTAGATAAACCTGCCTGGATATAGGAATAAACTAAAAGCTATAAAAGGATTGCTGTTTGCATATTGCTCTATTAAAACATATTCGTACAGCTTCCTCCATAGCCATGCTTGTTTAAATAATTTGCCCATAACTTTCTATATTAATTAATAAATTCATCAAAACTTTAAAATAAAAACATCTGATTTACTACCGGATAAGCTGTTTTTTATTTATAGTGTCTATTGAGTAAAAAAAAATACTTATAAGTAGTATTTTTTACTTTCGCCAACAAAAAATAGCCAGAATCTTTTGTTAGCTTTATAACTTTTATCAGCTATTTTTCTTCAAGAAGAATAGTTACAAAATGACACGCCTCTATCTAGTAAATAAAATTCAAGGATAAAAAAGTGAACTACCATATAGCACTTAATTCAGTAGATGATATAAAAACTTTTGCCATTAAAAACCAATTAGGACAGCACCCCGCTCATGTAATGTGGGACATGAGTCAAGTTCTAAAAGCTAACATTCATCAGCCAATCGATGTAGAAGTTTTGCCAAAAGATAGACGTTTAGCAAGAATTTTTGGCTTTCCCGAGCATTGGGCTTTAGCGCGTAAATTATCGGAACAACTTGATAGTAATGATGTTATATATTGCGATGGCGAACCTTTAGGTATCCCTATTGCGACTCTTTGCAGTCAAAAGCGTAACCGACCTAAAATAGCCGTACTTTTTCACAATCTAAATCGACCGAAAGGTTTGCTAGCTTTGAATTTACTCAAGTTCGCCGACTCAATTGATTTATTTGTTACGGGTACTACGCCGCAAGAAAACTTTCTAAAACGTTACTTAAAATTATCAGAAAATCGTATTTTCAAAATTGCTTACCATCCATCGACGGATACATCTTTCTTCACTCCTAAACCACCATCACATAAAAAGGTACGCCCTTTAATTGCTAGTGGTGGCATGGAAAAGCGGGACTATGAAACTTTGGCTAATGCAACTCAAGATATGGATGTTGATGTCAAAATATGTGCTTTTTCACCTAATAGAACTTCATCCAGAGTCACATTTCCTAAAGTCTTGCCAAAAAATATGTACCGTGGATTTTACGAATGGTGCGATTTGGTACAACTTTATTGCGATGCTGACCTAGTTGTTTTACCTCTTTTAAAGAATAATTATCAAGCTGGGCTAAGCACTTTGTTTGAAGCGATGGCGTGCAGGAGACCTATTATTATTACTCGTTCGCCAAAACCTGGAATTATCAATCAATTGATTGACTTAGGCATAGTAACTGGTGTAAAAACTGGCGATAGCTTAGAATTGAAGCAAGCAATTAACAAACTTTTACATAATCCTCAACTTGCCGAACAACAAGCTCAATTGGGTTATGAATTTGTACGAAGCAAACATAATAATGCCAAGTATGTTCAAGATTTAACTACAAAGTTAATTTCACAATTTGGAAATATAGATAACACTCAACTACTAGTTGAAACAAAACAGGATAAATTGCAATCATTTACTTATCAATAAAAATTCCTGTCAGTATTTGATGCATTTATTTAAATCAATATACTGAATATGATTCCTATCTGTGTCAGCAAGACTATATCTCGCAATATCTCGTTTTATAAACTTACAGACTATGACTACTGCACAATTTGATGTTGATTGGAAGTCTTATTCAAGACCACCTACCAATACATCCCGTATTTTAGAAATTATTGCATTTTCCCTTGCCGGATGGATTCCCCACCCCGTTGGAAGCCTATTGAGAAAGCTAATTTATCCTTTAACCTTGGCTCGTATGGGTAAAAAAGTAAGCATTTTTCAAGGCGTTGAACTTATTGGCGCTGGCGGCATAGAAATTGGCGATCATGTTAAAATCCTGCGGAATACACGCTTAGAAATTAAAGATGCTAACAGTTTTATATTTCTTGATAACAGAGTTTGCATAGATTGCGGTGTAGATATTCGGACGGCGGGTTCTGACTGCTGGATCGAAATTGGCGAAAACTCTTACCTTGGACCTTATGTATGTATGGCTGGGCCTGGTAATATCAAAATTGGCAGAGATTGCCAAATTGCTTCACATAGTAGTTTATATGCGAACAATCATAGAGATTATGGGCTAAGCCGCGAAGGTATTCACATCGAAGACAAGTGTTGGATAGGTACGGGAGTAAGAATATTAGATGGAGTGACTATTGGTAGGGGAAGTGTGATTGGGGCTGGTTCTGTTGTCACAAAAAATATTCCTCCTGGTTCTATAGCAGTTGGAGTACCCGCTAAGGTGATTAAATTAAGCAAAAACGGTGCAGCTTAGTTCTTTATCGCAATCCTGAAAATATTACTGGTTAGCAACCCCAGACTAATCAAGTACTCCACCAAGGAAACTATGCGGAGTGAATAAGGAAATAACAAAGTTTTTTCTCCCCCCTCTCTAGCTTTACCCGGCAATTTTGGCTTTTTAGAGTACTAGTACCGCTTCGCGGAAGTAAGAAGTAAGAAGTTTGATTTTCTAGGCTTTTCAGCCATTTTTAATGGTTGCCTTATTTACGCCGACTTATACTAGTTACCTTTTTCAAAACTTTTTAGTTAGTTTAAACTCGAAAGCTTGTAGAGACGGCAATAGTATTGCTTCGATACAAGCTTCTTACCTTTTTCTTATCAGTTAACGCTACCATCGTAATGTATAAGCAACGAAGACATTCCTTGAATTTAAAACGTAACCGTACCAAATTTTGGATAAAAATTTTCTATCCTGGCTTTTAAATGAAAGATAATATAAAATTCCTAAATCTTAGTTAGAAATCAAATATCTTCAAGTTTCTTCTTTAAAGCGGAAGGTAAATCCAAAATCGTATATCTGGAATATAAAATTAAATGACATCCTTAAAGCAACGTGCCATTCGTGGTGCAATTTGGACAACTGCGGGTTTTGGAGGAAAATACATTCTCCGATTTGGGAATAATTTAGTTTTGACTCGTCTGCTACAACCAGAGTTTTTTGGTTTAATGGCTCTAGTTACAACTTTTAGAATGGGTTTAGAGCTATTTTCAGATATTGGTATTTCTCAAAATATAGTTAATAGTAAACAAGGTGATGACCGAGATTTTTTAAATACTGCTTGGACTTTACAAGCAATTCGGGGTGTAATTATTTGGCTAATTTGCGTAGTATTTATTACTTTTCCTGCGTCATATTTCTATAATGACAAACGTTTATTAATGTTAATCCCGATTTCTGTTCTGTACTCGGTTTTTGAAGGATTTAGCTCTACTAGCATTCATACTCTTCATCGACGTATGGAATTAGGTAAGCTTTCAATCTACGAACTCGCATTGCAAGTAGTTTTCTTTGCCACTTTAATTATACTGGTTTACTTTTATCCAACTATTTGGTCATTAGCAATTGGAAACGCTCTAGCAGGAGTATACAAATTAGTTAGCAGCTTTTGGTTAATACCGGGCTATGTTAATCGCTTTGCGTGGAATAAAGAAGCAGTTAAAGAAATTTTATCCTTCGGTAAATGGATGTTTGCTGCATCTGGATTAATGTTTGCAGCCGAACAATCAGACCGCTTAGTTTTAGCTAAGTTACTATCATTTAAATTATTGGGTATCTATACAGTAGCTTATACTTTGGCGAGTATTCCCAAAGAAGTAATTAGACAGCTAAGTCATAAAGTTATTTTTCCAACTATTTCTAAACAGCGAGATTTGCCGAGAAAAATTTTAAGAGGCAAGATTCTTAAACAGAGACGATTAATATTATTAGGATGTGGAGTTATCCTAGCTGCATTAGTGACAGTTGGTGATTTGATTATTGGCTTACTTTACGACCAAAGATATATTGAAGCTACTTGGATGATGCCTATTTTGTGCTGCGGCATGTGGTTTTCTTTACTGTTTTATACGATTAGCCCAGCGCTTCTAGCAATTGGCAAACCTCTATATTCAGCACAGAGTAACTTTGCCCGATTCGCAATCATCATCTTAGCCGTACCTACTGCAAATCAAATATTCGGGGTGATAGGTGCTATCGGTGTTATTGCATTCAGCGATTTACCTTTGTATATAGTCAATCTTTACGGACTTTGGCACGAAAAGCTATTTTGCTTTGCTCAAGATTTGCAAACAACTGCCTTTTTTATCGGTATTCTAACTTTATTTATATTTATTCGCTATAGCTTAGGTCTGGGATTCCCAATCGATCAGCTAATTTAATTAGGATTTATGCAAACAGTATTTCACGAAGGAAGAACAACCATACTTTAAAAACGTGGGTAGCAAATAATGACGCATTATTTCCGAGCCACTACGTGTCTTGTTCGCGAAGCGTGACTTTATGCTTAATAAATATTTATCTTAAGTGGACTTTAAACCCACAACTGAAGCGCGCAGCGTGCCCTCTAGTAAAGCGTCTCGGAAAGGAGATAGGGCATAGTTTTTTGCATGAATGCCTTCTTCTTTCTTCCTTCTAACTCCAACATATTTTGTAAGTGCAAAGAGTAATTTGTACCTATTTGTAGAAAAATTATTTTTTTTCAAATCACATAAATACAATTTGAGGTTCCTTGGTAAATGTATTATAAAATACTTATTAAGTAAGGAAATATAAGTAAGATAAATTACTTGTAAATCCCAATACCCAAAGATAATAAATGCGTCTTTTAATTATTGACTATGCTGGAGATTTTCGCGAGGCATATCACAAGATTCATAAGCATGGAATCGAAACCTATCATAGTCACAAATATGTAATTGATACTGCGAGCAAAATTAGCCAGCAAATTGATGAAGTAACATTAGCTTGTTGCAACAGTAAGCAAGTATATAACGAAAAAATCGAACCCAATTTGCGAGTCATTGCTGGAGGATTTGAACCCTATCAAAATCCCAATAAAGTTTTAGAAATTCTCGAAAGTCAACAACCGACTCACTTAGTAGTTAGATTCCCCATGAAAGATATTTTGCTTTGGGGAATCAAGCATCAAGCCAAAATAATGGCATTATTTGCGGATTCTTTTATATCAGTAGATTGGAAAACACGTATTCAAAATTATACTTTTAAAAAAATATTAAACCATCAGCAAATAGATTGGGTCGCTAATCATGGATTAAACGCTAGTTATTCTTTACAGAAAATAGGAGTAAATCCTGACAAAATTATTCCTTGGGATTTCCCCCATCAAATTACTCCACGAACATTTAATGTTAAGAAGTTAAAATCAAGTTTCTCACCTAAAAAATTAGTTTATGTAGGGTCGATTAGGGATGATAAAGGTGTGGGTGATATTCTCACAGCAATAGCAAAACTACGTCATACCCAAGCAATAAATTTAAAAATAGCTGGTAGTGGAGAGATTGAAAAATTTCAGCATCGTGCAAAAGAGTTGCAAATAAGCAAACAAGTCGAATTTTTAGGACAAATACCTCAAAAACGGGTAATCGAATTAATGTGCGATGCTGATGCAGTTGTTGTTCCTAGCTGGCATGAATATCCAGAAGCATGTCCATTTACAATTTATGAATCCTTATGTACTCATACTCCGATTATTGCTTCTGACCATCCTATGTTTCGCGGCAATTTAATACATCGTCAAAATGCAATGATATTCCCAGAGCGCAAACCAAAGTTACTCGCTCAATCGATCCAGGAATTATTTAGCTCCGAAGAGTTGTACCATCGAATATCCCTCAACAGTGAAGCCTCATGGGAACATTTACAAATGCCCGTTAAATGGAGAGAATTAATTACAAGTTGGCTATTCGACTCACCAGTCAATCAAAAATGGTTAAGCGATCGCAGTTTATCGTCAGGTTTATATAATCAACCCAAACTCAAAAGCTGTGTCTTATCTTAGAAAATTTTCAGACAATTAATCTTGTAGAAGAAATCAGTTCCATAATTCAACTGGAGTTTAGACTGAAACTTCAACGATTTACCTTTATATATATAGTCAATCTTTACGGGCTTTGGCACGAAAAGCTTACTTTGCTCAGGATTTCCAGACAACTGTCTTTTTTGTCGGTATTTTAACTTTATTTATATTTGTTTTCTATAGATTAGGTCGGGGATTGCCAATCGATCAACTAATTTAACTGGGATTTATGCAAACAGTGTGTAACTACAACAGGACTTACGCAAGGACTATGTGTTTGCGTCATTATTCCCTGTGCGCTAGCCGAGCGTCTCCCGGATGGAGATAGTATTCACCGAAGGTGCGGATCATCGCAAAGCTTTATTTTCGGTTACGAGTGCGTAAGTACTACAAGAGTAGTAATTTTTACTTAACTGTATAAAAAACCAGCATTTCCTAAAGCACATAAATACAATTCAAAGCTGGATGGCAATTGTATTCAAGATTACTTACAGCCTATGAAAATTTAAGTAACATAAATTACTTATAAATCCCAATACCCAAAGATCATAAATGCGTCTTTTAATCATTGACTATGCTGGCGATTATCGTGAGGCATATCATAAGATCCATAAACATGGAATCGAAACCTATCATTGTCACAAATATGTAATTGATACTACGACTAAAATTAGCCAGCAAATTGATGAAGTAACACTAGCTTGTTGTTACAGTAAGCAAGTATATAACGAAAAAATCGAACCCAATTTGCGAGTAATTGCTGGAGGATTTGAACCCTATCAGAATCCCAATAAAGTTTTAGAAATTCTCGAAAGTCAACAACCGACTCACTTAGTAGTCAGATTCCCCATGAAACAGATGTTTCACTGGGGAATCAAGCATCAAGTCAAAATAATGGCATTACTTGCGGATTCTTTTGTACCAAGAGGTTGGAAATCACGTATTCAAAATTATACTTGGAAAAAATTATTAAACCATCAACAAATAGATTGGGTAGCTAATCATGGATTAAATGCTTCTTATTCCTTGCAACAAATAGGTGTTAATCCGGATAAAATCATTCCTTGGGATTGGGTGCGTAAATTTACCCCACAACCTTTCACGCCCAAACATTTATCATCAAACTCTGAGACTCGAAACTTGGTCTATGTAGGCTTAATCATTGAATCTAAAGGTGTAGGGGAAATTCTCGAAGCAGTAGCACAACTGCGTCACATCCAACCAATCAAGTTAAAAATAGCGGGTAATGGCGACATCGATAAATTTCAGCGTCGTGCAGAAGAATTGCAAATCGGGGAACAAGTAGAATTTTTAGGATTAGTATCGCAAACCCGTGTTATGGAATTAATGCGTGATGCAGATGCAGTGATTATCCCCAGTCGGCATGAATATTCTGAAGGCTGTCCAGCTACAATTTATCAGTCATTATGCGCTCATACTCCGATTATTGCATCCGACCATCCCATGTTTCGCGGCAATTTAGTACATCGTCAGAATGCAATGGTATTCCCAGAGCGCCAATCAAAGTTACTCGCTCAATCAATCCAGGAATTATTTGCCTCTGAAGAGTTGTACCATCGAATATCCCTCAATAGTGAAGCCTCATGGGAACATTTACAAATGCCCGTTAAATGGGGAGATTTAATTACGAATTGGCTATTCGACTCACCAGTCAGTCAAAAATGGTTAAGCGAACGCAGTTTATCGTCAGGTTTGTACAATCAACCCAAACTTAAAAGCTGTGTCTGAAATTGTCTAATGTCAGACAATTAATCTTGTAGAAGAAATAGGTTCCATAATTCAATTCGAGTTTAGGCTAAAGCTGTCTACGGCTAAGGGGTTGCGGTGGATACAACTGGTATAAAACTCCCGAGGGAAGATTAGAAAAACACTATCAAATCTCAACTTTATTTATGGAGTTCTTATCTGAATTAAAGGTATTTATTGAAGAATCAATGCAATTCATCAAGGTTAAAGGTAATAGGTAATCTACAAGAGATTATTTTGATCGCAAATGTTAATTAGGGGCATCCTTTCCTTTTACCTATAAGCCTTAAATCCCATCAGCAAGTACTTAAGTAATTAGGTAGTAATACAACTATACTCCTCAAGAAATAGCTGTTTTTACCTAAATTATTCCTGGCGAAAGATTTATTAACAAAACTTAACGTGCAAAATAATCATTACAAGGTAAGAGTAATTAAACAATACTTCTTACTCGATAACTGCCGATTGCTATTGATAACAAACTATTAGCTAAAAGCAGTAAGAGCAGAGTATGTTTATTTCCTAAGCCTAGTTCTATACTTATTAGGTTTTAAACACAATTATGGCAAAGCCCATTGAATTCAAGCTCTTTGCTCCTTATAACAAAGAAGCTGCTTTAAGTGGTTGCTTCTCAGATTGGGAATCAATCGCAATGGAAAAAGGCGAAGATGGTTATTTTCGCTTAAAAGTTGATTTAGAAGACGGTGTTTATAAATATAAATTTAAAGTCCGCTCAAAGTCTTGGTTTTTTGAAGAAGATCAATGGGTAGATGTAACCGATCCTTATGCGACTGATATTGATGCATTAGGTGGTTATGAAAATGGTATTGTTCGTATTAAAGATGGGGAAAGAATTGTCGATACCTATGTTTGGTTTCATGACGATAAGCCTTTACCTCCAGACAATGAATTAGTTATTTACGAGTTGCACGTCGCTGACTTTTCTGGTGGGGAAGATGATAAGTATGCACGTGGAAAGTATCAACACGTTATCGAGAAGCTAGATTATTTAGTAGAGTTGGGAATTAACGCTATTGAGTTAATGCCAATTAAAGAATACCCTGGCGATTATAGCTGGGGATATAATCCTCGTCATTTCTTCGCTACTGAAACCAGCTATGGTGAGACTGCGGACTTAAAAAAGTTAATTGATGAATGTCATGGCAAGGGAATTCGAGTGTTGATGGATGTTATTTTTAATCATTCAGAAGCATCGGCTCCTTTAACACAAATCGACCACGATTACTGGTATCACCACGAACCCCGCGATCCTGATAATAACTGGGGACCAGAATTTAATTATGAAAAATATGACGATAATTTAGACACCTATCCAGCGCGAAGGTTTATTGGCGATACAGTACGTTTCTGGATTGAAGAATATCACATTGACGGTATTCGTTACGATGCAGCGCGGCAAATTGCTAACTATGATTTCATGCATTGGATAGTAGATGAAGCCAAAAAAACCGCTGGTGCAAAACCTTTCTATAATATTGCCGAACATATTCCTGAAACTACCAGCATTACAAATTTAGATGGTCCAATGGATGGTTGCTGGCACGATAGTTTTTACCATTGCATTCGGGAACATATTTGTGGCGATAAATTTGATTTAGAAGAACTAAAAGATGTCATCGATTGCAAGCGTCAAGGCTTCATGGGTGCAACCAACGTTGTCAATTATATTACCAACCACGACCATGACAGGATAATGGTGGAATTGGGCGATCGCGAAGTTTTTGATAAGGAAGCGTTTCATCGATTAAAGTTGGCAGCAGCCATTTTAATGACAGCAGTCGGCGTACCAATGGTGTGGATGGGGCAAGAATTTGGCGAATATAAACCTCAGACTCCAGAATCATCAAAAATTGAATGGGGATTACTGGAAAATGATTTAAATAGAGGATTATTTGAGTATTACAAAGGTTTAATTAACCTACGTAAAAATAATCATGCTTTATATGGGGAAAATATTGAATTTATTCACGAAAATCCCGAAGCTAAGGTATTAGCATACACCCGTTGGAATGATGAAGGTTCTCGTATTGTGGTTGTAGCTAACTTTTCCGAAAATTTCTTGGCTGGTTATAAAGTTCCGAATTTTCCTGCTACGGGTACATGGCATGAATGGACAGCTAATTATGATATTGAAGCTGGAGATGATGGAATTATGACTGACTTAGGACATTTTGAAGCAAAAGTGTTTGTTTGGAGGTAATTTTATTGTCTTCAGCTAGTTATCCTGCTGCATTTTTTAAAATTTAGACCTTTACATAAACCCGATTTTTTTAAATCGGGTTTATTAATTTTATGACTTACGCAACGGCGAAGGGAAATATGGGTTTCACAGACTCAAAACCCTCCTACATCAGCCCTAAATCAAAATCCGAAATATATTACTGTCAAGCTGTATAAAAAATTATCATGCTCTAGAAGGCTAATTTTAGCTATCAAAACTCATTTATACATATTTGTAGGTGACGTTTAAACTTGCAGTCATCACAAATATTGTCTGTCAATTTTAAATATATCAAGTACAAGTATATGAATATTTCTCAACTTTCAAAAACTGAAACAGAACTGCAGTTTCAAGACCAAATATATTTTTTACAAGAAATAGTAGACAACTTAGAAGATGGTATTTTAATCTTAACTGAAACAGGTGAATTAGTTCATAGAAATGCTAGCGCTGAAAATATTTGCAGTCAAATAGATAAATCAAATTTGAATATTAATTCTGTGCCATCAGTGATTTGGAATGCTTGCAATACATTGATACAAAATCAGCTTTGCCATCAAAATTTAACAACATTTTCGGAAGAAATAATTATCAATCAATCACTGGTTTTTCGTTTAAGGGTAAGACGGTTTAATCTAGAATTAGCAGAGCAATCATTACTACTGGTAACAATCGAGAATCGCTACGAGTCTTTGAAAAATGTAGCTTTGTCCGAAGCTTATCAATACCACTTAACCCAGCGTGAAGCGGAAATATGGAGTCTCTATCGGGTTACGTCAAGCTATAAACAAATTGCCCAAAGTCTTTTTATTACTGTAAATACAGTCAAAAAGCATATTAAAAATATTCGGGCAAAACAGCAAAGATTTTATCCGGCTTAATATTTAAAACTCAAACGGCGTTGCTGGATCTAGATATCAACTTTTAACTCAAGTGGAATACCGTCTTTACCTCACCCCTTCCCCTCTTCTTCTCAAGCAGAGGGGTTTCCACTATTTGCAGGCTTTGCCCCTAGTTACTGATAAAAGTGGATTCGAGTACTGTGGATACGACTCAAATACAATCCGCCAAATTTATAAAGATTTTTTATTAATCATTAACTGCCAGCTTATAGTAGCTGCTAAAACTACGACAAGCTAACGTTAAGCCAGTGTCAAAAGTCAAGTTGTAAAAAATTCAATCAAGTGAAGATTCATCCAACCATTACTTAATAAACACTTAATATTTTATAAATCAAATTAAAAAATTATTCCATTCCCCCGGCTCATCCGGGGGGAACAATCTTTCATTCGATAAATCTAAATTTTTGCTTAAGTTTTATCTATCGAGAATTAGGCTTTTTCTGTAAACGGATTAATGCATTATGAATCTGCTTTTTTAAGCTGTCATCATTTTGTAGCTTCAGTGTAATATCGTTAAAATGTTGAATGCTCAATCCGCTATCTTTAACAATTGTCTGAGAGCGCTGACAGTATTTATTAGCAATATCCCTTGCTTTGCGTGTAGGCAGAGCAGCTATAGTTTTAGGTTTATTGCAGGTTATGCTAGGAACTTGACCAGAGATTTTTTTTAGTTCTTCAAATGCTTGAAGCCTGCTTTGCTCTATTGTTAATAAAGCTCTAGAATATTTCTCTATATCATTATTGTTAACTGATGAAGGGGTTTGAGCATCAGCTTTTGCACTCGAAACTATACTGCCAGCAGCAAAACTAAGAGCAGCTAAAGTACCTACGAAAAAAGACTTATAAAGCATTCGAGCAATATTAGTTCCCTTGGAAGAATGAGTAATTCTCTTCATATGCTGTGTGATAATTAATTACAGTAAGAAGATGTTAATCACTTTGAATTGTTTCAAGGAGTAGTTGTTCCCTTGAATAATCGAATAAATTAAACAAATATATTCATTGTCGTCTTTTTTGGCATATTTGACATAGTTCTATAACTTTAGTTTGGAGTGTTAGAGTTTGAGCCGCTCCTTGTTTTAGATTAACTTCTAATTCAAGTAGTATAGGCATACAAGAAATTAATTGTTGTACCGAAAGAAGCTGAACTTCTTGTTGTAAATATTTAATACGATAATGATTGCGAACTTCAGCTGCTTGAGCTATTGCTTGGGGAGAACGTTCGCCTGTTTCCATCATAATTCTAACCCACAGCCAAGTACGAAATTGACCGATAAGAGTGGCTACTATCCGTAAGGAAGGTTCGGCTGCATTTATTAAATCTGCTACTAAATTCAAAGCTTTTGCCGTGTCTCCGATTCTAATAGCACCAGCTAATTGTAGGCTACTTTGAGTAGAGTTTTGGATTAATTGAGCAGCAGTCTCAACATTTAATGGTTGATTGCTATCTAATAGGTAAAGCTGCAATTTACTTAATTCGTTGTAAAGCAGACGAGTATCGTTACCTATGGCTTCTACCAAAAATTCCGCACAGTTAGGGGCTAATTTAATTCCTAAAGATTTTGCCGCATCATTGACAGATTTTACGAGCAAGTCAGTTTTCCAGGGTGATATCAATCCAAACTCCTGAAATTTAGCAAATTTTTTTAACTGTTTTGTAGATTTGAGTCTTTCATCCGGTTTGTTGCTGCTAGTGATTAATAAATGGGAATTATCGGGAATTACGTCTAAAGTACGCTGTAACTCAGATAAGACATTGCTATCGGATTGCTGAGTGATATTAGTATTCATCAGCCATACCAAGCGCCCACCAGCCCCGAAAGGTGGTGTCATTGCTTGATTCAATGCTTCAATTACAGCATTAGGATAATCGGGGGGGAAAGTTGTGTAGTTAAACGATGCCCAATTCTCGTCGAGAACTTCGTTGCGTAAATCGGCGATCGCTTTTTCCATAGCAAAATCATCTTCGCCCCAGTAGATGTAAATTGGCATGATTAAGGTATAGGAAGTAAAAAATACGAATTAGCTTCTCGCAAGGGTGAAAGTTATCGATTTATTATATGAAAGCATATGAAAGTTTTACCTTTTACTTTTACCCAATGAATAATTCCTAACTTATCCAAACTTTGGTTACTTTGGTTAAATTGAGCGATTTTGCCTACAATTTATGCAATGAGTGCGGGAGAATATGAAAGTTGGACGATAATTATCAAACTTATATAAATCGGGTAGCGCCCATGACGTTACTTTCCGCTTATATATCTCAAATCCAACATTTGAAGGAATCTGCTAAATTTGCATCACACCCAGAAAAAAAAAGAAAAGCTGTGTCTTTTCCTGGCTATACATTAATAACACCGCCTAGCGGAGAAGACAATTCACAAAATTCTGCTTTTTACTCAAAAATGCAGGATTATCAAGAGGAACTTTTAAAATTACCCATGGGTTCCGATTTGATTATACCGGTACCGCACGATAGCTTTCACTTGACTATAGCGGACTTAATTTGGGACAGTGCCTATCGCGATGCGAAGGCAAGCAATCCTGATTTTGAAACACAACTACAGTCATGTTTTAACGATATTTTTCAACAATATCAAAATGGTGCGGCTCCAAAGAATCCTCCTAAATGGCAAATGTTGGGATTAATGCTTATGCCAAGGGCTATAGCGGTTTGTTTGGTTCCCTCTTCTCAAGAAAGTTACGAGCAAATTGTTAGCTTGCGTCGGGCAGTTTATCAAAATCCCAAGCTGATGGCATTGGGAATTGAGCAACAGTACAATTTCACGGCGCACATAACTTTAGGCTATTTTGGAGAGATTCGGGAAGATTTAAATCGCGCTAATTTTGCCAACATGCTCTCGGAGCTAAATCAAAAATGGGTTGAGAATTTACCTACGTTAACGGTGCATCGTGCCGAACTTCGTAAATTTGATGACATGACGCAGTATTATCGAGAACCAGAATCGCCGGTTTTGATTTTTGATAATTAGAAAATTGCCATGAAGGGTTAAGAAGGTAGTATAGCTAATTTCGGCTGAATAAAGTTATATATTTTACCATTACCCGTTTTATGAAAACCCCTTTTCAAAACATCGGCTAAGGTATACACCTATTCGGTTTCCCCCCTTTTTAGGTTAGGGGGGATAAAAATGCAGTTATCAGTTACTTTTACTTTTAGGAATGGCTGCAACTGGCACATTTTTCTTGTAGGGTGCTAGTACACTGATTGATTCTAAGGCAGTAATAAGGTTTTCCTGTCACGCACCAACCAAAGCTTTATGACATTAATCTTTCCTTTAAAAATAGTGGGAATTTAGCTCACCTTAGGGTGGGCTTTGTTTGTGTAACTCTAATTTTGTAGAATCAAGGCAAGTTAGCGTAGCGTTTTATGTGATTTAGTACCGCATAGTTGATTGATTAGTTCTCCGAAAGATAATCTAGAAATAAACATACTCAATGTATAGTGCTTCGCCCAAATACAAATTGGAATAAATCACTAATTCGGGATATGGATATTCAACGCTGGATTGCAAGACGAGAACCAAATTGGCAACGCTTGGACTCCTTGTTGAATCAAATCGAAAAAAAAGGTTTCAATTCCCTCAGAAGAAAAGAAGTCAAAGAATTATCAAGTCTATACCATTTAGTAGTCGGAGATTTAACATCCGCTCGCACCCAAAATTTAAATCATCATTTGATACAAAATTTACAAGCTTTGAAAACTCGTGCCTGTAAACAAGTTGATCGAGGTTGGCGAAGGCAAAAATATTTGAGAGCTTTAAAATTTTATAGCTGGGGATTACCTGCAACAGTACAACAAACTTTTCCTTATATTGTGGTGACTACTGCTTTATTTATCTTAGGTATATTAGTCGCTTGGTTGTATATTTGGCAAGACCCTAACTTTATCTCACTAATATTACCATCAAGAATAGTTTCCAAAGTTCGTGAGGATGGTGAATTATGGATGGATTCAATTGTAGGTGTTGAACCTTTGATATGTTCTGGAATTACAATTAATCATAATCTGAAAGTTTGTTTTAGTGCCATTGCCGGTGGAATTACTGCCGGGGCATTCACAGTTTATGTAATAGTATTTAATGGTCTACTTATTGGCGCAGTCGCAAATCTGGTAAGTCAAAATAATTTAGCTTATCCTTTTTGGGCGTTTATTTTTCCACATGGTTCCTTAGAATTACCTGCGATCATTCTTGCTGGAAGTGCAGGATTATTAATTAGCAAAGCAATATTATTTCCTGGAAAATATTGCCATCTAGATGCTATGAAATTTTATGGCTCCCAAGCTATTAAATTGGTCTTTGGGATTGTGCCAATGTTAGTTATTGCTGGTTTAATTGAAGGATTTATGTCCCCTAACCCAAACATTCCTAACCCAATTAAATATTTAACTGGAATCGGTTTATTAATGACTTTAATCGTTTATTTTAGCCGAAAGTCAGCGAACAGTTAGTAGTTATCAGTTATCAGTTATCAGTTAAATCTAGAGATTATTGACCGCAATCTAATGAATGAAAGTTATTTTCTCTAATTATCCCGTGTTTTTCAGCCATAACCTTAGATTTAATCAATCATTTACAGTAATGGCCGCAATTGTCATCAGGCTTTGGTTGGTGCGTGACAGGAAAACCTTATTATTGCGTTAGAATCAATCAGTGTACTAGCACCCTACAAGCAAAATGTTCCAGTTGCGGCCATTCCTAATTTAATGACAAATGCTGACTGATAACTGATAACTGATAACTGACGATCCACAACCTTCAGGAGAACAACTGATTTAAGCCATCACCATTCCGCCATCTACATTGAAAACTTGTCCGGTAATATATGCTGCGGCTGTATCTGCGGCAAGAAAACGTACCATCCCAGCAATTTCTTCTGGCTTGCCGTAACGTCCTAAAGGAATCGCTTTAAGAATTTCTTCTGATTTTAGTTCGCTTGTCATGTCAGTTTCGATAAAACCTGGTGAAACTGCATTAACCGTTATACCGCGAGAAGCAAATTCTTTAGCTAGAGTTTTAGTTAAACCGATAACTCCCGCTTTTGCTGCACTGTAGTTAGCTTGTCCGGGATTGCCCATTTGTCCGGCAACTGAAGCAATATTTATAATCCTTCCAGAACGTTTTTTCAACATACCTTTACTGACAGCACGAGTACATAAAAATACGCCGGTTAAATTAAGATTTATTACAGCTTGCCAATCTTCTGGCTTCATGCGTAAGAGTAAAGTATCGCGAGTAATTCCAGCGTTGTTAACCAAAATATCGATTTTCTTAAATTTTTCTAAAACAGTATTAATCAACTTGTCTACTTCTTCCGATGAGGAAACGTCCGCTTGCAGCGCGATCGCACTTCCTCCGGCTGCGGTAATTTCAGCTACGAGTTCATCCGCCGCCTTGCTGGAGCTAGCATAGTTAACTACTACACTTGCTCCTAATTTTGCTAATTCTTGAGCGATTGCTCGTCCAATTCCTCGCGAAGCACCAGTAACAACAGCAACTTGTTCGCGTAAGCTCTGCAAATTTTCAGGCATTAGTTCCATGAAACTTCCTCAATATAATTTCATCATTCAACCCCGCTAAATATAATAGGCTGATTCGTACCTGGGATTTACGACTATTTTGTCGTAGGCACTAATATAAAAATGATTGGAAAAAAACGGACTTCGTTATATGGCTACCAAAAAGGAATTCAATAGCTTTGAAGAGATGTTATCTGGTTCTGATGTACCAGTACTAGTTGATTTTTACGCTGACTGGTGCGGCCCTTGTCAGATGATGGCACCAATTTTAGATAAAGTGAATTCGCAACTCCAAGGAAAAATAAGAATCGTTAAAATTGATACAGAAAAATATCCGGCGCTAGCAAGTCAATATGAAATCTACGCTCTCCCTACTTTGGTACTGTTCAAGCAAGGGAAGCCGGTAGATAAAATTGAAGGTGTAATGCAAGCACCGCAATTAGTTCAGCATTTACAAACATTTATGTAAGATATTCTCTCTTCTTAGTCTTCCTCGTTACCAGGTTGAGCCTGGTAACGCATTTGAGTGAGGCTCTGCCGAGGTTCAATCTGAAGGCAATTCTTGCAAACAATAATTTGTACCGTTAATTATCGATATCAAGTTGTTTCTTTCCGCGAGATGAAACCGGCTGAAAATATGGGAAAACCTTTCTCCACCAGAAAATACAATTAATATTTTATAAACAACAAGTAATGCTGTTTACTGAAAAATACTGATATCTATTGTAAAAAAAGGTTAAGTATAAAATAGTCGGATGATATGCCGCTTTAGATATCTTATGAGTAAGCGTGAAAGTCCGGTTGGATTGATTTCTGTTCTATTAATTACCTTCGGCTTAAGCATCGCTGGTATTTGGTCGGCTTATCAAATTGGGTTTGTTTCGGATTCCGACATTGAATATACTTACACTGAAAATGTTAAAGATATATCAGCAGTAGATCGAAATAAGACATCAGAATCAAAAGTGAATAGTATTGCCACACCTAAACCGACTCCTACTGCGACACCTAAAAAATTAAAAACAGCAGAAGAATTAGCTGCAAATCCGGTACAGACAGAAATTCAATTTTTGTTTGATTCTAATAAAATCACCACTCAAGGTGTAGAAAAATTAAATCAGCTAAAAAATATTGTTAAAGAATTTGACTCGCAAACAGTTGCTATCCGAGTTTATTCTAATTTTGGCGAATCCGAATTTAGTCGCAAAATAGGAAGACAGCGCGGTGAAGAAGTAGCCGGTTATTTACGTCATCTTGGTTTGAAAAATAAAATAATTATTTCCCGCAGAAATCCAAACCCTTCAGCCAATAGTCTTTCTTCTGAGCAAAAGCGCAATCAGCCGATGGTAGTTAGGTTGTATAAGCTTTAAACTCTAGTCTATAATTGTAAATTTTATAGTTAATAAAATTACTGTTAACTGTTAACTGCTCACTGCTTGCCGATCATTGTCTTCTCACATTCAAACAACACCATTCTTTGCGCTTCCATAAAGTCGCAACCATCCAGCCATTCTTTTCTAAAACATCTGTGACAGCGTTGGATTGTTCTAATAAAATACCGCTAAAAATACCCCAGGTAGTTGGTTTAATAATTTCGCTCATGGCAGGAAGGATTTCCATAATAATTTCTGCCAATATATTGCAAACTATACCATCTACTGGTTGAGTAAGCATTTGCTGTACTGCTTCTACACTTCCTTGCCCTACAATTAAGCGTTCTGGAGGAAAGCCGTTGATTTCACGGTTTTCTGTAGTTGCTCTTACCGCTAACGAATCAACATCGACTGCATAGGCTTTTTCTGCTCCCAGCAATAAAGCTCCGATAGAAAGAATACCGGAGCCACAACCAATATCAGCAATTACCACATCTTGTTTTTTTTCTGCGGAATTAACGAAAGATTCTGGTAAACCGCTAAAACGCATTTCTAAAGATTCTAAACAAAGTTGGGTTGTTGCATGAGCACCAGTACCAAAAGCTGAACCGGGATCTAACTGTATAATTAACCTTTCTGTGTTTTCCGGGACAGGTATCCAAGAGGGATTAATTAGAAAGCGATCGCCAATTTCTTGGGGTTCCCAGTGTTTTTTCCAACTACTCGACCAGTCTTCTTCATCAATTAACTTCCACTGTAAGGAAGGTAAAGAAGTTTCAAAGCAAAGTGCATCTTGACGCAGCCACAGCGATAGAGCAGCTAAGTCCAGTAAATGTGCTTGAAATTGCGGTAAATAAGCTTGTACCGAAACAACATTACCTTTTTTTTGACTAGCAGTTCCCCGACAGCCGAATTCCTCCAGTCGCCAATATACAGAATCTTCAATTTCTGGAGAACATAAAATTTGTAATTCCCACCAAGTTTTTGCCACGATTAAATGAGTTAGGAGTTAGTACCACCGGAATTCTGAATTAGGAGTTAAGAGTTGTAAGTTGAAAATTGGGAGTTAGTGCGTACCGAAGTTAGGATTCAGGTATTAGGAATTAGGAAGACGGAATTTTTACTCGCAGCTTTTTTCTTATTTATTGCGATTCACTCTTAACTTTTAACTTTTAACTCTTAACTCCTGACTCCTAACTCCTAACTGCTTATAAAGTTACCGTATATGCATCTCGAATACCGGCTACTTTGGTAATCTCTTTCAAAATTCCGTCTGGCAATGGGTCATCTATACTTATAACCATTACCGCATCACCCCGAACAATTTTGCGTCCTACCTGCATACTGGCGATATTAACGTTAAAACTGCCGAGCAAAGAACCGATTTTACCGATAATTCCGGGCATATCGCGGTGTACGGTAAATAGCATATACCGATTTGGTGGTACGTTGATAGGAAAACTATCAAGGTTAGTAATCCGAATTTCTCCATCACCCAACAAAGCACCGGTGACAGCATGAGTTCCTAAGTTACCCGTAGCTTCTAAATGCAGCGAACCGGCGTAATCTTTAACAGAATCATCCCGCGTTTCAATGACACGAATTCCTCTTTCTTTGGCTTCAATGTTGGCATTTACATAATTCACTCTTTCGCGCAAAGCTTGGTAAAGCAATCCTTTGAGAGAAGCAATAACTAAAGGTTGGCTCTTGTTAGTTGCCAGTTCTCCTTGCAAGCTGACGTTGAGTAATTCAACTCTACCACCAGCAAGTTGCCCTACTAAGTTGCCTAATGTTTCTGCAAGCTGCATATAGGGTTTGAGTTCTTCCAAAACATTGGGATTTAGTCCTGGAATGTTTACCGCAGAACGCGCTGGCAAACCCAAAAGTACATCACGGATTTGTTCGGCAACGTCAATGGCAACGTTTACTTGGGCTTCTGTAGTTGATGCTCCTAAATGCGGCGTGAGAACAACTTCTTTACCTAAAGCTTTTAAAGGAGATTCACCTAAAGGTTCGGATTCGTAAACATCCAAAGCTGCGCCTTTGATTTTACCTTCCTTGAGAGCTGCTGCCAAAGCTTCTTCATCAATGATTCCGCCGCGAGCGCAATTGATAATGCGAGCGTTGGGTTTCATCTTCGCCAACATTTCGGCGTTAATTAAATGAGTAGTTTCTGGAGTTTTTGGGATGTGCAGCGTCACGTAATCAGCTTGCTGGATTAGCAAATCCATATCTACCAAATGAACGCCCATTTGTTCGGCTCTTTCGGTAGAAATAAAAGGGTCAAAAGCCAGTAATTTCATTCCCATTGCTTTAGCAACGCTGGCAACATGAGAACCAATTTTACCTAAACCGACAATACCTAAAGTTTTTTTATAAACCTCAGCACCGACAAAAGTTTTGCGGTTCCATTCTCCCTGTTTCACCGAAGCGTTGGCATCTGCAATATTTCGAGATAAAGCCATCATCATTGCCAAGGCATGTTCGGCTGCGGCAATGGTATTACCTTCAGGGGAATTTACGACTACAATTCCTCGCCGCGTAGCTGCGGGTACATCTACATTATCAACACCTACACCCGCACGACCGATAATTTTGAGATTTGTGGCTGCT
Organism: Rivularia sp. PCC 7116; assembly: GCF_000316665.1. Taxonomy (GTDB): domain Bacteria; phylum Cyanobacteriota; class Cyanobacteriia; order Cyanobacteriales; family Nostocaceae; genus Rivularia. The sequence continues at coordinate 4,309,670 of NC_019678.1, read as the reverse complement.
TCAACAACTTCTTGAGTAACGCGAGTCCCAGAACGAATCATCAGGGCATCATATTCACCAATAATTTGCTGTAATTCTTCTGGTTTTAAACCTAACTTGACATCAACGCTAGCAACTTGGGATAGGATGTCAATCCCTGCTTGGTCAATTGAATCGGAAACTAGAACCTTAGACATAACTGCTTATTTTAAAGCTTACTTGTTTTTGTAGGGGAAATTGTCGGTCTTGAATGCGAAAATGCCATCCTAACGGCGATTAGCGTACAAATTAGTATTTAATATCCCATGAGAATGATACGCCGACTTATAGGGCACGTGATGAGAAATTTTTGCTCGGCACCATCTGGCTTTTCCTCATAGGGTAGACATAATCCACCAATAACATGAATAGCGCCCGCAGTTCATCTATTTATTAAAAATTCAGAAAGCGAAAAATACTGCAAAATTCGCTTGATGTAAAAGTATTTACGAATTGGTAATAGGTAATTGGAAACAATCAAAAATAATTAACTCTGTGCCTCCTTGCCTCCTAACCACCAACAACTAACAACTAACAACTAACTCTTTAAAACTTCCCTTCTCTAACTTCCTGACTAAACTCCCCTACAGCTTGAGTAATTGTCTGGCGTAAATTTGTATAAACTTTGGCGAATGGAGGCTGTTTTTCAGAAAGTCCGAGTAAATCGGAAGTGACTAAAACTTGTCCGTCACAGTCAGAACCAGCACCAATACCAATAGTAGGGATACTAATTTTTTGAGTAATTTCTAATGCTAAATCTGCGGGGATATGCTCCAAAACTATAGAAAAAACACCCGCTTGTTCTAAGGCGATCGCCTCTTGTAAAATTCTGTTCCGCGACTCTTGGGTTTTACCCTTCTGACGCAAACCAATTTGATTTACTGACTGTGGAGTTAAACCAACGTGTCCCATCACCGGAATTCCGGCACGTACCAAACGAGACACAGTATCTATCATTTCCGGATATCCGCCTTCTAATTTGACAGCAGAAGCTCCAGTTTCTTTTAATACCCTACCCGCCGAATGCATAGCTTGTGTAACGCTTTCTTGATAAGTCATAAATGGTAAATCAACTACCATCAAAGCTTGATTCACCCCGCGTCTGACGGCTTTTGCATGATATAACATTTCTTCCAAAGAAATCGGTAGAGTATTTTGATAACCCAAAGCCACAGCCATCGAGTCACCAACCAAAATCAAATCGACTCCACACTCATCCAGCAATTGAGCAATTAAATAATCCCAAGCAGTTAAAACGACAATCGGACGCTGCTGCTGTTTGTATTGAATTAACTTTTGGATAGTAATAGCCATTTCGATTTTGAATTGGACATGGGGCATCGGGCATTGGGCATTGAGCATTGGGAAGTAAAATTTTCAACTTATTACCCATTACCCATTACCCATTACCTATTAATCATTGCACTGCGCGAGTAAAAGCAAGGTGCGGTTTTGCTCTTTCCATTTTCGGCATTAACCAAGCTAAACCTTCACTGGTGCCAATCCATAGTTTGTTACCAACATCCGGAGCAATAGAAATAATTCTACTGGAAGGAAGTCCGGCGACTTCATCTAATAATGCTCCTGTATATGGATTTAATCTTAACAAACCGTTATCTGTACCAACCCAAACACTTTTATCATCAGCAAAACTTATAGATGTTACATTCTTTCCGCGCAGCCGCGTAACAGAACGTAATATAGAACCATTTTTTGGGTTGATAACCAGTAAGTTATTTGGGGTACCTGCCCAAATTAAGCCTAAAGAGTCAATTGCTAATGTTTGAACGGTTGTACCGGGTAAATCTTTAATATGCTTCATCACAGTAGCTTTGGCGGTGTCAACTCGCACCAAACCATCCAAAGTTCCAACCCAAAGATGTCCTTCAGCGTCCGTTGTCATGGCATTAGCGCTGACACCGGGAAGTTTTTTCAAGGTAGTCATAATTAACCCTTCATCAGGACTAATCAAAGCCAAACCGCTATCGGTACCAGCCCAAACATAACCGCGTTTATCAACTTGTAAAGATAATACTCTTTTGGAAGGTAAAAATAAATTCTGGGCTGTAATTTCGTTACTGCGGGGATCGACTCGCTTCAATCCTTCATAACTACCAACCCACAAGCGTCCAACTTTATCTTGCACCATCGCACCGATAGCGCGATTCGGTAAATTAACGCGAGCTAAAATTTCCCCGGTATTTGGATTAATCCGGGTTAAACCCCGTCCGTAACCAACCCAGAGATTACCCGTATAATCTGGCTGCAAAGCTTTGACGCGAAAATCAGTTTCCTTTAAATTTTCTATTCGTCGTCTTTGAACTGGTAAAGGTTTTCTGCGCGGTGGTGGTGGTGAAACAGGATAAGAAGGAGTTACTTCCGATGGATTAACGCGGAGAAGTTTCTGCGCCAACACGCGATCGCTAAATCCTGAAAGTGCTACTAAACCCAATATTGAACAAATTATTAAATTACTACGCTGACTAAAAAACACCACAATAATAATATCTACGGTAACAACTAATTACAGTGTTCCCTTTTGACAGTTAACAGTTAACAGCGAGCGGTTATCAGTTACTAGTTAGAAGCATACAAGAGTAAGGAAGAGCATTTTACAGCTTCGATACCTTAAATTCCCTATTCCCAATGCCCAATGCCCTATTCCCAATTCCAAGCCCAATCCCCTTTTTACAAAAATGCATACTATTATAAAGACCCTTCTGTAAAGGCTTCTTAATAAAATGTTTAAAATAATATGTGATAAGAAATTCAAATATAAAAGTTAAAAAGATTCAAATAATAACGATTCAAATTCTTGATATATTGTGAAACAGGCTACAGATTGCGTGGCGCACAGTTTCGGCTTTCGCTTACCGCTTGTCTATATCTCAACTGGTTAAGTTGAATTGATTTCGCTTTCTTTGTTGGCTTGAAGGAATAAAAGTTTTGTGGCTTTAGATTCCTTAGTTGCTATATCGAAACTCGAAAATCATGTTCATACCGATTAGTAACTAAGACTGGTATGTTGGAACGGGTAAAGAAAATTTTTTTGATTCGCTTGGAGTTTGAAAAAGGGATAGGCAATTAAGGGAAACTCGAATAAATCGAGATTTTTCGATATTTCCTTTGTTTTGAGAAAAAATCCTTTAGCAAAGACCGAGTTTTAATGAAATAAATTGAGATTCTTTTCTGTTTAGCAGGAAAGAACTATTCAAGCGATAGCTATTCTGTAGCGTGATTTGTAAGCAAAAGATTGACTTTTAGGATTGGATAAATATGTCTTACTCTCAAACGAGAACTCAGTCTAAATCAGGGTATGAAGCTGGGGTAAAAGATTATAGATTAACTTATTACACCCCCGACTACACTCCTAAGGATACAGACCTTTTGGCGGCTTTCCGGATGACTCCTCAACCCGGAGTACCTCCAGAAGAAGCTGGTGCTGCTGTGGCTGCTGAATCTTCTACAGGTACCTGGACAACTGTATGGACTGACTTGCTTACCGACCTAGATCGTTACAAAGGTCGTTGCTACGACATCGAGCCAGTTCGCGGTGAAGATAATCAGTACATTTGTTACGTAGCTTATCCTTTGGATTTATTTGAAGAAGGTTCTGTAACCAACGTTTTAACCTCTATCGTAGGTAACGTATTTGGTTTCAAAGCTCTACGTGCGCTACGTTTGGAAGATTTACGTATACCTGTTGCTTATCTAAAGACTTTCCAAGGACCTCCTCACGGTATCCAGGTTGAGCGCGACAAGTTGAACAAGTATGGTCGTCCTCTATTGGGTTGTACCATTAAGCCTAAGTTAGGTTTATCCGCTAAGAACTACGGACGCGCTGTATACGAGTGCTTGCGCGGTGGTTTGGATTTCACCAAAGATGACGAAAACATTAACTCCGCTCCTTTCCAAAGATGGAGAGACCGTTTTACTTTCGTTGCTGATGCTATCTACAAAGCACAAGCAGAAACCGGCGAAATCAAAGGTCACTACTTGAACGTAACCGCTCCGACTTGCGAGCAAATGCTCCAACGGGCTGAGTATGCAAAAGAGTTAGGAATGCCCATCGTAATGCATGACTACCTGACCGCAGGTTTCACCGCTAACACTACTTTGGCTCACTGGTGTCGCGACAACGGTTTGTTGCTCCACATCCACAGAGCAATGCACGCAGTAATTGACCGTCAAAAGAACCACGGTATTCACTTCCGCGTATTGGCTAAGTGCTTGAGAATGTCTGGTGGTGACCACATTCACACAGGTACTGTGGTTGGTAAATTAGAAGGTGAACGCGGTATCACAATGGGTTTTGTTGACCTATTGCGTGAAAACTACGTTGAGCAAGACAAGTCTCGCGGTATTTACTTTACACAAGATTGGGCTTCCATGCCCGGAGTAATGGCTGTTGCTTCCGGTGGTATCCACGTATGGCACATGCCCGCACTATTAGAAATATTCGGTGATGACTCCGTACTCCAGTTTGGTGGTGGTACTTTGGGTCACCCTTGGGGTAACGCTCCTGGTGCAACTGCAAACCGCGTTGCTTTAGAAGCTTGCGTTCAAGCACGTAACGAAGGACGTAGCTTGGCTCGTGAAGGTAACGATATTATTCGCGAAGCTTGTAAGTGGTCTCCTGAATTAGCTGCTGCTTGCGAACTATGGAAAGAAATTAAATTCGAGTTCGAGGCAATGGATACCGTCTAATTGTATTAGTTGTGAGTTTTTTGTTTTGGGTTTTAAGTTTAAAATCTCCTTAATTTAAAACTCAACACTTATAACTCATAACTATTATGGGCTGGGGTCAAGTATGAATATAAAGCAAATTGCCAAAGACACAGCCAAGATGCTGCAAAGCTACTTGACATATCAGGCAGTTAGGACGGTGTCGGCTCAAATTAATGAAACGAATCCCTATGTTGCGGCTTGGCTGCATCGCTTTTCTACCAAAGAAAGAATCCAAGATGGTGAAAAGTATATTGAGCAGTTATTCCTAGAGAAGCCAGAATTGGCTTTGCGGATAATGACAGTCAGGCAGCACTTAGCGGAAGAAATGACTGAATTTTTGCCGGAAATGGTTAGCACTGGAATAATGCAAGCTAACATGGAACATCGTCGTCATCATCTTGAACGGATTACGCAATTAGATTTATCTAACCCCAGTACTGAAGAATCACAAAAATCAGATAGTAGCTCGGATGAGACTTCGAGTTAAGAAGGTTAGTAGATAGTGGATAGTGGATAGTTGTTAGTAGATTTTCTAACAACTATCAACTAACAACTAAAAAAACTAACAACTAAAAAAACTAACAACTAATAGAAAAAATGCAAACTTTACCAAAAGAGCGTCGGTACGAAACCCTTTCTTACTTACCACCTTTAAATGACGCTCAAATTACTCGTCAAATTCAATATATTTTAGACCAGGGTTATTTTCCTGCAATTGAATTTAACGAAACTTCCGAGCCAACAGAAATGTATTGGACAATGTGGAAGTTACCTTTGTTCAATGCTAGAAGTCCCCAAGAAGTATTAGCTGAAGTTCAAGGTTGTCGTTCTCAGTTTCCTACCTGCTTCATTCGTGTAGTTGGTTTTGACAACGTTAAGCAATGTCAAATTCTTAGCTTCATCGTACATAAGCCAAACCAAGGTGGTTATAGATACTAAGGTTTGAATTGTAGAAGGTAGATTTTTTCTGTCTTTTAGATATTAAATAAATTTTCCCTTCCTGCTGTATGTGGGGAGGGAATTTCGGTGTTTATTATAGATTCTAATTTTCAGTTGGGTTAGACACTAAGATAAATTAGATCAAAAATAACTTAAAAAAAAAATAACTTAAAAAATAACTTAAAAAACAATTTATATAAATCGTGTTGTAACCCAATATCATCACTGCGGACAAACAAAAATTATTTCAAAGAGGAAAGATATTTAGAATACTGTCGATAATATATTGGGTTAAGGCACAAAAGGCATACATAATATGAATTCTGGTGTTAATATGTTTGATTTACAAATTAAGGCTATAGAATAGCAAGAATAAATCAACCATATGTCTTAGAAGGCATAATATTGTATGGATTCAAATTTGAGTCACTTTGTTACTCACATAAATCAAATTGATTTAGAGCAACCGCGAGATGAACACTTTTTTGCGCTACCTACTCCAATTAGCAAGTGGCTAATTACAAATTTACTTAAAGGGAAAGAAGATAAGAATATCTTTATCTTACTGATATCGATAAATATTCTTTTGACAAGTCTACCTTTAGCTATTGGCTTGTACGTCTTAGAAGGTAGAGTAAATAGTTTTTTGCTTTCTATCCTTGGTGCAGCTTATTTATATTTCCACCTATCAACATATGCTAGGTCATTTATCTTAGCTCTCCATTACTCAACCCATACTCCAATTTTTAAGAAAAAATGGAAATTCTTAAAACATATAAATATCAGCTTTCTATGTAATTTATTTGGTATTCCACCTTGGATATATTACTCTCATCATATTGCAATGCACCATTGTGAAAATAACACAACTCCTTACGACCTTAGCTCTACAATGCCTTATCAAAGAGATTCAAAGTGGCACCATTTTAAGTATGTGCTGCGTTTTGTCGTGGCAATTTGGGTTGAATTGCCTTATATTCTTTTCCTCAGAAAACGTTATAAATTAGTGCTGCGATGTATCTTGGGTGAGTCGTTGTTTTTTGCTACTATCTCTTATCTTTTTACACAAAGTCCAATCGCCACTTTCTTTGTCTTTATCCTACCCTTGTTTATTATCTCTTTTGCTATGATGCAAGGTAATTGGAAACAGCATATCTTTGTAGATCCTGAAGACCCAACGAACAACTATAAATCAACTTTTACTTGTATCAACACCCCTACAAATTCACGTAACTTTAATGATGGTTATCATATTGAACATCATAAAAATCCTAGTATTCCTTGGTATCGTCTTCCTGAATATTTTCAAGCTAATCTTCACGAGTACGTTGAAAATGATGCGTTTATTTTTAGTGGAATTGGGTCGATGGAAGTGGGACGTTTGGTTCTCAATAACAAGTTAGATATACTAGCAGATTATTATCTCAATATTGGACAAAAACAACGAACTAAAATAGAGCTAGTTGCAGAATTTCAAAGACGGCTAAAATTTATTAAGTAACTAGTAATATTCGGTTATATATAGGAATCCAGTTTGATTTTTGTTAGCGCAGCGTGGCGTAGCCATATAAATTGTATGGGTTAGGGAATAGCGTTAGCGGAGCTACGTTAGGAGATAAAGTGTAGTCTTGGGGGTTTCCCCTAAGAGCAACTTTTCATTTTATCTTTATACAAAAACTTATTTAAAATGGCAGAAGCAGAAGCTATTTCTAAATCACAATTACCTCGAACTCGCAAGACTTTAACACAAGATTTAATCAATGCAGGTTTAACTCCAGGAATAACCGTAATTGTACATTCTTCTTTAAGTTCTTTGGGATGGGTTTGTGGTGGAGCGGTTACGGTAGTTCAAGCTTTGATAGATGTGGTTACGTCAAGTGGTACTTTGGTAATGCCCACTCATAGTAACGATTATTCAGATCCAGAACTTTGGCAAAATCCACCAGTTCCTACTGAATGGTGGCAGACAATTCGCGATACAATGCCAGCTTATGATGCAAGAATAACTCCTACAAGAAATATGGGGAAGATTGTCGAAGTTTTCCGAACTTGGGAAAATGTTTTACGAAGTTCTCATCCTAATTTTTCGTTTGCTGCTTGGGGGAATCATGCTGAAGATATTATCAAAAATCATTCCTTTAATTATTCTCTTGGGGAAGAATCACCTCTGGCTCGTCTTTACGATTTGAACGGTTACGTACTTTTATTAGGAACAGGATACGATACCTGTACAACTTTTCATTTAGCAGAATACAGAAAAGGCGATATTAAAACAGTAAATTATGCAGCCCCAATTTTAGAAGCGGGAAAAAGAGTTTGGAAAACTTATCTTGATATTGATTTTGATACGGAATCTTTTGTTGATTTAGGCGAAGCTTTTGAGAAAACTGGCTGTGTCAAAAATTCAAAAGTTGGTTCGGCAGATACAAAATTTTTTGCTGTTAGAGATGCTGTTGATTTTGGTGTAGATTGGTTGAAAGCCAACAGGAAGTGATGCAAATATTTTTATGTATAAAGTAAAATTGGATGGGCAATAATGCCCTAGTTTTTCAGCACCCCGATCTAAAAATTAAATAGCTAGCTGTTTTAGTCAACTATATATTCGTCATACTCATTATCAAAATCATCTTCTTTTATTCTTCTCTCCAAGTCTTCTTGCAGTATGTGCAATTGTTTGATCGCATCGTTTTTTCGATTTTCACGAATGTACGAAATCGCTTTCTGCAAGACTTTAATAACCTCTGCTTTGTCCATAAAAAATTAACTATCTCAACAAAGCAATCATAAAATACATCGAGTAAATATAAAAGTTTTGATACAGTAGGGATATCCGTAGTAAAAATAGATTTATGGGTGTGTGAGAGTCAAGGGCATAAGTTTTATTACTATGCAGTTATGATTTTGGGATGACTTTGTGACATATTCGGATATTTAAATATGGTAAGTTTGTATGCTCTTGAAATTGGTTAAATAAAATACTTATTTGATTATTTAAGAGTATCGTAAAATTAATAGTTGATATTTATTACATCGATCTTGCCATTATTTGAATGAATTTGCAGCCATGAAAGAAACTAGAATTTGCTTTGTTGGTGAGTCACATATAAATGGTACTGGCGACGCTGAATGTTTGGGGTGGGCTGGTAGAATATGTCAGAATGCTTTTTCAAAAGGTTTTGAAATTACTTATTATAATTTGGGAGTTCGACGAGAGACGAGTAGCGAGTTAAGAAAGCGCTGGTTGCAGGAAGTCTCTTATCGTTTACCTAAAAAATATGATGGTAGAGTAGTATTTTCTTTCGGAGCTAACGATACAACTATAGAAAATGGTAAAACTCGAATTTATTTACAAGATTCGGTAACTAATCTGCGGGATATTTTGAGTATAGCTAAAGATTTATATCCGGTTTTAGTAGTTAGCCCACCACCAATAGATGATGAGAAACAGAATCAAAGAATTTCTGATTTATCGAAAGGGTTTGCAAATGTTTGTCATGAATTAAATGTACCTTATTTAGATATTATTCCAGAGCTATTAAAATCAAATATTTGGATGGATGAAGTTAAAAAATATGATGGTGCTCATCCCCGAGCAGCAGGATATGAAAAATTTGCTCAAATCGTTCAGAATTGGGAAGGCTGGCTAAATTGGTTTAAATAAATCATCATCAGTACATGTTAGTTTTATTTGTCACTATACTTTTTAAGTATCATTGCGGTGCAGATATATTGAAGTAATTATGTATAAATTTATTGATGGCTGACATCTGTATCTGTCAGCTATTTTTTTATTCAATCTGATTGAAACGTCATATTTATCAACTAAAAAATAGTTGTAAAGTTCTACTAGCAATGCTATCTTTAAAAAGTTTTCGGTAAATACAATGGATCTACTTAATCCTGCGGTTGATTCAAAGTGATGAACTTGAATTAGTTACTGTGCTAAGGCTGTGACTTTACCATTGAATCTTATAGGTTAATACTTACTTTTAACTTATATCTAACTTGACAATATATATGCTTTATTTAAGTTAAAAAATTAGATTAAAGATAAAACAATTAGTATAAAATATGTTATCCTTTTACAAGTTGTACATACAATTACAACTAAGAAATGGGAATATATCAACGATTTAAATATGTACTAATAGGATTAGTTTATCAAATAGGTTTCTTTATATAAATATGCGGTTAAACATATTTACCGCTTGAGTAGGGAACTTTTTTGGTATTACTATAATGTATTTTATTTAATTTAAGATATCCCCAAACAAGTAAACAATTGTAGGAGAGTAAAAAATGATTATTAGAGATTTAGCAATTCTAGATTTTGTTGAATTCTCGGGTTGCATTATGGGAGGTGCAGAAACTACAGCTAACGCTAATAGTAGTGCAGGAGCTGGAATAGCCGACAGTAATGCTGAAGCAACTGCTCTGGGAAAAATAACTAAAACTGTTACTAAAACTTCAACATTTACTCGTAAAGATGATTTTTCGTCATCTTCACGCGCTTCCGGAAGAGCTAAATCAAGTGCAAGAGATGGAAACAATATTTCTCGTTCTTCTGATAGTAGTAGTTCTTACTGGTTCAAGATTGGTTGAATAGGAAGTTTTATAAGATTTACCGCTATCCAATATTAAATTGAAAAGTGTTCTCAAATAATAAATATTATAAATCCCTTGTTATTGGTATGAATAAACAAGGGATTTCATTTTATTGTATTTGAATTTATTCTTAAAATACTAAATATTTTAATTAACTGTATGAATAACTTTGGTTTGGTCAAATAATGACTTCGGTTGATGCGAACAATTTATAAGTAATTCAGCAATGGTTTGAGAAATTGGTAATCCAGGAGAGTTTTCTAACCAGAAAAATTCTCCAACTGGGTTAACTTCTAAGAACACATATTCACCATCCGGTGTCAAAATAATATCAATAGCTCCATAATTCAACCCGAAGTAAGCCATTAGTTTCAGAAGCTTTTGTTCAACATCTTTAGGTAAATCGTGAGGTTGCCAAGCATTAATTAAAGCAACACCTTCCCGCCTCCAATCGTAGCGAGCCTGATGCACGGCTTGGGAATCAACCGCAGCAGTAAATACATTGTCTCCCACAATTATTGTGCGTAATTCCAGAGCCTTAGAAATTTTTTCTTGAAAAGTCATCGGACATAAATTGAGTCCATCGAGGTTATTAATATCTTCTGATGTAACCGGATTTGTAAAAACAACCTTTTCCTGCCCAAGATTGTCATAGATAGCGAAAGAAGAAAGCATTTTTGTGACAATATCTTGTTGGCATTCTTGGGCGAATTGCTTTACTGCTTCTGGATTATTTGTAATTAGGGTACGAGGAATCTTTAAACCTATTTCCTCAGCAACTTGTAATTGTAGCTGTTTGTTTTCAGCGAGACGAATATTTACAACTTTATCGAGATGGAATCCTTTTATACTGGCAATCATTCCGGCAATTGTGGTACGGGATTCTTGAATCGCAGCTTGCCTAAGCTGTTTATCCATACTACGGGGAATTCTTGCGCCAATTGCAATCCGCCGATACCATACAGCCGATACTTCTTTTAAATTTAACTTCTGTTGCTCGTTAGCAATAATAATATTTTGGCTACCGTTACTATAAGCAATATCTAATTGTATTTCTGTGGGAAATTTATCGGTGTCAAAACGGAATACCTTTTCTCCCCGAGCCTCGATAGCTGCCATTACTGAAAGGATGCTCTCGTTATCTTGACTATGGGTAATAATTAAAATAGTCATGGCATCATGTTCAAAAGAAATAGGTTTTACTAATAAGTTTTAATACTTAAGCAGCGCATTTGCGATCGCGCTACTAATAGGAAGCTCTAAATCCCTTTCTAACATTCCCCACTCTCCCGTCGGATTAATTTCTAAAAAAACGTATTCATCTGAGGGAGTTTGAATAAAATCGAAGGCTCCAAACAAAAGCCCAAACTTTTTCATAAATAAATTTAAAGTAACAGCTAATTGCTCTGGTAGCTGAAATGGTTGCCATACAAAATTATTGCCATCAGCACATCGCCAGTCAATTGCTGAGCCTGCATATTGAGATGCATCGAGCGCTCCGACAAAAAAATTACCGTCTACAAAAACGATTCTTAATTCTCGCTGCTTGGGGATTTGCTCTTGAAAAATCATCGGGCAATAACTTAGCGTCTCTGCATCTAACAAATCTTCTTCTTTTACTTTACTGGTGAAAAGAAAAAATGAGGAGCCTTTCATACTATAGGAAAGAGGAGTCAATAACTTAACAACTACTCTTCCTTCTAGTTTCAAGAAAAACTCCTTTGCTTCAGAAGGATTGTTAGTAACAAGAGTGCGAGGAATCTTCAAACCTATCTCTTGCGCTACCCTTAACTGACGCAACTTATTTTCTGCAACATTTATCCGTTGTAAATCATCTACCCAATGGGCTTCTTGGAGGCTGTCCCAAAATCCATCCAAGGTTGTTATTGACTCTCGAATACAGGCTGTTTGAAATTGTGGAGCTAATTCTTTAGCTAATTGCGGTTGCCAAATACGTCGCATCCACACTGCTTGCACCTGCTCTAGATTCAAATATTCTTCGCCATATTTGAAGCAATGCTTGCTTCCCGACTGATTAATATGTGCTGCTAGCTCTATTGACAAAGGAAACATATCTGTATCAAGACGAAATGGATTTGCGCCGAGTCTAGATAACGCTTCTGCTACTCTGTCTACTGTATAGAAATCACCACTGTGAGTGATTAGGAGGACAACGTCACGAGATAAATGCATAAAGGTTCCTAAACAATTAAATGTTATACAGCGATTATCTTTATTACTTGATAAAGCTAGAAACATTTTTTGAGGCTTTACCTACCATCTCTCATAATGGGGAGGTAATTCATCATCACCATCTGATGGAAACTTATGTGTCATAGCTTCATCAGCATCAGAAGGATATTTTTTAGTCATTGCAATAGGAGGATGTTTAGGAGAACTATCTTCATGATCGGAAGGATATTTCATTGTCGTGACTATATCCTTTAAATCATTTGGATACCTTTTTGATATTTTTTCTCGCTTTGACAAGCCTCCATGAACCCGATCCATCTCTTCTTCAGATAAATCTTCGCAATACTGCCCTTCTAAATAACGAGCAAAAAATGGAACTGCATTGGAATTAATTTTTTTATTCTCTTTCTCAGACATATATCGCTCCTTACTAAAGATAAATAAAAGTCTTAACAACTCTAATTATTTTTATTTACCTACTAACAACTAGAACTGCTTGAACTAGAAGAACTACTTCTACTTGAACTACTGGAGCTAGAAGAGCTAGAACTGCTCGAACTAGAAGAAACCCTTGCTCTAACACTAGTATTATCTCCAGAAGCTTTAGCTCTACTTGTTGCCTCCGCAATCACTTTGCCATCAGCAGAAACTATCTTCTTAATTACAATTTCTTCTTGTTCCATTTTTCAAATACCATTACTTCTTGTTTCTTATCCAGAAAAAGCTATTAAGTTAAACTTAATAGCTCATAAAATTGAAAATGTTCCCAAATGTGTTAGATCAAAAAGATTCCCTGACTCATGAAATTAGATAGACTTGATTTTAACTATCCAATATTACAAGTAACTTATTTTACTAAGCTCTAGCGCTGGAAAAAGCACGAACAAATTTTCTACCATTCGTTCTACCTTTTACAACTTTTGCTTGCCCATAATATCCATCCTTGTTGACAACAGTTTCTTCAACTGATTCAACGTATGCGTCTGTAGTAGGATATATTACTGCTTCAGGAGTATAGTAACCAACGGGCCGCTTTCCGAAAAAGAAGCTATCATCATATTTCAAGAAAGAGCTTTCTCCTCCTACAACATCATGAAGCTCGCTATCTTCTTTTTCACAAAGACTTAGTTCGTGAATTCTTATCTTGCTCATAATAAGCTCAAAACAATTACTATTTTATATCGCTGAAAATAATTCAATACTCTTAAACTTCCCAGCGATATAAACGCTGTACAATTTGACATGCAAATTGCTATTTTACTCAGGAGAAGCAATCAATAAAATGATTTGCTATCTCCTGGTAGGTTAGCTCTAGTACTTATCAGTAAAAACTTTTGAAAGTACTAGAACTATAGCTAGAACTTTATAGTTCTATTTAGTATTTTTTGAAGAAGAAACCACTTGTAGCAGATGTAGAACCGGAAGTAGAAGAAGAACCTTTACCTTGTACAACAGTGGTATCGGTATAGGTGTTTGTAACGGTGTTGCGACCTAAAGCAGAAGCGTCAGCTTGAGCATCAGCAGCGTTACCGACAACTCTTACTACAGAATTAACGTCATTCTTGAGACTGGTCTTGATGTCTCTAGATAATTTTTCTTTCTTGTTAGCGTTACGGAATCCACCAACAACTTCATTACCGTTTACGGTTTCTAGATTGTTTAAGTCAGAAATTAACATGATGTAATTCTCCTGGAAATTGATAAATTTTTCTGGGATTTTATGAGTGGTTTTCTTTCGCCCCTCACACTTACTAATGTACAACATTTAAATTAAAAGTCAACCCTTTTTTCTATTTTTTTGAAATTATTTTTAGAGTTTATTGTTATTATTTAAAGCAATGCAAATAGGGCTAAAAACATAAGTCTTTACCCCTTTTTAATGCTTTTTTCATAGTTATAAAGCATCTTTTTATTTAAACATTTAGATTATTATTTGTAAAAGTAAGCTAGAATATCTATCTCTGCTACCCCCTTTTAAAGAGACAATAAATATTGAATAATGAATGATTGAAAGACCGTGTAAATTAAACTGGATTCAAGACCTTTTCAGGTATGTTAGTATCAGCAAACCTATCTAATTGAGTAGAAATTTCCATTTGGTCAGTTTGTTGTTGTAACCAAATATCAAATAACTCCATGACAATTTTTTCATGTAGCTGCTCGTCTAGTTTTGGTTGAATAATTTCTTCAACCCAAATCAGATGTATACCTTTAGGAGTTGTAACCGGTTTGATGATTCCCGGAGGAGAAGCTGCAAACACCGCAGCTGCCACTTCTGGACGGAAATCAGTTCGTTGTTGAATGCCCTTAAATCCACCAGCCCTTCGTAAATCTGGATCTGAAATATATTCGCGAGCAATTTCTTGAAAAGTTACTTCCAACTCTTGCACTGCAAAAAATAGTTCCAAAGCTAGATCCCAGTCATCAAGAATAACTTCATAGGTAACAGCAGCAATATAATCAAGTTGGTTTTGATAAAACAAAGGCTCAACCTTAGAGTCAAACAGATGATGAGCTAATTTTTGAGAAAGTACACTGTTGAAGGCTAATTCTTCAAAATTATCAAGAGTTAGATGATGCTTTTTCAGCCAAGCCCAAGTTTCCGTTGCCTTAACGAGTTTTTTGGCAAACCGCAGTCTGTCACCTTCTTGCTGTAACTCTTCATCCTCAACAACAATACCCGCTTCTGCGGCAGCATCGAGGATAACGTTTCGTTTGGCGATTGCCTCAATAACATCAGGAATTTGACAGCTGATTTTCAGGTTATGAATTACCTCTGTAGCCGATATATGCAAAGCTTTTGACATAGTTCGTTATTGGTTGTTAGTGGTTAGTAGTTAAAAATTTGTTCTTCTCCTCTCAAAAAAATCAAAGCTCCAATCCTCCTTTTTGCAACTTTTTGAACGGATCTAAAAGTAAGTCAATAACGCGACGGCGACGAACGATTACTTCCGCAGTGGCTGATTGCCCTGCTGTTAAATTGATACGTTTATCGCCATTTTGGATATAGTGTTTATCTAGAGCAATTTCTAATTCATAAATTTCTGCACCTCCTTGAGCAGCTTGCTTCGAGTCTGGAGAAATCCATTTAACTTTTCCTTTACCTATTCCATACTCCTGGAATGGATAAGCATCAAACTTGATTTTTACTGGCATTCCTACTTTCAGGAAGCCTGTTTCCGAACTTGGCATCTGAGCTTTAATAACCATTTCTTTACCTTTGGGTGCAATACGAGCAATTCTTTGTCCGGGCTGTAATACTTGTCCCGGCTTGGATACAGGCAACTCAAAAATCACTCCATCCATTGGCGATCGCACTGTTCTTTGTTGCAATTGAATATTTAAGGATTTAAGTTGAGTGCTGGTTTGGGCAATTTGGGATTTTAATAAATCGAGTTGTCCCTGTAAATCTTTGAATTGCTCTTGGGCTCTGAGTAATGCTAGTGTTCCAGCATTTACTAAGCTTTGATAATTACTCTTTTCTTCTTGTACGCGGAGTTTAGCTTGTTCGATATCAGACTCTAACTGATTCATTGTCGCTAGATAGTTATTGAATTCTTCAGTTAAGCTCAACTCTGCTTGTTTGATATCGGATGCAGCTTTTGTATAAAGTCGCTTACTTTCTTGCTGTTCTTTTTTCAGCCCATCGATTTGAGAGGCAGAAACTGCGCCGTCTTTGAGAAGTTTGCTAAAACGCTCTACTTGCTTTGTATCTATGAACAAACGGTTTTGGGCTGACTGTTGTTCGTTTTCAAAGATTTTAATCTGTTGTTTTGCTCGCTCAACTTGAGCTTTTTTTTCTAACTTTTGAAGATTATAATTACTTTGTCTAGCATATAAGTCCGTCTGTGCTTGACTCACTTGTGCTTTTTTTTCTAAAGCTTGAGATTCATTTTGTTGCCTTTGAGTATCAATGGTTAGCTGTAGTTGATTCTTTAAAAGTTCAAGCTGCGATTGCTGCTTTTTTAATCCGGATAGTTTTTCTTTAGCTTCGTTAATGTCTGATTCCAAAACTTTAGAATCAAGCTCTAGTAAGATTTGTCCTTTTTGTACCTTGTCTCCCTCCTTTACATTGACGGCTTTGACTTTACCGCCAGCGATACTATCTAACTTTCTTGTTGCACCTAACGGCTCCACTTTTCCCTTAGCGGTACCAGTCTCATCAACTCTAGAAACCATAGATAGAGGTACGCCAACAGCAGCAAAGACTACAAGTACATATAACAAAGAGCGCGTCCAAACTCTGGGTAAAGCATCTAAAAGTTCTTCTGTACCATAAAATATTCCACTATTTTCTTCAGTAATATCTTCTTGGTTTCGATCCCGTTCATCTATAGATGGACTGGAAGTATCAACCGGGTTAGAAGTATAGGATTGATACTCATCAGGTTCTGGATTCTTTAACGGTGTGTGTGTCATGTGATTTTAGATTTGGAATTGGGCATGGGGCATTGGGCATTGGGCATGGGGCATGGGGCATTGGGCATTGGGCATGGGGCATTGGGCATTGGGCATTGGGCATTGGGCATTGGTAATTTATTTTCTCTCCCTCCCTCACTCTCTCCCTCTCCTCCTTATCCGACTTGCGATAATTGCTGCTGATTGAGGTAGTAGTAATGACCTTTTTTAGCAATCAATTCATCGTGAGTACCGCTTTCTACTAATACACCTTGATCTAAAACTAGTAATAAATCGGCATTGCGAACGGTAGAAAGACGATGAGCAATTATTAAACTGGTACGTCCTTTAAGAATTGTTTTTAAGTTGTGTTGAATAATTCTTTCGGATTCGGCATCCAAACTACTGGTGGCTTCATCGAAAATTAGAAATCTGGGATTACCTAATAAAGCACGGGAAATTGCTAAACGCTGTCGCTGTCCACCCGAGAGCATTCCTCCACCTTCACCGATTTGAGTTTCATAGCCCATCGGTAATTGCTGTATAAATTCGTCTGCTCCTGCTAAACAGGCAGCTTCAATAATTTCTTCTAAAGTAGCTTCTGGATGAGCCAAACTAATATTTTCCCTGATAGTTCCACCGAATAGAAATGTATCTTGGTCTACAACACCAATTTGTCGGCGGAGTGATTTTAAAGCGATTTTAGATACATCATGCCCGTCAATAATCACTTTTCCGCTTGTGGCAGGATATAAACCCAAAATTAGCTTTGAAAGCGTAGTTTTCCCAGAGCCGCTACGTCCGACAACAGCTACCATCTGCTCTGGATGAATTTCAAAGTTAAGATTCTCTAGGACATTTTTTTCGCTTTCTGGGTGGTAGCGGAAGGTAACGTTTTCAAAGCGAATATAGCCGCGAAGTCTAGATATGGGTTTACGGGGCTTCAAGATTAAGTCTTCTTCTGGTTCGGCTTCTAAAACATCATTTAAACGTTCGGCAGAAATCAGTATCTCTTGAAAATCATTCCATACCATAGATAATCGCTTAAAGGGACTGAGTACATTACCCAATAACATATTGAAAGCGATTAGTTGCCCGATAGTCAGTTGACCATCAATTACTAAGTAAGAGCCGTACCACAACAACCCCGTAGTGGAAATAGTGTCAATACAGGAACTGATAATTTGTAATCTTAATCCAATTACTTCTGCCCTAAAATCTATTTTTATCAGTTGATTGAGCAGTTCCTCCCAACGCCAGCGCACTGTCTGTTCAATTGCCATCGAGCGTACAGAACGAATTCCCGTCAACGATTGAATTAGATAACTGCTTTGTTCGGCACTTGCATTAAATATCTCTCTGGACATTTTACGCAGAATACTCGTACTCGCTAGTGCCAAAATAAAAAACGGAGGCACAATCAACAGTACTAATATCGCGAGTTGCCAGTTATACCAAAACATCATTCCCATGTACACGATAACTGTCAGTAAGTCCAAAATAATTGACAGCGTTTCGCCGGTAAGAAAACTTTGAATGCTCTGGTTTTCTTGGATACGAGAAGTTATATCTCCAACATAACGAGACTCGAAGTAACTTAAAGGTAAGCGAAAAGTATGTTTGAGAAAACCTACAAGCATGGAAACGCTGATTCTATTAGCAGTATGTGACAACAAATACTGCCTTACAGCATTCACAGCAATGCGGAACAATCCGAAAATTATTAATCCCAAACCAACAGCGTTTAAAGTAACTATGCTTCCCTGAACTATGACTTTATCTAGAAGCAATTGCGTAAATAGCGGCGTTATCAATCCAAATACTTGAATTACTAATGAAGCAACAAAAATTTCTACAAGTATTTTCCAGTGGGGTTTGACTAGCTCCAAATATTTCCACAGCCCTGTACTTTTACCTTCGTTATCTTTGAGCTTAACTGTAGGCTGTAGCAACAAAGCGTAACCAGTCCATTTGGCTTTAAATTCACTATGGCTAAAACTACGTTGCCCAATGGCAGGATCGCAAACAATTACTTTTTTAGGGGTGATTTCGTAAACAACAATATAGTGTTTACCTTCCCAATGAGCTACAGCCGGTAAAGTTTGTTGTGCCAATCTATCCAAAGTTGCTTTCACCGGGCGAGAAGCAAAGCCAACACTTTCAGCAGCAGCAGCTAAACTTCTTAAAGATGCCCCCTCGCGGTTAACGTTGGCAATTTCTCTGACGCGATTAGCGCTCAGACGCTGCCCCCAATGACGTGCGATCATTACCAAACAAGCTGCACCACAATCACTTCCGCTCTGCTGAGCAAAGAAAGGATAGCTTTTAGTAAAACTCTGCCAAAATTGCTTAGCTTTGACTTTGGGTGAGGGAAATAATACACGTTTATCTTCTTCGTGCTTAGTTTGGGAAGGAAACGGAATCACTTTGCGTTCGTTATTTATCCCAGATGGTTTTACCCAAGCATTGGAACTGTTTCGAGAGTCTGTAGAGGGTAAAACCTCTGATGGGTTAGACCATCTATCAAGTTGCGGACATTGTTCTAGAGCCACTTTCGAGTTCGCATCACTCAACCCATAAACAACAGATGATTGAGTTGCTTGCAATTTTTCTTTCAGATTAGTGTAAATTTTACCCGGTACGAACTTTTCACCCCGCGCACTTTTCAATTCACCTTGTTGCAGCAATAATATTTTGAACTTTGAGTCTAATTCAGAAATATTTTCTCCTGACTTAACTTGATAGCGATCGAATAAAAATAAAGCTTTAAATATATTTTTCAGGGAGATATTGGAAGGAAGTTGGGAATTTTGGCGACATAAGAGCAATAAATCCCAAAATTCAGCCCTTTTGTACAAATTATCTCTAATTTGAAGCTTTTTCTCTATCAGTTCGGATAAAATGGCACCTGGAATAAAACAAAGCTTTACAGAAGTTGAAGCTTTAGCTGCAAGGAACAGAAAATTTTGCTGGTTAAACAAACTCTGCTCCCCAAAAGCTGCGTCAGAGGAAACAGTTGCAATTAAATTATCTGAATTATCAAGAATACGAACCCTACCCTCAAGCACAACATAAATACCAGGTTGCGCTTCTGTTGCTTGCCAAAAAAGCTTTGTGGCTTCTGGCTCAACTACTTTTAAACTTTTCAAACAGCCTTCTAAATCTTGCTCTTCGAGACTTTCGCCCAAAATGGCGAATATCTTTTCGCGCAGCTCCCCTTGGGAGCATACATTCTGCATTGTTCCCATAGCCCTATAGATTTTTTATCTGGATAAACTGAAACGATTGATGTACTTGGCTTTGCAATTAAGATGTGAATGCAATTCACTAGTAAAGCTTTCTTCCCAAGAGGTAATTTTTTTTCTCTTGTGAAAGCCTTATACGTAACAAATATTTACATAGAACTTTAGCTATGTTATTGTCAAATATATAACTTCTGTTGCAGTCACTCGAAGACTCTCTAATATGTTTTCTAAAATGCCAGGAATACTGATTTTGTAAAGCTTTAAATCTATTTTCAATCAGATAAAGCCATCTTTCTAGCAGTGTCCCATACTCTATAACAGCACCATCAAGATACATCTGGCTAAAAAACTCTAATTTGTAGCAGATATGAGTTGAGTGCTTACTGCTATCTGTAAATAACATTATTTTAATTTGCCGATAAAAATCTACCCGCAAACATATTTGTAAACTTTTTAACAGTGTATTTTGATTCAAAGCAGCAAAAAATCTACTTTTAGCAAAATCGTAGCCTGCAAAAGCTTGTAGGAAACTAAATTGGTATGACATAATCTCTATAAGTTGCCTTCAATAGTTATGCATCGCTGTAGGTTAAATCCCTGACAAGATTCTACAGTTTTGCTTATATGCTTCAAGATGTGCAACCAACCTGGGGAATTATTGCCTCTAGCTGTACCAGAGCTAGGGGTTATCCCTTGGTAGTTACAGGTGAAAAGCTTCATATCTAAGGAATGCCAGAAAATCTCTTCATTAAAGCAATCTCCGAATTAATGTTAAATAAATAGAATTTGAACTGTCGATTCAGTACTTATTTATTTTAACGAGCTTGATAGCCAATTTTTTCCATATTTTACTCGAGTTATTGAGATTCCATCAATCATTAATACTCTTTAAGTTAATTTCGATCAAGAAGGTTATGAGCCTTCACCGTAGGTTAATCCATTTATAAACCGAATTTAGCGTCTTTTGGCATTTTTACCTTCCTTTAAGAATCGATATTCTTCCTACCTTACGCATTATGACATCATTGAATCACATGCCCAAAACAGCTTTACACATCTGTAAGCTATTGGGAATAGACAAATTTCAACGATTAATGTTGCTTTTATTTACAACTACGACTTAAACTCTGGGGACAAAATTTTTTGCATACAGCCAATCAAAATGCAGTGAATAGCTTTATTAAATACCGAGTTAATAAGTATTTACTAAGTGAACAATCAACTATGATTCATAGCTCAAGTCAGATTAGTACAGCTATTCATAACTCCATAGAAGTCCGCATGTTTTTTTTGACACACATATTAAATAAGTCGCACTCATACACGCTTTTATTCAAAATTAAATTACGATTTCTTAAAGCAAAAATGCGACTACCGCAAGTTAGATTTGTGAACTTTAAACGTGATATACGACGCTCAAAAAATTTTGAGTCCGATAATCAATAATTACAAACATTTACAGATTGACACCATAAATGCCTTTCACGCATCAATTTAAGGGAACTAATATCTGTCGAACTTGCCTATCAGTAGGGATTGTGCTTTAAATAACTTTTTATTAAGTTCAAACTGCATGGAAAACAGTTTTTCTTTGAAAGCAGCGGTTTGTTAAAACCAATATGCTTCATAAACAAGTTATAAAACATTCTGTCAAGAGTCTATCATATCAAAAAGGGGGTTTTATCAAAAAACCACAGTATCTTCATCAAAACTTTAAAATCTAATTCCTTTAAATTCGGGGTTGATATTGACGTTATAGATTAGGAAATAAAGAATGAGCTACTTTCACCGGAGTTATCAAGACAATTCTCAAAATCATTAAATAAAAATAAAGTTATAGGGCAGCATATTTATATCTTAATTTCAATACTCTGGAGCAGTAAATTATTGTACTGATAAAAAACATTAATTTATGCGTTTTTGACATAGCTACAGCACATTTAGCATCTCTCTAGAGGAATATCAGAGATATTATGCCGGTCAAAAAAAGTTAGGGGGTTGCATCTATCACAGGTAATAGATTAATAAAGGTTTTCTTAATATTGTTAGCTTTAGCAACATTTACAAGATAGATGCTGCTAATTTTTTTTTAACTAACATATTGCATCATTGCTGTTGAGTGCAAAATTTTGCATTGCAATCAATGATAAAGCGGTTTTTAAGGTTAAGAAAAAACCTGCAAAAAATATAATAAAAACATTGGGTAAGTGCTCAATTACCTTTTGCTTCGCATATTGGCTTACTTTTAATAACCTCCACAACTTCTTTAAACTAACTTCTTGCACCATTCTCAATTAGCCCTGAAAACCGCCTTGGGACAAATGCCCAGGTTTGAATAATGTCTGATAAGTACTTAAGCAACATTAATTGTATATTGTGATTGCGTTAAGGTTCACGAAGTATGCTCGAAGGGCTTAGTGTTCCCTCTTAGGAAATGGAACGAAGCATTCACCGCAGGTATGGATCATTCCAGTAACTTGAAGCTTTTAGAATATTAAATTAATTTTGCACGACTACTTAAAACATATTAAGTAGGTTGGCGTTGAAAATTGTAATTAGGGCAAGGCAGTAGGCAGTCGGCAGTCGGCAGTGGGAATAAGGGTTTAAACGTAGTTTACGTTTTGTTATATAGTTCTGTTTTTCTCTGCCGACTTACTTAGGCAAGCTTTTGAGGTGATTATGGTGCGTTTTAACTTACTCTGCCTATTAGCCGATGATTTTGATTTCAATCCGGGTATTTGAGTTTAACTGCATTGGTGTAAGATGTAAGCGCCCCAGGAGGGGAAGGTTAAAAGTCAAAGGTATTAAACCTTCCTCCCAAGGAATGAAACTAACACATTTGATAAAATCTCAAACCCTGATTGGGCAAGGGTTTAAAAATGTGTAAGTTAGGAGTTTAAAATTACTAACTAATATTTCAGTGAACTAATAAGCCCCATGTCTAAGAATAGAGCAGAATGTGAATATGTGCAGTACCTTATGTGTTGCTGATTAAAAATATAAATAGCCCCCAATTCTGGGGGATAAAAATAATTTCAATTCCCCCTAAATTGAGGGATTTATGGGGCTACTAATTGCGGAGTGAAAATGAATTCATAGTTCAATTCAGCAACGCCTATTAATCAATCTCTTGATAAGCTTCTTTGATTACTTTACGTGCAACAGTTTGAATTCCTGTATGCTCGAAATAATTGGTGCTTGTATCTAAAAAAGCTGCGAGATAATCTAACTTATCGTCGGCAATATCTATAAAATTACTCAGATGACTCGCAATAGATTCGCGACTTAAACCAGCAGAATCAGTTAATTTTGCCATCCATTCGTCAACTGCTTTAAAACTATCATTAATAAAACCTGTTTTATCAGAGCTAGGAATGAATTTACTAACAGCCGAAAAAGCCGGATTATTCTCTAGGTTTTCTCTTTGAGTAATATCATTTTCAATTTTAGGAACGAAATTTGTACCTAGAGGAAGTACTCCATCAATGCAAACTAAAGCTACCATCCTCATTAAAGCTTCATTTTGATAGTTTTCCTTAAGAGAAGCAGCAAATTTTTGAGGAGAAAGAGTGAGTCCATTAAGTTTGCTATAAGCAATTAATTCCGCAACTAATTTCATTTTTAAATCAATACTTTGTAAAGTATCGGCTCTGGGAGTTAATTCTTTTAGAAAAGGTATAAAACTAAAGGAATTACCAATTTTGTTGGCTAAAGCAGCAGCACCTACAGCTTTATCTGTTGTATCGAGAGTTTGATAAATCCAAATAGCAGTTTGATATCCATTCTCTTTCTCATCGTATAATTTTTCTGCTTTTTTGCGAATTTTCTTAATCTTTTTAGACTTTGTTTCTCCAGTGATTTGACTTATTGCATTATCAAAACCAACTAGATTTTCCCATTCGCCAGGTACAATAAAATCAAGTGCCTTTAATACTTTGACAGTAATATTATCGGCAGGTAAGTTATCAACTAATTCAACTATTGATTTACCCATAATATGTCACCCCGATGTATTAAACATTTATCGTCTTAAAATCGTCTAAAATCTGACTTACTGTCAATAATATCTAATTATTTCTGCCATCGACCAAAAACCAGATAGATGGGATATCGTATTGTTCCGCAGATTTGTGTTATAGGAGCTTGCCTGAAGAGCATGAAGCACTAGTACCGCTGCGCGGAAGTAAAAAGTAAGAAGTAAGAAGTAAAAAGTCTTATAGGATAAGGATTTTAATCGTTGGCAATGGTTGCCAAATTTATGCTGTATTGTACTAGGAGAATTACAAAGCAAGCACATTAGGATTTAGATGCGTCAAGTTCAAGCCATGACTTGCCCTAAATTTACTAATGATTTCTTCGGCGATAGACAACTAGAGATTATTGCCTTTTGTGAACTTACGCGATCGCAATCACAGGTTAGGCATTTCAAAGGTTTAGCTCACCTTAATCCCCCATAAAAATGCTGGCTTTTATAAGTCCTAATATAATTCATCTCAAATTCAACCAACATAAATAGGCGGTATCCTTTTGTGAGAAAGCATCTTCCTTGGTATATATACCAATAAAACAACAGGCTTCCACTAATAAATATTTTTTATTAACATGCTTCATAGCAATAGGCGGTTAAAACACATCTGCCTAGAGGATGAAAAAATATAAATTAATTACATCCTTTTATATATTTTTCAAAGCAGTAGATAATTTATTTGCAGCAAAAATGATAGCTAACTATTGTGCTTTAGCTTTGAAAGAAAACAGCAGTTAGTATTGATTTTGAATTTAAAATCACGAGTATTATCAAGCAGTAATTAGATAAAAATATTACTCCTATAAGTACAACAAGGATTTAGCTTACAAAAGTACATGAAAAATAGTAACCATAAAAACTTAACATAGTTTACAGGATGCTAAATATTTTGTATAAATTCCATGAGTTACTATATTTCCCCCCGTTTTCAAGATAAACTTTCCGTCCACATTACTAAAAATTATCTCGATTTGCCCAAAGTGCGAGTACCTTTAATTTTGGGCATTCACGGACGCAAGGGTGAAGGAAAATCTTTTCAATGCGAATTGGTATTCGAGAAAATGGGGGTGGAGGTAACTCATATCTCTGGAGGTGAACTAGAAAGTCCCGATGCTGGAGATCCAGCTCGTTTGATTCGCTTGCGGTATCGGGAAACAGCAGAATTAATCAAGGTGCGCGGAAAAATGTGCGTGTTGATGATTAACGATCTAGATGCGGGTGCTGGACGTTTTGACGAAGGAACGCAGTACACGGTGAATACGCAATTGGTAAACGCTACATTGATGAATATTGCTGATAATCCCACCGATGTGCAGCTACCGGGAAGTTATGATTCTACACCTTTACATCGCGTTCCAATTATTGTTACGGGGAATGACTTTTCTACTTTATATGCTCCGTTGATTCGCGACGGCAGGATGGAGAAGTTTTATTGGGAGCCGACTAGAGAAGACAAAGTTGGCATCATCGGTGGAATTTTTAGCGAAGATGGATTGTCAAAGCAAGATGTTGAGCAGCTTGTAGATCATTTTGGCAATCAAGCCGTTGATTTCTATAGTGCGTTGCGATCGCGGATATATGACGAACAAATTCGTCGGTTTATCCAGAATAAAGGAGTCGATCGAGTCTCTTCACAAGTAGTCAACAGCAACAATATTCCATCCTTCCAAAAACCCAAGTTTGGTTTATCGGATTTGATGGAGGTAGCTAGTTTGATGGTTGAGGAACAGCAACGGGTAGATAATTCCCATTTGGTAGAAGAATACAACCGTGGTGCTTTGCGGCATCAAAAGCATTTTGTACCCCAAGCTGCACCAACACCGGTATATGAAGCCAGACCTACCTCACATTT
This sequence comes from Rivularia sp. PCC 7116, assembly GCF_000316665.1. Classification (GTDB taxonomy): domain Bacteria; phylum Cyanobacteriota; class Cyanobacteriia; order Cyanobacteriales; family Nostocaceae; genus Rivularia. The sequence goes on along the minus strand of NC_019678.1, from coordinate 4,283,665 downwards.
TGACGCGAACTTACCTACTTATCAAGCCAGACCAACAGCAAATTTTGACGGCGAACCATTACCTACTTATCATGCCAGACCTAGCTATCAAGCACAAGCCGAAGCAGTACATATACCAGACATCCCAGCTACGACTTCGGGAACTGCTAGCAACCGTAGTTTAGGTCAAAATCCCAACAGATTGAACCAGAATACACCAGCAGCATCGACCCATGTCGGCCCCGAAATACTCAGCTATATGCAGAAAATATTGGCATCGGGGAATCATCTCAGCATCGAATATGCCAGCAAAGACAAATTTGGCAAAGGTGATTGGCAGAGGTTCTCCACTCACGAAATAGATGATATGGCTGATGCAATTGGAGATTTGGAAAGATGTTTAGTTAAGCACACAGACGATTACGTGCGCGTAGCTGGGATTGACTATAAAACTAAGAAAGCAGTAATGGGAACTATAATTCAAGATCCTAATGAAGTAGGCGGATCGACTTTTCATTATCCACCGACACAGGAAATATATCCCACAAAACAAATTCAGGGAGATTCCACTTTCCACTATCCAGAAACAGTAACTCCCAAAAAACAATTAGGTGGTTCAACATTCCATTATCCAGAAAAAACTACTCCAAATTACAGCAAACAAAGTAGCGATTCAACTTTTCATTATCCAGAAACAACTACTCCAAATTACAGCGAACAAAGTAGCGATTCGACTTTCCATTATCCAGAAACAACTACTCCAAATTACAGCGAACAAAGTAGCGATTCGACTTTCCATTATCCAGAAACAACTACTCCAAATTACAGCGAACAAAGTAGCGATTCGACTTTCCATTATCCAGAAATAGTAACTCCCAAAAAACAATTAGGTGGTTCAACTTTCCATTATCCAGAACCATCAACTCCTAACACACAAATAGGAGGTTCAAGTTTTCGCTATCCAGCACAGAGCAAAACCTATAACAACCCACAAAGTAGCGATTCGACTTTTGTGTATCCAGAATCTGACCCATTTCCCCATCCCCATACAGCAGCCCATAGCTACACGGCAACCAGTAACCCCCACCAAGCCGTAGAAAACAGTCATACTTACAGAACCGCTAATCCAAATAATACACAGATATCTTCAGCCCACCTAGAACTAGAAGTTTTAGAACAGATGCGGGAAATCTTGGCTTCAGGAAACCATATCGGTATAGAATACGTAGACCAGCGTAGATTCCGCACGGGTTCGTGGAACAGTTATGCAGGACATCAAATAGAGGATATGGCAGAAGCAATTGCTGCTGTAGAAGCATGTTTAGTCGAACATAACAACGACTACATACGCATTTTTGGCATCGATCCCAAAGCGAAACGCCGGTTAACAGAGATAATGATTCAACGCCCCGGTGGAAAACTTGTAGTCAAGTAAATTTTATCCCCATCGATAATGTAGAGACGTAGCATTGCTACGTCTCCAAAATGCGTGTCAAATTATTAGAATAAACCACTATCTTTTTTTGGTGTTTTTAACCTCACCCTCTTTCCCTCTCCTTAGTAAGGTGAGGTTTTGAGTGTATTGTTGTCAACCGAAAAGCGCAATAAACTATTAGTTCAGGCAATCCCAAAAATGTGAATATTAATCTAACTTAAAATTAATTAAATTTAATTAAATTAAATTAAATTAGTTTTGCTATTTTCTAAAACCCGAGTCGATTGGAGTCAACTCAGGTTTATGACAGAAATACTAAATATCTAAGTAAATTAAAACCGTAAACTAGTCGGGTAACTTAGTTTTTGGAGAACCAGTTTCTTTAGATACCCTTTCAATTTTAAAATCTTCGATATTACTTTCAAACCGATTAAAAATAACTCTGATCTCGTCATAACCGATTGCACTAGAAGCACCTCTAGGACTATTACATTTAACTCGCATTAAAGTTTGAAGATTGCCATAGAGTTCGTTAAAATAAAAGCTGCGCTTACAATCATAACCAACAAAACCTTCTAAGGCTAATTGATTTAGAGCCGCTACACCCATACGATGATTAATTATTGACTTAATTTGATCTATCTCTTCCTTCTCGTTCATTTTGCGCCATTTAGCTGGCGTTGGCTTGGCTTGAGAATGTATAGACTCAGAAGTGTTTCGTTTTGGTGCCGCAGAAACTTGATTATTCAGCAACCATAATAACGGAGTTGCCATTAAAACAGATAAAACAGCTAATTTTTTCATGGAGTTATTCATAACAGTTTTCAAAAATAGAATAGATGATTTAAGACAAATTCACTTTCAATTTGTTCCCCTCCTTAAATTTTAGTGGAGGGGTTTTCTGGATTAACAACTTACTGATTCCACCTTTAATTTGTAAGTAGCATTCCCTCGAATAGCACCAACGGTAAAATAATATTCACCTGCTTCTAAAAATAGCCGAATATTGCTAGCTTTTTCAGCGTACATTCTAGGCTCTCCAACTTTAAACAATTCAAAAATTGCATTATTTTCCACAGAAGTAATTACAATTCTAAAATCTTGCCCTGGTGCAACTTCAAATCTGTGAATAACAGTTTCACCTCGTATAGCTGCATCTTCTATAACTTCATACTCATTACCATTGCTAAAATCAATTGATTTACTTTTGCGAATACTCAACAACTCATTTATAAGCTGTTGATTTAATCCTTCCCAAAGCATCGCTTGATAAGTTTGCATCCCCACACATCCATCAGAAGTTAAACCATTGCGTTGCTGAAAGGTTTGCACAGCTTGTTCGGTTGCTTGCCCAAAATCGCCATCTTCTAAAATCCCGTGAGTACTACCAGAAGCATGATTAAAAAACTTTTGTAAAATCAAAACGTCGTTTCCCTTATCACCTTTTTGAAGCGGTAATTTAATAAATGATTCTGTATCTAATTCACCAAAGAAAGCTTTTACTCTATCTTCATAGGGTATATCATGAACCTGATGACGATATAAACCAGCCCAAGTTTGTTTTCCGACAATACCGTCTGCTTGCAAACCCCAATTTTGTTGAAACCAAATTACAGCTTCCTTTGTTTTTCTGCCAAAATATCCATCAACAATTAAAGTATGTAAATCAAAGACAGTAAATATTTCTTGAAGGGCTTTGACATCTTCACCTGTACAACCTTCCCGTAAAACTTCTTTTGCTGATAACCATACATCTTCATCCAGTTGTAAAATTGTTTCTGCATCAACAAGCCCGTTATTAGGAAGATGGCTGTAAGGCTGTTGAAATTTGACTACCGCAGCTTTAGTTTTCGTACCGAAAATACCATCGATTGAACTAAAATAGAAATTAAGCTGTTTCAAAGCTTCTTGCAGCTTAGTAACTTTTAATCCAGCGGCACCTGCTTCGAGAACAATCAAGCTTGTAGTCATGATATGTTGGGTTATTGTATCTTTTTCGCTTTCATAACTACACACTATCCGTAGGTTTTCCGGAAATATATTCTACCTCAATTGGAAATACGCAGATATTTTAATACTATTCGGTTAAGCAATTAAACTCATTTTCAGATTACCCAACCTCCTTAAAAAGGGGACTTTTATTGCCTCCTTTTTAAGCAGGGTTAGGGAGGATATCCCCTTAACCGAGCAGTATTGGGAGATATTTTAATACAATCCAATGTTAGTTTTTCCAACCGCAGATTTTTTCATAGTCGCTGTTTTTTTTATTCTCTTAAATTTATTTACGATTTCTTAATTAAAATCATTTTCTGAGGTGTTTTTATATCCAAGCGATTGATAGATTTTAAATACCAAAACACAACAAATATTTATAACTATAAATATTCAATTAATTAGTTATTTTTTAGTGATATATCAAGAAAAGCTGCATAAATATGATAAATTACTCAATTTATACAGCTTTAAATCTAATTGCGAATCAAAATCGAGAATTACTGGAATTTATTCATTGCATTCTTGAAAGCTGCATCAAGTTCATTCCAAGCACTTTCAAAACCAACTTTTAAATCTTCCCAGGCATCTTCAGAAGCTTTACTAATTTCATCCAATTTGGCTTGTGCTGCATTGCGCTTGCTAGTTAAGTTCTCTATCGTGCCACGATAATCAATTTCAGCATCAGCTTTGGCTTCAGCAGCTTGCGCTTTTATTTGATCTATTTGAGCGTTTAGCTTGTCGAGTTGAGCCTTGACTTTTTCTTGATAAGCCTGCTTTGTTTCTGGCTGCATGAAAATTATCTCCTGATAAAACTATTGCTTAAACTGCCTTCAAAGTAAACTAGATTACGCAATGATAGTATAAGGAATGTTAGGTCACATTACTATAAGTTTTTAATACAAGTAGGAAAATCCTCGAAACTTTAGCTTGAGATTATTTTGTTAATAATGTCATTCAAAATACAAATTCAAACTCTTTAACAATATTCCATCGCTTGTTTTCATGCTTCAATAGCGTTAACTTTCTAGCATCAAACTCAAAATGTAATTCTCGATTTTTAAATTCTTCCCAAGCAGCATAAAATTTGCTTCGCTTCAAATCTTTAAAAGCAACTGTCATATGAGGGGTAAAACCGCGAGATTTTCCTACCTTGTCAACTATTCCTAAATTATTCTCCAGATACGCCATTAAATCACCTTGCAAATTCATTAAATCTGGAGTTTGAACTACATCTATATATATAACCCTAGGTGGAAAGGCATTATAGCCATCGAGAGTTATTGGTATAACATTTCTTCCCATCACAAAATTCTGCAAACATTCCTCCAAAGCCACAGCTTTATCGGTATCCCATTCAAATGGGGGTTGTAAAGTAATGTGTGGCGGTGATTTAAAAGCGTGCTTGCTGTCGTAGTTATCAGCAAAATACTGCTTAACCCCCGTAGCGTAATCTTGAATTGTCTGTGGTGGCAATAAAGCAATGAAGTAGAGACTCATTTTCAGTTTTTGATTAGTGATAATTCATTTCTTTATAAAAAGTAAATTAGTAAAATAAGCCACTAACGGCATAAATAATTATACGTACTAAAATTTTAGCTGTTATTGTCAGAGTTAATAATCACTGACAATCAGAAAATACTCGGATATTTTAAAGTTGTTTAATCTCCGTGCGATGTAAAAAATAAATATTCGCAACCCTTATTATCTATTAAATTATTATAAATTAATTGCATTTAAGCTGCTTTATCCGCATAAATACTGGTGAATCACAGAATTTAGAAGTTAAAGTGGAAATTAATTCAATCTTCTTGTCAGTTCATATTCTGGTTTATTAGAGTGCGAACACAAGATAAAACGCTAAGTAGATTAGTGTTGAAAATTGAAATTAAGACAGGCAGTCGGAGTAAGAGTTTAGGCTGATGTATAGTTTGTTCCATTGTTATATTTATTTCTGCCTACTTACCTACGGAGTTTGAAAAAAAGACACCAGTAGCGCTAAAGACTAAAGTATTCAAAATCAAAAGGGAATTAATAAAATGAAGTTTAAAGAGTTAGGTTTGGTTTTTGCTTCCTTAGCAGTCAGTTTAGTTGGAATTGCTAGCAGTGCTTCCTCTGCTAAAGCAGCCTCATTTTTTGGTGAAGACCTTCAACATTTCGGAAATCCTAGTAGCAGCGACAGAGTTACAGACGTACCATTCGCATCAGAATTAGAAAATAGCTTCCAAGCCGAACAGGATTTTTTGAACGCACTTGGCGGAGCATCAATTGGAACCGTTAACTTTGAAGTTAATGAAGGCTTCACCGCTGACGGAGACAATGATGAAGACAAGAATCAAGGCAGACTATATTACGACCTGGATGTCAAAACTACTGACGGTAGCATTGTCAATATGGAAATCTTGGACGAGAATTTGAATGCTCAAACACCAGGCGTTGACGATTGGAAACTACGCTCATCAATCGAAAAAACGAATGGAAAGGCTAATGGTGGTACAAATTTCCAGGGTGGTCGCTACGGTATCAGCGAAGAAGGTACAGACTGGCAGGAAAACCAGTTCCTAAACACTAATGCAGGAAAAGATAGCAGCATCGTTTTTGATTTCGCACAAAAAATGTCAGCTTTTGGTTTCTACGGTACTGACTTTGAGCGTGGTGGTGTGATGGGTGTTGAGTTTACCCTTGCGAGTGGCGACACAAAATATGTCAGCTTAGGAATTTCCGATCCTGAAACAATGAAGAAAGAAAAAAATGTAGATACTATTCGAGGCACAGCTTTCTACTCTGGCTATATAGCTGACTCTGAAGCTGATTATTTCACTCAGGTTCGGTTCGATGTTAGCGATACTGTAAAAGGAACAAATGATATGGTTGCTTTCGATCGCATGACTTTTGCTAAAGCAGAAGTTCCCGAACCTACCACGGGAATTCTAGCTCTTGGCGCTGTTGTATCCGGTGCTGTCTTCAGACGACGCAAGAAGAAATTTACAATTACATAATGTTTGAAATATTTATTAGTTTGTTGATTCGTTTCGTACTTTGTCATTCCGAATCTTAATGATTACGAGCTTATCAAATTCACAATTGTTTATAAGTCTTGCAAATAAAATTATTTTCTCTTTGCCCTTCTTACTTGTGTCACACACGAGCAAGCAAAACGCAATATCAATGTGTTACTCCCATAGAACTACTTTCTTTTACAGTTAATAAATAAGCACAAATAGCCCATAATATTTTCAAGGAAGTAGAATCAAATGCCGTGGTTTGCGAAAATAGAAACAGGTAAAGTTGATAAATCCACCTTCGATAAATACGTTCCCGCTCACAAAGCTTATGTAGAAGACTTGAAAAATAAAGGACACGAAGCAAAAACTGGCTATTGGGCGCAGTATGGTGGCGGAATGCTACTATTTAAGGCAGCTTCAATGGATGAAGCCCAAGCAATTGTTTCCCGCGATCCATTGATTGAAAATAATTGCGTTGACTATAAGCTATACGAATGGCGGCTTATAGTCGAATAAATAAAATTACATGCAGTTTGTTCCACATTTTAACAAATTAGTGCTATATTGTTTCTAGACCTGGACCTATGCAACTGCAACGCCCAAACTTTGTCAGGACCTGACGGTAGCAGCAATACGGGATGCTTGCAGTAGGCGTAGACTCCGGGTCGCCCTATTTTTAAGAGTATTGCTGTATAATGCCTGGTTTCGGAGATATTGCTAAAAAAGCTTTTTACCTTGGTGTTGGGTTAGCCTCTTACGCTAGCGAAAAAGCAGGTGGAACTTTAGCCGAATTGCGATCGCAAGCCCAAAAACTAGCAGATGAAATGGTTGCAAAGGGCGAAATGAACGCCGAAGAAGCCCGGAAGTTTGTAGAAGATATGATGAAACAAGCTCAATCATCTGCGAGTGATGGAAGCGAAGAAAGCACAACTCGGGCTGAACCCCGCCGCATTGAAATTTTAGGGGATGATGAAGAACCCAGCGAAAAGGAATCGCCAGAGGTTCAAGATGTGGATAAGTTGCGCGATCAAGTTAAACGGATGCAAGAAGAATTGCGTCGTTTGCAGCGCGACCAGTAACTAAGACATCGGTGTATTATTAAGCTCAAAGCTAGTAATTGCCTGAAGATAGTTAACGGACATTCCAGGATTATTATTATAGAATATCCCTTGGGGTGAACTTTTAGTATTTTAGACCCGCACAACATTAAGCATTTTGTAAATGGTTTTTGAGTGCTAAACGGTTACATTTGTTAATTGCCACCCTCCTGAAGACGTGTTAAAAGCGTTGAAATAAATGTCCTATTATTAAAGAGAGTGAGGACTATTTTTTATGGATGAGTGGCAAAAAGATTTTTCGGACATAGTAAAATCGGTATCGGATGAAGTAGAACGCTTCTTTACGGGGATGACAGAAGTAGTAGATACTTTTATTGAAATGACTGAAGAGCTTAGCGAACAAGTTCAAACTTCACTACTTTCTGAGGTAGATCAGTATTTGCAGGATTTAGCAGAACCATTTTTAGAAGTCTATTGGGATTTTGAAGATGTTTTAGGAGATGACTTGAGCAGTCATCTGCCTTATCCTGTTGAACCCACAGCAGAAAAAAATCCTGCCTGCATGGGTTGCCGTAACTATCACGGACAAGTTTACAACGGTAATTTATTAGTTTGCGGTATGCATCCAAGCGGGTATGAAGATGAAAGCTGTCCCGATTGGGAAGGGGAATAGTCAGTTAACAGTTAACAGTTAACAGTTAACAGTAAGAGTTATTTAATTTTAGCTTTTAGATTATTTTTCTATTCTCTATTCGCTGTTAACTATTTAAATTATTAATTATTAGTAAGTATAAATGACACAGACAGATATTGAAGTTAAATATGGCGAGCGCGAGATTTCGGAAGGAAAGTTAATTACTTTTCCCAATCCCCGCGTTGGCAGAAGATACAATATCAGTATTACTTTGCCAGAATTTACCTGTAAATGTCCGTTTTCCGGTTATCCAGATTTCGCGACAATTTATGTAAATTACGTCCCCGACGAAAAGGTTGTGGAATTAAAGGCAATCAAGCTTTACATCAATAGTTATAGGGATAGATATATTTCCCACGAAGAATCAGCCAATCAAATTTTAGATGATATTGTTGCAGCTTGCGACCCTTTGGAAATTAATGTGAAAGCCGATTTTACGCCACGCGGTAACGTACATACCGTTGTGGAAGTTAATCATAAAAAATAGGGAATAGGGCATTGGAGATAGTCGAGAAATCAAAATAATCTATCTTTACTTTCACAAAAAGAATTCCAGTTTCTAACTACGATAAATATAAATTAACAATGTAGAGACGTTGCAGTGCAACGTCTCATCTTATTTAAGCTGTTTCGATAATTCGGTATAACAGGAAAATAATGTTAGTTAGGTGAAACCAACATTATGCACTATTTTAACAACCGCCTTGGAATAAATTCCCAGGCTCAAAAACTAAGTCTGATAAATCAGACTAGGTAAGGCTTTTAGTGCGTTTTAACGTACTTTGCATATTAGCCTTGAAATTTATTTCAAGGCGAGTATTGGGGCTTAACGACATTGCAAGATTTGAACTGAAATAAGGCGTAATCCAACATTTTCCTAAACAAAATAAAACTCAGGAGTATTGTATTGATACTTCCTACCTAATTCAAAATCGAGAAAAGTATTATTATTTAGGTGTTGTTTAACTTTCTTGCGGCTGGCATTCACGCTTTGATAAGTTGCTTCAAGTCTGTAAGATCTTCACTTAGCTGAATATATATTGCATTCTCAGATAGTTGCTGAACTTTTGAAGCTGGGGAAGACAAAATATGCTCTCGCTCAAAAAGTTTGATATATGGAGAACCAAAAATAGTTCCCCAACACAAATTAGGTATGTACTTTCGTAACTCATATGTAGATATACCAGTCCGAAAAGGCATTGACATATCGTAGAAAGTTGTATTAATTCCTTTGGTAATTGTATGTAGTTCCTCGTCGGAAAATAAGTGGACATAGGCAAAGTCGGGTTTGATTAATTCAGTAGTCTTTAAAAAGAAACTAACGACTTGAGTACAATCAACCGATTCGGACTTGCCAATAATATCAATACTAGAATGGATGGATTTACTGTCCATTGAAGCAATCTCTTCACAAGCATGACGCTTACTTTTCCAAAGAAAATATTCGTTATTCGAGCATTGCAGAGGCTTTTCAATATTACTAAAGTTAAAGTAATTATTTAAGGGTTCCCAAGCTCCATAGCGAACAGGATTGAAAGCTGGTAGATAAGTGCGTAATAAGTCTAGAAATTCTCTACCTTTTGATTTGACAGTCGTTTGATTAGCACTCAAAAATCCAATATTCAAATCCTGCATTATATAGCGTTTTTCGGTTGAATATAATACAACAACATTATGCCCAATGCCCAATGCCCAATTCCCAACTTATATCGAAACTAGAGACTTTGTAGATTCACCTTTTGATTGAGAATTTACCTGCTCAAAAATCTCTACCATTTCTCCTTCAAAAGCAACTTGAGCGCGATTGGTTTTACCGCCAACATATAAGTTATCTTCTTCCTGCAATACCCACACCTGGGAGTGAGAAAAATAACTCATTACTACTCCCATCATTAATAAAGCAAAACCAGCATAAACGACTGGTATACCTGGGTCTGCTTTAATTTGCAATCCAGTAGAACCAACTACTTCTAATATTTTTAAGGTAACGCCATTAACCTCGGCAGTCATTCCTTCGCGGACGGTATTAACTAGTTTACCTTTAGCATCGTAAATTAATACGGTTCCCTGTAAATCTTTGGCTAACAAAGAAACGCCTTCACTCAAATCCGGCTTGGTGGGAATCCAAGTACCCCAAAGTCGTCCTTTTCCGCCGGTGTCAAGTTGTGCCATCGGAAGTTCAAAAATAGGACTTCTGTTGACTTTTACTTTTACTGCTGCAATTCCCCAATCAGTTTGATAAAGGGTAACTCCTTTGTGTCGTAAAGGATGGTTGACGAAAATCGTGTCTTTGTCTACTTCTTTCCCTTCTTGATCTAATACCGACATATCCGAGTAAAATTGGTCAATCTCTCCGGTAGAAGTATAATCAATCCAGAAGCGATTTACTTTTACAGCCCAATCTTTGGGAACTTGCGACATCGCCCAAGGTCCGGCATCTATGATATTTTTAACTTGGAATGTATCGCCACTAGCAACCATTTCCTGAGCCATAAATCCCGTCATAGCTCCTAGAATTGAACCAAGTAAAATAACTACAATCCCGATGTGGACTATAATCGGACCAATTTTACCGATAATTCCTTTGCGAGCGTAGAGTTTATCATTGTCTTCCTGAAAAACTTTGTAGCGGCGCTGTTGCAGAATTTCAGTCAGATTTTGAATAGACGTAAAATTGTCTTTGTCAACATCGAATTCCGCACTCAAGGCTAACTTTTGAAATCTTCGGGGCTTATCGAAAAACTTCCAACGACGTGCTGCTTTTAATGCTGGAAGCTGACGGGTGAAAGTACAAGCTGTTAAACTAGCTCCGAAGAATATAAGTAGAGATAAAAACCACCAGGTACGATAAACGTGGTCTAAACCAAGGATTATAACTACTTTCCAGGTGATAAAACCAAATAAAGCCGGATTTTCCGGATAATTTTCTTGGTAGAAAGCGACAGATTGCCCTTGTTCGATGACTGTACCGGTAATACTAAATGCAGCGATCGCTAACAGTAGGATTATTGCCAACCGCAAGTCTGTAAGTACTGGTAGAAATTCCTTGCGGATAAAGCTTGTGAATGCTGCTAAGGGTGATTTTGAGGATTCTTCTAAAGTCATTTAATTTTAGTTAGGAGTTATGAGTTAGGAGTTAGGAGTTATTAATTAGGAATTATTAAAGGGGAATGCGAGAAATTAAGGAAAATACGCCGAATCCGACTAATAATGCGCCGCTAACGGGATTAATCCAACCAGAAAAACGACGTATTTCGATTATTTTCTTTATTGAAGCGGTAAAAGTACCGGCTAAAATCAATGGTGTCACATAACCTGCCGTGTAGGAAAGTAATAAAGCAGCACCTAAAATTAAATCTTTTGTGCTAGCAACCCATCCTAGTAAACTTGCTAAAACGGGAGTACTGCAAGGAGAAGCTACCAAACCGAAACTTAATCCAATACAATATGCTCTTACACCTTGGGGTAATTCTTGAGAAATCCAATCGGTACCACCCCAATCAGGAAGCTGCAAAGGTAAAGCTTCGAGTAGATTTAATCCCATTAAAATAGCAATGACGCTGACAACAATCGGTAAACCAATACCAATTTGACCGTAGACTTTTCCTACTGTTGCTGCTATAATACCGAGTCCTGCAAGAGTTGTTGCCAATCCCAAAGCAAACCAAGTAGATTGAGCGGCTGCTTGGATGCGGCTTTTCGCTTCATAACCGCCGATATAACCAATGGTGATGGGCAGCATCGAAAGCATACAGGGAGTAAGACTGGTAAGCAAACCAGCTAGGAAAATAATGCCGATGCTTATCAAACTGAGGTGAGTTAATTGGTTAGAAACAAGGGAATTCGCAAATTGTTCGAGTTGATAAAGTTGAGTTTGCAGGGTTTCGAGCATAAACAGTTAACAGTGAGCAGTTATTAGTGAACAGTTATCTTCCAGTCTCTGAGTGGGAATCAATATCTAAAGGCTCTGCCTTAATATTGTAGCGGAGGCAGAGCCTCCTGATATGCATTACAAGGCAGAGCCTTGTAACCAGAAGTGGCATAAGGCGGGTTTCTACTGTAACTGGTTCCCAGACTCCGGCTGGGAACCCATACCTAAAGGCTCCGCCTTAATAGGAGGCAGAGCCTCCTGATATGCATTACAAGGCAGAGCCTTGTAACGAGAAAAGGGGTGAGGTTTCAACTAAAACATTTTTGATAATGTAATTACCACAACTCCCAAAATCATAATCATCGATCCGGCAATTCTTTCTTTAATACCTTGTTCTTTAAAAATTAACCAACCCCATAAAACATTAAATAAGGCGCTGGTGCGTTTGACTGCAATTACAAAGGATACGAGAGCAAGCTGTAATGCACTCATTTGACATAATATTGCCAAGGTATTTATAAAACCGATTAAAATTAAGTTTTTGAAGTTAGATTTGATGTTTTGAATATTTGGTTTTGAATTCAGAAATACTATAGGTAAGATAAATAGAGCTACGCTTAAATGTGCGGTAATTGTCCAGAAAATTGGAGAGGAATTTTGTACGCCGATTTTATCAACATTGGCGGTAATGCTCCATACTAATACTACTCCGAACATTAATCTTGAGCCGGTTTCTTTGAATAATGATTTAAAGGGAGCTAAATATCCGCTGGTTTTATCTTGAAATTTCAATACATAAGCACCAATCACAATAATAAATATTCCTAAAATACCGATAGCGTTGGGAAATTCACCGACAATAAAAGGAGAGGTAATTAATAAGAATATCGGACTTAATGTTGTTATGGGAGCAACTATTGATAAATCTGATGCTTTGATGGCTTTGAAAAAAAGTACAAATGCGATGGTATTGAAAACTCCGATGGCAATTAAAGCGTAAAAAAAATTATCGCCTAAAGCTGGAATATCGTTAAAAAATAGTAGCGGTGAAGCGAATATTGCTGTTAATAGATTAAACGAAAAAACTAGAATATATTCGTCAATTACTGAAACCGTCTTTTTATTGAAAATATCCCTGAGTGATTCTAAAAAAGCTGTGGAAATTGCAAAGAAAAACCAAGACATATCAGTTATCAGTGAGCAGTGAGCAGTGAACAGTGAGCAGTTTTTCCGTCGGATTATAATTGTTAAAAGGATGAATTAGAAAAAAGCTTATTTTCGCTTATAATTTTGCACTGAGTTACTGGAATTATTGAGATAGCATTCCTCAATCATTCGTGAGATTTGAGAAACCCGGTTTTTTGACAAAACCGGGTTTCTGGCACCTATCTTTTTTACAACTTATATAGGATTGCTATATAAATAATCTAAAATATTAAAGGCAAAATCTTAAATATTAAGAAGATGCTAAACAAGTATAGTTTTTATGTCCCCTTTCGGGCAAATTCGTGGGGAATTTAGGGAAAATGAAAAGTTGCTGATTTTATTTATGATTTTTGTGCTTATGCTCTGAAAGCTTTCAATCATAAATAAAGCCCGCTGATGCGGGCTATATAAAAACGGTTGGTAAACTGATTTTTATATGAGTCTACTTACAGTTCACCTTACTAACATGCACGGGAATAATTCAAGCAAGTTTAATATATATTTGCTTGCTGTGGAATAAAAAGTATTAAATTAAGACTTATTTCTATGTAAAAACCGTCGTTCGCGTCTGGGTTTTGTCGGCTGTCTGCGGATTGGAACCACTTCAGCTTCGTTACTTTCCCTTGCAACTCGAATTAATAAAGCTGTGGCAACCAATGTAGCAATTATCGAACTGCCGCCGTAACTAAAAAAAGGTAAAGGTAAACCAGTTGTTGGTAAAACTCCACTGGCAACACCAATATTTATAAAAGATTGCCCTGTAAGTAAGGTAGTAATTCCAACTGCCGATAATCTGTATATAACACTTTTGGCTTTCAGAGCTACTATAAATCCCAAAGTTGCGAATACAGCCAACATTACCAACAGCGTGACGCTGCCAACAAAACCAAATTCTTCAGCAAACACAGCAAAAATAAAGTCGCTATCTGCAATTGGTAGCCAAGAAAGCTTTTGTTGGGAAAGCCCAAATCCCGAACCCCAAGTATTACCCGAGCCTACCGCTAATAAACTTTGAATTAACTGGTAATCTGTACCTTGAGGATCGTCCCAAGGGTTAATAAAAGAAGTAATCCGCAAGCGTTGATATTTATTAACGGTAACGCTCATCAGCGCTAAAATAACTCCCGCACCAGCGCTACCTCCTAAATATTTGTAAGGTAAACCAGCTGCCAGGGCGATTAACCAAATAGTTATACCGCAAAGAGCGGTGGTACTCAAGTTAGGTTGAGCAAGAATTCCTAATAGTGCAAAACCAAAAACCACTAACCAAGCAATACGAATTCCCCAACTAAGTCTTTCCCAATTTCCAAAAACCCGCGCACTTTGCAATACCAAGAAGGGTTTGATAAATTCCGAAGGTTGAATGGTGAATCCCCCAATTGAAAACCAACGAGTCGTACCATAAATCCCCCTAGTACCCAAACCTGGAACTAAAGTCAGAAAAATCAACCCCAAAAACAGCATTAACAGCCAATGGGACACTCCGATTATTTTATGAAACGGTAAATTTACAATGATATTGAAAAGTATCAAGCCTAAAAATACAGTTATCAGTTGACGTTTGAAAAGAAAAAGTCCATCACCATGCTTAACGTCAGCAAGTGGATAAGAAGCTGAAAATAATACGGCTAAACCTACAAACAGCCAAATCAAGCTTAACCAGCGTAACAAGCGGGCTTCTAATGCCCAACTAGACACAGTATCATCAAGAAATGGAATCAAACGGATTAATCTCAATTTCACAGCAGAGAAAGTAAATTAGTGGTTTTTGGTTTCGGGTGTTTAGTTTATAACCCGACATTGGTAGATTTTAATGGGGAATTAGTAATTTCGCATAGATGTGTTGGCTTCATTTTTCTTAAAATTTTGAAATTGGGAATGGGGCATTGGGCATTGGGCATTGGGAATAGATGGTAGGTTGGGTTAAAGGCGCAGGAATTATTTATGGTGTATGAAATATTGAGAATGCAACCCAACCTAACATCAATATTTTGGGTTTAGATCGGATTATGTAAGATATATTTTTGAATAAAACCTGTCCTGTTTAAATTATTTGGTTTTGCGTTCCAAATCATGTTGGGTTGAGGAACGAAATTCAACATACAAAGTAACTGCTTGTTCAACCCAACCTACCAATTACTAAAATCTCTTTCCCCAGCATCATATCGCTGTCAAAATTCTTTAAAAGTCATGATTAATTTTTTTAGTTGATTTTAATTCACCGGAATGCACCATTTGAGTATGAGCCTCATAACTCACCTTGGAATAAATTCCCAGGCTAATATACAAAGTCTGATAAATCAGACTGAGAAAGTTTTTCGTTTTCTTATAGTGGTAGGTTGGGTTAAAGGCGCATGAATTATTTATGGTGTATGAAATATTGAGAATGCGCCGCAACCCAACATCAATATTTTGGTTTTAGATCGGATTATGTAAAATATATTTTTGAATAAAGCGCATATTTGAAAATATTTGGTTTAGTTTTCTAGATAACGTTGGGTTGCACTTCGTTTCACCCAACCTACAAATTACCAATTACCCATTACCAATGCCCAATGCCCAATTCCTAATTCCCAATTCCCAATGTTCAATCACCTACCTAACTTATTTTCAATCCCTTCACAACCACCGGGAATTGTTTTTCTACTTTCTTCGCCGCACCAACTGCAACAATAATGACGGTTGGCTTGAGAGATTCTTTTTATGTTGGTGAAATTAGCTTTTTCTACTACTGCTCCGGTGCGCTCCCCAGTTCGATAATTGGGTGGATGCAGCCGACTGCGGGGTGATGCTGTTTCTAATGAACCGTAAAATAATTTGGTTCCATTTAAGTCGGCTCCCGATAAGTTAGCTTCGTATAATATTGCCCGACAAAGGTTTGATTTTACTAAGTCACAGTTGTTTAAGTTAACTCGTACTAAATTGGCTTCGCTTAAATCCGTCCACCGTAAATCGGTACCGGAAAGATTAGCACCTGCTAGCATTACTCCCAAATCAATTACTCGCACTCCTGCGACTAAGTCTTCGGCATAACCTCCACTACCATCTAAAATTGCTCTACCTAGATGTGCATCGCGCTGTAGCGGCGTTAATAATTTGGAACGAGATAAAAAACGCAGAATTTTGGCTTTACCAACTGCGTCAACGCTACTTAAAATTGAAGCAGTACGCCCTTCTGCAAGTAATCTTTCTTGTGGCCAATCTTCTAATAATCCTTCTTCATCTAATACTAGATCGGAAATGCCTTGAAAATACGTGTCGATTGTCTGCTGCTGAGTAATATTATTTTGCTGAATTGTCAGTAAATTTTGCTGAATTGTCAAATCTTTAGAAATGACATACTGTCGCCAAGCAACATAAACTGCAATAATGGCAATCAAAATTTGTCCTAACGCACCAAACCAATCGGCTAAGGTTCCCGAAATATCCCAATCGATTGTACCCGGAACGAATTTTACTAAGCCTGCGATCGCAACGGTTATACCCAAAAAAGCAATAATCAACGCTCGCTGTTGGGGTGTGAGCAATTCGGTGACTACAACTTGCAACCACGGAAAAAGTATTATTGCTGATAAAAGTAATGTCGATACTGTTCCGACAATGCCGACTATTGGCTGATTTATGACTATACCAACAACGGTAACTAAAGTTGTAAATAAAGTTATTAATAATGCTCGTGGCGTTACTTGTAGCTCGGTAGAACTGTTTTCGGGAAATGTAGAGCGGGCTTGTTGTAAGGCTGTGGTGTTTTGTTGCGACTGCACGGAAGCGATAGCTGAGTTGACTTGTTGAGCGCTAAGTCCGTTAGGCAACTCGTTTGTACCCGCTATGCTTTCAAATTCATCCGGTTGCCATTTGTCTTCGGATGCGGGTTGTTGGCTCCGAGACTGCGATGAATGGGAGTTAGATTCGATTGACATGATTATATTTTGACATCAGCAGCAGTAAATGGCGCATTGTAAATGCAGAAACTGTTTTTACCTTGAGGAATTATATTTCCGATTTCTCATTAACAGTATAAGAGGATGTTTTTAATTGGCGAGTGTAAGTTTGGGAGAGGGGGAAGAGGGGGAAGAGGGGGAGAGGGGGTAGAAAAAAAGGATGTTTTTACCCCTAAAATAAAGATGTGCCTTTTTACTAAGTCCTTGAGTGAAATAATTGATACTTTAATTTGGATAATTTTATCTCTACAAGTATTACTGTTTACTTATTAGTGATGAATAATATTGGGGAATTATTTGTACTTTATATTTTGAAGTTGATTGAATTAGCTTATCGGTTATATTTAGTCTTTTTTTAACTTACTTTAATATTTATTTAGTACTATGTGTATATTCTTACAATTACAGAGTGAAATTAATTTTTATTCATTAAATCATCAAGCTATTTGCTGGTTGTATATTTAAATAAAATCAAAATAATTTATAGGTTAAATATTTAAGTATATTGCGATAAAACCTTATATATAATAGCTTCCAGGAAAGGTTTGAATACAAATTTATACTAAAGTAAGCTAGTAAATGCGAATAAATGAGTTGTCATAAACATGCGAAGCATACATTTAAATAACCATTAGTGGTAAAATCATGCCTTTATTTAAGCAAGTAACAAATCATTTTGAAGAAGGTATTTTACTATAAAAAAGGACAAAACAATTAATGAATAAGTTTTTGTAGATACTTGTTAAAGATAAGAAAAAGATTTAGGATGATTTTATGATTTCTATGGATACGACATGGCATTTTGTAGCCGTTTTGTTGCCTCTGGCTTAACTGCTTTCTTGATACTTGGTTGTAGTGATTGGGCAGAATCAACGAGACAGGATAACAAAAAAGCAGTGCAAGAAACCAACGTTGCTCGGTTGCTTACACAAGCCTCTGTTAGGCAGACAGAAGACTTCTTTGTTCAAGGAAATAAATTCTTAGAAGCAAATCGCTATGAAGATGCGATCGCAGCTTACGATCAGGTGGTAATCGCCGCACCCGATAACGCCGAAGCTTGGATTAACAGGGGAAATGCTTTAGCCGCTTTGCAAAGATACGGGCAAGCTTTGGGTTCCTACGATAGGGCGATCGCCGTTCAACCGAAAAGGGATGAAGCATGGTATAACCGGGGAAATACTTTATCAGCGATGCGACTCTACCAAGAAGCAGTAGTTTCTTACGACAAAGCCATTGCTATCAAACCTGACAAATACGAAGCTTGGATTAATCGGGGTATTGCCTTAACTAATTTGCAGCGATACAAGCAAGCTTTAGCATCTTACGACAAAGCTATTGCGATTAAACCTGACAAACATCAAGCATATTACAACAAAGCTTGCACCTATGCATTGCAGAAGAATACTACAGCAGCGATGGACAATCTGCAAAAAGCTATGAAACTATTTCCAGGTAAATACGAAAAACTAGCAAAAATCGACCCAGATTTCGCTAAAGTTCGTAATACCAAGCAGTTTCAAGAATTGATTCAACGGTGAAGAGTTAGGAATTAGGAATTAGCAATAAGGGGTAATTTATCTTTTACCCCTTAATTTCCTATTTTGATTTTATTTTTAGTAAATGTACTAAACAATAATAAAATATTATCAAAAACTTCAAATAAAACAATAACAAATAATTTTTATCTCCCGGTATGATAAATGAACATACCTGGTTTAAAATAAAAATGTATTCTCAACCAAAATATATAGATTCCAGTATCGACGAATATCTGCAATTTGATTTAGAAAGTCTGGTTAGGTACGAGTATATTAACGGACAAATGTATCCCTTGGTGGGAGAATCTTATAACTTAAAAATCATTTCCGAAAATATATTTTCCAGATTGCGAACCCAGCTATACGGTACTGATTGTCATGTATTTGCATCTGATATGAAAGTACGAATTGAACCGATAAATGCTTTTTATTATCCAGAGGCATCGGTTGTAAAAGATTCTCAAGATAGAGACATGTATTTCAAATCTCGTCCTTGTTTAATTGTAGAGGTTATTTCACCAATTACTGAACGTATAGATAGGATTGAAAAATTATATAATTACCGACAAATACCTTCATTACAAGAGTATGTTTTAGTTCATCAATCTCAAATGAAAATTGAGGTTTATCGTAAAGTTTATGGAAATCAATGGTTCTTAGAAACTTTAGCTGAAGAAACTATCCTAAAAATGCAATCAGTTGAAGTTGAAATGACAATGGCAGAAATTTATGAAGATGTAGAGTTTGAATAGTTAATACCAATTCTGTATGAGGCTGCGCTCAATCGCTCTCACTCTGAAAGAGTGGAGCTACTGATACAAAGCCTACCTGCGTAGGCTTAATTCGGCGCATCTTTATAAAGAAATGATATAACAATAAACCGATGTTACTAAGGTAAAGACTTTAAAGGAAGTTGTCCTTTGCTTTTAAATAGTGGAGGCAGAGCCTCTATGAATTGCATTCCCAGCCTGGAGGCTGGGAACGAGTTAAGAGTCAGTAAAATGCTCTATAAAGTAAAGTTTGTAATTTAGAGCTTACAAAGTTTTACATCAAGTGATAACTTGTAACTGGTTACTGATAGTTGATAACTATGACGGTGTTCGCGGATTGATGATGAAAAAGCTCTTAATCACTGGCTCAAGTGGGTTTCTAGGATGGCATTTGTGCGAACTGGCAAAGCAAAAATGGGATGTGTATGGAACCTATTTTTCTCACAATTTGGATATTGAGGGAACCAAATTAGTAAAACTTGATTTAACTGATTTTTCCGAACTTAAGAAATTATTTCAAGAAATCCAGCCATCAGCAGTTATCCATACAGCAGCGCAATCTCAGCCGAATTTTTGTCAAACTCATCCAGAAGAATCGCTGTCAATTAACGTCACAGCATCGCTGAATATAGCAGGATTATGTGCAGATAATTCAATTCCTTGCGTTTTTACTTCAACCGATTTAGTATTTGATGGTTTGAAGGGTTTTTATAAAGAAACAGATAGCGTCAATCCAGTAAATATTTACGGGGAACACAAAGTCATAGCAGAAAATGGCATGTTGAAACGTTATCCCCAAACCGCCATTTGTAGAATGCCTTTGATGTTTGGTGGTGCAACTCCGACAGCAACTAGTTTTTTACAATCCTTTCTCAAAACGCTTCAAGAAGGAAAGGAATTAAAGTTATTTGTTGATGAATTTCGCACGCCGGTGAGTGGTAAGACTGCCGCCGAGGGATTGTTGTTAGCTTTAGATAAAGGCATAGGAATTATTCATTTAGGTGGCAAAGAAAGAATTTCCCGTTACGATTTTGGTCGTTTGTTGGTGGAAATTTTTGATATTCCTAGCGCTAAAATTACAGCCAGCCTACAAAAAGATGTCAAAATGGCTGCGCCTAGAGCTAGTGATGTTTCTTTAGATAGTTCCAAAGCTTTTGAATTAGGTTATGCACCTTCAAGTTTGCGAGAACAGCTTTTTTCGGTAAGGAATTATCGGTAATGAATTCTGCAAAGCCGTTGAAAATATAATTTCATCGCTAATTTATAGCTTGATCCTGCTTTACTTTTTAAAGGTTTTGCATAATTTACGTGTTATTTGATTTGTCAATAACCATAGGTTACAAAAATTACAAAAATTTTGATAATTATTTTGTCAATAATTGAAAACGTAAAATAATTTCAAAATTAAATCATATTACTTTGTCCGCTAGTAATTTAGAAAAATATAGAGATTTTTATACTAGTATTTCCAGCTATGAGATAATTGTATTGTAGAAAAGAGGTGCTTGTTTAGCCAAATAGTGAATTTTAGTAATATTTATCAGTAGATGAATTCACTTATACTATAAATAACCTATAATATGCTCGTATTGCTTCTACTCCCATGACTCAATAATTTGATAATTCAACGTAAACTAAATTAGTAGAAGCATCAAATAGTGTAAAAATAGCGTGAAGAGAATAATCTGAAGCGTAATTCAATATACATTTATCGCTTAGAGAATAATAAAATTAAAGTTTAATTAGGTGATTTATGTTATAGAATATCAACTGCAAAAATAAACTTTATAGAGGTATGAAAAATCTCGTCTCGTTATGGGTAGGGATTGATAATTTATGAATAAATCTAAAAAATAATACACATAAATACACAAACAACGTTTGATAAATACGCAATAATACTTTTCCGCCTGTTTAATACAAAACTTAGAATTATTAACGGTATAAGTCGTGGCATTACAACAAGATTTAAGACAATATTCGAGACTGAAAACAAATACAAAGGTAGTAATCGAAGGTGTAGATGTACTAACAACAGAAGGTTGGGAAAAAGATACCAATGTTTTGATTGAAGATGGACGTTTTATAAGTATCAAAAGAACCGCGAATAAAGACGGATGTCAAAGAATTAAAGCCAAAGGGCTGCAAATGTTTCCGGGCATTGTTGATTTACATGGTGACGCTTTTGAAAGGACGATTTGTCCTCGTCCTGGTGTTAATATTCCTTTAGCAATGGCAATGATAGAAAACGACCGCAATTTATTAGCGGCTGGTATAACAACTTACTTCTGTGCCATTACCGATTCCTATGAACCAGGTTTAAGGAGCCGAGATACAGCAAGAGATTTAATCAATTTTATTTGGGGAGAAGGGCAACACCTTTTAAGCTGTAATCATCTAATTCATATCCGACACGAACTGACTAATATTAGAGGGCATGAAGAATTATGTACCTGGTTGCAAAAAAGACGCATTCATTTCTTATCAATTAACGATCATTTACCACCTGTAGAAGATAGATATAAATGGAGAAGACATATAAGTAATTTGCGTCGGCGAGTCATCCTCTCGAATCAAGAGATTATAGATATGCTTACCCAACTTCAGGAATATCGACAAGAAGGAAGTTTGCAAGTAGAGCAGTTGGTTGAATTAGCTCATATTTATAATATTCCCGTCGCTTCCCATGATGACGACTCCGAAGAAAAAGTCGCTTTAAGTCATCGTCGGAGAATGGCGATCGCTGAGTTTCCAGCCAATGTTGATTTAGCTGCCCAGGAACGCAAATATGGTGCATCGGTATTGATGGGTGCCCCAAATTTATTGCAAGGTGGTTCTCATATGGGTTGGATGAGTGTAGAAGAAGCGTTAAAAAATAAAGTCCTTGATTGTCTTTGTTCCGATTATCATTATCCTTCGTTATTTTACGCTCCGTTTAAGCTGCATTCAGAAGGTTTGATGCCCCTAGAAAAAGCTTGGGAATTAGTATCCAGTCGCCCAGCAGCAGCAATCGGACTCGGTAAACAAAAAGGTAAAATTGCTCCCGGATTCGATGCCGACTTTCTGTTAATTCGTCCCGAAAACACCTTACCATCATCCATTGCATCAGTTTATATCCAGGGGAAAGAAGTTGCGAAATATTCTTGAGAGGTTAAAGGTTAAAGGTTAAAATTAATAACTATTATTAATCTACAATGCCCAATGCCCAATGCCCAATGCCCCATACCCAATCAACTTTCTGCCAACATCTTTCTCGTCAGTTTAACGTAAGTTTTGACTGTTTCGTAAGGAATGTCTAAATCAGTAGCAATATCTTGTAGTGATTCGCCGGTTTCTCGTCTTGCCATGATTGCAGCGCGTTTTTGGCATACCGAAATTGCCCTACTTCCCCCGGTGCGCTTTTGTTTGGACATCAATATTTCGGTAATTTGTGCGATTCTATTAGCTAATAACTCTTGGGGTGATACTACTTCGATTTTTTCCTCTTCAATTAACCACCCCAACCTGGTTTGTCCCAAACCAAAAGTCGTTTTATGTCCGGTACCACAATAAGGTGCAAGTTTACCCAAAGCTCTATATAAATTGACATATTCTGGTTCTTTTGAAGCTTCTTTACCCAAACCGAATTCCACCGCACCCGTAAATCCAGTAACTAAACCTCTTTTACCGCCAGGAACTCTAGTTGTAGAAATTTGGTGGCGTTGAATAATTACGTTTTCGTCCACCCATTCCAAAAACGTATCTTGTTCCACCGGTAAATTAGAAAAATCATTCCACCGTCGTAAATAGCTTTGAAATATATTGAAAGGTAACGGTAAAGGAAAATGATGTTTTTTGCGACGAAAGCTAGTAGGGCTGATATAGCTTAACGAAAGAGTATTTTTAGCTTTCTTATTTTCTAGTAATTTCTTGTAAGTTGTTGCCGGATGGGCAATTTCTACGGATTTTATCTGTAAAGGTGCGTTATGGAGTTCGATAGTTTTGGGTAAATTTTGCAGCCAATCAGCCATCCATGCCACCAGTCGCGAAGATAACGCAGATACGTACCATTGATAATTGGAATCTGCCGCAAGTTGTAATTTTGCGTCGTTACTTAAGAACTTTCCCTGCAAACGAGAAATAGTAAACGGCTTTTCCGATTCCCCATCATGGAGATAAGTAGATAATTCGGGATTCGTTTGTCGTACCTGGTTCAAAAACCAAGCATGGAGTCCCTTCGCGTATTCGGGGAAAATAGTGTAATTGCTCGCAGGTGATATATGAAAAACTATCCCTACTAACTCAGTGTCGGTTGGTAGAGTGATTATCGCCGAGGATTTTTTGCGAGTTCTACGTATAGGCATAATTAAATTTTACGTGATTTTATCCTCTTGGGGAATTGAACCTCACCCATAACCTCCTTGTGAAGGAAGAGGGGATTTAACCTCACCCCTAACCCCTCTCCTTGTCAAGGAAGATGGGATTTAACCTCACCCCTAACCCCTCTCCTTGTCAAGGAGAGGGGAATTTTTAAACCCCTCTCCTTAATAAGGAGAGGGGAGATTTAACGCAGTTAAATCGGGGGTGAGGTTCTTCAATGATTACCAAGCTCCTCCAGAATCCGCTCCAACTCCACAGTCATAAAATTATCGCAACTCTGCTGATAAATCTCCAATAACTCCCCATAAAACCATAATTTATCTTCCTTACTACCGCTGAAATAATCCCATAATTTATCCCCTTTATTCCGATATCCAATCAAAAGACTTCTAGCATTATGTAATTTATCAGCGAAGGATACCAATTTTACAGAATCCGAACCCTTGCGAATGTTTTCTATATAATCAATTTTGCGCTCTTTCCAAGGTGGTTTCGGTGTAATATCAGTTTCCGTACAGCCATCAACTATTTCCACCACCGTTTCCCCAAATTTTTGACGAATTTCTTCACGAGTTGCTTTACCACCTTGGTCTTCAATGGCATCATGTAATAATCCCGCTATCGCTTCATCTTCAGTTCCACCAGCTTCTAAAATTAAAGCCGAAACTGACATTAAATGAGAAATATAAGGAATTTTATCTACTTTTCGGGTTTGATTTGCGTGTAGTTGGGTGGCGTAAATTAGAGCTTGTTCAAATTTGGTTGTTAATTTTGCGGGTTGTTTGAGTATCATAAATTTCAAGCGTTCAAGTTGATTTATGGATTTACTTTCTATATTTGATTATTCCCAATTATTGGATGTCATTGCTCAGACAACAACATCGTCACCAACACAAACACCAAAGGAAACTGTAGATACGGTTACTTTACTGAAAACCCAATTAGATTTTTTGAAGTTTATAATTCAATTAGCTGTATTTGTATTCGCTGTGTTGGGAGCATGGATTACCTTTGTTTTCGGCAAGAATTTAAGTGATGCGAAAAAGGTAGCTGAAGAAATCATTAGTCAGAAAGTTGAAGCTCGTGTAGATAATTTGATTAAAACCGAAGTTCAAAGTTTGAGGAAAAGTATAGATAGAGAAAAAGCGATTATTTTTACTTACGTTGATTATTATCTACCATCTTCCGCGATGGAGCCAAAAGAATTTAAATTAATTAAAGCAAGGGGATTTCGAGACGTTTTCTTCTGGAATCGTCACAATCCACCGAAGAGATTATCCGGTAACGTTTGCGTTTTAGACTTACAAAATTATAAAGATGATAAAGGTCAGGAATTTTCTAAATTATCCCAAGACGATAAAGAAAAGAAAGTCGAAACACATGTGAATGAAATTTTACCGCTATTAAAACCAGAAACCGTTTTAGTCATTTACGCTCGCGGTCGGTTTAATGCTATAGAGAATATACCCAATAGTAGATATTACGTACCCGCGAATAGCGTTGTCACTTTAATCGGTTGGGTCGCTGATTCGGCTTATGTTGCTTATGGTGAGGAAATGGTTTGATTAAGAGAGAGGGGGAAGAGGGGGTAGATTCTTTTTGTTGAATAATAAAGTTGGAAGTAGTTGTAAAATTTATAACTTATCTGGTATATTATTCATCGTAATCGGTACCTTGAAAATTTAAGATTTAGTTTCCCGTTTTGTGGGATAAGGTTAATAGCTGAAACGTTGATTCTTTCGTTGTATCCCACAAAAGGCTTGCTATATAAGGTTTTGAAGATGGTAAATTTGGTTAAATGGTAGATAAATTTTGGTTTATTGACCCTAAATTAGCTATCCCACGAAAATCTGTTTTGAAAGCTGGTTATAGTAAGGGTTTCTAAGGGTAGGGTTTTGATTCTTTAACCCCGAGAGGGGATGGAAACGAACGCCGATTAACCAGTAGCTTTTACCCACTCGTTGGGTTTTGATTCTTTAACCCCGAGAGGGGATGGAAACGCTAGCCATTCGTTACTGCTAACCCTTTGGAAATTCGTTTTTATTCTTTAACCCCGAAAGGGGATGAAAAGCTACATCTATTAATATCAGTTATGGTGCGTTAGATGATATATTCAAGCTGTTTCTTATCAATGAATATAGTCGAGCATCTAACACACCCTACAAGAGTTTTTTATTAGTAAATATCGTTGAAACTAAAACACCCCTCTCCTTGACAAGGAGAGGGGAAGGGGGTGAGGTTAAACCATCAATTACAAAGACCTAACAAATTTCACCTTTTTAGGAAGATTATCTCTAATCTCAGTAATTTGAACAATCACTTTTTGCTCAACTTTGAGAGATTGATAATGCTTGGGTTCTTTGATTTTACGCTTGATATCGTCAGTAATTTTGTAAGTAATTTCCTTACCTTTGATAAGGGTTATTTCTGCTTCTACTTCTTCTCCGATTTCCCAAATTCTACTTTCTTTGCTGGGTTCTGAGTTCGTCTGAGCGGATGGTTCGCTTTCTAATAATTGTTGCTCAGGTTCGAGTTTGTAGTAGCGTATTAAGCGAGATGTCCAAGCGAGGATTTCGATAATTTTTTCAGGTTTGTAGTTTTTATTATTGAGTTCTTTTTTACAGATTTTGTTGATACTGCTGTAATAATCAATGGTGACATCGCTACGCTTTAATGTTTTTCCGTCTTTTTCTGACTTTTCTAAATATTCAAAAAATTTAGATGTTGTTTTTGAATCATTTTGATTTATAGTTTCTGAAGAATTTTGATTAATAGTATAGCGTAAGTAATCAACTATTTTATCAAGTTCATTCCTAATACCATCTTTTCCTGGTTCAATATAATTTTGTTCTTTGACAAGAGCTTTAGCAAGATATGTTGCTTCTTTTAATATTGATTCTTCTGATAAAGTATCTGTATTTTGTACCATTAATATAGTTCGTAAGGTTGACGGGTTATTTCTTTTTTTCCGTAGCCCAATATTTCGTAAATTGCTTGTAGTTGGGTATTTTCAATTAAATTTTTACGAGCTATTTTGATATTCTCTTGAATAAAATTACTTAGTTTATCTCCGGTCAATGTTTGAGATGAAGTACTGTAGGAAGAATAACGCTGACGTAAATCATTAAGGTTTTGAGAAATATTTGCTTTGGTTATATCGATGGTAATAGTTCCCATTCCGATGGGTTTACCACCACCAAGTT
Source organism: Rivularia sp. PCC 7116 (assembly GCF_000316665.1). Classification (GTDB taxonomy): domain Bacteria; phylum Cyanobacteriota; class Cyanobacteriia; order Cyanobacteriales; family Nostocaceae; genus Rivularia. The sequence goes on along the minus strand of NC_019678.1, from coordinate 4,256,614 downwards.
TTAATCCTAAAGGGTATTCGCTGTCTTGTCCTAATATTACTAATAATGTTCCTAATTCTTGCGGTTGTAAGTTGTGGAATTGGATTTGGGTTTTAAAGTAAGCTTGTTTAATTTGCTGGATGGGAATACCGTCACGTTTACCTTTATCTATTTCCCTGGTCATGTGATAGTAAAATTTGCGTCCAGCGGTTTCACCGTTATTAAAATAAGCTTTTCGTTTCTTAGGTTGTGCTGACCATAGGTTAGGAATAAAACCAACTGTGTATTTAGTTTCTTCACAAATTGCGTCTTGAAAATCAATCAAGCTTTGCCAACCCCATCCTTCACCGGAAGCACCAAATACTAAACTAGCGGGACAAAGTTGATTTTGACTATTCTTTTTGGGTAAACGTTCTTCGGGATAAGATTGTTCGTATTTTTTGCTAATAACTCCTAAACGACTATTAGTAATTGCTTCATATATAGAACGAATACAACCTTTTATGGAACTTCCTTGGATAATTAATTTATTATCAGGGGTTCTTACCATTGTTTTTATCAGCGGTGGTTTTTCATCAATATCGCTACCCATAACTACGGAACCTGTAGAAACATGAAGCGAGGTTCTGGCTAATAATGTTAGATATAAGGTTCCATGTAAATGATTGGGAAGATATTGTGAGTGTCCTTGTTTTGGTGGAGATTTGGGAGTAATTGGTTTGTTGGGAAAGGGAATTAGTTCGTAGGGTTTGGGACCCATTTCATCTTTGTTTGATGAATAATTATTTTTCGGATTATTACGGTTGAAAGTCATTTCAATTTTGGATTTTAGGTATTTTCAGTTTTTCAATGTCAGAGCGACAAAGTGGACTGTAGCAGTATGTTTATTAAAAAAATTTCGTTGTGCTAAGGGAATATCTTTTGGTTTGATGTTCTCTTGCTGTTGATTTTTGTAAATGAAACCTTTGGGAAATCTAGTAGGTAATTTTTTTTCATCAACTCCATAGAAATAAGCGTTTTGTTCTTCAGATACTTCCCATTCTCCTCCAATTTCTTTAAATCCTAATTCGCTGTCTTGATGATGGTTATTTGCACGAAGTAATAGAATGCTGTAACCTTTACCTTCGGGTTTCCAACGTAGTTCTAATTCAGCATTAAAAAATTGTCCTTCGGAATTAGAAAAGTCTTCGGGTAAGTTGGTGATAATTCCACTAACTCTATCTAACCAACGTAAAAAATAATAGCTTTGCTGTTGAGATTGTTGAGAATATATATTTAATAATTCTTTGAGTTCATCAGCAGATGAAACTTTTTTAAATCCGACGAAACTCATGCTGCTGCTCCCTCTGTTAATAATTTACTCCATTCATTCACAGCAAGCTCGAATAAGTTAGAAACTGTTTTTTCACCTTCGTTATTCCAGATTAATTGAGTTCCAAAATTTAATTCCATTTTTTCGGCTTCGATAGAAGTATTTTGAATATCTGGAAATGGGAAATTATAAGGGTTTTCATTTTCTCCCTGTAGAAATTCACCAGCACCGAGTAAAGCTGTATTTGACCAAGTTTGCTGTTTTCCGAAAGCTTTTATTTGGTTATCTTCTAATTTACAACCGGGGTATTGAACGACTGCTTTGTGATAATTTATTTTGACGTTACCCAAACCGCGAGATTTTGCAAAACCGATAGCAAACCAACCTTCATTTAAGTCTCGTAATACTAAACCAACTAAACCTAATTGGGCTAAAGAGAAGTTTTTTAAATGGATTTTGGTGTGGAATTCTCCACTCGTACAAACTTCATAATCAAATGGTCCCACAGCAACGGAACCGAATACTCTATCAATCGCTACACCGTGACGCTGTTCGATTTTTAATTTGGTTTTATCTTGAGGATAAGCATCTTCGATACGAATCCGACTAGCAATTGAGGTATTACCAAATATCTGGTCGGTGAAGGATGATTTTTTGTAGATTTCTGTAGCTGGTAAATCTTTATTGTTTTGGTCTTTTAAATATTCGTATTTATCATTTAAAGGGTCATTAGCCCAAAGTTGATTGCTATCTGAATCAGTAGGACGTTTATCACTACCTACAGTTCTCACAATTCGTTCAGCATGGGAACGGATAGCACCTTTAAGTGAACTACCGGGAAGATAAATGGAACTTCCTCCAGAGTGAAATGTTTGAACAAATTCCATCTTGGGTTTGCTAGGATTAATATCTTCCTGACCGGATTTTATTAATATTGCTCCTTGGGGAATTAGACTTAGTTCAATAGTGCAGTGATTAACAAATCTTTTGTGCATGATTTTGATTAATTGAAAGTAATTTTTTGGTTCGTAGTTGCGCTTTAGCGCCAAATATTGTTGGCGCTGTAAGCGAAGCTTTCTCGCAGAGTAGCGCAACTACGAACCTATATAATTTTAATTACTAGGTTGTTTAACAACAGCTTTATCCAACTCGGTATACAAATGATTAATTAAATGTTCGCTCCATTCACGTTTTAATATATCTATATCTTCTTGAGTGCTATATTGATAATCACCCATCGTTTGATTAACTTGATTTTCCATATATTCTAAAAGCTTTTTAGCATCACCTTCACTGTCAAACCACTGCATTTTATTTAATTCCAAACTCACAACACCCAAACCCCGAGAACTTCCTCCTCCTAATGTGATTTGCTCGGATTCAAATTGATGCAAACCAATCATTAATAAACCTCTTTCCCAAGATTCTGAATTTTCTACTACGGCTTTAAAATCAAATTCTGTTCCTGCTGGTACGACTTGAAAATCATACAGTTTTCCACTCCCAGCGGTTTCAGTATCCCGTTCGATTGCTACTCCGTCACGTTCTTGATACTGATTAAACCAAGTATCTTTGACTACCGTTAAATCTCTGACTTGAAATTTACTTGCTATCCAAGGAGAACCAAACAAACGAGAAACTAAATCGGTTTGGTTTAAAATTGCGTTTGTTAAAGCTTTATCATCTTCCTTGTATTTTTCTTTAAGTCCCTTAATAGTTTCATTTCGGGCTTTACTGGTAAATTCTGCTGGGTCTTCAGCCCAATTCTGATTAATCCCCCGGAGAAAACTTTCTAATCGCGATCGCATTGCTCCTTTAAAACTAGCACCGGGTATCAGCGGTTGATTTAATGCATCTTTTACTACAGGTAAATCTGAACCGATGGGTTCGCTGGAACGACCAGCACTAATCCGTAATGCAGTTACAGTTGTTAAAATTCCCGTCAATTCAAGACGATTTTTAAATTTATCAAACATAATTAATTCACTCATAATTCATTCACTTTTAATTCACTGCATAACTTTTAAATAATTGCAGTAGATTTATTTTTCGGGTCGTTGACAGTATTCAAATATTTTAAATAACGAGAACCATAACCAAGATAAAGTCTAATTAACTGCATCTGGATTTTTTTGATTTCTTCTTTAGGAACTTCTCCTGTAAAAGCTTCTTTGGCTATTTCTGAAGCTTTGTTTTGTAAATTTCCATCAATATCGTTAACAATCTTTGCAGCTAAAGATTTTTTACCTCTACCCCATTTTTCATCCCTACCAACTTGATAGAAAATAAAATTTTTAATTACTTCCGGACTTTCGCTAGTATCTGCAACTCTAAGTAAGTTGTTAAACTGCGATTCTTCTAACTTTTTATCACCCGATTTCAGATATTCACTATCTCTTAAAGCATCTACAATAGCTTTAACCAAATCATCTTCAGCTTGACGAATTTTTCCTTCAATTTTTAAAGCAATTCTTGTCTGATTATCTTCATTCATACAGCATTCTCCCAAAAAACTTGATGAAATTCGTTGCAAATTTCTACACGTCCAAAACCTTCACAAGTGCGTTCACCGATTCCGTTAATTTCTAATTTTTCTAAAGCCTTATACCATTTTTCTGGATGTTCGGTGCTAAAAAGATACACTGCTCCTTTATTTGTCAGTAATTCTACATCTTTCATTAAACCCCAAGCGGAATTCCAACCAGAACCATAATCGTAGCTGCTATAAGCAACATGGAGTTTTAAAGATGAATCAACTCCTGTAAATTGCTTTAGCATTTCTTCCGAAACCACAGTAGTACGCTGCCAATTTTCAGTTAAAATAGCATCGGAATGTAGATTCAAAGTGAAATAAGTACGTTTTAACAAGTTTGATTTACTTTCAAAAAAACCCTGACTCCATAAATTCCATCTATTTTCTAAAGCTTGATTAAACTCTGTAATCCGTGTTTTAACTTTTTTATCCGCTAACTTACTTTCCCGAGCTGCAAATTTCACCTTACCTAAACCACGAGAAGCAGAACCACCAACACGAAAGTTTTGCGAACTTTTATTTAGAAACCTTGTCAAAGCATCTGCAAGAGAATTATTTTCAACGGTAATCAAACTACAGTAAACAAAATTATCCCATTCCGAAGTTTCAATATCTTTACGAAATGATTCGTTCAAAACCTCGATGCTGTAAAGAATTTCCTCTTCACTAGTAGCACGACGACGGTTAATTCCAACTCTGGTTAAAAAGCGACTGCTCACGTCATGACTATAGTAATTTTTATTATCAAAACTGTAAAAACCGCGATAAGCTTCTACTTGAGGATTTTCCCCCGATTTAGTTGCATTTGGGTCGCTGGGATCGTATGGTAAATTGCGAGCATCGGCACAAAACCAATCAATCAAGGTGTCAAAAACTCCATTCCCACTAGATTTAAACCCAGGATTGGTTTTGGAACTTATCCCTGTTGCAGGTACTACCTTAGCGAATTGATTTTTGATTTCCGATTTATCCTTACTTACCTTTGCAATTGCTGGATAACCATTGTGAAAAATTGCCGGATTTTCACCCAAAAATAATCCTTCAAAATGTCCTCCCGTATCTCCACCCGACAACTGCAAAATTTGCGAAGCAATCGCACCTCTGATAACCGTACCGGGAATATACTTTTCTACTTCACTTACAGAAGTACCGGGTTTTTGTCCTCCTATCGCTAAAGGTGACAAAGCTGTAATTTTCAATTCTAAATGTTTCACTTTTCTGGTAATAATTGCGACCAATCAAAATTATTTTTAGATTTATTGGATGTTTTTACAGAAACTTCCCAGGTTAACCACCCCAACCCAGCAGACTTACTACCACCCAAAGCGTTGATATGCTGTAAAGCTGCCATAATCAAAGCTTCAGAGTATTCGGGAGACTGGGGAAGCAGATAAATTTCACCTTCAAATTTTAATTGAGCGTTAACGGGAGAAGTTTCGAGAAAGAATAATTTTTTCTCATCAGAAGTACGACGACGACGGTTAATTGTGACACTCGGACGCAATATTTCTGCTAAATCTGTTGCAGGAATAGAACAAATTAAATCATCTACAAGAATCCGAGAAGGTAAAATCGGGTCGCCGAATATCTGAGATACTAAACAGTGATATCCTCGATATCCTGGAACTGTATATTTATCTTTAAATTTATCCTCGACCTCTGACTCTTGCGGAGAAAGGGTTTTAGGAAGAGGTGCCAAAAAAATTTTCCAACCCAAACCTCGTGCTAATTTTTCGCATTCGTGACGTAATCGACCCTTAAGTTGAGAACCCGGTATCAACAATTGTCCTTGAGCATTTCGGACGATGGGTTTATCGGCTAAAGAACCAGTGGAACCACCAGCACCGACACATAAAGCAGTATCAATTACAGCAGTTAGCGAGATTGTTTTTGTAGCTTTAGAAGAAAGGTTATCTAAATAAACCATTAACCAACCTCCCTTTGAAATTCTTGATTATCCCGTGAATTATCAGTATTATTTTCTTCGGGAATAAAAGGATATAGGTCTACAATATCTCGCCAAATTGTTTCATAAATAGTTGTTGTATCTGCATTTTTATCCTCATTTTCATCTCCCACAGACATCCAAGGTGCAATATTACCGTTATTAGTTTTCGCTTCACACCAAGTTTGTTCAAATTGTTCTTCTAATAGCTGTTTAGCATTATCATCTTGAAGACGAACCCGAAAATAACGATAGTTAAGAATAGCTGTACGCTTACCTCTTTCCAGTAAACTGCGAATTTGGTAGAGTTGCGAACGGGGAAAATTAGTATTTTTAAAAGCTCCAACAGTTTTAAGCAATCCACCCAATTCATACAATGTATAAGGTGAAGAATACAGCTTTAATTTTGGTTTATCGGGAGAAACTTTAGTTAAACCCTGTTCCCTAAACTCCTTAATATTAGAAGAAATCATCGTTACCGCTTTCATCACCAAGAAATCCACGGTACCGCTATAGTATTGATGGTTTTTCTTTAAATCCTTTGCTGTTTTCTTCGCAGATTTGAGCAACTGACTCACCAGTTTATCAGCATAATAAATCGGAGTATCGCAAGCTGTAATTAAAACTCCCGTTGACATACTCAATTTACATTTAGAAACCGGAGGTTGTTCCGAACTATCCTTTGAATGATAGCGATGTGCTTTTGAATTATCTATCGGTTTTGTTGGTACTAACGAATAATCACCCTGACTCTTGTTTTCATCTATTAAACGATTTTCAAACTCTTCCCCAATCGTTTTAGCAATTTCCAAACCCTTATCAGCAGGAACAACTAATAACACATCATCACCACCAATCGTGATAATTTCAAAAGGATGAATCCACACCGGACTCTTATTATCCCGACTAGATTTTGCATCGGGGATAAAATAATGAGGTCGTAAATGCTTATCTATAGCAGCGTAAACTGATTTTTCCGTAGCTTCAAAAATATCTTGACTAAAACGCTGATAATCTTCGGGAGATTTGATTTTCTGACGAATATAACCACCCATATTATTACCATCAGCATAAATATAAGCAACAAAACCCGACGGAGTACTAGCAGATGCTATTTCTCTTAAAGACCTAGCTTCCTCGACTCGTTCGGGATTTTCAATTCCTTGATAATATTTACTCGGAACATCAAACCGATAATCTTCAAATCGTTTCACCCAACCTTCAATTTTTCCCGGTTCCCAATTCAACCCCAGCTTATTCCACCATTTCGGTAAATCACCCTTGTTATACTCTCGTTTAGTAATCTGTCCCATCAACAGCTTTCTAGCTAAAGTCTCAGATAACCAAGGTTCATTCGGAAGTCCTTTATTTTGATTCTCATCATTTTCAACCCGGACAATAGCATTGTGACTATCGCTGTCATCCCGGTGTAAATAAGGATGAGTTTCAAACATCGGAGGATAACAACGACTCGAACGGTTTCCCGAAATATTATTTCTATTTCCGTTTCCGTTTCTTCTTTGAGAAAACTGATTCGCTAACTTCAACACCAACTCATTAAAACTTTTGCGATCGCGAAATTTTTGTTGGGGTGAATCTACTCCCGGTTGGTCAAAATAAGCTTTTACCACAGCATTATCTTGATTCTTCAAATACTTATCCAACCAAAAAGTTTCATGAATCGAATCCGATAACAATCCAAATCGGAATTCCAACAGCTTAAAAGTATCACCAACAGCACAAGAATTAGCCGTCAAAGTCTCGTGAGTATAGCGTTTTTCAATAGCATTCGCCAAATCATCAACAAAAGCAGCAGGACAAAAAGCTAAAATACTACCACCAGTAGAGTAAATAATTAATTCCGGAATCAAAGCTTGAAATAGTCCCGGAAAATTATCTTCTCTATTTAACCATTCTTCTCGAACCTGCTGACAGTATCTCTTAGTTTCTTCATCTTTCAACTGAAGAAAATCCTTATCCTTCTCCGCTCCAAAAAAAGCAGGTAAATCAACCAAATTAATCCTATCAAGAATTGCAGAAGCACCACGAATGTAGGGAAGTTTCGCAGCTTCAAACACGTATTGTTTGATTTTCGTAGCACCACCATAAACCAAACCAATCTTAGTGTTTTGCTTCCACAAATCACCGTATTTACTTAATAATTCATTTGTTGTTTGAGGAAAATCAGCTTCAGTAATTCCCTGAAGTTGTTTTACCCCTTCAACAATCTCTGCTACCTCATCAGTTACAGTTTCACCATTCCTCAGAGCTTGTAACATTTCTTCCGACAGCATTTTTTTCGGTTCTCGCTGTTCCCCCCAAGCAAGACACCAGGTGATAGCAGTAATAATTCGTTGATGCGGATTTTTCATAAAGCCATAATAAACAGCAATTATAAACTGCTAACCGATTACATTTAGAACACACGAACACAGTAAAATTATCCAAATTCTGTTTATTATAAACATTTTTCAGAAGTAAACAATACTCATATGTAATTCAGAATACTATTTTGCTTATTTAAGTTAATTATTTTACTGAGTATAATATAAAACTATTATTAATCTATTCATTTTTCTCATAGAGTGCTGTGAAACTCGCAAAAATGCAGATAAAAACAAGAAAATTTTTTACTATATATCTCACAGTCAGTGATAAATATCACCAACGTCAGTGATTTATAGCTGAGATATCTTTAAGACAAAAAGGTTTAATACTTAACTTATTAAGTATATAAATAGAAAATAATATTATGGACGCACAAAATATTTTCCAAGCTTTAACCAGCGCTGATGCATTGAGAAGTCTTATATTTACACTCATCTCAATGGGAATTGGTGCATTTATAACTTATAAATTTCTCTTCTTTATTTATAGAAAAGAGATGAAACTATTCCGAAATTTTAAAAGAAAACTTATAGTACTCGCTCCAGAGAATAAATACGGACAGAATATGAATATGGAAGATGAAGTTGAGATAATTAAAACCAACCCTTTATTCAACTCATTATCTGTCAAGCGAAGTAGTTCTCTACGTTATAGCAATAATATAGACAAAAACTGCTTTATTATATTAGGTATTGGAAATGATTTCACCTATTTCAAAGAAGCATTTGATAAAGCCAAGAATAATAACATAACTCTTATTATTTATACTTATGGCGATAATAGAGCATTAGAACCAATTCACTGGAATTTACTGAATAGCTATCAATGGTATTCCGTATGTGTAACTCCTCTTCGCTTAATTTCTGAGATTTTCAATATTCTTTCTACCTTCGATTTTAAAGACTAGCGCTAGAGTTATCAGCTATCAAATTAATCGAGTTTGACATAAGTAAATAATTAATGATGCTGAAATAGTCCTTCGCTGTACAAATTTTAATCAGTCTGTTATTATACTTCTCGTAATCGGAACCTTGAAAACCTAATAGTTAGTTTCCTAATTCATTTTCGTGGGATAGCACATAAGGCTGAAACTCCTATTCTTTCGTTGTATCTAGCGAAAGCATTGTTATACAAGGTTTTGAGTTAGGTTGATTTTGATTTTTAGCTGTTAAATCTGTTTTTTCCACTGCTAAATTTCCTATCCCACAAAAATCCGATTCTCAGGTCTTGTGAGATAAGGGTTTCAGAAGGTAGGGTTTTTAATCTTTAACCCCGTCAGGGGATGGAAACTTTTGGACCTGTTTTGAGCGGCTTGCGTTCTGCTAAAATGTTTTTAATCTTTAACCCCGTCAGGGGATGGAAACACAGCGTAAGGCATCATAACCCCAGAGCTAAATGTAGTTTTTAATCTTTAACCCCGTCAGGGGATGGAAACTTTACTCTTTCAATGTCGCTTTGCGACGCGTTTTCAAAAAGTTTTTAATCTTTAACCCCGTCAGGGGATGGAAACCTGCCGTTAGTATTTCCATCTACTCTAATATTAGTGCGAATGGGTTTTTAATCTTTAACCCCGTCAGGGGATGGAAACTAGTAAGATTTTGGATAAAATAACTTCCACCAACTAAACGTTTTTAATCTTTAACCCCGTCAGGGGATGGAAACCCTAAGTCACCATTGCACCCAACGGTGCCGGAAACACACTTTAGTTTTTAATCTTTAACCCCGTCAGGGGATGGAAACTGCAAATATACCTAGAGTAGCAATAGAACCGAAAATAGCGTTTTTAATCTTTAACCCCGTGAGGGGATAACAATATCCACACAACCAAAACTGAATACAGAATAAAAACCGAAAATTAGAGATAATTAGTATGAATTGATTTTATAAAAACCCAATCAAAAAAAATATGTCTTTCAGCAGCTACAAAACCATCTCAGAAGTACTTAAAACTTTTCAAATCACCTATACAGAAGCCAACTTTATGGGTGAAGCTGAATTTAACATTCCCGATTACTTCCGAGAAGATTTAGAAACAGTAATGCGAGAAGGTGTTGTTTATAGTTCCGAGTTTGCTATCTGCGAAAATATTATTTATCCAGTATTAAAAGAAGTTTGGAAATTATATAATAGTAAATTCACCTTGTGGAGTCATCATTCACTCAATTACAATGATAATTTATCAGGTTTTCCCGAATATATTCTTGCTAAAAGGTCATCTTTAGGAAAAGTCGTATTTGATAAACCGTATTTTATTTTAGTAGAAGCAAAACAAGATGATTTTGAAGGAGGTTGGGCACAATGTTTAGCAGAAATGATTGCTGCTCAAAGACTTAATGAGAAGGTAGAAATAACTATATTTGGAATAGTTTCTAATGGAAAGATTTGGCAGTTTGGTAAATTAGAAAAAAACAATTTTATTAGTAATATTGATATTTATACTATTCAGGATTTAGATAAAATATTTGCTGCTGTAAATTATATATTTCAACATTGTGAATCGCAGCTTGATAACCTGATAGCTGCTTAATACAAATCAGATTACAAACCGAATTATCTTTAACCCGTGTAGACGGTTTTGCTTGTGTAGCAGCGGTTTCAACCGCCGGATATTTAATTATAATTATCGATGGTGCGTGACGGTACAATCAAATTATTCGGTTATATTTGATAATTTATCGTCACCGTCACACACCCTACATTTATTGTGGGATGGGCATCCTTGCCCGTCCGGTTATGTTTTAATCAAATTAATATATCCCAACCCGCTTCAACTCCAACCCCTTTTCAAATATCTCATCAATAGCCAACATTTCCCCATCAACTGTCATAAATTTATGGTCTTTTGTAGCTCGAATTGTCGAACCGTCTTCTAATTCATATTCAAATACTTCCTGCATCCCCCGATTATGCCATTGTGCTATCGGTTGACTGTAAACATTCCCATTTACATCGACGCTATACACGGTACAATCAATTTTCTCTTCGACGATTTTACCTATCGGTATCAAACCAAATTCTTCAGTTAAAACTTCGGTGTCGTAGCTCAAACAATATTCGGCAAATTTAATCATTTGGTCAAATAATGCTTCAGCTATTTGTTTGCTAACGCCATTTTTTGCGGAACCATCGATAAATATTTCGCGGTGTTTCTGCATTTCTGCTACTTTCTTTTTACCCATCGCACGACGGAGTAAATCGGCTTGTCCTAACGAATAACCAGCCATGTCTTGAGCAATTTTCATAATTTGCTCTTGATAAACCATAATTCCGTAGGTTTCATCAAGAATCGGCTCTAAAACATTAGCTTCATATTTGATTTGTTCTCTACCGTGCTTTCTATCTATGAAGTGAGGAATTAATCCTGCGTCTAATGGGCCAGGACGATACAGCGCTAAAATTGATGATATATCTTCTATATTGGAAGGTTTTAAATCCCTCACAATTTGTCGCATTCCGGAAGATTCTAATTGAAATACTCCTTCTAATTCTCCCGCTTCTAATAACTCATAAGTTTTTCTGACATCGTTAGGAAGCTTCGCTGCATCCCCACCTCTAGCTAATACTTTTTGTGCTTTTCTTTCGTGAGAAGTTATATCGTAGGGATCTATTCTTCTACCAATTTTCTTTTCTACTAAGTCAATAGTTTTATCAATCATGGTTAGGTTTCTTAAACCCAAAAAGTCCATTTTTAACAAACCCATTGCTTCAACATCTTCCATGTAATATTGGGTAATTACAGAACCGTCATTGTTCCTTTGCAGTGGCACAATTTCATCTAAAGGTTCGGCTGAAATTACTACACCCGCAGCATGAACCCCAAAGGTTTTGTTAGTTCCTTCGATACGAATTGCCATATCAACCCAGTGTTTCACTCCTGGATCGTTATCATATTTTTCTTTAAATTCTGGTTCGGGGGTATCGTCGGAAATCATCTTGCTTAACTTAGCGGGTTTACCCCTAGCTACGGGAATCATTTTTGCCATTTTATCGGCTTCCCCGTAAGGAATATCTAACACCCTCGCCACATCTTTTAATACCGCTTTAGAAGTCATGCGGTTAAAAGTGATAATTTGAGCAACTTTATCTTTGCCGTATTGACGAGTTACATAATCGATAACTTCATCGCGGTTTTCTATACAGAAATCCGTATCAATATCAGGCATGGATTTTCTTTCTGGATTCAAGAAACGCTCAAATAATAATCCATGATGTACTGGGTCAATATTGGTAATTCCCATGCAGTACGCCACCAAAGAACCAGCCGCCGAACCTCTTCCCGGCCCTACAGGAATGTTGCTATCCCGAGCAAATTTAATGTAGTCCCATACAATTAAAAAGTATCCAGGAAAACCCATCTCCTGAATCAATTTTAATTCATATTTCAGCCTATCTGTATAGGATTTATCTACTTCGCTACGAGATTTACGATTTAATTTTTCTAAAAGTCCATCCCAAGCTACTTCTTCTAAAAAAGTTTCGGTTGTATGACCTGCTGGAATCGGAAAGTGAGGAGTTCTAGGAGGACTTAATATTTTATAAGGTTCGATTTTATCAGCAACTTCTAAAGTATTGCTAACTGCTTCTTCTATTACGTCTTCCGGTAAATGGTCGCGGAATAACTGCTTCATTTCTTCGGCAGATTTTAAATATTCCGTTCCGCTATAACGCATTCTTTTATCTTCAAAAATCTTCTTTCCTGTTTGAATGCACAGCAAAGCATCGTGAGCTTCTACATCGTTACAAGAAATATAGTGAGAATCATTTGTAGCGATTATCTTAATTCCCAATTCCTTGGCAATTTTAACAATTTCGACATTTACAACTCTATCTTCTTGAGAACCGTGGTCTTGAATTTCTAAGTAATAATCTTCACCAAATGTATCTTGATACCATTTCGCAACTCTCCTAGCTACATCCGGTCTTCCGCTCATAATCGCTTGGGGTATCTCTCCACCCAAGCAAGCGCTGGTAACAATTAAATCTTCGTGATACTGCTTTAATAATTCTTTGTTTATACAAGGGCGCGAAAAAATTCCTTTTCCCTGTACCCCTTCCAAATGAGATATAGAAGTTAACTTAGTTAAATTCTTGTAACCCCTAGTATTCTTCGCCAAAACAACCTGATGATAACGGGGACGGCGTTCCTGCTTGGTGATATCGCCGTTAATGATATACATTTCATTGCCGATAATCGGCTTAAAACTCTTTTTCTTACAAATTTTGATTAGCTCAACCGCACCGTACATCACCCCATGATCGGTTAAGGCGATCGCCTCCATTCCCAATTCAATCGCACGATCAATCAAAGCAGGCAACTGAGACGCGCCATCAAGCAAGCTATAGTCGCTATGAATGTGTAAAGGTACAAAGGACATAAGCTTTCAACCCCTTCTCTATAACCACAACCGAACACCACAAGTGTTAACCAGAGTAACGCAGGAATGTAATATAGACTATATTTTTTTTGAGGTAAAAATATTAATTTTCGTGTTCGTGTTTAAATTGTCACCGGGCAATTCCTAATGCCCATTGTTTAAAGACTGTTTAAAGAGCGTTAGCATACCCACAGTGGTATTGGTTGCAATTTTTACTTTTTGCTCGGAGAATAAATGTATTAATAGTTTTATTGTGCTTCAGTAATCTACTTATAAGGCATGAAAAAAAGCTTCAATAAACGGTCAAATTTTTGATGAACTTATCAAGATTAGTAAGATGAGAGCAAAAAAGGTTGAAGCAGTTGAATATTTATTTTTTATGATTCACCTTGTCAATATTTGATTAAAATTGCCTTTTCCTGCGCCAGTTTATCCCTACAAAAAAGCCTCATCCCAGGGACGAGGCGATTATATAAGGCTGAAATTAAAATTAAAATGTCGGAAACCCAAAAGCACAAAAACGGTGCGTTCAAATAAAAGTTTGTTAACTTGTAACTCATAAATCTTCTTGGAATCGCTAGAAAGCAATCTTTAAGAAGACGAAACTAGCTTATCCACCGCTAGAGGATTGTCCCTTAGCATCGCATTCTCTGCCCCAACAGCGCTCTAAAAGCTCAATTCTGTAGACGTAGGCAAAGGTATGAGGATTTAATATAAGTTTTTCACTAAACAAAGGCTGATTGAGATATTGCCAAAAAGGGAACTTTAGTTTCTTTTTTTCTGGATACATAAGAAAAGCCAATAATTTAAACCGTTGTCTGAGCAGCAAACATTTTGAGATGCCACTACTTATTTAATAGTTAAACCTTACACAATATGCATACAGTTGACCTGCGAACAATTGCTGAAACATAGGCAAGCGAACTTCCCCACTTGCAAGACCTTTACATATGATAAAAGTTCCATTATTCTGCGGTTGCCAGAAAATACCCAGATGTATATTAGATGACATATTTTGAAACAGTTAACAGTGAGCAGTGAGTAGTGAAAAATAAATAAACAAAAATCAATATCAAATAGTTCTTACAGTCGATGGTGTGGTGTTATCCGGATTAATCACCATGAAAATACCCTCTCCCTTTTTTTAGGAGAGGGTTTAAGAGGAGTGGGGAGGGGGAAGAGGGGGAAGAAAAATTAATTTCCTACTCGCTAAGCTCCTAACTGTTACCTGATAACTGTTCGCGGTTAATAATGGTTGCCTGCTTTACGACGGTGAATAGCTGTGGCTGTATCGGCTTGCAGTAACTTACCATTGTCTACGGTTGCGTATATCACCCAGTGGTCGCCGCATTCCATCCGCTTGCTTGCAGAACATTCAATATAGGCTATAGCTTCGGTGAGGATGATGCCACCATTATCGGCTTCCGTTGTAGAAAAGTTAGAAAAACGGTCTTCACCAGGAGCAAAAGATTTACGGAAGTGCTTGACGTAATCTTGTTGATTGCCTTCACCGATGATATTTAACACAAACTTGCTTCCGGGATATAGCAGCGTTTCTACTGCTCTGTCTTTAGCGATCGCTAAACTAATTCCAGGGGGATCGAAAGTTGCTTGCGATACCCAGCTGCCGAGCATTCCGGTAGCAACTTCTCCTTGTTTGGCTGTCAGTACGCAAACAGAACCAACAATACGTCCTACGGCTTGTTCCATTGGAGTTGCAGTAGGTTGTACTATACGCAGTTTGCGAGCTTTTCTCAAAGTTTGAGCAAAATCGGTTGCTGTTTCTTCGCATTCTTTGAGAGTTTTATCTGATGGTTTAAATCTAGCTTTGAAGGTGTCGAAGCCAAATTTAAATCCTGCATCCTTTAGCTTGCCTTCAATTAAATCGAATGCTTCACCACTCCAACCATAAGAACCAAATACTCCAGCTAGTTTACTGGTGTCACCAACTGAAAGCACGATACCCAAAGCGGTATGAATTGGAGTAGGAGCATTACCACCAATGGTAGGAGAACCGATGATAAAACCATCCGATTTTTCAATCGCAGCGCGAATATCATCTGGATCTGCAAATTCACAGTTAATAGACTCGACAGCAACGCCACCTTTAGTTAAACCCAAACCAAAGGCTTGGGCTAAAGTTGAAGTATTACCGTAAGCTGA
This sequence comes from Rivularia sp. PCC 7116, assembly GCF_000316665.1. Lineage (GTDB taxonomy): Bacteria > Cyanobacteriota > Cyanobacteriia > Cyanobacteriales > Nostocaceae > Rivularia. The sequence goes on along the minus strand of NC_019678.1, from coordinate 4,240,919 downwards.
AGCGTAAAGTAAGGCGACGGTAACTTCCCGTTCTGTTTGAGAAACGCTCCACTGTTGATAAGCCTTCTTAAGCTCAATCAAACCATAGCGGACTAAAGGTCCATGAACTGTAGCATACATTCTCACCGGCAAATCAGAAATTTTTTCCAGAGCGGCTTTTACGTGAGGTGCGTGGGGAGCCATCAAGCAGTCATAATAATAGCGCTGGTCTTCTTTGAGAATATCCCAGTCTTCATCAAATACTTCCTCACCGCAGACATGAGTACCAAATAACTTATTTGAGTAGAGAATTTGACTTTGTTGGTCGTAAGTAGCAAGTCCGCTAGGCCAGCGCGGACTGGGAATAGGAATACCTCTTAAAATATGTCCTTTACCTAAATCTAGGGTTTCTTTACCCCGCATTTCTATAATTTTGGTATTTTCACCGAAAGTCTTGCGTAAATTAGCTGCACCGGGAACAGAAGCAACAAAGGTTAACTGCGGTGCCCGTTCTAAAAGTGCTTTGAGAGTGGCAACGCGATTGGGATTAAAATGTCCAACAATTACGTAGTCTAATTCTTGCAAATCTAGAATTTTCTGCAAAGCCTCCATATAAATATGGGTAAAAGTTTCTGGAGGTGGGTCAACAATTGCAGTTTTATCGCCCTCGATTAAATAACAATTAGAAGTAGAACCCTTAGCTAATGCGTATTCAATTTCAAATCGTAACCGCGTCCAACTGCGAGCTTTAATCAGCCTAGTATCGGTCGCAATTGATGCAATTTGCATATCGCGGGGATTGGAATTGCTCATAATTATGTTGGAGAGAATAAAGGATTAAGAATCAAAAAAATAATCAAAAAAAAAGAACGTAGATGCTTTTAGGGAATTTAATAAAGAGAGGGGAGGCGGGGAGAAGGGGAAGAGGGGGAAGAATGGGGAAGAGGGGAAATTCAATTACCAATTACCAATTACCAATGCCCCATGCCCTATGCCCCATGCCCAATTCCCCATTCACAAATTAGTAATAAGTTCCAACTTTACGATGGCGAACTGCTGTCATTCCGTCGGGATCGGAAATACGACCTTCGGAAACGGTACAGTACAACAATGTGTGGTCGCTACATTCCATAGTGGTCTTAACTTCGCATTCCATGTATGCCAAAGCATCTGTAAGAATGGGACTACCGTTTTTAGCTGTTTGAGTTTTTACTCCCTCAAATCTATCAACACCGGGAAGTAAACGCTTGAGGAAATGCTTTTTGAGGTCGTGATAGTTTCCTTCTTCGAGAACGTTGAGGACGAATTTATCACCTATCTGTAGAGAAGACTCAATTCCTCTTTCCTTAGCAATAGCTACGGTAAATCCTAAGGGCTGTAGACTTGCTTGAGCAATCCAGGAAGCAACCATTGCACCTTTGATGTCACCTTTTTTAGTGGTAACTACATAAAGTCCGTTACTAATGCGACCTAATGCTTTTTCTAAGTCGGCATCGATTGACTTAAGATGCTTGATGTTGCGCTCGCGTACCAACAACTGTCCCATTTCGTTGCCAGCTTCGTCAGCGGCTCTAAATACGTCATTGTTGGGTTCTTCTTTGATGCGGATTGCTTCAAAAGCTTCTCTTACACCATGTTCGAGGAATTTTCTCCGCAAGGTGTCAATAGGCTCATCATCTCCACCGTATGACTCATAGAGTCCAATGACTTGCTTATTTTTTACTACCGCTAGCAAAGAACTAATAGCTGCTTGGGCGGCAGTATTGTGAGATGGAGGCATACCGATGATGATACCTGCTGCTCTGCCTGCTAATTCTTGGATTTCTTGGAGGTCGGTAGTAGTTAAATCCAACATTTCTACACCGATACCGGTTTTCTGGATACCGTGACCAATTGACTGGGCTAAACGGTCGCTATATCCATATTCCGAGACGTAGTACAAACCAATGATTGTTTCGGTTTTGGCTTGTTTTTGACTCCAACTTTGATAACACTCTTTGAGAGTATCCAAGTTGTGATAAAGTAATGGTCCGTGACCGTTAGCAATAATTTTAATTTTGCCCAAGTCACCCATTCTCTTCATTGCATTCAATAAAGAGCGAGCATTTGGCCCCATTAAACAATCGTAGTAGAACTTGAAGTCAGGTTCGATTGCTTCTAAGTTGACATCAAAGGTATCATCACTACAGTAATGCATACCAAAAGCGTCGCAAGTGAAGAGAGTTTGAGTCTTCTTGTCAAAACTGAAGATAGTATCGGGCCAGTGTAAATTAGGAGCGCTAACGAATTGAATTTCGTGTCCGTCACCCAAGTCTACGCTGTCACCAGTCTTAACAATTCGCTTAGAAAATGGATCGTGAACCAAGTTTTCCAAAAACTGTAATGCGACTTTAGATGCTAATACAGTTGCTCTAGGAGCAATTTGCAGTACATCTTCTACTAAACCACTGTGGTCGGGTTCGGTATGACTAACAATTATATAATCAATCTCCTTGGGATTCACCAAGCTCTTGAGAGTTTCTAAATATTGTTCTCGAAACTTGGTATGAGACGTATCAACCAAAGCTGTACGCTCGCCCCGAATTAGATAAGAATTGTAAGTTGTACCATTTTGCAATCCAAACTCAATATCAAAGCGATCGCGATCCCAATCGAGACTACGAATTGCAGTTGTGTTTGGAGCAATTTCAACAGTTTGTATAGTAAGACGTTTTTGTGCGTTCTCGTTGACCGCTACCATATATAAATCCGAAGACAGTTTTAGTTTACTTTTCTGTCTTTATTTTTCTCATAAAAACTTTTGTAAATTTGTCTAAAACTTTATATTCTAAAAAACATTTTTTGTAGCAGATGTTGCTGTTTTTCAGCATTACCCAATCACTGAAAAACGGCAAAATAATTGATTTTTTTCAAAACGGATTATATCAGGAAAATAAGTTTTTTGAAAATTATATGTATTGGGAAAGCCGTAATTATGATGTCGTAATTAACGTTATCAGTTAACAGTTACCTGGATTTAAATAACCCACCATAAGCCGGAAGGAACTGTTCGCTGCTCACTGTTTTAATTACGAATTACGAATTACGAATTACGAATTATAATTACCTTTCCCTAAATAACAATGACAATCGGGTTTTTTAATTAAAGACTCCATCAAACTATTAAGCGCTACAGCGGCTAATAAACCGCCACCGATGGTACCAAGGGTGGTTATATAATCTACACCAGAAGCCATTAACCGACGCTTGGCGGCGCTTGCATGACTAAAACCGATGGGCATTCCAATTATTAAAGATGGTTGGATTTGTTGTTGTTCGATGAGTTTTAATGCAGAAATTAATACTGATGGGGCGTAACCGATAATTAAAACACAACCAGGAGTTAACTGTTTTAAACCCTCGTGCAATTCTTGATGTTGCCAAAATTTATTTTCGGCTTCATCCACACTGTGAATATGGGGGTCGTCTATTAATATATTGACTTTTGTACTTAAATGTGCTGTGCGAGTATGGTCGAGAGCGGCGCAAACTGGGGGAACATCTACAAATATTTCACAGTTATTTTTTAGAGCATTTCTCGCTGAAGCTATAGCATTCTGACTCAAGCGAATAAAATCAACTAAACTAACGTCGCCAGAAGCTAATACTAGTTTGCCAAGTAAATCTCTTTCAATTTCATTTTTATTTGATAAATCCGGTAACAACTGCTGCAAAGATTCGCTTAAGTCTTCTGGATGAGCATCGCAAGCTGCATCTAAACCTTGCCAAAGTTGTTCTAATTTTTTAGTCCCCAAGGTAGATTCTATTTCTAAATGTCGTAATTCGGCGATCGCTTCTGCTTGGATACGTTGACAATGCTTGTCTCTACCTAACAAACCTTCTAAAGCTGATGCTGTTTTTCGCAAGCGCGATAATTGTTCGATGACGGATTGATATTGTTGCTGTAGTTGAGTCGTTAAGCTATCAAAGTTGTCTGATTCGGGGTAAGTTGCTAATAATTTTTGAATGTGCTCTAGTTGAAAGCCCTGCGATTTCAGCGCGACTATTCGCCGCAAATGTTGCACGCTTTTATCAGTATAAAGCCGATAATTCCCTTCAGAGCGTTCAGCTTCAGGTACCAAACCTAACTTGTGATAATGTCTCACCATTCTGGGAGTTAAACCACCACCAACTTCTTGAGTTAGCTGTTTGATTGTTAGGTGTTTGTTTTTGCTGTCTTCTTTTGAATTCTGGGCGCTTTCAGTTTGATAATTTTTAGCCATATTCATATTTTAAAGCTTGACATTGACATTAATGTCAAGGTTTAGAGTAAACATTGAAATTCTTTCTTTATTTTCTGGTATGACTAGTTCTTTCTTGAGAAAAACTGATTTTAGACAACTAATTTCGGAACACCCGGATGCTTTAGCAGCAATTATTTGTGCCGTACTTTTGTTTTTCGGTTGGTTGTGTTTGCAGTTTAGTTGGGTTGGATTGGCTTTACTAATTCTGTGTGCAGCCTATGTAATTGGAGGTTACGAAAGTGCGAAGGAAGGATTAACTACCCTATTTGCAGAAAAGGAATTCGACGTTGATTTATTGATGATAGTAGCTGCCTTGGGAGCAGCATTTCTGGGGCTTTGGCGGAGGGAATATTATCTGATTGTTGATGGTGCGGTGTTAATTCTGATTTTTGCTATCAGCGGTGCCTTGGAAGGTTATGCGATGCAAAGAACAAACCACGCTATTAGCAAGTTGATGGGATTGACACCGGATACTGCGAGGCTAATATTGCATGGTGAAGAAAAGCAGGTTGCTATCGATAAGTTAGTTATAGATGACGAAATCTTGGTTAAACCGGGGGAATTGATTCCTACTGACGCTTTGATTCTCAAAGGTGCGAGCAATCTTAACGAAGCTTCTATCACCGGAGAATCCCTACCTGTAGAAAAAACTGTGGGTGATGAGGTTTTTGCAGGAACTATTAATGGTACGGGAGCTTTAATTTTAAGAGTTCACCAACCACCGGAAAGTAGTTTAATTCAAAGGGTAATTCGCTTAGTACAGCAAGCCCAAACCGAAGCACCACCATCGCAAATATTTGTAGAAAATTTAGAACGTAATTACGCCAAAGTAATCGTAGTATGCGGTATATTGCTGGCTGTTTTGCCACCATTTATTTTTAATTGGGATTGGGAAACAACTATTTACAAAGCTTTGATTTTTTTGGTGGTGGCTTCTCCCTGCGCGTTAATGGCTGCGATTATGCCTGCACTATTATCGGCAATTGCCAATGGAGCGCGAGGGGGTATTTTATTTAAAGGTGGAGCAGTTTTGGAATTGGTGGGTAAAGTTAAAGCAATTGCCTTTGATAAAACTGGAACTTTGACTACTGGAGAACCCCAGGTTATAGAAATTATCGCCGTTAACGGGAAAGATGCCAATCAAATTCTTTCAATTGCTGCTGCCCTAGAAGTTTATTCAGAGCATCCCATCGGAAAAGCAATTGTTCTAGCGGCTAGGGATAAAAATTTGGCTTTATTATCTGCTAATGACATAGTTTCTCATACAGGTTTTGGTATTAGCGGTGAAATTGAGGAGAAATATATCAAAGTAGGCAATGCTAAATTTATTCAATCGGAAATTTCCCAGTTACCAGTAGACTTAGTTGCAGCTAGCAAAAATCTAGAAACACACGGTAAAACAATCGTTTGGGTTGCTAATAACAAGAAAATATTGGGAATTATTGCCGTTGCCGATACAATACGTGCTGAAGCTGCAAAAACAATCCAACGACTGAAACGACTCGGCATCCAGAACATAATTATTGTAAGTGGCGATCGCCAACTTACCACAAACTACATTGCCCAACAGTTGGGTATTTCCGAAGTTTACGCCGAGTTGCTCCCCGAAGATAAAGTCAGCGTAATTCGTCGCTTAAAAAGACAATATCAAACAGTTGCAATGGTAGGCGATGGTATAAATGATGCTCCTGCCCTGACAACAGCATCCGTAGGAATAGCGATGGGAACTACAGGTAGCGATATAGCTTTAGAAACAGCAGATATTGTATTAATGGCAGACCGTTTGGAAAAATTAGTTGCTGCAATCCATTTAGGTAGGCGTTCTGTCAAGGTTATCAAACAAAACATTATCTTTGCTTTGTGCAGCATTGGTTTGCTACTAATTGCCAATTTTGCCACTGGTATCAATCTTCCTTTGGGAGTAATTGGACACGAAGGTTCTACAGTATTGGTAACTTTGAGTGGTTTAAGATTGTTAAAAGGAGGGAATAGGGAATATAATTCGTAATTTGTAATGCCTAAGTACAAACACTTGCAGTTCAAAGTCATGTTAATTCACGTTTATTCAATACATATATCGTAATAATCTTGACCATGAGCAATAACTCGACATTTGAGTTTTGATAATTCATCAACCATATTAGGACTTAATTTATTATGCGAAAGGTTTAGGGTGTGTAAACGATTAAGGCACTTTTCTTTTTAAGATTTCTCCTAAGTATAGAAGATTCGCTCAAATCAATATTTTATAAACTTGTGAAACCACCATGTGGTAAATTCAAATTGAAAATTTTAGCGAAGTTATCTTGTGATAAATTATCAAATTGAAGAATTAAAGTTTTCAAATGACTAAGTTCTAATGGCTTTGTTTTTATAAATGAACCATCAACAGGATTGCGTACTTCCAATATTTCTAGATTTGATTTGAGAAAATTATCATTATCAACATAACTACGAAGCTGTAAAAATTCTAAATTCGGAAAAGTTCTTAAAATAGGATAAATATAGCGGTTTTCTTTTGGATAGAATACAAACTCAACTGAAAACCGCTATATATTGATATATGGTCGTTGGTCTAACACACCCTACAATCTAAATTTGATAACTGTTCACTGTTCACTGTTCCCAATTTTTTCCACGTTCAACAGCACGCAGCCAAGTAGCATAATTATCTTGAATATCTTGAATATTATTAGAATTAAGATTCGGTTCAAATACTGTTTCTATAGTTCTTTGTTCTATCAATTGTGAATAATCATTCCATAAACCAATTGATAAACCAGCAGCAAATGCAATACCCTGTACCGTAGTGTCTCGCATCACTGGTTGTTCGATGGGAATTCCTAATAAATCTGCTTGAAACTGCATTAAAAAATTATTGTTGGAACCACCACCATCTACAGCCAACTTGTTGATAGAAGTCTTACTAGATGCATTAATAGCTTCCACAACTTCTTTTACCTGATAAGTAATTGCTTCCAATACCGAACGAACCATATGTTCTCTGGTGACTCCAGCAGTGATACCTAAAAAAGAACCTCTAGCGCTCATATCCCAGTGAGGTGCCCCCAATCCACTTAAAGCTGGTACAAAATAGACTCCACCGTTATCGTCTACTTGAGTTGCTATTGTTTCGGTTTGAGCGGCTGTTTCAATTAACTGAAGACCATCGCGCAACCATTGTATACAAGCACCACTAGTAAACATACTGCCTTCAAGAGCATAGCTTATTTCTAAAGAACCGCTTTGATTGACTTGAGTCCAAGCCACAGTACTCAAAAGCTGACTTTGCGATCGCACTATTTCGCTGCCAGTATGAGCGACCAAAAAGCTACCAGTACCGTAAGTGCATTTCATTAAGCCGGGAGCATTGCAACCATGACCAAATAAAGACGCTTGTTGGTCGCCTAAAATAGCAGTTATAGGAATTTCTGTTCCTAGTAAATCTTTATCTGTCAATCCAAATTGGCTTAAACTAGGCTGAATTTGCGGTAAAATATGACGAGGAATTTTGAATAAATTTAATAACGTTTCATCCCAATCGCAAGTTTCCAAATTCATTAACATTGTGCGACTGGCATTGCTGTGGTCAGTTGCATGAACTTTTCTACCGGTTAGATTCCACAACACCCAAGTATCAATTGTCCCAGCCAAAACATTATCGAGGTCAATTCCTGCAACAGAATCCAACAGCCAAGAAAGCTTTGTTGCAGAAAAGTAAGCATCAATAACTAATCCAGTACGTTGATAAATTTCCTCTGCCAAACCTTGGTTTTGTAATTCATTGCAAAGGGGAGCAGTACGTCTATCTTGCCAGACAATTGCTTTACGTAAAGGTTTTCCGGTGTTCTTATCCCACAGCAAACAAGTTTCTCGCTGAACTGTTAAGCCAATAGCAGCAATTTGTGAAGGGGAAATTTCTGCTTGCTTAACAGCACTTTGGATTACCGAAATCGTAGCTGACCAAATTTCGGTAGCATCATGTTCCAACCATCCCGGTTGAGGATAATATTGTTTGAGTTCGAGGTATGCTTGTCCCACAATTTGAGCGTTGGCATCAAAGACAAAAGCACGATTGCCCGTAGTACCCAAATCTAAAGCCAGAATATAACTTGCTTGTTGGTTTGTATTGCCCCTACTCTGCATCATCATAGTTTACTGCCAGCAAAGTCTATATAATCATGCCATAGAAAAGGGAATAGGGAGTAGTGAATAGAAAATAAAAAGCGCAACTCTAATAAAAAAGAATTGCGCCGAATATAGGAAAGATTGAATTTTAAAGGAAGAGAAATTTTTTAATTAATTTTCAGTTCATATTTATCTACTTTGTTTTACTAACTGCTTCTGAAAAAAAGGCTTTGTGTAGATGTTGAATTTAATATCTCTACATTACAGATTTCTTCTTGCGACGGCGACGACGTAACATCAAACCAGCACCAGTTACGCCAAGGATTGCAGCCATGTTAGAAGCTTCAGGTACTGTTGCTGCTTTTGAAAACTTGTTAGTCAAATTACCTTTACCGAAATCAACAACAAATATTGTATCGTTGTAATCTTTATCGCCACCCTTACGTAAATCTTCAAAGCCCATCAGCATATATTCTCTACCATCCACAAATATTTCCCATGCCATCATATGCTCTAAGCTATCAGCATTGAGAGATGCATCAGCGCCGTAAATGTCACCATTACTAGTTTTTGTTCCATCTGCACCATCTGCTCTTAATAAGAAGTTGAATTGAGTACCGGCTTCAAAAGAACCCAACTCAACAAAATCACCCATTTGTAGACGATTATTTCCATTACCTTTGCTTACATCATCAAAAATGATACCTTTATCGTTTGTATTGCCAGATGTTTCGTAAGCTAATTCGTTTCTGTAACCTGCACCCTCATCAAGGAACCAAACAGTAACATCATGGTCATTCTGCAAGAATAGCTTGGTTGGATCTAATTGTTGTGCTACAACATCATCCTTTGCAATAGCTCTTCTTTCTTTTAGATCTATTCTGTCTAGCTCAGCTTTAAATTTATTAATTAGGTCTTTTTGCGAGTCATCCTTTTTTGTAAGACTATGTTCTCTTGTCCAACCTCCCCATTCTTGAGCGACTACTGCTTCATAACTTTTTTCTGCTTCCTTCTGAGCATCGATTTTTTGATTACCTTCTACCATCAATGATTTATATAAATCGTTGTCAGTAACTCCATTTTTAGCTGCATCAAGTTTGTTGTTGTATTCTTTTTTAACCGGTTCGTATTTTGTTTTAGCTTCTTCGTATTTTGCTTTAGCTTCTTCGTATTTTTTTTCAGCTTCTGCGTCTATTGTTTCAGCTTTATTTAGAGCATCATCTATTTCCTTAAGTTTCTTTTTGGCATTCCCATATTCTCTCAATGCCTTATTGTAAGAACTTCTGGTATCTTTTAATTCTTTATCTTCAGACTTGTCAACAAATAGGTTATTTAATTTGTCTTCATAGCTCTTTTTGGCATTTGTTAATTGATTTTCCGCGTTTTTAAGTTTTGCTTCGTCGATTTCACCGTTATCATATTTGGTTAATTGTTTCTGGTAATTATTATTCTTAACGTTGTAAACATTCTTTTTTTTGTTCAGATCGTGGAAAGTTTTCGCCTGATTTCTAGCTGTATCGCGTTCTTTTCTTGCTTCTTGTCTAGCTTGCGTAGCTTCTGCATTTTGAATGCCATCCATCATGTCAGATGGAGTTCCAATATTATCAGCAGCTTGTGCGGTTGCAGGAGCAATAAAAGCACCAGTTAAAGCAGCACCAGCAACAAAACCCTTTACAATCTTCTTGTTATCAACCATTACTAAAAACCCTTCTCTTATTGCACTTTTAAACTTGAAAGAATCGCTTATTGCGTAGCGATTTTGTTTCGATATATACAAATTATCTCAGTGGAATAGAAGGTGTCTATAGTAACTATTATTTTTTGCGTACTCTTTATAATTTTTGACCTGAAAGATAATATAAGTCGATAACTGGACTTCTAATATGGATATTTAGGGATAAAAGCTTCGGTAAACTCGTATATTCATGTCTTTGTTCACCAAATAACTCCCATGCTTGGATTATATTTTCAGTATTTGTCTAGGTAAAAGATTGAAAATATTATATTATTTTATACTCGCTGACAGGAATTAGTTTTGAGGCGTTGTTAGTTTGTGTAGTAACTTAAAGATGCTTGCTATTTTGTGGAGATATATAGTAGATGCAAAAGTAAGGAAAAATGTTTTACCTACTTATTTATATTCAAACTAGAGGAATCGGATTTCGGGTTTGATGACATTTGAGTTGGGGAATGAACAATGGAAGTCTTTGCTTATGTTCAAAACATTGATGATTTGCTACCTAAATTTTCCCTCATCCCCTACCCCTTCTCCCAATCCTGGGAGAAGGGGACAAGAAATTAGCCACTTCTAGGATGGCAATATTTGTAGAGGAAACTTTTTACAATATAGGTGGGCAAACTAAGTGAGATATTTTAAATCAAACATCTCATGAGTAAATCATTCCCTAGAATTAGAGGAACTACACCTGAAATTGAAGAGGCTGCGATAGAATTACGTCGCGAACTTACTCATACAGAAAAATTGCTCTGGCAAGCTTTGAGGCCTAGAAAAATAGGTGGTTTTAAATTTCGCCGTCAGCATCCACTAGGACGCTTTATTCTTGATTTTTACTGCGCTAAGTGCAGGCTAGTTATCGAAGTAGATGGAGAAATTCATCATAATCGGCAAGATTACGATACAGAAAGGACAAAATATTTGCAAAGTTATGGTTATACAATTTTGCGTTTCCAGAATCACGAGGTTATACAAAATTTAGACGAAGTATTAGAAAACATTTTGCAAACAGCACTAAGGCTTTGTGAATCAAATTAGTTTGTTGATACTCAAATTCCCCTTCTCTCGGGAGCATCCCAATTTTGTAAAAAGCCCGCAGGCTATAAGCCTGGGGCTAATACTACGAAGCCCACCTGCGTGGGCTTGGGAACTCTCATAGCCCACGCAGGTGGTGAGTCTAGTTGGGGGTGTCGGTTTCCGTCCCCCAAACTAGCGAACCCGAAGGGGCTTTGTTTTTGTAGCCGCACCCATAAGCGGGTGTCGGATAAAGTATTTATTCCTGCATTGGGATGCTCCCCCTTCTCTCAAACTTGGGAGAAGGGGTTAGGGGATGAGGGTTGACAAATATTTTGTTAAATTGACAAATAATTAGTTAATGTACAGAGAGTGTACAAAACCAACAAAAAACTATTCCTTCAAACAATGGACGTAACTGGATTCGAACCAGTGACCTCTACGATGTCAACGTAGCGCTCTAACCAACTGAGCTATACGTCCGGAACTTTATTTATATAACATACATTCTTGCCCAAGCGCAAGAAGTTGGGATAATTTGTTTTCGACTCTAGGCGTGGGAGACGTAGCATTGCTACGTCTCTACATACATTATCAGTTGTTTATTTTTTGAGTTGCTTCTGAATTGATGATATCAACTGTTTGGCTCTTGCATGGGATGTTGTTCCTGACTCTATGCTGTTTAATTTGCTGAGAATTGTCCGTAATCTGTCTTTATACCGATGTCGATTTAAAACGCTATTTATTAAAAGTGAGGATTTAATAAAAATCCCCAAACAAGCGCTATTTTTTTTGAGCTACTTGCTCGTAATAACGTTTATAAGCTTTTAATTGTGTTTCGGCTTTTTTCTTCGCTAAGGTGCCTGAAGGAACTTCTGCAATTGTTGCGATAGCTGCTTGCATAGAAACAATTGCTAGCTGTTTCTGCTTTTTAGTCTTTGCTATGCTTAATTTTCTCTTTGCACCTCGATAAGCTTGTTGGGCTTCTACTAAAGGAACAAAAGCCTGCTTTTCTCTGATAGTTGTGGTTTCGATGTGAATTAGTTCAGTACGAATATTTTCAAATTCATCAAAACTAAAATTCCAACTACAGCTAAAGTTTTGACAATAAACTTCTGGATAATATCCTAAAAACCAAATCGGAATATGACTTAAATGTTGTTCGGCTTCCGCGATTTTATCTTCAACTTGTTTAATGTCGGAAAAATTATTAGCAGATTTCAGCAAACTTTGTGCTTCTTGAACAGAATTTCTTGCACCCCAATAATGGAAATCCATGTTCATATAAGAAGGTACAAGCAATATTGGTGCTGTTTTTGCTACAAACCAGCGAATACTAGGATGCGGTAAGTTCAGTATTACTATTGCCCCAGCAGCACCTGTTAAACCAATTGCTAAATATTTGAATTTACGAAAAATGCTTGGTTTACGGTTAGCTTTCGCAGCTTCTTTAAGAACCGTTTCGCTGAAAATAGGAAATACATCTACAACAGCATCCCGTAACTCGTTTAACTTTGCACGTCTTCCAGGAAGCAGCCGCATTTGCTGTAAACGTTTCAGAGCAATTAGCCTTTTTTGTTTCCCCTCTTTGTCATTACTACTACATATTTCCACCTCCTCTCGTAAAATTTCAAAAGCTTTATTATGCAAACGGTACATGCAACCACCCTGTAACTCTTAGTATTACTATTCCCATTCGTGAGAGAAAAATTACATCACTAGAGTCAGGGGAGAGAGGGGAGGGGGAAGAGGGGGGAGAGGGGGAGAGGGGGAGAGGGGGAAGTTAGAAAGATTATTTTTACTGGTAACTGATAACTGTTAACTGTTCTATCAAAATATCTTGGGACGTGAGAACCCCTGGTTTATAACCAGGGGATGAAACGGACAGGTAAAGTTTTAACTTTCCGTGTTTCTTTTATTTACTAGTTTGGTTCTCAATATACTTACGAATAACGTCGGTACTTACTTGTCCTGTAGTAGCTACAAAGTAACTAGGACTCCACAAAGTAGGTAATTTTTTTAACTGTGGATATTCCTTCCTTAGAATATTAGATGCTCTACCCTTAACCCACTTTGCAATTTGAGAAGCTGACTCATGTGGCGGTGAGTTGATAAACATATGTACATGATCTGGCATCACTTCAAGAGCGATTAATCTCCAGCCATGTTCTTTTACTAACTCAAAAATAATTTCCTGTAGCCGCATAGCGATTTCATTAACTAATACTGCTTTACGTCTTTTTGGGACAAACACAAAGTGATAATTTATCGATGACACGGATTTTTCAGCCCTTCTGTATTCATAATCTGACGCTGACAACTTAGCCATTTTATATCAGGTTTTTTGTTGATTATTTACGTTGAATCAACTATATTAATAAACAAGGAGGTGGTCAAGTGTACAAAACAGTTCCAATAAAAGCAAAATTTACGGATGAAGAAAAAGCTTTCTGGGTAGATCAGTGTGAGCATTCAAACAGTTTATATAACTCTGCTATTTATCTGGCACGCCAGAATCATTATGCAATGCTACTTGAAAGAAAGGCTAATACAACTTACTGGTGTGGAGATGAACTTAGAAGTGGTTGGAAAACTTACAGATTAGAAACTAATTATTATCATTTAGATAAACAGCTTAAAACTTGCATTCACTACTTTTCATTGGCTGCACAAGCTGCACAACAAACATTAAAGCTAGTAGGAGAATCAATAACTAGTTACAATAAATTAGTGGATAAGTATTACTTAGGAGATGGCAGTAGGCCATCAATTCCCAAGTACAGAAAGTCTGGTGGTTTATTCGCAGTTACGTTCCCAAAACAAGCCTTGGCTTGTCATAATGGTTATATTTATCCCTCAATCAGTAAAGCAACAAAGCCTGAATTAATAACATCAATTAAGCTTATTTTGCCCGAATTTATTAGCTTTGATTGGATTAAAGAAGTAATTATTCGTCCTAGTCGTGGAGAGTTTTGGGTTGATTGGGTGATAGACGATGGTAAACAGCCAATTATAAATAATAAGAGTCTTAACTACAATCATGCAATTAGCATTGATCACGGTGTAAAGTTTTGGTTGTCAGCAGTTACTACCCTTGGTAAAAGTTTTATTGTTGAATCTCCACAGCTAAAAACTGCACTCCATAAATATCGAAATCAAGTACAGCAACATAAGAAAAACAAACCTAGTAGATACTGGGACAATTACCTTGATAGAATCACAGCAAAACGCAATTTACAAGTCAGAGATGCAGTAAATAAAGCCGCTAGGTTTATCATCAATAAATGCTTAAAAGACGGTATCGGGAATTTAGTAATTGGTTGGAATGAGGGAAATAAAACCAACATTAATATTGGTAGAAACAATAATTATGAAGTTGTTTCAATGCCAACCAAAAGACTTATTGAGAGGTTAAGACAATTGTGTGAAGAATATGGTATTAGATTCCACATAACCACTGAGGAGTATACTTCTAAAGCTTCTTTTATTGATAATGATGAATTACATCAATACGGTGCAAAACCCATAGAATGGAAGCCATCAGGTAAAAGAATTAGTAGAGATGTATACCGCACAAAAGACGGTTTATTGATTCATGCAGATTTAAATGCAGCATCTAACATTCTACGAAAGGTTGCCGACCAGATTTTTATTAACTCCGGCATCGCAAAACTAGCTTTTGAAATAATTAAACGGGGTGCTTTGACACACCCCAAACGGTACGATATTTTTAGTAATCTAAAAAGGTCTTATCGCAAGCAAACAATGTCACGCAGTATGTCTTTAGACTACGGAGTGACAACTGCTTAGAATCCCAGTTTTTTTCAAAGCTGGGAGATGTCAAGACTCTAGATAGGTAAAACTAAGTGCCAATTGTTGCTAGCATTTGTAGGGTGGTTGACAAAAATATTATTAATAAAAATGCCTACAGCTTTAATTACTGGTGCTTCCGGTGGTATTGGTAAATGCTTTGCTCAAAAACTTGCTGCACAAAATACAAATCTAATTATTGTTGCTCGCTCGGAAGATAAGCTTAAGGCTCTTGCCCAACAGTTACAGGAACAATACAAAATTCAAGTTGATGTTATTGTCAAAGACTTAACCCAAACATCAGCCGCTCAAGAAATCTTCGAGACTACTCAAGCTAAAGGATTAACTGTTGACTTACTAATTAATAATGCAGGCTTTGGTGACTATGGTGAATTTGCTAAAACCGACGGCGATCGCCAAATTGAAATGATTCAGTTAAATAATGTGGCACTAGTAGCTTTAACCCACAAGTTTCTCCCACAAATGCGAGAAAAAGGTTCGGGAAGTATCATTAATGTATCTTCAATTGCAGCATATCAACCAATTCCTTATTTATCGGTTTATGCAGCAACCAAAGCTTTCGTTCGCAGTTTCAGCGAAGCGTTATGGGCAGAAAATCGTCAATATGGCGTTAAGGTTTTGGTTGTTTCTCCGGGACCTACGGAAACTAACTTTTTCAACGAAGCAAACTTTCCCCCCTCACTAGCACGCAATGCTCAAAGTATGTCTACTCCAGAAGAAGTAGTAGACGAAGCTATGAAAGCTTTAGAAAATGGAAACGCTGCTGTAGTAGTTGGTGGTATTGCTTCTAAATTTATCACCGGTTTATCTTCGGTAGTTCCAAGAGAAACTTTGCTAAATTTATTAGAAAAGCAGTTTAAAGCTTAAATTAAAAGCTTTTTTAGTTCGATAAAGCTTTTTGTAGGTTAGGTTTTACTTCGTTCAAGCCAACCTACAATCTTAAACCTTTGACCTTTAACCTTAAACCTTAAACCTAACTAAGCACTATGCTATGCTCCCATTCACGAACAATTAGCTCATATGGCTTTACCAAGTGGAAAAGAAAAACTAATTATATAACCGCTAATTAATGCTATTTCCAGAACAGTAGATAATAAAACAAAAGCTTTGTAATTGCTCAAACGACGCTTGAGTTCGGAAGCTGCAAGAAAAAGAATGCCACCTAATAACAATGCCCAAACAGTGGCAGTAGCTAAACCATATGCGCCACCGAAACCATACTTGCCACCCATGTAACAACCCAAAACGGCAATTCCTGCTAAACCAACTCCTTTAAAGGTTGACCAAATAGTTTCGACTATTATTTTCGCATTTAAATTATCAATATTACCAGAAACTCCTTGAGAAGATTTTTTGGCATTAGACGATTTCGCTTTTTTACGCTTAGCAGTAACAAAGAAAACATTATAAGTTAGCCAAGCACTAACTATTACTCCCAGCCCAGCAAGAGTTCCGATTCCCAAACCTACTAATGCACCAGTTACCCAACTACCAGCCATTGCCCCGAAGAAAACACCTACTAATAATCCCAGACAAGCTGCGATTGCTATTAGCCAAGAAATGACTTTAAACCAAACACCAAAAAAACCAATTCCCACAACAAATTTAGCGGATTCTGATGCCCAACCGACTGCTAAAAATCCGTAAAAGACAAATACCCACCACGGCATATTCACCAAATTAAGAAATGCACCCAAACAAGAATAAAGCAGCCAAGTAGCCAATAACCATAATCCAATTTTCATGTGTATTTATTTAGAATCATTAACAAGCAAGTAAGGGTAATAGGGGGAAAATGGGGAAGACGGAGATATATAATTATTTTTTAACTTCTAATTAAAAATCCAAAATAACTTCTAACTCCTAACTTCTAATTCCTAACTCCTTTAACCATTGTTTAACCAACCCTCCAGCAATTTCTCGGGTTCCTAAACCAATTGCGAGAGCAACACTTACCGAAATTGCGCCAAGGGAAAGTCCAAAAGCCAGGTTAACAATATTCGTTGCTATCCCTATCCGTTGTAATGCCATTGTGCCCACAAAGGCAATAATTGTCACACGCGCTGTTTGTGCTAAGATTCGCGCTTGAGAAACACCTGATGTAATAATTAAGTTGAAGGCTAAGTTGGCGAAATATAAACCGATTGCCAAAACTAATAAACCAGCTAAGATACTACCAAATACGATAATTAGCCCCTGCATGAGCGCTGTTAATGCAGTTATATTTAAAATATCTATTGCCGATATTGTCGCAAATAGGATGATGGCAACCATCGCCATAATGCCAGCTATTTCTGATGGTGTTTTTGTCGCAGAGTTGTTTTGAAATCGGGATTGTTGAACTGGTAAACCAAGCCAGAAGAAGAGGTTATCAAAATTCATGCCTCTCAAGAGACTAGTCAATAATTTCGCCACATATTTACTTGTGATGTAACCGATTGCTAAAATCGCACCAGCGGTAAACACTTGAGGTATGACAGTGAATACCTGACTCAGCACGAGAATAATTGGTTCGGAGATTGCTTCAATATTCAGCTTATTGAAAATGGCGATCGCCGTGTAAATTAGAATTACACTAGAAGCGAAAGTTCCACCAAGCCACGATAAAGAGCTTTGGCTATTTGTACTCATACCAAATTTAACTCCTAATCGGTCAATTCCTATAGAAGCTAAAAAATTACTGGTAATTTGACTTACTGCTTTAGCTGTAAACCAACCTATTACACCAATCAATGTTGCACCTAAAATATTTGGTAGGTACAGCAAAAATTCTTCAACTAATTTTTCTGCTGGTTCTAAGGTGCCTTGAAAACCCAAAGCGTCTAAAATGATTGTCGCAAAGAAAAGAAGAACAAACCAATATAAAGCTTGAGGAATTGTATTTTTTAGAGAAAATCTATTTTCTTCTCTGTGGTTTTGCAGTTGATTATTTAAACGCTCTTCCAATCTCAAAAAATCTAGACCACGAGTTGCTGCTAATCGCAATCCATTCGCAAGCAGCCAACCAACAACTAATAATATTACTGCCGCACCCAACTTAGGCAGGTAGCGGTAAATCTCTTCTAAAAAAGCATTAATAGGAGCTGTAAACTGCTGCAATTTTAGCGCTTCGAGAAAAGCTATTACAGTAATTCCAAAGAGAATGCAGAAAACTCCTATCGGTATCCATTGCTCTAGCTGAAAATTTTCTAATTCTCTAGAATTATCTTCAAATATAGAAGCAATACGCTCGTCTAACTCAATCCGCTTTAAAATCTTTTTACTTGCAGATGCGGCAATCGCTGATAAAAGAAAACCGAATAGAATAATAACTAAAGCTGCAACGACATTTATAATAGATGAATCAAAACTTATGTTAATATCTTTAATAAAATCTGTAGCTAATTCGGAAATATTTGTTGTTGCTAATTTCAAATTTATAATACACCCGTTCGCTTTCGTTAACACTTAGTAGACTCCTCAATAACTAATTTAATTTGTAAGGTATTTTTACCAATAAAGTGTAAAGGCATCAAGTCTTAAAAAAATAACAAATTATTTTAACTAATAATTCCAGTTTCTAATTCATGTTTACAAAAATTTACTTGCTGTATTCATAAAACAGAATGCTGGGAGCATTTTAATTTGACAAAAATCCCGCAGTATCTAAGCCTGAGACGTTGTAATTATAGCCGCACTTTTGCTGGATGTCGGGTAAAAAATATTTTCAAAACTTTTGTAAAATCACCCGAACCTATACCCTTATTTTTTTTAAAAAAGAATAAAAATCCTTTGATATCAGACTTTTATATTTTGAGTACACCAGGTAATAAGTATGAGATGCTTTCATACTTAGGGATGAGATATTTGTACATCAGGGTTTATTTTAACAATACTGACTAATACTTTTTAACCTTCGCTACAAGTTCCCACAGTAGCAGCATTTTACTCGCTTTTTTTATTTACCAATCCCTAGTTTCTGAAATTTATAAATCAAACCGAATTCCTATATTTATAGAAAAGTGATGAACAAGTTTGCAACAATTGATGGAAATGAAGCGGTTGCTCGGGTTGCTTACCGTTTGAACGAAGTGATTGCGATTTATCCCATTACTCCTTCTTCTTCAATGGGTGAATGGGCTGATGCCTGGGCTGCTGGAGGTAATCGCAACTTATGGGGTACCATTCCGAGCGTAGTTGAAATGCAAAGCGAAGGTGGTGCTGCGGCTGCGGTACATGGTGCTTTACAAACGGGTTCCCTGACTACTACTTTCACTGCATCTCAAGGTTTGCTGTTGATGATTCCCAATTTGTATAAAATTGCCGGGGAACTCACCAGCGCAGTTATCCACGTTGCAGCGCGTTCGTTGGCTACTCATGCTCTATCGATTTTTGGCGATCAAAGTGACGTAATGGCGGCTAGGGCAACGGGTTTTGCTATGCTGTGTTCGGCTTCGGTACAGGAAGCTCACGATTTTGCTTTAATTGCTCAAGCTGCAACTCTCAAAGCCAGAGTTCCATTTCTTCACTTTTTCGACGGCTTCCGCACTTCCCATGA
This sequence comes from Rivularia sp. PCC 7116, assembly GCF_000316665.1. GTDB lineage: Bacteria > Cyanobacteriota > Cyanobacteriia > Cyanobacteriales > Nostocaceae > Rivularia. Next base: position 4,221,412 of record NC_019678.1, on the reverse strand, counting down.
AATTCAAAAGGTAGAACTTTTACAACCAGAAGATTTAGAGGCTTTAATTGATGATGAATTAATATTTGCCCACAGAAATCGCGCTTTAACTCCCGACAATCCAGTTTTACGCGGTACGGCGCAAAACCCAGATGTTTATTTTCAAGCTCGGGAACGAATTAATCTTTATTATGATGCTTGCTCAGGAATTGTGCAGCAGGTAATGGATGAGTTCGGAAAACAAACTGGTAGATATTATCGGGTTTTTGAATATTATGGCGCTCCCGATGCCGAAAAGATAATAGTTTTGATGGGTTCCGGTTGCGAGACAGTACATGAAACGATTGATTATACCAATGCTCGCGGTGAAAAGTGGGGGGTTATCAAAGTTAGACTGTTTCGTCCATTTGACGCAGAGCTATTTGTAAAAGCATTACCCAGCACGGTAAAATCAATTGCTGTTTTAGATCGCACCAAGGAACCCGGTAGCCCTGGGGAACCCTTGTATTTAGATGTTGTGACGGCGATTTATCAAAGTTGGGATAAGGGAAATTTACCGAAAATTGTTGGTGGAAGGTATGGACTTTCTTCCAAAGAATTTACCCCGGCGATGGTGCTGGCTATTTACGATAATTTAGCTCGGGAAAAACCGCAAAATAATTTTACTGTCGGTATTAATGATGACTTAACTCAGACTTCTCTCGATTACGATTCTAGCTTTTCTACAGAAGCAGAGAATGTTGTCAGAGCTATGTTTTACGGTTTGGGTTCCGATGGTACTGTGGGAGCGAATAAAAACTCGATCAAAATTATTGGTGAGGAAACAGACAATTACGCCCAAGGCTATTTTGTCTACGACTCGAAGAAATCGGGTTCGATGACGGTTTCCCATTTGCGTTTTGGTTCCCAGCTAATTCGCTCTACATATTTAATTGACAAAGCCAATTTTATCGGTTGTCATCAATGGACGTTTTTAGAGCGAGTCGATGTGTTGCAGAATGCCGTGTCTGGTGCAACATTTTTGTTAAATAGCCCCTATGATCCCGAAACAGTATGGCAACATCTTCCCGCAAAAGCACAGCAGCAAATTATTGACAAGCAACTGAAATTTTACGTCATCAATGCCAACGAAGTTGCTCGCAACAGCGGCATGGGTGGAAGAATTAATACCATCATGCAAACCTGTTTCTTTGCCTTAGCTGGTGTTTTACCGCAGGATGAAGCCATAGAAAAAATAAAATATTCGATTAAAAAAACTTACGGTAAAAAAGGCGATAAAGTCGTCGCGATGAATCTGCAAGCTGTAGATAATACCCTGGATAATTTACACAAAGTCCAAGTTGATAAATCAAGTATTACGGGTTGTAGAGACGTAGCATTGCAACGTCTCACAGATTCCCCCCTGCAAAAAATGATGGCTGGAAGGGGAGACGAATTACCAGTAAGCGTATTACCTGCTGATGGCACATTCCCTACAGGTACTTCTAAATTAGAAAAACGCAACGTAGCCCAAGAAATTCCCGTTTGGGAGCCGGATGTCTGCGTTCAGTGCGGTAAATGCGTTATGGTATGTCCTCATGCTGCAATTCGCGCTAAAGTTTATCAGGAGAGCGAACTGAGCAATGCTCCCGCGAGTTTTAAATCTACCGATGCTAGAGATAAAGCCTTTGCAGAAGAAAAATTTACTATTCAAGTAGCACCTTCCGACTGTACTGGATGTAATATTTGTGTAGATATTTGTCCGGCGAAAGATAAGAATAATTCCGAGCGTAAGGCAATTAATATGGAGTCACAACTGCCTTTACGAGAGCAAGAAACAGAAAACTGGAATTATTTTCTGAAATTACCACTACCAGATAGAAATAAACTGAAATTAAATCAAATTCGCCAACAGCAATTACAAGAACCCTTATTTGAATTTTCAGGTGCTTGTGCTGGATGTGGCGAAACACCATACTTGAAATTACTGAGTCAACTATTTGGCGATCGCGCTTTAATAGCCAACGCTACGGGATGCTCGTCAATCTTCGGTGGCAATCTGCCGACGACACCTTGGACAAAAAACGCCGAAGGCAGAGGTCCGGCTTGGAGTAATAGTTTATTTGAAGATAACGCTGAATTCGGTTTTGGTTTCCGGTTATCAGTGGATAAAAAAGCCGAATATGCTGGGGAGTTGTTGCAGGAATTAGCTTATGGAGACGATTATAAAAGTTTACTTCCTCCAGGTTTAGCAGGTTCAATTTTAAATGCACCCCAGAAGACAGAAGCCGATATTTGGGAGCAAAGAGAAAGAGTTGAGTTGTTAAAAGAACGGTTGGCAGAAGAGTTAAAAAACAGCAGAGAAGGTAAAGATAAAATTAATAATCTCAAATCTTTGGCTGATTATTTAGTTAGAAAGAGCGTTTGGATAGTTGGCGGTGATGGTTGGGCTTATGACATCGACTTCGGAGGACTAGATCACGTACTTGCCAGCGGTCGTAATGTTAACGTGTTGGTGATGGATACCGAAGTGTATTCCAATACTGGCGGACAATCGTCTAAATCTACTCCTAAAGCAGCAGTGGCTAAATTTGCCGCTAGCGGTAAGCCTGCTGGAAAAAAAGATTTAGGATTGATTGCCATGACCTACGGAAATATTTACGTAGCCAGCGTAGCATTAGGAGCCAGAGACGAACATACCTTAAAAGCATTTTTAGAAGCAGAAGCCTATGAAGGGCCATCATTAATCATTGCTTACAGTCACTGTATCGCTCATGGAATAGATATGAGTACGGCAATGAGCAATCAAAAAGCCTTAGTAGAATCGGGAAGATGGTTACTTTATCGTTACAATCCCGATTTAGTTAAACAAGGTAGAAATCCCTTGCAGCTAGATATGCGGCAGCCGAAAAATTCCCCAGAAGAATCCATGTACAGAGAAAATCGCTTCAAAATGTTAAAGAAAACTAAGCCAGAGATTGCAAAACAATTGATGGAAGAAGCGCAAGTAGAAGTTAATCAAAGATGGAAAATGTATGAGTATTTAGCAGCTAGGAAAGTTGTTGAAGAGTAGGGAATAAATAATAAATAAATTTGTAGGGGAGGCAAATTGGGGTGTAGATTTTCTTCCCCCAATATTGCCATTGTGTTATTGCGAAAGCGTAACGCACCATTTTTTATTAATATGTTACTGTCAACTTAAATCTTCTTCCTCAAGTGCTGCATCTTTCATAATACTTTTTAATGTACCAGTTGGTAAATCGCGATTGCTATGAACGGGAACAGAAATAATCGAGTCTACCCCTTCTTTCGAGTAAATGTGATGACTCCCAGTGACTCTTTTTAACACCCAACCTTGTCGTTCAAGAATCTTACACATTGCTTTTCCCGAAACAGCTTTCATAGCGATAATTCAACTAATTGTTTCTGTGGATCTAACTGTTCTCTTTCACTAGCAACTTCTAACCAACCTTGAATGGCATCTTCTAACATTTCTAACAAATGTTCGTAACTATTACCCCAAGTATGACAACCAGGTAAGGCTGGTACAGAACCACACCATAAATCATCTTCTTGCCAGATTACTGCTTTGATTTTCATTGCCCATTCTCTCATGTAAAGCTATATAAGCCATTTTAGCTTTAGCTGATTGATAAAATCCCCATATCCCAAGTTAATATAAAAGCAGAACAGAAACAATTTAATATTATGACGAAAGACAAAGCTCCTGTTAAAACTGTACAAGTTACCGATACAATAGCTAACAAATTAGAGCAAAGATATATTTTGAGTCAAGAGAGATACGAAATTCCAGAAGATATTGAAGTTGTCGGATATGTCAACATTGAACGCTTAACAGATTACGAAGCAAGAATTATTTATTTAACAACTCAGCCAGAAGAAACTTGTATTTATATGTCTGGTGTTCGTAAATTACCGCGTGAAATTGAGAAAGTATTGGGAACGGTAAAATCTATTCAAGGGGATGCTAGAGGAAATTGGATAACTGATTATAAAAATATGTAGACTCAATTTTTCTTAGTCCATTTTAATGGACTTTCGCTATTAGACGGGGAATTGCATTCCCCGGTGTATGCGAAAACAATATGATAAATTTGGTGTACTCTTTTAATTAAAAATTGTATAGAGTAGCCTTAACCGTTTTTGTAATGAACTAATAACGGATGGTGCCGCCTTACGAATCCCAAATTGCTCGTAAAATGACAAAATTGTCTTGCGTCTAACAGCACCCTACAAAAAATTATTTTCTATTTACTAGATTGATGCAATCTCTTTTTATATTTTGCTGATTTTCTACGAATAATATTAGTTTCTGCTCTATTCGGAATATGAGGTCTTTCACTGAATACTTGTTTCAATTCTTCAATATTAAATTCATAACCATCGCAACAAATATAGCCCCCATTAAGTAGACGTTGAGAATAGCAACGATTTTTCAATTCAATAAGTTGTTTAGTATGAAGTGTTCTCAACCACTCTCTTCCAATCATATTTTTATTAAAAAGCTATACAATATTTTTTAATTATAATCTCGTTAAATTTTTAGTAACTCAGCCCACGAAGGTGGGCTTTGTTCCTATAGCCCCACCCTTCCAGGGTGAGGGTGATTTATTAACAAGGAATGGTGAATATTATCAATCAAAGATGGTGCGTTAAACGAATTCCAAATTAATCCTTAAATCACAACATTATCGTGCGTCTAACAGCACCCTTGTATATTAAGAATAAAGTTTCCCGTAAAAACCTTTATTAAATAACGATAACTCTTATATAGACGCGATGTATCGCGTCTCTACATAAATTATTCTGTGATGAAGGGTACTCCTATAAAATCAAAATTATGCTAAAAGTATTTGCTGACAGGGGTGGAACTTTTACCGATATTGTCGCCGTCACTGACAATCAATCTACAATCAACCAACTCGCAAATCATCCCCAGCGTTTTCTTATTGTTCCTCTTCCTAACCAACAATGGGTAATCGTTTATAAGCTACTTTCGGAAAATCCCGAACAATATCAAGATGCTGCAATTCAAGGTATTCGCGATATTCTCGGAATTAAGGGCAACCAACCTATTCCGACACAAGAAATTGAAGTGGTGAAGATGGGTACTACTGTCGCTACTAATGCTTTATTGGAAAGAAAGGGAGACAGGGTTTTACTTGTCATTACTAAGGGATTCAAGGATGCTTTGCGAATCGGCTATCAAAATCGTCCCGATATTTTTGCTCGTCATATTGTTTTACCGAGTATGCTTTACGAGCAAGTTGTTGAAGTTAACGAGCGGTATGATGCGAAGGGTAATGAGTTAATTGCAGTAAATATCGAAGAAGTAAGAAAAGATTTACAAGCAGTTTACGATACGGGAATTCGTAGCTGTGCTGTGGTGTTGATGCATAGTTACAATTATCCGCAACACGAGCAACAAGTAGCTGCAATTGCTGGGGAAGTCGGTTTTACGCAGATATCGGTTTCTCATGAAGTTAGTCCTTTAATGAAATTGGTTTCACGGGGAGATACTACTGTTGTTGATGCGTATTTAACTCCTATTTTACGTCGCTATGTTGACTCTGTGGCTAGTCAATTACCCAGTGTCAAATTAATGTTTATGAAGTCGGATGGGGGCTTGGTTGATGCCCAAAAGTTCCAAGGTAAGGATAGCATTTTAAGCGGTCCTGCGGGGGGTATTGTTGGTGCGGTGCAAACTAGTTTAAGGGGTGGTTTTAATTCGATAATTACTTTTGATATGGGGGGAACTAGTACTGATGTTGCCCATTTTAACGGTGAATACGAGCGGCAGTTAGAGAACGAAATTGCTGGAGCAAGAATGCGGGTTCCTGTGCTGGCAATACATACAATCGCGGCGGGTGGTGGTTCGATTTTATCTTTTGACGGTTCTAGCTATCGAGTGGGGCCCGAATCTGCTGGCTCGAATCCGGGACCTGCTTGTTATCGTCGCGGTGGTAAGTTGGCGGTGACTGATGCTAATGTCATGTTGGGTAAAATTCATCCGCAATATTTCCCTGCGGTGTTTGGAAAGGATGGAAATTCACCTTTGGATAAAGATATTGTTACTGAAAAATTTATACAGCTAGCCCAGGATATTGAAACTGCTACGGGAAATTATCGTACACCGGAACAAGTTGCTGCCGGTTTTATTTCCATAGCTGTGGAAAGTATGGCGAATGCTATTAAAAAAATAAGTCTGCAACGCGGTTATGACGTGACTAATTACGCGCTTTGCTGTTTTGGAGGTGCGGGAGCGCAAGTTGCTTGTTTAATTGCAGATACTTTGGGGATGAAGAAGATTTTTCTACATCCTTATGCTGGGGTGCTTTCTGCTTACGGTATGGGTTTGGCTGATGTCAGAGCTATTCGGGAAGCTGGAGTGGAGAAGGTTTTGGATGAAGTGTTGTTGGGAGATTTACGGGGATTGATGGAAAGGTTGGAGAGTCAAGGGAGGAGTGAGTTGGAAACGCAGAGGGGCGCAGAGGAGCGCAAAGAGGTTGTAAGAAAGGTGAATTTGAAGTATGAGGGGACTAATTCTATTCTGGGGGTTGATTTCAATGTAAGTGTGGGATTGATGCGGGAGGAGTTTGAGCGGGAGCATAAGTTGAGGTACGGTTTTATTCAAAGTGACAAAAATTTGATTGTGGAGTCGGTTTCGGTGGAGGTGATTCAAAAAATGGATACTCCAGAGGAAGCTTTAGTTAAACGTAGTCGGGGGTTAGATGAATTTCCGGTTTCTGTGGAGACGGTGAAGATGTTTACTAATGATAAGTGGTACTCAGCACCGGTTTATCGTCGGGAAGATTTACAACCGGGGGATGTTATTCAAGGTGCTGCGATTATTGTAGAAAAGATTAGCACGATTGTGATTGAGCCGAATTGGGAAGCTGAGTTAACCGAGCGGAATCATTTGCACTTAACAGTTAACATCTCGTTACAAGGCTCTGCCTTGTAATGCATTTGCATGAGGCTCTGCCTCTAGTTTGGGAAGGCAGAGCCTTCTGTTACGGATTCCCAGCCGGAGACTGGGAACCAGTTAACCAGTTAAGACTGGAAATTATTCAGTTGTTTCTACTTTTCCGTCGAATAAATGTAATTATTAAGTAAATGGCAATAGATGCCATGACAATTACAGAAATTGGCTTGATATATTTTTCGACTAGTTGAAAATTATCTCCTAGCAAAAATCCTGCATAAGTTAAAATCGCCGTCCATATCAAACTACCTGCAAAAGAATATAATAAAAATGGTATTAACGGCATTTTGTCTAATCCTGCGGGAACCGATATAAATGTACGAATTCCAGGGACTAAACGACCGAAAAATACTACGGCTTTTCCATATTTATCTAACCAGCTTTTCGATCTATCTATATCTTTACCGGATAAAGTTAGCCATTTTCCATATTTATCTATCCATTTTCGTAAACGTCTTTCACCAACTACTCTACCAACGTAATACCAAGGGAATGCACCTAAAACTGAACCCAAGGTTCCTGCTAAAATTACAAGCTGCATGTTCAGCTTACCTTGGTTTACGGTAAATCCCGCTAAGGGCATAATTAACTCGGAAGGGATTGGTGGAAAGATGTTTTCTAATAACATTAGCAGAGCAATGCCTGCGTAACCAAAAGAAGATATTATATTTGTGACCCAATCTAGCATTTTATTTGTGGATTATTTATTTTATAATTTATAGTTAGGAAATGTAGACTGGCAGTTTTATAAATTGTATTTATAACTAAATGCTAGAACTAAATTTTGGAACCAAGTTTTAAAATTGCATTTATAAATGAAGCTTTAATCTAAATACTTTTTACCTTGTCTTAGGTGACAAATTAATTACTAAGTTAATCAATTCATCAGCATCAAAAGGTTTTGCTAAATGCGCTTGAAAACCAGCTTCTATCGCATTTTTATAATCTTGCTGCGTGGCAAATGCTGTTAAGGCGATCGCAGCAACATTACCTCCTTTATTACCAGCTAGTTTGCGTATTTTACTCAATAAGCTAAAACCGTCTTCTCCTGGCATTCCAATATCGCTGATTAAAAGATCGGGTACGAATCTTTCGAGTTTACGCAAAGCTTCTTTTGCCGAACCTACTATTTCAATTTCAGCACCTTGTTCTTCTAAAATAAAAGCGACTAATTCCCGAGCATCGGGTTCATCATCGACTACTAATATTTTGGTGGAAGAAAGTTGTTGATGGCTATTTCCTAAAAGTTGTGCAGATTCAGACTGTGCGGCATCACTAGGTATGATGGGAAAATTGACTGTAAAAACTGTCCCTAGCCCTACTCCAGCACTTTCTACTTGAATATTACCACCGTGGGCTTCGACTAAGTTACGGGTAATTGCCAAACCTAATCCCAAACCACCTTGAGAGCGAGTTGTAGAGCCATCTGCCTGACGAAAATATTCAAACACCGAATCAATGAAATCTTCATCTATACCAATGCCCGTATCGCTGATTTGAACTTGAGCGTTTGAGCCTATTTCCTGTAAGCTAATTTCTACGATTCCCCCGATATCGGTAAATTTGATGGCGTTGGAAACTAAATTCCACATCACTTGAGAAATCCGATTGGAATCCCCAACTATATTTCTGACGTTTTCATCCAAATTTAACTCTACGCGAATAGATTTAGCTTCTGCTGCTAAGTGTAAAGTTTCTACAGCTTCTTTAATTACATCAGCTAAATTGACTGGATTCAGTTCTAAATGAAGTTGTCCGCGGATTATCCGCGAAATATCAAGCAAATCCTCGATTAATTGCGCTTGTAAAGTTGCATTACGATCGATAACTTCTAAAGCTTGCTGAAATCTTTCTGGTTTAATTCTGCCGCTATTTATCAGTTTAGTCCATCCCAGAATTGCATTTAGTGGAGTTCGCAATTCATGAGAAACTATTGCTAAAAACTCATCTTTAATTCGACTTGCTTTTTCAGCATCAGCACGAGCCTTCTGCTCTCGCTGTAACAAAACTCTACGTTCTGCTTCTATTTGCTTACTTAAGGTAATATCAACCGCAGTCATTATAAAGCAGCAGCTGTTTCCTTCATTATCGTGTATGGGTGCTAAAGAAACATTAATATCAACTTCAGAACCATCTTTTTTCAGATGACAAAACTCCAAGTTTTTTAAAGTCTGGTTTTGGATTACTCTTTCAACACAACTACTAAAAGCACTCTTACTGTTTTCGGGAATTACAGGTAACTTTTGATGCAATATTTCAAATGCTTTCCAACCGTATATCTGTTCGGCAGTTTTATTCCAAGTTAAAACCTGATAATCCAAACTTAAAGTAACGATTGCCACCGGAGAAGCCTGTACCACCGCTCGCAGCATGTCATTTGTCTGACGCAAAGATTCTTCAGTACGTTTAAGGGCTTGACGCTCCAAGCTTTCCCGTAATGCTCGTTTTACAGAAGGAACTAAACGCTCTAGACGTTGCTTAAGAACATAATCAGTTGCTCCATCTTTAACTGCCTCTATAGCTCTTTCTTCTCCTAATACCCCCGAAACTAATATAAAAGGTACATCCGAACAAGTTTCTTGAGCTAATTTTAAAGCCGAAATTCCGTCAAATTGAGGAAGCGAATAGTCAGATAAAATCAAATCTAAACTATCATTTTGCAACTCTGCTAAAAAAGCTTGGCGAGTCGCTACCGTTTTTAAATTACAATTTATACCACCATTTTTCAGAGTAGCGCGGATTAACTCGCAATCTGCTGAGTCATCTTCTAGCAACAGAATATGCAGCATTTTTTGGGAAAGCTGATTTTTGGGTAAAGTGTTTACCAGCAGAGTCCTTACCTCCTAGGGTGGTTAGCAAGAGTTTTTATATTAAATTACTTACCAAAACGATACAAAAATCTATCACCATTAGCTTCTACCTAAAGAAGAAGTTTTTACATTTCTTTAGATATGAGAATAGTTAAATTAGGGATAAGCAATTAGAGTTAAAAGTTTATAAAATTAACAATTATTTAAGATTAAAACTTAATAATTATTCATTAATTGGTAGCGAGAAGTAAAACGTTGTTCCTTGATTTATTGTTGATTGAGTCCAAATTCTTCCTCCGTGGCGATGAATGATTCGCTGTACGTTAGCAAGTCCAATTCCAGTTCCTTCAAATTCTGTATCGGTATGCAATCGTTGAAAAATTCCGAAGATTCTTTCTACATAACGCATATCGAACCCGACTCCATTATCTGCGATAAAAAAAGTGATTTCTGATGAATTTTTGCTGCTACCAATCTTAATTTCTGCAATATCTTTGGGGCTGGTGTACTTTATCGCGTTTTCGATTAGATTCTGCCAAACTATTCTAAATAAGGTGCGATCGCCCTTCACTTTGGGAAGGGACTCAATATCCCAAATAATTGTTCTACCTTGAGTTTGCGATATCAATTGCTGCTTGACTTCTTGCACCAAGCTATTCATATCAATAGTTTTGTAGAGCATTTCAAATCTTCCGGTGGTGGAAAATTCTATTAAGTGATCTATCATCTTACCGGCTCTTTGAGTCAGTTTAAGAATCATTCCTAAATAACTCTCAATTTCTTCCGAAAGATGGATGGATTGTAACGATTCTTGTAATAAATCGACAAAACTATGAATCTGCCGAATTGGCGATCTCAAATCATGTGATATTGAATAAGCAAAGGTTTCTAGCTCTTTGTTTGTTGCTTCTAATTGAGCGGTACGCTCTAAAACTCGACATTCAAGAGTTTGATTAAGTTGTTTAATTACAGCTTCGGCTTTTTTACGCTCGGTAATATCTTGCAATAAACCATCAATCACCGTTTCACCGTTTAATTCGGTAAGAGTTTCGCTCAACATTAACCAAATAGTATTGCCATCAAGCAATAATTTAACTTCTTTTTCCCAAGGTGGCTTTCCAGGAGATTTAGCTAAATTCAACTTTGGATAACTACGGAAAAATATTCTTGCTTCTTCTGGGGTATTCAACTTTAAAAGATGCAAAAAACCATTGCTACATTCAATCAATTCGCCATCTAAAGTTGCCCGAAATACTCCTACATTCAGTTGATTCAATAAAAATCGCAAGCGTAAACTTGTTTGATTCAATCTCAAGCGAGTTTGAGCATTTTCCCAAGCCAAGCGTGCAGCTTGACTTAAACGTACAAAATGCTTAGGTGATTTAATTACATAATCATCCAACCCGGCTTTCATTGCTGCAACTGCAACTTCTTGGGTACCGGAATTAGTAAACATGATTACCGGAATATCGGGATAACGATTTTTAAAAGCATTTAAAACATTAAGACCATTTGTCCATTTAAGCTGGTAATCTGTAATGACTAAATCATAATGACCTTTTTCTAATGCATATTCAAACTCAGATGCATCAATAATTTCTACAACTCGCAAATTAGAAAATTCTTTTGCAAGTTCTCGCATTGCTAAAAGACGGTCATCCGGATTATCATCAATTAGCAGAATTCTTTCCAACAGTCGAGCCTGACTCATACATCAATGCTATAGAAACTTTCATATTTGCCCTAGTACCGTTTCGCGGAAGTAAGAAGTAAGAAGTTTAATTTTCTAGGCTTTTGTACCATTTTTAATGGTTGCCTTATTTACGCCGACTTGTACTAGAATGATGCAGGTGGGCAATATTACATTCATGGTTCTAGCAAGTTAGACTTTAGATGAATGATTGATTCTTTAAAATCAGCTAATCTCATCCGTATTCTTTTATTCTTCGATAATAGATATTAGTTTTTAAATAAATAATTCATCTTTCTAGTGTTCTGCAAAATGAAGACTAAAAAAATCAAAGTTGAAATACGAAAGTAAACTTAAAGATTATACTATATCGAAACAATCGAAGGGTAACAATTTAAATTTACCCAATAAGCATTTAGCATTTCAATCATATCGTTGAGAGCATTATGGTTCACGGGCTTTAATAAATATGAATTGACTCCAATATCATAAGCTCTATTGACATCAACATGCTCTCTAGAAGAAGTCAAAATCACAACAGGAATACGCTTAATTACATGTTGCTGTCTAAGCCATGCGAGAACTTCTAAACCAGAGCGACGGGGAAGTTTAAGATCCAGAAGAATTATAGTAGGCAGTGGATAAACGTTTCTATCGGCGTATTTTTCTTTTCCAGCAAGATATGCAACAGCTTCATCTCCATCCCGTACAACTTGCATGGGATTATTTAACTTACTTCGTTTCATAGCGCGCTGTATAAACAAGATATCGTTAGAATCGTCTTCTACCAGCAGAATCCCAGATTCTTTTAAGCCCATAATCCTCAATCGTATATCAGCTAATTATAGATTCCATCATCGCCTCGACCTAGACTAAAGACTTATTTTTTTATTTTTAATTAACTTTCTCCGGATAGTTGTCTTAATAATTAACTTATGATGTAAACCTATAACTTTTGGGTATTCCTTAAAACAGTTATCAGTCCTGACGGCGTATGGTGGGGGACTTAGCCCCAAGGATTTAACTGTTCACTGTTCACTGTTCACTGCTCACTGTTCACTGCTCACTGTTAAACTTGGTAGTTCAATCCAAAAACGACTTCCTTCATCGAGATGGGATAAAACACCAATCCTACCGTCTAAACTTTCGACACCACGCTTAACAATGGCTAAGCCAATTCCCGTACCGGCATAGGATTCGATTCCATGCAGCCGCTCGAAAACTCGAAAAATTCTTTCTTGATGTTCTACAGCAATACCAATACCGTTATCTTCCACCCATAACCTTACGTATCCATCCCGTTCTTCTGCGGAAATTGTGATAATAGGATAAACGTTGGGATGAACAAATTTGATTGCGTTAGCGAGCAAATTAGTAATCACCGATTTTAAAATGCTTTGCTGGCTTCTAACCACAGGAAGACTTGTATTAATATTAACTAGCGATTGTCTTTCTTGTAATTCAGATTCAAGTTCTTTGAGTATTTCCTCAATTAAAGTTGCTAAATTAACTTCTGCAAATTGAATTTGAGTTCTTCCCAAACGACTATATTCTAATAAATCTAAAATTAAAGTATCTAAATGTGCCGCTGCTGTGGTGAGACGATTTAAATATTCTCGTCCCATATCATCAAGCGAGTGTTCGTAGTCTTCTAGCAAAACTTGCCCAAAGCCTTGAATAGCGCGTAAAGGTGCCCGTAAATCGTGAGAAACAGAATAAGAAAAAGCTTCTAATTCTTGGTTTAATTGTTCTAATTGGTAAGTTCTTTTTTTGACTCGCGCTTCCAAAGTTGCGTTAAGCTGGCGATTCTCAGACTCCGATTCTTTACGAGCAATTGCAGTAGATAAAATATTAGCCACCGATTGCAGAAAATTAGCATCATCCCAACTAAATTGATGCTCTACAGTCGAATGGGCTTCTAATACTCCAAAATGTTGATTTTCATTTCCCAGGATAATTGCACTAAGACCGCTAATATATTTATGTTTGTGTAGTAAGGAAGAACCTGTAAATCGAGTTTCTTGGTTCAAATTATCTAATATAACTGCTTCTCCGGATAGTAAAGCGTAACCGGCTTGGGATTTCAAATCTGTTTCCAATATAGCTTTATTTACCAATTCTTCTTCTAAACCTACACAAGCACGTAAAAGTAGTTTATCGCCTCCAGAAAGTAGTTCCAGAATTTTGCAAGAATCTACATTAAGACTTCGAGCGACTAAAGCTGTAGTTTGCTCGAATAAATGGGGTAATTCCAGTCCCGACAAAGCAAGTTGTCCTAATTGTGCTACCACCGCTTGCTGCTTAAGTCTAGTTTTAAGGGCTTGTTCTGCTTTTTTACATTTGGTAACTTCGAGTACTATACAGCCAATTCCATTGCAGTTTTCGGAAACTTGTAAAGAGAAATAAGAAGCTTCCCAATTTTTGGTTGAACCTGGTTCTTTGGGAGTTTCTCCCGTAATTTCAATTCCATATACGGGTTCACCCGTAGTAGAAACTTGTTGAAAAATTGATTCTAATTTAGGAGCTATTTCGGGTACCATTTCGCGAACAGCTTTACCAATATGCTCGTCTACCGATTTGCCATTAATATCTGCTAAAGTTTCGTTAATTTTTACGTGTCGCCATTTATCATCGAGAATTGCTAAACCAATTGCAGCATTTTTAAAAAAACTTTCTAATAACTGATGTTGTGGTAATTGTGTGGGATTAGTTTCCGTGAGATTCAATACTTCGGCGATTATAAAAGTTATTTTTCCCTTATTGTTAGTGATTGGAGTCAAGGATAAATCTATTTCTTGAGTAATATTTTTTGCATGTATTAACTCAAGTTTTATATTTACCAATTCACCCTTAGCTGTACGAGCGATACCATCTTTTAACTGTATTTTTATTGAAGAAGTTTGATGTGATGATAAAACGGAGGATAAATGTTTTCCTCGGATATCTTGTTTCACTAAACCAAAGTAGTCAAGTGCTTTTTGGTTAGCTTCTAATAAAATGCCGTTAGGCTTAACGATAAACAGAAATTGATCGGTATTATTAAAAATATGACGATAGCTGTAATTAATCTGCTTAGTATAGTTAAGACGCTTCGATAGATAAATATTCCACCAAAACATAACTATTGAAATTAAAATACTATCTAATAAAAACGCCCGTAGTTCCACAATAAATATTTAACCGATAACTACAGTTGTACTAATCATAACAATGTAAAGTAATTGTGGCGCAATGTTCTAAGATATTTATAGCGGTTTTCTTGTGAATAAAATAAAGAGAAACCTTACCTTCCCACCTCCAAACCATTGCCTACCGCATAATAACTTTTTGCTGCATGAGGCTAAAACCCTATTACTACCTTGAAATTTTCTCGTAGCTTTACGCAGTAGGGTGTTGATTTTGTTCGGATTTGGATGATTTCTCGATCCAAGGCTCCATCTGGCTTCAGATTAAGCCAGAACCTTTTGCTATTTAATCGACTAAACGAACCTTGGAATAACTTACATGAGAAGATTTTGTCCGAACAGGCAAATTGGGGTGTGGATTCTCCTAACTAAAGTCGTAATACCATTTCTTTATAAAGATGCGCCGAATTTAGCCCGTGTAGACGGGCTTTGTTTAGGTAGCCCCACTCTTATAGAGTGAGGGCAATTGAGCGCAGCCTCATACAGAATTGGTATAACTAAGCTGTTGTGCATTTTAAATGCACAACAGCAAGGAAGAAGGAAGAGGGAAGAAGGAAGAAGGGACAAGAGTTGTAGCCATTAACTAATGAGAAATGAATATATAAGTTAAATGCGTAGCAGCTTATTCAGTTTTATTTACGATAAATTTCTATTGACTATTTGGTTGGTGTAAACTTCGTTTAATATCATCGCCAAATCTGGGTAGATGTTCTTCAAATGCAAATTTCAGCTTCGTGATATTTCTAGTTAAAAAATTGCCATTCTCGACAATCTCAACCCCGTTATTTTCAAGAGTGTAACAAACTGCGATCGCGACTTTTTCCGGTATGGAAATAGCTGCCTTCAAGGTTGTAGATATTCCAGTATCGGCAAATGATGCTTGCTCGGAAATAGATTCCGGACAGATATTAGATATTTTGATATTAGTGTTCGCTAATTCTTGTTTGAGGGCATCAGCCCATGTTATTAAACCCGCTTTACTGGCAGAATAAATACTATCGTAGGCAAGACCTTTTTTACCAGTTAAAGAAGCAATATTAATAATATGTCCGCTAGCTTTATCTAACATTTGCGGCAATACTAAGCGGGATAATTCAATTGCTGCAAGTAAATTAACCGACAACACCAATTGAATATCTTTGAGGGAATAATGATGAAAAGCGCGATATATTTCGATACCGGCATTGTTAATTAAAATATCCACATCAAACGAGCCGGTAAGCTGCTTAATCTCGTACACTAGCTCTGGTATTCTTTCAACCTTGCTAATATTAAAATTAATACCTATTCCTTTTCCACCTAAATCATTAATTTCATTACAGATTTTATCCAAACCTTCCTGAGAGCGAGAAATACAGATTACGGTTGCTTGTTTTTTGGCAAGTTCGCGAGCAATAAAAGCTCCTATCCCCCGCGAAGCACCTGTTAATATTACTGTCTTACCTTCAATATTGTTTATAGGTCGAAATTGGGCATTAGACATAAGTAACAAGGTATTGACAAAGAAAACGTTGCAGCAATTAAAAATGGCTGTAAATTATTATTCTCTCAGATTTTGGCTATTTCTTCCCAGGAAAAATATTTTGTTTGCACATTATTCTTGTTAACCTAATTATTTGTAATCTATCTTACAATTATTCTAAATCGCCGACTATATTAACTCTGACAAGGTGCTTATTTACAACTATCGCAAGTAGTAATCAATTCAAATCTATTAAAACCTAGATTTTCAGGTCTAACCACCATTAATATTTTCATTATTAATTGCGTTCGTTTTTGCAATTAAATTACTTCGACCAAAAATTGTAATTTTTCTTTACAAATAGCCTTTGAATGCAAAATATGTCGATAGACTTAACACCTAATAATTATTTTTTAGTCCTAAAGATATAACTGCTTAGTCCATTCAACATCATATTATTAATAAATAATTGCAGTACAAAATTTATTTTCCCTAGTATTTAGACTTTGTCATGAATCAAAAAAATAATAAATCAAAAGCAGATTCCTCTAATCCGAGCGCAGACGAAAAGCGTCCAGTTGACTCAAAAGATTTACAAATAGACCATACTTTTTATGAAGACGGCGAACGTCCCGTTGCTAAAAGCAATCTTCAAATTGAAGAAACCTTTAATGTCGAACATCATCCGATTGTTCAAAGCGATGATAGTACCGGTGAATTTCTTCATGTTGACGGCGAACGCCCTATCGATCCCAGCGACTTAGAAATAGATCATACATTTAACGAAGCTGGCGAACGTCCCGTTGCTAAAAGCAATCTTCAAATTGAAGAAACATTCAATGTTGAAAATAAAGCTTTAATTAATCAAGCTGATGATAGTAGTGGTGAATTTCTTCATGTTGACGGCGAACGTCCCATCGATCCCAGCGATTTAGAAATAGACCATACTTTAAATATAGATGGCAAGCGTCCCGTTGCTAAAAGCAATATTCAAGTCGAAGAAACATTCAATGTAGATGGCGATCGCCCGATTGCCAAAAGTAATTTTGAAGAGAACGAAACCATAAGTGTAGACGGAGAGCGTCCCATCGATCCCAGCGATTTAGAGATAGACCATACTTTAAATATAGATGGCAAGCGTCCGGTGGCTAAAAGCGATTTGTAGATATTTTGCATTCATATGAAGCCGGAAAAATACGAAGCCTATTAACCTGGGCTTCGATTTGTATAGCTACATTTTTTAATAGTTAGGAATTTTTTATTTATCTCTTGTGTAATAATTTTTTACCAAAGTATTGTGATATATCTCTGTTTTCTGATATTTGAATTTCAACATTTTATCAAGCTTATTAAATAAAGGAAATCCACCTCCCAAGATAATGGGGAAAGTAGTAATAATCATTTCATCAATCAAATCTTGTTTGAGAAAACTCTGGATTGTTCCACCACCATCAATATATAAATTGTGATATCCTTGCCGATCTAATTGAATCACCAAATTTTTAATATCCCCGCAGACAATTTCAGCTTTACCAACAACATCTTGAGGAACTTCAGTCAAACTATTGCTTAATACAAAAACAGGTTTGTCGTAAACCCATTCGCCAAAAGTTAAAACCTTCTCAAAGGTATTTCGTCCCATAACAATAGCATCAATACCGCCAATAAACTCGGCATAGCCATAATCGCTGTTTTCGGGACTGGGAAACTCGTACAACCAATCGATGCTTCCATCCTCCGTAGCAATGAATCCGTCCAAACTGGTTGCTATATATATGTAGTTTGTCATCTTCTCAGTTTTCTCAGATAACTCTTAGTATCTCCTCAGTTAGCAATCATTACCTCCTCAGCTTCATCCTTCATATTAGTAATCAAGGAAAAGAAAACAACGAACTGAAAACTTGAGGTAACGACAAATGAAATTCAATAAACTAGCTGGCTTTGGAATCGCATCTATCTTATTATTCGGTAGCGTCGGACAATTAGCAGTTAATCTGCAACCAGTACAAGCTCAAAGAGCAGGAAGAAGTATTAGAGTTGCCGCAAAATCTAAATCTCTAATTGCATCCGGTAACTTTGTTAAAGCAGAGAAAGCAACTAGCGGTAAAGCTAAAATTGTGAATATTAACGGCAGACGTTATCTAGAATTTGACAAAGCATTTAGCACCGGAAACGGCCCAGATGTCAAGATTATTTTACATAAAAACAGCAGCATTCCCCTCAATATCAAAGAAGGAAATTACATTACATTGGGTAGAATCAAAAGCTTTAATGGTAAACAGCGCTATGCAATTCCCAACAACTTAAACCTTGCTAATTATAAATCTGTGGGAATCTGGTGCGAAGAATTTAACGCCACCTTTGGTTTTGCTAGCTTGCGAGGTGCTTAATGCTTATGAATATAAATATGTTCGTAGTTGCGCTTTAGCGCCAACAATGTGGAGCGCTAAAGCGCAACTACGAACCCTATATTATCAGTTATATTATTGCTTCAAAGACAACACTTCACACTATTTTATCAGCAGAATCCTTATCGGGTGCTGCTGTTTTTTATATTAAATAATTAATTCTCATCTCGTAGGTGCTGTAACACTTTGAACCGAGTAATAAATAATGTTGATAATTTCAGGCACCAACAGAAAATTATAAAATAGCCTAAATCCTATGCAATCAAATAAATTTTCAATTCTCATATTTCTCAGATAACTCTTAGTGTTACCTCAGTTACCAATCACTATCACCTCAGCTTCATCCCTCATAGTAATAAGTAACGAAAGGAAAACAAACTTCCTTAAATCCCAACAAGAGGTAACAACAATGAAATTCAATAAATTAGCTGGTTTAGGAATTGCATCTCTAATATTATTCGGAAGCATTGGTGAAATTGCACCAGTTAAAGCCTTAGAAGTTTCTGATAATTCCTTAGTTACATCTAATAATTTAGTTCTAGCGAAGAAAGTCATTAAAGGTAAATCTCGTCGTCACAGACGCAATATACACAGCCGCAGACGTAGATTCAGACGTAATCGTAGACGTGCTTTGAGACGTAATTTTAGACGTAACTATAATCCTATTTTCATAAACCGTGGTAGACGTATTCATAGAAACCACGTGCATTTTGATAATAGTTTTAGCACCGGTAATGATTTCCATGAAAGCTTTGGAAGGGTAAGATTATTTTAAATATCTTTCAATATTCTCCAGGATTACAATAACATCCCCGATTGATTTTTTTGATTGCGATAATAAAGCCAATGCTGATTCAACCCGGTGTTGATAATCCTGGGGACAAATTTCAAAATTGTTAGTTAAAGCTACCGCACCTTTTTCGTTTAATAAATATTTTTCATTAATTGCAAATAAAATCTGATTCATACAAGCTACACTGCGAAAACATGAACCAGCAGCATAAGTAACATCATTAGGAGAAATCTAATTTTCATTACTCAACCCATATCTATCAGGACTTACGCAATTATCACAAGACTCAGCTGGTGCGTGACGCTCTCCATTAAATTATCGCTACGAACAAAAATCATCAAAGCGTCACAGCACCCTACAATAATTCTCCGCGCTCCTCTGCGTTAACCTCAGCGCTCCTCTGCGTTTAAAAAAATATATTATCCCCATTCCCACCAACCAAACCAAAACCCACGGTAAACTGTTGAAATTGTAAAGGACATTCCTTAATAATCAACTGTGTGTTATGGCTAATTTTTTATTGGAAGTCGGAACGGAAGAGTTACCTGCAAGCTTTCTCAGGGGTGCTTTATCTCAGTGGAAGCAGATGATTCCCGGATCTATAGCGGAAAATTTTCTCGATAATGAAGCGGTAGAAATTTACGGTACTCCCCGCAGGTTAGCGGTGTTAATCAAGGGTTTACCGGAGCAACAAGCAGATAGGGAAGAGGAAGTCAAGGGACCACCCGCGAAAGCTGCTTTCAAGGATGGTAATCCTACTAAAGCAGCTGAAGGTTTTGCGAAAAAGCAAGGTGTTGATGTCAATCAATTAGAAGTTCGTCCCACAGATAAAGGTGATTTTGTTTTTGTTAAGAAGAGTATTAAGGGACGCTCTACTGCCGATATTCTTACGGAACTAATTCCCAACTGGATTTTTAAATTAGAAGGTAAGCGGTTGATGCGCTGGAGCGATGGGGATTTGAAGTTTTCTCGTCCGATTCGCTGGTTGGTTGCTTTGTTAGATGACAAGGTTTTACCTATTGAAATTGAAAATAATTCGGAGATGGTGAAAAGCGGTAATTCTTCTAGAGGACATCGGGTTTTACATCCAGATGAGGTAACTATTTCTCAACCGACTGATTATCTAAGCAGTTTGAATTTAGCTTCGGTGGTTGCTGATACTCAAACCCGAGTTAATACGATTACAACTCAAGTACAAGAAGCAGCCAAGAAACACAATGGTTACGCTCAAATTTATCCCGATTTGTTGGAAGAAGTTGTTAATTTAGTTGAATATCCAACTGCTGTTGTGGGTAATTTTGAACCGGAATTTTTGGAGTTACCACCGGAAGTTATTACTACGGTGATGGTTTCTCACCAAAAGTATTTTCCAGTGTTTAAAGCTGAAGATAGTAAGGAATTGCTGCCTTATTTTATTACAGTTTCTAATGGCGACCCGGAGAAATCGGATATTATTGCTAAAGGTAATGAAAGGGTAATTCGCGCTCGTTTAGCTGACGGTAGATATTTTTACGATAACGATATCAAGCAGTCTTTGGAAAGTTTTTTACCCGAATTGGAAGCTGTTACTTTCCAAGAAGATTTAGGTTCTTTACGTCAAAAGGTTGATAGAATCTGCACGGTTGCCGATAAAGTTTCAAAACAGTTAAATTTAGATTCTCAACAACAGGAATACGTCCAAAGAGCAGCTTTATTATGTAAAGCCGATTTGGTTAGTTCGATGGTGTATGAATTCCCGGAATTGCAGGGAATTATGGGTCAAAAATACGCTTTTAAATCAAACGAACCCGAAGCTGTCGCCGATGCAATTTTTGAACATTATTTACCTAGAGGTGCGGATGACATTTTACCGCAAACCGTTACGGGTAGAGTTGTGGCTATTGCTGATAGACTCGATACTTTAGTAAGTATTTTTGGTTTGGGAATGATTCCCACTGGTTCCTCCGATCCCTTTGCCTTACGTAGAGCCGCAACTGCTATTGTTAATATTACTTGGGATGGTGATGTCGCAATTAACTTACAGCAGCTAATTGAGGAAACAGCAGCAGATTTTGCGAATACTTATAACAAAGATAAAACTAAATTAGTTGCCGATCTAGAAGACTTCTTCCTACAGCGAATTCGTACCTTATTACAAGATGAGAAACATATCGACTACGACTTAGTTAATGCCGTTTTAGGAGAAAACGATAAAGAGTATACAGAGCGAGCATTACAAGACTTACTCGACGTTCGCGATCGCGCTTCATTCCTGCAACAAATTCGCAACAACGGCACCTTAGATAAAATTTACGAAACCGTCAACCGCTCCACAAGATTAGCAGCCCAAGGCGATTT
This sequence comes from Rivularia sp. PCC 7116, assembly GCF_000316665.1. Classification (GTDB taxonomy): domain Bacteria; phylum Cyanobacteriota; class Cyanobacteriia; order Cyanobacteriales; family Nostocaceae; genus Rivularia. The sequence goes on along the minus strand of NC_019678.1, from coordinate 4,199,763 downwards.
AGATACTCAAAAATTAGACCCCAGTGAAGTAGTACAAAAGGACTTATTCCAAAAAACATCCGAAGAATCATTTTATAACGCAGTCTTAGGCTTAGTACCGCAAACCCAAGCAGCACAACAACAGCGGAATTACGAGCAACTGATAGCAGGATTAGCAGAAATAGCACCAACAGTTAGTACATTCTTCGATGGGGCAGAAAGCGTGTTAGTAATGGATGACAATCCGGATATTAAGCGAAATCGTCTGTATTTACTAGGGTTACTTCGTAACCACGCTCGCGTTTTAGCTGATTTTGGCGCAATTGTAAAAAATCTGTAGTGAAAATCAACAAAACATGGTGTAAATTATGCCAATAAACGTTACTATAGTCATGCTTAACCAGGGTCTGCTTACAGTCTATGCCTAAAGCTCATGTAATTGGATTGGGAAAGTCCGGTGTTGCTGCGGCGAGATTGTTGAAACGAGAAGGTTGGGAGGTGGAAATTGGTGATACAAAAACCTCCCCTAACCTCCTCAAACAACAACAAGAACTTGCCCTTGAGGGAATCACGGTAAAATTAGAGTATTCCCTCAAACTCGAAGATACCGAACTACCGAAATTAATTGTTGTTAGTCCCGGTGTACCCTGGGACATCCCTGCATTAATCGCAGCCCGAAAAAAAGGGATTGAAACCGTGGGGGAAATGGAACTTGCATGGCGCAATTTAGGTTCCATCCCTTGGGTAGCAGTTACCGGAACCAACGGTAAAACTACCGTCACGTCATTAATCGGAGCAATTTTTCAAACAGCAGGCTTAAACGCACCAACTTGCGGGAATATTGGTCTTGCTGCAACTGAAATAGCACTTGAGGACAAGCAAAGAGGACAAAATTCTTCCCCCTCTTCCCCCTCTTCCCCCTCTAACCTAGAGTGGATAATCGCCGAACTCAGCAGTTACCAAATCGAATCCTCCGACTCGCTGTCTCCCAAAATTGGAATCTGGACGACATTAACCCCAGACCATTTAGCGCGTCATAAAACTGTAGAAAACTACTACAGTATCAAAGCACGTTTATTAAAACGTTCTCAAATGCAGGTTTTTAACGCTGATAACCCATATTTGAGAAAAGTGGGTGAAACCGATTGGCAAGATGCTTATTGGACGAGCATTAAAGGTAAAGATAATTTACTTACCGGCAAAGGTTTTTATATAGAAGATGGTTGGGTTGTAGAGACGCAAATTACATCTACATCGGAAGACCAAAAAATTATGCCAGTTTCCGCTTTAAGAATGGTGGGAGAGCATAATTTACAAAACCTATTATTATCAGTTGCAGCAGCAAGATTAGCAGGAATTGAAAAATCAGCAATTCATCAAGCTATATCTGAATTCTCCGGAGTTCCTCACCGTTTAGAACATATTCGGACAATAGAAGGAATTGATTTTATTAATGATAGTAAAGCAACCAACTACGATGCTGCTGAAGTTGGTTTAGCATCGGTAAAAAGTCCGGCAATATTAATAGCTGGGGGTGCTGCGAAAGCTGGTAACGATAAACCCTGGATAGATCAAATTAAACAAAAAGCCGCCGCTGTATTATTAATTGGTGATGCAGCACCGGTATTTGCAAAGCGCTTTGAAGAAGAAGGATATTCCAACTACGAAGACATGGGAACGATGGAAAAAGCCGTTACTCATGGATTGAAATTAGCGAAACAGCATGATGCCAAGGTAGTATTACTGTCTCCTGCTTGTGCAAGTTTTGACCAGTATGCGAACTTTGAAGTACGCGGTGATGATTTTCGGAAGTGTTGTTTGGAATTATAGATTAAGTAATTTTTGATGATTTATCAACCCGGTTTTTTTGGTAAAGCCGGGTTTTTTATTGTTTTGTAGGGTGTGTTACAGCTTCAATGTATTTCCGGTCTACATTACTATCTTAATAATGCCGTAACGCACCATTTCCGGAGTATTGTAGGTTGTGTTAGACAGGTTTAGGAGTTTGAAAGATAACGAGAATCTGAAATATCCTGTGGTAAGCCAAGATTTTGAGATAAAAACAACGTATAGATGCGCTCGTTCCCTGAGATGAGAAAAGGAGAATAAATATGAAACAGTGGTATGAAGAATTGTTTGAAAATTACGCAGTTAAATACGATAAAGAAAGTTTCACTCAAGGAACCATTGGAGAGTGCGACTTTATTGAAAAAGAAATTGAATATAACAAAGAAGCAAAAATTCTTGATATCGGCTGTGGTACTGGTAGACATTCGATTGAATTAGCCAAAAGAGGATATAAGGTTATTGGGATTGATTTATCTGAATCTATGTTAAGAAGGGCAAAGCAAAAGGCAGGCGAAGAAGACGTAGAAGTCAAATTTGAAAAACATGATGCCAGAAAAATTCCTTATTTAGATCAATTTGATTTGGTAATTATGCTATGTGAAGGTGGATTTTCTTTAATGGAAACCGACGAGATGAATTTCCAAATCTTGCAGAATGCCGCTAATGCCTTAAAATCAAAAGGAAAATTCATTTTTACTACCTTGAACGGTTTATTTCCTCTATTTAATTCCGTCAAAGAATTCCTCAATTCAGAAGCGGAATCTGGAAATGCGACATACGACAATAATTCATTCGATTTAATGACTTTTCGAGATGTCAGTAAGATATGTATCGAAGATGATTTGGGAAATCAAAAAGAAATTCAATCTGTCGAAAGATATTATGTACCATCCGAAATAACTTGGCTATTAAAAACGCTAAATTTTCAACCCGTGGATATTTTTGGCGCTAAACTTGGTGCTTTTAGTCGAGGGGATAAATTATCAACCAAAGACTTTGAAATGCTAGTAATCGCAGAAAAATAATCAAATACGAATTAGCTAAATGTCCTGACTCTAGAAGAGTGGGGTTACTCCAACAAAGCCCACCGTTAAGATGGGCTAAATTTGGGGTATCTTTCTTTCATTTATGAATTGGTTTTCAATCTTTTGGTACAGCTAGCTACCAAAAAAACCTTTACGCCGACGCAGACAAATAGCACCCACAACACCCAAACCGAATAAACCAAATATCGAATTAGTTTCCGGAACTTTTATTACCTGACCTTTGTTTACAATGGTGTCATAAGTGTAGTGATAATCACTAAGATTCAAAGTATCGGAAACTTTAACAATATCCTCCGGTGCAATCGATGGTAAATAGGGTGTTATATCTATATCACTAACCGAGCCTGGTATGGAAGCACCGCCATCCCAAGGCCACATCCTATCATTAAGATCGTGTCCTTGAGGTTGCGTACCTAGTTCAGCATAAAATTCGCTACCTTGGCGACCGTTGTTTTGCCATTCTGCCCAAAGACGTTCTACGTTACTATGATGCAGCCAGAAAACTGGGTCATTAGGAGAGCCTGGAACGTTGTTCATAGTACCAACTATTTCCAGTGGGGGTGGTTCTGCCGGTGGATTTAGGTCAGATAAATCGGGTGGTTGATCGACGAATCCACCACCAACTAATGCATGAATAAGGTTATGAGTACAGGGCAATGTACAGATTTGCTCGTTGCCGTTTTCATCAATAAAAGTCCGTCCTTCTAAAGCAAGGCGGAACCTATTATAGTTGTCAGATTGAAGAAGTCTATCTATTCGAGCATTATCTAGAGGTAATTGCTGCTCGGGGGGATTAGAGTCAGGTGGTAGATAGCGAACAATAGAGCTTCCTAAGGTTTCCCCGGTTACAACGTTAGTGTGTAAATCTGGAATCAGATTCCAGCCATCAGCAGCAGAAAAATTACCTGACTGCAAAGGACCACCTTCTAACAGTTCATCTCTACCTCGAATCTCTCTTGGCTGCCCCGAGCCATTAGTACCTAAAAAGTCTGGCTGGAAAATCGCATCAACGGATCTGGGATCTGTCCAATCCCAATAGGGAATAGTGACGTTAGGATTAACCGACTGTAAAGCTTTTTCAAATCGGTTCAAATATTCACGATGCCAAGGTAGAAATGCCGAATTTCCATGAGCCGCATCAACTCCAGCCTGCTGCCCTGTGGCTGGCGTATCTTGAGGAAGTGTAACTAAACCACCCAATTGCTTTGGTGTAAATGCCATTGCACCAGTATGGATGGCAACAATCTCATCATAGATGCTGACTTGATTATCGTTAGTACCAGGTGTTGTTTTTAATGTTTTAATTGCATCCACAAAATCTGCTTTTTCCTGTGGAGTCAAATCAATAACGTTCTTTCTCACCAAAGATGCAGCTATTGCTGGAGCTTGCGAGATGCTGAAGACAATAGCCATACCGACAGTCATTTTGGCGAGGATTTTTGGTAAATGCTTCATCTGCTGATATCTGATAATTATAGGACTCCGGCTTGATTGTTAAAATCAACGCCGGTTTTGTAGCGTCTTAAGAGCGGTTAACCAATTGATTCACCCTCATTTGGGGGAAGAATATATTCTCAAAGCTGAGCCGTAACGCAAGCAATTAACGAACAAGCTGCGGTACTAAATTCGGTTGATTATTTTTTACGCAAAAAGAATAAATATTGAGTATTATCACTTAAGTAATTTATAATTAGACATAGGTTGAATTTATGTATTTTTATTTAAGCAAGACTAATATTATGTGAAGATTTAGTGAAGATTAAATTTTGTGTTTGAAGAATAAATGTTAAAAGCATAACTATGGATTGGGTAGCCTAAACTCTGGACATGAAGTAAAAGAATTAACCAAAAGCAATCTGCAATCAGCCTTTGGGGTATCTTCTGACGAAGATGTCCGGCGATCGCCAAGGGGAGTTTCTCAGCAGTTAATAAAAAATCAAGAGGCGATATGTTGTATTAAATCCTAACGCCAATTATCTAAGACAAAAACATCAACCTTGTTGTATTCCGGACTTGGGTTATGCATAGTAACACCGATACTTTCTGTTCTAAATTGTCGTGCAAACAAAATTTTGTACGCTTGCTCGTGACTGATGTTAACTGCTGCAACTAAGCGATTTAATCCTTGATTTTCGGTAAAATATTCGCAAGATTTTAGTAATTTTTCAAAGTTTGCTGCGACGTTAATTCCTGGTTTTACTGCTGCGAATTTTATATAACAGTCATTGCTGCCAGCTTCTGTATTCGCACCGCAATGACAAACAGCAAATCCAATTAGTTGATTATCCTCCCAAAGCAAAACCGTGTCACCTAAATTGTGTTCGTAAACAGCAATGATTTCTGAAGAAACATCCAAACCAGGATAAATTTCATTAGTAATTTCAAAGCAAGCATCTAAAGATTGACGACGTAATTCTGGTTGTAACTGCGAATATCCCGATGCTGATTCTTCTGATGTTTTCTGTATGGACTTCGCCATAAAAAAAGTTAGGAAACGAGGGTAAAAACCAAATTTTTGGTAAAGTACATGATGTTTAGAACTATCAGCAAAAGTAAATAAATTAGCTTGTTTAACATCCCATTGCTCAAATTTTGACATCACAGCAGCAATCAACTTTTGAGCAACACCTTGATTCCAATAGTCGGGATGAACGCTTAAAGGACCAAAAAATCCTACATTTCCCCAACGACAAGCAATATTTGTACCGACTAATTTACCATTAATTTCCGCTGCAAATGCTGCACTCGGATCTGTTTTCCACCGATAAGTAATAAAATCTGCATCACCGAATATTTCTAACGGATTGGGTAGTCCAATAAAGGTACCAAATGCTAATCGAAAAATCCGATCGGCTTCAGGGATTTCAACTTCTTGCAAATTCCGAATTTTGATTTGCATGGGTAAATTCTCCATTTATCTGATTAAATGTAAAGCAATATTAACTAATTTAGGATTGTAGTCTTTTAGGTTTGGTTAGATACGAAAAGAAATGAATAAACACGGATAACTTATAATATCGTGTCGTAACCCAACATTTTGATATTAATTAAACCGCAGAATACGCAAAGAGCGCAGAGAAAAGAAGTGAAGAGGTATTGTAGGTTGGGTTAGACACGAAACTGAATTTGAAAAACACACAGAATCTTTTATATCGTGTCGTAACCCAACATTAATATCTTGAAAAAAAGATATTGCTAATACCAATTCTGTATGAGGCTGCGCTCAATCGCTCTCACTCTGAAAGAGTGGAGCTACTGATACAAAGCCTACCTGCGTAGGCTTAATTCGGCGCATCTTTATAAAGAAATGATATAAATACCTACAATCAAGATGTTGGGTTACGACGCAATATTAATTTCGGGTTAAAACTATATTATTCGTGCGTCTAACCCAACCTACTACTAGAATGCTGGCTGATGACTGAAGAAGAATTACTAGAGCAAATTGAACAAGCAGCAAGAGAAGGATTAAAAACATTAAACCTTGCCCGTCAAAGCATAAAGCTGTTACCGAAAGAAATCGGTCAACTCACTAATTTAAAAGTACTTAATTTAGATGAAAATCAACTGATTACTTTACCTAGAGAAATCGGAAATCTAACTAATCTAGAATATCTCTGTTTAAGTCGCAATAAATTAAGTAGCTTACCATCAGAAATTGGTAAACTTATTAATTTAGAAGAACTTGACCTGGAAGAAAATCAAATCAATAGCTTACCTCCAGAAATTGGAAAAATTAATAATTTACAGTGTCTTGATTTAGAAAGTAATCATCTAAGTGAATTACCCAGAGAAATTGGTCAACTGACTCGGTTAAAATCTCTTTATCTCAGCGGAAATCAATTAAATGAATTACCTTCAGATATTGGTCAACTGACTAGATTACACACCCTCTACCTCGGCGGAAATCAACTTACTAGTTTACCTGTGGAAATAAAAAAACTTACCGGACTTATAGAGATAGAATTATCTAAAAACCCAATATCTATTCCACTAGGGGTATTAAAGAAGAGTCCCAAGCAAATTATTAATTTTTATTTCAAATTACAAAATCATGGCTCGAATTAATTGAAATTAAGATTACTAAATTAACATATTACACTATAGATAACTTATGAATGATGAACGAAGAAGAACTATTAAAAATAATCGAACAAACAGAAAAAGAAGGATTAACAACATTAAACCTTTCTGGTGAAGACTTACACTTTTTACCAAAGGAAATAAAAAAACTACCTAATTTAGAATATCTATATTTAGGAAATAATCACCTCACTGAATTACCAGAAGAAATTGAGCAACTCAAGAAATTGAAGCTTCTCGACTTATCTAACAATCTAATCAAATCATTTCCATTAGGAATCGCAAAGCTGACTAATTTAAAGGTACTCAGTCTGGATGACAATTATTTAAATAATTTACCTGAAGAAATCGGTAATTTAAATAATTTAGAATATCTAGATTTGAGCAACAATCAATTAAATCAATTACCTCCGGAGTTTGGAAAACTCATTAAGTTACAAGAACTTTGTCTAGAAGGAAATCAACTGACTAGCTTACCCTGCGAATTTGGACAACTCAGCAAGTTGAAAGAATTAGATTTGCTTGAAAATGAATTAACTTACTTACCAGAAGAGTTTGGAAAATTAATCAATTTACAAAAAGTTGATTTAGGAAACAATAAACTTATAACTTTACCAAAAGAAATCGGACAACTCGCGAATTTAGAGCTATTAGAAATTGGAGAGAATCAACTAACTAGCTTACCTCCTGAGCTTGGAAAACTCAGCAAGTTGAAACAACTTAACCTATCTGTTAATCAATTGAGTGATTTACCGCTATCGCAAGCCAAATTGATTAATTTAAAAACGTTGTATCTATGTTCCAATCAATTTACTAAGTTACCCGCAGAAATATCTAGATTGACTAACTTAAAATCTCTCTATGTAATTCAAAATCAACTAAATAACTTAACCCCTGAAATAGGTCAACTATCTAATTTAGAGCTTCTCGATATCAGCGAGAATAAGCTTAATAGCTTACCAACAGAAATTGAAAAACTGACTAGTTTACGATATTTTATCTTAAATGTAAATCACTTAAGTAATTTACCAAAAGAAATCGGACATCTAACTAATTTAGTAACTCTAAACCTTCAGGAAAATCAATTAACTACTTTACCAACAGAAATCGAAAAGCTTATGAATTTAGAATATCTTTTTCTGAGCGAAAATAAAATTAGTAATTTACCTATAGAAATAAAACAACTTACAAAGCTGAAACATCTTGATTTATCTAAAAATCCAATTTCAATTCCACCAGAGATTTTAAAAGAAAAACCTCAAAAAATACTCAATTGCTATTTCACCTCACACCACCGGTAAACAAAGACTAAAAGATGTCTCTCCTTCCGAAGCTGGATTAAGGATTAACTCACCATGATGGGCACGAACTATTTCGCGAGCAAGACTCAAACCCAATCCAATTCCTTCTACTTTACGGTTGCGAGATGGATCTCCTCGATGGAAACGGTCAAAAATTCGAGTTCTATTCTCATCTTTTATTCCCTCAGATGCATTAACAATAGTAACTTGAAGTGAATTTTGATTTGCGAAGGCATCAACTTTTATCCAACCGTCAGCAAGATTATATTTTATAGCGTTACTAATTAGATTTTGCAAAACCTGCATCAGCAAATCTTTGTCACCTTTAACTTTTAATCCCTTTGCAATATTAGTTTGTACTCTCAGATGAGGAGCTAACATTTCCATATCTTCTAACATCTGAAATAATAACTCCGAAATATCCACCTTCACCAGGTATAGACTCAATTTTCCGGCATCGGCTAAAGACAACAGTAACAATTTGCGGATAATTCCATTCAGACGGTGAACTTCATCCAATAAATAACTCAAACGCTGCTGTACTTCACTTCCGTGAGTTACCTGCTGTAATGTTCTTTCTAATTCTCCTTGCAAAATCGTTAATGGAGTTTTTAATTCATGAGCAGCATCACCACTGAAACGAGAAGCTTGATGAAAACTGCGTTCTAAACGTTCGAGCATTTGGTTAAATACTTGAATCAATTCCACAAATTCCACATCTGTTTTATCTAGAGGAATTCTTCGATCTAATCCTTTGGCACTAACTAGTTGAATTTCACTAGTTAACTGATTTATGGGACGTAAAACACTTCCAGACAGCAACCACCCACCAACTGCAATTAATAACAATACTCCAGGGATAGAAATCAAGAAAATATTGGTAATCGCAGCCATTTCTTGATTAACTACTTCTAAATTAACAGCAACTGCTATTTGAATTTTGCGAAATTTAGCCGTACCAATTCGCCAAGTTCCTGTTTCTGTAGATTCTGTAGTTAAGAGAATGGGAAGTGGGGCAGGAGGTAATTCCTTGCTGGATAGATTACGAGCAGTTATTAGTGGAGAGGGATTTGTTAATTTTAGTTGCTTATTAAGCAGACGATGCAAATCCCTATCTAAAATGATTTCCTGAGTTTGGTAAAGTTTATTACCCTCTTTGTCAAGTACTAATAGAGCCGTAGGTATTTTTGTATTTGCTCCTAATACATCGGAAAGTGAATCGGAGTATAATTTCCATCTCTGTTTCTGGTAAAGTTGCGTAATATCTCGTTTTGGTGGACCATTTCCTCGCATTAACTGATTAATAATTTGTGCATCCAAACGGCTAATGTTGGCATTGTAAATTTGCAACCAGGAAATTCCACCAAACCCAATCAAAGCACTACCAGCAAGAACTGAAGAGAATAAAGCAATTCTCAGACGAAACGAAGCTAGTTTCATGAATGAGTATCTGCTTGACGAAAGCGATAACCAACTCCGCGAATACTTTCAATCCATTCTCCCTTGTTAATAGGGTCAATTTTTTTCCGAATCCGCTGGATACAAACGTCTACAACATTGGTATTTGGATTAAAATCATAACCCCAAACATGCTCTAATATTTGGGTTCTGGTAAAAACTCTTTCTGGCGATCGCATCAAATATTCTAGAAGATTAAACTCGCGAGTGGTAAGCTCAATCGCTTTTTGATTGCAAGTAACTTCCCTAGTAATTCTATCTAATTTTAAAGCTCCCACAGCAATATAATTTTGCCGCTCTCCCACAGTACGACGGATAACAGCATGGATGCGAGCAACTAATTCTTCCACAAAGAAAGGTTTGGCAATGTAATCATCAGCACCCAAGTTCAACCCTTGTAATCTATCATCAAGTTCATTCCGAGCCGTTAATAAAATTACCGGAGTATTCTTACCTTTTTGACGCAATTGTTTGAGAATTGATAGCCCGTCTTTTCCAGGAACCATAATATCCAAAATAATTGCATCATATTCGTTTTCTAAGGCTAGTAAACAACCTTCATTCCCATTATCGCAGTAATCTACAGTAAACCCTTGCTCCTTTAGTCCAGCCCGAACAAAGTCAGCAATTTTTGCTTCATCTTCGACAAATAGAACATTCACAACTATTCAATAGCTTCCGCACGCGATAGTAATATTTTAAACTTGCTACTCAAAAACTCACATTACAATTTTGTAATCAAGAATTACTCCTATCCCACTCTAAGATTTCCTATAACAATTTCTTTCTCTCTCACTCCCTCCCTCTCTCACTCCCTCCCTCTATCAAAACCGGTAATCTTCCACCGGGAAGGGAGTATGTAACCGTTAGTGTTGGTGTCGGCAGGCTGTTGTTGTCTGAACTGTTTCCCCCGCAACTTTTTGGTACTCAAACTCCCAACAATCCGATGAAGTCTTACGGTACACAACTGCACTTGTTACACCAGGTGTAGTTAAAGAATTGAAACCCAAACGATATTCTCCATCTTCATTTTTCTTAAAATCAGTGATAAGCGTAGAGACAGGCTCACCATAGCTACCACCAAAGGGGCTTGATGTACGCTGCGCCAATGCATCGAAGGTGGGAGGTTCTATTTGTAGTTTAGAGTCAAAAAATCCGTGATGGCAACCTACAACATATGGTGGGGTTTTGGTTGTGTAATGCACATAACTACCATCTGGTAATTGCAGCGCGTTGCACTCATCAAGTTCTTGATCGGGTAGATAACTAAGGTCGCTGTATCTACCCCGTCCATAATATTCATCACCACCTTCACCGAAATAGATAGGCGTGCCGTCAAGAGCAAAGGCAATAGGTAATTCAGGATTATGTTTATCCATCAAGCAAACCGGAGCGTAATGATAATGATAGTCTTCACCCTGCCCCGCGTGACCGCCACATTGGTCTAATTCGCCCTGAACAACGGTATCATTGCGCTCCTCATAGTTATCTAGGGAAGTTGAAACATCAGGTCGTCGTTCGTAATGAAAAATAGGCACACCGTCAACTGCAACTGCTATCGGTCCACGCGGACTTGCTTCAACAGGCTCATCTAACCACTGAGGTTTGAGAGGAATACGCCACTGATAATCGTATGGAATCGCAACTCTTTGTATCCAAGATTTGATGCCTACCATTGGTACATCTTCACTGCTTCGGGAAGTCAAATCGGGAAGACCTGTAGCGGTTACCTCAAGGGAATCAGCAGTACAATTAATTGCCTCAGAATCGAGGTGTAACCCAAAAGCTTTTTTATAGGTTGTGCAGTCTGTTGCGGTTGGCGAACTTTGAGCGTTTTTTGTTTCTTCGTCACCATTACGCTTACTAGCATCAATTGTGTTTGCGCTGCTTGAATTTGGTGTCTGTTGCGTGCAACTCAATGATGAGCTAGCCGCGAAAACTGCTGTCAGAATAAGAATTGGAAGTCGTCGTACTTGCATATTATATAGAACCTATTACTTAGATATTGGTTAATCTTGTTTTGGAGGTAATACCACAGGAGAAATGCCTTTTCTCGGAGTCATATTTCCAGGTGGTCTTTGACCCTGCGGTGGTCTACGAGGTCTACCACCCCTTCTACCTTGCTGACCTTTTACCAAAGTTCCATGAAAACAAGAAATTACTGAATTTTTTGCTGCTTTATTTGCGTGATAATGGTATCCTAATCCTTCTACTTCATGACCTCCGCACTCATCCAGTTCTGGAGTTTGATTACTTTCTTCATAAGTACTATGGATAGGGAACCCGTCCATAGCGTATCCAACTAATTTCGTTTCACCATCAACTTTGCTTTCGACACCAAAACATCCAGTAATACCATGTTGGTGATACCCAATGACTGGATTAATATGACCTCCACAATCATCAAAAGCAGCTATAGTATAGGCTGAGAGAATTGCTTGTACCGGTGCTGGACTATCAATTACAACCCCATTAATAGTTACTCCGACTTTATTTCTGCCAAGATTGGTAACGGTATCACTTTTGACTGGGTTTGCAGGTATTTCAACAGTAGTTTGAATCGGTGAGCCGCCTTCAAGCCATTCTATTTTTCCTTCAACACAATTGTATTTGTATTCCTCTTCTACTTGAGGTTTAGCCGCTCCATCAAACTCTTCTTTCGTATCAGTAACATTTACATTGTTATTTGAATCATATAGTATAAATTTCTCGTCATCGTATATCTCAGGAAGTTTCATAATAAACTTACCATCTAAATCGTAGATATTCTCACCATCAAGCCAAATACCAGTTGTTTCTTTGGAGTCAGCGGTTGTTCGCGGACAAAATGGTCCTGCTTCATAATTAGACGGGTATCCGCTTACAGTAATTGATTGACAAGTAGTTTGGGTTCCATCTACCAAAGTACAATTTTTGGTAGTAATATCTTTAACAATTGCATTTTTTAGAAACGTCATACCAAGGGTTTCGTATTGTGTAAGTGCAGTTTCTGCTTCTTCTCCACTATCTTGATTTTTAACCCGATTGTCGCTAATCTCGCTCATGTTAGTGCTGCTTGCAATTGGTTTCTGTTTAGTGCAACTAAATGATGAGCCTGCCGCTATAACACCTGTAAGAATAATAATTAGTACCTTCATATTATATAATTCCCTGCTTGAATTGCTGTTAATCCAGATATCATACAAATAACTAGAAAAAGGGTACTAAAAACTGTAGGAACATATATTTAGGGAGCATTTTAGCAATTTTTAGTTATAACCCTATGGAAACAGATTTTATCCTAGAATAATTACTTTTTAACGACAAAATTTACGTATTAAAATTACAATTTTGTAATTCAAACAAACAGTAAATTTTTATGTCAATATGTTGTGATTAATAAATATTAAATCCTTTTCTAAATATAGAAAGTACGGATTTTGTCACAAAATAATTGCTGGTCAAAAACAAAATTTACGCCTCAAAATTACAATTTTGTAATTTAAACACAGGATTAATTGTTATATCGATATACTGTAATTAAAAAGTATTAAATCCAGGACTTACGCAAGTGTCACACAACTTGGGTGGTGCGTGACACTAAAACCCTCACTATTACGTCAAAAAATCGAATAAGTGTCACAGCACCCTACAGCATAAATGTGCCAGTTGCGTAAGTCCTAAAATCATTAGATAAATATAAACAAGTAATTAATAAAGTTCTTGGGATACTCCCACACAGAGCCGCACAAAACGCAATCAGAATCATTTATTGTTGCTTCTTGCACTAATTGTGCATTCGTAGCGTATGAAACTTCAATCTTCCCAACATGCGATATTTCAGCCTTTAGGAAAAGGCTCGTTCAAACATAAACTAAGCAAGTGGCTAATAGGTTTACTGATTCTCTGTTTATTAACGGGTGGTGGATACCTTATTTACCGCCAGGTAGTGATTTCTTTCGCTCAAAAAGCCAGAAGCAAAATGTTGACGGTTCCAGTTGAACGAGAAACGTTACCTATTACTATCTTAGCCAACGGTGCAATTGAAGCCAAACAATCAACCAACGTTAGCCCCGATACTTCTGGACGGTTAAAGAGCTTGCTTGTAAAGGAAGGGGACTATGTAAAAGTCGGACAAATCCTGGCACGCATGGATGACTCAACCCTACAAGGGCAGTTTATTCAAGCACGGGGTTCTCTAGCTGCGGCTCAAGCAAATTTGAAAAAGGCAATTGCGGGTAATCGCTCTCAAGATATTGCTCAAGCACAAGCACAATTAGAGCAAGCTCAAGCTAATCTGCAAAAAGCAATTGCGGGTAATCGTCCTCAAGATATTGCTCAGGCTCAAGCACGTTTAAAAAGCGCTCAAGCAAATTTAAGAAAAGCTGAAGATGATTTTAACCGCAATCAGCAACTATATAATGCTGGTGCCATTTCCCTACAAATTCTCAACCAACAACGTGCCGAACGCGATAGCGCCCAAGCTGCGGTAAATGAAGCACAGCAAGCATTAGCATTACAAAAAGCAGGAACGCGCACTGAAGATATCGAGCAATTAAAGGCAGCAGTCAAAGAAAAGCAACAAGCTTTAGCACTGCAAAAAGCAGGAACGCGCACCGAAGACATTGAAGCTGCACGCGCACAAGTGATTCAACAACAGGGCAACTTAAAAACGATTGAAACACAGATTCAAAATACAATTATTCGCGCTCCTTTCAGTGGCATTGTCACTGCCAAGTATGCAGATCCAGGTGGTTTTGTCACACCTACCACATCGGGAAGCGAAGTATCTAGCGCAACTTCTTCTTCGATTCTCTCCTTGGCATCAAACTATCAAGTTGTAGCAAATGTGGCTGAAACAGATATCAGTAAAATAAAAGTCGGGCAGTCAGTCACTGTTATCGCTGATGCCTATTCTGATAGAACTTTTAAAGGCAAAGTTGCTGAAGTTGCGCCTCAAGCAACGGTAACTTCTAACGTCACTAGCTTTGAAGTCAGAGTAAACTTTACCGATTCTGAAACTCTGCTGCGTCCCGGTATGAACGTCAATGCAAAATTCAATGCAGGTAAATTAAATAATGTGCTTGTCATCCCAACGGTGGCGATTCTACGGCAAAAGAACGGCACCGGAGTACGAGTAATTACTGAAAAAGGGATTCGATTCGTACCAATAAAAACCGGACTAACAGTTAATAGTAAGACTGAAGTACGTTCCGGTTTACAAGGAAACGAGAAAGTTTTGCTTAGTGCTCCATCAGGTTCTCAAAGAAATAGTAACAGAAATCGTCCCCCTGGTGGTGGTCCTCCTCCTTTGTGATATGCCCTTTTAAGTTGATTAAAATGAACGCACTTGACTTCAAACCACGAGTTAAAAAAGTATCTACGGTATCGCACGTGGAAATTCTGACAATGGCTGTTGAAGCGTTGTGGAATAACAAACTCCGCACTATGTTGACAATGTTAGGCATCATCATTGGTATTACAGCAGTGATTGCCGTTACCGCCATTGGTCAAGGTACTCAAAAAGCTACCGAGCAACGATTACAATCCCTTGGAAGCGACATTTTGCAAGTGCGATCGGGTGCAGCTAGAAGCGGTAGAGTCCGGCAGGGGGCTGGGAGTGCAACAACGTTAACCTTGGAAGATGCTGAGGCGATCGCTCAACAGGTTTTAGGAGTTGAGCGCGTATCTGCTTTCCTGGAACAAAACGCTCAAGTTGTTTATGCCCAAAACAACAACTCGTTGACAATTATTGGCACCGATATCAACTATCCAGATGTACGCAACACCCATCCTCAAACAGGTAGATTTTTTACTCAAGAGGAAGTTGATGCGGGAAAACCTGTGGCAGTTTTAGGTCCCACCGCACGAGATGAATTACTGGGTTCGGGAAGTAGTGCAGAAGGTTCACAAATCCGCATTCAAGGACAAATCTATGAGGTAATTGGCGTTATGGAGACGAAAGGAGCGCAAGGAAGGCAAAACCCAGATGAACTAATTTATATTCCCCTCACCAATATGTCTGCTCGGCTAGTAGGAAACAACTCTGTTAAAGGAATTGCCGTCAGAGGAATTTATGTCAAAGTCAAAAGCCAGGATAGGTTAGACGCTGCCGAATATCAAACTACAAATCTGTTGCGGGTACGACATGGTATTTTTCCCGCAAAAGACCATAAAGACGATTTTAGAATTATCAATTCAGCTGATATTATCGAAACCCTTACCAGTACATCTAAACTGTTTACCATCATGATAGTAGCAGTCGCCGCAATTTCTTTAATTGTCGGGGGTATTGGCATTGCCAACATTATGCTTGTGTCAGTGGTTGAGCGGACAAGAGAAATCGGGATTCGCAAAGCAGTTGGAGCTACTAATAGTGCTATTTTGAGCCAGTTTTTAGCTGAAGCAGTAATTATTGCAGCAATGGGAGGAGCGATTGGTATCTGCTTGGGGATTGTAATTGGCTTCGGTGCCTCAAATTCGTTTAAATTTCCCCTTGTGATTTCACTATGGTCGATTTTATTCGGATTTGGTTTGACATTTATCATTGGGTTGCTAGCTGGAGTAATACCCGCTCGTAATGCTGCCAGACTTGACCCAATCGAAGCGCTCAGGAGCGATTGAAACAGCATACTGATAGCTTAGAGGATTACGAATATGGCAACTATGATTTGGATGGAAGGCATTGAAAAAACTTATTGTTTAGGGGAAAGCAAAATTCCAATACTCAAGGGGATTAATTTATCTATCGAAGAAGGCGAATATGTTGCAATTATGGGGATGTCTGGTTCGGGAAAGTCTACACTGATGAATATTATTGGTTGTCTCGACCGCCCAACATCTGGATATTATGTTCTAGAAGGTAGAAATCTGACTACACTAACTAATGATGAGTTGGCATATATCCGCAATCAACATATCGGTTTTGTGTTTCAGCAATTTAATTTACTACCTCGCTCCACGGCTTTAGAAAACGTCATGCTGCCAATGGTGTATGCAGGTATTTCTAAATCGCAACGCAAAAAACGGGCTGAGTCAGCCTTAATCCGCGTTGGCTTAGCAGAGCGAATGTTAAACCGTCCCAATCAGATGTCTGGCGGACAACAGCAGCGAGTAGCCATTGCCCGTGCCCTCGTCAACCGTCCTAAACTTGTTTTAGCAGACGAACCCACAGGAGCATTGGACACCCAAACTTCCGGGGAAGTGATGAATTTACTAACCGAACTTAATAGTCAAGGTATCACAATCGTTATTGTCACCCACGAGCCAGATGTCGCCAACCAAACCAACCGCATTATTCACGTCAAAGATGGTTTAGTGACTCACAAAGTAACCTAGTTAAACGAATTTTAGCCAGAATTATAATTGCTTTTGTTGTTGATTCAATTACAATTTTATAATCAACAATCATAGTCAAATGTAATATTTCCTAACTTTAATTACCGAGGTAGTTAAAGTAAAATAATAATTAAAAATGTCAAAGATTAATTAAAGAAGGGTATTAATACAAGTAAAGCCTTCACAAGTTTTCATCGCTTGTAAAGGCTTTGCATTCGCATTACAAAAAATCAGTATTGTTTTTCTTATCTGCGGATTCTAACTAATTTACATTCCCGAACTTTTCTAACACCTCTTCTTGTTCGGACACGCTTGTTAACGCAAACCTCCTTGAACTTCTTTTTATTAACTCTTCGCTTCTTTTTACCTCTTAAATTTACATTTATATCAACTACATCAACAACTTTTTCTCTTCGATAATCGTTGTTAGAAGTACGGTAGGGACTGGCTGATACAGGCAATGCAGTAGTTACTAAAGACGCTATTACCAATATTCCTGTTGAAACTTGATTCCAATTCATAATTAAACCTCTTAAAATGAGTGGATAACTAAATACTAGAAAGCCTTCAGATTCAAAATCTGTATATTTGTCCTAAAAAAAGTGTCTTTCGTCCCTTTACAATTTAGTACTTTGATTAATTGACATAGGGGAGTCTCAAGATAAACAGAACCTTGAGAAAGATTCATGATTTTTTCGCGAATAGCTCTATTTTAGCTTCACAAATCTAGAACTAAAATTACAAAATTGTAATCGAAAACTAAAGCTAAACTCGATAAAATTATCATCAATTTAATACGTCTAAATCACATGAATAAGTGATTCTATTTTTGTTATATATTTTAATCATATATTCGCTCAAATACTTACTTGAATAAAGAGCTAATACCGATAAAGTTATCTTCGAGCATATAAAATTATTAGATGCTAACACTTTTGGCTTTGAAGATTTAACTGGCACATTTTGCTTGTAGGGTGCAGTGACAGTTCGCTTGATTTCTAACGCAATAATAAGGCTTTCCTATCAAGCACCAACCAAAGCCTTATGACAATTGCGTAAGTCCTGTTTAAGTAAGTGAACAAAATTATTTACTCTTATTAAAAGCTAAGAAAATTAGCCATAACCCTTGCGATGAGCCGCAGCTGAGCCGCACATAAAGGTGAACGCGCTCATGCTTCGTTTCACTACCCTTCGGGAACATCTTCGATGAACGTTACACTCGCAATAACATTGTGTAATTAATTATGTTTAACTACTTATATAAATCAAGCTGGATAAAACCTGTAAAGATAACCAACGACAATAAAACTAGAATCACAATCAATTAATTGATGGGGATTATCAAGAGAAGCAGAACCTTCACAAGTATTCATCATCGCTCATCAAGGTTTTGCTTATATTTACTCTTCCAAGACTTAAATTACAAAATTTTAATCAAAAACCAAAGTCAAATGTAATTTTTAACTGGCTTAATCGTAAATGTAAGCAACTGATTCGGAGTTCAAAGTTTAATTATGAAACTTAATCAACTACTCACTTTAACCGCAATTCCCGCATTACTTGGAACATTAGCTTTTGCTTCCGTCAATAAGATTAATGCAGCTAGTCCATCCTCGTTAACTATCGCTCAAAACCAACCACCCCAAGGACAAAGACGACCCCGAAGACAAAAACCAAATTTAAAAGCAGCAGCAGAAAAATTAGGAATTACAGAACAACAATTAAAAGATGCTCTGGGACGACCACCGCAACCTGATTTTGCAGCAGCAGCAAGCAAGTTAGGAACTAGCGAAGGAGAACTAAAAGAAGCTCTAGGATTACCCGAAAATCCTCCCGAATTAAGCGAAGGTCAACGACCACCTAAACCAGATTTTAAAGCAGCAGCAGCAAAGTTAGGTGTTACCAAACAACAAATCAAAGAAGCCTTTGGACCAAGACCCAGAAAAGATTTGAGTGCAGCAGCAAGCAAGTTAGGAATTAGCGAAGAAGAACTAAAAGAAGCTCTTGGAGTTCCTGAAAATCCTCCCGAACGTCCGGAATAAATTTTCACCGAGACGTAGCACTGCTACGTCTCTACATTTATGGAATAACCATTCCTACACAGCTACCTTATCCTGATATGTCGGAAAATCTGTATAACCTTCCGCTTCAAAGGAATACCAAATAGCCGTTTCTGGATCGGCATTAAGTTCCCAATTATTAGCAAAACGCTCAACTAAATCGGGATTACTGATAAATGGTCTGCCAAAAGCAATTAAATCAGCTTCATTGGCAGCGATCGCTTTCTCTGCGCTCTGTTTGTCGTAACCGCAATTACCTATCAAAGTACCGTTATATATTTTTCTCAATTCAGCTACAGTCATTGGTTCACCAAGTTCGTGGAAACCAAAACCCAAACCGTCAAGTACGTGTAGATAAGCCAACCCATATTGGTTTAACTGCTCGATTACATAAGTAAAAGTTTCCCGATAATCTGGCGAACCCATATCGTTGTAATTACCGTTGGGAGAAAGTCTAACTCCTACCCTTCCCGCATCCCATACGGTAAGAACAGATTCAATAATTTCTTTCAAAAACCGATAGCGATTTTCTAAACTACCACCATATTTATCGCTGCGTTGATTGGTTTTAGATTGTAAAAATTCATCGATAATATAGCCGTTTGCACCGTGAATTTCTACTCCATCAAAACCAGCTTGTTTGGCATTTGCTGCTGCTTGACGATAATCTTCCACAACCTGGGAAACTTCTGCTGTCTCCAAAGCTCTCGGAGTTTCATGAGGTTTTTTACCGTCTGGTGTATGAGCTTCTGAGCTTTCAATTCTAATTGCTGAAGGTGCAACAGGAAGCTGATTATTTTCCTGAAAACTGCTGTGAGAAGCTCTCCCCGTATGCCATAACTGCAAAAAAATCGGCGTTCCTTTCGCGTGTACTGCATCAACTACTTGCTTCCAAGCTTCTGTTTGTTCGGGAGTATAAATTCCGGGAGTATGCAACCAGCCATTTGCTTGTTTAGAAATAGTTGTCCCTTCGCTAATAATCAAACCAGCACCCGATCGCTGAGCGTAATATTCTGCCATTAAAGCATTTGGCATTCTTTCCGCACCCGCACGAGAGCGAGTCATCGGAGCCATTACCAAACGGTTTTTTAAAGATAGATTCTTGAGATTGAAATCACTGAGGAGATGGGAAGTCATTCGATTTTAGAGACTATGCGAATATTAACAACTTTCTAATACTAGCTACATACCTCATAAATTATTCATGCTTCACATAGTTTTATTAGGCAAATTTTAGTCATTAATATATAGCTATAATTCAACCTAATCTAGATTCAAGTTCTAATTAAATATCAGTATTCATTAGTCTTAACTTATCTAAATATTTCGCAATGTTTTGACCGCTTATTGATGCTATTATCAATAGTCCAACAGCAGTATAGGAGTTACAGTATGTAACATACTATTTGTAGGCTGGCGAAAGTAATTCACGGTTTTAAATTCATTCCTTGTAACATAGATAAATCGTTATTTTTTGTAGTATGTAGGTTGTTTATTCGAGCTCTTTTTAGCGATTTACAAAATTTAATCAGGCTGTTGTTTACATTACGCAATATTAGATAAATATCGATTTGATTCTTGTTTTTATAATGTGGGATAATTAATAGTTTTATAAACGCAGAGGAATACAAAGGTAAGCGCAAAGGTACGCAGAGTGAGAGAGGGATGATTTTAATTAAGAAGGCGATCGCCCTTAATATTGGTTTAGGAAAAGGAAAACATTAATTACTAGGTTTCGGATTAATTTAAAGTAAACCTTTGAAACCATTATTTGATTTATATTTTTAATTTACGTCTGGTGTGCATTAAAATATAAAAGACCACCATGTCATTTTATAAAAAACAATTCAGAATTTTCTCAATTTTATTTGATGAAAAAAATATTTTAATTAATGAAAATATGAGATGATGAATAAATTGAATAGTTAATTTTAATAATGGAAATATAAGCAAAATTTTCAGATAAGGCAAGCCTCCCCATTATTTAAAATAATCTCTACAATGAATAATATCACGAAAACGTTACAAATTAAAAAAACTGCACTCTTTTTATTTGCAAAAAAAACTTGGCAATTATCTATACCTTACTGACGAAAAGATAAGTAATTATCTCATTATATACGGCATTATATAAAATATGTTTGTAGTAAAGATAACTTATAATTTTTATGTAAGGTCAATTGCTTATTTTCAATAACTGAGAAAATTGGCTCTTGCAACGCAATCGGTAAATGAAGTTAGTGACGTACTCCACACACTCCCCTTCGGGTGAGTGTGGGCTTCTCAGAGACTCTAGGCAACCCTAGACATAAACTGAGCTTGTTTATACAGGTCGTGCGCCCCACGATTCCTGATGTTAATTGCGGCATTTTGGTCACGGCAAATAGAAGTATGACAAACCGGGCAATTATGCATTCTTTGAGACAAAGGTTTCTTTACTTTGTGACCACAATTTGAACACTCTTGAGAAGTACCATGAGGCAATACTTTTATTACCACCAAACCAGCATTTTCGGCTTTGTTTGTAAGTATTGAAATGAATTGTCCCCAACCTGCGTCATGAATACTTTTAGCAAGTCTAGTCCTAGCCAGACCTTTTATATTTAACTTTTCAACCGCTACTACATCATAATTTTTAAGTAGTCGATTAGCTATTTTAAAATGAAAATCTTTCCTTGTATCAGCAATCTTTTTATGCTGTTTACTTAATTTTCGTATAGCTTTTTTACGTCTATTAGAACCTTTTTTGCGGCGAGAAACGCGCTTTTGAGCTTTACATAATTTACGTTCTGCTTTACGTAAATATTTTGGTGCTGCAACTCTTTCGTTATTAGACGTAACAATAAAGTCTATTAATCCGGCATCAATCCCAACAATATTATCCCGGTTAAAGTCAGGTTTAATTGTTGGTACTGTCTTATCATCAAGGCTCAAAGTTACATAATAACCATCCGCTTTCTTCGTGACGGATACAGTTTTTATTGTGAAACCGTCTGGAATAGGACGATGTACGATTACTTTTACATCACCAATTTTTGAAAGCTTTATCACTTTATTTGAGAAATGATGTTGCTTGAACTGCTGATAAGTAAAAGTCTTATATTGACCTTCGCCCTTAAATCTCGGCCGTCCCGATTTTTTACCGCGAAGTCTGCCGGACAGAGTACTCTTTCCGGCGAGCTTCGCGTTAGCATCACCTTTCAACCATCTATCAAAAGCTTTTTCAACTCTTTTCGGAACTTCCTGTAATACTTGGGAATGAATATCTTTGTACCAAGGATGTTCTTTTTTAAGTTGTGTTAAAGATGCTTTTTGATTGTAATAATTTGGTTGCTCTATTAATTCAGGCAGGTAGCAAACCAAGGAACATCTATCAATTGAACAACGTTTATTTGGAATATCACCAGCATCCACCCCACGAAACTCCCGAACATTATCCCAAACAACATGTTTTAGCAATTCAAACTGTAGGGAGAGTTGAAGCAGAGCGACGATTAGATGGAAGCTTAAAACAAGAACAAGTCAATGTCGGTGACGTATGTATTGTTCCCGCTCATACTCCCCATTGGATTCATTCAGCTGGAGAACAAGAACTGATATTACTTAGTTTAAAACCTTCTTTTCTCAAACGTATTGCTTATGAATCAATTACTTCGGATATTGAACTCTTGCCGCACTTTGCTAAACCCGATCCTTTAATTTACCAAATTGGATTATCTTTAAAAACTGCATTACAAACAAATCCTTTAGAAAGTCGTTTTTATGCAGATTCTTTAATTACAGCTTTAGCCGCGCATTTATTGCAATTCTATACAGCCAGAAAGCCAAAAATTAATGCTGATGTAGGAAGTAATTCTCAAATCGGACAAGCCATAGAATATATTCACGAGCATTTAAACGAAGATTTATCATTAGAAACTATTGCTTCGCTGCTTGATATAAGTAAATACCATTTTTGTCGCTTATTCAAACAAACAACGGGTTTAACACCTTGGCAATACGTTATCAAAGTGCGAGTTGAAGCAGCAAAAAGGTTACTTGCTAAACCTGAATTATCAATTGTTCAAATTAGCCGTCAGTTGGGATATTCAAGTTCGAGCTTTTCACTATTTACCAGGGGAACCAGGAAAAGATATTTTAGAAATGGGCGGTTACTACACTGCTGGTTTAATTCGCACCGATTCAACTTGGAAAATCAAACGTTGGAAATTTAACGTACTTTGGAGTCGCGGTAATCAACAAATTTTCGACGTTGCCAGAAAAAAAGTTGTTTAGTAATTTGTGAGATATTTGTAAAATCAATTCAAATGGGATGGACAAGAATGCCCCTCCCATTTATCTAATCATCAAATACCAATTACCAATTACCCATTACCAATTACCTAAGTTCCCTTCCGAGTACGAATATCTTCTGGTATATGATTTCTATCTCCTAAAAATTCCAGTAAAGGACCGTGAACATCAAATTTAACCATACTCACCGACGCAACTAAAATATTAATCCGATAGCGGTAACTACCCAAATCAATACCTAATAAACTGCAAAGCATAATCCGAATAGTTGCCTTGTGAGAAACAACTAAAACATTACCTTCAGGATGTTTTTCTTGAATTTCAGCAATTACAGGCATAGAGCGGTTTGCGATGTCCACCGCAGTTTCTCCACCCTTCGGAGCATTCCAAGCGGGTTCAGTTAACCAATTAATATAATTTTCTGCATAATGCTCTTGAGCAAATTCCTTACTTTTACCTTCCCACTCACCATAACTACCTTCCCGCAGCCCATCCCGCAACTGCATATCAATTCCGGTAGCATCACAAAACGGTTTCGCAGTCGCCACAGTACGCTTCATCGGACTAGCGTAAACAGCTTTCCACTTCAGCTTCTGATAAACATCAGCAAAAGATTCCGCCATATGCTCCCCTTCCGGAGTCAATTCCGCATTAGTTTCCCCGCAAAAATCACCACTTTGACTAAAAGTAGTTTCTCCGTGACGCAAAAAATATAAATTAAGAGCCATAAATAGTTTCGCAATTGAGGCAATAAATAAGTTACCTAGCAATCCTATCGAATATAACGAGAAACAGAAGTTAACTTAAGGTCAAAGGTTAAAGGTTAAAGTTCAAACTGTAAATTATTTTTGGGGAGCATCCCGATTTTGAACAAACATTGTACCCGATACCCTGTAAGGGTGCAGCTACATAAACTAAGCCCCTTCGGCTTCGCTAGTTTGGGGGAACGCCACTTGCTACAACGCGCTTGTTCCCGCGCAACGCAGTAACTCACTTTGAGGCTTTTTCCTCCTTGTTGTTTGTCTAAGTCCAGTTAGTAGCCCACGCAGGTGGGCTTCGCAGTATTAGCCCCAGGCTTCTAGCCTGCTGGCTTTTTGCCTTTTGTCCTCTTGTTATCCGATTTTCCCCATGCCCAATGCCCAATTCCCCATGCCTAATTCCCCATGCCCAATTACTTAAAAATCATAGTCGGCGCAACTGGTGCGATAGTATCGTCATATCCTCCGACTTGATTAGTTCTTAATACCCATGCCGTGGCTTTTTGCTTGAGAAAGATTTTTACGATTTCGTCTTGCGCTCTCTTGGGTAATACAGTTCGCCAACTTTTCAACATTTTGATGGCAGTTGTAAAAATATTTTCATTTTTACTGTTAGTTCCGAATAAATCTTTGGCATTTTGCTGCCAGTCTCGACGTACTACACCCAAGGGAATTAACTGTTTTTCTAAAATATCTCCTAAAGATATTAATTCGTTAAAATACTGAGTTTGTTTATCATTTGGATGCTTTTGTAACCATTGGTTTATTGCCGGATTTGATTTAACTAAGTTCTGTATATCGTGAATTGTGGCGTAAAGTGCTTGATTAGAATCTTGAACGCAGGAAGCTGTTGGGCTGATTAATGATGCCCCGGTTCCATCTCCGAGGCGATAGCGGGCTGTAATTTCTCTAAGTTCTTCGATAAATTCTGTTAGGGGAGATACTTTAATTCCACCAAAATCATAATCAGTAGTAATCGGCTCGTATTTAATCAAAATATCGCTTACCGGACGAGTTCCCAACCAACCCCTCCATAATGAACCCATATAAGCAGCCCAAGTTAAACTACCGGCAATAATCGCTTCTGGGTTATGACAATAAACTTGGTGGTAAATAATATCGAAGCGTAATTCCGAAGTAATCTTATCTTTTACTACCTCTGCAATTCCGTAGGAAAAATGACCTGGAACCGGAAGCCAAGATGATGCTTCGGCTTTTTGACCACCAATACCACCGAATAAATGAATTACTAAAGCTTTATCTCCTAACTGCCATTCAGATAAGGCACCTTTTATATTTGCCCGTTCTGGTGCTAATAAAACTGTATCGTAATTTCCTTTTTGTAATTTCGTTTTTGCCCAAATTCTTTTGTTAAGATACTCAAATATTTTTGGAGATTTTGTAATTACCTTTTGCGGTTCTATCTTGACTAAAGCGCGGGGTTCAATCGCTTGTACCACAAATATACCTTCTGCATTTGGCGCGCCGTAAATATACCAGCCCTCAATATTCGCAGGGGATTTTTCAATATCTCGATTGCTCGAACGAGGAATACCTTTGATATCCTGCGGTACTTGCGGTATACAAATGATTTCTTCGATGCCCTGACTAAAACTTCTAGTTGCATTATTGTAATGATGAACTTTAAATAAATCGCTTTGGGGTTCTATTCTTGCTTGAAACTGCACCAAAGCAACAAAACGTCCCGCAATTTCTATAGGTTCGCGTTCGATAATTAATTGCGTCTCGCCCTTAGCATCAGCTTGCACTTCTGGATTCAATAGCATAACGCAGACATCATTCATAGGTCTTGCACCTGCTAAAGATTCCAAAGAATCAA
This sequence comes from Rivularia sp. PCC 7116, assembly GCF_000316665.1. Taxonomy (GTDB): domain Bacteria; phylum Cyanobacteriota; class Cyanobacteriia; order Cyanobacteriales; family Nostocaceae; genus Rivularia. Next base: position 4,173,780 of record NC_019678.1, on the reverse strand, counting down.
CTTGAGCCAGCCCATCTAATCTTACAGGGTGAACCAAACCTTTTTGATGACTTTTTTTTGCTTGGTTGGTAAATTTAACGTCAAAACTCATGCGTTTGACATATTCTTGAACCTTGCGATCGTCACTCCATTGCAATTTCACAACTTTACCGAGCAAGTGCCTGTATGAATTGGGAGTATTTTGAAGTTCAAATTTAACAAAACGCTCGTTTTCATGTTCGTTAATAAAAATTAAACGACCACTCCATTCCGCTACAGGTTGATAAAGCTTTAAATCAACTGTTTGATTGATGGGATAATATTCTGGAGCAAATAAAGGCGACTCACTGCTTATTTTGTAGTTCGATGATTTAGATTGTAGAGACTTTTTATTAATGCAATAGATAATAAAGCCGACTGTGACACAGACTACAAATATTATGATGTAATTCATAAATTTTAATTAACTATTATGCGGTACTAAATGTATTTAATCGAGTCAAAATATAAAAAAATGTGACTTGTATCATCTTTACTTGTAATCTTACAGGGGAATTACTGTATTTTGTAACTTACAAAGAAATTTCAAGGTCAACCTTGGTGGTATGAGAAGGAGTGAGTATGTCTAAACAAATTGCCATCGCAGCCTTAAGTCTGCTATTTACAGCAGCATTACCTGGTATTGCTTCAGCGGAAACCGTAATGCAAAAGGTGAAACGCACGGGTGTACTCACAGCAGGAACCAGTAAGGATGCTTTCCCTTTTGCATATAAAAATAAACAAGGTGAGTTGATTGGTTACTCTGTGGATATGCTCAAACTTATCCAACAGCAATTAGAAAAAGAACTTGGTAAAAAAGTCAAACTCCAATTAGTCACGCTCCCCCCAGCCGGACGCATTCCCAATATAGTTAATAGAAAAGTTGATATTGTTTGCGACGCGAGCAGTTTTACTTGGGAACGAAACAAAAATGTCGATTTTTCTTTTAGTTATGGTGCAACCGGTACTAATTTATTAGTTAAGAAAGCAAGTAATTTAGGTTCTCCGAAAAGTTTAGTTGGTAAGAAAATCGGAGTACTAGCAAAAACCACCAACGAAAACGCGATTAAAAGGGCACAACCACAAGCAAAATTAGTATACTTGAAAGATAGATGGCAAGGATATACAGCTTTGCGGCAAGGAAAAATAGATGCTTTTGCCGACGATGGTATTCTTTTAGAAGCCTGGTTGGGTAGAAGTAAAAATTACAATCAATTCAAAGTTGTACCAGACAGACCTTATTCTAGAGAAGGTATCGCCTGCATGATTCCGGAGAATAATTCCGATTTTCTGGATACGGTAAACTATACCTTCTACGGATTTATGCAAGGGTTTGTCAATAATGAAAGTAAATATGTAACTATATTTGACCGCTGGTTTGGCCCGAGGGGAGCAATTCCCCTGAATCGCGATTTACGCGAACTTACAGTAGAAACCATGCGAATAGTTATAGACTCCCATCAAGATGTTCGTCAATAGCCGCTCATCTATACCTAGCGAGGTATTGAAGGTAATTTAACTTCAAAGCTAATATAGATTTATACAGACAAATACCGCCAGATTGCTTCAACAAAGCTGGCGGTAAATAGGGAACACACTAAACACAATATTAGTTTTCCAGGGAAGAAAACTACTTGGTTTGCTAGTAAATTGGGTATTTGATTGAGTCTTTATTCTGTCATATACGAATGTTTTCCTTCAATGGCAGTTAAGCCAGTTAAGTACCCATTTAAGATATTTATTACATTCATTCGGATAATTTATCCACTTAGTAAGTTTAAATGTTTTGTCAAGTATATTTGAGGAATATTTAGTACTACTCCGTATTAAAGCTTTTATTCTTTAGAAAAAATATATTGCTATCCGATAATTACTGAGTAAATTAATATTTAAGGATAATTGATGGGTATGTAATAGATTATTATTTTCAATGAAAATAAATAGGTGTCGATCAAATGGAGGCGGCGAAGCAAAGGCGAAGGCGAGGAATAGTATTAACTGCAACGGGTTTAAAACGGCTGCAAACGGCAATACAGTCAGCCCAGCTGCAAGAAAATGATGGAAGCCGCTTTACGCAGGAAGAATTGAGCAGCCGCATTGGAGTGTCAACAAATACACTATCGCGATTGTGGTCTTTGAAGACTGGAGTAGATTCGCGCTCGGTAAAGCTATGTTTTAGCGCTTTTGATTTAGAATTAACTGGTTCTGACTACAGAGCCTGGGAAGAAGTAGAGCAATCTGAAGGTGCTGAATATCCCAACGGACCTCTATCGTTATATTCAAAATTATATATTTGCCGTCCCCCTATCGAGCAATTAGTTAATCAAGAGATTTCACGTCCAGGATGTTTAGTTCGCATCAAAGCTTCTAAAGGAATGGGAAAAACTTCTTTGAAGTTGAGATTGCTCGATTATGCAAAATCATTGAGTTACTATACCCTACATCTGGATTTAAATTTAGTAGACACCGATAAGTTTCTAAATATAGATGTATTTTTACGCTGGATGTGCCGCATGGTTAGCAAAAGTTTAAACATCGAAGCACAGATAGATGAATTTTGGGATGAGGAAATTGGCAGCAAATTAAGCTGCACCCTTTATTTCCAAGCTCATATATTAGAATCTCTCAATAGTTCTTTAGTTTTATCATTTAACGAACTTAATCGCGTATTTGAATATCCAGAATTAGCTCAAGAGTTTTTACCATTGCTACGCTCTTGGCATGAAAACTCGCAGTACAATCAAGCTTGGCAGAAATTACGTTTAGTTGTGGACTATTCAACTGATATTTATGTCCCCTTAGACGTAAATCATTCACCATTCAATATTGGATTACCCATTCAACTGCCAGAATTTACTCTTGAGCAAGTAGAAGAATTAGCAACACGTTACGAATTAGATTGGCAAGCAGGTAACCAAGCTCAAAAATTAATAGAAGTGATAGGGGGGCAACCCAGTTTAGTCAACATTGCACTTTACCATTTAAGTCAAGAAGAATTAACCTTAGAGCAACTTTTAGAAGAAGCAACTACGGAAAGAGGAATTTATCGGCATCATCTACGAGAAAAACTAGATTATTTGCGAAAAAATACCAATTTAGCAGCAGTATTTTCTCAAATGTTGACAGCACAAAACTCTGTAAGTCTTCCACCTACAGTTGCTTATAAATTAGAAAGTATTGGATTAATTAAATTAACTCCTGATGGTGCAATTATCAGTAGAGAACTGTATCGTTCCTATTTTTCCCAATATCTTAACGCTGAATAAGTAAGTTGACGAAAATGTTCCACATCAAGCATTATAAAAAGGAATTTAGTAAATATGCAAAAATTAAATATACAAAATAAAATATCAACAATTAAACTTAACAACCTTGATTAAATTGGAATTGAAATTATAAACTCAGTCCCTCTATCAATCTCTGAATTAACTTCCAAATTACCATTGTGTTTTTCAACAATAATCTGGCGAGCTATGGATAATCCCAAGCCCGTACCTTTTCCAACAGCCTTAGTAGTAAATAAATGATTAAATATTTTTCCTTTGACTTCTTCTGATATTCCTTTCCCATTATCAGCAATACTAATTTTGATAAAATTTTCTTCTATAAAAGTATTAACAATAATTTTATTAGGATTTGCCTCTATTTCTTTATAACTAAGTTCTTTGTTCGACTCTTCTAACGCATCAATAGCATTTGCCAATAAATTCATAAATACTTGATTCAATTGTCCGGGAAAACATTGAGCTTTAGGTAAATCGCCATAGTTAGTTATTATTTCAATTGCTGGTCGTTTCTCATTAGCTTTAAGGCGATATTTCAAAATTAAGATTGTGCTATCAATGCCCTGGTGCAAATCAGCTTTGACTTTACATTGGGTATCACCCCTAGAGAAAGTACGCAGGCTATCGCTAATACTTTGAATCCGATTTGTAGCCTTTTGCATCGCCTCAAACATTTGCGGTAAATCTTCGTTTAAATAATCTAAATCAATATCTTCAGCATGTTCGGTAATTGTATCTTTAGGTTCCGAGCATTCTTGTTGATATAGCTTTATATGTTCAAATAAATCTGCTACGTTTTCTGTAGCATTGCGAATACTTCCATTAAGGAAACCCAAAGGATTATTAATTTCGTGAGCAATCCCTGCCACTAAATTTCCTAAAGCTGACATTTTCTCGCTTTGGACTAATTGTGCTTGCATCTGTTGCATTGATACAAGAGCTTGTCTAAGTTCAATTTCTGTTTGCTTGCGTTCGATTGCTTCCTGCTGAACTTGAATTTGAGCATTTCGTAAATTCAAATGCAAGTTAACCCTTGCTAATACTTCTTCAACTTGAATCGGTTTAGTAATGTAGTCAATTGCCCCTAACTGCAAGCCACTGACTTTGTGTTCGGTGTCGGCAAGTGCTGTCATAAAAATGATTGGTATATCTCGCGTTTCGGTGTTGGACTTAATACGACGGCAGGTTTCAAAACCATCAATTCCTGGCATCATTACGTCAAGAAGAATTAAATCTGGTTGGATATAGTGCAATTTTTCTAAGGCAGTTTCTCCATTCCTGACAACAGAAATATCAAATCCTGCATTATCCAAAACATCGAACAAAAGGCGAATATTATTTGGTGTGTCGTCAACAATTAAAATTGAATTTGAAGGCATAATTATATTTGAAATTTAAGATTTTGGATTTTAAGATGAATGTTTGCAAAACCTCACCCTAACCCTCTTCTTAATCAGCAGAGGGAAATATTTGCCGTAGATAGAGTCAGGGTGAAATTCAAATATACTCGCAGAAGATGCAAAATTACTGAGTCTTTAAGTTCGGGAGAACATCACATTTGTTTAACCATCTCAAAACCGTTCATTACTGGCATTGCTAAATCTGCGATTATCGCGTCGGGTTTTCCACTATAAGCTTTTTCTAATTCTTCCTTACCATCAATTGCTTCAAGTAATATGATGTCCGGCAAATCACCCATAATATGTCATTGTTCGCTGTGCGAAGCAATGACGGTTCATTTAACAAACATGATATAAATTGTTTGACTAATAGTTAAACCCAATCCCATACCTTCGGTTTGTTTTTCGACTTTACTAATTTGTTCAAAGTCAAATTGAAAAGGTAGATGTCGAATGGTTTTAGATAATGACATGAGAAATCAAACACAATGGCAAGTTTTAAGATTAAGTTTGAATTAAGCTATAAATATTGTTCCCATCTTCGTATTTTTAGTAACATTTTCACCAAAAATGTAGAGAGGGCAGGCATTACCTAGGCTGTGTACTTTGATAAAATTGCGAAATTTTCGTCCATGCAACTTTTATGTCGGTAACAACCACAATCTTTCTCCCTCACCCCGCCCTTACGGGTAATTTGAGGAGAAAAAAGGGGGAGAGGGCAATATTTTAGGCATTCCCCCGTCTCTACATAAAATTCAAAACGGTACCCAAAAAAAAAGGACACGATAACGTGTCCCTTAAACTATAAATATTTTGACAAATTCCTCAATTTTGAAAAAACTAATTAAGAAATATTACAAAGATGGAACATATTGTGGCTTATCTGGTACTTCTGCATACTCAGCCACAATTTGACGAAACTCATCACCATCAATGGTTTCTTTTTCAATTAGTAAGTCAACCAATCTATCCATCAAACTACGATGGTCGCGCATCATTTGCAATGTTGCTTGATATTGCTCTTCAACAATTTCACGAACTTGAGAATCAATACGAGATGCAATAGATTCAGAATATTCGGAGCGTGTTGTCCAGTCACGTCCTAAGAATACTTCTCCCTGCTGACTTTCTAATGACAATGGGCCTAAATCAGACATCCCAAATCTTGTAACCATTTGACGAGCCATACCAGTTACCTGTTGCAAGTCATTACCAGCACCAGTAGTAATTTCATCTCTACCAAAAATTACTTGTTCAGCAGCACGTCCGCCCAAAGCACCAGAAATTCTTGCTTTCAACTGAGAACGGCTGATTAAACCTTGGTCTTCACTAGGAGTAAACCAGGTCAAACCCTGAGCCTGTCCGCGAGGAATTAAGGTAACTTTTTGTACCGGGTCGTGGTCTTTAACCAAAGTTCCTACCAAAGCATGTCCGACTTCATGGTAAGCAATCAAACGCTTGCTCTTGCTATCTACCAAAGGCGTGCCTTCCATACCAGCAACAACCCTATCAACAGCATCGTCGATTTCTGTGAGCGTAATACCTTCTTTACGTCTTCTGGCAGTTAGAATTGCAGCTTCATTAAGCAAGTTAGCTAAATCCGCACCGGTGAAACCTGGTGTACGGCGAGCAATTGCTTCCAAAGATACGCCTTTATCTAATTTCTTGTTGCGTGCGTGGACTTCTAAAATTTCTAAACGTCCCTTGATATCGGGTGCATCAACAATCACCTGTCTATCAAAACGTCCGGGACGTAACAGCGCTGCATCTAATACATCGGGACGGTTGGTAGCAGCAATAATAATAATGCCGGTATTACCTTCAAAACCATCCATCTCAGTCAGCAACTGGTTTAGGGTTTGTTCGCGCTCATCGTTACCGCCGCCGATACCCGCACCACGCTGTCTTCCTACAGCATCAATTTCATCAATAAAGATGATACATGGAGCGTTATCTTTAGCTTTTTTAAATAAATCGCGAACGCGGGAAGCACCCACACCCACAAACATTTCCACAAACTCGGAACCTGAAATGCTAAAGAACGGTACGCCAGCTTCTCCAGCAATTGCTTTTGCTAGTAAGGTTTTACCAGTTCCTGGAGGTCCTACTAACAATACACCTTTAGGAATGCGCGCACCTACAGCAGTAAATTTCTCGGGCTGCTTAAGGAAAGTAACAACTTCACCAAGTTCTTCTTTCGCTTCTTCAATTCCAGCTACATCGTCAAACATGACTCCGGTTTTGGCTTCCATTTGGAAACGTGCCCGAGATTTACCAAAATTCATGGCTTGTCCGGGACCACCAGGAAGATTGCTGGAACGACGGAACAAAAGGAACAATCCGGTAATCAATAAGATTGGAAAAACTAGATTGCCTAGTAAACCCCAGATAGCCCCATCATTTCTTACTGGATGGGCATCAAAGCTGACGTTTTTTTCTTTGAGCTTGCTAATCAATTCGGGGGCATTAGCAGGTAAATCAACGCGGACGCGCTGAACTCTATCATCAAGGTCTGGATCTACAGCTTCAACGATAGCGGTTCTACCACCTTCATATAAATCCACCATCGCCACCCGATTATTATCTAAATATTCGAGAAAACGACCGTAGGTCATGCGAGTGCTAGCTGCGTTTTTACCCATATCAGCAGGAGTATTCGCGAATGCTCCCTGCCAAAAGAAAAAGCCTATCACTAAAGCAGGCAAGGTCCAAAGAACTAGGACTCTCCAAGAGAATTTCATTTTATTTCGCCTCTAGATACCACTGGGATGCATCACCCCGTTAACATAATTAATGTGAAACGGATGTATATAAATCCCGATTTGTTTAATTTTCATCTTTATGTATGACTTGTCATATTTACCCATCTGAGCTATACGACATTTGCCAAAACATTTTTATTATTCTTAATCAAATGTAACTTAATTTTAAGACTTTTTACCATATAAGGGAACAGTTAGCCGCGAACAGCGAGCAATTAGCAGTGAACAGTGAGCAGTGAACAGTTAGCAGTGAGCAATTAGCAGTAAATAATTTAAATATGATAATTTACCTTCTTCTGCAAGAAGGCTCACACCGAATTCAAAGAATTTTGTTCGGCAAATGTCAGCTACTCCCTTTCCGGTAGAAGATTACCTAACTAACTGAGGGAGAGAGTGAGAGAGGGAGGGAGTGAGGGAGAAATTTTTATAGGAAATCTTAGAGCGGAATAGGAGTATTTTCAGTTTTTTAGAGGTAATCGCTGATTAGAAGCATACCGATCGCCTCATAAAACTTTCTCACGATTTTCATTTGCTAAAAATATCAAAGCCTTTCTCCTACCAGGAGAGAGGCTATGAAAAATCATAATCTGGTTTACTCACCAATGCCGAGCTAAACTATTGCTCGCTGCTCGCTGTTAACTGTTGACTGCTCGCTGTTCACTGTTAACTGTCACTTAGCTTCTGTAATTTTCAAAGTATAGGGAAAATAATGTTCTTTCTTATAAGAACCTATCCAGACTTGATAGTTTCCTTGAAGCCATTCACCCACGATACCGGGGTTTTTGCCTTCAAATTCGTCATTACACCAAGTACCACCAGGACCTTTGATTATTAAAGTGGTATCTTCAGGACTTTCTATTACCAGCTTCATATAATCAAATTTGTTTTTTAACTTAAGGGTATGATCCGGTTCTCTATCCATATAACCGGTACAGGCTCCTGTGGGAGTGTCATTTCTTTCAGAAATCTTTTTTCCCGATATCGTACCACCGCTCATCCCTCGAACTGTCAGTGGATCTTTCGATAAAGGACGCTCTATGCTTATATCTCCGAATATCGGTGGAGGAGTTTCTTGGGCTTTTACTGCCGTGTTTATTCCGGATGCTGTGGTTAGCGATAAGAAGAAAATTGATAGCTTTATGACTCTACTTAATAATTTATTAGACATTTTGATTATATTTTTCTAAGTGTTTGAGATGACATTAAGTTTACATATATTGTTCCCAACGTCTCAGAGTAATTAACTATTATTCAGAGAAGCTAAACTGCATGAATTAACTACTATCTGAATTACATGTAAGTGAAGAATATAAAAATTTTTGTTTTGTTGTGACTGCCGCGATACGTGAAGCGCGATCGCAGCAGTCACAACAAATTTAGGTAGTCAAAGTAGATAATTAATTCGTTTTTTACACATCTCCTATTTGCTTGCTTGGCATAAACCAGAATAAATTGGGGCACATAAAATGCGCCCCAAGGTAATTATTCAAGATTTTGACTTACTTGACGGGTAAAAAATGCTTTTATTTATGGAAATTTAATCTCCACTGCTGTGGGCGATCGCCTTTTCTAAACGCAGCTTATCTAAACCAGTGTTATTAAGCAGCACCCAAGAGTCTACAATATCGGGGCCGTTCATTTCTCCTGTTAAAGCAGCCCGCAAACTCCTCATCAATAAGCCTTTTTTGACGTTTTGCTGTTTAACTACCTGCTTAATGATATCTTTGGCATTTGCAGCATTAATTTCACTGTCTAAAGCGCCAACAACCCCTTGAAGGGCAGTTTTGACTCCTTCTTTTTGCAGTTGCTCTTGTGCCTCAGAATCAAAGTCTACAGTCTCGATAGCAAATATTTTAGCTACCTCTACAGCTTCAGTTAAACGAGATATACCGGGTTGAATTAAAGCAGTTAACTTTTCGAGCCAAGGACGTTCTTTATTTTCAGTAAAGTGATACCCTGCTTCTTTCCAAAAAGGGATTAGCATATCGGTAAGTTTATCTACCGGCATACTATGAATATACTGGCTGTTAATCCAATCTAATTTGTCCCAATCAAATTTTGCACCGGCTTTGTTAACGCGCTCAAAAGTAAAGTCCTTGGCAGCTTCTTGTAAAGTAAAAATTTCCTGAGTAGAATCCGGTGGTGACCATCCCAACAAGGTCATATAGTTAACCAAACCCTCGGCAGTAAAACCCATTTTCTGAAAGTCAGAAATAGAGGTAACACCATCTCGTTTAGAAAGCTTGGCACCTTTCTCATTCAAAATTAGAGGTGTATGAGAAAATTCTGGAACTTTTGCGCCAAATGCTTCATATAGCAAAATTTGTTTGGCTGTATTGGCAATATGGTCTTCCCCGCGAATTACATGGGTGATTTGCATATCCATATCATCCACCACCACAGCAAAATTATACAGTGGCTGACCGATACCATCTTCAGTAGCGCGAGCGATAACCATATCACCACCCAAATCGCTACCTTGCCAACTCATCTCTCCTCTTACCAAGTCATTCCATTTAATCTTGCGGCTGTCATCAATTTTAAAACGAATCACAAAGCTGCGTCCTTCAGCTTTAAATGCCGCTTCTTGCTCTGGTGTTAAATTGCGGTGACGATTATCGTAACGAGGTGCTTGATTTCTAGCTTTTTGAGATTCTCGTAAAGCTTCTAACTCCTCGGAGGTGGTGTAACAGCGATAAGCTAATCCCTTATCTAAAAGACTTTGCACCGCTTCCTTATACATATCTAAACGCTTGGTTTGGAAAAATGGCCCTTCATCCCAATCCATTCCCAACCAACGCAATCCCTCAAGGATATTATCGGTATATTCGGGGCGCGAACGTTCTGTATCAGTATCTTCGATTCGTAAAACAAATTTTCCGCCATGATGGCGAGCAAACAACCAGTTAAATACAGCAGTTCTCGCCGTACCAATATGTAAATTCCCAGTTGGACTAGGAGCAATACGTACTCTGAAAGTCATATATTCCGTAATATTTGAGATTTTAGAACCACAAGCAATCCCGAGCATACTGTCCGTTGAGACTTACTCGATGATTCAAATGGCGCGATTTTAGATTTTGATTTATCCGATTCACAATTGCAATAGTTAAAACTAATTTTAACCTTCACCATTTTAGAGAACCTTCGAGGTTAGTCATCAAAAATGGAGTTCTACCACTTATACTAAGAGCTACAGAATTAAAGACAGAATTCTAATTCCTGATTTAAAAAATATTTCTTCTTTTAAACGGGACCGACGGGATTCGAACCCGCAACTTCCGCCGTGACAGGGCGGTGCTCTAACCAGTTGAACTACGGTCCCTTGTTTTGCAACTTTCTAAGTATGTCTCTTATTTCGCAATTTGTCAAGGGGTAATTTGAATTAATTTTGTCAGTAGGGATATAAGAGATGGGGAAAGATAAAAATTAAAAAAAGTTAAAATTTATATACTCTCAAATCTAAGCGCTAAGCTGTCGTGTATTAAAAATGCACAATACTCTTGGAAGAAGGAAAAAGGGACAAGAGTTGTAGCCATTAATCAATGCCAAACGAATATATAAGTTAAATGCGTAGCAGCTTAACAACTATTTGAAGAATTTGCGAAAAACATTAGACAACCAAGCTTTGACATCTGGTTTCCCATCTTGGTTATCTGCTAATTTTTGCAAAATTTTAGGTTTAATCTTTTCGTATTGGGCTTTAAGAATAGTCTTACTTTGATTTGGTGAGATAAAGCTTTCGGAGTTACGGCTTACTTGCAACCAATTAAATAATTGCTCGCGTTGTTGTGGAGTAATAGTTATTGTGATGACATGAGCGCATTTTTCTGGCTTTTCTAGTGCAAATAAAAGTAAATGATAGTAGCCTTTTTCCGCTAGGTGCTTAACCATTCTTTCTCCTCTTTTATCTGTAATATCTAAGAAGCAAGATAGCCAGCGCGTTAAAGAATAATTTGCGTCATGCAAAACTGTTACCCACATAATCATTGGGTAAACGTTGATTTTTTGAAGAAATTCTGTTGTATTTTTTTGTTCTAAGAATTTGGATATTTCTGCTTGAGGTAACATTGCCCAAAAAGTGGGAATTTTACCTTCTACAGCATACAGAAGATGAGGGAAAACAATCGGTGCTATTGGCTTATTATCAGGCCAATTTTTTTGTAGGCAAATGTGTTTAGATATTAATGTTGCTGGTGTTAAATTTACCCCATAGTCATCTGTAAAGGTATTATCCTTTTTTCCCCGATCTTTATTGCACTGTTTTTGTACTAATTCTAGTGTTTCTAAGATTTCTGTAATATTTTGAGGTCGATTTTTGATATCTTTAGCTAGACAACTAATTACCAGAGCTTCTAAATCTAGAGGTATTCTCGCTTCTGGTATCACCTCGCTTAATAAAGATGGTGTTTCAAAACGATGAGCTTGATACCATTCGCCAAAGGAATCGCTTCTTAATTGGAAAGGATGCTTACCATAAAGCATCTGATACATGATTATTCCTAAACTATAAATATCGGAGCGGATATCTAGTAGTTTACGTCCTTCCATATGCTCTGGCGAACAATAAGGTAAGCTACTTATAAAAGATTTTGAAAGTGTTGCCCCAGCCCTTTCTTTTAAAAACTTTGCAATTCCAAAATCTAATATTTTCGTTATTTCCCCTTTCTTTTCATCTTCGGTAATAAATATATTTTGCGGCTTTATATCTCGATGAATAACTGGATTATTTTCACCTTTAATACAGATACCTTTGTGCGCGCATTGCAAACCTTGGCAAATTTGGTAGGTAATATCTAAAAATTTTTCTAATTCTAAAGGCTGATTATTAATTACTTCTAGTAAATTTTTACCTTGGAGATATTCCATCACGTAAAATGGAATTTTATCATCAATAATACCGTACCCTAAGACTCTGACAATATGCTGGCTTTTGCGCCCTAACTGAGTACTAATAAAAATTTCTCTGGCAAAGCGTTGAGATATTGTTTGATTATCTAAGTTTAAAGATAATATCTTAACCGCGACTGGCATTCCTCCATTCGTACAATCTTCTGCTAAATATACTTTTCCTCCTCCTCCTTTACCAATTAAATCTCTAATCAAGTAGCGGTGATTTACAAATTTACCAATATATTGGTCTAATTCTGTTTTATATTTTTGATGTAACATCTTATCGATTTCTTGTTTCAACATAAATCAATAAATTTATAAAGTTTTAATTGAGAAGGAGATTGGTATTTACCAGCGGAAATCTGTTTTCACCTTTGTTGTGTAAAGTATCGACTCATAATTCCGAGATTTCTAGCAGACACACTAAATATTATGTAACACAAGCAACTGAGGATGCCTATGAGGAATTTCACTGAAACGTTTCTGAATGCTACGTGGAATTCAATAAATATTATCAGTGAATATACTGCAACAGTACCCTGAAAAAATAGCTGATATAAGCTGAAAGCCTTGTGTAATAAGACTTTAGATAAATTATATGATTGCCGCATAAACAAAATCTGTTATAAGATAAAAATGCTTTTTTGAAGATATAAAAGCAAATATACGCAATGTAAGTCCAGATTCAACATCGCCTGGTATTAAGTATTTATGATGAGTATTCGATGATTAGTTCGTTTTTTATAAAGATGCGCCGAATTTAGCCCGTGTAGACGGTGAATCTAGTTGGGGGTGTCGGTTTGGGTCCCCCAAACTAGTGTTACCCTAACGGGTCACTTCGTGAACGCGGAGCGTCTCCCGGAGGGAGATACCCGGAGGGGCTTTGTTTAAGTAGAGCTTGCTGAATAAGATTATTAGCTTTACCACATAAGGCTTTTAAGACTTTTTCTCTCTTTCAAGTGCAAGCTTATGATATCTTCTGGCTAACAGTTTTGCACTTTTTAGTTAACTTGCTCAGAAATACAATCTGGTTTTCCCCCTGCTCCCTGCTCCCTGCCCCCTTGCCTTGTCAAAGAAAACTTTTACAGTAAACCCTAAGTAGCCCCACTCTTATAGAGTGAGGGTGATTGAGGGCATAAGGTAAAGCATTAGCTTACATTTAAGAAATACGCTCGCGAATCAAACGTAAAATTCTTTCCAGACGGGATTCTATCTTGAGTCGAAAAGCTAGAAATTGAGTGCGTTGCAAGTTATTAAAGTTATTGTCGCTAACCAAAATTAGCGAAGGTTGTCCATTGGGTAAAACTGCACCAATTGTTAATCCTTCAGTATTATCTAATGCAACGTCTAACTTTCCTAAATCCATTAGTAATTCTTTTTTTACTGATTTAATATTTTGGGAATCAACTTGTTTGAGGCTATCAATATCCTTAATATCGTCAGCATTGGACAAAGATATTTTAAATAATGAATTTACAAAACCAAAACCAGTAAAAGTTCTTTCTATACTTAAAAAGTTTCCCTGATTATCCAGTGCTATCAAATCAGTTAAACCGCTAGCAAATCTACCATTAAGCTTGAAAAAAGGCTTAACTTTTTTGGTTGGATAAAGAAATTCTTTTTCCAGTTTTTTTGTCAGTAAATTGTATTGTAATATTCTAGATAAAGAACCTTGATTGGGTTTAGCTTTATCGCCATCTTGAATCAATGCGTTTTCGGTTGCTGTAAATAAATGCTTTTTATCCGGTGCTATCGTCAAGCTTTCAAATGCTAAATTATTGCGAATGCCCTGCTTTTTGTCTTCAGATGGTAAATATTTTTGGGGAATCGGTAAACTAGAAATTTCTTTTCCTGAATCTAGAGCAAATTCTTTAATAAACGGATTTATTCCTCTGCTGACATCACCTTCAGATGATACGAATATAGATGAATTATTGAGCGCAATTCCTTCTGGATCTATAGTACCAGCAGCAAAAATTTTACCGCTTTCATCTTTTAAGGTTGCGACTCTAACAACTTCAATATCGCTTTTTTGAAACGAATCTTCTTTAAGATTAATTTTAAAAGTATAGAATCTTGCTGGTGACTTCACAGAGCGGTCATCAGATATAGCATAATAAAGTTTGTCTCGAATATCGTAAGTTATTCCCGACAAGCCGCCTAATTCAGTATTTTCAAAATTCGTACCTGTAGGTAAAGTTGCGTTGCCGATAAAATTTATATCCGTAATTTTAACAATAGAAGGAGTGAAATTCGTGAAGACGAGCGTAACAATTGCAACTGTAAGCAAAAATAAAATAATTAGCGGTAATTTAAATACATTTCTAAGTCGCACGGCACATTATTACTCATCACTAGAAGCCACAAATACGATATCACAAGAGCAGAGGTATGGGGAGATAGAGACTTTTTAACTTTCGTCTCCCTCGTTTTCGTATTGACTTATCATATATTTAACAAGCCAATCTTTAACAGCATAAGTTGCACGACAGTCGTCTTCGTTATAGCGTCTGATAACTTCTAATAAGGTGCGATCGCCATTTTTTAACCATTTGTCGTACCAGTAAATACACTTAGCTCCCGTAGCTTCTTTGTCACGCCATTCAAACCCCAACCACCGAGCAATAGATTTTAAAGCATAGCTTTCTAATGGTAGTACTAGTGTTTGAGTAATTTGTTCGTAAATATCAACGAATCGATCTAAAACTGGCAATACTTTTTTGGAGGGAGTACGGTACAGCTTTGCCAGCCTCTGCACTGTATCGAACTCATAAACGCAAAAGTGATAAATTGGTGCGTCGGGATATTGCCACACTAATTCTAAAAATTGTTGCCAAATTAATCCTTCTTCATCTGGTTTTTCCGCAAGAAAAGAATAAAAATTCTCGGTGTTACGTTCTCTGTCAACAACCAAAACCCCTAGCAAATAATTTAAATTTAAATCTGGCTGGGCTTCTATATCAAAATAAATTTCGACAGGGGCACTATAAGTGATAGTTTCATATACGACTGGATCTATTTCTGCAAAAATAGGATATTCAGCTATAGTTTTTTCCTGGTTTGGTAAACTTAGCAAAGATTCTTGATACGAAAAAATTAATTCTTCGCTAATTGTAGATTCACCTAATGCTTGAGGTAAAAACAACGGACGATTTACGAGTAAAGATTTTGCTTGTAAAACAATTTGAGTTGCGACTTCACGATCGAAACCAGGTAAATCTTCTAATAGTGAAGGTACCGTTTGAGTCAGCGTTTCTAAAGTCGTAATATCAAGAACTTTCAACTGATTGTAACGCCCTGGTGTTACCCCAGGTACCAGCGAAAGATGTTTTTGCTGGACAGCAATTTGATGACAGCTACTATACCAATTACAGAGACTGCATTTTTGACGCGAGATAAATACTTCAGGAGCCGTAGGTAGATGAAGCATGTGGATGCATTCGTCCAGAATTTCCTGCATCCGAGGAATCCATTTGACTAAATCAACATTGTACCTAGTTTCCTTTCCCCGCAGCATTAACCAAGCTGTTTCCGATTCAGCTTGCTGTACTGCTGCTAAAACAAAAGCGTAAAAAGCGGCAATAACTTGGTATTCTTGTTTAGGACGCTTGCCTAATTCAACCCTAGCGGGAACGTACTTCCAATCTCCAAAACAAGATTTTCCTTCCTGCTTAATGAGTAAATCTGGACGCACTAATAAAGTATGACCGCCTTCGTACCTTGTTATCAACAATCCCTGATAAATATATTCAACACCTTGCTGCATCAATTCTAAAGTTGCCGCTTCACCAGTTTTAGCTTCCCCCTTGGGAAACCTTGGACGCTGATAATCCAACTTTTCCAAAACCTTTTTTTTATGAGCAAACTTATCTTGATAAAGCTTCAAAAGTAAGTCACTAGGAGCATCCTGCTCGGTTTTGTCGCCGCGAACGTTCAAAAAAGGGCGGCGTTTACACTTTTGATATTGCAGCAGCAGTTCGGCATTAATTAACATTCTTTTAAACTAACAATAATTAGCGTTTGGCGGGGAGTAATCAAGGTAACTTTAAGTGAGTGCGATACAAAATACCTCGGTTGAAGAAGCGATAAAGATGCTATTACTAACTCAACATCTAATTTACTTGTACGAACCGACTGGAAAATTCAATAGGAAATACGTACATTATGCTCACAAATACTTGGTTGGTGCGTAACACTGCAAGCTTTATTATTACGTTCAGAATCTAAGTAAGTGTCGCACAACAGCAATAATGCCAGAAGAACATCTACACCCTCCGGGTTGAAGTCCGATTCAAAATACAAACTCCCTACATAAATTGAAAATATTTAAGTTGAAAGCATTTCAGCTAAAATCAAAAAAATTCTCGTTTGAGGAAAATAGGCTCAACCTTCAATAAAGCTGTTTTATAAAGCTTTACAAAGTAAAAAATCCCTAACCTTTAACTTGTTTCCTAATCCAAAATATAAAATCTGTATGACGAGTATATCTGCTAAGCAAACAACCTTACATCAGTATCGACAAGAATTTCCGGCTTTAGCCAATAAAGCTTATTTTAACTTCGGAGGTCAAGGACCAATGCCTTCTTCGGCGATGAATGCCGTAATTCAAGCTCAGGAGGAGATTCAACTACTAGGTCCTTTTGGGAATGAAGTTAATAGCTGGCTTATACAACAGACTAAAGCAACAAGAGTAGCAATTGCAACCGAACTCAATGTACCATCGGAAACTATAACTCTTACAGAAGATGTAACCGTTGGCTGCAATATTGCAATGTGGGGTATTGAGTGGCAAGCAGGAGACCATATACTGCTTACAGACTGCGAACATCCGGGGATTATCGCCACAGCTAAGGAAATCGCACGAAGATTTTCTGTCGAAGTTAGTACCTGCCCAATCATGGCGACTTTAAATGAGGGCGATTCTGTAGCAGTAATTGCTCAACACTTACGTCCGCGTACTCGTATGTTGGTATTAAGCCACGTACTTTGGAACACGGGACAAGTTTTACCTTTGGACAAAATATCGGAAGTTTGTAGAAACAACGATACAAAATTAATGGTAGATGCAGCCCAATCTGTAGGATTATTACCATTAAATTTAACAGAATTGGGTGTAGATTTTTACGCTTTTACAGGTCACAAATGGTTGTGCGGACCTCCCGGTGTTGGCGGTTTGTACGTGCGTCCTCAAATCAGAGAAAGTCTTTATCCTACCTTTGTAGGCTGGCGTAGCGTAGTTGTTGACGGTCAAGCTCAGCCTGTAAAATGGCAAGACAGTGGCGAAAGATATGAAATTGCAACCTCCGCTTATCCTTTCTACGTTGGTTTAACCGAAGCTATTTCAGTACATCAACAATGGGGAACACCGCAAAAACGTTACGAACAAATTTGTCACAATAGCGAGTATCTGTGGCAAAAGTTGATGCAGGTATCGGGTATAAAATGTTTGCGGAATTCTCCCCCCGAATCCGGTTTAGTTTCCTTTGAATTAGAAAGTAATCAATCTAAAAGCAGTTTAGAACTAGTAACATTTTTAGAATCAAAAAAAATATTTACACGTACAATTCTAGACCCCGATTGTGTCCGTGCTTGCGTCCATTACTTTACTTTAGAATCGGAAATGGATCGGTTGGTTGAGGAAATTCAGAAGTTTTTTAATTAGAAAATTGGGAATTGGGCATAGGTTACTAGTGTTCTATTTCATTAATTTTGATGGGTTCGTTTTCTCCCTAACGTCGGGAGACGTAGCATTGCTACGTCTCTACAATCCGTCAAAATAAATGAAAAGCACCACTAGTGTTGGGTTGCGCTTCGCTTCACCCAACCTACGGAGCGACTTCCTAACCTAGCACAATTAATGTGGTGAAGTACTAGTACTCCGCCACATAAGTTGAGATGCGAAATTATACCAAAACATATAAAGTGTTAAATGTAAAAGGAATAGAAGAAATAACAAATAATTAATTGCTATTCCCAATGCTCAATGCCCAATTCCCTATTTTCAAATATGCAACGTCCTATTATATATATTGCAATTACAAGTCATGGTTTCGGACATGCTACTCGTAGTGCTTCTGTAGCGGCGACTATTCAAAAGTTATGTCCGGAAGCCTTGCTAATTATGGTGACAGCAGCACCGCGTTGGTTGTTGGAATGCTATATCAAAGGTGATTTTATCCATCGCCCCCGTGCTTACGATGTGGGAGTTATCCAAGCTGATAGTTTCAGTATGGATAAGCAAGCTACCTTAGACAAATTATTAAAAATAAAGAAAAAGCAATCTTCTATCATCGCTTCTGAAGTTGATTTTATTCATCAGAATCACGTTAATTTAATTTTGGCAGATATTCCTTTCTTAGCCGCAGATATTGGCAAAGCTGCAAATGTCCCCTGTTGGGCAATTAGTAACTTTGGTTGGGATTTTATTTACAGAGATTGGGGTGGTGATTTTATTGACATATCTGACTGGATTGGCGAATGTTATTCAAAGTGCGATCGCCTGTTTCGTCTTCCTTTCCACGAACCGATGCAGGCATTTAATAACATAACTGATATCGGTTTAATTGGTGGTTCTCCTTTTATTGATGCCGAAGAAATTAAATCTAAGTGGAATATTACCGCACCCCGCGAAAAGACTATATTGCTTACCTTCGGCGGCTTGGGTTTACAGCAAATACCTTACCAAAATTTAGTTAATTTTCCAGACTGGCAATTTATCACATTTGATAAATCGGCACCAGATTTACCAAATTTAATTAAAGTAAATGATATACATATCCGTCCCGTTGATTTCATGCCAGTTTGCGGGAAAATAGTTTCCAAACCCGGATTCGGTACTTTTGCAGAAGCAACTAAATTAGGAGTGCCAATTATTTCAGTTACTAGAGATAATTTTGCAGAAGCAACTTTTCTTTTAGAAGGAATAAAAAATTACAACTATCATCAAATACTAACTCCCGCCGAATTATTTGAAAGTTCTTGGGAGTTTTTGAAACAGCCATTGGAAGCACCTCGTTGTCAAGAAGCTATTGCAATTGATGGGAATGAAGTGATTGCGAAGACGGTAGTTGATTTTTTTGAGGGGTTATTATCATAGCCCGACTGGGGTTGCAAACCCCAGTCTGATAGCACAAGTCCTATAAATCTGACATCTTGCACCATTCTCAACACCGCCGGGGGTTGCAAACCCCCGTCTCATAGAAAAAGTCCTATAAATAGGACTGGGAAAGACTTTCAGTCTACTTAAGTAGACTTGAGCTATTAGCCTGGGATTTTCAATCCTAGGCGATTTTGAGCGCTAATTGATATTGGTTCAAGATATCAGATAAATAGGACTAGTATTCCATGTAATCGTAATGAATATTTGCATTTAAATTAAGAATTGTTGAAAATGCAGGTAAATTAAGTTTTGGGTATATTTTATTAGTATTAATAATTCATCACTGACAAAAGTTTTACTTCAAGTATTTTATGTTACATAAGTCTATTAAAAAAATTATTATACTTTATGATTCTATAAAGCAACGTTTAATACTTTAAATCAAGTATTTTGATTAAATATTGTCAGTATGAGTAATACAAAATTTTGGCGAAATGCTTACCAGCTATTTAAACCAGAAGAACCTCTGGTAACGGCTGAAGACCTGAGAAATTTTTACGTTCAAAGAGATAACAGTCCCGTAAATAAGCTCGTTAGTTTGCTGGAAATGGAAGACGATCCAGCAAAATTTTTATTGGCTGGTCATCGGGGTGGGGGAAAAACTACTGAGTTGCGACGGTTGCAACAAAAAGTAGCTGATTTTTACACTGTTATATGGATTGATACGCAAACTGCTTTAGATAGATACAATATTGGCTATGCGGAAGTGATAGTTTTAATTGGTTTAGAAATTGCACGTCAAGCCATTCAATCTAATTGGCTATCTAATAGAAAAGATGAATTATTAAATGCTCTGCAAGATAGTCTAAAAACTGTAGTTTATCAAGATAAAGATAGTGAAACTGATGGTTTGCAATTTCCAGAATTTCTGACCAAATTAGGATTAGTTCTCAAGCGTGGTTTAACTAGAGAAGTAAATAAAACTCTTAATGTTCGTCCTTTATTGAGCGAGATTATTGATAGAGTTAATGATATTATCAAGGCTGCGGAAGAGGAAAGAGAACAAAGGCTATTAATCATTGTTGATGGTTTAGATAGACACGACCAAGTAACTGCTTTGGAGATGTTTTCTAGTCCACTATTAGTAGAATTAAAATCCCATATTGTCTATTCGATTCCTATTTCTTTGCGATATTCTCCAAGTTTCCGTCAACCGATGGAAAGTTTTCAAAAATGCTTGGATTTGAATAATCCTCCAGTATTTGAATCTGATGATAATTTATGTCCTACTAATAATCCCAATCAACATGGTCGAGAAATTTTAATCAAAGTAATAAATGCACGTCTTGTTAAGTTGGGTGATAGTTATAAAGGTTTATTTAATCCCGATGCTTTGGAATTAATTTGTGAAAAAAGTGGTGGTGTGATGCGAGATTTAGTTAGGCTTGCACGTACTACCTGTGAAATTGGATTGCGAAACAAACTTTCATTTATAGACTTAGATACTGCACAAGAAGCAGTACAAGAAGTACGTCGAGAGTATAACTTAAGTGACTACCACTATCCGGAGCTTGAGTCTATACACAAAACTGGGAAGTTAACTACTAAAACTCATAAATTACCTAATAAAGGCGAATTTATTATTTCTGACGAACTTTTGCAAAATAAATTAGTTTTAGGTTATTACAATTCAAAGCAGGAATCTTGGTTTGATATTAATCCTATTTTGATGGAGGATTTACAGCGTTGGCAAGCTACAAATAATATATCATAAAAACTTTTTCATTTTCATTTTATCTATCAATGTTAACTTTATCTGGTTGACTTATGCTTAATCAAGACACTAACTATTCTTTGAGCGAAGCCGATAAAAAAGAATTAGATAAGTTAGTTACTTTATTAGAAATTTCCAGTGGGACGACAATTATTTTCGGTATTACACCAGAGATTAGTCCCCAGCATATAGTAGTTAAAAGTCTGAAGGATTCTTTAGAAACTACTGAAGAAAGTTTTGAGTTTTATAATTTTTTTTACAGCGAAGATTCTTTTCATAATTTTCTTTATAGATTGGATGATAATAAACAGCAGAATACTCAAACTGAGCGCAAATTCGTGATGGCATTTGGAATTGACCAATTACCTACACCGCGCTTGGTTAAAGAAATGAAACAATTGAATTTGGGTAGAGAAGAGCTATTTGGAAGAAATTTAGTATTAATTTTATGGCTAAATAAAAATCAGTTTTTAGATGAATTTCGTCAGCGTGCGCCAGATTTTTGGGATTGGCGAGAAAAGGTAGTAGAATTTAAAACACGCAATCCCTTACTTTATCCTTATTTAGAGTGGTTAATTGCTGAGAATTCTTATCTCAAAATAAGTGGGGTAATGCAGGTAAATCGCCAAGTTGATATTTTCCTTGACCAAGTTTATGTATCCCTACAAGCACAATGGCGACAACATATTACCGAAACTTCTGAGGCTAATACAACAAAACCAAATGTGGCAAGTGTATTGCAATCTCAAAGTGTTAAATTTGACGAGATGGATGTTAGTCAAGATGATTTGAATGAAGCCTACGATTACGAAGCACTTATTGAAGACTCAATAACTGTTTCTAGTACTAAAACTGTTAACAAAAAAATTGCATTATCCCAAGCGGTACGAGAAAATCCTTATAGTGTAATTTTAGGCGCTCCAGGTGCGGGGAAGACTACTCTTCTACGTTATTTAGCATTACATTTTGCAAAGACAAAGAGAGATGATGGGGAAACAGTAATTGTCGGCGAAGATAAAGAAGAATTAGGTAAAACTTTGTTACCAGTTTTCTTTCGGATTGCTGACTTTGCAGAGCAACTCAAACAGCAGCCAAACTTAACTTTACTTGAATATCTACGTCAGTTTTACCGTCAGTGGGAAGCTCATTTTCAAACAGAAGAAGAAATGGGAACTCAGAAGGAGGTAGCAGAATTTCTTCTACTGAGGATGCGTCAAGGACAATGTTTGATGTTGCTAGATGGTTTAGATGAGGTATTCGATCAAGAAAGTCGCAAACAAATCGTAAAATGTATTAATCAGTTTGTTGATGAATTTCCCAACAACAAATTTGTAATTACCAGTCGCATTGCTGGCTACCGCGATGTACAACTAAGCGGTAGATTTGCAGAATTTACCATCGAAGACATGGATAGCGAACAGGTAGAACTATTCTTGTCTCGCTGGTGTCATACAGTTGAGAAAGCACAACAGCCAGATGCTAGTGAAGAGCAATGGCAAAGCAGAGGAAACGAGCAAGTACAAGATATTTTACAGTCAGTTGAAGTCAATGAAGGTGTGAAGCGGTTAACAACTAACCCCCTACTGTTAACTATTTTGGCACTCATTCACCGAAATGGCGATCGCCTTCCTAACCGTCGAGTTAAACTCTATGAATTAGCAGTGCAAACTCTGACGGAAGATTGGCAACTTAGTAAGAAATTACCAGATGCACCAAAAGTAGTGTTAAAGGAAACAGAAGTAGTAGAACTTTTAGCACCCTTGGCATATTGGATGCATGAAGAAAAACCTTCTGGTGTAGTTAGTGAGCAAGAAGTTGAGGAAAATTTAGCACAAAAGCTGGCTGAATTGAATGATGATGAACCAGAGTCAGAATCCGTCCTTCAAGCAGTAGGAGAGTTTTTGCGAAAAGTACGGGAAACCACGGGTTTATTTGTGGAACGAACACCTGGGTTTTATGGCTTTATGCACCTGACATTTGAAGAGTATTTTGCAGCTCGTTATATTGCAGATAATGACCCAAATGAAATTTTACAACTTATCCAGAACCATCTTCACGAGCCGCGCTGGAATGAACCAATTTTATTAGCGTTAGGATATTACGGGATTCATTTTCCAACACAAGTAAAGAAGCTAATAAAAAAACTGTTCAAGAATTTAGAAGATTATCAACCAACTCTACAACATGGTGAAATACAAATTAAAAATTCCTCATCTGAAGAGCAAACAATTATTTACTTAAAAGCAGAGGATAAATCAGAAAACAACTCTCAGGAAGTAGAATTAAAGTTAAAAAATTTGCTATTTGCAGGACAGGTAATTGCAGAAGTTGAAGTTAATAGTATTTTTAGGAAAAAGCTGATTCGTAAGCTAGTTATTACCTGTCTTGGTATAGATACTGATGACTTTGGAGATGATACGACTAAGCAATTATTAAGATTACTGCGTAAAATAGAACAGTTTTATAAAAAAAATGAAGTCATAGATTTATTAAAAGAATTCGCTGATGATTTAACTCTGTCTGAAGAAATTCGTATTCTAACAAAAACAGCCATTCTTTATGTTGCTTGTTGTGATTCAACAGTATTAGTTAATTATGCGACAGAATTTGTTACTGGATTAGAGCCATTTTTATTTTTTTGTACTATTAGTTTTGTGCAAAATCTTGGTCAAGATATGACACCTGCTCTCGAAGCTAGTAGAAAGTACAGTTTAGTTGAAGGACGATACCAAATAGCATTAGATTTTATTACAGGAATATCTTACATTCGTAAAGATAAACATGATTTAGCTATATCTATTTTAGAAGATATAAAAAATCAATATAATGACAACTTAGAAGCATTTATTGATTGGGGATTGGCAATTTGCTATCAAGAAAAAAAAGAATATGAAAAAGCTAATCAGTATTATAATAATGCAAAAATTTATAGTGAATTTATAGATAGTGCTTGGTTCTGGCTTTCTTGGGGTAAATGTCAATCAGATTACAAAAAATATGAAGAATCATTAGACTATTATCAAAAAACATTGTCTCTAATAAAACAATTAGGTAACCTCAAATACGAAGCAATTATTTTAAGCATTGTTGGTAGAGCATATCAGTGTTGGGGTAAATACCAAGAAGCTATTAATTATCACCAACAAAGTAAAGAGCTTTATCAACAATTAGGTCGTGATAAAGATATTGCAAACCAGTGGTATTGGCTAGGTAACTGCTATCGCTTATGGGGTAAATACGAGCAAGCTGTTGAATATCAAAATAAAGATTTAGAAATTCGTCAGCAGTTAAATGACCAAATTAATATTGCTGACGCTTACTATCAGCTAGGAAGGATTTATGAAGATTGGGGTAAATACGAACAAGCTGTTAATTTCTACCAACAAAGCAAAGATATTTATCAACAATTGGGTCGAAATAAAAGTGTTATTAACCACTGGTATCGTCTGAGTGAATGCTATCATTCATGGGGTAAATATCAGCAAGCTGTTGAATGTAAAAATCAATGCTTAACAATTAGTCAACAGGTAGACGACCAAGCCGGTATTGCATTCGCATACTATGAATTAGGAACGATTTATCAAGATTGGAATAAATACGAACAAGCTGTTGAATATAAAAATAAAGAATTAGAAATTTATCAGCGGTTGGATGACCAAGCCAGTATTGCTACTACATACTACAAACTAGGAAGGATTTACCAAGATTGGGGTAAATATGAGCAAGCTGTTGATTACTTTCAACAAAGTAAAGATATTTATCAACAATTAGGTCGTAATAAATATCTTGCTAACCACTGGCATCGTCTGGGTGAATGCTATCGTTCATGGGGTAAATATCAGCAAGCTGTTGAATGTGGAAATCAATGCTTAACAATTAGTCAGCAGTTAAATAACCAAGCTAGTGTTGCACTCGCATACTATCAGCTAGGAAGTATTTATAAAGACTGGGGTAAATACGAACAAGCTATTAATTGCCACCAACAAAGTAAAGATATTTATCAACAATTAGGTAGTGAAAAAGATATTGCTAGACGGTTGTCTGACTTAGCTTATTGCTATCGCTTATGGGGTAAATATCAGCAAGCTATTGAATCTCAAAATCAGTGTTTAATAATTCGTCAGCAATTGGACGAACAAGCTGATATTGCATTAACATACGTTCACTTAGGATGGGTTTATCAAGGTTGGGGTAAATACGAACAAGCTATTAATTGCTATCAAAAAAGTAAAGATATTTATCAACAATTAAAACTAAATAAACATATTGCTAGTCAATGGTATAACTTAGCTGATTGCTATCGCTTATGGAGTAAATACGAACAAGCAATCAAATATCAAAGTAAATGCTTAGAAATTCGTCAGCAATTAAATGACCAAGCTGATATTGCATTAACTTACTATCAATTAGGAAGAATTTATCAAGACTGGGGTAAATACGAACAAGCTGTTGATTACTATCAACAAAGTAAAGAACTTTATAAACAGTTAGGCAGGGATAAAGATATTGCTAGACGGTGGAATAACTTAGCTTATTGCTATCGCTTATGGGGTAAATACAAACAAGCTGTTGAATATCAAAATCAAGTCTTAACAATTTGTCAGCAATTAGAGAATCAAGCTGATATTGCATTCACATATTTTCTATTAGGATGGATTTATAAAAGTTGGTGTAAATACGAACAAGCTATTGATTATTACCAACAAAGTAAAGATATTTATCAACAATTAGGTCAAGATAAAGATGTTGCTAGTCAGTGGTGTTTATTAGCTAATTGCTATCGAGATTCAAAAGACTACAAAAAAGCAATTGAGTATTGTCAAAAAAGCCTTATTTTGTACCAACAGTTAGGTCAAAATGAAAAAGTAGCCATTCGGTATCGGCAACTTACTTCTTCTCAAATTCTATTAGCAAAAAATACCTCAAACCAAAGAGAAATCTTTGATTTACTAACACAAGCAGAAGAAAACATAAATCAAGCCATAAAAATAAATACTACAGGCGAATATATAAAAAATCTTGCTTACGACTACATTGTTTTCAGTTTGCTCTGCTCAGAACGTTTACGCTGGATACCTAACGACTCATCAAAACAAGAAAAAATTCTCTTATTTGAAGAGTATTACCATAAGGGTTTTACCCATTTTGATGAATTAGGACAAGCAATAAAAAAATCAGAACAAGCTCTTAATATCGCTCGTGCTTATTTAGAAGTGGAAGCTCTAGAAAATCTTGATAAAAGCGAAGAAATCGCCAAAGAATGTTTGCAAGTCTCTCAAGACTATAACCGCCGAAAATTAGAAGCCGCAGCACGCAAACTATTAGGTGAAATTTACCAGAAACGCACTCAACAAAATCAGCCAGACGCAGAGTCAATTGCTACCCACTTTTTATCAGAAAGTCTACAAATTTATCAAGATTTGGATTTACAAGAAAAAGCAGCCGAAGTAGAGCAGATTCTGTTTCCTAAATAATTAATTAAACCCTACCTTCAAAACCTAAAATATAGAGACGTAGCATTGTTTTCTGTATTAGTTTTGATGACCTGTTTTCCAGTCCTATTTATAGGACTTTCGCTGTTAGCTTGGGAGCATCCCAATGTAGGAATAAATACTTTATCCGACACCCTAGAAGGGTGCGGCTACAAAAACAAAGCCCACCTGCGTGAGCTATGAGAGTTTCCAAGCCCACGCAGGTGGGCTTCGTAGTATTAGCCCCAGGCTTATAGCCTGCGGGCTTTTTGCCTGCATTGGGATGCTCCCGTTAGCTTGGGGTTTGCAACCCCAAGCGAATGTGCGATCAAAACTATCAGTTTTTAAGGAACAGACCAACGCTACGTCTCTCCTTAATCAAACCAGCCTACCTTTTACTCTTCTTCCATCACCTCACCAGTTTTATTTCGATCCAATTTCAAAACTAATACTCCTAAAGGTGGAAGACATAAATCCAAGGAGTGTTCTTGATTGTGCATTGACCAGCTATCAGTCCACTTACCGCCTAAATTACCCATGTTGCTACCGCCGTATTCTCGGGCATCGCTGTTAAATAATTCAGTGTAGAATCCAGGCTCTGGTACACCGATGCGGTAGTGGGAATGGGGTTGCGGGGTGAAATTACAAATAGCAACAACAAAACCATCCGAATCTTTATCGCGACGGATAAATGAAACTACGCTATGACGATTGTCGCTACAGTCAATCCATTGAAACCCTGCTTCCTCAAAGTCTTGAGTGTATAAAGCAGGTTCGTTGCGGTAAAGTTTATTTAAATCTTGGAAGAATATTTTGAGCTGTTGGTGTGGCTCAAACTGCATTAAGCTCCATTCCAAATCTGCCCAAACATTCCATTCGCTCCACTGTCCAAATTCCATGCTCATAAACATGGTTTTCTTACCGGGATGAGCAAACATATAGGCAAATAAACAACGCGCATTTGCGAACTTCTGCCATCTATCTCCGGGCATTTTCCCGATAATATTACTCTTACCATGCACCACTTCGTCATGGGACAGCGCCAACATAAAGTTTTCGCTGTGGTGATACCACATACTAAAAGTCAGATTATTTTGGTGGAACTGACGGAACCAGGGGTCCATGCTGAAGTAATCGAGCATGTCATGCATCCAACCCATATTCCACTTCAGGTTAAAGCCCAATCCACCGGTGTATGTAGGCCAAGATACCATCGGCCATGAAGTAGATTCTTCTGCAATGGATAGCGAACCGGGGAAGTAACTAAAAATGAGGTGATTTACGCTGCGAATAAATTCTACTGCTTCTAAATTTTCTCTACCACCATATTCATTTGCAACCCAGGTACCGGGTTCGCGACAGTAATCTAAATAAAGCATTGAAGCCACTGCATCAACGCGAATACCGTCAATATGATATTTATCAAACCAAAATAAAGCATTCGCTGTCAGAAAATTACGTACTTCATGACGCGAATAATTAAATACTAGAGTTCCCCACTCTTTATGTTCGCCCTTACGAGGATCTGCATGTTCGTAAAGATGAGTACCGTCAAAGAAGGCTAAACCATGCCCATCTTTAGGAAAGTGACCGGGAACCCAATCCACAAGCACGCCAATGCCGTTTTTATGACATTCATCCACAAAGTACATAAAGTCTTCAGGACTGCCATAACGGGAAGTAGGAGCGTAATAACCAGTTACTTGATATCCCCAAGAACCATCAAATGGATGTTCGGCTACTGGCAGCATTTCAATATGGGTATAGCCTAATTCTTTAACATAAGGAATCAGTTTTGCCGCCAATTCCCGATAAGTTAGAAAACGCGCGCCAGTTTTAAGTTCAGAAACCTGTACTACAGGCTCGGATGTACCATCTGGTAGTAAGGATGGTTCGTCAGTACCGGCGTGCAACCACGAACCTAAATGTAGTTCATAAACTGAAATTGGTTCGGAAAGTGGATCGCTATGACGGCGTTTTTCCATCCATTCGCTGTCATTCCACTTATAAGCATCTAAGTCAGTAACAATAGAAGCAGTTTTAGGACGAACTTCCTGAGCAAAACCGTAGGGGTCAGATTTTTCGTAAATATGTCCTGCGGTATTTTTGATTTCGTATTTGTAATGCTCTCCTACCTCCAATCCGGGAATAAATAGCTCCCATACTCCAGTGGGACCTTTACGCATTTGATGCTTGCGTCCATCCCAACTGTTGAAGTCTCCCAAAATCGATACATTACGCGCATTCGGTGCCCAAACCGCAAAATAAACGCCTTTTACACCTTTAATTTCAGTGAAATGCGCTCCTAATTTCTCATAAATTCGGTGATGATTTCCTTCATTAAACAGGTGCAAATCGAATTCTGTTAGCTTGGGAGAATTAAAAGCATAAGCGTCATAGAATACCCGTTCTTGGTCTTCTTCTTTAATCTTAAGTTGATAGTTAGCTAATTCTTCAGCATCTACCGTGCATTCAAAGAAATGAGGGTCATGCACGCTTTGCATCGGTTCTTCCTTACGCTCTTCTGGAAGAACAACCCAAGCAGCACTTGCGGTAGGCAAATAAGCTCGCACAACCCAGACGTTTTTGCCATCCTTCTCTATTTTGTGGGAACCAAGTATTTTGAAAGGGTCGCTATGCTGGTTGTTGATGATGCTGTTAACCTGTTCTGGGGCAATAGTGGTCATAGTCATGGAGCTAATTACGTTGGATATTATGAATTAATGAATTTACGTTTTGTATATCTACATATATTCTTTACATTTATTTGTAATTTTTGCCCGCCTCTTGAGGAAGAAAGATGCACAAATGTGCCAGGGAACAAGGAAAATTAATTATTGACAAGCTATTCGCAACTCCTAATTCCCTTTATCATTATCTAATTAAAAATCCACAAAAGGGAAAAGTGTTTTTAATATTTTGAGTAAACGTAGAAAAAAAACTGTTTCCCGTACTTTAGGACTAAGCTTCGGAGGGTAGGGGCGTGTTTTTAATTGAGCTTGCAACTGAGCATATTCTGCTGCACTTAGAAGTTTACCGTCAATCGGCGATCGCGCTTCGAGAATAATTTCCGTTCGCAATATTTCTTCGGGGATATCTTCCTTTGGGGGCAATGCAATTACGAACCCTTTATGGTATGCAAACAATTGAAAAATGACCGGTGACACAGCAGTTATAAGTATCAGTAAAACTGCTTTATAAGTTTCTTTTCTTCTCATTTCTTAGTTTGTTATACATAGTTCAAGGATACTAAAAATCCTTAAAGTATGAATATTTAAGTTTAATTTAACTATTTATAATTTTGAAAGTATAACTTTTAATCAATAAGTGTTGTAGTGTTGCATTTTCTATTATCTTGTTGAGAAAATAATCATAAATTTCTATGTTCTAACAATAAATCCGATAAGGAACCCCATCACCAAAAATATAAACATAAAAACCTGGCAATCTCGATAATCATTACCAGGTTTATATTTATTTACCGAAGCCATAAAGGGAAAACTAAAGATATTACTCCCAAACCACGATACCCTATTCTCAAATTTTGAAGTTCACAACAGTTTAATTGGATAAAACTGCTTGTGGGTAATCAATCAAAAGGAAGTGAGGAGCGAGCCTCAAAACATGGCGACAGTAGTTTAAATAATTACTGTCAACTACGGGGTAGCGGTTGGTTCGGGGGTTGCAGCAGGAGCATCTGTAGGCTCTCCAACTGGAGTTTCTGTAGTTGCAGGTTCCTCTGCATTTTCGCAAGCTCCCAGAGCGGTAGCCAAACCTAACAATAAAGCAAAACCAAAGACTTTTATTTTCATAACTCCTCTTTCACCAATTTAGTCAAGATCTATTTATAGCCTGTTGAATAAGATACCTTAAAAGCTGATTTTTTTAAATATTGTAGTTTTAATTAGCTTTTATAAACAAAATTATTCATTTTTATACTGACCATTACTTAGGAAAGTTGTTTTTGTAGTTAATATTAGCGCTAATCTTTTGTCACTTTAGTCCTAGATCGATTTTTTGAGTTATTTTGATTACAAAAAACGATATCATACCAGAAATTACGATATTACGGAAGTATTATGTCTACGAGCGATGGATATTCTTATACTTTAGATGCTATGATGCGGCGACGTAATTATAAAATTATAGCTTTCGTAACATTCGAGTTGACCAGTGTTATTTCTTCAAGCAATTGGAGAACACAGTAAGATACTAAGTCAATAGCTTGTAGCAAAAATAACTTGGGCG
Source organism: Rivularia sp. PCC 7116 (assembly GCF_000316665.1). GTDB lineage: Bacteria > Cyanobacteriota > Cyanobacteriia > Cyanobacteriales > Nostocaceae > Rivularia. The sequence continues at coordinate 4,142,831 of NC_019678.1, read as the reverse complement.
ACATTAACCTTTCATCTCTATCTAAAGTACAGTATTTCTAAAATAAAAACTTATGGCTACTATTCGTAAATCAAATCTAAGAGGGAAAAAGCGCTGGTTGGGACGAGATTCTACTGGTGGAGAAAGCAACTTCAGAGGTTATAGGACAAATGAGCGTGCGAATCTTCCACCTTTAACAAAAACCTCTCCGGGACTTGTAAACAGACAAAAACGTCCTACCCCATCTTTCTGGTCAAAAACTGGTTCGACTGTTGTTCGGACTCCGGCATCAACAAAAGCTAAACCCCAACGCATTGTAAATAACGGTATCAATCATAAAAATTCTGCGAATCGCGATCGTAGAGCTATACCTGTAATGCCGGATGGTTCCAAAATACCTGTATGGTTGATGCGTTGGAATTCACTTCACCGTCACAGTGCGGTTATAACTTTCTTATTAGTCAGCGCAACTCTGGTTGTTTATGGGTGGACAGTATACTCGCAACATCTTTGGAGCCGTTCGTACAAAAAATTACAAGAATTACAACGAGATGAGCGTCAGCTGACAAAACATGACGAAATTCTGAAAAATAGAATGGCAATAGAAGCTGAGAAACCACATTCTGGCTTCGTATCACCAACTCCAGCAAATACCATTTTTTTGGAAGAAACTACACCATCAAGTTCTCAATCAATTGACAAAGAAATGAAGGAAACAGTGGAACAACCTTCAAACCCAATGGGATATTGAAACCAATAATTCATTGATAGATTGATGCTATCTCCATTTTTTAATTTAGTTTTTTAGTTTTTAGTTTTTAGTTTTTAGTTTTTAGTTTTTAGTTTAAATGCACTTCGCCTGTTTAAATGTTAAAACAGAATACCTTTGGGTGAGTGGAGAAAAAATCTGAAGGATTGTTAGTGCTTTCTTTGCCCCAAGAACCTCATGAAGGAGCAGCTTTATGCAAAAATTTCCAGGTAAAACCAATAGAATTCCCAGAAGAAATTACTCACAATCTCCTTTGAATCGCAATACTCCCAGAGGTAAAAATCAACGGAAATTTAGCGCAAAATCTCCAAAAGTTGCACCAAACCCGAAAATCAGATTGTTTATGGTTTGGGGTGTATTAATAGTTGCTTGCTTGGGTTTGGGAATAAACTTGTATCGTTTGCAAATTGTTGACGGTGCAACACTAACTAAAAAGGCGCGAAATCAGCAGATGTTCAGTATGCGTCCTTTTATTCCTCGCCGTCAAATTGTAGACCGGAATAAAAGAGTTGTCGCAATAGACGTTCCTATTTATACTTTGTACGTGCATCCGAAGATGTTTGACAAGAACAAATCTCGATCCTACGTTGCACGGAAGCTCGCAACCATTTTAAATAAAGATGCTGATGAATTAGAAGCAAAGTTTAACAAAAACGAAAGTGGGATTTTTCTTTCTTCTAATTTACAAGAAGAAGTGGCAGACCAAATTAGTAGTTTGAAGCTTAACGGTATAGATTTAAGAAAAAAATTTAACCGCTACTATCCTCCTGACGATTTAGTTGCTGATATCGTTGGATTTGTTAATTCAGATCGTCGTGGTAAAGCAGGAATAGAATACTCTCAAGAAAAGCTTTTAGAGCGTTCCATGAAAACGGTACGTTTGTCAAGAGCAGGAAACGGTGCATTAATGCCAGATCATGCTCCAGATGGATTCCTTAATTTTGACAAATTGCGAATGCAGCTAACTATTGACAGCCGTTTGCAACGCGATTCGAGATTGGCACTCAAAGAACAAATAAAAAAATTCAAAGCCAAACGCGGAGCAGTAATTGTCATGGATTCATGGGACGGTTCTATCTTAGCGCTTGCTTGTTACCCGACTTACAACCCCAATGGCAAATTTACTAAAGAAGATTATGCTCTATTTAGAAATTGGGCTGTAGCCGATTTGTACGAACCCGGCTCTACTTTCAAACCTTTAAATGTAGCTATAGCTTTAGAAACTGGCAGGATCAGACCCGGTGAAGTGTTTAATGATACGGGCTTAATTAAAGTTGCAGATCGCGAGATTAAAAATGCTGAGGAAGATGCCAAGGGAAGAATCACCGTTTCTCAAATTTTACAAACTTCCAGCAACATTGGTATGGTCAAAATTATCCAGCGGTTGCAGCCAAGTATTTACTACGGTTGGTTAGAACGATTGGGATTAAGACAGAAATCCGAAACAGATTTGCCATTTGAAACTACCAGTCGGCTTAAGCCCCAAGAAGAATTCATTAATTCACCTATTGAACCAGCGGCAGCTTCCTTCGGGCAAGGTTTTTCCCTAACACCATTACAGTTAGTTCAAATGCAGGGAGCATTAGCTAACGGTGGTAGATTAGTGACTCCCCATGTTGTAAAAGGCTTGATAGATGATAAAGACCAAATTCACAAAGAGAAAAATCTACCACCATCTCGTCAAATCTTCTCCCCCACAACAACTCAAACAGTATTGCAAATGATGGAAAGTGTGGTTAACAAAGGTTCCGGAAAAGCTGCGAAAATTCCGGGATATCGCATTGCAGGTAAAACTGGTACGGCTGAAAAAGCTGGTGCGACTGGAGGTTATATTAGTGGTTCAAAGATTACTAGTTTTGTGAGTATCTTACCGGTAGAAACACCTCGTTATGTTGTTTTAACGTTAGTAGACGAACCCCAAGGAGAACACACCTTCGGTAGTACTGTTGCAGCACCTATTGCAAAAAAGGTAATGGAGTCTTTAATTAGTATTGAGAAAATTCCACCTTCTGGTTCTCGATGATGATAATTATCTTAATTATCTTAAGTTCATCTCACATGCTATATAGCTGATAACGCCGCTTTTTGTAGTACGAAAATGGTTATATAGCTTTAAGTTACATCCGGTTTTGACCAGATATTTTTGCTAAATTGCTTGTCTAAAGGAGTTTTAGCAACATGGTTGGTGTAATTATGCATTACTTTTATAGCTATACCTAAAATTACTTCTAAAACCTGCTGTTTTACATATCCAGCAGCCATAAACGCTTCAATATCATTATCTTCAACCCAACCACGTTGCCTTACCATTTGTTGTGTAAAGTGGCGTAGGGCTTGTAATTTCTTGTCTGACATTGGTGTGCCATTCCTCAGTGCTTCCACATCCTCGTCAGACATGCCAATCATTTTCGCTAATCCCGAATGTGCTGCCATGCAGTAGTTACAAGAATTTTCATAATTTGCAGTTAAGTAAATAATTTGTTGCTCGATTGCAGTAAAACTTGTGGTTTCAAACAAATCCCACAGTGTCATTGAACCTTTTAACAATGCTGGAGCTTCTGCAAAAATTCCTTCTAAATTAGGAATAAAACCAAAAGTTTCTTTAGCATGAGCTAATGATTCTTTGGAAGCATTTGGTGCCGTTTCTAATGTATGAATTGTAAATTCCATTGTTTAAATCTCCTCCTCGATAAATTAGGAGACAACTTTGTCTACCAGATTTGGTGATAGTATATCTTTATGGAGACAAGTTTGTCTACTCCGAGAAGAATGAAGTCAAATATTAACCCTCATCAAAAAATTCTAGAAACAGCTTCCGAACTCTTCTATCAAAAGGGAATTCAAAACGTAGGTATTAACGAAATTATTGCGACTAGTGGCGTAGCTAAAAAGACTCTATATCGGTATTTTGCTTCTAAAAAACAACTAATTGAAGAAGTAATGAAACATCGAGCTAGAGAATGGCTGCAATGGTTTGAAGTTGCGGTACAAGACAGCGGAAATACGCCCAAAGAAAGATTGCTCGCCACCTTTGATGTGATGCGAGATTGGTATGCGAGTCCTAATTTTCGGGGTTGTCCTTTTATTAATGCTGTATTAGAAATATCTGACGCTTCTCATCCGGCTCATGCTGTTTCTGTAGGAGTTAGAGAGTCAATTCGTTGCCATATCAAGCAGCTAGCAGAAGAAGTAGGAATCAAAGATTCAGAATCATTTTCTCAGCAATATTTATTGTTAATTGGAGGAGCTAGCTTAATGGCTACGATTGAAGGAGCTCCTGGAAGTGCAAATTATGCTCAGAAAGTTTTGTCTACTTTAATTGATAGTTCTCTAGGATAATTTGGTCTAGAAAAAGCCCTCAGACTATGAGTCTGGGGCTAAGAAAACTAAGCCCACCGTAAGGTGGGCTTGGTTTGTGTAGCCACACCCTTCCAGGGTGTTAGGTAAAATATTTTTTAATAATTGGAATACTCCCGTTCATAATAGTGGGAGCTTCTCGCTGCCTAATTGACATCTTTTCCCCATTCCCTATTCCCCATTCCCTATTCTTCCTGATTCATCGATTCCCAAATCTTAGTTACTGCTTTCTTAGTAAAAACAGAAAATTCCTTTTCCATCATCCATTTATAATAATTTGGTTCTTTCTTAAATGATTCAGCTACTGATTTACCTTTATATTTACCAAAATTAAAAATTATCTCGTTATTTTCGTCGTAAATAACTCTTTTAGTGGGGTCAAGAAAATCAAAGGGTATGAATTCTTGCAACTCATCCATATTGTTTTTTACAGGATAAGATATATTGCCATCTTTATCCTCATACTCTTCATTTTCGTAACGTTCTAATTGTGCTTTAAATACTTCGTATGTAGCGCGGATATCATTTGCTGCATCATGAGCGCCTTCTAATTTTTCCCCGCAATAATATCTATAAGCTGCTCTCAAAGTCCGAGGTTCCATTTTATGGAAAATAGTTTGTACGTCAATAATTCTTCTGCCTTCAAGTTTAAAATCGATATCAACGCGAGAAAATTCTGCTATAAGTACGGGGATATCAAATCGATTTGAATTATACCCAGCTAAATCGCTATCGTTAATGTAATCTGCTAAACTATGGGCTATTTTTGCAAAAGTAGGTTTATCCTTTACATCTTCGTCATAAATTCCATGTATTTCTGATGATGCATTTGGAATTGGAATAGTAGGATTAATTATCCAAGTTTTCATTTCTTCATTGCCATCAGGAAATACTTTTAATACGGCAATTTGTATAATTCTATCTTTGACAATATCGATTCCAGTTGTTTCTAAGTCAATAAATGCCATCGGGCGTACTAAATTTAACTTCATCAGAGATTCCTGCAACAATTACGGATAGGTAGAAATAAATATAGATGTATCAATATTTAACAGATTTACAATAAAACCGTTGTATCCTAAAACAATTATCAATATTAAATTAATAAAGCAATTAAAAGTAGATAATAGACAATAAGTTGAAAATTTATCTATATTAACTACTGCTATAAAATCACAAAAATAGACCAAATAGTTAATTTGGTCGTTAATCAGTTTTTAATTTGGTACTAAAGTATTACTTTAAGGCAAATTTCCTTTTAAGCGGAAACTCCCGAAACCGTTCGCTTTTGCAAATCTAATAGAGTGCGCTCTCCACTTTTTGGTTCGAGTACTTGGGCTGATATATTATGTTGTTGTAGTAAGGAACGAAACTCTTCAACGGTTCCTTCTGGCTTGATCAAGTTCATCAGCAATCCTTCAAACATTACATCACCACCAGCCGCAGTTGGTAACATAACTTGAGGTTCTAGCCATTGAGCGACTTCTAGAGCTTTTTGTTTACCTTTGATAATTGGTCCTATTAGGGGTAAACCTAAATCTATTAATGGGGTGATGACAACATCGATAGGAGTATATTTTTTAAGCGATTCAGAATGATATCCGTGGGGTTCGTAATAAAGAGTAAAACCAGTTTCGAGTTCTTTGAGGAGATATCCGTTTTCTACTAAGTTAGGACCGATGGGAGAGCCGGGAGTAGCTGTAATTTCGACAGTGCCCTTAAGAGTGAAAGTTTCACCGTGAGCCAGGGAATTTACTTGTTGGTAATCGAATTGATTTACAACTTTAGCAGCATTTTCTGAAGCCACAACCGGAATATTTCGGTTGAGTTCCTTGAGGGTTGGTGGATGGGCGTGGTCTTCCAAACCTTGAGATAGTAAAATCAGGTCAATTTTTTCGGGAATGGGACGTTCTTGAGGACGCGAACCTTTGAAAAGCCAATCTAAATTAGCAAAAGTTAGGGAACCAATCAGCCAAGGGTCAATCAGTATACTTTGACCGCCCATTTCAATTAACCAGCTATTGCTGTCTAAATAAGTTAAATACATTGTTTCTGCAAGAATCAGCCAATATTTCAATTATGAAGTATATTTACTCATCCGAGGGAAAATCAAAATTTTAATCCTTAACTTTTAACCTCTAACCCTTAATTTTTGACCTATTTTATTTTTCCTGGTATATCAATTGAGTCAACCACAGAATGTGATCGAGATGTTAATTCCCAAAATGCGTTTTGTAGTAGGTTTAGCTAGTTTGCTGTTAACTGGAAGTTTGAGTAGTTATGCTTATGCTCGCTCGCAAAATCAGCAGTTAACTCAAAATAATAATTCTCTAACAAAGATTAAAAAAATATCTTTAGAACAGCAGAATTTAAGACAGCAAGGTTTAACGAATTCAAGTCTGAGATTAGTTCCAAACTTTTCATTTAAAACAGCATCCTGCATTCAGTTTTCTTCTGTTCCTTGTCAAACTATCCCATCAACAAATAATCTTTATCAACCCCAGCTACTATCTCAAGCTTATAAAGTTATTGACGAATTAAAAAAATTCCAATATACCATCAATGGCAATAAGCTTTTTAGTCCTGCAAAATTACCTAGTAGCAATAGAGTTAGTTTCAACCAAAAAGATTTATTGTCTACTTTGGTTAACACCAGACAATATTATCAAGACCATGCTGACGATGACCCTAATATACTACGTCCGGGAGTACTCGGGACTCAAAATATATCTGTAGAAGATATTGTCAAAACTCTTGATTTTATGATTGCTGTATTGCAAGAAGATATAGCTAATAATCGTCCGACTCGTTTACAAGACCCGAATTTTATCAACTCTAATTTTCGAGTCATTAGATGGTCTGCTTATAATCCCAAACAACCCAAACGCAAAAATCTACGAATTACTAAGTACGCTGTCTTCGTTCATCCTGGTTCTCGTAAGAAAACTGCTAAATTTAATATTCCTCTTTACAGTCTGAACGATATTGCTAAAACGGATAAATTCTACACTAAATATACCAAGCAAGATGTTTTATCAGGTATTTACGAACCAGGTGGAAAGGAATTTGGCAAAGTTAAACCCATCGTTTATATGACTCGGGAGGGGTTAGAAGAAGCATTAATGGAAGGAACAATACTAGTTGATTTAGGTGGTGGTTCTTCTGCTTATTTCAATGTTGATAGAAGTAATCAAATTCCTTATGTTAGAGGTATAAATAGACGTTTACAAAAGCGCTATTGGTATTTTAGAGAAGTTAAGGATATCAAAGGCTACGGCTATAAAATTGATGAGAAGATATCTATCAAATCGGGAGTCACTTTTGCTGGCGACGTACTCAATGTTGGTTTAGGTAGAATGATTGTGATTGAGTATATGAAAAATGGACGCAGGCATTTAAGAATGGGAGTAGTTGCTGATACTGGGGGTGCGTTTTTACCCAATTTTCATCAACTCGATTATCTGGCGGGTATTTTTAAAAGTAAAGCCAGTTTCAACCAATATATTAAGAAATTACCAACCTATGCTAAAGCATATATTTTGATAAAAAAATAATTGTTGTTGACTATATGCCTATTTGCGATTGTGTATTCGTAAATAGGCGCATCAAAGTTTCGGGTAATTTGGTAATTTCTTGAATTAAGTCTTCAGAACCGATACCAAAAATTCCCAAAAACACAACGACGATAAAAACAGCAACAGCCGTACTAAGAGTAGTTTTCAGTACTTTGATTAAAGCCTGAAAAACTAACCAAGCAACAATTAATGCAGCAATTAAAACAATTAATTCAGTGGGCATGATCGAGAAATTAGTTAATTTTGACTACGTAGAGAAACTATAATACCTATTCCACAACAGAAATAATTATCCGTCCTTTGACTCTTCGGGTATCTCCTTATGGGAAAATCCCACTTCTGCGTGCTGTTTCACGATTTTCACAGAATGGAAAATCGATAACAAGTAAATTGGGATACAAGTTTGTAATGATAAATATTTCTTCTATAAGTATCACTTAATGCCTACAGCTTTAAGAATCCGAATTCAGGATATCTTGCAATTTTGTTAGGCAAAAAGCGGTGTAGATTCTCTTCCCGCTTTATTGCTACCATTTCTGTACGCGAGGATACTTTTAATTTCCTAAATATCCGCTTCAAAGCTTGTTTTACAGAATTTTGCGTAATCCAAAGTTCTACGCCGATTTGTTTATTGGTTAATCCTTTTGCTACAAGTTTGGCTATTTGAATTTCACGGCATGTAAGGCGATCGCTCAAAGATGAAGATGAACTAAATATAGTTGGTGAAGTTTGTCGAGCTTGTAAGGCTGCGATACTAGCCGAGATATGCCAAAATGCTCGCTGATATTATCCATAAAGCGCATCCGCAGTTGATACTCGTTTTTGGCTGTAGCTACGGCATGAAATAAGTTATGTAAAGAGTTAGCCATTGCATCAATTAATCAAAAGTGTACCCAGTTGGGGACTATGCAAATTTTGAAGTCATTTTTAGCATAGTAAATAACGAAGTTGAGGCAAAGATAATCGTGACTAATCAACCTAAATATCACATCGGCTTAGTAATTTACCCCGGCATGACTCAGCTTGATATAACCGCACCACATCAAGTATTTTCTTTTATTCCCGAAGTTCAGGTGCATATGTTATGGAAAAATTTAGAATCCGTAACTAGTGGGGAAGGATTAATCATTTTACCAACAACCACTTTCGAGCAATGTCCTCAGCTAGATGTTATTTGCGTTCCTGGTGGTGGCATGGGAACCGTGGAAACAATGGCAGATTCAGAAGTTCTGGAATTTTTGCAACAGCAATCTAAAACCGCAAAATATATTACTTCTGTATGTACTGGTTCTTTGATTCTTGCTGCTGCGGGTTTGCTCAAAGGCTATCGCGCCGGTTGTCATTGGCTATTTCGCGAATATTTGGCAATGCTGGGAGTTGAAGTTAAGAATCAAAGGGTTGTAGTCGATCGGAATAGAATTACTGGTGGTGGTGTAACTGCTGGGATTGATTTTGGGTTAGTGGTTGTTAGTCAGCTTTGTGGAGAGGAAACTGCAAAAAGAATTCAGCTTTTGTTGGAATATAATCCCGAGCCTCCCTTTGATGCAGGTTCCCCGGATAATGCTGGAGACGTTTTAGTCGAGCAAGTTAAAAAATTTGGGCAGCCTTTATTAGAAGCTACTTTGGCGCAGACAAAAATTACAGCAGAAAATCTATCTCAATAATTTTTCTGCTTTGAATATTTGAATATTTAGTAATACAAAAGCTAAAAAACAAAAACCCGGTTCCTGAAAACTCGGGTTTGTTAGCTTTTACATCAAATTAAACCAAAAAACTCAAGCATTTTTGCCTGAGTAATAATTAAATCAAATTTGTTAACTAAACTTAAGTAATTTAGCTATTTAAGCTATAAGATTAACCTTAGTAGCGGTTGCGGAAATTGTTATTTCTACGATTGCCTCCGAAGGAATTTCTTTCTTCTCTGGGTCTTGCCTTATTGACTTTAAGGTCGCGACCCATCCATTCAGCACCATCAAGAGCTTCGATAGCTGCTGCTTCTTCATCTTCTGAACTCATTTCTACAAAGCCAAACCCGCGTACTCTACCTGTTTCGCGGTCAGTAGGAATTTGAACGCGTCTTACAGTGCCATATTCTGCAAAAACGGCATTCAAATTTTCCTCTGTAACGTCGTAAGAAAGATTACCTACGTAAATGGACATGGATCGTCTCCGAAATCATCATTAGTGTGTAGAGATTTACATTTCGGAGATAAGTCTGTGGATACTTAAACAAACGCTGTCTACCGAATTCTATTCTCCTCGGTAAGTATAACATAAGGGTCAAGTTATGGGGAGAGAATAATTTGTAAGTTCGTAACTATAAATATAAGCAGATAATATAAACAGATTTAGTATTATGGTTTCATTATGGTTATTATCAGAATATAGCCAAAGTTCATATTGATACTCTGGGTTTTCAGTAAATAAAATTTTCAAAAATGCATGAAACCATTACCTGATTGTCAATCTGTTAACTTCGCATCATCATAATTTTGATTAATCTAATTTTGATTTAATCTAATTCAATCGGATTTAAATCTAAATTGTTAAGTAATTATACTTAAGGCAGCCTTGTACATGTCCTCCCAACCAAGCCAAATCTAACAACCATCTCACGAAAGTTTCTTTGTTGCGGACTTTGAGTAGAAATTTTAAAGGAAGAATTGCAGCATCTTTAGATAAATGCCTCCATCGGATTAATTTAGGCATTCCCATCTGTTGATGTTTTTGATGCAGCAAAATATCGTAACAAGCCAATCTCCAACATCGACGGTACATACCTTTAACTGTATTGCGAAAGCGAAAATAAATTATTGCATTTGATACAGATTCGAGCTTAATACCTGTCTTTTGCACTCTCCAGCAGTAATCGATATCTTGGAGTAACAGCATCTTTTCATCAAAACCACCGACTAGATTGTGAATCGAACGTTTAATACCAAGGTTATTTCCTGCCGCATAAGGAAAATATACATAATCCTTGACTCCGTTAGCTTCTCTTACTCCGCAGCTCTTGACTACCCACGGTTCATTTAATTTTGAATAATCGCTACAACCGGCAACAAAGTCATGTTTCGAGAGCGCTTCTATCATTGCTGCTACCCATCCTGAAGTGACTTCATCGTCAGCGTCGCAAAATGCTAAATTTTCAGATAAAGCTACACTTGCACCTGTGTTACGAGCGTGAGCAGAGCCTTTAACTGCTGATGCATCGACTAAACGTAAATTAGTAAAAATCTGCTGATACTGTTTTACAATATTTACAGTTTCATCTGTTGAACCGTTGTCAGCAATAATAATTTCCCAAGGTTCAAGGCATTGCTGTTTACCTAAAGCCTCTAATTGAGCGGTAATAGTATCAGCAGCGTTAAAACATGGAACAATAACACTTAATTTCATAAAAAAACTACTTGCCTAAATTTGAATAACGCTTTATGTATTGGCTTTGACAAAAATAATTTGTATTCTGTACATTTTTAATGTCATAAATGGCACTTAGTATTAAATAAAAATAATGCAAATTAGTAATTGCCTATTACTACTTTAAAACTTACGATAAAAACCTACTAATAACTTTGAATTAATAGTGTTTTTTTTGTAAAGATATTATTTACAAGTACAAATCAAAATAAGTTCTTTTACCTAAACAACTACAGTTGTCAAAAAAGTTTATCAAGCTCTTATCTGAAAATACAGGGTACTATAATGAATAATCAGTCGTATCAAACTACATCTGATACAAGCGTTGCAGAAAGCAAGTCGCTAACGCCCGAGCAGTATCGTAAAAAAATGCAGCGACGTAAAGAAGTGCAAGACCAAAGAATCGCAGATGCTTCTCTTGAGAAAGGTTTAATTGTTGTTAATACCGGTAATGGCAAGGGAAAGACTACAGCATCTTTAGGAATGGTATTACGTTCCCTAGGACACGGTTACAAAGTAGCAATTGTTCAGTTTATAAAAGGAGCTTGGGAGCCTTCTGAAAAAAAAGCATTTAGTACTTGGAAAGAAAACGGGCAGCTAGAATTTCATGCAATGGGTGAAGGGTTTACCTGGGAAACCCAAGATCGCGATCGCGATATTGAAAAAGCCTGTTCTGCTTGGAATAAAGGGTTAGAATATATCCGCAATCCAGAGTATAAGTTGGTACTTTTGGATGAGATTAATATCGCGATGAAACTCGGTTATTTAAGAGTTGAAGAGGTTTTAGCTGGATTAGAAGAGAAACCTGAAAGAAATCATGTAATACTCACAGGCAGGGGGGCACCCCAATCGCTAATCGAAAGAGCCGATTTGGTAACCGAAATGAACCTAATTAAACATCCTTTCCGCGATAAATCGATAAAAGCACAGCCAGGGATTGAGTATTAATATTTGTTAGTGCTTAGTAGTTGATGGTTAATACTGATAGCAAATATTTAAAACTTTGACCTGAAAACTGCGGTTTATCAACCATCAACTATCTATAAACTATCTAATAACTAAGTGTGTTAAAAATTAGCTTTGCAGGTTTTTAGGATATTTAGGTCGTTCTTACTAACAGCGTCGAGTTGATAATAATCTTGCAACGTTACCGAGTAAGCGTAATTTGTTGGTTCATTTTCGTTCAATCTAAACAGTACATTATTTGAAGCTACCTGAGTTGGGCTAATATCACCTACATAACCCTTGACTGTCATAGCTATTTCTCCAGAACTATCAAGATTCCCCTGGAAACAATTGAACTCGGAAGAAGGCATATACATGCCACCCACAACTTTACCGGCTCGTTTTTCAAAGACTATATATCCATGCCCAAGTTGCCCCATTTGCCTCGAACTACCATAAAGAAACACACCATCACCATTAGGAAAATTAGTCGTGGGGGCAACTCCTTTAATAGACGCTTTATCTTCAGAAATTTTTGCTTGAGTGGTAGATAGATTGTCTAATTCTTGCGATACTTTTTCATAACTCGAAGAATTATTTCGCTGTATCCAAGTATAGGTTTTACCCGGAGATACAGCACTACCAGCAGATTGCGACACAGAAGATGAATCTAATACCTTCCGCAATCGGGCTGCCTTTGAAACTGATTCGGAATCTATATTATTAGGATTCCTTTCCATCCAAGTAGTTGGTACTGCTTCTTCTTCGATGACTTTTGATGGAGATGCTGTTTGCAGTAGAGCAATTTGTTTGGACAAAACGGGTTGAGCGCGTTGAGCTATTGCTGCAATCGCTACGACGATACCGAGTAGAGGAACTGCAAAACGACGGGGTGGAATAATCTTTTGAATCTTTTTAAACACCCTACTTCTCCTATAAATAATCTGTTTTTATCAGTATGAAGTCTCAATTAAAACTAAGTATTTTGATTTATAGCACTATTAAAACTTTAGTTTATATTGTCCGGTAAAAAAACCGTAAGCTATTCAAACTTTTATTGAATTTTTGTGTATTGACTTTATACTAACATTGGTATAAGTGTTCGTAGATCGTCCAAAAGGTCTACTCAAAAGGAATAAAATTTCAAATATAAAATAATTATAAAAATATTGTTTTAAAAATAAATTTTAAAAAATTTAAAGTTTGTCATCCTTCGCTTTGCATATTTTCAACTGTAAGTATTTATAGTATTTATTGATATTTTAGAAGCTGAAAGCTTTGCTATGTATGATTTTCAATAATTTTCAAATTTTGAGGTGTTGATAAATAAAAATTTATCAGTAACAAAGATATTATTCATTATTAATCTTGAATAATATAATTTTTTTTTATATTTAAAACTTTTTCATCAATTTCTATTTAAGCTTTTTGATTCATATGTATATCTTTTTGCAAAGATTTTCTAAATCTACATAGAAGTTTTATATTTTATGGTGCTGCCTCCTGTTATGGAATTTTAATATGCACAATCCGGAGTTAGGCTTTCTTAACTTCGCAAATGGTTTTAATAAATCAAAAGTGTGAATATTACGCGTAGTTTTTGAGAACAATTAGTGTAGAGACGGCTTGCATAATACAGCGTCTCAAACAATATGAAACCAACACTTCATATTTTTATTCAGCAACGCCAAAAAAATACGCCTCCTTATAGAAGGCGTATTGCTTGTTAACTATTGATACATCTAACTATAGTTAATTAACTTGCGACATATTCCTTGACATTGGCACGACGGCGACGCAAGTGAGCCAGTGCTTGATGTTCTAATTGACGAACTCTTTCGCGACTAAGACTTAAACGTTCGCCAACTTTTGCTAAGGACATTTCATTTCCGTCACTTAATCCAAAGCGTAAAGCTAAAACTTGCCTTTGCTGGGGAGTAAGTTCAGCTAATAAATTGTTCAAGTCTTGACGTAAGAACTCCTGAGTTGTGTAATATTCCGGTGAAGGACCATCATCTTCAAGCATTTCTTGCAGCTCGGTATCCTGATTGTCGCCAACTCTTACATCTAAAGAAACTGGCTGACGAGCCATGTTTAAATACTCGCGAATCTGGGCGGGTTCTAAATCCAACTCTTTAGCAATTTCCGAAGGAATTGGAGAACGTCCTAATTTCTGAGCAAGTTCGCGCTGTACTTTTTTGATTTTGTTGAGCTTCTCAGTTATATGAATAGGTAAGCGAATAGTTCTACCTTGCTGTGCAATGGCACGAGTAATCGCTTGACGAATCCACCAGTAAGCATAGGTAGAGAACTTATAACCACGAGTCGGGTCAAATTTTTCTACACCCCTCTCCAGTCCTAAAGCTCCTTCCTGAATTAAATCCAGAAACTCCATATTTCGCTTCTGGTACTTTTTGGCGATCGCTACAACCAAGCGTAAATTAGCTTCAATCATCTTCTGCTTGGCTCGTTTACCTTCTAAAACTGTCTTCTTCAGTTCAGTTTCAGCTAAGCCAACTTCTTGAGTCCATTCTTCCAAGCTAACCTCTCGACCAAGCTTTTTAGCTAAAGCTTCTTTAGCTTCAACCAGCTTCATCATTTTTTGTACTTGCTTCCCGAAAATAATTTCTTGCTCGCGGGTAAGCAACGGTACTCTACCAATCTCGCGCAGATAGGTTCGCACCATATCAGCCGTAAACTTGGTATTGGTTTTTTCAGTTACAGTGTTTTCAATGGGCATTGGTGCGTTTTCCTCTACTCCGTAAATACTATGAGTATTTAATTACTTAGGGAGGGTATGGAAAATACTATCGATAGAACTGACGGAAATACCTTCTTTAAATCCCTACTCATACAGAGATTTTGTAGACGGCGAAACTTCCCCATTAGTTCCTCTGCCTCCCCCTATTTATCAATCCCCTAGAAGTAAACTTTTATAGTTTCAACAATTTATTCGTTTCTGGCGAATCGCTAATGGCGATCGCAATATATGAAGTCAGTATGAGTTTTACTTAATCTAATATTACGACAAATTTTGTCGATAGTAAAGAGCCATTATATAAATCTTCCCATTATAGTGTATTAAGGGTTCATTTGCCAAAACACCGGAATCATTTGTATTTTTTGGCGGGTGATATATATATAGTGACGCGAAAATAGCCAATCCGGTTCTCTTGAAATAGCCAGATAACCGAACTTAAGGGGATTTGTCATGGGTGGATGTTACTAAATTAATTGATTGCGGAATCAATAATTGCGGATTTGTAGTTAATAGATTGTCTTTTAATCAGTATTTTCGCGCTAATTTATGCTAAGCCCGATCTATCTGAAGGTTAGTTTCGGATTTAAGAAAAGCGCTTTATTACAATGTATCGTTTGCTTCAATAAATCAATGAGTACCATTCATCGAATTTCAAGTTGAGAAAGGAAATGAATAATATTACCCTCCCACTATTTAGAAACAGGGTCAAGTAAAATAAACTACATTTGTATATGTGGAAAGGGTAGGAGAAGAAAGTAGAGATAAGGAAAAATTTTCTCACTGCTCACTGCTCACTGCTCACTGCTCACTGCTCACTGCTCACTGCTCACTGCTCACTGACTAAAATCCTAAATCTGCTTTTGCTAATTCGGCTGCTGCAAAAACTTCTTCATCTGGTTTTCCTTCCCAATCTGGATCGCCAATTTCTTGATAAAAGGCGGTATCGTAAGGACGGGTACGAACTACTACCGGCATAGGGACAGCATGACCTAAAATTAATGCTTGCTGTTTTGAATCTAATTTTGCCAATACCGATTTCAAACCACCAGCACCGGAAACTCCTGTAAAAATAGCGTCGATATCTTTCTCGTCGTTGAGTAAAGCGGTGATGCGGGTACCAACTTGGGACATAACTTCATTATCTATCCCCGAAGGTCTTTGGTCTACTACTAATAAAGTAACGAAATATTTCCGCATTTCACGGGCTATAGTACCAAAAATTGTACTTTGTACTATTGCTGAATCGAGGAAACGGTGTGCTTCTTCGATAGTAATCATCAACTGTAATGGTTTATCAACGGGATTTTTAGTTTGGAGGAATTTTTCTGCTTTACGAACATATTGCTGGTGAACGCGGCGAGTAATCATGTTTGTCACCAGCATGTAGGAAAGCATATCCGATTGAGAACCAAATTCCACTACAACATTTTTCCCGGCTTCAAGGGAACGCATAATTTGATTAATATAGTTGTGCGGACAAGCTGCACGCATGTACTTTAAATTGTCCATTCGCAATAACTTGCGCTGTAATGCGGTAATCGAACCTTGGTGTCCTCGTTTTTCTTCGCAAAACATCTTGATTTCTTCGTTTGTCATATTCAACAATTGAACAATCCAAGATTTACCGAATTCAGCACATAAAATATTGGCATTATCAATACTCGCATCGGAAAGTCCTAAATCGCGAGAACATAACTTAATATCTTCAACTTCGATTTGGTCGTAACTTAAATAAAGGTCTTGAGCGTGAGGAACTCCTCGGCGTTTTGTAGATTCCGGGTCAAGAGTGTAAACTTCTATTTTGTTGGGAAATAACTGCTTTAAGCCTTTGACTGTACTCAAATTTTTACCTTCGGAAACCGCTTCCCAACCGTATTCCGAGTGCATATCGAAAATTAAATTTACCGCTGCATTCTTACGAATAGTCCCAGCTAAAAGTAAGCGAGTTAGAAAAGATTTACCGGTTCCAGATTTACCAAAAACGCCATTACTTCTTTCGACAAACTTATTTAAGTCGATACAGACGGGTACATCCATATCCAAAGGTTTACCAATGGAAAAATTCTTTCTGTGTGGATCGTCTTCCCAGCCAAAAACTCGACGAAAATCATCTTGTGAAGCTTCGTAAACTTGACTGAAATGAGTCGGAATTGTTTTAACTGGCATCAATTCCATCGTAGTGCTAGTTTGTGCTTGAAACGATGCCAAACTAGTATTTACAGCTTCTTTTAACTTTGCAGACTTACCATCTACATTGGAATTATCTTCATTCGATTCCGGGGTAAACATCAACATCGGCGCGAGATTGATGGTACCGTAAGTACCGCTTCCTGCCAGAATATCGCGCATAAAAGTATCTTCCCAACTCGGAGGATAAGCGACAATCCTTTGGTTAGCTATTCCCAAGGCTACATCCGTCAGCATACAGAAGAATCGCGATCGCATACCTTGAACAACCAGAAACTTGCCTACCCGCATATCCTCAACCAAAATATCCGGGTGCAACCTAACTTCTAAACCCCCAGTTAAAGAACCTTGAGTAACCGAACCTAATGGCTGTCTGCTAATAGAATCCATACAAATCAACGCATAATTTTATTCTTTCTTCTTTAAAGAATTTTAATTGCACTGTATTAATAATGCGAACAATTGTACGAACAAATTTTAATAAAATTGGGAATGGGTAATGGGTAATTGGTAATTGGGAATTAGCTTGAAATATCTGAATTAATTACCCAAGCATATAAAAGTCAGCCGGATAACAACTCATCTTTCTAGAAGACTGCAAAGCTGTAACTTTTAACCGTTCGCTTCTGTCTCAACCTAATTATCAATAATTGTTAGTTTGTTATTGAGTCAATTACCCAATTCCCAACTTCCCATTACCAATTACCAATTATTTAATCAATCTGAATAGATGTCGGGGCACTCGGACTGTTAATTGTAGAACCGATTATTGGTTTACGGAATTGAACGTAAAGTCTATCGCGCCAGTCAAAAAACGGTTGATAAATCGGATTGTCTGCTAAACCGGGTACTCCTTTACCTTTAATCGTGTCTGGTAAATCTAAATAATTACCATCTGGGAATTTTAATAACACAGATAAACCAGCGACTGCAAAATCAGCCAGACAGGGTTCATCTCCTAATAAATAGGGGCTGCTTTCTAATATTAATGTCAAAGCTTCTAAATCTTGCTCTAAGTCTCTCATTGCGCCCTGTACGACATCGGGGCTGTAACCTACACCTACACCTAACACTTTTAAAATATCAGGAGGAACTCCTTCTACTAAGGTTTTTAGTAGGTCTGGTGTAGAGTTAGGCAATAACGCTTTACGCAAATACTGGTCTTTACTAATGGCAGAAAATAAAGCTTTTCTACTTTTGGTGCCGATAGATTCATCCGCCCATTCTTCCATCATTAAGCATAATCCCCGAGTTTTAGGGTCTTGAGGAATCAAAGGACGCTCGGGATGCTGTGCATCTATATACTTAGCTATTTCAGTAGAATCAGCTATATATTTATTGCCATCTTTAAGTACTGGTACTTGACGTTGCCCTGTTTTTTGAAATAGCTCAACTTGACCGATACCCGGTGTCACCTCTATTTTGCGGTATTCCAGACCTTTATAGTCTAGAATCAAACGAACTTTTTCTGAGTACTGAGAAAGTTCAAATTGGTACAACTCTAACATGATTAGTTTGCCGGTAATTTGTTGACCTATAAATTCTACAACTTTATTTTTGTTAATAATATGTTCGAGCTATAGGCGGAAAATTTCTTACTTGCGGATTATGTCTGTAGAGATATGAATTTCTGACTGATTCAATGCAAGCATTATATAAATTTGAATATAGACATTTATAGGCAGATAATTAAATTAAAGCGCGAAACAACTACCGCCTTTAATACAATATTAGGAACAGAAAAGTTAATTATTTCTTAACAACGCTCATTTCGCGATTATTTTTGAAGCGCAGAGCGCAAACCCTTCCGTAGTAACAAGTTTGGCTATTTAGATCTAAGTGATAATTTCAAAATTATAAATAAAATATTTCCCAAAATAGAGAATCAATATTTCTGATTTTTTTTAATTTGATAAAAGTCGGCTTCAGTTGAAGTCAAAAATATATGGATATAATATTATTATGCTACAATAACTACAAAAATACTCTACGCAAATAAAATATTAATCAAGGATGATTGCTGTTAAATTCTGTTTATGCCGCTATAAGTAAAGTTAATTAGACGTTTTTTTTCTTAGATGCACTATCAACAGTATTGCCATAATACGATAAAAATCAAACTTTGCGAGTTAGATTTTTTGCCTAAGAAAATGGTATAAGATTTTTATGTAAAGTGTGGAATAAAAGCCAGATAAAATCGTTATGAAGGTATACTACAGCAATTTGCTGACTAAAATAACTGGCATTGTGGGAGTGACAAGCATCGGTTTACTGATCGGTTTGCCTGTGAAGGCGAACAACGCGCTCAATCCTAACCCCAGTGTTTTTACAGAAGCTCCTTATAATCGCTCTCAAGCAGTGACCGTAAGTGCTGATAACACTAACTCATCGGTTATACGGACTTCCAAGAGTGACAAACCGAATAAAACTTTATTAGCACAAAACGGTGGGGTACTAAATCCCAGACCAAGTATATTGGATGAATGTCCTTATAACCGTGCGGCTTGTGGAAATAACGCCCCTTCAACTTCACCTGCGCCGCTACCACCATCAACAGTACCAGAACCAGCGCCAGTTCCGGGTGGCGTGCCTCCATTACCAGGAACAGAAGTTCCAACTGCACCCCCAGCAACTATACCTGATTCAGGGGCAGAGGAAACACCCCAACCTTCGGCCGGGACAGAAGGTGAAGATATTATAAGTGTTGCTGAGTCCAATCCTTCATTTACAATGCTTACTAAAGCCTTGAAAGCAGCAGGATTGGTAGAGACTTTGAAGGGAGATGGTCCCTTTACAGTTTTTGCACCCAGCGATGCAGCATTCGCGAAGTTACCGCAAGATGCCGTACAAGATTTGTTAAAGCCAGAAAATAAAGAAGTATTGGTAAAAATTCTGACTTATCACGTAGTACCAGGTAGAGTGCTTTCGACCGATTTGAAATCAGGTGAAGTCAAAAGCGTTGAAGGTGGACCAATTAGCGTCAAAGTTGACCCAGCTACAGGCGTGCAGGTAAATGACGCTACCGTAGTACAGCCGGATGTTAGTGCTAGCAACGGTGTAATTCACGTCATCGACAACGTTATTTTGCCTCCCGATTTATAAAAGGGAATAGGGCATAGGGCATAGGGCATGGGGCATTGGGCACGAAAAAATCATTCCCAATTCCTTCCCTGCCCTCTCCTATCTTGCTAACTCCGAGTGTAGCGATGCTTTACGCCTTGAGGAAAATAATTTGGTTCTCCCATTGGTAATAATTCTATTTGAGGTGTTTGATACTCTGAGGGAACGTAATTTGCAAATTCGCTGTTAAGTCTTTTGAGTTGAGTTAGAATCGAATCCGCTACAGCTTGTTTTTTCTCTTCATTAGCTTTAACTTCCGGTGCTAATTCTATAGCAATAAATAAAAAACGATTTTTATCAGTATCTTCTTGTATTTGCATTACGAATTTACCCGTTACCCAATCTCTGATTACAGGTTGTTCTAAACCAACTTTGATATTTTCTGGGTAGATATTTGCACCAAAGTAGGAAATAGTAAAATTCGAGCGTCCAAAAACGAAAACGAAAGGTAGATTACGAATTCCTCTGTTATTTGATAGTGCTTCTACAGGGTTAAATCCATATTCAGATAAAAACTCCATCATGGCATCATAAGTAATTATTCCGCCATTATCTAAAATGTTGTAACGTATCAAGGGAACTCCATTATCTCCAGAAAATAGCAGCGTACCTCTGGAAATTCCTTGATGATTGGAATTAGAAGAATTTGGAATCACTTCAAAAAAACGATTTATCGGGTCATACTGAACTAAAGTCGGTAAACGGGATTCTCCAAATAAATTGCGTGCAGCTTCGGGATTTTCTGCTAAAAATTGCCGGATACGAATACTTAAAGGTGTTTCATTACCTAAAACCCCAGCATCAGCAGTGCCATATAAAGATGCAAAATCATAACATGGGTTTTGGGAGCCAACTCTTTCCCCGACTAAATTCCGCCATTCTTCACTAAATACTTCTCCAGCCATTACAAATTTAAGCTTACGGGGTTTCAATTCCATACCCTTAGCAATAGCCGTATCAATTACATCTTTGAGAAAAGGCGGATATCCTAATAAAACAGTTTGTTCAAAATTTGGACTTAATTCTTCTACTACTCGTAAAATTTCAGCTTTGTTTGTTCCTGGAGAGATTACAGTCACTGGATAACCTTTGCTAGAAAGATAGCGACAGCAATTATAGGTGAACATTCCCCCTACCCAAGTGCCTAATGCAAAGCAAACTACGGCTAAAGTCGATTTAGTATCCGCAAAAAAACTATCGTAAAATATTTGCTCAAACCGGGTAGCGATCGCCAACTCATCCGTAAAGAAGCGCAACCAGAAGGTAGGTTTACCTGTGGAGCCTGATGAGGCTGCTATAGTATCGCAGCTTTCAATTTTTCCATGACGGCAGAAATCCGCTAAAGGATAGCATCTAAGGTAATTATCTTTGGTAAGTGGTGGTAATTTTTGAAAATCATCAAAAGTTTGAATTTGTTCGGGATTAATATGCTGTTGCGTCAAAAAATCTTTATACGCAGGTACATTTGCAGCCACATCCTGGAATAAACTGATAATTTCACTAGCAGGGTTTTTAGTAATATGCTGTTGTAATAAATTTTCGAGAGGAGTATTTAAAAAGTTCTCGAACCCCTCAATTGCGCGTTGACTTTGCTGTTGGTAGTTCATAAGTCTTGTTGAAGTCAAAAAAACGGATTATTATGACCTGTTATTAGATGGGTAATTGGGAATGGGAATTGGGTATTGGGCATTGGTGATAGGTAATGGGTAATTGGTGGTTGGGAATGGGTATTGGAAGAGAATAATTAGCAACTTCCTACTTGCTACTTGCTACTTGCTACTTATAACTCCTAACTCATAACTTTTTATTCTTAATGCCCTATGCCCCATGCCCGATGATTAATTCTTAGAGATTATACGTAAATTATGTTCGCTATCTTGTAGTTATTAGCAAAAACCCTTTAAATTTTGGGCATCATGCAGGTTTATTGCACTCGAAACCACGTTAACTCTTCAAATAACCGCTTTTGTACTATATGTGGCGAACCTTTGCCTCTTCCTTCTGGGGAGGTTATTATTGACCGTTATAAAATTGTACGTCAACTTGGTCAAGGAGGTTTCGGACGTACTTATTTAGCGGAAGATATGCATAATTCTTCTCAAAACTGCGTGCTGAAGGAATTTGCACCCCAAGTAGAAGAAGATAAAGATTTAATTAAAGCCAAGGAATTATTTGAAAGAGAAGCTAGCGTACTTAAGCAGCTTGAGCATTCACAAATTCCCCGCTTGCATTGTTCGCTACAGGTAAAGTTACGTAACAAAGATTTTTTCTTTTTGATCCAAGATTATATTGAAGGTGAAAACTATCAGGATTTATTAGAGAAGCGTCTTAATGAAAGACGATGTTTTAGTGAAGAAGAAGTATTTCATTTGTTGACGCAAATTCTGCCAGTATTAAGTTACATCCACTCCAAAGATGTTGTTCACCGCGATATTTCGCCAGATAACTTAATTTTACGTACAGCGGATAATTTGCCAGTTTTAATTGATTTTGGCGGTGTCAAGCAACTACCGGCTTCTCAAGGATTATGGTTTACCCAACTGCCGGTAAATCGCACTTTATTGGGTAAAAAGGGTTACGCTCCTGAAGAACAGTTGCGTCAGGGTAAAGCCTTTCACAGCAGTGATTTATACTCTTTGGGAGTATCGGCTTTAGTGTTACTTACCGGACAGGAACCGCAGAAACTTTACGACAGTTATCAGGGTACGTGGCGTTGGGGGGAAAGTATAAAAATTAGCGGCAACTTTGAAGCGGTACTGAAGAAGATGGTTGCTCATAAACCCAACGATAGGTACCAAAGTGCGGAGCAAGTGTTAAAAGATTTACAGTCTACTACTCCTGTTTCGTCTCCTGCTAAACCCGTAAATCCTAATATTAGCAAGATTCATACGGCTGTAGTTGCTCCTGGGCGCAAAGGTGCTGGTGCAGTTGCAACTCAATTTCACAACAAGACTCAAGCTTTTGCTCAAGCCATCCATTTACCTATTTGGCTGCGTCCTTTTTTCGTCAGTTTGGTAAGTACTAGCGTCGTTGTTTTAGTTTTTGCTGGTACCTGGGCGTTAATTAGTGGAGTTATCAACGCAGTAACTTCTTTTTCTTTGCCAGAGTTTCCCAAAGTTGAATTGCCTAGTTTGCCTGGGAACGATAATAATTCTGAAGAGGGGTTAAGCCGTGAAGAAACAAGTAATATTGGTAAAATTGTTAGTCAACGTCAGCGGTTGAAAATTTCAGAATCATTTTTTAATCGCACCGTCAATGATATTTTTTATACTCAAAATCCCCAAGCTCGCGGTCGTACTTTAACAGGAAGCCGAGAAGACGAAGCTTTGAGGAAGAAGTGGTACAATATTGCTCAAGATTTGCTCGAAAAGTTAGATAGAGATAATTTGAGCCAGCAAACCAGAGAAAAATTAGGAAGCTATAGCGGAAGAGATTATGAAAATTGGCAGCGGCAGATAGAAGCGGGGCAGTTAAGTAATTATACGATTAAAGATTTAAATAGAGATACCAATCGTAAATTTGACAAATTGTTTCCCGGAGAACGACAGGGGAACCTTAAGCAACAAACTTTTGGTCAAATTTGGTATGCATTCGCTGATGAGGAAGTTCGCAAACGAGTAAATTAATTATCAGTTACCAATTAGTTGCGGTTTTACTTTCGTCAATCAGTTGAAATAATAATTTATTATCTCAAGCTATTGGGTTAAAGGAAATTTCATTGCTGCGGCTGTAGTTTTATGTATCAAGCTAATGGTTTTAGTGGTTCAATTTACTTTCTAACTCGTGCCGTCTTAAACTAATCTTCAAAACTATCTTAATTATTGAATAGTATATTTGTTTATACCATGCATTAATAATCCTAAAAGATAAAAACAATTGATATCTATTTTGTGTCTGCAAATTCTTTGTCTTTTTTCTTATCTGCCTTTATAATTTCGTTCCCCGTCTTTTAGCTAAAGTTCTCTCAGGAGGATTAAGGTTATTATGTCAGTTCAGGACTGTAGTTCGATTTCTGTAACTTTTTGCTCTTAACTCATAACTTTTAACTCAATACTCTTAATTTTTAACTCAATACCCTCCCATGACACCCCTTAAATGCTCCAAAGGACATGAAAATCCGGCTGCTAGTCGCTTTTGTCTACACTGCGGTGAAATGTTGGTTGATACCCCAGTTAATATTGGTATTCAACCCGGCTTGACTTTAGGCGAACGTTATTTAGTAGTACGTCAATTGGGACAAGGGGGATTTGGACGGACTTATTTAGCAGAAGACATCAACCGTTTTCGGGAACCTTGCGTTTTAAAAGAATTTTCTCCTCAAGTTCAAACCGAATACGTTTTACAAAAATCGGAAGAACTTTTTGAACGAGAAGCCAGCGTTCTTTATAAGTTACAGCATCCTCAAATTCCGCGCTTTCGCGAACTTTTGCGCCTCACTATTGAGGATAAAGAGTATTTATTTTTGGTTCAAGATTATGTAGAAGGGGAAAATTACAGTTCCTTGTTAGCTAATCGTCAACAGCAAGGAATGAAATTTAGCGAGAGCGAGGTAAAACAGCTATTACAGCAAATATTACCGGTATTAAACTATATTCATTCAATGGGTGTAATTCACCGCGATATTTCACCCGATAACTTAATTCTTCGTAAAACTGACCAATTACCAGTATTAATAGACTTTGGTGGAGTTAAACAAGTTGTAGCAACCGTAGCTTCTCAATATTATGCACCTGGAAATCCTCCAGCAACCCCAATCCCTACTTTATTAGGGAAAGTCGGTTATGCTCCAGCAGAACAAATGCAAACCGGCTCAGTTGAACCCCACAGCGATTTATATGCTTTAGCTGCAACAGCATTAGTTTTACTTACAGGCAAACAGCCAGCAGAGCTAATTGATAACTACAATTTGCAATGGCAGTGGCGGAGATTCATTAATGTTAGTCCTGAATTTGGGGCAATATTAGATAAAATGATATCTGCCGTACCGGGAGAACGCTATCAAAGTGCGAATCAAGTTTTACAAGCACTTAACCCCCCCCCACCTACAAACAACCAACCACAACAATCATTTCCCCAACAAATAACACAGAAAACTTTCGCCGTTGCACCTGCCGTAGAATCGGCTCCTTCGACTCCCCAACCTAAAATCATTTCTCCTGGGTTCTCAGAATCTCAACCTAAATCTACAACTTGGTGGACACCTGCAAAAATTGGAATGCTATTTTTTGCAATGGTTATTTTAGGAGGTTTAACTTACTTTGGCTTTTCTCAGCTAACGTCAGACTCAGGTAATACACCTACACCTACTCCCACATCATCAGAACCACCCGTTCCTTCCAAATTTTCCGCGCAGGAACGGCGACGTAAAGAAAGACTCAAAGCACGTCGCGAGCAACTAGGTATAGACTATAACTTTTATGTCAAACTAGTTAATCAAAGATTTTGGGAGCAAAATCCCAGCTTAAACGGACGTACTTTGAGCGATGAACCCCAAGACGAAGACTTGCGCCAAAAATGGGACGAAACAGCGAGCGAATTGCTCAATAAGATGTCACAACTTAGTTCCGACGCTCGCCGTAGACTCGGAACCTTCACCACAGCAGACCGCGATCGCTGGAAAGTTAGAGTTAACAATATTAATGTCGGCAGCCGTTCGGTATACGATTTAGCCGACGCACCATTTTACCGAGAATTCCCCGAGCAAAGAAGTAAAAACTTTATCAATAAACCCGTAGGACAGGTCTGGCATGGATTTGTATTCGACAAAGTAAATGCGGTATTTGCTCGCAGTGCTTTTGAAAGACTAAGATTTCAAAGTGGCGATACAACCGTCACCAGAAGCGGTAATTTCAAAAACCTACAAGGTAAAATTTTTATCGCTCAACTTGGCAAAGGTCAAGAAATGCGAGTTAATTTAACAGCTTCTCCTCAAGTATTATTCTCTATATATTCACCTTCCGGTCAAAGAGTATTATTAGAAGACTCTACAAGACGCTCGTGGTCGGGTACTCTTAGAGAAAACGGGTATTATGAATTTGTTGTCGTTTCCACATCATCCGAATCTCAAGATTATCGGATGCGCTTACAGGTAGAAAACCCCGCACCACCACCAGAACCGACACCCACACCGGAAGTTACACCTACGCCAAAAGTTACACCTACGCCGGAAGTTACACCAACACCAACCCCAACACCTACGCCGGAAGTCACACCAACACCAACCCCAACCCCGACAGCAACCCCGGTTGAGGAATCGTAAAGGATGGGGAGATGGATGAGACTGACATCTAAGTGGTCACTGTTCACTGGTAACTGATATAATGACAGGTTTGTTGTAAATCGGTGGGGAAATAAATTGGCAAATCAATCATATTTAGAAAAAGACACTCCTTTGGTTCCGGTAGGTAGTCATTGTATTTTGGAACTATATGACTGTCCCAAAGATTTGCTCAACGATGTTGATTTTATTAAAAAAACTTTGGAAGAAGGAGTCAAAGAAGCTGACTCAACTTTGCTTAGAGAACTGACTCATCAGTTTGAACCTTATGGAGTTACGGCTTTGGCACTGTTGGCAGAGTCTCATGTTTCGGTTCATACTTGGCCCGAAATTGGTTATATTGCTGTAGATATGTTTACCTGCGGGGAACATGCAGAACCCGAAAAAGCCTGCAAATACTTAGTAAAAGCTTTTCAAGCTAAGAATCACGTACTTCTCAAAATTCCTAGAGGAAGATTGACACCTCAGTTGAAAAATCTTGAAGAAAGTTTGATGTCTGCTGCTGCAAATAAGTAATAAGAAAATAAGGGATGGGAGACAAAGAAAAAATCAATTACTCCTATCCTACTTATGCGATTAGCGAAAAATTGTAGGCTGGGATACCATTCGGTTCAACCCAACCTACGTCTACGTTTATAAAGCCGGGAAGAAATCAGTTGTTGTATTTCAACCAATTACTAATATCCCCAATCTTTACATTTCAGACAAAGAAATATTGCGGAATTGACTGTGAGCGTTAGCATTACTAACATCATGGTCGTTACCAAGAGTTAAGTAATTAAAATTACCGCCTATATCATAGTCTCCGACTTTGACTTCATAGGTTTGCCATTCAGAGCCGATAGTGTAGTCATCTTCTAACTCTGGTTTTATTTTTCTTCCCCAATCTTGAATTCCCGAGACTTGGAAAAAGTTAGCGCCATCGTCATCTGTGATAATATCGTCATTGTCAAAACCGATGCCCTGTATTTCTCCTTCCGCAGCGCTTTGAAATTCAAATTTGAGAACAGTATTCTCGGTGATATTGTAGTTAGTGATATCTAATTTCTTCCAACTGTTACCTGTTAATTCAACTGCGGTTTGATCGTCATAAATGTTAAATATTCCTTTATCTTGATTTTTACCACCGTATGAAGAAAGATTGTAATTGTTGGTACTATCTTGTACGGTTAATACAACTTCTTGGTTTGCCGCTCTGCTGAATTGATTTGCATTTGCTTCATAAATTTTGAGATTGCGGAATTGACTATGACCGTTCTTTGCTCCATTATCGTGGTCGTTGGTAAATAGAAGATAGTTAATGTCGCCGTTGAAGTAATCTCCAACATTGATTTTATAAGTTTGCCAACCTTTACCAGTAACGTCTTGTTTGAAGTCGGTAATACCAAAGTTGTCTTTACCTTCTAATTGAAATATTCGCCCTTTATCGCTATTTGCGTCAAATTTGCTGTCAGTTTCTAAGCCGATTGCTTGAATTTCTCCTTTGATAATGCTGTTAAATTCAAATTCTAGGATGGTGTCTTTAGTAACTTGATAGTTGAAATCAAATTTCTTCCAACCATTTTTGATGATTTCTATGCCTTGATTGTTGTCTATAGTGTTTACTACAGACTTTGAGTCGTCTTGATCGACATAGGAAGTGATTTCACCGTCTTGAAAATTGATAGATGGAATTTCTGCTGGTGGTTGAGTTTCTGCTTCTGGCTGAGTTTGTTGATTTTGTTCGTAAACTCTCAAGTTTTTCCACTGACTGTGGGCATTCTTGCTACCGTTATCATGATCGTTTGCAAACAGCAGATAGTTGATATTGATATCTTCACTAAAGTAGTCTGAGAGCTTAATTTTATAAGTTTGCCAACCTTTACCGGTAACATCTTGTTTGAAGTCGGTAATACCAAAGTTGTCTTTACCTTCTAATTGAAATATTCGCTGTTTATCACTATTTGCGTCAAACTTATCGTTGGTTTCTAAGCCGATTGCTTGAATTTCTCCTTTGATAATGCTGTTAAATTCAAATTCTAGGATGGTGTCTTTAGTAACTTGATAGTTGAAATCAAATTTCTTCCAACCATTTTTGATGATTTCTATGCCTTGATTGTTGTCTATAGTGTTTACTACAGACTTTGAGTCGTCTTGATCGACATAGGAAGTGATTTCACCGTCTTGAAAATTGATAGATGGAACTTCAACTGGTGATTGAGATTCTGTTGGTTTTTGAGTTTCCTGACCTTTTTCGTAAACTCTCAAGTTCTTCCACTGACTGTGGGCATTCTTGCTACCGTTATCATGATCGTTTGCAAACAGCAGATAGTTGATATTGATATCTTCACTAAAGTAGTCTGAAAGCTTAATTTGATAAGTTTGCCAACCTTTACCGGTAACATCTTGTTTGAAGTCGGTAATACCAAAGTTGTCTTTACCTTCTAATTGGAATATTCGCCCTTGATCGCGATTTGCGTCAAACTTATCGTTGGTTTCTAAGCCGATTGCTTGAATTTCTCCTTTGATAAGGCTGTTAAATTCAAATTCTAAGATTGTGTCTTTAGTAACTTGATAGTTGAAATCAAATTTCTTCCAACCATTTTTGATGATTTCTATGCCTTGATTGTTTTCTATAGTGTTTACTACAGACTTTGAGTCGTCTTGATCGACATAGGAACTGATTTCACCGTCTTGAAAATTGATAGATGGAACTTCAACTGGTGATTGAGATTCTGTTGGTTTTTGAGTTTCTGTTGGTGGCTGAGATTCGGCTGGTGTTTGAGTTTCCTGACCTTTTTCGTATAATCTCAAGTTCTTCCACTGACTATGACCGTTCTTTGCTCCGTTATCATGATCGTTGGTAAATAGAAGATAGTCAATGTCGCCGTTGAAGTAATCTCCAACATTAATTTTATAAGTTTGCCAACCTTTACCGGTAACGTCTTGTTTGAAGTCAGTAATACCAAATTTATCTTTACCTTCTAATTGGAATATTCGCCCTTGATCGCGATTTGCGTCAAACTTATCGTTGGTTTCAAAGCCGATTGCTTGAATTTCTCCTTTGATAATGCTCTTAAATTCAAATTCTAAGATTGTGTCTTTAGTAACTTGATAGTTGAAATCAAATTTCTTCCAACCATTGTTGATAAGTTCTATGCCTTGATTGTTTTCTATGGTTTTTACTATAGAGGCTGAACTGTCTTGATCGACATAGGAAGTGATTTTATCTTGTTGAAAATTAATAATAGATCCAGGTGCCGGAGTTTCCACTGGCTCGGATGCTTGTTGTGCTTGGTTCTGTGTCTCAACCTGATTAATATCCCAGCCTAAATCTTCTAAAACCCCTAAAGTAATCGCACCAGGATTATGAATTACTTCACCTGGATTTAATCTAGGTGTCATTAAAGAACCTGGATTACCTTTAGAATATGTACGCTCGTCAAGATGAGCAATACTTGAACCATTTTCCCACTTACTAGGTGCATATAGCTTAACTTGCTCGCCACCATTGGCTGCTGTTGCATTTGCACCGTTAAAAAATAGGTTGTTGCTTCTTAATTGTGTTTTAAGCTCTGAGGAATCATTAGACAATGGATCAAGCTTTGGATTACCATCCTTATCCTTGTTGAGCTCGACTATAAAGCTCTCAAAAATTGTAGTTCCATTAGTACCCGTACCGTTGCTATTAATTCTATCGGTGATTCCAAAACCATGCCCTAACTCATGTAAAACGACAGTAGTAAAATCAAATTTATTTCCTGGCTTTCCATCAGTAGGAAGATGCCAATTATCAAAACCGCTGTTCAACCATACTTCAATTTCCGCACGACCGCCATTTAAATCTTCACCAGCTAAGTGATTGGCTAATGACATTATATAAGAAGTATCATCCTGAGTTGCACCCGTGAAATTGCTTCTAAAGTCAATAGAAGAAGTCACAGCCCCACCGAGAACATCGCGACCGTATGAATTTAAATCTATCCATTTAGCATCAACTTCAATAGGAACATCAGATTTTATCCATCCTTCCCAGATAGTTGCTGCATATTCAAAAGCATTTTTAGCTTCTTTAACTTTTTTAACTTCTTCAGGATCGTTAGGGTTTTGAGCTTCAAAGCCATAGTAATTAACATTAATTGTGGCTGTAGGAGGATTTATAATTGTAGAATCTACAGAGCTTTTATTCGTATTTGAAGTGTCATTAGTTCCAGCAAAATCGTAAGCCAAATTATTATTGTTCATTTTATTAAATGTTTGAGGTGATTTAAATTGATTTATTAATCAGTACAAAATTTCAGCAATCTAAATAAACTGAACTACTGCATGTGTAGATTTTTTATTAAGAATTTGTTTTTAAATAGATTTAGCTGCAACACACTGTAGGAATAATTATTAATTCAAGCTGTATACATTTTTTATTTGACCAGCAAAAAATAAAAAACTTATTTCTGAAATACCGGATAATAAGGTGATTAAGGCAATCTTAACCACTTGCAAAGTTTATTCCTTCAGAACTAGCACTTAATTCTGATTTAAATTGCGAGTACTTATAAATTTGAAACTTAAATATTTTTTGATAAAAATTTTATAGTTTATAAGTGAAAAAACTTAATGTTATTAGTTATTATTTGTATAATTAAATTTAGAGCAATAAGAATATAATTATTTTGAAAACTTAACGCAGGTAGTTTCTGCTTTTTTCAGTAAAATTACTTATAAAATAAACACTATTTACTATATATAAAAAATGAGTTACACCAATTTACTGAAGAACCATAAAGTGCAACTCATCGCAATTATTTAATATTGAGATGTATTCGCGGCGATCGCCATAAATAGCATCTTATAAGTTATTAACCGAACCTGATGTTACTAAATATTTGTTAAAATTCATAAGCTCCTGCATCAACACCAGTACCTGTTAAACGCTGCTTGCCATCTTTATCGAGTTTTGCATAATTACCAATGAAAAACGAGCTTATATCTATTGCTGGTGAAGTTGATGTGAGACGATAATTATTACCTGATGAATTCACAAAATCAACTGATTCGGCTAATTCATTGTCAAAAGCGTTGAAATTTCCAACTCTAGTTCCTCCGTCATAAAGAACTTCGGTTTTATCTGCAAATTCCTCTGTATTTACAAATAAGTTATTGTCCAAAGTGACGTTACTGGCATCTTCCACATAGGCATTCCGATAACTATTTTCAGAAAAGATGTTATTGCGAATCGTCACATTTCTAGGATTGTAACCCCTACCGCTATTGTCTACATAAACACCTTGGACGTTGTTAGCAAAAGTATTATTTACAATCTCTACATTTTCTACATTATTAATAATGGCAACTCCCCTACCACCATTTTCTACCCGTCTTCCATTTCCATAAATAACGTTGTTATAGATGTTGATGTCGGATACATCTCCGACACTAGGAACTTCATCTGCAATCACTATTCCATCGGCGGTGTTAGAAAAGATTTCATTGTTATAGATATCTAAGTTAAATGAATCGGCACGATTGCCATCTACATAGATAGCACCACCACCTCTAAAACCGTCATACGTACCAGAAATCAGAGCTTGAGAGGTTATCGAATTACCGTGAATCAAGCCGTTCCGAGAACCAACTTTAATATCCATACCTTCTCGCTTGCCGTCTATCATTCTATTGTTGGCAACTTCAAAACCATCAACACCCCAGATACTTAGTGCTTCTTGATCTCCGTCTGTATCTCCAGGACCATCCCATTTCCAGTTAGCTCGTTCGACAGTATTGTTAAGTATTTTGACATTACTTCCGGTGATTTCTCTTTCTCCACCGCCAAAAAAAGTTTTTGGTAAAACGATAATTCCAGAACTTCCCGTTTGATAAGTTTCGTTATTCTGAACGGTCATGTTTTTTGCGTCACTGAGCGATATTCCAGCCCAGGATGTATTCTCTATCCGAAAACCATCAATTACCCAATTACTCTGCCCTGGGGATTGAATCACGCCTTCTGGAAAACCACCGCTATTCGGATTTGGATCGCGCAATGTGACATCACCGTTAGCTTTGAGGGTAATCCTTTGCGAATCGCTACCAGATTTACCAAGACTAATTAATTCTGTATAGGTACCTGGTTGAACTAAAACTGTATCGCCGGGAGCGATAGGAGAGTCTTCGCTGACTGCATAATTAATACTTTTCCAAGGCTGGTTTTGCGAACCAGAATTATTATCATTACCACTTGGAGAAACATAATAAAATCTGCCACCACTGCTTTGAGGAGTTGGATTTGTAGAGGTTGTTACGGAAGCTCCTACTAAAGCAACAGCCGTTTCATTTCCCGTAATTTGATCTGAATCGTAACTACCATCGAGGCTATCTGAATCTATCAAAGCACCGCTTTCTATATCTACATCCATCGAATTAGAAACAGCTATATCCTCATTAGACAGATTGTTGACATAATCTCCAGTATTTAGTGAAGCAAGGCTGAGATTATTTTCACTAGGAATAAATTCTTCTAAGGGATTTACTGGAAGAAAAGCTTCAGTTTGAAAAATTTGTGATTCAGTCAAGTCCATGTTTCTCCTTTTATTTGAAGCAAGCAATATCTTATCGAATCAAATTAACTTTGTTCGATTACCTTTACGAAAAAAATTGAAATTAAACTACATCAATCTATACTTAGATTTTGCAAATCTTGTATAGACATGAAAAGGTTATACAGCATGAAAATTATCTAAAATAATAGCTACCTAAAATTACGAATTAATTACTTTATTGGTATAATTAATTCATTATGACTCTAGGGATAACTACCTTTAGACAACTAAGATTATATTTTGACTGCCATACTAACCAAGCCATAGCAAAAGTTAGCACTCTTAAATAATCAAGAACGCTAAGTTGTTTTTATGGATTTTGAGTTAATTTATAACCCGTATACAAATATCTCAGGCTTCTATGCTTAGCTTATCTATCAAAAGTAATAGTTCATCCAATTTATATTACTTTTGATAGAGTATATTTATTGAATTATATATAGAGATAAAGAATTTTTCTCTGAAAGTAGATTAATCAAGGTCTGCTGCTAAATCTGGATTGCGATAATGTTTAAACAGCCAGGTAATTTGATTCGGTAAGATACGCCCTAACGACAATTGCGGAATATTATCTTCCGCGAAAAAACCTACATCTTCTGTTTCGATGCTTGTGGAAGCTGAACCTCCGACAAGTTGGCATTGAAAGAATAGCTATTTTGAGCAGTAGCTTGAATTTTTTGCGCCTATTCTAGCCATTTTGGCTACATTAGTTAATTTGCTCTATGAAGACAATCAATCAAAATCCGTCGGTAAATCTGGGTTGCGATAATGCTCAAATAATCGAGTAATTTGTGATGTTGTTACCCTGTTAATAGATAGTGGCGGAATATTATCTTCAGCAAAAAATCCTACTTCTTCGGTTTCAATACTGGTTGTTGCTTTTCCACCAATAATTTCACACTGAAAACACAACTTATATAAACCGTAGGGAAAAGGTGTATGTCCGTGCTTGTTATTGTTATTGTCGTAAACAGACAATAATTTAATCGGTTTAGTTTGATATCCCGATTCTTCAAAAGTTTCTCTAACTGCCACTTCTCCCGGAGATTCTCCAACTTCTGTAAATCCACCCGGTAAAGACCAAAATCCATCAGAACGTTGTTTCACCAACAATATTTTATTTTCTTGAAATACCGCACTGCTTACAGCAACTTTAGGTGTGGGATACCCAATTTCTTTAACTAATAAATCTAATATTTCGCTTTGGTCAATTTGAGTATGAGTTGAGATAATTTCCGATGCAATATTACGTAATAATTTATAATCTTCGATTTGATACGGATTTTTGTTATAAAGTAGACCTTTTTGAGCAATAGCTTGAATTTTTTGCGCCCACTCTAACCATTTTGGCTGCATTGATTTTTATAATTATTCATAATCACGGGCGGGCAAAGATGCCACGTTTATCCGAAGGATGTGACTAAGTTGGGAGCAAGAACATCTTCCCCCAAACTGAGCCACTCCACAAGATTTTTTGTTAGTAAAGAGTTAGAAACTACAGTTAATAGTTAATTAAAAACTAACTACTAACCACTAACCACTAACAACTAAACAGGACTTACGCAAGCATCACACAACTCGGGTGGTGCCGTACACTGATTGCTTTATTATTCCCTTAACAATTAATCTGTGTACAAGCACCCTACAGCATAAATGTGCCAGTTGCGTAAGTCCTACTAAAAACTAAAAACTAATTAAGCATCATTCAATGCTGCAATACCAGGTAAAGTCTTACCTTCAAGTAGTTCTAAGCTAGCACCACCACCAGTAGAAATATGGCTCATTTGCTCGGCTAAACCAACTTTTTCTACGGCTGCAACGGAGTCACCACCACCGATAATGGTAGTAGCACCTTTCTTGCTCAAATCGGCTAAAGTACGAGCAATTGCTTCGGTACCAACAGCAAATTTATCGAATTCAAATACACCCATAGGACCGTTCCAAATTACTGATTTACAGTCGCCAAGAGCTTCTTGGAACGTTTTAACGGCATCGGGGCCAATATCTAAACCCATCCAACCATCGGGAATATTTTCGATGCTGACAGTTTGAGAATTAGCATCAGCAGCAAAGTTATCGGCTACAACTACATCGGTAGGTAACAATAGCTCTACACCTTTTTCTTTAGCTTTAGCTTCCAAAGTCTTTGCTAATTCTAATTTGTCTTCTTCTACCAAAGACTTACCAACATTCAAACCACGGGCTTTGTAGAATGTGAAAATCATTCCACCACCGATTATTAATTTGTCGCACTTGTCAAGTAAAGTTTCAATTACACCGATTTTGCTGGAAACTTTAGAACCACCAATGATTGCAGCTAAAGGACGCTGGGGATTTTCGATAGCATTTTGTAAATACTGTAATTCCTTCTCAATTAAATATCCAGCAATAGAAGGACTCAAATAGCGAGTTACACCTTCGGTGGAAGCATGAGCGCGGTGTGCAGTACCAAAAGCATCATTTACGTATAAATCGGCATTAGAAGCTAATTTTTTCGCAAATTCGGGGTCATTTTTTTCTTCTTCACTATAGAAGCGCACGTTTTCTAATAACAGCACGTCTCCATTTTGCAGTGCCCCGACTTTATTGGTAACTTCATCACCAATACAGTCGTCACATTTTGCAACATCTTTACCCAGCAACTCAGAAAGACGTTTAGCAACTGGAGTTAAACGTAGTTTATCTTTAACTTCGCCCTTTGGTCTTCCGAAATGACTGGTTAAAATTACTTTGGCTTCTTTGCTAATTAAGTCTTGAATTGTGGGTAAAGCTGCTCTAATGCGGGTGTCGTCTGTAATGTTACCTGCATCATCCAAAGGTACGTTAAAATCAGCCCGCACTAAAGCGCGTTTACCTTGTAAGTCGGTTTTAGACAAATTTGCTAAAGTTTTTTTCGCCATAATCAAGCTCTCCCGATCGCCTTTTTGTTATTGTTTTGAAGTAGAACTATCAAGATTTTACAGAGTTTCGGTGTCACAGGGGAATCCGATGTTCAAAACAATTCTTTTTCCAGTAGATCAAAGTCGAGAAGCACGGGAGGCTGCGGAGGTTGTGGCTGGGTTAGTACAGATTCATCAAAGCAGCTTGATCTTGCTGAGCGTGGTGGAAGAATCTGATGTGTCAGAATCAAAAGATGATGATGCGATGAAATCGCCACAAAAGGTTGAAAAATTACTTCAAGATGGTCAAGCTTTTTTTTCTAGTCAGGGAATAGAAGCGTCGATTCTTGAAAAGGAAGGTAAACCTGCTTTCGTAATTTGTGATGTGGCTGATGAAATTAAAGCCAGTTTAATAGTTATGGGCTGTCGTGGATTGGGATTAACCGATGAAGGTTCTCACGATAGCGTTACTAACCGGGTAATTAATCTTTCTCCCTGTCCGGTGCTGATTATACCGTAGGTAAGTTAGGAGTTAGGAATTAAGAGTTAGGAGTAGCTAGTAGCTAGTAGCGAGTAAATAATTAATTTCTCCCCATTTCCTATCTCTATTCCCTTATTTAAAAAAAATTAGATTTTATCTTTCACGTTCTCAATAAAAGATTTATCGTTTAATTTTTGATAATTCTCTGATGCTAATGAACTATCTCTTCTTACGGGTTTGTGTATATTTTGTAGTAGTAAGTAATTTAAAACTGTGCGAATCACAATAATTACAGCTAACCTTCCTATATCTTCCCAGCTAGGAGTTATGGTAGTTCTGAGAATACTTCCTCCAACTAGAAAGTTTAATCCTAAAGAAAACGAGTAACCCATTTGTAACCGGCTTTCTTGGAACATTTTAGCTGAGTTTGAAAAAGATAAGGCATTTCGTAAAAATATAATTAAACCTTTGATTAGCCCTATAGAAATTACGAACAGGGCTAATAGTTGACAGGTACTGATTGCTATATCGATGAGATTTTTGACAAAGGGTTCCATTATTTTTTAGTTGTAGATTCTGACATAGATTTTGGATTTTGAATTTAACTTTTTAAGTATATTAAAGTATAATAATTACCTATTATTTATTTACGGCGCTAGGTGATTAAATTAGGAGATTAACAAAGGCTGAAACCTATAATTCGTAAACATCCAGACCTTTGACCTTTAACCCTTTACCTTGGCGTAGGGCTATACTCATAATATTTACAATAAACCAGTTTTTTAAAATAGGTTAAAGTTTTTCAAATAATTCTGCTAACACTACGTTAGAAAATAAAAATCCATCGGGATCGTGTAATTGCAACCTTCCATTAATAACTTGTACCCAACCTTTATCGAAATAAGGTTGCAATACCTGATACACTTCCTCAATTTTATCCGCGCCAAATTTTTCTGTTAATATTTGCAAACTTACACCTTCTGCCAAACGCAAACCTAACATTAAGGTTTCTAACAAAGCTTCATGGGAAGTAGTAAGTTCGCAATCAACTATACTTCCATCATTTACCCAAGCATAATATTCTTTGGTTTTGCGAGGACGGCTAAATCGTTTTCCTTGATAGAAACTTGCCGCTCCCATGCCAAAACCGTAATAAGGATTGTTTTGCCAGTAAACTCGATTATGACGGCATTGATATCCCGGTTTGGCATAGTTAGAAATTTCATAATGTTCGTAACCTGCCTCACTGAGGATTTCTTGCGCCATCCGGTACATTTTCACCGTTGTTTCATCCGTTGGTAAAGGGCGATCGCCTGGTTTGTAATAACGTCCAAAAGCAGTACCGGCTTCGATTGTGAGGTCATATATAGATATGTGAGCGGGGGCAATGTTGATTGCTTGCTCTAAGGATTCTTGCCATATTGATTCGGTTTGATAGGGTAAACCAGAAATTAAATCTATACTAAAGTTGGCGATCCCAGCTTGATGAATCAAATCGACAGCAGCAAAAATGTCTGAAACGTTGTGATAACGTCCGCAAGCTTGCAATAATTTTTCTTGGAAAGCCTGCACTCCTAAGCTAATACGATTTACACCTGCATCTGTATATCCTTGCAAATGGTAAGAGTCAAAAGTACCGGGATCTATTTCCATCGAAATTTCTGCAAATTTGTCAATACCAAATTTCCCATTTAAAACTTCTAATATTCTTTGTAATTGTTGTGTCGAAAGTAATGAAGGAGTACCACCACCAAAAAAAATTGTTTCTAAAGATTTGCTATCGACTTCTAGAGTGACAATTTCTTGACATAAAACTTCAACATATTGAGAAATAGCACCAGATTGTTCACCTCTGATTGTGTTTCCTACCACATATATGGGAAAATCACAATAAAAGCAGCGTCGCCGACAGAAAGGAATGTGTATGTAGGCTGCACTAGGAAGGCTGGAAGTGATTGAATTAGCAAGATTATTGGGCATTATGAGAGACAATTTAATTTAAATTACAAATGAATTAGAAATAGTAAAAATTAATGAGAAATATACATTTTTGTATGGTTTTACAACAATATAAGCAGAATAAAAAAGCTGGGAATATTTGGTTATAATAATTGCAGATGCTTTACCTTCAGCCTGTAGGTTAACTGCAAATATTTTTAAGATTTTTAACCCGATTACATACAAAATTACTTGATTACATCAGGTAATGCAGTTGCAGGAAAACAACACAATCATGTTTGACGCTATTATAATTTTCTCATTCGTCCTAGCAGCAACGGGGATAGGTTACTACGCAACCGATTTGCTACCTGAAGGTACGCTAAATAATGTAAGCAATCTAGATGCCTTGCGCTTAGTGTTTGCTGCTTTTACAGCTATTATCGGTGGCGCGATCGGGCTGCGAGTCCAAACCGGATATCGCCGTTTAGAAGCGCAAGTCCGAGACATGCCCCTCGAAGTTATTCTCACACGTTCAATTGGTTTAGTAATTGGATTGTTGGTAGCTAATTTAATGTTAGCGCCCTTATTCTTACTACCGATCCCCGAAGATTTTAGCTTCATCAAGCCATTAGTCGCCGTTATGGGCAGTATCACTCTGGCATATACTGGCATGAATTTAGCGGATACTCACGGACGGGGTTTGTTACGATTAATTAACCCGAACACGGTAGAGACAATGGTAGCCGAAGGGACACTTAAGCCCGCGACTACCAAAGTTTTAGATACCAGCTGCATCATCGATGGTCGTATTGAAACGCTGCTAGATACTGGCTTTTTAGAAGGACAAATAATTGTACCGCAATTTATTCTGCTAGAGTTGCAGCAAGTCGCTGATGCTAGCAAAGATCAAAAGCGAGTCAGGGGAAGGCGAGGATTAGAGATTCTTAACCGAATTAAGAAATCTTATTCCGAACGCATTGTGATCAACTCCCTTGATTATGAAGAGATTGCGACGGTAGATGCTAAATTAGTCAGATTTGCTCAGGAAATCAGCGCCACTCTATTAACTAACGATTACAATTTATCGAAAGTTGCTAGCGTGCAGAAAGTGCCAGTATTGAATGTTAACGATTTGGTAAATGCAGTGCGTCCGAATTATTTACCAGGGGATAACATAGACTTGAAAATCCTCAAAGAAGGTAAAGAACCCAGCCAAGGTATCGGCTATTTAGATGACGGTACGATGGTAGTCGTTGAAGAAGGAAGTCATTTTGTTGGTGGTGAAGTACGAGTTATTGTTACCAGTTCATTGCAGACTTCAGCCGGTAGAATGATTTTTGCAAAACCCCAAGCTTCTGCTTTTGCATGAATATTTGAAGATTGTTTCAATATTTTCGTTTTCATCTATAGATCGATGTGGTTTAACCGCATCGATTCTTTTTTATTTAAAATCTATCTAAAGTGCAAAAAGAATGGTTCAGCTGAAAGTAAAACACTAAGCGCTTCATCTAGGAAAAAACCACCTACTATATTGAAAATAGTGTAAAACAGTAGGTCAAAATTTTCTAAAAATCTAGTAAGGATGAATCAATGGCGCGTCAGTCACGTAATAAATTTTGCTCTCTATGCAATCAAGCTGGAGCAATTTTGTACCGAGTAAAATACCTTGAAGATGGCGATTGGGTTTTTGTATGTCCCCAATGTTGGCAACAAATTAGTCAAAACAACCCATTTTATGTTTATGGTGGAACTTGGAAAGCCAAAAAAAAGTAATTTTAATTAGTTAAAAGTTATAACTTTGAGCTTTGGACTTTAACCTTTAACCTGATTAAATCATGAACAGTAACGAATTTGATATTCCCAAAAAAATTAAGTCGCTTTCTCAAGATTTAGTCTGGATGAGCGAATCTGACTATCCTTTTGACACTTTTACATGGTCAAATCAAGAATTAGAAGAAGTAAACACCAAAAATTTGCTCCAAAAAACTAACCATTCTCTGGATGCTCCTGTCAAAGTTATAGATATGGAAAAGTTTTTTCAACGAGCAACAGCCGAAAAAGACTGGTACGACTCCGAAGAAAGGGAAATTGCTAAAAAATACCAAGCCCTTGTAGAAACATTAAAGCAAAATTTAGACAATATCCAAGTCTATAAAATTGGTGACGTTGAAATTGATGTTTATATTGTCGGGCAGTTAAAAACCGGGGATTGGCTTGGTTTGTCAACAAAAGCTGTAGAAACTTAACGATTAGTTGTTAGTTGTTAGTTGTTATTTATCAATGCCCAATTCCCAATTACCAATTACCTTCTATCAACTTTACTTTCAATTACTTGCTGAATAGATTCGGGTAATTGAGTCAAAAAGTTGTAACCTGTTTTGGCTTCTATCTCATCCACTGAGACTACATATCTTTCCCAATTATCGCTGGTATTTTGACGATTAGTTACATTCACAGCAATAACTCTTGTATTTTTAGATATTTCTCCTATACCTGCTCCCGGTTTATCTAAAACTACAATCACCTTCCAGGTATACGAAGGTGCGATAACTTCTTTTTTCCTACCAATTCTTCTGGAGTTACCGTCAACACCGGCAATAATATAAAGTTCTTTTCCTTGCTTGACTAAATACCGACAATATTCTTCTAAATCTCGCCATGCACCGCGATTATTGTCGGGAGTTTGCGGCACAATATTGGTCATTAAGAAAGTTGCAGAATTATCCTTTACGCTGGATG
Source organism: Rivularia sp. PCC 7116 (assembly GCF_000316665.1). Taxonomy (GTDB): domain Bacteria; phylum Cyanobacteriota; class Cyanobacteriia; order Cyanobacteriales; family Nostocaceae; genus Rivularia. Next base: position 4,101,829 of record NC_019678.1, on the reverse strand, counting down.
TTCTGTCAGCAGAAGGAACCATATGTCCCCTGTCGTAACCGCTACGAGTATAATCGCTTGGCTTGACGCGATACCAATCCGGCGGTAGAGAATCATCGGGACGAAAATCGTCTTGACGTTCAATATCCCCCAGCCAACTTCGATTAAGCTGCCAAGATACCCAATTTGGAGTACCTCGTTCGCGACTGTATGATAAAGCGTATTGAGGTTTTATTATCAAATAGTTATTGGGATTACTTCCTGCATTACTAGGATTTCCCATTACTAAATGAGGGCTGACTGGTTGCTTTAAAAGAAGTTGACAGCCAGCAATCAAGGCAAACAGGAATAGAGGAATAACAAAAACTAATTTTCGTTTCACAATGGTTTTTAGAAGTTTCCGTTTAGAAGTATTCCATTCCGAGGCTGCTTTTGAAAAGGGGGAATATCACAAGATGATTGAAATCTAGCACTTCCCAACTGTTTTATTCATTATTCATCACAGCCAGATGAACCAGCATCAACTGTTTTTCGTCTTCAAGAGTTTTTAGTAAAGGACTTTTAATCGCTTTTTTTGCTATCTGTATCTGAATTTCTAGCGGTAAATTCTCAAAATCTATTTCTTGCTTGCGATGGCTATCTTTTTCAGGACAATGCCATTCATACTTGACCATGAAATTGCCATACAATGACCACTTACTTAAGCTTCCGTATTTGAGATGAGTTAAGTCTTTAGTGCAAGTTACGATAAGTTGTGATTGCATTTCTACAGAAAAGTTCATAGATTTAAAATCAATTGAAAATAAATATTATACTTCGTTTTTTGAAAATGAGAATTCTAAAGGTGACTGTTTATGATGTTGTCATATTAATGTGGCAATATAGTGACTTTTTGACAATGAGAGAAAAAAGATGCTTGTAATAAGCCAATAATATAATCAACTAGAATTTTCTATCAAATATTGATAAAGCTCTATAAAACATGTTGCCTTTTATCTGATTTTATTATTAAAAAAATAGATTTTTGTCTAAATTTAATAATTTCTTTTACAGGAGGAATTTGTAGGTAAAGTAAAAAATCTCCTATTTAATAGATATTCATATTGCCATAGATTTTGATGTCTCACAACCATAGCAAATACACATAGGCAAGTGTCAATTTATTTATCAAAACTTTTTAGAAGCCCTATTATCAACAATGACAACTTTAATCACTATTGCGTACATAAGCTGTTTTACACTATTTTTTTATATTTGACTTTTATTAACAAGATTATTTGCTATTAAGTAATAAGTAATATTTCGATCGTAAATTATGATTTAAATAGCAATTGTGTAAAATACAATGGTATCGGCATCTTTATTTTCCCTACTCTCTCCTATAGATTGGAATACTTATAGTAAGTTCTGAGATTATAAACATATTTTATTGTATTCAATAAAAATTATGATTGTACTCATCCAAAAGTCTGATTAATATTTGTTAATATTTGCGGTGAAAAAGTATATACGTTTAATTATTTAAATTATTTATTTTCCAAATAATTTAAGTAATATTTATCTAAATCAAAATCAAACTAGCGAAAGCATTTACTGAGATTAAAATTAATTTTCGTAAATTTCTAGCGGTAAATCATCAGGATCTTTGAAAAATGTAAATCGCTTATCAGTAATTTCATCAATTCTAATATCTTCGACTTCTACACCTTTGGATTTTAAGTAGCGGACACTTTTCTCAACGTTGTCTACTTCAAAAGAAAGGTGTCTCAAACCACAAGCTTCTGGATTACTAACTCTTTGCGGTGGTTGGGGAAAGGAAAACAACTCAATTTGGTCATTTTCTCCCACTCGTAAATCTAACTTGTAAGAGTTTCTCGCATCGCGAAAGGTTTCTTTAATTATGGAAAAACCTAAAATTTCCGTATAGAACTTTTTGGAAACTTCGTAATTTGAGCAAATAATAGCTACATGATGGATTCTGCTGACTTTCATTTTGGGCTAAGAGTTAGGAGGAAAATTATAGAGTGATGGAGTGATGGAGTGATGAAGCGATGGAATAAAAGTTATCTCCTCATCTCATCATCTCCTTGTCTCCCCATCTCGCCATTACGAATCTTGTAATGTTGTTTTAGAAACGATTCTAGTTTTCTTTTTATCAGCTTCTGAAAGTTCTTCTCCAGATTGCAAGCGAGTTGCAGAAGTTTGTAAAACGGTTGCAGCACCGCTGTCTCCCATTTGCAAAGCTGTTTTCGCTGCGGTTTGCAACATCGTAGCAGCACCTGCTCTATCTCCTTGTTGCAGTTTGGCTTCTGCAAGTTGGGTTTGCCGATATTTTGCGAGTGCTAAAACATGAGGCTGAACTTGTGGATTAGAGAAAGGTTGATATGTTCCAACTGCGTTGATTTCTATAGGTATAGTATCGGAAAGCAATCCCGTCATATTGCTGACTGGATCGTCGTAACGTACTTGTATTTGAGCTACTGTATGATTACCTTCTGGGAATTGTCCTAAATAAATATTTGCCAAAACCGTTCTTTTGCTATCCTTCATTAAATCACCCAAACGCACCGCAAAACGTCCGTCTGCTTCTTGCTGTACTGGCAATTCAATAGTATCTGGGTATACCTGAGCTACAGGTTTAAGTTCAGCTAACCGAACCTTTGGCATTAATGAAAATAGTAAATAGGCATTTGTCAAACCAACAGTTTGAATGCGGCTAAATAATTGACTAAATTTATTTTCAGCTTCCTCTGGCTGTGCTATATGCGACAAACTACCACCGCCAGCATCTGCGATTTGTTCGAGAACATCTTGGTTCCAATTGTCGCCAAATCCCAGAGAATTTAAAGTTAAACTGTAATCTATAGCTAATTGAGCAAATTTTAGACAGCGATTGTTATCACCATGTTCGTTTTCACCATCAGTCAATAAAAAAGCCTGAGAAATAGCTTCTTTCTTACCCTTAGCTAATTCCTCAATACCCAAACGCAAACCTTCATCAATAGAAGTACCGCCATCAGCACTGAGACGATTAATCTGCTGTTTTATACCTTCTCTATCTTCTATTTCCTGGTTGGGAACGAGTACCTTGGCTCGGTGATCGAAAACTACAATACTGAGGCGATCGCCATTTTTGAGTCTGTCAACAATGCGGTTTGCAGCTTTTTTAACAGTTTCTAGCGGACGACCGTTCATGGAACCGCTATGGTCTAAAATCAAGCATAAATTAAGGGGAACGCTGCGGTCTAAATTTTCAACCTTAGCAGTTAAAGAAACTGCTAACTGGCGTTGAGAGCTTGATTGATTTACATCCAGATTGCTATCATTGAGTTCGGGCAATAAGCTTACTTTCATACTAGTTGCGGTTCCTTGCACGGACTATACATTATATATAAATAACTCCAGAAGGCAGCCAGCTCGCTACGGAAAACTCCTGGTGCAGTTCAATATATTAAATGATATTCATAATTTCACTTGCTAGATAATAAAATTGTTCGGAAGAAATAATTTTAGAGAAGGAAGATGGGGTGATGGGGAAAAAGATAAGACAACTAACTACTAACTACTAACTACTAAATTTGTAAAAAGAGAGAAATCCACACCTCCATAGTCTTTATCCACGCGCTAGTATGTACTACAGTTAATAGCGTTAATTCAGGCAACGGTTGGAAAATGGAACATTCACCCATCAAGGCTATGCAAGCGCCTTACACGGGCGACAATTTTTATCGCACGCCACCCCCAGATTTACCTTCTTTATTGCTGAAGGAACGTATCGTATATCTGGGAGCGCCACTGGTGCCAGAAGTTACTAAATTAATTATTGCCGAATTGCTTTATTTGCAGTCGGAAGACCCAGACAAGCCAATAAAAATTTATATTAACTCTGTTGGTACAAGTTTCGGCGACCAGCCTATTGCTTTTGAAACAGAAGCTTTTGCTATATACGATACTATGAGGTACATTAAGCCTCCCATTCATACTATTTGTATCGGTCAGGCAATGGGTATGGCAGCAATGTTACTTAGTGCCGGAACAAAAGGTTGTAGAGCCGCTTTACCCCATGCTTCAATTGTTCTCAAGCAGCCTATTAGCGGTACTAGAGGACAAGCCACCGATATTCAAATCATGGCGAAAGAAGTCTTTGTTAACAAAGAAGCAATGGTTGAAATCTTTGCTCGGAACACCGGACAAGATAAAGCAAAAGTTAAAAAAGATATGGATCGCTTATTCTACATAACACCAGACCAAGCAGTAGAATATGGCTTAATTGACCGAGTTTTTGAAAGCAAAGCCCAATTAGACTCCGAATCTGCTGCGCCAGCAGGAGTTTTATAAACAAGCACGTAGATATTTTATTCTGGATGAAATTAAAAATTAAATTTAATTAAATTAATTTAAATTAAATTTGATTTAATCTTTCATCCTACAAGCAGTTTATAGCTGCAATTATTTAGAGTTTATGCTTTCGCCGAGGCAGAGTAAGTTTATTGTGGTAGCCCTTTCAAAGAAAATACCTATGGTTAGGAAATTATTTGCAATGGCTATACACGATGATTATTCTCAGCGCAGAATAACTTCTAAATTTTGATTTTCATTTTCCATTAATTACAAACGGAGTCGGAAATATGCCAATAGGCTATCCTAGCGTTCCTTATAAACTACCAGGGGAACAATATACTCAGTGGGTTAATATTTATACTCGCCTCGCCCGCGATCGCATCATATTCTTGGGTGATGAGGTAAACGACCAGATAGCCAACGAAATCATTGCTATCATGTTATACCTTGATTCCGAAGACCCAGGCAAAGATATTTTTCTGTACATAAATTCACCAGGTGGTGTTGTAACATCTGGTTTAGCAATTTACGATACCATGCAGCATATCAAGTCTGACGTGGTAACAATATGTCTGGGTTTAGCAGCTTCAATGGGTTCATTCCTATTAGGTGGTGGAACCAAAGGTAAGCGATTAGCATTACCTCATTCGCGGATTATGATTCACCAACCTTCCGGTGGAACTCGCGGACAAGCAACCGACATCGAAATCGAAGCTAAAGAAATCTTACGAATTCGGCATCAATTAAACGGTATTTACGCTAACAATACTGGTCAATCACTCGAAAAAATCGAAAAAGACATGGATCGCGACTTCTTCATGTCAGCAGAACAAGCCAAAGAGTATGGCTTGATTGACAAAGTAATTGAAGAGCGACCAGTTTAGGTTTGATTGGTAATGGGTAATGGTGAATCCACCCCCTGCGGAGGTTCTCTCCGTTGAGGGGAGTGGTGAACCCGAAGGGGTAATAGGTTGAAAATCTTACCAATTACCAATTCTCAATTACCAATTACCATTTATTGTAAACTTGTACCTGGTGAACTTTAAATTTAAAATTTAGTCTTTATCATTAATGGCTTCAGCAATTAGCTGGAAATGTAATATAATCAGTCACTTACTTTAATGCTTTAATAATTTTAAAAATTAGAATTTTAAAAATTAAGTAAGCTGATAGCTGTTAAAAGTGCTTCTGATAGCTCGAAATGGATCTTCTAGATTGCTACCGTTTACTAGGTTTAAGGTCGGGAGCTTCTTTTCCCGATATCAAATCGTCTTATCGCCGACTCGCACAGCAATATCATCCCGATATTAATCCGGATGATGACAGAGCCAAGGAAAAGTTTATTGCTGTAACTGAGGCATATAAGTTGCTGTTGCAAGTTATACCGCCTCCTGAAAATAATTCTCATAAGAAAGCATCGCAAGCTGTCGAAACGCCGCCAAAAGAACCGAAGCGGGCTAAAGAAAAATGGCAGCAAAAAACCCGTGAGGTACAAAGACAAGCATCACCGCAAAAACCAAAGCAGCAGCCCACACAGCCAAAGCCTCCTCATGTAGCTGAAATTGAACAACGTCTGAAGTGGAAGACTTACGAACAGCTACAGCAGTTTTTGAAACAGAGACGCTTTCCTCAAGCGATCGCCTTAGCAGAGGCTTTAGTCGAACGTTTACCCCATGATGCTGAAGTCCGACAATGGTTAGCCATATCGTATCAGCTTTGGGGACGAGCCTTAATAGCTGAAAAACAGTTGCTTAAAGCAAGAATTTTTCTTAAAAAGGCTTTGAAAACAGATCCTAAAAATAAATCTTTGATTAATGAGGTGCAGCGCGATTTTAAGAAGTTGGAGCAGGTTTTTTAATAATTAGGCATTGGGCATTGGGAATTGGGCATTGGGAATTCGTAAATCATTTTTCCCATCTCTTATCTTCCTATCTTCTCCCTCTTCCCCCTCTAAATCCTCAACTCAACTTCCTGCATAGTTTCCGATTTCTCATCAATCAAAATCTCTCCCGGTTTTGCACTTTTTTCGTTAACAAGTAACTTATAATTCCCCTGCTGCAAGTTTTCTAAGAAGAAAATTCCCGCACCATTTGTTACCGACATCGTTTTCTTAACTTTACCTTTTTTATCGGTAACTACCGCTTCCACTCTTGCACCACCAACGGGTTTACCTTCTGCATTAATAACTGTTCCGGCGACGGTGTAGGATGGAATAAATGGTACGAGTAGTTGAGTAAAACCTCCAGCTGCAACTTCTACTGCATAAGCTGTTTGTGTTGGTTTCCAATCGATGGGATAACCTGCGGGATCTAAATCTAAGCGATAGTTATCGGGAGCAGTTCTAATTAGTACTCCGTTGTTGTTAGTATCTGGGCGGAAACGTTTGATGGATTTATTATTTAAACTTAAAAGTAAATCTAAATCTTCAGTGTAAATTTTTTCTTTTTTATCTAATTTACCGTTACCGTTTTTATCTAAGAAAGGTTGAATTAATAATCCTCCCTCACCTCGTAAACGTTCGTAGCGGTTGTCTCCTAAAGCTAGCTTGGGTTGAATGTAGAAGCTGGGAGATAATTCAATGCGGAAACTATTTCTATCTGAAGTTGTGGAAATTCCCTGATATCGAGCGCGTAAATCCATACCCGGTATTACACCAGTGGAAGCTGAAGCGATGATGCCGCTACCTTGGGAACCTATACCGTAACCTAAATCAAAATCGAATAAACTGCGTCCGTATCTATTGCGAGATTTGGAGCGAAATTTCCAGTTTAAGGAAGCAAGGTTATTTTCTTTAGAAGTTTCGTAATTAAGATTTAAAGAGTTTCCAGTTGAGGAACTTTTAGAAAAATTGTAGCTGAGTTGGGAATTGGTGTTAATTTCGTTTCCGTAATTTCTTAGCTGTAGCTTTCCCAAACGGGAACTAAGATTCCAGCGGAAGTTATTGTTAGTATCAATATCTGCACTTACAGAAGTAAAGAAATTTCTGCTGCTACGAGAATAGCTAAAACCAGCAGCTAAAGTATTTTCGCGAGTATTACCGCTAGCACGGAAGTTGATACCTTTAAAAGCACGGTAGTTTGCGCGGAATCTTTGAGAAAGCTTGTCGCTATTAAAGTTTAAATCAAAATCGTTGGATGGACGAAAGCGGATATCGGCATTATATTCCAAACCTTCATCGGTTCCCAGCAATCCCGAAAAAGCAACTTCTAAGGGAAAGTTAGCGGGTTGATAGAATAATTCTCCCAAACCCAACATTGATTTATCGTAAATAACCCCCGTACCCAAAGTTAAATCTTCTGTCACACCAAGACGATAAGCAACGCCACCGCGAAAACTATTAAAATTACCAAGCAAAGAACTTTGAGTATTTTCTCGATTTAAACCGCTAGAAACAATTAAAGCCGATGTACCTTTAGTTAATTGACCTGGTAAACTAGCAAAAATAGCATCGCGTATCTCTGGTGTTGCGGTTAATTGTCCGTCGGGATAAAGACGCACGCGATAATTATTACTTCCACCAATTCCACTTCCTCCCGTGGATATATTTTCAAAACGGTAAATACCAGAAGAATCAACCAAGATTTCTGCAATAACATTATCGCCAAAACCTTGGGTTAACTGTACCAAAGTTCCCGGTGCAGCTTCCCCACTGATAGTGCGTTGAATTTTACTGCTTTGCATTCTTTGAGATGGGCTAAAACCACCTCCTACAGCATTTGATGGATTATAGCCAAATCTTTGCACTGTAGTGAAACCCCAAAATTGTCCTCCTTGACTTCTCCAAAATGTCGGTTGGGAACCAACTACATAATCAGAAGTTGGAGTTTGACGTAAATATTGCGCTTCATTGATATTCCAGTTTTTTCTGTCAGTTAAACTTGGCTGATTTGTGCGGATATACCAGCTACCACCAAACATTGTACCGATAGCAGTTAAATTTCCTCGGGTATTTGTATTGTTTCCCGTAGCAAAAACATTAATACTTTGTCCGACAGTAGAAAAGCTGAATCCAGGGGAATTAACTTGAGGTAAACCGTCTAAAATTACCGGAATTTCTGCTTGACGATTACCTTTCTTCTTTCTTAAACCCAACCAAGGAGGATTAAATACAATAGCGTATTTTACAATATCAAATTCCGTCGGTACTCCCAGAATATTTTTGATATCCGCGACAGATATAACTAAACCTAATTCAGCATCTGTTTTTAAATCATTGGGATTTATCCGCTTAACTAAACCCGGTGAACGTAATTCTAATTGTCCGTCATCTAAAGTGGTTTTAGTAATTTTTAAAGCCGAAATTACATCATCAAAAGGAAGCAGCCAGCTATCGAAATTAACCGCTTTGCTTCCGTCTTCAAAACCGCGAATTAAAATTGATTCGTTGACGTTGCGTCTACCTATATTTAAACCTACAGGGATAATAGTAAATACGTTTTTGGTTGATTTAATTTGGTTGGCAATGGTATTTTTGGAATTATTCAGCTTTTGTCGTAATGACAAAGACGAATTACTCTTATTTTCTTCCTCTATTAACGAAATAGTCTGGGGTGTTGAATCTTTTTTTAGTGAATAAGGAAAGTAACAATTTGGATTTGTTTTTTTATCATTTGATTTTTCGTTTTTAGTATATATATAATGTATACAGGGCTGTATTTCGATTATTTCGACGTTGTGTTTAATCGGAATATCTGGATACATCATATCTATAAATATCTTTTAAAAATTGAATAACTGAGAAAAAAGAGTACGCAAGATTGCCCGAAAATTAAGTTCCGGGCTAGTAGCTCAAATCCATATAAATCGCTTGATTAAATCTCTTTAATAAACCCAATTTTCTTCCCCTCTCCTTGACAAGGAGAGGGGTGCCGAACTTTGTAGGGTGCGTTACGACGTTTCGTCTAACGCACCAAAAATATGGAAATGCTGCAGAACGGTTAATTGTTAATTGAGTATATGAATTAAGCAGATAATGGTGCGTTACGCTCCGCGATAACACACCCTACCAATAACCTTTAATTACCCTTCAACAACTTCTTCAACCGACTTTCCAACGAAGCTTTTTGATTATCCGTCACATCTGTTGCCGTAACTTTATCCGAAACATTCACATCAACATTAAAAGGTAAACTCTTATCCTTATCTCCTTCTCTCCAAGTTAATTTACCTGTTAATTTATAGTTACCCGCAGCGATTTCTTTTTCTTTAGCAGATAAATCAATTTGAATATTTCTTTCACCTTCAGCTATTACCGTATAAGCATTTTCTCTACCATTTGCTACATTTCCTGATGAATTTTGTAAATTCCATTTAATCTTAGGACGAGCGGTTGCATTGCCACTATTTTTAACTTGAAGACTAACTTTTTTAGTTTCGGGATTGTAACTAGCGCTTTCTAATTTTAAATTTGGAGAAGCATCACCATTCCGGACATAAAAAGTTACACCCATACGAGGTGTTACACCTATAGTTTGATTGCCACTAGTCGTTTTTATTTCTTCTAAATCTTCGGTAAAAATAATTGCTCGATATTCCCCTTTTGCAGAACTCGGGAGCAACCGAGAAATTGCTCTAATCTGGCGGGTTTGTCCCGGTTCTAATACTAATTCGCGAGGAGAGAAAGTTAAATAAGGACTTAAATCTTGGGGACTAGATTCTAATTCTTCAAATCCATTTTGATTATAAGTAAAAGGTGCAGTATATACGCGAGCGCGAAATGTTTCGTTACTAGTATTCGTGATATTAATTACCCCTTGTGCTTTTCCTTGTCTGACTTCTTTTTCAATCACCAAAGGAGTAATTTTTATTTGAGCTTGCACAATTTCAGGAAAAATGCACAATGCTGATACTGTGCCAGTCACAGCACATAGAAACTTCTGAAGATTATTCATTATTTTAATTTCAGTATTATTTTGTAGGGAAGATTTAAATATTTAAAATAACAATCCCCATTGCAACTTGTAATAAACTACAAATGGGGAATTGTTCCTATTAATAGGACGATATATGTTATTTACTGTGGAGCTACAGTAACTGTGGTTCTGAATGTGTAATCACCTTCTGGAACGGGCTGAGTCGAGCTTCCCACAGCGATAAAAGCATATACTGATACTGGCTGACCGTTTGAAGTGACAGTTTTTGAACCAAAGGTTGGATCTTGTGAAGCTAGTACGCCGCCACTACCTTGTGCATTAAGATATAATTGAGAACTTGCACCAAAATCACTGAGATCAGCGAAATTTTGAGCATCTTGACTAACAGCTACCGGTTCAGTAACAGACATATCTCCAGAACCCGCACAAGTAACACTAATTTCACCCGCTTTTCCATCACTAGCTTCAGATGGTTTACTACGTAAACTTGTATTGTTATTATTACTTAATCCTAGATTACCATCGCTAACTTTAGTAATCTCACAACTGCTAGTAACGGTACCGCTAAAATCAACATCAACTGATTGAGCATTCGCTTCACCAGCAAAACCAGCAGCACCAGCAACAGCTACAACGGAAGCGATTAAAGAATTGCAAATTAATTTTTTCATTTTTCCCTTCTCTTTTAATTACATGAAAATTAGTTATTGAACTGTTTTGATAAAATGTTTTATCTTTATGAGTTCAGAAACCTTTGTTTGATTTCATGTGTCTATAATCACTCATTCGTAAGGCTGATGTCAGTCGGATGAGTCTGATATTAAGGTCGGAAAAGTCGGATAGATAGTAACTTTGACCTACATCTAAATAGCGGTATATAATAGCACCTTGATTTATACTTAGAAGTTGGACTGTTATAACCAACCTATTAATGACCCTTGAAGAAGCACTAAAAGTTATCAAAACAACTTTGTATACTAACGCTGGTAAACAACTAACCGTTATAGAAAAAGAAATATTAAAAGCAGCATGGGAAAACGAAACATATGCCACCATTGCCAAAAATTCGCACTTGAGCGTCGGACATATCAAGGATGTAGCTTACAAATTATGGAAGCAGATTTCTGAGATTCTGGGAGAGAAAGTTACTAAAACAAACTTGCGAATGGTACTGCAAAAAAAAACTCTGTCGCCAGTAATACCTACCCCCCCCGGAAAATTCTGAGATTTCGCAGCTACAATATGAAATCCAGGAACTCAAACAAACTAAAGAAATTCTCTATCAATCCCGCGCTTTTTTAGAAAGCATTTTAAATACTTCCCTCGATGGAATCGCAGCAATGCAAGCGGTAAGAGATAACGTTGCAGGAGAAATAACTGATTTTCGCTTTTTAATGGCTAATCCTGTAATTGCTAAATTCTTCTATAGCAATCAAGAAGATTTAATTGGTGATTATCTGCTTAATAACAAGATTTTTCTAGATAATCCGAGTTTATTTGATTCCTTGGTAGAGGTAGTTGAAACCAGAAAATCTTTTGATAAAGAACTATATTATGAAACTAATGGTAGTCAAAACTGGTATCAAATCATTGCAGTCAGCTTAGGTGATGGAATTACCTTAACTATCCGCGATATCACTCAAACAAAACTTTTAGAATTAGAATTAACTCGTCAAGCAAGAATAGATAGTTTAACCAACATCGCCAACCGTCGCCGTTTTGATGAATATTTAGACCAAGAATGGCAGCGCTACAGAAGAGAAAAGCTGCCGATATCCTTAATTTTATGCGAAATCAACGATTTTGAATCTTATAAAAATGCTTATGGTAATCAAAAGAGCGATGAATGTTTAATTGCAATTGCTCAAGTAATTAATAACTGTGCCAAGCGGGCGATTGATTTAGTAGCGCGTTATCGGGAATATCAGTTTGCCGTGCTTTTACCTAATACTGATGGTGATGGAGTGCTTCACGTTGCTCGGGTGATACGTAGTGAAATAGAGAAATTGAAGATTGCCGATATAAGCTTGAATTTAGGTATTGCAAATATGATTCCCACGAAGAATGTGGAAGCCCAAGCGTTGATTGTGGTAGCGGAGGAAAGAGTTAGGAGTTAGGAGTTAGCAGCTAGGAGTTAGAGTAATTTTCTCGTTTCCATGCTCTGCATGGAAATGCGTTTTTGAAGGCTCTGCCTTCAGCTAAAGACGAGGCAGAGCCTCTTGAAGTGCATTCCAAGGTAGAACCTTGGAACGAGAGAACGAGAGAACGAGAAATGCCCCATTACCAATTACCAATTACCAATGCCCAATCCCCAATGCCCAATGCCCCATGCCCTATACCCACTTTCTGCAAAAATACGCAAAATGTGCTAAAATTGTACCAAATAATGGCGATTATTCAAGCATCATTTGGAATAATTTGGCTTTTTTTCTGATTTAAGCCCTAAAATTTGCGATTTTTGGAGTTTTTTAGGTTATGACCTACTCTCAGGAGCGGATAATCCCGACGGATCTGAGAAACGAGATGTCCAGGTCTTATCTGGAATATGCAATGAGCGTGATTGTCGGTCGCGCTTTGCCAGATGCCAGGGATGGTCTGAAACCTGTGCATCGTCGGATTCTCTATGCTATGCACGAGTTGGGGTTAACGGCCGATCGTCCCTTCCGTAAATGCGCCCGTGTTGTAGGGGAAGTTTTAGGTAAATATCACCCCCACGGAGATACGGCTGTTTACGATGCTTTGGTGCGGATGGCACAAAGTTTTTCGATGAGGTCGCCTTTAATTTCGGGGCATGGTAATTTCGGAAGTGTTGACAACGACCCTCCGGCGGCTATGCGTTACACTGAATGCCGCCTGCAATCTTTAACTAGCGACGCTTTACTGCAAGATATCGAATCTGAAACTGTCGATTTTGCTGACAACTTTGACGGTTCGCAGCAGGAACCTACGGTTTTACCGGCAAGGCTACCGCAGCTATTGTTAAATGGTTCTTCTGGTATTGCGGTAGGAATGGCTACTAATATCCCTCCGCATAATTTGGGAGAATTAATTGACGGATTGGTAGCACTGATTCAGAATCCGGAAATTACGGATATTGAGTTAACTAAATATATCCACGGTCCTGATTTTCCTACGGGCGGTCAAATTCTCGGTACTTCGGGAATTAAGGAAGCTTATACTACCGGACGCGGTTCGATTACCATGCGTGGGGTAGCTAATATTGAAACTCTCCAGCAGCGAGGAAGACCGGAAAAAGAAGCAATAATTATCACTGAGCTACCTTATCAAACTAATAAGGCAGCGCTGATTGAAAAAATTGCCGAGTTAGTTAACGACAAGCGGATTGACGGTATTTCTGATATTCGCGACGAGAGCGATCGCGATGGAATGCGGATAGTTATCGAACTCAAGCGCGATGCTTATCCTCGCGTGGTGTTGAATAATTTATACAAGTTAACGCCGTTACAAACTAATTTTGGCGCAAATATGTTGGCGTTGGTGAATGGAGAACCCATTTTATTAACGTTAAAGCGGTTTTTAGAGGTTTTCTTAGATTTCCGCATTGAAGCGATTACCAGACGCACCCGTTATGAATTACGGAAGGCTGAGGAAAGAGACCATATTTTACAAGGTTTATTAATCGCGCAGTCCCATTTAGATGAAATTATTGCCTTGATTCGTCATGCTGCCGATGCTCCGACAGCGAAGGGAGAATTAATTACTAATTATGGGTTGTCCGAAGCACAAGCTGATGCAATTTTGCAAATGCAGCTGCGACGGTTAACTGCTTTAGAAGCTGATAAAATCCGCTTGGAACACGAGCAGTTACAGCTACAAATCACCGATTTACGAGATATTTTAGCTCGTAGAGAACGGATATTAGAAATTATTGAAACCGAAGTTAAGCAATTAAGAGAAAAACACGCTACACCCCGGCGGACGATAATTACCCATAAAGAAGGGGAATTAGATGATATAGATTTAATTGCCAACGAAAAAGTCATAATTTTGCTTACCCAGCAAGGTTATATGAAAAGAATGCCCGTTAATACCTTTGAAGCGCAAAGCCGTGCCACTAGGGGTAAAGCTGCTGCGAAGGTAAAAGATGACGATAATATAGAGCATTTCTTAACTTGTTGCGACCACGATAGCGTTTTATTCTTTAGCGAACGCGGCGTAGTGTACTGCATGAAAGCTTACCAGTTACCTCTGGGTTCTCGTACTAGCAGGGGTACACCCATCGTCCAAATGCTGCCGATTCCCAAGGAAGAGAAAATTACCTCAATTGTACCGGTAAGTGAATTTAGCCAAGATGAATATTTGGTAATGCTTACCAAAGGTGGTTATATCAAGAAAACTGCATTAGCTGCATTTAGCAATATTCGCGCTAACGGTTTGATTGCAATTTCCTTGGAAGAAGGTGATGAATTACGTTGGGTACGTCGCGCTAGAGCCGAAGATAGCGTAATTATTGGTTCTCGCATGGGTATGGCAATTCATTTCCGCTGCACTCACGAACAATTACGCCCCTTGGGTAGAGCAACTCGTGGTGTAAAAGCGATGAAGTTGCGTAAAGGTGGAGATGAGTTAGTGGGGATGGATGTTCTTCCCGCCCACATTTTGAACAACATAGCCCCAGTTTCAGAAGCAGAAGCAGAAACTGAAGCAGAAACAGTTGAAACTGAAGATTCAGACAATGAAGCAACTGTAGAAGTTGAGGATAACAATAATTCTGGACTTTGGGTTTTAGTAATTACTACCGGAGGATACGGTAAACGTGTACCAGTCGGACAATTCCGCTTGCAGAATCGCGCCGGACAAGGTTTAATGGCAACCAAGTTCAAAAACCTCAAAACTCAAGATCAACTAGCAAGTTTACATATTGTTAGTGAAGATAACGAGATAATGATGGTGACAAGTCGCGGTATTATTATCCGACAAGCAGTAAACGCTATTTCCATTCAATCGCGTTCTGCTACTGGGGTAAGAGTACAACGTCTCGATCAAGACGATTTTCTTAACGGTGTAGCAATAGTTCCCGGCGATAGTGGTGAAGAATCAGACGAATCTTCCGAGGAAAATGAGGAAAATGAAGATAATGCAGAAGTAACGGAAACAATTGTTATAGAACCCGCAGATGATGCGGTGGAAACAGAAGAATAAATTCAGATTTTGGTGATTTACTAATTATTAAATGTAGAGACGTAAAATTTTACGTCTCTTTTTTTATTGGTTGTGAAAATTAGGAAATATAGTCATCTACTACTGGTTATTTTGGTTAAATTTGACGGGTAAAAATGGGGAGAGGGAAGAGGGGGAAGAATAATGTTTTATCTTTCCATACACTTAGAACAATGCCCGATGCCCAATGCCCCATTCCCAATGCCCAATCCCCAATCCCTAATTTGTTATTTCTTACTAAAAACCCGATAGTACAACCAGGTAGTCAATTCCTTAATTGGGAAAAAGATATAGGTTAAAGGATTAACGGTAACGATAATGTTGCGAAAATCCCGACGCGCTAAAAACACGATTCCTTTTGCAACTTGTTGTGCTGACATTACCCCATAAGGATTTAATTGGCTTTTAAATGGCCCCAAAATCAATTTACGAACTGTACAAGGGGAATCCAACCTTTTCAAAGTAATAATATTTCCCAAGGTTCTTTTGCTCAATTCATACAAAGGGCTTAAAGCTGGGGATACTTCCGCTTCCGATGTATTAATCCAAATTTCTTTCGTCGCTTTTGCATCTGCTCCAGTAACCGTAGAGAAAAATACGTCCATTAATCTCACTGCTGAAAATGCATTTACCTCAAAGGATTTATCAATATCCTCCGATGTACGACTACCGTAAACATTTACTCCGTGGTTAATAATTAAAATATCAACTTTTCGTAAACGTTCAAACAATTCCGATTCTTTACCAGACTCCCAAGCAAGCGCAGTCACTCTAGGTTGTTCGACAATATTTTCAGGATTTGTCGTTAACGCAATAACTTTAGCATTTTTAGCAACTAGTTCGGCGGTTAAAGCTTGTCCCAAACTACCAGATGCTCCAGTTAAAGCGACGGTTTTACCTTTAACGGATAGTGCGGTTCCCAAAACTTTATCGACTAAAGGAAATACACCACTATAATAAGCATTTACGTCATCAAAATGATGCCTCCAATGGTAGGTACGATTTACCCACCACACTGAAGGAATAACTTCTAATGCTCCCGGCTTATGAGTATAGTCGGTTTCAACTCTTCCTAAAAAATATCTTAACGATGCTCCATACAAAAAAGTAGCAGCGTAAAGTACACCCAACCATAAACCTACCGGACGAAAAATAATTGCGATCGCGCCGATGATAACCAGCAGCAATATCGATTCAACAATGTCGTGATAAAGCTGAGAATCTTTATAAGCTTCCAGAGAAATTATCGATAAATCTCGCTTGTATACCTGATGGTGTTTGTTATGCCATTTAGATAACCATTGCACGTGATGACAAGCAGCATGATAGCTATCTCGAATCACCTCAGCAATCAAAATTGATAGAAATCCCCAAGCAACAAACTGCAAGCAAGCATACGTTGCCACAAGCCAATTAATTTGTAATCCTGCTTCCATCACAGTTCTGTTCTCAGCTAATGTTTGTATTCATGTATTTTTGTTAAATACACCATACATTCTATTTATCACTTACGAAGCATGTAGAGAAGCATATATCCAAACAGTTTAATATTTTGCGATGGTAAGGGATTGGAAATTTGTAATTGAAGATTAGGTTTAATTCTTTAGATGAGCTTGCATCGGGCTTCGGTCATATCGTAGCGTTATGAACATGGGAAAATTCGCGATGAAGACGAAGGAAGATGGTGTTGGTCAAAAAAAATTTAATAAAAAGGCTGTATCTTTTTATTTGTACTGGGTTTATTTTAATATCGAGTTTAGTTTTTTCTAGTATTTCTCACGCTCAGATAACTGACCCAATTCCCGAAAAAATAGAAAAATCACAGTTAATTGTTGGTTTAGAAGAAATAGCACAAATTCCCGGTAGTGGAACCGGAAGAGACAAGGTAGCTCGATTAAATTTTTTAACTAATGCTGGTGACGGTAGCGGTAGGTTATTTGTTAATGATATGCGAGGGAAATTGTATGTCATTAATGATGGAGAAACCTCTTTATATATGAATTTTAAAAGTTTAGTATGTTCTGGCTTTAGCTATCAAACCCAACAACAGGGTTTTGCTTATTTTGCGTTTCATCCAGAGTTTGCTAAAAATGGAATTCTCTATACCGTACATACCGAAGAAAAAAATAATCGTCTTCCTGATTTTCCCGTTACCAAAATAATTTTTGATAGCGAAAATAAAACCATTGAAAGTTCTCATCACGATGTAATTCTAGAATGGAAAGCTGATAATCCTGCTGCGAATTATTTCACCGGAAATTTTAGAGAAACAATCCGTATCGAAGAACCTTATGAAGACCATAATGTCGGACAATTAGGATTCAACCCAAACGCTAAACCGGGAGATGCTGATTATGGCATGTTGTATATTGCTTTAGCTGATGGAGGTAGTAATGGCTTTCCCGTCAGCGAAACAGATCCCCTCGACAACGGACAAAATTTGAATACTCCTTTAGGTAAAATTCTGCGGATAAATCCGAGTGGTAATAATAGTAAGAATGGTAAATATGGTATTCCCAAAGAGAATCCTTTTGCTAATGATAATGATTCAAAAACATTAGGGGAAATTTGGGCTTATGGATTGCGAAATCCCCATCGTTTAAGTTGGGACACTGGTGGTAATGGTAAAATGTTGGCTGTTGATACCGGACAAGCTTTTATTGAAGAAGTGAATCTTATAGTTAAGGGTGCTAATTATGGATGGGGAAATCGTGAAGGAACTTGGGTTATCAAAGAAGATAACGAAAATGTGCTTTTCGATTTACCTAAAAATGATGCTGAGTATGATTATACTTATCCTGTAGCTCAATATGACCATGATATTCCCAAAGATTATGAGGGTTTTTATGGGATTGCAATTACGGGTGGTTATGTATATCGAGGTAAAGCTATTCCCGAATTAATCGGTGAATATATTTTTGCAGATTTTGGTAGCGATGCCCGTTTTTTTCACGTACCCGTAGATAAGCTTGTAAATGGTAAACAGGCACAGATAAAAGAACTGAGGCTTTTTGATGGTAGAAAATCAGCTAGTTTTCTAGAAATTATTGGTAGCAAACGTTCTGATGTCAGATTCGGAGTAGATGAAGCAGGAGAAATTTACGTTACGTCTAAAAGCGATGGAAAAGTCAGAAAGTTTGTATCTGTTAAGAATAATGGTAATTAAGTAATCGAGAGTAGCCAATCGGGAGTAAAATTTTAATAGTTATCGTACAATAATTTCAACATTTTTATCCGATATTTAGATATTTATTCTCACTAAAGAAACAAAATAAATAAAATTATATTTTCTCTATTACCAATTACCAATTACCAATTACCAGTTAAATTATAAAAATGATGAATAATACTTTCCGAATAGGTACATACAGTTTGTTATTGGGCTTATTAAGTTTACAATCAAGCTGTGGAAATACTTCTGCTAATACATCTGAAACGTCAGATATTGTTGATGATAATACTAAAGTAGAAAAGTTGTTTAGCGGATTAAAATTCACGGAAGGTCCTGTTTGGAATCCCGAGGGCTTTTTACTTTTTAGCGATATTCCAGCAGATACTATATATAAGTGGAATACTAAAGACAAACCTACTATATTTCGTCGTCCTTCTGGAAATACCAATGGTAATAGTTATGATAATCAAGGAAGATTGATTAGCGCTCAACATAACCGCAAATTAACCCGGACTGAAAAAGATGGTAAAATCACCGTCTTAGCTGAACGATACAAAGATAAACGGCTTAATAGTCCCAATGATATTGCAGTGAAGTCGGATGATAGTATTTATTTTACCGATCCACCTTATGGAATCAAAAAAGAAGAAGAAGAATTAGGATTTTATGGTATCTATCGTTGGGAAGAAAATGGGAATTTGACCTTGTTAAATAAAGAAATAGTTCGTCCCAATGGAATTGCTTTTTCTCCCGATGAAACAAAATTATACGTTAGTGATTCGGAAAAATTACATATTCTCGTCTTTGATGTCAAACCAGATGGAACTTTAAGTGAAGGTAAGGTATTTGCAGAATTAACTGGTTCTACAGATAAAGGTGTACCCGATGGAATCAAAGTAGATACCAAAGGTAATGTTTACGGTACTGGTTCTGGAGGTGTGTGGATTTTTTCACCAGCAGGTAAACTTCTCGATAAAATAAGCGTTCCTGAAAAAGCTACAAATTTGGCTTGGGGAAATAAAGACTATAAAACACTTTACATTACTGCTGGTAATAGCGTTTACCGGATTCCACTAAATACTGTAGGAATACAACCGGGTAAAAATTAGCTTGGTCTTTAACTTTAAAAGCATAATTAATACGAGTATATGAGATATTTTTTTGCCAAAACAAAATTTTCTCCGCTTTTGAGCGGCATTTTTTTTATATCTTTTTTTTTACGTATCTTTGAAATAACTGTCCCGCTGAATGTAGATGAAGTGTCTTGGCTATCTCGTGGTACTTTCTTCTTTAAATTTTTATTTGAAGGCGATTTAGCTGATACTTTTCTACGTCACCATCCAGGAGTCACTAATATGTGGCTTTATGGAAGTGGAATGTTCTTAAATTGTCAGTTAAACCATCTATTTTTATATTATTAGATATAAACTTATCATCCTTCTCAATACCATTAACAGTGTAAATGTTAAAATTATTAATTCTTAAAACTTTAATTAGTATAAAAGGCAACAATTACTTCGTTTCAACAACTTTTAGCCATCGCTTTACTATAAATACGTGTTACACGCCGCCACTAACACTATATCTGGACAATATGGGTATATATTTCCAGATATGGGTAGAAATTAGATAACAGTTACTACCCCCTTAGTATTGGTTTACCGTCTCTCTCCTGCGGTGCAAGTCGGATTGTTAGCTTGTTTGATAATCTTGCTCGTACCAAAATTACGAGGTAGCTGCAAGAAAACCCCAGAAATAATTGCACTTGTGTTGATTCCACTGTGCGTTCTAGTTTTGTTGTCTTGCATTAATCGCAAAATGGACTCAGCTCTCAGCCCTTGTACAAAGTTCAACTACATGGTGTTGATTATGCAAAAGTTTATCCAGGTATATTACCGTTAGCAGAAGATTTAAAAGATATTCAAGTACCCTTATCTTTGTCTTTCGGCGAACGGGTACGCTTACTAGGTTATGACTCAATTACTTCAAAAATAAAGCCCGGTGAAGATTTAGCAGTTGCATTCTATTGGAAATTTTTGCAGCCACTACCACCACAATCAAAGATTACTATGAGCCTGCGCGATATTAAAGGAAAAATAAAGCAGACTTCTCAGACAAGCTTTCTTAATAACTATGTTTCCGATTATCGAACTTCTTCGGGTATAGTTATGCGAGATGTTTTCTTGTTAAAAACTCAGCCTAGCTTACGATCGGGAAGTTATCAGATTGCATTGGAATGGTTTGAAGCTCAGAATGGAAAAGTCTTAGAAGTCAAAGATACTAAAGGTAATTTAAAAGGAAAGCAAGCAATTATTGGCAATGTGGATATTGTAAATTTCTGATTGCATCGAGTTGGATGAGGGATGAAGCTTAAACACTTTTTAGAGAAGGAAAACAAGTGCCTTGGAGGTAATAGAGTTGCTCGTGGTTCAACTCTGAAGGGAGCAGCATTTATGGATAACTGCCAAAATGTTTCCGGACAGCTTGGGAAGTTTAAGCCCGCGAAGGTAGCTTCAGGGGCTACTGGTACTACATGTCCATCTGAATCAAAGTCTCGTTCAACTGCTTCCGGTTCAGATTTAAATACCTTTATCGTGTTTAAAAATAATAGTTAAAAAGCAATTAAAACCTACTGGCTTGACTACTCTGGTAAAAGAAAGTTATACAGACAGCTAAAGCCAGGACAAAGTTAGAAACAACGAACTTTTGTGACTCATCCTTGGGTTATCGCAGATGCTTCAGATAAATGTCTGGGTGTTTATTATCCCGATGGGCAAATTCGTACTGTAGAAATTAATTAATAAGTCCGGAATCAAGAAAAGGCATGTTGTAGTCATTCTCAGATAAGCAAATTATCAAGAACTTCTATAACTAGCCACCGGGACATACCCAATTACAAAGCCCAGTCAATTATGATTGGGCTTTTGGCATGAAATAATAACTGTATAATTTCAGGAAAAGATATAAATTAAATATGTCAATTAAATATAAAAATGAATATTCCCAGCAATATCAAGCTTAAACACTTACTATTATTTTGTTTGGGATTATTCCTAGCAGGAATTTGCTATCTAATCGTAAGCGCTAATATTTCAGAAAAAATGACAATCAAAAAAATCAATTACCAGGGTTGGGAAGATTCTTATATTTTGAGTAACTCCCAAGTAGAAGCAGTTATAGTTCCAGCAATTGGAAGAATAATGCAATTTCGCTTCCCTGATGGAGAAAATACATTTTGGGAAGATTCGCAGCTATACGGTAAAGTACCTAATAAAAAATCTGAAGAATGGAATAACTTCGGTGGTGATAAAACTTGGCCAGCACCACAATCCGAATGGAAAAAAATGACAAAAATAAGTTGGCCGCCACCCGATACTTTTGATTCGGTACCAGTTAAAGTCGAAGTCCAAAAAAATGAGATAACGTTAATTTCTGAAATTGACCCATTTTACGGAATTAGATTCTACCGTCAAATCACACTTGAACCAAATGAACCGATAATGAAAGTCACCACCACTTTTGAAAAAGTCAAAGGTGATTCACAACAAGTCTCTGTTTGGACAATTACGCAGTTAAACGAACCAGTTTCTGTTTTCGCTGCGATACCCCAACCTTCAATTTTTCCTCAAGGTTACAACAAGCAATCTGACGACTTGCCAGCTAACTTAAAAATAGATAACGGTATCTTATCCTTGACACGCGATCGCGATAAACCACATAAAATTGGCAGCGATGCGAGTACATTGTTATGGGTGGGCGAAAAAACCGCAGTTCGTATGGATTCACCCAGAATAGATAAAGTAATTTATCCCGATAATAATAGTAATTCCGAAATTTACACCAATTACGATCCAAAAGCTTATGTTGAGTTAGAATTTCTCAGTCCGTTAAAAACTTTGCAAGTAGGCGAAAAAATGGACTTAACTGTCACATACACTTTAATCAAAACCACATCCGAGAATATTGAAGAACAAGCAAGGAAAATTTTGCAGCGATAGTTAATCTCAAAGCTTATAATGGAATTTATATCCCCGTTGCTTACAAAAATATTCTACTACCTAAAATATTTAATGTTTTTTTGTTTACAACAATAGCTAATATAACCACTGCTTTTTCTGCAAATAAATACTTAATTATTCATTCTTAAGTATTTTTTATAACTTGAAAATTTCAATCAATTAATCGGCTATAAAAATCGAAATAGAAATAAAAAATTTTTGATTATAAGTACCGGTTTGATGATATTATTTTCTTTAGAAAGTATTTTTTATAATTGGAATATTGCTCAAATTTTTATTAAAGCTAATATTCCCATTATGAAAAGATTAATCTCACATAATTATTATCTCATGCCGCGAGCAATTTTCAATTTATTTTTTCTCTAAAAATAATTAACAATTGAAATTATATTTTGATTTAAATAATATTTTGAACGATTAAAATAACGGGGAAGCAAAGAAGCTATTTAGTAGCGATCGCCGCTTATGAATATAGAGAAACGTTTGTGTTTGTGAAGAAAAGTTAACACTAAAATCATTAGCTTTGCTTGAAGCTGCCCGCAGCATCAGAAGTAATTTGCTTAATAGCTGGTAAATCGGGTGATGAAGTTTGCAAATTAGATTCCAACCATAATAGATACTCAATATTACCAGCAGGGCCAGTAATCGGAGACCAAGTTAAACCTTTGTAACACCATCCTAATTCTGTAGCAGTTTGCAAAACTTGAAAAATGGCATCAGCTTGATCGTTAGGATTGCGTACAACTCCTTTTTTGCCGACTCGGTTTTTTCCAACTTCAAACTGCGGCTTCACAAGTAACAAAGCTTCGCGAGGAGATTGCAAAAGTTTCCATAGCGCGGGCAAAACTTTAGTTAGAGAAATAAACGACACGTCTACCACAGCCAAATCGGGGAATTCCCTTTCATAAACCTCTTTTATCCCAGATAGGGGAGGTAAATTTTTTTGATGATTATTTTGAGAATTCTTATTTTTTTTAGTTTCTTGTTCCCCAAATCCATATAAATCTTCCGGAGTCAGATGTCGTAAATTAGTACGCTCGCGCAAAACTACCCGTGCATCATTTCGCAAGCGCCAATCAACTTGTCCGTAACCAACATCAATACCGTAAACTAATTTAGCTCCCGATTGTAGCAAGCAATCAGTAAACCCCCCTGTAGAAATCCCGCCATCTAAACAAACACGCCCTTCTACAGAAATATCAAAATTATCTAAAGCCTTCTTTAACTTTTCTCCACCACGAGAAACAAAACGCGACTTCTGCTTAACTCTAATTTCAGCAGCAACATCAATATCCGTCCCCGGCTTATCAACAAGATTATCGTTAACCAACACTTCACCAGCCTGAATTAACCGCTGTGCTTGCTGACGAGACGAAGATAAACCTTTTTCTACTAATAAAACATCAAGTCGCTGCTTCACTGGTAACTGGTAATTGCTAATTGGGCATTGGGCATCGGGCATGGGACATCGGGCATTGAAAGAAAGAGGGGGTAGAGGGGGAAGAATTGTAACTCCTAACTCCTAACTCCTAACTCCCAACTATTCCCAATGCTCAATGCCCCATTCCCAACTCCCATCATAATTAAACGTCCGTTTCGCTCAATTCTCTTGTCATATAGTCAAAAGGCTCGTCCACAAAGCTAGTATCAGAAATACCCGCAGAAGCTACTTGCTCTTTAACCATATCTTTCATGATTTGGATACCGGCAACGGTAGGAGAAATCGGAACTCCTAAAGAATTGTAAGTTTCGCGTAAACCTTGCAGTACTCGCTCGTCTAGCACATCCATGCTGCCAGCAACTAAAGCATAGGTAGCGTAACGCAAATAGTAATCCATGTCTCGCAGACAAGCTGCATAACGACGAGTTGTATAAGCGTTTCCACCAGGACGAATTAATTCGGGCTGCTCTTCAAATAACTTAACGCCAGCTTCCTTGACTATAAATGCTGCGTTGGCATTGATAGCAGCAGCAGCTTGTATTCTTTGGGTGCCACTCTCAAAATACGATTTGAGCGAATCTACTGCATTTCTATCAAAATACCGTCCGGTAACATCATAATTCTTAATTAAATTTGTTACGGCATCTTGCATTTTTATTATCTCCCATTCATTCCTATCTATTATTTGATATTAATCTGGCTAATAGTCCATCAAAAATGTATTTTGTGTTAACTTAGCCAAAATCTGGCAAAAAGCAATCCATACTACTTAAGGATTCTATGCCAAAGTTGACCCTCATAAGATGAACTTTTATTTTTGTGTAGATGATTTAGTAAAAGGTTAATATTACCTTTAGAATCGTCATTTTGTTACAAATGATACACTTTTTTGGAGTCCCTCTATTTACCATATTCCAGGTGTGTCAACGGTTCTCTTAAAAGTTTTTTCTTCAAAAAAACTGTTAAGGGTGCCCTTAAACAAGTGGTTTCAGCTTCTGAGGGTCAACGGACCCCATTAAAAATTTTTAATGGGAACCGGTCAACAGTTTTTTGAATATTTCAGTATTAATCCATTGCGTATTGGCAGATAAGGAGTAACCATGACAACCCCACAAGAAGTCTTGAAAATGATTCAAGACCAAAAAATTCAGATGATAGATCTGAAATTCATCGATATGCCAGGTATTTGGCAGCATTTAACAATGTTTCAAGACCAAATCGATGAAAGTTCTTTCACCGATGGTGTACCATTTGACGGTTCGAGTATTCGGGGTTGGAAAGCCATTAACGAGTCAGATATGTCAATGGTGCTAGATCCAAATACTGCCTGGATCGACCCCTTCATGAAAGAACCGACTCTGAGCATTGTATGTAGCATCAAAGAACCCCGCACGGGTGAATGGTACGACCGTTGTCCTCGGGTGATTGCTCAGAAAGCGGTTGATTATTTAAAATCAGTCGGTGTTGGTGATACAGCATTTTTTGGGCCAGAAGCTGAATTTTTCATCTTTGACGATGTTCGTTTTGACCAAACCCAGAATGCAGGCTATTACTATGTAGATTCCGTAGAAGGTCGTTGGAATTCTGGTAAAGAGGAAGGCCCTAACCTCGGTTACAAGCCAGATTATAAGGGAGGTTATTTCCCAGTTTCTCCAACCGACACTTCGCAAGATATGCGGACAGAAATGTTGCTAGAAATGGCAAAATGTGGCGTTCCGATTGAGAAGCATCACCATGAAGTCGCAACAGGTGGTCAGTGCGAATTAGGCTTCCGCTTCGGTAAGCTAATCGAAGCTGCTGACTGGTTGATGATTTACAAGTACGTTATCAAAAACGTAGCTAAGAAATACGGTAAATCAGTTACCTTCATGCCTAAGCCAGTATTTCAAGATAACGGCTCCGGTATGCATACCCACCAATCCATTTGGAAAGATGGTAAGCCTTTATTCGCAGGTGATAAGTACGCGGGAATGAGCGAAATGGGACTTCACTACATTGGTGGAATTCTTAAGCACGCACCAGCACTATTAGCATTCACCAACCCCAGCACTAACTCTTACAAGCGCTTAGTACCCGGTTACGAAGCACCAGTAAACTTGGCTTACTCCCAAGGGAACCGTTCCGCTTCCGTGCGTATTCCTCTTGCTGGAGACAATCCCAAAGCCAAGCGTTTAGAGTTCCGCTGTCCTGATGCAACTTGTAACCCCTATCTAGCCTTTGCTGCGATGCTCTGTGCTGGTTTAGATGGTATTAAAAACAAAATTGATCCCGGCGAACCTTTAGATAAGAATATCTATGAACTTTCTCCTGAAGAGTTAGCCTCCGTTCCTTCTACACCAGGTTCTTTGGATTTGGCTCTAGAAGCTCTTGAAAGAGACCATGATTTCTTAACCCAAGGCGAGGTATTCACCGAAGACTTCATTGAAAACTGGATTGCTTACAAACTAGACACTGAAGTTAACCCCATGCGCTTACGTCCTCATCCCTACGAATTTTCTCTATATTACGATTGTTAATTTGAGATTTTTTGTAGCTTTGCTGAATCGAGCATAATTAAAAGCATAAATAAAGCCACCTTTGCGAAGGTGGCTTTTTTTTAAGATAAAGAAGGGAGAAAAGCGGAAAAGGAGGCAAGGGATAGATAGTTCCTAACTGCCTTGCTCTACATTTAAAACGGTTTTAGCTCATCGTCGCACTACTGCGGTCATAGCTGTTCCAAGCACCAGGGTTTATCTTTCCTTGAATCGGGTTCCAGTAGCGAGATGTTTCTCCAGGAAGACCAATCTCCTCTCCTGCACGTTCAAGCATTGATTGTTGACGATTTTTAATTGTTTGATAATGACCTTGCATTAAAGCACGGGCTTTTTCTTGAGTATTCATATTTTTGGACTCCTTATATTTAATCAATATGTAGTAAGCTTATTGGCGCTTTATATGATTATATGAATAATTCTGTAACAATGACTACTCTTTTTGACTTATATTATGAAAACTATATATAAATTTATGTAAACTATTTTCATCTTCGGAAATTAGTTAATTTCACTAACTCCGATAATTTCTTTAGCCCAGTAGTAGCGCGCAGGGGCTTCATTAAAGTTATCCCGGCATTGGTCAGACTTATCCAAAATCCACTTGTTAAACAAGTCAACTCGGATGCTTTTTGGCGGCTTAACCCAATATCTTGGGTGAAAATAAGATTATTTAAGCCGCCAAAAAGCGAAGTCTGACCAATTTTGGACAGGTTTTTTCCAAGGGAAAGTCAAAATTTAACGCTCGATCGTTGATGGTGCTTTCTTTTTTTATTGCAACTGCCTCAATGTAGCGGAGAAGGGCAGAGGCTCGGGAAAAGTATCCCCCGTCTGGGGCTAGTGAGGAGGTAACAAGCATTATCATTTTTTTATTAAAATAGCTTCGTTAAAATTGGGGATTTTTTTAAGACTTATTATTGTTTATTAAGAAAAATTTACATAAAATTAGAATTAGGTAATGAAATATTGAATTCCTATGCCAGACGTTTTAACAAAACTGACTTACCAGACATTTCAACAAAGTAAAAGTATTTTTGGTCTAGCTCACAAGACTCTCAGCACGCAGCTGATGAATGTGTTGTCTCCGGTGAATAAAAAAGTAACGCCGATTCCTGCGGAGTTATTACCCAAACTTCAAGAGCGTCTAAATAATTTATTAGAAGCAGACTGGGAAGATGCGGAGCGGGGAGTATACCCAAAAAGTCTGCTGTTTGATAATCCTTGGGAAGACTTTTTTCTGTACTATCCACAAGTATGGATGGATTTACCTCAAATTTGGGAGCGAGCTAAATCTGATAAATATCAAGAATTCTCTCCAAATATAGATACTACAGATTATCCCCAATATTACGTGCGGAATTTCCATCATCAAACCGATGGTTATTTAAGTGAATTATCTGCTAACTTGTACGATTTACAAGTGGAAATTCTTTTTAATGGTGCTGCTGATGCAATGCGACGCAGAATTTTGGCTTCATTAAAACAAGGGTTAAAAGTATTTGCAGATGTATCTCCACGCCAACAACGAATTTTAGATATAGCTTGCGGTACCGGGCGTACTTTAAAAATGATACGAGCAGCTTTACCTCAAGCATCACTATTTGGTGCCGACTTATCACCAACTTACTTGCGGAAAGCAAATCAACTGCTCTCAGAAAATCCGGGAGAATTACCCCAACTTTTACAAGCTAATGCCGAAGAGTTACCTTATTTAGATGACTATTTTCATGCTACAACTTGCGTTTTCCTTTTCCACGAGTTACCAGCAGCAATACGTCAGCGAGTAATTAATGAAGCTTTCCGAGTCACAAAACCGGGTGGAACTTTTATTATTTGCGATTCAGTTCAATTGAGTGATTCACCGGAA
Source organism: Rivularia sp. PCC 7116 (assembly GCF_000316665.1). Lineage (GTDB taxonomy): Bacteria > Cyanobacteriota > Cyanobacteriia > Cyanobacteriales > Nostocaceae > Rivularia. The sequence goes on along the minus strand of NC_019678.1, from coordinate 4,073,425 downwards.
GTAGAAGCCGCAATGCAAAACTTCCACGAAACCTTCCACGAACCTTTCTACATGAATTATGTAAATGATAATTTAGTGGAACGTTTAGAAAATGCTGGTTTTAACAATATTGAAATACAGGTTCATCATATGAGCAAATATCTAATTGCTCGTAAACCCTCGGCATAAATTGTTGCCGGAAGCATCCCAATTTGATCAAAGCCTGCCTTACCGGTGGGCTTTGCTTATGCTCGAAAATATTTGTTTAAAACTGTGATGCTCCCTTTTTGTCAATCTTCTTAGACACTTAAAAATTTTTCCCTAACTAAGGAAGCTTTATATGCATATTTATAAGCACAAAACAAAAACTAGAGACAATAACTTGCCTCTAGTCTTAAAGAATCATACGATACATAATATTTAGGTGAATGAATCACCTGTTAATAAAATTCATTGTAAACAAGCAAGCAGGACTGAGTAATCTTTAATTATCCGCTCGGGAGCGTAAATGAAATTACTTGCTACTTATACTTATTTATAAATAGAACTCAAAGCTTGAGAAAGCGCTTAGAAAAGATATTAGATACATCAATTCAAGCATCTGATTAATTTATATCTTCCCAAAAAAATTCCTAACTCCCCTTCAGCAGATATTATCTACTCAATTAATAAGAAAGCAGTTGCTGTAAAATATAGCAAACTATAGCAAACCGATAAGTCGATTTGTTTCCTCTGGTGGGAATGAAGACATATTCAAATTAGATGTCCGACTCACTAGTAAAGCAGGAATCATTATAAATATGAAAACAAATAGAGGATTAACCTTCGTAGTGGCAGACGACGTGCGGGAGGAAATTTTCTCTTTGAGAAGCGATTGTGATGCTATCGAAGTAGACAGTCAATTAAGTAACCGTTGATATATATTGGTTTGACTGACTATTTATACAAAATGAAATAAATGGTAACGAAAAATTATTTAACAATATCGTGTAGCTATATATTATATCTGCGTGAAGCTGCGAAAGGTAAGAATAATTTCTCTAAACCCTACGAACTATACGAGAAATATACTTGAAATAACACGACTTAACGGTTCTATACGTAGCACTTCCTGTAGCGATGCAGCAGAATTAAGCGTGGTTGGAATATCCCATAAATTCTCTGCGTCCGCTACCTCGATGAGGTGTTCTAGGCTTGCGTGGGTTGGATCTACTCAATAGTAATTCTTGCTCTACAGAAGTAGAAAACATTTCTGTTTCTAAAGAGTTTCCAATTCCTTGGAAGTTAACAGCTAAGGAGCCGAATACGATACTTGTAGCTAAAAGTGAAATGGCTTTACGCATAGTAGATGTCTATTTTTGAACTATCCACTTCACTGATACTTAGTTTTAATTACTGCATCCGGAAATTTTACCAAAAAGTGTTTTTTTTTACTCTAAATTAAATGTGCTGGTTTTTTTAGTAATGTGTTCGACTAATAACCAGTTAGCTGCATGATTAATGGAACCGCTAATACTGAGATAAGAGCCATTTTGTAAGGAACACAACCTTTTATTTATGGTTGGGCTTAAAGCTATAAGCTGATAATTATATGTTTTAGATACAGATGTAGAGATAAATATAAATCTGTAATTTTGCTGATATACACGCTGGAAAATACCGCCGACAGAGTAAATATTGCGTAGTTTACTTCTAGTTGCTGTACCGTATGAGTACTTAAAATATGATGTGCTACCAGAAGTAAGGATAGCAATATAATCATGCAAATTGTCTAAATAATACAGTTGCTCCTTTAACCAATCGGGATGACTTGGTAATGAATTGAACAAAGGCACTATTGCCGCAGGCGATCGCGCATCATTTAATAAAGCTTGTTGCAATGCCCTTACAGGTAAATTTCTGGGTTGAATGTTTAGCTCAATACACATTGCCGCAGCCATTCCTGCGGCTTGAGCGATATTCATCACCACCGGCTGCAATCTGGTAGCACCGTTGGCGATATGGGATACGGAAATATTTTTTTCACAGACTAATAAACCGTCTGCCTTTGCTGGAACCAAGCAACCATAGGGAATGCTGAAAGGGGTTCCCGTAACACGCCCTCCCCACCGGATTGATTTTGGTTGTAACTCGAATTTTACTCCTGGATAATGATGGTCGTTGGGATAGTTTCCAATAGCTATACTATCGGGATATAAAGGCGCTGCGTTTGTTCCAGAAACTGGCAATATATCTTGTTCCTTCACCGTAGTTAGCCCTACCAAACGACGGCTTTCTCGGTAGTAAGGATGAAAAGCGAAAGCACCTGAATGATTTTTGATTGTAGGAAAAACATTGTCAGCCAAGCCGTAGCGACGACCAAGACTAGATTGAATAAAATGAGCGAAATTTTGGCTATAATTACGACATTCATAAAGAAACTCACTTTTTGCTTGCTCTGATTCAACCAGCCGCCCCAAGCCTTCGCCGTAGTCGTTGCCACAGTTAGGCCAATTTATCATCAAAAGACCATTTCCTAAGCTGCCATAATTCAAAAATTTTTCTGCACCATAATCATCCCAAGCACCTGCAAATAAGGATGAATCGTAATTTGATGCTGGTGTAATTGCTGGAGCTAAATTTTCGCAGTAATCTTGCATGATTACTACCCAAGTAGGGGCTTGTACTGGGTATTTTGCGGTGAGAGAATTGTGTGTAACTGGTGCGCTGGGTTCATTGAATTCAGATTGTAATTCCCAACCCCAGCGAAAAGGTATATCGGCTAAAGCCAGTAAATCTCCTAATTCGGTACCGTCAAGAGTAATTTTGGCTTCTACGATAAAATCTGCAAATCTAACTCCCTTAACGCAATTATCTTCGGATAATACTTCTAACGGCACTTGTCCCCAAAACCATTGCAGATTTGTTAATTGAGCTACCCAATCAGCAAAAATTTGTGCCCCGATTTGGGGATGATAGCTAAAAAGACTTGCCCAACAGTTATCCAATCCTCCCGGTTGTCGCTGTTGTAATTCTTTCAAATAATCACCCCAAATCCCAGTTTGAAAAGCTTCTAATTCGTTACCATCGGGAGCGCAAACTCCAGCAGAAGTTAACATTCCTCCCAGCCAGGGAAATTCACTTACCAAAATAGTTTTTGCACCACGTCGCGCTGCTTGAATCGCTGCGGTAGTTCCCCCGGTACCACCGCCGACTACTAAAACATCGGTGGTGTAGATTTGATTTTCCATCGTTAGATTTATTTATGCCGACTTATATCATGCTCGGTAAAACATTTACCATATCGCTGGGGCTTGGTAATAAATCAAATTATCTATATATTACGGATTAATATTGTCACACAAATACTTATCGTGTTCGGGTACGTTGGGATTGTTTTGTAAATAGCCGCGTGCCCATTCACAACCTTGACTAATTAATCGATCTAAATTGGCGTTTTCTGCTGAAGCGATTTTATCTTGACTGGGAATTTTCCATAAAATTATTGTTTTGTCAGCACTACCAGAAGCCAAAATTGTGCCATCGGAATTAAAGTTAACGCTTAAAACATCACTTTGATGTTCGGCATAGGTTTTTATTTCTTTACCTGTTTTAACATCCCAAAGCTTAATTGTTTTATCAGCGCTGCCAGAAGCTACGATATTACTATTTGGACTAAAGCTAACGGCTTCTACTTTTCTTGTATGCCCTGTAAGAGTATGAATAACTTCACCGGTTTTTAAATACCATATTTTGACAGTTTTATCATAGCTACCAGAAACCAAAAATTTATTATTACTACTAAAGCTAATACTACTAACCTTATTTTTATGTCCTTCTAAAGTCATTATTTGTTGACCGACTAGAAGCTAATTGCCGACCATTTTGAGGATTAAAAACAACGTTATAAACTTTACGTTTATGTGTTTTCAGGCGAGGAAGAATTTCTTCACCAGTTTCAACGTTCCATAATTTTATTGTTTTATCAAGACTAGCAGAAGCTAATATTTCACCATCAGGACTAAAAACTAAATTGTAAATTGAACCTGTATGACCTTGCAAGCGATTGCGTTCTTTAACTCCTTCTACTGCTTGTCTTAATACGGATTTGATATTTTGGGGAAGAGGTTATTTTTGCTTTTTGAGCGGTACTACTGCTCGCAACCCTTCTATGAGCGCATCAAACTGTTGTTTTTCACTAAATAGCGATTTAGAATAGCTAGTCAGAGCTACACTTTGGTTAAATATATATCTGTTGTTTTGTTCGGTTCTAACTCTTTGGGAAGAGAAGTTATAGAATGCAATAATATTGAAAATTAGAATAGATAGTAACAGTATTAGAAGAATAAAAGTTAATCGATTGCGTCTTTTTTCTTTGTTTGACTTATGTTCTTTTTTATTAAGTTCATCGCGGTAATCTTTACTAGCTTCGATAAAATTCTGTGCTAGTTCATTTAAAGTTAAAATATGTCCGTAATTCTCAATTGATTTTTCAGCTTCTTTTAATTCTTCTCCTGTATAAAGGTAGCTAGTATCTCTTTCCTTAGCTTCCCATTTTTCTGATTTGTCCTGAATATCTTCTCTAAATTTGCTGTAGACACGATATTCACCCAGCCAAACGCGCAGTTTTGACCAGTGACGAATTAATGCATCGTGAACTAAGTTAACAAATTCAACTTCGTCGCCATCATCTATTTTTACTTTGTAGCTAATAATTAATTTATGAACTATTAGTTTTTGTTTTACCCGTTTAATGTCTCCTTTGTCATAACGTGACATATGATTTCGTTCTAGTTCGCTTGCTTTAATTTTTTTGCGGGTATCTCCCGTTCCTTCTCCCAAAAAAGTTAGTTTTAGAAAAATATATCTAGCTATTGATTTTTCCGTTTGGCTCAAACTATAGTAAACATGATTAGCATTTTCTTCGATAATTATATTTAAAGATTTATTGGTTTTATCTTTTAATTTTATCTCACTTCCTCCTTTCCAATATTTCGCATTCTCTTCCCAATTTTTTTCTAAAGTATATTGTAGTAAAGGTAAACTTCCAGGTTCATTTTTGACCTCATTAACTAACTTTTTTGTAAAATCGTTATCAACATCTACACCCAATTCGCTTGCCGGTTTCTCAATAGCTTCTACTAATTCTTCAGGATTCATTGGGGTTATAAATACAAGATGTTGCTGAATTTTTCTGGCAAGTCCGTAATATTCCTGCTCGGCACATTTACCAAAAAAGTCCGCTCTTAAAGATAAAACTAAACAAAGCTTATTATTTTTAACTTTCTGGCAAGCATTCAATATGCATTCAAAAAACTTTTCTCTCTCTTTGTTGCTATTGCATAGTATAAAAGTTTCTTCAAACTGATCCATAAATAGCACTACTCGCTTCGTGTCAATATTGCGAATCAGCTTTACTAAACCATCAGAACCTTCGTCAAGATATTTTTTAGCTTCAGCTATTTTTTTCGGAAGTTCCAAATCATAATCTTGAGACGTATCTATTAACACTTCTCTTGCTAATTCTTCTGCTAAACTTTCAAGAGGACGTATTCCGGGCAAAAAAACAACAATTTTCCAATTTTCACTGCCCGATATTTGCTCGCCTTGTTGGAGTTTATAAATTAATCCCGCTCTGAGAAGGCTTGATTTTCCGCTTCCGGATACTCCTAAAACTGCCAAAAAGTTATTATTACGTACTTTTTCAAGCAGCTCGTCAGTTAAATTTTGTCTGCCGTAAAAATACTCGCCATCTTCACTTTTAAAAAAAGCTAAACCTTTATAAGGATTTTTGCGTTGATTTACACCAGAAGCTGGCATCAGATGTGTTTTACCGCGATTAATAGAAGGCTTACCTAAAATATTAATGCGCTTGCCAAAAGAAATAAGCTTATAATATCCATTCCTTTTTAAGTTATTTTCATATGTTCTTTTTAATTCTTTGATTAATATTTTGTTATCGATACAATTTATTCCTTGTTCATAGTTTAATTGAAGTATGTTAAGTATTGCAGTAGTTAAAGTTAAAGTACTAGTATAAGATTTTTCTTGGAAAACACTATTATTTTTATGAAGATTAATCAGGAAAAACATATCTGTTCCAAGTTTATATCCAGGTATGAAATTATCTATTCCTACATCTAGTCTTTGGTCTATAGGATAACAACAATCTAAAATAATTATTTGTTGTTCTACCGGACTCTCTTGTAATACTTGCTTTAACCATTCTAAAGATACTCCTAATTCATAATCTTCATCTGGATTAGAATCACTAGTTACCAAAAAAAATTCTTTGAACCCCTCATCTCTAACTTGCATATATCCTGAAAAATATAATAATGCCATTTCGGGGTGATACCCTTTCGGTTTAAAAAGCTGAACAATTTGTTCTTTTAGATTTTTTCGGGTTATCTGATGAAATCTCTCTGCTTCAAAGTCTCCTTGTCTAACAAGTCTATTTGCTATATATTTGGCATTGTTAACAGAAATTTTGAGGTTTTTTATTGTTCTGTATTCATATTTATTTATTCCAACAACTAAAGCTTGAGGTTTATTATTTAAAGCATTTATATTATTTTTCATGATGGTATTAATTGTATATTTGTTTACCGATTATTTGATTATTAATATTAATTGTTTAATAGCCAATAATAGCGACTTACCGCATAAGAGTATTTTTAAGTTGTTCTTCAGTTAAGTTCAATTTTTGGCTCTATCAATGTAAGTATCAGTTAAATCAGCACCATTCAAATTAGCACCTTGAAGATTAGCGCCACTTAAATCGGCATCATAAAAATAAGCACCGCTCAAATCAGCACCTTGAAGATTAGCGCCACTTAAATCGGCATCATAAAAATAAGCACCGCTCAAATCAGCACCTTGAAGATTAGCGTCACTTAAATCAGCATCATAAAAATAAGCACCGCTTAAATAAGCACCGCTCAAATCAGCACCACTCAAATCAGCACCGCTCAAATTTGTGCCACTAAGATTGGCATTGCTGAAGTCAACATTATCTAAATTGGCACCTACAAAATTTGCTTCGCGGAGGTCTGCACCTATAAATTTAGTGCTTGTCAAATTGGCACCAATTAATTTTGCCCACCGAAGATTTATACCGTTGAGAATAAAACCACTAAAGTCAATTCCACTCAGATTTGCACCGCAGAAGTTTGTATTCGAGGGAAAAGTTTCACGGAGTTTGGCGCTGGTGAGATCTGCATTGCTTAAATTAGTTCCGCTTAAATTGGCTCTATTAATGTTTGCATCAATTAAATACGCACCGTTAAGGTTAGCTTTTCTTAGGTCTGTATCGACTAATCTTGCATTTATTAATTGTGCCTTGACTAGTTGAACGCTATTAAGGTTGGCATTGGTGAGATCTGCGTTACTAAGGTCTGCACCAGCAAGATTTGCATTGGTGAGGTCTGCATCGCGAAGGTCTGCACCAGCAAGATTTGCATTAGTAAAATCGGATTGATTGAGCTTAGTACCTCTAAGATCGGCTCTAGCTAAGTTTGCTCCTCGAAGCTTAATATTTGTTAGGTCAGCATATGCTACTGTTAAACCAGCTAAACATACATTGTCTTCGTTTAATTCTTCTAACGCCTGAATACGTCCACCACTACCTTTTTGATTTCCTGCGGAATTAATAACTTGCCAAGCTTCATAATTAGAGCGTTTTTGTTCTTGTGCTTCAGGACTTTTTCTGTTCCAAAGATAAATAATTAAACCAGCAAGTATACTTAAAGATTCGACTCTCTCATAAAATTTACTTTTTGTATTCTCCGTAACCCACTGCCCTGGCTGATGTTTTAAAAATATATTTATACCTAAAATAAGTATCCATACGAATCCAGAAATCAATACGAGCCTATATCCGACATTTATAAGATGCCAAAACCTGACATCAAATTGCCACCTAAGTTTTTGAATTACAGTCTTTCTATTTCGCCAATACTCAACCAATTGTGATTTAATCGTAAGCGGTACTGTAGCTAAATTTCCTACTATTTTGTTTATTAGATTCAATCTTGTTATCCCTAAGTAAAATCAACGAATAATCACAATATTGAAATATACTGACATTAGATAGAATTTTAAAGTGCCAATTGAAACATTTGCATTGATATTTAAATAATCTATTACTCAAAAATCACCCAAACAATGCTAAATCTAATATCGATGAGCGAAGAGAAAAACACGTGAAAGCACAGATATTTAGAGGCGTTAACAATTTATCTTACGAAGAAATTCCGGTGCCATCATTGGAATCTGATGAGGTATTGGTGCAGGTACAAGTAGTAGGATTGTGTCAATCGGATATTAAAAAGATTCGCTATCCGCTTTACGAACCGCCGCGTATTTTCGGTCATGAAACAGCCGGAATCATTACTGCTGTTGGGGATAAAGTTGAAAAATGGCAGGTAGGGCAAAGAGTTGCGGTGATGCATCATATTCCATGTATGCGTTGCTCTTACTGCATGAATGATAATTTCTCGATGTGCGATACCTATAAAAATATTGTTACCACGGCAGGTTTTACACCTAGTGGTGGTGGTTTCGCCGAATACGTCAAGGTTCCCGGGCATATTGTCGAAAACGGCGGTTTGATTCCGATTCCCGACGATATTAGTTTTGAAGAAGCAAGTTTTGTCGAGCCAACCAATTGCTGTTTAAAAGCAGTCAAAAAAGCCGAAATTGCTCCGGGAAAAACAGTTTTGATTACTGGTGCCGGACCAATTGGGTTAATGTTTATTATGCTAGTAAAATACTTTGGTGGTAAAGCTATATCCACTGATTTACTACCATCTAGAATTCAGAAAGCCTTAGATGTTGGTGCCGAAGCCGCTTTTGACGCTCGAGATCGCGATTTGAGCAGTAAAATTCAAGAACTAACCGACGGTTTGGGTGTTGACGTAACTTTACTTGCAGTTCCCAGCGACAAAGCCTTTTTTCAAGCTCTTGATTGTACCCGTAAGGGTGGTAAAATCTTATTTTTCGCAGAATTTCCCGATGAATTAGAAATTCCCATCAATCCAAATATTTTGTATCGTCGAGAAATTGACTTAATGGGTAGTTACAGTTCATCTTATAGATTGCAAAGTTTAGCTGCTGACATTGTTTTTAATCGTCGCATTGACGTAAAAGCTTTGATTAGCAATAGCTATTCTTTAGAGAATTTATCAGCAGCAGTAGAACAAGCTGTAACTCCTTCTGAAGATACTTATAAAATACTCATTTATCCTTAATTTTATTAATAGTAATTGGGCATTGGGCATTAGTAACTAACTGTCCACTGCTCACTGTTTACTTATAACTGGTAATGGGTAATTGGTAATAGGCAAATAATGAGATTGGAAGATGGAGAAAATATATAACATCTAAACCAATGCCCAATGCCCAATGCCCCATGCCCCATGCCCAATTCCTAATTCTTAATTCTTAATTCTTAATTCTTAATTCTGAAATAATTAAATGACAATTTCTATTTTTATCGTTATCTTATTAGCTTTTTATCTAGCTTGGAATTTAGGAGCGAATGACGTTGCGAATGCAATGGGAACTTCGGTAGGTTCTAAAGCTGTTACTTTAAGACAGGCTTTGATAATTGCTGGAATACTTGAATTTACTGGTGCCGTACTATTCGGACATGAAGTATCTCAAACTTTAGCGACAGAGGTTAGCAATCCGATTTTGTTCGCTGATGTTCCTCAAGTTTTTGCGGTTGGAATGTTTTCGGTGTTGTTAGCTAGTGCTTTATGGCTGCAAATAGCCACATCAAAGGGTTTACCAGTTTCTTCTTCCCATGCAGTTGTTGGTGCGATCGCTGGTTTTAGTATTGTAGCTGCTGGGTTCGGTGCAGTTGAGTGGTCATCGATTGGTATGATTACTTTGGGATGGGTAATTACACCAGTTATTAGCGGCTGTATTGCGGCTTTGTTTTACAGTCAAATTAAGCGCTGGATTTTAGATCAACCAGAACAATTGCGACAGTTAAATGAGTGGATTCCCTGGTTAAGTGCTTTGTTATTAGGAGTATTCGGAGTAATTGTTTTACCTAAAGCAACTCAACCGTTGGCTAATTATTTAATCGAGCAGGTTGGTTTCAAAATACCGTCTCACGATATTCCGCTTTTTATTGGTACCACCGCAGCAGTTGGGCTTACTGTTTATAATTGGCGAGAGTTGGGGAAAGGGGGAGAGAGGGAAGAGGGGGGAGAGGGGGTAGAAACCAATTCCCCATTCCTAAATCCCGTTGAGCGTACATTTGCTAGATTCCAATTGTTAAGCGCTTGTTTTGTTGCTTTTGCTCATGGCTCTAACGATGTGGGAAATGCTATTGCTCCTTTAGCTGCTATAGCTTATATCAACCGCACGGGGAAAGTTCCGATTTACGATTTAGATATTCCTGTATGGATTCTTGTTATTGGTGGTACTGGGATTGTTTTTGGCTTGGCTGTTTGGGGTAAAAAAGTAATTGCGACTATTGGTGAGAGTATTATTACTTTGCAACCTAGCAGTGGGTTTTGTGCGGAATTAGCAACGGCAACTACAGTTATTCTTGCTTCTCGTTTGGGTTTACCGGTTTCTACTTCCCATGCACTTGTTGGTGGTGTGGTTGGTATCGGCTTAATCAAAGATATTAAATCGGTACAATTCCAAACTTTGCGCTCAATCGCTGCTGCTTGGATTGTGACGCTTCCTGTAAGTGCGGTTTTAAGCGCGATTATTTTTAGTTTAGTTCGGCTAGTTTTGGGATAAGAATTGCTGGGGGAGAGGGGGTATAATTTTTTATGTTTTCATACACCTAGCGTATCTGCTATTGCAAAAATTGATAATTATTATAATTTCCAAACAAACTTATTAAATTTATCAATTTAAAGCGCTAGTAATAAATTATTTTTATTAACAGAAATATTCTGTTTTCTATCCGGAAAAAAAATCCTGCAATTTTTACCTAAAAACTAAATCTTAAGACAATAAATTAGGTTAATATACTGAACTCTTTCGCTTCTCATCAGTAGATAATATATCCAAAGTTATTATCTCTAAATAAACAAATCTTAACTTATCTTTATATAAAAATATCGAGACATAAATAAATGAAGTTATCATACTACAAATTACCTAATGGAGAAAGGAATTTTGGAGATGACCTTAATCCTTTGATTTGGGAAAAGTTGATTCCAGGGGTTTTAGATAATAACGAAAACGTGGCTTTCGTTGGCATTGGCAGCTTAATTAATGATGGATTGCCTTGGCGCACTCGTCATGCAAGCAGAAGGGTGATTTTCGGTACTGGTGTAGGTTATGGCAAGGGCGATGTAAAACTTGATGATTCTTATAAAATTTATTGCTTGCGAGGTTCGCTTTCGGCGAAAGCTTTGGGAGTAGAAGAAGAACTCGGAATTACTGATGGCGCTGTTTTAATTCGCCGCATTTACGAAAACACTGCTAAAAAAGTCCATCGTTTTTCTTATATGCCTCATTACGAACTTGCAGGTAAAGGATGGGAGCTTGCCTGTAAAAATAATGGCTTTGGTTATATCGATCCAAGATGGAATGTGGACAAAGTTTTATCTTCTATATGCGAAACTGAAGTTTTGCTAACTGAAGCTATGCATGGTGCAATTGTTGCTGATGCACTTCGGGTTCCTTGGGTACCAATTGTGACTAATTCCACTATTCTTTCTTTCAAGTGGCAAGACTGGTGTTCGTCGATTGGTATTGAATACAAACCTAATTATATTGAAAGATTACAAAATCCCAGAGAAAAGCTGGATTTACTAACTCCCGTTCGCTTCTTTAGAGATAAAATTAGACAAAATAAGGCTGCTAAAACTTTAAAGCAAGTTGCTTTGAATCAGCCTGCATATTTAAGTAAAGATTCACGTATTGAGAGTTTAACTAATCAGCTTGAAGAAAAGCTTTATCAGTTCCAAGATGATGTAAAACAAGGATTATTTAATTAAATTAGGACTTACGCAAAGCCCCCAACTCATCGGGGGGTTGGGGGGATATAAACTCTTGAAATACTTAATTCCTCGTTGCGTTTGCGTAAGTCATATAAATAATTCTTAGTATAAACTACATTGAATTATCGTCATGACTTTAGATGGAACTTATATTTTCTAAGAGTAAAAATTATGGTCAAAGAATATTGTTTTTGTACGTTAGCTGTAGGTAAGAGATATCGTACCCACGCGAAAATTCTTGCAAAAGATATTCAAGAGCAAGCACCAGATATTGCTTTCGTAGTTTTAACAGATGAACCTGCTGATTTTGGGGAATACAGTCATGTTATTGCTATTAAGCATCGACTGCAAAGTGTTAAAGGTTATCACGATAAGCGTTTTGTGATTGAAAAGTCTCTGGAAAAATTTGACACTTGCGTATTTTTAGACTCAGATGTACGAATCATCGGCTCTGTACCGCAAGGGCTGGAATGGCTTCCTGGAATTACAGCGAGAACTGGATGTAATATTATCAAGCATAACGTACAGACAAAACCTCGTGCTGAGTTTGCAGCCATAGAAAAAGTTGCACAAAATTTAAGCATCAATCTCCAGGAAACAAAATGGTTTCACGAGTTTATGTTTGTTGTTAGCAAACAAGACGGTACCGAACAGGTTTTCTTGAAACTATGGCAAACCATCTCTTACTTTTTTGAGATGCAAGGAATTTATGATGGAGAAGGTAATGTTATGGGATTAGCTGCTGCTAAAGCAGGTTTTCCGATTAGATTTGATTCTGAAGATAGATTTCCTTTTTTCAAAGATAATATTGAACGAGTCAGAGTCAAGATGGGACAGTCAAACTTTATTGAGAAGCAAGTTTATTTCGACAAACACAAAGAAATTGAATACCCAAAACGTAGCAATCTGAAAAAAATTCACGATAAAATAACTGCTAAAGTTGTATTTTATTATCGACTATTTAAACTAAGGTTGTGTGTCAAACAAAACTCCAGTTTCCAGGAACTGTTGATTAAGCGATCGTATTAATGAGTAATTGATAATTTGTCGGGGACATCCCAATTTTTATATTTCCCAGGTTACACATGGGAAATATTTTTTTGCATAATTAATGCTCCCTTTTTAGACTTTGACTTCATTCTCCGCAACTTCATTTTGGTTGCCGTTATTATTGCCATTATTATTTAAATTATCGTTTCCATTATTATTGCCATTACCGTTTAAGTTATTACTGAAATTAATGTTTATATAAAATCTAATAGTAATTAAGCTACCTTTTTTTCCGCTAAATAGATAGCCTAGTATTAATCCTAATATTAAAGATAATAAAATCATATTATCTTCCTAGCAGAACGAGATAAATAGGAACTCAAATATTATATTGATTAATTAATTTTGAAACTGTTCAATAAGACCTTAAAGGATTAATTAAGATGTTATATCAAATCCGTTAACACTGGAATGAAAAAACCGCAGAGAGCGCTGAGAACACAAAGCAAGAGGAAGAGAGAAGAAGTTAAATAATTACGACAAAAATGAAGAGGATGTTATCGGTTTCTGATAAAGCTGTGCAAAACTTTCTAAAAGACGGAATAAAGCTATTCCAACACAGCCTAATATCTGATGCAGGAAATACGTAATATCACAAACTGCTTGACATATATCTATATTTTTAGTACAAATGCACTAAAAGCTTTTTAAATTAAATCAATATTGTTAAACTCAATATCTTTCAAAACTTGGAGGAGTATAAATTGGAAACCGTTCAGCCTGAAACGAAGCAAAGAGTTGAGGAATTAAGAAAACTGTTAATTGAAGCGAGTTACGCTTATTACGTGCTTGATGCTCCCATTATGGAAGATGCGATTTACGATAAATTGTATCGTGAATTGCAGGATTTAGAAACTAAATTCCCGGAGTTAATTACTCAAGATAGTCCAACTCAGCGGGTTGGTGAAAAACCGGCAACTGGATTCACTTCGGTACGCCATAATATTCCGCTGTACAGTTTGGAAAATGCTTTTGATGTTGATGAGCTAAAGACTTGGGATGAGAGATGGAGAAGAAATGCGCCTCGGAGCGAGCAGGTAGATTATGTCTGCGAATTAAAAATTGATGGTAATGCTTTGGCGTTAACTTATGAAAATGGGGTTTTGGTAAGGGGCGTAACTCGCGGTGATGGTGTTAGTGGGGAAGATATTACGCAAAATGTGCGGACAATTCGTTCTATTCCTCTAAGATTAAATTTAGATGGTATTAAATTAGAAAATCGGGATGCTTTAGAAAATATAGAAGTACGAGGTGAAGCGTTTTTACCTTTGGATGTATTTGAAAAAATCAATCAAGAAAGAGTATCATCTGGCGAAAATCAATTTGCCAACCCTCGCAATGCTACTGCCGGTACTCTGCGACAGTTAGATGCTCGCAAAGTTGATAAAAGACGTTTGGATTTCTTTGCTTACACTTTGCAAATTCCCGGTATGGATGATGCGAGTATTGCGAATAATCATTCAGTTGCTTTGGAATTATTGCAAAAAATGGGGTTTAAGGTAAATCCCAATAAACAGCTTTGCCATTCCTTGGATGAAGTGGCTGATTATTATCAGCATTGGGATACAGAGCGTTTAAATTTACCTTATATGACTGATGGCGTTGTGGTAAAACTCAATTCTTTGGCGCTACAGCAAGAATTAGGATTTACTAATAAATTTCCTCGGTGGGCAGTTGCGCTGAAATACGCAGCGGAAGAAGCACCAACCCGCGTAGAAAATATTTCGGTCAATGTCGGTAGAACCGGCGCTCTAACTCCATTAGCCGAAATGCAGCCCGTTCAGCTTGCGGGAACAACGGTATCGAGAGCTACACTACATAACAGCGATCGCGTTGCTCAGTTAGATATCCGGGTGGGTGATACCGTCATCGTGCGGAAAGCCGGGGAAATCATCCCGGAAGTTGTACGAGTACTCAAGGAATTACGCCCCGAAAACACCACACCCTTTGAGATGCCGACTCATTGTCCAGTTTGCGGGCAACCTGCGGTAAGAGAAAAGGGTGAAGCGGTAACGAGATGTGTAAATACTTCTTGCGCTGCAATTCTTAAAGGTTCGATTGAACATTGGGTAAGCCGTAACGCTTTAGATATTCGCGGTATGGGTGAAAAAGTCGTGCATCAATTGGTAGATAAAAAGTTAGTTAATTCCGTAGCTGATTTATACGATTTGACGGCAGAGGATTTAGCTAATTTGGAAAGAATGGGGCAAAAATCGGCTCAAAAGTTGATAGATGCCATCGAAAAATCGAAAAATCAACCTTGGGGGCGAGTATTGTATGGTTTAGGAATTCGTCATGTAGGTAGTTCGATTGCTCAAACTGTAACTGAAAAATTTGATAGCGTAGAAAAATTAGCAGCTGCCAAAGTTACGGATATTGAAGCAATTTACGGCATAGGAGTTGAAATAGCCGAAAGCATTTATAAATGGTTCCGTATAGAAGCCAATCAAGCATTAATTGAGCGCTTGCAGAATGCCGGTTTGCAATTTGTGGAAGTGCAAAAGGCAACATCTTCTCAAGTTAATCAAAAGTTAGCCGGTAAAACCTTTGTTGTCACCGGAACATTAGCTACGATTACGCGAGATGAAGCCAAAGAATTGATTCAGAAGTTTGCGGGAAAAGTATCTAATTCAATTAGTAAAAATACAGATTTTCTAGTGGTAGGGGAAAATGCTGGTTCTAAGTTAGCTAAAGCTGAAAAATTAGGAATTACTCAGTTGAGTGAAGAGGAATTATTAGAAATGGTGAAAAATTAACTTATTGTTTCCAACATCTGTGGTGCGTGACGGTAAGTGTATTTAAATCTTGTAGGGTGTGTTAGATGCACGACAATCTATCTCTTAAAACGAAAAATTTATTACATCATCTAACGCACCATAATGTTGAAATAATAAAAGTATGAATCTAAATATTTAAGATTCTATCAAAGTCAACACCTTAGTCACACACCCTACAAAAGTTTAATTTAATATAACTTGTTCCTTGTCTCCGGCAAGGAATACAGACAAGAAGGCTCTGCCTTCATTCATTGTGAAGCAGAGCCTCGCCGAAGGGCGCTCCCAAGTAGAGACAGGGAGAGATATTTTACAATTCTATCTTAATAGTTTTAACTCCTTCTTCCACATGCACATTAATAATACGGGGAATACTTTCTTTAGCTAAAACGCTAATATCACCGCTACTTTCCAATCGCGCAATTTCGACTTGCGAGACTTCGGTAAGCTTCGCTTGAGAACGTAATGAAGATTCTAAATCTTTCTCGCTAAGATGACTTTTCTGCATGTTTTTATAGTTAACTTTACCATCCCGAATTAACACGCGAGATGAACCTTTAATCAATCTTTCTAAAGCAGGAAAATGAAAAGAAATTCCTCCAAACAACCAATGCATTCCTACCAAGACAAACCCAGCACCAATAGTCGGGAAAAAAGGTGCTGAACCATTGATAGTACGACTTAAGGTAGAACCAAAAATAATACTTAAAACAACATCAAAAGCAGCATGTTTACCAAGAAAACGCCTATCTCCGGCAATTCTAACCATTATCCATCCGGCAATATAAACTACCGCAGCCCTTAACCCCATCTGCCATAAATTTACTTCCTTAGCATCCAATCCCAAAGCATAATTAATCCCGTTGCCAATTACCTCAAACATAAATATTAAATATGTCTAGTTAATAAAAGTTATTTCCCAATTACCAATTACCAATTACCAATTAATTTAATGCAATCTTACATCATCAATCATTGTTTCATCATCTAAACTACTAGCTCTATTAGTAGTGATACTCGAAGCAATCGAATCCCAAGTCCAGCCATCATTTTCTGTTAATGCTAATAGGAATCTTCGACGTTTAGTAATAATCTTAGTATTTTCCCAAAATTCTTCATCGCTAACCGTAGGAATACCTTTATTTCGCAGTAATTCTAAAGAAGGAAGCTCTGGATTGTAGTTCGATGGTTCCAAATAAGCTGATTTTAACGTTTTTAAAAAAGCTGCACTAGCCCTTCTAACTGCACCTAAGGCTGCTGGCTCTGGTTGATATTTTTGTGGAATTCCATATTGTAATAAAGTTAATGCTTCATCTAATGCAACCAAACTCAAAGGTAGAGATCTAACTCTTTCTACACTGTGGAAATAATGCAGAATTGGATATGCTAAGTGTTTTTCTCCCTGTTGGGTTAAAGTTGGAGTTAATGAACTTAAATGTGAAGATAAATCGCCAAAATCATGACCGTTCCAAGCTCGAACCAAAATTTCGTCTGCCGTTCCTCCCAATGAAGCAATGTAAATAGCAAAAGCACGTTTTTCCGAAGCTGCTGAAACAATTGGTAATAGGTAAGCAATACTTAAAGTTACTAAGAAAAAACCACTTGCTGATGATATTGCCGTAGCCATTTGCCAAACTGTTCCTTGAGCTTGAAAGTCACCCATCCCTAAAGTTGATATGTTATAGCCTACGAAATATATTCTTTGCCAAGTATCTGCCGGAATTTTAGAAGATGCATTTACAACAGCCGAATTTTCCGCACAGAATATCAGTGTCCAGCCTACCCAAGTTAATATATACCAAGCTAAAGCTATTCCACATAGCAATACTAAACCTGTAATTGATAACAAGCGATGGTTCGATTTTCTCCGATGAATTTGCAATACTAACCACCATATTCCACTAGAAATTCTACTTGTAATTGGACCCCCTCCTCCCACAGTTAAGGTTGTTACTAATACGTCGAAAGTAGTATAGGTTAATATTGCTATTCCTAAAATAATTAATAAAATTGACATTCTTATTTTTCTAGACGTTTGCTATTAATATTTTTCACACTATGCTATAGTCAACTGCAATTCAAAATGCAGCGATATTTTAATTATTGTAGTTACGATTTTTTACAAGGATAGTAGATATCTTTTTAATAACATTCATTGATTTGCTCGTGCATCTACCTAAAGAGCATTGTTTAAAAATTGAAGGGTATAACTAGTTAACATGGTTACTTATTAAGATTAAAAATGCTAATAATTTGCATAAAATTGACATTTGTAGATGTTGAGCGGCGTAAAGATAATTTAAATTAGATTACAGGCTGAACCAGGACTGTAATTCGCTATTAATATAGATTGAACAAAATATCCGTCTCGTAAGAATATGGACTCAATTCTATACGGGATACAAATTTAAGAAATTCTTTGACTCGGTGGACGGAATTTTCACCATCATAACGAGCGTAAACATCCATCAGTTATTGACTCGAAACAGCTACAATACCTATTGATTGCAACATAAGCTCTAATATTGAACTTTTATGACTGCTGCTACAACTGTAAAAACTGATTACGAAGCGATTATCGGTTTGGAAACCCATTGTCAACTCGCTACTAAAACAAAAATTTTCTCCGATAGCTCCACAGAATTTGGTGCCGATCCTAATACTAATATCGACCCAATTTGCATGGGTTTACCTGGAGTTTTGCCGGTTCTCAATGAAAAAGTATTAGAATATGCCGTAAAAGCAGGTTTAGCTCTCAATTGCCAAATTGCGAAATACAGCAAATTTGACCGCAAGCAGTATTTTTATCCCGACTTACCCAAAAACTACCAAATTTCTCAATACGATTTACCCATTGCCGAGCACGGCTATATCGAAATTGAGTTAGTCGATAAAGATGATAATCCCAGTCGCAAAAAGATTGGTATTACTCGCTTGCATATGGAAGAAGATGCAGGAAAATTAGTCCACGCTGGCAGCGATCGCCTTTCTGGTTCGAGCTATTCTTTGGTAGACTACAACCGGGCTGGAGTACCTTTAGTAGAAATTGTTTCGGAACCAGATTTGCGCTCCGGGCAAGAAGCCGCCGAATATGCCCAAGAGTTACGTCGAATTGTCCGCTATCTTGGTGTCAGCGACGGTAACATGCAAGAAGGTTCGTTACGTTGCGATGTCAATATTTCCGTGCGCCCCGTCGGACAAAAGGAATTTGGCACAAAAGTTGAAATTAAGAATATGAATTCGTTCAGCGCTATTCAGAAGGCAATTGAATACGAAATTGAACGTCAAATCGAAGCTGTTGAATCCGGTGAAGCAATAATTCAAGAAACTCGTCTTTGGGAAGAAGGTTCTCAACGTACTATTAGTATGCGAGTTAAGGAAGGTTCTTCCGACTACCGTTATTTTCCCGAACCAGATTTGGCTCCCATTGAAGTAACTGAAGAACAATTAAAGAACTGGGAAAGCGAATTACCCGATTTACCTGCAAAAAAACGCCATCATTATGAAACCGAGTTGGGACTTTCTGCATACGATGCCAGAGTTTTAACTGAGGAGCGTGCTACGGCAGAATATTTTGAAACTGCTGTAAATAAGGGAGCAAATGCCAAAACTGCCGCCAACTGGATTATGGGCGATATCGCTGGCTATCTCAACAAAGAAAAACTCAGCATTTCCCAAATTAACTTAACTCCAAATAATTTAGCTGAAGTTGCCAAGCTGATTGATAAGGGCGAGATAAGCAATGCTAAAGCTAAGGAGAAACTACCAGACTTACTTGCAGGTAAAGCTCCTAAAGATGTTTTTGCTGGTGAAAAATTAATTACAGATCCAGCAGTACTCGAACCTCTCATCGATGAAGCTATCGCTGGAAACCCCAAGGAAGTTGAAAAATATCGCAGCGGCAAAACTAACGTCAAAGGTTTCTTTGTCGGACAAGTTCTTAAGAAAACCGGAAAGCGTGCCGATCCAAAACTAACCAATCAGCTTGTAGATAAGAAGCTCAAGGCTTTAGTCGAATAAAAAATCTATACACACAGACGTTGCTCCCGGCGCAACGTCTCCATATTTTTGTCACAATGTGAATTCTTTCTAAGTTTACGCTTTAAGAATAGTCAGAGAAGAAGAAAGCGGTATATTTCTAATTTTGGCGTTGCTGATTACAAGTATGATTTTGCCCCCCAACCCCCAATTCTGGGGGAGAAAGATAATTTAAAGTCCCCCAATTTTGGGGGATTTAGGGGGCTTTACTAAAACCAGAAACATAAATTCATACTTCAATTCAGCAACGCCCTAATTTTTTATTGATGTAGCAAAAAATTAAATAAATATACGACCAAATTTTAAAAGTACATATTTATCGTAACTTACATGCGTATTTCAACTTACACGCAGTAAGACAATAATCACAATGAGTGTATTCACTTAAATAACTTCACAAAAACTTTATCGTTATTTTACAAAAGGGGTTACACCCCTCACCCCTATAGTGCTATATTATGTTAAGTAGATGCACCCTGATGATCTGGAGAGCTGCCAAGTAGCTCTCCGTTTTTTTTTGAGAATTTTGGTTTGATATACGTTATTACAATCTTTTAAATACAGTTAAACGCGGATTAGGGAGTAAAATCCTACTTACTGGTTTTATTTTATCTTTTAAAAGAATATTTTCTACCATTTTTTTTTGCGAAGGGGTATTATCCCTCATGCCATAAATGGTAAAATGTGATAATCAGATGCACCCTGATGTTTAGAGAGCTATATTCATGGCTCTCTTTTTTATTTTTTTATATTTCCTGGCAGTTTCTTCGCAAAAATTTTATCAAAATCTCAGTAAGGGGGTATGACCCCCTGGGCGATAATGGTATACTATGTTAAGTAGATGCACCCTGATGATCTGGAGAGCTACCCAAGTGGCTCTCTTTTTTTTTAGCTTTTTTCTATTTCTAGATAATAATACTGTGAAGTGAAGGATAATTTATTTACGAAAATTTAATCCAACCTTAACTGAGGGGTTAAAACCCCTAGGCTAAAAATGGTATACTATGTTAAGTAGATGCACCCTGATGATCTGGAGAGCGGCCGAATGGCTCTCTCTTTTTTTTGAGTATTTTTACGGTATTTGATATGGGGGCAATTCCCGATTACCAATTACCAATTACCATTAATAACTAATAAGTTACCATTAACCGTCAACTAATAATTGATATAATCCCCTACTATTGCAGCGATTAGAAAAGAGATGTAGGGGATATTAATGAGTGACTGGTGGGAAATAACTGGTGGTGTTACGGCACCTAGAGGATATAAAGCAGCTGGAATTGCTGCTGGCTTAAAGCCTTCGGGTGCCCCAGACTTAGCGTTGATTGTTTCAGATGTAGAGGCGATCGCCGCAGGTGTGTTTACAATGTCGCAGGTTACGGCAGCTTGTGTTGACTATTGTCGTCAGCGGTTAATGTCGGCTGCGGGTGCCCGTGCAATTCTCTGCAATGCGGGGCAGGCTAACGCTTCTACAGGAAATCAAGGTTGGTTGGATGCCCTTGAAAGCGCAATGACGTTAGGGCAAGCACTTAATATTTCTTCAGAGTCTGTTTTGTTGGCTTCAACTGGAGTCATTGGACAAAGAATTAAGATGGATGCTTTTAAAGCAGGTATTCCAAAGTTAGTAGAATCACTTTCAGAAAATGGTTCGGATGATGCGGCGAAAGCGATAATTACTACAGATTTGGTGACAAAATCCATTGCTTTAGAAACTACTATACATGACAGACCGGTAAGAATAGGGGGAATCAGCAAAGGTTCGGGAATGATACATCCGAATATGGCAACGATGTTAGCTTTTGTAACTACAGATGCTGCGGTTTCTCCTGGATTATGGCAAGAAATGCTTAGTCGTGCTGCCGACAAAAGTTTTAATGCAATTACCGTTGATGGCGATACCAGTACTAACGATAGTTTAATTGCTTTAGCCAACGGACAATCCCGCACTCCGGCAATTACAGAAATGGGAGCCGAAGCTGAGAAATTAGAAGCAATGTTAACGGCGGTTTGTCAGCATTTAGCAAAGGCGATCGCTCGTGATGGGGAAGGTGCAACTTGTTTGATAGAAGTACGGGTTAGCGGCGCACAAAATGAAAGAGCGGCTTTACAAATCGCTAAAACCGTTACTGGTTCATCGTTGGTGAAATCTGCAATCTTTGGTAGGGATGCTAACTGGGGAAGAATTGCTGCTGCTGCTGGGCGTGCGGGGGTACCCTTCGAGCAAGATGATTTGAGGATAAAATTAGGGGACTTTTTGTTAATGGAAAAAGGACAACCCCAACAATTTGATAGAAAAGCAGCAAGTACATATTTAAAAGAAACAGCAGCAGAATCTTCTTTACCACAAGATGTTGCAGCTACTAATAATAGTAACGATTTAACTGTTGATAGAAATACGCTTAAAACTCAAAGGATAGATAATCCGGTAATTATTGAAGTTAGCGTGGGTAATGGTAAAGGTGAGGGGAAAGCTTGGGGATGCGATTTGAGTTACGATTACGTCAAAATTAATGCTGAGTATACAACCTAATATTGTTCTACGAATCAACTATTAACTATCGCGGATTAAATGGATTTCGCTGATTACACTGATTACGTTATTACTATTAATTTGAAAGGGTTGGTAGTTGGGCTGTTTTCCCCTGGGAATTCAGTAATTTAAAGCGTAAGTAGTGCTAATATTATTCTTGAAAAACCTTATACTCGTTTGATTTTTGAGTAAAGTTGTTGGGTTACGGTGCGAATCTAATTTTTGATTATTAGTTAAATTACCTTGTCGCACCGAACCCAACCTACGAATATACAAATCAACTATTAACTATAAACTCAAATGGTTTCCCCGATTTTTTAGGTTGCCATCCCGCTTTGATTGCTTGGTTTATCCATGATGCTACTTCTGAAGGTACAACTGGTTTAACTTCGGTTGTAGCCCAATCTTTGGGATGGGGTTTATCTGTTAAAATTACTAATTTTGAACCCGTACCTTCAGCATGTTCGACTGCAATATTTAAACCCATACCGAAATCTGTTTGTCCATAAGTTGCTTTTCTTCTAATTAGCCAGATGAAATTTTCTCCATCTACGGTTATTTTTCTTGAACCTTTTTTTGGTATACCCATAATGAATTATCACGGATTAAATGGATTTCGCTGATTACACTGATTACGTTATTACTATTAATTTGAAAGGGTTGGTAGTTGGGCACAACTATCAACTTTCACCCGGAGGGTGTGGATCATCAACTATCAACTAACAACTAACTCCGATTAATTTGAATTAATTCTGTCAAAATACTATCTAAGCTACCGTTAACTTGAATTTTCTCAATTTTCTCGGAAATTCTTTCTAATACTTCTAATTCTTTCAATCTCAAAGCTACGGGGTTGTCTTCCATAACTCTTGCTGTATTCAACATGCTACGAGTTGCAGCAGTCTCTTCTCTACGTCGTACTACATTGGCTTGGGCTGATTTTTCTGCTTCTACAACTTTGCTCAAAATAGTTTTGATTTCTCCGGGAAGAATGATGTCTTTCACTCCCACCGAATCAATTTCTATTCCGTATTCTGCTGCTTTGGGACGAATATATTCTGCAATGCTGATGTCGATTGCTCCTTTATCTTCTAAAAGTTCGTCTAAATTCTTTTCACCCACCGCAGCACGTAAAGCAAACTGTAATTCTTTGTACAGATAACCAATAAAATCTGACAATCCATTTCTTGCTGTTAATGCGTCTCGGATGCGGAAACCAGCAGTTAAATTCAAACGCAGAGGTACTTTGTCTTTGGATAAAATATCTTGTCCAGAAACCTCCATATTTTGTAAACGTAAATCAATGGCTTCGCTGCGGAAAGAGCGCCCAAACACCCACCATGCATGAATTCCCGATTCAAGTACCGTTTGATATTCTTGGTTGATATATAGTAAGCCGATGTGTTGAGCGGGTACTTGGCAAACGTGCAAACAGCTACGACTCAAGTTTACGGTTTCGGGTAAACCTGAAACTAATTCGGTAACTAAAGCTGTTGATAATTTAGGATTGCTGCTAATATCAACGACTTCGACATCAACACCCTGCCAAAATAACTTGCGACTGGTTGGAGGTAAAATAGCGATCGCCTTTCCTTGATACCTAACAATTGCAACCTGTTGAGCAACTGTTTGTACGGTTTCACAATAAGCTGTAACAAACTCAGGATGTCTCTCAATTAATACTTCTTCGAGGGGAAATTGCGGATTATGCATCAGACGACTCATTGCATAATATGTAATCTCCTTATCTATAGCCCAAAATGCGTATTCTCCAGGCTCAAGAGGACGAACAAAGTTATTTTGGACGTACAATAAACCAATTTCATATTCTTTAACTAGAATTTTCTTGATGCCGCTAAAATTAAATCCACGCAATTGCTGTACGAATTGAGTTGCTAATTCTAAACTTTCTTCTAAATTAAAGATATCGGCTTCGACTTCAATAAAACCCCGCCAAAATGCTCGTAATTGATTTGGCAAAACGGTTATCCATTTCTGCCCAATTCTTACTAAAGCAGCTTGGCTGAAATCAGTACGTACTACTAATAGATGCTCTTGTAGTTCTTCGGCATTATCTCTTAACAGTAATTCTAAGTTTTCAATATTCGCTTCTGGCTGCTTTAAATCAAAAGTTTCAACTCGCCAAAACCTACCAAAGTAAGTGTAGGTTCCAGAAGTTAAAATCTTTTTGAAATCGCTACGGTTATATAAAATTCCGATTTCACCGGGTTTGATATAGAAATTTTTCCACATAGGTATTTTTATAAATAATTTAGATAAATTTGGCAATTTAGGTAAACGCAATCGAGAGAAAAATCTTGATAGAAACATAAATAATTTAATAGGTAATTGGTAATTGGTAATGGGAAACAGTGGTTTCAATACTGCTCGGTTAAGAAATCCAAAATTTTTTAGATCCCCCAAACCCCCTTGTAAAGGGGGCTTAGTTCCCTCCTTTTTAAGGAGGGTTAGGGAGGATCTAGCCTTAACCGACAAGCATTGACAGTGGTTTACTTGTTTTGAACTCTAGCGCTACGGTTTTGCTTGCTTAGAATTACCATTCTCCAATCAACAGCCCTATGTAATATATATACTACATTAGGAATACAAATTCGGCAATGGGATAAGGATAGTGGAGGTAGAAGGTTAGCAATTACCAATGCCCCATGCCCCATGCCCAATTCCCAATTCCCCAATTCCCCAATGCCCATATAATTAAAAACTCCGCAAATGTAAATGCGTATAGGTTCCGTTGCGGGCAAAAACGTCTCAACAACTGGATTAAGAGAACTGTTGTCCAATCTCAGGGTACCCAAAGATAACCCAAAATCTTCATTCCAGCGCTCAAATATGGCGTTTGTAGTACCTTTCCAGGATTCCCGAAAAAAACTGAATGCAGCAAACAAAGGACATACTCAAGTTAAAGAGAGAGGTAATTGCTCTGGCTTCTTCACCATAGCTTCCGAAAGTTACTAGGTAACGAACGGTTGCAAACATTCACATCGCGGAGTTTGCAGACTGACAGCAACACGCTGCTGTTAGTCTCCTCTAAATTTATGTAGCCTTGTCCCAAACAAGGTGCCCATACCCAGGGCGGGGGTGTTATTGGTGCCCAATGCAGGATTTGAACCTACGTTTATCGGCGATTCACCGATTGCTCAACCACTGAGCTAATTAGGCTGTTGAAATAGTTTCAAGTACTTAACGGCATACGCTCAAAGCATTTCTTCGCGCACCAGTCGGGTATCCAGAACCCGAGCTATAGTATTGTGGCTTAATTACTATCTCGCTACAAATGTAGCATAGTGAAGGTTAAAGGTTAAAGGTCAAAAAGGCTAAAGGGTAATATCAAAATTTATTTTTTCTTATTCCCATCTCCTTAGCAAGGATACTGCTGGCGAATCAAGGGTAAGACCCCTTAATCACCGAAAAATAAGGGTTTGAGGAGTGCGATCGCACTCCTGTTAATAGCTCAAAATCCCTATTAATTTGTTCGGGTGAGGGGTGAGACATACCATTCGCCAGCAGTATCCTTAGCAAGGAGAGGGGTGTCCGTGAGGACGGGGTGAGGTAAAATTAAAAACTCCGCAAATGTAAGTGCTGATATGATTCCATAGCGGGCAAAAGCTTCTGCGATAACTGGATTAAGAAAACTGCTATCAAATACAAAAATACCCGTAGGTAATCTCAAATTATCAAACAATTTTCAAATATGAGGTTCGCTTCATCTTTCCAGAATTTCCATAGAAAAACTGAATTCAGCTAGCGAAGCCCATACTCAAGTTAAAGAAAAAACAATTGCTCTGGCTACTTCACCATAGCTCCCGCTCTTTTACCAGGTAACGAACGGTTGCAAGCACTCGCATCGCGGAGTTTGCTTTCTAGGAAAGCATTCCGATTGCGCTCCCCTGTGTCGATAAATCAACCATCGGGAACCTTGTTTCCAACAAGGAGCTTAGGAGCGTTATTTGCGGATTTTTTATCTACCGTGACAGGGTAGGGTTTGACTAACTTTTCAGGTTAGTAGGTTGGTTGAAAGTGCAGGAATCGAACCTGCTACCGATAGATTATGAGTCTATTGCTCTGCCGATGAGCTAACTTCCGGGGCACAATGTAGGAGTTGAACCTACGTCTTTTAGATTTCAAGTCTAACGCTCTTCCTCTGAGCTAATTATGCTGTTGAAATAGTTTCGAGTTGTTCGCGGTATACGCTCAAAGCATTGCTCGGCGCACCAGTCGGGCATACTGAACCCGAGCTATAGCGAAGCTTTACTACTACCTCACTACAAGTGTAACATACAATATTACAATGGCAAGGTAAATGCGTTATAAACGTTTTTTTGCACCTTGTTCGGTGGATGGTGCGTTACACTCGGCGATAACACACTCTACATTTTGAAGAGCAAAAGCAAGGTATGAAAGTCTTCGTTTTTTCTTGATTATAGATAAGTTATAAATAATACGTAGTTTTTCTAATCTAATAACATGAGAATATTTCGCAAGCAGAGTTTAATATCGATACTCCCTTTAGGAATTTTATTAACTTTATTTGAGCCATCTTTAGCGCGAGCAGATGTTTTACCTCGGGATGAAAGTCGTGTAAGCTATTGTTTCAAAATCACTAATATTGATAAATATCCAGATTATTTATTTATGGTGGTTGAAAAATCGGATGGTCCCAGAATGACAACTAGAAATAGGTTTTTAAAGTCCGGTAAATGTCATGACTTAGGTGGGTATCGTGTGTATGGTGAAGTTTATGCTTTGAAAAAATCTGATGTTGATTTAGAACAAGATATTATTGGAGAATTTGAGCGATTAAAAGATTTGGAGAGCAAAAAAGCCAAATTAATTCCCGCTACAGGGAGAATCAATCCTATTAGAACAATGCGGAATATTTACCAAATAGATAAAGTTGCTAAAGGTTATGAAATTGCGGATATTAATAATAGGTATTTAAGTTTGAGAAATAGCTCAATTACTTATATTTACAAAAATAATAAATCAGAGACAAAAGCTTATCTAGATGGAGACAAGCTGCCATTACCTTCAAGCAAGAATACAGCTTTTCTTTGGTATATTCCAATTTTTGGGATGTCTTTGATTGGTGGAGCTGCTTACTGGAATAAATGTAAAAAACCTAATAAAGCAGAATGAGAAAATTTATTGCAGCTATTTTATTAATCCTAACTGCTGCTTTTATATCGGTTGCTTTTCCGCTGGCAACTTATACATTAACCTTAGCTAGTTTTGGACTTGCTCATGTTTTGACTGAGTTGCGCTATGTCAATTCTCGTTTTAATCCGCGTTTAAAGATTGATTTACAAAGAAAAATTGTAATTCTGCTGCTGATAATAGTTAATTTACGAATTATAGAACTTCTTGGTATAGTTAATTCTTCCATAAGCGTATCATTAGAATTACTTTGTGTAATCGGTTTAGTTATTCTGGTTATCCCAATTTTAAAAGTTAAAGATTGGAAATTAGCAAGTTTAGGTATCTTAATTTGTATTATTCTTTCTGCTGGAGTATTTTGGATACCTACATTTATGATGTTGCTGCTTGCTGTTTTGCATAATCTGACTCCCGTAGGTTTTATTGCGGAAAGATTAAGCGGTAGAAAGCAAAAATTCGCTTTATTGATTTGTTTAATTGTATTTGCATTAATCCCATTAATAATTATTTCTGGATATCCTTATAATTTTCTATTTTCCTTGAATTTGGTTGCACCATCGGCTGACATCCTCCAAGCTGGCAACCTACAGCTTCACCTAGGTGCATTCGTACCCCGAGAGCTACATGAAAGCGCGATCGCACTTAATGCCTTTTCGGCTGCGGTATTTCTACAATGTATGCACTACGCGGTAGTTTTGGGTATATTACCCAATTGGCAGAAAAACAAAAATAATAATTTTGTCGCGTGGAATCGTCAAAGTGGATTTGAAAAAGTAGTAATATTTTTAAGCACGTTAATATTTATTTACTTTGCTCAATCCTTTACCGATGCGCGCAAACTATACTCAATCGCAGCAGCAGTTCATGCTTGGGTAGAATTTCCCATTTTGCTTCTAGCTCTAGCAATTCCTGCTGAAGAGAAAATTATCCTAGATTAAAGAAATTTATACATAATTATTCCACCGCAAAAAGAAGCAATATTAGCAATCATTGATAAATATAGTCCTTTTCTCCAGCCTAAATCTAAAACTTGCGAATATAAAAAACCTTCAATAAAAACAACAATGGCTTCGATTATAATTATTCTTACGGGAAATATTAAGTCATGAATAATGATTTGATTGCTCGTCCATGCTAAAGGGTGAGTTAAAAGAGTTGCACCGCAGGCTAAAGAAGACATTGCTAATAGTTCTACAAAAGACGAAAATCTTTGTAAATAGTGAGTTAGCAATAAAATAATCGGTATTTCAATAGCTAAGGAAAGTAGTAAAGCTATGAATTGAGTCATTGATTGCGGTCTTAAATTGCATCAATTATACCAGCATTCAAGAAACGGAGAAAATGTCAATCATTTCACTCTTGCCTCTTCCTTATCTACACAAATAATTATATTAATCAAATCAAATTCTTATATGTACAAATTTGCACCGGCAAGCGAAAATGAAACTATTGTATATGGCTCTGCAAGACCTGGATATAATGATGAAAAGGTTGGGCAATGGATTGAGTTTATGCAAAGCCAAGGTATAAAGTGCGTCTGCTGTTTGCTCGATCGAAGTCAATTAAACAAGTATTCAAATTTATTAGACATATATCAAAAAGAATTTGGCTCTAAAAAAGTTTGTTGGGCAGCAATTGAGGATTTTAATTTAATTGATAGTGAAATATTAATTCAAAATATCTTACCATTTCTAGCAGAAGCAAATCGACAAAATGAAAAAGTAGTAGTACACTGTTCGGCTGGAATTGGACGCACGGGACAGGTTTTAGCTGCTTGGTTAGTTTACAAACGGGGATTTACGAATCAAGATGCTATATCTACAGTTATGCGAATCAAAAGAAATCCCTATGAATTTATAGTTACTGCCGCAATGAAAGGTGAAAATCCGAAGAAAGCAATTGCACAATTTAATTCAATTTTGGATAATTGTCGTATTTTTGGCGAAAAAGACAGATAGCTATATATGTTCGTAGTTGCGCTTCAGCGCCAAACATTCAGGGTTTTTGCCTTTAGGTATAAACAATGTTTTCCCCATCAGAATTTATGGGACAAAGTATTAGTAGTCCATTTCATTAAACTTGACGGTTTTTATCGCAACCCCTCGGGGGTTGCAAACCCCCATCTAATAGCAAAAGTCCGATGAATCTTACATCTTGCACCATTTTCAACAACCGCCGTATTCATAAATTCTCAGGCTAATACACAAAGTCTGATAAATCATACTGGGCAAGGGTTTTAGTGCGTTTTAACGTACTTTGTATATGAGCCTCGGATTTTTATTTCTCTGCGTGAGCGCAGAGCGTGCGGGCTAGAAAGCCTCCGGCTTACAAGGCGGTTATGAAGGCTTAACGAAAATGGTGCAAGATATCAGATGAATAGGACTAAAATAAAACCCGTCAAAACAAATCAAACAAAGCATTAGTCAGGACTTTATTCCTTAAATTAAATAGCTAAAATGCGTACTAAAAGCTATTCAATTAACAAAAATATACCATGCATAAAACAACCCAACCCGACCCAGTTCGTTTAGAAATCTTTAAAAATCTTTATCAATTTATAGCCGAACAAATGGGAATCGTGCTGCAAAATACCGCAGCTTCGGTAAACATTAAAGAGCGTTTGGATTTTTCCTGTGCAATCTTTGATGCTTCCGGTTTATTAGTCGCAAATGCGCCTCATATTCCCGTACATTTGGGTTCGATGAGTGAAAGCGTTCGCAGTCTAATTAATGATAAGGGTAGCAGTTTAAAACCAGGAAATGTATATTTATCAAATAATCCCTATAACGGTGGAACTCATCTTCCCGACGTAACGGCAATTACTCCGGTTTTTGGTGTTTCTCATACTCCTATTTTCTACGTTGCTTCTCGCGGGCATCAAGCCGATATTGGCGGAATTACACCGGGTTCGATGCCTCCCCATAGTAAAACTATCGAAGAGGAAGGTATTTTATTTGATAATTTTCTCTTAGTTGAAACAGGCAATTTTCGGGAACAAGCAGTAAGGCAAGTACTGGCAAATCATACTTATCCAGCTAGAAATATCGACCAAAATATAGCTGACTTCAGAGCTTCTATTGCTGCTAATAATCGCGGAGTTCAAGAACTTCTGAAAATGGTTGAGCAATATAGCTTAGAAGTTGTACAAAATTATATGCAGTTTGTACAAAATAATGCGGAAGAAGCGGTAAGAAAAGCAATTGATGTTTTAAAAGATGGTACTTTTAGTTATGAAATGGATAGTGGTGCCAAAATTCAAGTCGAAGTAACTATTAACAAAGAAAATCGCAGCGCTAAAATAGATTTTACCGGCACATCCAAACAGTTAAATAGTAACTTTAATGCTCCCAAAGCTGTAACTCAAGCTGCCGTTTTATACGTCTTCCGTACTTTAGTTAAAGATAATATTCCTCTGAATGCAGGCTGTCTCAATCCTTTAGAAATTATTATTCCCCAGGGCTGTATGCTCAACCCCAGTTATCCAGCAGCAGTAGTTGCTGGTAATGTGGAAACTTCCCAAACTATTGTCGATGCTTTGTATGGAGCCTTGGGAGTAATGTCAGGTTCTCAAGGTACCATGAACAACTTTACCTTTGGCAACGAAAACTATCAATATTACGAAACAATCTGCGGAGGCTCCGGTGCTGGTGAAGACTTTGACGGTACGGATGCCGTACAAACTCATATGACAAATTCGCGCTTAACTGACCCCGAAGTATTAGAATCAAGATATCCGGTACTTCTAGAAAATTTTAGTTTGCGTTTCGGTAGTGGTGGTAAGGGAAAACATTCTGGTGGTAATGGAGTAATCCGTCGCATCCAATTTTTAGAAAATATGACAGCGAATATTCTTTGCTCTCACCGTTTGATATCTCCCTTCGGTTTAAACAATGGAGAAGCGGGGAAAGTTGGACGTAATTTGGTAATTCGTAAGAATGGAAGCGAAGAAGAATTGAATAGTACCGCAACGGTAGAAATGGAAGCTGGAGATATCTTTGTGATAGAAACTCCTGGTGGTGGCGGGTTTGGATAAAGATTGTTACCACAAATAATAATACTCAAAAGAAGGCGTTGCTGAATCCGGGTATGAATTTATTTTTTCCTTCATAGTGATGCCCCCTAAATCCCCCAAAAATTGGGGACTTTCAGTTATCTTGTTCCTCTATAATTGGGGGCTTGCGGGGGTAATTCAGACTTTGAATCAGCAACGCTCAAAAGAAAGATACTTTTTGCACTGCAATTTTTCATCTTTCTCATTCTCATGGCAGCCTAGCAATTATGAAAGTATGTATTGCTAACAAAAAATATTTTTCCGTAGTAGAAGCAACAGCATTTCTTGCAAACGAGCAAGGATAAACATTTTTAGTAGCAAACAAACAAAAATTGAGCCAACAATCAACTTAAAACTCTCAAACTTGTGGCAAGTTTTTACAATTAAGGAATATTTAATAGCTCCCATACAAAAATAGAAGAAAAAGCAACATTTTACTTTCTCTTCCATCTCTTATCAATATTGATTTTTACCAGACGTGAACCCCAGCGATTCAACAATCATTTATTACTTTTTAGCAATCACCCATATTGCGTGAACAACACCTGGTATATATCCTAATAAAGTTAAAAGAATATTAATCCAAAAATCAGCACCAATACCAACCTGTAAAAATACTCCCAAAGGGGGAATGAAAATAGCACAAATTATGCGAATTAAATCCATTGTATCTCCTATTTATATTAGAATGGGTAGGATTATTTTATTTATATCCTAACCATAGCATTTTTATATAAGATAGTTGGGTTTATAGAGATACAGCGAGCAGCCAACAGTCAAAGATAATTAGTTTTGTTTGTATTACAACAGTTGGATTGAATTGAAAAGATATCAGTGAAAATTCTGAATTCTCAATTCCGCTTCTGATTGTTATCTCTCTTTGCTTTTTTCCTCTTTGTTCTCTTTAAATTAGCCACCGCTAATTTTGGCTTTATATCCCTGCTTCTTCAAAATTTCAAGAATTTTTTGCTTGTGTTCTCCTTGAATTTCAATTTCATTATCCTTAACCGTACCCCCGCAACCGCATTGCCCTTTTAACTGCTTTAACAAAGCTTGTAGAGTTTCCGGTTTACTTTGAAATCCCGTAATTATAGTCACAGTTTTACCTTTACGCCCAGCACGGGTTGCCTGTACCCGCAAATCCTGTTTTTCAGGAGGTAAATCGGGTGTTGCTCTTTGAGTCGCAGCATTATCAGAACCAAACTCTCGCCAAACAGCGGATTTATTAGAAGATTTGCGTTTTGCAGCAGCCATAAACTTGAAACTATTTTTTTCTATTACTATGATTTTAGCTTTACCCAAGGCTATACAGTAGATTCTGGCTGGCAGGGATGCCGCCCTACAAGAGCTTTATTATATATGCTTAACGATATTACCTTGTGTCCGGGAACAAATTGTCCGATAAAACACAACTGTTACCGCTTTACACTAAAAATTCCAGGGCGGAAAATTTCTTTTACACAAACTCCCTATGACATCAACACTAATTCCTGCAAACACTTCATCAGCAACCATCCTTCAGAAAATCAAATCCGCTTAAAAGCTTATGAGATTTGGCAGCGAATGGGCTGCCCTAACAATAAATCTGTGGAATGTTGGCTGCAAGCCGAAAAAGAACTGATGTAATTTTGGTCTTATTTTTCTTGAGCTTAAACTGCCGCCTTGGCTAATATATAGCCTTAGATATCAGGTTAAAGGTTAAAGGTTGAAGGTTAAAGGTTAAAGGTTAAAGGTTAAAGGTATTAATTTGAGTTTCAACCTTTTAACAAAGCTTACTCACGAGGGATTAGTTTGTTTCAATCCCTAGTAGGGATTAATTTGAGTTTCAACTGCTGACTACAGAAGGCTTGGGATATTTAGTTTTCAAGGTACAGAAGTGCAAATGTATAAACAAAATACTGTTTCAGCGACTGGATGTCAATATCTACAAAATAAAAAAAGGCTGAAAGTGGCTCGTAGAAAGAGTTAGAAAGAAAGTGCAAGTGACCAAACGGCTAAAAATGGCTCAAACGTAAACATAGCAAGCCTTACAGACCGAAAAAACGATTCAATGTTTCAAACACCCTATGACTTGCACCATTATCAAGCAAGTAACAGTTTAATAATAGTTCGCCACTGAAGTTAGAGCGTGAGAGAGGAGAGTTATTTTTTTGTTTGCTAGACACTGCTAATATCTAGAAATTTTGCTATCTGCGTTTGGGTTTTCCTCTTCCTGTAGTTAATGCAGCAGCCGATAAATCATGAAAAATATCCTTACAACAAACCCTTAAATATAATATTGTATCAAAGCATAATTTAAAATGCTGAAAAATTTTGCAATAATTAAGAGAATAGACACTCATTTGAAATCCAATTATGACACCAGATGAGATAGAAGTAGCACTGCAAGTAGCTTTCAATCGTTGCGATGCAGCCCGCTGTCCTCTCACTGATGGGCAAAAAGATATATTGCTGCAAGCGGTAAGCAAGCAAGTCAATGGAAATTCGAGTCCGGGTTTATCAGACAATGCAAATCCTTTAAAACAACTGACTTATGAAGAATTAAAGCTGTTTTCTGAGTTTGTTAAACAGCAGGAACAACAAAATCGTTCTTGGAAAATACAATTGTTAAACGATTGGTTGCAAGAGAAAGATTCTGGTGTTGTGCAATTTATTCGCGATCGCTACGGTATAAAGTGGCTAAACAAGGTTGAAAAACATCATTTCGACGAACTTGAAACCCAAGCAAATTTCAAATTAAAAATTGGCGATCGCATCGAAGTTTGCAATGGATTGTGGGAATGGGTACAAGAAGGTACAGCTTGCGAACCTCAATGGTTTTTATGTACGGTAATTAATATCGAAGAAATTGTTGATGGCAACAGTTCCTACACAACTTGTAGCATCCGCTTCAATGATGGTGCAGAGTATCAAATCCAAGGAATTTATCAATGGAATAGCTATCAGTGGCGTTGGGCTAAAAGTTAAATTTGGGGCACATTTTGACTGTCGGGTATGTGATGCGATCTAATAATTTTAACCCAGCAATCGGGCTTATAGCGTCACGCACCAACGAGTAACTGTAACACTTACCAAAAAAGTTAGATGGGGAGCATCCCAATTTTGAACAAATACTTTATCCGACACCCGCTTATGGGTGCGGCTACAAAAACGAAGCCCACGAAGGTGGGCTTCCTAGCATTAGCCCCAGACTTTTAGTCTGTGGGCTTTGTGCGAAATTGGGATGCTCCCGTTAGATGTTTGCAGTTGCTTCCACTATTTCTTGCTGGGCTACATTTTTTTTCTGCATCTTAATGATAGTTCTGTGAACCTTTAATTCTTTTGCTTGCTTGTAGATTAATTGACATTGCTTTGATACAAAGTTATCTATGGTAGTATCCTCTCCATACAACTGCAAAATTTCTGTTAGAGATTGATTGATTAAAACAATGCCTTTTTTATGATTGGCAATGTTGTTATTAATTTTTTCCAGATTTTCTTCTAATAGGGAAATTTGCTTATTAAGATGCTTAGCCTCTTTCTTAGCTTCCTGGGAAGCAAACACTATCTCAGATATTCCGGCAGATACTAAACCAAGTGTATATCTGCCAATTTCTTCAATTTCGCTATTGCTTTCACTAAACTCTCTTGTATAATCTACTATAATTCCGGCATTATCCATAACTTTGTCTAAATCTAATTTATCTGAAGATACTAACCCCAAGGCGATAGTATCTTGCTTTATTGTGATAAATTGATGGACTTTTCCTTGATAATCTATCCTCACATCGTAGTAAGCATTAACTTTATTTTTCAGTTCCTCTCGTAAATTATTAAAGCGATTCTTAAGATGCGAAATTTCTTTATTCCAATATTCTCTGTCGGAGCTATTAAGCAGAAAATCGCCCGTTTCTTCCAATCCTTCTTTAGCTAAGTTAGCTCCTTTTTCTAGCTTGTCAAATCCTTCCTCTGCAACTTTATCTATTTTACTAGCACTTTTATCTACAGCCTTCTTAACTTCATTAGTACCTTCGTCTACAACTTTTTCTACTTTATTGACTGCTTTTTTAACGCCTTTCTTTGCTTTCTTAAAAGTCCGTTTGAAAAACGACATAATCAACTCCTTAAAAAACTACTCTTTAATCAAAAACATGTGTTTAATTCCCCATCTCAATTCCAGCTTTCTTGCTTCAATTTAATTCAAGACTTAGGCACAAACTCCGTGGGTAGGGTGAAAATTGTCCACCCTACGGCTTACAAAAGATTTACCGGCTTTGTGTAAAACAATCTTTTTTAAGACTCTTCGTCCTCTGGGAAGGCAGCTAGTTTCTGAGCGCGTATTTCTCGAACAATTTCCTCTGAAACACCAGCTTTTTCTGCAATAGCTCTCACATCGATGACATCATCTGGATTTTCAGCATTTAGCTCATCGTCTAACAGCTTACTTACAAAAATTCTTCTAACTTCGTCTTCTGTTAATCCAGATAGCTCAACTGCATCTTCAACTGTTTTACCATCGTCTAAAAAAGCGCGAGCATAAACTTTCCTGACAATATCTTCTGCTAATCCAGATAGCTCTATTGCTTGTTGGACTGTGTTACCAAGCTCTCGTAACTTGAAGACATAGAGACGTTGAATTAATTCCTCTGGAAGTTCTGTATCGAAGACAACTTCTTCAATCAGTTTAGTCCCTTCTAGTCCCTGGCTAATATAACGCTCTATGCGTCTATTGGCTAATTTAATAGCTGCATTCAACTCTCCTATCCGCTTGATAGCCCCATTTAAAATTTCACGTATTTGTGATACTAAACCATTCTCAGGGTCGTCAAACTTTTCTTCTCCACTTTCATCTAAAAATCCATCTTTATTCTGATTAAATACCCCATCAACGTCGATTTCTAATTCCTCGAAGTAAGTTAAAAAAGCATTGATTACGTTCTTGGTGGCATCGTTAGCATCAGCAATATAACCATTGAACTCATCTAGAAATTCCTTTAATTCCTGTTTGTGTTCCTTAAGATACTCTTTCCGCTGTGCTGCTGAGCTAATATCCAAAGCAAGAGAAACAATACCAAGAATAGCTCCTGCTGCTGCGGAAACTTGTGCTATTCTCGTTACCTTTGCTATTTTTGCTGTCTTAGCTAGTTTCGCTGCTTTTGCCGAATCTGCTGCCCGAACAAATGATTGTAAGCCAAGCACCCTCCCTGCCTTGGTTGGTGCTGCGCTAAGAACTCGTATTGTCTCGTCAAGATCGTCGATGGTTGCCAGAATTTTAGTCAGCTTCCACATATTTACTCTTCTCATCACATAGCCTATGACAGCAACGATTTCAAGAACGCTTGCCGCATAGAAAAAACCGCTGGCGACGTTTGATAGAGTTTCACCTGCATCTTCTTCAGGAAATATGACTGTAAGAGCCTCGGTTTCTTCCTGAAGAAAATCATATTTCGTCTCTACATTTTCAAAGTCAGTTGTGATATTTATATATTCAGCATACTCACTTATATATGTTGCTTTAGCATTCTCTATATCTTGCTTAAACTGTTGTATATCTCTTTCTAAATCGTCTATCCCAAAAACTTTATCGAACATGATGATACTCCAATAAATTAAGTGTTTTTTTACTTTATTCTCGTTATCTGGAAGATGAATTGAATTCAATATAGAAATCAATCGCGAAGCAGACGGGAAATTCAAAATTGAAATTTATATTTCCTTAACCGAGAAACTAATTATTAAATTAAGCAATCATCGGGAAGAACTAGAGAAGGAATCGGGAAGAAATCGAGAATTTGGGCGATTAAATACTTTTAACTCCTCGTAAATTAGCAAAGGTACTGTTCTTGCTAAGTAATTAGGTCAGATTAAATATAAAACCTCACCCTGCCGACTGCTTCCCTTATCAAGGAGATTGAGAAGCTACTGCGTTGCGGTGAGTCTATTTGGGGGTGTCGGCTTCCGGAGCCAATTGCGTGCAAAGGGAAGTTGGCGGGGAGATGTTCTTTCCGCAAAACTAAGCCGCACATACAAGTGAACGGGAGGTTCCCAACCTTAAGCAAAGTACCGTGGTGAAATATTTTCTTATATTTAATTACGTCTACTACCTACTTAATAGGATTCTTATATATCCGCCAATCACCAATTAACTATTGCCTATTCGCATCAATCGCTACAAAAGCACAAAAGCAAATTGTTAAGAATCTATCAAACTTTATATTTTCTTTATGTAAAATAAAAATCGCTTGGCAATGCTTAAATTTTTCTGTATTTAAATAAAAAAGTAGCCGAAACAACAATGAGTGATAGACAATTCTGTTCGGTTAAATACAGTGAAATATTGTTAAGAAATCTAACATAAAAATGTTAAGACAAAAGGGAAAGATTTAGCAATTTATTGGCTAAATATGTAAAAGGAAACAAAATGTTTGAAAAATTGATTCCGCAATTAAATGAGCATAATTTGCCTTATCCAGATACAATTCATCCAATCGTAGTTCACTTTGTGATTGCGATGGTTTTATTTGCCTTTGTCTGCGATGTAGTAGGCTATTTTACTAAAAACACTCGACTTTTTGAAGTGAGTTGGTGGAATATGTTTTTTGCTACAATTTCCGTTTTTATCGCAGTTATTTTTGGTCAAATTGAAGCTGGTTTAGCATTAGCTTATGATGCAGTAGAACCAACGCTGAATTTACACACTTTAATAGGTTGGTCTCTTTCAGGATTTATCGCCGCAATGACAGGATGGCGCTATGTAATTCGCATCCGCTATCCCAAAAGAGTACCAGTTACTTATTTAGGAATTGGCTTAATTTTAACAATGCTGCTGTGTTTTCAAGTGTATCTTGGAGACAAGCTAGTTTGGGTGTATGGATTGCATACAAGTCAAGTTGTAGAAGCCGTGAAAGAAGGGGCTTTATAAATGGATACAGAAATTATAAATCAGATGCCTATAGGTGCAAATGGGTTGCCATATCATATACCAATTCATCCTAATTTAGTGCATTTAACATTGGGACTATTTATTATTGCGATTACTTTTGATATTGCCGGTGTATTTTTCACATTAGAAAAACCAATCTTCAAATTTCTATCTATACGTGTCAATCGTGCCAATTTTTTTGATGTTGGCTGGTACAATATCGTGGCTTCAGCCATAATTACTTTTTTCACGGTGGCAGCAGGTTTTTATGAAATTATGCTGGCAAAACCTCAACCTGATATCAAAAGTGCTTGGGGATTGGGAGCAATGGAAACAATGCTCTGGCATGGTGTGGGAGGAGTTTTGCTGCTGGCTTTTATAGTTGGCATGGCTGTTTGGCGAGGATTTCAACGCTTCAAATTTTGTAAGGATAAGACTTTGCAAGTCCAGTTGAGTTATTTACTCGTAGGGCTAGTCATTATGTTTGTAATGTATCTCCACGGAACATTAGGAGCGCATATGGCTGGTGAATTTGGTATACACAATACCGCAGATAATTTATTGCAATCGGGACAAGATCCCAATACTTTATTGAAATAATTGGGAATTGATTAAAGGTTAAAGGTTAAAAATATAACCACTAACCACTAACTACTAACTACTAACTACTAACAATTATTAGTAATGACAAGACGTAAAATTATATTGTTAGCGATCGCTACAATTTTCCTGGCTATTGTGAGTCTAGGGATAGGACAATTATCGTATACTTGGCTTCCCCCTGAAGCTACAGCAGAATCTCTATTAGTTGATGATTTATTCAGCTTTTTGGTGACTTTAGGAGCATTTATTTTTCTAGGAGTTACGGGAGCGCTGATATATTCAATTATCTTCAATCGTGCAGGTAAGTACGATATTAGCGATGGTCCGCATGTAGAGGGCAATATTACCCTAGAAGTAGTATGGACAGCAATTCCATTTGTATTAGTGATTTGGATTGGAGTCTATAGTTACCAAATCTACGACCAAATGTCAATTCTCTCTCCGATGGAGCATCAGCATACATCGATAGGTATGAAATCGGCTAACGCGGCACCAATCTCAACAAATTCAGAATTACCTAAAGATTCAGAAAAAATTGAAGTAATATCGAAACAGTGGGCTTGGATTTTCAACTATCCCGAGCAAAATATCAGCAGTACGGAATTACATTTACCTGTAAATCAAAGAGCTTATCTAACCCTGAAATCAGAAGATGTGATACATGGATTTTATATTCCTGCATTTCGGGTAAAGCAAGATGTTATCCCCAACGAAACAATCAATTTTGAGTTTACTCCTATTCTCGAAGGTAAATATAGACTGCGTGATTCTCAATATAGCGGTACTTATTTCGCAGCAATGCAGGCTGATGTGGTTGTCGAATCTCCAGAGAAATACAACCAATGGTTAAAAGAGGCTTCTAAACAGAAACCTTCTCCAGCCTATAACCAAGCAATGTCTGAATACAAAAGAAAATCAGAGCAAGCAATCGATACTAATTGGGCAACAGTTAAACCAGCAGAACCTCCTGTGGTTAATTATCACGATTAATCAGTTAACAGTGAGCAGTTATCAGTAACCAGTCATATTTATTGTTAATCGTTTACGGATAATCCAAAATCTTAAATCTTAAATTGAAATGACTAACACTCAATCAAAAAACACTGAGGTTGTAAAAAAGCAACATCAACCTCAGAGTCAAC
Organism: Rivularia sp. PCC 7116; assembly: GCF_000316665.1. GTDB lineage: Bacteria > Cyanobacteriota > Cyanobacteriia > Cyanobacteriales > Nostocaceae > Rivularia. Next base: position 4,033,225 of record NC_019678.1, on the reverse strand, counting down.
CACAGCATCAAACACACCATCCTCATCCACCGACAACGTGGAAGACCTATTTTACTTTTAGTACCGACCATAAAGTAATTGGTATTCAATATATAGTTACAGCCTTTATATTTTTCTTGCTTGGTGGAATACTTGCCATGATAATCAGGGGTGAATTAATGACTCCTGAATCTGACTTAGTAGATCGCACCGTTTACAACTCAATGTTTACGATGCATGGAACGTTAATGCTATTTATGTGGACTTTCCCCATATTGGCAGGCTTAGCGAACTATCTCGTACCTTTGCAGATTGGTGCTAAAGATATGGCATTTCCTCGCCTGAACGCTTTAGCTTTTTGGATGGTGCCCCTGTTCGGCATCGTACTTATGGCGAGTTTCTTCGTTCCTGGCGGTTCAGCACAAGCAGGTTGGTGGTCTTATCCTCCTGTAAGTACTCAGAATCCCACAGGTAACTTGGTTAATGGAGAACTCTTATGGTTAGTAGCTGTAGCATTATCGGGTGTTTCATCCATTTTAGGCGCGGTTAATATTGTTACTACTATTTTCCGGATGAGAGCGCCAGGAATGGGCTTTTTCAAAATGCCTGCTTATGTATGGACAGTCTTAAGCGCTCAGATGATTCAATTATTTGGATTGCCTGCTTTGACTGCTGGTGCGGTAATGCTATTGTTTGACTTAACGGTAGGTACTGCATTTTTCGACCCCGTACAAGGCGGCGACCCGGTATTATACCAGCACTTTTTCTGGTTCTATTCTCATCCAGCAGTCTACGTAATTATACTACCTATCTTCGGAATCTTTTCAGAGATATTTCCCGTTTACTCTCGCAAACCTTTATTTGGTTATAAGGTAGTTGCAGTTTCATCCTTAATTATCACTGGATTAAGCGCAGTGGTATGGGTTCACCACATGTATGCTAGCGGTACCACAGGCTGGATGCGGATGCTGTTCATGTTCTCCACAATGCTGATTTCGGTACCCACAGGAATTAAAGTATTTGCTTGGTTAGGAACAATTTGGGGAGGTAAATTACGCTTAGATACACCAATGTTGTTTGCATTGGGTGGATTAGTGATGTTTGTATTTGCAGGTATCACCGGTATCATGCTTTCCTCGGTTCCCATCGACATTCACGTTAACAATACTTACTTCGTCGTTGGGCACTTCCACTATGTTATTTACGGTGCGGTAGTGATGGGTATCTATGCAGCCATCTATCACTGGTTCCCTAAGATGACTGGAAAGATGTATTACGAAGGTTTAGGTAAGCTACATTTTTGGTTAACCTTCATTGGTGCTAATTTAAATTTCTTCCCCATGCACCCATTAGGATTGCAAGGAATGCCCCGTCGAGTTGCTTCTTACGATCCAGAATATTTAGGTTGGAATGTAGTTGCTAGTGTTGGCGCATTTATTTTAGGAATGTCTACATTACCGTTTTTACTTAACGTTATAAGTTCTTGGATTGACGGTAAAAAAGCATCGGATAATCCTTGGCGTGCAATTGGTTTGGAATGGTTAGTATCCTCACCACCACCCGTAGAAAACTTTGAAAAACAGCTTCCCATTGTATTAGAAGAACCATACGGTTACGGTAAATCGAAACCAGAAGATTTAGTCGCGAATGCTTCAGAACTTAATTAATTAGAGAGGGGGAAGAAGGGGTAGAGGGAGTAGAGGGGGAAGAATAAATTTGTCAAAACTATTAGTTCTAACCTTTAACCTCTAACCTCTAACCTTTAACCTCTAACCTTTAACCTTTAACCTTTAACCTGAAATATTATTTGTTATGAGTACTACAGACGGCAAAACGATACAGTTAGAACATGAGAATACATTCGATGAATTACAGCTAATTAATCACGCGAATGTAGCGACTCACGAGCATGATGAAGAAGGCAACAGCATGTTTGGCTTCATCGCATTTCTGTTGTCGGAAAGCGTAATTTTCTTAAGCTTTTTCGCGGGGTATATTGTTTATAAAACAACAGCCGTAGATTGGCTACCTCCAGGAGTTGAAGGGCTAGAAGTTAGAGAACCATTCATAAATACAATAATTCTAGTTTCTAGTAGCTTCGTGATTTACTTTGCTGAGAGGGAACTAAAAAACCATCATATTTGGCGCTTTCGCCTTTTTTGGTTATTAACAATGGCTATGGGAAGTTACTTCCTTTACGGACAAGCAGTTGAATGGAGCGGTTTAGAATTCGGCTTTACATCTGGTGTATTCGGTGGAATGTTTTACTTACTAACTGGTTTCCACGGCTTACATGTTTTTACAGGTGTTGTATTGCAGCTAAATATGTTAGTTCGTTCCTTTATTCCAGACAATTACAAAAACGGTCACTATGGTGTAGATGCCACTTCATTATTCTGGCACTTTGTTGACGTAATTTGGATTGTTTTATTCGTGCTTCTTTACCTTTGGCAATAATTATCACGGATTAGATGGATTTCACTGATTTCACTGATTTTATTGTCAATTACCAATTACCAATGCCCCATGCCCCATGCCCCATACCCAACAACTAATAACTAACAACTAACAACTAAAAATGATTATTGACGACCAACATTATGATGTAATTATTGTCGGGACTGGTGCTGGTGGAGGAACTTTAGCGCGTAAACTAGCACCTACTGGGAAAAAGATTCTTGTTTTGGAACAAGGAGATTTTTTAGAAAAAGGAAGTTCGCAGTTAGTTGATGTAGAAGTCTTTAAAAAAGAAAGTTTCTATGCACCGGAAAAATGGTACGAAGAAGAAGATAGTTTTTTTCCTCAAACTAATTATTCTGTAGGTGGTAATACCAAAATTTATAGTGGTGTATTGCAACGATTACGGGAAAAGGATTTTGAAAAAGTTCAACATCAGGATGGCTTTTCCCCGGAATGGGAAGTTAAATACAAGGATTTTGAACCTTACTATACAGAAGCTGAAAAACTCTATCAAGTCCACGGAAATGTCGGCAACGATTTAACTGAACCTTCTCGTAGTGAGGATTTTCCATTACCTACAGTTGATAGCGAACCCCAAATAGAAGATATTTGTACTCGCATTTCTAAACAAGGTTTAAATCCTGCTTATCTGCCTATCGGAGTTGGTAAACAAGGGCGAACTGATTCGGAAGATACGGGGATTTATCCTACAATCAAAAAATACGATAATGTGACGGTGAAAACTTCGGCTAAAGTAGTACGTTTAGTTACTAATGCTTCAGGAAAAGAAGTTAAAGCTGTAGAAGCAAATATTGGCGATCGCTCTTATTTGTTTGTAGGAAATATTATTGTACTTTCCTGTGGTGCAATTAATTCGGCTGCCTTGTTATTACGTTCTAGTAATGAAAAACATCCCAAAGGACTAGCGAATAGTTCTGACTTGGTGGGACGTAATTTAATGAAACAATTGATGACGGTAGTGGTACAGCTAAGTAACACTCCTAATTCTGGATTATTTCAAAGGACTCGCTATATAAATGATTTTTACTGGGGAGATGAAAATTTTTCTTACCCAATGGGTCATATCCAAAATTCAGGTGGTATTCTTCAAGATGTGATTTTCTCCGAATCACCGCCAATTTTATCAGTCGCGGCTAAATTAATGCCGGGATTTGGATTAAAACAGCTAGCAAAACGCTCTATTGGTTGGTGGCTGCAAACTGAAGATTTACCATCACCCAAAAACCGCGTTCGAGTTAAGGGTGGCAAATTATATCTAGATTACACTGCTAATAATATCGAAGCTCACGACCGTTTAATTTATCGTTGGATTGACGTACTCAAATCCATAGACGAAAAACAAAAAATTTATCCCCGTGGTGAAGCACCAATCCAAGTAGTTGCACATCAAAGCGGTACTTGTCGTTTTGGAGAAGATACCAGAACTTCAGTTCTCGATCTCAACTGTCGCACGCACGATATAGATAATCTCTACGTCGTCGATAGCAGTTTCTTCCCCTCAATCTCTGCAACCAGCCCCGCTTTAACAGTTATCGCTAACGCTTTAAGAGTTGGGGAGCATTTGATTAATAGATTGGGGTGAGGGAATGATAAGTTAAAAAGGAGATCAAAAAAATAAAATATCAAGCTTTCTCAAATACATTTCGGAGAAAACCTGGCAGTTTGTCCCACAAAATATGACGGGTTTTACCGTAACCCGACTGGGGTTGCAAACCCCAGTTTAACATTAAATCGGAAGAAGTCCCACACCTACCGGCAAGGGAGGTGTTGGGATAAATTACGAACCAGATTCATGGTAAAATCAAAAATGTAGGTGTAACTCAATTAAATGCAGAAATGCAGCCTACAAAAAAAAGAACAAATTATTTCTAAAAGTCCCTAGGGCGTAGGGCTTAAAAGCTCGGTAAATGTTCTCATAGAGGAGTCGCCGAGAAGCCTACGCCGACTCTTAAGAGCGGTGTAGGTCCGTCACTAACGAAAGTCATATAAATATGACAATTTGTGTGGTGAACTACTAGAGAAGAATATGAATTAAATGTAAAAGGTTTGCATAAAGGATTTTAGTCCTTGCTGCAAACCTTTTGTTATTTTTAGTGCATCAAATTTCAATATAATTGTGGGATTTTTGTAATACCAGCGACATTCTAAACTAACGATAAATGTAGAGGTTGCGGAATTGTTGAGAGATTTTTCAGAACACTACCACTTCAGTACAAAAAATCAAGGTTTTTGTCGAAGAATAAAATTTAAGCTTAATTCGCTACTGCAAACAGAACCTGTTGATATGCTTCGAGAACTCCGAGTATGCCATTGACAATCAATTGTACTGCAATTGCCAAGACGAAAAAACCAAAAACTCGTTTCAAGGCACCCATGCCATCGTCTCCGATTACTTGATTTAGATATTCACTCGATCTTAAACACAACCAAACCAATAAGGAGAGAAAAGCAATTGCCATAAAAGAAGATAAGTAAGCTGTCCATTCATTTACTTCTTCTGTTAAGCTAATTACTAAACTAATAGCTCCAGGACCACTAATCATAGGAATAGCCATTGGTGTAAAAGAAATATTATCTTTTGCCTGAGCAGCTTCTTTCTCTTCCTTTGTCAATGTTGTATTAGCAACTGCCAAAGTCCAGCCAATCTTAGCAACAATAATACCTCCTGCAATTCGTAACACTCCTAAAGAAATATCGAAATGTTCTAGAATTGCTTTACCTCCAAATAGAAAAACTGCCAAAACTATAAATACAAATATAGCTGTCTGTTTCGCTTGCTCACGGCTATGCTGTTTGTATTTCTTGCATTCTTCGAGATATTGTTGATACTTGATCTCGTAGGCTTTTAATTCAGATCTTTTTAGTTGATAATGTTCTTCACTTTCATCTGGCATTCTCCTCGGTTCTGGGGGTTCTGTTGGTTTTTCTGGAGACTTTAACAAACTAAGAAAAACTGGTACTGCGCCAATGGGATTAGCAATAGCAAACATAGGTAAAAAGGTACTTAAAAATCCTACAAAAATTGATTGATTCATCATTCTTTTTGATTAAGAACACCAATCTATATTTGCGTAATAACACGTAAGTATCAAGCTGTTATCACAACATTTAGTAAAAAATAATTGTTTAGGTTTTAGAGAATGTTTTAAAGTCGAATTTAATGTACAACCATAGGGATTTAAATCACTTGCCAGTTGCCGTACTGTCGGGGAACCATAGCCGGAAATTGGTTTAGCTATACAAGCAAAACCCCTCTACAAGGCACTATTTTCAATAGTAAAAATATATAATCTATTTTTCATGTTTAACTTGATAAGTTTTACTTTAACATTTTTATATTGCTATCTTTGTTTTAAATTAACCTTTTAATAATATTATGTCCGCTTGAACACTTACGATAAAATTGACGCTGAGATATTGAAATTTAAAAGCTTCGGAAGTTTTATATTATAACTAATTACCCGGACTTGATATAACTCAGTGTTATAACTATATTTTTTGTATAAACTCGCTGTTTATTTTTCCAATAAATGAATTTAAATACGAGACATTCATAAAAAAACCTGTGTTTATCTTCATGTAACACAGGTCATATTATCTCTTAACAAATGAATTTTGAATAGCTGTTTTAATCAGCAATAAATTCAGCGTGTCCCGAATAAATATAATGAACTTTGCGCTCGCCAATTTCTTGCTCTAACTCTACTAAGTAATGAGCTTCTTCATCAGCAAGCAATCTTCCTTTATATTTTCCAACTTCTAAATTGTATAATTCTTGATTGGGTATACTTCTAGATTGAACTGTAGAAGGCTTAGCAAAAGTATTCACCTTGACATTCAGAACACCCTGAATACCTTCTTCCTCATCTTTACCTACTAAACCATCAACTATTGCTGTTGCCATCTTCTCGGCATCAAACAATTTCATATCTTCATCATTCGTCAGAAAACAGCACTCAATCAATATCGCAGGCATATTCGTGTACTTGAGTACCGCGAAATTAGCAGTCTTAACTTTTCGGTTTCTGAAGCCTAAAGCAACTATCTTGTCGAGTACTGCTTGAGCTAAAGTTCTAGCGGAACTATGGTAGTTATAAACAAATATTTCAGTACCACCGGCACTTCTATTCCCAGCAGCATTGAAGTGAATAGAAACAAAATAATCAACTCTCAACCAATTCGCTCTTCTTGCTCTCTGAATTAGAGAATTACCAACACTGTAAGCTCTTCTTGGAGTAACGGACACAGCAAGATGCCCTCTGTGTTTGAGCTTACTAATAACTAATTCACCGACTTGCTTAGTGTAAACATCTTCGCGGTGCTTTCCAGATACTGCTCCTATATCTCTAGGAGGGCAGTTATGACCGATATCTATTCCAAAATACATATCCAATTCACCTCATAGAAAATGGGTTCAGATATAATTTAAGTTTGATATCAAATCAATTAAATGTCAGGGGCGATCGCACACACTTAGATATTTATTAGTCATAGGTTAAAATATTTTATTTTCTACTTAAATGTTATTTTTATACACAATTATTCAGATACAATGTATACATCTAAACAATGCCGACTAAAAACTGAATTTATTCCAAATTATATAATTCAGTCAACAAGAAAAACCGTAATTTATTTGAAGTATAAATTTTATTGGGTTTACCAAACATCATTCAAGGTCTACATCCAGTATTTAGGGAAAATTATTGATACTTAATTATGACAAGTTGTCATTATTAAATTAATCTATATTTAAAGAAAAAAAACTACAAATAACAATAAAATATAACCGTTTCCGTATAATTGCGTACAATTAAGACATTTTATATCAAAGTCGCGTATTATTGCTAAGATTGAAGCGAAAATATCAGCATGAAGAATTTGCTATTAATGTAGAGGGGAACACAATGTTTGAGAATCTTCTTCCAGCTTTAAACGAGCATAATTTGCCCTATCCAGATACAATTCATCCCATTGTGGTTCACTTTGTGATTGCGATGGTTTTATTCGCATTTTTCTGCGATATTATCGGCTATTTTACGAAAAATTCTCGACTTTTCGAGGTGAGTTGGTGGAATATGTTTTTCGCAACTATTTCGATATTTATCGCAATTATTTTTGGTCAAATAGAAGCGGGTTTGGCATTAGCTTATGACGCTGTCGAACCAGTTCTGAACTTACATACTTTAATTGGTTGGTCGCTCTCGGGAATTATTGCAGCAATAACGGGATGGCGATATGTCATTCGTTTGCGCGATTCTCAAAGTATTCCTATTTCTTATTTAGGTGTAGGAGTACTTTTAACCGTTTTAGTATGTTTTCAGGTATATCTCGGAGATAAACTTGTTTGGGTCTATGGATTGCACACAAGTCCAGTTGTTGAAGCTGTGAAAGAGGGGGTTTTATAATGAATTCTGAATTAATTAATCAGTTAGATTTAGGAGCGAATGGATTACCTTATTCTATCCCAATTCATCCTAATTTAGTGCATCTAACATTGGGATTATTTATTATTAGTATAGCCTTTGATATAGTTGGCGTATTCTTTACATTAGAAAAACCAATCTTTAAATTTCTAGCTATTAAAGCAACTCGTTCGGGTTTCTTTGATGTTGGCTGGTACAATATGTTAGCCGCGTCCATTATTACATTTTTTACAGTTGCAGCAGGTTTTTACGAAATTATGCTGGCACACCCAGAAGCTGGAATCAAAAGTGCTTGGGGATTGGGAGCTATGGAAACAATGCTTTGGCACGGTGTTGGCGGTGTTGTATTATTAGCATTTATTGTTGGAATGACTGTTTGGCGTGGATATCAACGATTTGTTTGGCGTAAAGATAGAGGTTTACAAGTCCAATTTAGTTACGTGTTTGTTGGATTATTTATTATGTTCTTAATGTACGTTCATGGAACATTAGGAGCGCACATGGCTGGTGAATTTGGCATACATAATACCGCAGATAATTTATTGCGATTGGGACAAGACCCCAATACTTTATTGAAGTAAACAACTATCACGGATTAGATGGATTTCACTGATTTCACGGATTGGATTATTATTAGTGACTACCAACTATCAATCAATTACTAACTACTAACAATTATCAACTAAAAACTAACAACTAACTTATGAAAATACGCGATATTTTATCAATAATTGTCAGTGCAATTATTTTAGCTGTTGTTAGTCTATGGATTGGACAACAGGCTTATTCTTGGCTTCCTCCGCAAGCTACTGCTCAATCTCTATTAGTAGATGATTTATTCAGTTTTTTGGTGACGCTGGGAGCATTTATCTTTTTAGGGGTTACGGCAGCAATAGTATATTCAATAATATTTAATCGTGCGGGAAAGTACGATGTTAGCGATGGCCCTGCTATAGAAGGTAATATTACTTTAGAAGTAGTTTGGACGGCAATTCCATTTGTTTTAGTGATTTGGATTGGTGTTTATAGCTACCAAGTTTACGACCAAATGTCTATTCTTGGTTCTATACAAAATCAACATATGTCTATGAAGATAAATCCGGAGGTTGCACCACCGATTAAGGATTCAGAAAAAATCGAAGTTATATCTAAACAGTGGGCTTGGATTTTTAATTATCCACAGCAAAATATTAGCAGTACCGAACTACATTTACCCGTAAACAAACCAGCTTATTTAACATTGCAATCAGAAGACGTTATTCACGGTTTTTATATTCCCGCATTCCGGGTAAAGCAAGATGTAATTCCTGGTGAAATAATCAATTTTCAATTTACTCCCATTCTTGAAGGTAAATATAGACTCCGGGATTCTCAATATAGTGGAACTTACTTCGCAGCAATGCAGGCTGATGTAGTTGTTGAATCCCCAGAAAAATATCAAGAATGGCTAAAAGTTGCTCAAAACCGCGAACCATCCGCCGCATACAATCAAGCAGTAGCTGAATATACCAGTAAATCCGATAAGGCAATTAATACTAGTTGGGCAACAGTTAAACCAGCAGAGCCTCCTGTTGTTAATTATCACGATTAATCAGTTATCAGTGAGCAGTGAGCAGTTATCTAAAATCTAAAATCGTAAATCCAAAATCTAAATGACTAGTACCAAACCTACAAATACTGAAGTTGCTCAAGGGCAACATCATGAAGGACATCATCATCCACCGACGACTTGGAAAACTTATTTTACTTTTAGTACCGACCACAAAGTAATAGGTATTCAATATATCGTTACTGCCTTCATATTTTTCCTGATTGGCGGCATTTTCGCGATGATTATTCGGGGTGAATTAATCACTCCTGAATCCGATCTTGTTGACCGTACCGTTTATAATGCCATGTTTACCATGCACGGTACGATAATGCTGTTTATGTGGACTTTCCCGGTGCTGGCTGGTTTGGCAAACTACCTCGTACCTTTACAGATTGGGGCGCGTGATATGGCGTTTCCTCGTCTCAATGCTCTTGCCTTTTGGATGGTTCCAGTGTTTGGAACTATACTGATGGCGAGTTTCTTGGTTCCTGGTGGTCCCGCTCAATCTGGCTGGTGGTCTTACCCACCGGTAAGTACTCAAAATCCTGCGGGTATTTTGTTCAACGGACAATTCCTGTGGTTGATAGCTGTAGCATTATCGGGGATATCTTCGATTTTGGGTGCGGTAAATATTGTGACTACAATTTTCCGTATGAGAGCGCCGGGAATGGGTTTCTTCAAAATGCCTGCCTATGTGTGGACGGTATTAAGCGCCCAGATGATTCAACTGTTTGGATTGCCTGCGCTGACTGCTGGTGCGGTAATGTTATTGTTTGATTTATCTGTAGGAACCAGTTTCTTTGACCCCGCGAAAGGTGGCGACCCGGTATTGTATCAGCACTTTTTCTGGTTCTATTCCCATCCTGCTGTTTACGTAATTATACTGCCAGTATTTGGAATTTTTTCGGAAGTATTTCCAGTTTATTCCCGCAAACCTTTATTTGGTTACAAAGTAGTAGCAGTTTCATCGCTGATTATCACGGGATTGAGCGCTGTGGTTTGGGTTCACCACATGTTTGCTAGCGGTACTCCTGGTTGGATGCGGATGCTATTCATGTTCTCTACAATGTTGATTTCTGTGCCCACTGGAATAAAAGTATTTGCTTGGGTGGGGACAATTTGGGGAGGAAAGTTACGTCTTGACACACCAATGTTATTCGCTTTGGGTGGATTGGTGATGTTCGTATTTTCTGGGATTACGGGTATTATGCTTGCTGCGGTTCCCGTTGATATTCACGTTAATAATACCTACTTCGTAGTCGGTCACTTCCATTATGTGATTTATGGTGCAACAGTGATGGGTGTTTATGCTGCTTTGTACCATTGGTTCCCTAAAATGACAGGAAGAATGTATTACGAAGGTTTGGGTAAACTGCACTTTTGGTTAACCTTCATCGGTGCAAACCTCAACTTCTTTCCCATGCATCCTTTAGGACTGCAAGGAATGCCAAGACGAGTAGCTTCTTACGACCCAGAATTTGCTTTTTGGAATGTAATTGCTAGTATTGGTGGATTTGTGTTGGGAATGTCTACGTTACCGTTTTTACTTAACGTTATTAGTTCTTGGGTTGACGGCAAGAAAGCACCAGACAATCCGTTTCGTGCCATTGGCTTGGAATGGTTAGTTTCTTCACCACCACCTGTAGAAAACTTTGAAAAACAACTTCCGATTGTGATGGAGGAACCCTACGGTTATGGAAAATCAACACCAGAGAAGTTAGTAGCTAATCCTTCTGAGCTTAATTAGAGAGGGGGTAGAAGGGGGAGAGGGGATAGAAATAATTCAAAACTATTAATTCTTAACTTTAAACTCCTCACTCCTACTTCTTACCCATTACCCATTACCCATTACCTTTATTATTATGAGTACTATAGACGGTGAAGCAATGCAGTTAAAAGATGAGAATTCATTACAAGAATTAGAGTTAGCAAATAATGAAAATTTAGCGGAACACGAGCATGATGAAGAAGGCAATAGTATGTTTGGCTTCATTGTTTTTCTGCTATCGGAAAGCGTTATTTTCCTCAGTTTTTTCGCTGGATATATTGTTTATAAAACCACAACTGTTGATTGGCTGCCAGCAGGTGTTGAAGGATTAGAAGTTAGAGAACCATTCATAAATACAGTAATTCTTGTTTCCAGTAGTTTTGTCATTTATTTTGCGGAAAGGTTTTTAAAGAAAGATAATCTTTGGGGTTTTCGTATATTTTGGCTGTTAACAATGGCTATGGGTAGTTATTTTCTCTACGGTCAAGCTGTTGAATGGAATGCTTTAGAATTCAGCTTCACATCAGGTGTATTTGGTGGAATGTTTTATTTATTAACAGGATTCCACGGCTTGCACGTTTTAAGTGGTGTGTTGTTGCAGTTGACAATGTTGATTCGTTCTTTCATTCCCGGTAATTATGAAAACGGTCATTATGGAGTTGATGCAACTTCATTATTTTGGCACTTTGTTGATGTGATTTGGATTGTTTTGTTTCTACTTTTATATATTTGGCAGTGAACAGTGAACAGTGAACAGTGAACAGTGAACAGTTAACAGTGAACAGTTAACAGTTAACAGTTAATTAACTAACAACTATCAACTAACAACTAACTATTAAAAATGATTATCGACGACCAAAATTACGATGTAATAATTATCGGTACTGGTGCTGGCGGAGGAACTTTAGCTCACAAGTTAGCACTTACTGGTAAAAAGATTCTTGTTTTGGAACAAGGAGATTTTTTAGAAAAAGAAAGTTCGGAATTAGTTGAGGTGGAAGTTTTTAAGAAAGAAGACTTTCATGCGCCACAACAATGGTATGACAGCGAAAGTGAGCCTTTTCATCCTCAAACTAGTTATTCGGTTGGTGGTAATACCAAAATTTATAGTGGTGTGCTGCAAAGAATGCGAGAAAAGGATTTTGAGAAGATTCAGCATCAAGATGGTGTTTCTCCAGAATGGGAAGTTAAATATAAGGATTTTGAACCTTACTACACTGAAGCTGAAAAACTCTATCAAGTCCACGGTAAAACTGGCGATGATTTAACTGAACCTTCCAGGAGTGAAGATTTTCCCTTTCCGGTGGTTGATAGCGAACCCCAAGTAGAAGATATTTGTAATCGTATAGCTAAAAAAGGATTGCACCCAGCATACCTTCCTATCGGTGTTGGTAATCAAGGAAGAACTGATTCTGAAGATACGGGAATTTCTCCTACGATTAAATCCTATGATAATGTCACCCTGAAAACGAAAGCTAGAGTTGTTGGTTTGCATACCAATCCTTCAGGCACAGAAGTTAAAGCTGTAGAAGCAAAAATTGGCGATCGCTCTTATTTGTTTATGGGAAATATTATTGTTCTTTCCTGTGGAGCGATAAATTCAGCAGCTTTACTTTTAAGTTCTGCGAATGAAAAACATCCCAAAGGATTAGCAAATAGTTCGGAATTTGTGGGGTGTAATTTAATGAAGCAGTTGATGACGACGTTAGTACAAATTACTAACACTCCCAATTCTGGATTATTTCAAAGGACTCGCTATATTAATGATTTTTATTGGGGAGATGAAAATTTTTCTTACCCAATGGGTCATATTCAAAATTCTGGTGGTATTCTTCAAGATGTGATTTTTGCCGAGTCTCCACCATTATTATCTGTTGCTGCTAAATTGATGCCGGGATTTGGTTTAAAACAGTTAGCGAAACGCTCTATCGGTTGGTGGTTGCAAACTGAAGATTTACCAGTTCCTAAAAACCGCGTTCGTTTTCAAGGCTCAAAATTATATGTAGATTATACAGCCAATAATGCCGAAGCCCACGACAGGTTAGTTTATCGTTGGATTGACGTACTTAAATCCATTGACGGAAACAAACAAAATATTTATCCCCGTGGTGAAACACCAATTCAAGTAGTAGCTCATCAATCCGGTACTTGTCGCTTCGGAGAAAATGCAAAAACTTCAGTCCTCGACCTTAACTGTCGTACCCATGATATAGATAATCTTTACGTCGTTGACAGCAGTTTTTTCCCTTCGATGTCTGCAACCAGCCCCGCTTTAACGGTTATCGCCAACGCTTTGCGGGTTGGGGAGCATTTGATTGAAAGATTGAAGTGATTTGGTAGTAGCTAATTGGTAATGGAAGACAAGGAGAACTATTAATTCCTATTTTTAGGTTTTATGCGTGCGAACTATCTAGAATGGTTTCCAAATTTATGCAACCTTAAGACCTAAGCCAGTTCAATATAGCGCTTTTCATTTGAGTGCAATACGGTTTAAGAAACCTCACCCCCTTCCCCTCTCCTTCCGCCAGTAGAGGGGTATATTCTATTCAACTGAAAACTGCTATAGTCGCTTGCGACACATGGATGAAGCGTTATAAAAATGACGACGTAATTGGGTATCGAAATGACTTATTCGCCGACATCAACCTTTCGTAGGCACAAAATACGCTCACCAAAAAGCCGAGTTCAAGGGTTCCCTTAAAAGTTTTTTCCTCCTGAAATAACTTCTAAGGTTGTCCGTCATGCCCCGGCTTTTTGGGTTCGATTGGCTGGGTTTTGAATCAGAACTTGTGTGCGTGCAATACCTCCATCACGTCACAGAGATAAGCGATACCTGAATAATCGTCGAAAAACTGGGCTGCAACCTCATCCGAAATCTTCACGGCCATATCCCGATTTGGGGTGAGCACCTCGAACTTGATATTCGAGAAGTTGTCGGAGGAAACGGTGGGTTGTCCCGATGAGGGCACGTTGCGACTGCCTTTACCACCAGCGGGCACCACCGTATAACCGGTAGCCCCGGCTTCGTCGATAATCTTAGCGATTTTTTTCATCAACAACTTTTCTGTGACGATGACAAGCTTGGCGGCTTGCTGGGTCATGTTGGTTACCTCCTTACGTGTGTATTCATTAAACTACATAGAAACTCAGACAAAGGTCAACACCGCACGCCCCAGGCGCTAATCTAGCCGGTGCGACCCCTGTGGCATCAACTGCTCATTAATGCCTGGGCAAGCCCGATGAAGAGCGGTATTCCTATGGCAAGCGCAACCGGCGTGCCGACGGCTGTGGACGAGCCGATGTAAGCAGAGGGATTGGCCGACGGGATACCTGCCCGTAAAGTGGGCGGTCCTGAGATGTCTGAACTGGAGGCGGCAATGACGGCCAGGATAACGACACCGCCAGGGCTGAATCCCGTGATTTCATGAGCAATCCAGCCGAAACCGAAGGCGATGAGTCCATGCAGCAGCGGCGCTACTGCGGCATATAGGGCGTACCACTGACCCACCTTACGCAGCTCGCCAAGCCTTGCCGTGGCCTCCATACCCATTACCAGCATCAGTATTGAAAGCAAACCGCGAAAGAGAGGATCGAAGAAGCTCTCATATACACTTTCCGGGCGGGTTAGGATACCTAGAGCGAGACCGAGCAGCAGTGCCGATAGGGCAGAACCCTGGAGGCTTTCCTGAATGATGGGCCATATCTTCACCCGCTTGCTTGCGGTATCGCGCTTGGGATACCCGCTTGCGATAATGCCCTGCTCGCTACCATACCCGCCTGTGCTAAAGCGCTGCTCGCTGGGATACCCGCCTGCGGTCATGCCCTGCTCGTTAGGATACCCGCCTGCGGTAACGCTCTGCCCGGTGAGATACTTCTGCTTGCTGAGAGACTCGTCTTCGCGACGGCGCTTCTTGGTAGTATAAATGCTGGCCAAAACGATGGCAGTCACGAGTGCTGGGATATCCATGAAGGGATAGAGTGCGGCGGCCCAAGGTTCGTAGAAGATATTTTCCGATTCCAGTAGCGTCAGGGCCGCGGCGAGGGTAGAGCCACTCACGGCACCGAACAAGCCTGCAGTCGCAATGGCATCCACGGTTTTGACGTTCGGCAACTTGGCCAAGGTGTAGCGCCCGATAAACACGATAAGGATGCCCACTACTACGGCGAACACCGCAGGCAACAGCATCTCCACCAGATTGGCATTGCGGATTGCAATGCCGCCGCTCAAGCCGACTTTTATGAGCAGCATGAAGACGATGAACTTATAAATCGGATCTGGAACTTGTAGTCGGCTATTGACGGCGGCAACTACCATACCACCAATTAGAAAACCGAGTGTCGGGGACTGCAACTTCCCTAGGAAGAGCGTCACAAAATCGGACAAAAAATCCAC
This sequence comes from Rivularia sp. PCC 7116, assembly GCF_000316665.1. Taxonomy (GTDB): domain Bacteria; phylum Cyanobacteriota; class Cyanobacteriia; order Cyanobacteriales; family Nostocaceae; genus Rivularia. The sequence goes on along the minus strand of NC_019678.1, from coordinate 4,017,587 downwards.
GTAATAATTCCTCCTTGATTCAGAACTTAGGGGTCAGAACGGCAGGCAAGCATGGCCTGGTCTATTTGTTTAACTTGTTTCCAATATTCACTTCTTAAATTTCGGAATCGTTCGGTCTTTGCTTGGCTGCTACGCAGCCTCTTCCTTTCAGTGTTAAATTTTGCTTCTTTAATCTAGGAAACATCGTACTTTTACTTACCCAAACGTTGTATTTTGAGGGTTCTCACCTCCCGCTTCTGGTGGATTCCCCATGCAACCTTTGTGCAAAACTGCCCCTGCCGACAACCCTGTTTTCACAAGAAATTTGCGGCGAGAAACTGAATTCACATCCGTCATTTGGGTCTCCTTATAAGTAGTTCTATGTTTTTTAGGCATTACAAAAATTAACAATAACTACTCGATTTTGCTAATATAAAAACGTTTGGCTTACTGCTACAAACAGCAAGAAACTATCAGCAAATGTCAATGTAGTCTGCTGTGGAAAAAACTTATAGCAACTATAGAGATCTACGATGCAATGAACATAAATCTGTTCGCTGTCTGGTTTGTTTTTTTACATTCTTAACTGGTATTAAAACTAGAATACAACGTTTAGCATCAAAAATATATACCCTAAATCGGTAATTATTAAATAAATATAATATTAGGTATATAAGTAAAACTTTATTGTTACCAAATAATCATGACTTTACTGAGTTTATAGTCAATAAAACATAATCATAAGAATTGATGTGAATCTATGATTGAGTTTTTTTTGATGTATGAACATATCTACTAATAAGATTATTTGAATCCAGATATGAATAGTAGTAATATTAATCGGTGCATCAAAACATACTTTTTTAAGTTCCCAGAGAATAACCAAACTCTAACCTTTAACTAAACATATGGGTTGAATTAAGAGGCAACAAAGCCGTGAAAGATACCTCCCAGGCTCCGCGTGAATGGGTTGGGGCGGAGTGTCGGCGGACAGAGTATTCTTTGTGCCGAATCGCCTTGTTCAAATCCACATCAAAATTCCAACCAACTTGTTTAACCTGAATGCGGTTCCCCAAACAAAACCATTGAACAATTGTCAATTGATGAAAGCAGTTTATTGCTTACGTCACTAACTGCTAATCCTCCTGCTGTACGACGGTGAGCGGAACGTAAAATTACCATATCGTAGGAATTGGCTTCTTTAATGATTACTCTTGCGACGTCATCGTGACGAATTGTCCTAATTACTACTTCTTTCTGGGATTTACTATTACTCAGATATGATGAAAGTTCGGATTCAAATAATGCAATTTCTTTATCAGTCGTTTTGCGCGGACGGACATGCAATAATGTTACAGATGCTTCGTTTGTGTCGGCGAAAAGTTGAGCAAATTGAATTGCACGCAATATTTCTGGTGTAATGTTACCAACAGGAACGAGAATTCTGTGAATGTTTATTGGTTCGTCTAGCAAACGCATTACTGCTACCGGACAATGAGCAGCCCAAAAAACATTATCAATAATATTACCAAATAAACGGGCCTGTAAACTACTGGTTGGACTCCACCCCATAACAATTAAATCAGCATTTTGTTCTCTGGCGGCGCGACTAATTCCCCTAGCAACATCATCATCAATACGAATTACCGGTTTGGCTTGGGCTTGGAATTCTTGACTGATTTTTAGTGCTTGCTGTAATAATTTTTTGCTTCTTTTGATGGAAACTTTTAGCTGGGGTTCGTCCATATGAACGTGAGCTTTAGGAATTGATAAAGGCACAACTATGCCTTGTTCGTGATGGGCTAATAATGCTCCCATTTCAATTAGATATCTTTCGGTATGAGGATTATAAATAGGTACTACTACCTTAAAGAGACTGTTGTAAATAAAGTTGTCGGTATCTATATTAAATTCTGCATCTTCGGCTTCTACTTGTTGTTTTGTAGAATCTTGTTCTAAACTTGCTTTGGGAACTGTTAATTTACTTCCGAATCTTGATGTTAATACAGGACCCAAAATAGCCGTAACTAACATTAAAACAATTATAGTATTAAACACTGCATCTGTAATTATTCCTGCATCTTTACCTACTAATGCAGCAGCTAAAGTAGCAGCGACTTGAGGTAATGATAAAGACCACATTGTTAAGGCTTCATTCCAGTTGTAGCCATAAAGAATTTTTGCTATAAGTGCAGCTAGAAATTTACTAATAATTAAACCACCAACAATACCGATAGTTAAAGGTAGTTGAGTACTAAGGCTAGATACAAAACCAGAAAAATTTATTAATAACCCCATTCCTACGAAGAAAAAAGGAATAAATAAAGTACTTCCAACAAATTCAACTTTTTCTTCCACAGGAGAATGTCCGACAACATCATTTACCGCTAACCCTGCTAAGAATGCTCCGACAATTTTATCAACATTGATAATCTGCGCTCCTACCGAAGCTAAAAATACTGCCAACAGTACAAACAAAAATTGATTGCTTTGTTCGTCTCCAGTGCGACGAAAATATTCTTTACCAGCCCAATCAAAACCGAATAAAACAATGGCTGAATAGATTGCTAAAGTAGCTAACTGACTTGTTAAACTAAAAGCAGAAAATTCTCCATCACTAATGGAAACGCAAACTGCAAGTACTAACAATGCAGCAATATCGGTAAAAATTGTGGCTCCAATAGTTACGGTAACAGCTTGATTGCTAGTAACTCCCAAACGGTTAACAATTGGAAAACCTAAAAGAGTATGAGAAGCGAGTAGAGAACCAATTAAAACTGAGGGATTCCAACCAAAACCAAATAACCTTCCTACAATAGCCCCAAAAATAAGTGGAATTAAAAAAGTTGCAATTCCAAAACCCAAAGAACGGTCTTTATTTTTACGAAAATCTTCTAAATCTATTTCTAAACCAGCTACAAACATCAGATAAATTTTACCTATGTCCGATAGCAATTTCATGGTTTCAGTTTCTGCATTCAAGATTCCTAAACCATCGGGGCCTAAAACTACTCCTGCTGCTAATAACCCCACTAATCCCGGAAGCCGCAAACGTTCAAAAATTGGTGGTACTACTAGAATTACTAGTAAAAGAATAGTAAAAGCAATTAAAGGACTTTTGGAAAGTTCTTGTAATATTTGTTCCATAGAAAAATATAAAAGCTCAAAGGGTAAAGGTTAAAGGTCAAAGGTTGAAGGTATGAGATGCTATTTATAAAAAATAATTTTTATACAACCAGTTTAAAAAGCTTTATCAACACAAGTTTGGCATAAAAGATATTAAAAAGCTATTATAATCAAAGTTTTAATTCCGATGTGAAATATCAGCTGTAAAACTCGGATATTATAAATTTGACCTTTAACTTACTCCGTCTAATAAAAAAAGCCACCATAACTGGTGACTTAATGATTTTTACACTAAAGAAATATTGAATCCTTAACTAGCAGCATCTGCTTCTTCTACAGCATCTTCAGATGCGTCTCCAAAGGAAAACCTCAGAAAAGGTGGCGCTAAAAACGTCGTCAAAATCACCATAATAATGATTGCAGCTTGCAAGGGCTTATCAAGTGCGCCGCTAGCTGCACCAATTCCGGCAAATACCAGTCCAACTTCACCCCGTGGAATCATTCCTACACCAATGGCTAAGCGATTAATTTCGGGCTTGCCGAAGACTGCCCAACCTGTAATTACTTTACCGATAATCGCAACTACAATCAAAAAGATCGCTAGAACTAAACCTTGACGATTTTCGGGAACCACAGGATTAAGTACGCTTAAATCAACTCTGGCTCCAACAGTTACGAAGAAAATTGGCACCAGTATATCTGCGATGGGAATTACTTGTTCGTCTAATTCATTGCGTGTATCGGTTTCATCCAAAACTAAACCAGCAGCAAAAGCACCTAAAATTGCTTCTAAGTGAATTGCATTGGCAACGAAAGACATAAACAGTGCAAAGATAAACGCGGGAATTACTATATTTCCTCTAGTTTGAAAAAATTCGGCACTCAAATGGAAGGCTTTATTGAAGAATTTGCCCAACAAAATTGAACCGATTAGAAAAGCACTGGCGCTAATAATTAGATAAATTACATTGAAGATATCAACTTCACCAGTTTTTGCTAAACTTGCTACTACTGCTAAAACGATAATACCTAAAACGTCATCAATTACTGCCGCACCAACGATAATTTGTCCTTCTGCTGATTTGAGATGTCCTAACTCCGATAAAACTTTTGAAGTGATACCAATACTAGTTGCAGTTAAAGCCGCACCTGCAAAAACAGCGGGAATTGTAGACACGTTAAACAAAAACATCAAACCCGCAGTACCAGCCACGAAAGGAGCAACTACTCCTACCACCGCCACAACAGCAGCTTGATAACCGACTTTTTGCAGTTCTCGTAAATCGGATTCTAAACCAATTTCAAACAGCAGAACAATTACACCTAATTCTGCCAAAATCGAAATTGCTTCGCTTTGGCTTTCAAATATTGACGTTACTGCTTCCGGGCTGATGTCATCGAAAAGTTGTAAAACAGTCATTAGTAACGAGTCGGAAGCACTCGCACCGGTTTCGGGGAACACTAGGAGATTTAGAGCCGAAGCACCGACTAGTACACCACCAACTAATTCACCCAATACTGGAGGGAAGTCGAGCTTTCTAGACAACTCACCGCCTAGTTTACTTGCAAGATAAATTACAATTAGACTCAGTAACACACCTGCAAGGACAATGGGTGCATTTTCAGCTTCTGCTGTTGCCAGTAAGTAATTGCTTGGCAGCAGCTGTTCAAGTGGATAATTCATCAACGTATCAACTAATTCTCCGGATAAAAGTTTTCTTGTCTTTGAGATTTTAAGCTAAAACACATTAATGCGAACCAAATATTAAATAGCTATTTCAAGAATGTGGTAGCAACTATGAGCGATCTAAAATTATCCTAACTCCCTTAATCCTTTATTTTCAATAATGTTGGATTAATCTCTTTTACTCATATCATTGTGTAAATTCTATGACTCACAATTTTGAGATGATGGATAAAGAATTTCGGTTTTTAAGCTTTCAATACAAAGTTTTGAATTCATAAAGCCTATTAAGTAATTTCAAATAACTTTAAAAATTTTTTAGTTGTATTTATCACTATTAAAGCGTCTTTATACTGCTTTTTTTAATTAGGAGTCGGTTCGTAGTAAGGACCGTATTTCCGCATTATTTAAGGAAGACAGTCATTACTACGAACAGTTTTGCTCTGCAAAATTAATTCGATGGTGTACTATCCCATTGCTGTTTCGTTAAAGCCAGTGGTTGGATAGTTGGGCACCTCATCGCTGGTATAGGTAACTAAGCTTAGCGCTTGTCTTAATGCTTCCTCGCGTGTTTCAAGTATGTGATGTGGAGGTAACACATTCAAGATGCCTAGTTTTTCCAGTCTTTGCTTAATCTTAGCTGCTGCACCAACTATGAATACATGACGACCGCTATCAATTGCTTCTTTAATAGCATTTTCTATCGCTAAAGAACTTGTTACACCAATGTGTGGAACTTGACTCAAGTCCAAAATCAATACGTCATGGTCTTTCATCGCGGTTTGTTCGCGGGCTATGGCTTTAGCAACACCAAATATCATCGGCCCTTCTAATTGGAACAGCAACACGCGATTGTTTGCTCTATCTAATAAATCTCTTTCTACATCATTTAAGATAATCGCATCGTCAGCATCGGTAACTGTCTTCACTTCTTCAGAACGAAGATTACTCAAACGTTCGATGGTCAAGATATTAGCAACGAATACCCCAACACCTACCGCAACAATTAAGTCAACGAATACGGTGAGAATAATTACACCGTACATAATCAACGCAGCTTTCGGAGATACCTTATGAGCGCGCTTGAGGAAGCTCCAGTCGATAATATTTATACCTACTTTCAGCGCAATAGCTGCTAATACTGCCAGGGGAATTACAGAAGTTAAAGGTGCAGCCCATAATACTATAACCAACAAAATCAAGGCGCGAGTTAAACCAGAAAGCGCCGTGCGAGCGCCTGTTTGAATGTTAACAACCGTTCCCATTGTCGCACCAGCACCGGCAATACCGCCGAATAATCCAGAAACGATATTACCTATACCTTGACCGATTAATTCTTTATTAGAATTGTGTTCCGTGCGAGTTAAACTATCAGCAACTACTGAGGTTAGTAGAGCATCAATACAACCCAACATACCCAAAACCAAAGCATCGATGAGCATGGTTTGGAATAGTTCTGGTCTAAGTGAAGGCATTACGAATTGGGGTAAACCGGCTTTGATTTCACCAATTCTGCGGATATCTTCTACATTTCCAAAGAAAACAAGAGAAACAACTGTTCCGATAACTAAAGCCGATAGCTGCGGGGGAATATATTTATTTATCTGCTTCGGAGAAAATACCAGAATGGCGATGGTTAATACCGCCAAAAAAGTTTCAATAGGTTGAATATTTGCAATTAAGTTAGGTATATTTGTGACCGTACCAATTACCCCACCCCCAGGACTTTTCTGTCCTAAAAACGGTGCTGTTTGCAGAATAATTAGAATTATCCCAATTCCCGACATGAAACCGGAAATTACCGTATAAGGCATTAAAGTAACGTATCTTCCTAACTTCAATGCACCAAGGGCTATCTGAATTATCCCAGCCATTACTACAACAGTAAAAGCCAATGCTAATCCACTTGCTCTATCACCCGTTGATGCAATCATCTGAGCAATAACCGAAGTCATTACCACGGTCATTGGACCGGTGGGTTCGGATATTAATGTCGGAGTACCACCAAATAATGCTGCGAAAAAGCCGACTAATACAGCACCGTAAAGACCTGCTGCAGGACCAGCACCAGAAGCTACCCCGAAAGCCAACGCCATCGGTAAAGCAATAATTGCCGCAGTTAAACCACCAAAAATGTCACCGCGTAGGTTTCTGAAATGGATACGATTGGTTATTTGCATTTTTTAAACATCATTTTTTAGTATCAGTTGTTTATTTCGTTCGATTGCTTGAACTATTCATTTTTCACTGATTCAGACAATAATTATCTATCCCTGCTCAAACATAAAAGCTTGGCAAGACATAAAAGAAAATATTATTGACAATAAGTTATTCGATTAGCAGCAAAATTCCAAACAAAACCCCGCTAATAAGTAAATATCATCTCAGAGAGTAAAAAAAACTATCTTATGGATGATTTTTTTTACTTCATCTTTTTGAGACCAGAACATAATTCAGCAAATTATATTGCGAATAAGTCTAAGTGAACCACAGATAGTCACCTTTATACTTTTTTAATGATTAGCATAGAGTTTCATCTATGAAAGTATTAATTGCTATAACCAATGATACGATAAATGTGTAAAAAGTAAATAAGTTAAGCTTTAAGAATTCCGATCGATGTTGAAGTTTTGACTTATAAAATGTCAGTTATGAGCTTTCAGGTGGCAATACCGCTTAAATTGATTATCTGTACGCTTACTTATAAAGCTGCTGCTGCAAGGTTTTACGCATTACATCGACTGGAACAGTTTCCCGTCGCAACCAAATTTTTAAAGCTGCTGCACCTTGTTGAACTAGCATTTCCAAACCGTCGATCGCAGTTTTATCTGCCTGCTGTGCGTATTGCAAAAATTTTGTCGGGCTGGGGGTATAAATTAGATCGTAGACAATTGTATCTTTAGGTAGATGCAAAAATAAATCTGCGTTGATTGGCGAATTGTCGATTTTGGGATACATACCTATGGGGGTTGTGTTTATTAATAAGTTTGCTTCTTTGATTATTTCTGGGATATATCCCCATTCATGAACTTGTACGTTTACTTTTAATGGAGACAATGGAGAGTCTTGCCAACTATCGCGAAATTCTTCTAATTTTTGCAAATTGCGCCCTACGACGCGAACCGATGCACAACCCAATTGAGTACAACCTGCTACAACTGCTCTAGCTGCACCACCATTACCTAAAACCAGTGCATTAGTTTGGCTCCAGTCTCTATCTAAGGATTGCAATGGTGCAATAAATCCTTCGACATCTGTATTTGTACCTATCCATTTATCATCTTTACGAACAACAGTATTAACTGCACCTACAGCCCTAGCGATGGGTTCAATATTTGATAGTTTTGGGACTATGGCTTGTTTGTGAGGAATTGTAGCGTTAAATCCTACAACACCAATAGCTGCAAATCCATCGAGAGCTGTTGCTAAGTTTTGGGGTTCGATGGGAAAGGGAAGATAAACATAATCCAATCTTAACTTTTCTAAGGCTGCATTATGCATTAATGGAGATAGGGAATGTTCTACCGGATGTCCGATTACTCCCAGTAGCTTAGTGTTACCTGTAATCATTTCTTAGTTGTTAGTTGACAGTTATTAGTTCTTAGCTATTAGTGCCTAATTATTATTAACTCATGAAAGGTAACCATTATTTCATTATGATTGCTTTATTTATTTGAGTTCAAAATACCTACAGATATATATAAATAGAAGTAGTATAAAAGTAAGTTTATACAGCGACACAACATACTAGCAGTAGAGTTTTTTTGACAAAAATTATTTTAATATTGGTGACATGAAAAGGCTTCACCAAAAATAAATAGTAATATTCTGGGTAGGTGTATTATGACAATGGAAAATTCATTATTTGACAAAGTGTTTCGCGATCGCGATGGCAATATTGTGATTGCTCAACCGCCAAACCCACCCTTGATTGCATGGGGTGTAGCGAGTTTACTCAAACTTGTTTTTAATAGCGGTCAAATTTATACAGGCTTGGACTTGCTTGCTTTTGGTTGCATATTTACTTGGGCTTGGGAAGAATTATTTCAAGGTGTTAATTACTTTCGTAGAGGTTTGGGCTTAATTGCTTTAATTGGGGTTCTCGGTTCCAGGATTTTTTGAATTCTTTTTCTGACAACCCGAGACAGACGTAGCAATTATAAATATATAGCAATGCTACGTCTTTACAGTTAAAATTCAACGCAGGTGCGAATATACTATTTTTTGCCTGTAGAAAATATTTATTTTAAAATTGTCAAAAACAACATAATAATAGTAATGGAACTTGTTTTATATCTAGCGTAATTCAGGTAAATCCATTAATCAGATATTATAGGTTGATGATATTGAAGAAAAAAGCTATCTCACTGATAATTATTTTTACTGTAACTTTATGTTTAACACCGATATTAAATCTATTCGTAAATGAAAACAATTTATTAGGTTTTAATAATATTTCAAATGCTCAAAGCAAGTACTTCCAGGTACATGGTACAAAAATAGTATCCCCTGAAGGCAGAGAGTTTATACCTATTGGTGCAAATATCAATGGTTGGAATTTTATGGGATGGGATGCCAAAGAACTTGGTGGTGCGGCAAAACTAGTAAATTCGATTCAAAATGATTGGAATTTTAATATTGTACGTGCAACAGTTGGTTTAAAAGAACAAATTTGGCAAGGTCAACGCATGTCACAATGGCAATGGTCAACACATCGAGAAATAGCTTTACAAAGTCTCGATAAGATTGTTGCAGCATTTACGAATAAAAAGATTGTTGTCATGTTAGAGGCTCATGACTGGACTTGCAGCTATCCTCAAGGAAATGATTTGCTGTTGTTGAATGATTTTTGGAAAACTATAGCCGAACGTTACAAAACAAATCCTTATGTTTGGTTTAATATTATCAACGAACCAGGAGTCGTATCCAAAGGAAAAGGAGTTTCTCCAGAATGGGTAAAAATCCACCAGGAAATGATTCGATTGATTCGCGATCGCGTTGGTGCGAAAAATCCGATTGTGGTTGATGCTGATAGCTGCGGACAAGATAGCGATAGCTGGGATTTAGAAATGGTAGATGAGAAAAGCAGCGCTATTTTGCATCAAGGATATAAACTAAAGTTTTTTGACGGCAAGAGTTACGAAAATATTATTTTTAGCCTTCACGTTTATGACCTTTGGGCGCATGGAAACAAAAAAATGGATGCAAAATTCATTGACTATCTTTATAGGGTACAGAAAAAAGGACATGCATTATTAATTGGAGAGGTGGGAAATGCTGGTGAAAATGATTTCAATCGTTTCCAAGCTCCGGGATTAGTATATCGAAATGCACTGCCGTTAAAAATTGGAATGTTAGCTTGGCATTTTCAACCCGGAGATAAATTTGGTCTTGTTTCCACCGGTAATAGATGGGGTTCGGAAATTGACAGTCAAACTAATCCTAGCAATCTTACCAAAGGTTTTGGAGAATATTTCTGGCCTTCCCGAGTTAAGCAAGCTTTGTCTAGTTAGTTGGAATTAGAGGGAATGCAGGGATGGGGAATATTTGTTCAATAAATATGATTGGTGGTGAGCATAATTAGTAATTAGTAATTCGTAATTCGTGATAAGGAGGGAGGAGGAAGAGGGGGTAGAGAAAAATTTATTTGTCTATACCCATTAAAAAATCAATTTTACCAACTGTTCACTGTTCACTGTTGTGAATCTTCTAACTTTACTTGCTTACCTTTATTGTCAGTACGATAAACTAAATCGCGCAGTCCATCATTAACTACAACTTTCCAACCAGGAACTATTACCTGAGCGCAAACTTTACCTGTTTGAGCTAAACCCAAACAACTGTCTCCCCAACTTTGTTTTTCTGCTTGAGTTATTAGCAATGCAGCTATGGGTTTACTAACACGCTGTGCAGCATCCGATAATACTGCACTTTTTACTGTGACGGGTAATTTATTGTTATTTGAATTAGGTATTGGAGTTGCTTCAACTTCTGAAGAATTTACTGTTCCAGAAGGGGCTTGAGTTGCTTCTAATTCTGAAATATTTGTTTGATTATCGGTACACGAAGTAGTAGAAAGTATCAGTAAACAGATGATAGAAACAAGTGTAATTTTACGAAGCACGTTAAGAACCCTTTGAATTAAAATACATTAAACATTAAACCAACTTCCACAAAAGCGGATGCATTATAATTTTAATTCTACCTAGCTTCAAGTATTTTGCGAGCTTAAGATTGCATTTGGTTCAACTTGTTTTAGTTTGGCTGCTTCAACTTCTCCGGTAGCAGCAGAATAAATCAGTGTTGCTCCCATAATTGCCATAATTGCATTTTCTGCAAAGCTGACAATTCCTAATGGCGCTTGGGAATTTCCTCCCACACAGGCACAATTAAGAGCCAATTTATCAATATATACTGCTTTCACCACCGAAATCGCTCCGCTGACACCAATAAATAAAGAAGTGATACCTGTTGCTAGTGGAGCAACCCCCGAAAGAAAACCGAGAGCAATTGCTAATTCCGCAAAAGGATATACTTTAGCGTAGGGTTTAATTTTCTTAGTTATTAAATCGTATTTTTGAAAGCTTTCAGCAAAGGATTCGATATCCATTAATTTTAAAGAAGCTAGCAGGGATAAAGAAAAACCCATAAATCCAGTGATTCCTGTAGTGGTTGCTAGAGCCATTAATCCTGCTGTTGAAAATATTGCAATAACCGGAATGTAAGAATATTCTGCTCCTTCGGCTTCAACGTCTAATTTTTCTGCAAGTTCGCTATAACCACCAATTATTTGATCGTCAAAGAAAATTTGCGGTGTTGTTTCAATGTGATATTTGGTTTTAAAAGCGTCTACTTGTTCGCGAGATGTTAGTTTATTATCTTCAAATTCAATTCCTTTTTCGTTAAGTAAATTAACTGCTTTTAATCCCCAAGGACATTCATGCTCTGGAGTAGACATTCTATATAGTTTTACTTTTTCTGCTGTTGTGATGTTAGACATGGTAATTGGTAATAGGGAATAGTTTTATTTAGAGTATTGTTTAATTTACTTGTTTCCCATCCAACTATGGAAATAAAAATATTTATAACTATTGATTTAGTCGATTTCATCTTGATTTCATCGCTTCATGTTATGCAAAATAAACTTTATTAACAAACGCAAAAAATGCTATGATTAAAAAAAATAATTAAAATTCTCAACTTACAAAAATAATTAAAATTTATTTTGTCAAAATATATATAATTACCAATTACCCATTACCAATTACCAATTACCAATTACCAATTACCAATTACCCATTACCAATTACCAATTACCAATTACCAATTACCAATTACCAATTACCATCGCATGAGAGTGCTATTAGTAGAAGACGAACCAGATTTGGGCGCAGCAATTAAACGGGTTTTAATTCAGAGAAAATATTTGGTTGACTGGGTTAAGGATGGTAGCGAAGCATGGGAATTTTTAGAAAATCAATGGACTAATTACACTTTAGCTATTTTTGATTGGCTGCTTCCAGGTATTTCTGGTTTGGAATTATGTCAAAAACTGCGTAATAGTAAAAGCGCTCTGCCAGTATTGATGCTAACAGCAAAAGATAGTATGGAAGATAAGGTGGCTGGATTGGATGCTGGTGCGGATGATTATTTAGTAAAGCCGTTTGGAATGGAAGAGTTATTGGCAAGATTACGAGCTTTGCAAAGAAGAGTACCATATTTTCAACCCCAACAGCTAACTATTAACGATTTAACTTTGGATTACGGTAGTAGCACTGTATTTAATAGTAAATCTCTAAAAGATAAGCAAGAAATAAGTTTGACAGCAAAAGAATTTCAGCTATTAGAATATTTTATGCAGCATCCAAACCAAATTTTAAGCACCGAACAAATTCGCAATCAGCTTTGGGAAGTAAATGCAGAGTCGAGTAGTAATGTAGTTGCAGCACAAGTACGTTTATTGCGAAGAAAATTAGCTCAAAGTGGTTGTGGCAATCCAATCGAAACTTTGCACGGTATGGGCTATCGTTTTAATATTCATGCTAATCGTATTTACAATTAATTATGCAAAATTAATTATGAAAAATTAACTATAAGAATGAAGCAAAATCAACTATTTGAGCGTACTCGAATCCGTTTAGCGTTATGGTACGCTATTGTAATGGGTTTGATTTTAACTGTATGTGGATTTGGTCTTTACATAACAGTATCTCATGCCCATGAAGTTGCTTTAGATAGAGAATTAGAGTTTATAGCCAAAACTTTACACAATAATTTAGAATCAAAGCTCAATCAGCCAAAACAATTATCACCAGTAGTCAAGGAATTACTACCAAATATTTGTATTGTTGAATCGGGTTGTATATCCCCACAAGTTAGTTCCCAAACAGATGTTTTAAACGCAATTAACCAAAACTATTATGTACGTTTATTTAACAATTCCGGTGATTTGATTGCAATTGCTGGCTCATTACCGAAAAAATCAAAGTTTCCCTTCCAAAATCAACTTTGGCAAACCATTAAAGACGATGCTGGTAACTCTTACCATCAAATTTCCCTGTCTTTGCAAGCAAAGAATAATCTTAACTGGGGATATTTACAAGTTGGACGAAATATTGCCGATGTTAACAGCTACATGGATGCAGTTAAATTAAGTTTGTTAATCGGATTACCAATGGCAATGATTATGGTTGCTATTGCTAGTTGGTGGTTATCGGGTTTAGCAATGCGACCAATTTATCAATCTTACAGGCAAATTCAGCAATTTACAGCCGATGCAGCCCATGAATTACGTACTCCTTTAGCAGCAATTCAAGCAACGGTTGATTCAGCATTTTTAGCACCAAATTTACATGCAGCAGAAATCTGGGATATTCTCCGAACAATAAAACGTCAAAATCAGCGAATTACTAATTTAGTTACAGATTTACTAATGCTTTCGCGCTTTGATAGAGACTCTATTTCTCTGCAAGTAGAAGTATGTTGTTTGAATGATATTATCAACGATTTGATCGAGGAATTTGCAGCAATGGCGATTGCGGCGAAAGTAAATCTAATATCTACAATCAAAGTTGATAAACCGATAAATATTATTGGTGATTCCGAGCAGCTTTATCGGTTATTTTCTAATTTGATAGTTAATGCGATTCAATATACGTCACCTGGTGGTAAAGTTGACGTTGTTTTAGAAAGTTATGAAAATGAAGCTGTAATTCAAGTAAGAGATACGGGGATTGGTATTCCCAATAGAGAATTATCTCACATTTTTGACCGCTTTTATCGAGTTAATGATGACCGCTCCAGACACACTGGTGGCTCGGGCTTGGGATTAGCGATCGCGCAAGCTATTATAAAATCCCATCGAGGTAGTTTGAATGTTGAAAGTGAGGTTGGGAAGGGTAGTATTTTTACAGTTGAATTAATTGGAAATAGGGGAGATGGGGAGAAAAGGAGATAAGGGGAGATTAATTATTAATTCTTAACTTCTTAATCTTCAATCTAAAATCTACAAGAGGTTTATGAAGAATGTCTATCTATATAATCAGAAGCATAATTATTTTAATAATGGCAGGAATATTTTACTGGCTGCCATTTACGGGAAATCAAGCTCAAGCAATGAAGAGCGTATGGGATAAAGAAACTCAACCGTTGTATTCAGGAGCCAAAGAAGTTACCGTTTATCGCAGCCCTTATTGTGGTTGCTGCGAAGACTGGGTAAAACACATGCAAAAACATGGTTTTAAAATCAAAGATGATATTAAAACTGAAGAAATGGCAGCCATTAAGCAAGAGTATAAAGTACCCCAACAATTAGAATCTTGTCATACCGCAATTATTGACGGTTATGTAATGGAAGGACATGTTCCTGCTGATGATATTAAACGTTTTGTCGCTCAATCTCCCAACAAAATAGGTTTATCAGTACCCGGAATGCCTTCAGGTACACCGGGAATGGAAATGGGGAATAAAAAAGATCCTTTTCCTGTAGTCTCTTTTAACAACAATGGAGAAATCCAAGTTTTTAAGGAATATCGCTCTTACTAAAAGTCAGAAGTTAGGAGTCTTGCATAATTATCTACCCCTCTTCCGCCTCTCTTAGCTCTCACAAAGACTTCTGAATACCACCCGTAACTCTAAAATCAGGAGAATCGTTATCTAAACCTATCCCAGCACCAACGCTCCAAACCGTTAAAGGAGTAACTTGTTGACGAATACCTAATTCCACAACATAACTATCTGCATTCTCTTCCTTCTCTTGTTCGTAAACAAAATCTGTTACCAAAATAGTTTGCGGATTTAAACGACGACTGTAACCAGCAACCGCTTTCACAACGCTTCTTCTTTCATCGTCTTTGTTCGCATCATTAAAGGTATAACTAGCATTGAGATGAAATCTATCTAAATTTGCACCAGTTCCCAATGTCTTAGTCATTATAAATTTAACGGTAGGGTCAATACCCGCACTACCTTCACTTGTAGGAGCATCCACCCCAACAGAAACAGCAAAAGCAGGAGTTTTCAAAGTTTCGGTATTGAAATTGTAGAAAACTTCCACTCCCACATCTCCAATACCATCCGAATCATCGCCCTTTTGAAACGGAACCGCAATTCTACCCTGCCAATTAGGAGCAAAACCATATTCTAAACGCGGTTCAACAACAAAACTATCTTTACCATTAATCCGGTCATATTTTACCGCACCTTGTAATTCAATACCTTGATAGGGAACCGGATAAGCATCTTCAACTTCCGTTGGTAATCCTTCTTCTAAATTTAAATGATCCGCAGCTACAACCGTATCAGAAAATAAAGCAACAGCAGCTATCCCCAAAAATAATTGAGCTAGAAATTTACCCGTATATTTACAATTATGTCTATTCATTTAACCCTACCTGCTCGCCTATTTTGATGATTGATTAAACCTTTATTACCTATCTCTCTTAATCTCTTTGCTCCGCGATTTTATTAATCCTTAATTTGCGAGAAGATAATATATTTTTTGCAGAAGGTTCAATATCCATTGAAATAGGCTCAATATCGGGCAAGCTGCCGTATTTTTCCCGCCAACCATCAAGCATAATGTTCACCATCATCGGATTAATTTTTCCTGGCTGCATTGCTTCCGGTGACATTTTCATATTTGGCATCAAAACCTTCATGGCATCAATCCAAGAACCCGGAATTTCCCCTTCTTGAATACCCGGTGTTAACTTCATTTTCAACTGAGCCATGATTTTTTGATGCATTTCTTGATTCATATTTCCGTGCATCATCGGCATCATTTCCATTGCCATTTCCATCATCATCCGCGTCATGGCACCATTGGAACTTTTTGCCCATTCGTCATAAACTAAAGGATTAAAATTAGGTTTGGGAACATTAAATTTACGAACTAATTTTTCATCTCCCGGTTGATAGCTCAAAGCTTTTAATACCCGATAAAGCTCAGCGCGCTTTTGCTTAATTGTCCAACCTTCATAGGCAAAAATATCGTAGGTAATACCGTGAAGCATATGCAAATTATCAAAAACATTCGCCGTTTCTGGAGATAAACGACTGTATCTTGGCGCTCCTTCACGACTTAACAACATTCGCATTGGTGGATTTGGAACAACTTGATTTTGAAACACATCTTCCATTTTTTGAATCATTGCATCCTGCTCCTTATCGTTTCCACCAATCATCATTGATTCGTAAACCGCAGGATGCCACCAGTGAGCGGCATAAAAGAAGTTATTATTTTGAGGATAATAATTGCGAGTTAAAGTAAAATAGGGCTTCATCATTACCCCAGCGCGACGCATGGTTACATCTAAAGGTGCTGGAGAAAAAGCTATATTTTTATATTTATTTTTATATATTTCATAGGCTTCCTTAAGTGCTTTTCCCTTCTGATTCCAAGCAATATCTTTATCTGACATGACATCTTCAGTCATTTCATGCAGTAGATGAATAGAATCGATAGTACGGAATAGTTGCCAAGTTGCTCGTGCTGTATATGGTGCGTATAATTCCATTGTTGGTTCAATACGCGGTGGTTTTTTATAGAAATTAATAACCTGTTTGTACAGCTTCTTATCTTCGGCTGCATGATTTTCAAAAGCAGTTAACAGTAAAACATCGTGTAACTTACTGTGAGCAAAATGCAATGCACTAGCAACTCTATAACTGCGTCGATGACGGTTATAAAAAGATAATCGGTAAGGCGTGCGCGGATGTGCGACGGAATTCCGCTGCTGTGCTTGTGCAGCAGGCAATATTCCTATGACAACTACCACAGCGATCGCCATGTTTTTTAATAACTGATTTTTCATATTTAACTAGCTACTTGACACAATAACTAGTTTGGCAAGCACTTATGAAATAGGTATGAAATCTTATTTCTATTAATTTCTTCCCGGTTGTGAGATTACATGTAAAAAATATTTTTTCTCCCGCCCTCTCATACAATAGGTAATTTTATAAGAAGACAAGAGTAATGTTTTAGTTTGAACTAGATAATAGTTTATTTGGCGTTGCTGAATCCGGGTATGAATTTATTTTTCCTTCATAGTGATGCCCCCTAAATCCCCCCAAAATGGGGGACTTTCAATTATCTTGTTCCCCCATAATTGGGGGCTCGCGGGGGCAATTCATACTTTTAATCAGCAACTCCCTTTATTTCATCTTGATTTCATCTGCACCTGCGATACTCTACTCTATAAGCAATCTGACAAAGTAATGAAATCACCAATAAGTCACACTTTTATAATTTATTTAATAGTAATTATTTGTTTACTAATACAAAACATACCTTCAACAGCACATGAAAGACGCTTTCATAGAGAAAGTACTCAGCCTAATTCATCTGATAATTTAAAAATTAAAAATCTGGAAACACCTATAAACATCTCCCCAACACCAAAACAATTAAAATTCAATCGGCAAGCAACTAATTCAGAAAATAAATTTACCAAAAATAGTACACATCTGATTCCACAACCGGGAGAAATCGTTTTCTTACTACTTCTCGGAGGAACTGGATTTATTTATTTTGCTAAATACAGATAAATCAACTATATCTATCACTAAAACTTGAATTACCTTAAATCTCAAACCAGCTATCTATGACTTTAAACAAAGCTCGAATTCGCCAACTACATTCGTTATTTGCTCCAATAATACTTTTCCCCGCAGTATTAACTCTAATTACAGGTTCTTTATTTCAAATAGCAGCAATAGCCGGTAAAAGCCAGGAATTTATTTGGCTTTTAGAATGGCATAGAGGCAAATTCGGTCGCATTAATCTTGAGATGATTTACCCTTTTTTCAATGCTTTTGGTCTTCTCATGCTCTGCTTCACCGGAATTATCATGTGGTTGCAAACTAATCGACGTAACAAGCAGTCTCCCAAATAATCAATCTAAATCAACACCGCACAAATAACAAAAAATCAACTTTAAATAATCAAAACTTACTAATTACTCCCCCACCCATCAAACTTTTGTATTCATATTCCGTTACAATCCCTTAACACTCATTTACATAAACATTACTATTGACTCTATTCTCAATTAATACACGAGATTACAAGACTTTGAGCCAAAATATGATATTGTTATGCTGAGAGAAGCAGTTTATTCAACTTTCAAAATCATCCTATAAATCGTTAATTTAATCTCTTAAAAAGCAGCACATAACCTACTACTTGTATTATTTGCATAATACATAGTCAAAAATCATTGAAAAATCTTCCATGTTTGCATGAATAATTGTAAATTTTGCTGTAACTTAAAATACTCAAAGTAAGCCTTACAGATACTGATATTGACAAAATGAGCATTTAAGTAGCTATTTACAAACATAAAAAAACTCCCTTGAAACTAAAAGGGAGTCATTAGATTTTAGATTACAACTAAAAAATACTAGATATCGTATACTCTACATTCCAATGCATCAGGATTGCGATCGCAGTAATTATCCAATGAGTTTTTGATTTGTTTTGCTTGCTTTTGATGAGATTTTTCAGCTTGCAATTCTTCTACAATATCCCAAGCTACAGCACAGTCAGTAGAATTACTGCCATTAGTTTCGCAAGTCGAACGGGCTTCTACAACAGCTTCGACAATAGCTGTTTCCAGCCGACTTATCGCTTCCCCATGGGAATTAACTCCTGCTGGTAATACTTCTGTATTTTTAGACATTATAATTACCCCTCAATATGATTAAATATATAGAATGCTCGTTGAATAGTCATATAGCTATTGAAGAGCATTTGATATAGTGTAGATATTTTTGCTTTGGTTTGTGCAGTGGTAAAAACCGAAATGGTTTGGGGTGTTTTTGCGATAGCTGTATTCAATTAACAAGTCAGACTTTGGATAATTTTTTTAATTTCACATTTGCTAAAGGTTTAAATTCTCCTAAGAGAAACTTTCTAGTTACAGAAAAGTTAATAATAATTTTATAAATTAGGTATGGAATGAATAAAGCAGCAATCAACCGAATAACAACTTCATCTAGAAACGATACTTGTTTTACAAATATTTGAATGGGTTGGTGTAAGTAAATTATTGCCATTGATGCAGTACCAATTTCACCGAAAATACTGTTGAATAATTTATGTTTATGTATAGCTTGTGCAATCTGTAAAAATATAACTATCCCAGAGGCAGCTATGACTAGATTAATAATTGGTATTCCATAGATTTTGTGTCTCATATCAAATATCAATTCAATAGGAGATAATTTATCTATTAAAAACATCGCCAGCAGGATAATAGCTGCGGCAGAAGGTAATTTTATAGAATCAAAAATATTTTTATTTTGAGATGCCATATGTCCAAGCCAATAAAATGGTAGCGCCATTAGCACTGCATCAATATTCCAAGGAAAAATTATATCTCTAAAAAATAAGTAATCAATGATTGCCAAACTATAAGCATCTAACATGATTATTTTCATTAACCATCTATCGCCGTCAATTTTGGTATAAATCAGATTGTATAGTTGCTGAGTGAAAAATAAACAGGTTATCACCCAAAACAAAGAAAAACAATCAGTTAATATCTTCCCACCATACAGTTGCTTAACAACGAATAAGAGTAACTCATATAGAGAATCAAGCTGTTTAGTGACTAAAATATTTTGTATATATACGATAACGGCAGGAAGGCTAAATAAAGTTAAAAATGAAAGATAAGGAACAATTAAACGATTAAATTTATATTTAAAGAAAGAAAAATAATCATACTTCTCACTATACATATATCCGCTAACAAATAAAAAAAGCGGTATATGAAACCAGAAAATATATTTAGCATGATGCAAGTCTAATACGTTGCCTAAGACAAGCAAAGCTGTTGCAATACCTTTCCAACCATCAATCCAATATATTCTTTTTGGCATCCTCACAAACTCCCCCATATAAGACATTTCTCGAATTACATATCCTATTTAATACATAGGATTTATACGGAGTATTAGTGTATTTTTTATTTTGATAAAAATATACCTATTTTTGGTTGATTCATTGAAAAAATAAATAATTGATTCAGGCTTGTATTATCTCAAATGCATATGTCGTAAGAGATAAGTAGATTTTACAGATATATAGGTATGTAAAGAATAAGTAAAAGACATTGCTTTCCAACTCTTGCCTCTCTCCGACTTCAACCAGTAATGTTTACTTATTCGAGTCCTAGGCTGGTAAACTAAGATTTATTGCACTACGTAATGCCGGTTAGGACATTAATGAAGACTTAGAACCTTTGACCTGTAACCTTTGACCTTAAACCTTCGCGTAGCGTTATATGTTTCCTAAATTTCTTCCTGGCGGGGTGGAGCAATTAACAGAATCTGCCTCGATTGCTCTTGCTCAGAAGATAGAGCAAATACCTCTAACAACTCCTTTAAGCAAGCAACCGATTACCACAACTTACGTGCATCAAGGTAGCGGTGGTAAGCCGTTTTTGCTAGTACACGGATTTGATAGTTCGGTTTTGGAATACCGTCGTCTTTTACCTTTACTGGCAGAAAATCGCGAAACTTGGGCTGTTGATTTATTGGGTTTTGGTTTTACAGATAGGCTTGCCGGGATAAAGTTTAATCCCGATCAAATTAAAACTCATCTGCATTGTTTTTGGAAAAACTTGATTAATCAACCGGTGATTTTAGTAGGTGCTTCCATGGGAGGGGCGGCAGCGATTGATTTTACTTTGACTTATCCCGAAGCAGTAGAAAAGCTGGTATTAATCGATAGTGCGGGTTTAACTGGCGGCTCTCCCATAAGTAAAATCATGTTTCCACCATTAGATTATTTCGCAACAGAATTTTTGAAAAATCGTAAGATAAGACAAAGTATCAGCCGTACAGCTTATAAAAATAAGCAGCTTGCCACCGAAGATGCTTTATTTTGCGGTGCGATGCATTTAGAAATGCCTGATTGGAATAAAGCTTTAATTGCTTTTACTAAAAGCGGTGGTTATCAACCTTTTAAAGCGAATCAGCTTGTAGAGATTGAGCCAGAAACCCTGATATTGTGGGGAGATAGTGACAAAATTCTAGGTACTAAGGATGCTCATAAATTTCAACGAGCAGTTCCTAATAGTACCTTGACTTGGGTAAAAGATAGCGGACATGTTCCTCATTTAGAACAGCCTCAAGCTACCGCTAAAGAGATGTTAGATTTTAGTTGTTAGTTGTTGGTTGTTGGTTGTTAGTTGTTCAAGCCATTAACAATTAACTGCTAACCGATTAATCCAACAACCACATGGGGGAACCATTAGATTGTCCATTAGATGAATTGTCAGGCAAAGGACCAGTTGGACGAGAGTAATGTTTCCTGTAAGCTAATGATGAGGAATAATCTTTCTTTGGTTGAGTTATCGCTGACTGATTCGGAACTCTTTGTTTTGTAGCAGGTTTTCTGGAAGCAGGTGATGGTGCAGCAGATTCTATCTCAGCAATCTTCTGGGCTGCATTCATTTCTGCTGTCAGCTTGGTGTTTGCTTCTGCTAACTGTAGGGCATCTTTTTTCGCAGCATATAGTTCATCCGTAAGTCTTTGTGTTGAAGCTTCTTTTTCAGCTAAATGTATTTTTAATTCTTCAACTTCTGCCTGTAGGGCTTTTTCTTGTTTACGAACCGTAGCTAATTCTTTTTTAACGTCTTCTACAGTATCTTGAAAATTTCCTAACTTTTCTATATGTTCATCTTTCTCTTTTAAAGTTAGCTGTAACTCTCCGATTAGCTTCTCTAAGCTTTTTTCGTTTTTACCTGCTTGTGCTAATTCTTGTTTAAGTTCCTCTACATTATCTTGCAAATCTCCAACTTTTTTGGCTTCGTCTAATTCTTTTTGTAATTGATTGAATAATTTTTCTTGGTCGCCAATTGTAGATTGAAAATCTTCAGCTTGCTTGCGTAAAGTATCTTCGTTTTTTCGTGTTTCTTCTAAAGTTGCTTGCAATTCTTTAACAGTTGCTTCTAAATCAACATTAGAAGCAGCAGTTGTACCTTGTTTACTCATATCTTTTACCTCAGATGCAGGAACATCAATAGTAGATTCACCCTCAGTTGGCTTTTTTACTTCTTCTTTTAATAAATCTGAAAGACGTTTTCTAGGCATTATTTCCTCCAATCACGCTGTAATTCATCAGCTACCCGGCGATAGTCAGATTCCGCCTCCCGTGCGTTTTTTCCTCGCCATTGAGTAATCGCTACCCCATCAAGCGCTGCTCTTTCATGGGCTTTGTAAATACGAATAAATGCATTACAAGCGGGAATTCCCAAATTTAAAAGAGTATTTTGAGCTTCGAGTGCTTCTCTCAAACTTCGCGTATCCACTTTTGTTAACAGTACTCGATGGGGAGTACCCACTGGAGCAACTGCTTCTTTGACTGTATCAATCAAAGCAGCTAAATCCATTGGCGCTGGGGGTGTTGGCAAAACCAAATAATCTGCATTGGTAACTACTGCTGCTAGCGATCGAGAATGCAGCGCTGGAGGCGTATCGACTACTACTAAATCGTAACCTTTTATAGAGCGTAAACTACTTAATAATTTTGGATTTGTCTCTTGAGATAGATCGAACCCCATCCCCGAATCACTCCTTGAGAACCACCAACTAGCCGAACCTTGCACGTCCGCATCTACCAAAAGTACCTTTTTTTTCTCCCCAAAAGATGCTGCAAGATTTATCGAAGTTGTGGTTTTACCAACTCCTCCCTTTCCATTTAGGATAGCTATTACTTTTGGCATCTATCCTTTCCCCCCATCGCTTATATCAGAAAATATACCGCGTTTTGGTGTTCTATATCATTTTCGGTAGTTGGTAATTGGTAATGGGTAGTTGGTAGTTGGTAATTGAAGCCTAAAGAAACCGGGTTTCTGACAATGAATAATAAACAACTATCGAAATCTTCAATAATATAGCAAGTAATTCGGTGGATGGTGCGTTACGCTGCGCGATCGCACATCCTTGTCCGTTTGAATATACCTCACAAAAAAATGGGCTATATTTAATGGCGATCGCAAGATTTTTCAGTATTTTTATTTTAATTGTGATATAAACTACTCTATACTGACAAATAAGTCAGTAACATTAGTATCATCAACACAAAATTGTCTTGAGATTGAGCTATATAGCCAGCAGGAGCAGTCTAGGAAAGATAATTTAAAAGATAATTTATGCAAATAGATTTTAAATCGAAGCTGCTATAAAAATAGCTTTGACTAAAATCAATATTTCCATATCAGGCTACATATTAATGTACCCTTATTATTACTAAGATACACGAAGCATTTTCATATTTAATTCTGAATTTTATGCTACGTCTAAAATCCACATTGCAGTTGACGTACATATTATTTTATCAATATCATGGATAATTTAGAAAATCCGATAATTAATTCTGAGAGTCTTGATATTTCATCAGTTGATAGCTCGTTAAATCCAGATTTACCAGTTGAAAATAATTCGGGAAGCTTTCAAAACCCGATATCAACTGATGATGATATTACGCTTATACCGCAATTAGATAATGGTGTTTTTAACGTTGATACGACAGGTGAGTTTACCATTGATCTCTTGTTTGATGCTGGAGGTTATGAAAGCGAGTTGGGAATTTTTAATTTGACGGGGATGGAAGGTTTAAATCCTGGCTCTGATGAATACATTCAAGAAGCTGCTCGTCGGGTTTTGAGTAATTCTACAAATGGCTATATTGTTGTCAACGATGATTCTGAAGGTGCGAAGTTTACGGGAGAGTTAGGGGAAAAAGATAGAAATGAAGGTGATTATTCGGGAATTCAAACTTTTAAAATGAACCCTGGGGACAATTTTGCTTTGATGTTAGTTCCCCAAGGTGATTTTCGAGATGTTTTGGAGAATCCATCAGTTGATGGCGATAAACGTCCTTTGTTTTCTTTATCATCAGCTAACCCCGACAAAGCAGTTCAAATCATGCAGTTGGTAAAGGGAACAATTGATGGTGGTGTGTTCGGAATGGAGGATTTACGTTTAGATGGAAATTCCGATACCGATTACAACGATATTATTTTTCATGTGAAAGGTGCGCTAGGGAAGGCAACTCCTTTTGAAGATTTAAATAATTATAATTCTAATACCTGGGATGAAACTGAAGCTGGGAAACAGTTAATTGAATTTGCTCGCAATAATAATATTAATCCGAATGAAAGTCCTGGTAAATTAGAATTTGAAAAATCTGAATTTAATACTTTTGAATCGGGAATATCGACTTTATCGGCTAAGGTAATTCGTACCGAGGGAGATTTAGGAGAAGTTAGCGCTACTGTTAATTTAAGCAACGGTACTGCTACTGCGGGGGAAGATTTTGATAATGCTCCTATTGCACTTAACTTCGCCGACGGAGAAATTGAGAAAAATGTCGCTATTCCTATTTTCAGCGATGATTTAAAAGAAGGTAGCGAAACGGTTAATTTATCTTTAGTAAATTTGACTGGTGGTGCAATTCTTGGAAATCAAAATACAGCTACTTTAAATATTGGTGACGAAGATACGAGTAATATTATTTCTACAAATAGCAGCGAAGATTCTGCTTTATCTTTGGATACGGTAAACGTGTTCTTGAAGCCAGATGAAGAGATAAATTTTGAACTTACCGTTACCAAACCTCAAACAAATAGTATTGCAGCGTTAAATTCACCAATACCTCAGAATAGCAATCAAATAAATGTTACTCAAATTGGTGATGATGCTGGTTACATCCAAGAAATTACACCAACTAAAGTCGAAACAAACAGCACTACTTATAACGTCAAACTTGCATCTGATGGTAAAGGCAGCAATCAAACCATGATGCTGCAAACTGAGGGTTCGCAAACAACAATCAATGCAATTACCGGAGTGAATGGTCCTTATACCTTACCACCAAATCTTACTGACTCAAATTTAGCAGTACAGGGATTTGTTACAGGAGGAAGCGAAGAAGGGGTTTTACTCAACCAAACTGTAGGAAATAATCCTAGTTCGCGTAAAGTAGGTTTTGTAGAAGTTAATAACCCCGCACAAGCCGAACAAACCTGGTTGATAGTCCACGGTTGGAATGATGCACCAGACGGTAAAATAGCTAATACCGCCCAAAAAATTGCTCAAACAAAACCAGGCGATCGCGTTCTATTATTAGATTGGAGAGAAGCGGCTTATAATAATTCCGAAGCGTTAGGAGTCGAGTTTGGGATTCCTGGTAAGGGAAATTTCCGAGCGGCTACTTGGATTAGCCCGGTTGCAGAATTTGCAGTTAAGGCATTAAATGATTTTTATGGAATTGACACTCAACAAGCTTCGGAGAGTTTAAATTTAATTGGTCATAGTTTGGGTTCTTTGGTAAATTCAGAGATGGGAAGAATTTACCGCGACGGGCTGTTGTTAGAAAATAATAACTTTTTGGCGGGTAATACTGAAGGTGCAAGAACAATTACTGCTTTAGATCCACCTTCTGCGAGAAATCGGGATGAAAACCCGTTATTTGACGATGCAAATGAGGATATATACGACGTAGATGGGAGAGTAAAAGGAACTCAAGCACCGGAAAAATTCGCCGACGTTTCGGTATTTTCCCGCAGCTATGTAGGAGAAAAAAGCATTGCCGGAAATCCAGAATTAGCGGTAACTGCCGATGAAGCTTTTCAAATGGATTTCGGTACTATCTCGGAATTTGCTACGGATTTTGGCAGCGAACACGGTAGAGTAGTTAGAGCTTTTAATAATATAATTGACCAGCAAGGTTTAATTGGCGATTTGCTCGGTATCAGAGCTTATGAATCCATCGATAAATTACCTGTAGAAGATTTTGACGAACTGTTAATCCGTCGAGAAGACAATGGTGCTTATAAAGGAATCATTGACGTTAATAAAGAGAATGTTGCAACTTTGTTAATTGGTAAAGCTAAAACTGGGAAGAAAGACGATATAGTTATTGGTAGTTTTATCAATCAAGAAATTAACGGTGCCGAGTTCTTAAATTTTGGTGGTGATGGTCGCTATACTGGAGACGGAAACGATTTATTCTTCGGTGAATCTGGTAACGATACTTTAATCGGTAATGACGAAGACGATATTTTATTTGGTGGTAAAGGCAAAGATAAATTAGACGGCGGCTCCGGTATAGATACATTTGTATTTCAACCTGGCGACGGTGGTAAATCAAAAGATGAAGCCGATACAATTGAAGATTTTCAAATAGGAACCGATAAAATTGGTTTAATTAATCTGGAATTCGGACAATTAAGCTTCCAAGAATTCCGCCGTCGTAGTGGATTATTTAGTCGTACCACAGATACAGCAATTATTGCTAACTCTGAATTTTTAGCATTAGTTGAAGATGTGGAAATAGAAGAAATTCAGAAACCAGAATATTTTGTCGCTGTGGATGAAGATGAATTAAAAGTGAGTTAATCGGAAACAAGGTTAGTAGTTGCGCTTTAGCGCCAAATATGCTTGGCGCTAAAGCGCAACTACTAACCATTTATAGGGAGCATCCCAATTTCGCAAAAAGCGCGTTAGCGGAAAGAAAATATATTATTTGAAATGTTATTTAGCAGTACAAATATTGCTAAATAACATTTTGTTTGATGCAACGTTTAAGAGACGTAGCACTGTGCCCCGTCTTTAGATTTATTTTTTATTTAGCCCACGAAGGTGGGCTTCGTTTCTGTAGCCCCAGCCTTCCAGCTGAGGGCAATTTAACGCAGATGATTCAACGCAGCCTCATCTCACCAATAGCTGCTTGAGCTTGTGCAATATACTCAAATAATCGAGCATCGGGAAAACCAAATTGCTGCTGCATTGTCGGATATTCCGCTTGCACCATATTATTTAAACCTTGCATAACACCAGGATTTCCGCCAGTGAAACTATCAACTAATTCCTGCCAACGTTTAGCCAAAGCAATTACTTTTGCGTCGGTTGGTTCGGTACCTTTGTTCATTTCTGCTTCTACTGCTGCAAACAAATCCTGCCAATCTTGTTGTCCCTGTTGAATTTTTTCTTCGCCAAGCATTTGAGCGCGATCTTCTAAATATTGACGCTGTTCTTTGGTGTAATATTGATTAAATAATTCTTCAGACATTTTTGTAACCTCAATTGTTTTGATCAAATCGTCTATATCAACCTTTTCCTCAGCCTGTAAATGAACAGATATTCCTTTAAGCAGTCTTGCTAGCTGTTGCTGAAGTTCTATATGTTGATTTAATTGATTAATATGGGATTGAATCACCTTTACTGTTGAAAAATCGGGATTATGCAAGCAATTTTTAATTTCTTCTAAACTAAAACCCAATTGTCTTAAAGAAAGAATTTGTTGCAGTCGCATAATATCCTCTTCTCGATATAAACGATGTCCCGAACTTGAATATTCAGAAGGCTTTAAAAGATTGATTTCATCGTAATGATGAAGAGTGCGTACAGTTAAACCAGTCAGCGAAGCTAATTCGCCAACTTTCCAAGAAGTTTGCATAACTATTCACCTTTTGTTCAAGACTTTTATTAACGACATCTTGAATCTAAACCCTCACGTTACGTGAGGTGCAAGGGGTTTTGAAAAAAAATCGTAGGGCGTGTTATTGCGGAGTGTAACGCACCCTACTTCTGCATACTGCTGCAAGTTATCAGTTGAGTTGAAGGCTGATAAAGGCACTCAACTCCTCTTCTTGATAAGGAGAGGGGAAGGGGTGAGGTTCAAACTGCATAAGTCAGCCAAACAATCCCTATAAGAACTTGTATCTCAAAACTCTTCACCGTGCATCTACTTAAAAAAATCAAATTATTTTCGTAAATCTTTCCGAAACGAGAGTTTGCACGGTGAAGTTTAAATCACAAACAATCAGTTAACTATCTTAATTTATCTTGGAGTGAAAAAATAAAACTATGACTGCTTTTAACCATCCACAAGAACAAAACAATCAACAGTCCAAAGCTAATCATTCACAGAAAAAAAGCATATTTGGCAGCAAAACTTTTTGGGGTGTTATTTTCACAACAACCGCTGCAATTGCACCGATTATAGGAAACAATGTCGATACAATAGTACAAAAGAAACCCGAACCTGTAAACTACGGTCAAGACGCTGCCCAAATAGTAGTTATTGTTTGCGGTGCGGCAGCATCAATTGTCGGTAGAGTCGAAGCAAAATCACCTATTTATACCCCTAAATGGATGCCGGGACCAAATGATAGAGATTTTGACTCTGAGGAAATAAGCTAATTTATGAGTAGCAAAATTGCGATTTATTTTCAAGTTATCTCGGGTTGCATCTAATAAAAAAAGAAGGGCTTAAGCCCCTACTACCAACTAATATATTGTTTAAATAATTTAACTCCGAACTATCTCAATATTTTCAGCATTTCGACTGCTACAAACTTTCTGATTCCAAACATAAGCGCCGATTCCGACAATTAAATTAGAAATACAGGCAGCAGCAAATATGCCGTTAACTCCGTAAAGTCTGCCGCCAAAATAGGCTAAGGGAATATACAGTACGAACATTCGCGTTACTGTCATTATTACCGAAGGTATGGGTTTTCCTAAAGCATTAAAAGCCGAACTCGCAATTAAAATAATTCCCGCACCTGCATAACTAATAGGCACAATCCATAGATATTGAGAAGCAATTGCAACGATATCGGGATTTGGATTAAAGAAAGCAATTAAAGTCGGCGCAGTTGCTGCTAAAACTCCTGCTGCCATTAATCCCCAAAATAAACTAAATAGAAAACTCAACTGCAAAGCTTTAGCCACCCTTGCATACTTCTTCGCACCCCAATTTTGCCCGACAAAAGGTGCAATCGAAGATGATAATGCCACCACAGCAATCAATGAAAAGGATTCTATCCGCGATGCAACACCAAAAGCAGCAACAGCTTCAGCACCAAAACCTGCCAAAAGACTTGTAACTACACCAATAGAAATTGGATTAATCATACTGCTACCGGCAGCAGGCAAACCCACATATAAAATATCTCTCCAGCACCATAAAGTATCTTCAATAGTTGGCAGCTTTAAATACAGCATTTTTTCTCTGAAGTGCAGTACAACTAAAGCAGCAATCAAGGTAGTACCTCTCGAAACTACCGTGGCTATTGCTGCACCCTGCAACTCCAGACGAGGAAAACCGCCTATTCCCAAAATTAATAAAGGATCTAAAGCAATATTTATTGCTGCTGCAAATATCATAATTAAACTTGGCGTTAGCGTATTCCCGGAAGCGCGAATTGCACTATTACCAACCATCGGCACTACCAGAAACACCATACCAACGTACCAAATCTGCATATAGTCGCGCACCAATGGCAGCACATCAGCACTCGCACCCAAAGCAGTAAACAAGGGATCGATAGTAAAGAAACCCGCAATCGCAAAAATTACAACCGCAGTTAGCGCCAAAGTCAAACTATTAGTTGTAAACTTTTTCACCCGTTGGCGATCGCCTTCTCCGATAGCGCGGGAAATCACCGAAGAAGCCCCGACACCCAAGCCCATAGATAAGCTACCCAGAGTCATCACCACGGGAAACGTAAAACTCATCGCCGCTAAAGGCTCAGTTCCCAACTGCCCGACGAAGTATGTATCTACCAAATTAAAAGCAATTATCGCAAGTACACCCCACACCATCGGTATCGTTAACTTCACCAAGGTAGAGCCGACACCGCCTTCAGTTAATCTCAGTTTCATAAATAAAAGTTAGTAGTAATTGGTAATTGGGAATTGGGCATGGGGCATGGGGCATGGGGCATTGGGCATTGGGCATTGGGCATTGGTAATTGGTAATGGGTAATGGGTAATTTCTAACTCACTGCTCACTGCTCACTTGTTAACTGCTCACTGCTCACTGCTCACTGTTAACTGCTCACTGTTAACTGCTCACTGCTCACTGCTCACTGCTCACTGCTCTCCCCATCCCCTGATAATTCATTCACGATTTAAAAAACAATGAAAATATTCCTTATAGCCTTTGGTTGGGCTGTTGCTCTGAGTATTGGTACTTTTTTTCTGTTTTTATCAAACCTTTCATACCATCTCAATCCCCAGGATATTATGTCTGAGTTTACCCGCTATGGTGCCATTATCGGTTCTATCGGAGGATTGACTATTGGTATAGTGTTGATGTGGACTAAAACTGTTATTAAGCCATCTCATGTTGCTTTAATAACTTTGATTTGGGGAGTTAGTTTTCTGGCTGGTTTAACTTTGGGCTGGCAATGGTTTCTGCTGGATGCTTCAAGTCAGATTTTTAGCAGAGGTATGATTGTTGGCATGACTATAGGTGGTACTCTCGGCGGATTTTTTACAGCTTTACTATTAAATCACTACAAACTTTTATATAACTGGACTAATATTTCCCTTGTCACCATCGGCTGGTTTTTAGCTGTATTTGACGGTAGCTCTTTTATCTTCGGCTTCAATTTTTTAGGTATTCCCGTTGGATTTACGTTTGCAATTATTGTCGGTGGAATGATTATCGGTACAATTGGCGGCAGCGTTATGTTTTGGCGAATGAGATGAAAGGGAGTTGGAAGTTAGGGGTTAATAAAAAGAAGAATCTGTTAAGTAGTTAGGCACAAATAAAACTAACTAAGTAACGATAGATCGAAGACAACTAAGAGACAGGTTAAAGCAAGAAGGGGATTTGTTTAGAGGATTATATAAATTACAAAATTGTAATTTTCTATCTTGACTTTATGCAATCTATCTATACTACTCTTTGAAATGGGGAATGTATGGTAAATGTAATGAAGTCGGAATTTGTATACAGTAATAATTGTAACTGGGAAGATGCTCGGCAGTTTGGGAGTATTTTAGGACAATGTTTTTTAAGTTCTCCAGATGAAGAAGAAAGTTGGATCGAACTCATGGAGATAGAGAATTTACGTGTCATCCACCGGAATAAGGAAGTGATTGGTGGATTGGCGGTTGTGCCAATGGCGCAATGGTGGGGTGCCAAAAGCGTTGAAATGACGGGAATTGCTGGGGTTGGTATTGCTGCGGAATATCGGGGAACAGGCGCGGCGTTAAGTTTAATGCAGCAGACACTCAAGGAACTGTATATAAAGGGTATCGCTATCTCGGTACTTTATCCGACAACTCAACGGCTTTATCGTAAATTGGGATACGAGCAGGGGGGTAGTTTTTACGGTTGGGAAGCTTCGGCACAGAGTATTCAAATTCGCGAACAACCTTTACCAATGAAAGCTGTTCCTACAGACTCTCAAATCTTTTACGAACTATACGAAAAGCAGGCAAAAAATATTAATGGACATCTAAATCGCGCTAAACCGATTTGGCATCGAATCATGACTCCCGATAAAGGTAGTATTTATGCTTATCTTATCGGTTCTGCTGAAGAACCCGAAGGTTATATAATATTTAGTCAACATCCAGCAGAAGACGGTGCAATTTTACGGGTTAGGGATTGGGTTGTTCTTACAAATGCAGCGGCACAAACTTTTTGGTCATTCCTTAACAATCATCGCTCTCAAATAGATAAAATACGTTGGCGTAGCTCTGTAATCGATCATCTTGCATTACTATTACCCGAACAAACAGCCAAAATCAAGTTTATGCAATGTTGGATGTTGCGGATAATAAATGTAGAAAAAGCATTATCCACACGTGGTTATTCTTCAGGAATTGAAACTGAATTACATTTGGAAATAACTGACGATTTGATACCAGAAAATAACGGCAAATTCATTTTGTCGGTTGCTAAGGGAAGCGGAAAGATTGCTAAAGGTGGTAAAGGTGAATTAAAGCTAGATATTAGAGGATTAGCATCTTTGTATGCGGGATTATTCTCACCCCAACAATTAAAGCTTGCAGGAAAACTCGATGGCACAGAAAATTCACTTGCTAACGCAACTCAAATATTTTCAGGTACTTCTCCTTGGATGATGGACTTTTTTTAAGATGGGAATTGGGCATTGGGCATGGGGCATTGGGCATTGGGAATTGGTAATAGGTAATGGGTAATTGGTAATTGGTAATTGGTAATTTCTAACTCACTGCTCACTGATTACTGCTCACTGCTCACTATCTTTCCCGTACTCTTGTTTTCCATTTAATTGTTTGCGTTTTGGAGCGATTACCCAAGGAACGAATTGCTGTAACTTTGATGCGAACTTTTGTGCCGATTTCTAATCCTTCTTTGGGAATAATTGGTAATTTACCCAAAGCTAAAGTAAAACGATTGTAATCTTGGTTTACTAATTCTGGGGGAATTTCGGCTTCGTATTCGTCTCCATTGTCACCCCTGACTTCGTATTCTACTTTAAACCGAGTTTTAATAATATCTGATTTACCTGCTAAATCTACGATGCTGACAGTTAAGTTTTCACCGCTACCGACAAAATCAGCGGGTTTTAATTCGGTTACTTCTTTTTCCGGTATTGCATGATTAACGACTAACTTGGTTAAATCGTTTTCTTGCTCTTTGCTAATATCCAGCCACAATTTTTTAGGAGAATCAACTTCAATTTTACCGTCGTTATTTAAATTCAATTTAACTCTAGCTTTGCTAAAGTTACTGATTGGCTGATTTTCTCGCCAAACTATTTGAAAATCTCTTTCTATACGCTTATCAAATTCGCGATATGTATCGGCAATTATCGAGCCAGGAGCTAATAAAGAAGTAGCACCATTACGAGAAATCCAGCGATTTTTAGTTAAACGAATTGATTTACCCTCTAGCTCAGAAAAACTTAATACTGCTTGAGGATTATCTACAGCAAGCTGCTGTTTTCCCTTAACTAAACTTAAAATTCCTAAATTTCCTCTTTGTCCATCTTTACCATCATAACCGTCGCGTCCATCACTACCGCGATAACATCTATATTTACGCTTTTTACACTTATAACTATCAGTATCTTTTTTCCCCTTACAGGATTCAACAGTCCAACTACGACGGCGGCAGCGACAACCTCTTGCACCATCACCACCGCGTCCACCGCGTCCTCCTTCTCCTCCCTCGCTGCGTACTAAAATACTTTTTAAATCAGCAATATTACTGTAATAAACGGTTAATAAACCTCCATCTCCGCCATTGCCACCGCTACCAGCATCGCCACCTTTTCCACCATCCGCAGCATGTATATTACGCTTAACTTTGTTGCCATACCTACGACGACAACGAGGGCGATCGCCGTCTTCCCCATCTTCCCCGTCTTCACCATCTCTACCAGACAAATCAAAGCTTACGGGGGAGCCATCAGCAAATACGTTAGTGTCTCTACCGCTACGTCCATTTCTACCACTACGCCCATCTCTACCGCTATGCCCATCGCGATTGTAGTATCTTCTATAATTGCGATCGCGCCCTGAATCTCTAGCTATTTTCCCAGACTTCTCCAAACATAAAAGTGTATCAAATTCAGAAGCTGAAGCTGGTAAACCATTCATCAACAAGCCGAATAAAAGCAAAAATGATAACTTATCAAAAATAAGCTTTAGTACGTTTTGATTCATTTTTTTATTTAACAGCGAATAATTTAAACCACTACAATCAAGCTCAATTTTCCGGAATTTACAAAAAAATTAAAAGCAAAAACTATACTTTATTTAATAAAATCAGGACTGAATTGGTAATTTACGCAAATCAGATATAATTCTGAAAAATTAATTGTATAATCGCAGAAAAGTAAAAATTAAAACATTCTCTAAATATAGTTTTTACTCGCTCGATACAATAGGCGATCGCACTTATTTTTCTCAGACTTACAAATCAGTATTTAGTGCCCAAAAAACAATAATCTGTTCGTAGTTGCCATGCGCGGGCATGGCAATTACGAACTGTATCATAATTAACTATTCCCAATGCCCCATGCCCAATGCCCTATTCCCAATTATCAAAGCATCCATTCCAGAAAAAACCCTACCTGTCTTTCTCTATTGCCACTAATTTTTTGCTGCCCAAATTCAGTAGAAAAAC
The DNA here is from genome assembly GCF_000316665.1 of Rivularia sp. PCC 7116. Taxonomy (GTDB): domain Bacteria; phylum Cyanobacteriota; class Cyanobacteriia; order Cyanobacteriales; family Nostocaceae; genus Rivularia. Next base: position 3,983,361 of record NC_019678.1, on the reverse strand, counting down.
GTAAATTATTGGTAATTGCATAACTAGCAGAAAGTTTAGTTAAGGCAACTTCCTCAGCAGTTCCTAAAGCTACCCAACTACGAGTAAAAGCAATATCTGCACCACCACCACGAGATAGTACCAACAACAACTTTACGCCTAAATTAATTCCTGAAGTTGAATCATCAGATGTCTGCACCACTCGATATCCAACCAAAGGGGAAAAGTTCACATAGCTACCCAAAGGCAGTAAATAATAATTTAAATCTGCACCGTAATTTTCAAAATCTTGATTAAATGCTTGCTGATATTCACCGCTAGCAGTTAATTTATCAATAACAAAAATATCCTCTAAACCAACTTTTACACCGCTATTTCCGTCAATTAAAGAATAACCTAACCTTAAACGAGTGCGGAAACTAGGCTTATGCTTAATATCTGCCAACACATTTGGCACTTCTTTGAGCCATCGCTGTAAAACAGGGCTATTTTCTATTACTTCTCGATTAATATCTAATTCCTGGCTTTCCATTTCCTTCTTTGTTTCGCACAAAGCTGGAGAAGTTGCGAATATCAAGCTAATACTCAATCCAAAACCGATATGAAACGCAGTTTTCAAACTTAATGCCTCATTTTGTTTAGTCACTGATTACTACTTAGGGCAGAAATCAATATTACCTCAAATAAACTAAGTTTGAACCTCCACTGAGAATATTGATACATCCCCCAAATCGCAAACGCTTTGGTAAGTTATTTATTTCAATTTTTGTATTTTCGCAATACATTTCGATAAACCTCACCCCCCTCCCCTCCTTATTAAGGGAGAGGGGTGTATTCTCCTCAACTGAAAACTGCTATATATATAACTTTTTGATTAACTTTACGTAATCATTACGAATACCACTGTAATTATAATTACGATATATATTTACACTAATTTTATTAACTATCATGCAATTACCATCATCTAATAATCAACCTACTTCCGAATTAGATGCAGAAGTTGAAAACCTGTCTAATATTGCTAGCAACATCGCAATTGATAGTGAAATGCAAGCAAAAATACAAAATTTGCTGGTTCAAATTAAAACAAGTTTACGGCAGCAAAAGTTAACTATTGAAATGCAGCGAGAGCTAGCTAAATTATTAAGTTTGATGTCAAGATTAGATTATAGTAATCCCCAACAGATTGACATTTTAGATTTAGCTATTTCTATTTTACTGGAAAATAAAGAAGAGACATCTCTAAGCAATCAAAAATCAAATTTTCCGAATAAAGTATCTGATAAATCCGATAAAAATTGTGGAAACTTAGTTTTTGTTAGAGAAGCAAGACGACAGATAGCAATTCAATCGCAAGAATATCCACATCCTTTGAGTGTAATTATTAAGGGTACTGGAGGTGCTTATAATCGCTTGCTTTCTGGTTTAAGTTGGTTTTTCATCATTTTTGTTGTCTTCCCTCTTTTAGGAATTGGAGCAGCATTTATTTTATTTAATATTGTTGATTTTACAAAGCAAGATGCTAATCAGCTACAGCAACAGACTATTGAGTTTAAATCTCAGCTAAATAAAAAAGATGAAGAAATTAGAACAGCAAAGGAACTCAGCAATACTTTTCGAGCAAGTTTGAGTAAAGTAAATGACGAGTTAAAATTTTTGACAGACGAAGAAGCGGAAGATAATAATGTTGGAGTACCGCTAATCAAAATTCAACAAATTCAAGAAAACATTGAGAAAGAATTAGCATTTGCTACTAAAAAAGAAAATGCCGAGCCATCTTCTAATTTAGAAACTCCGAATCGAATGACTACAACTAATAATCAAACCAATCAAAACAATAATAATGACGAAAGTGATATTGAACCCGATAATCAAAATCCGAGTCAATTAATTTTATTTACAGACTGGTTTGTGAAACAGGATTTATTCTTTATTTGTTTAGCAGTTTCAATGGGAGCTTTAGGAAGTGCTATTAGCGTGATTGTACGGGCAAATAAATTTATCGAGCAAGGGAAAGAAGGTGAATCTGATTTATTTTTTACCGGATTTTTCCGCCCTATTGTAGGTATGTCTTTTGCTATTTTTGCTGTAGCATTAATCGAATCTGGGGTATTTTCCGGTATATTTAGAATTGCCGAGCGTGAAAATCGTAACGTTTACCTTTATATGGCGATCGCCTTTGTTGCAGGATTTAGTGAAAGATTAGTTGAAGACGTAGTTTTGAAAACAGAAAATACTTTAACTGGCTTTAACTCGCGTCAGGATAAATCAAATAAGTAATTTATTTTTTCGTATTTTTAATCTTTATTTATGACAGAATCACCTTCAATTTCTGTAGTTGTGGGATTAATGTCTACAAAAGCAATATTACTATCTGGCTGCATTTTATCTTGATTTAAATGCCAGTTATTCAAAACATCTTTGACTAAAATTTCTTGAATAAAAGTTTGAAGAATAAGTACTAAAGGAATTGCCAAAAATACACCCAAAAAGCCAAAAAAGTTTGCAAAAACTACCACAGATAATAATGTTACTACAGGTAACAAAGAAACTTGCGACCTCATTATCAAAGGTACAACAATTAAACTTTCAACCTGCTGAATACCAAAATATAATGCAACTACAGCAACTGCTTTCCAAGGCGCATCAAGCATCGCTAGTAAAAGCGGTGGAATTAAACTTAATGTCGGTCCTATATTAGGAATAAATTCTAAGAGTCCAGCTAATATAGCATTAATTAAAGGTAGTCTTACACCTAAAATTAATAAACCAATATAGCTTAAACCACCAATAAGGAACATTGTCAGTAGCGTGCCTCTTATCCAACCAACTAAATTTTTTTCACATTTGCATAAAATCTCATCCATGCGACGACGATAAAAAGCCGGGAAAAGCATGATAAATCCGCTTCTATAAGGATTGGGATCTATTAAAAGCATTATAGTTAAAACAAGAAAAAGCAGAAACGTTAAAACAATGTTTAACGATTGACTTAATATTAAAAAGAAGTTTCCTAACAGCGTATCCAACCAATTTTGCAAACCTTGAGTTAAGTACCGTAAACCTTGAATTTCTTCTAACACTTGCTCGGGAAGTACTTTCAAAAGCCAGTCATTCCACAAACGCATTTGGTCTAAAATTTTAGGTACGATAAAAGTAAATTCGCGCAACTGCTCGACAATTTTTGGCGCAATCAGAGCAAAAAATCCCAGTATTATTGTCAGTAAAAGAATAACGGATATGCCAACAGCAAAACCCCGCTTAATACGAATTTTTTCTAAAATTTTAACAACTTGATTCAACGCTGTTGCTAAAACTATTGCTGCAAAAACTATTAGCAGAACTTGCCTAATCTGCCACAAAATATACATTGAGACGATAAAAGCGAATAAGCCAATCCATTTTCCTATACGCACAAAATAACCTCGTATTTTATAAGTTTTTGCAGCAATCGTATATGTAAAGTATATGTTTCAAATGACTCTTGTCTTCCTCCTGAAGTAAGGTTAATTTCATCTGCAATAGAGACTATAACGGACAAAATACACCCTTAGAAAGACAAAAATAGTTATTTATCTTAACAATTGAAAGTTTAGGACTGATTTATGGCTAATAGTTTTGATTTTCTCAACGAGGCTTTGTAGCTGATTTAATCAAATATTTATTAAATATATGAACCGGTTGTGTATTGCACTGATGGGATTTGTTCTCTTCATATCTGCTTATATTGTTACGAATTTCGCTACAAACGTACTTAGATGACAACATCCGATATTCAACTTATTGTTTCCCTTTGCGAATTGGATTTAGATGACGAAGAATTACAAGTGGAAGTAGAAAATTTGCTTCCACAGATTAGAGAAGTAGACGGAGTAGAAGACGCAGGTTTGGTGGAAGTTGCAGAAGTACCCGAAAATTCTAAATCTCTGACTGGTTATGTTTTGGGGATGTTAAAAACAGTTTTTGTAGACAAAGCACATCTAAAAAATGTTTTTGGCTTTTTGCGCGATCGCTTTGGACATAAACCCATCAAGATGACGCTCAAAGCTGGTGATGGTAGGGAATTGAATTTAGAAGCCAGCAGTAGAGAAGAGTTTGCATTCGCGATGGAGAAGGCGGAAGATTTTCTAAACAATACCAAAAATATCTAGAACAGTAAGATGTCGAAGATAGCTTTACTAATTGGTGTAAAAGCAATCAAAGAACAACTACAATATGTTAAAAGAAATTTATCACATATAAAAAAATTAGTTTCTTCAGGAGCTAATCTTTTCTTGACATTTAATCCACTAAGAGTATTCCCGCGACGCAAAGCCTGAAGAAAAGGTGCTGATACATTATGCCCTGTATTATTTATCTGAATATTTCCCGGATTATTCCCCATCTGCAACCCCAAAGGGACGCTCACAGTCAACAACGGCTCACTTTGAGCATTCACCGCGCTAAATTCAAACCCATCCTCAAATAAAACACTTTCAGCAGTTGTTCCCAAAAAGGAACCACCAATATCTAAGCGAGCATTTTCACCAAATACAATCTCCGTAGGATTAATCAAAAATAAATTTGCATTACCGTTAGCTTTAATTAGCCCATCAACGGACGAAATATTTCCACCAGTTACCCGGTTAATAATATTTACGACACTTTTGACTTAAAGTTCAATTGGAACTAATTTTAGGTCTATTACACCACGGCATAAATAAACCGCTAACCTCTACTAGTGACAAATGGGTAATTGAATTACAAATTCTGTTCCCTCTCCTGGAGTAGAAACACAACTTAATTTACCTCCATGTTTTTCTACCACAATCGAATAGCTAGTTGATAATCCTAAACCCGTACCGCTACCAACGGGTTTTGTAGTAAAAAATGGGTCAAATACTTTATTTAAAACGGACTTACTTATACCAATACCATTATCGGTGATACTAATTAATATATTTTGGGAATCGAGCCGTGAGGTACGAATTGTAATCCTTGGTACTTTTTCCTGTTTATCTCGTAAAGCGTCAATAGCATTACCAATAATATTCATAAATACTTGATTTAATTGTGAAGCATAGCATATAACTTGTGGAAGTTGATTGTATTCTTTAATCACTTCAATTTCTGGATATTTATTATTAGATGTGAGTTGGTGCTGCAAAATTAAAAGAGCGCTATCAATTCCAGAATGAATATCTACTGATTTAATTTCAGCTTCATCTAAGCGAGAGAAGTTTCGCAATGACATAACAATATTACGGATACGTTCTGCACCTGTTTTCATTGAAGCAAGTAGTTTTGGTAAGTCTTCAATCACGTAATCAAGTTCTATCTCTTCAATTTTTGAAGAGATTTTGGCTAGAGGTTGTGAATACACATTTTGATATAAATTAATTAATTCAATTAAAGATTCTGCGTATTCGGAAGCTGGCGTGAGATTACCATAAATAAAGCTGATGGGATTGTTAATTTCGTGAGCTATGCCAGCAATAAGTTTTCCTAATGCATACATTTTTTCGGATTGAATTAATTGGGATTGAGTACTTTGCAGTTCTTTTAAAGTAGATTCTAGTTGATTTGCTTTTTGTTTAACTTGAAGGGTGCGTTCTTCGATTTTTTGTTCCAAGGTTTGGGAATAATTTGATAATTTGTCATACAACTGGGCATTTTCTAAGGAAATTGCAGCTTGAGTTATGAGCAGATTCAGAATCTCTACACGCTTTTGTGTAAATGCACTCGAAGTTAATTGATTTTCTAGATATAGCAAGCCGATTAATTTACCTTGATTCAAAATCGGCATACACAGCAAACTTTTGGGTTTTTGTTGTATTAAATATGAATCGGCTCCTATATCTTTTTGTGTTATGACATTATCTAATACAACTGTTTTGAGATTACGTTTAACTACATTAATTATCGTATGTGGAATATTTTCGCTCTCTTGAGATGGTATATTTAACAGTTTTATATCTTTATTGCTAGTAGCCAAAGCTTCGAGTATTAGAGTATCCTCTTTTTGTAACAGCAAAGCAGCTTTGTTTGCCCCTGCATTTTCTATTACTACTTGCATTAACTTGGAAATTAATCGCTCTAGCTGAATTTCACTTGATAATATTTGGGAAGCTTTAAGAATGCTGGCGAAGTCCAAAGATTCGTCCATATTGCTTGAACTTGCTAAAGTTGTTTGAATAAATTGATTGAGGTATTCGGATTTATCAAAGTTGTTTGAGTGGGTTTGAGTTATTCCAAGTTTGTGAAGCTGACTTTGTAATATGGGAGTGAGTAGTTGGGGATAGCGTTTTTCTAAGTCGTCGGTTTTGGCTTTGGCTCCCCAACGGGCGTAGCAATAGTAAGCTTCGTGCATATAGCTTGTGGCTATTTTCTCTTTACCCCAGTCAAGGTAGAACTTAGCAGCGAGTTCATTAGCGAGCGCTTCTTCTTGGAGGTAGTTGTTGTCTTTGGCTCCTGAAATGGCTCTATCGTACCAATCCCCTGCTTCATAATTTTTTCCTTCTAATTTGTATTTTTCAGCTTCTACAAGTTGGAACTTATGCAAGTGGTTCATTGGAGCATAGTCTGCCCATATCTCTAGAGACTTTTGGTTTTGCACAATCTTTTCCAGAAAAACTGTTTTCTGTGTAGTATCCGCACGCTCATACAATGACAGTAGATTGAGAGATTGATAAAAATTCTTTAATGGAATAATTAATAATCCAGCTGTACCTTGTTCGTATTCCTCAAATTTACTGGCATACTCGTTTGCACTTTGATAATCTCCAAATAAATAAAGTAGTATCAGTTTTGCTAAATAAATGTAGCAAATTCCATTAACATTTTGACTCTGGATTAAAGATGGTAGAGTTTCAAATTCATCAAAGCAAGAGCCAACCAGTACTGTGGGCTCTTCAGCTTTTCCACGCAGATTGATTACAGTTTGTCTCCATGTATTTCCCCAAATCAAAGAAGTTTCTTGCTTAATGGATTCCATCAGTTCACAATGCTTATTCGCTTCAGATTCGACAAATTCCAGATTGTCTCCAGCCCAAAATAAAAACTGGCAATAGCAATTAGAACAATACCCAACATATTCAAGATCGCCATTTTCTAGAGCGCTGGTTAAACCTGCTAAAAATACTGGTAATGTCGAGCGAACTGATTTTTTCCAATGGTTAATAAATAGACCAAAAATAAGACTTACTTTGCCAATTTTATCTTTGACTTGAAACCGTTCTAAAAAAATCCTTGCTAATTCACCAAATTGATATCCACGCTCAATTTCTCCTGTAGCACATAAGAATAGTCCGTAAAGACTATAAGTAATTGCCGATTGAGGGGAGTTACCATATTGAATACAGATTTTCACCATTGTGAATATCTTTAAGGGCAATAACTCGGGTTTGGCTAAATATACAGATGCGAACAAACCAGCGAGGATTCCTAGGGCTGCTCCTTGATTGGAATTGTCCAAATTTGGTAAATCAGCCAGGCTTTTGATTGGGCGATCGCCTAGAAGAGTTTTAAGCTTTTGGTGTTCGGCGATAGTTATCTTTAAATCGCAATAGAAGGGGAAATCTATACCGAATAAATCAAGGGCTTCTCTACCTATATTTATGGCTTCTATTAGCTTGTTTTGTGCTGTATATGATTGAATTTGGGTCTCATAAACTTTAATTTTATCTAATGATTTTTGAGCGTGTATAAGTGTTTGCTCAACTAGATTTTTTGAGGTTTCAAAGTTAGTATTTAAATATTCTGATTCCGCTAACAATTCATACAGTTTTAGGCTTAGATTGTACTGCAAGTGCCAGCTATCCGTAGTTAGGAGTTTTAAACCTATGTTTAAATAACTGACAGCAGCACCATAGGCAGTAGCAATTTTAGCCTTATTACCAGCCATCAAGTTTAACTGAGCAAGTTGCTCTCTTTTATATGGTTCATCAACCAACTCAATTCCCATATTTAGCTGATTGACAATATCAAAAATGCGATTATCTAGCTCAACTTCTGGTGTATTGCTTAAGAGTAATTGTCCAATTTTAAGGTGAGTTGCTTTTTTCTGTTCTTCCGGAATCAAGGAATAAGCAGCTTGTTGAACCCTGTCATGTAAAAATTTATAATTGACAATTTGCTTGTGTAATACTTCCCGATTCTGTATTTCTGAAGATAGATAAAACTTATAAATTTCACTAGTAGGTAAAACCAAAGCGAACTGTAAAGCTCTCCATAAATCAGCAGCAGTTTCAACTTCAGATTTTTGATAAACTACCGCTAATGTTGATAAATCAAATTGATTACCAATACAAGCCGCTAGTTTCAAAACATGTTGTGTTTCTTCTGGTAATTTATGCAACAACAACGCCATAAATTCAACTACATCATCAGTAAATGAAGCGGTTTTTATTTGGGCAATATCACATACCCATAAGCCTGTATCATAATCAAATTTAATTAAACTATCTTCATGAAGTGATTTTAAAAATTGGTTGATAAAAAATGGATTCCCTTTAGTTTTTTGATATATAAGATGAGTTAGTGGTTGTGCAATTGACAGCGAGCAATTAAGAGTATCGGCAACTAATTGATTTAAACTTTCTTCGCTTAATGGTGCTAAAGTAATCGTATTAATTATTCCTTGCGTTTTACTAATTTCTTCCACAGTCAACATCAAAGAATGAGCGGGAAACACTTCGTTATCGCGGTAAGCACCTATTAACAGTAGATAATTGGTTTCAGATTCGCTCATCAGTAATTGCATCAACTTCAAAGACGCTGAATCTGCCCACTGTAAATCATCCAAAAATATGACTAAAGGATGTTCTTTTGTAGTAAAAACTTGCAGAAATTTTTGAAATAATAAATTAAATCTATTTTGAGCCGCATTACCTGATAATTCTGTTACGGGTAGTTGTTGTCCAATAATTTTTTCTAAGGAGGGAATGACTTCAATAATTACTTGAGCATTATCTCCTAAAGCTTGTAAAATTTTAGTTTTCCAAATTGATAATTGAGCATCACTTTCACCTAATAACTGAGCGATTAAATCTCGAAATGCATGTACAAAAGCAGATAAGGGAATATTACGATTAAACTGGTCAAATTTTCCTTTGAGAAAATATCCCCGGTGTTTAACAATGGGTTTATGAACTTCGTTAATCAGAGCAGTTTTACCGATACCAGAGAAACCTGCTACCATCATTAATTCACTTTTGGATTTTCCCTCATCTCTCTGGTTATAATGCTCTGCTTTTAAATGCATTTTCAGAGGCAGAGCCTCCCGAGCTTCTGAATGAGAAGTAATACCAGAAACTCGGTTAAATGCGGCTAATAATTCCTCAACTTCAGTTTCTCTACCATATAATTTTTCAGGAATAATAAATCTGTCATTTTTATCTCTTTGGGCAATTTTAAATTCTTCAATCTTCCCAGTTTCTCTAAGTTGTTTTAAACAAGTTTCTAAATCATACTTTAATCCCAAAGCACTTTGATATCTATCTTCCGCATTTTTTGCCATCAACTTGATGACTATTTCGGATAAAATCTTGGGAATTTCTTCATTTGTAATTGGTAATGGTTGTTTAGCAATATGACAATGTACCAACTCCATGACATCATCAGACTTAAACGGTAATTCTCCTGTCAATAATGAGTAAAACGTAGCACCTAAAGAATAAAAATCACTACGGTAATCAATGCCGCGATTCATTCTTCCAGTTTGTTCGGGAGAAATATATGCAAGTGTCCCTTCTAAACCATTAGGATTTTTGATTTCCTGGGTTTCCTTGGGTAGTAACGAAGCAATACTAAAATCAATTAATTTAACTTGTTTTGTTTTGGGATTAATTAATATATTGGCGGGTTTAATATCCTTATGAATAACGCATTTTTGATGTATATTGTGGAGAATACTGCTAATTTGTAATACAATTGATATTACATCTATTAGAGACCTGTCCGTAGTCTGCATATATTCATGTAGCGAAACCCCTCCAAAATCTTCCATCACCAAAGCATAAGCATTCTGGTATGACTCAAAAGAGTAGGGACGAATGATTCCGGGAATATCTAAGTTTTTGGCAATGGTGTATTGATTGCGAAATTGTAACAGTTCGTTGAAGCTCGGGTAAGGATTTTTTAGCAGTTTTATAACTACAGGTTTTTGGTCATATTCTCGAACAGCACGGTAAACTAGGGTTCGAGAACCATTATAGAGTTGCTCTTTGATGGAATATCCGGGAATACGAACCATACTACCTTTACCCTGAATGCTTCTGGAGTTAGTATTCCCAAATATGGCAAAAACATTACTATCTTTTTGAGCAAGTGCTGTTTCCCAATTATCTTCATCGTGTGTTGACAGTGGTATTAGTTGTAGCCCTAGCTTTTCCGTTAGTTTCCAATCCAAATTTCGCTTTATGTGCAAAAAATTTCATCTTATGGGCGACAAATAGCTGGAAGTCTTGAAATTCGGTTCTAATTATTTCACTTTATCCGCGACAAATTTCATTATATGCGCGAACCCACAGCAAGGTGCAAGAAACATCTCCTGCCATGACTCCCGAATTCTACCCGGTGAAAGAAGGGCATAAAATTTTATTAGCGAAGTCGCCGAAGGATGATCCCAAGTTAGTATATCGTCAAGAAGTGGAACGTCGAATTGGAAGCAGAAAGAAACAAAAACAGTTTTAATTAAATTCAAGAGTTAATAGGTTAAGTTCGTAGGTTGAGTACAGGGATAGCGAAACCCAACCTACGCATTTGGCAAGGATATCCGCTACGAGTGAAGGATTAATTCTCAATTTCGTTAATACTGTTATTTTCAGTTAAACACCAAGCACTTCTTTAGCAGTTAGCTTCAATTCTGGGAATAATTTTGATTCAATTAGATCATTAGCCCTGTAAGCTTTTTTGATATATTCCGATTCATTATCTAATAAGCAAACAGTTACGGTAGGCTGCTTGGGATTGCCCGTAAATTCCTTTCCACCCAAACCTAAATAGTCCAATATCCAATATTCGGCTATCCCAATACCCGAATATTCACCGTATTTTTTGTAATAATCATCTCTCCAGTTTGTACTAACTACTTCTACTACCAAAGGTATGGATTTTGCTAAGGTAACTGTTGAGTAGTCATCCCAGTAAGGTTCGTTGTCTAAGTTATCTAAATTTAGCAGTAGTATATCTGGTAGATAAGCGGCTTCACTAAATGCAGATTTTATTAAAGCTTTCGATGGAATGCCATAAGGCAAATTAAGTCTTTTAAACTCCAGCGTCAAATTACCACTAACTAGCGAAACAACGATTTCATGCTTACCTTTCGGCTGTGCCATTTCTACTAACACCCCATCGTGTAATTCCCACATCCCCTCTGAGGGCTTTTGTTGTATAAATTCTTCAAATGTTAAATATTCAGCTAATGGCTGAATTATTTTTGTTTGAGTCATTAGATTTTAGATTTTAATATTAAAGCTTATGCTTTTTCTACAATACATAAAAATCTGCATAGGAGTTGCAATATCAAAAGCGTACCAACCTACATATTTTTTAGCCTTTGTAATTAATTCATTAATATAACAACAACTACAACCCCCGTTAATTTCTTCCACAACTTGGGAACCCTAATTATGAACAAGGAACTCCTAACTCATAACTCTCATCATGTCCGAACAACCCCGCAGCCGTCAGGAACTCTACGAACAAGTACGCAAAGTTGGTAAAGAGGAATTTATCCTCGAAGAAATGATTCGCTATGGTTTTTGGTCGCCGCAAGGTAGCATACCAGAAGATCCCGCTGATGAAATTCGCCGTGCTGGGGAAATTCGCAGAGAATTACAAGAGTTACGCAGAGAAAGCAGTCGTCTCCACAACGAACAAAAGCTGCGAAAGGAAGCTTTGAAAAAAAGGCTGGCAGAGTCAAGAAAAAAGCAGCAGGAAACTAAGGAAAGAAGAGAAAAGGAACGTTTAGAGCGTGCCCAAGCTTGGCAGCAGAAAAAACAACGCGAAATTATTTATCTCGGTGAAGAGGTTTCTGCTGGTTTAAATCACGGCGAAGCTAATTTAAAAAGGTTGAAAAACAATAATTTACCTTTGTGTAATACTGCCGAAGAAATTGCCGCAGCCATGGGAATTACTGTAAATAAATTACGTTTTTTAGCATTCAACCGCAAAACTTCTACCGTCTCCCATTATATCCGCTTCAAAATGCCTAAGAAAACCGGGGGAGAAAGACTCATTTCGGCACCAATGCCAAATTTAAAGCAAGCTCAACATTGGATTTTAACTAATATTTTAGACAAGCTGGAAGTTGACGAAGCTGCTCACGGTTTTTGTCAAAAACGTTCTATCCTTACTAATGCGACTCCCCATATTGCTGCTGATGTTGTCATTAATTTCGATTTAAAAGACTTTTTCCCTTCGATTTCTTATAAACGAGTTAAAGGGCTGTTTCATTCCTTTGGGTATTCGGAAACTGCTGCAACCATCTTTGCTTTAATATCTACCTCTGCGGATGTGGAAAAATTACAGCTTGATGGTACAACATATTATGTAGCAGTAGGAGACAGATATCTTCCTCAAGGTTCTCCAGCAAGCCCTGCAATTAGTAATTTACTCTGTCGTCGTTTAGACAAAAGATTGACGGGGATGGCAGATAAACTAGGTTTTACCTATACACGTTACGCCGATGATTTAACCTTTTCTGCTAACGGTGAAAGTTTGCGGCATATATGTAATATTCTCAGACGAACGGAATCAATTGTCACCCACGAAGGTTTAATAATTAATCAAGAAAAAACCCGAGTTTTACGAAATACCAGACAACAAGAAGTAACCGGGATAGTTGTAAATGAAAAACTCAGCGTTTGTAGAAAGACTTTGAGAAAATTTCGCGCTACGTTATATCAAATTGAAAAATCAGGTTTAGAAAATAAAAAATGGGGAAATTCAACTAACTTACTCGCAGCAATTACCGGATATGCCAACTTCGTTGCAATGGTAAATCCTCAAAAAGGAAAAGAATTTCAACAACAGGTGAAACGAATTAAAAGTAAATATACAAAGAAGAGGGAATAGGGAATAGGGAATAGGGCATTGGGAATGGGGAATTAATTATTTCTTTCTCCCTCACTCCCTCACTCCCTCATTCCCTCACCTGCTGTTAACTGTTAACTGTTAAAAAGTATTCCAACCGGGTTCATTATCTGGTAAATACTCACCTTCGGCAATGGTACCATCCATCATCCAAATAGCAGTTCCCCCAGTGGTACTATTACGCCAGAAAATATCAGTTTTGCCGTTTCCGGTATAATCTCCAAAGGTTGGTTCCCAAGTTAAATCATTGGAAGGTAAGAAAGCTTTAGTTAAAATACTTCCTCCATTCATTAACCAAGCTGTATTTTCACCGGTTTCGGTATTGTGCCAAAAGACATCAGATTTACCGTCAGCGTTGAAATCTCCAATATTAGCTTGCCAAGCAGAACTTAGTTGATCTAAAGTTTCTTCATTGAAGAGAACATCATTAAATAAAGTACCATTCATTATCCAAACTTCATTCTCTCCACTAGCTTGATTGCTCCAGAGAATATCAGCCCGAGAATCTCCATTGAAATCCCCAAAAGTTGGATTCCAACTAGTGTCTAATTCTTGTACGGCAAAACCATTAGCAGTAGTACCATCCATAAACCAAGCGGCGTTTTCTCCGGTTACGCTATTGCGCCAAAATATATCGGTTTTACCATCGTTATTGAAATCAGTAATGTTGCGATCCCAAATTAAATCGGTGGTAGGCAAAAAAGCAGCTGTAACAACATTTGTACCATCCATTATCCAAGCCGCATTTTCACCCGTTTCCGAATTGCGCCAAAGTATATCACTCTTGCGATCGCCGTTAAATTCAGCAATACTAAAATCCCAGTTAGAATCAATTTTTTGAATTGTTTCTTGGGAGTTGATATTAGTACCATCCATCTGCCAAACTACATTTTCACCGGAAGCTTTATTCCGCCAAAAAATATCGGTTCTGTTATCAGCATTGAAATCAGCAAAAGCAAAATCCCAAGCTGCATCAACACCCCTCAGAGTTTCTGCATTTGGATTAACACCATCCATCAACCAAATAGCAGTTTCACCTGTTTGTTCGTTCCGCCAAAACTTATCGTTTTTGCCATCACCATTGAAATCTACTTCAACCGCTGCGCCGCTAAATATTGCATTAGGGTTGGGATTTGCCTCACTATTTACAAGTCCATCATCATTTAGTAGCGATTCGGAAGCACCTTGTAAAATTGAATCGCTATCGAAGGAGATATTCTCGTCAAAAGTATTGTTTGAAATGGAAGTGTATGCTGTATTTAAAGCATTTACAGATACACCTAAAAGATTTTCAGTTGAAAACATAGTGGTTATTTATCACTAATATTTATCAGTTTTAACTGATTGGTTCATTTTTTTTTGTTAAGAGGTAACATAAAATTTATTATTAAATGTTGTTTATGATGAACATTTTTAGTATCAAGTTAGGAATGGGTAATTGGTAATCGGTCAATAAATAGGATTCATCAATAAATTATTAGAAGAAGATACGTATTATGAAAAACCCGGCTTATCAAAAAACCGGGTCAATGAATACTAAGCATTGAATGATGATATATTAGGTAATAGCTTGTTCAACGGTTATAGCAAACAGATAAACAAAATTATAAACTAATAATAGTTTTAATCATCTATTACCAATTACCCATTACCTATTATCAATTAACTATTAGTAAAAACCCATTCAGTAGGAAGTGTAGGTAATTCTTCCTCAACGACATCAGTACCATCTACTCGTAGGAAGAAGTTTTCACCAGTTTGAGTATTGCGCCCGAAAACGTCTGTATCTCCATCACCATCGTAATCGCCGACAGTTGCATCCCATTCAGGAGCAAACTGTGGTAAATCGACTGGAGTAGCAGTAGCACCATTCATAATCCAAGCGACATTTTCCCCTGTAGATTGATTTCTCCAGAGGATATCCATTCTACCATCAGCGTTGAAATCGCCGATTTCAGATTCATAACCAGCACCTAAAGTTGGTAAATCTGCTGCGGTAACATTTGAGCCACTCATCAACCAAACCTTAGTTTCACCGGTACTTGTATTTTCCCAAAGGATATCGGTGGTAAAGTTGCCATCGAAATCACCTTCTTCATACTTCCAACCAGCACCAAATGTTTCTAATTGGCTAGCGTTTGCATTCAAGCCATTCATAAACCAAATGGCATTTTCACCAGTCTGCTCGTTATGCCAAAATATATCTGTATTGAAGTTAGGATTAAATTCACCAACGGTATAACTCCAGGATGAATCTAACTGGGGTAGGAAATCTGCACTAGAAACGCTGACACCATCCATCAACCAGCCAGCATTTTCACCAGTAGTGTTATTACGCCAAATTAAATCGGTTTTACCATCGCCGTTAAAATCGCCAATACTATGATCCCACTCCGTACCTAGGGTATCCAAAGCACCCTCAGCCGCAATTTCAGTACCATCCATCAACCATAAAAGGTTTTCACCAGTACTACCATTACGCCACATTAAATCGGTTTTGGCATCACCATTAAAATCACCAATAGTGTAGTTCCATTCAGTGCCTAAAGTATTAACAGCAGCACCAGTAGGATTAGCACCATCCATCAACCAAATAGCATTTTCACCGGTTGCTGTATTACGCCAAAATTTATCGTGAATACCATCACCATTAAAATCAGCATAAACAGCAGGGCTGCTAATATAAGGACTGGGATTAGGATTATCTTGAGCACCAAAATCAGAAGTCAGAACTTCATCATTTAATGACTGTGATGAGCCACTTAAATTTAAAGTATTTAAATCATTTTCTGTAGCTAAACTATTATTTTGGATTGACGCAGATTGTAATGCACTATGACTCTTTAAGGGATTTGTAGATTCCAACATCGTATTTATAAATTTCCTGCTTTCATATAACTTTTATCTTTGTTTTTATAAAGATTCTGTTAAATTAGAACATCTGGTAAATTTATAAAATGTTGAAAAAATATACTTTTAATATGTAAAAATGCTCTAATTATTTTTTAAAATTTTACAAGTGTATTTAGTCATATTTCCTAGCCTCCGTTTCTCGTTACAAGTCTCTGACTTGTAATGCATTTCGAGAGGCTCTGCCTCTTCTCCTATAATAGAGGCAGAGCCTCTGAGTTATGCGTTCCCAGCCAGAGACTGGGAACGAGTTATTACCAATTAACTATTTTCTCTTCCATTTAGCAAAAGGTAATTCAACTAAGTAGTAAGTAACTGTAGCTAATACAGTGGATAAAAGAATGGTTGCTGTTAATCGGATATAAAATGCTTCTATAGGAATTTTTGCGTTAAAAACATCATAGGTTCTGGTAATAATTGGCATATGCCAAATATAAATACCGTAGGATAAATTACCTATGATTTCTAATATTCTGGTGGGATTTTTTAAAATTGTATTGCAGGATAACTTTTCATTTTTACCAAATTCTTGATAAACATCTTTGTCAAAAGCGAATATAAAAAATGAGGTAATTATTGCTGTTAATGGCTGTAATATCAATATCGTTGTTAATGTTCTCCAACCACCGCTACGATTTGGTAAATTCCATAACTCTTGATGATATAAATGATGTGCTGTAAATAAATACAATAAAATTATCAGTATGGCTGAAAGTATTTTGATAATCAGCGATTTATTATAATTCAATTTAAATTTATGATTTTGAATCAATTCATTAACTAAAAAACCACATAAAAATAAATCTAAATTGGTAATTAAGGGAGTATACCAATATTTAAATGCATATCCCATATCTTGAGTAATTTCTTGATTAAAACTTATCCAAAGTAAACTTCTAAAAATTAAACTTGCGATAATGATTAAGAAACCAGCAATAAATACCTTTTTTTGATTGCTCAAACGATGATGAATCAAGCTGTAAATAAAAGGAACGATTAAATAAAACTGTATTTCCGTGGATAAAGACCAAAAAACATCGTTAAATTTTACAGTCTCAAAACTAATATAAGGGTGATAAGTAAACGTACATATTCTAAATAAATAACCCCAATTAGTAAATTTTAAAATTTCTGGATAAACAAAGATAGATAAAACTAGTACGGCAAAATAATATAGCGGAAAAATTCTCAAGACACGATTACGCCAAAACTTGATTACTCCGGCAATATCAACAGTGTAGCGCTTCGTATAGAAAACCTTCCCCATCAAATAACCAGATAAAACGAACAAAATCCAAACTGCGATCGCGCCGTGACTAAACATCAGCCAACTCAAATCAATATCGTCGTAAATAATTGATTTCCTGGGGGGAGCACAATGAATCGTCACTACCATCAAACAAGCAAAACCGCGTAGAGCCAAAAGTGCATCTAAGCGATTGCTTTTATTTATATTTGATTGCATTTATGTTGTTCTATTCTAATTAAATTAAATATCTCGATAACTGATACATGCAAATTGTCATAAACCCTGTTTTATCGATTTTGACTGAAATCAAATACTAAATATTTTAATTTATTTTTTTGTCAAAAGGTTGCCATATTGGCAATGATACCCAAACCTACTACCACAACTTTCTTCTTAGCTCGACAATTACCGATATAAAAACCGCAGAGAGCGCGGAGGAAACAGATAAAGAGAGATAGTAAGTTACAAAGCCAGATGGGAATCAGATAAATAGCAAAATCCAAAATCTAAAATAGTATTACCCTAATTAAATATAAGCAACGCAATATCAAAGAACTATGCAAGCAGAGTATCGGCAGCGACGGGATGCATTAATGTCAAAGATTGGTAACGGTACGGCAATTTTTCGCAGTGCCCCTATGGCTGTGATGCATAATGATGTAGAATATGCCTACCGTCAAGATAGCGATTTTTTCTATCTAACTGGTTTAAATGAAGCCGAAGCTGTAGCGGTTTTAGCTCCCCACCACGAAGAACACAAGTTTATCTTATTCGTACAACCAAAAGATATTACCAAGGAAGTTTGGAGCGGTTATGTCACCGGAGTTGATGCAGCCAAAGAAAAGTATGGTGCTGACGAAGCTTATCCTATCAACGAACTCGACGACAAATTACCCCAATATTTAATTAACGCAGATAAAATTTATTATCGTTTGGGAAGAGACAAACCCTTCAACGAAACTGTTCTCACCCATTACCAAAGATTATTACGCACTTATCCCAAACGCGGTACTGGACCCACAGCAATTCAAGATACCTGTACAATTTTACATGGTATGCGTTTAGTTAAAAGCGATTCCGAACTAACGTTAATGCAAAAAGCTGCCGATATTGCCGTAGAAGCTCACAATGTAGCTCGGGAAATGGCAAAACCCGGAGTTTACGAATACGAAATTCAGGCAGAGATGGAGCGCATTTTCAGGAAACATGGTGGATTAGGACCAGCATATCCTTCTATTGTCGCATCTGGTGCAAATTCTTGCATTCTCCACTACATTGAAAATAATCGTCAAATGCAGGATGGAGATTTACTGTTAATTGATGCTGGTTGCTCCTACGATTATTACAACTCCGACATCACCCGCACCTTTCCCGTAGGTGGTAAATTCACCGACGAACAAAAGATATTATATGAATTAGTTTTATCAGCCCAAAAACAGGCGATCGCTCAAGTAAAACCAGGAAATGCTTACTCTTCAATTCACGATACCGCATTAAGGGTACTTGTAGAAGGAATGGTTGATAATGGTATCCTTAAAGGTGAAGTTGATAAATTAATCGAAGAAGAAAAATACAAACCTTATTATATGCATCGTACCGGGCATTGGTTGGGTTTAGATGTCCACGATGTCGGAGTTTATCAACACGGTGACGATAATCCCTTAATTCTACAACCAGGACAAGTTTTAACAGTAGAACCCGGTATTTATATCGTACCAGGAGCAAAACCCGCAGAAGAACAACCCCAAGTAGCACAAAAATGGATGGGAATCGGTATTCGTATCGAAGATGATGTCTTAGTCACCGAAGACGGATGCGAAGTTTTAACTAAAGGTGTTCCCAAGGAAGTTGAGGATATGGAGAGATAGAGTGAGGGAGTGAGGGAGTGAGGGAGTGAGGGAGTGAGGGGAAGAAGATAATGTCACTGCTAATTATTCCCAATGCCCCATGCCCAATGCCCCATTCCCCATTCACCAAATTTCTGCTAAATCCAAAACAAACCCTGGTAATACATCTTCTCCAGAAACAGTTTGTGGTGATTCTAAAATTTCAACTTTTTTGTTAAGACGATAAATTTCTATCTGAAGAAGCTTGCGATTAATTAACCACCCCAAAGATGCACCATTTTCCATATATTCCTTCATCTTGGCTGTGGTTTTCTCCAAGCTATGGTTAGAAGACATTAATTCAACCACAAAATCGGGACATAGGGGAGCAAATCTTTCTTGCTCCTCTTCTGTCAAAGCATCCCATCTTTCTATTTTCACCCAAGACGCATCCGGAGATCGCTCTGCACCATTCGGAAGTTTGAAACCACTTGAAGAATCGAAGGTTTTCCCCAATTTATTTTTCCTATTCCAAGCTGTTAACTGATAATTTAAATCGGAATTCCTATTACCAGTAATACTTCCCGTTGGTGGCATAATAATTAATTCCCCTGAAGCCGTGCGCTCAAATCTGACATCTGAGTTATTCTCACAAAGTTGAAAAAACTGCTCGTCAGTTAAGTTAATGTTATCAAGGTCTAATTCAAAAGCTATATTCATATTCTTAAATTAGCAGTGCATGGTTCTTTTATTTTAAGGAATTGGTAAAGGGGAAAGTTAGGAGTTAGGAGTTAATAATTTTATTTCTCCCCCCTCTCCCCCCTCTAACTAAACTCCACGCAGCTTCCGAGTATTTTCAAGCAAACTCTGGGCAAATTTATCTACACGCTCTGACAATTTTCCGTCTAAAAGTTTACCTTCTTTATCGAAGGCTTTCCAAGCTTGTCCGATGGCTATTTGTTCGGGAATTACCCAAGCATGTACCCAACGCATGACAACACGCATCTGATTGAGGGAATTACTGTTCGATTGTCCGCCTAAAATACTGATATTTCCTACAACTTTATCTGACAATTCTTCAAAACTCATCAAGTCCAAAACGTTTTTCAATACTCCACTCATCCCACCGTGATACTCTGGTGTGGCTAATATCAATCCGTCGGCTTGCTTAACCGTCTCCTGCAATTTTTTTACGTCTGGATATTCCGAATATTCATCTCCCCCATCGCAAAATGGCAGCTTCATTTTCCTCAAATCCAGTATTTCTACCTCCGCTCCCAAGGCTTCCACTCTCTGCGCTGCTATACCCAATGCTTTATGAGTATAAGACTCGTTTCTCAAACTACCGGCAATTCCAACTATCTTCATTTCCTAACACTCAATTAATTCTTTTTGTTATAATCAACTTGAAGTCATTACGACTACGAATATTTTAGCGATTAAATTTAAATTGTGTCAAATAGTAGTTTGAGGCAATTATGTGGTATGACATGACGATATCTATAAGTCGAAAATGTGTAAAAATGGTTACTATAAGTAGTGTTAATTATCAAATTTAGAAGTATGCGTCCTGAAAAGTGAGTTATGAGATGAAAAAAAGGAGGAATGTATTTTTTTAGAAAAGCTACACTCTTATTATTGAGAATAAAATTATTTGCATTGTTGAAGACTACAGGCAACAAAATTAGCCCCACGGTATGCGGCAACAGACAAAGGGTAACTATCTATGATAAATTTTGACAAAAAGGCGTTACATAAACACTCAGCCCTCAAGCGTAGAGCTTTTAGTGGGTTACTGTCATTGAGTCTGCTGTTGTCAGGGGCTTTTGGAGGAACAGAAGCCTTGGCTCAGCAGAAGCAGGAGAAGGATGAATTTACCTATGGCGATTTGATTGAGAAAATTGATCGCGGTGAAGTTGAGCGAGTAGAGCTTGATGAAACGGAGCAAATAGCAAGGGTATTTTTGGCGGAAGGGGATGCGGATAAGCCGATAAAGGTAAGACTTCTCGATGACAACCGCGAGTTAATTCGGGAACTCAGAGAGGGTGGAGTTGATTTTGCGGAAACTTCTTCGGCAAACAGTAGGGTTGCCGTAAGTTTACTGTTTAATTTAATGTGGATTTTGCCTTTGGTGGCTTTGATGCTGTTGTTTTTGCGTCGTACTACCAACGCTTCTTCCCAAGCGATGAATTTTGGTAAATCTAAAGCTCGTTTTCAGATAGAAGCTAAAACTGGAATCAAGTTTGATGATGTGGCGGGAATTGAGGAAGCCAAGGAAGAACTTGGTGAAGTTGTGACATTCCTGAAGCAGCCAGAAAAGTTTACTGCTGTTGGCGCAAGGATTCCCAAAGGTGTATTATTGGTAGGTCCTCCTGGAACTGGTAAAACATTACTTGCAAAGGCGATCGCTGGGGAAGCGGGAGTGCCTTTCTTTAGTATTTCCGGTTCGGAATTTGTGGAGATGTTCGTGGGTGTTGGTGCTTCACGAGTAAGGGATTTATTTAAGAAAGCCAAGGAAAATGCTCCTTGTTTGATATTTATTGATGAAATTGATGCTGTAGGAAGACAGCGCGGTGCTGGTATTGGTGGTGGTAATGACGAGCGGGAGCAAACTTTAAACCAGCTGCTTACGGAGATGGATGGTTTTGAAGGTAACAACGGTATAATTATTATTGCAGCCACAAACCGCCCTGACGTACTGGATGCAGCGCTTTTACGTCCGGGACGTTTTGACAGACAGGTGATTGTTGATGCACCGGATAGAAAAGGACGTTTGTCAATTTTACAGGTTCACGCTCGCAATAAGAAGGTAGATCCTTCAGTTTCTTTGGAAGTTGTAGCTCGTCGGACTCCGGGTTTTACAGGAGCAGATTTAGCAAATCTTCTTAATGAAGCGGCTATTTTAACGGCAAGAAGACGTAAGGAAACAATTACCCAGATAGAAATTGACGATGCCATTGATAGGTTAACTATCGGCTTAACTTTAAATCCGCTTTTAGATAGTAAGAAGAAGCGTTTGATTGCCTATCACGAAGTTGGACATGCTTTACTAGCTACAGTTTTGGAACATGCAGATCCATTAAATAAAGTAACAATCATTCCTCGTTCTGGTGGAGTTGGTGGTTTTTCCCAGCAAACACCGAATGAAGAGATAATTGATAGTGGTTTGTATAGTAAAGCTTGGCTCAAGGATAATATTACCATGACTTTGGGAGGTAGAGCATCTGAAGCCGAAGTCTTTGGTGATAAAGAAATTACTGGTGGTGCTAGTAACGATTTGAAACAGGTAACCAATCTAGCCAGGAAGATGGTAACAATGTTTGGGATGTCCAATTTAGGACTAGTAGCCTTAGAAAGTCAGAATCGGGACGTATTTTTGGGTGGTGATTGGGGGAATCGCAACGAGTATTCCGAAGACATGGCTACCCAAATTGATAAAAAGGTGCGAGAGATTGCACTTTCATGCTATCAAGAAGCGCGTCAAATTATGCGAGACAACCGTCCATTATTGGATCGTCTTGTGGATCTATTAATTGAACAGGAAACCATAGAAGGCGAACAATTCCGTAAAATTGTTTCTGAATACACGAAAATACCCGAAAATAAATTAGTGGTTAGTAGTTAGTAGTTAGTAGTTAGTAGTTACTGACATCTTGTAGCATTTTTAAGAAGCTTTAAGAAACCTGGTTTCTGACTACTTTAATCTAAAGTTTCCCTTTGACAACATAAAAAACTAGAAACCCGGTTTTGTTGAAAAAAACCGGGTTTCTGTAATTATTGATTTGTACAAATAATTCAAAATTGCAAAATTCTTGAGTCCTAGTAAGTATTCGTGCAGAATTAATTTAACATTCTGTTTGGATAGGGAATAGGAAACAGCTATATAACCAATTAGTAAATATACAATCAAATTTGCTTACCTACTGTTCTATTTCATTAATTTTGATGGGTTCGTTTTCTCCCTAACGTCGGGAGACGTAGCATTGCTACGTCTCTACAATCCGTCAAAATAAATGAAAAGCACCACTAGTATTGCATGTCATTAATTCTGAAGGGTTTATTTTTCTCAAAATTCTTTTCTCCCCCTGCTCCCCTGCTTCCCCTGCTTCCCCTGCTTGTCAGAACCCATCAATTTTAATGAAAACGAATACTAGTATTAATTACTTTGCTTGGCATACATTTGCCGCAATACTGCACCAGGATCTACATATCTGTTATTGTACCGAATTACCCAATGCAAATGAGGTCCAGTAGTACGTCCAGTCATACCAATTCTACCAATTCTCATTCCAGATGGTACTTGCTGATTTTTAGCAATTTTAATTCCACCAGCCCTATCAATCATATATAAACGACCGTTAATTCTAGCTACACGTCCTTGTAAATGACAGTAACTATGCTTCCAGCTACCGGATTTTATAATTATATGGGTACCGCAAGCACCGCGATCGCCTACTTTTATAACTTTACCGGCAAACCAATTGCGAACATAACTACCTTTAGGAGCCGCAATATCCAAACCGTTGTGAAATTGAACTCGGCGGCGATTTCTAGGAGAGCGGCGATAACCAAACCCAGAGGTATAACCCTGAAATTTCTCTACAGGGAAAGAAGCATTAGCCCAAGCATCATTACCAGCAGTAGCAACTACATTTCTATTTACCGTTTGAGCTGCAACAATTTCGATTCCGGGAAACAAAGCAATTAAACAGACAACAAGCAATCCTATCAGAAATAGCGCTACTGATAGGCTTATCCTTAGTCGCTGATTACTCATATTCTCCTTTAATGATTTTGCTCTACCAGGTATGCTAATTAATTTTTGTTGGCGATATCTCAACTCTATTTGAGAAAAATAATACTTATGGCAGTTGCTATAAAATGATATCTACGCTAATAATAACTTCTTCCTCAAGAAAATCAAATCAACAGCATAACCTTTTAGAAAATGATATTCGCTATTAAAGGTTAAAGGTCAAAGGTCAAAGGTTAAAATCACCGATAACTGTTTACTGATTACCAATTACTTTTGATTCTTCAAGCTTGATTTGATATCGTTGGTTACTACCCATATTAGATTGCGGTCTAATTGCTTGCTTAGAATACATAGCTCTAAGAACTTGTGCGGGGTCAACATAATTACTACCATATCTTAGTACCCAATGCAGATGAGGACCTGTAGTGCGTCCAGTCATGCCGATACGTCCGATTCTGGCACCTGCGGGAACCTGTTGACCTTTAGCGATTTTAATGCCACCCGCACGGTCAACCATGTAAAGACGACCGTTGATTTTTTGTACTCCTCCTTTCATATGACAGTAACTGTGTTTCCAATTACCCGATTGGACGATTATATGGGTACCGCAAGCACCGCGATCGCCTACTTTAATAACCTTTCCTCCCCACCAGTTGCGGATGTAGCTACCTTGAGGTGCGGCAATATCTAAACCGTTATGAAACTCTAAACGACCACTTCTAGGAGAGCGACGATATCCGAAAGGCGATGTGTAGCGTTGAAAACGTTCGACGGGGAAAGAAGCTGATGACCAAATATTATTTCTAGCTATGAGTGTAGAGTTTGGTTCTATGGCTTTCACCGTATTTGAGCTAAGTAATATAACTGCCAAACTGACAATAATTAATGCTAAATATTTGAAATTTTTGATATTAATTATTCTTTGATTCATATTTTTTACTTTGTATTTTTACTTAGATAATAGATAT
The DNA here is from genome assembly GCF_000316665.1 of Rivularia sp. PCC 7116. Lineage (GTDB taxonomy): Bacteria > Cyanobacteriota > Cyanobacteriia > Cyanobacteriales > Nostocaceae > Rivularia. Next base: position 3,958,596 of record NC_019678.1, on the reverse strand, counting down.
ATATTTTCAAATTCAAAGCTAAATTAAACTTGCTTTCAGGGTATATTATGCCCATATTCATCGGAACACTTGCATTATCTTACCTAGGGAAATACAAATGTCAACAATCTATTTTTTATTTTATTTAAAGTTATTTATAAGAAATAATTTAAATAAAAAGCTTCAGTAAAAATTCTCTTGCATTAAATGGCTAAACAGAGAAAAATAAATATTTATTCGGACAATACTTAAAATACCTAAGTAAATAATTTGTCTATAGGTACAAATAAGGTCAATTTATAAAAATACAAATAGCATTTCTGTGTTATTGCAGAAATTAAGCAATCAATATTGAGTATTTTCTCTTGGTTATCCGAAATAACCTATAAATAAGTATCGATAAGCAGCAATAAAGTTCCCAGAATCTATAGATAGTGTAGATATATACATTCAGCCATGTTTAAAGCATATTAGCGGAATACTACAATTGCTTTTGACCAAAGCTGTAAGGTAAATTTTGTCAAAAGTCACAAATGCTGTAAAATCTAACTTTAAAAATAATTACTGTTTCGATAATATTAGGCTTGCAAGTTTATTTGATAAATTCGAGCATTTTCGCAAACTATGCTAACTGAGATATTTCCTTTCAAGTTCGATATAGACACAATAGCCATTGCAGGAGCAACTTTATGGTCTTTGGCATTGTATCTAGGTTTTTCCCCAGTTGGTGAATGGGTAACAATACAGCTAAATCGCTGGTTTAATTTTGCCGAGCGATTTATGTACACCAGTAAAACTGAATTTGAAAAAACCCGCGAAGCCAGAGAATCGCAAAATGCTTTCTATGCATCCGTTTTTAGCATCATACCGTTTTTAATTGTCGGTGCTTTGTCTAACTGGATTATAGAACTGAGTTTAGGAGGCAGTTGGGGTATAAGTACCGGAATTCTCGCTTGCATGGGTTGTGGAGTTTACGAACTAGGAAGACGAGATGGAGAAAATAGCGAACAGTGAACAGTGAACAGCGAACAGTGAGCAGTTAACAGTGAACAGTGAGCAGTTAACAGTTATCAGTTTATATTTTTTAGCTTGTGACTTATCATATTTAATCCATTAGCCATTACCAATTACCAATTACCAATTACCTTTTATGCCCTCACCGCGTACTATTTTAGAAACTTTACTTCCGCATTTAAAAGCAGCAGCAGGTTACGCTCGTTTTCTGCAACCGAAAATCGCCGCACTTCCTGACAAAGATGGAGGAGAAAGCTTTTTTTCTGCTGCTTTGACTGAAGCCGATTTAGCAATTCAAAATTTTGTCGAAGTTGCTTTATTAGGCAATTTCCCAAACATTCGTTTTTACGGAGAAGAATATAAAAGTTCTCCCAACACAAAGTATTTTCGTGCTGTAGATTTGGGCGAAAAAGATGATTATTTAGTCACTCTTGACCCCATTGACGGCACAAAATACTATATTGATGGACATTCTAATTATCAAATTATTCTTAGCATCTTAAATACAGATGATTACGAAGCGGTAATTGCAATTTCCCCCAGCGAAGATACTTATTTCTATGCCCTCAGAGGTGAAGGTGCTTTCAAGGGTAATCTCAAAATGGATTTATCAGAATGTACTCCATTAAAAGTAGACTCTACAGCAAAACCTACTATATTACTGGGTACTTCTATGAGTTCGTTAACACCTACACTGAAAGATAAATACAATATTATTAATGCAGCAGAAGATTATTCTAGCTCGATTCAAATGCCCAATCTTAATTCTATTTTGACTGGTGGAATAAGTGGCGCACTCAAAAGATTCGGTCAGTTTATCGATGGTGCTGCTTTAGCTTTTATTGCTAAAGAAGCTGGTTGCATGGTTACGAGTTTGGATGGTTCTGCTTTACCTCCCCTCTCCGAATGCTCCGATTACAAATTACCAGGTTTAATTATCGCAACTTCCGAATCCGTTCATCAAGATTTATTAGCGGCTATTAGCAAGATTATCTAAACAAAAAATTGTTTTCAAAACAATAATATTCCAAAACATCAAAATGTTCGCGATCTACTTGCAGCAGCGCTTCGCGATCGCAACTTATCTTCAGCATTCACTAATAAGTTTTTTGTTGACCGCAATTTACGAATAATATGTCAACCGTAACAAAAATATTGAAAATAGTTTATGTTAAGTTGACTGCAATCTCGCCGTTTCCCCTCAATTGAATAAACCATTTAATCAAGGCTCCAAGCTCGTCGAAATTTACAGACATACGTCGCCATAGATTATCAATTTACCCCTACCTGAAACCCTTGTCAATTCGTTAACGCATTTTTTGAATGTCAGAGAAGCTTGACTAAATTTACAGTTTTAGCTTTTGTTATTCTAATGAATTACAAAAATTATATTTACAGTGTCAATCATTCAAGCTATTTGTTTGCATAAAGGTTATTAGGGTTATATATTAGTGGTGCTATATATGAAACTTCGTATATACGGGAATATCGAAATATATATTATCGAATTTGAAGAAGTTTTCAAAGTTGTTTGAGACAGCTTCTATATATAAGGTGGAAGGCAATACTGTTCGGTTAGGTAATTGAACACAATTGTTAGATCCCCCAAACCCCCTTAAAAAGGGGGATTAGTTCCCTCCGTTTTAAGGAGGGTTAGGGAGGATCTCCCCTTAAGCGAGCAGTATTGAGATGGAAGGTTATTTAATTAAAGCTGTATTTTGCCGATAATATAAAAGCGAAAATTCAAATATATATATTTCGCATGTACGGGAATGCCGAAATATATAATATCAGATATGAAGAGGTTTTCAAAGTTGTTTAAAACAGCTTTGAGAAAATTGGATATACGCTACTGCTTTTTATACAGAAACTAAAACCCTTGAATCTTCTCTAGGAGGCTCGTCAACAAAGATTGCTCCTCTTCCTTCAAGATTACGCCTCATATCGTCTGAAATTCCTTGATTGTGCCCAAATTTGGCATTTTCTACATTAGCGCCACTTAAGTCAGCATCAATTAAGTTAGCTCCTATCAGGTTTGCGTTAGCTAAATTAGCACCTATCAATGTAGCATTAACAAAATGAGCATCTCTTAAGTTGGCGTATCTCAAGTTAGTTTGAATCAGCTTTGCTTGACTCAAATCGGCATTGTTTAGAAAAGCACCTTCTAGGTTAGCATTATTAAAATTGGCTTTTCTCAAATTACCGCGTCTTAAATCAACTTTGCTCAAGTCAGCATTAATCAAAATTGCGCCTTCTAAATTGGCAAAACTCTGACTTACTTGATTCAAGCTACTATCATGCGGTAGTAATTTCTCCACAAAGGCTTGCAATAAGTTTTTGCGGCCGTAATTATTAAGAATATGAATCTCTCTAATAGCAGCTAGAGCTTCTGGTAATAATTCTGGGAGTTTGTCACTTAAAGCAATTAAGACTTCAGCACGATATTCATCATCTTCGATATTTCTAGCCACAGCTAAAACTTGATTTAAAAATTCTGGTGGCAATTTAGCAGCTAAAGTACTTAAGGCAAAGGCACGATATCTTTCATCTTCCATCTCAGATGCCACAGCCAGAGCTACACTTAATAATTCTGGTGGTAGTACTTCTACGTTGAGGACTTAGGGCACAGGGACGATATTTTTCCTCCTCAATCTCCCGAACATCAGCGAGAGCTTCACTTAGCAATTCTGGTGGCAGTATATCTGCTAAATTAATTAAGGCGATCGCGTGAAAAAAATCATCGTTAATCTTCTTAGCTGTAGCTAGAGCTTCTAGAAGCAATTCTGGTAGTTGTGTAGCTAACTCACTTAAGATTAGGACTCGACTCAACTCATTATTAATCTCTCTAGTAACAGCAAGAGCTTCATTTAATAATTCCGGTGGCAGTTTGCTTGCTAAAGACTGTATTGTATTAGCGCGGTGATTCTCATTTTTAATCTCCTTGGCAGCAGCAAAAGCTTCAGTTAATAATTCCGATGGCAATTTGTTTGCTAAAGAATTTAGGACTCGCTGGCGATATTGCTCATTCTGAATTTTCCTAGCAACAGTAAGAGCTTCTGGTAGTAAATCAGGTAGTCGATCTGAAGCAGAAGTTAAGACAGAAGCGCGAGAATAATCATCTTTGATTTCCCTAGCTATCGCTACAACTTCAGTTAACAATTCTGGTGGCGATTTAGGAGTTAGGGAACTTAGGACAGAAGCGCGATATTCTTCATTTTTAATCTCTTTAGCGGCAGCGACGACTTCAGTTAATAATTCCGGTTGTTTTTCTGCGAAAGCAGTTAGAGCAAAAGCGCGATAATGCTCATCAATAATCTCTTTAGCTATTACCAGCGCTTCACTTAACAATTCTGGTGGCAGTTTTTTTACTAAATCAAACCTTAAGACATGAGCACGATATTGCTCCTTCTCAATCTCCCTAGTAGCAGCTAATGCTTCATTTAACAATTCCGGCATTTTGTCTGCTAAATAAATTAGAGCTTGGGGACGATAATACTCATTTTTAATTTCCCTAGCATTAGCCAGAGCTTCAGTTAACAATTCTGGCGTTTTGTCTGCCAAAGAAGTTAGGACATAGGCGCGAGAATATTTATCGCTAATTTCTCTAGCAGCAGCGAGTACTTCACCTAAATATTCTGGTGGTAATTTAGCAGCTAAAGAAGATAGTGCATAGACGCGATATGATTCATCTTGAATTTCCCTGGCGATTACCAGAGCTTCTAACAAGTTAATTAAATTTGTATCGCCAAAAATATTACCGCTTAAGTTAGCGTTGCTTAAATCAGTACCGCTCAAATCTCTATTTTCAGCCATAAAGCAATGTATTATGATTGCTTTGTTTTACTCGCAATCGCAATCAAATATTTTAACTGATGTGGCAAAGATAATACTATAGCTAATAACTTTTCTTTATCTACAAGAAATTACATTTTATTTCAATTTATTTCAATATTTCGACTAAACGGGAATATCGAACTATTTATTATCGCTTAAAAGTCGTTTAAAACAGCTTTGCTTGAATTAAAAAAACTAAAATGAATCAAACTTGTTTATTCAACTCTTCAACCACCAACTGAGTTAATTTATCGGCAGCGCCAGTTTCACCTCTAGCATTTCTCAACTCATCGCGCATTTCGCGTAGTTTTTCAGTATTTTGTAAATAATCAAGAATCAAATCCCCAACTTCCGAAGGTTGTAATTTCCCTACTAATTCTGGAACAATTTCCTTTTGTGCCCAGATATTAGGCCATGCTAACAAACCCTTACGTTTAAGAAAATAGGAATTTATTAACTTTGCGAAACTGGTACCGACAAAAGGTAAATTAGCGAGTAATCCAGGTATACCATCCCAAGAGCGCATTGCATCTAATTGTTGAGTGGGAAGTAAAACTATCATTGGTACAGCTAAAGAACCCAATTCGGCAGTATTAGCACCGACAGTAGTTATACAGATACTGCATTTAGATAATATGTCATAAGCGGGGTGTTTTAAAGATAATTCTACTTTTAAACCTGTTGCTGTTTGTAAATATGGTTTTTCTGAATTTATATCAATTAACTTTGCCGATGTATTTTCAAAGTATTGCGACATCGGATTTTTATTAGCGTCGGCGAAACTAGCTAAAGTTTGTAAATCCAAAGTTGGAGCTACAGGGATGAAGAATTTTGTTGCTGGTAATTTGTTGTGAATGTGTTGAGCGATCGCTAAACTCAAAGGAACACCCTGAGCTAACTTAGCAGCTTTAGAACCCGGTAAAATTCCAATTAAATGGGAATGGGTAATTGGTAATTGGTAATTGGTAATTGGTGCTTCCCCCTCTATAGAAGAAGCTTCCGCCATCAAATCACCAACGGCGGTAAATTTATCAGCGTATTTAGGTTTAACATTTGCAGCTACCTCGGATTTCATCACACCAAAACGGTTAATTAAAGAATGCCATCTTGCATCCCATTCAGCATAGACAACAGTACGATAATTTAACCTTTTACCAATGACGACGGGGAAAAATTGATCTCCACCGAGGAATAATACTACACCTTTTTCTCTCCAATCCCAATTATCAACGGTTTTTCCAGTTAATAAAAAAGGAAAGAAATGTTGAGCAGATTGAACTCTATCAACTTCCGGATAAGAAAGAGCAATATCGGCTTCCTTACCGCTAGCGTTGGAACAAGGGGATAAAACAACGGAAATTCTGACTTTATCTGGGTTGTTGCCAAGTTTTTCTCGTAAAGATTTTACTACAGGACGTACCCAAGTTGTGATTTCTCCCGGACCATTGGAAAGAATAAGGATATCAAACATCTTTTCAGTGAACAGTGAACAGTTATCAGTAAAAAATATTCTTTTATTTGTAGGGTGTGTGACGCTTTGAGAAATTGTGAACTTGGTTACTAATAAGAAAATAGCGTCACGCACCAACCGAAGTATTAATAATAATGTAAGGAATAAAAATACAACTTCTCACAATGATTTTGTCTTCTATTCCCTATTCCCTGTTCCCTATTTCCTAATCTATAATGCCCTATGATAATTTCTCGCTTTCAAGAGTCAAACGCGATTTTAATTTAACAACCGTTGAAAACCAAAGTTTTTTTCCAGATATTCCACCAATCGAACCCAGCTTTTATTTAAATTCCGCTTTGAGTGAAGGATTGCCGTTAGCGATTGCAACTGGCTCTGAAAAAGCGCGATTGGAATTAATTATCATTTTGGGAATGTTGGTTTGGATGATTAGGGAAGGTTGAGGGAGGGGGGAGAGGGGGGAGAGGGGGTAGAAAAGTAATAGTTGAAAGTCGAACTAAATTCCTATATTCAAATTAAATATTTTTAAACGCAAAGTGACGCTGAGGTAAACGCAGAGGAGCGCTGAGTTTTTTATTATATTGGTTTATCTCTATGTAAACGGAAAATAAAAATTAACTACCGCTACTTTGCTCGTTGGTGTCGGGAATTGAACTACCGCTGCGCTTTCTTCAATTGCGTAGAGATGGGCTAGTAAATTGATTAGTTTATATTCTACATTCTAAAAGCCCACCTCTACGCCGCTGCGCTAATTGAAGAATAGTTCAATTCTGAAAGTTAAAAAAAATCTATCGGATAATTACTAAAAATCGAATAACCATGATTTTATTATTCAAACAAAATATTTATCTTGTATAGTCACAATTGAAATTTAATCAGGTATGACATAATCTGCTACGAATTCCAATCCAATCCCCAGTTTAAATTTTCCCAACTATATAGATTATCCATCCAATACCAATTTTTAAGTAATAATAATCTCTTTCGCTAATATCTGATTTTATTTGCTGAAATATAAAACTAAATTCCTCAACTGGAAACTTATTTTCTAAAAAATCAATTGAATCAACCTTTACAAGAAAACCCGCTGCTTCTAAAAATTTTTCTAATGTAAAATCTCCTCTTGATGCTGTATCCCACATAAAAACATCAATCGGCTCACCACCTTCAGTATTATGCCAGTTTTCAAGTCCTCGCGTTAATTCTCTAAGTTCTTTAACTAATTCCGTATTATTATTTTTAGATTCATCTACTACAAGTAAATGTGGACTAGATACATTTATCGCTTTATCTATATTTGAACCTGTTAAATCAGCACCAATTAATTCTGTACAATCTAAATTCGTATTCGTGAGAATTGCATTTCTTAAATTAGCTTCTTTTAAATCAGCTTCAAATAAATTGGAACCAGTTAAATCAGCTTCAGATAAATCAACTCTCCATAATCTTGCCTTACTCAAATTAACTTTAATTAATTTAGCTCTGCGAAAAATAACATCATATAAATGAATTCCGCTCAAATCCACATCTCTTAATTCAATACCCGAAAAATCTCTTTCCCCATCCTTATACCTTCTCAAAAATTCTTCTTTATCCATATCAATACAAATTACATCCGAATATTATCTGATATAAGTTGTAGCATTTGCTCTATTTACTCGAATATTATTTAAGTGTATTTTCAGCCGAATTACTTCTGCGATCGCCAAACACTCAAACCCTCAAAACCCCTACAAAAACTAATCTCTCAACAAAACCAACCAACCCCAATCCTCTCCTCAACCTCTTCCCTCAGCGAACCTCCGCGCAAACCTCAGCGCCCCTCTGCGTTAAAAAAACATATCCCTCAACAACCAAATAACCAAACATAAATATTACAAATAATTTACATAAAACTGAGTAAACACTTAACTAAAATGTCAAGTTTTGTAAACAAAAATTTGCCTATAGTTATCGAAATGTGTCAGTTAAGCGACAAAACGCGCATTTGTAGTCAATATCTGATAAAAAATTCTTAATGCCGAACCGAGAACACGCATCATAGGAGTCAGGAAAAGCATGTTCACCCACGTCAAGTCCACCATCAGACACATCAAACCGGAAAATCTCGCTGGCCGACATTTGATAAAGGTGGTCTATGTCGTGTTAGAGTCCCAGTATCAAAGTGCTTTATCACAAGCTGTACGGACTATAAACGATAACCACCCCAACATTGCCATCGAAATCAGCGGTTATTTAATTGAAGAACTCCGAAGTGAAGAGAATTATCAGGAGTTCAAAAAAGATTTAGAAACTACAAATGTTTTTATTGCTTCACTTATTTTTATTGAAGAATTAGCTCAGAAGGTTGTTGCAGCTGTCGAACCCCATCGCGATAATTTCGATGTTGCTGTATGTTTCCCTTCAATGCCGGAAGTTATGCGTCTGAATAAGATGGGTAGCTTTTCCTTGGCGAATTTGGGACAATCCAAGAGCGCGATCGCCAGCTTTATGAAGAAGCGGAAGGAAAAATCCGGTTCTTCTTTCCAAGATGGAATGTTGAAGCTGTTAAGAACTCTTCCTTCTGTATTAAAATATCTTCCCGTAGAAAAAGCTCAAGATGCTCGTAATTTCATGTTGAGTTTTCAGTATTGGCTGGGAGGCTCTGCACAGAATTTAGAAAACTTTCTGTTAATGCTGGCTGATAAATATGTTTTAAAAGATGTCGATCAAAGCAATTTCCAGAAAGTAGAAGATTATCAACTCCCAGTTGTCTATCCCGATATGGGAATTTGGCATCCTTTAGCGACGACAATGTTTGAGGATGTGAAGGAATATCTCAACTGGTATAGCAGCCGTAAAGATATTTCTGACGATTTAAAAGATCCTTTAGCGCCTTGTATTGGTTTAGTATTGCAGCGCACTCACTTGGTAACTGGTGATGATGCACATTATGTGGCGCTTGTTCAGGAATTTGAAGCGATGGGAGCTAAGGTAATTCCCGTTTTTGCTGGTGGTTTGGATTTTTCTAAGCCGGTAGATGCTTATTTTTATGAAACTTCTGCTTTAGCGAAAAATAATAAGGAAGGTACTGCCTTAGTAGATGCTGTAGTATCTTTGACAGGATTTGCTTTAGTAGGTGGTCCCGCCAGACAAGACCACCCGAAGGCGATTGACTCGTTAAAACGGTTAAACCGTCCGTATATGGTAGCCTTGCCTTTGGTATTCCAAACTACTGAAGAGTGGATGGAAAGCGATTTGGGATTGCATCCAATTCAAGTTGCTTTGCAAATTGCGATTCCGGAATTAGATGGAGCAATTGAACCGATAATTTTATCCGGTAAAGATGGCGCTACTGGAAAGGCGATCGCTCTACAGGATAGAGTTGAAGCGATAGCGCAAAGAGCGGTTAAATGGGCTAGTTTGCGTCTTAAGCCCAAACTAGATAAAAAAATTGCCATTACTGTATTTAGTTTTCCCCCGGATAAAGGTAACGTGGGAACCGCAGCATATTTAGATGTATTCGGTTCCATATACGAGGTAATGAAAGCCTTACAAAGTAATGGCTATGATTTACCCGAATTACCAGGAAGTGCAAAAGAGTTGATGGAAGAAGTCATCCACGACGCTCAAGCACAATATGCAAGCCCCGAGCTAAATGTTGCTTATCGGATGTCAGTTCCCGAATACGAAGAATTAACACCATATTCCCAACGTTTGGAAGAAAATTGGGGGGCACCTCCAGGTGAGCTAAATAGCGACGGACAAAATTTATTAGTTTACGGCAAGCAGTTTGGTAATGTATTTATAGGAGTACAGCCAACCTTCGGATATGAAGGAGATCCGATGCGGTTGTTATTTTCCCGCTCAGCAAGTCCCCATCATGGTTTTGCTGCTTACTACACTTACCTAGAAAAAATTTGGGGTGCCGACGCAGTACTTCACTTCGGTACTCATGGCTCCTTGGAATTTATGCCAGGAAAGCAGATGGGAATGTCTGGTGAATGTTATCCCGATAGTTTAATTGGTACAATTCCCAACTTATATTATTACGCTGCTAATAATCCTAGTGAAGCCACAATCGCCAAACGTCGCAGCTATGCCGAAACAATTTCTTATTTAACCCCCCCAGCAGAAAACGCTGGTTTATATAAAGGGTTGAAAGAATTAAGCGAATTAATTGGTTCATATCAAACCCTCAAAGATACTGGCAGGGGAGTTCCCATTGTCGATACCATCATGGATAAAGCCCGGATAGTGAATCTTGATAAAGATATCGACTTACCGGAAGTTAGTTCTAAGGAAATGTCCGCAGAAGAGCGCGATAACATCGTTGGTAGCGTCTACCGTCGGTTGATGGAGATTGAATCGCGACTATTACCATGTGGATTACACGTAGTTGGAAAACCTCCCACGGCAGAGGAAGCGGTTGCCACTTTAGTTAATATTGCTGGGTTAGATAGAGAAGAAGAAGGAATTATCAGTTTACAGCGGATAATTGGTAATAGTATTAATCGCGACATCGAAGAGATTTACCGGAATAGCGATAAAGGCATTTTACAAGATGTAGAATTGCTGCAACATATTACCTTGACAACAAGAGATGCTGTTGGTGCATTAGTTAAAGCCCAAATCGACGCAGAAGGAAGAGTATCCCGAGTTTCCAAATTGAATTTCTTCAATATGGGTAAAAAAGAACCTTGGGTAGAAGCTTTACATCAAGCTGGTTATCCCAACGTTGATAAAGAAGCTTTAAAACCTTTATTTGAATACTTGGAATTCTGTTTACAACAAGTATGCGCCGATAACGAATTAGGAGCATTACTCAAAGGATTGGAAGGAGAATACGTTTTACCTGGCCCCGGAGGAGATCCAATTCGTAACCCCGACGTTTTACCCACAGGTAAAAACATCCACGCCTTAGATCCCCAAGCAATCCCCACAATGGCAGCAGTGAAATCTGCCAAAGTTGTCGTAGATAGGTTGTTAGATAGACAAATGCGGGAAAACGGCGGCGAATATCCCGAAACAATTGCCTGTGTATTATGGGGAACCGACAATATTAAAACCTACGGGGAATCACTAGCACAGATAATGTGGATGGTAGGCGTGCGCCCGGTTCCAGATGCTTTGGGTAGAGTCAACAAGTTAGAATTAGTACCCTTAGAGGAATTGGGAAGACCGAGAATAGACGTTGTAATCAACTGCTCTGGGGTATTCCGCGACTTGTTTGTCAACCAAATGAATTTATTAGATAGGGGCGTAAAAATGGCTGCGGAAGCAGACGAGCCTTTAGAAATGAATTTTGTTCGCAAACACGCAATGAAGCAAGCCGAAGACATGGGAATTAACCTGCGTCAAGCAGCAACTCGCGTCTTTTCCAATGCAAGTGGTTCTTATTCTTCTAATATCAACTTAGCCGTAGAAAACAGTACTTGGGATAGCGAAGCAGAATTACAGGAAATGTACTTGAAACGTAAATCCTTTGCATTTACCGAAGATAATCCCGGAATGATGGAAAATTCCCGAGAGATATTTGAGAGTACTTTAAAGACAGCAGAAGTAACCTTCCAAAATTTAGATTCTTCGGAAATTAGCTTAACTGACGTTTCCCATTATTACGATTCAGATCCAACTAAAGTAGTAGCTGGTTTGCGGAAAGATGGTAAAAAGCCAGTTGCTTATATGGCAGATACTACTACTGCAAACGCACAAGTTAGAACTTTGTCAGAAACCGTGCGCTTGGATTCTCGAACTAAATTGTTGAATCCGAAGTGGTATGAAGGGATGTTGTCTCACGGTTATGAAGGTGTGAGGGAATTATCTAAAAGGTTAGTAAATACAGTTGGTTGGAGTGCGACAGCCGATGCTGTAGATAACTGGGTTTATGAGGATAGCAACGAAACCTTTATGAAAGATAAGGAAATGCAGGAAAGGTTGTTGAACTTAAATCCGCATTCTTTTCGGAAGATGGTTACTACGTTGTTGGAAGCGAATGGTAGGGGTTATTGGGATACAGATGAAAGTAATCTTGATAGATTGCGGGAATTGTATCAACAGGTTGAGGATAAGATTGAGGGGATTGAGTAGGTAAAACGCCATTACTCTTAAAGGGTACGGCTTAAATTTAAGTATTAAATTCACTAAACCGCTTTGTTTGTACAAACAAAGCGGTTTTTTTGTTAAATAGTTATTTTTAATATTTTTATCCTTAAATTAAATTTAATAAGATACTAAATTTTAAAACTTGTGTTTTTGAGCTTCATATGAAATATAAGCTTGATTTTTAATAAAAAATTGAATTATAGCACTAGAAATACTCAATTCAAATATCTTTATAGTAAATAAATACTAGAGTAAATTTTTGATAAAGTTGCCGGATATGAAAAAACTCAGCTTAATTCATGCGGTAAATTATTTTTATGTTTTAGAAGGAAAATTGTCATGGAATTAAGTATTATCTTTAATAAAAAAGATACTTTAGTAGCATTCGCAATGAATTACGTAAAAAAATTAGGTAAGAAGCCAAAGTATTATCCAGAGATGGATGAAAAACAAATAATTGATGAAATATATAATTATCAAAAGGTTTTAGATGAAACTAAAGAAATTTTTATTGAAACACTTATTCAATTTTATAGAGGAATAAATAAGCTAAATCTAGAATAGCAATTTGATTAAAGTCGAAAAAACTAATTTATAGGCTAATTGATAAAAACTAAATAACAAGCAAGTAAAAACTTACTTGCTTGTTATTTTTCCAAGATTTTTGCAAAAAAATAGATTAAAAAAATAACTAAGTTATATAAGGAGTTTATAAGTGTCAACTGTAATTTCATGCGTACATGGACAAATGGGTAATACAAATTATTATCAAGCAACTATGAAAGCTAGCGAACTTGTAAAAGTGGTGCGTCCTGCTAAGGAGCTTGATGAATGGTCAAATATGAGTATTGAAGACAGACTTCAACGAGAACCTGATATTAAAAGAATAGAAGAACAGATAGCTCCATATATAGCTAAATCACAAGATCGTTTTTTTGGTGCAGTGATTGTTCTTGTTTATAAAGGAAAAATTGTGTTTGAAAGTATAAATAAATATGTAGATACTGAAGCTCCGGAAGCTTATAAATCAGCAGCAGATTCTATAGGAATTATGACAATCAAGGGTGGTACTTATATCATGCTTGACGGTCAACATCGTCTTTTAGCTCTTGAGAAAATAATTAAGAATGATATTGTAGGAGATTGTCGAGAAGAAGTTCCAAACGATGATATCTGCGTAATTTTTATCGAGCATGAGAGCAATGAAAAAACACGACGTATTTTTAATAAAGTTAATCGCTATGCTAAACCAACTAGCAGAGGAGATAATATTATCACAAGTGAAGATGACCGTAGCGCTATAATTGCTCGGAAATTATTAAGTGATGGTGCACCTTTGGGTATCCAGGTAGAAGATACTAAGGGAAACAAAGATGTAATTGTTGAGTGGAAGAATAATACTATTGCAGCCAGAAGCATTAAACTAACTACTATCAGCGTTGTATATGAAACAGTAAAGTTGATTCTTTCCAGTGAAAAAATACCATTAGACCAAAACTCTCGACCTTCAGAAGAAGAAATTCAGCAATATTATGAGTTAGTAGAAAAGTTTTGGAGTAGTGTTTTGGATGGACTACAAGCTTATCAAGATGCAATAGCTAACTGTAGCGAAATCCCAACAATGCGTAAAGATGAAGAACCATATTCGCTCTTGTTCAAGTCAACAGCACAAATTGCTTTATTTAAAGGATTAATTGCTGCAACACGCAAAGAAGGCTTAAATCTAGAAGAAGCAGTACGAAGAGCTAATCAAATTGATTGGTCTATTTCCTCAACAATTTGGAAAAATGTGCTTGTAACTCCAAGTGGGACTATTACTAGAGCGCAAAAAGCACAAAATTTAGGAGGTAGATTGATTGCTTACTTGATTGCTGCGGACAAGATGACACCTGAAGAAATTGATGTTATTCAACGAGAATACAATAGCGCACAGGGAATAGACGTTAATAGTCCAGATATTGAGTTAATACCCTTACCTAAACCTGTAGTCGAACTTGTTTTAGAAACAGTAGAAGCTTCTGCTTAATTTTAGAAATTACCAGCTTCACCTTCTTTAATTATTTTTGCTGGAAACTGCTATTACCGTAGTTTTCAGCAAAAAATGAAAATGGCGATCGCACTCTTACACAAATTAATCTTTTTCTTATAAGCTACTATGAATCGTAGGTTGGGTTAGACACGAAAACCAAATTGAACTTGAAGCGAGAATTGATCTATCGTGTCGTAACCCAACATTAGGGTTGTGAATAAACAATATTGTGCTTCCCCAAACGTAAAATATTGTATAACACCGACAAATCAATGTTGGGTTAGGTTGCAATTTAATTCCTAATAAATAACTATTTTCTCTGTGCGCCGTGAAGCTAACCTACAATCTATACAATAATAATCTCAGCCCGTGAAGACGGGCTTTGTTCCTGTAGCCCCACCCTTCGAGGGTGAGGGCGTTTTTGTTAATTACGAAAAGTGCAATATTCGGAAAACCTCACCAATGCAATCGTACTTCTCTTGATATCTTCAGATGATATCATCGGCAAAAGCAGAAATCGAACTATGATGACTTACAAAGGCTACTCAGCAATTATCGAAGTAGATACAGAAGCAGAAATACTATTTGGTAGAGTTATTGACATAAATGACGTAATAACATTTAAAGCAAAAACGATTGATGAAGCACGTCAAGAGTTTCATAATTCAGTTGATGATTACCTTGCTTACTGTGAAGATTTAGGTGAAGAGCCTGATAAACCTTTTTCTGGTAAACTTCCTTTCCGTACAACTCCAGAAAATCACCGTAAAATTTTTATTGCTGCTAAAAAATCTGGTAAAAGTATTAATGCTTGGATGGATGAAGTATTAACAAATGCTGCTGAAAAGTTTATTAATGCTTAGTTATAGGGTGCTGTGACGGCTAAAAGCGATTGCGTCATAATAAAGAGTAATTATATCTTTATCCACAATCAAAAAAATCATGAATATTCAACTCAAACCCGAAGATGAGCAATTTATAAGGGCGCAAATTGCTAGAGGTACATATGAAAATCCCGAACAAGTTATAAGTAAAGCACTAAAACTACTAGAAGAGTGGGATAAAGACTATCAAAAATGGGTTGAAGAAACTCGTCAAAAAGTAGAAGTCGCTGTTGAGCAGTTAGACAGAGGTGAAGGTATTGATGGGGAAGTTGTAGTTGAGCGACTGCGAGAAAAGCTACGTAAAGCTAGAGATAATCAATCATGAAACAACATATTATCTCCCCAGAAGCAAATAAAGATTTAGAAGAGATTATCCATCTTTATTTTAAGGAGTTATTAACATAAGAGAAGAAGAACAAAATGAGGCTTCACTACAAAATAATCCTCTACTACAGTCAAGAAGACGAATCATTCATCGCAGAAGTACCAGAATTACCTGGTTGTGCTGCTGACGGTGAAAGTTATCAAGAAGCGTTGCAAAATGTAGAAGTTGTGATGCAAGAGTGGATTGAAACTGCTCAACAATTGGGACGTAATATTCCTCAACCGAAGCGAGGTTTGATGTCAGTTTAATTTGAATATTTACTATTAGCAGTGCGCGATCGCATCATAATCTGTAACACACCCAACATCATAACAATGCTAGCCCGTGAAGACGGGCTTTGTTCCTGTAGCCCCACCCTTCGAGGGTGAGGGCGTTTTTGTGCGATAACTTATCGAACATATCGAATAGTCATCATAATGCCGTCACGCACTAATTAATTGATAATGATGCGTAATGGTAAATTTAAAATATTGCGTTGTATATGATAACAATGGTGCGTGACGGTATGTTTAAAATATTACGTTACAGTTGATAAATTATCGTAACCGTCACAGCACCCTACAATCTATATTTCCTAAACAAATTTCGTCAACTGCATCCGATAACGCTCTTTCTTAGTAACTGCAATTTCCCCAACTTCTAAACGCCCTTTACCTCGAATTGCAATCAAGTCTCCTGTTTTTACTTGATGGGAAGCTTGTTTAATTTCTTTCCAATTCACCCGCACGTCACCAGCATTAATAAAATCAACCATTTTACTGCGAGACATGCCGAAACCGGCTGAAGCGATCGCGTCTAATCTTAAAGAAGCTTCTACTGTTGTTAATTCTTTCTTTTTCGGTTCTCTTATCTTTAATTCGCCAAAATCTATCCTTTGAGTCTTGACAGGAACCGAACGTACCTGAGTCAAACTTGTTTCCAAAAAATCAGCCAATTCCGGAACAACGATTACCTGCGCTCCACGTTCGCCAAGTACAATAATATCGCCGGTTTTTTCTCGCACAATACCGGTTCCTAACATCGCACCCAAAAAATCGCGATGTGTAGCGGTATCAAACAAAAAATTACCAGCTATATTCAAAGCAACAAGCTCAACTTGCGACTCATCCAAAGGAAGTTCGTTGCGAGCAATAGCAATTCTTTTTCTTTCAGCTTGGGGATATCCACCCCACGCTAACAACTCCACCTCAGTCAACTTACTAAAACCTTGCTGAGCTTCTGCCAATTCCGGAGGTGAAAGAAAGTCGGTAAAAACAACTTCCCAAGTTCTGATTGCTTGCTCGGCACAATCAATTACACGAGCTACAGTATCTCTATTTTCAACGTTCTTTAAAAGTTCTTCTCTTGGCAACATTTTGTCAGTTATCAATGAACAATTATCAATAGTTGGCGGTATAAACTGTTTCTTATTTTCCCACACCCAACCCCCAATCCTCGGGCTTACTCCGCAGCGTAACCTTGCAAATTCTCGGGTTCAAGCTGACGTAAAATTCTGGTGGTTTCGCGATTCAGGCTTTCGGCTCCTTCAACCACAATTATGTATTTACCGGCATCTAAGCGGTTGCGGTATGGTAAAGCATCACCGCTACCAGTGACTAAACCGACTCCACCGCCAACGAAGATAGCGCCTAAAGCCCCACTTCCAGCACCTAGCAATCCTCCGATGATACGATTACCGATATCTCCAGCCCAGGCAAAGGTATTTAATCCAGTAATTAAATTAAAAGCAAACCCAGCAAAAAAACCAAATGGAACCAGCCAAAAAGACATAAACTTAGCTTGCTTTTTAGCTTGTTCTTTAGGGTCAATTAAACCAAATTCATCAGCAGATTTATAGCCTCTACCGAGTATGGTACTCTTAATTCCTTTTTTTTCTAAAGCTGTGAAAGCTTCTTCTGCTATCATCCTGTCTGGAAATACTGCTACGAGATAGTTCATTGATGTTAAAGCTTTTATCTGATCGTAATGACGGCTCTAACTAACAGCCTACCAGTACCCGATGGCATCAATTCGATTTCTTAATTACTATTAAAGGGTAATTGGGCATTGGGCATTGGTAACTAACTATCTACTGGTAACTGGTAATGGGTAATGAGTAATTGGGGATTGCTAACTAACTGTCCACTGTTTACTGATAACTGATAATTGGTAATTGGTAATGGGTAATTGGTAATAGGCAAATAATGAGATTGGAAGATGGAGAAAATATATAACATCTAAACCAATGCCCCATGCCCCATGCCCCATGCCCAATCACCCATCTGCCATGCCCAATTCCAACTTTTTCTAATCTTCAGTAACTAAATCTAAAGGTTCGCAAAATTCTGGAATGCCCTGCTTGAAAACGTAAAGTAAAACCGGAGTTACCAACACGGTGGGGAATGTCGGAGTTTTTTGGATTTGTTCCATCAGTTTATCTACCGAGCCAGATTGTAAATCCGAACGGTATTCTTGCTGACAAATAAGCGATCGCCATTTTTTCGCCAAACTATCTAGCCATTCAGAATTAGCAATTTCTGGCTGCTGCCCAGCTTTAATAGCCAAATTCATCGCAGCATCTTCTAAATCTCCGTCACAATCCTCAATTAAATCGAGTGCTTGTAAGGCTGGGGGATAATTAGCAAATGTAGAGCGAAATTGAGCAATTTCTTGTGATGTAACTGTAGTCATACGAATACTATTATTATCAAATAATCCTACAGTATTTTAACTACAAAAAGTTAGCTATAATACAAATTCTGTAATGGCTAGAAAACTATATGTAACTGATTTTCGGTCATAAGTTGCTTTAGACAACAACACATACTTTGCAATACTAGTTTTTATGGGAGATTTTTCTGAGAGCATCTTGTTCTGGATCTGTCAGCATTTCCCCTATGAGAAAATACAAAAATTACTCCTAAATAACTAAAGAAGACCCCAATAACTTTGAATAAATAAAATTAGTCAAAAGTTTATAGTTATAAATTAAAAGTCCTGAATTATAAACAATAACTAATAACTGATAACTAATGACTAATAAAAAATATTAACGCAATCCCCGAGAAGTAACGGCACGCTGTAAGCTAGCTAAAGCACGGTTGTAATCCAAGATTGCATTTACTCGATTACCTTCGGCTGTTGTTAAAGCATTTTCGGCATCAAGTACTTCTAGCTGAGTTCCCACACCAGCTTGGAAACGCAAACGAGCTAACCTCAAAGATTCTCTAGCTTGATTTAAAGCAGCTTCGGAAGTTTGCACGTTTTCCAAGTTAGATTGCAGGCTCGAATAAGCTTGCTCTACTTGAAAGCGAATTTGATTGCGAGTACTAGAAAACTGAGTTTCTGCTATCTCGGTGTCGGCTTTTGCTTGTGCAGCCTGCGCTCTTGATGCACCACCATCGAATAAATTCAGGTTTGCTTGTAATGCGATGCTGTAACCGTCAGTTAATCCCACATTATCGTCAAATCCATCAAGCAACTCGTAGTTAGCAATAAGACTGACTTGCGGACCTAACTGGGACAGCGCTTCTCTGCGCTGCTGTTGGCTGATGTTTCGCTGTGCTATTTGCTGCTGCAATTCCGGACGGTTTTGATAAGCCAAAACTATACTGTTTTCCAGTGATTGCCTCCACAAACCAGCTAACTTGACCGCATCGGCTGCTGAAAGAGTGGCTGACTGTGCCAAATTCAACCTTGTCGCCAGAGTACGACGAGCAATTCGCTGTTGGGAACGAGCATTAGTTAACTGTTGCTGGGAGTTTGCTAAGTTAACTTGAGTACGCAACGAATCGAAGCGCGTACCAACACCAGCTTGTTCTAATGCTCTTGCATCTCGCAAACTAGCTTCAGCGTTAACTACAGCAGCTCTGGATATGCGAACTTGCTCGTCTGCTTGCTGCAAGTTGTAATACTCGGTAGCTACGTTAAGGCGAATTTCTTCAGATAAACGCTCAACGTCCAATTCTTGCAAACGCACCTGTTCTTCAGCTTGACGAATTCGCGCACCCCGCGCTCCGGAGGTAAATATATTGTAGTTGAGTTGCGCTCCACCACTGAAAGCAGTACTGGGTGAATCATCCGGAAAGTTAGGAGAATCAGAAGGAATACCAGCATCGCGGGCTGCTTCACCTGAAAGTTGTCCCGATGCAGACTGCTGACGAGCAACTTGAGCGTTTAAACCCAAGTTAGGCAGTAAAGCTGCTCGTGCTACCTTTAACCCAGCTTGCGTCCGTTCTAGCTGCAATAAACTTACCTGTAACTCCTGATTATTCCGTCTTGCCAACTCAAAAGCTTGTTCCAAAGTAAGTGGTTGATTTTGTTGAACTCTTACTTCAGAGGGCTTGGTAGGATATTGCAGGGGATTGGCGCTAGGTTCGAGACCATTTGGAATTGAAGTCGGACCCTGTAAAGATGGTCTGGTAGGCTGTACGGGAG
Organism: Rivularia sp. PCC 7116; assembly: GCF_000316665.1. Classification (GTDB taxonomy): domain Bacteria; phylum Cyanobacteriota; class Cyanobacteriia; order Cyanobacteriales; family Nostocaceae; genus Rivularia. Next base: position 3,938,500 of record NC_019678.1, on the reverse strand, counting down.
CGGGAGCGATTGACTGGGCTAATTCTAATTTTTTATTAGGAATAGAATTAATCTTTTTACAAGCTGAAGCCGCTGAAGCTGACAAAAGATTTTGCAGTTTTGGATCTTGCCCTGTAGGACAACTTCCTACTTTTAACAGTTCGGCAGATCCTGGCCCGGTTGCAATTCGCTGTAATTTTTGAAATATTTTATCGTCCGGTTTTTTGATTGCTACGGCTGCAAATTTCTTTATTCCCGACGAATCATTATTAGCGTCAAAAACTTTTCTAGAAGCAGGTTTTTTTAATGCTTGGGTGGAACTTCTATGGGAAGCTGTTTTCAAGCTATCGTTGTTTCGATTTTGATTCTTTTTCTTTAAAGCATTGATTATAACTCCTGTTTTACCAGTTACATTTGCTCCTGAAATACTACGATTGTCCGGTTTTACGCCGCCTAGCTTTACTCCTGGGGGAGTAACTGGTGCCGGATACTTTCGACCCTCCGTATCTTTTAAAGAAGTAAAAGTGTTACTTTGTACTTCATTGCTACTTGTACTGGTAGTAAAGATACTTGGATAACGACCCACTTGCGAGTTATCAACAGTCACAGTTTCAGCCCAAGTAGGCTGAGCTGTCAGAACTGCTGCTGTCACACCGGGTAAGAAACTATTTAATATTTGCTGTGCTTTCACCGCATTTCCTCACACTACAATCAAGCGGCAGAAACTTATTTCTAACCACAGACTATATCACGCTTAGAACCCTGACTATGTTAACTCGGATGCTAAGAATCAGATGTTTGCTCATCTTCAAAACTCCTAACAATACGAGATAATTCCGCCTTTTCATCGATACTAACGCGACTGGGCACTCCACTGATAATTCTTTCGTAATCTTGGAATGAATTTTTGATTTGGGGACCATCACGAGTTATGTTGTATTCTCTGATACCCTTATCGTGCCAAGAGCCGCGCATTTTAAATACGTTGACTGCTCGGGACATTTCTCCACGAATTTCTACATATTGCAATAGGATAATCGTGTCAGTAATAGTAGAAATATGAGAATCAGTAATCGAATTTGAACCTAAAAAATGGGTAGTGGTATTAGTAAAAAAGCCAGTGATTTCTTCTTGTTTGGCGTAACCCGTTACACCAATAACAAATTGTCGGAATGCATTATTAGAAACCCCCCGATCCAAAGCACTAAGAGAATCGATAGCAATGCGGGAAGGTTTAAACTCAGAAATTTCTGACTTAATAATTTGTAGGTGATCTTCTAAGCCAGTTGATTCGGGATAAGCACAAATTATTTTGAGCAATCCTTGACGCTCTAGTTGCTCGAAGTCAATTCCCCAAGAAGTGGCATTTCTTGAAAGTTGAGCGCGGGATTCTTCATAGGCAAATAGTATCGAGCGTTCGCCTTGATGGCAACCTTCTTGTAAAAATTTACTGACTAATAAGGTTTTCCCCGTACCGGTAGCCCCTGTAGCCAAAATAATCGAATCTTTAAAAAATCCACCCCCGCACATCTTATCTAGAGATTCAACTCCCGAAGATACGCGAGCGTTTGAAGAACGTTGAGTTAAACGCATGGCACCTAATGGGAAAATATTTATTCCTTGATTGGTAATTGTAAAAGGATATTCCCCTTTCATATGAGTCGTACCGCGCAATTTGAGAATTTCAATCGTCCGTCTGCGACGCTCGCCTTCTAAAACATTACGAAAAATTATGACGTTATCGGATACAAATTCTTCTACGCCGAATGTTGCTACCGGACCGTATTCTTCTCTTCGCTCGGTTGTCATTACGGTGGTAACGCTCAAACCTTTTAAACGTGCAACTAAACGAAAAATTTCCCGTCTGACTAATCCCGCCGCCTCATACTGCTGAAATATTGCCGTTACCGAATCAATGGAAATACGTTTTGCTTTGTATTTTTGAATCGCGTATTGCAACCGCTCTATCAATCCGGATAAATCAAAGTTACCGATAACTTCTTGACCTTCGGGATCTGGAGAAGCATCAAGGATAAATAGTTGACCATCATCAATTAACTGTTGTAAATCCCAACCAAATATATAAGCGTTTCTGATAATATCATTGGGAGCTTCTTCAAAAGTGACAAAAATCCCTGGTTCTTTTAAGTGAGTAATACCGTTGTAGAGAAACTGTAAAGAAAACAATGTTTTCCCCGTACCAGAGGTACCGCTGACCAAAGTTGTTCTACCTTTAGGCAATCCACTATGAGTAATATCATCGAAACCCTCTATCAAGGTGCGAATTTTTTCCACACCTCGATTTACTAAAGGGTTGCTACTGTGTAGCGGTTTTTTTTTCTCGCTCATTGCTTATTAATTACAAATAGTAAATTGGCTCCGCTTATTTAATAACTAGAGTCCGTTTATTAACATCTATATAGTTTACTATTCCCAGTTGTTTTCTTGTTCGTTTAATTGTGCATCCAATAAATTTAAACCAATTAAGACTCTTTCTTTATCCGATAGATCCCCAATTATTTTACGAACCGGCGGTGGTAAAATTTTTGACAAAGTTGGAGTAGCCAAAATTTTGTCTTCTTCCGCTTGCTGTGGATTCTTTTGCACATCGATAACTTTTAAAGCATAAACTCCTTTAAATTCCTGCTCTAATATTGTTTTAAGTGTTTTTAGCGCCTGTACCGAGTTTGGCGTATTACCCGATACATACAATTTCAGAACATAGGTCTGACCATCTTGATGGTTCATACGAAAGTTTATGGTGGAAAATAATTCTAAGAGAAAGCAAAAGTGAATTTTTAACAGGTTTTAACAGGTTTAAAATAATAAATATTTATTTTTCATTTATTTATCTTCTGACAAATAACCAAAAACATCAACCCTTAGAAGTACCAGAGCGTCTATAAATTTCACATAAATGAGCCAACATATCAATCAATGTCAAGCGATAATCAAGAAGTAACGAATTATAATCGCTTCTACCTTCTATTTTTAGCTGCTTGGCAAATTCATCAACTAATTCCATATGAATCTCAATAATTTGAGGCACGGGGATATTAGCACGAAATATTGCATGAATTAATTTATCTATTTTTTCTTTTAAATTGATATCGTTGGTAAAATATTTAATCAGAATTTGGCGGTACTCGGATTTGACCTGTTGTAACATTTCTTTTTTCTGATTTGGATTCATTTGCTCAAAAACGAGCATAATTTCAGATTGTGACATCTAACTACATATCCATTTTTTCCCTACGGTGAGTCTTTTATAGCAAAACATCAAGCCTAAATATATTTCTATCAAAACAAAGACAGCCATTAATTTTAGACCGAGTAAATTATGTTAAACAAACTTGCCGTCTTTGTTGAATAACATGATGTAAATGGTGTTTGCACAAAAACGATGATATTAACCTCTACTATCTATCTTCGGCATTTTTTTTAATTCATAGAATTGAATTTAAAGATTGATAGTACAGTTTTTTCAATTTTAGAAAATTAGCATCTAAATCCAGAACAGATAAATTTATAATTTCCATTGCTTTAATCTAATTTGACTAACTTATGAAACATCGACGATATCCAATTTGTAATTGTTTAACTATCCGAAAAGGAATTTAGTATAAATTAGTATAAATTTTCATAAATATAAATACTCGGTTTTTTGTTGCATTTTACGGATGAAAGTCTTATGCTTAAAACAAAATAAAAATGACTATCCATTGGTACATTTTAAAAATAAATTATCAAATAATAAGTTTGATTAAGTAAGATTAAAAAATGTCGTAATTTAAATCATTATAATTCCTAAAGATTTTTAGGGGAATTTTAGAGTAATAATTGTTTTAACAGCTGCTGTCGATGTCAGGGGTATTAACCCCGCCCTAGGACACTTTTAAAAGTCTCTTAAGTGCATCCTTATAACAGCAAAGGGAGAAACCGCCGCACGGACAACTCTTGTAAGACAAGTAAGCTCTGGCGAGGTCAAGTTTCATCTTGAGTCAAGCATGGAGTTTCCGCTCAAAATCGTCCTGTAATGTCATGGTATTCCTCAAGTCAGGTTTATTAAGACTTGTAAAAATACAAGGCAAGCAGTGAGTTAGTGATGCCGGATGCTTCCTAGGGAAGAATAACTCCAAAAGGCATATGTCAATTCAACATTACCCGCTTTACGACTTTATTACTCAAGCTCGCAGAGTAAGCGAAACTACTCCTCTAACTCATGTGCTGTCAATGTTCGAGCAAGAGCAGCATTCCCAGCAGTTGGTAGTAGTAAGCGAGCAACAAATTCCTCGTTATTTGCTCGATGCAAATAATCTGCTAGGACTTTTGATTTACAGAAAACAGGACGAGTCTGGAATCACACAAAAATTTGATTGGAATCAACCAATCTCTTGTTTGGATAAACAGTTCGTCAAACCGATCCAAATCTTAAGCTCTTCTTTAAGTTTAGAGCAATTTGGTTCTAAATTGCGCTCTGAAAAACTGCCAGCAAACTTTCAAAAGTGGGTGCTGGTGGATGAATATGGTAAGTTTTTAGGACTATTAGATAGTTCTAAGTTATTGAGATGTTTAGCATTATTAGATAGAAAAAGCGAAAACCTATCTGTAAATTTAAGCTATCATCAGGCAGAAATTTATCAAGAAGCGGGTAGTGCGATCTCGGTTATTCCCAGAACTTCGGTAAAGAATATCAATTTGGATAGTGCTGAAGTTATTAGTTACGCGAATGCTAAAAATAAAATTAACCAGCGCAAAAGTCGGGATAAGAGTCAGTTGGAGTACAAGTATGCAACACAATTACTTCAGGCACTTCCTTGGGCATTGATGTTAGAAACAGATACCCAAGAAGTAGTGTCGCAAAACCAACTATGGTACGAACAACTTGGGGAATTAAAAGATCCACAAGGAATAAAAGAGCTTTGGGAAAAGACAATTGAAGGGAATACAGTTTCACAGACAGATTTTGTCAATCCTGAGTTCAGCAAAAAGGATGTAGGTTCGACGTTAAACCGCTGTTTTATTGATAGCGAACCTGGTAGCTGCATTTGTATTGTGGAAATGCGAGATGGAGAAGAAAGGGTTTGGCGATTTACTAAAATACCAGTAAATATTACAGATGATGAGTTTCGCGATTTAAGGAATCAGCAAAGCTGGAGTCAAGAGTTAAAAGTATTACAAACAAAAGAGAACTCTTCAGAAACTGGACAATTGTGGTTAGTTTTGGCTACAGATATTACCGAGCAACAGCAATTAACTCAAGAACTAGCAGCCAAAAATGCTGATTTAATTCAACTAAATCGTTTAAAAGATGAATTTTTGGCTTGTATAAGTCATGAATTGAAGACTCCTTTGACAGCAGTATTAGGATTATCCCGTTTGCTATCCGATCAGCAGTTAGGAAAACTCAACGATCGGCAAGCAAGGTATGCCCAATTAATTCATCAAAGTGGTCGTCATTTGATGAGTGTCGTCAACGATATTTTGGATTTAACTCGCATGGAAACAGGTCAAATGAGCCTGACTCCGACAAAAGTTAACATCAAAAAAGTTTGCGATCGCGCTTCAAAAGAAGCCAAAGATATTCACGCTCAAACTACAAAAGCAACAGCATCAGAGCTAGACGAAGACTATCAATTTCGTCTTGATATTGAGCCAGGATTAGAAGAAATTATTGCCGACGAATTGCGTTTGCGGCAAATGTTGATTCATTTACTTTCCAACGCCTATAAATTTACTGAAGCAGGCGGAGAAATTGGCTTACAGGTAAATAGTTGGGAAGGTTGGATTACCTTTACCGTTTGGGATACGGGTATTGGTATTGCCGATAGCCAACAACATTTGATATTTCAAAAGTTTCAGCAGCTAGAAAATCCGATGACTCGTCAACATGAAGGAACGGGTTTAGGATTGGTATTAACTAGGGCTTTGGCTAGACTTCATGGTGGTGATGTCAGCTTTTTATCGCGTGAAGGTTACGGAAGCCAATTTACGTTGCTTTTGCCTCCATCTCCTCCTCACACAATAGCCGGGGAAATCGGCTCAAACGATAGCGAAAACTGTTCAGACATTACTCAGAAAGTGATAGAAGATACACCATTACGAGATTCTCCTTCTCTTAAAGAATTATCTATAGAAAATATTCCTGCTTACAAAAACAACTTTAAATACTCCAAAAATCAAGATTCTATTGCCAAGCTAAAAACTTTTCCCAACAGTTTAGTCATGGTTGTAGAAACAGTAGCGAGGTATATAGAAGATTTCACCAAGCATTTAAGCACTTTAGGATACCGAGTAGTAGTAGCTCGCTCAGGGTGCGAAGCATTGGAAAAAGCCCGAAGACTGCAACCCAAAGCTATTTTTATCAATCCTCTGTTACCTTTACTTTCCGGTTGGGATGTATTGACATTGATAAAATCGGATACTTCAACTCGTGATATTCCGGTAATTGTGACGGCTAGCGCGGCAGAAAAAGAGCAAGCATTTAGCAATCGTGCAGATCGTTTTCTGACTTTGCCAGTCAAGCATCAAGCTGTAGCAGAAATATTAGAAAGCTTATACGATAAAACTGCTGAAGAAAAACCAGAAGATGTTAAAAATTGTGGTAAGTCAGAGCCGAAAACTCCATTACGAATATTGAGATTAGTTGAACCTGAAGTAGAACCGTTAAGTTATGATTCATCTTTAGGAAAACATAGAGTTATAGAAGCAGATGATTTAGCACAAGCGCAACTTTTAGCTCGGGTTTGGAAGTTTGATGTGGCTTTATTAGATGTAGAAATGCCCCTTGCTCAAACTTACTTAAATAAAATCAGTGACAGTAAGATTTTGGCGGCTTTGCCATTGGTAACTCGTAATGTAGAAACTACCCAAGCAGCATCGCAAATTGCCCAGCTTTCAGTATTTCCTTGTCTAACAAAATTAGGTAAAGACAACAAAATTGATAAAGACAAAGCACCTACTTTGTTATCAGTTTTACAAATAGCTGCTGGCGTATGTTGTCCTCCGAGCATATCGGTTTTAGATTTAACTATAATACCGGATTTACCGGGAGCAATAATTGACTCTGAAACAAAGGAAACCCAGAAAAATAACCGCAAAGCAGTTCACTTGCCCTGTAGCACAAAACTTTCTTGCCCTTTAAAGGAAGAAGAAGTCGAAACAAATTCTCGTCCAACTGAATGGTTTCAAGCTTTAGTTCAATATCTACAAACGGCAGGCTTAAAGTCTTCCATGTGCAATACTTGGGAAGAACTATTACAGCAAATACGTCATGGCAGTGTAGATTTACTATTAATTTGCTTGGGAGAATCTACCATAGAAGTAACTGCTGAATTTGTAGTAGAAGCATTAGAACAGATGGGTTTAGACTTGCCCCCACTGCTATTTCTCGATCAGCGATTAAATTCCGATCGCGTAGAGTTGGAAAAATTTGATACTTCAGAAAATATAGCTGCCCAGGTATTACCTCGTTCAATTTCAATGGAAGATTTATTGAGTAGAATAAATCAAGCATTAACAGCAAACAGGGAACAGTAATCAGCTATTAGTTATCAGTAAAACTTAAGAAGTTCTAGTTATTTATTTTGTATTTGTAAGATGCGTTATGGCTTCATCTTCAGCGCACCCTACAGATGCTTAATTTTTTCAATATTCCTTCCAGAATTTTTATAGTAAATATTACTGCTTCCACCAATAGAATTAAAAAAGGAAGCATTTCAATAAAGGTAATGTTTTATATTTATTCCAACTACAAAACAGGTTGTAGCGCAAGCATCTTGCTCGTATTAAGAAAATAAGTTAAATGACTACACCAACACAAATCCCCCAATCTACCAAAAGAGGGGGATAAGCATAACGTCTTATTAATGCGAACTAATTACTGATTACTAGTTTTCACGCGAATCAAACCATAAGCTTGTTTGACATCTAAATTTTCATAATCAGTTGATTGTAAACCCATTTTAGGAAACTTTTTTGGTTGTGCTAAAACAATTACCGATTCAGATTCAGTTTGATTTTTAATATAGTTTGCGGCTTGTTCGTTGCTTTTAATATAGTTAATTTTACGTTGGCTGTAAAAAGCTACGCTAGGCTTTTTAAAGCCAACCATAATTATTTCTTCGCCCGGTTTTTGTACCCTTGCTGCTAATTGAGATAATTGCTTTAAAGGTAGCTGACGACTAGCATCCGATACAAATAAAGCTGGAGTCAGAACTAATACCATGAATGCTGTAAATGCCAACAAATTGATACATATTAAATGTAAATAACGCCGACGTATCAAGAAAACAGCAATAATTACAGCAGCAGCCAGCCAAATTATGCCACCTAAAACTGGTAAATTAGACCTTTGTAGCATTTGAGGAAAATTAGGGGCTGCGGGATCGTAACCGATCAAACTGCTAATTTTAAAGAATGCAAATCCTATAGCCGAGACGAAGACTACGTTTAACCATCCGCTGGCTTGCATGAGAGGTGAAGAGAGCAATACGGGAGCCAGTGAAGCGGAAGCAGAAACGTTTTGAACATTTTGCTTCTCTTTATTTACTATCAAATCACCCCATAACAACGCGATTAAAATACCAGCAGCTGGCATTAATGGTAGTACGTAGCTTGGTAGCTTGGTAACGGCAATGGTAAAGAAACTAAAAATACCAATAAACCAGCAAAAAGCAAATAAGCTAAGTTGTTGATAACGTTCTGAAGATATCCATGATTTACGCTGCCAAAACTTGATTCTTAGCATCGCAGCAGGTAAATAAACCGAGTAAGGAGCAAAACCGAGTGCTACGACTATAAAATAAAAATACCAAGGAGCCGAATGTCCGTTAACAACATCTGTAAAGCGTTCGACATTATGCAAACCAAAGAAGGAATCAATAAAGCTCCAACCATTTTGCCAAGTCACCAATACATACCAGGGGATTGCCACAGCACAAATAACGAGCATACCCCGCACAAGCTTAGCTTCCTTTACAACCTGCCAAAAATTCCCCAAATAAATTAAAAATAGAAAAATAATGAAACCTGGTAAAACAATACCTACAGGTCCCTTAGTTAAAATAGCTAACCCAATTAATACATAAAAAGCAAAATACCACCGTGCTTTTACGGGTGATATCGCAGGTTGAGAATATCCTTGAAAAAAGCATAACAAAGCAGAAGCCATGCATCCAGTGAGCAGCATATCCGAAACGCCTGCTCTACCCCAAACAATCATTTCTGGGTTAAGACCTATTACCGCAGCACCCAAGCCAGCCGTAAACCAACGCCGAAAAGGACGGTACACCCCTTGCAAACCGTCCATTTTGGCTTGATGATAGTACAAAGTATAGAACGCCAAACCAATCAAACCGAAAGCCGCGATCGCAGAAGGTAAACGTACAGCCCATTCATTTACCCCAAAAATCATGTAAGCTAAGGCTTGACACCAGTAAATCAAAGCGGGTTTATCAAAACGAGTTTCACCATTAAAATAAGGCGTAATCCAGTCACCAGTAAGATACATTTGCCGCGAAGCTTCCGCAAACAGTGGTTCTGTCTCATCGATTAAGCTGAAACTTCCTAAATGCCAAAAAAATGCTATCCCCGAGACCAAAATTATCCATAAAATTGATAACATCACAGCTAGAGCCGGACGCTTTGAACTATTCTTCCACCAATGCTTGGAAAGACTTTGAATCATCAGTTTATAATCAATAAGACACTAATTATTAGTTGTTAATAATTGGTTGTTAGTCAATGGTAAGAGACAACAGTACCACTCCACATTAAAATGACTCTGACAAAAATACTCGGTTCCTTTCTTCTCGGGAGTGGGAGAGGAAGACAGTGAGCAGTGAACAGTTATGAGTCGCGAGTTAGAAATTACCTATTACCTATTACCTATTACCAATTCCCTATTATAAAAATGCAAAATACCCGCTTAAATTCTTTATTCGATTTAATTGTAAGGAACCTAGCGCTATGGTTTCTCAATCCTTGGCGAAGAATATCGCTGTTGATGATTAGTTTTTTGTTCGGTTTTTTTATGGGAACGGTAGCCGCTACAACAGCAGGACAAAGAGCAGTTTTGGATATTGTTGTCGCTGCATTTTTAGTATTTTTGACAGAAATAGGTAGTCGGATAGTTTACAGAAGACCACCCAAAGAACGGCGACTTCTTTGGGTGGAATCACTGAATTTTTTAAAAGTTGGCTTTATTTATAGCTTGTTTGTAGAAGCGTTTAAACTAGGTTCTTGAACAATAAGGAATAATATAAGACAATTCCCCATTCCCAATTCCTAATCATTAATTACTTACCATTACTCACCAAAATTTACGGTCATTTGATAAACCCGTACATCTAAAGGTTCAAGATTTGGGTTAGTTGAAGATAATTCTATGTCACCGGAGACAGCTCCATATTGCTTGGGGTACTTTCCATATACATTTTCATCTCCTGGATTAAGTGTCAGGGAAAGTTTACCTCGATATTTAGATAATTTGGTATCTTTGAAATTAACTAAACCACCATAATCCCAACCAAATCCAGTCAACTTAAACTCACCCAATATTTCACGTAATCCGCTCAAAGAGGTTCCAACCCCAATACCTTCGGGGGTTTTCCATTGACTACCAAAACCTCGAATATATAGTATTTCTTTACGAGTTTCATCTTTCCAAAAAATTGTCAAAGCACCTGGTGTACCTTGATTAACTTTGGTAGCTGGAACTGAAACTGTGCCTTCAACTTGTAAGATTGTTTCATCTTTTAAGTTCGATTCACCATAGATTTTAACTAAATCTGCGCGGGTAGTTTCAGCAGTAATCGAACCAACACGTTTTCCTGGAATTATTAAAGTATCGTTGACTGCATCCGATTTAGAATTATCCACCGCAACAGGTTGATTTTGAGATGAACTAGCTTGTGAATTATCTGTTTTGCTGGAATTGTTTGCTACTACAACTTGTCTTTGAGGTGAATTAGCTGCTTGCGATTTATCTACCGCAACAGGATTTGACGATTGAGTTGTAGCTTGCGAAGTTTCTTCTGGTATAGAATTAATCGTTGTTGAGTTAACGGAATCTTTATCCGAGCAACCTACTATTAGAGCTAAAGCAATTACAGCAAGACTCTTGTTGATTGAAATCATTTATATACCTGACGCTGATAGTAATTATAATTAGAAAAATATCTGTTCTATTTTACACTTCCAAGCAGATAGAGCAAATTCCTTAAAATAATGAAATTGTTTGATATTTATAATGATTAGCGCCCAATCTTCAACTATTCATCAAAATGTACCGTCATTTGAGAGACTTTCATATTTAAAGGTTCCCAATTAGGATTAGTAGAAGATAATTCTCTATCTCCTAAAACGGCTTCGTGTTGCTGGGGATGCTTACTGATAGCTTCTTGTTCGGGAGCAAGTTGTATAGAGATTTGTCCTTGATATTGAGATAATTTGGTAGTTTCCAAATTAATAAAACCACCGTAATCCCAACCTAATCCAGTTAACTGAAAATCACCTAATTGTTGGCGCAATTCTTTAAAAGAAGTTCCCACACCGATACCTTCAGGAGTCTTCCAAGCGGAACCAAAATCTCTGACATATAATAATTTTTCTCTATCATCTTCTTCCCAAACGACTGTAAAGTTTTTGTTATCACCTAAATTGACTTTAGTCACTGGAAGTGAAATTGTTCCTTCATCTTCTAAAATTACGTCGTCTTTAAGCTTTGATTCACCAAACATTTTGACTAAATCGACACGAGTCGTTTTACTATTTACTTCACCAACACGTTTGCCAGGAATGATTTTAGTGTTATTTAAGATGTCAGATTTTGATTGAAATAAATTGAAAGCTGAAAAATTTGGTGTTGAAGTATTAGGAGAACAACCAACAATTAGACTCAAAATTACAAAAGCAATAGCCTTATTCATCGGAAACATTTTAGAGACCTCAAAGAGAACTAAATAATCTCTGATTACAAAAATTTTCTGCTAATCAATGACTACATATTGGAAGTGTATTTTGTTAAAAATAAATTAACAATTACCAATTAGCAATTAACGATTGTTTTAAGATAAAGACAATAATTATCTGTTGAGTATATAGCAATTATCAACAGGGTCAAGTATAAGAAAAATACATTTAAAATTAAGATTAAATTAATTGAATCTAATTGAATTTAATCTAATTTGATTTAATAATGGATTTAAGATTTTCCAACTTTTAAATATTAACTGTTAGCTTGGATCTGTTCGCCAATCATTTCTTCTGAGGAATTGAACCTTCTACCCCAATTGTTAATAGCTTAAGTTCAATATGATTGAGGGCTAAACTTACTCATATCGGTATTGTAAGCAAAAGCATAAATACCTGAGCCTTCTCTCGGGAGCATCCCAATTTTACAAAAAGCCCGCAGGCTGTAAGCCTGGGGCTAATATTACAAAGCCCACCTGCGTGGGCTAAAAATCCTAGTCCGTGAAGACGGACTTTGTAAATGTAGCCGCACCCTTATAGGGTGTCGGGCAAAATTTTGCAAATAAATGAGGTACACCCTCATATCATAAAGTTCTTGTGGGATGGAGAGAACTTGACGGTGAAATAGTTGATGGAGAGAAGTTGGGGGGAAGATATTCTTCCCCCAAACTTCGGGGGTCGGTTTCCGTCCCATCAAACTATTGAACCCGAAGGGGGAGATGTTCTTCCCGTCAAAGTGAGCCGCACCCTTGCGGGTGAACGGGGCATCCCTGCCCGTCTGAATGTACTTTAGTGAAATGAAATATGCTGTATGTGAGATAAAAGTATGAACTTTTAAAATTAAATAATCTTTATATAAATAGTCCTAAACTATACTCTGCTTGCCTTCCAAAAAATATACACGGCTAAAATAGCAAGTCCTGCACGAAATGTTAAACTAACAATTCTGTCTGGTAGTCGAGGTAAAAAACGGGTACTAAGTTGCGCTCCTAAAAGTCCTCCAAACCCTAAAATTAAACCTTCAAAAAATAAAATATTACCTTCAATAGCATGTCTGGATGCAGAAGAGACAGAGCTAATAACAATAACTCCCAAACTAGTTTGAATTGCTTTTTTAATCGGTTCTGCTAATAAAAGCATTTGTAGGGGTACCATAATTACACCACCACCCACACCGAATATACCAGCAAGCATTCCAGCAAGACTACCAGTAATAATTCGAGAAGCAATAGAACCGATTTTCGATTCCTGAATTTGTTGATTTTGTTCGTTTTCTGCTTCTTCTTGCTTTTTCGATAAATTTTTGCGTAACTCTACTAAATAAATAGTAAACAAAAGCAAAATGCCAAAAGCAATTAATTGATTGCGGGGAGGAATAAACTTTGCTATTCCAGCACTTAAATAAGCAGTAATTGCCGCAGGTAATGCTAAAAAAAGTACCTTTTGAAAATTAATATATCCCATGCGCCAATTCTGGATAGTTCCAGAAGTCGCCGTAATCACAATTGCAAGACTACTAGTAGCAACAGCCTGTAATGGTGTCTTATTAAATGCCAGCAGTATAGGTACTAAAACCGTACCACCACCAATTCCCAACAATCCGGCAAGAATACCTGCAATTAATCCACTAATCAGCAGAAGCAACCAAATTTCCATGAGCAGTGAACAGTGAACAGTGAACAGCGAACAGCGAGCAGTGAGCAGTGAGCAGTGAACAGTGAGCAGTGAGCAGTGAAAAGTAAGAAAAAAACTATTAGTAAACCATTTTATCTATAACTCCAAACTCTTAGCTTGTAGCTATAAATAAAAAGCCAAAATCTAAAATTTAAAATCCAAAATTTCTTAATTCCTAACTCCTAACTCATAACTCATAACTCCTAACTCCCTATTCTTATCCCTTCAGGCAACAAAGCTTTAGAAAGCATTCCATGCACGCCTTTTTGAGGTAAGTTAACGACTTGAGTAATCCGAAAACTTACAGCTAAACTGCATAAAATATAAGCTTCTTCTGGAGATAACTTTGTGCAGCTTACCAGAAAATCAATCATATTTTTTAAAGCTTTTTCTAAAGCTTGATCTAATGTGGGAGCAAAACCCATCGTGATGATATCAGTAGGAGTTTCGGCAATTGGTGTGGAGATTTGCAAATCCTTGTGAAGCTTTAGTTCAATAGTACCGTTCATAGAAGTTTCAATTGCAGTTACATTTACTTCCCCGTCTCCTTGGGCGGAATGTCCATCTCCGATGGAAAACAAAGCACCGGGAACGAATATGGGTAAAAATATTTTGGAACCTGCTTGTAATTCGCGGTTGTCGATATTGCCGCCATAGTTTCCTGGAGGTATGGAATTCCGAGGATTTTCAGTTGTCGCAACCCCGAGAATACCGAAAAATGGCTTGAGAGGAATTTTAATTCCGCTACCTGTAGGAAATTCGGCAACGTTATTTTCTAAATCCAGGGGAATAAATCTCAATGCAGGTTGATTAAACTGTTGCGGTAGGGCACCCCAATTTTTACGAATAACATTAAAACCAACTGGTAGCCTGGGTGTAATTTGCCTTAAATTCACTTCCAAAACATCACCAGGTTGAGCATCTTCGACGTAAATGGGGCCAGTTAATAAATGAGGTCCTGGTGCAATTTTACGTTCTGAGGGAAGATTTTTGTATATGTCTAATAATGCCGGTGTAACAAACTCTTGCGGCGCGCGATCGCAAACGTGAAACCCGGTGTAAGTTTCGACATCCACAGTATCGCCAGAATTTACTGTTAAAGCAGGTTCTAATAAATGCGAAAAACCGCCAAGATGCACCGTTTCCTTAGTCGCTTTAATAACGTGATGGGTCATACAAGTATTTAACTATTAAAATCCTACAAACAAAAGTATTTAAGCATAAAAAAAAGCTCTATATGTTGATTGTAATACTTCCATAACCGTAATAATACACTATACTTTTTTTGTTTGATTAGGGTGTATTAGCTGCTAATAATGTTTTAAACATCCCAAATAAAACATTTTTTATACATGGTGCATCTATTTTGAATCTGCTTTGAAAAAACGCTAATCGCTTGTCTTTCAAGGAATTATCTAAATAGATAAACAGAATTTTTGAGATTTGAAATAACTTAAGTTATTCATCGGATAAATATACCGAATTTCAGTTGAGTACCATACATTCCGCCACCTCACCCCCATCCCCTCCTTGTCAAGGAGAGGGGTGCCCAGAGGGCGGGGTAAGGTCATATCTGTATTGCACTGAAGTGAAAACCGCTATATATAGCTGTCTGATTGCCCGTTTAAAAACAGGCAGATATTTACTTGCGACTTATTAATAGCTCAGCCATACTGTCAACTCAAATTTATAGCTTTATCGCTATATATATATACTTCTTTATATGCAAATATTAAATATAGCTGCTTACACCGTACTAGCTTTATCAATTCCTACAATTGCTTTTGCGAGTGAAGATAATTCTAAGCAACAGACTAATTTACAATCGCAAGATTTAATTACTAAGCTCAAAGAAGCTAAAAAAAAATCTTTTAAGCAAGAATTGACAACTATTAATCAGCCTGAATTTGACACGAATTCATCTACTGAATTTTCGCAAATTAGTACTCATGCAAAAGACTTAAAAATCAAACAAATAGAACCAGAACTTTCCCCTTTACAAAAACCGCCGACAAGACTTTTCAATTTAGAGACAGCGAATCAATTACCTAAAGGCTCAGTACAATTTGAAGCGGGTACTCATCAAGCTAAACCGGGAGATAATCGTCAGGGAAATACTGGCTATCAAAACTATTACACTTCTTTAGATTGGGGTGTCACCGATAAGTTACAGTTTAGCTTTGCAGCACAATTTTTTGACGATCCAACCAAAAGTCAAATCAACGGAACATTCCCCGATTTAACATTTGTATCTTTTGCACCAAGCGTAAAATATCAAGTATTAAAAAACGAAAAATTAAAAGTAGCAGTTAGCGGTACCGCTGAGCTATTACAACTTGCTTCCGATACCGGATTATTTAATAATACTAATGACAAAACTACAGAATCCTATGTTATCGGAAAAGTAGAAGTTCCAGTTACTTATGATGCTAACGATAAACTTCAATTACACTTCACTCCCGGAGTCGTATTCTATCCTGACAAAGTAAAGCAAGCAGAATTTTACGGAACTTTTATGAATCTAGGTGCGGGTATAAGCTTGCAAGCTTCGGAAAAATTGAATTTGTTTGCTAATGCTAATTTACCATTAGGACCTGGAGGTAATGCCTTAGATTCGGAAGATAACTCTATTTTCCGCAAATTACTATGGGCTGCTGGTACCCGTTATGCAATAAATCCTCGTGCTGGTGTAGAAGTTTATGGTACGAATGCATTTGGAGCAACTCCAACTACCAATCTTTTAGCTTTTATCCCCGACGGCAATGAAGTTATATTTGGTGCCAAGGTTAAATACATCTTTGATTTTGGGCAAAACTACGCTTCTAACTTTGGAAATAAACCCGATATTCCTTTATCCAACCGCGACAAACAATTACTGCTAGATGGTTTAACCCTTAGCAACAGCAGCACTTTACCACCAGATAAAATCAGATTAACTACAGGTATGACTTCTGGAGGAAACGCTAAATTAAATCTTATGTACGGTTTAGCGAATGATTTACAGTTGGAAATTCCTATCGAGCAGTTTGGTAATGACGATAATCTTCCCCCTGGAGAAACTTTTGGAAATGCAATCAAATTTGGTGCCGGTGCAAAGTTAAGATTTCTTAATCAAGCACAAGGCGATCCTTTTTCTTTAAGTGTAAAAGTCAAAGGAGTTCGAGATAGCAAACGCCCTCGGGTGGGAACTATATTCGCAGAAGTACCTATGGTTTATCAAAATAGCAATAAAACAGCATTATTTTTTAACCCCAAAGCAGCATTCTATCGAAAAGAAGAACGCTTCGGTTTAGGATTAGGAATAAACCAAGTTTTATCCGATAAATTTCAATTAATCGGAGAATTAACCCCAGTTTCCGGACATGATTTAGTTTGGAGTACGGGTTTGCGCTACTTTGAAACCAAAGCAGATTTAGGAATTGATATTTACCTGAGCAATACCAGCGGACAAAATAGCATCGGGGGATTGGTTGCCGATACTAGTACTAACATTGGCTTTAATCTCCACTGGTTATTTAGTTTATGAAATAACAGTCTTCATTTATCTTCTACAGCATTATTTAGATACAGAATTTCTACTAGCGCGTAATTTTGGAATTTTGTTAAACACTACAATAATTCCAGTCAATTCAGTGTCTAAGCTAGTCTCACTTAATAAGTCGGCTATCTCTACCTGAGAAATTTCCTCGATTAATGACTTTAATTTCAATCTAATTGATTGTTCCAAATTCACGCGAAATTTTTGTGCTAATTCTTCTTTACCGACTTCAATCAGCACTTTTTCTGCTGTAGTAATAGAATTTTCAGCCAATACTACTAACTTATTGGCAAACAGGTGACAACTTACTTTTATCGGAATATTTCCTAATAGATTGCGATAAAAAGACTGGATACGTTGAGACAATTCTCTTTCTAATTGTCCTACAGTGATAGCATCTGTTTTAAGCATATTTCAAGCAGAATAACCCTTCGAGTAAATAAGTTGGCAGGTAAAAAAATTCAGCAGATAAAACATTTATAATATTCGATCTATTTTTTTGTTGCACTTACTCATGCTGAACGGTGTGCCTTTGATTTGTTTGCTATTCTATATTACAACAAAATGTTAAGCAAAAGTTTTAAAAGTGTAAAAATGTGTTATTGAGAAAACCGTACATTAAATCATTTAGTGAGTTGGGAAAACAGCAACTTTTCATTTTGCAGACTTTGTGCAGCAAATCAGCGAGAAGCAATATACAAGAATCGTTATACAGGTATATTGCTTTGCATGGGTCTATTTGTAAAAGAATATAGCGGTTTTTCCATAGTTAGAAAGCGATAACCTCATTCAAGCCTATTGCCACTCACTCCTCATAGGCGGCTATCCTATACGCAGAATTATTCTAAATTTAATTCTTGCCATTTTTGCTAGCCCTGCATAAACCCGGTAAACTTTTAGCAAATATTGGTTGAAATAAATTCAATAATTTTCGTCAAACCTTCTTGTTTTTTTAAGTTGGTAAATATAAAAGGTTTTTCGCCGCGCATTTTGCGAGCATCCCTTTCCATAACCTGTAAATCAGCACCAACATAGGGAGCCAAATCAATTTTGTTTATGACAAGTAAATCCGATTTAGTAATACCAGGACCACCTTTACGGGGAATTTTGTCTCCGGCTGCGACATCAATAACATAAATTGTTAAATCAACTAATTCCGGACTAAAAGTAGCAGCCAAATTATCGCCACCGCTTTCCAAAAACACCAAATTTAAATCGGGAAAAAGTAGTTCTAACTGTTCAATTGCACCTAAATTAATTGAAGCATCTTCTCGAATAGCAGTATGAGGACAACCACCGGTTTCTACACCTAAAATTCTTTCTTTTTCTAAAGCTTGAGATTTGGTTAAAAACTGTGCATCTTCTTGAGTGTAAATATCATTAGTAACAACCGCAATTTGATAATAATCGCGCATTGATTTACATAAACCTTCCACTAAAGCAGTCTTTCCCGAACCAACCGGGCCAGCTACACCAACTCTAAAAGTCATAATTTATTAGTTATTAGTTATTAGTTGTTAGTTGTTAGTTGTTAGTTGTTAGTTATTAGTTATTAGTTATTAGTTGTTAACTGCTCACTGTTAACTGCGAAACAACCTTGTATACTGCTGTTCGTGTGCCATACTTGCTAAAGATAAACCCCAACTGCAACAGCTTAATTCATCGTCATTCAAATTGGTAATTTCTACTGCGACGGTACTAATTAATTCTTGTAAATCCATTAATAACAATTGTCCTGCGGTTTGCCCTAAAGGAATTAGCTTTACTCCAGCAGTAATCAAATTACTTAGCCAACTATGCAAATATCCCAGTATGACTGCTTCGGAATTAATTTCCCAAATACTAGCAGCAACACCAAAGGCGATCGCATAATTGCAAGGATTACCCACAACTGTAATTATAGGCTTTACCTGTGGCTGTAATTCTTTGAGTAAACGAATTAAAGCACCTCCCATTTGTTGAGATTGGTTACGCAATTCTTCAGTTTCCCTTGTGGCTGATAACCAATTATTCCAGTAAGCAACAGTTGCAAAATCTTCTGCTTTGACTGCATGATAACTTCTCAACATTACTGCTGCTTCCAACCGGATTGCTCCATAACGTAATTCTTGATTCAACCAGTATTTAAGACTTTCAACATCATAAATTATCTTATTTTCAATCAGCGTTTCCAACCCTTCAGAATAACTATACGCTCCCACAGGTAAAGCGGGACTGACAAGCTGTAAAAGATAAAGAATATTGGGAATTGAGAATTGGGAATTGGGCATTGGTAATTAGTAATTGGTAATTAGTAATAAATTTTTCTACCCCCTCTACCCCCTCTACAGTATTCAATGAAAATGTTGAGTGTAAGCACCCGTCTCGGGATGAAAGGATGAAAATTCTTCTTTGACTATTAAACCAAGCTTTTCTAACATTTGACGCAATACTGAATCTGGAGACAAACGTAAATAATCTGCTGTAATTTCTAGCTGTACGTGACGATTACCCAAATGATATGCAGCTTTAATTAAATCTAACTGACTTCGAGCAGTTACAGTTAAAACTGGTTCGGGTTTGGCTATTATTTGAATAATGGTTGTATTAGTTTCATCTTCTAGAATATCGCCATCTTTTAATACAGTACCCCTGGGTAAACGCAAGCACACCATTTGTTTATCGGAAGCTTGAAAGTGATGTCTGGAACGAGCTCTTTCTTCAGCAGTTAGTGAAAGTTTTAAGTTAACTACTGAAGTTGAATTTAAATTTTTGCGGTGGGTGAAGGTTAACAATTTATACTTATTGATTAATTTACCTTAGTTTCTTCTTCTACTTGCCGCTCGCTGCTTTAATGTCATCACGAATGAAAAATTGCGCGATGAAATAAACGAATATTCCTGCAACCATTCCCGGAAGAACTGAGTAAACTAGCTTTGATAATTCGGGGGTTATTGTCCATATCAAAGCGCTTAATATTCCAACTATCATCATTGCAACAGCCACTATTGCATTAATAGGTTTTTGCAATACCCTAACTACGAATAAAGGTCCTAATGCTGAAGCTAAAGCTGACCATGCAAAGGTAACTAGAAAAAATACGCTTTTATCTCCAAATAAGGCAATTACCAAGACTATTGCAGTCACAGTTAAAGTTCCTAATTTGACAATTTTATAAGAATGAGCAAATTGAGGAAATATATCTTGAGTAAGGGCTGCGGAACAAGACAATATCTGTGAATCTGCGGTGGACATAGTTGCAGAAAATACACCCGCTAACATTACGCCCACTAAAGCCGCTGGCAATAGGTTCAAAGCTAATGCAGGCAATGCTAATTCTGGATCGCCGTTAGCTAATAAATCCGGCAATAGTACTCTTCCTGTCAAACCGATACCTAGAGAAGCGAAGGATGTAGTTAAACCGGCAATTACTTTGATATTCCGGGCTTTGGCGACATTTTGTGCATTGTCAATAGCCATTGCACGAACTATGATGTGAGGTTGACCTACTACGCCAAATCCCGCAACCATCCAACCAATAAAGAAAGGAAGAAAACCCAACGGTAAATTTGCCGGACTTAAGTTTACTAAGGCTGGATCTATTTGGGTTAATTGCGCCCAAAGTGCATTTATACCGCCACATTTAATTAATGAAACAATTAATAATAGCAGTAACGAACCAATCATAATTATTGCTTGGATTGTGTCCGTCCAAATTGAAGCGCGGATACCTCCAGAGAAGCAGTAAATGACAACAATTATGGTTCCAATAATAATACCTATGCTGTAATTCCAATCAAAAACCGCACTGAGCGCTTTGCTTCCTGCTACTAATTGTGCGGCTGCATAAGCACCAAGAAAGGCGATAGTTATTAAAGCTGAAATAATCGTAATGACTCGGACTCCATTGGTATTTTGCCCTAAAAAACCAGATACTGTTTCAGATCCAGTTTCTTCTGAAATTTCTCTTAGTCTTTTAAAGAATAACCACCAAGCGATATAGTCTCCTAATGCCCAACCAAGAATTAGCCAAATAGAAGAAATTCCCGATTTATAGGCAAAACCGACTTGCCCAATAAATAGCAAACCGCTTTGTCCTGTTGACATTGCTGAAAGTGCTGTAAACCAAGGATTTACAGTTCTACCAGCTAAAAGATAATCAGTAGTGTTGTTTTGCTTTTGAGTCGCCGAATAGATACCGACGGCAGTAAACAAAAGCATAAAACTAATGAAAGTAATCGCAATCCAAATTTGATTTGTCATTCTGCTTGGTATGTAGTTAAAATTTATTTGATTTCTTCATGATTTGAGTTTTAAGAAGGGGAAAGGATATTTATAGTTCAGATTTTACCTTTCACTTTTTGCTTAAGTTAGGAACAATAATCAATCATCAAATGTCAATTGAGTTCGTACCAACAATATATATTTATTAAATTTTGTATTCATGTAGATAAATTTTTATCTTTCCCGACGGAGCAGATTATACAAAATTGATATTGAAAGTAAATATAGAATAATAAAACAAAATTTATTTACACGATCGATAACGGATAACTAATTAATAAATTTAAAAATACGGAGGTATTCTTCATGTTAATTATATGACATATACTCACCAAACCCAGATATAATATACCTATTAAATATTAAACTCTCAATAAAATTAAGCAGTAAACAGTTGTCAAAAATTTTACCATTTTCT
Source organism: Rivularia sp. PCC 7116 (assembly GCF_000316665.1). Lineage (GTDB taxonomy): Bacteria > Cyanobacteriota > Cyanobacteriia > Cyanobacteriales > Nostocaceae > Rivularia. Next base: position 3,916,655 of record NC_019678.1, on the reverse strand, counting down.
TGTCGAAAATCTCGCAGTAGGTATACATAAATATATAATACGAAATACTTCATAACCGAATCATACAATTGTTATAACCAAGAGGATACCGAGTTTTTCTTGCACTAGTAGAGTCTTGAAATAACAAAATAAAGATTTTAGATACTAATTTTTAGTTACCACTACTCAGCTACCGGATTAATTAGTGAAGTTAATCCAAAACCTATTTACTTTATTTTTTTAATTTTCTAAAAGTAATTTTCGGAGACGGATAAAATGAACTTACAGGCACCACTACCAACCAACGAATTAGCGAGATTAGCAGCACTCCGACAATATCAAATACTCGATACTGCTCCGGAAAAAGTATTTGATGATTTCACTTTTTTAGCCGCACAGATTTGTCGTACTCCTATTGCGGTGATTAGTTTTGTAGATGGCGATCGCCAGTGGTTCAAATCTAAGGTTGGTGTAGACGTAGACTGTACTCCGAGGGATGTAGCTTTCTGCGCTTATACCATCATGCAAAAGCAGCCATTAGTTGTACCAAATGCTTTGAAGGATTCTAGATTTGCCGATAATCCCTTAGTTGCAAATGCTCCCAGTATTAGGTTTTATGCTGGCGCACCTTTAATTACACCAGAAGGATATGGTATCGGAACACTATGCGTAATTGATACGGTACCACGGGATTTAAGTTTAGAGCAACAAGAGGGATTAAGAGCATTAAGCAATCAGGTAATAGCGCAGTTAGAAATGCGGCGTAACGTGATTACCGTATCGCGCACTGTCATGCAGCGACAGCAGCAAGAAGCCGAAATGCGTCGCAATATTGAGTTTATCGAAGTCATTTATCGTCGGGGTTTAGATAAAGCTCATAAAGGGGATTACGAAGCAGCAATAGTCGATTTTAGCCAATATTTACAGCTAAAGCCCGACGGATTTAAAGCACATTATCAAAGAGGATTAGCCCTTCATAGACTTGGAGATAGACAAGGTGCGATCGCAGATTTGAACATGTATGTAACATATAATCCCAATGACGCAGAAGCTAGATACAGTCGCGGACTTATACGTTCGGAATTAGGAGATTATAATGGAGCCACAGCGGATTATACAAAGGCTATGAGCATCAATCCCGACTATATCAATAACTATAGTTCGGGATTGCTACTTCCTCAAAGTCAAAATAATCATCAAGGAATAAGTTTAGATTCCGTCAACGTTGCATCGACTCAACCTGACTATCAAGTTACTATTGATTCCAATATTGTTACTTCTGAACTCACCAGCGAGTACCATCGAGCAACTTCAAAATCGACAGAAGCCTTAACGTCTCATCCTCAAAATGCAGAAGATTATCTAAATCTAGCTAATAATTTTTATAAAAATGAAGAGTTTATTCAAGCCGTCGAAAACTATACTCATGCTTTGCAGCTTGATGGCAATAATTACCGAATTTATTTAAATCGAGGTAACGCCAATTATAAATTGAAGAAATATGGCGAAGCAATTGAAGATTACACTCAAACCTTACGAATGAATCCTGAAAGCGACAAAGCTTATATAGGGTTAGGAAATACTTGCTCTAAACTCAAAAATTACGACAAAGCAATTGAATACTACACTAAAGCTTTGCTGGTAAACCCTAAAAATGACAAAGTTTATATAAGTCGGGGAAATGCTCGTTCTAAACTAAAAGATTATACCGGAGCGATGGAAGATTATAAAAAAGTATGGGCTAATAAAGAGTAGAGAGATTATTTACTGGTTCCCAGTTTCTAGCTGGGAACGCGTGAAATATAGGCTCTGCCTATTGCATATGCAAGCAGAGCCTCCAGAAATACATTACAAGGTAGAACCTTGTAACGAGAAAACGAGAAAATCACGCTTCATCCCTTCCGCTAACTTCTGCGGGGGGGCTTGTAGCTTCAACGGCGGTAAATGACTCTAAAATCTTGTAGGAATGCAAAGCACCTTTTGGTACTACCCAAGAATTACCGGCTTCTAAAATAATTTTTTGACCTTCTAATATTAGTTCGGCACGACCTTTTATTACATAGCCAACGGTTTCGTATTCCCGAGAACTTAATTCTTTGGATTCTCCTGGTTGTTCATCTTCCCACAGACGCATAGAAACAGACTTCCCAGAAGCTAAATATTTCTGTCCCATTTCTCCTTTTGGGGAATAATTGGAATCTACTTTTTTTACAGTTGTATCGCTCATATTTTTTCCTCTTTTTCAAATTAGTTTTTTTGTTCGTAATCAGGGCTTTAATCCTTAATAATATTGCTTGATGTATTTTAGTAATTATTTATTAGACTCCCGAATTTATCTAAACAAAATAAAAGCTAAAAACCAACATTCTGGGCTAATTGTTTGGCAATAACGAGTGGATGTTGGTTCCTAGCTTTAAATATTTAGTGAGGTTCTTTTTATGCGGATTATTTACAAATAATATGCGTCCGTAACCTATTTCACTTCGTACCTAGGGGAGATATTGCTTTACCACTTTGGTTCTACTTCTTTAGGGAGAGAAATATTTGATAAGTAAGAGCTATGTTAATAATGCAATATTATTAATGATGTTATGAGCGAAGCAGAAAATAGAAAGGAGCAAAATCTAAAAAACGAAGCTGAAGCGAGCGATTTGCCCCAAGAAATAACTGAATCATACGGAACCGGAGTTCATCAGCAACCAGGAATTAACACTGGCGGAAGAACAATAGAAGCAAGGTTAAATCAACATAATGCAACCAGTCCAGAATTAACTGGAGGTGACGTTGATGCATATTGGGAAGGTGCGAACGCAGTTGGTGATGAAGCAGTTGGTGGAACTGTTGCTACTCCCGATAAAAATGTGACGGAAGAATTAGGAAAAGCAGTAGGTTTGGAAATGGAAGATAGACAGCCTCTGCAAACAAACGATATTTTAGATAGAAGGGATGACGAGCGTTGGGAATTAGATCCTAAATCTTCGGAAGATTATCAAAATAATCCAAAGTAAAAGATATAGAAATTAGTTAAAAAGTAAAATTATTTACTAACACAAAGAAACCCGGTTTTTGATATTTGGTATTTGCAGATTATTCTTTAACTACCAATTTTCACAGATAATCTCAATTCATCTCAAAAAACTGCACATTTTAAAATAATCGCTTGGTTGAAATTGATTGTTAAATAAATATTCTTTGCGATATCGATACATCTATCTTCAGTAGGGTTAAATACTTAATACTACTTTGATAGGGTTGAAACTAATTGATAAATAGAAATAGAGAAAATCTATTACAATCGGAGTATCGGAGTAATATTATGACAGCTGCACAAACTAACGACCCTAAAATTAAAAATTTAATAGAAGGAATTCGTAAACTAGATGTAGACGAACAGCTAGCTTTGTTCTATTTCATCTATAAAGAAATGGGTGATTCAATTACACCTGCTGCACCGGGTGCTAGTACCGTTTCTCCAGCAGTTGCTGATGGTTTGTTCAATCAAGTTAAAGATTTATCTCACGAAGAACAACTACAGTTACAACGCGATTTAATTAATAAAGCAGATACCGTACATACCCGCGAATACGGTTCAATGAGCGATACAACTAAGCTATTATTCTGGTATCGTTTAGCTCAGGGTATGGACGCACATACTATTATCCCCATGCCACCTAGCTACGAACTTTCTTCTCAATCTAAAGAATTGATGGATAAAGTTAAGCAGCTAGATTTTGGAATACAAATCGAATTTTTCCGCGATTACGTAGCCCCAATGGGAGCAGAACCCAAAGCGGGTGCTGAAGTTTAATAATTTTTGTTTTTTGAACAGTTTTTATTATTTTTCACCTTAAAGGAGGAGAGGAAATTAATTTCCTCTCCTCCTTTTTTATGAAGTGAATATCAGATATGCTTGAAAATCGCAACTAACAAGAAACTGGGCGAAAAATTCTATGAGTTTGATTTTAACCAACGATGATGGTATTGATGCTCCAGGTATTCAAGCATTACTCAACGCTGTAGAAAAATCTGCGATTTCACCGTACTATTTATCTAAAATTATTATCGCCGCTCCTCAAGGACATTTATCCGGTTGCGGGCATCAAGTTACTACTGCTACTGCTCTAACCCTACAACGTCGCTCCGAAAATGCATACGCGATTGCCGGTACTCCTGCCGATTGCGTTCGTCTTTCAATTGCCCATATTTGTCCGGAAGTAAAATGGGTACTTTCGGGAATTAATGCCGGAGGGAATATGGGAGTTGATTCTTATATTTCCGGTACTGTTGCTGCGGTAAGAGAAGCAGCCATGCACGGTATTCAAGGAATAGCAATCTCTCAATATAAAAAGAAAGGAGTTGAATATAACTGGGACAACTCAATCAAGTGGACAACTAAACTTTTAGCGGACTTATTTAATCGCCCTTTACCAGCAGGAAATTTCTGGAATATTAATTTACCCCATCTTCCACCAGAAGCAGAGGAACCAGAAATAGTTTTTTGTCGTCCCTGTAACAAACCGCTTCCAGTTAATTATCGTACCGAAGGCGATAAATTTTATTATGTTGGAGAATACGCCAGTCGAGAAAGAAGCCCTGGTAGCGATGTAGATGTATGTTTTTCAGGTAAAATAGCTGTTACGCAGCTATCAGTTAACAGTTAGGTTAATGTTTGGCGATTATTGTATAAGCAAAAATTCTTAATTTTTCTAGTACCCATAGCAGCGCCTTAGGGATTTCCAGTTTTCGCAACTGTGGGGCATCCTACCCGCGTCTGATATACAAGTTAACAGCCAACAGCTTATTAGTTATCGTCAGTTGGGCTTGGTTTGTCAACTATTAATTTATAAGTATTGATGCGAAAAAAATATTTTCGCAGCGTTCCTCTAAGCTCGATTCCGCTTTAAGTCAATTATTCATTGAGAATTATTAACTTTGATTGACAATTAATTAAACTTCGTCTTCTGCTTCTAGAACTACCATTAGACGATTTAAAGTTTGCGTCAACTGAGTTAGCCTTTGCAGGGAATCGTCTTGTCCTTCTGCCAGAGTTTGCACGGCATCGCACAATGCCAAAATTTGATAACCTTGCTGCTGTACCTGCTTTCCCTGCTCTTCTACCTGTACGCTTAAATTATCTACTCTGTCAGAAAGACGCTCTATTGTCTCGGTGGTAGCCAGTACGGCTTCCCCTATTTGCTCTACTATGGACTCTAAACGTCCGACTTTTACTTTGTCTGCTCCAGTTGCAACCATGTTTAGCACCTTAATTTTGAGATAGCACCACTGTGGAATTGCCCTTCATTCCCAACCACAATGTAAATAGGATGTAGTAATGCATGTAAGCACAACCATAAAAGGGATGCTATAAATCATTTTTCCCAAAAAACTTCATGAAATACACATGAAGGGAGTTGACAATGAAAAATTAACTCCCACTAATTGAATGACCGTGTATTCAAATGTTCATCTTAATGGCTCGATTGTGAATATCCGAGAAAATGTATCACCTCTTACCCGCAAGCTATATTTTGAATGCATTGATATTATTTTTCTGTAGTTTATAAGCCTTACCATACAGCCAAAGTATCCGTCAAATCAATAATTAAATGGATAGGTTGTACTTGCTACCTTCAGAAAATTCTATGTCTCAAAGAACATTAAGGTTTACGCATTGTATTGGTAGCAAATTTAAGTTCCTCGGGATATTAACTCGCTAAGGAACATATTTTTCATCTATCTAAAGACATAGGTTTTATTCTTTACTCAAATTTTATAAATGATAGTAATTCTTGCGATCTCGATGAAGATTCAGCAAAAATACGGGGATAGGCAATAATTTTAATAAAGCTAAGTCTATATTCAGAATATTCTTACGTAGGAATACGTTTGTCGCTCAAAACTTAGCTTAGCTACGTTCCAATTACTGATGATAAGTATTATTAAAGGTGCAACGAACACTTGGGTTCCGCAAATTACACCCCATCCTTCAGTCAGTTCTAGATTTAAGCGTTTGCTAGATATTCTGGGCAGTATGGTGGGTTTAGTAATTTTAGCGATTGTATTTTTACCAGTTGCGATCGCGATTAAAATCAATAGCCCCGGTCCAATTTTCTTTACACAAGAAAGGTACGGACTTTACGGCAATACATTTCGTATTCGTAAATTTCGTTCAATGGTTTCGGACGCAGAACAATTAAAATCGCAAGTACAAAACGAAGCTAACGGACATTTCTTTAAAAGTAAGAATGATTTTCGAGTTACTAAAGTAGGACGTTTTTTAAGAAGTACAAGTTTGGACGAGCTTCCCCAATTTTGGAACGTCTTTTCAGGTGAAATGAGTTTAGTTGGGACTCGTCCTCCCACAGCTGATGAAGTAATGCACTACTCCGAGCATCACTGGCAACGCCTACATGTCAAACCCGGTTTAACAGGAGAATGGCAAGTCAACGGACGTTCTCACATCAAAGACTTTGAACAAGTTTTCCAGTTAGACTTACAATATCAATCAAAATGGCATGAATTTTACGATTTATCGTTGATTGCCAAAACAATTTATGTAATTTTTGCCCGTATAGGAGCATTTTAAATCAGTTAACAGTTATCAGTGAACAGTTAACAGTTATTTTGATAAGTTGTTATAAAGGTTCGTAGTTGCAATAGCCGCGCTCATAATCAATAGCTTAAAGCAGGGAATACCACCCATTTTAATGGGACAAACCGCTAGTAACTTCTGAGCGGTAACTGCTAACTGCTCACTGCTAACTGCTAACTGCTCACTGCTAACTGCTCACTGCTCACTGTTAATGTAGCAACTCTTCCACCTGATGCTGACTCCATAAATCCCTATAAAGTCCGGGTTGTTGTAAAAGCTCTACTTGAGTACCAGTTTGAACAACTTTACCTTTCTCCATAACCAAAATTCGGTCGGCAGCGGCAGCAGCAGATAATTGATGGGTGATAAAAACAACTGTCTTGCGCTTTGTACCGCTAGAAAGATTTTTTAGAATTTGTGTAGCAGTTTGATTGTCAACACTCGAAAGTGCATCATCTAAAATTAGTACTGGAGCATCGACTAACATAGCTCTAGCTAAAGCTGTGCGCTGCCTTTGACCACCAGAAAGAGTAATTCCGCGTTCTCCGACAAGAGTATTGTATTGTTGGGGAAAATTTCCTATTTCGGAGCTAATTTGCGATAGCTTAGCCGCATTTTCAACTTCATGTTGTTCGGCTAAAGGGTCTCCATAACGGATATTATTTTGAATTGTAGTGCTAAACAGAAAGCTGTCTTGAGGAACATAAGCAATCGCATCTCTTAAATCCGTTAAAGCAATTTGAGTAATATCTGTTCCATCTAAAAACAATTGTCCTTCATCAATATCTAATAAACGCGGTAAACAATTAGCTAAAGTTGATTTACCCGAACCTATAGCCCCTACGATTGCAATTGTTTCTCCCGGACTGATATTAAAACTAATATTATCTAATGCGGAAGTTTCCAATCCTGGATAAGTAAATTTTAAATTTTTAGCAGTTAATTCTCCTTTTACCGCTTCTCGTGACAATCTAATTGCATTGCTGTAGTCTTTTATTTTTGGTTTGACACTAAAAATTGATTCAACTCTATCAACGCTAACTTCACCACGCTGATAAGCAGTAATGGTAAATCCTAATAAAGCTGTAGGAAATATTAAGCGCTCAATATACAGTAGCAGCTTGACAAAATCACCAATATCGAGGCTAGAACCAATTCTGCCCGCTCCGATCCAAATAATTATCAAAGTACTGATATTAGCTAATCCCCCAATTAAGGGAAATAGAGTGTTGCGAGTTTGGGCTAATTTTAAATTAGCCTTTAATAGCTGGCGATTTTGTTTAGCAAAAGCACGACGTTCGTTGTCTTCTTGAGCATAAATTTTGATTAAGGAAATACCGCTAATATCTTCTTGAATCAGGTTGCTGATATCCGAAATATTTTCCTGTACCGAGGTTTGTTGATCCCGGAGACGTTCGCTAAATAGCAATACCATAAAGAACATTATCGGATACGGTATTAATGCTAATACAGCTAGTTGTAGATTCAGAGAAAGCATTATGGGTAAAGTCAGCGCATAAGCAAATATCGTATTTGCAAAACTCAACACCACAAAACCCAACAATCGCCGAATATTATCAACATCGCTAGTAGCACGACTAATCAAGTCTCCGGCTTTATTAGTCGCAAAATAAGAAGGCTCCAACTTCAGCAAATGTTCAAAAATTTGCTGTTTGAGGTCAAATTCCACCTGCCTTCCCACACCGAATATCCAGATGCGAGAAGCCATCCTTATCAGCCACATTGAAGAAGTGAGTGAAATAATCAGGATGGAGTAGCGTATGATTTGTCCGTAGTCAAAGTCTTCCGAAAGTTTCTTAACGCAATCTCCAATTAATAAAGGTATGTAAGCCCCCAATCCATTAACAATTAGTAGAGCTACAATACCTAAAGTTGTTGCTCGCCAATGAGGGCGTAGATAAGCAACAAGTTTGACAAAGCGTCGTGATTGTGACATTCGAGCAATTAATTACCAATTACCAATTATCAGGTATCAACGAACAATTTTCAATGAAGAATTTTTATTCGTTTGCTCTAATACTCCGCCACGATAATTTTGCGGGGTACATCAAAAATATAAAAACTTAAGCGTTGCTGAATTGAGGTATGAATTTATTTTTTTTAGATCTAATATTATGCGCCCTAAATCCCTCAAATTCGGGGCTGGGGGCAAATCATACTTTTAATCAGCAATGTCAAAACTTCTTTTTCCCCTCTTCTCCCTGCCTTGCCTCCCCCGTCAATTGTTATGGGACAAACCATTAGTATTCGTTTTCATTAAAATTGATGGGTTTTGACAAGCAGGGGGAGAAAAGAATTTGGATAAAAATAAACCCTTTAAAATTAATGATTTGAACCACCAGGATGAAACAGGTGATACTTAAAGACAAAAAACTAGGGCATGGCACTGACTACACCCTAGTCTTTTTTATGACAAACAATCTATCGAGGACGTAAGAAACTATTTACTTGTCCTAAGTAGCGATCCCAAACTTGTGTTGTTAATTGCAAAGTTTCTGCATTCGGTACAAAGTCTTCTAAACGTAAGCCCCGACGACGAATTTGTTGAGGTCTTTGCAAAAGATAACGTGGAAAATTTATACTGCTAGGATTTAATGCGATTATGTTCGGATCTGCATTTATTTGAGGAATAACAGTATCGCCAAGGATACCTGACATATTCGCTACAGATGTATCTCCAGCAAATGCGACAAGGGTTGCAGATTTCGATTCAAGTAAAGCTACATTGGGATAAGCTGCTCTTGCTACAGGCGATTGAATCAAGAAATAAGCCACCGCTGGTGTACTTGCTAACAATAATATACTCAGTGCCCAGCCAACTAAATATCCTCCCGGCTTGTCTATCGCTCCACCTTTTATTCTCTGAGCAGCGAAAGTCATCAGTAAAATTGCTGCTCCTAAAGGTTTTAGGGGAAACGATACTACTCTCCACAAAGAAGCAATAGCTGGTTCGTTAGGATTCACAAAGGACAATAACAAAATAATCAGAAAAACTACCACTACCAATCGCCCTACAAAGTTTCCGGTTGGGTAGAATTTCTGAAATAGGCTAAATACAACAGTACCTATAAGTAGCCATAGAAGTACTCGGCTTAGCAGTTCAAACATAAATACACTCTCAAATGTTTTTTACAGTCAACCTATATGGCTCCGGGCAAAGATTTATTCTACTGTCAAATGGTAGTAGTACCATTGCTTGATTTCAAATACCTCATACCCTACACACTAAAATTACCTTCGTAGTGATTTTAGTGCAATTTTTATCAATAATGTTTAGTATTTGTAGTCCTGGAGATAAGTAATTACGCTGCCATTAAACTAAATTTATGATGTAATGGTTTATTTCACAGCAAAATCTATGTCTTCCGAACAGTCTACTATTTTAGTCACCGGAGGAGCCGGTTATATTGGCTCACACACTGTTTTAGCTTTAAAAAAAGCTGGTTATTCCGTCCTGATACTAGATAATTTAGTCTATGGACATCGCGATTTGGTGGAAAAAGTTCTTGAAGTCGAACTGATTCAAGGAGATACCGGCGATCGCCAATTATTAGATAACTTATTTAAATCTCGTAACATTGCAGCAGTAATGCATTTTTCTGCTTACGCTTATGTCGGAGAATCGGTTTCTAATCCGGCTAAATATTATCGTAATAACGTTATCGGTACAATTACTTTGCTAGAAGCAATGCTAGCAGCAGAAGTTAAAAAATTTGTATTTTCTTCAACTTGTGCAACATACGGAGTACCCGAATCAGTTCCAATACCAGAAGATCACCCCCAAAATCCGATCAACCCCTATGGCGCTACCAAGTTGATGGTAGAACGAATACTTTCAGATTTTAACGAAGCATACGATTTTAAATCAGTACGTTTTCGATACTTTAATGCAGCAGGTGCAGATCCATCCGGTAATTTAGGAGAAGATCATAACCCCGAAACTCATTTGATTCCCTTAGTGTTGCAGACAGCTTTAGGAAAACGCGAGTCAATTTCTATTTTTGGTACCGATTATCCCACAGAAGATGGTACATGCGTTCGCGATTATATTCATGTAAGCGATTTAGCAGACGCTCACGTACTCGGCTTAGAATATTTACTTAAAGGAGGCGACAGTGCATTCTTCAATTTAGGCAACGGAAATGGTTTTTCCGTCAAAGAAATAATCGAAGCCGCCAGAAATGTCACGGGTAAAGAAATTAAAGCGGTAGAGTGCGATCGCCGTCCTGGAGACCCCCCAGCGCTCATCGGTAGCGCCGAAAAAGCCCGAAAAATTCTAGGTTGGCAACCACAGTATAGTTCTATTAAAGATATAATTACCCACGCTTGGGAATGGCATAAAAAGCGACACGGGAGTTAGGAGAGAGGGAGGGGGAGAGGGAGAGAGGGGGAGAGGGAGAGAGGGGGAAGAGGGAGAAAAATAAATAATGATTTCCCATGCCCAATGCCCAATGCCCCATGCCCAATTACCAATTACCAATTTTCACCCGGAGGGTGTGGATCATCAATTACTCCCTCTTCGCATCACAGCAAATATTCCCCCAATAATTACCAAAGCTCCTAAGCCTATAGCCCAAATTGGTAGGGGAAAAGCTTGTTCTTCTGTTTGAACTGCATTAACATTCTTAATCTCTTGTGCAGTTTGTGTTTCTTGTTGATTATTTTTAGATTGGTTAGTTGATTTGTTAGTACCAGCAGCTACGGTTACATCAAACTTCAATGCAAAAGGTTTAAAACTGTCATCATTTGCAGGTTTACCGGTAAGCTCTAATTTATAAGCTCCGGGTTTGGGAAATGTAATTTGTGCTCCTGGAATACCTTGATAGCGTTCTGCCGATACGGGCTGCAAATTAGGTTGGGCAAGGGGCTTTGCTTCTGCGATACGCGGTTCGCTATAAATAGCTAGTTGGCAATCACACTCTTTAAGAGGAATAACCTTGCCTCCCTTTCGGGTTAGAGCAAACCAAGTTTGTGCAGTTTCACCAGCACGAGGAGTATCGTCTGGTTCGATATGCAAAGTTGCACCTACATCTTCAGCAACCTCTGTTTTATGTGCCGAAGCAGGAGGAATTAAAAAAGATAAAAAATTCATTTTAATAATTAGAAATTGGGAATTGGTAATTGGGAATTGGTAATTGGTAATTGGTAATTGCTCACTGCTCACTGTTAACTGATAACTGCTCACTGATTGCTAGAAACATAAAACCTCTGCAAGCCTAATACCGACCAAAAAAGACGGGTTCTGAGCAACAATACTGCAAGGGTTACAATTCCTAAAACAGCAGGGGCAAATTTACTAAGCAAGGTTGACTGCACCGAACCAAAATAATGAGAACCTATAATTAATGCGTGTACAGCGCTCAATATTAAAGCTGGAACGCTTAATAAATGAATTTTTCGCCAATTTTTACCTAAAGACTTTTGTAAAGAGTCAAAACTGGTAAAAGCAGCAGGAGCCATTAAAATTAATCCTATTGCACCAAAAGCTATACCTAACTGAAATTCAGGTGTTAAGAAGGAAATACTTTTAAGCTTCCAGGAAAATGAATGTTCCATCATGTGAGCGGTATGGGCTAAAGAGAGGACAAAAGCACCAACCCCTAAAGCACGACGGTAGCGCATAGGTGCTATCCATAAACGGCTAATGGGACGAGCAATTAACGCTAATATCAGCAATATTAAACCGGCATGTCCGGTATAATCTGCCATTGTATCGCCAGTCCGTTGCAGGGTAATTATACCTATGATGAGAGTGACCCAACCACCCAAACGAAACAATTGAGAGCGTCTGTCTTTGCTTACCAACGATGCAGATACTCCTACACCCAACATTATGGGAAAGGTTCCCAAACCAAAAGCAAGCATTGTAGCTGCACCCATCCACATATTCCCCGTTTGAGCGGCTTTAATTTGGGCAGCATACAGAAAACCACAAGGCATTAAACCCCAAGTCATTCCTAAAAGGGCTGGTGTATACCATGAGTTTTGCAATGACAGTTTGGACATTCCAGCATTTAAGCGATTGTGTAAATCACTTTGTAGCAATGGATGTAAAAATGGAATTCGCGGTAATAAATTGGGATTAATTTGCCGAAGTCCGAATAAAATTAGCATTAAGCCAGTAATAATTGCTATCCACTGACGTAATTCACTACCAACACCAGCTAATTGCCCTCCTTCCAACAATATTGAACCAAGTGCCCCGATTGCAGCACCAACCAAGCTATAGCTGAGCATTCGCCCAATATTCAACAAAATGTGGAACTTTGATTGTTGCCACCAGCTAGTATTTTCGCTTTGGGAAGATAAAGAAAATGCTACAGTCAAAGGACCACACATTCCTACACAATGACCAAAACTACCAAGGAATCCCAAAGTTGCAATTAGGAAAAAATCAAGTACCATTTTGGATTTTGGATTTTAGATTTTGAATTACAAAGAAATTTTAGTAAGAATCAATTTAGATAAAAGTTTTGAGTGCGAGAAACTGTATTTATTAATTACAAAAGCTTGTAGAGACGTAGCATTGCTACGTCTCCTGAAAGTTGTGGAAAAAACCACCAATCTAAATCAATATGGCTAAGTACTAATTATGTCCTTGATGTTTGTTCTGCTGATGCTTTTTATTTGCAGTGTCTGAAACCTTAACAATTTCCGTATCTTCAATCATTTTGCCGTTGTTAGTCCAATCAGCGTGATCGTTAGCATTCAAAGTTACCTTCACCTGATTTTCACCAGGTTCAAGATTTTCGAGATAATACCAATTACTATAAAGTCTGGTAATTTTTTTACCGTTAACAAAAAGATGAGCGTGCCCTTCTCCGGGTTCGGGTGCGGTATTAACTTTTTCTGGTGCGAATTTAAAGTTAGTAACTTTCGCTTCTAAATTCCATCCTTTCTTAGCATCTTTAACTACCACTACATCAACAGTAGGAACCGGTTGCCCTTGAGGAACTTCCATTTTTCCGTGTTTATGCTCGCCATGTCCGCTTCCCATCTCAGCCACTGTCATAACCGCACTTTTACCAATCACAACTACGGACACTAATGTAGCTACCGTGACAAACAAGTGTTGAGCTTTCATAGTAAAAAGAAGTAAGAAAATTACCCGTTTCAACCCTTTAATCTAAGAGTTTTTTCTAATCATGTCAAAAGACGGGCTGTCGTAGTTAGTAATTGGTAATTGGGCATTTAACATGGGGCATGGAAAACTCCTCATTCCTAACTATTAACTTTCAATTCCCTCTCACCGAGTAGATTTTTAAAGGTTTGAAGCCCCCGGATTTATCCGTGGATTATACTCTATCGAAGCCCCTAAATTCATTTATGGGAAATTAATTACGAATTACGAATTATATTCACCGAACTATAGGGATTTCAATCACAAATTCTGTACCCTCACCCGGTGTTGAATTACAATAAAGCTTACCACGATGTTTTTCTACTATGATTTGATAGCTTATAGATAAACCCAAACCGGTGCCTTTACCAACTTCTTTGGTAGTAAAAAACGGGTCAAACAATTTTGATTTAATCTTATTTGGAATGCCGATACCGTTATCGCTAATTCTAATTCTTATATGCTGATTTTTAATGAATTCTGTAGCGATTTTAATATAATTAGGATTTAAAGTAATTTCTTCGACTGTGCGTTTTGAATTATAATCATCTAAAGCATCAATAGCATTAGCTAAAATATTCATAAACACTTGGTTTAGTTGACCGGGATAGCATTCAACTAACGGTAAGCAATTATATTCTTTAATAACTTTGATTTCTGGACGTTTAGAATTTGCTTTCAAGCGGTTATGCAAAATCATTAATGTCGAATCAATACCCGAATGAATATCTACTCGCTTAAATTCCGCTTCATCAAGGCGAGAAAAATTACGCAAACTCAATACAATCTCTTTAATCCGACTTGTACCTTCTTCCATCGAATGAAGTATTTTTGATAAATCCTCCTTAATAAAATCAAATTCTATATTTTCAAATCCTTCTATAATTTCTATATTAGGTTCTGGATAATGTTTTTGATACAATTCTATTAATCTCAGCAAATCTTGGACATATTCGCAGGCAGGCACGATATTACCATGAATAAAATTAACCGGATTATTTATCTCGTGAGCAACTCCCGCAACCATTTGTCCTAAAGAAGACATTTTTTCTGTCTGAATCAATTGTGTTTGAGTCTTTTTTAATTCCTTTAAAGCTTTTTTTAAGCTCTTAGTTTGCTTTTGAAACTTTTCTTCTACTCGCTTCATTTGAGTGATATCAATTAAACAGCCATACCAAGTTATTGAATTGTTTGATTTAATTTCTGGTTTTGCTACTAATTTAATCCATTTATAATTTCTATTAGGTATAATAAAACGCCATTCGCATTCTAAATTTGTTAATTTTTGGGCAGATATGTTGC
This sequence comes from Rivularia sp. PCC 7116, assembly GCF_000316665.1. Lineage (GTDB taxonomy): Bacteria > Cyanobacteriota > Cyanobacteriia > Cyanobacteriales > Nostocaceae > Rivularia. Next base: position 3,901,641 of record NC_019678.1, on the reverse strand, counting down.
CTTTTTCTGTCAAATTTTTAATATCCTCGGAATGGATATTTTCAAAGGCTAAATTAGCATCTTGCAGTAAGGCTTGTGGTTCTAATCCTAAAATTTCTTTACACCCAGAAGAAACATAGTCAAACGATATATCTCCATCTGGTTGCAGACGGTATTCATAAATCATTCCCGGTACGTTATCAGTTAATTTCTTAAGTCGTGCTTGAGTTCTTTGTAATTGAGCAGTACGCGCTTCAACTTTAACCTCTAACTTTTCATTTAAATTTTTTATTTCTTCTTCAATTTGTTTGCGTTGGGTAATATCTTCAACAGTTACTAAAATTCCGATGACATCACCTTTCGCATTTTGTAACGGTATTTTATTTGTATCCAGCCATGCTTGTGTACCATCGGATTGCTTTTGAGTTTCAATGATGTGTAATTCAGCTTCACCCAATTCCATTACACGTTTATCGCATTCCCGATAAAAATTTGCTTCCTCAAAAGTCCAAGGCATATCATAATCTGTTTTGCCAAGAATCTCTTCTGGAGAATTCAATCCAGAAACTTTTGCAGCACTACTGTTACATCCTTTAAATACCGAATTTCTATCTTTCCAAAAAATTAGCTGGGGAATACTATCAATTAGCAGTTGGAGAAATTGTTGCGATTCCAGAAGTTGCGTTTCAGTTTGATAAGATGCGATCGCACCACCCAAGTTACCTGCAGCAGCTTGTAAAACCGACTTTTCGATATTTGTCCATTGATGTTCGCTATGGCAATTATCAAAACCAATAAATCCCCACAATTTACCTTTGATTTCGATTGGAGTTACCAATATTGATAAGATACCTTGTTCTTGCAAAATTTCTCGTTCGGCTTCAGGAAAATCTTTCACCAACCCAGTAATTAATCTACCTTCAGTAAAATATTTGTACCAGCGTGGAAAACAACCAATATAGGGAAGATTTTGTAATTCGGGATTATCAATTTCGGGAGTAACACCTGGTGCTGCCCATTCCCACCGCTGACTCATCAGCATTTCACCTGTAACTGGGTGGAAATGATTTTGAAAAATGTAAATTCTATCTGCAACAACAGCTTTTCCCAAAGCTGCTAAAGCTGCATTAATAGATTCCTCGTAATCTTCAATTGTCAGCAGACAGTTACTTGCTTTTGCAATACCATCAAGTAAGCGTTCGTTTTGCTTTAGTTTTAACTTTGTTAGGCAGTCGGATGGCAGTGAACTATTAATACAACTACGCAGTACCATAAGTTCCGCTTGCATCAATTCATATGCATTTTTGTCAATAGAAATTAGATTCTCTGTCATGATATCCCTGGTAACTGATAACACCTGAAGAGACTAGTACAACAAGACAGGAAGATATAAAATTTCTGTATGTATTCCTATTATATTGGCATTGATAATATTGAACTAATTAGCATATGAGCAATCAAAAGTTGAAATCCTGCTAGGATGTCTCAAATTCATAAATTCCCCAAGCTAATGACGAATACATTCAATCTGCTTGCTTCCGTAAATAGGTACTAGGTTCGCTACAGTACTTATAGTTCCCAATTTATGCCAACAAACAACACTTAACTGTTGATTTTAGATACAATATCTCAAAGGTCTAAATCTGAAATTATGACGCTAGGGATTGCACCCACATATTTAAGTTACAGTTTAAATTAAACTTAAATTAAACGGCGACTGCTACTAAAATAAAAATTTCATTACCAAAAAACACTAAAAAACAGTGCAATAATTTTATTTACACTGTTTTAAAATAAAAATATAATTTTATACCGATGAAAACTTAAGATTTTTTTATAAATACCCTCTTGGCAACAATCAAACTGAGAAAATTTTCGCTTACAAACGACTTACGATCTTAAAATTGAATAAATAAATACAAATAATAAATTGTTTGACATATTTTAGAAAAAGTGAATCAAAACTGCTGATTATATTAAGACATTTGCAAAGATAAAAAGTACATGCACGGACTGACAACAAGTAAAAATTTAACAATGAATAATTATATCAATAATCAGTCGCACCTAAATATGTAAACATATAGATGTAATCCAAGATATTTTTACAGTAGTTAGCCCGAGTTGGTGTAAGGAGCAAATGTAGATGCTGCTTAGTTATATTAGCAAGCAGCCATTTAGGTCATATAATAGGCAAGACCAAATGCAGAAACTACAACAAGAACTGGAACTACAACACTAAATTCAAGTTTTTTGGTTTTGAATATCTCGATAAAAGACATGGGAACTATTATCGGCCAAAAAATAGTTGATATGATAAACATCACGAAAGACAAAAATTTGTCTTCAGGAGACGAACTTGGATTACGCAGAGTAAATCTCAACCAGTTAATGAAAAAATAGCAAGTCATTAACAAGTAACTGACAATAATCGCGGATTCAATCTTGTTCATTAACGATACTCCTTAGCTATCCAAAATGACGGCAGTACGAGTGGATAATTACACTCATAAATATCGATCGCTGCTAAATAAATGTATGCTAGATAACAGTCGCGTTTTAACCTCTTTCTAACGGTTTATTTCTTTCATTCTTATCTATCCATGTTAATAGAATTCTGAAAACCGATAAATCCGTGTTAACACTTATTTTTTATTTGTAACTGCTAAGTTTACGATTGCAAAACTGTATTATAGGTAGCAATCACCATGATAGTCTTACGACTATAAAAGTAATTTAACTAAACCATAACAGTATATTTACCATAATGTAACGCATTATTAAGTATAGTCAAGTATCATCCAATACTTTCTTGACTTTTTCAGCAAAGCAATATGTTTACATAATGATTTGTAGTAAATTCAACGAAAAAATAAACAATATCAAAGTTTATTCTCTAAATAAGGTGTTCTCCTAATAATATAGAATAAAATGGCATGTCTACATGCAAGTGTATATACTTAGACGCTTGATATTAATTTGATAAATATTTTGTATTACCAATAAATATTTTATCCATATAAAAAAGTACATCTCTATTTGTGTGAACTTTATAGAGTCTAAAAGATACTTAAGTGGTTAAACAAAAAAATAAATAAGTATAAAAATATATAAATGATATCGAATTAAAAATTGATAATATAAATGCGTTTGCAAAAATGCAGTAAGTAGTAGTCCTTTGCATTAATTGTGAAGGCTATATAGGAATTAAAATATTTTCTACCTCTTCTACCCCTCCCCATCCTTACTCGTCAAAATTAATGAAATCGAATAAGTACCAGTGCAAAATTAATTTAACATTCTAAAAGCTTCAAGTTACTTGCACGATCCACACCTGCGGTGAATGCTTCGTTCCATTTCCTAAGAGGGAACACTAAGCCCTTCGGGCATATTTCGTGAACGTTAACGCAATGACAATATACAATTAATTTTGCCTAAGTACTTATAAAAGAATGCATTTTAAGATATAAAATATTTATTCTTTAAATTTTGCGTTTTACAATAAAATGTGAATAAATGAATTTACTTTTTAAGTTTTAAAAACAATTTTCATGATAAAAAAAGCGATGCGGATTTATGCAATTAACCACATGTAAAAGCAGAAAAAGCAAGTATCGATTCAAGCAAAAAATAGAGGAAGATTTCAACGTATAGAATTTGCGAAATTAAACGCGAAATAATTTTGTGCAGTAAACACCCCGATTCTAATAAATGCACTATGTATTGCAAATACCAATTAAGTAAAATGAGGCAAATTCTATACTTCTTCGCAACATGCGTCGTTATTCTTTTTAATGTAATGTTTGATGGAATCTAAGTCGATAAAACAATCTGCCACATCAATTAAAGATTCGTTTGTCATTCCTCGCAGACTAACTAGTTCAACCCTAGCACCTTGATAAGCGACAGCATTTACAGCGTAGGTTAACTCTCCATCTCCACTGACTAGAACTGCTGTATCGTAATAGGGAGATAGATTCATCATATCTACAGCAATTTCTACATGCTGATTTGATTTTCTAGAACCATCAGGAAGTTGAATTACTTCTTTTGTCACTACACGATAACCATTTCTACGCATCCAGAGCAGAAATCCTTGTTGCTTTTCGTTATGGCGATCGACACCAGTATAGAAGAAAGCTCTTAACAACCTTGCCTCTCTAGTTAAGTAGCAAAGCAGCTTAGTATAATCAATTTCAATACCAAGTTGCAAAGCTGTATGAAACAAGTTTGAACCATCAATAAAAATAGCAACTCTACCGCGATTAGAAGTAATATTTAAGTGAGAAGCCTGTTTGTTTATTGGCATCTGCGTATCTTCATCTGTAAGAATAATTTTCATACCTTGTCGTTGCTTTTCAATTTGCGCTTGGGCAGTAAAATTGGTAATATCCATAATTTTTAAGCTTTGTGAATGTAAGTACTGCGGGTAAATTAATGAAGCTGTGATTTAAAAAGTATTTATACAGTTCAATTTACAAAGGCAAATAAGTATTTGTTTCTATAAATTGAAGAATATGATTTACATTTCTTCTTAAATAGTGGATACCGAAAGACAAGACAGAAAATACTATATCTGTTTGATAATTGCTAATTGGTTCTTTCAATTAGAGATTGGATATAAATTTATTGTAACGAAACTTTGATTTGGTTCTACACAAAGTAATTCATTTTGAAGTCAATTACAATCTGGAATTATCACAAATAAATAAAATATTAATAAAAAATTGATTAAAAAGTAAAAACGACAACAGTTTTTGCTAGTTCGATAGCCTTAATCATATTTTTGCTTGATAATATTCGTATGATTTTTTATATCTACTAAACAATTGATTACTATCAATATCGACCATAAAATTTTGCTAAAAACACTTTTAGCAGCACAACCCATCTTATAAATCATTGATTATTACTTATTAATACAATGTATATTTTTGAAGAAATAATGCTTTGGTTACGTAATTATATACTTAGTAAAATAACTACATCCGGATATTAATTGCGAGAGAATCGGAGTTAAATACATTATTACAGAGAAAAATGTAGTCATATGTTAAATAGCTGATTTAAGCTTTAATAATTGTTTATATTCAGTGATATTGTCAAACTTTTCAATTATACAGAGCTAGTATCAAAAATGAATGTAAACTGTATTGCATAGTTAGTTTATTTTAAGTTGTATAGAATTAATAGAGTAGGCAATGCCTTATATCTCTGAGGAACAGGCAGATACCGCATTTAGATCGCGCTTATATAAAAGATTGAATTCCGTGATTACTCGTGATTCAGAATACATATTTCAACCTCTTCTTAGATATTGAAAGAGGTTTAAAAAGGAAGCATCGCAATTTTAAAAATTGCGATGCTTCCTTTAAATATGCTCAATTATGTTGTTGAATTAACTACTTCGCGATTGCTTTCATAGATAGTATGCGGAGTTCTTCACGCACACTCATTAAGATTTGCCCTAAATGATTTTGTCCGGTTTTATTCGCACCACAACCCCAGAAATAATCTCTTGGTGAATCTTCTACAAGCAATCTGTCACCAGTTGAAAGTAGAATGTCTCTAATATCATGGTGAGTAAGAAATTTATTAAGTACCGCTTCTCGCATAATCTGAGTTTTCACTAACTCCCAATCGGAACGCATTTGACGACTTGAACACCGTCCTAAAGCCGCTGCTTCCTCTGGAGTAGAAGCTTGATGAATTATAGGAATAATTTCTTCGTCAGGACTTCCTGCAAACTTTTGTGCTTGGTAATAATGCTCTACGGTTGCCCATAAAGTATTGTGCATTTCAATTGAGTGCAGGGAAAAGTTAGAGAAACAACCGTAGGGTTGCCAAACTTTGTAAAAATAAATAGTCATATGAAAACAGTCGTTTAATATACCACTTATATGATGCCTGTAGATGTTAACAGCTTGCTTGTTAAATTCAAATTTATTCTTTTCTACAACCCCTAGACAGAAGTTTTTTCCTCAAACAAAGCTTTATCGTGAGAACAAAACATCTATTATCGTACATATTATGGAATCACCATTAGCTAGCAATCAACGCAAACCGCTAATCTTAGCTGGAATCTGTTTGGGTATAGGTTTAGGAGGGTTTTTTGATGGGATTGTGCTGCATCAAATCCTACAATGGCATCATATGTTGAGTAATGTAAAACCCTTAACAAATCGCTCTAATATAGATTTAAACGTGCTTGCTGATGGTTTCTTCCACGTCTTCGACTTCTTGATGACCATTTTAGGAGTTGTTTTACTATGGAAAGTCGCGAAGCGTAGCGATGTTGTTTGGTCTTCTAAAACTTTTTTTGGCTCAATTTTGATTGGTATTGGTTTATTTGATTTTGTTGAAGGATTAATAGATCATCAAATACTTGGAGTTCATCACGTTAAACCCGGAGCAAATGAATTTGCTTGGGATATGGGATTTTTAGCTCTTGGTTTATCTCTTGTAGTAATTGGTTGGCTGATTGCTAATAGCAATCGAGTGGCTAGCAATCAGTAAGCAGTTATCAGCAGGAATTGCAGGGTAAATCTAAAGCGATTTAGTAATAAAAAATTAAAAGTGTTGGGTTTTACTTCGTTCAACCCAACCTACCTTATAGAAAATCTTCTACGGGAAGAGAGTAAGAATTAAAAGTTAAAATTTTCATTTTCTTCACCTAAAATATTTTAATTCCGACTAACACCGAGTAAATACGGTCAGCAAAGAAATTTTAATTTGTTTAAGATTATACAAGAATGATATTTATTTAAGTATGAGATTATGATAAAAATTTTGCCGACTGAAAAGTTTAAAATTACAACTTATCTTAGACCGGATAGAGTCGAAGATAAATTGTTGAATTTTGTTGAGCCGTATAAGTTAGTTAGATTTAGTTTTCCTTTCGGTCCGTCATCAGATAAACCTTATGAAGGTACAATTGAAAATTTTTCTTTCCGGATTCAAAGAATTTCTAAATACAAAAAAAGAAATAGCTTACCTGTTATTGAAGGGATAATATCTCCGCAAGAAAGGGGAAGTCTGATAAATGTCACAATTAAGCCAAATCAAATTCTTAATTTATTTATGTCAGTATTTCCTTTGTTTTATATATCTATAAGTATGGTTGTTGGCTTCAGTTTGTTTCTGCACAGCGATAATGATGCTAGAAGTATGGGAATATTATTTTTATTGTCTCCTTTATGGATGATAATCGTCTCTTTTTTCACAATTAAATCGTTTAAATTTGATGTACAACAAGATAAAAACTTTTTGTTAGAACTATTTGAATAGTCTTATAAAGCAGCTTCATTTTGGGTGTTGTTAATGAAAACGGGAATGGAGAATAGGTAATTAGTAACTGGGCATTTATAAAGAGCTACCAAGGAGTTATTTGTCTCTTCCTATTCCCTTCCTCCTTGTCTCCCCATTCTCCTATTCTCCAACTCAAGCGCTTCGCATTTTCCGCCAAATCGTAAAAGCTAGAAGTATAAAAATTGTCACCGTAGTTGCAACAATAACTTCTAGAGTCATGTTGCGGATGGTCATTCCTAACCAGTTGCACGCTAAAGTTATTGACCATAGAATAAGCGCTGCACGTCTTTGAGATAAGCCCCAAGCTAACAGACGATGGTGTAAATGGTCTTTCCCTGGCGTGCTAAGAGGATTTTTCCCTGCTGCTAATCGCCTTACAAAAACTTGGGTAGTGTCCAGTACTGGCAGCAAAAGAAAGACTGCTGGAGGCAGTATTGATAACACTGTAGTTATTTGCAATTCACCTAAAATACTTGTTGCAGCTAAAACATAACCAAAGAAATATGCTCCGGTATCACCCATAATAATTTTTGAAGGATGGAAGTTATAGCGCAAAAAGCCTAACGCGGAACCCGCCAAAGCCGCTAAAACCAAAGTCGCTGCGGCACGGTTGTAAGACTGAGCGGAAACTGCTAGCAAGCTCATAGCGGTGATAAAGCTAACTCCTCCAGCTAAACCATCCATCCCATCCATCAAGTTGATAGCATTGGTAATTCCGACTACCCACAGTACTGTCAATAATGTAGATAGCGTTGAATCTATGGGAGTATTAAAAGTTAAATCAAAACCAATATCGTTAGCAACTAGCAAAAGCGCTGTTAAAATTTGTACCAGTAGTCGGAAAGAAGCGGGTAAGCCAAACTGGTCGTCAATGAAACCGACCAATACCAGTATTGAACCGCCCAACAGTACAGTTAAAACCTGTGCTAATACATTTTCTAATTCAATCGGTCTTAATAAACTAGCAAGGGTAACAGCGGCAATTACCCCGGCATAAATTGCTAATCCTCCCGCATTCGGTAAAGGTTCTTTGTTTAAACGCCTTGCATTTGGCTGATCTGCCCAACCCACCCTTAAAGCAAATTTTCGGATTCGGGGAATTAAACTCCAGCTAAGCACTAAAGCTAATAAAAACGTAAACACTACTGCCAACCACCCGGAACCGCTGGGGTCGGCAATACCGAGAGATTTAAGGAAACTGTATATATTCATCTCCCGATTCCTTCCTCACTGCCAGTATCTATCACAATCGACAACTGTATATTAATCATTTTTGTTCTTAATATCTGTAATATAAACAGCTTGCATAGTTAGCACTCTTGAGCAGTGAGTGCTAAATTGTAAAACAAGAGTGCTTGTGAGTTAAAAAATGGCAAAAATCGTTTCCTTTAATGAAGAGTCACGTCGGTCATTGGAGAAGGGTATTAACGCCCTTGCTGATGCCGTCAAAATCACCTTGGGACCAAAAGGTCGTAATGTTCTTTTAGAAAAGAAATTTGGTGCGCCTCAAATTGTAAACGATGGTATCACCGTTGCTAAAGAAATTGAACTTTATGACCCCTTGGAGAACACCGGGGCAAGATTAATCCAGGAAGTGGCTGAGAAAACCAAAGAAATCGCGGGGGATGGTACTACTACCGCTACCGTATTGGCTCAAGCTATTATCCGCGAAGGACTCAAAAACGTTGCTGCTGGTTCCAACCCCATGAGCTTGAAGCGCGGCATTGACAAAACCGTTGAAGCGCTGGTGCAGGAAATTACCAAGATTTCCAAGCCAGTGGAAGGAAGTGCGATCGCGCAAGTTGCGACGGTATCTGCTGGTAATGATGAAGAAGTCGGTAAAATGATTTCTGAAGCGATGGAGAAAGTGACCAAAGACGGTGTAATTACCGTTGAGGAATCAAAATCTCTATCCACCGAGTTAGAAGTTGTAGAAGGGATGCAGATTGACAGGGGATATATTTCTCCCTACTTCATCACCAACAATGACCGAATGACAGTCGAATTTGAAAATGCCCGCATCTTGATTACTGATAAAAAAATCAGCAACATTCAAGATTTGGTGCCAATTTTAGAAAAAGTTGCTCGTAGCGGACAACCTTTACTAGTTATCTCTGAAGACATTGAGGGTGAAGCTTTAGCAACCTTGGTTGTAAATAAAGCTAGAGGTGTGTTGGGAATTGCCGCCATCAAAGCCCCTGGTTTCGGCGAACGTCGTAAAGCGATGTTACAGGATATTGCGATTCTTACCGGCGGACAGATGATTTCCGAAGAAATCGGTTTAAGCCTGGACACCGCAACCGAGGACATGTTAGGAACCGCTCGTAAAATCGAGATTGACAAAGAAAACACCACCATTGTTGCTGCTGGCGATCTAAAAGCTGATGTTGAAAAGCGCATCGGTCAAATTCGCAAACAGCTAGAGGAAACCGACTCCGAATACGACAAAGAAAAATTACAAGAACGTATCGCCAAACTTGCTGGTGGTGTAGCTGTAATTAAAGTTGGTGCGGCAACCGAAACCGAATTACAAGACCGTAAATTACGGATTGAAGATGCATTAAACGCAACCAAAGCAGCAGTCGAAGAAGGTATCGTTCCCGGTGGTGGTACTACCTTGATTCATCTAGCTAAAAAAGTCGCTGAAATCAAAAATAAACTTAGCGAAGAAGAAAAAATTGGTGCTGATATAGTAGCGAGAGCCTTAGAAGCGCCATTACGTCAAATCGCTGACAATGCTGGTGTAGAAGGTTCGGTTATTGTTTCCTCTGTTAGAAACAGCGAATTCAACATTGGTTACAACGCAGCCAACGGCGAATTTGAGGACTTAATTTCTGTCGGAATTATCGATCCAGCTAAAGTTGTGCGCTCCTCCTTACAAAACGCCGGTTCCATCTCCGGAATGGTACTAACTACTGAAGCCTTAGTAGTAGAAAAACCAGAACCCAAGCCAGCAGGCGGTGGCGCTCCCGACATGGGCGGCATGGGCGGCATGGGCGGCATGGGCGGCATGGGCATGGGTATGCCCGGAATGGGAGGAATGGGGATGATGTAGGTAGTGGTTAGTGGTTAGTAGTTAGTAGTTAGTGGTTAGTGGTTTGCTGGTTCCCAACCTCTGGCTGGGAACCCATCGCAGAAGGCTCTGCCTTCTATAAATTGAAGCGAGGCAGAGCCTCTAGATAGGTATTCCCAGCCTGGAGGCTAGGAACGAGTTAACTAACAACTATCAACCAACAACTAACAACCAACAACTAAATCCCTAAATTCTCTTTAGCCCAAAGGGCGGCTTGGGTTCTATCTCTTAACCCGAGTCGCCCTAAAATTTGGGTAACGTAGTTTTTTACAGTGCCTTCGCTGAGATATAAAGTTTTAGAAATTTCTCGATTACTTTTTCCTTGAGATATCAAAGTTAATACTTCTAATTCCCTTTCAGTTAATTTTTGCTGAATATCGTTTTCTTTAGCTGCAATGGGTGGACGTAATTGAGCAAAGACTTTGGGTGCAATAGTTGGACCTAATTGAGAATGTCCTTGATGTATGGCGTGAATTGCGGCAGCTAACTGCGGTGCGGGAGTATTTTTAAGTAGATAACCTAATGCTCCAGCCTGTAAAGATTGCCATATGTATTCATCTTCATCGAAAGTCGTCAGTACCAGAATTTTTATCCAAGGGAATTGTTGATGAATCTCGCGAGTTGCAGCCACTCCATCGCAAACAGGCATTCGCACATCCATGAGAATTACATCAGGTTGCAATTGTTGGGTAAGAGAAATAGCTTCACTACCGTGATTCGCTTGCCCTACAATTTCAATATCTTCTTCTAACGACAGCAAAGACGCTAATCCCTGGCGAAATAGCGGTTGATCATCTGCTAACAACAGCCGAATCATCATATTATTTCATTTCGGAGATGCTTTTTTTTAGTATGGCAATCTTTAAATCTTGTTCCCGATGTTTGTAGTTATGTTAAGAAATTGGGCATTGCGAATGGGTAATTGCGAATGGGTAATTGGTAATTGGTAATTGGTAATTGGGAAGAGTAGGAGGTGAGGATGGGGAAAATTAAAAATATTAACTCCTAACCTTTGACCTTTAACCTTTAACCTTTAGCCTTTAACCTTTAACCTCTCTTCGGCTCCATTCGTTCCAGGAACCGTCATAATTCAATACATTTGGATAACCTAATAAATACTTTAAAACAAACCAAGTATGTGCGGAACGGGCACCAACTGCACAGTAAGGAATTATTGTTTTATCTGGTGTAATGTCTTTACTTTCATAAACATTACGTAATTCTTCTATTGGCTTCAAAGTCCCATCTTCATTTAAGGCTGATTCGTAATAAACATGTACCGCACTTAGAATATGTCCTGCGCGTTCGTTGTTTTCTGGAGGTTTGTCATAAAACCATTCGCCACTATATTCTTGAGGTGTTCTTACATCTACAATTACGCGATCTGCTTGGTTAATGGATTTGCAAACGTCTTCAAACAGCACTCGTAAATTACCATCTGGTTCTTGAGCGCTATAAAGAGTTTGATTTACAACTGGCTGTACGGGTGCTAACGGGCGTTTTTCGGCTACCCATTTGCGACGACCACCATTAAGAATTCTTACATCTTGATGACCAAAAATTTTCAATAACCAAAAAATCCATCCTCCGACACCAGGAACTTCTCCGTAGACAATGATAGTTGAGTTATTTGCAATACCCGAACGTGAGAGTATTTCTTCAATATTTGCTTTGTCCAAATTAATTCGGTAATCGGGAAGCATCAAATCTTTGAATGAATTCCATAAAACTGCTCCAGGAATAACTTCATTGGGGTTTGCTTGGGGATTTGCATTTACTTCGACTATACGAACCTTCTCGTCGTTTAAATGCTCGGCAAGCCATTGAGTATCGACAAGTACTTCTGGATGAACGTAGTTAGGCATTGTTTTAATTCCGTAATTTAATTTCGTAGTAGCGCTTTAGATATAAATTAAAATTGAATCTTAGCTATGCCTAGTCCTCTTTCGGGTACAGTTTGTATTTAGAAGTAAATCCTTTCATTGCAAATCGAAAATCTGATAATGCCGAATTCTTTGCAATTGATATTTGAAGAAATAGCCCAGACTCGCAACAAAGAACAATTGCGGGGACAGGTAATGGTTAAACTTGGCGATTATTTTCAAGCAAAGCGGCGAGGATTATTCTTTTTTGACAGTATTTCTCGTAGAAAAACTTCAGGTTTGGTTGAATTAGCACTATCTATAGAACATAATCCAGTTTTACGTTACGTAGTAGAACATCACGCTCCAGTGCATGAGGAAGTAGTGTTACAACCAGGAAGATGGAAAACAATTTGTCCTCGCATAGACCACGGACATGTAATGGCTGGCCCTATAATTGGTAATGGAAAGCTAATTGGTGGAATTGGCTTTACCCGCACGCGAGAAGCTTCCGCTTTTAATACTAAGGATTTAGCAGATTTAAGCGCTGTTTGTTTACATTTATCGACTTGGTTAATAACAGTAAAATCGCAAATAAAACAATCTAAATTAAATTTAGATTTAGATGTAGATTTAGATTCAAATATTAATTGTTTAACACCGCGAGAAATTCAAATTGCCGAATTAGTCGCACAAGGATTAACAAACGCTCAAATTGGAAAAGAATTGTGGATTCAGGAAAATTCCGTCAAACAAGCTTTAAAAAGAATGTTTCGCAAACTCAAAGTATCTTCCCGTGCGGAAATGGTAGCCAAAGTTTTGACAGTTAACAGTTAACAGTGAGCAGTGAGCAGTTAATAGTGAGCAGTGAGCAGTGAGCAGTGAACAGTGAACAGTTAACAGTGAGCAGTGAGCAGCGAGCAGTTAACAGTGAGCAGTGAGCAGTGAACAGTTAACAGTGAGCAGTGAGCAGCGAGCAGTTAACTGTTAGAAGTTAGGTATTCTAAATTATTTTCCCATGCCCAATGCCCAATGCCCAATGCCCAATGCCCAATGCCCAATGCCCAATGCCCAATTCCCAATTCCCAATTTTCATCAACTAGGAATCCAAACTTGAATTTGAGTTCCTTCACCCAAACTACTTTTAATCTGAAGTTCCCCGCCTAAAATTTGTATTCTTTCCTGCATTCCTCGCAATCCAAAACCTGTGTGATGGGCATTTACTTCAAAACCTTGACCATCATCTATAATTTCTAAAATAATTCCTTGGTTATCTTGATAGCCTTTTATATTTACAACTTTTGCAAAACCATGTTTTTGAATATTAGTAACTGCTTCTTGAACAATACAGTATAGTTGATGGCTGGTTTGAATTGGTAGTTGGGGTAATTCTGAATTTAAATGAATTACAAATGATTGATTTTGTACAACTTGTTCTACTAACGTAGCTAAAGCCTGATTGAGGTTAAAATTTGTTTGACGTATCGACTGTACCGAATTTCTGACTTTTGTTAAACATTCGCTAGATAGGTCTTTAGCAATATTCAAAGAATCAATTGCTTTATTGGGATTTTTATCATATAACCTTTGAGCAAGTTCTAACTGTATATCTAATGTTGTTAAAGAGTGACCCAAAGAATCATGAATTTCTCTAGCTATGCGACTCCGTTCTAAACTTGCCGCCAAGGTTTCTATTTGTTGGGTTAAGGCTTCTGCTTTTTGACGACTTTTCTGTTCTGCTACAACGACAAAGCAAAATAAAATTACAAATATGCTTGCCGTTATGTAGCCTCCCAAATTATTAATCACTGCTCTACGAATTATGACATCAGTATTATTTAAATCTTGTAAATATTCTGCAAGTAATTGATTATGATTAGTACGGTTAAAATCTACTATCATAGGTATACTCTGAGCTATTAAAAGCATATACAAAATACCAGAAAAAATAGTAATAAAAATTACGTCTTTTCTGTTTAGTAAAATACAACTTTTTGCTAGTATCAGATATAGAGCTATTTCAAAATCAACACCTACTGCTACAGGCATAATAACGGTTAATACTTCTAATAAAATATAAAATCTTCTCTGCCAAATAGGACGATTGATTGGAAATATAAAACTTAAAGTCGTTAATATAATTACTTGAGCAAGTGTAACGTAAGTTGGTATTGGTAAATTAGAGTAACTTACTCCATCCCGATTCACTAAAAAAAGTAATAAATATACAATTAAAATCAACCATTCTACATAACGTATGGCGCGACGAATAGATAAAGAAGCAGTTTGATTAAAGCGCATGAAATTACAAGAATTGCAAAATTAAGTAATTTATCTTATAAATATCATGCATTACAAGCTAAATTGGCAACATGACTATAGTCATATTTATGCATTACTATAGTTAATTTTTATAGAAACTTTTTTAGTTTAATCTATTAATGACCGTTTTCATATCAAAAAAAGCAAGGTTAGTAGCCAATATGAAAACCGGAAAATAGGGAACAAATAAGGATTTAAAAAAATCTGTGTTCCTGTAGTAGAACTATTTATTTTGAGAAAGAAATCAATGAAAAAAGTATCTGCTTTGAGTATTGGTATTGCAACAGCTAGTATTCTTGGTTTCGTAAATATTCCGATAGTTCAAGCTCAAAATATCGATACAAAAAACACACCACAAACACCACAACAGCAATCACAAACAGAAGTTTTAGTGGCAGAAGTTACCATTGATGGTGTAGAAGGAAAATTAGAAGAAATTGTTGCTAATACGATTCAAACTAAAGTAGGAAAGACGATTACTCGTGCTCAATTACAGCAAGATATTAATGCCATATTCGCTACTGGCTATTTTGCAAATGTACGCGCTGTTCCTGAAGAAACTTCTCGGGGAGTTAAGATTAAATTTCTCGTCCAATCTAATCGGATGTTACTCGGAGTAAATGTAGAAGGTAATCAAGTATTACCTCAAGAGGTTATAAATCAAAGTTTTAAAGAACAATACGGTAAAATTCTTAATTTAAAACAATTTCAAGCAGGAATAAAAAAAATCAATCAATGGTACCAAGATAACGGTTATGTTTTAGCGCAGGTGATAGATACTCCCAAAGTTAACTCTGATGGCAGCGTGACTTTGCAAGTAGCTGAAGGAGTTATAGAAAATATTCAAGTACAGTTTGTCAATCCAGAAGGAGAAGAAGCTAAAGGGAAAACGCAAAAATATATAATTACCCGCGAAATGCAGTTGAAACCGGGTGAGATATTTAGAAGAGAAGTTGCTCAAAAAGATTTACAAAGAGTTTATGGGTTGGGAATTTTTCAGGATATTAATTTGAAATTGAATCCCGCTCAAGACCCTCGCAAAGTGGTATTAGTTGTAAATGTAACGGAAGGTCGAAATTTTAGTGTTTCTCCGAATGGAGGATATAGTTCCAAAAGCGGACTTTTTGCTGGAACCAGTTTTCAATTAGGAAACTTAAACGGTAGAAATCAAAAATTGGGAGCGGATGTTGAGTTCAGTCAAAGAGATTTTGCTTTTGATGTTAATTATACCGATCCTTGGATAGGAGGAGACCCTTACCGTACTTCCTACAGAGTCAATGGTTTTAGAAAGCGTACATTCTCCCAAATCTTTGACGGAGGGGAAACAGAAGTCGAATTAGCAAACGGCGATCGCCCCCGCGTGTTCAAAACAGGCGGTAATATTTCTTTCCGCCGCAATCTCAGTAAAAAAGTATTTGATAAATCGGAATGGGTAGCGAGTGCAGGTTTAAAATATCAGCGAGTTGCAATTCGCGATTCTGATGGGGATATTAATGCAAAAGATGCTTTAGGGAATGATTTGAGTTTTAGCGGTGACGGTACGGATGACTTGTTAACGGTGCCTTTGAGATTAGTTAGAGATAAACGCAACAGTTCGTTAAGTCCCACAAAAGGTTCCGTTTTAAGTTTAAGTACCGAGCAATCAATTCCTATCGGTGACGCAAATATTTTTTCTAATAAATTAAGCGGTAGCTACAGCTTTTATCTTCCTACTCGCTTAACTAAATTAACCAAGGGTTGTCGTAAATCAAACAATAAATCTCAGGAATGCCCCCAAGCATTTGCCTTTAATCTTCAAGGAGGAACTGTAATTGGAGACTTGCCTCCCTACGAAGCATTTTCTTTGGGTGGAGCTAATTCCGTGCGAGGATTTGGCGAAGGCGAATTAGGAACCGCTCGCAGTTTTCTTCAAGCATCAGCAGAATATCGTTTTCCAGTATTTTCTCTACTTAGCGGTGCCTTATTTTTCGATGCTGCAACCGATTTGGGTACGGCTTCGAGCGTCACAGGTAATCCTGCTGGGGCACGCAACAAACCGGGCAATGGCTTTGGTTACGGTTTGGGAGTGCGCGTAAAATCGCCCTTGGGACCAATTCGTTTAGACTACGGTTACAACAACGATGGAGAAAGTCGGGTTCAATTTGGTATTGGCGAGAGATTTTGATAATTGGGAATTGGTAATTGGTAATTGAGAATTAGGAATTGGGAATTGGGCATTGGGCATTGGTAACTGATAACTGGTAACTGCAAAATCTAATTAATTTCGGCGGTTTGTTTTTCTAGACAAATCGCTTTTTAGTTATTAAGGGAAGATTATGGGTTAAGATTGGTCGGTGAGATATTTTTGTGAAAAATTAATCAATATCTATCTAGGATAGGGTTTCTACTAATTTATGTATTAAACAAAAGGAAATTGAGAAATCATTATTATTTACATTTTATTTATTAGGTCAAAATATATGTTAGAAAAATTGTTTCCTTTTGATTCTCAAGTAATTGAACCCTACGAAGAAGATTTTTATCACCATCCGGGAACGATACCTGGAACTCTTAATGAAGATAGAGATGCCCCACCAACAAGAGTTTCATTAATTGATTACAATCAAAATAAAGTTATCCCCAAAAGGATTACCTATCCAGAAAATTGTGCAAGATATCTAGATACTGAATCGGTATCCTGGGTAGACGTGCAAGGCTTAGGCAATACTGATATGTTGCAACGAATTGGTAAAGTTTTTGAACTGCATCCTTTAGTTTTGGAAGATGTAGTAAATGTTCCAGAACGTCCGAAAATAGAAGAATATGACGACCAGTTGGTGATTATTTCTAGAATGGTAATGCCAACGCAACAAGCAGATGGTTTTCATAGCGAACAGGTAAGTTTTGTTCTGGGAAAAAATTATTTACTTACCGTACAAGAAGAACCTACCCTTGATTGCTTTGACCCTGTACGCTTGAGAATTCGCAACAATAAAGGTATTATCCGCAAGCAGGGAGCTGACTATTTAGCTTACGCTCTTTTAGATGCAATCATTGATGGGTTTTTTCCCGTACTCGAAGATTATGGCGAACGCATTGAAGATTTAGAGGAGGAAGTAATAGTAAATCCGACTCGAAAAACACTGCACAAAATTTATAGAATTAGGCGAGAATTGTTACAATTACGTCGCGCTATATGGCCTCAGCGTAGCGCCATAAATGCTTTGATTAGAGATAGTAACGAATTGATTAGCGAGGAAGTGAGAATTTACCTAAGAGATTGTTACGATCATGCGGTACAAGTTATGGATATGGTAGAAACTTATCGAGAGCTTGCATCGGGGCTGATGGACGTGTATCTTTCTGCGGTAAGCAACAGAATGAATGAAATCATGAAGTTGCTCACGGTGTTTTCGTGGATTTTCCTACCTTTAACTTTCATTGCTGGGTTGTACGGAATGAATTTCGAGCATATGCCCGGTTTGAAAGCAGAATGGGGCTTCCCCTTATGCGTGGCAACAATGATCGCGATCGCAGTTGGTTTATTAGTGTTTTTCCGACAGAGCGGCTGGCTTGAAAGTCCTGCAACTCTTAAAGATGTTCGAGGTGAACGAAAATTTTAGGGGGATTACATTAAACGCTTATGCAACAAGACACGAATCCTAGTTTAATAGTATTGACACTTTATATCATCGGTGTCAGTTATGTTTTAAACTTAATGATCGAATCTATTCAGGATCAAATTAAGTTCATCTTTGATAAGGCTGCTGTTGACAAACAGTTAAAAGAACAAGAACTCGATGATAAAATCTCTGTAGCTTTTAAACTTAAGCCTTCTTATGATATAGATGGTTTAAAAGAGTTATTACTTATTCTTACGAATCAGTCAAAGAATCTTGCTGTATATGTTGACTGGGACAACTGTTCTTTCGCAGTAAAACATAAAAGTCAATCGCGTCGAGTCATTCGTAAATCTCCAGATGTTTCCCGCGATTTAGGCGTACCTCAAAGTCCTAGCTTAGTTGCTCCCGCTCAAAAACTGATCGAAGGCGTTACTGCTGAAGATGTTTTTGGAAAAGACCAAGAAACGGGAATATATCAAGCCAAAAAATCTTTAGTTAACATCAGCGGACTCAAAGGCAGTCCGGTAAGAGCGCAAAGAAAGTTATACAAAAAATTTGTTAGCCGAAGAGAGCAACTAGAATGTTCTCTACAATTAGTTCTGCGATTTTCAGAGGTTCGCGTCGGCTTAGCTCCAGGTCAAAATGTTCCTCCAATGTGCATCATTACCTGCCCTTTTATAATTAGAAAACTTCCTTGGACTTACGCTCTACCTTGGAATAAAAAGAGAAAAAGATAACAACAAGTCTTCGTCTAAACTAAAATGTTATGAGAGAGTTGGCGAGGCGGTTGCAGATTAGTTTTTCAACTAGTTTGAGGAAAGTCCGGGCTTCCGAAAGACCAGACTTGCTGGATAACTCCCAGTGCGTGCGAGCGTGAGGATAGTGCCACAGAAAAATACCGCCTTTTCAATCAACAATGAACAATTATCAATTGTCAGTTTTTACTGTTCGTTGATAATTGGTAATTGATAATTGGCAAAGGTAAGGGTGCAAAGGTGAGGTAAGAGCTCACCAGCAGCATCGAGAGGTGCTGGCTCGGTAAACCCCGGTTGGAAGCAAGGTGAGAGGAACTATGGTTGGTCTTTTACCGGTTCCGCTTTATGAGAGCCGCTTGAGGCGTTTGGTAACAAGCGTCCCAGATAGATAATCGCCCTTTAAATGTAGAAGATTTCTACATTTTTAGAACAGAACCCGGCTTATGTCCGACTCTCTTCCCCATTTTGGGAAAATGAAAAAAAATAGGGAGACGATCAACCCTCCCGTGGGTTTTCATCCTAATTTTAAGAGCAGTGGCGCAACCCAAGGGGATATGCAAAGAAAATGAAAGAAGAAGGCAAGCAGAAGTGATGGGTTATAGATATTACAATAATTTAGGTGATTATTGTATTCCCTGCGCCCCAATGCCCAATTCCTAATGCCCAATTCCCAATTACTAATTACTAATTACCAATTGAATAATGTCTGTTATTTATCCACGTCGTCAGCGACAACTTGAGAGTTTGGTAAAAAAGCTAGGTTTACCGGTAAAATCGCCTGTTAATTGGGAACTACTGGATTTAGCGCTGACTCATCCGTCTATTTCGGAGTCGGCTAATTACGAACAACTTGAGTTTGTTGGCGATGCGGTGGTACGTTTGGTAGCTGCTCTGATTCTATGGGAAGATTTTCATGATGCCCGTGTGGGTGATTTTGCTGCAATTCGTTCCGTATTAGTTAGCGATCGCATTCTTGCTAAATTAGCTAGTTCTTACGGTTTGGAGCTACATTTATTGGTTGCTGGAAGTGCTTATGGCGACAGAGCAGGGCAAGAATCAAGATTGGCGGATGCTTTTGAAGCAGTTTTGGGAGCGCTTTATCTAAGTACTAATAGTTTGGAGTTGATTCGGGTTTGGTTAGATCCCCACTTTAAGCAACTTGCTACAGAAATCAACTCAGATCCGGCAAGACAAAATTATAAAGCTGCTCTACAAGAATGGACTCAAGGAGAATATAAAACTTTGCCCGAATATCGCGTGACTCAGCTTGCTTCCCCTCAGCATAATCAAGAACGCTTCATTGCTGAAGTTTGGCTGCACGATAAAAAATTAGGTGAAGGTAAAGGACGTTCGATTAAAGCAGCCGAGCAAGCTGCCGCAAAAATAGCTTTTATGGCAATCAATCCTCAGTAATAATACTGTATTCAGTTAAGTGTTTAATAAGCTATTGATTATAAAGTTACTATGTATTTGAACTGTAGCTTATAACAAAAATTTTGAATCAACTTCCAAGAATTTTTATTTCGCATTTGAGGGAATTTAATTCCTTGCGGGTATAGGATATAGACCAGAAAAATTCAATACAATTAGCCACTAACTACTAATAACTAATAACTAATAACTAAATATGACTAATTCAATAAAAGTTGCCGTAGTCGGAGTTGGACGCTGGGGAGTCCATTTGTTGCGAAATTTTTTGGCTCATCCTTGCGTCGAAATTGTAGCGGTAGTTGACCCAAATCCTGAATGTTTGGTGAAGGTAGAACGACAATATAACTTAGACAAAAATGTTTTATTAACTACCGAGTACCAAAAGCTCCAACAGCTAAATGAATTAAATGCAGTTGTAATTGCTACTCCTGCCGTGACGCATTATTCCTTAATTGTTGATGCTTTGAACTGGGGATGTCATGTTTTAGCGGAAAAACCTCTGACTCTCAAGCCTAACGAATGCCGTCAGTTATGCGAATTAGCAGAAAAACAGCAGCTGATTTTAAATGTAGATCATACCTATTTATTTCACCCAGCAGTGGAAAAAGGGCAAGCGGTATTGCAAGCCGGGGCTGTGGGAGATTTGCGCTACGGTTATGCTACCCGGACTCATTTAGGCCCGGTACGTCAAGATGTTGATGCATTATGGGATTTAGCGATTCACGACATAGCTATTTTTAACAATTGGCTGGGTGAATTACCTTTCACCGCTCAAGCGACGGGAAAAGCTTGGTTGCAGCAAGAAACTTCCAATACCCTATCCGATTTAGTTCAAGCAACTTTAATATACCCTTCTGGTTTCCAAGCATTTATTCATTTGTGTTGGCTAAATCCAGACAAACAAAGACGTTTAGCTGTTGTAGGTAGTCGCGGAAGTTTAATTTTTGATGAAATGTTATCTGACACCCCTTTAACTTTGATGGAGGGTGAGTTTGAGCGTCAGGAAAATCGTTTTATTCCTGTAAATCAACAGCGAAAAGTCATAGAAATCGAAAAAGGGGAACCACTACAAAAAGTCTGTAACGATTTTGTTGAATGTATTATGCAAAATACTCCGTCATCAATATCTAATGGTCGTGTAGGTGCGGAGCTAGTAGAAATTCTTACCGCTCTTACTAAATCACTAGAAACTGGGGGTAAATCTATTTCTGTTAACAGTAATTATAAGCATCAATGATATTTATAATACTTACTATCTAAATAGATTTTCCTTGAATAGTAGCTGTTGGTACTTTACCATTGTCGTTTACAGAATCAATTTGATTAGAAACGGTGAATTTATTTTCGCTATCTATTAAAGGTAAAGTTATTTTAACGGTGGTTCCTTGGTTAATTCCGGGACTTTCAAGAGTTATTGAACCTCCCATCAATTCAATTAGATTCCGTGAAATAGCTAGTCCCAATCCGGTACCGTTGTACTTTCGTGTGGTGCTACCATCCACCATCACGAAAGGACGAAATAGTTTTTGCTGCTGTTCTGTATCAATACCTATTCCTGTATCTTTAACAGCAACGGTTACCCAAGATTTACCGCTATGATGTTGAATTTCTGTGGTTATGGTAATAGTTCCTGCTTCGGTAAATTTAGTCGCATTACCAATAACGTTTATTAAAACTTGCTTGAGTTTCGCTGTATCCGCATTAACCGGAATTTGCTCTGTCAACTCAGGAATATTTAACTGCAAACCGCTTTGTCGAATATTCAGCGATTGCAGGTTAATCACTTCGCTAATTACTGTACGCAAGTCAATTGGTTTGATTGCTACTGAAAGCTTACCTGCTTCTATCCTAGAAATATCGAGTAAATCGTTAATAATTCCTAATAGATGAATAGCAGTTTCATCCGCACGTTTGAGAAACTCTTTTTCTTCCTCTCTATCGTCACACAAATCATCCCGAACCAATCGTATGGAATTAATAATCACATTTAAGGGGTTTCTCAGTTCGTGAGAAGTTGTAGCCAAAAAATGAGTTTTGCTTTGATTGGCTGTTTTCGCGTCTTTCCAAGCACTTTCCAACTCTTCAGCCCATGCTTTGAGTCTTTCAACCATTTGATCCAATGCTTGGGCTAATTGATTGAATTCCCGAATATTAAAATCATGTGGAACCACAGAAGAAGTATCGCGGGAATGAAGGTTCAAAGCATAATCGCGCAGTTGTTCTACAGGGCGCGCTAAATAACGAGCTACATACAGCGATGCTAATAAAGTCGCACCAATTAAACCAATGGTTAAAACAAATAAAAGAATTTTTATTTCCCTTAAGCCGTACAAAGCTTTATCCACACTAGTAACGGCTAAAATTA
The DNA here is from genome assembly GCF_000316665.1 of Rivularia sp. PCC 7116. Lineage (GTDB taxonomy): Bacteria > Cyanobacteriota > Cyanobacteriia > Cyanobacteriales > Nostocaceae > Rivularia. The sequence continues at coordinate 3,878,944 of NC_019678.1, read as the reverse complement.
CCCATTTTTTGTCTCCATTATCAACTGGGCTGTTAATAGCTGTATATCCAGCAAGTAACTGTTCACCTTCTTTTTCAAAAAACAAATCTGAAGATTCTGTACGCCCAGAGATAGCATTTTTTACAATCTTTTGTAATTTTTTCGCATCTGCATGTTCGCTAATATTTGTACCTACTCTTTGAAAAATAGGGTGTGCCAAAATTACGCCATTCTCAGCAATGACTACCGTAGAACCTGTTAAAAAACCTGGATTATCTCTAATTCTATCGTGCAATAATTGCGACTGCATACTTAAGGTATAACGTAATTTACCCGACGGGTTATACACGGGAGAAGACAATTTTAGTTCTAGCTTTGAAGGTTGTTTTGCTAAATCATTTTCCTTCGATTGAGAAGATAAAATAGGTTCGATTTGAACTTTATTTTGAGAAAAAGAAAAATTCTTAAACTTCTTGGATTTACTACAGTTTCCAACAACAATTTTGCTACGGTCAGCATTAGTTAATTTAATACATTTTACTTGTCTGGGCAATTCTTTAGCTAGCTGGGTAACGAATTCTTCTACTAATTGAGGATTGCCCGCTTGCAGAACCGTAGTTTGAGAAGCAATAAATAAATTACTTTTAAGTGCATCAATAGTATCAACAATACTTTCCCCTTTGAGAGACGCACTTTCGGTTAAGTTTTGACTGGCAATTTCTATTAAACTAGAACGTGCTTTTTTATAGCCGACAAACTCACCTATCAATAAGACTGGTACTGATAGTAGTAATATCTTGGATATTAAAATTCGGCGAAATGATGATTGACGAAAATTCACCATTGGCATTCTCTGATAAGCATCTGTTGTTCAAACGTTAAAAATAAAGGCGATTTAACAAGCGATTATATACTTATATTATTAAGTTCATTATTCCTAATAATCAAGTTATTAAATTGTTGTTAAATAAAAATAATCGTTAGATACAAGCTTTTACCGTAAAGCATAGAGATTCTAAGATTTTAGTTGACAATAGGTAACTCATTGTTACAGTTTAGTAACCTTCACATATTAGATAAGTCGCGAACCTCATATGATAGAATCTCTGGATTTGAAATTCTAGTACTATTTTTTTGGCGCTTCTGGTTTTAGTATTACTTGCTTGAATGTTTCTAACTATTACACCATTCTTAAGAAACTATGGAAATCACCTTGAAATCAATTTCAAGTAAATAATTACAAAGCCTTGACTGAGATATTTATGCAGTCGTCTAAACATGACTTTGGCTTCGGGACTAATATTTATTAATCCAAGGCGGCTATTGACACTGCCCCAAGATGTAAGATGTTTCCAGCTTGAGAACGCAGGCTGTATGAATCTAACTATATTGAAGGTAATAAACTTTCAGCTAAAGTTGAATCATTTATTAATCTGACTGTGTTTTGTCTAGAAAAAATCAATATGACTTCAATTTATAATATTTATGACACAACAACCTCCTCCTCGAACCACAGTAGTTTTGGCAATGAGTGCAGATGGGAAAATAGCAGATGTTAACCGTTCTCCAGCCAGATTCGGTTCAATTGCTGATAAAGCACACCTCGAAAAACAAATTGCTAGGAGTGATGCTGTTTTATTTGGCGCTGATACTTTACGTGCATACGGAACAACTCTTACTGTATCGCATCCAGACCTATTGCAACATAGATTAGTCAATGGTAAACCATCGCAACCTATTCATATAGTTATTTCTAATTCCGGCAAATTCAATCCAGATTTACGCTTCTTTAAGCAGCCAGTTGAACGCTGGTTAATTTCAACAGCTACAGGAGCGATGTTTTGGCAAGCAAGAGCGGAATTTAAACGCATATTAGTATTTGAAACGCCTACAGGAGAAGTTGATATTTATGCAGCCCTGCAACAACTAACTATATTGGGTATAGCACAGTTAGGAGTTTTAGGTGGCTCCAAATTGGTAGCGAATCTTCTAGAACTAAATTTGATAAATGAGATTTGGCTTACTGTATGTCCTTTAATTTTAGGAGGGTTTAATGCTCCCACTCCAGTTGGAGGTTGCGGATTTTTGGCAAAAGCCGCTCCACGCTTAGAATTGATGGAAGTTCGCACCGAAAACCAAGAAGTATTTCTCCATTATTGCCTGCAACAATTCCCAGATTAGACTACGCTAAATAAAGCTTTTGCCGCTTGTTTTGTGACTTTGACGAAAATGGTGGAAAAAATTAAGTCAAGTTATTCTTTTGCTTGGATAGATAAAGTTGCTGAAGTACCCAAAAGTTCTTGGAATGCTTTGGCACTTCCACTTCAGACTCCTTTTTTTGAGTGGGATTGGTTGAACAATCTCGAAACTTCTCGAAGCGCTACTGCACAAAGTGGTTGGTTACCGAATCACTTAACATTATGGCGAGATAGAACATTGATTGCGATTGCTCCTCTTTATATTAAAGGGCATAGCTATGGAGAATTTGTTTTCGACCATCAATGGGCAGAGTTAGCTTATCGTCTTGGGGTGGAGTACTACCCCAAAATGCTGGGAATGTCGCCTTTTACCCCAGCAGATGGTTATCGATTTTTGATTGCTCCAGGAGAAGACGAAGATGAAATAACTTCTTTAATGGTGCGCGAAATCGATTCGTTTTGTAAGAAGCAGCATATCAGCGGCTGTAATTTTTTATATGTAGATCCCGATTTTCATCCCGTATTGGAGCGTCAGGGCTTTACACCTTGGTTGCACCATAATTATGTTTGGCAAAATCATGATTTCACAACTTTTGATGATTATTTAGGTGCATTCAACGCCAATCAACGTCGCAACATTAAACGCGAACGAAAAGCTGTTAAAAAAGCTGGTTTGGAACTTAAAGCACTTACCGGCGATGATATACCCAGACAGTTATTTCCTTTGATGTACGATTTTTATGCCGACACCTGCGATAAATTTGGTTGGTGGGGTAGTAAATATCTCACCAAACAGTTTTTTGAATCGCTATACGAAAACTATCGCCATCGAGTCGCATTTTTCGCAGCTTACAACGAACAGGATGACAGCCAACCTGTAGGAATGTCATTTTGTTTATACAAGGACGATAAAATGTATGGGCGCTATTGGGGTAGTTTCCAGGAAATAGATTGTCTTCATTTTGATGCTTGCTATTATTCACCCATTGAATGGGCGATTCAAAATAATATTCAAGTTTTCGATCCCGGTGCCGGTGGAAGACATAAAAAACGTCGCGGTTTCCCGGCTACTCCCAACTACAGCCTACATCGCTTCTACAATAATCGTTTGGGACAAATACTACGTCGCTACATCAGCGAAGTCAACGAACTCGAACAAAAGGAAATCGAAGCAATTAATGAGGAGATTCCTTTTACAGTTAGAAGTTAGTTGCTAGTGGTTAGTGGTTAGTTGCTCACGGGGTTAGGAGTTGCTTTGATTTAGTAGGATGTTTAATACCTTGGATTTTTAACTTTTAACCTTCCCCTCCTGGGGCGCTTACATCTTTCCATTTCCTTTTCTCTAAACAAAAGTAAAAGAAAGAATTACACTTATTCTAAGCATGTAAAAACCCTTAAAAGTATTTGAGTTTTTAAGTAATTATGAATGTAGCTGACAATTTAAAAGCGATAGATGATAAACTTTCTCAACGACACATTGATTTAGATCCTGCCGGATACTTTATTATTTACATCGACCGGGAACAAGGACTCATTTTTGCCAAACATTTTACTAACATTATCGATGAGCGAGGTTTAGCCGTTGACCCGGAAACAGGAAAGGTAATTCCAGCCAAAGGAAAAGTGGAACGAACCCATACAACTGTATATTCTGCCAGAACAGCAAAAGAATTATCTGTAAAAATTCTTGAAGAAACTCAGCCCTGCCCGCTAACCATGTTTGACCATGCTGCTTATCTAGGTAGAGAATTTGTCCGAGCCGAGATTGCTTTAGCAACAGGGCAAGAGTACGTACAGGATTAGAAATTAAGTAATAGGTAGTTGGTAATGGGTAATAGAAGATAAGGAGATAATTAATTCCTAACCCTTAACTCGGACAAATTAATTACCAATTACCAATTACCAATTACCAATCCCCAATTAACTATTCCCTATCCTTCAGATGATGGCTGGAAAACTAAATAGATATAGTATGTTGCCATGGGAATGACGGTAGCAGCAATCAATAATCCTACTACCCAAGCGGTTGCATTTCCTTGGTCGGTGTCTTCGGCTTTGGTAAATGTTCCTTCTACTTGTATTTCGTTGGTGACTTCTGGCGGACCTGGATCTGGCTCACCAGAAAGTACGGCGACAAGACGCTCTTTCGCATCTAAGATGGCTTGATTGTATTTATTACCGTTTCTTAGGGGTACTTGAACCGTTTCCGATGCAACACTTTGGGCAATATCATCTGGCATTATAGATTTGACTTTATCGCCCGTAATAATGGCAGTACCATTAGTCACGGAGTCAATCATTAATAAAGTTTGATTTGCTTGTGCTTCTTTGGAAGGAAACCATTTTTCAAATAATGCTTTAGTAAAACTTTCGGGAGTTTCTCCGTAATCTAAACGGCGAATAGTAACTATTCTGACTTCGTTGCCAGTTTGTTTTGCCAATTCATCGAAGGCACTAATAATTTTACCTTCATTAAAACGGCTAATTAAATCTGCTTCATCCACGATCCAAGTGTCTGAAGTCAGGTTTGGTATGTTATACACACCCGTAGCTAAAGCGGGTATCGAAAACATTGAAGAAACGAATACGATCATCGCTAGCGATACAATCAGCTTAGCGATATACTTTTTGCAACCCAAGAAGTGGCTGAGGAGCTTTTTCATAGCAGAAAACCACTATACGACTTTTCACCAAAAATACTACATAAGTATGGTCAAAGTCTCGTTTTTGGCAGGCTTTTATATTGAAAAATCCTCATTAATATTGATAGGTATCGTATAAATCGGTTAAAACGTATTGACTCCAGTTTTCATTTATCACAAATAATGAATTACTTGATTGCAGTTTATAAAACCAGAGCGGAAGTAGTAGCAGCTCGGGATGCTCTGGAAAAAGAAAATTTACCCAGGGAAAAAATTACTATTTTAGGTGAAGGTTATAAGAATATTGACGAATACGGACTAGTTGCATCGCAAGATGCAGATAAAAAGAATGTACAAGTCCGTTTTACCTACTGGTTGATAATTATTGGATTTGCTGCGGGTTCTATTTTGACTTTATTCACAAACATCCAATTTACAGATGTCAAGATAATTCCCACTAATGGTATTGCCAATATGATGATTGGAGGCTTTTTAGGAGGGATTGCTGGTTCACTAAGTGCTTTTATTTTTCGTGGTACTTTTGAACTTCCACCTCAAAATGAAGATGCTTGGCTTTATCGCGATAGGTTAAATGCAGGAAAGTTCTTAATTATCTTTCGAGACACTGAAGAATCGGTAAAAAAAGCAACTGACGTACTTCATTATTTTGATATGAAAAAAGATTAGAAGACGGTAAATGCAACTCATGCAGTGAAATATATATTGCCTAAACTAATCCCTTTCCCCAGCTTGATGATTACCTATTGAATTAGAGGGGGAAGAAGGGGGAGAGGGGGGAGAGGGGGTAGAAAATAAAGTAATTTTTATGGGTAATTTTAGAGCGGGTTGGGAGTATAAACCTTTATCTATGCAAACAATCTAAATCTGGCTAAAATATTTTCAATCGTTTGCGGCAATATTTTATTTAACTCTCTACTATCTTTAAACTGCATTATTTGAGTGGCAGTCAAATCAAAGGGAAATTCTCCAACATAATCCTGACGCTGCATTTGTGCGATTAGAATTTGTTCGGAGCGCTTGCTTTGAATCGCGTAACCAAGTTCGATACATGTATTCGCACTAGGAACAAGCAAAGGTTTTTCCTTACCAGTATCTAGGCTTGTAATAGGTGTAGCATCTGCAATAAATAACAAACTTCTACGAATTTTTCGCATCATGCTACTTCCCAATCGCATCGGTGCATCTTTTGGACGAATCGACTCAATTAATTTTAAAGGAAGTCGCGATCGCAAATTCAATTTATCCAAACTATCAAGCAATCCCTCACGTAAAGCATCGCTAGCTTCGGGATATTCATTTTGATAGCTTAAAAAAATAGTCGGCTCCAACTGCGATAACAAAGCTTGCTTAGTAAAATAAATCTCATGACTAATCAAATCGATGTTAGCGACACTATAACCACCACTACCTTCAATATAAAATTCTATGTCGTCACCTTCAAGATAACGCCCAAACCAGATAGAATTCCTAACTTCCTCGCTGTCTTCCAAAAAATCTGCTCTCAAAGCCGACTTTAATAAACTTTTCTTACTAATACGAATGTCTGGCTGACGTTTTTCCAACTCTGGAATCGGCTCATATTTTTCGATATACCAAGCTCTCAGAGCAATAATCGACATAACTAAAAGCTATTTCTTTAAATTTAACTAAGTATTTCAAATATTTAACTTCGTACAAGCTTACACCGAAGTGTAACCCTTAAGACAACATCCACATAAATATCACCCGAATGTAATACATTTTGGGCATCCCGTCCGATTGCGATTGCTTAAACTTTGATTAACCAACCACTCCAAGACAATTGCAGCAACTGTAAAATATTGATATCTCCTCACACTCCACCTTTAATTTCTATCAAACTTTATAGTGCAATTGTACTATAATAATCAAAAATTAGCTACTAAAAAATGTTAATTGGTAACTGATAACTGATAACTGTTTATTCTTCAGCTTCTAAAATGTCCTTAGCTTTTAAGATATCCTGCTTGTGTTCTTCGGTGACGGTAGGATACTTTAACTTGAGTTCTTTCAATTTAGAGCAGATGATATCAGCTACTGCCATCCGGGTAAACCATTTGCGATCGGCAGGAATAATATACCAAGGTGCCCATTGGGTACTAGTGTGACGAAAAGCATCTTCATAGACATGCATATATTTGTCCCAAAACCCACGCTCTTTGACATCGCTTGCGGAAAACTTCCAGTTTTTCTCGGGTAATTCGATGCGTCTCATAAAGCGTCTCTTCTGTTCTTCTTTTGAGACGTTAAGGAAGAATTTTAGAACAATAATTCCGTTATCAACTAAATATTTTTCAAAATTATTTATCTCTTTAAAACGCTGCTTCCATATATTGTTGGCTTTTACATATTCTGGTAACTGTTGTTTTTCTAACAACTCCGGATGCACGCGCGCTACGAGAACTTCTTCATAATAAGAGCGATTGAAAATACCGATTCTTCCTCTTTCCGGTAAAGCTTTAAAACTCCGCCATAAATAATCATGATCTAATTCTTCTGAGGAAGGTTGTTTGAAGCTAAATACCTGACAACCTTGAGGATTGACACCAGACATAACGTGCTTAATAGTACTATCTTTGCCAGCAGCGTCCATTGCTTGAAAAATAACTAAAAGCGCATAAGTATTTTGAGCGTAAAGAATATCCTGATATTTTGCCAATCGTTCAATATCTCTTTCCAGCTTTAATTTGGCATCTTCTTTTTCTTGGAAATTAGCTGTGAAAGCTGTATTGTAATCTTTTTTCAAAGAAATTTTTGAACCAGGTTGAACAATAAAAGCATCGTGATTCATAATCTACAAGTTTCCGCTTTATACTTATACGGCACCAACTGATGAATTGGTCTATAAGCTTCTAGATTAATGAGTAATATTCCCTAATCAGCGATGAAGTAAAATAAATAAACAAAACTTTGCAGATAATTATTGTTTGCAGCAAGATTTATTATAAAAACATGAGTGTTGGTAATTGGTAATTGGTAATTGGGAATGGGTAATAGGTATTAATTAACTCCTAGCTGTTAATTTTGATTCACCATTCATCATCATAGTCATCATAATCATCATCGTCATCGTATTTTTGCTTGTTAATAGGGCGCATTGCTTCCCTGCCTAAAAGAAACATTCCAGCAACACCCAAACAAAGAAACCAAATATATTCGCTCCAATATTTTCCAATTTGTTGAGCGGGACTCATTTCTGGATGTAGCGTAGTTAAAAAAAGTGCCAAAATCAGAATCATTAACGAACTAAATCCGACAAAGCTTAAAGCAATGCGAATCCGAAAAGGACGCAATTCCCAATCGTTAATTTGACTTAAGTCTATTTCTGCTAATTCTTCTAAAGAATCATCGGCAATATCGGAAGCTTCTTGTAAGTTTTCGCTTAACTTGAGCGGTAAAATTGGTACTAATGCTTCAACAGCAGGAAGACGCAGCAAAGCTTCGGTGTCTCGCAATATTTCTAAAGGTTTGCGAGTAGAAGGTTCGGCAAATTCTATTTCTTCTGTATTCTTTTCAACCGGGACTTCATGCTCAAAATCCATATTTTAGCCTCGTTGAAAAATTATCGCCTTTCTAATACTATTTTTAGCTTATTTTCTTTAAAGTTGTGGCAATGAATGTAGTTAGGTAAAAGCTATTAATTAATTTGTTTAGCGGAAATGTTGAATTTTAAAGGATGGACTAGAAGCCCATCCCACAAGAGAGTATTGTCAGCAGTATGAAACCCTTTTGTGCTTAAGTGGTTTGTTGTAAATCCTTAAGTTTTGCCATTACTTCTTGTGAATGAATGATTGGATTAACTTTCACGAAAGTTTCCCGCAAAATACCATCTGGGTCGATAATAAAGCTGTGACGCACTGAAATAAAACTCATCCAAGAACCATAAGCTTTACTGACAGCACCAGTTGTGTCAGCTAACAAAGGAAATTTTAAACCCTCAGAATCGCAAAATTCAGCGTGAGAATCAATATCATCAGCACTAACACCGATTATTTCGGTATTTTGTTCTAAGTAATTTGGTAAATCTTCTTGGAAACGGCGGGCTTCTATAGTGCAACCGGGAGTAAAATCCTTGGGATAAAAGTAAAGTACTACCCACTTACCGCGATAGTCGGAAAGAGAAATTTCCCCATCTCCAGTATTGGTTGGTAAAGTAAATTCTGGTGCAGGTTCGTTAACAGACGGAAGCTTACCACCCATTGCATCGGCAGCAGGGGTAAAATTCAACCATCCCAAAAATACAAAGATACTGGCAAATAATATATTTAGAAAATTGCGGCGATTCATTTTGATGCAGAGTACGAATGACTACTTTAAATAAGTTTACAATTAGTCGTACTGTAGATGTATTTGTATTTAATAGTTAATTAAGATAAATGTTCGTAGTAGAGCCTTAGCGCATCTAGAATCCGGATGCGCTAAGGCGCTACTAAGAACTTTATTTTGACTATTTTTCTTCCCCTGATTTTTCTTGGGTATGAGTTTCTACAGATTCTAGATACTGACTATCTAAGAGAAACGCCCCTTTTGCGAAGCGAATGCCCCAGTATCCACCTGGGCGACGGTCAAGAACGATACCTTCTTCTCCAACATTGATTATATCGGGAGGACGCAACATAGGCATAGGTTCGGCAGTTTTTATGTAAGGTGGTAGCGCTACCACGCGAACTTTACTACCAATAGCGAATTCTTCAGACATAGTAGGGAGTTGGAAATTAGGAATTAATTACTTAATAGTTTAAATCTACTGCTTTCTCTTGCTTAAAATCTTCAGGATTTCGGTAATCTAGTACGGGGAAAGTAATAGAAAAAATAAGATTATCATTACTCATGAATTTTAATAGCTTGTATCTTGTATACGTATTCGTGGCTGTGATTCTAGTTTTTGGTACGGCAATCGGCTTTTTGCGTTTCTTGTTCGCGACAATTTATGCTAAGGGAAATTCTAAAGATACAGTGTTGTTGGACTTGATGCAGCGAGCGGGTATTCCTAACTGGCGAATTTTACAGCAAAAATCGGGTGTAAGCAGTACTGTTATTTGGTTGTTACGCGACGGACAAGGTGCCTCAGTTAAGTTAAGCGAATTAGAAGATGTGGCGAAGACTCTTTTATTACCGTTAGGAGTGTTTTTGAAGAAGTTGGATTTGATTGAGTAGATTTATTGGGCATGGGGGATGGGGCATTGGGCATGGGATAAAGAGGCTGTGCTCAATCGCCCATGTCCTTACGGACACGCTCCGCTAACACTCTATAAGAGCGGGGCTACTTAAACAAAGCCCCTCCGGGTATCTCCCTCCGGGAGACACTCCGCGTTCACGAAGTGACCCGTTAGGGTAACACTAGTTTGGGGGACCCAAACCGACACCTCCAACTAGATTCACCGTCTACACGGGCTAAATTCAGCGCATCTTTATGAAGAAATGGTATAAGGATATTTCGACAATTTATGGTGTGGTAACCAACTGGAACGAATTGGAAATTATTGGCACTTAAAGGTCAAGTTATTGAAGTAGATTTGAATGAATATTTTATCAGTGACTTGGGTAAAATTTTAGGAATTTTGAAAAGTCTAATTTAATATTTTATTTCAGCAATTTTCATTTCTTATATCGCATTAGCTGAATTCGATTTTCAGAAAGTTAAGGAATTAGAAATGTAGAGACGTAGCAATGCTACGTCTCCAACAATGTGAAATCAATACTTCATATTTTGATTCAGCAACGCCTTATTTTTTATCTATCAAAACCTTCCCTACGGAACTTGCCAAATCCTTTGATGATAGTTATCAATATCTGCGTAGGGGTCTACGGGTGGGTGTGAATGGTCATGATTGTGATGGTGATGATGGTCGTGGGAATGACCGTGCCCTTGACTATCCGATACAGCAGCCTTGCGGAATTTACACATCTCACAATTCATTTTTACTTCGCCGAGTTGAGTTTCTATTTCTCGCTCTCGGAGTACGGTTAATAATTCTGGCTGCAAACCGATTTCTGGTAGGGCAGTAATAGAGATATCCGGGTATTGCTCTTGCTGTTGGGCTGTGATGTCAAAGATTTTTTTGACTAAAGTACCCATAAATAAGAAGTAAGGTAAAACAATAATCCGCTTTGGTTTATATAAACGAGCCCGCTGAAAACCTTCCTCTAATCGGGGATGGGTAATGCCGATAAAACAGGTTTCAACGGTAGAATAACCGCTACCTTCCCATATAATTCGAGCTAATTTATATACATCGCCGTTGGCATCGGGATCGCTTGAACCTCTACCGATAAATAAAAGTACGGTATCCTGACGGGAAATTTGGTGGGGATTATATTCGGGTTTATCGAGTTCAGCTAAACGATTGCGCCATAATTCGATGAATGTGGGTGTAATGCCGAAGTGTCTGCCGTAGTGAAACTTTAATTCAGGATATCTAACCCTGGCGCTATCTAATTCGTTGGTAATATCAAATTTGTTATGCCGTGCGGCGAACAATAAAATTGGTAAAGCTGAAAGTTCGGTATAGCCGTTTTTGATGCACTCGTCCACACCTTCTTGAATTGTAGGCCCTGTTAATTCTAGAAAACAAGGCAATACCGGACGAGAATTATCTAAAGCTTGATAAGCACTAGCAAAATCTAATAAAGCCTGTTTTCCCTCTGGATTCCTTGTGCCGTGCCCAATCATAAGCAAAGGGCGCTTCATTGGCAGGGGAGGTAATTCTAAATTTGGAAATTGTAATTTAGTGGAATTGGAATTATCGGTAATTTGCATTATTTTCAAAAGGCTCCGTTCCCGTGCAACGCAGGAAATAAAGTGAGCAAATAACAGAAAGGCATTCTGGCTAAGAAGTTAGGAGTGAGAAGTTAGGAGTTAACAATTCAATTTATTAAATCAACTGATTCACAAACCATAACTAATCCCTTACAACTCATAACTTCATTTACAGTTGCGGCACAGCCCCGGAATTGCACCGGAGTTTCCCTAATCCATTACGGTTCACGTTTGTTTAGTTATATTAGCTGAATCTGTACCTATTGCGAAATCCTGTGGGGAGGGATAGGGAGAGTGGGAGAGGGGGAGAGGGGGTAGAATTTTTAACTCCTCATTTTTAACCTTAAAACTTAAACCTTTCACCTGTAAAATTGTAGTTCGGAAATATTTTGCTAATTTGCGTTTTATCTAGATTCATGCGTTCTTGTAAAACTTTGCCGATAACGTCTCTAAAATCGGTGGTAACTGCTAAATCTCTTCCTTGATGGAGGCGATCGCCTGATAATCCGGGGAAATCACCGTAAATTTTGCCACCGTTGATGTTACCGTCTAATAACCACATAACGTTCCCGTATCCGTGGTCTGTACCACCATTTCCGTTTTCTCTAACTGTACGTCCAAATTCGGATAGCACAATGATACTAGTACTTTTATATACTTCCCCTAATTCTTTTTGCAAAGTAGCTAAACCGTCACCTAATCTTTTTAAACGTCCTGCTAATTGTCCTTTGGTATTTCCTTGATTAATATGGGTATCCCAACCACCTAAACCCAAAAATGCCAGCTCAATTCTAGAATCGCGTACCATTAATCTTGCTAAACGTTGGGCATCTCTAGAAAAGCCTTTAGGCAGAGGTGCGCCGTTATTTGCGAGTTTCATTTCTACATCGGATTCCATCAATGCTTCGCGGGCTTGTCTGGCATCGCGATATGTTTTACTCAAGGCATCGTTACCGCTGTATAATTTGTCGAATGCTGTAGCTAGTTTCGGATTATCTATAGGTAAGCGTTTGGCAGTTCTACGCCCTGCGGGAATTGTAGCAACGGCAGCATTGCCAGTGAAAATACGGGGAATAGTTGAACCAACATTTACACCTTGGATGGGATTATTGTCTACAGACATTACAGCCAAAAGACGGTTCATCCAACCATCTTTAGTATGTTTAACTCCAGGAGTACCGGTTTCCATATATTCTTGAGCATCAAAATGGGAACGGTTGGACTCTGGGGAGCCGCAAGCGTGGACAAAAGCCAGATTTTTCTGCTTCCATAAAGGCATTAAAGCAGCAAGAGCCGGATGCAGTCCAAATTTTCCATCTAAATCTAATACACCACCTGGTTTATCTGGTTGAGGAATAGCGATTCTTTTTCTGGCTTGATAGTAAGCGGTTTCAGTATAGGGAACAACTACGCTAAGTCCATCAACTGCACCGCGCAGAAAAATAACTATCAACCGTTTCGAGTTGGGAGTCGCGCTTATACTTCTGCTTACAAAAGCATTACTTCCGACTGCAATCAAACTCGAAGCAGAAAAGATTCCGGCTTGTTGGATGAATTTACGACGTTTCATAAAAGTAGGGAATAGGGAAGAAGTTAGAGGGGGAGAGGGGGTAGAGGGGGGAGAGGGGGGAGAAATAATTTATAACTGCTCACTGATAACTGTTCACTGTTCACTGTTCACTGTTCACTGTTGACTGCTCACTGTTGACTGACTCACCGATACATAAATTCTGGACTACCCAAAATAATGACGGCTCTTTGTTTGGGGGGACTTTCGTTTAATACTTCTTGGGTTTTTGCGGAGAAGTTGTTTCCTAGGGTATTTGCTAATTGTGCGGAATCAATTGATTTATTAGGGCGACGGGGTGTGTTTTTATTATTGTTATTTTTTTTGTTGTTCCTATTTCTATTTTTTAATCCCCCTCTACCTATGGTGTTGGCGAAGCTTAAACGCCAGTTGATGCCGTTGGGGTTTAACCAGGCTTGTTGAGTATTTTTATATCCGTCTGGGGTTGGATTGCCGTATAAAGGCATTCCCATTCTGTGTAATATGCTGTTAATTCTGGGAAAATCGTTGATTGGGGTGTCGGTGGCTCTAATACTGGAAATAACGTATTGATATGGTGTTTTGAATTTGGCGTTGTAATATTTTCGATCCCAAAATTCGGAGCTTTGGAATAAGGTTTTGAGTACGGCTTGAATGTCGCCATCTGTAGCTAAATAGCTTTTTGATAATTTCTCGATTAAGGTTTTTGGTGGTTCGTCTGCCACAAAATACTGCGCTAGCTTATAGCTGATATGACGGGCTGTAGCTGGATGCTTTGCCAAAATATCTAATGCTTGTTCTCCTTCTGCAATACCGCTACCTTTGATTTGTTTGCCCAGAAAGACTTTATCGGTAAAATCGTGGCGCTTGGAATTGAAGTAAAAATCATAACCATTTTTTACTTTGCGGGGTTTATTATGGAAACCCCAACCGGTAAAGATTTTTGCTAAGACAATCACGTCTTCTTGGGTATAGCCGCCATCGACACCCAAGGTATGTAATTCCATTAATTCCCTAGCGTAGTTTTCATTTAAGCCTTTAAATCTGCCTTTGGGACGATTGTTAGGAGCGGTATTTTGCCAGTTATCCAGGTAAAACAACATGGCTGGATGGCGAGCGGTTGCACCTAATAAGTCTCGGAATTTACCGAAAACATGAGGTCTAATTGCTTGCTCCTCGTAAGCACTCATCCACAAACGAGTAAGTCCTTTATTTTGATATACGTTGAAGTGGTTGTACCAAAAATCCACCATTACTTCTTGGAGTTGGCGGGGACTTTCTGTTGCTCTGAGCAATCTAGCTCTGACTGCTTGTTTACGAATTAATCTTTGTTTTTTTCGCCTTTTTTTTCGTATTTCTGGAGTTGGTTTTGTTAAGGTACCAACGCTGTATTGCGAATATAATTGGGCGGGAGTTAATTTCAGAGTTTGCAGTTGAGAAAGTTGATTTTTTAAGCTTTGAGGTTCGGGTATTGATTCTGGTGTTAGCTGCTGTTGGATATATTTATCGATACCAATTTCTTTAACTTTTACTACATCACCAGGAGCAGCACCAAAGCTAAGACGGTTAACTATATGAAGTATTTTTGAATCTTGAACTTGAGAATTTTTAACGGGAGAATTTTGAGCTTGGGGAATAACTATATTTTCAGCACTCAACTGCTGAGCTGATATTGTATCGCAGCTTGAGTTAAGCAGGCTGGCGGAAATAAAAACGGTAAGTATCCAGCTTTTTAAATTAACTTTCATCAGCCAAAAATTCCTTTGGGAACTTATATCGCATTCCTAAATAATTCGTGAAAATTAAAAAAAATTTACTTTTTTAAAATTGATTATTGATTTAGCACCGCTATCAATACTGCTCGGTTAAGAGGAGATCCTCCCTAGCCCTCCTTAAAAAGGAGGGAACTAAGCTAGGCTGTGTACTTTGTTGAAATTTGGGCGGTTTTTAGTATTTTGTACGTGACATTAATTTGTGGCTCAAAGCTTTCTCAAAACTAGACTTCAGCCATCGGAACTAGACACATTTTTCGTATGAACGAAATCCCAAAAAAGGTACAGAGTACACAGCCTAGAACTAAGCCCCCTTTTTAAGGGGGTTTGGGGGATCTTACGATTGTGTTCAATTCCTTAACCGAGCAGTATTAGCACCGCTATGTCTCGACTCTCAACTTTTTTATTATTACTTAAAAATAAAGGTGGACGATGTTGTCCACCTTACATGCTGCTATCCAATTAAAATTACTGGCTTACTTTTTCGGTTGCTGCTGCTGTCTTTGGCCTTGTTGTTCGGCTTGCCACTTTTTGATTTTGTTCTTCTGTTCGGTGGTTAAAACCGCCTCAATTCTCTTCTGGGAATTGAGCGCAATAGTTCGTAATTGGCCTTCCTGCTGCTTACTTAAATCAATAGAGGCAAAAACTTCTCGGGGGTTTTTACCTGCTTTCAAATCCGTCTGAATTTTTTGTCGTTGCTGTTGTGTCAAAACATTCTGCATCTGAGTACTCCGGTTAGAGAGTATCTCATTAATTTGCTTCATCTGCTCTTGAGTGAGCTTTAGTTCTGAGGGACTTGGAGGACGTTTAGCTTGAGAAACTCTTTGCGGTGCTTTATTGTTAACTTGGGCGTTTACTGCTAAGGGAGTGATACTAAAAGCCACTGCGATCGCACCAGCTAAGAGGGATAATTTTTTAAGCTTCATTAATGCCTCGTGGATTTATCCTTTTTGATGTAACCATTATAGAAACTCATTGCCCTAAGCCCATGAGTATAATCCGCGTTATATGGGATTTTCTATCGTGGTTTTTTACCTACCTTAGCAGAAATTTAATAAAAAAAGAAAAAGGAAGTATCGAATTCCTTTTTCTTAAACGAACGTAGCAGAACTAACTTTTATTAGAAATTCTGATTAATTCTCATTATTAACTGCGGTTGCCGCGACGATTTTGACGCATTTCTTGAAGCTGCTGTTTTTGTTCGTCAGTTAAAATTGCTTCGATTTCACTTTTCTTGGATTCTCGAATTTCCTTAAGTTCTGCTTTTTGAGCGTCAGTTAAATTTAAGGTACGGAATATTCCGCGTTTTTTTTGTCCGCTAGCTTTTGCTGCTTCTAATTTCTGTACTTGTTCGGATGTCAAAACTTCTCGCATTTGAGCACGAGCGCTTTCTTTAATTTCCTGCATTTGAGTTTTTTGCTCTTCAGTCAAATTTAAGCGCTTAAATTTACCTTTTCCTTTGCGCTCTCCTTTAAGTCCTTTAGCTTGCGAACGACGATTTTGGCGCATTTGCTTCATTTCTTGCATTTGAGCTTTTTGTTCGTCGGTTAGAATAGCTTCAAATTGCGCTTTCTTGGATTCTCGAATTTTCTTGAGTTCTGCTTTTTGAGCGTCAGTTAAATTTAAGGTACGGAATACTCCACGCTTCTTTTGTCCGCTAGCTTTTGCTGCTTCTAATTTCTGTACTTGTTCGGGAGTCAAAATTTCCCGCATTTGAGCGCGAGCGCTTTCTTTAATTTCCTGCATTTGAGTTTTTTGTGCATCAGTCAAATTTAACTTGTCCTTCCATCCACCTTGCTTTCTAGCTTGAGCAACAACTGTTGATGAAGAAGAATTGAGATTAGCTTGAGCGGCAAAAGGAATTGCAGTCAAAGTTAAAGCAATTGCACCGGCTAAGAAAGATAATTTTTTGAGTTTCATGTTAAGCTTCCTGGGTTTGTTTTGTTCGATGTCACCATCATATAATTCCAACCTCAGTATTCACATGAGTAAAAAGTAACGAATGGCTTTGTAAAAATATCTAGATAAAGTCATGTATCAAACCATGACTTTGGTCATGGTGCCAGGTTTGAATGTATATTTAGTATTAATTTAGGATCTACGTATAAATTCCCAAACTCTTAGTTAAGAATTTTTTTAAAAACAGGTAGTTGTTCTTTGTCTAAATATAATTAATTGAAGGAACGCTTATGAGCCGCGCTATAGATGTTAAAAATCATCCTTTTAAATTTTTACTTTATTTAGAGTGGATATTGCTGGGATTTGCAGCGATTGCTTCAACTATCAATCCCGTACAAAGATTTCAGACAAGTTTCCCAGAATTAATGATTATTAGTTTAACTGTTTTCGGGTTAATGGGTTTAAGATTACCTACTAATAATCGAACAAATAAAATCATTTATACGGCTTGCCAAATATTATTAATTTTAATTACCAACTTTTTTGGTGGTCGAACATCACGACTTTTTCCGTTTCTTAATTTAGTCTTAGTAACTCGCAGTTGCTTAATTTTTAAACTTCCGGGACGCTTGGTTGTTGCAGGAATTTCTTTTTCTTTATTTTTAATAACATTTAGAATCAGATTTCCGAACGTATCACCTAGGAGATTACAGAAATTCTGGTTCTTTCAATTTAGCTTTATATCATTATTTGTATTAGCCTTGGTTTTTGTTTTACTATTAATGAATGCGGTACTTTCGGAACGGCAGAGTAGAGATAAATTAACTGCTGCGAACGAAAAACTCCGTAAATATGCCTTAAAAATTGAAAATCAAGCTACCCTCGAAGAAAGAAATCGTATTGCGCGAGAGATTCACGATTCTTTGGGGCATTCCCTCACAGCTTTAAATTTACAACTGGAAACTGCCACGAAATTATTAAATAATAATCCAGAAAAAGCTACAGATTTTTTAATTAGAGCTAAAGAACTCGGCTCTCAAGCACTTAAAGATGTCAGAGAATCTGTTTCAGCGATGCGTTCTAATCCTTTACAAGAGCAATCCCTAGAAACATCTATTGATATACTGGTGCAAAATTTTCACCATTCCACAAATATTAAACCAAATTATCATATTAACTTGTTTTATTCTCTGCCCCGCGATGTTAGTACCGCAATTTATAGAATAATCCAAGAATCATTAACAAACATTTCCAAGTACGCAGAAGCTACAGAAGTTAACTTACAAATAACTACAACAGCCACTAAATTACATCTAATGATTCAAGATAATGGAAACGGTTTTGACATTAGCCAAAATACTACAGGTTTTGGACTGCAAAGTATGCGCGATCGCACTTTAGCCTTGGAAGGTGATTTTAATATTGAGAGCATTCCCGGTGGAGGAACTAAAATAACAGTTGATGTTCCTTTATCAAGGTTTGCGTCAACTGGTTTTGATGGGAATATATAAACAAGTAAATAATTTTCAGGAATGGCCGCAATTTTCATAAGGCTTTGGTTGGTGCGTGACAGGAAAACCTTATTATTGCCTTAGAAATCAAGCGAACTGTCACAGCACCCTACAAGCAAAATGTGCCAGTTGCGGCCATTCCTAATTTTAACCAAGGAAACTAGCAATTAATAAGCTGGCGGCAGACAAAAAGACAAGCAGAAGAAAATAATCACTAATTATTAACTCTTTATATTAAACATGATTAGCGTAATACTTGTAGATGACCAACATTTAATTCGCCAAGGTTTAAAAACTTTATTAGAATTAGAACCCGATTTAGAAATTGTTGGAGAAGCTCAAAACGGGCAAGAAGCGGTGGCAATGGTAGAAAAATTTCAGCCCGATGTTGTGTTAATGGATATCCGAATGCCTTTAATGGATGGTGTCGCCGCAACAAAAGAGATTAAAAATAAATTTGCACAAACAAAAATTTTAGTATTAACAACTTTTGATGACGATGAATATATCAAAGCAGCATTGCAAAATGGAGCAATGGGTTATTTACTCAAAGATACACCCTCAGAAGAATTAGCTGTTGCTATTCGTGCAGTACATAGAGGATACACTCAATTGGGGCCGGGAATTGTCAAAAAACTTTTAACTCAATTTCCAGCAACAACAGAAAATCCATCGCCCTCTCCACCGCCAATTTTAGCGGAATTGACTAAGAGAGAAAAAGAAGTGTTGAGTTTGATTGCAACTGGTGCCAATAACCGAGAAATCGCTCAAAAACTTTATATTTCAGAAGGTACGGTTAAAAATCATGTAACTAACATATTGAACCGTTTAGAATTACGTGACAGAACCCAAGCAGCGATTTTTGCCAATTCATTTCTATCTTTTTTAGATAATGATGATTGAAGCTCTCTCGATAAATTGAAATAAGTCTACATAAATCCGGTTTCTTGTCATCAAAGAAAAGTTTTTTCGATGTAGACAATAAGAAACCGGTTATCTTGAAAAAACTGCACAATATTTCATATATTTATTTACTTACTTGTTTACTTATTTACTTATTTACTCTACTGGTTGCTGTCTTAATGCTGACATTACCTGTTGAGTCATATCTCTTCCACCTTGCAGGTTAGTTACAAGTGCCTGAACTGTATAGATTATTCCCCAAGGTATTCCCCACCAGCCAAGAAATATTGACATCACAGTGAATTTAATACTGTGTTTGAACGTACCTTCACCAGCTTTAATAAAATAAATACTAGAACTACGTTTAAAAGTGACTACAATTAAAGAGAAACAGTAAAGGAAGACCACAAATTTCGCACCATTAGCTAACTCTTTGTTAACTTCTTCTACTGTTAAATTATCTAAACCAATAATCTTTGACATCTTTAAACAATCATATTTTGTAAAGAAATTATCATATAACGGGTATAGCTCAACGAGTTAAATTCTGTCAATATTGTAAGTATATATACAGACAACATTAGTTTTAATTGGTTTTCACTTACTTCAAATAAACAAAAACAATTATATTTAGCCGAAGTATTGAAATAAATATGATACGAATTAAAGTGAAAATATTAGACTAACTTAACTATGGTAATTACTAGAGAAAATATTGATTTCTATTTAAGAGACTTACAAACACCATTAGGAAAAATAATCAACATTAGTATTGTTGTTTTAGTAATGCTCTCTTCAGGTATTTTTGTAGTACAAACTTATCCAACTTCTGAGTCCATAAGTTTCGTTCTCAATGTCGCTGATATATTGATTATTAATATTTTCGCAGTAGAATATTTATTGCGGTTATGGAGCGCAGAAAATAGAATTCAGTATATTTTCAGTTTTTATTCAATTATCGATTTAATTGCAATTTTACCCTTCTTTATGGGAATTATTGATATTAGCTATATTCGCTTATTACGATGGTTCCGAATCTTGCGATTAATTAGATATATTGATAGAAAATTTTTATTTGGTCATATTACAACAGAAGACGGTGCTATTTTTACAAGAATATTATTTATATTATTTGCAATTATCTTTGTCTATTCCGGCTTAATTTATCAAGTCGAGCATCCGGTAAATCCGCAAGTGTTTACAACTTTCGTAGATGCAATATATTTTTCAATTGTCACCATGACAACTGTAGGATTTGGTGATGTTACTCCCGTTTCACAAATTGGTCGTCTTTTAACAGTTTTGATGATTCTAACAGGTATCGCATTAATTCCCTGGCAGGTAGGAGATTTAATTAAGCGCATAGTTAAAACCGCTAATGAAGTAGAAACAATTTGTCCTGGATGCGGTTTAGATTTTCATGATGAAGATGCTAAATTTTGTAAAACATGCGGAACAAAGTTGTCATAAAAATTATTTCTTATCTGAAGTACCTGAAATTAGGCAAGCAGAAAAGATACAACTTTAGCTTTTTTTCAGTTGAGAAAAGTACATCCTTGTATTACTATACTTATCTTGATTATTATTGTTCTTATTAATACTAAACTCCCCAAGTGGAATACGAAGTCTTTTTTATTTAGCTTATGCTATCAACGCTACCTACATACTGAGTTTTTTCGCGGTAGTATTTTCAACGTAAATGAACAAGTATTAATATTAATATGCTTAAATTAATTTATGTAAGTCCGACTACCGGCAACGATAGTAATTCTGGTAGCCAACAAGCGCCACTTAAAACAATTACTCAAGCCCTGAAGCAATCTGCCTCGGGAACGAAAATTCAACTTGCTGAAGATAGCTACAACGCTACGAGTGGAGAAACATTTCCTTTAATTGTGCCGTTTGGAGTCACAATTATGGGTAATGAAAATCACAAAGGGCGCGGCATTGTAATTAATGGTAGTGGCAGACATCTCAGCCCTAATTTTGCCGGACAAAATGTGACAATTGTATTAAACAATGCGGCTCGACTGCGAGGAGTCACTGTGACAAATCCGGCTAGCCGTGGTACTGCTGTCTGGATTGAATCGGCTTCGCCCGCAGTTATAAATTGTACCTTCATTAACTCTCAACGCGAAGGAGTTTTTGTTACTGGTAATGCCAATCCAGCTATCAAAGACAATATATTTACTCGAAATTCTGCAAATGGTATTTCTATTACTAAAAATTCTCGGGGTGAAATTAAAGGTAATGATTGTTTTCAAACGGGTTTTGGTATAGCTATTGGGGATAGGGCTACGAGTATACTTACGGAGAATAGAATTTACGAAAATCGTTCTGGAATAGTTGTATCTGGTGATGCTCGTCCGGTTTTGCGAGACAACCTATGCGAAAACAATATCCAAGACGGTTTAACTGTTGTTTCAAATGCATTACCTGATATTGGCAGGAATTTTAGCCCCGGAAACAATGTTTTTCGCGATAATGGTCAATTTGACATTCAAAATGCCAGCATTCACAAATTGATTTCCATAGATAATCAGGTAGATCCCCTATCTGTGAATGGGAACGTACAGTTTTTTGCAGATCCCGAACCCGAAATCGAGCCAGAACCCGAACCACAACCCCAACCAGAAGCTCAACCCCAGCCAGAAGTACAACCACGATCGCGAATTAGTGAATTAACTGATATCAGCGGTCACTGGGCAAGCGAATTTATACAAGAGCTTGTCAACTTAGGCATAGTTAAAGGATTTCCCAATCGCACCTTTAGAGCAGATGCAACAATGACGCGATCGCAATATGCGGCATTGTTAGTAAAAGCCTTTAATCCCGAGCTTTTGCGCGAATCGATAAAATTTGAGGATGTGAAACAAAGCTACTGGGCATATAAAGTAATTCAGCAAGCATACCAAAGTAAGCTTCTTTCGGGATATCCGGGGAAAAAATTCTTCCCCAATCAAAATATTCCTCGCATACAGGTTATTGTCTCCTTAGTAAACGGATTAGGATTAACCACTGAAGGAGAAATTGACCTAAGTATATATAAGGACCAAAATAAAATTCCCGATTACGGGAAAGATGAAGTAGCAACAGCGACTCAAAATAGATTAATTGTTAACTATCCCGACACAGGAAAACTTAACCCCAATCAAGCTGCAACTCGTGCAGAAGTAGCGGTAATGGTTTATCAAGTATTAGTTCTAATCGGACAAGTAAGAGAAATCAATTCATCTTATATTATTGGTTAAGAAATAGTTAGGAGCTAAGGGTTAGGAGGACGGGAAGTAGCGAGTAAGTTAGTTATTGTCTTATTCTTCCTTTCTCCCCATCTCCACCTCTCCTGTTTTAGTTAACTTGCAAAGTAGAAACTACTTTTTCAAAGACTGTTTGATAGCTTCTATCTCCTTGAGCAAAACTAATTAAAATAACCTTTTTACCATCACTATTAGGTAATACTAAATTTTGAAAATCATATAAGCCATCAGTACGAAAAGACATTGCTTCCTTTCCGGCAACAATGTGTGTATCGTAGCTTTCTGGTATGATATCTCCGAGTTCGTCATTATTAGTTACCCATTGAACCAAAGACAAACCTCTAGGATTATCCTCTACCGAAATACTCATATTTCCTGGGGTAAATGTATTTTTAAACTTACCAGATTCGATTGCCTGATAATCTTTGAGACTCCATAATTCTAAAATTTTGGATGAATTAGAAGTGTCTTGTGGCTCTTTAATCACAAAGCCTTTGGGGTACTTAAAATTAACCCCTAATCTGCGGCTCTGGTAGACATTCGTATTGCTCGCAGCTGCAATTTTTCTACCAGGGTTTTTAGCAGCTTTTCTCAAAGCTTGAACAACTGGTTTAGGGGAAGTTGGTTGCGTGCGAGTTTCTACTTGAGGTTGCGGTTGAGGAATAGTTCCTGGAGCCGCAGCTTGGGGAGAAAGCTTTTCGGTTAAAGCTTCGGGAATAGAATTATTAGGCTCGGGATTAGTTTGGGTTGCAGGCGGCGAGGAAAAATTTTGCGGTGCCCTAGCAACCGAGGAAGAATCTGGTGGAGCAACTTGCGATCGAGCGCTAGGTACAGGAGAAGGAAAAGGTGTTGGTAGATTTACCGTGATTTCCCCTGGCGTTTTTTGTGGTAAAGCTACAACATCTTTGTTGCTGGGATTCGCAGGCTGTACCGTTGAATCTTGAGAATTTTTATTCGACGAATTGTTAGAAGTTTTTTCAGATTGTTGACAAGCCACTGTTAAACTCAAGCTCAAGCAGAGTATAGCTACATTGAAACATCGTTTAACTCGATTGCGAGCTAACCTTACACCCCTAATAGACATTGCGATTCCTCCTTCAACACCGTGTAATATTATTATGCTCTACACCTACACAACACATCAGGATAATCGAATATATTAAGATTTATCAATCGGTAAATGGGGGGAAATAAAAAATGATGCGACTATAGATAAATCAAATGCTTCAATCGTCTTATTAATATATAAGCAAAAGTATAATTTAATTAGAATGAAAAGATTAACAAGTCTGGAATTATGTGCAGGTGCCGGTGGGCAAGCTTTAGGTTTAGAGCAAGCAGGATTTTCTCATATAGCACTGATTGAAAATGACAGCCATCCTTGTAATACTCTAAAACTAAATAGACCTAATTGGAATGTTATAAAAGCAGATTTAAGAGCATTTGATGCTAGAGAATTTAAAGGAATTGATATGGTTGCAGGAGGAGTACCTTGTCAACCTTTTAGTTCGGGAGGAAAGCAACTTGGTTGCTTAGATGAAAGAGATTTATTTCCAGAAGTAATTAGAATTATCTCTGAATGTTTACCTAATTTCATTCTTTTAGAAAATGTCAGAGGACTTAGCAGCATTAAGTTTAATAACTACCGCAACTGGATTATTTCGGAGTTAAATTATTTAGGTTATTACTGTGAATGGAAAGTGATAAATTCTGCTGAATATGGTGTTTCTCAAGCCCGCTTAAGATTCATTCTTGTAGGGAGAAAAGACAAAGAAGTTCTTTTTCCTTGGACAAAATCAATTGTTAAAACAAATACTGTGGGAGAAGTTCTAAGGGATTTAATGGGTACAAAAGGGTGGTTAGGATTAAATGATTGGGTCAAAAAAGCTAATCAAATTGCTCCTTGCTTGGTTGGAGGTAGCAAAAAACATGGAGGAGCCGATTTAGGACCGCAACGTGCTAAAAAAGAATGGCTTGAACTTGGTATTGACGGAAAAAGTATTGCAAATGAAGCACCCGAAAGAGACTTTTTAGGATTACCTAGATTAACCAACAGAATGGCTGCGAGGCTTCAAGGTTTTCCCGATGATTGGTATTTTTCTGGAGGAAAGACAGCAGTTTATCGCCAGATTGGTAATGCTTTTCCCCCACCAGTTGCTAAAGCATTTGGGATTGCATTCTACAAATGGCTATATATAGAAAACAATTCCAGCGAAAAAAGCGAACAATTAGAACTGCCTTTAGTATTTAGTTAAGTGACTGTGCAAAATTAATTGTGTCATTGCGAGCGACAGCGAAGCATTCAGCGGAGCTGAATGCTTCGTTTCACTTCGTTCCACTCGCAATGACAAATCCACAATTAATTTTGCCTAAGTACTTAACTTTGTTCCTTTATCAATTTTTCCACCGCTTCAATGATTAAATCCTGAGAATGTACGCCTTTTTTTTGTGCTATTTCGCGTAAAGAATTTAATAGTTGATTGGGCAAGCTTACTGGAGTAATTTGACCATAATTTTCAGGAAATGTCCAAGCACATTGGTAACAATTTTCTTGACAGTCTTGACAAGACCTTCTTTTTGAGACGTTACAATCAATACACAATGCTTGCCAATTATCTAAATTTGAACTTCCACCGCGAATCAAAGGAATTTTATGATCGGCTTCTAATCCTTTTTCTCCTGGCGAAAAAGAACGATTACAGACAGCACATTGATAATTAAATTTTTCAAAAAGTTTCTTTTTTTGAGCAGCTGTTAAATAGGTTCTATCAAAAGCTTGTCCCAATTGATCGGTTAAAAGTCGGTATGCAGATCGACCATTAAATATTCCAGTCTCAATTGTACATCCAGCTTCATTTCTCAATTCTCGTATTCGTCTATCAAAATATTTCTGTTCTGTTAATTGAAGTAGCTTATTTGATAAAACCCATCCTTTAGGAAACTGACTTCCTTCTTCCCAAAGAGTCCGAAGAATTAAAATTTTTACTTGACTAAGTTTTTTTGGTTTTCCTGATAACGTAGATATGTGTTGTTCAACTCGGGATAGATACACCTCAAAGTCAGAATTTTGATTATTTTGCTGAACCACATTTAACCTCGTACTAAGGCTTCTTCAAATTTTTGTGTGAATTCTGTAAGAGTAATTCCAATCCCCACACAAAAATGTCGTAATTCAACAACGTCTATACGTCTTTCGCCTCGTTCACATTTACTAATGAATGATTGAGTTTCACCAACTGCTTTTGCAAGGCTTTCTTGGGTGCATCCACGTTCAGTTCGGATATTCCTTAGCAGCTTGAGAAAGGTTTGATATTCGCTTGAAACTATACTTTTATCCACAGGTGTTTTTACAAAAGCAACATAAAAACAGCCTATAGTCGATTTTAGAATAGTCCAAAATAGACTATTTGTCCTTCCCAACCACCAAATAAGTCTGCATCTCTCCTTTACCTTTGATTTCAATTAAACCGCGCGATTCTAATAAATATTGATTTGTAAATGTATCTGTAAATTTATCTTTGATTATTTCGTAAGTAGTTTGAGAAATTTGAATATTACCGGGAATTCCGTGTGATTCCATACGACTAGCAATATTAACAGTATCACCCCATAAATCATAAATAAACTTTTTAATTCCTATAACTCCTGCAACAACAGGACCAGTATTAATCCCAATCCGAATATTGCAATTTGAGCCAGTTTCAACGTTAAATTTCTTTATAGCTTGCTGCATATCTAACGCCATTTTTACTATAGCTTCTGCATGGTCTTTTTGAGGATTTGGTAGACCACCAACCACCATGTAAGCATCGCCGATTGTCTTTATTTTTTCTAAACCATGTTTTTCTGCAAGTTCGTCAAAAGCTGAAAAAATTTGATTGAGCAATCCCACTAATTCTTGAGGAGAGACTTGAGTAGAAAGCTGGGTAAAACCGACTATATCGGCAAATAAAACCGTTACTTCTGCGAATGCTTCCGCAATAGTAGTTGGTTGTTCTTTCAAACGATTAGCTACAGTTTCTGGTAATATATTTAGCAATAAATGTTCTGATTTTTTCTGTTCTTCGGTAAGTTTATTAAACGTAGTGCGGAGTTGCTCGACTGCCGGTTGAAATATCAAAAAACCTTCCGATATTAATACTAGTAAAGTTAAAACAAGCAATGCCATTTCAATATGCTTTAGCTCGGTAACTGCTTGTGCTGTATATTGATTATATTCAGAAATTACTCTATCCACTTGCTTTTCAAATTGTCTTTCACTAGCCGAAATTTGTCTTAAAGGCTGGGAAAGCATAACACGAGGTTGAAATTTTCCAGTCTTGGCTGTGGAAAGCAATTGCTTTGCAGCATCAACCATTTTTTTGCAATTAGGATGAATTTGCTCAATAATATTTCTGATTTTAACGCTTCTCCCCGGAGAAGCATTTACTGAAGTTTCCAACTGTTCTAAATTTTCTTCTGTAGTTTCCCACTCAACAATAGTTTGCTCAAAGTCTTTTACTAAAGTTTGACGACGATTTTCATCCTGTGTCAACTTTAGAGCTAAAGCTAATTTAGCTAATCTTTGACTGAGTATTTGTTGATGTTGAACGTTGCTTATTACCTGAATATCTACTTGCTGCTGAGATAGCAAACGTTGAATGATAAATTGTCCCGCAATCGATAAACAAGCGACCACAGCTAAAGAAGAAATATAGAGCGTTGTTAGACGGCGAGTAGGAGATTTTTGTTCCTTATCGGTGCTTATCATATTTCAAATCATATTGAGATATATCAAGTATTCCCAAAATGTTGAAATTCTATATTTGTAAGCAGTTAATTACCAATTAACAATCACCAATAATTAATCCCTTGCCGCTTATCAGGTAACGTGTAAAAATCACTTTTTTCTCCCCACTCTTCCCCCTCTCCCCCCTCTCATTTACAAGGTAATCATAAAGCCGGGATATAAATAATTACTTAAGGACGCTCTAATGCTTCTCTATCCCATTTACCTAGTACTGCTGCTGCTTCGTAAGTACTTTGTAGAAAGGATAATAAGGTTTCATCGGGGGAGTCTGATATTCTTAATGATTCTAAAGGTAGAACAAATTCCTGTATGTCTTTGTGGTAATAAGCTGCTTCTGGCTTGATTTGGTATTCTTTGAATCCTTCGGGTTCTGGATAAGCGTAAGAATAGAAAAATGGCTCTACTCCGCCTCCACCAGGCCAAAATCCGCAACTGCTGACTTCGTGGGAATATGCTTCATGGGTGATGGAATCAGCGACTCCAGAGGCACCG
Organism: Rivularia sp. PCC 7116; assembly: GCF_000316665.1. Classification (GTDB taxonomy): domain Bacteria; phylum Cyanobacteriota; class Cyanobacteriia; order Cyanobacteriales; family Nostocaceae; genus Rivularia. The sequence continues at coordinate 3,851,157 of NC_019678.1, read as the reverse complement.
GGATGTTTTGGTGCAGTGCGTCCCGAAAAGCGGGTAAGGGCTAAGTCGAAGCTACCCCAAAAGAAATGTGTGGGACTAACTTTACCCATAAAACGGGAACGAAACTGTGTAAATACGCGATTTGTTTGTACTAATACTTGCCAAAATCGATGTGCGTATTCGGGGTCATAAGATGCGTGTTTTGTATCATTCTCGAAGAGGATGGGGTTGGATACTTCTTGAGGCATTGTCCATATTTTGACTTTAATGCCAAGGGATGCCAAAGCGTCCATTGTTTTCTGATAAAATTCGGCTACAGAATATGATTTTAAAGCGAAGGATCTACGCTGTCCGTCAGATGTAGAAATACAAAGTTCGTGAGCGATGAAATCAAAGTCTATTTGGAAGAAAAGAGTGGAGTAGGGTATGGAAGAAGTGGTTAATCCTCTTGATGTAACGTAGAGGGTGACATTCCACCAGTGGTTGATAAGTGGAGTTAATTCCATGCGGATTTTACCGATTATTTGCGTCCATAACTGTAGAGTAGAGGACGTTTGTTGCCATGCTGTTGATGGTAATGATGGAAAAGCTTCGGTGTAATTTGCCATTGTTAACTCCGGGTTTGGAAAGATATAACCAAATCAATTGGCAATTACTAATTTATCATTAGTATTGACCGAAAATTATCGGCTACAAATCCCTGAATTAGGTTTATGGCTACAATCCTGTTAAGGATTTTAAACAAGAGTGATTTTCTAATAATATTCTATTGATACCATAAATATCAGTATCAAATGTGTTTGCCTGCGGATTTAAGCTTAAGCCAGAACTACAGTAAGTATCAGTCATAGAAGACATTATAGTCATCTATTGCAGGTAAAATTTACACCCGCTTATAAGTTATGATAACTTTAGCGTAAATAAAGTAAGCTAATCGTAACTTCCCTAACTACAAGAATATTTTTGATAATTATCAAAGTTAGATTAAGTTAAGATTAAAAAGTTTCACATATTGAGTCGGAGAGACTGCAAAAATAAGGTTTTGAAGCAGAAAAACTAGGAAGTTAAGTAAAGATTCGATAATAATTAACCAATGCTGCAAAAATTAGGCGATCGCTCTTATATGGACAATAGTTTGAGTTATATGCCAGGAACTTAAAATCATGAAAGTTTTGGTATTAAACGCTGGCTCCAGCAGTCAAAAAAGTTGCTTATACGATTTAAGTAATCAGGCTCTCCCAGATATTGCGCCACACCCCCTCTGGGAAGCAGAAATTGACTGGACGCATCAAAAAGGTAAAGCAGAGCTAAAGGTTAAAACCCGTAAAGGTAAATCGAAGACAAGCTTTGATTCTCAATCTCGACGGGCTGATACTTTAGAAATGCTCAAAACCCTTTGGGGTGGAGAGAATCCGGTAATTCACAATCCCCAGGAAATTGATATTGTCGGTCATCGAGTGGTGCATGGAGGAGATGAATATCGGCAAAGTACCTTTGTCACTTCCGAACTCAAAGCAGCCATTGCTCGTTTATCAACATTTGCACCCATTCATAATCCAGTTAATTTAGAAGGTATTGAATCTATTGAAGAAATTTTGGGTGATATACCCCAAGTAGCAGTATTTGACACCGCTTTTCATTCCCATTTGACTCCTGCTGCTTACACTTATCCCATTCCCTATAAATTTCTGCAACAAGGCATTCGCCGCTATGGCTTTCACGGTATCAGTCATGAATACTGCGCTCGCCGTGCGGCTCAAATTCTTGGCTGCGATTTAAAAGAGTTACGTTTAATTACCTGTCATTTGGGAAATGGCTGCTCCCTCGCAGCAATTCGCGATGGCTACAGTGTTGATACCACAATGGGTTTCACTCCTTTAGAAGGGTTAATGATGGGCAGCCGTTCTGGCTCCGTAGACCCCGGTATTTTATTACATTTATTACGCCACGAGAACTATACTGCTGACGAATTAGATAATCTCCTCAATCGCGAATCTGGTTTGCTTGGTATTTCTGGATTATCGGGTGACTTACGCCCAATTTTATCCGCAGCTGAGGAAGGAGAAGCACAAGCGAAATTAGCTTTAGATATATATATACATCGATTACGCTCCTGTATTGGCTCAATGCTGGCGAGTCTTTCCGGATTAGATGCAATAATATTTACTGCCGGAGCAGGTGAAAATTCTCCTTTAATTCGCGCTGCAACCTGTGAAGGGTTTGAATTCTTGGGTTGGAAAATTGACGCTCAAAAAAATGAATCTTCCCCCATTGATATAGATATTGCCGCCCCGGAATCTACGGTAAGAATCTTGCCAATTCATACCCAGGAAGACTGGGCGATCGCACAAGCTTGTTGGCAGTTGTCATCATCTGATGGTTAAGTTTAAGAAAAGTATTAAATATTATACTTTCCTCAGATAAATTAACGGAATAATAAAAATTTGTATCATTTTTATCTAAAAGCTGCTGGTATTGAAATTTAATATACAGGAGTGGAATTTCTTTCTCTTAATTGGCTGATTTTTAAAGCGAAGCTATGCATAATCTTTTACTAATGTCGAGCGAAGCCCGCTCCGCATTTGAATCATTAAAAAAAAATCAGTCATCCAAGTTGGCTGCTCGCTGTGGAACTAGAGATGCGGATATCTTTTGGTTACGCTTAGAAAGATATTTTGAAGATTTATACCACCCTTTGATAGAAGTTTACGGTCAACGCGATGATGCGATAGAGCAATTTGGTTTACTGTTTGACCAGATGATTGATGCCTATGTAAGTAGACCAGAATCTTTGCGGCTACTGGATTTGGAAAGGCAATTTACTCAACGCTGGTTTCAAGAACCAAATATGGTGGGTTACGTCTTTTATGTGGATTTATTCGCAGGAAATCTGAACGGGATACGGGAAAAAATTGGCTACTTGCAAGAACTCGGTATTACTTACCTGCACTTAATGCCGCTATTAGAGCCAAGTCCGGGAAATAATGATGGTGGGTATGCAGTAAAGGACTACCGCAAGGTTAATCCGGAATTGGGCACGATGTCGGATTTAAAACAGCTTAGTGAAGAACTTCATGCCTGTGGCATCAGTTTGTGTTTAGATTTAGTACTGAATCATACCGCCAAAGAACACGAATGGGCGCAAAAGGCAATCGCTGGAGAACAAGAGTATCTCGACTACTACTATACGTTTAGCGATCGCACTTTACCAGATATCTACGAGCCAGATTTACCAGAAATCTTTCCTAACGATGCACCAGGAAATTTTAGCTGGTATCCGAATATGGGAGATACTGGACGCTGGGTTTGGACAACCTTCAATGAATTTCAATGGGATCTCAACTACACAAATCCTGCGGTATTTCGAGAAGTAGTTGATATTATGTTTTTCCTATCCAACCAAGGTGGCGATATCTTACGATTAGATGCTGCACCGTTTATTTGGAAACGCGAGGGAACCAACTGCCAAAATCAACCCGAAGTATTTAAGCTGATCCAGGCATTTCGCGCCATCATGAGAGTTGTTGCTCCGGGGACAATTCTCAAAGCTGAGGCAATTGTGCCACCGGACGAACTTCAGAAATATCTTGGTGTTAAAGCAACCGTTGAGAAGCAGTGCGAATTAGCGTATAACAATCAACTTATGGTGTTGCTGTGGAGTTCCTTAGCCACACACAAAGTCAATTTAATGACCCATGTGTTTCATAGTTCGCCCAAAATGATGATTGGTTGCGCTCCCATCAACTACCTTCGCAACCACGACGATATCGGCTGGGCAATGACGGATCGAGCTCTTGAAACAGTTGGTGAAAATGGTTTTCTTCATCGCCAATTTTTGAATCAATTCTACAGTGGAAACTTTGACGGTTCTTTTGCTAAAGGAAGTTTATTTCAATTCAATCCCGAAACAAAAGATGCTCGGATAACTGGCACCACTGCTTCCCTGTGCGGATTGGAAAAAGCTTTGGCGATAGGAGACGAAAATGAAATTGACTTAGCCGTGCGTCGTATTCTGCTGATGCACAGTATTATTTTCGGCTTTGGTGGTATTCCAGTAATTCATATGGGGGATGAATTAGGTTTATTAAATGATTTGTCCTATATGAATGATGAAACAAAAGCTACAGATAATCGTTGGATGCATCGCCCATCAATGGATTGGGATAAAGCAAAATTACGCCATGATAACAACACTATTGAAGGAAGAATTTTTCAAGGTCTTCTTCATTTAATTAAAGCCCGTAAGTCCACCTCACTTCTTCACTGTTTTTCCTTCTTCTACCCAATGTGGACTGGTAACAATAGCGTTTTAGCATACTGTCAAAAGCGTGCGGAAGGAACGGTGATGGTATTGGCTAACTTTAGTGAAACCCAAAAGTCAATTGATGCTAAAATGCTCGATTATGCTGAGATGAGTGGAGACATTCGTAATTTGCTAGCTTCAGGCGCTCCCCCAAATATTATTAATGGGCGCATTCATCTGCAAACTTATGAAACTATGTGGTTAGCTGATAATTAATATAATTTCATAATTGACTTATACACTCAAAAGTAAATAATTTGAGCTAAGTTACCGATAAGTTTAGGAACTACTAAAATCCGGCTATAAACTTATCGGAATCAATTAAAAATACGACAAGTTAAAAAAAATTGATTAGCAAGAATACAAACTTAAAAAGTTTAGAGAATTAATCTCTTTAAAATAAATTTGGTTTTATATCATGTCCGGCAAATCACCCATAATATGTCATTGCGAGCGAAGCGAAGCAATCCCAATCACTGCGATTGCTTCGCTTTGCTCGCAATGACGGTTAATTTAACGGACATGATATTACCCCTTATAAACCCTCTTGAAAAAACTGCAGAGGAGGCAGAGAAAAGAAAAAAGAGGAGAATTGAGAAGTTTATTTACCTATCATATTTTATGGGACAGACTACTAGTCCTTTGCATTAATTTTGACTGGTTGTAGAGACGTAGCAATGCTACATCTCCCTACCTTTGGAAGAAAACGAACCTATAAAAAGTTTTAATGGGTATATAGTAATTAAAATATTTTCTACCCTCTCTACCCCCTCCCCATCCTTACTCGTCAAAATTAATAAAATCGAATACTAGTTTGTCAAGCATAAAAATGCAAACAATTATGCATTTATTGGCTGGACTTAGGAATTAAAAAATCAGCATAATACAAATATTGTAGTAGTGCTGTTTCATAGTACAGCTTACTTTCAGTATTGCTATGTGATTGTTAGGTAATTAATCGGGCTGTCAAAATTACTTATCTTAAGTTCATTTGTTGGTATATAGCGGTTTTCAGTTGAATAGAATACACTTCTCTTCTTGTTAAGGAGAGGAATGTATTGCACCCAAATGAAAAGCGCTATATTAAGCCAATTTTAAAAAATTCGATATTTTGAGATATTTATTGACTGATTAATTATCTCCATTCTCCTTTGATTCCAAGTATATAATCTATGAAAACTGACGTAAAAAGCCAAAATTATTCATCATCAAAATTCCATACAAACCATAGCCATAAAAAGAAAAATCGTTTTCTCTTCTGGCTACTAGGATGTGCTTGCTTGGGAGGAATAGTCTATACCTTACAACATTTTGTAGTTGCAAATATTCCTCAAACAAAAAGTAAATTATTGACTGCTCCAGTTACCAGGCAAAATTTAAACATGACAATTTCCGCTAACGGTACTATTCAGCCAGAGCGCACGGTAAATGTAAGTCCAAAAAACGCTGGTATTTTAAAAAAGCTGTTAGTCAATGAAGGTGTTTTAGTAAAACAAGGACAAATTATTGCTTATATGGATGACGTAAATCTTCAAGGAGAACTCATCCAAGCAAGAGCAAAATTGGCTTCAGCAGAGGCTAATTTACAAAAATTAAAATCGGGAAATCGTCCCGAAGATATCATTCAAGCACAAGCGCAGTTAGAAGAAAGCCAAGCCAATCTGACAAAACTAATTGCGGGGAATCGTCGTGAAGATATTACTCAAGCTTTATCTCGTGTAAAACAAGCAGAACTTGCTTTTAAGCAAGCAAACGAAGAGTTGGGGCGCTATGAAAAACTTTTTAAAGCTGGTGCAATATCCCGCCAAAATTTCAGCGATTATCAAACAAAGCGGGATACAAGTATGTTGCAATTGCAAGAATCTCAACAAGCTTTGGCATTAAAAAAATCGGGTACCCGCAGGGAAGATATCGAACAAGCGCAAGCGAAAGTAAAACAGTTTCAGCAAGCTCTTAAATTAACTCAAGTGGGAGCGCGAAAAGAAGATATTGAACAAGCACGCGCTGAAGTCAACTCTGCAAGAGGTTCTTTACAAACCATTCAAGCCAGAATTTACGATACAGTCATACGCGCACCATTTGATGGTTTGATAGCAAAAATATATGCAGAGCCTGGTTCTTTTGTAACGCCAACAACCTCTGGAAGTGCTATCTCTTCAGCACTTTCGTCTTCGATTTTATCATTGACATCAAAAAATCAAGTAGTGGCTAATGTCGCTGAATCAAATATCTCAAAAATTAAAATTGGTCAAAAAGTTAAAATTTCGGTAGATGCTTATCCCCAGCAAAATTTTTTAGGAAGAGTATCGCAAATTGCATCTCAGGCAACTATTGAGCAAAATGTTACTAGTTTTGAAGTCAAAATCGCTTTAGTTTCTGACAAAGAGCAATTATTAAAATCTGGGATGAATGTAAGTGCGGAATTTCAAATCGGTGAATTAGAAAATTCTTTGGTTGTTCCGACTGTTGCTATTATACGCCAGCAAAATCAAAGCGGTGTCTACATTGTTGGAGCAGATAATAAACCACAATTTGTCTCCGTTAAAACTGGTGTTACTGTTAAAAACAAAACTCAGATACTTTCTGGAATCACTGCTGACAAACAGGTTTTGATTAGTTCTCCACCAGGAATTAAAACTAATTCCTCACCGCCAGGTATTTTTCCACCTCCTCCAGAAAATATGCAGAGATAATTCTCTCAATCATCTAATTTAACTTTTATACAGCTTTTAGACTTGGTTTGAAAATAGAAATCGCCAAGCTAATCAATATAAATACACAGAGATAGCAAATGATGTTTAATTCACAAAAATCTAAAGCTTCACTTTATTATATAGATATTTTTTCAATGGCATTAGAAGTGCTGTGGAGTAATAAATTACGCACGGGGCTAACTATGCTAGGAATGATTATTGGTATTTCTTCTGTTATTGGCATTACTTCTATAGGGCAAGGGGTGCAGAAAGCCACAGAAGAAGAGATTAAATCATTAGGCACTAATGTATTGCAGATATTGCCCGGTGACGCAGCTAGAGGAAATGTTAGTCAAGGATTAGGTTCGACAAGTACTTTAACTTGGGAAGATGCGAAGGCAATTGCTTCACAAGCACCATCAGCAGAGGTTGTTTCTGCCTATTTACAACATCAAGGACAAGTAGTTTATGAAGAAAATAATACTTCTACAACTATTTATGGTACCGATTTAAATTATTCCGAAGCTAGAAATACTTACCCACAAGTAGGAAGATTTTTTAATCAAGAAGAGTTGAATGCGAGCAAACAGGTAGCGGTATTAGCACCTACTGCTAAACGTAATTTATTTGGGGATAAAAATAATGTTATTGGCGAAATAATTAGGATTCAGGGTGAGGTTTATGAAGTGATTGGTGTTATGGAAGCTAAGGGTTCTCAAGGTCCCATAGATAGAGATGATGGAGTTTATATTCCACTTACAACTATGTCAGCCAGAATAGTGGGGAATAATGCTTTATCTGGTATTTCAGTTAATACTATCTTTGTCAAATCTAGCAATCAAGAGCAGCTTCTTGCCGCTGAATTTCAAATCAATAATTTGTTGCGCGTTCGTCATAATATTTATCCTCCTCAAACCGATGATTTCCGAATTACAAATCAAGCTGATATCATCAAAACTTTTACAAATATAGTTGGTTTATTGACTGTTATGGTTGTTGCCATCGCCGGAATTTCTTTGGTAGTTGGTGGTATTGGTATTGCAAATATTATGCTGGTGTCGGTGGTAGAAAGAACGCGAGAGATTGGCATTCGTAAAGCTGTTGGAGCCAAGAGTTCGGCTATTTTGAATCAGTTTTTGGCTGAGGCTATTATTATTTCTAGTTTGGGAGGTGTAATTGGCATGGGAGGCGGTATTTTGATTGCCTTTGTTGCGGCAACTGTTTTTAATATTCCTTTGGTGATTTCTGTTTCATCAATTGCTATTGGTTCGGGACTTTCCTTTAGCGTTGGTTTATTAGCTGGAGTAATTCCCGCACGTAATGCAGCCAAATTAGACCCGATAAAGGCTTTACGTAGCGATTAAAAGGAAGAGGGAAGAAGGCTGGAATTGGGATGGAGGTTTGACTCTAACCCAATTTTTACACCTGCTGTTTTTTTTGGTGAATAATATGATTTATCTAGAATCTATTAGAAAAAACTATTTTCTGGGAGAGGTGGATATTAGCGTACTTAAAGGCATTAATTTGTCTATTAAAGAAGGTGAATATATTGCTATTATGGGTGCATCCGGTTCGGGAAAATCTACTTTAATGAATATTCTTGGCTGCTTGGATCGTCCAACGGCGGGAGACTATATTTTTGAAGATAGAAATTTGAGTAGTCTTAACGATGATGAATTAGCATATATCCGCAATCAACGGATAGGTTTTATATTTCAGCAATTTAATTTATTGCCCCGCTCAACTGCGATAGAAAATGTTATTTTGCCGATGGTTTATGCTAATATTCCAAAGCAAAAACGTCGCGAATATGCAGAAGAAGCATTAGTAAAAGTCGGATTAGCAGAACGTATTTTTAACCGTCCAAATCAACTTTCTGGAGGGCAACAACAAAGAGTGGCGATCGCACGAGCATTAGTTAATCAGCCAGCTTTAGTTTTAGCAGACGAACCTACTGGTGCATTAGATACTCAAACATCCCAAGAAGTAATGGATTTGTTATCAGAATTAAATCAACAAGGCATTACAATTGTGATAGTAACTCACGAAGAAGATATCGCCGCTCAAACAAAGCGAATCATTAGAGTTCAAGATGGTTTAATTGTGTCTTGATTTAGATATTGTATTAAAATTAAATCTATTTTATAGATATACAGGACTTACGCAACTGTCATAAGGCTCGGATGGTGCGTGACACCACAAGTGTTAATACTACGTTGAAAATTGATCCAAGTGTCACAGCACCCTACGAAAAAATATGTCGTTTGCGTAAGTCCTAATATATTTTGATGAGCGAATGTTAAATAAAATCATATTGGTAGGGGTTATAAATAAATTACCTCTACCAATTTTTGCGTTGCTGATTAAAAGTATGAATTGCCCCCTAACCCCCAATTATCTCATGTCCGGTTGAACACTTATCATACCTGTGGGGACTGGGTAATGAGTAATAAGTAAGTAATGAGTAATGAGTAATAAGTAAGTAATGAGTAATAAGTAATGAGTAATGAGTAATGAGTAATAAGGAATTATGATGCTCTGGTTTATATAGTTAAGACTTACGCAATTGTCACAAGACTCGGATGGTGCGTGACATCACAAGTCTTATACTACGTTGAAAATTAATCTAAATGTCACAGCACCCTACAGAAAAATGTGCCAGATGCGTAAGTCTTAATAGTAAGTAATTAGCCGGACTTCATATTATGGTGGAACAAGATAATTAAAAATCCCCCAGTTTTGGGGGTTGGGGACACAATCTTTATACGAATGCTTCTATCTCCAACATTCCTCAACGCAATATCGCATTCATATCAGTTTTGATATTATTCGCTAATTGCAGAGAATATAGGTTTGCATATACTTTCCTTTGATTCATCAATTCTGTATGGGTACCTGCTTCGATGATTTGCCCTTGCTGAATCACTAATACTTTGTCTGCATTGGTGACTGTAGCCAAACGATGAGCGATAATAAAGCTGGTACGATTTTTGAGTAAATTCGCTATAGCTGATTGAACTAAGTTCTCTGTTTGACTGTCGATGTTACTCGTTGCTTCGTCTAAAATCAATATTCGCGGGTTTACCAAAACCGCACGGGCTATACTAATTAATTGCTGTTGTCCTTTACTTAAATTTATCCCGCGTTCTCCTAATTGTGTTGCGTAACCTTGGGGTAAAGTCAAGATAAAGTCATGAATATTTGCAACCTTTGCGGCTGCTTCAATTTCTGCTGCTGTTGCTTGGGGATTTCCAAAGGCAATATTTTCGGCAATGCTACAGCTAAAAATAACGGTTTCTTGGGAAACAATACCAATTTGACGGCGCAAACTTGTTTGGGTGACTTTTCTAATATCTATCCCATCAATTTTAATTGCACCATCTGTAACGTCATAAAAGCGAGAAAGTAAACTAATTATGGTGGTTTTTCCTGCACCTGTTGCTCCCACTAATGCAATTGATTGTCCAGCCTGAGCTTCAAAGTTAATTTTATCTATAACTTTTTGACTGGGTTTATATTCAAAAGAAACTTGCTCGAACTCGACTTTACCCTGAATTGATGGCATTGTGATTGCATCTGCGGCATCTTCAAGTTTGACGGGTTGATCTAAAAGCAGAAAAATCCTTTCTAATCCGGCGAATGCAGATTGTGATTGAGTATAGAAATGGCTGATAATTTGGATGGGCTGAAAAAATTGCTGTACGTAAAATACAAATGCGGTGAGTGCCCCGACTGCGATTGTATTTGTATAAGCGAGAATTCCTCCACAGGCTAATACAACAGCCAGAGCAAATGTATTCAGGAAATCTATTGTTGGTAAAAAAGCAGAAGTAATTGCTGTAGCTTGGATATTGGCGTTGCGGTTTTCTGCGTTGAGTTGGCGAAATTCTTGAATACTCAGTTGTATGCGGTTAAATCCTTGAACTTCTTGGATATTGCTAATATCTTGTTCTATTTTGCCCGAAAGCTGAGAAATTGTTTGTCTGGTAACTCGATATTTTTCCCGAGCTAAACGTGCAAAAAATCCAGTTACTAATAACATTATAGGTATCATTAAGTTTGTTAATAAACCTAATTGTAAGTTTATAGAAAGCATAAATATTGCACTTGCTAATAAACCAAAAAAGCTGCCAATGACTTGCGGCAATATCGGGCTGAATAATTGATTTAATGTATTAATATCGCTCAACAACCGACTCATTAAATCTCCGGCTTTACTTTTATCAAAAAAACTCAGGGGTAATGCCTGTAATTTGATAATAATATCTTGTCGTAATTGGGCGAGTATGCGCTGCATTATGATGCCAACACGAGCAATTAAAATGCGGCTGGATATAAATCCAATTGTATATACTATCGCAAGTAGCAATAACATCCAGGCAAGTCCGGACAAATTATTTTTTAATATTAAGTTATCTATTGACCAACCAAGAATAAAAGGTGGGGATGCTTGAGTAATAGAGCTAATAAATATTAAGCTTACAATCAAGGGAATATCTTTAATATACGGATAGAAATATTTCCCAAATTTACGGATAACAGGTAATGATTGATTTACCTTGGAAGTCATTTCAATTCTATGGCGATTATAAAGTTTATTCATGAGTTGAAAATGATTATTAACAGATTTGCGTGGTTATGAAGAGACAAAATGTTGAGAAACAAACTGTAAAATCTGATTGGTGACAATTGAGCAAAACTTGAAGAGGAGATATTTTACTCGATTAAAAACTTGAATGTTGCATTTCGATTAATTCATCTTTGACTGCTAACTTTCCTTCATCAAGGATAAAGATTCTATCGGCATAGCTAATCGTACTGCTAATACGTTGGGTAAGATAAATCAAGGTATACCCGCGCTGTTGATTGAGAAGATTTAAGGACTTTTGAATTAATGCTCCTGTTTTGGCATCAACCGCAGACAAACTATCATCTACAATCAATATTTTATAGTCGTTAAGTAAGACACGAGCAATCGCAATTCTCTGCCTTTGTCCTCCCGATAAACCAATTCCTCTTTCTCCAATAACAGTATCGTAACCATCACAGAGGGTAATAATAAAATCGTGAATTTGAGCAAATTTTGCCGCTTCAATTACTCGTGATAGAGGAGCATCTGGTATTCCGTAAGCGATATTTTCGCGGATAGTGCCAGAAAATAAATGAGCATCTTGAGAAATAAAACCGATGTGAGAACGTAAATCAGTTAAATTTAAATTACGGACATCATACCCATCAATTTTGACTGTGCCATTGCTTGGATCGTAAAATCGTGGAATCAATTTTGCAATTGTACTTTTACCTGCTCCCGTCATCCCCAAAATTGCTACTGTTTCTCCTGGCTGAATTTCAAATGAAACATCGCTAAGGGTTTTTTCTTCCACTTGGCTATAGCAAAAATCAACATTTTCAAAAGTAATTCTACCTTCGCATTTGTTCAAAGTCATTGCATTTATAGATTCTCTAATTTCAGCCGGAGTATCTATCACCTGATAAACTCTAGCGGCTGATGCTGTGGCTTGAGCGACAGATGAAAAAGCTAAACTAGTTTGGAGAATTGGTTGAATCATAAATACTAGATATGAATTAAATGCAATCAATTTCCCAATAGAAAATTCATTGCGAATTACCTCAAAACTTCCATATCCGAAAATTACCACTGCGAGTAAATTACTCAATAAAAAAATTACTGGAAATGTATCTCTGAGGACGTAAATCGTTTTGATGCTGGTTGCAAGAAAATTCTGGTTGAAGACAGCATAACGCTTTACTTCTGTTTCTTCGCGTACAAAAGCCTTGATTGCACGCACTCCGACTAGATTTTCTTGCAAAACCGTATTTAATTCATCTAATTGCGTCTGTACTCGATCAAATAAGTCAGTATTTTTGTGAAAAAATCCACCCAGCAGCATCAATGAAATCGGTATAATTGCTAATGCAATTAGCGCCAACTTCCAATTCATTAATAGTAAAACGATTGCGCTGCCAAATAACATTATCGCAGCCCCGAAAATTTGCAGTAGCGTTGTTGCAATGAAGATGCGGATTTGTTCGATATCGTTACTAACGCGGGTAAGCATTTGAGATGTAGGGGTGCGCTCGTGATAACCTAAATCGAGGTTTTGGGTTTTATCAAAAAACTGATTTCTCAAATCGTAAGCAATACCTTGAGATACCGTCTCACTCAAAAAACTTTGTGTAAAATTGAATAATCCCCTCATCAAAGCTAGTAAAACCATTAATCCGCCACAAATCAGAATTACCCGTAAGTCATTTTTAACAATACCCGCATCAACTCCCCAGCGAATCAGTTGAGGAGTCCAAATATTAGCAACACTCAACATTAACAAACTAGCGATCGCACCGAATACCATTCTCGGATATTTTCGCAACATTCCCACAACTCGCTGGAGTGATTCGATTGGTATATCTGGTTTTTGTCTCATGGTTTCTCCTAACTATCTGGTAAATTGAATGGATAAATCGGATTGCAATTTTCAATTTTTAATTACATGAACCAACTTTTTCTTTGGGGATTAATCTCTTGCTGACTTCTTTTGAAGCTTGCTTAACTTCATTCGCGGTTAATAGCGCAGTTAGTGCATCAATTAAATAGTTACTTTCCCCAAAACTGTCGGTAGTTTCTTCTTTAAAAAAGCTTTGCACCTTTTGCAACTCGCAAATTAAAGAATCTCTATCTCCTTGGATTACTAACTCTGCTAATCGGTTATTGGTATTTGCAAATCTAGCAATAGCATCTCGTCTTTCTTCTGTTGCTAGGATGATATCGACAATCATTGGTGCAGATTGAGCAATTAAACGGCTAACTATGCCAATTTGTTGTCTATAAACAGGAGTGGAAAATTCTAAGCTGCGATTTATGTTTACCGGTTGTTCTGATAAAAAGCTGCCCAAACTAAAAGTTGTAAAGTGACGGATTGCTTGAACAATTACCATCATCTTGTCGTGTTCTTCTGGCGTGGAATAAATCAATTTTCCGCCTTCATTTTTTATAAAATCTAAAAACCATTGCAAACGTTCTTGCATCCGTCCCGGACATACGATAATTTTTTGAGATAAGAATGAATTAACCCCAGGAGCAAACATTGGATGTAAGCCAACAACTGCCCCGCTATGATGTGAGAGCATCGCTGATAAAATGGGAGATTTAATACTAGTGATATCGGCTAAAGCTGTAGTAGGTGAAAGATATTTTGAGGCTTTTTTAATTACTTCTAAGGTACAATCAATAGGTACGCAAACTAAAACTAAATCTACTTTACCGAGTAAATTCTCTGCTTTATCCCAATCGTCAGTATCTAAAATATTAACATCATGTCCGGCAGTAACTAATTGTTGCGAAAAGAAGCGTCCCATTCCACCTTTGCCACCAATTACTGTTACTCGTCGTGGTTTTGTTAATTCTAGATTTGCTTTTCTACGGGCAAGAGCAGCGGTGCAACCTACAACAATATTTTGCCAAAGGGGATTGGGAACTCCAGCTTGTTGAAGCATTATTTGATAATGAGGTAATGTTGTTTCTAAATCAAAGCTTGGTAATTCACTTAAAGCCGCGATTCTTTTACCTAATAGCTGAATTATTTCTCTATCAATTTGTCTAATTTTGTTATGCATTGTTTCAATTTTGTATTTATATTGTGTAATTGAAATTAAGTTGAATTATTGATTAGGTAAAGCAATCTTAATAACTGCGATTGCTTTACTATTAGTCGTTAAGAAACATCTTCAATTACAGTTTGGACAGTTTCTTCAAATTTAACTGGCCCCATAGTGATGGGAAAATTCCAATAGGGATGAACTGAGATTAGTGCTTGATTTGGAACATTTTTTGGTTGGGCAACGGAACTTTTAAAAGTATCTTTTGGGTATCGAAAACGAACTGATAATGCATATTTTGATTGACGAGCAACTTTTGGTACAAAAAGAATAAACTCATCATCTTGTGGAGAATCTTGAGAAAGATTGGGAGAAGCTTTAACTAATTCTGGACGTAATAAACTTACAATAGTTCGAGCTTCATCATGAGTTGTTCTTTCAGGACTTTGGAAACCATGTTCGGAAATTTCATCTTCAATATTGACGTTATACTCTGGAACAGAAGCGTAATATTCACTCAACATATCTGGACGAATTGGTGCCCCTCCTTTAATTGAATCATCAAAGATAAAATAGCCATTGACTTTATCACCGTTAAAACTAAATTTGTGTAGAGCAGCATGGGCTGGGAGATTAATCATAATTCCTTGAATCAAAAAGATTGCTACACCTAAAACTAATACAAATGTTATTTTTTGCCAGATTTTCATTACTGTGTGTCCCATTAGTTGAAAATTATGTTTGTATCAATTATTGATAATCAAAGATAGTTGGAGGGGAATTATTAATCTTGAATTCCCCTAAAATCTAATTAATCGGAAATCTTTTCAATCTTAGTTTTCACTTGTCCCTTAAATAATGCTTTACCTAATGTTCTGGGGAAGTTAACTTGGGGAAATATTTCAACTTCAGCAGTATTTGGAAAACTAGTTGGTAACTCAGTTGAACCATGAAAAGTTTCTACAGGGTACTTGAAATAACTTACTAAGGAATATTTCGACTTTGGCTGTCTTTCAAAACTGCGTACTTGTAATAGGAAAAGGTCTTTTGGTTCAAAATCTTGGCGCTTCTCTTCTTTCCCGTATGCTTTATCGTGTTCTGCTTTGATTTTTGCTAGCATTTTATCTTCTTTACGTGCTAACATTACTACCGCATTACTTACCGTTCCCTCGAAAACTCCTTTCTCACCTAAATCGATTTTGTAATCCCTTCCTCCACCATAATATTGAGTCATGAAAGGTGATTTTGTTTCGCCTTTGGCAGAGTCATCATAAATCATGTAACCATCCACTCCTTCACCGTCAAAAGTAAATTTGTACATAGCAGCTTGAGCGGGAGCTATGTCAACTGTTCCTTGAACTAGTAACACTGCAAAACTAATCGCAACTACAACAAATAATCTTTTCCAAAAAGCCATTTTCTTGGTCTCCTGTAATCTTTTAATGATGATGATGTGATGATATTTACTGACGTTCTAAATTTTTTAGACTGAGAATTTTTTCACTACGCGACAATTCTTTTAGAGGTAAGATGTTATATTCCTCTTTAATCTCTGCTAAAGGTCGATTCCACATTTCCTCCCAACGAATAGCCCAAAGAGGACGAGCAACACGCCCGCGCTGCCAACCTTCAAAAAGTGATTCTAGTGCTAAACTTAGTTGCTTTGTTTCCACAGTTGCAAAGTGTAAAACCAAGGCGCTCATCAAAAACGTTTGATAAACTGTTGCTCCTTGACCGTGATAAAATCCTTGAAGTGCTAATTCTCCCAGCGTATCTGCATTGTAACCAGTAACGACATGCCAAATATCATGAGTTTGCATCTTACGGAGTTTGATATAACTCGCATCATCGGGGGATTCAAAAGCGCTATAGTCATAAGCGGGAATACCGTTTTCAATCATGTGATGATAATAGGCATAGCCCAAACTACCTGGAGGACATTGATTTTTCAGGTCTTCTAATTTATACTCAGGGCCAAAATAGCGTTGCTCAATCATCTCTGCCATATCGGGGCTAAGACGCAATTGCTCCACGTATTCACAAGTTTGTATTTCTTCCAGATGTCTTGTAACTTCTTCGAGTTTGAAATAATCTTGCAGTTCGGAATCGTTAGGATTTGCT
The DNA here is from genome assembly GCF_000316665.1 of Rivularia sp. PCC 7116. Lineage (GTDB taxonomy): Bacteria > Cyanobacteriota > Cyanobacteriia > Cyanobacteriales > Nostocaceae > Rivularia. The sequence goes on along the minus strand of NC_019678.1, from coordinate 3,834,444 downwards.
GCTATGGATAAAAAAGCCTGGATAAAATTAGCGTTGTTGAGTAGAGATAGGGAATTGGGTAAGTTGGCGATTTGTTCTGTTGTCTGCATAAACAACTCCTTTGAAGAGGTGAAATAATGGAGATTGAAGAGTATCGGAATTATATATTTTTGAACGCAGAGGTAAGCAAAGTAAGCGCAGAGGACGCAGAGTTTTTGAACTCATATTTATAAATATATTTATAAATAATTCCAAAGCGAAAAGAAAATATATAACTCCCCTACTGAGTAAAGTAATACACATTTAATGAGGAGTCAGAATTCTCTCTTGCTCTTGAGAAAAACTCACCCCAGGAGCAGGGGCTGGTCCCAAAGCAACGTCACCCCAGCGCATCACGCTTGCACCGGCATTAGAGGATGAACCCATTGTATAAACAAGAACTAAGTCATTTTCTCTGATTTTACCGGATTCGGCGGCATGATAAAGATTTGCAATGGGGAATGTCGGCCCAATATTGGCATACAAAGGATTGAGGTTAATTGTCCGGTTTGGATCTATTCCTAATGCACGGGTACAAACTCTGGAATACCAAGCACTGGGAGTGTTAAAGGCAAAAAAGTCAATATCTTCCAGGCTGACATCGGCAGAGGCGATCGCACCATGACAGCACAACCGAATAAACTTGACTGTGGTTTCGTTAAACATTTTGCTTGCCCCTTTACCACCACGAATGAACATTTTGATATTGCCTTGTTCGTCGGTGGTAAATTCGTTATAAAAGGCACCGCAGGTAGCGGCAGTATTGGCAATTTTACTACCTAAAACTCCTTGGTTTTGTTTAAGGCTACCAACTACAAATGCTCCAGCGCCATCACCCGATAAAAATGCTAAGGTATCATTTTCGTCAGTATAGCGAGAGTAGGTAGTTGAAACCACCACCAGAACATTGCGATACTCCCCGGTTCTTACCAAAGAACAAGCAGTCTGGAGCGAAACTAATGCCGAAGTGCAAGTTGATTCTATATTCCATGCCGCATTGTGCAATCCTAGTTTACCGGCGAGAAAGGCGGCATTTCCTGGTGTAACTTGCTCGGGAAACAGGGAAGTAACCAGCATCAAATCGATATCTTCGGGAGCCAGATTTGCTGCCTCTAGTGCGTCGGTAGCTGCACGATATTCTAAGGATAGCGAGGTTTCATCCGCAGCTACTACCCGCCTTTCTACAGTACCGCGAAACGGGTCTGACATGTAGGGTGCTAATTCCTGCGACCAAATATCTGTAGAACCGTCTGGTGCAAATAATCTTGCTAAAGTCTTCTTTTCGGCTACAGCCACCATCTCCGGATAATTCTCTCGATAATAATCGTTGGTGCGGATGATGCTGGGAAAATTGAGGGCGATCGCTCGAATGCCAACTGGTTGTAAGTTCATGATTTTTCTCCTTTTGATTCAATAGTTATCAGTCAAGAATGAGGCGTTTATCGGAACAGTTTAAGTCACCCACCATACGTCGTGAGAACTGTTTACTGTTCGCTGTTCGCTGATTTGATTGCTCCCTGTTGGATCAGGCTGCGAATTCTACCGCCAATGGGAGCGGGTTGTGTGGGGTCTAAATTAATGTCAATAACAAAGGGAATTGTGGCAGCAAGGGCTGTGGTTAAGGCTGCTTCGAGTTCCGATTCTTGGTTGACGCGGATACCGTCTGCGCCCATTCCCCGCGCTAGCTGAACAAAATTTGTACTCGGTATTTCGGTATCTACTCCTGTAAATCCTTGTAAATTCATACCTTGGGCGCACATGTTATAGCGTCCGTCATTGAGTACAATCCATACGGCAGGGATTTTGAATCGAACTGCGGTACTGACTTCGCTATTCATTAACATTGCTCCGTCTCCGACAATGGCAACGGCTTTACCATTCCTTCCCCAAGCCGCTCCGACTACTCCGGTAACGGCATGACCCATTGCTCCCACGCCAGTGCTGATTCGGTAGCGTCCAGGTTGCTTAAAGCACAGTCGATTAGTTGCCCAAGCAAAAGAATTTCCGGCTTCAGCTAAGATTACAGCATCGCTACCATCGACTATTAACCGTTGAATAGTATCCATTAAGACTTCCGGTCTCACCAAACCATTATGGGGAGAAATCTGTTTTGCTTCTGGGTGGGGTAGTGCTGGAACATTTCTAGGACGCAGGGAAAAGTGAGATAATAAGGATTTGAGGAAAGCTTTGACTTCCGATTGAATTGAGAAAGTTGATGCTTCTGGATAAGCAACTCCGGGTACTTCTGGGTCAATATCTACATGGATAAAGCCACCAGCAGGTATCATTTGCGGATTCCAGAAAGAAGTCGGTTCTCCCAAACGGGTTCCTAAAACCAGGATTCTATGGGGTTGTTGTTCCTGCATGTATGTAAGAACAGAAGTATGACCGCTAAATCCAGTCACACCTACAAATTGCGGATGATCTTCCGGGAAAATGCCTTTAGCGCGGGGGGAACACATTACCGCAGCCCCGGTACGCTCTGCCAATTCGCGAATTTCTGCCGCTGCACCTCTAGCACCAAAACCAACCCAAATTGCGAAGGGTTCCTGAGAAAGTAAGCGCACGCAATTAACTACTGTATGTTCGCTAGGGGCTAATTCCCCACAAGTAAATTCCGATTGGTATTTTACCGTGCATGGTGTGGTTTGAATTGGGGTCGGAATACTGATATGGGCAACAAAACCACCCGGTTGTGATAATCCTCGTGCCAGTCGTTGGGAAATTTCGGGGATTTCGTCTCCATTTTCTACGATAGTTGCGTAGTTGAATAATGCTCCAGGGGTAAATAACCCCGAAATCGGCATAGTATGAGCGCTAGTTTCTTGACAAGCCCAACGTCCGCGATTTGCCGTTGCAGTCGCCGCAGATATCAAAATTACTTTTGCACCTTCTCCCTTAGCAGCAAACAATCCAGTTAGAGCGTTGGTGATGCCGGGACCTGTAGTAACGAATACGACTACCGGACGATTGCTAGCGAAGTAGGCTTCACAAGCTGCAAAGGTTGCTCCCGATTCGTGACGAAAATGCAAAACTTGAATATCGCTGCGGTTGAGGGCTGCCCAAAGTGGACCAATACCGCCTCCAGAAACACCAAATGCAGATTCAACTCCCATATCTTCTAACATTTTGACCGCAGTTTCTCCAACTGTCAGTTGTGTTGATGATAATTGGTTGAGTTGTTCGTTTGCAGGTGGTGAGAAAATGGAAGAGCTAGATGATTTGTTTGTAGTTATTTGATAAGATTTGGTGTTCATGTTCTTAATTGGTAGTTGGTAGTTGGTAGTTGGTAGTTGGTAATTGGTAATTGGAAGTAATAAGTTTTTCCCTCACTCCCTCACTCCCTCACTCCCTCCCTCCTCTAAATAAGGCTTAGATGAGGTTTAACAATACATTCTTGCTGGCGTAGAAATCTTTTCATCACTTTCCCCGTGGGATTTTTTGGCAGTGAATTTACAAATTGAATTTTGTGAGGAATTTTATATGCTGCCATTCTTTGAGTGCAGAAGTGATATATTTCTGATTCGCTAATTTGACTGTTAGCTTTGCAGACAATGTTGGCTTTAACTATTTCGCCTTTAATTGCGTCGGGAACTCCATAAATAGCGACTTCTGCAACTGCATGATGTTGGTAAATTACATTTTCTACTTCTGAGGGATATACTTTAAACCCAGAGACATTAATCATGTCTTTTAAACGGTCGGCAACATAGAAAAAGCCTTCTTCATCCATCCGACCTATATCACCGCTATGCAACCATCCGTCCTTAATTACTTCCCGTGTTTCTTGAGGACGATTCCAATAACCGAGCATGACATTGGGACCTTTAATAATTATTTCCCCCAATTCTCCCGGTGATACTGCATTACCGTTTGCATCCACAACTTGCATTTGGACATTTTCGATGGGCATTCCAATAGAACCAAACTTATATCTGAAATTGTGGTTATAGCTAGCGCAAGGTGATGCTTCGGTTAAACCATATCCTTCATGAATCACTTTTTTATACTTGTGGTGCCACATATGAGCAATTTCTACAGGCATGGGAGCCGCAGCACTAAAGTAATAACGCAAGCTGCTAAAGTCATATTTAGAAGTGTCTTGATTCAACAATCGGATAAATACAGTTGGAACTCCAAAAAACATTGTTACCTGATATTTATCAATGCTTTCTAAAACGACTTCTAACTCAAATCTTCTTTGTAAAATGATAGTCGCACAAACATTTAATCCGGCGTTGAAAATTGCATTTTGACCAAAGCAATGAAACAAAGGTACGTACAGCAGCAATCTATCAGTTTGACTCATGCCCGAACAGCGATTGTGTGCCGAGATATTAGAAATAATATTACCGTGGGAAAGAGTAGCACCCTTGGGAAAACCTGTAGTTCCAGAAGTATAAACAATGCCCGCAGGAGAATCCCATTCCATTTCTACAGCGCTAGCTATAGGAGAAGCATTGTTAATCAAAGCTGTAAAATCGATATCGTTTTCAACCGTACCCTCAGCAATCAAAATATGTTGTAAGTGAGGTAAATCGCGATCAATCAAGTGTAAACGTCCCGAAGCGGTGGTCACAATTGCCTTAGCAGTACAATCGTTGAGAACATAACCAACCTCAGCCGACTTAAACATCACATTCAGAGAAACCGCGATCGCACCAATTTTCAGAATCCCCAAATAGGCAATGGCAAACTCCGGTATATTTGGTAGGAACAAAGCAACGCGATCGCCTTTTTCAATTCCCAATCCCCGCAATGCATTTGCTGTACGATTAACTAATTGGTCAAAATGCTTGTAGGTATAAGACTTGTCTTCGTAAATTATAGCGGTCTTGTTAGGAAATAGCCGACGACCGCGTTCTACATGATGTGCGATATTCATGGTTTGGTAATTGGTAATTGGTAATCGGTAAATATTTTGAAACAAATCTCTCACGAATTACGATTTTTACGCCTTTATAAACCGCGAAACCTGTTAATTGTTAACTGATTTCAAAGCGGATAAAACTTCTGATATTGCAGTCACAATTTGTCCGCCATAAGCAATATCATCAGCAATTTTACTAATATGAGAATCTAAACCTTGCTCGTTGTCATCCCATATATAAGCACGTTCTTTACTTGGTGGTCTGCCGACTACGTTCCGCACTGCCATGTATAAATCTTGAGTAGCGGGGGATAAAGTTGCACGAGCATCATAATGTCCTGCAATGGCATAGGTACGCAAATCAACCGATTGCACCCCAAACATCAAAGCTAAAGCTATATATTGTTGAAAAATCTCTACACTGGTTCGCGCTAAATTAGCTGAAGCAAACCCCTGACTATTAATATTTTGGTTGTATTGTTCTGCATGAGTAGGAAATCTGTCAGCGATAGAATTTCCATAGAAGGTTAATAAAGGCATAATCGAATTACCAGTAATTTGCAATCCCTTTAAACCCATATTCACAGTGCGCTGTTGGTTTCCAACTAGGGACGGAGATAATCCATTGTTAAACTCCGGAGCCACTAAATAAGCGATTTGTACATCTAAATGTTTGGCTAACATGCCAATGTGATAGCGCAATCTGTCCATTCCCACACCAATGTACTGTCCCAGAAAATTGCCACCATGATAACTAGCTTGATTTTCCACATCAATTAATGGGTTGTCGGTGACAGAATTGATTTCTATCTCTACCTGTTTGGCAATGTCTTCGATACCATCTACAATCGGCCCCATGTACTGTGGCAGACAGCGTAATGAATAACGATCCTGAATGGGATTTTTACCTCGATAATCGTGGGAACCATCCAACTCATCGCGAATTAACCCAGAACCTGCTAACAATTCCAGCATTTGGGAAGCAGCCCAAATTTGCCCGGAATGGGGTTTTAATTTATGAATATATTCGTGAAAAGATTGATTCGTACCTTCTAAACCTTGGATTGTTAAAGCATGGGTTGCTACGCTCAAAGCTAATAAAATTCTCGTATCTTGGACGCAATTAGCCGCAATCCCAGTCATTACAGAAGTCCCATTCATCATTGCTAATCCTTCCTTGGGAAGTAATTGCAATGGTTCTAAACCCAGTTTTTGCAGTGCTGTTGGTGCATCCATTTCTTCACCGTCAAAATCTACGATGTAGCTGGAATTTAAACCAATTAGTGCCCCAGAAATATACGCTAAAGGAGTTAAATCGCCGCTAGCACCAATTGAACCAAATTCGGGGACATGAGGAGTAACACCAGCATTTAAGAATATCAGCATCCGCTTGATAAGTTCCAGACGAATACCCGAAGCACCAGCAACGTGGGAATTAGCACGTAACAGCATAGCAGCCCGAACATCAGCCAAAGGTAACTTGTTTCCCGCACCCACCTTGTGATAGCACATCAAATTATTTTGTAGCAAAGTCGCAGATTCCGGAGAAATCACCACATTTGCCATCCCACCAAAACCGGTTGTTACACCGTAAATTGGCTCTCCCGATTCAACCGCATCGCGGATAAAATCGCAGGATGCTTGAACATTAGCTAATTTTTCCAGATTTTCAGTTAACTTTACCCTTGCCCTATAACGCGCAACACTCACCACTTCTTCAATAGTGAGTTGGCGATCGCCAACAATTACCGAAGCATCCGAATTATTTAAAAAAGAAAATGATTTCTGCGAGACAGTGTTTTTAGTTAAGCGAACTGTATTCATGTTACTGGCTAATAATTGACTTGAGATTTTGATTGATGATAGGACTGGTTGCGCTTAATCACTCTCAGCCTGGAAGGCTGGAGCTACAGTTACGAAGCCCATCTGCATGGGCTTTCATAGGGGCGCATCTTTATAAAGAAATGGTATTCGCAACCGGCACATTTTTTCTAGTGGTTCGCCAAGCGAACTTTGCTGGGTTTAGCGTGGAAATAAAAAGTTTTTTCTCCCCCTGCTCCCTCCGCTTCCCCTGCTCCCCCTGCCTGCCCTTACCCGGCAATTGTGGCTTGCCAGAGTACTAGGGTGCTTGTACACTGATTGATTCTGAACGCCATAATAAGACGGTGAGTGTACGGCACCAACCGGGCTTGTGTAATTACCGAGTTGAAAAGTCAAAGAAACAGTAACCGTATCTAGTAATATTACTGTTCCCGACAATTTATACATTAAATTAGATTCAAATGTTACGCATCCGCCTTTTCTGCTTATTGGAGTGCAGTATTATTACCTGGTGGATGCATGAATGCGAATGGGTAATTGCATAAAACTGCATTGTAATTGTTTGACTGCTTAAGCTTTTATGTATTCAGCAGTATAATTACTGTCATATTGAATATTATTAAAATCAATATAAATGCTTAGACATATATCGATGGAAGACATTTTAAACAAGTGCTTACAGTTAGGATTAGCGGGCATTGCTAGTTGCACAAATGTATTTTTAATTACAAAACCAGCCTTAGCGCAACAAAGTAATATCACTCCCGACAATACTTTGGGTGCAGAATCTTCTCGTTTAAACCGTAATGTGACTATTAACGGAATAAATGCAGACAAAATTGATGGGGGAGCGCGAAGGGATAGTAATTTATTCCACAGTTTCAGCGAGTTTAATATTAACGATGGGCAAGCAGTTTATTTTGCTAATCCCGAAGGTGTAGAGAATATATTGACTAGAGTAACGGGTGGGAATGCGTCGAATATTTTGGGAACTTTAGGGGTTGATGGTGCTGCGAATTTATTTTTAATTAATCCTAACGGAATTGTATTTGGTGAGAATGCCAGTTTGGATTTACAAGGTTCTTTTGTGGGAACAACTGCTTCGGGGTTACAGTTTGGTGAACAAGGTAATTTTAGTGCTACGAATCCGGGAATACCTGGTTCATTAACCGTTAATCCTTCGGCTTTATTTTTCAATCAAGTAGAAGCTAGTGGGGGAATTATTAATAAATCCCAAGCACCAGCAGGAATTAATCCCAATGGTGATGAAACAACTGGATTGAGAGTACCTGACGGTAAAAGTTTTTTACTCGTAGGAGGAGAGATTAATTTTGATGGTGGTAGATTAAGAGCTTATGAAGGAAATATTGAGTTAGCTTCTGTTACATCACCGGGAAGTGTTGGATTAGATATTTCTGGTAATACTTTCCGTTTAAATGTTCCCGAAGATGTGGAAAGAGGGGATATTTCTCTAGCTAATGAATCTGATATAAGCGTTTTAGGTGCTGGTGGGGGAAATTTTACGATTAATGCTCATAATTTAGAAATTTCCGATTCAATTATATTTGCTGGAATTGCTGAAAATTCAGATAATCCTAATGCACAAGCAGGGGATGTGAAGCTTGATGCGACAGGTTCGATTTCACTTAAAGATAGTGCTGTTATTGATAACAGTGTCTATAGTCAAGGAAATGCTGGTGATATTTTCCTCGAAGCATCTAATTCTGTATCTCTTGTAGATAGTATTATTGACAACAATATAGAAGCAGGGGGAGTTGGTAACGGGGGAAATATTAACATAAATTCTGGTTCGCTCTCCGTTACAGATGGCTCGGAAATTCAAGCTTTGCTTCGTAGTGCTGATGTTGAAAATAATCTCCCCGGAGGACAAGGTAATGCAGGTAATATTAATATTAATGTCCGCGATGCAGTTACTATTACTGGAGTTAAAGATGGATTTAACAGTGATATTTCTAGCTCCGTAGGGATTGGTGCTGTAGGAAATGCTGGTGATATCAATATTAATACTGGTTCCCTTTCTCTCGTTGAAGGTTCTGAGATAAATGCTAAAACCCTTGGACAAGGAAATGCAGGTAATATAACTGTTAATGCTCGTCAAAATATTTCTTTAGACGGCTCAGGTGATGTTACTTTTAGTGATGGTAGTAACGGTACTATATCTACTCGCATCATTAGTTCCGTAAATCCGGAAGCTGTAGGTAATTCTGGTAATATTCAACTAAATACTGGGACTTTTTCAGCTACCAATAAAGCTTTTATTGCTAACAGTATTGATGGGAAAGGGGATGCAGGAAATATTACTATTAATGCTCGTGATACCGTTAACTTGGTAGATAGTATTATTGCCAACAATATAGAAGCAGGAAGAATTGGTAAAGGGGGAAATATTAACATTACTGCTGGTTCGCTTTCCCTGACTGATAGTTCCGAAATTCAAGCCTTTCTTCGTGATGCAAATGTTGAGAAAAATCTCCCTGGTGGGCAAGGTAATGCAGGTAATATTAATATTAATGTCCGCGATGCAGTTACTATTTCTGGAATCAAAGACGGAAGAGCCAGTGCAATTTCTAGCTTCGTAGGGATTGGTGCTGTAGGAAATGCTGGTGATATCAATATTAATACTGGTTCCCTTTCTCTCGTTGAAGGTTCTGAGATAAATGCTAAAACCCTTGGACAAGGAAATGCAGGTAATATAACTGTTAATGCTCGTCAAAGTATTTCTTTAGATGGTTCGGGTGATGTTATTTTGACGGATGGTAGTAACGGTACTATACCTGCTCGCATCATTAGTTTCGTAAATCCAGAAGCAGTGGGTAATGCTGGTGAGATTCAATTAAACACTGGAACTCTTTCAGTTACTAATGAAGCTGCTATTAGTAGCAGTACTGCTGGGAAAGGGGACGCAGGGAATATTACCATTAATGCGAAAGATACCGTTACCTTTGACACTGGAGGTTATGCTAGCGGCACAGTTGCTACTGGTACAATCGGTAACGGAGGAGATATCCGGTTAACAACCAGAACCCTATCTTTAACAAATGGGGGTCAATTATCTAGTAATGTTGCAGGGAAAGGAAATGCAGGTAATATCTTTGTAGAAGCCCCCGATAGCGTGAAATTAGACGGAGTAGTTAGTAGTGGAATTAGTGGTATTCAAAGCAGCTTACTAACTGGAGGTGTGGGTAAAGGGGGAGATATTCAAATTACAACGGGGTTACTTTCCGTCACCAATGGTTCAGCGATATCTGCTACCACAGATGGACAAGGTGATGCAGGTAATATTAATATCAATGCTCGCGATAAAGTTAACTTGGATGGCTTTGATAGCAATATAGGACTTCGTTCTCAAGTCTCTACCGCTGGGGCTTCTAACAGTGTTGGTAATGGTGGGGATATTCGCATTACTACAGATGAATTGCTGTTGCAAAGTGGTGGTGATATCTCAAGCATTAATTTAGGAAATGGAAATTCAGGTAATATTTTCCTTGATGTGGGCGACACTATTACTTTTGATGGTAAAACTACTGGTAAGTTTACTGTACCAAGTAGTGCCAATACCTATGTAAATAATGGCAATGCAGGAAATATTGAGGTCAAAACTGGGTCGCTATTTTTAACAAATGGTGGTCAAATGAATGCTGCAGGGTTCCCAGAAGAGAATAGTAACAACGTCGCCAATGGTGGCAATATTATAATTAATGCCCGCGATAGTATCAAGTTTGATGGTGCAAATAGTGGCTTAGCTACCATCTTACTTTGGGGTAGAGGTAAAAGTGGAGATATCCAAATTACAACTGGGTCACTTTCTGTCACCAATGGCGGTGAATTATCTGCCTTTACAAATGCACGAGGAAATGCGGGTAATATAAATATTAATGCCCGCGATACTGTCACTTTTGATGGCGGCTCTGCCTTAAATATTGTTAGCTCAAATGCTATTGGTGATGGTGGAGATATCGAAATTACAACAAGTTCACTATTCTTAGATAACACTGGACTTATTGCTACTGGAACTTTAGGTAAGGGCGATGCAGGTAAGGTTAAAGTAGATGCAAGTGATTCTATTTCCTTATCTAACTCTAGCAGTATTGATAGCAATGTGCTTCCAGGAGGAGAAGGAATAGGTGGTACCATTGATATTGATACCCAAACCTTAACTTTAACAAGTGGTTCTCAAATTAGTGCTGCTGTATCTCGGGAATTTGGCAATCTTCCTGGTGGTAAAGGAAGGGGAGGAGAGATTAATATCAATTCTGCCGAATCTGTTACTCTTTCAGGTATTAGTCCTACAGGTGTTTCTAGTGGCATAATAGCTTTAACAGAAAGAGGTGCTTCTGGTGATGCTGGCAACATCAACGTCACCACAGGAGACTTTCGCGTTACAGATGGTGCCCTTGTAACAGCAACAACTTCTAACAATCGTAATGCTGGAGATATCACCATTAACGCCGATAACTTTGCAGCAGTCAATGGTGGACAAATTGTTAATAATACCCGCAGTAGTGGTGACGCTGGTATTATCACCCTCAATGTTAGAGATAGCGTTACCTTGTCTGGAAGCGATCCCAACTTTAGCGATCGACTAGCAGTAATTGAAGAACAAATAAAATCTCCTGATTCAACCGATAGAGTTAGCGATTTTCTGCTGATTGAAGAAGGTTCAGCCAGTGGCTTATTTGCCAGTACATCTGATGATTCTACAGGTCAAGGTGGTAGTATAATTATCGATCCGCGATTGGTAATTATCGAAAAAGGTGCAAAGGTATCGGTTGGTAGTAATGGAACTGGAGATGCAGGAGATATTACTTTAGAAGCAGGAACTCTTCAATTAAATAATGGTTTTATTGCCGCTCAAACAGCCAGCACTCAAGGTGGTAACATCAACTTACAAATAAGTGAATTACTATTACTCCGCAACGAAAGCCAAATCACCACAACCGCAGGAATTGCTCAAGCTGGTGGAGATGGAGGGAATATCGATATCAATTCTAAATTTATCGTTGTTATTCCCGAAGAAAACAGCGATATTACTGCCAACGCTTTTGAAGGAAGTGGTGGAAAAGTTAATATTACTTCTGAAGCTATTTTCGGTACTGAATCGCGTTCACAACCAACAGAAAAAAGCGATATTACCGCAAGTTCCCAAAGAGGAATTTCGGGTGAAACAAGTATTAATCAAGATGACACCAGTTCAATTCAAAACAGTTTCACCGAACTATCCCCAAACATCGACACCAACGCAATAATTGCTAACAGTTGCATCGCAAGAGGTAACAAGCGACAAGAAAATTCTTTTCGCAATATAGGCTCTGGAGGTTTACGAAGCGATCGCGCTGGGAATATTTTTGTTTCTAAATATGCAACTGGTAAAGTTAGAACTGTTGAAAGTAACAACCCAGTTTGGGAAAAAGGCGATCCAATTATTGAACCGAGCGGTTTGTATCGTTTGAAGAATGGGGAGTTGTTATTGAGTCGGGAATGTTCTAAATAGTTAATACCATCTCTTTATAAAGATACGCCGAATTTAGCCCGTGTAGACGGTGAATCTAGTTGGGGGTGTCGGTTTCCGTCCCCCAAACTAGTGTTACCCTAACGGGTCACTTCGTGAACGCGGAGCGTCTCCCGGAGGGAGATACCCGGAGGGGCTTTGTTTAGGTAGCCCCACTCTTATAGAGTGAGGGCGATTGAGCGCAGCCTCATACAGAATTGGTATAAGTATTTTTATCGGAGGTAACGAAAAACTGCACAAAAGTGTATTGCAATTATTTTATTGCTTAAGATTTGATTTATTTATTACCAGAAACAAAAGTTTCATTGGATATTCATAAAAGCAGTACCAGCATCGCATCCCATGATTAGAAAAAGTTATTTAAACAAGTGCTTACAGTTAGGATTAGCGGGCATTGCTAGTTGCACAAATGTATTTTTAATTACAAAACCAGCCTTAGCGCAACAAAGTAATATCACTCCCGATAACACTTTGGGTGCAGAATCTTCTCGTTTAAACCGTAATGTGACTATTAACGGAATAAATGCAGACAGAATTGATGGGGGAGCAAGACGGGATATTAATTTATTTCACAGCTTCAGCGAGTTTAATATTAACGATGGGCAAGCGGTTTATTTTGCTAATCCCGATGGGGTAGAGAATATATTGACTAGAGTAACGGGTGGGAATGCGTCGAATATTTTGGGAACTTTAGGGGTTGATGGTGCTGCGAATTTATTTTTAATTAATCCTAACGGAATTGTATTTGGTGAGAATGCCAGTTTGGATTTACAAGGTTCTTTTGTGGGAACAACTGCTTCGGGGTTACAGTTTGGTGAACAAGGTAATTTTAGTGCTACGAATCCGGAATTACCAGGTAATTTAACTATCAATCCTTCAGCTTTATTTTTCAATCAAGTACAAGCTAGTGGGGGAATTATTAATAAGTCTCAAGCAAGTGCAGGAATTAATCCCAATGGAAATAAAACCACTGGATTGAGAGTTCCTGATGGTAAAAGTTTATTGCTTGTGGGTGGGAATATTAATTTTGATGGTGGTAGATTGAGGGCTTATGAAGGAAATATTGAATTAGCTTCTGTTACATCACCGGGAAGTGTTGGATTAGATATTTCTGGTAATACTTTCCGTTTAAATGTTCCCGAAGATGTGGAAAGAGGGGATATTTCTCTAGCTAATGAATCTGATATAAGCGTTTTAGGTGCTGGTGGGGGAAATTTTACGATTAATGCTCGTAATTTAGAAATTTCCGATTCAATTATATTTGCTGGAATTGCTGAAAATTCAGATAATCCTAATGCACAAGCAGGGGATGTGAAGCTTGATGCTACAGGTTCTATTTTACTTAAAGATAGTGCTGTTATTGATAATAGTGTGTACAGTCAAGGAAATGCAGGTGATATATTCCTGCAAGCATCTAATTCTGTCTCTCTTGTAGATAGTGCTATTGCCAATGATATAGAAGCAGGGGCAGTTGGTAACGGGGGAAATATTAACATCACTGCTGGTTCGCTCTCCCTTACAGATGGCTCCGAAATTCAAGCTTTGCTTCGTGGTGCTGATGTTGAAAATAATCTCCCTGGTGGACAAGGTAATGCAGGTAATATTTTCCTCGAAGCATCTAATTCTATATCTCTTGTAGACAGGAGTCTTATTGTAAACAATATAGAAGCGGGAGGAGTTGGGAAAGGCGGAAATATTAATATCAAAGCTGCTTCTCTTTCCGTTACAGATGGTTCCTCAATTCAAGCCATCCTTGGTAATGCTGATGTTGAAAATAATCTCCCTGGAGGACAAGGTAATCTAGGAAATATAGATATTAATGTCCGCGATGCAGTTACTATTGCTGGAATAAAAGATGGATTTAATAGTGAAATTTTCAACTTTGTAGGAATCGGAGCTATAGGTAATGCTGGTGATATAAATATTAATACTGATTCCCTTTCTTTGGCTAATGGTTCTGAAATAAATGCTAAAACTTCTGGACAAGGAAATGCAGGTAATATAAATATTAATGCTCGTCAAAATATCTCCTTAGATGGTTCCGGTGATGTTATTTTGAGTGATGGAAGTAACGGTACCCTATTTACTCGCATCATTAATTCAGTAGATACAGGAGCTGTAGGTAATGCTGGTAATATTCAATTAAATACTGGTAATCTCTCAGTTACTAATGGAGCTTTTATTAGTAGTAGTACTAATGGTAAAGGTGATTCAGGGAATATTACTATTAATGCCAGCGATACCATTAGCTTTGACACAAACAGTTCTGTTGATACTCGAATTTTTACTGGTGGAATTGGTAAAGGAGGAGATATTCGAGTTAAAACTGGAACTATTACCTTAACAAATGGGAGTCAATTAGGTACAACTGTTACAGGAGAAGGAAATGCCGGTAATATCTTTGTTGAAGCCCGTGATGGTGTGAAATTAGACGGTTTTTTTAGTTCGCAATTCAACGGTGAACCTTTTGATAAGATTAGTGGTATTGAAAGCAACCTAGTAACTGGAGGTGTGGGAAAAGGAGGAGATATTCAAATTGTCACAAAATCACTTTCCGTTAGCGATCGAGCCAGTATATCTGCTACCTCAGGTGGACAAGGGGATGCTGGAAATATAAACATTAATGTCACTGATACCGCTACTTTTGATAATTTAGGAAATGCTAGTAGCGTATTTGCTTCTGATGGTGTGGGGAATGGTGGTACAATCCGCATTACAGCAGGTGAATTGCTGTTAACAAGTGGTGGTAATATCTCTACTAATAATAATGGGCAGGGAAATGCGGGTGATGTTTTTCTTGATGTTCGCGATACAATCAGTTTTGATGGTGTAGCTAATAATGGTTTACCCAGCGGTGTAAAGACTTTTGCATCTAATGGTGATTCAGGTGATGTTGATGTAAAAACCAGCTCGCTACTTTTAACAAATACTGCTCAAATAAGTACGATTGGAGCTGGGCAAGAGAATAGTAATAATATTGCCAATGGTGGGGATATTAAAATTGATGCTCGCGATACTATCAAGCTTGATGGTGTAAATACTGCTTTGATAAGTAGTTTACTTAGGGGTATAGGTAAAGGTGGAGATATTCAAATCGCAACAGGTTCACTTTCTGTTACTGATGGTGCTCAAATATCTGCCTACACAAGTGGACGAGGAGATGCCGGTAATATCAATATCAATGCTAGGGATACCGTTACTTTTGATGGTATCGGAAGCAATAATTTTTTTAGTAGCGCCAATAGTGCAGTTCTTTCCAATGCTGTAGGTAACGGTAGCAATATCACAATTAATACAAAAAAACTATTTGTCACAAATGGTGCTTTACTCAATACCTTCAGTTTCGGACAAGGTAATGCTGGTAATATATTTATTAATGCGATTGATTCAATTATCCTTGATGGTGTTGGTAATAACAATATACCAGGTGGCATACAAACTTTTACATTTAACAATGGTGATGCTGGGGAGATTCAGTTAACAACTGGATTACTTTCTGTAACCAATGGTGCTCAAATTATTACTTCCACAAATGGGGAAGGTGATGCAGGTAAGATTAAAATTAATGCTCGCGATCGGATTATTTTTGACGGTGTTGGTAACAGTGGTCCAAGTGGTGCTTTTAGTACGGTAGAGTCTAATGGGGTAGGCAATGCTGGTGATATTGAACTGACAACCGGTACTTTATCTATAAGTAATGATGCAATAGTATCGGTTGCTAGCCTTGGGAAAGAAGATGCAGGAGATATTACTTTACAAGCAGGAACTCTTCAATTAAATAACGGTTTTATCACTGCTCAAACAGCAAGCACCAAAGGTGGAAATATTGATTTACAAATAAGCGAATTATTATTACTCCGGAACGGGAGCAGAATCACCACAACAGCAGGAAACCAACAATTTGGGGGAGATGGTGGAAATATTGATATTAATTCCAAATTTATCGTTTCTATTCCCTCAGAAAACAGCGACATCACCGCGAATGCTTATCTAGGTAACGGTGGAAGAGTTAATATTAATAGTAACGGTATTTTTGGAATTGAAACTCAACCAAGTTTAACTAACAAAAGCGATATTACAGCAAGTTCCGAAGAGGCTATTGCAGGTGAAACAAATATCAACACAGACGATACCAGTTCAATTCAAAACAGTTTCACCGAACTATCTCCTAATATCGACACCGATGCAATAATTGCTAACAGTTGCATTTCAAGAGGTAACAAGCGACAAGAAAACTCTTTTCGCAATATAGGCTCTGGTGGTTTACGAAGCGATCGCGCTGGGAATATTTTTGTTTCTAAATATGCAACTGGTGAAGTTAGAACTGTTGAAAGTAACAACCCAGCTTGGAAAAAAGGCGATGCGATTGTTGAGCCTCAAGGATTGTATCGCTTGAAGAATGGAGAGTTGTTATTGAGTCGGGAATGTTCCGATTAATATCGCTGAACTTTGCACAAAAGTGTATTGCAATTATTATCTTACTTAGGATTTGATGTACTTGTTACGAAAACAACAAGTATCATTACTATTAAATTCATAAGTATAAAAGCGTATACATGCCGATAAAATATAGTTTTTACGAGCGATTACGATTCACATTGGCAGGAATCACCGGCTGCATAGGTGTACTTTTAATTACAGATTCAGCCTTAGCGCAACAAAGTAATATCATCCCCGACAATACTTTAGGTAGAGAAAATTCTCGTTTAAATCGCAACGTTGAGATTAAAGGAATAAATGCAGACAAAATTGATGGTGGAGCCAGACGCAATATTAATTTATTCCACAGCTTCAGCGAGTTTAATATTAACGATGGGCAAGCGGTTTATTTTGCTAATCCCGATGGGGTAGAGAATATATTGACGCGGGTGACTGGTGAGAATGCATCGAATATTTTCGGAACTTTGGGAGTTGATGGTGCTGCGAATTTATTTTTGATTAACCCGTCGGGAATTGTATTTGGAGAGAATGCCAGTTTAGATTTACAAGGTTCTTTTGTGGGAACTACTGCTTCGGGTTTACAGTTTGGCGAGCAAGGTAATTTCAGCGCTACAAATCCACAAACACCTGGTAATTTAACCGTCAATCCTTCGGCTTTGTTTTTTAATCAAGTAGAAGCTAGTGGGGGAATTATTAATAAATCCCAAGCACCCGCAGGAATAAATCCAGAAGAAAATGAAACTACAGGATTGAGAGTTCCTGATGGAAAAAGTTTGTTGCTGGTGGGGGGTAATATCAACTTTGATGGTGGTAGATTGAGGGCTTATGAAGGAAATATTGAATTAGCTTCTGTATCTGCACCGGGAACTGTTGACTTAGATATTGCTGGTGATAGTTTTAGTTTAAATATTCCCCAAGATGTGGAACGAGGGGATGTTTCTCTAACAAATATAGCCGCTGTAAGTGTTTTTGGTGCGGGTGGGGGAAATTTTGTAATTAATGCTCGTAATTTGGAGATTTCTAACTCATCTATATTTGCTGGAATTGGTAAAAATTCAGAAAATTCAGACGTACAAGCAGGAGATGTGAATCTCAATGCTACGGGTTCAATTGAAGTTAATAATGATGCTGATATTGATAACAGTGTCTACAGTCAAGGAAATACTGGTGATATATTCCTAAAAGCATCTAATTCTGTCTCTCTTGTAGATAGTTTAATTTCCAATAATATAGAAGCGGGAGGAGTTGGTAAAGGGGGAAATATTAATATAAATTCTGGTTCGCTCTCCGTTACAGATGGTTCCGAAATTCAAGCCATCCTTCGTGATACTGATGTTGAAAATAATCTCCCTGGTGGACAAGGTAATGCAGGTAATATTAATCTTAATGTCCGCGATGCAGTTACCATTGCTGGAATTAAAGATGGATTTAACAGTGATATTTCTAGCTTCGTAGGGATTGGTGCTGTAGGTAATGCTGGTGATATCAATCTTAATACTGGTTCCCTTTCTCTGGCTGGAGGTTCTGAGATAAATGCTAAAACCTTTGGACAAGGAAATGCTGGTAATATAACTGTTAATGCTCGTCAAAATATTTCTTTAGACGGCTCAGGTGATATTACTTTGACTGATGGAATTAACGGTACTTTATTTACTCGCATCATTAGTTCCGTAAATCCGGAAGCTGTAGGTAATGCTGGTAATATTCAACTAAACACTGGGACTTTTTCAGCTACCAATGGAGCTTTGATTAGTAACAGTATTAGTGGAAAAGGCAATGCAGGTAATATTACCATTAATGCTCGCTATGCAGTTACTTTTGACACTCGTGGCTATGCTGAGAGCAGTATTTTTAGTGGTGCAGTTGGCAAAGGAGGAGATATTCGGGTAACAAGCGGAACCCTATCTTTAACAAATGGAGGTCAATTATCTACCAATGTTTTTGGGGAAGGGAATGCAGGAAATATTTTTGTTGAAGCCCGCGATAGCGTGAAATTAGATGGAATAGTTAGTAATAGAATTACTAGTATTCAAAGCGACTTAATATCTCAAAGTGTGGGTAAAGGAGGAGATATTCAAATCACAACAGGGTTACTTTCTGTCACCAATGGGGCAGCAATATCTGCCATCACAAATGGGCAAGGAGATGCAGGGAATATCACTATCAATGCCAGTGATAAAGTTAACTTTGATGGCTTTGATACCAATACAGGATTTCCTTCTCAAGTTTCTACCGTTGGGGGTTCTAAAAGTATTGGTAATGGTGGGGATATCCAGATTACCACAGGTGAATTGCTGTTTAAAAGTGGTGGTTTGATCTCAACTATTAACTTTGGAGAGGGAAATGCAGGTAATATTTTCCTTGATGTGGGCGACACCATTACTTTCGATGGACTAGGCAGTAGTAAGTTTCCTATACCAAGTAACGCAACTAGTGCTGTATCTAATGGTAATGGAGGAAATATTGAAGTAAAAACTGGGTCGCTATTTTTAACAAATGGTGGTGTAATGAGTGCCGGAGCTTGGCCAGATGAAAATAGTAACGAGATTGCCAATGGTGGCAGCATTATAATTAACGCCCGCGATCGTATCAAGTTTGATGGAAAAGATAGTAGCTTATCTACTAACCTAATTAGGGGTGCAGGTAAAGGAGGAGACATTCAAATTACAACTGGGTCACTTTCTGTTACTAATGGTGCTGTATTATTTGCTGCAACATCTGGCCAAGGGGATGCAGGTAATATCAAGATTAATTCCCGCGATACCGTTACTTTTGATAAAGGAAGCTTTGCTTCTACCGAAGTTAACTCAAATGCTATTGGTGATGGTGGAGATATCCAAATCACAACAGGCTCCCTATTCTTAGATAACGACGGATTTTTCTCTACTGGAACCTCAGGTAAGGGAGATGCAGGTAAGGTTAAAGTAGATGCTGCTGATTCCATTGCCTTATCCAACTCTAGCCAGATTACCAGCAATGTGTTTACAGGAGGAGAAGGAAAAGGTGGTGCAATTGATCTCGATACCCAAACCCTGACATTAACCGGTGGTTCTACAATTTCTGCTAGTAGCAATGGTACGGGGGGTGCAGGGAATATCGAAGTGCAAGCAGGCATTATCAAACTAGACAATAGCAGTATCTTTGCACAAACAGCCGCCACTCAAGGTGGGAATATTACCTTAAACGTAAGTGAAAAATTAGTATTGCGTAACAGTAGTCAAATTTCCACCACCGCAGGAATTGCTCAAGCTGGTGGAGATGGAGGGAATATCGATATAAATTCTAAATTTATCGTTGTTATTCCCGAAGAAAACAGCGATATTACTGCCAATGCTTTTGAAGGAAGTGGCGGAAAAGTTAATATTACTTCTGAAGCTATTTTCGGTATTGAATCCCGTTCACAACCAACAGAAAAAAGCGATATTACCGCAAGTTCCCAAAGAGGAATTTCGGGTGAAACAAGTATTAATCAAGATGATACCAGTTCAATTCAAAACAGCTTTACCGGACTTTCTCCAAATATAGATACCGACGCAATAATTGCTAACAGTTGTATTGCACGTGGTAACAAGCGACAAGAAAACTCTTTGCGGATTACAGGCTCTGGTGGTTTACGAAGCGATCGCGCTGGGAATATTTTTGTTTCTAAATATGCAACTGGTAAAGTTAGAACTGTTGAAAGTAAAAATCAAAGCTGGAAAAAAGGAGATCCAATTGTTGAACCAAGCGGTTTGTATCGGTTGAAAAATGGGGAGTTGTTATTGAGTCGGGAATGTTCTGGTTAATTATATATTTTTGCAGCCTCGTAACGCTGAGTTTTTTATAGAACCCCGAATGGGATCTATGTAACCAGTGGCGAGTCTTTTAAGCATCAATCGGACAAAACAAAGATTAATCTTGGTGGTAGAATTATCAAGGGTTCGCATCATTGTTCTTGACTAAACTTTTACATCTCTCCATCCAAGAATTGCTTCTTTCAATAACCCACCTTGCTTTGACTGGAACAAAACCTGTTTTTCCTTCTTTCTGTTTTTGGGTTTTGGATGGTTTGGGTGATAATTTAAATCTAATTTTGGTCATTATCTGGGGATAAACTTTTTTCAACTCTTCCTCTAATTTTTCAGGATGATATCCGTTGTCAAGAAGGATGGTAATTTTAGGAATATTGACAGGTTTAGACTTGAAATAATCAATATTATCTGAGAGCATTTCAATTAGTCCCTTGTCATCGGAGACCGATGCTTTGGTGCAGTGAGTAAAAAAAAGGAAATCCCAAAGTATCTACGGCTAAGTGTCTTTTAATACCATTTGTCGATTTGTAGAAGCAAAAACCTTTAGATTCTTTACTAGCATTACAAGTATTCTTTACCGCTTGTGAGTCAATAATTATTAAGGTTGTCCATAAGGGTTTTTTTAACCTGCTGCCGTACTTGTTCGTGCAGAACATCTCTTATATCCTCAATTATTCCTTGTTCTCGCCACTGTTTGTAATGCCAAAATACAGTTGAGTATGGGGGTAAGTATGCAGGGTAAATCAGACCAATTACAACCATTTTTTAGTTGATAGAGAACCCCATCTAAAATTTTTCTCTTACTCCATGTTGGAGGTTTAGTTCTTTTCTTCTGATTGTTGGAGAGGTTCAATAATTTCCCACTCTTTATCCGTTAAACTACTTGAATAGCCCATTGTCTTTTAATTTACTCAAGTTGTGGCAAAGGGCGTTCTGCTTGCAGCAGCGCTTCGCTATCGCATTACTGAATGTGTATTTGATAATCACCATTTAGGATTATTATACCGGAGAATGTAAAGATACCTTCCGGGGTTCTATAGCTAAATCTTGTTGTTCAAAATCACCTTTTACATCTAATAGCAACCTATCAAGACTATCTTCGCGATCCGATGTCAAAGGTGATTGATAATTTGGATAGGTTTGATTTGAAGATTTTAGTGGTTTTGATGATTCTGGTAATGGTTTTGCTTTCGCTTTCCCTCCAGGACTTTCATATTCTTCTTTTAAATCAGATAATATTTTGTCAATTGAATCCATTGTCTTAATATCTTATAAGAGGCTGGGTTTGGTTATAGGCTTGGTTATATATTATGTCACTGTTGTTAACCTGAAGTTCCCCTTTGACAAAAAATGAAACGTATGTATAGCAAGGCTTGCAGAAATTTTGAGCCTGGGCTTACTGGGTACAATTGAGGTGAGTATTAAGTAAATCTATAGCGTTTTGTGATGTTTACGCACATTCAATATACATGAATAGAATTTTCTCATATTTATTTGCATAAAAGATTAAGAAAATCTTGAAATACATGGGTACAGTATTTTAAGGATAAAATTAGCAAACCCTTATCCGTTAAAGCTTTGACCCCTATTTAGTACATATCCTCCGGGGGAACTTCAGGTTAAATACAGAATTGTGATTCAGAAATATTTTGTATTTAAGTTCACATTTTTTGCGGAATCTTCAATATCACATCTGTAACTAATACCATCGAAGAAAAATACAATTGATTAAAACTTTTTCTAGTTGATTCTAATGTAACTTTTATAGGAATTGAATCTCTTTTAAAAAGTTTTAAGAATCTAATTTATTTTACTTGGATAAAACTGATATAAGGAAAATATTTGATTTTTTAATCAGTTATAAACAATTTGAAAGGAAGTAAGCATGGCTTATAAAAAAGTTCAGTTCATTGCACATTGTATTTACACTGCACCAAAAAGTATTAGCGGTGATAAACAAAAATATGTAGGGTTAAGCAAAACATCTGATGATATTAAAGCAAGAGTCGAATTAGTAGGTAAAGTAATCGACGGTGCTCGAACAAACAGCAAGACTGAACAGAAAGATTCAGAGACTTTGAAAATATTTATGATACCGGAATTCTTTTTCCGAGGAGAGACGGGTGCATATGATATGGATGATGTGCAAACGGTAGTCAGTTCCTTGCAAACATTAGTTAAAGGACCTGAATGGAAAGATTGGATTTTTGTATTTGGAAGTATCTTAGGAAAATCATTTCAAACTAAACTCGCAGGATTTTGGGCAAGCCTTTTTGGTCATAAAGATGTTATTGATATCGGTAAATCTATTGAAGGATACAACTTTGTCTTAGTTCAAAAAGGCGGTTTTGGTGACGGTGAAGGTGCAGGTCCGGCTGCTGCAAAAGCCATTCTCAAAGAACACAAGTCAACTCTGGACTTTATTAAGAAGGACAAAAGCGTTGGAGGTATTATTTGGGAACGCGTAGATCACTTGACCCCATTTAAAGAGTATGGAACAGCCTCAGAGGAGCAGATAAAGAGTTACGATGGTTCTTCTATATTTAAAATAGACGATATTACTTTTGGATTAGAAGTTTGTCTCGATCATGACAAAAAACGCCTCAAAGGTTCAAAGAATTGCCCTCCAATTGACATACAATTAGTACCTTCCTGCGGTTCGTATATCAAAGACGATGCTATTGTTGCCAAAAAAGGTGGTTATATTTTTAACTGCGATGGCTACGCTAATTATGACACCCACAGCCTTGGATACAATAGTCAAGTCAAGAAAATTGGAACTGGAGATATTGACACATTTGATACCCCAATAAACATTGGTAATGTGCAAATCGACTCAATATATGCAAAAGGTGCGGGTACACTCCGTATCTATCCAGCACAAGATTTACCAGCATAAGTATTCCCTAGGCGATCGCGCTTAATAAGATTTTGAGTATCATAGTGCGATTAGCTTTGCAAATAATCAGGACTTACGCTAATCGTTCTTTCTTATAGTCAATAAATCTAAAAAGATAAAAGATGATCAACATAAATTGTTGGGAGTAACGGCTAAAAGCTTAACATCAACTAAGGTTCAAATTATATGTTCAATTATCCACAGAAATTTGCATCATCATTAAAAATTAATCTTCTTTCAGACTCAACAAATATGGATTTTCAATTTTCCCCAGACAAAGCAACTAAAACAACTAAAACAGTTCTTATTGCCGATGAAGAACCCGAAGTCAGAGATGCCTTATCAGTTGCAGTTCGGCGATGGGCACAAGAAGAACAAAGAAACCTAGACACAATTATGGTTGAAAATGGTCAGAGAGCAGTAGATTACATCAAACAAGTAAAGAAGCAAAATTCACCACCATTTTTGATAATTCTTGACTTGCGTATGCCTAATATAAATGGACTAGAAACAGCCAGACTCATCAACAAGCTTTGTCCGGAAATACCCATAATCATTACTGCATCATATGATGAAATTGATGAACAATTAATCCAAGAAGCGGATGATTTTGCTAATCAAAACTCTCACATAGGTTTCATTGTTCGTACTAAAAGCTCTCCTCTATTAAAAGTAGCCTTGGAATTTGAAATTAGGAAACTATTCTCTTTACAACAAGAGTACGAGGAAGAAAATATCAATTTATTCTTTAATTTAAAAGGAAGGCTTAGTAATCTGTTAATAAAAGCATTTTGAGATTAATAGCAAGTAACGTTAATAAACGTAAAAATATTTAAATAAATAATATTATGTACAAGTACTTAATATTATTTACATTTCCCATTGTGTTATTCAGCTACACTCCATTAATCAATGGCAAAGGGTTAATAATTTAAATAATTAATTAATTATTTTTGAAATATACAAATATTTTTGCATAAATACTTATTTACGGGGAACATCCCAATTTTACAAATTTACTAAGATACGGGTTGTTATTGTGTTCTTTGAAAAAGTTCCCGTAGGGTATGAAGCGTAGCGAAGTGTTACCGAGTGGTAGCAATCGCAACACTTAGACTTTACACGTTTACGTAGTATAGCGCTAGCTAACGTAATGACAAAATATATTTTTCTACATTTGAGATCCTCCCTATTTACGTAGCAAGCTATCTCAACAAAATAATTAGTTATTTGAATGATTTTAAGTGAATGATTTTATGAAATTACTGGCACCCAGAAATATGTTTAAATTTGAAGTTGGTAACAGAAGTCGAATTAGTAAAAAAAATCTTGTGAATGCAGATAAACGACAAAAAAATAATCTTATAAAAACCTCTATTTTTACCATAGGAATACTAGCAAGTCTTAACTTAGTCAGTTGTGGCAAAAAAGATGACACCTCCCCTAGGATAAGTAATTCATCCCCATCAATTTCTCAGAATGAGAATAAGAATGAATTTGAAACTAAGAGTAAACTTAAACAAACACTACTTTGTGAATCAAACAACAATCTTGTAGCTTCTTTTGAAACAAAACAATATTTGATTCATATCTGTCGTCAGGGAAACCAATCATTTTTTATTAGACAGCAAAAATCAGCATCCGAACAATTAATTCGGCTTCCTGCTGTTTGGAATCAAAAAACTAGAGCTTTTTCAGCTAATAGTGGCAATACTATCTATGCTATTAATGGAACAGGCTTAATGGTTTGGCAAGACGGTAATCAAATCCTGGCAGACCCTATAATCAATGACTCTAGCTCAAAGTCCACATTTTTAGAATACCTTAATTGGCAAGAAATATACAAATTTATCGGTGATAACATAGGAAAAATACTTAAGGCTATCGCCGCAGGAATACCTATAAGTGCTTTATATATCTTTAGTAAACCCTATATTCATAAATTAGGCAGCAATGGTAGAGCGATCGCTTATGTGGTTAGTATAGTTGCTTGGCCTGGTATTACAGTTGCTTGTCTTGCGATCGCTGAAATTCCCCTAGGTTTACTTGCTCCCTTGGCTGGTGCCTTAGCTCTTGGTTTTTCTTTTGGTGCCAAGCAAGTCGTCGAAAATGCGGCTACCGTCGCCTTAAATTTACGGGATGATGTTTATGAGGTAGACGATATCATTGGCTTCTCTGGCGATGATGATTTTTATCAAGTTAATGCAATTAAGACTTCTAGTGTTAAACTCCTCTCTGTGGGAGCAAATGCAGGTCGGATCCTGAATATATCACCTAGCGTGCTAGCACAGAAGGAATTTGTTAACTATACCCAAAATGGTTCTGGAACCTTATGTAAATGGACTTTCCCAATTTCCCTAAAAGCCCAAGTAGCCCAACCTGGTAAGGGAGATATAAATAGGATGGAAGATGCATTACTCAGAGCTGCCAAAGAAGTCCAAGCTTGGATTATTCACAATACTAAACATCCCGAAGCTAAAGCCAGTTTTGCCGCTCAAGCAACTAAAGATAGCGGTCGTCAGGATATTCCTGCTGGGGTATTTTTAACTAAAGTAGAAAAATTTATTCATCACTATGTCATTGCTCTCTGGGTTCCAGGTATCGAAATGTACAGAGTATCTTCTATCAGCAATGAGCTACTTCATCATGCCTGGTACTATGTGGTCGAGCATCATAACCTAGAATTAGCTACACTCAACACTGTAGACGATACAGATATTGTGGAAGCAACTCAAGCGATCGCTAAATCTCTCAGAGAAGGATTGGGTAAGGTGCATGATTTGAATGAAACTGAGTATGTTAAGGCTACAACTTAACTTTCTTTTGGAATTGATTATTTACAAACTATTAATTCCCTTGTAAATAATCAATCCCAGCTTCTAACCTTGAAGGATAACTGATATCTTGCACCATTCTTGATTAGCCCCAAAACCCACCTTGTAAGCCGAAGGCTTTCTCGCAGAGAAATAAATTTCAAGGCTAATATACAAAGTACGTTAAAACGCACTAAAACCCATACCCAGTCTGATTTATCAGACTTTGTGTATTAGCCTGAGAATTTATGAATACGGCGGTTGTTGAGAATGGTGCAAGATGTGAGATAACCCTCAGCAAACTTTTCAAACCATAACCCTTCGGGAGATAATGTATCTAAATTTTTCAACCATGCCTCAGCTTTACTTTGCAAAGCTTTCCTTTCTTCAACTTTAATTCTTTCTTCTTCAAGAAGTTCTTTCTCTATTTCCTACTGCTTTTGTAACTCTATAGAACCCCGAATGGGATCTATTTAATCAGTTGCTAATCTTTTAACTGGAGTTTAGACTAACCACTGCAAAATGACTCAGGAATACTGAGTTAAAAAATCTTTAGCCAAAAAAAAATGAAATAATAACTACTAAGCAGATTCTTTTGCTTTTTTAGGTGGCTTAGGAATGGTCTTTTTAACTATTGGATACTTGATTCTACGCTTACGAGGTTTTCCCGTTTTCCAACCGGTCGATTTACCGCTGTTTGTAATGCCAAAATACAGTTGAGTATGGGGGTAAGTATGCAGGGTAAATCAGACCAATTACAACCATTTTTTAGTTGATAGAGAACCCCATCTAAAATTTTTCTCTTACTCCATGTTGGAGGTTTAGTTCTTTTCTTCTGATTGTTGGAGAGGTTCAATAATTTCCCACTCTTTATCCGTTAAACTACTTGAATAGCCCATTGTCTTTTAATTTACTCAAGTTGTGGCAAAGGGCGTTCTGCTTGCAGCAGCGCTTCGCTATCGCATTACTGAATGTGTATTTGATAATCACCATTTAGGATTATTATACCGGAGAATGTAAAGATACCTTCCGGGGTTCTATATACCTAAAGATTGCACAAAACTGCATTGCTATTGCTTGATGTATTAAGATTTCATTGATTTGTTGCTATAAATAGCAATTTGACTATATTTTTTTGCTAGGAAAGAATATTTAAAGTGCATCCCATGACCATAATATACGGTTTAAACAAGTGTTTATATCTCAATTTAGTCGGATTCTTGGGTTGTTTAGGTGCTAGTCTGCTTACGACTAAAACCCTGGCTGAGCAAAGTAATATCACTCCCGACAATACTTTGGGTGCAGAATCCTCTCGTTTAAATCGCGATGTGACTATTAACGGAATAAATGCAGATAGAATTGATGGGGGAGCGCGAAGGGATAGTAATCTTTTTCACAGCTTTAGTGAGTTTAATATCAATGATGGACAGAGAGTGTATTTTGTAAATCCCTCTGGAGTAGAAAATATCTTAACGCGAGTAACCGGTGGGAATGCGTCGAATATTTTCGGAGCTTTGGGAGTTGATGGTGCTGCGAATTTATTTTTGATTAATCCCAATGGAATTGTATTTGGAGAAAATTCTAGTTTAGATTTACAAGGCTCTTTTGTGGGAACAACTGCGAGTGGAATACAGTTTGGGGAACAGGGTAGTTTTAGCGCTACAAATCCAGAAATGCCTGGTAATTTAACAGTCAATCCTTCAGCTTTGTTTTTCAATCAAGTACAAGCGAGTGGAGGAATAATTAATAAATCCCAAGCACCGGCAGGAATCAATCCAGAAGGTGATGAAACTACAGGATTAAGAGTTCCTGATGGTAAAAGTTTGTTGTTGGTGGGAGGTAATATCAACTTTGATGGTGGTAGATTAAAAGCTTACGAAGGGAATATTGAATTAGCTTCTGTATCTGCACCGGGAACTGTTGACTTAGATATTGCTGGTGATAGTTTTAGTTTAAATATTCCCGAAGATGTGGAAAGAGGGGATATTTCTCTAACAAATATAGCCGCTGTAAGTGTTTTTGGTGCTGGTGGGGGAAATTTTATAATTAATGCTCGTAATTTGGAAATTTCTAACTCATTTATCTTTGCTGGAATTAGTGGAAACTCAGTAAATCCAGAGACACAAGCGGGAGATGTTAATCTTAATGCTACAGATTCGATTTTACTTAAAGATGGTGCTGGGATTGATAACAGCGTCTACAGCCAAGGGAATGCTGGGAATATATCCTTACAAGCATCTAATTCTATATTTCTTGTAGATAGTATTATTGTCAACAATATAGAAGCGGGAGGAATTGGTAAGGGAGGAAATATTAGTATCAATGCTGGTTCGCTTTCCCTTAACGATGGTTCCCAAATTCAAGCAACGCTTGATAATGCAGATGTTGAGACAAATCTCCTAGGTGGGCAAGGTAATGCAGGAAATATAAATATTAATGTTCGTGATGCAGTTACTATTAATGGAATTAAAGACGGAATATCCAGTGATATTTCTAGCTTCGTAGGGATTGGTGCTGTAGGAAATGCTGGCGATATTAATATTAATACTGGTTCCCTAACTCTGGCTGAAGGTTCTGAAATAAATGCTAAAACTTCTGGACAAGGTAATGCAGGCAATATAATTGTAAATGCTAGTCAAAATATTTCTTTGGATGGTTCTGGTGATGTTACTTTGAGAGATGGAAGTAACGGTACTTTATTTACTCGCATCATTAGTTCCGTAAATCCAGAATCTGTAGGGAATGCTGGTAATATTCAATTAAATACTGGGACTCTCTCAGTTACTGATGGAGCTTTCATTAGTAGTAGTATTAACGGGAAAGGTGATTCAGGGAATATTACTATTAATGCCCGCGATACAGTTACCTTTGACACTTATGGTTTTGCTGGCAGCAATGTCTTTACTGGTGGAGTTGGTAAAGGAGGAGATATCTGGGTGACAACCGGAACCCTATCCTTAAAAAATGGAGGTCAATTATCTACCAATGTTTCAGGGGAAGGAAATGCCGGTAATATTTTTGTTGAAGCTAAGGATAATGTGGAATTAGACAGCA
The DNA here is from genome assembly GCF_000316665.1 of Rivularia sp. PCC 7116. Taxonomy (GTDB): domain Bacteria; phylum Cyanobacteriota; class Cyanobacteriia; order Cyanobacteriales; family Nostocaceae; genus Rivularia. The sequence goes on along the minus strand of NC_019678.1, from coordinate 3,805,208 downwards.
AAGTTGGTAGTAGAACTAGTAGCATTGATAGCAGTTTGCTGGCTACAGGTTTGGGTAAAGGAGGAGATATTCAAATTACAACAGGGTTACTTTCCGTCAGCAATGGAGCACAAATAACTGCTTTCACAGATGGACAAGGAAATGCAGGGAATATCACGATTAATGCCAGCGATAAAGTTATCTTTGATGGCTTTGATGCAAGTTCAGGATTAATGTCTATAGTCTCTACCAATGGGAGTTCTAACAGTGTTGGCAATGGTGGGGACATCCGCATTACCACAGGTGAATTCCTGTTGAAAAATGGTGGTATTATTTCTACCGCTAACTTTGGAAAGGGAAATGCAGGTAATATTTTCCTTGATGTGGGCGACACCATTACTTTCGATGGAGTAGGTAGTAACAAGCTTGGTGTAGCAATACCAAGTAGCGCCAGGAGTACTGTGTCTAATGGTAATGCAGGAAATATTGAGGTCAAAACTGGATCGCTGTTCTTAACAAATGGCGGTGACATGAGTGTTGAAGGATTTCCAGAAGAGAATAGTAACAATATCGCCAATGGTGGGGATATTACAATTAATGCCCGCGAGAGTATCAAATTTGATGGAAAAAATAGTGGCTTATCTACTGCCCTAGGTAGGGGTACAGGTAAAAGTGGAGATATCCAAATTACAACTGGGTCACTTTCTGTTACCAATGGTGCTGTACTATTTGCTGCAACATCTGGGCTAGGAAATGCCGGTAATATAAATATTAATGCCCGCGATACTGTTACTTTTGATCGGGGCTTTGCCTTCAATGTTGTTAACTCAAATGCTATTGGTGATAGTGGAGATATCGAAATCACCACGGGTTCTCTATTCTTAGATAATCGTGGATTCCTTTCTACTGAAACTGGAGGTAAGGGAGATGCGGGTAAGGTTAAAGTAGATGCTGCTGATTCCATTGCCTTATCCAACTCTAGCCAGATTACCAGCAATGTGTTTACAGGAGGAGAAGGAAAAGGTGGTGCAATTGATCTCGATACCCAAACCCTGACATTAACCGGTGGTTCTACAATTTCTGCTAGTAGCAATGGTACGGGGGGTGCAGGGAATATCGAAGTGCAAGCAGGCATTATCAAACTAGACAATAGCAGTATCTTTGCACAAACAGCCGCCACTCAAGGTGGGAATATTACCTTAAACGTAAGTGAAAAATTAGTATTGCGTAACAGTAGTCAAATTTCCACCACCGCAGGAATTGCTCAAGCTGGTGGAGATGGAGGGAATATCGATATAAATTCTAAATTTATCGTTGTTATTCCCGAAGAAAACAGCGATATTACTGCCAACGCTTTTGAAGGAAGTGGTGGAAAAGTTAATATTACTTCTGAAGCTATTTTCGGTATTGAATCCCGTTCACAACCAACAGATAAAAGCGATATTACCGCAAGTTCCCAAAGAGGTATTTCTGGTGAAACAAGTATTAATCAAGATGATACCAGTTCAATTCAAAACAGCTTTACCGGACTTTCTCCAAATATAGATACCGACGCAATAATTGCTAACAGTTGTATTGCACGTGGTAACAAGCGACAAGAAAACTCTTTGCGGATTACAGGCTCTGGTGCTTTACGAAGCGATCGCGCTGGGAATATTTTTGTTTCTAAATACGCAACTGGTAAAGTTAGAACTGTTGAAAGTAACAACCCAGCTTGGAAAAAAGGCGATGCGATTGTTGAGCCTCAAGGATTATATCGGTTGAAGAATGGAGAATTGTTATTGAGTCGGGAGTGTTCCGATTAATATCGCTGAACTTTGCACAAAACTGTATTGCAATTATTATCTAACTTAGGATTTGATGTACTAGTTACCAAAATAACAAGTATTATTACTATTGTATTCACAAGTATAAAAGCGTATATATGCCCATAAAATATAGTTTTTACGAGCGCTTACGATTCACATTGGCAGGAATAGCTGGCTGCATGGGTGTATTTTTAATTACAAATTCAGCCTTGGCTCAACAAAGTAATATCACTCCCGACAATACTTTGGGTAGAGAAAATTCTCGTTTAAATCGCAACGTTGAGATTAAAGGAATAAATGCAGACAAAATTGATGGTGGAGCGAGACGCAACAGTAATTTATTTCACAGCTTCAGCGAGTTTAATATCAATAACGGACAAGCTGTTTATTTTGCGAATCCCGATGGTGTAGAAAATATTTTAACCAGGGTAACTGGTGGAAATCAATCAAATATTTTCGGGACTTTGGGAGTTGATGGTGCTGCTAATTTGTTTTTGATTAATCCCAATGGAATTGTATTTGGAGAAAACGCGAGTTTAGATTTAAAAGGTTCTTTCGTGGGAACAACTGCTTCGGGATTACAGTTTGGTGAACAAGGTAGTTTTAGCGCTACAAATCCAGAAATACCAGGTTCATTAACTGTAAATCCATCAGCTTTGTTTTTCAATCAGGTAGAAGCTAGTGGGGGAATCATTAATAAATCTCAAGCAGCAGCAGGAATAAATCCCTATGGATTTGAAACTACAGGATTGAGAGTTCCCGACGGTAAAAGTTTATTGCTCGTTGGTGGTGATATTAACTTTGATGGAGGTAGATTAAGAGCTTATGAAGGAAATATTGAATTAGCTTCTGTTACATCACCGGGAAGTATTGGATTAGATATTTCTGGTGATAGTTTTAGTTTAAATATTCCGGAAGATGTGGAAAGAGGAGATGTTTCCTTAGCAAATCAATCTTTTATTAGTGTTTTAGGTGCTGGTGGAGGAAATTTTACAATTAATGCTCGTAATTTAGAACTTTCTAACTCAAGTATCTATGCTGGAATAGCTGAAAACTCAGATAATCCTAATGCACAAGCGGGAGATATTAACTTTAATGCTACGGGTTCAATTGAACTCAAAAATAATGTTTTGATTGATAACAGGGTTTACAGTCAAGGTAATGCTGGAAGTATCAATATTAATGCAAATTCACTTTTCTTAGGTTCAGATTCTGCAATAAATAATGACAACTTTGGAATCGGGAATGCAGGTAATATAAATATAAATGCTCGTGAAAATATTTTCTTACAGGGCAGTGGTAATCTACCTTCTTTTGATAATAGTAACGATTTAGAAGATACTCGATTAACTGCAATTTCTAGTTTTGTATTATCGGAAGCTATTGGCAATGCAGGTAATATTCAATTAACTACTGGTAATCTTTCTGTTACCGATGGAGCTTCCATTTATAGCGATACTGCGGGAAAAGGAAATGCTGGTAATATCACTATAAATGCTCGCGATACTGTTAGTTTCGATAATATTAGTAGCATTAGCAGTAGCATCTTTCCTGAAGGAGTTGGTGAAGGTGGAAATATCCGAGTCACAACTAAAAACCTTGCTTTAACTAATGGAAGTCGGATATCGACAGCTGTTTTAGGAAAAGGAAATGGTGGTAATATCTTGATTGAAGCTAGCGATAGTGTGAAACTGGATGGCTTTGTCGGGAATCCTAATGCTGTTTCTTCAACTGAGAATTTATCAGATAGAATCGTTCCAGTTCGTATTCTAAGCGATTTACTAGGTTTCGGTGTTGGTAAAGGAGGAGATATCCAAATAACTACTAACAATCTTTCTGTAAGCAATCTTGCAGAAATATCTGCTAGTACGAGTGGGGAGGGAGATGCAGGTAATATTACTATTAATGCTCGCGATAAAGTTACTTTTAGCGATTTCGGAACTGCCAGCAGCACAGCTACAAATTTGTTTGATTTTTTGCCGATTCCTATTGATGTAGGAAATGGTGGCGATATCCGCATCAACACAGGAGAATTACTATTAAAAAATGGTGGTTTTATTTCAGCTAGTAATAATGGAGGAAAAAACGCTGGTAATATCTTTTTAGATGTTCGGGATACCATTACTGTTGATGGTGTAGCTAGTAACGGTTTAGAAAGCAGTGCTAATACATTTACAAGCAATGGTAGTGCAGGAAATATTGAAGTGAAAACTGGCTCGCTGTTTTTAACTAATAGTGGCTACATAAGTACTGCATTATCAACAGAAGAAACCGCTGACGAAATACCAAGCGCTGGTGACATCAAAATTAATGCTCGCGATACAGTTAAGATAGATGGTGAAAGCTCGTTATTTACTAGCTTATTAAGCGGTACAGGTGAAAGTGGAAATATTGAAATCGAAACAAAGTCACTTTCTATAAATAATGCTATGTTATCTACCATAACAGCTGGAAAAGGAAATGCAGGTAATATCAAATTAACAATTGAATCTTTATCTCTAGACAACAGTGGATTTATTTCTACTGGGACTTTGGATAAAGGAGATGCAGGTAATATTCAAATCAATGCTACGGACTTAATTTTATTATCAAACTCTAGCCGTATTTCTAGCGATGTTGGTGTAGGAGCAGAAGGAAAAGGTGGTTCTATTGATATTAATACTCAAGATTTAACATTAATTGATGGTTCTCGAATTACTTCAGGTTTGGAAGGTAAAGGAAGAGGAGGAGAAATTAATATTAATGCTTCCGAATCTGTAAACCTTTCAGGTATTGGTTCTAATGGTTTCTTTAGTGGAATATTTACTTCAACAGCAGCAGGTGCTTCCGGTGATGCAGGAAATGTAACCGTAACCACAGGTGACTTTAATCTCAAAGATTATGCAATTGTAAACGCAAGAACCTTTAATGATGGTAATGCTGGTAATATCACTTTCAACGCTAATACTTTTGAAGCAACAAATGGTGGACAAGTTAATACAAGTACCTTCAATAGCGGTAATGCTGGTGACATTAACCTGAATATAAAAGATAAAATTATTCTTTCTGGAAACGAGCAAGATTTTACTGGTTTATTTGCCGCTACTTCTTCCGAATCAACAGGAAAAGGAGGTAGTGTATTTATCGATTCGCGCTCAATTATTATAGACAATAATGCAGTGATATCGGTTAGTACTTCTGGTAAAGGAGATGCGGGTGAAATAGAATTAAATGCTGATTCTTTTGATTTAAATAATGATGCTCGAATTACTGCTAATACCCTTGGTAAGGGAGACGCAGGTAATATTGAATTGAATGCGACTGACTCAATTTTATTATCTAATTCTAGTGTTATTGAAAGCGATGTTAATTCTGGAGCGGAAGGAAAAGGTGGTTCAATTGATATCAATACTCAAACTTTGAAGTTAATTGATGGTTCTGGAATTGCTTCTAGGGTATTTGGTAAAGGAAAGGGAGGAGAAATTAATATAAATGCTTCCGAATCTGTTACCCTTTCAGGTATTGATTCTGATGGTTTCTTTAGTGGAATATTTACTTTAACAGCAACAGAAGCTTCCGGTGATGCAGGAAATCTAACCGTAACCACAGGTGACTTTAATCTCAAAGATGATGCAATTGTAAACGCAATAACCTCTAATGATAGTAAAGCTGGAAATATCACCTTTAACGCTAATACTTTTGCAGCAACAAATGGTGGACAAGTTAATACAAGTACCTTCAGTAGCGGTAAAGCTGGTAATATCAACCTTAATATAAAAGATAAAATTACTTTTTCTGGAATTGGAAAATCTTTGAGGAGTGGTTTATTCGCCAGTACTTCTCCTGAATCTAGCGGAAAAGGTGGCAGCATATTTATCGATCCGCGATTAGTAATAATAGAAAATGGTGCAGGAATATCAGTCGGTAGCGATGGTAGCGGAGACGCAGGAGATATTACTTTACAAGCAGGTACTCTTCAACTAAATAATGGTTTTATCACCGCTCAAACAGCAAGTACCGAAGGTGGTGATATCACATTACAAATCAGCGATTTGTTACTGTTGCGAAACCAAAGCCAAATCACCACAACCGCAGGAACAGCACAAGCTGGGGGAAATGGCGGTAACATCACTATCGATTCTAAATTTATCGTCGCGCCACAAAACGAAAACAGCGACATCACCGCAAATGCTTTTAGTGGAAATGGTGGTACAGTCAATATTAATAGTCGCGGTATTTTCGGAATTGAAAGTCAAGAAAGTTTAACCTTAAAAAGCGATATTACAGCAAGTTCCGAAGAAGCGATTGCAGGTGAAACAAATATTAATAAAGACGATACAAGTTCGATTCAAAATAGCTTTACCGAATTATCTCCAAATATAGACACCGACGCAATAATTGCTAACAGTTGTATTGCAAGAGGTAACAAGCGACAAGAAAACTCTTTTCGGAATACAGGCTCTGGAGCTTTACCAACTAATCGCGCTGGGAATATTTTTGTTTCTAAATACGCAACTGGTAAAGTTAGAACTGTTGAAAGTAACAACCCAGCTTGGAAAAAAGGCGATGCGATTGTTGAGCCGAGCGGTTTGTATCGGTTGAAGAATGGAGAATTGTTATTGAGTCGGGAATGTACAAATTAAGGTTCGTAGTTGCGCTTTAGCGCCAAACACTGTGTTCAATAACGCACCATGTTCAAATACAAACATGGTGCGTTACGGCATTATTTAATTAGTAATCTATTATCCAAGTGATTAGAGCCGTAATGCACCCTCCAAGCTTTTTATCCCCCATAATAGTCAACGGAGCCGTAATCATACAGTACATCAGCCAAACCTTCATTTATTGCTCTTTCGTTTGCGATCTTAAGGGGTAATAATGCGTCACCCACAGCTGTATTTTGTGGAGTCTCTTTTTCCATAACTCCTAACCAGCCACCATCACTATATTCAATATATTCAAAATCAACAAATTCATATCCTTGATTGCCGTATTGTTGACCATTTGCTACAAGTTCATCAAAAGTGTTTCCAACTACAAAACCACTTGTAATACTAGAATCTTGCTGAAAAGTACCAAACCAAATACCATCACCGTATTCAAAATCAACTAAGTCATATCCGTCATTTAACATTGCTTGAGTTGCTTGGTAGAAGTCACCATAATTATCTGCGGAAGCCCAATTATTACCACCAGGAACATCTCGATAAGTACCAAACCAAATACCATCACCGTATTCAACATCAACTAATTCCCATCCTTTATCCCATAGCTGTGAAATATCTTCTTGAAGTTGGGTAAAACTATTTGCAATGCTATAGTTATTAGCACCATCATCTTCTTCAAAAGTCCCAAACCAGACACCATCATCGCCGTATTCAACATCAGTTAAACGATATCCTCCCACCTGCCACTGTTGTTCAACTATTTGTCTGAGTTCCGAAGCACTGCTTGCAGTGGCATAACCAGTACTATTCAGTGTGTCTTGATATAATCCAACCCAGCTACCATCGGCGTATGCAGTACCGATCAAGTCTAATCCTTGACTCAAATCTGCGTTTATCTGTTTTCCAAATTCTTCAAGATTTTCACTAATAGTATAAGCATTGTTAGCCATAATTCTGTTCCTATATTTTTAAGTTTTAAAGATTAACTTGAACCAAGCAAATAATTAATGCTCAATAATTTTGTTGCGAACAATTTACACCTTAAGCCAGGTTCAAGTATTAGGCATTACACTTTTATGCATATTGGAGTCTAGTTTTGTCCAAGACAAACCTACAATTACACAAAACTGTATTGCATTTTTTGATTAGTTCAGATTTGATAAATCTATTGAGTTATTACAAGTATTATTATATATATCTATAATCAGTATAACAGCGTAGTAATGTTGATAAGAACCAGATTCTATAAGGGTTTGCGGTTAGGATTAGCAGGAATTAGTAGTTGTATCAGCGTATTCTTGATTACAAATCTAACTCTGGCACAGCAAAGTAATATCACTCCCGATAATACTTTAGGTGGAGAAAATTCTCGTGTGAATTCCAATGTAGATATTAATGGAATTAGTGCAGACAAAATTGATGGTGGAGCGAGAAGAAATAGTAATTTATTCCACAGCTTCAGCGAGTTTAATATTAACAACGGACAAGCAGTTTATTTTGCAAATCCCGATGGTGTAGAGAATATATTAACCAGGGTAACAGGTGGGAATCCATCGAGTATTTTGGGTACCTTGGGAGTTGATGGTGCTGCAAATTTATTTTTGATTAATCCCAACGGAATTGTATTTGGAGAGAATGCAAGTTTAGATTTACAAGGTTCTTTTGTAGGGACAACTGCTTCGGGGTTACAGTTTGGTGAACAAGGTAATTTTAGCGCTACAAATGCGGAAATACCTGGTTCATTAACCGTCAATCCTTCGGCTTTGTTTTTCAATCAAGTAGAAGCGAGTGGGGGAATAATTAATAAATCTCAAGCACCAGCAGGATTAACAGTACCCAATGGTAAAAGTTTATTGTTGGTAGGTGGAGATATTAATTTAGATGGTGGAAGTTTAACAGCTCTGGAAGGAAATATTGAATTAGCTTCTTTAGTTTTACCAGGGAAAGTAGGATTGAAGATTTCTGGTGATACTTTTAGTTTGAATATCCCAGAAGATTTGGAAAGAGGAGATATTTCTTTAACAAATCAATCTTTTATTAGTGTTTTTGGTGCGGGTGGAGGAAATTTTACTATTAATGCTCGCAATTTGGAAATTTCCAACTCATTTATACTTGCTGGAATTAGTTTCAACTTAGACAATCCCAACGCACAAGCTGGAGATGTCAATCTTAATGCTACGGGTTTAATTGAACTCAAAGATGGTGCTGTTATTGCTAACAACGTTGACAGTCAAGGTAATGCTGGTGATATCAATATTAAAGGTGATTCGATTGCGGTAACGAATGGTTCTCAAATTATTACTGACACATTTGGATTCGGTAATGCTGGAAATATAACTTTAAATGCTGCGGATAATATTACTTTTGATAATTTGAGTAAGATTACTAGTGATGTCGCTAGTAACGCTGTGGGTAAAGGAGGAGATATTCAAATAACTACTGGTACTCTTAATGTAAGCAATTCCGCACAAATATCTACTACTACAAGTGGTCAAGGTGATGGAGGTAATATTACTATTAATGCTAGGGAAAAAGTTATTTTTAGCGACTTAGGAAGTGCTGATAGCAACTCTTTTGATAATGCAGTAGGAAATGGTGGTGATATCCGCATCAATACAGGTGAGTTGCTATTAAAAAATGGTGGTTCTCTCTCAAGCGCCAACTCTGGAGCAGGAAATGCAGGTAATATCTTTTTAGATGTTCGGGAGACAATAACTATTGATAGTGCAGCTAGTAATAGTTCCTCAAGCCGTATTGGGACTTTTGCAAGTAATAATAATGCAGGAAATATTGATATAAAAACTGGATCGCTATTTTTAACAAATGGCGGACAAATCGATGCTGGAGCATTGGGACAAGAGAATGCTGATAATCTTACAAACGCTGGTAAAATCACAATTAATGCTGCCGATACAGTCAAGATAGATGGTGCATTGACTGGATTATTTACTGAGCTATCCAGTGGTAAAGGCAAAGGTGGAGATATTGAAATTAAAACAAATTCGCTTTCTGTAACTAACGGTGCTTTGTTATTTTCCTTGACAGATGGACGGGGAAATGCCGGTAATATCACAATTAATGCTAGCGATACCGTTACTTTTGATAAACTTGGTGTTGCTTTTACATTGGTGAATACAAATGCTATTGGTGACGGTGGAAATATTCAAATTACAACGGGTTCGCTTTTTGTTAACGATAACTCTCAAATAAATTCCGGCATCTTCGGAAAGGGAGATGCAGGTAAAATTGAAATTAATGCTCGCAATTTGATTTCTTTATCCAATTTTGGCTCTATATTGAGCAGTGTAAATCAAGGAGGAGAAGGAAAAGGTGGTCAAATTAAATTGATTGCTTCGAGTCTAGATTTGAATAATGGTAGTCAAATTTCTGCTAATACTCTTGGTAAAGGAGATGCAGGTAAAATTGAAATTAATGCCAGTGACAAAATTACTATTCAAGTTACAGATAGTAATGAAGATTCTAGCGGAGTCTTCAGCGCTGTGGCATCTAATGGAGAAGGTAATGGTGGTGAAATTAAAGTTACAACTAGTTCTCTATTCTTAGATAACGGCGGATTATTTTCTACTGTGACTAATGGCAAGGGAGATGCAGGTAAAATTGAAATTAATGCTACTGACTTGATTAGCTTATCTAATTCTGGCTCTATACTCAGCAGTGTAAATCAAGGAGCAGAAGGAAAAGGTGGTGAAATCAAATTAAGTGCTTCCAATGTAGATTTAAATAATAATAGTCGAATTACTGCTAGTACCCTTGGTAAGGGAGACGCAGGTAAAATTGAATTGAATGCTACTGACTCAATTTCTTTATTTAACTCTAGCTTTATTGATAGCAATATTCGTGCTGGAGCGGAAGGAAAAGGTGGTTCCATTGATATCAATACCCAAACTTTAAGATTAACTGATGGTTCTCAAATCAATTCTGCTGTATTTGGTGCAGAAGGTAATTTTCCCGGTGGAAAAGGAAAGGGAGGAGAAATTAATATCAATGCTTCCGAATCTGTTACCCTTTCAGGTATTGGTTCTACAGGTTTCTCCAGTGGAATATTTACTTCAACAGCAATAGGTGCTTCCGGTGATGCGGGTAATATAACTGTAACTACAGATAACTTTGGTATTAAAGATAGCGCAATTGTAAACGCAACAACTTCTAATGAAGGTAACGCCGGAAACATCACCTTTAATACAAATACTTTTGCAGCAACAAACGGCGGAGTAGTTGCTACGGCTACCGACAGTAGCGGTAATGCTGGTACTATCAAATTATTCGTAAAAGATAAAATTGTCCTTACTGGAAGCGAATTATTAACCGGTTTATTCGCCAGCACTTCTGCTAACTCTACTGGAGAAGGTGGCAGTATATTCATCGATCCCCGCTTAGTAATTATAGAAAACGGTGCGCGAGTATCCGTTGATAGCAATGGTAGCAAGGATGGAGGAGATATATCTTTACAAGCAGGAACTCTTCAATTAAATAACGGTTTTATAACTGCTGAAACAGCCAGCACTCAGGGTGGTAATATCAACTTACAAATAAGCGATTTATTACTGCTCCGCAACGAAAGCCAAATCACCACAACCGCAGGAACTGCACAAGCTGGGGGAGATGGTGGTAACATCACTATCAATTCTAAATTTATCGTCGCACCACAAAACGAAAACAGCGACATCACTGCAAATGCTTTTAGCGGTAATGGTGGTACAGTCAATATTAATAGTAGCGGTATTTTCGGGATTGAAACTCAAGAAAGTTTAACGATAAAAAGCGATATTACAGCAAGTTCCGAAGAGGCTATTGCAGGTGAAACGAATATTAATACAGATGACACTAGCTCAATTCAAAACAGCTTTACCGAACTTTCTCCAAATATAGACACCGATGCAATAATTGCTAGCAGTTGCATTGCGCGTGGGAATAAGCGACAAGAAAACACTTTTCGGAATACAGGCTCTGGAGCTTTACCAACTAATCGCGCTGGGAATATTTTTGTTTCTAAATATGCAACTGGTAAAGTTAGAACTGTTGAAAGTAATAACCCAACTTGGAAAAAAGGCGATGCGATTGTTGAGCCTCAAGGATTATATCGGTTGAAAAATGGAGAGTTGTTATTGAGTCGGGAATGCACGAATTAAATTTACCAATACCCTAGAAGGGTATCGCTACATCTACAAAGCCCACCTTCGTGGGCTAAATTCTAATAGCCCACGAAGGTGGGCTTTGCAATTGTAGCCCCAGGCTTCTAGCCTGCGGGCTGTTTAAAACGGCTGATATCTAACTGAAAAATTAAACCCATTTTCGGAGAGCGAATCACCACTTTCGCCTCTTCCAACTAATGGAATACCGTAATCTGCTCGCAATCCCAATCCTCTCAAAGGTTGCCATTGCAATCCCAATCCTAAACTAGCAAGAGTTTGTGGATCGGGATTTTCGCCACGATTGTTCCAACCGGTACCAATATCAAAAAATGGGATTAACTGTAGAGTTTCTACTTCCGATGCCAGGGGAATCCTAACTTCCACACCTCCAACTACTCCGCTGTCGGTGACTACTTGATTTTGACGATATCCACGAATTGTATCTACTCCCCCAATGCTGATTTTTTCTGCGGAAAGTAAGGAATCACCAGTCAGTTGAGTATTCACTTTGGCAAGCATCAAAATTCGGGGAGATAATCTTTGTACCCATTGGAATTGTCCTACCCAAGCGAAAAAACGCGCGTCTGTACCGGAATCGTTGACTGTGGCATCAAAGGCATCGATGCCAACGCTAAATTGCGATCGTGCTGCTAAAACACTATTAGTATTACGCTGTAACCAATCTTGGGAAAACCGAATTACGCTGAGTTTTGATTCTCCTTCTTCTGGTCCTTCTGTGAAGGAAAAGGGGATATCATCTAATATAAATGTTTGAGAACGTCGTAAATCAAAGGCTAAGCCCAAAGCAAATTCGCTGTCTGGGGTATAAACTAGCGGTTGTCGCAGGTTGAAGGAAAGGGTTTCGGTTTCGCTACGGATATCTAAGTCGTTAAATTCGTCTTCAATTATTTTGCTATCGCTGTTGCTGAAGCGGACACCAACTGTTCCGTCGAGGGCATTAATGGGAATGGAATAGTTGAAACTGTAAACGTCTAAGCCTTCGGTAACACCATATTCAGCGCTGATTTCATCCCCAAATCCTAATAAGTTATCGTGAGCAACAAAAACACTTGCTTGTTCGGAGCCAACGCTGGGGGATTGGTTATTTGCAAAATTAACCCCAGCGTGGAATGCTGGGGCTTCAGTAATTTGTATCTGTAAAATATTGTTTCCCGGTACGCTTCCTGCGGTTAACTCGGCATTAACTCGCTCGATAACGGGATCTATTTGTAATAGTTGTAATGCTTGTTCGAGACGATTTTGGTTTAAAGGTTTGCCAGCAAGTCTTTGAATTCGAGAACGCACATAGCTTTTTCGCAACCTTTGCAATCCACTAATCGTAATCCCTTCGAGTTCACCTTCTACCACCTGAATTTGTACTATACCGTCAGCAACATCTTGATTGTTGGGAATAAAAGCACCGCTGCTGATGTAGCCATTTTCAGCATAAAGTTGGGTGATTTGAGAGCGTAATTCTAATAGCTGCTCGAATGCGATTTTCTTATTTTCTAAAGGCTGTTTTAGCTGATTTATTTCATCTTCTAAAACAGAGTTTCCTTGTATTTGAATTTCTCTAACAAAGAAAGTTGTACCGCTAGGAAAAGTTGTATTAGGTATATTTTCTTGAGTTGGCGATCGCAGTATGGGATTGGTTGGTGTAGGTGGTTTTGCTGGTAAGGTTGGTGACGGTTTAGGAATAGTTTCTTCTATTCTCTCTGGTGCATTGGGAGGAATTGTCACTCCAGATGGAGGTGCCGATTGTGCGAATACGGCTAATTGAGAAATACTAAGCCAGGAAATGAATGTTAAACAAAACTGTTGAAACGGTCGGTAGGTTCCCATTGTTTGTATATTATACGTAATAAAATATTGTAAAAATATGATATTGGAATCAAAATATCATAATGTTTCGCTTCATAATTGCTTCTTCATGCAATCATTAAATTCTAATTTGCCAGCATTAATACTATGGAGTATCCCGATTTTCGACAAACAATTGAGAGAATTACAAAGGTTTAGAATGCCCCAAGCACCTGTAAAACGTGGGGTTTTATGTAAGCTCCCGATTCAATTCTCTGCAAGGAAGCACAGAGCCTTAAAACGCAAACCCACGAGTTCTTCATACAAAGGATTTAGCTTGCACATAGGAGGAATATGAATTTGCTTGTTGCCAAAAACCATAACATCGCGTTCAAAGGGACATTGTGAAGGGATAACTTTGCAGAGTAAGCGAGCTAGTTTAAGATTGTGAACTTCGATAGCTTCCAACCACTGACGAATGGGGTACAGTAAATCATGCTGTGATTTGTGTTGTGTAAAGTCAGTCATGATTGCTCTCCTAAGTAGTTTTGATGAATGTGCTGTTGAAGTTTTAGCTTCTATTACTACTTAGATTAAAGTAAAGCTATTAGTAATACATTTACTAAATATGCAAAACTAATTGCAGAAAACTGCGTTATTAACAAGTTCGACTCAAAAGCAATCTTCCATCGGGCAATTTATATAATCCTTGTGGCTCAATAATTACATCGCCTTTTTTCCAAGCCCGAGATGTTGATTCAACACTTCTAACCTCACCAGTGGAATATTGAGAAACTAATTCGTCTCCCGGACTTTTGCGTAAACCACCGGAACCCGTGATGATAAAAGAGTTTGCTTGTTGTTTTGTACCGCGTGAAATGCAGCTATTAGTTATCAGAGCGTTGGTATCTATTTGGTTGTCGGGCAAATCTGTCAATTCATCGTCAATAAACGTAACATCAGGAACTCCGGAAATAGCCCCACTTACTGTACCGGAAGCATTGACATCTACTTGATTATTACCACTTAGTGCGGCTAAATTATTTGCATCTGTAGTTGGAGAATTTGCACGATAAAGGGGTTTACTGAAGAAGCCTTTTGTGTTGAATTTAATATCACCGCCTTTTCCATCGCGAGCAAAAGAAAGAATATCGCTGTCATCAAGAGCAATAATTGTATTGGCTGTGAGGGAAATGTTTCCACCACCACCCGCACCACTGAAGACATTGGTAACAATATCGCTGTCGCCCAATAAGCGGATGTCTTGAGCAGTGATGTTGATAGCGCCACCAGAAGATTGTTCGGAGGTGGTAGAGATGCATTAGCCAGTGAAATGTTTTGAGGAAAATTAAGCTTGAGAATTTGATTATTTACCTGTAGAGCTATACTTCCCGATGCTTTTAATCCTCCTAATTCTATCCGACCACCTAAAGCACTTGATTGTCCACCTTCAAAGATTACATTACCACCTACCAACAATAAACTACGAGAGTCTGGAACCCTTAGCCCTACTAGCTTAATACCTGAAGGGCTAGTACCTGTCGGTTGCATAGAGCGAACTGTAATATCACCAGAAGAAATCCGATTAAACCACAAAGCTGAAGGATTTACCGTTAACAACGGTGGTGCTTCAGGAATCGTCGCAGTAAACAAACCCTGTTCCCCAAACTGCAATCCATTCGCAGTCGTTGCCACAAAAGAACCACCTACATCCAAACTTGCTTTCTCACCAAACAAAATCCCTGAAGGATTAATCAAAAACAAATTTGGTTGGGAATGTCCAAAAGTACCCAAGGTTCCTAAAATATCAGAACGGTTATTTCCCGTGACTCGCGCCAAAATATTCTGTATTTCTGCATTTGGACTCAAAAAATATGCTCCTCTTCCCTCCCTAACATTAAATTCTCGAAAGCTATGAAATAAATTAATCCCTCGCCGCGCTCCACCTTTTATTTCTTCTACAGGTAATCCTTGTAATTGAATATTTTCAACAACTTGAGAAGATTCCATCCCAAGGGAATTGTCAGGAACAATATTACTACTTTGAGCAAAACATGGGTTGATAATAAATGCCTGAAATGAAGCCATACCCAAAAGTTCAAACCAGTAAATACCCTTCACTGCTAATTCCTCCCACTGCTCCTGAAACCTATACTAAACTATTAGCATTAATATTAGGTTTAATTAAATTACTGATAAATAAACTATACATTACTTTAATTAATAAATTAGAGAAATACAATCGATATTTATGCTAGTAAAATTGTTGTTTAGTGAAGGATTAATTGCATTTTTACGCATTTGTATCTACAGACAAACTAACCGCAATCCCGACTCAATAAAACTTTTCCATCCGACAACTTATAAACTCCTGTTGGTTCAACAATGCGATCGCCTTTTTTCCAAGTACGAGATGTTGGTTCAACACTTCTAACCTCACCAGTGGAATATTGCGAAACTAATTCATCCCCTGGACTTTTGCGTAAACCACCGGAACCCGTAATGGTAAAAGAGTTCTCTTGGCGTTTTGTGCCGCGTGAAATACAGCTATTAGCAATTAAAGCGTCTGTATCAATTTGGTTATCGGGTAAGTCGTCGAGGTTGTTGCGGATATTGCTATCATCTGGATCGGTGAGATTAAGAACTCCAGGAACTCCTAAATCAGAACTGGCTGTAATATCGCTTGTTAAATCACTTTCTTTTTGACGGGGTTCTATACCGAAGATTCCTTGAGAGAGAATGTCAACGTTGCCACCAGTACCGCTGAAAGCATTGGCGGTGATATCGCTGTTTTCTTGGGGGAGAGCAACTATGAATTTTGAGTTGATGTCAATGTTTCCGCCGTCGCCGCCTTGTTGGGCTGTACCAGCGTTGGTGGAAATTTGAGCGCTGCGACGCATGAGGAGCAAGTCGCTGGTGAGGTTGATGTTGCCGCCGTTGCCGGATGCTGATTCGGCGTTAATTGTTCCGTCATTGTCTAGGACTATTTTAGGAGAGTTAACTTTTATATCGCCTGTATCTCCCAGATTTTTTCCGAATGGTTCTATTGCAGCTGTATACAAGCCAGCGATAAAACCGGGAACTGTTCCAGAAATGGTTACAGAATCAGTAGCGTTAATTGTAATATTACCCGCAGTTCCTTGTCCCTTTGTCTCTGCTGTTACTCCTGATGCATTTAATACAGAGAAAGATGCGGTGTTAATTTCAATATTTCCACCTTTACCCTCACCATTTTCTTCAACTGTAGTGAAAATGGCATTGTCAGGATCTCTAATAAGAACTGATTCTCTAGCATTTATCTTTACATTACCTGCATTACCTTTACTATCTGTGCTAGTGACAATCGCTGCGCCACCAGTTAAGTCAAAAGAACCCGATTTTATATTAATGTTTCCTCCATCTCCTTTTGTCCCCGTATCCATACCTGTGAGAATACCACTATTAAAAATATCTTTCCTACCAGTAATGGTTACTGCGTCCACAACATCAATATTGACACTTCCTGCATTTCCTCGCCCTGGCGGCTTGCCATTAGATGCACCACGAGTAAAAGCCAGTAATTGACCACCTTCTTCCAAAGATAGAGAAGTCGCATTTATGTCAATATTGCCACCTTTACCTGTACTCCCAGATTCAACCGTGCTGAGGATGCCTGCCTTACCCGTCAGAAAAACACTATCTTTTGCGGCTACCGTTACATTTCCCGCATCTCCTGTTCCAAATGTTGAAGCTGCAAGTTGAGCATCATCACGTAACGATAAGGAGCCTACATCAAATTTTAAGTTTCCCGCATCTCCTGCACCAAAAGTTTCAGTTCTCAAAGCACTGAATAATAAATTATTTTTTGAACTACCTTCAATTTCTGCGGATTCAGTTGCTCTAACTATTAAATTTCCACCATTGCCTTGGTTGGTAGTAGTTGCTGATATTATTCCCCCATTGCGGATTTTTAATTTATTGGTTATGACTTCAACTTCCCCAGCGTCACCAATTCCTTGAGTCGCAGCAAACAAACCACTACTAAATTGTTCATTCGCAGTGGTTCCACTTATTTCCACTGAATCACCAGCATTAACAATTAGATTTCCTCCCTTCCCTTGACTATTTGGACGAGTACTAACCGAGACAGCTCCCCCATCTTTAATAACTAAGCGCCCAGTATCAATTTTCAAGTTTCCTGCATTTCGTATACCAAAAGTATCAGTTGTTAAACCACTCGATAAGAAATTATTCTTTGAACTACCTTCAATTTCTACGGATTCAGTTGCTCTAACTATTAAATTTCCACCATTGCCTTGGTTGGTAGTAGTTGCTGATATTATTCCCCCATTGCGGATTTTTAATTTATTGGTTATAACTTCAACTTCCCCAGCATCACCAGTTCCTTGAGTAGCAGCAAACAAACCACTACTAAATTGTTCATTCGCAATAGTTCCAATTATTTCCACTGAATCACCAGCATTAACAATTAGATTTCCTCCCTTCCCTTGACTATTTAGAGCAGTACTAACCGAGACATTTCCCCCATCTTTAATAACTAAACTCCCGGTATCTATTTTCAAATTTCCTGCATCTCCTACGCTGAAAGTATCAGTTGTTAAAGCACTAGGTAAGAAATTGTTTTTTGAACTACCTTCAACTTCTACGGATTCAGTTGCTGTAACTATTAAATTTCCACCTTTACCTGAATTATTCGTAATTCCTGATATTACTCCCCCACCATTGAGTAATAATTTATTTGTTGTAATTTGAATTTCTCCAGCATCACCGGTTCCTAGAGTAGAAGCAAACAAACCACTCCTAAATTGTTCATTCGCAAGCGTTCCACTTATTTCCACTGAATCACCAGCATTAACAACTAGATCTCCTCCCTTCCCTTGACTATTTAGAGCAGTACTAACAGAGACATTTCCCCCATCAGTAAGAAATAATTTATTAGTGTCTATTTCTAAAGTTCCAGCATTTCCAGCGCCAGAGGTTTCTGTTGATAAGACACTGGCATTACCATTCGCCGACTCTCCACTAACTTTTACCGAGTCCGAAGCAGTAATTGTCAAATTACCTGAATTAGCTTTACCCACATTTTCTGGATTTATAGTGGCAATCAGATCGTTAATAAAAGCAATGGCTTCAGGAGAAGAAAATCGGGGATTTACCGTGCTAAAGTCAAAGTTGCTAGGGTCAACAACACTGCTGAGTATATTTGCTCCATTTTCAACATTCAATTTTTTTGTTTCAATAAAAATAGAACCTCCAACACCGGCACCAAGCGATGATGTAGTTATTAAACTACCGATTGAATTTACGGAGTTAGTTGCTTTAATTGTCAGATCACCAGCATTTCCTTGACCTAAAAAAGTACTAACAGCTATATTCCCATTTTGCAGGGTTAAGTCTTTAGTTTCAATCGAAATATTACCTCCGCTTCCTGTTGTTATTCCATCTCCCCTTCCCAATGCGAGTGTAAATATTCCACCACTATTGAATATATTGACAGAATTCTTTGCTTTTAAGTGAATATTTCCTGTTTTTCCAGGTGCTAAAAAAGAAGTACTGAAAATTAAAGAATTTTCTTGGGTTGTAAAGCTGCCAGTTTCAATTGTGATATCCCCACTTTTTCCGGTACCAACTGTGTTTGTAGCGATACGGGAGTTTTCTGTAAGCTCTAATTTATCGGCGCGGATTAAAATTTCGCCACCATCTTGATTTCCTGTGAATGAAACAATACTTGAAACTCTGTTGAGATTAACATTGTTACCTTCTATGCGAACATCACCAGCGCGATCGCCATCAACATTTATCGCACCATCATTCTCAAGCAGTACATTTGCTTTTGCGAGGTTAACAGGGTAATTTAATTGCAAATTCTCATCAACACCCAATCCAACCTCTCCCGCTCCCGTCAATCCCCCCAACTCAACTCTCCCACCAGGAGCAAATAACCTCCCACCATCCAAACTGACGTTACCACCAACTAACAACAAACTCTTTCCATCCAAAACCTGCAAACCATTTATCGGACGATTTGCATCGCCATTCTCAGCACTTCCCAACACCGTACTTGTCGCTCTCGAACGATTTACTATTTCTGCTTGATTATTAACAGCATTAAAAAACAATGCAGATGGGTTAACTGAAAGTAAATTACTTGTCGTAGGTTCAGTCGCACTAAATAATCCCGTTTCTCCCAAATTAATTCCATTCGCCGTACTCGCTACAAACGAACCACCCACATCTAAACTGGCATTTTCTCCAAATACAATCCCATTGGGATTAATTAAAAATAAATTCGGCTGTGAGCTCCCAAAAGTACCCAAAGTGCCTAAAATTTCTGAAGGATTTCTACCAGTTACTCGCGTTAAGATATTCTGTATTTCTGCATTCGGGCTAAAGAAATATGCTCCTCTTTCCTCACTAACATTAAATTCCCGAAAACTGTGGAAAAGATTAATTCCTCGCTCTGCTCCACCAGTTATTCTTTCTACTGGTAATCCTTGAAAATTTTCTGTCACTTGAGAAGATTCAGCATCAAGAGAATTGTCAGGAACAATATTACTACTTTGAGCAAAACATGGGCTAATCAAAAATGCTTGAAATGCAGCTATACCCAATCCCAACCAGTAAATACCCTTCACTGCGAATTCCCCCTTCTAAAATCTATACTAAAATTATTAAAATATAAAAATTGAAAGTTAAAAATTAAAAATTATTTTTTATTTAAGAACTACATCCCCGACTCAATAAAATTTTTCCATCCGACAACTGATAAACTCCTGTTGGTTCAACAATGCGATCGCCTTTTTTCCAAGTACGAGATGTTGGTTCAACACTTCTAACCTCACCAGTGGAATATTGCGAAACTAATTCATCCCCTGGACTTTTGCGTAAACCACCGGAACCCGTGATAGTAAAAGAGTTTTCTTGTCGCTTCGTGCTGCGTGATATGCAGCTATTAGCAATTAAAGCGTTAGTGTCAATTTGGTTGTCGGGTAAATCTGTCAATTCATTGTCAATAAACGTAACATCAGGAACTCCCGCGATTGCTCCACTAACTGTACCCGAAGCATTAATATCAACTTGGTTGTTGTTATTAAATGCATTATTCGCATTTGTATCTGTGGTTGGAGAATTTGGGCGGTAAAGGGGTTTACTGAAAAAACCTACGGTGTTGAATTTAATATCACCGCCTTTTCCATCGCGAGCAAAAGAAAGAATATCGCTGTCATCAAGAGCAATAATTGTATTCGCTGTGAGGGAAATGTTTCCACCACCACCCGCACCACTGAAAACATTGGTAGCGATATCGCTGTCGCCAAATAAGCGAATGTCTTGAGCGGTGATGTCAATAGCACCACCAGAAGATTGTTCGGAGGTGGTTGATATTGTGCTGTTAGTAGCAGTTAAATTATCGCGAATATTGATAGAAATATTACCTTTATTTTCATCGGAACCAACTGATGTAGCTGTTGTAATACTTCCTTGGTTATCAAGCGTGACTGAACCGGCATCAATATTCAAATTGCCTGGTGAACCAGTTCCGGGAGGACGTTGGTTAGTCGATTGGAAATTGCTCGCACTTATTGTTGCTCCGTCTTGCACAATTAATTTATCGGTTTCTAAGATTAAATCGCCCCCGTTTCCACTACCTTCAATGGCAGAAGCGAATAAACCCCCATTTTGAACTCTATTTTCATCTAAACTGCCAATTAATTGTATGATTTCTGATGCTTTTATTCTTAAAGTTCCTGCATTACCATCAGACAAAGTAACTGTTCCGAATTGTGAAGTATCTTCTAATCTTAAAAAATCTGTAATTATATTTAAATCACCAGCATCTTTTTTCCCGAAAGTACTTACCGAAACTCTTGCATCATTTCTAAGTGTTAAGTTATTCGTTTTTATATTTAAATTTCCTGCTTTACCGTCTCCGGAAGTATCAGAACTGATAATTCCCCCATCATTTAGCGAAAGTAAACCAGTAGTAATATCAATATTTCCACCGTCTCCAACTGCATTAGAACCAACAGTGGCAGTAATTGCACTAGGAAGATCGGCAGAATCTTTACCTTTTAAAATAATCTCATTACTAGCTTTAAGTTTTATACTCCCTGCATTTCCTTTTCCCGCAGTTCTAGAACTGATAAATCCACCATCTTCTATTGAAAGTGAGTTGGCTGAAATTTCAATATTTCCACCATCTCCAACTGCATTAGAACCAACAATAGCATTAATGGAGCTAGGCATACCGTCAGAATCTATACCTTTTACAATAATCTCATTCCTAGCTTTTAGTTTTATATTCCCTGCATTTCCTTTTCCCGCAGTTCTAGAACTTATAAATCCAGCATCATCTATTGAAAGTGAGTTGGCTGAAATATCAATATTTCCTCCTTCTCCCTCTGCACCAGACTCAACTGTGGTACTAATTTGACTGGGAACGATATTCGTAGAATTACGTAATGCTGAAAGACCTTCTCCCTCTACAACCATACGGTCGCCAACATTAATCGTAATATTGCCTGCTTTGCCAAAATTTTCTACATCAGCTAGCAATGAAGAACCGTCTTGAAGCAGTAAAGCCCCCGTGTTTATATTGATATCACCTCCTATACCAATACCGCCTTCCTCACTAACTTCGGTGATAATATCCGAATTTAATAAGGAAACCTGGCTTTGTGCGTTGATTGAGATGTCGCTTGCATTTCCACGTCCCTGGGTAACGCTAGCTATTTGAGCGCGATTAGTAATGGAAAGAAAATTTGTGTTGATATCAATTCCACCACCGTTACCCACTGCTCCAACTTCGACTCTGGTAAGAGCGCTACTAGGAAAATCATTAGTGTCACGACCATCAAAGGATACTTGGTCGCGAGCATTAATAGTGATTCTTCCTGAATTTCCTTTTCCGTATACAAGTGATTTTATCTGAGCGCCATCATTAACGAAAAGAGAACCCGTAGTAATATTTATTCCGCCACTATCGCCTATTGCGTTATTACGAATATTATTAGCAATAAAGCTATTATTTCCATCACTATCTTTTATAGATACTGTATCTTCAGCAAAAATATTTATACTACCAGCATTTCCCTTGCCAAAGGTAATAGCTAATATTATGGCACCGTCATTTATTTCAATGGACTTCCCCCCTATATTGATATTCCCACTATTACCAATAGCATCGGAATTAACATTATTATTAACTTCACTTACGGGATTGGCAATAGTTATCTTTTCTGTTGCATCTAGAGTAATGTCTCCTGCTTGAGCATTAGCTGAACCATTATTTAAATTTAATCCACCACAAGATTCATCTGCACCAATTCCGGCACAAATATCGCTGCCCTCTAAAATATCTAAATTTTGTGCATAAATTGAAATATCACCACCACCCCCAGCAGTAACATCAATTTCAGCAATATTGAGAAGAGATACATCAACTCTTTTAATATCTTCCGGAAATCCCAAACTTAATTGATTCTTAGTATGATTTAAATCAACTTTTCCCGATTCACCTAAACCAGCAATTTCAACTCTCCCTCCTGGTGCCCTTAATCGTCCACCATTAAGTATAATATTTCCGGTGGATTGAGTATTAGGAGATATGTTTCCTCCTAATAGCAGTAAACTTTTACTTTCAGGAACAGTTAAAAATGCTTGACTTTCAATAGAATTAGTTTTTTGATTTGCAACAGCATTGAAAAACAAAGCCGAAGGACTAACATTAAGCAATCCCGGAGTTTGGGGATTACTCGCACTAAATAAACCTTGTTTACCAAACTCAATCGCATTCGCTGTACTCGCTACAAACGAACCACCCACATCTAAACTGGCATTTTCTCCAAATACAATTCCATTCGGATTAATCAGAAATAAATTCGGTTGCGAACCTCCTAAAGTACCTAAAATTCCCAAAACATCAGAGAGATTTCTACCGGTGACTCGCGCCAAAATATTCTGTATTTCTGCATTCGGACTGAAAAAATATGTTCCTCTTCCCTCACTAACGTTGAATTCTTGAAAACTGTGGAAAAGATTAATTCCTCGCTCTGCTCCACCAGTAATTATTTCCACAGGTAATCCCTGAAAATTTTCCAGAACTTGAGAAGATTCAGCACCAAGAGTATTATCGGGAACGATATTACTACTTTGAGCAAAACATGGGTTAATCAAACATGCTTGAAATAAAGCTATACCCAATCCCAACCAGTAAATACCCTTCACTACAAATTCCCCCTTCTGAAATTTATACTAAATTATAAAAATCTAAAAACTAAAAAATTACTTTTTATCTGAAAACTTAAGAATTACATCCCCGACTCAATAAAACTTTTCCATCCGACAACTTATAAACTCCTGTTGGTTCAACAATGCGATCGCCTTTCTTCCAAGTACGAGATGTTGATTCAACACTTCTAACCTTACCAGTGGAATATTGCGAAACTAATTCATCCCCTGGACTTTTGCGTAAACCACCGGAACCCGTGATGGTAAAAGAGTTTTCTTGTCGCTTCGTGCTGCGTGAAATACAGCTATTAGCAATTAAAGCGTCTGTATCAATTTGGTTATCGGGTAAGTCGTCGAGGTTGTTGCGGATATTGCTATCATCTGGATCGGTGAGATTAAGAACTCCAGGAACTCCTAAATCAGAACTGGCTGTAATATCGCTTGTTAAATCACTTTCTTTTTGACGGGGTTCTATACCGAAGATTCCTTGAGAGAGAATGTCAACGTTGCCACCAGTACCGCTGAAAGCATTGGCGGTGATATCGCTGTTTTCTTGGGGGAGAGCAACTATGAATTTTGAGTTGATGTCAATGTTTCCGCCGTCGCCGCCTTGTTGGGCTGTACCAGCGTTGGTGGAAATTTGAGCGCTGCGACGCATGAGGAGCAAGTCGCTGGTGAGGTTGATGTTACCGCCGTTGCCGGATGCTGAGTTGGCATTGAGTTTACCTTGGTTATCTAGGGTAATTTGAGGTGAGTTGACTTCGATATCACCTGTATCGCCTGAACCGGAAGAACTAACAAACAAGCCACTGTTAGCGCCAATATTTCGGACGCTATCGCCTTGTTGAGCTACTAGGTTATTGAAATTAGGGTAACTCCCATTGACAATCGCCTTCTGTATAGCGTTAATTGTAATTTTTCCAGCGCTTCCATTGCTCGACGTAGTGGTAATTAATTGTCCTCCTTTGAGTGCTTCAAAAATATCTGTATTCACTCTAATATCGCCACCCTTATCATCATTTCTAGTACCCGCATCTATAAGAGCGCCATCTCGTAATGAGAAGGAACTAGAATCAATAGTAATGTTACCTCCGTTCCCTTTTGTTCCCGTATTTACAAGGCTAGAAATACCGCTAGGAAAACCGTTTTTTACTCCAGCAATATTAACCGATCCAGTCACTTTCACATTCACATTGCCAGCATTCCCTTGTCCTGCACTTTGGGTATCGGATGCTTCACGAGTAATAGTTAGCAGTTGAGCGCCTTCAGTAAGTGAAAGCGTTGTTGCGTTAATATCAATATCCCCACCTTTACCTACACTTCCTGCTTCCACAGTGCTGAAAATACCAGCATTTCCTGCAACAGAAACAGCATCTGTTGCTGTCACCTTGAAATTTCCTGCATCACCTTGCCCAAAAGTAGAAGCAACGAGTTGAGCGCCATCTCGCAGTGAAAAGGAACCAGAATCAATAGTAATATTACCTCCATTTCCTCGCGATCCTGCTTCCACGGAGCTAAAAATCCCACTTAGAAAACCGTTTTTCTCTCCAGCAATATCAACTAATCCAGTAACTTTCACATTCACATTGCCAGCATTCCCACTACCCACTGATTGAGTGTCGAATGCATTACGATTAATAGCTAGCAGTTGAGCGCCTTCAGTAAGTGAAAGCGTTGCCGCATTAATATCTATATTGCCACCCTGTCCCACACTCCCTGCTTCCACTGCACTAAAAATGGTAGCACCTGCAACCGAAATAGTATCTTTTGCACTGACTATCACATTTCCTGCATCACCCTGCCCAAAAGTAGAAGCAATAAGTTGAGCGCCATCTCGCAATGAAAAGGAACCAGAATCAATAGTAATATTACCTCCATTTCCTTGCGACCCTATTTCCACGGAGCTAGAAATCCCACTGAAGAAACCATTCTTCTCTCCAGCAATATCAACTAATCCGGTAACTTTCACATTTACATTGCCAGCATCCCCTCTACCTGCTGGTTGACTATCAGATGCACCACGAGTAAGAGTTAGCATCTGAGCGCCCTCAGTAAGTGAAAGCGTTGCCGCATTAATATCGATATTCCCAGCCTGAGCCTCACCATCCGCTTCCACTGTACTTAAAATGACAGCATCTACAAGGGAAACAGCGTCTGCTGCTGTCACCTTGACATTCCCAGGATTACCAATTCCTAAAGTGGAAGCAATGAGTTGAGCGCTATCTTCTAATAAGAAGGAATCAGAATCAATAATAATATTACCTCCTTTTCCTTGTGAACCCGAGCGTACAGCATTGCGAACATTACTCCCAGCACCTGCAACTTTAATTTCCCCAGCCGCATTAAGCGTAATATCCCCCGCAACAGTTTCAGGTGTCCCCAAACCTTGTCCAATTCCAGCAGAAAGTTTACTTCCTTGCAAAATATCTAAGTTGCGAGCATTGATAGCAATATCACCGCCACCATTCGCTTCTACACGCATAAATGCTTGATTGGTCAGCGATACATCTGCACGAGCTACATTTTCAGGAAATCCTAATTTCAAATTATCCCCTTCAGAAAGAAGATTGACATTTCCAGGTGCTGCTAATCCCCCCAACTCAACTCTCCCACCAAGAGCCAACAATCTCCCACCATCCAAACTGACACCACCACCAACTAACAACAAACTCTTTCCATCCAACACTTGCAAACCATTAATTGGACGATTTGCATCACCATTTTCAGCAATTCCCAACACCGTACTTGTCGCTCTCGAACGATTTACTATTTCTGCTTGATTATTAACAGCATTAAAAAACAATGCAGATGGGTTAACTGAAAGTAAATTACTTGTCGTAGGTTCAGTTGCACTAAACAATCCCGTTTCTCCCAAATTAATTCCATTCGCCGTACTCGCTACAAACGAACCACCCACATCTAAACTGGCATTTTCTCCAAATACAATTCCATTGGGATTAATCAAAAATAAATTCGGCTGTGAGTTCCCAAAAGTACCCAAAGTACCTAAAATTTCTGAAGGATTTCTACCAGTTACTCGCGTTAAGATATTCTGTATTTCTGCATTCGGGCTAAAAAAATACGCTCCTCTTTCCTCACTAACATTAAATTCCCGAAAACTGTGGAAAAGATTAATTCCTCGCTCTGCTCCACCAGTTATTCTTTCTACCGGTAATCCTTGAAAATTTTCTGTCACTTGAGAAGATTCAGCATCAAGAGAATTGTCAGGAACAATATTACTACTTTGAGCAAAACATGGGCTAATCAAAAATGCTTGAAATGCAGCTATACTTAATCCCAACCAGTAAATACCCTTCACTACTAATTCCTCCCCTACTCCTGAAGTTAATGTTAATTACTAGTGGTTAACACTGTCACCAATACTCACAAAGGTTTTTATTTACACGTAAAATAAAACTACCTTAAGTCGCTATAAATTTGCAAGCGGTAGTTAAATAAAGTTCACCATTTCAAGACTTTGTTAGGAAATATTGCATTAAACTGCAAATTTTCAGCAAGGCTGAGTTATTCATGTATATTTCTGCTAATTTAAAAAATAAAGTCTAAGTCAGTAGTTATAAGAATCAATAAATGTATCCTAAATTACTTATATTCTGCTTTTCGCTATTTAAATTATGAATACCAAAAATCAATATCTCAAATTTTTATTTTCGGTGGTTCGGCGAGTATATATAAATCTAAGTAAACTCTTTAGCCGAAAATACCAAAAGCTAAATCGCAATAGATTTATTAAAGCATTATTTTTTGCAACTCTTTTGCTATGTTTATCCTTTGGGCAAGTAGTATCGGCACAAACTCCCAATGCTACCTCGTTGGTTAAAAGAGGAGTTGAAGACTACAATGCTGGTAAATATCGTAGTGCGGTAAAATACTGGCAATCGGCAATCAAAGAGTATAAAAAAAATCCCTCTGCTACGGCAGTTGTGAATGAAAATTTAGGACGTGCTTACCAAAAATTAGGGGAAGATAAAGCAGCTATTGAATCGCTTTCGGCGGCAATTCGCGATTATGGAGCGGCTAAAGATATCAAGCAAGTAGGAAGAATGCGGACGGAACTTGCTCAAGTTTATAGCAATTTAGGACAACCTCGAAAGGCGATCGCCCTTATTTGTGGCAAAATAGCAAGTCAAGGAGTTGATTCGATAGAATGTCAACAGGAAAGTGCAAAACAAATTGCAACTCAATACAATGATGAATCCGGTAAGGTGGCTGCTTTAGGAGTACTTGGTGATGCATATCGCTTAATCGGAAATTATGATAGAGCGATTAAGTATTTAAATGAAGCAAAAAAAGCGGCTCCGGAAAATTATTTAGTATTGAACAGTTTGGGTAATGCTTATAGAAATCGTGCCCAATTGATGGATTTACAAGCTAATTCAGCAAGGCAAATTCGTCTTTCAAAAAAAGAAAAAGAATTGAATCAAAAGTCTGAGAAAGATTACAATCAAGCCCGCACGTATTTTCAAGAAAGTATCAAGTTTGCTCGCCAGCAAAAAGAAGATTTGGCACAGATGCGGGGATTATTAAATTTAATTCAATTGGCTTCCCAGACAAATAAAAGAAAAGTTGTTGATGATGCTACATTTAATAATACGCTAGCAGATGCTTTAAAGCAGAATAAAAATTTACCAGATTCAGCGACAAAAGTTTATGGAGCAATCGATTTAGCATATTTACAACGCAATTCTCAAGGAAGTTCACCTTTTATTGGTTGTCCAAATCAGCTTGCTTTACCGGAAAATCAATCATTAAGTTTGTTGCAACAGTCAGTTTTAACTAGCAATAACTTACAAGATAATCGCCTACAGTCTTATGCAAATGGCGCTTTAGGACATTTCTGGGAATGCCGTCAAGATAACCAAAAAGCGTTAACATATACCCAAAATGCGATTGTTGCCGCAGATAGTAACTTGAGTGCAAAAGATAGCTTGTATTTGTGGGAGTGGCAAGCTGGAAGAATTTTAGATAAGCAGAATAAGAATAAAGAAGCAATTGAATCTTATCAGCGCGCATATGAAACTTTGGAAGATATCCGCCAAGATATTTTGACAGCAAAACGAGACGTGCAGTTTGACTTCCGCGATGTCGTTAAACCGCTGTATCGTACATTAGCCCAATCGCGATTAGAACTTTTGCAAACTGGGGCAACTAATAATAAAGAGCGCCTTAACCAATTATCGAAAGTAGTAGAAACTATCGATTCTTTGAAACTAGCAGAATTACAGAATTACTTTGGTAATGATTGTATTTTGAGTGCATTAAATCCCAAACAGGTAGACGAACTTCTTGAAGATAAAGAGAATAGTGCGGCGTTTGAGAATACAGCATTTTTGAGTTCGATAATTTTAGATGGTAAAACCGGAATCTTATTACAATCAGCCAATCAAGAAACCAAATTTAAGTGGATTGAAGATCCCAATCAAGAAGGCACAGATAAAATAGTTAGTACCGAGAAACTGGAGAAAAAAATTGCCAAATTTCGCAGGGGTTTAGTTAGAGGAAGAGAACAACTTATCTACGATACGACAACTGCCTCAGAGCTTTACGATTGGATAATTCGCCCATTTATTAAAGATGGAGATATTTCACCAGAGACATTCAAAACCCTTGTATTTCTTCAGGATGGATTTTTGCGTAGCGTACCAATGGCAGCACTTTATGACAGGCAGCAAGAAAAATATTTAGTTGAAACCTACGCCATTGCTACAACTCCAAGTTTACGAATTACCACCCCAAAATCGAGCCGCAGTAAACAAAAAGCATTAATTTTGGGTTTAACAAAAGCAGCTACAATTGATGGTAAGAATTTTAAAGAACTGTTTGCCGTTGATAGAGAAGTTCGTGCAGTAAAAAAACAGTTTCCCAATTATACCGATTTAATCGACGACAATTTTATCCCCGAAAATTTCCGGCAGAAACTCCAAAAAACTACATACCCCGTAGTTCATATTGCCAGCCACGCTCAATTTGGTGTTATTCCCGAAGACACTTTTATAGTCACGGGTAACAACAAAAAAATCACCATCAGCGAATTAGAAAACTCATTGCAAAATCTTAACAGCCCATCCGATAGCGTCGAACTTCTAGCCCTTACTGCCTGTCAAACCGCAGTTGGCGACGACCGTTCTACGTTAGGATTAGCTGGAGTAGCATTGCAAGTAGGAGTGAAAAGCGCGATCGCATCTTTGTGGAGCGTTAGAGATGCATCAACATCCAAACTTGTAGAAGAATTTTATCAAAACTACGGTAAAGAAGGAATGAGTATTGCTCAAGCATTGCAGCAAGCTCAAATAAAGATGATTAACGCCAAAAAATTACCGGAGTCAGAAGACATGAATATTGATTATGACAACCCCGTATATTGGGCACCAATGATTGTTATTGGTAATTGGTTGTGAAGAAATAACAATCAGAAGCGGGATAGCAGCAACTACGAACAATAATTTACTCCTCAAAATTAATGTGGTGGAGTACTAGGGAGGAATGCTTATTTAAGCCATCACAATTGCATAAAACTTCCTTCCTATAAAAATTTCTCTATTTTATGTTTTAAATAGAGTTCGATATGAGGATTGTAACAATGGCTGATGCAGTTGATTTAGGTTTAGTGGCAACAGGTGGATTATTACCGGGATGGCAGTTGGCTCAAGCATTTGCTCCTAGTGGTTTCGATCCTAATTATTACCGCCGTCAGAACATAAGCGATATCGTAGCTAAGAGTTGTGAACCATCTTTACTTGAAAAAGATCCAGTTTTTATATTTATTTCACCTCCATCACCTATAGCTCCAGATTCAACAGCACTGAGAATACTAGATTGATTAAGCAGCGAAACTGAATTATTAGCTTGAATCGTTACCTTACCAGCATTTCCTTCCCCAAATGTACTAGCTGAAATTTGTCCACCAGATAAAGATAATGAGTCAGTGTCAATGTCAATATTGCCACTCTCACCAATTCCCCCACTTTGCAATCGACTAAATATTCCAGTAGATACAGTTCGGACAAGAGGATTTGCAGTACCAACAAGTGAAATAAAATCATCTGCCTTGATGTTTATATCACCAGCTTTTCCCCGTCCGAAAACACTAGTACTTATTTGAGAGTCATCATCTAAAGATACTGAACGTGCCTCAATTGTAATGTCTCCAGTATTACCAATTGTATTTTCTTTTACGGTGCTAAGAATAAAACTACCAGTTTCCAAATTTACAGAATCCTTAACTTTGATAGACAAACCAGCAGCTTGTTCTTGACTAGAAGCGTTTACTTCGATCAAACTACGTTCACTCAGCTTTAGCGATCTAGCTTGAATATCAATGTTATTACCCTGAGCTTCTGCATTCCTTAACTCAACAATATCAGTTGCTTGCAAATTCAAATCTCCCCCAGCAAGCAACTGTCCCTGCAAATCCAAATTATCAGCAGCGACTGTAAAGTCTTTCCCTACAGCTAAATTCCCACGATTAATGATATTCCCTGGTTGTGCGGCTACTTGCTGAAAAAATAGCGCTCCTGGTGCTATGGAAAGTAAACTACTTTGTTGCGGTTCACTCGCACTAAAAACCCCCTGCTCCCCAAACCGAATCCCATCCGCAGTCGTAGCAACAAACGAACCAGCAACATCCAATCTTGCATTCTCGCCAAATACAATTCCGTTAGGATTAATCAAATATAAATTGGGGTTAGAAGTAATTCCTGTTGTATTTAAAATTCCTAGGGTTCCTAAAATATTTGAAGGATTATTACCTGTTACCCGAGTCAGAATATTTTGCAGATTATTGTCAGTATTTATAAAATAAGTAAAACGCCCTTCACCAACGTTAAATTCTTTAAAACTATGAAAAAGGTTACTTCCCCTAATAGCTCCACCATTAATACTATCGATGGATAAACCATCCGCATCCACTGGTAAAATTTGAGATTTTTCGCGACCCAAAGTATCATCTGGAACTATATTACTTTGAGCAAAAGCTATATACCTGTTTGATAAAAATATTTCTAATATGACTGTACTTAAGAATCCTAATAGACTTAAATACCACCATCGATAAAAACCAATTTTATGAATCATGGTTTCTAAATTTTACCTGTGTAGAAAGCAGTGTTATTTGTTATTAAGTGTAATTAATCTACCATATATTCTACCAATTTAGATAGCAATGAAAAAAGCTAGCTTTTGAAAAACTAGCTTTTTCCACGTATCACAAATAACCCCTAATTACTATCTACGAGAAAACGGGGGTGTAAGCCTAATTGCTATATTCCTATAACTCAATACCTGAAATTTTCTGAAGATATTGATTTCGTTGTTTGATGATTTTGATATCTTCTTCCGTATCCGTCTTTATTGGAGTCTCTAGCTGTGAAAGCTGTTTTACCAAAATTGAACCACTTTGGCTAAGTTGACCATTTTCTGTTTTTTTCAAGGCTTCTTCAAGGGCTTCATACCATAAGTCTTTTTGGGCATAATGTTTTACGCTTTCTGGTATGGTGGTAAATGCTGTTTTAGCCAGGGATTGAGAGACAACCTTAAACTCGGCGCGACTAGTTATTGAATCTTCACCTTCGCAATCAATTGTAATTTGCCAAAGATATTTTTTACCTGCTGTAAGCTCGGAATAATCGGTGGAAAGCTTTAATTTGTTAATGCCTGCTGTTGCTGGTATCTCTTTAGGTTTACCGATGTTTTTAATTTTTTTGTCTGATATGAATTCTGCAAGTTGGAATCGTACAGTTCGAGGATTCGACATATACCAAGCAAGCATTGGACGTTTAGAAGCTGTTTTACCCACAAATGTCTTTGGGGCAAGCAAGGTTAGAGGTATGCTACTACCAGGACATCCACGGGAAGCACCACCGCGAGAATACCCACTGGCAGCTTTGCGATCGCGCGGCTTATATTCGGCATATGCAGGGAGTGCAGTAGCTAGGAAAAATGCTGCTGAAACTAAACTTGTAAGTCTGCGACTATTTCGCCAAAATCTTAAACTGCGATGATTCATAATAAATCCAGCTAACTGTATATTTTTTCTGAAATGGAACAGTGAAAATACAAACAAGCTTATTATAAAGAATACACTATTAATAAGTAGCAATCAACAGAATTTATTAATATTAAGCACAGGCAAAACTATAATTATTGATTTGAGTAAGATCAGAATTAACCCTCTTCCTAATAGATAAGAAAAGGGTACCGCAGATTAATTATTTTGTATTAGCTTTTATAGGAATATTGGCATAACTTATAAAAAGCGAATTAATGGCTAATATACAATGTAAGCAATATTCAAATAAAGCAAACGAACAACCAAAAATCTAAAACCCTTTAATCGGTATCCAACTCAGTTCGCAAATAGTACCGCGAGGACTAAGAGATTCCCGACGAAAATTTCCTCCTAATTGCTTGGCTAGTAATTTACAATGCTTTGTACCTTTATTTTCAACATTTGACTTAATTCCAGAACCGTTATCTTTCACCCATAACTTATACTGACTTGCAGAATATGCACCCGATGCTTGAATGCGTTTCACACCTTCTGCATGTTTGCCAACATTACATAGTGCTTCTTCCAAAAATAAGCAAATACTGCGTTTTTGCTCTCGACTTAAATATTTATCATCAACTGGATCGAAATTACGAATTTTGACTTTTAAAGTTTTAAAATACTCGAAATCATTTCTTTCTAAGGTACTAGAGTATACTTCATATAATAAATCATGAAGCGGTCGTTTTAAATCTAGAATCAATCCACTGCCCAAGCGCAAAACTTCTTTTTCACCTAACGCTTCTAACTTGAGGAATTCGCTAATTTCTCTAATTTCTTGATTAAGCTTTTCAAACTGCCAAATTAGTTTTTCATAGGGTATATCTTTTGCGCGCATGTGCCTTAACCCATAGGCAAGAGTCTGCAAAGGACCGTTATGGATTACATTAAAAGTATAGTCAATGGTGTTTTGACGCTCCTGTATTTGAGAGCGCAAAAATTTATCATGTTGGTAAAATGCAAAAGCACTCAAACCAACCCCATTCACTGCTAATATCAGCAGATTTGGTGCTATGGGAATCCAGATACCCCACAACCACAGCATTGTATAACCGCAACTGAGCAAAATTATGGCTGCGACACCAACACTAAGTAAGTTATTCCATACAGATTGAGTCATTCTTCCTAAAGCAATTGGTAAAAAACCCCAAATAATTATCCATATATATTCTTCGATTTCTCCCCAACTATCTAGCATTGGGCGATTATCAATTACAGAACTCAGGATTTCACTAACAGCGTGAGCATGATAGTCAACACCATAAATTTGACCCTTTAGTTTAAATGTCGGCACGGCAAATGTATAAAAAATATCGCCAGCACTAGTATTGCGATTACCCACTAAAATAATGCGATCGCGCAACCATTCTGGATTAACTGTACCGTTTAAAATATTACGCAGCGACACCACACGAAAAGGTGCATAGCTATTGCGGAAGTTCATTAAAATTGACAATCCCCCATCATCAATATCAATGTATCCGCCAAAATTCTTATTAGTAATGCGAGGTAATTCTTTTGAGCGAATCATTATGGCATTGGGATCGTTTTTACCCGTTGCTAAATCAGTTCCTTCAGCTTTGAAATACTGAGTAACTAATCGTAGGGCTAGAGAATATTTATCTTCTTCTGGATTTTGAGGATTCTGAGGACTTGGTGTATATAACAAATAGCGTCGATTTTTGCTATCCTCATCATTCAATAAATCCACAAATCCAACTTGTTGCTGTGGCAAAGTTTTGTGTGGGGGAACTTCTCCGGGTGGTAAAATTTTCTCTATACCAATAATATTAGTATTTTCTTGTAATACCCGAGTTAGTTGTTTGCTGCCCGGTTTCACGGGAACATTTTTGAAGAGATCCAAGCCAATCGCTCGTGGTTTATAACTTTGCAACTTGGTAAGTAATTCAGCAATTTTCCCATCGGGAATTGGATATTGGTTTACCAATTCAATATCTTTTGCATCAATTCCTACAATTACTACTCGTTCGTCAAGTGGTTCTTTGGGACGTAAACGTAACATTGTATCGAGGAGCATCCATTCACTTGATTGCATTCCTCCAACTATGCGTATTAACATCACTACTAATAGCACAATCATTCCTGGAGGTGCAGCACGCAACCACAACTTAGATTCTTTGCAAATAAAACCCCAGATTCTTGTTTTCACAATCTAGTCCCCGAATTAGTTTTATCTCTATATCAATCAATTAAACCTTCTTCTCGGGAACGAATTTCGGTTTGGATTCGCAAATTCTTGCCGCTTTGCTTGCAGTCTTCGGGATATACTCCCAAAACATCCTGAATTTTTGTCCAGTAAGTCCGAACTGCTCGTTCTGATTTATACATTCGGTTGGCAATTTCTTTATCAGTCAAACCATCTTCAAAAGCCAATCGCAAAACATCTACCCATTCGGGTTTGAGTTCGATTCCGGTTTTAATATCTTTGGTATGAGTTGCTCCTATAATCGCCAAATTAACTCGCATCAACATTTCTTCTTCGGGTAATCCTTTATCTGCAATGGCAAATCCGCCTTGATGATTATCAATTTCATGTTTAATGCGGATTAATGCTTTAACATAACTACTTTGGACAATAAAATTTTGGTGGGGATACTCTTTGAGCAAATTACGTAAAAGTTGAATTCCCAAGTCAATTTCTGCCCTTTCTCCTTGGCAATCAGGAATTGACAAATCCATCACAAGCAAATCGAACTGATGGGATTGAATAAAAGAAAGCGTTTCTTGTGCCGTTCGAGCCTTGATGATATTGGCTTTAGGATATTCACGACTTAATACATCAAGAGTACCAGTCAAAATTAATTGATGGTCATCCACAACAAGAATTTCCAGCTTTCTTTCCACTACCAAATCCTCACAAACTTGGGGTTCTTTAAAATTTACCAATACCATATTTTGACTCACATTTATCTAAACTAAAAATTGACTTAAATCGATCGAAATAAATGCTGCTAACTTATTCTCAGACTCCTACATCCCGAATTAAAAAAAGAAGGAGTCATGAATATTGGGTTACGACTCGAATCTCGCGAACATTGTTTAATTAACTAAGTAGGCGAGAAAAATCAAAATACACAATAAAACGTAAAATAACTGTATTTAGCTCGTTCTAGAACCGACTCTACATAGCTTGCTACCTCACTAAAAGTGTAAATATGTAGTATATGCCAAAACTACAGGGACATAGCAGTACTTAAATTGTTACTTTCATTTTAAAGGGAGATCAATCTTGAACCTATGCACAAAAGTGCAAATCTAATAATCAGCACGTAGCTCTGGATATTATACAAAGCCAGGATTAGCACATGTAATTAAATATACTAAAAATTGCTGTATATAGCTAAATAGATTTTTGGAAAGCCTAAAACCACCACTTTAAGTAACTAGAATCCGCACCCCAACCTATCTTGCCTAAGTATGTTGATTGTAACCAACACTACAACAAAACAATCTGCGGAGGATTCCTATATTAAAATTCTTAAGAGGATATAGCTTAGTATTTTTTTAAACATAAATGTGAAGTTTGAAATTGTTACAAATATTGTTAAAATCCTTCATACAAAAATTTCTATGACCTCTATGCGTAAGTTCAATGAATGCATTCAGAATATATAAGCTAACATCAGTTTATAGCTGTAGTTGAACCCGTATGGTTCATCATAAAAATGATGCAAGAACAATTGAAATCTTCTTGTCACTCCCTTTCTGTTCTATCGGCAATTGAACTTTTTAATAGCAATTTAGAAACAGGTTTAACGGCAGAGGAAGTTGCCATCCGATACGAAAAATATGGTTATAATCAACTGCCTCTAAAGCCCCAAAAACCTGCTTGGATAAAATTTTTATTACAGTTTCATCAACCGCTTCTCTACATTTTATTAGTTGCAGGTGCAGTGAAAGCATCTTTGGGTTCTTGGACTAATGCAGCAGTAATATGGGGGGTAACACTGATTAATGCAATCATCGGCTACGTGCAAGAAGCCAAAGCCGAAGGTGCAATCGCTTCACTTGCAAAAGCCATAACTACTGAAACTACAATTTTGCGAGAAGGGCAAACTTTGCGGATACCGTCCCAGGATTTAGTGCCCGGAGATGTGGTATTGCTGACATCGGGAGACAAAGTTCCAGCGGACTTAAGATTGCTCAGAACTCGCAATTTACAAGTTGATGAATCTGCTCTAACGGGGGAATCGCTTCCAGTAGAAAAGTCGGTGCAATGCTTATCGGAGGATACTCCCTTAGCAGAACGGATTAATATGGCTTACGCTGGAAGTTTTGTGACATTTGGGCAGGCTACGGGAATTGTTATTGCTACGGCAGAAGCTACAGAAGTTGGACAGATTTCTCGATCGATGGAGCAGCGGGTTAGCCTCAGTACTCCCCTAACCCGAAAGTTTGAAAAATTCAGTCGCACTCTGCTTTACGTAATCTTGACTCTGGCAACCCTGACTTTCGCTATCGGATTGGGACAGGGTGAATCCTGGACTTATATGTTTGAAGCTGCTGTTGCTCTGGCAGTTAGCGCAATTCCGGAAGGATTACCGGCTGTTGTGACTATTACTTTGGCAATTGGTGTCAACCGTATGGTGCGTCGTCATGCTATTATTCGTAAACTTCCAGCAGTTGAAGCTCTAGGGAGCGCTACCGTTATTTGTTCTGATAAAACCGGAACGCTGACGGAAAATCAAATGACGGTACAGTCTATTTATGTAGTTGGGCAGCATTATCTGGTTAGCGGTAGTGGTTACAGCCCTAAA
Organism: Rivularia sp. PCC 7116; assembly: GCF_000316665.1. GTDB lineage: Bacteria > Cyanobacteriota > Cyanobacteriia > Cyanobacteriales > Nostocaceae > Rivularia. The sequence continues at coordinate 3,767,750 of NC_019678.1, read as the reverse complement.
GGTGAGATTAGTATATCTACCAAAGGCAATATAGCAAGTCCGTTTGAAGATGGTTTACCTTCTGTTCTAGAGGAATGCTTAATGGCTGGGGTACTTTGCAACGACTCCCAATTAAAGCAGGCTGGAGATAATTGGTCAGTCGTGGGCGATCCTACCGAAGGAGCATTAATCGCGGCTGCGGCTAAAGCCGATTTGAGCCAGTCTGGGCTAGCAGCTTCAAAGCCTCGGTTAGATTCGATACCTTTTGAGTCGCAGTATCAATACATGGCGACTTTGCACGATCTTCATCCCCGGACTATTTACGTTAAAGGTTCGGTTGAAGCAGTTTTGAGCCGCTGCTCTGAGATGATGAATCGAGAAAATCAGCTTGTTCCTGTTCAGGAATCAGAAATTGAGCAAGCGGTTCAAGCAATGACACAGAGGGGGCTGCGAGTATTAGCTTTTGCTCGAAAAATAGTAGGTTCTCATCAGCATTCTATAGATCATGATGATATTGCCAGTGGGTTAGTATTCCTAGGATTGCAAGGCATGATTGACCCGCCCCGCCCAGAGGCGATCGCCGCCGTCCACGCCTGTCAGTCTGCCGGAATTCAGGTAAAAATGATTACCGGAGACCACATCGCAACGGCTCGGGCAATTGCTCAACGCATGAATATTCAAAAAGCAGAGCAAGTAATAGCATTTGAGGGACGACAATTAGCAAATATGAGTAAACACGAGCTTGCTCAAACTGTTGAAAATGGAGATGTATTTGCTAGAGTGGCTCCAACTCAAAAACTGCAATTGGTAGAAGCATTGCAGTTAAAAGGAGAAATCGTAGCCATGACTGGAGATGGAGTGAATGATGCTCCAGCCTTAAAACAAGCTGATATCGGTATTGCTATGGGGAAAGGCGGAACCGAAGTAGCGCGAGAAGCCTCCGATATGCTGCTCACCGACGATAACTTTGCTTCGATTAAAGCTGCTGTAGAAGAAGGACGTACCGTTTATCAAAATCTGAGAAAAGCAATTGCGTTTCTTTTACCAGTCAATGGTGGTGAATCAATGACTATTCTGATTAGCGCTTTGCTAGCAAGAGATTTACCGATTCTCTCGCTACAAGTTCTTTGGTTAAACATGATTAATTCCCTCACTATGACTGTTCCCCTAGCTTTTGAACCCAAATCAAACGGTTTAATGCGTCAGCCTCCCCGCAATCCTAAAGAACCTTTAATTACGGGTATATTATTGCGTCGAATTTTGATAGTTTCGCTATTTAATTGGATTCTTATTTTCGGCTTATTTGAGTGGGCAAAATCGACTACAGGAGATATTGCAGTTGCTCGCACAATGGCAATTCAAGCCTTGGTTGCTGCTCGTATCATTTATCTTTTAAGCATTAGTCAATTAGGGATTACGATTATCAACTATATAGGTAGAAAATCCACATCCGTTACAAATGCACCAATTTTAATTCTAGGTATATTTGGTGCTGTTGTTCTACAAATAGTATTCAGTCAATGGAATGTGATGAACGTATTGTTTGAAACAGCACCGCTAAATCTAAATCAATGGTTAATTTGTTTGCTGCCAATGCTACCAATGATACCATTGGCAATCTTTGTCAATTTTATTGACCAACCTCAAACAAAACCTGTCAATCATCGCTGAACATCATCTGAAAGAATCGCTCTTTGTACAGTTAATACCGAACAAGGTGCATGGTGAATTACATAATTACTTACGCTACCTAAAAACAATTCAGTCAAACCACGATGACCTCGACGACCAATTACAATGATATCAGCATTCCAGCTACGAGCCATATCGCAAATCATTTTACTTGCTTCGCCTACATTCAGAGTAAATTCAGCTTTCACACCGGAATAAGCCGCTGATTCACACAGAGAACTCAGCCAGTTTTTTTTACCTTGCTTAAATTCTTCCCAAACCTTCAAACTTTTTTTTTGAGCTTCATTGTGCAATTCTGAATCAAGAATAGTTGATTCCATAAACAAAGGGTCAAAATATGGCTCATTATCGTATAAAGATATAGCATGTAAAAACATTAAACTTCCATTAGTTGCCTTTGCCAAAGATACAGCTTCATCAACAACGTGCTGAGTCATATCCGAATCGTCAATCGAAACCAAAATTTGATTAAACATATTAATTGGTAATTGGGCATTGGGCATTGGGCATTGAGAATAGAACAGCAAGTTAGGAGTGGTTACAATACTGCTCGGTTAAGGAATTGGATACAATGGTTAGATCCCCCAAACCCCCGCTAAATTGAGGGCTTAGTTCCCTCCTTTTTAAGGAGGGTTAGGGAGGATCTCCTCTTAACCGAGCAGTATTAGGGGTGATTAAGGTTAAAGGTTAAAATAATCTTTGTTCTCATCACCCCATCATCCCTCTACCCACTCTTCTCCCTCCCTTCGCCCACCTCTTTACAGTGGGAACCGAACCGTAAACGCATTTTCCTAAGTTTGATTTATAGACAAATAATTTGAGGAAGTTGTGAGGAACTAGAAAGCCGCATTTGATTTTTGTTAATACCACGACTAGTGCTATTTGATGATTAAGTTTTATGTACTCACAAGTTTCTCAAGTTTTCTCGTTAGCTTATAAGTAGATAGAAAGTAAATACATCAATTAATAGTAAATATTCTTTTCTATCGCATCGAAAATGTAGAACAAAGCCTACATTAAGATAAATATTTGAATAGATATAGCTAAGAATTAACTTAGTTTATATCAGGAGGATAATATGAAATTTGTTAATTTAGCAATTAGTCTATTTGCTGCAACTTCCGTTATTTTTTCAGGCGGAATTGCTACTGCTCAAACAGGTATGGATGGTAGTTATATCGGTGTTGGTATTGCAGGAGGTGTTACCAGCGGTGGGCAAGGAAACGATGGTGAAGTATTTGGTGGAAATGTTCAAGGACGTTATGCAATCCCTGAAACTCCAATTTCTGCTAGAGGTGCGCTTTTATTTGGTGGCGATGCTGCGGCAATTATGCCTATGCTAACTATCGATTCACCTATTGCTGACAATACTAATATTTACTTCGGCGCTGGTTATTCATGGATTACAGACGAAGGCGACAACACCCCTCTGGGTAATAGAAATGCGGCTGTAATTACTGTTGGAGCAGAATCTGAAATTAGCGATCGCCTTATCGTCTACGGTGATGCAAAATGGGGTATTGATGCCTATGAAAATAGCTCTGCTGATGCTGTTAGTCTTCAAGGAGGATTGGGTTATCGGTTCTAAATAATGAGTTGTTTAGTTTGGTGTTTGCTTATGAATCAATTAGGAGTGCGGCTGGCTAAAAGCCAGTCGCACTTTAATGTTCGTTCGCAGAATAATCTTAAACCTCACTGGGTATTTCAACGTTTTCTTTAATAACCCGCCAGCCAGTTTGAGAACCCATTTTACCGGCTTTCAGGAACATCCAACAGCCACGTTGATAAGAACTTTTACCCGCTTCGCATCTTGGTTTTACGCCAATCAAATCTTCTACTTCTTCGGTTGTTAGTACCCAAGCATTAGCTTGAGCGCGTTCCAATATGTCCATATACCAAAGTGGATTTGATGGTTGCAGTCTTGAAAACACGATATCTTCAAGATTTCTCAATGATTCTGCTATTTCTGCAAGGCTTTCATCAATCCACTGCTTTGTAGAATTATCTAGTGTTGGTTCTTTTTCTACAGTATCGGGATTTTCTTGAGGAATCGCTACCGGCTGATTGAATTTTTCAAAGTTTACAAAATGATTATTATCTAAGCCAGTCAAAGAAACATCTTTCTGTAAATTGGCTTTAAAGTTATCAACTGGGACTAAATTGCGACCAATTTCCGCAGCTAAATTACTTAAAAAACGAGCAGCTTCTGCTTCATCGCGTGTTGCCATTTGAGCCGCTACTTGTTTCATCATTTTGACTAAACTAGCGTCAATTAAGTGTTCGTTGGCTGCTAATATGTCTACTTCCGAACCACTTGGACAATCTAATAAAGCTTGAACCAGCTTAAGATAAGCTCGGGATTTTTCGTCAGTACTTTGATGATGAACCGCTTCTTCAAATAGGTGATTTATTTGCTTTGACCAATGTTGCAAATACTTTGATGCATCTGCTTTTCCCTCTCCTGCCATTTGTACTGCAAGATGTTCGAGTAATTTTACAAACTCAGGAGTAACTAATTGCTCGTTGCGTTCTAATAATGTCCACTCTTCCCCGTGAGGACAAATTAATAGTTGTTGAGCTAATTGTAAGTAAGCTTCGAGATGTTGTTGTGTCATTTTCATAGTGAATTTTTATTATTAATATTTGGATGAATGTCTAAATTATGAAGACTCCGTGGGTAAGCCCTAAAACTAAAAACGGTTTTTATCGCTCAACCTCAATCAGATGCCCTTGTGCTAATTACTCCTGTATTTTTCTACAATTCCGTTCTAGAGAAAAAAAATGAGGAACTTGTGAGCGTATCGAGATAGCAGCATAATGACCTCACAAGTTTCTCAAATTTGTTTTATATAAGTAAATATAATAAAAGTATTAGGAGATAGTCTAATGTTGAGCGCCCAAAACCATTGTGTTGAGAATCAATCCAGAGATTTAGACGACCCTCAAGTATTACTTGCTACCCTTCAAGAGATTCGCCAATCGGTATATGAGAAAGGACAAGAAATTTTTTCTCAATGGGAACCCTATATTCAACGCTACTCTTTTATCAAAAGTGCTGAAAATCTAGCGTATTATTTAGCTTTACGCCATCACGATTTACGTACCTTGCAAGCAGCCTTAACACCTTGGGGACTATCATCTTTGGGCAGAATAGAAGCAAGAGTATTACCTAATTTAGATGCAGTAATTGCTACTTTGGGTAATATCTGCCAGGTTGAGCCGGATTCGCTCCCAAATCGTCCTTCAATACATTCTTTTTTGGAAGGAGACTATCTTCTTAAAAATAATACAGAAGATGTTTTAGGAAAAATTTATAATCAGCGCTGGGTGAGAATTATGGCGACTTTACCCACAAACAGTTGTGTTAACTATAAAGATGTTAAGGAATTACTTCGTAAAGGTACAAATTGCGTGCGAATCAACTGCGCTCGTGATTCGGTAGAAACTTGGGAAGCGATAATTTCTCATGTTCGTCGAGCAGAAGCCCAAACCGGACAACGTTGTAAAATAATGATGGAGTTAGCTGGAGCAAAACCTCGGATTAAACGTATTGTTGCTCCTTATGGTTATAAACACATATTTCCCGGTGATTGTTTATTTTTACGACGTGAATTAGCTGAATTTGAATCGCAAAATGATTCTAATTTGTTGAGAAGGCGATGTTGGCAGGCAACAATCACTATTCCATCTATCATTGATAAGTTGGAAATAGGAGCCAATGTTTGGATTGATGACGGACGTATTGGCGGCTATGTTGAATGTTTAATGCCGGAAGGGGTAGTAATAAAAATTACTCATGCCAAAGATAAAGGAGAAAAAATTTCTGCCGATAAAGGACTCAACTTTCCTGATACTTCGTTCAAATTAAGTCCCCTTACTGACAAGGATAAACAGGATTTGGACTTTATTGTTACCCATGCCGATATCGTCGCATATTCCTTTGTGCAAGAAGTAGCAGATGTCGAACTTTTACAACAAGAATTAAATGCTCGTCAACGTAAACCTTCGCATCGCGAAATCGCATTAGTAGCAAAAATTGAAACTTCTCAAGCGATTAAGAATCTTCCCGAGTTAATTGTTCGTGCTGCGGGGAAACAACCTTTTGGAGTAATGATTGCTCGCGGCGATTTAGCAGTAGAAATTGGTTATCAACGGTTAGTAGAAATGCAAGAGGAAATACTTTGGCTATGCGAAGCCGCTCATATTCCAGTAATTTGGGCTACACAAGTACTAGAACAATTTGTCAAAAAAGCAACTCCGTCTCGCGCCGAAATGACTGATGCAGCGATGGCTGAAAGGGCAGAATGTGTAATGTTGAATAAGGGACGTTATCAAATCCGAGCTGTCACTATATTAGATGATGTGCTCAAAAGAATGCAGGAACATCAATCGAAAAAGACATCTCAATTACGCGCTTTGCACTCGTGGACATTTGACGGAATAATTCCGCACTCGTAATTTTGATTCCGAATGAATTGGATGCTCACAAGTTCCTCAAATTATTCATATATAACAAAAACATAGCAATTTGGAGGTTAAATCTGAAATTAAACCGATAAAAGTTTAATTTTCACAGCCAAGCTAATAGCCTGCCTGAGTGGATGAAAAATATCATGCACAAGCATTATCGTCTCAAGGAAAACAATAGCTTGAAGTTATGGGAACGATGGGTACTCGCTAGTACAATCGCTCAAATTATAGGCTGGATTGTAATTGCCTATTTTAGTCAAGCAACAAATGAGTTCGTTAATGAAAATACGTACAAAGTATTGCTGTTAGTGGGGACTGTGGAAGGATTGGCATTGGGATTCGCTCAATGGTTAGTTTTACGACGCTATATCCGATACGCAAGCTATTGGATTTTCTTTACAATAGCCGGAGTGCTTATATCCTGGTTTATGGGATTGACGATAAGCGCTGTCATCGGGCTTTTTTATGTAGCCAACTTCTATCAAGAGATGACAACATTGGTTGAAAAAGTGGCTTTACTAGGTGCTGCTGTAGGAACTGTAATTGGGTATGCTCAATGGCTAATTCTTAAAACTGTAAATAAGCAAGCAATTTGGTGGGTAACTGCTAATGCTTTGGCTTGGTCATTAGGACTTGTAGTCGCGTTTTTCGGCGCAGGAATAAATAAATCATCCGGATTTAGTCTTTATCCATCTTTTGTTACGGTCGCTACAGGTGCAGTGATGGGAATTATGATTAGTTCGATTACAGGTATCGTTTTGGTTTGGCTGTTAAAGCCGCGTTTGAGACATTATTATTGAAAATGCAATACCACGGAGATGGATTATGTTGAGAGCAGCAGACATTATGACTACAGATGTTGCTACTGTTCGCGGTTCCGCAACTGTGGAACAAGCAGTTAAATTAATGCAAGCAAGAGAATGGCACGCATTAATTGTAGAACGTCGTCACGACCAAGATGCATACGGAATTATTACAGAAGCCGATATAGTTTATAAAGTAATTGCTTTTGGTAAAGACCCCGCTAAAGTGCGCGTCTACGAAATCATGAGTAAACCCTGTATAGTAGTCAACCCTGATTTGGGTGTAGAATACGTAGCGCGTTTATTTGCCGAACATCGCTTACTTAGGGCACCTGTAATTCAAGGAAAATTACTAGGTATAATTTCACTTGTCGATATCATCAATGAAAGTCAGTTTATCGAATCACCTCGGCTGACTATATTAGAACAAGAACTTCAAGATGCAATTCAACAAGCTCGTGCTACTTGCAGTCAAACATCTCCAGGCTCGGAAGAATGTATTATTGCTTGGGATATTGTTGACAAACTGCAAGCAGAAATTGCACACCAGGAAGCAAAGAAAATTTCTAAAACAGCCTTTGAAGAGTATTGTGAGGAATTTCCAGAAGCTACGAAAAATCGGATGTATGATACCTGGTGTAGTGGGTAATCAGTAAGCTAGTAGTCTATCTAACAACCTAACTAAGCCTTGGTTAGGGCAGGGAGGGGGAGGAGGGGCAGAATTATTTATTCTAATGGGTAGATAAATTTTTCAACTCTCCTCTTTATTCTTTTACTCTGCTTTCTCTGCGCCTATTAGGGTTATATTATCTAAGCCACCATAACTAATATTGCATTTCATTAATTCTGAAGGGTGGATGAGAAACATAAAAAATTATTCTTCCCCCTCTTGCCCATCTACCCCCTCTACCCCCTCTACCTAAAGGGCTTGATCGAAATTAAAACAGACATGAATTAGGTATCAGCCATGAATTACTTAAGAAAAAGCTGGTTAAATTTAGTATTAATATCAATCTTAAGCGCTATTCTATTTGCACCAATTTTTTCGACAATAGCTTTTGCACAAGCTGATATTGATATTAATAACGATAATATTATTCGTTTAGGCGGTGATGTCAGAGTTATTAAGAATACAGTTATCGATAATGCTCATGCTATCGGGGGAGATGTAACGATTGAAGAAGGTGCCAGAGTCAGACAAACAGCGATCGCTATTGATGGGGATGTAATTTTACAAAAAAATGCCCGCGTTGATGGTGATGCTTATGCAGTCGCAGGTGAAGTTATAACTGAAGAAGGGGCTACTATTGCTGGTTCTTCTGGTACGCTGAGTGGATGGGGAGTATACGGTACAAAAAGAAGAGGAATTAATAGCTTTTTAGTTCGCTATTTCTTTGGTAGTGCTTTTCATATTTTGAAAATTGCCATAGGCGCGATTTGTGGTGTTTTAATTATTAAATGGCGACCCAATTTTTTACACTCCATAGCAGCTACTGTTAATCAATATCCCTTACAAAGTGGGTTGTGGGGTTTATGTGGTTTGTTTGCCATAATTGTATCAATAATTTTGCTAACACTGACATTAATTGGAATTCCGTTATTACCCTTAGTTGGTTTGATGACTTATGTTGCAGTCATAATCGGAACTCTAGGTGTAGCTGAATGGCTGGGAGAAAAAACGTTGAAAAATAGAGAAAAAACCCCAGTACAGCAATTTATTTTAGGAATGCTGATTTTAGGTTTAATCGGTTTAATTCCGTTGTTAGGTGGATTAATGATGTCGGTAGCGAATATTTTCGGTTTTGGTGCATTATTGTTTTTGCTATTAGATAATAGTCGCGATACAAGAGTGCTGGGTAATTGAAAATAATCGTAAACACTTTAACGTCTGCACGGGCTAAATTCGGCGCATCTTTATAAATAAGTAACTAAACAAAATTAATTACACATTGTCCGAAGCCAGTGAAACGTTAGCGTTCACGAAGTGAGTCGTTAGACTAAGCGTCTCCCGGAGGGAGATAGCAACCGCAAGGGCTGGGATTACTACCCTTCGGAAACACATAAAGGTGAACGCACAGCGAATAATGACGGTAAATATTTTTGTTAACCTACTTAGGTTAGGACTTACGCAAAAGTAACTAACTGCAAATCTTAGTTGCGTAAGTCCTGATAAAGAAAAGGTATTACTTATTCATAATAAACAATGACAACTGAATTGACTTAAATTGAGGAAGATGAGGTTAAAATGGTTATCAAAATTTTACTCATCATTGCTGCTCTATTTGCTTTCTCGTCAATCGCTTTTTACATCAAATTCTTATCAGAGCGTCAGGAAGTAAATACAATTTGGCATTTGTTAGAAACTAAAACAAGTAATAATACTTTCACTACAGAAATGATTGCAGAATTACCGCAACCCGTACAGCGTTACTTTCTCCACGCAATTGAACAGGGGACTCCCTTGGCTAACTCTGTAAAATTAAACATGAATGGTAGTTTTAGGCTATCTGCCGATAAACCTTGGCTACCTATGCAAGCTGAACAAATTATTCGTGCATTCAAAGGATTTGTTTGGAAAGCCAAGATTGGTAGCGGTTTAATGAAATTTATTGGTAGTGATTATTGCTTTTATAATTTTGCTCGAATGCGATTTTCGATATGGGGAATCATTCCTGTTATAAATGCCCACAATCAAGATATTACTCGCTCTGCTATTGGTAGACTAGCGGGAGAATCTTTCTGGCTACCTTCAGCTTTATTGCCGCAAAATGGTGTAGTTTGGCAAGCTATTGATAATAATACTATCGAAGCCAGCATGAAAGTTGATGGCGAGTCTGTAAATTTGACTTTTACTATCGACTCAGACGGTAAGCTGTTAAAAGTCTCTGTACTGCGTTGGGGAGATAAAACAGAGGATGGTAGCCATACTTATATTACCTTCGGCGGAGAAGTTTTAGAAGAAAAGACATTTGCAGGATTTACAATTCCTTCTCAAATTACCGCAGGCTGGTGGTTTGGTACGGATAAATACTTTAATTTCTTTCGTGCAAATATTGAAAAAGCTGAATTTTGTTAAATTCTTATACCATTTCTTTATAAAGATGCGCCTAATTTAGCCCGCGTAGGCGGGCTTAGTTTCAGTAGCCCCAGCCTTCCAGGCTGAGGGCGATTAAGCGCAGCCTCATACAGAATTGGTATTAGATAGTTTCTTCACAACTTTCTCATTATTTTGTCTTACTGTTGAAATATAGATAAGTCTTGGTAGTTCAACAATTAGAAATTGCCGGATGAGCGTAAGGGAGAAAAAATGTTTATTCTCTTTATTTTCCAGGGCTTTGTTGAATTTCCAGACTACTAGCTTAAATCTTTATCAAATGGGATTTAAATGCTGATTACTCAATTAAATTTATCCTCATGGAGGTATACATATGATAAACATATTAATTTTTATATTCAAAAATCGCGAGAATAAAACTTTGCTGCCTGCAAAGGATTTGACTTTCTCTTCCAGACTAATTAAAGATGGTGCGTTGGTTCCTATAAAGGTGGATTATTGTGAATGAATTAAAAATCATATGACTTAAAGGTTGCATAGTTGAAATCATAGTTAAATTATGCAACACCATTTTTCAAATACTCCCAACGGAGGTGTTTGAGGTGAAAATGATATATAAAATTCAAAAAAAACTTCTATTTTCTACATCTATTATAGGAAGTTTGTTGTTAATAAGTTTAATTACAAGCTGTTCTTCGAGTACTCCATCAGACGAAATTCCTCCAGTCGCTGAAGTCAGTGAGTTTACAAACCAAATTTCTCAAATAATTAGGCGTGACAATAGGGAAATTTATCTCAATAACGTCAAAAAAAGTCTTTATAAAGAAGGAGGTATTACTCAGTCAATCATTGAGTCAAATCAAAGAAAAAACCACGTAATGACGTTAGATGAATTAATTTTTCTGATTCAATCTTGTGAATATGAAAATAAACAAGCTTGTGAGTTTATTAAATCTCGACAAAATCAGTTTTAATTTGCGCCCGTTTTTCTGCTTGAGACAGATAATCCTTCTACGCTAGTACGACTAAAGTATCTAAGTGAGAAGGATTTTCCAAATATTATTTAAGAATAACTGGTTAGCCAATCACCTGCTATTATTTGATAATGATTTAGGTTTAATAAAAATTAAATAAAACTCATTAATACAAGATAGAAGGCTATTAAGATAACCAGTATATAGTTAACCCAAAATGTTTCCTTGTCTTCTTCTACCGGTTCAACCTTAGAATTATCATTCTGATTTAACCATTCTTGAAAATGATTTGTTGTTTGATTGGATTTAGATTCTTCATTAGCAATATTTTGTTTGATTCCTCCAATTTCGTGGTCTATTTCTAAAAGCTGCTTCCGTAAATCTTGAATTTCGCTTTTGATTTTTTGTAGTTTATAGATTTCTGCGGGTGAATATTTAGATTGTGTTTTCATCTTATGTCCAGGTTGATATTACTCAGTAGAAAAATCAGTTACTTTTTTTGCTCGTCAACATACAGCATATTTTGTGTTGGTGAAGTACATTCCCACGGCAGAGATGCCCCGTAAGCCGCACATAAGAACACCCAAAGGGTGCTTTGGCGGGAAGTTCATCCCCCCGCTTGTTGTTCTCTCCACCCTACAAGATTTTTAAAATATAGCTCTGTACCTTATTTCGGTGCAAAGTGCTGTATGTTACGGAGTAATTGTTTGAGCAGTCAAAGCATTAACCCCGCTTCTATTTAGGATAAAGATAAAATATGAGGAAGCTGTGAGGGAATATTGGTGAGTGGAGTCAAAAATGTTTGCTGGCTATTATTAGCATATCGATTTCAGTCGCTCTCAGAAGACGGCAACTTGGCAAGGAATGAACAACTTCGCCAAAAAAAAGCTAAATTTCTGCTGAATAAGCTGTTGCGTATTTAATCCCCTCTCTTGCCTCACGCGGCAATTTTGATTTGCTAGAGTATCAGGCAAATAGCAAAGAAATATTAACATAAAGCTTTATTTAAGCTATCTGTAGTAGAGAATAAAGATATAGGCAGCTATTAGTTCTGAAAAACCTCAAAGCGTACTATAAAGCTGTGATGGAGGTGAAACCATGTTTGATATTTCTGTAATCGATGTCATTAAATACACGGCTATCAGATTAGGGATAGTGATTATATTTGTCTTGCTTGCGTTAGCTGTAACTACTATCCCAGTGTTTTAAACAATGACTTTTCAAAACATCAAATTGAGAATTTGATTGGTTATGGGATGAATACCACAACTACATTACGATTGGCGATCGCCCTTGCTGTAGGTCTAATTATCGGCATGGAACGCGGTTGGCAAAGTAGAGACACTCCCCAAGGTTCTCGGACTGCGGGAGTCAGAAGCTTTACTTTCGTCGGGCTTTTTGGTGGGTTATCGGCACTTTTAGCAGGTAAATTCGGAGCAAATATTCTCGCGGTAACGTTTCTGGGGCTGGTATTAATAGTAGCTTTTTCCTATCGAATCAGCGCTAAGGGTTCTCAAGATTTCGGCATCACCACAGAACTATCGCTGCTGATTGCCTTTATTTTAGGAGCATTAGCGGGTATTGGACTGGAAGGAGAAGCGGTTGCTAGTGCTGTAATTGTAGCTGCACTATTAGGATACAAGCAAGAAATACACTCAATTCTCAATCAACTACAGCGGCGAGAGCTAATTGCTACACTGCAACTATTAATAGTGGCTGTTGTAGCGCTTCCACTACTGCCAAATCTTAATATTGGTCCTTGGGAAGCACTCAACCCTAGAACAATTGGTTGGATAGTACTGTTAATTGCAGGTATTTCCTATATTGGTTACTTTGCAATGCGAATTGTTGGTAGTCGCGTTGGTTTATTAGCAACTGCGGTAATTGGCGGATTAGTTTCATCAACTGCGGTGACATTAGCTTATGCAAGAATAGCTCAGAAAAAACAAGGTAGCTTAGCTTTGCTAGGAGCGGGTATTTCTCTTGCAGGCGGGATTATGGCTGTAAGGCTATTGATTGAAATCGGAATTGTTAATCCTTCTTTGGTTCCCTTACTAATAATTCCTGTTGGATTGCTGGCAATTGTTCCTCTGATTGCGGCAGCAATAATCGCAACTCGAACGACTCAAAACATATCATCAGCAGAAGTGAAGTTGAGAAATCCTGTTGAGTTAGGAGCTGCTTTAGGTTTTGCTGCGGTTTTGAGTGTTTTATCTGTACTTGTACGTGCTGCTCAAAATTTATTTGGCAATACAGGTATATACATACTTTCAGGAATATCGGGAATTGCTGATGTTGATACCGTAAGTTTATCTTTAGCTCAGGCTACTCATGAAAATTTGTCCCTTGAGATTGCTGCTACAGGAATTCTAATTGCTGCAATGGCAAATACTTTATTCAAAGCGCTGCTAGCAACATTTATCGGTGGATGGTTGTTAGGTAGGTGGTGCGCGACGATTTTGTTGAGTGCTTTGAGTTTAAGTTTAATTGCGGCGTTTATGGTGCGTGGCTAATATTGTTTATTAATGCTTTGAAGATTGCATTTAAATGCCTTGAAATCAATTTCTCTGCGAGAAAGCCTCCGGCTTACAAGGCTCATACACAAAGTACGTTAAAGCGCACTAAAACCCTTACCCAGTCTGATTTATCAGACTTTGTATGTTAGCCTGGGAATTTATTCCAAGGTGGTTGTTGCGAATGGTGCAAGATTATGACTTAACGGTCGCGCTTTGATAAAATACTTTATTGGAAGCAACGCCAAAGTTCAAATTTTCTCCTGACAACTTCCTCAGATTTTTTGATTAATTTTTGAATAGACTACTAAAACCTGGCAGTATAAACAGTATGATTGCAAATGCTCCAGCAAAAGCCATTTTTCAAATCCAGGAAATTACTAAAGTTTACCGTATGGGTGAGGTGGAAGTAAAAGCGCTAAACTCGGTTAACCTAAATCTGTATGAAGGGGAATTAGTAGTTTTATTAGGTCCTTCGGGAAGCGGTAAGTCAACTTTACTTAATATTATCGGTGGCTTAGATATACCTTCAAACGGTCATGTTTTCTTTCATCAACGAGATTTAACTCACGCGAACGATACAATACTGACTCGCTTTCGTCGCGAATGCGTTGGCTTTATTTTTCAATTTTACAATCTTATACCCAGTCTTACGGCACGGGAGAATGTTGCCCTTGTTACCGAAATTGCCTCAAATCCCATGCGTCCAGAACAAGCATTAGAATTAGTCGGTTTAGAAGAAAGATTAAATCATTTCCCCTCACAGATGTCCGGAGGAGAACAACAAAGAGTGGCGATCGCCCGCGCTATAGCCAAACGTCCGGAAGTACTGCTATGCGACGAACCAACTGGGGCGCTTGACTTTCAGACGGGCAAGTTAGTCTTATCAGCCCTCGAAAGAGTCAACCGCGAACTCGGAACTACAACCGCAGTAATTACTCATAATGCTGGTATTGCAGCAATGGCTGACAGGGTAATAACTATGCGTAGTGGCGAGATTACAAGTATTCATTGTAACGAGGTAAAGCTAGAGCCTGAAGAATTGGAATGGTAATTTTCAATTATCAATTTTCAAGGAAAAAATATTGACAATGAAAGCAATCGACAAAAAACTATTACGAGATATCTTACACTGGCGCGGTCAAATCATCGCCATTGTGTTGGTTGTTGCTTGTGGAATCGCTAGCTTTGTCAGTATGTTGAGTGCTTATGAATCGTTACAGCTTTCTCAAGCTACTTACTATAATAACTACCGTTTTGCTGATGTTTTTGTGCAGTTAAAACGCGCACCAGAAACCCTCGCCAGAAAGATTGAAGATATTCCGGGGGTTGCACAAATACAAACAAGGGTTGTGGTTGATGTAACCCTTGATGTTCCCGAACTCACAGAACCGGCTACCGGGAGATTGGTGTCGATTCCAGAACGGCGATCGCCTACGGCGGATGGTAACGCAGCTTCGCCAATGTTAAATGACTTATATATTCGTCAAGGACGCTACATCGAACCAGGTAGAAATAATGAGGTTTTAGTCAGCGAAGCTTTTGCCAAAGCAAATAATCTCAAATTAGGGGATAAACTCGGTGCGGTAATCAACGCACGCTGGCAGGAATTACAAATTGTCGGGATAGCGCTTTCACCAGAATACGTTTATGCAATTCGCGGTACGGGGGATATTTTTCCAAATGACCAACTTTTCGGCATTCTGTGGATGGGAAGGGAAGCTTTGGGAACGGCTTTTAATATGGATGGGGCATTTAATGATGTCGCATTAACTTTAAGTAAAAGAGCTAATTCCCAAGAGGTTATTTTTCGACTCGATAAGCTTTTGGAACAATATGGTGGTTTTGGCGCTTACGGTAAAGAAGACCAAATTTCCAACCGTTTTTTATCGGAAGAAATTACTCAGCTTCAGGGAACTGCAACTTTTGTGCCCACAATTTTTCTAGGTATCGCGGCATTTTTGCTGCATATGCTGCTTTCTCGTTTAGTTAATACCCAGCGCGAACAAATTGCGGTACTCAAAGCTTTTGGTTATAACAATCTCAATATTGGTTTTCACTATCTCAAATTTGTCTTAGTTATCGTATTTTGCGGTGCATTTCTCGGTACGGCTTTGGGTTTGTGGTTTGGTGTGGCTGTAACTGAGAATTACACTAATTTTTTCAACTTTCCTTTGTTACGCTACAAAGCAAGCATAGGTTTGGTGTCGGGAGCAATTTTAATTAGCGGTGGCTCGGGTATATTTGGTGCTTTTGTCTCAGTCAAGCAAGCCGTTTCGCTACCGCCAGCAGAAGCGATGCGTCCCGAACCACCAGCCCGATTTAAAGCTACGATTGTAGAAAAATTAGGACTGCAAAAGTTACTTTCTCCCGGTACTAGGATAATTTTACGCAATATCGAACGCAAACCTTTCCAAGCTTTATTTTCAACTTTAGGAATAGCCTTAGCCATTGCCATTTTAGTCGTCGGTCGTTATTTTAGCGATGTCATGGTATATATGGTTGACGTACAGTTCCGCAACGTCCAGCGCGAGGATGTCACCATCGTATTTAACGAACCGCGTCCGGCGCGGGTAAAGTATGAAGTCGAACATCTCCCCGGTGTTATCTACGCCGAACCATTCCGCAGCGTACCAGCCAGACTGCGTTTTGAGCATCGCACCTACCGCAGCGCTGTGACGGGAATTGCACCCCAAGCCGAGTTACGCCGTTTAGTTAATAGCAATCTCAATACCGTATCTTTACCATCAAATGGAGTTGTATTGACAACACAACTAGCAAAAATCTTAGGTGTAAAAGTAGGCGATTTATTAACTGTAGAAGTATTAGAATCAGCCAGACCGATTCGCAAAGTAGAAGTTGTAGGACAAGTTGACGAATTATTAGGCATGTCTGCATATATGGATATTGGAGCGCTAAATCGATTAATGCAGGAAGGGGGAAGTATTTCGGGAGCATATTTGATGGTTGACGAAAGCTATATCAATCGTCTCTATGCTTTACTCAAACAAACCCCCGCAGTAGCTGGTGTCTCTATCCGCAAAACTGCAATTGAAAAATTTCAGGAAACTATTGCTGGAAGCTTGAGCATTTTTACGACTGTATTAGTGATATTTGCAAGTATTATTGCTTTTGGAGTCGTTTATAATGCTGCCCGAATTGCCCTTTCCGAACGCAGTCGGGAACTAGCAACGCTAAGAATTATCGGATTTACTCAAGATGAAATAGCTTTTATTTTGTTGGGAGAACAAGCTGTAATTATTTTATTAGCAATTCCGATGGGATTTATGTTGGGTTTTGGTTTGTGTGCTTTGATGTCTAGTGCTTATCAATCAGAACTTTACCGGCTTCCTTTGGTTGTTACTAATGCCAGCTATGGGTTTGCATTTATTGTGATTTTGGTGACTGCGATTATTTCCGGGTTGATAGTTCGCCGTCAGTTAAAGAGTTTGGATTTGATTGCAGTTTTGAAAACGAAGGAATAGCTTTTAAATTGATTTTCCCTTTTGTTTTATTTGCTTATTATTGTCCGCGAACAGTTTCATCGCAAATGGCTCGCCATGTCCGGGATATACTGTATTTATTTTTAAACTTTTCAATTTTTCTACACTGCTATTTGCTGCTTCTAAATCGTCGATAATAGAACTAAAAGCTGGTTTATCTATGTTTTCGAGCAAATCGCCACAAAATAAATCCCCTGTTCCCTCTAGTAGAATTCCTATTGAACCTTTAGAATGTCCTGGAAGATCAATCACTTTAGCGTCAAATCCATATTTAGATAAATCATATCCATCGTCGAGATATAAATCTGGTTTACATTTTTCCAAGTTACCAAATCCGAAGATGATTGGAATAATCGGAAGCATGATTCCGAGCAAAATATTGGGCTTCTTTCTGTTGAAAAACATATCTCCGCGTTCGAGCATTCCTGAATCGCTGGAATGCATGGCTATTTTTGTCGCGAACCTATTACGGAGGTAAGCAGCATTTCCCGTATGGTCAAAATCTCCATGTGTTAGAATAATTAGCTTGAGATTTCCCGGTTTACAACCTGCACTTTTAAGCACTCCCTCAATCTCTGTACGTATATTTGAACTTCCGGTGTCAATCAGAATATAGTCAGTACCGTTTTGTAAAAGGTAACAGTTGACGCTACCTAAATTTAAAGGTAGCAATAAGTTAATGGGTTTGATTTGAGTAGCCACATTTCCACCTTTTCTAAATCGAAAATGAACAAAATTGGTATGAGATTGGCGGTGTTGTCAAATTTTAACAACACCGCTAGCAGGACATATAATTCGTTATTAAGTTTCAATCAGAAAGTCAGAAATAATATTAACGTTTTCCAACATTAATATTCATTATTTATTGCATGAACGATACTTAATATGGTACTTCAAACCACGATGCGCGAGGTCGAAAGAGTCAACTGTTGCAATTCCCTTGCCACGAGCGGACATTGATGCATTAACTCGCATATTTAAACTGTCACCACAGCGCGACCATACATTGGCAACAGTTGCTAAGGGATCTCGAACAAAATATTCGGCTTCACCTCTGAAATTTCTGCTGAAAACCGGTCCGCGTTGACCGGCAAAGAAATACTCTGCTCTGAGTCTTGCGACGGTTGCAGGAGCTACATAGCCTCGATAGTCAGCATCATAGAGAGAGATTTGAAACCCTTGAGGAACTTTTATTGGAATTGATAAGTTACAGCTTTTACGACGAAGTTTCCGTTTAGTTGCATCTGCGATGAATTCATCAAACAAAATACTTAATTCTTGAGCGTCGGGACTAACAGTAACGCTGGCTGACCTGTCAGGGCAACCGCTACCGCCGTAACCAACATCGTCAACAATTCTGACTTTTGGTGCAGCTAAAGCAGGTGCAACCATAGCAGCCATTAGCGTTGCTGTAGCCAACAAAGTTGCAACAAAATTAATCGATGTTTTACGTCCATTTTGATTATTCATATGTGACCTCCTAGAAAACATAAGTCAGGAGGCAGATAGTAAAAAGAATATTGAATGAGGTAAATAAACTTTAATTTCATTCATTACGGAGCAATAAAATAACTCTTGCTGGAATCTCTGGACTAACAAGTTTTTATTATCGTTGAAACATAGCGGCTTAAGATTATACTTTCTGCTAGATTTCTAATAAATTTTGCTATCTTATATCTTACTTCTGGCTTATGTAAAGTTTCTCAAGCTAATTTTTTAACTGTCCTTTGATCTTAAAATCTAAATTTGAGGAAATTGTGATTATTTGTTTGCAGTTGGCAAAAAAGGCACTTTATTTGACGATTATTGCTGATATTTAATATTTTATTTATTTTTCATTCAAGACTATATAAGCTGTATAAATTCATTCCTCACAACTTTCTCAAATTTATTTTCTAAATTAAATTTTATGCTCGACGAGAGTATAAATGCAGTTATTTAATAAAACTAGTTATGAAAACTGATTACTTGATTTTAGGTAGCGGTTTATCGGGGTTGGTGTTTGGCTCGCTGATGGCAAAATCTGGAAAGCGAGTGCAGGTTTTGGAAGCCCATGAGTACCCTGGTGGATTTGGTCATACTTTTACTATGGCTAAAAAATATCACTTTAATGCCCAACTTCATTATGTTTGGGATTGTGGTGAAGGTAAACCGGTAAATCAAGTCCTGAAAAAACTTGATTTAGACCAAGATATTACCTTTGAACGGTACGATCCAAATGGATTTGACCATATGAGAATGCCAAATTATGCTTTGGATATTCCCTCTGATTCTCATGAGTTGATTCGGCGACTTACAGATTTGTTTCCTGAAGATGCAGAGCAAATAAGTAAATTCGTTTTTGAAGTTAAAAAGACTAGAGAAGGATTAAAAAGACTAGCTCCTCCGGTGAATCCTGGGGAATTATTCACCCATTTCGGTGAAGTTAGCTGCGCCGTGAGATATCTGCACAGCACCCTACAAGATGTTTTTAATCGGTTCAAACTACCTCAAGCGGCGCAAACGCTTTTAGCTTCGCAATGGCCTGACTTTTTACTTCCACCAAATCAACTTTCTTTCTACGCTTGGGTAATTTTATTTTCAGGATATCAAGAAGGAGCTTATTATCCTACCCGTCATTTTGAAGCTGTAATTGACGGATTAGTCAAAGCGATTGTGGACAACGGTGGCGAGATTATTTTCAATACTGAAGTTGTAAATTTTCTAGTTGAGCATAAAACGGTGACGGGTGTTGAGGCTATAAATTTAATTACCCACCAAACTTCTAAATTTACTGCCGATACCGTCATTTGCAATATAGATCCGAAAAAAGCCGCCAAAATGATTGGATATGAAAAGTTTTCTCCGACGGTACAAAAAAAACTCAATTACGAATATTCTCCCTCTAACTACATGGCATACTGTGTAGTCAAAGATATTGACTTGCGAGACTATGGATTTGGTAAATGGAATACTTTTCATACAGGACATCAAGACTTGAATGAGGCATTTCATCAAATGTACGAGCAACACGATTACTCAAATCCTAGCTTTGCCATTACTACCCCCACGCTATTAACTACCGAGGAGCGCGATTGTCCGGAAGACTGTCAAATTATCGAGTTTCTAACTGTGGCTGACTACAGCTATTTTCAAGAACTTAAAACACACAATAAAAAAGCTTATCGGCAAAAGAAAGAGGAAATTTTAAACTCTATTCTAGATGTTGTCGAGAAGCACTATATTCCAAATATTCGGCAACACTTAGTCTTTAAAATTACCGGAAGTCCTACAACTAACGAACGTTTTTGTCATTGTCCTCATGGTAATTCCTATGGTTCTAGTCTCACACCTAAAAATATGGGAACTGGTCGATTAAATCATCAAACCTCTTTGAAAAATTTGTATTTTTGCAATGCTTCATCGGGTTATCCAGGATTTGCACCGACATTCTGGACGGGAGCGCTTTTATATCAAAGGCTGTCGGGAGACAAGATTTTAACTAACAGTTAACAGTGAGCAGTGAGCAGTTAGCAGTGAGCAGTGAGCAGTTAGCGGTGAGCAGTTAACAGTGAGTAGTGAACAGTGAGCAGTGAGCAGTTAGCAGTTAACAGTGAGCAGTTATCAAAAAGCAAATTAATATCTGGGAATTAAGAAATGAGAATAGCGATTATTGGCGGGGGAGCCAGTGGTTTAGTTACGGCTTATCTTTTGGATAAACAAGGTCATCATGTGACGGTGTTTGAAAAACAACCTATTCTAGGGGGACACATTCGCACTCTTAATAAAAACGTTAAATCAGAACAATCTAACTGTGACGAATTTTTAGAAGGTGGAGTACTGGAATTTCCCAGTAATTTTTATAACTTTCTCAATCTGATGCAAGAATTGCAGGTTGATTTAGAACCTGTAAATTTAGCTTCGACGATGTTTTTCAAAAATGGTGCTCATATACATTCTGCAACAGCAATCCGAAAAAATTTCACTGGAATACAGCGACTAATTGAATATCTCAAGCTTGAAGGTTTATATGCTCGTTCGGCTGGTTTTTGGTTAAAAAGTCATCTTGCTCAAACAGCATCTGTTTCTAATCGACCTTTATCTCACTTTTTAAAGACTCCATGTATTAGAAACACTTGGATAAAACTATTGGCGATGTACAGTTATTCGATGCAGTTTGAACTGATTGATAATTTTCCTGCGGAACTGGGGATTCTCTGTCTGCGAGATTACATTTTTATCAACTGGTTTAGAATTAAAGGGGGAGTGTATTCCTATATTGAAAAGATTTTGCAGCGTTTCAAAGGAGAAATTTTGCTGAATGTCAATGTTGCATATACCTCAAGAATTAAGGATGGTGTAAAAATTGAATTATCGGATGGTTCAACCTACAGATTTGATAAAGTTGTGTTTGCAACTCCACCAGATAGAGTTTTAAAGCTATTATTAGATCCGACAGTTGCAGAAGTTAGACGCTTTGGGGATTGGGGAAATAACCAAATTTCCACCCTGATTCATACTGATAATTCGATGTATAGTAGATACGGTATTAAACAACCTTCGGAGTTTGATTTTTTCGAGACAGCAACGGGATGGGGATACAATGCCTATCTTAATCAACTATGCGGTGTCTCATCTGACGTTAAATACAACTTAGCGTTTAACATCGAATCTTTAATTAATCGAGATAAAATTATTCAACGTTTAGAACATGATACCCCGTTGTATACAGTTGAATCTTTTCGATACCGAGATGAAGTAGTTGAAACCAATGGCGAAAACCATACTTATCATGCAGGGGCTTACTTAGCAGATGGCTTACATGAAGGTGCGATCGCATCGGCAATTCGGGTAGCTCAATTAATCGGATAGCCTAGAATCACAGTGCTTATGAACAAACTATTTTTCCCCGAACAAAAAGATAAACACCAGCAAGATGGTAAATCTAATTGGCTCAAAAAACGTTTTCCTAAATTCACCACTCAGCAGTTAATTTATACTTCCATAGGACTCACAACCTGCGTACTTGTTGTTTTCGCTTTTCGTCCCACACCAATATTGGTAGATACGAAACCTGTCGAACAAGGTACGCTGGAAGTAACGGTAAATGCTGAAGGTAAAACTCGAATCAAAGAAGATTTTGTGATTTCGGCAACTGTAAACGGTCGCCTTGATAGAATCAAGTTAGATGAAGGCGACTCTGTGAAAAAAGGAAATGTAGTTGCAACTATCGATCCTTTACCGTTAAATACAGCTGTCAAAGAAGCTTTGGGAAAATTAGCAGAAGCAAAAGCACAGCGTCAAGGAGTCGCAACTTTAAGACCAAAATCAGAAAAACTAGCGCAAACTCGCAGTCGCATCAGTGCAGCTAAAGCCGAGCGACTTCAAGCTGAAGCCGAGGTAGCTCAAGCCCAAGCTGCACTCGCTCAAGCACGACGAGATACACAACGCGCTCAAGAATTAACAGCAAAAGGAGCAATACCCCATCAAGATAAAGAAAGAGCAGAACTTAATCAAACAACAAAAGAAAAAGAGCTAGAATCTGCTGTTTTAGCAGCAACATCGGCAGGCAAGGAAGTAGAAGCAGCACAAGCAGAGCTACTGCTGCTGCAAAGAGAACAGCGCGATCCCGATTATTTACTTAAAGTCTATGACGCTCAAATTGCTAGTATTGAAGCCCAACTTTCCAAACTACAAGATGATGCATCACGGACTAATATTTATTCACCTATTGATGGACAAGTATTGCGGATACTACAAAAAAGCTCAAATTTTGTCAGTGAAGGCACTCCATTAATCAAAGTAGGTAATCCTCAAGATTTAGAATTAGTAATTGATGTTTTATCGCACGATGCAATCAACATAAAACCAGAAGATGTAATTTTAATTGAGCAAGGAAATAATAATCTTCATAACTCTACTAAAAAATCTTTAAAAGCCAAAGTCCGCTTGATAGAACCATCAGCTTTTACAAAAGTTTCTGCTTTGGGAGTAGAAGAACAACGGGTAAATGTAATTGGCGATTTTGTTGATTCAGCTAGTTACTTTGGTGATGCTTACCGCGTTGACGTGCAAATCGTGGTCTGGGAAGGGAAAAACCTTTTAAAAGTACCTTTAAGCAGCATTTTCCGCTGTGACGGAAGTTGGTGCGTATTTATCCTCAAAGATGGAAAAGCGCATCGCAAAACCATAAAAATAGGAAATCGCAGCAACTACGAAGTCGAAATTAAACAAGGACTTAACAAGAATGACATAGTCATCTTATATCCAAGCGAACAAATAGAAGCAGGTACCGCTGTTAGAGCTAGATAAACTCAAATCATACCTTTACAATAGTTTACATATTTGCCAGTACAAAGTATCAACATGATTCAAAAAGTAAACAATATCGAATGATAAATCTTGATGCAACTTAAAGGTAAAGATTCGTTGCAAAATATTCTACCTTTCTCTAGTAATTGCTATATTAAAGGTGAAGCAAAAAAGCTTCCCTGGCAGATAACATAGCCTGGTAATTACAGGTTAAATCAAGTGAAGAGGTAAGAAAACTGTTTCATAATCTGTCTCGAAAACCAACAACACCCAACTCGAACGCTTATAATTCCTCGTTGTGAGAGTCAGGGGGCAACGTAACTAGTCATTGATTAGTACGTCCCTGTGAAGATAACGAAAAAGAAGGAATCACTGAGCCAGTAGGTGCTTGGGTGTTGTTGTTTTAAATATAGAAATTTTCAAATATTCGATGCAGCCAACATTATAAACAGTGATATTTTTTTCAGCGATCGCTTTTGGGTTAAAAAAACTGGCGTTGCTGAATTGACATATGAATTTGTTTTGCTTGTATTTATCCCCCTAAATCTCCCTAGAGAGCGGAGACTTGAATGATTTTTCTTTCCCCAGAATTGCTGGTAAGGGGGTAAGTCATACTTTTACTTAGCAACGCCAAAAATCTGTAAATAGTGATTGAAAAATAATTTTGAATTAATAAACTAAAGAAAATAGTCTTATATTTAGAGGCTAAAGGTGATGCCCAATAAATATAAAACTATCTTTGTGAAAGGCAATCAGTTTGCAAATCTGATTACTGGCAAGTTCAATATATAAAGTAAAATAAAAATATGAGGAACTTGTGAGGATTTTTTGAACTAACTTCCCAGCTTTAAGTACTTAGACAAAATTAATTGTATGTTTGTCATTGCGAGTTGAACGGAGTGAAACGAAGCAATCCCAGAGTCTTGCGATGATCCACAGCTTTGCTGAATGCTTCGCTGTCGCTGGCAATTACACAATTAATTTTGCATACCCACTTATGATTACTTATTGAATCAGAGGGGGAAGAGAAGGAAGAGTGGTTAGAGTGGGTAGAGCGGGTAAAGAGAATAAATTTTTATAGGTAATTTTAAAGCGAATTGAGATTAAGAAGTTGATGCAGCTTTCTGAGTAATTCTTCGCTGGTATAAGGTTTAGATAAAAATAATTTGGCACCATTGCTCATCGCCGCATTTATCTTATCGCTAGTAGATAATCCGCTGATGGCAATTATTTTAACTTGAGGATTGATTCTTTGCAGCGTGCGAATAGCTGTTACACCGTCCATTTCTGGCATCATCATATCCATTAAGACGGCGCTGATTTCATTTTTGTGTTGGGCATAAAGCGCAATTGCTTCAATTCCATCGTAAGCAGTAAGTACTTGATAGTTATGATTTTCTAGAGATATCTTAGTAATATCCCGAATACCCATCTCATCATCTACTAACAGGATTAATTCTCCGTTGCCTTGAGGAATTTCTGTTTTTTCATCTTGAATAGTTTCTTCTGTATGCACTACTGGTAAATAAACTTGAAATTTAGTTCCTTCACCAACTTCGCTATAAACATTAATAAAACCACCGTGACTTTTAATAATACCAATTGTGGTTGAAAGTCCCAATCCAGTACCTTTTCCTTGTTCTTTGGTAGTAAAAAATGGTTCAAATATTCGCATCTTAGTTTCTGGAGGAATACCCATACCCGTATCAGAAACTGTAATTGAAACATAATTTCCCACGCTAGCATCAAGATTCATAGAAGCGTAGTTTTCATCAATATCAATATTTTCAGCTTGGATACTCAGCGTACCTCCTTGCGGCATGGCATCGCGAGCGTTAACGCAAAGATTCATTAGCACCTGATGGATTTGTGTCGTATCGGCGCTAATTAACTGTAAATTATTGGGTAAATCAACTTGAATTTCAATTGATTTGGGAAAAGTGTTGCGAGCAAATTGCTGAATTTCCGAAATAATATGCTTTACTTGAATCGGAGTGCGATCGCTTTGCACTCCTCGGGCAAAAGATAGCACTTGCTTCACCAAAGTTGCTCCCCGTTTGGCACTGATTTCGAGGATGTTAAATAAATGTTGGGTTTGCTCGTCTACCTTGGGAAGTTTTAAGGGCAGAAGCTGAGAAATTGCCAAAATCGGGGTGAGAATATTGTTTAAATCGTGAGCAATCCCCCCAGATAATGTACCGATACTTTCCAAACGTTGAGCGCGGAGAAATTGAGCTTCTAATTTCTTTGTCTCGGTAATATCGGTATTAACAATTAGCATTGATTTGGGATTTCCTTGCTCGTCGCGAACTAAACTCCAACTACTAAAAACTACGATATCGTTACCTTGCTTGGTAACTTGATGCAATTCACCTTTCCAGTAATTTTGTTTTAACAATACTTGATGTATTTCTTCTAATTGTGGTGGAGAGTCGCGGTAAAGTAATTCATTGGCATTTTTGCCCAAGATTTCTGCTGAGGTATAACCATACAAACGTTGGGCACCTTGGTTCCAAAACAAGATTTGGTTTTGCAAACCTCGAACCATAATTGCATCAGTTGCAACATCGAGTAAAGCAGCTTGTTCGTGGATTTTTGCTTGTGAGTGGTTGTACTCGGTAATATCTCGCGCTACGGCATAAATTAGTTGTTGGTAAGCAGTCGCATTCCACTGCATCCACTTGTAAGAATCATCTTTAGTACGGTAGCGGTTTTCAAACGCAATCGTTTTGACTCCCCGCGAAAGTTTATCCATTTCCGCTAAAGTCGGTGCGACATCGTCTGGATGAATGAAACTTAGAAAGGGCTGTGCAATTAATTCTGCTTTTGTATACCCCAAAATTTCTTCAAAAGCTGGGTTTATCTGTTTGAAATAACCATCAAAACCAGCTACACAAAGCATATCTAAAGAAAGCGTAAAAAAGCGATTTAAATCTTCTTCTAATTGCTTTTTCTCAGTAATATCAATTCCAGTGGCAATAATATATTTAACCGAACCATCATCATTAAGCAAACAGGTATTTGACCAGCTAATTAAGCGGCGACTTCCATCTTTGGCTACCCAATTATTTTGGTTTTGATTGGGAAATTCACCTCTTTTAAGTTGCTCAAAAACTTCTACGGTAATTTCTATGTCTTCGGGAACAACTAAATCCCATACCTGGTTATTTTCTACTTCTTCAAAACTATAGCCGGTAATTCGTTCGCAGGCTTGGTTAAAGCTGACAATTTTTCCTTGTTTATTGAGGACAATAATTAAAGCACCAGCAACATCTAGGATCGCAGATACTAAATTTCTTTCTTCGCGCAGCGCTTTTTCTATTTGCTTGCGTTCTTCAAGTGCAGTTTGAACTTGCTCGTAAAGTTGAGATTGCTCGGTGTAGTTTTGCGATAGCTCGCTTGTTTCTACTTCTAACCGTTCAACCTTATACTGCAATAATTCCAGCACCCCATACATCTCAGTGGGATCTAAAGCTTGTAATAAAGTAGTTTCTGTAATTATGCCTCGTAATTCTCCTTGCTCCCCAGCTACTACTAATCTTCTTACCCGATGAGATAGCATTTTTCGGTGTACGTTCCATAATGATTCATCCGTACCGATCAAAAACAACGGCGTACTCATTACCTCTTGTACTTGAACCCGTTCTAAATTTAACTCCAATTTTTGAAATTGAACAATATCCCTTTCGGTAATGATTCCGATAGGAGAGAGGGAAGACGGGGGAGATTTTACAGTTGTATGGTCATTCTCATTAACCAATGCTTCATTTTCGCGGACGATTACCACGCAGCTAACTTGATGCTCTACCATCAATTTAATTGTATCGAGTACCGATACTGTTCCAGGTGCGTTAATTATGTGCTTATTCATAACCTCTTCTACTCGACGAAATCTTAACCACTCCGTAGGATGCAGCGCTCGTCTCATTCCTTCGGTGGTGATTACCCCTAAAAGTTGGTTTTCTTCATCAACAATTGGTAGATGTCGAATCTTGCGATCGCAGGTTAAACTCAATACAGTAAAAACGTCTTCAACTTCAGAAGCTTTGAGCGTTACCACTTCTTGGCTCATAACTTCTGCAATGGTTGTATCCTGCTGAATTCTATCAGCAGCAATTAGCCGCACCATATCGCGCTCGGTAAAAATACCAATTATCTGCTCTTGTTGCATTACCAAAGCAAAACTGGTGTGAGATGGCAATATTGCCGAATCATCTGTTGCTGAATTATTTTGACTGAGATCGCAAATCCTTCTCAACCCCTGACTCATTAACTGAACTACCTCAATTAAAGGCCGATCGGGAGTAACAATCAAAGGATTGCGTTCTATTGCCTGTTCCAGAGAAAATTGCTGGTTCTGCTGCATAATGCAAGTGGGGATGCTAGCCTTTATGAAAAAGCAGTTTTATACTTTTAATCCTTACAATAAAACAAATTTAAGATTTGTGTAAGGTTTGAGTTTTTCATTTTACTGCTTACTTAGAAAAAATTGAAAAAAAAGGAAAAGTCTACGCAGTAATAGTTAGCTCGCTGAAATCATAAATATATTTATCAAAATTATCAAAATTTATTTTGTCAAAGATTTTAAATACTCTAGAGAAACATACTTATTTTATACTATGAGATTTTTACATCAACAATTGTTGTTGCATCTATAAAATGGCAAATCTGAGTAATATAGAGATTGGGCAAAAATATCTTTCAGATAGTTGGACAGTAACTCTAATGGTATTTTTGTCTAGTTCTAAATGATATGTCCGATTAACTTTATCCAGATATAGAGACGTGTCACTGCTACGTATTTGTAGAGTAAAATTTAAGGCGCTTATAAATATTTAAATAAAATAGAAGTTAATTATTTTTATTCCGCGACAAGCAAGAAGCTGAGAATAAACATAAAGTTGAAAAATTTATCTTATTGCAGCACAAATTTAGAGACGTTACGCCCGGTAACGTCTTTGTATTTATATGGTATGAGGATTTTATTTTATTCAAACCAGCATATCTTCAAGCTTAACTTTCGGCTGATTGTAAGATAATTTGGCTAGTAGCAAAGCTAAAGCGATAGTATCCGTGACTCCGGCAAATACTAATTGGGCACCTACCAAAGCACTAATAATTAGAAACCACGGAGATATAAAAGCACCCAGGATGATTCCTAAAATTACTAAGCACCCTGCAAAGATTTGAGCTTGGCGAAACATGTCAATTGCTTCTTCTGTACTAACTTCAGTCGGGTATCCTGCACTTTTCCAGGCTGCTAGACCTCCTTTCAGATAAGTAATATCTCTGAATCCTATCGCAAACATTTTATCTGTAATTTTAGCCGAACAATTACCAGATTGACATTGTAAAACAACTTTTCTACGTGCTTCATTCGATATTCTTTCAGGGTGAAAATGGGAAAGAGGCATCAATTTAGCACCAGGGATATGTTCGGCTGCAAATTCGTTTTTTTCCCTAAGATCAATTAGCAATGCCTTATCTTCTTCCATCCATTGGTTGAGTCTGGCAGCATCAACCTCTTGCAGTTTGTTTTCAACAAAGCTAGTCATGATGATATATCCTTTTTTAAATTGATAAAGAGTCATGTCAGTTACCAGTTAACAGCGAGCATTTAGCAGCTAGTGCTTTGTCTCATAAATTTTGATAGGTATTTTGAGGGAGGGGGTCGAAAAAAATATTTGTTTATACCCATCACAACTAATGGGACAGACCACTAGGAATTAGGAGTTATGAGTTAATAATTTTTCTCCCCATCTCCCTATCTCCCCATCCTTACGTCCCCGTGAGGCTGCGGCTTTACCACACATCTCGTTAGCCGGAACTGCTTCCATGATTTGTTTCGGATTTGGAAGGTCTAAATTGTTCATTAACTCAATAAATTCTTCGCGGGTACGCCCTGCAAACCGAGGATTGAATCTTTTTTCTTCTCCGATGGTGGAAACAGTATGTCCTCGGTAGTCGTGGGCTGGATACACTAATACTTCCGAAGGTAGAGTAAATAACTTTTGCGTTACTGAGTCGTATAAAGTGCTGGCATCACCATTTTGAAAATCAGTACGACCACAGCCGCGAATCAACAGTGCATCTCCGGTTAATACCCTGTCTTCGTTAACTAAGTATGCCATGTGACAGCTTGTATGACCGGGAGTTGCAATCGCCTCAATATTTACTGCACCAATTCCCAAGTTATCACCTTCTTCAATTGTGACATCTGCACAAGCAGCTTTTGACTTTTCTGGAACTACACCCAAACAACCTGTAAGTTTCCGCAGTTGATAGGTAGCTGTGATATGGTCGGCATGAATGTGGCTTTCTATACAGTAATAAAGATTTAAACCCAGTTCCTTAATTAATTTGTAGTCGCGATCGACTTGCTCTATTACTGGATCGACTAATACTGCTTCTTTTGTTGATTCATCGGCTATTAAGTAGGTATAAGTTGAAGTTTGGGCATCAAATAGTTGACGGAATAACATGATGCAGTTCTCCTGGGTGGTTTATATTCGGTATTCATCGAATCTAAATAGAGCCGTTACTACTCAATCTTCAACTTAGAACAAAAATTTGAGGAACTTATGAGGAAACCTGTAGTTAAATTCAATTAGATGAATGTTTTCCCCAAGCACGCCACACGGGAAAACCATCTTCCGAGCGCAACAGGTTCTTATTCATCAAAAAATGCACTTTTTTAAATATTTTTGCTTTTCCTCACAAGTTACTCATATTCTTGGAGTAATTTAAATTGATAGCAGTTGAGAAACTAAGTTTGCTATTTAATAGAATTGCGATGTGATATGACTTCTATTGTCGATAAGCCATTGTACGCGGCGCAATTACAACAGCAAGATTTCCTGGTTTCTTAATTGCTAACTAGCTAAACTTCTCTTGAATATGCTCCTGTTGCGAGTTCCTTCATTTTTATGAGCGCGAAGAATATAAATAAATGTCATATTGTCTTAGCTGGGGTTGCTGGCGATTCTGGCTATGTATTCTTTGCGCTTATTTTTTTGCTCGATATTATTTAGTCAACCAGGAAATTAATGTTTGTACCTTATTTAGCTGCAAAGTGCTGTAAGTTAAATGCGTAGCAGCTTATCAATATTCCCTTAACGGTATAGGGTTTGTTTGAAACGCTTTAGCAAAAGTATTTTCTGAGAACATTAGAGTTAGCAGTCATATCAAATCTTTCTACAAAATGGGCAGCTAGGGAAGCGTATCTCCTGGTATTATTTCTGCTTGCTCCTAAGTAATTAGGAATGGCCGCAACTGGCACATTTATGCTGTAGGGTGCTGTGACACTTAATTGGATTTTTAACGTAATAATGAGGGTTTTAGTGTCACGCACCATCCGAGTTGTGTGACGCGCAGCCTTAGTCCTGGTAATTAAACAAAATTAATTACACATTGTCATTGCGAGTGAAACGAAGCAACCGCAGGGGCTGGGATTACTACCCTTCAGGAACACATAAAGGTGAACGCGCAGCGAATAATGACGGTAAATATTTTTGTTCACCTACTTATATAGCCAGACAATCATAAATTTGAGCATTTTTCGAGTATAAGTAAATCTGATTCCGGAAATAACACCTTCACGATTTCCCCATAGTTTTTGTCTAATATAAATACAGATTATTTTAGCGATAAATAAGCGATAAATAAGACTTTTAGATTATTCTCTAATAAGCTCATATTGATTATGAAAATTCAAACAGTTGCAGTAGAAATCCCTGAAGATTGTAATATTATCATTGGTCAAAGTCATTTTATCAAAACTGTCGAAGACTTACACGAAGTAATGATTCAACAGGTAACACAAGTCAAGTTTGGATTAGCTTTTTGCGAAGCATCAGGAAATTGCTTGGTTCGACATTCCGGAAATAACCAATATTTACAAGCAGTCGCTCAGAAAAATGCTTTAAAAGTAGGCTGCGGACACTGCTTTATTATTTTGTTGAAAAATGCTTATCCGATGAATTTTCTCAACACTATTAGACAAGTTCCTGAAGTCTGCACTATTTACTGTGCTACTGCAAATCCCGTAGAGGTAATTGTGGCTGAAACTGGACAAGGAAGGGGTATTATCGGCGTTGTTGACGGGTTTCCTCCCAAAGGTGTAGAGTCTTCGCAAGATATGACCGACCGTAAAGATTTTCTACGTCAGATTGGATATAAACTTTGATTGAAATTGTTAGGACTTACGCAACCGGCACATTTTTTGTAGGGGAGGCAAAAAGCGGTGTAGATTCTCTTCCCGCTTTATTGCCGTTGCTGTGACACTTTGAGTAATGTCGAAAGGTAATAAGAACCTTTTTAGTGTCACGCACCAACAGGATAGTGTAACAATTGTGTAAGTCCTGATTGTAAAACTGGAAAGATACACCGAAAAGTGTATCTTTCAATATATAAAAAAATATAAATTATATTCTTGGCAAGCAATTTAAACAGTTTCTAAATTAAAACTTCATTAACTGTTCGTCTTGGTGTTGGTTTAGCTTGCTTAGAGAAACCTAAACGCAAAATAATTTGTGCAAAACCAGATTGAGATAATATTTGACTGAGTTTGCTTCGCAGATGCGGTACTTGAATCGGTTGGTTTAAAAACGAACTACGAAGCCCTACAGCTTGTCCTCTTAATAATATTCTTTCTAAAGCTTGTCCTGCTGCTAACCAACCAGCCTGGGTATCATTTTTAGTTCCCAAAACTACAATTGCTGGTGATTGTTCGACAAGTTTACGACTGCGTTCGGCTATAGAATCACCTAAATCAAAAGTTCGCAAAACCATAGCAAATAAAGGAGTTGCAAAATCAAGATATTCGTGTATACCTTGAGCATAAGCGGGCATACCGTCATGAGTATTATTATTAGCAGGACGAATCCAATTTGCTAACTCCTTACGATAATTAGGGTCATTCATGAGCAAGTGTTCTGCCTGTACTACTAACTCTGAAACCTGATGCCGAACAGTACCTTTTTTGACAATATGCAGCCATGCTCCTTCTTGTTCCGCATCTGACTGGAGCCATCTTAGAAAAGATTGCGGAGCATCCCACCATTGATAATTTTGTCTATTAGTATGTCGTCTTGGGATTGCATTAAATAATAGCCGATCGTCAGTGCTTTCTGCTTTCGGAGAACCAAGTTTAATCCGAGCTAATAAATTTACATTGCTTGGGTTGGGAAAAGTGATAATTTGACCTTTATAGCCGAAATGATGCAGAGCAATACGTAAATTAAACAATACCGTACCGCAACTAATAATTAATTCTCTATGTTTAGGGTCAGCAACAAACAAACCGCGACTCTTATCAGCATAAAGATAAATTGCTTCTGAATCAATCTTGAATAGCCATGGTTGAGTATTGTGACTAGAAGGAGCTAAAATTGCATAATTTAGAATAAATTTAAGTTTTTCCTCAACAGTTCCATTATGAGGAAATTCACTTTCTTTGACTTCCCAAGTATTTAATAATTCAGACATAATAATTCCTAGGTATAAGTTTCAAATAAAGTATATAGAGAAGGAATGCAATGCATCCTATCTCTAGATAATTTAAGAAAGTCAATAAAGCTCCCACCCAAGTATAAAAACTAATTCAATTAGCAGGTTTAGTTTCTATATCTTGAGTTTGAGATGCTGCGCTAGTTGAAAGAATCGGTCCTTGTACTGTTAACACCGAACAAGGTGCATGATGCATTACATAATTACTCACACTACCCAAAAATAATTCAGTGAAACCACGATGACCTCGGCGACCAATTACGATTACATCAGCATTCCAACTACCAGCAAAATCGCAAATCCTGTTACTTGGATCGCCTATATTGAGAGTGTATTCAGCTTTCACACCAGCAGAAGTTGCTGATTCGCATAAATCAAGCAACCAATTCTCTTTATTTTGCTTAAATTCTTCCCATTCTTTCAAATTCTTCTTTTGAGTTTCCTTATGTAACTCTGAATAAAGAATAGTTGGTTGCATAAACAAAGGGTCAAAATATGGCTCATCTAATGGACATATAACATGTAAAAACATTAAATTTGCACTAGTTGCCTTTGCCAGAGATACAGCTTCATCAACAATATGCTGAGTCATATCCGAATTGTCAATCGAAACCAAAATTTTAGTAAACATAAGAATTAGTTATTAGTTGTTGGTTGTTAGTTGTTGGTTGTTAGTTGGTAGGGATTGGGGATTGGTAACAAAATAATATTTTCAAGCAATAGCCATTACTAATTACCTATTACCAATTACCCATTACCAATTACATCGAAGCAACTTCTAAGAGCGTCTTCAGTACGGAATCTGGATTGAGGCTCATGGAGTCAATACCTTGCTCTACCAAGAAACGAGCAAATTCTGGGTAGTCGCTAGGTGCTTGTCCGCAGATACCGATTTTGCGTCCGTGTTGCTTGACGGTGCTTATGGCTTTGGCGATTGTGCGCTTGACTGCTTCGTTGCGTTCGTCAAATAAATGCGCTACTAATTCCGAATCTCTATCTAAACCAAGAGTTAGCTGTGTTAAGTCATTGGAACCTATAGAAAAACCGTCGAAGATTTCACAAAATTCATCAGCTAGCTGAACGTTAGAAGGTAATTCGCACATTACATATACTTCTAAACCGTTTTCACCTTTGACTAAACCATTTTTCGCCATTTCTGCTAAAACGCGACGACCTTCTTCGGGAGTACGACAAAATGGAACCATCAAAATAACGTTGGTTAAACCCATTTCGTCACGTACTTTTTTCATGGCGTAACATTCAAGAGCAAAACCTTCTCGATATCTTTTGTCGTAGTAACGAGACGCACCCCGCCATCCTAACATCGGGTTCTCTTCGTGGGGTTCAAATTGTTTACCACCTAATAGATTGGAATATTCGTTACTTTTGAAATCACTCAAACGGACAATTACAGGTTTGGGATAAAATGCTGCGGCTATAGTTCCGATTCCTCTCGCTAATTTATCTACAAAGAATTGAGTTTTATCGTCGTAATTGCGAGTTAATTCAAAAATTTTGGATTTCTCGAGTTGATCTTCTAAATCGTGAAAGTGAACTAATGCTAATGGATGGGCTTTGATTTGGTTGGCAATGATAAATTCCATCCTTGCAAGTCCTACACCCGAGTTAGGAATAGCACTTAAGCCAAAAGCTTCTTCGGGATTACCCACATTCATCATTATTTTTGTGCCAATCTGGGGCAGTTTTTCCAGATGTATTTCTTCTACTTCATAAGGTAATAAACCTGGGTAAACTCTGCCAGTTTCACCTTCAGCACAGGAAACTGTGATATCTTCCCCACTAGTTAAAGTTGTAGTGGCATTGCCGCAACCAACTACTGCCGGAATTCCCAATTCTCTAGCAATAATAGCGCTGTGACAAGTACGACCGCCAGAATTAGTTACTATGGCAGCAGCCTTTTTCATAATTGGCTCCCAATCTGGGTCTGTGCGGTTTGTTACTAGTACATCTCCTTCTTCAAAGAGATTTAGGTTGTCTACATCCAGAATCACTTTAGCTTTACCTTGTCCTATCGCCGCGCCTACGCTGCGTCCCGTGAGGAGAGGAGTAAGAGGAGGGGGAGAGGGGGGGGAGGGGGAGAGGGGGGGAAGAATTATTAACTTGTGCCGTTTTTCTTACAAAGTGGTAGGTACGCAGAACGTTATTTACCTTTTGTGACTGTACGGTTTCCGGACGGGCTTGGACGATAAATAATTCTTCGGTGATGCCATCTTTTGCCCATTCAATATCCATCGGGGTGTAAGTACCGCGCACTTGGCAATAGTGTTCTTCGATTAAACAAGCCCAATGCGCTAGCTGTAAAATTTCTTCATCTGATAAAGCAAATTGATGGCGATCGCCGACGGGAACGGGAATATTTTTGGTTAATTTTGTGCCTCCCATTTCATAAACCATCTTGATTTCTTTGCTTCCCAAGCGTTTTTCTAAAATGGGGCGATATCCTTGTTTTAATGTCGGTTTAAATACCAAATATTCATCGGGATTTACGGCACCCTGGACGACGTTTTCACCCAAACCATATGCTGCTGTAATTAATGCAGCATCTTTAAAACCAGTTTCGGTATCGATGGAAAACATCACCCCGGAAGTGGATAAATCGGAACGAACCATTTTTTGTACGCCGACAGAAAGGGAGACATCAAAATGGTCAAAGCCTTTGATTTGACGGTAAGAAATAGCTCTATCCGTAAAAATCGAGGCAAAACACTTATGACAAGCTTGCAAAACACCGGGTAATCCGTGGACGTTGAGATAAGTTTCTTGCTGTCCGGCAAAGCTAGCATCGGGTAAATCTTCAGCAGTAGCACTAGAGCGAACTGCGACATCGGTGTCAGTACCATATTGGTTGCAGAGTGTTTTGTAAGCTTGGGCTATTGCTTGTTGCAGTTCTTCGGGGAAAGAGGTTTGCAACATCAAAATTCTGGCTTTTCTACCTCTCTCTCGCAGATTGTCAATGTCTTCTACGTCTAAATCGGCAAATATTTCTCTAAGTTTGGTTTCCAATCCTGCCGCTTTAATAAAATGCTGATAAGCATAAGCAGTAGTCGCAAACCCGGCAGGAACTTTTATACCCTTTGGCTGCAACTGACGAATCATTTCTCCTAACGAAGCGTTTTTCCCGCCAACTTTAGATATATCATCAATTCCAACTTTATTTAAAGGTAATACTAAAGCTTGTTCAACCGAAAGATCGTCTTTAGATTTTTGATTAATAACTGTGTTTCGCATCGCTTGCTTAACCTTCCACAACTCAGTTTGAGCAATAAGTACAGTTTTCCGTTCCTTTCCTCTCACACTTAACTTTTATAGCCAGATAATCTGAGGATTTTGTGAGGATACTGCTTTCAAATTGGGTATTACTCAAAACAGAACAGTTAGAGTAATTAAGGTCAAAGCTTAAAATTCTCCCATCTCCCCATCCGCTTCTCTCGCTTCTTCCTCACAAGTTCCTCAAATTTTAAGTTTATGATTCAAAGTAAGTTATCTGCTGTTTTCTACTAACAGAATGCTTGCTTAATTACCAATAACATTTTTGATTATGTGAAAAGCTAATTGCTGACAACTGTTTAGAACAAGAGTACTTGTTTGTAACTACTAATCACTTGAAAATTGTATAGGTAATCAACCGAACATAATCAAAATACTAATAAACAGCAGTAATGGCATAAAATACTGAGGATAAAAAATTATGAATTACTGTCCTTGCTGTAAAGATATACTATTACATCATGCAGATTCGGGTGGAGCTTACTGGTTTTGTCGAAGCTGTTGGCAAGCTATGCCAGTATGTAGCTGCAAACAATTGATTCAATCATCAGAAACGATGCCTACAGAATTACCCCCACAATTAAATCCATTAAACAAAGCAAATTCCCTAGTGCCTTTCACAAGAAACAACATTGTCAATTATCCTCAATCATCATCTAATTTATCTTCTTGATTGTTTAAAGATGAACAACAATGCCGATGGCAAAATAATTCCCTACAAAACACCCCCCGAAACAATTGGGAGGTGTATATATTTAATATTCAATTAATATTAAATACCAACAAATTAGATTGAGGCCGCTTCTATTACTAAAGAATCAGCTTCGTGTCGATCAATTTGTCCCTGAATTGTCAGAACAGAACAAGCTGCATGATGCAGTACGTAATTGCTAACACTACCCAGGAAAAATTCAGCTAATCCGGTACGTCCGTGACGACCTATGATAATCAAGTCAACCTTTCGGCTACGAGCAACCTTACAAATCATATATCCTGGAGAACCAGTAGCTTGAACATATTCAACGTCAACACCGCAAATTCGGGCTTTTTTTGCAAAGGATTGTAACAACTCAATGCCTTTTTGTTCCAAAGCTTGCAATCTTTCCATATAGTAGGTAACTGCGGTTTCACCATGTATAGTCGGATGATAACCATGTGCGGCAATATATCCAGGTTCGGGATATATTTCAGTTAAGGGGGGTACTACATGGGTAAGTATTAGTTGAGCATCGCCTGCTTGAGCTAAACGGATAGCTTCATCTAAGATATGTTGGTTATTGTCCCCGTCATCTATGGCGACTAAAATTTTATTAAACATATTTTTACCTCTTCTGTAACAAGCGAAAAATAAATATTTGGATACTTTTTAGCTGTTATGGAAGCATCTGATTTAAAGTTAAATGAAAAATTTGAGGAAGTTGTGAGGAGAAAATTTATGATTTACTAACTAAAAAATAGTTAGGGCAACTAATACTATTTTATTCTAAAAACAAACTCAGAGGAATTAAGATTTATCTATATTATTAAAGCTATGCAATAAAAATTATGCTCGGCAATCAAAATAACGATGCATAGCCTGACTATTCTAAAATATATATGACAAATTCCTTCATATATAGAATATAACAAATTTCCCAACTTCCTTATATAAACCTTTAGTAAATTTCAACTGACATAAACTATGAAAATCCTAGTTGTAGAAGATGATGAATTTGTTGCCCAAGCACTGAGTGCTGTACTGACTCATCACAATCATGCAGTTGAAGTTGCGAGCGATGGACTTGACGGTTGGGAGTTAGTTCAAGCTTTTGATTATGACTTAATTATTTTAGATATAACCTTACCTAAATTAGATGGTATTAGTCTTTGTAGAAAAATCCGTGCTGGTGGCTGGCTGATTCCAATTATGTTGGTGACGGGATGCAATAGTCCTCATGAAAAAGCAATTGGTTTGGATGCTGGTGCAGACGATTACGTAGTTAAACCTTTCGAGGAAGAAGAATTAGTTGCTCGTATTAGAGCTTTATTGAGAAGGGGAAAAGTCAACTTTCAGCCTGTATTAGAATGGGGTAATTTGCGGCTCGATCCCACCAGTTGCGAAGTCGATTATGCTGACAAAAATTTATCTTTAACTCCTAAAGAATATTCATTATTAGAACTGTTTTTACGCAATAGTCGTCGGGTATTTAGCTGTGGAATGATTCTAGAGCATTTATGGTCTTATGAAGATATTCCTTCCGAAGAAGCCGTTCGCACTCATATCAAAGGACTGCGAATGAAGCTAAAAGCAGCGGGTGCCCCTGGTAATTTAATTGAAACTGTATATGGTATTGGTTATCGCTTGAAGCCAGAGGCAGAGAAAAGCGTAGAGAAAGGGAGCCACTTGCATGAGCAGAGAAGTTTGCGGGGAGATGCCGCCAAACCAAGCCCCACCTTCGGTGAACGGAAGGTTCCCCCCGTTGAGCAAAGTGGCGTGAAAAAGGGACGAGGGAATGAGGAAGAAGCATCAAGTTTTCCAGTAACTAAGGCACAAACCCTTTTAGCTGTAGCTGGAGTTTGGGAAAAATATAAAGCTAGGGTAGCCGAGCAGGTAAATGTCTTGCTCAAAGCAGCACTTACACTGCAAAATTCAAATGAATCTTTGACGGAAGAATTGCATTCTCAAGCAGCAGCAGAAGCTCATACTTTAGCTGGTTCTCTGGGTACTTTTGGTTTTTCTGAAGGTTCCAGATTAGCGCGTCAAATAGAACATTTACTTAAAGCAGATAAAGTTTTAGATAAAGCTCAAATCGTACAATTTAATGATTGGGTAAAAGCTTTACTTGCTGAAATTGCTGCACCATCCCAAACGGAGACTATCTCTTCTAATTCTGAGTATGAGTTAGATGAACGTCCTTTACTTTTAGCTATCGATCAAGATCGAGAAATACCAGAAGATCTAGTCCAAAAATCTGCTGATTTCGGTTTACAAGTGGCAATCACTAATAGCATTGCCAATGCTAGAACAAAACTTTACCGAGAACATCCAAATGTAGCAGTAGTTGATGCTTGTCTTTTAAAGGATGATGAAAGCTTGAGCTTATTAGCAGAGTTTAAAAATCGTAAACCGTCAATTCCTGTAATAGTTTTAACTAAAGAAATAGAGAATAAGCACAAACAAGCTATTAATGATAGTCAGAATATAATTTTACAAAAACCCGTCTCTTCAATACAAATTTTAGAAACTGCGACGCAATTAATTAAAAGCTCGGAAGATGCCCAAGCAACGGTATTAGCTGTAGATGATGACCCAAAAGTTTTAGAAGTAATGCAAAATTTACTCCAGCATTGGGGAATCACAGTAAAAACTTTAGCAGAACCGCAAAAATTTTGGGAAACCTTGGAAACAATAAATCCAGACTTACTAATTTTAGATGTGGAAATGCCTGGAGTTAGCGGTATTAAACTTTGCGATGAAGTCCGCAACCATTCTCTTTGGAGCGAGTTACCAGTATTGTTTTTAACTGCTCATAATGAAGCAGAAACCGTAAACCAAGTTTTTAGCGTTGGTGCAGATGATTTTGTCAGCAAACCAATTGTGGGACCAGAATTAGTAACTAGAATTGTCAACCGTTTGGAAAGAATTCAATTAATTCGACGGATGACAAGAGAAAGGGAAGAAAATAATAAAACGGAATCGGCACAACGCTGGCAACAAATTTTTAATACATTTCCTGAATGTATTAAATTAGTCGCTGCGGATGGAACATTGTTAGAAATGAATCCCGCTGGTTTAGAGATGATTGAAGCAGACGAAACTGCAATTGGTAAAAATATTTATTCTGTTATTTCACCAGAATATCGTCAGGCTTTTAAAAATTTGAATAAAAGTATTTGTGAGGGCAATAAAGGTAGTTTGGAATTTGAAATAATTGGCAGCAAAGGTAGCCGCCATATTGTGGAAACTCATGCATTACCTTTAGTAGATCCGGACAATGGTAAATTGGTTCAACTAGCTGTAACCCGAGATATCACTGCCCACAAACAAGCTGAAGCAGAAAGAGAAAAAATGAATCTGTTACTCAAAGCCAAAGTTCAACAACAGGCAAGTGTAGCAAAATTGGGACAGTCAGCTTTGTTAAGTAAAGACATATCTACTTTGATGGATGAAGCTGTCGCTTTGGTTGCTCAAAGTTTAGATGTGGAATTTTGCCATATTTTAGAAATATTACCGTCGGGCAATGTCATG
Organism: Rivularia sp. PCC 7116; assembly: GCF_000316665.1. GTDB lineage: Bacteria > Cyanobacteriota > Cyanobacteriia > Cyanobacteriales > Nostocaceae > Rivularia. The sequence goes on along the minus strand of NC_019678.1, from coordinate 3,727,447 downwards.
CTGCTACGTGCGGGAGTTGGCTGGAATGAAGGATTAGTAAAACTCGCGCTAATAAGTTTTAATGATTCCCCAACCGACGTATTACTAACAAAAGAACCCGTTATTATTGAAGACTTACGTCAAGAAACCCGATTTAACAGCCCGACTTTACTTGAAGAGCACGGAATTATTAGTGGTGTTAGCGTACCAATTTTTGGAGTTAATCAAATTTATGGTGTTTTAGGTGCCTATACTTCTCAAAAACGCGCCTTTAATCAAGACGACATTTATTTTTTACAAGCCGTTGCGAATGTTCTTTCTGGTGCTATAGAAAAACAGCATACAGAAACAACTCTACGTAAAGAATCGGAGAAATTGGAAAATAGAGTTGCTTCCCGTACAGCAGAATTAGTAAAGATGAACGAATGCTTGCAATTGGAATTAGGGGAGCGTCAGCGAGCGCAAGCGCAATTTGCTGGGATTGTAGAAATTGCCTCGGATGCCATAATTTGTATTGATAGCAATCAGCGTATTACCTTATTTAATCAAGGTGCTTCAGAAATTTTCGGCTATTCGGTAAGTGAAGTATTAGGAAAACCTTTAGATTTACTTTTACCAGAAGGTTCGGTAGAAGCTCACCGTCATCATGTCGCAGATTTTGGTAATTCACAATCTCCCTCTCGCAAGATGGGAGAGCGTCGTGAAATTTCTGGAAGACGTAAAAATGGCAGCGAGTTTCCCGCAGAAGCTTCGATTTCTAAATTGAATTTAGGCAATCACATAGTTTATACGGTTTATTTACAAGATGTTAGCCACCGCAAACAAGTAGAGCGGATGAAAGATGAGTTTGTTTCGGTAGTTTCTCACGAACTTCGCACTCCTTTAACTTCGATTCATGGTTCTTTAGGAATGCTGGCTACCGATTTAATTCCTTTAGGTTCTGAAGATAGTAAACGCTTAGTGCAAATTGCTACCGATAGCACCGAACGCTTAGTAAGACTGATTAACGATATTCTCGATATCGAGCGCATTGAATCGAGAAAAGTTACAATGTCTATGCAAATCTGCCAAGCAGATGAATTAATTGAAAAATCAATAAATATTGTTCGACCTTTAGCTGACAAAGGACAAGTTAAACTGTTAATTGAAAATTCATCGATCCAACTGCTAGCAGACAGCGATAGAATTATTCAAGTTTTCACCAATTTACTTAGTAACGCAATACGATTTTCATCACCGGGTGACACAGTTGCCATTACAGCAGTCGAACAAGATTCAGAAATATTATTTACAGTTAAGGATAACGGACGCGGTATTCCTAAAGATAAACTAGAAATTATTTTCGAGCGCTTTCAACAAGTAGATTCTTCAGATTCGCGCAATCATGAAGGTACGGGTTTAGGTTTAGCAATTTGTCACAGCATCGTAGAAATGCACGGTGGCAAAATTTGGGTTGAAAGTATTCTAGGAGTTGGTAGTACTTTTTATTTCACTTTGCCTATGAATAAATTAGCAATTAATAGTTAGCAGTTATCACTAAAATTCAAAATATTCAAAACGTTATTCACAAAAATACCTGTATTCAAAATGACAACAAAAAAAATATTAATAGTTGATAACGAAGAATATATTCGTGAAGTAACTAAAATTTGTTTAGAAAGTACTACCAAATGGCAAGTAATCACAGCTAATTCAGGGGATGAAGGTATTAAAAAAGCAGAATTAGAAAAACCAGATGTCATCCTTTTAGATGTAATGATGCCCGGAATGGACGGAATTACAGCTTTTAAACATCTACAGCAAAATTCTGAAACTAAAGAAATTCCCGTAATTATATTGACAGCCACTATTCAAAGTTCCGACAATTACCGCTATACAGATTTAGGAATTAAAGCGGCGATCGCCAAACCTTTTAGCCCGCTAACATTAGCCCAAGAAATTTCAGAAGTTCTCGGTTGGAGCAGTAATCAGTGAGAAATTGGTAATTGGGAATTGGAAATTGGGAATTGGGAATTGGTTGAGAGTCGCGAGTAAGAAATTGATTTCTCCTCCCCCATCATATGAAGTCCGGTTAATTACTTACTATATAACGAAACTTCCCATAATTTTTTATTAACGCCTTAACCATTAACCATTACCCATTACCTATTACCTATTACCCATTTTACCTATTACCCATTACCCATTACCAGTTTAACTAGACATGATATCACCGCCTCTCCCCAACTTTCCTCACAAGTTCCTCAAATTATTTTCCTAACTTAAAGGTAGAGCCGAGACAAAAGGCTCGCTAACGAAACTTGTCATCGGGACTGTAGGGAGCAAATATATGTCTGAGAAAAACTGGCATCCACTTAAAAATATTGATACTCTACGCCATCAAATGAATAATTTATTTGATGAGTTGGTTCATGGAAATACAGAAAAGGCTGACTTACATCCTCCGAATTCTATCCCCAAAGTTGAAAATGCAACTTGGCAGCCAGCAATTGAAATTAAAGAGACGGATGCAAATCTGATTCTGCAAGCCCAACTACCTGGTATAGAACCTAAAGATTTGGACATCCATGTAACTAAAGATGCGGTTTCAATAAGTGGCGAACATGAAGAACAAAAAGTCCATTACGAAAAAGGTATTTATCGTTCCGAATTTAATTATGGACACTTTCAACGCATAATACCTTTACCTATGTGTGTTGAACACAAGCAGGTTACAGCAGAGATTCATAACGGTCTTTTGACGCTGAGTTTACCAAAATCTCGCGTTCAAAATGATGATGTGTTAAAGCTTGATTTGACTATGCAGGAGAAAGCCCGTGAAGCGATGGTTAAGCAGCGTCAACATGAAGAACACATAGAAGAAACAATGCACTCTCGCGCTCAAGCTGAAATAAATGCACCTTCCTCATCTACAACATAATCAGCATATAAAAAGATACAGGGTGTTTTTCTAGGATGAGGTATGAGGTAAGTCTTAAATTCAATAATTTACTCATCGGAAATCCAGGAGAAAAATTATGAAAACCCAAAATACCCGTCCTGTTCAGCAAAATATTTTCATCATTTACATACTGTCGTTACTAAGTTTAGTTATTACTGTAGTTTGGTTAAATGGTATAGGTCTTAATAACAACTCAACTACTATAAAAACTACTCCAACATCGACACCCGAACAAATTAAAAAATCACCAATTTCCACGGAAAACAATACAGTTCCAAAACCAAATATTCCATTTATACTTCCCAAACCAGTAGAAAAATTAACACCTAAAGAAAAGACACCGTCCATACAGCTACAGCCCAAAGCTTACTTGTTACAAGTTGAAGGTGAAAAAGTTAGCTTAGTTCCACAAGCAGTTGCTATTAAAAAAGGAGTATCGAAAGAAGTTGCTTTGCAACAAACCTTGAACCAACTTTTTGATAACAATCAAAACAATCAATTTACATCCACAATTCCCCAAGGAACGAAATTATTAGGCTTGCGAATTGATGACACTACGGGAATTCATGTAAACCTATCCGATGAATTTCGTTATGGTGGTGGTTCAACTTCAATGATTTATCGCGTAGCTCAAGTACTTTATACAGCCTCAAGCATTGACGAATCAGCTAATATTTATCTTTCTATCGAAGGCGAATTATTAGATGAGGAAAATCCATTGGGTGGCGAAGGATTAATATTAGCAGAACCGCTGACAAGACAAAAGTTTATTAAAGATTTTTCGATTAATTAAAACAGGAGCAAAAATTTATGTCTACTGCATCTAAAGCTAAGCAAATTATTAAATCAGTTGTAGAAATTCCTCAAAAACTGATTAATTTTACAACAAATGGAGTAAGTAGAATTTTTAGTCCCAGCGATGATGATTATCCAAAATCGGGAGTACAGCCTTACGAAGGGGATACAGATCGCAATAAAGAACATTAATCGCGAGAAAAAGTATAGATTTATTAGAGCGGGTGCCGGAATATTTCAGCACCCGCTTTATCTTAGATTCGGCTAATTACTTATTGTAGAGCCAATACCAATTCTGTATGAGGCTGCGCTCAATCGCCCATGTCCTTACGGACACGCTCCGCTAACACTCTTATAGAGTGAGGCTACTTAAACAAAGCCCCTCCGGGTATCTCCCTCCGGGAGACGCTCCGCGTTCACGAAGTGACCCGTTAGGGTAACACTAGTTTGGGGGAACCAAACCGACACCCCCAACTAGATTCACCGTCTACACGGGTTAAAGAGGGGCGCATCTTTATAAATAAATGGTATTAACAATTATGAATGCAAATTCAGATTTTTTTGGAATAAATATTTATTTAAACTCTATATATCTTTTTCTTAACCTCTAAATGGAACATTGAAGATATGTATTTATGCGGAATTAGACGAACTAGAAGATGAACTAGGAGTAAATATTGTTGAATTAGATGTTGCCAGTGAAGTAGCCAAAATTCAAGCCAATCCTGGTGATTTTGGGTTAACCAATATTACTACACCAGCTTTAAATACGACTACTGGAGCAGTTGTACCAAACCCTGAAGAATACTTGTGGTGGGATCAATTTCATCTGACAACTACAGCTTATAGTTTAATAGCTCAAGGTGTAAGTGATGATATTTCCCAAGGTACAAATGAATTTACAACTACTAACATTTCTCCTCTAGTACCCGATATCGAAGGTTTATCAATATATTACGGTGAAAACGGAACTGGTTATCTAATTGCTAACAGTCAAGGTGATTCTTCCTACGCTGTTTTCAGTCGGGAAGGTAATAACGAATATTTAGGTAGCTTTGTTGTTGGCGATAATAATGGAATCGATCAAGTAAACGAAAGCGATGGTTTAGATGTTATTAATGTACCTTTGGGTGAGGAATTTCCCAACGGATTATTAGTTGTACAAGATGGTGCCAACGATCCACAAAATGCTGTTGAAGATGAAGAAGAATTAGAAAACAACAGCACCAACTTTAAATTTGTACCTTGGGATGAAGTTGCAAATGCATTCGAGAATCCTTTACAAAATAGACATCTCCGGAATAAAAATAAAATCTGGTAAAATAATATTCAATCAGCTTTTATCAGGGTCAATAAAATGAATTCAATGACAGGGTATATCGATAAACATCCCGGAGAAGCACAGCGGTTAGTTGGTCTAAATTACGACCAATTAAAACAGCTAATAAAGCAAGCAATTGCCCTAAGAACACAATCTGAATCAGAAGTAGAATTGAAAAAGAGAAGAATTATAAAAAAAGGAGGTGGTCGTAAAACAAAGTTATCTTTTGAAGAACAAATATTACTAACTCTAATATATTTGCGACAATTGACAACATTTTTGAAGACTTAGCGAATGGTGGCGATCAAGATTTCAACGATATTGAAATCTTGATGGAATTCAGCGTCTAATTTCTTTATCTATTAATTTTTAAATTCCAACATCAACACCTGGTAAGTCATTATTTACCGGGTGTTGTTGTCTGCACAAGATATACAATTTTCAGTAACATTAATCAAGCTGAAATGAGAGGGGGGAGGGGGAAGACAGAAAAAAAGAAACTTTTATGAATTATCTTAGAGCGCTTTGGGAGTAATACTTTGCCATGAATGGCTGATGGTAATTTTCAATTTAATTTCGGGAATACTAACTTCGTTGACAATACATCTATCAATAGCAAAATGACGCGCATTCATTTTCTAGCTCCCGAGCAAGAAGCTCAAATCCCCGAATATCAGCAAAAATGGAAAAGTATTTACCTGTCAACTCAGCCGATTCAGCGTAATCGAGCCAAAGCAGCAGTACAAGGAGCTTATGCTGTGATGGGTAAACCAGAACCCGAAGTTATTTTCTGTGCCAGCCCCCTGGTAGCAATAGAACAACTTAAAACATATATCTCACAACAACCTCAAAACAGCAATCAAACTTCCGAACAACAAGTTTACACCGACTTTTTGGAATTTGCTTCTTCAGTTTGGGAAAATATCCAGCAAGGCAATCAACACCAAGAATTAAAATTAGGAATTAAACCGCTAGAAGATTTAATCAAAGAAGTTTCGAGGGAATCATTTAAATCCTTGAACGAGCATATTGATAATTCTCTTCCTAGAGATTTAACTATTCAAGAAATTATCGAGCAAATGTATTTTGGTACGTCTCCAATTCTCGATATGTTGGGTAAGTTGCCAGCTAATCAAGGTATGCGTGAATTTTTCACAGACTTTGAAAATAGATTACCGGATAACTGGCAAGAATCTCTTAGTACCGCAATTTCTGCAATTGAAGAACAATTAGCTTGGCTTCCCGGTAAAGACTTATTCTTTAGAGAATGGCTAAAACCAATGATTCAAGCTAGTGTAATTGCAAAAGTTTATGGATTAGAACATTCTAATTATGAGGATGCAATTTTCGTTTCCCTATCAACTTTTGAAAAGAAGTTTCTAAAAGAAAATCCCCCTGTAATAATTTCTAAAATCGCAATTACCTGTATTTGGTTAGATTTTGCTTTTTCAGTACTGGGTTATCCGCATACATCCCAGAAATGGGCTGCTTTGCAAGGTATTATAAAACATTGCGGTTGGATTTTCGCTGTAGATAATCTCTGCATTATCTGCGATCGCCCGATAAAAATTTTAGTAGATGACAACAATCAACTTCATGGGGAAGGAGAACCAGCCATAGAATTCGCAGATGGGTTTGTAATTTATACCCATCATGGTACACCTTTACCCGATAAATACGGAACCGTTCATCCCAATCAATGGCAATCCCAATGGGTTATAGAGGAAACAAATCAACAATTAAAAGCAGTATTAATGAATGTCATCGGAGCAGTTCGTCTGTGCCAAGAATTACCTGTTATAGAAATAGATTCATTACAAGAATATAAATTTCTCAAATTTGAAAATATTGATATTAATACTTATATCTTACAACGAATTAACTCCCAAAATGGTAATAGGAATGCTGTATTTGTACCGCAACATATAAAAGCAATACGATTAGCGATAGAATATGCAAATCAAAATTGCTCGGCAGAAGATTTTCCTATTCCTAGTGATGAATAAGTAAAGCAACAAAAAACAATTAATGACAATTTTCAATTATCTTGCGCCATTCTCGTTAATTCCAAATCCCACGGTAATTAATTTCAAGGTTAATGTAACGGCGTAATTTAAAACGTACCAAAAGCCATAGCCAGTCTGATTTTTCAAACTTTATATTCTCGCGTGGGGAATTTATTCCCGTGTGCTGAGAATGTTGCAATCTGCTGTAAATCGCTTTAATTACCAATTCTATTTAAAATGATTCCAGAGATAATATATCCGGGTTGAATCATGAAGAAGCAACTACTAAGAAAATTACACCTCACCATTGCTCCAGTTGTTATACTCCCATTATTAATTACGGTGTCTACAGGAGTTGTTTATCGCATTTCCAAAGACTGGTTCGGATTATCTCGGAATCAAGTTCATTTTTTGATGGTTCTCCATGAAGGTGAATATCTAGGAAAAACCTTAGAACCAGTTTACGTTTTACTCAACGGCTTGGGTTTACTTTGGATGTTAGTCACTGGTGGAGCAATGTTATTGCAAAACTTTAAAAATTTAAGCAAAGAACATAAATCAATTCAATCTTCTCAATCTTCTACTCTCGATGGTGAAGTTGAAATATCCGATGGTAAATAAATATAATATCTCAAAATAATATCTCAAAATAATACCTCAAAACTATCCTAAAATACACGCAGAAAATAGGATAATAATCTGTTTCAAAATTCAACTATAGTGCTGGCTAAATTTACAACTTTCAGCACAAAATGCATCATAACTGTATTAAAAATCGTTGAACTATCGAGCCAAATCACAAAAATAAAACCCATACACTGCAAGAAATAGCAAAGGTTTTTACAAAACTTAATGTAAAGAAAGCAAAAGGAAAGCTAACTATTATTTATATTTAGTTATTATTCTTGAGATAGAGTTTTTTGTACATTCTTCTGCATAATATAAATAGAGATAAAATTTGATTCAAATTATCCAATTAATTTCTTTGAGTCAATAAAAGCTAAACTAGGCAATTCTTTCATGCATACAAGAAACAACTAGTATCAATATATACTTCATTCTTAAACTTCTCATAATTCTTTCATTTTTCGACTCAAGTGTTGTAGTATAAAAATGAGAAGATTATGAAAAACTTTTTTGGAAAACTAGATGGCTATACTTTTTAGTAAGCAGCCTTATGCAGGAAGACTGGCGATTACCTTCGGTACAGCGAAGCTTCTCACCTCGATAGGAATAGTGTGTGGACTGTTACTGAGTGGGTGTAGCCCGAGTACGGATGTGCCTGAAAACACAGCCCAAGAGGTTGGTAATACTGCACAAAATCCGAACACGAAAGATAAAAAGGTGATTCTGACAACCTTTACGGTGCTTGCTGATATGGCTCGTAACGTTGCAGGAGATAAAGCGATTATTCAATCCTTGACTAAACCGGGAGCAGAGATTCACGGTTACGAGCCGACTCCTAGCGATATAGTCAAAGCCCAAGATGCAGACTTAATTTTAGATAATGGTTTAGGTTTAGAGCGCTGGGCGCAAAAGTTTTATGGAAATCTCAAAGACGTGCCTCATGTTACCTTGAGTGAAGGTATTGCACCAATAGATATTAGCGAAGACGCTTACGCGGGAAAACCGAATCCCCATGCTTGGATGTCACCGAAACTGGCTTTAAAGTATGTGGAAAACATTCGTGATGCTTTGGTGAATTTAGATCCAGCGAATGCACAGACTTACACTGCTAATGCTCAAACTTATAGCGAACAAATAAAACAAATCGATAAAAAATTACAAAACACAGTTAAAGAAATACCTGCAAATAAACGTTTTATGGTGACTTGTGAAGGAGCATTTTCTTATCTAGCGAAAGATTATGGATTAAAGGAAGAGTATTTGTGGGCTGTTAATGCTGAAAAACAAGCAACTCCACAACAAGTAAAAAAAGTAATTAATACAGTGCGGGAAAACCAAGTTCCTGTAGTATTTTGTGAAAGTACCGTTAATGCAGATGCTCAAAAACAAGTAGCAAAAGAAAGCAATGCCGAATTTGGCGGAGTATTTTATGTCGATTCACTTACCGATGTAAATGGCGTTGCACCTACTTATTTTAAGTTGTTAGAGTACAACATTAACACCTTAGTTAATGGTTTGAAACAGTAAAAAATTGAGCTAAAATTCAACCACTATTAGATAATTATTAATTAGATAATCAATAAATATTATGTCTAAAATTACAGTTCACGTAGAAGATACTACAGTTGCTTATAACGGTAAAGTAGCTTTGCATGAAGCGAATTTACAACTAAATCGCGGTTCTATCAGCGGCTTAGTGGGAATGAATGGTTCGGGTAAATCGACTTTATTTAAAGCAATTATGGGTTTTGTTAAACCGACAAATGGGCGTATATTAATTCAAGGGATGCCCATGAAGAAGGCGCAAAAACAAAATTTAGTTGCTTATATTCCTCAATCTGAAGATGTAGACTGGAATTTTCCTATCAACGTACAAGATGTAGTAATGATGGGGCGCTACGGGTATATGAACTTCTTAAGAATTCCTCGTGCAAATGACCGAAAAGCTGTAGCAGAAAGTTTAGCGCGAACTAACATGAGCGAATTAAAATATCGCCAAATTGGGGAACTTTCAGGAGGACAAAAAAAGAGAGCATTTGTAGCGCGTGCTTTGGCACAACAAGCACAAATAATTCTCTTAGATGAACCCTTTGCCGGAGTAGATATTAAAACAGAAAAAGCACTGATTCAACTTTTGATAGAATTACGTAATATGGGTCATACAATTTTAATTTCAACCCATGACCTTTCTTCAATTTCTACATTTTGTGATGATGTGGTATTAATCAATCGTACCATTTTGGCATATGGTCCGACGGGAGAAGTTTTTACGCAAGAGAATATTGCCCGTACCTTTGATGGAATGGTTCCAGTCGCAGGAATTGGTAATGGGTAATTGGGAATTGGGCATTGGGCATTGTTAACTGTTAATTGTTCATTGATAATTGGTAATGGGTAATTGGTAATTGGTAGTTGGTAATTGGTAAATATATCTTTTTTTAGATTTAAAACTAAAACATTAAATATTATGAGTATAGAAGCAATTTGGCAGTGGTTTGCAGCGCCATTGCAGTTTGAATTTATGGTTAAGGCAATATTTGTAAGTGCCTTAGTAGGTGTTGTTTGTTCGGTTCTGTCATGTTATATGACTCTAAAGGGATGGGCATTAATGGGAGATGCGGTATCTCATGCAGTTCTCCCTGGAGTTGTACTTGCTTATATTTTAAATATTCCCTTTGCCATTGGAGCATTTGTTTTTGGCTTGGGTTCAGTAATTTCTATCGGATTTATTAAATCCAATACTAGAATCAAAGAAGATACCGTAATGGGGTTAGTATTTACAGGCTTTTTCGCCTTTGGTTTGGTATTAATTTCTAAAACCCCAAGTAGTATCGATTTAATGCATATCCTGTTTGGAAATGTCTTAGGTATTTCAGACCAAAATTTAATTCAAACAATCATCATTAGCGTAGTTACCATGATATTTTTAATGGTACTGCGGAAAGATTTACTACTATTTTGTTTTGATGCAACCCATGCTCGTACTATAGGATTGAATACCACTGCTTTATACTATATTTTGTTATCTGTATTAGCTTTAACTATTGTCGCCGCGCAACAAACAGTAGGAATTATTTTAGTAATTGCAATGTTAGTCACTCCAGGCGCAACTGCTTATATGTTGAGCGATGATTTTAATCAAATGACATTAATTGCTGTGGCATCCGGAATATTTTCTAGCGTGATGGGGACTTATATTAGCTATCATCTTGATGCTGCTACAGGTGGATGTATTGTAGTATTGCAAACTCTGTTGTTTGTTATCGCGATGATTTTTGCACCCAAACATGGATTGTTGGTAAGAACAATTAGAGCTACGAAATAATGATAAATTGGATTTTTGATAATGAAGTCAACAATATAATAGTTTCAAAATCCGTTATCATAGTCTTTTTTGGATTACCTGAAAAACGGCAAGTAGAAATTCTACCAATGCTAGAGAAAGAAAAAAAATATGATTTTCCAGACGGAGATTTAATTACGGATAATGCTTTATAAATTTTAGTTAATGACTACAATACATCTTTAAACTCAATATTACTTCGATTAGATGAACCAATTGACGATGGAATAAACCATAAAGCTAAAGAATTATTTCAAGCTTTTGATACAAGTTTTGGTTTAACAGGTTTTATAGACGAAAAATTTGCTGAGAATATTAGTAACGAAAGTATTTTCAAACTTCCCGAATGGAGTCAACTTCGCGAGCTTTCTTTGGTTATACAAACAAATTTAAATATTCACTCAGAAGTCAACACAAATATTCTGAAAAGTCGTATAAAATATTGGCTGCATTTTTAGAACATGAAACCAAAAAAAATCTTACTATAGTAAATTGATAACAATCATCAAATCAAAATGACTATCAAGATTAGAAGTTTAGATAAAGGAGATGAAGATGTTCTTTGCAACCTTGCATCTGATGTATTTGACTACGAATTAGACGAAAATTTAGTAGCCGAATTTCTCGCAGATTCACGCCATCATATTGTAGTCGCAATTGACGCGGGGTTAGTTGTGGGTTTTGCATCGGGAGTACACTACATCCATCCAGACAAGCCACCTGAATTATGGATAAATGAAGTAGGGGTTGCACCGACTCATCAACGACAAGGTATTGGTAAGAAGTTACTCCAAGAAATGTTCTTAAAAGCAAAGTCTCTCGGTTGTAATCAGGCTTGGGTATTAACTAATCGTTCAAATATTCCAGCAATGGGGCTTTATGCATCAATAGTAGAAAGCGAGGCTCCCGAGGATGTAGTGATGTTCAACTTTAGCTTAAGCAATGGCAGCAATACTTGATGTCTCTATTATTTAATCCTTCACAAAGTATATTGACTCGTCAAGTTGGAAGGAAGGAAGAGAAATTGTTCTCAAAGAGTTTTGCGGGAAGTAACGGTGAAGCGGAAGTGAGGTTTTGAAACGCAGAGGAGCGCGGAGTTTTTTAGTTATCGGGTTCGGTATATTCGCAAAAAATCTTCAATCCCACCTTGAGTAAATATAAAACAACAACTGTAGAAATAGCTGGATCTAAAGGTAAACCAGATAAAGTTGTAATAGAAACAATTAATCCGGTAAGTAATGGAGCGCTAGCAGGGTTTTTAGTATATTCTTTAAATTGAGCCTGAAAACCTTCATCACCGCAAAGTTCTTGGCGTAGTACGGTTAAAGTAGATTGCCAAAGAGATTTTTTATCGTAAGTATCCGTACCGAATTTTTCAGTCCAAAGTGCGTCGAAAGCAGTATTAAAATTACCGTTGTTTTGTTCTAGGGTAGCTAATGCTTTTTGTGCGGGTTCGTAATCTTTAAGAAGTTGCTGTTTTTGATTTATTTCGGTTGAGTCTAATTGGGTATTCATATAGATTTACGGAGATGTTAAGTCTTGAATTAATTGTTCTGGTGTTAAAATTCGTGGAGTTGTAACCGGGAAGTCTTTTTGATTGCGAGTAACAATAGCATCTAGATTGTTAATTACCGCAGCAGCATACAAAATCGCGTCTTCAAAATCTTTGAAATTTGTAGCAAGTGCCATTGAAATTGTAGCTTGATTTACCGTAGCAACTTGGCAAATTGAAGATAGCTGAGTTAAGAAATTTAACGCCCAATCTCGACCTCTTTGTTTACGGATAAGGTAGTAAAGGTCGCTAAAAGTAGACGCACAAACATAACCATTAATTTGCCCTTGTTCGATAAATGAGAACACTTGGTCGCTATCATCATAAGATGGCAGTCTAACAAGAGCAATGTCCAAAATAATATTAGTATCTATCAGAACATTCATAGATTATGTTTCTCCTTCAAATACTCCCACTTCGCGCTTTCTGGATCGAAATCTGGTGGTACAGAAGGAGAATTTTCTAGTAAGTCTCTAAATGCGTTAGTTCTGTATCGAACTTGATTTTTAGATGTTTCTGTTTGCGATTCGGTGGCGGTTTCTGTGGAATTAACTTCATCAGCTACCTGTAAAATAATTACTTCCACATTTCCAGGTGGTATTTCAATAGGTTGTGTAACTACTAAATTACCTGTTGCGTCAATTTTGCCTTTGGCTTTGTAAGCTTGCATATTATGGTTCCTTTTTATTTCTAGGATATTTAGAAGAATGTAATTTCAGATTACTGCTTATCATTATATTTTTCGATCTTAGGCGATCGCCGTTCCTTGGGAATGATGGTTTTTCTGATTTAAGGCTTTCAACTGTATTAGATTCAATCAAAAAACGTTATATTTATATAGTTGTCAGACATTGTAAAAGCCAGCAACCTAGATATGGCAGCCACAAAACCACAATACAGTAAAGAAGAATTTGGACGACTGGGGGATGAAATTTATACACGCGATATTTATCCACAACTCCAAGCAGATAGTCAAGGTAAGATAGTCGCGATCGATATTACTACAGGTGCATGGGAAATAGATAATGATGAGATTTCAGTTTGTAATCGTCTTGAGAAACGTTATCCAAGCGCACAAATTTGGATTATAAAAGTTGGTTCTAGGTATGTTCGTAGGTTTGGTGCTAATCGCACTCAAAAAGCAAAAACAAGATGATAATAGGGAAAGTTAATGCTGACTACGAGCCAATTATTCCAATTGCAATTTGCGATCGGCAAGGAAAGCTACACGAACGAGATGCAGTTATAGATACAGGTTTTGATGGGTGGCTTTGCTTACCTCCAGATTTGATTGCTGAACTACAACTTAATTGGAAAAGACGCGGAAGAGCATTACTAGCAGATGGTAGCGAAAGTATTTTTGATATATATGAAGCAACGGTAGTTTGGGATGGACAGTTTTTAACAATTCCAATTGATGAGGCTGAGTGCGATCCACTTGTTGGGATGTTATTGATGAAAGGTTACGAGTTAAAAATACAGGTTATTAATGGGGGTATTGTGAAGTTGATGAAATTGCCGATACAGTCTTGAAACTGATTTCAAATTAATTCCAAGGCGGATATATAAGCAACTACCCCTCCTCATCCTACCTATCCCGCGCTGCCCAAATCGCCTCCCGCACCTCACCCGCACAATCGCCACCCGTCACCTCGCGCCAAATCGTATCAAATTGATTTTCTCCCAAAACCTGCAACATTCGCGCTAAAGCATTTATATAAAAGCCAATAAACTCTTGATGATGCTCAAAATCAATCACAAAACCACGAATATAAATTGGTACCGCAATATATCGTAATCGCGTCCGATAAAACCGTATAGCCCTTCATCTGGAAAACCATGTAGAGACGCGAAATTTCGCGTCTCTACAAGAAAATCGTCAAGATCGAGAATATCATCTGTACTATCTTCAGGAATAAACGGCGCATAACTTTCCTGCTCGTACAAAACCGGAACAATCCAATCTCGCAAGATTTTATCGCCTTTTGGACTAAGGAAGGCGCAAGAAATTGTCTGTCATTAGGAGAATAAAGCAACTCCCAAGGTAAATTGAGCATTGCCGCATCATCGGCAGTAATAACTAACTCGCAATTACGCAAACCATCATAAGTCGCAGCTTGAAAAAACTCCCGCGCTTTCTCACTACTGCGAAAAACCAAGTTAAATAACTCTTCTCCCCAAGCCTGTAATTTTTGTTCTATTTTTGCAGCGTTATCTGGGAAAATCCCATAAGGAAAGCGTAAGTACTCTTCTAAATACCAGCGTAAATCTGTTAAAGCTTTTTTGTTAAATGGATGTTCAAGTTTTACCGTATCGGCAAATCGAGGTGCTGCTTGCCCGCGCTGCCAAGAAAGTAGGATATTTTCGCCTTGATGGGTAATTCGCAAGCAGTTTTTCGCCATAGCTACAGGTAATTACTGAATATTTATGATAGCTAATAACAGTGATTCACTTAGTTAAAACTAGATTACGGAAACACCCATTCTTAATTTACATATGATTTATAGCGAATTTCACTTGGGTGCAATATAAATAACCTCACCCTGAGAAGATACGGACATCCCTCTCCGCTCCGCAGGGAGAGGGAAGGAGGGTGAGGTATAAATGTATTTAATTCAACCAAAAACCGCTATATTTTGCAAAAATTTAACCTGTGTTTGTAACAAATAAAGCTATTAAC
The DNA here is from genome assembly GCF_000316665.1 of Rivularia sp. PCC 7116. GTDB lineage: Bacteria > Cyanobacteriota > Cyanobacteriia > Cyanobacteriales > Nostocaceae > Rivularia. The sequence goes on along the minus strand of NC_019678.1, from coordinate 3,712,203 downwards.
AATAATCTTAACTAAACTTTAAACAACTTATTCGGGAATACTTGACTCTGTAATTGTATATACAGCAATAATTGAGACGATTCCTTAATTTTGTCTGCAAGCAATAGTAGATTTGCGAGTGTGTCCAACGTAGAGCTAGGTTCAGGAAATAATGATTAGTAAATTTCTCGCATCACAACTTCGTCAGCCTTCAGGATGGTTTGGTAAGCAAGTTGTTTCTAGAGTTTTAAATAGAGATAATGCTTCTATGAACAAGCTTGCATTAAGAATGTTGAATCTAAAATCCGCAGATGAGCACGTTTTAGAGTTAGGTTTTGGTGGAGGTTATTTACTAAATAGAATTCTTAAAAATCCGGGTGTAAAATCTGTTGATGGTATAGATGTTTCTCCGGAAATGGTTGATTTTTGTAAAAAGCGTTTTGCTTCGGATATAAAAAGAGGTAAGCTACATTTAAATTGTTGTAATACGGTAAATATACCGAAATTTAATCGTAATTTTACCAAAATTTGTACGGTTAATACTATTTATTTTTGGAAGGATGTTAAACAGACTTTAATTGAACTGTATCAAATTTTGGAAGACAAAGGTTCCTTGGTTATTTGTTTTAATTGCAAAGAATTTCTCAAGCAAACAACTCTTCCCAAACATGGTTTTCAGGTTTACGACACTGAAGAAGTCAAAGAGCTGATGATAACTGTAGGTTTTAAAAATATCAAGTGGATTATAAATTCTGAGCCTAAAGAACAATTTGTCTGCATCGTTGGAGAAAAGTGATAATTGTTAATTGTAAGGTGCTTCTACCATGACTTTCAATCCAAATTCTGCATCAGTCAAAAAAGTTTCAAAATTTAAAATCTTTCTAACTTTGTTCTTGCTGGGATTGACAGGAGTGTTTTCTTTACTGCTTGCTCCCGTTAATATTCCAGAAGGGACGGAATTACCTTTATCCTTATCTACACTTAAAATTATCGGCTTGATACAGTCGAGTATTTTACTGGGGATTGCCACTTTTATCGGTAGCAATCTTTCAACTAGAGTTGGTTTCTCAACTCCTTTAATTAAGGCATTTTATAATCATACTGGCGTTCGTTCTATTTTTTCCAAACAAATTATCTTTGGAATTATTGGAGGTGCGATCGCCTATATTTTCAGCGCAATTATACTCAAACTTACGGAGCCATTTCTACCTGCGGCATATCTTGCTTTAAATCAAAATCCTGACGTTCAAATACCTTTATTAACTCGCGTACTTTACGGTGGAATCGTCGAGGAATTATTAATCCGCTGGGGTTTGATGACATTTCTAGTATGGCTGCCCTGGAAGATTTTCCAAAAAGCTTCAGGTACACCAAAGTCTATTTTTTACTGGTTCGGAATTACCGTTGCTGCGGCAATATTTGGTATTGGACATTTACCACTTTTATTTAGTTTAATTGCTCAACCGACAATATTGTTAATTGGGTTAATCATGGCTTTAAATATGATTACAGGAATAATTGCAGGCTGGTTATACTGGCGCAAAGGTTTAGAAGCTGCAATATTTGCTCACATGACATTTCATTTAATATTGGTTTCAGTATCAGAAATTATCAATTAAAATTAACTACGAGGTGAATCGGTATGTCTAAAAAATTTAAATATCAACAACAAGAATCCTTACAAACGCTCGAAGAAGCACTAAAAGAATACTATTCGAGTTTCAACGGATTAATTACAGAAGAAAATACAAACCCTAAAGTTGCGAAATTGTTTCGATTGCACGATGTTACTCATGTAGTTTTTGGCTGCGACACTTCCATCAAAGAAGAAACTTTAACAGATACATGGACTATTTTTGGTTCTACTGTCACGCTCGGCGAATATATGGAATACTTAAAATATCCAGAAACTACGCAAGTTCTTAAAGAAGAAGGTATTTTGAAAGTATTCTGGATTTTTATTCTTAGTTTTCCCGATTTTATCAAAGTTATTTTATACACCTTCAAGATGCGTAAAAAATGGAATTTTTGGGATTATCAGCAATATTCAAATCATTCGTTAAAAGATATTCGAGAAGAGTTTAATATTCAAGTAGTTTGAGTTGACTTATTGGACATGAATTTACTTTTTGAATCCCGACATAAGCCGAGCATGGGAATTTATCTGAAAATTCTCGCACTATTTTACTTTTACGGTGCAACCGTACATTATGCCAATTTATTAGGTTTTGGAGAAATACCCTTTAGAGAATCACCTTTGAGTTGGCAGGTTGGTGATATTTTCTATGCGATTTTAGGTACCTTTACTGTTATTGGTTTATGGTTAAAAACTCGCTGGGGAATAGTATGTTTCCTTTTAAGTGCAGTTTCACAGCTAATTTTATATATTGGCTTTCCTCAATGGTTTGCATTCACAAATGAGCAACAACAGTTACTTTGGAGTATGGTAATGTTTCATGTTGTGACTTTATTAATTTTCTTCGGTTTACTATTATTTACCAGAAGCCGAGAACAATATAACAGTTAATGCCATGCAGGAACTAATATTTAAACAAGCAACAGAACTTGCTCAAATCATAAACGATAAACAATATTCTACTGTTGAAGTTTTAGAAGCTCATCTGGCACAAATTGACAAACACAACAATGATATTAATGCTGTTGTTACTTTAGATATAGAAAACGCAAAAATTCAAGCCAAAGCCGCAGACGAAGCTTTGAGTCGTGGGGAATCATGGGGTGTTTTACATGGAATTCCCGTGACTATTAAAGATGTTTATGAAACTCAGGGGATTCGCAGCAGCTACGGCATTCCCGGCAATAGTGACTATATACCGAAACAAGATGCAACAGTAGTCACAAAATTAAAACAAGCAGGGGCAATCATCTTTGGTAAAACCAATATACCGACAAATTCCTATGATTGGCAATGCGAGCATCCGGATTTTGGGCGCACTAACAACCCTTGGAATCTCAATTGTACTCCCGGTGGTAGTTCTGGTGGTGCAGCAGCAGCCTTAGCTGCCGGATTTACACCTCTAGAAGTTGGCAGCGATGTTGGTGGTTCGATAAGAGTTCCTGCTCATTTTTGCGGTGTTTTTGGGATCCGCCCTACAGAGCAGAGTGTTTCCGGAATAGGGCACATCAGAATAGAAAACTATCCCCACAGTGTTCGTAATTTGGTATCATATGGACCAATGGCTCGTAGCATTGCAGACTTAAAATTAGTTTTGCCTTTATTGCGAGGTAGCGATTTACAAAATTGGGAAGTTCCCCCCGTACCTTGGGTTAGGGAAAATCAAATTGCAGAACTTAAAGGTTTAAAAATTGCATTTACTCAAGAAATAGGTGGAGTGCCTGTTTCTGGCGACACCAAAAAATGTTTGCAAAATTTAGCTTCTAGTTTAGAAGCAGCAGGCTGTCATATAGAAGAAACCACCCCAGCAGAATTTGATTTTGACGAAGCTTTGCAAGTTTGGGGGCATATCCAAGGATTTGAACTTTCTCCAGTGTTACCAGGATTAATTAAAAATACTCCTTTAAGAAAAATTTTGCCCTATTTCTATTGGCGATATTTCTTCGATGACAGTCCAGTATCAACCAGTTTAGCCCAGGGAATGGGGTTGAGTGCGAATGGTTATTTTCAAGCATTAACCAAACGAGACTATCTGATTTCCACAATGGAGAAATTTCTTACCGACTGGGATCTCTGGTTATGTCCAGTTTCACCTACCCCAGCATTTAGCCATCGTCGTCGCGCTACACCCTTTGAAATAGAAGGAAAAACAGTTCCCTATAGTTTAGCGATCGCAATGTATAACAACACTACAACAGTCGCGGCAAATCCAATTGTGACATTACCCATAGGGAAATCCCAGGAAGGTTTACCAATTGGGGTACAAGTACACGGCAAACGCTGGAGTGATAAGCGATTGCTAGATATTTCAGAGCTAATTGTACAAGTTATAGGTGGCTTTGAAAAACCGAATGGATTCTAACAAAAATCCTCTTCTCTAATTAGAGAAGAGGAAAATAAGTTATTAAGCTGTTGCGTATCGAGTTTGTATATAAGACGCGGGCAAGATGCCCACACTACAATAATTACAAATTTTCGTTTTATCCAATTTATCTGCACATTAGCTTACATTGGTACTTTTAAGAAAATCGTTCATGAAAGCTTTTTCTATTTTCTACTCTCGCTCCTTATTTCCAAGCTAATATGTTATATCAAGTCCGGCTAATTACTTACGATATAACCCTACTGAAAAGATGGCGGTTATCATCTACTAATCATTACTTATTACTCATTACTTATTACTCATTACTTAGCCCTCACAGATATGATAACTGTTTAACCGGACATGATATTACTCCCCTTCCGCTCTAAAAATTACCGATAAAAATTATTTTTTTCTACCCCCTCTCCCCCTCTACCCCCTCTCCCCCTCTACCCCCTCTCCCTGCTCTAATTCAATAGGTAATCATAAACCCAAAAAGGGAGTAGTATATTAAGACAGATTTTATCTTATCTAGTACCAGTCCAATTGGCATCTGGTTTCTCGTTACAGTAACCCCACTTACCTATGAATTTTTGACCCCCAGCTTGCTGAGTAAAAGAAATTCTTCCCCAATAGAAAGTATTCAACTTCTTGACTTTACATTTTCTCGCAGAGCTATTTTCAGCCCAAATACCATTGAGCGTATTACCAGAAACTTGACCCGAAATTCTTCCCTTATCTTGGGTATAAGTACCCGAGACAACGTTACCATTCTGTCTCAAATTCATATTCCCTTCAGAAGTCTTCCATCTTCCTCTCCAAGATGAACCAGACTGTTGTCCATTGCTTCCAGAATCGGTAAATCTGATACTTTGAACATCATCTCCATTTACCGGAATAGTGTATTGTCTACCACTTTTTGTTGTGACAACCATATCTGCTTGAGCTGCTAGTGGAAATAGAAGCAGAAACAAACTCGATAGTGCAAATAATTTCATCCTAAATTAGCTCCTAAGTATGCTAAATAATGCAAAGTATTTTATACGTTGTATCATTAGCGAAACAATCTACTAAAATACAATTAATAGAAACGTTACAAGAAAAATTGCCTTAGTATTTTGTACAAGGTACAAGATATAAATAAATACATTATGTGGCTTTTTTCTTGAAATTGATGAGACAAAGTATTAACCCGAGTTACTACTCTTTAGATTTACTTGCAACAAAAAGTGGTATTAAATACTTTAACAAGCAAATTTAAGTATAATTATTGATTAAATCACGGCTTTATATTCAGAGCTAAAGTTTTAATTGACACTTTTTCATCTCAGCGAATCTATTCTCATTGCTCATAACTTTGTTTTATTGTCGAATTGCAATCAAAAAAATTATTTAGGTAATTTTAGGACTTATGTAACTGTCACAATTTTCTTTTAGTGGATGCACAAAGCCGCAAAACTAACATCCTCCTGCTTTATTGCTGTTATATAGTTTAGAAAATCTGAACGTAGCAATAAGACTTATAACGTCACGCATCTCTCCTAGTTAATATGACAATAATGACGCTTTGCTCAATTAAGTTTTTAATTTGCAAGTAATACAGTTCAAATCGCTTAATTTTGACCTAAAAATCTTAAAAATAGTTATTATCACCATCAATAAATGAAACTAACTATATATCCAAACACGGTATTCCTCTGGAAATGCGGACTTAGGGGACGCGAACATGATATTAATGTAAATTAGTATTAAGTTATATTTCATAATAAAAATGCCTCAAGCTCAAACCTCATCATCATCTTCTATCTCAGCTTCAACTACGACATCTAAATTACGAGTATTGCACTTCGCGGGTTCTCGCGTTTCTAAGTTCTACTACAACCTTTCAATCATGTACGCAAGGGAAGTGGTACAGCCAGTTGGCGTGCAGAGTCATTATGCTGTGGTACATCCCGATGGGCTTTGGCAGTTAGGAGCATCTTTAGACGACTTATCGGAAAAAATGTCACTCCAGGAGATGATTTCTCAACTACCAACTCTTGACGTTGTAGTTCCCCATATGTTTTGCTTTGTCGGGATGACAAGTTTCCGCTCGTTATTCGAGGATGTGATTGGATTGCCCGTCGTCGGCTCGCCATCACACTGTACCGCGCTCGCAGCCAATAAATCCCAGTCACGAAGCGTTGTATCGACATCCGGAGTTAGGGTTGCTCGCGCTCAACAATTCCGTCAAGGTGATACTCTAACAATGAAACCCCCCTTCATCGTTAAACCAAATTCAGAAGATAACTCTTTAGGAGTAAGTTTAGTACGAAACGAAGACCAAATTGCCGAAGCATTGCGAGTTGGCTTTGAATACGACCAAACTTTGTTAATTGAAGATTATATCCCCGGCAGAGAACTACGTGTAGCTGTTGTGGAGCGCGATGGTAAATTGTGGGTACCGCCAATGATAGAATACTTTATGTCAGAGGAGAAACCTATTAGAACCGCAGAAGATAAGTTAGAATCTCTACCCGATGGAACCTTACTGCAAAATAGGAACACTGCTTCGAGAAGAGCTTGTCCGGCTGATGTTACCCCAGAATTGTTCGAGAAGCTCGCAGATGCGGCAAAACGGGCACATATTGCTTTAGGTTGTCGCGATTACTCTCTATACGACTTCCGCATACATTCAGAAACCAATGAACCTTATTTAATTGAAGCAGGTTTATTCTGGTCTTTTGGTAGAATCAGCGTCATTTCCCTTCTAGTCGAAGTTGATGGAGAAACTTTAGAAGATGTCGCGTTCAAATTATGGAGCAGTGCTGCGGCAAGAACTCGCGTTGCTTGTGGTTCTCTGTTCAAATATCTAAAGATGGAAGTTAATGAAGTGTGTCGCGACACTTAAGTCTAAGAATGTAAATTAGTTTATAGGTTGGGTAGAGCGAAGCGTTAGCGTAGCTTGTCCGTTGGACAGAACCCAACACTATTATTTTGAGTAGATCAACCTAATTAATTCAAACTAACTAATTCAAACTAGAAACCTTTCTTCCCCCCAAACGCTCTTGTTGTGCAGGAGGAAGCACATTCACCGAAACGGTTGCATAGGAACCCAATTTTTGCCCAATAATCATAAATCGAATAAAATTCCCCATTCCTTCCAACATACGCGCATTCCTTAAACCACCACAGTCAACTGGATTAAATCCAATGTCTTCCGCAAGTTTCATTACTATGTTCCTTGCTTCTTCGTCGTCTCCTGCAACAAAGCAAGAAACGCTGTAATCTTTTAATGGTGTCGGTGCCAGCTCGAATAGTTCTTGAGCCATCGTGTTAAATGCTTTGACTAGCCTGACTTTTGGCACTTCTGACGCTAATTTTTCAGCCAAGGATTGTTCTATAGGAGGATAAGCAAAACCTTCGGGAATTTCAAAGTTGTTGCAATCAATCAAAATCTTTCCAGATAATACTTCTATATCGGAAAGAACTTCTTGTGGATTCACGCCACGGATAGTGTAAAACAGGACTTCCCCAAAGGCTGCTGCTTCATCGTTGATTCCTCCTTGAGTGCTATTTCCGGCAATATCTGCAACAGCTTTACCTTTTTCAGTCGTCCTTGCTCCAAAGTATACTTGATGCCCTTGCTCTGCCCAAAGTATACCCAGAGAACGCCCCATATTTCCACTGCCGATTATTCCGATTTTCATAACCCAAGCATTCCCAAGATTTAATTTATTTAATCAAAAAAATACAGACAGGTCTGTATCGCAATACATTTTGAAAAATAACAGACAGCTCTGTATCATGTCAATAGTTGATTTGTACGCTTAGAAATGCCAAGAAAAGCTGATGGTTCGGCGCGAGAACGTATATTAGAAGTAGCGAGCGAGTTGTTTTACCAGTACGGGATTCAAGCTGTAGGGGTAGACAGAATAATTGCGGAATCGGGAGTTGCGAAAACCACGCTTTACCGTTATTTTCCATCAAAAGATGATTTGGTTGTGGCATTTTTGAAAGAACGTAACCGACTTTTTTGGGAATATTTTGATATAGCAGTGGGTAAGCATCCCGATAATTCCAAGGCGCAATTATTGGCAGTATTCGAGTGGATAGATGAACTATTGGTAAAACCCGAGTGCTACGGTTGTCCGTTTTTGATAACTACCAGCGAATTTCCTCAGCTAGATTATCCAGGGCATCAAGTAGCGATCGCACATAAACAAGAAATGCGGTTGCGTTTGACTAAGCTGGCTGAAAATGCAGGTATTCCCAACTCGGAACAGTTAGGAAAATATTTATTGCTGCTGGTTGACGGAGCATTTTCGCAAAGAAGGTTATTTGGATTGAATGGGTTTGAAAGTAATTTAAAAGATGCTGCGGAAATTTTGATAAATGCTCAGCTGTAGTTTCATTTAAATCAGGACTAAGGCTGCGCGTTACACAACTCGGGTGGTGCGTGACAATAAAACCCTCATTATTACGTTAAAAATCCAATTAAGTGTCACAGCACCCTACAGCATAAATGTGCCAGTTGCGGCCATTCCTATAAATAGGATTTTTAATTATGCTTTTTAATTATAATTTCTAATTATAATTTTTAATTATGTTTTACTCCTGCCAAAATTAATTCAATAGACTGTTGTACGTGCAATTCTAACATTTGCTTACTGAACATTTTTTTACCGGGAAAAAGGTGTTTAAGACCTTCTCTGCTGAGAAAATAAAATACACAAATACCGATAATATCATTCGCTGTCATTCTAGGTTCGAGAGAACGAAAACTATTATCTGCAACTCCTCGCTCCAAAATAGCAATCAATATTTCATCAATGCTGTGAATATTAATTTGCTGATAATATTGTCCTTGATTTTGTAATGCTTCATAACACATAATCAACGGCCAATTAGGATTTTTTACTAAATTTGAAAGCAGACAACGTACAAATTTTTCTAAAGCAGTTTCAGGAAGTAAACTATCTAAAGAAAGTTCTTGCAGCGGTTGCATATAAGTATTAAAACCTCTTTCTAATACCGCTAAATACAAACCTTCTTTACTGGTGAAATAGTAATAAATCATCGCTTTAGTAACGCCAGTATTAGCTGCAATGGTTTCAATACGAGCATTAGCTAAACCATTTAGAGCAAATTCCTCTACTGCTGCATCCAAAATCTCTGCTTGAGTAGCTTTGCGATCGCGACTCCGAACAGATTTTTTTATAGAGGGATTTTTTCTAGTTGAGTCAGCCATACATACAGATTTAAGTTTACAAGCAGCGTTAATCAGCATAAAGAGAATTTTCGTCACCTGTCAACGCGCATGTCTAATTAAAAAAGCCTTGAAACTTTTAACCATACAGGAATATTTGACCGCTAACTAAACATCGCGTAAGTTAGTTATACAGAATATTTTTATAAAAAAAATGCATTCAGCTAAAAAAATCATTGTCATTGGTGGTGGAATTGGAGGAGCAGCCGCAGCCGTTTCGCTTCACCGTAATGGGTTTGAACCAGTTGTTTACGAGCGTGTTAAAGAATTGCGGGAGGTGGGTGCTGGCATTGCACTTTGGGCAAATGCTACTCATGTATTAAAAAAATTAGATTTATTAGAATCAGCTTTGCGGGTAGGTGTTGTTACATCGAACTATCAATTTAATTCTCAATCAGGGAAAGAGTTAGTTAATGTGCCTGTAGACGGTTTTGAACTTCCAACGATAGCTATTCATCGGGCTGACTTACACGAATTGTTAATAAGCAAGATACCGGAAAAGGAATTTATTTTAGGAGAAACTTTTGAGCAATTAGAGCTACAGAGAAATAAAGTTAGCGCTCGTTTTGCATCGGGTTTAACAATTGAGGGTGATGCTTTGATTGGTGCTGATGGTTTAAAGTCAATAGTCAGAACCGAGCTATTTGGCGAACAGCAACCAATTTATCGCAATTTTACAACTTGGCGGGGTTTGACTTCCCATACTCCCAACACATATCGCTCTGGCTATATCAGAGAGTTTTTAGGAAGGGGGAAAGAGTTTGGGTTTATGATGCTTGGTAAAAATCGGATGTATTGGTATGCAGCAGCATTAGCTCGGGAGAATCAACTAGATGCAACAGTTGGACGTAAAAAAGAACTTGAAGATATGTTCCAAGATTGGTTTGCTTCGATTCCTGAATTAATTGCTGCTACAGATGAAGCTGATATCATCAAAACCAACCTCTACGACAGAATACCAGCTTTACCTTGGAGCAAGCAAAATATAACTTTGCTGGGTGATGCCGCACATCCAACCTTACCAACTTTAGGGCAGGGAGCTTGTATGGCATTAGAAGATGCAGTGGTTGTAACTAAATGTTTACTGGAAAACTCAGAGGCAGCAGTCGCTTTTCGTGAATATGAATCTGTGAGATTTGAGCGTACTAAGTATATTGTGAAACAGTCTTTACGCTCGGCGCAAATGGGTAAGTTACAGCATCCGATTCAAGTCGCGTTAAGAGAAACTTTGATGAAATTAATCAAGCCAGTTATCAAAAATAGTTTTAAATCTCTTCATGGTTACAGAGCTTGATTTATGTAGCGAATAACTCTTTTACTAATTACCCATTACCAATTACCAACTACCAATTAGCAATTCCCTATAATTGAAGATTTATACTCATGCATATTTTACGGCATTCCCTTAATATTTTACGCAATTAACAGTAATGGAATTGTAGTTGTTAAAAATACGCGATTGCAAAATCCGTAATTTACTAACTCAGGCAATTTGAATTACTCACAACAATTTCATTTATGGAAAAATTGAAAGAATTGATTCATAAGGAAAACCCTCAAACCAACGACATGAAACATTATCAGCCCAAAAGCAAGCGGGGGTTTTGGGGAAAAATGGGTATAGTTGCCATAGTTTCGGCTTTAGCCGGGGGTTTGTTTGGGGTTTTCTTGACAGGGAAGCCGTTTATGCAAGCTAATCTGAGTCCGGAGGAAGCTAATTTTTTTAACGACAATGCTATTGATAGAGGGAAATTTTTAGAATTGAATCGTCCCGTCAATATTTTAGTCATGGGAATGAGCGTACTTCCTCCAGATACAAAAAATGCACCGGAAGACGCGAAAGATTTGGGATATTTACCCCAAGTTAATTCTTTTGATGGGCTTTCCGACGTAATGTTATTGATTCGATTCGATCCAGAAAATAATAAATTAAATATGCTTTCTATTCCTAGGGATACCCGCACGGAAATAGAAGGTTATGGTTTGAGAAAAATTAATTCCGCCAATCGTTTGGGTGGTGCTTATTTAAGTGCTAAAAGCGTTAGTAATCTTTTAGGAAATATAGATATACATGGTTACGTTAGGATTAATGTTTTAGGAGTAGGTAAACTGATTGATGCTTTGGGGGGAGTAACCGTAAACGTTCCCAAAGATTTGAAATATCAAGATGATTCCCAACATTTATATATTAATTTAAAAGCAGGAGAGCAACATCTGGACGGCGATAAAGCATTACAACTATTGAGATTCCGTAATGACGGTAGGGGAGATATCGGCAGGATTGAACGCCAGCAATTGGTTATGCAAGCCTTGATACAACAAGCTTTGAATCCAGCAACATTAGCGCGATCGCCAGTAATTATCGGTACGATTAAAGATAATATCGATACCAATTTAAACCTTGACAGTTTATTAACACTAGTCAATTTCGGTGTCCAAACTAACCGCTCTGACATTGAAATGTTTACTTTACCGGGCAGAGTTAGCAATGGTAGAGAATATAATGCAAGCTACTGGCTGCCAGATGAAGAAGGAATTGATGAGTTAATGGTTCGTTATTTTGAAAAGTGAAAAGTGAAAATTGGGAATTGGGTATGGGGCATGGGGCATTGGGCATGGGGCATTGGGCATGGGGCATTGGGCATTGGTAATTGGTAATTGGTAATGATTATTTATTCTCCCCCCCCCCTCTTCCCCCTCTCCCCCCTCCTCTCCCTCTCTCCCTCACTCCCTCACTCCCTCTCTCCCTCACTCCCTCACTCACTCACTCCCTCACTCACTCACTCCCTCACTCCCTCACTCACTCACTCACTCACTCACTCACTCCCTACGAGAATGAATAATCGCTTATAGATCGTCCCTTAAATTAATTAGTATAGAAAAAATATTACTTTGGGGAAGCGAATGAAATTACCAAATGGTCCCAAAATTCCGGCATTTATCCAGCAAATTCGATTTATTGCTTTTCCCATGTCGCTTTTGGAAGATTGCGCCAAGGGATATGGAGATATTTTTACACTTACATTCTTGAATATCTCTATCGTTATCGTCAGCAATGCCAAAGCGTTACAGAAGTTGTTGAATGATAAAGAATTTACTGCTCCTGGGGATGCGAATAAAATTATTGAACCTTTGGTGGGGAGTAATTCTGTAATTACTATTAGTGGTGAAAAGCATCGTCGTCAACGTCAGTTATTAATGCCGCCTTTTCACGGCGATAGAATGCGGACTTATGGTGAGACAATTAATAACGTTACTCAAGAAATTATTAGCGATTGGGAAGTTGCTAAGCCTTTTAATGTCCGCGAAGCAATGCAGAAAGTTACTTTGAGAGTAATTATGCAGGCAGTATTCGGACTTTATAAAGGTAAACGTGCCGAAGATATAGAGAACCATATCAAAGAGTTTTTGGAAGCTGGGGGTTCTCCTTTTGGTACAATGGCGCTATTTTTCCCTAAATTACAGCGTAATTTAGGTTCGCTAACTCCTTGGGGAAGTTTTGTATATCACCGAGATCTAGCAGATAAACTTCTGTATCAAGAAATCGACGAGCGTCGAGAAAATCCCGATGATTCCCGTACTGATATCATGACTATGTTAATGGCTTCCAAAGACGAACAAGGTGAAGCTATGACTGATGAAGAATTACGCGATGAGTTGATGACGCTGTTATTTGCAGGGCATGAAACTACTGCTACAGCATTAACTTGGGCATTGTACTGGATTCACAAAATACCTGAAGTTAAACAAAAGCTATTGGCAGAGCTTGATAGTTTGGGGGAAAATCCCGATAGTAATGCTATTTTGAAATTGCCATATTTAAATGCGGTTTACTGCGAAACTTTACGGATTTATCCAGTGGCTTTACTAACATTCCGTAGAGATGTAGAAAGTCCGGTTTCCTTGTGCGGGCACGAACTTGAGCCAGGTACGGCAGTAATGGGTTCAATTTATTCGATACATAATGACGAAAAATTATATCCCGAACCAAAGAAATTTAAACCAGAGCGCTTTTTAGAAAGACAGTATTCGCCTTATGAATTCATCCCTTATGGTGGCGGTGCAAGACGCTGTATTGGTATGGCGTTAGCTCAATTTGAAATGAAGTTAATATTAGCAAGAATTCTTTCCGATTTGGATTTGGATTTAATTACCGAAGGTGAAGTAAAACCAAAGCGTCGGGGTATTGTAACTGGCCCCAATCGTCCGATTCAAATGGTTGTTAAAGGTAAGCGAATGGCTAAGTCTCGCAGTTTGGAAACTGTTAGTTAATTTGGATTTCGCGGAAAGCTTGTAGAGACATTAATTATCTAGCGTCTCTACATTCTTTATTCATACCCGGATTCAGTTAAAATTATTACTCATAATGATACCGACAAGTAAGAAAATCAATTTTAGTATTTTCAACACGATAAACAAGCCGATGCTCTAAATCAATACGTCTAGACCAAATATCGGCATCCATATATTTCAAAGGTTCTGGTTTACCAATTCCCTCGAATGGATTTTCCATCACAGCAGTAATTAAATCTAAAATTTTCGATGCAACTTTAAAATTGTGCTTGAACCACCAAGCTAAATCTTCCTTAAACTTAGAACTAAAACCAGGACTTCGATTAACAACAACTGATTTTATTTCATCAGTTTCAGCCTTATTCTTCTTTTTCTTCTTGCTCAATCCCTAACTCCTGCTGAAGCTCTTCAATTGTTTGAGATTTGATTTTTCCGCTCTTAGATTCCTCAATTGCATCGAGTAAGCGATTTGCATTTGCAGGAGTTTTCAATAGATAAACCGTCTCAACCAAACTTCTCAAATCCGATTCTGTAATCAAAGCAACATTCTCACCATCACGACGATTGATGATATATACCTGATTATTTTGTACAACTAAGTCTAATAGCTTAAAGAAGTTGTTTCTGGCATCCGTTGGAGATGTGATTTCGTAAGAAAACATCGTTTATGTACAGCTTTATGTACATATATTATAAGGTAATTTTAAATAATCTTAAAAATAATCATTTTTTATTTTGAAGATATATCACCAATAGTTATATTCCCTGCTGTACCAATATTTAAACCAATATTTCCATCTCCCATATTCACCACACTATCTTTAACTTGATTGCTGATACTGCGAATCTTCTCTTCTGCTTCTGCTTTCATGCTTTCATATCCTTCTGCGGGTAAACCTTTGCCACCACGTAACAAAGCAACGAGAAAATCTTCTGTAGCAAAATCAAAGAAGGGCGTTTGTTTTTTGTTGTATTCCTGCTGTACCGTTATCGGAACAGTTTCGCTCAGATAATTCATCAAATTGGAAACCTTAACTACTTTATCTCCCGGTTGATTCCCCGCACCTTGTAAAGCTTCGAGGAAATGATACGTGTAGATGCTCATTGTGCGATCGCTGCGAATCCAAGATAGTTGTGTTCCGGTGGAGGAAGTAAATACAACTCTTCCCGCACCTTTTAAATCGTCAATAATGGTTTTGGGTAAAGCAGCTTGGGTAAAACCTTTGGGAATTGGGGATTTAGCATCTTTTGAAGTTGCCATTCCTTGAGCGTGACAGCTATCTATAATTACTAATAATTTTTGCGCTGGAATCCCTTGTAATGCTTGATTGATGGTTTCTGCTGAAAGTGCGGTATCCGGAATGTCTGCGCGATCGGTTTCGTGGGGGATGAGATAGTAATCTCCAGAATTATCTAATAAACCATGACCGGAATAGTAAATTAGTATAGTTGCTTCTGAATCATTTTCGGCTTGTTGTTTTAACCAGGTTAAATTTTCTAGGATTTGTTCTTTGGTAGCGGTTTCGTTGTAGAGAAGACGAATGTTACTGTCGATGTAACCGCATAAGTTGGAGTCGGTGAGGAGAGATTTGAGTGCTTGAATATCTTTAACTGTTACTGGTAGGGATAATTTGGTTTCTTCGCATTCACCTACACCGATGAGTAATGCGTAGTTGTGGGAAGTGGATTTGGACATGGTTTTGGGGATGGGTTTGTAGTATTTTAGGTGTTGTTGGATTGTTTCAAGAGTTCCGATAAGATTGGGTGTATATTTTTTTTTCATAACTTTTATTAATCCTGGAATAGCAGCATCAGAGCAAATATCTCCAATAGCTAAAGCTGCATCAGAACGGACACCTTCATATTTATCTTCTAAGGCTATTATTAAACCAGGTATGGTAGCATCACTACCTATTCTTCCTAAAGCGCATACAGCATTTAGACGAACTAAAAAATGTTTATGCTCAAGCAGTTGAATTAATAAAGGTATATCTTTTTCAGAGGTTATATTCCTTAAGCATATAGAAAGCAAATGAAAAATTAAACTATTATCTTCATTGTATAGAGCTTTAGTTAGTGGGTTTATTGCTTCTCTCGAACAAATATTTTTTAAACTGAAAAAAGCCTTTTTACGAATATCAGCATCATTATGTTTTAAGTTACTGATTATTTGATGTATTAAGACTTCATAATTGTTTTTTTTGTGTTTATCTGCAAATGAACTATCAATCTGATTTCCCTCTTGTAAAAAATTACTGTCAATTGATTCAGTTATTTTATTGACAATCTTTTTCTTTTTATTTACCGAATTTTCATTACAAATATAATTGACACGGGCAATATCATATTTTGATGCTCTAAATATGTCTAATATTTCATCCCAGGAATCAATTTCTTCTAAGGAAATGAGACCATAACCGCAAATGAATAAATCTTCAAATTCGTATTCATATTCCAGAAATTCAATTAATGCATTTATTGCAGCATTTGAGCCAATTCCAATTAAAGCTAAAATTACATCTTCAAAGAATTCCTCATCTTCGTTTTGTAGCATATCTATTAATGAAGATATTGCTATATCAGATTTGCTAATTTCTAAAAGTCTAATTTTTAATAAAAGTGGCAACTCTAAATTAGTAATTAAACCAACAGTCTCCCCCTGCCACTCTTCCCTAACTTCCCCCGCCAACCTTGCACCCAACTGCCAATCAAGCTCCAAAGCCAACTTCACCAAACCCACAGCTTGAGATTGCTTATCTACCAACTGCATCATCAGCGCTACAGGCTCAGTCCATTTCAAATAATTCAAATATTCCCACTGCAAGTCATCATCGCTCAACTTCGGAATTTCTTCCAATAATCTTTCAGCAGCGTAATATTCTTGCAGCAGTTGATGACGAAATTGAATTTGATTATCTGCACCAAGTTGAATCAAATGATGTTTGAGTAAATCATCTAACCATTTTTCTGCATTCCTCGGTTGATGATAATCCTGCTCTTTGAGAAACTCAGTCAAGATATCCCTAGCTTCCTGTATCGGAATAGCAACGAGAATTTCGGTTTTTGATTCCCCATGCGTCATCACCCAAGCTAAATGCTGCAATAACCGCTGCCACCAGCGTCGAGATTCATCCGTTACGGGAATATCTTGTTTGAATTTATTATCGTAAATTTTGGTAAAGCGACGAAATACCGAACCCAAATTTGATGGTACTTTATTTTGGTTATCAACAAATACCGAACAAAGCATCATTAATAATAAAGGTGTTTCTCCCAACTCCCGCAAACGCCCTGACAACTGTTTGAGCAATTCTTCCCCTTGCTCTGGAAGATACCCACAAACAAAATCCCGCATCTGGGTTTCTGTCAAAGGTTGCATTTGCAGCTTTTTCTCTATTTTTAAATCACCACCAACACCTAAATCTCGCGTGGTGAAAATCATTGGTGTGGTTTGCTGGTAATCTTGGCGAAATTGTTGTAAGTTTTGCCGCGCTGCTTCTGATGGTAATTCGTTAACTCCATCAAATAATAAAAGGAATTTTCCTGCAAACAGTAATTTTTCAATTTCAGGGTTTTCTAACAGTAGTTGGTGACGTTTGAGGAAGTTACGAATTAAGTCGATTATTGAAGTTTTGTAAAAACGAAGTTCGATGAGGATGGGGATTTTTGCATTTTCTCGCGAATCCGCCAGGGAATCAATTCCCTGGCTCATAGCCGAAGTCAGTTGAAACTGACTGTTAGTAGAAGATTCAGTCGTCTTTAGACAACTTTCGCTGTTAGCCTGGAAATTCATTTCCAGGTGATGTTGCGCTGATTCCAACAGCAACCGTAAAAACGCTGTAGATTTACCACTACCAGGACGACCTATTAATAATACATGGTCGTTCGCATATTTAATTAAACCTTGTAAAACTGTTAATCTTTCGGTTTTTTCTTCTTGCTCCTGCTTAACCTTCTCTACCATCAACCCAAAATCAAACAACGGCAATCGCTTTTGTTTTTCGTGCCGAAGATTTCCTACAACATCTGTTATGGTGTAACACTTCCACCATTCGCCGTAAGTATTGCCGATTGATTGTAGATAAGGGTTTAAATTAATCACTATTAGTTAGCTGCTATGTAAAAGAGGCGCTAAAGCGCAACTACGAACCAATTTAATTAAGATTACTGGGATTATAGCAATTTATATTTGCAGCATTATTGCTAAGCCTAAATACTCACTTTGGTATTTTTGTCAATATGCAATTAGTGATTTACCTATATAAAAATTTTCTTATATTTGACATAAATTTAGTTACAGATAAATAAAATAAAGTAGTAAATATTACTGAGCATAATTACCGTTTTCAGTGTAAATTAGTTCTAGGGTGCATAGAGCGATTGCCGGGAGTAATTTTGTGTAAACTCCTCGCTAGATAGTCTTTTGAATCAAATAAGTTATCCCTAATTTAATGCATTTTATGGGCTAAAGTTCAGTTGCAAAACTGACTTAATTTTGCTGGGTGTAATTTTTAGGAATTACTGACTAAAGTTATTTCAGAAATATCGTTTCTCAAAGTTACAGGTAAAAAATATGCCATCTACCTTCAATCTTTCAGCACCATCTACTTTCAATTTACAAGAAGCGACAGTTAGCGATATTCAAAAAGCTTACAGTTTTGGAGTTTTGAGTGTTGAGGAATTAACTCAACTTTATCTGAATAGAATAACAGCTTACGATGACCAAGGTCCTGCTATTTCTGCGGTTATTTCGGTGAACCCCGATGCTTTGGATAAGGCTAGGGAGTTAGATGCAAAGTTGCGAAATCAAGGTGCGGATGGAGCTTTATATGGAATTCCGGTACTTTTAAAGGATAATTATGACACCTCTGATTTACCTACTACTGCGGGTTCTGATGTTTTAGCAGGTTCTATTCCTCCAGATGATGCTTTTACTACATCGGAATTTCGCGATGCTGGAGCAATTATTTTGGGTAAAACCAATATGAGCGAATTTGCTCTTTCTTCTGGAAGGCTTGGTTACAGTTCCAAAGGTGGTTTAACGCTCAATCCTTATAATCTCAATCGCGATGCTAGCGGTTCGAGTAGCGGTACTGGTGCTGCAATTGCCGCTAATTTTGCGACTTTAGGTACTGGTACGGATACGGCGGGTTCGGTTCGGGGACCTTCTGCTGTGACTGGTTTGGTGGGAATTAAGCCGACGCGGGGATTGGTGAGTGCTGATGGTATAGTACCACTGGCGCTGACGGTAGATTATGCTGGTCCTATGGCTCTTTCTGTTGAAGATGCAGCGATCGCACTGGGTGTAATGGCTGGTGTTGACGAAAATGACCCGGCAACGGAAGCTAGTAAGGGTAAAGGCTTTGATGACTATACTCAATTTTTAGATAAAAATGCCCTCAAAGGTGCAAGAATTGGTGTAGCTCGGGAATATTTCGGCGGTAATGAAGAAGTTGATAAGTTGGTGGAAGCAGCTATTGATAATATGAGGGCTGCTGGTGCAACTGTTGTTGAGTTGGATCTTCCCGATTCGGTTGTGGATGCTTCTAATTACGGTACTTTATTAAATACTGTGATTCAAGCTGAATTTAATCCCCAGATTGAGGAATATTTTGAAACACTCGATGAGGAATATCCGGAAAACTTAGAAGAATTGATTGCAGCTAGTAAAGATCCAGAATTGGTTAATTCGGAAACTCCGGTTAATCCCAATCGGATTGCAGTCTACGAAGATTCCTTAGAATTTGGCGGGTTGGATAATCCGGAATATCAAGCAGCGATTAATGAAGGTATTCCCCAATTGCAGAAAGAGTTAAATAATATCTTTGCTAGCAATAAATTGGATGCCATAGTTTATCCCACAATTGCCACTCCAGCAACACCGATTACCGACTCCGATGGTAATGTAATCGAAGATCCAACCTATCAGGCTAATTTAGATAATATCGGCGGCGACCCCTATCGGGCAAATTATTTAGGGAATTTAAGCGGTTTTCCCGATTTAACTTTACCAGTGGGATATACAGAGCAAGGTTTACCCGTGGGTATGTCTTTATTCGGGCAGGAATTTACCGAGCCTACTTTAATCGGATTGGCATATGCTTACGAGCAGCAAAATCCAGTTCGGATACCGCCATCAAATACACCTGCTTTACCGGGAGAAAAGTTTGAATATCTCACCGAAGTTTTAGTTGTTGGCGATGCTGGTGATGATGTTTTGGAAACCCAGTTAATTCCAGATTTTGATGGCAATAAAGATGTTGTATTTGCAGGTTTTGGCGATGATTTGGTAGATACCACTCAAAGTATCTCCGGTGGTAATCGAGTATTCGGCGGTAGCGGCGATGATGAATTATTCGCCGGGAAAAACGATAGGGTTAATGGTGGCGCTGGAAATGATATTCTTGATGCTTCTCTGGGTAGAGGAGGAAATCGTTTGAGTGGTGGTGATGGTGATGATACCTTTTTTGCTGGTGGTAACGATAGATTAATTGGTGGTAAAGGTAACGATAGGTTTTTTATCATTGAAAAAGGTGGAAATACAATTAGTGGTGGTGCTGGTAAAGATCAATTTTGGATTGTGAATGCTGAATTACCAGAGGAAGTAAATACAATTACAGATTTTGAAAGTGGAGTTGACGTAATTGGGATTTCGGGGATTGGTACTTTTGAAGATGTTAGCTTGGAAATGAATGGTAAGAATACTGTAATAAATGTTTTGAATCAAGATGTGGCTGTTGTATTGGGTATGCAGGGGCTTGGGGAAAGTGATTTTGCGTTTGTGAACTAAACCTCTACGTAGCAATACCCTAGAAGGGTATCGCTACAGCTACAAAGCCTACCTTCGCAGGCTAATCTTCTAGCCTACGAAGGTAGGCTTGGCAAATGTAGCCCCACCCTTCAAGGGTGAGGGCGATTATATTTACCACACATCGTTAAAGTGAGAAAATAGAGTATTAGGAAAATCATTAAACCCTTAACCTTTAACCTTTAACTTTTTACCTTTTACCCGATGACTAATTCCTTAGTTCAAACTCTTCAACTAATTGCCAATCCCATCAACTTTTTCGACAACCACGCACAAAGATATGGAGATACCTTCAGTTTAAGAGTTTTAGGAATAAATTCTCCGCCGGTTGTATTTTTCAGCAGCCCTCAAGCTATTAATGATTGTTTTGCAATTCCCGCGAATAAATTAGATTTTAAGAAAGCCACTCACGTATTCAAACCCTTGTTTGGCAGCGATTCTATTGTCTTTCAAGAGGGTAAATCCCACAACCGACAGCGACAATTATTAATGCCTCCCTTTCACGGCGATCGCCTCAAATCCTATGGGGATACTATATGCAATATTACTAATAATGTAACTAGCAATTGGAAAACTGGTAATACTGTTTCTATGCAGGAAGTAATGCCAGATATTACTTTACAAATTATTCTTCAAGTGGTATTTGGAATTACTCCCGGCGAACGTTACGAAAAATTAATAAACTTGTTAACGGCGCTATTAAATGATATTACTAAACCTTTGTTTTCTAGTTTATTTTTCTTTCCACCTTTACAGCAAGATTTAGGAAAATGGAGCCCCTGGGGAAATTATCTCAAACGACGAGAAGAAATTGATAAGTTGATTTATGCAGAGATTTATGAACGTAGATTAAGTGACGATAATTTAGGAGAAGATATTTTAAGTCTGTTAATGTCAGCGAGTGACGAAGATGGCGGTAAAATGACAGACAAGGAATTGCGAGATCAATTAGTTTCTTTATTGCTTTTGGGTTACGAAACTACTTCTGGGGTTTTGGCATGGTTATTTTACATGATTCATTCCCATTCTGAAGTTTATAGTAAATTAATTGAGGAATTAAAAACTTTAGAAAATACAGCTTCCCCAGAAAATATTGCTCAACTACCTTATTTAAGTGCAGTTTGCTCCGAAACCATGCGACTTCACCCCATAGCTTTAATTTGTACTCCCAGGATGGCAGTTGATAAAGTAGAAGTTGCCGGAGAAAAGTTTGGTGAAGGTACTGTTTTAGTTCCCTGTATATATTTAGCCCATCGTCAGCAAACAACTTATCAACAGCCAGATAAATTTATTCCCGAAAGATTTTTAGATAGAAAATTTTCTGCATTTGAATATTTACCTTTTGGAGGAGGTTATCGCGGCTGTATTGGTGCCGCTTTTGCAGTGTATGAAATGAAGTTGATTTTAGCGACTATTATTCAAAAATTTCAATTAGAATTAGTCGATAAAAAACCAGTCAAACCCGTGCGAAGGGGGATTACCATTGTTCCCAGTGGTGGTGTCTCGATGACGGTAAAATCTTGCATTTGATAGTTCTTACTTTCTTTCCGGCTTTATCATTACCTGTTTTTTAGCTTTTTCCTCTGCGCTCCTCTGCGCTTTCCTCTGTGCCCCTCTGCGTTTCAAAAATATATAATTCCGATGCCAACAGATTTGATATCACAACTCACTAAAAGACTTAAGTAATAATAAAATAATCAAAACAACATAGGGGAGAAATATAATTATGACAGAGCAACAATGGTTAATTGATGAAACCGCATTCCCCGATAGTAGTTATCTTAAAGAGATAGAAGAAGAATTTAGTCAGGAAAATACTCGCAGCCCTCGCGAATCAACCACTCAACCACAACCGCTTAATCTTGCCGTTAGACTTCAAGATATTATGATTTGGGATACCAAAAAGTGGTTTGGTGATGCACGGATGCGTTTGGATGCTTTGGTTGTTCATGGTAAAGCTACCGAAGACGATTCATCGAGCTTCTATATGCCGCAAACCTTTCGCTTTGATGGAATTAAAGATAACGATAGATTGCCCACTGGTGAAAATGGCTTATTGATATTTTACGGTGAAGCCGTACACTTCTTAGATATCTTTATTACCGTATCCCGAGACAGAAAAGACTCCGATGATTTAGCAACACTCCTGAATCAACAAATGCAATCGCCGGAAATTCAAGGTGCTGTTAGTACGATGATAGGATTTACTGCGATCGCAACTCAAGCTGCGACTTTTGCAACAGCCCTCGGTGCAGCTTCGGCTTTGGGTAATTTTGCCTACAAAGCTCTAAGTAAGGCAACTGGTGATACTATAGGAGTCTATAGAACTTCTTGGCTGCAATATCGCGATAAATTCGGTATTGGTAGACATCCGCAAAATGGTTCTCACAAAGTTAGAGATATTTCTTTTTGGTATGAAATTATTCAAGAAGGTAATGGGTAATTGGGCATTGGGAATTGGTAATTGGTAATTGGTAATTGGTAGTTATTAACTGCTCGCTGCTCACTGCTCACTGTTAACTGATAACTGATATATGAAACTTGAAGGAAAACAGTATCAAAAATTAAGAGATGCTCTGGTGGAAGCTTTTCCATCTCAACCAAAACTTGCTGAATTAGTGAAATTTCAATTTAGCAAAAACCTGAATACTATTTCAGGAGAAGCCAATCCTATAGATAAAATTGCTTTTGATTTAATTGGAGCTTCCCAAGCGGAAGGATGGACTGATAAATTAATTGCAGGTGCAAGGGAAGCAAATCCAGGAAATCCTAGTTTATTTATCGTTGCACAAGAACTTAATTTAACTATATCTCTACCATCTGGGCTATCGAAAGTTGGTGGTTTAGAAAGAATTGTCAAGAAAACAAATAGTTTTCTCGATGTAAATTCATGGCGGGAGAAGTTGGGTACCATCGAAGCCCAAGTTTGTCGGATAGAGATTACCAAAAAGAATAATTTTCCATCATCTTTTGGTACGGGCTTTCTAATTGCGCCGAATGTTGTAATTACAAATTATCATGTCATTGAACCTGTCATCTCAGAAAAAGCTACTCCCGAAAACGTAATTTTACGCTTTGATTACAAACAATTACCGGAAGGAAAAGTTGTAAATAATGGTACCGAATTCCGTTTAGTTGCAGACGACTGGTTAATTGATAAAAGCCCCTACACCGATAACCCTTTACCAACTGCCGATGAATTAGATTATGCCTTGTTGCGAATAGATGGAGTTCCCGGAGAAGAATCTATAGCTAATAATTCCGTTCCCGATACTCCACAACGAGGATGGATTAAATTACCAGAATCGCTAGATTATGAGTTTTTACCCGACACACCACTATTAATAGTGCAGCATCCCGACGCTCAACCGTTGAAGCTGGCTTTTGATACCGATGCAATTATCAGCGTTAACGAAAACGGCACTGTAGTAAAATATAAAACCAATACCGAAGGGGGTTCCTCCGGCTCGCCATGTTTCAATATTAACTGGGACTTAGTTGCATTACACCACAGTGGCGACCCCAATCACAACCCAGCTTATAATGCCGGAAGTCCTTTTACTGCCATTTGTGCGCGTTTGGAAAAGCAAGGTTTATTGTCAGAATTACGTAGCGGTGAGGCAATGTGGTGATTGGTAAATTATCGTTCGTAGTTGCGCTCATAGCGCCAAATATTTAGGGATAAAACCCTTATGTACGAATAATAATTTATCCTTCAGAACCAAAATAGGAAAAACCACTAGTACTCCACCACATTAATTTTGCGGGGTTTGTAGTTGCTCCGTTTTCCGTTTTCGTCTCCAGATGCGACATATTGGCGCTGTAAGCGCAACTACGAACCTTTTGCAATTCAAACCGCCATAAAAGCTTAAATTTCAATAAAAAGTAAACATTTTTACGGAAATGTATACAAACATGTAGAAGTACTTAAGTGTCGAGCAAGTATAAATTAATATCGTTTAAGGCATTTAAGCATTTACCGATGAATTCTGCAAATGTCCCTGGCTATCTTATCAAGGATTTAAACCAAGCATTGCGTAGTGCTTTTCCCAATAAAGCTGAATTAAAAATGATGGTGCAATTTCAATTTAGTCAAAATCTAGATGATATTGCTCTTGGCGACAATTTAAAAGAAATTGTTTATAAATTAGGACAATATTTTCTAAAAGAGGACAAATTAAAAAAACTTATTGATGGAGCACTCGAAGAAAAGCCTGATAACCCGGAATTGCAGGAGGTAGCGCAAAAGTTTCAGACTACTATTAGTTTATTTAAAATTCTAAAGCCTTTAGAGGGTACATATATTGAAACCATGCAGCAAGCTTATCAAGCTTGTGCTGATGACAGTTCATTTCATGATTGGGAAGAGGAAATTCCTGAAACTCCCGAAACTTTAATTGAAATATTTGAGGGTATTGAGGAAACATCATCCCAAAATTATAATGAAAAGCTTTCTCAATTTGCAGTTAATTTATTAAACGATGGAGATATTCCCGAAAAAAAAGCCAGTCAGTTAAATAAATGGGGGGAAAAGTATGTTGGTAAATTTTATAAACAGCTATCTCACAGAGAAAATGACGTACAAGATAAAGATACAACCAGTCATCTGATAATTATATTTCACCCTTGCAAGCAATATAAACAACGATATTGGTTTGAAGCTTGGTTTATTCCTTACGGGGAAGAAGGTAAATTTAATTCTAAGACTGGCGAAGGATATATCTCAATAAATCAAGATGGAGAAAATAACAAAAAAATTAAATTTGAAGAAAAAGAAATTGCTGATTTATTAAAATTTTGCTTTGAACAAATTTATCAGCAGCCAACTTTCTCCCGCCATCAAACCAGTATTGAGTTCATTTTACCCAACGAACTATTGAATCAACCTGTTGATAGCTGGACAATTGCAGCAGATGAAGACGAACATGATATTCCCAGCCCTATTGGCAATGAATACAAAGTAATTGTTCGCTCTTATAAACGGTTAAAAAAATATTTGAACAAAAATGATTGGGAGCAGAAGTGGCAAACTTTTGTAAACTGTGCTTGCTCTGAATGTTTTGTATCTGATGATGATTGCGATTCCGATGAGGAATTAGACAAGCAGTTATATTATATTTTGCTCAGAGAAAATATAACTGCTTTAAAATTGATTAAATCGCCATCGCCGGAAGTTTTTCCGAAAATTTTGGCAGCTATTAATCAAAGTGCTATTCCCGTAGCTTTATGGATTAGAGAGGAATTGCAACATTTAAATATTCGAGAGGAAATAGATGAGCTTTTGAAATGTTCAATTATGAAATTACCGGAGCGAGTTAAAGAAAAACGTTGGCAGGCTTCTGTTGCTGTAGATAAAACTCACATCGGAAATCACATCTCATTGCTATGGGAAAATCCTTACTTAATACCACCGCAAATTGACTATACAATGCCATGACATCTTGGAAAATATTTCAAGGCACTCCCGATAACCCCCATGACGGAATAGATAAACTGCCGCCGCCTCCTAGCTGGCGTAAATTTGATGAAGAAACCCGAGGAGCTACTTATCAAGCCAAAGGGGAAGAAATAGAATTAGTTAATGCTGCCTTATATTTACGTCGCCCTTTATTGGTAACGGGTAAACCGGGAAGCGGAAAAACTTCTTTGGCTTATGCTGTAGCGAAAGAATTAAAATTAGGTGAAGTATTGCGATGGAATATTACTACTCGCTCTAATTTGCAGCAAGGTTTATATAGTTATGATGCCATTGGTAGATTGCAAGATTCTAAATCGAGCAACCAAGATAATTTAGAGAAAATTGGCGATTATATTAAGATAGGTGCTTTGGGAACTGCTTTACTCGCTTCCGATAAACCCAAGGTGTTGTTAATTGATGAAATGGATAAAAGCGATATTGATTTACCCAACGATTTACTCAATATTTTTGAGGAAGGTAAATTTGAAATTCCCGAATTAACCAGAATCGCCGATAAATTTCCTAAAATTAACGTTCAAACCAACGATAACGAAATTGCCACAATTATTAGAGGCAGAGTCCAATGTCAGGCTTTTCCTTTTGTGCTGCTGACTAGTAATGGTGAAAGGGAATTTCCACCAGCTTTTTTACGACGTTGTTTAAGATTAGATTTGAGGGAACCAAATCCTCAAGAATTAGAAACTATTGTCAAAGTGCATTTAGGAGATAGTATTATTGAACAAGCACAACCAATTATTAAGAAGTTTTTAGATAAGCGTAGTAAGGGAGATTTAGCAACTGACCAATTATTGAATGCAATATATATGTTGTGTCATACTGCTAATACTTTTGATTCTCCTATAGTTGAAGCAACAAGGCAACCGCTAGATGGTAAGAAAAAAGAACTGCAAAAACAGCAATTAATTGAAAGATTGCTGCAACACCTCAACAGTATGGAAGGAAATTGATGAGGTATGATTGAAAAGGTTTTAGAGATTTTAGAAAATGCTGGATTTAACTTTACTGCTCGCGAGCTAGTAGATATTTTTTGGCTAGCGATTCATTTAGATGAAGAAAAACCAGATTCTACTCCTCAAAAGCATCAGCGAGAAAAAATACAAGATTCTCATCGCCGAAGATATCGGCTGCCAATAAAACAAGATTCAACACCAGAGCATCAGCAAGTTAATAAATTAGAGAAACAAAAATCAATCCAAAAATCGCAACCGGCAATCCAAAATCCACCTCCAAGTCTTCCCGTTGCCCTTCCATCTGTTCACAAATTTATTTCCGAAGCCGAACCAAATTTAAATATTCCAGTTAGAAAAAGCGTTTCTTTAAAGGTGCCAGCAGCACCAGCTTTAAGAAATACTTTAGAATTAGGGCGGGCACTGCGTCCATTAATGCGGAAAGTACCATCTCTTACAAATCAAATATTAGACGAAGAAGCAACCGTAAAGCAGATTGCCGAGCAAGATATTTGGGTTCCAGTTTTCGCACCAAAACCCCAAAGGTGGTTAGAGTTAGCTTTGGTAGTAGAAAAAAGCAACTCTACCGTAATTTGGGAACCAACTATTAGGGAATTACAAAAACTTTTAAAACATCACGGTGCATTCCGAGATGTGAGAACTTGGGAATTAAAAGTTACACCTACTGCTTCTGAATTATTCCCCTTAAAGTTATGTTCTCAAGGTAGCTTGAAGCAAAACTATCGTAACGACATAAATTCAACTCCTTACACTCCCGATATATTAATAGATCCCAAAGAAAGACGTTTAATTTTACTAGTAACTGACTGTATTTCCCCTGCTTGGAGAAATAAATTTATTCATCCCACATTAAAACTTTGGGGAAACAAAGGTTTATTGACTATTTTGCAACTGCTTCCAGAAGAATTATGGGAGCGTACAGCTTTATCAGCGGCAACTCCCGTATATTTAAGTTCGCTAAAACCAGGAGTACCGAATTCGCAACTACTAACTACAATTTGGGATGAAGATGAAATTGAAAACGATAATTCCTCAGAATCAATTTCTATTCCCATTGTTACCTTAGAACCCCAACCTTTATTAACATGGTCGCAGGTAATCGCAGGATTTGGAAATATTACCACAGCAGGATTTAAATTTTCTCTTCCCGAATTGCGATCGCAAACAAAAATAAATCCCAAACCATCCCAATTAACTCCCGATACAATCGTTAATAGATTCCGCGCTACAGCTTCCCCTACAGCCCGTCGTTTAGCTGGATTAATGGCAGCCGCACCAGTTAGTTTGCCGGTAGTGCAATTAATTCAAAAAACTTTATTACCAGATTCGAGACAAATTCATATCGCAGAAGTCTTCATGAGCGGGTTGCTCAAATCAACAACAATCAAAGATAATCCCGATTATATAGAATACGAATTTCTTCCCGGTGTCAGAAAATTACTCGTAGATTCAGTACCCAAAAGTAAAGCTATTTCCGTTATTGATGCAGTATCGGAATATATTTCCGAAAAACTTGGTTTATCGGTACAGCAATTTGAAGCAAGATTACTTTTACCTGCTTACGAACATGATAATTTAGCAATCAAAATTCGCCCCTTTGCCAAAATTAAAGCTGAAGTATTTCGCCGTTTGGGGGGAATATACGCTCATATTGCTGAAGATTTAGAAAATAATTCTTTACAAGCTCTCGAAGACTTTCCTCCCTTACAAACTTTGGAGTATGAAGTCGCAACTATTTCGATAAAACACGACCACAAGCATACTATAAACTTAAAAAATTTCATATTTGAAGTCGCCACCATCGAAATTAACAAATCCAAATACACCACAGAAATAGTTATTCATCGTCAGCAACAACAAAATCAATATTTTGCTGAAAACTTAGATAACTTAGATAATAAAATTCAACTTGAAATGGTACAAATTCCCGATGGTACTTTTTTAATGGGCGCTCCACGAGGAGAAGATTACACCATGCATAATGAATTTCCCCAACATCAAGTAACAGTACCCACCTTTTTCATGAGTAAATACCCAATTACTCAAGCTCAATGGCAAGCCGTCGCCAATTTACCCCAAGTTTCCCGAGAAATGAAATTAGAACCATCTTACTTTAGAGGAGATAATTTACCAGTAGAGCAAATTTCTTGGTACGATGCAGTAGAATTTTGCGCGAGATTGTCAAATCATACTCAAAAAGAATATCGCCTACCAAGCGAAGCCGAATGGGAATACGCTTGTCGTGCCGGTACTTTCACACCATTCCACTTTGGCGAAACTATTACATCAGACTTAGCTAACTACAACGCTCTGGAAATATACGCTACCGAAAAGCAGGGGGAAAATCGCAGGCATACAACAGAGGTAGGTCATTTTGCTGTAGCTAACGCCTTTGGTTTGTACGACATGCATGGCAACGTCTGGGAATGGTGTATTGATGATTGGCACAATGGTTATGATGATGCACCTATCGATAGTACTGCATGGTTGCGTAGATTTGAGCATAATAATAAACATTCTGGAAAAGTATTGCGTGGTGGCTCTTGGTTTGATGTACCTGAAGAATGTCGTAGTGCTTGCCGCAGCACTTACTTTCCCGGTTATGAATACTACTTTTTCGGCTTTCGGGTTGTATGTAATATTTGATTATTTATGATTAAATTCTGATGCAATAATTTTGATTATTTCTTAACTAAGTAGGTAGGCGTAATAAAATATAAAATAATCTCCGGCTTCCCTCTCTTTAATAAGGAGAGGGATTGAGGGTGAGGTTTCCCGGCTGTGCACTAAATTGAAAAAGTCCGAAACAATAGGGAATAGACAAAAGATAAAAAAGTTAAATCATCTATTAGGCACAAATCAACCTCACCCCGCCCTACGGGCACCCCTCTCCGATGTTTTGGAGAAGGGAAGAGATGTATCAATTTTGCTTTTAGCTTTTAATAAGATTAATCCTCTAAATTCTTTAAATTCTCTTCCTCTGCATTATTGATGTTTAAGGTATAAAATAAATGGGAAAAATAGTAATTAATCGTCAGCGAAAAAAAACACAATATTATATAGAAGAATTAGGGAATGGAATCAACTTAGAAATGGTTTTAATCCCTAGCGGTAATTTTAAAATGGGCGCGCCGGAAACCGAAATAGGTAGTTCCGATAGAGAGCGCCCCCAGCATCAAGTCACAATTCCATTTTTCTTTATGGGTAGATATCAAATTACCCAAGCACAATGGCGAGCAGTTGCTAATTTACCCCAATTAAATAGAGAATTGAAACCAGCACCATCTTCCTTTAAAGGAGATAACTTACCCGTAGAGCAAATCTCTTGGTATGATGCGGTTGAGTTTTGTGCAAGATTGTCTCATCATACAGGTAGAAACTACCGTTTACCCAGCGAAGCAGAATGGGAATACGCTTGTCGTGCCGGTACTACTACACCATTCCATTTCGGCGAAACCATTACTACCGATTTAGCCAATTATCGAGGTATGGATAGTTCCTATGGTAACGGTACTAAAGGAATCTACCGTCAGCAAACAACACCAGTAGGCAGCTTTAACGTCGCTAACAACTTTGGTTTATCAGATATGCACGGCAACGTTTGGGAATGGTGTTTTGATGATTGGCACAATAATTATCAGCAGATAAACGCAGATGGTAGAGCATGGATAGAAAAAAGCCATCAGAACAAAAACGATTACCGTTTCCGCCGCATATTACGCGGTGGCTCCTGGGGTTACAACGCCCAAAGCAGCCGCTCTGCCGGTCGTCTCTACAACATTCCCGGCTACAATAACATTAATATCGGGCTGCGAATAGCCTGCGGTATTAAACAGTGAGCAGTGAGCAGTGAGCAGTAAGACTCGTTCCCAGTCTCCGGGCTGGGAATGCAATTCATGGAGGCTCTGCCTCGTGTCATATTGGAGGCAGAGCCTCCTCCAAAGTGTTCCCAGGCTGAGCCTAGGAACAAGTCTAAATTACCAATTACCAATTCCCAATTTCCACCTTAAAATTACGCAATCGCAAAGCATTACTCACAACCGAAACCGAACTACAAGCCATTGCAGCACCGGCAATTATTGGATTGAGCAACCAGCCAAATATGGGAAACAGAATTCCTGCTGCGATGGGAATACCTAAGATATTGTAGAAAAAAGCAAAGAACAAATTCTGACGAATATTATTGATAGTTGCCCGAGACAACTTAATAGCCGTGACAATTAAACGCAAATCCCCCGAAATTAAAGTTATATCAGAAGCAGCGATCGCCACATCCGTACCGGTACCAATTGCCATACCGACATCGGCTTGAGCTAAGGCTGGAGCATCGTTGATGCCATCCCCCACCATTGCCACTGTTTTATATCGAGATTTTCTCTTCTCTGCCTGCAAAGATTTTACAATAGCTGCTTTCTGTTGAGGTCGAACTTCGGCAAATACTCTATCAATACCAACTTCTGCGGCAATTACTTCTGCTGTGGCAAGATTATCTCCAGTTAACATTACTACTTCTAAACCCAATTTCTGCATCATTCCTACTGCCTGCATAGATGTTGGTTTTAAAGCATCGGCAATTCCCATCAAACCTTCAACCTTACTATCTACAGCAATCCAAATTACAGTTTTACCTTCTGCTTCCCAAGTTTGTTTTTGCTGGTGAAATAAATTAGTATCGATTCCAACTTCTTCCAGCCAGCGTTTGGTGCCAATTTGCACCCATTTATCTAACACATATCCTTGGATACCGCTGCCAGCAACGGCTTCAAAATCACGACTGTCTATGAACCCCACACCCTGATTCTCAGCATATCTAACTACAGCCTCGGCTAATGGATGTTCTGAATTATGCTCTAATGCAGCGGCTAACTTAATTATTTCCAATTCATTATTATTAACAGTACCGCGCACCGTGACAAAATTAGTCACCGTAGGCTTGCCTTCCGTCAAAGTGCCAGTTTTATCTAAAACAATGGTTTGGATTTTATGAGCGAGTTCCAAACTTTCGGCACCTTTTATCAAAATACCGTGTTCGGCACCTTTACCGGTACCTACCATAATCGACGTTGGAGTAGCCAAACCCAAAGCACAAGGGCAAGCAATAATCAAAACTCCCACAGTGGTAATTAAAGCAAGGCTGATATTGCTCGTTGCATTAAACCAAATCGCAAAAGTAAACATTGCAATTATTATAACCACCGGCACAAACCACCCCGTGACTTTGTCTGCTAATCTTTGAATCGGAGCTTTACTTGCTTGGGCTTGTCTAACCAACTGCACGATTTGCGATAATACGGTATCTTTCCCTACCCTGGAAACTCTAAATTTAAAGCTACCAGTTTTATTAATCGTTGCGCCGATAACCTCATCACCGGGCTGTTTTTTGACAGGTAAACTTTCTCCCGTCACCATAGCTTCATCAACAGTAGAGCTACCTTGAATTACTTCTCCATCAAGGGGTATTTTTTCTCCAGGACGCACTAAAATAATTTCATCAAGCTCAACATCTTGAATGGGAACGTCTATTTCCTTACCATCGCGAATTACCCGCGCATCCTTAGCCTGCAAACCAATTAACTGACGAATTGCTTCGCTGGTTTTTGCCCTAGCCCGACTTTCAAATAATTTCCCTAATAAAATTAAAGTAATTACCACCGCAGCAGTTTCGTAATATACCTCCACCTTCAAACCTTGATTAATAAAATAATCGGGAGATACAGTTACAAATAGAGAATAGAAGAATGCCGCCGAAGTACCCAAAGCAATCAGAGTATCCATTGTGGCAGTGCGGCGTTTAATCGCTTTCCAAGCCCCAGTATAGAATCCATAGCCACACCCAAACTGTACGGGTGCGGTTATTGCTAGCTGCAACCAAGGATCGTGCAACCATGCAGGGATGAAAGATAACTCTAATCCAGTCATCATCGGTAAAGAACCGATTATTAAGATAATACTAATTACAGCACCTACTATCACCTTAGCAATCAAAATGTTTCTTTCTGCTTTTCTAGCTGCAATATCAGTATCATCTTCCCCCAATATTTCTTGCTCTTGTAGGGGAGTTGCACTGTATCCAGCAGCATCAACAGCGTTTTGAATTTGTTGAATATCAGTTTTTTGAGGATTATATTTGACAGTAGCTTGTTCGACACCGAAATTAACATTGCATTCGCTAACACCGGGAACCGAATTAATCACTTTTTCTATACTAATAGCACAAGAAGCACAACTCATGCCTCGTAATTTTAAGGATAAAGTTTTCATAATTAATTTTTTAATTAATAAGACAAGAAACTAACTTTTTATACTATGTCGATGTTAATTTTGCTGTGTACCTTGAAATAAAACAATCAAGTAGTTTAGTTTAAATACCACTGTTTATATTTTCAATATAATTGAGATTTTGCATGATTCTCTATAATTGTTTTGGAATAAATTCTCCGCAGTTGCTACGTACTGCGAGAACCTCCGCAGCGCACTGCTCTCCAAGCTAACAAACAAAGTCCTCTAAAGACGACTATACAGGTCTTTTAGTGCGTTTAAACTAACATCTTGCACCCCAAGCTCAACAAGCGCCTGGGAATAAATTCCCAGGCTCACAAACAAAGTCTGGGAAATCAGACTGGGCAAGTTTTATAGTGCGTTTTAACGTACTTTGTATATTAGCCTCTGATTTTTATTCCCGTGATATTCGGGATTAACGACAATGGTGCAAGATGCTAAATATAATAAACTCTCCAGTTGGATAGAGAGTCAATATATTAAGTTAAAATATACCGATTTCCCAAAAACTGAGTTACAACAGATGTCGTAATATTTGTAACTTAAATAGTAAATGAACGCATCTTCAGGAGTGCAACCAATCGATTCCATCCTCAATTTTGGTTTACTTGTTCCAGGTGGTGATGGACATCTTAACCCCTCGATTGCATTAGCGGCAGAATTACAGCATCGGGGACATAGAGTCACTTTTTTTGCAATTCCCGATACGATAGAAGCTGGAAAATCGGCTGAGTTAGAAATAGTTGAATGCGCTACCGAAAAACTACCTTTAGGAGCTACCAATAATCTGCTCAGACAGGTGGCTGCGGGGGTACCTCCTTGGAAAATTTCAGGGATGATGCAGCAAGTAAACGCCAGCTATCAAGCATATCTACTAGGAATAGATAATTGGTTAATTCAAAATCCCCATAAGCTTGATTGTTTGCTTTTAGATGGTTTATCACCCCATTTATTTTTACTTGGAGAAAAGCATAAGATACCCTATGTCGTCATGGAATATACCGCACCAGACTTCTTAGGTTCTGTAGAAGTACCACCAATGATGCTTGGTTGGAGCTACTCAAATACTTGGTGGGGGAAACTCAGAAATAAGATTGTCAGTGAGCTATTAAATTATTGTATGACTCCTTTAATTACTGGAGTACAAAGACGTTATGCTAAAGCTTGGAAATTGCCATCGGGAAGAGGATTAAGGGATTCTCGACAAGCTTTATTACGCATTACTCAAATTCCCCAAGTCTTTGATTTTCCACGGAAACTAGTTAAAGATTATATTTATACAGCCCCTTGGACTAATTGCAGCAAACGAGTTAAATTTGATTTTCCTTGGGAAAGATTAAATGGTAAGCCGATTATCTATGCTGCATTGGGAACTGTTTATACTGACCAATCCCAAGCTTATCAAACCATTGCTAAAGTTTGTCACCAATTCGACTGTCAATTAGTTTTATCTGTTGGATTGTTCGTACCGGATAATTTACTTCAAAATCTACGTCAGACATATCCAAATTTTATTATTCTTCGCAAAACCCCCCAAGTCGAAGTTCTGAAAAAAACAGAATTATTTATCACTCATGCGGGGATGAATTCAACATTGGAAGCATTGCAGTTAGGAGTACCGATGCTAGCAGTTCCCATCGGAGGAGATCAACCCGGTGTCGCAGCTAGAATTCGCTACCATCAAGTCGGCGTAAGCATACCAATCAAGCAGTTGAATGAAGCCAAATTATCTCAAGCAATTTCTCGGGTATTCAAAAACCCGATTTATACTAACAAGGCAAAAGAATTAGCTAAAAAAATTAATAGTACTCCCGGCGTGGTTTTAGCAGCAGATGCAATTGAAGAATTATTCAAAATTATTTAGTAATCAATAATGCATTCTCTCAATATAAAATGTAACATCAAAACTTTTTTTTCATTTTGTATCTAATAATATTAAATTAATGTTTATTGCAACTAATCTTCATTAAATAGTCATTATTTAATTTCATATCTTGTAGTAGTGTTAGAAACCCGGTTTCTTTGCGATCGCAAAACGACATAATGTTGCTTTGATAACGTAAAAACGGGTTTATTTTGACTTCTTGAGAATGGTACAAGATATCGGGATAATTGACTCATTTTATAAAGATAATTGCATTTTGGGGCAATGCGTTTATTGATAATAGTTATTGATTGTTGATGTAATATTCCTTGGAAGGAGTTGGTATGTCTATATACGGTGATGTTGTTTGGGTTAGCGCTAGTCCTTCTTTAAGGTTTTTAAGTACGCCTTTAATAAATAAGTTAATCAAATATACAAGTATTTCAGGATGGGAATATATTCAGTCTCCAGATGAGCCAGCTTGTATAGATACAGCAGTTGAATTATTACATAATTATCTTAAAACAAAAGACGCTCCCATTCATCTAATTGGTCATGGCATAGGTGGAACTATTGCCTTAATGTTTGCTCGTCAATTTCCTCATTTAGTTAAGTCTTTAACCTTACTTTCTGTGGCAGCAGAACCCGCAAAAACTTGGCATGTTAATTATTATCAGCAGCGTCAAATATATACTTTAAGTCAAACAGAAGCTTTATTTAATACTCTGGAAAATATATTTAGAGATAAATACCCCCGTTGTCCGCAAACTTTAATTGATAGTTTTTATCGAGATTTAGAAAATTTACCTTTGATGCATTCCTTGCTACAAATAGAAAGACTAACTGCTTCAGGTATTTCTATGCCTTTAATGGTTTGTGGGGGACAAATTGATATGATTTTAGGTTATCCCGATTTGTACGAATGGAAGAAATACTTAAAACCGGAAGATACTTTATGGAAATGTCCTCAAGGGGGTCATTTTTTCCACTATTTTTATCCTGAAATCGTCAGTCAGCAGATATTGCATTTTTGGCGTTCGTATCAATTAGAAGTAGTACAAAAACAAGTTATAGCTACTCAGTTAAATAATATTTGGTTGGGGTAGGTATAGCCTCACCCTATAAGGGTGAGGCTATACCTACAAAGTCCGCCGTGGCAGCGGACTAGAAAAATCCGGGTTTTTTAGCCCACCTTACGGTGGGCTTAGTTTATTTAGCCGCACCCTTATAGGGTGTCGGGTAAAATGTCTGTTCAAAATTGGGATGCTCTCATTTTTCCGGCAATACAATGGAGTCATAACAGATTTAGTCATATCTGTTACAACACTGCAACAAATCTAAATGTAATTTGGAATAGTGTTTTAATTGTTGGAGTAAACTAACTCGAATCAATTAATTGCACAAAAATACAGTCGAGCTAAAAGTTATCCTACTTTTAATCCTAACTTAATTATTGATTCAGTCATAAATTGCGACTGTTTCAAATCGGGGAATCTCTGGAAATACAAATCCTAAATAATCGCAGCAAAAAAAATTTATTGCTAAAATCCAGAGGAGCTTTAATTATGGCAAAGATGGCTATTTTTTATGGCAGTACTTCCGGTATAACTGAAGAAATCGCCACAAAAATACACGAGCATTTTGGTGAAGAACTATGCGAACTTTTTAGCATGGAAGAAGATTTTACCAGCGTTGATGAAATGCTTGAGTATGATTATTTGCTATTCGGTTGTTCCACCTGGGGTTCAGGAGAAGTCCAAAATGACTGGCGCGATCCATTGTTTGAAATGGAAATGGATAAGCCAGATTTTACAGGTAAAACCATTGCATTGTTCGGTGCCGGAGATTATCAAAATCATGGCGAACAGTTTGTCAGTGCATTAGGAACTTTATACGATCACTTTAAAAAATTGGGTGCAACCCTCGTTGGCGAAATTCCTACCGATGGTTACACCTATGAATATTCCTTTGCAGTGCGTGACGGTAAATTTATCGGTTTACCCATTGATGAAGTTAATGAAAGCGACAAAACTGACGAGCGGATTGCAACTTGGCTTGAATCAGTAAAACCGCATCTTCCATCTTTGGAAACAGCCTAGATTTTTACCATATATGTGGGATTTGGGGAGGGGGAAGAGGGGGGAGAGAGGGAGTGAGGGAGTGAGGGAGGAAGAAAATAAAAAATCATCACCCCATCACTTCGTCAGCTATTCCCAATGCCCAATGCCCCCTTTGGGTTGCGCCACTTGCTACAAGTCGGGGAATCCTCCCAACGCAGTGGCTTACCACGCCCATTCCCAATACTTTACAGCCAATTCCCAACTAATACATAAGGTGCCCAAAAACCAGGAAGGTTGTAATTAGGATATTTCAACAGCTTGACTTGGGCACGGCGTAAAGCTTCTGCTTTGGTTACTTTTGTGTTAGCCAACTCTTGATAAAATTCACCCATTAAAATCGCGGTGGATTTATCGTTGACATGCCACAGTGAAGCTAAAGTACTCCGCGCTCCAGCTTTGACGGATACTCCCGCTAAGCCTAGGGTGGCGCGATTGTCGCCAGCAGCAGTTTGACAAGCGCTTAACACCAACATTTCCAAGGCTTGCGAACGAACTTCACCCCGACGACGCAGCAAACGATCGAATTCGGTGACATTAATTGCACCATCTGCCGCTAAAATAAAAGTATTTTCAGGCTGGGAACTAAATTGACCGTGAGTTGCTAAATGCAGCACGTTAAATGGAGTTTTATTAACGTTTTTCTCTAAAGTTGTGCTGGTAAATTCGTTGTTTAAAAGTTGTTTTGTAGATACTCCGGCTTTATCAATCAAATCAAACTCAGATTTAATTTCTGGCAAAGACGGAAACTTCTGAAAATCTTCCGGTGGCTCTACTAAACCAGCCGCTAGAACATTGAGTGGTTGTTGTGCTAAAGGTTTTGGTGCCAACAACTGCAGCCCCAAACTTAGCGAGACTGCATATTTTTCAACTAAATACTGCTCGCCATCGTATAAAGTAGCCATTGGAATATTACGCAATGCCCCATCTAATACAAATACGAGGGTATTAACTTTACTATTCTGTAAATCTGACTCAATATTTTTAATTAACCAACCGTATACTTGCTGCGATAGCTGTTGCACTTCATCGGCTCTATCTGGCTCTAGAATATATTGGCGCAATTGTGTCAGAATTGCTTCAACTTCACTTTGGGATTTATCAACCGCATAGTTACGCAGAGGTTGATTGGGAATTTTCACAATTACCTGTAGTTGCTCCGGTAAAATAATCGGGTAAATAATGGCGGCAGTGGGATTATCTTCGTCTACCACTTTATCTAAGACTACCGTTTGAGTATTGATACAAGCTTGGCGAAAGTAATCATCTAATTCCGCTAGCTGCAATGATTCAATTCTTTGTCTGGCTTTATCTAAAGTTTTTTCACTCTTGTTAATTTTCTGGGATTCTAACAGCAATGCCACCGATTCCCGATATACTGGCTCAACACTTTCTTTAAAGGAATACTGAACATCTCTATTTACCGCAACTAAATCGCTGCGAAGAGTCTGTAAATTATCTACGGCAGTATCGTAAGATGCGATCGCGCTGGCAATATTTCCTTGTTTTTTCAATAATCTTCCTAATTGCCAATGCCACCGGTAAGATATATCTGGGGCATTAATAGTTTGAGCAATGGTAAGTGCTTGCTGAGTAAGTTTGCGCGCATTTGCATATTGCTGAGTTTGCTCGTAGACGCTGCCTAAAGTTCCCAGAGCAAAGCTTTCCGCTCTTTTATCTGCTAGTTTTTTAGATTGCTCTACGGCAGTAGCAGAAATTTGAGCAAGCATTTGGGGTTGAGTTTTCAATTTGAGCAAACTTTGCACCAAATGCAGCCGAGCATAGATATTTGTTTGAGAAGCTGGCAATTTATCGAGTTGAGTTTGAATTTTGGGTAATAAAGTTCGTGCTGTTTTTACTTGCCCTTGATTAACCAATAAACTGAATTGATTAATTTGTGCTTGTACTTTAGTTACAGGGTTTGCTGTAGCTGCGGCAGCTTGCTGATAAAAATCGATTGCTGCGGGAAAATCTTGTTCGATTCGGGCTGTATTACCCAAACTAAATAAAGCAGCGCTGGCATTTTGGGGAGAATCCAATTTTTGAGCAATTTTCAAACTTTGCTGCAATACCTGACGGGATTGTTTCAAGTCTCCCGCCAATTGTAAAGCATCTCCTAAAGAACGTAATTCTACTGCTTTAACAATAGAATTTGGTTGCGATTTTAGCTCTTTTTGCAATGCAGTCAAAGTTGATAAACTGCGACGATAAAATCCCAATACCTGCAAAGCTTGAGCTTGATTGATGCGATTGCTAACAATACCACTTTTATCATTAGTTTGTTTATAAATTGCTTCCCCGCGCTGCCAAGTTTTCAGTGCTGCTTCGGCTTGCCCCAAATCTAACTGAATGCTGCCTTGGATATCGAGAATTGCAGCTAAAACTTCTCTATCTGGGATTTGCGTTTTTGTATCAGTGCCAAATAAACTTAAACTTTCGGTAATTGCTTCCTGGGCTTGATTTAAATTACCCAACTTTTTGTAAGCCAAAGCCAAATTACTTAATGCAACGGCTTGTTTTAATTTGTCGCCGGTGTTGCGATAGTTGGTTACAACTTGCTGCAATACATTGACAGAATCAGCAAATCGTTCGGCTTCATATAGTTGTTTTCCTTGTTGTAGAGATGCTATATGCTGGGTTTTTGGAGATTGCGATGTGGCGATATTGGCAGTAACGGGGACATTTATTGTTAGAAAGACTGCGATTAAAAATAAAATAATGGGAGTGCGGAAGTAACGGATTCTAAGATGAGGAATAAACCAGTTATGATTAATTTTATATTTCATAATAATTATATATTTTTAAACGCAGAGGGACGCAAAGTATACGCAAAGGGGCGCGGAGTTTTTTTGAGTCAGGTTATTAATTATTAAGTATAGGGGATAGTAGAGGTTTTTAATAAGTAGTAATTTATTTATACATAATCAAATTAATTCTAAGCGAAAATACAGTCATAAATAGTAAAGATAGTATGTCAAAATATTAAAATTTATGAACTATCAAGTTGATAAATAGCCGATATCGCAAATTTAAAAAAAAGATGAGTATTTATTGAATGCTTTAACATGAAAAAATAGCACAATTGGGAGAAGCAATTAGCATGACTCTTGTTACTGCTAAATGGACGGTTGAGGATTACCACCAGATGATAGCTGCTGGAATTTTGCGCGATCGCAAGGTTGAGTTATTAAAAGGGGAAATTGTTGAAATGTCACCAGAAGGGGAATCTCACGCTTATTGTAGTCATGAAGCAGGTAAGTATTTAACTGTGTTATTAGGCGAACGTGTTGATGTTCGTCAAGCGAAACCAATTACCTTGCCCATTGATTCGGAACCGGAACCCGATTTAGCCATTGTTCAACGTTTAGGAAGAGAATATCGAGAACATCATCCCTATGTGGAAAATATTTTTTGGGTGATTGAGTATTCTAATACTAGTTTAGAGAAAGATTTGGATAAAAAAAGTCAAATTTATGCTGAATCAGGAATTAAAGAATACTGGATTGTTAATCTGAAAAAAATGCATTTAGTAGTATTTCGTGACCCCTTAGATGGGGATTATGCTACTAAATTTACCCTTACTTCTGGAACAATTCAACCGATTGCATTTGATGATGTTTCTGTTTTAGTTGAGCGGATTATTAATAAGTAATTGGTAGTTGGTAATTGGTAGAATATAGCAATCCTATATGAGTTGTGAAAAAGATAGGTGCCAAAAACCGGTTTTCTCAAATATCACAAATGATTTAGAAATACTATATTAAGGTCAATCAATGATTTATAAATACTGCAATGGTCGCAACTGGCACATTTGCTTGTAGGGTGCTGTGACACTTTGAGTAATTTGGAACGTAGTAATAATCTTTTTAGTGTCACGCACCAATCATTCTCCCTTTAAGCGTCAGTTTACATCTTATGCTGTTGATTGATTTAAGTGTTTAACATCAATTACCAATCAACCACAATTAAACTCCGAATTACGATAACCACCTTCTTCAGATTCTGCTACGAGCAAAACATCCCCATTCTTATCCACAACAAACTTTTGAGCTTCCACAATTGTTTTTCTTTCTACTTCCTGCTTGCTATTCCTCACCACCTCAATTCGATTTTGCGACGGTAAATCAATCCAATTTGCAATTACCGCTCGTTTTCTTACAGGCTGGTTGGGGCTAAGTGGTAAACCTCCCCTTCCGGTAGCGATGAAAGTGCTAGCATTTTGTCTGCCTCTGGGAGTACAAGCTTGAGCAATTTTCGATTCTACCGGTACTTCTGACAATTCAATCGAGTTAAGATTAAGGTCAATATCGGGAGTAATGATTTCCACATTACCGCTCGAATCTTCAGTTGCACCTGTAGCGGTAATATCGCTGTTTAAAGTTGATTGGGGTCGAAATTGCGTACCGAAGATACCTTGAGTCCTGATTATTACATTACCACCACGAAAGTTTTCAGAATTTGCGCTGATGTCACTATTTTCTAAAGCAGCGATAATATCAGTCTCAATATTAATGTTGCCACCGATAACATTTTCTCCTTTAGCATTAGTTGTGATATTACTACCACGACGCATTATCAATTGTTTTGAATTTATATTAATTGTCGCTTGTTCTATTTCGGAATCAACTTTAGCGCTTTGAGTGTTAGCTGTAAGTAAAGCATTATTATTCAAACCTATAGAACGAGCATTTATATTTATATTTCCGGCATTTCCAGTTCCATTACTGCTGACTGCAACTTGAGCATCGTTGTCAATATTTAATTCCCCAACATTAAATACAATACTGCCTCCAATACCAGTAGATTTTTTAGAAGTGGAAGCTGCTATTTCTGCTTGATTAGCAATTTGTAATTGTTGAGCATTAAGGGTTAAACTTCCAGCATTTCCGCTACCTTGGGTTTTCGCGAGTAAAGCACTATTAGAAGTATCATTAGGAATAATTTGGTTAATTTCGTCAAAAACTCCTTGCTCGACTAATTCACTAGCTTGAGTAAATTTTTGCAGATAATTAGGATCGCTACCAGAAATTAAAATTTGAGTCGCATCTGTTTTATCCGCATTCAATATTATATTTCCAGCATTTCCACTATCCTTACTATTAGTAATTATTTGTCCTCCATCAATTAGTTCAATAAAATTAGCATCGATTTTAATATTTCCCGAATTACCTTTTCCTGTACTTTCACTGCTCAATACCCCTCCATCTCTAACAGTGATTTTTTCTGTATTTATTACTATCTTTCCACCATCACTAATACCCGTATTCCGAGCCAGTAAGCCACTCGAAGGAGTATCGTTAGCAACTAAACTGTCAGCATTACGTTTTTGCTTAAACAGTTTAATTTGTCGGTTAAAGTAAGAAGAATCACTACCAGAAATAGAAATATTTTCTCGGGCATTAATTTCAATATTACCTGCATTCCCTTCTGCAAAAGCTGTGGTCAAAATTTGACCCCCATCAGTCATTTCTAAACTGTCAACCTCAACTGTAATATTACCGCCTGGAAAACTGCTTCGACTACGAGCATTTAATACCGCGTTATCAGATATTTTTAATTTGTTAGCTATAAGATTAATATTTCCACCTTCTCCGCCAGCAGTTGCTTCGCTGGATGTATATATACCAGCAGAGCTAGTATATTCAGGATTTCCAGAAATCGAAATCGACTCATCCGCTCGAACATCAATGTTACCAGCCCGTCCACTTCCTTGGGTTAAAGCCTGTATCCTTCCTCCTCTTTCTAAGAAGAGCGAACGCGCATTAATAAAAATATTACCACCACTTCCATCCCCTTTTTTTTCGAGATTGCTAACAATTCTGCCACCATTTCTTAATTCAATTTTGTCTTTAACATCAATAAAAATTGTTCCTGCTATTCCACTTCCTTTAGCCTTTACGTTAGTATTTATTAATGCTCTATTACCTTCTCCACCATCTAACTTCAACGAGTTAGATCGAATATTAATATTGCCGCTATTACCGATTCCACTATTATCTACTTGACTAAAAATATCACCTTCTAAAAGTTCGATTGCGTCGCTAGCATTTATTGAAACACTACCAGCATTACCTTTTCCTCTTGTTCCAGCATAAATTCTAGCTTTATTGTCGATTAAAAGCGAATTTGTTGTAATATCAATGTCACCACCATTACCTTTGGCATTTGTTAGAACTTGACTGGAAATCCTAGTACTACCTCTTTGATTCCGAGTATCTGTAATCTTGATTGATTCAGCTAAAATAGATATATCGCCACCGTTATCATTAGCTTTAGAATTTAGCGCTGTTTCTATGATGCTATCAATTACCGATAGTTTCTTTGCTTGCAAATTAATGTCGCCACCATTACTGCTTTTGATAGAAGTTCTGATAATTTCTAAATTATCTTGAGCTTGGATAACAATTTTTCCGGTATTACCCGCTTTATCTTTTTGTACTATAACTG
Organism: Rivularia sp. PCC 7116; assembly: GCF_000316665.1. Taxonomy (GTDB): domain Bacteria; phylum Cyanobacteriota; class Cyanobacteriia; order Cyanobacteriales; family Nostocaceae; genus Rivularia. The sequence continues at coordinate 3,668,723 of NC_019678.1, read as the reverse complement.
GACTTTTGACAATCGCACTGCCAGCATCGGATTGAAGATTATTTATATTATTTGACTGAGATTCAAAACTTAAAAACTCTCCATTTTTTGCTAAATTAGCTAATCCTTCAGAAGAAATAGCTGCAAGAGAAATTTGTCCGCCATTTAGTTCTAATGCCCTTCTATTTTCAATTATATTCCCAATTAACGTAATATTGTTCCCAGAATCAACTTTTAGCTGACCAGAATTACTAATTTTACCCATTTGATTGCTGCCGAATTGCAAACCCACAGGCAGATTAATTTTTAACAAAGGTGGAGATTCTGGGGATGTCGCACTAAAAAAACTGCCATCACTAAACTTGATACTATCAGCAGTGCTGCCTATAAACGAACCACCAATATCTAATCTAGCACCCCTATCAAATATAATTCCGTTAGGATTAATTAAAAATAAATTTGCGCTACCATTAGCACGGATATATCCATTAATATTAGAAATAGAATTACCTGTAACCCGAGTAATTATATTATTAATATCAATTGCATTATTAAAAAAAGCTTTTTGACCTTTTGGAATAGAAAACTGTTGAAAACTATGAAATAAATTACCACCGGCAGTAGTTCCACCTTCAATTCTATTAATTTTTCCCTCGACTTTGACAAGAGAATTATTCGGTAAAGTAGCGTCGGGGATAATTTGAGGGTTTGCATAAGCGCTGGGATGTATCAATGCAGAACCAATTGTAATAGCACTTATCAGTGCTATTTGCCAGTTATTATACATGCTTTATATATGCCAAAATTTTTTTAATCTTAGTTATATTGACACATGTCTAATTAAATTTAAGTAAAATTACTATTACAAAATATAAAGAATATGTATAATTTAATAATAATCTTAACTTTCAAGCAATTTAGGGTAATAGCAAAAGTTTTGAACAATAATTTCATGTAGCTTTTTAGAAGCTAGGACTTACGCAACTGCTACATTTTTTGTAAGGTGCAGTGACATTTAGATCAATTTTCAAGGTAATAATAAGACTTGTGGTGTCATATCATGTCCGTTAAATCTGACATCTTGCACCATTGTCGTTAAGCCCTAATACCGCCTTGTAAGTCGGAGGCTTTCTAGCCCGCACGCTCTGCGTGAACGCAGAGAAATAAAAATCCGAGGCTCATATACAAAGTACGTTAAAACGCACTAAAACCCTTGCCCAGTCTGATTTATCAGACTTTGTGTATTAGCCTGAGAATTTATGAATACGGCGGTTGTTGAAAATGGTGGAAGATGTAAGTTAAATTAAACGTCATTTATTATGGGTGATTTGCCGGACATCATATAAGTTCTAAGGATAAATAGAGGGTTCGCTACTAGCAAACTTTATCAACCACAATTCAAACCCGAATTATCCATACCACCTTCTTCGGATTCGGCTACTAATAAAACATCCCCATTCTCATCCACTACAAACTTCTGAGCTTCTACAATTCTTTCTCTTACTACTTTCTGCTCCCTATTCTCTACACCCTGACTTACATTTTGCGACGGTAAATCAACCCAATTTGTAATTACCGCAGGTTTCCTCACAGGTTGATTAGGGCTGAGCGGTAAACCTCCTCTTCCTGTAGCGATAAAGGTGCTGGCGTTTTGTCTTCCTTTAGGAGTGCAAGCTTGAGCAACTTGCTGGGATGCATCAACTAGGTTTGATGGCAGTTCAATTACACCACGATTCGGATCGACATCTGGATCTGTAATGGTAAAATCACCGTTTAAATTCGGGTTTTGTTGAGATATCGCTGTAATGTTGCTGGTGGGTAAATTATTTGGGTTAAGTTCTTCTGGGTTATCAGTTCCTAGTTGTTGAATTAATTCGTCTCTAGTTAAAGGTGCAATTCCAAAAATATTATTCGCATTAACTGTAATTTGTCCGCCTTCACCGCTAAAAGCATTGGCTGTAATATCGCTGTTTTCATTGGGAGTTGCAACAATAAAGCCATCGGGAGCATCAATTGTAATGTTGCCACCATTTCCCGGAGCTGCTGCCGTACCCGCAGAGGTGGAAACTTGGCTTTGATTTCGTAACAGTAAAAAGTCTTCTAAATTGAGCTTGATATTCCCGGCATCTGCTGTCTCTTGGGTTTCACCAATTAGTTTAGCTTGGTTGTTTAACTCGATTTTATCGGCAGTGATTTCTAGATTACCTGCTTTACCCGTACCGATGCTGCTGACGGTGACTTCTGCGTTGTCTTTTACTAGTAAGTTGGGTGTGGTGATGGATAGGTTTCCGGCGTTTCCGGTGCCTTCGGCTGCGGTGAATAGGGTGGAGTTGACGGGAATATTTTCACCGATTGTACCGGTGCCGGTTACTTGTACGGATTCAGTTGCGTTGACTGTTAAGATACCACCAGGACCTCGATTATTGTTTATAGGATTTTGTTCTACTCTAGAACCCGCTCCTACTTGCCCTCCATCCCGAATTATTAACTGTCCCACATTTAAAGTCGCATTACCACCATCACCAGATCCAAAGTTATCGGCAGAAATCCTTGCGCCGTTTTCAACTATTAGCTGTCTAGTTTGAATATTTAATTTTCCAGAATCAGCATTAGTAAATATAGTTTCTCCTGATATAAACTCATCTATAAATGGTTTTTCTGCTGATGCAAAAATCCCACTACTTCCTTCTTCTAAATCGGCTTTGGGTGCTGTTCCACTCAGTTGAATCAAATTTGCGGCATTAATCTGAATTGTTCCTCCATTACCGGTATTTCTGGCAGCACTTGATATTTGCGCTCCGTTTTTAAGAACTAGTTCTCCGGTGTCAATAGTCATATTTCCAGCATCACCGGTAGCAGTAGAAAAGTTTTCTACTTGAGTTAAAAAAGCACTGGGAGTGATTTCATCCGGTGCAGTTCCCTCGATTGTCACTGATGAGGAATTTACCTTTATATCTCCTGCATTACCTGTACCAGCAGTACTGGCTCTAACTTGCGCTCCATCTTTAAGAGTTAATTTTCCAGTTTCAATAGTTATAGTTCCACCGTTACCCGTTGCAAATGGAGCAACTGGAGCCAAAATTGCACTAGGTAAATCTTGTTCACCTGGAAAAATACCTGTTAATTCGACTGACTCAGAAGCATTTACTTTTAAATTTGCTGCATTACCATTACCACGAGTACCAGTTGATATTTGTCCTCCATCTTTAGCAATTAGTTGTCTGGTGTTAATGGTTAGAGTTTTTCCCTCACCTGTAGCATCTTGGAAAACAACTTCAGATATTGTGCTGGGAGAGCCTAGGGGTGAAACACCTATTACTTCTACTGATTCAGATGCATTTACTGTCAAATTTCCTAATCTTCCTTGAGCTTGAGCAATAGAAAAAACCTGACTACCTTCTGTTAAACTAATACGTTTTCCTTGGAGATTTATATCACCACCAATATTACTGGTAGTAATAGTAGCGACTAATGCTCCTTGAGAGAAATTTATATCTTTAAAGTTTTGAATTCCTTGATAATTGAAGCTAAAACCTTGGTCATTAAAATTTAAACCAACTTCTTCATTAGCTGCAACGCTACCTAATGCTATTTGTCCTTCTGATGCAAACAGGATTCCTCCTTCTATAGAAATATCACCACCAAGCAACGCTAATGTATTTCCTGGTTGTGTTTGCAATCCTGAAGGTTCCCCAGCACTATTAGTAGCAACAGAACGATTGTTTATAGTTCCTGGTGTTTCTCCTAAACCTAAACCAAGAGGAGCAGTAATGGTTAGTAAAGGTTGAGTTTGTATATCCTTGCTGCTAAATTGAGTTCCGTCTGCAAAGTTAATTTTTTCTGCGGTAGTAGCTAGAAAAGAACCGTTTACATCCAATCGTGCATCTGTGCCAAAGACAATACCATTAGGATTCATCAAAAACAGATTTGCATTGCCATCAACCCCTAAAGTGCCGAGAATTTGAGAAATGTTACTACCAGTAATACGAGTTAGGATATTTGTTACACCATTGGGATTTTGAAAGAAAACCCTTTGTCCTTCTCCGATATTAAATTCTTGGAAACTGTGAAAAAGGTTGGTATCTCGAATTGCTCCTCCTTCAATTAAATCCGCAGTGGCTTGTTTAATATTGACATTCGGGTTAATTCTAGAGCTTTCACTACCCAAACTTGTATCAGGAGTAATTTGCGCCAAACTAGCTTGGGAAATCAATAGATTAACTAGTATTCCACTAGCAATAAAGCAAAATTGAGGAGGAGACAATTTCATAGCTGAATTTAACTTTGAAGATAGAAGTCATTTTATTATGTAAAACGATTATGTCTCTAAAACTGCAACAAATATCAATTTTATAAAGCTACATGAAAAGTTTTATTTATAACTTTTTATTTTTGTAAGCTAAACCTCCAGCCCATTATTATAACAAGGAATGGAGGTTTATAAAAATTTACTTTTAAGGTGTAGGAAGTTCACACTTAAGAAGTTAGCTTACTGTAATTCTAGCTTATTTATTAGAGTTAATTCTAATTTTACGTCTGTTTAATGCTCCCGCACCTAAAGTACCTAAAGCGAATAAACTAACTATACTTCCGGGTTCGGGGGTTGTTTTTACAGGCGGCGTTGCGACAAATTCTTTAATTACAAAAGTACCTTTATCTCCTTCAAATTCACCATTACTTAATACTGGTCCACTTGCTCCTATTAAGGATTGAACATTTCCAAAATTAATAGGTATGTCTTTTACAAAAATATTTGGTGGATTTTGATTAATTACTCTTCTGAATTTTCCGTCATCATTTTCGTCTGGATCTGGATTTTCTGCTATCTTAGGTTCATCATTTTCGATAACAAAAAATTGCTTGAAAGATTCCTGTATTATAGTGTCTAAGTCTTCAATAAATGAATTATTTACATTCTCTCTTAGCTCAAAAGAAGCAAATACAAGAGGTTCGGGTTCGCTAAAGCTTTTATTGCCATTATCTCCCAGTTCTTCATTATCTGTTTCGAGAACGAAGTTATTAGACAAAATTTCGTAAGTAGCAACTGTCTTGTCGTCATTCAATGAAGCTCTTAAATCTCCGACATCAAAGCCTACTTTAAATTCATTAAACTGTTCATTATTATTAGCCGAATTACACGTATCAAAATTTCCATTGTCACAGAAATCTGTATAAAAAAAGTTCTCAATAGCTCCCTTAAAAATAAAAGAACCATTATCTGATATTCGTGTCTTTCCCGTTAATAATTCAAAACCAATATTTTGCTCTTTGGCTTCATCAGGGTCATTTCCTGCATTTGAGACTGTGCCCATTCCCCAACCACTCAATGGTGCTAAAGCTTCCGCAGACTCTACAACAGTCCCTATTGTCAACCCTGCGGTTACAGCTGTAAGCATAGAGAGTTTAACTATGTTTAGAAATTTATTCGTCATATTAATGCTCATAAAAATACCATGAAAACTGCTTGGAAGTTTTGATATTCCGTATTCTTAAAAACAGTAAAATATCATCTGAAATTAGTCGTTTTTTCATCTGATTAAGTAATAATACTGTTGTCGCCGGAATTACTTAATTTGTATTAAATCATGGAACACAGGATAATCTATACACCTTTACAGTATCTTTACTAGAAAATTAAAAAATATCGGTGTAAATACTAACGTTTAATAAAGATATTTAGGCTATGCAGTTGCAATAAAGAATTAGCTTTGTAAGGAGAATATTCTATTCACCATAATTAACCTCGCTCCTTCCGCTTTCTTAAGTAATGAGAAGGATATTGGAGTGGGGTGAGGTTGCTAAGCAGCATTTACAAGACAGGTATTCGGGGTTAATAATGTGGTGCGTGACGGTAATTTCAAACTATTCTGTAACAATTTATAAATTACCGTAACCGTCACAGCACCCTACATGAGAGATAAATTATTTATACCATTTCTTTATAAAGATGTGCCGAATTCAGCCCACGCAGGTGGGCTTCGTTTCAGTAGCCCCACTCTTCTAGAGTGAGGGAGATTTAGATTGGTGCGTGACGGTAGTTTCAAAGTATTTTGTAAAAGTTTATCAATTATCGTAACCGTCACAGTACCCTACAAACACCCCTCTCCTTAACAAGGAGAGGGGCAGGGGGTGAGGTTAATTTCATTTTTATTAACAACCTTTATATCAAAACCGCAAAACTTCCCGCTCCCAATCTTCTGCTACAGGCTCGGTTTCCCAAACCAAACCTTCCCCAGGTTCTAAAATCACTTCTACATACAATACGTCGGTGGAAACTGTTGCAACATCTTGATTATTTTCAAATTCCTCTAAGTCTTCGGTTAGCAATCTTAATTTGAAGCCAGCCGGAATTTCACCACCAGCAACCGGATTGCGTAATTCAAATCGCCAAATTATATCTTCACCTGCTTCTCTTGGGAATATCCGCAATTCATATGTATTATCTGCTATTATTAGTTCTTTGGATAATCCTTGAACTGATGCGCTACTTCGCATTCCTCCGGAAGCCATTGCAAATTCTTTTTTCTCCCATCCCCAGATTTGAGATAAGTTCGTGATTCCTGTCTGCAACCATTGAGTAATTGATTGTTCAACCGGTAAACCTTGACGTTTTGCGTATAGTTTTTTTCGCCAGCTTGACTGTGCTATTAACGAACCCCAAACTGAAAAGGGAACTTCTAAACGGGGAAATTTAACTTCGGAGTTTCCCAAACGTTCTAAAAGGTTTTTTGCTTGGGTTTCGGGAATTGATTCTAAAGGGGTTATTTCGGCTCGTAAAGTTTCTGAAGTATTAAATTGCCAAGCAACAGCTAATACATTAATATCGTCAATCAAATCTTCGCTTTCTAAACTGTAATTTCGGTTGTTATTGTCTAACAGCCCTTTATTGACAAGATTTTCATGAGTTGTATAACCGAATATTTTAATGAAATTATCGTCGGGGTTTACCTCAACCGCAATGTAATAATCGGCTGCTAATTCCGGGATATCTACCCATTCCTGGGGTACCTGCAATTCATCACCGTCAACTGCCAAAGTCGGAATTAACATTAAGCGGTAATTATCAAAAGTTATAGGCACGCCGTTAACCAATTCCCAGAAACTGGGTAACGCTGCATAATTCACAGACACTTTAGCATCGGGAGCCATTTCTTCTTGAAACCAAGGTAAAAATGCTTCTAGACAAAGTTGATTTATCCAAGCACGTCGAGAAGCACCCGGAGTTGAGTAATTTTGTTCCGACACTTGGGAAGATTGCGGAATTTCCAAGTGCAAATGATGCGAATCAAGAATTAACGGAATGTCTGTGTTAAACATAATGAAAATGGCTCCCTAGGGATTTTAACTTTTGATTTCTAACCCTGCTCGGTTTGACTGTAGTGAAACTTGAGCCATTCCTCCAGGCTAATATTGATGGAAGCTATTACGACGGAAGTTGGAGAAATATGCAAAGTGTTTTGACTCCATTGGGTAAGAGTTAGCAATAATGACTTTCTAATACTGCTCAAAAGACGGGATACCTTATATTGCTTTATTTCTAATTGTTTGGCAATTTCGGTTTGGGTAAATTGTTGACTGTAGTAAACTTGCAGCAATTGTCGCGATTTACTGTCTAGTGCTGCTATAGCTTGATTTAAAACTTCGTTTAACTGTGTTTGCTGAGTTTCTAAACTGGCAGATTCTTCTTGCTCCACCATTTGGGCGAGCAAAGAATCTTGAACATTTCCCGGCAGTATATCTAATAAAATAGCATCTCCATCATCTTTGAGGGGAGTATCAGCAGAAACAAATTTGGGATAGAGAAAATTACGAATAGCTTTAGCGCTTTCTCCTAGCCATTTTTCAATTGTTTGCGAATTAACTGCCCCAGAAGATAAACCACGGGTTAAACGTTGAGCATTATAAAGTTTGGTAATAGCTTCCCAATCAGCCTTATCTGGTTTGCGACGCTGACGAATTTCCGTATTACCGGAAGTATAAAGTTCCTCAAAGCATTCCCAAGCTAAAACGTAATTTGCGATATTTTCTTGGCTCAAGCCCATATTTTGCAATGACTTTATCAACCTTCTGCGGCTAACTTTATGTAACAGAGCCACATCAGAGCAAACATCGGCTTCCCGACGCACCCGCAACACATCGCGAATAATTCGCTCAAAAGATAATTCCGCGTAGCTTTTTAGATGAGAGCTTTGTTCGGGATTAAAAGCTTTTAATATTTTACCAACTTGCGCGATCGCGATTTGAAAGAAGTCTGAAATTGAAGAATGCCCCGAGGAATTGAGTGCTGATTTTCTCGCAGCCCAATAACAAACTTCTTGTAAGTAAGCACAAAGATGGGAATAAGCCAATGAACTGTAATTGGGTGCATCTTGCTCGCTAGCATTAGCAGATTTTTCCCAGGCTTTATACCAATAAAGCGCCCAGAAGCTATAGGAATCTTGCCTGGAAGATTTTTCCAAACAAGTTTTCATGCTCCGTCTTAATTTTGCGTCAGTTACCCAACCATTAAATTTGTCTGTATCAAATTGTATAAAGGTAGAAAAAACTTCCACCGTTCCTTGTCGGCGTTGCATGTAATACTCGCACTCTAAGTATATTATCAGTGATTTTAATTATATGACGCTGAAATAAAAAAGAAAAACCGGTATTGCTTGTGAGGCAATGATTTTGATGATTTTTCAACAAATTTTCATTTCAACTGCATAAAAATCAAAACCTGTCGTTAAAGGTGGCATACAAACAAGAAAACGAAGGAACCCAACAATGCGTTTAAAATTAATGACTTCTTTGATTGCTGCAACCGCTATTTTTACCTCTATTTCACCAGCATTAGCACAATCTAAATCTACAATTAATCCCGCTTATTGCAATGACAATATGGCTCAAGATAATAACTATAATAATATTTCAACCGGTTCGCATAGCCAAAATTTTACTCAACAAACACCTCGAAATTTGATTGGAGCAAATGTGAATGCAGGTTTGTATTATCTCAACATCGACGCTAATCTAGCAGGAATCCAGAAAAAAATTAAAGTTGGAAATGTTCCAACAAATAGCGTTAATATTCTACAAAATACTTTGAACGGAGATTCGCCTATTAATGGCGATAATCCAGCCGTCACCAATTCAAATTCTAGTCAAAATTGTAGTAATTCCGTCGATGCTGGTTGAATAGAGATTAACCGCTTGTATTGTAGTGAGCTAACATACCTATTTCACAACATTTTGAAAATAAATATACGCTCAATCAAGCCCATTTCCTTGGGTTTTTTAATTATTTATTGCTTTAGCCTTCAAGGTTGGATTCAGGGTAATCTCAAACATAACTGGTAAAAAAGTTTCACTTCAACTGCATAAACACAAAAAACCATCGTAGAAAGTAACAACAAGTTCATCAAAGAATTGAAACCAATGCTCAATAACTTTCGTAAAACCTTTGTTTTAGTTGCTGTAGTTGCAACTTTATCAACTGGTTGTCGCTACAGTAAAAAATACGAAAATCTTGCAAAAGCAGGAGATAGTTATACAGATGCTGTGGATACATTGCTAGAGCAAGCGAAGAAATTACACATAGAAGCAAGCTCGGAAGCTATATTAGCAGATGATAGAATTTCCAATCAAACAGCAGAGCAATATCAAAAAAATGCCGCGAAAGATAGAGAAATTATACAAGTAATCAACGAGATTAAAAATCATAATCAACTGTTAAAAGACTACTTTGAGAAATTAAAAGAACTGGCTACTGATGATGCACCAGAGAGAACTAAAAAAGAAATTACAGGTATTGCCACAAATTTAAAGAAAGTTAGTAATAATCTCAAGAAAACTAGCTTTTTTCCAGAAGAAAGTGTTTTACAAAGGATAGGAAGTTTAGTCATCGATTCTAAAATCCAAGGCGCTTTACGAGAAGAACTAGAAAAGCGCGATCGATTAATTTTAAAAGAACTGACAATCCAGCAAGAAATGCTCAAAAAATTGAGTGAGTTTATGAAAGTAAGAGTTGAGATTAAACGAAATGCTCAAGAGCAACGTTTTGTAATTCGTCCTTTAATTCAGGAAAGCAACATACAAAAAGAGCAAGACTGGATTCAACAAAGAGTAAATATATTGAAATCCGATAACCGAGTAGAACAATTGGAAGCTGCTAGTGTTGCTTTGCAAGAATTTAAAGATATTTTTAAAGATAGTGTTGAAGACAAAATTACCGTCGCACGTCTTAACAATTCTTTAGAAGATATCGATAATTTTTTAGCACTTTTAGAAAAAACAGAACAACCAGAACAACCAAAAGCAAATGCAGGGGATAAATAGAAAAATGTTCACAACTGATAACTTACTAAGTCAAATTAGAACAAAAGTTTTAGAACTTTATTCTCCGGCAATTCAGTTTGCATTTGAAGCAGAAACAGATAAAGTAAAGAAAAAAGAATTTATCGAATACAGAGAATCCTGTCGTCAATATCTTTACGAATTAGAGTTACAAGATTTACAAGAAGTATTAGCAAAAATGCAACTCTTAGAAGCAGAACTTTATTTGGCTATTCAATCTTTAGATAATGCAATAGAAGATGTGAATAATACAGTGGGGATTATTGAGAGTATTAGGAGATTTTCTGGCATTATAGCGCGATTGTTTACGATTTTTTAATTAAATTCTGAATTTGATGGATTCAAATTTGGTTATTAATTTCCAGACGGTTGTTCAAAATGGTGCATCGTAAAAAATATGAAACCCCTGTAGAGACGTAACAGTGTTACGTCTCTTGCAATTTAAAATCATAATTTAATATTGCGCTTCAGCTAGGTATTTAGTCTTTTTCTTGATATTGCTCCCCATTCTCTCAGAGATTTTTCAAAAAAAGTAATTCCAACTGCATAAAATCTCAAACCCGTCGTAAAAGATGACATACAGATAAGAACACAAAGGAACACAACAATGCGTTTAAAGTTAATGACTTCTTTGATTGCTGCAACCACTATTTTTATCTCAGTTTCACCAGCATCAGCACAGTCTAAACCTTGGATTAGCCACGATGTTCTAGCAGAAAACCATCGTGCTTATTGCGATGATATTGTGGCTCAAAATACTAGAGTGGATAAAAAAACTATCATTACAAACAATAACGGTTCAACAAGTTCTTATTATAAATATTCTACTCAACAAGCACATAAAAATTCTACTAAAACAAAAGGTAGTGCAGGTTTTAATTATCTCAAAATTGGCGGTAATATAGGAGGAAGCCAGCAGAAAATTAGAACTGGAAATAGTTCAAAAAATACTATTAATAAGCAAGATAATACTTGGAACAGAGATTCTCATATTGATATTGATAATACAACCATCACAAGCGAAACTGCTGGTCAAAACTGTGGCGTTTTTGTGCAGACTGCTGGTCAAATAGAAATGAATAACGAAATACAAAAAACCAAACGTATGCAGATAGAAGCGGGAAAGCAAATGCACATATTTCAACAAATAACTAATTTTGATAATTAAATTACTAGAATAGCCATAATTAGAATATGCATATTTCATCAAAATCTTTTATGGCTATAGTTTTCATCTAACCAAAAGTATCTCTAAAAATTAACCTACAACATATAAAAAAGGAAAACATAAAATGAAAAATAATACATTATTAAGTATCGCTATGGTTGTTTTAGCATCAACAACAAATGCTATACCTGCTATAGCCCAATCAAATCAACCTGAGAATTTACAAACTCAATCTCAAACAAGTGTACTTCCTAAATCTTCTGCATTAGTAATCGCTTTTCCCCAACAAGTTCAAGTAGATTCCGGAAAAAAGAAGAGTTATCCAATGACAGTACTTTTAGCTCAACCAATTTTAGACCAAAATGGAACAGAAGTTGTTAAAGCTAATAGCCCGGTTGCGGTAGAGCTAGTACCTTATAAAAAAGATATTAAAATAGTTGCCAAATCTATTATCGTCGGAGGGAAAGTTGTTTCAATTCAAGCTACCAGCCCTGTAATTCCCAGTCAGAAAATTACTGTAAAAAGTGCCAACCAGAAAGCAAAACGAAATTCTAAAGTATCTACCAACCTTGGTGGTAGTATTGTCGGAGCTTTAGGTGGTGATAGCAACAGCACTATGAAAGGTGGTTTGGCTGGAAACGCGATTGGTATTGTAACTGGTTTAACTTCCGCCAAAAAAATCAGATTGGTTAATATTCCTCAAGGAAGCGTTCATATCCTTGAGCTAGAAACTGCCGCTTCTTTACCAACAACATCCTATATTTCGCAAACTAAAGTTGCACCGATTTCTACAAATTCAAAAAATATCATATCTGAAGAAGCCTGTTCCTTAGAGATTTCTCGAACCAAGGTTAAACAAACTCCAGTAAAAGTAGCACAAACTGACTTATCAGAAAAGCTCGAACCCTGTTCCTAAATTATTAGAAAAATCAGCTGTTATATAGATAATATAACTTCATTATCTTTCCCTCTCCAGATTATGGCAGAGGGATATTTGTTAGGAAAAGCTGAGATTCGGTTTGTATTGCATAAAAACTGAAAATCATCGTAAGAGATAACAGTAATTTTATTATTAATGACCTTGAAATAATGAAAATATCTAAATTATTTACTACCATTAGCTTAATTGCAACACTTTCTACTTCAATATTGTTACCCAACTCAACAAAGGCCGAAGCACAAATGACTTATCGGCAGATTAATAAACGTCCCTATGCTGTTTTTGTTAATGGTTATATGGACTGTTGTGCATGGGGAATGAACAAAGTAAAAAGAAGATTGTCAGCGATGGGTGCAGAAATTCGCGACGTTCCTTGGGATAGTTTTACAAACCGTGCAAAGCAAAAAAGCATGACTTCCAACGATAGAGAATTTCTTAGACAAGCTGAAAACTATATTAATAATAACTTAGAACCAAATCGACCATTAATATTAATAGGACATAGTTTTGGTGGTGATTCTTTGCTCAGTCTTGCACCCAGGATAAAAAGAAGAATTCTTTTCTTAGGCGTTATAGATCCAGTCGCTGCTGGAGGATTTAGAGAACCGATTCGACGACGCACAATACCTGCAAATGTTGACTACTTTTTCAACAGATGGCAAAGTAATCGCTTAGATACTGATAATGCAGTTCCCTTCGATAGTGCTTTAAATGGAAAAGTCAGAAACTGTCGCGCTCAAGTTTGCGATCAGAAAGAACAGAATATTGCCAGACGAGCCAATGGTTCGCCAATCAAAGTTTCCTGTGGCTCTTTTGAAGTAACTTGTCCGGGATATCAACCTTGGCCTGGTGGTTCTAACGGTCGCAAGCAGAAGCGTTTGCATCATAACCCAATGCCCTATGATGACTTTATTCAACAGCAAATCGTTGATAATGTCAGAAAATTACTTAACTAGTAAAAGGGCTAGGACTTAGGTAAAGGCGTAACCTCACCCCCATCTCCTCTCCTTATTAAGGGGGTGTGCTCTATTCAACTGAAAACTCCTATAATTCCCGCTTCAACTGCATAAAAATAAAAACCCGTCGTAGAAAAAGACAGTAGATTCAATCCAGAAGGAATAAAATAATGTTAGATTCTGGCTTCAATACTCAAGATAATTCTCGATTTAGTTCTAATTTTGCTATCGATTCAAGTTCCATTATTGGCAACTATCCAGATTATTTAGATAAAGATTTACTTGGTGAAACTAAAGAAGTTGGTGGAATTTTAATTACTACCGATTTGGTCAATCTAGATAATTCTAATAATGGTTATTTTGCTCATGATTTTTCATTAGAATTAGATATTACAGGAAAAGCTGTTGAACAAGTACAAAATCTATTAACTGGCTTAGAAGCAGATGCCGCTCTTACCGATAAATTAAAACTTGCTTTTGGTGAAACTTTTAAAACTGAGATTGCCGATAAATTAATTGATAATTTTGGCAAAGATAATTTTAGCGAAATTCCTGAAATCAAAATTGTTTCCGACGATAAAATTAATGGTGCTAATGGTGGATATGATAGTTTAAATGGATTAATTTATTTATCTAGAGATTTTGTTAACATCCATCAAAATGATGTTAATGCTATCACTGGCGTAATTTTAGAAGAAGTCGGACATTTTATTGATTCTCGTATTAATAATGTAGATGCTGCTGGAGATGAAGGAGAATTATTTAGTGCGCTAGTTCAAGGAAAGACATTATCTGATGCAGAAATTATCGCAATTAAAGCAGAAGATGATATTGATACTATAACTATTGATGGACAAAAAATTGAAATTGAATATTCTCAAGATTATACTTCCAGATCAAAAGAACTTTGGGACAGCAAACCAACAGATTTTAGCGAGCGAGATTTAGCTAAAACTCTCCAAGAAGAAGGAGCTAGCGTAGAACAAATTGCTCAGACCTTAAACTCTAGTCTTGGTTTTAAATTAGAAACCATTGCAGATGCTCTTGATAACGGTACAACCTTTAATTACTCTGATATTGCCAAAGGATTGTGGAATAGCGGTCATCAAATTGATGCTAGGAAATTAGCTGATTTGCTTTGGGATGAAGGAGCAACCGAAATTGAAATTGGCAAAGCACTCAAGCATGTTGGTTCCGATTTATCTACAATCGCTGATGCTTTAGATGATGGAATAACTAAAAGCGACGGAACCGGACTTAATTATAATAGTGTAGCGACTGGTTTGTGGAATAGCGGTCATCAAATTGATGCTAGAAAATTAGCTGATTTACTTTGGGATGAAGGAGCCACTCAAGCTGAAATTGGTCAAGCACTCAATAACGTAGGTTTAGATTTAGCTACAATAGCAGATGCTATTGATGATGGTGTAACTAAGAGCGATGGGAATGGTTTAAATTACACTAGTGTCGCAACTGGTTTATGGAATAGCGGACATAAGCTTAATACCAGAAAACTCGCTGACTTACTTTGGGATGAAGGTGCTAGTCAAGCTGAAATTGGTAAAGCATTTAAACATCTTGGTTTCGGTTTACCGACAATTGCAGATGCGATTGATGACGGTGTAACTTTAAAAAACGGCAAAACTTTGAATTACACCGATACAGCTATTGCTTTATGGAATAGCGGTCATAAAATTGGTACCAGAAAACTCGCTGACTTACTTTGGGATGAAGGTGCTAGTCAAGCTGAAATTGGTAAAGCATTTAAACATCTTGGTTTTGGTCTAACCACTATTGCTGATGCGGTTGATGATGGTGTAACTTTAAAAAGCGGCAAAACTTTAAATTACACCGATACAGCTATTGCTTTATGGAATAGCGGACATAAGCTTAATACCAGAAAACTCGCTGACTTACTTTGGGATGAAGGTGCTAGTCAAGCTGAAATTGGTAAAGCACTGAAACATCTTGGTTTTGGTTTAACCACTATTGCTGATGCGGTTGATGATGGTGTAACTTTAAAAAGCGGCAAAACTTTAAATTACACCGATACAGCTATTGCTTTATGGAATAGCGGACATAAGCTTAATACCAGAAAACTCGCTGACTTACTTTGGGATGAAGGTGCTAGTCAAGCTGAAATTGGTAAAGCATTTAAACATCTTGGTTTTGGTTTAACCACTATTGCTGATGCTGTTGATAATGGTGTAACTAAGAGCGATGGAAAAGGTTTAAATTACAGCAGTGTCGCTACTGCTTTATGGAAGAGCGGTCATAAAATTGGTACCAGAAAACTCGCTGACCTGCTTTGGGATACGGGAGCTTCACAAGCTGAAATTGGTAAAGCACTGAAATATCTTGGTTTCGGTTTAACCACAATTGCTGATGCTTTAGATGATGGCGTGACTTTGAAAAATGGCAAAACTTTGAATTATACCGATACAGCAATTGGTCTATGGAATAGCGGACATAAAATTGGTACCAGAAAACTGGCTGATTTACTTTGGGATGAAGGAGCTAGTCAAGCTGAAATTGGTAAAGCACTGAAATATCTTGGTTTCGGTTTACCGACAATTGCAGATGCGATTGATGACGGTGTAACTTTAAAAAACGGCAAAACTTTGAATTATATTGATACAGCAATTGGTCTATGGAATAGCGGTCACAAGACTAATTCCAGACAAATTGCTGATATCCTTTGGGGTGAAGGTGCATCACAACAGCAAATTGGGCAAGCGCTGCGTTATATTGGCATCAGCAAAGAAGGTATTGCCGACGCAATGGATGATGGTGCTACGGGTTTCAACTACACCGATGTGGGATTAGCCGTTTGGCACAGCGGCTACGGCATGAGTTCCTATCGATTAGGTAAAATATTGCGGGATGAGGGTGCTTCCTTTAATCAAGCAGTTGGCGTACTGCAAAGGGTTACTGGAGTCAACTATTTCACCGCAGTTACAGAAGTGCTAAGCAGTGGTGTTAAAGATTGGCTTAATGATGCGAACAAAAGCGCTAGAAACTTTACGAAAATTACCAACAGCTTATATGAGGATGCTAAATCGACTTTAGGTGTTTCTAAAGTATTAGATACGATTGTAGATACAGCGGAAAATATCGGTAAAGATATTGAAAAAGTAGTAACCGATGATGTAGTAGATATACTTAAGCGAGTACCGGTAGTTGGTACTGCTGTCGGTGCAGTTGAAGGTATTGTAAATGCTATACAAGGGGATGAAAAAGCTGTATTAAAATCATCAATAGATTCAGCCCTTGCTTTTTATGGTGGCTCTAATGTTATTACTCCCAAAATGGTTGATTTTGTTGTTGATGTATTTTGGGAATTGAAAGATAGTGACTACAAAGGTGCGATATCGGAAAGTTTGAATAATTTAGGTGTGGATAAAACAGTTTCCGAGCTTTTTGTTTCTGTAGCATGGGCTATGGAGAAAGGTAATTGGGAAAATGCAGTTGATGCAGCTTTGAGTACAATTGGCTTTGATAACGCTCAGGAATTTGTTGATATTGCTTGGGGTGTTATTGATAAGAACTATAAAGGAGCGCTAGAAGCTGGTTTAGAATTAGTTGGTTTAGATTCTCTCAATATCGACCAAGCCAAAGCTGATACCTTTATTAATGTTGCTGTTGCTGTCAAAGATGGTAATTACGATCAAGTTGCCGACCATTTAATTGCGCTAGCTGGTAACGATGCTCAAAAATACATTAACAGTGATTGGATTAAAACCTTAAGAGACGAGAACGTAGCCAAAGCTCGTCAAGCAATTGAGCAAGGTCTTTCCGAACTAGGATTTAACGAGGTAACCCAATGGGCTGATACAATTTGGGCAGTCAAAGACGGACAATATCTTGATGCATTATCGGATGTGCTTTCTTTAGGACAGTTTAAAGATGCACAAGAATGGTTGAACATTATTGACGATTTGAAAGCAGGAAATTATCTCGAAGCACTTACTGCTGGCTTTAATTTAGCTGACTTTGAAGATGGTAAATCTTTAGCTGAAGCTGCGATCGCTGTTAAGGAAGGTAATTTGATAGAAGCTTTTTATGAAAGTTTCGATTTAATTGAAGGTGGTAGCGATTTAAAGGATGCATTTAAAGCTCTCAAAGAATTTGACCTCCAAGATTTTATTACCTCGATGATTGATGCTCTTCCTCTTTTAATTAAGTTTGCTTAATGACTTCTAATATCGTGTTCCCTTTAATCTTCATTTTGGTTGCAACTATTTGTTAAACGCAATACATTATTCTTCCTTTCAAGAATTGTATTGATTCAATGCTCATCCCTAACCCACTCAAGGGAACATGATATAAACATCAATTCTACAAAAATTTTCTTTGGATTTAGCTATGCCAAAACGTAATAGTACCTCTTTACAATGTAATTAATAATACTTGATATAGTATTCAGATTACGGTTGATGGTAAAAAATTGATGTATGAGGTTAAATACTTACTTAAATAATTACAAACTATCGAGAAATATCCAGGTATTTCGTAGTAGATTTGAATTAGATGAGTAAGAACCGGCTTTCAAATAGTTCTTTACTTTGCTAAGTTCGTAAATGTTTACTTGTATAGAAATGTCTCGTCATCTGTAGAAAAAATACCTATGAGCAAATTAGTCATCTTAAAGTTAGGAGAAGGAGACTTTGAACAAGGCTTCCCTGTTATCCTGCAAATAGGTGACGAAAATGCCCGCCCGAATTCGGAAATTACGGGAAAGCTTCCTCCAAATCCAGAAATTACAAACGATTATTTCCGATGGCAATCTATTTACCGTCACCTCAGATTACCATCCCGGATTAAAGGTATATCAAAGAAAGTTCATCGAACTCCTACTTTGGAAGAATGCCAACAAGCAACTGAAGATTTTAAAATACGTTTCAATAATTGGCTAACCTCCGATTGCTTTCGTCCCATCCGCGAGAAACTTCTAGAAAAACTCACATCTGAAGATGATATCCGCATACTTATCCAAACCAAAGATTTTCGACTGCAAAAACTCCCCTGGCATCTTTGGGACTTGTTAGAACGCTATCCCAAGGCAGAAATTGCTTTGAGTGCTTGTAGTTACGAGCAAGTCAATAAAACTGAATTTACTAATGACAAAGTTAAAATATTGGCTATCTTGGGCAACAGCGAGGGAATTGATACCCAAACTGACCGCAATATTTTAGAGCAGTTACCGAATGCAGACATCACTTTTTTAGTAGAACCAGAACGCAAGCATATTAATAATCAGTTGTGGGAACAGAATTGGCAGATTTTATTTTTTGCCGGACATAGCGCCACTCTTGAAAACGAAACTGGAAGAATTCACATAAATCAAACTGAAAGTCTGACAATTAGCGAATTAAAATATGCTTTGAAAAAAGCGGTTGCAAGAGGTTTGCAATTAGCGATTTTCAACTCCTGCGACGGTTTGGGATTGGCAAGGGAATTCGCAGATTTACATATTCCTGAAATTATTGTCATGCGCGAACCCGTACCCGATGCAGTCGCGCAAGAATTTTTAAAGTATTTTCTGGAGAAGTTTGCCAAGGGAGAACCTTTATATTTAGCTGTAAGAGAAGCAAGGGAAAGGTTACAAGGATTGGAAAATAAATTTCCTTGCGCCACATGGTTACCTGTCATTTGTCAAAACCCTGCCCAAGTGCCTTTATCTTGGCAAGATTTATATACTGTAGCTAAAAGCGATACCGATATTTCTGCATCTTTATCAGCTAGCGATCGCGAAGAAACTCCTAAAAAATCTCCTGAAGAACCTGCTAAAAAACCAATTTCTAGCTGGCTTCGTTTATCATGGATATTTCCTATTAGTATTGCGATGACTGGATTACTAATGGGAGTCCGATATCTGGGAATGCTGCAACCTCTAGAAATAAAAGCATTCGATCAATTGATGCAGATGCGTCCCACCGAAGAACCAGATTCCCGTTTGTTGGTGGTGAGCGTAACTGAAGACGATGTACGGGCACAGCAATCAGAAAAAAGAAGGGGTTCTTTGTCTGATAAATTTCTTCACAAATTGTTAGAAAAATTAGAGTCATATCAACCAGCAGCGATTGGTTTAGATATATACAGAGATTATCCAGCAAATAAAGATTATCCCGAATTAGCAAAACGGATGCAAAATAGCCGCTTTGTAGGAGTTTGTAAAGTTAGTGATTCTGAAGGTAAATATGGTGTGGCTCCACCTCCGGAACTACATCAGAATAATTTAGGTTTTAGCGATATTCTTTTAGATAATGACAGCATAGTACGTCGGCATTATTTATCGTTAGATCCTCCTCCTGCTTCTGCATGTAATACTTACTATGCTTTGAGCGTGCAATTAGCTTTACGCTATCTTCAGAATAAAGGAATTAATTTAGAGTTTCCCGATAAACAAACATGGCAATTAGGTAAGCTAAAATTCAAACTTTTAGAAGCCCGTACTGGAGGATATCAGGGAATTAATGCCCTCGGGCACCAAATTTTACTGAATTACCGTCATTCTCCATCCCCAGAAAATATTGTTCGACAAATTACTTTAGGTGATGTGCTAGCAGGTAAACTAAACCCCAAAGCAGTTGAAGGTAAAATAGTTCTCATTGGTACAACTGCACATACTTTTAAAGATTATTCTTTGACTCCCTATACCGAACAAGGAAAAGCAAAAACCATACCGGGAGTTATTTTACAAGCGCAGATGGTGAGTCAATTACTGAGTGCTGCATTAAATGGAAGACCTTTATTATGGAGTTTACCGATATGGGGTGAAGCAATTTGGGTTTTTGGTTGGTCATTCACTGGTGGTTTGCTGGCTTGGTACTTGCGAAAACCGATTTATTTAGTATTGGGAGTTGGGGGAGGATTGATTATTTTATATGGTAGCAGTCTGATTTTATTAAGTTCTAACGGCTGCTGGGTTCCTTTAGTTCCCCCCGCCATCGCTTTATTCTGTACTACGGTAGTCTTTAAACAGTTAACAGTTCGCAGTGAACAGTGAACAGTAAATGATTTTTTGAACTCAAAACTAATAATATAAAATCCGTTGGTATCGGAAGTGCATATTTTTTAAACGTAGAGTGACATGGAGGAAAGCGCCAAGGAACGCAGAGTTTTTTGAACTAATTTGTTTATGATTATGGTATAACCGAAATTGATACAAATAACCACTAATAACTAACAATTAAAAACTAACAACTGACTATGAAAAATAATTTACAAAAAATACAAATTACAGCTGCTTTATTAGCAAGTATTTTAGTTAATCTAACTTTCTATAAAGCAATCAAAGCACAATCATTGAGTTCAAACAGTAGCTCAATTAGCTTTACTGCGCCACCGCCGCCACCGAATCGCAGTGGTGCGGGAAACCGTGGAGCAGCGGCTAGTAGAGGATGCGGTAGCGATACACAATCTTTGATGGCATTGGTTCCCGACTACGAAGAAACTATTAAAGTGCAAGGAGACAATATTCCAGTAACTAAAATTTGGGGTTTAACAACCAGTGATTATCCTACTTTTTGGTTTTTTGTTCCTTATGATAAATCATCTATTACAAAGCTGGAGTTTGTTATCAAAGATGAGTCCCAAAAACCAAGTAAAACTGTATATCGAACTTTATTAAATAAACCAGAAAAACCGGGAATAATTCGCGTTTCGACAAATAAAGCTATTAAGCCACTGCAAGCCAACGAAACTAACTATCATTGGTTTTTGAAAGTAAAATATAAGTGTAGTCCAGAAAAACCAGAACAAGTAGAAGCTGTTGATGGATGGATTCAACGGACTAAACTAAATTCTACTTTTACACAGCGTCTCGCTTCAGCAACACCTCTGCAACGAGCAGCGCTTTACGCGGAAAAAGGGATTTGGTACGATTCCCTGAGTGCTTTAGCAGAACTTCGTCTTAGTAAACCTCAGAATGCTCCAGTAATAGCAGGCTGGGAAAGTTTGCTCAAATCGGAAGAATTAGATAGTTTCGCAAACTATCCCCTTGTTAATTGCTGTCAAGCTACAAGTCCAATTTCCACATCAAAATAAACGTTTTGACGTTGCTGGGTAAAAATATGAAGTTTTTATTTCACCTTTTCTTTTTGCCGTCGAATTCTAAAAAGTCGTAATACACCCTAAACGGGGGACTTTTAATTATCTTGTTCCCCCATAATTGGGGGCTCGCGGGGGCCATTCATACTTGTAATCAGCAACGCCCTTTTTGAGCATACTAAGTGCTGATGAGCCAAACTTTTTATTTGTAACTAATATGGGATATTAAGTAATGGGCTACTTGAATACAAATATACTCCCGTCTCCATAGTAATTGCATCAGCTTGATAGTTAGGTTCTATCTCGTAACCTAAATCCTTTAAAACTCCCACCGTAAGCTCACTTAAAAAAGGATACTTATTTTTGGCTGGTTGCTTACTCATTAATTCATCACCAGCTGAATTCAACCCTTCAGTCCCTTCGTTCCCAAAATCATCTGGGAATAGCCATTCATGCCAGTGACTTGCGGTTTCATCAAGGGGCACAGTGTTATGTTTATGGGTTGGGCCACCAACCGTTTTATAGGCAGCATAAGCATTGCTTCCATTGAAACCATAAGTATCCTGGTATCCTGGAATAGGCGTAATTAATCCTTTGTTACCAAACGTCTCTTGGTTAAATCCAAGGGCATGACCTAGTTTATGCTTTATCGTGTGAATCCCCTGGGGGGTTTTTAAATCGTCTAATTCAAAAAATATTTCTGCATAATAGGGTAGACCTGGGGAGCTTGAAGGAGCGCCTGTAAGCGGGTCGATACTTGGCTGACGATGCTTATAACCTGATGTGTTGCCTAAATCTGCTGTACTATTTGTATTGACATTAATTTTTACTTTTAGGTCGTCAACTAGTCCACCAACAGAAGGGTCATTTACATCTGGAATATCGTTTGCAATGATTTTCTCCCAAAAGTCCACTGCGTCTTGAATTTTTTCTCGTGCTTCATCAGTCAAGTTAGGGTCAGAATCATCAACTTCTATATGAAAGTCAGAATCAATTTCTAATAATTGTGACTTGTTAGTGCTACTAGCATTACCTTCTAAATCAATTGCAGTTGCGGTAAGTTCGTATGTTCCATCAGATAACTTTGTGCCAGTACGATCTAATGACCAGCTTCCTGTAATGTCAGTATTGGTCGTGCCAATCTTTTCACTATCTAAAAACACTGAAACTTCACTCAGGGGTTCAGCCGTACCATTAATTAAAAGTGTGTTATCGCTAGTTCTAAAATCACCAGGCACTCCTGTATCTTCAGAAATAGAAGTGATGATCGCGGGGTCAGGTAAATCTTCTGTTGTATAGAACCTGCCAAATAATTCAATCTGTGCAGTTGTTCCATCTTGCACCTCAAAGTTAAAACTTAGATCCTCAAGCCCTGGATCTGCTTCTTTATACTGTGTTGGGGTATCAACACCAGTAGCATTCGAGATTGGCTTTCCACCTATATAGTCGAAATAAATAGGTGTCCCTTTAATTAAAAACTTGAAAGGTCTATTTGTCGATTTAAGCGCAATTGTTTCAGGACCTTCTAGTTGGTCATAAATTCGTATTGGAAATGTAATTTTTTGAGTTACACCCACCGGGTCATTTATTGTAATACCTAACTTTCCACCACCTATGATGCTTTGGGAATTTCCAGAATCGTTTCCATCTTCGCCAGAAATAAGCTCATTTGTATATGTAACGACTCCAAGTGATACTAACGGGTCGTTTTTGGGAACCTTCCATTTTGATTGGTTAGTTCCTTCATCGTTGCTATAGGCATCTTTTACATTCTCATATATCGGAGCATCTACGGTGAACTGAGAAGGACTAAACGCAAGTGATAAGCCTTTGAAACTCCCTTGAGTTACTCCCCTATTATTTCTATTTTGGTCAAAAGTTATTTGCGCTTGACCGTCTAGAACAGTGGTCTTGGGTGGGTTAATGTCTAAATTGTCGCTTATTTGGGTGTTTAACACCATAATTGAAGGTAGAGAAATAAAAACTTTGTAATTATACCCCTAGATAATTTTCTTTACTTTGTAGTATACAAAATATTTAAATTCTCATCTTTATAAGCATAAATACTACAGATTCCTTGGCAGACGATCAACTGTTCAAACTATCAACATCCAGGTTATTCATTGCTTGATATTGACTGTATATGTTGATCAAAACTCAGTCTTACTCCCTTCCCGGTGCAAGATTACCTAAATTATTGAGTGAGAGAGTGAGAGAGGGAGGGAGTGAGGGAGAAATTCTTATAGGTAATCTTAGAGCGTGATGGGAGTAAGCACACTCTGCTGTTTTATTTTATAAACACTTTCTAAAAGCTAAAAGTTGTGCGTAAAGTTCCAATATAAATAGTATCGTTATCGCTATTATGCTCGGGGTTGGTAATCACCACTATACCGGGAGTTATGGCAATATTGTTATTAATATTAAAACGGTAAAAAGCTTCTAAATGCAAGGAGGTATCTTTATCTATATATTCTTGATTGTTCGGTTGATATTGATTGTTAATCAGTTTTGGTGGTTGCCCAATCACTATGGCAGCCAAACTACCCTTGTTATCTAAATCTGGGAAAGCAAAAGTCACCGCCCAATTAATAATACTTGCAGTTGGCTTTTGCGGTAAATCGTTGGCTTTAGCACGAGTATAACCAACCCAACTTCCTAAAGAAAAGTTTTGATTGAGAGCAACTGAAGCTTGTAAACCGAAAGAATCCCCAGTTATAGCTTTACTATTATCATCGAATGGGTCATTAGCACCACTGCTGCCGGTATTAGTATCGATGTTGTTGTAAGAATGAACGTAATTTAAACCAACCGATAATTTTTTACTAGGTTCCAAAGTCAGTTGCGCGATCGCAGCATAATCGGATTTAATTATACCGGTTTCGGGTTCATTGGCATCGTTAGCAACATATCCGGCTCCAAGTTTTAAACTGTCGGTAATCTCGTATCTAAAGCCGATTCCAGCACCACCCCCTTGACGGAAAATAGGGTTACGCTGTGCGAAACGGGATATAGCACCTGACTCTGTGTCATCTAAATGAGGATTAATCGAATCTGCAAAATCTTGAATATCTAAACCTTTATTACCAACATAAATTCTAGTTTTTTTTCCTATTGGGAACCTGTATGTTAAATCGCTCAATTCTACATCGTTGTCTTTATCTCCTTGATAAGCTAAGCGTGCCATATCAGTTCCTGACGCTGATTTAAGTGGTTTGATATCGCTGGTTTTCAAGGAAGTGTCTAATCTATCTTTACCGGTAAAGGAAGTTTTGAATTTTATTTTAGCGCGATTGCCAAAAGTTATGTTACTATCAATTTTTTCGCTTTTATCATTAGCTTTATTTCCACTAGCAATACCATTCAAAGCAAAGACAATTTCTCCACTCATGGTAGTTGTGGTAGAAAATTGTGATAAACTATTATTTTCTAATTTATCTATTCTGTTATTAATACTATTTAATTCCGAAGCAAATTCTGTTTGCAGTTTATGTAAAAATATTAGTTCCTCTTGAGTAAGTAGATTAGACTTTTGTTGACTCTGCAATTGGTTTATATTTTTGATAATAATATTAAGAATTGAAGCAAAATTATCGCGTTCAGTTGCATTATTTAGCTGAATTTTATTTAAAGGATATTCTGTATCTATATTGTAACGCTGAATAAAATATTGCAGATTTTGTAAATAACTTTCATCAATATTTTGAGTTCGCTGTAATGTTGTTATATCAGATAATTCATCAACGCTAGGGAAGTTTTGTATAGCATATTTATTAATATTTTGCTTTTCTTCAGCTAATACTTTGTGACAAGAAAATGAAGAAATTACAATAGCTTGTAAACCAAAGGCAACAATCCTTTTCAAAAAAGATGACATTCTATGTTTTTTAATAGCAGCAGATACCGAGATGCTCCCATTACGAGTTAATGTTATGTTTTACAAAAATGATACTTTTTAATTACCAATTAAGTAAGTGGATCAAATTAAATATAAAACCTCACCCTTCCTCCGGCTTCCCTCTCCTTACTAAGGAGAGGGATTGAGAAGCCACTGCGTTGGGCGGGTTCCCCGACTTATAGCAAGTGGCGTGGTGAGGTTTTATCTTATATTTAATTATGCCTACCTACTTACCATCTAATACTATTTCTTTACAAAGATGCACCGAATTTAGCCCCTGTAGAGGGGCTTTGTTTAAGTAGCCCCACCATAGCTAGAGTGTTAGCGGAGCGTGTCCGTAAGGACATGGGCGATTGAGCGCAGCCTCATACAGAATTGGTATAAGCCCAAAGCAGAGCCTGCATAAGCTATTTCCCAGGTTGAACCTGGAAAGCAGATATGAGTTTTAGGCTTACTACGCTTGATTGAGCAACGCCATCTTATTTCTCTGCATTTGCAAAATTAACTTATCTATTTCCTGACTCGATAAAATCCTGTCTCCTGCCTTGGCATTCATGACAGCTTGAGCGGGAGATTTAGCTCCAGGAATCGCTATTGGTTCGATTGGATGAGATATAGGAAAACGCAAAGCGGTATTAATCATCTCTTCCCCAGGTTCTAATATGGTTTTGAGCGCTTCTACCTTAGCCATATTAGAGGCTAATTTTTGCCTTCTATTTTCGTCGATGTACCATTCAGAACGAACATTATCGGTAAAAACCGTTTCTGAATTGTATTTACCGGATAATAAACCTTTAGCCAAAGGACCTCTAACTAATACAGCTATACCATGTTCTTGACAGTATGGTAAAAATTCTGGCTCTGCGTCCCGGTTTAATAATGAATAGTCAACTTCCACAACACTGCAAGTATTGTTGACATTGAATTTTTTCAGAACCTTTAATTTATCTGTGGAGATACCATAATGCCGGATATAACCCTGTTCTTTAAGAATCTCAAAACCCTGTAAATAAATAGTTGGATCTTTGATTTTACCTTCGTGGCAAAGCATTACGTCAATCCAATCGGTACGCAAGCGAAACAAGGAAGCATGAGCGCAAAGGCGAACCATGTCAACTGTTGTCATGGGAACAGTTTGTCCGGTGCGTCTGCCGAAACGTCCCATTTTGGTGACTACATAAACCTTGTCGCGAATACCTTTAAGAGCTTTTC
This sequence comes from Rivularia sp. PCC 7116, assembly GCF_000316665.1. Classification (GTDB taxonomy): domain Bacteria; phylum Cyanobacteriota; class Cyanobacteriia; order Cyanobacteriales; family Nostocaceae; genus Rivularia. The sequence goes on along the minus strand of NC_019678.1, from coordinate 3,642,189 downwards.
CCAAACGTTCTTCCGATAAACCAGGAGTTACGCCGTATGATTCGGCAGTGTCAAATATATTTATACCATTATCGAAAGCACTGCGGACGGTAGCTAAAGACTGTGGCTCTTCTATATAGCCCCACTGGTTACCAATATTCCAGGTACCCATACCAATCGCAGATACTTTCCATCCGGTTTGACCAAATTTTCTATAAAGCATTTGGGTTTAATTTCCTTTTTGATTGCTGAGGTTATAAGCTTGTATCGGAGAATTGATATCTGTATTCATGTTTGAATAGCTATTTGTCAATCTGCTATGACGATTGGATAAATAACGATTAAGCTTCTTTTCCCAAGCAACTAACTTTTTTTCTAGGGATTTTCTTAAAGGTTTGGGTAAAAAGCTAAAACCTTTAACTACAGGTTTGACAATTTCTTCGTATCTTCTTTTTCCTAGCTTTGTGGTACAGCGTCTAATAAAATATTCGTTTTCGACTAAATCCCACTTTTTGCGGAAATGCTGTAAATTCTCTAGTTCCCAAGCATCGCTCCACCGCAACATAAAATAAGGTAAATCCTGCCATTTCAAGGCTGGTGCTGGTGGGTGGGTAAGAAATGTAACTATAGAAGCCGGTTCGAGATAAATCTCACCACCAGCTTTAGTTACAGACATCGCAAAGTCAATGTATTCTTTAGTACACATTAAACTTTCGTCTAACATGCCAATTTTGCTAAAAACTTCTCTTCGCACCAGTATCGAATGAAATTCAATAAACCCAGTAGGTTGACGTTTTAATTTATCGGCTACATCTACAATTCGCTGATTTTGGAATGGTGTTTTTTCATTAATTCGCCATTTACCTTGATTTTCCAAAGTTTGAGAGACAGCAGATTCACCTCGTAAAAACTTTGCAAATTCATCAGCTTGCATATATTCACCACCGGCACAGTGAAGGATTTCATGAACTGGTTTATATTGACATACCAAAGAACCAACTACTGTAGCTCCAGTATCTTCAGTGCAATTAACCAAAGGTTTGAGCCAACCATGAGAAAAAACAACATCATTATCAACAAACACCACATATTCAGTAGTAACTTGACGCAAACCCAGATTCCTGGCAGCATTTGGTGAAAGATAGTGATGCGATCGCACTATTTGAAACCCTTTCTCTTTACTTTGAGTTTCTAGATAACGTCGCAGTTTTGTAGGTGAATTGTTATCTACATAAACTAAATCAAATGGATAATTAGTGTTTTGGTAAAGACTTTCAAGAGATTCCTTCGCAAATTGAAAACGCTCTCGCGGAACAACAACAATTGTCACTTTTTTCTCGGGCATTATTACTTTCTCCTGTGATGGGAAGGGGAAGAGGGGGGAGAGAGGGGAGAAATATACCTGTAATTTAATTAACTAGACTCAAGAAAACGGATTTGGATTTATCAAAAACTCGCTGATAAATACTTAACCAATTATCTAATTCAATTGCTGGTGCAAGTTGCGTTGAGACTTTAAGTTTTGCTTCTGCACCTAATTGTTTTCGCAATTGGGGTTTATCAGCTAAATAATGAAATGCTGCTGCTAATTCTGAGGAATCTCCTGGGTTAACTAATAAGCCATCTTTGCCATTTTCAATAATTTCACCAATAGCATCAGCATTGCTGCCAACAATTGTACAACCTGCTGACATCGCTTCTAATAATGCATTCGGACAACCGTCAGTTAAAGAAGGTATGGCAAAAATATCTAAATGAGGTAAATAAGCTAAAGTTTCTTGACGAGTTTTAATCCCAGTTACTTGAAAACGAGAACCCAAATCTTGATGTTTTAATTCATGCTCCCAGTAACTTCTTTCTTTTTCGACAAAATCACCAATCAGTAACAAAGTCAGGTTTATGCGTTTACTTAGTTTACTACAAGCGTCGATAAGATATTCAATCCCTTTTTTATCGCGAAATCTTCCGGTAGTACCAATAATTAAACCTGGTAACTCTTTAATTAAATCCGGAGTTGGTAATTCTTCAAAATTAATCGGAGCGATAGAATTCCAAAAAGATGAAGATTTTGATTTACTACGAGGACAAATCAATCCCGCCCTTTTTTGTAAAGTATGACTAACGAAAGTTACCCAGTCAGAATTGTCTAAAATCCACGATATTGGAGCGTGATTTTTAGGACTAAAAATATGTTTGTGCAAATCTGCACCACGAACGCTGTTAATTACCGGTAGATTATTTTCTTTAGCTAAAAGCGTTGTCACATAACCCGTTTCAATCATAAAAAAGCCATGAAATAGGTCATATTGATATTTCTGATGTAAAAGTTTGAGTTGAAAATAAACATCAGTTAAATAATCAGTTAATTCAGTAACGTTAGCGCGAACTGCTGACTGTATGCGATGTACAAAAATATTATCTTGTAAACTTGTATTGCAACCAGCACGTCTGCGAATATCGTCAGAAGCAAACCGTTGTTTGGAGCGAAAAACAGCAACGTGAACTTCATAACCGCTATTAGCAAGCATTTTAGCAATGCGGTTTACCGATTCACCAACTCCACCAACATCAGGAGGATATTCTATCGTTGTAATGCAAATTTTTGCTTGAGTTTTATTCATGAAATTATCAGTTGTAAGTTAGATGATTGTTGGACGGTAAAATTTATTTTTAATTAAGCTAAGATTAAGCTAAGATTAAGCTAAGCGATTTTTTGATGTACAACCAGATTTTTTATTAATGCTGCGGTATTCTCTACACCATTAGCATCAAATTTAATTTTGCAAGGTTCTATTCTGAGATAATCAATTACTTTTTCCGAAAATATTTGAGGTTGTAAATCAGAATCATCAAGCATTTTTACAACTCCTAAATTATCTAATTTACTTGCTCTGATTCTTTGTTCTTGGTCGTCATTACCCTTAAAAGGTAAAATCATTGCTCTAACACCAGTATTCATCACATTTAAAGTGGTGTTATAGCCAGACATGCTAATCGAAAGGTCGGCTTTTTGCATGTAGCTGAGTAAATTTGGGGTGTAGCGGCTAACTTTAATATTATGCTTATTCTGAGTAAAATATTGCCATGCTTTTAATTGAGCTTCCGGTGCAAATGGCCCAGTAAATACCTGAATGTGATGGGGAATTTTTGCAGATAAAATATCAGCACTTTCAATTACACAATCAATTAAATCATGTCCAAACCTACCGCCGCCGACACTGACTAAGATTAACGGTTGTTCCGATTCAATTATCTTTTTATCTTCCTGACTTAATTCTGTTTTAACTTCTACTTTTTGCACAACGTAGCCAGTATATTTAGTGTCGCATTGAATATCTCTTAATCTAGAAAAGCTTTCATCTAGATGTATAAAATTTGAGTCGCCGTGAATCAATAGCATATCAAAATATTGATTCATTAATCTACAGACCTTTTCTTCATATTTAACCCGATTTGTTTTGGTTACAACAATATCGCGCAAACTAGAAACTATTTTCACGGGCTTTTTGCAAGCGCGTAGTTTTTCCAACAAGGGAATTAATTCAAAAGAAAACTTACCTCTGCCAAATGGAAATAATTCAATCATCAATACATCAGGTTGAAATTCCTCAGCAACTTTTAAAAGCCGATTTTTTCTAATTTCTTGAACTTCAGCTAAAGATAAAGAACTATCAACAACCTGTAGCTGTTTAAACTCGGCATCAGTCTTAATAGCGGGTAAATTTATAACTTCAACTCCTTGAGGAATTTGAAACTCTTTAACAACTTGTCCACCATTTATAAAGCAAACCTGAAAATCTGGCATCAAGCCGCGAACAATTTCCATGCTACGGACTAAATGCCCCATTCCTAATATATGCTGGCAATAAAATAATAACTTTTTCATGGTATTAGTGCTTTACTAATTCTATTTTTCAGGGAACACATTTTAGAAACACATCAACTTGAACTAGCCGTCATTAATTGGGAGCGCAAAGAAAACATCTAATTGATATCTGCTTTTCTATTCACATAATCAACTTTACTTATGAAGTATGCATGAAAGTTTAATGAGAAATTTCTCACTTTAATTAAATCTCTCTCATTGATTAAAGATTGTATTTTCAAATCAAAACTCTGCTTAACTATGGTTAAAAAACTTGAGGCGGGGGACGAGTCAAAGTTGCGGAAATCAAAATAATTAGTACAATTATACCGGTAATTTTAGTTTTAATTTGAGTTATAGAGTGAGCCAGATTAGGAAAATCATTCATATTGATATGGATGCTTTCTATGCCTCGGTAGAACAAAGAGATAATCCCAAGTATCGAGGTAAACCTTTAGTAGTTGGAGGTTCTGCCAATCAACGCGGCGTGGTATCGGCAGCAAGTTATGAAGCAAGGAAGTTTGGCATTCATTCAGCAATGCCATCTAAACTTGCCGTTGCAAAATGCCCGCATTTAATTATCGTTCGTCCTCGGTTTGATATTTACCAAGAAATATCGGCTCAAATCCACAATATTTTTAAACGCTACACCGATATATTTGAACCGGTTGCTCTCGATGAAGCTTACCTCGATGTGACTGCAAATAAACAAAATATTCCTTACGCTTCTACAGTTGCTCGTTTAATTAGAAAGGAAATATTTCAAGAAACTAAGCTTACCGCATCTGCTGGTGTTTCGATAAATAAGTTTCTGGCAAAAATGGCATCTGGAGCGAATAAGCCAAATGGGATGACAGTAATTTTACCAGAACAAGCCCAGGAATTTGTGGAAAAGTTACCAATTGAAAAATTTCACGGCATTGGTAAAGTTACGGCTTCCAAAATGAAAAAATTAGGTATTCATAATGGTGCGAATTTAAAGGAGCTAAAACTTGAATTTTTGGTAAGGCATTTTGGCAAAGCAGGCAATTATTACTACAACATTGCCAGAGCCGAAGATAACCGAGCAGTGCAACCAAACCGCATCCGTAAGTCAATCGGTGCTGAGAACTCGTTTGCCAAAGACTTAAGCGATGAAACATCGATATTACGGGAACTCGAACAAATTGCTCTAACTCTACAAAAGCGATTAGAAAAGCATCAAACTAGCGGTAGAACTATAACGCTCAAAGTGAAATTTTCCGATTATCAGCAAATTACTCGCAGCAAAACTGTAACTGTTTCATTCAGTAATTTAAATGCAATAATTGGCTCGGCAAAAGCCTTACTCAGCAGCATTCAACTGGAAAATCGCAGTATCCGATTGTTAGGTCTTTCGCTGTCAAATCTTGATAGTGCTAAACAAACAATTCAGCTATCACTATTTGAATAGTTAACGAAGATGCCTTGATGGTAAACTAACAGATGCATCCGCAGAACTAAAATCATGACTAAAGATAACCTAGAGCAGCTTGCTTATGTGCAGCTTACAGACAAGCAGTTATCGGCTTTAGATAAATTTACTAGTTTAAAAAGTTATCGACAAGGGGAAAAACTCTTTAGTGCCGGAGATAATGATTTTAAGTTTTTTGTGATTAAAAAAGGTCAAGTAGAAATCGTCGAACGCTCTACAGGCAAGCAAAAAACCGTTACCGTTCACGAAGAAAAAGAATTTACAGGTGATATTTCCATGCTTACGGGTAGACCTTCTCCTGTAAGTGCGGTGGCTGCAACCGATTGTGAAGTTTATGAGGTTTCTAATGCCGACCTCAAACGTATTCTCAAAGAAATTCCCCAACTTGGCGACTGTATTCTTCAAGCTTTTTTGACTCGCAGACAGCTTTTAGAATCTTCCGAGTATACCGGATTAAAAGTAATTGGTTCCAAATACGCCCGCGATACCTTGCGACTGCGTGACTTTCTCGCTAAAAACAAAATTCCCTTCACCTGGATTGATTTGGAGAGCGATCGCACCGTTGATGAGCTTCTCAAACAGTTTGAAATTACTCGCGAAGAAACTCCAATTGTACTGCTCGATAATAATTCAGTTCTTAAAAATCCCGAGAATACAGAATTAGCAAAAGTTTTAGGAATTAGAAAACCCTTAGAAGATATAGTCTATGACTTAGCAATTATCGGAGCCGGACCTGGAGGTTTAGCCGCAGCGGTTTATGGTGCCTCTGAAGGATTAAAGACTATAGTTTTAGAAAAAACTGCACCAGGCGGGCAAGCTAGCTGTAGTTCCAAAATTGAAAACTATATGGGTTTCCCTTTAGGTCTTTCGGGAACCGATTTAGCCAACCGCGCTTTACTGCAAGCTCAAAAATTCGGAGCGCAAATTACCAGCCCAGCTAAAGTCGTCGGATTAGAATCTTACCAAGGCTATAAACTGATTACACTAGCTAGCGAAGAACAAGTAACTGCCCGCTGTGTTGTAATTGCTACTGGGGTAAGATATAAACGCTTACCCGTAGATAGATGCGAAGAATTTGAAGACTGCGGGGTTTACTATAGTGCAACCGCCGTCGAAGCCGAATTATGTCGCGATCGCGTTGTTGTAATTGTCGGTGGTGGTAACTCCGCAGGGCAAGCCGCTATTTTCCTTTCTCAATATGTCGAGAAAGTCCTACTGTTGATTCGGAGTGATAGTCTGAGCCATAGCATGTCAGCTTACCTTAGCGATCGCATTGAACAAAGCGACATGATTGAGCTTTTGACTCATACCGAAGTTACTAAAATGATGGGTGAAGATTGTCTCGAAGCAGTAGAAATTACCAACAATCAAACCCAAGAAAAACAAGAAGTTAAAGTTGCAGGAGTATTTATTTTTGTCGGAGCCATCCCCTGCACTGATTGGCTACCGAGCAATATCGCCACAGATGAAAAAGGATTTATTAAAACAGGTATGCATTTAAGCAATGAAGATATACCTTCACTCAAGCGTCAACCTTTTCTACTCGAAACTTCTCAACCAGGAATTTTCGCAGCTGGTGATGTCCGTTTTGATTCAATTAAACGAGTAGCCTCCGCTGTCGGAGAAGGTTCGATGACTGTTAAGTTCGTACATCAAATTTTGTCAATGTGAATTTTTAATTATATAAGACTTTGTAAAATTTTCATGATTCAAGGTTATTTTCTCCGTAATTGAACTACTTATTCTGTATTCTACAAATACTAGCTAATATAGTTAATTTTTCGGACATTATATAAATTAAAAATAAAATCATGAAAAAAATGCAGAAGAAGTTATATTCAAAATTTGGCAAAAAGTTAATTTTACAAGTCTCTCCAATTGTTGCTACCTCAGTATTGGCAACTTCACCTGCTTTAGCTGCTACTTTTGCTGCTTCTTTCGGGGATTTAACTTTTACAAATTTCAATCAAGAAAACGCAGCATTTGAAGCGATTAATGACGCGAATGCTTCAAATGAAACTAACGCAGATGATAGCATCGCAGATTTTCGCAACTTTTCTGAAACCAATGCCGAACCAACTCCATTAGACATATCTAATATTGCAGAAAGTTTAGTATTTGGTGAGGGTTCAAGTTACCATGCTTTTGCGGAAACTATGCCAAGATTTTTTGCTAATTTTGATGTAAGTAGTAACGAGACTTTATCATTCGACTTTACAACTATTCTCGATCTAGAAGCTGCGGTAGATAAACCAGGAATTGAAACTGCGAGTGCTGCTGGAGATATTGCTTTTTATCTTTTAGATACAACTGGTATTTCCCCAGAAAGTAGATTTGATTTCCTCGACTCAACGCAATTAGATTCAAATAAGATTAGCCAAAATAGCATATTAGAATATTTTACCCTTGCAGCCAATATTGACGCTTTAGGTAAAATTGATTTTTTTAATCATACTAAAAGTCAAAATATTAATCTTACCAGCGATTTCAGTTCTTCTGCTGTTGAAGAAGTTGGTGATTCAGGTAGAAGTCGAGCAATTAGCACTTCTCTTTTTGAGGGTTCTGTAGAAAGGTTTTTTGAACGAGATAGGAATGTCACTTTGTTAGCGTTTAAAAATACAAAATCTAACGTTAAAGTCCCCGAATCTGGAACTAGTTTCTGGTCGGTTTTATATGCAGGATTAATTGCTCTAGGAACTAAAATGATAAATCAAGCTAAGAAAAAAGCTGTTTAATCTATTTCATAAGAATATATTTTATAACTTGTATTTTTTTGAATTGGAAGACATAATAATAAAATATTTGTCTTCCAATTTATTATTAAAAATCAGATTTAAGGTGTATTAGCTGTCTTCATAAGATAATAAAATCCCGATTATAGTTAATATAAAATTGCAGATACGCCGAGCAATTAAAGACAAAACTTGTTAATTTCAGCATCATATTGAATCAAAGCAACAAACTTAGGAATAAATCCAATAGAAAGAGCAATAGATAAACTACCGATGAATAAGAAATGTTTGCGTTTATAGCGGTACTTGCTAATTAAATTTATTTCCCAAATAATTAATGTTGTCAACCAGAGTAAAATTATAAATAGTTTGAATACAATTTCTGCGTCCGTATCGCAATCAAGAATGTTTAAGTCTCTGTATTTATTAAAGTTAACTAGCAATAATACTAATGAGATAAAAAATAACCAGAGAGTAATTGTTATTTGGAATAAACAGCGCATAAAAATATTTTTAAAAGGATAAATACAATCACTTTGAATTTATTAGTTTATTCCGAAAAAAATGTTGGGTTGCGGCTTAATATAATTAGCTAGTTATTTTTATAATTTAGTCGAGCCTTCACACAACCTACGACTGATTATATAATTATTTCCAATGCCCAATGCCCAATGCCCAATTCCCAATTCCCTATTCTCTTAATCTCGGAATCAATTGAGCTAAATTACAGGGACGATTGCGGGAATCAAGCTGTTCTTTAATAATCTCCCATCCGGTTTTACAAGCACCAGAAGAACCCGGTAAACAAAATATGTAAGTACCGTTAGCAACACCAGCTAAACAGCGAGATTGAATAGTAGAAGTCTTAATTTCTTGATAAGAAATCATCCGAAATATCTCTCCAAATCCCTCAATTTCTTTATCTAAAAGAGGTTTAATTGCTTCTGGCGTACCGTCACGTCCCGTTACTCCCGTACCACCAGTTGTTAAAATTACTTGAACGGATTCATCGGCAATCCAACGAGACACAACAGCACGAATTTGATAAATATCATCGGGAACGATTACTTTTTCTGCTAAATTATGTCCTACTGTTGTTAAACTTTCAACTAATATTTTACCCGATTTATCATCAGCTTCCGTTCTCGTATCGGAAACAGTCATTACGGCAATTTTTAACGGAATTAAATATTCTTGACTATCCATAAATTCGATATTAGGTATTACTTTAAATGCAAAACCTCACCCTCAGTCCCTCTCCTTTTAAAGGAGAGGGAAGCCGGAAGCGGTTAATGGTTATATTATTATTACAATAATCTAAATTTTATATTCTTTCTGGACATCTTAGATAATTTTATAATTCCTATTAATTTCATATCTGTTTCGACTTATTTTGTCTATCTCTTATCTCCATTTCCAAAATAGCGGCTACGGTGTACATAGAAGTTATTGAACGAGAAAAAATCACAAGTTAAAATTACAATGTCTTATCTCCCTCTCCTTAATAAGGAGAGGGATTAAGGGTGAGGTTTTTTCAATTATCTAAATTTTATCAGCAGAGGGATTAAGAAGCCACTGCGTTGCGGAGGTACCCGAGCCATTGCGTTGCGCGGGTTCCTCGCGTTGTAGCAAATGGCGTTCCGTTGTAGCAAGTGGCGTGGTGAGGTTTTTTCAATTACAATCATCTAAATTTTATATTCTTTCTCGACAGTTGAGAAAGTTTTGTAATTCCCATCAATTTCATATCTCTTTCGATTTCATTCCTCATATTAGAAATAGCTTTTTCAACTCCTAATTGTCCGCCAGCTGCTAAAGCATATAAATACCATCTTCCACCAGAACAAGCTTTTGCTCCAACCGACAAAGCTTTGAGAACATGGGTTCCTCTTCTAATACCACCGTCGCAGATTACATCAATTTTGTCTCCCACAGCGTCAACGATTTCCGCTAACTGCTCGAAAGGAGATATACAACCATCCAGTTGACGACCGCCATGATTTGATATCATAATGGCATCGGCTCCGATATCAACTGCTTTTTTTGCATCATCAACGCTCATAACACCTTTTAAACAAAACTTTTTACCCCATTTACGATTAATCTCTTCAGCATCTTTCCAATCCATTGATTGATCCAGCATAGTACTTAGATAATCACCCACCGATACCGCTACATTGGTTCCTTTATTAACATGTTCTTCCAATTGCGGTAAACTAAATGGTTCTCGTAATAAATAATTCAAAGACCAATTCAGATGTAGAGCAAAGCTGATTAAACTACTAGGTGTAAGTTTCGGAGGAGTAGTAAATCCCGTCCATAAATCTCGTTCTCGGTTTCCTCCAGTAATTGTATCGACGGTGAGCGCGATCGCATCAAAATTTGCTGCCCTGCACATTTCTATCATCGCATCATTAAGACCTTTGTCTTTATGACAATAAAATTGGAACATTTTGGGTGTAGAAATTGTTTTACCAATCTCTTTTAAACTCACGGTTCCTAAACTAGAAATACCAAACAAAGTTCCATATTGTTCCGCAGCTTTAGCTACCGCTCTTTCACCGTCATAATGAAATAATCTTTGTAATGCTGTTGGCGAACAAAACATCGGAATATCGATTTTCATGCCCATTATTTCCACAGAAGCATCTACTTCTTCAACTCCTGCCAAAACATTAGGAATTAAATCGCATTGCTCGTATGCTTCCGTATTTCTTCTATAAGTTACTTCATCATCAGCCGCTCCATCTATATAGTGAAATATGGGAGCGGGTAATTTTGATTTTGCTAAATTTCTAAAATCATTTGTGTTACGGCAATCTGATATACTTTTAGGGTATTTAAAATTCATTATCTGTAAAAATAAATTTGTATATTATATAATTATTCTCTGGTTATCCTCTACATCTAATTTTTTTTGTTCGGCAACAAAATGAAACAATTACATTAATATTAAATTGTTGGGTTGCGCTTTCGCTTAACCCAACCTACACAAATTCTATCAATTACCCATTACCCATTACCAATTACCAATTACCAAATTCAAACTTGAGCAACTTGACTCGAAGCATCTGCGGATTTCGATGTTGAATTACCTCTAACTGCTTTAAACATTCCAAATCTGCAAAGTCCGGTACCAAATGCTAACCTCATTAACAATATTGTCGGTACTTCCCGCACAGATTTAATAAAACCACCAACCCCAAAACGCATCCATCCCTGGGGTTTAATGATTCCCTGCCAAATAGTATCGAACCAAGATGGAAGTGTTTCTTTTGTCCAGTCTGCTGTAATTACCTCCCCTTCCACAAATCCGGTTGCTTCCAACAGTTCGGAAAAACCTTCTATGCTTGAAAAAGCAGGATGGGACCATTGATCTAATAACTGCTGCATTACTGGTTTTTCCCAGAAATTAAGGGGCTTTTGACGGTCATCTCTTTGATTCCAGTCCGCTACAACTAATAATCCACCAGGTTTAACTACTCGCATCAATTCCTTAGCGAAAACCGCTTTATCCGGCATATGCGGTCCAGCTTCTATCGACCAGACTACATCAAAACTAGCATCGGGGAAAGAAAGAGCCATCGCATCATCTACCAGAAATTTAGCGCTGACATCTTCAGGAGTTAACTCAGTTGCACGTTTCACCTGCTGGGGGCTGATAGTAACACCAGTAACATCAAAACCGTATTCCTTAGCTAAAATTCTGCTACTTCCTCCAATTCCACAACCAACATCTAAAACGGTAGTACCTGTAGGTAATTTATCTAAACCACCCCAACGCACCATTTCATGAACGAAATCGTATTTAGCAACTAAAAAATCTTTGTTTGTGGGTGGGGAACCGTAATGTCCCAAATGAATGTGTTCTCCCCAGTAATATTCCAAAATACCATCGTCCGTCCATTCGTCATAGGAATTGGCTACGGAGTCAGATGATTGATAGCGACGAGCGGAAATTAAATATAGTGCGATGCCTACAACTAATATTGCAAGGATAATTCCCAAGCTCGAAAGGAGTAAATTCATTTAGATACAACCTTAATATTTTTTCATAATTTTATCGTATTAAGGAGTTGTGGGTTTTGATTTAAAGAACAATTTGAGAAATTGAGAATTGGGTTACATCTGGGTTGAAATTTACCCACAAGCTAATAGTCTGTCCCCAGCCGTTTTGATGGGTAACATATTAATTTGTAGGTTGGGTGTCGCTGCGCGCAACCCAACTCGGGTGTTGGGTTCCGTCACAGCACCCTACAACATAAATGTGCCAATTGGGCCATTCCTAATTAAAAAAAACGGTACAAGCAGCACCATAAATAACCTTTGCTGAGTAATGACTTGAGTCACTCATTCTCTTCTAGTTCCCATGCTTTAGAAAAGAATTTGAAATGAATAAAATCGCTATCGCAGCGCTTACCGAAAAAAATCTTTTGCAGGCATTGCATAAAATAATTTTGCCGCCTCTATTGAAAAACAGACAAGCAAAACTAATCAATTTCCATAGGTTATTATTCATGATTACTACAACAACACAACAATTTTACTGCCAGCAGTTCCTAGAAACCATACAACTAGACTATACAATGGCAGGTCATCCATCAATCGCTCGTTGGGTTATTAATTCTATTAAAGTTGATGAAAGTGAAGCCGATACCCATTTCTTATTTGTCTCAGAGGGTGAAGTTACTCTTAAGTGCAATAGCGGAGAATTTTTATTAAAAGAACACTGCTTTGCTGCTGTTCCAGGTAATTTTTCTTTAGATGGTTCGGGACAAGTTCTAGTTGCAACTCTGCTCAATTACACTGGACTTTTCAATATTGGGGGACCAATCGAACCTTTTGGAAGATTAAAATATATTGATGGCTGCTCCTCAACAGTTCTGATTAATCCCCTAAGACGTGGAGAACCATGCTTAAATTTCCTCTATGTTCCTCCTGGTATATCCCAAACTCCTCATACCCATCCCTCATTACGGATTGGACTTGTTGCTTCGGGCAGTGGAACTTGTCAGGTAGATGAAGGAACCTTCAAGATGGAGCCTGGAACGGTTTTCTGTCTTCCAGAAAACAAGTTACATAGCTTCCATGCAATTGATGACTTCTTAAAGATTATTATCTATCATCCAGATTCTGATGTCGGCCCAACCGATGATTCTCATACCATGCTCAACAATACTTTTGTTGGTAAAAAGTCAGCCCAAGTTCTGGATGCAATTAGAACAAGATAACTAGTGTTAGGAGACTTTTTTAAGGGTTATACGAAGGGTTTTTGCGAATATTTTTATTATTTTCAATAAACCCATTTTTTTAATAACCCTCACCGTATTTTTTCGTTGGTAAAGCTTTGGGAAATAGATTTACCTTAATCGATTTCATGAACTCCAAATCCCGATCTATAAATTCAAAAAAACTATAGTAAAGAGGTTGTTAACTATGATTGCTAATGAAAAATTCCCGAGCAGTGTTTATTCTTTTCAAAAAAACTGGACTGTTCTTAAGAAGGCTTGGAAAACTTTAATTGAAGATTATGCGATTGTGATGAAGCGCGATCCAGCTGCAAAAAACTGGTTAGAAGTATTTCTTCTCTACCCAGGACCTCAAGCGATAATATTATATCGCATAGCTCATTTGCTTCATAAGGCTGGTGTTTTCTTTTTACCCCGTTTTATTTCCCATCTCGCTCGCTTCTTGACAGGAATTGAAATTCACCCTGGCGCACTTATCGGCAAAGGTGTATTTATTGACCACGGAATGGGAGTAGTTATCGGCGAAACTGCAATAGTAGGAGATTATTGTTTACTTTATCAGGGTGTAACCCTCGGTGGAACGGGTAAGGAGAGCGGTAAACGTCATCCTACCTTGGGACGTAATGTCACTGTCGGTGCGGGAGCCAAAATTCTTGGTAATATTAAGATTGGCAGTAACGCCCGTGTTGGTGCAGTTTCAGTAGTTCTAAAAGACATACCGGCAAATTCGACAGTAGTCGGAATACCAGGTCGGATTGTTACTCAACGAGGTCGAGTACAAATCAACAATTAGTCGTAATAATTTATACTTTTTTATATTTTTCGTTATCAATAGATTGCTGGCTATTGGAATAGATTCTGTAATTCTATTTGAACTGCACTGCTTAAACCAGTACAAGTTGTATAAATCTCCTAACTAACACATTCTCAAACCCTTATACAGTAAAGCTTTTAGCCAAAGTAAAAAAAGTTAAAACTGAAGATGATGCAGCGAGTCATGGAGTTGGGCTACCTATTGGTGGCGAAAGCTAGTATTTAATTGCATTAATTTCAATAAATTGTAGAGACTTCCTTTCTGCGGAAGTCTCTTACAATAAGTGCGTCTAAATAAATCAGTGATTAGACAGAAGCATTCAGATAAAAAGCGATTTTATAAGTCAGCTTTGGGCGTAAAACCAGCTTGTCGCAAACAGGCTTTGAATTCAATTTCTGCATCGCTTAACTTAGGGTTATCTTTAAGGTTAAATGCCCTTTGAAACTGGTCGTTTGTCATTTCAGATAAAGCACGAGAAATACGATTCAACGTATCTTTATTTTGAATCGTAAGTTGTTTGGGTAAGCAAGATGCAATAGCCTGCATACGTTGGCTATTTTCGATTGTTGGTATTACCTGACTGTCAGTAATATCAATGTTTGGGTTGTTATTAGCCCGAGCTGAAGGTATTACCCCCAGCCAAATTGTGATTGTTAATAAGCAGCTTAATACAGCCACTTTTAACTGTTTGAAGATATGGGATAAATTTACCATTTTTGTTTTTATTTATATGCAAGCACGTCTAAATATAAACTATTAGAAGAGAATAAAAAGCGTCTTTATGATACAAATAAAATATTCTTTTTCCCTAAAATACTGCATTGATTCCCTTACATGTTTTTTGCTAATATTCTTAACATTAAATAACTTTAATATCTTATATTTCCGTAGTTCTATAGGGGATTTGTCATAAAATAGTAAATTATTTTTACTTTTATAATCAATATTTATTGATATATCATTTGTCCAAACTAAGATTTTTTTATTAAGATACTTATAAATTGTTCGTTGAAATACAATGTATTCTTCATGGCTTGAAAATTAATCTTTTTGTGGAAATAATCAGCCTTATCACACTTATTTATAAACTCTTATCCCACTTGCACTTAAATAGAGGCTCAACAAACTATCAGAGCCTTTTTTTTCTAAAAGTCAGTTTATTTCTTAATCTATTTTTAGTAAAAAATTAATCAATTTAAAATTCATGCATCAACATAAACACATATAAATTTATAGATATTATTACTTTAGTCAGTGTATAAATTATTTAACAATATAGTTAATATCATTAATATCAATGGATGAATTTAATTTAGACCCCCATTTACTCTACTCAGATTGGATTCTCACAGAAACCGAATTTGAACCCAAACAACTTAACTACAAAGAAACTGTTTTTGCTATCGGTAACGGTTATTTAGGTACAAGAGGAAGTTTTGAAGAAGGATTACCCGGTACCGAAGCTGCTACTTTTATTAATGGTTTATATGATGATGTTCCGATTTACTATACCGAACTCGTTAATTGTCCTAACTGGCTGCCGTTGTATATTATTATTGATGACGAAGAATTTCGTTTAGATAAAGGAGAAATTCTCAGCTATCAGCGTCAATTAGATTTAAAGCATGGTGTTCTTAGTCGTAAAATCAGTTGGTGCAGTCCGAATGGTAAAACAATTGACCTTTACTTTGAACGGTTTACCAGTCAGTCCGAACAACATGTTTTAGCACTACGGATTCAACTAACACCAATTGATTTTGATGGCAAAATTGGGATTAGAGCAAGTATTGATGGGAATCCGGAAAATCATGAGGGATTCAATCACTGGTTAATTCTAAACCAAGGTTATAGCTCGGCTATGACTTGGTTGCAGGCTCGCACTAGAAGTTCTCGCACTCAATTGGGAATGGCGTTTAAGCTGGAAATATCGGGGACTAAAGCCGAATATCGAGATATTCAATCTCCGGGTTTTCCAAGTGTAGAAGCAAAATTTGAGACGAAAGCAGGGGAAACTATTACTGTTGATAAATTAGTTACGGTTTTTACTTCACGAGAGGTTGAAAACCCAATTCAAGCTGCTCGTGATAAGTTGCAGGAACTTCCAAGCTATGAAGAATTGCGGAAAAATCATCAAAAAGCTTGGCAAGAAATATGGGATTGCTGCGACATAGTAATTGAAGGAAGCACTCAAGCTCAATTAGCTATACGGTACAATTTATTTCAACTATTAATTTGCGCTCCTCATGATGAGAGAGTTAGTATTCCTGCCAAAACCTTATCTGGCTTTGGATATCGCGGTCATATATTTTGGGATACAGAATTTTTCATTCTACCTTTTTTCGTATTTACCCAACCGAAAATTGCTCGCAATTTACTTACCTATCGCTACCATACCCTTGAAGGTGCGCGACGCAAAGCAAAATATTACGGCTATCGAGGTGCAATGTATGCTTGGGAAAGTGCTGCAACTGGGGATGAAGTAACTCCGAGATGGGCACCACCAGAGAATTTTTACGAAGAAGATATCCGTATTTGGGTTCGCGACAGAGAAATTCACATTAGTGCAGATATAGCCATTGCTGCTTGGTTTTACTGGCAAGTTACTTGTGATGATGAATGGATGCACGATTTTGGTGCAGAAATTATTCTTGATACTGCTTTATTCTGGAGTAGTCGCGTTCACCTTAACGTTAAACGGGAATGCTATGAAATTCTTGACGTAATCGGACCGGATGAGTATCACGAACATGATGTGAATAACAATGCTTTCACTAATCGCATGGTGCAATGGCATTTAGAAAAAGCCCTTAATGTCTACAATTGGCTTAATAGTAAATTTCCCCAAAAAGCTGCTCAGTTAGAAGAAAAACTACAACTAACTCCAAAGCGACGCTGGCGTTGGCAAGATATTGCTGAAAATATCTTTATTCCTTACAATCAGGAAACCGGACTTATCGAGCAGTTTGAGGGATTCTTCCAATTAGAAGATGTTAATCTTGAAGATTACGAACCTCGAACCTGTTCGATGCCATCTTTGTTAGGTCTTACCGAAGTTAACAAGCGGCAGATTCTCAAGCAGCCTGATGTTTTAATGTTGCTGTATGTAATGGGGAGAACTGCCGAAACTGATTATGGTAAAGAAATTCTCCTCAAAAATTGGGATTATTACGCACCCCGTACTGACATTACTTACGGTTCTTCTCTTGGTCCAGCAATTCATGGAATTGTCGCAGCAACTCTTGGTAAAACGGCAGAAGCTTACGAATATTTTAGATTATCAGCATTTGCAGATTTAGAAAATAGACGCGATAATGCCGAATCGGGAATTCATGCTGCATCTTGCGGTAATATTTGGCAAGCTGTAATTTTCGGTTATGCAGGTATCCAATTTACCGAAAATGGACCGATAGCAAAACCAAATTTACCTCCTACTTGGAAACGTCTGCAATTCAAACTTTATTGGCGGAATAATTGGTATTCTTTTGACCTTAAACCGGAAATTAGCAATATGAAAACAGAAATTAAAGGTTTTATTTTTGACCTGGATGGAGTACTTACAGACACCGCAGAATTTCACTACCAAGCTTGGCAGAAACTAGCTGACGAAGAAAATATTCCTTTCAACCGTGAAGCGAACGAAGAATTACGTGGTGTTTCTCGAAGAGATTCTTTGTTAAAAATAATCGGTGAAAGGAAATATTCGGAATCGCAAATTCAAGAGATGATGGAGCGTAAAAACCGCTATTACGTCGAATCTATCGAGCAAATAACATCTTATTATTTATTACCCGGTGCTGGAAGTTTAATTTCAGAATTGCGCGAACAAGGAATTAAAATTGCTCTTGGTTCTGCAAGCAAGAATGCTCGTGCAGTCATCGAAAAACTCGGAATTGCCGATAAATTTGATGTAATCGCCGATGGTAACAGCGTTCAACGCTCTAAACCAGCACCAGACTTATTTCTTTATGCAGCTAGTGAATTAGGATTAGAACCAGCCCAATGTGTTGTGGTAGAAGATGCAACTTCTGGAATCGAAGCAGCTCTTGGGGCAGGAATGTTAACTATAGGAATCGGTTCAGTAGAAAGGGTTGGTGCTGCAAAAATTGTTTTATCAAGTTTGCAGGGTGTAACTCTGGGAGATATTCTTTCTAAATTAGGTTGTTCGATTCCTGGGTAAGTTAATATTAATTATAAAAAATAAAGATTCGTAGTTAGGACTTTAGCCTTAACTACCCTTCTTGTACTACTTGCTTGTGCCAAATTGTAGCATTATCAAGAAATTGTCCATCTTCATACCAACCGTGAGATTGCAAATAATTCCTCAGTTGTAATGGTTCTATATTTTTGATGATTTGGGCATCTTCTACTGTAATTTTCATGGTTAACGTATCAATTCATCATTAAAAATGTGGCAAGATAACATTCATAAAATCACTATCACCGCGAGCTAGACGGTTATGCTCGTAACAGATAAAAATCTACTTATACAAATACGGCAATTTGCCGTATATAATATAAAAGTTAGTTATTTACATATAATCTATGAGCAACACTAACGTTCCGAAATCAATGGCTCGTTTAGAGGCTCGCGTGAATCCAGAAATCAAAGCTTTATGGCAGAAAGCCGCTGATTTACAAGGAGTAACCTTAACGGATTTCGTCATAGCCAGCGTTCAAGCAGCTGCGTATAAAGTTATCGAACAGCAACAAACTTTAAAATTGAGTACAGAGGATGCAGAAGCTTTTGTTGAAGCAATTTTAAATCCACCCAAGCCCTCGGATGCTTTGCGAGAAGCAACTTCACGTTACAAGCAAGTAATGGAAAACAATGGCATTAACGATTGAATTGCTTGATAAAAAGAGGCATAACCGTTCGGCGTTTATTAGCGGAAATGATAGTTTAGACAATTATATTCGTAAAGGCGCATCTCAGGAGCTTAAGAAAAAAGTTTCTACAGTTTTTGTATTAATTGATTCCCCGAACATTGATATTATTGCTTACTACACGCTTTCTTCCTATACAGTGGATGTTTCTAATTTAAATGAAGACTTTGCAAAAACTGTACCGCGTTATCCTTTACTTCCCGCTACTTTACTAGGTCGTCTTGCTGTCTCGCAGAGTCATCAAGGTAAAGGTATCGGTGAGTTGGTTTTAATTGATGCTCTTAAAAGGATTTTAGATGCTACCTCGCAGGTTGCATCGCTAGCTGTTGTAGTAGAAGCAATAAATGAGAATGCAGTCATATTTTACCAAAAATATGGTTTTGAGCAGTTTAAACAGTACCCCACTAAACTCTATTTACCCACCAAATTAATAGCTGAAAACTTCGGGGATTAACACAGTTTTAATTTTAAAACTTACTCATCATCATTTAAAAATGTTTCTGACTCAAATATCTCTTGTTAATTAGTTAATATTCCCATCAAGTTGAATTCCAAATGTTTCCTTAAACCTTCTCGACGAGCTAAATTGATTGCCCAAGCAGAGCAAGAAATGTTATCCAGCTTTGAAAAACCTCTCACCTTAAAACAACTAGCTCAAAAATTAGGGTCTAGCAGTTCTGCTTTATCCTATGGTTTTAAGGAGTTATTTGGCATGAGTCCCATGCGCTATCTCAAGGTACGAAGACTCAATGCACTGCGACAACGCCTGAAGGCAAGCTATCCGGAAGATTGTACTATAACTATGCTTGCTAATCAATTTGGGTTCTGGAGTGCAGGTAATTTTGCTAGAGATTGCAAAGACATGTTTGGGGAGTTACCTTCACAATTGCGAAATACCAGGGCTATTTCATTCTAAAAAGTTGCTTAAGCCTGTCTATGCTAATCGAGCAGATGTCCATCTACCAAAATCATACCCATATTCTGCCGGTTCTTTATCAATTATTTCTAATAACAAATCCTCATATTCTTTAGTCGCTTTGCGTTCGCGTAGCGCGGCTCAAATTACCTTCTCTTCTTCCATCTAACAAACTGTCTAAGGAGTAACCGTAAAAAAAAATACCAGCCAGTTAGTTTTGGGTTTATTTGGGCTTGATTTTTGTTTAAGTACCGTTAGAAATTCCCGGAATTGTTCGTCCCTACGTTCTAGATTCTTATACCAATTCTGTATGAGGCTGCGCTTAATCGCCCTCAGCCTGGAAGGCTGGGGCTACTGAAACTAAGCCCGCCTACGCGGGCTAAATTAGGCGCATCTTTATAAAGAAATGGTATTACCGGAATAGTTATGCTTTGGTGATGGAAGATTTTGGAGCTGACTTTTCACAGTAAGTCCTTAACCAACGAAGCCACGTTACTTTTTCTACATAGCGAACAAAAAGCTAAGATTCGAGAAAACGTTAAGATAGCCTTTTCCACATCTTGCTGATTTGTCAGGATTTTGGAGGAGTTTGACTGCGTGAATATAGACAAACTCGAAGTTTTACTGTAAGGTATGACTTATCAGTCATGTGACTGAATAGTCACATCATTGGCAACTAAATTATGCCGTCCCAAACCTTCTTCAATTTGCCTCAAATGAAACGACAGAACATCACAAATGCGGCAATCGCTGAGTTCACCAACCATAGTTATGAATCAGCCTCGATTTCTGCTATTGTGAATCGGGCAAAAATTGCCAAAGGTAGTTTCTATCAATATTTTAAAGATAAGCAAGACCTCTACCTTTATCTAGTCGATAGGGCATTAGAAGCCAGGAACGCATTCATTGCTGAGGCAAATTTACCAAGTGTCCAATCTGGCTTTTTTGTTTTTTTGCGAGCATTATTTCAAACAATTTTAGAGTTTCAATTAGCAAATCCAGATTGGAGTCAAATTCTATTTCGAGGACCTCATTATGGTGATGTTCCGTTTAGAAAAGAAGTTTTTAAACGGACGAAGGCTGACATAATTATACTTATTAAAAAAAATATACAAGAGGCGATTGCTCAGGGGCAACTTAAAGCCGATCTTAATCCTGATTTTGCTGCCTTTATGATTGTAACTTTGAGCAGTCAACTCAGATACTTTATTCCCTTCTATCTAGGAATTAATGTTGAACGGCTAGTGAAAGACAGTCCTAATCCACCTCTAGATGCCATCAGAAAAATTATAGATGACTGTATTCAAATTTTAGAGCAGGGGATGGGAGGTAATTAATAATCATGCTTAATGCCTTACCAATATCGACAAAAATAGTCGTCTTTCTATTTCTTTTTACGTTTCTGTTTTCAGTAGCCTTAGAAGAATCCAAAGCCGAACTTATTACTAGCCTCAAATCAGGCTTGATGGCAAAATCCCTATTGATTAACTTTATTTTGCTACCGCTCACAGGCATAATTCTGACTTGGATATTTCATCTGTCGGCAGAAATATCTAGCGGTTTTCTGACCGTTGCATCTGCCCCTGGAGGTTTATTATCATTGCATTTTGCACGGGTTGCTAAGGGAAATTTGAGGTATGCGATTGGATTGGTTTTTTTGTTGTCAATTCTTTCGATTATTATTACTCCCTTGTTGATTCACTTGATTTTCCCTGGCATTGTTGTAATAAATTTACCTATTTTCTCTGTAATAGGTATTCTTTCTCTATTAGTTCTTCCTCCCCTTCTTTTAGGACAGATAGTTCGATATTATCTGAGAGGAATTACACCCATACTGCAAAAGATAGCTTCTTTTTCCTCAATTGCTTTATTCATTACCTTTACAATTTTGACTTCGACACTGAGGGATTTGGATGCTGAAATTCTGGCTTGGAATGGTATAGCAGCAATTATCGCATTTATTTTGGCTGCTTGGAGTATAAGTTGGTGGCTGAGCGGGGCAGATATCGGAAGCCGTAAAGTTCTAGCGATTGGCACGAGTATGAGAAATATTGCGATATGTTCTGCGCTCTCAAGTATGGGTGTATTAGGTCCCAAAGCCGAGGTGGTCATCATCGGATTCAATGCAATTTCTACTCCGATGAATTTAGTCTTTGCAATCGCTATCAGTCGAATTAATAAAAGCTCGAAGGGTAGCTGAATTAAATCACTTATCTCTTAATAATTATCATTCAAAAAATTCTCAAGCTATGTCACATAATATTCGGGCAGGATAAGCAAGACTTACTAAAACCAATAAATTGACCTCAAAATAATCACTGCTAAATTGCTCAATATTTTTTATCTATTTACAACTTAGGAAAAACTCATGATACAACAATTTGAAGACCTCTTCCGCACGGTTCGTAACCTACACTCTGTTACTGATTTGCTCAAATCGATGGGTGAAAAAACGGGCAATATACTTGACATTGAAGATAACTTTCGGGGTAGCAGTCAGATGAAGGCTTGTGTCGAACGGGTAAAAGCAATTCCCGAAGCCAATGCCTTGATGGAAGCCCGTTATCTTGGTCCCGAATTCGATTTAGAAGCCTTATCCAAACTTCCGGAAGGTACACTCGGACATACCTATGCTACTGTGATAAAAACTTTAGGCTTCGATGCCAATGCTTATCTCAAACGCGCGCGTGCGATAGAAACTGATGAAGATTGGGTGATAATGCGTCTGAGAAAAACTCATGATATAGTCCATCTCCTTACTGGATTTGGTCCTACGGGTGGCGAATTGGGAGTCTTGTCAATTCAAACAGTTCAGATAGGCTATCCAATGTGTGTAACAATGCAGGTTTCTAGTCTTGGTTTAGCTTTCAAACGTCAACCTGAAAGGCTGCCTGAGTTGACCGACCAGACAGCTAGAGGCATGGCAATGGGATTGGAAATGAAGCCAGTGATTGCTCAGCGTTTTGAAGATGGCTGGGATAAGCCTGTGCAGCAATGGCGCAAAGAATTGAATATTTCCAATCCAGTAATTGATGAACCTTACAGCTTAAAAAATCGCCTACCTGGTCTAGATTTAGCTTGGTAGAATCACGCTCTGAAATCTTAGATAGATAATCTTAGCAGTGCCCCACCGGGTGCTGCTCCCTCCATGAGTTAGATTCTCAACTTACTTGCATTATTCAGCTACATTAATAAAAGGAGACTTATAATGCTTAAAAGACTTACACAGGTCATTGTTACAAGTTTAGCGGTGGGTTATTCTGTGGCTGTATTTGCTCAAACAGAGGATAATTCGAGTCAAAAAACAACGGTCGATTCCTATGTATTATGTGCAAAATCCCCTTTGAACTCTGTTTGTCAACCTTACCATGTCAATCCAGTTGCCTTGAAAGACCGACCTGGGGAGGAAGTTTTAGGTTGCCGATTCAAGGTTGGAGAGACTGAAATCAAAGGTCCTTGTAAATATTTGATTGAATCCAAAAATCTTGTAGCTTACATCGAAGAAGGTTCAGAATTGGAGTCTTTGGAAGGTGAAAAGCCCACACGTCCTGTTAGTGTCTCAACTAACAAAATTGCTAAGTTATTCTATGAAGAAGACACAATGAAAAATCGACCAAAACTCCTTAGTTTTGTTGCTCCTCCTGCTGTCCGTATTGCAGGTCGAGCCTTGAGGAAACCAAAGAAAGTTTCTATTATTTCAGTCGTATTTCCAATAATAAAAAACACCACCCAAAAGCGACCACAACCAGCTCCAGCTATTTTAACCCTAGTTACTAAACGGAAAGCAGGTAGCACCGTGAGGTCTGAGTTAGAGAATACCACAGGACTTCCGTCAGAGGCTCCTCCTGCTGAACGGTGATATTTTTTAGTACTCAGTCTGAATGCTAGGAAGTATCAATAATTAATTAGGATTTGATTAAAAAGTTTGAATGATTGAGCAGAAGATCGGCTTTGTTGCTTTGACAACTATTTTTAACAAATAATTATCAGTGATGATGCTTGATTACATTTTTATATATTTTGGCGAAATTTTATAATAGTCTAAATATATTATGTATAGTTGTTTGGTAAGCTTAGCTATCAAATTGAGCATATTATTTGATAAATAGTTTTATGAATAAACAAAATACTTAATCTGATGGGGAGTGAAAAATGAATCAGGACACTAATGATAAACCTTCTCCACCGCAGCAAAGTAAAGAAGATACCAATCTAGATATTGAAAAACAAGAATCTAAAGATTTTATTAATGATGAAACTGAATTAGTTAACGGCGACACTGAGGCAAATACTTCTCCTAAACAGAAAAGACCAATGTGGATGTATCTAATTTTGGGAGTTGGTATTTTTGCATTAGTTAGTGTATTACTTCGGCAATTACGGAATAGTCCGCAGGAAGCGCCAACTCAAGCTGCCGAACCTGCACGCTTAAGCGTCAGAGCAACAGAAGTTAAAATTAAGCCTCTACAAAAATTTGTATTTGGCGACGGTTATGTTTCAGCAGTACGAGGAAAACACTTAACTTTTGAAACTTCCGGAACGATTACTTACATCAAAAAAGTCAAAGGTCGGAATTTGCGAGAAGGGGATTTTGTTAAAGCAGGTGAATTACTAGCAAAAGTTGACGACCGCAAACTCAGAGCAGAATTAGCCCAAGCACAAGCCAAAACAGCTGAAGCCGAAACCCAAAGAGTTGCAGCACAAGCTAGCGTATCCCAAGCCAATGCTTCTATAGAGCAAGCTAAAGCGGATGTAATTAGAGCTAAAGCTGATTTAGAAGCGGCTGAGGATGCTTATAGATTAGCGGCATCAGAATTAAAACGCTATGAAAAACTATTTGCACAAGGAGCTATCTCAATTTCAGAAGTTGATGTGCGTAGAAATGCAGCTAAAGAGGCTTCAGCAAAAGTAAAGGCTGCTCAAGCTCAGATAACTGCTGCTGAAAGTCAAGTCAAATCTTCTCAAGGTCAACTAGAATCAGCAAAATCTCAACTAGCATCCACAGGAGCCACCATCGCTTCAGCTCGTGCTGGACAAAACCGTTCTAATGTGAACTTAGAAGATACAGTAATTCAAGCACCTTTTAATGGAATTGTGGCTCACATGAATATCCGTGAAGGTGACTATTGGACAACCCAAAGGTTACAAGTCTCTGGGGATTATCAAAATGCAGTTGATTCGGTACCAATAATTTTGATAGATCCCAAAGCATACGAAGTTAGATTGAGATTACCAGCTTTTGATGGAGCTTTGGTGCGACCGGGTCAATCAGCTTATGTGGTATTAGACAAGGATATGAGTGCAGCTTCCACCAGAGGAATGTCACAAGAAACTCTTATTCGTTTAGCTAGAGCTAGAGGTAGAGTATTTTCTGTGAGTCCTTCTGTGTCTCCTGGAGAACGAGCGGTAGACATAACCGCTCGTTTAGACGGAGGAGGAATAAAAAATGTACGGGATGGGGAAAGAGTTTCGGTATGGTTAGCAGTTGAAAGAAATCCCAACGCGATTGCAGTTCCTCCCAGTGCTATTGTTTTCCGGGATCAAAAATCCTATGTTTTTGTTGTGGACAAAGAAAAGCAAATAGTTAAATTACGTCCTGTAGAAAGAGGAATTCGCGGAATTTCCCTAACTGAAATTAAAACGGGTCTTAGTTCTGGGGAATTAGTAGTTACTCAGGGACGCAATCGTTTGGTTGATGGGACACCTGTGAAAGTTGTGGAAAGTAATGAGTAATAAGTAATAAGTAATAAGTAATAAGTAATAAGTAATAAGTAATGAGTAATAAGTAATGAGTAAGGGACACAATATTATAAATACTAAAAATTCCAAATTCTAAATTACAAATTACAAATCCCAAATTCTAAATCCCAAATTCTAAATCCCAAATTACAAATTCTAAATTCCTCGCTCCTCAATCCAAAATCCAAAATCCAAAATTCCTATGACTTCTGAACCACTTCCGCTTCACGAACATAATGAGAATCATCATGATGTACCTGATGTTAATAGTGCTTCTGGTTTAACAAAATTCTTTTTTCTAAAAACTGTTTTTGGTATTCTGCTGATAATTTTGTTGGTGTTTGGTGGGTTAATGGCTTACCAATCGATGGTTAAAGAAGCCGATCCAGATATCAAAATTGCTAGAGCAATGATTACTACTACCTGGGGAGGAGCAGACCCCGAAACTATTGAATCTCAAGTTACTGACAAGATTGAAACAGAACTTAAATCTCTCAAAGGATTGAAAAAAGTTGAAAGTTCTTCTTTTAATGGTGTTTCTAAAATTAGTGTGGAGTTTGTCGCTAATGCAGATGTCACGGAATCAATACAGTTATTACGTCAAAAGGTAGATGACGCAGAACCAGAAATTAATCCCGATGCAGATAAACCGAAAATTAACCAAGTATCTGTTCAAGATGTTCCCATTCTCACTATTGCTCTTTACGGTAAATTAGATCCTCCAGTTTTAAGTAGAGCCGCAGAAGATATTCAAGACAAATTAGAAAAAGTTGCCGGGGTGCGGGAAGTCAATTTAGCAGGGCAACGGCAAGAAGTTGTTCACGTACAACTTATACCAAGTCGTCTCAGTGCTTTAGAAATTTCTCCCACAACTGTCGCTAACCGCATTCAAACTGCAAATAGGGATATGCCTTGGGACCAAATTGAAAATTCCCAAATTGGTTCTCAGGTGCGTTTATTTGGTAGGTTCCGGACTCTAGAAGATTTACGTAGCTTACCTATAGCTCGTTTGGGTGGCAACGAAGGTAGGGTGGTACGTTTAGATGAAGTAGCCCAAATACGTCGGGATTTGGAACGGGAAAAAACTCGTGCTTTTATTAGTTGGCAAGGTTCTGAGTTTGAACCGGTAGTTAATTTAGATATCGTTAAAGTACCTGGTTCTGACACGATTAATGTCGTTAATAATGCTTTAAAAGAGTTGGAATCTCTGAAAAAAGACCCAAATACTTGGCCCCATAGTATGGGTTATCGGGTCACTTCTAGGGATGATGAAACTATTCTCAAAGACCAAAATGATTTGATTATTAATGTTGTTCAGGCGGTAATTTGTGTTTTTATCATCTTATTAGTAGCCCTAACTTGGAGAGAAGCTCTAATTGCTGGATTATCAATTCCCCTAACTTTCTTAGGTGCGATATTTATCCTCTGGTTAGCCGGACAAACCCTCAACAGCATGATTTTATATGGAATGGTATTAGCACTGGGTTTGTTAGTGGATGTGTTTATATTGATGATGGAGGGAATGCATGATGGGTTATTTGTTGAAGGCTTAAGTTTTGACCAAGCTGCTTTAAAAACAGTTAAAACCTATGCAGGACCAGCTTTTTCCGGTCAAATGACAACCATTTTAGCAATGGCTCCTTTAATGGTAATTAGCGGTACTATGGGTAAATTTGTCCGCTTAATGCCCATTACAGCAATTATTTGTTTGTTGTTGAGTTATGCGATCGCACTTTTAGTAGATATACCATTATCACGGTTTCTTTTAGGAAATGTCAGAGGAGGAGCGAAAAAAACCCGTATTGATAAGTTCACAGAATGGTTTTCTGAGAAATTTAACCGTTGGAGTCTGAATTTTACAGTACGCAATAAAGCCACTGCCGCAGCTTGGATTGCTGGTAGTTTAGCACTATTTATTTGTGCTTTGTTTGCGGTGGCGCAATTACCGGGAAATCTATTCCCTGACAATGACAGACGCAATCTGAGTATTAATGTAGAATTACCACCTACAGCAACTTTAAATCAGTCCCAAGAAGTAGCAGATTATTTGGGAGAAACTTTACGCTCTAAAGATTATTTTGAAAGTGTCACTAAATTAGTTGGACAAAAAAGTACTTTAGTTCAAGAAAGTGGGATGAAACCCACTCAAGATAATTATTTACTGGGTTTTTCCACGGTATTTACTAAACAAGAGAAACGTAAATTACCGTCCTATGAATATATTAATCAGCTACGTATCGAATTAAATCAAGCATTACGTCGTTATCCTGGTGCTTCCGTAGTCTTTAATACTCCCGGTACTGGGGATAGTGGAGACCCGATTGAGATTGAACTTAAAGGGAAAGATATGTCGAAACTCCGACAAATTTCTGGGGAAGTTCAATTAGCATTGCGACAAATAGAAGGTACTCAAGATGTCCGCGACGGTTTGGGGGATATGCGTTCTGATGTTAAACTCAAACCCCGAAGGGAAGCAATGAACTTTTATGGGATTACTCAAGATGATTTAGCATTACAAGGACGCTATATCTTGACCGATAACGATATCGGTGATTATCCTATAGGTGGTGGTGAAGATGATTTAGAAATTCGTATTTCCACAGCTTTTCCTTCCCGTCAAGGTGCTGTAGGAGGTCCGACTCGTAGAGATGAATTAGCGACAATTAGATTATTTTCTCCCGAAAAAGGAGCAATACCAGGAAGGTCAGTACTTGATATTGAAGAAGGTGTAGCTCCCCTATCAATTACCCATACGGATACAGAGCGCACCGTTACTGTATATTCTAAGGTTGATGGTCGAACATCTGGTGAAATTTTGGCTGACTTGGAACCAAAGTTAGAACAGATGAAGCAAAAATGGGATGCTGGTTACGATTACAAATTTTCTGGAGATGCAGAAACTGAAGGTGAAACCTTTGGTTCTGCAATTCAAATGTCCTATGTTGCATTATTTTTAGTTTTCTCAGTACTAGTATTGCAATTTGGTTCCTTCACCCAACCTTTGATTATTATGCTCACCATACCTTTCGCTTTCATTGGTACTTTTGGTGGTTTCTCATTATTTAAAATGTCTCTTTCATTCCCCGCAATAATTGGCATTATTTCCCTGGTAGGAATCGTAGTAAACGATGCCATTGTCATGGTAGAAACCATGAATAAACATCGGGAAAATGGGATGAAAATTAGACAAGCAGCAGCTAGGGGAGCATCAGATAGGGTTCGACCAATATTAACTACAAGTATCACTACTATTGTTGGTTTAATTCCCCTAGCAATTAGCGACCCAGTATGGTTTCCTTTATGTATGGCGATTATTTTTGGTTTGTTTGCATCAACTTTAATTGCATTATTAGTAATTCCTTGTTTGTATTTGCAGTTGACGAGAAAGACTTAGATTATTGTTGTTGTTAGCGCAGCGTGTTCGTAGGAAATACCAATTGTTCATCGGGACTGCCTTTTTTGGTAAACTTCCACTCTGGAGGAGCAAATAGATAACAAAAGCGTTCCTTAAAAGAATTAGTAGAAGTTAAATCTTTGTATATTTCTATCCATTCATTAAAAACGACTTTGAAAGGATTATTGGATTTAATTGGATGAGTTAAACCGTAAACAGGAGGATTTGATGCTTCCTCGGCAGCAAAAGTACCAAATAAACGGTCAAATATAATTAAAACTCCACCATAATTACGATCTATATATGCTCCGTTAGAACCATGATGTACCCTGTGGTGTGATGGAGTATTCAAAAACCATTCTAAAATACCCAGCTTCGGAATTAGTTCAGTATGAATCCAAAATTGGTAAACCAAGTTTAAAGCTAGAGCGGTGATAACTGAAGAAGGTTGAAAACCAAGCCAAACAAGCGGTGCAAAAAATATACCCGCACCAGAGATAGCACCCGTCCACCCTAAGCGATAAGCTGCTGAGAAATTAAAATATTCTGGTGAATGGTGAACAACGTGAGTAGCCCAAAACCAACGAATGCGATGAGATGCTCGATGGTACCAATAGTATACAAATTCTAATGTTATAAATAGTAGTAGTAAATTCCACCAATTATCGAGAGAAATAGTTGATATCCGATGATTCCATGCAAATTCCATTAGAGCCGCAGCTGGAATAATGGGAATTAATTTAGATATGCGATTTCCAATCAAAATAGCCAGTGAAATCAAACTTTCTCGTTGTGAATACTTTTCTTTCTTCCAAAGCGCTATCAACAAGACTTCAATCACAATGGAAATTAAGAAAAAAGGAATAAATTTTAGAGTTATATCCGTGAAATTCATTTTTTTTGCCAGATGTAATTTTGATTATTTAGATTTAATGATTTGGATGACAAAGTATAGATGTACTAACCTGCAATACTAATTACTCAAACCCTTGATTACAGATTTGGGTGTTTATCATTGCAGGTCTACACCTAAGTATTGGAGTTAGAATTTAATTTCCGAAAGTGCGATTAGTAGTTTGGGTTCTACCATTAGCACCAGTGCGAGTTGTGCTTTGTACTCCGTCTCCGTAAGTGCGATTAGTGGCTTGGGTTCTACCATTAGCACCAGTACGAGTTGTAGTTTGCGCTCCGTTCCCGTAAGTGCGATTAGTGGTTTGATTTCTACCGTTATAACCAGTGCGAGTTGTAGTTTGCGCTCCGTTCCCGTAAGTGCGATTAGTAGTTTGAGTTCTACCGTTATGACCGGTGCGAGTTGTAGTTTGTCCAGCTAAAGCTGATGGTGAAAATGCAGTTAAGGTTAATCCAATTAAAGAGAGACTTAGCAGAGATTTCATGATTTTTACTTATGTTAATAGTTGGGATGATTTGAGGTTGCTTTGAGATTTTTTGAAGCAATCAAAATGTTTTTTGCTTTATTCTCTCAACCTCGATGTATACAACATAAGCTGGATAGCATCTTTAAAACATGAGTCAAGAGTCCTCAATTGAATAAGGACTAAAGTCCCTAATTTAATCATGACTAATGTTGCTAGTATTTAAAGCGGGTAGATAAGCTATATTTAGTAATTGTTTCAGAAGGCAGTCAAAATGAAGAATTTAGAATTGGTTCAATAAGCAAAAATCTATGTCCTCCGGACACTTATTTCTGTCTTAGCCTTTTTTAAATGTGAGTTCTTCTTCCTTCTTCCTTCGTGAATAAGTACGGATGAACCATAAAAAACAATATAAATCCCATGATTTATTTTATTCAGGATAGGAAATATCCTCTAAGATTTCTACTTTATTTAGAATGGATTTTATTAGGAATTTTAATTTTTAGTGAAGTTATAGCTTTTTCATTTAATATTTCTTCCATCTTGCCAAGAAATATATTTTTAAATATATTATTCTTATTTATATTTGGAATTATTGGTTTAAAGATACCGTCATATAATCAATTTAACAAAATCCTTTATACAGTCTTGGAATTTGGATTAATAATCATTGCTTCATTCGCTGGAGGAATTCTTCTAGTTGGGCTATTATATATTATTTTGATAGCTCGTAATTGTTTAATGTTCCGGAGTATAAGCCGTTATATACTTAATGGATTGGCTATAGTTTTATCTTTAGTTACACAACTTCAACGAATTAAAACAGTCCAAGATATTCAACCTTTAGCAATTGAACAACAATATGCTATTGCCATATTTGCTTCTGTCTTAACATTAGGAATTGGCACAATTTTCATGCAAATGGCAATTACTGCATTAGTAAATGAATTTCAAAGTCGGCAAAAATTAAGTCTTGCTAACGAACAACTCGCAATTGCGAATGCTCAATTAAGTCAATATGCTTTAAAAATTGAAGAATTAGCAACTGTACAAGAGCGTAACCGTATTGCTCGGGATATTCATGATTCTGTTGGTCATGCTTTAACAGTTTTAAATTTACATTTAGAAGCAGCAGTAAAAATATGGCAAACTGACCCTACTGAAGCTACAGAATTTTTAATTGAAGCCAAACAATTAGGTTCAAATGCTCTCAAAGAAGTTCGTCAATCAATTTCAACTTTACGTGCAGATCCATTCGCTGAATTATCTTTGGATGATGCAATCTTTTCTTTGGTTGAAGAATTTAAACGCTCTAGCAATATTTCACCAACCTGCTTAATAGACTTAAAATTACCTATTAAACCTGAAGTTAAAATTGCTATTCATCGGATTACTCAAGAAGCATTCACTAATATTTTTAAACACGCAGAAGCTACAGAAGTTAAAATTACGCTGAAAACTCAAAATCAAACATCTCAGGATTTACCCACAGACAGCACAATGAATGTCATTGGAATGCAAGGAAATAATCTCCAGATATTGCCAATTAGTAACGAGTCCGTAAATTCTAAGTCTAATACTTTACAGTTAATTATTTATGATAATGGTAAAGGATTTAAACCCAACCAAAATACAACCGGCTTTGGCTTGGAAAGTATGCGCGATCGCACTCTTGCTATTGGTGGTACTTTCAATATGGCAACAGCCCCAAATTTAGGATGTAAGATTACTGCAACCTTCCCAATATAAAATATAAATCCAAAATTAAGATGATTCGTTTATTATTAGTTGATGATGAAAATTTAATCCGTCGCGGACTCAAAGCCTTACTAAAATTAGAAAAAGATTTAGAAATAGTCGGAGAAGCAGATAACGGACAAACTGCAATTGATTCCATTCCCACTTTAAAGCCCGATGTGATTTTAATGGATATTCGGATGCCGATAATGGATGGTGTTGCAGCAACAAAAGAAATTACCAAAGCCTTCCCACAAATTAAAATTTTAGTACTTACTACTTTTGCGGATGAAGATTATGTCACCCAAGCATTACATTATGGTGCTGCGGGATATTTACTTAAAGATACACCTTCTGAAGAGTTAGCTCATGCAATTCGTTCTGTACATAAAGGTTATACCCAACTAGGACCAGGACTAGGTAAAGTCATGGCTGAAAAACTTCCAGTTTCTAAATCTCCACCACCGGGTTGGGATGAACTTACACCAAGAGAAATCGAAATTTTAAAGTTAGTCGCTAAAGGTTCAACTAATCGAGAAATTGCTGAGGCTTTGTATATTACCGAAAAAACCGTCAAAAATTATATGACTCGCATTTTCAATCGGTTAGATTTACGCGATCGCACTCAAGCTGCACTTGTGGCTAGTTCATTTTTTGGTAATTAAAGGTGAAAAGCTATGGACGCGAAAGCAACAGAAAGCCGGGAGCTATGACAACGGAGGCGAAGTAAAATCAGTATAAAGAATTTAGCAATATTTGGGTTATTGCTTCATGGTCTGAGAGCTAGTCAGGTTTGTGGCTTGAATATCGGAGATTATGATGGAATACGAGTGTTTAAAATATAATGTTTTTAAGCGGCATACCAAATTATTTTCTTAACGTTAGGGTGTAACTGAGTGCAAAAACGTGAGAAATGCCTTCACTTTGGCTGTCTGGTGTAAATCGACATGGGTTATTATCCAAAAAGGTATATCCCATTCTTGTTTATGGGGCGAAATTTCAATCAGTTCAGCATGCCTCTATGCTTTGTGAGTTGGAAAGAACCCAATGCCAATTAAAGTGGCATTTCATTTAAATTTGATATTTTGTGTCCTCGCCAAGGTCAAACTGACCAAGCATAAGCTAAATGCAATCTCTTGTAGAAGCAAATCTTTTTTTAGTAGATTACAACAGTAAATAGGAATTTAGAAGTAATCTTCCTTTCCATAAATGATAAAACTATCACATATTCCCAGCCTTTTAGTAGGAATGCGGTTTACAATTGCTCCTTTACTGGTTTTTGATGCTTTAGACCATAAAACCAGTTCTTGGTTTATCATCGGTTACATTATTGCAGTACTTTCAGATATTTTTGATGGTATTATTGCCCGTCGTTTAAAAGTTAGTACAAGTTTGCTTCGTCAAGCAGATAGCTGGGCTGATATTTGTTTATATTTGTGCGTAGCGATTAGCGCTTGGTTAGTCTATCCCCAAGTAATCATCAATTTTCGATTACCTTTATTATCTGCAATTGCTATCCAATTAATATTATTTGCGATAAGTTTAATCAAGTTTCAAAAATTTCCTAGTTTCCATACTTATACTGCTAAAGCATGGGGATTAACTCTATTGATAGCTACTGTAGGGTTATTTGGTTTCAGTTACGCGAATACTATGAAGGCTTCCGATTATATTTTGTTGGATTAATAGTTTGGAAGAAATTGCTATGACGTTGTTATTACCAATTTGGCAATGCGATGTTTTGAGTATCTTTCATGCAGTAGAGTTGCGTAAAGCATTAATGCTAGAAACAACCAGAACTTAAGCATAGTCCCCAAAGAATTGGGGGGTGAAAAACCTAATTAACTTTTCTTTAAATAGCTAAATATTCAACTTCAAGTCTTGTTTTGTGAACCAGAATAAATAAAAATATATCGTCCTATTTTGATTTTTTAATGCTTACTTGCCGTCTTAAAATCAAGAATTGGTATTCATTACTTTATCTGCTGCGATACTTAATACTTCATCCATCCAAGCATTAATACTTTTACCAGCTTTAGAAGCTGCTACAAAAATCTTGCGGTGATGATAAGAGTGTTGTACGAAAAGGAAGTTTTCCAGAAAAAGGTTTATCCGGTTCTTCTCCTAAGTCTTCACAAAAAGCAAGGTAATCATCTACGGATTTATGAAACTCTTGACGAGCTTCATCGACTGTTTTACCTTTAAATGTAACTACATCATTAATATCCAATACACGCTCAAAAATAATATCAGCTTCTACATCAACTTCTAAATTTGCACTATAACCTTTATAAGTCATCATAGTTTTAATTTTAAAACTTACTCATCATCATTTAAAAATGTTTATGACTCAAATATAAGAAGGTTTAATATCTGCCTTCAGTAAAAACTCTCGAACCGATTTGACTGCTCCTTTATCAGTTTCTTTTTCTGGGTGTGGTTCGTGAAATACAGCTTTGACATCGTTTAATTTCACCCTCCTCCAAACTCATTGGATTTTAAAATTAATTAATCTGCATCTTTCTTGTTCTAGTTTTGAGAAAGTAAAGTCATGATACCCAAACCCATAAGAGACAAGCGAGGTAAAGTAATGGGAGAATTTTATCCTTTACAAAAACATGAAATGAAATCTATCAAGCTTTACTACGACTGCACCATAACGGGAAGCTTACAGATTTGCTTACAGTTATAGACTGGCTAAAAGACCATGACTTACTCATGAAAATTGGCGGCAGAAATAAACTGGTATCGCTACTCGAACGCACGGTATCTGCGGTGAACATAGATGTATTAGCAGAGTTAGTTATGCATAAATACATTCGACGTAGGTTGATTAGGGTAAGTTATGAAATAAATGAACTAGCTCACCAAACACAGATAGATTTACTTGAAATTATTGAAGCTTCGCAACAAAAACTGTATCAAGTATCCAACGAGCAATTTCACACAAATACCGAACAGGCGGAGCGCTATCGCATATTATGCATACACGGACTTAGAATCAAACAAACCAATTTACCCAACAGGATTAAAAGAACTTGTTGACGCTCTCCTGCCTTCCAGGCGGGAGATTCACTTAGCAATGTCGCTGTTTATGCTAAGTTATCTCCGAACAAGCGGTCATTGTACAGCTACCAATGTTTGTTCAGAGTTCCCAGGCACCTTCCGTTTGCTCCGGGGAGCGGAACGTCTCCTTTTACCCTCTGTTGTTTCAGTGGTGGGCATTTCAAACAGTCCAAGCTGTTTGGGTTCCTGACAGTCCGCCAGTACCGATTTTTTAATTTTTACTCGACAACTAAGAGTCAAGCCTAATTCTTCTACACCGCGCTGTTTAAGAAGGATTTCCATCAGAGTCAAGTTGACGCGGCATTTCCCCAAAATGCGCCGGATTCCAACGGTCAGAATCAGAAATTACTTTCATTGCCGTTCTCCTATCTGTATTTGTTATGAAACTTTTGCACCCATTTAAACTTGTTTAGTTAGCTGAGCAAGATATATTTTCTCGCCATTTACGAAGCTGATGATATATTTCAAGTTGGTAGTCAAGGCGAATCTAAAGGTAATCAGATATGCCAGTATGACCCAAACAAGAAATCTTTAAAAATACGCGTACCAGTTGAGTTTGAGGCTGAGTTTGGTAAGTATGTCTGTGCTAATCTTGAGTTTGCTTACGGACAAGATTGTATAGAAGCTGCGTTAATGCGCCGTTCTGAGAATAGTAAAAATTTGGAAGTAATCCCCGCAGGTAAGGGTGAATCTCTTTCTTGGAGAATCTTCTTTAAAAACAATCGCTGGTACATAGCGGTTTGTGTGGAAGTCACAGAAGTTCTTTTACAATCCAAGCCAGTTAGATATGGCTGTATCGGAGTTGACTTTAATCCCGGCGTTATTGGTTGGTGCTACGTGGATTTCAATGGTAATACTGTAGCTAAAGGTCAGATAAAGCTTAACTTACATTCTCGCCGTTCCGGACAAGTCAAAGCTGAACTTTCTGATGCTATAAAACGCTTAATCTTGCTTGCGGAACTGTATGGTTGTGCGATAGTAATTGAAAACCTTTCTTTCTCTGCCAAAAAGAAACGTATGAGAGAAGAAGGTCGTAGATACGTGCTTATTGCTTAACTTCTTCGCTTACTCTACATTTAATGAGGTTTTACAATCTCAGGCGAGAAATAGAGGTATCCAAGTAATTAAAATTAACCCTGCTTACTCTTCGTTAATAGGATTAACCAAGTTTATGTCCCTGTACGGTATGAGTTCTGATACCGCCGCAGGACTAGTCTTAGCTCGTAGAGCTATGAGACTTAGCGAATCTGTACCTACCCATGTCGCTCTCCCGGCTGTGATGGTCGTTGGTAGACACGTATGGGCATCATGGTACAGAATTCATAAGTCGCTCGGTGCGGTTCGCCGACACGAGTTTTTTAACCAACAGGCGGCCTTCAGCGCACCTCAGCCATTACTCTACAAGCGGAAAGCTTGTGGAGGTGGGTTTTGCAGAAATGATTCCGGTTGAGGAACCCAGTGCAAGTCTGGGCTGTAATCCCGAACTAGCCGTTAAGGTCGGGTAGATGTACAGATATATCCAGATTTGGGTAGATTTGTAGACTTTTTAAGTAACGGTAGGCAGATTCCCGATCAAGTCTCTGCCTAGGAAATAGCTGCCTTCTTGATAAAAGTATTACTTTGTCAACAATCACAGTATTATCTGGATCGGGCTTGGCTAACCAAAACGGGTTTAGGCAGAGCTTGAGGCATCAACTGTTTGCCAAACTTAGCGTAGAGAGCCGGAATAACCAATAAAGTCAAAGCCGTAGAAGTAAATAAACCGCCCAAAACTACAATTGCCAAGGGTTGCAAAATTTCATTTCCTGCCCCACTAGCAATCGCCAAAGGCATCATCCCCAATGCAGAAGTGAGTGCCGTCATCAAAATGGCGTTAACTCGTTCTAAGGAACCGTTGACGATCGCATCTTTGAGGGGCATTCCCTGAGCAAACTTCTTGTTATAGTTGTCTACCAGCAATAAGCCATTGCGAACTGCAACGCCAAATAGCGTAATGAATCCAATCAAAGAAGCGATTGAAATCACACCACCACTCAAGGTAATGGAGACAATACCACCCACCAAAGCCAAGGGCAAATTGAGCATAATAGCGATTGTCGCACTGAGAGATTTAACGGAAAAGAACATTAATACTGCGATCGCGATTGCTGCCAAGATACTAAATACCAGTAGGTTATTAGTAGCACGCTGCTCCGATTCAAACTGTCCGCCATACTGAATGAAGTAGCCTAGTGGTAGTTTAATTTTCTGTTTAATTTGGGATTGAATATCACCGACAACACTGCCCAAATCACGTTCGGCAACATTTGCTGAGACAACGATTAGCCGCGACACATCTTCTCTATTGACAACATTTGCTCCCATGCCATATTCTATTTTTGCCACTGCACCCAACTGGATGGTTTGCCCAGTAGGGGTAATCAGAGGAATAGCACGAATGGCATCTAAACTGTTGCGAGCCTTTTGTGTTAAGGAGATAAAAATATCAATTAGCTGCTGGTTTTCTGCAACTTGCGATACTACACGACCATTCAGGGCAGTTTCCACAACATTTGACAACTGTGCCATACTCAATCCATAGTTAGCTGCTGCCGCCCTATCGTATTGAATTTGTACCTGACGAATGGGCAGTTGGGGTTCAAGCTGCAAGTCTACAACCCCAGCAATGGGTTTAATCGCATCTCGTACTTGTTCGCCAATCTGCCGTAGTTCAATTAAATCCGGACCAAAGATTTTCACGGCGATTGCACTTCTCACTCCCGACAGCACTTCATCCATGCGGTGAGAAATAAATCCACCAATGTTAGATGCCACACCAGGCAGTTTATTGAATTCCTGTCGCAATTGTTTAATACTGGCTTCTCGATTTTGGAGGGCGCTATCGCTCAGTTCCACATCTACATGAGCCACACTTACTCCAGCCCCGTCTGCGTCTCCTGGAACTCGTCCTACTCGCAATTGCACCCACTCATAAAGAGGATTATCTTTGAGCGCACTCTCCAGTGCCAACCCAGCCCGATTAGTCATATCAAGGGAAACACCTGGAAACAAAACCATTGAATTGACCAATGATTTCTCCTGAAATTCCGGGAGAAAAACTCGTCCCAGAGAGGGAACAATCGCAACAGCAGCAACCAAGGCGGCAAGTGATATACCCAGAATGATTTTAGGTAATCGCAGCGATAGATTTAGCAACGGACGATACAACCGTTCTGCCCAGCGCGAAATGAATGTACCTTCTTGCGGTAGGGTTTGGTTTGCCAGTAGAATTGCACAGAGGGCAGGAGAAAGGGTCATGGCAACCAAAGTAGATGCACAAATTGAGAACAAATACGCCAAACCCATCGGTGCAAAAATGTTGCCCTCAACACCCGTCAAGCTAAAAATTGGTGCAAACACCACTACGATGATTGCCGTAGAAAAAGTCACGGCTAACCGCACTTGCACTGATGTATCATAAACCACCTCAAAGGGATGCTTGGGGTTGCCCTGGGCTTGATTGTTACGGAGTCCGCGATAGCAGTTCTCCATGTCTACAATTGAGTCATCCACAACTGAGCCAATGGCTACAACTAATCCCCCCAAGGTCATAGTGTTAATACCCAAGCCAAAGGCTTTCATGAACATTAAGCCAATTAACAGTGATAGAGGAATTGCACTGAGAGTAATTACGGCGGTGCGCCAATTCATCAAAAATAACAGCATAATCACCGATACAATGACGATGCCTTGAATTAGAGAACTACTGACATTGCGAATGGCAGTATCAATAAAGTTAGATTGCCGGAACGTCCGCGCCACCTGCACATCAGGGGGAAATGTCCCCTGCAACGATTGCATAACCGCTTCTACTGCTTTTGTCACTGTAGGAGTATCAACCTGCTGTTGCTTGTTGATCATCATCACAACAGCTGGTTGCCCATTAAAACTAGCATCTCCTCGTTTGTGTGCTGCACCCGTTTTTACTTCCGCCACGTCTTTGAGCAAAATCGGTTTACCATTTTGCACTTTTACTACAGATTGCTGCAAGTCTTCAACTGATTTCACCTGCCCAATACCGCGTACCAATAGTTCTTGTCCGCCGCCAATCAGGAATCCACCGGGTGCGTTAGAATTTGCATCTTTGGCAGCATTAGTAACTTCTGTCAGCGAAACCTTGAGCGTTCGCAGTTTTTCTGGGTCAACTAATACCTGCTCCTGCCGTTCATCACCGCCGTAGACTGTAACTTGAGTAACTCCTGCTACGGACAAAATTTGGTTGCTCAGAGTGCTATCTACCAGGCGGCGCAAATCCATTAGCGAGGTTTTCCCCTGCCCATTTACAGTAAAGGCATACTGCAAAATTGTACCTAACGGCGATGCCAACGGCGAAATCTCCGGCGGATGCACACCTTCAGGTAATTGATTTGTCACCTGTCCAAGTCGTTCTGTAACAGATTGCCGCGCTTTGTAAAT
This sequence comes from Rivularia sp. PCC 7116, assembly GCF_000316665.1. Taxonomy (GTDB): domain Bacteria; phylum Cyanobacteriota; class Cyanobacteriia; order Cyanobacteriales; family Nostocaceae; genus Rivularia. Next base: position 3,602,536 of record NC_019678.1, on the reverse strand, counting down.
GTCGGCATCCTGGTCAAATACCACCTGCACCATTGACAGCCCGACTTTAGAGGATGACCTGACTGTAGTTACCCCAGGCAAACCATTTACCGCACTTTCAATCGGCACAGTAATTTGTGATTCCACTTCCTCCGGCGCTAGTCCAGTTGCTTCGGTTTGAATATCCACCTGGGGAGGCGCAAATTCCGGAAATACATCCAGGGGCATTTGGGTTAAACTGAAGACTCCCCATAAAGTCACTAAAATCGCACAAGCAACAATTAGCCAACGCTGGGCAATTGAGTTTTTAAGAATTTTGTTCAGAATGGAGTTAAACATTTTTTTCACAAATCTCCATTCTTTTTACGCTTGCCAGCCATAAAGGCAGCTATTCCCCCAACAAGCACCACTCCACCACCAACTCCAGCTAAAATCCCCATTGGCAATCCGCCCTGCTCAGTCGTTTCAACAGTTTGTGAAACAAGATTAGCGGCTTTTTCGTTACTATCAGCTTGGGTAGTGGCGATTGCCTTTGGGGTGGTAGTTGTATCGGCGGTTTTGGTTTTGCGAGATTCGGCATAAAGGGACAAACTACCTTGGGTAACGAGCTTTTCCCCAACTGATAATCCTTTAGTCACTGCGATTAATTCGCCTTCAGTTACACCAGTGGTAACTTCTACCGGCTCATAAAAATTCTCATATTGAACAAAGGCTATTTTTTTACCATCGGCATCAACCAATGCCGTTACCGGAACCATGACAGCAGAACCCGCAGTAGCAGCGATGGGTGTAACAACAATACCTAATATTTGGTCGGTTTCGGCATTGACTTTCACGCGATTAATGCCGCCCTTTGCCTCAAATTCATCACCATGTCCAGCATGAGCAAACACAACTGTGGGCGCTAAAATGGTTAAACTAGCTGCAAGAATGGAACTCATTAATAAAGAAAATTTCATGATTGCTCCTCATTGGGGAAGACAGGGTTAAAATAATTAGTAATATCTGCTTACCTGCTTCGGGTAAGCAAGCTGAACACAGACGCTTAGTCTGACGGCTCACTGCGTGAACGCGCTTTGTCATTTAGTGGGAGCAACGGTTTAAAATCCCCGACGCAAAACTTGCTGCTTGTAGAAACTGGGGACTTTTAATCCCAGATTTAATTAAACAAAAGCTCCAGATAGTTTATCAAAGGCCAGATGAAATCCAGGTGAAATGGCACACGTTTTTGTAACATCAAGCTAATATGTATGTTGATTCCGCTGAAACAATGCGAATTTTACTGGTAGAAGATGAAGCGGATTTGGGATTGGCGATTAAGCAAGTCCTAATTAGCGAGAGATATATTGTAGATTGGGTTACAGATGGCACTCAGGCATGGCTGTGCCTGGAAAACCAGTGGACAGATTATACGGTTGCTATCTTTGATTGGCTGCTTCCCGATTTATCAGGGCTGGAGTTATGTCAGAGGCTAAGATTGCACCAAAATCCTTTACCAGTACTGATGCTCACTGCTTTGGGTCAGCCTGAGAATCGAGTTACAGGGCTGGATGCGGGAGCCGATGATTATTTAGTCAAACCGTTTGTGATGGAAGAGTTGCTAGCACGGTTGCGGGCACTTCAAAGGCGATCGCCTCAATTACAATCGTCCACCTTAACTGTTGCCGGATTTACCTTGGATGCCGCAAACAATCTGCTACAAGTGAATTCAGACACATCCACTCCCCAAGATATTCCCTTAACCACTAAAGAATTTCAATTGCTAATGTATTTGATGCAGAATCCCAATCGGATTATTCCTGGTAGCAAATTGCGGAATCAACTTTGGGATATGGATGAAGAGCCAATTAGCAATGTGGTTGCGGCTCAAATGCGTTTACTGCGTCGGAAGTTAGCAAATCACGGTTGCTCCTGCCCAATTGAAACTATTCCAGGTGCAGGTTATCGCTTAAACTGCCAAATTTAACCATGAATAGCTACTCACTTTTTCGGCGCAGTCGTCTAAAGTTAGCCGGATGGTATGCGGGAGTTATGGGCGTAATTTTGAGTGTTTCTGGCTTTGCTATGTATAGAGCAATGGTACAGGCAAAGTGGGGAGCAATGGAACGCGAAATTGAGTCAATTGCCGGAACTTTGCACGATAGCATAGAACCGCTGTTACCGCCTTCTGAAGAACCGACTGCGGTGCTGCAACAAATTTTCCCCGACCTTTGTTTGAGTGGACAATCTTGCAATACTACCCCAACGCTAATTCAACGACACACTATCGGCATTAGCGACCGCACTACATACTATATTCGTCTATTTAATCATCAAGGGAAACTCCTCGCTTTTTCACCCAATCAACCGTTATCTCTGCCTCAAACTCTCAACCGCAGTTCATGGCAAACCTTTCGCACGGCTAAGGGCATTCGCTATCACCAATTCACCACAATTCTCCATAGTGCCAACACCCATCCTCTAGATAATCAACCCAACACCCATTTATCCTGGGGTTATTTGCAAATTGGTCGTACTTTAGAACATTTTGATGCTGAAATCCGGCAGATTCAATGGATTATGGCGATTGGCTTTCCTATTGTCCTCATTTTGGTTGCTACTTCTAGTTGGTGGCTCTCAGGACTAGCGATGCAGCCGATTTATCAATCCTATCAGCAACAACAACAGTTTACCGCTAATGTTGCCCACGAATTGCGCTCGCCCCTTGCGAGTCTGTTGGCAACTGTGGAAGCCATCCCCCGCATAGGGCAATCAAATCAACAAAATATTCAAATAATGCTCCATACTATTGAGCGACAGGGGCGAAGGTTGAGCCATTTAATTGCAGACTTACTTTTGTTAACCAGTCTTGAGCAAAATTCAGTAGCAAAACCTTTTCAGCCCTGTTGTTTAAATGATTTGGTGAGCGATTTGACCGAAGAATTTTTAGAACTTGCTATTGCTGCTGATATTCACTTGACTAGCGAAATTGCTACTTGCGAAGTTTGTACTTTAGGTAACGAATCGCAACTTTATCGCTTAGTGTCAAACTTAATTGCCAATGCCATCGGGTATACACCCAAAGGCGGATATGTAACTGTGAGCTTAGCCAAGAGCAATTACACTGCTGTCATTGAGGTGAAAGATACGGGGATTGGGATTGGGCTTGCCGAACAAGAGCAAATTTTTGACCGCTTTTACCGTGTTGATAGTGACCGCTCTCGCAAAAACGGAGGCACAGGTTTGGGGTTAGCGATTGCTCTCGCAATTGCTCAAAAACATCAAGCGAATCTGAAAGTTGAAAGTCAGTTGGGAAAAGGTAGCATTTTTACGCTAGAGATAAAAGTTTTATCTTTTAATATGGGGAGAAAGTAGCAAACCGCGAATCGAGATAATCAAGAAAAGACGAATGTTAAAAATCTAGACATAAACTTTTTATGCCTGAAAACTTAGTGTACGTTATTTAAACATATTTTAGTGTCAAAATTATATTCGGTGAAATAATTGAATAATAATATTTTATGCATCAATAATTTTTGATTGGTAGATGTTTCATGCAGCATAAAACCCTGGTATCTCCCCCGAAAAAAATCGCTCTCGCCAAGTTCGCCTAATGCTAGAGAAGCTGTCATAGTAACTATCGCTCAATCATTTCCGTCACTACTTGGCTCATTTTTCGCCCTCGCAAAGCGCAAGCAGCATGGAACCGTCTTTTAACTTCATTATCCGCAAGCGATGTATTACGACGACGAGCATGGTCGGCGTTTCCTGGTTTTTTGGTTGGCACTGTTTTGAACTAGGAGGTGCACTATTCCTAGTTTCTCAGCTTTCTAAGTCGTTTTATAGCAATCCTAAATGATTCATGAGAAAACACCATACTCATAAATTTTTGGAAAGTCAAAAATTTGACCAGAAACTGCTAACTCAAACAAAGCTTTAGCTACAGAGAAAGAATGACAGAAAAAGTAGAATTCTCGAATCAATCTTTTTGCATGTAACCAAATATCTTCAACAGGGTTCTGTTGTGGTGCGTTAGGAGCAAATTTACAAACGGTTATCAACCATTCTTCTTTATTTAAATCATTATTTAAGGATTCTAAGTAATCTTTAATTACTTTAGAACAATGATAACTAGCACCGTCCCATACTATTAAAAGTTTAGACCCTAGACGTTGCGATAAGCCTTCGGCATGGCTTCGCTAACGCAAAAAATTTAAAAAATTAATTGTGTTTTCGGAATCGCCTTTTGGTGCTGAATAAATTAAGAATTCTTTTGTTTTATAGTCCAATGCACCAAAATAAGTTTGACGTTCTCTTTGGTTTACAATTGGAATTGATACTCGTTCTGATTTCTTTCCCCAGACATACCCTTCAATATCACCCCATAATAAATGACATTCGTCAACCATGAAGACAACTAGCTCTCCTGACTCGATTTCGGCTCTTCTCGTCTCCAACAGTTCACTAATCTCTTTTTTTTTGAAGTTACCTTATCTGAGTCATATTTAGGGTTTTTAGCTTGAGTTTTTTTCCAACTAATACGTGCTTCATGAAACAAATCATAGTAACTTTGTTTTGACTCAAATGCTACTCCATATTTTGATGCAATATGATACTCTAGCTCATTAAAAGTCCATCTATCTTTTGAATGCAACCAATTAACTATTTCCGAATGTTCTTGTGAATCTAAAAATCCTTTACTTCCTTTATATGCTAGCTTTAAACCATCTACCCCATTTTGAAAAAACGCCTTTTTCCATTTACTTATAAAACCCGATGAAATTCCCAAAACCGGTATTATTTCTTGATGTCTATGTCCACAAAGCACCATTTTTACTGCGGTTGCTCGTGTGATTTCAAGTTTATTTTGGGTATTTTCAATAAAATCTTCTAATAATTGAATCCACATCAATACACCTCATACACTTGTTCCAAATGATACTGTTTGCCCTTCTCAGTATTTTCTCACGAATGATTCCGGATTGCTATAGAAGCGAGAAAGCTTGTTAATAAAAATCTACTCTACAAGCACTATCGTCAAATAATCACTGAATATTTCCTTGTTTCAAGTAGTAATTAAAATCCACGATGGTATGTGATGACAATATTATATATACCCAAAAAAGGGGAGCAACGCGATTTTGTGAACTTTAAACTAAATACTGCGATCGCCAACAAAAAAATCCAGTATGATTTAATTAAATCATACATAGAAATAAGTATAAATACAGTTTTATTAAATAGAGGTGTGCCGCTTCGCGGCACACCTCTATTAGTTATAGACATAAAGGCAGCAAAAAATACCCTAAGCAAGGGTAATGTTTACTATTTTAATTAAAATCAAACAGAAAGTTTGGTATAATTTATGCAATCTGCACGGGTTTAATGAGTGCAGTTAAGATGGAATTACAGAAGTTATTCCAACAACCAGCAATCCATTGGCAACGAGCGTGTAATATAGTTTCAGCATTCTCTTTTAACCAAAATTTGCTGTTTCCTTTCATACGCAAATTAACAGCTTGCTCACCTTATCTTTCTACAGCACCACTACCAATAGGTAGCTTAAGAGATGAAATTTTATGATAATTGAAACGTCCTTTTTTATTCCCTTTGATAAAATAATTGATTTCTCTATCTACATTTTTGCGGCGATCACCAGTAAATTCTAAGCTGAGTTTATTCATTTCTTGAATAATGGAATTTATCTTACCTTTTTTTAATGCAGAACGAGTTTGCTTAAACCATTTTTTACGCTCTGTGTCTTTAAAGGCAGATTATTTTTGAAATAGCGGGACATCAATGACCAAACACCATGTAGATAAACAGCTAAAGACTTATAATTTCCGTTTTCAGGATTCCCATCTTCGGTAATTAATCGACAATTCCACTCACCTACCTCGGTTTGTGATAGCCCGAAGGGCGACGCTTCGCGTATCGCAATATCAAAAGTTTATCTAAGTAGGTGGGCAGAAAAATTTACAAGTATGTAACAAAGTATTAAGCAGAAGAAGCTGAGCTAAATTTTACACGTTTTGTACTGTAGTTTCCTCTTTCTCCCCTAGCTTCAACTCCGTCAATTACGGCATAAGCGAGGTCTAATTCATCATCAAACATCCGTCCCGATATTTCGTCCTTTTTAAGATGTTGCCACTCTAATTCGATTGGGTTCATCTCAGAGCAATATTTGGGCAGAAAGAAGATATATAAACCCATCTGCTCCCACTTTGACCATAACTGCTGGACTTCTTTACATCTATGTATGGGGCTATTATCTTGTACTACTACTCTGGTACGCCCAGTTATAGAAGCATCAATAGCTTCTTGCTCCATCATATGAATGTAAGATTTGCGATTTACACCACCAATAACTAAACCGTAAACAAAACTGATTAGGGGTTGAAGAAAACCGATAATACTTAATCTTCGACCACGACGTTTGCTTTGTTCTAGACGTTTTTGTTCACCTTGAAAGTAGTATGTGTAACTAGGTTCACTCCACATGCAAAATCCCGATTCATCAAGGTATTTCAAATCTATCTCTCCAGTCGCGGTAGCCAGTTCCAACATATCGAGGTCTGCTTGTTTATTCAATCGTACTATTGGGTCTTGCTTTCCTTTATGGCTTTTCCTGGTTCGTTTCCAAGTGACCCCCTTTTTTTGAGTACCCGTCTTAATCTGTCAGGACTCAGTTTGATCTGGCGTTACGCCCTTCAGGCGTTTAGCTTCGCTAATCGCATTCTAGTTTTTGAGCAAGTTGACGACTATTGTACGTTCGCGACTCTTTCTCAAGGCATTTTTCCAAAAAAATGATATCTCCTTCCTTCCACTTCGGTTTTCCTCCTCGACCTGGTTTATCCCAAAGCCCTGGTAAGTTTAGTTTCTGCCACCTATGTAAGACATCCCTTACTGTTTGTGAAGTCCAATTGAAGTGAGCGGCTATTTTTTCTACATACCACCCATGTGCGTTTAGTCTAATAACTTCTGCTCGGTCTTTGACTTTCTGTGGAACATCTGCATTTCTTAGCTTGAACAAGGTTTGGTCTTCTTCCCTTGTGAGAAAAACCCTTAAACGAGCGCCCATAATTAAGTCCAAAAGGTAGATACATTTTCTGTATTTACTTATCTTCACATAGTTTGGTTTATTTGTGCCCACCTACTTACAAAGTCATCCAATGAAGCCTTCTTCGATTCATCCTCATTAGCTTCACCGCATAATAAACTCAAATAATTCCAAACTTATTCTGTTGAAACAACACCAGACAGTTGAGCTAACTTAAAAGCATAGTAACCAATCAGATTCCCTTTAGGATGGGGGACTATTCCTTCAGGTTAAAACGGACATACAAATGTCCTGTCACACAAGTAGTAATATTTTTGCAGGAAACTACCAACGAAATTGCATTTACTGAAGAATATCGCGACGAAACAACAATCCACCGAAGAAGGTGTAATCCGTCTATGGGAGCAGGATTCGGCATTATTTCTCAATAAACGTGGACTTTTACCTTTAGCACCTTTAACAAAAACTGATTCACCCTCCGGGTTCGCCACTATCTCCTTCGGAGACGCTTCGCTAACGACGGGACAGAAACTGACACCGCCGAGTGGTCTCACCCACAGCATTACTAAACCAAGTTGCTCAAACAGTAGCTACAATTTCAGATATAAGAGAACAACAAAACATAACTGGGTGTTTAGGGATTTTAGCTGGTTTACGATTTGAACTCTGATTTAATTCGCCAATTTTTACCGGAGGATATTATGAGGCAGTCAGTTATTTACCAAGATATTGTATACAAAGAAGCATTTAAATTAGTCAGGCTTATGATTAATGGTCGTTTTGGCGAAATTGATTCGTCATTGATGCAACAGATTGAAAATTTATCAGCAGAACAATTAGAAGCTTTAGGTGAAGTGTTCTTCAGTTTTTCTAATATCAAAGATTTACAAGCATACTTAGATAGAGAAAACCTATAAAAATGTACTGAAAAACTTGCTTTCCTGATTTGAGAACGGCTGAATTCGGCTCAGAACACGGAAAGCACACCTCTATAAAAGAAATGAGTCAAATTCAAGAAAAACATACCACAGCGATGGATTTGGCGGAAGCAGCCTTTACCGCTAAACTTCAAGGTAACTTAGAACAAGCCTCGCAACTGATTCGAGAAGCATTTGAGAACGAGCAAGCTGCTGCTGCATTAATAGCTCCTCAATTAGATGCAGAACCGAGCCGTTCAATTTTACATCGCAGCGCGGCAACTCTGGCGGTAGATTGTGGAGAATTTAAAGCAGCAGAACGTTTAATCGCAACTGCTTTATCAGGAAATCGTCCTGAAGAAATTGCTGAAGAATTAAAAGATTTGTTTATTCAAATTAATTTACGTCCATACTTAGAACGTAATGGAATAAATATTGATAATGAAAAAATTAATGCTTTAATTTTGAAGAGTAAATAATTTATAAAAACAAACATTTATGATGGCGGATGCCAATTGCTCTCAATCCATAACGCTCTTGCCTCAGTCAAATAATCATTATTTAGTCGTAAAGCAATTACGGTTGCTCTGCCTGTAGGAGTTGTACCAGCAACATGGGTTCCACCATTCACCCAATTAAAATGTTCTTGCCATGATTGTTTTCTGGGGTTAAACAATGCAGCTAACCGGCTCGTTTGCGGGTCAATCGCGTGGGTTTTTGCGCCAATAAAAATTCGTTACATCTATAACAAGAAGCTGCCAAATTCTCGAATTCATCTCCCCCACCAGCAGCTTTAGGCAAAATATGTTCCATAACCAATGGCATTCCAATTAATCGGGAGTTGGTTTGGCAATACTCACACCTATAATTAGCCCGAGTTATAACTTCAGAACGATTTGTTTCGGAAATAGCCATGAGCTAGACGGGCATTTCGTTTAAATTTGGTACTTTGTGTCCTCGCCAGCGGAGAACTGACCAAGCATAAGCTTTTTGTAACATTAAACGGTCTGCTTTTATTCTTAATTCACTAAGTTCTTGACGTTCGCTTTTGTTTAGCTCCTCGACTGTGCTATTTTTCTCCAATAATTCTGTGTGGCGTTTTTGCTGCTCCGAGGTGATTTGACTGTTGGCGTTAAGCGTTCGCGAAGCGTCTCTGAAAGAGATAGCTCTACCGGAGGTAATCGCCAATAATTCCTCATCATTCCAAATTTGCATTTGCAGAAGTTCTTCCTGAATTTCTAGCGGTGCATTGTCGGGTGTAGGGGGTAAGTTGCTGACGATGCTTTGAGCTACCAAAGTTTCCAAAGGCTGCTGAGTTGCTTGAGCAATACGAGCCAATTGCTGAAAAATAGCTTGTGGGAGTTCAACCGTGACTTTTTGCGTTGCCATTGGTTGTTAGATGTTGCTTGTTTTTATTACTTTTAATACTAACATTGCCAAAACTATCTGTTCCTCTTGAGAATAGTTTGTCTTATTCAAAAGTCAATTACAGAAGAATAATTTAACGTAACTCGCTTTGATGGAGTTCCGGGAGCCGGATTAACTTTACATAGCGCCCTGCGTAAAAGCTAAAGCTATAATTAACATATAAAGATAGTGCTGACAGGACAAAACCCCAGGCAATGGCAGAATTAACAATTCAAATTTAGTACGGAAGATGCGAACAGGTCTGGAACATGGCGCAAAATCGTTTACCCGAATTGAAGACAGGCAATTGTTAGATGTTGCAAATGTACCGAAAAACATGAGTAAGACAGTTCAAACTGAGCCTACAGATATCCCCATAGTTTATCAAGAAGTTCTTGATTTATTAATCAAGCGCCCAACACCAGAAGAAATAATTGCTTTTAAAGTTTCACCTCAAGCTCAGTCGAGGTTAGAGGAATTATTAGAAAGAAACCGCTCCACTACGCTTAATTCAATGGAATTAGCTGAAGAACCGATGTTTACGAACAGTTAGAACATATGATGATTTTATTAAAAACAAGAGCTTTCAAACGCAACGAATAAACATTACTTCTGATTATATTTCAATCAAAAAATAGGCGTGTAAATATTTCTACTTATTTAACAACCTCGCTTTCTTTAACCGCGATATCAATCCTGGACGTTTACTGTAATCTTTTTGTATTTGATTAATGCTAGCTTGAAACTCTTCTAACTTTCCTTGGTACTCAGCCAAATCCCGTAAATCAATCAAATTAGCAACAGCTTGGTCGTAAGGTTTGGCTTGTTTAAGTGAAATTGCTTCAAATACTTGCTCCCAAACTTTATCTTTTTTCTTTGCCAATACTTCTAATTTTTGTATCTTAGCTTGACGTTCTAATTCTCTTTCTTCTTCAAGTCGTTGATTGTTTTTTTCTTCTGCCAATCTTAATAATTGGGACAAAGTACGTCTGTTTGTATTACTGTCAATATTTATTGAATTTTTACCAGATAATTCCCGTAGTCTATGAGTTAATTGTAGGGCGAGATGCGATTCACCTTTAAGAAGTCGAATTAATAAATCATTTCTTTCTTGTTCGCTCAATTCTGCTATCAAATCCTCTAACTCTTCTTCTTCCTCTTCCTGGAAATCACTTGCTGAAGTTGCAACTGAAATCAAGTCTTCGTCAATCTCAAAAAAATCAATAAAAGACGAAAGTGAAGCTGATAAATTACTTAAATTGGGAGGTACGGGAGGTTCAAGTAAATCTTCTTCTTCAAAGCCAAAATAAATTGTTGCAGCTTTTAGCCAAGCAAGATATAAACACCGATAATCACCTTGCAATATTTTATCCCGTAGCGATACCATACCGTCTGGAATAACCTTCACCAGTTTCTATCCAACAACTACCATCTTCTTCACTAATATTTATGTCTAAAATTACAGAATCGTGATTTGTTGAAACTGTAATAAAATCTTCTATACAGTAAGGTTCTAATACTGCCAAATTAATTAAAGATTTGGGAAAACGAAACATCAATTGACGAGAACCCCAATTAGCCATGTACAGCATCATATCGAAGCATTTATCTAAAACTTCTTGGGGATTACCACGAAAATCTCCGTAATTGTAAACAAATATTGCTTGGTTAGATGTTATTTGTACTCTACTAGAAAGACTTTCAATGAATCGCTTTTCTGTAGCAGTTAGCGGTTTATCTAATGCTAAGAATTCGGCCTGATTGATATTCGCTCATAACACCCTTCCAAAATTAATCCTTTTTAATTTAATTTTAAAGGTTAGATGTATTCTAAGATGGGAAAATAATCAAAGATATTTTAATGCTTTGACACTGTAATAAAATTAACAAATGGAGATAGATTTTATGTCCGGTATAGGCGTTTTTTATTTTCTACGTTCATAGTCTTTTTAAATTAATCCCACCAATAAGAAACAACAACCGCATCCCGCTGTTCCTTATTCTCATTTCCCCATAACGCTTCTTCAAATCGATATCTCAGCATACGCTTGAGTCTATAAGTGTATTGCGTATCAGTACCATCGGTTACTTCTACCGAATCAGCTTGCCACTTTTTACCCAAGTCTACAAGCTGAGACACTTTGGTGTCTTGATTTTCTGTGAGAACGTATAGAGTATCTGCGGGATAAGCAACAAAATGGATCATACTGGTTTCTGGCATTGGACGATAATTAGCCATTGCAGCAAGAGTATCAATCACACCACCAAAACTCAAACCATTTTCGTCCGGGGCAAAAATCGGTTTTGTAAATAAAAAGCTTTCCCATAAATTATTATGTTGCAATAAGTCAGTAATAACTTGTTCCCCGTCAAAATCGTTGAATTGACGCTGCCAAACTAACGCAGCAAATAGTTCTTGAGGAGAATATGATTCGGCTATCGTTTGGATTTTAGTTAATTCCAGCATAGATGGATGATAGAGGCTTCACCTTATCAATATTACAATACAAATATACTAATAATCAAAACGGGTTGAGTATTTTAATGGGCTTCTGGGACGATAGAATATGTTAATTAATAGGGTAAACATCTTTCCAAAAATTCCGCTTTCCCTCAAGAGGTCAAGATGGTACAGATACCCACAACTCCAGAAAACCAAATCCTACCGCTTAACTTGCCATTGTCGATTGGATTGCACGTAACTCAAGAACAGTTTGCAATCCTAGCAGTAGCAAACCGAGATTTAAAACTGGAAAGAAACGCACGGGGAGAATTAATTGTGAATCCACCTACTGGCTGGGAAACAGGACAACGCAATCTCAGCATTAGCGGACAGCTATATCGTTGGTACGAAGAAAACGAGAATTTGGGTAAAGCTTTTGATTCTTCCACTGGCTTTATTTTACCCAATGGTGCTACTCGCTCCCCCGATGCTTGTTGGGTTTCTCAAGAAAGATGGGATGCATTAAATGCAGAACAAAAAGGAACTTTTGCTAACATCTGTCCTGATTTTGTGGTTGAATTACGGTCTAGCTCAGATAAGCTTGAATCGTTGCAAGCAAAAATGAAAGAGTATATTGATAATGGTGCAAAATTGGGCTGGTTGCTAGATCCACAATCGCGACGTGTAGAAATTTATCGACCAGGTTCTGCTGTGGAAGTGTTAGAAAATCCCGATTCGTTATCCGGTGATAAAGTATTACCAGGTTTCGTCTTGAATTTGCGTCGGGTGTGGGGTTGAGGACGAAGTTGCAATTATTACTATCGCTAACTTCGACAGGAATGGCACAAACCATTAGTTTCAATTATTTTCCACTGCACCTAATGCTTTGAGTGAGGACTTTTGTTCTGGGGTTAATCCTGTTACATTGGTGATATTCATGTTTGCGTAGGGTTTGTTGCTGAGGGTTTTGATGCATTCACCTGTTTGAATATTCCAGATTTTGATTGTTTCATCGAAGCTACCGCTGACTAATAATTTATCGTCTGGGGTAAAAGCAACTGATGTAACTCTATTTGTATGACCTTTTAATGTTTTGATGCATTTCCCTTTACGAACATCCCATATTTTGATTGTTTCTTCAATATTTCCAGCAGCAATTAAGGAACCATCGGAATTAAATTTGATTGATGATATTCCACAATGGCTATCTTTTAACTGCAAAGTTTTTAAACATTCACCCGTGTGGATATTCCACAATTTTATTGTTCCATCTCCGCTACCACTTGCTAGGGTTATTCCATCGGGAGACATTACTAATGAGAATATACCAGCATTATGTTCTTCTAAAGTTCTCAGACATTTACCGCTAGATATATCCCATAGTTTTATAGTGCGATCGCTGCTTCCACTAATTATGATTTTGTTATCTGGGTTCAATACAACTGAGTTCACCCAATAAGTATGTCCTTTCAAAGTCTTTACACACTTCCCCGTTTTAATTTCCCATAATTTGATAGTTCTATCGTGACTACCACTAGCAAGAGTTAAACCATCTGAGCTAAAAACGACATCTGATACTGGATGAAGATGTCCTTGTAGAGTTTTCAGATGATTTCCCGTATTGAAATCCCAAGTTTTGATTGTGCGATCGCCACCACTACTAGCCACGATTTTACCGTCAGGACTTATGGTTACTTCACCAACCCATCTATCATGTCCTCTTAATGTTTTGAAGCAATGTCCAGTATTGATATCCCAATATTTTATAGTTTTGTTATTATTACCACTAATAATAGTTTTACCATCAAGACTAACTGTGACAGATACCACCCAATGACTACATCCCTGTAAAGTTTGTATACATTCTCCGGTGTTAGCATCCCAAAGTTTTATTGTTTGGTCATCGCTACAACTTGCGAGTATTTCACCTTTTGAATTGAGAGCAATTTTTCTAACTCTAGAATTATGCGCTGTTATTGTTTTTAAGCATTCTCCATCATTAACAGACCAAATTTTTATAGTAGAATCCGTGCTTCCACTAAAAAGAGTTTTATTGTTTTTACTAAAAGCTAAAGAACGTATTGTACCACTATGACCAATTAAGTTTTTTATACATTTACCTGTGTTTGTATCCCAAATTTGGATAATTTTATCTTTACTTCCACTTGCAAATATTTGGCTATCATGGCTAAATGTAATGGAAAGAATACTATCCTGATGTTCTTCTAAGTTTTTAAGACAAATCCCCTTAGAAATATCCCAAATTTTAATACAGGAATCTGAACTACCACTAACTAAAATTTTATTATTTGGGGCAATTTTTACCCTCCATATGGGGCTAGTATGTCCTTCCAAAGTATTAATACATTGTCCTGTATTAACATCCCAAATTTTTATTGTTTGGTCATCACTACTGCTTGCAAGAATAGTACCATTAGAGTTAAAAGATATTTCCCGCGCTAAATCTTTATGCCCTCGTAAAATTTTTAAGCATTTTCCAGTTGTTGCATCCCATAATTTTACAACGCTTGAACGACTGCTACTAGCAATAATCTTTCCATCTGGACTGCAAGCTACTGAACTTATCCAATCATTATGTGCGCTAATACTAGAAATTTGTTTACCTGAATCTAATTCCCATAAACAAATTTCTCCATCAGCACCACCAGTCACCAGTAACTTATCATTTGGACTAAAAACTAGAGATACAACTAAACCAAAAGGTTTTATAAAAGTAGATTCAACTAATTTTGTTTTTTGAAAATTAACATTAGATAAACTCGCATCACTAAAATCTGCTCCCTTCACCAACGTACCCGATAAATCCTTCCCTTCCAAAGCAGCTTTATTAACCTTCACCACCAAAGTCGCTGCATTCCCACCAACATAAGCAACTTCCGAATCTGTTTTTCCCCGCGTTTGCTCAATAACTTTAATCAACGATTCAATATTACCCACCATCCCCATTAACAAATCCAAAACCGCTTTCGTTAATGGCGATCGCCCAAAAGTTTCCTTCAATTTCTCCAACGGTTCGCTAATAAACTTCCCTAGTGGAGCTATAGCCAAACTACACCCATTCTCATCCAACTGACGCTCAAAATAACCAGACCAAGTATAGTCAACAGATGCAGGATTCCCATCCAAACAAGATTGCGCTTTTACTAATTCAGTAAAATCATCCGCTAACACTCCCAACTCTGCCGCAAACTTATATGCAACAAAAAATTCCAACAGCGAACGATGGGCTGGAGTATAATCACCGTCGGCATTACGAATCAGCATTGTCTGTCCCATCATGTCATAATGCCAGTGGTCTAAATCTTTTTCTTCCTGCACTACGGAACCAAACAACCGTCGAATCCTATCGGGAAACAAGCGATAATTCAAACTCATCTGCTCGGTTGAAAGCATTTCCCAAGCTAATTCACACAGGAAATACATCTTATCTGCTAAGGAAGTAAAAGTACGCTCGGCTTTAATATCCCGTTCCATTTTCCGTTGCACAGCATACAAATAAACCCGCGACATATCTACAGGTTTACCCGCTGCAATATCTGGTAATGCTTCTAAAATTAATTCGGTTAAAACAGGACGACGGGCTAAATCCAGCAGTTGGGAATTACCCATAACAAGTTCAACAGTCCGTGGTTCTGTTTGTAACGAAAGCACCTGACGGATTTGATTATCGTCAAACTTCTCCAGTTCCAACACTTCAAACTGCGGTGTTTCTCCTGTTAAATTCGCAATGGAAGCTTGTAATTCCGCATTTAACAAAGCCCTTCCTTCCTGGGCTTCGGGAAAATGTTCTGTGCGACAAGTTAAAATCACCTTGGCACCAGGAACAACAACTTTGGCTAATTCCCAAAAATTATTTATCATCTCCTGACGGTTTATCCGAGCAGCCATTTCATCAAAACCATCAAATATCAGCAATAATTTACCCATGCGGTTGAGTTGTTCAAAAGCTGAATATCCGGGTATGGGAATTTCATATTGACGAAAGAAAAACTCGGAAAACAGCGACTCCACACTTACCGCTTTGGCATAATCTCGCAACGGAATCACCAAAGGTAAGCGGGGAAGTTGAACACCCCTGTGCTGTGCATCTTTGTATCGTTGCAGTGCTACCCAAGCATAATGCAAAGCAAACCAAGTTTTACCTGTACCAAACTCACCTAATATTGAAATATGCTCCTTGGCTGGGTCATCCAACCAACGGTCAATATAACCTTCAATCCAACCATCTTCTTCTGTATAACGACTAACCCCAATGGTACGTTTGCTAACCGGATCTAATTCTTCCTTAGTACAAGGCAAAGGGACATAATTTTTATC
The DNA here is from genome assembly GCF_000316665.1 of Rivularia sp. PCC 7116. Taxonomy (GTDB): domain Bacteria; phylum Cyanobacteriota; class Cyanobacteriia; order Cyanobacteriales; family Nostocaceae; genus Rivularia. The sequence continues at coordinate 3,586,413 of NC_019678.1, read as the reverse complement.
GATACCTCGCCGTTTAACTTCTGCTTCCAACCAATTGAGATAACCGCTAAAATCCGCATCAATTGCTACAAGTTCATCAAAAGTAAAACACTCCAAATGTTCGTTCTCTTGCTTCTCAATTTCATCCCGCGCAATTTTACTAATACGTCTATCAGTTACCAACCAACCTTCATCTGTTTTTTGTTCCGACACTTTGTAATCCAAAGCTTGCACATCTTTAAGCCCAACTTCCCCAGTCATTCCACGCACAAGCACGCGGTCATATCGGTTACGTCTTACCGGAATATTGATAATCCACTCAAAGTAGTCATTCTGCCAAACTTCATAACGTTCAAACCGATAACCCAAAGTTTCAAACCAACCACGCATTTCTTGAGCTAATGCAATTGAAGTAGAATTACTAGAAGTAGGAGATTGAAGGTATACATTCTCCCCCTCTCCCCCTCCCCCACTCCCCTTGTCCTCTTCCCCCGCTGCTAACCGAGCCATTTCGGTACGAATTCCTTCCAGCGTCGGTAATCTATCTAATTGTTCTTGTACGAAAATAATTCTTTGATGTAGAGAAGCTATTTGATGAGAAGTTAAAACTTCGGCAGAAGTACGAGAATTTTTCGCAACTTCAATAAAAATAGTAGCGAAAGCTGCTACCTCACGCATTACATCTAATTGCAGTTCTTTGATTTCATCACCCAGAGCATAAGCATTGAGAAAAGCTTCCACTTCACCTAGTAAAATTGAAGGATTGTAGTGGTCAAAGGCTTTACGAAAAGCTTTTTTAATATCCTCTTGACGAAAAAATTCTAATAAACACTTTGGTTTACCAACACCATATTCAACCAAAGCATAAATATAAACTCCACTAAAATCTGACGGGGGATGCTCCGGTGCCAAATTAAATTGTTTTAATATTTTGATTACCGTTTCATTGCGCTCTAATTTGCCTTTGATAGGACTGGCAATACTGGTTAATACGTTAAACAATAAATCTAGATGGTTTGGCATCACAAAAGCAAATCTTTTTATGTGATACTTTACAGCAGCCAGCAATGATTTATAAGTAAAATTATATACATATACTCCATATATATGATTGGCAGCAATAGAAATACTTAAGCAAGCTGTTTTACCCAAGCTTGAGCAGCCATCTGTACGGGGTCCCAAGGGCTAGAAAGGGGTGGTGTATAACTAAGGTCTAATTCGCTGATATCTTCAACTTTCATATCATGGAATATGGCAGTAGCAAAAATATCAATCCGTTTGGCTACTTCTCCTTGATAATGTCCGGCAATTTGCGCTCCTAAAAGCTTTCGGGTTTGCTTGTCTCCGGTAACTAGAATGTGTAATTTCTTTGCTCCTGGGTAATAAACTTTGTGGTCCCAAGTTTCAAATTCAACTGTTAAAGGGTCAAATCCAGCATCTTTGGCTTCCGAGTCTCGCAAACCAGTACGGGAAACAGCCATATCAAAAATTTTCACTACTTGAGTACCAAGAGAACCAGCAAACTCGCGATTACCACCAACCGCGTTTTCTCCTGCGATTCGACCTTGTTTATGTGCTGTAGTTCCTAAAGGAAGATAGATATATTTGTTTAACAAACGGTGCAAAGTTTCTACACAGTCTCCCGCTGCATAAATATCGGGAACATTCGTTCCCATTTTGCGGTTAACTTGAATTGCACCGCGTAAACCAGTTTTCAAGCCTGCGCTATCAGCTAAATCGGTTAATGGTTGCACTCCCACCGCTACAATTACCATGTCAGCATTTTTATGGAAATTATTAGTTCCAAATACTACTAATTGTCCATCTTGTTGTTGAATCGCATTAACTTCAACGCTCGACGCTACTTCAACTTGATGACTTTGTAATTTAGCAGCAATCAAATTTCCAATACCCGCATCAACTGTTCTCATGACGCTGGGAGAACGTCCCACCACAGTAACTTTTATTCCTTGGTGAGTCAGAGCATCTGCCATTTCTAAACCAATGTATCCGTCACCGATAATTACTACTGATTGCGGTTTTTTGCTAGTTAAATGTTGATGAACTGCAAAACTATCTGCCATCGAGTGCAATAAAAATACTCCACTTTGATTTAATCCATCAATGGCAGGTTGAACGGGTACGGCACCAGTACCAATTACTAACTTATCGTAAGTCAGCCAATTTTCTTGATTTTCTTCGTTGACTACTTTAACTTTTTTCTGTTGGGAATCAATACTTACTGCTTTATGGTTGAGTAATAAATTGATACCAGTTTGAGTGATTTCTCCTGCCGTGCGGTGAGCTAAATTACGCCAATCCGGGACTTCGCCGCTGAGATAGAATGGAATACCGCAAATACTGAAATTAGGATAACTATCAGCTACAACAATTGTGACATTAACTGTTTGGTCTAATTCCTTTGCTCGTAAAGCTGCACTAATACCCGCATCGCTACCACCGATGATAAGCAGATCAACCATACTATCTTTTTACTCCTCACAAAATAAAAGTAACAATAATTATCAGCAGTAGCTAATTTCGTTCAAACATCAACACCTAGGAAAGAATGACTTACTAGGTATTGATGTTTAAATTCAATTAAAGAAAACCAATAAAACAGTTACACGGTAAATTCCATCTTGATTTCAATATCGTCGAAATCTTCATCACCACCGTTAACTAAGTCTTCAAATTTGAACATACCATTCTCAAATTTGATGTGGTCGAAACTTCCGTTATCGGTGTTTGCTCCCATGTAAGAGAAGTAAACTCCTTCTACACTATCAAGGTTGTTCTTAGCTTCACTAAGATTACCGTCAGCAACAATCAAAACACCAAGCATATCACCACCTGCTATTTCCAAGGTTCCCATAGTTATTTGTTCGTCGGGAGTTGTTAATCCTTGGCTTGAATTAACAACGTTGTTTAATGCAGCTTGGATATACTCAGTTCCATCTGTAGGTGCTAGTTCGCCAATTTTACCTTCGTCACCAACTGTATAGAAGTAAACGTTGTTGTCGTAATCAGCTTCTCGGTTAATTTCATAACTAGCTGTTACGGTTTGACCTGCGTATGCTGTGAGGTCAATTAATTCTATCTCATTTCCATCTGCATCTTTATTGCTGGTGTCAATGAGAGTAGCGCTTAATGGGTCTACTTCTTGAGGATTAACCACAAATTGACTGACTATTTGCGGTTCTCTGCTGGTAATTGCTTCGGGATTTGCCAGTAATTCCTCTTCGGAATATGGCTCAATACCGTATGTGGTTACGGTTAATGCTTGAGTTTCTGCATTAATATCGAACTCAGTCCAACCAAAGGTATGTGCTGCTACATATCCACCTTGGATTAATTCTGCATCAATTCCGCTATCTGCTTCTAAACCAACTGGGTCTAAACCGAATGGTGTTAAAGCTGCATCGTTGAGCAATTGAGTAAAGAAATCATCTTTGCTGGGAACACCTGCGGGTGCATTGAGTATGGGTAAACTGTTGTATTGTTGAAGCTGTTCGGGAGTCACAAAACCAAGTTGTGCTGCACCATTGGTAACGCTTTGACCAAATGGTGCATCAAAAGCTACAGAACCAGTGGTAACTTCAAAGGCATTAGTAGCAATTTGCGGACCACCAGGTTGTTCTTGGTAAGTTAAATTATTAACCAAAGTTCCGTGAATATCCGCAGCGATAAATACGACGTTATCAATGTCGTTATCTTCAACAAACTGGAGAATTTCGGTACGTTCGTTAAGATATCCGTCGAAACGGTCGGCAGGTCCAAGCAATGGTCCCAAAGCCTGCATTGGCTCGGGTACCATGACGAACTTCCAAGTTGTCCCGTCTTGTTCGGCTTTGAGTAAATCCTGCTTTAAGTCTTCTAATTGCGGCTGACCCAACATTGTTCGAGTGGGGTCAAATGCAGCAGTTTCAAAAGGAAGTACTTCGTTAACTACAAAGTTGGTGAAAGCAGTAGTTTGGTCAACTCCTGATGCTAAGTCTATGCCTAATGTGGTTGCATCAGGATTGTCTAAGGCTTGATTGCGGAAGGAACGGTTATCAAGGGTAATTACTGCTGCATCGCTACCGTAAGTATTGTTACGATATAGTTTGCGCTCGCCTTCGGTAAGTTCATCACCCGTATTTTCATAGAATTCATCCCGTAGGGGGTTGTATTCCTGGAAAGATTGCAGTCCGTTTTCGTAGAGTTCTGTATCGTTAATTAAACCCGCTTGTTCTGGGAAACGAGCATCGTCAGCAGCTGGTTCTCCACCTGCAAAGTCGTTAATTACTTCGTGGTCGTCAATTGTAGCCAGAATTGAGGTTGAAGCGCGTAAATCAGTCCAGGTATTTTGACCGAAGCGAGTTCCGTAAACTTCACCGTGTTTAGCGCGATATTCGTCAAGAGTTTCCGCTTGTTCTTTGAAACTTCCATCTTCGTTCAGGACTGCGGCTGAACCATAATCGGCGTATATTGTATCACCATGTTCGACGAAGAATGCTAAATCGCTTTCCGAGGCATTACTAATTGCGGGGTAAGGAGAAATTTCACCTCTCCAATCTCCAGCAACACCAAAGCGTAAACCTGCTTTTGTTCCAGTTTCGGCAGAAGTTTCAAATTCACCGATTGCACTATCGCCAGCAGCATCGGTAACGCGATAATAATATTCGGTTCCTGGATTTAAACCGTTAATTTCAACTTTGACGGGAACGTTAGTGTTTTCTACGTTTGCGGTAACTGTTCCGATAACGGAATTGAATTCTGCGTCAGTGGAATATTCAAAGGTGACTTCACCCACGAATGTACTCCGCGCCCACAATACTGTAGAATTTTGGGTGGTATCACCGCTAGCAATTCCGTTAATTAAGGATTGTGGTTTTGGATTGCGTGGGTCATAGCTGCTGGTGTTAATTTGTAAGGAATTATCGAATGAATTTGCGACTCCATCCCAAGGTACAAATTTAAAGTTGGTGCTGTTATTTTCTAATTCTTCATCATCTTCAACAGCATTTTGCGGGTCGTTTGCTCCGTCTTGTAATACTAATAATCCGTTGGGGAATTCTTCACCCAAAGGTACGTTAATTACATCTAAACCATCGCTTTCATTTACTTGGTCAATTCCGTTATTATCACCAACAACGAAACTACCCAAATATTCGTTATTACCTTCACGACTGAAAACAGCATAGGAAGAATCACCTTGACTGTTAGCAATTAAATAACCAGTTCCGTTGTCACCGTAGTATATTGATAAACCTTCAATATCGGGAGTTAGGTAATCAGCATCTACAGATTGAACTACAGTAAAATCACTACCAGCATCTGGTTCGGCAGAGAACTTGAGTATACCTACTTGGTCTTCCAGCGCTACGTAAAGGAAACCCAGTTCTTGGTCAATTACAACTCCTTCCGATTGAGAATCTTCTGCATCACCTGTGGGTGTTGGTAATTCTAAAGTACGAACAACTTCTGCTTCTATTAATTGTTCGTCAGCGGGACCTAATTTAGAAGTTAATTCGATTTGAGCAACTTTATTACCGTCAGCTTGGGTAACGAAAACGTAGGATTTTCCAGAAACCGGACTGGTATAAGTTGCTAAACCGTAAGCCGTTGCTTCCCCATCATCTACACCAAAAATTGAAAATTCTGCATCATCTAATTGTGGTGTAGGTAATTTATTTAGTTGACCGTTTTCGGAAATACTAAAGATAGCTAAAGTGTCATTTTCTCTATCGGAAGCAACCGCTAAATCAACTTTTGTTTCCCCACCCATTATCATTGATGCTAGAGGGAAATTGTAGATAATATCAACGTTGTTGAAACGGCGTTCTGCTTGCAGCAGCGCTTCGCTATCGCCAAATTCTTCAAATTCTTGGTTCTCGTTTTCCCCTAATAAAGCTTGTTCCCCAAATCCTGGTGCTGAAATTACCTGTTGAATTTCTCCTTGTAAATTAAAGGTAGCTAAACCACCATCTTTCAAAGTTCCGATAACAATACTTTCAGCCGAATTATCGGGATTTACCCAAATTGCGGGGTCGTCAGAATCACCAGCTAAAACTGGTTCTGGAGCAGTTAAAATACTTTCAGCGATTTCTCTTTCGCTCTGGGGTGCTGTCCAATCTCCGTCAATTGGGGTAACGGTAATGAAACCTGATAAGAATTGGTCTCCTTCTGATGTGGGATTGGGTTCTGTAGGAATTGCGTTTGGAGCAAATCTGAGTCCGACGTTACCATCTTCATCTACAGGACCAAAATCAATATTAAATGGTTCGGTGTCGCTAGCGTTTGTAAATACAGCAGGTTGAATTTCATCTACACCATCTGGTAAACGAGTAGGAATATTAATACTTAAACCTTTACCGTCAGGAAGAATGAAATCATCTTCACCTTGAGTTGCTTGAAGTTGAGCAATTAAATTTACAAGGTAATCAGCACCAATATCGTAAGTGGTATCGGGAGTTTCAAAAGTAGCGAAATCAATTCCACCGCTAATTGCAATTCCTGGTACTTCTCTTAATAATGCTGTAACTGCTGCACTTACCGTACCAGAAGAAACCGCACCACCAGGTCCAATATTTTCACCTGCATTAATCCCAGAAATTACTAAGTCTGGTTGTTCATCTAAGACATAATCTAAACCAGCCCAGGTAGTAGTACGAACTCCAGCATCTACATACCACTTATCACCTCCAACATTGGTAATATCAAGAGGTTGGAAGATTTTATCTACATCAAGTACTGTTCCGGTACCGCTTTGCTGTTCAAAAGGACCAACTAAAGTTACATTATGACCAGCAGCAGTAAGTTGATTGTAGAGAGTTTCAATCCCAGGAGCATCAAAACCATCATCGTTGGTGAGCAGAATATTTAAAGGTGTTGCTGTGGGATTTTCGGGAGCAGATTCAATTCTATCGCTCAAAGTTTGACGGACATTATCACTCGCCGTCCAATCTCCATCAATAGGAGTTACGGTAATAAAATCAGCAAGGAAGTTTTGTCCTTCGGAATCTTCAACTGTAATTTCTGAAGGTTCTATTTCCTCTCCCTGAGTGAAAAGTAAACCAGGAACATCGGGAGCAAGTTCATCTACAAACAAGTTGAAAGTACCAGTTCCATCTAACTTGGTGTAGGAAATACCTTCAATATCATCTACAACCGGAGGAATATTGACATTTAAACCAACTCCATCTGGCATTAGTTTACTATTATCACTAGCGCTAGAGTAAAGGCTGAGTTGTTTAACTAAATCAACAACTGTATCAGCACCTGTTTGATAAGCTTTCTCTAATTCTGCTTCGTCAACATTAAAAGCAGCATCTCGCAAAGTTCCAGCACTGACAGCAATTGCAGGAATATTCCGACGAGTAGCGGTAGTTGCTGCACTTACCGTACCAGAACTAATCGCAACAGAAGCACCAACGTTTTCCCCTTCGTTAATCCCGGAAATAACTAAATCTGGTTCTTCACCATTAAGAACAAAATCTAACCCAGCTAAAGTTGTAACTACAGGAGAAGCATCTATATACCATTTATTTGGTTCAAATTCAACAACTTCTGTAGGTTGTCCCAGATTATCTACATTAATTAAAGTTCCCTTACCGCTCTGCTGTTCCTTTGGTGCAACGAAGGTAACATTATGACCAGCAGCGACAAGAGCATCATACATGACTTCGATGCCTTCTGCTTCAAAACCATCATCGTTAACCAACAGAATATTTAACGGTTTTGGTTCGAGAACTTCCTCGTTATCAATGGTGTAAGGAGTTTCTACAGTGGGAAGAACTGCGGGAGTAGTATCGAAATCTAAACCAAGAGCAAGAAACTGAGTTGTTTGAGTGTCGTTAAAATTATTATCGCTAGCAACAATTAAACTTTGACTACCATCTGGTAATGTAGGACCAAAAGCCAAAGCTTCTAAATTGTCGGGAGTAATTCCCAAATCAGCAAAGTCTACCAACAAACGCTTATTAACCGCTGGATCAATTTCAAAAGCACCAGGAGCTAAAATTTCTCCATCATCTTCTAAAGGTTCTTCACGGAATAAATCATTTACACCGCTAACATCTAAAGCACCTTGGGTTTGGACTTCGTAAAGTTTAACCGTGTTACCTTTTCCTACAGAAAAAGAACGCTCCAGAGCTAGAAGACTACCGTTATTATCAGTAGCAAGTAATTCGACTAAACCATTTACTTTAAAACCATCAGCAGGTTCTGGTACTTCAGCGACTTCATCCAATTCATAAACAAATTCACCAACAACTTCTCTGGTTTGTAAATCGTATTTAGCAATTCTTACCAAAGAACCATTATCTAAATCTGCTCTTTCACCATCTTGGAAAAGTGCATCTTCAGCAGCAGTATATAAATAACGTTCATCGGGAGTAATAGTTAAGCTTTCAAAAGCAGCATTGTTGCGAATTCCGCTGCTTTGGTTTGCTGTAGGTAGGAATTTCGCTGGTACTGGTAATTCACCAATTTCTTGTCCAGCTAGGGAAAACTCGTTAACAAAAGGATTGATTAATTGATTTGTATCCCCTTCAGAAGAAACAAATAAAGTATTATTTTTGGTGAGAACAATTCCTTCTGGATCGAGACTGAACTCTGGGAAAGCATTACCATCTTCATCTAAAAGAGTAGTAACACTATCAAAGCTAATATCCCCATCATCCAAAGAACCGTCGCTTAAATCAATGGATATATCGTAAAAACGAGCGGGATTGATTTGACTTCTATCGTCAGATAATCCGTAATAAATTCCCTTAGAAGCATCGTAAGCTAAACCAGAAATTCCCCCAACTTCCGTTTCCTCAAGCTGTAAACCAGTAGGAAAAGTAACTTCTCCCAAGAAATTCACATTAGAAACAGTTTTGCGGTCAACATTGGTTTTCTCAACATCAGCATAAACCAAACGATGGTCGGAACTGGGGAAAGGAAAATCTCCGACTAAATCAAATTCAGCTTCATCACCTTCTGGCCAAAATACTCCAGCTGACTCAATATCTAAATTATTAGAAGGTAAAACATAATCCGCTCTTATGTTTCCAGGACCACCAAAATTTTCTTCTGCAAAATCTGCTGTATCAAATGCTGGATTACCAGTTTGAGTAAGATTATTCAAACCTTGACGAATCGCTGCATCAATTCCACCTTCACTCGAAGGAGTAACAGCAGTATTAATTTGAGGATTATCTAATAGTTGCAAAATTGCATTATCTGTGCTGTCACCATCGTTGGGGTCAGCGTTTTGGTCTCCCATGATGACAAATTTTGCACCGGAGTTTAAACCCCCAGTTTCACCACTATCATCATAAATATATTCACCATTCCCAGGAGTTACATAATCAGCCCAGAAGCGGATTTCATCGTGATTGCGTTTACCGTTTCTATCTTCTTCACCATCAAATACTGGAGGTGTGGGGTGAGAAGCTAAAACGTGAATAATTTCACCATTTACATTAACCGGAATATCCCAATGACTTTTAGAAGATAAACGCAGTACTTCTATTTCTTCAGCAGAATAAAACCCATTCAAATTTTCATTGACTTCTGTATCGGGATTGTCAATACTAGGGTCATTAGTCAAAAACCCATTTGGCATATCCTTCCATAAAAAATTCTGGAAAGTTCTTATTTCTGATTCTTCTATAGGATACTTGGATAACAATACCATCCCATATTGTCCGGGGAAAGTACCAAAACCAAAAGCATCATTAGCTAAATCAAAGCTTTCAGTGCCAACAGTACCATCATTATTTAAATCAAACCCAGAAGAAATACCTGTATTGGAAGGTGCTAAATAAACGTAGGGATACTCAACAGCATCAACACCATTTTGAGCAACTTCTAAATAGTTCTGCTTGAAATTGGCGATCGCCTCCCCATTTTCATCATAATCAAACTCATTCAATAACAAAACATCGGGATTTGTTCGCTGAATGATTTCGGCTACAGCTTTGGCTTGCTCGTTATCTGGGGTAGATAAATCGGTAATTAATTCCCCTGCATTATTACGATTCAAAGAAGCATTAAATGTAGCAAAACGCACCTTGTCGTGACTTAGCTGACCAGCCATATTAATATATTTACCCTAATAAACAGTTAGATGAGAAAGATTTATCTCTCACAAAAAATACGTGAAAATACACATCTATACTGTTTCATTGATTAGTTAAGGAAAAGGTATATTCAGTTTAAATTGAGTCAAACAATCATGTTTAATTTTATATCGAGAATAGTGGGTTACATTTTTTCTAACGACAACCTGCTCGAAGGAACAAGTAAAAATATCTAAAGACGTAGTAGTGCTACGTCTTCATAATTATCCGAAAAGAACTTTTAAAAACTTAAAAATTAACAAGCAATTCCACCACATCTTTAACCGCGATACTTGCAAGCCTTTTCCCCGATAAATTTAATATTCCCACAGTTGTTTGTCCCTCAACCCAACTCGCTATTATTGTTTTTCGGTTATGAGTTACCGCAATAACTTGCCAGCAAGAACCATCAGCAATAGTAAATTCTAAATTCCACAACTGTTGATGTGGTAACAATTCAAAACTTTTGTCGTTTTCCAATATTTTATTGTTTGATTATTAATAAATTGATTTATTTAATATGGCTTCTTCTAAATAGCAACAGCATTTACCGCAGCTTTTATAGAAGCCAAGAATATTCTTTTAGTAAATATTATTGAAGTAACTAAGAATGTACAAGTAAACCAGAAAACATATAAACAAATACTATGGCTAGAGAAAATTAAGGAATAGTTGAGATGCTCCCGAAAAATTTAGGTATGAAAAGGTAAATATTAGTTTAACTAAATGGAATAATTTTGTTAAAGACGATTTAAATATACTAATAGAAATACAGTAAACATTATAAAAACTATGAAGGGAGGTACTTTTAAATTTAACCATCTCTTGGTTAATATTCCCTCAAACACCTTTTTTAACAGTAAATTCCATCAATATCTAATAAAAAAATGGAAATGACACAATTATAATTATCTCAACTGGTAGAGAATAAAGCAGCTATTAAAAAAATTATAGTTTATTTTTATTCTATCTTTTTTCTACGTACATTTCCGTACATAAAATACTGTAAATGTAGTCTGAAAAACTTGTTATTTACAGTACTTACTATGTATTATCCCTGTGAGGAAACAGTCAATTTCTCGGTAATTGAAAATTCGACTTTATTCTAATTAGACGCTTATATTTTGGGCATCTAATTTTTAATGCAGACATCACACATATCAAAGAATTAAAACTTTCAATGGTTAATTATTTAGCATCTATCCCTCCCTCACTTTCTTCAAGCCAATTTGATTTAGTCTACAATGCACTATCCTTATGCATTGCAGCAATGATTGGAGCAGCCCTATTTTTCTTTAACGCAAAGTCTGAAGTGGGTGATAAATATAAACCCGCTATAGTCATTTCGGGTGTGGTTGTTAGTATTGCAGCCTATCACTACTTCCGTATCTTTAATAGTTGGGAGGCTGCTTATGCTCTCCAAGATGGAATAGACCTCTCCGATAATTAGTTTGAAACCCTTGTGATTACTGGAATAAAACTTCATTTCCGGAGATGTCTAATGTATTTGACGACGGGTGAAGTGTTTAACGATGCTTACCGCTATGCTGACTGGATATTAACAGTACCATTACTTTTGACTGAAACTGTTGCAGTTTTGGCTCTCTCCAAAGAAGTTGCAAAACCACTGTTAATTAAGTTAGTCGTAGCATCTGTATTGATGATTGCTACAGGTTATCCTGGTGAAGTTTCAGATAGCGTAACTGCTCGCGTTATTTGGGGAACGATCAGCACTATCCCCTTTGCTTACATTCTTTACTTGCTGTGGATAGAACTGGGTAAATCGCTCGAACGTCAACTCCTAAGAAACACATTCGGTAGGTGTTGAAATAGCAGTAAGTTCAAAGCCAAAAGTGTTAGCTTTTTTCTTGAGATTTTTAAGTATCCTCTCTCGATACTTTTGCTCATAAGCATCTATCCCAGGGTCATTGTAGGCATCTCCAGATATCCAAAGACGGTAGAAAATGCGTGCGAGGAAGGTGAGCAGTAGCAGTAATGGCTTTTGGAGCGCCCATCCGTGACTGCATACGACGGTAATATCCACCCAAAGCGGAGTTGCTACGACATAAAGTTTGTGCAGCCATGCGGAAGGCAGTTGCAGCGCGATTAGCAACAGGACGAGTTTTAGAGCTTTTAACTTTACCGCCAGTAACACGGCTACCAGGACACAAACCGAGCCATGAAGTAAAATGTTTGACTGTAGGAAAGCGTGTGGGGTCTAAACCAACTTCAGAAAGTAATACTAAGACGCTTAAAGAACCCAAGCCGTCAATGGCTGTAAAATCAACACCACTAATACGATACAAATGGGTACGTAAATCAAATTGTGGTGCGTTACCTGGTTGCTTCTTGCCCCGACGTTTGGGTTTACTCAAAGGCTTTTTTTCAACGTCAACCTTATCAGTAAATGAAGCTAAACACTGCTCAATTTGAATGTCGCATTTTTGAATTTGAGCTTGATAAAATTCGTAAAGTTGTAGTTCTTGTTCAAGGATAAAAACTAATTCCGGACGATAATCTCCAGTTAAGGAAGCAGCTATTTGTTCAACGCTGGCTTTAATACGCCCATCCTTAAGAGCGGCTAATTTGATTGGGTTGCGTTCTCCAGACACAATTGCTTTAATAATACTCAAGCCAGTGGTACCCGTAATGTCGCTGATTACGCGATGCAACTGTATATTCATTTGTGTTAATGCTTTTTGCATCCTCTGTATGTGGATACAAGCACTTTTTATTAGATTATCTCTTTGACGTATGTAACTACGAAGCTTGCAAATTTGGTCTTCTGGACGAAAAGAACCAGAGAGTAAACCATAAGTATGTAACTGTTGTAGCCACTGACAATCTAGTACATCAGTTTTGCGACCAGGTACAGTTTTGACGTAGTGGGCATTCACAAGCTTAACATCAAAACCACGACTTTCTAGAACTTGAAATACAGGTATCCAATAAACGCCTGTTGATTCCATTGCTACAGTTTCAATATCACATTGCTTTAACCAATCTGCCATTGCATAGAGGTCAGGAGTAAAACAACTGAAATTGCGTATATTTTCTTCATCTCTTCCTACTGGAACACTTACCCAGTGCTTATCTGCACCAATATCAATGCCTGCGGCATTCGGGTTGATTTGGGAAAGTAAAGTCATATCCAAATCCTGTTCTTTCAGCTTTTTGCGCTTACTCATGGCATTCTGGAAGGATAGATTTATTATTTGGAAGGGGTGTACCATGCCTGGGTGGGCTAATAAATTTAATCTCCCGGCACGGGATAGTAGCAAGCTACTTCACCAATACTGTTGCCAATATCACCCAGAACCACGCTCACATTCGGACGAATAATGTACCAGTGTAATGACGGTGCAAAGCTATCATGGTACTTTTTTAGTGTATAAGTTATTGACCCTTTTATTTGATTTTTGTGTTTCTTTCATTCGTTGCGGGAGCGTTTTTTCGCGCCCGTTGGGCGCTCATATCTTGCACCATTGTCATTAAGCCTGAATACTTACCTTGTAAGCCGGAGGCTTTCTAGCCCGCACGCAATACCTACGGTAGCGACCCTAACCGCGTGAACGCAGAGAAATAAAAATCATCGGCTAATATACAAAGTACGTTAAAACGCACTCAAGTCATGCCTAGTCTTCTTTAGAAGACTTTTCATATTAGCCTGAGAATTTATTCTAAGGCGGTTGCTGAGAATGGTGCAAGATGTGAAATAAATACAACTTCTTGCACCATTCTCAAGAAGCCCAAAGAAACCCGGTTTCTAGTCGTGAAAGTATTATTCGGCAGGTTGTTAAATTAGAAATAAACCAGGTTTTTGCAACTGGTGCTGTTCGGTCAGATAAATTATACTGAACCTTATTTTTCTAAATATAATGTAATTATAAATACCCTAACCAAGGGTATTTTTTGCTGACTGTATATCTATAACTAAAACCAATAGAGTTGAGCCACTCCGCGCAATAAATTGACGCGGATTCAGGCATAGCCATCTAACTTTTCACCGCTTTTGTGGTTATCTGGTTAGAGGTTAGCACTTGGGTGGACAACTGCTCAGAGGAACTATGGTAGTTCTTGCGTTCGGACGCGCCTACTTGCCTTGCAGTTTGTTGATATTGCCGAAGCTCGGTGGGGGAAACTTCCCCCACCAGACTTCGCTTCCATGCGTCCACTAAGAGCGGCTCCGCCCTTGGATACTCGCGTAGAGCATCTTGCAATGAAAGCTGATCGCCATACACGTATCTACTCAGAAATGCGGAGAACAAGTCACGATGCATTGTAACCCCGGTAACATCTCGATGAACTCGCTCTGAGAGAGATTTTTTTATGCGAGTGCCATCAAGGTGGGTTTGTGAGAGTGCTGTTGTCTGAGTAGAAAACTGGAGAAAACAACCGCCAGCATTTTCGGCTTTGCGTTTGATTTCTGATTGAAAAAAGCCAGGAGACTTAGCAGCTATCGCTTTTCCATAACGCTTCTGCCATCCCTTGATACTAACTTTTTCAGTTTTGATTTCGTTGCCATGCCGTAAGATTTCATTTACAAGCCTACGGTTCTGGCACTTAGCATAATTTGCCTTGCGTCGTTCAAGCTCTGCTTTGTGGAGAGCAAGTGTGCGATAATTCTTTGTCCTTTTCCACGGTCTTCTACCTTTTAGAACCTTACCCTTCTTTGTGACGACTCGGTTTCCAACTTTCTTATCAAAGTCAGGCTCAAAATTATCAGGATTGTTGCTCCTCATTGAGCGCTGCATTTTACGCTGTAAGACTTTAATCTCGCGCTCATAGGTAGGAACCTTATCAGCAAAAGGTAGGAGTCCTGCTTGTTCGTCAGCCACAAAGGCTACATTGGAAATGTTAACGTCAAGTCCTACTACGCCTTTAGTTACGTAGTTTTGTGGCTTTTGATATGGTAAACCTTCGTTTACAAGCTGTACAAACCAGCGCTTTTTACCGTTTAAGTTGCGCCAGAGAAGACGGCAGTATTTTATCTTGGAGCGGAGTCCATGAGTTACAACTCGATTGCTCCAATCAATGATTGGCTCTAAAGTAAGTCCACACCATTGTACTTGTTCTTCCTTCCAGCAAAGTCCTTGTTTGTTTGACTTTCCTTCAACTGAGCGAAAGCGAGAGGGGACTTTAAATCGCACCTTACTACTTAGACCCAAGAGTATCTTATGAGCAGCTTGAAATGCTCTAGTAGCAAGTCTTTGTTGCGTGTTGGAATCAACGTTCTTGGCTATCCACTTACTTTGTTTGGCGGTAACAGTTGCAAAGCGATGGAGACTATACTCACTAAATTGAGCGCCATCTCTTGCCTGCTTAAATAGCTCCCGTCGCTCCTTTTTCTTAGTTTTACTGAGTTCTCTTGCTCTTAGGTATGGCGTAGACTTCCTTACTCGCTCAAGTCTTCTTAATGCTTCGTTAAGACAAGCATTGTAGAGTTGACGTGCTGCTTGAAAACGCGCTTCAAGCTTACGTTCTAAGAAGCTGTCAACTACCAAGGGAACTTCTGTGATGAACGAAGACGTTTTTGCTTTCGTCATACCTAGTAACGCTTTTTCTCCCAACCTATAAAAATAGTATCTTGCTATACTATTTTTGTCAACAGGTAGTGGCTATATACAATTCTTTATGAAACCTGTAACTAAGCAATTAGCCAGTAGGGAGTACCGTCATAATAATCACTCAGTTGGGAGTGCAACGGTTCATTTGGTCTGGATACCGAAGCGGCGAAAGCCGGTATTAGTGGGAGAGGTTAAGCAGCGACTCTACCAGATTCTGACTGAAGTTACTGCTGAGAAGGGGTGGTTCATTAAGGCGCTAGAGATTGCACCAGACCACGTACATATGTTGGTAGAACACGACCCAAGTACAGCAATTAACCAAATCGTAAAGGCATTAAAAGGCAGGTCGAGCAGAATTTTACGCAAGGAGTTTCCGCACTTGTTAAAAATCCCCGCTTTGTGGACTCATGCGTACTTTTATGACACTACCGGCAAGGTAAGTAGTGCCGTCATTCAAGACTATATTAACGACCCACATCATTACTAAACTAATGGCGAATAAATTCGCCCGTGTCGAATTTCCGCCCCGATTTAAAAATACGGGGCTACCATTCTCCCGCTACTTTTTCGGTGTGCCGCGAAGCGGCACACCTTGTCTAATATAACTGTATTAGTTAATAAAAAACTACTGTATTTTTTTGTTAGCGAGCGCAGTATTTTAGGTTAAGATGCACCGGCATCGCGTGGCTCTTACTCCTATCCCGCTCTAAGATTTCCTATAAAAATTTCTCCCTCACTCTCTCCCTCTCTCACTCCCTCCCTCAATCACTTAGGTAATCTTTTACCGGGAAGGGAGTAGATGCCTTAATAACTGCCTACCACTAAATTTTGAGAAGGTACAAATTTGAATTCGCTCAAAAGTGCATAATTGAAATTTTGTAATCCCTATAAAAAAACAGAAAGAGAAACCATTACTGTTTCCTTCAGATATTATCTATAATCGGAATCCCAAGTTAAGTTATTGCTCAACGAGATAGAGCATAAATTAATTATAAATTGTCAATATTTATATATAATTTACTAACTAATAAATCTCACAAATTGTCTAATGGTTAAGCATCTTTGCGTTAATAAACCCAAAACCACTATATACTAATAGGATAGGAGTAATTATGATTTCACTCACAAGCGATACAGAAACAAAGCCTACAAAAGGCATGCGACTGGCGATCGCCAATGCACCGGTTGGAGATGAGCAAAAAGGAGAAGATCCAACCGTTAACAAATTATTAGAACGGACTGCAGATTTACTGGGTAAAGAAGACGCTCTTTTCTTTGCATGTGGAACTATTTGTAATTTCGTATCAATTAAGACACATACTCGCCCTGGTGATGTGGTGCTAGCAGAACATATGGCGCACATAATTCGAGCTGAATCGGGGGGCGCAGCAATGACTTCTGGTGTATTAATGGAACCCATTGCCAGCGAAAGAGGGATTTTTACAGTGGATGATGTGCAACAAGCACTTGATAGAGTGGCAATAGCTCCTTACCTTTACTCTGCAAATCCACGGTTATTGTGCGTTGAGCAAACCCATAATTTTGCAGGAGGTACGGTTTGGCAGCTTGACGAACTACAGCAGGTGTGTGATTTTGCCCGTCAAAAAGGTTTAGCCACCCACATGGATGGAGCAAGACTTTTAAATGCAGTTGTTGCAACTCAAACTACAGCCAAGGATTTTGCTTCTTGTGTTGATTCTGTGTGGATTGACTTTAGTAAAGGACTAGGAGCGCCCATGGGTGCTGTTCTTGCTGGTACAAAGGAGTTCATCGCCCAAGCACGTCGATATAAACACATGTTTGGCGGCGCAATGCGTCAAGCTGGTATTATTGCAGCAGGTTGTCTTCATTCACTTGACCATCATGTTCAACGTTTACAAGAAGACCACAAAAATGCAACTTATTTGGCTCGACGATTGAGTCAAATCGAAGGAATTACAGTTAGAGACACTTCGCCGGATACAAACATTGTTTTCTTTGATGTTTCCGAACTGGGAATCGATACAGCTATGTTCCTTAATCTTTTACAAAAGCATGGTGTAAAAATGGGAGCCGTTGGTAAATCAATTCGGGCTGTTACTCATTTAGATGTTTCTTGGACTGATATCGAGGTTGCGATTGACGCTATTACCAAAATAGCCAGACCTTACGCAAATGTTGCAAGTAATGCTGCACAAAGCATACCAAGCGCTCAAAAAACTGTACTACAGAGTGCCCAGACAACTGTACTACAGACCGCCCAAAAAACTATACTACAGACTGCGTAATTCCTGATATAGATTTTGCTATTGATGCTACTCCCTTCCCGCTATAAAACAACCGAGAATGTATTATGTATAGTTACATGAGAGGTAATTTTGTCACCGGGAGAAGTAACCTGTTTTCCCAGAAGACTTGGAAACCATGTAAACTAAGGCAAAGGCAAATTTGTAGTAACGGATGATTTTAACACTTTATCAGAAGAGATTTTATTAGCATTTGAATCTGATACAGAATAAAATTTTATTTATTGTGAATTAACTTCATCTTCCCGAGCATTTATCATTCTCTGTACTTCTTCTAAAATCTCCTTACAGCCATAATTTGGTTCTGATGAATCTCTTGGTTTCCGTTTGCGAAAAATATTTAGCTCAGACTTCCCAGTAAGCATATCTTGGACTTCATCTTCAGAAACACCTATTTCTTCTTCAAACATTAATTCAGCACCGTGTTCTAAATCATCGTGAATAACATTTAAATCTCGTAATCCTCGATAGTACCAAGTAGCTTGCTGATTTTTATGATTAAAGTATGAAGCTTCACTTTCTTTACCAAGCTGTTCGGCTTTTTCAAAAGCTGATTGAGGTGAATCAGCACGAACTAGAATGATGTTAACATGAACAACATTACGCGGTTCTTGCTCGATTCGGCATTCCATTACGAGTTCTGCAATATACCATTTTGCATCTTCAGGAATATACGCCATTTTTAAACTCCTTCAAGAAACTTTTCAATACTCTGTTTCCAAAGCTGTTTATCAACGGTAACGAGTAAATTATGTCCTGCATCGGGAAAAATTACCTTACATCATCTCGAAATTACCGCAGTTCGGGAGATATGGAAAAAATGTTTTCTGCAAACTGCCTATGTGCTTGCAAATCTACCTGACGATGCTTATGCTGATTTGTAGCAGGATACTTGCCTAAATAATTATCATCTTTCCAATTATTTTTAGGTCTTATTGGTCTGGGAACAAACCCACCACCGCAATTGGGACATACATTCTTAAGGATTCCCTCGACACATACTCGACAGAAGGTGCATTCAAACGAGCAAATCCGAGCCTCCGTAGAATCAGGAGGTAATAGTGTTTTACAGTTTTCGCAAATAGGTCGTAATTCAAGCATTTTTATTATCCTTTGTTACTTATCAGTTTCAAAATTCAAGATAGTAATGTTGGGTTACGGCACGATTAATAAAAATTGTCGTTACAACTCTTAATTGAAAATCGTGTTTAACCCAACCTACATTGACAATCCAATGTTTAATGTTATCTCCTCGAATGCAAACCGAATTTTGAGATGATTGAGCAAGAAGTTTTGCTGTTGTTGATTTTCCTACTCCTGGCGCTCCGTTGATAATAACGATTGTACAAGTCAAAATTAATACTGTTAACTAAGTAAATTATCGTAGGTTTACACTAAGGACTTTAGTACTCAGATGTTGGTACTAAAGTCGGCAGGTAGAACTTTTAATTTCTTTTCCGCATTATACAAAAACGGATTAACTGTTATCAATTATCAAGTGAACTACTAATCGTAAAAATTAAAATCCACCAAAATCACTACCACCACAATCTCCACCACCATAACTGCTTCCACCATCGTAACTACCGCAATCGGAACCGTAACTTCCCGAATCGGAATAGTTAGAACTTCCGGAATCAGAACTGTAATCGTTACCGGAATATATATGATCGTTGTTCCAGTTGCTAGAAGAACTATGATGAGAATTATTTCTTCTACTGGAATTGTTTGATGGCAATAGAACCATTACTATTAAGCCAATGAATACTAAGGCAATAATTATTTCCATAATCCTTGTTTAGACTTCTCAAAGAAAGCATCTATGTGTATATCTGAGGATTTTGGAGAAATTACGAAAATTCTGCTATCACTTACCAATGATGTATTAAATTACCGCAACTCTAAAAATTCTTCAATTGTGAATTCAATGTCATTGGCTATCTGTTTTAAAAGTCTTGGAGAAATATCACGTCCTTTGTGAAACGGAACAGTTGTTCCTCTAGCGTCTTGATGACGAAACTGTTTGTGCGAACCTTTTTGACGAACTTCTACAAAACCGAGTTTTTCTAAAATACGTACAACTTCTTGTGGTTTTAAAACGGGAATGTTGCTCATAGTTCACTGAACCACAATCTGTTGGGTACCAACAAAATCCGTCTTGAATACTACTCTTTCATCTTCTAAAAGCATTTCAATTACTTCACGGAGATTTTCACGTAATTCGTCCAAAGTTTCTCCTTGAGAATGCGCTCCTGGAAATCCAGGAACATAGCCAACATAAATATTTGTGTCAGAATCTTGCTCGACAATTGCGGTGAAGATTTTCATAATTGCGATTATTTTTACTTAATTATTATGCCGCCTCTGTTATTACTTGTCTACTGTGATGAAAAATGCTTTTATTTGGTAATCTTCCCGTTCACTTTCAATAATAGTTTCTCCGTAGTGATGAAATTCTGCTCCCATCCCTCTATCTGAATCAGAACAGTAAGAATACCAATCCAAATCATCGCCACTGACCTCGAAAACTTCACCCGTTTTTGGAATTGTCAATTTAGCAATACCTGTGCACAACGGCGTACTTTCTTCCAACTGCTGTTGCTTCCAAAGCCCCACTTTTCCATAAACCTCAACCTATGGTTGACTTGATTGTAGCTTAGCTCTTATCACTCCCTGATAATCTCGACACTACTGCTTCTCCAATGCCCAATCCCCAATTCCCCATTGCCATTATTTATCTATACATAGAGAAATTACAATCAATGCCGATAACCGTTAAGTTGTAAAATTTTTGTTAAATAGAAAGCAGCATTTACAATTGATTCGTATATTAGGTTATCGGCATGACTGCAACAACACCAAAAGCTACATCTGCTCCCAAGTTTTGCGAGGGTATTCAATATTTTGGGGAAGCTCTACCAAATTTTGATAAATACTGTAAGGAAAGCGCGATTCCTGTAGGTAAAACTTCTATTAGCGATACTCAAGACACTGCGGCTATTTACCAAACTTTACTTTATGCCGATGCTTTACGTTATTTGACTCTACAGGTTACTGGAAGTAAAGCTTCTGGGCACCCCGGTGGTTTTGCTTCTCAAGCGGAAGCTTATGCTGCTTTGGTAATGTTGGGACACAAGAATATTTTGACTGAAGTGGGACACCATGCTCCCGGTTTTTATAGTGCCATGTTTCTCGACCGTTCCCTAGAGGACATGGAGATTACGACTGTGCAGCAGTTGCGGGAACGTTTTCGCGAAAAGCACGGGCTTTTAGGACACCTTTCGGGGATGATTCCCGGTATTCTCGCACCTGCGGGACCTTTAGGTCAAGGTCAGCATTTTGCAATGGCTGCTGCTTATTTAAATCGCGATAAGTTGTTTCCCTTTACCGTTGGTGATGGTGGTTTGGGTGAACCTTATATTATGAGTGCGATGGCTCATTTTAATACTGCTTTTCCTAAAATTACTAATTTCCTTCCCGTGTTGGTGTGGAATGGTTACTCTCAGGAGCATCACAGTATGGTTTCTTTGAAAACCAATGATGAAATGGGGAATTACTGGGTTGGTAACGGTTTTGAAGAAGTTGTTTTAGTTGATGCTAAGGACTTTGACGATAAAAATCAGCCAGGAGATTATGTAAATAGTACCGAATTTTCCTTTGAGAAAAGATTGCAGTTTACTAAAGCTGTGTTGGAAGGAGTTGATAAAGCTGCTAAGTCAGCACTCAGTGGTAAATTAACTGTATTTATTATTAAACAACTCAAAGGTTCTGGGGTTCACGCTACAGGTTCTAAATCCCACAATCTTTATCCCAAGGATACTTTAGATGCGGCTCATATGGTCGAAGCTTTGAAAAAACGCGCTCTACCAGTGGAAGCTTGGGAATTAGTTAGAAACAATTGCGATCGCGCTGGTGGTGGTCCTGCTGGAAAGACTGCTGTGACTGAGTTTGAGTTAGAATTACCTAAATTGGGCGAGTTGCCTTTACAAGAGTTTGCAGTTGGTGGAGAGCCGAAAGTTTCTACTACCGCGATGGGTGTTTTAGTTGGTAAAGTTGGACAAGCTGACAAGAATTTCTTAGTTACCAATGCTGACGGAAACGCTGCATCGGGTATTGGTAATATCAACCAAGCTTTAAAAATTATTCATCCCACCCAAGATGATATTTACAATCAAGCACCACAGGGACAAGTTTACGAACCCTTGAGCGAAGACGCTTGTGCTGGTTTAGCTGCTGGTTTATGCTTGATGGGCGGACGCAGTTTGTGGTGTTCTTATGAATCCTTTGCCATCAATGGTTTACCAATTTGGCAAACTGTAACTCAAGCAATGGCTGAATTACGTCGTCCAACCCCTTCCACAGTCACCTTATTTACCGCAGGTGCATTAGAGCAAGGGCGCAACGGCTGGACTCATCAACGTCCGGAAATCGAAGCTTACTTTGCTTCCATGATGCGTAACGGTAATATTTTCCCATTATTCCCTACCGATGCTAACAGCATTCAAGCTTGTTACGAATGGGCTTTAACTACCAAGAATAAAGGAATTGTGATTACTGCAAGTAAATCACCTTTACCAATACGCACCACCTTAGAACAAACCCGTCAAGGATTGAAAGATGGTGCTGTAGTATTGCAAAACACTGATGGGAATAAGAAAGTTGTCTTTGCGGTTATTGGCGATATGATGTTAAAGCCAGTATTTGAAGCAGCAGAACATCTGCAAAAATCAGGTATTGGCGTAAAAATCGTTTCCGTAATTAATCCCCGTCGTTTATATCGTCCCGACGATACAGCATGGGATACCTGCTCGCAACCAGACGGTAATTTTATCGATGATGCCAAATTTGCTCAATTTTTCGATGGAGATGCATTGATTGGCGCAACTGGCGGCGCTCCAGCGATGTTAGAGCCTATAATGCTGCGTAGTAATTGTAAGCGAGATACCTTGTCCTGGAAACGTGGGGAAACCACATCAAGCGCAGGTCAGTTGATGGGCTTCAACGGTTTGACAGCCGAAGCTTTGAAAGAAAAAGCCATGAAATTGGTTAACTAAAATTCGTTCGTAGTTGCGCTTTAGCGCCAATTATGTAGAGTGTTAAAGCACAACTACGAACAAAGTATTCATAAAGGTTTTGTTAGGGTTGAAAACGCGAATTATTACGGCGAAGCCCAAGCAGAGAAAAGAATTCATGATGCTTCTGAGGACTAAACCGAGAAGTAGCTTTGTAAATAAAACAAAGTCAGCCGCTTTGATTCTTTAACCAGTCGTTGACGGAAATCAGGAGCTTGTCCCAAAGATAGCCACATTAAATTACCCATTGCCTTGATTAACACAAAAGCGATCGCCTCATAATCTTCCACCTTTAATGATGCATTCCGTTTCGGTAAAAGTTTTGCGAATGTCTGAATCATCTCAGCATCAGCAGCAGCATCCAGTTCTGGCATCGTCGCTTGCACTTCCATAAAAACAGCGTAATAACCCGGATGCTCGGAAAAAAATTGCTCTATTCCATCAGTTATCCGATCCACATAATCAGCTAAAGGAATCTGTGTCATTTCAGGGGTGTCAAAGCTTTGCAACTGCTGGTGAAGCAGGTTACTATATCGCTCGGCTAAAGCCTGCAAAATAGCTGCTTTATCTGGAAAAAATTGGTATAACGAACCGATGGGAACTTTTGCTTGTGCTGCGATTTCCTTAGTTGTGGCTGCCGCGTACCCCTTTTCAATAAACATCTCTTCCGACACATCCAAAATTCGATTAACCCGCTCCACGCTACGAGCTTGTGTTGGTTTGCGACGAGTTCTAGCTTTGGATTTTGACGAACTTTCTGCCATTGTTTTTGGCATCCTTTTGAGAAAACATGAGTAATATTCGCATTATAGCTGTTTGACTATTCTTGGGACAAGCGGCTTATGTCCGTTCATGTATAGAAAAACCTATAACCTCTGCTGTGCAGAAGTCTTGAAGAAGGCAGTCCCCATAAAAAAATAATTGTCACCAGCAATTACCTAAGTCTTATTATTCTTTCCCACTGCCGACTGCCGATTGCCGACTTAGAAGTCAGTCCCGATGAAAAACAATTTATGCCCTACGGGCACGCTTTGCTAACACCACCATATATGAAAGAATATTCTCCCCCTGCTCTTTCAAGTCAGAAGGAACTCTCTCCGAGACGTTACACGAACGACCATCGCTTTTGCCTTCCCACAGGGTTTTTACCTGCCGCTGACCTCAACCGTTAGCAGTATTGTTAAGTTTTTTTTCATCCCCCTAGCTCTTCACGCTACGTCACCCCCTATCTTTAGAAATATAGAAAATAAAATAAACGAAAACATCATGTACAGCATTGGAGAATACGCTCGCATCGCCCAGGTTTCAAAGCGACTGTTGCGTTACTACGATGAAATCGGTTTGTTTCAACCCGTCAAACTAGATTCTGAAACTGGGCATCGCTACTATAGCGCTAGTCAACTACCAGAACTCAATCGCATTCTTGCACTTAAAGATTTGGGGTTATCATTAAATCAAATTCAAAGGTTTGTCCGAGATGATATTTCCCCCGCAGAAATTCAGGGGATGTTGTCCTTAAAAAAAGCAGAGTTAGAACAACAGGTACTCGAAGAACTACAACGCATCCGTACCATTGAGTCCCGCCTCAAGCAAATTCAAGATCGGGATAGCTTAGTAAAGGATGTAATAGTCAAACAAGTTCCTCAACAAAAGCTTATTGGAATACGTAAAGTCTTACCAACAAATGATTCGGGAGAAAATTTGTTCGGGTCTGTGATAAATACTCTTCCTGAGAAAAATAATAGCATCTATGGAGCGATGACAATTGTCGTGCATGGGGATGGAGTAACGAGCGATCGCACCGATCTCGAACTGGGACGGTTACTCCATAAAACGAATCATGCTCCCCTCACTACCTACGACGGTTTGACCTTGGATACGCGATCGCTGCCCTCGGCAACAATGGCAACATTGATTCCTCCAACAGGCTGCTGTGCCAGACTTCTGGGGCACAACGCGATTGGTGAATGGGTTGAAGCCAATCACTATGCTTTTGCCGGTCCTGTAAGGTTAGTTTTTCTGGAATTGCCCAAACAACCAGGGGATTCAGACTTTGTAACGGAAATTCAATTCCCCATCCGCAAGCGGACAGCCGATCTGAACTTGCTATCAATAAACTAGCACTCTTGTCAGCAAGAGGTAGATATAAATGTCAATATCTTTCAAAAACAGGAGTATCACCATGATTTCCAACCACAAAACCATCGGAATGGATATCAAAGCTTTGCTTTCCACATTATGGATATTTGTACTGTTTAATATGATTTTCCGAGACCTTCATGAGTTTGGTAGACCTGGGTTTCTAGAGGAAATCATGACAGGAATCGTAAACGGCGTTCAAATAACTGAAGGACTTATGCTGATAGGCGGAATCATGGCGGAAATTCCGATTTCTATGGTTCTTCTGTCTCGGGTTTTAAAGTATAAAATAAATCGCTGGGCAAACATCATTGCAGGTGCAATAACAATTGCGATTATTATACAAAATGGCGTAGGGGATCTGGATGATATGTTCTTTGCAACGATAGAAATTGTGTCTCTGTCAGTAATTGTTTGGTGTGCATGGAAGTGGCACAAATAAGAATTATCAGCAAATTTTGGATAAAAAATATAGGACTTACGTAACTGGCTGCTTTTTCTTGTAGGGTGCTTGTACATTGACTGATTCAGAACGTAGTAATAAGGGTTGTAGTGTCACGCACCAACAGCATATTATGAGAATTGCGTAACTCCTGAAATACATGAAAAAATATAAGGAGAGATATGATGAGTTCAGTTAAATTTTGGGACAAAATCGCAGATAAGTATTCAAAAGAACCTATTGCTGATGAAGCAGCTTACCAGAAAAAATTGCAGGTCACTCAAGAATACTTAAAACCTCATATGGAAGTATTAGAGTTTGGTTGTGGAACCGGAAGTACTGCTATTATTCATGCTCCCTATGTTAAACATATTCGCGCAATAGATTTCTCGTCAAAAATGATTGAAATTGCCAGAAGTAAAGCAGATGCACAAAATATCAAAAATATTACTTTTGAAGAATTAACTATCGATGAATTAAAGCTTTCCCATAGTAGTTTAGATGTTGTTTTAGGTCTGAGTATTTTACATTTATTAGAAGACAAAGAAGCTGTAATCAATAAAGTCTATAAGATGCTGAAACCGGGAGGAGTTTTTGTCACTAGTACGGCATGTCTTGGAGATAGTATGAAATGGTTTAAGTATATTGCACCGATTGGAATATTCTTTCGTTTGATACCCTTAGTAAAGGTTTTTACTGTCAAGGAATTAGAGAACAGTTTAACTGATGCTGGTTTTAAAATTGACTACCAATGGCAACCGGGTAAAATCACGAATAAAGGAGTATTTAAATTAAAAGCGGTTTTTATTGTGGCGAAAAAAGCTGAGTAAAACCTCTTCCCAACTAACAATTAAATGCAGCCGGAGCAAACAGTCGAACATTAATGATTTTCCTAAATTGAGAATTGGATATCACAAACTAAAAATTATGGAAGCAATGGAATGGACAATCGGATGGTGGCGAGTCTCTCTTCAACGAGTTTATCCTACAGCCACGCAACTGTCTCAAACCTATGATAAGGCTGCTCTGGGGTGGCATGAGCATCTTCGTCTTCTCGGACATTGCCATGCCTATCGGCAGATGTGGAAATCGCTGAAAGATGCTGATATTCTGCCTGACTGGCAAGACAATTTGACGGGCACCCTTAAAAGTTTTTCCAGGAGGAAAAAACTTTTAAGGGAACCCTTGACGATTTGTGATTGTGGAATTGGCACAGCAGCATTTAGCCTTGCATTTGCTCAAACTATCAATCCAACAACGCACATTACTGGAGTTGATATTTCGTCTGGGATGCTTGAAATTGCTCATCAAAAACTAAGTCAAACAAATATTAATCATCAAATCTGTCAAAGTGATGTGAGGAGTTTACCATTTGCAGACGAATGCTTCGATGGTGTCATCAGTGCCCACGTGCTTGAACACTTGCCTAATCCAGAACAGGGGTTAAAGGAAATAGTAAGAGTTTTACGTCCAGGGTCACCATTAATCCTCGCTGTTACTCAGTGTAATTTATTAGGCAGGTTGATTCAGTGGCATTGGGGCAATCGTTGTTTTTCTCAAAAAGAAGTTTCAGATTTGATGTATAAAGCAGGACTGACAAATATCCAGTGTTTTCCCTTTCCAATGGGACTAACTCGCCTCATGAGCTTTGTTTGTATCGGATTTAGAAGCTCCATGAACAGTACTTGTCTATCGAGGTTTGAGTAGCTCAATCGCCCATGTCCTTACGGACAGGCTCCGCTAACACTCTGGCTATGGTGGGGCTACTTAAACAAAGCCCCTCCGGGTATCTCCCTCCGGGAGACGCTCCGCGAACACTAGTTTGGGGGACCCAAACCGACACCCCCAACTAGATTCACCGTCTACACGGGCTTTCATAGGGGCGCATCTTTATAAAGAAATGGGGCGTTGCTGAATCCGGGTATGAATTTATTTTTTCCTTCATAGTTATGTCCCCTAAATCCCCCTTCTTTGGGGGGCTTGAAATTATATTTCTCCACCAGAATTGGGGGTTGGGGGCTATTCGTACTTTTAATCAGCAACGCCTTTTAATTTATTACAAAACAATATCTCTCTCAATAGCAAAATCGTTCCCCGCTCCAAATTGGACTATTAGCTGATTTTGGAAGAATAATTGATTGTTTTGATAAGTCAAATCCTCAATTTTAGCGCTGAAACCAAAGCTGAGTTTGTCACCTTGAAAGAACTGAAAGTCTGTAATTGTATCAAAACCTTCGACAATAAATAAGTCTGCACCTCTGCCACCACTTAAAATGTCGTTACCAGCGCCACCAGACAGAGTATCTTCTGATAAACCGCCACGAAGACTATCGTTTCCAGCGCCGCCGAACATAATGTTTGATTGGAAGGTGCTACCGGTTAAAGTGTCATTGCCAGCACCGCCGCGTAGTGTATCTATTCCCTCACTGCCACCACCACCAAACAGATTATCATCCCCTGCACCACCTAATAAGCTATCGTTACCCAAGCCACCGTCTAAGGTATCATTACCGTTACCACCAGAGAGATTATCATTTCCTGCATCACCAAATAACTTATCGTTACCAGCGTTGCCCGAAAGAGTATCTTGCCCTGCACCACCACGCAAAGTATCTCTACCGTTGCCGCCAGATAGATTATCGTTGCCGTTACCACCTAATAAACTATCATTTCCAGCATTGCCGAATAAGTTATCGTTACCAGCATTACCCGAAAGAGTATCTCTACCCTTACCACCACGTAGAGTATCTCTACTGTTGCCGCCAGACAAATTATCGTTACCGTTACCACCTAAAAGACTATCGTTTCCTGCATCACCAAATAAGTTATCGTTACCAGCGTTGCCCGAAAGAGTATCTTGCCCTGCGCCACCACGTAAAGTATCTCTACCGTTGCCGCCAGACAGATTATCGTTGCCGTTACCACCTAATAAACTATCATTTCCAGCATTGCCAAATAAGTTATCGTTACCAGCATTGCCTGCAAGAGTATCTCTACCATTGCCACCGTTTAAAGTATCTCTACCGTTACCACCAGACAGATTATCGTTACCTATAGAACCTACAAGGGTATCCTTTCCCGCACCACCACGTAAAGTATCGCTACCCGAGCCACCATCAAGACTGTCATTTCCTGTACCACCGAAAAGATTATCCCTATTTTCGTTGCCAAATAAAGTGTCATTGCCAGCGTTTCCTCGCAATGTATCGTTACCTCTTAAACCAATAACCGTATCATTCCCTGCTAAAGCGTTAATAAAATCAGCAGAATTTGTTCCTATAAGGAAATCATTATTATTAGTAGCCATATGAAGACTCCTTTTTGTTAAATACTGAAAAGCTTATGTTACTAGTGGTTGTTCGGACAAAAATAAGCTTTTGTTTGCAACCTTTTGACTACTACTATTATGAATTTAAATTTTTACTGACAAATAAAATTCGCTGACTATCGATATTATTTGTTACATTATAGTAAATTTTTGATACCGATGATTAGATTAATTAATATGCAAATAATCAAATACAATCCTAGCGTGACTTATTTGTGTAATAGCCGAATATGAATTTCAACCGCGATTTCGTTAAATAAGCTATTCTTTTGTTTCGCTTACAAAAATACATTTGCCGATAAAATAATGTTAAAAACAATTAAGTAGACAAATCAAAATTTACTAACACAACTTATATAAATAAAGCAAACAATTAAAATCACAAAATACACTCACCCAGATTTTAAGGTTGAATAAGCGCAATTTTAAAACCTATTCTTCTTCGGTAGCTGATTCAATTGCTGTAGAAGAATAAAGCTTTTCTATTCTTTCTAGTTCTAATTCGTTTAAATAATCCACAGTCCAGTTCGCTTGACGCTGTAACATGTGGAATGGGTAAGTATTCGCAACTCCCACTACTTTCATTCCTGCTGCTTTTGCTGCTTGAATACCGAAGAGGGTATCTTCAACTGCCAAACACTCGCTTGCTTGCAGATTTAATTCTGGATGCTCCTGACTCAAACGTTCGACTGCAAGTAAATAACCGTCGGGTTTTGGTTTGCTGGTTGTGATGTCGTCGGCTGCAATTATAATCTGAAAATATTTGGCTAATTCGGATTTTTCAAGAACTAAATCAATTTCTTGACGAATCGCACCGCTAACTATTGCTAATTTTAAATTACTCGAACGCAATTTAAATATTAAATCGCTTAAACCGGGGTACAAAGGCAGTTTTTCTAAAGTTTCTATTTGCTCGACGTAACTTTGAGCTTTTTTTTGCTGTAATTTTGTTAAATACTCTTCGGAAGCGACTCTCCCACGGCTAGCTAATATATCTCGTAAACAAGCTCTGTCACTACGCCCCAAGCATATTTTCTGATACTCACCCCGTTTGAGTACCAGATTTTCTGCGAGCAAAATTTCTTCAATCAATTGCTGGTGAATTGGCTCATCGTTGATGATAACACCATTAAAATCAAAAATAACTGCCTTTATCATGCTTTATTTCTATGCTGGGGACGGAAAACCAAAGCTATCATCTAATGTACTATTAGATAGGTTCGGAGTATAGCGGTGAATATTGTTCTCATTTGTTGCATTTTCGGCTGAAATCGGTTTGATACCGCTAGTTACCTGATTTACGAACCATACATCTTCGGTTCGTATTGCTGCAAATCCCGCAGCACCCATATTCGCATCGGTACTATCGGCTGCATATTCCTGAATATAAGGTTCTTCAAAAATATTATTCACCCATTCTAATTGACGCAAAGTTTTCTGATTACCATCTTGTATTAAAACTTGTCCTCCAGGTACCAATAACCGAAAACATTCGTGCAAAATATTTTGGGCTACACTGGTTGGAGTTTCATGGAACAATAAAGAAGCTGTAACTAAATCAAACGAAGCATCAGCAAAATTTGTATTTTCGGCGTTTCCCTGTCGCCATTCGATATTTAAACCAGCATCCTGAGATTTATGGAAACTTCTGAGCAACATATAAGGAGACAAATCTAATCCAATCACTTCCGCATCCGGGAAAGCCTGCTTCAACATAATAGTTGTCGAACCCGTACCGCAACCTAAATCAAGAATACGTCTTGGTTTTACCTTTACCGCATCAATTAAAGCTTGACGAATCCAAGTTTCATTTGGCGGTAAAACATATTGAGTTACCGCATCGTAAGTTACCGCAGCACCGGGATTTAAATATCCTTTTTCTACTCCGTGAAAATTTTGCGAACTGTAGTACTCGGGAATCACAACATCATCCCTTCGGAAGCGATCGCTTTCTTTTTCCCAATCCACGCTTTCCGAATAGCGCCGCAATCCTTCCCCATCAATCAATAAACTAAATACCGGAGATAAAAAACGTTCCCAAATTGTATCTTCTCGAACTGCCATTTCTATAGATCCTTAATTATTAAGCTCAAAATAAAACTATTTTCTTAAAAAATTTTAATATACATTTGATAGTTTTGTGTGTTTACATTTTTAGACTACAGATTTGACATTTCCAAAACTCATACTACAATGTAATACATAGGCTGATAATTAAGACATGGTTTGCAGTAACCATGACCAAGCTATTATTCATTTAACTCATATTTTAAAAACTGTCGATGCTTAGTTTTAAAGAAAGAACATCTATATCTCAAATATTCCGCAAAACCTAAAAAAATCTAAAATAGAATTATGCCTTATAACAAGTTAGAGCTATCAACAGAATCTCCCGTATTATCCTGGGCTAACCACGAATTAAAAGACAATGAAACCCAGATGGCGAAGAACGTAGCATCGCTACCTTTTGTATTTAAACATGTAGCATTAATGCCCGACGTGCATTTAGGAAAAGGCGCTTTAGTTGGTTCGGTAATTGCTACGAAAGAAGCGATTATTCCGGCGGCTGTGGGGGTTGATATTGGTTGTTTTGTTGGAAATACTTTAATCCCTTTAGTTGATGGAAAATCTTATCCTTTAAAAGAGTTAGCGAGCAAGAATGAAGAATTTATTGTATATGCTTGTACTCCAACAGGGAAAATTGTAGCGGCGAAAGCTACCGCTAAATTGACAAGAAAAAATGCGTCTTTAGTAAAAGTAATTTTAGATAATGGCGAAGAAATTATTTGTACTCCAGACCATCAATTTATGTTGCGGGATGGAACTTATAAAGAAGCACAATATCTTCAAACTGAAACATCTTTGATGCCCTTTTATTCTCAAGTAGATAAAGATGGTTATACTTTAATTTCTCAGCCATATTCTGGTAGGTGGCAAAAAGCAGATAAGATAATTGCAGATGAACAAGAAACTGTAACATCTTATAATAAATCTCGCACGGCTGTACTAACTAAACCCGTACAAACTTATTTCATGAAGTCCTCGAAGGAGGACTTTGTTCCTGTAGCCCCAGACTTCCAGTCTGAGGGTAATGTAGTTGACAACCATAAAGTAGTTGCTGTTGTACCTATAGACTATAAAGAAGATGTTTATTGTTTAACAGTACCTGAATATCATAACTTTGCTTTGAAAGCGGGTGTGTTTGTTCATAATTGCGGCATGGGTGCTATAAAAACCCCATTTAAAGGCGAAAAATTAGAAGGTAAACTAAAGAAAATTCGCCTTGATATTGAAGCAGCAATTCCTACTGGTTTTAACGAAAATAAAGATTTGGAAAAAGCTGTAACCAACTGGCAAAATTGGAGCGATTTTAAAGACTTGCATAGTGGAGTGCAAGATTTAGAAAGTAAAGCTATGAAACAGTTGGGTTCCCTTGGCGGAGGGAATCATTTTATTGAAGTTTGTGTAGATACAGAAAATCAAGTTTGGCTGATGCTGCATTCTGGTTCCCGTAATATTGGCAATAAATTGGCACAGTATCATATTAGTACGGCCAAGGATTTAGCTAAAATGGCAGATGCTAATTTACCAGACAAAGATTTAGCTCATTTCGTCACCGGTACCCCAGAATTTGAAGCTTATTGGCGCGATTTGCAATGGGCACAGGAATACGCTCGTTTCAACCGAGATGTAATGATGTCAAGGTTTAAAAAGATTATTGAAAAGCATTTAGCTGGTGGAAAAGCTTTTAAACCTTTGTTAGTAGTAAATTGTCATCACAATTATTCTGAAAAAGAAGTGCATTTTGGTGAAGATGTCTACGTTACTCGTAAAGGGGCGGTGAGAGCGCAGAAAGAAGACTACGGAATTATTCCCGGTTCAATGGGGGCAAAATCATATATTGTTAAGGGTAAAGGTAACGTTGAAAGTTTCTGTTCTTGCAGTCATGGTGCTGGCAGGTTAATGTCAAGAACTAAAGCAAAGAAAGCCTATACGCTTGATGATTTAATTGAGCAAACTAAGGGTGTAGAATGTCGTAAAGATGAAGGAATTTTAGATGAAATTCCCGGAGCTTATAAACCGATTGAACAAGTAATGGAAAATCAGTCGGATTTAGTCGAAGTTGTCGCCACTTTAAAACAAGTTCTTTGCGTTAAAGGGTAATTAATTATTAACTTTTGTAGGGTGCGTTATAAACGGAACGTTTTAACGCACCGATTGACTGTGCATGGTGCGTTACGCTCCGCGATAACACACCTTACTTTAATATCATATCTGTATCTACTTCCTATGAGTTTCAAAAAAATATTGACTGTATTATTTACAATTACATTATTATTTATTCCTTGGTTAATTTTTCCTAATTATGCATCAGCGATACCGAGAAAAAATCTATACTTAGCTCAGGTGAGTAATTCGGTTAAATCAATGACTCCAGAAGCAGTATTAGAAAAAATATTTACTAGCGAAGATGTCAAAGCTGAATGGTTTGCATCAGATTTTTTAGCGCAAGTACCTATAGCGCAAATCGAATTTATAGTTAACGATTTTAAAAAGCAATTAGGCAGCTATCAAAAAGTAGAGCAAGATGATAATGATTATGTAGTTAATTTTAGTCAAGGTTCGGTAGCAACGGAAATAACTTTAAATAATCGGGGACAGATAATAGGATTATTGTTCCAACCACTAAGCTTAAAAATTAGTAGCTTATCTGATGCGATCGCCGAATTTAGAAAATTGCCGGGTAAAGTTAATTTTATAGTCAAAGAAAATTCTGAAGTTATTGCTGATTTTAACGGTAAAACTAGCTTAGCAGTAGGTTCAGCTTTTAAAATAGCCGTACTAAAAACTCTCAAACAGCAAATTGCTTCCGGACAAAAATCATGGTCAGATATAGTTATCCTAAAAAACGCAGATAAAAGTTTACCATCTGGAATTTTACAAACTTGGCCAGATGATTCACAATTGACACTGCAAACACTCGCCAGTTTAATGATATCTATGAGCGATAATACAGCCACAGATATTTTAATTAAGCAAGTTGGTAGAGAATCAATCGAATCAATTTCTTCTAATCAAAATATTCCTTTTCTAACAACTCGCGAACTATTTAGTTTAAAAGGTTCTCAAAATCGTAAATTCTTGCAGCGCTATCGTAAAGGTGATGAAAAACAACGTCGCCAAATCTTAGCAGAAATAGCCAATCAGCCGCTTCCCGGCGTAAACGAATTTATCCAAACTAATCCCAATGCATTGGATGTAGAATGGTTTTACAATGCCGAAGAACTTTGCGAATTAATCGAAGAAGTAGCAGATTTACCATTGATGGGTATTTATCCTGGAATTGCTAATCCCAAAGATTGGGAAAAAGTAGCATTTAAAGGAGGTTCCGAACCTGGTGTTATTAACTTAACAACTTGGTTAAAGGGAAAAAATGGTAAACAGTATTGTGTAGTTGCGACTTGGAATAATAGTAATGCTCTTGTAGATGAAGAAAAATTTGCTGCATTGTATGGTGGCGTGATATCTTTTTTACTCTCTCCTTAATAGAATACTTATGATTAAAAAAACCGCAGAAAGCGCAGAGTAAAGAGGTAAAAATAAATAGTTTAGAGGGATATATGAGTAGCTAGTAGAAAAGGTTATTGTTAAATAGTTATAGAAGTTAGCGACGCTCAATTTGCTGGTATTAGTCATATTTCTCATCTGGAATTGTGGAATAATTTAAAAAACATATTTGAGAAAAAATAGTGCTGCGTACCTTTACGTAAAACACCCCTCTCCTTAATAAGGAGAGGGGCTGGGGGTGAGGTAAAATTTGTAGTGAATCCAACTG
Source organism: Rivularia sp. PCC 7116 (assembly GCF_000316665.1). Lineage (GTDB taxonomy): Bacteria > Cyanobacteriota > Cyanobacteriia > Cyanobacteriales > Nostocaceae > Rivularia. The sequence goes on along the minus strand of NC_019678.1, from coordinate 3,551,674 downwards.
AAAACAGCTATATAAATACTGCTCATAAATATTATGCAAAATAAAAATAAAACAGCATACAAACAACAATTACTAACCGACTTTAATAACAGAATCAATTACGATAGTGGTAGATTTTATATTCCTATAGCCAATCAGTTGGTTGAATTTGCGAATCTACAAAACGGACAAAAAATTTTGGATATTGCCACGGGTACTGGTATAGTTGCGTTGAATGCTGCCGAAAAAGTTGGTAGCGAAGGTAAAGTTATCGGTGTTGATATCTCGACGGGGATGTTGAGCAATGCTAAACAAAAGTTGGCTGAAACAAGTTTGCAGAATGTTGAATTTATCGAAGCAGATGCGGAAGGGTTAGATTTTGACGATAATAGTTTTGACGCTGTATTGTGCTCTTTGGCTGTTTGTTATTTAACTGATATCCCCACAGCTTTGCAAAAATGGCATCGATTTATCCAAAAAGATGGATTTATAGCTTTTAATGTTTGGAAGGAGAATGCTTTCCCAACTTCCGTTTTATTTAGAGAAGTTGCAAGAAGGTTTGGTGTAAATGTTCCTAACCCTAATGCAGCAATGGGAACTATTGAAAGATGCACTAAATTATTGCAGTCAATAGGTTTTAGAAATATTCAGGTAGAAACCGAGCAGTTTGGTTGGTATTTTCCGGTAGATGAAAAAATTGCTGAAGATATTTGGCTGATGAATGCGAAAAATGTTTTTGGTTATCAAGTATTTCAGCTTCCACCAGATAAATTCGAGAAATGCAAAGCTGAATATATCAAGGAAATGCAGAATCTAGCAACAACAGATAAAGGCGTTTGGTGCGATGCGCCGATATTTTTCGTGCGTGCAGTGAAATAGAGATGCTGTAAAATCAGTCGCTTCCAATTACCTGTTACCAATTACCCATTACCTATTACCTATTACCCATATAAATATTTAACGGGTACGTTTTCGCTTTAAACTAATCGTTAAGCAGTTGAAAAGTACTTTGGTAGAGATATGGTTAATCGACTAACGGGTTTGAGAAAGCGGCTATCTGCTAAAGCTTTTATATTGATTAGCCTGTTAACCTTTAGTTTAATTATCTTTACAAACACCGAAGTTCAAGCAGGAAGTTCAAATCAAAATCCTTTTGTTAACGCTTCGGGCAATCAAACTAGTATTGTTTATGCTCCCATAACGCTGGATGGGCGAGAAATTATACATATTGCAGCGAGGCAGGGAGTTGGTAATAACCTGGGTGAAAATACGATTTCACCCCTTGATATTCGGGTAGATATGTATGAAGAAAATCTTTCTCAAATTCTCGCTACAGGTTTCAATCCCAGGACATTATACGTTACCCCCACTCAAAGCGAACAACAAACTGTCATACTAGTAGGCGATCGCAACAAATTAAAACGACGCAAATTCATGAGCGTTACTGAGTTAGATGCTCAACTTCATGGTTTGTCGGTAAATGATTTAGCTAATGAATATAGTAAAAATATTCGTCCAGCATTAATTAAAGCACGGCAAGAAAGGCAACCAGAAACCATACAGCGTAATTTTTTTAATTCTCTGGGAATATTTGTAGGAATTATTTTGCTAACTGCATTATTAGTTTTCTATTATAAGAGTTTCGGAAAAAAAGGGGAAAGACTTGAAGAAGAAGAACCATCTTTAAGTGATTTTGGAATAGAATCAGAAAATGCAGCTTCGGAAGCAGAAGAAGACACGCAAATGATGGAATACTGCCAGCAAAAAATCATTTGGCAGCGAAAGTTAAATATTAATAGACTCAAAAGATGGATATTAGTAATTAGTTTATTTTTGTTATGGGTATTGGGATTAGCCGCAATTACGGGAATGTTTCCTTATACCCGCTGGCTGCAAGATTGGTTGCTGACAAAACCTTTATTACTAGGAATTGTTCTAAGTACAATTTTAGGTATGAAAGCAAGTGACGTTATTATCGATTTCTTATTCAGAAAGTTTTTAGATAAAGAATCCCAAAAGCCTAATGTTTCGGCACGATATATTTCTCGGCTAACAACCTTTTCTAATGTTGTCAAAGGAGCAATAACCTTTGTTTGGATGGTATTAGGTATTTTATGGTTTCTGGAAAAACTACACATTCCGATTATACCAATCTTGGCGGGAGCCGGAATTGTCGGTTTTGCTGTTTCTTTTAGTTCCCAAAATTTGATTCGAGATATCATTAACGGTATTATTATGCTTTGGGAAGACCAATTTATCATTGGTGACTTAATTAATATTAGTGGAACTGTAGGTGTTGTAGAAAACGTCAATTTACGGATGACTCAACTACGTCAAGCAAACGGTATTTTGAGTACTATTTCTAACAGTAGCATCTCAACAGTTCATAATTTAACAAAAGATTGGTCGCGGATAGTTTTTACTGTAGAAATTAGTCCAGAAGCAGATATAGATAAAGCATTGAAAATTGTTAGAGAAACGGCTTGCGGAATGCAAAATGATGAAGAATGGAAAGAAGCTGTTATTGACCCCGTTAATGTTTTAGGTGTTAATAATATTAGTTCAAATGGTATCGAAATCATGCTATGGTTAAAAACAGAACCCGGTACGCAATTCGCTTTAGGTAGAGAATTTCGTCGTCGTCTCAAGTATGCTTTTGATAGAGAAAATATAGATATTGGTATACCGCAACAGTCTTTACAATTAGAAGATTCTCCAGGATTAAGATTGTTAAATAATAATCTTAAATAATAAAATCTTGTAGGGTGTATTAGATGCACGACAATTCATCTGTTAATACGAGAAATTTTTGGACATCATCTAATGCACCATAACATTGACATAATAAAAGCATGAATTATTTTCATCAAAATCCCATCAAAGTCAACAGACTAGCTCCAGCTTTCTAGGTACGAGTATTTTTTTCGTATCCTCTTTTACTTGGAATTACTCCTTTCGGTTGATATATTGAAATAGTAATTACTTTTTTAGACAGTTGCTTGACGAATCAAAAGTTATACTACTGATTCTAAATTGGTAGAGAAATTGCCTACAGTAGTAATTACTAATTATAAGGATTCGTGTTTATGTATTCTTAAATTGCTTTCTACCTTAAGAAGCAATTTAAATCGTCGTAATCAAAGTGGTTCCCTATTAATTTTTCAAAATAATACAGACACATGAATCAAAAACGTATTCTGCTTGCTTTCTTGGGTACTGTTTTAGGAATTTGTTTCACAGCTTCTTCTTTCAGCCAGCAAGCAGCTTTTGCTTATTCAGAAAGTGAAGAAAGTAATGTAGTTGAAAGAGTAGAAAATAATCAATCATTGCTAATTGCAAGAAGACGTAAAAGACGTAGAAAAGCTCGTAAATGTTCTTCTCAAATTGCTTCTTATTACGGAAGTAATACAAAGTTAACAGCAGCACATAAAACCTTACCTTTTGGTACAAGAGTAAAGGTTACAAACAAAAGAAATGGACGTTCTGTTATAGTACGTATTAACGATAGAGGACCATTTATTCGCTGTAGAGTAATTGATGTTTCTCGTAAAGCAGCTAGAGAATTAGGAATGATTCGTTCGGGAGTTGCACCTGTCACCCTTAAGGTTTTAGGAAAATAATTAAAAACTAAATTAAAAACTAAATTAAAACTAAATATATTCTAAAATGTAGAGACGTTGTCGGGCACAGCGTCTTTATTTTTTACATCAAAAAATCATTTGTTAATATTCCCCAATTCCCAATTCTCAATTTTTACAAAATGGTATCAGAAAGACTTGCAGCGATTGAAGTTGCTAGCGGAAATTTAATTCCCGTTGCTTATAAACCTCCAATTAATTCTAGTGCTTCAAATTGGGAGGATATTTCAGTTGAGCAACATCGTTTACCAGCTTTTGAATCTCCGGAAATTTCTTTACAACAACATACTATTGCTATTCAACTTGGTAGTAGTTATCAAATTGATTGGAGGTTAGCAGGTGGTAAACTACATACTACTCAAATGCGAAAAGGTTTTATTGGTATTACTCCGAAAGGTATTCCAACTCAAGCACGTTGGTTTGAAGATGTTGATTTTATATTAATATCTCTTAATTCCCATCTTTTTAATAAGGTAGCTAGCGATTCTATTGATTGCGATTCTATTGAAATTATCCCCCAGCGTGGTGTTGATGATTCGCAGATTTTTCATTTGGGAATGGCTTTACAATCAGAAATTACAGCAGGATGTCCATCTGGTAATGTTTTTGCAGCAGTTGAAAATTTAGCTTCAGATAAAGGTGTTTGGAATGACAAGACAACCTTTTTTGTGGTTGCACGTAAAGATTAATTTAAAAAATTAAAAAAACTCAAAACTCAAAACTCAAAACTCAATCAACTCAGAATCCAACAACGTGCTTGACATCTATCTTCAAAGGGAAAACATTTCACTTTTACGCCCGCAACCAGCAAATCTTTCATATTTTCAAGACTTTCAATTAATTTTGTATCAATTACTATTGCTTCTTTTTCAAATCTGTGAAACTGACTTAAAGTAAATTCAAATTCTTTAATTATAGTTTCTAATGAAAATCCTTCAATGCCTTCAATTTCTACATAGATTCGTAAAAATTCGTAGTTTTCCTCTACTCCTCTAATAAAATTTGTCACTAATTCAAAGTCTTTAGGATTTACATTACCCTTAATTAAAACACCTATGACATTGTTTGCATCCATCGACAATAGTCTTATCATATTTTTCTCTCCAAAAAAATTTGAATAAAGATTTTATTTAGAATTGTAATATAGCCTTATGTTTTATTAACACACTTTCTATAGTGTTTAAAGTTACTACATAAGAACTTAATTTTTAGTTTTAATTTGAACATCAAAACTAAATATAAATGAAAATATTGCTTTTCTTACTTTCTTGTCTTATATATATTTGGGATAAAAAGAATCTGATTATGCACTTAACATAGGTGGGATGTATTCCTATGAATAACATTGAATAATATTTTGACATCAATAAAAAATACTGATAAGAGTATTTGATATAGCAATCAACTGTTTTGCAAGACTTTCATTAATTCCATTAAAAATACTTGATATATCATATTTTGTAAATGTCTAATTATACAAATCTTAACGACTATAAGCAGCAAGTAGCTGGTTATTTCAATGCTAGAACTAATTATGATGCTAGTGAATTAGCAAACCGTCGTGCCGAGAGTTTTTTGAAACTATTGCCTTTAAAGAAGGGAGATAAAGTACTTGATATTGCCACCGGTACGGGTTTGATTGCTATTCCTGTAGCTGAAATGGTTGGTAAAAATGGCAAAGTTATTGGAGTTGATATTGCTACAGCTTTGCTTAAGCAAGCACAAAATAAAATCGATAAATTTAATTTAGACAATATTGAGTTAATTGAAGTAGACGCAGAATATCTAAACTTTAACGAAAACAGTTTTGATGCGGTTTTATGTTGTTCGGCGGTGATGGTTTTTCAAAATATTCCTACTGCTTTTAAAGATTGGTATCGTTTGCTAAAGCCAGGGGGAATCGTAGCTTTTAATGCTTATGCAGAAACTTCTTTGATGACACCTGCAATCATTCAATCTTGTGCTAGCTGCGGTATCTCTCTACCTAATATACACGAGCCTTTGGGTACCGAAGAGAAATGCGAAATTCTTTTAAAAGAAGCTGGTTATAATGACATTAAAGTCATCACTGAGCAATTCGGTAAGTATATACCGGTTGATAATGCCAAGAAGATTTTTGATGCAAATACTTGGATTCATCCTGAAAATCCATTGTTGCAACTTTCGTTAGAAAAAAAAGAATCACTGAAAGCTGAATTTGCAAAAATAATTGAAAACTTGGCTACAGAAAAAGGTCTTTGGCATGACATTACAACCTTTTTTGTATTAGCAAAGAAGTAGATATTGATTTTTCCGAAAAAGAAAATATTAATAATTTATTAGTAAATATAGCAGTTGTCAGTTGAGCAGAATATAGTCAAAACCTCACCCTGTCCTTGCGGACATCCCTTATTAAGGAGAGGAAACGAGGTGAATATAATTCGTAATTCGTAATTCGTAATTCGTAATTAATTTCCCATAAATGAATTTAGGGGCTTCGATAGAGTATAATCCACGGATAAATCCGGGGGCTTCAAACCCTTAAAAATCTACTCGGTGAGGTTCAGTTTGTATTGCATCCAAATGAAAAACGCTATAAATATTGAAATACAAATTTAACTATAGATTAACTGATTTATAAATACAAATATATACAGCTATAATTATACTTACTTGTTTTTAGTTAGATTGAGCAATTAAACCGTATAATCCACATTTTTAGCTTCAAAATAATTATTAATGTATCAATCTAAAAAGCTTAATTATTGGTATATCTTTAATTTTGATTATTTTATGTATCAAATCTGCTTTTCTCAAAGGTGATCGTAAACTTGTTCTTAAGATAACTGTGAAGCTAAAATGCTATCTGAGTATCTATAAAAATTAATCTGATAAAAACTATGATAAAAGCAATTTTCCTTGGACTAACAATATTCACATTATTATGGGGCATAGCCCAATGTACTACTAGAAATAGCTACTACGCTCCTTCCGGAGGTCGCTCCTCTTACACCAATTTTCCAGGAGGTGGCCCTGGACGTGGAAAGTAAAAAGGTCGGTAAATTTACTATTTGAAATCAGCCGTAATGATTTTGGTAAACAATACTAAATTATACTGTATTTTTACGCACAAACCCTTAACTGTTAATAGCTTTCTATCCGTAAAATCATCATTTTTAGCTGAATAAAAATTGACTTTATACATTTTCAAGAAAGCTAAATCCTTTGTTAAATCTGACTTACAGTAGTTTTATAAACTAAGTTTACTTTTTCCGGAAGGTTATCATGTCATTGTGTTGTTAAAAATACTGTCAAGCTGAAAATATTATGTCAGCAAGTATAAATGTAAAGAAGACAAATCGTTTTATAGATCCCGCACTTTATATTGCTTTTGGTGCTACAGGCTTTGTTTTTTTAGCATTAATTGCATCTGCATTTTTTGGCAAAGTGCTTTTTTCTAAAACTGTTAGAGTTGCTGAAGAAGAAGTAGTCAAAATTGAAGCCTTGAAACTTGAGCCTCAATTAGTAGGAGCATTGCGGATTGATGCAAAAGCCTCTTTACCAGACAATCATTCAGTGATGTACGAGATTCAGTTGCTTGATAAACAAGGAAAACTGATTGCTTCTGCAACCAAAGATGCATGGAGACAATCAGGGATTTGGTATGAAGATGGCGAATCTGGTAGCTGGAGCGAAGATGATTTAGATGCTGGTTTAGATGTACGTGCTAAGAAAAACGAAGAGGTAACGGTTGCTATTTCTATACTCGATTATGAAAATTTATCGGGAGGAAGAGCTAGATCGTTAACTACATTTTCAGCCAATGATTTAATTGGCAATCAAGCGAATCAACCGCAACCGACGAAGAATGCCGTAAATTTTGACGTAGAAATTACTAACGGAGTTATAGACAACCGTCATTTATGGCCTGGCTTATTTGGGACTTTAGCTTTGGCAGTGATCACGTATATTGCAGCACCAAATACTGGTAAAAAGGTGATTTCCAAAGCAATCAACGATAGCGATCCTAGCGATCGCGCAACTCTTGGTGGTGCTAATAAATTGGTGCGGGTGAAAATCAACGTCACATCAGACGAAAACAGCCCCCGTACAATGGCAGCTAGATTGGTTGTCAATGATTCTTATGGAGAACAGCTATACAGCGAACATATTCCTTTGAATTTAACTTTTCATAGAGAAGATGGAAAACTTGAAAAAGTAACGGGTTTTGCACAAAAATTCTTTGTCTTAGAAAACCAAGATTCATATGGTTTTCATGTAGAAGTAATACCAGATGCACCAGTTGATAGAACAGTTCTTACTGTTATCGACGGTAATCGCACTCGTAGAGCAGTAGAAGCTATACACATTGGTTCTTCAGTAACAGATAGCCTATAGGATTTTGAATTTTGAATTTGAATTTTGGATTGAAAAAACAGGTAAAACAAACAATAATTTAAATAAAAACTATGCTTACAAAAGTTTTTGCTGGAATAGCCGCACTAATGGCAATATGGTCAATTACCGACGCTTATACCCAAAAATCTGCTTTCGTATTGCGCGAAGAAAAACAAGCAAACTTCTCCCCTCGTCGCGGAACTAGTGCATCAGGCTACTACAACAACCGGGGAACCTGGATATTTTACTCATCCGAACGTTCTTCATACGGTGGTTTCCGAGGTGGAGGTCCCGGTACCGGAAAGTAAGAGAGATGGGGGAGAGGGAGAGAGTGAGAGAGGGAGAGGGGGAGAAATATTTTTAGTAAGCAGCTAGTAGGGAGCGAGACGCTCCCACTAAATTGTTGATAGCTCTTAATTACTCACCGCTCACCGCTCACTGCCCACTGCCCACTGCTCACTGATGATCCACATCCTCCGGATGAACAACTGTTAACTGTTAACTGTTAACTGTTCGCTGTTTACTGAAATGAAATGGAAGCAAATAATTTTTCTGAGATAGGGGAAAGTACTGTAAAGGATAGTTATTCTTTAACCAGTACTCAACATAAATTATTACTGGCTGCTGCGGCTGTTTCTTCTGGCTGCGGGCTGGCTGTTGAACTACTTTTAGGTACTTTAGCTAGCTATTTGGTAGGTAATCAAGCTCTTGCTTATGGTATTGCTGTCGGTGGTTTTTTGGCGGCTATGGGTGTTGGTTCTTACTTGAGCCAGTTTATTGAACCTAATGGTGAAGGTCGTTTGCTACAACGCAAACTGCTGTTAACTTTTGTGGGTGTAGAATTGGCGATCGCTCCATTAACAGCCTTGCTACCTCTGGGTTTGTTCGCTTTATTCGTGATGAATGGTTCGATTTGGCTGGGGTTATTTTTAGTCACGATTTTGCTGGGAATACTCGCCGGTTTAGAAGTACCAATTTTAACCAGAGTTCTGGAAATGCAGGAAGGAGTTCGAGAAGCTTTAGCTGGAGTGCTGGCGCTGGATTATGTGGGAGCGCTTTTCGGTTCGCTAGGTTTTCCAGTTCTTTTGCTACCGATGTGCGGCATGTTTCCTACTGCTTTTATATTAGGAGCATTACCGGCTTTGATGGTATTTTTTATCGGACGCAATTTTTCCCATTTAAAACGTTGGAGCTACATCGGTTTAATTTTGGGTGTACTGCTTTTAACTCTGGCACCTGCAACTATTCCCATCAGCAATAAATTAGAAAATAACTTATATTCAGCACCTATAGTTAAAAGAGTACAATCTCCTTATCAAAGAATTGTATTAACCCGTAAAGGTAAAGATGCCAGATTGTTTCTCAACGGCGATTTACAACTTTCCACGATAGATGAATACCGCTATCATGAAGGATTAGTGCATCCAGCCATGAGCGCAACACCTGATAGAAAAAAGGTTTTGGTATTAGGTGCTGGGGATGGCATGGCAATTAGAGAAGTACTTAAATGGAAAGAAGTTGAAAAAGTAGTACTAATCGAATTAGATCCAGAAGTTGTTAAAATAGCCAGCCGTCACCCACAATTAAGAACAGTTAACGATAATTCTTTGCAGGATTCTCGGGTAGAAGTAATCAACGCCGACGCATTTCTAAGCGTGCCCAAACTTAAAGAAAAATTCGACGTAATTATTGCAGACTTCCCCGATCCAGACCAAAAAGTGATCGCCAAACTGTACTCAGAAGGTTTTTACCGACGTTTATTAGGAAGACTTGCAGATGAAGGTGTTTTTGTAACGCAAGCATCGAGTTCATTTTTTGCTCCGAAAGTAATTAGTTGTATAGCCGCAACACTTGGAGAAGTCGGATTAAAAGTAAATCCTTATACAGTAACCGTTCCTAGTTTTGGTCCTTGGGGTTTTGTCTTGGCATCCCGTCAAGAATTAAACTCAGAAAAACTGCAACTCCCCGTAGAAACCCGCTTTTTAACAGAAAGCTTATTACATAATTTATTTGAACTACCAAAAGATATACAGTTAGGAAACGTAGAAATAAATCGACTTTCCCATCCCGTAATTGTTAGCTATCAAATGCAAGCGCGATGGTTGAATTATTAATTTGGTAATGGGTAATTGGGCATTGGGCATTGGGCATTGGGGATTGGGAATAGTTAGGAGTTAGTAATTATAGGGTATGTGACGTGTTCGATTAATTTGGTTATGACGATAAGGAAGATAATCGCGTCACGCACCATCTTAGGTTGTATAGCGTTACTAAAGGGCATGGGGCATTGGCAATTGGGCATAGTTCTGAGTTAGGAATTATGAGTTATAAATAAGCCTTAAAATGCAGCAGCATTAAAAATTTGCTCAACAGTTAAATTTAGATTGGGAAATGCTTTTGATTGAATAGTTCCACTTTTTAATGCTGTTCTGACATACTGACCATTTACTAATTCGCAAATTGTAAACGTTGCTTCTTTTGGGCTACCAATGAACTCTTTACCACCTATTCCAAGATAATCAACAATCCAGTACTCAGGTATGCCAATATCGCTGTATTCGTCAAATTTTAGGGCGTAATCGTCTTGCCAGTTTGTGCTTACCACTTCTATTACTAAAGGAATTGATGCACTTTGAGAGACGGTTGATTCCTTTCTATATAATGGCTCGTTGGCTAAATTACGTTTATCTAATACCAAGACATCGGGTAAAAAGCCAGAATCTTTGCCTAATGGTTTTACTAAAACTTTTGGAGCAATAAAGTAGGGTAAATCGAAGTTTTCAAATCTGGCTGATAATTTTCTGATAAAAAAACCTGTAACGTTTTCATGTTCTCCGATTGGTTGAGCCATTTCTACAAGTATCCCCGAATGTAACTCATATCTTTTATCCCCCGTGTCTAAGTTGGCAAATTCTTCAAATGTTATTAGTGTTTCTGTTAGTACTTTAGGTAGCGTTTGAGTCATTTTTACCTCTTACCGTTTATTATTTTCCTACTCCCTTATCCTAATTACGATTTTTAAAACCGACCTACTTAGTGCAATAAAAAATATTGTAGAGTCAAGAAAAGTCCTTAGTAAAGCCATATCAACTCATCCTATGACTACCACTCCTCTTAGCTGGCAAGAACTAGAAACACTTACGGATTATGAAATAGATACGGTAAATGGCTCTACGAATGCTAGAGCCAGGTTGCGCTTATTTGGGCAGTCGGAATCTGATGTACGGGTAACGCTTTACCGCGATAATCACGCTTGGTGTCCTTACTGTCAAAAAATTTGGTTGTGGTTGGAGGAAAAACAAATTCCCTACCGCATCGAGAAAGTGACAATGTTCTGCTACGGGAAGAAAGAAAGTTGGTATAAACGTAAAGTTCCGTCAGGAATGCTCCCCGCTATCGAGCTAGATGGGCAGATTATTACCGAAAGCGATGATATTTTGATTGCTTTGGAAAGAGTTTTTGGCGTATTGAATCAAGGAATGCAAGATTCTAATGTGATTCCTCTACGCCAATTAGAACGACTTTTATTTAGAGCATGGTGTTCTTGGCTGTGCTACCCAGCAAGTTCTTCTCAACAAGAACAACGCAACCGAGAACAATTTATACAAGTAGTGGCTAAAATTGAGCAAGCGTTGGCGGCAACTCCGGGACCTTACTTTCTAGATAACTTCGGCATAGTTGATGTCATCTTTACCCCTTATGTAGAAAGAATGAATGCCAGCCTTTATTACTACAAAGGCTACTCCATGCGGGAAGACAATCCTCGCTTTAACGCATGGTTTGCGGCAATGGAAACTCGACCAACCTATCGCGGTACCCAGAGCGACTTTCACACCCACGTACACGATTTGCCGCCACAGATGGGGGGCTGTTGGGAAAACGGCGAACCCCAAATGCTGATTAATAAAGCGCGGGTAGATAATGGTCCTTGGTTTGGACTGCCAGATGTTGGTTATCCAGAACCCGAAAACTCCCGCTCCGAAGCCCTTCAGAGAACGATCGCACACCGCGCTAATATTATCCGAGTCAACCCCGCCAAGGATAAATTATTCGATGAAGCGCTACGCTGTGCTTTAACCCACATGATGACTGGTAAAGACTGCGTACCTCCAGCAGGTTCAGATGTTGCTCTACGATATCTGCGCGATCGCATAAATGTACCCCGAGATATGTCCATCTATGCAGCCAAGCATTTAAGGGAATCCCTGGAAAAAACCGCAGCTTTAGCTGGTGAAAGACAGCCAGAACCAATTCCCATTAGGCATCGCAGAGACCAAGATCCATCTAACTTTGCCATAAGATAAGCAATATTCTCTCCCCCTGCCCCCTGCCCCCCTGCTCCCCCTGCTTATCTCAACAGATCAATTTCTGAACTGAACCGATTGCCCCCTACCCCCCTATAAAAAAATCTCAAGGAAAAACTATGACACTATTACTATGGCTTGGAGTTTTCGTAATCATCGCTGGCGGAGCTTATTTATTAGTGCTTCAACAGCGAGGTACATTACCTGGTAGTAAACCTAAAAAAGAATTACCGTCGCTCAAACGCAATATATTTAATTTGCAAATCGGCGATATTGTTCAATACATGGGTATTGACTGGGTGGTGGAAGGAAAACTTACTTATAAAGATGGTGAGTATTCCTGGCTGGAATATATGCTGCAAGATAATAATGACATTAGATGGTTAAGCGTGGATGAAGACGACACTGTAGAAGTTGCATTACTAGAAGCAACCAATCAATTAGATATTAGCGAAACACCACCACCTAAAAAGTTAACTTTCGGGGATGAAAATTATAAATGCGTTGACTCTGGGGTAGCGAGTATGAGTCGTGAAGGTACCGTGCAAAGACGTACAGCTTCGCGGTGTCAATACTTTGATTACGAAGGCTCCGCAGATAAAGTACTTTCCATTGAAGTTTGGGATGGAGAAACCGAAGTTACTGTCGGTAATAGGATAAATCCTAGGTCGTTGACTATTTTACCCGGTGATGGGAATCGGGTTTATGGATTGTGAAAATTAACGCGGAAAATGTTTGTAGTTGCGCTACTCTGCGAGAAAGCTATGTCGTTACGGACACTCTCTGCTAACGCTTACAGCGCCTTTTATAGGGAGCGCGAAAACGCAACTACGAGCATTAATAATAACTATTAATGCAAACCTGATATTATTAGTATTCCAACAGTAAATTATTATCCTGAGCTATATTCTTGAAGAATTTTACCTCTTGTAAAGGTTCCCTATTTCATGTAATTAACTTTTAAAAATAAAATAAAAATAATTTTCGGAATATACATATTTTAGCTTGTATGAAAATCTATCTATAGTTAAAATCTATAATCTCCAATATTTTACAGAACATGAAAAAGTCTATCTTCACAACTGCGGTTTTAATTACTTCTTTATTATTCGTTGGCTGTAATAACGCTCAAACAAACAATACTGATAATCAAATTCCGTCAGATAATTCCGAAATAGTTTCAGATGCGGGTGATATAAAAGATAATTCACAAGTAGACTCAGTAAATAAAGACATAACAGATACTTCAACTAACGCTAATAAAGATTTTAGTAAGACAACAAATCCAGTTAAGAATGTTTCTAGAAATCTTATAGCAGGAAAAGGACAGCCAAAAGTTGGAACTATTAAAAGAATAGAACAAGGTGATTTGGCTTGCTATGTAACCTTAATTGACGAAAAAGGAAAAGAGCATAATATTAATGCTGATTTTGATATCTGTGCTGACAAAGAAAAATTTATAAATCAAAAAGTTAAACTTAGCTACAAGATATTAAATTTCAATGACTGTCAAAGTATCGAACCTTGCGGCAAGACTAAAAAAGAATCCGCAATTGTCAAAATGGAAGTTATTGGTGGTTCTAAATCTGGAAAATCTTCCGGAGATACTCAAACTTTGAGTAACGGCGAATGGACTATCAAACTTAGCAATTACGATTCTTGGAATGGTGTTAATAATACCGGAAACGTCAAATATTATGGCTGCGATTCTAAAGGCAATTGTCTCGAACTAACAGGTGGTAAAGTTTATTGTCGGAATGGTAAATGTGTAACTGGTTGGAAAAATGGAGAATATAGTTATGCTATAGAAAGTGCGATTACTGAAGATGGTAATAATCCTCAAGGTTCAACTTTAATAGTTCGTCAAAGCGGTAAAGTTATTCTGAGAGCAGAAGGATTGAAGAGTATTTAAGAATAGTTAATAAATCTGGTGAAATTAAAGCATATTAATGACCTAGTTTTTTGAAGAAGCTAGGTTATTTGATTTATAAGTATAATTTATCAATATAGATAATTTTATTCAACTGCCTTCTTTTCAGTGTAGCTCTCAAGAAAGCTTTCAAATTAAAGTTTCTCTTGATAATATTTGTTTTACAGAAAGTTTTTTTTGTTTATAAACAAATAGTAAAAATCAACATTTTGGCAGATTATCTGAATGCATCAAACCAAGCGCGATAAAATTATTATATTTCCTTCTCATCAACAAATAAAAGCTGCTGCTTACTGGTTACAAAAATATCATCCTGCAAATCCAGATTTAGAATACGCTCTTAATCTTGTTATTCTAGGTAAAATCGTTCCCGATAAAACTGGAGAATTAGTTGCTATTTCCTACAAACCATCTATAAATCAAAAGGTAACTCCGGATAATATTCAAGGAGCTATGATGATAAATTCTCAAAATACTCAAACATCTTTTGAGAGTAGCAATCAAATTACTACCAAAATCTTATTTTCCCTGGTTAAAAAATGCGGTTTACCTAAAAAAATTATTACTTCAAGTCAAGTTAAACAGTGGATTCGTCCGCTGATGCTCGAACATTATCAAATAGAAAGAGAATATGACCAATTAGTAATGATTTGTACTCAACTATCTGAGATTAAAGATAATAGTAAAGGTCGTTGGGCAACATTACAAGATAAACCTGCACTCATAGCTTACGAGCAAGCATATATTACAGAGCGCGGTAGTGGAAATCCGAATCGCGATTGGAACAGTTTAATTAAAAAGCGTCAGATAGCAGTTTTAGAATACTCTGGTAAAATTGCTTCAGTTGTTAGGTACAATCCAACAGCAAATTATGCTTTGGTAGTAGCGCCATTCACTTTTCCCGAATTTCGCAGACAGGGATTAGCTCGACAACTGCTAGCGTTTTTGGCTAAAGAATTACTTTCAGAATATGCAGTTTTGAAACTGTGGGTAGATAAAGAGAATATTCCCGCGATCGCGCTTTACTGCTCTTTGAATTTCCAACAGATTGGTTCTTGCTACACTGGTTATTTCTCTAAATAGTTATTAGTCCCAAAATATTTTAACTACGCAATTCTTTCTCTTTCAAAAGTGTATCAGCCCAAATTTTATCTTCCGAATTTAACGCTGGTACTGGTTCAATACTATAATCAATTGCTAAATAAAATCTTCCTCTTTCGTAAACTTGCTCTAACAAACTTTGTAAGTCTACCAAAGGTTCGTTGTCTTCAGATTTGAGAGGAAGCAAAAATTGAGGGATTTGTTGTTGAAGATAAAATCCGAACACTTCAGCTAAGGGACGACGATTTCCACGAGCAACTAAGATGCGATAATCAGTTTTTGGAATTTCGCTAAGAATTTGCATCGGGCTGCCAGCACGAAGCAAGTCAATTTCTACCAAATGTGTAGGAGTACTTAATACATCTCGACGCTTTTCTTCGTAAGCATCTCTTCCTTTTCCGGTACGTTTATTAGTAGGAGAAAGAACTTCGATAGTTGTTACGACATACC
This sequence comes from Rivularia sp. PCC 7116, assembly GCF_000316665.1. Lineage (GTDB taxonomy): Bacteria > Cyanobacteriota > Cyanobacteriia > Cyanobacteriales > Nostocaceae > Rivularia. Next base: position 3,535,895 of record NC_019678.1, on the reverse strand, counting down.
CAGTTGCGACTTCTCGAATTTCTAAATATGCTTCTTTCTTTTCTTCCGGTACTGGAAGTTTTACAGTTACCGATTCACCTTGAACGGGTAAAGTTGCTGTTGCTACTTTATTCTCAGTAGAAGTATTTTTTTTAGTTGTTACAGCTACATCAGGAATTCCCACCAAAACCGAATCTTCAACATCACCTAAATAAGTCCGCTTTTCGATAGCTACCCGATATTCTAGGCTAAGTTGCGGTTCTACTGCATCAGCAATTGCTGTAATCAAACGATGATGAACTTCCGACCATAATTCAGGATTTTCTAGATAGGGGTTCATTCCTGGAAATGGAGAAGACATAAGCCGTACCTTGCATGACTATAATTTCAATTTTAGATTAAAGTCATATGTTGTGCTTAGATTAGAAACCGGGTTTCTAATGAATCGCTAAACTAAGAATAATATTTTTACGACTAGAAACCCGGTTTATTTTGCTGTTTTCTATTCCCTATTACCTACTACGAATTCCTTTCACCAGTTCATTAAAAAAACTACTAAAAACTACTTTTGTCGTTTGTAGCGTCCGATTAATTCTGTTTGCGAAACTATATGCCCTTCCATAGCTGCTTCGATATCTTTTTTACTAGCACCCGCAGCTAAACCTAAAGATGTGTCTAAAGCATATAGCTTGAAATAGTAGCGATGGGTTCCGTCGGGGGGACATGGAGCTCCGTAACCAAATTGTTCGTAGTCGTTAGTGCCGTGAATCCCGCTACCATCTAGCATTGCATCCGGCGCAATTGCTTGAGGGATATAACGAGTTTTCGGTGGAATATCGTAAAGCACCCAATGAACAAAAGTCTTACCGGGAGCATCTGGATCGTCCATGATTAACACCAGACTTTGGGTTTCACGAGGTGGTTCATCCCACTTCAAAGATGGGGAAATTGCTTCACCATCGCAGGTAAATTCAGGTGGAATTAATCCATCCGCAGAAAAACTATCGCTTTCTAATTTCATAGGTTGGTAACAGGAAGTTAATTTGTATAAAGATAAAGCTTGTTACCGTCTGGGTTAGGAACAGTAGCTGCACTTCTGTGCTGTAGATTAACGCTGTTTATTGCTAAAATCCGTCACCCAAAAGGAATTTATTCTTAAAAGTTTCTCAGTCTAAAGTAATATGCCTTCAGTGTTAAAAGCCGTTGAGTGAAAAGGAACAGAGAACAGTTAGTAGGTTTGATTAGACGCAAGAAAACTTCTAAGTCTATCTTTAAATAATCATGTTGGGTTACGACACGATTTGATCGATTTTCGTCACAAGCTCACATTACTTATCGTGTCTAACCCAACCTACAAGATTTCTTGGCTAAATTAAATAATCAAGAGTCTTTTTAAGCTCCAAGATGCTCGCACAATTTATCAAGTTCTCGACTTTGCTCTGAAATAATTGTATGTGCAACTTTTTCCAATAATTTCATATTTTCTTCAGTCGTATTATCTAAATCATCATTTGCTTCAGTTAATTCTTTTTGGAAGCGGTAGTACTGTTTATCGATATTTTGGGCATCCGGTAATAACTGTCTTAATTGATAGTTTGCGACCTCGCTAGCACCATCAAGAAAAATATTAATTAATGGCTGCAACCATTGCAGTTTTCCCCAATTAACTGCTTCGTCGTAAGGAAATTTTCTTGTCAGAGAACCGGTACCAAAAGAAGCAACTAAAATATTTTCTAAACCTATTTCTTCACCGTGATTTTGCGAATAGATAATAGCTTCAACAATTGCTAAGGCTGTAGGATTATTTGCAAACATTGCACCATCGACTAAAGCATAATCGCCAGCATCATCACAACCGCGCATCGCTAATTTATAAGGTTCAAAAAAAGTTGGAGCAGCAGAAGTTGCCATCGCAGCTTCTATCATCTTGTAATCGGTACAAAGCTTGCGAAAACTAGTTCCTGAATGTCTTTGAAATGTAGAATTATTAATAAAAAATACCGGCACCCGCAACTCTATATCGTAACTAGTAATAAAAATATTAGTTAATGCATCTTGAAGAACGGCATCCTGAAAGTATTTTTCAGCAATTTTTTGTCTACCCTCAGAAGGATATTTTGGTCTTAATAAATCATCAACTTCCGTCAAACTTTCTAAAAAAGGCTCGTGAAAAATATTTTTTCCATCTTTTCGGTACATATTGATTATCTCTTCCATACTGTACCGAGCAGTATTTGGATTTTCGGGATTTGGCATGGTGAGAATCATTGCTAGAAAACCTCCAGTTGAAGTTCCAGCGATTAAATCAAACAATTCCCATATTCGTTTTTGAGTTCGTTGTTCAATTTCCTTAAGAATTATTGCCGGAACAATACCACGAATACCGCCACCATCGATTGATAATACTTTATATTTAAAAGACATATTTATTCCCTCTTTTATCTTAATTCTTAAGTATCCTACAGCAATGATGGTGGCAATTTCGCCGAGGTAAGTTTATTTTTAAGATTAGAAAATGGAGAATTGGGCATGGGGCATCGGGCATTGGGAAAGAGGGGGGAAATGGGGAAGAGGGGGAAGAATAATTGATTTTACCAATTACCAATTACCAATTACCAATTACCAATTCCCAATTCCCCATTCCCAATTTATTTACATTGTCAAAGATTGAGAATTGGTTTCAATTAATTGCGCTAAATCTTTGAGGAATGCTGCTGCATGGGCACCGTAGATAACTCTATGGTCGCAGGTAATGTTAACTTTCATTAGAGTACGTACTCCCATCATACCGTCGGGGGTGGCTACTACTTCCGGACGAGATGCAGCGATCGCTAATATTGAACCTTGATTGGGTGGCAAAATAGCATCGAATGTATCTACGCCAAACATACCCAAATTGGATATGGTGAAGGTGCCGCTACTGTATTCTTCTGGCTGCAGTTGCTTTGCCCGAGCGCGTTCTACCAATGATTTCCAGTTACGCGACAAGCTGTAAATATCTAGTCGATCGGCATTTTGCAATACTGGTGTAATTAATCCTCCGTCATCCATTGCTACAGCTACCGCAATATTGATGTTCGCAGGATATACTATTCCCTGTTCTGAATAGTTTGTATTCAACAAGGGGTGTTTCTGTAATGTCATTGCTACCGCTTTCGCTAGTAGCGCCGTCATTGTTACGCCTTTAGATTTTATTTGCTTATAAAGTTTGTTTAATTCGTCGGTAGCAATCGAATAACCTACGTGGAATGTCGGTACGGACAAGCTATGATTCATAGTCCGCACTACGGCATTTTGCAAAGTCGTCAAAGGTACTGTTTGCCCTGGAGTTGCTGCTACTGGCATAGGTGCAGGTGTCGCAGCAGGGGTAACTTTAGGAGAACTGTGAGCGGGTGCAGCAGTTGGTTGAGCCGTTGCAGGTGCAGAAGATTTAACTGTAGTAGACTTACCGGCAGCAGTTTCCACGTCTTGTGCAATAATACGCCCGTGAGGACCGCTACCCGAAATACCGCTTAAATCAACTTTAAATTCCTTAGCTAATTTACGAGCGCGGGGTGAAGCAATTTTTCTACCACTCCCACGTGCCGCACCATTTTGAGAAGTACCATTCGTTGAAGTTGTTGGGGCAGATTGTGCTGTTTGTCCGGGGGCAGTTGCAGCAGCAACTTTAGCCGGTTCTGGTGCAGCACCGCTCGATTTGGCTTGAGCTATTGCTGTTTCAATTTCAGCTTCAGTTTCCGCTAAAAACGCGATCGCAGAACCTACAGGGGCACTGCTTCCGGCTTCTACTAAGATATGTGCCATGTACCCTTCATAGAAGGATTCCACATCCATATCTGCTTTATCTGATTCAACAACTACCACCGTTTCGCCTTTCTCTACTTTGTCCCCAGGAGATTTCTCCCAAGAGACGATTTTACCTTCGGTCATTGTAGAACTCAGCGCGGGCATAAATATTTCGTGAATACTCATAAGAAATGAAGGCGAATAAATAATTTACGGACTTTAATAGTTTTTTCCAGATTGCATTGTATCGCGAGGGCGGACGCGACGAACTATTTTAGAACTACACTTGTAGAAGAATCTGTATTTGTGCGTACTAAGGAAGGTATTAAATATCAGAATCTTAAAAAAATATAAAGTCGTCTGCTTACCTATGGAGAATGTGCTTATATTTTTTCAACCTGAGAAATTTTGCTAAATTTTTGTTCGTGAATCTCCAATTAGATGTCGTTCGGGATACACAGCATTAAGTAATACATACCCAAGTAAAGTCAAAAATATCTCCGAGCATAATCCTTTTTTAGCAAAATTTTTCGGAAATTCTACTCAGGGCATGAAGTAAGGAGTCATGTCTAGAATTAAAATTCATTATGGATAGATAAAAAAAACCAACCCTTTAAAATTTTCTTAAAATCTTATGTCGGCAAAGTTGAAATTTTTGATGCTATTTACGCTAAGCATCTTTGCCACCGCTGTTGTAGTTGGAATTGATCGAATCCAAAGATGGCATTCTAATCGGTTATATAACTCTAAAAAACAACAGCAAATCCAGGCAAAGCAGAACCCAAATCAAAAGCTTGTAGCATACCACTCGAGGATAGAGTATAAAGCAATACCGCTAACCAGATTTAGGACGGTACTTAGAGGCACCGATCCGGCAGCCCTCGCCATCAATGCTTTTGATGCAACTCAATCGCAGCAGTTAAATCGCAAGGTGGAGGTAATTTATCCTCAAAGAGATCGAGCAATGGTTTTGATTACCCAAACTAATTTAGCTTCATCGGAGACAAAGCCAATTAAATATAAAGTTGAACTGACAAGCTTAGGACGTTCGCTGTTTGTAAGTTCGCCTCCGTTGTGGCAAATTGTGTGGGCTGGTTCTTCCGAGCAATGTTTAGTAAGTAGAAACAATACAGTTCCCAGCGCAGCCTGTCGTTAATCTTTACCTTTCACCATCGAGAAATCATACCCGAGAAGAAAATAAACATTCAGAATTCTGAATTCACTTTTGATGAATCCAGAATTCTTACTATTTGTTAAATGTCGCCGCGAATTTCTTCGATAACGCCATCGCGCAGAACAATTTCGACCTGCATTTTACTAATTAGGTTATCGCCTTGTTCTGCTCGGAAGAAACCTTCGAGTTGAAATTGATTCACTTCTTGGTCTAATTCAAGCATTTGTACTTGTTGGAGATTTTGCAGGCTTTGGTTTTTCTGCTCTAGCATCTCGCTTTTTTTCTCATTCACTTGAGTTTGAATATTCTCAATTTGCTGTAGTGTTTGAGGTCCTGGGGGTTGCAAACCTTGCTTCTGAATTTCAGTAATTGCTCGTTGCCCTTGGACATCAATTTGCTGTAATTGCTGGTCGGTTTGGTTGATTTGAGATTGTAATTGCTGGGTTACTTCCTCTTTCCATAAAGGTGTAACGATGGCTTTAACGTTAATAACGCGTTTTAGCAGCAATTGAGGGTTAGAGATGTCCATAGAAGTATCTTTTTTTTCCTTTGAAGTTCGATAACAAATGAATATGTTTAGGCAAACATCCGCTCAATCATATCGTGATAGCGTTCCATCACAACGTGTCGCCGGACTTTAAGAGTGCGTGTCATCATGCCATTTTCCATAGAAAACGGTTCCAGAATCAGTTTAAATGGCCCGATACGGTCATCCGGTCGATATCCCGGACGATTCCGCACTTCCCGAGTCAACTCTTGCCTAAACAAATCCTGGATCATTTTACTCTCAAGGTTGATTTTTTGGCTGGTGGATGACGTAACATTGTCTTCTTTAACACATAATTCCAAATTTTGTGCTTCTGCCCATTTTTCTAATGCTTCTACATTCGGAACTATGAAAGCACCAAGACTTTTTTTGTCTTGTCCCACTAGCATTATTTGGTCGATAAATGAAGATCTCAAGCAAGCGTCTTCGATGGGAAGCGGCTCAATGTTTTCCCCGTTGGTTAATACGATAGTGTCTTTTGCTCGTCCGGTTAAAACTATATCTAGACGGGGAGTTACCCAACCCAAATCGCCGCTATCAAACCAGCCTTCGCTATCAATTGCTTTCTTTGTTGCTTCTGGGTTCTTATAATAACCCTGCATAATTTGCGGTCCTTTAAGCAATACCAAACCCTTTTCTGTGGGCGCTAATTCTTTACGAGTTTCCAAATCAACAATTTTGACTTCCGTGCCCGGTACCCCCAATCCCGAAGAACCTCGTAAGTTGCTCCAGTGACGGCGGGCGTGAGTAACAGGAGAGGTTTCCGTTAAGCCGTAACCAACCAAGATTTCTATACCAATAATCTCGTAGAAGTCATCTATGTGCTTTGCTAATGCACCACCACCACAAATAAACTGTTTAATTCTTCCTCCCGTCGCTTCCTTTACCTTGCCATAAACTATTTTTCCAGCTAGGGCGTGTAGTGGTGAAAGTGCTTTTTCTTGAATGCTAGCCGCAATTCGTTCTCCCGTGGAGGGATTCAGATTTTGTAAATCTAGGTTTTGAGCAATTCGTCGCGCTTGGATATATTTGCCACTAATACCTAAAAACCGATTAATTAAATTTTGCTTGGAAGTTGGTTGTTCGCGAAACTGCTTTTGTACTCCTTCGTAAACTGATTCTAAAATACGCGGTACCGCAATCATGTAGTGGGGTTTATACTTTTTCAAATCATTTTTGATCGAACGTAAATTTGTATAAACTTGGGTACAGCCTTGAGAAAGCAGGAAATACTCGCCGGTGCGTTCTAGCACGTGCCAGGTGGGAAGAATACTTAAAACAACATCTCCAGCTTCAGGTTGCACTATTGCCCGTAAATTTCGTACCTGATACAGCAAATTTCCGTGAGAAAGCATTACTCCTTTGGGTTTACCCGAAGTTCCAGAGGTATAAAGTAAAGTTGCTAAAGAATCGCGGCTTCGCTTAACCGGTTCTAGATTATGCTTTGCACCAATCTCCATTAACTGCCCGAAATTAAACACCTTAATAACTTCTTCAGTTGGTGGTGATTCTTCAGTTAACAAAATGACTAATTGAATTGGTAAATCATCTAAACGAGGACGCAATTTCTCAAAAGTTGCTAAATCTTGCGCTACTAAAGCATTACTATCGCTATTAGCCAAAATATACGCTAACTCATCGACATCAGCTTGAGAACTGCGGACTGCATCTACAGCCCCAGCGGTCATAATACCTTGGTCGGCAATAAACCAGCGAGGACTATTATCGGCAATTAGTGAAATCCGAGAAATCCCAGCTTCTGGCTTGACTCCCAAAGCCTGTAAACCAGCAGCAAACTGTTGAATTTGATTAAAAAGTTGTCTATAAGTAAATATTTCCTGTTTAGGCTTAGCATGGGGATTATGCAAAGCAGTTATATCGCCGAATTGACTTGCTGCGATTGACCAAATTTCAGGTAAGGACTCTACCTTTGAGTAATCCACCGCGCTTTTTAAATTTAAACTGTCCGTTTCAGAAAGCTTAGGAAATAAATTTTTTGTGCTCTTAGTTTTAGAAATCATATGCTGGCTTTATAGTCAATAATATGTATATGAAAGTATATTGCTTCATTTGGTACAAATAGACAACTATTACAGATACAAATGCTTTTATCCGCAGTCAGATGAATTTGGTGAATTAATGTTAACTTATATCTATAAAAATTTATTTATATAAACCTGGTTCGATAAAATATGTTTATAGAGATATAAAGATATATGACATTAATATTTACCAAACAGACAAGCTGTAATAGGAATAAAAAATCCCTTCAAAACAGCATTTTAGATGAAAAACAATTATTAAGCGGTGCTTAAAGCAATAATTTCCAATTTGTCTTGGTGAATAAATTCTAACAAAAGAAAATTTTTATCATCATAATTGCTTTACGGTGTATGGTTCGCGAATGTCAAATCCGATATAAATATTAAATGCCAGTTATATAAATCAGAAGAAATTTAAAAGCCAGTACTGATTTAATTCTTAAGATTTTGTTCCACAATAGAATATAAACTTTTTCAGAAAATGGAGAGTTCAAGATGAGTTTAACTGATGGTTTTTTATTAACTCTTGTCAGTACTGTTATCTGCATCGTGTTTCCCAAAATCATATCTTCCGTTTTCGCAGTTAAAAGCAAATCAAACGCTCAAGCTGTTGCGACTATTCCCGTAAAACAAGCAGACTAGAAATTGCTCAACCAACACTGTACATATTCACTTCAGGGGCATAATTAATTACTTACCTCGTAGAATAGAGGTTTTATTGCATTTTGGAACAATGCGCGAGACTCAATAAGCCCGGTTTTTCCTCAAAACCGGGTTTCTCAACGTTATAAAATATAAGTTGCAATTCATCCGTCAAATAAACCCAAAATTGTTAATCTGGCGTTGCTGATTAGAAGTATGCCGAAGCCCCCTAACCCCTAACTTGGCGGGATAAAAATAATTTCAAGTCCCCCAGTTTTGGGGAATTTAGGGGGCATATTAAATATAAGAAGAATAAATTCATATCTCAATTGTGCAACGCCCTTAATCTAAAACAGATTAACCTTTAACCTCTAACCTTTAACCTTTAACCTCTAACAATGGTAACAGCAGCAGTAAATCCCTTTCTCGATGGTAATTATGCTCCGGTGCGCGAAGAAATTACCGCCGATAATTTAAAAATAATTGGAGAATTACCCCCCGATTTGTCGGGAATGTTTGTGAGAAATGGCCCCAATCCTCAATGGCAACCCAAAGGGCAGTATCATTGGTTTGATGGCGACGGAATGCTCCACGGCGTAAGGATTTCTAACGGTAAAGCCAGCTATCGCAACCGTTACGTGCGAACCAAAGGATGGCAAATCGAACATCAAGAAGGTAAAGCCGTGTGGAGTGGGATGTTAGAGCCTCCGCAGATGGATAATCCCCACGGAGCATATAAAAACGCTGCGAATACGGCGCTGGTATGGCACGCGGGAGAATTTTTAGCGCTTTGGGAGGGAGGTGCCCCTCATGCAATTAAACTTCCAGAATTAGACACTTTTGGCGAATATAATTACAACGGTAAATTGCAATCAGCCTTTACCGCACATCCTAAAGTAGATGCCGTAACCGGTGAAATGATGTTTTTCGGCTATTCATTTGCTCCGCCATTCTTACATTACAGTGTAGTTTCATCAGAAGGCGAACTTTTGAAAACCGTACCCATTGAATTACCGATGGGAGTAATGATGCACGATTTCGCCATCACCGCCAACTATACAATATTTATGGATTTGCCATTGACATTCAACCCCATGCGAATGCAAAAAGGCGAACCCGGTATGATGTTTGAGAAAGATAGAGCCAGTCGTTTTGGTATAGTTCCCCGTCACGGCGATAATAATGATATTCGCTGGTTTGAAGCTCCCTCTTGCTTTGTATGGCATACTTTAAATGCTTACGAAGAGGGAGATGAAGTAATACTTGTTGCTTGTCGGATGAATTCCACAAATGTGCTTGCCACCAATAACGAGCAACGCGATGCCGAAGGAGATATTCCATACCTATATCGTTGGAGATTTAACTTAAAAGACGGTAGCGTGCGCGAAGAAAAGTTAGACGATGTACCTTCAGAATTCCCTCGCGTCAACGATAACTTTTTAGGGCAACCAACCCGCTACGGTTACGCTGGCAAAATGGGACAAGGTGCGATGCCTAGTTTTGAAGGTGTAATTAAATATGAATTGAATAGCGGTAAATCCCAAACTCACGAATTTGGCAAAGGGCGTTATGGTGGTGAAGCAGTATTTGCACCCCGCGCCGGTGGAAACGGGGAAGATGAAGGTTGGGTAATTACTTTTGTGTATGACTCTAACGAGGATATATCTGAATTAGTAGTAGTTGATGCTCAAGATATGACATCCGAGCCAGTAGCGCGGGTATTGATTCCGCAGCGAGTACCCTATGGCTTTCATGGTGATTGGGTTTCTGAGGAGAAAATGCAAAAGTCAAAGTGAGATATTGACAATAAATACGCCCTTACCCTCGAAGGGTGGGGCTACAATTGCGAAGCCCACCTGCGTGGGCTTTAATCATTTGATTTTCAGACGTAGGGTGTGCTACGGCTACGGAATAATTTAATAGTAAGAGAAACTTAGGAATTGCCGTAACGCACCTTCTTCAACTAACAGTGACGCGGTAGTTTATTGTCACAATAAACGGTGGTGCGTGACGCTAAACAGCGATATTACTACGTTCAAATTTTCTCACAGCGTCACAGCACCCTACAAGAAATATTCCTCACAAAAGAATAAACCACTTCAAAAAAATTAAATAATTTGCGTAAAAAAGCACTCTTCAGTCAGTAATTCTATCAGAAGCTAATTTCGAGGGGTGCAATTTGAGTTTACACAAAAAATTGCCGTTAAGTGTATTGACTGAGATTTATGCATATTGTACGGTCAATTAAATCACTTTGTGCAAAATCGCTTTTTATTCCGTCTTGACCGCTGATATAGAGTCTATTAAGCAAATATAAACTAATGGTTAACAGTAAATTATCTCGATTTAGTGGTTTGACACTGTGTGTTTTATTTAACTGGATTGGTTTGATAGCTATCGAAGAAGTTTTATCTGTTCAAAGAGATAAATTAGGGTATTCCAACAGTGCTGTAGCGCAAACCGCATCAGAACAAATTGCTCGCAGCGTTTATAAAAAGGCAAGTTCGACGGTTGTAACGGTAAAGGATGGAAAAGGACACGGAAGCGGTTTTGTGGTTAGTCAAGATGGATTGATTATTACCAACGCTCATGTCGTCGAAGGAAGTCCGAGTGTAGTTACCGTTGAATTTCCAGATGGGAGAAAAATTCCTGCTGACGTGCTTGGTTTTGCTAAAGGTGGATTAGATTTAGCAGTGTTAAAAATTCACGGACAAAAGAATTTACGGACACTCACACTAGCTTCTGATAACAGCGCTCAAGTTGGCGATCGCGTGTTTGCGCTTGGTTCACCTCTTAATCCTGAATTTAAAGACACGTTTACTCAGGGACACATCACTCGTATCAACAAGAGCAATGGAGAGGTTCAACACGACGCAGCAGTTTTTGGAGGTAATTCCGGGGGACCATTACTTAATACCAAAGGTCAAGTAGTCGGTGTAAACACGAGAATTATAACTGGCTCACCTGCAAAATTAAATACAGGAATGAACTTTGCAATACCCGCATCCAAAGTAAAGTCATTTATAGCTGCTGCAAGAAAAGGTGATGTATCTCAAGATTCCACATTAGAAAGACAAAAACAGCGAGAATTTATTCCTATCTCCCTTAACGATAAAGTCATCAATGACAAACTAACAAAAGAAAATGGCTTTTTGAACCTGTATGTTTTTCAAGGTAAAGCAGGACAAAAAGTCACCATTGAGATGACAAGTAAAAACATGAATCCCGCTTTGGGTTTATATCAAGCTATCGAAACTTCTAGAGGTAGAGATTATCAACGAATAGCTCAAAACGACGACAAAGGAGCCGGTGATTTTAATTCTCGAATCTCTATAGCTATACCAGCGGATGGAGTTTATGTAATAGAAGCGAAATCTTCCGCAGGTGGACAAGCAGGTGATTATAGTTTGCGAGCGGTTGTTAATCCCTAATGGTAATTACCTCGGTGTCTAGTAATCAACCACATTCGCCCTCACCCTCGAAGAGTGGGGCTACAGATACAAAGCCCACCTGCCTGGGCTTGATAGCCTGCGGAGGCAGGCTTCGTAAATGTAGCGATACCCTTCTAGGGTATTGCGTGCGGCTTCTAATTTCTCAATATTTATTTAATTCAAAAATCAAGGAATCAAATCAATGCAGCGCAATTTTATTCTAAATATCGGACTCTCCACATTAACCACAATTTTGGTTTTTACTAACAACATCTCCCCAACATTTAGTCAGATGATAATCGGTAATTTAGCAGATACATCAACCCAAGAAAAAGCCGAAAATTCTCAACAGGATGCAGTTAAATTCTTGTGTAAAGAAATCTTCGATCCAGCCAGCGAATCAAATATTCCTGCAACAGTAGCTTGGGTACCCAAACGTAACGGGCATGTACGTTTAATTGGCTGGAAATCTGAATATTTTTCAAGTTGGAGTCCGGAAAAACGTTGTGCATCGGTAACAAAAAACTTTCAGAAATATTATGACGAAGGTAGATTAGATTATTTATCAACAGGAAAACGTAACGGATATCCAGTTATTTGTGCAGCCAAACAAGGAGAAAACTGTACTAAAGATAATCACTTGTTTACCATTAAACACGGTCATAATCCCAAGATAGTTTTACAAAGACTTTTAGGGATATTTGAAGGACAATCATCAACAGTTCTTTATCAAAATTCCGGTAAGCAATTGTATGTTGAAATGCAGAATGTTTTTGATAAAGCACCTTTGGTAGAGGTTGAGGATTAGAGAAATGAGATCCCCCCAACCCCCCTTATCAAGGGGGGCTTAAGTTCCCCAATTTAGCCTTTCAAGTCCCCCTTTTTAAGGGGGATTTAGAGGGATCTACATTTTCCGCAACAACGAAAAAATCCCCTGCCATTCATTCGCCATCCATTCACCTATCAAAAAAATGAACCGCAACTTAATCCTTCTTTCCTCTCTATTCTTATTACAATTCCCCACCTCCCCCATCAAAGCCGCTCCTCCTTCCATAGCCCAAAATTCAATTTGCCAAATCGAACGAGAAAACGAAGAATATTCAACCAAAGAACTACAAACCCTTGCTAATAAAATCACAGTAAAAATCATCGGAGATAACAACGGTGGTTCGGGAACGCTAATCGGTAAACAAGGAAATAATTATTTAGTTTTAACCAATTCTCATGTAATTCAAGGTGTGAATTCGATTAAATTACAAACTGCTGACGGTAAAACTTATTCAGCAGAAATAATTCCGCAAAAAAACTTTAAAAATTCAGATATTACCCTATTAAAATTCCAAAGCAGTCAAAGTTATTGTTTCGCAGAAGTTTCTACAGCAACACCCGATATTAATACAAATATTTTGGCTGCGGGTTTTTCTGGTTCGACGGGAAATATTGTATTTAGTGAAGGGGAAGTTAAAAAGACTTCTAATTTAAAAGAAGGATACGAAATTGGTTATAGCAGCAACATCGAACAAGGAATGAGCGGTGGTGCAATTCTTAATTCGATGGGGGAACTTGTAGGGATCAATGGTAAAAGTGCTTATCCGATTTTAAATACAGGTTATGTTTATCAAAATGGTAAACGTCCGAGTGAAGCGGAAATTACAGAAATGAGAAAGTTGAGTTGGGGTATTCCGATTTCAACTGTTTTAGCATGGGTTGATAGTGATTTATTGACAGCTTATAAATTACCTTTACCAGAAGGTGGTGCTGCAATACCGGAACCGGAATATACAGGATGGTTAGGAGAATTAGAACAAAAAGCTAAACAATTTACGGTAAGAATTGATAGTAGTAGTACAGCGAATGGTTCGGGAATAATTATTGCTAAAGAAGGGAATACTTACACCGTTTTAACATCGGCTCATGTATTGTGCGAAAGTGAAAACGGGACACCGCCATGTCCTGGTAATATTTATGAAATATTAGCACCAGATGGCGATAAATATGCTGCAGATAAAAGCAGTATCAAAATTGAGTCAGGAGTTGATTTAGCGGTAGTTAAGTTTAAGAGTTCTGAGAATTATGAAATAGCGACTCTTGCTGATTATAATCCCAATGAAGGTAATTATATATTTACTGCGGGATATCCTAAATTAAAAAATGATTCACCTTGGCGGTTTACAGTAGGACAAATATTTGATAAAGATTTCGGGCTGACAAGAACTAAACAATCTGATTTTCAAAATTATAATTTTGGTAAATTACAAAGAGCTAGTTCTTTAACTGGAGGGTATGAGTTAGTTTACACCAGCATCACTTATGGTGGAATGAGTGGAGGTCCGGTTTTAAATTGGCAAGGAAGAGTAATTGGTATTCACGGACGTACTGAAGGAACTGAAGGAGATTTTCAGATAGGATATAGTTTAGGTATTCCTGTAAGTACCTTCTTAGGGGTAGTTCCGCGATTAAGTGTAAAACCGCCAAACTTAGAAAATACCCGACCACCACGACTGAACGCACAGAAAAACAAGTTAATCGAAAAAGCAATATTATCAGTTGATGTTTCTAAAGGAAATGCTTCTGCTTCCCAATGGTTAGAAAGAGGAAATCAACTTTGGCGGTTGCGTCGTAATGAAGAAGCAGTTAAAGCCTTTGATGAAGCCATTAACCAAAAACCAGCTTTTGTTCATTTAGCTTTCTATGGTAAGAGTTTAGCGTTAGCACAGCAGAGCAAAAGTAGAGAAGCTATTGCTGCATTAAATCAAGCTGTCAAATTAAAATCTAATTTTGTTGCTGCTTGGCAAACCTTAAGCTCATTTAATAGTTCTATAGGCGAGTTAGACAAAGCATTAATAGCAATAGACAAAGCAATTAAGCTTCAACCTAAAAACCCGAATCTCTATTACGAAAAATCAAAAGTTTTAACGTATTTAAAACAGTATAAAGAAGCTGAGATAGCAATTAAACAAGCAATTAAACTTAGTCCTCGTGCATTATTTTATCTCAATTGGGGAAATCTTTATAAAAACAATACTAACAAAAAATGGGATTTAGCGCTGCCTCATTATAACAAAGCTATTCAAATTAATCCTAAATCCGGTATTGCTTACCTTACTCGCGGACATTTTTACTATTTTCAACAAAAATGGGATTTAGCACTTGCTGATTTCAACAAACTTATTCAAATTAATTTTGCGGATAATATAGCTTACTTAAGGCGGGGATATATTTACTCTTACCAAAAGAAATGGGATTTAGCACTGGCTAATTTCAACAAATTTATTCAAATGGATCGCAAGTTTGCTTTAGCTTACCAAAATAGAGCATTAGTTCTAATTGAAATAGGAAATAAACAAAAAGCTATTCAAGATTTACAAAAAGCCGCCCAACTGTATAAATCTAAAAATAATACTACTAGATATGAACAAGTAATAAATCTATTACAACAATTACAACAATAAACCCCAGGAACTAGGAATTAAACCCCATAATTCCCTAATTGCTAATCCTCATCACCTCTTCTTCCCCTCAAGCTTTCCAATAATCCCCTGCAAATCCCTATACTTCCTCCTATCCTTCTTAGTACCGTACTTCAATTTCCGCGCAGCCAATCTATACTTCCTCAAAGCCGTTTGCAAATCTGCTTTGTCCAAAGCTTGTGTTCCCTCTCTCATTAACTGATAGGGGGATTTTTTATAATCAGAAAGCGCTCCAGGAGAACCCGTAGGACGTTCTATAATTCCTGCTTCTGGATTCATTTCTAAATATAATTTATCAACCTTTTCTAAAAGTCTGGCTGCTTGTAAATAATTCTCCCGATCCAAATACCTTAAAGCCTGAGAATGATAAATATCTGCTGCTACCTGAACATCCTTTAACTTATCCCCTCGATTTTCTTGAATCAATCCCCTTTGACGATAAGCTGCTGCATATCGAGGACTAATTTTAATTACTCGATTAAAATCTTTGATAGCTTGTTGTTGATTCTGCTGTTTCCAATTCGCAGTTACTTTAACTTCACAGCTAACACTATAATCATCAACTCTCACGCATCCCGGTAAAGTACCATCGGAACGCAATATTTTACCACGAGCATAATTAGCATAAATTAAACCCCGTTGATGATAAGCTGCTGCGTATTGGGGATTCATTTGAATCGCTTTTGTAAAATCATTAATCGCGCCTTGGTAATCTTTTTGGTTCGCTTTAATTATCCCTTGGTAATACCAATCGCTAGCTTTTGTTTGAGTTGTTGTTGGTTTATTTTGCGGTTGGTTGGCTTGGGTTTTAATTTGTGGGATGATTGTATTTATTGTGGTTAAGGTGGCAATTGTTAGGGTTAGGGAAATTAGTTTTTTGTAATTCATAATTGGTAAAATATTAATTCGTTTTCATCGTAATTTAAACCTCACCCCGCCTGCGGCACCCCTCTCCTTATCAAGGAGAGGGGAAGAGAACATATCATCCTTCTTCTTATCAAGGTGAGAGTGAAGAGAACATATCACCCCTTTCCTTAACAAAGAGAGGGGAAAGAACATATCACCCCTTTCCTTAACAAAGAGAGAAGAAAGAATATATCACCCCTCTCCTTAACAAGGAGAGGGGAAGGGGGTGAGGTTTCAATCAATCGCAAACCTTCCGATCCAAATCAACATTCGTCCTCAAATAATCCTTTAACCAATCACAACCGCGCTGTTGCAATTCATCAATATCCAAATTCCACAAAATCACGTTATCTTCCATATCTACCGAAGCAAATATATTATTATCTCGACTAAATTCAATTTCCTTAATCTTTCCCTGATGTGCTTCGATAGTATTAAGTAACTTTCCGCTCATAGTCCATAAATTCAAACTTTTATCTGTACTTCCAGAAATCACCAAAGAATCATCAGCACTAAAAGTAACGGCATAAACATTGTCTTGGTGAGCTAAAGTTTGCAACAGCTTACCCGTATCGTGCTGCCAAAGTTTAACTGTTTTATCGTTACTTGCAGTGGCAATTATTCTGCCATCAGAATTAAAACTTAAAGCTGCAATACTATCTTTATGACCAGTAATTGTACGTAATAAGTTCCCTTCTAAATTCCACAATGTTACATTTTTACCTTCAGCAATTGCTAAAGTTTCTCCGCCGGGACTAAATTTAATACTCGTCGCGAAATAATCATTAAATTGCCAGCTTTTAATTAACTTCCCTTGCAAATTCCACAGCTTAACTTGTTTATCAACTCTGCTAATTGTGGCAATTGTTTTACCATCGGGACTAATATCAATATCTTGAATTGCATCAAAATCCATAGGATTATTTTTGACATCATGTCCCTGCCAATTTCGTAAAAGCTTTCCTTTTAAATTCCAAACTTTTATTTGATTCTCGCTATCAATCGTTGCAAAATACTTTCCCGTGGGACTAAATATTACCTTGTTAATTTCTTCTATTTCTACATCAAAACGACGAATCAAATTTCCATTCCGTCGTTGTAGAGTAATTATATTTTGATTCGCGATCGCAACAGTTTCACTATCGGGACTAATACTAACGCTATTCCCTGTAAAAGTTGGTAAAATGCCCTTAAGGTAACTTAGCTTAACGGTTTTATCTCCACTCGCAGTAGCAAAAGTTTTACCGTCAGGACTAAATTTAACTTCAATTGCTTTGCTACCATATCTAACTTGCTGATATTCTTCTTTTAAAGCAACATCCCAAACTCGAACCGTATCGTCGGCACTTGCTGAAGCAATCAATTTACCATCTGGATTAAAACGCACGTCTAAAACGTCATTTGTATGACCTTCAAATGTATGTAATAATTTACCTGTTAAATCCCAAAGTTTAACAGTTTTATCTTCGCTTCCAGAAACAATATATTTACTATCGGGACTAAAATTTACGCTTAAAACTTTATCTTTATGACCTGTCAAAGTTTTTAAAAACCTTCCCTGACTATCCCATATCTTAATAGTATTATCGGCGCTTGCGGTAGCTAAATATTTTCCATCTGCACTAAAATTTAGACCCCAGATTTTTTCATCGTGAGCGGGAATTGTTTTAATTAATTTACCGTCGAGAGTCCAAAATTTGACTTTGCCGTTTTCGCTTGCAGTGGCGATAATATTATTATTTGGATTAAAGGCGATCGCCCACAATCCATCAGGTTCTGATATTCTTACAAAAGGACGATTTGTAAATAAACCTGTCGTGGAATTATATCGCCACAAACTAACCGTATTGTCAAAACTCGCAGCAATCATAAATTTATCATCAGGACTAAATATAACACTAAAAATGCCTTGTTTATGTCCTAACAGCGTTTGCAAAATCTTCCCATCCCGTCGCCAAATCTTAATCTTATTATCATCACTACCAGAAGCTAAAAGCTTGCCATCATCACTAATATCAACGCTATTAACAGCACCATCATGAGCATTTAAACTATTAAATTCGCGAATCGAATTAAAATTTTCTAGCAGAGAGCTAAATAATCCATTTTTAGTTTCGGCATCCAAATTATTTCTTAATTCAATCAGTTTATTATTCGCTTCTAAAGTAGAATTCAACGCTTCAACTTGATTCCCCGAATTTAACAAAGTTTTTGCAGTCAAACTCAAAGTATTTATTTGATTAATCTCGCTTTCTCGACGTTTATCTTCAGCAATTGCAGCTAATATTAAAGCAGCAATCAAACCACAAACTAACCAAACAATAACTTTTCTTCTCGCTGCTTCCTTTTCTCGTGTTTCTCTATTGCGTAAATCTAAACTTAAATCAATAAAACCTTGTTCAACGGAACTAAATTGATTTGAGCGTTGCAGTAACCATTCTTCCGCATCAATTAACGGCTTACCGCGCAACAAAGCCCCCTCATCTTTATCGCTTTTTTCCCACTGTCTAATAAAAACCCTTAAATGCTCTTGCCAATACCTAAAATCTCTATCTTCCAACATCCACTTTTGCAATCGTCGCCAATTTTTAATTAACGCTTCGTGAACAATTTCAACCGTTTCTACTCCAGTAACTTGATTGCTATTTGTTACCACCAAACGCCCATCAGCTAACCGAGAAACCAAATCCCAATTCCCCACTTCTTCCCGAATCGCCAAACGGCGAATATCTGCGCTGATTTCTGAAGGTTGCACCAATTGAACAAATATCTGCTGCACCTTCTCTTTATCTACTAAACTTAACTGAGCGTAAATTGCTTCCGCATGGTTAGCCAAAGCAGTTTCCACACCACCAATATCTTCATAAGCTTGATGAGTTAACCAACCATCATGCTGCTTTCCCCACAGCTGAGTCAAAGTAAATTCCAACAAAGGTAAATTACTCGGAGATTCCAAGACAGCATCAATCAAACGTTGACTCAAACCTTCTTCTAAACTGACGCTGTAATTACCTGCTGGTTTTTCAATCGCTGCTCGCAATTCTTCCTCATCCATCGCAGCCAAATTCACCTGAGCATCCTGCAAAGCATCAGCCAAAAGGCGATATGATAAAGCTTCCGCGTAAAAATCCGCTCGTAGCGTGATAATTACATGACAGCCAGGAATTTCAGTTAAATTAAGTAAATTATTGATAAAAAGATGGCGAGAATCTGTATCGGAACATAAAGTAAAAAGTTCTTCAAATTGGTCTACAATTATCGCTAAACGTAACTTTTGATTGCCAATAATAAACGGTTCAACAAAATTTTCTAAACTATTTTTACCACTTCTTAACTCAACTTCTAATTCCAACTCCGTCAAACGATTAGAATTCAAATCTTCTTCCCTCTCCTTACCAACAGAAACATTAGAAAGAGATTCAAACTCCTGTCCCCTCTCCTTAACAAGGAGAGGGTTAGGGTGAGGTTTTGCTAATTCCCTCTCCCTACCAAGAAAAGGGCTAGAGTGAGGTTTTGCTAATTCCCTCTCCCTACCAAGAAAAGGGTTAGGGTGAGGTTCCAAATGCAAAAATCCTTGTAATAAACCAATAGCCAAAGATTTAAAAGGATTATTACCTGGACGAAAATCAACAATCAACCAATCACGTTTCTTATTCTGCTTCAACTGCGGAATCAAACCCGCAAAAACCACGCTAGATTTTCCACTTCCCGAAGCACCTACAACAGCAAAAAACGGCTTTTCATTAACCGTCGAAACCAACTGTCTTGTGACAAATTCTCTACCAAAAAAATTAGCTGCATCCTCCTCCTTAAAAGCAGCCAAACCCAAATAAGGATTCTTGGCGATCGCACCCAAACTTTGCCATGTGGGAGGTATTTCCAATAAATTCTGCACAATCACCGGCAACCAACTTGCACAGGGATATTTTTTCTCTAATCCCTGTAACTTTCTCCGAGCAATATTAACCGACTTATAAAAAGACTTTCCCCCAGTAAATTCATCAAAAAAGTATTTTAAAAAATGGTTTGCTAACTTATCCGGAACGGGTTCCCGCATCACAATTACTTGCGGGATATGCAAATTTTCCAATTCAGCAGCAATTCCCAAACCATCGCAAGAATTAAAAAAAGCTAACTTTAATCCACCCCTAACCGCTCTTTTTAAACTTTCCTTCAATTCTGCTATTGTTAAAGATTCACCGCTATTTAGATAAATTATTCCTTGTTCCGATTCCGTTTGACTATGCCCGGAAAAGAAAAGAATATCCCAACCTCTTTCATCCCAAATATATTCGTTTAACTCTAATACAGAAGGTTCAGTTAAAACAACTAATTCAGCATCTTGACAATATTCTTTTAAAAGCTTTTCATCTTCAACAACATTGATTCCTTCACTATTGCCCAAAACAATTAAAATTCTTACCCGATTGCGATAACTTCTAGTAAAACTACGACTATCAAAAGAACTTAAACCTATCTCAGCATCGGGATAACTATCAAACAAATCCCATAAATGCCAAGGAAGTTTTCGTAACTGAAATTCAGTAGTACGAATAATAAATCTAATTTCATCTTCAGGAGATAAATGTATTAAACATTTTTCCTTAATTCGGTAAAACGAATCAGCTTTTAACCAGTTAGTAAAAATCAGCTTGATATTATCAGCTTTCGTCTGACAATCTTCCTTTAAAGAAGAAACTTTAACGTTTGATAAATGCCCCTTTTTAACTTTTATTCGATATCCATCTAAACCGCGATAGCTTCTACACCACTCTTGATAAATATTAGGAAGCTTGGGGATAGCAGGCAATCGTAACTGACTGTCGTTTAACTCAACATCCGCGCGCTTACCATCTTCACCGATTTCTAAACTTACGCTAAACCCTTGATTAAAATCACCATCCAGTTTAAGTACAACTAACTTTTTCATATTTGTTACCGCAACGATACCGGAAGCTATATTAAGTTATCGGTAGTTTGTGCATAATTTTACGCAAAAATAACGTAAAAATCGAACATTTATCTGGTTGTAGCGTACTTATATCAAGAATCTGGTAACAGAAAAAAATAAATTATTATACAAAAAGCTGCGGAGAAACCCATGTAGGGTGTGTTACGGCTTGAGTAATTTTAATCGAGATTACAATCTTTAAATTGCCGTAACGCACCATGAGATTATGCTAATAACGATATATTACGAATAATTTATTTTTCGGCGTATTCTCAGAGTAACCCAGCATTCTAACTATTTAATCAACGTAATAATTACGGCTATAGCTAAATTTGAAAAAGCTGATATTAAAAAAGGGATTTTAGATTAACAATTTATTAAAGATGCATTCTATAATCCAAAATCCCTGCATAAACGCATCCGTAGTTAAAATCTAAAATCCATTTCATACTTCAAATTCTTTCTTCACCTCCGAATCACCATAAGCAACTGTAATACTAAACCTTTCCCCAGATTCAGCACTAAATTCCGATTGAATCCAGTTATCATCTTCTCTCGAAACAACTTCCGAACCTTCTCCAGTTTCATCCCCGATAATTAATTTAATTCCTTCCGGTAAAGCCATTTCTCCCACAGGATACACTTGGGTTAAAATATCAACTTCTTCACTGTCGCTTTCCGACATAACTTTCATTACCAAAGCCACAGAAATTTGATCTAAATGCATTCCTAAATCAATTTTTTGTCCTCTAGTGATAAGGCTCATATTACTTCTATAAGCTAAACCTAACTGTTGAGGATTTAATAATTGTTCAACTTTTTGCCAGCTAGTATCAATAACTCCATCCCACCATTGTCTAAAACTAATAACATGAGATGTTGTTTCAGCTTGGACAGATTCTACGACTTCCAATTCAGTTAAATAAACTAGAAAATCTTCCAAAGAATTTAATTTACTTAAAAAAACCTTATCCCTTGCTTTAGGAATAAAACCTAATATATTGGCTTCCTTAAGAGAATCATTTAACTCTACAAAAATATAACCAACTCTATCTTCCCAAACCTCCGGAGGAATTTCCACAACTTCCGTTTCAGCTAAAATTGGAATACATTCTAATTTTCCAATATCTTTCACTATTAAATCGGCGACATTCATTAATTGAACGGCTACAGGATTTCGACTGTCACCTTCTAAGTAATCAGTCTCAAACCCCATGCACAGTAAATAATGATTGACTGCAAAAACAGCTAAACTATTTAAATAAATCTGTTGGCGTTTTTTTTGATTCGAGATTTTCGATACTAATTCTTGAGCTATTGAGTGAGCTTCAAAAGACAAGTTCACTGTAAAGCTGAGTTTTTGGGTGGTACTGTTCATGATAAAACTATTTGGGTGGCACGGGTTAATTTACTTCTATATATACTTCTTTAAATAGTCAATAATTTTATGCATTCGACGTTGATAAAAACTAGAAGCCGTTGTCAAAGGAACACCCAAATATTGAGAAATCTCTTTCCACTTTTTTCCCTCTAATAGTAAAATCAAAATGGCTTGTAAATTCGCTTCCGAATGCCCTCTTAAATGTTGACTAACCAGATAATTTTCTGGGTCTTTGCAGATAATTTCCTTCACAATTTCTTGTTGTGATATTGAATTTTCTGTATTTATTTCCTTATTGATATCATCTAAAGACAAAACTGGCGATATTGTTTCCCCTCTCGGAACCCTGGTAAGTCCTCTCCTACGTTCCTTATTAACAACATCAATAAATCGCCAGTGAAAAATTTTATTTACCCATACCATGACAGGATATTGTGGATTATATTCGTCAATTTTTTTGCATATTTCCATCAAAGTTAGCTGCAATGCCTCATTATGATAATCTTCATAATTAGGCAATCCAGACCACTGAGTTTGCTTGCACAATCGTCCAGAATTTACAACAGCATTAACAAACTTATTCAAAGCTATCCGTCGTCTAACTCGGATCGTGGTGCTACAGTCGTTAGCAGAATATTGCTTAATCTCCTCGACTAATTGCTGTAACTGTTGGTTGAGAGCATTATCCATAATAGGTTTGGTAACTTCTATTCTGGTATCTTCCTCTACGTCCAACTTTTACGCAAAAACAAATATTTTTTTATTAGGGAACAGGGAATGGGGAATGGGAAACGGGAAAAGACAATGTATGAAGTATTTTTCAGCAACCTACGAAGTTACTTAGTATTGAAAAACCCGGTTTTTTAAAAAAACCGGGTTGATTAATTATTTCGTTAAATAATTTAAAGCTGCTATTCTGAAAAATCTATAGTTTTGAATTTTATAGTCAAATATGATCTCGACTATAAAGCCAAAAAGGCAATATGCTGAAACTTTTGTGGCAGAAGCATCCTTGCTACTAATAATTAAAATAATTAATTATACATTGCCCGAAATCAGCTTTACCTTACTTCCCACCATAATAAAAAGCGATTTCCTTTTCCTTCAAAGGCAAGAAATCAGCTTCGGAGAGCATTTTATTAAGTTCCTCTTGAGAAATATGTTTCGCACCAATTCTCACAATGCGCGATCGCATAGTATTCTTTACACCACTACGCTGTCTATTACCTTCCAAAGCCATTACTTTGTTATATAAATCCAGCTTTTCAGGTTCAATGGCAGAGCCATCTAAATCAATACCTTTAGCAATAGCTTCGTCAACAGCATCAGCACCCTTAGTTGATGCATTCATTTGATTAGCGTCAGCAGTCATCACAAATTATTTTTATTAACTTAAATAAATTTTACCAGTTAACAGTTACCAGTTAACAGTCAACAGTTAGCTGTTATAAAATTAATAACTATTGCTACTCCCTATTTTCCTGTTACCTATTCCCCGATCCCTGCTTCCCGGTTACTGGTTACTGTTCACCGTTCACATTCCCTATTTGAACATTTAGATGCAGTAATTTCGCGTATGCGCTTGTCACCCAAAGAGCTTATAGTTTAATCTCAAAACAACGCCCTCTGCAATATGGTGACGGTATGTCAGAGCATCGTATTCCCGATAAACAAAATCGTAAATTAGAAAGAGCTTTAAGCAATACAATTGTTGATAAATGTTTTGAAAATTCAGAAAGCTGGCTGCGAGCTATCTTACGAATGTGCATCTTCTCTTTAGGCTATATAGATTCTGAGCCAGTGTTTGTAGTTGAATGTCCCAACCAAGCTGTAGCAAAACGATTAAGCCGGAAAACCTATCCTTTTCGCGATATAGTATATTACTTTACCGATAATATTTACGCCAGCGAACGCAGTTTATTTTGTTATCAAGAGTCCGAGAACGGTTCGTGGCGATGTTTTGATACCAACAGCAGTTCTTGGAAAAACTGGAATAACTTACAAACACCCCACCGCTTGAACTAAAAACTTGAATGCACAATTGGGCATTGGGTATTGGGCATTGGGAATGGGTAATTGGTAATTGGTAATTGGTAACTCCTAACCGTTCACTGCTCACTGCTCACTGCTCACTGCTCACTGCTCACTGCTCACTGCTCACTGCTCACTACTCACTGTTACTCCTTCCGCGTTACTAAACCACCGAAAAAAGCACCCAAGACGCTTCCAGTCCAAATACCTGTAGTGCTGCCCTGCCACATAGCACCAGGCGCGATCGCAACTTTACAACCTGCTTTAAATAATTCCCAGCGTTGATTCTGGCAATTTTGGCTGTGGGCTTGCAAACTGATTTGCCCGCCGATATAACCTCCAAAAAAACCGGATGCTAATGCTAAAAAAGTACAAATTAATAGTCGCTTCTGTGAAGATTGTTTGCTCACGATGGAAATAAATGGTAAACGACTCAGGCAAGCCCTTTATTTCGGGAGTTAAGATAAAGAACCTTCTCGTTTTAGAGCATCCTAACTGTCCGATTCATATAAAAACTAAAAACTTAACAGATTTTTGCATAATCTGTACTTAAATGGCTATGATTATTAGCAACTTGTAAGCGCAAGATAAAATTACCGTTTTTGGGGTTCTAGTTTTTAAAATTCAGAAACCCAATTTGCCTAAAATGGTATATCTTGCTCGCTTCTGACTTATAACCTCTGTCTTCTAAATCTCAACTTCTTAAGTTGTTGAAGTAGTGGTTGAGGGATAATCCTAAAACGCCGGTAACTAAAATCGTTTTGTACCGCTTTTCTAACTTTGCTCATAAAAGCGGTAATATCTACCCAAAAAACGTAATAGTTATAACTGTCCCCAGAACAATAAAAACAAGTACCACAATCATGGAAGCCCCAATGCAAGAACCAGAAACCGTGGAAACTAAAACATCAGAGACAAAAGTGCCAGAAATGAATAACCCTACTGGAACTATAACCAAAATTCAGCCTTCCACGCAATCTCAAGAGCAATGGCTGAAATATGGAGAGCAACTTTCTAGCTTTTTAAAACAGTTCTCCGATAACGCTGGAACCTTCTTTAATCAGTACAAGCAGCCTTTAATTGTCTTTGGTATAGGTATAGCTGCCCTAATTGCAGTTAGAGTTGTGCTGGCTATTTTGGACGCATTAAATGATGTTCCTTTAGTAGCACCGACTTTTGAATTAATTGGTATTGGCTATTCTGCTTGGTTTATCTACCGCTACTTACTCAAAGCCTCCACCCGCAATGAATTGACCAGCGAAATCACAACCCTGAAATCACAAGTAGTAGGCAAAGATGCTTAAAAATCAGTAATTAGCCGTTGGATACGGCTGATACGATGCAAAGCATTTTCCATATACGTAAAATCATAATGCAGACCTTTTGGGGGTCTGCATTTTGTCTAATTATCATCAGAAAATTGTAGTGAAAGCGTCTCGCTCTAGGGCTAGTAGTTCTTTTGATTAATTCTTAAGAGTTGTAGAGACGTAGCACTGCTACATCTCCCGACGTTAGGTCGAAAACTAAGCAGTCAGAATTGCTCTAACTAAACACTAATTGCCAGCAAGCAAAACAGCACCACAACCCAACTTTCATACTTTGTAGTCAACTACTACTGATTTATCACGTATTGTGATTTTATCGGTTCGACTTTATCGATTTTCACTAAAGCTTGGTGAAGCATGGCTGCTACCTCCGCGCGTGTAGCTTCTTCATTGGGTCGGAACAATTTTTGGTCTGGATAATTTACAATTAAGCCATTCGCTGTAGCAATTGCAACTTGTTCTCTTGCCCATTGAGGAATTTGGTCGGCATCTTGGTAATTACCTAAAGCTTGATCTGGTGAAGCAGGAGTTTTTAAAGTTTTATCCAGTCCGCTAACTAATGCTGCTATAACTTGCACTCGCGGAATCCTCTGTTCTGGTCTAAAGGTATTTGCGTCATAACCTTTCATAAACTTTTTATCGACAGCATTTTTAATTTGCTTTTGTGCCCAAAAATCATTGGGTACATCCGCAAAAGTTCTATTAGCATTAGTAAGATCGGTTTGAAATGCTCTGTCAATCATCGCCGCGAACTCAGCACGGGTTACTGGTTGCTGCGGTCTATAGGTATTGTTTTCATAACCTGTAATCAGTTTCCGCGATGAAAGCTTATCTACAAAAGGCTTTGCCCAAAAATCAGCAGGTACATCCGCAAAATCTTTTGGTGGCGGAATTGTAGGTGGTTTTGTCGCTTTTGCTTCTGGGGTTGCTGTTGGGGTAGGTGTCTGTGTTGGAGTAGCAGCCTGTGTTGGAGTAGGTGTCTGTGTTGGAGTCGGCTTATTAACAACTACCGGTACATCCACAGGCTTGAGCTTATCATCTGTTACATTTACCCCCGCGTTATTAGTATTATTTCCAGTTACTTTGTCATAGTCTGGTGGTACTCTTGTCCCAGGTGGTACTATGAATGGCGGTATCATCGCGTCAAAAGTTTCTCTTTCTAATAAAACTGGATTTGCATTTCTTTGGCTTGGTTCAGCTTCAACGATTGGTTGATTGGGCTTAATGTTGTTATTTGGTTCTGGAGAAGGAGCCAACAAAGCTGTCAAATCATTTAACTTATTATCTTTTTTATCTGACCTTGCTATTACCTTGTCACTCGCGGGAGCTTTTGACAACAAATTGCCAAAACCCCAGTTTGTTTCTCTTCGAGAAAGCGACCAGAAAAGAACAGTACCGATAGTTAAAAAAGCAACCAGTATGCCTATCAAATCATCAAACCCTAAATCATCGTCTGAAGACGAGCCAGGATTGGGAGGTGGTTGATTAGTCATGGTGTTAATTATCTTGTTGGTATTAGAATTAGCATCTAACAGAATTAAGCCATAGACTATCCCCTTACTGTACTTTTTTCAATATTTTTTGTTAATTCGACATTGAGAATTGGGCATTAGGCATTGGCAATTGGGAATTGGGCATTGGGAATAACTGCTCACTGCTGACTGTTCGCTGTTAAAGTACTCGCAACAAACTAGGAATGCTGTCAATTGCTTCTAAGGTGCCAATTTCTTCCAAAGCTTGGTGAAAACTACCTTCACTAACGTCATGAGTAACTACTACTATTTCGGCTAATTTTTCTTGAAAACCGGTTTGCACAACTGATTCTAAGCTGACTCCATGTTTGCCAAAACAAGTACCTAATTTACCAATTACTCCGGGTTGGTCTTTTGTTAGGAAACGCGCATAAAATCTTGTAACAAGTTCTTCAGAAGGAGCTAATTGAGAATACTCTTGATGAAAACTAGCTAATAGCGGATCTAAATTTGAAATTTTATATTTTGAATTTTCGCTATTCGATTCAGGTAAACTTATAAGTTGAGATACAAGATTTAAAATATCTGATGACACGGCGGAAGCTGTAGCACCCGCACCCGCACCCGGACCAAAAAACATTACTTCTCCGATGGGTTCACCTTCAACAAAAATGGCATTATTTACGCCGTGGATACTCGCTAAGGGATGTTCCGAAGGTACTAAAGTTGGATGCACTCTTACAGAAAGGGACGATTGATTAACTTTTTTAGCGATCGCCAACAATTTAATTACAAATCCTAGCTTTTGAGCGTATTCAATATCGGTTTTGCTAATCTGCCGAATCCCTTCACAATACACATCTTCCCGATTTACACCTCCATCAAAGGCTATAGAAGCCAAGATAGAAATTTTATCGGCAGCGTCTAAACCTTCTACGTCAGCAGTCGGATCGGCTTCGGCATAACCTAATTTCTGAGCATCAGCTAATACATCATCGAAACTGCTGCCTTCATCCTGCATCCGCGTCAAGATATAGTTAGTGGTTCCGTTAATAATCCCCGTCACGGCTTGAATTTTATTAACGCTCAAAGATTGCTTTAGCGGTTGAATTACCGGAATTCCACCACCCACAGATGCCTCAAGCATTACATATACTCCCGCTTGATTGGCGGCTGTATACAATTCTTCTCCAAAACGGGAAATCGCGGCTTTATTCGCAGTTACTACATGCTTACCGTTACGAATAGCTTTGAGCATCAACTCTCTAGCTGGCTCTAAACCACCCATTACTTCTACAACAATATCTATCTCTGGGTCGGTGACAATCGCTTCTAAATCTGTGGTGACAACCCCTTTGGGCAATTTTACTTCACGAGGCTTATCTAGCGATCGCACTCCAACACGATATATTTCAATTTCTTCTAATAAAGGATGACGACCATCGCTATCAGTTAATAACTGCACCGTACCGCATCCGACGGTACCCAATCCTAAGATTCCCAGTTTAAAAGCCACGATTACAGCACCCAACTCCACTTAATAATATAGGTAGGGCAATATACCCTACCTAAGTATTTTATGTCAAAAGTTAACAGTCAAAAGTTTACTTTCAGACCAACAACTTTTCTTAGTAAGTTTCAACGTTCCAGCGATGTGCCTTCTTGAGTTGCTTTTGATAAGAACTCCACTCTACGCCTTCTTTTGCAGCAGCAGCAGAAAGTGCGGCATCAATACCGTCTTCCATACCCTTCAAACCACAAATGTAGACATAAGTGTTT
Source organism: Rivularia sp. PCC 7116 (assembly GCF_000316665.1). GTDB lineage: Bacteria > Cyanobacteriota > Cyanobacteriia > Cyanobacteriales > Nostocaceae > Rivularia. Next base: position 3,506,979 of record NC_019678.1, on the reverse strand, counting down.
TCGTCCTTCACCATTTTCCATAACTCTTCAGCGTACTCCTCGCAACGGTGCTGGATGTACATTCTGCCACCATCTTTGTTCTTCTGTTCGCGGCTGATAGCGTAAGTCAAACGGAAGTTGTCTGGATACTTAGACTGTAATTCTTCTAATTCTTCCTTATAAAGAATGTTAGGAGTTGTAGGAATACCGAATATCAGCCAAGCCAAGCCCTTGAACTGATAATCTGTGTTTACTTTCTTCTCTTCATCCTTGAACATCCGCCATAAATAAGCACGGAAAGGAGCAATACCCGTTCCGGTTCCCATCATAATGATGTTAGCTTCGGGGTTATCGGGTAATAACATTTCTTTACCCACAGGACCAGTAATCTGGACATCTGCTCCGACTTCAAGACCAGTCAAGTAAGTTGAGCAAACACCGTATACCATTTCACCTGATTCGGGGTGCTTGTATTCCAAGCGGCGAACGCACAATGACACAGTTTTATCATCTACGTCATCACCATGTTGAGTTGAAGCGATGGAGTACAGTCTGAGTTTCTCAGGCTTACCATTCTTGTCTACTCCGGGTGGAATAATACCGATACTTTGACCTTCAAGATAACGCAAGTCTCCGCCAGAAATGTCGAATTTCAGATGACGCACGGTACCAATACCGCCTTCACCAACCAATTCTTCATTAGATAGACATTTACCGACATATGGATTCTTGGGACGGTAAATATTTACTGGAACGTCCTTCTTCTTGGCTTTCGCTTCAGTCATGGTGTTGCCTTTTTTATCCTTCTTCCTAGACTCTGATGTGGCTTTAACATCCCCTTCACTGCTAGCACCATTACTGCCATTTGAAGCTCCTTTCGAGCCAAGTTGCTCCAAGGTATCCATAGACTGAATACTAACAATTTTGCCGCCTAGACGAGTAATACGCCGCATTTCTTGATTCATGCGGTTGTAAGGCACTCTGATGAATACACTGCCACTTTTACGAATTGGGTAGTTTGTTTTGTCAGTTTCTTCGCTTTGACGTAAACCCACTACTTCATATAGAAAAACGCGGCTACCTGATTCCGTGTTAGCAGTACTTTCAACAGCACCTTGATAATACATATTTTCTACCACTCCGATTGATTACTTAACCCTTTTCAACAAAATTTTTCCCAAAGACAACTCGACATCGTCTACCGAATTTCGGCATACTTTTCGCAGTTGCTACAAGGGAAATGGCATAAACATAGCCATCAGTATTACTGCTTACACTCGCCTTAGCTGGGTTAGGGTCAGTTAAAGACACACCTGTTCACCTTCTAAGGTAATTGATAAGTTGTTCGCAGAATGTTAATAATGAATCAATTTAATTTTTTCTTTGTCAATTTTGACTGCTTAATCAGGTCTGATAGCTCAAATCTGCCAGCATGACAGTAAACTATTAGCCCACTGGGTCTGTCAAAATTAATGATAATTATTCACAAAAGAATATTATATTCCTTACCTGTAATACTTTTTCACTTATCTGGAATTATGTTATTAGCTGTTATTAATACTTTAGTATGACGAAACCGCTCTTAGCAAAAACCGAGTGGAACTTCGCTAACTACAAGTTTTATTCGCTACGATTTTCACCTTAGCAATAACAAAATGCAGTTGAGTTTTATCGACAACTTAAAGTTATATAAACTACTATTATTAGTTTTACGTGATGTGAAACATCTGTCAACCTTCACCAATGTTATTGTTGAAGGAGTTTGCAGATCCACAGCTAAAAACTAAAAATCATAGATTATTTATCATCCTATATTATCAAATTAGCTATCTTGTAGTAAAATATATAATCTATTTTCAGATTAGATAATTATTAGTTTTGATTGATTTTGGTTAGTTTTGATGCTAGAAACAGAAACCGACCGCACAAAGGTTAGAGTTTCTCGGTTAATGGTAATCAAAACATGATACATTTATGTATTATGGACAAAATAATTAAATTGCAGGTTTAAGTACAAGTTTTAAACTTGTAGATAGGGACTCTAAGTTTGAAGTCTATTGGTATATTAATAATTTAACTGATAAAGTAATATTCGTGATTATAAGGCAACCTGGATAGGTGGATTATTCGGGTGCAACGCTTGTATATGATACGCCGCTTCTGTTACAATCCGAAATATAGCTAGGATTAAATACTTACAACAACGAATCTCGACTAACAAGGCAGGGATCAAGTGATGAAATTATTATTTGCCCGTTTATTGTCGTATGTTGGTGTTGTGTAGCAAGAACGCAGGGTAACCGTAATGGGAACTCCTGACGGGCACCCGTTAAATTTTTCTTTTATAAAAAAAGAATTTAATGGCAACCCTGACTTGTAATAAATCTGTGTAAAAAAATATTGATTCAGTCATCTTTAGAAACTAATTAGAGGGGATTTATGGCAAATAAGCTCGATCGCATTGTAATGATTGGAGTTGCTGGAGACTCCGGATGCGGTAAATCTACGTTTTTGCGTCGCTTAATTGATTTGTTTGGTGAAGAATTTATGACAGTCATCTGTTTGGACGACTATCATAGTTTAGACCGTAAGCAACGTAAAGAAACAGGTATTACGGCACTAAATCCGAAGGCGAATAACTTTGACTTGATGTACGAGCAAATGAAAGCTCTCAAAGAAGGTCAAGCCATCGATAAACCTATTTATAACCATGAAACAGGCGAATTAGATCCCCCAGAAAGAATAGAGCCAAATCATATTATTGTCATAGAAGGGTTGCATCCTTTATATGACGAACGGGTGCGTTCTTTGATTGATTTCAGCGTGTATTTGGACATTAGCGATGAAGTTAAAATCGCTTGGAAAATCCAGCGCGATATGGAAGAAAGGGGTCATACATACGAAGATGTTCTAGCTGCAATTAATTCCCGCAAGCCCGATTTCCAAAACTACATCGAACCGCAAAGAGAACATGCTGATGTGGTCATTCAAGTATTGCCGACAAATCTGATTAAAGAAGATAAAGAGCGTAAAGTACTCCGAGTGCGGATGCTGCAACGGGAAGGCAAAGAAGGATTTGAACCCGTCTATCTGTTTGACGAAGGTTCAACCATTCAGTGGACTCCTTGCGGACGTAAGCTAACTTGTTCTTACCCTGGTATGCAAATGTACTACGGTTCTGATGTGTATTACGGTCGCTATGTCTCAGTATTAGAGGTTGACGGTCAATTTGATAACCTCGATGAAGTAATTTACATTGAGACACATTTGAGCAAAACATCTACCAAGTATCAGGGAGAGATGACTCACTTATTGCTCCAACACCGCGAATATCCAGGTTCTAATAATGGAACCGGCTTATTCCAGGTATTAACTGGTTTAAAAATGCGCGCTGCTTACGAGCGTTTGACACAGACAGAAGCGAAAATGGCGGTTGAAGTTTAAGTAAACGTTTAAGTACTTTTTTTAATCATTGTATTATTTCTTGGGACATCCGTATGGTGTCCCTTTTTTAGTCATAAATAAAACACAGTTCAAAGATAGATTAAGTTAAGTAAATAATTCAAACATAACTTACGCAAAGCCCCTTTAAAGAACGGGACTATTAAAGTAGTAGAAGCTTAGTTTATTGTTGCGGGTGGGTAAGTCCTATGAAAAAACTATTCCTTTTCAAGATATTTAAGCAAGTAGCAAAAAAAAACAAATATTAAAAGCTATCTAGATAACTATTGATTTTGAGAAAGTTAACTTAATTATCATTATTAATTGCAAAAATATTGGTATGATTGCAGGTTAAAGAGGCTTAATAAAATGCTTGCACAAATCTTGCATAAATTAAGTCTAAATACTCTTTAAGGAGGAATTGAATTTGACTCGTCGCTATCTATTTACCTCCGAGTCTGTAACTGAGGGTCATCCAGATAAAATCTGCGACCAGATTTCAGATACTATTTTGGATGCTTTGCTCGAACAAGACCCATCCAGCCGCGTTGCTGCTGAGGTTGTGGTCAATACTGGCTTGGTGCTAATTACTGGCGAAATAACCAGTAAAGCAAATGTTAATTACATGAATCTCGCTAGAAAGAAAATAGCTGAGATTGGTTACACCGATGCTGTAAATGGTTTTTGCTCCAATAGCTGTTCGATTTTAGTCGCTTTAGACGAACAATCGGCAGATATTGCTCAAGGCGTTAACACCGCTCAAGAAAACCGTGAAGAGTCCAGTGAAGAACAATTTGACAAAATTGGCGCTGGCGACCAAGGAATCATGTTCGGCTTCGCTTGTGACGAAACTCCCGAATTAATGCCCTTGCCTATTAGTCTTGCTCATCGTATTGCTCGCAGGTTAGCAGCAGTTCGCAAGACGGGTGAATTGTCTTATCTACGTCCCGACGGTAAAACTCAAGTAAGTATAGCTTACGAAGATGGTAAACCAGTAGGTATCGACACCATCTTGATTTCTACCCAGCACGCTCCCAACATCGGCGACATAAGCGATGAAACAGCAGTAAGGGAAAAAATTCAGAAAGACTTATGGTCTGCGGTAGTTGAACCTGTATTCGGCGATATTGACATCAAGCCCGACGAACAAACCCGATTTTTGGTTAACCCCACCGGAAAATTTGTCATCGGCGGACCTCAAGGAGACTCAGGTCTTACCGGACGTAAAATTATCGTTGATACCTACGGTGGTTATTCCCGACATGGTGGCGGAGCTTTCTCCGGAAAAGACCCCACAAAAGTAGATCGCAGTGCTGCTTATGCTTGTCGCTATGTAGCTAAAAACATTGTTGCTGCTGGTTTAGCAGAAAAATGTGAAGTTCAGTTAAGTTATGCAATCGGTGTTGCACGACCCGTGAGCATAATGATAGAAACCTTCGGTACCGGCAAAGTTGATGAGGAAATCTTGTTGGAATTAGTTCAAAAGCATTTTGAACTTCGTCCGGCTGGTATTATTCATGCGTTCAACTTGCGTAAATTATCGAATGAACGAGGCGGACGTTTTTATCAGGACGTCGCAGCTTACGGTCATTTCGGACGTACCGATTTAGAATTACCATGGGAAAATACGGATAAAGCAGAGTTATTAAAGCAGGAAGCAAGCAACTCAAATGGAGTTGGAGTACCAAACTCGACTAAAGCTTTGAGTCTTTCCTAAAATAAGGTAGCCTCGTTTTTCGTGGACGAGTAGCTTTCTTGAAGTAAGGAAGAAGTAAATAAAGCGATTTTAGATTTTAATAGTAAGTGAGGAGTAACGCTAAAGTTTGTCGCTCCTCACTTCTTTGTTATGGTCAATAGTGATAAGTAGACGTAATTGATTTTGTTAAATTTTAACTATAGATTTACCGAAATATTATAAAGCTCGTGCAAAGTATGTAGCAATTAGGCTTTTGTAATTGCTATAAAAGAAGATAATTAATATTGGCTCTTTTTGTATAAATTTCACCACCTGAAATAATGTATAAATTATAGCGGGAGGGTAAGGAGATTTGAGGGATGCGAACTCAAAAAACCGTAGGTGATAGTAGTATAGATGTATCAAGCGGACAGCCCTCAAACGATGAATTGCCTACTTTAGAATTCCCTTCCAGCGGGAAACTTAAAGCTAGCTCTAGGCGTATCCATCAGAAAATTGGCTGTGGATATTTTGCAGCGATTGGAATTGGTTTTTTTGGTTCGCTTGTGGGGTTAGTGATTGCCAACTACTACCGTGCAAGAGAAATCAGACAGTTTAATCATGCCCAATATCAAACACAAATGCTGGCAAATTACAAGGATGCTTTGGTAGAAGTGCAGTTGCACAGCTATAGTTTGGCTGCTGTAGTCCAACAACCGCTTCTTTTTTCTCGCAAAAAGGCTGAATTTGATGAGAGCATTGGTAAAGTTGAGAAAGTCGAAACCGATATTGCAGAATTTATTAGCAGTAAACCTGGAAAATTAGCAGCTACAGAAGCAACTCTTCAGACATTATTACGAGATTACGAAATAAGTTTAGAATCTTACACGCAACAACTAGATTCGATATTGCAGCAAGTAGACAAGCAATCTCAATCTCAACAACTTTCACAGGTTCAGCAACAATTGCTCGAACTGACTCGCTCTCAAGCAGCAATTCGTTTAGAACAGCTAGGTAGAAAATTAAATAATATTCTTCAAAGTGCCCAAGCACAAGAATATCGTAGAGCAAAAGACCTAGAATTTTCCAAAGGAATTGAAAGAACAATTGTAATCGCGAGTATGCTGCTTTCAGTAGCGATCGCAGTTGTGGTAGCTTGGCGAACTTCCCGCGCTATTGCCGAACCCGTGGTGGTTGTTACTCAAGTAGCCGAACAAGTCGCTCGCAAATCAAATTTCGATTTACGCGCTCCCGTTACCACTGAAGATGAAATTGGTTTACTTGCAAAATCACTGAATCATTTAATCGAAAGAGTTTCAAAAAGAACCAAGCAATTAGAACAAGCCAAAGAATTAGCAGAAGCCGCGAGCAAAGCAAAAAGTCAATTTTTAGCAAACGTCAGCCATGAATTACGCACGCCATTAAATGCCATAATCGGCTTAAGCCAGCTTTTACAAGAAGACGCTACGGATTTAGGGGTAGAGGAAGATTTTGCCGCGGATTTAGAAATAATTAATACATCCGGCAAACATTTATTGGAGCTAATCAACGACATTCTTGACTTATCTAAAATTGAAGCCGGGAAAATGACCCTTTACCCGGAAACATTTGAAGTAGTATCGCTGATAAACAATCTCGTTCTCACAATTAAATCAGCTATACAGAAAAATGGTAGTTCCTTAGAAATTGATTGCGATGGAGAATTAGGCACCATGTACCAAGATCAAACAAGAGTACAACAGGTGCTGCTGAATTTGTTAAGCAATGCCTCAAAATTTACTAGAAATGGTCTAATAACTCTGAAAGTTAGACGGCAAAAAGATATTATCCCCAGTATCTCGGGTGAAACAATTGTTTTTACTGTCAAAGATACCGGTATTGGAATGACTGAATATCAAATCGAGCAATTGTTTAAACCATTTACTCAAGGTGATGCTTCAACCACTAAAAAGTATGGCGGAACTGGATTAGGATTAGCAATTACCCGTCATTTTTGTCAAATGATGGGTGGTGATATTAAAGTGCAAAGCAAGTTTGAAGTAGGTTCTACTTTCACCGTTTGGTTACCTGCAATCAGTAATCAGTAATCAGTTACCAGTTAATCCCAGGGTGTGTTGTTGCACAGAGCAATGCACCTTATTAGCGTTTTGTACTTTCAGTTCTATAAAGTCTGGTTGATTATTTACTATTAGGACTTACGCAACCGGCACATTTTTATTGTAGGGTGCTGTGACACTTAATAAAATGGCGGAACGTAGTAATAAGGTTATGAGTGTCACGCACCAACCGGGTATTGTGACAACTGCGTAAGTCATGACTATATAACCCCTAGCGTTCGTAATCTTTGATTACCTATTACCCATTACCAAGCTCCACAGATATGATAGGTGTTCTAACGGATATGATATTAAGTGTAATCTAGTTTTTATTAATGCAATTATTCAATATTTATCAACCAACAACAGTTAAATCACTACCTATAGTGGCAAATATTCCTCATAGTGGCTTATTTGTACCTGAAGATATTGCTACTCAATTTACAGCCGAACACTTAAATTCTCTGCCAAATAGCGATTGGCATCTCGATAAACTTTATGATTTTCTTCCTAATTTAGGAATTACCGTTTTACAGGCTACTCATAATCGATATGTTGTTGATTTGAATCGTCAAGCAAAAGAACCATTATTTGGCTCTTTTTGGTCTGCGGTAATTCCAGAAAATACAGCCTTTAATAAATCTATTTATCAAAATCAACCTACTGACAAAGAAATAAAAGCACGAATTGAAAAATACTATCTTCCCTATCACCATCAATTAAAGTCGCTTCTTGAAGAAAAAATGGAACGATTTGGCAAAGTTTATCTTTTAGATTTACATAGCTTCTGCGGATTAATAGATGACGATATTTGTTTGGGCAACCTAAATAATCAAACTTGTTCGGAATTTTTAATTTCTACTGTAGACAAAAGTTTTACCAATCAAGGATTACAAGTAGTTAGAAACAAAACTTTTAGTGGAGGATATATTACCAGACATTATGGTGAGATGCCTAATATAGAAAGTCTTCAGATTGAAGTTCGCTACCACGTTTACTTACAGGAAAATCAGATTGATAAACCGGAACCTCCGAGTTATCAAGTTGTAGAGTTTGAAGCAGCTAAGAATAAATTTAATCATATTTTTAATACAATTGTTAGCAAGCTTTTTTATTGATTCAAGTTAAGATAATATATATTATCCTTTTGGCATAATTGAATTAATGCCAAAACTGTGTCGAGATGAAGATTATTTTCTAAAACAATTGTGCAACAATATAAAATGCAATTTTTTCTAAATAGTGAGGAGTTTTGCTTGTGAGTCGTCGTCCTAATCTTGCCGTTACCACTTTCTTATACGTCGCAGGCTCTTTATTAGTAGTTCTAGCTATAGTTCTCTTATTACAAGCTTTTGGAATATTGCAATTTCCTCAAGAAGCAATTTGGGCTTTAGTGCTGTTAGCTATCGGTGCGGGAATTTTGTCTGCCGTCAGTCGCAACTCGTAAATTATTCTATAGAATCTTTTTCTGTCCTAATACAAGTTTGCTGAAAGAACTATGCTGTGGACAAAATAAGTAAGCAAATAATATTTGATTTTTAAAGACAGAGCTGAATTAAATTATTTAAAATATTAAAAACAGTAAATGGAAAGCGATAATTACGCAAAGTTGTTTTCCTCGTTTGCTGTTTTTTTTCATCATAATATTTATCAAAAAAACTATTTAAAAAAACTATAATAAAACAAAGTTGGAACGGGAAAGTCTTACAGGAAAATATCATCGCCCAAAGGGAAATACAATATCTATACTACAGATTACTTTGCTATAAGCAACCAAATTACTAAATAATCTTAATTTGAGTCGGTTAAATTTCGGTAAGATTATAAAGTTCGCGATATAAGACAGTTGTATTAATGTAGCTAGAAAGGTATATTGCTACATTGCTACGACTCGTATTTTAGCCCTGCTTACCCCCCACGTCCATGACAACTACAACCGACTCTCTCAGTCACCTCAATCCCCATCAACGTCGCGCTGTCGAACATTTTTGCGGCCCATTGCTAGTTGTTGCTGGCGCGGGTTCTGGTAAAACACGAGCGCTGACTTATCGCATTGCTAACTTAATTACAGAGCATAAAGTCAATCCAGAAAATATCTTAGCGGTTACTTTTACTAATAAAGCTGCTCGGGAGATGAAGGAGCGTATTCAAAAGCTATTCGCCGAACAAATGGCACTTTCTGAATATGGCGAACGTTACGATTTGTTACCGGAATACGACCAGGTAAAGTTAAGGTCGAAGGTTTACAAGCTTGTTATTAAGGATTTATGGTGCGGTACTTTCCACAGTTTGCTTTCTCGGATTCTTCGGTTTGATATCGAGAAATATCAAGATGAGAATGGACGTGCTTGGAAGAAGAATTTTTCGATTTTTGATGAATCTGACGCTCAAAGTTTGGTTAAGGAAATTGTTACCAAGCAGTTGAATCTAAGCGATAAAAAATTTAATCCTCGTTCCGTTCGCTACACCATCAGTAATGCTAAAAATCAGGGATTATCGCCAAAGGATTATGAGAAAGAAGAACCGAATTATAAGGGAAGAGTAATTGCAGAAGTTTACAATTGCTATCAAGATAGGTTAGCAGCAAATAATGCTCTGGATTTTGACGATTTGATTTTGGTTCCAGTCAGATTGTTTCAGCAAAACGAGCAGGTTTTGGGTTACTGGCACAATAAATTTCGTCATATCTTAGTAGATGAATATCAAGATACAAACCGCACTCAATATCAATTGATAAGTTTGCTAGCGACTTATGGAGAACAGAAAAGTCACTGGAAGTGGCAAAACCGTTCGGTATTCGTAGTAGGCGATGCAGACCAATCTATATATTCTTTTAGAATGGCTGACTTCACAATTTTGTTAGACTTTCAACAAGATTTTGGTGATGGTTTAGATGATGACGATACTCGTTCGATGGTGAAATTAGAAGAAAACTATCGTTCTTGTGAAAATATTCTCCAAGCTGCGAATCATTTAATTGAAAATAACACCCAGCGGATTGATAAGGTTCTTAAAGCAACGCGGGGTGAAGGCGAACAAATTTTTTATTTTAAAGCCGATGATGAAGTAGCAGAAGCTAATTTTGTTATCAATAAAATTCGTTCTTTGGAAAAAGAAAATCCCGATATAAATTGGGGAAATTTTTCTATTCTTTACCGTACTAACGCTCAATCTCGTCCCTTTGAGGATATGTTAGTGAGAAATGGAATTCCCTACACTGTAGTTGGGGGATTAAAGTTCTATGACCGTAAAGAAATTAAAGATGTCTTGGGTTATTTAAGGGCTATTGCCAACCCTGCCGATACTGTAAGTTTATTACGGGTAATTAATACGCCCAGACGCGGTATTGGTAAAGCCACCATTGAAAACCTAACAAACGCCGCTCAAGAATTAGGTGTTAGCTTGTGGGAAATATTGAGCGATGAAACATCGGTTAATACTTTGGGCGGACGTTCGGCTAAATCGGTAAACAACTTCGCTAAAATGATTGGTCGCTTGCAGCAAGAAGTTGAAAACCTGCCTGCTTCGGAAATTTTGCAAACCGTTTTAGATGAATCCGGCTACGTTCAAGATTTGCATAAACAAGGAAACGACGAAGCAGAAGATAGAATCCGCAACGTCGGAGAACTTTATAATGCAGTTCGTCAATATGAAGAAGAAGCCGAACAAGATGCTTCCCTTGCTGGATTCCTGGCTAGTACCGCTTTAAGTTCCGACTTGGATAACGTCAAAGAAGGGCAAAGTGCAGTATCCTTAATGACCTTACATTCTTCCAAAGGATTGGAATTTCCCGTAGTCTTTCTAGTAGGGTTAGAACAAGGATTATTTCCCAACTATCGTTCCATGAACGACCCAGCCTCATTAGAAGAAGAACGTCGTTTATGTTACGTCGGTATTACCCGCGCTCAAGAGAGGTTATTCTTATCCCACGCCCGAGAACGCAGGCTGTATGGAACACGCGAACCAGCAGTGCGATCGCAATTTCTCGACGAGTTACCAAGAGAGTTATTAGCTACCCAATATCCTCGTAGCGTTACTTATACAAATACCGGCGGTCGTACTTCAGCTAGCTACAATAATGGCTTTGAAAGTACGAGTAGTAGCAAACCAACCGCAAACGTAAATTGGCAGGTTGGCGACAAAGTAATGCATAAATCATTCGGAGCCGGTGAAATAACTCATATTTTTGGTGGAGGAAATAAAGTTTCCGTAGCCATTAAATTTCCCGGCTTAGGTCAAAAAATTATCGACCCTAGAGTAGCTCAATTGCAAAAGATGGAATAATTACAGTTATCAGGGAATAGGGAATAGGGAATAGAGAATAGTGAATAAAACAACTTCAAATGAAAATTGGAAAGTGGGAGATACAGTAATTCACGAATTACTTAAACAATTTGGAGTCGTTGAAATAATTAATGTTTTTGGTAGCGGAAATAAAGTTTCTTTAGCCATCAAATGTCCCGATTTAGCTCTAAAAATAATTGACCCCGCAACCGGTTATTTACAGAAAATCGAGTAATTTAAATTATCAATGACAAATTATAGCGGTCTTCACTTAGATGGAATAATGAATCTCACACTGTCTTTCAAACACCCCTCTCCTTAATAAGGAGAGGGGAAGGGGGTGAGGTTTCAAGTGTATTAAAATCAACTGAAAACCGCTATATCATTTGATAACTGTTAACTGTTAACTGAAACCGTTCACCGCTTCAAAATCAACCGATAACGAACCTTCCCATTACGTAATTTATCAAGTGCTTCATTCACCTGTTCAAAACTAAATACTTCTATAACAGGTTTAATTTGATGTTCCTCAACAAAATCAAGCATTTGAAAAATAGTATTTGGACTACCCACCGGACTACCAGAAACGGATTTTTGTCCATCTAACAACAGCAAAACCGGAAAACAAATTGGATTCGGTACTCCTCCCACAAAATGCAGTCTTCCTAAAGGACGTAAAGCTTTAATATAAACATTCCAATCGAGGTCAGCATTAACAGTTGAAACAATCAAATCAAAGGAATCTTCTACTGCTTCAATTGCTTCTTGATTGCGAGAATTAACAAAATGGTCGGCTCCTAATTCTCTAGCATCAGCTTCCTTGGTTGGATTACTAGAAAAAGCTGTAACTTCACATCCCCAAGCATGAAGAAACTGAATTGCTAAATGTCCCAGACCACCAATTCCAATGACTCCCACGCGATGTTTCGGCTGAATATCAAACTGAATTATCGGATTAAAAACAGTAATTCCCCCGCAAAATAGCGGTCCAGCAGATACAGACTCAACTTTGTCAGGAAGAGGAAATACCCAACTTTTATGAGCGCGAACCTTATCAGCAAAACCACCATGACGACCAACGATAGTTTGTTCCGCTTGACGACAGAAATTATGATGACCTCCTTGACACCATTCGCAATTCATACATGAACCCGAATACCAGCCCAAACCGACACGCTGAGAAACCTTTAAATTCTCAACACCACTTCCAACAGCAGATACAGTACCAATAACTTCATGTCCCGGAACCAAAGGATATTGGGTTCCCCCCCGTTCATTATCGAGCAACATTAAATCGCTGCGACAAACCCCGCAGAACTCGACATTAATTTCAACTTCTTCCTCTCCTAAAGCTCCTGGTTCGTACTCAAAAGGCTTAAGTTCTCCACCAGATTTTTCAGCAGCTAATGCATTAATCATATGAATTAAAGGTCAAAGGTCAAAGGTCAAAGGTTGGAAGTTTTGTAGGTTGGGTTAAGCGGAGCGCAACCCAACAACACGTCTGTCTGTTGGGTTACTCTACGAGAAAGCTATGTCCTGTTGGACACGCTTAGTCTGAGGACTCACTGCGTGTTCAGCTTGCTGACCCGTCAGGGTAACGCTAACGCTTACACTTTGTTCAACCTAACCTACAACTACTTACTACTCCCAACAAGAATATCCCTAGCTTCAATTAAAGCTTTGATTCCACCTTGACTAAATATTTCACTCGCTTCCATCGCTGGATTTTGCTTACTAGTTAATCGCTGTTGTAAAGGTTCTAAATAGACCTCTTCACCAAGTCCGCGACGCTCTAACCCCAACGTTGCTAATTCCAACATTCGTCCAGCCATATCAGCTAATGCAATTCCTTCGACTTTTGCATCTAGACCTTTTCTCATTGCTGCTTCTCGCATTAGCTTGAGAGTTGACCATTGGAATTGATTTAATTCTTCTTGGGCTTCTGGTAAAGCTTTGAGCAGTCCTAAACTCAGAGCAGCAGGACAGGCTAAATCACCGGGAACTTGTTGGTCGCACAATCGATTTTCGACGGTAAAGTAGCGAGAGATGCGAGCGGTGAACCAATAAAATGAATTGTGCAACTTAATATCTTTTGCTTCAGGATAGACAACTACTTCTTCTCCCGATAAATATTTTCCTGTTGCTGGAGAACAATCGTAGTAGTCAGCAAAAGTTGGATAGTGACTTATAAGAATCGGATTTTCATTCCTTTCTACATAAAGAGGTCGCAATCTAGCAATCGCATTTCCATAGTCTTCTATGTCTGTAAAACACTTACTCGGAAGTCCGACTCGTGCTTCATCTAGCATCCACCAATCCCAAAACTTTTCTGCGACACATTGATAGACAGAATCGACTTTTCCTCTCCATACACTAGAATTCCCCATCAAAGCAATTTGCGCTCCAGCAAAACCATTGAAAACATTGGTTACTCCAACAGCTTCTTCAGCAGAGGATACGCTCAAGTGTACGTGAGAGCCAGAATTAACTGTAAATAAGTGAAGTCCCGGACGAGGTTTATCGTTAACTATCTCTCCTTCTGGAAATAGAGTATCCCAAGCTAATGTTCTTTGTTTAGCAATTACCAATTCCGGACTTGGTGGAGACACTGGGTGAATACCGCAACCAAGAAAGCTTACCTGATGCTCGTTTGCGAAAGGAATTAATTCTGCTATCAACGAATCAATTTGACGAGTCAAAGCATGTAAATCTCCCACATGAGCTAGAGAAAATTCTATTTTGCAAAATCCAGTTTCACAAGAAGCTAAGGTATCGTTATACTCTCCAGGTTTAGTTGCTCCCACTATCTTGTTAGTTACCGGATCTACAGATGCTTCCCAGCCGCGATCGATCAGATACGACCACAGAGCATTAACAGTTTCTAATTTAACCGCGCATCCATTTTGCTGTTCTACCAAGGGAAATTTTAATTCAGTCCCAATCCGCTGTCCCGAAACTGATTTGGGTTTATCAAGTCCTTGCTGGAGATATTCGTATATTTTCGATGCAGCTACAGATTCCATTAGTACCTAAATTACCTCGTTAAACCTTGTCAGGTGCAGTTGTAGCAGCTGAAGGAAGAAAATCGCCACCCATAGTTTGTCCCGAACCCCGGACGACAAATTTATAACTGGTCAATTCCTGTAATCCCATCGGTCCGCGAGCGTGGAATTTACCAGTAGCAATACCAATTTCAGCCCCCATACCCAAAGTATCGCCATCACAAAACATTGTAGAAGCATTTACTAGTACCACCGCAGAATCAACTAGATTGACAAACTGTTCGGCTCTGGTTTGACTGTCAGTGACGATTGCGTCAGTATGATGCGAACCAAATTGATTAATATGGGAAATTGCTTCATCTACACTGTCTACCATCCGCATCGACACTTTCATATCAAGGTATTCGGTTGTCCAATCTTGTTCTGTTGCTGCTTCAATTCCGGAAACTGCATTACGAATCCGTTCGCAACCTTTGACTTCTACACCATTATCTTGAAATGCTTTGATAATTGTATTTAGGTGCGATTCAAAAGAACTATGAATTAATAGAGTTTCCATCGCATTACAAACAGATGGCATCAAACACTTTGAATCTAAAGCAATTTCTAATCCTTGATGCAAATCGGCTGCTTCGTCAATATAGACATGACAAATTCCGTTGTAATGTTTTAAAACCGGAATTTGAGATTTTTTACTGACTGTTTCAATCAGTTTTGGTCCACCTCGCGGAATAACCAAGTCAATAAAGCTATTAAGTTGTAATAATTCATTAATTTGTTCGTGAGAACCACTTATTACCTGGATCGCTTGGATAGATAAACCCACATCGGCTAAAGCAGTTTGCCACAATTCTCCTAATTTCTGATTGCAGGTTTTCGCTTCCGAACCTCCCCGTAAAATTACTGCATTTCCCGACTTCAAACAAAACGAACCAGCATTAACGGTGACATGAGGACGAGCCTCGTAAATCATCATAATCACCCCTAATGGAACTCGCATTCGACAAGCTTTAAGTCCGTTAGAACTACTTATCGGCTCGAATAACTGTCCTACTGGATCGGGTAAATTCGCAATTTTGTGAAGTGCTGCAATACTAGAATTAATTTTGGCATCAGACCATTGCAAGCGAGCCACTAAGTTGCTTGGCAAATTGTTTTTTTTAGCTGCGGTTAGGTCAGTCTGGTTAGCTGCTACGATATCCCCACGATGAGTATCTAAAAGCTGAGCCATTTTCAACAGAACTGCATTTTTTTGTTCTGTTGGAGTATTGGCGATAATTGATGCACAATTTTTTGCAGTTTGAGCGATGTCTTGACTTATATTCATAGTTGTTAATCAGTTAATTTTGGTTTAAACTGATTTGTTTTTTCGCTTTCAAGAATTTAAAAGGATATTTGGAAATTCTACAGGTAAATATCAGGTAAATATAATATTTACTAAGTTTTTATGTTGCGATTAAACACTTGCATGTTGGAAGTATTTATTATAGCTATTAGCTTGCAGTACCGCAGTGCTAAATTATAAAATTAGACTTTCCAAACATCCTTTAACTTTTTTGCACTTATTCTTAACTAATAGGTGAAAAAACTCGCCAAGCTGTATCTACAAAGACATTGCGGTATTTAAGAAAGATTACCAATCGATATTAATTATTATTACCTTTCCAGATTCCCTTTATCAAATTGTTTAATTAAGAGAACAGAAAAAGCAGGGCTACAGCCATATTTTTTGAATCTCTGTAAATAGACCTACATAGAATAAACCGTAACTAAATATACCCTGTATATTCACGTTCTATGGATTTACCGCGCAGGCGTATTTTATACAACTTACTTGTTTGTTTGTATCACACTTAAAAGCTGAGCGCCATATTTTTTCTAGGTGCGACAAAGCAGGTCAAAATATTTTTTGTATAAAAATTATAACATTTGGTCGTAAAAAAAGATAGGTTGATTATTTGCAACAAGACCTATCTATTGAAAATATTGCTTGATTTTGTTATTTGTCTCGTCTTGCTCTTTCCCAGTTATTGGCTTCCTGAACTTGTTGTTCAGTAAAATTTTTAGTTTGGGAAAAGTCGGCTATATCTAAGTCAGCACCTTTAAAATTTGTATTTTTAAGGTTTGCTCTTGAAAGATTTGCTCCTTCGAGATGAGCCTTTTCCAAGTTCGCATTTTCCAAATTTGCTGCTTCTAGATCCGCTCGGTATAAATCGGCGAATTGTAAATTAGCTGATGTTAGATTAGTTAGTTTTAGATTAGCTTTTTGCAAATCGGCTTTGACTAAATTAGCTCCAACTAACTTAGCTGATTGTAGGTTAGCTCTATAAAGATTGGCTACTTGTAAATTAGCTCTATGTAAATCCGCTCTGTAAAAGCTTGCTTCTCGTAAAAAAGCAACCCGAAGATTAGCATCTAAAAGGTCTGCTTCTGCAAGATTGCTGTATCTTAAGTCTGCTGCTTCTAAGTCTGCTGCTTTAAGATTAGCTTTGACTAGGTTTGCTTTTTGCAAATTAGCTCTTATTAGTTTTGCACAACTGAAGTCTGCCTTTTCTAAGTCAGCTTCTTCAAAGTTTGTAACTATAACTTCTTCTGATTCGATTGCTTCTGTCAAATTTGCGGCGATAAAAACGGTTTTTTTCAAGTTAGCTTTGCAGAAATTGGCTCCTTGAAGATTAGCTTCTTGAAAAACCGCAGCTTCGAGATTAGCTTCTTGAAAATTTGCTTGTTGCAGTCTCGCACCACGTAAATAGGTATGCTGTAGATTAGCTCCTTTTAAGTTAGCTTTTTGAAGATTGGCTACCTTTAAATTAGCTCCTTGAAGATTGCTATGTTGTAAATTAGCTTCTTCCAAAGTCACTTCGAGTAAATCAGCTTTTTGAAGATTACTATGTTGTAAATTAGCTTGTTTGTCAAAGTCAGCTTCCTGAAAATTGACTTCTTCTAAATTGGCTTTTTCAAAATTTGCTCCTTGCAGTTTGGCTGCCCATAAATTTGCTTGTTGCAAGTTAGCTTCTGTAAAAATTACTCCTTGCAAGTTTGTTTCACTAAGATTAGCTTTTTTCAGGTGGGCTTCACTTAAGTTAGCTTGCTGCAAATCAAATTGACTTAAATCCCGAGCTTCAACATTTTTATTTACTAGTTCCCAAACTAATTTCCACTTTTCGCTCAGTTGAGTTTCTACGCTGATTTGACTCTGCTTAAAATTAACTCTTTCTAAAAAAGCATTGCTAAAGTCAACTCCACAAAGGTTTGCATCTTTAAGATTGGCATCTTTAAGATTAGCGTTTTCCATTACTGCTTCCCAAATATTTGCTCCTTGGAGGTTTGCAGCTTCTAAATCAGCTCCTCGAAGATTTGCGGCTTCTAAATTTGCCCGTTCCAGAATAGCGCCTCGCAAATCGGTTTCTATCAAGTTAGCTTTTTGCAAATTAGCTTCAACTAAATTAGCTGCTTGTAAATCGCACTGACTTAAATTACGACTTTCCTGGGGCTTGTTAACGATTTCCCAAACCAGTCTCCACTTATCTTCTATCTGAGTATCATTATTGATTAGACTCTCGCTGAAATTTACTTTTGCAAGAATTGTTTCTCGCAAATCCGTCCCCCGCAAACTACTTCTTCTAAAAGAAGCCGAATCCAAGTTAGACCCGTAAAAATTAGCTTTACTTAAATCCGCTTCCGAAAAATAAGCTTCTACTAAATTGGCAAACTGTAATGTTGCCCCTTGAAGATTAGCTTCTTGGAAATTTACTTGTTCTAAAACAGCTTTATCAAAAATAGCTCCTTGAAGATTAGCACTAACAAAAGTAGCTTTTTCTAGTTTCGCACTAGTAAAATCTGCAAATCGCAAATCTTTATGGTCAAAGTTTACACCAGCTAAGTCTTGACCTTTAAAAGATAAAGGTTGGGAATTTTCGCCTAGCATATCTCAGTAATAAATAAGCCTACCTCGAAATTTTGATACACAATCTCGATAAAATCAGCCGGTTTTGAATACAAATAAGGTTAATATTTATTCCCACACCCAGCCCTACAAAAAGGCGAACGGGAAGTTACAGCAGTATCACAAAAGTAGAATTATTCACGGTTTGTCGCTAATTGCACGAAGAGAAACCGGGCTTATGCAATACTCCTACTCGAATAATACAAGGTATGAAATCTATAAAACTTTTGCCGTCATAGCAGGAACTGCATTCTCCTGTCGAATCCCTACAAGTTTCAATTTACTAAAGAAAACTTGTCAATTTCTCTTGACTAAACGTAACAAAATTACTTATCTTATTTACAGAGGTTAACAAAAATTAACAAAAGTGCAGATTACTTAAATTAAGTGATTGGTTACTTTTTTGTATTTTGTCGGGTCTGCTAACCGAGATTAGAAGCAGCTTTCACCTGCTAAGCATTTATCTTTAGAGACTCGCCGAATTAGCATCATTGCTTTCTTCAAAGAAGGTTTTTCTTAAGAAGCTGTTAAGAAATGTTATTTCTTGGCAATGCCATATAGATACTGTAATTAGTTAATCTGCTTGCCCTTAATTATTCGAGCGCGTGTTGTTTTATGGATACTAATAAGCTGATAGAGCAATATCTAGCGGGTAATAGAGATTTTGTAGAAGCAAATTTGCAGCAAGCGAATCTGAGTGAGATTTGCTTAAATGGAATTAACTTGAATCGAGCAGACCTCACCAGTGCAAATTTAGAGGGAGCGTCACTATACAGAGCCAAGTTAAATGAAGCAAATTTGGAGAAAGCCACTCTCTGGAGGTGCGACTTGAGTAAATCTTTCTTGATTTGGTCTTGTTTGGCTAAAGCCTGTTTGATTAAGGCTAATTTGAATCGTGTAGATTTGCATAAAGCTAATTTGAGTAAAGCTGATATGCGTCTGACTTCTCTACGCTATGCTGATATTAGTAATACCAACCTCGAAGGCGCGGATTTACGTTACGCCGATTTGACTGGTGCTAATTTAGCAAACTCCAACCTTACCGGGGCTAATTTGACGGGAGCAATTCTCAATAAAGCAGATTTGTACAACGTCAATTTAAGCAAAGCTATCTTAGCAAGAGTTGATATGAGAGATGCGGATCTCAGTTTTGTCAGTTTAGAAGAAGCAGAACTATATAACGCTAAAATTAGCGAAACAAATTCAGCTTCTTTACTACTTGAGATTGTCTGAATAAATGTTCTATGCGGTAATTAGATTCATTTCCTCACGAATTAACCAACAACTTTCGTAATATCACAAATCGCTCCTTATTATTGCTGCAAACAGCATGACGGAGGTGAGTGTATTTATCGATTCAATAAATGAATATTTCCCAGCAATCCCTGTTATACAGTTTACTGCTCGCGAATAAATTATTACGTCCTCAAGTCTATTTTAAAGCTTCCTTAATTGCGCTTTCCCACGCAATGGAGGACTTGGTAATAGTAGGAAACGATAAACCTTTGGTAATCGCTAATTTTCAGCACGAGCGTTTTTACCGTCAAGAAACCCGTCGCTATGCCAGAATTGCAAGACGCAGCGATCAAGTTTATGTTATGGCTGCACCGGATTCTGAATTAGTCGCAACTTCTAATCCCTATGAGGTAGTGCCCTTCGATCCAAAAGATGATTTTTTAGCTCAAGAATGGCATTTAGTTATTGTTGCCCAAAAATACTCAGCTTGTATCGTTTGTCGAGAATTTTCTGCTCCAGTGGAAGGAGTATCTTTTGACGAATTAAGGCAATTTAAAGGTATTTGGACATTTGACCGTGCAACAAGCAAAAAAGCAGCGGTTTTATTATTAGAACGGATTTTAGATTATCAACCACAGCTAGCACAGAAAGTAGAATTAGCAAAGCAACGTTACGGTCTTAATTACGAGCATAAACCTCAAACAGCAAGCGAGCAAATTTTAGAAATTGATGCTCGACTTTTTACAGGTCGCTTAGTAAATTATTTACAATCAAGTCAATATAAACAGCTAAAATCCTATCGTACAATTCTGCAAAAAGAAACATTTGAAAGATTGATTAATAGGGTCACAGCTTTTATTCGTAACTCTTTAGACTCGGAAGAAATTCTTACTAGTACGGTTAGAGAATTAGGTCGAGTTTTTAGTCCTTGCCGCTGTATTTTTTATCATTATCCAGCAGATAAAACCGCATCAATTAATTATGAATGCGTGGCAGATGTACTTCCTTCTATGAAAGGAGAAAATTGGTTAATAGCAAATCATCCTTTATTTCAAAATGCTTTAGAAAAAAATCACGTTATTGCTATTACCGATGCTAGCCAAGACTTAGGTATTCAAGCACATCCCGAATTGAGCGATAACTTCCAACGTTGGCAAATTTGTTCCTGTTTGTTAATACCAATTCGCTATCAAGAAAGTTGGTTAGGTATTTTAGAAATTCATCACTGTGGCAATCAACCCTATATTTGGAACAAATCCGAACGTACATTTGTAGAAGTAATTGCCACGCAAGTTGCAATTGCCTTGATGCAATCTCAAGCCTATCGTAATTTAGAAAAACTTAACCGCCGATTGGCAGATTTAGAACGTACCCAAAGTAACTTAATAGCTATAGTAGGTCATGAATTGCGGACTCCTTTATCTACTATTCAAATTTGTTTAGAGACTTTAGCCTTAGAGGAAAATATACCTCTAGAAGTTCAGCAGACAATGTTAGATACTGCTTTAGGGGATTCCGAACGCATGGGCAGATTAATCGGGGATTTCCTCACCCTCTCAAAACTGGAAGCTAATACAGCGCGATCGCAGCTAGAAGCGACTTCGCTACAAGAAAGCTTGAGTTTGGTTTTAGGTAGTGTCAAAAGACGTAATTTAAATAATAGTTTGCCCCAAATTGTTGTAGATTTGCCATCTGATTTACCTTTAGTGCTGGCGGAAAGAGAAGGAATTATGGAAGTATTATCTAAACTTTTAGATAACGCTTGTAAGTTCACTCCATCAGATGGGCAAATTACGGTTAGCACTCGAATCCATAAAGAAAATATTTCCCAAGAAGAAGCTGACAAACAACTCCTTTCAAATCAACTAGAAGTTGTTATTAAAGATACGGGTAGAGGGATTGAACCAGTAGAATTAGAAAGAATTTTTCAACGTTTTTACCAAGAAGAAAACTTTTTGCAGCGCTCAATTGGTGGTACTGGTTTGGGTTTAGCTATTTGTCGTCAAATTATTCAAAAATTAGGCGGACAAATTTGGGCTACATCTAATGGGAAAAATCAAGGCAGCGAGTTTCATTTTACGCTACCGATTGCAGATACAGTCCAAACATATAATCAACTTTGATGATAGATAGCCAAATTTCTCAGCTTTTGAATAAAGGATTGGTTCTTCATAACTTTGGGTAATGCTTCTGCACTTAAGAATCTAGTAAAGCTAAGGGTATAAAACAAGATATATTCTGCAAGCCATATTATTTGATAATATTAACTATTCTGGCTGCTACCTATTCCTTTTTGCATACTCATAAAAACAAATGCTAATACCTTATATTGACTAAAATTTAAATTCTGTTTAACAATTATTTCTCTCGATAGCTATCAAAAGGTTGATGCGTAATTCCGTTACCTCGGATACAATTTTAATATCACTAAAGAATCATTAAAGAGCCAAGGAGAGTATTTGTGGTGCTATCGAAAGGTTTTGAGATTGAGATGTATACTGGTACGCCTCAAGGTGACATCATTGGTCTCTCTGACAAAATCACCGCTGCATTAGATGGGTTTATGCGGGAACCGGATAGCCGCAATGTTGAATATGTAACCGCTCCATTCTACGACTACGAAAGACTTTTATGTGGTCTGTTATGTCCTCGCTTGAAATTAAGAAAGTATCTTCAGAAACTAGGTAACTATACTTTAATTCCTGGCAGTACTCTATCTCTGGGAGGAAGTGAAAAATTTTTCCGCTCTAACCCAAATAATCCCTATCACGAGTATATAGAAAACACTTACGGTACTAAAGTCGTTACCGCTAGCGTTCATATCAATGTGGGTATCAGCGACCCCGAAGTACTAATGCGGGCATGTCGCGTTATTCGCTTAGAAGCTCCTTTGTATCTTGCTCTAAGCGCTTCATCACCGTTTTTAGACGGCAAAGCAACGGGTTATCACTCTACTCGTTGGGGTCTTTTCCCACAAACACCTTCATCAGTCCCATTATTTGAAAGCCACGCTCATCATATTCGGTGGACTCAAGAACAGCTAGCTCAAGGCACAA
Source organism: Rivularia sp. PCC 7116 (assembly GCF_000316665.1). GTDB lineage: Bacteria > Cyanobacteriota > Cyanobacteriia > Cyanobacteriales > Nostocaceae > Rivularia. The sequence continues at coordinate 3,484,264 of NC_019678.1, read as the reverse complement.
TGCAAAACGTGCGACATCTATGGACATCAGTTCGACCAAATGGCGATCGCCGTCCCTACGATTTAAATCGGCTTGAATTACGAATTTGCGATTTAGTAACTGACCCCATTGCACTACTAGCAATTACAGCTTTGTTAGAAGTGCGTTTGCTGCAAGTAATTAACAATCCAGACCTCGATCCATTGGTCAAAAGTAGTTTTTCTCCGGAAGAATTAGTCGCGATTACAGCCCAAAACGAAGCGAATTGCGCTTCTCATAGTTTAGATGCCGATCTAATTCATTGGGTTGACGGCAGAACACTCAAAGCTGCGGAGTGGATAAATGAACTTTACGAACCAGCGGCATCCTTTGCCAAACAGCAAGGCTTTGGATGCTTTATCTCACCACTACAAAAAATTCTTCGTGAAGGTAATCAAGCTCAAAAATGGTTACAGCTTCACCGCTTAGGTGTCAGCAGCCGTAATGTTATCTCACAAGCCATCGATTCAATTCGAGAAAGAGAATTAGAACTTGAAGATAAATTGTGTTCTACTTTACTAGCTTGACACCGTTCTGTTTTTTGATCAAAAGATGGTATATTTTGCCGGAAACATAAACATCTGTGACCTCAAAAATTTACTATCTTTTAACATTGACTTTAAATACCCTTCATAGAAGCTTTTTTAAAGCACTATTGCCGGTTTAATTTTTTTTATAGATTCTGACAGACTGATTTATATTAAAAAAAACTATATGTGTCTTCTATCCCAAGATAGTTTTGAAAAAACGAATACATTGTTTTTTTGAATACAATTAGTTGATTGCCAATGCCACAGATAGTTTTAGTCCATCCGCAAATTCCTCCAAATACAGGTAATATTGCCCGTACTTGTGCAGCTACAGGTACCGAATTGCACTTAGTTGGTCCTTTAGGTTTTGAAATCACTGACCGTTATCTAAAGCGAGCAGGCTTAGATTATTGGCCTTACGTAAAGCTGCATAATCATCAATCTCTAGAAGACTTCAAAGTCTTTCATCAACAGCGTGGAGGAAGATTATTAGGTTTCAGCGTTAGAGGTAATTTTAATTACACAGCTTATGAGTATCAACCAACCGATTGGCTTCTATTTGGCAGTGAAACCACGGGCTTACCAAGCGATGTCTTAGCAGAATGTGATGCAACCCTTCATATTCCGATGAAAGAAGCCAAAGTTCGCAGCTTAAATCTTTCTGTAAGTGTTGCTATAAGTTTGTTTGAGGCTCGTCGTTTTTTAGGGTATCTCTCTTGAGCGCAATTCTCCTGCTTCAAATATATATATATATTTATTTGGCTATATTACCTAAGTGATAATTTCTGGAAAACCATAAAATATCTATCCAACTTGATTATTTATAGAATAAATACCTGTTATAGAATAAAAATAATGTGTTACATGTTACTTTTAATTTGTTGTCTATTTCATTAATAGTGAAAAATACTTAAGTGCAGTAACGTTCTTATATAAGAAATTTGTATATATAGTTTAAAGTTTTCTTGAAATCGAATCATAGATTTTTGTTAATTGGAATTATCCCGATAATTGCTTTTGGTTTGGGTAAAGTTTGTTATGGCAGGGCAGTTGAGCCTTTGTTGCAATCCCTGAGATTTTTTTGAAGCGCAAATGTACTTGCGAGTAAATACGGTTGTACTTTGGGGAAAAATCAACGTAAAGTCTCGATTGGGAGGGTGGGATAGGTTGCAACTGCTGCTTAAAAATTACAGCAAGATATATGCTTATTCCTGAAAATTGCTGCCGATTAAGGTAGTAATGGTCCGAACATGAAGCTTTATTATTGTTCTTACTTATAAAGTTTGATGTTTTCTTGAAGCAGATGTAAATGTATATGTCTGTATCAAGGAAAACTAAATTAGGGTGTAGTCAACAGCATAGATAAGTAAGCACAAAAAGTTGATTTTTACTAGTACAGTGTTAACTTGTCTAAAACAGAGAACCGGGTTAATCTTGCCTAAGTATCTCTGGTAAATGTGATCTCGATCTATTATTCTGAGTGATTCAAATCATTGAATTTTGTTGAAATAAGTAAATCGAGCTCGGTTAAGCGCTAGCGATCGTAGGAGGTTGTCTTTGAAACGAGCATTGAAGAAGAAAATGAAAGCTGTGTTAGAAAGTCATATTAGTAATAATGATGCTTCGATAGATCACAGTAGCTTAGTTACTCCGCAGGTTAAGCGTCGGATGCCTAAAGCCGCCATGATTGGCTTAGCAATCTCGATGGGAGCAACCAGCCTTTTCGTGACTCGACAAAGCGACCAAGCCCTAGCAGCAGAACCTGTAGGCAATGAAAATACCGCCTCTACAATTCCTGCTGCATCCGATGAGATAAAGTTTGTTCCCACACAAAAGCGGTCTTTTAAAGCTATCTCCAGCGATATTGGGGCAACGAGTCCTACCGTAGTGGAGCCGACAGCAATCTCGAAGGCAAATGGGTTTGGAGCTAGATTACGTGTTGCCTCAAGTCCGAAGTCTGTTCAGTTCGGAGTACAAACACCTAGCAAAAGTGTAACAGCAGCAAGTAGCAATACAGTTTACTCCGTGCCGCAAGTGGCTAAGGGACGGATTATTTCCCGAGCTATTACCACTGCAAATAGCACCCAAAGTAAAAATATTACAATTGCTCCACCATCTGTTGATGCTCAAGAGGTTGCTTTATCTGGCAACACTCAGCTCGAAGCTCAACAAAAATTTGCACTTAACCGTTTAAAGCAAAAATCGAACCGCTTAAAAGCAAGTCTTAATAAGCTACGTTCGACTTCGGTTGAAAGTGTGAAGCCAGCAGCGTTGAAAACGCAGCAGGAAACTCAAGTTGAGCAAACATCAACAGCAATTACCAACACTGCATCAGAAACTGCCAAACTTCCATCTAGTGTTAATCCGGTACAACAAGCTGTAACAGTTCCAACAGCAGTTGACTCAACAGTAGCAGCACCAACTGCAATAGCAGCAGCGCACTTAGTTAAACCTGGGGACACTCTTGCCAAAATAGCTAGCAACTACGGTACTTCGGTATCCAAACTAGCAAAAGCCAATCAATTGTCTAACCCCAACGAATTAAAGGTCAATCAACAGTTGATTGTTCCTAGTGCCCAAAGCAATAGTAATGTTGTTGCAATTGCATCGGATTCAACTGCAAAGAATGATTCGCAGTTTTCATCTTCTGTTGTTAACGCCGACAATAGTGTAAATTCTTTCGGCGTAGGTGGCGATACTCCCGTACCTTCTGTATTTTCAGAAATGCAACTCGCTGATAGACGTAATGCTTTAGCGAGAAAAGTTTCTAGAAATGAGCGTCTTCGTAAATTAAAAGCAGAAATCGAAAGATTGCGGGAAAAATACCGCACTCAACAATCTGGAGTGGTTGTACCCCAGGCAAATACTACTACAAACTCAGTAGAAGTACCTGTTCGCAAACCAGCATCAGCTTCTATACCTATTCCTGTAACAAAGCCTATAGTAGGCAAAGCTTCGGTACCCATTCGCGTTGCTAGACCTAACACCGCAGCAGTGGCGATCCCGGTTCCTTCACCAAGCCAGGATATTAATCCTAATTTCTCTCGTAGTAGAGGTGTAAGGGTAGTAAGACCTTCTTCAAGTTTTAGCGGTCGTTCTCAATCTTCCTCGGTTGTAAAAACAACACTATCTCCAGGGCTACCTCCATTGGCAGCAGTTGATAGATATTTACCCAAACCTATTGACGAGTCAAAACCACCTTCAAAAGGTTTTGTATGGCCTGCTAAAGGTGTTTTCACCTCTGGTTTCGGTCCTCGCTGGGGAAGAATGCATAAAGGAATTGACATCGCAGCCCCCACAGGTACCCCCATTCATGCAGCAGCAGATGGTGTCGTTGTATCTGCTGGTTGGAATCGCGGCGGTTACGGTAAGTTAGTCGATATTCGTCATCCTGATGGTACCTTGACTCGCTACGCTCATAACAGCAAGATTGTTGTGCGTAAAGGTCAGCGCGTACAGCAAGGTCAAAGAATTTCTTTAATGGGTAGCACCGGCTTTAGTACTGGTCCTCACCTGCACTTTGAAATCCGTAAAGGTGGCAAAAAAGCTGTTAACCCTGTAGCTTTCCTTCCTCCTCGCAAATAATTTCCGATTGATTAGCATCTAGATAATTGCCTTGGAAGGTTGAGGGAGAATGTCTCCCTCTTTTGCTTTTAATTGGTATACCTTATTAGCTTCTTGCAGATAACGGTTAACAGATTTTGATTCTCAATTATCTGCTTAAAAAATAATTTATTCAAATGCTAGTCAAGACTTTGTTTATATGATATATTGATAATCAAATAAAATTTGGCTCAGTAGCTCAGTTGGTTAGAGTAGGGGACTCATAAGCCCTTGGTCGTGCGTTCGAGTCGCACCTGAGCCATTAAATTAATTAGTTAACAGCTTAGGGATTGGCAAATATGTCAATCCTATAACTTATTTTACCTGCGCTATCTGCAAGATGAAAAGGTAGGGGGATGGTAAATCCTCTGGTGGGTACTCGTCCCAAGCTTGAGAGAAATGGCGTAATCCGCCCTGGGTGGCGTGCGGCTCGGGGGGAAATGGTGAAGATTCTAAAAGTAGCGAGTAATGAATATTTAATTTCCGATTGCCATAAGACAATGAATAAATATCGCCATGAATGTTACTTGCTACTTGCTACTCCTAACTCCCCACTCCCCCTCTAAAAATCGTGGTAATGTCTAATCACCTCAGCAACAGACCAAGCTTGAGCTACGGCTCCTTTTGGCTGGTGCGGTTCATCGCCATCAAAAATTTCCGAAATTGAGCCAAGACAAGCATCTGATAAAAAATGTTGTATTAAGGGTTCCCAATCAAAAGGTAAGGCTTCATCTTTATGAAAACGCTGCCAAGCCCGGATGAAAGGACCAATTAACCAGCTCCAAACAGTACCTTGATGATAAGCACCGTCACGACTAACTAAATTGCCAATGTATTTTCCGATGTACTCGGGATCTGAGGGTTCGAGAGAGCGGAGTCCGTAGGGAGTAAGTAAGGTTTTTGCTGCTCGTTCGAGTACTTGATACCCTTGCTTACCAGAAAAGCCGCAGTGGCTTAGTGAAAGTGCTAAAACTGCATTTGGTCTAATTTGAGAATTGCGACAATCATCCGGTTCGATGGTGTCGTATAAATAGCAAGCTTTAGGATTCCAGAATTTTTGCAGCGACTGCTTTACCTGTTCGGCTTGCTGACTATACCTCCGGGCTTGATTTGCGAATCGGACTCCCTCTTCACCAAAATGCTGCTCGCTTAATATTTCTGCCCATCGTGAAGCCCAGCATAAAGCGGAATACCATAAAGCATTGATTTCTACTGGCTTACCGCGACGAGGAGTTATAGGAGTACCTTCCACCACAGCATCCATCCAAGTAAGAGCTACACCAGCAGCGTCCCAACTTAATAAACCATCCGTAGAATCAACATTAATTTTGTAATTTGTACCGCCAACTAATGCTTTATAGATTTTTCGGACAATGGGATACTGTTCTGCTAAAAATTTCCAATCTTGGGTAGCTTCTAAATAGATACCTAAAGTTTCAATCCACCACAATGTTGCATCTATACTATTGTAAAAAGGTTCGCCACCAGCATCAGGAAAAGCATTAGGAATCAAACCTTGACGACAGTAATGTCCAAAGGTTTGCAACAATCCTTTGGCTATTTCAAAACGTTGCGGTACTATCGCTATACCTGGTAAAGCAATTAAAGTATCCCGTCCCCAATCATTGAACCAGTGATACCCTGCAATTACTGTCGGACCATCAATTGACGCTCTATGGACTATAAATTGATCGCTAGCACGTAATAGTTTTTGCCAAATTACATTTTTTGGAGGTAGGGAAGTAGAAGGGTTGCAAAACTTTAACTTATTTCCTTCGCTCTCTTCATAGTTTTCCCATCCAAAAATCTGCGATAACCTCTTTTGCTCTGCTAATATTTCTCGGTTAAAACTTTCGCAATTGAGAGCAATATTCGATTCATCAGGAAAACCAAGTTGCGCCTCTAGTGTTACAGTATCTCCAGATTCCAAAACAATACTTAAGTAGCCTGGGCTATAAAGGTCTTCTATGTCACACAATCCTCTACGACTCTCTTCGGGTAAACCATAATTCCAGTACCAAATACCGTTCGATTGATAAGTACCTTTGCTCCAACGCAAATGCCAAGGCGTACCAAATTCATTTGCATTTTTTGATTGCAAACAAAGCTGTCCCTTATTAAGCTGTTGCAAAAACTGCAATTGAGAACCTCCTTTTTGCTGATGGTGAAAGTCGCGATCGCCAACTAGCAACCTCAGCCTCAAAACGGCGGTATCCCTACCTTGATAGCGATACTGAATCAATACGCGGTCTCGGAATGGTGTTTGGTTAGTACCGAGTATTGAATCACCAAAGTCTTGTTTTTCCTTCTGTGCTTCTGCATTTGCCTGCAATCCATATGGCATAAATATTTGCCTGCTCAATTGCCAGCCTTGTTCGCCCCAAGTCCATTCGGGAACTGGGTTAATATCAAACGAACGTAGCAGTTTGTAGCCTTGCGGTTCGATTTGACCGCTAGCCCAAAAATTAGTCCCCAAGGTTATTACTTTATGAGGTAATTCTAAGCTAGCTTCTAAGTGTGACATCAACAAAGTGCGCCCAGAAGGTGGACTTGTTGCAGCAAATAACCAACCATGGTAAGTGCGAGTGCGGACATCGGAAACTGTACCACTTGCAAAACTTCCCAAGCCATTAGTCAACAACCATTCTCGAGTATCTAAATCTCCCATTTCCAAACGAGAAATCGTTATGAGTATGATATTATTTGTAACAGTTCGTAATTAAATAATCAAAGCGTCAAATCGGTGAACGTTATATAGACCACCGAGATTTGCGATGCTGCAAAAATATAGCCCCGAGGAGAATTAATTATAATGCCCCTTACTTATTCATCAGAAGGATGCCTCCGAGTTGGTCAGCAGGCTCCGGATTTCACAGCTACAGCAGTAGTCGATCAAGAATTCAAAACAGTCAAGCTTTCCGACTATCGCGGTAAGTATGCCGTTCTGTTTTTCTATCCTTTAGACTTTACATTTGTCTGTCCTACTGAGATTACAGCTTTTAGCGACCGTTACGAAGAATTTAAAAAGCTCAACACTGAGGTACTTGGTGTTTCCGTTGACAGCGAATTTTCCCACTTAGCATGGATTCAAACAGACCGTAAGTCTGGTGGAGTGGGTGACTTAAATTATCCCTTAGTATCGGATATAAAGAAAGAAGTTAGCGCTGCTTACAACGTGTTAGACCCAGAAGCAGGTGTAGCTTTGCGCGGTTTGTTCATTATAGACAAAGATGGTGTAATTCAACATGCTACCATCAATAACTTGTCCTTTGGTCGTAATGTAGAGGAGACATTACGGACATTACAAGCTATTCAATACGTTCAATCTCATCCCGATGAAGTTTGTCCTGCTGGTTGGCAACCGGGCGATAAAACAATGAATCCCGACCCAGAGAAGTCCAAAGTATATTTCTCTGCAATTTAGTTTTTTGGCAGCTGATTAAAGTATGGTTAGCGGTAATCAAGTTACCATTAACCATACTTTAATAGAGATATTTAGCAAATTAAATAAGTAGATTTATTAATATAATTTCAAAATAAAAGTATTCAAAATGTTAACTTCTACTGATTTTAGTGGTTTATTCAACGAGCGATTTTTACATAATTTTCTACCAATTCCCGCTGAGAATAATTTCCGATTGGGAGAATTGACACCTCAATTTCAACTTCCAGATATTACAAACGGTAACTTAGTTAAATTATCAAATTATCAAAATAAACAGCCAGTAATTGTGGCATTAACGCGCATTTTTACTGAAAAGCAATATTGTCCTTTCTGTTTCCCCCATATCAAAGCTTTAAATGAAAACTACGAACAATTTCAAAATAGGGGTGTAGAAGTTTTACTAATTACAAGTACTGACGAACGTCAAAGTCAAATAGTTGTAAAAGATTTAGGTTTAAGAATGCCTTTATTGAGCGACCCTAGCTGTAGAGTATTTCGTAGTTATGGAGTTGGGCAAGCATTGGGTGCCCCTTTACCCGGACAATTTATTTTAGATAAACAAGGGAAACTGATTTATAAACATTTATTTTCGTTTTTAGACCATAATGCCAGCATAGAAACTTTACTGTCTTGCATCGATTCCAATTTCAAATAAGTAATAAATACAAGTAACAAAGAATTAATACTTTACCTTCTTTAAAAACCCGGTTTTTTAGAAAACCGGGTTTAATAATTTTTTTAATATTTACTTTTAATTATTCGGCAAAAAAAAGAGTAGGTCTACCCCACTCTCATAGCGTTTAACCAATCGCTATAGTCTAAATTGCTGTAAATTACTGCGGGGATTGAAGGTACGAATATCCCGAATTTTCTCATAATATTCTCGTTCTTGTTCGCTGATGTTTTTTGGTGTAGCAATCGCAATCTTAACTAATTGGTCAGTGCGAGCGCCGTTACGATTGCGCCAACCTTTTCCACGTAAACGTAATGATTGCCCGCTCCGCACTCCGGCTGGAATTTTGACATCAACCATACCGTCGGGTGTCGGTACTTCAATAGTTGCTCCTAATACCGCTTCATCAGGAGTAATCTGTACTTCACATACTAAGTTATCGCCATCAAACTTGAAAAATGGGTGGGTTCCCAGTTCAACTACAAGATATAAATCGCCACGTCTTTGACTTGAAGGGCTAACCGGACCTTTGCCTCTAACTCGTAAGCGACTACCAGGTTTTGCTCCAGCTGGTATGCGAACGTCGATAGTTTCATTACCCAAGTTAAACCGCTTTTGTACGCCATTAAAAGCTTCTGCAAAGCTTAAGGTAATAGTCGCTTCGCTGTCTTGGGCAGAGTTTCGACCCATGTCTTGGAAACCACCAAAGTCATTAAATCCACCGAATCCACTAGCACCCCCAGTTGAAGTCCGATAGGAATAACTCTGTCCGCCTGCACGGTTTCCACCGGCAAAACGTCCTAATAATTCGTTAATAAAATCATCAAAGCTACTGTATTGACCAAAATCAAAGCCATTCATATCTACCCCAGCACCACCAGCACCATTGGGGAAACCTTGTCCGACTTGCTTCCAATATTGACCGAACTGATCGTATTTTTGACGCTTTTCGGGGTCTGATAAAACTTCGTATGCTTCGTTAACTTCTTTAAAACGTGCCTCGGCTTGCTTGTTACCTTGATTAACATCAGGATGATATTTGCGGGCTAATTTACGAAAAGCTTTTTTTATATCTTCCTGAGTGGCACTTTTATTTACTCCTAAAATTTGATAATAATCCTTGAAGTCGGTTGCAGCCATCTACTAGCCTCCTAATTGGTATATTTTCAATATTTTTCTATGTATAAATTAAGCCAATATAGCGCCCAGATTATAATTATGGACATTCTGGCTCTGACATTAAATTAACAAATATTAAATAATTTTTAGGTGCGGTTCTTGCTAGTCCAAAACAGTGAAATTTCCGTACTATTGAAGGTCAAAATATCAAAGCCTAGCGGTTAATATTGCTTGTTCAAGTTGAGGCGCATTTTGACTGTCAAAGCTTACCGACGTATTCCTACAAAAATGGGCAGGCTTGCCATTTTTTTTACAGAGGAATTGTAACGAAAGCACATTTTTCTAGCTATGGCATTCTCAGACAAACGGGTGCGTTCTAGAAGTTAGTTTCAACGCACCACCAATCTGGTGGTGCGTTAAGCTCGGCAATAACAGATTCTAATATGTGTACACCGTAGCTTTTGCAAAGGTGGTAGGAGAATCTAAATTAACTATCTTATTAGAGATTTGAGATTAAGGAAGTATTAAAATTCTTCTTGCCCAGGTTCTAATAGAGATTGAGAAATAGATAAATCCCGATTAACTGATAGTTGGTAGCTGTTAGATATCTTGCTAACAACTTTCATGCTATCCGAGTTTCAATCTTGTTAATGACTATTGGTTAAATAATTGTTCCGTCTGCTATCACCGCATTTTTTAGTACTACTACAATACCGCTGCGGATATAGAAGCCTTTTTCTTCACGATCGGCTTCTTCAACGTTATCTTTGTTGATAATTTGTACGTCGCAACCAATATGAGCATTTTTGTCAATTATGGCGCGGCGAATTGTAGTGTTTGCTCCGATACCTAAACTAACAGGACCGTCGCTACAGTCGGACTGACGCTCAGCATAAGGCTCATAAAAATCCGATCCCATAATTAGCGTATCTTCAATATTGCATCCAGATTCAACGCGGGATCGCACTCCTAAAACTGAGTTGACAATGCGGCAATCTTTGAGGATACAACCTTCTCCAATCATAGACTGTGCTATCTGGCAATTTAATAGCTTAGTGGGAGGCAGGTAACGAGAACGCGTGTAAATCGGTGCTTCTTCATCATAGAAGCTAAAAGGTGGAGTTGGTTGCTGAGTTAGTGCCAAATTGGAATCATAAAAAGCCTCAATGGTTCCAATATCTTCCCAGTAATCATCGAACAAGAAAGCTTGAACGTTGTATTTATTTAATGCAGCAGGAAGAATTTCTTTACCAAAATCGGTTTGGTCTTTTGAATGTTTTAGCAAGTCGAGTAAAACTTGTTTTTTAAAGACATAAATTCCCATTGAGGCAATATAAGGCTTTTGTTTTGCTTGGTCTGTATCCAATCCCAATACAGTTGTATCAACAGCCATTTGCTTCAAAGCTTCCCCTTTGGGTTTTTCGCTGAAATCGATGATTTTACCGGTATCATCAATTTTGATTAAGCCAAAAGCAGAAGCACCACGCTCCTCTATTGGAACTACCGATAAAGTAATATCAGCACCAGTTTCCCGGTGACGTTGGATAAATTGGCGGTAGTCCATGCGATAAAGGTGGTCGCCTGATAAAATCAGATACTCATCTATATCCCAATCTTCAAAAAGCCATAGATATTGGCGCACCGCATCGGCAGTACCTTGGAACCAGTTTGAACTGCTTGGAGTTTTTTGGGGGGCAAGCACTTCTACAAAACCTTCGGTAAAACCAGCAAAGCTGTAGGTTCGAGCAAGGTGACGGTTGAGGGAAGCCGAATTGAACTGCGTTAAAACATAAATTTTAAATATTTCTGAATTGATACAGTTACTAACCGGAATATCTATTAAGCGATATTTACCAGCTAAGGGTACTGCTGGTTTAGCACGGAACTTTGTTAGCGGATAAAGACGGGTACCCGCACCACCACCAAGAATAATACCTAAAACTTTTTTCATTTATATTTCTCCAGACTGCCTTGAAGCTCTCACTAATCAGTTTATGACTGTGTGTGACAGCTCGCACAGGGGAAATCAAAGATTAAGGTAAGTTAATGAAAACACTATAGCTGTAGTAAAAATTGGACTTTTAATAACTTCAAGGTTGAATTACATGTATCAATTAAAGTTACCTTCTTATCAATCAACTACACTTTTACTATCCTAATCCCCGCTAACCAAACGTAGTTCCTGAGAAAGCCTTAGATACTTTACCCAAGGCTGTTCTGAAAGCTGAGAAACTGCATTTGGCGACACGGTTGCTGTAAACACATCTCTTTTTGCCGTGATACCACTGACACCAAAACCTTCCAAAACAGCAATTGCCGCAGAGTCTATAGCTGATTGTGTATGAATAAAAACTACTAAGCAAGGTTTTGATTGGTCTTGAGTGTTTCTAAGAGCCAATATAAGAGCGGTATCTAGCTTACTAAAGTTCATAAACTGTTAATGAATTAAGGGCAGGTAACAGCAATCTTACTTGCCCCTTTTTAAGCCTATCAAGTATAAAGTTGATTCCAATCCATCTTTATGTAGACCTTAATTCAATTGATAGGCTTAAAAATATTTCAAGAACAATAGTATTTACAGTTTTTCCGCGTTAATCAGCCCAAATCCCCATTTTTTATCAAATGTTCCTTTATCTTTGCCAGGAATAGAACTATTCTGGTAAAGTAACTTTTTCAAAGCTTGGGGATCTAGTTTGGGATTGCGCTGCAAAAGTAGGGCAATTAAGCCGGTAACAAAAGGTGTCGCCATGCTAGTTCCTGCTAATGCAACAAACTTGGAATTAATAATCATCGATCTATCCAAGTTGGCATCGCTAGAAAGGGCTGAAACTATCATTGCTCCGGGAGCAGCTAGATCTGGTTTTTGTGCATCATTGCGTAAAGGTCCTTCACTGCTAAACTCTGAGATGGTATCTAACTCTAAGCCCATTTTCCGCTCTTTTCCATCGATATCAATATATTTAGCTTTTGTAGTGTAAGAAGCAACTGTGACGGCAGTTGCGGCACAACCAGGAGAACCAATTTTGACGGAATCGGCAATACTTTTACCAGTAAAAAATACCGAACTTACGTCATCTAAAGTCCAAACGTCTACACGGGTGTCTTTTGATGATTTATTACGTAACCGCAATTGCCATACGCCACCGGGCACGGGTTGATTGAATTGGCCTTCACCAGTACCACGTATCTGTACGAAGAAATTGTAATCACCGTTCATTGGGTCTTTGCCCGGTGTTACTATTTCAATTTTTGCATCTGATAAGTTATATTCCTGTGCCGGATTATCGTCAGTAATAACTGGTTGAAAAGGTGTAACAAAACCGTTGGGGCTTCGTACAGATATTTCTAGTTCGGATTCTTTAGAATACCAGCCGTTTAACCATACTATACCTACTTGATTTAAGGGCGCAGAAAAACGCATGGTGTTCATTTCACCGGCGCTTATATTGGTTTGACCGTGAATATTATCATTACCTTCGTTACCCGCAGCAGCGCACACAATCCTTCCAGGACCAGTTTCAGCGTCGATCACTTTTGAAAGAGAATCACTACCATCATGACCATCAGCATGTCCACCCAAGCTGAGATTTACTACAGCCGGAAGTCCTAGTTCGCCAGCAACTCGGAAAATATACCGGACTGCATCGGCAATGTGAGCATCCTGTAAATCGGTTTTGACAATAATAAATTCTGCTTCCGGTGCAACTCCACAAAATTCTTCATCGGAACCTCCAGCAATTCCTGCTACGTGGGTACCGTGTCCGTCGGTATCAAGCGACATTGATAAATATTTATCTTCTAACTCAGCACCGTATCCACCTTCTGCGACTCCTTTTCCCGATAAAGTTTGATCCCATACACGTACAATACGTCCTGCGAAAGCAGGATGTGCTGGATCGATACCGCTGTCAATAATGCCGACGATTACACCTTTACCGCTTAATTGTGAATTTTGTTGTTGAAACTTTGGTAGCTGCACCTTTTCGGGTGCAACATCCATTCGCCAATGCAATTTTCGGGATGGCTTAATACGCTCGATAGCTGGTTCTTCTGATAAACGGTCTAAACTTTCAATAGGTAAAAAGGCAGTTCTTACTTCACCCCTATTTTGATTTATTTTTATACCGTACTGCGATAAATGACTCAAGTCAGCCTCTCGATCGCAATAAATAAAAACTACACTACGAATTGGTTTCAAAGCACTTCTAGGAGAAACAATTCCAAGCGAACGCCTGTGGGTTGTTAATGCTTGACTTCCTTCTCTGTGATAGTCCTCATAAGCTAATAATATTCCAGGAGAAAGTTTTTCGTGTCTCATCTTAACCTCTATTTAACTTTAAGTGCTGCAAGATTTTACCAGGATAAGTCGTTTAAACTACATTGGCTACAAGTTATTTTTTCTTGAATTGTTCCATCCAAACTATGACAATTTTTTCTACAATCAAAAAAAATACTTTGCACTCAAAGAATATGATTTCGTATTGAACAAGCAAAGAACCCGTCATCTCAACAGCTATTTAAGAAATACACAGTTAGACTTGTTTATTACAGATAATGGAATAAAATAAGAAAAAAAGTGTTACAAACCTGACGTTTTTTACTCTTGTGAAGTTTTTACGCGTTTCTATATAAAGATAGAATGCCTTGCCATATTTTTACTGGAGTTAAGGTTTTATAACAAAGCAGTTTTGTTTACTAAAACTGCAATATCTAGTTTTTAGACACTTTAGGTTATAGTTGCGTGACTTTAGTATTACTATATTTTGAAGAATATTGTGTACGTAATTAGCAATTTTTGAGAAAGTAACAAATTTTACCAAGTGTTTAAAACCTATAATCAATAGTTTAGAGTGGTATTTGAGCAAAAGAGCTAAAAACATAGTCTCAGCCTATTGATAACTAACAAAATATAATATATATAAATTTATACATTTAAGTATTTTCTCTCTATACAGCAGTATAAGTTGTTTGCTATACTTTTTATTAATTGTTGTAATTGATTATAAAAACTGACTTTGGGCTGGTATTGAATCTAGTTCAAAAATTATATCCAAACAAAACTTGTTGGGATAATATGTCTCTGAGATGCTCAATTATTTGAACGCCGCATTAATCTAAATCTTATTTTGTTTCAGGCAACAACATAATATTTAGCTACAATGGTTTTAACAAACAATTAATTATATTAATCAAATATTTTAACGAGTATCAATTTAATCGTATTTTGAATTGATTACATAGTTAATTCATAAAAGAATTTATTCCATAATATAAATATATTAGAAATACAGAATAATCCCTGTTGGATAGTTAATTATTTGCCATTCTAGTTGATAATCAGTTATAAAATAGAATAATATTTAAAGTTTTGCAAATAGATACAAGATAATACTTGTTGATATATTGCTTTGTTTTTTGGATGCTTTAGCTAGGATATACTTCATTTAATATTGTAAATACAAAACATGAATACTTCATAAATAAAAGCCAATCATCATAGTATTATAATTATCAACAAATAAAGGTGTTGGTAACATAATTAGAGAACATATAATCGGCTGACAACTTTACTTTAGTATTGCGGCAAACATAAAAATAGATAGCCATCATAAAGTACCATTAAGCTGCTAATGCTTGGTTTTCTTACCTGCTTGCGAGGGAGACTAGTGTGTTCGTATATGAAAAAATATAAATTGCAAACACTGCTCAAAGTAGAAACGGCAAATACATATATCCCCTGCCGAGATTTACGTCAGGAGCTACTACTAACTTATCAAAATAAAATAAATTATGTTTCTAGCATTATTAATGAAGAAATACTATTTAAAGCAAATAATTTCGATAAACTGACATTTATTAATCCACTTTGGAAAGAGCTAACCGAATTTGCTGTTATACAGATTATTGTAAATAGTTTTCTTGATTACGTTTATCCCCGCGAATATATACAGAAATTAGAATTATTTAAAATTCTCAAAGCACAATATATAGAAGAAAGACTCCACAACACTCGCCATCAAACTCGCTACGCTAATGTTTGTCTAGTGAAAAGTTCTATAAAGGCTTTATTAAATAGTAAAGGGCAAATGATTGGTACTTCTGGTAAATTAAAAATAAATGATTTTGAAATAGAGACAGAAGATGATGCAAATAACCAATATAAAATTGATACCAAAGATGATTTAGAAGTGATTAGAGATAATAATCATACTTACATCGAAGCACTTATTAATCTAGAGAAAGCTTTGGAGACTTTTGATGGTGAAGATGAATGCTATGCAGAGATTCTCTCAATCTTAAGACTAACTTATCAGCCTAGTAGAATTTATATATGCGAACATAAAAAAAAGCCTTCGAGCGATAAATTAGTAATTAATCAGAAAGCTCAGTGGCAAGATACAGCTATTTTATCTTCAAGTAATGGGGTTTCTCTGGAAAATAAATCAGTTGAAGAAATTTTTCCAAGTTTAGCCGATAAGTTACTACGAGGTAAATTAGTTTGGAGCAATATAGCAGAAGTGAGTCTGGAAGAAAAAGCTTTTTTTGAAGCAAGAGGAATTGCCTCAATTTTACTTTTGCCTATCATCCTAAAAGGTAATTTTATCGGTTTTATAGGCTTAGAATACTGCTTAATAGATAAAGCACTGCAGTCAACAGAAATTAATTTTTTGCAGGCTATAGCAGGTGTAATTTCTCTTGCTTACAAAAACTTATTAACAGAAAAATCTTTACGTAACGATATTAAAAAATGCCAAATAATCAATTCTGAATTAAAAGATGAAGTAAATCAGCGTACTATTGAATTGCATCAAGAGATTGCTAAACACCAATGCATACAGAAAGAATTAGAAGAGTCTCTTTCTTTGCAAAAAACAACCTTAGAAACTACTACCGACGGTATTTTATTAGTAGATAGTAAAGGCTGTATTGCTGGTTACAATCATAAATTGGTGGAAATGTGGGGTATTCCCCAAAGATTAATGACATCTGGCAAATATGCACAAGTAATAGAATTCGTATCGAATCAGCTGAAAAACCCTGAAGAATTTTTTATTTCGGCTTCGCAGCTAGAAACCTATCCTAGTAATCAAATTTACGATTGGATTGAATTTAAAGATGGTAGGATATTCGAGCGTTACTCCCAACCACAATATATTGGTAGTGAAATTGTAGGTAGGGTATGGAGTTTTCGGGATATTAGCGAACGCTTTCGAGCAGAAGCAAAAATACAGCATCAAGCAAATCACGATCTTTTAACCAATCTACCTAACCGGATGCAGTTTTATCAAAGATTATTAGGTTCTTTAATCAAAGCGTCTCAAAGCAAGAGTAAACTCGCTGTATGTTTTCTGGATTTAGATAGATTCAAAACTATCAACGAAACTTTAGGTCATAAAATTGGTGACAAATTATTACAAAGTGTTGCTCGGCGTTTAAATACGTGTGTACGTTCTTGCGATACGATTGCTCGTTGGGGAGGTGACGAATTCACTTTGCTTTTATCTGAAATTGAAGATACCCGAGATGCTGCTCGTATAGCTGAAGAAATTTTGAAAGTTTTAAAGCCAGCTTTTTTGATCGATAATCATGTTTTACATGTCAGCGCTAGTATTGGGATTGCTGTTTATCTCAACCACGGAAAAGATGGAGAAACTTTAATAAAAAATGCTGATGCAGCATTGAATCGAGCAAAATTGCAAGGCAGAAATAACTATCAAATTTATAATTCGACTATTAATTCTCAAGCTTCAGAATTACTTAGTTTAGAAAACAGTTTGCATTATGCTTTGGAAAGAGATGAATTAAAGTTATATTATCAACCTCAAGTTGATATTACTACAGGAGAAATTCAGAAATTTGAAGCCTTATTACGCTGGCAACATCCTAAATTTGGGTTAATTTCTCCTAGTAAGTTTATTCCCATTGCTGAAGAAACTGGGTTAATCGTGCCTATCAGCGAATGGGTTTTAAAAGCTGCTTGCGCTCAAGCTAAAGATTGGCAAAAAATCACGGGTAGTCAGCCTGTAAGAGTAGCGGTTAATTTGTCTCCCAGACAATTTCAGCAACCAGACTTGGTTGAGACTGTGCGGCGAATATTAGCTGAGAATCAGTTATCTCCTCAATATTTAGAGTTAGAAATTACTGAAAGTGCTGCGATGCAAAATGTTGATTTCAGTACGAAAATTCTCACTGAGTTATATGATATGGGTGTTTCTATATCTATAGATGATTTTGGCACTGGATATTGTTCTTTTAATTATCTTAAGCAGTTCCCGATTCACTGTTTAAAGATTGATCGATCTTTTGTAAAAGATTTAACTAATGATACTAATGATGCTGCTATTATTACAGCCATGATTGCTTTAGCGCATGGACTGAATTTTTCTGTTGTTGCAGAGGGCGTAGAAACCGAAGAACAACGTAATTTGCTCAGAATTTTAGAATGCGAATCGATGCAGGGAAATCTTTTTAGTCCTGCTGTTTGCGATCGAGAGGCTACAGAATTATTACTCAAATCTAAATCTAGATTGATTAATACCTCTGTTTTAGCCGCTTAATAATAGCTAGGAGTTAGGAATTAAGAGTTAAGAAGTTTAAATTTCTCCTTGTCCCTTGTCCCTATCTCCTCATGAAATAATTTTAGAAATAGTCCACCCTTGCGTCGAAACCCATATCGCGTAAATATTGAGTTTGTCTTTGTGCTTCATTACGCCGCATATATTCTCCTGCGTTGACAAAATCTCCTAATCTAGATTTACCGACTCGCGCTGAAGGCACGTACTGAAGTATTGAACGGTAAGTATCTTGGTTTTGCAAAGGTACAACTATTACATAACGTTTTTCGCGGGAATTACTAAACCCTAGTTTTTTCCAAGTATTTTCGTCTACAAATCCAGTTTCGGATAATCCCTGATACCGTTGGAATGCAAGCAAACCTTCTCTTGTTAAAGCTCCGAAATAACCGGTAGGATTAGCTTTTAGTAATCCTAATTCCACTAAACGGTTTTGCAGTTTTTCAACTCTTTGATTGTTCTCGCCGGGATAAATTGGTTCAAAATCCGAACCCCCTCCCATACCTCCTCTTCCGCTTCTCAATACTTGAAATATTGTTTGAGAAGTCCGGGGATCTACATTTCCAGTCATAGGTAAACCGTAGCTTTGCTGAAATCTCATTACAGCCTCTTGAGTAGACCTATCGTAAAAGCCTGTTGGATTACCATAAAAATAACCCAATTGCTTCAAGTTTTGCTGTAAAGTTACAACTTGAGGACCCCTGCTACCAGCGGTTATGATACTTGGTGGTAAAGTGGGTGGTGAAACCGTTGGGCGGTTTGCAATTCTACCCCAAGTGACTGAATCTACCGTTCCAGTAACGGGAAGACGATTATCTTGCTGAAATCTGACTACAGCATTTCTAGTAACTTCACCAAAATAGCCGGTAGGATTTCCGTTAAAGTAATTTAAATCTTTCAATCTTTGCTGTAGCTGTCTTACCCATTCGCTTCTACAACCAATGCGAATAATCTCTCTGTTATAATCGCAAAAACGACCGGGACGATTTGTATTGCCGGGTGGATTAGGTCGTCGCCGGTTCAATGCTAAACGCATTGCTCGTTGAGTTTGAGGACCAAAAACACCAATTGGACTTATACCATTTTGTTGTTGAAATCTAATAACTGCACTTTTGGTTAGTCCGCGAAATCTACCGGTTATGGGGCCATTATAAACGCCTAAAGTTTTTAAATTCCGCTGTAATCTTCTTACCTCAGCACCATCACAACCGCTTCTAAGCCCGCGCTGACAATCACTTGCAGAAACAGTTGTAGCTCTGCGATCACATTTGCGTTGTAATGCAGCTTGTGTTCTGGGGCCAACCTTTCCGATATCAGATATTCCATTAGCTCGCTGAAATTTTCTTACAGCAGCTTCGGTCATTGAACCAAAATTACCGTTTGTTGGGCCATTATAATGACCTAATCTTCTCAAGCAACTCTGGACATTCCTGACTTCGGAATTATTATCTCCCCTCTGTAAACCAAAAACTACGTCTGAACTTCCCAGTATTGTTAGAGTTGTAACAACAGATATTAAAGGTAAAGCAAGTCTGCTATTGTTGGGCATTTTCTCACAGATATCGGCAAACAACTTGAAATCAAATATTACGGGAACAACCCGATTGTTTAGGGATGCTTCCACGGCTAAATCATGGCAGTCAGAACCGTTTCTTTTCATCGTTTTTAAGTGAAATAAATTCCCTGTTATAGTATTCATCTCACAGGAAAATTTTTTGCAGTTTATATGAGTAGTTTTTGACAAACTACTATAGCTAGCGATTATTTACAAGATGCTATTCGTAATTTTTTACCTAAGATAATGCAATATTTATTACTATCATTACCAGCTATGTCTTTCTAAGACGCTACTCTTTCTATTAATGGCTACTAATTGCAATTAAAATTCACAATTTGAATATCTAAGAATCCTCAAATGCACATACAATTAGACATTGATATTTCTGGCATTACATGCACCCATACAAAATATACCAGATATTAGGATCGAATATATTGTCTATCAAAGTAATTACACATAATTTTTATATAGTATATGTATCAATTATACATTAATAGATTTTAAATTCTAAAGTAAATAATCTTTTTTTAACTTTTAGATAAAACCGTATTAAATCTAATTTAAGTAAAGAGTAAAACACACTGTATTAATACTATAATTTTCAGCACATTTGTTTAATATTATCAGCTACCGAAAATTGCCTTGTTAGTCTAACTATTTTGTCGCGAAACCAATATATAACTGAACTCAGTGCTTAGAAGAAACTGATTATTCTACTTTTTTTGTATTGCCCGCTTTTACCCAAGCCTCTTTTCCACTACCTTCAATGCGAATTTTTTGCCAAGTTTTATCATTACTTAATTCTAGAACTACAACTTTTGCATTAAACCCAATACCACCAAGACGTTCTGCATTAAGTTTTGGTTCCGCTCTCAAAATTAGACCTTGAGGCCAGGTTACTGTAGCAGGATAAGCACCAGGAGGTAATGGTTTTTCTTCTTCTGCTAATGGTGATTCTATAGGAGTAGGTTTTGGTTTTGAAGTGGTTTTGGCACTCGAATTAGCAGCAGTTGTTGCACCCGGTGTCGGAGCTTTTGCAGCTTGAGCTTTCACCGCAGCTTTATCATTAGAAAAAACGGGTTTAGGAGGATTGATAGAAGTTCTATTCATAAAATAAATTGCAAGCGCTGCACTACCACCTACTAGAATAGTCATCGCCAGGAAAACGCCAAGTATGATTTTGAGTATGTTAGATAACATCGTAAATACCTCTTCCCAAAAGCTAGAGTTATAAAGTTGTAAGTGAAAAATTATAACTCTTAAATATTAAATTCTCAATCATTATTGCATGTATGTTGAGTTGTAAGGTATTGGCAATAGGTAATAAGTAGCGGGTAATAGGTAATAAGTTTTTCTTCCTGTTGTATATCTCCTATTACCCAATTACCTAAAGTTTTTCTGTAGATATTGCCCGCGCATTAAAACCGCGATCGCGTAGATATTGAGAGTATTTTTGCGCCCCTTCTGGGTATTGAAACTCTCCTACCTGGACGTACTTGCCTAATTTGGAATTACGGATATAAGCATCGGGTACGATACGTCGTACTTCATCTAAAGTGTACTGACTGGTTACTGGTATAACTACAGCATAGCGATTTTCCGATTTACCTAATGCTTTCCAAGTTTGCGAATCTACAATACCGTTGGGTGGTAATTCGTTGTTAAGCTGAAATTTTTTTACAGCTTCCCAAGTTGTACTTCCAAAATAACTTGTGGGATTGTTTTTGAAATAGCCCAGTTCTCGCAATATGCGCTGAACTATGATGACGCAATCGTTGTTGTCACCTCTTTGAAGAACGGGTTTATTACATTTATTCGATATTTTTACTGTAGGCTTCCTAGGAGTTTCGATTCGCTGCCAAGTTTGCGGTCCCACAGCACCATCGACAAGCAATTTATTGTCTCGCTGGAATGGTTTTACGGCTTCTACAGTTTTGGAATCATAATTACCGTTGGGGTTAGATGAGAAATAACCCCATTGGCGTAATCTAGTTTGCAGGTATGCCACATAACGATTTTTATCGCCAAATCGTAGAGTCGGGCATTTGCCGTTGCTGCAAGAACCGATAGCCAGAGGCAAAATTTTATTAGATGGGGGTTTTGCTGACTTTAATTGTTGAATTGCTTTATCAATAGCTTGTTGAGTCTTTGCACCAACAATTCCATCGGCAGTTAATCCCTTATCTTTTTGGAATCTGATTGTTACATCTCTGGTATAAGGACCGAAATAACCAGTAATCTTACCTTTGAAATAATTCAATCGCTGCAAACGCTTTTGTAATGATGCAACTTCCGCGCTTCTGGAACCCAGACGAAGAGTAAAGTTTTCACCACCAATACCGAAATTAGTCTCTTTGGTTAAACTTTGCTTGAGGGCGGAAAAAGTCGTTGAGCCAACGATTCCATCAACGGTTAAATTCTTATCTTTCTGAAATTTAATGACAGCATCTTTAGTGATTGGCCCAAAATAACCGCTAGGATTGCCAACAAAGTAGTTTAATTGCTTTAAATCTTGCTGAAGTTTTTTAACAGTTTGATTGCGACTGCCAAGTTGAAGTACGTCTGCTTGTTTAGTTTGCTTACTCGCTGACGATTGAGTCAAACATTTAGATTGGAGATTTTTTTGTGTATCGCTGCCTACAATACCATCAATTCCGAGTCCGTTATCTTTCTGAAACTTAATTACAGCATTTTTAGTTATCGAACCGTAATAACCAGTTGCTGAACTATTGAAATAGCCTAATTCTTTTAAGCACTTTTGAATAGTTGTAACCGACGCACCTTTATTTCCATATTTTTCTAATGCTAAAGCTTGTCCGATACTGCTTAAAAAGAATAAGACAAGCGATATAGATAAAAAACTTATTGTAGCGAAGCTAGACTTATTTTTTCTATTGATTTCACTAAAAGCATTAAAATCAAATAAAAAAGGAACAAATTCGATATTTTCTTCTGCTTCATAGCTTAAAGCAGCATGAGTATAAGCAATATTTTCCATAATTGAATGAAGTATGATGGGTTGATTAGTTATTTACGAGGCGCGGAAAAATAGCGAACCGAGCGTTAAGTAATCATCCCTGATGTATTTAATCATGAATAAAATAGTTAATTAAATTGATGAAGATGTTATTACTAGTTCAGAAAATAGTTAAAAATAAATTAGTTATTAAAAACTTTATACTAATTAAATCATGATACATATAATTGACTATGCATTACTATTTATATCTAGAGTGAGTATCGCACAATACTTACTATCAATAAAATCAGTTTTTATAAAGATTATAAGTTGAACAAATTAAACTTTGATAAAGAAATCTGATTTTTGAGAACCCGAGACGTAAATATTATTCATGAAAGAAATTGTAACTTACGACCCAGATTCCCACTTCAAGAAATACAGTATATTACTGCAAAATAATTCTTTAGATAACAAAAACTAGACCGGAAAACTTACGCAATAGTATCACAAAATATCCGAGTAAATATGTGATAGTTATTACTTGCTACTAGTTGTTATTTTATTGAAATAAATAATTATAAAAGCATTAAGCATGTAAACCTAGGAGAGAGGAAATGAAAGGGAAAATTAAACTTCCGTCCCTTCAATTCCTAGCTCTTCAAATTTTATTCTTACTGCAACTGTCTTTGAATCCTATCGTTCAAGGGGTTGTGCTTTGAGGCTAGACGTGCCCTTCCTGAAGCAGCCCATTGACGTAGCTGCTCGATTTTTTCTTGAGCAGTTCTGGCTAAAGGTATAATCTGACTGGCAGCTTCTAAAATATCGTCTGTAGTAAAATCGCGGTTTTGGCTGAAGCCAATGTGCATGGCTTCAATTAATGTTTGCTCAATTTCCGCGCCGGAAAAATCGGGTGTTTCGTAGGCTAATCTGTCAATGTCGTATTCTTTAATATTGTGGGGGCGCAATCGCGATAAATGCACGTTAAAAATGGCTTTTCTTTCTTCTTGGATGGGTAAACCGACAAAGAATATTTCATCAAATCTACCTTTACGTAGTAATTCTGGCGGTAATTCTTGAATCTCATTGGCTGTGGCAACTACAAATACGGGTGAAGTTTTTTCTGCCATCCAGGTGATAAAGGTACCGAATACTCTACTAGTGGTTCCTCCGTCGCCTTTGCTACCAAGCCCGGAAAATGCTTTATCTATTTCATCTATCCACAAAATGCAAGGTGCAAGGGCTTCGGATACCTGTATCATTTGACGGGTGCGGGATTCCGATTCACCGACTAAACCGCCAAACAATCTTCCTACATCCAAACGTAGTAAAGGTAAATGCCAGTGATGGGCTATGGCTTTAGCGGTTAATGATTTACCGGTACCTTGAATTCCTACTAATAGCAAACCGCGAGGATGGGGTAAACCGTATTGTCTGGCTTTTTCGCTGAAACCACCGCCTCTTCTTAATAACCAATCTTTGAGGTTATCCAATCCACCAATGTCAGAAATTTGTTCTGTGGCGGGAATAAAATCGAGGATTTGAGTTTGGCGGATGGTTTGACGCTTTTCCTGTAAAACTAATTCCACGTCATCCGATTGTAATTCTCCACGTGCAGCGATCGCTCTGGACAAAACCCGGCGAATTCTCTCCATACTCAAGCCTCTGGCTGCCCGCACTAATTCATTTAAAACTTGATTTGGTAGAGAATTATTAGTCGCGGTTAATAGTTTTTCGATTTCGGTTTGGATTTCTGTACTGTTGGGTAAAGCGAATTCTACCACTGTCAGCACTTCAGCTAAATCGTCGGGAATGGCAACCCGTGGCGAGAGTAAAACAATATTTTTTGGTTGCGATTTTAGTAAGCGTGCTAAATTGCGGAGTTTGCGGGAAATGGCTACATCATCTAAAAACCGATGAAAATCCCGAAGAATTAATACAGCCGGTGCGGAGGCGTGTAACTTTTCTACAAATTCTAAAGCTTGTAATGGGTTGCGTCTTCCAAAACCCTCGTCGTTAGGATTACCTTGATAACCATCTACAAAATCCCAAGTGTATACCTGACGATTACCTTGTTTGGCTGCTTCTTCTCTAATTACGGCTTCTAAACGCTCTTCTTCGTGAGTAGGAATGTAAATTAAGGAGTAGCGAGCGCGTAATAGTAATTTAAACTCTTCGCGGAATGTCATAGTTGTTTTTTTAGTTGTTTATTTTATTGTTTAGGTTTTTATTGCGTTTGGTAAATAAGAATGATTAACCGCACGCGATCGCTCTCTCAATAACACAGTACAAATACTCGGTATTGGGCTTGGTGGTGGTGCAATTATTTCCGGTATAATTGTGCAACATATCGAGAAAATCAACCAACCTGTAGATTTAAATTTATCTTTTAATAAACCACTACATCCGTTTTACGCTTCTTTATTTATCAGCATTGCAGCAACTTTATTCTTTACTGCTGTAGGTTGGCTGATAGCTAATAGGAAAAAATAGCTAATCAAAATTCTTCCTCCGCTTCTTTTCAAATCCTTACTTTAAGACTGATTGATTTCACATCTTGCACCAATTGCAATAATCGGAGGCAGAGCCTCTAAAAGCTAGTTCCCAGGCTCAGACTGGGAACCAGGTTAAGCCTGGGGACTAGGTTAAAGGCTCATAAGCTAAGTGCGTTAAAACGCACTGAAAACTCAAACCTTTTCCCAGTCGTCTTTAGACGACTTTGTATATTAGCTTGGGAATTTATTCCTAAGCGAGAATATAGAAGATGTTAAAAATAATTCAAATTACATCAATAGTTGACTGATTGATTAAAAAAAAAAAGGAGAAAAAGAAATATGAATACTTGTTTTTCGTAAATATTATAAGTATCCATAAACACTTTGTATGCGACAAGTCATTATCAAATTTATGCTGGCTAAACTTACCTATAATTTTCTTTATATAAACTTTGTACAATTTCGATTTAGCTATTCAAACGTGACAATTGAGTCTATTTATCTAAGTAATTTAAAGATAATTATTTTATTAAAGTAACTTAAATAACTCTTAATTTTCTATAGTCAAAGTAATTTACTACTAAGCATAAAAATGTAGCTTTTTTACTAGAAATTACTATAAATAACAGAATAAAATAATACATCTAAGCAAGAGGTAGGTTAGCACTCATGTACCCAACCCCAGAACAACTTGCAGCTGACGAAACGACTCCACCAAATAAGCTGAGAATTCTTGCTTATGAAAGTGTAGAACTTGCAAGGTTAGTAGCTACAAATCCCAGCGCAGAACCGGATTTATTAGGGGAGTTGGCATCGAGTGAAGATAAGGTTACTCGTGAAGGTGTGGCAAAAAATCCCAATACACCAACTGACGTACTGTTGAAATTAGCGGGGGATTTTCCTCAACAATTTTTCTCGAATCCGGTTTTATCCCTATTAATGTTAGAAAATCCCAATTTAGCAACAGATATATCATATTGGTCTTTGTTAAAACTGTTAAAACAGGATGATGCACCAGAATGGTTCTTAGCTTGTGCGGCAATGCATGCCAATTCTTTGGTATTGGAAGCTGTAGCCAAACACAAACATGCTTCAGAACAAGTTCTGGTACAACTGGCAATTAAGAGTAGGTACGATCCAGAATTGGGTTTATGTATTGCACAACGCAAAGATGTATCGCAAACAGTTTTGGAAAAGTTAGCTCAACATGGTGCGGGTTCGGTTCGTTTGCATCTGGCTACATATCCAAAAATTCCTGTCAGGGTTTTGGAAATTTTAGTGGAAAATCCAGAACCGAACTGGAATTTAAGGGTAGCTATTGAAACTAGTATTGCCAAAAATCCCAACACGCCGCTAAATGTTCTCCAAGCATTAATTAAGGTACCTTACACCAAAGTTAAGAACGCGATCGCAAAACGTTCCGATTTAACAAAGCATCTGATAATCGAATTGGCAATGGATTATCGGGTACATACGATGAATTTTCTGCCCCAAAATCCTCACATTCCCAGCAGTTGGTTAGAGGAAATGGCAGAACATCCCAACGAAAGAGTGCGTCAAATGGTGGCAAGGCATCCCAATACACCAGCGCATTTACTTGTACTAGCGGCAAATAATTTGGAACTACGGCAGTTTGTAGCTGAAAATCCAAATACCCCTGCATCTACACTTCAAGAATTGGCAATGGATAGCCGGGGAGATATACAGGCTGCTGTAGCAAGAAATGCCAATACTCCAGGCTATGTCTTGGATATATTGGGTAGCACTCCGTTTCATGACTTGTTGTTAGCGCGTCATCCGAATACTTCAAGCAGTACTTTGCAAAAAGTATTGTGGCGTTTGGCATTGGATGAGCGTTTATCTGTTCGCAAATATGTAGCCCAGCACAACCAGGCACCAGTGTCTATTTTGACGCAGTGGGCTAAAAGTTCGCCGGAATTACGCCCGTGGATTGCCTCAAATTTTCGCACTCCATCCAGGATTTTAGAAGAACTTGCCAAAGATACATCCAAAGATGTGCGTTATGGTGTGGCAAAAAATATTAACACTCCTCCCCACATTTTGAAAAAACTGGCTGAAGATTGGCGATTGGAAGTGCGTCAAGCTGTGGCTCAAAATCCTCAAACGCCTGGGGATATTTTAGAAATTTTAATTAAAGATTGGCATTTACGTTCGTTTATTGCTCAAAACCCCAACACCCCTGCAACAGCATTAGAGCAACTCACGCAATTCTTCCGATACGACTGGTATATAGTACAGCATCCTAACAGCCCACCTCAATTGCGGCAGAGGTTATTAGAAGAATTTTCTACCAGTGTTGTCGAAACCGAAAGACTATTTGTCGCCAGACATGCAGACACTCCTGTAGAAATTTTAGAACATCTTGCCGAGGATGAAGACCCCGTTGTTTCCAAATCTGCAAAGCGCTCCTTGAGGAAGAGAGGAGAGAGGGGGTAGAGGGGGGAGAAAAAATCTTTATTCTCAACAACTAACTCCTAACCACTAACTACTAACTACTAACTACTAACTCTTAACTACTAACCACTAACTCCTAACTGAAATCTTATGACTCCCAGCGAACTCAAAGTATTTTTAGAGCAGCTCCTAACTAATAATATTCAAATCAGTACGATGATTTGGGGACCTCCCGGTATTGGAAAGTCTAGTATTGTTGGTCAATTAGCAAAAGAAAGCGACATTGATTTTGTAGATGTACGGCTATCTCAGTTAGCACCTACTGATTTACGGGGTTTGCCGGTTGCCGAGAGCGGTATTTCTAAATGGTTTCCACCGGAATTTTTGCCTCGTAAAGGTAAAGGTATATTATTCCTTGATGAATTGAATATGGCTCCTCCGGCAATGCAGGGAGTAGCGCAACAGCTAATTTTAGACCGCTGTGTAGGTTCCTACGAAGTTCCGGATGGTTGGTATGTATGGGCAGCAGGGAACCGCAAAGAAGATCGTGCTGCTGTATTTGATATGCCTTCACCTTTAGCAAATAGATTTTTGCATCTGGAAGTACAGCCAGATTTTGACAGCTTCAAAGCTTTTGCTTTAGATAAAGGAGTACACGAGCAGATAATCGCTTTTCTTTCTTTCCGTACAACTTTATTGCATAAAATCGACCCCCAACAGCCAGCTTGGCCTTCTCCTCGTTCTTGGGTAATGGCAAGTGCGTTACATTTTGCCGGTTTAGACATTAATCCAGCAGTTGGTACTGCTGCTGCAACTGAGTTTTCTTCATACATTTCGATGTACGAAAATCTACCTAATTTGATTGCGATTTTGTCAGGTAAAGGCGAAAGCATTCAATTTCCTAAAGAACCTAGTGTCAGATATGCAACGGTAATTGGCTTAACAGTACGTGCCGAGAATGCAAATCAAGCCCTTAATGCCTTCAACTGGTTAAATCAAGTTGCAGCAAACGAATGGGTAAGACTTTTTGCTGTTGACTTATCGCGAACTATGGAAAGTAAAGGCAAGCGAGGAGTTTTAGCTAATTTATTAAGTAAAGAACCAGAATTCAAGAAACTACTGCAAGAGTATCTAGAATCGCAGAAACCTTAAACAGGTCAAAGGTTAAAGGTTAAAGGTAAATGTTAGTTAAATTTATGCTTTCACCTGAATAAATGCAGTCAGTCAAGTTTTTATTATTAACTGTTAATGCTGTTAGTAATTCTTAATTCTTAACTCTTAACTAGTGACTTTTAACTCCTCACCTTTGACCTTTGACTTTTAACCTTTAACCTTACTTATTCCTAACTCTTTATCATGACTGAAGATATTCAAAAAAGTATCAGCGCGTCTTTGTTACGCTTGCAAACAAAATCGCCTTTTTTCGCAACTTTGGCGATGTTTGCTCGTTTTGTTCCTACAGAAAAATTACCAACTGCGGCAACTGATGGTAAAGATATTTTTTATAATGTAGAGTTTTTGTTATCTTTGCCACCAAAACAACTTGATGGGGTTTTACTACACGAAGTGCTTCATGCAGCGCTGCTTCATGTACCGCGTCGGGGTGTGAGAGATGCTCAGTTGTGGAATATTGCTGCTGATATTGTAATCAACGGTATGATTGCGGCTCATGGTTTTGAGTTACCCGAAGGAACTTTAAGAGAAGTTAATTTAGAAAATTTAAGTGTTGAAGAAGTTTATGAAATTCTGCTTCAAGATGCCGATAATGCCCCACAATTAACCAATCCAGATTTACTTGATAGCCCACCAGAAGATGCTGGTGGTTCCCAACAACAAGGTAGTCAAGGAGAAAGTCAGGAAGGCGAAGATAAGGAAGGGAAAGGACAAAGTTCTCCAAATAATTCCCCAACAGGGGATAGTATGTCCCAAGCTAAAAAAGCCACAATGGAAGCTCATTGGCGGAATGCGATGCAGCAAGCTGCTACTGTGGCTCGCACTGCGAATAAAGGTAGTCTTGGGGGAGGAGTAGAGCGAGAATTAGAAACTTTAAATTCTGCTCAAATTGATTGGCGCTCTTACCTTTGGCGATATTTAGTACAAACTCCTACTGATTTTTCTGGCTTTGATAGGCGCTTTATTGGACGCAGGCTGTATCTAGAAAGTTTGCAAGGGGAATCGATTCGCGTTTACCTGGCTTTGGATACCAGTGGCTCAATTGATACAAAATTGTTAGGTTTGTTTTTCTCGGAAGTGCAGGGTATTTTAAGTTCTTACCCACATATCAAATGTGAGTTTTATTACGTTGATGCTGAAGTTTACGGACCTTACGAAATTAATGCCGATTCCATGCCGCCGAAGCCCCAAGGTGGCGGCGGTACGTCATTTGTACCTTTCTTTGATAAAGTTGCTCAAACATGGGATGGGCAAACCCAGGGAGTATGCGTTTATTTGACTGATGGGTACGGTAATTTTCCCGATAAAGCACCAGAATTACCAGTTTTATGGGTAGTGACTCCGGGTGGTTTGGCTTTAGAAGAATTTCCTTTTGGGGAAGCTGTGCGGTTGTTATCTGTTTAAATACGGAATAGGGAATTGGTAATTGGTAATTGGTAATTGGTGATATTAAGTTCGGTTAATTGCTTGTAAAAGGACAAATGCCTTTGTTCGCCGTGCGGAGCAATTCAAAGAGATAGCATTTTTCAGTTGAATCTAATACACTCGAAACCTCACCCCGTCCTATTCTCCTTAATAAGGAAAGAGAAGGGGTGAGGTTTAATTTATATTCCAATAAGCGTGAAAGCGCTATTTTATAATTGCTTTGTAAATTGCAACACCAGCAGTAGAAGAAAGAGATATTATGACAAATTGTATTCAGACTCCAAAAGCAAAACAGTTTATTTTTAATAAAGAATAAGGAAAATCCTTATTTGTCTGTAAAGTGCTGTAACTATCATCAATGGATTATATATTTACCTTAATGATGTAACTAGCTAATATCGCTTTCTTCCTCAGTTTCCTGATTTCTCTTTGTCGATTTATTCTTTCCAGACTATTTAATACTGCATACCAAGCACGGGAATAGCTAATATTTTATAAATTTAGTTGGTATCGCTACTGAAAACAATCCTAAATCCAGAGAATATTTATATAATTCGATATACTTTAAACTTATGCAAATGTGTTTCGCATCACTTTATTTAGTTAAAAACTACAATTGGTATTGCAATATTTACTCTTGACCAATTCTGTATAAATACGAGAAATTATATAATAGTCAGCTTCAGAAAATATACATTTTATTCTATATCATTGATTAATTATTCGCTATGGCTAATCGTTTATCACACCCGAATTTATCACAACTTCGGCAAGAAGCAGCAAGCGAAAATATTTCGCCACAGCGATTAGAAGAGCTATCAAATATTAATATTGAATTAACAAGAATTGTAGCGAATAATGCAAATACTGCTCCAGATTTTTTGCGGAATTTGAGTAGTGAATCGGATAGAATTATTCGGGCAAATATTACCGGTAATCCCAACACGCCAACAGACATTTTATTCGAGTTGGGTGCAGATTTTCCCCAGCAGCTATTAGAGAATCCGGTGTTTTCTTTACTGCTGCTAGAAAATCCCAACTTTGTCGCTGATATTCCTGTTGCTACCTTGCTTTCTTTGTTAAAAATTGATGAGGTTTCACCCCAGTTTCTACAATTAGCCAGCAATCATGATGATGTGGAAGTGCTATTAACCATCGCCATGAATTCTAAAACACCGTTATACGCTTTGCAGGCATTGACGAAAGTACAAAATATAGAAGTTGTTGAAGCTGCGAAGTTGCACGTTACTTTAGCTGGAGAAATGCCGCAGGGATGGCATGAAACTGCAATCTCGGCAATGCAAACTACAAATTTACCACGCGATCGCCAATCTGAAATGTATCTTTGGGCAATTGGTGCGGTGCCGGAATATCTGCTAAAAACCCTTGATGCTGAGGTGCGTTTGCATATTGCAGAAAGTTCCAACACTTCGGAACAAATTTTGGAAAATTTGGCTGGGGATAGTTATAGTCGAGTGCGGGCAATGGTTGCTCAAAATCCTCGTACTCCGATAAAAATTGTTGAAGATTTAATGGGAGATGTTAGCGATATTGTACGAGAAGCGGTTTCTTATCATCCCCATACACCTTTAACTTTACACCAACAGTTTCAAATCCAATTAGAAGCAACTGAAAATCCAGTCACATCGGTTGATATTCTCAGACAACTTTCTACAAGTCAATGGATGCGGATTCGTTTGGGTGTTGCAGCACATTCCAATACTCCTGGGGATGTGTTGTTACGATTAGCTAGCGATGAGGATATCATGGTACGCAAAGCTGTAGCGCTAAACGTAAATTCAACCGCAGAAGCCTTAGAGCAATTAGCTACAGATAATAATGATGCTTGGATTAGTAAAATTATCGCGGCTCACCCCAATAATCCGGCAACCAATAGTTTTGATGGGCAGAAAACTACAATACACGACTATATAAATACAGCCCGCGCTCAAGGTATACCAATTATGCCAGCATACGCCGTTTACGATCCAAACTTATTAACGGCAATGGCAGAAAGTAGTAATTATGATACCCGTCAAAGAGTCGCACAGCATCCTAATACTCCGATTCGCGTTTTAGAGCAACTTGTTGATAAAGAAAATAATTCGATTTTAGAAACTGCCTTAAGTAATCTATCCCGTAATTCCAAAACACCCGATAGTACTTTACAATGTCTAGCGCAAACTTCCGATTTAAAAGTTTGTACTGCTGTAGCTCGTCATCGCAATACTTCTAGTAAAACACTCGTACAGTTAGCAAAACATCATCGTTGGGAAGTACGTACCATAGTCGCGAAAAATCTCAAAACTCCCCTCGAAGCTCTTATACAACTGATTCAAGACAAACATGCAACGGTAAGAGAAGCAGCAATAAACAATCCTTACGCTCCCTCAAGCATCTTAGAAGAGCTTAGCATTCTTAAAAATCCCAACACATCTGGGCAAACTCTTAATCAACTTGCTAACAGTAAATGCGTAATAACACGTCAGGGGGTTGCACGTCATCCCAATACGGACAAAAATTTGCTCAAGCAGTTAGCAGAAGACAAAATTAGTATGGTACGTTTGGGTGTCGCAGAAAATCCCCATACTCCTAGTAGTTTGTTAGAGCTATTAGCAATAGATAAAGATAATCAAATTGTTGTCGCTGTTGCTTCTCATCCCAACACGTCTTTGAATATTCTTGAACAACTAGCCATTTTAGGAAAGCCAGATAATCAAATTAAACAAGCAGCAGCCAAAGCTTTGATAAATCGTTTTCCAGATAAACTCGGTAAAAACTTAGCAGACTGTATTACTTCTTTCACTCCAATATTTACCCGCTTGCTCGTTTTCTTAAATCCTTCCACACCAAGCGAAATATTAGCGCAAAATATTTATTCTTCATCGTGGTTAGAAAGATACGCAATCGCTCAAAATCCCAATACCCCCACCGAGATACGCGCAGCTTTAGCCCGCGACGGGAATCGAGTTGTGCGTGCAGCAGCAAAAAATCAGGGGGAGAGGGGGTAGAGGGGGGAGAGAGGGGAGAAATGATGTTGAATTTATGCCCTATTAACAATTACCAATTACCAATTACCAATTACCAATTCCCAATGCCCTATTCCCTATTCCCCATTCCCAATTCAAATATCTAATCCCACTACTTTTAATTGCGGTGGATGCTCTACGGTAAATTGATAATAAATTTCTTGTTCTTCTTGTGGTTTAAGAATTAAATTCCATTCTAAGATTCCCATTTCACCAAGTTGAATTTGGGGATTTGTACGGTTGAGACGTATTTTTATTTGTTCATTGCGACTAACTGGCAGTTGTTCGATAAGCTCTAATTGCGCTTGTGTATCGAGCAAGTTATTAACCTGCAATCGATATGCATAAGTTATTTTGCGAACATTACTAATAAACCTTTTATCTACTTCACGCTCAATTAAATCGCGTTTAATTTTTACACCTTCGTCAATTCCCAAATTTAATTTAAATTCTTCACCCGGTACAGTATTTTCTAATTCAGAAGTGCCAACAAAGATATTATCGCGAAAAATATTGGCTTTTCCGGGTAACAAAGTTGCACCATGAGAATTATTTTTAACTTTGGCTTGTAAATAAGCAAAACTTACCAAACGCGGCATTGCTATATAGCTAAAATCACAAGAATAATCATCTTGAAAAATTGTAGTTTTATGAGGTGCACCGTCGCTAGGTATATTTCCGTTGCTATCCAAATTAAAAGTAACTACATTTCCTTCTCGGGATACTTCTGCTGTAGTTACTTCTGCTTCAACTATTCTCTTTTCTAACTCTGCAATTTCCCCCGAGAAATTCTCATCTTCAAACTCAAAGCCGCGAGATTTTGCAGCGATTGGCGCAGCAGCAAACTTTTTTGCTCTTCGAGGATTTACTAGAGTTTGCTCAATATCAACATACCAAGGTTTGAACTTCGGTGGTAACGTACCGCTGCCCGGTTTGGCTGTAGAAAGAGTTAAATTTACATTTGTCCAATCTTCGCCGGTGCTTTGAATTATCTGCGCTAGGTATCCTAAATTGACGTTTTTACTTTTACTATCTACTCGGATATCGTAAAGCGGTTTCCAACTAGCGCGATTGACTACATAAGACACTTCTAACTCAAATTCTCCCGCACCAGTACTATCAATTCCTATAGTCAAATTAAAACTTTCCTGGGGCGATGGTGACTTAGTTTCTTTCAAAGAAGCGTATAACACTTCTAACTGCTTCTGTAATTCCCGTTGCTGATTTTTGTAATCTTCTGTCGCGATCGCATATTCTGTATACTGACTGCCAAGAAAGTTGACTAAATCCAAGGTTTCGCTCAAGCTAATGCTTTTACGCGCCAAGCTAATCGAAAATTGCTCTTCAGTTTTCTCTCGCAAACCTTCGATAAACCGAGATTGTAGCGCCAAAGCATCCATCTGGGCTTGAAATTGCCGTTTTTGCGCTTCTAACTGCTCAATTTGTTGATTTAACTGCGATACCCGTGCCACTACCGATTCAGTTGTGTAAATACGCTCTGTATTCACACCCAACAAACGCACAGCCACATTACCTTTACCCCTAACCCGTACCGATTCCGTATTAATAGTTACTGGCAGTTGGGAGACTATCAACTCTTTCTCCTGTCCGCTTAGCTCCACTACACCACGGCGAGTTACCAAGGCTTGATTTGTGTAAACAGCAACTGCGATAACATCTGTTTCTACGACTTTACGCTGAGATGGTATTTCCTGGTTAACCACTGCCAGTTTTTCCTTAATTGCGAACGGTTATGCAGGTTAATTGTTAATCGACATTAGCTTAATCGTCAATATGGTTTGCAATGTTTCACAAGGGTGGGGCTTGAAGAGGGCTTTCCATCTATGTCTATATTTATACTTCCTATATTCTGCACTATGCCCTGCTTTTGTTAGAATTGTTGTCTTAATTTTTAACATTACGAACTGCAAACTAAATACTCATAAAGTAAATATTATTTATATTATTTTTAACTAAATAATCGCTGTATAAAAAGCAATTACGATTTATATCCCAACGAACACTGTGTTTCTAATTCAATTTCGATATGCAACTAAAAACATATTTTAATTAGCGTATCTACACCAAATTAATTGGTATTTATGCTTTTAAAATTTTTCTAATTCAGATGATGCTGCATTAATTAATACTTGAATTATTTTTGATGAATGTTTATTTAAATACATTAATCCTGGCGATTTAAAAAAAGTCACATAATACCCTTAAAATTAGAGATATTTTATTAATTACAGATGTAGAATAACTGTTAAATACGCAGGTTCGTAGGGAATTGTATCTTTTTATCTTCTGCTATGCAATTTATGCCGTTATAAAGATTCTAATAACGTAAACAGAATCATTCCAATACGAGATTATTTTTTGTTGTCATACATAGGTAAATTACGAATGATTTTCTGAAAGGCTTGAAATTACAGATGTTTTTTCAACTGCGTTTGCCGTTATTAGTGTAAAGAAATAATTGATTTTAAAGTCGATGCAGTTTTATATTTCAGTTAATTTATTATCTTCAGTCAGCGATAAAACTAGATAAAAAGTACTTCTTCAAAATAATTTTTAGAAAGGAGCAGTTATGTCTAACAATAACAACGTGGACAGAAAATTTCATAGCTTTAATTTCACACCCGAATTAGTCAAAGACATTAATCCTGGTAACGGGAATTCCTCCCCACAAGAATTGACAGTTTTTAACGAAAAGCTGTTTTTTAGTTCTTCAGATGGTAGCAGTGGAGAGGAGCTATGGGTAAGCGATGGCACCGAAGCTGGTACCCAGTTACTCAACGATATTAGTCCTGGTGGGGATGGTTCCAATCCACAAGATTTGACAATATTTAATGAAAAGCTATTTTTCCGAGCTTCAGATAGTAATAATGGGGTTGAACTGTGGGTGAGTGACGGCACTGAAGATGGTACTCAATTAATCAAAGATATTAACCCTGGGGAAAATAATTCCTTCCCCAACAATTTCGTTATCCTTGACGAAAAATTGTTTTTTACAGCACAAAACAACGATAATGGCAATGAATTATGGGTAAGTGACGGCACTGAAGATGGTACCCAATTGCTAAAAGATATTAATCCAGGTCAGGAAGATTCCGAACCCACAGATATAACTGTATTTGATGGAAAGCTGTTTTTTGGTGCCTCGGATGGTATTAATGGCAATGAACTATGGGTAAGTGACGGCACCGAAGATGGCACTCAACTGGTGAAAGATATTACCCCTGGTAGCGATAATTCTTCTCCAACAGGTTTTACCGAGCTTAACGGAAAACTGTATTTTGGTGTGAATAATTCAGAATTATGGGTAACTGATGGCACAGAGAGTGGTACTCAACGAATAAAAGATATTAATACAAGTCCCCGTACAGCTTTTCCCGGAGATATAACAGTCTTTAATAATAAGCTGTTTTTCGTCGCCGATAACGGTTCCACCGGCCCAGAAGTATGGGTAAGCGATGGTACTTCCGAAGGTACTCAATTGCTCAAAGATATAACCCCAGGATTTGATGTACTTACCCCAGGAAATTTTACAGTCTTTAACGATAAGCTGTTTTTTACTGCCTTCACTGGCGGTGAGAGTTTTGAATTATGGGTAACTGATGGCACCGAAAGCGGTACCCAACTCTTCAAAGATATTAATCCTGGTTTTAATAGTTCTTCTCCAGCAAATTTAACTGTCTTTAACGATAAGCTGTTTTTCACAGCTAATGACGGTACTAACGGTAGAGAATTGTGGGTAAGTGACGTTACTGCAAACGGTACTCAACTTGTAGCTGATATTAATCCTGGTGAAGGTAATTCCAATCCAGAAAATTTGATTGTCTTTGATGGCAAGCTGTTTTTCACTGCCGACGACGGTAGCAATGGAAGGGAACTCTGGAAGCTAGATTTAGATAAGACTAATCCAGTAAATTTAATCGAAGGCACAGAAAACGACGACGATATTCAAGGTACTTCCGGCAACGATAAAATTTCCGGTAAAAACGGTAACGATACTATCGAAGGCGGAAGAGGTGGCGACATAATTCGCGGTAATGCGGGTGATGATGTTTTAGCAGCAGACAGAATTGACCGTTTTGATGATTTTGATGGTGAAAACAGCGAACTTCGGGGAGATAACGGCAACGATACTATCTATGGCGGTAGTAAAGATGAATTAATTGGTGGCGGCAACGATAACGATGTATTGTTCGGTAAAGGCGGTAACGATTTAGTTCGCGGTGCTAGCGGTGACGATATTCTTAACGGTGGTTTGGGTAACGATACTTTACGCGGGCAAGATGGTATTGATACCGCCGATTATTCCGATTTAACTTTTGATGGTGTATTTGGAGATATTGCTGGGTTGGATGTAAATCTATCTCAAAACAGCGCTCGACATTCTTCTGATAACAACGCTCTCACTTGGGAAGACACTTTAACCACAATTGAAAACGTTACTGGAACCATTGGCAACGATAGATTTATTGGCAATCAAGACGACAATCTATTCGATGGCAAAGGGGAAATTAATCAAAGCGTCATGCCTTCAGCATATCGGCAAACTACTTTCACCGCTCAAAATGGTGATGAATACCAGGTAACTGCGGATGTGGTTGAGTATAGCGGCAATCAATCCGATTTCACGATTTTGGGTTCTACCGATAACTTTACCGTCTGCGGTTCCGAAATTGGTACCGACACTTTAATTGATATCGAATTTCTCAAGTTTGATGATGGTTTAGTTGCTGTAGACGATTCTTTGTTTGTTTAGGAAGATCCAAAAAATAAATTGTACATTTATCCGAAGTTAGTTCAAAGTTAACCTTCAGGTGTTCCAAAAGGTTTGAACTCAGATTCTTCAATCGTATTTAGTGATAATCTTCGCCGGTAAAAACTCGGTTAATTTATATGTATATTTTAGCGGTGTACTGCTTTATTAGTAGAATTAACCGCTTATTATTTTTAAATTAATGGAGAAGTAATTATGGCAGTTAATTTTGACCTCATACAAAATGCGATTGGAAATTTGGCACAAACGTTGAGTGTTGCAGACTTTAATGGTGATGGAAATTCCGATATTGCTGTAGTAAACGAGTCTTCCGATAACGTCTTAGTGCTATTAGGAGATGATAATAATTTCGCTGCTCCACAAAGTTTTGCTGTCGGAAATTCGCCACGTTCGGTAACTGTAGCAGACTTTAATGGTGATGAAAAACTTGACCTGATTACGGCTAATTATTTATCTAGCGATGTGTCAGTGCTATTAGGAGATGGTAATGGCAATTTTGACGCGGCACAGAATTTTGCTGTTGGCAATAATCCAGACTCGTTAATAGTAGGAGATTTTAACGGTGATGGAAATTCTGATATTGCTGCAATTAACTTAAGTTCTGGTAATGTTTCAGTATTATTAAATAACCCTTCACCAAATAATCCTCCTATTGCTAATGACGACGAATTTACAACTTTAGAAAACGAAGCTTTTCGAGGAGGTAAGGTTTTTGTTAATAACGGTAGAGGTGTTGATAGCGACCCCGATAGCGATATTTTGACAGTTATTGAAGTTAATAGTAATACAGATGTGGGTAATCAAATTATTCTTGATTCGGGTGCTTTATTAACCATGAATTCCGATGGAACTTTTGATTACGATCCCAACGGACAATTTGATTCGCTAAACGACGGTGAAACCACAACCGATAGTTTTGAATATACTATCTCCGATGGTAAGGGTGGTACCGATAGTGGTATTGTAACTTTTACTATTGTGGGTACTCAAGAACAACCTGTAAGTCAAATCGAGGGTATAGTAAGCAACGAAATTTTTAGCGATCGCGGTGAAGATGCGATAGATAATAGCAGCAATCTATCTGATTTGACTATTGCTGATTTTATGGATGATTTTACTGTTCAAGTTAGAAGTATTATTACTGATAATTCAAATGATATGGATTTTCTTAGATTTAACGATGGTTTGCTTACGATAGATGTTTCTTTATTCGTTTCAGAAGTTTTTAGTTAAGCGAGTTTTATTTGAAAATTCTACTTCGATATCGAATTTCTCAAGTTTGCTGATAGTTTAGTTGCTGTAGACAATTCTTTGTTTGTTTAAGAGATATTCTTTTAAGGATTTTTTATTATCCTGCAAAACCCGGAGACGCAGCAGTGCGCTGCATCTCCACACAACATCAGCCAAGGAATTTCCTCCATTCCCTATTTTTTCTCGTACAAAGTGTTTCCTGTCGCAAATTGCTTGGCTGCTTCGAGTAAATATTCAAAATAGGTACGTCCAACAATAGATAATTGCTTTCCATTAGGATAAACCATATACCAATTGCGTTTGATAGGGAAATATTCTACATCTAAAACAGTTAAATCCTCTGCATGAGGCATTAACGTATGACGAGATAAAACCGATATTCCTAAACCACCAGCAATAGCCTGCTTTATCGCTTCATTACTACCCAATTCTAGTTTTACTTTGACCTCTACATCATTTTCGTCAAATAATTTTTGCACCGCTCTTCTTGTTCCAGAACCAGGTTCGCG
Source organism: Rivularia sp. PCC 7116 (assembly GCF_000316665.1). Taxonomy (GTDB): domain Bacteria; phylum Cyanobacteriota; class Cyanobacteriia; order Cyanobacteriales; family Nostocaceae; genus Rivularia. The sequence continues at coordinate 3,444,694 of NC_019678.1, read as the reverse complement.
CATAATAAAAGGTTCATTTGCCAGCTTTGATATAGGAATATTCTTTTCACCAGCTAAAGGATGATTAATAGGAGCTAAAACGACTAAAGGATTTTCTAAAAATGCTTCGCAATTTATATCAAGATGTTCAGGAATTTGACTCATAATATATAAATCATCTTGATTGCTTGTCATTCTTTCCAGAATTCCTTCGTGATTTGTCACTTGTAAAGAAATTTCAATTCCTGGATAAAGCTGACAAAATGAACCTAATAAACGCGGAATAAAATACTTTGCTGTTGTTATGACTGATAAGCGTAATTGCCCTTGTTTTAAACCTTTTAAATCTGCCACTTTCATATCAAACTGAGCCAAAGTATTAAAAATCTCTTGGCAAGTAGCAAATAATTCTCGTCCTGCTTCTGTAAGATATAATCGCTTACCAACTTGTTCAAATAACGGGATTCCCACCGATTTTGTCAGTTGTTTTATCTGCATGGAAATGGTGGGTTGCGTAAGAAACAATTCTTCTGCAGCGCGTGTAAAACTACCGTGCCGTGCTGCTGCTTCAAACACTCTTAACTGGTGCAGTGTCGCTTGATTCAATGTTGATTATCCTCAAATAATACTCAATAAACAAATGTCTATGTAAAAATGCTTTTCCATAGATATATCTATATATATTATCGAAGAATCAAGCTAGAAACAGTTTTAGCTCATGGAAAAGTTATAGGGATATCCATAGACTATTCTCTATAGTATTTATCTAAGAATAAGTATTTCATTTATGATACATTAAAAGTTATTATTTGAAATAACGGTATTTAGGCTGTACATTTAGCATGAAAGCACAACAAGTAATCCAATGCCCAATAACCTATAATTATTCCAACTCACCAATTTCCAATCTTTCAACTTCCGGTACGATTGAAATTTCTTCAACTACTTTTTCGGGTAACTTGTTTAATTCTGGCAATTCCAATAATTCAGCTTCTCCAACTTGCTCTTTGATGTTGATTGGTAAATTTACTGGTTGACGTTCTTCTATCCAACAACTTGCTACAGGTAGCGTTTGCTCTAATTCATCCAACGGACGAGGTATTACCATAACAGCATTTAAATCCCCAATTCGCTCGGCTTCGTACATCCCAGCTTCTACAGCAACTGCAACATTTGCGACAGAACCGCGAATTATCGCAGTACACAAACCAGAGCCGATTTTTTCGTAAGCTGCCAGCTGAACATCTGCTGATTTAAGCATGGCATCCGAGGCTCCCACCATTGCCGGGAAACCGATTGTTTCAACCAAACCAACTGCTTGATTGCTCAATTTACTATAACTAGCTCCTTCGGCAATATTACCTATTTTGCTAATAATAGGTAAGACAATATTCAAATTAGGATAGGGGCGAGGTATTACCAAACTCGAAACAAACTGCCCGAATTGTTGTGCGGTTTGTTCGCCGGATTCTACAGCCAAACGCACATCGGCTATTCCACCCCGAATAATTGCCGTACAATGTCCCCCGCCAATTTTTTCATACCCAATTAAGTGAACTCCAGCAGATTTAAGCATCATGTCCGCAGTTCCCACGATGGCAGGAAAACTAAGAGTAGACACTAATCCTAAAGCAGCCCCTTTGCTATTATCTCGGTCTGATGAATAATTATACGAGTGCATTTAAGTTTTCCCCAAAACTCCAACTAACTGCGACAGGTGAAGGATAAAATTAAGTATATGAGTTTACGATTTACCTTTAATCCTAGCTTTTATAAAAGTGAAGCATGGAGCATGGAAAATATCTTGAAGCCGGTGGGCTTGTATTCAAAGAAAAAAGTTGTCTTTTTTTGATACTAAAACTTGAAGGGTCAAAACCCTTATTAGGAACAATTAAAGTATATAAGTCTAATGCATAGGCGGATTTATTTCATCCTTCTTCAGATTCATCTTCAGGAGGTTCGTTCAAGTTTTGTCGGTGGGGAAATAAAGTTACTAGCAGGCTTTTAATACTACTTCTTCCATAAATATGATTTCCCATGCCGTTAGAATTTGTATTGGCTGGTTCTTCTGCTGATGACTCTTCTGTATTTTCTATATTGACATGTTCCTCTGATGAATTCTCTGACGAAACGATTTCCTCTGTTGACTCTTGAGTCAGAGAAAAATAAGAAATTGGGGATGGACTAACGTAAGGGCGAGGTGAAGGGGTAATGGGAGGAGTGCTATAAATCGAATTATTAGGAGCATCAGAATCTCCAGAAGTATCAGAAGAGATTTCTTTGTGGACTTCCTCAACTTCTTGTGTTTCTTCGGCTTCCTCAACTTCTTGTGTTTCTTCGGCTTCTTCTGCTAAAGGTAACTGAGGCTGGTGAACTCTACCATTCATTTCTTTGGTGGAAGATTCTGTAAAAGACCTACTGCTATCTCCCACAATCGAACCAGGTGCTACTACTTCTCCTGGTTCTACAGAAGCACAAAAAACAGTTGTAGCCGAACCTATACAGGCATTTGCACCAATTTTACCGGCACCAACCATTAGGAAACCGGCTCCCAAGTTAGCGCCCGATTCTATCTCTAAAGTTCCTGTATCTACCTGGAGAATCGACCCCATACCAATACAAACTCCAGAACCGATAATTATTTTGCTATCGGGGGCTGCCTGCATTATTACGCCTGGTGCAATCACAGCACTAGCATGAATAATCACCTCACCACTGAAAAAAGTCTCAAAATTGTTATACAGACGCAGTGGCGGCACGGACATTTTGTTTTTAATCTCTTGAGTGGAGGGAAGAAAAGGGGATTGGGGGAGAAGGGGATGAGAGGATGGAGAGACAAGGAGAGAAAGAATCAGGAATTATGAATTAAGTTAATATCTTTAATTTCTTACCCATTATCTATTACCCATTATCTATTACCCATTACCCATTCCCCAATTCCCAAATTACGGACGTTGAATAATGGTTTCGACTACACGACGCTTGGCTTTGGGATCAATGCCAATTAAGCGGACGTATTCTCCTGGATATTCTGTTATGTATGATTCTAAGATTCCTACTACTTCTCTTTCGGAGTTGGAATTTATCTGTCCGCAGCTATACCAAGTACCTGTTCGGAAACGACGCTTGTCTACGTGTTCGGCACTGATTTGATAACCACCACGCAACAGATTGCGAACTTCGTCTATGGCTTCAGCACTCAAGCGAGTATCTGTAAGAGTTGCCGTAGAACCAGCACCCGCGCCATATCTTCTGACTTCAGGGGTAAATGTAGAAGCTGAGTCTGAAGGAACATCAGTGGCGGGACGGTACGAACCACCGTTGCCGTTGGATGAGCCGTTACTAGAACCATCGGGACGTTGAATAATGGTTTCTAATACTCTTCTTCTTGCTTTGGGGTCGATTCCAATTAAACGCACGTATTCGCCTTGATGACTTCTCATGCATTCTTCCAAAGCTGAAATAGCTTCGCTGGCGTTGTTGGTCTGAATTGGACTACAGCTTTGCCAAGAACCGGTGCGAAAACGTCGCTTGTCAACGTGTTCCATGCCAATCTTGTAACCGCCCGAGAGCAAGTTACGAACGTGATCTATAGTTTCGGTGCTGAGTTGAGAACTGCCGTTGCTATAGTTACCATTGTTAGTGCTTCTATAGCTACTATTGTTGTAACTGCTATCGCTATAACTGCTACTATATCCACCATTGCTGGGTTTTGGAGGCGTAGTGTAGGTAGATGTTGTATTTGGTTTTGTGGAACCGTCGGGACGTTGAATAATTGTTTCTAAAACTCGTTTTTTGTGCTTGGTATCGATACCGAACAAGCGGATATATTCGCCTTGGTGTTCGGTCATGCAACCTTCTAAAGCCGATACTGCATCACCAATACTTCTAGCATCTATAGGTTGGCAGCTATGCCAGGTACCCGTGCGAAAACGTCTTTTATCTACATGCTCGGTGCCAATTTTAAATCCTTGCTCCAACAGATAGCGTACTTGGTCTACTGTTTGATTATCCAAACCACTGTTATACACTTCAATACTCCTTTGCGTTTGTGTTTGCGAATCGTTATTGGCTTTTGTATTATATGTGTCTATTTTTTCACGTACTTTTGTAATACATTTAGTATCTTCAGCACAAAGGTAACCCGCTCTAAGTGCCTGATTTACTCCTACTACATGATGAGCAAATTCTTTATCCTGTGGATTTACATCTGGCAAGCGGTCGGCTTGCTGTTGACTAATAATCACAGCCCCGGAAGGTACATATTTACCGGGGGGAATTTCTACATCCTGAATTAAGGCGTGCATCATTACGATACATCCATCGCCTACTCTGGCATTAAATACCGTCGAACGAAAGCCGATAAAGCAGTTACTACCGATATAACAAGGTCCGTGAATCAGAGCCATGTGGGTAATGCAACTGTCTTTACCTATCCATACTGAATATTCTTTTTTATTATCCCCTAATACCCGACCTTGTTCTAAGCCATGTATAACAACGCCATCTTGAATATTAGTGTTTTCACCTATAAAAAACGGCGCTCCTTCATCCGCTCGCACCGAACTTCCTGGAGCAACAATTACATTAGAACTGATTTCAACATCGCCTATTATATGGGAAAACGAGTGTACGAAAGCAGTCTCGTGAATTCGCGGTTCAGATAAATCATTCGACCAAGGGGTTGGGGGAGCCGCTGTCATAGTGCGGACTCTCATAGCTTTATTTCTCCTCAAATGTGTTGTTAGTCATGAGTTAGGAGTTAGGAGTTAGGAGTTAGGAGTTAGGAGTTATGAGTTATGAGTTGTCCTACTAACAACTAACAACTATCCACCCTTCGGGTATCTCCCTCCGGGAGACGCTTCGCTAACGCAGTCGCTCATGGGGGAAACCCCCAAGACAGCGCTGTCTCACTAACAACTAACTATCGATATTGGTCTTTCTTACTGTAGATTTGGCGATTTTCAACGTAAACCGTATCGATTATCGCTACTACTGCTGCATCAATTGGACGCTGTTCGTTGCCATAAACTTGACGAGCAGCACTACCGCGACTGACAAGTACCCACTCATCAACTCCCGCACCGACGGCATCTGCTGCTACTTCATATTCTGGCTGGACACGTCCTTCTTCGTCTATTAGTTGTAACAGCAGCAGTTTAACTCCTCTAAAACTTGGGTCTTTTTGCGTGCTAGATACGGTACCGCGAACTCTGGCAATTTGCATTCCTTTCGTATGATATTAAAATTACGGTCTACCACCATAAGGACGAATTGCGTTCACATTTTCCCGGAATTGTTCTACATCTTCGGTATATCTAATCGGTAGAACGTATTCGAGGTTTTCGTGAGGACGAGCAATGATATGGGTAGATAATACTTGTCCGCCGTTTACTCGCTTTACTGAATCGATTCCTGCTCCAACTGAAGCTTGGACTTCAGATACGTCTCCTCGAACAATAACGGTAACTCTTCCGGTACCAATCTTTTCGTATCCAACCAAGGTAACACGAGCGGCTTTCACCATCGCGTCTGCTGCTTCTACAACCGCTGGAAAACCCAGAGTTTCAACCATTCCGACTGCAATCGACATTTCTTTTAATCCTCGAAAATTGTCCTAAAAATAAAACTGCTCTTGTTTTAAGAAGGGAACCGCCTTCAAAAAACCGTACAAATATTTGTACAGTAAAAACTTGGCGGTCTATTTTTCTCTACACAAAGGCAATGATTAGATTTGCCCTGGGAGGCTTAACTAATAATTCCCAAGTGCTTATTTGAGTTACTGACTACCACACTTTAAATGAATATAATCAACCCATCAGTTTTTACAGAAAATAACAGATGTTACTTGGGGCGTTTTTCTTATTTTTGTTATTAATTTGCTCGCGCAGCAAGCTCAATTAAAGCCAGTATGCAGGGCATATCACAAAAATTTTTACTAATTAAAAGCCGTTAAGTTCGGAATTGCTCCACTGCTTCGGTGTACCTAATTGGTAGTACATATTCCAGGTTCTCATGGGGACGAGCAATAATGTGAGTGGAAACTACTTCACCACCGTTAACTCTTCTAGCGGCTTCGATTCCTGCTGCAACTGAAGCTTGTACTTCAGAAACATCTCCCCGAACAATTACTGTCACGCGGGCACTACCGATTTTTTCATAACCAACCAAGGTAACGCGAGCGGCTTTCACCATCGCATCCGCAGCTTCCACGACTGCTGGGAAACCTTTGGTTTCAATCATTCCAACTGCTATAGGCATTTACTGACTCCAACAACTTACTCGATTCGTACTCTTAGAGGGAAGGTTTTTTGAACGCATATAGCCCTCAATCTTGAGCTAAAAAAAAAGCCTTCTCAATTAAGCATATGAAAGCTTTGCACCCCTTGCAATATAAATTAGTATAATAGTTTGTAATAAAAGCATTTTAAAAAACTTAACATATCTTTGAGGGTCAGTTACAGTCGTCTAGAACTTTACAGTTTCTAGAGTGGTCACTTCTGCTTTATAATTTCTTTATTACATTTGCCCAAACTGCCTTCGTACAAGCATAAATTATATAGTAGTGAGGAATCTCCGTCATCTCAAAGAGTTCTAATTCGGTCTTTCTTCCAAGATTGTCATTGGTGCAAAACAGATATAAAATAAATATAAATTTTTCTTATCAGACACATAATTTTGGATTCTGAAATTAGTAAAAATCGCAGAACGAAGCAAAAACACTTATTCGGAGAAGAGTTTTTTTAGATGAGATTGTTTTCAAAAAAAGTACCTATAAACAAGCTTTGAATCAAAAATGGAACTGCATGAATACAGGTTTATATTGCATGATTTAGTGACAAATTTAGGAAAAAATCTTAAAGGCTTTTGTAGCGACAATTTTATATGAATCAGTTCTTGTTTTCAACTAGTTGGGCTTTGCCTTTATATGGATTAGTAGGTGCGCTATTAACTTTGCCTTGGACGGTAGGCTTAATTAAGCGTACTGGGCCAAGACCGGCAGCTTATTTAAATATACTGACAACTGCGGCAGCTTTAATTCATGGTTTATTGGTATTTAAAGAAGTTGAAGGTAGTACACCACAAACTTATATTATTAATTGGTTTTCGTGCCGCGATTTAAATTTAGCTTTTGAATTAGATATATCGTCAGTAGGTATTGGTGCGACGATTTTAATTGCCGGATTAAGTTTGCTAGCACAAATTTATGCCTTGGGCTACTTGGAAAAAGACTGGGCTACAGCAAGATTTTTCGCTTTAATGGGTTTCTTTGAAGCAGCTTTGACTGCTTTAGCTATTAGCGATTCTTTATTGCTCAGCTACATGGTATTGGAAGTTTTAACTCTTTCAACTTATCTATTGGTCGGATTTTGGTATGCTCAACCCTTAGTAGTTACTGCTGCACGCGATGCATTTCTTACCAAACGAGTAGGGGATTTGTTGCTGCTAATGGGAGTAGTAACTATTGGCACGATGGCAGGTAGTTGGGATTTTTCCGACTTATATGAATGGGCGCAGACGGCAGATTTAAGCCCCCTAACTTCGACTTTATTGGGGTTAGCATTGATTGCTGGACCTATAGGTAAATGCGCTCAGTTTCCCCTGAATTTGTGGTTAGACGAAGCAATGGAAGGACCAAATCCAGCTTCTGTACTGCGAAATTCTTTAGTAGTTGCTGGTGGTGCTTACGTACTTTACAAGTTAGAGCCGATTATAGCTTTATCGCCAGTAGCTTTAGATGCTTTGCTAGTTATCGGTACTGTTACTGCGGTAGGAGCAAGTTTAGTTTCCATCGCTCAAATAGATATTAAGCGAACATTATCCCATTCCACTAGTGCATACATGGGTTTAGTGTTTGTGGCAGCAGGTATGGAACAAGGTGGTGTAGCGCTGCTTTTATTATTGACTCACGGTATAGCCAAAGCTTTATTATTTATGAGTGCTGGCTCGGTGATTTATACTACTCACACTCAGGATATAACCGAGATGGGGGGATTATGGTCGCGGATGCCTGCAACCACTACAGCTTTTATTGTGGGTTCGGCGGGTATGGTAACGCTGCTACCTTTAGGAAGTTTTTGGGCAATGCTCTCATGGGCTGACGGTTTTGTTTTAACTAGCCCCTGGGTAATTGGAATTTTGGTAATAGTCAACGGTTTAACAGCCTTGAATTTGACAAGGGTATTTAGATTAGCATTTTGGGGAGAAACACAACAAAAAACTCGTCGAACTCCCGAAGTGCATTGGCCAATGGCATTACCAATGGTATCGCTGACTATAATGACTTTGTTAGTACCTATGATGCTTCAGAAATGGTACTTGTTACCCACTTGGGACAGTATTAATTGGTATGTATTAGCAGCATTAGTATCTTCGAGTTTACTTGGGGTAATTATCGGTTCTACAATTTATCTGCATAAAGCTTGGTCAAGATCGAGAGTATTAACTTGGAGATTTATACAAGATTTATTAGGATATGACTTTTATATAGACCGGATTTATCGAGTAACCTTAGTGGGTGCTGTCGCATGGTTATCTAAAATTTCTGCTTGGAGCGATCGCTATTTGGTAGATGGATTTGTGAATCTAGTTGGTTTTGCAGCAATCTTCAGCGGACAAGGTTTGAAATACAGTATTTCCGGGCGTTCTCAAGGTTATTTACTGACCATTATCTTCGGAGTCAGTTTAATCGGCTTATTTATTAGTTGGTCCTTAGGTTTGCTGAATAATTTACCGTTTTAATCAGTGAACAGTGAACAGTTATCAGTTATTCATTCAAAGGGTGTGGATTATCAGTTAACAGTTTAAGAGTTGGGAGTTAGGAGTTTAAATAATTAATTCTTCCCACTCTTCCCCCTCTCCCCCCTCTCTCCCGTCTCTCACCAATTACCAATTACCAATTCCCCCATGCTGAGTATTTTAATTGTGCTACCGCTTTTAGGTGCGGCTTTAATTGGGTTTTTTCCCGGCATGACATCAAAAGTTTCTCGAACAGTAGCTTTGAGTGTTACTGTAATTTCTTTTTTATGGACTTTAGTTTTAGCCAGTCAGTTTAATATCGGGGAAGTTAATCAACAGTTTAGCGAATTCATTCCTTGGATAGATGCATTAGGTTTGAATTATCAGATTGGTATTGATGGTTTATCTTTGCCTTTACTGATATTAAATGCATTGTTGACAGGAATAGCCGTTTATAGCAGCGATAAAGCCATATCGCGATCGCGGCTGTATTATTCTTTGTTATTGCTGCTCAACGTGGGAGTAACCGGAGCGTTTTTATCCCAGGATTTGCTGTTATTTTTCTTGTTTTACGAATTAGAATTAATTCCCCTCTATTTGCTGATTGCTATATGGGGTGGGGAACGTCGGGGTTATGCAGCAACAAAATTTTTGATTTACACTGCTGTTTCCGGAATTTTGGTTTTAGCGAGTTTCTTGGGTTTGGTTTGGTTAAGTGGTGCGACTAGTTTTGCTTTGGAAGGATTGCAAACAAGCTCCATACCATTAGCGACACAAATTTTACTGCTAGTTGGAATTTTGATTGGTTTTGGCATCAAAATGCCCTTAGTACCCTTGCATACATGGTTGCCAGATGCTCACGTAGAAGCTTCTACACCAATTTCCGTATTACTAGCGGGAGTACTTTTGAAGCTAGGAACCTACGGTATACTCCGCTTCGGAATGTATTTGCTGCCAGAAGCTTGGACATATTTAGCGCCTTGGCTGGCAACTTGGGCAGTAATCAGCGTGCTTTACGGTGCATCCTGTGCGATCGCGCAAAAAGACATGAAGAAAATGGTGGCTTACAGTTCTGTAGCGCATATGGGATATATACTTCTAGGTGCAGCGGCTGCCACACCATTAAGTATATTAGGTACCGTCATGCAAATGATTAGCCACGGTTTAATTTCGGCGCTGCTGTTTTTGCTGGTAGGAATTGTGTATAAAAAAGCAGGCAGTCGCAATTTAGATGTTGTTCAAGGATTGCTAAACCCGGAAAGAGGTTTGCCTTTAATTGGCAGCTTGATGGTTTTGGGGGTAATGGCAAGTGCTGGGATACCGGGAATGGTAGGTTTTATTTCGGAATTTGTGGTATTCCGTGCCAGTTATGAAGTTTTTCCGATACAAACTTTAGTTTCGATGATTGGAACCGGTTTAACTGCTGCTTACTTTTTGATTTTGATGAGTAAATGCTTTTTCGGACGATTATCCGAACAAGTAACTAATCTACCCCGCGTTTATTGGGCGGATAGAATGCCAGCAATAGTTTTAGCTGTATTAATAGTAATTTTTGGCATCCAACCAAACTGGTTAACACGTTTAACGGAACCAACAACAAACGCCATGATGAGCGTACAAAATCCGATTGTGAATGTGTCTTTTAATGATTAGTTGTTAGTGGTTAGTGGTTAGTGGTTAGTGGTTAGTTATTTATTATCAATTACCAATTACCCATTACCCATTACCAATTATCAATTACCAATTACCAATTACCCATTACCAATTACCCATTACCAATTACCAAATTAAAATATTACAGGATAAATTTTTATGGTAACTACTAAGAAAAATCAATTTAGTAAGCATCCTTTAGCAGAATATATTGAACGGTTATTAAGTGGAGATGCATTACTTCCAGATACTCCAGAAAATTTAACTGAAGTAGTTGGAGTTCTTCATAGTTACGGTGTAGTTTTAGATGCTTATTCAAACAATCTTATATACTTTGCCAATAATCAATTTTTAGTATTTTTCCCGTTTTTCAAATATTTTAACGGCGAAATCAATTTACAAAAATTACTGCGTCACTGGCAGCACGACAGAATTAATTACGAATATGCCGAGTATTGTATGAAATCAATGCTGTGGCATGGTGGCGGTGGATTAGATGAATACGTAGATTCAGACAAATTTAGAGAAAAAGCAAAAGCTGTTATTAACGCGAAATTTAAAAATAATCCTTTAGTATTGGGTATTAATCAACTGTTTCCAGAATTTTTAATCGAACAGTTAAGAGTTTGCTCTTATTACAGCGGTTTGGGGCAATTTTGGCGCGTCATGTCCGATGCTTTTATGAGTTTATCGGACTTATACAATAAAGGTAAAATAACATCAATTGGTCAAGTTGTAGACCATATTAAAGGCGGTTTGGTGGCAAATGCGAGTAACCCGATTACCTACAGCGTCAAAATTCGAGATCAAGTTTACGACTTAATCCCCGAAGAAGTAGGTTTAACATTTTTAATGGATACTGCTGTTCCTTATGTAGAAGCAATATTCTTCCGAGGAACGCCTTTCCACGGTACAGTTTCTTACAACGCTCAAGCTTATCAAATTCCCCCAGATCAAGGAAAATTTCAATACGGTGCATTATATGCAGATCCATTACCAATCGGAGGTGCGGGAATTCCTCCCACATTATTAATGCATGATATGCGTCACTATCTACCTGAATATTTGCACGAAGTTTATCGTCAAACTCGTCGAGGAGAAGATGATTTACTAGTGCAAATTTGTAAAAGTTTCCAAAAATCTATGTACTGCGTTACCACCGCAGCAATTGTGGGATTAATGCCTCATTCTCCAGATAGTACCGAACCTTCCGAGCAAAAAGCAAATCGAGATTATCTACGAAATTGGATGGATAGATTTACTACTTCACGATTGAAAGATGTCAATGAAAAGCCTATAGCTTGTGAGATAGCTGTACCTAAGTGGATGTAAAACAGGTTAAAGGTTAGAGGTTTGACTGTAGGGTGCTGTGACACTTTGACTAGTTTTAAACGTAGTAATAACCTTTACTGTGTCACGCACCAACAAAACATTGTGATAATTGTGACCGTACCTGACTTTGAATAGAAAGAATTATTATACGGGCTTTTTGCCCGTTATTTTTTTGGCAGGAGAACAAATTATTGGATTTGAACCTTCGGGAGATGCAGTGCTAACACAGACGTATTCCCCAAAAGGTAAATAAAAATTATTTTATCCCCCCTTTACCCCATCACTAACCAACCTAAGAGGATGTTTGGGAAGTCATAAATAAAACTCGTAAATCTTAAGATCCCCCTAAATCCCCCTTAAAAAAGGGGGAGCCGTTACCCCCCTTTTTAAGGGGGGAAGGGGGGATAATCCGAAAGTTGGGCTAAAAACTATACTTTTCAAACATCCTCTAACTGCATAAGTTAATTTTTTCTGTACCTATATATATAGGGACAATGCTTAAAAGTTAAGACAGTAATCGTTATACGATTTCTGCTGTAAGACTCTTAATTGTAATGCCGAGGTTTTTGAGTAAATTGTACAAGATATTTGGCTAAGAAAGACTCTCAAAGGAAAGTGAGCAATTAATACTATTACTCAGAACAGAAAATTACATGCTCAGATAGGAGAAGAGGAATGGCTAACAAAATTTACGCTTTACTTGTTGGTATTGATGAATATGCTCCTGAATCGGGAGTGAGTTTGCTAAAGGGTTGTGTTAATGATATTAAGGCAATAGAAAAATATTTAGAGGTTGCGACTCAACACAAGATTTCTGATGATAATGGAAATAAAAAGACATGGGAATTAGTTACGCAAAAGTTAACAAATGAATCTGCAACACGTCAAGCGGTTATTGATGGTTTTGAGCAACATTTAAGCAAAGCTGACAGCGGAGATGTTGTATTTTTTTATTATGCGGGTCACATCTAACCATGATGTCGCTAGTTTTCTTGTGTTGGTTAAGTATTTCCCAAACATCATATTGTTAAATAGAATAGAGACTTAACTTGATATTTTGTAGCTTCGTTTTTAACAGACCAAGCTAAACATTGATTAATTTTATAATTTTTATCATTTCTGATTTAGGAAATAATTCACAGTGCATCCCAAACGCTACAATAATCTCCATGAAATTAAACAACTTGATGCTGTAAGCGATCATTGTCAGATTTACCATTTAATGACGGGGTATGAGTTCCCTTGGGATATGGTTCGTTCGTTGGAAGTTGCTTTGATGCGAACTTTCTGCGTTCCGAGTGTTTCTAAATTGCTGGATAAAACCCAAGAATTTAACAAACGTCCACAAAAACGCTATGACGATACCTCAATTATTGTTGTTGAGATTAGTAAGTGGGGTTACGATGATACTCGCGGTAAACAAGCAATCGAACGAATGAATGCGATTCATTCTCGGTTTAAAATTGCTAACGAAGATTTTCTCTACGTGCTTTCAACTTTTATATACGATCCAATTCGTTGGAATGCTCGTTTCGGTTGGCGTGCAATGTGCGATAATGAAAAGCTATCATCTTTTTATTTTTGGCGGGAAGTAGGTATTAGGATGCATATTCAAGACATTCCTGAAACCTATGAAGAATTTGAACGCTATAATCTCGATTACGAAGAAAAATATTTCCGTTTTGCAGAAAGTAACCGTCGAGTGGGTGAAGCTACACAAAACTTATTTTTAAGTTGGTTCCCTTCGTGGATGCATTCTGCTTTAAAACCTGCAACATTGGCTTTACTTGACGATAGTATGCTTGATGCTTTTGGATTTGAACATCCTTCTAATTTCTTGCGAAATGCAGTTGCAAATAGTTTAAAAATTCGGGCTAGGGTATTGCGTTTGTTTCCTCCCAGGTTGACTTCTGATTTTTATATTGATTCTCCCATTCGTAGTTATCCGGATGGTTATGAAATTGCGAATGTGGGAGCTTCGGGGAAAGAGGATTAGGGTTGTTTTCAGTGATTACTTTTTCTATCTCTAATCTTCTTCAAATATTGGAAAATCAGACATTAAGAAAAAATCAGTTACAACACTAACAATATTCCCTATTACGTCATAACCAATGTAGGAAGCACAACTATTTGCACTGCTTGAATTAAATATTATGATATTCGCTTCTGTTTCTTGAGCAATCTGAATATTAGTTAGTAGGTTGGGTTAAGGGACGAAACCCAACATCAGAGCGGAAAACTCAACAAAATAATTAAAATCAAAGTAAGTGTCAAAGAGCCAACAAAATAACTCGCTGCATTCAAAACTTGATGTTGGGTTACGACGCAGTCGCAATTGTTATTTACTTATTAAGTTTTTCCTGCATCTAACCCAACTTACTATCTACAAAATTATTGCGAATATTAATATCAAGACGGGGAATAGTTAATTGATGAGAATATAATTCTTCAAATGCTTGAGTAAAATCGGTATGCAGTATTTCCGATTCGTTATCTTCGTCTGTCATTTTAAAATAATTTTTTATTATTTTTGACTGGTTCCCAGTCTCTGTATTTTTGACTGGTTCCCAGTCTCTGGCTGGGAACCCATTTATGAAGGCTCTGCCTTCAATTGATGCTAAAGGCAGAGCCTCAAGCTATGCATTACAAAGCAGAGCCTTGTAACGAGAACTACTTCTCTCTCCCCTCTCCCTTAACAAGTAGAGGGGTGCCGGTCGGGCGGGGTGAGGTTTAACTAAAACCTAAAATTTCCTAACCGCTTTCACTCCAGCCATATCCAATATTGGCACTATCAAATCTTCGCGTTTCACCGCCATCATATGCACACCTTGACACAATTCTTGGGCAATTTGTACCTGTTCGGCTGCGATTTTCATTCCTTCTTCTAAAGGATTTTTAGCTTGTTCTAATCTATCAATTATATGCTCGGGAATTGTCACCCCAGGAACGCATTTATTAATAAACCGAGCATTTTTTGCCGACTTAAAGAGAAAAATTCCCGCTAGAATTGGTTTGTTACAACCTGCGGCAATTTGAGTCATAAATTTCTCCAAAAGTTCAAAGTCTGTAATCATTTGACTTTGGAAAAATTGCGCTCCTGCTGCTAATTTACGCTCGAATCTTTTTTGTAAACCGCTCCAACTACGACATTGTGGATCTACTGCGGCTCCTACAAATAAGTCGGTGGCTCCGTCAGTTAAGGCTTTATCGTTACTATCAAAGCCATTGTTTAGTTTTTCAATTAATTGCAGTAAACGTACTGATTCTAAATCGAACACGCTTTTTGCGTCGGGGTGGTCTCCCGCTTTTACTGGATCGCCGGTCAAAGCTAAAATATTGCGGATGCCTAAAGCATGAGCGCCCATCAAGTCACTTTGTAAACCAATGCGGTTTCTGTCTCGACAAGCCATTTGACATATCGGCTCGATTCCCTGTTGCTGTAATATTACAGATGCTGCAAAAGAAGACATCCGTAGAACTGCGCGGCTACCATCGGTAATATTGACGGCATGAACTCTCCCCTTAAGAGTCGCCGCCATTTCTACCATGTGTTGTGGATTACCGCCTTTTGGTGGTGCGACTTCAGCAGTAATTAGGAATTCCCCAGCTTGTGCTGACGCACGGAATGTTGTTAATTGAGTCGGATTTAGCGTACCAAGCATAATTATTGTTATATTTCGATACTTGGTACAGCTCTATCACATATGACTGCTACAGGAAAGCTTATAGAGGCATAGAGAAGCCTAATGCCGATTTTACTTTTTGCAAAGTTTGATTGGCGATCGCCTCGGCTTTTTCTCTACCGTCGCGTAAAACCTGCTCTAGATAAGCTTTATCGTCCATTACAGCTTGATACTTCTCTTGAATGGGTTGCAGGGCATTAACAGCAGTTTCTGCTAACAAGGGCTTAAATTGACCCCAGCCCATATCTTGACATTCTGCTGCTACTTCTTCTTTGGTTTTACCGGAAAGCAGCATATACAAAGTTAATAAATTATTGCATTCGGGGCGCTCGGGATTATCAAACTCTAAACCGCGAACTGGGTCAGTTTTACAGCGTTTGATTTTCTTGGTAATTTCAGCTGGGGTATCTGTCAAGTTAATCCGACTTAATTCTGAGGGGTCGGACTTAGACATTTTACTGGTACCGTCTGTCAAACTCATTACCCTCGCCCCTTCTTTACGAATTATCGGCTCTGGTAATTTTAATACAGGTTTTTCTGGTTTACCGAATTGATGATTAAATCTATTGACAATATCTCTTGTTAATTCTAAGTGTTGTTTTTGGTCTTCACCTACAGGAACTTTGTCAGCTTGATACAGCAAAATATCAGCAGCCATCAGTACGGGATAATCCAGCAAACCCACGTTTACGTTTTCACCCTGCTTGATTGCTTTTTCCTTGTACTGAATCATATCTTCCAACCAGTTGAGGGGAGTGATACAGTTAAACAACCAGGTTAATTCGCTGTGGGCGGGAACGTGAGACTGTACGAAGATATTAGAATAATTTAAATCCAAACCGCACGCCAAATAAATTGCAGCTAAATGATAAGTATTTGCCGCCAACTTTTTGGGGTCTTGCGGTACGGTAATTGCATGTAAATCTACGATACAAAAATAATTTTCATATTCGTCTTTATACTGGTTTTGAATTTCTATCCAGTTGCGAATTGCTCCTAAATAGTTACCCAAATGTAAATTACCTGTTGGTTGTACTCCAGAAAAAACTCGTTGTTTAGCCATATTGAATCAGTGAACAGTTAACGGTGAACAGTTAACAGTGAGCAGTTAGCAGTAATTAAGGTATATTTTGGGAGATGAACGCTGTCAGTTGTTAGTTTATGGTTTTCTGCAATAATACCCTAACAGTTATTGCGTGAACCTAAATCAAATAAGGAATCAAAACCCCTAATTAATTTCTTTACTGATAACTGCTCACTGCTCACTGCTCACTGCTCACTGCTCACTGATAACTGATAACTGATAACTGCTCACTGATTATGCGCGAATTATATCCACCAAGGGAAGCTTATCAAGAAGGTAAATTACAGGTTTCGGATTTACATACAATTTATTTTGAAGAGTCGGGGAATCCCCAGGGTAAACCTATTGTAGTATTGCATGGCGGTCCTGGTGGTGGATGTCCGAGTTATTATCGTCAGTATTTTAATCCGGAAAAATGGCGTTTAATCATGTTCGATCAACGTGGTTGCGGTAAAAGTACTCCTCATGCAGAATTACGGGAAAACACAACTTGGGATTTAGTCGGCGATATTGAAAGATTACGCGAGCATTTAGGAATAGATAAGTGGGTTGTGTTTGGTGGAAGTTGGGGAAGTACGCTTTCCCTGGCTTACAGTCAAACTCATCCGGAGCGCTGCACGGGTTTGATTTTACGCGGTATTTTTATGCTGCGTCAAAAGGAATTGCATTGGTTTTATCAAGAAGGTGCGAGCAATATTTTCCCCGATGCTTGGGAGGAATATTTAAAGCCAATTCCCCCAGAAGAAAGAGGTGATTTGTTAAATGCTTATTATAAAAGATTGACTAGTGAAGATAAACAAGTCAGGCAGGAAGCAGCAAAAGATTGGTCAATTTGGGAAGCAAGTACTAGTAAATTGTTTTTAGATAAATCTTTAATGAATACTTTTGGTGAAAGCGCTTTTGCTGATGCTTTCGCCAGAATTGAATGTCATTATTTTGTAAATAAGGGATTTTTTGAAAGAGAAGACCAATTGCTTTTAAATGTTGATAAAATACGTCATATTCCGGCTGTCATTGTTCAGGGAAGATACGATGTAGTTTGTCCGATGGTGTCGGCTTGGGAATTACACAAAGTTTGGTCGGAAGCTGAGTTTATTGTGGTTCCCGATGCCGGACATTCTATGACTGAACCGGGTATTCAAAGTGCTTTGATTGATGCAACAGATAGGTTTTAATCTTGGGAAATATGACTTAAATCGTAAATTTAACTATTGCCAAATGCTAGTAAAGATTGAGTTTCTTCGGCTTCGGAAAGCATACCCAAACTATTAAAACTGGCTTTTGCTTGATTTGCCCAAGACAACGCTAAATACAAGTTACCTTGATGAAGTTCTAATCTCGCTAAAGAACGCATCATATAAGCTCTACTACAGCTATCTCTATTTTCTTGGGCTGTTTGCATCCCTTCCATTAAGAACTGCTGTGCTTGTTGTAATTTTCCTTGTTTAATTGATATATCTGCTAAAAAGTCTTTAGCGAGAAATATCATTCGTTGCCAGCCAATATTTCGAGATTGTTCGACAATTTCTTGAAATAGTAATTGACTTCTTTGATAGTCACCATTTTTGTAATAAATTTCTCCTTTATAGTAAAGAAGTTGCAGAGAAATACGAATTGACACAGAATCTTCAATATAGGAATCATCTAGGATAGTTTCAACTTGGTTAATCCAAAATGTTGCAAATCCAAATTGTTTGAGTTGAATGTACCAAACCAAAATATGAATTGCTAAATTCGCTTGCTCGCTAGCAGTTAAATGAAGGCGGAGTTTCCAAGATTCAGCTAGCAAACTATCTGCTTGATTCAAATGTTGCGGCTGTCCGATTAAAATTAATTTCCAAGCATAATCGCTCATCATTCTAGCAGCATTAGATAAATCTTGCCTTTTTTGAGCCGCTTCAATTAACCATTCCAACCAGTGTAGAGGAGTATCCCAATAATGAAGACGATTTCGGCGATATCCTTGAGAATAAGTATAGCAATTTATATGTTGCCACAGAATGTACGCATTAGCGTATTCATCTTTAGCAATACACCATTCCATCACTTCACAAATATTTTCCCATTCTGCTTCTAACTCGTGATATTCATTCCATTCTTTCTCATATTTTCCACCGTATTTTTGAGCAAAATCGAGATACCAATTCACCCACCGTTTGCGTACCAGCGATGCAAATTCGGGGTTTGCAACTAATTCTGAGAGAGCATATTCCCGAGTTAAAGGTAATATATTATAATATCCCCGATGGCAAGTAACTAAAGAAAGCTGTTGCAATTTAGCTAAAGCATCTAAAGCTTGGTGATTATCTTTTATCCCTACAACACTGCAAATTGATTCAAACATCGTAGCTTTGGGAAACAGCGCTAAAGCCATCAAAATTAGATGAGATGAATCTCCTTTGAGAGTTTGGATCGAATTGTCAAAATAAAAACGTGAAAAATCGCCTTGATGATTCATCATCTGAGGACAAACATCAGCAAATCGATAGCCAAATGCTAATTGTCCTACAGCATATACGATTGCGGCGGGAATTCCCCCAGTAGCTTGATAAAGTTGTCGGGATTCCTTCAAGGTTAATTCTACATTTTTTTCTGTGGCTTGATTTTGAATTAAAGTCAATCCTTCAGTTTGAGTTAAAGGATGTAAGCAAATTCGAGTAAAGGGGGTTGTTTCTCGACTGGTAATAATAACTTTTACCGTCGCAGGTAATTCAGACAAAAAATTGATAACTTCTTGCTCGTGTTCCAAAGCATCTAAATTATCTACTATTAATAAAGTTGGCATATTTGCCAAACGACTATAAACTTGCTCGTAAGTCTCTTTAAAGTTAGTGGTTACAGTATCGGGACATTTTATAGTACGTGCAATAGCCCGCAAAATATCTTGAAGAGTTCTCTGGCGCAAAAGTTGCGGAAAAATATCTTTATTTGTAAAGTGTTGCGGTTTCGCGGAGGTGAACACTATGGCTTCAAAAGGAGAATGGCTATTTTTACCCGCTTGCAAATAACGATAAGCAATATCTAAGACTAAAGTCGTCTTTCCCACACCCCCCAAACCTTCGATGCTTATCCGGGGAGTAAGACTTTCAAAAGAAAGCAACTCCAGCAATTCTTTGATTTCTGTACTCCTGCCAACAAATCCATTGCAATCGCGGGCTGGTAAATTGTGGTAAATAGATTTAAATTTATCAAGCTTAGCTGTATTTTGATTTTTGATTAACTCTTGATAATTATATATAGTAATCAAATTTTGCAGCGTGCTATGTATATCTTTTTTTTCAACAGATATTTTTTCTGCGTAGTACTGCTGTATTGTATTGCTTGATTGATTTTCCTTCTCAAGATCGCGATTAGCTAAATCTATCAGATCGTGCAAAATCGCTTCTAATTGCGATTCCGCAATTTTTTCTGCAATAATCCAAAAGAGAAGATTATATATAGAATAACCAGACTCCGAAGCTCTATGGGAGTTTTTTGCCTCTTGTAAAACAGCTTTGAATAATAGCAGTGCAATCTTGGATAAGTCCATACCTGATTTCTTTATACTGCATTGTATTTTTCTAGCGATGCATTATGCACAGCAATGATATCACTAATAAACTTGATTAATCTCCAAAATTTCCAAGTTTTTAGTGTGACAGTTTCATTCATTGGAATTTAAACTTCAAATAGCGATTTATTTTGTCTCACGCTCAAAACAGCGATTATTTTAGTAACTTTTTTTTATTTAACCAAATATATATCTAATATGCCTTAATCAAAAAGTTTTATCGCATCGCATCAGATATTGTCAACAGTACAATATACCAAATAATCAAATTTAGGCTGTGACACTTTATAAATTGGAATCAGAAATATTCAATATTAATTTGAATTCAATCATAGAAGCAAATTCGATTTTGGATTAACGATTCGAGCGTTATCTAACAATCTTAGATTCAGGGGCTTGATAATTAATTTATAATAGTAATAGGGAGTATATCTCTTTATTAACGAATATAGCGGTGAATGTAATTCAAATATCAAATATTCAGTCTTTCATTGGCTTGATTAAAAGTAAATAACAGGGTTTAAATCGGCGTTGCACAGTTGTAGTTGTGCGTATCTACCTTCTTTGTTGATGAAATTGCTTCTTTAAAACTTTATTAATCAATTATTGCAATTATGTTATCAACTCAGTCAGGTTTATCTCAGGAACTTCAATTATTTACCGACAAACTTCAGCAATTGGACTTAAAGGCTATTGCTTATCAGTTAATGGACTCTGATGAAGGAGAAAAATGGACTTATGAGCAGACAAATCGAGCAATTTATCATTATTCTGCCTTTCTGTGCTTAATTCATCTTTATCCAAAACATAAATTAGTTCCAACTCAAGAAATAGATAAAGTTTGGCACTGTCATATTCTCGACACAATGAAGTATGCACAAGACTGTGAAATGTTGTTCGGTAGATTTATTCACCATTTTCCCTATTTTGGTAAACGTGGAAAGGCAGATAGAAATAATCTGTATGCAGCTTTTACTGAAACTAAAACATTGTTTCAGAAGCATTTTGGTATAGAATTAGCGGCAGCAGAACAATTATCTCAAATCACCGACTGTCAGCCAGTCGTATATGTTGAACAAATGGCTCGTCCGGTGTTAGATGTGGAAATAGATTATTTTGGATGTGCCGTTAAAGTCTAAAAATCTAGAGCAGAATACCCCCGAAATGTGAGAAGGTGAATATTAGGTCAAAGGTTTAAGGTCAAAGATGATGAGGTGACGAAGTAATGCGATCGCATGTTGAAAATTTACCATCCTCTCCTCATCCCCTTATCTCTCCCTCTCCCCTTGTCTCCTTATCTCCCCTGCCTCACTTTTCCACTACAAAGATAAAATGAAAAAACTAGTAAAGGGTCTGCGTGAATTTAAAGCTAATTATTACAGCACCCATAGAGAATTATTTGAACAACTTTCCCACGGTCAAAAGCCTAGAGTATTATTTATTACTTGCTCCGATTCTCGCGTAGACCCTAATCTAATTACTCAAGCTGGGGTAGGAGAATTATTTGTTATCCGTAATGCTGGTAATATTATTCCTCCCTATGGAGCCACAAATGGTGGTGAAGGGGCGACGATTGAATATGCGGTACAAGCTTTATGTATTAACCAAATAATTATCTGCGGTCATTCTCATTGCGGCGCGATGAAAGGACTGATGAAGCTAAATAAATTACAATCAGACATGCCTTTGGTGTTTGATTGGCTTAAATATGCTGAAGCTACTAGACGTTTGGTTTTAGACCATTACAGCAAATATGAAGAGGAAGATTTATTAGAAATCATGGTGGCTGAAAACGTCTTGACGCAAATAGATAATTTACGTACCTATCCTCTAATTCACTCCAAACTTTATCAAAAGCAAATTAAAATCTACGCATGGATTTATCAAATTGAAACCGGAGAAATATTAGCATACGATCCAGAAAGTCATGCTTATATTACACCTCAAAGCCAGATAAACGAGTATGAAACTGAAGAAGTAACCGAACCAGTAATAGATCAAAGTAATTACGAAAATCTGGGTTTCCCCATGACACGTTTATCCAGAGAACAAATGAATCGAATTTATCAAGGTTCTAGTAATTAGTCGTTAGTTGTTTTAGTCTTGCATCATAGATGTTATTTATTCTCAGCTAACATAATTCAAATAAGTTTAAATAAGCCGGGTTTCTTGTTCACAAGGAAACTCGGTTTTTAAGATGAGTTCAGATTTTAAAGTGAAAAGACTAAAAATAGCTAATATTGTTGGTTAATGGCTTTATTAATAACTATTTAGCAAGGTTTTAAGAATTTCTTTGAAACAGGCAAATACTGGTTTTTATTATTAATTTTAACTGGTTATTTTTCGGCATTTACCGTAGGCGTAGTTCAAACTTCAGCAGAAATATCTAACACTGCTACATCTCTATAACTTAATAAAGGGTTTTAATAGAAGCAAATCAAATTTAATATAAAAAAATGCTAAATAAAATTAATAAATGTAAATAAATGCTTTGCAACTTTAGATTAATGCAAATAATAAGAAATTTATTACTTAAGAAAGTAGTAATGTGATGTTATAACTGTATATTAGTAAATATTAAAGAATTAGGTGACAGCAAATGAGTACCGATAAAGCTGTTCTTAGAGATGAGATTCGGCGGCTTGCTGATGAAGCTTTTCACCGCAAGCTTATATCTGGTTTTGGAGATGGCCCAGATAATAGCGAGTTTCAAATCGTAATTGAAGGTAAGCCAAGGCATTTACCTTTAAATGAAGCTCGCATAACTTTAAATCAAATATTACGTACTAATGAAGTGAAATAATTGGTTTTTTAGTTCTCCAGTGTTCCTTAAAGATACAATTAGCTGGGGTGCAGTTTATCAATTATCAGTTATTTTTTATTTCGGCTATACAATTATCGGCTTGTAGCTGCGTTTCTAAAATAGGACATCTAAATACTATTGGAAATAATTGTACGGCATATGCTAATTATTTGTCCTGTATCGTGCAATTGCAAGCCATTTTGATAGCCGTCGCTTCCGATAGTAGATAATAATTCTCTACTGTCTCTCTAAATCCCCATCATTTCCAAAGCTCTGTGCATTTACTTCAAAACTAGAATCTTAAATTGTCGTAAATTAATTTTCTGTAGGAGACACCTAGCTATCCGAACCAATTTCAGATAGATAATCTATCAACTCATCTTGCTCAACCCCGTATAAGGTAAGATTCGCGTACCGATTACCCATGTATAAAATAGTTTTAAAATTAGCATTTATATTCTAATCTCCCCATCTCCCCATCTTCCCAGCACAATTCATCTCACAGCCAAATGCCTGTGATAATATTAGAAACTGCTGCCTAGATTAAAGAAAATAAAGTTGGTTTATGCTAACACAAGAAAAAAAGCAAGAGTTAATCTCACAATATCAAGTCCACGAAACCGATACTGGTTCTTCTGAGGTACAAGTTGCGATGCTTACCGAACGGATTAACCGTTTGAGCAAACATCTGCAAGCGAATAAAAAAGACCATTCCTCCCGTCGCGGATTGTTGAAGATGATTGGTCAACGTAAGCGTCTTTTGTCTTATATTCAAAGTGGAGACCGCGAACGTTATAAAACTTTGATTCGCAGTCTCGGTATACGTGGGTAAATAATAGAGTCGCTGATTATGTCTGCCGAATCCGAACGCAACCGCTTACCTTTTGAACCAAATAAAAAACGCCAAAAGCCCCCCAAAGCTAAGGCTCAAACACCAATTGTCAAGGAAGAACCCAACGAGGAAGCACAAAGAAAGCCTCCTTTTACTAAGGAAGAAATGGCTATTCCCCAAGTTGTTAGCCAGCGCATGGTTAGACGTGTAGCCTGGTTATGTGGAGTACCTACTATATTGGGTATTTTGACTTTGGTTGTCAGCTATTTGCTGATTATTTATGCTGATATCAAATTTCCTCCCCTGCTAGTACTGCTTGTTAATATGGGGCTATTTGGCTTGGGAGTTTTGGGAATTACCTACGGGGTTCTTTCCGCTTCTTGGGAGGAGCAAAGAGTCGGAACTCTAATTGGTTGGAGCGAATTTACTACCAACTTTGGACGAATGGTAGCAGGTTGGCGCGAGACTCGGCAAAAAAAAGTATGAACAAAGGCGAAGATCCACCCTTAAAGGCGATCGCTTAACTGATTGAGAAAAATGAAAATGTATGAAGAGTGAAGGATGAATGTTAAAGTTCGTTCTTCATTCTTTATTTATTGGGTAATTGGTAATGGGTAATTGGTAATAGGGAATTTATATTAAGTGGCGCATTACTACGCAAACCCCTTCAAAATTAATCAAAGGCATTAGTGGTAATAGTGGTTCTTTTCATTAATTTTAAAGGATTTATTTTTCTCAAAATTCTTTTCTCCCCCTGCTCCCCTGCTTCCCCTGCTCCCCCTGCTTGTCAAAACCCATCAATTTTAATGAAAACGAATAGTAGTCTGTCCCATAAAATATGGCGGTGCGTTACCCTCCGCGATAACACACGCTAGAATTTTCCTGATTAAAATCACAATTATTTCATTTTTATGTACAAACTATGACTTATATCTGCCAAGCAAAAATTAGCTATTAACGTTAGATTTTAATTAGCGATTAAGTAGATATCGGTAAGTTTTCCATGATTATAGTAATGAAAGTCGGTTCTCCCGAACAGGAAGTTAAACGCATCAGTGAAGAAATGGTTAACTGGGGACTGACACCAGAAAAAATAGTAGGTCAACATAAAGTAGTAATTGGCTTAGTTGGAGAAACAGCAAGTTTAGATCCGCTGCAAATTCAAGAGGTAAGTCCTTGGATTGAGCAAGTGTTGCGGGTAGAAAAGCCTTTCAAACGTGCTAGTCGTCAGTTTCGTCATGGGGAAGCTTCGGGAATTGTAGTTAATACTCCCGATGGTGAAGTTACCTTTGGCGAAAATCATCCCTTGGTGGTTGTAGCTGGCCCTTGTTCGGTAGAAAATGAAGAAATGATTGTAGAAACAGCACAGCGCGTCAAAGCTGCTGGGGCTAAGTTTCTCCGTGGTGGTGCTTATAAACCCCGCACTTCACCTTATGCTTTCCAAGGACATGGTGAAAGCGCTTTGGAATTATTAGCTAAAGCTAGAGTTGCTAGCGGATTGGGAATCATTACCGAAGTAATGGACGCTGCCGACTTAGACAAAATTGCAGAAGTTGCAGATGTTGTTCAAGTTGGTGCGAGAAACATGCAGAATTTTGCTTTGCTTAAAAAGGTGGGAGCGCAACCAAAGCCAGTTTTATTAAAGCGAGGAATGTCTGCAACTATTGAAGAATGGCTGATGGCTGCTGAATACGTTCTGGCTTCGGGAAATCCCAACGTAATTTTGTGCGAACGCGGTATTCGTTCTTTTGACCGTCAGTATACTCGCAATACTTTAGATTTATCTGTAATACCAGTGTTGCGAAAGCTAACTCATTTACCTGTTATGATTGACCCTTCTCACGGTACGGGTTTATCAGAACTTGTTCCTTCAATGGCGATGGCAGCAATAGCAGCCGGATGTGATTCCTTAATGATAGAAGTTCATCCCAACCCCGCAAAAGCTTTATCAGATGGACCTCAATCTCTTCCGCCAGAACGTTTTGATAGTTTGATGCAAGAATTATCGGTTATCGGTAAAGCGGTTGGGCGTTGGGAGCAGGCTGGGTTAGTGGTTAGTGGTTAGTTGTTAGTTGTGGGGAGAGGGGGAAGAAGGAGTGAGGGAGTGAAGGAGTGAGGGAGTGAGGGAGGAAGAAAATAAAAAATCATCATCACATTACCCCATCACTCTTTAAGCAATTCCCAATTACCTATGCCCAATGCCCAATTCCCCATGCCCAACTGCTAACCTTTCTTTATCTTCTTCTGCGTCCGCTACCAAAACCACCGCTACGACTGCGGCTTCTGGTGGAACGAGAGCGGGTTCCGCTGCCGAAACTGCTGTTAGAAGGACGGTTTCTTACTGACCTGGATTTACCCGATTGTTTGAGGGTACTGCTGCCAAATCCGGAACCTGTAGAGCGACTGTTACCAGTGCTTGTACGGGGAGTAGTGCTTCTATTAGTTCCGAAACCTGAATTTCCACGATTTCTTCTTCTAGCGTTTCCTGTGGTGCGGAAAGTGGTACGATTTCTGACTGCTGCTGGTGGTTCGTTGTAGCGCTGACGATATCTATCTACTGCTACATCGTAACTATTACCATAACCACCAAAGCCTGTATATACAGACCTTCCTGGCTGATATGCGGGTGGTACATAATACTGCGGTCTAAATAATAAACTACCAATCGCTTGACCGGCAACTGCACCAGCAAAAGGTGCCCAGAAGCCGTTGTTGCGCTGAACTACAACTGTTCGCTGCTGTCCGGTATCGGGGTCTGTTCTGGTTTCAGTAACGTTTTGAGTGTATTCGATTTTAAAATCTGGTGTTAAATAAAGTGCGGGTTGTCCGTTTTCAACTTTTAAATAGTTACTTTTACCTTCTTTGATTTGTTCTTCCGTAAGACGAGCCATTTGTAACTTGTCGGTTTTAAAAGTTGGAGTAGGGCTATTTAATAGAAATAGCGTATATTCTCCATCAGCATCGTTATAACTAGCTTGCTGTACGGGATACTCACCATCACTAATTCTGGTGTTGGTGGTAGTTCGAGTTACATTTCTAGCTTGCGGGGTGCTTGTTGTTGTACCACCGCCGCAAGCGACTGTAGTAAAACACAAACTCAAGGCTAAAAAAACCGCTGTAAATTTACGCAAAATTGTCATGATTTGGTAATTGTTCTTCTATCTTTGAGCTTAACAACTTCTTTGTGAGGGCGTTAGGTACGGAGAACCGAAGGAGTCAGGAGTTAGGAGTAAGGAGTGAGGAGTTCCAATTACCCATTACCCATTACCCATTACCGATTAACTTTATTTACAAAGGAATTAATTCTGTAAAATGCTGTAATAACTGGTCGTTTGTAAGTTCATCACCTAACTGTGCGGGGGAAAAGTGTACCTGAACTGCTCGTAATTTATTTTTGTAATTTAAATCTATTAAAGCTTTTAAAGCTTCTTGAAGGGCAGCAATATTTGACAAATCATCTTCTAATTGCGGAACTTCTCCTTCATAAGCGACAGTAATCATCACCACTACATTCCGGGTTACGGGTACGCTAAAAGATTCATCAGAATTAGAATAGTTAGCTGGTGGTTCGCTTAAATAACGCTGTGCTGAGTCGGTAAATAATTCTTGAAAGTAGTCTCCTGCATCTTCTTCCTTCCAAAACACATCACCTTCATTAGCAGCAGACATCCAAGATTCATCGTATTGCAATAGATTTTCGCAAACTGAAACTAATTCTTCTCCCATTACCTCCATATCACCTTCAGCATCAATCGCTTCTGAAGCGCTACGGTTTAATACTCCTAAAATAGGCGCAACTTCCGAACCGCTTAGATGCAGCAGAATACGGCAAACTACATATCGGGTACGACCCATCATTTTATTAAACATTGTTCTACTCCTATATATTTATTGGAATCAATACTATTATGGTTTGAGAATTATAAATTGGGCATTAGAAATTGGGCATGGGGCATTGGGCATTGGATATTAAGTATTATTATTTTCGATCTATTTATTAAATATGCTATTAATATAGCGACGCTATATGAGTTGTAATCGCTGCAAAGAATTAAATAATTGTTAAATAATAACTATAGATATTGTCTATTTAAATTTAAACAACTTTAAATATTAAAAAATTACTATTAAGTATGAAATATTTTAACTGAATAATTATGTCTCAAGGTCATTGCCCTATGCCCTATGCCCAATTATCTAGTTAATATAATGAAAACCTTTAAAGAAACCTTCAACCATAGCTAGAGTTGGTTGCCTGGATTTAGCAAGTTCGCTTAATTCGTCTTCATATAAATCGGCTTCAATTTGGGGATGATCGATTAGCCTTTTACCAAAATGTGGGTTGTCGTTAATAATCAAATTTTTCGCACTAGAATTAGTTAAAATTGTTTGCGTAGGGGCTTGAAAAAAGTTTAGTTTTGCTGCAATTCCTAAAATCTTTGTAGCATCCTTAATCAGATTTACATTTTGCATCGCTTGCTCTAATAAAATAGTTAGTTGGTGAATTTTTTGGGCGCTAATCAACCGCTCGTCTATATCTTTACGAGCAATCATTTCTATTGCCGTATATATACTTTTTTGAGTTGGGGCAGCATCTTTAAAAGGAAGAATTGCCATATAAGCCACAGGAAATAGACTTTCATCGCTATCTACACGGAAAGTAAAAACAGTGCGACGGCGACCAATTTCCATGCTCGGGGGTTGTTTTAATCCTTGATATTTTTGAGTTATTTGAAAATACGCACCTGCTAAAGCAAAATTGGCTTCTGGATCTAAAGGTCGATCTATAATAATACGAATAGTCGGAGGAGTTTCGTTGAAAAAATCTCCTGAATCTTCAGCGTTTAAGTTATGGATAATTGAGCGATCGCCTTTTGGACTTAAATCTACCCATTCACAAATCAACATATCGGTTTTTAAACCAAAGCGAGATGTACCATAGAGCTTTGCACCGGTTAAAGTTGCGCCAGTCAAATCGGCACCAACCCATTCAGCTTGAATTAATTTTGCTTCAGTTAAATCGGCATGTACCAAACTTGTATTAGTCAAATTCGCATTGCTTAAATTAGCACCAGTTAAGTTAGCACCGCTCAATTTTGCACCGCTTAAATCAGCCCAAGACAAATTAGCACCTCTCAAGTCAGCCCATCGAAGATTTGCATCGCACAGATTAGCACCGCACAGATTAGCGCGAAACATATTTACCTGTCGAAGTTCGGCTTCTCGTAAATTAGCACCGCTTAAGTCAGCCCTTACTAAATCGGTACTATTTAAAGTTGCTTGTTCCAAGTTAGCCGCAACTAAGGAAGCACCTTTAAAACAAGCTTGATTTAAATTCGCACCACGTAAAACCGCATGACGCAGCGTAGCTTCCCGTAAGTCGGCATTGCTTAAATTTGCTTCTCGTAAATTAGCACGGCTAAAATCAGCGCGAATTAATTCACCTCGTATCAAAGAAGCTTGAACTAATTGAGCATTATTTAAATTAGCTCGAATCAAATTCGCTACATTCAAACTAGCTTTAGTGAGATTTGCACCTTCAAGGTAAGCGCCGCTAAGCCTTGCAACATTAAGTTGAGCGTAGCTTAAATTAGCTTTAGTAAGATTAGCACCACTCAGGTTTACTATGCTTAAATTGGCATGGCTCAAATCTATACCGCTAAGCTTTACCCCGCATAAATTAGCTTCGGGAAGTTCAACCCCGCTAAAATCCGTAAATCCAAGAGCGTATTTTTCTAAAAATTTATCTACATTCATTGATGCTACCTCTGATTTTTATAATTGGTAAATTATCTAGAAATTAAGTAATATCTAATTGATAATTGGGCATTGGGCATTGGGCATTGGTAATTGAGTATTGGTAATTGATAATTGATAATAATTATTTATTCTTCTCCCTCTACCCCCTCTTCCCACTCTTCCCCCTCCCACCCTCTTATAGAAATTAAGTATGATAATTGGCATAGTTGGTCTTGGATTAATAGGTGGTTCTTTAGGTTTAGACTTAAAGAAGCAAGGACATCATGTTTTGGGAGTTAGTCGCCGCGATTCAACTATTCAAAGAGCAATATCTTTGGGGGTTGTTTCCCAAGCATCAGTAAATATGAGCTTGTTATCGGAGGCAGAAGTCGTATTTATTTGTACTCCTCTGGGATTTATTATTCCCACACTTGAGCAATTGATTGCTTATTTACCAAGTTCTTGTGTAATAACTGATGTTGGTTCGGTGAAAACCCCGATTGTGAAAGGGATTTCGCCGGTTTGGGAAAATTTCGTTGGCGGGCACCCAATGGCAGGTAGTAATGATTCTGGTATAGAAGCTGCACGTTCAAATTTATTTAGCGATAAGCCTTACGTACTTACACCTATAAATACAACTCCGGCAAAGGCAATTACAGTTATTGAAAATCTTATTAGTCAACTGGGGGTTAATATTCATTACTGTTCCCCAGAGGAACACGACAAAGCAGTTAGCTTAATTTCACATTTACCGGTAATGGCTAGTGCTTCATTAATTGCAGCTTGCGATAAAGAAACTGATTCTCAAGTGCATCAGCTAGCTCAAAAGTTTGCCAGTTCGGGTTTTCGCGATACATCCCGCGTCGGCGGAGGGAATCCGGAATTAGGAGTAATGATGGCAAAATATAATCGAGAAGCTTTGTTAATGTCGCTGCAAAATTATCGCTCAAATCTTGATGAATTAGTTCAATTGATTGAGCGAGAAGATTGGACAACGTTAGAGCAGATATTGCATTCAACTCAACAAGCAAGAAGTAAGTATATAAAAGAGTAGGGAGTTGGGCATTGGGCATGGGGAATTGGTAATTGGTTATTGAATTTTTCCCCATCTCCCCTACTTTTTATTTAAGAAACCAGCGATTGACAATCAACTGCTTTTATTCCTCTAGAATTGTTGATAACTCGCGGTACTTTTGCGACGAATTCAATGTTACCTTGGGTGTCTGTAATCCAACCTTTGGCTTCAACTATTTCTTTCTTGTTTTGATGAATGAAATTATTATTTGAATTGGATGAAGACCTATAATAAATATCATTTGACATATTTTTCGATGTAGGTATTAAATCTAATAAATCGACTGTTGGAATATTTCCTGTAAATAGTTGATTGGGACTTTCTGGTAATCCACCACGTCCAACAATTGTAAAGTTACTAGCTCTAGAAGCACTACATCCAGCAACAATTTGTTGACTAGAATTGGTTAGTCCTGTTGGTAATTCAGCTAATCTAAAGTTAGGATTAATTGTAATAGTGTTGATATCAACAACACCATTAAATTCTCCTCCCTTTCCAGATGTCGCAGTAATATCACTTTCTGGGGTTAGAAATTCTCTAAATTGGGTACCAAAAATTCCTTTTGCATTAATAGCTACTTTACCTCCAAAACTTCCTTCGGAATTAGCAGAAATATCGCTATTTTGTAGCGCAGCAAGAACTTGAGTATCAATATTTATATTTCCTCCATCACCATCACCAGCAGTAGCAGAAATATTACTGTTATCTCTTAATAGTAAATTTTGGGTTTGTAAATTTATATCTCCACCTCTACCTGAAGCGGTAGTAGCGTTGATATTTCCTCGATTTTTGATACTAATAGAATCAGCCTTTACTTGTAGTTTTCCAGCATTACCAGAACCATCATTTTTAACTGCCAACAAAGCACCGTCAGCAATATTTAATTGATTCGTATTAATAGTAACTGTTCCCGAATCTCCGTTAAGAATTACTGGAATTCCTAAAATTTCTTGTAGTGATTTATCTGCAATATCAGCAGAAGATGTAATCAAACTGGGAATAACAACTTCTCGAATAGTACCAGAACCAGCTAGCTCTACTTTGTCGGAAGCATTAATTGTAATACTTCCTGCTGCTCCACTATTACCAGTTGAAGCATCTACCCTTCCTCCATCTTTAACAGTTAATCTTTGGGTATTCAAAGTTAAATTTCCACCATCACCGCTACCTAAAGTTAAAGAAGATAAAAAACTAGCACCAGTAAAACTCGATCCAAGACCAATTACTTTGACAAATTCGCGAGCATTTATAGTTAAATTTCCTGTATTACCACTATTAAAGGTTGTAGAACTAATAATTCCTCCATCAATCAGTTTCAACTTGTTAGTTGATGTATTTATATTTCCTCCATCGCCAGAATTAAAAGCGATAGTAGTAATGCTACTAGGTGCTCTGTCTAGAATTGAAGAACCAATTATTTCAATAGAATCTGATGCTTCGATATTGATATCTCCACCAGAATTTAAACCGTAATTAGACACTGTAATAATACCGCTGTCTTTCATCATTAACAGTTTTGTTTTTACTTTAATATCTCCGCCTTTTCCTGTTAAAAATGATTGAGTTCTGATAACACTATCGTTAATTTCTAAAGACTCTGTAGCATCAATATTTATAGTTCCAGGAGGTAAATTTTCTATATTTACTTGATTTTGCAGAAGTATATATGAATTACCTGTTAAAGAAATTTTCTTTGCTTTGATATTTATTGAACCGGCATCTGCAAAATTCTGATTTATGCTGTTACCTGTATCTGAAGGATTCTGTAAAGAATTTGTTGCATCAAGCAATGCTTCTTGAGATAGTTTAATATCTTGAAAACTTTGAGCATTATCGTAGCTAAGTTGTAAATTTGGGGTAAAATTAACCTTACCGGAAGCAACACTAGCTAATTCAATTCTTCCAAATTTTGTTTTTAGCAAACCCCCTTCTAATACAATATTTCCACCAATTAAAGCGATTGTCTTTCCTGGTGCAACTTCTAAACCTTTTGTGCTGCTATCTACAAAAGGAAATTCTAAACCATCACCAACTATAGAGTGTCCATCACCTTGAACGCGAATTTCACCCGGATTATTCCCCATTCCCAAACCGATAGGTGTACTGATTGTTAATAATGGCTTTTCTGGTGAAACTGCACTAAATTCTGTTCCATCCGTAAAGTTAATAAAACTCGCCGTGCTGCCAACAAACGAACCGTTAATATCCAAGCTCGCATCTTTACCAAAAATAATTCCGTTAGGATTAATTAAAAATAAATTAGCATTTCCTAAGACTCCCAATTTACCCAAAATTTGCGATGCATTATTACCAGTAACCCTAGTTAAAATATTTTGAATTGCAGTTGGATTATTAAAATAAACGCTTCTATTATTACCAATATTAAATTCTTCAAAACTATGAAACAGATTAGAACCGCGAATTGCACCACCATCAATTCTATCTTCAAGAGAGTTAATAGAATTAACTAGAGAATTTTCTTTTCCGAAAGTGTTATCTGGTATTAATTGGGCTTTAGCTTGACGAACTTGTGTAAATGCAAACGCCAATGCTAAACCTAAAAAAATGGCTTGATGATTGAACATTATTTTTCCCTGATAAATCTATAGATAACTTCTGCTTGAAAGAAGCAATGCTTATTTATAGACTTCCCATAAATCAGAAAAATAACACAAAACATCTAAAATATTAACTTGAGCGAATTATCTGACAGTTGACATTCTGTAATCTTTCAGAATGGTCGATCGCCTCTGGATTTTCTGCAACAAATTCAATGTTACCTTGTGCGTCTAAAATCCATCCTTTGGCTTCAACTATTTCTTTTTTGTTTTTATTAATTGAATTATTTATTGAATTATTTATTGATGCTTCTGAAGATGTAGAATAAATATAACTTTGTTGATTTTCTGATGTCGGAACTAAATCAGCTAAGTCAACTATTGGACTATTTCCTACAAACAGTTTACTGGGATTTTCAGGTAATCCACCGCGTCCAATCACTGTAAAATTGCTAGCTCGATTTGCAATACATCCGGCAACTATTTTTTGATTAGAATCAGCTAGTCCTGTTGGTAGTTCGACTAATTTAAAATTAGGATTAAAAGTAATAGTATTAATATCAACAACACCATTAAATTCTGCTCCTCTACCAGAAGTTGCAGTAATATCACTTTTTGGAGTCAAAGATTCTCTCAATTTAGTACCTAAAACACCTTTTGCATTAATGGTTACTTTTCCCCCGAAACTGCCTTCCGAATTCGCTGTAATATCGCTATTTTGTAGCGCTGCGAGAACTTGAGTATTGATATTAATATTTCCTCCATCACCAGCAGCAGCAGTCGCAGAAATATTACTGTTGCCTCGCAGTAGTAAACTTTTGGTATTTAAATTAATATCACCACCTCCACCGGTTGTAGTAGTAGCGCTGATACTTCCTTGATTATTAATGTTAATAGAATCGGCTTTTACCTGTAGTTTTCCAGCATTACCAGAACCATCATTTTTAACTGCTAGCAAAGCACCGTCTAAAATATTTAGTTGATTGGTATTAATAGTAATTGCTCCCGATTCTCCGGTAAGAACTAGCGGAATTCCAAATACTTCTTGTAATAATTTGTCTGCAATGTCAGCAGAAGATGTAATTCGACTTCCTATGGAAGATATTGGAACAGAACCATTGATTTCTACTTTCTCAGAAGCATTAATAGTAATACTTCCTGCTGCTCCGCTACCAACAGTAGAAGCATCTACTCTGCCACTATCTGCAACTATTAGCTTTTTTGTATTTAAGATTAAATTACCACCTTTACCACTATTAAAAGTTAAAGAGGTTAAAATACTTGTTTTAAGGTTAGCTTGCTCAAAACCGATTACTTCTATAGATTCGCGAGCATCTATTGTCAAATTACCAGCATTTCCACTAGAAAAAGTTGAAGAACTAACGGTAGAACCATCCAGGGAAGCGAATCGATTTGTTGATATATCAATATCTCCTCCATTTCCGGAATTAAAAGTATTAGTAACAATAAAGCTAGCAAAAATCCTTTGTGCTGAACTACCTATATTTTCAACGTAATCTGAAGCTTTTATTTTAATATTAGGACCAAACTTAGAACCGAAATTATAACCTGATATAGCACCACCATCTTTAATAACTAATTTGCTTGCATCAATCTTGATATCGCCACCCGTCGCATCTGATAATGTTTGGCTTCGCAAACTACTGAATTGACTTTCTTGAATATTACTACCGATAATTTCTAAGGATTCGGTAGCATTAATATCTATTCCTTTAGAAGTTAAGTTTGTTTGGTTACTATTAAATATCATTGAGCCATCTTTAATATAAATTGTGTTTCCTCGTAGTTGAATATAACCAGCATTTGTTATATTTGAAATTGCAGAGAAACCGTTAGATTGAAGAGATGACTCTTTTAATAATTGAATATTTTTAAAAGTTTCGATTTTATCATAGCTAAACTCCATACTTTGGGGAGTGAAAGTAAAATCAACTTTCCCAGAAGCAACACTACCCAATTCAATTCTTCCAGAGTTTGTTTTGAGCGAACCCCCTTCTAAGATAATATTCCCGCCAATTAAAGCAATAGTCTTTCCCGGTGCTACTTCTAAACCTTCCGTACCGCTATCCTTAAAAGGCAAACCAAATATGCTAGCAGATAATTTATGCCCATCACCTTGAACGCGAATTTCCCCTGGATTATCTAAACCTAAACCTAAAGGTGTGCTGATTGTTAATAATGCTTTATCTGGTGAAACAGCACTGAACTGCATTCCATCTTCAAAATCAATAAAACTTGCGGTACTACCAACAAATGAACCTTTTATATCTAAGCTCGCATCTTTACCAAAAACAATTCCGTTAGGATTAATTAAAAATAAATTAGCATTTCCTATAACTCCTAATTTACCCAAAATTTGCGATTTGTTTCTACCTGTTACCCTAGTTAAAATATTTTCAATTGAAGCTGAATGATTAAAAGAAACGCTTTTACCATTCTCAATATTAAATTCTTGAAAGCTGTGAAATAAATTAGAGCCACGAATAGCACCACCATTAATTCTATTTTCAAGAGAGTTGATAGAATTAACTAGAGAATTTTCTTTTCCTAAAGTATTATCTGGTATTAATTGGGCATTAACTTGACAAACTTGTATAAATGCAAACGCAAATGATAAACCTAAAAAAATAGCTTGAATATTAAACATTATTTTTCCCTGATAAATCTATGAATACCTCTGTTCTGAAAGGGGTAATACTTATTTATAGAATTCCCATATATTGATATAAAGTAACAATAATGGTCAATAAATTTAAATGTTTGCGATTAATCAATGAAAAATGCTCTCTAAATATTGTGTAATTCCTGTTATTTTATGCTGAAATATGGGAACTATATGAATGTCATCCTGAAGAAAATTTTTCAGTAAAATAGTTTCCAGATGTAAGTAAATGTACAGTTACTCCCATTGCTTATTATGGGGCTTCTCTGTTGCCCTATCCCTAGCACCAGTTATTGAAGCCAAAGCACAATTAATACCAGATAATACTTTAGGAAAAGAAAATTCTCTAGTTACTCCTACGAAATTACTTCAAAGAATTGACGGTGGTGCAATTCGTGGAAGCAACTTATTTCATAGCTTTAAAGAATTTAATATTGAGAATGGTAAAAGCGTTTATTTTAGCAATCCCAATGCAATCCAAAATATCTTAACTCGGGTGACAGGAAAAAATGCATCTGCGATTTTTGGCAAGTTGGGAGTATTAGGAAATGCTAATTTATTTTTAATCAATCCGAATGGGATTATTTTTGGTGAAAATGCAAGTTTAGATATTTCTGGTTCTTTCAGCGCAACTACTTCATCAAGTATTTTATTTGATAATGGCTTTGAATTTAGCACAACTAATCTGCAAGCACCACCTTTACTAAAAGTAAATATTACTCCTGGTTTACAATATCCTCGTTCCCAACAAGGTGACATTAGCAGCAAAGCCAATTTAACTGTTGGGAAAGATTTAAATTTGATCGGAAAAAACCTTAATTTAACTGGTAAGTTGAAAGCGGGTAGGGATTTAAATTTAAAGGCAGAAAATAATTTACAAATTAGAGATTCTTCAGAAATTCCTTTTGTTGCTGATGCGAGTAATAATTTATTATTACAAGGCGCTGAGAATGTAGACATTTTTGCGTTAAATCATCCAGATAGTGGTTTATTTTCTGGAAATGATTTAATTTTAAAAAGTTTCAATCCCGTACTTGGTGATGCTCGTTATTTTAGCGGTGGAAATTTTCGGGTTGAGCAGTTAGATGGTAGTTTGGGAAATTTACAAAGCCCTAATGACCCTATTATACGAGCTAGTGGTGATGTTAGTTTTGAAAGTTACAATGGTGCTTCGCTGCATATTTTGGCTGGAGGCAGTGTAAATATTACTGGAGATGTCACAATTGCAGGTACGGATGATGAAAATGGTTTGCAAGAGGAAGTTATTCTTTCTAATGGGGAAGAGTTAGATATTGACGGAAAAAATCAAGCAACTTTAGATATTCGTGCTGGGATTAATGTAACTGATGATGTTACTGAAATTATTTCCGAAAATGGTGAATTTATACCCATAATACCCAATACTGAAAGAGTTAAAAGTAGTAGCGATATAGTGCTTGAGGGAAATATAAAAGTTGATTCCCCAGATGGTTTGGTTTTTCTGACGAATCAGTACAACGAAAATGCTAATTTGGGTGATGGAAATATTCAAATTCAGGGAAATATTGAAACTAGCAGTAACTCAGGAAATGCTGGAACAATTATTGTTGATGCTTCAGGAAATATTGAAATTAGCAGCAACATCAAAGCTGATTCATTAACAGCAGCAGGTGGAAATATTTCTTTGATGAGCGGAGCTACTATCTCCATGATTGGAGCAGATATTGATAGTCAATCTAATATTGATGATGTCAGTACAAATCCAATTGAAGGTGGAGATATCAAGTTAATTGCTCCCGCAATTATTTTAGAAGATGCTAGTCGAGTCACTGTTGGCATAACAGGTTTAGGAACTGGTGGCAATTTAATCGTAGAGACAGATGATATAAAAATATTTGATGGTAGCGGTTTATCTTCTATTACTAACGGAATCGGAGATAGCGGGGATATTAATATTACAACAAAACGTTTAATTATAGATAATAGCCTTCCAGAAATAAATAGTATTAGTATCGATAATATCAATAATTATCGTACTGGTATCAGTACTTTTGTTTCTAGATTACCAAAAGATAATTCATTTAATTCAGACTTTTTTAACAGTGGAGAAGGAGGAAATATAAATGTAAATGCCTCCGAATTTATTAAATTAACTGGTAATAAATCTGGAACATTTAGCCCCACACTCAGGAGCGAATCACTAGCATCAGCAACACTGGATACAGGTATTATCTCTGGAACAAATGGTAGTGGTGCCGCAGGAAATACAAATATTAATACAGGGCAACTAATAATTACAAATGGAGCAGGAATCGCTACTTCATCAATATCTCCAGCTTCACTAACAACAATATATCCAGATTTACTTTCTTCATTAATAGACGAAACAATACCCAATCCACAAGCTGATGCCATTATTCAAACAATTAGTGATAAACTAAGCAAAATTCCCGATGCTGGAGATAGTGGGGAATTAACTGTAAACGCTAATAAAATAGAATTAATTGGAAGCTCGGGTTTAACAGCAGCTACATTTAGTTCTGGTAA
The DNA here is from genome assembly GCF_000316665.1 of Rivularia sp. PCC 7116. Taxonomy (GTDB): domain Bacteria; phylum Cyanobacteriota; class Cyanobacteriia; order Cyanobacteriales; family Nostocaceae; genus Rivularia. The sequence goes on along the minus strand of NC_019678.1, from coordinate 3,406,458 downwards.
TGCAGGTAATTTAATAATTAATAATACCGACCAATTTATACTAAAAGACGGAGCCATAGTTTCAACTAGTACTTTTAGTTCTGGTAATGCAGGTGATTTGCAAGTTACTACAGATAAACTAAATGTTAGTAATGGTTCATTTATTGGTGCGGGAACATTAAAGGAAGGGGAAGGAGGAAAAGTTTCGATTACTGCTTTCGATTCAGTGCAGATAATTGGTACTTCTAATGAAGATAATGAGAATCAAGTTTCCAGTAAAATTACTACTACATCTGAAACAGGTGCAACAGGAAATGCTGGAGAATTGATAGTTGATACTAAAAAATTAATTATCGCTGATGGAGCGGAAATATCTGCTTCTACAGAATCTACCCTAGGTGGAGAAATTTTCCTTCAAGGATTAGAGAGCTTAGTATTAAGTAACGGTAAAATCTCCGCATCAAGTCTTGATGGAGAAGCTGGAGATATCATAATTAACGCCCTTGATTTTGTAAACATATTAGAAAATAGTAAAATTGCCTCAGAAGCAACAGGTACAGGTATAGCAGGTTTTATAGAAATTAATACCAAAAATCTCAATATTGCTGACGCTTCAGTAGCTAGTGTAAATAGTAAACAGTCAGCAGGTTATATATTAGTAAATGCCGATAATGTCACTATTAATAATTTATCTAGAGTAACCGCAGAAACAGAATCTGGAATTAGTGGAGATATTGAATTCAAAAACTTACAAACTTTACAGCTAAGTGGAGAAAGCCTTGTTTCTGCAACTACAATTGATGGTGAGGCTGGTGATATTACTATAAATGCCACCGATGAGGTAAAAATTGCACAAAGCAGTAAAATTGCTTCCGGAGCAATTGGTAAAGGTGAAGCTGGATTTTTAGAAATCGTCACCAATAATTTAAATATCAGCGATAATTCCGACGCAGTAGTTAGTAGTGCCGAAGAAGGAGATGCGGGCTTAATCTCAATCAAAGCTAGCAATGTTAATTTAACTAACAAAGCAACAATATCTGCTAATACTGCTTCTGGCGATGGTGGAGATATTGAACTAAACAATCTCAAAACTTTATTCTTGAGTCAAGAAAGTTTTATTAATGCTACTACACAAGACGGTACTGCTGGCAACATTAAAATTAACGCTACAGATTTAGTTACGGTTGAAAATAATAGCAAACTAGCATCAGAAGCAGTTGGCGATGGCATAGCTGGAAATATCGATATTGTTACCAATCAATTAAATTTAACTGATAATTCTCAGGCAAATGTTAGCAGTCAAGGTAATGGAAGTGCTGGTAGTCTTTTAGTTAAGGCAAATAATGTTTTTCTAAGAAATACAGCAGAAATTGCTGCTAAAACTAATGAATCAGGTACTGATGGTCATATTAGCTTAGATATTTTAAATAATCTAGAATTATCGAATAGTTTAATCTCAGCATCTACGATAAATGGAGAAGCCGGAGATATAGATATTAATGCTACAAATTCAGTCAAACTTTCAGATAGTAGCATGATTGCATCAGAAGCAAAAGGTACTGGAGTTGCAGGAGAATTAAGAATTACTACTAATCAGTTTACTATGACTAATTCTCAAGCAAATGTCAGTAGTAGAAATAATGGAGTTGCCGGTGATATTTTAATTAATGCCAATAACTTAAATCTTTTTCAAGATGCCAAAATATCTGCAACCACAGAATCAGGTGAGGGTGGAAATATCACATTAAATATGATGAATAATCTTTCAGTCAATAGTAGTCAAATTACTGCGTCTACTATTGATGGCATAGGTGGTGATTTAATTATTAACGCTACAGAATCTATAAATTTGACTGGTAAAGGTGGTTTACTGGTACAAGCAAGTAATGGTGGAGAAGCAGGTTTTATAGAAGCTAATACAAATCAATTTGATGTACTGGATAATTCTGAAATCAATGTTAGCAGTAAATTGGGACAAGCAGGGTATTTAGAAATAATTGCCAATAATCTATTTTTAAGTGAAGGTAAGTTAACAGCTGAGACGGGAGTGGGAGAAGGGTTGGAAAGCGGAAATATTACCCTTAATATCCAGGATTTATTATGGATGCAAAATGACAGTTTAATTTCTGCGGAAGCTTTTGATATTGCCAACGGTGGTAATATTACTATCAATAATCCTCAAGGTTTTGTGATTGGATTAACCTTTGAAAATAGCGATATTATCGCCAATGCAAATCAAGGTAATGGCGGTAATATTGATATTACGACTCAGAATATTTTTGGTTTAGGATTTCGCGCACAAAGAACTCTCAAAAGTGATATTACTGCAAGTTCTAAATTTGGTGTTAACGGAGAAGTTACGGTAAACCAGCTTGACGAGAATTCTGCCCATCAACTAATCAACTTACCATCAACCCTAGTTCAAAATGCCAAAATTAAAGCTGGATGTGCTGCTTCTGCTGGAAATAACTTCATTATTCGCGGGAAAGGTGGATTACCGCAAAGCCCGAATGATTTATTTGATGGAAATACAATGTTAGTTGAATTAGCCGATTTGGTAGTTGCAGCAGAATCAGCATCAAATATTTCTGTTGAAAATGTTAATTCTACTAATATTGATAATCGAGAAAATCAAATTATCGAAGCTACAGGATGGGTTAAAGATGCTGATGGTAACTTGTTATTTATTGCAAAAGGCACTTCCGAAGATTCTGCAATTTATTCAGCATCTTGTCAGGATTTTTCTGCTACCAGCAAATAGGGAAAATATCTAATTAAGTTTTGGATTCTTTAATCGCTACTTGCTACTCCCCATAAAATCCGATCCAGCTTAGCAGCGAATGTATCAGCATGTCGCCACCATTGAGAGCCACCCATCCAAGTGCGCGTAGGTAAATGTCCGATGGGTGCTTTTAAACTGTAATAATAATCAGAATTAGCTGAAGAATAAGAATTATAAGTTGCCCAACCAACCATATTGCAAAATTGCACATAGTCGGCATCTACACTGTCATATATTTCTTTCTGTACGCTAAAACCAAAGTGTCCTTTACTATATCTCATCCATAGTTGGTCGATTTTTTGTAAATCATCATCGGATAATTTTTCAATATCGCTTTTAAATAAATAAGTTCCTATTGGCTTTGATAGAGAAACACACATAATTTTCCACGTTTCTTTATCTGCTTCTTGCCATTTCCCTTTTTTAAGTAAATTTTGCAATTGAGTATAATCAATTTCAATTTTTATCTCTTCAGTCTCAGTTGCAGTTAAATCAAAGCTTTGTGTATGAGATATAGAAGATATCGCTTGCCGAGATAATGCTTGCAAAACATCATTTGCTTTTTGGTAACGATTGGGAAGCGAATTTTGCAGCATCTTATCTAAAATTTTGCCCAAGCGAGTAGATACTTTATTTTGTGGTAATAAATAATCTCGCCATACCCATCTATCTTCTGAAACATCAAACAAATCAAAAGGGGAAATACCAGTTAATAAATAAATACAGGTTACTCCCAAACTGTAGATATCGCTTGCTGGCAATACTTTACCTCGCAGTTGCTCGGGAGCCATATATTCAGGGGTTCCGATTTTCGTACCTGTCTGCTGTAAGGTTGTATTATGAAGATGTTTCGCTATTCCGAAATCAATCAAAAATAGATTTGAATTTGATGTTTTAGCGTTTGTATCTTTAGCGATACATCCTCTCATAATATTCGCCGGTTTTATATCTCGATGAATAATATTTTGGGAATGAATAAATTGCAGTACTGGTAATAATTTTTGCAGCAACTGCCTAATTTGAGACTCTCCGAAGACTCCTTGTTGCTCGATTTCCTGCATCAAGGAATTTCCCGCAACCCATTCTTGTACTAAGTAAAGTTGTTCGTCTTGTTCAAAATATGCCAAAAGCTGCGGTATTTGTTGATGTTGCCCTAAATCATCTAAACGAATCGCTTCCTGACGAAACAATTCCCAAGCCTTCTGCTTAAAATGATTTGCTTGACTTTGAGCAAAATAAAGTTGTTTAATAACGCATTTAGACTGGGAAGGAAGATACTCATCAATGGCTAAAAAAGTTCTACCAAAACCACCATGTCCTATCAGTTTAACTGGACGATAACGTTCTTTGAGTAAAAACTTTTGACCGCAAGCCATGCAAAAATTAGCTGTATCTGGATTTTGCGGAGACAAGCAGTTGATATTTGTACAATAACTCATTTACAGGTGCTTAAAAAAGGGAATTCATGTATACAAGTATTCCCAGTTTCAGCCACTGTATTAAAAATTAAAGAAGTTATAAGTTGACAATGCCCTATGCCCTATAACCAATTACTCCTTTTGTGCTTTATAAGTAAAGAAATTATCTAAAGCTCCTACCGTCTCGAACTTATATGAAGGGATAAGAGTGTTTATCTGTAAATTTGTGCGATAAACGCTGAATAGCAGAAAATCTTGTTTTTCGGTTGATGCTTTAATTATCTGCTTAATTTGGGGGCTGGCTGAATCTATTAACTTTCCACAGTTAAATTTGATTAAATTGTCTAATAAATTTGGAGTCTTGCTGCATCCCTGTTCTTTTAAATACTGACTCAGTCGCTGAGTCGCATATTCTTCATACTCGGCTCGGGATGGATTTGTACCCGCCATTGCTACTCCCAAAGCAATTAATGCGGCGGCTCCGGCATATGCCGCAATACTTACAATCTTCATTATCTTTAAATATAAAAATTAACCATTTGACTACTAGACTCTAGATTATCTAAGTCCGTTCCAAAAAAATGCTTGATCAAATCATTTATAAGCTGCTATACTACTTAATAATGAAAAATATGGCGGTTGTAGCCAAGTGGTTAAGGCAGAGGTTTGTGGTATCTCCATTCGTGGGTTCGAGTCCCATCAGCCGCCCTTTTACAATTAGCAGTTAATTTGACGCATTTCACGACTAGTGAGTGCGTTTTATTGGTTTTAATGGGTTTGTATGAAAGGGTTAAAACCCTTGCTACGAACACTACTATCAACTCACGGCAATTAACCGTACAATTAAAGCGATCGCTCTTGCTAAAAACAGAATACTATTGATCTTTTCGGCAAGCATCTATCAGTCAACCTTAAATTACAGAACAACACCGTATTGTCGCCAGAGTAAACCAAGTGACGTGTTTTTGCAATCAACTTAAAGCGAAGCTAACGCAATCTATCGGCGATACAGAAAAATTTATGTCGGCATCGGTACGTCAGGTTTTAGCGTCAAAAAATAGATAAGTAGAATACACTCGGCGGTACCTCACCCCGCCCTCCGGGCACCCCTCTCCTTATAAAGGCAGAGGGGAAAAGGTAAGGTTGAAGTTGCGAAAACTCTAAGCTACTCCTACCTCTAGCTTCCTTATAAAGGGAGAGGGGAAAAGGTAAGGTTGAAGCTGCGAAAACTCTAAGCTACTCCTACCTCTAGCTTCCCTTCACAAGGAGAGGGATTGAGAAGCCACTGCGTTGCGGAGGTTTCCTCCGTTGTAGCAAGTGGCGTGGTGAGGTTATAACGTCACACACCCTATAAGTAATCTAAACTAGTTACAAATCCCGTAATATAGTCAAAAAATCTTTAATTAACCAATGTCAGCAGCATACCTTTTAGTATCCCACGGAAGTCGAGATCCTCGTCCTCAAGTAGCTATGGAAGATTTAGCGAAAAGTTTGAGGAATAAATTAGAAAATTACTCGAATTATGATGGGAGTAGTAGCGTATTATCGCCAACGAAATGCGATTATCTCATAGGCACGGCTTATCTAGAATTACATCCTCAACCGCTACACGAGCAAATTGTAGATTTTAGTCAAAAAGTTATTGCAAATGGCTGTCGTCATCTGAAAATATTACCTTTATTTTTACTCCAAGGAATTCATGTTACTGAAGATATTCCCGAAGAGGTGGAGTTAGCTAAAAAAACTTTGGCGGAAGATATTTCCATTGAGTTGCAGCCACATTTAGGTTCTTATTTCGGTTTGCAAAGATTGATGGCGAAAAAGATTAGCGATATATCTTTAGATGGGAAAATAATTGTAGCTCACGGTAGTCGTCGCGTGGAAGCAAATAGGAATATTGAAACAATGGCAATTTCTTTGAATGCGGTTGCTGCTTATTGGGCTGTTTCTCCAAGTTTAAAAGATATTGTGACTCAGTTAGTTGCTGATGGGAAGAAAAAAATCGGCATTGTACCTTATTTTCTGTTCGCTGGTGGTATCACCGATGCCATCGCGCAATCTATACAAGATTTAAAATTACAGTTTCCGATGGTGAGTTTTGAGTTATACGAACCTTTGGGAGCAAATGGGGAATTAATCGATTTGATTTGGGATTTAATGCAATAATGCAGAAGGAAAATACAAAAAATGTTGTCGGTAAAGTGTATTTGCTAGGTGCTGGTCCCGGAGATCCAGGATTAATGACTATCAAGGGTAAGGCATTGTTGGAAGTTGCAGATGTAGTTATATACGATGCTTTGGTTAGTCCGGGTATTCTGGCAATGGTTAATCCCCATGCGGAAAAAATTAATGCTGGTAAGCGACGGGGAAGGCATTCTTTACCGCAACATCAAACCACAGAATTATTAATTGAAAAAGCTCAAGATAATGCGATTGTGGTGCGTTTGAAAGGCGGCGACCCCTTTGTTTTCGGGCGCGGTGGTGAAGAGATGCAAGATATACTTGAAGCTGGGGTTTCTGTAGAAGTTATACCGGGAATCACATCGGGAATTGCTGCTGCTGCATATGCTGGTATTCCTTTAACTCATCGGCTTTATAGTTCTTCTGTGACCTTTGTCACCGGACATGAATCAGTAGGAAAGTACCGTCCCGCAGTCAATTGGTTAAGCATTGCCAAAGGTTCGGAGACAATCGTGATTTACATGGGGGTTCAAAATTTACCCAACATTGTAGAAGAATTATTAAAAGCGGGTTTGGATAAAGATACACCCATTGGTTTGATTCGCTGGGGAACTCGTCCAGAACAGGAAGAATTGATTGGTGAATTGGACACAATTGTTGAAACAGTTGAAAAAAATAATTTTGAAGCACCAGCAATAATTGTCATTGGTGCGGTGGTGAAATTGCATTCGGTTTTGGGAATGGGTAATGGGTAATTGGTAATTGGGCATAGGGCATTGGAGTGCGAGCATCTACCTCGCTTGTATTTTACTCGTTACAAGGCTCTGCCTTGGAATGCTATTTTCTTGAGGCTCTGCCTCTTATATAGAGAGGAGGCGGAGCCTACAATACTGTATTCCTTAACGTAGACAACGAACATATAGTTCAATTTATGGAGGCAGAGCCTCTTAAAATGCATTACAAGGTAGAACCTTGTAACGAGAGAATTACCAATTACCCATTACCCATTACCATTTGCTTGTAACACGCAGCAGTTGAATATTTTTCGATTAAGCCTAAAATAAAACGACTGTGAATTTACAGGTGGCTTAACGAGGAGTTGTATCGACAATGAAGTTTTTATTTAAGCAGGATTCACCCGAAGTACAAGCTGATGAATCGAATTCAGTCGAAGCCCAATCTTCTGGTTTAGGGACGTTTGGTGGAGTTTATACGCCTTCAATTTTGACGATTTTGGGCGTAATTATGTACCTACGATTTGGCTGGGTTGTGGGAAATGTCGGGTTGGTGGGTTCTCTTATCATTGTCACCCTCGCCACTTCTATTACTTTGCTTACTTCTTTGTCGGTTTGCGCGATCGCAACTGATAAGGTTGTGCGGGTTGGTGGTGCTTACTACATGATTAGCCGCTGTTTGGGAATTGAAGTTGGCGGCGCTGTGGGGATTTCTCTTTATTTTGCTCAAGCGCTTTCGATTGCTCTTTATACCATTGGTTTTGCTGAGAGCGTGGTACAAACTTTTGGCAGCCTCAATCAAACTTATGTTGCTCTAATTACAACTATTTTGGTGGCAATTTTGGCGGTAACTTCTGCTCAGGTTGCGGTAAAAGCCCAATATGTAATTATGGGAGCGATTGTTTTATCGCTGGTATCTTTGGCTTTTGGAGGTGCGATTCCAAATGTTACACCCCAAGGATGGGATATACCAAGCGATGGCGTACCTTTTTGGGGAGTGTTCGCGGTATTTTTCCCGGCGGTTACGGGTATCATGTCTGGGGTTAGTATGTCGGGAGATTTGAGCAATCCCAGCCGTTCGATTCCTAGGGGTACTTTAGCAGCAGTAGGAACGGGATACCTTGTTTATATGATTTTGCCGCTGATAGTCTCCATGCGTGCCGATAGTGCAACTTTAGTCAGCGTACCCCTGGCAATGAAGATGATGTCTTTTTGGGGACCGGCAATTCTGTTGGGAGTATGGGGAGCAACTTTGTCAAGCGCCTTGGGTAGTATTCTGGCTGCACCTCGCGTATTACAAGCTTTGGCAAGAGATGGAATTTTACCGCGCTGGCTGTCCTTTTTAGGTCGCGGTAGCGGTGAAAATGACGAACCGCGTATCGGTACCTGGGTAACTCTGGGTGTAGCAATTGCGGCGGTGTGTATTGGCGATTTAAACTTGATTGCGCCAGTGCTAACAATGTTTTTCCTCACTACCTACTTAGTATTAAATGTTTCGGCAAGTATTGAAGGATTGCTGCAAAGTCCTTCATTTAGACCAAGCTTTAAAGTCCATTGGATTTGGTCTTTGCTGGGAGGAATTGGTTGTTTGGCAGTAATGCTTCTCATCAACGCAGTTGCTACCATAGTTGCGGCTGCGATTGTATTGGCAATATTTTTCTGGCTGCAACAGCGAGAACTAACAACCACTTGGGGAGATGTACGCCAAGGAATTTGGATGGCATTACTCCGCACGGGAGTTTTTCAAATTAATCGCGTTCAAGATACTAAAAACTGGCGACCTAATATTTTAGTATTTTCTGGTTCCCCTTATAAACGATGGTCTTTGATTCAATTAGCTTATGCCTTAACCCACAAACGGGGTTTTATTACCGTATCAAGCGTTGTATCCAGCGGTACGCGAGACTTAGCCAGACAAATCCAATTAGAAAATACGATTCGCGAACAGCTTAACAAGCAGCACGTACAAGCATTAGTCCGCGTTGTTACAGCACCGAATCCCTTTGAAGGAATGCTGCAACTCGTCGAAGCTTATGGATTAGGTCCTTTAGTGCCCAATATTGTATTACTCGGAGATAGCGAACAAGAAAGCAGACGCGATCGCTATTGCAATATGTTAGTGCAACTGCATTATGCTCAACGCAGCATTATGGTTTTGCGAGAAAATGCGGAATTGGGATTTGGGCGGTTTAAGCGTATAGACGTATGGTGGGGAGGAATGCAAGACAACGGTGGATTGATGCTGTTGCTGGCTCATATGCTGCGCTCCACCATTGAATGGCGCGATGCAAAAATACATATCAAATTAATGGTTTCTAGCGAATCAGGTACAAAAGATGCAGAAACTAACTTGAACGCTATACTCAAACAGTTTCGCATCCAAGCCACACCGGAAGTCATATTTGCAGCTAATCGTTCCTTTGAAACCGTATTACACGAATCTTCCCAAGACGCAGACATCATATTTTTAGGAATGGCAACACCTACAGACAGAGACTTTACTGAATATTACGAGAAGATGCACGCACGCACCGCCAATCTTCCCACAATTATCTACGTTATGGCTGCACCAGATTTTGCCTTTAGTGAAGTGTGATATTGCAGTTAATCATTTCATTAGTTTTGAGGAGTCCAAGAATTGATTTGTAGGTTGGGTTGAAGGTCGTGTAAGCGTTCACGCGAAGCGTGCGGCTCAGCTTTCTCGTAGAGTAACCCAACACCCGAGTTGGGTTGCGCTTCGCTTAACCCAACCTACGAAAAGGTATCTTAACTAAAGAATAAGTCATCAAGGTTAATGGGAAAGACCACTATTAACTTGCGCGATCGCAACAACGTACCCGACTATTTATTAATAAACATTCAGATATACAGTTAATACTTTCATAATTATTTCTTTTGGATGAATTTAAAAGCAAAACAATTCTAACTGATGACCCATACGGTATTGCTTTGTTTTGTTCTAATATGAGAATAAGTTAAAAAGGTTAATTTTCAAAGTAAAAGCATAATTAAATTATTTAAAAACAATCTTTGAAAAATAATTAAGATTGTTGGCAGTAATTAAATATCTGATGCGGAACAGGGAATATATATCTATTATTTAACCTTTTTGAATCGATAAAATTAGGTTAAATCAATTTCTCAAATTTTAAAATACCGACTTTAAACAATTTAAAGAAATAAATCTGAAGACAAGGAAGCACAAATGAGTAACCAATTTGCAAAAATATTTCTATTCCCTTTAAGTATAGTTTCAGCAATCGCTGTAGCTACAGTACCTTTTACCGAATCTGCCACAGCACAACGAAGAATAGGGGCGATCGCAGATGGTAATATGACCGAATATTCACCTTCGTCCGCACCATTACTCAGACGCGGAAGCAGATCGCAAGCTGTTAAAGACGTACAATTATTATTAAATCAAAACAAATTTTATTACGGTAGAATGGACGGGATATACGGTCCTAGAATGTATTCATCCGTAGTTAGCTTTCAAAGATCTAGAAATTTACCTGCCACTGGTGTTATAAATTCTAAAACTTGGGAAGCATTAATTGATTTAGATAAACGTAACTCACCTACACGTTTCGCATATTTAGGTAAATATTCACCTTCAACTGCACCCATGTTACGTTTAGGAAGTCGAGGAAGAGCCGTAAGAGATGTACAAACATTCCTCAAACAACAAGGATTTTATGTTGGACAAGTTGACGGAATCTACGGACGTGCTACTGCTTCTGCGGTAAAATCATTTCAGCAAAATCGGGCTAAATTAAGAGCGGATGGAATTGTTGGTAGTACCACCTGGCAAGCAATGATTAATGATAAGAAAGGTCCCTTTGCTATTAGATAATTAGAGAAATAGTTTTGGTTTAGAAACTTATTAATTTGCAAAAACCCGGCTTTGTAATAACCGGGTTTTTGTAATTAAAGATTCAATAATTTTTTATTACCCATTACCCATTACCTATCACCTATCTCACTTAACATCTTTGAATTTGACAATATATTTTGAAGCCAATGAATTGTTTTCAATTGGGGGCACTTTTCCTTGAGCAGCCATTGTTTGATAAACTAAAGCCGCTGTTTCTCCCCTGCTAATTGCACGATTGGGATTGAGAATATTTGAGTTGGGATAGTTTACAACTATGTTTTGTTTAGTTGCTGCTGCTACTCTAGGAACAGCATTCTCAGGAATTTTGTTTGCATCTTTGTAAGCTTGTTGAACGATAGATGCTGCCGATAACGGCGCTGTTGCTGTGGTGTTTTGTTTAGAATTATTAGCTGCTGTTGAACTGTTGCCTGAGTTATTTTGTGATATTTTAGGAGTTTTAGCAGCGTTAGCTTTTTGAATAAGCAAAGGCTGCATTAAAGAAGTCATAGCGATTGGTAACATTACTCTAGACTTTCTTTTTCTTCTAGCTATTCTTCTTCTTATATATGGTGGAATAATCTTCGGAGTTGTGGTTGTAACAGTAGCAGGTTTATAGCTTAAATCTAAACCTCTAGCTAAAGCGTTAATTGCTTCTAATTTAGTAACTTCTTTGCGAGGACGAAATAAATTTTCATTGCCGGATAAAAAGCCTGCTTCTACAGCTTCCTCAATCGCTTTATTTGCCCAATAACCTTCGGGAACATCTTTATATATCGAACCGCTTTTAATCTGTTTTTCTTTATCTTGGTCAAAAGCTTTACGAATTATAGCGGCAAATTCGTCTCTATCCAACGCTTGTTTTGGTCTATACCTACCGTCGGGATATCCAGTTATGACATTCCTTTCTGCTAAACCTTTAATAAAAGGTTGCGCCCAATAATCGGGTTTGACATCGGGAAATGTTGACTGTGGAGAAGATTGAGCATTAGTTACTAATGGAATAGCAGCACCAATTGCTAAACCGATTGTGACTATAGATGCGCTTATAATTGGCAAGCGTCGTAAATTATTCATAATATTCTGAAATAATTATATTACCGTATCCTAAATATTAGTTCGCTCAAATTGCTTTATTTATCCATCTGGCGATATAGAATTTTCACCTTTTAGTGATAAATAACAAAGTTAATATCAGGACTTATTTTTATATGTATTTTCGCTAATAAATATTAAATTTTTTATAGCTATAAATTAAATATAAATTCATAATTACATCCCTCTCCTTAATAATGAAAGGGAGCGAGGGTGAGGTTGAATTTGGATTGAATCAGATGATAAATGCTATATTCAAAGCGTCGCACACTAGTGTACACACAACTGTGCCGGGGACTATAAGTCCCCGTCTAATAGCTAAAGTCGTCTAAAGACGACTGAAAAATTATGTACAAAATAAGACATCATAGTTAGTCCTATTTATAGGACTTCTGCTATTAGACAGGGACTTGCAGTCCCTGGCGAGCTTCTGTGTACACCGTAGCAAGCTTGGGAGAGGGGAGGGGGAGAGGGCATTCTGTGGAATAAACACGTTTAAAGCATGAGCTTTTACCCCTAAAAAAGTTAGAGAGTACACAGCCTAGTCACACACCCTAACATAAATATTAATCCCTAATATCCAATACCCAATTACCCAATTGCCAACTGCTCAGAAGTTAATTTCTCAACCCAATTAATTTTACTTTTACGCACTTCATCTTCGGACGGCATTTGTTGCAATCGCATCAATTCAGTAATGGCAGCAATGTCTTTATCATGTTGACTACCTGCGACTGCTAAAACTTGATTATCTTTGACGTAAAAAGCGAGAAATTCTTGTTCGTCTAAGTTGCCTTGAATGATAATATCATCCCATTCTTCTGCATGTCCGGCATAGCGTAACTTTACACCAAATTGCCCAGACCAAAAAAACGGAACGCTGGCAAATTTGATTTTCTCCCCTATCATATTACGAGCGGCAACACGTCCGTGCTGTTGTGCTAACCGCCAGTGTTCGATACGGGTGAGTTCTCCCGTTGCAGCATAGGGAAAACGAGCAATGTCTCCAGCAACATAAAGATTATCTGCTGCTTGCAAATATTCATCTACAATTACGCTTCCGTCTTTTTCGTTTAACTCTATTTCCTGCAAAAAATCGGTAACGGGTTCAACACCAATACCAACTATTACTAAATCTGCATTCAAAGATTCGCCATTTTCTAATACCGCAGTTTCAACTTTACCTTTACCTTCAAACTGCTTTACTTTGGTTCCCATCCGAAAAGATACGCCATTTGATTCGTGCAGCTTGCGAAAGGTAGCGCCTATATCACCTCCAAGAATCTTCTCGAAAGGTACCGTTCCCGGTGCTACTACAGTTACTTTGATATCGCGTTGGGCTAAACTTGAAGCTGCTTCCATGCCGATAAAGCTAGAGCCTACAACTACCGCAGTTTTAGCGTTTTCTGCGACAGCTACAATTTTATCGGCATCTTCTGGTTTTCGCAGGGTAAATATATTGTCTAAATCTGCACCCGGTACTTTTAAATTACGAGGCTTACCACCAGTCGCGACTAACAAAGCATCGTATTCAAAAATAGTGTCATCTTCAAAAGTAATAGTCTTTTTAACAGGCTCTACTTTAGTAACCGATTTATGAGAATAAACTTCGATATCCCATTGGTTGTAAAATTCTAAAGAACGTAATATTAAGGAATCTTTGACGGAATCGTTTTGCAAATACTTCTTACTTAAAGCAGTACGGTCATAAGGTAATATATCTTCTTTAGTCAACATTACGACTCTACCTTCAAAACCTGCTTGACGTAAGGTTTCAGCAGCCGCACTACCCGCAGCACCAGCCCCCAAAATCACAAACGTGCGATTATCAGCTTGAGGATTGTACCTGCCCATTTCTGGTATGCGTTGAGAAGAAATTTTTTCAGGTAGCTTTACGACTAAATCCTCTCCTTCCACTCTCACAGGAAAATGAGGTAAAGCATCAAGCGCTGGTGGCTCTTCTAATTTACCATTCTTGACACCAAAACAAGCATTATGCCAAGGACAAATTACCCTTTCTCCGTTTAATATACCTTTTACTAAAGGTGCCCCGTAATGAGTACAATGTGCGACTGTGGCAAAAAATCCATCTTCAACTCGCGCTAATAAAATTTCATTATCTTCTACTGAAACTTGACGCATTTCGCCTTTCTTCAAGTCCTTTGCATTTGCAACTCTTATATCTTTATAATTCATAATACTTGTTCTTAATAACACTTCGATTTAGATTTTCTGCTGCCAGTATTAGAAATTAATAGACTTTTTTCGAGAAGCCAATTGTAGATAGAATATAAATTTACAGCTTCTGGATTATTGTCATCAAAACATGGTAACGAGAGGCATAAGTGTCGTTACATAGTTGAAAAAATTAATTATTTAGCGTTGCTTAATTATCAAAATTTTTGTAAATTTATGACTCTCTCTCCAAGAAGATTTAGATGAAGCTCGAATTTATAAAATATAATTCTTAAGTATTAGACTTTTATTACACTTTAGATATATACATTTTTAAATAAATGCTATATGGTTTTATCCAAAAAATATGTTCAGACGCTTTGTAGTAGCTAAATGCAATAAATTTATTTGGCAATTTTTTGATACTAACATCTTGCACTATTCCCCTATGCTTAAATTTCCGGTTTTATCTCAATTTTAGGGCTAATATAAAAAGTGGCTTAAAAGCACTAAAAGCCTTGCCCAGTATGATTTATCAGACTTTGTGTATTAGCCTGAGAATTTATTCTAAGGCGGTTGTTGAGAATGGTGCAAGATGTCTGATTTATCAGACTTTACATTTGAGTCTCGGAATTTCTAACCAAGACGGTTATTAAAAATGATGCGTTGAAATAACCGTCATTGGTAATGACAGCATTACGTTATTTTTGTGTATCTCTTATTCACTCATTAGTGACTGCAGAAGATTTTTCTTCAATTTCTAAATCTGGCAAACCTTCTAGCTTTTCAGAAACCTTCTCTGCTGGTAACATCGGTACCATTACCGTTAAGCCACCGGGGACGCATTCAACTTCCAAAGGTGTATTACCAATCATTTCACCATCTAGGACAATTTTCTGCGGTGGATCGGTAGTGATTTTAACGCGCTTAGTTCTGATGTAGCCAATATCGTCTCGTTTGGCTGCATCTCCCCGCAAACCACTTTGCAGTAAGTGATAAGAAGCTGCGATCGCTGATGCCCAAGTGTTGGAAGAAATAATAGTAATATCAAGCAGACCATCGTCATAAAGAATACCAGCAGGTCCCTGAGCCAATATAGATGTGGGTGGTGCTGCGTTAGCTACAGTCAAAGCACCGGCAGAAACGCGAATAATTTTATCGTCGGTTTCAATTTCAGCATCAAACAGTTCTATTTCCCGTAGTTGCTGTATTCCCGAAACCAAATAAGCCAAAGCACCCCACCGTTGTTTGGCATCTCGGGAAGCATTTTCAACAGTTTCAGCTTCAAAACCGATTCCAGCTAACAACGTCATTAATTTTCCGTTGCATCTACCAATATCAATTCGACGAGTTTTACCAGATAAAATCGTTTCGCAAGCTTCATCTAAAGTATCGGGTATTCCTAAAGCGGAAGCAAAAGCATTAGCTGTACCTCTAGGAATCACACCCAAAGGAATAGTAGTTTCTCCTAAAGCTCTGGCGGCTTCAGAAAGAGTTCCGTCACCACCAGCAGCAATTATGATGTCAAAATTGTTCTCTACAGCAACGTTCGCTAATTTATCTGCGCCAACTTCCTTAGTTGTAAATTTAATATCTAAATCGAATTGAGTGGATAAAAGTTGTTTTATTCTCTCTAATTCCTGTTCGGAGTCAGCGTTACCACTAACGGGGTTAAAAATTAAGCAAGCTTTTTGACGACTCATAGCAAACTGTGATGGCTTTATAAAATAGGACTTACAAATATTGTTCTACATTAATTTATTTTTAACAAAATAAAAAATAAATCAATCTAGCTATAGGGGTAATTTCATTTTTATTTTTGAGAAAACTCGCAATACATTCTTCTGTGACGAGGTCTAATTTTTTGATGAATCATCCTTATGTTGAACTTATCTCTACTTCTTTTTACATAAAAATATAATTTTACAATCTACCCAGCGGTGAAGGTTTTTTGAAAGCCTCATCGCCTAATATCGGTAAGAGAAAAGAGAAATAGAAATTAAATTCAGTATTATTTATTTTTTAAATAACTGGATTAAATCTTATAGATGCTGTCCGAAAAGAGAGGGAACTGAGTTAATGTTTTTTCACAAAAAAGAATTAATTGAAAAAGAAGTAAAAATTGACGAACCAAATCCTCGTTTTGCTCAACTTTTACTCGAACAATTTGGTGGTGCAACTGGAGAACTTTCTGCGGCTCTACAGTATTGGGTACAGTCTTTCCACACCGAAGATGCAGGTATCAGAGATATGCTGCAAGATATCGCTACCGAAGAGTTTAGCCATTTGGAAATGATTGGTAAACTCATCGAAGTGCATACTTCAAATGTCGATCAAACAGATGCATTCAAAAGTACTCTGTTTGCAGTTCGCGGAAAAGGACCTCACTTCCTAGATTCTCAGGGTTCTGCTTGGACTGCAACTTACTTGAATGAAGGTGGAAGTATGGTACGTGATTTACGTGCAAACATCGCAGCAGAAGCAGGTGCGCGTACTACTTATGAATCTTTGATTCAATTAGCGCCAGACTCGGGAACCAAAGAAACCTTGGTACACTTGTTAACTCGGGAAATTTCCCACACCAAGATGTTTATGAAAGCACTGGATTCTATGGGTAAATTAACCGATCCATTCTTTGGTAATATCCAACCAGATTCCACTGTAGATATTTACTACAACTTGTCTACCAATGGTAAAGACGAACGAGGCCCCTGGAACTCCGATGAGAACTTCCGCTACATCGCAGATCCCATGAAGGAGAAGGCATAAAGTTGTTCGTAAACGTTAGATAGCTATGAACGGGGAAAAGGAATTTTACCTTTTCCTCTTTTTAGTTGTTCACCGTTAGGGTGTACATCGTCGGTTATCAATTACCATTTACCAATATGAAACAATTAAAGCAAAATCAACGGTAATATTTAAATAAAAATGGCAGCAAGCCAAAAGTAACGAGAAGTATATACAGCTTTTAGCAAAAAATAGCAGCTAACAGTAACCAGTTGTTAATCATTTACCAATTAATTATTTTAAACATATAACTCATCAATTCTAGCCACTAATTCCAAACTTATAAAGTTAAGTCTTTAGATAGATCAAAAAAAATACATATTAATCTTTAGTTGGTTTCAGTAAATAGGAATCAAGATTAAAATTATCATAATAATTTATACAGTTATTTTAATTTTAATACCGATTACCGTTTATTGGTCACAGCTAAATGAATTCTTACACTAAAACCATTCTTCGCGATATCGGTTTATTTCTTCACGTACCGGCAATAATGGCTTTCTTCTCAATACCGGTTTGTTTATTATGGGGTGAATTTTATGCAATATTACCTTTCATAATCTGCGGTATTATACCTTTAATAATTGGACAACTACTATACCGTTTATTTTCTCGTGGCGCTGAGGAAACAAAAATTAGGCACGCTATGATTACTGCGGCTTTATGTTGGTTAATTGTACCAATTATCGGAGCAATCCCATTTTTAATGGTAGCCTCTAATTTAGCGGCAGCTTCTGAAACATCTCAAACTATTCTAAATTTTCAAAACCCTTGGAATGCTTTATTTGAAGCTTTCTCTGGGTTTACTAGTACTGGTTTATCGGTTGCACTTCGCGCCAGTCAACTACCTCGTAGTTTGCAGTGGTGGCGAAGTTTTATGGAATGGATTGGTGGTGTAGGAGTTATAGTTTTAGTGATATCGTTATTAGAAACTACTACTGATGCTTATCAACTTTATTCCAGTGAAGGAAGAGAAAAAAGAATTGCATCTAACGTGCAAGCTACAGCCAGAAGAATTTGGTGGATTTATTTAATATATACGATTGCTAGTATTTTTATATTTAGAATTGCCGGAATGCCTTGGTGGGATGCATTAAACCACGGAATGGCAGGAATGTCTACCGGAGGGTTTAGCGTTCGCGATGATAGTATTGGTTCTTATTCTTCAATAATTCAAATGGCTGTTATTCCGACTATGATTATCGGAGCTGTTAGTTTCCCCGTTCACTATCGGTTGTTAACAAAAGGACGTTTCTCAGCATTATGGAGCGATAATCAACATCAGGCTTTATGGCTTTTATTGGCTAGCGGAATTGCTTTTTTAGGTTTGATAAATTACAGCTTTTTCGGTTCTCCTTTATGGCTGCATACAGTTTTTCAATGGGCTTCTGCTTTTGGGACTTGCGGGTTTAATACTATTGATTTATATGATTGGAGCAACAGCGCCAAATTACTACTAACTTTAGCTATGATTGTCGGTGGTACTGCGGGTTCTACTGTTGGTGGATTTAAGCTGAATAGATTGGTATTTTTATCTAAAGGAGCAGTTTGGAGACTTCGCAGAATTTCTTTGAAATCTGATGAATCAATGAGTTATAGGCTTGATGGTGAAGTTTTGAATGAAACGGAAGCCACCCGTAAAATAGAAGCAGCAGCAGTTTTGGGTTTTTTATGGATAGTAATATTAATTATTGGCGTATTTATTTTATTACAGTTAGCGTTACCAGACTATAGTTTGAGCGATGTTTTGTTTGAATCTGCCTCCGCTTTAGGAAGTGTGGGTTTATCCGTAGGTATAACCAGTCCCGAACTACCTTGGTTGGGAAAACTAACTTTAATTATATTTATGTGGATGGGAAGATTAGAAATTATCCCAGTTTTGATTCTTTTCTCTGAAGTTGGGAAGAAAATAAGAGGAAAGAGCTAATTTATAACTGGGCACGGGGGAAGGGGCAAGGGGCATTGATAATTTCTGACTCGCTACTTGTGAAACAGTTGCGGTGGATGGGTTCCCCGGCATAAGCAAACTGTTGTACCCGAAGGGCTACTCGCTACTTAGAACTACTCACTGCTCACTACTCACTGCTCACTGCTCACTGATATCATGGCAGGATCGTGAATGCTTAAATCTTCAATACTATGTTGTTTTAAAACTGATTCAGCTTCAGCTATTTCATCATCGTTTCCACTCAGCACTATTAAATAATTACCCCTTTCTAATAATTGGTCGTAATGTCTTTTTCTTTCTGCGGATATTCCCAAACCGGCATAGTTTTCTAGATTAGCTTTCACATCAATGGAATTGATACTTGCAAAAGGTGGGGGATTTTTCTCTACTACATACATTTGCGTCATAGGAAAATTAGTATCTCTCATGGCACTAATTGCATCTTTCAGGTTGTGACGCATTCGATATACACCAACTATATATTTATAGTTACCTAAAACTTTCCCTTCCATCTCGTCTGCTGGAGAAGTGGGAATATCATATACACCCCATTCTTTAATACCCCGACGACTCAAAATGTCTTGAGCCTGACTGATTTGTGCTTCAGTTCCTTTGACAGCGACTAAATAACTACCCTTTGAAACAAGCTCGCTATATACCTTTGCTCGTTCTTCAGGAATTCCTAAACCTAGTAGCGCTCCAACTAATCCCCCACTAGCAGCACCGATTGCCCCTCCTGCTACCGTAGTTGCGATCGCAGTTGCTTCTGCACCCGCTAGCATAATTGGACCTACACCTGGTATTGCTAACATTCCCAAACCTACGAGTAAACCGGTAATTCCTCCTAAAGCACCACCGGTAAAAGCTCCAGTAGCAGCCCCTTCATCGGCTTTATTCCCGACATTTTCCTTAACTTCGATACCTGCAATATCCTCGCTTTCTTCCGGTTGCCGTGCAATTACAGAAACTTTATCCATGGGAAAGTTAGATTCTTTCAATTCTTGTAATGCACTTTCTGCATCTTTGCGAGTCGTAAAAACACCAACTGCTCTCTTATATTCGGATGTCATAATTATTTTTAGTTGATAAGTTAAACAATCATAATTCTGTAGAAATTACATTGTAGAAGCCTCGTTGCTATATTTATTCTGTCTAATGAACTAACTCATAAAATCTATCAGTTACATTTTTGCTCGGTAAAGAGTCAATTAGATAGATACTAGTCTCTACCTTTTGAGCGAATCATGAAGCTTATATTTGCCTATATAGATAGTTAACTAATTTTACCCAAACGTCTATAATTTAGGTGCAAGAAAAAATATTCACTTGAAACATATATTCATCTCACAGTTTTGTTCAAAAGTAAAAATAATATGAGATTTTTAACAGTTCTTAAGTAGTTGGAGTTAACTTAATAAAAAAAGATAGTTATTTAAAATTCTGTATATGGTTCATAAGTGTCTAATAGTACATTACTTGTACTCCCTTATAAGTGTAAACCAAGATAGTCTAAAGTTACAAATCTTATAATTCTTAGCTTCAAATAGCAATAAGCAAGGCGCACTAGTAAACCCAAAATATAGGAAACAAAATGAAATGACTTTCCAAAAAATCCTTGTAGCTCTAGAACTTTCACCCAGAGACGAATCAGTATTTTCTGAAGCATTAAATTTAGCTAAAAATGTCGGAGCGCAACTAAGTTTAATTCACTGTTTGTCCGATCTAACGGAAATGGCAATGATGTCTCAAACGGGATTAGATACTGGATATGCTATACCTGTAACCCCTTCTGCAAGTACTATGTCTCCAGCAATGGTGAATATAGACTTAATAAAAGAAGCCAATATTACTAAGCATCAGCAAGTTGAAAAACATTTAGCACTGTATCAAAAACAAGCTTCTTCACTGGGTGTTTCTGTCGAATGTAAATGTTATGAATCCACAGGAAATACAGGTTCTCAAATTTGCAGAATTGCTCAAGATTTAAATGTAGACTTGATAATTTTGGGTCGCAAAGGGCATAACGCTATTGCTGAAGCCTTATTAGGTAGCGTTAGCAATTACGTACTTCATCATGCACCTTGCGCTATCTTGGTCATTCAATAAGTATAGAAAATTATTATTTATTTAGATAAATTTACATCTAAAGAGCTAATTAATAATTACTTAATCTCTGTCACGAGAATGCTGTTTTCAAGCTTTTTAACCTGTATTCTATTAAATGATTCTTAGATACGAGCTGCAAGTAGATTAAGTATCACTGCTTTTGATAACTCAATTTGTTTCAAATGTTTAGCTAACTTAACAGTTATCTGTACTGAGAAATAAAGTTGTAGACAGTATAAGTGCAGTTGCACGTACTAAGTATTAGTAAAGACTTATCGATAGCGGTCAAAACTTAGCTGGAGAGCATAAATGAAAATTTCAATTCCGACTCGCGGACAAAGAGAAAGAGAACTTTCACAACGTATTCAAGGTTTATATTCTAATCAATTAGGACATAGACCGGCAAAAGTTATTTGCCAGCTTTTTGATGACTCCTTAGCAATTGTTATGGAAGATTCTATAACTCCAGCAGAGCAATTGTTAGTCGAACAAGGGCAAGAAGACTTAGCAGAACAAGTACGTTCTGGTTTAGATGATGCAATAGAACCTAATCTAAAGAAATTAATTGAGGAAGTTTTAGAGGTAAAAGTTTTAGATTTAATGGGCGATGCGACTTTAAAAACTGGTAGAAGCGGTATAGTTGTTGTGCTGTCACAAACTCCCGAAGTTCGTAACCCAGATGCTATTCCTAAAGCAAAACCAAAACCATCTAATGGTAAAAATGGAAATCATTCTTCAAGTGACTAATGTTAATTGATATTTGAGTGGTAGAAAGATTTTTAGCAACAATCATTTATAAACAACCTATAAAGCATAAGTTAAATATAGGAACTTTCTACCTCTTTCTCTGAATTATCAGCAATTTGATTTATCTTAGGGCATTAAAGTAAATAAGTTCTAACTGCTATTGAAGGATAATAATTATGCATTCTCAAATTGAAGACTTTAGTAATTTAGAAATGATTCTAGCCGAACGCATACAGTGTTTGTTTATAAATCAGTTAGGTCATCAACCTAAAGATATATACTGTCGTTTATTAGATAAAAAATTAACTATTGTTGTCGAAAATGCGATTACAAAACCAGAAAAACTTTTAATATCAGCAGGATACAAGGAGATAGTTGAGAAGGCAAGAAATAGTATAGAAAAAATTTTACAGCCACAATTAAAGCAAATTATTGAAGAAGTGACAACTTCCAAAATTAGCAATATACTTTTTGCCACTCATTTAGATACCAATTATGTCAGCGTAATTGCTTTGTTTGCTAACAAATATGGGTCGAGTTTTAAACAAAAAGGTTAAATGACTAAGGATTCTGTTTCAAATTGAGATAGCGGCAAATTAGCTCTTCGATTTCTTCAAGCATATACGGCTTGCTTATATAAGCATCGAAACCGGCTTCCATAATTCGCTGTTTCTCTTCGGCTCTTGCTAATGCCGTTACAGCAATTATAGGTATGTGCCTTGTAGAACTGTCTTGCCTTAAATCATGAAACAAGTCTATACCGTTGGTTTCGGGCAACATTATATCTAATAATATTAAATTGGGCTGCGTTTTCCTTGCTATTGACAAAGTCTTCTTTCCATCTGGCTCCCCAATAAACCTACAGTTCAAAGAATCGACAACGTAATCAATTATCAATAAATTATCTTCGTTGTCTTCAACAGCTAAAATGAGAGGAAGCTCTGTGGTTTTCTGTTCTTTGCCAAATTCATGAAGTTCCATTTGCATAGTCTGCTCCGTGGATAATCGATTTATATCTCTGCATCCAGCACAGACGAGACTTTCCTCCAGCAGCAAAACTGATGCTTTAAGTGGATAAATTGGCTCGTAACTCGCCTTTAACCAGGTTAATAACTCTTTGCTTGCTTCAAAAAGAAAGAAGTTATCTAAGCCGATACAACGATTATGATACGATAAAGTATAAACTAAATTATAGATTATTAGGTAACAAATAAATATATGACAATGTGTATGCTTTTACATACTATAACTTAAATTGCAGTTTTATCATACTACTTACCTAAATAATATTTAAGGTATTTCACACAAGCTCCAATATTTATTTAAAGTAGCCATTGTTTCTGCGAACATAGAAAATTTCACTGGTTTAAGTAAGTATCCTGCTACATTTAAATTGTAAGCTTTAATTCTGTCTTTATCTTCATCAGAAGTAGTAAGTATAATTACTGGTATTGATTTCAGATTAGAATCTGCTCTTATTTCTTGAAGAAACTCTAAACCTCCCATTTTTGGCATATTTAGGTCTAACAAAATTATTCTTCGCTGTTGAGGAATGTTCGGATATTTACTATTTTTACCCCGCAGCATTTCTAATGCTTCACATCCATCACAAGCAACGTAAAGCGGATTTTTGATATTATGTTTTTTAAAGGCTCGTTTCACATTCATAATGTCTACTTCATCGTCTTCAACAAGTAGCACATTTAAAATTTTTTCCTCCATAATCCTTTCCAAATCAGATTTCAATCAGTTTTTGTACATGAGTTTGAAATAAATAACAATTCAGCCTATTTACATAAATTACTAAAATAGCATTTTTATTTCTTCGTCTAAAAGTAATAATAGAACAGCGTTTTAACTTATACTTTAGAAATAGAATTATTATAGCAGCTATTAAATATCAGCTATTGCTTTCAATTTCATCTTCTTATAAAGATGCGCTAAATTCAGCGAGCCTACATTCATTTTGGGGCTTGGTTTTGTTAGCCCTATTCTTATAAATTTTTAGCGGAGCGCATACCTATGCAAAATTGCTGCAAGGTAATTATTCGCTTTTAATCTTTTTATGACAGGACTTACGCAACTGTCATAAGGCTCGGATGGTGCGTGACACCACAAGTCTTATTACTACGTTGAAAATTGATCCAAGTGTCACAGCACCCTACGAAAAAATATGTCGTTTGCGTAAGTCCTATATGACTGATATAAGTTATCGATATAAATGACCGATCGCAATTTATTATTTACATTCTTTTCTTGAGCCAGGTAAACCGGAAAGTTGTACCTTTTCCAAGCTGAGAATCCAATGTAATTTTTCCTCCAAATTCTTCTATTATTCTTTTTACTATAGCAAGACCAATACCAGTATTCTCACGCTTATCTCGCGATTCCAATGTTTGGAATATCACAAAAATTTTGTCGTGATATTTTTCTGCAATACCTTTGCCATCATCTGCAATAGCGAATTCGTAGAATTTATCTTGCTCTAGAACTGAAATTGCGATCCTACCATCCGAACGATTATGGTGTTTAACAGCATTACCGATCAAATTAGTAAAAATCTGTTGTAAAGGTATTTTTGCGGTTCTAAAAGTCGGCATTTCCCCAATAATCTCAATGGTAAACTCTTGTGGGGGAGCAATTGAATCAATGATTTCTTCTAGAAGCTGAGCAACCGCAACTTTTTCTGGTTCAGTTTTCATTCTTCCCACTCGGGAATATTGTAAAAGCCCGTTGATTAAAGCTTCCATTCGATATACTCTGCCGCGTAACAGGTTCATTTGCTTTTGCGTATCGGGAGTCAGGGCTTCTTGTAAATCTTCCTCAATCCATTCCGATAAATTAGCGATCGCTCTTAATGGTGCTTTCAAATCGTGGGAGGTAACGTAAGCAAACTGATCTAATTCTTGGTTGCGTTTTTCTAGTTCCCCAGTAGTTTGCAACAAGATTAAGTTGATTTGGGCTAATTCATCAGCCCTAGCTTGTAAAACAGCTTCTACTTGCTTGCGCTCTGTAACATCATTGAGGGTACCGTAAACTCCAAGGGTTTCGCCATTGGAATTATGTTCGATTTGAGCGTAAATTTCCAGCCAGCGGAAATTCTCATCCTTAGTAAGAATGCGAAATTCGTATTGAAAATGTTCTTGTTTTCCTGAAATTACCGATTCAAATAACTCTCGACTGTTCAGTTTGTCTTCTTCGGCATACATAAAATCGGTAAATGTTTTGAGCAAATTATCTTCTACCGCAAAGCCAGTAATATCAGCCCAGGCAGCACTCAAAAACGTCCAAATTCCCGTTTTAGCTATTTGAAAAACTACTTCTTTAACGCTGTTAACGACATTACGATACAAACGCTCGTTTTCTGCTAAAGCTGTTTCCATGCGTTTGCGTTCGCCCACATTATTAAAAGCAACACCTACTAAGTTATCTGGTAAAGGAAAAGCCGTTACCTCAAACCAAGAATTAGGAACGCGATCGTCACCATAAGCAAATTCCCCAAAATCTTTAACTTGCTTGGATTTTACTACCTCGGCATAAGCTTCTACTATGGCAATATGCTCGTCATCAAACAGGTTAGGAAAACATTCTTTTATCGGTTTATCTATATCGTCTTCAATATTTACACCCAACATTTGCGATGCGACGGGATTAATGGTTGCTAATCGAAAACTAGTGATATCGTTAATATCATCCATCTGCCAAATACATAAGCCAATTTGAATATTTTCGACAATATCTTCATAAATCTGAATTTCCGCTTTTGCTATTTCTTGGCTTTCAATTAGCTCGTCTTTATATTTGTTTGATTCTTCTAGCTGCGCCGTGCGTCGTTTAACTCTAGCTTCTAACTGCTGATTCAAACGTACAATTTCTGCTTGTGCTGCTTTACGCTCGCTGATATCTTGGTGAAAACCAACCATGCGAATGGCTTCACCATCTTGATTCCATTGAGCCATCCCGCGAGCTAAAATCCATTTGTAGCTACCATCTTGGCAACGCAAGCGGAATTCTGCTCGATACTGGGGAATTTCATGATTTATGTAAGCTTTCCAAGTTGCTTCAGCTAAATCAATATCTTCTGGATGTACTAAATCTCGCCATCCTTGATAGCTATTTTCCACTTCTGAATCGGCATAACCCAACATCTCTTTATATTGAGTGGAGAAAAAAGCTTCATTAGTGCTTAGATCCCAATCGAAAATACCGTCTCCCGTACCAAGTAGGGCTAGATTCCAACGTTCTTCACTTTTTTGCAGCGCTTCAATAATTTGTTTTTTCTCAGTAATATCCCTTCCTTCGGGAATCAATAATTCAACCTTTCCTAAATCGTTGAATACTGGTTTGAGAGAAAAATCAATTGTCGTAACCTTATTTCCAGCCCCCAATACATCTACTTCATAACGAACAAACTCGCCATTCGCAGCCCTTTTTATTGCTTGCTGTAATTGTTGTTGCGTTTCTGGAGAAATCGTCCACCAATAATTCTCCCAAAATGGACAATTAACTACATCTTCTTTAGTTATTCCCCCGAAATCTAAAGCAGTTTGATTCGCTTCTAACAAAGTACCATCCGGTTTTAATAAGCCGATGAACTGATACATCGAATCAAAAATTGCTCGGAAACGTCTTTCGCTCTCTCGCAGTCGCGCTTCTGCTTGCTTGCGCTCGGTAATGTCAACGCTAGTACCGACAATACGATAAATTTGCGAATTTTGATTATATATAGGTTTTAAATTTGTTAACCACCAAGAATATTCGGAGTCATCATCAAATCTTAAGCATTCTTCATAAGTAATGCTCCTTCCAGTTGACAGGCATTGATTGTAGCGTTCTCGAATCAATAAAGCTAGATTGTGGGGAAGAACTTGTTCCATAGTTTTTCCTTCAACTTGTTTCGAAGTCATTCCCATTAGCTTTTCAGTAACTGGGTTGATACTTTCATAAATAAATTCGCCTTCTTTTGTAGTATCAACCACAAAAATTGCTTCTGTTACACCTTCATAAATACTACGTAAAAACTGTTCTTTTTGCTTTTTCTCTTCAATTTCTGCTTGCAGTTTCTCAGGTGTTGGTAAAGTTAATATTTGGGGAACCAAGTAAGTTAAAACAATTGCAGTTATAAACGAAACTACGGCAGTCATCGCTCTAACGTACCCCGAAATCCAGTAATCCGGATGCCATAAAGTCCAGATATCTATCAAATGTCCCGTACCGCAAAAAATAATAAAAGCAGCAAACAACCAGAAAATCCCGTTGAAAGGAACATCTGCTCGTTGGCGAAGAATATATAAAAGAGTTATGGGAATAGAAAAATAAGATAAGGCAATAACAGCGTCGCTTACCATATGCAGCCCTACTAGCCCTGGTTTCCACAGGTAGCAGTTACCGTGAGGCATCAAGGAGGCAGTTGCTAAAAAGTTCGCTGAAATTAGGAGCATTTGCAATCGAAAGATTAATAGGTATTTCTATTTTTAACTATTTTATTGTCTATGCCAAAGTTTTGAAACACAATATACGTTCTTCTCATTTACTAAGCTCTTGCTTTTTCACCTAATAATCGAAGATTTATGTACAGATGAGATAGTTGAGTTTATAGGGTAGTTGAATCTTTAGACTAATTTTTTTTGTAGACGCTGTATAAATGTAGTAACTATCCCGACGTTGCGGTTTAATAATTCATTCAGGAGCTTTAGATAATAAACGAATTACGAAATGTAAACTTATAAGACATATTTTGAATAATAATATCTTAAATTAACAGAATTATCTAGAGGAAGATGCCTAGTTAATCTTTTAATAGAGTATGAATGCAACCGTAGAGTGATGGAAAATGGGGCAAATATTTTTTATAAATAAAGTAAGCTTCTCGATAGTTTAAACTCAATAGTTTAAATTAGTTGCCATAGAGAATGTACGAGAAGTCAAAAAATATAGGCGTGACCTTTCTTTCTCCACGAATGCATTCGCGTAGCGTCTCCAAAGGAATAGAATAACCCCTCTCCTTGAAGGAGATAAGCTTACCTTACATTCCCGATTTTACTAAAAGGCTTAGGTTTCTGGGGTTTGAGAGGAAAAAATAAAACTTTCGGGCGCATCCTTATCCTTATAGAAAAGAAAAACAGGAGAAAAACAAAGTTAAAGAATCAAAGAAACTGACAAAGGTAGAAAAATGCTAGTTATGGTAAAGCATATAAAAATAGGCGAAATTAGCAAAAATGATAGACCTAATACTAATAATTCGGAAGAGAAGAAAATTAGAAATATATTAGGTCATCCAGTTAAAAGAGTTATTCACGATAAGCAAGGCAATGTTATTCTTGATATCGGAGATATTATTAGTTTTCATGCCTTGGAACGGGTAAAGCAGGCTAACGTATTAGATTACTTGTTCGGTTCCGTTTATCGCAAGTGATTGCTAATTTACTTATTTATCAAAAATTAAGTCTAATTATATATATTAACTGTGTGATTGTAATTTAATCTAAAATAAAGGTAATTATTAGATAATAGGAATAGCCGCAACTATCATAACACTCGGTTGGTGCGTGACACCCAAAACCTTATAACTACGTTCAAAGTGAGTCAAAGTGTCACAGCACCCTACTATAAAAATGTGCTGGTTGCGGCTATTCCTAGATAATTATGATTAAATCTAGAGAATTTCTCAAATGTCTATATTACCTTGGGTGCTGTTGCTTTTGCTTTCTGTATATGCAGCACATTGGGGAGCAGATAAGATTGCCGAACCCTTACAGAAGCTGAGGCAGCAATGGGGACTTTCTGAAGCAGCAGGAGCGGCTTTTGTGGCTTTTGCTACAGCAAGTCCCGAAATTGGCACTAATACAACTAGCGCAATACGTGGTTTTTCCGATATTGGATTGGGTAATTTATTAGGAAGCAATATTATATCCGTTCCCGCAATTGTAACGGTTGCCTACATCGCTTCATGGTGGCGCAATCGAGAAAAGTCGGGAGGTAAAAACAGAAATTCAAATAATAATCTAAATAATAATTCTATATCTCCGAAACCTCTAAAAGTAAAATCGGAAGCATTATACGTGCAGGCAATTCCTTATTTATTGATTGTTGCTTTAGCAGCATTACTTACTCTCCCTAAATCTTGGCGAGGCTTGCAACCAATCGACGCTTGGATAATGCTAGCTGCTTATGTAATTTACTTGGGTAATGCAATACTACGTAAACGCAAGCAACGCAATCAAGTTCAATGGAATCGTAAGGAAATAGTTACAGCGGTTATAGGTATTGTTTTATTAATTTTTGGAGCCTATTTTACTGTTACTGCCACTGAAAAAATAGTTTCTAATTTAGGAATTTCTCAAGTTATTGGCGGTTTATTTATCACCGCGACATTAAGTATTGTGCCAGAAGTATTCGCAACTTGGAGTGTTGCCGGTAGCGGACAATTGACAGCTGCTACCACTAGCGTTATTGCCGATAATACAGCAACAATGACTCTGGCTTTCTTTCCTCTAGCTTTAGTCACCTTACCCGTCGAGAATTTACTGCTTTATTCGGTAAATCTAGGGTTTGTTGCTCTATTGGCAATAGTATATGCAGCGTTTCTTTATTGGGGAAAACCAAACTACAGTTTTTCTCTTAAAGAAGTTTTGATACTCAATGGCATATATCTAGTTTATTTAGCTGTAATGGTATTCGGCGTGTTGAAAACAGTTTGAAGACAGTTATCAGTCAACAGTTAGGAATTACGCAAACGACATATTTTTTCGTAGGGTGCTGTGACACTTGGATCAATTTTCAACGTAGTAATAAGACTTGTGGTGTCACGCACCATCCAAGCCTTATGACAGTTGCGTAAGTCCTCAACAGTTAGGAATTAATTATAAATTTAACTTCGTTTTTTATCTTTTCACTAGCTTTTCTTCTGATTCCCTATTCACTGACAACTGATAACTGAAAAGTCCATCTATTGATTGATTGCACTGCAACAAATACAGTTTATTTTTTACTTGGGCTAAACATTTATTCCAGGGTCAAATCTGTATACAAAAATTTATGAAAGACTTAAAAGGTAAGAACGTTATTATTACTGGTGCTGGTAAGGGGATTGGAAGGGCGATCGCCATCCGTTTTGCTCAAGAAGGGGCAAATGTAGCTTTAAATTATTACAACCAACCAAAAAAAGCACAAGATGCCCAAGAAATTATGCTTAGGGAGCAAACCAGCATCCAAATTGAGAATTATGGTGTTAAGCATCTACCCATCGAAGCAGACATTTCCAAAGAAGCAGATGTAGTAAATATGTTCTCGAAGGTTGTCGATAATTTTGGTGGTATAGATATTTTAATCAATAATGCCAGCGTTCAAGCAGATGGTGCTTCTTCTCACCAAATAGACATTTCTGAATTTGACCGTATTATTGCTGTTAATCTAAGAGGGAGTTATATTTGCTCTCGCGAAGCTATCAAGCACTTTTTAGATAGAAGTCACAAAGGTGTAATTATTAACAATTCCAGCATTCACGAAGTTATCCCCAAACCATATTATGCAGCCTATTCTGCCAGTAAGGGAGGTATGGAAAACTTAACCCGTACTCTAGCTTTAGAATATGCACATATTGGAATCCGCATAAACTCCATTGCACCGGGAACAACAGCCACACCAATCAACCCCTGGGCTTCCTCACCCGACGAAAAAGCCAAAGTCGAACAACACATACCAATGCGTCGCACCGGAACACCCGAAGAAATGGCTGCTGTAGTTGCGTTTCTCGCTTCTGAAGAAGCTTCTTATATCACCGGACAAACTATTTTTGTAGACGGTGGATTAACTTTGTATGCAGATTTTCGTCACCCTTGGTCTTAATAGTTACCAATTACCGGTTATCAATTACTAGTTATCATTCCTAATTCCTGGTTTCATCCTAATTAAATATATAAATAGATATAGATTACTATTTGAAAAAGTTTCTCATGGTAGATGGATAGGGAATTAATAATAGTTACGATGTTAAGCAAGAAAGAAATGAAGAGAAAAGAAAACCAATTTTTTGGTTAATTACAAATAGTTAAAGGAGTAAATTATGAGTACCGAAGATAGAGCAAAAGCAACAGCTAAAAACGTCGAAGGTAAAGCTCAAGAAGCTATGGGCGACTTAACCGGCAACACAGAAGACCAAGCTAAAGGAAAAGCTAAGCAAGCTGAAGCAGAAGGTCGTCACACCATAGAGAATGCAAAAGACGAAATCAAAAAGGCAATTGACTAATCTATACCAATTTTAGTTAACTGCTATTGCCGTAATACTTGAGTATACCGTTATTTCTTTAGTGTAACAATTGAGTTTTACGAATAAAGGAGTTAGAACTTTATCTAATTCCTTTATTTTTATATCTAAAGCTATAAAATAGTAAACAATAGTGGATATAAAAGGCTATAAATGTTGCTAGCATTTATTGAAAAATATTAACAAATATAAAAATATAAAAAATCCATTCAACATCTTGCTTAATACTTTGAAGTAAAAAAATCTCGTTACGTTTTTCTCTTCGATACGTTACGCGAACCTAAGAGATAAAAATCAAAATCTATTTGACAAGTGGTAACAAAAGGTGTGAGAATTTTTATTAATTTCTGATTGAAATATATCCGGATTGTTAACTAATTATTTGTTCAAATTTGGACTGTGACAATGAATATTACTTTTAACTACGTTTTAGCAGAGCTAATTGAGAATAGCTATGGTAGGGCTGATTACTATATGTCACTCACTGGAATAGTTGTAGTAGGTTTTATTGCAGCAGTTTCCATAGGCTCTATTGCTTGGTACAATTCTAAGCGCCCAGTAGGTTGGGAAGATAAAGAACGTCCCGATATTGTTCCAGATGTTGAGAAGTCAAAAAGTCCTGGCTTGTAATATTTAAACTGCAATTCAATTAACATCTTTCTCTAATATCAGAAACCCGGACTTTTTTATCAAAAGCCCGGTTTCTTAATAAATCAAGTTTTTAGATTTCTATAAAGGTATCTTTGACGGTAAAGATAATATCAATCAAAAATAATCATATTACCTTTAACCTTTGAGCTTTCTAGAAATTGTAACCTACACCTAGGAGTAATCCGACATCTGCATTATCGTCAGAAAAGCCAATATTTACTCCACCAGTTGCAGTAATTTTGCGGGAAACGGGAACGTCAACACCTCCAGTTAGGAGGAAACCGACATCTGAATCCTCATCAGTATTGACTGAAATTCCCGCACCAAAGTAAGGTGCGACGCTAATTCTTTGAATCCCGGTATCTGCAATATCATCAACGGGAAAGTCAACTGTTACCGGAATTAAGAAGACAGCATCGTCATCGATTAAAACAGATGGACGTATAGAGAAGTTTCTGCTCAAACCGATTTTGCTAATCACTGAGAAAGCACCATCACCTAATGCACTATCATCTTCAAAACCGATAAATCCACCTACTCCAATATAGCTAGAACCGGAACGAGTGCTAGTACCGGGTGCGAATTGCGCTACTTTTTTGGATGATTTTTCCACATATGTATTAGATGTTTGAGTTTCTGCTTGAATTTGAGGAGTTTGTCCTTGAGCTTTAACTCCGTTAGAAGCAAAGATAACGGCGCTAACACTAACAACGGAACAAGCTAGTTTTAATTGTTGAAAGTTCATGATTTATTTCTCCAATTTTAATTGCGAACTACTTCATTTAGAATGAACAACTCACGAATAAAGCAGTGTTACCCTGTTTAATCAAAAACTGATGACTCAAACTAAAACTCTTTTAAAAGAATTAGTGAGAGTGAGCTTAACACAAAAAGATTGACTGCGTTCTAATAAACTGAAACTTTATCAAAATTTGAAGAGATTAAACCTTCAGCTTCAGATTTATGATACGTTTTCCAGTTGCTGATACCTAAATATTTCAAGACAGATGTAACTTGGCTAACTTGAAATTTAGTACTATTAATTACTAACAGATAGTTGCCGGATTGCAGACAATTTGTATAAAAATTTATTCTGTCATCAGGAATCTCTAAATCCCGTAAAACATAGGAATACAATTGATTTTTACAGGGCGATATTCGATAAACCTGATGCATTGAAAATTTTTGACGTTTTAACTGTCGCGTTAGGCATTCGATATTATCTTCATTTGAAACTACAGCAATTATTTGTTTCTCGTCATTTATAATAATTCGCTTCCCCCTGGTTAATTTAATACTTTGATTTAAATTGATATTGTTAAAGATACCTGTATTATATTGACAAAAATTACTGACTGCTTACGTCTTAAGAATAAGTAGTTATTCTTTCTTAAGAAATAAATACATAGAAAAAATTGATTATATGTAATAGTTTAAACAGCAACCAATGTACATTTACCTTCACCCGTAGCAATTCTGAATTATGAAAGCTTAAAAAAAGGGCTTGAGCAAAAACTAGCAAAATTTAATTCCCCTAAATATAATTTAGGGGAATCATACAGAGATACAATCTGTGATTTTTTTAGTCAAAGCCAAGTTAAGCTTTAACGCCATTCTCTATTGCCGTCTTCGTCTACTCGTGCTTGACGAATTGTATCAGAAATTTTTTCAGCATCTTTTACGTGGTGCAATGCTTCTTCTTCACCTGTTTCTTTATCTTCAGTAACAAAGTAGGTAGGAACGGTAACACGATCTCCAGTAATATCGGGCGCGTCTACTGCGACTTGCTGCGCTTTTTCATCTAAGGACTTACTTTCGTTAACCTTATCCCCAGGATTTAACACGTTGGGTTTATCTGCATTTTCTAATTCTTGCTTTTGCTGATTTTTTTGTTCAAAATCAACCTGCTCTGGAGTTAAAGGTTGCTTGTTATTTTGACTAGCCATACTTACAGAATCCTGAGTTTTAATTTCAATTTCAATTTAATTTACTACCCGACTCATATACCGGGATTACAAAGAATAGATTCTCTTGACAAGGGAATTAATGGTTAAGAAGCGATTAATCATTTTCTTTGCTACATCAGAAGTAGCTTCCCTATCCTCAATGAACTAATAACCAGCGGTTCAAGAGAATCTCTATTTATTAATTATTAAGCAGTACGTCTGGTGATTAAACCCCAGATGAAGATAGCAACCATTGCACCGATGATAGCGGTAATAATTCCGGGAAGGCTAAAGCCAGCTGCTGTTAGTCCAATTGTTCCCGTATTTAAGAAAGTAAATAAGCTTCCACCGATGAATGCACCAACGATACCTAAAAGCATTGTTGCTAGAATTCCGCCGCCTTGATGTCCGGGATATATAGCTTTAGCGATCGCACCAGCGATAAGACCTAAAACTACCCATGCAATAATATTCATACTTAGTTCTCCTCAACAAGAGTTGTGTTCGTTTCGTTATTACTAATTTATCAACTCACAACAGTTTGCAAATCTATAATGAGAAGTAACCTAGATATTCGAGAGGAATAGAAATCTACTTCTAAGTAAGTCAAACTAAGTAATTAATTCTTTCACGAAATCAGCAAAATTTTATCGAGTAAAGAACCCATTTCATCAAGCTTTGACTATTTTTTAAGTATTAGTCATTGTAATTTAGTTATAATTTACACTATAAGTGTCAAGCATAATAATTACGAGCCAAACCCTCCTTTAGACTTAATTTTACCCTTCTTACTACTCTTACCTTTAACTTCCGATAATGCTTCTTGAAATAGGTTATGCAAATGCAACGGAACGCTGGCAATTTCAGGTAATTCTACATTTAAATTTTTGTTAAATTCTTTTAATAAATCTACATAATCTGTTTCTAAATTAAAATCTGGACGATTTAATACTTGTTGCAATAGCTTTTCTAACTGCTGGGGATATTCTTCAGATAAACGCTGCCAAATACAGGCTTTGATTTCAGGAGATTCCAGATATTCCTGAACCAACTTAGCCGAATTTGTTTGTTCTTCAATATTATTATCTGCTAGTAGATTTTTAAATTGTGTGTAGTTAGTTAAAAATATCTGTCCCCAACGAGGAAAGCTCAGTACAGTGACTGCTTCAGCTTTTTTTAAATGAGTTGGTAATTCGACTTTCGGAGTTACCATCTTGACACTTTTGTTGCTATCCAAAACCTGAGAAAGCACTTTCGATTCCACACCCATTTCTTCTGCAACACCGGTCATTTCTTCGTCAGAAACATCGGCATCTTGTGCCATTTCTTTCAAAGATTTTGAACTATCAATTCCTGCTGCTGCTAATCTACTTTCTTGTACTTGTTCTTGAAGTTCGCTGAGTTTTTGCTCTAATTGGTATCCCGGTAAAGTTACTTCATCGCTGTCAAAGAACTCAACAAAGTTTTGGTGGTATTTTTCGACTGAAAGCCAAGCTTCTTCTAACAATTCAGGTGCATCACCGTATAAATTGTTTTTATAATTATTTTTGAAATTTCCGATTGCTACAGCTAATTTTGGTTTACCTAACCTCCCCATCAATGTAATCGGAGAAGAAAACATCCAAGAACTGTCATTAATCGGTACAATTCGCGCTAATAGAATTTCTCCTTCCTTAGCACGTTTTAATTGTTGTTGTTCTTTCTCATCAATTTTGACCAAATACTGTTTATCTGTTAACCAGTTTCTTAAAAAACAACCATCATCCGAGATTTTATTGGCTGCAAACAAACCAGCAAAACTGCGTTCCCAACCATTGACTATATCGCTTTGTTCGGGAGATAAATCGGGGTGAGATTCCAAAAAGATATCAACGAGCTTTTTATCTCCCACCATACCTTCAGTGAGAAACATATTTAGCACCATCTCTTGAAGCACTCCAGCTTGAGACTGAGATTGAGAAAAATTAGCTAGCTGCTCTGCACTAAAGGCTTCTAAAGATACAGCTAAATCTCCTTCCGCATCCAAAACAAAATCAATCAGTTGCGAATGTAACTCTTTCGCTGTTTTCAAATTTGTATCCATAATCTTGCCTGCGAGCAGTTAACAGTGACCAGTATAAGAGTAATTTGCAATAATTGAGTCTGCTATAAATATGAAAGCATCTCTGTGGAATCAGCCTGCCTATTTTCTACGGAAATTGTAACCACTCTTCCCTATCAAAATATCTTGGGACGTGAGAACCCCTGGTTTATAACCAGGGGATGAAACGGACAGGTAAAGTTTTAACTTTCCGTGTTTCTTTTATTTACTAGTTTGGTTCTCAATATACTTACGAATAACGTCGGTACTTACTTGTCCTGTAGTAGCTACAAAGTAACTAGGACTCCACAAAGTAGGTAATTTTTTTAACTGTGGATATTCCTTCCTTAGAATATTAGATGCTCTACCCTTAACCCACTTTGCAATTTGAGAAGCTGACTCATGTGGCGGTGAGTTGATAAACATATGTACATGATCTGGCATCACTTCAAGAGCGATTAATCTCCAGCCATGTTCTTTTACTAACTCAAAAATAATTTCCTGTAGCCGCATAGCGATTTCATTAACTAATACTGCTTTACGTCTTTTTGGGACAAACACAAAGTGATAATTTATCGATGACACGGATTTTTCAGCCCTTCTGTATTCATAATCTGACGCTGACAACTTAGCCATTTTATATCAGGGTTTTTTGTTGATTATTTATGTTGAATCAACTATATTAATAAACAAGGAGGTGGTCAAGTGTACAAAACAGTTCCAATAAAAGCAAAATTTACGGATGAAGAAAAAGCTTTCTGGGTAGATCAGTGTGAGCATTCAAACAGTTTATATAACTCTGCTATTTATCTGGCACGCCAGAATCATTATGCAATGCTACTTGAAAGAAAGGCTAATACAACTTACTGGTGTGGAGATGAACTTAGAAGTGGTTGGAAAACTTACAGATTAGAAACTAATTATTATCATTTAGATAAACAGCTTAAAACTTGCATTCACTACTTTTCATTGGCTGCACAAGCTGCACAACAAACATTAAAGTTAGTAGGAGAATCAATAACTAGTTACAATAAATTAGTGGATAAGTATTACTTAGGAGATGGCAGTAGGCCATCAATTCCCAAGTACAGAAAGTCTGGTGGTTTATTCGCAGTTACGTTCCCAAAACAAGCCTTGGCTTGTCATAATGGTTATATTTATCCCTCAATCAGTAAAGCAACAAAGCCTGAATTAATAACATCAATTAAGCTTATTTTGCCCGAATTTATTAGCTTTGATTGGATTAAAGAAGTAATTATTCGTCCTAGTCGTGGAGAGTTTTGGGTTGATTGGGTGATAGACGATGGTAAACAGCCAATTATAAATAATAAGAGTCTTAACTACAATCATGCAATTAGCATTGATCACGGTGTAAAGTTTTGGTTGTCAGCAGTTACTACCCTTGGTAAAAGTTTTATTGTTGAATCTCCACAGCTAAAAACTGCACTCCATAAATATCGAAATCAAGTACAGCAACATAAGAAAAACAAACCTAGTAGATACTGGGACAATTACCTTGATAGAATCACAGCAAAACGCAATTTACAAGTCAGAGATGCAGTAAATAAAGCCGCTAGGTTTATCATCAATAAATGCTTAAAAGACGGTATCGGGAATTTAGTAATTGGTTGGAATGAGGGAAATAAAACCAACATTAATATTGGTAGAAACAATAATTATGAAGTTGTTTCAATGCCAACCAAAAGACTTATTGAGAGGTTAAGACAATTGTGTGAAGAATATGGTATTAGATTCCACATAACCACTGAGGAGTATACTTCTAAAGCTTCTTTTATTGATAATGATGAATTACATCAATACGGTGCAAAACCCATAGAATGGAAGCCATCAGGTAAAAGAATTAGTAGAGATGTATACCGCACAAAAGACGGTTTATTGATTCATGCAGATTTAAATGCAGCATCTAACATTCTACGAAAGGTTGCCGACCAGATTTTTATTAACTCCGGCATCGCAAAACTAGCTTTTGAAATAATTAAACGGGGTGCTTTGACACACCCCAAACGGTACGATATTTTTAGTAATCTAAAAAGGTCTTATCGCAAGCAAACAATGTCACGCAGTATGTCTTTAGACTACGGAGTGACAACTGCTTAGAATCCCAGTTTTTTTCAAAGCTGGGAGATGTCAATTACCCCCTCTTCCAAACATAAGTAATCATAAAGGCGGGAAGGGAGCAAGATATTCTCATGCATTATTTGGCGTTTGCTGTTAACTGCTCGCTTTGAACTGGCAAACTAATTGTAAACGTGCTTCCAGTTCCTGATTCGGA
The DNA here is from genome assembly GCF_000316665.1 of Rivularia sp. PCC 7116. GTDB lineage: Bacteria > Cyanobacteriota > Cyanobacteriia > Cyanobacteriales > Nostocaceae > Rivularia. The sequence continues at coordinate 3,368,400 of NC_019678.1, read as the reverse complement.
CTCTACATTAATTGAGCCATTATGTGCTTCTACAATACAACGGGATAGATATAGCCCCAAACCGCTGCCAGAATTTTTGTGCTTGCCGGGGCGAAATCTTTCAAATAATATTGCTTGTTCTTCTGGAGCCATTCCGGGGCCGGTATCTTTAATACTTATTTGTGCTGTTTGCGAATATAATTTTAAGTTTACTTCTATAAAGCCTGTTTTTGTAAATTTAATTGCGTTGCCAATAATATTTGTTAAAACTCTTTTGATTTCTATGCGGTCTGCAAAAATAGTGTATATTTCGCTATTTTCTAAATCAATATTTTCTAAATTAGATTTTAACTTTAGTTCTTTTTCTTCTGCTAAAGGCGTTAATTCTTGAATTACGTCACGGACTAAATCATAAATACTGATTTTATCAAAGTTAATTTGTTTGCAGTCTGCTTCATAACGATAAACTTCCAGCAAACTATTTACCATATGTAGCAAGTCATCATTGCTGGTAATCATGGTAGTAAATATCTGTTCAATTTCTGGAGATATTTCAAAAAATCTACCTTCACGCAATAATTTTAAAATCCGGTTGGAAGCAGCTAGAGGTGTTCTTAAATCGTGAGTGAAGCGGGAGACAAAATCTTGACGCAAACTCGCCATGTGGTCGCGTTCATCTATACTGTGTTTGAGTCGCAAAAGGCTACGCACTCGGGCTTGCAGTTCATCAGCATCTACTGGTTTGCGGATAAAGTCGTCCGCACCTGCATCTAATCCTTCCACAACGCTGATGCTATCGTGAGCGGTGATTAATAAGATCGGAATAAATGGTAGCTGTTTATTCTGACGAACGCGACGAGTAAATTCATAGCCATCGATTTCTGGCATCATTACATCTAAAAGAATCAAATCTGGCGGCGACTCTTCCACCATTTCTAAACCAAGTTTACTATCCTGTTGAATCTCAATTTCATATCCTTCATCTTCTAATATAGTTTCAATAACTAATAGGTTATCGTAAATATCATCTACGACTAGAATTCGGTCTTGTCTTGCTAGTTTGTTGTTAGACATAATCTATCTTCTTAAATAGTAATAATTTTACAGATAATTTTATCTACATTAAATTAAACTAAATTTATTTGATTTGATTTGGTTTTGCTTTTATTTTTCTCTGAAAAAATATCTTTATTAATAATTACTATATGTATATTATTTATTAATTTGCAAAAACAATATATTAACTTATTCCTCTACTTTAATATAGCGCGGTAAATTGACTTTAAAGGTAGAGCCTACTTCTAATTGGCTTTCAACTGAAACTATACCGTTCATCATTTTTACTAAAGATTGTGTAATTGCTAAACCTAATCCCGTCCCAGCATATTTACGGGAAATAGTTTGATTTATTTGGCGAAAAGGTTCAAAAATATGCTTTATACTATCTTCGGAAATACCAATACCTGTATCTTCGACGCTAACAGTAAAATGAGTATCCGATATTTCTTTAGCTTCTATCAAAACCATTCCCTTCTCAGTAAATTTAATCGCGTTAGATATTAAATTTACCAAAATCTGACGCAGGCGATTTCTATCGTTAAAAACTTTGGTATCTCGTAATTTTAGTTCAACTTTAACATCTAATTCTGTTTGCGATTTTAAAGAAAGTAACTCTTCTACAGTAGTTGTAATCAATTGAGATAAATCAAATTTTTCCGGATATAATTTTAAACCTCCAGCTTCAATTTTTGATAGATCTAAGATATCGTTAATTAAAGCAAGTAAATTTTTACCGTTACCGTGAATGCGTTCGATCATATCCACTTGCTGTCGAGAAAAATTGCCTTTGTTTTTACGTTGCAACATTTGAGAAAATGCCATGATTGCATTTAAAGGAGTTCGCAATTCGTGGGACATAGTTGCTAAAAACTTGGATTTTGTTTCCGAAGCTTCTAATAATTTTAAGTTTTGGATATGAATTTGTTCTCTTTTTTCCTCTAATTCCCTATTTTTCTTTTTCAATAATTCATTACTTTGTTTTAATTGTTTATTAAATAACTCAATTTGGACTTCCGCTTCATAAATACGAATGACGTTTCTTAGAGTTGCACTCAGCAAATCGGGAGTAATTCTTGACTTAGTAATATAGTCGGAGGCTCCTGCTTTCATTAATTCAACAGCAGTTTGTTCGTCTCCTTGTCCGGTTAAAACTATCAGCGGTACTTTTGAACCTGATGCACGTATTTCTTGGACTACAGCTAACCCATCTTTTCCCGGCAACAGATAGTCTACAAATATACAGTCAAAGTCGGTTTTTTCTAAAATTTCAACAGCTTCGGAATAATCGCTCGCTTCAAGCAACTTCATTTTGATACCTGCTGCTTTCAAAGCCCGACTAATAGCCATGCGATCTACTTCATCATCATCAATAATTAATATGTTATAAATTTCTTCCATCTGCTCTAATAAAAAAATAGGTTGAAAAGATATGTTTGACTACTGCTAAGTTAAAGACATAAAGATTGAATTTATTTTTTAGTTCTTGAATTAAAGTCAAAAGCAAAACTGTATCTAATTTATTCAAAAAAATCAAAATTCATTATTTATAAGCTAACTTGCGAGAGGATAATATATTAAGAGTAATATTTTAAAAATATTTTTATTAAAAGTATTCAGAAAAAATTAAGTATATGAATAATTAAATATCTCCACTCTTTTAAACTATGAGTTAGGCATTTCCGAAAAAGACCAGTAACTATTAAGAGCTTGCATTAATTCCACAAATCTCGAAAAAGTCACCGGTTTTAAAAGGTAACCCGCGACATTCAAATCAAATGCTTCAATCATATCTTTATCTTGATTAGATGTTGTCAGCATAACCACTGGAGTCAACTTCAAATCTTTATCTGCACGTATTGTTTGCAGAAATTCTAAGCCGCTCATTTTCGGCATATTAATATCTAATAATATCAAACGACGTTCGTTAGGAACTTGACAAAGTTGCTCGTTTCCACCGCGCAACATTATTAATGCTTCTATACCATTTCTGGCTACATAGAGTGGATTATTTATATTAGCTTTTTTGAAAGCTCGCTCTACGTTCATAATATCTACTTCGTCATCTTCCACGAGTAAGATATTTACTGTTCTGTCATTTTCTTGCATTGTCAACGGGGATAAATCTTTCAAATGCCTATTCAAACAATCATAGGGCATTATAAAGGTGTACTTTAGTGAATTGTAAACCCATACTTGCACGTCGGTGTTTGACCATTAGTGAGGATTTTCTATCAAGCAACCTATTCCTATTGGATGAAGTACTATTGTCCCATTGTTGATTTATGCCAGGTAAAAGAAAAAGTTGCTCCTTTGCCTAACTCCGAATTTAGATGGATTTTACCGCCTTCTGACTCGACAATTTTTTTTACGATAGACAAACCAACTCCAGTATTTTCCTTTTTGTCGCGAGATTGGAGAGTTTGGAAGATAGTAAAAATTTTATCTTTATGCTTAGGATCGATGCCTTTACCATCATCGGCGACAATAAAGTTATATACATTACCTTTGTCTTCCACAAAAATTTTTATATTTCCATCATCGCGCGGGTGATGTTTGATGGCATTACTTAATAAATTGGCAAATACCTGTCTTAGAAGCAATTTTTTAGTAGTAAATGTTGGTAATTCGCTAGAAATTTCAATGTTAAACTCCGCTGGGGGGTTAAGAGAATCAATAATTTCTGCTAAAAGTTCTCGCACATCAACTTTTTCTTCTGAGGTTTGAATTCTTCCTACCCGAGAATATTCGAGTAAACCGTTAATCAAAGCTTCCATTCGATAAACTCGTTTTCTCAGAAGTTCAAACTGATTTTGGTTTTCTGGTGATAAATCATTTTGAATATCTTCTTCCAACCATTGAGAAAGATTGGCAATTCCCCTCAATGGTGCTTTTAAATCGTGGGAAGCAATATAGGCAAAGTCATCTAATTCCTGATTTCTTTCAGTTAAAGCTTGGTTTGTACTTGCTAACAATACACTTAAGCGAGACAATTCTTGAACGTTAGCTTCTAGTTTTTCTCTGGCTTGGGTTTGCTCGGTAATATCGCGAACAATCACCATTTTTCCATTATCGTGCTGCAAATCGCTGATGGATATCTCCACCGGAAAACTGCTCCCTACTTTGCGATTAGCTAATGCGTATACTGGTAAACTTTGATGAGAAGTCGAAATCTTCTGACTTAATTGAGTATCAATATTTTTTTCGGTTTTAGAAATTAAGAAATCAATATTTTTACCCATAACATCTTGAGATTGATAGCCAAACATTTCAGTTGCTGCTTGGTTAAAACTATCGATTCTATCTTGTTTATCTAAAGTTATAATTCCATCTACCACATTCCCCATTATTCCTTCAAGCAAGCTTTTCTTTTGTTTGAGTTGTAATTCCTGCCCTTCGATTTGCCAGTCAAGCTTACTGAATAAATATATTGCTCCTACATAGCTAGATACACTAATAGCTAGAGTTATCCATAATACTGTGATATTCTGATTGCGAATGGGGTTTAGATTTTGACGATATATATCTAGTTGATTAAGTTCTGCTTCGCGTAAAGCATCAATTTCATCACGAATCGTATCCATGACATTTTTACCTTGATAAAGCAAAATGTCTGATGCAGGTGAGTCGATATTATTTCGTTTTCTTTGGTTAACTTGTTCTATTCTTTGCTCTAGAATAGAAATATTTTGTCGTGCTAAAGTTTTTATGCGCTTAAATTTTTCGACTTCAGCATCATCGGATAGCTTTTCTTCTAGCCTATTTATAATCTTTGGTAATTCCTGACGGGCAGTATTATAAGGTTCTAAAAAAGTTTGATTGCGAGAAATTATATAGCCCCGCGTACCTGTTTCAGCATCTAGTAAAATTTTGAGCAGTCTATTGCTATCTAAAAGTATCGTTTTAGTATGGTCAATTTGTTGGTAAGTTGCAATAGCATTTTGTCTTAACGAAACCGAGGCATATAAAGTTACTATCAAACAAGAAAAAGGAAGTGCAATTATGATTGCACCGCGATGACGTACTGGTAAAGAATGCCAGACAGTTCTGATTTTTGCGAACAAATTAATTTTTGGCATTGTTGATAATTACTTATGCCAGGTAAAGCAGAAACTTGCTCCTTTATCAACATCGGAGTCTACAGTAATTTTAGCTCCTTCGGTTTCCAGGATTTTTTTCACGATAGATAAACCTACCCCAGTACTTTCCTTTTTATCGCGGGCTTGTAAAGTTTGGAAAATAACAAATATTTTATCGTGATATTGGGGAGAAATCCCCGAACCGTCATCAGATACACAGAATTCGTAACAATTACCTTTGTCTTTTACAGAAATCTCGATGTTACCACAGGCAGAATTGTGGTGGGTAATCGCATTCTCAATCAAATTTATGAATACTCGCCTCAACAACATGCTTTTTGTTGTTAGAGTCGGCATATTATCTTTGACTTTGATGTTGAAACTTTCCGGTGCGAGTTCATCAATTATTTGTGCTAAAAGCTGATTAACATCAACCTTTTCTTCGGCATTTTTAACACGTCCAATACGGGAATATTGTAGCAAACCATCAATTAAAGCTTCCATACGATAAACTCGCTGGCGTAGCAATTCTAGATGACGTTGATTCTCTGGTTCTAATGCTTCCGATAAATCGTCTTCCAACCATTGAGATAAATTGGCGATCGCCCGTAACGGTGCTTTCAAATCGTGGGATGCAACATAAGCAAATTGATCTAGTTCGCAGTTGCGCTTTCTTAGCTCAGTTGCGGTTTGAGTTAATAATACATTTAATTCTTCTTGCTCTTGCGCTCTTAGTAAAAGCTGAGTTTGTGCTTCCTTGCGTTGACTAATATCTTTAATAACACCAAGAAAATAATCTTGTTCGCCGTTGGCTTGACTTACAAGAGAAACCGTAATTTCTATCCAGATTACACCGCCATTTTTACAGATATAGCGTTTCTCCATAGAGAAATTTTGAATTTTACCTGCTAACAAATCGCGAACTCGATCCAAATCGCTTTGTAAATCATCGGCATAAGTAATTTCTTCAAAACTGCGTTCTAAAAGTTCCGAACGAGAGTATCCTAAAATATCGCAAAGCTTTTGATTTACCCGGACAAACTTACCATTTGCATCTGCATGACAAATACCAACTGCTGCTTGTTCAAAAGTCGAACGAAAACGCTCCTCGCTGGCTCGCAAAGCTTTTTCCGACTGCTTTTGATTGCTAATATCGGTAATAGTACCAACATGTCCTATTAATACTCCATCAATATCAAATTCTGGAACCGATTGAGCTAATACCCAAACTACAGAATTATCGGGGCGTTGGAAACGGAATTCGCACTCAAGTGGTATTTTCTGCTCAACACAGTTTTTTACTTGTGCCTCCACTCGCGCTTTATCTTGCGAATAAACCGCCTCACGCCATCCTTGATTAATTACTTGGTCAAAATTATACCCGGTGATATCACACCAGCGTTGATTGACATAAAGTAAATTTGCCGAGCCATCGCAACGATAAATACCAACCGGAGAAATTCTTGCTAAAGTACTGTAACGACGTTGACTTTCTCGCAAAGCTTGTTCTGATTTTTTGCGTTCGGTAATATCGGTAACAGTTCCCGCCATTCGTAAAGCATTACCGGAATCATCATAATAGTAACGACCGTAGGATTCAATCCAGCGCACAGTATTATCGGGCAAAACTATGCGGTACTCGCAAACATAATCGGTATGTTTATATAAAGCATCTTTCCAGGCAGCCTGGGCTAATGGTAAATCGTCGGGATGAACCCTAGATGCCCAATCTTCGTAGGTATGTTCTCCATTTCCCGATCCGTAACCGAAAATAACATCGTGATAGGGAGTCCATATATTTTTATTCGTAAAAGAATCCCAATACCAAGATCCCATTTTCGCAGCATCTAACGATAAAGTTAATCTTTCAAAGTATTTTTGAATTTCAGTTTGTACAGAGTCATGCTGTAGGGAATTAATATCTTGCATCTTCAGTACTGCACCTAAATTTTCTCCCGAAGCATTAAAAATTGGATTTCCATTCAACAGCAAAGTCCGAGTTTTTCCCTGCTTCGGTACGATAGTGATTTTTTGGTTTTCAACTACTTGCCCCTGCTTTACTTGATGCTGCAATATTTCCTCAGTTCTTATTGCTTCGCTACCCTGAATCGGACTCACATCGTAATACTGTTGCCATTCTTCTATCGGAAGGGACTTATTTGGCAAACCGTGAAACTCTGCTGCTGTTTGATTGCACTCAATTGTATTTGCTGTTTTATCCCAAGCTACTACACCCTCACTTAGCTGGGAAAATAGAATTTCCAAAAATTCATTTCGCCGTTCTAAGGCAATTTCTTTTTCTTTATAATTGTTAATATTATGACAGACAATCACCCATTCAATCACTTGTTGTTTTTCGTCAAAACAAGGCTGGGCAGAAGCTACATACCAATAAGCTTTTTTATCTTTATGTATAATTCGGAATTCGTACTCCCAGGATTCACAGGCTTTAACTGCTGACAACCAAGACTCATAAAACTCATCTCGTTCGGATTCGTGAACGGCACAAATAAAATTTAAACCCAAAGATTGACTTTCGCTAAGTCCGGTTACCTGGTACCATTGTTGGTTGAAATGAGCGATCCGTCCATCGGCATCCGCAAAAAAGACAAGCTGTGTCGTAGCTTGAATAATTCGTCTAAAGCGAGCTTCAGTTTGAGTAATGTTATTATTTTCAGCAGGATAATAACTTTGATTCATTACTTAGGATATAGAAAATGCAGCATTAGCTAAAATATTCATAGTAAATATTGCTTGGTCACAATTCCTCTGTAAAAAAAATGGGCATACTTACCGTTGTTGCTCGAATAGCAACAACGGAGGAGTCCCTTGGTTTTTAAACCAAGGCTTTTTTAAAGCCTGCCAATTTTTTTTAGGAGTACGTCGGTAATTGATAACCAGCAATTGCTAACTATTAAAAGGATAATCCTTAAAAGCTTATTCTTACTAGCTTCTACAGTTCAGTTATTTTGTATATAGGTATCTATCATAAGGATTAAATCTCAAATATGTATTTATAACTGTTTGTAAACAAAAGGCTTGCAGTCATATCTGTCAGCCGATTTAATACAATAAACATAATCGTTTTTTTAAGATAGCTCCGCTATTTTAAGTAGGGTTTTAAATAATGTGGGTAGAGGTTGGATAATAATATGAGTGAAATTAAAGTAGTCGTCATTGAAGACCATAATTTAACTAGGATAGGTCTAAAAGCGGCTTTAGAAACTCGCCAAGATATTAAAATTGTTGGCGAAGCTTCCAATGGAACCGATGGTTTAAATCTTCTTAAAAACCTAAAACCAGATGTTGCTACAATTGACCTTGGTTTACCCGATATAGATGGTATTGAATTAACGCGGAGATTTCGGCAATATCAAGCAGAAATTGGCAACCAAGATACCAAAATCTTGGTTCTAACCATGCAAAACAGTGACGAAGCGGTATTAGCAGCATTTGGTGCTGGTGCTGATTCTTACTGTATGAAAGATATTGAAAGCGATAAATTAGTAGAAGCAGTAGAAGCAACAGCCTCTTCCGGCTCTTGGATCGATCCAGCGATTGCAGATATTGTTCTGCGACAAGTACGTCAAGAAGTATCTGAAGGAAAGTCAGCAGCAGATGCAAAAACAGTTGCCATTCAAGCAGTAGATCCAGAAGTTGAAAAAGTTATAGAAACTTATCCGTTAACAAAACGGGAATTAGAAGTATTAGAATTAATCGTTTCTGGATGCGATAATGCAGCAATTGCTAAAGAACTATACCTAACAATCGGTACCGTAAAAACCCATGTTAGAGGCATTCTCAGCAAGCTTTGTGTTGACGATCGCACTCAAGCAGCAGTACGCGCATTGCGTTCGGGAATAGTACAGTGAGCAGTTAACAGTCAACAGTTAACAGTAATCAGTAACTCAGTAGCCAGCAATGTACGAACAGTTACTGATTTCATTTTTTTTACCTATTACCCATTACCCATTCCCAATTACCCATTCCCAATGCCCCATGCCCAATCCATAATCTTTTATTAATATTAAAAATCAAGAAAATGTAATAATACACTAGACTTATGGGGTGTAGTGTCTGATAAGTTGTTAATAATATGCTCGTTAATAGCTGGCGGTAGCTTTTGCGATAACCCTGGCTGTAAAACGGTAAGATACTTTCCCATATCCCCATACAATTATCATGGCGCTCATAGTTCAAAAATACGGTGGTTCTTCTGTAGGTTCGGTTGAACGCATTCAAGCAGTAGCAAAGCGCGTTTGGCTTACTGCTAAAGCCGGAAATTCTGTGGTAGTGGTAGTTTCTGCTATGGGAAAAACTACTGATGGACTTGTGAAACTAGCCTCTGACATTTCTCCGGTGCCTTCAAGAAGAGAAATGGATATGTTGCTTTCAACTGGGGAACAGGTATCTATTGCTTTGGTAAGTATGGCATTACAGGAAATTGGACAGCCTGCGATCTCTTTAACTGGTGCTCAAGTCGGAATTGTTACTGAAGCAGAACATACCCGCGCTCGTATTTTGCATATTGCCACGCAACGGATAGAAAAATGCCTAGAACAAGGTAGAGTAGTTGTAATTGCTGGTTTTCAGGGAATCAGCAGCACCGAAGAATTAGAGATTACAACTCTAGGACGTGGCGGTTCCGACACCTCAGCAGTGGCGATCGCCGCAGCATTAAGTGCAGAAAAATGTGAAATTTATACAGATGTACCGGGAATATTAACTACAGATCCGCGTTTGGTTCCCGAAGCACAATTAATGGCGCAAGTTACCAGCGATGAAATGTTGGAATTAGCTTCTTTAGGAGCAAAAGTTTTGCATCCCCGCGCTGTAGAAATAGCTCGTAATTACGGCGTGCAATTAGTAGTACGCTCTAGCTGGACGGACGATCCAGGTACTGTAGTTGATTCACCAGAACCCAAACCCCGCTCTCTAGTTAATTTGGAAATAGCCCGACCGGTTGACGATATAGAATTTGATACCAATCAAGCCAAAGTCTCACTATTGCGCGTACCTGATAAGCCGGGGGTTGCAGCGCAGCTATTTGGAGAAATTGCTCGTCAGAAAGTAGACGTAGATTTAATTATCCAGTCAATTCATGACGGTAATACCAACGACATTGCTTTTACAGTAATGTCACCGATATTGAAGAAAGCAGAAGCAGTTGCATCAGCTATAGCACCAGCACTCCGCAGTACGGACTCCGAAACAGAAGAAGCCGAAGTCATGGTACAGCAAAATATAGCTAAAGTAAGTATAGTGGGTGCGGGAATGATTGGTCGTCCCGGTGTTGCTGCCGAAATGTTTGCAACCCTAGCGCGAAAGGGAGTAAACATTAGAATGATTTCCACAAGCGAAGTAAAAGTTAGCTGCGTAATCGATAGCGTAGATTGCGACAAAGCAGTAGCAGCATTGCGAGAAGCATTTGAAATCGAATCAGATTCCCTTTCTCCCTCTCCTTCCTCATCTGTCCCCATTCGCCCTTCCTCCCCACCAGTAAGGGGAGTTGCCCTCGACATGAAGCAGGCGCGTTTGGGAATTCGTAGAGTACCCGACGTACCGGGAATGGCAGAAAAAATCTTTGGAACCTTAGCTGCTCGCAATATTAGCGTTGACATGATAATTCAGTCCCAGCGCTGTCATGTAATTAAAAATATTCCTACCAGAGATATAGCCTTCACCGTAGCCAGAGTAGAGGCAAGAGCAGCCCAAGAATTATTACAGCAAGCCACAGCAGAATGCGGTTGGGGTGAAGTAGTGCTTGATATGGAAATTGCCAAAGTCAGTGTAGTTGGTGCCGGAATGGTAGGGCAGCCAGGAGTTGCAGCGAAAATGTTTGAATCTTTATCAGAGGAAAACATTAACATTCAAATGATTACCACCTCAGAAATCAAAATTAGTTGCGTAGTTGCAGAAGAGCAGGGAGTCAAAGCCTTAAAAGCCATTCATACGGCATTTGAATTAGGGGGAACAGAAGAATTTGTAGTTCCCGGTTAGATAGTTAGCAGTTAACAGTTAACAGTTATCAATTGAATTGAAGTAGTAACGCACCATAACTCGTTAACTCGTTCCCAGTCTCCGGCTGGGAATGCATTTGGGGAGGTTCTACCTCCTCGTTTATAAACGAGGCAGAGCCTCTTAAAAAGCATTCCCACAGAGAAGCTAGGGAACGAGAAAAAGGCAAAGACGGGGAGCGAGAAAATAAACGAGGCAGAGCCTCTTAGAAAGCATTCCCAGCCGGAGACTGGGAACGAGAATAAGGACAAATTTTGAATGTATTTTAGTTTCTAGCTCAAGACTGGGAACTATAGTAAGGAGGCAAACAGAGCCTCTTTAACATTTAAGATTTTATATTACTTTATGGGACGCTCTCGTTATAAATTCATTGAAAACAACCCACATTTCCTCACCTGTACAATTGTTAATTGGCTTCCTATATTTAGCCAACCAGAATTCGCTCAGATAATTATTAAATCCTTAGACTTTCTTTCTGGTAGTCAACGTTTAACCTTACATGCTTATGTGATGATGGAAAACCATCTTCACTTAATTGCTTCATCAAAAAACATTTCAAAAGAAATAGCTGCTTTTAAATCATTTACTGCTCGTTCAATAATCGATAAATTGAAACAGAATCAAGCAGAGTACTTGCTTAAACAATTAAGATTTCATAAGAAACTACATAAGACTTCCCAAGAGCATCAATTATGGCAAGAAGGTTCGCATCCACAGACAATATCAACCCAAGAGATGTTGATACAAAAATTGGAATATATACATAATAATCCTATTAGACGAGGTTATGTAGATGAACCTGCCCATTGGCGATATTCCAGTTATCGTAATTATATGGATATGAAAGGAATTTTAAATATTGATGTATTAGAGATATAGTTTATTTTTCTAGTACTCGTTCCCTGACTCTGCCTGGGAATACATTCTAGGAGGCTCTGCCTCCTTTATATCTGCCTCCTTTATAAATGAGAAGGTAGAACCTTCCGACATGCATTCCCAGCCGGAGACTGGGAACGAGGAAATCAACAATTAGTTTTATTAGAAGATAAAATAAAATATAAAAAAATAGTTAGAGTTGCTGAAGTTGGTTTCAATATAATTGCAGTTAGAGAAGACCTTTGTCAAAAAATATTAAATAGCGGTGCTAAAGGTATTGAATTCAAAGAACTCAGTCAAACACTTTGGTAAAGCGAAAAATTAGAATCGTAGCGGTAGCGGTTTTCAGTTGGATACAATGAGGCACCATTATTTAAGTTCATCATTGAATATCAACTTCTCCTGGTAAATCAAAGGCAATTAATATAGCTAATTCCAATTTTTGTAAAGAATTAGGTGAGATAGTTCCCCATAAACGTAAAAAACGAATTTTGAAAGTTAGGAATTAGGAGTTATGAGTTATTAAATTTCTCACTGATAACTGATAACTGCTCACTGCTCACTGTTAACTGCTCACTGATACTGTCTTCCCAAAACAGCCATATCTTCCTCATCTAATTCTACAGGTGTACCGCTGCGAATTAATTCGGCAAAATCTTCATTGGGAACCATAATAGTTAAAGTATACAAGCGTCCAGAACCAGTATTTTCAATTAGATGAGTACCGGTAGCAGGAACTAGTAAACTATCTCCAGCTTTAATATTTATAGTCTTACCATCGCAAGTTGCTTTACCTTCCCCTTTAAGCACAAAAAACATTTCCAACGCAAACAAATGACGATTGGGGGGAGTCTTACCACCCACATCAAAAATTTCCACACAACAAGTTAAGGAAGAATTAGCGATCGCCGGATCGAAAACAATCGCCAAACGGTTAGAATCATCAGGACTAATCCGATACGCTTGATAATCAGAAGGAGATTTAATAACCGGAATTACGCAACTGTTAATCATACTTGTTGTTAGTGGTTAGTTGTTAGTGGTTAGTGGTTGGTGGTTAGAGGTTAAGAGTTGGGAATTAGGATTTATAACTTTGTACCCATTACCCATTACCAATTACCTTTTCCCATTACCCTTACCCTATCCTCCTGATTCAATTCCTTCAACAATCCTTACCGAGTCTGTAACAAAACCAAATAATTGTTTAACGTTATACAGGGTTGCTAACCAGCAATATTCTGGGGAAGTGGTGGCACTACAATCTTTGATAAAAATGCAGTCATATCCTAAAAAGTTAGCATCTTGTAAAGTACATAGAACGCATTGGTCTGCATTGACACCAGCGAACAATAAAGTTGTTTTGCCTAAATTTTTTAAAATGCTATCTAAAGGCGTATCCCAAAAGCCACTCATCCTAAATTTATCTATGTAAATATCTTCAGGTAACTGTTCTAATTCATCCACAACAGCGGCAGCCCAGCTATCTTTTGTGAGAACTTTGGCACCGTTATTTGGTAAAGCATCTCCCAAACCTACACCTTCACCAGTAGGATTATAAACGTGACGCAAACCCGCACTGATATTTAACAAATCGGGGCGATTCCCCCAATTGAGCCATATCACGGGTACATTTTGCGATCGCAGCACCGGCAGCAAGTTTTGCAAAGGCTGAATCGGTTGTCGTGCGGCGTTTACGTCCACTCCAATATGCGCCAACCAACCATCGGGATGACAAAAATCATTCTGCATATCGATGACAATAATTGCGATTTTCGCTAAGTCAAAGCACACATTTTTTGTTTCTGTGGCTACAATAACCGGTTGTGGATCTAATTGAGAGCGAGTAATGTCTGCGATAGTATCGTTTACCATCCAAGCATTCGGTGCAACTCCCAGGGGTTTTAATGGTTTCATAATTTAAAGGGATGGGTAATTGGTAATTGGGCATTGGGCATGGGGGATTGGGAATGGGTATGCTACTCGTTACCCATAACTACTTACTGCTCAGTGTTAACTGCTCACTGATAACTACTAACTTAAAATCAAGGTTAATTTCATGAATTTTACAATTCAAAATGTTTTAATTCCCACAGAGGATGATTACGCGACTGTAGATGTACAAATTCAAGATGGGAAAATCGCTGAAGTATCTTCTGGTTTGGATGTTATTGGTGAAGCGATTGACGGTACAAATAAGCTGCTATTGCCGGGATTTGTTAATGCTCACACTCACTCTTCGGAAATGTGGCAGCGAGGGATAATGTCAATTTATCCGTTGGAGTTATGGTTAGCCGAACTTTATGATTTTGCACCTCTGGATACGGAACAGGTTTATTTGACTGCTTTGGGTACTGCTGTCGAAACTTTATTATCTGGTGGTACGACTGTAGTGGATCATTTAGTTTTGATTCCGGGAAAAGAGCTTGAAACTATTACCGTAGCAGTTGAAGCTTATCGAAAAATTGGTATTCGCGCAGTTGTAGCGCCTTTAATTCAAGATGAATCTCTTACTGCCGGGATGCCTTCAGGAGAATCGGAAGTGAGTCATGAAGATTATTTTCGTTCGACTCAAGCCACTTTGGAGATTATGGAATCGGCGATAAAGCAGTTTCATAAACCGGAAGACGGGATTTATATAGCTTTAGCACCTACGGGAATTCAACTTTGCAGCGATGCTTTATTTAAAGGATGTATTGAATTAAGCGATAAATACAATCTTTGCCGTCATTCTCATTTATTAGAAACCAAAGCCCAGGAAAAGTTAGCTCAAGAAAAGTATGGCTGTACTGCTGTAGAACATTTACAAACAATAAATTATTTAAATCATCGTACTTCTTTGGCGCATTGCGTGCATTTAACAGATAAAGATATTAGTATTCTTGCGGAAACTAAATCTACAGTAGTTCATAATCCTTTGAGTAATTTACGTTTGGGAAGTGGAATTGCGCCAATTTTAAAATACCGTCAAGCAGGGGTAAATATATCTTTTGGTTGCGATGGTGCATCCAGTAATGATTCCCAAGATTTATTAGAAGCGATTAAAATCGGTTCAATTTTACATAACGTTACTGATTTAGACTATCAGCATTGGATTACACCCAGACAATCAATAGAAATGGCATCATTAGGTGGAGCAAAAGGACTTAATTTAGGGGAAGAAGTTGGTTCTTTAACTCTGGGTAAAAAAGCTGATTTAGTTATGTATGATTTGACAAGTTTATCCTTATTACCTCGTACAGATCCAGTAGGTTTATTAGTATTAGGAAGACCTACAAATGTCGTTGATAGCGTTTGGGTAAACGGAAACTTGATAGTAGCAGATGGTACAGTGAAAAATATTAATCTTGATAACTTAAAGCAAGAATTATTTAAACATAGTCAATGGCAAACCAAGCGTAAATCAAAAACTGTTAAAGAAATTGAAGCTCATTATCGTAAAGTAATGGGACTTTGAGTCAGTGAACAGTGAATAGTGAGCAGTGAACAGTAAGCAGTGAGCAGTGAACAGCGAGTAGTGAATATTTGAGGATGATTATTTTGTTAAGCGAGATGATTTGAGAATTGAGAACAACATTTTAGATAATTCATCTGCATCTGGATAAATACTGTTGAATTCCTTTAGAGAAATATAATTTGTATCTTTTAATAAGTTCAGCCAGTATTTTGTTTCTCAACATTCTTTATAAGCAACTGACATTTTTGCAGAAAAATCTGCTTTTGATATTCCACCATTAGCCTCAGCTATATTCGCTCCAATACTAGTTCCACTTCTGACAAGTTGCTTAGACAAAACATATTCTTTTTTATTCATGGATAAATACTTATAAGCATTAACTATCCGAATCGCAAACTTATAAGCCTTATCATAAACCAAACTTTTACTAATCATATTTAACACTTCTGAAATTATTAATTAAAAATTATTCACTAGTCACTGTTCACTGCTCACTGCCCACTGCTCACTGCCCACTGCTCACTGTTCACTGCTCACTGTTCACTGCTCACTGATTTAACCGGAATCTGAATTACAAATTCAGTTCCTTTACCAATTTCAGAATTAAAAGTTAAATTACCTTTATGCTTGTCTACAATGATTTCACGAGCAATTGATAAACCCAAACCCGTACCTTTTCCTACAGCTTTAGTCGTAAATAAATTTTCAAAAATTCTTTGCTGAACTGCTTCAGGAATTCCTAAACCGTTATCAGCAATTTTGATTATGGCAGTTGTCTTGTCTGGAGTTAAAGTTGTGGTAATAATGATTTGATTAGAATGAGCTTCAATTTCCTCGAAGCTTTTTCCGACGTTATATTCTTCTAAAGCATCAATTGCATTAGCTAACAAATTCATAAATACCTGATTGAGTTGTCCTGAATAACACTCAATTAAAGGTAAATCGCCATAATTTTTAATCACCTTAATTACAGGATGTGATTCGTCCGCTTTTAAACGATGTTGGAGAATCAAAATAGTGCTATCAATACCTTCGTGAATATTAAATGGTATTTTATGTTCGGTGTCTGCCCTAGAAAAAGTACGTAAACTCGTACTAATATTGCGAATACGTTCGGAACCAATTTTTAAAGAATTAAATAGTTTGGGTAAATCATCCCGCAAATATTCTAAGTCTATTGCTTCAATTTCTGACTCTATTTCTGGCTGTGGATTTGGATAATGTTGTTGATATAAATCAATAAGACTGAATAAATCACCTACATATTCCTTCGCCATTTTTAAATTCCCCGCAACAAACCCAATAGGGTTATTAATCTCATGGGCAATTCCTGCTACTAAATTACCTAAAGCAGACATTTTTTCACTTTGCACTAATTGAAGTTGAGTATTTTGCAAAGTTTTTAAAGTTTCGCTCAATTGTACTGCTTGTTCCTCAATAGTCAGAATATCGCGGTAGGAACGTAAAGCGGCAATAGTTGAAGTAATTAATTTTTGTCTGGTAAGCTCAACTTTCAGTTTATAATCGTTAATATCATAGTTTGTAATTACCGATTCTTCTGGCGCATCCCCCGGTTGCCCGGTACGTAAAATAATTCGCACTCGCTTATTTTCTAATTCTTTACGAATATACTCAACTACCTGTAAACCAGCGTCATTACTATCCATAACTACATCTAATAAAATTAAAGCAGTATCAGGATTTTCGGCAATTAATTTCTTTCCTTCTTGACTGGAATAACCCGAATAAAAAATAATCGGCTTACCCTCAAAAGTCAAATTTTTTAAAGCTAATTTAGTGACTTGATGTACTGTAGGTTCATCATCCACTATTAAAACTTTCCAGACAGCTTCTGAAGATGTATTTACAGTAATATTATCAGTTGCTTCTTCCTCGAAGAATAAAATATCATCGTCGGTTTCAGATAACTTCAGGTTGTTGTCGAGCGTCATATATTTGTAATCCAGATTTTGAATAATTTGTAGTGCTTTTTAATAAAAGTAATCAATGCAAATTTGGCATCATTCTCGACAAGTACAAATAAATTTGGTTGATTATCCCAATAAAATGATTTATTTTATTTAGTTATTTGCAATCAACCCAGGTTTTCGTCGCACTTTACTGTTTCTCAGTCCTTTTTACCAAGCAAACCAAAGGTAATGCGATTATAAATATTGTTCCCAAATCCACTTCGCTTTTAACATCAATTTTGCCTTGAAGTTTTTGAGTCACTAGGTTATAGACTATATGCAATCCCAATCCGGTACCGCCTTCGTTTCTGGCGGTGGTAAAGAAAGGTTCAAAGATTTTAGTTAAATTTTCTGAGGGAATGCCACAACCATCATCGCTGTACTCAATCAAAACTACATCTTGCTGTTGCTTGATTTGAAAATGTAGCTGCCCTTTTTCTCCCGATTGATAAGCGTGCTTCAAAGAATTCATTACTAAGTTTGTGACGATTTGAGCAACAGCACCGGGATAAGTATCTATTTCAACATGATTTTCACCTTCTACCTTACAGGTAAGAGCGGTATGTTTGAATTTGGGTGCTAAACTATTTAAAATTTCTTGGATATATGGTTTTATAGCGAATTTGCGTTTTTCTAAATTTGAAGAATCAACGGCGACTTGTTTAAAACTTTGAATCAAATCTGAAGCGCGATTGAGGTTATTCAAAATTAAATCAGTACTTTCGCTGGCGATTTCGAGATAATTATTTAAGGATGAACGTTTTAATGCACCTCCAGCGACGGCATCGTTAAAAATAGTGGTTTCATCTTTCAAAGTAGAAGCAGCAGTAATGCTGGTACCCACCGGAGTATTGATTTCGTGAGCAACTCCAGCAACCAGACTACCTAATGCAGCCATTTTTTCTGATTCTACAAGTTGTTTTTGAGCCTCTTGTAAATTTTCTATAGCTTGAGAAAGTTGTTTAGTGCGCTCTGTTACTTTTTGTTCTAAAGTGCTGTAAAGAGTTGCGTTTTTAATAGAAATAGCTGCTTGAGAACAAATAAGTTTGAGTAATTGTAAACGTTGTGGGGGAAAAGCTGCGGTAGTTAGATTATTTTCTAAATAAAGAATAGCAATCAATTTACCTTGATGGAGAATTGGAATACATAGTAAAGATTTGGGTTGTTCATTTATAAAATAAAAGTCATTAGCAAATTCTTCTCTCTGATTTACCTCATCAAGTAAAACATTCTTTTGGGTTCTAGCAACATAATTAATAACTGAAATTGGTAAATTTTTGAAAGCTGTGATGGGAATAGAATGTTGTATCTCCACTTCTCCATCTGCATTGATTACGCTTTCGATAACTAATTCCCCATTGTTAATAAAAATTAAGCATCCTGTTTGCGCTCCTGCATTTTCAATTACGGTTTTCATTAATTTTTCAATTAATTTAGCTAACATTATTTCATTAGAAATAGTTTGAGAAACTTTGAAAACAGTTTCCATATCTAACGACTCTCCAAAATTAGTGGTAGTCGAATTTTGATTTATGGTTGTTTGATAATTGTTATTCTTAGGATTTAGATTATCCGTGATTTTTATCAATCTAGGGTTCAACCAGAAAGAATACTGACTTTCCAAATCTGCTACCTTATGTTTAGCACCCCAAGCTTGATAGGCATTGTACGCTTTGCGGATATAAATTTGAGCAAAATCTTCTTTATTCATTCCCAACCAAAACTTAGCTGCTAATTCGTTAGCTAAAGCTTCATTTTGAATAAAATCATGAGTTTTTGCAGAAGCAATTGCTAAATCGTATAGCTCCATTGCTTCTAATTTATTCCCAGAAATTCGCGCTATTTCCGCTTCTATAATTAAATACTTATGTAAAAAATTTGCCTCGCAATTGTCAGCCCATATTTTCATTTGCTTTTGATTGCGTTCTAATTGATGCCAATATTGCTTTTGTTCGGCAAAAGTCGCAGAAGAATATAATGCGGTTAATATTAGAGATTGGTGAAAATTTTGCTCGGCAACAGTAATCGTACTAATACCAAATTCTTTTAATTTTTCTGCTTCAATTACTACTTCTAAAGCTTCAACTGGTTTATTATAAAGGTAAAGTACAAAAGATTTAAAAGTATAGTAATTAAACAAAGGCATATAGCTTTGTCTTTGCCAGCAGCTTTGAAGATATTCTGATTCGCTTAATTCCGGACTATCAAATTCAGATAATTCTTTCGTTTCTCCATTTAGATTACATAAACATAATTTCGCAGCTAAAATAGTATCACGCGCAAATATATTTGTGTTTTTATTGACAAATTGCAAACAGTTATTCGCTTCGTCAATAGATTTTTCAATACTTACATCTGCATATAAATTGTTAATTAGCTGAGAAGATAATATATAACCAGAATATTGTAAATCACCAGATTCTATACTAGCTTGATATCCTGTATGACTAATTTCATGAGTATGTCTGATGTGTTTTACCCAAAAAACTATAGAGGTAGCTAAAATCATACAAGTTTTACATTCTTGATTCAAATTGCGATATTTTTGACTAACATTAATAGCTAGTTTTCCAAATTCATAACCTCTTTGATACTCTCCCCAAACTGCTCCTAATAGTAGACCAAAAAGTACATACCCTTTTGTTGATTCTGCTAAATTACCATATTCTAAAGATAAATTTAACATTTTTATGATTGCTATACTGTAAAGTTTTTGGTTTGTTAAATAGCAAGGTACGTCAATATTATTTAATAACCTAAGAGCTATAATTTTGTCGGGTTGCGTCATATCTGGTAGATTTATCAATGAAGCAACTTCTTTCCCCTGAAGAAGTTTATTAGCTTTGGTAGTTGCAATTTCTAACGCTTCATCTAAATTAGTTTTCGGTAAGTCAAATCCCAGATATTGCAGTCCGTTTTTACCTGCTTCAATAGCTTCATTTAACTTACCCTGTAACGTAAACTGAAGAACCAATAAGTTGTGAATATCTGCTTTTTCTACAGGGTTATTTGCTTTTTCAATGATTCGATTGATTAAATATTCCGAACTGGCGAAATCACCGTTTAAATATTCAACTTCTGCAAGCTGTTTGTAGATATCTAAAGTTAGTTCGTAGAATCTAAACCAGCTATCTAATGGTAATTCTTCCTTACAAATATATAAATAACTTCTAGCAGCGTCATAAGCAATTGCATCTTTGGCTTTTTTTGCAGCAGATAAATTCAATTTAACGAGTTCAATTTTCTCGCCATCATTGATAATTAATTCTCTACCTGAATTTAAATGGTCTACCAATTCAAAAATATGGTCTAATTGTTCTTGCGAGGAAAAATTAGAATATAGCAACCAGCCGATTTGTAAATGAACTGCTTGTTTTTCATATTCCGCAATTAAAGAATAAGCAGCTTGTTGAACTCTATCGTGTAAAAATTTAAAATTATTAATTACGAGTTGCGAGCTTAGCATTTCTCCGCTAAGAAATTCCAATCCAGAAGTAGGTAATATAAAACCTTGTTGAATCGCGATCGCCAAGTTTTGGAAAGCTGCGATTGGTGTAAGCTCGCTGACAATTGCTAGAGTATTCAAGGTGAAGCGATTGCCGATGCAGGCTGCTAAACGTAATACCTGCTGGGTAGGTTTTGGTAATCTAATAAGTTTGGATATCATCAACTCTACAACGTTATCGGTGATATCCATCTCTTCTATTTGAGAAATATCCCATTCCCATCTAGGCTTTTGTATACCTTGCGATACATGGAAATAAATTAATTTTTCGGAATGTAAATTATAAATAAATTGATTGACAAAGAACGGATTGCCATCTGTTTTAGAAGCAACTAATTTTGCTAAAGATGCGACATCCTTAATATCTCTATGCAGAGTATCGGCGATTAAACTGGTAATATTCTTTTGATTAAGGGGTGTTAATTTAATTTGATGAGTAGGTATACTGATATTTAATTTTTCCAGCAAAATAATTAAAGGATGATTCGCATCAACTTCATTATCCCGATACGCACCAATAAATAATAGATGATGCATTTTGTCATCAGTCATCATTAATTCTATGAACTGTAAACTTGCCGAATCAGCCCATTGCAAATCATCTAGAAATAAAACTAATGGATGTTCTGCTTGACAAAATACGCGAATAAAACTTTTGAATACTGAATTAAAACGATTTTGAGCTTCACTGCCTTTTAAATCTTCTACCGCTGGTTGTCTACCAATAATTAACTCAATTTCTGGAATTACATCGATAATAATTTGAGCATTTGGTTGAATAGCAGATAATAACTTTTGCTTCCATTCCTGTAGCTGTAATAGCGGTTCGCTGAGCAGCTGTTTTACTAACCCTCTGAAAGCTTTGACAACCGCAGAATAGGGAATATTTCGTTGAAACTGGTCGAATTTACCAGAAATAAAATAACCTTTTTGACGAGTAATTGGGCGATAAATTTCCTTTACTAAAGCAGATTTTCCAATCCCAGAATAGCCAGTTACAGCAACCATTTCGGTTTTACTAACCACATTGATAACTCTTTCAAATGCACTTAACAAAATCGAAGTTTCTTGCTCTCTACCGTAAAGCTTTTGAGGAATATGAAACTGTGACGAAATATCTTCTTTAGCCAAATCAAAATCAATAATGCAATTATAATTTTTTAATTGCTCCAAACAAGTTTCTAAATCGGCTTTAATTCCCCATACACTTTGATAGCGCTCTTCAGCCGTTTTTGCCATCAGCTTCATCACAATCTGTGAAACCATCCGAGGAACTTTATAACTGATTTCATGAGGAGAAACAGGTTGTTTAGCTAGATGACAATGAATTAATTCCATCGCATCATCACCCGTAAAAGGTAATTGGCTGGTAAATAACTCATATAAAGTTACCCCCAAAGAGTAAAAATCAGTGCGGTAATCTAAAGAACGATTCATCCTTCCTGTTTGTTCGGGAGAAATATATGCTAAAGTTCCCTCTAAAGCATTCGGACTAGATAAAACTGTATGTTCGCTTCCCAACTTTGTGGAAATTCCAAAATCAATAATTTTCAGTTGCTTACTTACAGGATTGAAAACAATATTACTAGGATTAATATCCTTATGAATTACTTGTGCTGCATGAATTTGAGCCAAACTATCAGTAATTTGACAAGCAATTTCCAAGGATTCAAACAAATTAAATTTTCTTTTGTAGAGTAAATTCCTCAACGACTCTCCTCCAAAATCCTCTAAAATCATCACTAAAAAATGATCTTGTTGTAAATCGTAAGCCTTGATAATTCCTGGATGTTCTAGATTGCAAGTGATTTCATACTCTTGTTTATAGCGAGTCAACTGTAGTGGAGTCAAACATTCTTGCTTGAGAATCTTCAGAATAATTGGCTGATTATCTTCCTCCCGTTTTCCCCGATAAACCGCAGAATTATGGCTTTCATAAATTTGTTCGAGTATCTCATAACCAGTAATAATAACCATTCTTATATGCTAATTTTATAGATTTATGAATTTAGAGTTCCCCATTAATTGTTATTTCTATCATTCACAAGGAATGGGAAGAGGGGGGAAAAGGGGGAAGAGGGGGGAGAGGGGGAAGAGGGGGAAGAAAAAATTTTAATTATTAACTGATAACTGTTAACTGCTCACTGATAACTGTTCACTGATTATGCGTTTAATATCGTTGTTGGGAATCTTTGCATTCGTAGGAATTTCTTATAGTTTGTCGGTTAACCGTCGTGCTATTCGTTGGGTGCCGGTACTGTGGGGGATTGCTTTGCAGCTAGTTTTCGGAATTTTAATTCTGAGAACAAAACCCGGTTTTGTGGTGTTCAAATTTCTTGGGGATGTAGTCAGTCAATTTCTCAACTATTCCGATGCGGGAGCCAAATTCGTATTTGGTGACAACTTTGAAGAACACTACATCGCATTCAAAGTACTACCGACAATCATCTTTTTCTCTTCATTCATCACTATTTTGTACCACTACGGTATTTTGCAAAGAATAGTGCAGGTAGTTGCTAACGTGATGATGAAAACCATGAAAACATCAGGCTCCGAATCCCTTAGTGCTGCTGCGAATATCTTTGTCGGGCAATCCGAAGCGCCTTTATTAATCAAACCCTATGTAGCAACCATGACTCGTTCCGAATTACATGCGGTTATGACGGGGGGCTTCGCCACAATTGCAGGTGGGGTAATGGCTGCATATATTTCCTTTGGCGTGTCAGCAGAACATTTAATCGCTGCTTCAGTAATGTCTGCACCCGCAGCATTAGCAGTTTCTAAAATACTTTATCCCGAAACCGAATCATCCCCTACCGCAGGGGAAGTTAAAATCGAGGTGAAGAGTGACTACTCCAACGCTATTGACGCAGCCGCAACTGGTGCTAGTGAAGGGATGAAATTAGCGTTAAATGTAGCCGCGATGTTGATTGCTTTTTTAGGATTATTAGCCTTGGCAAACGGTATTCTAGGTTATATTGGCTCCCGCACTGGTTTACCGCAACTTTCATTAGAATGGATATTTTCTTACCTACTCGCACCTGTAGCTTGGTTGATGGGCGTACCTTGGGCAGATTGCGGGCAAGTGGGAATATTGCTGGGTAAAAAGACGATTTTAAACGAATTTATTGCCTACCAAGATTTGCAAAAAATGGTAGCAGAATCTGCGATTTCCGAAAGAGCAAGAATAATTGCCACTTATGCTCTATGTGGATTTTCTAATATTGGTTCCATCGGTATTCAAATAGGTGGAATCGGAGCCATAGCCCCCAACCGTCAAGCCGACTTAGCCCAAATGGGAATTAGAGCCATGATTGGTGGTGCGATCGCCTGTTTCATGACATCCTGTATTGCCGGAATGTTGTTGTAATTAGACAATTGGATATTGGTAATAACTGCTCACTGCTCACTGTTCACTGTTAACTGTCAATCTTGGTATATCCCAAATTCCAATTATCCGGTTTCTTCAATTCTTCTTGCTTACCTTGCAAGATTAATTTGATTGCAAAACGAGTATTTAACATTCCCTTCATCAAATAATGTCCGGGTTTCGCTTTTACGCCATCAATCGCTACGGTACCACCATAATTAAGTACCCCGCAGTAAGTTTTACTCCCAGGTACTTTTACTTCTAATAACTTGTCGTTAAGATAACCGCCGGGAATCTGAAATATTCCGTATACGTGATGCTGTCCCCGCCAAGGTTCTAATACTATCTTTTCTGGATGAGTGTAGTATTTTTCAGCTTTTGAAGAAAATCCCCATTCATGACAACTTACAGTTGGTGACTTTTTGCTGACATAATTCCTGACAGAAGAGAAGCCAAGTACACAGATTAAACTAGATAAAAATAATATGTAAGTAAGTTTACGCAAGATTTCTAACAAAATTAATTATATATACTGCTAAATTACTATTACAGTTTATGAACCTAAAATCGGGATATCAAGTCATATTGTACTCAAATCATTGTTGTTTTAAATAGCTTTAAAGTAGGTTTACAACAGTTTTCTAAATTAGTTTATCTAGAACTATTTTTGGTTTAACTTCCTTGCGGCTGTTTGCTAAAACAATAGATAATCAGCTACATTGTGACTCCAAACACAAATGTAATATTTAGTACTTATTTTACTTTATTTTTTCTGGGTGGGGATAGCATAATCAGGGGCAGAAAAAGTCAATTTAGATACAAGGTATCTGAGCGTAATTATGGCATCATCATCTGCCCGCTTCCCGGATATTACAAACCACTGGGCGCGTCCTTTTATTGAGGCTTTGGCGCGTCGAGGTATTTTAAACGGCTATCCTGACGGTAAGTTTCGCCCCGATAATTCAGTCACTCGTGCTGAATTTGCCGCCATAATTACTACTACGTTTTCCCGAATTCCCAAAAAACGCGAATACGTCTCATTTGTAGATGTCCCCGAAAACTATTGGGCGGCTTCTGCGATTCAAAAAGCTTACGAAACAGTATTTATTACCGGCTTTCCCAACAATTATTTTCGCCCTGGAAACAGGATTCAAAGAATAAATGCGCTTTTGAGTATTATTAGTGGGTTGGGAATGACATCAAAGGTGTCCAACGATTTATTACCCGTGCTTGGACAAATCTATCGGGATGCTTACAAAATCCCAGATTATGCTAAACCTACCGCCGCTATTACTACCCGCGCCGGTATGGTAGCAAGTCATCCAAATCCGAACTTACTCAATCCTACTTTAGCCGCAACTCGCGCCGATATTTCGGTTTTTGTTTATCAAGCTTTGGTTTGGCTGGGCGAAGAACAACCTATTTCTTCACAATATATAGTTAACCCACCAGCTAATACCAATATACCAGCACCACCACCAGGAAGCGTTCAAATCGAGCCGCAAAGAGAATTTCGCGGTGCTTGGGTTGCATCGGTTTGGAATAGTGACTGGCCTTCGCGTGCCGGATTATCAGCAGATCGGCAAAAGGCTGAGTTGATTCAACTGCTCGACAAATTACAAGAATTAAACTTTAACGCTTTAATATTACAGGTTCGTCCCGAAGGAGATGCCTTGTATGATTCCAAATACGAACCTTGGAGTGCTTGGTTAACCGGAATTCAAGGAAAATCACCTGGATATGACCCCTTAGAATTTGCGATCGCACAATGTCACAAGCGCAATATCGAGTTTCATGCTTGGTTTAATCCTTACCGTGCCAGCACTTCTTACCGCAGAGTCAAAAATGTTTCTCCTCATATTGCCGAAACTAATCCAGAAGTAGTTTACCGTTGGGGCACTCAATTATGGATGGACCCCGGTGCAAAGGTAGTACAGGATAGAATCTACAATGTGATTATGGATGTGGTGCGGCGTTACGATGTTGACGGCATTCACCTAGACGATTATTTCTATCCTTATCCCATCCGTAATTTATCGTTCCCGGATAGCAAAACCTATGCAGCTTATCGCAATACTGGCGGCAGATTAAGTTTAAATGACTGGCGCAGAAATAATGTCAATATAATGATGCGGCGCTTATGGCAAGGTATTAATTCCGCTAAATCTCATGTCAAATTTGGTATTAGTCCTTTCGGAATTTACCGTCCTGGGCAACCTGCTGGAATTAAGGGCTTAGACGCTTACGGCACACTGTACGCCGATGCCAAAAAATGGTTGCAGCAAGGCTGGTTGGATTATATTGCACCGCAACTATATTGGCGTATCGACCAAACCTCGCAAAGTTATCCGGTACTATTGCGCTGGTGGACGAGTATCAATTCCCAGCAGCGACATGTTTATGCAGGTAACACGGTTGCACGTTTAGATGGCAAAGCTTGGAAACAAAGAGAAATCATCAAGCAAGTAACTATCAGCCGCAGTTTACGCGAACAACTATCATTAGGAAATATTTTCTTTAGTGCTAGTGCAATTGAAGAAAATCGTCAAGGTATCGCTGAAAAATTCAAATCTTTATTATATAAAGAACCTGCATTAGTTCCTACAATGCCCTGGAAAGATGTCATACCGCCAACATCACCAGTTGCGGTACAAACAGATAACCTAAAAATTACTTGGCGCTCTACTAGTGGCGAAATCCGCTCTTGGACTCTTTATCAAAAGATTGGTAACAACTGGAAGCTGCAAAAAGTGTTACCAGAACAAACAACCGAAACCACTGTTGAACCAGGAACTTATGCTTTATGTGCCGTCGATAGAATGTCTAATCAAAGTGCAGGGATAGTCGTAAATATTTAGAAAATTGTGAATTGAGAAGTAATGAATAAATAATTATTATTCGTTACTTCTTACCAGTCGGGATAAACCTCCTTGACAAATAACATAATCTAACTTTTTTATTGCAATCAGTTCTTTAATCTTTTACTGTAGATCGAATATTAATGCCGCATATTATCTCATCTTTTTTTATTTTTTAATCGTAAAATATTGACTTAACAAAATCATTCATTCGTAATATTTATACTTCATGCAATGTAATAAATGTATTCGTATATTATCTGTAATTTATTTACTCTTAGTTATTCAAATTGTCTGGTCGATAACGAATTTGAATTAATTATTAGTATCGATTTAGACTTTTTTAGGAGCCAATTTATTTTAAATATATTCTCTAAAGCTCAGTATTTACGCGGCTTATAAGTTCATAAAGCATGATTTTTATAAATACAAGAGTGATTATAATAACTTAACTATATCAGCGTGTATGATTTTAATTGCTAAATGAATGACTATTTACCTAAGTAAAAACGTGTAAACAACAAAGTCCTATAAAATACTTTAATATGACTTGCTTTTGTATAAAACATTAGATAATAGACAAAAAATAAGCGATATATTTAATTTTTAAATGACCTGAATTATAAAAACTAAATTTTATTAATTTATTTAATTTATATAAAAATGCTACAAGGGTAAAATCAAGAATTGGTAAAGCTTTTACCCTTGCAATCCTCATTTAAAATCTGATACTTTGACAGTAATCTCCGCTAAAACTCGGATACCCAAGTTGAAAACTTCATGTTAGTCTGTTGCAGTTAATAAATAAAAAACAAAAGAAAAAGAAACAGAGATTTGGAGACTATTGTGACCGAATCCTTGATTGGTTCCGCGAGTAATTAAGCCTCCGTTCTTAGGTAACTTTATTTAGTATTAGACGCATGAATCAAAGACTTTTGTGGACTGTTGTAGCTGTAATTTCAACTGTTGCTGGAACTCCTTCTATTAGCCGCGCTCAGGCAATTAATGAAGCATCAATAACCTCTCAAAAAACATCCGAGAAAAATATTGTAGACGCGGCTGTAAATGAATCTAATTATGTCATTACCAAGATTCACGCACACAAATTAGGAGACCGTGAGGCTGCAACTCTCTATATTCGTAACATTCCTGCTTTTACATTTTTGAATTCTGTGTCCGAGAACTCGCAGAATAAAGCAAATCTAGCAGTTGAGAGCGACTACAGCAATCCTGTAGAGAAAGCAAACGCTGTAGCCGCCAAAATCAACGATTTAGTTAACAATAAAGTTGACGCGAATAAGATTACTGTCAGTTGGAACGGAACTACTGGATCTAAATCTGAATCCAAAACTTTAATCGAACGTTACATTATCAAAGTTGATGATTCCGAACTAGTCGAAATCAACAGCGATACAATACTTCCCGACGCAACAAAAAATCTCAGACAAGATGCACTTCAAGCAACCAATCGTTTGCGGAGATTAGTCGGTAAAGCATCTCCTCTAAAAACAATCGCTGGCTTACCTCCCGAACTAACCAAGCCCGAAAAGCAAGCAGTCAAAATTAAAAAGACATCCTCCAACAAGCACCATACAAAAAAATGGAGAAAAGCTGCTAGAGGAGGAAGACGTTTTAGAGGAATTGCTTCCTTCTACGGCGCTTACTTTGCCGGTAGAAAGACCGCTTCTGGTGAAAGATTTAATCCCTCAAGAATGACAGCAGCCCATAAGACCTTACCCTTCGGAACCAGAGTTCGCGTTACCAACATGCGTAACGGGCGTTCCGTGGTAGTAAGAATCAACGATAGAGGACCCTTCATTCGCGGTCGTGTCATCGACCTTTCTAGGGGTGCAGCCGGAGTTATCGGAATGATTGGTAGAGGTATTGCACCAGTTAGAGTTGAAGTATTGGGAAGATAATAGTTAAGGTCAAAGGTTAAAGGTTAAAGGTTAAAGGTAAGGGGGTTAGGGAGTAGCGAGTAGCGAGAAACGCCGAAATTTTCTACTCCTATACCTTCTATCCTCATTACCGATTACCGATTACCAATTACCTATTCCCTAAAAATCGTTAATAATCTTATAATCCTCCATCTAATTACTCTCTTTCCCCGAATTCGGATATACACTAACGGGGAAAGCTAGTGTAGATAGAGGATTTTTTGTGCGCCTGTTGACAACGGTTGTGGCTTTGCGTTGCTATTTGGATAGACGACCTTGGCAAAGCGAGCCTTTGCATTCTGAGGAGCCGCTACCCCTTGAAATGACAACTCGTCTCCAAACAGCAGTAGGCTTGGTTCCCACTATGGGAGCTTTGCATCAGGGACATTTAAGCTTGATTGAACGGGCGCGGCAGGAAAATGTCATTGTCATTGTCAGTATTTTTGTCAATCCCCTGCAATTTGGTCCGAACGAAGATTACGAAGATTATCCCCGTACTCTGCAAGAAGATATAAAATTCTGCAAAGAAGCTGGGGTAAATGCTATCTTTATACCAAATCCGGAAGAGATCGGGGTTGCCCGGAAGAATATACAAGATTCAATTGTTACACAAGTGACTCCACCATCTGATATGATATCAGGCTTGTGTGGTCGTACTCGGTTAGGACATTTTCAGGGCGTGGCTACTATCGTCACCAAGCTTTTCAACTTGGTGCAGCCAGACCGGGCTTACTTTGGTCAAAAGGATGGTCAGCAACTAGCCATCATTAAGCGGTTAGTTACAGATCTTAATTTTCCCATAGAAATTGTCGCTTGCCCAATCGTTAGGGAAGCGAATGGTCTTGCTTTAAGTTCCCGCAACCAGTATTTAACTGCAAGTCAAAAGCAGCAAGCGGCTGCTTTATATCGTGGCTTGCAAAAAGCTCGTGCTGCGTTTCGCAGTGGAGTTCGTAAAAGTAGCACCCTGATTGAAGCTGTTTTTAAAGAAATAGCAATGGTCAGCACTGTATCTGTGGAATATATTGAATTGATTGAACCAACTACGTTAATACCGCTAGATGAAATTAAGGAGGAAGGAATGATTGCGATCGCCGCTCGTCTTGGCTCTACACGATTAATTGACAATACAGTTTTGCGCGATCGCCAACCGATAATCGCCATTGATGGACCTGCTGGTGCTGGTAAATCTACCGTAGCTCGACAAGTTGCCGCTAAATTAGGACTAGTATTTTTAGATACAGGTGCTATGTACCGTGCCGTTACTTGGCTGGTATTGCAAAAGGGAATTCAAGATACGGATGAATGTGCGATCGCCGAGTTGGCTAACTGTTGCTCGATAAAATTAACTCCCAGCGAAGATTTAAAATCGCCAGTGCGAGTTTGGATTGACGGTAATGACGTTACCAAGAAAATTAGAACGACTGAGGTAACATCAAAAGTATCGGCAATCGCAGCCCAAAGCTCCGTGCGTCAAGCTTTAGTTAAACAACAACAAAGCTGGGGTAAAAAAGGAGGTTTAGTGGCTGAGGGAAGAGATATCGGTACTCAAGTTTTCCCCGATGCTGAAGTCAAAATCTTCTTAACTGCCACTGTTTCCGAACGCGCGCGTCGTCGTCAGCAGGACTATCAAAAACAAGGACAACCATCTGTAAGTATTGAGGAACTAGAAAATAGCATCAAGGAACGTGACTGGAAAGACAGCACTCGACTGGTTTCACCCCTAATGAAAGCAGCAGATGCTATAGAGATAGTTAGCGATGGCTTAACAATTGATGAAGTCACAACTCGGATTGTCAGCCTTTACCAGCAATGCTTAGCTCATCTGTAATTCCGCAAGCGGATTAGCATCGATTTTACCAACTGTATAAGAACGGCGACCACTTTATATTTTGGCATGATTAAAGAAACTCTGTCATCCTTTCTGGGGGATAGAGTTCTCAAATTACAGTTAGAAATAAAAAAATCTTCTGTTAGCACTTTTGGTGGTAGCAGAAGAATATCATTTGGATATTTAATAGAGTTGAAAAGGAAAAAATATCGCAAGAATTGCTAAGTTAATTAAGCTTTGGGTTGCTTGGAATACCTAATAGCACTAAGCTAAATGGGGTAGGGGGGGATTTTGAGTAGGAAAAAGGTTTTAGACCTTAAATGTTGTTTTACTCAGAGCTACAGTTTGGCTTCCCCAGGCTTACTGCCTCCCAACGTGAAGATAAGCAAATTCGTAAAAATCATGTTCAAAAAAATTGCTGCGAAGCTAAAAACTAATTACCCCGCACCCAAGGTACACGCTCATTGTGACGGTCCTTGCGGAGTCTACGACCCTTCTTCCGCTCGCATTACAGCAGAAGCAGTAGTATCCATGACCAAGAAACTCATGGATTTAGAGCATCCCCCAGCTGGTGATAAAGCAGCGACGATTGCTTACAACAATACCTTTTCTCGTTACGTTGCGATCAAAGAAGAACAAGCTCAAAAAACCAAAGAAGATTTATTAATCCTTTGGACAGATTATTTCAAGCCAGTACACCTCGAAAAGTATCCTGACTTGCACGACACCTTCTGGAAAGCAGCAAAACTTTGCTCTGCTTGTAAAGTAGAAGTTAACCTCGACCATGCGAACGAATTAATGGCAGCGGTTGAAAAAATTCATAATATGTTCTGGGCAACCAAAGACCGCAATGTTGCTTGGTACAAGGCTAGCTAATTTAAATTAGTTAAAGTTAGTTTTCAGTTTTGGGTCTAGAGTGTCGATAAAGCTATAAACTTGGCTTTTACAGCAATGAATGAGGAATTACAAACAGCCTTGAAATTGCTACAGTTGCTCGTAGGTATGCGGAAAAGATTGCGCGTTAGCGGACCTTCAATGCTTCCAGAGCTTCAGCCAGGAGATGAAATATTATTCGATCCAAAAGCTTATCGGCAAGAATTGCCTCAAGTCGGTGATATTGTAGTTGCACTACATCCCTACGAGTCAAAACAAATAATCAAGAGAGTGGCTGTAGTATTTGCAGATGGTTCTTGTTTTCTCATAGGAGACAATACCTCTTTAAGTACTGACAGCCGCTCTTATGGTCTTATACCTTTTAATAAAATTCTTGGTAAAGTCACTTCTAAATTCCCGTAATCAGTTACTAGTTAATAGTTTCCAGAGTTCGTAAATATATGAATAGCACAGAATTAGGAAAATACATTGAAGCCACTGAAAGTATTTCCAAACCTTGGCTGCTGATACAGCTACGCCTTCTAAAGTTGGAAGAAAACCGAGATCGGCTCTCAGAAAACGAATATGCCGAAAATTTACAGGACATCCATGAAGATTTAATGAATTTAGGGGAATGGTGGGTTGGCATCGAAGACCAAGTATTTTGACAGCAGACCGTAAATCAGAAATAATTATAAATATTGAGAATAAATAACTAGTAACTGATGACTGTTGACTGGTGAAACAACAGGAAAAATGGGGGTTCACCCCAGCGACTGCTGTTAGCGTAGCGTCTCCCGAAGGGTCACTATTAACTGTTAACTGTTCACTGTTAACTGTTCACTGTTCACTGTTCACTGTTCACTGTAATGGATTATCGGGATGCAGGGGTTGATGTTGAAGCTGGACGCGATTTTGTCGGTCAAATTCGTAATTTAGTTCACAGCACCTTTAGAAAAGAAGTAATTGGCGGATTGGGTGGCTTTGGAGGTTGCTTTGAGTTACCCGAAGGTTATAAACAACCCGTTTTAATTTCAGGTACTGATGGTGTTGGAACTAAACTGAAAATTGCCAATATCATTAATCGTCATGATACTGTTGGTATCGATTTAGTAGCTATGTGCGTCAACGATGTGCTGACATCCGGTGCAGAACCTTTATTTTTCTTAGATTATTTAGCAACGGGTAAACTAAACCAGGAACAATTGACTGACGTTGTTGCAGGTGTTGCTTCTGGTTGCAAACAAGCCGGTTGCGCTTTACTGGGAGGAGAAACTGCTGAAATGCCCGGATTTTACCAACCGGGAGAATATGATTTAGCTGGCTTTTGCGTAGGAATTGTCGAAAAAAATCAGATGCTTGATGGAACTCGGGTAGAAATTGGAGATGTAGCTATTGGCTTAGCGAGTTCCGGAGTACATAGCAATGGCTTTAGTTTGGTAAGAAAAATTATTAGCGATAAAGGGTTGAATTGGAACGATACCCCAGGTATATTTGGTGGTAAATCTTTAAGTGACATTTTCTTGCAGCCGACACAAATTTATGTCAAATCAGTATTAGCAGCCTTGAAACATGGTTTGGAAATCCATGCAATGGCTCATATTACAGGTGGTGGATTGCCAGAAAACCTTCCAAGATGTTTGGGAGACGGAAAATCTTTCAAAATCAAACCTGATAGCTGGATAATTCCACCCGTGTTCGAGTGGTTAGCAAAAGTGGGTTGTGTTAATTCTCAAGCAATGTACAACACTTTTAATATGGGAATTGGTTTCGTTATCATAGCTCCGGCGAATCAAGCACAGCAAACAATTGATTTTTTTGAATCTCACAATATTACAGCTTATAACATTGGCGAAATCATTTCCGGTAATAACGAATTAATTGGGCTAACAGATTTTTAGTAATAAAGAATACACAAAATTTTGATTTTGTATATTTGATGAAATATCAAAAATATTTAATAAAGTTTAGATAACGAGTTTCATTTTAAACAGTCACATTTTATTTATGTGGTTATTACTTAAATAGATAGTTATATTTTTAGCTTTATATATAGAGTATAGAAAATACTCATGACCATAAACATTAAAATTTGCTAAGTTAGTCTTAACATATTGAAAAAGTTTGCTAAAGACATGCACAAGGTTAATGCCCAAACAAACGTGAAGCATTAATGTTTTCCGGACTACAGGTGTTGCTTTGTGGAGTGTTAAGAATAAATAATTTTACACAAGAAAAGGCTATGGTTGTAAATTTTGCCCTCGCTTGTGCCTCTAAGACACTTTTAAAAGAAGTATTCGAGAATTTAGATGCACAAAGCTGTCCGAATAATTATAATTTTCACATGCATACCGTATATTCTGATGGCAAAATGCAGCCTTCGGAATTGATACAGCAAGCAATCGACAATGGTTTGAAAGGACTTGCGATTACCGATCATCACAATACAGGTGGTTATCAAGCTGCTAAAAAATGGTTGGAGGATTGGAAATCCAACAATCCAGGTATCGATGTACCTTATTTGTGGAGTGGTGTTGAAATCAATGCCAATCTTTTGAATGTGGAAGTTCACATTTTAGGTTACGCTTTTAACCCAGAACATCCCAGCTTAGAACCCTATACTCAAGGAAAACCAGTTACGGGTTCCGAATATGAGGCAGTTAACGTAATTGCAGCAATTCAAGAAGCAGGAGGATTTGCAGTACTTGCTCATCCGGCACGTTATAGAAAAAGCCACTTTGACTTGATTCCTGCTGCTGCCGAGTTAGGAATTGATGGAGTAGAAAGCTTTTATGCTTACAATAATCCCAAACCTTGGAAACCAAGTCCAACGCGATCGCAACAAATCCAGCAATTAGCGAAGCAGTACGGTTTATTCAGTACTTGCGGTACCGATAGCCACGGTTTCAGCTTACTTCAAAGGTTGTAGGAAAAGAATGATGTATTTTAGGTGATAATTGGTTGTTAGTAGTTAGAACTGGGAACTTTCAACTAACAACTTTGAACCATCTAATTAATATTATTTTTGAAATTCTGATAACAACCAAGAAATCACTTGGCTATGATTCATTTGACGAGAACGACGAAAAGCTTCTTCAAGAATTGAAATATCTAAACCAGGTAGCATTCGAGATTGAGTAATTCGCCGACTACCTTGATTTTCAATTAAAAAAGCTATAATTTGAACGTTTTTTACATCTACAATCCAATATTCATTTACACCTAACTCTTCATAAAGCAGACGTTTTTCACCTTTATCGTCAGCAAGAGAAGTATTAGCAACCTCAATAACTAAATTTGGCGCTGAAAATTCATCAAGATTAATAATAGAATTTCCGTAAGGAATTACATCAGCATTATCGCCAATATAATAAGAAACATCGGGTTGGGCTTCTCTGTACCCGGTTTCACGCTAGGTACAATTATCTCTTCGATTCATCGGAATACCTTTGATAGCTGCGTAATTGCTAGCTGCTAAGATAACTAGTGCATGGTCTTGTGAATGGTCATTTCCTAATACTGACATTTTAATTCTCATTCTACCGTTATAGTAATAACCCTTAGCTTTTTCATCAGCAGGGTTTTCGATTATTTGAATATATTCATCCCAAGAAGCTGCTACCCAAGTATCAGTTAGAGTTTTTGTTTGTTAATTGCTCACAATAATTAGTTCGAGTCGATAATAGTTGACTTTATTATGACCAATTATCAATAAACCCGGTTTTTCTAAAAAACCGGGTTTCTCAACACCAAAAAATATTCTCTATTCTCTTACTGCTAACTGTTAACTGCTAACTGTTAAACTGTAATTAATTAATTCAGGAAAAAACATCGAAAAATCAGCTTGAAGTTGCTGATAATTTAAAAATAACTCTTCGACTCCACCGAACAAATTATTTTTCCTTTTGATTCTATAAGAAAGTCCATTAATAGCTCTATTAATCGCAGATGTATCTTTATATGATGCCAGCCAGTCATGAGCAATCATATCTGGAAGAATGCTTTTTAATCTTTCGGGAAGTATATTTTTATTGTCTTGTAATACTTGATAAACGCGATTTGTAAAATTACCAAGAGAAATACTTGAATAATTCGACCAATGCTTAGCTAAAAAGTGGTC
Source organism: Rivularia sp. PCC 7116 (assembly GCF_000316665.1). GTDB lineage: Bacteria > Cyanobacteriota > Cyanobacteriia > Cyanobacteriales > Nostocaceae > Rivularia. The sequence goes on along the minus strand of NC_019678.1, from coordinate 3,332,477 downwards.
GTAAAACACATCAATCATAATTCCAGAGAATCTGCGTCTATTAAGACCAATAAGTCTTTTACTCGAGCGAAATATTGGATGAGAATCTGTAAAAATATCTATCTTTCGATGTAAATAAATTCCTTTGATAATTCCAGGAGAGTAAACGTTTTCAATTGAACCTTTGACAAAATCTCCTAGAAGATTACCTATTAAAGAATTTGGCGTACCATTTGATAAAAATAAATGAGCGAGATAATTCATGAGTACTAAGTAACGCCGTTAATCTTTAATACAATGTAATGCAGCTAACCTTAATAATTAACCAAGAAATATTATAAAATAATTAGTCAAAATATGTAAATTGAGAGCCTAGTTAAGAGCAAACAACATGAGTGAATTGTGGAACATTTTAAATAACTCGTCTCAAAATCAAGGTTTGATATCAAATGACAAAACGGGATTAATATTATTAATTGGAATTGCCTTACTTACCGGAATATTATGGCAAACTCCCAACGGTAGAAAAATTATATATCCTCTAACTTTATTGTCAACTTGGTACCATGAAATGGCTCATGGTTTAATGGCTGTTATGTTGGGAGCAAATTTCAAAAGATTAGAGATTTTCGCAAATGGTAATGGATTAGCTCAGTATGAATATCGCGGTTCATTATTTTTAGGCCCAATCGGTAAAGTGCTTGTATCTGCTGCTGGTCCGATGGGACCTCCCATCATCGGTGCTGGTTTTATTTTAGCTTCGCGTAGTTGGCAAACATCACAACAACTTTTACTTATATTAGGAAGTTTTATGTTGATTTCAGTTCTAATTTGGGTACGAACTGGAATTGGTATTTTATTAATTACTTGTCTAGGACTGCTAATTCTAGGAATTGGATTAGAAGCATCTGAGCAAATTCAAGTTTTTACAGTTCGATTTCTTGGAGTACAAGCTTGTATAAGCACCTTGCGCGATTTTAATTATGTATTTCGTTATTACAATGGTTATTCAGATACTGCCCAAATTGCTAAAGTTTTAATTCTACCTCATTGGTTTTGGGGAATTTTAATCACAATCGCATCACTATTTCTTTTATTACAGAGTCTTCGGATTGCTTACTTTTATAATTAAGAAACCCAATTTTTTAACACTGAATCTTTTTTCAAGCTCAGCCAGATGCCAAGTTTCCCCTTAGGATGACTGATTAACTTTGGAGGGCTTATCGTCATTTTCGACAAAAAAGCTTATGCTTTGGTAAAAAACTTCTATTGACAAATTTCAATAAACAGATTGTCCGAAAAATGTTAAAGTATTCTGACGCTAAAGACGGTTTATCTATTTTTGCTTAATTTTTTACAAAAACGACATTTTAGATATAAATACTTTGTCTTTATAAATTACGGTCAATTATATTACTCTTGTTTCAAAAACGATAGCTACTTTGTTTTGATAAATTTATCCAATGATAAAGGTAGTTGTATTGCCATGTGGATGCGAGCAAAGCAAAAACCTATGTATGATATTAGTCGTTAAAAATACAATAAATTTAAATAAAGCATAATTAATAAGCAGCAAATTATCCTCATAACAACACACTGAAAGTAAAGTTCTTGTTAAAAACTGCTTCAGATAGATGCGTAATGTCACGTTGAAATGATAAATAAATAATCATTGACTTTATTAAATCAATTTAACTGATTCTTGGTTGTGGCGAATAGTGGCACAAACACGCCTAAAATTTAATCCTACTCCTCGCACTAAATATAGACCCAACCGAGTCAACTTTAAAAGTACAAAATCGACAACCGCCCATACACGATGAAAGCATCTGCAAAATTCGACTTTGAAGACGAGAAGTTCAATGCACCACCTTCTCGTGTTGTCCCTTGGTGTCAAATGATTAATCCAAAATATAACATTGATGATGCTGATGGTATAAGTTCCTACGGTTTGGCGATTAAGCTAGAAAATGCCCGCGCTGTCGGCTTTGTACCTGATGAAAATTGGCAGCAGGTGGAGCATCAATTCAGTTCGGGAGTAGAAACGGTTCTTATCAGTACAACCCCAAATATAGTAATAGTACGTCGAGGTCCTTTATCAGTAAAAGACCGCGAAACAGGTGCTAAGTTAGGAACTCTTAAAGAAAATTATGATGCTTTTTTAGCAGACAAACTTAAATTCAAAACTTTTACTCGCTATCTGATTTTTTTGGCAGGGGAAGACAAGAGTTTTTTGCATGAATTGCCTTTGCAGTTAACTTTAAATGGTGCGGCTGGAGCAAGTTTTAGTAAAGCCTACTGCGAATATCAGCAAGGCAGAGCAACTGCGGGATTTGTTGCCGAATTAGAAAGAGCTTATGCCGGATATCGCCGTCAAGCAGCAACCCCTAAAGGACCTTTATTTCATGCTCACGGCATTTTCTCGCCGATAATTGAATGTGAAGAAAGAGGGATTGCCACAAATACTGTTTTAGTTGCAGCAACTGTAGACTACAAGCATCCTACAGTTTCCACATTAACCAACTATTTGATTGCTTCTGACTCCAAAGAATCTGGATTGATTTCAAAGACTTTTGAAGAATACAAAGATTTTGCTAAGGAACCAGTAAAAACTGAAACTCGCCCAATGGCTGTAGCGGCAGTTTCTAGTTCCTATGTTTATCCAGATGAAGATGATTTTGGATATCCGCCGTATTAGGGCATTGGGGATTGGGCATTGGGCATTGGAAATTGGGCATTGGGCATGGGGCATGGGAATAGTTAAGAGTTAGGAGTTAGTCAAAAGTTAATAATTTTTCTACCCCCTCTACCCCCTCTCCCCCCTCTCCCTCTTTGTCTCCCTATCTCACGAATTACGAATTACGAATTACGAATTACGAATTATACTCACTCCTTCGCGCCCATTGCCAAACCTGCTAAATAAGCAGTAGTCCAGGCACTTTGAAAATTAAACCCACCGGTAACTCCATCAATATCAAGAATTTCTCCGGCAAAGTACAGTCCTTTGAATAAACGGCTTTCCATCGTTTTGAAATTAACTTCTTTAAGCTTGATTCCACCGCAAGTGACGAATTCGTCTTTGAAAACTCCTTTCCCGCTAATAATGTATTGTCCTTGAGTTAATTCTTGTACCAATTTATTTAAAGCTTTTTTGGGTAAATCAGCCCATCGCATATCTTTATCTATACCAGCGCGAAATATAAGGTATTGCCACAAACGATGTGGTAACTTTATTCCTCGATGTAGCGCGATCGCTCTTTTGCCAAAATCGTTTTTTACCTGCTGTAGTTCTTGGCGAACTTTATCTTGATTTAAGTCTGGCAACCAATTAACAGTAATAGTCCCTTTATAGCCCGATTCATGGAAGGTTCTCGCACCCCAAGCGGAAAGCTTTAACACGGCTGGGCCACTTAAACCCCAATGAGTAATTAGTAACGGTCCTACCTGTTCTAGCTGGGGTTTTCCCGGTACTGATAATCTTAGCTGTACTGGATTAACGCTTACTCCAGCTAGCGAACGCAATTCCTTATCTACAATATTAAAGGTAAATAAAGAGGGAACAGTTGGTTCAACCTGATGACCAAATTTTTTCGCGATTCTATAACCTACAGGATTGCTGCCAGTTGCCAGCAGTATTTTATCGCAATGTAAAGTTTCCCCAGATTTTAGTAAAATTTCAAATCTAGATTTATCTTTATTATCTGAATCTTCAGCAGGTTGGTTTTCTAATTCTTGGGAATTTACGCAAACTACAGGCGAAGCAGTACGAATTTGAACGTTGAAATCTAAAGCTGTTTTTATCAAACAATCTACAATTGTTTCCGAACTATCTGTAACGGGAAACATCCTGCCATCAGCTTCCGTTTTTAACTGTACTCCGGCTGTTGCAAACCACCTAACAGTATCTTGAGCTTGGAAGCGTGAAAAAGCACCTAATAGGGCTTTGGAACCTCTAGGATAATTTTGGATAAATCCCTTAGTATCAAAAAGAGCGTGAGTGACATTACAACGTCCCCCGCCAGAAATACGAACTTTAGCTAGTAATTGACGACTTGCTTCAAGTAAGATAATAGAAGCACTTCGGTTAGTCTTAGCAGCCGAACATGCCGCAAAAAAACCCGCAGCCCCACCACCAACAATTACAATTTTTAATGGTTGCAAATTCCGAACTACTTATAAACGAACTTTATAGAATAATTTGAAAAATAAAATTTTTCATTTTGGAATTGTAGATAATAAATACATTCCAAATATATTCCCAGAATTTATGCGACTATTAAAATCACAGAAATTATAGATTTGCCTCTTAACTCTACTCATATATTACATCTGAACGGAAATCAACTGATTTTTTCAGCTAAAACAACTTGCCTGGATCGCGACCGATAATATAGTAAATCATTTAGATGCTTGTTTAAAAACGCAACCAAGTTTTTTGGGCATAACTAAGAACCCCGAAGGCTATTGCAATCGTAAATAATAGTAAAATGATGCCTCCAGGGATAAAAGTAAGAATACCCAATCCCCTGAGAACCCATACTGCTATGGCAATACCGAGAAACATACCAAAACCTTGGGTTAGTTTTTGATTCAGTTTAGAAGATTGATTCACCTCATATCCCTCTTAAATCAATAGTATTTGTGACATTCTAGCCCTTTAACCAGTTACCAGTTAACAGGGAACAGCAAAATACAATAGACTCCTAACTTTGGACTACTAACTTCCTATCCACTAGTTTGTGCCCTAACATCAATGCTTCACAATATTAGTGATAATCTTGACATATTTTTGGGTGAATATTGGGAATAATAGACTACAAGCAAAGAACTAATTCCGGAATGCTTTCATGCTGGACTGGAATTAGAATTATTGAATAAGACCAAACTGCAATTGCAAGGTCTATATTTTTTTAGTGTAGTGTGGAAAATTGAGGAGCGAGCGAAACATTATGTCTGCGTCTTTTTTCTCAGACTTAATTAATAAAGGTTCGGATATGCCTTGGAGTCAGGACAAGCAAGCAGCGTTACTAAAAGGTGAAATTCTTGTAGAAACGCGCTCTCATAATGCTTGGGGTGGTTGTGTAAGCGCAAGAATGTATTTACCACTAGTACGTTCGCAAGTTTGGCAACACATAACAGATTATCCGCGTTGGGTGCAGTACTTCCCTGACATCACTAAGAGTGAAATTATACATAAAGGAGAAGCCAAACGTCTGTATCAGGCAGCACAAAAGGCTTTTATGTTGTTTACAGCGCAAGTAGATATTTATTTGAATGTTGTAGAAGATTTTGGCAATAAAATCCAATTTAATCTAGATAAAGGCACCTTTCACGATTTTAGTGCGGATATAGATTTAAAAGATTACGGTAGCGGCACTTTGCTAACTTATTCAGTAAAGGCAACTCCGATAATTCCCATACCCTCGATGTTTATTCAGCAAGCTATGAATTTTGAATTGCCCGCAAATATGCGTAAAATGCGACAAGTCCTTTGTAAGGGAATGTAAAAACGATGTGTAGGGCAAATGAAATTCTTGACTTTTGGTTTGCTAGCCGGGATGAACCCGATTACGGTAAGCCCAGAAAAGTATGGTTTGCAAAAGAGCCAGAATTTGATGAAGAAATACGAAGACGTTTTCTGAGAGATTATGAAAAAGCAGCAGCAGGTAATTTAGATGAGTGGAAGGAATCACCTGATACCTGTCTAGCTTTAATTTTGCTGTTAGATCAATTTCCTCGAAATATTTTTCGCGAAGATCCTCAAGCTTTTGCCACCGATTGGGAAGCATTATCAACAGCGCATCAAGCTATAGCACAAGGGTTTGACCGACAATTATTAAATGTACAGCGCTGGTTTGTATATTTACCTTTTGTACATAGCGAAAATATCGAACATCAGCGTCAAGCGGTGAAGCTATTCCAGAAACTTAGTGGAGATAGGGATAGTGCAAGTGCTATTGAAAATGCGATTCGCCATAGGTCGGTAATTGAGCGTTTTGGACGTTTTCCCCATCGCAATTCAATTCTGGGACGACCTTCAAATCCTGAAGAAAAAGAATTTTTGAAACAACCAGGGGCAAGATTTTAATCGCAATTCATTAATACATTGAGATAATTCCCAAACATGGTATCCGCGTCGTCTATTTATGACGCGGTGAGTATCTCATGCAAAATATCGGACAAAAATTTGAATTCTGAAAACAAAGTCGGCTGCCTTAGCGACAGCTTAACGCACCAAAACCTTGATTTTGGTGCGTTAGTTACTATGTTTCCTTTAAGTTGAAGGGCTTTGTTCTAATTTATAGCGACTTTACTTTTTGCAAAATACAAGATTTTCACATAGGAATGCTTCCTTGTGCTATTTCTAACCGCTATTTTTAGATTGTATTCGACGCAAAAATCTATAGCACCATGCCAATCTTAAGAGTTATGAAAGTCTAAACCCTTGGGAATACTGCTACTTTTGTCAAATAAAATGTCAGTCCTAAAATAGATAATAAAATTTGAAAAGGTAAGATTTTGGGCATTAATCAAAAGTTTTTTTAACTAAACTTAATCAGTGACGCAATCGATTAACGTAAATTCAACGTTTGATCGCGAACTGTAGAACCTGTATCAAACAAAACTTGATCTAATTCTGGCTCGGTGAATTCATAACCTAAGCTAGCAGCAAAAGTGACTATTTTCTTTTTATCCCAATTCCACACACCAAAAACGCCTTTAATGGAACAACTTTTATAATATTGTTCGTAAATTTCTTGATTTGTCATCAAATTTTCGTAGAAAGCATCAACCTGTTCTAACGACATAAAGCCCTATCTCCTCACTCGCATGACTTATTTATTAAAAGCTACACACTTAAAGTCGTAGATTTCATTTCAGATAACTTCTTCTTCAACGGTTGGGAGTAGTTACACGGATAAAAGTGATAGATGTTCATGAAAAATATTGTTCCTATAAAAACAACCGTTACCAACCTTTGAGATAGTTTGGAACAAAAAACCCAGATGATATGTATTATTTTATGTAGGTGTAGCTCGTGACGCTATGAGGAAAATACGTATTCTTAGTTGCAAATTGAACGGCAAAGATTAACCAGTCAAACTTAAGCAGCATTCGTCTGGAAAAATAGCTATTAAGTTCTGACTCTCAACTCGATCAATCGCAAAGCCTTACCTGGTCATAAAAAATCCAGCCTTCAGTATCATCAGAAAGCTTAACCTTGAAAAAATAACCTTTATCATCAAGAATTAACAATTTTTCACCTTTATTCAATTCTTTGAATGTTTTTGCATCCCTATGAGGTTGATGGCGTAATTTTGGCAATTTATTTAAATCCGATCTGACAATACGACACTGTTCGGGCAATTGTGACAACAAATTATTATGTTGCGAGTTTGTTTTGCCCAAATTGCCAGCATTTACTAATGCGAATCCTCCGACGCTAGCCAAAACAGTCGCTATCCCTATGCTTTTTACCCCTAATGGCAATACATTCTTTAGTATTGGCATCTCCGGAGTTGGTTTTAAAGGTGAAGTGGTAGATGGCGGTTGTTCTGATATGCTGCTGATTTTAGGAAGTCGAGCAGTTTTAACTACAGGCTGCTGTGGTTCTGCTGCAAAATTTTTACTATTGTAATAAGCAGGAATACAGTTGTTAGTATATTCTGTAGAAGTAATATCTTTTACTGTTATGTTCTGCTGTCCCAAACGCAGTATACTAGAACCCGAAAGTGGCATTTCTCCCGCTAAAAGTAATTGACCATCGAGAATAGGTGGATTTTTGTGACGGAGATTTCGCAAATAAAATTTTTCTTTTTCTGGATTGAAAAATATTTCTACATGTAGCGCAGATACTGTTGGCTCTAATAAAACGACATCGCAATCTGGGGGGTTGCGACCGATACGAATTTTTCCCGGTATTTTACTAAACTGGTTATTAGTAATTTTATAAGTTTTTAAATCGTTCCCTTCTAGCCATTCTAAAGTCAGTTCGTATACGACACTCGCAGCATTGTTTTCTACTACATCGGGAACTTCAGGAACCGGTAATCCTTTTAATGCTTGTATTACTTCATCTACAGTTTGGTAGCGCTCTTTGAAATGATAGCGAGTCATCTTATTTAGAACTTCGGCAAATGCTGGATCTACTTCTCTAAGATGCTCCCACAAAATTTCTCCGGTATTGGGATCGTCTTGAAGTTCGTAGGGATACACGCCCGTTAAGGCTTGAATACCTATCATACCCAAAGCATAAATATCACTACTAGAACGCGGTAAACGTCTGATTTGTTCGGAAGGCATGTAGCCGCGAGTTCCTACAACTAATGTGACGTTGTGTTTTCCGGTTTTTGTTGCGGTTTGATTTCGTAATTGTTTGATTGCGCCAAAATCAATTAATACTAATTTATTGTCAGAAGCACGTCTAATCAGATTATCCGGCTTTATGTCTCGGTGAATTACTCCTTGACTGTGGACAAACTGCAAAATAGATAATATTTCGCTCAAAATAGCCACAACCTGGCTTTGACTTAACTTGTTACCCGGAAGCAATTCTCTACTTAGAGAATGTCCTTCAATTAATTCTTGTACTAGATAAAATTGATTATTATCATCAAAGTAAGCTAATAGTCTGGGAATTTGACCGTGATTTCCCAACTGTTGTAATGTATCGGCTTCTTTTTGAAACAATCTTCTCGCTGCTTCCAAAGTTTCCGGTGAAGTACTAGTGGTCTTTAAATGCTTGAGAACGCATTTAGGTTTTCCGGGAAGGTGAATATCCGAACATATATAAGTTTGTCCAAAGCCTCCTTCAGCCAATATTTGGAGTACTTTATAACGTCCTGCTAGTAACTGACCAATCATGCTAGTACGGTGTTTTAAAAAAGTAATTTTTGCACTTCCTCGTTTAATTTGTAACTTTATCAAATATCTCAGTCTTGTATTCTACAACCATACAAGACAGCAGACAGTTTTCTACTTAGGAGAGTAAGTGGCGTGATTTAGATTATAAAACATCCATTCCAAAGGAAATCTTATTTAATCTATGAAAAATATTTTTACTTACTGTTATCCAAATGTTGACTTAGTTACAAAAAATATCTCATCGATCGGGTAACTGAAAAACTCGAATGCAGATGCGATGGTTTTATACAAAAAAATAGATATTAGACAATGTATTGCTATCGCATGATTGAGTTTAACTATAAATACTTCTTCAAGACTTTAATTTGTTATCCCGATAACAGCTTCTATTAATTAAATTATGGTTTCATGCTTTTAAAAATAATTAAAATCAAGCTAGTAAATCAATGAATAACAAATTTTTAGATGGCTTGTTGCCAGTTTGGCATTTATTTGCAAAATCAATACGTTAGCTTTAAATGCACTATTTTATAGCTATTTTTACATTTATAGTAATCCTTAGAGAGTTAATTATTCTCAAGAAAATAAGCGGTACTAGTTAAACCATTAAAGTTTTAGCCTAGTATTTAGCAATATGTCAATTTAGTTATCTAGCGAACAAATCAAGCAGATTACCTCTGTTAAAGTTACCAAAAGCTAGCTTTGATTCTAGCTATATCTATTACTCCAAAATATCAGATATAGTAGATTTAATTTAATTCACGAGTAATTAGTATTGTAGATAACATTAAGTTTATTTTCTATATTAGAATGTATTATTTCATCATTTAAAAGTTGATTTTTTAGTTTGCAATCTCATCATCTAGAGTTATACTGAGCCACCTATTTAATTTTCTTGCTCCGTACTAAATCCGAATTAGCTATATACAAAAAACCCAGTTTCTAGCGAGGAAACCGGGTTAAAAATTCTTTATTTAACCTAACTGTGACGGGATATTAAACGAGTTAAATGGTTACTAATTCCGAAGGAACGCGCTTAAAAACTAGGCGCTCGTTTTCAACATCAACAAAAATAGTATCCCCGTCGTTGAATTCGCCGCGTAAAATTGACTTCGCAATTTGGGTTTCTAATTCGCGCTGAATCGCACGTTTTAGCGGGCGGGCACCGAACACCGGATCGTATCCAACCTCTGCTAAGAAATCTAGAGCAGCATCGGCAAGCTTCAAAGACATTTTGCGGTCAGCTAATCTGTGACGCAATCTTTCTACCTGTAGCTGGACAATTTTGCGTAATTCGGATTTTTGTAAAGCATGGAAGAAGATAATTTCATCAATACGGTTGAGGAACTCCGGACGGAAACTGCTCCGCATTGCTTCCATAACTCTGGTACGCATTTCTTCATAACCAGAATCATCTCCAGCCACATCAAGAATAAACTGAGAACCGATGTTGCTTGTCATGATGATAATCGTATTTTTGAAATCCACCGTCCTACCTTGGGAATCGGTGACTCTTCCATCATCAAGGATTTGCAGCATGATGTTAAATACATCCGGATGCGCTTTCTCAATTTCATCGAAGAGAATTACCGCATAAGGACGACGACGAATAGCTTCGGTCAATTGTCCGCCTTCTTCGTAACCAACGTATCCCGGAGGGGCACCGACTAAGCGAGAAACGGCATGTTTTTCCATGTATTCGGACATATCAATCCGTACCATCGCTTCTTCGGTATCGAACATATAAGAAGCTAAAGCTTTACCCAATTCAGTTTTACCAACACCAGTAGGACCGAGGAAAATAAAGCTAGCTATGGGACGATTGGGGTCGGCTAAACCCGCACGAGAACGTTGGATTGCATCAGCAATCGCAGTTACAGCTTCATCTTGACCGACAACCCGATTGTGCAATTCATCTTCAAGCTGCAACAATTTCTCTTTTTCGGATTCCACTAACTTGCTGATGGGGATACCCGTCCATTTAGAAATTACTTCAGCAATATCGGCTTCGGTTACTTCTTCTCGCAACAAAGATTTACCGCTATGCTGTGCTTGTGAAAGTTCTGTTTCAGCAGTTTCCAACTGACGATGTAAATCAGTTAACTTACCATATTTCAATTCAGCAGCCCGATTCAGGTCATAATCCCGTTCCGCTTGCTGAATTTCTACGTTAACTCGGTCAATTTCTTCTTTTACCGACTGAATTTTTGTAATTACATCTTTTTCCGACTGCCATTGACCGCTTAAAGCACGCTGCTCTTCTTTAAAATCGGCAAGTTCTTTTTCTAACCTTTCTAAACGTTCCCTTGAAGCCGCATCGCTTTCCTTTTGTAGCGATAGCTTTTCCATTTCTAATTGCAGAATCTTGCGGTCAATTTCGTCTAACTCTTCGGGTTTAGATGTAATTTCCATCTTCAAACGCGCCGCCGCTTCGTCCACCAAATCAATCGCCTTATCAGGTAAAAAGCGGTCGGTAATATAACGATTTGACAAAGTCGCAGCCGCCACCAAAGAACTATCGGCAATCTTTACACCGTGGTGAACTTCATACCGTTCCTTCAAACCACGAAGAATTGAAACAGTGTCTTCCACACTGGGTTGATCGACATAAACTTGTTGGAAACGTCTTTCTAAAGCCGCATCCTTTTCAATATATTTACGATATTCGTCTAAAGTTGTTGCTCCAATACAGCGCAATTCACCCCGAGCCAACATCGGCTTGAGTAAATTACCCGCATCCATAGCGCCCTGAGTTGCACCGGCACCTACAACGGTATGAATTTCATCAATAAATAGAACTATATTGCCTTGCGACTCGGTAACTTCTTTCAATACAGCTTTCAGACGTTCCTCAAATTCACCCCGGAACTTCGCACCTGCAATCAAAGCACCCATATCCAATGCGATTAATTTACGATCCTTAAGCGATTGCGGTACATCTCCAGCAATTATTCGCTGTGCTAAACCTTCAGCGATCGCAGTTTTACCAACACCAGGTTCGCCGATTAATACGGGGTTATTTTTAGTACGTCGCGACAAAATCTGAATGGTACGACGAATTTCATCATCGCGTCCGATAACAGGATCGAGCTTACCTTCACTAGCAGCTTGAGTTAAGTCCCGTCCATATTTTTCCAGAGATTGATACTTACCTTCTGGATTTTGGTCAGTCACTTTTTGACTCCCTCTTATTTGCTTAATGGTATCTTTTAATTTCCTTTCGTCTATGCCGAATTCTTTAAATAAGCCTTTACCGAAGCGGTCATCCCTAGCGTAAGCTAGCAATAAATGTTCAATAGAAATATATTCGTCACCAAATTCCTTACGGTATCCATCGGCTCGATCTAAAAGAGTATCTAAACTACGTCCTAAATATACAGAACTGCTGCTACCGGATACTTTTGGTTGACTTTTGATAAACTCTTCAGTGCGCTCTTTAATTTTTTGAGGATTCGCCCCCACCTTAGTAAAAGTTGGTGCAGCCAATCCATCTTGTTCCAGCAGAGCTTTCATTAAATGCTCGCTTTCAATCTGCTGCTGTTGATATTGTTTTGCAGTCTCGGGAGTATGAGTTATAGCCTCCCAGGCTTTCTCAGTAAATTGGTTTGGATTAGTAGGTTGCATAGTATTTGTAAAAGATGTAACAGCCTTATTACCACAAAAAAATGATCAATAAACAAGTATTTCTATAAAACATTCTAAAAATAACCTTGCAGTTTACAGGATCGGTGTTCACCCCCTTAGTTAGCGGTATTTCCCTAAATTCAGATTTTGGATTTAAAATATTTTCTCTTCCCCGAGATAAAACCTTAAAAAATCAGCAGGCTTATTCAGGACTTACGCAAAGCAAAATTGTCATTGCGACCGAAACATATTACAGGGAAGCAATCCCAAGGTTTCGAGAGATGATCTACAACCTGCGGGTGAATACGTCGCTGTCGCATGTCCTAACGGACACGCTGCGCTAACGTAATGACGCAATTATGTTACTTTTGCGTAAGCCCTATTATTGTAGAGAGATGCCGGATATACCACGAGTGACTCCCATCACGCTCTAAGATTACCTATAAGAATTTCTCCCTCACTCCCTCCCTCTCTCACTCTCTCCCTCAATAATTTAGGTAATCTTGCACCGGGAAGGGAGTAATTTGTTTTAAACCCTGCCCATTGTTTTACGGAAATTGTAACCCCTCTTGCCCCTCCCCCTCTCTCCCATTGCGGGTTAACATAATTACGAGAAAAATACGATCAGACAATGGCTAAAAAACAGAAATTCCCTTATTTACTCGGTTCTAAATGGACATCTGGACACAAAATTGATGGTTGGCGTCATTTTCAGGTGATTAACCGCAAAAATCAAGGTAAGTGGGTATATGCAGAAATGATTGCTTCTTGCGACAGTAATGTTCGTTTCTGGATTAACGCCAAGCTGTTACAAGATAGATCCAATTGGCAACCGGGCTGGCAGTCTTTACAGGAAATGGCTCAAACTGAAAATGAAGATGTTTGTTGAAATTATTCTAAATAAATTGTTTAAATTATTCTTAAAATTATTTCAATAAATTTGAATTCCAATAAATTTAAAATTTAGCTCCAAAAATTAACCTGAAATCCTACTCTTGCGAAGAAATATGAAGATTATAAATTAACCTTTTTTTCATATTCATCCTTGATATTCTGCTTAATTCCAAAAAATTGGGCCCTTTTGGAAAATGTGATTATTTTTAACATTAGCGAGTTGATTTTTTTTAGTTCAAATCTTTATTCTGCAAAGCTTTCACTCTCAAAATCGCTGTAAATAATTTCAGAACGACTTCTGATAATCGGTCTAATAATAGCCCCTGTATTGTAAATCATTTGTAATTGACTTTTTTATGTGAAGATACCGAATATTTACTTAAGTACGTAGATAGTAAAAAAGCCTATATTCCCCATCAAATTCTATATTTTGGCGCTTAGCCATATTTTTACGGATAGTACTGAAATTATATAAAAATTTACTCAGTAATACGACCTAATCTCACATCAGAATCTCTTCTCAAGTTGAATGTTAACTGATTCATATCTAAGTCTTCTTAAGAAGTCTCAGTATGCTCCGGTGGTTAAGTTGGTTCTGAGTAAGTCCTACAGTAATTTCATTCGATGAAAAACATATATATGAAGGACTTAATATTTTTGTTTATTGTAACTATTTTTATATAAATAAATAAACAAAAACTATTATTAACTTAGTTTAACGGTTCATAGACTTTTACGGGCAATAGTGTTTTAAATATTAAGTAATGAGCCGAAATAATTCACTATAAACTCAATTATCATCTAAAAGCTTTTTTGTTTTGGGTGTAACTTGGACATTAACAAGCAAGAATGATTTATGCATTGCAACCCTTTGTCTGTCTGGGTAAAGGAAGTGTTTGAGTCAAGAGTTTGACAAGCAACTATAAGAGGAAACAACAGTGAGACTAGCAGTTTACGGAAAAGGCGGAATCGGTAAATCCACAACGAGTTGTAATATTTCCGTTGCCTTAGCTAAGCGCGGTAAAAAAGTTCTACAAATTGGTTGTGACCCCAAACACGATAGTACCTTCACCTTGACAGGATTTTTGATTCCAACAATTATTGATACCCTACAGGAAAAAGATTTTCACTACGAAGATATTTGGCCCGAAGACGTTATTTATAAGGGCTATGGCGGAGTTGATTGTGTAGAAGCTGGTGGTCCTCCAGCAGGTGCTGGCTGTGGCGGTTATGTTGTTGGCGAAACCGTAAAATTACTCAAGGAACTCAATGCCTTTGATGAGTATGATGTAATATTGTTCGACGTTCTGGGTGACGTAGTTTGTGGTGGTTTTGCAGCACCGCTTAATTATGCCGACTATTGTCTAATAGTTACAGACAATGGCTTTGACGCTTTATTTGCGGCTAATCGAATTGCTGCTTCCGTCAGAGAAAAAGCCCGGACTCATCCCCTGCGATTAGCAGGTTTGATTGGCAACCGTACCTCAAAACGCGATTTAATTGAAAAATATATTGAATCGGTTCCGATGCCAGTTTTAGAAGTTCTACCTCTCATAGAAGATATCCGTGTTTCCCGAGTCAAAGGTAAGACTTTATTTGAAATGGCAGAGACAGAACCTTCTCTAAACTTCGTTTGCGACTATTATCTCAGCATTGCCGACCAGCTTTTGGCACGTCCCGAGGGGGTAGTTCCACAGGATGCTCAAGATAGAGAATTATTCTCATTGTTGTCAGATTTTTATCTAAATCCGAATAAACCACAGGTTCCTAATCCCGAAGAGGAACTAGACTTAATGATTGTATAAATCATTAGTTTATTTCTCAGGATGAGGAGATAACATGGCTTTCTTTTATAGTTTCACGGATTCTTTAAAGCAGAAGTGGTTGCAATTCTACGCCTCGAATCGCGACTGGATTAAATTACATATGGAAGTGGACTCGGTTTACACACCAGACGGTGGTAAGCGCCCATCTTCTTACCTCATTCTGGGAGTAGCAAATGCCCTGGAACCAAAATTAGCGCAGTTAATGCTGCCATTTTCCAAGCTAAATGCAGACGCTGATACATTGATTGAAGTGCTTGATTTGCATTTCGATCCGGATACAGAACTCGGAGAACAGCCCATACAGCCAGAATCCGAAAGCCAAGAGGAGTCAGAAACTTCAGAATTCTCGGTAGATGAAAACTCAGACGAATTTGCCGGTGTTGCAACATTTGGAGAAGATGCTCACGAAGTAGAAAATATTGCGGCTCCAGATATGGACTTGGGGGATTCTCACGACGGAACTTTGGTAGTAGAAGAAGCTTGGGGTGGACAAGAGTTAGAAGAAAACTTTAGCACCGAAGAAAGCGGATTAGATGATATCCAAGTTGAAGGTTTGGGAGATATTTCTGAGAGTGCAGAGAAATCAAACGATAAAGAACCCCAGCAAAACCTAAATGCGGAATCTGAAGACGCATTTGGCGATATTTCTTTTGACGAGTTCAAAGATGGCGATAGCACTGGCTTCGGTGATGCGCTAACAGATGTATGGAGTGAAGAATCCGCACAAAAAGATAACGAAATTTTTTCAGGGGAAGATATGAGTGACGGTTCTATTGATGATTCGGAAATAGCCCGCCTCTTCCCCAACAGCTAATAAAGGCAGTTAGGAGTTGAGAATTAAGTTAGGAGTTAAGGCTTAAAACACTCATAGTCCATAACTCTGGTACAGACGTAGCAGTGCTACGTCTCTACAACTTCATCCTCCTAACTAAAAAAATTAAAGGGGAGATAATAAAATGACAGTTGCTGAACCACAAGCTTTAAATTTTGAATGTGAAACAGGTAATTACCACACTTTTTGTCCGATTAGCTGCGTAGCGTGGTTATATCAAAAAATCGAAGATAGTTTCTTTTTGGTAATAGGCACAAAAACTTGCGGTTACTTCTTACAAAACGCAATGGGGGTAATGATTTTCGCAGAACCCCGTTATGCAATGGCAGAATTGGAAGAAGGGGATATCTCGGCACAACTCAACGATTATGAAGAACTCAAAAGATTGTGCTTGCAGATAAAACGCGATCGCAATCCCAGCGTAATTGTCTGGATTGGCACCTGCACCACTGAAATTATTAAAATGGACTTGGAGGGTTTAGCTCCCAGATTAGAGGCTGAAATCGGCATCCCTGTGGTGGTAGCGCGGGCAAATGGATTGGATTATGCTTTCACTCAAGGAGAAGATACCGTTTTAGCCGCAATGGCTAATCGCTGTCCCAAGGAAGCACCCCAAGTAGAAAAAGAGAAAGAAGAGCGTAACGGCATTCAAAAACTGCTCAATTTTGGTAAGAAAAAAGAAGAAGTAATTGAAGAAGATTCGGAATACGTAGATCATCCACCCTTAGTTCTTTTTGGTTCCTTACCCGATCCAGTTGTCACTCAGTTGACTTTGGAACTTAAGAAGCAGGGAATCAAGGTAACAGGTTGGCTACCCGAAAAAAGATTTACAGAACTGCCTGTAATTGAAGAAGGCTATTATGTCGCTGGAGTCAATCCCTTTCTCAGCCGCACCGCTACAACCTTAATGCGGCGACGAAAATGTAAATTAATTGGGGCACCATTTCCTATAGGTCCCGATGGCACCCGCGCTTGGATTGAAAAAATGTGTTCGGTATTCGGTATTACCCCCAAAGGTTTAGACGAAAGAGAAGCGAAAATTTGGGAGAGCTTGGAAGAATACGTGAAGTTAATTCGCGGTAAATCCGTGTTCTTCATGGGAGATAATTTGCTCGAAATATCTTTAGCCAGATTCTTAATTCGCTGTGGAATGACTGTTCCAGAAATTGGTATTCCCTACATGGATAAGCGCTATCAAGCTGCTGAATTGCAACTTTTAGAAAAAACTTGTCATGAAATGAACGTACCTCTTCCCAGAATTGTTGAAAAACCAGATAACTACAATCAAATTCAGCGAATTAACGAATTAAATCCCGACTTAGTAATCACTGGAATGGCTCACGCTAATCCTTTAGAGGCGCGGGGAATAAATACCAAATGGTCGGTAGAATTTACCTTTGCTCAAATTCACGGCTTTACCAATGCAAGAGACATTTTAGAATTAGTAACTCGTCCCTTGCGTCGGAATAATAGCTTGAAAGATTTGGGTTGGGATAAATTAGTTAAAGAAGAAGCGAAAGTTTAAAATAAGGCTTCTTAAATTAGAAAATAAATAAACCCGGTTTTTCAAAAAACCGGGTTTATAAATAGCTGTAGGGAGGCAGATTGGGCTGTGGACTTTGCTACGACGCATTTAACTTATATATTAATTTGGTATTGGTTAATGGCTACAACTTTCGTCCCTTCTTCCCTCTTCCTTCTTCCTTCTTCCTTGCTGTTGTGCATTTAAAATGCACAACAGCTTATTGATTACATAGATTTGTAAATAAACTTTTATATAAATTTAATTACGATAACCATAAAAACCTTATTGTATAAGCATTATTCACCTTCCAATCAATTAATCAAATTAGTGAAGCTTATATTTCTACACTAGAAAAATCAACAATCACTTTCTTGTTTATTACCGACAACATCACCGATAAATCTGGAGAAACCCTTTCTATCAAACCTAAATCCTTAACCGCACTATCAAAAGTTTGACCTTGTAAAATTTGACTTCCAATTTTCAAAACCTGATTCCAACTAATATCGCTTTCCAAATAAGCCTTCGCAACAGTATTTAATAATCCAACAAAATTATTTCCCTCAAGCTCCGTCATCATCGTATGGGGAATATCAAATAGTTTATCAAAACAGAAATACCAAGATAACGGTTGTTTATCAATTACAGATTCAAATAATTCTTTCAAATCGCTACGGTCAATAACTGCATCACCTTCACTAGTAATAATAAACATCGGTGACAACGGATTATTATTTGCTTTTTCCAGAATTTCCTGACCCATATCTAAAAACAGCCGCAATGCCGGAATCTCAAAGCCTTTATAACCAAAATTACCGGGATTATCTTTATTAAACCATTCAAAATAAATCGGCAGTACTTCTACAGCAAAATCTACAGCTGCATTTTTACTACTTAAATAAGGAGAGAATAATATAGCTTTTTCGATTTGATGATAATATTCTAATGCTAACCAAGCAGCCAAAGTTCCACCACTTGATAACCCTCCAACTATTACTTTATCACCTAATATTTGAGCAATTTTTAGCCATGAAGTCGCATAGCTTTGGTATACTTCACGCTTCAATGGTAAAGGAGGTGGATTATCACCATTAAAATCTCCTGCTACACCATGACCAGGTTGCAAAGGAATTAAAACATTATAGCCAGCTTCAAATAGTCTCTTCCCTAACGGTTCAAACTGGTAGGGACCAGCAGTAAAGCCATGAAAAAAAACGTAAACCTTTTGAGTTGGTTTGGAGTGAAAAAAGAACTTGGAACTACAAGCTTGATTTTTTATTGGTAAAGTCTGTTCCAAATTTATAGCTTTCTCAATTATGTTTGCTGTAGTTACAGAATAGTTATCCATGTGTTTTATAATTTAAAATCTGCAATTTTGAATAATTAATAATTTGTTATATTTTAATTAGCTTTAATGGCTATCTCAAATATGTCTAGAGGAAGAATCTCTTTGCGTACTTTGTCTGAGATTCATGTATGCCTGGTTTTGTTAATCGAATTCGTAATTCTAATTGCATTTATATTCAAAACTTCAACCGATGGTAGCAATTTCACTTATTTGCTCTGCCCGAGGCTTGTTAAACTAAATCTGGCAGCAGTCGCACAGAGGGTTTTAAAAGGGGCTTTTTATGGCAGTAAGCGTGCAAGAAATAGGCGAATATCTAGATCAACTTGGTTGGGACTATCGTATTGATGAAGAAGAAGACCGTATTGTTACTGGTGTAGAAGGCGATCATGTTGAAGATTTTTTGATCGTAGTTCAGTTAGATGAAGATGGAAAATTCTTCCGCGTGTTTGCACCTCAAGTGCTGAGTGGAGTAAAAGACCATCCACATAAAGCAGCAATTTTACAAACAATGCTAGTTATCTCTTGGGAAACCAAAATGCTGCAATGGGAATATGACCCATCTGATGGCGAGATTCGTGCCATTATTGAGTTCCCCATAGAAGATTCTACTCTGACAGAAAAACAATTTAATCGTTGTTTGAGTGGGTTAGTTCAACTTGTTGACAGCGTTGCAATACCTCGTCTTCAGGAAGTAATGGAAACTGGTCACGACCCAGGTAATGTCGAAGTGGGAGAAAGATTGTTACTGAGCATTCAGGAACAGGCTCCTGGTTTACTCGATCTTTTGGAAAAGGCAATGGAAGCAAGAAAAAAACGTGGAAGATTTCCTAGCGAATAAAGTCGAGTTACCAATATAAATAGTTATACTCCTTGTAGGGTACCCTCACTATATACTGAAGTTTTTTTGGTAAGTGCTTTTATGACATCTTACGCAACCTCTTCTGCAAAAGCAGAAATGAGCGAACTCCGGCGATTGAAAGGCTTATTACCCCCAGAATTACAAAGCTGGGTTACGGTTGAAGGCACTACTGAGGTCAATCCGCCTCTAGTTCGTAGTGAAGAAATCGGTAAAGACCAGGTAGAAATCCAAATTGACCTGGCAAAATGGGATGAGTTAGCAATGGATCAGCGAAATTTGCTGTTCTGGCACGAAGTCGCTCGCATTCAAAACGATACCATCCCCAAAGATGGCTGGGAAATGGCAGCCTTGGCGATAGGCTTAGGCGGCGCTGTAGGCGAATTGTGGGTACAGGATGGATTGCTTTTAGTACTTGCATTAGCCTTGTGTGGCGTTTCCGGCTGGCGACTGTTTCAAAAAAACAATGGCGAAAAGCAAGCCAGAGAATTGATTGAAGCTGATGAAAAAGCCATTGCTTTAGCAACTCGCTTTGGCTATAGTTTGCCAAATGCTTACAAGAGTTTAGGTAGCGCTTTAAAAACCTTAATTGAAAAATCTCCTAGCAAGCGCCAGAGGTCGAAATATGAAGCCCGACTTTCTGCACTCAAGCGCAGTGCTAATAAAGCCAAATCTAAATCTCGAAATATGGATGAAGGCGGATATTAATATTTATCAAGTAGGGATGGGAACTCCCACCCTACCCTGCTGAAGCGGAAATTAGATCGCTAATACATAAATATCGGCAAGCTAGGTGAATTTTTTCTTTCTTCAGAAGTATTTTAAATTACTTAGTTTATAAGAAATATTTCTGATTTATTTCGATTCATTTATAATCAAATTATTAACTCCTAGATTTAAGTCGAAATACTTACTCCCTTACTATTATTCGGATAAGTATCCTAGATTTTTATAAAAGAGATTTTAAAGATAATTTTAGGGTTTCTTAATTTAATTTCCTTGATATTGATAGTTTACAAAAACTTTTTTTTTTCTTGGCAATATCTTTATAAAACCAATTTCCATTAACAGATATAGAAACATTAGAAACTTTGTTTATTTAGCTACATAAACTCCAATCCTGCTTGAGATAAAGAATAAGATTGACTTTTCTCAGTATATTCACTATGAATGCTGGTATTATTTATAGTGATTCATAGCTGATTAATCATTTTGTGAGTTTGGGGTACAACGCGGACTGATTTAAGGAAGTTTTTCATCAAAGCCTGCCAATCAATAACTTGCTTTGGAGTAGGAACAATTAGTGGAAAATCTGTCAATTGTTCGGTCGAACCTAAAGGAGTGACGGGCTGCAAAAAGACTGGTATTGCGGGATTTACAGCAGCTACTAACTCAGCCGAACGTTTCAATTCTGCGGGATTCGTATTTTGGGAAATAATGATTTTTACGAAGATTTCGATTTGAGCCTCATAGCATATTTGGAGAAAATTTTCGTGTTCTTGCCAACGACTTTCACCACTGACGCTAGGTAGCTTAAGATCCATACCTACAGAGTCCAAGTAAGGTAGAATCATAGCGAGTTGTTGGGGGCGATGTCCCCCAGATTCTAGGTATATAGGTAAACCAGTGGTCAAGCGGATTTTTGGTAAAAATTTTGATAAAAACCTGGCATGGAGTAGAGGCTCGCCTCCAGTTAAGCTAATGCTATCGTGTAAGCAAGGTATATTTTGCCGCTCAACCCATTCAATTAACATGGATAAAGAAACAGGATTTGAGCAAATTTCAAAATCGCGAGACCCAGGAGTTTGCTCGATTCTACAAGTGGCGGGTGCATTCCAAGTATGAGCGCTATCACAAAAGTGACAGCGCAAGTCACAAAAGGCAAAACGAATAAAAATTTGGCGTGTTCCAACATTAAGTCCCTCTCCTTGAATTGCGGAGAAGACTTCTATCAGGCTGGCGTTTTCATTAACAGCAGTTGTGGTAGTCATGGGATGCATGGCAACGTTTATAGGCGATGGCAACACAATAGAGGAAGTTTTTACCGAAATTTCAACTATTAAGTCAGATTTTTGGTTTATCCTCAATTCTAGTGGCTTTCAATTGAGTCCGATCGCAAAATAATATTTATGCTTTAGACTCGAATAGCACTTACCGACTTTAGTTGACTTCTTGTTCTATTGTGAACCGTCATGAATGATATTCGATTTAAATTTAGATTTTCAGGCAGTTACTACTTAAGTGCGATAAATAGGTATTTGTTTCAAACAGTTCCTAGGACAAAATAATGTAGGCAGTTAAACATTAATATGGCAACTAAAGTTCAAGGTTTCATGGGTAACCAACCTATAGAAGGAAATTTTCCGGTTAAATTGTCGGAAGATGCCGTTATAGTGCAGGTCAGCCCTCGTTTGAGCGTTATTGAAGCTCTAAATTTTAAGCAAATTTGTGAAGAACTAATTGCAGCAAGCCCAACTCCAAAAAAAATCATTATTAATTTTGGACAGACTACATTTATGGATAGTAGTGGTTTGGGCGCTTTAGTTAGTAATTTTAAGACTGCTCAAGAAAAAGGCATTGAATTAGTACTGCAAAATGTTACTCCTCAAGTGATGGCAGTACTGAACCTGACTGGATTAGTTGATGTATTTAAAACTGAAGAAGGAGAATTTACAACTCCACAGAATAAGGCGACAAAACAGGAAGAGAAACTCCCCGAAACTCATCCTTCTGTACGTTCGTGGACTAAAAGATTTATTGATATTGTAGGGGCATTAGTTGGTTTAGTAATTACAGGAATATTATCCGTTCTAATTATTACCGCCATTATGATTGATGACCCCGGCCCAATTTTCTTTGGTCAAATCCGTTGCGGTTGGATGGGTAAACGTTTCCGGATGTGGAAGTTTCGGTCGATGTGTGTAGATGCAGAAGCAAAAAAAGCCGAACTCCAAAAGCTAAATCAAGTTCAAGGGGCATTTTTTAAAATTGACAATGACCCTAGGGTTACTAAGGTTGGTAGGTTTTTAAGACGCACTAGTTTAGATGAACTACCACAATTTTGGAACGTGCTGAAAGGGGAAATGAGTTTAGTTGGTACCAGACCACCGACGCCGGATGAAGTTGAATCTTATGAAGTACCTGAGTGGCAACGATTAGATGTTAAACCGGGTATGACGGGAGAATGGCAAGTAAACGGACGTTCAAGTATTCGCAATTTTGAAGATGTAATTCATTTAGATTTACAGTATCAGAAAAATTGGAGTTTAATGTACGATTTAAAGCTTATTTTTAAAACAGTTGCTATTCTATTCAATAAAAGTAGCGGCGCTATGTAACTATCTAATTTGACAGCTATTCGGACGGCAACTATTTTTTAGGGGAGGTATGAAGGTCATTTTTCCATTCAAACCTCTTCTTTTAATTTTTTCAGTACTAATAAATTGCATTTAAAAGCGACCTCGTCTTCAAGTAAGAACGGGGTTTTAAAATTTTTACTCTTATCGAGATAAAGCTAAAGTATCAGTAATCAATGTGGATAAATATACTTGATAGGTAGACAAAAAATCTTCAACTGAAGACATATTTATGTTTTTGTGAGTCTAAAATTTTGAAATAAACTGTCAATATACAGTTGACAGCAGCATAAAGTATTTAGATATGATTTTTAGTAATTATTTTTGAAACTTACACTTAAAGACTAATACTGATACAAAAAAATATAGTATAAGTTAATTAACTACATAACATTTTCAGTACTTATCCGCATGGTGCGTGAATTTTTACTCAATCTTCAATGAAAATAGACTGACGTTAAAAGATATTACAAGGAAAATTAAATACAAGCGCTTTTTTAGTGCGAAACAATTTTAGAAATAAATATTGTGTTTAAAAGAACCATTATTAGGTTTTCGGATTTTTTACTATGCGAATTTTAATTTACTCATACAACTACCATCCAGAACCAATTGGCATTGCTCCTTTGATGACTGAATTGGCAGAAGGTTTAGTCAAGCGAGGTCATCAGGTACGTGTAGTTACCGCTATGCCCAACTATCCAGAGCGTAAAATTTATCAAGACTATAGAGGTAAGTTTTATTTCACAGAGTATAAAAATGGCGTTAAAATTCAAAGGAGCTATGTTTGGATTCGTCCCCAACCCAATTTACTAGATAGGGTGATGTTAGATGCTAGTTTTGTCTGTACTAGCTTCATGCCAGCCCTTTTCGGCTGGAGACCTGATGTCATTCTTTCGACCTCACCATCTTTACCAGTTTGTCTGCCAACCACTCTTTTGGGATGGCTACATAAATGTCCGGTAATTCTAAATCTACAAGATATATTACCCGAAGCAGCCGTTCATGTTGGTTTATTAAAAAACAAATTCTTAATTCGTATATTTTCGATTTTAGAAAAATTTGCTTATCGCTCTGCTGATAAAATTAGCGTTATCGCCGATGGATTTGTAGATAACTTGGTTTCTAAGAATGTAGCAGCAGATAAAATCGTGCAAATTCCTAATTGGGTAGATGTGAATTTTATTCGTCCGATGCCAAAGGAAAGCAATGCTTTCCGAGCAGAACATAAATTAGATAATAAATTTGTAGTTTTATATTCTGGTAATATTGCTCTTACTCAAGGTTTAGAAACTGTTGTCAAAGCTGCTTCGCAATTACGGGACATCAAAGATATAGCGTTTGTAATTGTTGGGGAAGCTAAAGGTTTACAGCGACTTCAGGAAGAATGCAACGAATGCGGCGCTGATAATGTATTGCTTTTGCCTTTCCAACCCCGAGAACGTTTACCAGAAATGCTAGCTGCTGCTGATATAGGTTTGGTAGTACAAAAGAAGAATGTAATTTCTTTCAACATGCCATCAAAAATTCAGGTTTTACTTGCTAGCGGTCGTGCAATTGTAGCATCAGTTCCCGATAACGGTACCGCTGCAAGAGCAATTCGGCAAAGCGGTGGTGGTATTCTTGTTCCTCCAGAAGAACCACAATCCTTGGCTGATGCTGTTTTAGACTTGTACAAGCATCCGGAAAAAGTCAAAACTTTAGGTTTTAATAGCCGCAAGTATGCTGTTGAGCAATATGCTTTCGAGCAAGCTTTAAATAATTACGAGTCGCTGTTTGAATCGGTGAAAGATAATAGCTCAAGCATTGAGGCTAGGGTTGTATCCAAGCAGGAAGTCTAATTGACTTTTTTACTTAATTTTTGATGTGGAGAGAAATTTCTGTAATTTAGATCCGCTAAAGATCCCTGCCTAACCCTAATCTTGAAGATTGGGGTTAATTTTTTGCAATGCTTCGTAATTTATTGAAAAAACCTAAAAAGAAAAGTTCGTTACAATAAGGTCATGAATGCTTTAATTGTAAATCTTTTTCAGCCAGCAAATATGTTGGGATGCGCGAACAAGCATCAATTTACTTACCTAAAGATGTTCTGCCCGAGCAGGTTAATCATAATCTTAGATTCGAGCAGACGGCTGCCGATCTGGTTAATTTTTTTTAATACCCCAACGACTTTTACCTATGGCAACAAAAGAGGGATTGATTTTAGAAGAAGTTTTTCCAGCAAATTCCTATCTTTTGCCCCTTACGTAAATAGTTTTGTATGATTGGATGTATTGGTGTCGGCATAAAAATAAGTATTAAATGCGATAGCTTGTCGCAAAACATGTTTCTATGGGTATGAGCCAGCTATCTTATATGTATCTTTAGCTATCTATCTGTACCCAAAATTCTAGAGCCAGGAAAGGGAAATAGTGCTTGAGGGCAAGCATTAGGAACAGTTAGTCAAGAGAATATTGAGAAAGCGGTATAGCCCTTACTTGATTCATACCCAATTGATTGCGACGGTCAATAAGTTTTTATTTAAGTACAAGTACAGTGAAGAAAAATAACATTAATTTAGATCGAAGATATCTGTTTTTTGCTAGTATTTAATAAAACTATTGATTAGTTTTTGCAATTAATAAAGCAGTTCATTTCCAGACTCTCACAAAACCTGAAAACCTCACCTAAATTTATCAGAGCAAGATTTAATGTCTGATTATTTCCAAGCCGATTTGCAATCCGAATTTGTTGCTGTTACTAACCCCAGAATTGATTCTCAACAGCTTGATACTGAAGATTTGAGTACAGCAAAACTAGCTTCAACTATTGCAGAAGCAGGGCTAGACCGAAAAGCAGGCGATTTGTTAGTGCTTCGCGTGAGGGATGTATCTTACCTAGCCGATTATTTCGTTATGATGACGGGCTACTCCAACGTACAAGTAAGAGCGATCGCCAATTCCATAGAGCAGGAAGTGGAAGAAAAATGCGAACGCAAACCCCTGCGAAGTGAAGGCAAAGCAGAAGCAAGTTGGGTACTATTAGATTACGGTGAAGTCATCGTTCACGTTATGATGCCCTCGGAAAGAGAATTTTACGATTTAGAAGCGTTCTGGGGTCATGCCGAACGCATAGATTTTCAGGCATCCGGAAAGGGTGGGGGTGAACCAACATGATTGATTATGAAATATCGAGTTGTCCAGTTCCCAGCGAACAGCAACCATTGAATGAATACGAACAATTAAAAAACTCTTGGTTATTTCGTGACTGTAGCCTTTCAATAGGTTCCTACCTCACAATGATAGCCTGGACATGGGGTTTATCTTGGATAATTGCCGGACCAGTTGCTTACTCAAGCTTCCCACCACATAAGTATGCGGCACAATTTATCCTATGTGGAGCAGCAGGAGCAAGCATAGGAGTAGTTTTGCTTGTATTACGTTTGTACTTGGGATGGTCTTACGTGCGCGATCGACTGGTAAGTCCGGTAATTTTTTACGAAGAATCGGGATGGTACGACGGTCAAAACTGGATGAAACCCCAACAAGTGTTGGATAGAGACCGTTTAGTCGTTAACTACGAGATTAAACCGATAATTCAAAGATTACAAATAACGGGATTATGTTTGGTTGTGTTGTTAGCTGCTGGAGTCGCAACTTGGCAATTCTTGTAAATCTTAGTTAAAAGTTATGAGTTAATAGGTAATAACTCATAACTCATAACTTGTGGCTAGTAATTGGCTAAGGATTGTTAATGGCAAAACGAACTCAAGCACCCGCAATAGAAGTCAGATTGCTGCGGGAAGGAATTGTTGAATCAAAGCATATAGTCCAAGCTGTACTTTGTGACGAACGGGGACGAGTGCTTTCTGTGGCAGGGAACGCCGAAACAGCTACATTTTCGCGTTCTGCGCTCAAGCCATTTCAAGCCCTAGCTGTAACTAGTACGGGAACTTTGGAACGCTATAACCTCAACGATAAAGATTTAGCGATTATATGTAGTTCTCATTCCGGAAGTATAGAACACGTTCGGCAGGCATTTAATATTCTATGGCGAGCCGATGTAGACCCCACAGCACTACAATGTCCGGTTCCCGAAGGTAGGCGCAGCAGCCTCGAATATAACTGTTCTGGTAAACACGCGGGAATGTTAGCAGTTTGTCAGCAATGCAATTGGTCATTAGCCAATTATTTAGAGCGCAAACATCCAGTACAGCAATTGGTATTGAACAAAGTATCGGAATTGTTGCGAATGCCCGCAGCAGAATTTATCAGCGCTCACGATGATTGTGGGGTACCCACTTATTTAATGCAACTTGGTCAAATCGCCACACTTTACGCTCGTTTATCTTCCGGTAATAGTCTAGACATGGAGCGTATCGTCCGTGCCATGACTCATCATCCGACAATGCTAGCCGGTGAAGGCAAATTTGACACCGAACTGATGCAGTTAACTCCAGGAGAACTTATTAGTAAATCAGGAGCCGAAGGATTGCAGTGTATCAGCAAGCTTGGTGACGGAATGGGGTTAGTAATTAAAGTCATGGACGGAGCTAAGCGAGCAAAATATGCCGTAGCCATACATCTACTAACTCAACTTGGTTGGATTACCCCCAGCACTGCCGAAGCCCTTGAAGAAAAGTTTATGACACTAGCTAAATACAAGCGTTTGGAAGTTGCTGGAGAATTATCAATGTTGTAGTTGACAGATTATAAACTTTGGGTTATATTATTTAAAGACGACGCGGGATAGAGCAGCCTGGTAGCTCGTCGGGCTCATAACCCGAAGGTCAGTGGTTCAAATCCACTTCCCGCTACCAAATAGAATATAAGCAAATCCCTACGATTTTTGTAATTGTAGGGATTTGTTTGTAGTTGCGCTTTAGCGCTTTCTTTTACAGATTTTCACAATCTATAGTAGCTAAATACACATCATAAAAGCTGAAAAGCCTTGTTCCAAATTCTATCCCTACACTTAGAAATTAATCGAACAAGAGAATATAAGAAAATCAAAACCCATCAGTTCATGCTTGTAATTCTTTGTTAGCAAGATTTTGATATACTCTGGAGAAGAAAAACCATCCATTGTAGTTGGGTAAATTTAATTATGGTTTGGAAATTAAAGCGTCCTATTTTAGTGGGAGGAGTAGGTTTATCCTTCGCACTGTGGATGTTAGAAAGTTGGCACGACAAATTCATGCAGTTTGGCGAATTTAGCTTGTTAAGTTTGCTTGCTGTAGGTAGTGGTTTGTGGTTATTTAAACAAAAACGCCCGTTTCGTACCGACGAGCAGTTAGATGAAATGGCTATTGATAGAGCAACGGTAGAAAATACTATTGCCAATAGTGCGATCGCTATAAATAAATTAGTAGAAGAAGCGGGTGATTGTGGAGAAGCGCTAGAAAAAGCAGCTTTGCTACAGGAGAAAATTCCTCAATTACAGAGTGAATTAGATAGAGAATCAATTAAATTAACCGTTACTGGTGGTAAATCGGTAGGTAAAACCGCTTTGATTGAAGTTTTGCAGAATCAAAAACTTACATCTGTAGAATTTCAAGAAACATCACCTTTATTTATCCAAGGAAATTCGGATACTGCTGCAATAGAGAATGCTGTAAAATCCGACTTCGTACTGTTTCTCACCAACGGTGATTTAACAGAAACAGAATTTCAGAGTTTGCAGCAGTTAAAAGCAGAAAACCAACGGTTGATGTTGGTTTACAATAAGCAAGACCAATGTTTACCTGATGAGCGTGCTAGCGTTTTGCTGTCTTTAAAACAGCGAATCGGTAATGTTGCAGCAATAGCAGCTTCTCCTCAACCTATAAAAGTACGGAAACATTTTGAGGATAATTCCGTACAAGAATGGATGGAGCAACCAGCACCGGATATTCAAGATTTAAAAGGGCAACTTGATAAAGTATTAACTCAAAGACAGCAGTTGGTATTGGCTACTACGATGCGAAAAGCCAAGTTGCTAAAAGCCGAAACTAAAGACTTGTTAAATGGAGTTAGAAAATTCAGAGCGACTCCAGTCATCGAGCAATATCAGTGGATAGGTGCTGCTGCGGCATTTGCGAATCCAGTACCTGCCCTTGATATATTGGCAGCTGCGGCAATTAACGCTCAAATGGTAATGGATTTGGGTGGAGTTTATCAGCAGAAGTTTTCTTTAGAGCAAGCAAAAACCGTTGCTGGGGAAATGGGAAGCTTGATGTTGAAATTGGGTTTGGTGGAACTTTCTACTAAGACAATTAGTACTGTGCTAAAAAGTAATGCCGTTACCTTTGTTGCTGGTGGAGTTGTACAAGGTGTAAGTGCAGCTTATTTAACAAGAATTGCCGGTTTAGCTTTAATTGAATACTTTGAGCAGCAAGAAATAGCTGCTAATTCTGGAAGCGAATTTAACTTAGAGAAATTTGGGGAAAGTTTGCAGCAGGTATTTGCTCAAAATCAGCAAGTTGTATTTTTACAAGGTTTTGTTCAACAAGGTGTTAAGCGTTTGTTGCCAAAAGCTGAGAAAGAAGTTGTTGCAATTGAGAATGCAGCAGTTTAGTTTCATCAAACGCAACATTCAACACAATATTAATGTAGAGACGTAGCAATGCTACGTCTCATTGTTTTTGTTTATCGATATAAATTTAGCAATTTCTTCAGCAGTAACATAATCTTGTTGGGTTGCCATATCAAAAATCTGACTAACAAAGCTATTCATTATTTTGACAACTTGAGATAAACACAAATTACAAGATTTATATTCACCCGTACCTAGAAAAGTATATTCACAAATTACTTCATCTTTATTTTGGATTGGATAAAAGATTAAATCCAAATCGCTACCAAAGCTGATATTAACTTTATTCCCAGTAGCAACTTTAGTAATTTGTTCGTACCATCTATCTTCTAAGGTATCAAGAATATCGTGAATATAATTCGTAATTCGTAATTAATTTCCCATAAATGAATTTAGGGGCTTCGATAGAGTACAATCCACGAATAAATCCGGGTGCTTCAAACCCTTAAAAATCTACTCGGTGATATAAGTGTAAAATTATTCTTTCATCACCTATTTCTAATAAAACATTGCGATTATTGTTAAAACAAAACCGTTTCAAACCGATTTCAAAATTTGTATATTCATTTAATTCGTCTTCTAGATAATCATAAAAATCATATTTTATAGGCTCTTG
Organism: Rivularia sp. PCC 7116; assembly: GCF_000316665.1. GTDB lineage: Bacteria > Cyanobacteriota > Cyanobacteriia > Cyanobacteriales > Nostocaceae > Rivularia. The sequence continues at coordinate 3,302,204 of NC_019678.1, read as the reverse complement.
TAATTGAATATTAAAATTTTGATAATTATCCATTTACATCGTAGGGTGTGTTATGGCGCGATAAATAATTTGGATTATAAAGAAGTATATCTATTTCGCCTCTAACGCACCGTTTGTATATGTAATCCCGGATGGTGCGTTAAACGTATCCAAAATTATTGTTAAAATCGAAATATAGTGGTGGGTTTAACACACCCTACAAGAATTAATCGCAAAAAATTAACTAAATTTCTAAAATAAACGCCCAATCTACCAAAAATAGTATTACTCTACTAATTGAGAAGAGTAAATCATAATTAGTATAAAAAACGATGGCAGCAGAGTACGCGGATATTGATATTGCGCCATTTATCGATCACTCGTTACTTCACCCAACAGCTACTCAACAACTCCTTGAGCAATGGTGTGAAGAAGCAGATAAATATCATTTTGCTTCGGTTTGTATTAGCCCCACTTGGGTACGTTTCGCAGCGGAACTTCTGCACGGGAAACAGCCGAAAGTATGCACAGTAATAGGTTTTCCTACTGGTGCTACTACCTCCGCAGTCAAGCTGTATGAAGCACAAGAAGCTACAGAAAATGGTGCAACTGAATTAGATTTAGTAATAAATCTGGGTTGGTTGAAAGCTGGCAAAACCGAGGAAATACATCGCGAAATTTCTGCGATTTGTGAAGAAACTGGGCAAACTGTCAAAGTAATTTTGGAAACTACTTTATTAACTGATACTGAGAAAAGACTGGCTGCTGAAGTATCGATGGATGCAGGTGCGGCGTTTTTGAAAACTAGTACTGGTTGGAATGGTGGTGCCACAGTAGCAGATGTCAAGCTTTTAAAAGAAGTAGCTAAAGACAGAGTTGAGGTTAAAGCTTCTGGGGGTATTCGCACTGTTGAGCAAGCTTTAGAATTAATATTAGCTGGTGCTACTAGGTTAGGTACTTCTAGAAGTGTGGATTTGCTTCGTCAGCGAGAAGAAGGATTTAAGAGTAAGTAGCGAGTAGTGAATTAGTTTCGTTTTTTCCCACTCTCCCCCTCTTCCCTCTCCTCATTACAAACAACTAACAACTATCAACTAACCATTAATGAGTCGAACCTATAAAGCAACTGGAATTAATTTAAAAGCCCAAGCATTCGGCGAATCCGATAGAATCGTTACAATTTTGACAAGAGAATTTGGGTTGATTCGAGCTACTGCACCAGGGGCACGCAAGCATCTTTCCAGTCTCGGCGGTAGAAGCGGAATGTTTGTGGTGAATCAATTACTGATTGCAAAAGGACGAAGTATCGATAAAATTACCCAAGCACAAACTATCAAAACTTATCCCGGTTTAGGAGGGGATTTGGGTAAATTGGCAGCTTCCCAGTATTTAGCAGAAATAGTACTTGCTCAAGCTTTAAGCGAACAACCTCAAGATGAATTGTTTGAACTTTTTAACGAACATCTGAGTCGTTTGGAAAAATTATCTAAAAGTCGAAATGTTTTGGCTTATCTGGTACACGGTATTTTTCAACTTTTGACTTTAGCTGGCTTGAAGCCTCAAGTAGAAGTTTGTTGTTTAACTGAGAACCCAGTTACACCAGATTTTGATAATCCTAAATCTCTCACCGCATTCAGCATCAACGCTGGTGGTGTGGTTTCAATGTCAGCTTGGGAAAATCTGCGAACAAAAATAGAAAAAACCAAAAGAATTGAAGAAAACAATCGGGTAGAAGTTGCGTCTGTAGCTAAAGAGTCTGGTGCGGTTTATTCTTCTACTCCCAAAGAAAATACTTCTTCCCAGATATACGAAACCGTTGTCCATCAAGAAGAATTACCGGCTTTGTTGCGTCGTTTGAGCGCTTCGGAGCTAAGTTTATTACAGCAGTTACCGCAATGGTCGATAATAGGAGAAAATGAAGTCGATGAAGATTGGTTATGTATTGAACGTTTGCTAAGGCAATATGCTCAATATCATTTTGGTCGTTCGATTCGTTCGGCAGCTTTAATAGACTCTTTTTTTGCTCAAAATCATGGTAATCGTTAAACAATCTGTGAAGATATTGAAGATTTTTGCGACATTATGCCAAAAAAATGATTTTAAAGGCTAATAAACTGATATTTTTTGGTTAGTAAGGTTGATTTTTCTGCTTTACCCAATTAAATATGCTTTCTCAAGTCCACCATTAAGTAGATTAGAACTACAAACGAAATGTCAGCAGGAGACGTTTCTAAAAACGATAGAAATCACAAAACACCGATGTCGGAAATACTCAAATCCGATAAGAATAACCATTGGGAAAATAAAATTAACAATGAATTATATTCTTATGGCAACAGTAAAGATAAGTTGGAAGAAAATTTGCAGCCCAGCGCTGTTAAACTTGCCGATAAATCCAATTTATCCGTAGAAAAAAATGGCAAAAATCAAGTAAATACGAATACAAATACAAACCAACAAGGTTTTTTACCCGTTTTAACAAATCCTAATTTCCTTGCTCTGTGGGGAGGACAGGTATTTTGTCAGTTAGCAGATAAAGTCTATTTAGTACTGATGATTGCTTTGATTGATACTCAGTTTCAGTCTGAAGGAAGCAGTATTAGTGGCTGGGTATCGGCTTTAATGATGACTTTTACCATTCCCGCAGTGCTATTTGGTTCTTTGGCAGGGGTATTTGTCGATAGATGGGTGAAAAAAACCGTCCTGGTATCAACTAATATCTGGCGCGGTTTTTTAGTTTTAGGAATTGTTCCATTACTATGGTTGGCAAAAGATTGGCAAGCTATAGGCAATATTCCCTCTGGTTTCTTAATAATTTTGGCAGTAACTTTTCTGGTTTCCACATTGACGCAATTCTTTGCACCAGCAGAACAAGCTGTCATTCCCCTAATAGTAAAACCAACAAATTTGCTGTCAGCGAATTCACTTTACACCACAACAATGATGGCATCGGTAATTGTAGGGTTTGCCATTGGAGAACCAATTTTATCCGCAGCTGATGCTTTATGGCTGCAATTTGGTGGTAGTGGTGAATTAGGTAAAGAAATTTTGGTTGGTGGTTCTTACATCATTGCCGGATTAATTTTACTGCTATTAGTAACTAATGAACAAAGTCAAGAGCAAGAAAAAGAATCCAGCCATATTCTTTCTGACTTAAAAGATGGTTTCGCCTACTTAGGAGAAAATCATCGATTACGTAATGCCTTGATTCAACTAATAATCTTGTTTTCTGTTTTAGCTGCCTTAACTGTATTAGCTGTTCGTATCGCAGAAGTCATACCTTCAATTAATGCCGAGCAATTTGGCTTTTTACTAGCATCTGGTGGTGTAGGTATCGCCCTTGGTGCCATGATATTAGGTCAATTCGGGCAAAATTTCACAACTCCTCACTTGAGTTTGGCTGGATGCATGGGAATGACTATTTCTCTAGCTGGTTTGGCAATATTTACCCAGCAATTATGGGCTGTACTTTCTTTAATTGGTTTATTAGGTATCTCTGGAGCGCTTGTTGGTATTCCCTTACAGACTGCCATTCAAACCGAAACTCCCCCTCAAATGCACGGTAAAGTATTTGGGCTACAAAACAATTTGGTCAATATTGCTTTAACTTTACCTTTGGCATTAGCAGGTATTGCAGAAACATTTTTAGGATTACAGACAGTCTTTTTGTCATTAGCTGCCATTGTATTTTGCGTTGGTATATTAACTAGATATAAATCAGCTTAATATCTATCATTTAAGAGTGATTATTACTTATAGTCCTGAGATTATAGCTATATTGACTATTGCTTTTAATGCCGTGGTAAAATTACATGAGAATAAATATATCCCCTAACATTAGAGACAAAATAGATATAGGATAACCGCTATACACAGAGTCTCAATTTGTTATATAAAAACGTATAGTAATTAACAGCATTATTATGACATAAATAAATTATAAATTTAATAGTTTTAAAAACGTAAAAATTTGCGTTGTCAGTTATTAGGATTGAAATATTATGATATCCATAGAGCCATCTTAGTACAACAGTTAATTCATATTACTTAGATTCGCAGAAAAGCTGACCGAATAAACCCCCTTTCCAGATTACTAATCAAGAATGCGTATAGCTTGGATTGGAAAAAAATCGCCCTTTTGTGGCAATGTTACCTATAGCAGAGAAATCACTAATGCCTTGCTAGAGCGAGGACACGAAGTTAGCTTTCTTCATTTTGCTCAAGAAGTTTCCCAAGGCTCAAAAGAGTTAAGTTGTCCGGAGGTACCCTTACCTTTTATCTATAAGTCTCAGGTTTATACAATTCCTGCATTTAAAGCGACAAAGGTTCTTACCGAATCGCTGCAAAGGATTAAACCAGACATCGTTCATGCTTCTCTGACTTTATCTCCCTTAGATTTTCTGCTACCAGAAATCTGTGAGAAGCTCAACATACCTTTAATCGCTACTTTTCATACTCCATTCGCTGGAAAAGGAGCAAAGCTTGTATCCGGAACCCAGCTTTTGGCGTATCAATTGTATGCGCCGTTTCTAGGTAATTACAACAGTGTGATCGTATTTTCTCAACTCCAACGGGAGTTACTAGTTCGTATGGGTGTACCGGCCCAAAATGTTGCCGTTATTCCTAATGGAGTCGATGTAGACAAATATTCTCCCGGTTTTTCAGCTATTAAAGCCGAATTTCAAGCCGAACGTTTGTTTGTTTACCAAGGAAGATTAGCCCCAGAGAAGAACGTTGAAGCTCTACTGCGTGCCTGGAGACAGGCAGAAATGGGTCCAAAAAGTAAGTTATTAGTAGTTGGTGATGGCCCTTTAAGAGCCGGTTTAGAGCCTTTTTATGGTTCGGAACACGGTATTAACTGGCTGGGTTTCATTGCCGATGACAGTCGCCGTATAGAAATTTTACGGGGAGCAGATGTATTTATATTACCTTCGTTAGTTGAAGGTTTATCTTTATCTCTATTAGAAGCAATGGCTTGCGGCTTAGCTTGTTTAGCAACTGAAGTTGGTGCCGATGGGGAAGTTTTGCAGGATGGAGCAGGTGTAGTACTTGATACTAACAGGGTTCGTTCTCAGTTACGTACTTTATTGCCATTATTCCAAGATCACCCCGAATTAGGATTAATGTTAGGGCAAAAAGCACGGCAGCGAGTATTAGAGCGTTATACTCTCAGCAAGAATATAACCCAGTTAGAAAAGCTCTACGACGAAATCGTTAACGGAAGGAGCTTGCATTTCCATCCTCAACAAACAAAAAAAGCTGTTTGAGTTTGACAAACCAATCTATTTTTTGTAGTGCGATCGCATATCGCACTATATTTTTTGGGGGTTTAAACGTGAATTTGAATTTTGATATAAATCAAATCAAATGGTTTCGTAGAGAATTATTAGCTTGGGGAGAAAAGCATCGTAGAAAATTTCCTTGGCGAAATACAAAAGATGCTTATGCTATTTTAGTCGCAGAATTTATGTTACAGAAGACTAACGCGCCTTTGGTTGCTCCTTTGTACAAGAAATTCATGGAGCAATATCCGACAGTTGAAGCGTTAGCAGAAGCACAATTTATAGATATCAAGAATATTTTACAGCCTTTAGGACTTGCATTTAGAGCCGAAAGATTATACAAAACAGCAAAATTATTAATTGAAGAATATCAAGGGAAAGTTCCAAATACGGAAGCAGAATTAGTCAAATTACCGGGAGTTGGTAAATATACAGCCCGCTCGATTTGTGCAAATGCATTTGGGCAAAGTAAAGCAGTGATTGACACTAATGTTGCGCGGATTTTCGAGCGCTTTTTTGGTTTTGAAGGTGGGAAAGTAAAATCTCGCTGTCCATTACTTTGGAGAAAAGCAGAGGAAATAGCTCCAGAAAATAATGTTGGGATGTGGAATCTGACGCTATTTGATTTTGGTGCGGGGGTTTGTACTGCGAAGAATCCAAGTTGTGGTAAATGTGTTTTGCGGGAGCGGTGTGATTATGTCAAGCAGGAAAAAAATTAATGTAGAGACGTAGCAGTGCTACGTCTCCCGGAATTTTAGGTTGTATCGACATCTATTAAGTAATCAGTTCCCAATCTCTACCTGAAAACCCCTTTTGGTTAAGCTCTGTGTCCCTCTAGAATACACTGCGAGGCAGAGCCTCTTTGAAATGCATTACAAGGTAGAACCTTGTAACGAGAGTAAACCCTGCTGAAAAAGGTGGGACTACGGTCAAGTTTATTCTAATACCTTAGTACTATACAATAACTGTAACCTATTAATTGTTGTCAAAAGTAAATAATGAATTGTCAGATGACTGCTGAGGAATTGTTGCAGCGTTATGCTGCTGGGGAAAGAGAATTTACCGGAATTAATTTAAATGGAGCTAACTTAAGTGGTCTTGATTTGAGTGAAATTAATTTTGATTGTGCAGAATTGGAAAATGCTAATCTAAGTGGTGCTAACTTGAGTAGTGCTGGCTTGGGTAGCGCTCAGTTGATTGGTGCTAACTTCAGTCAGGCTAACTTGAAAGAAGCTTGGTTGCAATCAGCCGATTTGACTGGAGCTAATTTTTGTGGAGCTTTCTTAGAAGATGCTAACTTAGGATCTGCTGATTTGGCTGATGCTAACTTTAGTGGAGCTAATTTGAGAAATGTATTTTTATCTGGAAGCGATTGTGAAAAAGCCAACTTCACTCAAGCTGACCTCAGCGGTTCTGATATCACTGAAACTGGTTTGGAAGAAGCTATCCTAATAGGAGCTAACCTGAATAATACTAGACTACATCAAACAGGGTTTTGGAATGCGAACCTTAGTAGAAGCAGTTTTTTTGGTGCTATTCTTGACGAAACCTCTTTTAAAGGAGCCAATCTCACTAATGCTAATTTGAAAGGTGTCAAACCAGAACCTAGTCTTTTAAGTGACCCCAATTACATGAGTTATTTCCTTAAATTAGTTAAACAAGTTTTTGAAGATGCAATTTTCTGCAACACTATCATGCTAGATGGAAGCATCCGAAATGATAATTGTGGAGATGATTCGTAAAAATAAAAAACGCTTTTCTGTTATTAAACAAGTTTATTCAAAATTTAGAATCATAATTGTTGGGTCAGGAACCTTAGCCCGAGCTACAAATCTACTATGTTCCTAAATTATTCCCCCACCCCAAACTAGTACTCTGCTGATAAATTTTCTTCAAAGTATTCACATCTCTAGCAGAAATTATCGGCGGATTCCTAACTTGTGAAAAATATAGAGCATCACCTTTATCTTTACTATGTCCCCAAATTCCTAAAGCATGTCCTAATTCGTGACGAGAAGCTGCTAAAAGATATTTACCTGTCTGACTGGGGCTCAATAAAATATTGAAGCGATGATATAAAGCATTGTCTTTCTCGTAGACTTTGTAACTAGTTAATGCAGAACGAGCGCGAGGAAGTTTTTTTCCGGGAGTAAACTGTAGTGGTGGAGATTTCCGAATAATTTTAATATCTGCTTCTTCTGAATTTTCAACTATTTTTAAAGGTAAATAATTATTCCACTCTTCTACTGTTTGCGAGACAACATTCATCCATTGTTGAGATTGCTGATTGTTGTTTATATTTGGTGTTTCTAAATAAATCTTAACTGGAAATTCTGACCAAATTAAATAACCATATTTAGTAGGTTTAATCTCAGAAAAATAATCACCGCTATTTGTTTCATCTTGCCATCTTTCTAAAGTTAATGGCAGAGGATGAGGTTTTTGGAAAGGTTCAGAAGGATTCTGAGAGATTTTTTTTGCTAGTTTTATATCCGTCTGATAATGCGGTAATTTTGTCAAGTTAATTTTTGCAAACACAGCAAAAGACTGCACGTTAGTAAACATAACGAGCAGTGCTGTGGTAATTACCAGTCCTAAAGCTATTCTGAATCGTTTAAATAAGCTTAGATTTTTTCTCATTCCAACAAAGCTGTAATTTTTACAGTTTAGAAAGAGTTGAAGAAAGTAATTTTACGGTTCGGAAGAATCAGAAGGAGCTGGAGAAATAGAAGGGGCTGGAGAAGTTACGGGAGCAGATAAATCCGAGGGATTAGAGTTAATAGGAGCGGAATTAGGCGTAATTGGGGGATTAGCAGTGCTAGGAACGGAAGCTCCAAGCCAGCCAGCACTTAAAACTACGCTTAAACCCAGAAAAACTACTGTTAGCGTCCAGGTAACGCGATTTAAAGTATTTTCAGCACTTTTTGTACTGCTAAACAATTGTGCTTGTCCGCCGATAGCTCCAATTCCATCACCTTTGGGACTGTGGAGCAATACCAAAACGATTAAACCGATTGCAGAAAATGCCCAGATGCCTTGTATTATGTTTGAAACAGTCATGAATTTTATGAATAGTTATTAGTCGTTAGTTGCTAGTTGTTAGTTGTTTGTGGTTAATCAACCGGTTTATACTCAACAACCAATATTTAAACAGATTTTAACTTAATTCTTTTACTTAAACTTTAATAGGATTTATGATATTTTCCTGTTTTACCTTCAATGCGTGACGTTGCAAGCTTTATGAGTAGTTAATTGTCAGCAGCCAGCAGCCAGCTTAACAACTAACTACCAACCACTAACCACTAACAACTAATTATCAATTATTCTGCATCACCAAATTCATGGGGCTGCGGGGAACTTTTACGTCATACTCTGCTGGCTTAAACAATGATGTTCCAGTCATTTCTTGCGGTTGGGGAAGCTGCAAAATCTCCAGAATAGAGGGAGCAATGTCGGCTAACTTACCATCAGTTCTTAATTTGAGATTGGTAGCGTGTCCGGCAATTTTCGCTTTCTCTCCTTCTACCACAATAAAAGGAACTGGGTTCGTAGTATGAGCAGTCCAGGGATTTCCCGTCTCATCTATCATGTATTCTGCATTACCGTGGTCGGCGGTAATTAATGCCGTCCCTCCAGCTTTGCTTATTCCCTCTAACAAGCGTCCCAAACATTTGTCTACCGCTTCTAATGCTTCAACGGTAGCTCCCATGTTTCCCGTATGCCCTACCATATCTGGGTTGGCATAATTAACTACTACTAAGGAATAAATACCCTTTTTAATGGCTCCTAAAACTACGTCAGTAACAGCTGCTGCTGACATTAGTGGGGCTTTATCGTAGGTGGCTACCATTGGAGAATTTACCAGTTCTCGATCTTCTCCTTCGAGTGGCTCCTCTAAACCACCGTTGAAGAAGTAGGTAACGTGAGCATACTTTTCGGTTTCAGCTGTACGAAATTGCTTTAGACCATGTTGAGAAATTACTTCACCAAGAATATTATTCAGATTCTGGGGTTTAAATGCGACTTCTACTGGTAAATCTTGCTCGTATTGCGTAAAAGTAACAAAAGATAGCGGTTTAATTTGCTGTCTTTCAAAACCGTCAAAATCTGATTTAACGAAAGCTTGAGTTAGTTGTCTAGCTCTATCGGGACGGAAATTAAAAAATATGATTCCATCCCCTGCTTCAACGGCTCCGGGAGCTATTCTAACAGGAATAATAAATTCATCTGTTTTGCCTTCTGCATAAGATGCTTTGACTACTTCTGCTGCAGAACGACTATCGCTAGACTCGTCATCTTGCGTCATTACATCGTAAGCGCTTTGGACGCGATCCCAACGTTTATCTCTATCCATTGCATAGTAGCGTCCGCTAATAGTTACAATGCGTCCGACTCCTATGCGGTCTATATAATCTTGAATAAGTCCAATTGACTTTACTGCTTCACTGGGTTTAGTATCGCGTCCGTCCGCGATCGCGTGAATGCAAATGTCTGAGATTCCTTGAGCTTTAGCTAAATCTAATAAGCCGAATAGGTGACTTAAATGTGAATGTACGCCTCCTTCAGAACATAATCCGACCAAATGCAGTTTACTCTGACGGCCTCGTACTTCCTGACAAATTTTAACTAATGCTGGATTTTGATTAATTGAACCGTCTTCTACAGCATCTGATATTCTTACTAATTCTTGCGGTACAACTCTTCCAGCACCGATATTCAAATGTCCTACTTCTGAGTTGCCCATCTGCCCTTCTGGCAAACCTACCGCTTTCCCGGAGGTATTTATCAACGTGTTTGGATAAGCTTTAATTAAGCTATCCACCACAGGTGTTGAAGAGGCGGCAACGGCGTTTCCTTTGGTCTCCTCGCAGTAACCCCATCCATCTAATATTACTAGCACCACGGGAGAAACAGGTGCTTTTGTCATAACAAAACTGCCCTTTACTTTTCGTAATATCCGAATAATACCATTGACACTCACAACTGCAAGTGAATTTTTGCTTATTAATTTTATGCGTATTAAATTATTTTATGAATTATCTCTAATTTTCATATATATTTCTTGCAATTGTCTGATATTCAGTAAAGTTTTCGTAACAACAGGTAGTTGACACTTTAAATTTTGTGATTGGAAATAGTTTAATCTCTTATCAGTACTGTTTTACATATTGTTATTTTTTAATTTGTATGATTTATATTTATAATTCTTCCTTAAAAGGGAAGCGGAAATGGGAAAAGGAAAATAGTCATTAGCCGCATCTACAGTAATAAAAGGTTCTATTAAGTATTAATATTTAATCAAAATCAAATTAGATATTTAGAATATAGGTTTTAAATATTTTCAATTTATATATGCTTACTATATAGCCAGATGGATTAAATTGCTTATTAATAGATGGGGAGCATTTATTAAGCAGCGGGGAGCAAATTTATAATCAAGGCTACTCTAAATCTAATTCATTTTAATAGGAGCTTATAAAAAGTATTTAACAATTTAATGGATTCAGTACTTACGCAATTATAAATTGTCATTGCGACCAAAACGCAGTGTAGGGAAACATTCACCCGCAGGGTGTGGGTAATCCCAGCCTCTGGAGAGATTACTATGTCCTATCGGACACCCTCAGAAGAACGCGCAGCGAATAGTGACGCAATTACGTTACCTTTGTTTGCGTAAGTGCTGTAATCAAAATTAAGTAAGTAAAGTCATTAAAATACCCCCTTAATAAAGAGGGCTTAATTAAAATAAATCTATACACTTGTGAAATTTACTATCGCAAAATCAACCTATAATTAAATTTACTTGCGCTTAGCTGCCGCTTTTTTCTTCTTAGCTTCTCTTTTTGCAGCTTTTTCTGCTTCAATTGCTGCTAATTTCTCTTGCTCCTTCTCTTCGGCAATTTTATCCAAGTAATAATGATAGTCTCCCAAATACACTCGGAATTCACCGTCGCGAATTTCAACTATTTTATTAGCTACTTTGGAAATAAAATATCTATCGTGAGAAACTACTATTACGCTACCGTCGTAATTTTGCAAAGCTTCTTCGAGCATTTCTTTGGCAGGAATATCCAAGTGGTTTGTCGGCTCATCTAAGATAAGTAAATTCGCCTGACGCAACAGCATTTTAGCTAATGCTAAACGCGCTTTTTCTCCACCACTTAAAGCATCAACTTTTTTATAAACTGTATCGCCACTAAATAAAAATCTTCCCAACAAAGTACGGACTTCTTCGTTTTTCCAGTCAGGAACTTCATCATGAATTGTTTCCATGACGGTTTTATTTAAATCCAACGCTTCGGCTTGGTTTTGTTCAAAATAATTAGGAATAACGTTGTGTTCGCCTAATTTAACTTCGCCTTCTGTGGGTTTTTCCATACCGGTAATCAACCGTAGCAAAGTAGATTTACCAGCACCGTTGGGTCCCAAAAACGCAATTCTATCGCCTCTTTCAATTAATAGATTCGCTGCTAAAAATAGAATTTTGTCGTCATAAATATGAGTTAAATCTTTAATTTCTACTACTTCGCGACCGCTGCGAGGTGCTGGAGGAAATTTAAACTGTAAAGTTCTCATTCCAGCAATGGGAGCTTCAATACGCTCTACTTTATCAAGCTGTTTTTCGCGACTTTTCGCTTGAGTACTGCGAGTAGCACTAGCACGGAATTTTTCTACAAATGCTTGCTGTTTCTCTAATTCTTTCTGCTGACGCTCGAATGCACTTAGTTGTGCTGTTTGATTTTCTGCTTTTTGTAATAAGTATGTTGAATAATTACCTAAATAAGTTGTTGAAACACCGCGTTCTGTTTCTACTATTGAGGTACAAAGTCTATCAAGAAATTCTCGGTCGTGAGAAACTATTACCATTGGGGTATTTAAACCCTTAAGATAATTTTCCAACCATTCAATAGTTTCTAAGTCTAAGTGGTTTGTCGGTTCGTCTAACAGTAGTAAATCGGGTTTTTGCAGCAGAATTTTACCTAAACCCATCCGCATCTGCCAACCACCACTAAAAGAACTTACCAGGCGATCGCCATCTTCTTGCTCAAACCCCATTTCTGGTAAAATCTTACCGATACGAGCTTCTAAGCCGTAACCGTCTAAGGCTTCAAACTGTCTTTGTAATTTATCTAATTTATTAATTAATTTATCGAGTTCGTCAGGTGTCGCGGTTTCCATATCTCGCTGCACCTGAGCTAAAGCTAACTGTACTGCATTGGCTTCTTCAAATACCGTCCAAAATTCTTCGGTTACTGTGCGAGTAGGATCTACTTCAAATTCTTGGTTAAGGTGAGCGATGTGCAGGCTATTGGGGCGAATAATTTCACCGGATGTTGGTTCCATCTCCCCCATGATGATTTTCAACTGGGTGGATTTTCCCGCACCATTTACGCCAACTAAACCAATGCGATCGCCAGCTTTAACTTCCCAGTTGACATCCTTGAGAACTTCGCCTGTGGGATAAATTTTACTGATATGTTCTAGTCGTAGCATCAAGTATCTCCAAGGTAAGGGATGGTTTTGTTTAGGGGAACGCGCCTTCTATTGTGTCCAATCTTAACAAAATTTAACTACATTTTTCGTGTTGGAATTGTTGTAAGGGAAGAAATTTTAGTGATATTGCAGCGAAAGGAGACGTAGCACTGCTACGTCTCTACATTAGTTATTGCGTTTTGATTAAAATTTAACTTGCTTTTGCTTCGTTACTAATAGATTCAGCAGCAGCAGATATTCTAGCCGCACCAGCTTGAACTATTTGAGCTACATCAGTTAAAGGCATTTTATTTATTTGTCTAAGAATTACTGCTAAATCCGAAGGTTTTGAGGCAGGTTTCATACCTAAGTCACTGAATAATTCTTCTATGGAATATTCTGCTCTTTCTGCGATTTTGGCTAAATTTTGAATGTCTGGAATAGAATCGCCTCTCTCCCATGCCTGTACTGTAGAGAATGAAACGCCTAAAAACTTTGCAAACACTCTTTGGCTCATGGAACCACGAGCCGCTCTTGCTATCTCACTTAGTTTCTTTCTGCCTTCTGGTTTCACTAATTATTACTATGAACGCTATTGCAAAAATAATTTTTTAAGTCCTTGTTTACGAATTGTAAACCCAATATTGACAGCTTATTAGATTTACAATAAGTTTCTAATAGCGACTTTGCAAGCCAAGTCTAAGACTTGTATAAAAAAGTAACTTTGTTAATTCACTATATGAGTTTATTTTAGCTTTCAAGCCAGATGAGTCAACTATATAAGTCAATTTTTAAAGGCGCATTATGAAGACAAAAACAATTAATACAAATAATGGTTTCTCTTTAACTCGCTTTTACCTCATTGTCTGAAGAATCAGCAGCAGCGGCCAATCTATCCATAATAGCTTTACCGACAATTGCTGCCTGGGACAATGGCATATTACTAACTTGCTTCAAAACTACACTCAATTCAGAAGCTTCAGGTATACGCTTTCCTTCTAGATGAGAAAATAATTCTTCAAAAGTATAACCAGCACGAGCAGCTATCGAAGCCAAATTAGCTGTGTCTGGAACTTTTTCTCCTTTCTCCCAGGATAGGACAGATGTTGCAGAAACTCCTAGTTCTTTACCAAAAGCCCGTAGGCTCATTGAACCGCGAGCTAGCTTAATTACTTCTATTAGTTTTTGTCTAGCTTGTGTATCCACGTTTGAAGAGTTTAACTTAACTATAAAAATTGAAAACTTTCGTTTCCATATTATAAGTTTAATTTTTTATTGACAGCTTTGTTTGTAAAGTGTATTGTTAAAGTGTTAATGTTAGCTAACTAAGTTAGCACTAAGGGACAACCAAGTTTATCTACTAAATTTTTAAGAATCAAAAGAATCTACTAATTTATCGGTTATTTCTGCGAATCAAACGGGTTGCATCATGTTAGGTCAAAAATTTAAAAAGAATCGATACCGCCCAAAGGGCAAAAATCTAATTACCTCTAATAGAATTAAACCAGATTTATGGCGACTTTCGTCATCTGAAGCGAAAGAGACTTTGAGAGCTACTGGTTTAGATGTCAAAAAAATTAAAAAAATTACTTTACTAAAACATAAGGTTTGTATTTCTTACTGGAATCAGGAAGGTGGGGTTTGTAGTGGATTTTTCAGCTACCGTATTTTCCCGACTTGGCAGAAGGAAGTAGAGAAATTAATTGAAAATAGTCCAAATTACAAAAAATTGCAGTTAATAAACCACATCATGGAGCGGGAATTTAAATGTTATCCCTATCCTGTGGAGATGGAAGACGCAATTTATAACGCATTACAAAACCGCCTATGTGTATTGAAAGCAATGTCACAAGAGACGGTTTCTGATGATGTAGGAATGGCTAGCGAGTGGGAATATTTCAAACCTTTTGTATCCAGTTCCTAATTCTTTAATTGTCTATTAACATTAATTAACATTAATTGTTCACTGAAGCAGCAAGTTCTGCTAAACGCTCTTGCTGGTCTTGAGATATACAAGATTGGATTATTGGATCTAAATCACCTTCTAAAACTGGGTTGAGCGAATAGTTCTCACCAAGACGGTGGTCTGTTGCTCGGTTGTCTTTGTAGTTGTAGGTGCGAATTTTCTCGGAACGCGAACCCGTACCCACTTGCGAACGACGTAAATCGGTAACTGCTTCTTGTTGTTCGCGCAGCTTCATTTCGTACAATTTAGCACGCAAAATTTGCAACGCCCGTTCTTTGTTTTGCAACTGGCTGCGTTCTTCGGTACAGAAAATTCTAATACCAGTAGGTTTGTGGTAAAGGTCTGCTGCTGTCTCAACTTTGTTTACGTTTTGACCACCAGCACCACCGGAACGAGCGGTAGACATTTCGTAATCTTTGGGGTCAATATGGATTTCCACATCATCCACTTCTGGCATCACTGCTACGGTAGCAGTAGATGTATGAACCCTTCCCCCAGATTCGGTTAAGGGTACGCGCTGCACTCGATGAACTCCGGCTTCAAATTTGAGTTTACTGTAGACGCTATCGCCTTTAATTTCCAGCACCGCTTCTTTGAAACCGCCCATTTCAGCTAAAGACTCGCTGAGTAATTTTACTTTCCAACCCTGAGTACTGGCATAGCGTTCGTACATACGTACCAAATCGCCAGCCCAGATACTTGCTTCGTCACCACCGGTACCGGCACGTATTTCCAACATGATGTTTTTCTCATCGTTGGGGTCGCGGGGTAATAGTAATACTTTTAAACGGTCCTCAAGCTCTTCTGTTTTCTGTTCGAGTTCTTTTACTTCTAAAGTTGCCATTTCATGCAACTCTGGGTCGCTTTGCGATTCTTTTGCGACTTCACGCGCTCCAACTAATTCTTCTTGGGTATTTTTCCAAGTTTCGTAGGTATTCACTACCTCTTCCAATCCAGAACGGGCTTTTGCTACTTCCTGGAACTCTTCTGGGTTTCTGGCAGTATCGGGGTCACCTAAGCGACGAGTCAATTCGTTAAAGGTTTGTTCAACGGATTGTAGTTTTTCTAGTAAATATTGTTCGGCCATGATGGTGCAACGCTCCTAAAAAAATAGATTTACAGGCAAAGACTAAAAAACCGACTCAGTAAAGCTGAGTCGTTTGATTGAAGTATTGCCTGGTGGCTATTTTTTAGTTTCGTCGCCGCTATTTCCTTCGGCAATATTTTCTGGGCTGCTATCTTTCTTTGTTTGACTACTTGACATACCGTACTTACGCAGGAAGCGTTCTACGCGACCTTCGGTGTCAATAATCTTCTGAGTACCTGTATAAAAGGGGTGATTTCCAGACCAAACATCTACGTGTAATTCGGGTTTGGTAGAGCCAACGGTCATTACAACTTGACCGTTACAGTAAACCTTGGCTTCTGGATACCACTCTGGATGAATTTCTGGTTTTGCCATTTTTCGTACTGAATGGTGAGTATATATCAATTATGACGTACCTAACTCTAATTTTTCAAATATAGAGTTGGTGAGACTATGTATTAACGCTTAGAATACTGAGGAGCTTTACGAGCCTTATGCAAACCGTATTTCTTACGTTCTTTCGATCTAGGATCGCGAGAAAGATAGCCTTCAGTTTTCAAAGGAGGACGATTATCTGGATCTAGCTGACACAAAGCGCGAGCTACTCCTAAACGAACTGCGTCTGCTTGTCCGGTTAAACCGCCACCATTCGCTCTTACCAAAATATCGTATTCGTTTTCCAAACCCAATGTTTCCAAAGGAGCTTTAATTCCTCCTATGTAGTTGGGATTAAATTGAAAATACAAGTCGCCCTCTTTACCATTGATGGTCATTTTGCCATTACCGGGAACCAGACGTACTCTTGCTACTGAAGACTTACGGCGACCAGTTCCCCAGTATACGGCGCGTCCGCTATCATTTTCTGTTGCTTGCATTAATTTTGTTCTCCTGGAATTGTGTCAATTTTTAATTCTTTGGGCAGTTGTGCGGAATGAGGATGCTCCGAACCCGCATAAACTTTGAGTTTTTTGAATAACTGTCGCCCTAAATTATTTTTAGGTAACATACCTTTAACAGCTTTTTCGATGATACGTTCTGGTAAACGTCCTTGTAAGTGTTCAAAGGTTTCTGTCTTCATTCCGCCAGGACGACCGGAGTGACGGCGATACAGTTTTTGAGAACTCTTTTTGCCAGTTACTACAACTTTTTCGGCATTGACGACTACCACAAAGTCCCCAGCATCCATATGAGGGGTAAATTGTGGCTTGTTTTTACCGCGTAAAACCATTGCTATTTCAGTAGCCAGACGACCAAGGCGTTGGTCGGCTGCATCTACTACATACCAATCGCGCTCTACGGTTTGTTGATTGGGAAGATAAGTTTTGTTCATTACTATATTGTGGAATGTGGAAGAATAAATTTACATTTTTGTACGGTAATTTTACTTAGAATATTATCTGAAATTTTATTTACAAAGTTCAGAAGGAAAATTATCTGTAAAACTAAACAAGGGCTGAGTATCGTACCAAACTTCGGGAGGAAAAGGAAATTCATCGTATCCTACCCTTAACAAACATAAGCCTTGTGGAGGTGCAGCGTATTTTACTTCTTGTCGGCGCTCTTGCTGCCAGATTTTGGTAAAATTTTCTATCGTTCGCTCTTTGGTAGCAACTTGAACCAACATTCCTACCAACAAACGAACCATACCATAGAGAAACCCATCTGCTTGAATTTCAATATGCACTAACGCCCCGTTACGATAACATTCTACGTCTTGTACATTGACCCATGAATGCTTGCGCCCAGAATTAGCCCGATGAAAAGCTGCTAAGTGATGCTTTCCAATTAACGGTTCAAGCGCACTATATATTAAGGATTCGTCTAGAGGAGCTTGATAATAATGCCAGCTAAAGGGTTTAACAAATAAATTTGGTATTTTTTCATTGTATAGCGTGTAACGATAGCGTCGATACTTTGCATCAAAACGAGCGTGCCAATCATTATTAACACCCGCAGAAGCTCTAATCAATATACCCGACGGTAAGTAACTATTCAAAATAGATGCCCACTTTGATGGTGGAATTTTACTTACTACATTGAAATGAGCTACTTGCGCTGCTGCATGAACTCCACTATCTGTTCTCCCAGCACCATGTAAAGTCACTTTATTGCCAGCAACAGTGGAAATCGCTTTTTCGATCTCTTCCTGAACGCTACGGTAATTGGGTTGCCATTGCCAACCATGAAAATGGGTGCCTTGATATTGGATCACCAAGGCAACCCTTTGAGTTTGTTCCGATGGTCGGCTTCCTGACATACAATTAAAATTAAGGATGTTGCTTACCGACGTACTCCTAAAAAAATGGGCAGGCTTTTTAAAAAGCCTTAGTTTTCAAACTTAGGGACTCGTCCGTTGTGGTTCGGAGAATCACAACGGGAAGCCTGCCCATTTTTTTACAGAGGAATTGTGACCAGGAAACTACATCCATTACCCAATTAAACTAATTCAATAATTGCCATTTGAGCGTTATCACCGCGACGAGGCACTGTATGCAAAATACGGGTATAACCCCCTTTACGTTCTCCATACCGAGTCGGAGCTTGCTCAAACAAAGCATGAACTAAATCTTTGTCGTAAAGGTAGCCTATAGCCTGACGACGGGCATTTAAGGAACCATCTTTGGCTAAAGTAATCATTTTGTCTACTTCTGCTCTGACCACTTTGGCGCGAGTAACAGTAGTAGTAATTCGCCCATGGCGAATCAGCTCGGTAGAAAGCGCTCGGAGCAAGGCACGGCGCTGATCTGCTGGTTTGCTAAGTTTTTTTAGTTTAGAACGGTGACGCATGATGTCATCTAGGTTTAATTATGGATTGTTTAATTTAGGCGTGTTTTGAAGCCCTTTCTGTAGGCAGTGTAATACCCAAACGTCGCTGTAAGGCTTCTACTACTTCTTCAGCTGACTTTTGACCAAAGTTCTTTATTTCTAAAAGGTCTTCTTGGGTATAATCCAACAAATCCGCTACCGAGTTGACTTGCGCCCGTTTCAAACAGTTATAAGCTCGCACGGAAAGCTGCAATTCTTCGATGGGTATTTGAGCGGTTGGATCTTGGTCAATTTCTGAAACTGTATCCTCTGGGTTAATTTCAATATTTTTCAGTGGATTAAATAAATCTACTAAAATCCCAGCAGCAGAAGAAAGAGCTTCTTGTGGAGCAATACTACCGTTTGTCCAAACTTCTAAAAGCAGTCTATCTTTCGGATACCCGTTTTCTCCACGAGTTTCTTCAACACTGTAATTAACTTTCCGTACCGGCATAAAAATGGAATCTATTTGCAGAAAGTCTAAGGATGTAGCTTCTTCACGACCTCTTTCTACGGTGCGATAGCCTTTTCCTTTTTCAATCCTAAATTCCATTTCCAGCCTGCCACCCTCTGCTAAAGTAGCTATGTACTGAGTCTGGTCTATAACTTCTACTTCACTTGGTAAGTCGAAGTGTGCTGCGGTAACTGTTGCAGGACCATTAACAAGCAACCTACCAATCTGGGGTTGAGGTGAATGGCTTTTAAGAATAAGTTCCTTCATTCTCATGAGGATTTCTAGCACATCTTCACGCACACCTCTAACGGTGGCAAACTCATGGGTTACTCCCGCAATTCTTACTGCTGTAACCGATGTGCCCTCTAAATTGGCTAATAAAACCCTTCTCAGAGCGTTGCCAACTGTAATTCCTTGACCCCTCTCTAAAGGTTCTAAAACAAATTTAGAATAGTGGCTCCGACTTTCTTCTGTATTAGATTCTACACATTCAATTTGAAACTGCGCCACGGAGTAACCTCCCTTCTGAATCAGGTCTTATAGCGGCAGGCAATTATAAATATTACCCACCTCTAATGAAATTAAATTGCCACTTTGCGAGGAAAAGTTATCTAAAATTGATAACTCAATTCGCCTAGAGACTTGATTTATTCTTAATCAATATACGAAATTAACTAGCTTTTTATACAAGCTATTTAACTTCCACGGACGGCCAATTTCTTGAGTGAGGGGAACTGGCTTCTTTAAGACAGATGTAATATCAAATTATTGCCTTCCGTAAGAGAGGACAAAATCGGCATAATAGATAAATACAACATACCTATCGCCGAAAGCCATAACCAACTAATGTATTTAAACTCTACGTCTTTTTGGTGGACGGCAACCATTGTGGGGAATTGGGGTAATATCGCGAATTAAGGTTATTTCTAATCCTGCTCCCTGAATTGCTCTAATCGCAGTTTCCCTACCTGCCCCGGGACCGCTGACCATAACTTCTATCTGACGCATACCTTGATCCATAGCCCTTCTTGCTGCACTTTCTGCTGCTGTTTGAGCGGCAAAAGGAGTTCCTTTCTTTGCTCCTTTAAAACCACTCGAACCAGCAGAAGCCCAAGAAACTACATCTCCGTTAGGGTCAGTAATTGTAACGATACTATTATTGAAAGTAGACTGAATATAGCCTATTCCATTAGGTACGTTACGTTTCTGCTTTCTGCTTCCGCCTTTTTTTGCTGATTGTCGCGCCATATCGTTATAGTTGAATTAACCTAGAAAATCGATTATCCTGCCAATAGGTAAAAATAATTAATCGGGTAATTAATTATTTTATTTATATTTTATTTACCTGGTGCCTTCTTCTTACCGGCTACTGTTTGTCTTCTACCCCGACGGGTTCTAGCATTAGTACGAGTCCTTTGACCTCTAACTGGCAAGCCCATACGATGACGACGACCTCTGTAAGTACCAATATCAACTAAACGCTTGATATTCATAGCTTCCCAGCGTCTCAAGTCACCTTCGACCTGATAATTTTTCTCTACTTCTGCTCGTAACGCTGCGACATCACTATCGCTCAACTCTTTAACTCTGGTATCTGGATTTACACCCGTACTGGCTAGAATTTTTTTAGCGCTTGTTAAGCCGATTCCGAAAATGTAGGTTAGACCTATTTCAACACGCTTATCACGTGGTAAGTCTACTCCGGCAATACGTGCCATTATAGAAATCTCCTCATATTTGTTCTTTCATCTATACCCACTCTTCACATTCAGATGTCTAAGTGCATCAAGACAAATCTGAACTTTAATCTGAACCTTGAAAGCTATTGAGTCAAATCTCAATTATTTTAGACTATTCGCTTTGTTAGCCCACAAAAAACAAGTTTATCCTTGTCTTTGCTTGTGCTTGGGATTCTGACAAATAACCATTACGCGACCGCGACGCTTTATGACGTTGCACTTCTCGCACATTTTTTTTACGGAGGCTCGAACTTTCATCTGTCTCTCATCAAACTCCAAATAGTAAATTATAACACAAAATCGGAAATTTTTCAGTTAAATAGTTGTAAAGCCAAAGCTATTAGATTGTAGTATAATATTCCACATGGGTTTACTTCTTACGCAGTCGATAGGTGATACGACCTTTGGTTAGGTCGTAAGGTGTTAACTCTACTTTCACGCGATCGCCGGGTAAAATTTTGATATAGTTTCGGCGAATCTTACCAGAAATGTGAGCGAGAACGTTAAAGCCATTATCTAAGTCAACGCGGAACATGGCATTAGGTAAGGATTCTGTTACCGTGCCCTCCATTTCAATTAAATCTTGTTTGGACAATTTGTTTTTCCTTCAACTCAACAGCCTTTTTTAATTGCATTTATCTAGCTTGCAATTTTTTGCAGATAATATATCAACAATTTATTAATATATCTTATTTAAAGTTTTATTGCCGATTCGGTAAATCAATGCTAGTTGTTAGTAGTTAGTACAAACGATAATCCCAACTACTAACAACTATACTTCTAACAACTAACAACTAATTGCTTCAGATTAGAAGTAACTTCTAGGGCAGATTGATTACCATTTATTACAACCAATTGATTGCGATCGCCATAATAATCAATCAAAGGTGTAGTCTCGGAACGGTAAACTTCCAGACGACGACGAATAACTTCTTCGGTATCATCTTTGCGTCCGCGTTCGAGCAAACGACCAACCACTACCTCGTCGGGCACATCTAAATTAATTACTAATGCACCACCCAAATTCATTTTTTTCAACAAGTTATCTAAAAAAGTGGCTTGTTCTACGGTGCGAGGAAAACCATCCAAAATCCATCCGGAATTAGTATCCGCTTTTTGCAACCGCTCTTCTACCATATCTTGCACTAGTTCGCTAGGAACCAACTGACCGCTATCCACGAAACTTTTTGCCTTCACACCCAAAGGTGTTTGTTCTTTGATTGCTTCGCGGAGTATATCGCCAGTTGAAATGTGGGGAACTTTCCAATGGTCTGCTAAAGTTTTAGCTTGAGTACCTTTACCAGCTCCTGGGGGACCTAAAAAAATAATCCTGGTCACTATTGTTTCACCATCCCTTCATAACGTTGAGAGATAACGTAAGTTTGGATTTGCTTCGCTGTATCAATAGCCACACCAACGAGAATTAATAAGGACGTAGCACCTAAACCACGGAAAGTGGGTACGTTCAATACCCTTTCAACCACAGTGGGAATAATCGCAACCAATCCCAAAAAGCCAGCACCTAGAAAGGTGAGACGATTCAAAACTCTTTCAAGATATTCACTTGTAGCTTTACCAGGGCGAATACCTGGAATAGAAGAACCCATCTTTTTCAAGTTTTGAGCGATATCAACTGGGTTGACAATCAAAGAAGAGTAAAAGTAGCTAAAGAAAATAATTGAAAACAGGTAAATTAAAGCGTAAGCCCACCAACCAGAACCACCTGGATTTAGATAAGTGCTTGTAAAGTTAGCTATTTGCTGATTTTGAGTAAAGTTTCCAATTAAAAGCGGTAAGCTTAAGATTGCGGTTGCAAAAATAATCGGCATTACTCCACCTTGATTAAGTCTCAAGGGTAAGAAACTACGTTGTTCTGCAAGAACTCTTCTACCTACTTGCCGTCTAGCTGAAATAATTGGAATCCGTCGCATTCCTTCTTGAACGAATACGATACCAATAATTGTTGCTAAGAACAGTAAAAGCAATACAACTACTTGACCTACAGCTTCACGACCACCAACTTGAGCAAAACTAATAGTGCTACCCAGAGTTGTAGGTAAAGACGAGACAATATTGAGGAAAATAAGTAATGAAGCTCCATTACCAATTCCCCGCTCCGTAATTACTTCGGATGCCCACATCACGAACATCGAGCCAGCCACTAAAGCCAAGGCAGTTTCAAATACAAAAATAGGACCGAAGTCAAGAGCAAAGTTTTTCAGCCAAACTGATGAAATAAATATGCTTTGAACAATTGCCCAACCCAAAGCAACGTATCGTGTAATTTGTGAAATCTTCCGCCTTCCTGCTTCACCTTCGTCTTTCTGTAACTTTTCTAAACTGGGGATTGCAGCGGTGAGCAGTTGAATGATAATTGAAGCATTGATAAAAGGTAAAATACCTAGGGTAAATACTCCTAAAGCAGAAAAACCACCACCAGAGAAGATATCTAATATCCCTGCTAAGCCATTACCTTGTGACATAGCGGCACTAAATCGCACCCGATCTATTCCTGGAATAGGTATATAAATACCCAAACGAATCAAAAGTAAGATACCTATGGTGACAAACAGCCGACCTCTCAAACCGGCTGCTTGTGCCATCTGCATAAAAGTTTCTTGAGCTGTTGGTGCTCTATCTCGACTTATCATAATGACGATCTACCGATGAATGTTAACCAGGCACCTGATGGCGGTAATACGAAGAGTGCAAGTTGAAAGCTAAGTCACTTATACAATTTCACAACTGCCACCAGCTGCCTCAATTTTGCTACGAGCCGTACCCGTGAAAGCTGCGGCTTGTACCTTAAGAGCAACGTTCAATTCTCCATCTCCTAGAATTTTTAATGGCCCTTGTACGGCAGTGAGAATACCATTCTCCTGTAACGAGGTCGCATTAACTTCTGTATTTGCCGGAAGTGAAGATAGCTTCTCTACATTAATCGTAGTGTATATTTTACGATTAACGAGGGGAAAACCTTTAAGTTTAGGTACTCGACGATAAAGGGGTTGT
Organism: Rivularia sp. PCC 7116; assembly: GCF_000316665.1. GTDB lineage: Bacteria > Cyanobacteriota > Cyanobacteriia > Cyanobacteriales > Nostocaceae > Rivularia. The sequence continues at coordinate 3,278,410 of NC_019678.1, read as the reverse complement.
TGACCGCCTTCAAAACCCGGTCTAGTTCCCCTACCAGAACGGGATTTCTGACCCCGCATACCGAAACCGCAACTAGCGCCTTGACCTGCTGCAATTCCGCGTCCGACACGCCGACCGCGATTTTTTGAACCCTTCTGAGGGCGAGCATCGTGTAGTCTCATAGTATTAATTATCTGTATTTATTTACACGACAATTCTATTTTGCAACTCTACTGTGCGTAGAGCTTTTCTATACTGACATCTCTGTCTTCGGCAACTTCTTTAAAGTTACGCAATACACCAAGAGCATTCATTGCGGCTCTGGCATTGTTCAAAGGATTATTAGAGCCAAGTTGTTTAGCTAATATATTACGAACCCCTGCCAATTCTAGTACTGTACGTACTGCACCACCGGCGATTACACCAGTACCTGGTGCCGCAGGGCGCATGATGACTTTAGCACCGCCACCAATGCCATTGGTGGGATGAGGAATAGAATTAGATTTGGTTATGGGGATATCTACTAAATGCTTCTTGCCATCGGCTACGCCTTTTTTTACGGCTCCGATAACATCACTAGCTTTACCTACTCCCACACCAACTTGACCGCGCTCGTTGCCGACAACTACAATTGCCCGGAAGCTAAGTTTTTTACCACCTTTAACAACTTTACTTACTCGTCGGATTTGAATTACCCGCTCTTGCCAGTTAGTCTCTTCTTTTTTTGCTCGGCTCGTTTTACGACGATTGTTTGCCATACTTATATGCTCTGTGAATTTACTTATCGGTTACCAAATAATTAGCGATAAATAATTTACTTAGTATTTATTTACTACGTGCCTTGCATCGCCGATAATTTTAGAAATTTAAACCGCCTTCTCTTGCCGCATCAGCCAAAGCTTTGACACGTCCGTGGTAAAGATTACCTCCGCGGTCAAATACGACTTGATTGATGCCTTTTTCTAAAGCTCTTGCAGCTAAAGTTTTACCAACTTCTGCTGAAGCCTGCTGATTGGAGCCAGAGCTTAACTTAGATTTTAATTCTGGTTCTATACTCGATGCTGTAGCTAAAGTCCGATGATTAGTATCATCAATCACTTGAGCATAAATATTTTCGTTAGAACGATATACTGCTAAACGAGGACGTTCGGAAGACCCAAATACTTTCCCTCGGATGCGTCGATGGCGACGCTGTTTTGATTGTTTGCGGGTAAATTTCATGATTTAATAATCTACTTCTTACCACCTTTACCAGCTTTACCAGCTTTACGCCTTACAACTTCGTTCTCATAGCGAATACCTTTACCTTTGTAAGGCTCGGGAGGACGAACGGCGCGAATTCGAGCGGATGTATTGCCTACGATTTCCTTGTCATATCCGCTGACAACGATAGTCAGACCTTTGTCTTCAATCGCAAATTGAACTCCATCTGGTGGAGTAATTTCTACAGGATGACTGTAACCAACATTCAAGACTAAATCTTTTCCCTTAACCTGCGCTCGATAACCAACCCCTTGGAGCTGTAGCTTGCGCTGGAATCCTTGAGAAACGCCTTCAACCATATTGGAAACCAAACTGCGGCTTAATCCGTGCATTTGGCGGCATACTCTCGAATCGTCTTGACGGGATACTGTTAAAGTATCTCCCTCTTGAGAAACGCTTACCTGAGTGGGTAGTTCGCGAGATAGTTCTCCTTTGGGACCCTTGACAGATATGGAGGCTCCCTCAATCTTTATTTGTACCTTAGCCGGTACTGCTATTGGTTGTTTACCAATTCTAGACATGGTTTTTTGTCCTTAAAAATCTCTCCGGGGTTGCGTTATTTTTTACTACCAAACGTAGCAAAGTACTTCGCCGCCTACATTTTGTTGGCGTGCTTGACGGTCGGTCATGATGCCGGAGGATGTAGATATAATGGCGATACCAATGCCACCTAATACTCTTGGTAAATCTTTCTTGTTGGAATAAACTCGCAAACCAGGTCTAGAAACCCTTTTAAGAGTAGTAATAATTGGTTGACGATTTTTTCCCTTGTATTTTAAAGAAATTACCAATTTGCTGCTCCATCCTTCTCCAGATGTCTCAAAGTCGGTGATAAAGCCTTCTTCCTGAAGTACTTTAGCTATACTTTGGGTCATTTTTGTCGCTGGCACCTGTGTTGTTTGGTGCCGAGCCAAATTGGCGTTGCGGATGCGCGTCAGCATATCTGCAATTGTGTCGTTTGCCGCCATCTTTTCCTCTGTTAAATGAACTTATTGCTCCCGGAAGGGCATTCCCATCTCTTTTAGTAAAGCGCGACCTTCTTCGTCATCCCTAGCTGTAGTAATGATGGAAATATCCATTCCACGAATTTGGTCAATTTTGTCGTATTCAACCTCTGGAAAAATCAGTTGCTCTCTGACACCCAAAGTGTAATTACCACGACCGTCAAAGCTTTTCGGACTGATACCGCGAAAGTCACGAATCCGAGGCAATGACAAATTAATTAAACGGTCGAGAAAGTTGTACATCTTAGAGCTTCTCAGAGTAACCATTACTCCTACAGGCATACCTTCACGAATTTTAAAACCCGCGATCGCTTTTTTAGCTCTAGTAACTACAGGCTTTTGACCGGTAATAATTGCAATTTCGCTTAAAGATGCTTCTAATGCTTTTGCATTTTGAGAAGCTTCCCCCAACCCTCGGTTAACAGTTACTTTTATAACTTTGGGCACCTGATGAATATTTGTATATTCAAATTGCTTCATCAAATTGGGGACAATAGTTTCAAGGTATTTACTTTTTAATCCTACTGCCATTTTTTTTCTCCTAATCCCTGGGCTTGGTCAGGGAATAAAGTGGTTAAAAATTACGAGCTATATCTTAACTCTTAATTCCTAACTATTTATCTAAAATTTCCCCGGTTTTCTTCAACATACGCACTTTTTTACCCTCTTGGGTAAAGGTGTAACATACGCGAGAAGCTACGTTTTCCTTGGTGGAATAAAGCATCACGTTAGAACTATGAATAGGGAATTCTTGAGTCAAAATTTTCCCGGATTCGCCTTCCTGTTGCGGCTTAACGTGCTTCGTTTTTACATTCACACCCTTGACAATTACTTTACTATCTTTAGGAATTGCCCGAACAATTTCACCGACTTTACCTTTGTCTTTACCAGAAACTACCTGTACGGTATCCCCAGTTTTGACGTGCATCTTATGAAATTGAGGTTTTGATTTTTTCTTAACTGTCATTACAGTACCTCCGGTGCCAGAGAAACTATTTTAGTAAAGTTTTTTTCGCGCAATTCACGCGCCACAGGACCAAATACCCGCGTTCCTCTGGGGTTTCCATCTTGGTTGATTATGACTGCGGCATTGTCATCAAAACGGATTGTCATGCCACTGTCACGATTTACGCCTTTCTTTGTACGTACAATCACAGCCTGAACTACATCAGACTTCTTAATTGCCATATTCGGTTGGGCATCTTTGACTACGGCGATAATCCTATCGCCAATGCTGCCATAGCTACGGTTTCCAGCACCCAGAACGCGGATGCACATTAATTTACGGGCACCGCTGTTATCCGCAACGTTAAGGTAAGACTGGGCTTGTATCACAATTCTTCTCCATTGTAAAGTTGTTAGCTATGTAACAACCGATGTTTATCAATTATTCCTGCTACTGAGGACTTCCTTGACCTGCCAGCGCTTAGTCTTGCTTAGGGGTCTGGTTTCCTGAATGCGAACGCGATCGCCTTCTTTACAGTTATTTTCTTCGTCGTGAGCTTTGTAGCGTCTGGTTGTAACTACAATTTTGCCGTACTTCTGATGGCTATCGCGGTTTTCAACGGCAACTACTACAGTTTTTTCCATTTTGTCGCTGACTACTAAGCCAACTCTTTCTTTAATAGCCATAATTTACTATTTTCATGTTGTTATGAGTGACAAGCTAAAAATAACTATTCACTTGCTTATTTACTCTGAATCTTGAGAAGCAGCAAGATCTTGAGGATCTCCCCCATCAGTGACTGCTGAAGTTGCAGCGCGTTTACGTTCTCCTTCTACCGTCATTAATTGAGCTAGACGGTGACGTAAGTGTTTAAACTGTGCGGGTTTCTCAAGTTGTCGAGTTGCTTGTTGCAAGCGCAAGTCAAATAATTGCTTTTTAGTAGCATTAATTTCTTGCGTTAGCTGCTCGTCACTCAAATCTCTTGCTTCAGAAATTTTAGGAAAAGGCATAATTAATCTACGAGGAAGGCTCCTGATCGGCACGGGCAATAAATTTAGTTTTAATTGGTAGCTTATGTGAAGCTAAACGCATTGCCTCACGAGCAGTTTCTTCTGCGACACCAGCAATTTCAAACATGATTCTTCCTGGTTTAACTACAGCTACCCAATATTCCGGGTTACCTTTACCAGAACCCATTCGGGTTTCTGCCGGACGCATTGTTACGGGCTTGTCGGGAAATACTCTAATCCAGATTTTTCCACCCCTACGCACGTAACGAGTCATGGCTCGTCGAGAAGCTTCTATTTGTCGTGAGGTAATCCAAGATGGTTCTTGAGCTTGGAGGGCAAAATCACCAAAGTTGATATTGCAACCCCGTGATGCTAAACCTCTCATACGTCCGCGATGTTGTTTGCGGAATTTAGTTCTTTTTGGACTTAACATTGTTAGTTGTTAGTGTTTAGTAGTTAGTTGTTAGTGAAACAGCGCGCAGAGTGCGGCTGCAAACCCGAAGGGTGAATAGTTTTTTATCAATAGTTGTTAGTTTTTAGTAAATATAACCAATAGCTAATAACTAATAACTAATAACTAACAACTAATTCTCATTTGAACGGTCTTCAAAGGAAGGACGACGGCGATTTTGACGGCGACGAGGTTCTCGTTCGTTTCTGGGGTTAGAAGTTGGTGCTTCTTCTTCTCCGGGAATAACTTCTCCTTTGAATACCCAAACTTTAATGCCGAGGATACCGTATATAGTTTTAGCGGTTACGTAAGCGTAATCAATATTAGCTCTTAAGGTATGTAATGGAACTCTACCTTCACGAGTCCATTCTGTACGGGCAATTTCTGCACCGTTCAAACGTCCGCTAACTTGAATTTTGATTCCTTGTACGCCAGCACGCTGCGCTCTTTGTATCGCTTGACGTACTACTCTCCGGAAAGAAACCCGTCGTTCGAGTTGTTGAGCTATGTATTCGCCAATTAAAAAAGCATCAGCATCAACGCGCTGTACTTCTACTACATTGATACGAATTTGACGATTACCGCCTAATTCTTTTTGTAGTCCGGTACGTAATGCTTCAATACCTTGTCCGCCTCTACCTACTACTACACCAGGTCTAGCAGTACGAACTTCTAAGTCAATTTGATCTGCTTTACGTTCAATTTTAACTTCGGAAATACCGGCATTATTTTGAGCGTTTCTACCTAATTTATTATCTATATACTGACGAAGCTTATGGTCTTCTTGCAGTAATTCGGGATAACGAGAAGGGTCTGCAAACCAACGAGATTGATGTTCTTTTGTAATTCCAAGGCGAAATCCAATTGGATTAATCTTTTGTCCCACTTATGATCTCCTCTAATTTTTTTCGCACTCTATAGTTTATTAGTTAATTTGTTTTTTTATATTTTCAAATTACTATTGCTGAGTGCTTACTTAATTCGCTGCTGGATCTGCTGATACTGCAACGGTTATATGACATGTGGGCTTGCGAATTTGATATGCTCTACCCTGCGCTCTAGGTTGATAGCGCTTAAATACTGGACCTTGGTCTGCAAATGCAGTCGAAACTATTAGAGAAGCTCTATCTAATCCTTCATTATGCTCTGCATTCGCAGCAGCACTTCTAAGAACCTTTAAAACCGGGTCGCAGGCTCTATAAGGCATAAATTCCAAAATTATCAACGCTTCCCGATAGCTACGTCCCCTAATCTGGTCAAGTACGCGACGTACTTTAAAGGGTGACATACGTATATACCGAGCAATCGCTTTTACTTCTTTAGTATCAGTAGCCATAATTATTTTTACTCCTTTACTAATCGCATCAATTCGCTATTAGCGGTAGTTTTATCTACCTCCTTTTTTGTCTCTAGAGTGACCTCTATAAGTACGAGTAGGAGCAAATTCTCCCAGTTTATGACCAACCATTTGGTCGCTGATAAAAACCGGAACGTGTTGTTTGCCGTTATGAACTGCGATGGTATGACCAACCATCATAGGCAAAATAGTTGAAGCTCTTGACCAAGTTTTAATGACTTCTTTTTTATTGGTCTCATTGAGCTTATCAATCTTTTTCAATAGATGGTCTGCAATAAAGGGACCTTTTTTAAGAGAACGACCCATAGGACAATTTAAGATTTGAGATTTTAGATTTGCTATTAGAGATAAGAACTTTGAATTTCATATTCTGGATTTGAGATTTTAAACTTCGGATTTTATCAAGCTCCAAAATATACAATCTCAAATCCCGGACACTTTCTATAATCGCTGTATTCTTCGGCAACGCAGTGTCCTCAAAATTCTATGACTGACGACCACCGCGTCCGCGCTTTCCGGACTTACGACGGCGACGAACAATCAATTTACTGCTTGCTTTTTTAGGCTTGCGAGTTTTCTTACCTAAAGTCGGTTTACCCCAAGGCGTTACAGGACCGCTACGACCAATTGGTGCGCGTCCTTCACCACCACCGTGGGGGTGGTCGCAAGGGTTCATTACACTACCTCTAACCTTGGGACGGCGACCTCTCCAGCGATTTCTACCTGCTTTACCCAAGCTTTGGTTTCTGGCTTCTACGTTACCAACCTGTCCGATGGTGGCGTAACATTCACGCCGAATCATCCGAACTTCTCCCGAAGGCAGTTTCAAAGTAACGTAATTACCATCTTTTGCCATTACTTGAGCAACTGCACCAGCCGAACGTACTATTTGACCGCCTTTTCCAGCAATTAATTCTACGTTATGTACGCCGGTACCCAAGGGCATGTTTGATAAAGGTAAAGCATTACCGTTTTCAATAGGAGAATCCGGACCAGCTATAATTGTGGTTCCGACTTTCATGCCATTTGGTTGCAAGATATAGCGCTTTTCGCCATCTTCATAGGCTACGAGTGCGATTCTTGCATTACGGTTGGGGTCATATTCAATTGCTTGAACGGTACCAGGAATGCCCCGCTTATCTCTTTTAAAATCGATAATCCGATAAAGACGTTTGTGTCCGCCACCCCGACGACGACTGGTAATTACACCACGATTATTTCTACCTTTAGCCCGATGAATATGCTGGGTTAAAGATTTTTCTGGCTTTGACTTTGTAATTTCTGCAAAGTCGGAAGTCGTCGCTTGACGGTTACTAGGGGTGTAGGGACGAAATGAACGAGTACCCATAATTTTAAACTTTAAGTTTATGAAGGAAAATAGTTATTGGGGATGGCAAGAGGTCGGAATATAGGGAGATGAACAGAAAATTATTAATTCACTTTTTGCTGCAAATTCTCTACTTTTAACCTTTAACCTCTAACCTTTAACCTAAATTTAAACGTCTGGGAACAGAACCTGACGAATCTTTTCTTCGTCCCCTGATGCTACGGTGACAACTGCTTTCTTGTGCTGAGGTTTAAATCCAATAAATCTACCAACGCGCTTCTTTTTCCGAGGCTGGACGGCAGTATTTACTTTTAAAACTTTGACATCAAATAAACCTTCAATGGCCGCTTTTATTTGAGGTTTAGTTGCTTTTGGCAACACTTCAAAAGTGTATTTGTTGTACTCCATCTCAATTGTTGCCTTTTCGGTAACAATTGGACGACGGATTAAATCCGGAAGATTGCGGGGGTCAAATTTAGGCACCGTAGACCTCCTGAATTTTATCTATTGCTGATGCAGTAACCACAATTTTGTCTGCGTGCAGTAAATCAAAAACATTAAGCTGGTCTGCTACCATCAACCTAACGTTTTCTATATTGCGAGCTGATAAATATACGTTTTCCGAACGTTCCGACAAAATCAATAAAGTCTTTTGTTCGGGTTGAGAACCCCAACGAGAAATAGCTTCTACTAAATCTTTTGTCTTGGGACGCTGTAATTGTTCGCTGAATTCTTCAACTACAATCATGTCCTCAGAACGACTACCCAAAGCAGTCCGTAAAGCTAAACGACGCTCTTTACGATTCATATTCAAATTGTAATCTTTGGGTTTTGGTCCAAAGATTACACCACCACCGCGCCATAATGGCGAACGAGTAGAACCTGCACGGGCGCGTCCTGTTCCCTTTTGTCTCCAGGGTTTGCGACCGCCACCTCTAACTTCGGCACGGGTTTTAGTACTAGCATTTCCCTGGCGAGCATTAGTCATTTGTCGAACCAAGGCTCTATGAACGACATGAGAAGCACTTTCTTCCTTGGCAACTTTCAAATCCAAGGTTTTCTGTCCGACTTCTTCTCCCTGCCAATTTTTAACTGCACAATCAACCATTGTTACGTCCTCTTACGTTAGTCATTTGCCATTTGTGTTTATGTACTCGAAAGTTTGTTACTTTCTAATCAACTTAGATTCAGGCTTCTTCTTACTTATGGAGTCCTAAATCCGCAATCTACATCTGCTTCATCGAATGACAAATGACTATTTCACTTCTTTTGCAGGGACAATATTAACTAATGCTCCTGGTTTGCCAGGAATAGCTCCCTTAATTAACAATAAATTTTTCTCTGCATCGACTCGCACGACTTTTAGCTTGCGAACCGTAATACGCTTACCTCCTAAACGTCCTGCCATCCGCTTACCGGGATAAACACGACCGGGGGTAGTACCAGCACCGATAGAACCTGGTTCCCTATGATTCTTAGAACCATGAGACATCGGACCTCTACCGAAGTTATTACGTTTCTGGTTCCCTGCGAAACCGCGACCGATACTTGTTCCAGCTATATCTACCAGCTGACCTGCTTCAAAAATATCAGCGCTAACTTGCTGACCTAAAGAATAATCATCCGTATTTTGGGCACGATATTCTTCTAAATGCCGTAAAGGTTGGGCAGAAGCTTTTGCTAAATGTCCCAACTTTGGCTTATTTAAAGCTTTCTCTTTTACTTCACCATATGCTAATTGAATGGCGGAGTAACCGTCGGTCTGCTGTGTTTTGATTTGGGTTACGGTACATGGTCCGGCTTGAACTACAGTCACAGGAATTGCTGCTCCTGCATCGTCAAAAACCTGAGTCATGCCCACCTTGGTGCCGAGAATACCTACAGACACAGTTACAAGTCTCCTTTGTACAAATTTTCCGCTTTATTGCGGAATTTTAGATTTGGAGGCAATCATGAAGTTACTTCCTTAAGTAACAGCCCGCCTTAGAACAAAGAAAGCTCAGAAGTCCGGAAATGCTTAGGTAATAGCTATCCAACTTCCATCGCAGCCTTCTTATCTCTGATGTTTACTACGTCGAAAACGATAAATATCTTCAATTTCTCAGCGCAGTCAAAAGTACCTTCCCAGAAGAAAGGACTAAAGAATTAAAAATGCAATGCTAAAAAACAGCTTTGCAATTTGTGCAGCATTGCTATGTTCAAGCAATCACTTTGGCACTTATTTATAAATAAAACGCTGGACTTAAGCAGCTAAACCTGCTCAGTATCCTTCTTTCAAAGGCTGAGGTTACGCCGTCACCAACATGACCTTTCTGTTTGCAAAAATCTTAAACAATTGTTTATGATTTCAATCAAACGTCCTAAGTTTACCTCAAGACTTCTTAATTTACCACTCTCTTGTCAAATTTGACTAACTTATTTTGAAAGATTTTCTCAAATCTTCAAAAATACGTTTCAGTCAAGATTTGTCAGGCAAAACAGCGTTTCATGAAAAATTGGTCACAATCTAATAATATAAATTATCTATTTTCGTTTGTCCAGATTTTTTTTCACAGAGCAGTTACAAACTATAGAGTAGATCGGCTTGGATAGTTCTGTATATAGAAAAAATGCTCTTAGGAGTTAAAACCAATCAATACAAAACTCTTAACTATTAACTGTTCGCTAGTTACCGATCGCTGATAACTGCTAACTGTTAACTGATAACAGATAATAGAATTATCGAAACGATATTTGAAAGAGGTCTATGGCATTACTAACTACTGGTGGCGGTTTTATTCGCAAATTAGAGAAATTTGGCGCTTTAGGGGTATACGTACCTTTAGAAGGCGGGTTTGAAGGTCGCTATCGTCGCCGTTTGCGTGCTAAAGGCTACAATGCTTTGTGTATTAGTGCTAAAGGATTAGGTGATGTTGCTGCATACTTGACTGGGATTCATGGTGTAAGACCCCCGCACCTTGGGAAAAAAAGCACATCTAATGGCGCTGCTGTCGGTTATGTATATTATATTCCACCAATTATTAGTACTCAGTTGGAGAATTTACCTCCGAAATCCAAAGGATTAGTACTGTGGATTATTGATGGGCATATCCTTGAAGATCAAGAATTAGAATACTTGGCAAATCTACCTAAAATAGAACCAAGAGTGAAAGTCGTGATTGAAAGAGGTGGCGATCGCACTTTCCGTTTTATGCCTTTAGAAGAAACCTTGGCTGTAGCTAGCTAGCAGTTGGGTGTTAGGAGTTGAGCGTAGACGAGAGCAAAGAGAGTTAAAGAAGTCAAGGAAGAAAAGTAAAAGTTTTTCCTGACTTTTCTGCTCTCTGTGCTTTAAAGACTTTTCCGTTTTATCTCTGTATATTTGTTACAACTCAAAATAAATTTGTAATTAAATTGAAACATTATTGCTAAAGTAGCAGACAATTTCATTAAATAATCGTCATACTTAAAGAAGGAAATATTGTTTAACTACGAGAGACGTTGTACGAGGCGTGAAATTAAAAAGCAGACATGAAACGTAAATATAATAGTAGGTCGGCTAATACCTCTTCAAGAGGTTCTAACCCTGTCTCCTCAGTATTTAATTTCACAACCATTGCCATTCTGGGGGGCATATTTATTTTAGGTATTGGTATTGGTATCGCTTTTAGTTCTTCGGCAACTTTGTCGCCGTCTAATGTAGCTTCTCGCGAATATATTGATACGAAAGCGCCAAATCCAGAGGTTTGCGTTCAGTATGGGGCTAGTGCAATGGTGATGGATACTAGACTGTTTGTAACCCTCAACCCCTTTAATGTTTATGTTTCTCAACCCAGTATGCGCCCTGGATGTGTTTTGCGTCAAAGTAACTGGGAGATTTTAAGGCAAAGAAATCTAGTTACATCAGATCAAGTCAGAGATTGTAAAAACCGTTTAAATACCTTTGGTTTTACAGGCAGATTAGATAGTAAAGAACTTGACATTAAATGCATTTATCAAAATGATGCGGCGAAAAATTTCTTCAATACGGATGAAGGGGCTATAAATTTACCAGGAGAGACGGAACGATTCTAGAGAATAATTCCTTAATTTCTCTTTGAAACTTTAACTATAGGTATTGCAAAAATGAATGTAGAGATGTGATTATTTTGTATCGCATCTCTACATTTTTTTGCTGCAAAAAATATTATTTAGTAAATCACAAATCAGTTTTGTATTTTCATCGGTTGAAAATCGCCATATTTTATGCCCAATTGTTATCTTCTAGGATTAGGAAAAGGTTGTCCAAACTCAATAACTCCGGATTCGTTTGGATTTACTGAATTAGAAGGTGTGTTAATTCTTGGAAGATTAGCTGGTGGAGTAGGAAAAAGAGAAGGGGGAGAATTTACTTTTCCCGATGGTGAAGGAAATCTTGCAGGTGGAAGAACTGAATCTGGTATTGCTGGAGATGAATAGGTGCTTGTAATCGGTGGCACGCTCACAGTTGGTTGCCCCGTATTTCCATTATTCATAGGTGTTAATGGTAAAGGGGAGCGGATAGAAGGTAACGGTATATTCACTCCTGGTGGAAGTTGTGAAGGATTGTTATAAGTACCAGGCGGAAGAGAAGGATTATTATAAATACCTGGTGAAAGTGGTGAGGGATTGTTATAAATACCTGGTGGAAGAGGAGCCGATGGTTGTGAGGGTGTTATAGCACCTGGTGGTTGTGGAATATATGGAGATAACTCAGGTGACTGTAATGGAGAGTAAGCGCCCGGTGGTAGCTGGCTTATAGCATTTGCTGGTAGCTCACCTCCAACAGATTGAGATTCTGGTGGTAAAAGATTTCTGCTTCCTAAAATTAAGGGACGAGATGGTACTGAGAGAGAGATTTCTAGCTGAGAATCTTGAGAAGAAAATCGCCAATCTTGCAATTTCCCAACGGGTGCAGCAATAGCGCTATTAGTATTAAAAGCAACCATTGCATACAAACTAAGCAAGCTATAACGAATCAAACGCTTGCACTTAGGGGCAAACTGCCTATTCTTAAATTGCTTATCCATTATTTTTATCCTTCATAGGTGAAGCCAGATTCGGCTTATAAATTGATAATTGCTAATAGTCTAAAGCTAAAAGCTAATGAAGTTATTATCAATTAGCAATCATTTTTTAGCAATATTTTTTCGGAATATAAGATTGGGCACTATTGAAGATGTATATCTGGAAAGCGATACCTTGATATACATTAAAACTGATGCAATTAATGGCTGTGTTAGCTATCGTATAATTTGTCTGTAGATTTGGTTGGGTTTACGTTTCATCCACCTTCTACCAAGCTTTATTAATATGCTTGCAATAAAAATTTAGAGATGGGGAATAATGATACGACTGTTTACAAGAAGAATGCTTTTCTTGTAACTTTTTTCGGCTATACAAAGAAGAAATTTTATATATCAATATGGCTGACTGCATGACTTACTAGCACCACATAGAATCTTTATCTTTTTCTCAAGATAATTCAGAGTATTTCTCGATGAAATTAATCGGACAAACAAGTTATTTTTTTAACAGATATAACCCTTATTCAAATCTAGCTTTATCTGAAAAGTATTGCTTGAAAAGAAAATTTTTGTTCATCTTAATTAAAAAATAAACTCATATGGCAGCTACAGTTCTCAATCCCGGCGATATCGCAATTGTTGGATATATCACCAATGGTTCTCCTGATTCTTTCTCCTTTGTTCCCTTGGTTGATTTGAGTGCAGGTACTGAAATCTACTTCACTGATAGTGGTTGGAAAGGTAACGAATTTCGAGATACTGAAGGAACAAAAAAATTTACTGTAGATAATGATATTGCCGCAGGTACGGTTATTCGTAGCACGGAACAATCAAGTGATTTTACTTGGGAAAACGTTTCACGAAGCTTGAATTTAAGCGGATCGGGAGATCAAATTGCAGCAGTACAATCTAATAATTTAGACAGTCCACTGTCTTCAGACTTTACTGCAATTTACCAAGTTGATTATACAGGTAGTTTTGAAGATGCCGATACTGCTAGTACTGGCAACATAATTACTGGTTTATCGGAAGCAGAGAATACAGCAGTTCTACTGAATGATACGGCAAAATACGCCTATTTTGACTTTGATGCTATACCTAACGGTACGCGGGAAGATTGGTTAGCAACGATTAATAATCCAGAAAACTGGACTTTTAGTGACGATGGAACGACTTTACCGTCAGGAAGTATTGAAGTAATTTCTGAAGTTTCAGCCAACAATCTAGTTGTTACCAACACCAACGACAGTGGCGAAGGTTCCTTACGTCAAGCAATTGAAAACGCTAACAATCTTGAAGATGTTGATACAATTACTTTCGATGCTAGTTTAAGCGGAGAAACCATTACTTTAACTAGCGGCGAATTACTTGTAACAGATGCCGTTACTATTCAAGGTTTAGGTGCCAATCAAATTACTATCAGTGGTAATAACTCTTCTCGCATCTTCAAAATTGATAATAACGATAGCGGTAATCAAATTGATGTCACTATTGACAGTTTAAGTATTACGGGTGGACAAACTCCAGAGGGAGATGACGCGAATGATGATGGTGCAGGTATTTGGAACCGAGAAAATCTGACACTGAAAAATGTTGTAATTCGCAATAATCAAGCTGCTGATGATGGTGGTGGTATCCGCAACGACGGCGAAATCACTATTATTGATAGTACAGTAGCTGATAACACTTCTATCGGGACGAGTGATACCAGTGGTGGTGGCGGACTTCTTAACACAATTGGTGCGTCAGCAACAGTTATTAATAGTACTTTTAGCAACAATGAAGCTAAAAACGGCGCTGGTATTCGTAATGATGATAATTTAACTTTAATTAATAGTACTCTCAGTGGTAATACTGCATCTGAAAGTGGTGGTGGATTAGCTAATACAATTAATCCTAACGACTTCCGCAATCCTGCATCAGGCGGTAAAGCAACAATAAGCAACAGCACTATCACCAATAATACAGCCGAGGATTCAAGCGGAAATGGTGCTAATTCTCAAGTAGGAGGTGGTATTGCCAACTTTGGTATTGCAACAGTCAGTAACAGCATTATTGCCAAGAATACAAATGATGATGATTTTAAAAATTTAGTTTTTGGTCAGAGCAATAGCAACGGTAACAACCTAATTGGTAACGGCGAGGGTGTAGCTGCTTTTACCAATGGAAATAATGAAGATATTGTGGGTACTGCTGCTGCTCCCATCGATCCATTACTTGATGTTCTCAAAGATAATGGTGGAGCCACTCAAACTCATGCACTTTTAGCTGATAGCCAAGCAATTAATGCAGGTAGCAATACTAAGCTAGTAGGAGATAGTTTTGACTTAGATGGGGATGGTAATACTACCGAACAAATTCCCTTTGAGCAAAGAGCTGAAGGGTTTGAGCGGATTGTTGATAGTGTAGTTGATATTGGTGCCTACGAATATAGTATTGGTAATACTGCCAGCCAAGCACCGGGAATTACTGCAAACCAAAGTTTTCCAATTGACGAAAATAGCAAGAAAGGAACTTTTGTAGGTCGAGTAATTGCCACAGATCCCGATAGCAATACTTTATCAAACTGGCAAATTATAGACGGAAACTTAGATGTTGACGGCGATGGTAAAGATGCATTTGCAATCAACTCGAGAACCGGGAATATTACTGTTAACGATGCTGACGATCTTGATTTTGAAAACAACCCTAGTTTCCAATTACAACTAAGTGTCAGTGACGGAACTAATACCAGTAATCCGGCAACCGTTACTATTAACCTTAATGATGTTGCAGGAAGTGAAATTAATGGGACTTCCGAAAACGATAGACTCAATGGAAGTCCAGAAGACGACGTTATCGATGGTAAAGAAGGAAATGATTTCCTCTACGGATATACTGGAAACGATACTTTATTAGGCGGTAGCGGTAACGATAATCTTTATGGTGGAGAAGGTGACGACTCTATAAATGGGGGAGATGGTACCGATACCCTGCGAGAAACGGCTGATGTTGACTTTAACCTTACTAACACTACACTTACAGGTAACGGTACAGATACTTTTGAAAATATCGAACGAGTCGCTTTAACTGGGGGAGATAGCGCTAATACAATTAATGCTTCCGCTTACAGTGGAAGAGTAACTCTAAGCGCAAAAGCTGGAAACGATACTTTAATTGGTGGTATTGGAAATGATGTCCTTTCTGGTGGAGAAGGGGATGATTCTATCAACGGGGGAGCAGGTACCGATACCCTGCGAGAAACTGCCGATACCAACTTTACCCTTACTAACAATCAACTTGAAAGTGCTGCTACTGGTATAGATACTTTTGAAAATATCGAACGAGTCGCTTTAACTGGGGGAGATAGCGCTAATACAATTGATGCTTCCGCTTACAGTGGAAGTGCTTTCCTCTACGGTAAAGCTGGAAACGATACTTTAATTGGCGGTAGTGGAAACGATGTCCTTTCTGGTGGAGAAGGGGATGATTCTATAAATGGGGGAGCAGGTACCGACACCTTGCGAGAAACTGCCGATACCAACTTTACCCTTACTAATAATCAACTTGAAAGTGCTGCTACTGGTACAGATACTTTTGAAAATATCGAACGAGTCGCTTTAACTGGGGGAGATAGCGCTAATACAATTAATGCTTCCGCTTACAGTGGAAGAGTAACTCTAAGCGCAAAAGCTGGAAACGATACTTTAATTGGGTGGTATTGGAAATGATGTCCTTTCTGGTGGAGAAGGGGATGATTCTATAAATGGGGGAGCAGGTACCGACACCTTGCGAGAAACTGCCGATACCAACTTTACCCTTACTAATAATCAACTTGAAAGTGCTGCTACTGGTACAGATACTTTTGAAAATATCGAACGAGTCGCTTTAACTGGGGGAGATAGCGCTAATACAATTAATGCTTCCGCTTACAGTGGAAGAGTAACTCTAAGCGCAAAAGCTGGAAACGATACTTTAATTGGTGGTATTGGAAATGATGTCCTTTCTGGTGGAGAAGGGGATGATTCTATCAACGGGGGAGCAGGTACCGATACCCTGCGAGAAACTGCCGATACCAACTTTACCCTTACTAATAATCAACTTGAAAGTGCTGCTACTGGTACAGATACTTTTGAAAATATCGAACGAGTCGCTTTAACTGGGGGAGATAGCGCTAATACAATTAATGCTTCCGCTTACAGTGGAAGAGTAACTCTAAGCGCAAAAGCTGGAAACGATACTTTAATTGGTGGTATTGGAAATGATGTCCTTTCTGGTGGAGAAGGGGATGATTCTATCAACGGGGGAGCAGGTACCGATACCCTGCGAGAAACTGCCGATACCAACTTTACCCTTACTAATAATCAACTTGAAAGTGCTGCTACTGGTACAGATACTTTTGAAAATATCGAACGAGTCGCTTTAACTGGGGGAGATAGCGCTAATACAATTGATGCTTCCGCTTACAGTGGAAGTGCTTTCCTCTACGGTAAAGCTGGAAACGATACTTTGATTGGTGGTAGCGGCAACGATAATCTTTATGGTGGAGAAGGTGACGACTCTATAAATGGGGGAGCAGGTACCGATACCCTGCGAGAAACCGGCGATGTTGACTTTAACCTTACTAACACTACACTTACAGGTAACGGTACAGATAGCTTTAGCAATATCGAACGAGTTGCTTTAACTGGGGGAGATAGCGCTAATACAATTGATGCTTCCGCTTACAGTGGAAGTGCTTTCCTCTACGGTAAAGCTGGAAACGATACTTTGATTGGTGGTAGCGGCAACGATAATCTTTATGGTGGAGAAGGCGACGACACTATTTATGGGGGAGAAGGTACCGATACTCTAAGAGAAACTGCCGATACTAACTTTACCTTTATTAACAGTAATCAACTTCAAAGCGAGGCTACTGGTAACGATAGTTTTAAAGATATCGAACGAGTCGCTTTAACTGGTGGAGATAGCAATAATACGATTGATGCTTCTGAATTTAGTGGAAGTGCTTTCCTTTACGGAAAAGCTGGAAACGATACTTTAACAGGTGGTAGCGGTAACGACTTTATTAAAGCTGGGGAAGATGATGATTTAATTAGCGGTGGCGCTGGTAACGATCGCCTTTACGGTGAAGGTGGTAACGATATTTTCGTTCTAAGTTCCGATATGGGTAAGGATACTATCTACGATTTTGAAGATGGTGTTGATAAATTAGATTTATCTGATAATTTAACTTTTGATATGTTGACTATCACCGCAAGTGGAAGCAATACAAATATTCTTCAAGGTAATCAAACTTTAGCGACTTTGATTAATGTTGATAGCGCCTTGATTGATGTGAACGATTTCAATACTTTAAACGGTTAATTCACTTTAACTAATGAAATCCTTATAAATAATGTAGAGATGTGGCTTATTACTACGTCTCTACAAATTTATTTATTAACAAAAAGTCTTTAGAGCCACTGTCCGCCAAAAAAGCGCCAACGGACAAAAAGAATTCGCATTAAGCTTTGAGAAGCAAGAAAAACCGCAAGCCAAACAACGAAATAGTGAAAGAAAACCCAAAATAAAGGTAGTTCTTCTTTTGGAATAGGTGTAGGTAAAAAGCCTAAAAATTTTACTCCACAAACTATAAATATAAATTCCCAAATACCCGCGAATAATTGGTAGACTGCTGGCCAATCTCTATCCCAACGATACTTTTGTATTTGGTCGTATACGACATCCCATCCCAAACCAAAAATCGCTACATAAAAAAGTATCCAGAAATATACATCGCTTGCCGGTGAACCAAGTACACCAATTGCAAATGGCAGGCTAACGAATAAACCTACTGTAAAGAGTAATAATAAACGAGTTTGCCAGCGACCAAATAAGGTTGGAGTCATAGAATTTTAGATTTTGTATTTAAGATTTTAAATTATAAGTTAGGAGCCAAGACCAAGCGTTAATAATTATAAGTCCTATCTACGTTAAAAAACGCCTTACACACATATTGAAAGATTCAATAAGATGGCGGCGCTTCGGTGTCTACATATCTTTAAAAACAGTTTTATAAATTTTCTATGAAGTTAAGCGGTAGTGGTCTTTAGAATTAAAACGGGCAATTGCTTCCCAATTCGTTACGTCTTCTAACAGGCTTTGATAACCTAAGGTATTAGGATGAAGACCATCACTGCTCAAACGTTGGACTCTCCAGGATTCTGGATGTAGCATCCATTTATCAAAAATATCCAGATAAGGTATGCCCTGTTTTCGACAAATAAGTCGAGTTGCTTCTTTGTAGCGGTACTGGTCATCGCGATTATAGTACAAGCAGTTGAGAAAGGGCATTTTCTCCTCATTTACCGGCACCATACCAACAAACAATACGGGACAAAGTTGTTGAGCCTGCTGCACTAAAGAACTAAGCTGCTCTTCAAAATTGCTAAAATTCGTATAATTTTTACCATCAAGACGACCTACACGGGCAGAATCATTTACTCCTACCGATAATATGATGATGTCAGGAACGCGATTTCGCAACTCCCCCCGATGACGAAATTCAACTTCTAGTCTTTTCGCTACTTGTACAGTGCGATCGCCTCGAACACCCAAATTGTAAAGAACATGACCCGCACTTTCGGGTAACATCCAACTTCGTCGCAATCTTTCAACCCAGCCACCTCCGTCTGGGTCGCCAAATCCATAAACTAAACTATCCCCTAACGCGACAATCTT
Source organism: Rivularia sp. PCC 7116 (assembly GCF_000316665.1). GTDB lineage: Bacteria > Cyanobacteriota > Cyanobacteriia > Cyanobacteriales > Nostocaceae > Rivularia. Next base: position 3,259,350 of record NC_019678.1, on the reverse strand, counting down.
TAGAGGTTGAGGGCTATTGGGTACTACAGATAGCTGCATTGAAGGAGCTACAAATGTTTGCATCTGAAAAGACTATATTTTATATCTTTAAAAGATTCTATACATTTCTACACCATTTCAGAACATTTTATTCCCTACTTCAAGAAGAATTTGCAAATTTTGCCAATTTTTATTAACAAAATAACTTTTTTGTATAAAGATGCTGTAAAGCAATTAGAGATTTATTCTGAGTACTCGTATTTGACTCCAAAGCAAATAAACTATATTAATGTTTTTTCGACTGACTTGAGTTAAGGTAAATACGTACAAAACTAATTTGAATAATAAAAATTTACTAAATTCTTAACTTGAATTTCGGTTAATACGTATATAACTAAGTATATAAGGTAAATAGTAAAAGAAAAAGGCTCGACGGGTCAATCGAGCCTCTAAAAACGTCGTAAGTGGGATGTCAAGTGATTCCGTTGATTATTATTTCCTTAAGGCTGTAAATATTCAAGTCAAATAAGCTACATTCATTTATTTACTAATTTTTTCAGTCAATCAGCAAACTAGATTAAGTATCAAGTACTGGTTATATGGGAGACGTACCAGTGGTACGTCTCTACATTTATGAAAATTTCAAAATCCAATCTAAGTCATAGGTAACTGGTAGCTGGTTACTAGTAAAAGATTCAAGGTGATTGATTTGACACCCATTTCATCCATTGTCTAAAGGAAGAAATAGCGTTTAACTTCTTGACTCCGGGAGTGCGGGCTGTTGCTAATGCGTCTACAGTTCGCAAAGCACAGTACTGCAAGCCGAGAAAGCTATCTACTGCTGCATAAGGTCCGCCTAAAGTAATTGCTCCAGCAGCGTACATTTTACCTTTGCCATTACGCATTTCTACTAATTCAAAATCGTTTGCGACAACTAATCGTGATAAATGATTCAGCGGTAGGCTATAACGTTCGACTAAATCTTCTAGCAATGGAGTTGCCTGAACTTTAGCATCTAGCCCGGTAGCGTCTACAATAAAATCTGCATTGATAGTAATTTGTCCGTTAGAGCTTTTTTCTTTAATACGGGTAAGAGTGCCCCCATTTTGAGAATCGCGTTCTACACTTTGGACTTCACCAAATTCAATTTTGTACCAGCCATCTCGCAAACTTTCTTCTGTAATAAGCTGCCAATCTTGTCGATCTGCTGTAGTGGTACCTCCCCAATCAGAGAGTAAGCTTTTGCGCTGTTCTGGACTGGCATTTTCTAGCATTACTCTTAATTCGCCACCCCAGCAAGCTTTCGGCCAGTTGAATGGCTGGAATTCAAAATGATGCTTTACTATTCGCTGAGTTTTACCAAATTTATTGCCCTTTGGTTTGGGCGATCGCATCAAATGTAAAACTGTAATCTTAGGATTTTTTCTACGTGCTTCATAAATCCGCTGAATAATCCGAGAAGCTACAATACCTCGTCCTCGAATCAAGACCTTCCCACCTTGACGCTCTAACTGTTCGTAAACGTGGTTATGGTCTTCATAAGCATTGACTACAGATTTAAAATCGCGATATTTCTCTCGATAAGCCTGTAAATCTGGAAGAAACTGAATTGCTGGATAACCTGTTGCTAAATGTAAAAAACGAGCTACATAAAAAGCATGATCTCCTCTTCCCCGAGAATAAGCAACGCAATATCTACCATCATCAGTTTTACGAATTGCTCGTATTCTTCCATAGCGATAAATTTGCTCCCAGCCGATACGTTTTGCTTCCCTATCTATGGAATCAAAAACATTACTGGCGCGAGGAGTATAAGTTTCGGCGTAATCTGGTTCGGCAAAGACTTTCCATAAATACTTAAACGAATCATTTAATCTTCCCTTACCAAAATCGCGCCAAGCTTCCCGCAAACCGTAACTCGGCCAACCCCAGATATTGTCGGGACAAGAATCGGAATTAGAACGCAATCTTTCATGCAAAGGTATTTGTGAATTGAGACACAATTGCTTATACCGAGCAAATGGTTCCTTATCCAAACCCAAAGCGATTATTTTTTCGCTATTAACACCATATATTCTTAATAAATCTATCCATATATAGCTTCCCAACCCAGCCCCCAAAGCTAAATAATCGGTTTCATCCACCCGCAAGCCCGTAGCATGGAGAGCTTGTACTGGAACCTTTTCTTCTTGAAAAATTGGCGGTGGAAAGCTTGAACCCAGAGGAGTTGCTGCTGCCTCCGGGGGTAAAGTTGCATCTGGTAAATTCGTCGCGGGATTAAACTGGATTGTGGAATTAGTTGGAGTTGGTGCAGATACAGGTGTAGGGGTAGATGCGGGGGTGGGTGTATTTAAAGTAAAAGAAAGAGTAATTTCATAGGGTCCAATTTTTAAAATATCGCCACTATTAATAACGCTACTCTTCTGGCGATTAGCATTAATATAAATACCATTAACGCTATTTTGGTCAATTACCATCAACTGACCTTGTTCCCAATCAATCAGCGCATGATATCGGGAAACTTCACTGCTATTGAGTAGCATTCGCGAAACACGCTGTCCTTTTAATTCCCCAGGCATTTGAGAAAACTCTCTACCAAAAGCAATAGGCACGCTTAAACTTGGTTCTCGTAGCTCTCCAGTTGCCGGATCTTCCCAACTTAAATGAATTTCTAAATTATTTGACATATATTTTAATTAGTAGTTAGTTGTTAGTAGATAGTTGTTAGTAATTATTCATTTATAACTGTTAACTGTTAACTGTTAACTGTTCACTGATTATTATCCGGTGCAACCAAAACACTCACCGCCGCAGCTAAAGAAGTACCGCACCAAGGGCAACCAACTTGGATATGCTCTATAGAAGAAACTTTATGACAATTTGGACATTGCAAACCATAAGAACCTTTGGGTAAAGGTGCAGTTGATAAAGGCTGTTTTCGTGGAACAGCAGGAGTGACTGGTTGACTATTCTGTCCTGGTTTTGGTGGTTCTAAAATAGTAGCCGGAAAGCTATTAACTTGCGGAATGCTGATATTAATAACTTTTAACTGCATTTGTCCCAAACAAAGAATACTGCCTTCATTCAAAACTGCATCTTCTCCTACTAACTGCTTTCCATCCACTAAAGGAGGATTCTTGTGTCTCAAATTACGAATATGAAAGCATTTTTGTTGAGAATTAAAAAATATTTCTACATGTAAACCCGATATCGTAGGATGACTCAAAACAATATCGCAACGCTGGGGGTCCCTACCAAGGCGGACAGTTCCAGGATTCTTACTAGGCTGCTGTTCGTAAATTATCTGAGTTTTTTGTTCGCCAGCATCGTGCCACTGTAAAGTTAGTGAATTCATTATATTAATAAGCTGTGAGCTTCTCCCTAGCTAAGCAACTTCAACCATTATCTGTGCGATTCCTAACACGAGCCAGCATAAGCAATCAAGTATGCTGTAAAAAACTTAAAATAAACGAATTAGATATTGAGCGAGGGAAAAGGGGTACCCGAAATAGGGTATTAGAAACTTTTAAAAAGCAAGATACTCGCAATACAAATGTTTTATAAATTTTGATTCCCTTTTTTCTCCCTCTCCCCACCTCTTCACCTCAACACCTCTTACCTATTAGAAGCTAATTTATCGGCAATTCTAGTAGTTTCGGGTAAACGATATTTGGGGGTACAACGCAATACGTAATCAATTGCTGTTGGCAAACTAATACGATGACCGCTAGAAACGTATACTGGTTTTACGTTTGAGCGAGTACGTAATACTGCCCCTATTGTTTCATTCTTATGTATTAAAGGCTGCCAGCTTCCTTTTTTTTGAGAAACTTCTTTATAATCACCTATCAACCAAGATTTGGCTACCCCTATCGTAGGTATATCAAGAATTACACCCAGGTGACTAGCAATTCCCATTCGCCGAGGATGGGCAATTCCTTGACCGTCGCATAAGATTATGTCTGGTGTTTTATTTATCTTTTGTAGCGCATCTATAACTGCTGGAATTTCACGGAATGATAGAAAACCAGGAATATAAGGAAAGCTCGTTTCCCGTTTTGCGATACTTTGTTCTTGTAGCTGTAAATCAGGAAAACTCAACACTGCCACCGCAGCACGACTGATTGTTCCATCAGCTTCAAAACCCATATCAACACCAGCAACGTACTTAATTGGTTGCTCAAATTTATCCTCTGTAATAACTTCTTTTCTTAATTCTTCTTGAATTGCTTTAGCTTCCGACGTGGTTAAATTCCAATCATGACGTTGCTTAATATTCATATTTCAATTTGTATTATAGTTGTAACTTTATTAATTTAACTCATCAACAGCTAAATATAAATATAGAGACGTAAAATTTTACGTCTCTACATGGTTGTATTATTATTAGTTGCTCAAAACTACAAAAATTTAGGTTATCCCCACAAAACTGGGCACTAGAGAATCTAAGCAATTATCGATACTGCTAGGGGATAAATCATTTAAACAAACAACCTTTTCAACTTGATTAAAATTTAGCTGCATCGACTTGCGGTAAGTTGGATCGTAATGAGATTGCAAAATATCTTTAACGAATGATGCCCAGTCTTGATTATTTATCATCCGATACCATTGACTGATTTTTTTCCATCCACAATTAGACTTTAATTTTTCTAACTTTGCTTTTAGAATTTCGGGATTATTAATTAAATGCGGATATTCCGCTAACAAATATTCGACTCTGGCATCAAGCGGTAGCTGTATTTCTACACAGCTAGATTGCTTCATTTCCTTCCATAAAGATTTAGGCAAATGAACTTCTCCTATCTTGCTGCTTTCAGATTCCACCCATACAGTTTCATAACGATCAAAACTTTGTAGCGCTTGCAGCAATTTGGAATCGAAATACTTTTGCGTAGGTTGAGGAGAAACTTTACCACGCCATTGCTCACCTAACAAAGAGCCGCGATGATTAGCTAAAGCTTCCAAATCTAAAATTTGAAAACCTCTTCGGCGCATTTTTTCTAATATATGGGTTTTTCCACTACCAGTTAAACCGCATAATATTCTGTAATTTAATTTTCGCGGCAAAGAATCTAATTGTTGACGTACATAACTACGATAAGTTTTGTAACCACCTTCAAGTAAAGTTACTCGCCAACCAATTTGAGATAATACTGTAGCTAAACTAGCAGAACGTTGACCCCCACGCCAGCAGTAAATTAAAGGCTGATAGTTTTTTTCCTTGTTAACGAAATGTTCTTCTAAGTGTTGAGAAATATTTTTTGATACTAATGCTGCCCCTATTTTCCGAGCTTGAAAGGGTGATAACTGTTTATATATCGTTCCAACTTCAGCGCGTTCGGCATCATTTAAAACCGGTAAATTAACTGCACCGGGGATGCAGTCTTCTGCAAACTCGCTACTTGAACGAACGTCGATTATTTCACTATAAGTTTCCTTATGTGGTTCTTTAGTATATCTGAGCGAAGCAGGCATTGCAGTCAAACTCTATTTTTTTTATTATGACATTCCCCAAAAGCCCTGGGACTTTGTATTCAAAGCAATTTTTAATAATTACACTATGACACGAGCATAAAACCAAACTACTTCATATTACATCAAGCAAGTAGCTTGATATTTTTTATTATCTATATTAAATCTCTATAAGTTGATACTTGAGAAGCTGTATGCTTTTATGCAAATATATATGGCTTGAATTGATTCTAAGTAGGATTAGACAATTAAATTCTTATGTCATCTTTTTTTGAGCAAACAGGCTCTTAATGCAATGCCAATAACTATTCTCTTGAATTTGCCTAAATAGAAAACTTTCTATTTGATGTTAAAACGCATTGAAGGCAATAGCGATTTACATAAATTCATAAATATTACAAAGAGTATTCTCAATGAAACGAGTACCATCATTGCCTGCATGGATTCCTTATCCGAATGCTTGGTTAAGTGCTTTAATGCTATCGGTATTAATGGGTACCTTTTTAGGTATTCTTAGACGATATGGTGATTCACTATACAATTTACCTCAATGGTCTAAAGCTCCCGAGCAATCTACCGTAGTTGTCATATTAATATTAATTTTACCCATACCGGCGATCGCGCTTTTCCATCATTTATTCCTGAGTCGCTTTATGTCTCCAATTCCAGGAGAAAAAATAAACGCTACAACCGGTTTTTTCCCAGGATTAGTTAGTTGGTGGGAAAGTTTATATAGTTGGTTAGTAATTGTGCTATCTACACTGATAGCCACTTTGATTTGTACGCCTTTTTTACCTTTATTTAAGCTCAACTACACTAAGATTATTGCAACATACGCAGAAAATCCTAGCAATTTAAGACTAGCATTTGCTGGTATATGGGTTTTATGCGCCGCTATATTTTATCAAATTGCGTACTTATTTAAAGCTCGTCTTGCTTTTAGCGATAGTATAGACGAAATAGATACCGTTAAAAATAAATCAAAAGAACTTGATGCAGAAGAAGATGAAATAGTTTCTACAACAGTAGTAACGGATAGCACCACAACCAAAAAAAGTGCGAATGAATCTACCGAAGTTGTTAAAAAACCAAAGTCATCAAAGACATTTCTAAATATATTTGTTCTTAGCTTGGTTGGTGCATGGCTATATATGTTTTTCACATTACCAGACGTTCAACAGAGTATATCATCGGGAAATTTCGGAGAACAAATTCAAAAAAGGATTAGCACCGAAACCAAAGTAGTTAATAGTCAAATTTCCAAATTATCATCTCAAAGCAACTCCTTCAGCGAAGCATTAACTCTTGCGAATAGTGCTGCACAAACCGAAGAGTTTGCGACTACTAAAGAAGATTGGAATAAAGTTGCGGGTAAGTGGAAAGCAGCAATGATATTAATGCAAACCGTACCACCAGAAAGCCCTAACTTTATAGTAGCAGAACAAAAAATAGGACAATATCAGAAAAGGTTAAATGCAGCAGAAAAACAAGCTGCAAAAGCTGATTAATTTTAGGTACTGAATTTTAGGAATTTATAAATTAAGCGAATACTTAACCCCCTTCCTGAAATAGGGAAGTGGGGAAGATTAAGCCTCTTTCCTTGCGGGAATGAGGTATTTTTTATTATCTACTTAAATACTTAAATATATTTTCGTATATTTCGGAAATTACTAAAAAATGATTGATAACCTTTCCGTAATTTTAACAAAAAATATAAATTATGTTCGTGCTGCTTTAATATCGGGAATCCTAAAAATATAGTGGTTTTCAGTTGGATGAAATACACGAAACTACCCCCTTCCCCTCTCCTTGACAAGGAGAGGGGTGCCGGAGGCGGGGTGAGGTTTGCCGAGTGTATTACGCTCAACCGAAAAGGGCTATATAGGAAAATCATTCATTTTAATATCTTCATAGGTATTGCTGGTGAGACAAAAGAATAATTATAAATTATAAAAATAGCAGATGGGAAGATAAACCTCACATCTAGAAAGTAGGAAAAATTCAAGTTAACTCATTATCTATAGTTTTGTTTCAATTCAACATTCAATAAAGAATACATATGACTCAAGAAAGTTCAAACGCTGACGAAATCATAAATTATTCGTTTTTACTCCTTCCCCACATAGTCTGTGCAGATGGACAAATACATAACAAAGAAGCTCAAGCTCTGCATGAATTAGCACAACAGAGCAGCATGGGAAAACGCACTATAGAAGAAATGGAGAAAATTCTTGCTCAAGACGAAAACTCACTAACAGTAGAGGATGTAGCAAGTAAAATTCCCCCTAGGGAGCAAAATGAAGCAATGCGACAAATGCTTGCTATTGCCAAAATTGGCGGTTCCATTTCACTATTGGAGCGTAAAATAGTTGATTTAGTCGCAGATATTTGGAACAAACAAAAAATTGAGCGGCTTATTGAAGAAGCAGAAAGTTCTAGTACATTTCAAATTGGTGATAAAGAGGAAACAAAACAACTGGAACCCGTTTTCGGTGACGAATATGATGATGCTATTCAATTGTGTGCTAATGTTGCTGCTGAAGATTATCAGTTTGCACTTCCTATTCTTGAAAAAACTGATTTAGCTCTGCAATATTTAGAAAAAGGTATTCAACAACAATTAGAAATAGTCAATTGTAGAAATAAATCAAAAAATAAAGCCGAAACAGCCACTGAAGTAGCAAATCAACTTGAAAATACAAGACAATCTCTTACGGTAGGAATAAAAAAAGAAATTGAAAGCGTAAGGGAGTCACTTGCAGCAAAACAACGCGCTCTCAATCATTTTAGTATTGCTTTCATAGGTAAAACCAAGGCTGGAAAAAGTACTCTCCACGCTATTGTTACAGGTGGTGGCTGGGATGCGATAGGTGTAGGTAAACAGCGTACTACTCGTCTTAATCGAGTTTATGAGTGGAAAAATATTCGGATTATTGATACTCCCGGTATTGGTGCCCCTGGTGGTAAAACTGACGAAGAAATAGCTCAAACTGTTATCGAAGAATCTGATGTTATTTGTTATCTCTTAACAAACGATAGCGTACAAGAAACTGAATTTGAATTTTTAAAAATATTAAAAGAGAAAGCAAAACCGCTAATTATTTTACTCAATGTCAAGAAGAATTTACGCGACACTCGACGTTTAGAGTATTTTTTTTAAAACCCAGATAAACCATTTAATAAAACAGGTAAAAATGATTTATCTGGACATATTGAACGCATTCGGCGTTATGCAAAACAATATTACGGTAATGATTACTTTGATATTATTCCAGTAATGCTGCTTGCCGCTCAACTTTCTCGCGAAGAAGAGCATCAGCAGAATAAAGAAAAGCTGTTTAAAGCTAGCCGAATGCAAGATTTTCTAGATTCAATTCGAGTGTCTTTAGTTGAAAATGGAACTATTAGACGCTCTCAAACTCTACTTGGTTCAACTGTAGGTACAATTGAGAAACCAGATAAATGGGTAACGCAGCAAATACAAATCTATCAACAGTTGATAGAAACTCTTAAAAACAAGCAGAAAACTGTTAAGAAAGATATTGACAAAGCAGCAAATCATAATCGTGATTATTTAGTTTCAGAAATTCAGGCTATTTTTCAAGAAGCTTCCAATGCAATTCCTCAATTTTCACGAGATAATTGGGATTCTGATAAGAATAAATTAAATAAAAATTGGCAGAAAAAAGTTAAATCTCTCAAGTTTGAGGAGCGTCTTAAAAATGTTCCCCAAGCAAGTAGCGAAAAAATTAAGACAGAAATTCAAGAAATACTTGAGGAAGTTGGAAATGAATTACAGTTACTTTTTCAATTAACAGGTGGTAATTTTAAATTTAATCAGCAAGATTCTATTAGTCTTAAAAATTTCTTACGAATTAGTGGAAGTATTATTGGTTTAGCAGGTGCTGTTTTATTTTTCTTTAATCCTATTGGTATTGCTGTTGGAATTGTAGGTGGAGTTATTGGCTTGATTGCTAATTTCTTGAAATCGAAAGAGGAGAAGCAAAGAGAAGCGGCTCAAATAATTGAGGATTCCTTAAGAAGTCAACTTGATGATTACAAATATGAAACTCTTCAACAGGCTGAACAAGAATTTACAAAATATTCTAATAGCGTTGCAAATAGTATCAACAATTACTTTGAGGAGTTAATTACAGGATTAAAAGGAATTACAAAAGAGCTTAATACAGCAAAAACAAAACTCGATAACAATGCTAATTATCTTAATCGCGCTTATGCTAAACGAATCATTGATTGGTGTCTCGGTAAATATGAACCATTAAATGATAGTTCCATTATTAAAACTATTGCTAAAGTAAAACGTGATTTTGGGAAAACTATGAGCATTCAGACCAAATCTGAGATTAATTTAAATAAATCTCCAGAAGAAATTAAGCTAGTTTTGCAAGAGGATGTTTCGATAAATCCTATTGATTTAAAACCCATAAAAGAAACAAATATAGTTAGCATCGATAAAAGATATAAATCTTTGTGGCGTTACTAAATTGTCTATTTATTTAGTTATGTTGCGAAGAAATTATTAATAGTTTCAGGCGTTATTTCATCATCTATTTGTCCAACGACACTTATTTAACTAAATCTTTGACAAACAGGAGTTAACCAAAATGAATCAAAATAAAACTTCCTTTGACGCTGCTGCTGTAGGAGCTAAATTCAAAAAAACTTGCATAAAATTTGATGAATTACTAGCTCAAGCGAATCATCCCGAACTTACAACTATTCGTCAAAAACTGAAAGAACAATTAAAAGAACATAAAGAGAAAGGAATTCTTACAGTTGCTTTTATCGGTCAATATAATGCTGGTAAATCTACCACAATTTCTGCTCTCACCGGAAAACGCGATATTCGTATTGATTCCGATATTGCTACCGATAAAACTGCTAATTATGACTGGAATGGGATTAATATTATCGATACACCGGGACTATTTACAGACAGAAAAGACCACGATGAAATAACTTATGAAGCTATTAATAAAGCTGATTTACTGGTTTTCTGTCTCACCTATATGCTTTTTGATTCAGTGACAGTAGAAAACTTTAAAAAACTAGCTTATGAAAAAGGTTATCGGTGGAAAATGATGCTTGTCATCAATAAAATGTCTGATGAAGCTGGTGAAGAAGCACAAAAAATAGCTAACTATCGTCAAAGTTTAGCCGAAGCAATCAAACCCTATAGTTTAGAAGAGTTTCCCACCTGTTTTATTGATGCTAAAGATTATTGCGAAGGTGTAGACGAAGACGAAGAGTTTCTGATTGAAATTAGCCGCTTTCAAACTTTTATTGCTGCGCTGAATAATTTTGTAGAAAAACGTGCAGCATTGGCAAGATTCGATACACCAGTCCGAATTGCATTGAGTTTGGTTGATGAAGCTCAGTTAAGTTTGACGCGAAATTCTACCGAAGATTCAGCTTTTTTAGAAGTTCTAACACGATTATCTCGAACAGTAAGAAAAGAACGCGATCGCCTACGAACAATAGTTAAGAGTATAGCCTTAGAAATGTCCGCTGCAATTGCCAAAGAAGGCTTTTGTTTAGCTTCTGCTGTTGGCACCGAACAAGATTTTGAAAAACTTAATAAACAAACGGAAATAAATGTTCAGGAACAATATGAAAAAGCAGAAAAAAAACTACAAAATTATGTAAATTCAGCAGTAGAAGATATTCGAGAAGAAGTTGCGGAAGTATTGCAAGGAAATTTAGTTCAAGCTTTTATAGCTTGTTTAGAAAAAGCTGAAAATGTATCTGCTGAAAATGTAGCTTCTAGTTCAAATACACAACGACTTCAAGAACAAGTTGATTGTCTCAAACAAATTGGTGAAACAGCAGGAGTACAGTTAAACACGTTTGCAACTAGTAATTCTGCAAATATTGCTGGAAAAGGTTTTCTTACTTCTATGAATGTAGCCGGAAGTAGTTTACATCAAACTGTTTTAGCTGTAGGAAAATTTGTCGGCTTCAAATTTCAACCTTGGCAAGCTGTTGGTATCGCCAAAGGTATTGGTAATGCAGCTATGTTTTTAGGTCCAGCTTTAGCAATTATATCAATTGGAATAGATTGTCACCAAATGCATAAGGAACAGGATCGAGAAAAGCAAATAGCTGATGTTCGGTGCGAGATTACAAGTAAATTTCAAAAAATAGGTAAAGACTTAGAAAATAAAATTGAATTACAATTATGGGAATTTGAACAACAGGTTTACGGCGAGATTGAAAAACAAATAATCGCTGCACGCCAACAAGAAGCACAAGCTATTGCTAATTCAAATACTTCAGTAAAACAACTTTTAGAAATTCGTCATAACTTTGATGTAATTATTCGTTATATAACTCAAGCAACAGCAGATTCCGCAGCGAGAAAAATGTAGTTTAGTGAAAAATAAAATCCAACATATGTTGGGTAAATATTATTATATAGCCTGCGGAGGCAGGCTTTGTTTTTGTAGCCCCACCCTTCGAGGGTGAGGGCAATTTTTGTATCCATTATCTTCTCCCCTCGCTAAAATAATATAAACCAAGTAATTTCACCCTCAATCATGTCAGACAAAAAAACGCGGCGTGAATTTTTAATTACTAGTGCGGCTGTAGCTGGCGGTATTGTTGGATGCAACTCTTTACAGAAAAATACTGCTAGCAATGCTGCACCACCTGCAAAAATGCCAGAACAAATTCTGGGCAAAACAGGTGTAAAACTTCCTATATTCGGTTTGGGTGGCGCTGGACAAACACCGCTATCTCGGAATGAAGGGGAACGAGAAGCTGTAGAACAGATTGAAAAAGCATTGCAACTTGGTATTCGTTATTTTGATACTGCTGCAAGTTACGGTCCCAGTGAAGATTACATGGGGAAAGTACTGCCACCGCATCGAAAAAAAATCTTTTTAGCCAGTAAAACAGCAGCTAGAGATAGAGACGGTGCTTGGAGAGAATTAGAAAAAAGTTTAAAAAGATTAAATGTAGATTACCTTGATTTGTGGCAATTGCATCACGTTTCCTTCTCAGAAGAACTTGATACGATATTTTCTAATTCCGGAGCAGTCAAAGCTATAGAAGAAGCCAAACAACAAAAGCTGATTAGATTTGCAGGAATTACCGGACATCACGAACCTGATATCATTGCTGACGGGTTGCGTCGTTATCCTTTCGACACTACCTTAATTCCCGTAAACGCTGCTGACAAATATCATCCTCGTCCTTTTCTTCCCGTAGTTTTACCAGTAGCGCGAGAGAAAAATGTCGGCGTAATTGCCATGAAAGTACCAGCTTACGGTCGTTTATTCAAACCTGGTGGATTGTCAGGGATGAATCAAGCTTTAGGATATAGCTTATCTCAACCGGGAGTACATTGCTGCATAGTTGCTGCTGAGAACATCAAACAATTAGAAGAAAACGTTAATGTAGCAAGAAGTTTCCAGAAATTGAACGATAAAGAATTAGCCGCAATCGAAAAGCAAGTCGCTGGAATTTGGGAAGATGGTAACTTTTTCCGGGCTTGGACATGAAGAATAGAGGGGGGAGAGGGGGAAGAAGGGGGAGAAGAGGGAGAAGAAGGAGAATAAATTATTTTTAACTCCTAACTCCTAACTCCTAACTCCTAACTCTTAACTCTCAACTTTAAGATTTCTTCCGCAGTTCTTTGGCAAACTCCAATTTCTCCAACAAACTGCTGCATTTCTAGATAATCAGCTTTCATTTGCTGTTGTCGCTGTTCGTTTAATAAAAATTCCATTGCAGCTTTCACAATGTTCTCGGATGTAGCTGTTTCTTGAATGAATTCTGGTACGATTTCCCGCATTACTAACAAATTTGGTGGGGAGGCGTAGGAAATTTTTATTTTGAGTATATTTTTACCAACCCAATAGGTAAAGGGATTCAAACGATATAAAACCACTTGCGGTACATTCAACAATGCTAATTCCAAGTTAACCGTACCTGATTTAGCGATCGCTAAATCCGCAGCTGCTAATACTTCTTTTTGTTGACTGGATACAACGGTTGCTTTTAGTTGATACTTTTGTATTTGTTTTTCTATTTCTTCTCTATATGTTTCCAAAGATAAAGGAATCCAAAAATGTACATCTGGCATTTTTGTTTGAATTTCCCGTGCTGCTTCAAACATTACGGGTATCAGATGTTTTATTTCTTGGGAACGAGAAGCGGGTAAAAGTGCAATACAAGTTACATCGTCGGCTATTCCTAATTCTGCACGCGCTGCTTCTCTATTAGGAAAGCTTTGCATTCTATCCACTAGAGGATGTCCTACCCAAGTTGCATCAGCACCTTTATTTTGAAAATAACGAGCTTCTTCGGGAAATATAGCTAGTATTTTATCGCTAATTTTTATTAATTGTTCCGTGTCTTTTTCTCCGATGGAAGTCACCCAAACTTGAGGTGCAATATAATAAACCGTAGGTACGTCGGGCATATTACGACGAATATATTTGCCCATCGGCAAATTTCCCCCCATATAGTCAATAAATACGACTAAATCGGGTGGATTCTCTTCTAAAAAAGCAATAGCTTTTCGCTGTATTTTTAAAGTTGGCAATATAAAAGGTACAGCTTCTAAAATCCCAACTGAACCAATAGAAGTAGTATTTGCGATTAAAGTTGCCCCAGCAGCAGCCATCTTATCGCCACCTAAAGCCACAATTTCTAATTCCAATCCTATTGCAGTGGCTTGATTTTTAAGCGCAGTTACTAATAGTGAACCTTGTAAATCGCCTGACACTTCGCCAGTACTAATAAATATTCGCATCTAAAATTTGGGCATAGGGAATTGGTCATTGGGCATTGGGCATTGGACATTAAGCATATATAAAAAGTTATGAATATTGTAGTAGGAGCGTCTCGCTCTCTATGAAAAATATTTCTACTCGCTACCTGTTACTAATACCATCTCTTGATAAAGATGTGCCATATTTAGCCAACGTAGGTTGGCTTTGTATTAGTAGCTCCAGCCTTCCAGGCACAGAGCGATTCAGCGTAACCTCATACAGAATTGGTATCACTATTTATTACTTGTAATTCGTAACTATTTACTATGCCCTATGCCCCATCCCCTATTCTCTACCAGGAATTAAACCACGTCTTCCGGGCATTTGAGAAAGTAGTAAAAAGCGACGTAAATGTTTTAAATGTTCGTTATCGCTTAAGAATTCTAATTTTTCTATAGCTTCTTTGAATGTTATTTCGGAGCGATAGAGAATACGGAAAGCTTTTTTGAGGGTTTGCAACTCTTCAGTGGAAAAACCGGCACGTTTTAGTCCAACCAGATTAAGAGTACGAATGCGTGCGGGATTTCCTTCTACCAACATATATGGTGGCACATCTCTATCAATACGTGCCATACCACCAACCATTGCTCGTCTGCCAATATGTACGAACTGATGAACGCCTAAAACTCCACTTAGTCTTGCAAGTGACTCTATATATACATGACCTGCTAACGCCACTGAGTTAGCGATGACTACAGAATCTTCTAAAACGCAGTTATGACCTATATGAACGTAAGCCATTAGCAAATTTCCGTTGCCAATACGAGTTTCCTCGCCTTCACCAGTAGCACGGTTGATAGTAACGTATTCCCGAATACTGTTATTGTCGCCAATCTTGACCTTGCTAAATTCCCCAGCAAACTTTAAATCTTGAGGTTCGGAACCAATAACCGCACCAGAAAAAATTCGATTTCGCGCTCCGATTTCCACAGGTCCTTGAAGGACAACATGAGAACCAATAATCGTCTGGGGACCGACTTTTACGTCTCCCTCAATCGTAGCGTAAGCACCAACTTCAACAGTTGGATGTAATTGCGCTTTAGGATGAATTACAGCAGTTGGGTGAATTTGTGTCTTCAAGGGTGCATCTCCAGAACAGTTTGCACGGCACGAGTAATTTAGGTATTGGATAGCCGAAAGCATCGATGATTCGCAACGATTATTGTGAGGCAGCGAAATGTCAGAATTTTTACTATACTATAGTGACTATAGTGGCTTTTTTTTTACTTATATTCTAATAACTCATAATTTAGCAAAGGCACAATAACTATGTGCCTTTACTTACCTAAGTTATTTCTCAATTAATAAGAGAAAACATTAGTTCGCCTTTTGCTGCAAGCTGACCGTCTACTTCGGCGCGACCTTGCATCTTACCAAAACGACGGCGCTTGACCCACAACAGTTCCAAGGTCATTACCAGTTGGTCTCCCGGAACTACCTGGCGATGAAAACGCACTTTGTCAATTCCAGCAAATACAAAAAGTCCGCCTTCATACTCGGGCAATTGAGTCATTACGACACCACCGACTTGTGCCATCGCCTCAACAATTAGTACGCCTGGCATAATAGGCTGTCCGGGAAAATGCCCTTGAAAATGAGGTTCGTTAAAAGTAACATTTTTGATACCAACAGCTTGTTTTCCGGGGACATAGTCAGTAATTCTATCAACTAATGCAAAAGGATAACGATGCGGTAGCAGTTTCTGGATTTCTTCTACTGTAAAAATTGTTTTGTTCTCCGATGTACTTGTGTTAGAGTCACCCAACTTATCTTCAGTAGATGCTGGCGCGTTTGCGCCTTTATTGTTAACTTCGGTAACTGTTGACATTTGGCTTTATTAGATTAAGTTTTCCGGTAGGTATTGAAAGTAAGCGACTGTCTTGTAGAATTTCCTCAACGATGCAGCGATTTTAGATTGATTTTTAAATCCGAAAATCTGAGCCTCTCAATTCTAAAATTCTCTTTGCCAGTTGAATATGTAAATTGTGGCTGGCTTTGTAAGCTAAGAAGTGAGCGCAGGGGAAAATTCCCAATAAACTTAAATCTCCTACTAAATCCAAGATTTTATGACGTACAGGTTCATTTGGAAATCGTAGTGGCGGATTAATCCAGCCATCTGGACCACATACAAGGGCATTTTCTAAGCTTCCACCTTTGATTAATCCAGATGTTTTGAGATGTTCTATTTGATGCATTAAACCAAAAGTACGGGCAGGGGCAATCTCTGCAACGAAGCTTTCATAAGAATTTTGCGATTCCATCACAGGTACCCAACTGTGCCATTGATTACCAATCGCAGGTAATTCAAAATCAATCCCGTAGCTAAAACGAGTTTGTGGTGCTGGTATAGCACTAACAAAAGCATCTCCTTCACGTACCCAAATTGGTTCTTCCAATAAATATAAAGCGTTTTCAGGCACGGTTAAGCTTTGCTTTAATGTACCGACTTTAGCTATGCTTTCTGCCCATATTCGTGCCGAGCCATCTAAAAGTGGAACTTCCGGGCCGTCAATTTCAATGCGGGCGTTATCTATGCCCATACCAGCCAAAGAAGCCAATAAATGCTCTACAGTACGAACGCTAGCTTCACCATGCCTTAATTGAGTCGAGAGAACCGTCTGGCTAACTGCTGAGATACTAGCTGGAATAGTCGGTGCTTCTGGTAAATCAACTCGCACAAAATAGCGCCCGCTTCCTGGCTTTGCTGGCACTATACAGACATTAGTAATTACCCCACTATGCAATCCAATTCCTGTTTGGTTTACTGAGGAGGCTATTGTACGCTGTTGCATAAGACACCCTTTTATATGGTTCGGGAATATTGAAATATTGCGTATTAATTATTTATCTCAAAGTATTCTTCTGAAGAACCACAGCTAAGATTTTCAGAAGCAATGCTGTAAGTAATAGTATTTAAGTAAAGGTAAAAATTAGCAAGTTAAACGGGAAACAGTTAGTTAGAAGAATCGGGTTTTGGGCTTTGGGCAATGGGTTTATGAATTTATTTTTATGTTCATTCATACCTGTCGATTACCCATTGCCCATTACCCATTAGCTATTAGCTCTTAACTTAAAATCTTTCCCCAATACCAAAATTAATTCGGCTGTCTCCATCATCGTTAAGACCGTAATCAATCCGAATTGGACCAAGTGGAGACTGTACTCTTACCCCAAGCCCGTAACCAACACCTGTACCATTTTTATCTAGTACTTCTGCTGGTTCGGTTGTGGTTCCCAAGTCACTACCAACATCAACAAATAATGCGCCGCTAAGTACTGAAAATAGTGGGAAGCGATATTCAACAGATGCTTCTACATAACTACGTCCGCTACTTAATGCACCTTCGTCATAACCCCGCACGGAGTTACTACCACCTAATGAAAACGCTTCATAAGGTGGTAAGTCACCCAAAACTGTTCCTGCTTGAACGTTAAAAGCTAGGGTTTCGGCTCCTTTACTAAAATTGGTCAAGTCTACAGGTATGTATTGGCTGTAACTACCTCTTAGTTTTGTCATCGCAATAGTACCTTGTCCGATAGGTACCGACTGGTCTATACCTAAACGCAGGAAGGAACCTTTCGTCGGCTGTAAGGGGTTGTTTCGCTTATCTCGGGATGCTCCTAGTTTGACTAGGAACAAATCATCTTCACCATCTCCCGAAGCGCTCAGATCAACTCGTGAATTTGGCTCTTCTACACCATCAACAAAAATTGCGCCTTCTTCGCTGGTATCACCATCACCGTTGGTGATTGTAACTCTTTGATACTGCAAACCAGCAGAAGCTACCCATTCCGACTTTTTGTAAGGATTTTTATTTAACGGACGGTTAAAGTTTACGCCACCACCAGTACGAACAACCCGAGGGCGATCGCGATCGTCATCGTCATTACCTGTGTCAGCAGTTTCAATTTCTTCATCGTCGCCATCAAAAATTAACGAAATTGAACGACGACGGAATGCATTAACTGTATAGGAAGTACGATAGGGGTCGCCAGCTATCCAAGGATCTGTGAACCGGAGGTCAAATAAGAATTCTCTTACACCTAACTGTAGCTCGGCTCCTAAGTCTTGATTTCTACCGTTAAGGTTTTGTTCTTGGTAGCTAATAGTACCGAATAGTCCGCTCGCAGAACTGATACCGGCACCTGCGGCGATAGAACCGCTATTACGTTCTACTACATTGACGATTACATCGACTTGACTAGGATCGTCACCAGGGTCAAGTGAAACATTGACATCTTCAAACAATCCCAGTCCGAATACTCTTTGTAAATCTCTTTGTACGGTATTGCGGTTAAATACGCCTCCTGGCTCAAGCTGTATTTCTCTCTTGACAATATATGGCTGAGTTCTTCCTTTTACAGGTTGTCCGTCTTCGTTAGTTGCTTCACCATCTTTATTACGGAACTGAACTCGGATATCTTCTACCACACCTTCGGCGAGTTGTAGAGTGACTACTCCATCAGGTGATACTTGAGGCGCGCCAATTACGTTAGCTAATACGTAACCTTGGTCTTGATATTTTTTAACTAGCTCTTTGATACCTTCTTGTAGTTCGCGCAAGTTAAGAATTTGACCGTACTGTTTGCTAAATAGTTCATCTACAGCTTTTTCAGGTAGTACGGAGGGAACCTTAGTGCCTGGATTTGCATTTATTTGTACTTTTTGCAAAACGGGGTTTGCTTGAACTACAAAGCTTACCCTCACACCCAATGGTGTATCTTCAGGTGCAACTTGAACATTTGAGAAAAATCCAGTTCCAAAAATAGCATTAATATCTTCTTGTAATTGCGAACGGGTTGTAGTTCGTCCGGGTTGAGTGCGAATCACTCTATAAACTTGTTCTTGCAATTGTGGTGTTAACTGTCCGCTTTCCGATCTTACTAAGACTTCTGATACTAATACACGTGTTTCATCTGCTGCGGGCTGTTGCTGTTGTTGCCTCGTTCCTGGAGTCTGAAATTGCTGCTGCTGTTGCTGCTGAAGTTGTGAAGGATTTGTTTGCTGTACCGGAGCTTGATTATTTTCCAGGGTTGGAGGAATCTGAGGCTGAGTAGGGGGAGCATCCGCAGGAGCGGGTTGCGGTGCTGGTTGTTGTGTACCCTCGGGTAAATTATTTGGTGGGGGAATTTGTGGAGTATTTTGTGCGGTTGTCGATTTAGTTGTTGGTATAACAACTTGCAATTTTTCTGCATCTGAAATTTGCTGCGATACTCGGACAGTTTTTTGAGGATTATCGCTTGCTGCTTGGAAAATTTTTTGTGACTCTTTAGAGGTATTGGCATTCTGTGCATTTGCACTTGGAGAAACTCCTAGTGCCGTAGCAAAAGCCATTACCGCCGCTAAAAAGGGAGATAAGCGCATAATATTAAGATTCCTATTCACTTCCACACACCATCGTTCAATATGATAATCATTTGTCATCAGTCAACAGTTATTTGTCAAGCACAGTCATAACTCATGACATCAAACAAAATCTAGTTAACTAGATATTTGCTTCTACTGTTTTTAACACTCTTTCTAAAACTTCTTGGTAGGCATTTTCCACATTTCCCAAATCTTTCCGAAAGCGATCTTTGTCTAAAACTCGATCTTTGGAGTCATTGGTAGAGTTATCCCACAAGCGGCAAGTATCTGGACTAATTTCATCTGCTAAAAGTAATCTTTGTTGTGAATCCACACCAAACTCTAGCTTAAAGTCCACTAAGGTAATGTCGCATTTGCCAAAAAAATCTTTGAGAAATTCATTGATTCGCAATGTTAGATGAATAATTTCTTCAACTTGTTCCTCACTAGCTAGTTCTAACAACAGTAGACGTTCTTTAGTTAACAATGGATCTCCTAATTCATCGTTTTTGTAATAAAACTCTACTAACGGCTTCTTGAGCAAGGTTCCCAATTCTAAACCTGTTTGCTTGCAAAGGCTTCCGGCTGCTATATTCCGCACAACGACTTCCAAAGGAATGATTCTCACCGCTTTAACCCGCATTTGGTTTGAAGTTGGGTTATCTAGATAATGAGTATTAATACCGTTTTGTTCTAATTTTTGAAATAATTTGCTAGAAATGCTACAGTTGATTGTCCCTTTGTTACTTATAGTGCCTCGCTTTTGAGCATTAAAAGCAGTAGCGTCATCCTTAAAATCAGCAAGTAATATTTCTGGTACATCTGTCTGATAAAGAATTTTGGCTTTACCTTCGTATAACTTAGAGTTAACAGACATGGTAGCGATTGTATAGTGTGAGAGAGAACTGATACCGTGTTATGGCTTAACCATTCTATCTTTAGTCGTTAATTAATAGAATTAACAGCCATTAGTAATATTAGCTAGATAGAACTTCTTTACTTTTTGTTTTTAATGCCCATTTTGTATCTCTAAGCTGCTGCTGAATATTTTATTTATATACAAGACGCGGACAGAATATCCGCATTAGCAATC
Source organism: Rivularia sp. PCC 7116 (assembly GCF_000316665.1). GTDB lineage: Bacteria > Cyanobacteriota > Cyanobacteriia > Cyanobacteriales > Nostocaceae > Rivularia. The sequence continues at coordinate 3,238,658 of NC_019678.1, read as the reverse complement.
ATGATGGGCAACTTTGGTTAACAAAGCCAAACTCTGCACATCAAAATGAAATTTTGCCTTATATATTAGCTGCGTATCAATTTACCACTTAGGCACTTGCTACATGAAGTCAAATATTTAGCACAATTTATACCTTCGATAAATGCTTCTTGACATCGCAATCATGAAAGTATGTTGCTCGTAATAAATTCTGTAGTCCATACAGAAATATTGACTGATACAATTTTTCAATTATGTAATTATATATTGATGCTTGTATCTAATTTATCATTGATTGAAGGATTAAAATCTGAGGAAAATAGTTTCAAAAATAGCAAAAAACAAAGCGAAAATAGACTTAAACTCTGTCCTTGAATTACCATTTGGTAATATGTAAAGTCCTTTTGAAATTAAGATACACGGAACACCTAAAACTAAACTCTAGAATTAGAAAAACCACATTAGCTGATTACTTGTCAACCATCGTCCAAACTCCACTCCAAGATTTCTCGGGAGGCTCAGCTAAATATTTGTTACAGCGTTTGATGTGAATATTAGCAGCACTGTCTGTTGGTCGAATTCTTTTTGCTGCTTCAAAACAAATTAATGCTTGTGGAAAATTTTGAGAAGAGTAAGCCGCACGTCCGGCATGATAATAAGATAAGAACTCTTGAGTATTTGAGTCCAAACAAGTGCTGCGATCGCCGATCAATTCATAAATTTTTACGGCTTGATGTTTACCTTTGACTCTTATCTTGTCCAGTTCGCGCACTATTACTCGGTCGCTACATAGTTGATAAGTAAATTCGCTTAAAATAATATCGCAACCATATTCCTTGGTGGTTCCCTCTAAGCGCGAACTTAAGTTTACTCCATCGCCAATGACGGTGTAGTCCATTCGCTTGCGAGAACCAATATTTCCTGAAACTACTTCTCCGGAACTAATTCCGATACCAATTTTGATTTGCGGTTGTTCTTGAACTATGCGTCTTTCGTTGAATTCCTTGAGCCGATGTCGCATATCTAAGGCAGCTTGTACCGCTCGCCAAGCATGATTTTCTGTTAAAGGCAGAGGCGCACCAAATACTGCCATTAAAGCATCGCCAATAAACTTGTCTAAAGTTCCTTCATAGTTAAAGACAGCTTCCACCATAGTTTCAAAATATTGATTTAGCAGCGATACAACTTCAGCAGCTCCAAGGTTTTCTGTAAGAGTTGTATAGCCTCTGATATCAGAAAATAGGATAGTAACTTCTTTGCGTTCTCCCACCATTAACCCATCTTCTCCTAAAGCCATAACTTGCTCGGCTACATGGGGATTTAAATAGCGGTACATCGTAGTTTTTAAACGTTTTTCCTGGCTGATATCTTCTAGAACAACCAATCCACCACGTACCCCACCCTCTGGATTAGTTAAGGAATTAACTGTAAGGTTAATACTTCTTTCTATTGGTTCGACGCTCGTTGAATGCACGAACTGAGATTGAGGAGTAAGCGGTAGGTTCCAAGGAATAAAAACTTCTGGATTAGAAGAATTTGGCAATGCTAATATATATTCTTCTAACTCTTCTGACTCACCAGGCAAATAATACAGTCCCACCATCAAACTTTGTTCTGGTACGTAATGTCTTGCCCCATTATTTAAACTATCTTCTAAGCGAAATTGTAAATTTTCGATGGGAACGATTTCCCATAGCAGGCGACCAATTAAATTTTTTTCCCAAAGAATTTTGTTATCTCTTGTACTTGCATCTCCTGTTAGGGGACAACCTAATAGTTCTAATGCTGCATCATTAATAGTAACTATTCTACCTTCCATGTCAGTAGATATTACAGCATCTGATAGACTTTGCAAAATGTCTTTTTGATATTGTTTTTCTAACAATACACTTTCAAATAAACGAGCATTTTCTAAAGCAATTCCTGCTTGTATATTAAAAGCTCGCATAAATTCTTCATCCGAAGCACTAAAACTTCCTTTCTGTTTATTTATTAGTTGCGTTACGCCGATTAGCTCATTTGCTGAATTAAAAACTGGTAAGCATAAAATATTGCGGGTATAGTAGCCCGTTTTCCTATCCGTGGTTGGGTCGAAACGAGGGTCTTTGTATGCGTCAGGAATATTTAAGGCTTCGCCAGTTGACGCGACGTAACCAACAATTCCACGATTGCTGGGAATGCTAATCTCCATCACGGTTTCACCATCAGCAGCAGCTACTTTCGTCCACAGCTCGTTCATTTCTTTTCGATACAAAAACAGCGTGCTGCGGTCTGCTTGCATCAAAATTCGGGCTTGTTCCATGACTATTTGTAAAGTCGCTTCTAAGTCTAAACTTTGACCAAGTGTTTGAGTTGCTCTTAAAAGCGCCGTTGCTCCTCTTTGATTGCGGGCTGCTACATAAAAAGACTGACAGCTTTCAAGGATAATACCAATACTTGCTGCAAATTCCCGAAAACATTTTTCATCTTCGTTATCAAAAGGGATTTTCCCTGCTTTATTTGCAAGTTGTACAACAGCAACAATTTGATTTTTGCTGCTTACTACCGGCATACATAAAATATTCTCAATCTTATAGCCCAATTGTTTTTCTAGTTCCGGACTGAATAGAGGATGAGTAGTAGTTTCGGCAATATTTAGATATTGTCCGGTGCTAGCAACATGACCTGGAATCCCAACATTTATCGGGGTACGAATTTCTAAAGCTTTATTAATATTATTCTGCGGAACTTTTGACCATAGCTGACCTTTATCGCGGTCAACTAAAAAAATGGTAGTGTGTTCTGCTTGAAGAATTTGCCCTATTTTTAAGGTAATCGCCTCGAGCACTTTCTCTAACATTGTTTCCAAAGCTTCATTGTTTATCAGTTCTATAGCTCTGATAAACTGCTGGAACTCGGCAGTGATAAAATCCAGCAAGCAAACAAATTCGTTAACAGAAAGGTCTTTAACACGCCGTAATAAAGCATGAGTGCGATTCACCTGAGTCAGTTCGGTTAGCGTAGCTAGTACGCTACCAGGATTCAAGAGTGTCATAGGAGTTATAAATTCAAGATAATAGAGGTTTAATTCTGAGTACAATTTTATACTTACATCAGAATCATAATCTAATTTTTGCAATTTATAACTATATAAAAATCATGTAATTTATTTGATAATATTTTCAGATAAGCATTATTTATCTACGCTTAGACCAATGCATAGATAAAGTGTCTTAAATAAGGTTTATAGAGTGACTTACAGTTTGTGCTGAATTACTATGTAATCATTACCCTTACAAGATTTGAAGGTATTTATTTTAATGTAGTAATTCTGTTTTTCATTAACGGAGATATATTACACTTAGAATACTATTTAATAACAATAATTGAGAAGCTAAACATGTTCATAAATATTTTGTCATTAAATGTCATTTAAACTTAATAAAGACGGGCTATGTTCCCGTCCTTATATGGTTTATTTAGATAGTAAAATCTAAATTATGCAGATTTCGGCATCTGAGAATAGACAATTCCTTCATAAAAAGTTTGTAACTGATGAGTAGCAGCAGACCATCCCCAACGTTCTGCCTCTTGACGGGCATTTTGGCGGATAGCTTCTCGCTGTTGTTTTTCTCTTAAAAGACGAAGTGTTGCAGCTATTGCTCCTGTATCATCAGATTTTGGCTCGAAAAGATATCCGTTGACTCCATCTGTAACAATATCTGGAATACCTCCAGAACGTGCCGCAACAACTGGGCATCCAGCAGCCATCGCTTCTAATAATACTAATCCTAATGTTTCAGTACGAGAAGGAAAAACGAAAGCGTCAGCACTAGCAAAAGCTGAAGCTAAATCCGCCCCAGTAAGATAGCCGACAAAATAAGTATTTGTTCCAGAAAAATGTTTTTCTAAGGCTTCGCGATGAGGCCCATCCCCTACTAATGCGAGTCTGGCTTCGGGAATACCTTCTAAAATCGGCTTAATTCGCTCGATTTCCTTTTCAGCAGATAAGCGCCCTACATAAAGTAGTAAAGGAGCTTCTGGATTGTTTTGCGACAACTGCTGGCGCATTTGTGGACTACTCATGGTTGGATGAAATAATTCTGTATCAACTCCTCGTTGCCACAGATCTACACGTTCTATACCATGAGAAGTTAATTCTTTCATCATTGCTGTCGAAGTACATAGATTTAAAGCAGCTTGATTGTGAGCAGCTTTAAGCAATTCCCAAAGCAATCCTTCTAGCATTCCCAAGCCGTAATGTTGCAGATATTGCGGTAAGTGAGTATGATAGGAAGCTACTAAGGGAATGTTATGTATTTTACTATGAACAATCCCAGCTAAACCTAGAACTGCTGGGTTGACTACATGAATAATATCTGGATCAAATTTTTCTAGAACTTCACTAATAGCCGGACGAGGTAGTGCTAACGTGAGTTCCGGATACATGGGTAAAGGGAAGCCAGAAATCCCATAGATTTTAGCTCCTTTGTATTCTGTGATTCCCCCATCCGGACAAACTACTAACACTTGATTGTTATTACGCTGTAAGTGTTCGACGGTATGACGAAGGCGCGTTACAATTCCGTCAACTTTAGGCAGAAATGTTTCGGTAAATAAAGCAATTCTCATACAAAACTATTCAGTACAGGAAGATAGTAGAACAATTGCATTTCGCATGGTTGATAAATATGTATATAAGAAACGAAGGGATGATATTGCGGAGGCAATCATATCTTAAATTTACCGAATATCTCGATCGCCCAAAACAGAAGCTGAATATTAGCTTGTGCTAATACATCCATAAACAGTTCTACAATTTCTTAGTAGCTAGCAATTAGAAGCTGGAAATTTAACTGCTAAATGCTAACTACTAAAAAAATAATCTTCCCTATTTTCTATGCCAAGAAACTTTTGGCAAAATTTGTTTGTTATCAACTCTTTGCTGATACTTGACCGCAAAGTTCAGCAACGAGTCTAGCAATGAATCTGACAACAAGTGAGGCTGCAAACCCAAATCTAAAAGTTTGGTATTCTTAGCGTTAAAGTAGTGCTGTTCTAACTCTACCCTAGGGTTTTCTAAATGATTAATATCTACATTTAACCCTATCGCATTACCGGCTTTTTTCACCATCATAGCTAAGTCACTAATGCTGAAAAGTTCAGTAAACTGGTTAAATACGCGGAATTCTCCGGATTGTGCCGGATTAGCGATCGCTAATTCAATACACCTAACTGTATCTCGAATATCCAGGAAGCCCCTAGTTTGTCCACCTTTACCGTAAACGGTTAAGGGGTGACCGATAGCAGCCTGAATGCAGAAACGGTTTAATGCGGTACCGAATACACCATCGTAGTCAAGACGGTTTATTAACATTTCATCCATACCCGTTTCTTCGGTTAAAACACCGTAAACTACGCCTTGGTTCAAATCTGTAGCTCGCAATCCCCAGATTTTACAAGCAAAATGAATATTATGACTATCGTGAACCTTACTCAGGTGGTAGAAACTACCCGGTTGCTTAGGGTAAGGTAAAGTGTCTTTTCGTCCATTATGCTCGATGGTGATATAGCCTTCTTCGATATCAATGTTAGGAGTACCATATTCACCCATTGTCCCTAGCTTGACTAAATGACAATCGGGAAAATCTTCACGCATCGCGTAAAGTATGTTCAATGTACCCACTACATTGTTAACTTGTGTTAAAACTGCGTGTTCGCGGTCAATCATCGAAAAAGGAGCCGAGCGCTGTTCGCCAAAATGTACTACAGCTTCTGGCTCAAATTCATGCAAAGCTTTTTGAATAAACTCATAGTTGGTAATATCGCCGATAAATAAGTCGATAGATTTACCAGTTAAATCCTTCCAGCGCTGGATACGTTGTTGAATCGGTGCAATGGGCGTTAAAGTCTGTACACCTAATTCATTATCCCAGTGCCGTCGCACTAAATTATCTAAAATTCCAACTTCATAACCACGATTTGAAAGGTAAAGTGCGGTTGCCCAACCACAATAGCCATCTCCACCAATAACCAGGACTTTCATTTTTACGCTTTTTATACTCGCTGATAGCTAAATCTATCAGGTTTGTGTCCCCTCTCAACCATCATGGTGATACTAACTGAAAGTTTTTTTTGCAAATAAAACCTAAATTCAGGCGAATAAGCGTGAAAAATCTACTTCGTCGCAGACAGTAAATAATTTTTAATTCTTTAGACTCATGCTGCTATTTTTGGGGTAAAACCTTTGTAGGTATGCTTTTCGTACTACTGTTTCATGAAGAAATTTAACCCGCTTACGAATCTATTGTAAAGAAGTATTACAAAAATAGCGTCAAAACGCTTTGCAGTCTTGACAACGAATAGGGGAGCCGATATCGTAAGATACATACCCGGGTAAGAACGCAAAACAGTTATATGCAAGCTAAGCAAAAAGTTACTTTGTATCTATCCCCAGAACTGCACAAAAGTTTAAAAATACGTTCAGCAGTTGAGAGCGAACCTATGTCAGAGCTTGCCGAGCGTGCCCTCGTATTTTATCTAGCAAATTCAGAATTGGTAGATGAGGTCGAAGGTTCTTACGGAAGAACTCACAGGGTTTACTCATGTCCCAACTGCGAAAGTTCACTAGTCTTGCGTGAAGGGGAATTAGTTACTCTAGGTAATCAACCAGGAGTAATAGGTGGTAAAGAAGTTTCTGTCAGTGAAATGGAGCAAGGTCAAAAAGTTAATCAGGAAGACTTTGAGGAACTGGTTCCTTGTTAGCTGATCCGCGAATTATGGATAGCTAATTCATAATTCTGTCTTTACCGAGAGTTGAAAGCGATGAACGATGTCTGTAGTGTCTTTAGGTCTCAAGTAGGTTGATATATGCAAGAAGAACTCAAAATACTGGTTCAAGCTCAATATCCCTTAATCTACCTTGTGACCTCCGAGGAAGAGCGGGCAGAGCAAGCAATTTATTCTATCGCTCAAAGACAGCAGCCGCAGCGTCGATTGTATGTATGGACTGTAACCCACGGGATTGTGGAGTATGGTCAAGGTCGGAGCGTAACTCAACACAATACCGTTTCTCCTGAAGCGGCAATTGAGTGGATTATCCGTCAGAAAGAACCTGGTATATTTATTCTAAAAGATTTACACCCGTTTATTGACGCACCAGCAACAACTAGATCTTTACGAGATGCGATCGCCAGCTTTAAAGGTACTCAAAAGAATATAGTTTTGATGTCACCGGTGCAGCAGGTTCCTATCGAGTTGGAAAAAGAAGTGGTTGTGCTTGATTTCCCACTTCCAAATATGTCCGATCTAAACAAAGTTTTAGATAGTCATTTGGGTCAGCAAAATGCGCGGCGATTAACAACTGAAGCACGGGAAAAGTTATTGAGAGCGGCTTTAGGATTAACCAGAGATGAAGCTGAAAAAGTATACCGCAAAGCTCAAGTTACGAAGCGGCAGTTAACCGAAAAAGAAGTAGATATCGTTTTATCCGAAAAGAAGCAGCTTATCCGACGCAATGGAATATTAGAATACATTGAAGAAGATGAAACAATTGAAGCTGTTGGTGGTTTAGAAGAGTTGAAAAAGTGGCTTACGCAGCGTTCTGATGCTTTCACAGAAAAAGCAAGGGAATATGGTTTACCGCAACCGAAAGGAATGTTAATTCTGGGGGTTCCGGGCTGTGGAAAGTCTTTAATAGCAAAAACCACTTCAAAACTATGGGGATTGCCGATTTTACGCTTGGATATGGGGCGAGTCTACGATGGCTCAATGGTAGGGAGAAGTGAAGCCAATTTGCGTAATGCCTTAAAAACAGCGGAATCTATTTCTCCGGCGATATTGTTTATTGATGAATTAGATAAATCTTTTGCTGGTAGCTCTGGTTCTGGCGACTCTGATGGAGGAACTTCCAGCCGCATTTTTGGGTCTTTCCTAACCTGGATGCAGGAGAAGAAATCACCCGTATTCGTGATGGCAACTGCCAATCGGGTTGAACGCCTGCCAGGAGAATTTTTAAGGAAAGGTCGGTTTGACGAAATTTTCTTCGTGGATCTGCCTACATCTCAGGAAAGGCAAGATATTTTCACGATTCACTTGAATAAGCGCCGTAAAGACATCACAAGATTCGATTTGGAACAGTTATCCAAGATGTCTGATGGCTTTTCTGGAGCAGAAATTGAACAAGCGATAGTGGCAGCAATGTACGAAGCTTTTGCCCAAGATCGTGAGTTCACTCAACTAGATATTATTGCTGCACTCAAAGCGACTTTACCGCTGTCTCGAACGATGCAAGAACAAGTTACTGCGCTTCGAGACTGGGCGAGACAGCGAGCACGTCCAGCAGCAGCCTCCGTAGCTGAGTATCAGCGAATGGAGTTCTAAAAAGCTTTCTCCTACTTAAGTAGGAGCAAAGGCTAGCAAACCCAAAGCTAGCAAATAAAAAAACCGCGTAAATATAAACGCGGCTTAGTCTAAAAAACCGTTGTCTTAATCTCAATCTTCTTTTTGGAGGAAACCCAAATGTCTCACTTTAGCACTCTACGTACCAAAATTACCGATTCTGAAATTCTTAAGTCTTCTTTGAGTGACTTAGGTATCACCGTTAAGTCTGAAGCTGATGTTCGTGGTTATAATGGTCAGCGCGTTCGTGCCGACATCGTTGCAGTTTTGGAAGGTGAATATGATTTAGGTTGGTCTCGCAATACCGATGGTTCTTTTGATTTAATTGCGGATCTATGGGGTGTTGCCAAGAAGCACAACCAGACCGAATTAATTAACTCCATCAACCAAAAGTATGCTGTTAATAAGACTTTGACTGAAGTTAAGCAACGCGGCTTGCAAAACGCTAACGTTAAGTTGGTATTGCAATAGAAGTTTTTCTGCGCGTTCCCAAAGCTGCATGGGTTAACTTAATTAAATAGTGGTTGACCCGCTTTTTTCGGGATTGGGACTTACCCAGTCCCTTTTGCTTTATCTACATTGAATTTAACATCTTTAAACGAAAACTTCAGTTGTCTGTAATTCAATATCCGGTTAAAACCCAGCTTATTTTAGAAGCCCGGTTTTTTGATTTCAAATTATTTTAGGTTATTTCAAATCCAAGTTACAAAAAGCTGTAATGCTGTAATTCCCTAAACACCTTTCCGTAAGCGAAGAGTCAACATAGTGCTTGGAAGTTTTTTGTATAAGTAGTGATTTATATGAGATGCTGAATAATTAAATACTCAAGATTGTTTAATAAATTAAATCTAATTAATGTCTGCTGTGTCTTCTGTCTGCGTAACCGTTCCTGCCACAACTGCGAATTTAGGCCCTGGCTTCGATTGTATTGGTGCTGCTTTAACGCTTTATAACGAGTTCAAGTTTACTCGGGAAGAAGTAAATACAAGTCAAAAGTTAATTATTACCGTTACCGGGACTGAAGCAGCACGAGTAACAACCGATGAAACCAATCTTGTATATCAAGCATTCGTCAAATTCTTTGAGCACATTGAACAAAAACCATTACCAGTCAAAATTGAGATTAACTTAGGGGTTCCATTAGCGCGGGGTTTAGGTAGTTCTGCAACGGCTATTATCGGTGGGTTAATCGGCGCAAATGTATTAGCAGGTGAAGTTTTAACACTAGATAAAGTAGTGGAATTAGCCATCACGATCGAAGGACACCCTGATAACGTGGTACCCGCGCTTTTTGGTGGATGCCGTTTGGCTGCTACAAGCGATACGGGATGGGAAATTTGTGATATACCCTGGTGTAAAGATGTCGTACCGGTATTAGCAATTCCAGATTTTGAACTTTCAACCAGTGAAGCGCGACAAGTATTACCTGCTCAAGTAAGTCGTGGAGATGCGATTTTCAATGCAGCACATCTAGGATTGCTGCTCCGTGGACTGGAAACTGGTAATCAAAATTGGTTGCAGGCTGCTTTACAAGATAAGTTACATCAGCCCTACAGAAAAAAACTGATTAATAATTACGATCTGATAAGCGCCGCAGCTTTGTCAGCCGGTGCTTACGGTATGGTAATCAGTGGTGCCGGACCAACATTACTTGCATTAACTAATACTGCTAATTCTCAAGCTGTAGCGACAGCGATGGTTTCCGAATGGGAGAATAAAGGAGTTAAAGCACAAGTACAAACGCTCCAAATTGATCGTGAAGGAGCAAGAAGCGTCGTTCAAGGATAAAAAGCAATTATGCAGGATGTAAGGGCAGAAATTGCGGTGATTCGCTCTCAAATTAATAAATTGCGCCGAGAAGGTGCTTCTCTTGCTGTAAACGTAACCCCTTCTGAAGATGATTCACCTCAAGCAATAGCAGAAGCTTATCGCCGTCAAGCAAGAGAAAATCCTCAACTATTTGCCGAACTTAAAGGAATAGATGAGGCGATCGCAGCTTTAGAAGCTCAGCTTGCAGAAAAAGAAACAATCATAAAAAAATCTCGTTCGGGATATATAACTCGTCTTTCCGAGCAGAAAGAACAGTTAGAAAAAGCCAAAGTTAAAGCTAAAACTCATGCAGAGCGCATAAATCAGCTTGCAGCAGAACTAGCAACAGAAATTCACAGCCTCAAAACTTGTGCCGATAATTTAACTCCGCTTTATTGGCAAGTTTATTACAAACCTTTTATTACTGGCTTTAAAACTATTTCCGTTCCTTACGTTCGTTCTGATGGAGATGTTTGGACGATTGTTAACCGGGTTGTTTGATTAGGGAGTAGGGAAAAGTTTATGATACTTCCGCTTGCAAATTTTCTTTATTCATAGAAATTGTTTTTCGCTTCAAATATACATTTCTATATTCTTGGTTAGCCATTGAAAAATTTTACTAATTTTCAACCCTCTTAAGATAGGGCTTATGTTACAAATTGTGACAGTGACTGCAGTCACTGCTATTTGTGTTTTTAACAAAAATTTATAATATAGATACAAATCACGATTTTTTTGAGTATTTATTACTAAAAAAAGTCTAAATTTTCATTTTATAGGGGTAAATTCTGTTTACAAAACTATAGAATGCTTAATATAATGTAAACATTAAGATAAATTGTAAAACGATTGTCAGTAATGAGCGAATTTCCTTGGCTAACTTCTATAATCTTGTTGCCCCTAGTAGCAGCATTGGTCATTCCCCTAGTTCCCGATAAAGATGGCAAAACCGTCCGCTGGTTTGGCTTGGGTGTGGCGATGGCGGACTTTGCATTAATGATTTGTGCCTTTTGGCAGAATTATGATTTTCAGAACGCATCATTCCAACTGATTGAAAAATACGCTTGGGTACCTCAGCTAGGTTTAAATTGGTCTGTGGCAGCTGACGGTTTGTCAATGCCCTTGATTTTATTAACAGGCTTAATTAATACTTTGGCGATTTTTGCGGCTTGGAGAGTCACAAATAAGCCACGTTTATTTTATAGTTTGATGATGGTGATGTACGCTGCTCAGGTTGGCGTATTCGTCGCTCAAGATTTATTAATGTTCTTCTTGATGTGGGAAATTGAGTTGGTTCCCGTATACCTGCTAATTTCCATCTGGGGAGGACCAAAACGTCGCTATGCGGCAACTAAATTTATTATCTATACAGCCGCAGCATCTATATTTATTTTGGTAGCAGCCTTTGCAATGGCATTTTCTGGCGATACCGTAACTTTCGATATGACAGCTTTGGGAATGAAGCAATATCCCAAAACTCTAGAAATGCTTGCTTACACAGGTTTCTTGATTGCCTTCGGTGTAAAATTGCCAATCTTCCCTCTTCACACTTGGCTACCGGATGCTCACGGTGAAGCTTCTGCACCTGGTTCGATGATTTTGGCGGGCGTATTGTTAAAGATGGGTGGTTATGCATTAATTCGCATCAATATGGAAATGCTGCCTAACGCTCACGTTGTTTTTGCTCCCGTACTAATAATTTTGGGTGTAGTTAACATTATTTACGGTGCTTGCTGTGCTTTCGCACAAACCAATTTGAAGCGTCGTTTGGCTTATTCTTCAATCGCTCACATGGGTATCGTGTTAGTCGGAATCGGTTCCTACACCGAAATTGGTATGAGCGGTGCGATGTTACAGATGATTTCCCACGGTTTGATTGCAGCAGCATTATTCTTCCTATCCGGCGTAACTTACGAACGCAGCCACACCTTAGAGATGGATAAAATGGGTGGAATGGCGAAAGTAATGCCTAGAACTTTCGCTTTGTATACCGCTGGTGCAATGGCTTCCTTAGCACTACCAGGAATGAGCGGATTCGTTGGCGAATTGATGGTATTCCTCGGTATTTCCAGCAGCGACGTTTACAGTTCCAGCTTTAAGGTTGTAGTTGTATTGTTAAGTGCTGTAGGCGTAATTTTGACTCCGATTTATCTATTATCTCTATTGAGACAAGTATTCTACGGAAAGCAGAATGAAGAATTACATTTGGATGCAATAGTACCCGATGTAAAACCCCGCGAGCTTTTCATTGCCGCTTCTTTACTACTTCCAATTATCGGTATCGGTTTGTATCCGAAATTGGCAACACAAACTTATGATGTGAAGACGCAGCAATTAGCTGCTCATGCAAGAGAAGCGCTACCTGTAATTGCGTCCGAACAACCATCAAGTTTGTATTCTAAAGTTATTTCCGCACCAACATTAGCAGATTCAAACGTTGCTGGTTTGGTGAATATTGCCGAGTAGTTAAATACAAAATTCCGGGCTGGTGCTATTAAATCGTTATAGAAATATTTGGTGGGGGTGATGCATCATCACCCCCATTTATTTTGGTTATTTGTTAGTGGTTAGTAGATAGTTTATTAGCCGCGTCACACACCCGACAAAAAATTAACCACAATAACTAACAACTAACCCTTCCAATAGAAAAAACCCGGCTATAGAATTAAGCCGAGTTTTTACTTAGATTAAAGTGGTTCTTTAGAAAGATGTATTACTCTTCGCCAAATTCCTCCAGCAGTTTCTTTTTGTAAGTTACCGTGGCAATAGTAACTGTCTTGTCCTTGATACGGTAGATAATTCGATACATGTAGGCAAACTGTTGTCTGATGCTATCATCATCAAATTCTGGTACAACTTCACCAGAAGTAGGACAGCGATCCAAACTACGAGTCACATCAAGTATTTTCTTAATTACCGCAGCAGCATAGGAAGCAGAATCGCGAGAGATATATACAGCAATTGCTTCTACATCATCTAAAGCTTTAGGTGACCATACTACTTGATAAGCCATTTGCTTAAACGTTCTTTGGCCTCATTGTGTGTCCTTGTTCCTCTAGTATCGGCTACTTCTATGCTACGTCGCACTTTTTCGCTGACATACAAATGATATTGAATATCTTCAACTGAACAATCATCCGGTAACTGTTTCAAAATAGATTGGATGCTTTCTTTTGGAGTACTCATAATGTTATTTTTTGGGTATTTATATAAATTCGGTAATAGCAAGTGGGCATTAGCCCACTTCTATTGTCTCCTAAAAGTTGCTGTAATTGGTAATAGCATTCTTCATATTGTCCAGTACTTCGGATACGGACATAGTTCCTAAATCCCCGGAAGCACGGGTACGAATACTTAAAGAATTGGATTCTACTTCTTTTTGTCCCACTACAGCCATTACGGGAATTTTCTGTTTTTCGGCATTACGTATTAGTTTACCAAGTCTATCGCCACTAGTATCAACTTCGGCACGAATACCTAACGAAATCATTTTGGCTGCGACTTCTTTAGCGAAATCTAATTGGACTTCTGTAACTGGTAATAATCTTGCTTGTACTGGTGCTAACCATAAAGGAAAATCACCTGCATATTCTTCGATTAAAATACCAATTAATCTTTCTAAAGAACCGAAGGGCGCACGGTGAATCATTATTGGACGTTGACGAGAACCATCTTCAGCAACGTATTCTAGTTTGAAGCGTTCGGGTAAATTATAGTCAACTTGTACAGTTCCCAACTGCCATTCTCTTTGCAGCGCATCTTGAAAAATAAAGTCTAATTTTGGGCCGTAAAAAGCAGCTTCACCTATTCCTTCAAAATGCTCCATTCCTAGCTTTTCAACAGCCCTACGAATCGCACCTTGAGCTTTTTCCCAAGCTTCATCTGAACCAATATATTTTTCTTTGTTTTCTGGGTCGCGGAAACTGAATCTGGCTCTAAAATTCTTTAGTTGCAATTTATTAAAAACTGACAAAATCAAATCTACAACGTTGAGAAATTCTTCGTCTAATTGTTCGGGAGTTACGAATAAGTGAGAATCATCTACAGTAAAACCTCTTACTCTTGTTAATCCCCCTAATTCTCCAGATTGTTCGTAGCGGTAAACTGTACCGAATTCAGCTAAACGTATTGGTAATTCTCGATAGGAACGCAGTTCGTTGTCGTATATTTGAATGTGAAACGGACAGTTCATCGGCTTCATTACAAAACCGTCTTCTAATTTGGCAGCTTCCTGATCTTCTGCCATCAGGGGGAACATATCTTCTTTGTATTTCTGCCAGTGTCCGGATTTTTTAAATAAATCAACTTTGGCAATATGAGGAGTTACTACAGGTAAATAACCCCGCTTTAACTGTTCTTGTTTAAGAAAATCTTCTAATAGACTTCTTAATAAAGTACCTTTGGGAGTCCACAGGGGTAAACCTGGGCCAACTAAATCGGAAAATACAAATAAACCTAACTCTTTACCTAATTTACGATGGTCGCGACGCATTGCTTCTTCTTTACGTCGCTTATACTCTGCTAGCTGCTCTGGATTTTCCCAAGCGGTACCATAAATACGCTGTAACTGTGCTTTATTTTCATCTCCGCGCCAATAAGCACCAGCGACACTTTCTAATTCAATCGCTTTGGGCGTTAATTCTCCAGTATTTTCTAAATGAGGACCAGCACATAAATCCCACCATTCATCCCCTAAGTGGTAGATAGTAATCGGTTCTTCTTTAATATCTTCTAGAATTTCTAATTTATAAGGTTCGTTAATTTCTTTGATTCTACGTTCGGCTTCCTCCCGACTTACTTCTTCTCTTCTAACGGGTAATTTACGATTAATTATTTTCACCATCTGCTTGTAAATGGCTTTCAAATCCTTCTCGGTAAAAGGTTCTGAATTTTCAAAATCGTAGTAAAAACCGTTTTCAATCCACGGACCAATGGTGACTTGCGCCTTGGGAAACAGCTTTTGTACCGCCATTGCCATGATGTGAGAAGTCGTATGACGAATCTTTTTTAAATCCTCAGACTCGCTGGTACGCGGTAAATTAATTTTTGCCGGTTCTTCAGATTGATTAAGAGACTCCGGGGGCGATATCGGCTGTTTAACCATTGGCGAACTATTTACTCTATATATTATGGAACTGCATCTATATTAACGACCTTGCGGTAGACTGTATAACTCTTTCCTAAGATTTCGTCAATACAATTTACATAGTCTTCTCTATTGACAAGCTATATCTACATATTCAGTCTTTTGGTTATGTACAAATTAGAAAATCAATATATATAATCAAAGTGTAATCAGAATTACAGATTTTTTTAAGGTTCTAATTGAAAAAACATACTCCTTTAAATGTTAAGAATATTAAAGAACGTTAATATTAGTAATAAAATTCGGATTTTTCTTCTCATTTATGCGAGACTCGAATTTGCTGGAGCCAAAGTTATCTAACACAATCTTGCACCGATTGCTGAAAGATTTCGAGTATTGGTAAGGTTCCTTTACAAAACTCGTCAGAAACAAAATCGCAGTTGTCTTCGGATAAGCAACAGCGATCCTATTTGTTGACCTAATTAGTTTGCTGCGGATGAAGTGAAAGCAGACAACATATTATTTAGAGTTGCTTTTATACCAGGTGGGAATTTTAAATTAGTTGCTGTTATATTGTAATGTTACAATGCGATTCCACTCTAAATAGGATGTTTCAGGTCAGCAAGGAAATTATAAAGTAATGAATATTTTTTCTAAAGTTCTTTAAAATTAATGACCTTTGAGAGAAAATGTAATTAATGCTACAGAAGATTTGATTTTGTATAGTCTGCTTTGCTCGATCTTCTATGGGCATATGAAGACGTGAGAGTAATTTACGTAGTTAAGCGACTCGCGAAAAATGCCTGCTCTGACTAATTGAAATGAATGTTTAAAACTTGCTGCTCCTAAAGGAAAAGAAAATGCTATTACAACTACTTTACATTGTCGCTTTTACTATTCTTGCTTTTATTGCTGTTGCGAATTTGATCCGGAATCTAATCATGTTTAGTTTTGATAGACAAGGAAACTATCCAGCGCGATTTGGGAGACTGGATCGAGTCAGCGTTCGAGGAAATCAAGGTAATTATTCGCTTTCTTCAAGAAGGAATTTCGTACCTCATCCAGAATTATTAGATAATTCCGGCAATATTGTTAAAGAACCTTTATTGGTAATGCGCTCTATTAATGTTGAGGATGCTCGCCAACAGCTTGATGCTCTTTATGAATCATCCCCCGGAAGTAAAGGAGAGTCAGAGGAAATCTAAAGATTATGATTTGTTGCGGGCAAATCGGAAATTTGTGTAGAGACGCTTTGAACTATTACCGTGCATCAAATAAGCACGCGAATATTGAATAGCGTCTCTACATTTCCAATTTATGGCTGAATTCAGCAATTCTTCCCCATAGATTTATGCTTCGATAACAACGCGGAGGTTTCCACGCTTCTTAGCAACGCGACAGGCAGTGGTACTGCCAGAACGCTCAAATTCTAAATCAAGAATTGTCGGACCAACTCGTAAGTTATGAAGAGAAAGACTATTGATAGATTCGGGTAGCGCTGGATCGATAATTCTTAGACAATTATTAGGCGCATCGGGAACTAAATTAACCATCATTTGCAATAGCTGAAAAATAGAACCAGTAGCCCAGGCTTGAGGAGTACAAGCAACAGGATATCTAACAGGAGCCTCATCACCATTACGCTCGTAGCCGCAAAATAGTTCTGGTGGACGTTGATAAGGCTGCATAGAAGTCATATCAAATAAACCCTGGAAAATTTCCAAAGCTTGATCGACTAAACCAAGAGAGCGCAATCCCATTGCGATAATTGCATTATCATGAGGCCATACTGAACCTACATGGTAGCCCATCGGATTGTAAGCTGGAGACAAACTGCTCAAAGTACGAATACCCCAACCATTAAACATGTCGGGTGCCCGCAATCTTTCCGCCACACTATAAGCATTTTCAGGAGTAAAAATACCCAACTGCAAGCAGTGACCTGGGTTAGAGGTAATGCTGTCTACTTGAGAGCCTTCACCATCTAAAGACAAAGCACAGAAATCTTGGTCTTCAATCCAAAAATCTTTATTAAAACGAGCTTTCAAATTTTTAGCGTCTTCCTGCCAACGATCTGCTAAATCAAGCCGCTTCTTCATCCGAGCAATTTCAGCAAGGCGCATTTTAGCTGAATAAACATATGCTTGAACTTCACAAAGAGTAATCGGACCGTTAGCTAATTCACCTTTACGATCTACAATACAGTCTCCAGAATCTTTCCAACCTTGGTTAAGCAAACCACGCTTAGATTTCCGAATATAGCTGAGGTAGCCCGTTTCTTTTAAATTACGGTCGATCCAATCCATTGCAGCTAAAGCATTTGGCCAAAGTTGCTCTAAAGTTTCACCATCGTGAGTCCAGGCATAGTACTCGGCATATAGCATTAACCATAAAGGAGTAGCATCAACCGTACCGTAGTAAGGCGTATGGGGAATTTCTTGAGTACGAGCTAATTCTCCAAAGCGCAATTCATGAAGAATTTTTCCTGGTTCTTCTTCGCGCCAATCATCTTCGACTTTGCCTTGATAGCGAGCAAGTAAACCTAAAGTCTCCTTGGCTATTTCTGGATTGAGCATTAACGTTTGGTAAGCAGTAATCAATGAATCTCTGCCAAACAAAGTCGAAAACCAAGGTACTCCAGCAGAAACAGTCATCGACTTACCAAAAGACTGCCGCAACAAATACATGTCTTGTTCGCTTCGCTCGATAACTCGATCAAAAGTACCTTTGTCCGAGCGAATTTGAGTAATCTTTTGTACCCAATCCTGCTCCTCCATCATCTCAGCAGATCTAGCCTGAACCAAAGTTACAGGAGCGCTAACTGTGGAGCTAGGCTTATTATTGGTAAACATATTAATCCGATAACCCAGCTTTTGGGTTTCGTGACTGCCTAGCTCCAACTGCCAAACGGCTGTATAACCTTTAAAATAATCAGGTTGACGATGCTGAAAATGGATGCGCGATTCCATGATCATATTATCTAAACCTTGATAAGCAAGGGTTAGGGCTTCTTCCTTAGCTTCCGAATCTTCACCTTTTGCTATTGCTGCCTCGCTATTGACAGTTTCTTCCGATTTAGGCTCTACTAAACGCAAAAGTCTACCGCGTTCATCCCTACTAAAACCACGGACTTCAAATAAATCGACATAATCTGCATCGAAGCTAATACTTATTTCAAAGCTGACAGTAGTCGTACTGTAGTTAGATATTTCTATCTCTTCAAATAAGGCACCATTAAGTACTAGTTCCCTACGAATTCCGACCGTATCTGCTTGAAGACGATCTTCAATTCTGGGATTCGTACATAACACCGAAAGTGAAAACCCTTTATCCGCGGTACTACTAAGCAAAATTGGCGATCGCCCTTCAATTTGAAAATCTAATCGGCTTAGAAATCGCGTATCGCAGCAAAATAAACCCATACTAGGGTTGATATCATTGAGCGAACAACCAGCAATATTACCCAAAGTATCTGTTACCAAAAACAAATCATCATCTTTTATAGTTAAAGATGCTTGTGGCCTTTCGCTTAAAACACAAGGCCACTCTGGTATGGGAATTTGGTCGGCAGGAACAAAAGTTTTTCCGTCTAGTGTAATTTTTTCCGGTGTCATTAAGGTATCCGGTGTCATTAGCAAAAATTCCGTGTACAGGTGTATATTTTCTTTGTTAAGAATGCGTCAGCAGGAAAAAAGACGCTGTTCAAAACTGATTTGAGCCATCAAGCAAAAGCATTAATCGCATTCAGACAAGTTAGGGGACACAAAAAGGCTAATATATTAAATCTTTATGAATCTGTACCTTTAAAAAAGTATCCTAAATAGCAATCCTCGATTAAACAAAATCAACTAATATTTATAATTTATTTGTACCTAGTTCTTTTAGCGTTTCTGCCTAAAAGTCTTATACACTAAGTATCTTGACCATTACCTACACTGACAGTGATGGGAACAGCCTTTATAATCTTTATCTACTAACTATTACCGTAAACTATTTAAATAGATTATATAATTCTTATCTATATTTATTTAAATATACGGAAAGCAAATATAAACATAGTTATAAACATTGTTCTTTATCTTGAGCAGAGAAAAAACAATACATTTTTTTACTTATACCATAAATTGTTAACTTAATTTCAAATTATCAATAATTGATTTTTAATGTATTTTAGTATTTGTTGAATATTATGTAATCTAATATTACTTAAGCTATCAGCTGATTCGATATTTTGTCTAGGAGTTGAATATAAGGAAGTTATAAAAAATAAAGTATACCAACAGGACTTCAAGACCCACCTAAGTTAAGACTTTTTTACACTTTGATATTTTAATTCATCTAGTTAGGTAGAATTAGGAGACAGCTTTCATCATCTTCAAGAAGTGCTTTATCCTAATAATATCGTCAGGTAAATTAGATATCTTACAATAAAAAAGTCTACCTACGGGCAGACTACAATAGTAATATCATGTACTATTTAATGTTGTCGAAGCTGTCAATGGTAGAAAGTGGACGAAATTAATCCTGAAATCTCATTAATTGGTAGTTTACACTGATTGCTTAGAATTCAAAACCATAGAATAAGCTCTTTCATACTCATCAGTCATAGATTCAACACTGAATCGACTAACGATGTATTCGCGGCAAGTTTGGCGGTCTAATTTTGTAGCTTTTGGTACCATCTCAATCATTTTGTCTGTGTCATCGCAAACAAAACCTGTTTTTCCATCCGCAACAACTTCTGGTACGGAACCCAAATTTATTGCAACAACGGGGGTACCAGTAGCCATAGACTCAATCATTACTAAACCAAAAGGCTCTCTCCAATTGATAGGAAATAAAGTTGCTATTGCTTCACCCAACAGCTTTACTTTGCCTTCGTGGGAAATTTCTCCAAGATATTGAATTTGTTCGCCATCAATCAATGGTTCGACTTGTTCGCGATAATAATCAGCATCCACCACGTCAACTTTTCCAGCCATTTTCAAGGGTAAATTATTAGCACGAGCAATTTGTATAGCTTCTGCTGCTCCTTTTTGTGGCGAAATTCTACCTATAAAAGCTAAATAAGCAGGTTGTGCGGGTGTGCTGTAGAAGGGATACACAGATGTATCAATACCGTTGTAAACAGTACGAACATAATTCAAATCCAAACAAGGTTCTCGCTGCGCTTCTGAAATACTAATTAAAGGCTGTTCGTAAAAACGCCGATGTATCTTGATCGTATCGGAACAAAATGCACCATGAAGCGTATGCACGGTAGGCGTTTTGACGAAACTGCTGTAGGGCAAAGATGCATAGCCTATGTGTGAATGAATAATATCAAAATCGGCATATGCCTTTTGATATACATCAGCGAGAATCATTTGATGATAAATGTCTGGCTCTTGAATTGAAGAGTCTAGACGTAAGGCGCGATCGTGAACTGAGTGCAACTTTGAAGGAGTAACTGAGTCTCCAGAAGCGAACAAAGTTACTTGATGACCGCGCCGAACCAATTCATCAGTAAGAAGTTTAACAATCAGTTCTATTCCGCCGTAGCGGTAGGGAGGAACGCGCTCCCATAAAGGAGAAATTTGAGCAATTCTCATGTTTCACCTACTTAGTGGGAAATAAAGCATATTAGACTCAAGCCGGATTATTGTTTTCAAAATGATAGAAAACCATAACTTTATTCAGACTGAATAAGTGTGCTGTCCCTTGCCTAACCTAAATAGCTGCTGCATTTATTTCACAAGCAAGGTTGGAGTCTAACTGTGAATTCAAACGGCAATAATAATCAAACACTTTTCAATATTAAATTATTATTTGTCAATATTGCCGAATATTTCACAATAGTAATTATTTCATCAGAGTATTCCACTCTTGATTGAATTGACAATGAAATAACCGTAGATTTTGAGGATTACTTCAAGATTGTTCCGCAGTGCTTGAAATATAGACAAAGCAATATTACATTAAACATCAATATGATGCAATATACTTAATCAGTTTATGTATCATCAATATTCGCTGCAACTCAAATATAGTTTTTATTGACTATATACAAGCTAGAATGATGCCATATAGCTTTACAAATCAAATAACATATTCAGATAAAAATTATACAGATAGCAGTCGTTTAAACTGAATAAATAATCAGGTTATGTTGGCAATAGCATTTTTGGTAATAAGCCAAAACAATTGCGAAATTGACAAAATACTTAATATTAATAAGCCTTTTCAAAATATATAAAGCTTGACAAGTAGCAAATATCTGTTCGGATAGACGAATATAGTCTTCAAAAAAGATATTTTAAAGATACTTTTAATAACCACTTTTACTAAAATCACTGTTAATTGCCGGTTAGGTATATTGCCCCAATACTTAATTTCGTTTAAAAATATCAATTAGTATAATTATATGCACGCATAATATGTATCAAACAAACATTTGATTATATCTATAGCTATCTTAATAGACAATCAGATGAATTCTTTTAGTAATCGGAAGAGTTTGGCGATACATTGTTTTAAACCAGAAAAAAGTAATATCCCAATATAAGCAAAAATTAAAAAAGTATCGGTAATTGCAGAAGATAAATATAAAATATCTGATCCAAGATAAACTAATAAGCTTTGCTATTTATGATGCTGATGTTGATAGATAGAGTCTATTTATATATTGAGCTTTTATCACCTTATTTAAAACAATTGCAGCAGCTTAATCATTTAATCGGTAGACACAAAGAAACCGAATTATGTAACAAAATATTAAGCAATCGTAACTTTGGCAATGAAACACGCCCTTTGCATGAATGCTTGACTTCGCACTTAGCGACCTTCGTCTCAAACATAGCAATATTGAAGTTTTTTAACGACATATTTTAGATAAACGAAATTTTTAGTCGATAAAGCAACTTGTTTTATCGAAATATCCGCAAACAGCAAGGTAGAATGTTTTCATTAGCAATCTGAGAAGGTTGCCCAAAGGTTGCGGCTAGCTGTGACTTGAGAACCGTGATTATTTGCACGGCTCTTTAAACCTATTTAATATTGTTTACAAATTGCAACATTATGCTCAATCTGATACTCCGTTGTAGTTTGTAAAATGCAGCTGTGACGTGGATTTAAATCCAGATTGTGGCTCCTTAACGACATTCATGAGCATTTCGACTTCCGTGCTGAGTGATTTGCTACAGGCACTAACGTACCTGCGGCCCCAAATATACTTCAAAGCTTCATTAACAGCGCTCTCCCACGCGATGGAAGACCAGGTTTTGGCTGCCACAATGGAGCAGCCTTTAGTAATTGCCAATTTTCAAAGAGAAAGGTTTTACCGTCAAGAAGCTCATCGCTATCAACGACTGGCGCAAATCAGCAATCAAGTATACGTTTTATCTGCACCAGAAACTGGTTTTAGTAGCAGTTCAGAATATTATGAAAAAGTAGCTTTTGAGCCACAAGATGCTCTTTCTCAAGAATGGCATTTGGTAGTTATTGCTTTTAATTATGCGACTTGCTTAGTTTGCCGAGAATATCCTGCTTCCATACTTAAAAGAGAAATGTCCCCAGAAACTCCAAGTCTTGATATGGACACAGCAAGGAGATTTGAGGGGATTTGGACGGCTGAAAGAGGTGTAAGCTTAAAAGCTGCCGATTTGTTATTAGATAAAATACTTATTTATCGTCCGGAATTAGCCGAGAAAATTGAGCAGGCACGGCAACGCTTTGGTATTGGAGAAAATTATAGTCAGAAGGTAATTGATGAAAAGAGCGAATATGCTTGCGACATCGACACCAATCCATTCGTGCAGCGCTTAGTTACCTATTTACAAGCCAGCCAATATAAATTACATAAAGCCTATCGCTCGATTGCCGCACAAGCACGAAAAGAACGTTTAGTCAATTCAATTAGTACCGCAATTCGGCGATCGCTAAATCCGCGAGAAGTATTGGAAGTTGCCGTACAGGAGTTAGGACAAAATTTGGCAGCTAGCCGATGTTTAATCTATCGCGCTCAAAGGGCAGACACGAATGCCGTAATCGAACACGAATTCCGAAGCTCGGGAGTTTTATCACTTTTAGGAAAAACTAGAGAGTTACAAAAAAATCCAATATTTCAGGAAGTAGTAGAAACCGGTGAAGGTGTTTGTGTTACCGATACTCTTGAAGATTCTCGGGTAGCTAATTCTCCAGAAGTTGCTGATTTTGTCAAAAGTTTTTCGATTCGTTCTTGGTTAATGGAACCCGTATGGTTCCAAGGGCGAATGTTAGGCATTATAGAATTGCAGTATTGTGGCGATAAACCCCACGAATGGCAAGCAGGGGAACAAGATTTGGTCAAAGCCATAGCTATCTCTGTGGGAGCCGCTTTGATTCAAGCTGAAGCCTATGCCAATTTAGAAGATTTTAACCAGCAATTAGAAGCATTAGACCGCACTCGTAGCAATTTGATCGCTATTACCGGGCACGAACTACGTACTCCGCTTTCCACAATTCAAGTGTGCTTAGAAAGCCTTGCTACCGAACCAGATATGCCTTTGGAACTGCGCGAAGTGATGTTGAGTACAGCACTTTCTGACTCAGAAAGAATGCGGAAGTTAATTCAAGATTTTCTTACTCTTTCCAATTTAGAAAGCGGTCGAATCGAATGGCATCCAGAGACTTTGACTTTGCAAGAATGTGTAGATTTAGCAATCAGTAGAATCAACGCTCGTACCAATATAGAAAGCTTGCCTAAAGTATCGGCAGAAATATCAGAAAATTTGCCTTTGGTTAGAGCAGATGGTGATTGGTTAGTCGAAGTGTTAGCCAAATTAATGGATAACGCTTGTAAATTTACCCCACCCGAGGGAGAAATTACTATTAAAGCGATTCGTAACGAAAATCAAATGGTTGAAGTTACAGTAGCCGACACCGGACGAGGAATAGAACCGAATCGTTTAGAAATTGTTTTTGACCGTTTCTATCAAGAAGAAGGAGCCTTAAGGCGCACCACGGGTGGAACGGGTTTAGGATTAGCAATTTGTCGTCAGATAGTCATAGGCTGGGGAGGACAAATCTGGGCAGAATCATCTGGTAAAGATAAAGGCTCTAAATTTCACTTTACCGTACCGAGTATTGAAGGAAGTCAGGAGGAAAGATTGTTTGCGGCGGTGAGGAAGTAGTAGAGGGAGAGGTAGAGAGGGAGAGAGGGAGAGAGGGAGAGAGGGAGAGAGGGGAAGAATAAATAGTTATTCACAATGCCCAATGCCCCATGCCCAATACCCAATACCCAATGCCCATGCTCAATTTTTGTTAAAGTTCCTAACGTAATCGCAATATGACACCGCTTGCAGTGTTAGGATGCCGTAAAAACGTTGAGAGAATATTTATGGCAGGAACACTCTCTGGACAAACCCCGTTATTTGGTGGCAGCACCGGCGGCTTGCTCAAGAAAGCAGTAGAAGAAGAAAAATACGCGATTACTTGGACTAGCCCCAAACAACAGGTTTTTGAAATGCCTACTGGTGGCGCTGCAACAATGCTTGAAGGCGAAAACATGCTGGAAATTGCTCGTAAAGAGTACGGCATTGCTTTAGGCGCTCAATTCCGGAAAATGAAAATCACTGATTATAAAATTTACCGGATTTATCCTAGTGGCGAAACTCAGTACTTACATCCGGCTGATGGTGTCTTCCCCGAGAAGGTTAACGAAGGTCGCGAAAAAGTGCGTTTCAACGCTCGTAAAATCGGCGATAATCCCAGTGCTGCAAAACTTAAGTTTAGCGGTGTCGCACCTTATGACGCTCCTAATTCGTAGTTAAAACAGCGAACAGTGAACAGCGAACAGCGAACAGTAAACAGCGAAAAGTTAGCAGTTAATCTGTTTTTCGGGAATTGAACAAAAAATATGGGAAATAGATTGTCGGTTGGGGCTTTTAAACTGTATGTCTTTCCCTGTACTATTATGTTTAACTCAGAAGTAATAATTGATAACTGATAACTGTTCACTGATAACTGTTAACTGTTAACTGTTCACTCTTGTATTGATTCGTAAAGTAGTTGTACTAATAATCGAGTGCCGTCGCTTTGCTTTAGTTCCGTGTAAGATGGTTCGGGACGTTTACCAATTTCTCGTAAATCGCTGAGTAACTCTGGATGAAACTGACAGGTAAAAGAGCGACGCATTTTTTTGGTTTCAAAATCTTTATAGTTGATGCAGGTACAAGAGCATTCAGTTAATATTTTTCCTTCTGCTTCTGTTGAGGCTAAAATCTCGACTGAGTAAGGTAATTGCAACAGCCAAGAAAGACTGCTGCCAGCTATGATATGTCGATGGGGAATGATGGCATTGTGCAGCGAAATATAAGCCCAGTTTGCGAAAAGAATCGCTTCTTCGTTAACTTCGTCGTAGTGAAACATGGAAATCGCAACATCACGTCCATGTTCTAAAATCATTTTGTCAATTACTCCTTCATGTTCGTAAGCCATAATTTTATGAGCTTCGAGCAGTTCAATGGGAATTATTGAGTTTTTAGCATTTGGGGTTCGGTAAGGTAATAAGTGGCGATCGCCGATTTCTTTGTCTTCGTTAAGAACTACTGCAAAATTGGCATCATCCCAGCCTTCAGCGACGATTCTACCATCTCGCTTTTCAATTTTAAGATTTTTACCTAGTGACTGAATTTTTTCTACTACTGACTTCAAAGAAATTAAGGCTTCCCCTTCAACATCGCGAGCTAAAGCATCTGTATTAAGTATTTCTTGAACCGCACGTTTTAATAAACGAACGTGACATTCTGCTGCTAATTGATGGCTAACACAAATCATAATAACGGGAGCGCTTTGAGGAGAGCGGGATAAGAGAAGTTTCTCAACCAAAGCCAACATCTCTTCCCTAGAACAGTCACAATCATTCCATTGAGAGGAATCGTGAGCCGAAGCATTACCACCTTCTAGTATCACTGCCATACTGGAAGACAGAATAGGAACTACCGAGTTTAAATCGAGGGTTCCTACATCCCAAGCTGGGAATAAAATTGAATCACAATCAGCTAATTTTTGAGCAATGAAAGCGACATTTTTAGATGCTCTGACTTCTTCATATAAACTGTTAAAACCAACGTGCTTCCAAGGTTCAACAATAAAAATACAGTTGCGAGATATCTGAGGATGCTGAAGTAAAAATTCCCAATCTCCTGGAGAATTAATGACTTTTTCTAAAGGTGATGTATCTCCCCATTCAAACTTTCCATCTTCAGAAAATAATGATTTTTCTGGTAAAGGATCTTTTGAACTCCTATCTGTGAGAAAACGTCCGAGTAAAATCAGCATTGATTGTAAATCCGAGCCTTTTTCTCTGAGATAACCAGGTGTTAAACGCCACTTATGGAAAGTGTCTTTTTTCTGCGATGAAGTCATAAATACTTTGGATTTTTGCCAACCTCATCATATTAAGACGGAAGACTTGACGTTAAACAATGAGAAAATTTATTAGTGATATAAAAATTGGCATAATAGCTGTGACTCTAGAAGAGTGAAGCTAGCAATACAAAGTTAACCTGCGCTGGCTAAATTCGGTACATTTTTATATCGTATTAGAATTGCTGGTATTTTTTAAATTTCTGGTTCAATGCCTGCTGCTCTGAGTTGTGCTGCTAAACGTTCTGCTCTTTGACTTTCCAGATTTGCTTTTTCCGAACCCCATAATAAAATATTTTGATTTTCATCCCACCATCGCAGCCAATAACCGGTGCGATTTTCTCTAGTACCTTCCCATACTCCTAGAAATAGCTGCATTTGAGCAATCCAGAAACGGTTATTAGCATCAGCTTTTTGCAGATGATACCGTTTTAAATCATCTAATTGATAGACTTCTATTTCACCGCTATCTGGTTCAAAAATTATATAGTTAGGAACTTCTAAAACTTGCTCGTAAAAGAACCATTTACCCGGAGGATAAGTAGGTTTAATTGAATACTCTCCGCCTTCAGTATCGGAAAGAAATTCCATAACAATAACTGGAATATCTCCTTGAAGTTGCGGGGTGTAGCTGCGTTTTATTTCTTGTCGAGATACGGTTATTTTTGGGATATAAGCCCAATCGGGGGCTTTTACTACCATTTTTTGATTTACCGTCGCGCAGATTCCGTAGTTGCTGGAAGTGAGAGAATTATCTGGTAATTTCCCGGCAATTTCTAAACTTTCGGTTAATGCAGCAGCAAGCAACGGTTGATTGATATTATCCACGGGTTTGTTATCTAGAACAAAGTCTTCGGGGAGTTTTTCCCAGGTAATTTGGTATTCGGGAGCGGTGGAAAGCATGGGGGGAGGTGAGAGGATTTTGTTTTAGTTTAGCGGTTGGGGGTGTTAGAGCCAGAATTGGCGATCGCCATCTAACGCACCTGGATAAATACCTTGTAAGCGTCGGTAAGCCATAACATCGGAGCCGTAAAGCGGTACTGGTAAACGTGGTTCTCTAAGGGAGCCATAATGAAGTAATGTAAGTTTGAGTGTAGTATCGACTAAATCTTCAATTGATACTTGATGACCTGCTTCATGAATTCTTAAACGCAATGGGAGAGGTAAACCCATATTTTCCGATTTTAATTCTGTGGTTACTAAAATCACTTCACGAGAAGAGACACGAAGTGCTAAACCTTTTGTAGGTGCTTTAATAACTTGTCCATTCCAGTTATAAAGCCGAGGTATTCCTGATTTATAACATTCCACTAAAACAAATTTAGAATTTATAACTTCTGCCCATTCTTTTAAATGTATAGCTTCTTGACCGCAAAAACGTCCGTCTCGATAGATTAAAACAGTCTTTCCTTTTAATTTTGCTCGTGGAAGAAATTTTTCTAAAACTCTTCGGGGAATTTCTTCACCTTCTATTAAAGCATCTTCCAATTTATAGCCGTTGAATTCCCCGTTTTCTTTATAAAGTCTTAAACTCGCACAGGCATTCATAGTTCCAGCAGTTTTCTTTTTGGAACCTCTAGAAATATCTAAGCCAATAAAAAAATCTGCTATTTTTAATGGTTCAGCTAACACATAAGGTAAGTTACCTAACTTAGCTAATATTCCAGGAATAACTTGATTGAGAATATTATTAACTTGAACTTTTTTTAAAGTATCTTCATAAATTACTTGGCTAGCGATTCCTCGTCTTAGCAAACGCGAGTAAACCAAAGAATAAAGACTATCACCTGTATCGTCAGTACTTCTATCACTAGTAGGCAAAAAGACTAAAACTATATCAGGATGTCTTTCCATCAAATCATCTATAGCTTCCTCAATATTGACTCTACTCTCGATACTAGTAAAACTTTCTGAAGAGATTGATTTTATATTTTCTTTTGCTCGTATACTTCCAAAACCATATCGTTTTAAACGTTTGTCAACTTCATCTAAAAAAGAAAATGAAACCTGAAAATTACCTATTTTTAAAGCAGCTATATTAATTTTATCTGATGGATCTTTGTAATCCTCATGACGGGAATAAACTCCACCTTGAGAAAGTCCTGTCAATATACGTTGTTGAATACCAATTCTATTGTTACCAAATAATAGTTTAGTTTCTGAAAGCTTTAATAATGGTTGCCAAAATAATTGTGAATAGCTAGAACTATTTATACTTTGTCCTAATTTTAATCCATAATTAGTTAAAACTATATTTGCTTCTTTCTTGTAAGCCCCTAAAAGTTCTTTTCTTTCTCTACAAGCTACCTTAGTTGCTTTAAGTAATTTTCCATAATCTACTTCAAATTTATTAGTAGTTTCAGCAGTTACACAAGGACGTAAAGCTGCCATCGCATAGCGAAATTGTTTATTCTTCTTACCAAATTGCACGGTAACTACTGGTTGATCGTCGGGTGCTTCTTCTAATGCTTGCTTGCTAATTGCACCAGTTGCATCTTCTTTTAATCTTTCTCTATGTTCGCTAATATTACCAATAATTCCGGTAATTGTAGCAAGGCTATTGTGTTCTATATCCCGAACCTTTAAACCGATTAAAAGCTTTTGTGGATCTTGTCTAAAAGGATGATTTTCAAAAAATTCCGCTAAATTACCTTTATAACTAAAATTACTCTTAACAGTTATTGTTAAAGCTGAGAAAAGCTGGTTGTTTATTTCTATAGTTTCAGCCCAAAAATTGGCTTCGCGTTTTACTTCTACCTGTTTTTCTGATAAAGCTATTTTTGATGAAAAAGGACGAGTAATTTTTATTATTCTAACCGCTAACTGAGCTAATATAGAAGCTTTTAACTGCGGCTGACGTACCCATTGAATAGAATAATCGCAATCGCCGATATCTTTTCTCAATTCTTCACATATTTCTGTTAATGCTTCTCGCCATTCTTTCTGGCTTGGCATTACTTGATTTGGTTTAGCTAAAGCCCAAAAAAGCTTTTTGTACCAGATAACAATAACATCTGGAAACTTGTGACAAAAACGCCAACTTAAACGGTTGCCAATTTCTCGCTCTACTTCCGGAGAAAGTCGAAAACAGATAAAATTCAATGTTAAATCTTTTAAAATTATTAAAGGTAATATTTCGCTTAAAAACTTTGTTTCTAAAGCAGATTGCGGACGTGGTTGAACCATAGCACCTTTCATATAGCACCCTCAATAGTAAATTCACAAATTGAATTAAAAGGACAAAATCGACAGCTTATACCGGGATTTTGGGGAAATATATCTCGAAAATCACCAGTTTTTTGACGGTAACGTCGTAAATCTTTTTGATGCTGTTTTGCTGTCCTAGACATCGTAATTTGAAAAGATTCTAACGTTTCAGGTGTAGCTGTAATTCTTTCTGATTGCTTGCAGGTTTCCAAGTTATAAAACGAAGCAACAGCTTTATTTTCTGGGTAAATATAGCTAGCAGCTAACAAATAAATATAAGCTTGTCTGCGGTCAAAGTCGGACTTACCAGTTTTGAAATCCAAAATATGTAGACTATTATCTTCTTCTAAGAAAATGCAGTCGATTGCTGCATATAAATTAAATAAATAATTACCCTGCTGAATTAAAATTGGTTCGGGAAAACCCTCATCACCTCTACTGAGCTTGATTATTTTTTTGTGTAGAAGAATCGGATTTTCAAGATAATTTTTAATTATTTGAGTTACCCTTTCTCGAACTAAATCGGATTCTTTACTTAAGTGCAAAATGCTAACTATTCGACTCAGACCATCTTTTTGAGAAAAAATTGAAGAATCTTGATGAATTTCGTAAACCGCTTTTTGTGCCAGCAAACCTATAGTCTGAGCCGTATTATCTTTTTCCAAAAGTGCTGCTACTTCTGTTTCCTTTTTTCTCGCTTTAGCAAAACCTCTTTTCATATCACAATGAAGATGTTCGAGTCCTACTGGTGGAGAGTACAAAGACAACAGATTGTAGCTTGCAAAATTCCAAACTTTTTTCATAAAAAACTCTTAATTTTATTCATTTTGTGAGAATTTCGTAAATCGCTTGACTGGTTATAGCTGATTTAGATACACCTGGTTTATTAGCAATTTCAAAAGTATGCAAAGCTTCTAACATCTGCTCCGCAGCTTGTTTCAAATTTGTATCGCCACTTGAATTCTGTACCTCTTCTAAAAGAACTGCTAAAGGTCTACCGATAGAAAAAGATAGCTGATTTGAGTTTATTTGTTGTTTTTTATTCATTTGACTAGAGATTAACGAGCTTATGTACTATAGTGTAGTTATTGCACAACTTGACCAATTTAGTCAACATAATTGAAAATTTTACAGATATGAACCATTGAGAAAAGGTAGAGTATGATTCTTAGACTTAAAGGAAGAGAACCGTGAAAGAAAGCTTTGGTAAACTCATTCGGCAAGCTCGCAAACAGAAAGAGTACAGTCAACGCGAGCTAGCTAAATTGGTAGGGGTTAACTATACGTACTTGTCTAAATTAGAGAATGACCATGCGGGTTATCCTCCTAGCGAGGAAGTTATTGATTTATTAGCAGAAAAACTGGATTTAGCAGAACAAAAAGATAAACTCAGACGACTTGCAGGAAGAATAACCCCCGAAGATGCCGAAGTCTTTGAAGAGCTTGTAAGAAAGTATAAACAAATGCCTGCTTTACTTCGCAGAATGCGTGATGAACCCAAATTTGCAAGGGAATTATTGAGAGAAACGACTCAAGATGATGAGGAGAAATAGAGTTGAATGTCATCAAGCCATATCGTTTTATATCTAAGCAAGAAATAGAGCAACTGGCATTAAATATATTAAATAGGGTGCAAGCAACAAGAAAACGTCCCCTAAAAGGAAGTTGTCTTGCTGAAGCAATTGCTGATTATTTAGATATAGGAATTGTTTGGGAAACTATACCTTTTGATGATCAAGGGTATATTGCAGCAATGATTTTTCCATTTCAAAAAGAAATTATTATCAACGACCAAATTCCAGGATTAGAAGGTGGTTTTGGACAATCTACAATTGCTCATGAAATAGGTCACTGGCTGCTTCACATCGAGCATGATGCTCTTGCTGTATTCAAAGAAAGAATGAGTTCTGAAATAATAATGACTATAGAACCATTTTTATGTCGTAGTGTTACTGCTCAAAAAGGAATTGAATGGCAAGCTCAATATTTTGCTAGTTGTTTACTTATGCCTAAATTTAAATTGGAAGAAGTATCAAGAGGGCGGGATTTAACTAAATGGAAACATTTGTACGCAATAAAGGATGAACTTGGGGTTACAATTTCTAACTTAACAAACCGCTTACAAGGTCTTAATTGGATTAGTATCTCCAGAAATTCTAAACAAATTTATCGAGGTCATGCTTTTCCTAAATAACCCGAAAAATGAGTATCTTAACATGAACACTTCACTAATCAATACCGAATCAACCCTATGACTAACAATCGACTTAACCGACGAACAATTTTGGCAACTATGTCAAAAAAATCAAGAATGGAAATTTGAACGCACTGCATCAGGGGAATTATTAATAATGTCACCAACGGTCGGAGAAACCGGAAACCGCAATATTGAAATTGCATATCAACTCCAAGGTTGGACTCGTAAAAATAATTTAGGTAAAGCTTTTGATTCTTCAACTGGTTTTAAATTACCAAATGGTGCAAATTTATAAAATCCAAAAACCCTATCGGTTAAAAATATTTAACCTGGATTCGTATTTGATTTAAAACCAATTATGTAGAGACATTGCAATTACTTATTACTCATTACTCATTACTCAATCCCCAACCCCATCACAAATACCTTTCTCACTCTCACTAACATCAGGATTATTTGTCAAATAATCGCGCACCCAATTACAACCGTGAACTAAGTAATTATCACTTAAAATACGTTCTAAATTCCACACAATTACGGTTTTATCTTCACTAGCCGAAACAATTTTCTTACCGTCAGGGCTAAAAGCTACTCCCATAACATAACCTTTATGACTATCGAGAGTACGCAACAAAGTGCCATCTAGTTGCCAAATTTTGATAGTATTATCTTCAGAAGCAGAAGCAATTTTCTTACCGTCAGGGCTAAAGGCTACTGCCCAAACTTCATCTTCATGACCCTTGAAAGTTTGAACCAAAGTACCATCCGTTTTCCATAATTTTACGGTTCTATCTTCAGAAACTGAGGCGATTGTTTTTCCATCAGGGCTAAAAGCTACTGCCCTAACATATCCATTATGACCTTTTAAAGTATGCAGCAAGGTACCATCTAGTTTCCAAAGTTTGATGGTGCTATCAAAAGAAGCCGAAGCAATTATCTTACCATCAGGGCTAAAAGCTACTGCCCAAACTCGATCGCTATGTCCTGTAATGGTTTTTAACAGGATAGGTTTGTTTGTATCCTCAATTTTCCAGATTTTGAGTGTTTTGTCCCAACTTCCAGAGACAATTTTCTTACCGTCGGGACTAAAAGCTATGCCCCAAACCTCAGATTTATGACCTTTAAGAGTATGCAACAAAGTGCCATCCGTCCGCCAAATTTTAATAATATTATCGGCTGAACTAGAAGCAATTCTATGACCAATATTCCCTTGAGACGCTTTGCTAATGGGGCTAAAAGCCATTCCAGTAACTAAATCGCTATGACCCGTAAGATTTTTTAATAAGGTTCCATCTGGTTCCCAGAGTTTAATGTTCTTACCACTAGCAGAAGCAATCATCATACCATCCGGGCTGTAAGCGACTCTCCTTACTTCATTATCACTAGTGAATATGATTTGCAAATAATGGTCTAATTTAAAAAGTTGGATATCTTTGCTCATAGAAGTCGCAGCGATTGTTCTGCCAATACCCTGGGGGGATGCATCGCTAAGAGGACTAAAGCTAACGGTCGTAAATCTTTCTTTATGATTTTTGATAGTTTGAATTAAAGTGCCACCCTTGACACTCCAGAGTTTGATAGTCTTATCAAAAGACGCTGAGGCGAGGATCTTACCGTCAGAGCTAAAACTGATAGAGGAAACAATATCGTCATGAAGTTCAAAACTCTTTAACAAACTCCCATTCTTGGTACTCCAGAGCTTGACGGTGCCATCCGAAGAAGCCGAGGCAATTATTGTACCGTCAGGACTAAATAGTACTTCATTCACATTAGCAGTATGTCCTTTTAAGGTATTAATGATGGTACCGTCTGTGTTCCAGAGTTTGACTGTTTTGTCAATAGAAGCCGAGGCAATTATTGTACCGTCAGGACTAAAAGCTACTCCGTTCACCTTATTTTTATGTCCTTTTAGAGTCCGAAGTAATGTACCGTCTTTAATCCAAAGTTTGACTGTTTTGTCAGTAGAAGCAGAGGCAATTATCTTACCGTTAGGACTAAAAGCTACTCCGTTCACCCCACTAGTATGCCCTTTTAGAATCTGAAGCAGTTTACCACTTGTATCCCAGAGTTTAACTGTTGTATCGGTAGAAGCGGAGGCAATTATCTCACTATTAGGACTAAAAGCTACATTATTAATACTAGAATTATGTGCTTTAAAAGTCTGAAGCAATTTACCATTTTTATCCCAGAGTTTGACTGTTCCGTTAAAAGAAGCCGAAGCAATTTTATTTCCATCAGGGCTAAAAGTCACTCTCCAAACATTAGTTTGATGTCCTGACAAGCGGTTGTATTCAACTGCACTGTTTACTGCTTTTCTTAGTGTTGAATCAACCATCTTCTGGATATTTGCATCTGCCCAAACTACCTTTTTAAGTTTTTGCCTTGCCTTAATTGCTTCTGTAAGCGCATCTAAACTTTGATTTGAGTTAATTAATCCTTGAGAATGAGCGCTAACAGCTTTGATTTCATTGATTAAAGAATTCTGCCATTGAAATCGAGCAAACCCAGCTAAAAACAAGGCTAAAATCAAACCGAAACTCAGTCCTATAATGGTTAATCGTCGTCTGCGATTTTGATTTTCGATTTCGCGATCGCAAAGTAATTGGGAACGTTGAATAAAATCTTTTTCTTTAACACTAAGTTCTTCGGAGCGTTTTTGCTGCCAATCTTTGGCTATTGCTAAAGGTACACCCCGCAACAAAGCACCTTTATCTTCACCGCTTTTCTCCCATTGATATATTGCAGCTCTAAGCTGTTCTTGCCAGCGTCGAAATTCACTATCAATCTGTATCCAGTGTTCTAAACGTCCCCAACTTCTAATCAAAGCTTCATGAACAATTTCTACGGTTTCTTGGGAAGTGGAATCATTACGATTTGTGACTAACAAACGAGCAGATGCTAAATGAGTCACCAAATCCCAATTATTCACCTCAGAGCGAGTTGCTAATCTGCGAGTAGCTTGAGTACCTTCTGACAAATGCACTAACTGAATAAATATCCGTCTCGCTCTTTCTCTATCTTCTTGGGAAAGTCGAGCATATATTTGTTC
Organism: Rivularia sp. PCC 7116; assembly: GCF_000316665.1. Taxonomy (GTDB): domain Bacteria; phylum Cyanobacteriota; class Cyanobacteriia; order Cyanobacteriales; family Nostocaceae; genus Rivularia. The sequence continues at coordinate 3,203,567 of NC_019678.1, read as the reverse complement.
TCCATATTCAGCCAAAGCACCTTCGACGCAACCAATTTCAGTATAAGCTTCGTGTATGAGTTGACCGTTGTGATGTCTTTGCCATAACTGAGTTAAAGCAAATTCTAGCAGCGGTAAATTTCCTAATTCACCCCATACATCATCGATTAATCTATTTGGTAACCCATACTCAAGCTTGACTTTCATTTTTGTTGCAGGTTTTTCAATTGCTGAGTGCAATTCTGCTTGATTCATCGGGGCGAGATTAAGCACGGCTCCCTGCAAAGCGTCGCTAAATGGACGGTAAGATAAAGCATGACCGTAAAAATCGGCTCTGAAGGTAATAACTAAGGTAAAAGCTGGAGCTAAACTAACCGCAGCTAATAATACATCTAAAAAAAGCTGGATTTCTGACTCGGGACAAAGGGTGTAGAGTTCTTCAAACTGATCCGCTATTAATAATAAACGATTATTAGGATTTTGCTTTGCAAATTCTTCAACGATTTTTTGCAATGCTTGACTTTCGTATTCTAGTCGGGCAGTTAGTTCTTGCTGGAGCAAATGACGGTCATGTTCCGGCGTAGTTGTATTATGTTGTAAAAAATCAATTGATAAACACAAAGGTAATAAAGCAATTGCTAATGCTTCAAAGGGTTTGTTACCCGGACGAAAAGAAATAGTCAACCAATCGGTACTATCATCTTGTCGCAACCGAGGAATCAAACCAGCAAATACCACACTGGACTTACCGGTTCCGCTCGCACCAACTACAGCGACAAATGTTTTGCTTTTTACAGCTTTTAATAAATCGTAACTAAACTGCTCTCGTCCAAAAAACAGGTCTGCATCTTCTTCTCTGAAAGCAAATAATCCCCGATAAGGACAAGGTGGTATCCCCCCCAAAGTTATCCAATTAGGTGGTTCTATAGCTGGGTTTTGGAAAATCAAAGGTAAACACGAAGCACCGGGGAACTTATGTTCAATTCCTTGTAACTGCCTGCGTGCTTTCTGCAATGATATGTATAAAGAATTTTTCTCTTCGGCAAAAAATTCTAAGAAAAACTTAAAAAAAAGTTGTGCGACCAGATTTGGTACTGGCTCCCGCATCAAAATTATGGTGGGAATATTTAACTTTTCCAGCACCGAAGCTAGTCCCAAACCGTCGCAGGAATTAAATATTGCTAATTTCAAACCATTTTCAATTGCTGCTTTGAGAGCTTCTTCTAACTGTTCGAGGGTTAAACTGTTATTTGTTTTATTTTCATTAATATAAATTCTTCCTTTTTCCTTCTCAGTTAAGCTATGACCTGCAAAAAACAGCAAATCCCAACCAAGTGAGTCCCAAAGATATCTGTTTAATTCTTGACGTGATGGTTGAACAAGAAACTTGACTTCTGAATCTTGTAAGTTTTGCAGAAACGTTTTTTCTGCTTCTAAATCAATACCAATACTGTTACCAATAACAGCCAAGATTCTGACTTGATTTTTAATCAATCTCGACTGGGAAAAGACATTAGTTCTTCTATACTCCGGTCTAAAAAGAGCTATTTCGGCTTTAGGATAATCATAGAGAAAATCCCACCAACACCAAGGTATGCGTCGCAGCCATAAATCGCTAGTTTGAATAACTACCTGGATTTCTTCTGAAGGACTTAATGCAGAACGTAATTTATATTCAATATTCAAAAACTCTTCAGATTTGAGCCAGTTATTAATACTCAATCGTAAATGCTTGGATAAATCTTCAAAGCTAACATCGGAGATATTAGTTACATCATTTTCATCGATTTCTATTTGATCATCTTCAAAAGATAGCGAACGTAAATTTAGGCAATCGTAAAAACTCTGATACATAAATTGCCAACGTTTATACATTTCCACCAAATGTGGTGCTGGTGGCAAAGAGCCGACAAATTGTTCTGGAAGAGGATGACCTTGAACCCATAATTGAGCCGTCACTTGTTCGCATCCTCTGTGTAAATCACCATTTCCCAGGTTAATTACAACTGACTTGCTCATTAAAAATATGTTTACGATCTAAGGAATCTATAAAAATATGAGATTAATTTACTAATATTGCCCTATCAAATTAGAAATAATAAATTAATATTACTGATACCATAAACTTATATAACTATTACCATGAATGAAATTAACATCTGATTTCATCGTAATATAAAGACGCTGCAATGCAACGTCTAACTATCCGATCTAAACTTAAACCGTAGTTAAAATCTTTTCCAACAACCCTTCAAACAACTTCAACCCATCAGTATTTCCTAACATTTGATCGGAAGCTCTCTCCGGATGCGGCATCATTCCCAACACATTACCGTCACGATTGCAAATACCCGCAATATCTTTTAACGAACCGTTAGGATTTTCACCCTCGTAGCGGAATACAACTTGATTATTATCTTCTAATTCTTTTAAAGTCTTATCATCAGCGTAAAACTTCCCTTCACCATGAGCCACGGGTAAAATTATTTGTTCGCAGCTTTGATAACCTTGCGTCCAAGGTAAATCGTTTCGCTCAACCTTTAAAGGAATTCTGTCGCAGATAAAATGCAAATCTCGATTTCTAATTAAAGCGCCAGGTAGCAGTCCCGACTCAGTTAATACCTGAAAACCATTACAGATACCCAAGACAAATTTACCCTGCCGTGCATGTTCGATAACAGAAGACATTACCGGGGAAAAGCGAGCAATAGCACCGCAACGTAGATAATCCCCATAGCTAAAACCACCGGGAAGAATCACCACATCAATATCGGAAAGATCGGTATCTTGATGCCAAACCATACGAGTTGGCTGCTCAAGAATATCTCGCGTCACGTAAGCAACATCGCGATCGCAATTAGAACCGGGGAAAACAACAACGCCGAATTTCATTATCAGGTTAAAGGTTAAAGGTCAAAGGTTAAAGGTATAGAGGGAGAGGGGGAAGAGGGGGAAGAGGGGGAAGAGAGGGGAGGGGGAGAGGAAGAAATCCAATTACCAATGTCCCATGCCCTATGCCCAATACCCAATTTCTGACTGCTCACTGTTCACTGTTCGCTGTTCACTGTTCAAACTGCCCCAATAACAGATTCCACTTCAGTTAACTCGAAGCGATAGTTTTCAATCACGGGATTTGCTAACATTTGGTCGCATATTTTGTCTAAGTCTTGACGGGCTGAATTCTCGGAATCAGCGGTAATCGTCAATTCGATATATTTTCCAATTCTTACTTGTTCGACATTGTTGTATTCCATCTGCTTCAACCCGGATTGTACTGCTACACCAGCAGGATCTAAAACAGAAGGACGAAGAGTTACAAAAATTTTAGCTTTGTACTTAATTGGCACTTAATCTCACCCAATGCTGCTCTGGGTATACTATATCTTTCTGAGGTGACTAAAGGGAAATGATATTCTCCTTCTCATTCAAGTAAATTAAAAGTAGACGTAGTAATAGAATTTCCAGCGTTGCTGTTATTTTAAATAGTTATATTTTATGAAACCCATACGCACCCGCAGCCAAGAGCGGATTTTAAACTTGCTCAAATCCATCAAACAAGGCATTTCCGCCCAAAATCTATACATAGAACTGCGTAATAGCAATCAAAGTATGGGTTTAGCAACAGTTTATCGTTCGTTGGAAGCTTTAAAACTCGAAGGATTAGTTCAGGTAAGAACTTTAACTAATGGTGAAGCGCTGTATAACTTAGTGCAGCAAGACAAACATCATTTAACTTGCTTGCAGTGCGGTAGGTCAATTCCTATCGAACAATGTCCGGTTCATCAACTAGAAACCGAACTAGAAACCAACCAAAATTTTAAAATCTTCTACCACACCTTAGAATTTTTCGGTTTGTGCGATAAATGTCAGGCGGAAGCTTGTTAAATGTTAGTGGTTAGTGGTTAGGAGTTAGTGGTTAGGGGTTAGGAGTTAGGAGTTAGGAGTTAATAATTATCTTCTTGTCCCCTTGTCTCCTTTCCCCCTCTTCCCCCTCTCCCAATTTACCCACTACCCATTACCATTCACCCCATCAACCTGGGCTTCAGAGACGATAGAACGTATACCTTCTAAAGTTCCGGGAATTGTCCGGGGGTCCATAAACATGACTTTGGCGCTTTCGCTTTGTCCGATTGATGCTCCCATCTCTAAGTAACCCAAAGCTAACAATACTTCTAATGCTTGCTGGGCTTTAGGATTATCTTTCATTTTTTGAGCGAGAATGTCTGATGATTGAGCAATCGCATGAGCTTTGAGTATTTGCTGCTCGCGTTCTGCTTGCGCTTTAAGTACGGTAGCTTCTTTTTGTGCTTCTGCCTGTAAAATTACGGCTTTTTGGTTGGCTTCTGCTTCCAAAACTTGCGCTTCTGCTCTACCCCTGGAACTATTTACCGCTGATTCTCTTTCACCTTCTGATGTCAAAATTGCTGCCCGTTTTTTTCTTTCTGCGGACATTTGTAATTCCATTGAGTCTTGTACTGCTTTGGAAGGAATAATATCGCGCAATTCTACACGGGTGACTTTTACACCCCAAGGATCTGTGGCAATGTCCAAATCCCGTAATAAAGTTTCATTAACTTCGGTACGAGCAGTAAAAGTTTGGTCGAGTTCTAATTGTCCCATTTCCGAACGAATTTGAGTCAATACCAAATTCACCATTGCTGCTTGGAGATTTTCTACTTTGTAGTAAGCTTTCTCCATATCAACAATGCGCCAATAAACTACAGCGTCAACTTCAATGGCTACGTTATCGCGGGTAATACATTTTTGGGGAGGAATATCAATAACTTTCTCTCGATTAGTTTCGCGGAAAACAACTCTATCAAAGAAAGGAATCATAAAGTTAAGTCCGGGTTCTAACTTATTGTTGTAGCTCCCCAATCTTTCGACTAATGCTTCGTTTCCTTGATTAATAATTTTCACGGAGCCAGCTAAAGCAGAACCACCTAAAGCTAATGATATTAGTAAAAATAATTGTTCCATTGTCTTTTTATTTTCTCCTAGTTTTTCTTGAATATTTTTCAAACATGAAAATTAAACAACAACCTCAAACATGAAAATCAAACACCAACATCAAATACTTGAATTAACGAGAACTAAGAATGCAAGATATTTTCGGGCATGACAATCAAAGTTGTACCTTCGCGTCTAACTACGTAAACTCTTTGATAGGGAGCGATAAAAGCGTGTTCGTCGTCACACCGCGCTCGCCAAGAATTGCCTTCGTATAAAACTCGTCCCGTTCTACCAGCTGGTATTTCCGTAATCGTTTCCGCCGAAACTGCATCCCGAATTTTTGATTTGCGTCGTGGTGGTGAAATATATTTACGGGTAAGCAATATTAATGATGCCGAAAGTAGCAACCAGCTAAATGCTTGCAGCCATAAAGGTATTCCCAATGTTAAAGACAATAGCGCGACTATAAAGGCGCTAATGCCCATCATAAAAGCGACAAAAGCAGTGGGAATAAACAATTCCGACAAACAGAAACACGCTCCCGCTATCAGCCAAATTAAAGTCGTAAAGGGCATATAACATCCTAAAATCTACATTCAGGATAAATTGATTCGCAGTGACTAGTACAAAGAAGGCTCAACTATCAAGTATGAAAGGTAATTATTTATAACTGCAAGCTTTCTAATTACTTCAAAAGTCAAGATTTAATTAAGCTTCGCGGTACTAAATTTAAATACACTTGCGTGGATAAAATTTTCTGAAAGCTAAAAAATTTAAAGTTGCTCTTTTTACGGTAAATTTTGATTACTTCTAATAAAAAACTTTTAGTAAAAAGTATACTCACTTAGTCTAGTCGAAGCTAAAATTTTTTGGCTGCTAAATGTCACTTAAATTTACGTGTTAATTTTAATTGATGGAATTTATACCTGATGATTTCTACTCAAAGGATAGTTTATTGTACGAATCCCCACTGTACCGATCCTATTAATACTGTAGGCAATCGCCTTTGCGCCAATTGTTTTACACCTTTGGTTTACAGATATGTTTGGGCAGTAGATTCTAAAAAATATAATTTGGAGCCAGGAGAAAAGATTGCTTCTCGCTATGAAGTCATTTCACCTCAAATTTGGCTGGATACTCAACCCATAGTTGTACCTGAAACACAAGAAAAATTACCGATAGATGTTCTGCCCTATTTACGTTTACATCAATATCAGTTGCATGTTCCTCATGTCTACGGTTTTACACGCTTGCCTCAAGACAGTGAAGATCAAATCCTATTGCTAGAAAATGCACCTATTAACGAGAAAGGCAGCCTGCATCCGGCAATTACCGATATATGGGAACATGCAACTGCTGTCAGACAAGTTTACTGGTTGTGGCAAATTCTAGAATTATGGAAACCTTTATCTGACTTGGGGGTTGCGGGTAGTTTATTAGTTCCAGAAAATTTGCGCGTACAGGGCTGGTGCGTGCGTTTAGTCGAACTTATCGAAAATCCCACCGTACTCTCATCTTTACAGTTGTTAGGAGAATGTTGGCAACCAATTGTGGCTATTTCTCACACAAAAGTTAACAGCCCATTAAAAAAACTTGTCAAGCAGATGTGTAGCGGTGTGGTTGATTTTGAAGCTATTGAAGCCAAACTTAACCAAATATTGCTATCAGCAGCAGCAGAATTACCTTTAACTTTGAAAGTATTTGGAATTACAGATAAAGGAGAACAATTAACCAGAAACGAAGATAATTGTTTTCCGGCAATTCAAGATGCTAAAGAAGACTCTTTATTACCCAAAGTATCTCTTGTATGTGATGGTATCGGCGGACATGAAGGTGGTGAAGTTGCTTCCGCATTAGCCGTACAGTCAGCGAAGTTGCAAATTAAGGCTTTACTTGCTGAAGTCGCACAGCAATCGGAAATCGTATCCCCAGATTTATTAAAACAGCAAATTGAAGCCAGCTTGCGAGTGGTAAACAATTTAATCTGTAACGCTAATAACCAGCAAAGACGTGAAAAAAGAGAGCGGATGGCTACAACGCTGGTAATGTCGGTACAGATACCGCAAAGTGTAACTACTACGGCTAATTGGCGTTCGGAAAATGCCTGCGAACTTTATTTAGCAAGCGTTGGAGATAGTCGGGCTTATTGGATTACTCGCAACTATTGTCAGTTACTCACGGTTGATGATGATGTTGCCAAGCGAGAAGTACTTCACGGACGTAGCCTGTATCGTAAGGCATTACAACGTCCCGATGCTACTGCCCTAACTCAAGCTTTGGGTACCAAAGAAGGTGAATTTCTTCACCCCCAAGTCAGACGATTTATTTTAGAAGAAGATGGAATATTGCTATTGTGTTCCGACGGTTTAAGCGATAACAATTTAGTCGAACATTACTGGCGCGATTATGCTTTACCGGTATTAACGGGTGAAGTTTCCCCCCAAGAAGCTGCTGATTCCTGGATTAAATTAGCCAATCAAAAAAACGGACATGACAATATTTCGATAGTAATTACTCATTGTCGCGTTATTCCAGATTATTTAGCAATAGTAAGTCCTAAAGCATCTGATATAGAAGTATTGCCAGAAGAAGAACAAAAAGAACAAGAATTAGCAGAAAGTTCCCAAGCGCTATTAGACTTAAGACTTTCCGATGATGAACCCGTTGCAGTCAATGATTCGGCACCCGTAGAGAAAAAGCGATCGCGCAATCCATTAGTATTACTATTCATAGTATTACTGCTATTAATCGCAGGTACAGCATTAGGATTGCTTGCATGGTGGCTAATTCAGCCTAAATCATTTAATACAACCTGTAAGCAACTTCCCGAGCAAGTGCAGGGAGTTTGTCCTCCTTATTGAAGAGACAGGGAGTGGCGAGAAGACGAAAGGTTCTTCACTACTTACTAACTGCTACTCCCAACTATTAACCTTTCACCTTTGTACTAGTTGACCAAAGTAAACTTTTGGAGTGAAGATATAGAGATGGAAACTCTTGCTTTCATGTGAGAAGAGTTTTGTATTGGGCTTCTATACCGCATTTATAAAGCTAAAACTAAAGCTAAAACAAAATTTAAGGTGGCAAGCAGTCTATATTTTGATAAAAAACAAATTCATTGAGGGATAGCCGTGACGACAGTTGTGGAAAACCAAAAATTAGATGCAAATAGTGATATGAATGTTGGCGATCGCGTGCGTGTAGTTGAATCTGTAGTAATTTATCATCACCCCGAACATCGCGGTGAGGCTTTTGATATCAAAGGCTTAGAAGGGGAAGTATTTAATATTGCTACCGAATGGCAAGGAAGACCGGTTAGTGCAAACCTACCCATTCAAGTGCAGTTTACTAAAAAGTTTAAAGCTCACTTACGTACTACAGAGCTAGAAAAAATCTCATAACCCAAATTTAGCTTCTGCGGCGAAACCAATGAAATATGTTCAGTTCGCCGCGCATTTTTTTCAGTTCTTCACGATTACTTTTAGCCGTATCATAATACCATTGACAATAACGACTAAATTCCGAGCGCACTTCAACTTCTCGGTAGAATTTATGTGTAGTTTCATTAACAGCAATAGTTTCTTCTATTTGATATGAACCAGATGGAACTATTCTTTGTAATTCTTGAGACATATTTATAAAACTTAATTGTTAGCCTAATTGTTAGATAACTGCTTGCTGCTAAGTGGTTACTATTAACCCACTGGTAACTGTTAACTGTTCACTGTTAACTTAATCAAACCCAACCTCGCAAACGATATATAACCATACCAATATATTCTTTCAAAGCAATAGTAAAATTATCGAGATTTTTGCTGTCTGGCAAAATATTTAAAATTGCTCCTTTAGGAGTGCTAGCTAATTCTTTAATTTCACCTTCAGCAATTAAAAAATCGGTAGGCGCGGGAATAGCCTCAATCTCTTGATGTTTGAAAATTGCTAAGGAACGCGGCATGTGCATCGCTGATGTTACTAATATTACCCGGTCTATATTACGCTCTAAAAGAATCTTTTTAACATTTACAGCGTTTTGATAAGTATTAAGTGAATCGGGATCTTGTAAAATATCTTGCTGTTTAACCCCCATAAATACAAGTAATTTGGCAATATCTTCTGATTCTGGTGTACCACCACCCCGCCAATCTATACGACCACCACTAACAATAATTAAAGGCGCTTTTTCTTGCCGGTAAAGTTGAGCCGCATAAAGAACGCGATCCCCAGCTTCGCTTAAGTCTACATTTGTTCGCGGTTCGTAAGCAGATTTAGTCGCACCACCCAAAACTACAATTGCTTCTGCTGGGGGAATTTCTGCCAATGGAATATTTTGCCATTCTAGAGAACGTACTAGAAACCGGGAAACCCAAGCATTAGAGCTAAAAAGCAATACAAATAATGCTAATGCAATAAAAAACGCTGCCGTGCGCGGTCGTTTCCAAATCAATAGAAACGCTAAAAAACTACAAATACAAGCAAACCCAAGGGGATAGAAAAATAAGGGTAATAGTTTAGAAAGATATAAGAACATGAATCTGTAAGTTATGAGTAGTTAGTTAGAAGTTATAAGTTAGGATTTAGAAGTTAAAAATCAAGAAATAATAATTATGAGTTGCTTGCTGCTATTTGAAGCAAAAAAGCTTCAAAATTGGTTTGTCACAAAGTCAATTTTGAATTTATAACCTAGCTTTTACAAACAAACAGTTTTTGACAAGCAGAGCAAGATACAAGTTTTGAATGAATAACTGCTCGCAATACTGCTTTTACTTCTTAATGATTAACTTCTAACCCTTAACTGTTAACAACCAACTTGCGGTTACTTTTCCCAAAACTTAATATTGATTCCACGATTTCGACGGTAACGGCGGGTAGGTCTTCTAGATCGCTGCGAATTAATTCTCTGAGAAGGAGAAACTAACTCGTCTTCAGTATCTGTATCTCGCTGAATCTGACTTGATACTTTAGTAACAGTTGGTTCCTTGCTTCCCCACCAAGCAAAAATAAAGCCTCCGCTTAAACCAGCTAATCCGCCAAGCAAAATACTTATGGGTGCTTCGTAGCCTAAAAGTAAAAAGCTGAGTAAGAAAAATAACCAGTATTTAAGCCCAGCATCTACACCATCGGAAGATGCTACAGTTTCGGGATGGGGACCGCTTCTGGTGGATGTTGTAAATAAACCTAATCCTAACCCACCTAATACTCCTAGGAAGACACTCAGTTCCACTCTTCCAGAAGAGAGGAAAAATATAAATGCCAAAAACGTTCCAAATATTAGTTGAGAGATAAAGATTTGAGAGACAGGTAAAATATTACCAAAACTTTTTTTTGCCATAATTCGGCTATTGGCTAATTACTTGCTTTAATTGTGCATCTCGCGATTGAGTTGTATCTAAAATTTTAAGATATAACTTTTCAAAGTCGGTAAATGGTTCCGCTGCTTCCATTTGTGATGGTAGCAAATCGGCAGTAGAATCTGCTACATCACCCTTACGCTTGAGAATACGTTCTTGCAACACCGACATTGGTGCAGTACAGTAAACAATTTTCCAGGGTATTTGGTTTTGATTTGCTTTTTCAATTACCTTACCTCTTAATTGTTGCTTATCGTATTTTGCATCCAAAATGACTGCAAAACCCAAACGAGCTAACATAATTCCTAATTCCATAAGCTTGGAATAAGTTTTTTGAGTCATTTGTGCTGTATATAATTCATCACCTCCCTTTTGCAATAAGGGAATTCCTGCTAAATGCTTCCGAACTGCATCCGAACGCAAATGAACGGCTGCAATTTTTTGAGCTAAGTACCGGGCTGTAGTACTTTTACCAGAACCTGATAAACCAGACATTAAAATTAATTGTCCTTGAGTTGGTTTGGTATATTCCCAAGCTTGCTTGTAGTAACTAGCAGCAGTTGAACTTGCTTGCTGTTTTGCACAGGGGGGTACATCTGGATCGTCAAGTAAAAATGAAGTTACTTTTGCTCTCACATAAGCTTGTCGGCTGGTGTATAAAGGCAATAATTGCACGCCTTTATAGTCTCCTGTTTGTTCTATATAATTATTTAAAAAAATATTGCTTAAATCTTTGCGGTTTCGCGCTTCTAAATCCATAATTACGAATGCTACATCATAAATAACATCGACATAACGAAATGCCTCGTTAAATTCAATACAGTCGAATAGCATGATTTGCGAATGCCACAAACAAATATTTCTCAAGTGCAAATCACCGTGACATTCTCGTATGGATTTGTTGACAATCCGACTTTCAAACAACTCCGCGCGTTCGCGAAAAAACTTGTCTGTATAATATTTTGTTTCATCAAGCTGTTGCTGAGTTTGAGCTACACCAATATATTTTTTTGTTTGCTCGTAATTTTCATCAAATGCGGCTCGCACTTGAGATACTTCTCCAAAAGAACTGATATAGTCGCTGGTTGCAGCGCCTTGATGATACTGGGCTACTACTTTTCCCAATTCTGCTACATGTTGTTCTTCAAGTTTCCCAGACTCAAACATTTCACTAAACAGCGTTTCTTGAGGAAACTGGCGCATTTTTAATGCATACTCTACAGTTTCGCCCGTTTCTCCAAACTGATACTTATTATCCGAAAAGGTAATCGCAACAACTTCTAAATAAATTTCGCCTGCTGCTTTTTGATTTAATCTTAATTCTTCTTCACAAAAATACTTGCGCCCCTCTAACGTAGAATAATCCAAGAAATCTAAATTTACCGGCTTCTTCAGTTTATAAGCGTAATCACCTGTTAATAGTACATAAGAACAGTGAGTTTGAATCAACTGTATTGGCTCAGAGACTGCATGGGGATAAAGCCCTGGATGCATCATCTGTTCAATTACTGCCTGAATAGAAACCCTACTCATTTTTAATTTGGCTTATAAGCCTACAACTTTAACTTATTTATATATACAAAAAAACCAGGAGTTCAACCCCTGGTATCTTAATGTAATAAATTACTGCTTAAGTAGTTGCAGGCTCGCCTTCTGCTTCACTTTCACCTTCATCTTCTGTAGCTGCACTGACTTGAGGAGGTAAAACGCTAACAACAAGTTCTTCTGATTCTGCTGTTAATGTTACGCCTTTAGGCAACACAATTTGATTAACGTGTAAACTGTCTCCAACATGCAAGTTACTAACATCAATATCAATCGAATCTGGAATATTCTCTGGCAGACAGTTTAGCTGCATTTGAGTAATTACAGTATCTAATATACCGCCTTCTTGTTTTACCCCAACTGAGTCTCCAACATAGTTGAAAGGTACTTCTACGGTCATTTTACCGTGACCTGCAACAGCAAAAAAGCTGAGATGATAAGGCTTTCCTGTAGCTGGATGGGCTTGAACTTCTCGTAATAAGGTTTGTCCCTCCCAAGGAATATCGGCAACTTTCAAATCAATTAAGGTATTGTTAACCGAAGCTTTTCTGAGCAAGCGTTCGACTGTTTTCGTCTCAACTACCAAAGAAATTGATTCGGTGCCTTGATGACCATATAAATTGGCAGGAATTTCTCCAGAACGACGCAAAGCCTTTGTTTTGCTTCCTTCTGGTCGTTTTTTACATTCGACCGTCATTTCCATAGTTTTGTTTTAATTAATTACGGGTCAGTTTACAGTTGAAGCTGGGCAGTCTTTTAAGCTGCACCTCTAAAAAATATACAGACAAAGAAAACATTGTACCTTATACAGTCTCTAAAGAAACAGGGGTACCATCAGCTTGTAGCAATGCTCGCTTAGGTCCGTGAATTGGATCTTCAACAATTATTGTTTGATCGCGGCTCGCACCCAAGGAAACAATCGCAATCGGAACTTCAACTAATTCTGCCAAAAATTTCAGATAATCGAGCGCCTGTGGCGGCAAATCTTCTAAACTACGACAATCACTTGTCGATTGCTGCCATCCAGGTAAAGTTTTGTAAACCGGGCGACACCGTGCGAATCTTCTGGAACTGGTAGGAAAATGTTCGGTGCGATTAGCGGAGCTAGACCCCTCCGGGGTATCGCCATCAATTTCGTAAGCGACACAAACTTTGATTTCTTTAAGTCCATCAAGAACATCTAGCTTAGTAATTGCCAAGCAGTCCATACCGTTGATGCGTACCGCGTAACGACCAATAACTGCGTCAAACCAACCGCAACGCCGTTTGCGTCCGGTAGTTGTACCAAATTCCGCCCCGACAGAACATAGCTGCTCTCCGATTTCTCCAGAAAGTTCGGTAGGGAACGGTCCTTCTCCAACTCTAGTGGTATAAGCCTTAGCGACACCGATGACTCGGTCGATGGCAGTTGGTCCTAAACCTGTTCCAACACAAGCCCCACCGGCTACTGGGTTCGAGGAAGTAACAAAAGGATAAGTTCCGTGGTCTAAATCTAAGAGAGTACCTTGTGCCCCCTCAAATAAGATATTTCTTCGTTCTCTAATCGCTTGGTAAATTTCCAAGGAAGTATCGACAACGTATTCGCGCAAGCGCTCTGCGTATCCTAAATATTCTTCAATTACAGCAGAAACATCTATTGGTGGTAAGTTATAAAGCTTTTCTAGAATGACGTTTTTGTAATTAATCGTCCATTCTAGTTGTTCGCGCAGCCCTTGAGGGTTCATTAAATCCAACATCCGAATACCCGTGCGCTCGGACTTATCAGCATAAGTCGGACCGATACCTCTACCTGTAGTACCGATTTTATGACTACCCCTTCGCTCTTCCGAAGCTTTATCAATCAATCGGTGATACGGCATCGTAACGTGTGCCGTTTCGGAAATTAACAAATTGCTTGTAGAAATATTTAAACTTTCTATTTGATCTAATTCCGCCAGCAAAACTTGCGGATCGATTACAGTTCCAGAACCAATAATACACTTAGTATCTGGATACAAAATACCAGAAGGAATCAGGTGCAGCTTAAAGGTTTGACCTTTGACTACAATTGTATGTCCTGCATTTACCCCACCTTGGTAACGCACGACAACATCTGCGGAGCGGCTGAGTAAATCGGTTATTTTTCCTTTTCCTTCATCGCCCCACTGGGCACCTATAACAATGACGTTAGCCAAGAGATTTTATTAAGAATTCGGTTTTCACAAATGATTATTATCCACACGATTTGTAACTGATGTCAAGGCTAGTGGACAACATTATTCAAAAAAAACTTAATTCCTTATATATATGTGACAAAAGTAACATTTTATTTAATCAAAAATGATTCCTACACTACACTTTTAGATTTTATTCCTGGTAAAATAATTAACAATTTAATTATGTAACTCTTTGAAAAATACTTTTGAATCAGTTGTTGTCAGAAATTATTTTTGGTTGGCAATGTATCCAATATGTATAGATGAGGCGTAGATTTATATATAGTTTATCTATCATAATAATTTTTAGTATAAATTTTTCAAGAAAAGAGGCATTACTAACTTTTCAAACAGTATTTGATTAAATTACGTCATTTGCTAATTGATATTTTTGTAAATAGCTTGAGATCTATTTACGTGGATGATAAGTATTGATTATTGAGTATTTTATCCTAATCGTCTGACAGTGATTATTTGAATACAAGCCCCTAAGATTAAAAAATAATTAACAAAGTATAATAATTACCTGTAATATATATTATTTTTAAATATTTTTCCCTGAAACAGTTTTAAACATAAGTAATTATAGTGATACATTTTTGAAAAGCTTTTATATATCTTTAATTCATTTTTAAAAACATTAGAGATGATGAAATCATTTAGCCTTAAAAAAGTAAGAATATTGTTTTTGTTGGCGCTTTTTATAGTATTTGCCAATGCGGTGATTTCATATGGAAATACTAGTAAGCTATATTTAAACCAAAAAAGTGTGAGTAATTCAACCGAAATTATTATTCGGCTTGAAAGAACGCTTTCAGGATTTAAGGAGGCTCGAACAGCACGCTATAATTATTTAATATCAACTAATACAGATTTTTTGAAAACCTATCTTTACTTGCGAAAACAGATTGATATAAATATTCAAAAATTAAAAAAATTAACTGCTACAAATAATCAGCAAAAAAAACAAGTATTATTGCTAGATAAAAAAATTAGCTATCAACTAAATATATTTGGCGAAGAAATAGACACAAATCGAGAAAATCCGATAAATTCGACAGATAAATTTGCTTTAGATAATTATATAGATAAGCAGATTCAAGCTATCGAAGACAGAGAAAAAGAACTGCTGTTGGAGCAAAAACTAAAATCACAGTTTAACTTTAAGAAAGCAGTTGCAGCATTTTTAATTGCTGGTTTAATCAATTTGGGATTGCTAACACAACTTTACTACCTACTCAAAGATTATATAGTCAGACTAAAAAAAACAGAAATTGCTTTACGACAAAGTGAAAATCGCTTGAGAGCAATAATAGACGCGGGGCCAGAATCTATAAAACTTATACATGAAGACGGTACTCTTTTGGAAATCAACACCTCTGGGATAAAAATGATGGAGGTTGAAGATGCTGATATTCTAATTGGTAAATCAGTATATACAGCAGTTACGCCAGAGTATCAAAAAGCATATAGATTAATGCATGAAAGTGTGTGCCAAGGTAATAAAGAAACTTTAGAATTTGAAACTATTGGTTTTAAAGGTACTCGTCGCTGGATGGAAACTTATGCAGTACCATTACCAACTGAAAACAATAACGGTTTTTTGCATTTAGCAATCACTCGCGATATTACCCAACGTAAAGCTTCAGAACAAAAGCTTCAACAACAAGCAGCGCTGTTAGATGTAGTCTCAAACGCAATTTTAGTCAAAGATATTCAAAATCGAATTTTATATTGGAATAAAGGTGCTGAAAATATTTACGGTTGGCAGGCATCTGAAGTTTATGGTAAAAAATCATCCGAATTGCTACACAAAGAACACTCTTCAGTAGAAGATGATGCATTATTAACCGTGATTAATTCTGGAAAATGGCAGGGAGAGTTATATCAAGTAACCAAAGAAGGTAAAGACATAATTGTCAAAAGCCGTTGGACTTTATTGCGAGATGATAAAGGACAACCAAAATCTATTTTGGCGGAAAATACAGAAATTACTAAAAAAAGACAACTTGAAACTCAACTTTTAAGAAGCCAGCGTTTAGAAAGTATCGGCACTTTAGCAGGCGGAATTGCTCACGATCTCAACAATGTCTTAGCACCTATATTAATGTCGGTGCAATTATTAGAAAGAAAATTATACGATCCTCAGCATTTACGATTGCTCAAGACTTTAGAAAATAATACTCAGCGCGGTGCTAGTTTAATTAAACAATTATTGTCATTTGCTAGAGGAATTGAAGGTAAACGTACTCTTATTCAAGTAAAATATTTGATTACAGAAATAGAGCAAATTATTAGAGAAACATTTCCAAAATCAATTAAATTAAATTTAAATATACCTTCAAACCTGAATTATGTTTGTGGAGATACCACTCAACTACATCAGGTATTAATGAACTTAGTGGTTAATGCCCGCGATGCCATGCAAAACGGGGGAAAACTAGAAATTTCTGCCGCTAATATATTGATTGATGAATATTATGCCCAAACAAATATCTATGCCAAAATTGGTGCTTATATCGTCATTACCGTAGCCGATACGGGAGTAGGTATGCATCCAGAAATTCAGGAACGTATTTTTGAACCATTTTTCACTACCAAAGAAGTAGGAAAAGGTACTGGATTAGGTCTTTCTACTGCTTTGGGTATCGTTAAAAATCACGGTGGTTTCGTAAATATTTACAGCGAATTAAATAAAGGTACTATCGTTAAAATTTATTTACCCGTTCAACCCAGCCACGAAACAAACGTTTCCTGTTGCGATGAGCCAGAAGACTTGAATGGCAATGGTGAAGTAATTTTAGTCGTTGATGATGAACCAGCTATTCGTAAAATTACTAAATCATCTTTGGAAGCATATCATTACCGCGTACTAACAGCATCGAATGGAATCGAGGCTATTGAAATTTATGCTCAATATCAACAAAACATAAATTTAATTTTATTGGATATGATGATGCCTGAAATGGATGGTGAAACTACTATCAGGATGTTAAAAAAAATCAACAGCCAGGTAAAAATTGTTGCCATCAGCGGCTTAGTCATGAATTACAATACAGATTCTCAATTAAATCTTAACGTCAAAGCATTTATGTCAAAACCCTGTACTGCTAAGGAGTTGCTGCATACTATAGCTAAGGTTAACAGGGAATTTAGATAGACTTCACACAAAAATTTATTGAGTATATATTTTTTTTCTATTTGTTTTTGTTAATATTAATAAAATTTTTAGTATGAAATATCAATTATGGCTTTATACGCTGAATTGCATAGACATTTGGGCGGTTCGGTTGTACCCCGGATTTTATGGGGATATTTCGAGCGTCATTCCAACGAGTTAGTCAAAGACTTTCAGAATTATCAAGAATTTGAAGAGTTTTACACTAAGCCGCGCAATACCTTAGAAGAGTATCTAGAGTTACATACTTTAGTTGAAAGCGTGCAAACTGTAGAAACTTTGCCCTATTTTATTTATCGTTTGGTGCGCGGTGCGTACATTTTTGAAAATTTAGCTTATTTAGAACTGCGCTACACTCCTTACCTGCGAACTCCTGAAGATTTAAGTCAATCACAGAGAATTGACAAGATGGCGGAGATTGTCAACGTTGTAGGCAAAGCTAGCAATGTTACTGAATATCCGATTGTTGCCAGTCAAATTTTGTGTATGCACTCGCGTCTTCCATATGAAGTGAATAAAGCGATTGTAGATTTAGCTGCTCAAAATAGACAGTATGTATGTGCTGTAGACGTAGCAGGCGGAGACAGCGGTTATGCCGAACGTATGGATGAATGGACAAAGCTTTACGAATATGCTTTATCTGTTGGTTTAAATACTACCGGGCATGTTTATGAAACCAAAGATGGGTGTCATCCCGATTTATTACCCTATTTAATGCGAATTGGACACGGTATCCAGATTCCGTTGCAACATCCAGATTTACTTAAAGATGTGGCAAGAAGAGGGCAATGTTTGGAAATCTGTCCGACAACTTACATTAAGACAGGCACCTTGCAAGATATCCGACAATTAAAGTTGGTGTTCGAGCGTTGTTTTGATGCAGGAGTTGATATTGCTATTTGCACTGATAACGCCGGGTTGCATAACGTGCGTTTACCATTTGAGTACGAAAATCTTTTAACCTACGATATTATCGGCTTTGAAATGCTACAGGCTTGTCAGGATGCGGCTTTTCGTCATGCTTTTGCTTGGCCATACGGAGGCGAACGTCCGGCACAGTTGTTAAATGGTTTACTCCATCCTAAATCGCAAAAAACTGTAATGGTTAATAGATAATTGTTGAAAAGTGATTTTTGTTGCAGCGAGTGAATTTTTATTTTTTAGTATTTTTAGTAAAGGTGAATTGAAGCAACTCGATTTCTACTCGTAATGATACCGACAAGCTAGAAAATCAATCTGAATATTTCCAACTTGATAAACAAGCCAGTATTCTAATAATTTCTTTATAAAGATGTGCCGAATGTAGCCAACGCAGTTTGGCTTTGTAGGTTTAGCCCCAGCCTTCTAGGCTGTTAGCGGAGCTTGTCCGTAAGGAAATTAGTGATTCAGCGCAGCCTCATACAGAATTGGTGTAAATCAATAAAGCATCTATTTAAATCTTTTTTAAAACTAGAACTAAAGCCAGGGCTGCGATTGTTCTGAGTGTGAAGCTAATGTTTCATTTAGACAGCAGTAATTTACGATAGTTGATTCTTGATTTTGTTTAATAATCGTTTCATTCATCAATTGAAATATCTAAAATTAAATACATTATTACTATGTATAAATACGATAAATGAAAGTAATTTATATTTGTATTTTTAAGGCTTAAGGCTTGTAATACGATGAAAATAGTAGATAAATAGGCAATGAATAGTTAAATATAAAACATAATTAATAATTTTCTCTCAGTATAAATAAAATCATTGCGAACCATTTAGAATCATGAATTTCTATTAACAACTACAATAAAACATGGTTGTGCGGTAGAGTAATTTGTATCCTCGCCAACAGTGTACGTTATGGCATCTACTATCCAAGCTCTACCTTCAGAAGTCGTACATCTGATTGCAGCCGGAGAGGTAATTGATTCTTTTGCTTCGGTGGTACGGGAATTGATAGAAAATTCCTTAGATGCAGGTGCGACAAGGATTGTAGTTTCTGTGTACCCCCAACAGTGGCGGGTACGTGTAGCGGATAACGGTTGTGGAATGAGTTTAGAAGACTTGCAGCAAGCAGCAAGCGCCCACAGCACTAGTAAGATTCGCTTGACTAAAGATTTGTGGAAAATTAATAGTTTGGGTTTTCGTGGTGAAGCACTCCACAGTTTGACAACCTTAGCCGATTTAGAAATTATCAGTCGTGGATCGAATCATCCCGAAGGAAAAATAGGCTCTAACGGTTGGCGGATTGTATACGGCGACAAGGGAGAACCCTTAGTTCTGGAAGCAGCTGCGATCGCGCCGGGAACGGTAGCTGTAATTTCTAATTTATTCGGTAATTGTCACAACCGCCGTCAAGGTTTACCTTCAATCGCCGTACAAATGAAAGCAGTGCAAGCAGTAATTCAGCAAACTGCTTTGTGTCATCCCCACGTAACCTGGCAAATTTGGCAAAATGAACGCGAATGGTTTGCTATTTATCCTAGTGGCAATATTAAGGAAACTCTGTCTCAATTTCTGCGAAGAGTTCATCCATCAGATTTGCAAGACTTAAAAGTTGAATTAGATCGTGTTAATTCTTCTTTATCATTAGTCATCGGATTACCAGATAGATGCCATCGTCATCGTCCCGACTGGGTAAGAATAGCGGTAAACGGACGTATGGTTAAATGCTCGGAACTAGAACAAACAGTCCTCGGAGCATTTCACAAAACATTACCGCGCGATCGCTATCCAGTTTGTTTTCTACACTTATCTGTTTCCCCGAATCAGATTAACTGGAATCGCAACCCCGCAAAAACAGAAATCTATCTCAACCAATTGGATTATTGGCAAGAACAAATTGCTCAATCGATTGAAAAAGCATTTAGCATTAATTGTTCGAGCATTAAGGAATCTTTGCAGGTAACGCGAGTAAGTAAACTCATCAAAGCCGCAGAAGCTAAAAGCGGTTATAACTTCAACCAGAGAAATTCGCCAGAAAACATCCTTGAAGAGATTGGTAATTTCAATCAAACTAATAATACTCAATTCAAATCGCAAACTTTAACGCAAGGGCAAAATTCTCCTCTTTCCATTTCCATTCCTTTAAAAGCAGTTGCTCAAATCAACAAAACCTACATAGTAGCCGAACATCCCACAGGAATGTGGTTAATAGAACAACACATAGCTCACGAACGAGTTTTATACGAACAAATTTGCGAACATTGGCAGCTAGTACAGTGCGAACCCCCCATAATTCTCTATCAACTATCCCCAGAGCAAATAGAACAGTTACAGCGAATTAGCTTAGAAATAGAACCTTTCGGAGAAGAACTTTGGGCAATTCGTCAAGTACCCGCACTCTTACAGCAGCGCGAAGACTGTGCCGAAGCCATATTAGAACTTAGTAAAGGAGGAGACTTAAAAACCGCCCAAGTAGCCGTAGCTTGTCGCAGCGCAATTCGTAACGGTACAGTCTTGAGCGTCCCCCAAATGCAGCAACTTTTAGATGAATGGCAGCGCACCCGCAATCCCCGCACCTGTCCCCACGGAAGACCAATTTATTTATCTTTAGAAGAAACATCTTTAGCTCGGTTCTTCCGTCGTAATTGGGTAATCGGAAAATCCCACGGAATTTAACAATTGGTAATGGGTAATTGGTAATTGGGCATGGGGCATGGTAAGCCACTGCGTTGGGCAGGTTCCCCGACTTGTAGCAAGTGGCGCAACCCGAAGGGGGCATTGGGCATGGGATAATGAGTTAGCAGTTTAAGAATTTTGGATTTTAGATTTTAACGACGGATGATTTTGTAAAGGGATTTTGGATTAGGATTTAAAAGTTAGGATGTACCAATTACCAATTACCAATACCCAATGCCCAATGCCCAATGCCCAATTTCCAAATTCTATGAGTGCAGAAATTATTTGTATCGGTACGGAAATGCTACTGGGAGATATTCTCAATAGTAATGCTCAATACTTAGCTCAGCAATTAGCTCAATTAGGTATTCCACATTTCTATCAAACTGTTGTTGGAGATAATGTTGATAGAATCAAGCAGGTTATTGAGATTGCTAGTCAAAGAGCATCTATTCTTATTTTTACTGGTGGTTTGGGGCCAACTCCAGATGATTTGACCTGCGAAACCATTGCTGATTTTTTTGGTTCTCGCTTAATAGAGCGTCCTGAAGTTATCGAAGATATTACTAAAAAATATAAAACAAGAAATCGTACCATGAGCGCGAGCAATCGCAAGCAAGCTTTAATACCTGAAGGAGCGGAAATTTTACCAAATCCTACGGGTACGGCTCCGGGTATAATTTGGCAACCGCGCTCTAATTTAACAATTTTTACTTTCCCTGGTGTACCTTCAGAAATGCATCGGATGTGGGAAGAAACTGCTGTTCCATACCTCAAAAGTCAAGGTTGGGGAAAGCAAATTATTTATAGTCGAATGCTGCGGTTTTGGAACGTCCCCGAATCTGCTATGGCTGAAAAAGTTTCTGCTTTGTTGAACTTACCTAATCCTACGGTGGCTCCTTATGCGAGTAAAGGGCAGGTAAAATTAAGAGTTTCTGCAAAAGCAAGTTCGGAAGCGGAAGCAGAAAGTTTGATAGAACCTGTTGCAAAGCAAATTCAAGAAATAGCTGGCTTGGATTATTTCGGTGCTGATGATGACACTTTAGCTTCGGTAGTTGGTGAATTATTGCGTAAGTCAGGGGAAACGCTTTCGGTAGCAGAATCTTGTACTGGTGGAACTTTGGGAGGAATGTTAACTGATATTTCCGGGAGTTCCGATTATTTTTGGGGTGGTGTAATTTCCTATGACAATTCGGTGAAAGCTGGGATGTTGGGAGTTAATTCAGAAGATTTAGATAAACATGGTGCTGTAAGTTCGATAGTAGCCGAACAAATGGCTGTGGGTGTGAGAAAGCAGCTTGGTACAACTTGGGGATTGAGTATTACAGGTATTGCGGGACCTGGTGGAGGTTCGGAAACTAAGCCAGTGGGTTTGGTTTACGTGGGTTTAGCAGGAGAAAATGAAGTTGAAAGTTTTGAATTTCGATTTAATCCCGTTCGTGGTAGAAGTTTGATTCGTCATTTCAGCGCTTGTAATGCTTTGGACAGTTTGCGGAGGAAGTTAATAGTTGGTAATGGGTAATTGGTAATGGGTAATTGGTGATTGGTAATTGGTAATTGGTAATTGGTAGGTTGGGTTAGACACGATTAAGGAATTTGATTTGTAACCAGTAACTAAAATAATCGTGTCGTAACCCAACATTGCGAGTAATCCTACCCATACCAATTAGGAATCAGATAAAAACTCTTTTTAGGAACATAAGCATAAAGTGAATGAAAAATATTTTTGCTAAACTTAAAGTAAATTAATTTATTTTTTTTAGAAAATTATCGAATAAATCTCAATGAATCCAGAAATTTTAAATAAGTTTAAGTCAAAAAATAGATTAAAAATAGTTGCATATGAGAGCTATACTCAGTAAGTCTGTTGATATCCAAAACTGACTTCAATCACCGGAGTAAGAGGAAATATGTAAGTCAAATTATACAAAATGAGTAATCTAGAATACTGATTAGGATGTTAAAAATTCAACACTTTGATTAAAAATCTAAAGTGATGAGAATGAGTAACTTGATTTTTTTATACATAATTAACTGTCTAAATAGATAAATGTGAATGCATAAATCATCATTTTTTTCTACCCTATCTATTTAAACAAATAACCAAAATCATTTTGAAATCGTTATTCTGTGTACTAAATTGTGTAATTAAGAGAAAACATTTGTAGCGACTTTACCTTCAAGCCCTTTCTCGCGAACCAAAAATTTAGAAAGGCTGAAGTTTACTTCAATTTTTGCTTAATGTGGATTTGTAAGCTGGTAATAACATTTGTTATTTATATAATTATTTTTTCTTATAGGAAAAATAACTTCAAATCCAGTGATATCAAGCTTTTGAGCTAATTATCAACTTAGTGTTATTAATCATTTTGTGTTTCATCATCAGCATATTTAATCTCCAGGAGGTTGCTGAGAAGTTCACAATTTGTTACAAAAAGACAAAGAACTTCTAGTAACCTGTACTCAAAATGTTTGGCGGACTTACTGGTTTTAAAGATTCCAAAGGCAGCGACTGGGGCGAGCAGATGCTCAATACTGTTGCGAGCCAAACGATTCGCCACTTGTTTACTAAAAGCGAGTCGGTAGAAGTCTTTGTCCGCTGCTATCCCTCCAGTAAGCTTTTACAGGGCAGTATTGACAGCTTCAAAATGAGTGGTCGTAGTTTAGTAATTCGCAAAGATTTCTTCGTTGAAGAAATGTCCTTTGAAACCGATGCGGTGTCTATTGACTTCAGTTCGGTACTAAGCGGTAAATTGCGTTTAAAACAACCCACTCAAGCGATTGCTCAAGTTGTGTTGACTCAAGTTGGTATTAATCAAGCTTTTAGTGCTGAATTAGTGAAAAAGCGTTTGATAAACCTTACCGAACCAACATTGACAGCGTTGTCTGACGGCGAACCCGTTTCTTTTACTGATGTTGAGGTAGAATTACTGCCAGATAATCGGTTAAAGATTTTCGCTAAAGCTGACTTAAATAATGGCGAATTGGTGCCGTTATATATGACTGTAAAAGTAGGAATTGAAAGAAGACGCAAAGTTTCCTTCAGAGATCCTGAAATTGACTTGGAGTCGGTACCAGAAGAGCAAAGAGAAACTTCAGAAACTTTATGTACTGCATTAGCAGAAATTTTAGATAATATGGTCGATTTAGACCGTTTTGACCTTGATGGAGTAAAACTGCGGTTAAACCGTTTAGAGACAGAAGGTCAAAAGTTAATTTTTAGCGGATATGCTGAAATTGAGCGCATACCACGTACTTAGTCAATGAGCAACGAACAGTTATCAACCCAAATTTGATAATTGTTCATCACCTGAGTAACTATAGGAAATTTAGATAAATGTCACCAGAGTTAATACCCCTCTGTCGTCAACCAGTCTTCTGGTAGATTGCAGGGGGGTAATTATGTTTGGGAGATAGGGAGACAAGGAGAGAGGGGGAAGTGGAGCAAATGGCGTGGGGAAGATGGGGTAGAAACAATTATTTTTAACTCCTAACTCCTTACTATTCCCAATTGCCAATTACCAATCCCCAATTACCAATTAAGTAATCAAAAGCCTATGTAAAGCAAGCCTTGAACTGTACAATCAAGTCCAAGAGTGTTGTTAGGGAGAGGTGTTGTGTCGCTCAAAACATCATCGCCGCAATTGCGACGAGAATTGGGGGTTGTAGGTGCAACTGTGATGGGGCTTGGTTCGATTATCGGTACTGGGGTTTTTGTCAGTATTGGTATTGCTGCTGGGATTGCTGGGAATGCGGTGATTTTAGCTGTAATTATTGGTGCATTGGTTGCTACTTGCAATGGACTCAATAGCGCTCAGCTTGCTGCAAATCATCCCGTGAGTGGTGGTTCTTATGAATATGGCTATAAATATCTAAATTCTTGGCTAGGATTTACCGCTGGATGGATGTTTTTGCTGGCTAAATCTGCTTCTGCTGCTACTGCTGCTTTGGGTTTTGCTGGCTACTTTTTGAATGCAATGGGTTTGACAGGACGCGGTTTACTTATACCTTTGGCTTTGGCTGCGGTATTTGTCATTACGGCTGTTGTTTTAAATGGTATTCGCCGTTCTAATCGCGTAAACATTGTAATTGTATCTGTTTCTATTTTTAGTCTACTTTTCTTTATCCTGGGCGGAATTCCTACAGCGATCGCGGCAGGCAATGAAAATCTAACACCTTTTTTTCAGGATTCTTTCGCTGATGTACTTCAAGCCAGTGCTTTAATGTTCGTTGCTTATACGGGTTACGGGAGAATTGCGACTCTAGGAGAGGAAGCAAAGGAACCACGTAAAACTATTCCTAAAGCTATTATCGTCACGATGATAGTTACGATGCTTATTTACGTGGGAGTAGCCACGATTGCTGTAGCCGGGATAGGAGCAGAAAATCTTGGTGAATCGGCTTTGAGAGGACAAGCTGCACCTTTAGAAGTCGCAGTACGTAGCTTTGGTATTCCGGGAGGAGCGCAAATTTTAGCAATTGGTGCAATTTTTGCGATGTTGGGAGTATTGCTGAATTTGATTTTGGGTTTATCTCGCGTATTGTTAGCGATGGGAAGGAGACGAGATATGCCAAGTCTTTTTGCAAGATTGAATCAATCGGGTACAACTCCAACACCTGCTGTAATTGCAGTCAGCGCGATAATTTCTGTTTTAGTTTTAATTGGCAATGTTAAGACTACTTGGTCTTTCAGTGCTTTTACAGTCTTAATTTATTATTCTGTGACTAATTTAGCCGCGTTCTCTTTACCTACAGAAGACAGACTCTATCCTAAATGGCTTTCGCTGCTTGGTTTATCAGCCTGTATGTTTTTAGCTTTTTGGGTTGAACCCTTTATTTGGCAAGTTGGTTTAGCACTAATTGTTGCAGGATTAATTTGGCACGCAGTCGCAAAGTTAAAAAGTTAGGAAAAATAAACAGGAATGGCCGCAATTGTCACAAGACTCGGATGGTGCGTGACATTACAAGTCTTATACTACGTTGAAAATTAATCTAAATGTCACAGCACCCTACAGAAAAATGTGCCAGATGCGGCCATTCCTAATAAATAAAAAAATGTAGAGACGTAGCAATGCTACGTCTCTATAATGCTGTAAATAAACTAGATTTTAGAATTAATCAAAAAAGAGTTTTAGCTAAAATCTAAAATCTGTAGATTAACTTAGCAAGATTTTAGCGACCAACACCAATATATTGGAATCCCGCTCTAATAGTTGCTTCAGGATCGAGGAAGTTACGACCGTCGATAATAACGGGGTGGTTCATTAATTTAGCCATTTTTGCAAAATCTAGGCTGTTGAACTGTTCCCATTCAGTAACAACTACCAAAGCATCACAACCGTCAGCTAATCTTTCTGCATCGGTTTCTACCTGTACTCCAGAAAGACCATGACGCATACCAGATTGTGAAATAATTGGGTCGTATGCTTTTACTTTTGCTCCCAATCGATTCAATTGCTCGATTAAATTCAACGCTGGAGCATCGCGCATATCATCGGTATCTGGCTTAAAGGTTAAACCGAGTAAACCTACAGTCTTACCTTTGAGAATCTTCAAAGCTTGCTGGAGTTTTTCCATTGCAATCAAGCGCTGACGTTCGTTAACGCTAATTGTTGCTTTGAGTAATTGTGCTTCGTAACCGTAGTCATCAGCAGTGTGAACCAATGCGGATACATCTTTGGGGAAACAAGAACCACCCCAACCAATTCCAGCATTGAGGAACTTGTTACCGATACGGGAATCCAAACCGATACCCTTAGCAACTTGAGTCACATCAGCACCAACGCGATCGCAAATGTTAGCAACTTCGTTAATAAAGCTAATTTTGGTTGCTAGGAAAGCGTTTGCAGCATATTTGACCATCTCAGCAGAAGACAAATCTGTTGTTAGTACGGGTACTGGGGGTAAAGATTTATCTTCAGCGTACTGACGCTCTACAATCGGAGTGTATAGTTCTTTCATCATCGAAAGAGCTTTTTGAGAGTTACCTCCCAAAACAATCCGGTCGGGATTGAAAGTATCGTAAATTGCCGAACCCTCGCGCAAAAACTCAGGGTTGCTAACTACATCAAAATCTCCAGTAGGTAATTTGTCATCACTGGAAGCTCCACCTGCAGGTACTAATTCTTTTTGACGTTCGGCAATTCCATCGAGGACAATCATTCGTACCCAATCTCCAGAACCAATGGGTACTGTGGATTTATTTACGATTACCTTATAACCGCCATTTAAATGACTACCGATACCTTTTGCCACTGCTTCTACATAACGGGTATCGCTTTCACCTGTTGGCAAAGGTGGAGTTCCTACGGCAATAAATAAAATTTCTCCGTGAGCAACTCCTGCTGCCAAATCACTGGAAAACTGAATTTTTCCATTTTTAATGGCATTTTGCATAATTTCCGAAAGCCCTGGCTCAAAAATTGGCGATTGCCCTGACTTCATCAATTTAACTTTTTCTTCGTTATTATCTATACAAATTACATCATGTCCAACATGAGCCAAGCAAGCACCAGTTACCAAACCAACATAACCTGTACCGATTACGCAAACTCGCATTTTATTTAATTCCTCACTTTTTTGGAGTTGTCTAACAAATTTTTAGTAGTCAATATCCGAAGAGTCTATAGTCTAGAATCAAAAGTTTTCAGCAAAAAGTATTTATTCTTACTTGACACTACTATTGACAACCAACTTCTCATTACTTTGCACTCGCTCTCGGAAATCTTCTATAGTCTGTTTTAACCCTTCTTGAAGAGGAATGGTAGGTTCCCAATTTAACAAGCTCTTTGCTTTGGTTATATCGGGGCGACGGCGACGGGGGTCATCGGAGGGTAGTGGCTCAAATTTAATTTTGACATCGGGATTAACCATGTTTTGCACGGTTTCCGCCAATTGCAGAATAGTGTATTCGTCTGGATTACCTAAGTTAATCGGACCAATATGGTCTCCATTCATCAAACGCATCAATCCATCTACCAGATTATCTACGTAACAGAAACTACGGGTCTGCGAGCCATCTCCATAGACAGTTAGGGGTATACCCTTTAAAGCTTGAACCACAAAATTGCTAACTACCCGTCCATCATTTTCTAACATCCGAGGACCATAGGTGTTGAAAATACGAGCAACGCGAATATCAACATCATTTTGCCTGTGATAATCGAACATTAGCGTTTCAGCAATCCGCTTACCTTCGTCATAGCAGGAACGAAGTCCGATGGGATTTACGCTACCTCTGTATTCTTCCTGTTGGGGATGAACTTCTGGATCGCCATAAACTTCACTAGTAGAAGCGAGTAAAATTCTTGCTTTGACACGTTTAGCCAAACCCAGCATATTCAGCGTACCCATTACATTGGTTTTAACTGTTTTTACGGGATTGTATTGATAATGTACTGGTGAAGCAGGACAAGCTAAATGATAAATTTGTGCGACTTCTAACCTAATTGGTTCGGTGATATCGTGGCGAATCAGTTCAAAGTACGGATGATTCATCCATTTAAGGATATTCCGCTTGTGTCCTGTATAAAAATTATCTAAACAAATAACTTCATGCCCATCATTCATTAATCTATCAATTAGATGGGAACCAATAAATCCAGCTCCGCCCGTCACCAATATTCTCATAGTTGACCAATTAATTACAAATATTTACGTTATTCGGTTGTGCTTGTCTCTAGGATACCCAGCTTGACAAGAAAAATAGAGTTGAACTACGGATAGTTCAAAATTTTTTTGAACTCACCTATTTATATTCGATGCAATCTTCCCCTGAAATAGAAATCATTTGCTTAACAATTCCATAAGAAAAATAACAAAGATTGTGTAGTGACTGTGAAGTATAATCGTAAAATTTATCAAAAATTTAATAAGTTAAAGTTATTGTAGGGGAGTACATTTACGTTGAAGATTTAAGAAATCGTAATTGGGCGCAGAGCATTAAACATGGCAAGTGGCGTTAGAGAAAAGGTTTTCTCAACATCTTCGTAAGAAGTTACCCAGCAGGATATTGGCTGACTCTAGGACAACCTTTGCGTAAACGCAGCTCAACCAAAGCCACTTAGTAGGTAATCGTAAACCTGAGAAGGGAGTAATTTTTTACTGTTAGCTGATAAGTAGGTAGGCTAGAATAAACCAAACTATGTAACGGAATGTAAAACTCTCGAAGTGCTTGTGACGATCTACGTCTGAGCCGCACCTACGGTGAACGCGCTCATGCTTCGCTTTAGTCCGTTCCACTCGCAATCACATAGTTATAAATTCCACCCACCGACTTAACTCTTAGTCGATAACTGTTCACTGAAAACTAGTAACCGGTAGCTGACTGCTGGAAAAACCAGCTTTTACAGTGGCGTTATTGGTACGCTGTGGTGGTTCTCCAAGCATGATAATGGAACAAGTTAATTGACTAGCTAACTGAGTTGTGACATCACTAATCGCTAATCCTCCGGGGATAGTACGATTGCGAATAAAAGGTAGCACAACTAAATCGTACAATCGGGCTGCCTGCAATATTGCCTGAGCAACATTTTCGTGAGCGATTATTTGAACTTCAGGTGGATTGGATAAACCTAGTTTGGATACTAATAATGAAAGTTGCGATCGGCGATGAGATATTTTACTCGAACTAGTGCGGCGATCGCACACGTTGAGTACGGTAACTTGGGCTTGATTGGATTCTCCCAGCATTGCAGCGAACTGTACTGGCTGCAATATAGGTGCTGTCAAATTTTCTACGGGTACTAAAATACGCTGTATTTTAGAGGGTGATTCTACAAGACGAGTCACGGCTACGGGACAGTGAGATGCCCATAAAACACCATCAATTACGTTACCGAATAAACGCGCTTTTAATCCGGTACGTTTACCCCAACCCATAACAATCAAATTGGCCTTGTTTTCTCTGGCAGCTCTACTAATTCCTTGGGCAAAAGCATCATCAATTCGTAATAATGGTTCTGCTTCTACATCTAATATACGACTTAATGCTGTGGCTTTACTTAAAAGTCTTTCGCTTCTTTGTAAGGAATTTTCTAGCTGGGGTGCATCCATACTTGCTGTTGCAGTGGCTATTGCTAAAGGCATAATTCTGCCACGAGCTTGATGAGCAAGTAATGCAGCCATTTCCATTAAATGTTGCTGGGTCTGAGGGTTGTAAATCGGTACTATGATACTGAAAGGGTTGTCTTTTTTATCTGAAACGGCAACATATGTAGATGTTTGTTGCTGTTTTAATAATGAGGAATTCAAGCCTCGTGCTGCCCGACTAGTAATTATTGGTCCAATTCCAGAAGTTACCAGAATTAAAATTATGACGCTATTTAAAATATCTAAGTTAAATAATTCGGCTTGATACGCAATAAAGGTTACACAAGAAGTCACTCCTACTTGGGGTAGGCTTATAGACCACATGGTGATGACTTCACGCCAATTGTAGCGGTAAATTAGTTTTGCGAATAATGCTGCAATTAATTTACTCGCAATCAAAATCAACACCAGAAGTAGAGTCAACCAAACCAAGTTTATATCTTGCAAAAAAGCTGGTAAATTAAGCTTCAAACCAAGGTCAACAAAGAAGATTGGAATAAATAGCACGCTACCTACAAAGACAATCTTTTGTTTGACAATTCCATCTCCAATAACTTCATTGACAGCTAATCCAGCAAAAAAGGCTGCAATAATTGCTTCTATACCAATAAATTCAGCCATGCCAGCAGCTAAAAAAACTGCTGTAATTACAAATAAAAACTGGTTTGCTTCATCTTCCCCGGTTCTTCGTAGAAATTCCTTGCCAATCCGGCCAAAACCTACTAAAACTACCACTGAGTAGACAGCCAACCAACCTAATAGTGCAATGGTCTGCCAAATATTCAATTGCTGTAAATGTATGGAAACGCATACAGCTAAGATTAATAATGTGGCAATATCTGTAAAAATGCTGGCTCCAATTGTTACACTCACGGCTTCATTATTGGTTAATCCCAAACGATTAATAATCGGATAAGCCAACAGAGTATAGGAAGAGATTAACGAGCCAATTAAAATTGAACTCAACCAATCAAATCCAAAAATTTTTCCCAGCAAACTTCCCAGTACTAAAGGAACGCAGAATGCAAAGCTACCAAAACCTAAAGCGCGATTTCTTTTTCGATTTAATTGTTCTAAATCAACTTCTAAACCTGCTATAAATAATAAATAAGCCAAGCCAATCGTTGATAATAAATCCCAAATAGAACTATCTATTTTGAATAAATTCCAACCGGACTGACCTATTAATATTCCTGATAAAATTAAACCGATTAATCCAGGTAATCGCAGTCGTTCAAATATAATAGGTACGACTAAAATAACTACCAATAAAATAACGAATGGAATAATTGGTTCCTTTTCAATAAGTTGACCGGAGACCACTCCTAAAAAATGGGGCAGGCTTTTAAACAAGCCCTCGTTTTCAAATGTAGGGACTCCTCCGTTCTGGGTCTGAAATACCCAGAACGGGAAGCCTGCCCCATTTTTTATAGAGAAAACTTGACTGTATGGTAAGACTGCAATTCGCTCTAAAAGTACCATATTTTTTTAATTGCGGACAAAGCAAAAACGTGCTGCTTGAGAAAGCGATCGCAGTTATAGTTGACAGATTTTTTTGAACTACCTTTTTTAAATAAAGATGTGCAAGCGCGAGTGAGGTAAAAAAATAAAAATTATACTTAGAATACCTTAAAAGCTGTTTGTAAATTAACTACCTAAGGATGTATTTGATTCAAAATAAATCGAAGACGGTCGTAATCATCTTTAAGCAACACGCTTAAGTACCGCCCTGCTTCTACTAACCATTGTCGGTCAGCTTTACGCAACTTGTATACATCACGAATTGCTGCTGCACTCAAAGCTTCCACAGGGGCACCGTCAACTGAAAGCAGTATTTGTAAAAAATCAAATTTTTCGGTAAATGTTAATACCGACTCGGAATCACATCTATGAACCGCTTGATGAATCTGCGGCGGACGAGGAGGCAAATACTGGTATATTTTATTATTCTGCCCCTGTTCAAATCCTACAATGGCTGCCCGAAATTCCGTTTTGAGCATGGCGAATATCTGGGGTTGTTCGGAGCGCAAATCTTGCAAGGATAAACCTAAAGCCACAGGCCTATGTACTGAATCTATAGGCATTGTAGTTGCATGATATACAACAGCAAAAACTTTATTCCCTGATTCTTCGTCTACCGAACAAACCCAGCTTCCGAAAGGAGGCATTGCTGGAAAACTTAAATCTTCCGGGTCTAAACACTGTGCTAAAAAATCACAGGTAGCAGTTTCAATCACTTCAGCAAAGTGATTGGGGTGACGATTGTTGTTACTAAACTGCGGTAAAGGAAGGCGCATAAATAAATAATCTGTATCAACTACAAGATGTAAGTTAGGAGTTATGAATTATCAGTTAAAAGATGATAACAAATAATACAAAACTCATAACTCTTGACTTGTAACTAATTTATTTGGCTTTTTTGCGTCCTGCCGTAGGGTCTACAGGCTCTAATTCACTTAGTCTGAAGGTAATTAATTTATCCCAATTACCACCTTCAAATAGTACAGCTACTTTACCGTTGGTTACTCGTTGTACAAGTCCGCTCATGCGGTAATAAGTATCTGCGGGGTTTTTTACACGAACGGTTGCTCCAGGCAAAATCATCATTTTCGCTCTTTTGGGTTATCAATTATCAATTATCAGTTATTAAATATCAATTTTCACCCGGCGGATGTGAATTATCAATTATCTTCCCGCTTGGTGCGGATAATAAGGAATCTTGATTGATTAGATACAGACATCTAAACTCTTTGACTCAGTTGTTAATCCATAACAATATTGTTTATACCTTGTTATTGTATGACCCGAATGTGTCAGGCTTCGCTGACATGGATAATTATTGGGTTAATACTTCTTGAGATTGCGAAAGTTCGCTACTGATTCAACCAATCCTATAGCAATAAAGTTGGATAGCATTGCTGAATTACCGTAACTCATAAATGGTAAAGGTATTCCTGCTACTGGTGCTAACCCTATGGTCATTCCAATATTAACAGCCATCTGGAATACAATCATTGCCAAAACGCCAATTGCTATTAATGAGCCGAAATTATCTTTAGCTGTTAGGGCAACATGCAATAACCTTTGACAAATTAAACAAAATACCAGCAATAATACCAAACAACCGATAAAACCAAATTCTTCCCCAACTGCTGAGAAAATAAAGTCAGTATGCTGTTCGGGCACGAAATTCAACTGAGTCATCGGACCGTTGAACGGACCCCAACCAAACCATTTACCTGCACCAATGGCGATACGAGACTGAATCAAGTGATAGCCGGTACCGAGGGGATCTTGTTCTGGATTTAGAAAGGAGGTGATTCTGCCTTTTTGGTATTCTCTAAGTACGTTGTTCCAAGCAAAGATTCCCAATTCTCCACCTAACAGATTTAAACTTAGCGCACCAATACCTCCCAAACCGAATTTTTTCCCAGGTAGAGTACGCCAGCCTATCAATGCCATAGTCAGAGACCAAATTAACCCCAAAGGTGTAAGGAATATCCCTTTAGCAAGCACTAATGGTTCAGTCCAAGGCCAAGGTATGCTAAATAAAATCGCTGCTACCACTGGAGAAACTAATAGGATTAACCAACCTGGATTGGCATTTGCCCAATAAAGCATTGCTAATACAATCGCGGCAAATACCAATGATGTTGCTAAATCTGGCTGCAAAAATACTAATCCCCAAGGAACTGCCGTTACTGCCAAAGCCCGGAAAAAGTTGGGAAGAGTTGAAGCCGTGCGCTTGTTTAACAGTGCAGCTAAAGTAATAATCGCTCCTATCTTCGCAAATTCTGATGGTTGGACATTGAAACTACCAATACTAATCCAACGTTGCGCCCCTTTAGCACTAACACCTATCGCCATTACTGCAATCAGGCTGGCGTTGGTTAAAGCAAAAGTAACCCAGTGCCACTGTCGAAGAACTTCATAGCAACTGCGGGCTATCAGCAAAGCTATTAAGAAACCGACACTTGCCATTGAGAAGTGCGACAACCACTTAGTTTCTCCTTGGCTTAATTCCGTACTGAAAATCATAAAGCCGCCAAATATGCTGACGGCAATGGGCAGCAAAAATAGCAGTAAGTCTACTTGGTGCCAGGGCTTAAATAAATTCTGCCAGCGATTTCTGTTTCGTGAGTAGCGTGACTTTTTTAGTAACATTTAGTCTTGTTGATACCTGAGCTTATAAAAACTTGATAATTGCGTCTTTTTATCTTTATTCTCAGTACTCAGCCCGCTACCCAGACAGAAACACATAGAATTTTTATGTAAGGGCAGCCACTGATACTTTTCCTGCGATCGCTAAAGAAATTTCTTTTAAAGCAATTGCCGATGCTGATTCTGGGTCGGCTATAACTATAGGAATTCCCTTATCTCCGCCAACTCTTGTAGATATTTCCAACGGTACGCACCCTAACAGAGGTATTCCTAGTTCGGTAGCTGTTTTTAAACCACCACCAGAACCGAAAATATCATACTGTTTTTCTGGCATATCTGGAGGTATAAAATAACTCATATTTTCAATAATCCCCAAAACTGGTACTTTCATCTGCTGAAACATCCGCAAGCCTTTACGCGAATCGAGTAAAGCTACGTTCTGGGGAGTAGTTACTATAACAGCACCAGCAATAGGTACTGCTTGTGTCAATGTCAACTGGGCATCACCCGTTCCTGGGGGCATATCTACAATTAAGTAGTCTAGTTCACCCCATTCCACTTGATATAAAAATTGACGAATTACTCCATTCAGCATTGGTCCGCGCCAAATTACGGGTTGATCTCGGTCGATTAGAAAACCCATTGAAACTAATTTGACACCATGATTGAAAGCAGGTTCTAATATCTCACCTTTTTCACCTTGACGCACGTTAATTTGTGCGGTTTCAAGTCCTAACATTGTCGGGTCGTTAGGTCCGTAAATATCGGCATCTAGCAAACCGACTTTAGCTCCGGTTTGAGCCAATGCTACTGCGATATTGACGGCTACAGTACTTTTACCAACACCGCCTTTACCGCTAGAAACGGCAATAATATTTTTGATTCCAGGTACCCCATTACGGTCGGGTAAGCTTTTCTGTTGGGGTGTTTCTGCCGTAACTTCTATTGATACATCCGCAACTCCCCGAAGCTGTCTCACAGCTTTTTGACAATCTTCGACAATAAATTCTCGTAAAGGGCAAGCAGGTGTAGTCAAAACCAAAGTAAAGCTAACTTTCCCATCTTCGATTTTGACGTTACGAATCATATTTAGTTCTACTAGACTTTTACGAAGTTCCGGGTCTTGTACCGGTCGCAATACATCTAAAACCGAACTTGCACAAAGAACATCTTGCATAGCACTTTCACCCTTGATACTGAAACAATTTTTAACAGAAAAATATTATCTACTTTTATGGGCATAGGGCATAGGGGATGGGGCATGGGAAAGACAAGAAGAAATTAAAACTAATAACTCTTAACTCTTAACTCAATACCTAATTCCCAATTCCCAATTTTTTAAAATTCAAACAATTCGGACTCTAAAGTTGATTTTCTTTTTCTAGATACTGCTTTAATTGCGGCTTCTTCAACTGCTTCGATTAAAGCCCTTGCCACTCTGTCAGCATAGGGGCGAGAAAAAGACCAAACTAGGGGAGACAGCCAACCGCGTAAAGTCACCGAATAAGACAAACAACTACCACAAACTGTGGACTCTATCTTGTAACTAATTCGTTCTTCTACACCGGGAATTGCTAGAATTCGCACGCTTAGAAGTTCCCTTGGATTGACATGTTCGACAAAAATGCGGATTGGAATTGGTGAAAGACGGGTTACTGCTTTGTAAATTAATCCTGGCTTGGGTACTAATCCATAAGGCACGTTAGTACTTTTAAATAATGGGTGCCAGGAAACGTCTGCCAAATCAACTACCTTATGCCATATTTCATCTACAGAAGCAGAACTAATTTCGCGATAACTTCGTACTAGAGAAACGCAAACTCGACGACGCTTGCGGTTGATAAATTTTGAGAACCAACCTTGCATTCTCTTAATCCTCCTGGCTACACACTTTGCTAAGTCCTTTCAATTGGGTAACTTTAACTGTTTCTAGTTAATTTTGTGAATAGAGCTTTCTTAAATCTTTACCTGTCAAATATTTTCATACAAAGTCAAACTACTTTAAATGAATTAATTTAACTATTAACTATTTTGATGATCTTGAAATGGACGTAAATGACGTAAATATTTTTTAAGGCAAGATTCACCCATCAGTACTTTTGTGCAAAATTAATAACAACAATTTGTGCTTTAAACGGCATTAGTTCAACTTCAGCTTGATTGACGAACTCGCCTTCCCCTTGAAGACACAGGTAAGTATTTGCTTGATTATTCGATGTCTTTTAGAGGTAATGACCCTTCAATTGTGCAGCCGCTTACAGCATATTGTTACAGAATTCAGTCTCAATATTGGGGTAATCACATTAAAAAGTTGCAAAAAGTTAACCTGCGTTATCAGCCTATACCTATTTGAGGGAGAATAACTTTATTCACGTTACCGGAAAATTACGTGGATTATTTATATTCCCAAAGTTTTTACGTGTGAGTAGAACTGACTGGGGAATTTCACAAGCCGAGCAGTTCAAAATAATATAAGTA
This sequence comes from Rivularia sp. PCC 7116, assembly GCF_000316665.1. GTDB lineage: Bacteria > Cyanobacteriota > Cyanobacteriia > Cyanobacteriales > Nostocaceae > Rivularia. Next base: position 3,167,041 of record NC_019678.1, on the reverse strand, counting down.
AAAATCGTCTTACAAGGTTTACAAATTTATGTTGACATCGCCAACCTCCCCCAAGTCGTCTTCTTCTCAATCTTTGCCGCCATCCGATGCTAAAGCTAGAGTTAGCCAGTTTATGAAGCAGCTACAAGATGAAATTTCTCAAGCTTTAGCTGACCTTGATGGTACTGGAAATTTTCAAGAAGACAGTTGGGAGCGCGCCGAAGGCGGTGGAGGACGTTCGCGAGTTTTACGTGAGGGTGCAATATTTGAACAAGGTGGCGTCAATTTTTCTGAAGTTTGGGGTTCTAATTTACCACCTTCAATTTTGTCTAACCGTCCGGAAGCCGCAGGGCATAAATTTTATGCCACGGGTACTTCTATGGTGTTGCACCCCCGCAATCCTTACGTCCCCACCGTTCATTTGAATTATCGCTACTTTGAAGCTGGTCCGGTTTGGTGGTTTGGTGGCGGTGCTGACATGACCCCTTACTATCCTTTCGCTGAAGATGCGACTCATTTTCATCAAACTTTTAAGCAGGCTTGCGATAATCATCACCAAGAGTATTACCCAGTGTTCAAACGCTGGTGCGATGAATATTTTTACCTCAAGCATCGTCAAGAAACTCGGGGTGTCGGAGGTTTATTCTTCGATTACCAAGATGGAAGAGGCAGTTTGTATCGCGGTCCCCATGCTGATAAAGATGCAGCTAAATACAGTAATGAAATTGGTGAATTACCTTCAAGAGATTGGGAAGAAATATTTGCCTTTATACAAGAATGTGGCAAAGCATTTTTACCCGCTTATTTACCAATCGTCAAAAAAAGACATCCCATAGAATATGGCGATCGCCAGCGAGATTTTCAGTTATACCGTCGGGGTCGGTATGTAGAATTTAACTTGGTTTATGACCGGGGTACGATTTTTGGTTTACAAACTAACGGACGTACTGAGTCTATTTTGATGTCCTTGCCACCATTGGTACGCTGGCAATATGGGTATAAGCCGGAACCAAATTCCCCGGAGGCAGAATTGTACGAAACCTTCCTCAAGCCTCAAGATTGGGTCAACTGGAATCAGAGACATACTTAAATAATGTGAGTTAAACTACTAAAGATACCATCTGTGCTAGGTGACATTTAAGGCTGTAGCTTGTTATTCTCTAGCTACGGCATTAACAATTTTTGTTACTGAAGAATTTATTAATTATATATATAAGTAAATTTTAAAGTAGCTATAGATTATTCTTATCAGATTCACCAATATTGTGCAGAAATAGCCGTATCTAATTAGTCAGTTTGAAGAGTGCTAGGGGAAAACTCGTGATTCATATAGAACAAAAAAGTTTTACAACTCAGGACGGAAATACTGTTATCGTTTTATCACCTACTGGTCGTTTAGACATTACTACGGCGTGGCAGTTTCGTTTAAAGCTACAAGAATGTATCTCTAAACTAAGCCCTCATGTGGTTGTAAATTTGGGACAGGTGAACTTTATTGATAGTTCCGGTCTGACTTCTTTGGTTGCCGGTATGCGAGATGCAGACAAGGTAAAGGGTAGTTTCCGTATTTGTAACGTACATCCAGAAGCAAAACTGGTATTTGAAGTAACTATGATGGATACGGTATTTGAAATATTTGAAACTGAAGAGGAAGCTTTAGAAGGTGTACCTCGCAGTATCGCTAGCTGAAAATAAATTAGGAGTGAGGAGTGAATTTAGTTGAAAAAAACCAGTTATATCAGAACGTTACTAAACTTCATTTGTTTTTAGCCAATAAAAATGACCATAAACAGTCATAAACACATTTGTTTTAAATATAGAATATGAATGTGCTTTTAGCTCCTGATTCCTAACTCTTAATCTCTAAATCGTAATTTTTCACTTTTAACTCTTAACTCCTAAATTTTTGAAAATTTTTTTTCAAAACTGCTGCAGCTTGGTGTAGCGATAAGGACCCATAATTGCTCCCCAAGTTGCTTTTCCGGTTGCTGAATCTATTCCTTTGTCATAACTAACAAATTCTTTTTGGGTTGCTTCAAATCCTAATGAAACTTCTATGGTGTTGCCAGCATAATTAAATTTGCAACGAGTATCTGGTAACGGTTTTGCAATAAATTTGTATTGGTTTTGGGCTAAGTTAACTGTATTCATCATTAGAACACATCCCGGAAGTAAATCTAATTTGTCGGGAGTTAAAGCATTAAGTAATGTATCATCGCGACCTGCGCCCCGCCATGCAGTCGGGTCTTTAAACATATAATATTGAACTTTAAAGCATCCATCGCCGCTCATAGGTGTAATTCTTAGCAAGCGCTGACGGTAAGGCTGTTCTAGATTAAGAATATTTGCTTGCTCGGCAAATAAGGCTAGGCTGTCTTCTTGAAATAAAGACACAGTCCTTTGCCACATCAGCAAATTAACGTACCAGGCAGGTTCTGTCATTGCTTGTTCTTTATTCTCAAACTCACCTGCTAAGTAATTTGCTAACACGTTTAAATTTGGCGAAGAACTCATAAATACAAATTAAAGATTAAACTATTATAAATATGAGTTGATTATATAGTGAAAGGGGTTTGTATTACATTCGCCACACTTAAAACGTGGCCGTAAAATTTTTTGCTATAGCCTGAAACAACCATTTGTAAAAGTGTAATTGCTTCTAGCCAATTGAGGATACATTCTTCTTCCGTCGTAATCGTTCATTAACCATTACTTGGCAAAGTCGCCTACAAGCGCGAGAATAAGTTTACATTGCCCTTAAATTTCATACAAATTTCTTCGTGAATAACGTCCGTACTGTTTCTGAAACAAAAAGAACTTTCTACAGCCTTCACACCCGTCCAATCAACACGATTTATCGTCGGGTGGTAGAAGAGCTAATGGTAGAAATGCACCTACTCGGTGTAAATGCCGATTTTAAGTATGACCCGATTTATGCTTTGGGTGTAGTAACTACTTTCGACCGATTTATGCAGGGTTACAACCCCGAGGAAGACAAAGAATCGATTTATAATGCTTTGATTAAGTCTGTGGAAGAAGATCCACAAAAATACAGACATGATGCTAAAAGGTTGGAAGATTTAGCTAAAAGCACAACGGGAAAAGATTTAGTTAGCGATTTAAGTCAGCGACGCTTAGCTAATGATTCTGAATTACAAGGATTATTAGAAGGTATCGCGAACAATTCTTCGTTTAAATACAGTCGTTTATTTGCAATTGGTTTATATACTTTATTGGAATCGTCAGATCCAGAAATGGTTAAAGACGAAAAACTCCGCAATGAAGCTTTGAAAACTATCGCAGCAGGCTTGAATTTATCGGAAGACAAGTTGAGCAAAGATTTAGATTTATACCGCTCTAACTTAGACAAAATGGCACAAGCTGCCATAGTAATGGCAGATATGATTGCAGCAGATCGTAAAAGACGCGAGCAACGCGCTCAGAAATCTGAGACTAAAGTTTCCCCTCCGAGCCAAGAATGACTCATAAATAAGTTAGGAGATAAATCGAGGTTTATTACTCCTAACTTTAGAGCTTAAAGAGGTAAAACAGAGTAAATTAAGCTGCTAACAACTGAGAGTGTTAGCGCTCCCATTATTGCGCTCCAAATTCCGTAACGTAAGCGGAATCCTTGTACTAAAAAAGCTGCAATCCCGAAACAAATTACGGAAATAATAAAGGTAAAAATACCTTGAAATAAAGTTAGCGTGAGAAGATTTGGTATTGCAAAAATTAATTTTAAAATTGGTTTAACTAATACAGTCACAATACCAAGAACAGCGGCTGAAATGAAGCTCTTTTTTAAAGAATCAACTTCAACTCCTATCAATGGAATTTTGCTGATAACTAAAAAGCTAATGGCTGTTATTAACCAGGCAATCAAAAGTGTCGCGATATTCATTTGAACAACTCCTATAAAATCAATGGAAAGAAGCTAGCAAATATTCGGTTTTCAAACAGAAAATCGGACATGGGAGATTGATGATTATTATAGCGTTTGGGAGTTTCCGCTAGATAGAAGGATTGACTACAATCGGGTTAAAGGAAGTTAAAAGCTAGGAGTGGCAAGTAGTTCTTCAGGAGGAACAAGTACAGTTATAGGAACTGAGGCAGAAACTCCCTGCCCGTGCGCGCTGTTGATGCAACTACGCACGAGAGTAGCTCCCCAAGGACACTGCTTTGTCACCGTAACTGTTTCACCAATGGCGAGTTAGGAGCTAATAGTAAGAAACCGATTTGTTTTACTAAGGCACTTACAGATAATAAAATGTCCCACCGTCAGTGTCGCCTTTCAGGCGACACCCCAGTATATCTAGGTTTTGACCGGAATATTTGTAAAACGGTTGGGACATTTTATTTCTTGGATCTCCTTAAGGACTAGGATTAGTGCCGCTAGGCGCAGCTGGTGCAACAGTTGTTTGAGGTGCTGGTGCCGTCGTGGGTGCGGATGCGGGAGGAACTGTTCTAGTATTTCCGCTAGGAATTCTAGGAGGAGTTCCTTGCCCGGTTTGGGGTTGATTGGGAATAGTAGGAATAGGTAGTTGAGTACTGCCGGGGGGTAAGTTAAGGTTAGGATTATTTTGGGGTAAATTAGGAGAAAGCGGTGAAGTATTTGGGAATGGCAATGCTCCACCAGGTGTAGCGCCAGGATTGATAGGTAAAGTGGGGATTGGCTGCAATGGATTTGCAGGCTGTTCTTCAGAGCCAGGTATAATTGCTAAAGATACCCTGTCACCACCCACTTGTCGCAGCAGATCTAAGATTTCAATTACATCATTGTAAGTAGCCGATCGCGAAGCATATAGCACTAAAGTTCCTTTCGGATTTTCTGCTAGGTAGTTCTTTAAAATACCTCCTAATTGCTGTGGCTGTACCGGATTTTTTTCTACATAAATTTGACCGACTGCATCAATAGTTACGGGTAAAATTTCTCGTTCTGTCTGCGGCTGTACGCTAGATGTCGCAGTGTTAGCTTGGGGTAAATCGATGTTAATGGATTGTTGGCGAGTAAATTGTAAAGATGCCAAAATAAAGAATACCAAAATGCAGAAAACAACGTCGATTAACGGAATAATTTGAACTTGAACTTCTTCGGTTGGATTATTTAGATTTATTTTCATCTGTTGATTTTCACTACATTGTTAGGAATATGAATCGTATTGAAGGCAGGTACTTTTTATTGCCGCTCAAAGTAATAGCAAGTGCGGGCGTAAACTTATAAAGAAAAAACACGGCGTTGCAGATGACTAAGTTTACGCAGTGTGTGGAGTTTGTATTACTAATTACGAGTTGTAAAGAATTACTTATCTTCAGATTCAGGTGATTCAGATTCTGTTGTTTGAGGAGGTTCGGAAAACTTGTTTTTCCCTCGCTTACGGGGGCTTTTAGTATTTTCCTGCTTGGTATCTTTTTCTCCTACAATTACTTCAGATAGGGCTTTACGAGTAGGTCTTAGATTAGTATCAGTTGGAGGAAACTGGCGATAAAGCAGCTCCATTTCATTCCCAGCCTGACGAAAAACTTTGACTTGATTAACTAATAAAGCTTGAAAGTATCGATAGAAAATTAAGCTGACGATCGCAACTACAAGTCCAGCCGCGGTACTGTATAGCGATTCACCAATACCAGTAGTGACTCCGGCACTAGCTTCCGTACCTAAATCGGAAATTTTAATTGATTCAAGAGATTGAATCAAACCCCAAACTGTACCAAATAATCCCAACAAAGGAGCAACGGCAATTACCAACTCTAAAACTTTTTCGCCGCGACGCATCAAAGCTAATTCGTTTTCTGCCGTTGATTCAAGTGCCAATCTAAAAGTTTCGGAGTCTCTTCTTGGTAAACTTAAAGGCGCATAGAGAAACCTGCCTATAGGTTGACGATCTGCTCGTTCGGCAATTTCGGTAGCTACCCCCCAATCATCACGAGCTGCATCTAATACGCGGTCAACAATCTTTCTTTCTTGAGTTAAAATTCTTAGCCAAAACCATAGTCGCTCGAAAATTACGCTTAAAGATAAAATCGAGAAAAAAAGCAAAGGCCACACTACAGGACCTATCTTACGTACAATATCTTCAATATTCATGGCTTATAGTCTCCTCCGTTCATCCTCAACCAAATATTTCACACCACTTTAATTTTAGAGATTAATGCACAAGTTCTACATTTTTGTGAACTATCCTATATTGGAGTTTTGCCAAACTGACTGGAATTCGGTAGCATATTCCATACCATAATAGGGCGGTTATTCCCACAGGAAGTTTAGGTCATATTTTGTCAAAATTAAAGGTATGTTGAGGTTAAAAATATGAATTTCTCAATTCAATCAGTTTACGAATGGTATCGTGGTTTGATTCGCAATCCCAAGTACCGCTGGTGGGTACTTTTGGGAACTTTAGTATATTTTGTTAGTCCGCTGGATGTGATTCCGGATATTTTCCCGATTGTCGGACAAATTGACGACGTTTTTCTGTTAACACTATTAGTTAGCGAATTCTCACAATTGCTTATCGAAGGCTTTAAAGCACGCAGGGGAGTTACAGATTCAGAAACAGCAGCTAATACTTCTGAAGATACTACTACAAGCAAAGGTACTATTGATGTTGATGCTGTTTCTGTAAAATAGTTTCTATAGCGAAATAAAATGATTATAGCCTCCTTTTTCTGCTTAGCAATGCGCCGAGAAAGGGGGATATTTTTTTCAGTGAACAGTTAGGAATTAGGAGTTAGGAGTTATGAGTAGCGAGTCGCAAGTAGTAAATTACTAATTATAGTTGTTCTCCTTGTCTCCCCATCTCTGTCTACTATGAAAAAACGTTCTCTTATCGGATTAATCCCTGCTGGTGGAAAGGCTACGCGGATTTCTCCTTTGCCTTTGAGTAAGGAATTATATCCCGTAGGTTTTCGAGGTGACGGTGATATTGAAATAAATAATCAAAACAATAATCAAAATAATTTACGTCCTAAAGTTGTTTCTCACTACTTGCTGGAAAAAATGCAGCTAGCAGGTATTGATAAAGCTTATTTTATTTTGCGTGCGGGGAAGTGGGATATTCCAGCATATTTTGGTGATGGTGAAATGCTGGCGATGAATTTAGGATATCTAATCATGGGTTTACCTTATGGGGTTCCTTTTACTTTAGATAGTGCTTATGCTTTTGTAAAAGATGCTGTGGTGGCGTTGGGTTTTCCCGATATTTTGTTTGAACCTCAAGATGCTTATATAAAAATATTGAAACGTTTGGAATCAAATAATGCTGATGTAGTTTTGGGGCTATTTCCTACCGATAAGCCTCAAAAAGCGGGGATGGTTGATTTTGATGATGCGGGTAAGGTTCGTTCAATAATTGAAAAGCCACCACAGACAGATTTACGTTTTATGTGGGCAATTGCTGTTTGGAAACCTAAGTTTACTGAGTTTCTACACGAGTATTTAATTGCTGTTAAAGAAGATATTAATTTACCAAATTTGCCGGAAATTCCGATTGGTAATGTAATTCAAGCTGCTATTAGTAAAGGCTTGCAAGTGGAAGCGGAAGCTTTTGTAGATGGTAGTTATTTGGATATTGGGACTCCGGATGATTTGATTACAGCAGTAAGAAGGTTTGCTGGTGATTTTGATTAACTTATCTTGGGAAACGCCAAGGTACGCGGAGGTTTCGCAAAGTTTCGCAGAGGAGAGATATTAATTAATTGCTTCTCTCCCTAAGTTTCTTTCCTCTGCGCTCTCTGCGCGCTACTTGCTACAACGCGGGGAACCCGCACAACGCAGTGGCTTCTCTCTGCGGTTTTTTTAAATCGGTAACTTTCTGCTAAAAATTGATTAATCTTTGTAATTCTTCTAAAGAATTAACAGTTTTTACACCTCTTTGAATCACCTTTAACTCTTCTAAATTGGTAATTTGAGAGATTTGTGGCATTAATTGCAATCCTTCTGAGCCGAATTTGATTTCTAAATCAAGTTCGATACCAGATATTATTCCTCTTCTTTCACCTTCTCCTAAAATCTGCTGATACCAAGGAGATTCGGTTAATATTGCCATATCCCACCTCATTATTTGTTGAACAAGTGCGCTATCTAATACGAAGGTAGCAAAGAAAGCTAAAACTGTTTCTAGCTGGTTTAAATTCTCATCAGCGCGAAGCTTTTGTAATGCTTGCTGTATGGTTGATTCTTCTGCACCATCTTTAAGAATTGGCACGAATGGTAGTAAAGAAGATAAGTTTTCCTCAAATGCGAGATTAGCATCAACTTCCCATAGGTTAATTACGCGATAATCTTGACGTGCTGTTATTCCGGCAAATTCTGATTGGTAGGTTGTAGGTATTTCTGTTTCGCTGACTTTGAGAATGTTAATTAATACGGGATAAACGGGAAGATTATATTTTTCTTCTGCTAATGAGATATACGCCCGCATTCGTTTAGGCATTTCGGCTTTATAGCGCAATTGTAACTCCTTGAGAGCTAGAAATTCCCCGTATTGATCGCTTTGAGCGCGGATGAGTACGTCGGATTCTCTGCTTATCCATTGAAATTCGGAGTCGAGAATTTCGGTTGCTGTAATGTCGGGGATTTGAGTTACCCATTTCACCCAGTTTTCTGGTGAGAGGCTAATAATTCTTTTACTGCTGATGTCAGCGGTTTTTGTCATGAAGGTAGATGCATTCGACGAGAGATAATGATTTTAATCTCTGGAGGGAAGAAATTACTTAGTAGGTTGGGTTAGACGCATTTTTAAAGTTATCTTTAATAACATAATTATTTGTGCGTCTAACACACCCTACAATCTACAAGAAGAAATTAAACTTCTACTTCAGCTTCACTAACTGCGAATTCTTCACCAAATTCTGTTAAGAATCTAAAGGCTTCAACAAAATTTCTGGCACATTCTTGGGGAGAAGTGTTGTAAAAATAGCGCCATGCTGCGGCTTTGTCTTCGTCGTATTTATCTTTTCTTTCTGGTTGATTGTTTAACCAGTTCAAGCGCACTGCGTGACCAATTAATACATCTAAGACAATATATCCACTGATTTGTAATTCTGGATTGTTTTTGGCGATCGCCGCTAGTTCCATTAAGGCTTCAACGTTTGCTTGGCGGTATTCTGGAGCTTCGATTTTGTTTAATAAGTGTTCTACGCGCAGGGCAAAGTTCTTTTCTCCGGCTGTCATTTCCGATATCAGTGTTTTGCCGTCTAAGCGGTTGCGGCGCTCTAATTTATCGCCGATTACTAAGCCTTTGCAGTGGTGCATTAGTTCCCAAACTTTCTCGAAAAAGTCTTCTGGTACGCGGTTGATGGCTCCTTCTGCTTGCCGATATCTTCGCCAACCTCCTTCTGGTACATCTATTTTGTCTAAGCTAATTGGCTGCAATATCCAATCTATTTCGTTTTCTTTCTGCTTGACGTGCAGGGATTCTTGCTGGCGTAATAGCTGATTCATGCCAGAATATTCCAACAAACAATCTTTCAATCGGGTTTTTACTTCAAAGGGCGATCGCTGCATTAAGTTTTCGTAAGCTTCGTCTTGAGTAATATTTTCCTCCCTAGCAAGTTGACTAGTAATAAATAAGATTAGATAGCCGATTTTCAAGGTAATTAAGCCTTGAAATAATTCTGGTTCGGAATTGATTAAGGTACGCAAATAAACTAAAATTTCTTGAGTTAAAACCCCATCTCGAACATCTTCGCGACAGAAATTTCTGATTTTCTCGACTATTTCTTTATGGGAAAGCGGTACTTTGATTAATGATGCTTCGCTGTAAGCTCTGCCAATTACAATTTGCTTACCGCGTGCTAAAAGGCTTGTGACTATATCCGATAAGCGCATATCTGCCATTTGTAGCAATCCGGCAGCTCGACGTACTACTGCCCAAAGTCCGATTTCACCGGCTTTGTAGTAAACTTCGTCAAGCAAATTCGATACTGGTATGCTATTTCCGGGTTCGCCAAAGCCAGTATCGAAGTTAAGCCCTTTCAATCTGGTTAATGTCTGCAATAATTCAATTTGTTCGTAAAGATTATCTGAGGAGCGCAAAGAATCAAGCAAGAATTCTAGATTAGTTTCACATTCCATTTGGAATTCTTGGGTATGTTCTAATATCCAGTTGTTTTCTGGATTAAAAATTAAATAGGAACTGCGGGGAGCAATTTTTGTAACTGCTGATTTGGGAAACTCGAAGTTTTGCTGTAAATTAACTCTTTGAATGTTAGCAGTAAGCATTAACTGATTGAGTCTTCCCAATTTCACCGGCACGCCGTCGCAAATACCTTCTCTTAATTCTTCCATTAATGATAATAATGCTTCGCTACCAGTTTCTAACATGGTACGAGTTAACATTAAAGTTAATGTCGGACGACCTAAATCGCTCCAATATTTTTGAATGTAAGCTAGTTCGCTTTTGAGATGAGCGACGAGAAAGTGATAATCTAAGGTTAAGTAAAACTGTTCTGCATCTAGAAAAGAAGGTAAAAATACAACATTTTCGTTACCGATGCGGAAAATTCTCGAAGTAGTTAAACTTCTAGGTAGTCTTGGCGGTCTTCCAGTTAAATCAAGTTTTTTATTACGTCCTATTCCTTGATAAATTGCAATCAAATCTGCTGATTGCCTAACTTGAATTGGTTTAATTTGCAATAAAGTTTCCGTTTGAATTCCGCGAACAGCTAATTGAGCCTGTAATTCTTCATCTTCTGCTAATAAAGCAATTTGTACTATGGGTTTTCGCTCTCTTCCTACAGATAAATATCTGCCCAAGGGGTCAATATCTCCCACAGAAAGCAGTTTTTCACTCAACATTTGTCCGAGAAAATACAAACTTTGCGCCCACACCAAAGGAACGTTTTCGTTGGGTAAACGTTTTTGAGTTCCCGGTGCTTGCTTCTCAGCTTCGATATTTTCTTTGGGTACGTAATAAACTTCCGGTAGCAAACGCATATTATCGCGTTCGACTAGGGTATATGACAAACTTTGCTGATAATGCTTGATTCTATCCTGTTCGCCGCGAAATAAGGCATCTAAATGTAAATAAGTAAAAAATAACGGCCATTCACATTCGATATGCTCGAATTGCTTCAGTTCGCTAGGTTCGTAGTGCAAGCGGTGACTGTCTTCTAAAACTGTTTGATGCCCGTCGCGTAAAAACCTCTTGCAACCGTAATTACCTTCTAATTTACTGACTATCTCATCTAAAGTGCGCTGACGTAAACTTTCATCTTCCACAGCAAAAGCAGGAAAACTAATTACGCTCAAAAGTGCTGCATCGATTTCTTTTGAAGCCGATTCTCTAGGCAATAAATATTCTAAAGTGATGCGAGCGCGGGCGATTTCATCCGGCAGCACGTGAATTACCGATGCTTTACTTCCATGTACACCAAATAAATCCAGTCCGTTGATTGCTTCTAAGGCAGCTTTTGCCATACCTACAGAACTTGCATTTAATTCTGCATTACCATGATTAATTTTGTTACCCCGCTCCCAAATTCCATAATCTGGGGTGCGGTAAGCTCGTCCGATATAGTAAACCAGGTTTTGCACAAAATCTACTTCATCAAGAGTGTAAACTAACTGCACCCCCGAAGCTGTCATCTGAGCCAACATCAATAAGAAAATAGATGTTGCGTCAAGCTGTAAATGCCCCCATTCATCATCGCCGACGACAATATCGCCAGTTGCAGTATTATATTTGGCGTGTAAAGCATCCAAAGGCGATTGGGTGTGTTTAAATTTTTCGACTTTACCCGCTTGTCGCATCATCGAGAATAACAATCCTCGCATCAACTTGATAACGCTGTGTTCTAATTCGTAAGCGCGTCCCTTATCTTCATCTACCTTGCGATAAGCTAACGCTAATCCCCAAACCGCTAAAATACTGTAAACGTTATCCCGTACCCATGCGTCTGTATAGTCTCCGTGGGCAGTTATCGCTGTTGAAGCGGGGAGCAAACCAGTAATCGGATTTTGACGCGAAAGAATAATAGTCTTGACTTGCTGATAATAATATTCTAGCCGGGGAAGTAACTGTAAAGTTCTAAACATAATCTAACGATAGATAAATCTTGGCGGGGTTTTATCCCCATAACCATCAACTAAATTTTAAAAGCTAAAACAGCATATTTTATAATATTTCAACTAACAGTATTACAAACCCCTGTTAATAATTGCTTAGATAAAACGCAAAATTCTTGTTTTGAAGATAACAAGCTGGCAAACAGTAAATATTGCAATTTTGTCTCCCGATTGTCAACAAGTGTAGATATTAAATTTTCAAATCCGTAGATTAGAAAATATTAAAAACTTATTTTTTGTTTATTTAAACCTCGCTAATACTTACTTTAATGCTATATATTGTCAATATTCTCTACAAAAAGTCTATTATTATCAAGCTGTTTGCTGCTACTCTTTTTTTCCACCTAGATTAACTTCGGATCGTAATTTTATTATCTAGAGATTGTTGACAATTCAGTCTGGGAATGGTATCCAAACTTGTTCGATAAAATTCTATTGTTAAGTTAAGGTAAATTTTAATACTGTATTTTTTTGGCGAGTAAGCATAGGTTATTGGGAATTTGACAATAGTTTTGCGCTCGTATTGTGATGTTGTATTATCTGCCTTCAACCGCACCTATTTCCCTTGCAAACCGGGGAACCAGAGGTTTAAATTCAGTACTATCACATAAACAAAATTAATTGTTTAAAACAATAACTACTTGCTACAATGTTAATAATTTGACTTGCAAAATTATCAAGGAAATTGAAATACTACCTTGACATAGATAATGAGAGTAGTAGAATCTACTCTATTGAAATGAAAATCGGGGCATAGAGATATTCAGTAGTGCGTAATATCACATAAAAATAATACTGAAGCTCAGCATCTACCGGATTACACAGTTCCGGGTTAGTATTATGACTTAGCGATGCCTTGATAGGTAATCGATGTTGATTTTATAAGAATTTATGGACAGAAGTCCGGAAGACGGTAGTATCACACTCCTCTGAACTGTAGAGTTTATCTCTCAGCGCGGGGGAGGTAAAAGGAGGAAATATGCTTATTCAAGATGTTCGCAATTGTGCAATCAACATTGCTGATTTCGGCGTTACAGATTTAAATGAACTCAAGTGGGACTTAAACCATTTACCAGCGGTTGATGTTGGAGAATACATCGCGAGTTTATCCCGAAAACAACGTGCGATCGCGTTTCGTTTACTTAATAAAAGTCGAGCAATTGACGTTTTTGAATATTTACCTACAGAAATACAAGAGCAATTAATCAATTCCCTTCATGATGTCAGGGTTGCACAAATCTTAGAAGCGATGAGTCCCGATGAACGTGCGGAATTGTTCGACGAACTACCGGCAAAGGTTGTCAAGCGATTGTTGCATTCGTTAAGCCCCCAGCAGCGACAAATCACTGCAACGATTCTTGGTTATCCAGAAGGTACCGCAGGAAGGGTAATGACTACTGAATACGTGCGGTTGCAGGAAGGCTTAACTGTCAAAGAAGTTCTGAATAAAATCCGCCGCCAAGACAAAGACAAGGAAACTATTTATTATGCCTATGTTACCGATAGCAACCGCAAGTTAGTTAGTGTTGTATCGTTGCGACAGTTATTGTTTTCCTTCCCCGATGCTTTCTTAAGAGATATTGCCGCAGCAAAAGTTATTAGAACTACTACAGATACTCCCCAGCGCGAAGTCGCTAAAATCATGAAGCGTTACGATTTAATCGCTTTACCTGTAGTGGACAAGGAAGATAGACTGGTAGGCATTGTTACGATTGATGATATTGTAGACATTATTGATGAAGAAGCTACAGAAGATATTCAAAAACTGGCTGGTGTAACTGGTGGTGATGAAGCCGCTTTATGTTCTCCCAAAGTAACTCTCCGCAAACGTTTACCTTGGCTGTTGGGAAATATTGGTTTATACATTACTGCTGCCAGCGTTATTGCACCTTTCCAGGAAGTGATTAAAATAGTCCCGGTTTTGGCAATTATCATGCCCATCTTGGCTAACAGTAGTGGTAATGTGGCTTTTCAAGTTTTATCTGTCACGGTAAGAGGTTTGGGTTTAGGAGAAATAACGCCAAAAGACACTCTCAGACTGTTACGAAAAGAATTAACCGCAGGTTTAGGAACCGCCATCGGATTGGGTTTAGCTTTAACAACTTTATCAATGATGTGGTCGCCACCTGATGAACGTTGGGTATCTTTTGTTGCCGGTAGTGTAATGGCTGTGAATGTATTAATAGCCGTAACTTTGGGAACAGTATTACCGATGGGACTCAAACGTTTAAATCTCGATCCGGCATTAATCAGCGGTCCTTTAATGACCACAACTTTAGATGCTGTGGGATTTATGACATTTTTATCTTTAATTTCTTTTGCTTTACAAGTATTCTTTTAGCAGTTATCAGTGAGCAGTTGTTCACCGGTTGGATGTGGATCGCCAGTATTAAATGTAGCTGTTTTTAATATATCGGGTTTGACTTACCAGTTAGATTAAACGTCATTGCGAGGGAAGCGAAGCATTCAGCGTTCACCTTTATGTGCGGCTCAGCTGCGGATCGTCGCAACATCTCGGGATGAACCGCAGCTGAGCTGAATGCTTCGTTTCACTTTGTTCCACTCGCAATGAAATATTATGGGTGATTTGCCGGACATCATATAACTGCTCACTGTTGACTGCTCACTGCTCACTGTTCACTGATAACTGCTCTAGCAATTGTATTTTTTCAGCTTCTAGTTGCTCAACTGTCTGCTGTAATACTTGAATTACCCGATACATTTCTATAGGGTCAAAAATTTTCAGCATATTAGTTAACGTTATAAGTCCCAGCCCCTGCCCCCAATCCCAAGATACGACTAATCTTCGCACGTGTCGCTTCTGCATCTCTTCATGAGCATCCAAAAGCGAATCTTCCGGACTTAATAAAAATAGCGGCGAACTCATGACCATCTGCGCTCTAACTTCTGCTAAATCTATCTGTAGCCCTTGAAATTGCACGATATCCCGTTCGGTGACAATACCAACTGGATTTGCTACGTTTGAATCCCAATCTTTGACTTCATCTTGGGTTATTACTACACAACTAATTCGATGTTCTGCCATTAATTGAGCTATTTCTAATACTGAAGCTGTAACAGGCAGCGTCAAAACATCGGTTGTCATGACATCGGCAACCCGTCGCATTTTTAGAAAATTGTCGGGACGCAATACCTTACGAATACTTTCTGGTGAAACTAAACCAGTTAATTTACCGCTATCGTTCAGAATTGGTAAGTGACGAATCCGATAACGCCGAAATAAGAATAAAACTGCGAAGATATCCTCCAAAGCAGATTTATTCAAAGTAATTACGGGTTGCACCATTACTTCAGCAACCTTCACTTGTGACAAATTTATATTTTTAGCTGTCAGACTGACAATATCTCGCTCTGTAAAAATTCCTAATACTTCTCCATCTTGCACTACTAAAACACAACTGCAAGCGCTGTGACTTTCGTCGTTATTATCCGAATTCATGCTAACTCGGCGTTGATTCATCAAAGCGATCGCATCTAAAATCAATGTCTGAGGCTCAACGGTTATTGGCTCGCGCTCAATCGCTGCTTCTACTAATGGAGTATTTAGATTCATAATTTAAGGCAAGTAAATTTTTTCTTTCTTCCAAAGTGGAAGAAGTTAACTTGAGAGATGTTACATAAAAAAAATTACAAACCTATATCTGTATAGACATTAGTCCTATAAAAGTATATTATTAGGGATGTTACAGATAAGAGGGTGGAAGTGTATTTATAATAATGACTTCAGGCTATTTAGGTTATAGAGGTTAAGAGTTTAATACTTGACTAATATTTCCATTTAAAACAGGTTATCAGCTTTTGGTACCAGATATTCTGGGACTTCTTCCATAAAGACGGTCTAGGACTCGTTTTACAGAAATACGTTTCCATTCATTACCGCGCTTGGTTGCATAACAATGTTGATTTAGCCAATCAGCTATCTGTTGCAGGGACTTGCCAGACTTATGGTGACGACGAATTAGTTCAATAATTTCTTGTTCTTTTTCGTTCTTAATTAATTCACCATTAACAGATTTTTGACCAAAAGCTGGCGAGCCATAACCGGCATAACCACCATTTTGAGCTTTAATCTGTCTGCCTCGTTCTAATCTTTCTCTAATTTGATTTGATGGAATTTCTTCGGCAGTCATTGTTTCAGGATTTTCAGAGCAGCTTTTGCTTATTTTTGTCCTATTTTAACGATGACTATCGGTTCATTGTCAAATACTTACTATATCTTTTTTCAACTTAATTATTGCAAGCCAATTATGTCAACAGTAGATAAAGTTCCAGCCGCAGAATTTGAGAATCTTTTGAAATCTGAAAATTTACTCGTAGTTGATTTTACCGCGACTTGGTGCGGTCCTTGTCGTGTAGTTGCGCCTTTAATGGAACAGCTTTCTCAAGAATTTCAAGAGAGTATTAAAGTAATTAAAATAGACGTAGATAAAGATAAGCCACTGGCGAAAAAATACGAAGTAAAGACTATCCCCGCTGTCCTATATTTTAAGAATGGTGAATTAGTTGAATCTATCAAAGGTGTTTCACCATACGAAGAATTCGCAAATGCTGTTAAAGCGAATATTTAGAATTGCTGCTTTCTGATTTTACGCTGGAAGTTGCCGAGAAGCTCACACTTACCTTAGTGTAAGTGTGAGTAAGTTAACTTAAATAAGTATAGAAATACTCGACAGTTGTTGGAATGGGAACCACAAAAAATCAAATTCTGATGGTGGTAGGCTGAGCAAGGCTTTGAGTACGTTTAAATAGGCTTTGTATCTCAGCCTGAAAATAAGATTTAAAGCAACTATTTGGGCTTAATGGCAATTGTGCAGGATGTAAAGATAATTGATAATTAAGTTATATTTATTCTTCATTTAGTATGCTAAAAATACATTACAAAAATAAATATGTAGATGCAATAGTGCGAATTTAATAGTTGTAGACGCATCTTACTTACATTAGACAATACACCAGTAGCGCGATAACTGGCTGATAGTTAATTCGTTCAAACATTAAATAGGCTAATACATTTCACTATAAATAATGATGTAATTTTGTAAATTTTACGTAATTAATATTATATATTTAATACAAATACACTTTTAAGTTAGTTGTTTAAAACAAGATTTAAAGAGTGCTAATAATTTATTAAAACTTCAGTTTTATGCAATCATAACGCACAGAGAATATACCTAATAGAATGGCTTCAACAAGGGAACTTAAAATATTAACACAACTACTGAATCTAGAAGGGATTAAAGTTATATCATTTCGTCAATACAAAGGACTTGGGATAATATTACAAATAGAATCAGTTAGTAATGAAAGTATCTGTCCTCGCTGTGGAATAAAGACTCGTCAACTACATCAAAACCATAAATACATAATCAAAGATTTACCTTGGGGCGAGCAACAGGTATTTTTAGAAATAAACAAACGACAATTTAAATGCAAAAAATGTCAAAAACCTTTTACTGAAGACTTATATTTTGTAGCTAAAAGAAGAAAATATACTAAAAGACTTGCGAATAAAACAGTAAAAGAATTATTAAAATCAGATATTCAGACTATAGCAATAAAAGGAAACTTGACTACAGGAGAGATAGAAAAAATGTTACAAGATGCATCAAGAGAGAATACTGACTAAAACACTTATCAGTGAAGCATACTAAGTGTTGAATAAACCAGATTATAAAAAGTTTGGGGAATGCCACGGATGACGATCCACCAGATTGGCTCCGGAAACCGACACCCCAGGCAGAATATGCAGCCCAATTTCCTCGCTTTTTGCCTCCCATACAAGAAAGATATGCCAGTTGCGACCATTCCTATTGATAAATCCCAGAATTTTAAATACTTCAAACTTCCACTTGGTGGTATGATTTCCTCTGCATACTTAAACTAAGTAACTGTAGAGACATCATCGCTCGTGCTAAAGCACGCTAGAGTTGATAAATATCCATGCCTACTACCACCTGGACTCGTCATCACGTACTTTCCCTGGCTGATTTCACCGCAACTGAATACAACGCAGTTTTACAGACTGCCGCTAGTTTTCAGGAAGTGCTAACGCGGCGGATGAAAAAAGTGCCTACTTTGCAGGGACAGGTGGTGGCGAATTTGTTTTTTGAACCATCTACTCGAACTCGGAGTAGTTTTGAACTTGCTGCAAAGCGCTTGAGTGCAGATACTCTCAACTTCTCCGCCGCAAGTTCTTCTATGACAAAAGGAGAAACAATCTTAGATACAGCCAAAACCTATTTAGCGATGGGTACCGACATCATGGTGGTGCGCCATCGAGAAGCAGGAGTACCAAACGCGATCGCAACAGAAATGAACCGTTTGGGTGTAAAAGTTAGCGTGTTAAATGCTGGTGACGGACAACACGAGCATCCTTCTCAAGGGCTGTTAGATTTGTTTACTATTTGTAGCCTGCTTGACCAGGAAAAGCCCAGTATAGAACTGCTGCAAGGTAAAAAAATTGCCATCGTTGGCGATATTTTACATTCTCGGGTTGCTAGGTCAAATATCTGGAGTTTAACCGCCGCTACCGATGCAGAACTACATTTAGCAGCACCACCGACGCTTTTGCCGAAATTATTTGCAGATTACGGCAAAGATAGAGCGGGGAAGTTATTCGTACATTGGGAATTGGAACCAGCTTTGCAAGATGCAGATTTTGTCATGACGTTGCGTTTACAAAAGGAACGGATGACAGCCCATTTATTGCCTTCTTTGCGGGAATATCATCAATTATTTGGAATTACAAGAGATAAATTAAGAAATTGCAAGGAAAACGTGAAAGTACTGCATCCGGGACCTGTTAATCGAGGTGTTGAAATTAGTTCGGATTTAATGGATGACCCAGATTTTAGTTTAATACAGAATCAGGTGACGAGTGGGGTTGCAGTCAGGATGGCTCTGCTGTATTTAATTGGCAGTGGAAAAGCTTAATGATTAATTGGGCATTGGGAATTGGTAATTGGGAATTGGTAATTGGTAATTGGTAATTGGGCATTGGGCATTGGGCATTGGGCATTGGTAATTTTAACTCGCTACTTGCTACTTGCTACTTGCTACTTAAAACGAGTAACTGCTCGCTGCTCACTGCTCACTGTTAACTGTTAACTGTTAAACCGGTACATCATGACTTTAGCTTTGGCATCTTCTTCGACAAATACCAAATATTCGCCATTTTTACGTTTAAAAGCACGCACCCCATAAGGAATATCAACCCAACCAGTTTCCCCGAAAACTTCTGCTCCAGGTTTTAATACCTTGACTTGTCTTCCGGTTTTGGCATCGTAAACGTAAACTTCCGCCTTTTTAACCGTCACAGCAAATACATAATCACCAGCTACACTCATTGCTGCTGGATTTAATACGTCTGGAGGTGCGCTCCTATCTACGGGAAGCACTATCCGATATTTTGGTTGACGATTGCCTTTACTCCAATTGTCGTAACGAGCGATTTCGGAACCGATTAATTTAGCATAGTCGCTGTTAATTGCTGGATTCTCTTCTGTATAACCCGATAAATACATGGTGTCGGTTTCGGGAAAGTATTCAATCCTGCGTAAGTCACCAAATATTTTCGGATGAGCAATTTTTTCCATCTTGCTGTAGCTGTAGATGGGGTTTCCGTTTTTATCCAATCCCTGTAACGGAAAATGACGAATTCCGACACCATCTTGAGTACGTAAATTTTTCCAAATGTCGCCTTTACTATCTACCCACCATCCACCAATATAAGGATGGTCTTCGCTTTTATCGTATTCGTTGCTCTCAAACTTACCGTTACCGTTTTTATCTCGCCAAATCCATTCACCTTTACTAGGTTGAAACGGAGGATAATCACTCCCTAAAGCTGGTTTACCATTTGGGTGAGTAGTAACAAACATCCCTGAAGGTATAGCAATTTCACCATCGGTTTTTTCGTTAAAACGGTAAATTTGCAGCATTCCTCCGTACATATTGGTTAGGAAGAGAAACTTTTTGCCTTGAATGTTACGTACAAAAGGTGCATCGGGAGCGGTATGTAACCGAGGATCTTGAGGGTATTTGAAAGCGTTTAATGTATAGCCTTTGTAAGTTGCTTCTTTCCCGGCTTGCTTGCTAAAATCCATCGCAAAGCGCTCATTTTTGGTATATACACTTAAACCATTGGTTGCTGGATCTACGTCAGCGTTATCGAGAAATTGCAATCCTAATAACTTCCACTGTAATTTACCGGATGCCGAAAACTTGCGTAAATCTACTCCTGAACGTTCAAAACCATCATTACTAATATAAATATTTCCGCTGCTATCGCTACCTACCCCTGAAATACCGTAAAATTTTAAATCTTTAACAGCTCCCGGAATTCCGGCATAAATTCCACCTTCTTCGCCAAAAGTCCCAATTTGTTTCGGTTTATTTTTAATATTGTAAATAATAATTTGCTGTCTGCGACCGTTTTTTGCAACTAAGAGTCTATCGCGATTATCAACAGCAACTGCACTGGGATTCTCTAAACCTGAAATTATTCCCGGTAACTGTTTACCTTGTTTGGAATAATGTACAATTTCGTTATTGGCGATAATCCATAAATCACCTTTTTTATCAACAGCTATATTTCCTGGTTCCGCAACGTTAAAACTGCGTAATTCCTGCATCGTTTCTGTATTATAAACGCGCACCTTATTCGCAGATTTATCGCTGACAAATAGCTCTCTACTTACAGTTGCTAATCCCTTTACTTCATCTTTAGTATTGACAATTAACATACTTTTATCCCACCCTTTACCATTCGAGAAAGGTGCTATTTTTCCATTTAAATCATAGCGTCTTACGCAATACCAATTCGTTCCTTTTGGTGGATAACCTGCTTTTTTCTGGCCAATCTCCGACTGCTCCATGGCGACATAGATGTATTTATCGTTCGCGGTAATTGCAACTCCACCGCTTCTTCCCCATCCATGTAAATCTTCGGCTTTTCCAACTACATCCCCATTTTTATAAATACCTACTTCTCTACCAGCTTCATCCCATTCACTGTTCGTATAAATAGTTCCATCAGGAGCTACATACATTCCACTGATTTGGATTTGCACCCATTTATCACCGCCACCAAAACTATTACCAATCCACGAAGTTGTATAGCGAGTTGAAGAAGCCGCAGGAGCTACTTTTCCATCAAAATGAATTGCAACTATGATTGAAACTGCTAAAGCAGCACTTAACAATAATAAAAATTTTTCAGTTTTACGATATTTTATGCCTTCATTGCTGAATAAATGCTTTATATAAGAATAAAGAAGCGTAGCTTGGTTTATCTTGTTCTGGATAAAGCTACGAAAAACCGCTATAAATCTGTTAATCATAAACTACCTTAACTATTAATTACTGTCTACGTATTACAGCAAAGCTAATTCAATCTATAAACAAAATCTATGTGTCTAATAGATAATATATCGATTAGGCTTTAGAACAAACCTGGTATTCCTAGCTATAGATACTGTTTCTCTCTAGACTGCTTTTTCATTAATATCTTGAAATTTATATATATCTATTTTTGTCAACATCTTATTGCTAGACTAATTAAAAAGCTTGTATGAGAAATGAATAAAAAG
This sequence comes from Rivularia sp. PCC 7116, assembly GCF_000316665.1. GTDB lineage: Bacteria > Cyanobacteriota > Cyanobacteriia > Cyanobacteriales > Nostocaceae > Rivularia. The sequence goes on along the minus strand of NC_019678.1, from coordinate 3,145,384 downwards.
AATAAGAAGCAAATATTTCATTACTTCAAATACCTTATACTTCTATACAATGGCAGCTTTTTAATTTAGCTTTCATCAATAAGAATAATGATTAATTACAAAAATTGGATTTGTTTTACATAAAATTCATCAAAGTAACATGAGATATTTAAATTAGAATCAATTATTTTCAAGTTCCAATATCAAAATGGATAATTGATTAACTTAAATACGTCTGTAACTTTAAATACGTTTTTAATATAATGTAGTTTTAATTACAAATAGTTTTATAGCTATTAATTGCTAATTATGATTATTGGATAGCGGTCATAATTAAAATATGAATCGTCATCAAAAAATATAAAATCTACAAAAAATAGGTAAAAACAGTTGCCAACAAGCTAAAATAAGACGGATTATATCCTAAGCGCCAATATATTTTAGATATTGAAAACGTTAGTTATCCAAACTTGAACAAGCATAAATTCAAAGATTATAAAGAAAATTATTAGTTATATGGGAGTAGCAAAAGTGATATGTAATGAAACAAACTATACATCAGTAAAGCCTGCATCTATACTTTGCTTAGGTTTGGGCTGGTTTCCTAAAACTCCTGGAGGATTAGAAAGGTATGTTTACGAACTTACACTGAGGTTAGCCAATAATAAAGACCAAGTAGAATTATGTGGGGTGGGTTTACCCGAGAATGAAACTAATCTTCCCATCACCATGACGAATTTGGCTGCACCAGATACTCCTATATTGCAAAGGTTATGGAAGCTTAGAAATAACTTTAAAAATACAATAAATACAAGAAAACACAAGCTAGATGCAGTAAATTTGCATTTTGCACTATATAGTTTCCCAATATTAGACTTAATACCTGAAGATGTGCCAATAACCTTTAATTTTCACGGTCCTTGGGCATCTGAATCTTTAGAAGAAGGAATTAGTAGCATTACAGCTTTGCTGAAAAAATCTTTAGTTGAACAAAGAACTTATCAACGCTGCGATCGTTTTATTGTTTTAAGCAAAGCATTCGGAAATATTCTGCATCAAAAGTATCAAATTCCTTGGGAAAAAATCCATGTTATTCCTGGTGGAGTAGACATCGATAGCTTTAAACCCAACTTATCAATTCAAGAAGCACGGATTAAATTAGGATGGTCAATAGAGCGTCCAACTTTGTTTACATCTCGACGTTTGGTACATCGAGTTGGACTTGATAAATTACTCACGGCTATAGCCCAAATTAAGCCAAAAATCCCCAATATATTTTTAGCGATCGCCGGAAGAGGACCTTTACAAACTAGCTTACAGCAACAGGTTACAGAATTAGGGCTGGAAGACAACGTCAAGTTTTTGGGTTTCCTACCCGATGAACTTTTACCAGTAGCTTATCAAGCAGCAGATTTATCAATTATGCCTTCCCAATCCTTTGAAGGTTTCGGGTTAGCAATAGTTGAATCCCTTGCTTGTGGTACTCCCGTTATTTGTACCCCTGTAGGTGGAATGCCAGAAATTCTCGAACATTTTTCACCTCATTTAATAACCGATTCCATTGAAGTCAGTGCTATTGCAAAGAAATTAGAACAGGTATTCTTAGGAGAAATAGCCAAACCTTCACGGGAAGAATGTCGCCAATATGCGGTTGATAATTTCGATTGGGATAAAATCACCAAAGAAGTTAGAAAAGTTATTTTAGGTGAAGGGATTAGTTAGGAGAGATGGGGAAGAGGGGGAACAAATAAATCTAATCGCTGCTCTCAACTTCCAATGCCCAATGCCCAATTCCCTATTCCCCATGCCGAATGCCCAATTATAAATTATGAAAATCTTATTTTTAGATCAAAGTGGCAAACCCGGTGGTGCCGAACTATGTTTAATAGATATTGCTAAACCATATCAAAAAAATTGCTTAGTAGGATTATTCGCCGACGGTTCTTTCAAAGATTTGTTAGAGAAAAATGATATCCCTGTAGAGGTTTTAACAAATCAAGCCATACAGGTAAAAAAAGAAAGTTCTCTCAGCCAAGGATTAGCAAGTATTACTCAGCTTGCACCTTTAATTAGCAAAGTTGTAAAAACTGCCCGAAATTACGATTTAATTTACGCGAATACTCAAAAAGCCTTAGTTGTAGGGGCAATAGCTAGTTTTTTCAGCCGTCGCCCTTTGGTATTTCACTTACACGATATTCTTTCAGCAGAACATTTTAGTAAAACAAACATCAATATTTCGGTTAATTTAGCCAATCGGGCATCTTTAGTTATTGTTAATTCTGAAGCTAGTAAAAAAGCCTTTATTGAAGCAGGTGGCAAAGCTGAATTAGTCGAAATCGTTTATAACGGTTTTGAACCGCAAAAATATATAAGTAACGAAACAGAAATTAATCAAATTAGACAACAATTAGAACTCGACGATAAATTTCTTGTCGGACACTTCAGCCGTCTTGCACCTTGGAAAGGACAGCATATATTAATTGAAGCACTGGCAAAATGTCCGCCAGAAGTTTCGGTAATTTTAGTTGGGGATGCTTTATTTGGCGAACAAGACTATGTCAAACAGCTACATCAGCAAATTGATTCGCTACAGCTACAAAACCGAGTTAAATTTTTAGGTTTTCGTAACGATATTCCCCTGCTCATGGCAGCTTGCGATTTAGTAGCACATACCTCCACTTCTCCCGAACCTTTTGGCAGAGTCATCGTAGAAGCCATGCTATCCGGAACACCAGTAGTAGCAGCAGCATCCGGTGGTGCAGTTGAATTAGTCGAATCCGGTGTAAATGGGTTTTTATCTACTCCTGGTAATCCCCAAGAACTTACCGAAGTTATTAAAACCTGCCTCCAAGACAAACAAAAAACTGACGCGATCGCACTACAAGCGAAAGACAGCGCCAGCAAAAGATTTCATGTCGCCAATATCAACCAGCAAATCGCTCGACTACTTCAACAGTTAGGAATGGGGCATAGGGCATAGGGCATGGGGCATAGCTTACGGAGTGATGGGGTGATGGGGTAATGTGATGTTGATTTTTTATTTCCTCCCTCACTCCCTCACTCCCTCTCTCCTTGTTTCCCCTTCTCCCCATCCTCTCTCATGCAGCTTCGCGCAACTGGGGCTTTTGGGATGCTTCTGTAAAGGAAAACTGTAACTGTTCGGCTGTCGGAGCTTTTTCTTGCTGCAAAACTTCTATATCAATATTCACGCTAATCAAATAATTACCTCCATCAGCATCAACTTCTTCGGCTATTAACTTAGCAATATCCGGACGCTTTGAACTAAGCACATCACGCAAAATACATCTATCCCATTCGTGCTTAGCAGTAGGATTGATACTCAAAATAAAATGCTTAACCATAGGGCAATATTTAAATATTTATCTTGTTGCAGGCTTTTATATCGCCTTTAATTCTATTTTAGTTCAAATGTACTAAATAGGCAATTTTTATTTAGGAGTAGGTAAAGCTCCCCGATTTGTTAAGTAGGGGATTTGAGGAAGCGATAATTTTCAGTAACTACTCGCCTATCTCTGATAGCCATTTACTGTTTAATGTTCGCCGAATTTAGCCAAACTGTTTGCTGAGGTACGGGAATACTTATTCCGGCTTGATCGAAAGCAATTTTGAGGCGACGACGGTATTCTCTAGCTACATTCCATTGTTTGAGAGGCTGGGTTTTAATCCAAACGCGAACTATTAAACCGCGATCGCCGAAGTTCTCGACTCCCAAAACTTCGGGTGGCTCGATAATTTGATGATCCCATAAGACATCTCGATCCATATCTAAGCCGACATTTTTAATCAGTTGTAAAGCATGGTCAATATCAGCTTGATAAGCTACTGGTATATTTAAATCGGCACGGGACCACCGGCTAGAAAGATTAGCAACTATTTTTATTTCACTGTTAGGAATAGTAATTAAACGTCCTTCAGCATCGCGTACCTGTGTTATACGTAAGTTGAGATTTTCTACTAATCCCCCAACATCACCTACCGTAATTACATCACCCAAAGCATACTGGTCTTCCATAATAATTAGAAAGCCGTTAATCGCATCTTTTATTAAACTTTGGGAAGCGAGAGAAAGCGCCACACCAATTAAACTGACACCAGCAAGTAGTGGAATTATATCTATTCCTAAAGCAGTCAAAGCTAGCAAAATTCCTACTCCTAACCAAATAAAAGTAATTATGCTTTTTGCTACACCGGATATAGTTGAGACTCTAAGCTGCAATCTTTCAGAAGTTTCTGGAGTCAATAAAGTAGTACTTTTCACAAAAGCAGAAGTCAAACGCTCTGTTAAGGCATAACTAAGACGAATAGCTACATAAATTACCAGCGCAACAATTCCCAAACGTAAAGGAATTTTCAAAACAGCAATGATTCCAACTTGCAAAGCTCGCGTGTAAGGAAAAAAGCTTAATATAATCAAACTCCCGCCTCCCCAAATTCCGGCTTGAGCAATCTGAAATAATCGCCTTTTGACCTCTTTTATATGTCCTTGCTGCTGTTTATCAAGTAATGTTGATATTGGTCTGTAAGCCTTTTGTGCGGGGGTTAAAGCTGCTTCCCCAGAATAATTTTTAGAAGGATGTAAGAAGTAAAAAACCCCACCGCTCATAGCAATCATTATTGCTAAAACCATCGCAGCAGTTTTAGCTTGTTCGGTGATAAATTCAATAGTTCGCTCGTATCTTGCTTCCTCAAACCCTTGCATTAGTTCTAGTTTAATAGCTTCAGCTAAAGCTGTAGTATTCATACCCCGCAATTTTGCATCTTCAGCAGTTACAGTCAGAAGATATCGTTCGTTTACGTAAATTACTGGGTTACCGTTTGCATTACGAACTTCTATATTTAGTTTCTTTTCAGGTTTTTGGAAGTAAGCTTTGCTTATTTGAGCTAAATTATTCTGAATATTTTGCAACCGCTCGTTTAAGCTTGCTCTTGGTGCTGCAATCGAAAACAAAAGTTTTCCATCCAAATAAATTGAACCAGCAACAACTTTATTTTCTAAGTCTTTAATATTTATATTTAAAGAAGGCGGTTTTATTTGCGAATAAAAAGGAAACTGTGCCATACCCACTTTGGCATCAATCCCCAAAGTCATCAATATTGAACATAAAGCTATAACAATAAATCGATAGCGCAATTAATACCCCCTTTTTGCCCTTGGAGTTAGCTGACATCGATTTTGGCAAATAGTTTCTGTTTTTGCTACCTACTCCCATTCCGCTCTAAGATTACCTAAAAATTGTAGGTTGGGTTGAGGAACGAAACCCAACGCTGGTGTTGGGTTACTCTACGAGAAAGCTCCGCTTACACTGCGTTCAAACCAACCTACGTCATAGGAAATCTTCTACCGGGAAGGGAGTATCTGTAGATAAGTAATACTTAATTTGCTTCTCCGAAGTATTTCACGAAATTTGGCGCGTACTCAAACCAGAGGAAAATATGTCCAAGAACAAACAACAAAAAGTATTGGTAAAGCATTGGTAGAACAGTTGGCAGCACAAGGATTTGAGCAAATTAGGCTTGAGGTCAAATCCCTTCAACCAGTATCAGCAGTATGTGGGCTGGGTATAAAACCAACAACAATTTGAGGAGCAATGGGTAGGCAAGGGGAAAAGATAGAATTTTCAACTTTGACCAAAATAGAAGCAAATCATGCTGTATATTTGCCAGACTTGTTCTAATCTAGTAGAGTGCATCTTGTAAGATGCAACATTTTTACCTGAAAGAGGAATTATTTAATGACTGCAACAACTCCCAGATTAAAGCACGAGGTTAAAGACCTCGGCTTAGCTGCTTTGGGAAGACAACGTATCGAATGGGCTGGACGCGAAATGCCTGTGTTAAAACAGATTCGCGACCGTTTTGCAAAAGAAAAGCCATTCGAGGGAATCCGTTTAGTAGCTTGTTCTCACATTACAACTGAGACAGCACATTTGGCGATCGCTTTGAAAGCTGGTGGTGCGGATGCACTGCTAATTGCTAGCAATCCCCTATCAACTCAAGACGACGTAGCAGCAAGTCTCGTCGCTGACCACGAAATTCCCGTCTTCGCTATCAAAGGTGAAGATGATGAAACCTATAAGCGTCACGTTGAAATTGCTCTAGATCACCGTCCTAACATCATCATTGATGACGGTTCTGATGTAGTTGCGACTTTAGTTAAAGACCGTAAGAATCAACTTTCCGATATCATCGGTACCACCGAAGAAACTACAACTGGAATTGTTCGCTTGCGTGCGATGTTGAATGATGGCGTGCTATCGTTCCCCTCGATGAACGTTAACGACGCTGACACCAAGCATTTCTTCGATAACCGTTACGGTACCGGACAATCAACCCTCGATGGAATTATCCGCGCTACCAACGTTCTATTAGCTGGTAAGTGCATTGTTGTTGCCGGTTACGGTTGGTGCGGTAAAGGTTCTGCACTCCGCGCTAGAGGCATGGGTGGTAACGTAATCGTTACTGAAATTGACCCCATCAGAGCTATTGAAGCAGTAATGGATGGTTTCCGCGTTTTGCCAATGGCAGAAGCTGCACCTCAAGGTGACTTGTTCATCACCGTTACTGGTAACAAGCACGTAATTCGTCCCGAACACTTCGATGTAATGAAGGACGGAGCAATGGTTTGTAACTCCGGTCACTTTGACATTGAAATTGACCTCAAATCTTTGGGTGCTAAAGCCAAAGAAGTCAAGGAAGTTCGTAATTTCACTCAAGAGTACAAGTTGCCTAGTGGCAAATCAGTTATTGTTCTTGGTGAAGGACGCTTGATTAACCTATCAGCTGCTGAAGGTCACCCCAGCGCTGTAATGGACATGAGTTTTGCTAACCAAGCTCTAGGTTGTGAATACCTAGTGAAGAATAAAGGTAAGCTCGAACCCGGTTTGTACTCAATTCCTGAAGATGTAGACAAAGATATTGCTCGCTTGAAGCTAGAAGCAATGGGTATCAAGATTGATACTTTAACCTCCGCTCAAATCGAGTACATGAATTCTTGGACTTCCGGAACATAAGTAAAATTGCTTCGGAATTAACTTCTGAATTAAATTCTAATTTTTAAAGGGATGGGCTTCAATGCCCATCTTTTTTTTGAATAAATTTTTAAATAATCTATATTGAAGCTGCAATTTATTACTTGTATTAATTTTTCAACAAATAAAAAAAAATTGCCACAAAACTTTAATTTGTGTAAATTATATAAGTATACACACTGTCAAAGCATGTATATAAAATAATTAAATTTTCCTGTAGTTGTTTTTAGCAGCTGAATATAAAAACAACATATTTCGATTAGCCCGACTAAAACACATGGGACAAAAAATTATTCCTTGAGTTTGTCGAAGACAAAATTATAGCCTTAAAGCCAAATCCATTCTGTAATGTCTCTATGTAAAAAATCTATAACAATGGTAATTTTTATTGCTTCTAGTTAAATATCTATTAATAATCAACCAGTTGTATTTTTGATTGAATAGAATGACTTTAGCTAAAAATCATTTTTATTTAACAAGTAAATATACTTGTTATTCAATTTAAGCTGTCAAATATTTTAATTGTATATGTAGTGTTGTTCAAAACTATGAATCTAAAACTTGCAAGAATCGTCAATTTATTAGCAAAATCAGCAAATACTATTGTTAATAATCAATTAAGTTGGTTCGGGGTTTCTGAAGTGGGTGAAGCTAAAATTGAACTTGAAGATTTACAGCAAGCTGTAATTCACCTCAAAGATGCTGTTGATGTCATGAAGCCATTAGAAAACTCAGCGAGGGGGGTGGAAGTGCATGATTTGACTACCGCATTTTTATTTTTAGAATCAGCTAGAGATGCATTATTCCGAGCTAGTATTCCCAATGCAGCTAAAGCGATGAATAAAGTGATTAGAAACATCAAGCTAGCTTGTAAAACAAAGTCAAGAATGTATCAAAAAATATTGATTGCAAGGGTGTTAGATGGTTTAAATCAAGTTTTGTATTCTGTAGAAAAATCTATAAATAATGTTGTAACTCCTATAGTTACTCATATGACTTATGAAGAATTATTATCTAAGCTTGCAGCTTACTCATCCGGAACAGTTTATTAATTTCAAGATATGACTTTTGGGCTTGTGAGAAAGCCTAATCAGATAAATACTTGCACCTCAGAAATTTATTACTTAAGTTATTGAATCGTTTATAGACTGTAGAAATACCTCTCAAAAGCTGCGATTGAAAGTTAGAGCTTCAAAAAAACTTCATCATAGTTTGTAGTTTTAATGAGATACTGCTGCCATTTTGGCATTATCTAGGTTGATTTTCTCCTTAAAGTACAACTAATAACCTTCTATTTTCATTATTCATTTCCTTATGAAAAAGAAAGAGCAAAGTGGGGCGTTTAGGTATGGGAGAAACAGCCTAGATTAGCTATAAAACAAGCTAAGACCTAAAATACAAACTGATTTATACCTATTGATAAAACACGATTGATGAAGCGAACCTTGCAAATCACACTCGTAGCTTAAATCAATCAAAATAGTATTTCTCACCACTTCTTTAGAAACTGTTTCTGTGGCTTCATTTCTACTTCATTTACTTATGCGAATACATTCTTTACGCATAAAGCCATGCAATACATAAAAAGTTTTTTTGATGAAAGCCACACTCTAGAGTCTTCAAGCGCTCTAAACTAGAAACAGTATGTGCGAGTGGATATCAAATAGGCTTGCTGAAGATAAGTCGTAAAGTAAACTAATGTCTCAAGTAGATAACAAATTGTTCTATAAGCCTCAATACCGAAGACGGCAAAAGTGGAAGAGATTAAAATTATAAATCTTAGCTTTGGTTTTTTTATTCCTTGCTTCCTTTTGTCGTCTTAACAAATCCACCTAATTATTTAAATTTACTGTATAGGTTTTTAAATACAGACCTAAAGTAGAGTGCGAACGAGATAAAATTTATCGGCTAAAGAATTTTGTCTACTTATCAAGTATAGTCAAAAATTTAACCGACTAGTAGTTAAACAAGGATTGCTTAACGATTTGTGAGAGATGATTGAGAATCTTGTTTTGTAAATGATAATATGCGCTCCTGCTGTTCGTGCTAGGAAGGTAAATCATTATTAAAATGCCCCAAACAGATGTTTAAAATCCCAAATTCTAAAAACCTAGCTACTCCATTGGACTATAAAGGAGTTTACCCTTGTCCGGTATGTAGAGTCGGAAAAGTTCAAAATATGCCTTTAATGGAGGCAATGTCTTGTGATTTTTGCCATCAAATTTTTACTGTTAACTTAGAGCAACAACAGCTAAAAATGCCTTCAAGAGAACCTCCCTTAGTCTGGGGCTGGAATGGCTTTTACTGGACGGAAGCCCATTTAGAAGGAGTCGAATTTGGCTGGGGTTATGTATTAGCAACTGTTGCTTTTGTATTGCTTCCTACCTCCTTGATTGCATTAGTTGCTTATAATTTCCCTCCAGATCCGAATGCTCCTTTGTCCTGGGTTCCATACATTTGGACAATACTGACTTTTTTCTCTCATTTAACAATTATCATTTGGCTATTCATAGAGGTTTATCAAATTCCGCTCAAAGCATATTTCAGAGCTTTACAACAGCGTTTTCTTGGTTGAGTAAAGAAAAAACATCCAAGTACTTAAATTATTAATTAATATTCCCACCCATTCAACGGGTGGGTTTTTTAGTTCGCAGGGTATAAAACTAGATCTTTATGGAAGCAATCTTCCCTATAGTTGGTAATAGAGGAAGATGCAAACATTTGCGCTAATATCCTAATAATGTAAACCAATCAACTGCGACATGGAGCCAAATTCAGTACTAACGGAAGTAATTTTAACCTCATCACGTGAGTCTCTGGGCAACATAAATCTTGATTGGACACCGCAACCAGGGAATTATATTGACTTAAAAGGTAAAACATATGCAGTTTTAGAACGTCACCATCGCTACCAATTAAAAGAAGGACGCTACTGCTTGCACAAGATTGCCATTTACGTACAATCAGCAAAAAGACCGGATGAAAAAACTTTAGTAAACGGACGTTGGGTAATTGGTGATGCCAGTTGTAGCTATAACGCTCTTTCAGAAATTGTCCGTTGTGCAGTTAATCCGGTTGGACCTTGTAAAGGTTGCAAATATTTTCAAAACTATAATAACGGCTCTCTTGATGATAAAAGCTAGCGAAGCATAAACAATTTGGCTGGAGGATACTTACCAAGTATTTTTTAGGTTTAAAGCCCCCGGATTCATCCGTGGACTATACTCTGTTAAAGCCCCTAAATTTCATTTATGGGGAATTAATTACGAATTACGTAGCTTGCGTCACCCGGAGGGTGATATTACGAATTACGAATTATACTTACCTACCTAAGCCAAATTTTTGCTGTCGCCTTCATAATCTCCAAATAATAACTTTTTTCACATCTAAAACTAATTTTAGAAACCTGTTCTTAAACCCCTAACTCTTCTCCAACAGTTAAACGACTACCGTTGACAAAATCCCAACCCGACTGAGGGCGTTTACCGGCTAACTGTACTTCTTGCAACAATAATAAACCTTTTCCAGTTTGGATAATTGCTCCTATACCTTTTACAATACTTACAACTTCCCCTGGTTTACCTGACAAATTTGATAATTCTGGTAGTTTAGTTTCTATTTCTTGAAGTAATTTAGGCAGTTGATAAGAGTTGTCCGCAGTTAGGGGAACAGTGCCTATTATTTTTATTGGTCGATCGCGAAATGTTGCAACGCAATTAGGATAAAAACCTCTAATTTTATTGTGTAACTGTATGGCACTTTTAGACCAATCTAAACGATAATCTTCTTTTTTTATCAAAGGTGCATAAGTTGCTTGGGAATTATCTTGAGGAATAGGTTCAATTTCCTCATTTTGAAGTTTTATAAGCGTTTCTACCAATAAATCTGCACCGATTGATGCTAATTTTTCTGCTAAATCCTGGGAATTATCAAGCAATCCGATGGGTGTAGTCGCTTTTAGTAACATTGCGCCGGTATCCATACCCGCATCCATCATCATAGTTGTAATTCCTGTTTCCTCTTCCCCATTATGCAAACACCATTGAATCGGAGCCGCACCGCGATATTCGGGTAATATCGAACCATGAACATTGACGCAGGCAATTCTTGGCATGTCTAAAATTTCTTGCGAAAGAATCTGTCCGTAAGCAATTACTACAAATGCGTCTGCATTTATTTCCTTTAATTGCTTCAAAGTTGCTTCATCTTTTTTTATTCTTTGAGGCTGCCATACAGGTAAATTATGCATCAGAGCAACACTTTTGACGGGGGAAGGAGTTACTTTCTTGCCCCGTCCCCGAACTTTATCCGGTTGAGTCACAACTGCAAGTACTTCAAATTCCGGATGATTGAGTAGTTTTTCTAGAGTAGGAACGGCAAATTGAGGAGTGCCAAAAAATATTACTTTCATGAAATTCAAACGATTTACTTTTCAACTCTAAACACTAACATCATCCATCAATATATACTTCTGGAGTATCCTTACTATTTTTTTCACAATAAGTCAATCGATAGAGTGCCTCTAATAAATCTATAGGCTATACTGATGAAGAACTAAGCAAATATTCAAAAATTTATATTTTTATATATTGCGTTCTTCATTTTTATATTTTTTAGTGAAGAGCAAGCGGTTTAAACTAAGTTTTCCTGCCGAAATTCGTTGGTTTTACTGTTGCAATTGAAACTTTGATATGTTTCACTGTAGTAAAACGCGCATAATGTGTATGTAATCGTTTTTTAGTTTTTCTTCTACTATTCTTTTGAATATTTTGCGCGATCGCCGGAATCGGTGTTGGAAATGTTGAAGTAAAATCCAGTAGGTACTTAGCACCTAAGATTTTAATTTCTATACCTGTATAAAGTTATCTAGGTTATATTTGATTAGGTATAATTCCTACTCTAGGAAAGTCAAGTAAGTTGTAACTTAATTTACTTTCTAGAAGTAGCATCCGATTCTACTATTATTTTTTAGGGTTTCTATACCTAGGTAACAATATTGTGACTCGATTTAGTTGATATAAATCATAATTTTTCTAAACAATTGTTTGGAAAATGAGTAAAAAACGATACCCTGTTATCGTCAAACTATGCGAAATTAAAGTAGATAATCTCGCTAAATCCGAAGTTCCCTGTTATACATATTAAAGATAGCCTGCTCCATGCCGTGAGGCATTGCTCCTCCCACAGCAACCGCCCTCTAGAGAGTCAACCAACAAATGCTGAAACATCTTTTACTATCAGGATGGTTCCGCGTGCAACCATTCCTAAAGTACGTATTAGTGGTAGTGCTTATTGCGCCTTTAGTAGGAGCATCAGGACACTCCAGCTCGGCAAAACAATCGCAACCAAACTCCCTTACTGCCGAAACGCCAGAATTGGAATCGGTAATAGTAGAAGTTCCGATTGCTAGCGAATACAAATTATCGCAACCAGAGACAGTGAAAACTTTGACACCAGAAGTTAATTCTGAGTCAATGAAATTAGCTGCGGTTATTGAGCCAAAAATTATACAGCCTAATGTCGTAGAGTCCTTGACAATAGAGACTGTAACTACAGAAGAAGAAGTAAAGTCTTCTAAGAATTCTTCTTCAATTAACGAAGACCCATTTAAAGAAGTTGAACTTGCACCTCCTGTTAGTAGTGCTGAGGTAGGATCGGGTAAAATTTCTGCTCGTGGAATTAAGTTGGTACAGCGTTTAAAAGCTGCAAAAACTCAATCTTCAAAAAAAGATATTTTGGTAGCTAAGTTAGCGGGTACAAAATCGCTTAAAGCTCGTAAAGTCTTAGCTTTGAGACGAAATTTAGTTCCTCAACCAACCGATGCGCCTGTAGTTCAAGAACAAGAAGAATCGGAATTATCTCAGCAAGATCCAATTGGAAGCCCTCATGCAATTCCTTGGAAGTGGATAACGGCTACTCAGGAAACTGTAAGTGCTAATGGCGGTTCGGGAATACGTTATTACCGTAGCGTACCAGTAATTTCTCCAGATGGTCGTTATTCTATTTACAGTCGGGTAAAGTTAGAAGCTAAACCGCAAATGCACAAAAGCCGCGTTAGTAGCGTGTTGTTTGTCGAAGATAGAAAAACAAATCATCTGAAGGTTGTTGCATCAACTTCTGCTTTAATAGATCCGCTACTTAAAGCGAAGGAAGTAGCGGGTAAAGATAGTCAAATTCCAGGAAAAATCGGCGTACTAGTTCCTGTTGGCTGGTCTGAAAATGGCGAACGCTTCTTAGCACGCAAGTTTGAAGGTTTATTTAATACTGCTCACGCTAGCGACCAAGCACTAATTTGGAACCGTGAGAAGAATCGCGCCAACACAGTTGCTCCTTCTCAAAAGAATCATCAGTATGACATTGCGGTGTTATTAGGTTGGAGTAAAAATACACCTGATAACGTCGTGTTTCGGGCTGGCGAGATGGGTCAAGAGACTTGGCCTACGATTACAGTTGCTAATGACGGAAAAACAGTTGCGACACCAGAATTAGATCAGCCTACTACCTTTGGTAGAAAGAATACTGATATCTGGGCTGGTCCGCAAGTAGCTTATCAATAAGTTAACGCTCCGAAGTCGAACAAACAAACAAGACTCAAGGCAATCCCGCTCCAGTTTAGACTGAAACGGGATTTTTCATTTATTTGAGGAAATGGGGCATTGGAAATGTGACATAAAAGTTCACTAATAAACTTTTTTGTGTTTATTTAATTACTTAATCCCCGGTAAATTTAAAGAACCTCAAGTAATTCCTATTACAGATACAAGCCCCATGTTTATGTATAGGAGTTATTCTTTCAATGGAAATGCTGTATTTTTTGCTGCTCAATACCCAAAACTTACACCCTATACCCATTACCCAATAAAAAATATATACTTTTGTCCCAGAGTTGATGGCAAAAGCACATAGCCTTCTATTACAAAATATTAAATAAAATTACTCAGACTTTTTTTCACCTGTTTGTGACTCCGTAGCAGAGTCTTTTACTCTACGAATGGGTACATTAGCAATTAAAGCTGTTGTGCGCTGGTTACTTTCTAAGGAAAATTCCAAGCCATCAGCTTCAACTTCCACGTAGCGACAAACAATTTCTAGAATTTCTTGTCGCATCTTCTCTATCATTTGAGGGCTTAGATCGGCCCTATCGTGAGCAATAACCAATTGCAGGCGACGTTTAACATCATTGCGACTGTTATCGTTACCGCGAAAAAAAAGTCTTTCCAAAAGTTCAAGAATCATTGCAGCCCTATGAGCGCATACTGGATTTGATTAAATTATTTTTGTCCACAATAACCTTCGGAGGCGGGAAAATAGGTTGTCTTGGGACGAGTCAAAATCAAGAAAATCTACCGTTTCCCCTTCCAATCTACGAGCAATGTTATCGTAAGCAGTCGCAGCTAAAGAAGGATTTTCTGATAAAACCAGAGGTTCGCCACGATTGGTAGAAACAATTACCCGCTCGTCGTCGGGAATAACCCCAATTAAGGGAACTGCTAGAAGTTCCTGAACATCCTGCACAGACATCATATCATTTAACCGAACCATTGCGGGTTTTATTCGGTTAATTATTAAGTGAATTTTCTTTACTCCTTGTGCTTCTAATAACCCTACTACCCGGTCAGCATCACGCACGGCTGCTATTTCGGGTGTTGTGACAATTAAAGCTTCTTTTGCTGGAGCGATCGCATTTTTAAAACCCATTTCGATGCCAGCGGGGCTATCGATAATGATGTACTGATATTTTTGCGCTAAAGCATTTACCAGCAGTTTCATTTGGTCTGGTGTGACAGCTTCTTTAGTGCGATTTTGTGCCGCAGGTAGCAGTACTAAATTGGGTTGTCGCTTATCTTTGACCAAGGCTTGTTCCAAACGACATTCCCTAGCCAAAACCTCCACCGCAGTGTAAACAATACGGTTTTCGAGTCCCAACAACAAATCCAAATTTCGCAGACCAAAATCAGCGTCAACTAATGCTACCTGACGACCTATTTTGGCTAAAGCCATGCCCAGATTGGCTGTAGTAGTGGTCTTTCCGACCCCTCCTTTACCGGAGGTAATGACAACAATTCGAGTCATGATTACGAACGCGCTCGTGATGGCATTAAAAAATAATAGAGTTGTTAGTTGTTAATTGTTGGTTGTTAGTTGTGAGAACTAATAACTAAATAACTAATAACAAATAACTAATAACTAATTCGAGAAAAATCATTAGCTTTGGTAATGCGGATTCCCTGAGTCGTCATGTACGCAACTTCAGCGGTGTGCTGCGTAGGCGATTTCTCTGGTGCTCTAGCTAAAGCATCGGCAATTCGCAACTGGGTTGGTTCCATTTGTAAAGCCATAATCGTGCATTCGCTGTTGCCTTGGGCACCTGCATGGGCAACCCCACGCAAACGACCCCAAATCAGGATATCGCCCTCTGCGACTACAATACCACCAGGATTTACATCTCCCAAGATAATTACACTACCTCTGTGACGAATTTCTACCCCGGAACGCACGGTAGTCTCTAAATAAAGTGGTTCGGCTGGGGGTAAACTATTTTTTGAGGCTTCAAAGGAAAAAGCCGTTTTTAGCTGCAACTGCTCTACAGAATAACCCGCACCCGCTGCTGCGATCGCAGTTTGACGACGACTGGTACCAACGGATTTGAGTTGCAAAGACATCTCGCTTAGGGTTTCGGCAATGTCTTGAAGTTGTCTGCTATCAAGTAAGCGGTCGTGTGCAATCAAATGTACGCTTATCTTAGAGTCAAAAAAGCGTTTTTGTGCCAAAAGTCGCAGCTTCATTTGCTGCCAAATTTCAGACCAACTATATTCCGACACAGACGCTTCAGATACACTGGGTAAAGTTAATACCAATCTGTCTTTTTCGCTACGGATTTCTACCTGTATTTTTTGATATGCCGCATTTTCTAATAACGATGTATCAAGACTTATGTCACTATCAATTTGTTGCTCGGTAGAATCAGAGTTTAAATTTTCAATTTTAGAAGCGGATTGTTCTTGAGCATTCGGTTGCTTAGAAACTAATTCATTCTCTAAAACTGTAGTCTTATTATCTCCAACACTAACAATACTAGTGTGATTGGAGACAATTTCGTTGGGGGGAGTAGCAGTAGTTTCTCCAACCTCAGTTTTCGGGAATACCGTTTCTTCGTGAGGAATAACTGTAATTTCTTCAGCCTTAGTTTGATTAGAAACTGACTCTAAAGAAAGATGATTCGTAGAATTATCTTCCACATTATTTTGATTGGAAACAGAATCATTATGCTTAATAGCGGTAGATTCCGTACTATCGGAAAGTGTAACTTTGGAGTCTGTCTCAGAAACACCATTGTTAGAATCTAAATCTGGAATAGCTTCTTCTGAAGTCATGCAACACCAGCCAAAACGCGGACATCAAACAATTCTCGAAAATTTTATATCGGGAATTATAATTAAAAAATATCTCATACGTACAATGTATTATTGAAAACAATTCACATACATAAAAGATATTTGCTTAATTGACGCACTACCATACCATTAAATGCAGGTATCTTAGATAATTATTTTTTTATTCCCGTCAAAATGCGAACTTTTGTGTTTGAAAAATTGAAATATTCTGCGATTTTCAAATACGTTCTTGTTATTAAGCCTCACTTTAAATTTTTACTTAATCTTTGGTAGACAGTTGCGATCGCATCTGTATCACCAACATTACCGGGAAATAGTACTACTGGTAAATTGGGAAACTGAGGATGATTTTCTGGAGTTCTAACCATAGATACACCATTCAGAATCTGACCGAGTAAACGGGCAGTTTTTAAAGCAAGACCATTACTTAAAACGTCGTTAGAGGTAATACCTCCCTTACTGATTAAAAATCCGATATCAGAAGGTAAACCTCGCACAATATCCATTAATAAGTTTGAAACCCTAGCTCCAAATTCCAATCGCGTATCGATATCCTCAAAAGTTAATTCCTGACGGCTGGTATAAACAACTGGTGTATTACCAGAATTATGTGCTTCACGAACATTTTTGAGTATATCGGTTAGCAGTGTAGCAGATTGATTCTCTTTATCAAGTAACTGGGCTACATCTACTTCGATTCCGACGATACCTTTTGTTTCTAAAAGTACTTCTAGCTGCTGAGTTGTTTTTTTTACGTGAGAGCCAACTATAATTGCCCCAGGTTTCCCCGTAATTACATACTCAGCCATATTTTCTGGAGAAACTTCTTGGGGAGGCAGCGCAGCTAAAGCAGTTAAAATACTTGCAGCAGAACGGAATAAAAAGCGTTTTCCTTGACTGGCAGCAGTTAATACATCTTCAGCAAACTTATCTAAATCCGCTTGGGTTTCGCCATCAACAACACCGCATTGATTACCGGTGAGTTTCATTAAACGCTCCAGACAGCCGCTACGAATATCATCAAGTAAAAATCTTTCTACAGAATCGGCTGTAATACGTGCTTGAGTTTTTTCTTCTACATATTTAGGTAAATAGCTGTGATTGTATCCAAATACTGAATCCCGAGCGAACTCAGTTTCATGAACTGCAACCGGAGCGCCCTGCATCATTAAATAATGTATGCTGTCGCGGGTAATACGTCCTCCTTCAAAAAATGCTGGTATTAAAAAATGAGCGTCAAAAGGACCTATTTCTTCAGCAATAACATCAGTTTCAATTGGGTAATGTCCTCGCAAAGTTGAATCACTACGACTAACAACTAGAAAATCCTTAACTTCCTCAGCTTCAATTGCCAATTTCAAATTATGACAAACTTCCTTAGTTATAGATGCTGCTTTTTCTGGAGTTAATGCTCTAGTATTAGTTAAAACAAAAAAAATCGGTGAATCATCCTTTAGTCCCAATCGCAAAGTCTCTACATCCCACTGCATTAAAAGCAAGCAACCGTGGACAGTTTGAGAACCGGTAGGGTCATCATCTAGAACAATGATTTTTGGTTTTGCAGTCATTTCAGTTATCAGTTATCAGTTGTTCACCCGGAGGGTGTGGATCATCAGTTGTTCAACCGCAGGGTGTGGATCATCAGTCATATCTTTAATCAAATTTATCGATTAATCTGACTGTAATTTTTTGATCTGAGATTGAACATCAACAGCAATCTGCAATGATTGATTGAGAAGTCGAGCGTATTCGCTAGCTTCCGTACTCACTTGCAAAGCTTGCAGATTGGCTAAATTATTGACAAATAAATCTTGATTGTTAGCAAGTAACTTTTTATTATCCCGTAAAATTCGTTCCGTTTTCAAAGCTCGGACTAAATCTTCTCTAATTAGTTGTAATGCAGCAATAACTTTATCTCTGTCATTAATATTGCTTTGCGTATTTCCCGCTGTATCTAACTGGTCATTAATATCGATAGCTTGTATAAGTTCATGATATTCATCAACTTCATCAAGAAGTTTTGTTAAGGATTTGGGACAAGTTTTTCGTCGCCAAAACCACCGTACAAATATCACTATGACCGGTACCAAAGCTAACAAAGCTAATCCGATAAGAATTGAAGAACCAATCGTAGGTAAAATAATAAATGCATAAATAAAACCGACAACAATAGGAGTAAAAGCTAAAGCTGTAATTACTTCATTCATAAAAAAGCCAAATCGTTTTTCGCGGTTTTTTAGAATAGAAGGACGAAATACATCTTCTGAATCTACTCCTGTCAAGCGTCTTAATTCTCCTTTAGTAATTTCTAAACCGATTAAATCTGGCTGCACTTGGGGATATTCTCCTGGGTGTATAAGGTATATTTTGATGGTATTATATTAAATTTGAAAAAGTTGCCCTCAAACTCTTATGTCTGGGGTTACACAAGCAAAATCCACCTGGCTGGGTTTCAAGTCTTAACTATTAGGCTACAAGATATTGGTTTATATTTTCGGAATCAAAGCTCTGTGATTTAAGAAACCAATAAACAAGAATGATTTTGATAGTATTTACTTAAATATGACTATTATCAAATCGGTGTTGGTATGAGTATAAATAAGAAACAAGCATCAAACTCTCCAGGAAAACCCGATTTAGAATTATTTATCGACCGACATCATTTAATCAAGCATTTTGCAGAATATATTAATAACTTGACCCTCCCGATAATATTTATGCTCACAATAATAAAGGAAACGCTTTACAAAGATTAGGGGATTTACAAGCAGGTTTATCACAACAAGAAGAAGCAATAAAAAACTACGAAGCAGCATTAGCAGAGTTTAATCGTTCGTTATAAATTGCACCGAATGATGAGAAAGTTAGAAATTTAAGAAATAAGTTGCAAGAATTATTGGATGATTTAAAGTGAAAAATTTATTGTTGCAGTATCTCAATAATTTTGATAATTACTTCCTCTAGTTTTTCTGGTTTGAGTTGACCTGCTCTATAAATAATAATTGATTCATCCGCTGTAAATAAACGATTAGGTCGGATGTTACTAATTTGATTAAGTCTACCTGAAATAAAGTCACTAATGTTAATGCTAATAGCATATTCATCACTAATAGCTTGACTAGTAATTTGACAAAGAATGAGGTCATTTCCCCTTATATTAGATACAACTACAGCAGGTCTACGTTTTGCTTGGGTTAAGTCAGAGAAAGGGAATGGGACAATAACGACATCACCTTTTATAAATCCTGCCATGCTTCGTCCTCTTCAGGTTTCAACCAATCTTTTTGTAGTGAGGATTCACTCAAAAGAGTAATTTCTAATTTTTCTTGTTGGCGCTTATTTTGCAGAAACTGAATAAAATCTAATACTTCTTGTAAAAGAGGTTCTGGTGCTTTTTCAATTTCTTGCAGTAGTTTTTCTTTTATGGTCATGGTATGTGGTTTACTGGAATACACAAATTACAACTATTTTCATGCACTTTATAAAAGATTACCTTTATATTAAAGATAATTCTTAGGTATGGGAAACTCTTCTAAATACAATTATGTTGCTTCTTTGGGATTATTAATAGCCTCTTTTATCGTCTCTCCTTGACTAGCTGTTCCCACTTCAGGACATTCAGCCACATAGACATCTTCTTCCCAATAGATTACTGCGGTAAAAATTTTGTTCATGTACGATCTCAAGCTCTATTTTTTCTAAGATAAACAATTTCAGAGCCAAAAATGCTGGAAGTTGAAACTGCTGTTCGCTACTGTTTAGGTTTATAAAAATGAAAGATAATTAATACTCTTACCCATTATCTTTCTAAAACCTCTTCCCTCCGCGGTTTTTAATCCCAAACTTTCCCCAAACATTTCAGAATGTTGCAAAAAATGCATTCTGAGAATTTGTAACAAATAATAGTGGTAAATCTGAATACTTTTTACTATTTATTGACTATAAAGCCAGGGAGAAAATTTCATGACAGACTCACAAGCTTCTACACCCAGCCAAGGAATTCTCAAAACCAACAGCGATACTATCAATACAGTTAACATACGTTCGGGACCTTCGCTGAATCGTCGCGTTATTCACGAAGGAAAAGAAGGCGATAAAGTCAAAATTCTCGATCAAACCAAGCCTGCTGGAGATACCCATGCTTGGTATAAAGTGAAATTTGGTTCCGAAGCAGATGACATCGGCTGGGTACGTGAAGATGTAATTGAATTGACTTACACAAATCCTGCTGATGCTTCAACCTTATTATATTTTGCTACTGACAGCAGAACAGTAAGAATTTATGCCGAAGAAAATCAGATTTATATGAATGTTTACAACAATCGTGCCGAAAAGACAGAATTATACGCTGTTGAAGCTACAAGATTGCCGAAAGTTGATGCGGAAAGTAAGTTTAAAAGCTACGTTGCAATCAAAGATAATACTGCTTACTACGTGAGATTTATTCCCTTCGGCGAAGTAGATTTTATTATTAATAATGCCACTAACGGAAATATTACCCTCCAAGAAAAAGGTTTCCGTGCTAGCGGTGGAGAATATCAGAAACAGTGAACATTTAGCAGTTAACAGTGAGCAGTTAAAACTCATACAACTATTTTTCAACATACATTTTCCGATTCTTTTTTTAGTCCTATTCATAGGACTTTCGCTATTAGACGGGGAATTGCATTCCCCGTCGATGTTGATAATAAAGCAATATGTGAATTTAACTTAAGAATCACCAATTATTTTGTGATAACTGTTAACTGTTCACTGCTTGCTGCTCACTGTTAAGGATAAAGTCCTCTATCGTTCAATGCTTGGGCTACTCTTCCTACTCCCAATACGTAAGCTGCTAATCTTGGAGAAATTTTTCGGGTTTGGGATTGCTGCATAACTTTACGATATGCTTGCACCATTAAACTTTGCATTTTATCGTTGACTTTTTGCTCATCCCAAAATAGATAAGAAAGTCCTTGAACCCATTCGAGATAACTAACCACAACTCCACCGGCATTACTTAAAATATCTGGTAATACCGTTACACCACGCCTTTCTAATGATAAATTTGCTTCGAGGGTAACTGGGCCATTTGCGGCTTCGACAATTAAATTTGCTTGGATTTGATTAACGTTTTCTTTGGTAATTTGATTTTCTAAAGCTGCGGGAATTAATACGTCACAATCTAATGTTAGTAACTCTGCATTACTAATTGGTTTTGCTTGAGGATATCCCGAAATTTTTCGATTATTGTCTTTCTGATAAGCTTTTAGTTCCTCAATATCTAAACCATTCTCCGCAAAAACACCACCAGAGCCTGTAGATACAGCAATAATTTTTGCACCTGCTTGATGTAGCAATTCAGCCGCAGCACCACCGACGTTTCCAAACCCTTGGATGGCTATTCGGGTACCTTTTAAGGATTTTCCTTTATCTGCTAATGCTTCGCGGACAATAATCATTACACCACGTCCGGTTGCCATTTCTCTTCCTAACGAACCACCGATGGAAAGTGGCTTCCCGGTGACGACTCCAGGTACGGAATGACCCATATTTACAGAATAAGTATCCATCATCCAGGCCATTTCGCGGGCTGATGTGCCCATGTCTGGTGCGGGGATATCTACCGATGGACCAATATCTTTGATTAATTCGCTAATATAACGTCGAGAAATACGCTCTAATTCGCTAACACTGTAAGTTTTGGGATTTATCGCAATCCCTCCTTTACCACCACCGTAGGGTATACCCAACAATGCACATTTCCAAGTCATCAGCATTGCTAAAGCCGAAACTTCTCGCAATGTGACTGCTGGGTGAAAACGAATACCACCTTTATAGGGACCTAAAATATCAGAATGCTGGACGCGATGTCCTGCTAATACTTGGATTTCACCGTTATCTCGTTTTACCGGAATCGAAACTGTAACTACCTTACGTGGATGACTGAGTATTTCTAATAAACCTTGGTCTAAGTTTAATTCTTTCGCTGCTGCGTCTAAATAGCTACAGGCTTGGTCGAACGGACAAATATAAGCAGGAGAAGGAATCTCGGACATTAGGAGAGATGTTTTATCCATAAAATGTAAAAATTAAATATTATTTGTTATCAACATAAATGTAGAGAAGCGTTAGCGCAGCGTGCCCGATGGGGCATTATGTCGCCTCTCTACAGATTTACCCTAGCTCAAATTTTGCTGATTTCAAGAAATTTTGTAAAATTCGTTACATTTTTTGGTTAAAAATCATAATTAAGCATCTAAAATCCAAAATCGAATGGCAACTATTAACCCCAAAAAACTTCCCGTACCTCCTGGAAACTTAGGCTTACCACTTATTGGTGAAACTATCAGCTTTGTTCGCGATGCAGATTTTACAGAAAAACGATATCAAAAGTACGGCTCTATGTTTAAGACTCGTATTTTTGGCAATCCCACAATAATTATGATTGGTTCGGAAGCTAACCGTTTTCTATTTACCAATGATAATAAATACTTTTCTAATCAATGGCCTCCTAGTACTAGAATTTTACTGGGTCCTGCTTCTGTTGCAGTGCAAAGAGGAAATATTCATCAAAAGCGACGCAAGATTTTATCACAAGCTTTTCAACCAAGAGCTTTGAGTGAATATACTTCCACAATGGAAGAAATCCTGCAAGATTATATTAGTAAATGGGAAAAAACGGATACTTTGACTTGGTATCCAGAAATTAGAAAATATACTTTTGATGTAGCCTGTAAGTTACTTATCGGAACAAATAAAGCAAGCGATAGTGAGTTATTAGAACTATTTGAAGAGTGGATAGCAGGTTTGTTTACCCTTCCAATTCGTTTACCTGGAACTAAATTTAGTAAAGCATTACGTTGTCGCCAATTATTACTACAAAAGATTGAAGAAATAGTATTGCAGCGTCAACAGCAACCCGCTTCAAATAAAGATGCTTTGGGAATATTATTACAAGCTAAAGATGATGATGGTAGTAGTCTTGGTTTAGAAGAAATTAAAGACCAAGTATTAACTTTACTATTCGCAGGACATGAAACATTAACATCAGCACTTGCTTCCATGTGTCTGTTATTAGCAGAGCATACCGATGTTTTTAGAAAGATACGTGAAGAACAGCAGCAATTAGGATTTTCGCAACCTCTAACTGCGGAAAATCTCAAGCAAATGACTTATTTAGACCAAGTTATTAAAGAAGTTTTACGCTTTTCTCCCCCCGTTGGTGGTGGTTTTCGAGAGGTAATTGAATCTTGTGAATTTAACGGTTACTTGATTCCTAAAGGTTGGACTGTGTCATACGCTGTTCCTAAAACTCATCAAGATAGTAGTATATATACTGAACCGTTAAAATTTGACCCAGAACGTTTTGCACCATCTCGGGCTGAAGATAAATCAAAACCTTTTGCTCACATACCTTTTGCTGCTGGTATGCGCGAATGTATCGGTAAGGAATTCGCAAAGTTGGAAATGAAGCTTTTTGCAGCGCTTTTGGCTAGAGAGTATGATTGGCAACTTATCTCAGAAAATAATCTAGGTAATAATCTAACTTCTGCCTCTGTTCTCAAGGACAAACTTAAAGTTAAATTTAGGAAAATAGGGAATAGGGAATAGGGAATTTATCATGTCCGGTTAAACAGTGATCGTATCTGTGAGGGCTGGTAATGGGTAATTGGTAATTGGTAATTGGTAAAAACAATTTTTTTTGTTCTAATACCAATTCTGTATGAGGCTGCGCTAAAAGCCCTCACTCTGGAAGAGTGGGGCTAGACAAACGAAGCCCCTCTTCAGGGGCTGAATTCGGCGCATCTTTATAAAGAAATGGTATAAGCCATATAGTAGGTAACTAACCGGACATCATATTACCTGTTCCCTTACGCTATTTTCACAAAACTCGAATGGTGTCCTACCCTAATTGCCTTAACTCACATTAAAAGTAATCTTAGTAAGATTTATAAAATATCAAAATTTTCTTAATTTATCTTAATTTTCAAAATAATAGAAAAGGATTTACGCTTATTTATTCTCGATTGTTTAGCCAGTAAATCTAAATTGATTCCCCTACAAAATCTATTTAATGTACAGCTGTTCTTGTTACTTCAGCATCAATTGGCTTCATCATAAACAACCGCACCATATGTCCAAAAATCGAAAGAAAAGCAGGTACTTTTTGCAATAATTTGACGATTCCTGGACGATTGCTATTGCTAATCTCCGTTAACCGGAAATTACTATCGGAACATTCTTCCAATCTCCGGAAAAATTCTGGATGCTTGGTATTCAAGATTGCTGGAAATGCTCTTGCGGATGTTTCGTTAGTCTTTTCAATTACCTGTTTGTTGTATTCGCGAGCATCTATACCAAGTGATTTATAGAAGTTTTCTCGTTCAAATACCGTCAGCGTATGAGTGACGAATACAGTTAATAAAAAGAAACGCACCCACAAACGGGCTTTCCAATTATTGAAAAGTTTGGGCTGCGATCGCAACAGCGCTTTGAAGAAATCTCCATGTCTGTTCTCATCCTGACACCAACTTTCAAAGTAACGAAATAGTGGATAGAATTGATTTTCTGGGTTTGCTTCTAAGTGACGAAACATAATAATGTAACGCCAATAACCAATTTTCTCAGATAGGTAAACCGTGTAAATAATCCATTCTGGGGGAAAGAATGTATATGTACGGCTTTTGGTTAAATAACCCAAATCTAAAGAAAGATTGAAATCCGCCATTGCTTTATTTAAAAATCCTGCATGACGTGCTTCATCTCGCGCCATACAGTTAAAAGCATCCGCTAGCATGGGATTGCGGTTTTTGAGTTTGCGCGATAATTCCTTAAATAGCAAGAATCCTGAAAATTCAGAAGTACAAGAGCGCTCTAAGAAATCAATGAAAGCTTCGCGTTTTTCACCATCAATACTGTCCCAAGTCTGTTTAAATTCTTCATCGCGCACGAAGTGATGGCGGTTATAGTCGGCTTTCAACTCGTCTACAATCGCCCCTAACTCCTTCTCATGCGCCGAAATATCCATCAATGCCACAGCATCAAAATCTGTAGTGTAAAACCGAGGAGTTAACAGTGTTTCCTGTACTGGCGCTTTTACACCTTCTTTAACCAGCTCTGGCTGTGGGCTTGGAAGAGACTTTGCCATGAGAATTCTTTTATTTATCCACTTTCAGCTATATATCCATTAATAATTGCTATTTTTCATCTTAGTCAAAAATATTTAAATTGATTTACAAAAACAATCGCCTATCTAGTTCACTTTCGAGAATCTTTGTTTATTGAGAAAATACTGCAATAATATATTGTATAAATATTGTCAATTTGAATGCATATTGTTTATTTTTGATCTGCAAAATTAATCTTCCTATGATTATTTTTATATGTACCATTACGTATTTAAATGCCGATTTGTGTTTTTTTATACATGTAGCGAGTCTGAATAAGTCTTAAGGTAGATGATTGTATAAATTATATTGAGGTAATTTATAACAAATATAGCCAATAAGGTTAACGAAAGGTTAATTAAATTTTAAAGAAAGTTTATCGTGGAGCAGGTATGGAAGAATCAGATAAAGTAAATAAAGAGAATTTTCTTCACCCTCTGAGTCGTTACTACGGTCAGGTTAAACCAGAAAACTTAGTATTTAATGCAAATTTGCAGGAATTCTCCCAAAAGGTTGGCTATATCGTCAATTTGCAAACTTCTGGCAAAATTACTTCTGAAGAGGCTTATAGGCGAGTTAAAGCTCTGTGGAAAACATTGAAATATAGTAAGAAGGAACTCGGAATTCACGACGAACCTTCAAATGAAAGTTAAAGTAATTCACCCAAGCTTTGCAATATACTTTCACAGCATACCTTGGGCGATAAAAATCATAATAGCTAAGACTTACTTAATAGTTCAAACTCTTTAGGAGTTAAAGACACCATAATGTTTTCCGAATCTATGCGGACAATCCAGCGCTTACTTACTTCTTCATCCGACAATATTTCTTTGGCGTAAATAAAACCAACTTTCCCTGCGATGTGAGAGGGGCGTAAAATTATTACTTTATCTCCGACTCGTATTCCTTGTGAGTTAGCCAATTGCACCCCCATATAGCATAAACTTCATATCAAAATTTTTTCTCAAAAGGATACAAGTGAAAACCGATGTATCGCTTAACTTTAAATTAACTTAAGATTTATATTAGCGCTTTTTAAACATCTGAGATAAGAATAATACATAATAATTGCTTATAGAAATTGAGAAATGAAATTATTAAATCTTAAAGTGAAAAATACGCTATATGAATATATTCGCAATAAGCAAATATGAGTTATTCGTTAAAGAAATAAACCAACACAATTTTTCAGATTTACCTTAAGATATGAAGAAATGTTTTTAGTTATATAGCGATACAAAAAATAAAATGTGCGGCAAGTATTGTAGAAATGGTAGTAACTTTGCATGGTTATTCCCCCTCGATGCTCGTTTCAGCGTTCGCGTATTTGTTTTAATCGGAACCGAGGGGACAATAATTCAAACTGCGTAAATCCTGACAGAAGATAGCGTTTCATCAGTGCAGGATTAGAAATGAGTAACAATCTAGCGATAAAACTTCGTTCGGGAACTGAAAAGTCTCATGCCGCAACGGAACAAATCGGTTTTATGAAGTGTTTTGTAAAAGGGCTTGTTGATAGAGATTGCTTTGCAAAATTTTTGAGTAACCTATATTTTGTTTACAGCGAACTTGAAGCAGCACTCGAAAATAATAGAAATCACTCCTGTGTGGGTATGATTTATTTTCCCGAACTAAATCGTAAAGCCAATTTAGAAAAAGATTTAGAGTTTTATTATGGTTCAGATTGGCAAAATCAACTTCAACTGTTAAATGCGGCTCATAACTACATTGTTCGCATTCGTGAAGTATCGCAAAAACAGCCAGAATTATTGATAGCACATGCCTATACTCGCTACATGGGCGACTTATCGGGCGGACAGATGTTGCAAAAAGTAGTGCAATCAACCTTGAATTTAGAAGGTTATCAAGGCACATCTTTTTATAACTTCGAGCAAATACCCGACAAAACAGCCTTCAAAAACAAATATCGCGACGCTCTTGATAAAGTACCTGTTGACAACATAACAGCCGAAAAAATTGTTGCAGAAGCCAACCATTCATTTTCTTTCAATATGCAGATAGCTAACGAATTGGAAGAAATCTTAATTCAATCTATTGGTGAAGAGAAGTTTCACAAATTGATTGGTAATGAAACCGCTACAGCTAATTGAGATCGGATGGGGTAATGGGTAATGGGATGATGTGAAACAATCCAATTACCAATTACCAATTATCAATTACTAATTACCAACTCCTAACAACTAACAACTAACAACGAACAAAAATGGTATTCCAATTTCCTGGCGTTAAGTTTGACTTAGATATTATAAAAAAATACGATACTCCCACACCGAGATACACGAGTTATCCACCCGCCACAGAATTAAGCGAAACCTTTACAGCAAAGGATTTTAAGTCAGCTATTTCTAGCTCAAATCATAGAAAGACTCCGTTATCTTTATATTTTCATATACCTTTTTGTGAAAGTGCTTGTTATTACTGCGGTTGCAATACTGTAATCTCAGAGAAAAAACAAATTGCTATTCCTTACGTTGAGCATTTAGTTAAAGAAATTCACCAAACAGCAAGTTTGATTGATTCCGATAGAAAAGTGGTGCAAATGCATTGGGGGGGAGGAACCCCAAATTATTTAAACATACATCAGGTAAAACAGCTTTGGGGAAACATCAATCAATATTTCAATCTTGATGTTTCTTCAGAAGTTTCGATTGAAATTAATCCTACATCTGTAGATAGAGACTACATTTTATTTCTGCGAGAAATTGGATTTAATCGAATTAGCTTCGGGATTCAAGATTTTAACTATCAAGTGCAGGTAGCTGTAAATCGAGTCCAACCGGAAGAAATGCTATTTAATGTAATGGACTGGATTCGAGAAGCTGGTTTTAAAAGCGTGAATGTGGACTTAATTTACGGTTTACCTTTTCAAAATTTACATGGTTTTTGGAAAACTGTAAAAAAGACGATTTCATTAGATCCCGATAGAATTGCTGTATTTAATTTTGCTTATGTACCTTGGTTGAAACCGTTGCAGAAAAAGTTACCGGTTGAAGCAATGCCCAAACCTCAAGAAAAACTGGAAATTTTTAAATTGACAATTGAAGAACTTACTGCAAATCAGTACCAGTTTATTGGCATGGATCACTTTGCAAAAGCCGACGACGAATTAGCGATCGCTAAAAGTAATGGTAGCTTAGGACGCACTTTTCAAGGTTATACAACCCATGCGGAAACAGAGTTATTTGGTTTTGGTTCGACATCGGTAAGTTTGCTTAGAGATTTTTATGCTCAAAATCATAAAAAACTTAAAGATTATTATCAAGCAGTCGAAGCAGGGATTTTACCAATTAGTAAAGGATTTCAATTAACTTGGGATGATATTCTTAGGAGAGATGTAATTATGGCAATTATGTCTGGGGGAATTTTACGATTTTCAGATATTGAATCAAAATATGATATTAAATTTAATCGGTATTTCTCCCAAGAATTAGAAGCCTTAAAATTAGTAGAAGCAGATGGATTAGTTAAGTTATCAAGCAATCAAATCGATGTCACAGAAATAGGTAGATTATTAGTCAGAAATATTGCAGTCATCTTTGATTCTCGCAAAACTACGCAAAAAAATAAATTTTCCCGCGCAATTTAACAGTTTTCAGTTAAGTGTAATATAGCACCCCTCTCCTTAGTAAAGAGAGGGGAAGGGGTGAGGTTAATCTGTATTCGATACAAGTGAAAACAACTGTATAAATAGAGAGTCAGATACTCAACTGTTGACTCTGTAAGGTTTTTCGTAGATAAAATTTAATACACAATTTGCGATATAACTTGTTTCTTTTCTGGGGCAAGTAATACATTATTTAAGGCTCAGCAAAGCAGTTAACAGCGGTTTTCAGTTGAGTGCAATACACTTTCAACCTCACTTTGTCCTGTCGGACATCCCTCTCCTTATTAAGGAGAGGGAACGAGGGTGAGGTTGAGTTTGTATTCTATCCAAAAGAAAACCGCTATATATAAGAGGCAGAGCCTCTTGAGACGGCATTCTCAGCCAGAGACTTGGAATGAGCTATTAAGCTAAAAATACCTCTGAAAAAATAAATATAATTTTTAGTCTTTTTGAGCAATTAAGATTTTTTAATATCGGATTAATATTACATTAACTTTTAAGTAATTTTTACAGATTCTCTGCTCAAATAAGTTCGATAAATAGCAAAAACAGCTATAAATATGATTAAATTTAATCTTCTGAAAACACAGAAATTTTACTTTTGATTATTAAAATTATAACTTAAGTATAAAAGATACGCTTAGGTTCTAATAAATACTAAAAAGATGCTGCAATTTACTTAAAATAATAGTATGTGACAGAAGTTGCTTTTCTAGGATTTCTTGTGCTAAATAAAACCAAAACGACAATTTTATCGCTTCGTTTGACTGCACTTGCTTCTGGTATTACAGCTAATCTATTATGTTATTTATTACTATTATCTTCCGCTCCAATCAGTTGGGCACAACAACCTTCAAGTGTGCCAGCGAATCTTTATATTTATAAGTTTAATAGTATAGATGAAGAAGAAAGGCAAAAAGCAATAGAATCGCTACAAAAAATAGGAACACCAGCAATACCAGCTTTGTTACAAGCCTTAGAAAATGAAGATGTCTGGGTTCGTTCTCTAGCTGCAATAACAATAGCTAGAATCAAGAAAAATACCGAGGTATCTTTACCTCCCCTAATTAAAGCTTTAAAAGACAAACAGCCATTAGTACGTTACAGTGCTGCCCTTGCTTTAATCTACATTGGTGGTACAAAAGCAACCATTACTACACCAATTCTCGTTCAAGCATCGCAAGATAATTCATCATCAGTTCGTCGTCGTGCAATTTTGGCTTTAGCTAATACAGGTAAACCCAAAACTACAATTCCAGTTTTTATTAAAGCTCTAGGAGATAAAGATAAATCGGTTCGTTACAGTGCAGCTTCGACTTTAAATAGCATCGCTTCCACGAATATTTCTGCTTTCAGTAAAATAGTTCGCAGCAATAACAATATACCGATTCTTGTTAAAGCATTGCAGGATGAACAAGAATTAGTTCGCTATGTGGCTGCATTTACCTTAAATTACATTGGTAGCTCGAAAACAACTTTAGCTATACCAACTTTAGTTAAAGCTCTGCAAGATGAATCCCCCTTAATTCGTCAACGTGCAGCTTTTGCACTATCGAATACGAAGAAAACTGATTCAACCGTACCAGCTTTAATCAAAGCTTTGAAAGATAGCAATTATTTAGTTCGTAACAGTGCCCGATACGCTTTGAATCGCATCGGAGTCAAAGCCGTACCTAATTTAATTACAGCACTACAGACAGAAGAAGTTTCTGTACGTAGCGAAATTATTGATATTTTAGGAGAAATAGGTAACAAAGCAAGTTCTGCAATTACATTTCTGATTGAAGAAGCTGAAGATAAAGACATTAATATTCGAGCGAAAGCTATTTATGCTTTAGGTAGAATTGGAAGCACAAATAAAGTTGTTTTTCCTACTATAATTGCAGCATTAAGAGACGAAAATGAAATAGTTCGCGTAAATGCTGTTAAAGCGATGGGTGGTATTGCTCCAAAAGCAAAAAATGCTGTTACTACCTTGAAAATATTATTGCAAGATAAAAGCAAGACAGTTCGTTTAAGCGCTGCTGAAGCTTTAGGTAAATTCCCTTCAGATGCCAAAAAAATTGTTCCAGAATATATCGCTAGCTTAAGAGCAAAAGAAACATCAGTTAGAGCAGAATCGGCTGAGTTACTCGGTTTTATCGGGGAAGCTGCAAAAGAAAGTACCCCAGCGTTAACAAAAGCAATTTGGGATAACCAAGCAGATGTACGCTTAAATGCAGTTGAAGCATTGGGGAGAATAGGAGTATATGCTCGTTCAAGTTTACCTGAACTAATTGCAGCTTTGCAGGATAAAGACAGTTTAGTTGCAAATCAAGCTGGTGTTGCCATAGATAACATAGCTATTAGCAGCAAAGAAAATGTCAGAAAATTATCGGATTCCGACTTAAATCAAGTTATATCGCAATTCCAAACTGCTCAAAAAATCTTCGGAGATTTTGAAGATACTGAAAATTTAACTCTTGCTATTAATTCGCTTAAAGCTGAAAGATTGCTGCGTCAATTGGATGAATAAGATGAAAAAAAGGTTCGTAGTTGCGCTTTAGCGCTTTTTATCGGAAGCGCTCAAGGGCAATTAAGTAAGTAAACATAATTATTTACTCCTATTAAGAACTAAGAAAATTAACCCTAACCGTTGCTCCCCATCTACAGCTTCGCGCTCATGCTTCGTTTCACTCGCAATAACATTTTAAAGTTGCACAAAACCCGGTTTCTCGAAGAAATCGGGTTTCTAGATATCTACAATATAATTACGAATTAACAAACACATCATTAACAAAATTCCCATGCAATCCATAGGGGATATGATGCTTGAGATGTAATCTGGCAATTGGTTCCTTATTCAAATCTTTAGCATCCAAAATTACCACATCAGAGCGATGATGATTTGAATCGTACACCAAACCCAACAACCAACCATCATCTTCATCACCATGACGATTTCGCGGCACAAAATTCGGCTCGCTAGCAAAACCATCAGGTGCAGCGCTCCAAATTTGTTTTTCACCGGTTTGTAAATCTACTTTTTCAAATGCTTGCAATGGTGCATTGCCGCTATCACCATGAGCCGCACCCGTGTATAAATAACGATATTCACGCCCAACTTTCTCTGGATGCACGCAAGGGAATTCACAGCAACGGCTTTCGATTAATTCTCGGCTTACTTTATTATCTTTGAGATTAAGATGAAACCGCCATAATTGTCCGGGTTTTAAAGCATCAAAATCAGTTTCTCGAAAATCGCTTTCGGGTTCGACTTCTGGTAAATTTTCGTAGCAAATAGAATCAATAATTATTTCCGAATCCTTTTCAAAAGCGTTGCAATGGTGAAACACAAAACCAGATTGCGTTTCTAATATTTGTACTTTATTTTTATTGTTATCTTCATTAGTACCCGATGTTCGCGGAATTATAATTACTTTAGTCGGTTGATTTCCTTGAAATTTAATACATTCTCCTGCACCGCGCATTCCCAAAGCAAAAGGAATCGGATTAAAAGCAACGGGATTTTGAAACAATATGCAGTAATTAGGAGTAATTGCAAAATCGTGAATAAAAGCAAAACCTGGAACGCTATGAGCGGTTTTACGGATAATTTTACCCGCAGTATTTAATTCAAAGATAGTAATAGTTGTAGATAATCCCGGCTTGATAGAAAAATTGACCAAACAAGGTTCGCCATTATCTTGTTCGCAGCTAGGATCGAAACGTGGATGAGCGGCAAAAGCTTCCCCTTCAGATAAAACCTTGTCAAAATATTCTTTACCTAAAGTTTCTAAAGTTTGAGGATCGAGTTTATGAGGTTCTGCTGCTTCCCATAACGCTAACAGCTTACCACCCCAATAAATAACATTAGTATTCGCAATATTTTTCAAATTAAAATCGAAAGCATTTGCCAACCAACCGCCGGGTTTTT
Organism: Rivularia sp. PCC 7116; assembly: GCF_000316665.1. GTDB lineage: Bacteria > Cyanobacteriota > Cyanobacteriia > Cyanobacteriales > Nostocaceae > Rivularia. Next base: position 3,112,271 of record NC_019678.1, on the reverse strand, counting down.
GCGTACCAAATACGCCGCGATAAAGGATTTTTCCGGCTTTTTGCTCTTCTAAATAAGCCTGAGTCCGAATAAAACGATTGCGAAAATGAGCGCGTCCGTTGGTAAAAGTAATTCTACTAATCATCCCATCACCATCAAAAGGATGATGAATATTTTGTCCGTTAATATCCAACAAACCGGGACCATTTCTAAACAGCGTACCGTTTAAATCTGCCGGTATTTCCCCCTCAATATCATCAATCCAGTAATCGTACTCTTCTTTTACGGATTGATATCCACCTTGCCAACTTTCACGACTATAAGATTTTTCGGCAACAGTTGAAGCTATTTCGTCAATTTGAAAATTCTGCATATGTAAAAGTTAGTTGTTAGTTGTTAGTTGTTATACCAATTCTGTATGAGGCTGCGCTTAATCGCCCATGTCCTTACGGACACGCTCCGCTAACATCCTGGAAGGCTGAGGCTACTGAAACTAAGCCCGCCTACGCGGGCTAAATTAGGCGCATCTTTATAAAGAAATGGTATTAGGAGTTAGGAGTTAATAATTACCAATGCCCCATGCCCAATGCCCTATTCCCAATTTATATCAATCAATCACTTCTTCTGCTGGTTGATTAATAATTAATTCTGACACCAAATTAGGTACAATTTCCGTTTCGTCGCTTTCTTTCAAACCTGTTTGAGTTAATTTTGGAGTTTCTTCTCCCGCAGCAGGCAGCCAATTAATAAACGGTAGCGGCAACAAAGTACTGAGATTAGTAATTGTCACTAACAGCCAAAGTTTATCAAAGTTAGTTTCGGTAACCCCTAAATAATGCATCAATGCCGCACCAGTTTCGTGAGAAACTAATCCCGCTAAGTTAGTTACCGACATTAAAAGTGCAAACAAAGTCGCTTCTACTCCCGGAGGACAAATTCTTGCAGCCAATACCAAAACAGGCATATAGGCAATTTGTCCCATGACTGTCAAAATTAAACTATCACCCAAGCTAAACCAGTGGTCATCTATTCCTAAAGCACGGTTCGCATGAGTTACCAACAACAGTGTGGTTAATCCCAAAACTGTTGATAATACCGTACTCCAAGCAAAAATGACTCGAAACGGAACGCTTTTGAGAAAACGCTGGAAAATCCAAATACCAACTAAAGCCGCAACGCTCGTTACTAAGCGTACCCTTCCCAAAAATTCTGGTTGAAAATGCAGTTCGTTAGTAGTGAAAAAGAAAAACGCCGATTCAGAACTTGGTGTAGCTTGCCAGATGAAGAGGAATGCAGTAGGCAACCAAATTATTTTCTGAGTTATGGCTTGACGAAGTAACTTTACTTGCTGTTTAACATCTTCAAAATTGCTGTTTTTATCATCTTCTGTATTTTTCTCCACGGGAGATTCAGCAATCAACCAAGCAACTCCAGAAACTATTAATGGAAATGTTGCGGTAATCCAAAATACAGTCCGCGTAGTGAAATGTTCTAGTAAAAATCCGCTGAAGTAAGCAGTGATTAAACCTCCAAACGCCGAAGCTCCCCAACAAATAGACTGTAAAGAACCTGCTTCGGCTTGCGATTCTGCCCTTGCTCTTTCTACTACCAGCGAGTCAACTATGACATCACTCACCGCAACTGAAAGCGAACTCAATAAAATTGCAGTCACCGCAGCCCAGCTACTATTAACTACAGTAGCCATACCAACCCAAGCTAACGCTCCGAGTATCCCCGATAAAATTAAATAAGGTCTGCGTCGATAACCCAATATGGGAAAACCGTCTGAGAAAAAGCCAAATACAGGCTTAATAACCCAAGGTAGAACCACGATACCAAATAAGGCTGAAACCTCGGCAGGACTTAGCCCAAGCTCATCTTTGAGAAAAAAGCTAACCGCCAAACGCGATAGCCCTAAAATACCTTGGACAAAATAAACCGTAAGAATTGCGAACAATTCTGCTGTCGGTTCATTGCCGAAAAGAATTTTTTCTTGTATTGAATGTTTGACCTTAGACCAGCCAGAGGTGGAAACCAGCATTGGTAAATATATTTTAAGATTTCTATACTTTTATTATGATATTTCTCAGCAATACTGGCTACTGTCTAAGGTATGGGATGTCAAGAGAAATTGATTATTTTAGGTTGGGAATGCAAAATAATCGCAATTGGTTAGAGTTAATTAGTTCTCCTGGATGTTTCCCTCAAGTAAGGATTCTTTTGCTTAGATAAGAAGACTTTCTTGATGAAAATTTAGTTAGGCGTTGAAAAATAATTTGCTGAAAACAAAGTTTGAAATGGGAGCATCCCAATGGCGGCAAAAAGCCCACAGACTAAAGCCTGGGGCTAATACTACAAAGCCCACCTATGCCCTTCGGGCACGCTACGCTAACATGGGCTAAGAATCTTAGTAGCCCACGAAGGTGGGCTTTGTTTATATAGCCGCACCCTTACAGGGTGTCGGATAAAATGTTGGTTAAAAATCGGGATGCTCCCGTTTGAAATCGTGGTATTGGGTTTTCAACTTTCATAGGAGACATTAACCAATATGAAGCTAAGATACATGCCGAAGTATAATTTTTTTCACAATCTATAGATACTGAATATTAAATATATCCAAGTATTAGGTTTTTTCAAATTTGTAATCAATCGCTTTTATTAAAGTTTTCAATACTTACTATAGGAATCCGGTTTGATTTCTGAATAAAATTAGGTATTTGTAGGGTGTGTTACGGCTTTAGCCTAACGCACCGGAACCAATACCCGATGGTGCGTTGCGCTCCGCGACAACACACCCTACGTATTTTTCAATAATCAAATAGTAGTCCTATATCAAGACTTTTTAGCCTCACTTCCATTACCTAAAACTACAACCGCATTTTGTCCCCCGAAGCCGAAACTAAAACACATCGCTTTGTTAATAACACTTTCACGCGCTTCTGTAACTAAATTCAAATCAAACTCAGGCTCTTTTAAACCTACAGACGGCGGTAAAATTTGATTATTCAAGCTCATTAAAGAAAAAGCAACTCCTAAAGCACCAGAAGCCCCGATTGTATGACCCGTGCTGCCTTTGGTAGAACTAACCGCTACTTGTTGAGAAAATATACTTTGTATAACCTTACTCTCTACACTGTCATTCATCTGCGTAGCAGTACCGTGGGCGTGAATATAATCTATATCTTCCGGAGAAATATGAGTGCGATGTAAACATTCTTTAACCGCAGAAATAGCACCTTTTCCTTGAGGATCGAGTTGATTCGTATGATATGCGTCAGCAGTTAACCCAAACCCATAAATTTCACCGTATACTTTTGCTCTGCGCTGTCTTGCTAATTTTGCCGACTCCAAAACAAAAACCGCTCCTCCTTCTCCTAAAACCAAACCCTCTCGATGGATATCAAAAGGATAAGCGCCAGTTTTTGCTAAAGCACCCATTTGACTAAAACCAGTTATCGTCAAAGGCGTAATTGCAGCTTCCACCGCACCGGCAACGACTCGCTCGCATCGCCCAGATTTAATTAAATTAAAAGCTTGAAAAAGTGCCCAAATACCCGTAGCACAAGCTGCCATAGGTGCTAAAACAATTCCCGTTGCACCCACGAGTTGCGCTGCTGCGATCGCGTTCATATGGGGGAGGTTGGAAAGGAGAGAGGGGGGAGAAGAGGTAGAGGGGGGAGAAAGTTTATCTTTATTGTCTTCTTCATACATCCATCTTGCCATCTTTTCCCATTCTGCTTGATAGCTCCGGCTCGAACCAATTACTATTCCGCAATCGGGTAAGGGTGGAACTAACGAAGCATCTTGCAAAGCAGAAATTACGACTTGTCGAGTTAGATTTTTTAACTCAGTTGGGCGATCGCCAATCAAACCTAAAGGAAGCGGCTGTAATTCTGGAAATGGTCTGTATAGTTTAATTCCAGACTTACCTGCGATTAAATGCTGCCAACTTTCTTCCAAGTTATTACCCAAGGAGGAAATTAAACCAATACCAGTAACGACAACCTGAATCAATTTTAGATTTTGGCAAAGATTTTAGATTGAAGATTATGTATAGGGCATAGGGAATTAAGGTCAAAGGTCAAAGGTCAAAGGTCAAAGGTTAAAGTTCGAGAGTAGAGAGTTAGGAGTTAATAGTGAGAACCGAACAGCCCCTTATATTTTTCTATCTATTACCCATTACCCATTACCTATTACCCATTACCTATTATTTATTACCAATTACCAATACCCCATGCCCAATTCCCGATTTAATTCAAAACTACTTAACGTTTTTTAAGTTATCCGCACCTTCAGTAACTTTGGCGCTCTCAATTTTGTCGCCTTGCTTGATGTTATTCACAACATCCATGCCCTCAGTGACTTTACCGAAGACTGCGTAGTTACCGTCCAAGAAAGCCAGGTCTGACAAAGCGAAATAAAATTGCGAGGAAGCAGAGTTTGGAGATTGCGATCGCGCCATCGCGATGGCACCTGCTTTGTGTTGCAATACTGGTGTCTTTTTGATTGTTTGCCCGTAAACTGGCTCGTTTTCACCCTGTGGCTTAATTTCCAAGGGAATAGTACGTTCTTTACCATCAACAGCATACCCACCGGTTCCGGTACCTTTGGGGTCGCCTCCTTGAGCCACAAATGGTTGGGGGTCTTTTACCACTCTATGAAAAGTTAAGCCATCATAGAAACTTTTCTGGACCAACTCTACAAAGTTACCGGCACTAATAGGAGCATTATCTCCATCTAATTCGATAGTGATAGGAGAACCATTAACGGTCATCACTACAGTAGCTTTACCATCAAGTTTGGGTAAATCATTCATTCCAGGAACAGCCTCGTTTTTTACTTCAGATGCAAGAGTTGCTTGTACAGTTGAATCGCTATTTGCTTGGGCTACGGTAGAGTCCGGAGAGGTATTAGTAGAAGCTACCTCTCCACCAGAACACCCATTTAACATCAAAGCACTGACAAGCAGCAGCGTAACTAAAAAATACTTAGGAGCTTTCAACAGCATTTCCACTTCAAAACTCAACCCATGTATCTTAGCTTCTATAGTGATTTAGGCAACAGTAATTAGGTTAAAGGTCAAAGGTTAAAGGTTGAAGGTTAAGAATTAGGAGTTACCAATGCCCAATGCCCCATGCCCAATGCCCAATGCCCTATGCCCCATGCCCAAATTACAGCCCTTCGAGGGGTACTTCTAAAAATTTTGCTAACTGAGCGCCTTTGGTTTCTAATTCCTCTAAAGACAAAGGTTGACCAACTCTTGTTAGGGGAATGTCTCGGCGACCTTTTGCCCGTAAGTAGAGGGCACGGCGCGGGTTTAATCCTTCTTTGATTTCGACTCTTACTGATTGCACGTCTTCTGTACGAGCATCAATTTCAATTCGCCGATTTTTTCCAGGAAATCCCCAGCGAAATATTTTCATTTCACCTGTTTCCCGATTGAACTCATTGTATCCACCTCCTAAGTCCCATAAGATTACCAGCCACAGATATGTTGCTAACAGCAAACCTAAAACACCATATATCCCCATAACTAAGCCTTGGGGGACGAATACCAACTGAGTTGCATCCGTGACTAAAAGTAAATTTTTCTGAAAATAACTTGATAAACCGGCGAGCAGAAAGCCTCCGGCTCCAAGAAAAACAACTGTTGCCCAAAAATAATTACTAAATCTACGAGAACCCAGAACCTTTTGTGTAAGGACGTTGTTACTTTTTGGAATGGTTGTTGATGCCGTCATGTCACTTTTATTAGAGGTCGTGAGAAATTCTCTTTAAATCAAGTCTGCCATCACGGCAGTAGCTCTGCACAAATTCTTTAGATTTTCTAATAAATTTAAGTTTTATGAGAAAAGTTGTGTCAAATTGTAAATATTCTGATATTGATGGTTATGTAGTGGGTTAGCACTCACATGACTAATTTATGAGTATAAATTGCTCACAAAGCTGGACTAATGTGATAAGTTAAGAATTATTAAGCAATCAGACTCTGTGAAAACAGTTTGTGATTGGGGTCTGGCACAACCCTGAGAAATGCTTACTTACTTGGTGGTATTTTCTCATAAAATTGACAGTATTAAAACTGTTGAGAGTGGCTAAATAAAAACTTTGTTTCTTTAGAGACGTAGCAATTTTTAGTAAAAGAGGATTTTTGTCCAAATGACTATTGCAGTTGGACGCGCCCCTAGCACTAGAGGCTGGTTTGACGTAGTCGATGACTGGTTAAAGCGAGACAGATTCGTTTTTGTCGGTTGGTCGGGTATTTTACTTTTCCCCTGTGCCTACATGGCTCTAGGTGGATGGCTTACAGGTACAACTTTTGTATCTTCCTGGTACACCCACGGTTTAGCATCTTCTTACTTAGAAGGCTGTAACTTCCTTACGGTGGCAGTATCCACACCCGCAGACAGTATGGGACATTCCCTATTGCTGTTGTGGGGTCCAGAAGCTCAAGGTGACTTCACTCGCTGGTGTCAGTTAGGTGGATTGTGGACATTTGTAGCGTTGCACGGAGCTTTCGCTTTGATTGGCTTCATGTTGCGTCAATTTGAAATTTCCCGCTTGGTGGGAATTCGTCCTTACAACGCCATCGCATTTTCTGCACCAATTGCAGTATTCGTCAGCGTATTTTTGATGTACCCCTTGGGTCAGTCTTCTTGGTTTTTTGCTCCTAGCTTCGGTGTAGCAGCAATCTTCCGTTTCTTGCTGTTCTTCCAAGGTTTCCATAACTGGACTTTGAATCCCTTCCACATGATGGGAGTAGCAGGTGTACTTGGTGGTGCGCTGTTGTGTGCAATTCACGGTGCAACCGTTGAAAACACCTTGTTTGAAGATGGCGATGGTTCTAACACCTTCCGTGCATTTGAACCAACCCAAGCAGAAGAAACTTATTCAATGGTGACAGCAAACCGTTTCTGGTCTCAGATTTTCGGTATTGCATTCTCCAACAAACGCTGGTTGCACTTCTTCATGTTGTTCGTGCCAGTAACTGGGTTATGGATGAGCGCAGTAGGTGTAGTTGGTTTAGCGCTAAACTTACGTGCTTATGACTTCGTATCTCAAGAATTGAGAGCGGCAGAAGACCCAGAATTTGAAACTTTCTATACGAAAAACATTTTGCTGAATGAGGGTATCCGTGCATGGATGGCTCCTCAAGATCAGCCCCACGAACAATTTGTATTCCCCGAGGAGGTTCTCCCACGTGGTAACGCTCTCTAATCAAGCAATTGCAGCTGGTGGACGCGACCAACAAAGCACAGGCTTTGCTTGGTGGTCTGGTAACGCTCGCTTAATCAATCTTTCCGGTAAACTACTTGGCGCTCACGTAGCTCATGCTGGTTTAATCGTTTTCTGGGCTGGAGCAATGACCTTATTTGAGGTTGCTCACTTTATCCCTGAAAAGCCAATGTACGAGCAGGGTTTAATCCTGTTGCCTCACCTAGCTACTCTTGGTTGGGGTGTAGGTGCTGGTGGTGAAGTTATTGATACTTTCCCCTACTTTGTTGTTGGCGTACTTCACTTAATTTCTTCTGCCGTACTAGGTTTCGGTGGAATTTACCACGCAGTTCGTGGTCCAGAAACCTTAGAAGAATACTCTTCTTTCTTCGGTTATGACTGGAAAGACAAGAACAAGATGACTACCATCATTGGTTTCCACCTAATCATCCTAGGAGGCGGAGCCTTGTTGTTGGTACTTAAAGCAATGTTCTTTGGTGGCTTATACGACACCTGGGCACCTGGTGGTGGTGATGTCCGCATGGTAACTAACCCCACATTGAATCCTGCGGTAATCTTCGGTTACGTACTTAAGTCCCCCTTCGGTGGTGAAGGTTGGATTGTCAGCGTTAACAACCTCGAAGATATCGTTGGCGGTCACATTTGGGTTGCCATCATGACTATTTCTGGTGGTATCTTCCACATTCTTACCAAGCCTTTCGGTTGGGCGCGTCGCGCTTTCATCTGGTCTGGTGAAGCATATCTTTCCTACAGTTTGGGTGCATTGTCCTTGATGGGCTTCATTGCTTCCACTATGGTTTGGTTCAATAACACTGCTTACCCCAGCGAATTCTTTGGTCCTACAGCTTCAGAAGCTTCTCAAGCACAGGCATTAACCTTCTTGATTCGCGACCAACGCTTAGGTGCGAACGTAGGTTCTGCTCAAGGTCCTACAGGTCTTGGTAAATACTTGATGCGTTCTCCTAGTGGTGAAATCATCTTCGGTGGTGAAACCATGCGCTTCTGGGATTTCCGCGGTCCTTGGTTGGAGCCTCTACGCGGTCCTAATGGTCTTGACTTAGAAAAAGTTAAGAATGATATTCAGCCTTGGCAGGCTCGTCGTGCTGCTGAATATATGACCCACGCACCTTTGGGTTCATTGAACTCTGTTGGTGGTGTTGCGACTGAGATTAACTCCTTTAACTACGTGTCTCCTCGTGCGTGGTTGGCTACATCTCACTTCGTATTAGGATTCTTCTTCCTAATTGGTCACTTATGGCACGCAGGTCGCGCTCGTGCGGCTGCTGGTGGATTCGAGAAAGGTATCGACCGCGAATCAGAACCAGTAATGTTTATGCCTGACTTAGACTAATTATCTGGTTAGCATAGTTAGCAAAGTTTTATTACTGACAATCAATTGCTCCCGTGTAAAAGCGGGGGCTTTTTTTTTATAGTTGGGAATGGGTAATTGGTAATTGGTAATTGGTAATTGGTAATTGGTAATTGGTAATTGGTAATTGGTAATAATTTTTTGAAGCTGAATTAATCATAAAATGTATGGCTCAGGGTACATTAATAATATTTTTCAGGTAACAATTGATAATGATTTAGCTAGTGTAAAAGCAATTATCAAAAGTGGGATTAATCTCAATGATAAGCATCCGCAAATACAATTAACTACTTTAATACAAGCAATAAATTTGCAAAGAGTAAGAGTTAAAATCTTTTGTGAAAAAATATTTCTCTTCACTTTACCTGTTCACCCACAATTGAATATTTATGTAAATACTAAACCACATAGCTGATTAATTAATCCATTCCAAAGTAATCTCGATATTACCTGTAGAAGAATCCTTGACTAGCAAAGGTGTAAGTTTTCCCGACTCAATACCAATGTCTACTCCAAATCTGACACAAGCTTTATCTGGCTTAACCTTTTGCACCGTTTCCGCAATTTCCTTTGTCAAAGACTCTATAGCACAAGTTACTTCACTAAATGGTCGCGTGTGAAAAGTTAGCTTACGGTCTCCAATAAGAGTAGCTTCAACTCTTACATTTGTTCCATCACTCAACTCGACAGTAATAATTTTTGTTTGAAGTTCCATTCTTATGTAACTGGATGAACCTGCGGTAATAGGATATCAGCGAACGGTTATCAGTGAACAGCGAACAGTGAGCAGTTACCAATTATCAGTTAATAATTATGTTTCAAAATAGGCGGATTTTTAAACATGAGTAAGCGTCAAATCAAAATTGATGTTCACTGGTCACTGATAACTATTTACCGTTCACTGATTCATCGCGGCTAAAAATGCTTTCTGACTGGCATCTTTATAAAGCGAATTAAGATATTTCATGACTATATCTGTAGAATTAATATTGGCAATATTTTCATCTTCTTTAGCTAAGGGAATAGAACCCAATACATCTAAAACTGTTTCGCCGGTTGATGGTGCAATAACTACTAAAGATGATTCTAAAGGCTGGTTGTATTGCCAAAAATTATCTAGTTCTAAGGATTTATTTTGTTCTTTGATTGGTTCCCGAGTATTGGAAATTTCAGCTTCTGCATCAAGGCTACGTAGTTTTCTTAAATCATTAATAATTGTTTCTTTAGTGCGTCCTCGTAATTGAAATAGCACAAATGGGTCTTCACTGAAACGGTCGGCTAATTGATAATAAATAGCACCTATGTGTTTGCAGGGATTAGCTTTATCGGGACAGGAGCATTTACTGTGTACTTCAGATAAGGTAAAAGGAAATAAAGATAAGCCATTTGCTGTAAATACTTCTTCGATATTTTGTGGCATTTCTCCCGCTAATAATTTTGCCGCAAATATTGCTTTTTGGGACATTGTTTCAACAATGAAACCCCATTCTTCATCGCTAAAGGAATCTAGAGAAAGAGAAACGCTATAAGGTTCCGGTTCGCTACCTTGTACTTTAGCTAAGACTTTAGCATTTGCAAATTTAATATTGAGAATATTTCCTTGGCGGGCATAATTTCTTGCACGTTCCAAACGCTTTTTAAAACGATAAGAATCTAATAGCTCTAACCATCGTTGCGACCACCATTCTCTTGATGCTTGTAAATCGTAATTTGCTTGCATGGTTTTAATTTTGGTAATTGGTAATTGGTAATTGGTAATTGGTAATTGGGCATAGGGCATGGTGAATTGTAAAAAAGTTAGAAGTCAAGATTATATTTTTAACTTCTACCTTTGACCTTTGACCTTTAACCTTTAACCTTCTTCTTCAATAATTGCATCTCTATCAAGTATTAATAAGTTACGTAATTGGTCCGTGTCCATTTCGGTTAACCATTCTTCTCCCGCACCTACAACTTGTTCTGCTAATTGCTTTTTGCTTTCAATCATGTCGTGAATTTTTTCTTCTAAAGTTCCGGTACAAACAAATTTATGCACCTGAACGTTTTTTGTTTGACCGATACGAAATACCCTATCAGTAGCTTGATTTTCGACTGCGGGATTCCACCACCTATCAAAGTGAAATACATGATTTGCACGAGTTAAATTTAATCCGACACCGCCAGCTTTCAAAGAAAGAATCATTACAGGTGGGGCTTGTGGATCGTGTTGAAAACGGTCTATCATTTCCTCACGTTGCTTTTTGGTTGTACTACCGTATAAAAACAAAGTCTCTCGGCTCAACTTATCTTCTAAATGGGGTTTTAGCAACTTACCCCACTCCGCAAACTGAGTGAAAATTAAAGCGCGATCGCCATTTGATATTGCTTCTTCTAACATTTCGTCCAAACGCTGAAGTTTGGCTGAATCGTATTGCTCTAATTTCTTTTTCTTTAAATACTGTGCTGGGTGATTGCAAATTTGTTTTAATTTCACAAGTAAACTTAAAATCATTCCCCGACGCTGCAATCCTTCTGCATCATCAATTTCGGATAGGGAATCTTCTACTACTTGTTGATAAAGCTTGGCTTGTTCGGGGGTTAAACCGCAAAAAACAGTCATTTCCTGTTTTTCTGGTAAGTCTTGAATAATATCTCTATCTGTTTTCAAGCGTCGCAAAATAAACGGTTGGACTAAGGAACGCAATTGCGATAATGAAGAGGTATCGCCGTATTTTTCAATCGGCATTGCAAACCGTCGTTGAAAAAACTGTTTGTTTCCTAAATATCCGGGATTTAAGAAGTCCATAATCGACCACAATTCTTGCAGTCTATTTTCTACCGGGGTACCAGTCAAAGCAATCCGAAAATCTGGTTCTAACTGTCGTACTGCTTGCGATTGTTTGGATGAAGCATTTTTAATATTTTGGGCTTCATCTAAAGCGATAATCTGCCAAGAAACGTCCTGCAACAAACTTAAATCGCGATGAACTAACGAGTAACTTGTGATTACGATATTTTTATCTTTAACAGCAGTTTGGAAAGCCTTGCCTTTGGGACGTTTATCACCGTGATACTGTAAAACTTTAAGTTTAGGACCAAATTTTTTAACTTCTCGTTCCCAGTTTCCTAATACGGAAGTTGGACAAACCAATAAAGTTGGTTTTTCTAAGGCTTCTTCTTCTTTTAAGTGAAGTAAAAAGGCTATGAATTGAACTGTGTTGTGACAAATAATATTGTTAGCAACGAAATTATGGTGTTGTTCAACTTCAAAATCGTAAACCCATCCCTGATAATCTATATCTTCAATGCTTTCGATTTTGCAGTAGAAGATTTCTTTACTAGTTTTTGGTTTTTCTTTTAAAGCAATATTGGCTGTTTGAGGAAGAGGAGTTGTATTTTTTAAAGGCAAAGGTTCGCGGAGGTTTTCGCGGAGGTTCGCTGAGGGTTTATTAGTAGGTATACCAACAGAATCGCCAATTTTCAGGTGATTTGTCCAACCTTTATTCGTCAGTAACTTATGACGACGAGTAATGGTAATGCTGCTACCATTTTGTAAATTGATTTTTCTTAACTTTTCTTCAACCTTTTGTCGGTAAAGTCGTCGAATTGGAGCTTGGATAATTTCACCAGTTGACTCATTTAAGGAATTAACTATCAACTGCTCGGTGGATTCAGCCCAAAATCCTTCACCGTCAAATTGTGTTTCCCCTGCATAGCTTTGCCAAATATTTTTAGCAGTATTCAAACAACCGTTGATGTAAATTTCGGTATCGGGTGCAACGCATTTCCCTAAACCCATGTCATCAGCCAAACAAGCGCCCAAACCCCAACGCTCTAAAAATGCCAGCCAAGACATTCCTCGCTTTTGATAGGAGCGCAATTCTCCATGAAAACTTTCGGGAGTGGGTATTAATTCTAAATCTTGATTATCCGTAAGATTTGTAATTAACTCCTGCAAAGCACCAGAAGCTTCAAAGCTGACTACTGGTAATTTTTCAATTGTCTGAGTATCACCAGAACCCAATCGCAAAGCATCTTCTAGGGATAAAGACATTTTTTCTTTTCTACCCGCAAAAAATGTTTGTGCTGTCTTGATATCTTGGGGACGTAATTCTACCCATTCATCATTGATTTGTACTAAGGGACTATTTAAAGCCACAAGTTTGTCAAACTGCTGCTTGGAAAGAGTTTGTCCTCCAATTGCTAATTCCCATTTGAAATTAAGTAAACTTTGTAAACCCAAACGCTCGGCTTTTTTCTTAGGAGTTTGAGCGCTGACTTTTAAGCCCAAACGATTAGCCCAACCATCGCGATTTGCTAAAGAATCGGGTAAAACTACACCTAAACCGCTATCTTCAAATCTCCAAGTTACCGACTTGATAAAATCATAAGCCTGCATCGGTTCAAGACGACAAGATTGAGGTAAAGCCGTATCCAAGCTTGGTGCAATAATCGGATAAAGCCGCGAAGCTAAACCCAAACCCCTTAAAAAAGTTTCTTGCGGTTTGTCAATCGTGCGATTTTGATAAATAAATTGTTCAAACGGATGATTCCAAATTGTTTGTGCATCTACTAAAAACTCTTCATCATCAATTGCTTGCAGATAATATTCCAACAACCATTGTGTATCCCCGACTTCTGGAGTACGCAATACAAAACAAGTACGAAAAAGACTTCTGGCTCCAAGTTGATTTTGTAAAGGTAAAGTCCAAGAATTTAGAGCGCCTTCTAGCCTTTCAACTTCCTGATTATTTGCAGCAAGTGAATTTTTCTTGCTTGTTAAAGAATGCAACCACTGTCTGACTACAGATGGTAAAGATGCCAGCAATCGAGTTTCTCCTGGATCGAGAGAATTTACCATTTCTCGCACTTGAGCATCCACAGTTTTATTTAAAAAATCTAGTAGTAGTTGCTCGGATTCAGGAGGTAAATTAATTGATTGGTAATAATCTTGAATATCACCTTGAATTTGTCCTTGATAAAGACGACAAGATAAAGGCATTAATCGCGAATACTTATCCAAACGACTGCCGTCAACTGCACTATCTAAAAGCGCTTGCCAACTAGCAATTTTAGAATTATCCGGTAAATTATCAATTCCAGGCAGAAACTTGCATCTTGCAACTAAATCTAAACCCCAACGGGCAATTTGCGACCAAAAACGTAAATCTCCGCCAATAAAAGCTTGTTCATCATTAGTCACGCTCATCGGTAAGGAAGTTAAAAATTTTACTGCTTCTGTAGAGTTCAAGCAAAAACCTTCAACTTGCCAAGAATATAAATATTGCTCGCTTGCGCCTTCGTTAACAACTCCTGAATGTAGGGGATGTATCGAGTCAATATCCTTTTTCTTTTTCTTCTTTTTATTTTCTTGAGGAATATGTGTAGGTAAAGCGATAGCGAAGGATGAAGAAGGTAAATTTATATCTTCTTTAGTAGCTTTGGCTTTTTTTCCAGATTTAGTTGTGGAATTCTCAGCTACTAGTTTTTCCCACTCTTGCGGAATTTTAAGATTGCGTTTTTGCAATAATTCCAATAATTCTAACGGTGTCATACCGAAAGGATGGGGTTGTACTTTTACTAATTCATCTTCAGCCGAATCGCTACTTATAGAACGCCAAGTTTCTCCCCATACAAAAAGACAACTGCTTTGACCTTGTAGTAACCAACTACCGTGTAAAATTGCCATATCTCAACTACACTCTTACCTTTTGTAGAACTTTGATTCTCGACTGCTTTGTTTTGAAGAAAATATTGTTTCGAGCTTATATTAGAATCTATGAAAACTGATTAAATATAAAATCTTTAGCAATAATGAATTGATGATATGCAATTAAAGTGGATATCTTACTATAGATACGACTCAAACGTTATGCTTTTGAAATATTTTTTGAGATTTTTTGATAAATATTATAAATACATTTTAAATATATTTAGTTATTTTCAAACTTCATAAACTAAATAAACTTTATATCCCCCTGCTTCGAGTGTAAAACTTGCTAAAAAATTTATTTTGTCTGATTTTTCAACTTATTCAACAATTGTAAAATATAACTTAATCAAGATTAACAAAAATGCAGTTACCAGTTTATACAAATCTAAAAAGTGCCATAGAAGTAGAATTAGATTATATGCATTCTCACGAAACAGAGGATGTCAGAAAATTGCTTAATCGCATAGTTCTAGAAGGAAAATCATATCCGCAACAGCAACCTTTGACAGAATTAGAATTTAAGGCTTACTGGCTTGTGGGTGATTGCTTCGTAGTGAAACCAGTAAATACAAGCAATCAATCTCCCTCGCCAGAAATACTAGCTGCTTTTTATCTCAAACCAAACTTTCCTGGGAAGTGCAGCCATATTTGCAACGCTGGATTTATTGTACAACCACAAATGCGGGGTCAGGGGATTGGACGATTTATGGGTGAAACTATGCTTAGAATAGCCCAGGATCTAGGTTATCAAGCTGTAATGTTTAATTTGGTGTTTGAAACTAATATACCTTCAATTCGGCTGTGGCAATCTTTAGGATTCCAAACTATTGGACGGATTCCCGCAGCAGTAGAGTTAAAAGATAGTACATATATAGATGCTTTGGTTATGTATCGTCGGTTGGCAGTTGGGAACGAGTAGCGCCCCTTGTTCTTGATGTTTCTTTCCTTCTCCCTAATGAAGCAGAGTTAAGAATTATGAATAAAACTAAAAGAAATTAAACAATAGTCGCAGGTGCCTGTTAACTGGTAACTGACTTACAAACAGCAAAGCGGCAAGCTAGAAGGCATAAATGTTAGGATTGCCACTGAGAGCGAATAGTGCATAGAAGGAAAAAGAACTGAATGGAAGAATTTGAAAAGTCAATATCCTTCGACGGACGGGATATTCGGCTGAAAGTAGGCGTGTTAGCTCCCCAGGCTGGCGGGTCTGTAATGATACAATCTGGGGATACCGCAGTATTGGTAACGGCGACGCGATCGCGAGCAAGAGAAGGAATTGATTTTTTACCTTTGACGGTAGATTACGAAGAGAGATTATATGCCGCAGGTAGAATTCCGGGGGGGATTTTAAGAAGGGAAGGACGACCTCCAGAAAAAGCGATTCTTACAAGTCGTTTAATTGACCGTCCCATGCGTCCTCTATTCCCTTCATGGTTGCGAGACGATTTGCAAATTATCGCAGCAACTCTTTCGGTAGATGAACAAGTACCGCCGGATGTGCTAGCGGTTACTGGGGCAAGTATTGCTACTTTGATGGCGAAAATTCCCTTTAACGGACCCATGGCTGCGGTACGAGTTGGCTTAGTGGGAGACGATTTTATCATCAACCCCACCTATGCAGAAATCACTGCTGGAGACTTGGATCTGGTTGTTGCTGGTTCGCCGGACGGTGTAATCATGGTAGAAGCCGGGGCTAATCAACTACCAGAACAAGATATTATCGAAGCTATTGAATTTGGTTACGAAGCCGTACAAGATTTAATTCAGGCACAACTCGATTTAATTGCAGAATTAGGTATTGAAATTGTTTCGGAAGAAGCACCGGAAGTAGATACCACTCTGGAAAACTTTATTAGCGATCGCGCTACCGATAAAATCAAAAAAGTTTTATCGCAGTTTGATTTTACTAAAGCCGAACGCGATGATGCTTTGGATGTCATAAAAGAGGAAATCTCGGCAGCCATTGAGGAGCTATCGGAAGAAGATCCAATCCGAGTTGCAGCAATGGAGAACAGTAAAGCTCTTGGCAACACTTTCAAAAGCATTACTAAAAAGCTGATGCGCCGTCAGATTGTTGAAGACGAGGTTCGCGTAGATGGTCGCAAGCTGGATGAAGTGCGTCCGGTATCTTGCCAAGTAAGTCTTTTACCCAAACGAGTTCACGGTAGCGGTTTATTCAATCGAGGACTCACTCAAGTACTTTCTATTTGTACTTTGGGAACTCCCGGAGACGCTCAAAACTTGAACGATGACCTGCAATCAGACCAGCAAAAACATTATCTCCACCATTATAATTTTCCACCATTTTCCGTTGGAGAAACCAAGCCTTTACGGGCACCGGGACGAAGAGAAATTGGTCATGGTGCTTTAGCAGAGCGAGCCATATTATCTGTATTGCCA
Source organism: Rivularia sp. PCC 7116 (assembly GCF_000316665.1). Lineage (GTDB taxonomy): Bacteria > Cyanobacteriota > Cyanobacteriia > Cyanobacteriales > Nostocaceae > Rivularia. The sequence continues at coordinate 3,095,595 of NC_019678.1, read as the reverse complement.
CCAAGAAGTGAATTTCCCTACGTACTTAGAGTCGTATCTGAAGTACTTTCATCTAACGGCTCTACATCAATGGGTTCGGTATGTGCTTCCACATTAGCGTTAATGGATGCAGGGGTACCAATTGCAAAACCCGTTAGCGGTGCAGCAATGGGTTTAATTAGAGAAGCAGACGAAGTCCGCGTTCTAACCGATATCCAAGGTATTGAAGATTTCCTCGGCGATATGGACTTCAAAGTTGCCGGTACCGATACAGGCATCACAGCCCTGCAAATGGATATGAAAATCACTGGCTTATCCTTGGAGGTTGTTGCCCAAGCAGTTCATCAAGCTAAGAGTGCTAGATTACACATCTTAGAGAAGATGCTTGCTTGCATTGAAAAACCGCGTGAGGAAATGTCACCTTATGCTCCACGTTTATTAACAATCAAGATTGAACCAGACATGATTGGTTTGGTGATTGGTCCCGGAGGTAAGACCATTAAAGGAATTACTGAAGAGACAGGTGCCACAGTTGACATTGAAGATGATGGCACTGTAACAATTGCTGCATTAGATGAAAGCAAAGCTAAGAAAGCCCGCTTCATTATCCAATCAATGACGCGCAAGCTCAATGAAGGTGACGTTTATGTCGGTAGAGTGACTCGAATTATACCCATCGGTGCCTTCGTGGAGTTTTTACCAGGAAAAGAAGGGATGATTCATATCTCCCAGCTAGCCGATTATCGAGTTGGCAAAGTTGAAGATGAAGTTGCAGTTAGCGACGAAGTAATCGTTAAAGTTCGGGAAATTGACAACAAAGGTAGAATCAACCTTACCCGTCTAGGAATTCACCCAGAACAAGCCGCTGCGGCGCGAGAAGCAGCTTCTAACGCCTAAAGTTTTAGGATTTTAGATTTAAAGGACACTGAACTCGTAAGCAGTTTGCCTGCGTTGTAACAAGTGTCCGGGATTATGAATTCACAAATCTAAAATCCGCGCTTCTATTGACAAAATGAATATTAACTGAGATTAGCCACCAGGGACATTGAGAAGTTTTTGAATCAAATAATTACTATCTCTAATGTATTTATTGCTTGGTGGTTCAATTTAAAGAATTAATTATACAAACTAAGTTATACCGAGTCCGGCTAATTATTTACTATATAACCCAGTGCTATCAAAATTTTTTATTACCTATTAATATTAATCCCACAGATACGATCGGTGTTTTATCACTTACTATATAGTTCAGTTTATTTGTGCTGACTTACTTGAGTCCTATAAGACTAAAATCAAAATTTTGGTATACCAATTTGACCTAATTTAAATTTAAGTTATGTTAAGTATAGGACTTACGCAACATTAATGAAATCCCTGATTACGGGTATCTTCGTCTGAAAGAAACTGCGTTAGCGTTATCCGCTTTGGGTGATGCTACTTCTGAGTAATCGGAGCCTTTGGTTGATTTCGGCGATAATTTTAGTCCCTCACTGCTTGGGTTTGGAGCAATAAAGACTAAGCTAACCAGTAAAAGTGGACTTGCTAACCTGTCCTATTTTTTCAGGAAGGATTTGCGTAAATCATAGGTAAAAGTACAAATAATCAACACTGCGGTATTGCATAAATCGTGAGTTCTAAACGACTACCGAAAACTACAGCCCACGTGCGGATAACCCGACAATCGTGGGAAGACGGTTTACTTAAAGGAGAAGTAAGAGCAGGTGAATTTCAATGGCAATTTCTATGGCATTTTCGTCAAGGAGATTTGTCAATAACACCTTCTCAAGGTAGAGCCTTAATTAAAGAGCCTCTTAGCCGTTTTCTAGAGCAAAAAGACTATCAACTAGAACCGGGGGGAGATTATGCTTTTACTATCCGAGCCGAAATTTGAATTAGCCAATAGCAAATAGTTAATAAATAAAATTTATAAATGAGGAATTAGAGGTTATAGAATTTTATATTTGAGATTTTAGATTTTAGATTTAGGGGTAGTAATTTAATAATAAGGAGTTAGGAATTTTATTGCATCCTCTCTCCTCATTCTTCCTCACATTTGTACTCTCATCTCCCCATACTAAGCTACTGGGTTAAACGATTGAGGTATCTTTCGATAAGCAAAATTGCCACAATATCGTCAATTGGACGTGGTGGAGTCCGCATTCCTTTGGGCAATAGCTTAGTTAATCCTTTTGGTGGGTACATTACCCAGTAGCGATCGCGTGCTTCTAAACTTGAATAACGCTCATCTACTAAAATAATATTTACCGTTGCGGATAATTGTTCTTGTATTTGCTGCTTCCAGTGCTTTGATGTAGTTTGGTTGCCCATTACTAACAAAGAAATTGGGTATTTTTGATACAAATCCCCAATAATGCTTATTGCCTCGGAAGAGGAAACAACTTCGTGGTACTGAAGTTGTCTATCAAGCCCCATTACAGCCACACCACATTTATCTTTTCCAGGATCGAAACCCAAAATCACCGAATCGGAAGGTGAAAAATTACGGGAAGTCATATAAAATGCTGTTAATTTTACCTATACAAGTTTTACTCTTGGCTTAAAGCTAATATTAAAAAAGCAATGGACTTTTAGCAATCAGTGAATCTGGCAATCACTTGTGCAGACTATTTATGCTTTGTAATACCATTACGGCTTAAGTTATTATCAATTATCAATTATCAATTACCTATGCCACAAATATGATAAATGTCGGAGCAAACATAATATTATCCGACTAAAATAATTATCTCCTTGATTTTTGAGTTAAATATGTTTAATTTCACCGACATGATATTATTTGCAAATCTCTAAGTACTAAAGATTATTTTTCCATTTAATATCGCTACCAGTTTAACTTTTAAAGGTCCGGCTCTATAAGTATCATTTGCCGCCACAGCTTTGATATCTAATGATTGATTGTACTGTCTTAATAAAGATGCAAATTTAATAAAAGTACGGTCTATTTGAATACTTTCTAAAATACCAGCATTACGGGCACGAAATTGAGAAGCAGAAATTAATAACTCCAGTCGCTGTTTGAGTTGATCTGGTGTCATGTTTTGAGGATCTGCTGTGGTAGTTGCTAGTACCTCACCTCTTTGAAAAACGACTTGATTGGGTGCTGCATCAGCAAAAAATTCGATGCGTTTTTCTCCCCGGACATAATTTCCTGCGGAAAAAATTCGCACTACATATTCTCTGCCATCATCAATCTGCTTGCTTAATTGCTCAATTTGTTTTGCAGTAGCAAAAAGAATTGATGATTTTCCATCTTGTGATAAATTACTTCCAGGTTCGCTTAATTTATTAAGAGCAGAACGGTTTGCTTCCTGCAATAACTTAATTACTGCTTGTTTGGCAGCTGCGGGTTTTTCTACACTAACAACTGCTTCAGCAATAACTTGTCCCCTGACTAAAGCTAACTTACCCAAACGCAAATCCCGATTGGATTGTCCCAATTTTGCCAGTTGTTGCTCTAAGGAAGATTGCTGTCGTTCTAACTCTGAAAGCCGCGCTTGCTTTTCGTTGATTACTTTTTGTCTTTGAGTAATCATTTGCTCGCGGGCTGTAATCTCAGAATTACGCTGTTGAATTTGTTTATCAAGCTGAACAATTTTTTCATCCCGCTTTTCAATGGCTTCTTGGCGTTTAGCTAATTCGCGATCGCGCTTGTTAATTGCGGCTTCGGCTTGAGCTAAAGCTTTTTTAGCATCTGCAATTAATCGTCTTCTATCTTCTTTGAGTTGCGAGCTTTCTGCTTTAAGCTGCTTAATTTCCTCAATTTTATTGTCTCTTTGGTTGATTATGCTTTGCAATTCGTCAATAGCTTTTTTGTAGCGAGTTGCAACTTGATTGAGTTTGTTTTGAGTATCTTGCAACAAAGCTTGAGTGCGAGCTTGCTGCTTAATAGTTTGATTGAGTTGGGCTTGGGTTTGCCGTTGTTTGGTGTTTGCAGCTTGCAGCGAGCGGTTGATTGCTTCTAATCTTTTCTGGGCTTGCGCCTGTTGGTTTCTAGCTTCTGCCAACTCTCTTTTAGTAATTTCAAGATTAGTTGCAGTGCCTTCGAGCTGTTCTCGCTTCCTCCTCAAATCTTTTTGAATATCCTCAAGCTCAAACACACCTTTACGCAATCCTTCATCAACTAAAAACAAACTCGCTAAAGTTGAAGCAGAAATACCGATTCCCGTCAAAATCGTCACCACAACGGCAGTCTTTTTAGGACGCAGGTTAAAAAGTGAGAGCCTTTTTTTGCCCACCCGCGTGCCAATGCGATCGCCGACGGTGGCAATTACGCCTCCCAAAATTAGAATTGCGGTTATCAGGATAAACGCGGTAGTCATATAATCGTGCCGAATTCATCCTTACACATACTGTTTACTATTTTCAGTTATTGTGTGTGAGAAAAAGCAAATAAGGCAAGAGCTAAATATACTTTATTCTCAAGTGTGCCTTACTTAAATTACCAAAAGCTTAGAATTAATCGCTATTTTAAACTTTGCTCTATCTAACAAGCAGAAAAAATTACCTCTTTAATTCTAAATAAATTGGTAGCAGCCCTAATTATCATTCATCTGCTACCAAAATAAAAGCATCTGTAATGTTAACCGGATAATTTAGTTATCCGAAGTTGTTGTTCTGATAATTTCAGATGTACTTTTTCAACAATGCAATCAAACAAAAGCTTTTGTGACCTCCTATTATCAGACTATTAACAGAATTTGAACTTAATCCCTTGGCGATGCTTTAAGTAAATTGCCGACTCAAAGTAACTGGTTTGTGTACGGTAATTTTCTTCTTGTGTATTGAAATCATCTTTTTTTCTCGTAAGTCACCTAACAATCTTGTAACGGTAACGCGAGTAGAACCAATTGCTTCAGCAATTGCTTGATGAGATAACTTTAAATCGATAGTTATTCCATCAGCGCAAGGTACTCCAAAATCTCGACACAGGATTAGTAAAAAGCTTACTAATCTTGAACCCATATCTCGGTGAGCAAGAGTTTCAATCATCATCTCAGTTTGTAATATCCGCGAAGAAAGTCCTCGCAGCATCAACATAGATAATTCAGGGTTTTCTTTGAGTGCTTGCTCTACTTGTTCAATTGGAGCCGAGAGTAATTCTACTGGCGTGAATGCTACCGCATGATAAAACCGATCGGATTTGTTTCCTGTTAGTAAGGATAAAACACCAAAAACACTGTTTTCTCGTAGCAATGCCACCGTTATTTCTTCTCCTGCCTCATACACCCTGGAGAGCTTCACGGCACCTTTGAGAAGAAAATAAACTCGTTCTGCTGGATCGCCCGGAAAAAATATAGTTTTGTTGCGTTCAAATGTTTCTACAACTGGTGGAAAAGCTCCAGTTGCCATTTGTCGAAACACATTTGCTAGGGCTTTATCTTGTGTCACAATCATCTCCCTTCCCCTACCCAATGCCGGAATAATTAAAACAGATTACCTAAGAATACACTTGAAAAATAAAGATTGCATTGTGAACCTTTTTGTACTTTCCTATACTTAACCTCCTCACCTTCTTACTATTTGTTCATGATGATACATAAATTTTAGCTCAAGACAGCTACTAATTTTTAACACTATTCAGCTAGTTCATAGAAGTAATTTAATTCGATGAAGAAATATTTAAAATATCATAAAAAAAATGGTGATTAAATTAGCAGATTTTTAACAACATTTATTATTAGTACTCAGCAAATAGTATTTAAAATTTAGAGCGATCGGTCTAATATCTAGTATGCTCAACCATGAACCATTGAATAAATAGGTCATTTTTATGCTGGATCTGACAGGGAAAAACGCGCTCGTCACAGGTATTGCTAATAACCGTTCTATTGCTTGGGGTATAGCCCAACAACTGCATAAAGCAGGAGCAAATATTGGTGTTACCTATTTACCTGACGAGAAAGGAAAAATGGAGAAAAAGGTCAAGGATTTAGTCGAACCGCTTTCTCCTAGTTTGTTTTTGCCATGTAATGTCCAAGATGACGAGCAAGTAAAATCAACTTTTGATACCATCAAGGACAAATGGGGTTCGATAGATATTTTGATTCATTGTCTTGCTTTCGCGAAAAAAGACGACTTAACCGGAGGTTTTAGCGAAACTTCTCGCGAAGGCTTTAGTTTAGCTTTGGAAATCAGCGCTTATTCTTTAGCTTTATTAGCCGGTGCAGCCAAGCCTTTGATGTCCGAGGGAGGCAGCATTGTGACTCTCACATACTTGGGTGGTGTCAGAGCAATTCCTAATTACAATGTTATGGGAGTTGCGAAAGCAGCATTAGAATCGAGCGTGCGTTATCTAGCAGCAGAACTTGGAGAACAAAATATTCGCGTCAATGCAATTTCGGCAGGTCCCATCCGTACTTTAGCTTCAAGCGCGGTGGGTGGCATTTTAGATATGATCCATCATGTAGAGCAAGTAGCACCCTTAAAACGCACCGTTACCCAGCTAGAAGTGGGAAATGCAGCAGCTTTCCTATGTAGCGATTTAGCAAGTGGAATTACAGGTCAAGTTTTGTACGTTGATGCAGGATACGAAATTACAGGAATGTAAGATGCAGAATTTCCGATTTTTTTAATATTTACTTTGTTAATTTGCCCTAAGCGGAATTATTAGCCATCAGATTTGAAATCTAGGGTTAAACAAACGAAGCCCGCCGTTGAGGTGGGCTAATACGCTATGAATTCTAAATACTAAGATAAGTCAACAGATAGTGAGATGAAACCAAAGGGGTAATACTATATAGCGATAGCCGCTACTTCCCTGGATTATTTAATCATTTATTTATGTCAGAAAACGAATCTGGTGTAAACTCATCTATCTCCGAACAAGAGCAAATTTTTTTTGTGGTTGGTATTGGTGCATCCGCAGGGGGACTCCGCGCTCTAGAAGAATTCTTCGAGCATATGCCAACTGATAGCGGGGCTGCTTTTGTGGTGATTCAACACCTTTCACCAGATTTCAAAAGCTTGATGAAGGAGTTGCTAGAGCGGCGTACCCGAATGGAAATATATCGGGTAACGGAAGCAATGAAACTGCAACCGAATTCGGTGTATTTGATTCCTCCCGGTAAAAACTTAGTTTTAGAAAATCGAAAGTTACATTTATTAGAGCAGGAAGAGCGCAGCCGTCACGGGCTAAATTTTCCCATAGATATCTTTTTAGAATCTTTGGCTAAAAACTATGTGGAAAGAGCGATTGGTGTAATTTTATCGGGGACTGGAAGCGATGGAACTAACGGTTTAAGGGCAATTAATGAAGCTGGGGGGTTTGCGATGGTGCAAGAACCTACTACGGCTGAATTTGATGGGATGCCTAGAACTGCCATTGCTACGGGGGTAGTGGATAGAATTTTATCACCACAGGAATTAGCTGAGGTTATTAGTCAGTTGGTACAATCGCCGAATTTACCTTCTGAAGGTAGTAACAATAATCAATTAGAGCTATTCAAGCCCCATCATTTAGAACGTATTGCCAGTATTTTGGCACAATACGAGCAAACCGATTTTTCCCATTACAAAACCACAACTCTATCCCGACGCATCCACCGTCGCTACTTAATTAGTGGCTGCAATAATCTGGATGAGTTTATTCGTCTGTTACAAATATCTTCCCAAGAAAGAGCAATTTTACGTCAGGATTTGCTGATTAGCGTCACTCAGTTTTTTCGCGATCCAGCTGCTTGGGATGTGTTGGAAATGTCGGTAATTCCTCAATTAGTTGATAAAGCTAATCCTCATGAAGAGTTACGCTGTTGGGTAACTGCTTGTGCGACTGGAGAGGAAGCTTATTCTTTAGCAATATTATTCGATGAAGCGGTAACAAAATCCGATAAACCAATTAGATTTAAAATATTTGCTACCGATATTGATAAAGCAGCATTAGAAAAAGCAACTCAAGGTATTTATCCCCTAACGATTAATAAAAATATTAATCCCGAACGATTAGAACGCTATTTTCTACGGAAAGATAATTGCTTACAGGTGGTTCGCAAACTCAGAGAAAAACTATTATTTGCACCCCACGACTTGACTAAAGATGCTGGTTTTACCCGCATGGATTTAATTAGCTGTCGTAATGTGCTGATTTATTTGCAATCGGATTTGCAACAACAAGTATTACGCAACTTACATTTTTCTTTGGCATCCAAAGGATTTCTATTCTTAGGAGAAGCAGAAAATTTAGGTTATATCGAACCAGAATTTCAACATATCGATACAAAAAATAAAATTTATCAAAAACGGCGAGATGTCAGACTGAATATTCCTGTAAAGACTATCGAAAAAACTGCCCATCAAATATTTCCTTTCACACCATCAAGAAGCCAATCAGAAAGTCATCTCGAACCAATGCTGGATAAAGCGTTTAGTGCTTTTCTAGCTAAATACAAGGCTACCTGCTTTTTAGCAGATAGAGAATATAAACTATTTCATAGCTTTAATGATGACATTAATATTTTAAAAGTACCTTTTGGCAGAACGACAACTGATATTACTAAAATGATTGTTGCCGATTTGCAGCTACCTTTAATTACTGCACTTCATCGCGCTAAGCAAGACCATTCTTCAGTTTCTTACACCGGTATAAAAGTAGAATTAGAAAATCGGGAATCTACTCTCAAGCTGGAAGTTACCTATCACGAAAGCAATAAATTAGCTTCGGATTTCTTTGCAATTGTAATTCAGGAAGATGAAGTCCCCCATCAGCCTGCGGGGGAAAAATTTGAAGCTGATGCTGAAGCTTCCCAAAGAATTATGGAACTGGAGTACGAGCTACAGCAAACTCGCGAGAATCTGCAAGCAGTCATTGAAGAATTAGAAACTACTAATGAAGAACAACAGGCTACAAATGAAGAATTGACAGCTTCTAATGAGGAGTTACAAAGCACCAACGAAGAACTACATTCGGTAAATGAAGAATTATATACGGTTAATGCTGAATATCAATCAAAAATCGGTGAGTTAACCGAATTAAATAACGATATTGATAATTTGCTGCGGAGTACGGATATTGGAGTCGTATTTTTAGACCGAGATTTAAAAATTCGTAAATTTACCCCCGCAGCTACTGTCGCAATTAACTTAGTTGAAGCAGATATAAATCGTCCTTTAAAACATATTACCCATAACCTCAACTGTATTAATTTAATTGAATTACTCAAAGCAGTAATTGAAAGTCAAAGAGGTTTAGATAAAGAAGTCAAATTAGTAGAAGAAGACTTCCATTTATTAATGAGAATTAATCCTTATCGGCTCGAAGATGGGAAATTAGATGGGGTAGTAATTTCTTTTATTGATATTGACGAAGTTAAAACAATTCAGCAACAAATTTATTTAGTAAATCAAGAACTTAAAGCTTCTCAATTGCAATTGCGTCAACTTAATCAAGAATTAGAAGAAAGAGTAGAAGAGCGCACCCAAGCTTTACAAAAATCGGAAGCGAGATTGAGAGCAATTTTATCCACCACTGCTTCAATAATTTTTTTGAAAGATATAGAAGGACGTTATCTGCTGGTTAACAGACAATATTTAGATTCATTCAATTTAACAGAAAAAGATATTTTAGAAAAAACCGATAGCGATATTTTTCCCGAACAGATTGCTGATGTACTCCTCGAAAACGATAGACAAGTATTAGCTAAAAAGTCAGTTTTAAGATTTGAAGAACAAGCTCATACTGTTGACGGTAAACTACGCACCTATATTTCTACTAAAGCACCTCTAATTAATAGTCATGGCGAAGTTTATGCCATTTGCGGGATTTCTACTGATATCAGCGAACAAAAAGAAACTGAAGCGGAATTAAGAGAAGGTGCAGCAAGGGAAAGAACTATTCTCAATATTGTCAAAAAAATTCGCGAAACTCTAAATTTAGAAGAAATATTTCAAGTTACAACAAAAAAAATACGAGAAACTTTAAAGTGCGATCGCGTTGTTGTTTATCAGTTTAACTCGGATTGGAGTGGGGAGTTTGTTGCTGAATCATTAGTAGAAGGTTTGACTCCCTTTATAGGTAATCAATTACAAAATACTTGGAATGATACCTATCTGCAAGAAACCTCTGGGGGTAGGTATAAGAACCATCATAATTTGGCTATTAGCGATATTGATGAAGCTGATTTTAGCGATTGTCACCGCGAAATTTATCAACAGTTACAAGTAAAATCTTTTTGTATTGTTCCTGTTTTTCAAAGCGATAAACTTTGGGGATTGCTCGCTGCATATCAAAACGAAAATTCCCGTGAGTGGAAAGAAGGTGAGATTCGCTTATTAACTCAAACAGGTATTCAGTTAGGTATTTCCATTGCACAGATTGATTTATTTACCCAAATTCAAAACCAATCATTACAATTACAACAAGCCAAAGAAACTGCTGAAGCTGCAAATAGAGCTAAAAGTGCTTTTATTGCTCATACTAGCCACGAATTGCGAACTCCTTTAAATGCAATTTTGGGATTTGCTCAAATTCTTCAAAATGAAACAGGTTTGAGTGCAAAACAGCAGCGAGAAATTGAGGTTATTCAACGTTCGGGGCAACATTTACTTACCTTAATTAATGATATTCTCTATGTTGCCAAAATTGAAGCCGGAAAACTTAATTTAGAATTAACAGATTTTATTTTGTCCTCGTTTTTAGATAATCTAGAAGCGATGATTCGGATTCGTTGCCAGCAAAAAGGAATTGAATTCGAGCATCTGATTCTTTCCGATTTACCTTTAATAGTACGGGGAGATGAAACTCGTTTGCGTCAACTCCTGCTCAATCTTTTGAGTAATGCGGTAAAATTTACCCCTTCAGGAAAAGTTACTTTTAGCATCGGCTATGTTCGAGATTTTATTCAAACGAAGGAAGAAGGCTGGAATTGCAATAAAGAACAAGATAATATCGAGCCAGATAACGCCGATAAAATTCGTTTTCACGTCGCAGATACAGGAATAGGTATTCCCCAAGATAAGCTAGAAGAAATCTTTTTACCCTTCCAACAATTGGATTCTCATCAATCTTCCCAAGAAGGTACGGGACTAGGTTTGAGTATCAGCGAAAGTATTGTCGAGCAAATGGGTAGCAAAATTTATGTTACTAGCACTTTTGGCAAAGGAAGTGAATTTTGGTTCGACATAGATTTTTCATCACCAGAATCTTCTATAGATTTCTTACCAGTTGAAAATAATAACCCGAAGATTACCGGCTATCAAGGAGCAAAGCGTAAGATTTTAATTGTAGATGATTTAGATAACAACCGAGAGATTTTAGCCAATTTTCTAACACCTCTGGGTTTTGAAATTATTGAAGCGAGTTCGGGAACACAAGCAATAGCTAAAACTGAAAAATATCAGCCAGATTTAATTATTTTGGATTTGATAATGCCTAAAATAGATGGTTTGGAAGTAACCCGAATTTTGAGACAAGAATTAGGTTGGCAAGATTTACCGATTATTATTGTTTCTGCTAGTACCTTGCCTACCGATGAATCCGAATGTTATCAAGCAGGAGCAAATTATTTTCTAGCAAAACCTTTAAATTTTCAACAATTATTAAAACTTTTACAACAACATCTCAAACTTAAATGGACAACTCAAGATAGTTTTACCCAGTTATCTAAAACTTCTAAAACTTCTAAAACTTCCCAAATTAAAAGCGATTCGGAATCGATAGTTATTCCCACAGCAGCAGAATTAAACCAACTGTTGGAATTGATAATGGAAGGGGATATCCGAGAGGCGTTATCTCAAATAGAAGGATGGCAACAAAATCGACCCAAATTGATGTCTTTTATCCAACAAACACGACATTTAGCCGAAACTTGTCAGTTAAGAAAACTCAAAGAATTGCTTAAACAATATCTTAAACAGAGTGAATAATTTTACTTAAATCTTGATTCAAATTCTGATTAAAGTTGTGTATCAACCAAGTCTCTAATTAATGGCGTTCTTGAGCCAATATATTTAGAGAGATTTTGACTGTCTTCTGGACTCAGAAAAGATGCTCTTTCTATCTCATTAATCAATTTTTGGATTAATTCAATATCTGAAAGCTTCAAAAGACTGCTGGGATTTAATGTCTCTACAAAAGCCCATACCATACGGATGATTTTTATGTCTAAATCCATTTTTGCAACCTAGAGTAATAGAAATATAATAATCGAGAATCTTAAGATATTATTAAGATAATAAGTTTATTTAAACTCTTGTGCGTTGATTGTTAGCAATATCTAGCTACAGATACAAAGCTTCATCTATCTTAGGATAGAATTTTGATTGCAGCACCGCCTTGGAATAAATGGCAACCGCGACAACACAAACTATGTTCTAGCTGCCGAGCATCCTTGATAATATTGAATTAAACAAGTAATCAAAGAAGCGTTAATAGCTGCATTTTGAATCAAATCGAACTACTCAATCGAATTACTCGCAAAATCAGACAATCCCTGGAATTGCGAGAAATATTAGATGCAGCAGTAACAGAAGTTCGAGCTTTTCTCAAAATTGATCGAGTAAAGATTTATAAATTTTACCGTCAGGAACGAAAGCAGCGCTTGCTAGTAGAAATGCAAAACCACGAACTTGAAAATGCTCGTAAAGAAGCAGAAAGAGCCAGCAGTCTAAAGTCTACGTTTTTATCCTCATCCAGTCATGAATTACGAACTCCCCTTGCTTCAATTCTTAACTATTTGAAACTACTCAAAGAAGGCTTTTACGAAAACGAACAAGAATTATTAGAGTATATCGAAACTGCTCATCTTTCGGCAGAAAATCTGCACCGAATTGTCGATAGTATTCTTGATATTGCCATCTTGGCAGGGAGAACAAATAAGTGGTGCTGACTTATCTCGTTTATTAAAAGATAATAAAGAAACATCTAGCGTTCCCATAATTATTTTGACAGCTTATGCAATGGCAAGTGAGCGCGAATCGCTTCTGGCTGATTCTAAAGCAAACGAGTTCTTTGCGAAACCAATCAACGATTATGCTGCTTTAATCAAGACGATAGAGCAACTAGCAAATCATTAAATATGATAATTAAGCATTATTTTAGATTTATGTCTGCCTTTAAGGGTTTATAGCAATATCCCTATAGAGCAAAAGTATTATAATATTATTGAATATTAAGAAATACAAACATTTAACAAGAAGATAATCAATTCTGATTTTGCTCTAAAACTTATGCGTCATCATCAACAGCTGTTGTCCAAATCAACTAAAACTTTAGCCAAGTTAATAGCAAGTTCATTGGGAGAAAGTTCTGAAGAGCAAAACTTTCATGGCGAACAAGAAAAGTTTTACCGGAAGGGTGATAATTTTGTAGCTAAGTTTCAAGACAACCGAGCAACAGTAGAAGTAAATCCGCAAGAGAAAAATTCAGAAGTAATTTTAATCGTAGATGATACCCCAGAGAACTTACTGGTATTGTTTTCTTTTTTAGAAGAAAAAGGGTTTAAAGTCTTGTTAGCTGAAGATGGGGAGAGCGCGTTACAAATCGCTCAATCTAAAGCTCCAGATTTAATTTTGTTAGATGTATTGATGCCAGAAATCGACGGTTTTGAAACCTGTCGGAGGTTGAAAGAGAAACCATACACAAAAGAAATTCCTGTGATTTTTTTGACTGCACTTTCAGAAACTGTCAATAAAGTGCAGGGATTCAAGTTGGGAGGGGTAGATTATATTACCAAACCCAGCGAGCAGGAAGAAGTTTTAGTACGCATTCAAACTCATCTAAATTTGCAAAGAATGCGCTCTACCTTAGCCAAGCAAAATCAAGAGCTAAAACAAAGGTTAGATTTTCAAGCTTTGCAACGACGTATAACCGATAAGTTGCGTGACAGTCTTAATGAAAGCCAAATATTACAAACCGCTACCCAGGAGTTAGCTGAAGTTCTAGAACTCGGTAGCTGTCAAATCGAGCTTTACGATTCACAACAGGTAACAGCAACCATTGCTTACGAACACAGCATTACTCTACCCCAATCGCAAGGTACAAGTAGAAATATAAAAGATTTTTCCGAACTTTACCAACAACTATTAGAAAAAATTCCCGTTCAATTAGTAGAAAAAATTCCTCAATTTAGTCCTCAGCAGATTCAAGTCACTCGTTTAGCTTGTCCAATTTTCGACGAGCGCGGCATTATTGGTAATGTTTGGGCACTCAAACCACCCACAGAAGTATTTACGGATTTAGAAATCGAGTTGATGCAGCAGGTAGCTTCTCAATGCGCGATCGCAATTCGTCAAGCTCGACTATATGAAGCTTCTAATCATCAAGTCGCAGAATTAGCCAGACTAAATCAGCTTAAAGATGATTTTCTCAAAACTATTACTCACGAATTAAAAGCTCCTCTAAGCAGCATTCATTTAGCTGCTGAAACAATGGACGCTTTGTTAGCTACCGACACAAATCCCCATAAGTCTTCCACCTTCAAGCGAGTTATCAAAATTTTTCACGATTCATATAAGCGACAAAAACAACTAATTGACGATTTACTGACTCTTTGTTACGTAGATGCAACATCTAACAACGTAAAGCTACAATCAATCAATCTTCATCTGTGGATTCCCGATCTGGTACAGTTATATTTAGCACGAACTAAAGACCAACAGCAGCAATTAATTCTAGATTTAGCAGAAGAAGAATTACAAATTTCTACAGATCCAATAATGTTAGAAAGGATTATTAAAGAACTGCTGCACAATGCTTATAAATACACTCCATCAGGTGAAAAAATTACAATTCAAACTGAAGCAGACACATCAAATATTTCTCTGCGTGTGATTAATACGGGTGTAGAAATTCCTGTAGAACAACAAGAATTAATTTTCAATCAGTTTTATCGCATCCCAAATAGCGATCCTTGGAAATATGGAGGTACGGGTTTGGGGTTAGCACTGGTTAAGAAACTTGCAGAAATGCTAGAAGCAACTGTTGATGTCGAAAGTAGAAATGGCATGGTTATTTTTTGTATTAGATTTCCGATTAGGGAGTAGTGAAAAAAATACCACTGCTTTGTTGACTTGGTTGACTACTTGGTACTACTCAATCCGAAATCCTTGCATAAACTCATCCGTTGTTAAAATCTAAAATCCAAAATTCCCCAAGCATTGGGATAATATAATCAAAGTCTTTTTATAAGTACGGCTATCATGCGCTCAATCGAACATCCCGAAGTCTCTTCAAATCAAAACAGTGCAAATTACAACAGTGGTTTTAGTCCTCGCATTGCTACCGTTAGCCGTACTACCGGGGAAACGGACGTGCAAGTTACTCTAAATTTAGATGGTACTGGTAACTGCAATGCTCAAACCGGGATTCCGTTTTTAGACCACATGCTGCATCAAATTTCTTCCCACGGATTAATTGACTTAGATGTCCGAGCTACGGGTGATATAGAAATTGACGACCATCACACCAATGAAGATGTAGGAATTACATTGGGACAAGCTTTAGCTAAAGCACTTGGTAATCGTAAAGGAATTGTCCGCTTCGGTCACTTTATTGCTCCTCTTGATGAAGCTTTGGTGCAAATAGCTTTGGATTTTTCAGGAAGACCTCATTTAACTTACGGTTTAGAAATTCCCACACAAAGAGTAGGAACTTACGACACTCAATTAGTAAGGGAATTTTTTGTAGCGGTTGCTAATAACAGTCAAATGACATTACATATTCGTCAGCTTGACGGAATCAATTCCCATCACATTATTGAAGCGACATTTAAAGCGTTTGCTAGAGCAATGCGAATGGCTACAGAAATTGACCCCAGACGTGCGAGTACCATTCCTAGTTCTAAGGGGGTTTTGTGAAGGTTAAAGGTCAAAGGTTAAAGGTTTTAAGGAAACTTTACTTTACCGTTGCACAAGTAACTGGTTCCCAGTCAGAGACTGGGAACCCATTGCTTAAGGCTCTGCCTTCATTCTTGCGCGAGGCAGAGCCTCGAAAACTGCATTCCCAGGTAGAACCTGGGAACAAGAAATTACCAATTACCAATTACCAATTTCTTTTACATATCTTCCGCAATTCCTTTTCTTCTTGATTGGTTGCTAAATAATCTCGCAACCAATCGCAACCCATTTTCATTAAGTCTTTTTGTTCTAAATCTAATTTCCACACTTTAACGGTGTTATCGTAACTAGCAGAAATAAGACTTTTACTATCGCGACTAAAACTAAGACTAATAATTGTATTGCGATGTCCTTCTAAAGTATTGAGTAAAGTACCATCGGGAATACTCCAAATTTTAATAATATTATCGCTGCTAGCGGATGCTAAAGTTTTACCGTCGGGACTAAATTTTACTCTTCTAACATCGCTATCGTGAGCTTCAATGTTTGCAATTAAACTACCATTTTGACGATTCCATAGTTTAACATTGCTGTCATTTCCACCTGACGCTAATAATTTCCCATCTGGGCTGAAGTCAACACTCATCACTCCACCACTATGACCTTTTAAAGGAAATAAAGCATTACCTGTATTTACATCCCATAACTGAGCTTTTTGAGTTCTACAACCCGATACTAATTGTTTGCTATCAGAACTAAAGTTTATACTGCCAATGATACAGGGATTTTCGGAGTCGTCTTTGATGATTTTATATAAGCTACCGTTAGCTAAATTCCATATTTTGATTTTTTTACCGGAACCACCACCAGCAGCTAAAAGTTGATTATTGGGGCTAAATCTAACGCTACCAAATGAATGCTTGGGGTCTTTCAAATCAAATTTAATAGAACCATTTTCGGTGTTCCATACTTTAACTGTTCTATCGCTGCTAGCTGTTGCTAAATATTTGCCATCGGAACTAAATCTAACGCTGCCAATACCTCTTTTATGACCTTTGAGACTTTTAATTAAAGCTTCTTTTTTCAAATCCCAAAGTTTAATAGTCCTATCGTTACCTGCTGTTGCAAAAGTATTACCATTAGGACTCATGCTAACGCTTCTTAAAAGTTCTTGCGATACATTAAAAGTTTTCGGATATTGCTTTTCTAAAGACCACAATCTAATGATTTTATCCCAACCTCCGGAAGCAATTGTTTTTCCGTCGGGACTAATATTTACGCTCCAAACTCTACCATGATGTCCTTTTAAAGTTTGGGGTTTTGTATTAGTGTTTTTTACATCTTGTAAATTCCACAATTTGATTGTGCTATCGGAACTAGCACTAACCAATTGTTTACCATCATGTGTAAATTGGACAGTCCATACGGGGTTGCGATGACTGCGTAGGGTTTGTATTTCTTCTCCAGTTTTAATATCCCATAACTTTATCGTACCGTCCTCACCAGCAGAAGCAAGAATGAGATTCTCGGGATGAAAATCAACGCTTCTGACAGTACCTCTATGACCTGTTAAACTTTTTAATAAACTACCGTTTTCAACTTTCCATAATTTAACGGTTTTATCATTACTAGTGGAAGCTATAATTTTTCCATCATGATTAAATTTAATTGCAGTAACCCACCTGCTACGACCTTTTTTGGTTCTGTGAGCGGGGATAGACTTAATTAAAGTTCCATCCTCAGGGTTCCATAACTTTATCCAACCACGAGAATCGGAAGAAGCTAAAATTTTGCCATCCGGACTAAAATCAACGCTTCTAACCGGAGTTTTCTTGTGACCGAAAATAGTTTTTTTTAAAGTTCCATCAGCCACATTCCATAACTTGACAGTACTATCGAAACTGCTAGAAGCAAGAGTTTTACCATCTGGGCTGAAACGCAAACTCCAAAGTCGTTCTCGATGTCCCTTTAAAGTTCTTAATAGTTTTCCGTTTGATACTTGCCATAATTTGATGGTTTTATCAAAACTAGCAGAAGCAATGATTTTACCATCGGGATTAAAACTAACTGCTAAAATTGCACTATTATGACCTTGAAAACTCCGCAATTCTCGAACGTTATAAACCGCTTTTTCTAAAGCCGAAATAACTTGCGATCGCACTTTTTGGGGAACGGGATAATTTGCTTCTAAGACACGTAAATTTTCTCCCGCTTTCAAAGCTTCTAATAGTGCTTTAAAGGGGCTAGATTCATAAGTTATTTTGGCTTTAGAAGCGAGTAAGTCTAATCTTGCAACTGATAAATCTTCTGTTGCTTTTCTAATCTGTAACCAAACTACAATTGCGCTTGTTACGGAGATGAGTAAAATTACTCCACCAACGGCGACAATTTTTTTGGCTTTCTGCTGTGCTTTACTTAAAGTATCGTTAGCTTGAGCTAATATTTGACTTTCTTCTTGTTTAATTTGTAAATCTAATTTTATTGTTTGTTTTTCTAAATCTTGGCTAGCAGATAAAAAACGGTAATCTAAGGAACTCAAATTTTGATTATTAGCCCAGCAGAGAGCATCTTGTAATGCTTTTCCTCGTAGAAGTCGAGATTCATCTTGGTAGTTAGAATTAACCCAATTATTAAAAATTTGAGAATAGGGACGTAATTTTTCTAATTGCTTTTCAACCCAATTTTTATTGAAAACCTGTTGATAAATCTGATTGTATACTCGTAATTTACCTTGCTCTTGAACTACCAAACCAGATAAACGTAAATCAGTTTGTTCCAGACTTCCATCTGCAATCACTTCGCCTTGCTGCAAAATCTCTTGATAAATTACTAATAATCTTCCAGCTTTTTGTTCGTTACGTAGAATTCTATCTCGAATCGTCTTTAAATGTTCTGGTTCGTCTTGTGCTTCCCAATTTTTAATAATTGAATTTTGGACTAGAACTTCAACTAATTTACTTGCGGGAATATTATTTTCATTGATGTTTTCGCCCTTAATAATCAACTGACATAACTTTTGCGATAAAAAAGGTTGTCCACCAGTCCAATTTAAGATTTCTTTGATTGCAGCTTGAGGATTATTAACTTTTCCATTTAAACCTTGAGCTAAAGGTTCAGCTTCATCAACTTTAAATCCGTATAATTCAATAGCTTTACCGATATTAAAAGGAGTTTGATTTTTATCAGCAATTAAATCGCTTGGTGTCGCAACTCCCAGAAGAGCAAAAGTCAAACGTTTATATTCTGGATTATCAACACGTTTATTGTAGAAAAAGCGAATTAAAGCAAAAAAATCATCAAGAGAAAAATCTTGACTCAATACTCTATCAATTTCATCTACAAAAATTACAATTTTCTGCGGAATTTCTACCAATAAGATTTCATCAATAAATAAATTTAACCGCTGCACTGGTGAGAGTAGATCGCGTCTTTCCTTCCACCAACTTCGCCATTTAATCTTTTTACTTAATTGAGTGCTACTAACTAAAGATTGAACAATCCCTGCGTACCATTTCTCAGCGGTGACATCTTCCTTACCAATTCCGGTTAAATCAATAAAAGCACAAACAAAACCTTGAAGAAGCAACTTTTGCATTGTTTGTACTCTTAAGCTAGATTTTCCCATCTGTCGGGAATTGAGTACATAACAAAATTCACCAGCTTTTAAAGCTTGATAAAATTCCGCATCAGCTTGACGACTGACATAGCTAGAAGCATCAGCAGATAGACTTCCACCAACCTGATATTCGTATTGAGATGGTGATTCAGTCATAGTTTTATGGCTAACACTGTCTTTCTAACTATACTATTTATACCAAGAATTATTTTACTTTCAAATCAATACCTGACTTTTCCCTATTTTTCCCCTAAATACTTTTACCGTGGGAATTTATTGATAGTTGATAACACCTGATTTTGCCCTATTGGTATTTAGATAAACTGAATTCATTATGTATACATGAAGCGCAAACCAAATCGCTTTTCATCAAATATTCAATTAAATTTCAGGTCAAATTATCATGTTAAAACAAAAAGTATCCGCATCTTTAATAGTTGTTAATGCTTTAGCTGGATTATCAATTGCAAGCGCGGCTTTTGCAGCAACTCCTCCTCAAAAACCAGGTTGTCCAGATGGTTGGGTTCCCGCTCCTAATCCTCAACTTGGCTGCATTCCAAATAAAGTGAAATCTCCAGGAATAAGACAACCAATTCAGAAGACTACACCTTCAAATCAACAAAAATTCCCTCACGAAATACCTGAAAAGTTCAAGGTAAATCATTGTGAATTGGGTGTAGTAGATCCTGTGGATTGCCCCGAGAATAATCCAATCCCCGCACCTAGAGACTAAATATTTCGGTAACTTTCAAGCTACTTCCATCCTGTTAAAAAACTACTGAGTTAAGACGAAAGCTTCAATATTATGAGCTTCTATAGACAATTTTGTAGCAGGAAGGAAGTAGTCATCGATTAGCTTTTATAAAATCGCTGCATAAATCTTCGCTCTCAAAAGTATAGATAACTGAAGGCTAAATTATCTGAATTAATATGAAATTAACTACTTTGGTAACTTCAATTACAATTGGACTTGCTTTATCGACCATTGCTTCTAACCCAGTATTTGCAGGAACTATCTCAGACCCTAATGATGTTAATTGGGCATCAATTCGCGGTTTGAGTAGCGATGCATTTGGTAAGTATTTCCAGAAGAAAAAATCCCAAGGCTATCGCGTTATAGATATTGAAGTAGATAAAATTAACGGTCAAACTCGTTATTCTGCCATATATCAAAAGAATACCGACAGACGAGGTTGGGCTAGCTTACGTAATCTTACTCACGAACAATTTTCTCAGCGATGGAAAGATTACCGCAATAAAGGTTATCGACTCATTGACCAAGAAGCCTATAAAATTGGCTCCCAGCGTCGTTATGCTGGTGTATGGGAAGAGAACAAGGAAAAGCTAGGTTGGGTATCCTACCGTAACGTAGATAGTGCCGAATTTTCTAAGCGCTTCAAAAACTACAAGAACCAAGGGTATCGCATAGTTGATGTGGAAGCATACCCTAGTGGTGGTAAAACAAAATATTCCGCGATTTGGGTCAAAAATACAGCTGGTTTAGGTTGGGCAGAATATCGAGATATGTCTAAATCAACCTATGCTTCCAAGTTTAAAGAATTTAAACAAAAGGGTTATCGAGTTTTAGATATTGAATCCTACAAGCAAGGTTCAACACAAAAATATGCTGCAATTTGGGTGAAAAATACCAATGGTAGAGGTTGGGCTGCTCGTCGGGATATGAGTGCTAATTGGTTTGGTAACTGGTGGAAAACTTACAAAGACGAAGGATATCGACTAGTCGATTTTGAAGCATACCCAACCGCTCAAGGTACCCGCTACGCTGGAGTTTGGAGACAGAATGGCAGTCGTCTGAGTTGGTCGGGGAAAACAGCCGTTGATAGTGCAATTAAGCGATACAAAAACGAAAATAAATTAGCTGGAATCAGCGTTGCAATTGCTCGAAATGGCAAAATAATTTATTCCCGTGGATTTGGTTTTGCGGATATTCAAAACAACAAAGTTTATAGTGCTGATACTGTTTCCAGACATGCATCGGTTAGCAAATTAGTAACAGCATTGTTAACCATGCGTTTGCTGGATTTAAATCAAATTTCCCTTGATAAACCCACTCGCTTCTATGTCCCTAGTTTACCCAACCATCACACCCATACAGTTGAGCAATTGATGCGTCACCGTTCGGGTATTCGACACTATCGAGGTAGCAAACGCAAAAATTGTGAAGTTCCTAATAATTCAGCTTGGAAAGATTCGAGTAATACGCAATATTCTACTGCTACCCAAGCAAGCACTTTATTCCAAGACAATCCATTAATGTTTTCACCCGATTCTAAGAGATGTTACACCACTCATGGTTATACAGTTTTAGGAGCAGCTTTAGAAGGTGCTACAAATAAATCATTTTCGGGATTGATTAAACGTGAAATCAATCAAAGACTTAATATACCAACTCTTAAACCAGAATTTCGCAATCAATCGAATCCCGAAAGAGCTAAAATCTACAGTCTTTCAAACGGTAAGAGCGTACCTGCAAACCGCGATAACCTCAGTTGGAAATATCCCGGTGGTGGATTGGAATCATCTGTAACAGATTTGACTCGTTTGGGAATGAAGGTTTTGGATGGTTCTTTTGTCTCAGAAAAATCACTGAATACTTATTCTACTAATAATAAATTGTCTCATAGTGGATCTCAAAGGGGCGCTAAGTCTTACTGGCGGATAAATCGCAGCGATAAAACCGTAATTAGTGTTCTTACCAATCAAAGTAGTGGGAAACCAGGGGAATTGACTAAAACCATTGAAGGTATTTTGCAGAATAATTAACCACAACTAGAGAATTCTCATATCCTATTTTGATTGACATACCCACCCATTTACTGGGTGGGTTTTTTATACTTATTTAAAAAAATGATATTGCTCTTAAATTAGGAACGGCAAATATTTCTGAACATTACAATTTATTGAATGTAGAAACTTAATAGTTGATTGCACTAGTTTTTTAAGTTATAGGATTACTATTTGATTATTGAAAAATATGTAGGGTGTGTTGTCGCGTAGCGCAACGCATCATAATATCTAGGTTTAGGTGCGTTAGGCTAAAGCCATAACGCACCCTACAAATACTCAATTTATTCAAAAATAAAACCGGATTCCTATAGTTTTTACATAAACCTTAAAAGACGTAACACTGTTACGTTTCGATAAATTTCGGAGACAAATAAACTAATCAAAAAAATCTTACACCAAAACTCGTTGAAAATAATCTCGATATAAATTACAGCTAGGTTTGACACAATTATCTAATTTTTCGACTAAACCCATACTGTGCAATTTATAAATCCCGATTGAATTCAATTCGACTGGTTCGGATGAATTAACAACAATTTTAAAAGCCTCAGCCAATTCTGGAGATTTTTGTAAAATCTCTAAATATCCTCGTAAATGATTGCTATAAATTCCCGCTTCCATCGAAGCTTCTTGCAATAACTTTTCTAAATTTAAATTTTTTGCAGACACCTGGTACATTGCTAATCTTAATAAAAAAGGATGACCTCCTACTAATTTTATTAATTCCTGTATCTGAATTTCATTCCAATTTAAACCGTGTATTGCAACTAGTTTTTCTACTTGCTGTTGATTAAATTCAACTAATTCTACAGGTACTCCAGCATTAAACGGCGATTGATTAATATCTAAAGGAACATAAACTTCTGTAGAATGCGCTAATACTAAACGTAATTGCTGCCAAATCTCCGATATTTTCGCTTTTTCGTGCCAACTCCGCAGCATTCCAAAAAAATCTTCAATAACTTCTGTATAAGCAAAAATTTTATCTATATTATCTAAAGCCAATACTATAGGAGAGTCTATCTCTGCCAGTAAATATTCTTCAAAATATACGGTACAGTTATCATTACTGCCTAAAATATCAGAATCCCAATAATCATTTAATTGATTTTCTAATTTTAATTGTCTGCCAACCATACAGCAAAGCCAGCGCAGGAATTTATCTAAATCTGTTAAAATTCTCCGCTCGACGCTACTTAAATCTAAATAAACGGTTTGATAATTTTGATTCTTCGCGTTAGCGATAATTCTATTTGTTAAAGAAGTCTTACCCATTAACTTTGGTGCTTTGATGCGAATTAAAGAACCGGGTTTAATGATTGTCTCGTCACAGAGATTTTCTAAATTATTTCTTTCAATATAAAAATTAGAATCCGGTGCTACAGAACTCTCTGGAAAAGGTATCTGCTTAATTTTTGATGTGACAAATAATTCTTCTCTAACTTCAGTTGTAATAAAATTATCTTGTTTCTCCCATATTCTTTTTAATGCGGCTTTAAAATTCTTCTTAGTAACTTTTTCTTCCACAGCTTTACTAAGTTTATGCCATAATTTATTACCTACATCCTTATTTAAATATTCAGCGCTGTAACCATAACTAATTGCCATTTCATCATAAGTTTTCTGCATCCAGGAAGCTTGAAGTACTTTAACTTCAATATCGCTAAGATATTTCCCCGTAGTCTTGAACAAAGCACAATCGGCAACTTCTTTTACATCGCTCCAAGAAAAATCAGAAATAGAATCAATATTCACTTTTAAATCAGAGAAACTATCAGTCATTTGAAGCATAAATTTATCCCTGGCTCATAGCAATGTTTAGATACAGCATGAAAATTGAGCATTTCTGATTTTCAGCAATGCTCTCCTACATTACTTATCTACATTCTCTATACGTTTATGGATTGTTATTTATGCGAAGCTTTATAAAAATTAAGAAATGTCAAAAATTTTAACTACTTACTACTTCCTACTCCCTGGCAAATAAACTTTTCTCAAATTAAATTGTTATTCTCAGCACACAAGTGGGTATCTTGTAATTAGTTTACCGTTCTGTGGGTTCTGATGAAGTCTGTTGAAGAAGCTGCGTTTTCTCCCAATACAACTCAAGATTCTCCAGTAGTTCTCACTTCGGAACTGCGAAAAGTTTACCGCACTGGTTTTTGGATGAACCAAAAAGTTGTGTCTCTTAAGAACTGTTCTTTGAAAGTCTACCGAGGAGAGACTTTTGGCTTGCTCGGACAAAATGGTGCTGGTAAAACTACTTTACTCAAACTACTGTTGGGCATTATCCGTCCAACTTCGGGGCGAGGTTTATTATTAGGAAAACCACTCGGCGATCGCACTGCCAAGGAAAACATCGGCTATTTACCGGAAAATACTTATCTTTACGATTTCCTGACTGGCTGGGAATTTTTGGTTTGGAGCGCCCAATTATTCCAAATCCCGAAAAAGGTACAAAAACAACGCATACCTCAATTATTAGAATTGGTTGGGTTGTCTAAATTTGATGCTCGTAAAAAACTGATGCGTCGCTATAGTAAGGGAATGCAACAGCGGGTTGCTATGGCGCAAACTTTAATTAACGATCCAGATTTGATATTTCTCGACGAACCAATGTCTGGTTTAGATCCAGTTGGGCGCTATCAAATGCGTGAAATTATTTTAAACCTGAAGGGTGAGGGTAAAACAATTTTTTTCAACAGCCACATTCTTAACGAAGTAGAATTGATTTGCGATCGCATTGCAATTCTTCATAAAGGTGAGTTAATTTGTTCTGGAAATGTTTCCCAATTGTTAGGAACTCCCAGCACATATCGAGTCAAAGGTAAAGGCGGCGATTGGGAAAGTTTGCAAAAATGGATGCCGTCACTTAAATCTTTATCCGATGGTTGTTGGCAAGGTGAGTTGGAAGGAGAAATGTACGATTTTCTCGCCAGCCTTCGTTTAATGGGGGGATATTTACTAAGTTTAAATGCTTATCGACCTTCATTAGAAGAGTTTTTTGTGCAAAAAATCAAATCAGAAGTTTGACGATTTGATAGACTTGACAATTTCATGGTAGATGGGTTTTATTTTAAATTTTCTATTAGTTTTTAACTGTGGGGTAAAATTACAGAATTGTTATCTAAACGGATTGAGAATAAACATCATATGGTTTTTATTGATGAGGCGGCTGTAACAATTCGGATTTATCTTTATTTAAATATTAAAACAGGCTCACCCTGCATGATTGAATCTTATTAAACGGATAACAGCACAACTTATATATTTGAAGAATGTGTAATTAGTACATTAATCTCAAAGCAATACAATGTACTTATTGTCACTTGTCAGTATTTGTTCTGTATAAGGAGGAATTAAACTTTATATTAACTTTACTAAAAATTCAAATTTGATAAACAATTTCCCATGATAAAGTTCCGGTTATTTTAGAAAATAAAAGTGTAATGGAACTTGAATACTTAAGTATAGTCAAGAATAAATGTTAAAGCGGCGGTTTACAAATTTGATTCTAGAACGTGAATATGCTTAAAACAGGTCTATTAAAATTCTTTGCCCAGCCATTATTGGGTGTAATGTTACTAACTGCCGTTACCGTTGCTTTGGAACCAGTTAATCCAGTTGTTGCACAACAAAGAATTCGGTCAAGTTATGCATTGGGTGGAGGCGACCGCATCAAGGTAAATGTATTTGAAGTGCCCGAATATTCCGGTGAGTACGTAATTCCTCCCGGTGGAGCAGTTAACTTACCTTTAATTGGTAGCGTCTCCGTTGGTGGGCTAACAACCGAACAAGCTGCTGAGGCCATTGCACAAAGATATGCTCGCTTTCTCAGACGACCGATTATTTCCGTAAATTTATTATCGCCTCGTCCTATCAACGTGTTTGTAGCTGGGGAAGTAACACGTCCCGGTGCTTATACTTTGAGCTTACAAGGTGGTGCGGGTCAAGATCCAGGTATTCAATATCCAACTGTTTTAGCTGCTTTAACCACCGCTCAAGGCGTAACCCTTAGCGCTGATATAACGGAAATACAGTTACGTCGCCAGCTCGCCAACGGAAGACAGCAAACAGTCACCCTCAATTTAGACGATCTGATAAAAACAGGTAGACGTTCTCAAGATATTACTTTACGTGATGGTGACACCATTTTTGTGCCAACCAGTCAGAACTTTAACATTGCAACAGCACGAAATATAGCAGCAGCAAACTTTGCAGCCGACCCCACTAGACCCCGTACCGTGGCAGTGGTTGGTGAAGTTCAGCGTCCTGGATCTTATTTGGTTACTTCCGGAGAGGCACAAGCCGGTGGAACTCAAGATACTGGTGTTCCAAACATCAGCGGTCAACCCACCGTAACCAGGGCGCTGCAATTAGCCGGAGGAATTACACCACAAGCTAATGTTCGTAACGTTATCATTAGACGACCAACAAGAACTGGTCAAGAGCAAATTATTAATATTAATTTGTGGAGATTGTTAACAAGCGGCGATGTTGACCAAGACGTGATTGTTCAAGATGGAGATACAATCGTATTCCCAACCGCAACTGAGGTGAATCCAGCAGAAGCCACGCAGTTAGCTTCAACAACTTTGTCTCCTTCCCAAATTCAGGTCAACGTAGTAGGAGAAGTTAAAAATCCGGGAGCAATAAATATTAGACCTAACAGTTCCCTTAACCAAGCCTTGTTAGCAGCAGGTGGATTTAACGATGCTAGGGCTAGCGATGGTAAAGTTGACTTAATTCGTTTGAATCCTGACGGTTCAGTTACCAAACGTTTGGTAAAAGTTGACCTGAAGGCAGGAATTAACGAGCAAACTAATCCCATTCTTCGTAGTAATGATGTAGTGTTAGTCAGCCGTTCTGGTTTAGCCAAAACTGGCGATACTATCAACACTATTGGTGGCCCTATAGGTACCATTCTTAATTTCTTAAGATTCTTCGGTTTATAAACTTCAACTAGAAATCAAAAAATCTAGAGACGTTGCATTGCAGCGTCTCTTTTGTTACTTATTTCAGCTAGTTGATGCATCTGTAAGGGAACAAAATGCCTTTAGAATTGTCAATTGATTGAAACGACTACATTCAATCTTTTTAATTTCAAAATACATCTGCTACCAATCATTTTGAGTGCTTTCATTTAACTGCTTCTGCTAAAAAGGAAGTTTTTTAAGCAAATTTAACTAAAAACAAGCAGTATAAATACCAATAAATGAGTAATATATTATTCAAAGCCAAACAAAGATTCTTCTCAAGAATATTCGGTGCGAAAGGTTTATTGTGTGGCTTAACCTTTGCTTGCTGCATGAATTTAGGTATACCTTCGGCTTCTGCGGCTCAAACTATAACTATTCGCTTTGGTCCTTACGAGCAGTTAGTAAAAATATCCGATTTAGAAGAATTTGCTAATACTGGAAAATTACCACTATCGCTACAAGGTTTATCGCCAGTATTACCAAGGGGAATGCGAGGATTATTGCAAAAACGCTTAGAAATAGATCCTCAAGCAGCCGATAACTTTACGGACGAATTACAAAAAACTTCCTTCGGCAGACAATTTATCAGTTCATTGAGAACAGCTTTACCCGGTTCGAGCATTGAAAGCGTTCAAGGTGCTATTAGTT
Source organism: Rivularia sp. PCC 7116 (assembly GCF_000316665.1). Taxonomy (GTDB): domain Bacteria; phylum Cyanobacteriota; class Cyanobacteriia; order Cyanobacteriales; family Nostocaceae; genus Rivularia. Next base: position 3,067,779 of record NC_019678.1, on the reverse strand, counting down.
TGGCATTAAGGCAAGTTAACGGTTTGAGTGTCGTCGGTTTTTTACAGGCATATCCTCAAGACAACGTTACTATTGATGCCACAAAAGCTATTAGTCTAGCAGTAAGATTTAACCCCAACCGCTTGCAAAGTAAAGCCTTTGGTTCTTTGCTGGCGCGAGAATTATATGTAGGCAATCAAACATATTCTTCTCAAAACTTGAGAAATTTTAATCCAGCAATTACTGGAAATCTGGCAGTAGAAAAACAAACAATTACGTTGCGAGATAGAAAGCGTAATCGTACTATTCCCCTAGATATTTACTCAACTAGAGTAAAACAATCCCAACAGCCATTGGTGGTTGTTTCCCACGGTTTTGGTGCTAATCGGAGAAACTTGAGTTATTTGGCGCGTCATTTAGCTTCCTACGGTATCACCGTCGCAGCTATAGAACATCCGGGAAGCAACATGAGCGCTATCAATCAAGCCGCAAATGCAGCGGATTTAAAAAATTTAATCAGTCCCGAAGAATTTATCAATCGACCGAAAGATATTAGCTTTTTGCTAGATGAATTAACAAAATTTAACAATCAACCGGGAAGGCTGCAAGGCAAATTAAATACCGAAAAAGTAAGCGTTATCGGACATTCTTTGGGGGGTTACACGGCTTTAGCTGTAGTCGGAGGAGAAGTAAATATCGAGCAATTGCGGGGATTTTGCAATAAGTCTTTGAATATATCTTCTGCACCGGGTGACTGGTTAAAATGCGCTGCTGCTTCTTTGCCACAAAGAAAATTGCAACTCCAAGATTCGCGAGTAAAGAGCGCGATCGCGCTTAATCCAATGGTAGGTAAACTTTTTGGTGAACAGGGTTTAAGTCAAATAAATCAGTCAGTTTTAATATTAAGCGGAACCGATGACTCGCTGACACCAGCCCTCACCCATCAAATACAGCCTTTTGATAAATTAGGTGGCAAGAAGTATTTATTAACAGCAATTGGCGGGACGCATTTAAGTATAAGTGACGATAGGTTGCCTGTGAATTCAGTCACACAAGTAATTAAAGAGCGACGAGGAATAGAAGCTAGAGCTTTACGGGAATTAGTTCAAGGCGTGAGTGTCGCCTTTGTCAAACAGCTTGCCCCCGATGCAAAAAATTATCAACCATTTCTAACCTCAGCTTACGCTCAATCTTTTTCTACACCGCAAATTAAATTGCGCTTAAATTCTGAATTACCTGCAAGTGTTAAACCTTGGTTAAAATTAACTAATAGATAATTGGGCATTGGGCATTGGGCATTGGGCATAGGTAATTGCTAATTAAGATAATTATTTATTCTCCTCTCTCTCCTTGTCTTCCCTTCCCCCTATCCATAACTGGTAATAGGTAATGGGTAATTGGTAATTGGTAATTGGTAATTGGTAATAATTATTTATTCTCCTTGTCTCCTTGTCCCACCTTTCCCCTATAGGTTACTGCTCGCTGTTGCTTGCTGCAAAAATGATGCAATAATCAAGCGTGTTATAAGAATAAGATATTTACAACGAAATTTTATAATACCTGTATGATATGGGCTGGTACGGGTAATATCTTGTCTGAGGTCTCTCGATCGTGATAATAAAATTACACGTTACTTTTAATTAGACTAAAGACAAGAAGTAGTAATATCACCTGTATAACTACTACTTCCTTAAAGTAAATTTCCCTATTGCTTTACAAGGAGCATAAATGGAGTCAATTGTTGTTGGTATAGTTGTAGCGCTTATAGGTTATGGGTTTGGGTCCGCAAAGATTGTTAACCAAGGTAATGAAGCTTTAGTAGAGCGCTTGGGGCAATATCATCGTAAATTGCGTCCCGGACTCAATTTTATTGTTCCCCTTATCGACCAAATTGTCATGGAAGATACTACACGGGAACAGATACTCGATATTAAACCGCAAAACGTAATTACCAAAGATAATATCTATCTAGAAATTGATGGAGTTGTTTATTGGCGCATCAAAGATATGGAGAAAAGCTTTTACCAAATCGATGATTTAGCGCAAGGTTTGAATCAAATAACTACAACTTCTCTTCGAGAAATTATCGCTCAAAATACTCTGGAGGAAACCAACGTCTCAAGAGTCGAAATGGATAAAGAACTGTTGGATCGATTAAACGAAACAACCGCCGATTGGGGAGTTGAAATTCAAAGAGTAGATATTCAATCAATTACACCACCTGAAAGCGTGCGGTTGTCAATGGAAGATCAACGCGCTGCTGAAATTAAAAGCCGTGCTGCAATTTTGGAAGCAGAAGGAGAACGTCAAGCTGCAATTAAGAAAGCAGAAGGTACCAGTACCAGTATGCAAATTCTTTCCGAAGCTTTGCGTAGTACTCCTGAAAATAAGGAAATTCTCCGATATCTAGTAGCTCAAGATTATATCAACGCCAGCTATAGATTAGGTGAAAGCCCCAATTCCAAAGTTATTTTTGTAGATCCCGGTTCCGGTCAAAATGAGATTATCGAACAAATAAGCGCTGAAACAGTAGCAGAAGATACTGCAAGAAGACCTAAAAATGGCAATGGTTCTGAATCTTAAGCAGCGTTGTATTAATCAACAAAACAATTTAGTTATAGGTCACAATTGAAACTCAATAAATCTATCTGGGAAATTGGTAAATCAAGTTTGACCTTTACCGATTTTCCCAATGTTGAGTTTTACTTTTAGTTGATTTCTCGCTGCCTATGAATAGCATCAGCGACCATTGAAACCTCGCGCATTTGTTCCACATCGTGAACTCTTAATATATCAGCGCCGTTCAAAATAGCAGCACAACAAGCCGCAGCAGTTCCCCAAACTCGCGCTTTAGGGTCTGGTTGTTTCAAAATACGACCGATGAAGCTTTTACGAGATGCACCGACTAAAATCGGGCAATCAAGCTGTTTTAATTCTGCTAAGCGGCGAAAAATTTCTAAATTTTGTTCTAAATTTTTAGCGAAGCCAATACCGGGGTCGATAATAATATTTTCTCTTTTAATACCCGCAGTTGTCGCTGCGGTTATTTGTTGGGATAAAAAACTATATATCTCTTTGATTACGTCTTGATAATCGGTCATTTGCTGCATTGTCTGAGGAGTTCCTCGGATATGCATTAACACTAAGGGTACATTTAAACTCGCAATAGTCGAAAACATCGAAGAATCAAAAGTGCCTCCAGAAATATCATTAACTATATCCGCGCCGCTATTAATAGCTTTCTTCGCAACAATTGAAGAAGTAGTATCTACGGAAATCGGAATGTTAATTTTTGGACGAATAATTTCTATAACCGAAAGCACTCGCTCAAGTTCTTCCTCCACAGATATCTGTTGGGCACCCGGACGAGTTGACTGTCCACCCACATCGATAATATCCGCACCAGCAGCCGCTAAAGCTTGGGCTTGATTTAAGGCAGCGGCGGGTTCATTAAACTCCCCACCATCGCTAAAACTATCAGGCGTAACATTTAAAACGCCCATTAGATAAGTTCGCGTACCCCAGTTGAAATTGAGCATCGTTACTATTTTTTACAGTTTGAAAAAATATAGGGAGATGGGGAGAGGGGAAAAAGGGGTAGAAGGGTTAGAAAAATCAGCTTTTTACCAATTACCCATTACCAATTCCCAATTCCCCATTCCCAACTTTTCACTTAAAATTGACAATTCGAGCGAAGCTTTCTGATTCCAAACTTGCTCCACCAACTAAAGCACCATCGATTTCGGGTTGAGCCATAATTTCATCAACATTCGATGGTTTTACAGAACCTCCATATTGAATAGTTACATTTTTATTAGTCAACAGACTGCGGATTAAACCAATAACACGATTTGCTTCGGTTACTTCACAAGTATCTCCGGTACCAATTGCCCAAATCGGCTCGTAAGCAATTACCAGATTATTCTGGTTAACATCTACTAAGTCTCGCTTGATTTGGTTGGTAATTATCGATTCGGTTTCTCCGGCATCTCTTTGTTGTTTCGTTTCTCCGACGCAAAGAATAGGTGTCATTCCGTATTTTTGAGCGGCTTTGAGGCGTTGATTTACGGTTTCATCCGTTTCACCAAAATATTGCCGTCGTTCGCTATGACCGATAATTACATAACGTACACCGATTTCCGAGAGCATTAAACCGGAGATTTCACCCGTATAAGCTCCTGTTTCTTCCCAATGAACATTTTGCGCCCCCAACATGACACGACTACCGTGCAAATTCTTTGACAAAACATTTAAATCTGTAAAAGGAACGCACAGTACCGCTTCTCTATCGTCGGAAGTCTCTTGTAGTAAGGGCATAAATCCTTGTAAAAATTCCTCGGATTCTGCCCTGGTTTTGAACATTTTCCAGTTGCCAGCAATAACAATTTTTCGCACAGGTTATTCAGTCAAGTCCATAATCGCTACTTAATGCAATTTTTAGTTTATGACTTTTTCGCAACCAATTGTAAGGTTAACGGGGAATTAAGGATTGGAAATTGGGGATTGGGGATTGGGCATTGGGGATTGGGAATTGGGCGTTGGGCATTGGTGATGTGGTGATGTATCTATTACCTGTAATCTCCTTATCTCGTTGTCTACTTTCCGCTATGCCCTATTTTCCATTGCTGCATCCAAAAATTATTAGGATGGAAGCAGGCGTAACAAAATTTATGATTTTAAGTCTAAAGTCTAAAATCTAATATCTAATATCTAAATAAATATGGCTTCTAAACTACCTTTACCCGAACCTAATAGCAGTAATTCTTATAGTACTGAAGAATTAGATAAGGCAATTTTTACTTTTGAAGAGATTCAAACGGAACTTCACTATAAGCAGGCACAAACAGCTTTACGGGAGATGGTAACGAATCTTGATTTGAGTGCATCGGAAACTCAAGGGCTGGAAATGGAAATTGCCGATTTGGAAACTATGCTTACTAAATTGGAAAGTATGGTTATTCAGATTGCTGCTTTTGGCATGGTGGGAAGGGGTAAGTCTTCTTTACTAAATGCAATGGTTGGGCAAGAAGTCTTTGAAACCGGACCTTTGCATGGTGTAACTCGCGATGCACAAACGGTTAATTGGACTATTAATGAAGAAACTATTGGCGAATCTGAACGTGGTGCCCTGCGAGCGACTTTAAGAAGCAGCAGCGGACAATCCCAGGTAGAGTTAATTGATACTCCTGGTTTGGATGAAGTTGATGGGGAAACTCGAACTGCATTAGCCGAGCAGATTGCACAACAAGCAGATTTGATTTTGTTTGTTATTTCTGGGGATATGACAAAACTTGAACATGAAGCTCTTTCTCAATTGCGAGAAGCTCGCAAGCCAATTTTATTAGTATTTAACAAGGTAGACCAATATCCTAAAGCTGACAGAATTGCAGTTTACGAAAAGATTCGCGATGAGCGTGTAAAAGAATTGCTTTCACCTTCAGAAATTGTTACTGCTGCTGCTTCACCTTTAGTAAGAACATTAGTTCATCGTCCTGACGGTAACAAGGGAGTGCAGTTACGCAAGGGCAAACCCCAAGTTGAAGAACTGAAACTGAAAATATTGGAGATTTTACAGCGCGAAGGTAAAGCTTTGGTAGCTCTTAATACTATGCTTTACGCTGACGACGTTAACGATCAATTGGTAAAGCGTAAGTTAGCACTGCGCGAAACCGCCGCCAATCAGTTAATTTGGAAATCCGTCATGACTAAGGCTTTAGCTGTTGCTCTTAACCCAGTCACTGTATTAGATATCCTCAGTGCTGCAACTATTGATGTTTTCTTAATTTTGGGCTTGTCTCGGCTGTACGGTATTCCGATGACGGAAGCCGGAGCGATAAAACTACTACAAAAAATCGCTCTTAGTATGGGCGGTATCAGTGCCAGCGAACTGCTAGCAAATTTAGGATTGGGTTCTTTAAAAACTTTACTTGGTATTTCTGCGCCAGCGACTGGTGGGATAAGCCTCGGTCCTTATGTATCGGTTGCGCTTACTCAGGCTGGTGTTGCTGGTGTTTCTTCTTATGGTATTGGACAAGTTACCAAAGCATACTTACAGGCAGGAGCTACTTGGGGACCGGATGGACCAAAAGCAGTTATAGGAAAAATTTTAGCTAATCTTGATGAGTCTTCGATTTTGAATCGCATCAAAAGCGAATTACAAATTAAGCTGAAAAAAGTTTGAATCGGTAATTGCGAATGGGGCATTGGGCATTGGGCATTGGGCATTGGGTATTGGGCATTGGGTATTGGGCATTGGGCATTGGGCATTGGGCATTGGGCATTGGGCATGGGGTATTTATAACTGCTCACTGCTCACTGCTCACTGTTCACTGTTAACCAGAGGTGGAGAGAAAAGGAAACGGTAAATAGGGAACAGTAAATTGTTTCCTGTTGATTTCATTCTCCACACTCCACACTTAATGCTTATATAGCTATTGCAATATAGCTATGTATTACTGTTTGGTTTTAAAAGAATTTAACCATTGTTGTACTTGAGTTTTAGCAATATCGCGAGAGCCTAGTCCGAAAGAAAGGGCAAGAGCGACTGCTAAAGCACCCAACAACAAACCAAAAGCTAAGTTAACGATATCCGGAGCAACGCCAATTTGCTGTAGTGCCATTGCCGAAACTAAAACGATAATCGCGATTCTAGCTACCTGACCTAAAACTCGAGCTTGAGCATTTCCGGAACTGGTGATGATGCTGAATGCTAAATTCGCTAAGAACAAACCAATAGCAAATACTACCAATCCAGATAAAATTCTTCCCAATATAATCGTGATACCTGTCACCAATGCTGTTAAAGCTGGGATATTCAGGATATTAATTGCCGCGATCGCAGCGAAAAGCATAATGCCGATAAAGGCAATAAAGCCGACGATTTCGGATGGAGTACGAGATGTTGGTGAAGGAACTTCTCCTTCTGGTGTAACAGTTGTTCTTCTAGCAGGTGTAGGTAAACCTAGAACAGAGAAAATATTGTTGAAACCAATACTGGTGAGGATATTGGTAACCAATTCTGAGATAAATCTTCCTAAGAAATAGGCAACAGCTAGAATTGCTCCAGCGGTGAATATTAAAGGAATTGCATTGAGAATCTGTTGCAGCATTGCAATTGCAGGTACCGAAATAGCCTGAATTTGCAAAGTATTGAGCGCTGCAATCGCAACAGGAATCAAGATTAGAACGTAAACAATCGTACCTAAAATCGAAGATAAAGATTGTCCGCTTGTAGAAGCTTGGGAAAGCCCAAATCTACTTCCTATATGGTCAACTCCAGTTGTAGCCAGCAGATTGGTTACAATTCGACGAACGATGTTAGCCACAAACCAGCCAACAGCGGCGATAATTACTGCTCCTAAAATATTGGGCAGAATTGCTAGAATTTCTGAGACTAAAGTGTTTACTGGTCCCAAAGCCTGTTGCAAGCCTAGAGTATCTAGAACTGGCATCAAGAACAGTAAGAAAATAAACCAGTAAAGCGCACTACCAATAGTCTGAGAAATCGAAAGCTGGTTGCTACTAGTAGCATCCTGTTGCGAGTTTAATCTTTCGTCTACGTTCAGAGCATTTAGTCCATTGACTACTAATGTCTTAACGAGAGTCGCTACTACCCAAGCTACTCCCAATAGGATCGCTGCTCCTAATAATTTAGGTAAGAATTCCCCAATTTGATTGAGAAAAGAATTCAGCGGTTGGGAAGCAACATTTAGATTTAAGGTATCTAAAACCGCAACTATGGTAATCAGCAAAATGACCCAAAAAACCAAGCCAGAGATGAATTTCTCTACTTCTATAGAGTCATTACCAGTTAATCCAGAAGCGATGCGGTTGTCGATATTGGTACGATTGAGTAGCCCTTGGACTATTGCCTTAGCTATATAAGCAATCAGCCAACCAATAACCAAAATCGCAACAGCACCTAATAAGGAGGGCAATATCTCTACTGCTTTCCCCAAAGCTGCTTGAGTAACATTCCCAGCTCCCTCTACTGCATCTTGAGCCAAGTTAGGCGACGATTGTGCCAAAATTGTCCCTATTCTTATTGACAGATCCGCACCCATCATTTGGGTTATATCTTGCCAAGTTGAAATCATGGTTTTCCAGTTTTAAAATTTAGTGTTATCGCGAAAAACACCTTAAATGTAATGGTGATTTATTGCCTGAAACAATACCACACCCTGACAACTTAATTAGTGTTTTGCAATTTAATTTACCAGTAAATCTCACAAATAATTAATATCAACGTTAATTTTTACTTTTTTTATTTTTATTTACTCTTTTTCCCACAAAACTAATTTAAATACTTGACAATTACTGAAAACAGTGTATATAAATATACTCAAAAATATATGCAACAAACAGTTTAGTATTGCTCCAAGGCTTACTAAGAACTGTTGGTTTTAAGTTAATCTAATTGCGTAGATAACATTAACAATTTGAAATGCCGACATTAGAAGTTTTTGAGCAATCAATTGAAATTAATGCTACATCCGCAGTAGTAGAACAATGTATCACAGAGCGTGTTTTAATGCATCGATGGTTAAATCCTGCTTTATGCTGCGAGCCGGTTGGAGATTGGAGTACAGATATAGGTAGCAAAAGCAAATTTATTATTCAAATACCAGTAATAAAACCGACATTGATTAGTACAGTTGTGGAAAGAGAACCAGGTCTGATAGTGTGGGGTTTTGACGGTTATTTTAAAGGAAGCGACCGTTGGGAATGTCAGCCAACAAATAATGGAACTCGTTTAGTGAATCGTTTTGAATTTCGCATTCCTAATCCTATAGTTTCTATGGGTTTTAAAATCTTTGCTGAAAAATTTACAAAGCAAGACATGGAAGCACAACTACGTCGTCTTAAGCATGTGGCAGAAACTCTTGGTTAGTCGAGAAATTGGGAGAGAGGGAGGGAGAGAGGGAGAGAGGGAGAGAGGGAGAGAGGGAGCGAGGGAGAGAGGGAGCGAGACGGGCACCCACTACATATTCTTAATACTTGCTACTCACTGTTTACTGTTCACTGTTCGCTGTTCGCTGTTCACTGATTTTTACCTAATTTTTCCAGCAAGCGCACGATGGTAGAAGCGTCTTGAGCGTCGGGCACCTGGAGTAAATAAGCTTGCAAGTCTTCTGCTGCTTGATTGAAGCGTCCGATTTGATAGGATAATAAACCGCGATCGCGCAATTCTAATGCTGCACTGGGAAATAATAATAAGATTCGTTCGACACACAATAAAGCTTTTTCTAGTTCCTGCTGATTGAGATAAATATATTTAAGATTAGTCAGCATTCTTGCCAAAAATTGCTTTTTAGTTACTGGAGCTAAAAATTCTGGCTGCAATGTTAAGTTTTGCTGATAAATCTGACTTAACCTTTCCTGACAATCTTGGGGGAACATGATTTCGCCATGATTAAAAGCATCAACGAAAATGCCTATTTCCGAAATATCTGGACGAATTAGAAAATGTCCCGGCATTCCTATACCTATCATGGGAAAATCAATACGACGAGCTATTTCGATGTAAAGTAATGCCAATGTAATTGGAATGCCGACTCTACGCTCTATTACATCATTTAAAAAACTATTTCTGGGATCGTAGTAATTCTGGATATTGCCCGTAAACTTTAAATCATCATACAAATATTGATTAATGCACTGAATAATTTTTAAGGGATATTTTTCTGATGGCAAACGTTCTTCTAATTCCATTGCCATTGCGTCTAGTGCATTTAAATATTCTTCAATATCTAATTCGGAATATTCTTCTTGAGCGATATATAAACCTGCCTTTCCTAAGTCAATATACTCGTCAGACTGTTGAATCTCCTGATGAAAAAAGTGTCGCGCTGACGATAAATTCATAAATCTTAATTTTAGTAAATTTATAATACCTTCTATCTGGTCTATAAAAATAGTTCATAGACTTCGATAAGAACTTCAGCAGTGGAGTGTCTGAAGCTGTTTTTCAAATAATAGAAAAATATCTTAATCCACACAAGTAGTACAAATTCTCTGCCTTGAGGATGGTGTTGCTGGCGATTTTTTTGTGGGACAGTGATACTACAACTATATTTAATGTCAAATCAGTATCAAAATGAGATAACGTGAGTGTAAATTCCGTAAAAAATCATTCTCAGCCTTCAGACACTCCAGCAAAAACCGCACAAACTGCTTTACATAAGTGGCGGGGATTGTTTTGGGCGACTAGAACCCGCATACTTGCGTGGTATGTACTGATTATTACTTTTATCTTTTTAGTGTCGATTCCGGCTTTTCGCGAGCTACTGTATGCCCGTGTCGATACAAGAGTTCGTAGAGAACTGATGGAAAAGATACAGACATTTAATCGATTGATTCAAAATGAAGCTGACAGCAAAGAATTTTCGCTAACTGAATCTGAAACAATACAAGATTCCGATTGGGTGAATGAATTGGATAATCGTTTTGTACGTCCATCTTCCAAGAAGGAATTGAAAGATTTTTTTAATGGATTTTTAACCAAGCAGCTTCCCGAAGACGATACTTTTTTAATTACTTTTGTAGATGGAAAGTTTTTTAAATCGAGTCCGAGGGCAAGACCAAAAGTATTTGATGAAGATTCACAAATAATGCGTCGCTGGTCAAAATTGGTTAAGCCAGAAAAAGGTGAGAAGGATTTTGATAGCGATACGGGTGGCATTATTTATCTTTCCCAACCCGTGAAAATAAAAGGGGAAACTTTAGGGGTACTTGTAGTTGCCCATACTATCAAGGGCGAACGTGATGAAGTAATTGAAGCGGTAGGGGTTGTTATTCAAGTAAGTAGCATTGTTATATGTATAGCCTTGCTACTGTCTTGGATCGCTTCTGGAAAAATATTAGCTCCTTTACGTTCTTTTAGCGTTACAGCTCGTTCCATTAGCGAATCCGATTTGAGCCAGCGCATTCCTGTACGCGGTAAAGACGAACTTGCAGAAGTTGCAAACACTTTCAATGAAATGATGGATAGATTGGAAGCAACTTTCACTACTCAGCGAAATTTTATCAATGATGCAGGGCACGAATTACGAACTCCTATTACTATTATTCGCGGACATTTGGAATTAATGGATCGAGACGATTCAGAAGAAGTGGAAGAAACTGCGAACTTGGTAATTGATGAATTAGATCGGATGAGCCGATTTGTTGAGGATTTGATTTTACTTACAAAAGCGGAACGTCCGGATTTTTTACAGTTAGCCACAGTAGATGTTGAAAATTTTACCCAAGAGTTATTTGTCAAAGCTCAAGCCTTAGCCGAACGTAACTGGTGTCTTGATAACAGTGCAAAAGGAATGGTTATTTTTGATCGCCAGCGGCTGACTCAAGCAGTGATGAATCTCGCTCAAAATGCTGCCCAACATACAACTAATACCGATACAATTACCATCGGCTCTTCTATAGATCGAGGTAAAATGAAATTTTGGGTCAGGGATATGGGGGAAGGAATTAAGGATACAGATAAAAGCAGAATCTTTGAACGTTTTGCTCGTGCTGCGAACAGTCGTCGCCGTTCCGAAGGCGCTGGTTTAGGCTTATCTATTGTTAAAGCGATTGCAGAAGCCCATCAAGGTGAAGTAACTCTTGAAAGTCGATTTGGAAAAGGTGCCAATTTTTGTATAATTTTACCAATAAATAGTTAATAATTAAAAAATATATTTTCCCTTGTCTGTCATTACCAATTACCAACCTTCGTAGTTTTTGTAAATGTTTAAGCAAAAATTATACAGCTTTTAACTAATATCAATTATGAGTCAAATTCTCATTGCTGAAGACGAATCTCGCATTGCTTCATTTATTGCGAAGGGTTTGCGTGCTAATGGTTTTGTCCCTACGATTGCATCGGATGCTCAAGAAACGCTCAATTTGGCAATTGGCAATAATTTCGATTTGCTGATTCTCGATTTAGGGCTTCCCGGTAAAGATGGTTTAGAGGTTTTGGAAGAAATACGGGGACAGGGAGAAGATTTAGCGATAATTATACTGACAGCCCGCGATGATATTAACGATAAAGTTGCAGGGCTTGAAGGTGGTGCTGATGATTACATGACTAAGCCATTCAGGTTTGAAGAATTACTGGCTCGCATAAGGCTGAGGTTGCGAAATAGTCAGGTATCCCAGGGTACAGAAGAGATGCTACTAAAAGCAGGAAGTGTAGTACTTGATTTGCGAACTCGGAAAGCGCAAGTAAATGGCGACAATATAGATTTACCAGCCCGCGAGTTTACTTTAGCAGAAACGCTTTTTCGCCATCCAGGGCAAGTTATGAGTAGAGAACAACTCTTAGATAGAGTTTGGGGGTACGATTATGACCCCGGTTCAAATATTGTAGATGTCTATGTTGGTTATCTACGAAAAAAATTAGGTCACGAATTGATTGAAACTGTCCGAGGTATGGGTTATCGCTTACGAAGATGATATTCTTTGGAAAAAGTTTTTTAATTATCATAAAATTTGTTAAATATTCATCGGTAAGTATTTTAAATAACTTGACTGTCAGCAAAATTTTATTAAGATTAATTCGGGAAGTATGAATAGTAGGTGCATAAATGAAATTATTTATTTTTTTTGTAGGTGAATTATAAACCTACTGCTATGACTAAATTTTATTATTAAAGCTTGACTAGTTTCCAATTCATATTTTGGAATGAGGGTATTTGCATATTCTGAGATGCTTGCTCCTCTATTTTGATATGCTCTAAGTGATGGGCAATAACGTTAATTGTAAGTTTTGCCTGCGAAGAAAATAAACCTAAAATTGCTCAATTGAGTATTGTCTTTCCCATCTGCTATAACGGTTTTCAGTTGAATTAATACATGCCCTTCTTAAAATCTTAGGAGAGGCAAGCGGTAGGCAAGAATGAGATTTCCCGCTTGGTATTGCACTTAATCGAAAATGGCTATAAAGGACGTGCTGCGAATAACTTAGGAAAGAAAATTAAATTTAATCAAGTGCTTTTTATATAATCTATTAGATTAACTAAAAGCAAATTAAATTCAATACAATTCAATCTAATTTAAATAAGAATCTGCGCGAACTAACTTGGGATAGCATGAAGCTACGAAAATAGTTAATTTGATGTAAAACTTAATTTTTTATCAGTAACTATCGCAGATTTTGTCAAAAGTTAGTAGGCGAAAGCTTATTCTAATTGATTCAGGACTTACGCAACTGGCACATTTATGCTGTAGGGTGCTGTGACACTTAATTTGATTTTTAACGTAATAATGAGGGCTTTAGTGTCACGCACCACCCGAGTTGTGTGACGCGCAGCCTTAGTCCAGTGATTTTTGTGGCGCAAATCTGAAATCAGCTTTTCTAGATACATAAATATAAAAGTCAATAAATGCAATTAACATAACTACAATCTTTTAATTGTAAAGGATTGAATGTTATTGCTGTTCAAAAGGGATGATGCCGTCACATTTAATTATCAATAAATACCTATCAATAATCGATGAACAAAGTCACCCAGAAAAAACCATTCTATTGTTGAGAGAAATATCAAGTGGAAAACAGTAAGTCTTTTATTTTGCCATATAAAATCTTTATCGCCTTACTTATTATTACTAGTACTTTGTGCTTGAGTTTAATATTGCCTGTAAATTTAAAACTGGCTCAACTTGTCGGCTTAGATAAACCTGAAGAAAAAATTATCAATGCCGCAACAAATAATCAGCAGTTAGTTGCACAATTCCAAAATGCAATGGAAGCCACTTTAAACGAGCAATTCAAAAGACAAAGTTTACTTTCTGCTGCACCTTCTAGCTTTAATAGCAAGGTTATTTATGAGATAAAGCCGATAAAAAATAAAAAAGTTATTGCTTTAACATTTGATGATGGTCCTTGGGAAAAGACTACTCAACAAACATTAGATATATTGAAAAAAAATAATGTTAAAGCAACATTTTTTGTAGTTGGTAAAGCACTGCAAAATAATCCTAGATTAGGTAAGCAAATTGTAGCTGATGGTCATGCGATCGCCAATCACACGTGGAATCATTGGTATCATTTTATGAACCCCCAGGTTGCTGCTTTTGAAATTGATAAAACTACGGAATTAATTTATAAAGTGACGGGAGTTAAAACAAATTTATTTCGTCCTCCTGGTGGACATTTAAGCAATGGCTTGGTTGCTCACGCTAAAAACAAAAAATATGCGACATTAATGTGGTCTGCTGATTCTCGCGATTTCCAAAAACCTGCACCCGCTACAATGGTCAATACGGTGTTAAAAAACGCACGTCCGGGTGGTATCGTATTGCTTCATGATGGTGGTGGCGATCGCACGAATACAGTCAAAGCTCTACCTCAAATAATTAATAAGTTAAGGCAGCAGGGTTACAGCTTCGTTACTATCCCCGAACTTCTGGAAATGCAAGAAAAAAAATAATTTTAAGTTGTCTTTATAGCTGGTTGTATTTAGCTAGGGATATTTGATGCAAAAATATTAATCCTTTGCTTTCAAATTTCCCTGAGTTTAAATTTTATCTCAAGTCAATTCATCTCAAGGTAATTGACAGGAAGTTTCTGTAGGAAGATAATCAAAGACCTTGTGATTATTTAAAGCGAAATAATATTGAAATTAGCTAAATATTGCCGTATTTTTACTTGAATATTTCAAACTACTAGTGTTATGCATATTGTGTTTTTATATCTGAAATAATTATATAAATGATTATGTTTTTTAATGAATACGACTTAAAACCCTCTGGAACAAATGAAAGCTTTCTCATAAAAATTTAATGAATTTTTCATTTATTTAGAGATAATATAGTATTGTTATGTATTTCATAAATAAGAATGGAAATGCTAATTTGCATTCAATTTTTGTTGAAAATATACTATTGGTTTAATTTTACATTGATTTAAGTGCGAATAGCAGCTATTTCAAACTTTTCTGACAGAATCTGACATCAGGTAATAAGGTTCCATCAAAGCTATAGGAATCCGTTTTGATTTCTGAATAACTCCTAGGGGCTAGGGAACAGAAAATGTACTGAGTATTTTTCAAAATTCAAATAGGATTGCTATATAGATAGATAAATAAATAATATTTTTTTTAAGTTCGTAATTATTAGTTTAAATCTTTGATTACTTATCCCAATTTTATGATTGAAGCTTACATATCCTATTTGTAGTTTAAAAAAAAGTTAAATGAACCAAATATTAATTGTTGAAGATGAAATTCGTCTGGCTGCCTTTTTGCAGAAAGGTTTGAGAAAAAAAGGTTATATAACTACTGTCGTTGAAGATGGGCAACAAGCAGTTGAAATGGCTTCTAGCAAGCAATTTAATTTGATGCTGCTAGATTTAGGTTTACCAGTGAAAGACGGTTTGACAGTTTTGCAAGAATTACGGAATCAAGGTAAAAAATTGCCAATTATTATTATGACTGCTCGCAGTGACGAACGAGAGAAAACGGAAGCTATTGCTTATGGTGCTGATGACTACCTTACAAAACCTTTCCCTTTTCAGGATTTACTTTCTCGTATAGAGGAATATTTGTGTTTAGTTACAGGCTAATAGCTGTTACAAGATGTTTGAAAAGTATATTTATTTGTTTTTGGATTATCCCCCAAACTAATTTTATTGGGGGACTTGTATAAATTTTCTCGTAATGACTGGTTGCAATCAAGTCTACAACATAATTTGAGAAAATTCTTGGTTTGAACAAGGATAAAAATCTTTGTACCATTGGACAAATTTTTCAATTCCCTGCTCAATAGTTGTAGTTGGTTTAAATCCTACATCCTGTATTAATTCGTCAACATCTGCATAAGTACGGGGAACATCTCCAGGCTGCATGGGTAAAAAATTCTTTTGGGCTTCTTTACCCAGTGCTTTTTCGATTACTTGAATAAATTCCAGTAACTCTACAGGTTTGTTGTTGCCGATATTATATATTTTGTAGCGAGCATTTTTATGGGCTTTGTCAACCTGTGCTTTTTGAGGTTTATGCATCACTCTGACAACGCCTTCAATCACATCATCAATATAAGTAAAATCTCGCTGCATCTTACCATAATTGAATATATTAATTGGCTCGTTTGCTTCAATTGCACGAACAAATTTGAAATAAGCCATATCAGGTCTGCCCCAAGGACCGTATACTGTAAAAAAGCGCAATCCAGTAATAGGTAAACTGTATAAATGGCTGTAAGAATGCGCCATTAATTCGTTTGCTTTTTTAGTTGCAGCATAGAGAGAAACCGGATTATCTACATTATCGGTGACAGAAAAAGGAATTTTGGTATTGGTACCGTAAACCGAGCTCGATGAAGCAAACACAAGATGTTTTGGTTGGCTGTGACGACAAGCTTCGAGGATATTCGCAAATCCAACTAAATTAGTATCAACGTAAGCAAAAGGATTTTCGAGAGAATAACGTACTCCTGCTTGAGCCGCAAGATTAATTACATAATCAAAATTTTGTTCTTTAAAAAGTTTTAGTATCTCTTCGCGATTGTTTAAGTCTAGTTGTTGAAAGTGAAAATTAGTATGTGGTATTAATTGAGCCAAACGAGCTTTTTTCAAATTAACATCATAATAATCATTGAGATTATCAATTCCATATACTTGTTCTCCATCAGCAAGTAGTCTTTGCGCCAAATGATATCCAATAAAACCAGCGACTCCAGTGATTAAAACGCTCATGATGATGATTTTCCAATTAGATGGCTTTTGAAATTGCTTTGAATCTTTCTTTGGAAGGGGCAACTTTAAGTTCTCTTTTTCATAGAGTTATGTCATTGCCTAATTCACTAATAAACTAATTATAAAATTATACTTTCTAGGCAAGCTCTAAGAGGATACTTGAAAAGTATTATGTTTTGCTTCTAACCTCGTTAGTCTAACCCTATACACCCGTTATCTACAACAGAGTGGGGTTTAAAAGCCTCTTTCTTTGCAGGAGAGAGGTTCTGAGTATGCTTCTTGACTGTTCAAGTTCGAGCATTCCCTAAGAAATACCCGTAATATTCATCGCTTGTAACACTGGTTTATTTTGCGATATTGGATAAAACAGAATACTGATTTCTCCTTGATTTAACTGCAGGCATTCTGGCGATTTTACCCCTATAACTTGAGCCAAGGTACTAGAAATTGTATTTTTATCTGCTACTACTAAACCAGTATTAAGGGAATGGTGATTCTGCGAACGTTTAGATATTGTTTGATGCCAAATATCAAGAAAATTATCTTGCGATACTTGTAAATTTACCGGAGGGCTTGGCTGTTTTTCGATAATTGATTCTGAAATTAACTGAGCATCTAGGTTATTGTTGCTAATACAAAAATCTAATTCTGTGCTTCTAAGAAATCGAGATATTTTTTCAAAATTACCTTTAACAGGTTTACCAAATACAGGTAATAGTAGTAACCTCAATCCGTATTTACCATTTTTCAACTTGGGTAATACCTCACCTAGATGCTGTGTTTGGTTAATAGCTTCGATTTTAACAAACTGTCCAGGCAGAGAATTTCCAAAATTTAGAATGTTAATACCGCTATTAGATTGTTGAATGCTGTGATACTTTTGAGGATGAATTCCCGTTGCAGTGCCTATCAAGGCGCGGATAGTCCCACCATGACTAACAACCAAAATTGTTTTACCTCGATGAAGCGGTAGTATTTCCTGCCAAAATTCTTCTGCTTTTTTATAAAGTTGTAAAACAGGCTTTGTTCTCGTTTTTATTAAAGTATGTCCGTTCGATTCAGTATTTTCAGTCGTAAATTCGTGGGGTTGTTCTTCCCATATTCGATATTCTTCGGCAAATTCTTCACGAACATATTTATACTGCAAACCTTGCCAGCCAGGTAAATAAACTTCTTTAAGATTTGAGTTTATGCTCAGTTTTGAATTTAAGTTTTCACTAAAATTATTTACCTTGAATATTTCCCAAGCAGTTTGTCGAGTTCGCTTTAACGGACTAGTATATATCGCATCAAATTTAATTTTGCTTAATGCTATTCCCGTTTGAAATGCTTGCTGTTTGCCTTTCTGTGTCAGTAGAGACTCATCGCAACAGCCTTGATAGCGTTTTTGTTCGTTATAAGTGCTTTGTCCGTGACGTACAAGTATTACACGAGTTTGGTCAAATTCTTGATTCATCATTAGCTTTGAATATTTTTAATGTTTTATTTATTGCGAGTTAATAGTTAGTTGAATATGTCCGAAAAAATTATGAGCTTATAGCTCCTAACTCCTAACTCCTAACCCCTAACCCCAAAAATTTGTTTTCTTTCCCCAAAGATGCCTGCAATATATACATTTGAGAATACCTTCCTTTTTTGAGCATTAACTCTTCATGGGTTCCCTTTTCTAGAATTTGTCCGTTTTCCATGTAGAGAATTAAATCTGCATTTTGAATAGCTTTGAGATTGTGAGAAACCGTAAAAGTTGTTTTGCCTCTAGTTAACCTATTCAAAGCTTGATTAACTAAATACTCGCTTTGCTGGTCTAAACCAGTAGTTGGCTCATCTAAAATTACTATAGGTGCATTACGTACTGCTGCCCGAGCAATGGAAATCCTTTGTCTTTGCCCACCCGAAAGCGTAGAACCTCTTTCTCCTACGATGGTATCGTAACCTTGGGGTAAATCCATGATAAAGTCATGGGCATTTGCTAAACGTGCTGCTCGTTCAATCTGTTTATTAGTAGCGGCTAGATTACCGTAAGCAATATTGTCTCTAATACTTGCGGCAAATAAAATGCTATCTTGCAAAACTACGCTAATTTGGCGGCGATAAGATTGTAATTTATATTCTCTTAAGTCGTGACAATCTACGAATATTCCCCCAGATATAGGGTCGTAAAGACGTAGCAATAAACTTGTTAAAGTTGACTTTCCCCCACCAGAAGAACCTACCAAAGCTACTTGTTGTCCTGATGCGACCTTGAAACTGATATTTTTCAGAATAGTCTTTTCCAAATCGTAGCCAAAACTCACATTGTCGAATTCGATACAGCCTTTTATGGGTGGTGCGTCAAATGCAAAACGGCGATCGCTAATATCTGGAACAGTATCCAAAATATCTAATATACGTTCCCCCGAAGCAGTGGCTTTACTAATTTGTCCCACATATTTTGCCAAAACTCGCATTGGTTTAAATGCGATGCGGAAATAGTTGACGAATATTAATAAATCTCCGGGAGTGATATGATTTCCTAAAACTAAATGTACTCCCCGCCACAGCACTAAAGCGGTAGCTAATCCGATTAAAAGTTCGACTATTCTTTCTAAACCAGCCGAGAGCTTTTTTACTTTGACGCTAGCCTGTAAACTTTGACGGTTTTCGTTGGCAAAAGATGCTTCCAACATATCTTGTAGAGAAAGCGCCTGCACAACTTTGATTGCACCCAAAGATTCCGCAGCAGCAGCAGCAATGGTTCCTTCTCGTTTGCGTTGGGATTTGACTACCCCTCGAATACTTTTGGTAAGACGGTAAGTAGAAAATATAAACAGGGGGAATAAAGCAAGGGCAATTGTGGCTAATTCCCAATGCAGCCAAAACATGACAAAAATCATGCCAAGGATTGTCAGAGAGTTGGCAATCAAAGGTAATAACGCCATGACAGTAACTTCTCGGATTTTATCGATATCGGAAGTTACCCGAGCGATTAAGTCACCGGTTTTAGCCTTATAGTGAAAAGAAAGTGAAAGTCTTTGGATATGGCTGTAAAGCTCGGTGCGAACTTCAGTTAAAACATTACTAGCAGCAAGAGCCATGTAGTATACGCCCAAGTAAGCAGCACAAGCTCGTAAACCAACAATTGCGATTAAACTTAAGCAGAAAATAGTTACCAAAGTAACGGGAGTAAATTCTGAGAGCAAAGGTAGTTGCGAAATTTTGGTTTTAAAATCTTCAACCAGAATATAATCAAAAATTAATTTTAAAGGCCAAGGTTCTAATAAATGTAAACCAATTTCAGCCATCAGTCCCAAAAAAGAGATAATTAGCAAACTTCGTTGCTTCTGAATTTGAGGAGAAAATCGCCGTAAAATCTGATTGATTCCAGGTAAAGCAGCTTTGATATTCTGTGTTGTTTTAGGTTTAGTTTTTTTAGAATCTTGGCAAGCCATATTTTACCTATATACCTTGTTTCTTTTTCAGATTGACATGGCATTTATTCTAGAGTGCCCGTCATGCTGCGTTAGTAAAGCTCGGTGACAGCCTTAGCTTTTAATAGTGATATTTTGGAACTTTTTTGGAACATCAGGATATGAAATATATAATAATTATCGCTACAAAATTATTATTGTTCAGCTAACTAATAATTCTTGAGATGGATTGGACTGAGGATAAACAAATTCTGCCTGTGTTGGGGTCATTTTATCGGCTAACAAATTTCTGATATGGTGAGTAATTCTAGGTAAACCTTCTAAGTCAATATTTTTTGGAACTTGCGGATTTTCTAATATCTGAAACAACTGTGTCATCAAAGCTTGAGGTGTATTTTCTTGGGGATGTATGCTTCTTAATAAACCTAAATCATGCATTCTCTGCGAGCGTATTAATTGCTCTTGTGAAGGTTGAATTCTAGGCACAATAATTGCAGGCTTAGCTGCACTCATAATTTCACAAACTGTGTTGTAACCTCCCATGGATACTACAGCATTGGCAATTGATAAATAACTCATCAAATCATTAGTAAATTCTCTCATTTCAACGTTAGGATATTTTACTGCCATTGCACAAAGTTCTTGCTTCTGTTTTTGAGGCATTTCTGGGCCACAAAAAACTAAACTTTTGATGCGGTATTGGCTATTTTTTAATAGTTCTTGTCCTTGAAGATATGTATTAATTAATTCATAACCATCTTCTCCACCGCCGGGAGTCACAACTACTAATTTGTCTAAAGGCTCTAACTGTAATTCTTCTCGAATATTTTGATTTATTTTACAGTCTTGAGGACGACCTATATAACCACAAAAGTGTGTTTTATCAGTAACGCTATGTGGTAATTTATATTCCTTACAAAAGTCAAAAACTTGTTGCGAACCAACTATTAATAGAAGCTGATAAAATTTATCTATCACTTCGGTATATCTGCTTTTCTGCCATTCAGGAATAGTTTTTTCTGGTGAATTTAAAATTTCTCTCAGCAGTAAAACTAGTTTAGTTTCTGGTAAATTTTGATGTATGTAATTAACCGCTGTGGTTAGTTCGTTTTCAATACCTAATGGCTTTTTATCGACTAAAAATAAATCTGGTTGGAAATTAACTGCTGCTGATAGAATAAGTTCAGACCGCATCTTTAAAGTTTTATCTATATCTATTCCCAGATATTTAACTGCGAATTCACCGGTATTGCCTCGATTTAAACAAGGTAGCTTAATATAATCCAAACCTCTGGGCAAACGAAATCCTTGCAGCATTGGAGAACCAGACAAAAGCAAAATTGATAGTTGGGGAATTTCTGTAAGTAAATGTTCGCAAATTGCTAGCATTCTTCTAATATTACCCAACCCAAATGCATCGTGAGAATATACCATTATCTTCATAAATCTTACCCCTCATTTTCCTATAGCTTTGGGACTTAACTTCTTGTATTCAAACATCAATAAATCAAGAAGTTTTTTATGAAATATCTTATAATTTTCGGCGAATAAAATAGATAATTATTTTTGTCTTTATGGGTAAATTTTTATTCTTGCTGATGAATTATCTATGAAAGTTTGATGAGAATTTTCTCATTAATTTCATATTCTCTTAATTTTTGTCAATAAATAGGCTTTTTCAGCAGAATATCAGTCAACATATTTTTGTATATATGTAAGATTACTCATCAAACTTAAGTCGATGCCGCTGTTGGATATAGCGCGTTTAATTTGGGTGCAATACAGTTTGAGAAACCTCACCACGCCACTTGCTACAAGTCGGCGGCAGTCCCCTCAACGGAGGGAACCTCCGCACAGGGCTGCCTTGGGAACCCGCCCAACGCAGTGGCTCCCCTTCC
Organism: Rivularia sp. PCC 7116; assembly: GCF_000316665.1. Taxonomy (GTDB): domain Bacteria; phylum Cyanobacteriota; class Cyanobacteriia; order Cyanobacteriales; family Nostocaceae; genus Rivularia. The sequence goes on along the minus strand of NC_019678.1, from coordinate 3,045,817 downwards.
TCTCTCCTGGTTAAGGAGAAGGGTGTATTATATTCAACTAAAAACTTCTATATTCGATTGTAATAAAACCTGCTAATTAGCTAAAAGAAAAGTTAGCCCAGACACCAAAAATAATCTTTGAGTAAAAAAAAATGAGCGCTGCAATTTTGCGGAATCTTATCTCTAGAACGTGATTTAAATAAGTAGTGAAATGGCACAGCATACGCTCTCTTTGAGATATAGCAAAGGGGGCTATTTTCTTTTTATAATTTTATATCTATATATAAAGGACTTACGCAAGTAGAAAATGTCATTACGACCGAAACGTTAGCGAAGTAATGACAGAATTGCCTTACCTTTAAGTCCTAATAGAATAATTGCTTGACCTGCATAAAAAAATAGGCGTTGCTGAATTGAAGTATGAATTTATGTTTCTGGTTTTAGTAAAGCCCCCTAAATCACCCAAAATTGGGGGACTTTAAATTATCTTTCTCCCCCAGAGTTGGGGGTTGGGGGGCAAAATCATACTTGTAATCAGCAACGCCAAAAAAGAGATTAAATAAATGATTTTCTTCCCCAGAATTGGGGTTTGGGGGGCAAATCATACTTTTAATCAGCAACGCCGAAAATAAGTAAATTAGAAAAGAATATGTCTGCAATAACTCCATTACATTTATTCTTAATTTGATTGTATTTTTTTGTATGGTTGACTTTTTTCAAAAAGACCAAGTCTAATTCATTACTTACTCTATAACCATTACCCGTTACCAAGCCTCAGATAAAATGCTAAGGCAAAAATTGGGATGCTCCTATCTTCTAAATCATAAAGCGAACGGTGGTAGTTAGCAGTAAACAACTGGGAATTTAAAATAAGCAAAAATTAAGCTGTAAATTTTTAGTTATTGTTACACCGTATTCCTATAAACCTTCCATTCGCGACTATGCCAGTTTTAGAATGCCTCCTCATTCCCCTTCTTGCCATTCTGGCACCATATTCTCTCGTTTCAGTTCCGATTGTTGGTCAAATTAAGCCCAAAAATCGTGTCGTTCGGTGCTAATCTTGAAGATGACATCGCTTAATTTTAAAGTCTCTACGACTCTAATAGTGAAAATATAGCTTCGTAATTTAGGCTCAGCATGGTTTCCACCGCAGAAAAAACAAACACTGGTTACATTACTCAAATTATTGGTCCGGTTGTAGACGTAAAATTTCCTAACGGAAAAATGCCCGCAATCTACAACGCTTTAATCGTTAAAGGCACCAACGAAGCAGGACAAGAAATGTCCGTTACTTGCGAAGTACAGCAGCTGCTGGGCGACAACCAGGTGCGGGCTGTTTCCATGACTTCCACCGATGGCTTGGTGAGAGGAATGGAAGCTAGCGACACTGGCGCTCCTATCAGCGTACCTGTAGGAAAAGCGACTTTAGGTAGAATTTTCAACGTCCTCGGCGAACCTGTTGACAATCAAGGTCCCGTTGGAACCGATGAAACATCTCCGATTCACCGTGAAGCTCCAAAACTCACCGACTTAGAAACCAAGCCTTCCGTGTTTGAAACCGGAATCAAGGTTGTGGATTTGTTAACTCCTTACAGACGTGGCGGTAAAATCGGTCTGTTCGGCGGTGCCGGAGTGGGCAAAACCGTTATTATGATGGAGTTAATCAACAATATCGCAACCCAACACGGTGGTGTGTCGGTATTTGGTGGAGTAGGGGAACGTACCCGCGAAGGTAATGACCTCTACAACGAAATGATTGAATCCAAAGTTATCAACCCCGATAACTTGAATGACTCAAAAATTGCTCTAGTATACGGTCAAATGAACGAACCACCCGGTGCAAGAATGCGGGTTGGTTTATCAGCTTTGACAATGGCAGAATATTTCCGCGATGTTAACAAACAAGACGTACTGCTATTTATTGACAACATCTTCCGCTTTGTACAAGCAGGTTCCGAGGTATCGGCACTATTAGGAAGAATGCCTTCGGCTGTGGGATATCAGCCTACATTGGGTACTGACGTAGGAGCATTGCAAGAGCGAATCACCTCCACAAACGAAGGTTCTATTACCTCTATTCAAGCAGTATACGTACCTGCGGATGACTTAACAGACCCCGCACCAGCAACTACCTTTGCTCACTTGGATGGAACCACAGTACTGTCTCGTGGTTTGGCAGCAAAAGGTATTTACCCTGCTGTGGATCCATTAGGTTCTACTTCCACCATGTTGCAACCCAACATTGTTGGTGAAGACCATTACCAAACAGCTCGTTCGGTTCAGTCTACACTGCAACGTTATAAGGAACTTCAAGACATCATCGCCATTCTTGGTTTGGATGAATTATCCGAAGATGACCGTCTCATAGTAGCTCGCGCTCGTAAAGTAGAGCGTTTCTTATCACAACCATTCTTCGTTGCAGAAGTATTCACCGGCGCACCTGGTAAATACGTGAAGCTTGAAGATACCATCAAAGGCTTCCAAGCGATTCTTTCTGGTGAATTTGATGAACTGCCAGAGCAAGCTTTCTATATGGTTGGCAGCATCGATGAAGCCAAAGCAAAAGCAGAAAAAATGAAATCGAAGTAAAGGCTTAGTGGTTAGTGGTTAGTGGTTAGCGGTTAGTAGTTAATAGTACTTTGGTTGGTGGAAAGAATCTAGGAATTACGCAACCAGCAACTAACAACTAACAACTATCAACTATCAACTAACAACTAACAACTAACAACCATCTACTAAAAACTAGTAATTATGACATTAACCGTTCGTGTAATCTCCCCAGATAAAACAGTCTGGGATTCAAAGGCTGAAGAAGTCATTTTACCAAGCACTACAGGGCAACTTGGTATTCTTAGCGGACACGCACCAATGTTGAGCGCCCTAGATACAGGTGTAATGCGAGTCCGTGCAGATAACAATCAAAATTGGGTTGCGATCGCGCTTTCAGGTGGCTTCGCCGAAGTTGAAGAAGATGAAGTTACCATTTTAGTCAACGCTGCCGAGCAAGGTAATTCAATTGACCTTGAAGAAGCACGTACTGCTTTTAACGAAGCCCAAACTCGTTTAAACCAGATAGCGCAAGGAGACAGACAAGGTCAAATCCAAGCAACTCAATCCTATAAACGCGCCCGCGCTCGCTTTCAAGCTGCTGGCGGTATGGCATAAATATCTGGTTACTGGCAATTCAATGAAAAAAACTCCTCCTTGCAGATATCAAGGAGGAGTTTTAATATTATCAAAAGTAGGAAAAAGAGAGAGGGAGAAGGGAAAGAATGGGGAGAATAAATTATTTATAATTCTTGAGTGCCCCATGCCCAATGCCTAATGCCCAATTACCCTTCGGGTTCAACACTTGCTACAACGGTGCGTGTTCCTCCGCAACGCAGTGTTTCAGCAATTAGCAATTTTATCTAAATTCATATTGCAACTTCGGCATCAATCGTTGGAAATTTTTTAATAATCTTGTTTGCCAATTTCTAGAGCTAGAACCGATAATATTGATTTGAACTGTCTTTTTCTTGCGCGTAGTAATAATAAATTTTGACAGCATGTCGATTCCAGAACTATTAATCAGTTCTAGATTTTGTAAATCAAGGGTGATTACATCTTGATTGATTTCTATAACCTTATCGAATAAATCAAAAACAATACTATACTCTTGTAATCCCCTCATCCTTACTCTGCCAGAAAAATCAACAACTCTACTATTATTGTTGTAAACAATATGAAAATTTTCTCCCTTAACTTCTAATGGTTCAATATTAGTATCAGCTATAGTTTCTGGTTTTGCTTGTTCAGTTTGTTGTACCATCAGACGCACTAAAGTAGTTACACTCATTAATAACGGACTTTGTTCCAAAGTTTGGAACTTCCAGCCTAATTTGGCGGAATAATCATTAATTATGCTTAAAAAACCTAATCCCGAACTAGTATTATCTTCTAAATCAGCTTCCGCAGTTTTTTCTAATTGACGAATATAAAATTCATCTGGATCTGAACTATTTAATTCTTCGATAAATTCTTTTAACTTGTCAGCGCTGGCAGGAATAACGGTGTTTTCGAGAAAAAATCTGATTTCATTAGAAGCTAGTTCAATATGAAAAGTAACGGGATGATTTGTTTGTTCATTGCAATATTTCATACCGTTTTCTAGTAACTCATTGGCAATATAGCTAGCCGAACTTTTAATATCAGCTAAATAGTTTTCATTGCCCGATTCATTATCATCACTATTTAATACAGTTGTTAAATACTCAGCAATATAATCAGCTGATAAACCGTTATTACGCCAACGTTCCTCAATCGGTACTGAAGATGGAGAAAATCCTAAAGTTAAGTTTTCTTTTTTTCGCGTTGATTCAACGAAGTCACCAAATACTTGCACCACCTTTGTATTTTCCTCTCTTATAAATTGTTGCCGATATTATCTTTTCAACAAATCCGAACAAAATTTTTATCGCCTCGGTGATTTTTTTTAAATACCAACCGTTGCCAAACTCTGAGACTGCAAGCTATTTAAACTAGTACCCGTATCCTTCTGCTTCAATACCAACAGCGTAATATCGTCAAATACTTGTTGTAAGCCAATATGCGATCGCACATCTTCAATTACAGCATCTTTAATTTCGGAAGCGCTCAAGTGTCGGTTTTGCTTGATGACTTCACAAAGCTTTTCGATTCCGTAGAGATTTTTATGAATATCTTCAGCTTCGGTGATTCCGTCGGTAAACAATACGGCAACATCACCAACATCTAATTTTATTTTCTGCTCGTCAACAAAATCAGCAATTTCATCATCTAAACCAATAGGGAAACCTAAATCAGTAGTATCGAGCAGTTCAACTTCGCCGTTACTACGTGCTAATATCACCTCTTCGTGCTGTCCGCTTAATTTTAATTCCCCATCACTGTAGTCAATAAGAGACAAAGTTAGATTCTTACCGGAATCCATACGTTGAATATTTTTGTAGATGGTGCGGTTTAAAATATCCATAAACCTCACCGGATTGGTTTCCTCAACTTCTTGGAGAGTGCGGACAGCAGTTTGCACCATCAACATCAGCATTCCACTTTCCAAACCATGCCCGGTTACATCACCAATACCAATTTTGACATTTCCATCAAGGTTGAGAACATCGTAATAATCGCCGCCTACTTCATCCGCAGGTTCCATATATCCAGCGATATCTAATCCCTCAACAGACTCCAACTCCGAAGATTTGGGTAAAATCATTTGCTGCAAGCGCCTTGTAGCATCTAATTCAGATTTCAACCGAATATTATCGGCTTGCAAGCGTTCGTTAAGTTGAAGAATTTGTGCATTCGCTGTTTCGATCTCTTGATCGGCTATTTGCATTCGCTTGAAGCTGCGGGATAGCAAGATAAAAAAGTTTCCTAAAGCTAAAGTCATTCCTATCAGCTGAATAAGCTGCAAATACCCAGTTTTTGTTTGAGCAACTTGTTCACTTTCGATAGTTAGCTGATTCATCAGACTCAAAAGCTTGAGGTTATTTTCTCTGGCATATTCAACAGCAGCTTCTAAATCTTTGAATTGAATTGATTCATCTGCTTTGAGAATCGGCTGTAGCTTTTCTTTATAAGGTGTCCATATTGCTAAAGCTTGATCAAGAATTGCTCTTTTTTTCTCAGTATCTACTACTGGCAAATATACAGGTTCGCCATCGGCACCTTGAACGCTTTTTCCTCGTCCGAATCCGTCTAGAGCATCATCAAACAATTCATAAGCTTTCTTTAATTCTTCCCGAGATTCTTTAAAAGAAGAACCAGCTTCCTGTTGATTTTTGACTTCCAATAGCGATTTTGTCATTTTTTGGGAAAGCATTCTTTGCCTTCCTGCCAAATTAATACTAACTGCGTCTTTTTTTAACAATGTTGAAAAAACATAGTTAGGAATCAAAACCCCTAAGTCAAAGCACAAAAATAATCCGGCTGAAATCAGAAGCGGACGATATTTTTTGTCACTAAATATAGTTTGGAAAAAATTCTTTTTATTTGCGTCTTTCATTTTTTAAATATCTTGCTATTAAATGAGATTTTGTTTTTAATCGTAGCAATTTTACGTTAATAAAAAATAATAGCAATCGGATGATATTTCCATTTTTTTATAGTTAACATAAAATTACTATATGATAAATCACTTTTTTCTAACTAGCTGTAAAGCGTTTATCGATGATTAAAAATACTTGTGCTATTTCCCCAATCTCGTCGTTTCTGGCAGCTATCCTTTCCAAAACTTCTGAATCAGATGAGTCACCATCTAATCTGTTTTGTGTGACTGCGACTAATTGCTTAACTTGCTCAATATAAAGCAATAATTCCTGATTCTTTTTAAAATATAGATTATTCAATTCGCTAGAATGTTCTGCAATTGACTCTATCATTATTTCTAAATCAGCTTTTTGTTGCTTGACTTCTTCTAACTCGTATTTGAGACTTTTTATTTTTAATAAAAGCTCATCTGTAGATAAGTTTTCTGGAGATACCACTTTTTTTGAAAAAGAATTACTGTAAATCTAAAGTCAATCCCGGCATTAATCTTTGTAAATTTTTTAATGACTTACCTTGCCAAGCAATATTATTAGAGCCGAGAATTTTTATCTGCACTGACTTTTTCTTTCGCATACCAATTACAAACTTAGATAACATACTAATTCCAGAGCTATTTAGAAACTCTAAACGCTGTAAATTAAGAACCATACTCGGTGGTTCGGTAGAAGCTATCTCATTTAATAACTTTAAAATTGGTGCGTAGTCCTGCATTCCAGTCAGTCTCAATGCGCCATCAAAATTAACCGCACCATTATTATTATCGTACCAAACGTTATAGTTTTCACCCTTAACTTGCATTTTTATAAAACTCCTTATATCCAAATTATGCGTAGATAAGATATTTTAAACAGCTAATTCAACCATAGTTGTTACAGTCATAACTGGAGAATCTTTTTGGACAATATCAAACTTCCAACCAAGCTTGGCAGAATAATCATTAATCATTGTCAAAAAACCTAATCCAGAACTAGAAGTATTTTCATCTTCTGCATTTTCTTCTAATTTACGAATAAAAAGTTCATCTGGGTCTGAATTTAGTAATTCTTTAATAAAAAGCTGAAAATTTTCTGCTTGTGAAGCAAGGATACTATTATCCACAAATAGTCTAATTTTATTGTTTTCTATTTGAGTATGTAATGTTATCGGATATAGTGCCGTAGCGTCAGCATATTTCATTGAATTTTCTAACAGTTCATTAGCAATATAGCTGACTGCACTTTTCATTTCCGCTAATTTATCCATAGCATCAGGTTCCGAAGCTTGGATCGGAAAAAATGTAGCTAAGTAATTAGCAATATAATCGGCTGATAAACCATTATTACGCCAACGCTTCTTAATTGGAATAGCAGAAGGAGAAAAGCCTAAAGTCAAATGTTCATCTTGCTGTGGTCTTTCTACATAATCACCAAAAACTTGAGCTTTTTCTAAGTTATCTTTATTGAATAAAGTTTCCAGAAAGTTTCCAAAAATCTGAATCACGGTTATCTTATCCCCAGTGACCTGTTTGTGCTAAAAAGTTGTATGTTCAAACTGTTATATGAAGTTTTTACATACTTGCGAGTTACAAACCATTAAGGTTTTGCTCAAAAATATCTGCTTGATAGTAAGGTTTGAAGCAAGTAACTTACAATTACCTTTTCATCTAGTATCTGTTAACTATATTGCAACCATATTATACTTTCGGCTTCAGTATCTACACTTAAAATATTATTTTTCTCTTACAAGGGAGCAAATTTAATTGGACAATTTAAAATTGTGGCTTGGTGATATTTATTTTTCGTCTCTAATGGCAGTAAAGCAAACGGCGGAAGAATATAAAGCATAAAGAAACCCGGTTATGTCAAAACCGGGTTTCTAGATTTCAAGTTAGCGCAACCTGTCAACAGAGTTGATTATAAAAGAGTGAGTTTTAAAGCAAAAATTGAGACAGTAACCAACATCAGGAACTAATCACTATACTGTCTTAATTACTACCAGTAAAGATGACTTCAGGGAATTTCCCTTGAGCTTCTGACATAGGTCGTCTTCTACCTTCTTCTTGCCAATAATTAATAACTTCAGTCGCTTTATTAAGCAACTCTACTCGTTCGACTTCACCAATCCAGTGCTTCGACTCCAACTCATTTTTCAACTCTTCCCATGCATCAGTTCGGGGCCAGAAAAAGTACTTTGTTAGCGGGCTAAAACCTTTGCCTACAATTTGATCGACAGCTAGAGCTACATTATCATCCAACCATAAAATCTTCAAAATAAACTTGGATAATAGCTCTTGAGTTTGATTTTGATTTTCCATATACTTCACTCTTCCATTAATAACAACAGCAATCGCCTATTTTAACTCAATAGCTTACCATCTGAGCAATTTGAATGGGGAGATTGGGCAGAGGGGGTAGAGAGGGGAGAGGGGGCAGAAAAATTCTTAACTCCTAACTGAACACTGGTAACTGGTAACTGATTACTGTTAACTGTTAACTGTTGAGTGTCAACTGAAAAACCGTGAATCAAGAAAATTCAATTCCAGCTATTGTTGTGTTTGATATAGATGGTGTAATCCGCGATGTATCGGGTTCCTACCGTCGAGCGCTAGCAGATACTGTCGAACATTTTACAGCACAAGCATATCGTCCTACAGCAGATGATATTGACCGTCTCAAATCTGAAGGTGTGTGGAACAATGACTGGGAAGGTTCTCAAGAATTAATTTATCGCTATTTTGAAACTAAAGCACAATCCCGCCAACAGCTAAATCTAGATTACAACTCGATTGTTGCCTTTTTCCAATCCCGTTACCGGGGTACGAACCCCGATAATTTGACGGGGTATATTTGCGACGAACCATTATTGTTACAGCCTAGCTACTTAAACCAACTTACTGAAGCTAGGATTCGCTGGGGATTTTTTAGCGGTGCGACTCGCGCTTCAGCGACTTATGTTTTGCAACAACGTCTCAATTTACAATCTCCCGTATTAATTGCAATGGAAGATGCTCCAGGTAAACCAGACCCCACGGGACTATTTTCTACACTTGAGTTACTTCAATTTGGCATTGATATTAATAATTTACCACCAGTAATTTATGTCGGGGATACAGTAGCAGATATGTATACCGTAGAGAAAGCACGAAATAATCAATCAAATCGTACTTGGATTGGTGTAGGAGTCTTACCCCCTCACGTACAAGAAACAGCACAGAAACGCGATGCTTATACCGAATCACTCAAGAAAGCTGGAGCAACAATAGTTTTGAGTAACGTGCAAGAATTAACTCCAGAACAAATTCAGAAATTAATGCAGGATTTATGAGTTAATAGCTAATAATTTTCGGTTCTCCTTCTCCTCTCCACATCCCTCCATACCACCATCCCATCTACCTATGCTAGAAACAAGAGAACTTACTGCTCACGAGCAGTCAATGGAAATTTTAAATAATCTAGCTGCTTCGTTTCATATAGTGACAACTAGCCGTGTAAAAGGATTGTTGAACGAAGAATTATTAAGACAAGCACTTGATACTACTCAAGAGCGTCATCCTTTTCTTAATGCTCGAATTGTTGAAAAATCAAATAGCTTTTGGTTTGAACCGGTAGCGGGTAAAATTCCATTGTTAGTTGTAAATAAGCAACATACACAGCAGTGGGAAGAAGTTGTAATCGAAGAATTAAATAAAAAGATTGATAGCGATACAAATCTGCTGCGGGTGACACTAGTTAGATTGGAAGCAGAAAATATTTGTTATCTCATTACAGTTATACACCACTCAATTTCAGATGCTTCATCATCTATCCAACTGCACTCGGAACTATTAACTTATTGTCAGAATATTGTTGAAGGTAAAGCTAACAATCAAGTTAATCGATTATCTCAATTACCTTCTATTTATCAATTGATTCCAAAATCATTTCAGGGCTTTACAGGAGCAATCAGCAATGTTTTTTATCTCTTAAATTTAAAACTCCGTTTATCGCGCTATCAACCTATAACTATAGGTTTTGAAAAAAGCTTACCAATTGAATCTCGTAGCTGCGGTATGGTGCATAAAAAGCTAGATTCTGAATTAACTAGAAGGTTGGTAGAGGTTTGTAGGCAAAATCAAACTACAGTACAAGCTGCTTTAGGTGCTGCAATGTTGTTTGCTGTTGCTCAAAAAAATAATTATTCCCAAACAGAAAGTAATTATTTTAGCTTTCGTTCATCTGTGAATTTACGAGGGCGTTTGCAATCAAAAATATCTAACGAGCATCTAGGCGCAATGGCTTCTGCTGTTGTTTCTTTTCACAATTTTCAAGCAAACGATAATTTCTGGGATTTAGCGCGAGATATTAAACAAAAATTAGAACGAGGTTTAGCAAGAGGTGATGGATTCAGGCAACTATTGATGTTTAAAACTATTATGAAATATTTTATGAAAAAGCCCTATCAATCAGCCGTGACTGCTGCTTTAACTAATATTGGTCGCGTTAATATTCCTCAAAATTACGGTCAATTTGAATTAGAAGAAATTAGCTTTGTCCCAGCACAATCAGTATTTGGAGGTGTTTTTGCTGCTGCTGTTTCCACCTTTAGAGACAAAATGCTGTTGAATTTCATGTTTTCTCAACCTTCAATTAGTACCGAAACAATAGAAAATTTGGCAGATGACATGATATGTATTATTTCTGATATTTGTAATTAAAAAACAATCTTTCTATGCTTTTAAAGGGTAGGGAGGTAGATATTTAGGTTTCAGATGGTTGGATATGGTTTTTCCATACATTACGCCAACCGACTGTATAAAGTAGACTTTTAAAAACACCTACTAATCCTTGAATTTGATATCCTAGATATGCTCGAATAACCCATGTTTTTAATGAATTTTTAGGATAGTAAATAAAGATGAATTTTAACATTCCCCATATCCCCTGAGTAATGCGAGTAGTATAAATAGCGTCTCCAAAACTTTTAAAAGATTTGGGTTTTATTGGATCTCCTATATGTAAAAGCGGTACGCTATTCCAAGGTTCAAATTCTTCAAATTTTTGCGAGAAATTCCAGGTGGGGCGAACAAACTTTGTAGCCTGCTGGTTTAACATGCAAGCAGCAAAACTAAAAATGCTGTTACTGATACCTGCTATATCGCAGTTGCTGAATAAAAAGAAGTCGATGTAAAACTCAATATTTAAGTCTTTCATCCTTTCGGGCAGTTCGATATTTAAATCTTTGTACGTGATAGGTGAAAATTGCTTAAAATCATCAATTACATTGTCTAAATCATCGCTACATAGAAAAAGCACCGGATTTTCTAATTCGTCCCAAATACTTTCAAGCCACTGACACCACCATTTTGTTGGAACTACAAGAGTAAACCCAGCCATTGGCACTGAATAAAAATCACCCCGTCGAATATGAACTCCAACTATTGTTTTACCTTGGGAACGAAGAATATTTAACCCATCTAATAAGGAAGATTTCAAATCGCTCACTGGTTCAAACCACGAACGAATTTCTTCTTTATATGGCTGTAAATAATGAGTATGAACTTGAAAAAACCCCCATAAATCTACATTGACTAAATTGCTTTCAATTATTTCTTCCCCTGGAATCCGAAAGCTGTTTTGATGTGATAGTTTTTCTAAATAAGGAATAAATTCGGGAATATAGTCAAAAAGATTAGGACCATAATATGATTCTTCAACCGCTAAAGGTAAGCGTCTAGAAATCGGTGCATCTTCAAGTCCAAATAGAGTTTGTCCGATCCAAGGGGAACATTCCATTCGTGCATTCGATTTCTTAGCACAAACTTTTAAAAAGGCATATTGCAATAGCTGATTGCCAAATCTTCCTAAATCACCCAAAGACGACATACTAATAACAGGTTCATTGGAAATTGTAGCGTCATTAGCGGATAAAAGATTGATTCCATCAGCATCTTTTTTAAAAGTTTTAAAGACACTAAATCCTCTATCCGTCTCGCTTTTACGAGCATATTTATCTTTTGTCATTAAGCCCTGATATCGTGAATTACTGTTTACTAATATTTACTAATACAGATTTTTTTTGCGATTACAGGGTCTTAATTTTGTCTCATAACATGAAAAAAAATCTTATATTGTTATCTATCAACTAATAATACTCGATCGCAGTTTTCGGTTGGATGCAATAGAAGAAGAAAGCTCACTCTACCCTTACCTCTTCCCTTATCTTTAACAAGGGGAGGGCGGGGTGAGGTAAAAGTGTATTGCACTCAACTGAAATTCGCTATATTTTAAGATAAAGATTTTGCAATTATAGAAGCAGCCTTATTCAAACTATAAAATTACTTAAATTAAGATTGTAAATTTTAGATTACTTATCAAAAGTATATTTTTTTCAAACCATGTTTGATAATTAAAAACCCGATTTTTATAAATCGGGTTTCTGAATACTTAACATCACTATTTTTTATCTGAGAAATTTATCAGTAATTCCAATTACTGCAATTTCAAAAACTTATCCAAAGCAGCTACCATTCGATCTGGCCAGCGTCGCACGTTTTTCACCCAATCAATATCTTTGTAGCGACGATCTAATCCATAAGCGGCTACCCAATTACTTTCAGCTTCACCTTTTTCACCTTTTGCCCAAAGTGCTGCCGTGAGCGATGCACGTACATCTGGGAACTGAGGATACTTACGGATAATATTCTTCATTTCCCGTATAGCTTTGTCTTCTTCACCAATCTCATAAAGCGCCAGAACGTAATTAGCACGAGCAAAAGCAAAGTTTGGAGCAATTTCCGCTGATTTTCTGTAATCTGCTATAGCTTCTTGCCATTTTTTCAAGCCAGCTTCGGCATTGCCCCGGTTATTATATGCCATTGCATCGTCGGGATCTAATTCTAAAACGTGATTGTAATCGGCGATCGCCTCATCCCATTTTCCCAAACCTTCTAAAGCAGTTCCTCTATTTAAATAAGGATCTGTGACATTCGGAGCAAGTTCTATAGACTTATTAAAATCTACCAATGCTTCTTCTAATTTGTTTTGACTAACTCTAGAATTTCCGCGATTACTCCATACTGCTGCATTCTCGGGAAATTTTTCCAGAATTTCAGTCCAGTATTCTTCAGCTACAGCAAAATCACCTTTATTAGTAGCTGCAAAAGCTTTATTTGCTAACTGGTCTTGTTGTTTTAATTCTTCTTTTGTTAAGTTAGAAGCCTGATTAGTTAATGCAAAAACAGGCTCAACCCAGCTAAACAGTAGCAGTACACTTAGTAAAATTCCAAGTAGTTTCATCATCATAATTCGTAATTCGTAGCTTTAATAATTAAAGTTAATAGTTTTTAGTTGATAAGTTAATGTGCTGTTCTCATCCTTTCTATTTCCTGCATATAAACTAAATACGCAACAGCTTCGCAATTAATTTCATCAGCTTCTAATTAAATTATTAATGAATATAAATACGTACATCAGATGGTGTTAAAAAGTATCGTGTTTCGCAGAATTATTGAATTTTCTCCCTTCTCTTTCAAAAGAGGAGTTAAAATCCTCTAAATTAGTAGGCAATTTAGATGAATCTGATAATTTTGAGTTCTGTCAATCACTTCCTAGCGCATTTTCCTAAAGCAAATAATTATTTTTGCTGACAATTTGGCGTAAGTTATGAATTGTCAATTCATGATTAGAATTCTTAAATAGAATAATAACTAATCAACTCACAACTCATAACTTCTAACCATTAACCATTTTTACGCTAAGAAAGTAAAGATAACTGTTCGCTTGGCGGCTTAAAACCTAAATGTTTGTAAGCTGCGGGTGTTGCTACCCTACCACGAGGAGTCCGCTGTAAGTAACCAATTTGCATTAAATATGGTTCGTATACCTCTTCAATCGTTTGCGTATCCTCCCCACTAGCGGCGGCGATTGTATCTAATCCTACAGGACCGCCATTAAATTGTTCTACTATCACGCTTAACATAGTGCGGTCAGTCCAATCTAAGCCGCAAGGGTCTACCTGGAATAATTGTAGAGCCTCTGCGGCTACGGTTTCATTTATTGTGCCAGAGGATTTAACCTCAGCATAATCCCGGACGCGCTTGAGTAATCTATTCGCAATACGCGGCGTTCCTCGCGCTCTACGCGCAATTTCTAAAGCTCCATCTTTACTTACATCTGTTTTCAGTACATCAGCAGTTCTTAACACAATTTGACTGAGTTCTTCGACTTCATAAAATCTCAGTTTTTGAACTAAGCCAAAACGATCTCTCAAAGGAGAACTCAGCGCTCCGACGCGAGTTGTTGCTCCGACTAAAGTAAATTTTGCTAAAGGAATGCTACGAGTGCGAGCGCTAGAACCTTTACCAACAGTAATATCTAAGCGATAATCCTCCATCGCCGGATATAAAATTTCTTCGGTCATCCGAGAGAGGCGATGAATTTCGTCAATAAAGATAATATCCCCAGGCTTAAGATTAACAAGCAGCCCCATGATGTCTCTAGGGCGTTCTAATGCGGGAGCGCTAGTAATTTTATAATTTACTCCCATTTCTGATGCTAGAATCATTGCCATTGTGGTTTTACCCAAACCTGGAGGACCGTAAAGCAGCAGGTGGTCTAATACTTCACCTCTAGATTTAGCTGCTTTGATTGCAATGTCTAGTACATCTTTTAAATCTTTTTGCCCGATATAATCGGCAAATTGTTGTGGACGAATACCGACTTCATTACTATCCTGTTCATCTATAGCTGCTTCGGGTTGCAAAAGTTTTTCGTCTGCTTTTTGTTTCGCAGCTTTTTTCAGGTGAGTGGGTTCTTTATCAGGTTCTTGAGGCTGGGGCTGTTTTTTAGAGGAGATAATCGCCATAGTCCGCTCATAGATAATGTTTTACTTGTTCTAAAAGTGAGGGCAATGCTTGTTTTCATCGCCGCCATAAATGCGAGTAAACACGGATGCCAAAAATTTTTTTGTCGAGTAAGCAAGTCAGCTTTAAAATTTATATTCCGGGTAAATACGATGGGAGTGCTTTCATAAAATTATGCTAGCTAAGAGAATCTTACCGTGCTTAGATGTCAAGGCGGGACGAGTTGTAAAAGGAGTTAACTTTGTAGACCTTAAAGATGCTGGCGATCCAGTAGAGCTAGCAAAGGTTTACGACGAAGCTGGTGCAGATGAGATAGTATTTCTGGATATTACAGCTACTCATGAAGACCGAGGCACAATTATCGACGTAGTTCACCGAACCGCCGAACAGGTATTTATTCCGCTGACTGTAGGTGGCGGAATCCAAACCTTAGAAAATGTTAAAGAATTATTACGAGCTGGAGCAGATAAGGTTAGTATTAACTCAACAGCGGTACGAAATCCAGACTTTATTAACCAGGCTAGCAAGCGCTTTGGAAATCAATGTATTGTTGTAGCAATTGATGCAAAAAGGCGGTCAAATACTGAAAATCCTGGTTGGGATGTTTATGTTCGTGGTGGAAGAGAAAACACCGGTCTAGATGCTATTGACTGGGCAAAAGAAGTTGAGAAACGAGGCGCGGGAGAACTATTAGTTACAAGTATGGATGCTGATGGTACTCAAGCGGGTTACGACATTGAATTAACAAGAACAATTGCAGCCAAGGTTGGTATTCCAGTAATCGCTTCTGGCGGTGCTGGAAATTGCGAGCATATATACTCTGCTGTCACTGAAGGTCAAGCCGAAGCTGCACTATTAGCATCGCTTTTGCACTACGGACAACTTAGTGTCGCGCAAATCAAGAACTACTTAAATGACCGAAAAATACCCGTGCGAAATTAGCTTTGGAATGAAAATAATTCGCCTTTCAATATCTAAAGTAGTTCAACACGGTTCTTAGAAACGATGTTAATATAAGTTAACAATAATTAATATAGCTTAAGAAATATGTTGATTCCTATTTTAGTGTTTGATGTGGCGTTAGTAGCATGGTCTTTGCATTTAATGGAAAGAGCTGTTGAAGACAAAGAATTTTCATTGATGTTGGCTGGCATGTTAGTTGCTCTAGCAGCCGCCGCTATGATGGTAGTGTACTTCTTAATGGGGCACTGTATGAGCTACTTACTACAGGCTTCATAATAGTTTTATGTTGCTAAATAATTTCATTTTCAAATGTCTTAGTTAAATTGCTTAGTTAAATTTCTTAAAATTTACATATTGACAAATTGTCAACAGTTAAGGCATCATTAAAGATGCATTTTGCGGGGTTATAGCTCAGTTGGTAGAGCGCCTCAATGGCATTGAGGAAGTCAGCGGTTCGAATCCGCTTAGCTCCATTTTTATACAGTTAACAGTTATTGTGCTTTACTATGACTTTACCCATAACTTTGCCGCAACGGCAAGCTTATGCTTCCAATAAAATGTGGCAAACTTATGGTTCCATTTTTTTGTTATAATTTTTAACAATTATTCTGTATTTCATCTTGTATTACGAAGTAACACAATAGTTATGGTTTGCTTGGTGATTTTTTACTTATAAATACTTGACTTTTTCAAATCTTGTGAAATGAACCGTATTACATAGTGAAGTACGTAATGTGGGTTTTAAGCTTCATAACCCAAGTTCGCGATTTGCTTCTTTAAGGGCTAATCTAACCTTCTTGTATCGGAAGTAACCTGGTTTGGAAACTAGTTTTGAAACAGCAGATTCAGAGGGAGTGCGGCTCGTTCTTAGCAGGAACCCCTAGAAACTAGGGATGTATGGCTAAGGTATATTTTGAAATTGACTCTCAAAATATATAACTGTTCTTTCGATGTAGGTGAGCCAAGTAGCATAGAAAGGCAAGTCCTACCCTTGAGGAGACAAGTGACCCCCTACCTGCCCACAGTGACCATACTCGGAATTATGGAGGCTGAAGCTGGGAACAGGACGCAATCAGTTGTAAAACAAGCAGGTATCAACACTGGCGTTAATGGGAAGATGACATTGGGTAAACAAGTCCTAGAAAAGTGTCTTAGGAATCAAGCTACAACCTGAATCACAAATGTAGACTTCATCTTCTATATTCTCACAGCATTCTTCTTTTAATAGCTGTAATCTCTGAGAAGAGGATAGGCAAAGTGGACTGCCCTAAACCATCAAAACAATCGAAACAACGGAACGAGTAAAAACGGTGTAAAGGTCTGGGGAAAGGTCGAAACCCTAGTAGGTAAGACGAGATACGGAACCCCTTTACACCGGGTAGGACAGAGCGTAACTGCTCTGAGGTATTTAGAAAACGCAATTTGGAGTAAAGCATGATTAGGCACGGCAAAACCGCCAGTGAATCTTGGAAATCACTACCCTGGAAGAAATTTCGAGCGAATGTTTTCCGCTTACAAAGAAGAGTGTTCAAAGCTGTTCGAGTTGGCGACAAGCGCAAAGCCCGTCAATTACAGAAGCTTATCCTGAAATCTCGTGCGGCTAGGTTTCTGGCAATTCGTCAAGTAACACAGTTAAACGCTGGTAAGAAGACAGCAGGTATTGATGGCAAAAAGTCCCTTACTTTTGAGGAACGCTTTGCACTCGAAGAGCTGCTAAAAGCAAAAAGTAGCAAGTGGAAACACCAAAAGTTACGAGCAATTCCAATCCCTAAAAAAGATGGGACAACTACACGATTGCTTAAAATTCCAACTCTTGCGGACAGATGCTGGCAATGCCTAGCTAAGTACGCATTAGAACCAGCACATGAAGCAACTTTTCACAAACACAGCTACGGATTCAGAACTGGGCGCTCTGCCCATGATGCTCAAAAGCAGGTTTTTCAAAACCTCAAATCAAGTTCCAATGGCATCAACAAGAGAATCCTTGAGTTAGATATAGAAAAGTGCTTTGACCGGATTAACCATTCCTCCATCATATCTAACCTTATTGCCCCTAATCGGCTAAAATTAGGTATATTCCGATGCCTTAAAGTTGGAATAAATCCCGATTTCCCAGAACAAGGTACTTGTCAAGGTGGGGTGGTGAGTCCACTACTAGCTAACATCGCCCTCAACGGAATAGAAGAACTACACAAATATCACACAAATAAAGGACGC
Source organism: Rivularia sp. PCC 7116 (assembly GCF_000316665.1). GTDB lineage: Bacteria > Cyanobacteriota > Cyanobacteriia > Cyanobacteriales > Nostocaceae > Rivularia. The sequence goes on along the minus strand of NC_019678.1, from coordinate 3,027,771 downwards.
AAAATAAAAGCAACTACCCCTGAAAAGGACATTAATACTGCCTGCGTTCGATATGCCGATGATATGGTATTTTTCCTACGACCAGAAGACGATGAAAAAGAAATACTCGATAATATTAGCCAATTCCTAGCAAAAAGAGGACTAAAGGTAAGTGAGAAAAAGACAAAGCTAACCGCTTCGACTTTCGGATTTGATTTCTTGGGCTGGCACTTCAAAGTACAGCAAAACGGAAAGTTTAGAAGCTCTCCCTCAGAGGAAAACTTTAAAGCATTCCGCAAGAAAGTCAAGAAAATTGCTAACAACTCGAATTATGGTGCATCAGAAAAAGCTAAGAAATTAGCTCCAATAGTCCGAGGATGGAGACAATACCATAAGTTCTGTAAAATGGACAGTGCTAGATTCAACCTCTATCACATACAACACAGAGCCTACAAGGTATTTAACCAAGAAACTAAACAAGACCGCCTATCTAGTAAAAAACTGCTAGATAAAGCCTTCCCAACAGTTTGTTACTCCGAAAACCGCCACATCAAAGTTAAAGGAAATAAATCACCTTTTGACGGAGATTTAGTCTATTGGAGCAAACGCAACAGTAAGCTATATGACGGCATAACCTCAAGATTATTAAAGAAGCAAAACCATACCTGTGGATACTGTGGTCACAAATTAACCTCGGAAGAAAAGGTTAATCTACATCACTGTGACGGCAATCATTCTAACTGGAAGGACTATAACCTAACAGTGGTACACGAAAGTTGTCATGATTACATCCACATGAAGCAAAAGGGAAAGGAACTCAGATAGAACTTTAACCCTAAAAATATCGGAAGCTGGATGCTCGGAAACGGGCACGTCCAGATTTAAAAGAGAGGGGCGAGAGGTAATACTCTCCCTCGACTCTACCTATTTACCTTGATTATGTAGCTTTAAAGCAACTAGCCGCACTTCCTGGCAGCACTCCTCTAATATTTTTTTATGGTAATCTTTCTGATAGTTGATATACCTGGCAGAAATAGCGCGACATAAATCTGGAAAATATTTGTAAATCGTTCTTCTATCAATTCCTAACCGCCTAGCGACCTCTTCCATCGACAAAACAGGAGAGTCATCATTTGTGAGTAAAGCTTCTAAGTCGGATTTGACTTTCTCAGAATTAAATGGCTTACTCTTTTTTCTTGATTTGCTTTCAAGTTCAGTTGTGAATAATTTCTTTGAGATGCATAAATTATTAGCTTCTTCTGTCAAAAAACTGAGAACTGATACTCCAAGAAAGTAACAAACATTTGTTAGTGCTTTAAGAGAAGGTGAATTTTTACCTTTACACCAGAGCCAAACAGTATTCCTGGGAATATTAATTTGACGAGCAAATTCAGCTATATTTCCTTCTGCAATTTGCTCAACCCATTTAGATAGATTGAGAGCGATTGTATTAGAAGATAAAGAATCATTCAAATATGGAATACCAGCAATTAATTCTCCAATAGTTTTAGCAATCCATATTTTCTGTTCTAGCTCATTTTTTTTCAAAGTGTTCCTGTTGGCTGATTCTTGGGATAGAGTCTGCCCTAACCACTTTCCACATTTTGAACAATATCCTGGTCGCGATCGCCAAGCCAACGTAGTGTTTTTTTGATGACAATGAGGACACTCGAAAATTAATTGATAGTTGTGATAAGGGCATATTTCAACTACATCTAGCGACCAAAGTAAAGGCTCATAAATTAATTGTTTTTTCTCGTACCATTCTTGTTTGGCTTTTAAAACTAAAGTGCGAGCGTTTAGGTTAATCCCAAGCGGATGACTATTTACTTAGAACATTGGAACCTAAAACCTCCAGAAATACCGCAACGGAGTCGATTATTTTCTCTTGAACCTGTGGCGGTGGGAACTCCCTATGCAGAAAGTCTTAGTAGTTATCTTCATCGTTTAGCGCAGGCGCATTGTTTAACCTCTCAAAAGCTCGTTATGGGAGAAATTGCCCCACTTATCCTCACTCAGGAGGACAAATCTGAGCTATTGAAAAAAAATGTGAGTCACCTGTTGGGAAATAGCGACGCTAAACCAGCTATCAACGGAATGCGAGAAATGACAGGACGGTTAGTCACTGTCTTGGAAGAGTTGACAATGCGTCATGATTTACGCTTTTTGACCCTTTTAAGCTGGAAAGGAATGATTTATGACAAGGGGTTATTTCGGAACCATCGCGCTTGGTGTCCTTGTTGTTTGGAAGAGCGGAGGCAGGAGAACAAAATTATCTATGAGCCGTTATTATGGTCATTTAAGGACGTAGAATTTTGTTTGATTCACAAACAGCGATTAATAGAAGAATGTCCTCATTGTGGTTCGCATTTACCTGTGATAACTAAGTTGTCATCTGCCGGATTTTGTTCTCGTTGTTACGGGTGGTTAGGACAGGAAATTAAAGGCGAAGAGGAAATTGAGAAATATCGAGTTAAGATTCAAGGAATTAGCGAATTAATTGCACTTACTCCCCAATTAGGATATGAACCCATCCCAATCGAGTTAACCCGAAAATTACAACTAATTTTATTAGTGTTTGAACAAGCAATTGCGAAAGATTTGCTGTTATTGGGAGATTTAGGGAGAATCATGGAATCTTTGAGGATAGCCTCAAAAACAAATCAAAATCAACCTTATCATTTGGTAAAGTTAATTATTCCTGTGTGCGAGAAGGCAAAGATTAGTGTATATCAGTTATTTGGGTCGGATTTTCGGGAATTGGGCAAGATATTATTCGAGAATTTTGGTCTGGAATTAAAGTTGTAGAAATTTTGAAGAAACATTATACCCCAATTCGGGCTTTGGTGAATCTAAATATGAATTGGGAATTTCACATTATATGAGACGTAGCAGTGCTGCATCTCTACATAAATTTAATATTTACTACAAAGTGTAGACAAATATAATTCATAGCTTTATTCAGCAACGCGCCAATTCGATTATGTGCTGCTTGCTATGCAGAATCTCCCTATCATCGAATCGAGTGGCAGTTTCAAAAGATGGGGGATGCGATAAACACCAGTTGCGGTTGCTATCTAAATGCCGTATCTGTGAAAAATCCTTCCCTGTTCCTGCTTTATGGGTTGAAGGTGTTTGTAATAGGTGTATTACACCGTTTGCGGAAATGCTTAAGTATCAGAAGCATTATTAAGACATCTTGCATTGTAATCGTAACTAAATTATCCTTATTCGGGAAATATACTAAATAGTACTAACAATTTTAAGTAATCGTATTATGGAGTAAGTCTAATTTTACCGATATTGTTATTTGCTATTGCACAAGCATAAACCGCGATTATCAGCCGTTGGTTTATCGCTACTTTGCTCTGGTGATTCCTGTGAAGCATGGTGCTTTTGGCGAGAAACGTTAATTACTAAGAAAACAAGCTAAATGTTCGAGCAAACTTTTAAAAATATTGATGATGTTCTCAGGAAGGAGGCTGGTTGTACTACAGAGTTAGATTATACAGAGCAAACTTCTTGGCTGCTGTTTTTGAAGTATTTGGATGATTTGGAGCAAGAAAGGGCGTTAGAGGCAGAACTTGTTGGTAAGCCATCCGAATTTATTATTGATGAGGCGCATCGTTGGTCATCTTGGGCAGCACCGAAAAAAGCGGATGGAAAGTTGGATCACGATCATGCGCTGATTGGCGATGACCTAATTGATTATGTAAATGGTAAGTTATTCCCATATTTACAAGGTTTCAAGCAACGGGCTACTAGTCCAGACACAATAGAATATAAGATTGGGGAAATTTTTAGCGAAATCAAGAACAAGTTCCAAAGTGGTTACAGCTTGCGGGATGCACTGGAATATATTGATGAGCTACGGTTTAAATCGCAACAGGAGAAACACGAGCTATCCCATCTCTACGAAGACAAAATCAAAAAGATGGGTAATGCGGGGCGCAATGGTGGAGAATATTACACGCCGCGTGCGTTGATTCGCGCAATGATTCAGGTGGTGAAGCCGCAGATAGGCGATCGCATTAATGAAGCAGGCTGAACGCTCCTTAATTCCCTCAATGTCAGTTAAACATCTAGCAGAAATCACAATTCCAGTCCCACCACTCCCAGAACAAAAGCGAATTGTGACAATTTTGGATGAGGCGTTTGAGGGGATTGATAGAGCGATCGCCAACACCGAAAAAAATCTCGCCAATTCCCGCGAATTATTTAAAAGCTACCTCCAATCCGTCTTGACCGAGCGCGGTAAGGGATGGGTGGAAACAACGTTAGGGAAGGTGTGTCAGTTCGAGAATGGTGATCGTGGAAAGAATTATCCCAATAGAGAGGAATATGTTAAATCAGGAATACCGTGGATAAATACAGGACACATTCAGCCCGATGGAACTCTTTCTCATAGCGAAATGAATTTTATCACAAGGGAGAAATACGAATCTCTTCGGAGCGGGAAAATTCGACCAGGAGATTTGGTCTATTGTTTACGGGGCGCAACCATTGGAAAAACTGCATTAGTCTCCCCTTTCACCGTAGGAGCAGTGGCATCCTCCTTGGTCATAATTAGACCTAGCGACTTATTGGACAGTTACTTTCTTTACTACTTTCTTACCAGTTCAGTTGGTCAGAGACAAATTAAACTATACGATAACGGCGCGGCTCAGCCAAACCTTGGAGCAAAGAACGTAGCCAAATACATTATTCTCCTCCCAAAGCTTGCCGAGCAAAAAGTCATCGTCCAAAAGCTCGCGTCCCTTGCAGCCGAAACCCAACGCCTTGAAACCACCTACCGCCAAAAACTCGCCGCACTCAACGAACTCAAACAATCCATCCTACAAAAAGCATTTACTGGCGAACTCACCGGAGATACCGCTAAAAAAGTAAGGAAAACCGCTAAGGGGGAAATTGCAGCATGAAAGATTATTTAACGCAATAAAGAAACCATCTCAAGCTGATATATTTTCTGATTCTGCTTCTAACTTTAAACTTAATAATTCATATTCGTGTTTTTCCTTATTCAAAACAGTAGATACAATTACATACTCTTGAATAGTGGCTACATAAACTACCTTTCTACTAATAGTTTCTACATCTTTCATAGCCGAGTCTGCTATGAAACATTTGTATTTTTTCTTAGAGCCAATTTCTTGTAAAGTTATTGTTTTACTACTGTAATTAATCTGAGTCAATTTTACATTTACACAAATTTCTGTTTCTGTTCTTAACTTAGTATTTTTGATAACATCAATAACTTTAAATACAGTTTCTTGTTCTATTTCTCCCATTTGTACCTTTTGACCAGGAGAAGCCCAATCTATACGTAATTTAGTTATTCCAATTCTAGTTAAAGCTGTTAAAAACTCAGTATATTTAAAAGCTGTTTTCTTTTTTAATACATTTAATTTAGCTGGTAATTCCTCCTTGTTCGCTCCGAGATTTATTAACTGTATAAATTCTTTCAAGCATTGCCCTAAGAAAGACTCTTCTAAACCTAAACTATCTTCTTCATATACAGTTCCTTCCAGACGCATTCCAAATGAGCCACTAAACACACCAGACATCACTACTTGAGTCTTTTGCTTTACTTCTGGCGGTATTATGTGGCTTTCTGACTTTCCTAGCTTGATTTGACCAATAGCATCAATTGTTTCCTGTAAAGAAGATAAAATTAACCCCAAATCACCCACAGGTGCTTCTGTAATTTCTTGCTCTGGAAACTGTAAAACAAAATCAATTATTTCTCTTCTTTTTTCGGTAGAAACTGTTTCAATGTTAGTATCAGCGCTATTATTTTTCGATTGAATTACTTGCCCTAATTCCGGCAAATACTCATCAGGTATTTTATCGCAATTAACACTTTTAATAATAACATTCATCCCCTCTTCATAAGGAATTTCTACCTGATATACAAAAGCATCTTCTGTATCAATAAATATATTTCTAAGTTCAACTCTGCCCTGAACTACGTTTTGAAATCGAGATGAAGAAATAGGAGCATATAGCCATATTTCTGCAAGATCAGAATCATCTACATAAATAACGATAAAAATTAAACCAGATTTATTTTTACAGGAAAACAACACTGGCTTATCATAAAAGTCGTAGACTTCTATGATTTCAAGCTGTCCTAGTATTGTTCCTTCCGGCAAAAAACTCATGATTATAACTTATATTTTATTAGAATCTTCTTTGTTTACATCAATTATCTCAAACACCTTACAAGGTTCAGTATTTTCTGGTATCCACCAAGTATGATGAGATTTTTCATTTCTTGAGGGAGTATGTTTTATTCTTCCCAGTTCCTCGCTCAAACCACCCTTTGCTATTTTCATCTTTTTAAAGCGTGGAATTCTACGAGATAAATTTTTTGCATCATCTAATGATGAATGAATTGATACACCACAGGCTTGACACTCGGATAGACTCGCAGGACATTCCTTATTTCGATTTTCTTGTCGCCAAGATAAGAAATCTTGTGGTTGGGGTGTTTTATGAGCCTTGCTAATAAACCTGTAAAACTCTCCCGATGCAATATCAGATTGCGATGGAGGACAGTCATCGGGGAAGTGTTTTGAATACATTAGCCTTTAATTTTTGAAGTTAAAAAGAATTTTAATTTTATATTTTACAGATTATTTACTAGACTACTAGCACTAATTTACTATAAGTGGTAGACAAAATCTGTTAAGTTTCTGAGCTTTAACATTCGGCTGAAAGCATAACGCATAGCATCTTCTCACATTAAAGGTTAGGAATTATTTTTAACGCAAATCGATATCACCCCATTCCACAACTTGAAACCTTTACTAAACCGATAATAAAGTGCTTAAAAGCAAACCGATATCAGTGCCACTCAAAACCTGAAACCCTTTGAGAACAACAAAAAAAGTGCTTAAAAGCAAATCGATATCAGCCCATTCCACAACCTGAAACCTTTGCAAAACCGATAAAAAAGTGTTTTAACGCAAATCGTGTAAGCGAAATAAGAACTAAACATACATTGGCTCCATATTGCCAAGTAAATTACCGTATTAACACTTAAGATAATGTGACAAGTTAAACTAAAATAAGCGATTGCGATCGCCTATTGCCGTCTACCATATTTCCAAGAAGAGCTATCATGAACGAAGCTGAAACCCGTGCCGAACTAATTGACCCCGCACTTAAAACCGCTGGCTGGGGCATCATCGAAGGCAGTCGCATCCGCCGGGAAGTTATCGCCCTTGGTCGCTTAATTGGCAATGGTAAACGTGCAAATCCGGAATATGCAGATTATGTGCTGGTTTATCATGGTGAAAAACTTGCCGTCATCGAAGCTAAAAAACGCGATTTACCAGATACCGAAGGTTTAGGACAAGCCAAAAAATACGCCGAAAAATTGCAAACCCGATTCGCTTACTCTACAAACGGCATCGGAATCTACCAAGTAGATATGCACGCAGGGACAGAAGGCTACATCAACCAATATCCCACCCCAGAACAACTTTGGTCAGCCACCTTTAGCGAAGATAACCAGTGGCGCGATTTGTTTGCTGCTATTCCTTTTGAAGATAAAAGCGGTACATGGGAAGCCCGTTATTATCAACATAATGCGATTAAGCACGTTCTAGAAGCCATCATTAGTGGGAAAGAACGGATTCTGTTAACAATGGCAACTGGTACAGGTAAAACCTTCGTCGCTTTTCAACTCGCTTGGAAACTCTTTCAAAGCCGTTGGAATCTCAGCCGAAAACCCACCCGTCGTCCGCGAATTTTATTTTTAGCAGACCGCAATATTTTAGCTAACCAAGCTTATAACTCTTTCTCAGCCTTCCCCGACGATGCTCTCGTTCGCATCGACCCCGAAGCTATCAAAAAACGGGGTCGAGTTCCCAAAAATGGCAGTATCTTTTTTACTATTTTCCAAACTTTTATGACTGGAAAGGATGAAGAAGGTAATCCCACACCCAACTTCAGCGACTATCCCCCCGACTTCTTTGACTTCATCATCATTGATGAATGTCACCGAGGTGGAGCCAGTGACGAAAGCACCTGGCGCGGTATTTTGGAATACTTTTCTCCCGCAGTACAATTGGGACTCACCGCAACACCCAAACGTGCTAATAACGCCGATACCTACGCTTACTTTGGCGAGCCAGTTTACACTTACGCCCTCAAAGAAGGCATAAACGACGGATATCTTACTCCCTTTAAAGTAAGGCAAATTGAAACGAACTTAGATGAATATATTTATAATTCCGACGATGAATTAATCGAAGGTACAGTAGACGAAGCCAGAACCTACACTGAAGACGACTTCAACCGCATCATCGAAATTACGGAGCGCGAACGCTACCGGGTGCAACTATTCATGTCAGAAATTGACCAGAATCAAAAAACTCTGGTATTTTGCGCTAACCAACCCCACGCTCTAGCTGTGCGAGATTTAATCAACCAAATGAAGATTAGCAGTAACCCTAATTACTGTGTCCGCGTCACCGCCGATGATGGGAAACTGGGCGAACAGCACCTCAGCACCTTTCAAGATAATGAGAAAAATATCCCCACCATTCTCACCACTTCTAAAAAACTCTCCACTGGGGTTGATGCTCGTAACGTTCGTAACATCGTTTTGATGCGTCCCATTAAATCGATGATTGAATTTAAACAAATTATAGGTCGTGGTACGCGACTATTTGAAGGCAAAGACTACTTTACTATCTACGATTTCGTTAAAGGTTACGAACATTTTAACGATCCAGAATGGGATGGCGAACCCCAAGAACCTGTAGTAATAAAAAAACCTGAAGGTGAAGATAAAACCAAAGTTTTCATACATGATACCAACAAAGATAACGAGAAAACTCCTGAAGAACGCCGCCCTAAAAAAATCAAGATAAAACTCGCTGATGGTAAAGAACGTACCTTCGAGCATCGGGTGTCCACCACCTTTTGGAGTCCAGAAGGTAAACCCATGAGTGCCACAGAATTTGTGGAACGTCTTTTTGGTGAAATTCCTGAACTATTTAAAGATGAAGACGAGTTACGATTAATATGGAGTCGTCCTGACACCCGCAAAGCCCTATTAGAAGGAATGGCAGAGAAAGGCTATGGAGAAGAACAACTCACAGAAATTAGCCGTCTAATTGATGCCCGGAAAAGCGATTTATATGATGTGCTGGCTTATGTAGCCTATGCTTCCCCACCCATAAATCGCCAAGAGCGGGTTCTCGCTCACAAGTCGTTAATCTTCTCGCGGTATACAGGCAAACAGCAAGAATTTCTTGATTTTGTATTGGAACAATACGTTCAAGCAGGGGTAGGAGAACTTGATCGCGCTAAATTACCTCAACTGTTGGAACTAAAATATCATGCTGTTCGTGATGCTGTTGAAGAACTAGGAAGCGTTGCGAATATCAGTGAAGTGTTTACAAGTTTTCAGCGGTATTTATATTTAGTACCCTTTGGCATTGTCCAAGCAAATTTCTCTTACCAAAGACTGCTCAGTGTGAGAAAAAGACTTGGTGCTGTATATCAAGGATTTGCGGCATTACTACGTCGCGAAGGTGCAGTTGATTGGATTACAGGTGAAGAAATCAACGATGTTGTTTATTTTGAGGAGCAAATCGACTCGCATCATATCTTCCCTATTGCTTGGTGTCGCAAACAAGGCATTGACCCCAAAATTTATAACTGCCTTGTTAATCGTACTCCCCTAAGCGCTAAGACCAACAAAAAAATCGGTAGCAAGGCTCCTTCGCTTTACCTCAAGGAGTTTGAACGACAAGGAATAAAAGCAACACGAATAGAAGAAATATTGCGTTAGCGAAGCTCCTCCGAAGGAGGCTCGCACTGTATCGAATTTAATATTTTGCAATCCGATAATTTTGAAGCATTTTTCCAAGCTAGAGCAGAAGTGCTTATGAAATTAATTGGGAAAGCAATGGGTAAAATTTGAGCTTTGATTATAAGCTAAGATACTGATGTTTTTTTCATCAGTAAATTAATAAATACGGACAAAGCTTTTAGCTCGCCTTCAAGATTTGATTTTGAGCAACGCCTAACGGCATAAAGCCAAGATTCACATGTGATTCGAGTCCGAGAAGTCTACAACACCCGAGTGAGCAACGCCTAATGTCACTGGAAGGATAACTTGGCAGCAAAGGACAACTTATGCTTCCAATCGACTATCGGACAAATTATGCTTCTGTCTCCAAAACTCAATCTGGGCAAGGATGTATAAAGTAGTACTAGTGTAATCTAAACGTTTTTATAGGGTTTAAAGGATGCTTCCGTTTTAGGACTCACGCATAGGTTTATGCTTCCAATTTGCTCAAGCGGACAAGTTATGCTTCCATTGCGCCGGACTTCTTGACAATCAATTAACGCAACAATAAGGGTTTCAGCCCCTAAGTTACTCGCTTATGCTTCCAGCCTTTGACAACTTTTGGGTATAGTGACACCTAACGGCATAAAGCCAAGATTCACTAAATAAAAGAGGTACCTATGTTGTCAAAGCTGTTCAGTGAGCAACGCCTAACGGCATAAAGCCAAGATTCACCTCGACAAATGGCAGATACGATGTAAACTTCTAGGTGGTGAGCAACGCCTAACGGCATAAAGCCAAGATTCACAGCACAGGTTAAAACTCTTTAGCGATGAAGGCTCACTCACAATTTTACAAGTACCCCTCAGCAGGAAATGCCAAAAAAACAAAACTTATTAATTTCTTATATTCAATCAACCTTTAAAACTCAATCCCCTTAACTCTTTCAAGGATTTGCAAGCACCTTTTCCAGTTATAAATCGCTATATCCCATACTGTGCAAATCTTTCCGCTATTCTTTGACCTCAATCCCCTTACCCAGTACAGATACTTGTCAAATCGGAGATTGAATCATTGTCCACGCCAAATTAGGGGGTGACAATCTATCCATTTCCTCAATCCGATACCTCAGAAATCGCGTATTTCTTGACCCCACATGGTCAACCCAATAAGGTAAGGTCAACCCACCTCGATTATCCCTAATTACCCAATGTCTCACCTCCCCTAGATAATCTTCCGAGACAAGTTTGATTTTTTTTATCAACTGGTCGCTTTCTCCCAAAAATAAACAACCAAACCGTCTTACTAGCTCAGGATGTTCAAAAGCCAACTTTATCCTATCCCTCAAGCTTGGTTGTATCTTCTCCCCGTCAGAACGAACCCAAATCAAACACTTCAAATTAGACAAAACTTCTTGATAACCGGGAATCACGTTCTCCGGATGGCTAAAATCAGCATTCTTAAACCGTCTCATTTTACGCAAAATTCGCGACTTCTTGGGGCTAGATAACATCGCGATCGCCAATTCTACCCCACAGTGGCGATAGACATCCGTTTCCCCTACCAAAGACAACAACATTCCATATACTGTCGCTGGAGGAGGAACAGGATAGGTTTTTCCCATTTCCCTTGCATGGGACTCCCGAAAAGTCGCAAATGGAACATCCAAATAGAGAATTAATGGTGCAACCATTTTGATTATTCTAAGCCCAAGTCTCTTTTGATAACCGTTTTCAAAGCTTCAATCAGTTCGTTTCTATTCCGATTAATATTCACCTTATTAAAAGGGGAATTATCAAAATTATCTAATTGCTGTAAATCCTTAACAATTGTTCCCCCAATCCACAATTGCCCAGGGTCAATTTGTCCGCATTCAACTTCATCTATAAACTCTTTTGTCAGTTTTACTTCCTTACTCTTAGGTTCGCAATATTCAAAGCAATAGGAAACATATGAAGCAAAATTATTTGTCCATTGAAATACTAAACTATCGGGAAAGAAAGGATAATTAAAAACATTACTACTACCTCCTACCTTGGGCAGATTCATAATCCCATCTATAAGAGGTAAGATTCGCGAAAAATCTTTGAGATGAGTAACATTGATTGCAAAATAATATTGATATCTAGTTGCATGATATTCGGTGAAATGAAGCGATGTACTATCCTTTTTTTTGCCACTTTTTGCACCTAATTTAACTGCACCGTCATAAGGCGTAAGCGAAACAGCCATATTCATTCCTAAAGCACCCAATCGCTGATTAGGAGTGCTGAGTTTTGTTTTTTTCTTTTTCCTCTTGGTTGTTGAAGTCTCCTCCTCTGTTTTCGCAGACTCTAGTAAAGCAAACCCAAAAATATCATCATCATAAAACTGTTCTGGATCGAAATCTTCACTTGTTAACCGATTAATATGTTCATCTTCGTCCCAAACTCTATTAACTAAATAACCTTGCTTTTGAAGATAAAAACGTAACGCCCAACGAATTGCACTTGAACCAACAAAAGAATGAATTTTACCATTCCAATAGCCTTTTTGCAGAATAGTCTTATTACCTCGACTAATGTCATGATTTAAGGACGCTAACCCATAACGAGTGAGGACTGTTCCGTAGAGGTAATAATTGGGTATATTGTTATCATTCTTCTTCTGACTCATCATTCATTTCTTCTAGTTGTTGATTGTTTGTTAATGAATGATCATCACTATTGGTAGGTTTATCCTTGGGCTTATAACTGGCGATCGCTAACAATGCCCAAATTCTTAATTCTTGCCAAGATGATTTTTTAATTAATAGTGCAATCTCTTCTTGATGATGATTAAAATATTTATTTAACCCCCCTCTTACTAAAAAGTCAGACAAATATTCCTTAAACGACAACTCATCATAACAACAGTTTAGCTCTGCCCTTAATCGCTCAACTTTCTTCTTAATTGGAGGATTTTTTCCTTCCTCAGTTTTGGCATACAGTTTAGCAAAGTTGCCCTTCATTGCTTGCTGAAATACCTTAATAAAAATAAGATACTGCTTATCTTCTTCACTATTCTCTGCCATTATTACGAGTCCTTCTCGATTGAAAAATAACTGGTTAAATAAATATTCTTTTGAATCCTCTATCACCAATTTTTCCCAAAATTTAGACCACCAATGGTTTCCTTTCACTAAATTATCAGCAATCAGAGAGCGAATTGGATTCACTTTAACAAAAACTTGCTTAGGTTTAATTTTCTGATAATTTGTTTTAAAGTACTTTTGAACCTGTTGATAAGTCGTTAAAGTATTCTTATAAATTTTAATTTCTTCTATCCCCATCAATGTTCTTTGACGGGAAGATTTATTCATTTTTTCATATAACCAAACTTGACAAGCTTGATAGTAGTCCGCCTCAGTGTGAATATCGTCTAAGCTGTAATAAATTAATCCTGCTTCACCAAGGTTACTAACATGAAACTGTTTAGTTTCTAATTGCTGTAACCGCCATCTTCTTTGAGAAGCATCTTCAAAATCTTTGATTTCTGGAATCACCACTAGGTAGCGATGGGGTTTCTTTTCCTTCAAATCTTCTGATGGAATATGAAATAAGCAATAATGACAAATAACTGGTACAAATAATAATGCGAAAGCGTATTCAAGTTTTTCTTCCAGTTTTGTAATATTCTGCGTCTTCGCGTGACGAACAATTCCCCCTAAATACAACCAACTGGTTATTTGAATATAATCACGTCTCAGTTGTTGGGTATCTATATTGCATAACTTTTCTGCAAAGGTTTGATGTGCATACCAAGTTAGGGATTGGTATTGATACTCGACTTTTTTATCTTTAACTGTTAATTCAGTGTCAACTAATTCTCCCGCTTTATAAAACTTATTATGACGCAGGAAAACAGCACGCATTCCCTCATGAATATGAATTTTCTGGATTAAATCTATTGCATCATTTTCTAGTCCTGCCAAATGAATTAAACCTGTATCATCTAGTTTAAAAGACTCCTTAATTAACCAAGATAAGGCAACTAAATCACTTCCTTCCCAAGATAATTCAATAGTATCAGCAGTTAAATTCCATGATATATATCCTCCGCGCTGATGAGATGAGGGATATTGCTTTTCTAACCGCTTTAAAGTCATGTAAAGTCCCGTCATTCCAGCGCGGTGAATGATTGTCGTATCCGCAGCATCGAGAGATAGGGAAATTTTGGGCTGGGTAGCAATCATGTAATGGTTTCCTTTTCTTCCTTGTTGCGAGTCGCTGGGACAAATATTCCGCACATCATCTTTCGTTTTCCCCCAATACCATGTTCTTGCAGGGTTAAGGAATCTTCAGGGTTAAGTTCGCTTACTTTTACGCCAAATCCTCTAACTTTAAACTGTTTCCCTTCCTTACTGATGGTTAATTGCCTTCTTTGAGGTGTTCCATCTTGTCGGGTAAGAAGTTCAATTTTTCCTTGTATTTCTAAATTATCTAGTTGCCGTTGCACAGCTTCAATAAAGTTACTAGGATCTTGAAACCCTTTGATTACCACCAATCGTGAATAAACGCTTTCTGAGGAAATTAACGGTTTGTAATCGGGAATATCTAGTTGATAAGAATTTTTACCTATGTGAAAAGCTTGACCTGCTAAATAGGGATATAATAAAGGGATTTGTTGGTGATGAATCCGGATTTTTAAACGAGATTGAGCCGCGATCTCAAGCAAATTGTTCCTAGTTGGTATTCCAGCAATCGGATGGATTCCAATAGACTTCAGTTCGTGAAGACTAGGACAAATCCTTGACAAAGCACTATAGATAACATAGCCATTATCAAGAGGAATAGGTGCGCCTCTTAACTTAAAAGTTAAGTCTACATATTCCTCACTTGGAATTAATAGGGCTGCCATAGATGAAAATTTATCTCCGACACCAGCCAGCATAAACCGCTTCTGCTCTTTCCTGCTTTGTATATTCGATTGAACTCACGGCAGACTTATCATTCCATTTTGAACTAGCGGCAAAATTATGGTTCCAAGATGCCAATTTCATCAAAAATTGGCTGACGTAAGAATGAGGGTTATGGTGTTGTTGGCGGCAAAGTTATGGTTCCAGTAGCGGCAAAGTTATGGGTAAAGTCACATTTACCCATAACCCATAACTTTGCCGCAACGGCAAGCTTATGCTTTTATCTCGTTACAAGGCTCTGCCTTGTAATGCATTTAAGAAGGCTCTGCCTTCCACTTATACTGGAGGCAGAGCCTCCGGTTATGGGTTCCCAGCCAGAGGCTAGGAACCAGTAAACAACCCAAAATCCCTGCACAAAAAATGACTGTACAATTGCTCAGAAGGAAATTTACTGTCGAACAATTCCACAAAATGGCAGCAGTAGGCATTCTGAATGAAGATGACAGGGTGGAATTGATTCGGGGAGAAATAATTGAAATGGCTGCTATAGGAACCAAACATGCTTGTTGTGTAAGACGTTTAGATAAAGTTTTGCATCGGAAATTGGGCGATGAAGTAATTATCAGCGTTCAAAATCCCATAGGATTAGATGATAGTTCACAACCACAACCAGACGTGGCTTTACTAAAACCTCGTGAGGATGATTACTTATCAGCACATCCGCAGCCAAAAGATGTTTTTCTGGTTATAGAAGTTGCTGATACTACTATTAAATATGACCGGGAAGTAAAAACACCTCTTTATGCTGAAGAAAGTGTAGTAGAAGTTTGGTTGGTTGATATTAATTCCGAATGTGTAGAAGTGTATCGAGAACCCGCAACGGATGGTTATCAGAAAGTAGATAAACTTGTCAGGGGTGAGAGTTTAGTTATTCAAGCTTTTGATGATGTGAATATTAACGTGAATGAGATTTTGGGGAATAATTAAAAAGAATTAGCAATGACCGCAACTGGCACAATTGTAATATCAGGGGCAAAAGGCTTTAATTCCCTTCCTCTAAACGCAGAAAATGCACCCTTCCTTCTACATCTCCCGCCACAATTGTTAACCCATCAGGTGCAACAGCACAACTCACCATAAAAGCTTCACCAGTAAAAGTATCTTCCTCTTCCTTTGTTTCTAAATTCCATAGCTTGAGAGTTTTGTCACCCGAAGCAGAAATCGCCCGTTTTCCATCTGGTGCGTAAGCCACTGCATTAACCCAGTTACTATGACCTTGAAAACTATGCTCAATTTCTCCTGTTTGTAAATTCCATAGCTTGAGAGTTTTGTCATCGGAAGCAGAAATCGCCCGTTTTCCATCTGGTGCGTAAGCCACTGCATTAACCCAGTTACTATGACCTTGAAAACTATGCTCAATTTCTCCTGTTTGTAAATTCCATAGCTTGAGAGTTTTGTCATCGGAAGCAGAAATCGCTTGTTTTCCATCTGGTGCGTAAGCCACTGCATTAACCCAGTTACTATGACCTTGAAAACTATGCTCAATTTCTCCTGTTTGTAAATTCCATAGCTTGAGAGTTTTGTCATCGGAAGCAGAAATCGCTTGTTTTCCATCTGGTGCGTAAGCCACTGCAACAACCCAGTCACTATGACCTTGAAAAGTATGCTCAATTTCTCCTGTTTGTAAATTCCATAGCTTGAGAGTTTGGTCATCGGAAGCAGAAATCGCTTGTTTTCCATCTGGTGCGTAAGCCACTGCATAAACCGAGTCACTATGACCTTGAAAAGTATGCTCAATTTCTCCTGTTTGTAAATTCCATAGCTTCAGAGTTTTGTCATAGGAAGCAGAAATCGCCCGTTTTCCATCTGGTGCGTAAGCCACTGCATAAACCCAGTTACTATGACCTTGAAAAGTATGCTCAATTTCTCCTGTTTGTAAATTCCATAGCTTGAGAGTTTTGTCATAGGAAGCAGAAATCGCCCGTTTTCCATCTGGTGCGTAAGCCACTGCATTAACCGAGTTACTATGACCTTGAAAAGTATGCTCAATTTCTCCTGTTTGTAAATTCCATAGCTTGAGAGTTTGGTCATGCGAAGCAGAAATCGCCCGTTTTCCATCTGGTGCGTAAGCCACTGCATTAACCGAGTTACTATGACCTTGAAAACTATGCTCAATTTCTCCTGTTTGTAAATTCCATAGCTTGAGAGTTTTGTCATCGGAAGCAGAAATCGCTTGTTTTCCATCTGGTGCGTAAGCCACTGCATAAACCGAGTCACTATGACCTTGAAAAGTATGCTCAATTTCTCCTGTTTGTAAATTCCATAGCTTGAGAGTGTTGTCATCGGAAGCAGAAATCGCTTGTTTTCCATCTGGTGCGTAAGCCACTGCATTAACCGAGTCACTATGACCTTGAAAAGTATGCTCAATTTCTCCTGTTTGTAAATCCCATAGCTTGAGAGTGTTGTCATAGGAAGCAGAAATCGCCCGTTTTCCATCTGGTGCGTAAGCCACTGCATAAACCGAGTCACTATGACCTTGAAAAGTGGCTATTAATTCCTTACCAGGAGGAGTTAAGCTGGGAACAAAAGGTCGCAACCAGAGAGAAGTTTGATTATTTTTTGCTTGTTGTAATAAATGCTGAATCTCAGGGTTTTGAAAAGACAGCAAACGTCCGAATAATTGTCCTGGTAGCTGATTTTTATCTCCAGCTAAAATATGCGCCGAAAGTTGTAAAGCACCTTTTACTAATTGAAGACTTTTATCTTGTGGCGATTGAGATTGTCGATCAAAATTATTTTCGCTCAGAATGAGATTATAATCTGCTATCAAAGCATTTATATTAGTGTTCTTTAACTTTGCTTTTAACCACCGAAAATCAAGCAGCAATTGTTGAAGTTCGTCTTCTCGTTGTGCTTGTTGGAAATGATAGCTTAAATATTGGTAAATATAGCCGTCATTTTCTAAAGTATGCCAGCCATCGGGGTATTTTTGGCTATAGGCTTGCAAAAAGCGATTGTGTAATGTGGATAAATCTTCTGTCTGCTTCCTGAGATAATCTAATTGCAAGTCATGCAACCGTAATTTACCATCCTCATCCGTTGATACTAAGGACTTGTTTGCTAATTCATCTACTACATCCTGAGTATCGTATTCATCTAAACCTTCAGCTTGCCAAAATATTTGTAAAACTTGTTCTGGTATTGCTGTATCTTCCGAAAATATAGCAAAATCAAAATATTTTTCTTTGGTATCTGCTTCTAAAGTTTCTACACTAACCTGAATCGCTTTGAGTAAATCGGGATAAGGATAATCTGGGAACTGTTGCTGAATTTTATCTAAATCAGCACGGGAGCAACTTCTGCAATACATTTCCCCAAAGGTTGGGTTTACCACGCAACATAGCTCCTACCATCGATAGCGCTAAAGGTAGGTTTCCGCACTCTTCAACAACTTGATTGGCTTCTGGAGGAAGCAGAGTATTATCTTTATAACCAGCCCAATCGGCTAAAAGTGTTAAAGACTGCTCCTGACTCAAAACCGCTAATTCATGTCGAACAGCACCAAAACTCGTAATTATCGAAGCATCACGAGTTGTAACTAGCATCTGACATTTTTCTCCTAAAACATCAAATGTCGTTGCATGATTCAAATTCCAAATATCATCTAAAATCAGCAAACAAGATTTATCAGCAAATAACTGCTTTAACTTGGCTTTACCAAAACTAATTTCAGTAAATGTAGCTTGATTATCTCCCAAAGTTTCTGATAAATATAATTGCCAATCTAAAAGCTTTGGTCTTTGTCCTAATGTTATCCAAAATATCCCATCAAAAAACTTTTTTCTGATATCCTCATCCCTTGCTAAAGCCGTAGCCAAAACAGTTTTTCCAATACCACCCATCCCTTGTAAACCTACCCGACGAGTAGTACTTGTGATTCCTACAGGTTGATTAGTATGAGAAAGTACTTTTTGTTTGAGGGGTTGAAGCTGTTCGTCACGTGGTAAAAAATTATCTGGTAATTTTGGAACGTTAAATAGCTTAGCTAAGCATAAACTAGTACTTTCTCCATCAACTAGTTTTTTTTTAAGCTCCTCAACTAAATCATCCCGTCCAATATCATTTAAAGCCGATTCTAATTCACCAATTCTATCTCTTTGCTCCAACCATTCCCAGACACCATGAGCTTGTCTTCCCGAACGAAAACCTTCACGCTCGTGTAATTGAATATCAAAATAATCTGCTAAATCTTGCCAATCGTTAGTTAGTCTTTTACAAATAATAGTTTTAACTCGACCAGAGTATTTTATTGTATTATTATTCACATTATTCACAGGTCGCGAATTTCCAATAACTATAGATGATTATTATATTTCTTGGTATTAACTTAAATATATGGGTTTAATTCCCCGGCAACCTACGGTGTCAGAATTGGGTTGGGGTTTAAATCCCCATCCCAATTCCAAACTTCTTCCTTCTTCCTTCTTCCTTCGTTTAATTAATGTGTTTGGATGCTGACGATCAAAAAATTTTAAAACAAAGATTTTGCGTTATCCCCATAAACAAAAAAGACGTAGCATTGCTACGTCTCTACACAGGTAATCTATATTTTTTATGATTCCGGCGTAGGAATCGGCTTAACATCCCTACCCTTATAAAAAGTCTCCAAACTATCTCTATCACCAACAAATCGCCAATGCCAAGGTTCATAACTCACACCTTGTGAATTACCTTCGGGAAATGACAATTCAAAACTATAACGGGGAGCGTTTGCTTCCAACCATTTAAATGCTTTGGTTTTTTCAAACTTGGTACTCAAATTCGTAGCCGGTACTGCACCATCACCAATATCTACTGCGTAACCGGTGTGATGTTCGCTATGTCCGGGAGGAGCGCTTACTGATGCTCTTTGGGCTGGTGTTTGATTGCGTTGGGCACCAACTCTAATAAATAATTTTTCTTGTTCTTTAACCGAGCGAAATCCCGAAATTGGTACTAATCTTACACCAGCTTTCTGAGCATCTTTCGCCATCTGCTTAAACCTTTCACCGGCAGATTTTCGTAATTTTATCCGTCTTCCGCCTACATTAACTGCTACAATTTCCGATTCTGGAGCTTCTTTGTATTCTAAATGACCTAACAGTGTTTGCTGTTCTGCTTTTTTATTGACAGAATCACTGTCTAGTGTATTAGGAGAAGCCGAACTAGTAGGTGAAGGTTGCTGTTTTGCTGTATTTTTGGGGGTAGCAACGTAAAATATTAAACCACTAATTGCAGCAAGTAGAACAAAACCCATTACTCCGGCGATCGCCACAAACGATGAGGACAAACCTAGTTTGGGAGCCGCATCAGGAGTATCGCGCAAAGCTTGGGGAATATCTTCGCTTATTTCAGAGGGGGTTGAGTTTTGTGCTTCCTCGTAAAACTCATTATTCAAGGCTCAACTCCTGATGAATGTTCGGTAATTATTAGAGATTGTAGACGGTAGAGAAAGAAACCTGTTAGATAGTAGGTTACATATGCAATTCCTGATTTTGTGTTAGAAAACATCTTAGAACTTTACTTTAAGCTGATTGCAACGGTTTCAATAGGATTTTTATTAGGGCGCTGGCTACCGAATACAGCTTTAAATCGTTTGGGTAAGTTCCTGTTTTGGATAGGAGTACCGATAGGAATTGTCGCTTTTTTACGCAAAGCCGATTTATCCGGAGCAATTTGGATTGCACCTGCAGTAGCTTACGCTGCCATGTTACTCGGAGCATTTTTTGCCATAGTCGTCATAAAATTGCAAAGTTATTTTACAAGTACAGTCTTATTACAGCCTACTCAGGGAAGTTTAATAATATCGGCGATGGCAGGAAATACGGGTTTTCTTGGCTATCCTATCACTTTGGCAGTACATGGAACTCAGTATTTTGCCTGGGGATTATTTTACGATTTATTAGGTTCGTTGTTTGTGACTTGGGGTTTTGGCACAGTAATCGCAGCCCGTTTTAGCGGTAGTGCTACAAACTTTTTGCAGATTAGCAAAGTAATATTAATCAATCCTGCTTTATGGAGTTTCGGATTCGGCTTGCTGTTTCGTCAAATAAAAATTCCCCCCTCCGCAGAATTTGTTTTAGATAAATTTGCTTGGATTGGTGTCGGTTTATCACTGATTTTAATGGGAATGCGATTGAGCAAGTTAAATTCCTGGCATAATTTACCCCAAGCAGGAATCAGCATCGCCATCAAAATGCTGCTAGTACCGCTAATTCTAGGTAGTATTTTCCGAGTTGTGGGTTTAACAGGCACTCCGGCGCAAGTAATTGTAATACAAGCAGGAATGCCCCCGGCTTTCTCCACTTTAATAATTGCCGAAATCTTCAATCTCGACAGCGACTTAGCAGTTACCACAGTAGCAACAGGAACGATAATATTGCTTTTAACTCTTCCGATGTGGCTGATAGTATTTTAGATTTTAACAACGGATGTTTTTGTTTCGGATTGGTAATTGGTAATTGAGAATTGGTAATTGGTAATTGGTAAGATTGTTAACCCATTACCAATTACCTATTAACCATTACCTATCACATCAACAAGGCTGACTCACCTTCTCGGCAAGCTCCGCTGGGTTTGTAAATTCATAACCTTCAAATGGTTGATGTATCCAAGGATTGTCGGGTAAGTAATCGGCGTAGTAGTTGGGGACTATTACTGAACAAGCTTTATACCAAATTACGGCAGAGCGAATTTCTTCAATTTTTGAGTGACTATTTTTCTTTAGCCAAGGAATAGTCTCTTTGAGCGTAACTCCTGAATCTACGAGGTCATCAACTAACAGGATTCGCGAACCTAGTGCCTCTTCAGTCATAGTTAAATGTCGAGAAAAGGTTAATTCACCCCTTTCTTGCTTGCCCGCACCGCTGTAAGATGATGTTGCTAATATTGCTAATGGCTGCTTGTATATACGGGAGAGAATATCTCCTACTCGCAGCCCACCCCTGGCAAGGCAAACTATTTGATTGAATTCCCAGCCGGATTGATAAATTTGAGCAGCTAGTTGTTCTATTTTGTGGTGATAATCTGACCACGAGATATAAAGGTCTGGCATAAGAGAGGTAATTTAAAATTAATGGTAGATGCCAAATCCTTTATTGTAATACGAGTGTAGGTATTATGAGCGATTCTGTGGCTGATGGTTATCCCCAAGAGGTTGATAAAAATAAAAAACTCAACTTAAAAACCAAGTTGGCTTACGGTGCGGGGGATTTGGGACCGGCGATTACTGCGAATATTTCGGTATTTTTTCTGCTAGTTTTCTTTACTAATGTCGCTGGTATTCCTGCGGGTTTAGCTGGCAGCATCTTGATGGTGGGTAAAATTTGGGATGCTGTAAATGACCCCTTTGTAGGGGTTTTGACTGACAAAACGGAATCTAAACGTTGGGGTCGTCGTCTCCCTTGGCTGCTGTATGGTGCGATACCTTTTGGTATTTTCTTCTTTTTGCAGTGGATTGTACCAAGTACCAATGTTTGGGTACTGTTTTGGTATTACGTCATCATTGGGGTGATATCTCAGGTATTTTATACGGTAGTTAATTTGCCTTACACGGCAATGACTCCAGAATTAACTCAAGATTATGACGAACGAACCAGCCTTAATAGTATTCGCTTCGCTTTTTCTATCGGCGGTAGCATTCTTTCATTATTCTTAGCAAGACTGATATTTTCTTTAGTTGATAATCGTCAACACCAATATTTAGTTTTAGCAGCGGTATGTGCTGTAATTGCAGTCTTAGGGCTATTTTGGTGTGTCTGGGGAACTCGCGATCGCGTTTTGGCTTTTGAAGCGAAACGTACTCAAAGCGAGGAAAGCCAATCGATTCCTATGGGAGAACAAATCAAAATCGTTTTCAACAATAAACCTTTTTTATTCGTAATTGGTATATATCTATTTTCCTGGTTGGGGGTACAAATAACAGCAAGCGTTATTCCTTATTTTGTTATCTATTGCATGAAGCTGAAGGAATCAGACGTACCTACAGTCATGATTGGCGTACAGGGAACAGCTTTATTAATGCTCTTTGTTTGGGGTGCATTAAGTAAAAAAGTTGGTAAAAAAGCCGTTTACTTTATGGGAATGTTTTTATGGATCATCGCAGCGTCGGGATTATTCTTTTTACAACCCGATCAAATAAATTTAATGTATGTTTTAGCAGTAATAGCAGGTTCGGGAGTATCGGTAGCTTATCTGGTACCTTGGTCTATGATGCCAGATGTGATCGAATTAGATGAACTACAAACCGGACAAAGACGTGAAGGTGTATTTTACGGCTTTATGGTATTGCTGCAAAAATTTGGTTTAGCTTTCGGTTTATTTTTAGTGGGAATCGCTTTGCAAACTTCGGGCTTCCAGGAAAATGTTCCCGGACAAACTGAATTACCAATACAGCCAGATGCAGCACTATCAGCCATCCGTATCGCTGTCGGCCCCATTCCCATAATATGTTTAATTTGCGGATTATTTTTAACTTATTTTTATCCCATCACCCGCGAAATGCACGCGGAAATTTTGCTTAAGCTTGAAGAGAGAAGGAAGAATAACAGTTAGCAGTTATAAATTATTTCTACCCCCTCTCCCCCCTCTCCCCCCTCTAAATCATAGTTACGAATTATGTCGTTATGGTTATTCTGGCTGCTGACAACCGGTATCGCTGGTGCGTTTATCGGCTATATGGCTGCACCAACAGATTTTTTCTGGGAATTAATCGCCAGTGGCTTTGTAGTGGGAATTGCTCAATGGGTAGTTTTACGACGCTATATAAAATCTGCTGTGTGGTGGATACCTGTAAGTGGTTTTGGTTGGATTTTAGGTATTTATTTAATGATATTTACCGGCGAAATTCTCAATCCGGTAGTTGAATTTCTCAAGTCTACGGGTATATTTTGGGAAGTTTTTTGGTTAAATATCGTTCAGCAACCGATTAATTTTGCAGTTTTGGGATTTGCTCAATGGTTGGTGCTGAGTCGTTATTTTAGATATGCGCTTTGGTGGATACTTGCTAGCGCTTTGAGTGGAATTGTCAGAGGCGGGGTAGGTGCTTATGTATGTGCATCTGCCTGTAAAGTTGGCGGTGGGAGTATATCTAATGGGGTAGGCTGGGCTGCTAGTGGAGCAATTACTGGTACTGTGTTGCTATGGCTGGTAAATAATCATCGTAAAAACCTGCCATCGGGCTAATGTATGTTGGCGCTTAGTAATGTTACTTATAGAAATGTAAATATAAGTAACTATATCCAAATTAATAAAAATGGCAGATACAAGTTTACAAGAAATTACTAGTCAATTAGAAAGTTCTTCTTTGAGAGACAGGATGGTAGCTCTGGCTTCTTTGAGGAATGTGCCCGCAGAGGATGCAGTTCCTTTAATTAAAAAGGTGCTTGATGATGAATCTTTGCAACTACGTTCGATGGCGATATTTGCTTTAGGAATTAAACAAACACCGGATTGCTACCCGATTTTAATCCAAACATTGGAATCCGATAAAGATTATGGCATCAGAGCCGATGCGGCGGGTGCTTTGGGATATTTGGGTGACAATAGAGCTTTAGAACCTTTATCGCGAGCTTTTTACGAAGATACAGATTGGTTGGTACGTTTCAGTGCTGCTGTGGCGCTTGGTAATTTAAAAGATACTCGCGCCAAGGAAGTACTTTACAAAGCCCTCGAAAGTGAAGAAGTTGTGATTCAGCAAGCTGCTGTAGCTGCTTTAGGAGAAATCAAAGATATCGAGTCAGTAGACAAAATCCTCCGCTTTGCTCAATCAGATGATTGGTTAGTACGTCAGCGTTTAGCAGAAGCTTTAGGAAATCTTCCCACTGATAAAAGTATCTCAGCTTTGAAATATCTAGAAAAAGATAGCCACAATCACGTTAGCGAATCGGCAAGAATTTCGCTATCCAAAATTGAACAAGCGAACAATAAACTATCATAGAAGCCGAATCTTAACATCTACACCTATAAAATCAGAATTCTCTTGTGGTACGGGCATCCCTGCCCGTTCGATAATATATTCTCAACTACGAAAAATTTGATTTTCTTAACTTTCTCGCAATATAGTACTTGCTAGCTGTTACATTTTTAAAAGCGGGATTATAAAAACTTTGATGTAAGGTTGTTTGCGGAAGATGAATATTGAAGAATTTTTTGAATTAAGTGCTGGTAAATGGTTTTCTCATCGTACTAGTCATCATTTGGCTTTTAAACAATCTGAAGGTGGCAAATCAGATATTATTATTGAAACTTTAGCCGCAGATCATCCTGAAGTAATTAAATTATGCGAACAACATCAAGTAGAACCTAGCAGTGGAAATAGTGGTGCTAGAGTAACTTGGAACGGCACTATGGAATGGGATCAAGAAAAACACGAAGGTTCGACTGTTTTAGTTGCGATACCAGATTTAGATAATCCTAATATCGGTAAGTTGCTGCGAGAGATGGGTTATGCAGAAAAAACCCCAGTTGCTGGAACTTATAAAATGGGTAGCGATGATGCGCTTACCTTAACTACAGAATACGAAACTATGTGGTCTGAAGAACGTTTATGGTTCGCAAGCCCAAATCTACGGATGCGTGTTGGCGTTCTTAAGCGTTTCGGTGGTTTCAGTATGGCTTCTTTCACTTCCGAAATTCGTATGGGTGGAACTGCTGCTGCTGCGAAACAAACTGATGCAGCAACTAACAGCGCATCATAAATTATTAGCTAATAATTAATGTAGAGACGCGATATATCGCGTCTCTACAAACTAAATCTGAAAAACAAAATTCATGAGCCAGTTGATGTACCTTTTTTACTAGTTGTTCTGCTTCTTGGCTTTTTAGGTGGCGCTGATTGATTTGAACTGCTTTCAAGTTTAGTTACTGTTTTAGCAACATTATCAATTTGAGTTTTCATTGTCTCAAATCCAGCTAGTTTTTCCACAACAGCTTTTAATTGTTCTTGCTGATTGTTTAACTGTGCGTCAATTTCTCCTAATTTTGGGTTCTGTGGCGATTCAGCATTCCCTTTATCTAAGCGGGCGATATTTTGTTCGAGTTTTTCTGTAGTTTTAGTTAAATTCTCAACTTGGGTTGGAATCGAAGAAACGACTTCTAATTTGTCGCTCAATGATTGTAATTCCTTTTGAGTCTGACTATTACCTTCTATAGTTTTTGTAAGACTTTCTCTTGTATGAGTATTTGCTTTATCCAGTTGGGTTAGGTGTTTCTCAAGTTTTTGGCTAGTTTGGTTTAGATTCTCAACTCGATCGGAAACGGAAGAAACTGCTTCTAATTTTTCGCTCAATTCCTTGAGACTTTTTTGAGAAAGGTTATTGTTACTTTCTAAAGTTTTAGTAAGACTCTCTTTTGTTTGATTGTTGGCTTTATCTAGCTTGCTCAGATGAGCTTCGAGCTTTTCTGTAGTTTGGGTTAGATTGTCAACTTTGCTAGAAACGGAAGAAACTGCTTCTAATTTTTCGCTAAATTCCTTTAAGCTTTGCTGAGAAATATTTTTGTTATCTTCTATTGCTTGAGTAAGACTATCTTTTGTTTGATTATTGGCTTTATCTAGCTTACTAAGATGAGCTTCGAGCTTTTCTGTAGTTTGGGTTAGATTATCAACTTTGCTAGAAACGGAAGAAACTGCTTCTAATTTCTCGCTAAATTCTTTTAAGCTTATTTGAGAAATATTTGTGTTATCTTCTATTGCTTGAGTGAGATTTTCTCGGGTTTGATTATTAGCTTGAGCTAAATTATCGACTTTATCAGAAACAGAAGAAACTGCTTCTAATTTTTCGCTTAGTGCCTGTAAGCTCTGCTGAGAAAGATTTTTGTTATCTTCTATTGCTTGAGTGAGACTTTCTCGGGTTTGATTATTGGCTTGAGCTAAATTATCGACTTTATCAGAAACGGAAGAAACTGCTTCTAATTTTTCGCTTAGTGCCTGTAAGTTCTGCTGAGAAAGATTTTTGTTATCTTCTATTGCTTGAGTGAGATTTTCTCGGGTTTGATTATTAGCTTTATCTAAATCACTAAGATGTATTTCAAGTTTTTCTGTCGCTTGAGCTAAATTATCAACTTTACCAGAAACCAAAGAAACTACTTCTAATTTCTCGCTTAGTGCTTGTAATTTTTCTTGTGAAAGATTCTTGCTACTTTCTAAAGCTTGGGTAAGACTTTGCTTCGTTTGAGCATTTGTTTTATCCAACTCACTAAGATGAACTATAACTTTTTCCGTAGTTTCAGTTATATTTTTCACCCTATCTTTTAAATATTCAGAAGATTCGGTTTGATGTTTACTACTGTCAGCAACTATTTGAGTCAATTGCTTATTTAACTCACTTGTGTCTTCTACAAGCTTTAATAATTTTTCTTGTTCAACTTTACTAGCACCGATGGCATTTTTTATTTGAAAAACCAATATGGTAACTATTAGAGCAAAAAATACTGATACCGTGGAGAGAATTTGCAGTGTCATTCCTAGTTTTATCCTTGCCGTAAATTAAATATAGTTAGTTATTCATCCTATGTTTATTTTTAATAAAAGATAGAATGATACATCATCATATATTAAGCAAAGCCGTTTTGTAGAGTAAAAACTTTACCATTCAAAATCATTTCCATGTAATGTTAATTTATTTTAAATTTAAACAATAATGAATTTAACCTTTGCCGAAATAAGGTGAGGGACGTTTGCAACCAGCATCGCCAATAATCTCAAGACTCTTTGCCTCTAGCTCTACACCAGTCAAATATTTAGCAAACGAGACAATGTCTGTGGCAGTGGCAGCACAATTATAATTAACAATGCAATTGCTATAAGCCCCAAAACATCACGCTTATTATCCAGTTCCGTCACATCGTTTAGAGCAGGTTCGTCAGCTAAGCGTACAAATAATATCAAGTAAAGTGCCCACAGTAAATACTGTTGCTGCACAAAGGAAAGCAGCAGCAATAACAAACGGGCAGTTTGTCCGATAATCATCGCCGTTTTCTGTCCAAACATAGCGTGAACAATGTGCCCGCCATCAAGTTGTCCCACGGGCATCAAATTTAATGCCGTAACAATAATTCCTAAGAAACCCGCTATTGCAACTGGATGTAAATCTATACCCATATCAGGGGCTAACTGAGCGCCCAATGCTAATTTTGAAATCAACGAGATTAATATAGAATGCCTGGGATTTAAAGCATTAGTGTCTAATAATTGTGCTTCTTCTGGCATCTCAACTACCTGCGAATTAGCTAAACCCCATATTAATAAAGGCAAACTTGCGACAAAACCAGCGAAAGGTCCAGCAATACTAACATCAAATAAAGCTTTACGATTGGGTACGGGGCTACGCATCTGAATAAATGCACCAAAGGTTCCCAAGAAAAGAGGCATGGGAATAAAGTAGGGCAGTGTAGTGCGAATTTTGTAAAATTTTGCTGTCAAATAATGACCCATTTCATGTATGCCTAAAATGGTCATTAATGATAAAGCATAAGGTAAGCCCCGCAATATTAAACCTGGATTTGCGGATATTTCTTCCGTCGTATATTGAATCCCGGAAATATTAGTTCCCACTAAAGTAGTAGTTAATAAAGTAGCTCCTAGCAACAATAAGGCTAATCCCGGTTTAGTTAGTTTTTCCGGTTCCCCACCAGCAGCTTTAGCAGCTTGATGATTGGGAACTAGCAAAAATATCGGCTTGCCGTTAAAGCCTTCTTGAAAAATTAAAATGAAGCGATCGCCAAATTGTGCTTCGATGTTCTCTTTTATTTGCTGGTAAGCACTCAAAGCTGAAGTTCTTAATTGACCCCGACAAATTACAGCTTGAGGACGGTATTCAATATTGTGAATATAGTACACAGACCAAGGAAAACAAGAGCGGAGTTGACTTTCCTCTGCTGGCTCAATAGGGCGCAATCGTGTTGGTTCTACATTAGTCTGTACAGTTGCTGCCGTTTGTATATCGACTGCTTCAGATGGTTTTTTCTGTTGCTTAACCGGAATACGACCCCACTCAAATAGCACGTTGTATAATACAGTACAAATTACCAATGACCCAAAAAACAGCCCTAATGGTATTTGAGTCCCATACTTGATTGCCCAACTAATCCATATTATCGGTGGTGCCATCAATACTAACCACAACAGCCAAGGAGGAGTTTTCGTTAGTTTCGTAACCTCCTTTCTGAGGATATAGTAAATCAATATTCCTAAAATAATTAGAAGCCAAAATATCATTTTATTTTCATTTATTCTTTTGGAAATGTCTTGCAGTAGTCTTATTAGTGCATACAAATGTCAAAAAAAATGGATTATCAATCCAATCTTTTGCGGAAACTGTTGTCAATCGTTGCTTATCGCATTAACCGAAACTTTCCCTAAATTTTGAATTTTAGACTCTAGATTTTAGATTAAACTTTGAACGAACGATGAAAAGTATAATCCTTGCACGGTAAAATCGTATATTCCTTTCGTTCGCCCTAAGGTACGAGCGAATGAATAGACTTGATTCGGTTTGCGGTTGATCAATAATACTTGCATCCTAAATCCCGTGCATAAATTTTCACCTTAACGTGCAGTCGATCGCAAAATCTTTTGCTTTTAACAAAGAGGAGGCAAAATTCAAAATTCCTCCATCTAAAAATCGAACTAATTATTTTGTCGATACAAACTGACAACCCTTCTCCATAACACAATTTTTTCTTATGCGCTCCTCATCCCAAGAGCAAAGCAATCATGCACGCAAGCTACCAAAAGCAATTCTCAACTCTATTTTTGCATTTCCTCCCAATCGAGATACTTTGGGAGGAACAGCTTACTTTATTGTAAGAAACGAAGGCAATATTCTCATTGACTGTCCGGCTTGGGACGAAAATCATCGAGACTTTTTAGAAAATAATGGTGGTGTACGTTGGTTATTTATTAGCCATCGCGGTGCCATTGGTAAAAGTGCAGAAATCCAGAAAGTTTTTGACTGTGAAATTTTAATCCAAGAACAAGAGGCTTATTTATTACCCGACTCAAAGGTTACTGCTATCAATAGCAAATTCAATATTGATTCAGTATCGCAAATAATTTGGACACCCGGTCATTCTCCGGGTTCGTCTTGTTTGCACTATAATTCCCAGGGAGGAATATTGTTTTCAGGAAGACATTTAGTCCCCAATCGTCAAGCCGAACCAGTACCTTTAAAAACATCTACAACATTTCACTGGCATCGGCAAATCAAAAGTATCAAGTTATTATTAGAGACTTTCACACCCCAAACACTTAAGTACATTTGCCCCGGAGCAAATACAGGTTTTCTCAGAGGAAAACGTCTGATAGATAACGCTTACACCAGTTTAGCTAATCTCGATTTCGCAGAGCTACAGAAGGCAAAACCTCTTCTTTGAAGATTGGGAATTAGACATTGGAAAAGAGGCGGATAGGTAAATCCTAGCTCCTAGCTCCTAACCGTTGAGCAATAGTTGTTGACTCTAAAAGTTCAACAGCTGTTTGATATTGAACGTCATCGGAAGTAGCTACTTGATTGATTGCGATTGGTTCGGAGGGCATCACTTTATCTGGAGTAATACCTAATTTGTTGATATCCCTATGATTGGGGGTTTCATATTTAGCGATTGTCACCGCTAAGCCAGAACCGTCTGATAATTCAAATAATGATTGTATCAAGCCTTTTCCAAAAGTTTTTTCTCCTACGAGAGTGGCACGTTTATTATCTTGTAGGGCACCTGCCAAAATTTCGCTGGCGCTGGCTGTTCCTTGATTTACTAATACAACTAATGGGTCTTTTGTTAATGCTGGACCGGAAGATTCAAAATTTCCTTGAACACCTTGCCGATTAACCGTATAAACTACAATACCTGAATCTAACCACAGACGAGCAACTTCGATTCCAGCTTGTAACAAACCACCAGGATTATTTCGTAAGTCAAGAATGTAGCCATCAGCCCCTTTTTCTTCTAATTCGCTAATTGCATTCGCTAATTTTATTGGCGCATTAGCATTAAATTGAGTCAAGCGGATATAGCCAATATTATTTTTTTTACTTTTTTGCAGTTTAGCAATTACCGGATTTAATGTAATGCGATCGCGTATGATGGAAATTTCTTTGGGAGAGGAAGAATCCCTCTCTATAAGTAAGCTCACAGCAGTTCCAATTCTGCCGCGCATCAAAGAAGCTGCTTCATCAAGAGTGAGATTATCTGTAGGAGTACCTTCAATCTTGACAATGCGATCGCGGGGTAAAATTCCTGCTTTTTCAGCTGGAGAACCTGCGATGGGTGTAACTACTTCTAATTTACCCGTTTCCGAGTTTAAAGCAATTTGCAATCCAACCCCTGTTAATTCTCCAGAAGTATTTACTTGTAGACTGCGATACTGTCGCGGGTCTAAAAACCTTGTAAAAGGGTCATCAAGGGTTTTGAGCATATTTTGAATTGCTTGATAAGCTGTTTGGCTGTCTTTAAGCCTTGTTTTCAAAGCTTCTTGCCGCACCTGCGCCCAATTTTGATGGTTAAAAGTGTCATCTAAATAAGTCCGATTGACTATTCGCCAAGCTTGCGATACCAGTTTCTGCTCATCTGTTAAGGCTGCTGCTGGAGAGCAAAAGCTACCAAATGCCAGCCACAACGCCATAATAAAAGATAAAATACTCCGAAAAACCTTTGAATTATCCATATACTCAATTTTTACTTTTACTTTAACCAAATTTACATATCTCAAAGCAGCTTTCACGATCTCCGATAAAATGAAATCTATCTCTCGATTATGTTACTTTTTTTATAGAAGTGTTTTTTCCGCGATTGATTTCCGGCAGAAGACTTCAAATAATTGGGTAAATAGCGCCCGCTAAACGCTATGATCTACTTTGTATCCATCTATTTTTTAGTGGGTCGGGTGCAATTAGAACGCAATACATTCCCTCCTGAGAAACTGTTAATTTTTTTAAATTATCATCACTCTGATAGTTTAAAGGTAAATTGACTTTCTTGGTGTCCGTTCAAAATCTCAGTTGGCTGATGAAGCCGATTGTTGAGATAATTATCAACCGCAATCTATATCTAGGAATCTGGGTTGTATGACCAACGTAATTGACTGGTTTGATGAGCGCTTAGAAGTCCAAGCGCTAGCTGATGATGTTACAAGCAAGTATGTTCCCCCCCATGTAAATATTTTCTACTGCTTGGGTGGAATAACTCTTACTTGCTTTTTAATCCAGTTCGCAACTGGATTTGCAATGACTTTTTATTACAAGCCAACTGTTGCTGAAGCTTATTCTTCCGTTGAGTTCATCATGAACGAAGTAAGCTTTGGTTGGCTAATTCGCTCCGTTCATCGCTGGTCTGCCAGCATGATGGTGTTGATGATGATTTTGCACACCTTCCGAGTTTATTTAACTGGTGGGTTCAAGAAGCCCCGCGAACTAACTTGGGTAACTGGTGTAGTTCTGGCTGTAATCACCGTTTCTTTCGGCGTTACTGGCTACTCTTTACCTTGGGATCAGATTGGTTACTGGGCTGTAAAAATTGTAAGTGGTGTGCCAGAAGCAATTCCTGTAGTCGGAGTTTTAATTTCTGACTTATTGCGTGGCGGTTCCAGCGTAGGACAAGCTACTTTGACTCGCTACTACAGCGCTCATACTTTTGTACTACCTTGGTTAATCGCAGTATTTATGCTGGCGCATTTCTTGATGATTCGCAAACAAGGTATTAGCGGTCCGTTATAAGTTCGAGCTAAATATTTTGATCTGAGCGGAATTTCAGGAAAACTAAAACAGTGACGGAATATGACATCTCTAAAACCACAAGTAGTGAATTATTTGTTTTAAAATTGGTCTAATAACAGACCGGCAGAAGCAAATACTTCTACCTTCAGTTTTAGAGGCTCAAGATTCCTTTATTACTGCACAATAGCCGACAGTTGAATCGAGATTCACAATACTCAACTTCAGTAGAAGAGTACCTAAAAAAATGGCAACAGTAAAGAAACCGGATCTAAGCGATCCACAATTGAGAGCCAAATTAGCAAAAGGCATGGGTCACAATTATTATGGTGAACCTGCTTGGCCTAATGACTTGCTCTACGTTTTCCCAGTTGTAATTATGGGTTCCTTCGCTTGTATCGTAGCTCTAGCAGTGCTAGATCCTGCGATGACAGGAGAACCAGCAAATCCATTTGCAACACCTTTAGAAATTTTACCTGAGTGGTATTTGTACCCAGTTTTCCAAATTTTGCGTTCGCTTCCTAACAAACTTTTAGGGGTGTTAGCAATGGCTGCAGTGCCTTTAGGATTAATTCTTGTTCCCTTCATTGAAAACGTGAACAAGTTTCAAAATCCTTTCCGTCGTCCCGTAGCTACCGCTGTATTCCTCTTTGGAACTTTGGTTACTATCTATTTAGGTATTGGCGCAACTTTCCCATTGGACAAGTCTCTTACTTTAGGACTTTTCTAGGGGAGCTTTGTAGCTTTTTAAAAGCATAGGTAGGCTTTAGCGCCTGTGGAGTTTCTCTTAAAAGTGCTTTTGTAGGTGCTTTTGGGAAACTCTAACAGGCGCTAAATTTAATAAAACTTATAATTGTATCGATTTGACTGATTTTAGCTTGATAGCGTGGGATATTGAAAGTTACCTTTAGCAATTAATAGTCAAAAGCTTAAGCTAAGTATAAATACTTGAACTAAGTATAATAATTTTTAAAAAATTTTTGAAGATAATATTTAAAGCGTTACAGAATAAACTATAATCTAAAACACCTTAAAGCTCTTTTTTCTTTCCCTACTTTGACAATCCCAGAACCCTCTATCAGCAAAATATCAACAAAACGTAATTGGAGATCGAGACTATTGTATTAGAGTCTAAATATCTATTTAAGGATATATAGTAAAGTAGTAAAATAGCTAACATATGGAGTCCTCGTAAATTTGAATAAGCATTTAAGTCCATGAGCGAACCCCAGTGAATTTAGATTATGCATGGGACTTTTTAAAGTAAGAAGAGCAAATCAGATTTTAAAATCTGAGTTTTATAAACTATAAAAGATGTAAGTAAAACTAATTCACTAATATAGAAGTCAAGGTCAATGCTAGCAATTGTGGAGCAAGACCATCTGACGGTTAAGAGCGAACTCAAGCTTCTAAACCTAGTACAACAGTGGTTTGAACAATTCTGTCTGCGTAATTTGTCTGGGCTTAGTTGGCTCGAAAGTCAACAATATCGACTTAATTTAGCATTAGCCGAAGGCTTTACAAATGCCGTTCGTCACGCGCATCAAGCTTTACCACCAGAAACAAACATTGATATTGATGTATTGCTGTGGAATGACAAACTAGAAATTAGAATCTGGGATTACGGTAAGCCATTTAATCCAGATGCAATAGCCGAACCAGAACCCGGTACTCTACAAGTAGGGGGGTATGGGTGGTTTCTATTGAGAAGATTAGCTGATAAAGTTGTTTACGAACGCGATACGGATGGCAGAAACTGTTTGCTCATCGTCAAATATGGTACGCAAGAAAATTAATTGGGGCTAGGGATGATTATAAAATCTGTACGTTATTTGACAAGTAAGTCCCAAGCATCTTCGATTTGGCAAAAAATCTATTTAACTGGATTTAATGAAATTTTTTGAGAGCATGTTCGTATTTTCCGAGATTTTTAACAAAACGCGCATTGCCAAGGTAAGGAAAAATTTAAGTAAGTAAGTCGGCACAAATAAACTTAACTATATAACAGAATGTATTCCCACAAAACTTTTGGGATCGCGATCTAACTATTCGAGACAACCTGCGGTGAAGGTGAACGACAGACGTTGCGGTGACGTTCCATTCGCTGTGGACATAACTTCAATTTTTTATGCTGACTTACTTATTCTGCTTTGTCAGTTACTGCACAGTT
The DNA here is from genome assembly GCF_000316665.1 of Rivularia sp. PCC 7116. Lineage (GTDB taxonomy): Bacteria > Cyanobacteriota > Cyanobacteriia > Cyanobacteriales > Nostocaceae > Rivularia. The sequence goes on along the minus strand of NC_019678.1, from coordinate 2,993,194 downwards.
ACATTGTATAGCTGAAAAAGTTTAAATTCTTGTAGTGTCTGTCAGACGGTTTAGACTTAATATTTGAATCGCAGCAGACAAACTGTGAATAACTTAACTTAAGTGCAAGAAAGTTTTATTACAAGTAATCATTCAGCATTAATACAGGTTATATATCTATTATAGAAATCTTATATAAAATTTTAAACAAATTTGCTGCTTTAGTTTGAATAAATTTTAAATAAATTTCATAAATATCTAATACTTATAAAAAGTGTATAAAATATTTTTTTAGATACCCGTATACATAGCATTAGAGTTACAGCTAGATATTTGTTACAATTTGGCAGCGAGAGCCAAAACTATTCAGTGCGTTGTTTTTTTTCACCTTTAATTAATGAAACATATTTATACAGATTGTTTTATCTAATCGTTTTATCTAAAAAACTGTAAAAAAACAGAAAAATCGAAAGCACAATCTAAAAAAACATTGTCTTCAAACAATTAGCGTGAATATAATTATTAGTTTTGAAGACTATATTACTAATATAAATTTAGCGAACCATACAATTATCGCTAACGCAATTGGATAATAAATTTTAGTCATCTTAATAATATATATTGGAAATATAAAAAATGTTAATTACAAAAACAAATAAAAAAAAATACGTTAATTTGAGAAAGAGCAACAACAATCAAAAGCTCAATCATCTTTTTGTTTTTTTAGAAGTTTTTTCTCGTGAAGGTGGTATTCAATCCTATGTAAAAGATGTGTTTAAAGCTTATAACACATTATCAGAACCGCTTTATGGAGAAGTATTTTTACTAAGAGATTCAAAAGGTTGTGCTAATCCTTTTGAATCGGAACGATTGCAATTTCACTATTTCAAAGCTAAATCTTTTCAAGTCGGACGAACAAAAATGACTTTGGCATTGCTGAAATGTCTAATTCAACAACGTCCCGATCATGTATACTGCGGTCACGCTTACCTCGCCCCTTTAATTGGTACTTTATGTCAACCTTTGGGGATCCCCTATACCGTAATTACTCATGGTAAAGAGGTTTGGCAGCCATTACCTAAATTAACTCAAACTAATCTCCAAAAAGCTTCACAAATTTGGACGGTAAGTCGCTATACTCGTGAAATTGCTAGTAGTGCCAATAGTTTAAATACTAGTAAAATCAAAATTTTGCCTTGTGCTGTCAATGGCGATCGCTTTACTCCAGGAGCAAAACCAGAAAATTTATTGGAACATTACGGATTGAAGCAAGCAAAAGTTTTGATGAGCGTAACGCGATTGTGGTCTGGTGATATTTACAAAGGAGTAGATGTTACAATTCGAGCATTATCGCAAATACAAACAGTTTTTCCTGAAGTTAAATATTTAGTAATTGGACGTGGTGATGACAAACCCCGCTTAATGCAGTTAGCAAAAGATTTAGGAGTTGAAGATAAGGTAGTCTTTGCTGGATTCGTTCCTACAGAGGAATTAGTAGAGCATTATCGTCTCGCTGATGCTTATATTATGCCGTCTCAAGAAGGTTTTGGTATTGTTTATTTAGAAGCAATGGCTTGTGGCGTACCGGTATTATCGGGTGATGACGATGGTTCTGCCGATCCATTACAAGATGGTAAATTGGGTTGGCGAGTACCGCATCGCGATTCAGATGCTGTTGCAGCAGCTTGTATCGAAATTCTCAAAGGAGATGACCAACGCTGTGATGGAGCATGGTTGAGAAAACAGGCAATATCAGAATTTGGCATAGAAGCGTTTCAAAAACGATTGCAGCAACAGTTTTTATCTTCAATCAAAAAAAGTTAGGAGTTGGGAGCCTTGAATTGGGGGCTAGAAATTCTTTTCTTTTAGTAGACTTGCCTCCTTTGTCTCTCTATCCACCATCTTTCGATTCTTAACCTTTTTCGTTTGTATAATTTTTTAATATTTTATTTCAAGGACTTAGCTTGACTGTAAGATAAACTCGCTATCCTAGAAGGAGACTTGGATTATTTAAAAATGAGCTTTAAAACCTTTCAATCAAATTTATCTCATCTACGTCCTTGGCTTACCCTATTCGCAATTGTTTGGTTGCTGGGTACGTTCGGCTTGGGTTGGTTAGTTAATTCGTTATTAATTATTCTTGGATTACTGTTTATAGCACCTATTGTGGCTTTTTTCGGGTTTCGTTGGTGGTTACAACGTAGTTTGATTGTCGATAACTGTCCGGTTTGCTCTGCACAAATTACGGGCTTGAACAATACTCAGCTACAATGTCCTAGCTGTGGCGAAAAATTGCTTATACAAAATCGGACTCTCCAACGCTTCACTCCAGAAGGAACTATTGACGTGACAGCAGTAGAAGTACCTGCAAAATCACTTGAAGAGTAGAATCTCTCTCAATGATTGGCAAATTCAAATTACAGGTATAACATCCATTGCTTTGTCAAATAAGGATCTAAAACCTTTGTTTCTTGACATTTAACTATTTTTGTGGCATCTTCTGTTGGGATATTAAGAGGGTGTAGGAATGCTGCTGCTTAGACAAATCGCCTATGTACAAAGAATACTTTCCTGCCTGCCAATATCCAGAAATTTCTGGCTTATCTTGAGAATAACTATCCCCTAATACGCAAAAACGACCTTCTGGACCGTCAATCAATAATGTTGGCTTTCCCTTGCTTTCTACTGTCAAGCGTAGGTAAGGTAGTGATTCTGCAACTTCTATAACCTGGCTGGGGGTTGTGCCAATGTTGCCACAATTACTTTTTTCAAACCCTCCAGATGTACCGCTAAGAGTTAGGGGATCTGGTTGAAAATCGCGTTCAATTTGTATAACCTCAGCTTTAGCCATTTGAAAGCTGGTGAAAATTAAGCTTAATGCCAAAACTATTGGAGCAAATTTAATAAAAGTAGAAGTTTTCATTTTTTCAATAATGCTTTTGTAATTTTATACAAGCGTATTTAAATAATTAATATTTAATAAGCACAAACTTATCTTCAGTTACAAAATCGTTAATCCGCATATTTTCGATTTATCTTGTGACTACATATTTATTTGTATATATCCAATCTTGAATTATTTTCTTTATCTCATACTGTATCAAAAGATTAAATCAGGTAAACTATAGTTGCCTTATACACAGTTTTGTTAGATAAAATCACATACATAACTGCCAATTGCAGTCTATATATTTATTTGTTGTCATATAAATTTCCTAGCTGAGGTAGAAAACATTCATGAACCCTCAAAAACAAGAAAATTTGAACGAGTATCGCCTCTATAAGCTAGTTACTCAAATTAATTCCGAATCAAAAGAACTTGCTCCTTTGCCAATATTAACAACTTATAAACTAAACCAAAGAAGCATCATTTTTTACTTAATGCAAACCATTAACTGGTTTTACTACTTGCCAGCGATAGCCAAAGTGATAGTTGTGATAGTAGTATTATTGCTCGGTTTTGCGATCTTACAGGCAGCGCTAAAACTGATTGCTTCTATTATAAGTATGGCATTGCTAGCAGGATTAGTGTACCTTGGATACAATTTTTTCGTGGCTGGTAACAGTTCTCAAATAAAAGAATAATTTATTTCTACCCTACGCTATATTTTTGCGTAAAAATCAACTTATAGGAACGGTGTTAAATGGCAACTCCAACGGTAAGGAGAAGTAGCAATAAATTGGCCCAACCAAAACAAACTCGAAAAACTAATCCGCTTTCGCTTTCTTCGCGGCGAGTTGCGGCTTGGGTCGCAGAGATTACGCTTTGTGCCGTCAGCGGTTTGGTACCTTTTGGTATTGGCGCATATGCAAATACTAAAACTAATATGGAGCGCGTACCGCTTAATCCAGTACTGGTAGCAGCAGAAAGAACAATTGCTTATCCTTTGGCTTTACCCGTCAGTTATGGTACTCGCAATGTCGCATGGTCCACTAATTTCTTATGGACAATCGCAATATTAGCTCCTCTGTCACTCAGCAGCTGGCAATGGTATTTATTGGCTAAAACCGGCAGTACTACTCCTAAGCGTTTGTTTGGAATTAAAGTAGTCCAAAACAAAAATCAACCACCCGGTTTTAGGGCTGTTTTGCTAAGGGAAGGAAGTCGTCTGGCTCTTCCTATTTCCGCAGCTTATATGTTGTGGCGTTACACTTTATTGTTCCCAAATCTTGGTATTTTCGCACTATTGGCATTGTTAATGTCCCTTGCTGAAGCAATGGGTTTCCCGATGTTGCGTCAAGGTCGCTCGATCCACGATCGAGTTGCAGGAACTTACACGGTTGATGCCACCATTCCTTTCGATCCCGCGCTTTTACGTAGAAAGAATAAATCTATGTGGGCGCAGGGAGACGAAGAAGCAGAGATAGAATCAATTGTTGTAACACCCCAAAACCAGAAAAAGGATAATTTATGGGTTTGGATGCGGCAAAACCCCAGCCTGACTTTGCTTGGAGTCGCACTATTAAGTATGGCTGGTGTATTAATAACTTTAGTTGGCACTCAAATTTATATTCAAACTCAAGAAAATCAAAAAGCCATACAGCAAAGTAATAGCAGACAGTTTTTAACACTCGAAAAACAGTATTATGGCAATTCTAGAGTCAATAAGCAGAATACAATTGTAGCTTTAGGAACTTTAAAAGATTCGCAAGCTACCAAATTTCTCGTTGGTTTGTTGGTGAAAGAAAACGACCCCAGTTTAGTACAAAGTATCCAGCAAGCTTTGGTAAGTATTGGGACTCAAGCTATTCCAGAGCTTAAAAGAATGAATCTGTTATTAGAGCGAGAGTTGGATTCTTTACCTAGCAATAAAACCAGAGAACGAGAATTACGAGAAAAAAGTTTGTATGCAAACCAACAGGCAATTAATAAAATTCTATTTGTTTATAACGGTAAAACAAATGGTATTGATTTAAGCCGCATCCAACTATCTCAAAACGGAGAAGCAAAAAATTCTGGTTTTAACTTGGCATTAGACAAAGTTGATTTATGGGGAATTGATTTCAAGTACGCAAATTTGGATAAAGCCAGTTTTACCGGTAGTCGTTTTCGCGGACCCGGTAAAGATGGTCGTTGGGACACCTATGATGACTGGATTGCCAATTTAAGTCAAGCCCAGCTAAAACAAGCTAATTTAAGCGGTGCGAATCTTAGTCGAGTTTTAATGGTTCGTACCAATTTAAGCCGTTCAAACTTGAATAAAGCAAACTTATCTGCTGCACGTTTGGTTGGGGCTAACCTTAGTAGCGCTAGCCTAGCAAAAGCGGATTTACGCAATGCTGTTTTAGAGAATGCAAGTTTAACAGGAGCAGACTTAGGTGAAGCTAGATTAAACGATGCTGATTTATACGGCGCTCGTTTGGGTCGTGTTGTTGCCATCGGAACGCAGTTGTCTAACGCTAATTTAATCAAAACTGAGTGGCAAGGAGCCGACTTGTCTTCAGCTTATCTTGACCGCGCCAATTTAAGTAATGCTAATCTAAGTGCGGCAAGACTGACTGGTGCCATTTTACGCTCTACGAATTTACAAAACGTTAACTTACGAAATGCAGACCTTAGTCTTGCCGATTTGCGGGGTGCAAATTTAGCAGGAGCAGATTTTCAAGGAACAATACTCTCTGCAAGACAGCAAAATCCAGCAGACAAGTTTGTAGATACTCCAACAACTGGAATTCAGTCTGCTGTTGTTAGAGGAGTTGATTTTAGTCAAGTTAAAAATTTAGATGATAATCAAAAAGCTTATATTTGTACTCAAGGAGGTTTTCATAACAAGTATTGTCCGTAGTAAAAATAGTAAATAGGGAGACAAGGAGATGGGGAGATAATTTTCAACTACTAACTCCTTATTCTTAACTCCTAAGTGCTAGATGTTTTTCCATAAATCCAAAATCTTTCTGAAAAAAGTTTTGAAGAAGAACATCTTCCCTCTAATTTTACGCAAAACCTAAAATCTAAAATTGTTTGGGGGTTGGAAAATGAAATGTCTTAAGTATTTGGCTTCCACAGCTTTAATTAGTTCGAGTTTGAGTTTGGCTTTATCGACAAAACCCGCGCAAGCTCAAGTCGCATACGGTAGTTATGTTGGTGTCGGTCCGACTGTTGGTATTTCCGATGGCGCTCAAGTTGGTGGAGTTCTTGCAGTCCGTTACAAGCTATTAGAAACACCCATATCTTTTCGTACCCAGGCTTTAATTGGTGAAAACACGGCGGTTGTACCAATGGTTTCTTACGATGTTCCTCTTAACTGGCAGACTGATGCTTATCTAGGAGCTGGATTAGTTTTAGCTGGTGGGGATACACCTTCTCCCGTGGGTAATAAAGTCAGTTTTGCTTTGCAGCCCGGTGTTGATTATATGGTGCCTAATAGCAACACTGTGATTTTCGGTAATGCGATTATTGCTTTCGACGCTTATCGCGACCAGAATGATACCGCTGTTTCCATACAAGGTGGTGTTGGTTTAAGGTTTTAAAGACAATGGGAAATAATCTTAGAAACCTGGCTGAAAAAACTAGGTTTCTAAATCCCTTTAAGTATAAATTTTCGGATAACTTATTAAACGAACACGTTATCAAGCTGAAATTACATGCTCGAAGTTGCTTAATTCCTGTAGTTGAGCGCTTGGGTACGAGTTTTATATTCAAGTGGACTTGAAAGCATATTTTTTCTCATAATGATTAATAAGACAGACAAATAAACAAAGTATACTTTAAATTCTGGAGTCAATCAGCGACCTTTTCGGGTAATTTAAAATACTATTAATCTTAATTATTAAGTAAAATTATTTAATAAAAATATTGACGATTTAAAGGAACTTTAACGGCAATTTATGCTTCTAATATAGCGTGGTTATGTCTATGCTGTTTGCGAAACAAAGCATAATTACTCAAAACTATATAGAATAGATAATCGTAAAATTGATATGAATTTTGCATTCAGTAGAGAGACAACTGAAGTTACATCTCAACAAATAAAGCAAGTTAAAAAATGGATTTATCAATGCTTAGAAATTGACGAAGATATTTCTATTTGTTTGAGTCAATTACAGTGTAAAGAAGCAGACTGTCCGCCAATTGAAACGGTAATTTCGATCATGGATAATCCCGTGCGGCAGTATAAAATTCACAAAAAAATTGCGGATATTAAGCTTGCGGATATTTCTCTTCTTATAGGCAAACATTAAATTTATGAATTCAAAAAATATTTCACTATAATTTTTTATACTGAGAACTAAGATCAAATTTATTTTGGTTATATTCCTGAAATCATTTATTGAATCTATGGTTATCACTCGTCATAGTTTATTTGATAATAAGTTATAGCAGTATTTCTGCATATTGACCGAGTAAAAAATATTATGTTTTAACCAAAAAACTATTTTCATAATCAAAAATATCGTTATATCTTACACACTATTTGTAAAAAAATACTAAATATTACTGTTGAAAAATATGTCACTCTCGACTATTTTTAAGGACGAAAAATAAATATTTTTTTAGTCAAAAATAATTTGTTATGATTAAAAAGTATTAAGAAAACATTAGTAATTAGTAGTTGGGATGAAGGTGATGCTAGCAGAAACTAACAACCAATAACTAAATACTAATTATTGACAAGTAATGGAACTCAGATAATGACTCTATCTATTCGTCCTGAACTCCCTTCTTCTAATCGGACGTTATCGTCTTTATCCAAACAGGAAACTCATCCTCCAAATGTAACCGAAGCAGAAATGATGGAGGCTGTACGTACTTTACTGATTGGATTAGGAGAAGATCCAAATCGTGAAGGACTAAAAGATACGCCAAAAAGAGTTGTCAAAGCTTTGCAGTTTCTCACTAAGGGATATCATGAGTCTCTCGATGAACTGTTAAATGGTGCAGTATTTACTGAAGATGCCAACGAAATGGTATTGGTTCGAGACATTGATGTTTTCAGTTCTTGCGAACACCATATTTTACCAGTTATTGGTCGCGCTCATGTAGCCTATATTCCAAATGGAAAGGTAATCGGATTATCTAAAGTTGCTCGAATTTGCGAAATGTATGCACGACGCTTACAGGTGCAGGAACGTCTTACCGTACAAATTGCTGATGCACTACAGGGTTTATTAAAACCACAAGGGGTGGCTGTGGTTTTAGAAGCTAGTCACATGTGTATGGTAATGCGCGGGGTGCAAAAACCAGGTTCTTGGACTGTTACTAGTGCGATGCGGGGAGTATTTGCTGAAGATGCCAAAACTCGCGAGGAGTTTATGAATTTGATCCGACACAAGCCTAATTTTGGGTAGAAATAGCGAGACGTAGCACTGCTACGTCTCTACAAAATAATCTTAATGACTGCCAGCCCAACTTACCCATCTATGAGGTATACCTGTAGGATGTTGTGTTTGGTTAATCTCTTGATTTGTGGTTTTTGATTTACTTAAATCCGCATTATAGGTATCAGCTTCATTAATGTTGCTATCGGATAAATTAGCGTAGTTGAGATTAGCTTTAGTTAAGTCAGCACCGCTGAGTTCTGCTTCTGTGAGATTGGCTTGATGCATATTCGCATTTACTAAGTTAGCGCTTCTTAAGTCGGCTTTTTGCAAATTAGCTCTTTCTAACTTTGCATTAACTAGCTCTGCGCCAATTAGATTTATCTCGCTAAGATTCGCACCAGTTAAATCTGCTCCACTCAAATCTGCATCAGTTAAATTTGCTCGACTTAAATTGCATCCTCGAAGTCTAGCTCCACTTAAATCTGCTCCACTTAAATCGGCAGCACATAAGTTTATACCACTTAAATCAGTGTTTTTTAGATCTGCTTGATGGAGAATTGCTCCACTAAAATCTTTTTCTCCTGCTCCATGTTGGCTTAAAAGCTTATTAGCGTCCATATTTTCACCTCTTTGTTTAACCAATAAATCAGTTTATAAATCGAGATGCATTTATTCATGGTAAATTACAAATTTTACCTAATCCTATTTACTTACTTAACCTATTTACTTTCTCGAATTTAAAGTTAAACTCAATAAACTTATTCTGCTAAATTTTTTTTAATATGAAGCATTTACTTAAACTAATGATGCAAAAATTCTCAAAAGTTTGTCATTCTGATTAATAATTTTGAATGTTCAGACTTTATCTTTAAAGACGCGATATAATGCACCAATATGTTAACGGACACCCTGAATATTAGATTTAGATAAAGCTGAACGCTAACAGGCAAAGAAATAAAACCGCGTCTTTACATTTATTGAACTAATCCTAATTTAGAATAATTTGGTCTATTTTGTTGTAGCAATTCCAATAATTTTTGTTCAATGACCTTACTGATTAACTGATTTCCTTGTAAATTAAAATGAATGTGGTCGTGATACAAAGCCTTTGGATTTTGGGAAGCATTAAATATAGGTAAAAAATCGATATAGATAATATCTCTAGCTCTAGTAAATTCTTTTAAACGTTGACGTTCTTTTATCTCATAATCGCGGGGTCCTGGTTCGCCGATTTCTCGCAACAACGGAGTCATAGCTAATAAAAACTCTGCATTGTTTTCCCTAGCTAATTCTTGAATTTTAGCAATAGCTTCTAGGTTTAAAGCAACACGATCGCCACTTTCATTGTGTATCTCTTTAAGTCCCGGTATCGGTTTTTGCTTTATAAGATAGCGGTTGAATATTTCCACTAATGCCAAGGGTGGTTTTTGCGAAGGGTAATTGCGATCGCGTCCGACTTGTAGTGAAGTCGGTGTAGTTGAAAATAAATCATCGGTATTAATTAGCAACACTATAGCTTCTGAGCCAAAGCTACCAAACCTTTGTAAATAAGCTAATTCGTTTCTCGGTCCCCACGAATTAGCTGAAGCATTTAGTACTTCTACTTGCGAAATATCCTGAGATATTTCGGATAAATTCGATTTCAACAAGCCCATGATTAAATTAGAAATCGTGTTCTCTTGATCTGTCCACCAACCACCATTAGCTATAGAGTCTCCTAAAAGCAGTATTCTCAAGCTTGAAGATAAAGGTGTTTGTTGAATATCAACACCTCGCATTGAATACTGGTTAATTTCTATACGATTACCAAAGCGGCGGGTACGCTGAGAAGGAGCCAATAAATAACCGATTTTTTCTTCACCTATGTAAGTTAAAGGATTACCAAAACCAAACAGCAAGCGCAATCCAATTTCTGTAGTTATAAGTAATCCTACAATTGTCGTAACAATAATTAATAAAAGAAATCTCACCGTTGAATACCTATTTTTCGTGTAATGGCACAAATTACACCAATATACACGACGGGTAATTGGGAGGGAGAGGGGGAGAAGGGGAAACAGTTAACAGTCAGCAGTGAGTAGTGAGCAGTTACTCGTTTTAAGTAGCGAGTAGCGAGTTGGAAATTACCAATTACGAGTTAGCAATGCCCAATGCCCAATGCCCAATGCCCAATTACCAATTACCAATTACCAATGCCCAATTCCCCATTATCATTCTTCGTTTACTTTTCTTAAGAAAATTGTTATCGAAATGTTTTGCTTATATCTGCTTATATAGGAGGTAACGGACTAAAATCAAGGCGGATAATTCGTCAAAATTGATAAGGGAGGATTATTTTTTATGTCCGATTTAAATCGTGGAATCATGAAGTTTAAGGGTGCGGATACTCCTAAAGCTGTAACTATTTCTACCGTTCTGGTTTTGGGTTCCATTGCATTACTTATATTTTGGGCACTACAGGTCGCTTACGCGGTAAACTAGAAAACTAGCTACTCCAGAAATTAGGGCGCGAAATGTATTACGAATGTGTTAAGCCTGTAGACTTTTCTTTACGTTTCTACTTGTAAAGAAATCTTGAGCGGGACACTATCACAATTATGAATTCTTGTTTTTGCTGACAGCTAATTAGACGAGTTACGTTGGATTCTAAGGGGCGATGATTTAACTAACTTCACCCCTTAGACCATTATTATTTTCTGTTATTAACCTCATTAAAGTCTTTACTTTGGATTTTAGATTAAAGAGAAATCAAAAATCATTCATATGCTTGAACTCTGGGGTGCTTTATTTATTTTTATTTTCTGTCCCCTTTTAGGTGGATTACCAGTAATTTCCTGGATTACTAATGCTTTAGCTAAGCGACGATTAGCTCAAATAGGAACTGGTAATATTGGAGTAAGTGCTGCTTTCTACCACGGTGGAACTTTGGTAGGTGTTCTGGCTGTTTTGTCGGAAGCTCTTAAGGGAGTCATTGCAGTTTTAATCGCACGTGCTTTTTTTGAAAGTGGTTCCTATTGGGAATTGATTGCTTTAATCGCCTTGGTAATAGGTAGATTTTGGATGGGGAAGGGCGCGGGTACTACAAATGTTGTCTGGGGATTTGCGGTACACGATCCAATGGCGGCGGCGTTTGTATTTTTAGTAAGTAGTATCAGCTTTTTGCTATTGCGTTCTAGGGAATTAGCAAAGTATGGGGTATTAATTTTATTTCCCCTGATTGTAGCGGTACTGCATTTCGACAATATACCCCATATTTTGGCGGCGGTTGTATTAGCTGGTTTATTAGCCTGGATTTATCAACAGATTCCAGATGACTTAAATTTAAAAGCGTCCGAATCGAAGCCAGAGTCCCAAGCAATGTTTCAACTGTTACGCGGCGACCAAAAAATACTTTCCTTAGATAATGAATTAGATGCTGCAATCGTAGGCAATAAAGCAGCTAGATCCTCAGAAATGAAGCGTGCTGGTTATCCAGTTCCTAAAGGTTGGGTATTGACTCCTATGGATGAACCACAAGCGCTGATAGATTTTTTACAGCCGTCAGATTTATCTCCTTTGGCAGTACGTTCTTCTGCTTTGGGAGAAGATACAGAAGAAGCCTCCGCAGCAGGGCAGTACGAAACTGTTTTGAACGTGACGACAAAAGAAGGTTTACAACAAGCTATTAGTACAGTTCGTGCCTCTTACGAGCATCCAGCAGCAGTTCAATATCGTCGCGATCGCAATTTAAAAGAAACTGCAATGGCAGTGTTGATTCAACAACAAGTCCAAGGCGTATTTTCTGGAGTTGCTTTTAGTCGCGATCCAATTACTCAAGAAAACGATGCTGTAGTGATTGAAGCAACTGCTGGTAGTGCAGCTCAGGTAGTTTCTGGGAGATACACGCCGGAACAATATCGGGCTTTTGTGGTGAAAACAGAAAATTTATCTTCGGTACATCTCGAAGGTGAAGGACAAATACCGGCTGTTTTAATCAAACAGGTAGCTTATTTAGCCCGTCAAATCGAACAACATTATCACGGTATTCCTCAAGATATTGAATGGAGCTATGATGGTCAAACTTTGTGGATATTACAAGTTCGTCCTATCACTACTTTATTACCAATTTGGACGCGCAAAATTGCTGCTGAAGTAATTCCGGGCATTATTCATCCCTTAACTTGGTCAATTAATCGTCCCTTAACTTGCGGCTCTTGGGGAGGAATTTTTGCAGTAGTATTGGGCGAACGAGCTATAGGCTTGGATTTCAACGAAACCGCAACGCTGCACTTTTCTAGAGCTTATTTTAACGCCAGTCTTCTAGGAAAGATTTTCCTACGTATGGGTTTACCCCCCGAAAGTTTGGAATTCTTGACTAGAGGTGCAAAAATGAGCAAACCACCTCTAAGTTCTACTTTGTCAAATGCTCCGGGATTGCTGCGGTTGCTTACAAAAGAAATAAGTTTAGAAAGAGATTTTAAGCGAGATTTCCGCAAGCGGTTTCAACCGGGGCTATCTGAATTATCACAAAAAGCATTACTCGAACTCGACCAAACTCAGCTATTAGAAAGAATTGAATTCATTTTAGAACTGCTCAATAGCGCTACTTATTATAGCATTATGGCTCCCTTGAGTGCTGCCATTAGACAAGGAATTTTTAAGCCTAAGAAAGATAGCGATATTGATAACAGTGCGGCTCCTGAAGTAGCAGCTTTACGAGAACTCGGGGAATTAGCCGCAGCAGCAAAATTGATACTACCCGAATTCGATCCAGAAACGCTGTTTGAGGATTTAGCAGTTTCCACACCAGGACAAAAAATCCTCGAAAGTTTTGAAACCTTGCTTAACCGTTATGGTTATTTGAGTGATGTCGGAACAGATATTGCTGTTCCTACCTGGAGAGAAGAACCCGAAGCCGTAAAATTGTTATTTATCCAGTTGATGCAAGGAAATCAACCCCCACAAAACAAACGTAAGCGGGGAGGAGTTGTACAAAGTCGCGTAGATTTAAAAGGACGAGTTACAGAAGTTTATTCTCGATTATTAGCGCAGTTAAGGTGGAGTTTTATAGCGTTAGAACGAAACTGGCTGAAAAATGGCTTACTTGGGGAGCCAGGAGATATATTTTTCTTAGAGATTGAGGAAATACGGCGAATCATTAGGGATTCCGATTATCAATTGTTAAGTCGCATAAGAGAATTAATAAACATTCGCAGAAACCAGCTTGTAGAAGATGGTCAACTCAATCCCGTACCGTTGTTAGTTTACGGTAATGCACCTCCTTTATCTATCTTCTTTTCTCGCCCTTCTCTGGTTCCTGACGGAATGTTGACTGGAATTCCTGCCAGTCACGGTCAAGTTGAAGGCAAAGTCAAGGTGTTACGGAATTTACAGGCTGTTCCAGATATCGATAAGCAGACAATACTAGTAGTTCCTTATACAGATTCTGGCTGGGTAGCTTTATTAGCAAGGGCTGGCGGACTAATAGCCGAAGCCGGTGGAAAACTTTCTCACGGTGCAATTATTGCGCGAGAATACGGGATTCCCGCAGTAATGGATGTACATAATGCAACTTGGTTATTACAAGATGGGCAGCGAGTACGGATTGATGGTTCAAAGGGAATTATTGAAATATCGAACGATTTAAGACCAGATTGAGAGAGAGGGGGTAGAAGGGGAATAGGGAAAACAGTTAACAGTTAACAGTGAGCAGTTATGAGCAGCAAGTAGCAAGTAGCAAGTTAGAAATTACCAATTACCCATTACCAGTTACCAATTACCCAATTCTCAATTACCAATGCCCAATGCCCATTAACTCATTAATAATTTCATGAAATTTACTTCGTTAAACAATTTACCGCAAGAAGCTGTTTCTCATAATCCTGAAATTAAGAAAAAGGTGATGTTGCGATTTGGGGATTTACCTCACCTAACTAATTTCTCTCAAGCACGTTTTGCTCCAGGGCAATCTGCGGCAGCCCACGCGCATCAAGATATGTGTGAGGTGTTTTTTGTGGAATCGGGTTCGGGTTTGATTATTGTTGATGATAAGGAATATTCTTTACTTCCTGGTAGTTGTGTCGCGGTGGAAGCGGGGGAAGTTCATGAAGTTGTGAATAATGGTACTGATAAATTGGTACTAACTTATTTTGGTTTGCGAGTGGAGAAGGAAGGCGGATTAGACGGATTATAGGATGGTACGGATTAGAAAACAGAAATAAATCATCTGTAGATTTCAAAACGTCTATGTAATCACATAATCCATTTAATCGGTGTTCCGCGTTATAGGATGACACTAATCAAACATCTATGTAATCATGTAATCCCATTAATCCGTTAATCCGTTTAATCCGTGTTCCATGATGAGTAAATTAAAATATGCCGATATTACTCAAAAAATAATCGGAGCATCGTTTGAAGTTCATAAATTTTTAGGTAACGGCTTCCAAGAAGTAATATATCAGCGAGCTTTAGCTTACGAACTGCATCAAGCAAAGCTAAAATTCGCTCGTGAAATCGAACAAAAAATTTACTACAAAAACCTTCCCGAACCTATTGGTACCCGAAGAGCCGATTTTGTAGTCGAAGATAAAATCCTTGTGGAGCTAAAGGCTGTCATCCAACTTGATAATGCTCACTTAGCCCAGGCTCTTAATTATTTAAAAGTCTATAAATTAGAAGTGGGATTACTGATAAACTTTGGTAGCAAAAGTCTAACTTTTAAACGGCTTATTAGATAAAACCATATGAGTCAACAAACAGTATCGGCAATCTAAGATAATTGTAAGGTAAAAGTTATAGACAATAACTAATATAAGAGTTTTTGAAGCTAACTAAAAATATTTTGCCACTATAAAATAAGTGCAAAGCAAAAAATTTCAAATTAAACCGAAAAAGCCAGCAGTCGGATTTGAACCGACGACCTACGCATTACAAGTGCGTTGCTCTACCACTGAGCCATGCTGGCAAAAGTCATACTAAGTTGTTATTGTACCAGATTTCAAAAAATTGTAAAGAGCCAATCTCAATTCTAATTGGCGACAAGCTTCTAAGCCGTTCAAAATATTTGGTCAAAATACATAAATTAATAAACGATTATTTTTATCTGCCTAGAGAATGATTTACCCAAGCGCAAAAGCAAAGTTATTGTAATAACAAAATAGAATAGCAAATATTAAAAAAATTAAAATTTCATTACTACCTTTAGAAGTTATCTTAAATTTCGGGCATTTTAAACAAGAAACTGAAAGCTTTCAGACTCTGTTTTGATGCATATCTAAATAGATACAGTAAAGTAAATAATTGTCCTTAGAAGTAATTAAAACAATATGACAGCGTTAAGCCAACGAGATTTATTGAGCATAGCAGATTTGAGTCAGGTAGAGGTCGAAGAACTTTTACAAATGGCAACTCAGTTGAAAACGAAGCAATTGAAATTACGATGCAATAAAGTATTAGGACTTTTATTTTCTAAAGCTTCTACAAGAACCCGAGTCAGTTTTACGGTTGCAATGTATCAATTAGGCGGACAGGTTATTGACCTCAATCCTAACGTTACTCAAGTTAGTCGTGGCGAACCAATTCAAGATACAGCGAGAGTTTTAGATAGATATCTTGATATATTGGCAATTCGTACCTTTGAACAGCAAGAATTACAAACATTTGCAAATTATGCCCAAATACCGGTGATTAATGCGCTGACAGATTTGGAGCATCCCTGTCAAATTTTAGCGGATTTAATGACTATTCAAGAAGAATTTCAAACTTTAAAGGGTTTAACTTTGACTTATGTCGGTGACGGCAATAATGTTGCAAATTCCTTGATGTTGGGGTGTGCTTTAGTAGGAATAAACGTCAGAATTGCGACTCCTAGCGGATACGAACCAAATGCAGATGTCGTAGAACAAGCACGAGCAATTTCAAATGGAAAAACTGAAGTTGTTATTACTAAAGACCCAAAAATAGCTGCAAAGAATGCTAATATACTTTATACTGATGTATGGGCAAGTATGGGGCAAGAAGAAGAAGCAGACGACAGAATGCCAATCTTCAAACCTTACCAAATTAATCAGGAATTGTTGAGTTTTGCTCAACAGAATGCGATTGTTCTGCACTGTTTACCAGCGCATCGCGATGAAGAAATAACAGATGGTGTTATTGAGGGTGAAAATTCGCGAGTTTGGAACCAAGCAGAAAATCGACTCCACGCACAAAAGGCTTTACTTGCCAGTATTTTAGAAGCCGAACAAGTTTAAATTTTACTCAACACTGATTTTGGATTTCCCCTTAGTTACAATCCAAAATCTCTCCGGTTTTAACCCCCGTTTCAAAATTTATTTTAACAATTGCAATATAAAAGCCAAAAAACTTTGCAGTTATGAGGTTTTTTGTAGTACTAATGTTCTAGGGACATTTGTATTTTACTTCTCTATAAATTTATGGAAAAACTGACAGAAGCACAAAGAGAACTTTACGATTGGCTGACGGAATATATCCGAATGCGTCAACATTCGCCTTCAATTCGTCAGATGATGCAAGCGATGAATTTGAAGTCACCAGCGCCTATTCAAAGTCGTTTGGAGCATTTACGTAACAAAGGATATATTGAATGGAGCGAAGGTAAAGCAAGGACTATTAGAGTTTTGCATCCGGAAGATCCCGGAGTACCTATTTTGGGAACCATAGCTGCTGGTGGTTTAATTGAACCCTTTACCGATGCTGTCGAGCATTTAGATTTTAAAGAGATAAAGTTACCATTCCAAACTTATGCTTTGCGGGTAACTGGTGACAGCATGATTGAGGATTCCATAGTCGATGGAGACATGGTATTTCTGCGCCCGGTACAGGAACCAGATATGCTTAAAGACGGTACTATTGTTGCTGCAATGGTAGATGGACACGGTACCACATTAAAGCGCTTTTATCGTACAAGTTCCGAAAGAATTACCCTTGAACCCGCAAACCCGAAATATCAACCAATTGAGGTTGATGCAGGGCAAGTACAGGTGCAAGGTTCGTTGGTTGCTGTTTGGCGCAATTATAACTGAGAAAGGGAATGGGGAACAGGTTAAAGGTTAAAGGTTAAAGGTTAAAGGTTGAAAGTTAAAATTCTTCATTTCCCTTAAGTCCCTTGTTTCCTTGTCTCCCCTCTTCCCCCATCGCTTTAATTACGAGTCACTAGTCATCATTACCGGGGTTGCTGCCATTTTATGTATCTCACACAAAAGAAATCTCAGTTAAAAGTACCAAATACTTTAACTAATTTTCGTCTCAAAATTCCTTATCGGGCAGGAGAAAAGAAAGGCACCTATCAAGCAAAACAGCTATTACCAGGATGCCCGAAAATTCCGCCATCTCTGCAATTGCGAAACTACCAAAAGCAAGCTGTAAATAATTGGTTTGCGAATAATGGTAGGGGTACTTTGAAAATGGCGACTGGGAGCGGTAAGACTATCACGGCACTGGCAATTACTTGGGAATTATACAGTCAAATTAATTTGCAAGTATTGCTGGTGGTTTGTCCTTACCGTCATCTGGTGACGCAGTGGGCGCGGGAATGCGAAAAGTTTGGGTTAGAGCCGATTTTAGCTTTTGAAAATGTCCGTAATTGGCAAACACAACTTTCTACACAGCTTTATAATATACGTTCTGGTTTTCAACCGTTTATCACGGTTATTACTACTAATTCAACTTTGATAAGCGATGGTTTCCAATCTCAATTAAAATATTTTCCTCAGAAGACTTTGATTATTGGTGATGAAGCTCATAATTTGGGCTCGCCAAAGCTAGAGGAAAGTTTACCCCACAATATTGGATTAAGATTGGGATTATCTGCCACACCGGAAAGATATTTTGATGAGGTAGGAACTCAATCTGTATTTAATTATTTTGGTGCAGTTTTGCAACCAGAATTTACTTTGAGAGATGCTATTAGTCAAGGTGCTTTGGTACGCTATCTTTATTATCCGGTACTGATAGAATTAACGGAATCGGAAAGTCTTGCTTATTCAAAATTAACGCATAAAATTGGGCGGGTTTTACAATATAAGCAGCGAGAAAGTGGCGATTTAATTAATATTGAAGATAATGAAGACATCAAATCTTTATTAATTCAGCGTGCGAGGTTAGTAAGTGCGGCGGAAAATAAATTAAATGCTCTACGTGAATTGATGTTAAGTCGTCACGAAACTACTCACACGTTATTTTATTGCAGCGATGGTTCACAAGAAGCCCACGGACGTGCTAATTTACGTCAATTAAAGGAAGTAACTCGTATTTTGGGAGTTGATTTAGGTTATAGAGTTAGCACCTATACCGCAGAAACTTCTTTATCAGAAAGAGAAGATTTAAGAAATCAATTTGAAAGCGGAGAATTGCAAGGCTTAGTGGCAATTCGCTGTTTGGATGAAGGAGTTGATATTCCTGCTATTAAAACAGCCGTGATTTTAGCAAGTTCGAGCAATCCCCGTCAATTTATCCAGCGGAGGGGAAGGGTTTTACGTCCTCATCCGGGTAAGGAACGCGCTAATATTTTTGACATGATTGTATTACCTCCGAATTTAGATAGGAAGACTTTAGAAGTTGAACGTAATTTGTTGAAAAAAGAATTGCGTCGGTTTGTTGAGTTTGCCGATTTAGCTGACAATGCTGGTGAAGCGAGGATGAAATTACTCGATTTACAAAAGCGATATGGGTTGATGGATGTTTAATTTAAAGCGAAGGGAATTGGACATGGGGCATTGGGCATTGTTTAATACAATTTTTAGATTTTCTCAAAAAAACTTTGCGAAACTTTGCGAAACTCTGCTTTACCTTTGCGCTCCTTTACGTTGAAGAATAAATTCAAAAATTAAATGAAAATGACCGCAATGTGAGAGAATAAAACATATAAACAGATATTTTTATAATGGGGATATTTTCAAAAATTTTATTGCTGCTAATATTCCCATTATTTAACGATACTTTCTATAAAAATAATATCAGAAAAGCGCTTCGTAAATAAAATATTTTTCAGATAAACAATAAAAAATAATTTACATTAATTTGCACTTTATTATACATAAAAACTGTTTTTTAAAGGCGATTTGCAGTTTAAAATAATACATTTATAAAACAGTTGGCTATTAATAATCAGCCTTAAAACGATAATTAAAGCAAATATCGTTACAGTGAGTTTACGGATAACAGACTATAGGGTAGACGGGTAAAATATAGCTTAAATTGCTATAGAAAAACCCCTATGAAAAAACAGCATAATATAGATGAAGTACAAGAACCAATAACTAATGCTTCTCCAGAAGTCAGACAAATTATCGAAAGAGTATGGCATTTAGAAAAAAGCAGACTCGATAAAAAAAGTTTTGGTCATATTAACGAAGATATTTTAGCAATCGTTAAGGAAGCTGTAAAATGAAGCTGACTTCTATCAAGCTTTGTAATTTTCGCTCTTTTTACGGTAAAACTTGCGAAATTCAGATTGCAGGTTCGCACTCAAACAATACTACTATTATTTACGGCAATAATGGTGCCGGTAAAACTAGTTTGTTGAATGCATTTACGTGGCTGCTGTATGAAAAATTTAGTGCCGCTTTTGCCTCAATCGATCAACTTGTAAATAAACGAGCGATCGCCGAAGCAAAAATTGGTCAGAGTATAGAATGTTGGGTAGAGTTAGCATGGGAACACGACGCAAAACGTTACCGTGTAAAACGTCAATGTCGAGTTTATAAACACGATAATGGAATTGATGTTGGTAAAACAGAATTATATATGCAGGTAGCGGGAGATGATGGCAGATGGTACCTGCCGCCGCAGATGCCAGAAGAAATTATCGGTCAAATTTTACCTGCTAGCCTACACCAATATTTCTTTTTTGATGGTGAAAGGATTGAGGAAATAGTTCGTTCCGATAAGAAAGCAGAAATCGCGGAAGCTACTAAAATATTTTTAGGTGTAGAGGTAATAAATCGTTCGATTCGACATTTACAAGAAGCCAAGAAGAGTTTAGAAAACGAGTTGAGAATCATTGGTGATTCTGAAATTAAAAAATTATTGAAGCAGCAGGGTAAAATTGAGCTTGAAATTGAATCAATTAACAAGCGACAGCGAGAAATTGTTAAAGAATTAGAATATCAAAATACTTTTAAAAAAGAAACGAGCAAGCGTCTGCGGGAACTGAATGCAGCCAAAGAATTGCAGGAAAGAAGGCAGGAATTAGAAAAACAGAAGGCTTCCCATCAAGATAATTTACGACACACTAGAGAAACCGTAAAAAAAGCTATCTCTACTGGCGGTTATACAGTTTTACTGTCAGAAACAGCAATAGAATTTCGAGAATTAGTTGAGAATTTGAAACAAAAAGGCAAGTTAACCGCTGGCATCTCCCGAGAATTTATTCAAGGATTATTAGATTCGAGTAGCTGTATTTGCGGTACCAGTTTATTTGAAGAAAATCATGCTCGTGTAAATGTTGAAACCTGGTTAGAGAAAGCTGGTTCCTCCGAAGTTGAAGAAACAGCAATTAGAATCAGCGCTCAAGTTGATGAAATGGATAAGCAAACAGGGTTATTTTGGGAAACAATTGATAAAGAACAAGCCAGAATTGCTCAACTAAGACAAGTTATAGCTGAAATCGAAGCAGAATTAGATAATATTGAAGAACGATTAAGAAAAGATCCAAGCGAAGAAATTAGAAGTTTACAAAAGCGTTTAGATAAAATCGAAGAAAAAATTACTGAGTTGACTTTAGAACAAGGTGCCAATCAGCAAAAAATAGTTAACCTAAAATCTGAGTTGGAAAGTTTAAACAAACAAATATCTAGACAAAAGTTAAACGAAGAAAAACAAATATTAGCCCAGCGTCGCATCAGCGCCACACAAGACGCTATCGATAGATTAACTCAAGTTAAAGTATTGCAAGAAAAGCAATTCCGCTTGCAGTTAGAAAAAAGAGTTCAAGAAATATTTAGCGAAATATCCTTTACACCTTACATTCCTACAATTAGCGAAAAATACGAACTTACGTTAATCGAAAATACTTCTGGTTTAGCAATGCCAGTTGCAGCATCTACTGGAGAAAATCAAATTCTTAGCTTATCGTTTATCAGCAGCATTATTGATAGGGTTAGGGATTGGAGTCAAAAGAAAATGCTGATGGTAGCGGATAGCAGCACGTTTCCTATTGTTATGGATTCACCCTTCGGTAGTTTAGATGAAATTTACCGAAAGCATATAGCAAAAATTATTCCCGAATTAGCCAATCAATTAATCGTTTTGGTAACTAAAACTCAATGGAGGGGTGAAGTAGAAGACGAAATGTCACATAGAGTTGGTAGGGAATACGTATTAACTTATTATTCTTCCAAACCCGATTGCGAACAAGATTTTATTGAATTAAGCGGGGAAAGATATCCTTTAGTAAAGCAAAGCCCGAATGAGTTTGAATATAGTGAAATTGTTGAAGTTGAGAGGGAATAAACATTTATCAACTATCACGGATTAAATGGATTTCACTGATTTCACTGATTATGTTGCTACTATCAACTATCAACTAACAACTAACAACTATCAACTCACAACTAAAATGGCTGAAACTGGAAGAATTAGGGTTGCAAAAGATAAGGCGGAATTAGTACAAAGTTTAACATCTTGGAATGGTGCAACGGGACCTTTTCAAACTTTTGCTGATGTAGTAGTTTTTGCGGCTACTTTGGGTAAAAAGCACAATCGCCGCGTGCCTTTAGGAGAAATTTCTAAAAGAGAACCTTCACCGATAAAAGTAGAAACTTTTGCTTCAATGGGTTACGACTGGGTAATTAAATTAATCGGTATTACCGAAACGAAAGATATCAAAGTGCTTTCGGTAACTCAGGAAGAATCTCAAACTCAACGCAATAATATTTTTGAAGAATATACAAATGGTGGTTTAGAAATACTGCAAACCGAATTGCGAGGTGCGGTAGATTATTCGGAAAGGCTTTTATTAATGTTGAGCGCGGAAAGGTTTAAGGAAGAGAAGCAGGAAGAAGAATTTGATTTGAGTAAGTTTTTGTCTTGATTATAGGTTTTCAATACGCCCTCACCCTCGAAGGGTGGGGCTAGAATTACGAAGCCCACCTTAGTGGGCTAAATTATTCTATTTTAGTAGATTGAAAGAATCATATAAATTACATAGTCGTCTTGAGACGACTTTCGCTATGAGACAGGGAATTGCATTCCCTGGCAGATTTGAAAATAATCTGAGTTATTAGAAAATTATTATAGAAATAGTTTTTTATTGAAAGGCGTGTTTGACAATAATCCTAATAATTAGAAAGTATCATGGGTATGACCGGGAATTACAGACGTATTTCTCAAAAACAACTTACCGAATTACAAAACCATCGAGAACTTATTACCGATTTTCTATTTCCTAGTTATCAAGCAGACCAAATATCTGAATTAAATGGTAGCTACCTTTGTATAGGAAAAACATGGCACGCTATCCATTTTTTATTAACTGGTACAATAGCTGACGATCAACCACCTTTAGAAAATATAGTAATGGGTGGTACTCCATTAGGTGATGTAGAAAATCCAGATTTTGATTTTGGACCAGCAAGGTTTCTAAATCCATCAGAAGTAAAAGAAGTAGCAGAAGCAATCAGTAAAATATCTAAAGCTGAATTTCAAGCTAGGTTTAAACCTTCAGAACTCGTTGAAGCTAATATTTATCCGGCGATTTTATGGGAACGTGGTGGTGAAGAGGAACTAGAATTCTTAACTGATACTTTTCTAATGCTAGTTAAATTCTTTCAAGAAGCTGCAAAGCATAGAGAAGTCGTTTTATTTTACATATGGTAAGTAGGTGGGTGAGAAAATTTATAACTATGTCATTGCGAATGGAGCGAAGCGGAATGAAGCATTCAGCGAAGCTGCGGATCATCGCAAGGGTTTCGATGCTTTTACATTTCGTTACATAGTTCGGTTTATTTTAGCCAACCTACTTAAGTTATCTATCATTAGTTCCGAGCCCACGCAGGTGGACTTTGTTTCTGTAGCCCCACCCTTCGAGGGTGAGGGCGATTCGTAAATAAACAAATCCCCCTCACAAAACCCCCGGCAACCCCACCTTCTTCGGCTCTACAAATTTACCTTTGAAATCCACGGTATTATCTTCAAAAGTTCTTGCCTTCGCTAAATCTTTTCTCAATTCCGCTTTTTCCATTCTGTCTTTTGTTCCACCCAAAATATAAACTATTAACCGAGTTGCTAATTCTTTACCGGCAACTAATACCCGTTTGCGACTCGCATCATATAAAACCCCATACCAAAGAGATTTGGGAAATTCCATTCCACTAAATCCGCCTTTACTATCAAACTTTCGTAACTTTTCAAAAATTTCTTCTATAGAAAAACCCTTCTCAAAGATTAAGATACCTAAAGCTTTTGCTAATGCCATTTGTCCGACGGGACGAAATAAAATATTGCCTTCTCCCCCATCTTTTTCAAAACTAAATCTTCTAAACATTGGGGTGTCTTCGTATTCCAACACTTTATAGCTTGGTAAATTTGCTAAATTATCAAATAATTCATCAAAATCGTCCATAGCCTCTTCTAATTCCTCATCTTCGGGGCGCATGGGAATTAACCCTTTATCTAAAGGTTTCCAGTGAGGATACTTGTGTTCTAAATAACGTTCTGACATCTCTTTTAATGCCTGCAAAGTTGTCAAAACTGTAGATTTAGCTGCAACTGTAGCACTATTCCAATTTACGCGAGATTTCCGATCCTGACGCTGTTCTAAAAGTGGATGGCTAACGGCTATTTTTCTGGCAACAATAGAAAAGCCATCGTCTTCATTTAACTGCGCTAATTGTCCTTTACTCAACGGTACAGCCATTAAATTGACATGTACGAAAATTGACCTTACCCTGCGTCTTGCTTGTTCGCGAGTTTCTCCTTGAGCTACCGCACAAATAAACTCAATACCGATTTTTTCCTGGGGTAATTGTTGTAAATATTCAGCTTCAACTCGATACTTTTCTGTTAGATCGTTAATGGTGATAAAATTGCTAGAAGCGGCTTTATCCTTTTTATAGCGCGGTAGTTTGCCAGTTTCTAGTATCTCCATTAAACCCTGTACCGCCATCAATCTATGCTGACCATCTAATGCATAAATAGTTACATTCTCTTGTGATATATCCAGCAAACCAAATTTACCTTCATCATCGAAATTCGTAAATTCAGTAGTAGATTTTTTTGCTCGTCCTTTACTATCCCATTCCGGTGCTTCGGCATTATCAACCCAAGGCTGACTAATTACAGCTAATACGGGAGGAAATTTATGGTTTTTTCTCGCAGCTAAATACTGAACTAAAGGTGCCTGACGCGACCAATCTAAAGGGCGTTGCTGTATATCATCTATACTTTGTGCGTCAATTTCGATATTATCAGTATCGGGATTGTACTTACTTCGCAATAATGGTAAAAAAGATGCAAAACGAACTTGAGATGCAAACCATTCTAAAGTGACTGAACCCACATAAGCTTGAGTACCGCCCATTTCAGTTTTTTGGACTAATAACTGTTGATTTTCCTTAACAAACTTGCTTAGTAAATCAGAAAATCTTTTCTTATCTTGGTTGGGAATAACCGCTGCTGAGGTAGATGCACTTTTTCTCATAATAATTCTTTAAAAAATTAAATACTGACATCCAAATACTATATATAAAAACGTTATCAAAACAAAATATTACAAAAAAAGTTTTTAAAAACCTTAGTTGGTACAAAAATATGTAATACTAGTTTTGCTCTGCTATTTTGCGTTTATATATCTAGTAATTAATTATCGCGGCTAAACCGAAATTATAAATCTTAACTTAAATCTATAATCGAATGACTCTTGCCCAACCATCAGAAAAAAAAAGCCAGTCAGCACCCGTTACGGTAATTGATAAAATCCCAGAGATTACCAAAGAAATCCAGGAACTATATTTACTAGACGAAATACCTTGGATTATTGGCGTATCTTGGGGTAAAGACTCTAGCACGGTTTTGCAGCTTGTTTGGAATGCGATCGCGTCTTTACCGGCGAAGCAGCGCAAGAAGACAATTCACGTAATTACCACGGATACCCTGGTAGAAAATCCGATAGTTACAGCATGGGTTCGTAATTCGATGCAGTTACTTTCATCTGCTGCCAAAGAAAAGAAAATGCCGGTTGAACCTCATTTATTGTTACCGGTAATTCAAGATACATTTTGGGTAAATTTAATCGGTAGGGGCTATCCGGCTCCCCGCAATCAATTTCGCTGGTGTACGCCGCGTTTAAAAATCAATCCAGCGAATCAGTTTATTCGGGAAATGGTTAGAGCTAACGGCGAAACAATCCTAGTTTTAGGTACTCGTAAAGCCGAAAGTTCCAGACGGGCTGCTACAATGCAGAAGCATCAAGCAGGTAGAGTACGCGAGCGTTTAAGTCCGAATGCGAGCTTACCCAATTCTTTGATTTACACCCCTATCGAAGATTGGAGCAATAATGATGTGTGGATTTATCTTAATCAGTGCGAAAACCCTTGGGGGGGTAATAATAAAGATTTATTTTCTATGTACCGTGGTGCGACGGCAGATAATGAATGTCCTTTAGTGGTGGATACTTCTACTCCTAGTTGCGGCGATTCGCGTTTCGGCTGTTGGGTTTGCACTATGGTAACTAAAGATAAATCAATGGAGGCAATGATTCAAAATGATGAAGAAAAAGAATGGATGCAGCCGCTTTTAGATATTCGTAACGAGCTAGACATACAAGACGACCACGACAAGCGTGATTTCCGCCGAATTTGGGGAAACGTACAGTTATTTGAGCGTAATAAAGATGGTCATACATCAGTGCAACCAGTTCCAGGTCCCTACACAAAATATTGGCGCGAACATTGGTTAACAAGAGTACTCAAGGCACAAACTCAAGCTCGTCAAACTGCACCGGAAGATATGCGGAATATTACTTTAATAACTCCGGATGAATTAAGTGAAATTAGACGTATTTGGTTAGAAGAGAAACATGAATTTGACGATAGCTTACCTAGAATTTATCAAGAAGTGACTGGTGAATCGTTTGTAGACTCTCGCCCAGGAGCGGGTTATAGCTTGTTAGGCAGCGACGAATGGGCTGTATTAGAAGAAATCTGCGATAATGACGCGATGCATTTAGAATTAATGGCAAAGTTGTTAGATACAGAACGTCAGTATCGTAAGAAATCTCGCCGTGTCGGCATATATGATGCCTTAGAAAAATGTTTTGAAACAAGTTCGCGCAGTCAAAAAGAAGCAATTGATAATGCTCACTTCAAGCGCGATTTAAAAGATGCTGCCGGTAAAGGAGATATTGATAAAGTTAAGCAGTTAACCTTGGGCGATGTTAAATCAAATCAAGAAACAGAAGAAAGAGAAGAAATAGAAAAAACCAAAAGTTGGGCAGATAAGAAATTTAAGAAAAAGAAGTGAGATAGTTAGGAGTAGCAAGTAGCAAGTTAGAAATTAATTTCTCCTCGTCTTCCCATGCCCAATGCCCAATTCCCCATGCCCGTTTTCATATGATATTTTTAGAACTTGTTTTAGAAAATTTTGGCCCATATTGCGGTCGTCAGGTGATAAACTTAGAGCCAAATGATAGCGAAAATCCTCGTCCAATTATTTTAGTTGGTGGAATGAATGGTGGCGGAAAAACAACATTTATGGATGCGATTCGCCTCGCACTTTACGGACATCGCGCTCAATGTTCTACTCGTGGTAATTTAAGTTATCATGACTTTCTCAATCAATGCGTAAATAGTCATAAATCACCTACAGATAAAACTCGCGTTGAACTCGCTTTTGAACATATTGATAACGATAAACCTGTAAAATATCGTATAGTTAGAACTTGGGAAAAAAACCCTAAAGATGGTAAAGACCATTTAGGCATTTTAGATATTGGTGAAAATGATGAATGGTTAGATACGGGGTTAGTAAGTATTTGGGACGAATACATCGAAAACCTTTTACCTTTAGGAATTTCTAACCTGTTTTTATTTGATGGCGAACAGGTAAAAGAATTAGCAGAACAAGAACAACCACCCTTCATTGTAGTTGAAGCAATTCGCGCCCTTTTAGGTTTGGAATTAGCAGAACGTTTGACAGTAGATTTAGAAATATTAGTGAATCGCAAACGTAAAGAGCTTGCAGATACAAAAGAATTAGCGAATTTAGAAGAAATAGAAAAACAGCTTAATCATCTGCAAGAAGAATACACAAAAACTAAAAAGATAGAAAAACAAGAATTAGCATCTTTAGAAAAAGCAGAAGCACAACAGCAAAAAGCCTTTGATAAATTTCTTAGTGAAGGCGGAAAAATAGCTTCGGAAAGCAGTCAGTTAGAACAGCAAAAAACAGAAAAACTTAGGGAAGTGGAAAACACCCGTCAGGAAATGACCGAACTAACTGCCGGAGTTTTACCATTAACTCTTATTGAACCGCTACTAAACCAAGCTCAACAAAGGGGAGAAATAGAATCAAAAATTCAGCAACAGCAAATAGCCCGAGATATATTAATCGAACGAGACAAGCGTTTGCTTGAGCTAATCAGTGAAATAGAGATTGCAGAAGATAAAATAGATCGGATAAAAACTTTTTTAGATGATGATGTAGAAACAATCAATACATCTATAAAAGAAGAACCTTGGTTATTAGCAGATGCAGAAAGCTTGAGTCAGGTAGGAAATGTTCTATACTACTTAAAAACTGCTCGCAATCATGCTCAACGACAATTAGAGCAATTAAAGAATCAAGAAGAAGAAATCATTACTTTAGAAAGACAAATACAAACAGCAGCAACACCAGAAGATTACCAAAAGTTAGTAGATTCTGTGAAAAAAGCACAGGACAAAGTTACCAGTATAAAAAATAATTGCGAAACAATAGCTCTTCGCTTAATCGAGTTACAAACAGAAATTGAGAAATTAAAAAAAGACTTAACAGAATATAGCATTCAAACCATCGAACGTAACAGCAAAGAAAATATTATCAACGCATCAGCAAGAGTACAAGAAACCCTAAAAATGTTTCGCGAAAGACTTACCTTAAGAAAATTAAATAAACTAGAAAACGAAGTCACAGAATGCTTCCGCTATCTATTGCACAAATCCGATTTAGTACACCGTATCGTTATCGACACCAATACCTTTAGCCTTTCCCTATACGACTTAAATTCTCAGCCAGTTGATAAACACCGCTTATCTGCTGGCGAAAAACAACTTTTAGCGATCGCATTTCTTTGGGCATTAGCAAGAGTATCCGGGCATCGTTTACCCGTAGCTATTGACACTCCTTTAGGACGTTTAGATTCATCCCACCGCAGTAACTTAATAGAAAGATACTTTCCTTCAGCATCCCATCAAGTAATATTGCTTTCCACCGATACAGAAATAGCTCAAAAAGAAGTAGATACTCTCCGAAAAAACGAAGCCATAGCTCGCGAATACGTCTTGCAATACTCTCAAAACACTCGTCAAACCACCGTAGAAAGCGGATATTTTTGGAAATAAGCCAGTGAACAGTGAACAGTGAACAGTGAACAGTGAGCAGTGAACAGTTATCAGGTAGCAAGTTAGAAATTACCAATTCCCCATGCCCAATGCCCAATTACCCATTACCCATTACCCATTACCAATTACCAATTACCAATTAATAAATCATGGAATCACCAATCGAACGCATCCGCCTATCCCAAACAGCCAAAGATCAACTTTTGAAGCTCAGACGCTTTACCAAAATTGACCAGTGGAATATTTTATGTCGGTGGGGTTTTTGTCGTTCATTGGCAGAAAAAACTATTCCTTCTCCCGTACCGATACCTCAAGACAGTAACGTTGAATTATCATGGCGAATATTTGGCGGTGAAATGTCCGACATGCTGCTTTTAGCTCTCAAACAACGCTGCTATAACGACGGTTTAGGAACCGACAAAGAAACTCTTGCTACTCAATTTCGTTTGCATCTACATCGCGGTATTGCCTATTTAGCAGGAGATCCTAATATTAAGAAAATTGAAGACTTGATCGAATTAGCCGCTCAAGAGTAGGGGCAAGGTGAGGGGGAGAGGGGGAGATGAAAGATGGGGAAGAGGGGGTGAGGGGGAAGATCAATTACCAATGCCCAATGCCCAATGCCCAATTCCCAATCCCCAATTACCAATTCTCAATTACCAATACCTTTTATATGAGATAATAAATCCCAATTGCCAATTGAATTTGTCTTATGCTGGAAGATTTAGCAATTGAACGCCACAGAGCAGCAATTTACCGCACAGACTTATCTCGTCCAATAAAATTGGCAGTCGAATTTGAAATTATAAATACTAAAACCACATTTTTTGACTATGGATGCGGACATGGCGGTGATGTGAAAAGATTGACGGCTATGAAAGTAAAAAGTGCGGGTTGGGACCCCTATTACAAACCCGATGCACCTTTGGTTTCTGCTGATGTAGTTAATTTCGGTTATATCCTCAATGTGATTGAAGATACCCAAGAACGCCTCAAAAGTCTTCAAAATGCCTGGAAATTAGCTGGCAAAGTATTGATTGTTGCCGCTCAAGTATTAGTCAGTGCTATTAGCAGCAAAAACCAATTAGCTTATGGGGATGGTGTAGTAACTCGTCGCAATACGTTTCAGAAATATTACGAACAAGCAGAACTCAAACAATATATTGATAGCGCTTTAGAAGTTGATGCAGTACCTGTAGCTCTGGGGATTTTCTTCATATTCCGCGACGAACAAGAAAAAGAAAATTTTCGCGTAGAGTGCTATCGTTCCCGCGTAATTGCACCCAGAATTATTCTTGCTACCAAAAAATATGAAAACTGCAAGCAAGAATTAGCACCATTAATTAAATTTTATACAAAACGCGGCAGGCTGCCAGTTGAAGGGGAATTAGAACCAGAAGCCGAATCAAAAATACTAGTAGAATTTACCAGTATTCGTCGTGCTTTCAAAGTCATATTGCAAGCAACAGATGAAGCAGAATGGGATGCGATCGCCTACCGTCGTTCTTTGGATATCCAGGTTTATCTCGCTTTAGTACAGTTCGAGGAAGAACGTCCTAGATTATCGGAGTTACCCCAAGAAATTCGCCACGACATCAAAGCATTTTTCGGTACATATCGAGATGCTTGCGAAGTCGCCGACGAAAAATTATTTAGTTTAGCCGAACCTAAAATTATTAGAGCAGCTTGCCATAAAAGTAAAGTTGGTAAATTTACACCCAGCGCTCTCTACGTTCACATCAAAGCGCTCGGAGAACTAGAGCCATTACTGCGAATCTACGAAGGCTGTGCCAGTCGTGCATTTGGGCGACCGGAAGAAACAACGCTCGTTAAACTTCACATCAAAGAACCACGAATATCTTATTTATATTATCCCGACTTTGATACTGATGCTCATCCAACATTAAAAGCAAGCATTGTTATCGACTTAAAGACATTCAAAATCACTCGCGGCGATTATTCCACAAGGGAAAATCCCCCTATACTGCACCGAAAAGAAACATTTGTCACTCCCAAATATCCACTTTACGAACAATTTGCCCAATTTACTCAACTTGAAGTCCAAGCAGGATTGTTTGAAAATCCCAGCGAAATTGGAACCCGCGAAGGTTGGCAAAAATGTCTTGAAGAAAAAAGTATAGAAATCAAGGGACATCAGCTTTATCGAATCAATGGCGAACAGGTAACGCTTGAAAGTGAGGAGAGTGAGGAGAGCGAGGACTTATCAGTAACCAGCGAACAGTGAGAAGTTATCAGTTAGAATTATTTTTCTCTTCCATCCTTGCCAAAATTCGGCGTATTGGCACAACAGGAAAATACAACTGTGTCAAGATATCGTTCATGTTTTAATCTTAAAAAAAAATTATTGTGCCAGGGTGCGAGCATCAACGAATAGCTAAAGGTAATTTATAGCACTTTACAAACTAGGCGATGCTTTGGTAACAAATAGTCTCAGACTTTTTGACTCAAGACCGCGTTTATCTAAACGTCAATTACAGCTAAAAGCCTGTATAGAGTTACTTACGACCAATGTCGGCACGCTGGCAAAAAATAAATATTGAGTATAAATAAGTATTAGTTTTTTGTTAATACTTTTGATGTTTAGTAAGCTATGAGCAAAAAAAATCACTTTATATCGGAAAAATTTCCTGCCAAAAATAATCAAGTGATGCTCTCAATTGTAGTTTGGTGGCTATTTTAAACCGCTAAATAAGCTCAACTAAACTGACATCGCCAGTGTTTGCCCCTTGGAAGCAATAATTCTTATTTGCTCAAACCAATATTTTATGAAGGGAAGTAGATTTATGGGGCAAGAATTCGTCGGTATTATATCGATTGTAATTTTAATGAGCATAGGAATTATACTCGGCTACGTTCTTTCTCAATTAATTTTGGGATACTTAACGCTGAATTTAGTAACCTTCCTAGGAACCATTAGCTTAATAATTATCTTCGGTACTTTATATTTTGTTCTCTTTTGGGAATTTAAAAAGCGTCAATCGCGCTCCTCATTTTCTACACAGCCACCATACCCAACCCCAGAACCCACAGCCGATGCACATTTGCAAAATCAACTTTTCACTTTGCTTGGAGGCGATAAACCCACAGCAAACCGCTTAGTAAAACAACTTAAGCAAAATCATCCCGACATGTCAGAAAATTGGTATTGGCAAAGAGCGATCGCTGACTTGGAAAGAGACAGACAGCGTTAAAATAGTTTAAATTACATTAAGCGGTGTAACATTAAACTAAAAACTAATCACTAAAGCTTCTGAATATGGCAATATTACGTCAATACATTGCTCCTTTAATTGCAGTATTAATTTTCTCCTTAGCCTTGGTAGCAGTTAGCGCTCGTATATTTTTACCATCAGATATGGCAGCACCCGCACCCATTGAAGAAGATGCAGGTGTCGGAACATGGCAAACAGGAGTAGCATCAGAATTTGCATCATTAATGTCTCCCTCCTTGGAAGACAAAAGCAACAGCAGAGTTTAAGCGAGCGAACACCTTATTAGTGGCAGAAAAACTACTACCGGATTATACAATTCGTTCCGGCTCAACCTTGGATAGAGCGCTGCTGGTAAAATTCATGCAGCGCACCTACCAAGATATGTTTCCGCGACAAGATTTTTCACATTTATCGCAAACAGTAGAGCAGTATCTTTCTACAGAAACCCCTTTATGGTGGGTAGAATATTCAGCAGAAAAACAAGAACAATTAGATATATTTCCCACACGTCCAATTGCTTGTTTGTGGATGGGGAACGCTATTGACCAGATTAGCGGATTGCGTCACACACACATATTTCTTCTTTACGTAAATCCACAACATCGGCGCAAAGGTATCGGCACAGCCTTAATGCAGCAAGCAGAAAACTCGGCTAAAGAAAGAGGTGATACCCAAATAGCACTACAGGTTTTTCAAACCAACGAGCCAGCAATAAATCTCTACAACCAGCTTGGCTATCAAACTCAATCTTTGTGGATGGTTAAACCTTTACAGTGAGCAGTGAGCAGTGAGTAGTGAGCAGTGAGCAGTTACACTAAAGAATTTATTCTTCTCCCTCTCCCCCCTCTCTTCTGTCTTTCCCATTCCCCTACTTCCCAAAGTTACAGGGTAATGGTAATTTTAAGATTATGTATGATGCAGATGACCGTTATCTACTTGATGTCGAAGCGGAGCTAGAAAGCCCTTTAGATAAGATGGAACCGCTGAGCGCGGAGTCGGAAGCGGAAAAACCATCACCGGAGGCTATGTTAGCACTGCTTGAAAATCCTCAGCCACAGCAGAAAATGCTGGCGGCACGTGCTTTTTGTGATATTGAAGATGCCCGCGCTACTCCTCATTTAATTCGTTTATTAACAGATATTTGCCCTCTGGTACGAGTCAGTGCAGCATATGGCATTGGACGCAATCCAAGCCCAGATGCGGTTGAACCGTTGATTCACCAATACAATCAAGACTGGAACGGTCATGTACGTAAAGGTGTGGTATGGGCGCTGGGTAATTGTCGAGATATACGTTGTTTAGCCACTTTAGCCGATGCCTTGAGAACCGATATCTCCGCAGTACGATTGTGGGCTGCTAGTTCTTTTGCACAAATGGCAGAAGTTGGTTACGAAGCTGTTGTGGGTGCGATGCCACCTTTAATTGAAGGCTTAGTCAAAGATTCTGTGCCAGCTGTACGAAGCAATTGTGCTTGGTCAATAGGACAATTATGTAAGGAGCTACCTTCAAATATTGTTTACGCTACTGCTATTGATGCTTTAATTCAAGCTTTCGCTGAAGATAATGATTTAGGAGTGCGCGAAGATACAAAAGCGGCACTACTGGGAGTTGGCGATCCTCGTGGACTTCAGTTAATTGAAACCCTCGAACAAGAAGGTTGGTTTTGAAGCAGTTATTCGGTTAGCAATTTTTAGCTGGCATCTAATTTTTAGATAATATTTATTAAATAATATAGCTTTGAGCTACAAATATGTAGAAATGTGAAGCTCAGCGCAGCTTGCAACTGAAATTTCTAGGTTTTATCTTAACTATTTAGGCAATTTGAGCTTTAATTTAATCACTTTTAGTAGTCAAAGTATGTGGCAAACACTGAAAGCTTAGGCGGATGCCATGATTGGGAGTAGTTATTTTGAGCTATTCATTTGAAAGTTATGGGCAGCAAAGACTGACTCGAAATTCAAATGTAGGTAATTATTACCCAGCTTCTCTATCTTAGGTAAGCGCTGAGTGCTGGCGCTCAAATAAAAACACAGGTTAACTGAGGATGTCGCGTGCGGGTAATCGGAAGTGAGCAGCGAAATTTTCAGCGAGAGAATACTGTATTTTGCGTCTTATACCTAATATCTTGCTATTGTTGATTTTGCCAGATTTAAATCGATAAAACTACGAGATTTCTGGTTAGATTATGATATTTTACAAAGCTTTTTTATAAACACCTATAAGTCTTCATGAACCATAGAATAACTGACTATTGTATGGCGATTTTCTGCCAGATAAAATAGGTGTTTCAATGTATTTTAAATTGAGAATATATTCAGTAATTTACCTAAATTTACTCTTAAGATTAAGTTGCGATAAATACTGTCGGTAAGGGATGACATATTCACTTACACCGAAATACTATACAAATATGGATACGAAAAAACACACAAATAAAGTATCCAAAACACAGATTTAAAAAATCAGTATTTTCTAGAGAGATTAACAATGAAAAACATCAAAAAGTTAGTAAAAACCCTTGCAGCAGTTTCCACTATCGGTTTAGGTTTTGCGACAGTATCTGTTTCACAAGCACAAGCAGCTTCATTAGTTCCTCAAATAGAAGGTGAAATCGAAACTAATCTTGGTTGTTTAGACCCTAGCAACTGTATAGATACAGCTGATTTAGATTTCGGTTACTCTGTTACGAGCTTAAAATACGACTTCGATGGAAAAGGTCCACAGTTTGTGGAAAGTCGCTTATTCTCAGACGACAGAAGTACTCGTAACGACGGAACTAATGGCACTTTCGACTTAACACAGTTCGGTATTACATTCCTTGATACTGACGAGGGAACAAATCCAAACGCAGGAACAAACTGGTTCCGTGCTGTAGCTTACGAAGAAGGTTCAACCACACCATTTGAAGACGGACGCTTAGAAGTTGGCCGGTTTAAGTTCGATTTCAATGGTAAAACAGCTAATGAAGTAAGACTAGACTTCTTTGATGTTGAGGATGGAGGATTCAGTGGCATTCTTGAAGTCAACGGACAAGAGCTATCAGGACAAATGTTAGCCGATATGCTACTTCCAGCAGGCCCTGACAGCAACATCCAGACTCTAGTCTTGAAAAACGTAAATGACTTCGTAGTTCAGATGGGTAATCCTGGCCCTGACAGCGTATTCAGTAACACTGGTGATGGTGTTTCACTAGAAGTGAAGATACCTGAGTCTGAAAATATCATTGGCTTGAGTGCTTTAGCTGTTGCTGGAGTTATTACATTAAAGCGACGCAAGAGAGCTTCACAAAAAGCTTAAGTTCTACTTCCGCATCTACCCTTACTTATTGCACTTAAGGGTTGCATCTAACCGATAAAATATTTGAAATCTTATTTAGTATAAATATTATTCAGATTTACGCATCTACACTTATTTTAATATTCCCTTCTCTTTAAACTTCACTGAGTAGATAAATAATTCAAACTTTCTGGTTGAATTATCTATCTACTCAATTTTTTTTCATTTTTTTTATTAAATATATTAGAGATACTACCGAAGCTTGCTAGTTATTTCGTAAAAAGATATTTAGCAATTTGAAGATAGCATTTTATCAACGTAGAGAATAGTTATTTACTCAGTAACAATAACAAGCCAAATTCTACTTTTAATTACTAATACATTAAACATAGCGATTCCCCGGAAGCAAGCTTGATTTTCCTGAGAATTACAGATTGGGGTAAGTGCTGCCACAACCTTAATTAACTGATAACTATAGGAATGGGCGCAACTGGCATATTTTCCTTAATTACCTATTTCTCTTTACTTCTTTCCTCTGCACTCTCTGCTTTTATGCGGTTTTTTATTGTCAGATTTAAATCAACCAAACTACGAGATTTCTTGTTAGATTCTCAGATTTTACAAAGTTTTTTTATAAACACCTACAAGTCTTCATGAAGCATAGAATAACTGACTACTGTATGGAATTATAAGCCAGACATAATAAGTATTTAAATGTATTTTTTATTCATAAATAATTAAGTAATTTACCTAAATTTACTCCCAAGATTAAGTTGCGATAAATACTGTCGGTAAGGGATGACATATTCACTTACACCGAAATACTATACAAATATGGATACGAAAAAACACACAAATAAAGTATCCAAAACACAGATTTAAAAAATCAGTATTTTCTAGAGAGATTAACAATGAAAAACATCAAAAAGTTAGTAAAAACCCTTGCAGCAGTTTCCACTATCGGTTTAGGTTTTGCGACAGTATCTGTTTCACAAGCACAAGCAGCTTCATTAGTTCCTCAAATAGAAGGTGAAATCGAAACTAATCTTGGTTGTTTAGACCCTAGCAACTGTATAGATACAGCTGATTTAGATTTCGGTTACTCTGTTACGAGCTTAAAATACGACTTCGATGGAAAAGGTCCACAGTTTGTGGAAAGTCGCTTATTCTCAGACGACAGAAGTACTCGTAACGACGGAACTAATGGCACTTTCGACTTAACACAGTTCGGTATTACATTCCTTGATACTGACGAGGGAACAAATCCAAACGCAGGAACAAACTGGTTCCGTGCTGTAGCTTACGAAGAAGGTTCAACCACACCATTTGAAGACGGACGCTTAGAAGTTGGCCGGTTTAAGTTCGATTTCAATGGTAAAACAGCTAATGAAGTAAGACTAGACTTCTTTGATGTTGAGGATGGAGGATTCAGTGGCATTCTTGAAGTCAACGGACAAGAGCTATCAGGACAAATGTTAGCCGATATGCTACTTCCAGCAGGCCCTGACAGCAACATCCAGACTCTAGTCTTGAAAAACGTAAATGACTTCGTAGTTCAGATGGGTAATCCTGGCCCTGACAGCGTATTCAGTAACACTGGTGATGGTGTTTCACTAGAAGTGAAGATACCTGAGTCTGAAAATATCATTGGCTTGAGTGCTTTAGCTGTTGCTGGAGTTATTACATTAAAGCGACGCAAGAGAGCTTCACAAAAAGCTTAAGTTCTACTTCCGCATCTACCCTTACTTATTGCACTTAAGGGTTGCATCTAACCAGTGAAATATTTGAAATCTTATTTAGTATAAATATTATTCAGATTTACGCATCTACACTTATTTTAATATTCCCTTCTCTTTAAACTTCACTGAGTAGATAAATAATTCAAACTTTCTGGTTGAATTATCTATCTACTCAATTTTTTTCGATTTTTTTGTATTAAAAATACTAGAGAAATTACTTAAACTTCCTAGTTCTTACCGAAAAAGTATCTACTATTTTGAAGGTCAACCCTTTAAAAGTTTAAAAACCTAGAGTTTCTGCGGAATAAATAATAATTAAAAGCTGGATTGTAATAAGTACTTACACATTTAATAGCGCAATTTCCCGGAATAAACTTCTATTTTTCTCTCAAAATAAAGTTTGGATTAATTCTGCTTGTTAGGGCTTACGTTTTTGCTATTTGGTCTATTAGCTTAGTAAGTAATCAGAGGCGAACAAAACACATTAGTTACCGCCTCGTTTTAATCAAGAGAAGAAGGGAAATTATGCGTAAGTTTAACGTTATTGCTGGAATATTAGGTTTAGGTTTAGGATTTGCTGCTGCTGCACCTGCTGCTCATGCTGCTAGCTTTATACCTCAACAAGAAGGTGAGATTAAATTGACAAACCTTGAAACTCTTGACCCGAACCAGACTATTAGTACTAGTGGCTTAGGTTTCAGCGTTACAAGTTTAGAGTTTGACGATGCTGAAGCTCCCGAAATAGAATACGGGCTCAGTCGATTATTTGTTGATGACGCAGCAACTGCAAATAATTATGGTGACGGTTTTATTAAATTTTCTTCTGCTGGTAATGATGCTGGAACAAACGCAGGTGCTGGTGAATTTTGGCTTCGTGCTGCTGCTATTCAAAAGAATGGCGTAGCCTCTGAGGGAGGTCGGTTAGAAGTAGGTCGTTTCTTATTTGAATTTGAAAGAGAATTGGAAGAAATTACTATTGATTTCTTTGATGTAGAATCATTAGGCAGCGGAATTCTTCAAGTAAACGGACAGAGTGTTACAGATAAGATTCTAGCAGACGGACTAGGAGACGGTAATACCCAGTCATTAACGTTAAACAATGTAAATTCTTTAGTACTACAGCTTGGTAACACTAACGGCTCGGGAAGTGGTGATGGTGTATTAATTTCTGGAGTCGAAGCTGTTAAATCCGTACCCGAACCCACAACAACATTTAGCCTTGGCGCTTTAGCAGTCGCTGGTATGTTTGGTGTTAAGAAGCGTAAAAATCTTAAAAAGTAGGTTGTTTATACAAAAGAATTATTGCAAAACCTTTTTTAAGCTTTTTTAATCTGCTATTACGATATTGGGAATATAGCCGTTGCAAGAAATGTGGGTGTATCCAATTTCAAAAAAAATTAATCTTATAGGGGGCTTTCGTCTCATGCTTTTTGTATAGAGCTTTTAATTTGATGTGACATTTCATTGGAGTATAGAATTTTATTCTATGCTCCAATTTTATTTTATTATTATGGGGCTTTAGTTAAGAGTTAAACTCCAAAAACCTGCGTGTAAGTTGTAAAAACGAAAAATATAACTGCTGCAAGAGCCAAACAACCTTGAATAATATTTCCAATCAAACTACCTACAACAATTCCCACACCAGCTTTTACTGCCACTACTAAATTACGTCGATAAATTAATTCACCAATAATTGCTCCTAAAAGCGGCCCAATAAAAATACCTATTATAGGGCCACCAACAACTAAAAAAGGTGGCAATAATCCAAAGAATGCGACAGCTAATCCAATCATTGAACCAATTTGTCCCCATTTACTTGCACCAGCTTTTTTTGCTCCCCAGTATGCGGCTAAAAAATCAATCCCCATACTCAGCAGCAAAACGATTCCGGTAACAATCAAGGGAATACTAATAGCGGCAAAAGAACCTTTGATAAATCCCCAAATTATAATTCCAAGTAAAATTAAACTCGTTCCCGGTATTCCAGGAACAACAGCACCAATCACACCTGCGAGCATCAAGACAATTATTAAGCCGTAGATAATTTGCATACTTCTTAGTTATTGATTATGAATAATGGGCATAGGGCATAGGTCAGAAGTGATAGAGTCTTAAATAAGAATTCCCATACCTAATTACCTATTACCCCCATGCCCAATGCCCAATGGGCAATTCCCATTTCCCAATTTACTTTAAAGTAACAGCTAATTTATCGGCGATTCCGGCTATCCAATTTTCGTCTTGTTTGGTAT
Organism: Rivularia sp. PCC 7116; assembly: GCF_000316665.1. GTDB lineage: Bacteria > Cyanobacteriota > Cyanobacteriia > Cyanobacteriales > Nostocaceae > Rivularia. The sequence goes on along the minus strand of NC_019678.1, from coordinate 2,953,913 downwards.
AACTCCGTGGAGCGTGCGCTCCTAAGATTAAGACTCCTTCTTCGCCGATTGGTTGACAAATTACACCTTGAGTATTACCTGGTAAATAGTCAAATTCAACTCTTCCGGGATACACTTTTAAATCTACTAAATAAACTGGCTTATGCTTTTCCAAAACTCTTTTTAATATTGCTCCGGGTGTAACGTCCGATTTTTCTCCTAAAATTCCCCGACGCAATAAAACTTTGCCTTGATAGTAAACTACTACGCAACGAGTTACTGTATTTGTCAATAATAAGTGAGATGCCCAAGCTAATTCTGTTTTTACAGCATCTGATAAATCTTCAGCAAGAAAAAAAACTTTTTCGCCTACAAGTTCTACAGTATCAGGTGTTCTTGGTTGTACTTGCTGCCAAATTAAACCCGTCAAGATTAAAACAGCGCTCAGAATTACACCAAGTACATCAGCACGAGCTTGGGATTCAGTTAATTCCGGTGACTGCAAGCGGTTAATTAACAAAAGTACAGCGCCTAACCCACCTACAACGATAGGCAGACGCCTTAAAAAGCGATTGGGATCTGGATTAGCCATGAAGAAGAATCTATTTATAAGTTATAAGTTACGAGCTACGAGCTACGAGTTATGAGTTATCAGCTATGTTTTTCAAGAAACTGTTAACGATCAATATCAATTCCACAAAAAACACCGTATTACATCCAACTCTTCACTCCTCACTCTTAACTCCTAACTATTCTTATTCACTCCTAACTGCTAGTTTTTCATTCGTCCCCCGGTTCAATTATGCGTTGAAACAAGTACCCCGTACCTCTTGCGGTTAAAATTAATTCTGGATTTGAAGGGTCATCTTCTAATTTAGCTCGCAAACGGGAAATATGTACGTCTACTACACGGGTGTCAACATGACGTTCCGGTGTATATCCCCAAACTTCTTGTAAAATTTCCGAACGAGAAAAAGCTTCTCCCGAACGACTTACTAAGAGTTCTAACAGGTTAAATTCCATTCCTGTTAATCGAATGCGTTCGTCACCTTTATAGACTTGACGCTTATTTGTGTCGATTTTAATAGTACTTACATGTATAACTCCAGAACTGGGAATTCCAGAAGCACTAGTTTTATCTACTCGTCTTAGTACAGAACGGATACGAGCTTCTAATTCTTTGGGGGAAAATGGTTTTACGACATAGTCATCAGCACCGAGTTCTAAACCGGTAATTCTGTCTGCCACATCTCCCAAAGCTGTTAGCATAATGATTGGGACATCGGATTCCTTACGCAATTCCTGACAGACACCATAGCCGTCAAGCTTCGGCATCATTACATCTAAAACAACTAAATCAGGAATTGCTTTGCGAAAGGTATCCAAAGCTTCTTCCCCGTCGCCAGCCGTGACCACGTCATAGCCAATCATCGAAAGGCGCGTTTCTAAAATCCGGCGAATGCTGGCTTCGTCGTCTACCACCAGGATTTTTTCTTTATGACTCTCCAAGTTTCTCAACGCTCCTTAACTAAAGTTTTTCAAGTTTAATTTTTAGTACCATATTATTAAGATATCATTCCAATTATTCATTCGTAAAAACCTTGAAGGTATTACTATAATTCGATTTTGCTTCGTTCAACAACTTAAAAGAAAATTAAGATTATTTAAGTTTATTTAATAAGATTAAGAATGCCAAAGCCTAAAACCTATTACGTTTGTTCTGAATGTGGTGGAGAAACTCCTCAATGGTTTGGTAGGTGTCCTGCTTGTGGAACCTACAACTCTTTAGAAGAGGAAATTGCTGTAACAAACTCTACTGATGTTCCTTCTCGGGGTGTGGGTGCTTGGCACTCTCAGATGAGTAAGAAGAAAACTGCCAATAAGCCAGCTAAGCCACGAGCATCTTTAAAATTAGACCAAATTAGCGATCGCCAGGTTGAGCGCTGGAGTTCTGGCTATGGGGAATTGGATCGAGTTTTAGGTGGTGGGGTGGTTCCGGGTTCTATGGTATTAATTGGTGGCGACCCCGGCATAGGTAAATCTACTCTGCTGTTGCAAGTATCAAATCAGTTATCCCAAAATTATCGAGTTCTTTATATATCGGGAGAAGAATCCGGACAACAAGTCAAATTAAGGGGTTCGCGTTTGGGAGTGGCTCATCAAGAGCATCAAGAAGCAAATGGTAATGGTGCTGTTGCAGTAGTAAAAACAACTGAAGACAGTGACGAAAAGAACCAACCAACTAAGACCGATAGCGATTTATATGTATTGCCTGAAACAGACTTAGAAGAAATTTTAAAAGAGATTGAATCCCTTAGACCGAATTTAGCAGTAATTGATAGCATTCAAACGGTATTTTTCCCTGCGTTAACTTCGGCACCAGGTTCGGTTGCACAGGTACGCGAATGTACTGCGGCTTTGATGAAAGTAGCAAAACATGAAGATATCACCATGTTAATCGTGGGACACGTGACCAAAGAAGGAGCAATTGCTGGTCCGAAAGTGCTGGAACACTTAGTTGATACAGTACTGTATTTTGAAGGAGACAGATTTGCTTCCCATAGATTATTACGAACCGTAAAAAATCGTTTCGGCGCTACCCATGAAATTGGTATTTTTGAAATGGTTTCGCATGGTTTGCGGGAAGTTCCTAATCCCAGTGAGTTATTTTTAGGTAGTCGCGACGATCCAGCACCCGGTACTGCGATTGTTGTAGCTTGCGAAGGAACTCGTCCCATCGTGGTAGAATTGCAGGCTTTAGTAAGTCCGACTAGTTACACTTCTCCCCGTCGTGCCTGCACTGGGGTAGATTACAGTCGTTTGGTGCAAATCCTGGCAGTATTGGAAAAACGAGTCGGAATTCCTATGTCTAAGCTGGATTCTTACGTCGCTTCAGCAGGAGGATTAAGTGTAGAAGAACCAGCTGTAGATTTGGGAGTTGCCATTGCTATAGTTGCCAGCTTCCGAGATCGGATTGTAGATTCGGGTACCGTATTAATTGGTGAAGTTGGTTTAGGGGGACAAGTTCGTCCAGTATCTCAAATGGAACTACGGTTAAAAGAAGCAGCGAAACTGGGATTTCAAAGAGCAATTGTTCCCAAAGGACAGAAATTTCCCGAACTTGATATAGAAATTTTACCAGTTTCCAAAGTTATAGACGCGATTATTGCCGCCATACCGCAGCAAACACTTACAGATGAAGATCTGGAAATGGATGATATTGACATGGAGGAGATGGAAGAGTAGGAGACAATGAACAATGAACAATAAGATATTTTCTTTGTAGGGTGCTGTGACGGTTACGGTAATTTATCAACTACAACCAAATCATTTGAATTTACCGTCACGCACCAAACAGCTGTGACGGTTACGGTAATTTATCAACTACAACCAAATTATTTGAATTTACCGTCACGCACCAAACAGGAAATCACAAGAATTCGCCCATATACCCCACAAAAATAAATATATTCCTAACGAAATTACCTATAATCTTCCTGTATCAGTAAAAATATCAAAAATTATAAAAAACGATTTACAGTAAAATGCAACTCTGGCAACCCAACCAGCAGCTACAAAACGGTAAATTTACTATCCAGAAAGTCCTAGGTGCAGGTGGTTATGGTGTAACCTACAGCGCTATAGAAGCAAGTACGAATAATGTTGTTGCCATAAAAACCCTTAATCCGATTCATCATAGTCAAGGAGATTTTGAACAGCAGCAGGATAATTTTGTTAAAGAAGCTTTCCGTTTAGCCAAATGCAGCCATCCTCATATTGTCAAGGTTCACGATGTAATCACGGCAATTCGATTATTTATCGTTTTGATTTTAAATTCTTAAAAACCGTCACAGCACCCTACAATTTAATATTTTAAAAATACCAATTTTTATTGCTTGATATATTGTCACACTATTCCGATAGTGCGTGACAGTAATTCAAATTTATAGAAGCCTGCGAAGGCAGGTTTTGTAATTGTAGCGATGCCCTTCTAGGGTATTGTGTAAATTTAGAATCTCTCCCTATATTCTGCTTGGTGCGTGACGGTATTACCAATTTACCTCGTTAAATTTGAAGATTTATCGAAACCGTCACAGCACCCGACAAAAATGTGACCGCTGCCTAAGTCCTAAAATTAAAAAAAAATCACTAAAATAATAGCAAATTTACGCCTTACTGAATTTTGATAACTGACAACTGATAACTTATAGCTTATAACTGTTCACTGAATAAATGCGTATTTTATTTTTACACCCTAATTTTCCGGCTCAGTTTCGTCATTTAGCTGTAGCTCTGGCAAAAAATTCCAACAATCAAGTTGTTTTTGGGACTAATCGTCGTGAAGGTTCCCTACCTGGTGTTATAAAAGCTATGTATGGTTCGAGTCGGGAAGTTCGTCCTGAGACTCACCACTATGTTAGACCTTTAGAAAAAGCTGTTTTGCAAGGACAAGGTGTTTACCGTTTAGCAGAAGAATTAAAGCAAAAGGGTTTTATTCCAGATATAGTTTACGGTCATTCTGGTTGGGGTCCGACGTTATTTATCAAAGATGCTTTTCCGGAATCTACTTTGCTTTGTTATTTTGAATGGTTCTATCAAGCACATGGTTCCGACGCTGATTTTGACCCTATTGACCCCTTAAGTCACGATGATGAAGCACGGATTCGGATTAAGAATGCTCCCATCCTAATTGACTTATACAGTTGCGATCGCGGTTTATCTCCAACTAATTGGCAGCGGCAGCAGTTTCCTACCGAGTATCACAGTAAAATTACTGTAAATCATGATGGAATTGATACAAAATATTTTAAACCGCAGCCGGAAGCGAAACTAGTTTTACCCAGAATTAATCTTGACCTTTCTAGTGTGGAAGAAATTATTACTTACGTTGCTAGGGGTATGGAACCTTATCGAGGTTTTCCCCAATTTATCGAAACTGTTGCGTTAATTCAACAAAAAAGACCGAATTGTCATGTTGTAATTGTCGGAGAAGATAGGGTTGCCTATGGAAAGCAACTTCCTGACAATAAAACTTATAAGCAGTTGATGCTCGAAAAAGTACCTTTAGATATGACAAGAGTACATTTTACAGGTTTACTGCCTTACGGTGAATATCTGCAAGTATTGCAAGCTTCTTCAGTTCATATATATTTAACTCGTCCTTTTGTTTTATCTTGGTCAATGTTAGAAGCATTATCTACAGGTTGTTTGATAGTGGCTTCAAATACAGCACCAGTAACTGAAGTAATTGAAGATGGTGTTAATGGTTTGTTAGTCGATTTCTTTTCACCCGAACAAATATGCAGCCGTGTAGAAGAAGTACTCAATCATCCCGATAAAATGTCTTCAATTCGAGAAAGAGCCAGAGAAACAATTTTGCAAAAATATGATTTAGCGCAGTTGTTACCGAAGCATTTGGAGTGGATACAGCAGGATTTTAAATCGTGATTTGTTACAGGTATTAAGTATTTATTCTGAGAAAATCAATATTTGCTGCGAGCAAAAATTACAAATCATTACTGTCTCTTTTTATTACATAAAAATATATTTTTGACATAGTATGCTTGGCAAGTTCGTAGTAATCCTTGGAGCCTTTTCCCGACGACAAGCTTAAATTTGTGTCGTTTTCAGAAATTACTGAATTTGGAACTGTATTAGCAAATAGTTGTAAGTTATATACTGAAAGCTTTCATAAAGATTGAATTCAGAATTACTACGAATATTAATATCTAATAAATAAATTAGGAGATAGTTAAAGTGAAGTCTAACTTGAAAGTTTTGTTATTGTCTTTAGGATTGCTTTTAAGTTCTATTAGTACTATTAGTGCTGTAACTGCTCAAACATCCGATCGAGCTTCAGCAAAAAACTCTTTAAGTTTTAAACAGTATGAATTAATTACAGCATCAGCAAAGCAGGTTAAAAATAAAGAGTTAAAAGCTTTTTTTGGTAGTCAATACGATTACTGGGATGCTCGCGTACTTGCCAATTATTGGGGACAATCAGTAGAAGAAGCGAAAGCAAGAATTGGCAGAAAAATTATTTGGGGTAAATCGGACGTTGCAATCTTAGAACAGTTTCTTGTGGATGCAAGAATTCAGGCTTTACAGAAAATGCAAAGTCCTAACCCTTCTTTAGAGCTATACAGTGATTCAAAATATAAATACGATGATGCTCAAAAACTGGCTGCTGTCTGGGGTGATAGTTCCCCTTGGGATGCTAAAATACGCATTGAAAAGAATTTAATTTTAGGTCAGCCAGAGGTAATTGAACAAGCTTTGGGAAAATAGGTTCTATTTTATTAATGATTAATGACTGATTAATTTCTGAAGATTTTCATAATTATGTTGCGGAGGTAGGCTAATCGCCTGCCTATTTTTATATTCAATTGTGTTTAATAAATAGCAATGTCACAAATAAATTGGAAAATAGGTTGTGAAATTGAACTCCTAGCACCTAAAGGATTAAGTAGAAAAGATTTAGCAGAGTCGATAGCGCAATTGCATCATGGTTCGGTACGCCGTATATTTTATCCTCAATCCGAACCGAGCAAGGTTCCGGGTAAGCCTTTGTTTCACAATCTTACTTTAGGTTTTGAAGTTGTTAATAAAAAAGGACATTTAATCGCGAAATGCGTAGATGATTTGACTCTGCAAGATGACTTAAACAAATCGCATCCATCGAAACCAAGATGGTATCGAATTGTTAGCGATGATACCCGATTTTTACAATTAATTATTGCTCAAGCAAACCCCGAAAAAAGTAAAGCCGAAGTTCTTAAACCCATTGCCGACTTATTTGGCACCGTTACTGAAGAAGGAAGCGGGGGAATGGTTCGCGTCGCCGATAATACCGGCTTACCGATTGCGATCGCTGCTCCTTTACCGGGAGAGCGGGAACGTCCCTGCGAGCTAATTACACCTCCTATAAGCACAAATCATTTAGAAAAATTAGAAGTTATTTTACACAGAGCACGTTTACTTAATTTTAATATTCCTGTCGAAGGTGCAACTCACCTACATTTTGATGCCGTACCTTTGTGTAGTGCTAATGTGTTTGCTAATTTGGTCAATATTTTCCATGCACGTGGAGAAAACCTTAAACGATTAGTAGGAACTAATCCTTATTGCAGGCGTTTGGGAAGTTGGGATATAGCCTTATTCAAATTAGTTAACGAATCTGGCTTTCGGCAATTATCTTGGGAACAAGCCGTCAGTAAGATTGCGAAGCTTGAATTAAGCAAATACTGCGATTTTAATATTAAAAACTTAATTCATCCCATTCCCGACAAATTTACTTTTGAAGCTCGAATTTTTCCAGCTTGGCTTTATGCAAAGCCGATAGTAGAAGCTGCGGCTTTATTTGAAGCAATTCTTTATTACTCTATTAATACATCTTATATATCGCCTCATCTACCAATAAAATGGGAATTACAATCGGTAAAAGAATTTATTAAATTACTGCCAATTTCAGAAAATTTTCGCGAGATTTGGTTATCTCGGGCTGAAAATATCAGTTAGCGATACTAAATAGTCAAATTTAATCAAATTTTTCATATAAATCTAACTATAGGAAGATTTTCTATTGCACGATTCCAGAGGATGAATTTTCTTTAAACCAAAGCACCATATCTTTTATTTGTGAAGATGCGCCGAATTTATAGATAATTTAATTATGACCATATGCATCTTGAGGAAGTTCCTTAAATTTCCACATCCATAGGAGACTAGATACAGAAACACCAAACTTTATCTATCAAGTAAAGGATGTTTTGATTGCATTAGCTGGCTATGAAACACTGTCAATTGAGGGTTAGAGTTCCATCTCATTACTTTATAAGTAATTCTCAAAACCAAAGTATTTCACTACCCAGTACTTAAATTCAATACCAGTTTAAAGCTACGACTGTTAGAAAAAATATGAAATGGAGGATTTATGCGAGCAGTACTTATGGCTGGAGGTTCCGGGACGCGGCTCCGTCCGCTAACTTGTGACTTACCTAAACCAATGGTGCCTATCCTCAATCGACCAATTGCCGAACATATTATCAATCTTCTCAAAAGGCACAATATTACAGAAATTATTGCTACCTTGCATTATCTACCGGATACCATGCGAGACTACTTTCAAGATGGCAGTGATTTTGGCGTACAGATGACTTACGCTGTTGAAGAAGACCAGCCTTTGGGTACGGCAGGTTGTGTAAAAAACATAGCCGAACTATTAGATGATACGTTTTTGGTCATAAGTGGAGATAGTATTACTGATTTTGACTTAACAGCAGCAATCAAATATCACAAAGAAAAAAAATCCAAAGCAACTTTAATTTTGACTCGCGTTCCCAATCCAATTGAATTTGGAGTGGTTATTACCGATCAAGAAGGAAGCATCAAACGATTTTTAGAAAAGCCTTCTACCAGCGAAATTTTTTCCGATACGGTTAATACTGGCGCATATATTCTAGAACCTGAAGTTTTACAATATCTGCCAGAAAACCAGGAATCTGACTTTTCTAAGGAGTTATTCCCTCTACTCCTTGAAAAAGGTGAACCAATGTATGGTTATATAGCTTCCGGTTACTGGTGTGATGTAGGGCACTTAGATGCTTACCGCGAAGCTCAGTACGACGTACTCAATCATAAAGTTAAAGCTGATTTTCCCTATAAGGAAGTTGCACCTGGTTTATGGGTTGGTCAAAATACTCATATAGAATCTTCAGCAGTAATCGAAACACCTGCTTTAATTGGCGATAACTGTCGTATTGGTAATAGAGTTCATATTGAAGCCGGAACAGTTATTGGAGATAACGTTACCATTGGTAGCGATGCCAATTTGAAGCGTCCAATTGTATGGAACGGAGCAATTCTTGGTGACGAAGCTCAATTAAGTGCCTGCGTAATTTCTCGGGGTACTCGTGTAGATCGTCGCGCTCATGTATTGGAAGCTGCGGTAGTCGGTTCGCTTTCCACGGTGGGAGAAGAAGCCCAAATTAGTCCCTCAGTGCGCGTATGGCCTAGTAAAAAAATTGAATCTGGCGCAATTTTAAACATAAACTTAATTTGGGGTAACACCGCCCAACGTAATTTATTTGGGCAGCGAGGGGTTCAAGGATTAGCAAACATTGATATTACTCCAGAATTTGCTGTTAAATTAGGTGCTGCTTACGGTTCCACTTTAAAACCAGGTTCTGAAGTTACGGTTTCTCGGGATCAACGGAATGTTTCCCGTATGGCAACTCGATCTTTAATTGCTGGTTTAATGTCTGTAGGTGTTGAAATCCAGAATCTAGACGCAACAGCTTTACCAATTGCCCGCACGATCATACCTAATATGAAAGTTGCAGGAGGTATTCACGTGCGGGTACATCCCAATCGTCCCGATTATCTCCTAATTGAATTTATGGATAATAAGGGAATTAATATTCCCAAAGCCAAGGAAAAGAAAATTGAAGGCGCATATTTCAAGGAAGATATGCGACGAGCACAAATTCATGAAATTGGTAATGTTGCTTATCCGGCACAGTTAGTCGATCGTTATTGCAACGCTTTTGAAAATCTGCTAAATATCGACACCATTCGTCATAGTCGAGCCAAAGTGGTGATTGATTATGTTTATGGAGTATCTGGAGCAGTATTACCGCAGATGTTAGATCAGTTTGGTGCTGATGCGGTGGTACTAAATGCCAGTTTAAATAAAATCGCCCCATCAGAAACCGACCGCGAAGCCTTATTAACTCAGTTAGGTCATGTGGTAGAAGCACTAAAAGCTAACTTTGGCGTACAGGTAACGGCAAACGGCGAGCAAATGATACTGGTTGATGAATCCGGTATTCCCATTCGCGGGGAAATGCTCACTGCTCTGATGGTGGACATGATTTTAACTGCCAATCCAAGAGGAAGTGTCGTAGTACCAGTTCATACTTCTAGCGCTGTAGAACAAATCGCTCGTCGTCATGACGGTAAGGTGATTCGCACCAAAGCAAATCCCACTGCATTAATGGAAGCTTGTCAAAAGAATCCGAATGTGGTTTTAGGTGGAAGTGGTGATACCGGCTTTATCGTTCCAGAACTACATCCTGGATTTGACTCCATGTTTTGTATTGCCAAGCTGATTGAAATGCTGACAATTCAAGAGCGTTCTCTTACTACAGTACGTTCGGAATTACCCCGCGTAATTCACAAAACCTATACCACCCGCTGCCCTTGGACGGTAAAAGGTGCATTAATGCGTCACTTGGTAGAAACTCATCCCCAAGAACAATTGGAATTAATTGACGGGGTGAAAATTTGTCAACCTTACGAAGACAGTTGGGTACTTGTTCTACCTGATGCAAGCGAACCTTTAGTACATCTATATGTTAATAGCAACGATCGCGACTGGGTAGACGAATCCTTAAGAAAATACCGTGCCCGCGTTCAAGAATTTGTGGAAACAGAGCAGGAGCAGGTTGTGGTAGAAGTTTAAGAATTGGTAATGGGTAATGGGTAGAAGGGAGAGGAAGAAGGGGAGAATAAATAATTTTCCTAATGCCCCATGCCCCATGCCCTATGCCCCATGCCCAATGCCCCATACCCAATTCTCAATTATTTTTCAAACGGTAAAGAGGGAGAATTACTTTTAGGAAATATTGCTAGTTCGGTTTCTGGATCGAAGAAATGAATTTTCTCAGGGTTTAAAGATAACCATACTTTTCCTCCCCTATTTACCAATCTTTCTGGCGAAACTCTCACCTGTAAGTCATCTGATATTAAGTAATCTTTTTCAAATTTGGTCTCAATTAGTTTGACTGCAAGATAACTATCGTTACCAAGATTTTCCGTCCATTCAACTTGTGCTGGTAAATTCTTAGTGGCAGGTAAGCTTAAATTCCAGTTTTCCGGGCGAACTCCCAATATTAGAGTTCGTCCGTTATATTTTTTTAAAGCGCTACTCCAGTTTTCTGGCAAAGTTAAGCGAAAATCACCCTTGGTTATTAAACAAGGTGATTGAAACTTCACCTCAATAAAATTCATTGCTGGAGAGCCGATGAACTCTGCAACAAAACGATTTGCAGGACGATTATAAATTTCTAATGGAGGAGCAATCTGCATTATTTGACCGCGATTTAAAATCGCTACCCTATCCCCCATTGTCATTGCTTCTGTTTGGTCGTGAGTAACGTAAATTGTTGTTATACCTAACTGACGTTGCAGCTTGACAATTTCTGCACGGGTCTGCGATCGCAATTTTGCATCTAAATTAGAAAGGGGTTCATCCATCAGAAATACCTGTGGGTTGCGAGCAATAGCACGTCCTAATGCAACTCGCTGTCTTTGCCCTCCCGACAATTCTTTGGGATATCTATTAAGCAACTTTTCTATTTGCAGCAACTTAGCTACGTTAATTACTCTTTCGTTTACGATTCGTTCTTTATCTGAAACGTAGCGCAAACCTTTGGGTAACTTCTTTGTTGAGGCGACTAATAAATCTTCTGCTATTTTTGATACTTTAGTTAATAGTTTCTCCCCCTCCCTCCCTCTCTCCCTCTCTCCCTCTCTCTCTGCTCTCCCCGCTTGCAATCTTAATCCGAAAGCAATATTTTCGTACACGTTCATGTGAGGATAAAGAGCATAATTTTGAAACACCATTGCAATATTTCTTTGAGAAGGCTGAAGCTGGTTTACAGCACGGTTCCCTACCCAAATATTGCCTCCAGTCACATTTTCCAAACCTGCAATTAATCTGAGCAAGGTACTTTTTCCACAACCAGAAGGTCCCACCAATACCATAAATTCGCCATCTTCGACGGTGAGACTGATTCGCCGCAATACATTCACGCTTTCATTGCGATGTGCGCTCTTAGAAATAACACCTTCGCTTTTACGGGGAGGAAAACTCTTGTAAATGTCTTCTAAAACAACTTGCGCCACAAATCTTTACCGATCGCGATACAAAATTAACTATCAACGTAAACATCTTGCCCCATTTTTTTGCGGAAATTGTTGGTCAAGCAGAACGTTTGCGCTAATAATACAGCTTTGATTTGCTAAAAGAAAGTAAATAAACTTATTTTATCTCCCCGAGTCAATTCATACTTTGTACAAATCAGTAATAATACTGTTGCCAATCTTTTAATGATAGTGCAATTCAAACATAATTTTCTTGATTTGTACTTTCAAAAGCTTTCTTTATCTGCCTTTTACATTCAAAATATAAGTGTAAAGTTTTTTTACAGTGCATTTGCCTGCATTGTACTTTACCTTTTGATGTCGCTTTATTGGGATTCAAGGGTGCCCGCGCAGACAAATATATTTGTGAAGGCACTGTTTTATGTATAGTACTAAAGAACTAACAAAGTATAAAGATTACGTCATACAGCCGTATTATCATTCTCACCAAGCTCCAGATAAGCGATGGGGATATCGAATATGGAAAGGTTATGAATTAATGTGCGTAAACGAAAATGGATGTGAATCTTCCAAAAAGGCTGTTATAGCTGCAATACAAGAAATTGATAAGGGGTTTTTGTGTGACTTATGCTTTTAAGGTAGTAAGGTATTTATGTTCATTTACGAAGACAGAGAACAAAATTTCTCTTGGAAGTAGACACATTTTTTCGGTAACGCTTTTCCTGATTTGCCAAGCATACCAATTGAATATATAGAATTCCGGCGTTGAATTTTGAACAAAACTCAGCATAATCAACTGTTCCCTATCTCCTATTCCCTATTCCCTGTTCTTTAAGAAGGATTGAGAAATCCAACCGGATTCCTTCCTATATAACAAGGGTTAAGTTATTTACTAGTAATTTTTGCTAGAAGTTACATAATTTGTGTTTACCGACGTACTCCTAAAATGCAGGGGCTGCCTTATTCTAGTCTTAGAAAAAGGGCAGGCTTCTATATTTTTAAATGCTGGGAAAAAACGAATTAATTTTTTTTAAAGCCCCGAGACGAAACCTAAAAAAAATGGGCAGGGGCACCCCAAGAAATTTTTTACAGAGGAATTGTGACAAAATCTGCTCGCAAAACTAAAAAAGTTAGTTTAAAATTTCATCTTAATGGTACTATAGTACTATAATCGCAGAATCATCAGTCAAGCAAAGTTACCGAACATTTTACAATAACTGTTCGTAGCTTTCGCTTGGCTTTTATCATTAAAATAGTTTGCGTGTGAAGATTATCTTCTTTATTTATGTGAAGAAAGTTTGAGAAACCGCCTTAATATATGTGTATTGATGATAATCCGTAGTCAAGCGTAATTTTATTTTTATTCCCCAGTAGCTATTAACCAAAATTAGGAGAATTTATGAACAGTTGCGTATTGATGGCAGAAATAATAAAAGAACCCGAACTGCGATACAAGGCAGATAATCAGCTAGAAATTACAGAAATGTTGGTACAGTTTCCGGGGCAACGAGAAAATGACCCTCCAGCAAACCTAAAGGTGGTAGGTTTTGGTAACTTAGCCAAAGAAATTCAACAAAACTATCATGAAGGCGATCGCGTGATTTTAATTGGACGATTGAGTATGAATACAATCGAACGTCCGGAGGGATTTAAGGAGAAGCGGGCTGAGATGACGGTGCAGCAAATTCATCATTTAGATTCAGCGAATGAAAATAGTTTCATGCAGTCGCCAGCAACTCAAGCAATTCCCGTCGCTACAACTCAAACACCGAGTGTAAATACTCCACCTCCTGTAGCTGCGACTACTCCCAAAAGAAATACAGTCAACGCTGTACCTGCTCAGAATGCGCCCCAACCGGAACCCGTATCACAAGCCACGAGTTACGAACCAAGCACTTATCCGGCAATGGTTGAAGAAGATATTCCCGAAGATGATATTCCATTTTAAATATTGTCAATTAAGAGACGTTGCAACCCAATGTCTCTTAACTGTATGTGGAAAATAAAATGTATTGTCTATAGTAATAGTTAAAATACAAAAAGAATTTTTCTATTCTATATTTTCTTCAAAAAACTATGGATAACATACTTTACAAAAATTTAATAACACAAACATTCGTTACATTAGATACCGTATCGGTTGCAACATTTGCTATAACGTATCTATAATATTTGGTTTTCATAGTAAATTAAAACAAAATATTCTGTAGTTACCTTTAGCACTAAATCTTCCAGTTTTAGAGGTAAAAAGTAAAAAAATACTTTCCGATATCGATCAAACTAAATCTGCTGTTACAATCCAGTTAAATTAAAGTTAATTTCTACTTAAGAATCTACCCCCGACTTCCATGAGAGAAACAGTCCTAGACGTTCGCAACCTGCAAGTTGAATTTTCCGATGATGGCAATGTTGTCAAAGCAGTAAACGGAATTTCTTTTCAATTACATAGAGGAGAGACATTAGGAATAGTTGGAGAATCGGGGAGTGGCAAGTCAGTGACATCTCTTGCGGTAATGGGATTGTTACAGAATCCGGGAAGAATTAGTAGTGGCGAAATTTGGTTTCGTCCCCAGGAAAATGGCGAGGCATTAAACTTAGTCGATTTACCACCAAAGCAAATTCAGCTTTACCGGGGTGGTGATATTGCTATGATTTTTCAGGAGCCAATGACTTCCTTAAACCCGGTTTATAACATTGGTTTTCAGTTAACAGAAGCAATTTTAAGACATCAGAATATTACCAGCGCGCAAGCACGTCAAAATGCAATTGATAGTTTACAGGAAGTTAAACTTCTTCCTAGCGACGAGCAAATTCGTCAAAATTTAATTGAAACTTCGCCAAAAGCTTTAAACGAAGCAGAACTTCCGCAGCTAGTACAACAACATAAAGAAGCAATATTAGAACGCTTTCCCCATCAACTTTCGGGGGGACAGTTACAGCGGGTAATGATTGCGATGGCTATTTCTTGCAATCCACTTCTACTAATTGCTGACGAACCTACGACTGCTTTAGATGTAACGGTACAAGCGACAATTATAGATTTGCTGGGAGAATTGCAGCAGAAACGCGATATGGCGATGATTTTTATTACCCATGACTTGGGATTAATCGCGGAAATCGCCGATAAAGTAGCGGTAATGTATAAAGGAAAAGTGGTCGAACAAGGTGATGCAGGGCAAATATTCACAAATCCCCAGCATCCTTACACTAAAGGTTTGCTTGCTTGTCGTCCAACTTTAGACAGTCATCCCCAAAAACTGCTGACAGTTTCCGACTACATGAACGTAGAAACAACAGCTACCGGAGATGTAGAAATTACAGCAAAAGAACCAGCGGAACCCTTACAGGTAACTTCTGATGAAATTGCTCAAAGAATCGCAACATTAGAACAGCAGCAACCGCTTTTACAAATCCGCAATTTGAAAGTTGGTTATCCGGTGAAAGGAATGTTTGGTGGTACAAAACGTCATTTTATGGCTGTTAACAACGTTTCTTTCGATGTCAAAAAAGGTGAAACCTTGGGATTGGTAGGAGAGTCAGGTTGTGGTAAAACAACTCTTGGTAGAAGCTTACTGCGATTGGTTGAACCTTTAAGCGGTGAAATACTTTTTGAAGGAAGAGACATTACCAAACTTGCGGGGAAACCATTACAAAAACTGCGTCGAGAAATGCAAATCGTCTTCCAGAATCCCTTTAGTGCTTTAAACTCGCGGATGAAGGTTGGTGATGCGGTTATGGAACCTTTGGTAATTCACTCTATTGGTAAGAATAAAAAAGAAAAACAGCAACGTGCAGCTTATTTATTAGAAAGAGTAGGACTAAGTGAGTCAGCAATGAATCGCTATCCCCATCAATTTTCTGGAGGGCAGCGTCAGCGAATTTGTATTGCACGTTCTTTAGCTTTGAATCCCAAATTTATCATTTGTGACGAGTCAGTTTCAGCTTTAGATGTATCTGTACAAGCACAGGTATTGAATCTTCTCAAAGAATTGCAAGAAGAATTTGAATTAACTTATATCTTTATTTCTCACGATTTAAGTGTAGTCAAATTTATCAGCGACAGAATTTTAGTTATGAATCGCGGTGAAATAGTAGAAACAGGTAATGCACAAGAGATTTACCGCGAACCAAAAGAAGAATATACTCAAAAATTAATCGCATCTATTCCTACGGGTAGTCCCGAAAGAATGAGGAATCAGCAATCAGTTAGCAATTAACAGTTAACAGGTAGGTTTGAGGAGTCAGGATTTAGCTTCTTATTTACAAAAATGCGCTAACTTCAGCCTACCTAAATTGTGAGCTTTATTTGAGTATTCATAGCTTCTTAGAATGCTAGCTAAGTCTTTTCGCAGGGAAATGAGCATTTAAGAGCAGTTTTCTACAGAATTAATATAAGAAGTGATTACATCAGAGTAATGGATAATAGGCGATAAAAAAATTATCATCGCTTTGGCTAACATAGTAAGTCATTTACAGGACTTTATAATAGCGTTTATGTCTGAGGATTTTATTTAGCTTCTGTCTTTAATTTAGTATTAGTTATAACTGAATGTAACCTCTCTTTTGGCAGATAAAAATGAGGTCAATGTAAACCCATAGGGTGATGAATCTTCAAAAAAAATAAGAGAGACTGTGAACAGAAAAACCAGTTAAGAACATCTACCGAATAAATCTGTAATTTGCAACTATTTATAGCCATACTATAATGTTGGTTTGTAAAAATAGCTAGTAATTTCAGCCTTTAAATTAGTAATTATTGGCTTATTCTATGCTGAAAAAAAACAAGAAAGCAAGAATTCAGATTTATTTTGATGGGCATAAAAACTGATCTGAATAAATAATTTGTAGTTTGCAAGGAGAAAAAATGGTAAATAGAAAATATAAGCGTGCAGTTGGTACATTCGCAAGTCGTGAAGATGCGGAAAAAGCGCTTTATAAGCTCAGAGATTCTAATTTTTCGATGGATAAGGTTTCCCTGTTAGCGAAAAATCCAGACGGGAATGAAAAAATTGCCGGTACACAAGTAAAGAACGAACGCGGTGAAAATGAGGCTCAAGAAGGTGCTGGAATCGGTGCTACCACTGGTACTGTTTTAGGTGGTTTAGGTGGCTTACTTTTGGGCTTAGAAGAATTATTAATTCCTGGAATTGGTCCTTTCCTTGCAGCAGGAACAATCGCTACAACCTTAGCTGGTGCAGGATTAGGTGCGGCAACTGGTGGTATTATCGGTGCGCTTACTGGTATGGCTATTCCTGAAGAAGATGCCAGAATGTATGAAGATAGAATTAATAACGGCTACTACTTATTAATAGTAGATGGTTATGAAGATGAAATTGACCGTGCTGGTTCTATTTTAAGCAGTCACAATATTGGTAACTGGAAAGTTTTTGATGCAGAACTTCCTGAAGGTGCAACTGTAAATCCAACTCCCGCTACTCCCGTTGTAGAAAAAGAAGTAGACGTAGTAAATCGTAAAGAAGTTGTTGACAGAAAAACTGTAATTGACCGCGATGTAGTAGAAGTTGTTGATAAAAGAGATAATACTATCAGTTAATTTTTGATTAAATCGAGCTTTTTTGTGAAACCTGGTTTTTTAAAAAACCAGGTTTTTAACTGATATTGTCTGGAAAATTGACATTGCTGAATTGAAATATGAATTTATTTTTCTCATATTTACTTGCCCCCTAAATCCCCGAAGTTTGGGGGACTTGAAATTATTTTTCCCCCAGAATTGGGGATTGGGGGGCAAATCATACTTTTAATCAGCAACGCCGGAAAATTTAACCATCTGGAAACTGCCAGCAAGATATCGCTTCTACGTTTGCGCTACCGCACTCATGGCAAATAGCATCAAAAACTGAATCAACCCATTCGTAATTGCAATCTCTACAATGACAAAAAATATTATTATGGTTAGCAATCTTTATTTTTTGCTGCCATTGATAAATGGTTGAACTATTGTGATTAGAATTAAAGCTTGACATCTCTTAAAATAACTTATTGAATAATTAATAAAATTAACTTTATAACTGCGTTTCAAAAGCAGTAATACAGACAAAATTTGTTAGACTAACGCTACTAATAAATATAAATTAATGACACCTGAAAACTATATAGTAGTAATTACAGCATCAGCCGGAGGACTTAACGCTATTAGCGAAATTTTATCAAAATTACCATCAAATTTTCCCGCACCGATTGCAATAGCACAACATTTAGATCCCAAACGTCCCAGTATGTTAGCAGAAATTTTGGACAAGCGAAGTCCTTTATCTGTCAAGCAAGCTAAAGCAGGGGATAAACTATATCCGGGTAAGGTTTATATCGCTCCACCCGATTTACATCTTCTGGTGAATCCAGATGGTTCTTTATCTTTATCTCGCTCGGAAAAAGTGCATTATGTGCGTCCTGCTGGTGATGTACTATTTAAGTCAGTTGCAGCTAGCTTCAAAGAAAAATGTATTGCCGTTGTTCTCACCGGTATGGATGGAGATGGTGCTGCGGGAGTACAAGAGATAAAAAAGATGGGTGGTATAGTTATTGCTCAAGACAAAAGTACTTGCAAATATCCTAGTATGCCAGATTCTGCGATTCAAACTGGTGATGTAGATTTTGTTATACCTCTTGAATCTATTGCGCGTTCCTTAATGTATTTAATGCAGTAGTTTATTCGCTGATGTTTACTAAGACAGTTACACGTATATTTTGTGAAATATTTTGTGAAATCTGACTATTTTTCCCTTTATTATTTAAGAATAAAAGCTTTGCAAAAACCGTTTGATGTTTTTTTAAAATAGCAGTTACGCACTTGTTACCAGAAATAAAGCTTTGCGACGTGCGATTCAGCTAGTTGAGGTGCACCTGCGTTAAAAGCTGAATACTTAGCGCAGCGAATAATAACGTAAATACACAGTCCGTGCGTAAGTTATGTCGCAGATGGGTAAGGTATTGTTTATGATTCGCTATATAACGCTAATACTGCTTCGGCAATTCTCAACTTAGCAGAACGAGCGCGGGGATTATTAGCAATTTCCTCTTCTTGTGCGGTAATCGGCTTTTTAGTTAAAACTTTTAATGATGACGAATCTTTAAAAGTATGTTTTACAATTCGATCTTCCAAGCTATGAAAACTAATAATTGCAATTTTTCCACCTTCGACAAGCGCTGACGGTGCTTTTTCTAAAAGAATTTCCAAAGCTTTTAATTCGTCATTAACCGCAATTCTTAAAGCTTGAAAAACCCGAGTTGCAGGGTGAATTCTTCCGTAACGATATTTCCTGGGAACGCAATAAGATATAGCTTCGGCTAATTCAGTTGTAGTATTAAAAGGACGATTTTCTACAATCCGTTTTGCAATCCTTCGCGATAACCTTTCTTCACCATATTTGAAGAAAATATCTGCTAATTTCACTTCACCCCAATGATTTATTATTTCAGCAGCAGTTAGCGATTGTCTTCTATCCATCCGCATATCTAATTCAGCTTCGTTGCGAAAACTAAAACCCCTCTCCGGATTATCTAAATGGTAAGAACTGACACCTAAATCTGCAATAATCCCATCAAAAGTATTGGCTGGAAAATCATATTCAGCAAAATTGCTACGAACAAATTTTACACGATTTTCAAATTCTGCTAAATTATTTTTTGCAGCTATTAAAGCATCTTCATCTTGGTCAATCGCAGTAATTTGCGTATCTGTTGCAGCTGATAATATTAACCGAGAATGTCCACCCCCACCAACAGTTGTATCTAAATAATGCCCGTTTTCACGTATTGTCAAACCTGTAATTATTTCCTTTCCTAAAACAGGAATATGGGAGAAAGCAGGTGTTTCTGTATTGGATGCTTCTGACGGTTGGTTGGTTGTAGACATTATTTGTATTTGAGTCTGATTCTTCAATTTCGGAAACACTAAGGTTGAATAGCAGATTTTAACAATATAAATTATTCCAGCATTGTGGAAACTTTTTTTATCTACTACCGCACCAATATTTTTTTTCAAATCATTTAAATAAGCAGATTTTTATAAAAACGTTTTGTTAATTAAATTGACATTATCCAAAAATATTTAAAATCTATCCATAATCCGAGAATATCTACTACATGTCCAAACAGATTGTACATGTTTTTCGACCACGTAGCGAATACTCAACTTTTTTACACACTAGTAAAATCGTTGCTTTAATGAGATTTTCTTCAATAATAATGACATTGGTTGCAATAATAAGGTTAAATATAGTTTTTTGTTACGATTTACTCTGGAAATAATGTATTTAAATATATAAAAATTGAGCTAGGTGAAGTTTAAAATGAATTTGATACGATAAATATTAAATAAAATCAGTATTTAAACTTAGATTAGTCAAATATTCTCAAAATTATTTCTGATTCTATCCTTGATTGTGGATAAAAATTGATTTAGTAATTCGTAATTAATTTTATAATTGTTGTATTTCCTTTAATAATATTTGATGTAATACATATCAACCATTACCTTCCCCCGTGCTGATTTCTATTAAATAAAGGGGTATCTGAGAAAAGCTTAAATTAGTTATTTTTTTACTCCGAAATCTACTCAGACCAATCTAGAAAGTCTACTGTGTTTGCGACATAGCGGAGGATACTATCAGTTTCAAAGTAATTTTACTAATGTGGTTTTTTATAACTAATGGTCAACCGCATTAATTTAAACGACTTGTAGAGAAGCTATTTAAGCTCGGAAAGATTTTATCGCTACATTTATTGCTTCTTGAAGACCTGTAGAGTGAATCCAGCCAACAAAAGCAGCATATTCGCATTGCCCATGTTTATTGGCGATGAAAATATGGTTGACAACGACTATATTTTTCCAAGTTCTAATACTAGTTCCATCGGCGAAGGAGAAAATAATTTTGGCACTCGAAAAGTCTCTCTCGCTAGCATCAGTAATTCCTGGTACAGTTCTAAAATGCTCTATCAATTTTGATATCAAGTTGTCTTCTGGTGCTGGTAATGGTTCTCTAGGCTGCAACCAAAATTCTTGAATTGCTCTAAAAACCGCAGGATTAGTTTTTAGTGCAACATGATTTACACCATCCAAGCAAATGAAATATGCATGTTTTAATTTGGTAGATTCAATTGGGACTGTACCATCTCCCCCACCAGTAACATTTCCAGCAATTACCAAAGTAGGGATTTTGGCAGTAATCCGCTCAGCTAAAGCCCGACGATTTTGACCAAGATGCTTTGCGATACCGATACCCCAACCAAATGGATCGACAATTCTTGCTAAGTCTGCTCCACCGATAGGAGAACCCAGTAAAACAATAGATTCAAACCGTTTCCACCATTCTGGGTGTCTAGATAGTACTTCCACCCAAATCACACCACCAAGTGAAGTTGCAATGATTCGAGCAGGGGTATTTGGATATTGTATAAATTTTTGTTCGACAACTTGCTCAACTTTACCAATCAGAGGCTCAATTTCAAACAGGGTTTCAATGAATCCGAGGTTTGGAGCGATAACAGAAGACTGGGGTGGGGCTATTCGATGAGCTAGGCTTCCCATTGTTTCGTTATTATCTGTCATCCCATGCTGAGAGAATAATATCAGTTTGATTTGATTTGTAAATGCCATAGGAAAGCAAATCAATTATGCAAAATTCACTTAGCTTTTATAACATCATTTTTTACTCATAGCCTACTGATTCCTAAGTAGGAATTTTATTTTCCCATGTCCAATGTCTATTGCCCGACTTATTTACCCAACAATCTTCAGAATTAGACATCATAATGCACTTAAACCCGCTTCATCCTTCATAATTAAGAAAATGCTGCTTAATTTATCTTCACTCTCCCCAAAAGCGAGCATGAGCAAATATTCGATCAACAATATTTGGCTAAAATAACTAAACTTAGGGGTGAGTGCAAAAAAGAATCTAAGGGGAGAATTACTAGTTCATGGCATTAATTGAAACTCGCACCGAACCAATGGTGCTGAACATGGGACCGCACCATCCCTCAATGCACGGGGTTTTACGCTTAATTATGACCCTAGACGGTGAGGATGTCCTCGATTGCGAACCCGTTATCGGCTATTTGCACCGGGGAATGGAGAAAATAGCCGAAAATCGTACTAATGTAATGTACGTTCCCTATGTGAGTCGCTGGGATTATGCTGCGGGAATGTTCAACGAAGCCGTTACCGTTAACGCACCCGAAAAATTAGCGGATATTGAAGTTCCCAAACGCGCTAGCTACATCCGCGTCATCATGCTGGAACTAAACCGCATTGCTAACCACTTATTATGGTGGGGACCATTCCTAGCTGACGTAGGAGCGCAAACTCCCTTTTTCTATCAGTTCCGCGAACGGGAAATGATTTACGATTTATGGGAAGCGGCTACAGGCTATCGCATGGTAAACAACAACTACTTCCGCGTTGGTGGTGTAGCTGTTGATTTACCCTACGGTTGGGTAGATAAATGTATGGAATTCTGCGACTATTTCTTACCTAAAGTAGATGAATACGAGAAATTAGTTACTAAAAATCCGATTTTCCGTCGTCGTGTAGAAGGATTAGGCGTAATTACCCGCGAACAAGCCATAAATTGGGGATTATCTGGCCCAATGTTACGCGCTTCCGGGGTGAAGTGGGACTTAAGAAAAGTTGACCACTACGAATGTTACGACGATTTTGACTGGGATGTACAGTGGGCAACCGAAGGAGACTGTCTCGCTCGCTATACAGTCAGATTGCGGGAAATGCGCGAATCCGTCAAAATCCTCAAGCAAGCTCTCAAAGGGCTTCCTGGCGGACCTTACGAAAATCTGGAAGCAAAGCGGATGCAGGAAGGTAAGAAGTCCAAGTGGAACGACTTTGAATATCAATATATTGCTAAAAAAGTTGCTCCTACCTTTAAAATTCCCAACGGTGAAATCTATTCTCGCGTAGAAAGCGGTAAAGGTGAGTTAGGTATTTACTTAGTTGGAGATAATAACGTCTTTCCTTGGCGTTGGAAAATCCGTCCAGCAGATTTCAATAATTTGCAGATTTTACCTGAATTATTAAAGGGTGTGAAAGTAGCAGATATCGTTGTGATATTGGGTAGTATCGACGTAATTATGGGTTCCGTGGATAGATAATTTCAATTTTGGATTTTAAGTTCGCGTATCGGAGACAAAACTTAAGGGTGTAAATGTCCTTCCCTTAAACTTTTCAAAAAAGATTTTAGATTTTGGATTTCATTGGAAAATTCTAAATCTAAAATCTTTTTTCATATTTTAGGGGATGGAGCATTGAGTATTGGGAAATAAGGTAAGGAGCTAACTGAAAAATAATTTATAATTATCAACCCCTAGCTTCTAATTATTAACTTTAAATCCTAAATCTAAAATCCCGTGGTTTCCCAAATTATATTTTTACTTTTCTTTCCTGCTTGTTTAGGAATACTAAGACAAGTTATTTGGAATACAGAATTAACGCATCAATTATTAGCATTTGGAATATTTTTATTTTGTATAGAACAAGCCAATATGGCAAATCAAGATTTACAACAGGTAGCTGATGCTAAAACGAAAGTGCAAGATGCTCGTTTAGATATTTTTCAAAGGATTACTATAATTACAATTATTATAGAATTGGTAGGATTTTATTTATCATCAATATATTTAGGTGGTGGTTCTCTTTTAATTTTGTTCGGCTTAATTTGGTTTAACTTATTTGCCAATATAAAAATTAATCATTCAGCAAACAATATCATTAAACCTTGGAGCATTACCGAACGTCTCCCAGTGTTAATAGCTGATGTTATTGGACTGATTTTAACTAGCCTCTGGATGTTAAAGATAGGTGATATTTGGATATCTTGGGGACTCTTCGTAATGGCTGTAGTTTTCTGCGATATTAAATTGTTTTTATATTTTAAGTCTTTTAATTTTCGATGGGAGATATGATAATTGTAGAAAAATTGTGGATAATAACTTAGTCATAATTGAAAACCTCACCCTCAATTCCTCTCCAAGTTATCGGAGAGGGAGGCTGAAGGCAGGGTGAGGTTTTAAATTTATTTAATTAAATTAAATATGGAATACAACCCCCAACTTTACCAAGAAATCACCAACCGTATAACCGCCAGCCCTCAGCAACGAATTACTTTTGCCGAATATATGGACTTAGCGCTATATCACCCAGAATACGGTTACTATTCTCAGAAAGCGACAAATTTAGGAAAACAAGGTGATTTTTTTACTTCCGTTCATCTTGGTGCTGACATAGGTGAAATGTTGGCAGTTCAATTTGCCGAAACGTGGGAGATATTAGGAAAACCTGAATCATTTGACTTAATAGAAATGGGTGCGGGACAGGGATATTTAGCCGCAGATATTCTCAACTATATTAAACAAGAATATTCCGCTTTTTTCAAAAGTTTAAAATATAAAATTATCGAAAAATCACCTGGATTAAAACAACTTCAACAACAGCGTTTAAAAGAATATCAAGTAACCTGGTGCGAATTAGAAGAGATATCAAATAATTCCGTAACCGGGTGCTTTTTCTCTAACGAATTAGTAGACGCTTTCCCCGTGCATCAATTCACCATAGAAAACGGAGAATTACGCGAGATTTACGTCACTAAAGAAGATGAAAATGCTGCCCCCTCTCCCCCCTCTAATCCTTTCACCGAAATCACCGACAAACCTTCAACACCAAAACTGGTTGATTATTTAAACTCCTTAGAAATTGACATAACTAAATATCCCTCGGGATATCGTAGCGAAATTAATTTAGCGGCTTTGGAATGGTTAAGTGTAATAGCTCACCGTTTGCAGCGCGGGTATGTGCTAACAATTGACTATGGATATATTAAAAACCGTTATTACAATCCCAGACGCGATCGCGGAACCTTACAGTGCTACACTCGACATCATCGCCATAATGACCCGTATATTAACATTGGGCAACAAGATATTACCGCTCATGTTGATTTTACTGCTTTGGAGAACAACGGCGATCGCCTCGGTTTGCACAAAGTTGGTTTAACTCAACAAGGATTGTTTTTGATGGCTTTAGGGTTAGGAGAGCGTGTAGCAAGTTTATCCCAATCCCAGCAACCTTTATCTACCATACTGAAACGTCGTGACTCCTTACACCAACTTTTAGATCCGATGGGGCTTGGTGGTTTCCACGTTTTAGTTCAAGCCAAAGGATTAAAAGAAACAGAAATATCACAAAAGCTCAAAGGTTTTACTCAACCACAGTGATATAGTTTTCAATTAATCATTTAATTTTATAGGGTAACAGGTTTGTAGTAAGAGTTTTAACTCTTATGTTTCCTCAAATGGTATAGCCAAATATCTAAAAAGTTAAAATTTTATTCATCTTATATTAGTTAACACTGTTTGTTGGTCTAACATAGCAGTGACTGTAGTGCTATATAAACACAACAAAGGTAATAATTATGTCTACTCACGACTTATTAATGTTAATTGGATTACTAACTCCCGGAATTTTGCTTTCAGTCATGATTATGGTGACATTCGCCGCTGGAGGCTAATAAATTAGTTGGGAGTTAAGAGTGAGGAGTGATTAAGGTTAAAGGTTAAAGGTTAAAGATTAAGAATTATAAATTTAGTAGGAGCATCTTGCTCCCTATCTACCTGCTTTAAATCCTTACAATTCTACCCCCCTCCTCCCACTCTTCCCCCTCTTCCCCGTCTCATTTAAAATATCGATATAAAAAGGAAATTAAAAATATGAAGGTGGCATTTCTGGGTACTGGATTAATGGGACAACCGATGGCACAAAGGTTGTTAGAACAAGGTGTAGAATTAATTGCTTATAACCGTACTCCAGAAAAATTAGAACCTCTAAAAGCAGCAGGAGCCGAAATTGTAGAACATCCCCATCAAGCAATTAGTGCTGCTGAATATGTGGTACTTATGCTGACAAACACGGCAGCAATTTACACGGTATTGCTTTCCGATATGTCCTCCCGCAGCGTCAAAGGAAAACAAGTTATCCAAATGGGGACAATCACCCCCACAGAAAGTAGAGAAATTAGAGATGCGGTAGTTTCCGCCGGTGGGGATTATATCGAAGCACCAGTACTTGGCAGCAGACCAGAAGCCAAAGATGGTAAATTAATTGTCATGGTAGGCGCGCAAAAAGACCAATACAGACGCAGTCTAGAATTATTAAAGCATTTTGGTACCGAACCCATACTTGTAGGTTCCGTAGGAAGCGCAGCAGCATTAAAACTAGCATTAAATCAGTTAATAGCATCCTTAACCTCAGCCTTTGGTCTTAGTCTCGGATTTATCCAAAGTCAAGGTATTAAACCAGACATATTTATGCAGATATTGCGTGAAAGTGCGGTTTATGCTCCTACCTTTGATAAAAAATTGCAGCGTATGGTAGATGGCAATTACGCTAATCCCAACTTCCCCGTAAAGCATTTGGTAAAAGACACAGACTATTTTATTGAAGAAGCCAAAGAAGCAGGGTTAAACGTTAGCAGCATTCAAGGTGTAAGAGAAATCCTTGAGATGACAATGAAAATGGCAATGAAAAACGAAGATTACTCATCTTTGTTTGAGGCTATTAAAGCTGGAGAGCATGGGGAGAGTTGATAATTGGGGATTGGGCATGGGGGATAGTTCGTAGGTTCGGTTGAGGAACGAAACCCAACATAATCTAGAAAACTAAACTAAATAATTTAATTCAAAATAACTATTAAACACCCAACGAAACCCCCCTTAATTCAATAATTCATATTAAATAATTTATCGGAAATTAAAAAAACTAATTATTTAAATATTCTTTCCCCGATTCCTATATTAGGATGGTGCGTCACGGTATTTTATAGATTGTAGTTTAAACATTTAAAATGTTTGTACCGTGACAGCACCCTACGACTATAATTCATTAAATCAAAACAATAAGTGTTGGGTTACTACGCAATTTAAATTAACTGGTTAAAAATTAAATTTCTTCGTGCGTCTAACCCAACCTACCAATCAACGAAATAATTAAAATCAAAATAACTATTAAACACCCGAACATTGCAACTCGCTTCATTCAAGAATTCATATTAGATAATTTATCGGAAATTAAAAAAACTAATTATTTAAATATTCTTTCCCCGATTCCTAAATTAGGATGGTGCGTCACGGTGTTTTATAGATTGTAATTTAAACATTTAAAATGTTCGTACCGTGACAGTACCCTAGGACTATAATCCATGAAATCAAAACAATAAGTGTTGGGTTACGACGCAATTTAAATTAACTGGTTAACAATTAAATTTTTCGTGCGTCTAACCCAACCTACCACTGTTCACTGTTAACTGCTCACTGTTAAAGTTTCGGCAAAATCTCCGGTAACAATTGCCCTGGAACTTTAGATAAAGCTACATTTTGTCCTTGAATTCCTAATTCATCATGGAAGCCGCGAATTGTTTTTACTATATAACCAATAGTGCTTTGATGAGTTTCTGATTCTTGGTTCATTCCTGTTAAGGCTTGTAGATGATTATCTAATGCTTTTTCTAAATACTGGGAACGAATTTTTTTATCTTCTGTGAAAAATTTATCTGTTGCTATCTGATAGTTGGCTAAACCTAAGTTATTATGAGTTGCAAACAAATCAAAGCTCAAAGATACACCTTTTAAGGAATGGGCTAAGGCTAAGGCTTCGTCATAAGCCTCAATAGACATTTTTAAATAGTTTAATCTTTCGTGTTTGTCTGTATCGGGTTGATTTGCTAAATGCCAATAAGCTGTACCTAAATTATTTTGCGTTGCAGCACAAGCTGTAGGAACGTTGGCTGGTGTACGATATTTTAAGGCTTCTTCGTAAGCATTTATTGCTAATTGCAAATATTCTACTTCTCTATCGTATTGTGCAAGATTCCAATAAGCTGTACCAATATTGTTTTGAATCATGCCGTATTTCAACGGTTCTTGCTCGGAATTATAGTAAACTACTGCACGGTCGTAAGCTACTATTGCCTGCTTTAAATTGATTACGGGTTGATTGTATTGCGCTAAATGCCAGTAAGCAGTACCTAAGTTGTTTTGGCAGGCTGCATACTTTAATGGTTCCATTTCGGCAGTACGGAAACGTAGAGCCTCAGTATACGCCGTGACTGCCTTTTGCCAGTTTTGGTCTGGATTGTTGAAACGAGCTAAATCGCCATAAGCCGTACCTAAGTTATTTTGGACTCTAGCATAAGTTTCCGAATGGCTTTCTGGTGAAATTAATTTCAATGCTAATTCGTAAAACTCGATACCTTGCTCAATATAAGATGGTCCTTCTTGCGAATTAGGTGGTGTACGGTACAGCATCCAATAAAGCGTACCTAAATCATTCAATACATCTGGAACAACAGCAGAAGAGTCATCATAAGCAATTGATTCCTGATATGCCAGAATTGCCACCATCAAGTTTTCTAAAGTCGATTGCCCTTGTTCGATGCGGATGCGATATATATTCCCTAATCGATAATAAGCAGCCCCAATTTCTTTTTCGTCAGCTTGTTGCGAATGTAAATCCTCAATCTCTCGCAAGATTTGCTGTACTTGAGAGTTTTCCTCTGGATTGTCAACTATCGTAGTACTAATAGTTGTCAGTATTAGCTCGGTTAACTCTTTACTAATATGGGGCAAATCCGAGGCTGAAGGAATAATATTGCTCGAATTATTTGTAGTGGTGGATTCGCCCTGTTCCTCCTGCTGCATTCCAGGAGTAAATATTTCTAATTCTGAGAGCGGATTTTTTTCTTTTTCTGCAAAAGATTCTACCGATTGCTCTAAGATATTTTCTGAGGTTTGAGATGTTTGGGATGGTGGAAAATCTAAATCTTCCTCAAAATTGAAATTGCTAGGAGGGGTTGCCAATTCTTCGTTAATCAGCGGTTCTTCCACAGAGTCTAAATCTAAACTTCTCTGGACTGAAAAACGTCGTGGCGTACTTCTATTTGGACTTGTTGGGGTTGGTTCCCCAGCAAATAAGAATAAACCAGTTCGACAACGCCAAAATTGCGGAGCCGACTGTTGAATTGCACGCAACCACGGACGTGGAACCCATAATAATAAACTTGATTCTAAAAATCTGCTGTCTGTTTGACTTGACAGTTGCTGCTCTGTTAAACGCAGGTAATGTAAAAATAAACGCTGTATTGCTACAGGTTGTCTAGTTAACTGTTCCGTACCCACCATTTGAAATGATGGAATCGGTAAAGCCTTCCCCGGTACATCTTTAGAACCACCAACAATCGGTGGTGGATAATTTGTTAACCATTGATTAATTTGCGCTATGGGATTTGGGTCATTTAAATTCAACCTTAAAGTGACTAATCGTGGATAAGCTGGAGTACTAGCTTCAGATTGGGTATCAATTGGCTGATACAGAACCTGCCCTACAGGATATGCCAAAGTTGAATGCAAACGAGCCGCCACTTGATTTCTCAAGTTTAAATCGTCACATACCGCTATGAAAATTTGTCTTCGCAAGTTTAAGCCTAAAGCAAGTTTCAAGCGGTGATAAACTTGCCGGTTCCAGCCAGAATTATTCGAGTTTACAGTGTCCTTTAAGCTCATAGCGGCTCATCATCAGCCAAATGCAGTTTACTTCCCAAAAATGGGCATATATAAGCAGCAACCTTAGTTGTGACTATGACTACGGTTTTCAAGTATTTATTGCATTGTTCAGGAAAAATCCGCTCTTTCAGGTTTTACGGAGCAAAAAAGTTTTATTTTATACTTTGCAACTGATGCATTCTAACAAATAAAAAACCAGGCTCCCTAAAAAAATGGAACCTGTTATACCAAAAGTAAATAATTTTTTATTTTTATCTTTTGTTAAGCAGCATTAGACACTGAGAAGGCAACAAAAAATACGCCGCCAAGCAATGCAGCAGCAGCAACTCCCAGCACAATATAAGTAATTTGTTGCTTTTTATTAGGAGGCTCAGCCTTGTAAACCTTTGGTTCGCGAGCGAAATTGTTTAAACGACCGCCTTCTTCTGTGGTATAGGGCATAATTTAAAATCCTTGTTATTCTCTTCGTATTATTTTACATGAACGGTGTAAGCGCTCTCTTCCTAAAGATATAGAAGTGGATATGGGGAATTGGGAATTGGGCATGGGGCATGGGGCATTGGGCATGGGGCATGGGGCATTGGGAATTGGTAATTAAAATCGTCAAATTTTCAATCAATGCTCTTCCTTTATTACCTATTACCTATTACCTATTACCCACTACCCACTACCTAATTAACCGTTCCTGTCAATGGAGAGGAAGGACTGGCATAATCCTTCATGGGCATCCTTCCGGCTAGGTATGCCAAACGTCCGGCTACTGCTGCCATGTTCATGGCTCTTGCCATTGCTGGCGGATTGTTTGCCAGGGCGATCGCGCTGTTAATCAGCAAAGCGTCTGCTCCCATTTCCATTGCTTGGGCGGCTTCGGATGGCGCACCAATACCAGCGTCTACTACTACTGGAATGTTGGCGTTTTCGATAATAATCTTTATATTGGCAGTAGTCTGCAATCCCTGCCCGGAACCAATTGGTGCTGCTAAAGGCATTACTGTTGCACAACCGACTTCTTCTAAACGTTTGGCTAACATTGGATCGGCATTTATATAAGGAAGTACCGCGAAACCTTCTTTTACCAATTGTTCTGCGGCTTGTAGGGTGCCTATTGGATCGGGAAGTAAATATTTTGCATCGGGAATTACTTCTAATTTGACAAAGTTATTATCTTCTTGTCCGAGAATTTTCGCCATTTCTCTTCCCAAACGAGCAACGCGAATTGCTTCATCTGCCGTTTTACACCCTGCGGTGTTAGGCAGCATCCAAATTTTGTTCCAGTCTAATGCTTCTGCTAAACCTTCATGTCCGGGAGCGTTGGTTTGAACTCTGCGTACTGCAACTGTAACTATTTGACATTCGCTCTTGTCTACGCTCTGCTGCATTTCGACAATATTTTTATACTTACCCGTACCAGTCATCAAGCGCGATGTAAATTCTTTACCAGCTATAATTAGCTTGGAATCTTGAATTGCATCTTGAATTAAATCTTCATTTGGTGACTTAACTACCTGGTTGGTTTGTAAAGATTGTGAAGAGATATTACCGTTGGAAAAATTCACGGAAGAAGTCGGCATAGCGGTAGATTTAGACGTTGAATTATGGAAGCGTGAATAATCAAAGTTAGCGAATATTGAATCAGATTTTTCTTCTAAAACTATATCGGCAATTAATTTCGCGGTTATCGGTGCTAGCAGAATACCATTTCGATGATGACCGGTAGCAAATATTAAGTTTTTACACCAGCTATTGCCAAGAATCGGTAATTCGTCGGGAGTAGTCGGACGAAATCCCCACCACAATTCTTCGATGGGATAATTTTGCAGTTGCGGATATAGTCTGATAGCTGCTTGCAATAAACTTTGAATGCCTATAGGTGTATTTCCGGGAGTAAAACCAACATCTTCGCAAGTAGCGCCAATTATAATTCTTCCGTCGCGTCTGGGTACGATATAAATATTTT
Source organism: Rivularia sp. PCC 7116 (assembly GCF_000316665.1). Taxonomy (GTDB): domain Bacteria; phylum Cyanobacteriota; class Cyanobacteriia; order Cyanobacteriales; family Nostocaceae; genus Rivularia. The sequence goes on along the minus strand of NC_019678.1, from coordinate 2,922,511 downwards.
CTCCATACAGTACCCTACTCAAAGGTAATTCTTGAGTCGAAAATGGTACTTTGATACTCAACATTTGACCTTTGACAGGACGCAAGGGTAAAGGTAATAATTCATTACACCAAGCCCCCGTTGCTAGCACGTATTTTGAAGCGCAAAGCCTGCCAGCATTAGTTTGTAAACCTTTAACCTCTCCTTGCTGTTGAATAATTCCTTTTACCGTAATTCCTTCTTGAATTTCAACACCAAGATTTTGGGCAGCATTTAAAAGAGTTTGAAATAAAGCGCGATTATCAACCTGAGCATCTTCTGGGTACCACCAACCACCGATTACTTCTTCGCTTAAACCTGGTTGGTATTGATGAATTGTTTGTTTGTCTAACCATTCTGCTGAAGAGTGGGGAGAGTGGGAAGAATTATCAAACTTTTCTCCTTGTCCCTCATAAACTGGAGCTAAAATACCACAAGCCCAATAACCAGTATCTAAACCTGTAATTTCTTCTAATTTTCTCGTCCAATCTGGATATAAATATAAAGAACGATTGCACAATTGCAGCATAGCTGTATCGGCAATGCGTTCGGCAGAAGGTGCTAGCATTCCAGCTGCGGCTGTTGCTGCTGCTGCTTTTCTATTTCGGCTTATCGCGGTGACTTTTGCACCGCGTAGTTTCAGTTCAATGGCTGTTGCTAAGCCGATAACACCGCCACCAATAATTAAAATGTCACTAGTCATTAGTCAGCCGGTTATTAGTCTTTAGTTATTATTAACTAGTAACAAATAACTAGTAACTTATAGACTATTTGTAAAGCAAATCTTAAGCTCTTAGTGATATGGTCTAAACTGGGTTTTTGATAGAAAAAGTATGAAATAGTTCAATATTCCCTCAAGCACAAACCCCCAGGAATGGTCTTAATGTTTGCTTTACCAACAACCTCTGATGACTGATAACTGCTAACTGGCATTTTCTACCATAAGGCACGAATTGGTGCCTTGTTGCCAGATGTTGTTCTTCGACTGTTACTGCCCAAGGGTTGTGCTGTAGAAGTCGAATCAGTTGTAGATCTATTGCCTTGAGCGGTTGTTGTAGGCGCACTCTGGATTGTTCTAGAGTTGTTGTTATTCTGAGCGACGCTGCCTTGTTGACCACTTTGTCCAGAAGACGAGCCACCAGCAGAACCATTAGCGCCAGTGGCAGTACTATTAACATTAATATTAGCTGGAAGCACTTGCGATTCTCTTCTTTTAGCGGGAGCTTCTGCGTTGCGTCCATCCATAGGAAAATTGATGCCCAATAATGTACCTAGCAAAATTGCCAAGCCTCCAGCCATCAAAATTAAAGGTGTCCATCTACCCATTTGTGTTCTATCTCCTAATCAACTTTTGGGGTATTTTTTCTTACTTTATAAACTGCCAATTTTGCGAAGCCGAACAATATAGCCTTTGACTTATGTCAAAAACTTTTCAGCCAGTAAAATAGTTCGTTTTAGCAACCTTGGATTTGAACTGTGCAGCTATTGCAGCCTGTGAACTTGCTATTACTAATAACAGTTAATTGTTAATTACTTTATTCACTGCTGTTATAAAGGTCAATGCCATAAGAGCAGCATGTCTAAAAAATTAAGTTTTAACTTACAAACTGCGAGATCAGGTTTGCATACAAATTATTGTCTTAGGTTGAGCTAAAAAAACAGGCATCCTAGGTTACCAAACCGGTTTTTTATTGTTGTATATTGACACATTGCTTTCGTAGTTATTGCTTTACTCTCTACAATTATGACCGTAAATTCCTCACACCAACTTTGGATCTACGACACCACGCTACGAGACGGAACTCAGCGTGAAGGCTTATCAGTTTCGCTGGAAGATAAATTACGTATCGCAAGGAGATTAGATGAACTGGGAATTCCTTTCATCGAAGGTGGATGGCCTGGAGCTAACCCGAAAGACGTACAGCTTTTTTGGCAATTGCGAGAACAACCACTTAAACAAGCACAAATTGTTCCCTTTTGCTCGACTCGACGACCAAACAAATCAGCAAGTTCCGAACCAATGCTGCAAGCTATTCTTGCCAGCAGTACTTTGTGGGTAACTATTTTTGGTAAGTCCTGGGATTTACACGTTACCGAAGGTCTGAAAACAAGTTTAGCAGAAAATTTGGAAATGATTCGCGATACTATCGAGTATCTTCGCACTCAAGGTCGTCGCGTTATATACGATGCAGAGCATTGGTTTGACGGGTATAAGAACAATCCCGATTATGCTCTACAAACTCTAAAAGCAGCGATCGCTGCTGGTGCGGAATGGCTAGTACTCTGCGATACAAATGGCGGCACTTTACCCCATGAAGTTTCCCAAATTGTTACCGATGTAATTGAAAACTGTCCTAAAAATATTCAATTAGGAATTCATACTCATAATGATTCAGATATGGCTGTTGCTAATGCTGTTTCTGGAGTAATGGCGGGAGTGCAGATGGTACAAGGTACAATTAATGGTTATGGCGAACGTTGCGGTAATGCCAATCTTTGTTCCTTAATTCCGAATTTACAATTAAAGTTGGGTTACAACTGCATTGATTCCAACCAGCTATCTCAACTTACCCAAGCTAGTCGGTTTGTTAGTGAAGTTGTTAATCTTGCTCCCGACGAACATGCTCCTTTTGTGGGACGTTCGGCTTTTGCTCATAAAGGAGGGATTCACGTTTCAGCAGTACAAAAAAATCCTCTAACTTACGAACACATCGAACCAGAAAAAATTGGCAATTGTCGCCGTATAGTTATTTCTGAGCAAGCTGGAGTCAGCAACGTTTTAATCAAAGCCCGTGGATTTGGAATTGAACTTGATAAAAATCATCCAGCAACGTGGCAAATATTACAGCGTCTTAAAGAACTAGAAAGTCAGGGGTATCAGTTTGAAGCGGCAGAAGCTAGTTTTGAATTACTGATGCGCGAAGCTTTACAAACTCGTCCTGCATTTTTCCAAGTTAAAGGCTTTCAAATTCACTGCGATTTAGGAAAAGCCTTGGAAACAACCAAAGCCCTGGCAACAGTTAAAGTCGCTGTCAATAACGAAGACATTTGGGAAGCAGCAGAAGGAAACGGGCCAGTTGCAGCATTAGATGCAGCTTTACGCAAGGGATTGGTAAAATTCTACCCCCAAATCCAGACATTTGAACTGACAGATTATAAAGTCAGGATTATTAACGGAAACACTGGAACATCAGCCACTACCCGCGCCATCGTAGAATTAGGAAATGGTATTCAGCGCTGGACAACGGTAGGAGTTTCCAACAATATATTAGAAGCCTCTTATCAAGCAGTGGTTGAAGGATTGGAATACGGTTTACTTTTGCACTCGCAGTTGAATGCTGAAATTAGGTAATGGCTAATGGGTAATAGGTAGTGGGTAATGGGTAGTAGGTAGTGAGTAATGCATTGAAAATTCTACTTTATTCTCAATTACCAATTACCAATTACCAATTACCAATTCCCAATTCCCAATTCCCAATTCCCCAAACCCAATCATTTAAATATTGTCCCAAGCTGACGCTACGACTTGACTAAGCCAACGACGTTGTTGCTTGTCAAGTACAGCATCTTCAGCTAAAACTTGATTTGTTAATTCTTCTAATGATTGACCTTGAGAACGGACGAATTTTATCACCCCTGCTATTGCTACAGCTACCAATTCCTCATCAACCGGTTGCTGTTTCATAGCAAAAATTTCTTGAGGGTTGTCTGGGATGGGATAATTCATGGCGTGTGTGTGTGAATAATTAAAGGAACAAAAAAACTTGCGAACTCTTAAACTTTCTTTACAGAATATTTATTCAACTGATAGGGCGGAGTTTACCGTGATTTACGACTTTCTTAAATCTGTCTTAATGAGTAGATTTTGGGGAATTTGCAACCAAAAATGAAAGAAATTCTTTATTTAGAAATCCCAACGTGTGACACAGCAGTAGTAAGAAACTGGTTGCAAACCGAATTTCAACCGGGAACTTGCGACAAATTATTAACGTCTGATGGCATTCGTTTGAAGTCGCTTGATACTACAGCCGCTGTTGTCGATGTTACGGAAAAGTTACCAAATGAATTATCCGTATTCGTTTGGAATGTACAGCGAACAACATATTTAAAGGTGTTTCGGTGGGGCGATAAGTTTCCCCTGGAGACACAAATTGTACGAAATTTAACCCATAAGATACGCGATCGCTTTCCCCATCATTATCCCGAACCACCAACTATTGATTTGTCCAAAAAATCAATATTTGAAGCTTTAGCTCCTTATTATCCTCTTACGGTTAAGTATTTCCAGAAAATGCCTAATGGGGAATACGATCTAAACCGTGCTTATTGGTGGGAACAACGTTGGCGTGAAGGTGTAAGGAATCCCCAGGAGCCGCGACAGGTTTTGTTTTCTCGCGAAGGAAGTGTGGCAGAAGGGGAAGCTGAAGAATCTGCTTCTATTGAAAAGATTTACGACTTAATCTACATCGGTGGCGCATTAGGAGTCATTCATGCGGCGGTGATGGCGCGACTTGGCTATAAGGTGCTATTGATAGAACGCTTGCCTTTTGGAAAAATGAATCGGGAGTGGAATATTTCCCGTTTAGAAATTCAAAGTTTGGTAAATCTGGGTTTACTGACTTCTGCTGAAGTAGAATCAATTATTGCCCGAGAGTATAAAGATGGATTCAATAAGTTTTTTGATGCCTATATTCCCAATAAGCTTAAAGCTCCAATTCTACATACGCCAACGGTTTTAAATATAGCTTTAGATTCCGAGAAACTACTTACCTTGTGTGGTGAAAAACTGCGAGCCGCAGGTGGTGATATCTGGGATGAAACAGAGTTTGTCAAAGCTGATATTGATACATATCAAGTTATTCTTACAGTTAAGGAATTACCATCGCAAACAAGTAAGCAAGTTAGCGGAAGATTGCTAGTAGATGCAATGGGAACGGCATCACCGATTGCATGGCAACTCAACCAAAAACGGGCTTTTGACAGCGTATGTCCGACGGTGGGAGCAGTTGTCGAAAGCGGATTTGAGCCTGAAGTTTGGGATTCAAAATATGGTGATGTTCTTAACAGTCATGGAGATATTTCGCGGGGGAGGCAGTTAATTTGGGAATTATTTCCAGGTGAAGACGAAGAATTAACAATTTACTTATTTCACTATCACCAAGTAAACCCAGAGAATCCCGGCTCTTTACTGGAGATGTACGAAGACTTTTTCGCCATTTTGCCAGAATATCGCCGCTGCGATATGGATAAGCTAGTCTGGAAAAAACCTACGTTCGGTTATATACCCGGACATTTCAGCGTCGGAAGTCGCGATCGCACTGTGGCTTTGAATCGTTTAATAGCGATTGGTGATGCGGCATCGCTCCAGTCTCCACTGGTATTTACGGGCTTTGGTTCCTTAGTGCGGAATTTAGAAAGATTAACACAACTTCTAGACACTGCCCTCAAGCACGATTTACTTTCAGCCAAAGATTTAAACCAAATCCGGGCTTTCCAAAATAATATTGCCGTAACTTGGATGTTTTCCAAAGGTATGATGGTTCCTACAGGAAAATTTATACCACCCGAACGTATAAACGCCATGCTTAATAACTTCTTTGGGTTATTAGCAGATGAGCCTTTAGAAGTTGCGGATAATTTTATTAAGGATAGATTCGATTTATCAACTTTTAACCGACTGGCATTAAAAGCAGCTAAGAAAAATCCCGCCTTACTACTATGGATTTGGCAACTTGCGGGTGCTAAAGATTTATTAAGATGGGTTGGTAACTATATCGATTTTACTCGCCACACCATAGTCAGCGCTGTATTTGGTAAATTGTTTGGGAAAATTATCCCCCAGATGCAGCCAAAGTTAGAATCTCGCTTTCCAGCATTATGGCTGCGACTTTTGGCAATGAATTATGCATTAAGCGCCGGTAAAGCGGTTGACAGTGGCAAGCTACCGGTTAAGAGTTACCAGTTAGAAGTTAGAAGTTAGGAATCATGGGGTGATGGAGTAATGGGTAGAAAATTAATTTTCTTAACCCCTTACCTCCTTGTCTCCTTTGATTCCCAATTTGTATTACCTATTACCTATTACCAAGCTCCACAGAGACGATATTACTGGTTATCATCTTTCTTCTGGGGAAATTTTGGTAATTCTACAGATGCAAGAGATTTTCGCCCTTTAGGTGGACGTTTAGGATAAATTATTGGTGAGGGAGAATTATGCTCGTTTTCTGTATCGCTGACAATATCAAAAGGTGGAGCATTTTCAGATAAGTCAAAAGCTGGAAAATGCGAAACTTCTTCCCAATAATCTTGGGTTTCGTCGTTACTAATGTCATCTATCGATGATGTGAAGCTTACTAGCGGTTCGTTATCAGTAGAAGAATTTTCCCAATAGTCGGCATTCACGACATTATTATCATTACCATCATTTTGTCCGCGAGGTTCGATAATAGTTGTCCAAGTCGGAGTAATTTCTTCATCCGCTTGCACATCTTCCTGTTTAGCAGGCTCTGGAGCCACAGATTCGGTTTGAGAAGCAAAAAATGTTTGGATCACGCTATCAAGCTGATCCTCTAATTCTGATGAATCTGAAGGAGCAACTTCTTGATCTAATTGATTTAAATTTGACTCTTCCCTTGCTGAATCGGAGGATCGAACAACTTGATTTATATTTGTTGAATCCGTAAATGAATCATCATTAGCTAAGTCATCACTAACCAAACCTTCATTTGCAGTGTCATTCGTATTTTCGACGGATGTGATATTGGGGTTAGCTGTAAACTCCCAAGTCGAAGATTCTTCGTGAATTGAACTATCGCCGCCATTTGTTCCCGAGCTTACTATTTCTTGTTCCCACAGGTCATTTTTGCTGTAATTATACTCCTCATTAGCCGACCAAGGTTTAATCGACTGCATACTACTTATAGCTTGACTTTCCTTAGATTTATTTAACGATGAATTATTTCTTATACCTAGGAAGTTGCTATCACTATCATCAACTTCCTCGTAACCAGGAATCGAAGTTTCCAAACTCTTTTCTAAGGCAGCTTTAAATTGTAAAGTTTGGCGTTGCTGGCGCTTGAGTCTGGTGCGTAACTCTCGGCAAGCATTTTCTGATTGTGATAAAAGCCAAGTTTGTTCGCTGTACTTATTTTGAATTAAAGCGCATTCACGTTCTAATTGAGCCAAACGTTGTTGGTTTGCTTCCAGATGTACTTTATATGATTCTGCTAAACCTTCTTGACGTTGCAAATTTTGTTGGGAGTTTTCTAACTGTTCAAACAAAAACTGTATCTGTGCCTGAGCAGCATTTAACTCCTGGGTTTGCTGTTTCAACATCGATTCTGCAACAGTCGAACGTTTGTACTGCCTTTGCAAAGCTGCTTCTGAATCGCTTAGAGCAGTAGTCAATTGCTCTGCTTGCTCGTACAGCTTATCATTTGCAGAACGTAATTCTTCATTCAATCTCAGCAGTTTTTCAAATTCCGTATTAATTATGGCTTGCTGCTGAATATTTGGTTCTGCAACCCAGTCATCCTTTAAAGAATTGTCAAAATCGGCGACTTCCTCGTCTTCTTCATCGAATTGAGGTGGCTGATTCGACTGAGAATCAATAATGACTTCGGCTTCTGTATCAATGTATTCTGTGGCATCCTCTTCCTCCGAGCAATCCACAGTTTGATTTGACAGGGGTTCCTCAGCCCCTGGAGCTAACAATAGTAATTCTTTTACTTTACGTTCGCCAGCTAATATGGAGTAAAAAGGATTAGTCGTCCTTTCAGACGGCTGTGGAGAATCAACAGAATTTAAATTTTTAATATTAGCCCCATTATATGGGTTTTGGGCTTCATGCATCACTCTTCACCCACCAGCTTCAATTTTAAAGCAGACACAACGGTATATTTCTTCATTATTGATGCTGTCTTAACAAAATCTCCCAGTTTAGGCAAGACACACTTTCACCGATATAAATGAATTCTTATCGGCTTTGTTAGTGTCTGTGCCACCTACACCGCAAAAATTGAATTTGATAATTGTTAACAAACTCAATACTTTTTGAAACAATTGTCAGCAAACAGTGATTTTTGAACAATTCACTATTCTTTACAACTACTTCAAGTAATTTCGACATTGTATTCTAATGTAGCAAATTACTCCCCTATATAAGCAAGTAATAATTTAACTAGTACACTACCAATTCAGAATTGCGAGGTAAAAACAGGTAGGAGGTGAGGAGATAAGCGAATAACTTTCATCACTCCATCACCATCCTTTGCTTGCTGGTAATTGCTCAAGGAAGCCAACGGGGATAAAAACCGACTAATGGAAGTTTCTCAGGCTTTAGCTCTGCGTTGATATTGGCATCGTTATCGCTAGCAGGTAATAAAGGCATTAACCATAGACTGCTCGTGCTAATTTCCTGCCCGTCATTGGTTTTTAACGGGTTTGCTCTAACTACATTGGAAATATCTGTCTCAGATACTATTTGATCGAATAATAATCCCAAACCATCGGGGGATAGACTCATCTGCAAGTCTCGTTTATCTGGAGGTAATACCAATATTGGTTTCTGCTGTCCAGTTTTAACATTAATTGATACCAAGTATGGCTGCTCTTGATATTCTTCTCCAGGTAATAACTGGGTTAGCAGACAGTAAAGAGTAGGTGAAGCTGGATCGAATTCACACTTTAAGATTGAACCTGTAGTTTTGATTAATTGCTTTTGAGTGCCTTGGTTAGTAACTAAAAATAAATCTCTAGTGTAATCGGTATTGAATTTAACTAAAACTGCTTGAGAGCCATCTTTAGAAAAAGCTTGCAGCACGCCGAATTGGGGTAGAAAATCTAGGGGTTTACTAGCATCTGTTTGTATCGGTAATATAGCCGTTCCTTTCCCTTGTGCAACTGCTACGGCTTTACTGTCAGGAGTTATGAGAAAGTCTCCTGCCGGTTGTTCGTTGTTAATGGGTTGGAGTTTGCCTTCTTTACCTCGATCGTCAAATGTTAGAAACCATAGCCCAAAATCGCTGGGATTATTTTGATGCGCTCTTTGCAAAACGATAGTTTTTCCATCAGGGGATAAGTCAAACTTAAGAATTTGGTATTCTTTACTGTCCAAAATTAAATCTAGCTTTCCTGCTGGTTTTGCTTTTTTTCCTATCTCTCCAGCAATACCTGTTGTAACTGTATATAATTGAGCAGATAAACTATCTTGACTATTAGCAGCATGAGCAGAAAATAAAATTTTATCTCCTTGAGGAAATGCTTCAAAATCTAAGACTACTAAGTCTTTAGGAGTTAATATTCTTTTCTTCTGCTTAGTTAAATTGTAGAGAACTAATCTTCCTCTGTCTTTTATTTCAGTTCCCAAATAAACAATAACCCTATCGCGGGAGAAAAAGCTACCTTTAAAAGGTTCGATAACTTTATTCGTACCTTTAGCAACAGAAAATTGGTCTTTAGCGTCTTGCAATTCTAGTGTATATTTCTCTCCGTAAGGTGCTGGAGTTAAAAGTGTATAAACCATTCTTTTGCCCGACCAACTGATTTTTCCAGCTAAAGGTGGTTCAATTTTTAAATTATTTTCTACACTTTCAATATCCATCGGGCGGCTAAATCTGAGGCTGAAATTGATATCGTCAGCTCCAATTTTTGCATTTTCCCAACTAAAATCGCGGACACTTGGTTTTACGGCATCACCCTGCAATATTATCAAGCCAATCAACAGGGTTAATATTAGTAGAACTATTACAGCGGCTCTATCTAAGGGTTGAATTAAACTTTTGTTTGTTGTCATGCTATTACTTGTTAGTAATTAGTTGTTAGTTGTTAGTGATTAATTTTTACTACCTTAAGTCGTTAATTGTTTGAAGGGAGAGGTAAATTTGTCAGTTTTTTTAGTTACTATTTTTCACTACTATTTGCTAACTACTATCTAATAACTATAAGGATTTTTAGGTTGAGAAACTTTTTTTATAGAATTTGAGAGAATTGTTAATCGACGTTTTCCCGAAAGAATTTCTGTTGCCATTTCCCCTTCAACTTCGAGCCAACTATCTTTCTTAAATAATTCTCTTGTTTGACCGTTTTTTAATTTGACTGGTAAACCGACTGGGTAAGCATCTGCGGCACAACATGTAAGTACAAACCGTGCTAAAAAGAAATACTCATCCCCTAAATCTGGTGGGTAAATAACAAATCCCTTGACTTTTGCCTTTTGTCCCGTATATGCATCGGGTTCGGGATAAACACTTAAAGTCCTCGTCCAGTCTACCAAGGAGCGTTCTTCGGGACGAACGGAAGTGCGAAAAGACTGAGGCTGGAGACGAGAATTTACTTGACCTAAATCTGCAATTCCTCTTTGTATTGCTTTGTCACTAGCAAAAACTTGGGGCGCGATAGCGAAACCTAAAATTGCCACAAAGACTAACAAAAGGCTGCCGAAACGAGGAGGTATTAAGTTTAAATGCTGAACTTCTGGAGGGGCTTTACGTTGCCTGACAAGCTGTATTGCTTTCGCTATGCCAATAGCTATTAATACGATGCCAGCAATAACAACTAGTGCAAAGTAATTCGGGTGAATAAGTAAATATAGCTCTTGTGAAAGCCAATATTTTAATAATAGAAATCCCCATGCTGTGATTGCGAGAAAATCCAACCAAGGCAGTAATTTTTGTAATCTTTTTGATGGACGTTTTGTTTTAGAACTCATTGCTTATTGATTATAGGTGTGAGGAAGCAGAGACAGCAAAATTCAATAAAGCGAAAATAATCAACGCGGATACGGACTGATTTCATCTCATCGATACAATTACAAATGACTCATTAATTCGATGTAGTACATATTTGATATTTAAACTTCATCTTTTAAAGAAAATGTAGATTCAGTATTAAACAAAATAGAAAAGTTAATTGTGCAGCTAATAGGAAAAGATAAATTACTGCTTTTGGTTTAAATATTGATAGCATTAAGCCGATACCTTTGAGGTCAATCATAGGCCCGAATACTAAAAAGGCTAATAAAGAACCGCTGGTGAAAGTAGAAGCAAAAGATAAAGCAAAGAAAGAGTCAACCGTCGAACAAATAGATACAACAGTCGCAAGTACCAGCATTGTGAGTATGGAAATAATTGGTCCTATACCCAAACTGAGAATTAATTCGCGAGGTGCTAAGACTTGAATTGCAGCCGCGATCGCACTTCCTAAAACAAGTACGGCTCCTAACTCCCGTAATTCTTGTATGGTATTGTCTATAGCAAGCTGCATTTTGTCAAAGAAGGGCTTACTTGGACTATAAGCAGGCACATCTGTTTGCATTGCTCCAACAGCTTCCATTCGCACGGCTTGTCCCCCAAGTTTCCCACCTAGTAAATAAGTACCAGGTTTTAACATGCTAGGTACTGCTTGCTTGTCTAAGCTAGAACTCCCCAAAGCTTCTTTTGTATGGGTTTTTTGTGGTTGATTAAATTTTAAATAACGAGCAAGTGTAGGCTGAACAATAGGACTCAAATCTTTTTGAAAGCTAAATACGTAACCAATAATTGTAGCGATTACTAAAGAAAACAATACTCTTAATACTACTATTTCTGGCTGTTCGCGAAATGCAGTCCATGTTGCCCAAATTACAATTGGATTAATAGTTGGGGCTGCAAGCAAAAAACCAATGGCAAAAGAAGTAGGTGCTCCTTGCATGATAAATCGCCGTGCCACTGGGACATTACCGCACTCGCACACCGGAAACAAGAAGCCCAATAAACTACCTGCTAATGCTGCTACTAATGGATTCTTGGGTACTTTCTCTACCAATGCCCGCTCATCAACGAAAAACAGCAGCATACTGGAGAATAAAACTCCTAGCAACAGAAAAGGAATTGCTTCCACTAACAAACTAAGGAATATGGTAAAACCATTGCTGAGTTGATTCATAAGTATCTTTTTGTAGACGTTGTTCTAGCCCGTGTTGATAATTAAGGATATGCTTCGTTATTTTAGCGAAATCAGGAATATACGCACGTATGTAGAGTAAACTATACAACTATAAAGATAGTTTTCCTACAGTTTCGTATAACTTTAACCGAATTGTTAAGCACCATTACTACGAAAATAGACTCAGTTTTTTCTTTGACAAGCGTTGAATAGCGTTTGAAGTTGATGAGTAAAATTTGAACCCTCTACCATAGGCATGATTGTCGTTTGTAATTAAAGCTAATAAAACTGTTATCTACATAGTTGGTATTTATTGACCCAGAATAAATCAGAAAATTTTATAGTATGGTATCGGTTTTTTAGCCGTAAATCTTAGACTTTAGACTTTGTATACCAAGCTTTATTTACACTTCAAGCAGAGGAAATATAGTTTGATTGCATTATGCATTATTAGATTGTATTTTTGATACGAACGGCTCCAACTTAATAGTTTAAGTTCTAATGTAGACGATTGTTATCAATCTATTTCTATACTTACAGTAATTTAACTTTATATGATGTCATCTTTGAAGCATTTTCATAAAGCCTGAGTTGCTTACTTTACCGGATGTTATTCATTGTTCGTGCTAATCGTTCTATAAGTTATTCTTTCATAAAAGCATTGTATTCGCTTATCGAAGTGTAGTCTGGGATCTAAAATCAATGATGCCATTCTGGTTATACCTTGCGATAGAGTTTTGGGCTACAAAAAAATATAAATGACAAATATGCCAATAATCAGCACAAAAGTATAATTACAACAGAAATATGGGCGTTGCTGATTAAAAGTACGATTTGCCCCTAACCTCAAATTATGGGGGAGAAAAATCATTTCAATTCCCCCCATCATTGGGGGATTTAGGGGGCTAGTAAATACAAGAAAAACCCCCTTCATATTTCAATTGTGCAACGCCGAAATATGGATCGTTTTTGGCTAATTTATCCCGACGCTCTCTCTTCGGAATACGAATAAAAGATATTTATATTATTTATTGAATGCAAATATATTCCTATATATTTTCATTTTCAATCGTTAGGATGAAGACATTACATTCAATTTAAGCAATTATATAAATAGTCGATTGAACAGAAGATTTTGCAATTCTTGATAATTAAGATAATTTGCATGTTTGTCTCTAAAAGGCAAAGTATAAAATCTTATCTTTAATAAATAAATTAGCAAGATTTGCTTTATGGTGGAGGAATTAAAGTATGAAAACTAAACTGATAGCAGCGGCAGCAGTACTAACTACTATGTTTGTAGGAGGTACCGCTCAAGCTGAAAAACCTGTATCCAGACAGGTATTGCAGTTAAATCTAACGAGAGAATGTTATGGCTGTAATTTAAGAGGTGCTAATTTAAGAGGCGCTCATTTAATTGGTGTTGATTTAAGAAACGCCGATTTAAGAGGTGCAGATCTTGAAGAAGCAAATTTAGAAGGAGCCGATTTAACTGGTGCGAATTTAAGAGGTGCAAATTTAGAAGGTGCTTTCATTAATAGCACAACTCTAAATAAAGCTGACTTGACAAATGCTAATTTGAGTGATTCTCAGCTATATAGCGCTCAATTAGAAGATGCAACATTGGTAGGTGCGAATTTAACTGGTGCAGACGTATTTAATACCTCTATAGGCGTTGGTGGTCAATATCTGGAAGAGCAAGAATAAAGCTTTTAATTATTACTAATAAAATAAATTATATTTGGGTGGAATTAAGTAAGCAGTCAAACGCTGATTAATTCTACCTGTTTTGCTATTAAATAGAAGAATTTTATATTTTTTCTAGCATTATTAATAAGAATCAATGGTTATTTATATCGTATCTGTGCTACTTACTAGGGGTTTTTGGTGCGTTACGGCAAATTCTCACCTGTTCTTTTTGCTATCGAATCCCAAAAGCCGTAACACACCCTACTTTAAATTTATTTTATAAACACCCTCTCAAACTCCTTGAAGAAAATTAACCCTAGGGTATACTCAATTATTCCCCAGTAATTGATAAACCTTCAACCCAAATACGAGGGCAAACTCCTCCGGGAGTTAATTCTTCTTCCTTCTCCACATACACAATTGATTTAAGAAGTTCGCAAAAATCTCCAGCTATAGTTGCTGAATCAATACTGGTTTTTTCTCCTTTATTCATCAACCAACCATCAAATGGTAAAGAGAATGAACCTTGTAAAGCCCTAACTCCTGCGTGCAGTGCCTGTAAATCATCCACTAAAACTACATTTTCTGCAGTTTCTAAACTGAATTCTTGCTCTGGCGCTTTACTCGCAAAAACGTGATAGAAATTAGGGCTAACGGTAACTTTTGCGCCGATATTTGCATTTCCTGTAGGTTGAGCATTCATTCGTTTCGCAGTACCCGCACTGTGAAGAAAATTCTTCAAAACTCCGTTTTCAATTAGCGATATTTTACGAGTGGGAGTTCCTTCTCCATCAAATGTCTCTGCACCAATATTTGCTGAATGAAGTGCATCATCGTACAGCGACAGCAACGGAGAAGCAATCTCCTTACCTAAATCATCAGGAGTAGATAAACTTTGTTTATCAAGAATACTTTGAGCGTTGAACAAATTAGAAAAAGCACCCAACAGGCTCAAAAAAGCATCTGGGGAAAACACAACCATGTATTTACCAGTAGGAATTTTTCGATAATTTAAATGGCTGATAGTTTTTTCAGCAGTTTCCTTAATACAGCCATTGATATCTAAATCATCCATACCATGACTGATTCTAAAGGCACCTGCACTGCGAGGTTTTCTTCCTTCTTCTTCAGTTTTACTGTAAAGAAAAACTGAAGCTAAAGAATGAGATTCAGCTCTCATTGCACCATCGCTATTAAGATAAAATCTATCAATTTCTCTTTGCGATAAAGAATTATAGGGTACTCCTTTAATCGCTTCATGAGACGCAAGCACTTCTTTTTCTGCTGCTAACAAACTATCTATTAAAGATGAAACGGGTGCCTGATTTGCCTGCTCGTGAGATTTACCGTTATTTATTGGTGCTTTAGCTTCGGGACTAAAATCGGGTACATTTTCTTTGACACCAAATGAACTAGCCTCAAATGCAGTTTTTAAAGCCAATTCTAATCCTTTGGGATCGATATCTGTAGTACTGGTGACACCCATTGTATTATCTTGATTCCAAACTCGCACGGTGACACCAGAAAGATTAGTTGCTTTCACTTGTTTTGGCTCGCCTTGATCGACTTGAACGCTAGTTGAATCTACTGCCGAGCCATAAATATCAAACTTTTTGATGCCAATTTTATCGGCACTTTCTTTCGCAGAAGCTGCAATTTCTTGGATGTTAGGCATAATTTTCTAGATAAAAAGATTTCAATATTAGGTAGGTAAACTATAAGAATCTGGTTTGATTGTAGATTGATTTTTAGAAATTAGGGAATTATAGAATTGGCAATAGTTAACCCTATATTTTGAATCTACGATGTTGGATTGGCTTTATAGAAACGGCTTATTTTAGTAACTATTTTTATTGGGTAAAGCTTATGCCTTACCCAATGTTAATTATCTATAAGGACAATCCAAAATCCCGGACACCTGCCAATAGTGAAAACCCCCAAAACCGCAGTGTCCTTAAAATCTAAAATGATCGGATTCCTTTAGCGTCCGCCAACGGTAATCGAATCAACTTTGATGTGTGGTTGCCCTACGGTAGTATAAATGCTACCACTAACAGAGCCACAGAAACCCGGAGCTAAAGATAAATCGCTCGAACACATGGAAATTTTATTCATAATTTCCTGAGCTTCGCCTATAAGAATAGCTCCTTTTAAAGGTTTAGTCATTTTACCGTTTTCAATCAAATAGGCTTCCTCTACGCCGAAATTAAATTCACCAGTAGCACCGACGCTACCACCACCCATTTTCTTACAGTAAATACCTTTATCAATAGAGGCAAACAAATCATCTATAGAATGCTCGCCGGTAGCAATATAAGTATTTCGCATCCGACTAGCCGCAGCATAAGTGAAATTCTGTCTTCTTCCGCTACCTGTTCTCGGATGTCCGGTACGTACCGAACCAGTTCTATCTGCCAAGAAATTCTTAAGAATGCCTTTTTCAATTAATAAAGTTCTTTGGGCTGGCATACCTTCATCATCCATATCAATGGTGCCAAAAGCATTATCGGTACGCCCTTCATCCCAAGCTGTTAAAGCTTCATGAGCAATTTTTTCGCCTTTTTTATCTGCAAAAGGAGTCGTATTACGTTCAATTTGAGTCGTTTCCAGTAAGTGTCCGCAAGCTTCGTGAAAAATTACTCCACCAAAGTGATTCGCCATAATAATCGGATAATTACCCGATTCTACATAGTCAGCGTAAAGCATTTTTCCGGCAGATTCGCTGACTTTCTCTGCTGCTTGTTGGAAATCCCAAGTTTTGAGAAAATTGGGGTCGCTAGTGTTGCCACCACGCTCGGCTATAGAACTGCGATGCGCGCCATCAGCACACAACAAACTTAACGCTACCGATTGAGTTAAACGGATATCGCGGGCAAAAGTTCCATCGCTCGCAGCAACTAAAACTTCTTGCCAATCGCGGAAATAAGAAGCACGACGGGATTGAATATGACTAGCTTTTTGCTTTAGCTGATTAGTACTGTCAAGCAACACTTCTCCCATTTCTCGCATGGTAGTACATAAAGGTAACCATGCAATTTTGCCTCTCTTTGATGCGTAGTCTCTAAATAGTTCTAGGTTAATTTCGGGGATAAAAGCATTTGGGGCGGGTAATTGCAATCCCACAATCGCCAAAGCTTTTTCCAAAGCCGCCTTCAAACCATTAAAAGAAATGTCATTTGTACTAACATAGCAATCAGCTTTACCGCGAAATACCCTAACTCCCGCACCAGTAGAAAGACGGGGGGTAATGCTGGTAATAGTGTCCTCTTCTGCTAAGCAACTAATATAATTTACGCGCTCTAAAAAGAATTCCAGAAAGTCAGCGCCCGCAGCACGTCCTAAACCCAAGAGAGTAGACAAAGGTGCTGCCCAAGTTTCATCAAACTGCTCTTGTGTAGAAGAGTATTGCAGATTGGGAAGTTGTTTGGAAAGAAGCAGAGTACTTGTTTGCATGAGTTACCTTTTTGTGGAGGGGCGTTATTTTTAGTTAGTTATTGCAGTTCTTATTATGAGAAAATACAACAAACCTCTAACGGGGCTGTGTATCATCTTAGCTAATATATATTGCCTTGTTGATGTTGAGAACCAACAAAGATACAGCGGATGACCAAAAATATAATATACAATTTCTCACATAGTTGTAGATAAGCGATATCAACAAGCAATAATCGCGTCTCTACAGTTCATCGGGGTTAACCCCTAATTCTCGCAGTTTTGCAGCCAAACGCTCGGCTCTTTGGCGTTCTTGCTCGGCTCGTTGACTTTCTTGTTCTGTTGGAGTTGGTATCCAATTACCGTTATCTTCATACCAGCGCAACCACAACCGTTCGATGCCTTTATAATTACCTTGCCAAAGTCCCAAACCTATTTCTAATCTTGGCATCCAAATACGGGGTTCTACTAAGTTTAATTCTGTATAAGAATCAGCTTGAAGAACAAATGCTCGTAAATTATCTGTATATCGGTCAAATACAATGTAATAAGGAACTCTTAAAATTTGTTCGTAAACTTGCCATTTAGTTGGTGGTTGGTTTTCTTCTACTATACGTAAACTTTGACCTAAATCTTCTTTCTCAGTTCCGGGAGAAATCAATTCTACCGCAACAAAAGGATTTATCCCTTCTTGCCAAATGACATAACTTAAGCGCAAATCTCTCCGTTGATAAAACCTAGAATTTCCGACTACTGCAAACCAATCGGGACGTTTATACCATAAAGGATTGCGGGAATCATAGTAAAGATTTAAATCGCTAGCAACAAAAACTTGATCGGCACCATAAGTTTGCGGACGGAAAGTTTCCTCCAACAATTGCGGCTGATAAATATGAAATTCATCTGGCCTTCCCAGTTCCTCTGGGTCTTCACTAGGTAGATCGTACATTGTAGGAAGACTTTCTTTTGGAGGAATTGGCGGGTCTGTTTGGTACATACGTGCTATGACATAACCGTCTTACTTGATGGTAGCGGATATTAACAGTTAGCAGTTACCAGTTATTGGTTGTCGCATCTTCTACCATTACGGGAAGGAAGATCGGGATTAAGGCTTGCGCCGGTGCGACCTGTAATAATCCAAAATATAGAACGAAATATATCGCGAGAAATATGTAAAAGTGATTCTTCCGATTGCTGCGAAGGAACAGAAACACCAGTAAATGTGATACCGTGGCTGCCAAGAACAATTGTGGCGATCGCCTTTGCTCTGGGCAGATGAAAATCAGAAGTTACTATATATAAATGTTTTAGATTAAGTTTTTCAAAGTCTTTTAC
This sequence comes from Rivularia sp. PCC 7116, assembly GCF_000316665.1. Taxonomy (GTDB): domain Bacteria; phylum Cyanobacteriota; class Cyanobacteriia; order Cyanobacteriales; family Nostocaceae; genus Rivularia. The sequence goes on along the minus strand of NC_019678.1, from coordinate 2,904,118 downwards.
TAAAGAAGTAAAATTAGTGACTGTATCTACAGCACGGTAGTCAAGGTTTACTCGTTCTTCAGGAATACCCGCTTTGCGAAAAATCTTGTTTGCTTTATCGCAGGAACTACCGCTAGAAACCCAAATATTTAAAGACGGATGATTTTGAGCAAATTTGGCAGTAAATTTTTCTCGATCTGAACCACCACCAAGCATAAAAATAGCTTGGGGTTGTGGTGCTTGATAGGATGCAATGGCTAATTTTATGGGGATTGTTGCTAGCAGAATTAGGAGAAATGCTGCTAAGCCAATAAATCGGTATTTAAATATGAAATTAGAAAGCCATTTCATTAATTAAAATTAATTTTTGGAACAAAGTTTTAATTCGGCATTAGTGCAAAGCTTTTTTGATAGTAATTCAGCTATAGCTTGATTGCCAGTTTCGTTGAAGTGAACCCGGTCTCTATAATATGATTTTATATCGGTGAAAGGCAATTTAGACCAGGTTGTATGGGCATCGACGGCAGGAATTTGTAATTGTTTGAAAATGTCTAATTCATAAAACTTTAGTTTTTAAATCGCATCTCATAAATTTTGGCATCAACTAGAAAGCGATACCAAAAACCTTGCAAGAAATGAAATATCATACCCTCTTTGCCATCTAAGAAGCCTAAACCAATGAAATAGCGCAGTAAAAAGTAAATGAAAGCTCTCACAAAGAGGGGCGATCGCACATAAAGATTTGTTTTCACCCAACGCCGTTGAGTCACTTGAGAATGTTGACTTACTTTTAACAAATCATCTTTACCATCAACAATTGAACCTAGCATGTCTTTAACTTCTCGATCAGCATAGCGGTTATGCTTATCTGTCCAGAAGTTTAAGCCTTTGTGATTTTCGTCGATAATGTCATGTTTGAGATTAGCTACTTTACCCTTAGATAGGACAATATGCTCGTCCATCCAGCGTTGTTCGCAGTTACCTATACCTGTACGCCACACACGTAAAAGCCAAGTAGGATAGTAACCGCCATGACGAATCCAGCGTCCCATAAAAAAGACGCGGCGTTTGACTTGATAGCCTGTAATTTCCTCTGGAGTTTGGGGTAAAACTTGTTTGAGTTCTTCTGCTAATTCAGGAGTGATTCGTTCGTCAGCATCGAGCCGCATTATCCAGGGAGTTTTTATAGGTAAATTTTCTAATGCCCAGTTAAGTTGTTTAGCTTGATTTTCAAAAGGGTTGTAAAAAACTTGGCAATTTGCTTGCTTTGCAATTTCAACTGTTTGATCGGAACTGCCAGAGTCTACAATAAAAATGTCTGCGTCTAGGGACTTTAAGCTTGCCAAACAAGTAGATAAATTTAGCGCTTCATTGTATGTCAAAATGATTACAGATAATTGCATCTTAATTTAATTTAGGTAATTTTAGAGGAACATAAAATTGGCTGATTATTTCATCACAGATTTAAATCCTACGATATGTGAAAAATCTATCCATTTAGTAGAAAATCCATGTTGACTTAATATTTGAACTATCATTTTAATGGCATTTGTGTAACCATTTTCTTCAAGAAGTTTAAAATGAACTTCAATGAACACTGCTCTTAATTTTGAAAATGAAAGAACTGTCTCCATTCCTTTCAGTACTTCTACTTCAAAACCTTCTACATCTATCTTGATGATATTGGGGTAATAACTCAGATTTTCTAATAGAACATCACCGGTACTAACAGATATTGCCAAAGTATTTGATGAGGGCTGTGATAATCGATTAGTTGGTGAAGTTGGATCTTCACCAACTGAAAGTTCAGCTGTTCCAACTTCACTGCTAAGTGCTGATTCAACTACAGTCAAGTTTGTATAATTATTCTGATTAATAAGCTTTCTACATGCCTTCGCACTCGATGGCGCTGGTTCAACTGCAACGACGTGACCTTCAGTTCCAACAATATCCAAAAACTTTCGGGTATAAAAGCCAACATTCGCTCCTATGTCCCATACTGTATCTCCAGATTTTATACTTTCAAGTAGCTCTTTATTAAACCGAGCCTCATAGTCTTTGTTTATTGAGCTAGCAATAGTTTGTAGCATTTTTCTCCCGAAGAGAGATTTTCTCAAATTAGAGCGAACTTGAATTGCTAAAGGAGACTGAATAAAAGATGATGTTAGTTTCATAATAAGGTAGTAATCAGGATGCTTGAATTTCAGATAGAATTTTTTTGAATAACTCGGCTTGCTTCTGAGTGAGCACAGGTCTATCTATAATCTCTTTATTTTTTCTAATATGAGATAGATTGAACATGCTAGTAACAATAGCATAGGGAGAACTAATCGATTTGAAATAAGCAAGTAAAACTGAATAGATATCTTGAGTTTTTTCAATAGGGAAGTTTAAACTATTAGTTAAGTGATTTAATAAATCGCTACGAACTAAATAATCAAAAATATATGTAGAATTTTTACCTATATTAAAAGGTGAATGAACAATAATATTTGTCCCTTTTTGAGTAAGCTCTTTAAAGCAAATATAATCTTGTTTTTGGCTGATTTGGCAAGGAATTTGAATTATATCAGGGTTTAAATTATTGGTTATAAAAAAATTCGCTACTAAATCTAGTGATTGATAAGTTGAGAATCCATAATTTTTAATCGTACCGCGTTTTTTTTCTAACTCCAAAAAATTAAATATATCAGTAATGTCATTAGGTGGATTCTGAAAATCGTATTGGTGGAGTAATAAATTATCAATATAATCGGTACGCAAAGATTTAAGACTTTTTTCTATGCTTACCTTTGCTGTATCCAATGAAAAATCTACTTTAGGTGCAACTTTACTAGCTGCTGACTTAACTAAGTTTTTAGTTTTAGGATTAAGGTTAATAAGTTGTCTTGCTATATTTTTAGATAATCTGATAAGCTTGTTATTCTTTGGTACAAGACCAAATTTTGTTGTTATCTCTACCCTGTCCCTAGGTATTTTATTTTCGGCTAAGAAATTTCCTAGTATAGATTCTGCTTCACCCCAGCCATAGGAGCGTGCAATGTCAAAATAATTTATTCCCTCTTCGTATGCAATTTTTAGCGCTTGCAGACTTTCACGCTTACTAACTCTACCTAATATAGGAGCACAACCGAAGCCTAGTTTAGTTTTTTCCATGTTAATAATACCTCAATTGTAGAAATAAGCGGTCACGTTCAATTGGTGGTAAAGCTTTGTGAAAACAAGAGGTATCTTCTAGGAAGCATTTTCCTGCTTTTCCTTCAATAGTTACGATATCTTCTTGGGGGTAATATTGCTGTATTGTTTCGTCAGGACATCTAGCACTGCGAATAAGCATTGAGTTTTTTTTATTTTTATGGCTTGACTTCACGAGAACATGGGCACCACTATTAACATCAACATCAGTTAGGTAAAAACTAATGTAGAAGAAATTAAATCCATGAATATCGTAATGATAATCGACCGTCTGTAACTGTCTTCTTCTTTCTTCTGAAGATAGGTTACTTGCAAAACTCCACCATAATCTGACATCACATTGATCAGGAAAATAACCTAGATATTTTTCCGATATTTCTAGTAATAAATCATCATACCTAAGCCGATATATTTCATCCATTTTCATCGGTTCATCTACATGCGCCATAGCAATTGTATGTTTTGCTTTGAGATTATGAATATATTCTCGATAAGTAAATGACAGATTTAGTGATGCTGTAGATAAAGGCAAATTTTGACCAGCATTTACTATAGAAGCTAATGATTTACCATTCAATTCTAGTTGGTCGTAGTAAGAGTCTTTTTGAATAGATTCAACAATAGTAGGAATACCGATATTCGAGTTGTGAATTATTTGACTAGGAAAGCTTAAATGTTTTTTTGGTTTCTGTAGAAGTTGTCTCAGTTTTCTATACTGAGAATATATACCTCTAAATATCCGAAATCTGCCCAGTATATATTCAAAATTACCGTTTTTGATTCTTGTAAAAATAATCTGATAGTCTAATTTAGGGTTATCAGATGTGTATACTATATTATCCTTTATGAAATTATTCATGTTTGGAAGCTTCTATTAATTAATAATTGAACTTTTAGACTTTTGTATGTTCAATGAGAAAAACTAAATCCTCAAATATATTGCGAGAAAGGTCGTTGATGAAGAATGGCTTTATAAATCTCAATCAAGTTAGTAGCAATCCTTTCCCACGTATATTGTTTAAAGATGAGTTGACGAGCGCGGGTTCTCATTTCTTCTACTTGTTGAGGATTAGTTAAATAGTTCTCAAGAGCGGATGCAATTGCAGATACATTAAGTTCTGTTACATAACCTAATTTGTGTTCTTGAACAACTGAAGCTAAAGCAACACTGGGTGTTAAAACAACGGGTAAACCTGCGGCTAATGCCTCTAAAACGGCTACACCAAAGTTTTCAGAATGGGAAGTAAGAACAAATAAGTCTGAACCTTGAATGAATAAATCTTTGCTTTCTCCTTGAATAAATCCTGCAATATGAGTGCGATTACGAATGTTATTGGTTTCGAGTAGTGATTCTATTTCTGCTTCATATTCAGGAGAACCACTACCTGCTAAAACGAAAGTAAATCGGTGATGAGCAAGTTTACTTAAAGCTGAGATAAGATAATCTAGCCCTTTTTTTTGATGCAGACGAGATAAAAATAAAATTATGGGTTCATCTGCTGGTAATTCAAGGTGTTCTCGTAATCGTTGACGAGCATTGGAGATGATAGGAGGAACAGAAAGTCCGTGGGGTAAAACGAAGGTTGGAACGTTTAGATTTAGACAGGACACTTCTTGCTGCTCTTGCAAAGAAGTTAGGTGAAGTGCTTGGGAATTTTTAAGGTTAGCACGTTCTATCAAATTGAGATAAATCTTTTTTTTACGAGCGCTTTGTTGCAGTGACCATTCACACAACTGTCCCAAAGGTCGAAGAATGTAAGGAACTTTTTTAAGGCGAGCGATTGCCATTGCTGCGGTAGAGGTGTACAAGAAAACAGCGTGGATGTGTAGAAGTTCATAATCTTGGATATGTTGCCATAACCAGTTAGTAAAAGTTCCTGAAAAGACAAATCCTCTAACTGGTGCAATTGTGGTAGAAAAGCGAGGAAAAAACCAAATTGGAACTTGATTATAGATTGTGCGTTTTACTAATGGTACATCGAGTAAATCTTGACCACTATCATTAGTGGTAGCAATTTCAGACTCAATACCTCTATCCTGCTGTGCTTTTACCATTTCTATAACAGCTTTACTTGGACCGCCGTGTATTGAAGCAATAGAAGGAATAACGTGCAAAACTTTCATAGGCTCATAAAAATATATATAAGATTTAATATACTTACTTCAGGTTGACACTTAGTCCTTAAAATCATAAATGGATTGGATATATTGCAGCAACTAAGTAGGTAGGCTAAAAAAACTGAATTATGTAACGGAATGTAAAATTTTAAAAGTGCTTGTGGTTGCTTCCTTTCACTCCGTTCCACTGGCTATGACATAGTTATAAATTTTTCCACCCACCTACTTATTCTTTTTCTACATCAGGCAACATACGTATGAAACGCGCAGGAACACCTGCATAAATACCCTTTTTATCAATATCTTTAGTCACAGTAGAACCAGCTCCAATAATAGATCCAGAAGAAATCTGAGAACAGCTTTCTAGTATTAAACATCTAGCACCTAGCCAGCAGTTTGAACCAATATTTTTTGGCATCGGTTTTGGTTTTGAGTGAGGATTTAATCCATGAGAATGTGAGTAGATTATTGACTGTTGGGCGATAAGTGTATTCTCTGCTATAGTTATGCCGCCAGTGTAATCAATGACCACACCATCATTGATTTGAACGGAGGAAGAAATATGTAATAAGCTATCTTTTAGCTCACTTCCAATTAAAACATTGTTAGCAATAAAAACATTATCCCCAATAAAAACATTACTTGGGTAACTTATCCAAGTTCCCCAACGAACTATAGAATTAGACCCAAACTTTGCACATGTTAATCGATAATAAGTTGTTGCTATTAAAGTTAGTATTTCACGTGAAAACACGCGACTTATCAGCAATATATAATACAATAGATGAGCTATGAGCTTTAATGGCTTAATTAACATACAACAATATTGAGCAATTTAAACCAGTTGAAGTAGAAAGACTCGAAATATAGCGCTTTTCGGTTGAATGTAATAATGTTGTTAAACCATGCTAAAAATGTAAATTCATACCTGGATTCATTAACGCTAATATATCTATCGTAAAATTTTTACTCTTTGATATGCTTTTGATTTATAAGACGCAAAATATAATAAAGGTAACGCTATGCCAAGCGATACGACAACTCCATTCATAGTAATAGCAAAACTACTTTGCATTAAGCTCCAAGTGAGCGGCACAATCCAAATTGAATAAATATATATACCAATCCCTCTTGCAGCAAGCTTGCCTCTTAGTAAAAAAGCTTCTAATTTTCGTAATAGATAACCATATAGCAATGCGATACCTAATCCATACCAACCAAAATTAATAAAGGCTTCTCCAGGCATAGTTGGAGGTACTCCACCTAAAGTTCCAGGACGTAGAAGAATCTGACTTTTTACAAATAGTCCAAGTGAAATAGCTGGCTTATCTGGCCAAAAAGCTCTTGGAATCAGACCAGTAAAGAACATCAAGTATGAATCACCATACATGAATTGTAAATTTTCCATCCTCTCAATTATCGAAGCCAAAATATTTACATCAGTAAAATATGTTGATGCTAGAACAGGTTCTAAAAATTGCTTGTTGTAGTTCAGGTTACTTAGCTCAATTGAGGTTGTACCACTTCCTCTAAGATAGGTAATCAAAGAAAATAGAAATATTGAAACCGCAATAAATAAAGAATATGTCCTAATCTCTTTCAACATAATTTTTTTTCTGATAAAACCGGCCATAATTAGTAAAGACAAAAACACATGGGCAAAAGCATCCCGTTTTCCTCTTAGGATAATTTCCATAAAAGTCAAGATTAATGTAACAGAAAAACCAAGTTTATAAATGAATATTTTGGAATTCTTTATTACATTTGCGTAAAATAAGAAAAAGCAGGTTCTAGGTAAAACAAAAAAAATTGTAATGAATGCATTTGTATTTCCAAAGTTTTTAACACCTTCTATCTTATCAACTTTAGAGATATTAGCACCAATAATTATATCTAATAAAGATCTACCTAATAAACCTCTTTTCCAAATAAAGATGGAAGCCACAATAAAGAAGCTAACTATCCCAATAATAAGAAGTATAAATGATTTATTTTCACTAGTAAAATTAAAATTAGATGTAATAAATTTTAGTTTCAGTCTTTTCTTTCTTTCAACATAAGAGGCAAATAAATAACCAAAACAAATCAAAAAAGAAAATAAAAACATGAACACGATAGCTGTTTCGTAAGCTGAGACAGATCGATTCAACCACGGTGTTGTCAAGAACAAGTGTTTATTGAATATTAAGTATAAAGATTTTAAAGTAGCCCCTAAGAATAATTGCAAGCTGATAATTACTAGAGGTCCTCCAAGTGGAGCCAAGGAATTGGAAATTCCTGTAATTAAAGGAAGAGCTGGAATTATAAACAAAAATAACAAATCGACGAACTGCACCTAGTTGTAACCTCCTAATGCTAAAGCTTCGCTAAAATCACTATGAAATTTTTTTAATAGCTCTTCTGTAAAAACGTTTTTCCAGTCTCCTACAATACCTGTACGACGATTGGATTTATTGTCAACTACCCCGTTTAACCTTCCAGTTTTTGATTTAAATGAATTTCTTTTGATTGCAAATTCTATTGTATCTGTGTCAATGTCTTTTCCGGTAAGTTTCTTAATTGAATCAAACAAGGTTTTATGAGGATTAAGATGCATATTTTCATACTTCATTATTACTAGTGAAGGTGCATCACAATTTAGCCATCGATTTATATGATCTCCCCAATTTAATTTTGACCCCATTGGACGAATTCTCCACTCGTCATAAAAAGCAGACATCACTTCTGTATGGTTAACATCACTTTTATGAATTATGCTTTTTAGGCAGGGATGCTTGGAAAGAATACTTCTCCTTATAACTGAGTTGTCAGAAATTACACCATTCACACTTTTCCAATAATGTGACACAAATACGTCACGACCATCACGTAAAATATAAACCGCAGTTGTTTTCACGATCGGTGTAGGAAAATGGCTATGTGCAAGAGCAGAAAAAGTTATTGGGAACTTAGAAAACCGAGGAACTGGCATTTGAAGACAGTCTCCAAGCATATCCCGTATCCAATTTCCTCCAGAACGAGGGAACTCTGAGACCATAATAAAAGGGCATATAGACGAAAAGTTAGCTGCAACTATATGATTTATATTTGCAGATAAACCAATTGAATAATGAGCAAGTGATGACAAATTAAACATTTTATTCTAGGTTAAGATTTATTTTTTTCCCTGTTAAGGAACATAAGTTATCTTCCATCTCAGAAAAATGCTTGTGTAACTCATCCTTGAGCTTCTGAGAAAATTTTACTTCTGGTAATACTTTACGTTTTTGTGTGAATAAATTGAAGCCAGCTTTTTGAACGAATGGCGGCGTTATTTTTTTTAAATATGAACGATAAATTTCTAAAGTTTTTCCTGGAATAAGAGGAAGCCGTATATCGGAATTCCGATTGCTGATTTTTCGTCTAGGAGTAATAGTGGATGGTTCCACCTCAATAAAAGATGCAATCTTCCTAGAGACAGCAAGACGATTTTTAATGTAGTCTTCAAAAGAAATACAGTAGAGGCTATCGATTCCAAACGACTCAATCCAAGGTTTCAGTTGCAGAGTATAGTTGCTAAAAGCTACATATCGAAAGTCATCAGCTATTGCACGGTCAACATCTCTGTGCTTTAGTCTACCTGCTGCATAATCATGACATACATGGCTGATAATCCTATCGATGGGATTCCTAAGTATAGCAACCAGTTTCAGATCGGAACCACACACAGTTTTTGCAAATTTTGATACGTCTGGAAATAGTGGTTGCATCATATAATAGGTAGAACCATCTCCTCTGATGCGAGTATCATTTGAGTTTTCAAAATGTAATTCATATTGTCTAACTGCATCTTTTATTGTTTTGGTTTTTACTAATACGGCAGGTTCTTTTGTATCTGGTAAATGAAAGAGAGGACTTGTTTTCAAGTCATCGTAGAGTGATGTAGTTCCAGATTTCATTGCACCAATTATTAAAAAGTGAGGAAGTGAATGTTTCATATTTAGTTTGTATACTTTTTTCTAAAAAAGGTGTAATAATTCTGTATCACAATTTAATGACAAATATGAATATGCTATACATCCCAATAAAAACCTTGTGTTATTGAGCCAGCATCATCTGATCTTGGTTTAATTGTCGGTAGTAACCCGCTAGAGACATCAATTCTTCATGAGTTCCCTGTTCGATTACTTCTCCCTGCTTCATAACAACAATTCGATCCGCTTGATGAATAGTTGAAAGTCGATGAGCAATGACTATAACTGTCCGATTTTGACTTACTTTATCTAACGCTTGCTGAACTAACTTTTCAGAGGTACTATCTAGAGCGCTAGTAGCTTCGTCCAAGATTAAAATTTCAGGATTTCGTACAATGGCTCTAGCAATTGCTAAGCGTTGCCTCTGTCCTCCTGATAAACGTACACCCCTGTCACCTAAATTAGTTTCAAAGCCTTGGGGTAATTTTTTGATGAAATCTTCTGCATATGCCTGACGCGCTGCTTCAATTACTTCAGCATCACTAGCATTTGGATTCCCATACCGGATATTTTCGATAACAGATTCGTTAAATAGAAAGGTTTCTTGATTTACAATTGCTATTCGCTGTCGCAGCGATTCTAACTTAAACTCACGCACATCTAAGCCGTCAACAGTAACACAACCTTCTTGGGGGTCATAAAACCTAAGTAACAAATCTGCTAAGGTGGACTTACCAGAACCAGACTCTCCTACTAATGCGACAACCTTTCCCTTGGGGATTCTCAAATCAACTTGGTTCAAAACAGGTTGGTTACTTTGAACGTAGGAAAATATCACCGATTCAAAACAAATTTGACCGCGTAGTCCTTCAAATATGCGGTTGCCGTCGATGAGGCTAGGTTGTCTAGTTTGTACCAGAAAGTTTTGAATGGTTTGGAAACTTTCCCCAAAAGTGGCCAAGGAAGTTCTTAACATGTTTAAGCGATTAATGCGGGGAAAAGTTCTTAATAGCACTAACAAAAAAGTGAGTAGCAGAGGCAAAACCATTCCATCGGAAAGCACTCGAGTCCCCAAAAAAATCAGAGAAATCAGAACCACCATCCCACAGGAATCTGAAATAGGATGTACTGCCGCATGTCCAGCATAAGCTCTTTGCTCTGCTTTAAATCGTCGTTGCAAGATTTTCTCTATTTTTTCTGACTCGAATCTTTCTGCTGTATAAGCTTTGATTACGCGAATACCACTAATCAGTTCAAAAACACTGCTTGAAAATTCTTCAATCGAATTAGATACAGTTTTTCCTTCAGTTTTTACATTTGCAACAATAGATTTTAAACTAACTGCAATAATAAATAGCATGAATGTTGCAATTAAGGTCAGTTTCCAAGAAATACTACATAGTAGTACTAGAAATGAGAAAACGATTAGACTTTCGCTAAAAAGAGAACCAACATGTAGTGTTAGCTGTTCGCAACGCTGAGCTTGTTCATTCACATAGCTAAGCAAGTCTCCTCCTTTAACTTTGCTGTAATAAGTCAAACCTAAATTAAGAAACCGATCAATACAGATAGACCTTAAGTTGCGCCCTACCTTTATCATCAATGTGCGTAGGCTAAAGTCTGCCAGAAATCTAAATACTCCTTTAGCTACCACTAGCACCAATAGGGAAACAACAATTGCTACTAATTGATCCTCTGGGGGAAACTGATTAAAGAATCCGATTAAAATCTGTATAACTGAGCTATCATCTGCCCCTCTAGTTGCAACACCACCGTTAACTAAACTCTGTATTAGAGGAATAGCTAAGGATAGGGTTATTCCTTCTAATAAAGATGCTGTTGTAGTGAATAAAACCATAGCGAATAACAATTTTGGAAACGGGCGTGTTAAGGCAATAAAGGACGACCGTATCTTCAAAGACAAACCAAACTCCTTAATTAATAGCCATTCAAAAACTAGAGTTGAAACAAAGAAAGATGGTAGCTACATAGCTAGATTTTTCTATTTATATTGCGAGACTTGTGTATAAAATCTGTAAAACTTACGTGAAAATTCCAATTATTTTACTTTTTAATTTTTAAATTCAATTGATGTAGCATTTATACAAAAGCCACACGCAACTACTTAAATCTGATACTCTACTCGAACCCCAAGATAACCCAACTCCTCCAAAGCCCGAATCACTTTATCAGCACTCTCCTCAACAGTTTCCTTCCCACTCTCACAAACAACTTCTGGATTGACGGGAACCTCATAAGGGTCATCAATACCTGTAAAACCTTTAATTTCTCCACTTCTCGCTCTAGCATACAAACCCTTAACATCTCGGGCTTCGCATACTTCTAAAGGTGCATTAACATGAACCTCCACAAAATCCTTGTTAATAGCTCGGATTTCATCTCTAATATCTTGATAAGGGCTAATAGTGGCAGCAATTACTATAACACCGTTACGGCTGAGCAAATTAGCCACAAATCCTACCCGACGCACATTTATATCGCGGTCTTTTTTACTAAAACCCAGTCCCTGAGATAACCAAGTTCTAATTAAATCGCCGTCTAAAACTTCAACTTGACGATTTCGAGCCTTTAGTTCTGATTCGATACGTCTAGCAATTGTACTTTTACCCGCACCACTCAAACCTGTTAACCAAACTGTTACACCTTTATTAATCACAATCCTTTAACCTCTATGAAAAATTTTAGATTTACTTGAAATATGTTTTTGAATATTTTTCGACAAACTATGTTGCTTGGACAAAATTGTATAATTACTTAATCAATTTTTATAGCTGCCGATTGGTAGATGCGGCAGATGCACTTTCTTCTGACAAATTATTTATAAACTTATAAAATCGCTTGTAACAATACATCGTAGTATTGTTTAGAAATTACCTCCGCAGTGAAATAAGAATCTACGTATTTACGCGCTGCTTTACCAGTTTTATGTGCCAAAACGCTATCCTTACTTAACTTGTGAATATACTCTGCTAAACCAAGACTATCTCCATTTTCAAAAGTTTGACCGCAATCTCCATCCGCGATTAATTGCTTCAAATAAGAATGTTGGGGACAAATGATTGCCATTGGTCTTCCTGTAGCTAAAGCAGGGTAAAGTTTACTCGGAGCCACTAAACTTTCCATTCCTGCGTCCACGCTTACTAGGGACAAATCGCAGGCTGTCAATGATAATGGTAAGTCTTGTCTTTTCTGATATGGAAGAAAGAGAAAGTTTTTTAACCCTAATCTTTTTACCTCTCTAATTAGCTGTTCGCGTTTTGCACCACCACCGATACATACAAACTGAATAGGTTCATGTTGTAAATATTTGGCAGCCTCTAACATAGTGTGTATATCATGACATCGACCCATGTTGCCTGAGTACATGACTGTAAATTTATTTACAAGCGAGTGTCTCAGTGCAAACCAATTGTCTTCTTTGGCAAGGGGTACAATCTTTTCAGTATTTGCCCAACTGTGAATGACAGATATTTTATGGGCTATCTGTGGATAATTTGCCGCGACTTGTTGCTTCATTGCTGGGCTTAGAACTATTATTCCAGAAGCTTTTTGCAACACTCGCTTATTGACAGCCTGCCACAATCTAGTTAGTAAATGTTGTTTTGGTACAACATCGAGAGCAACAGCAATGTCTGGATAGAGATCGTAGAGTATACAAATATAGCTAAGTCCAAACAAGATATGAGCAAAATATCCTAAAACAGGCAAAAATGGAGGAGCAGTAGTTAGCAAAACTATGTTGCGACGACGAGCAGCAGAAATCAAATAAAGGGCTGCGCGTAAGGTAAACAGAACTCCATTGATAGCTTTACCGCGAATTCTTTTAGACCAAAATTGTGTAGTTCGAGAGCGTTTAATTTTTACTCCCCTTCGAGTCTCAACAGCAGGAGCATTCTTGTTTTCAAAAGCATAGCCCGGTTGCCCTGTAAATACTTCTATATCTACACCCTGTTCATTCAGGTGCATCACTAACTCCTCAATTAATTGTCCTGTAGGAGCATAATCTGGTGGAAAAAATTGGGTAATAACAGAAAGTTTAATTAACTGCCCAATATGTACAAATTCCTGAGTTAAATCTTGAAATTCATAATATCTATTTGAAAAAGGCGTTTTCAATCGCTTTACGGATTTTGTCATTTTATCGTCATGCCGAAAGTCTAGGGAACTTTGTATTAATCTGTTTAGAAAATACAGTAATGAGCTATTAAAAGTTTATATATTCTTATTTTCTGCAACTAATTACCGTACAAAGATTTGAAAATTATCCTTATTAATTAAGAAAAATTACACTCATAAAAATTGTACTTTTCTAAATTAGTTCATATCATCAGTACGGCAGGGAATAGATTTTTCTGAATAAGAATAATACGACCGTACAAACTCGGTTGTACTCGGTCTGAATAAAACTATTGTTACACGATAGTCCGGAAAATATATCTCAGTAAAATTGCTGATTTTTTTTTAACCATTTCATATAGCCCGAGATTCTACTAATGAAAAGTTCACAAGTATAATTTTCCTTAGCCGGAGTTTAAATAGTTTTCAAAACGTAATATTTATGCCTATATCAAGCTTTGAGAAGATAAAATTTAAAAATATTTGATATTTGTAATAAATTCGCAATCTAAGTAAATTCTAGGAAGTCATAAGGTAATTAATAGAGTTAAAATCTTGCTTTAAAGCATTTCGAGTTTCAGTGATTATTCTGTGCTGACTCATAGTTTTGATGCTCCCATATGGTTTAGATTTGTAGTAAGCAGACAGGAAGTAATGGAGACATATTCTTTCAAACCCTCAACTGGTAATCGAGACATAGACTATGCACCTCAGTTGCTTCAAGCTCAACCTATACCTTGGGCTGAAACTGAAGAAAATGACTGGGATTTAGGTCAATTCTTCAGCATTATCAAACGACGATGTTTAGCAATTTTGGGGGTGACAAGTCTTGTAATGGCTGGTGTCGTGACTTTCAGCCTCAATCAAGAGCAGCAATATGAAAGTAAATTTCAAATTTTAGCTGAAGCAGTAAACAGTGAAGATAACGATGTTCCCACAATTATTGAAGGAAATTTCGGCAAATCGGGGCTTGATTATGAAACTCAAATTCAGGTACTTAAAAGTCCTCAATTAATGGCAACAATTGTTAAAGATTTGCAAGCTTCTTATGGAGATATTGACTATGAATCTTTAATGGAGTCTCTTCGCATTATCCGTTTGGGTGAAACGAAAATTATAGAAGTTGCTTACCAAGCTAACGATAGAGCTAAAACTAAAGCAGTATTAGATAAACTTGCTCAAGCTTATTTAAAATATAGCCTGGAAAATCGTCAAACTCATTTACGTCAGGGTATTAACTTTGTAGAAACGCAGTTACCAACTATCCAGGAACGTGTAAATAAACTTCAGAAAGAACTGCAAGAATTCAGACAAAAACAGGATTTTCTCAAGCCAGAAACCCAAGCGGAACAAATTGCCAACCAACTCAAAATATTATCAGAACAGCGAGTCGAAGCCGATAAAAACCTTGCCGATGCTTACTCAAGTTTTAAAAACTTACAAAGTCAACAAGGAGCATTAGCTTTACTGGATGACGCACCCGTATATCAGCAACTCATCGTTCAGTTGCGGCAGGTAGAGTCGGAAATTGCTGGTGAATCAACTCGTTTTCGCGAGAACAGCATTCCGATTCAAAATTTGCGAGAAAAACGCCAAAAACTACTACCATTATTACGTCAAGAAGCGCAGCGAGTTTTGTATATCAAACGCGCCCAAGCAGCTTCAGAATTAGAGAATTTGCAACAGCAAAGTCAGGTGTTAGCAGCAACAGAACAGCAGCTTCAAAAGAAAATTGAGCAATTACCATATATAAATCGAAAATATACTGAATTAATTACAGAATTACAAGTTGCAACTGATAGCTTAAATCGTTTTTTAGCTACTCGTGAAAAACTGCAAGTTGAAGCAGCACAGACACAAATTCCTTGGCAGTTAATTCAAGCACCCGTTTTGCCAGAAGATTCAATATATCCAAGCATTCCGCGTAATTTAATCTTGGGGTTTGTTGCCAGCGCTCTTTTAGGCATTGGCAGTGGATTACTAATTGAAAAGTTAGATACTAGATATCATTCTATTGAAGCTTTGAAGGAAAATCTCAGACTACCGCTTTTAGCAAATATTCCTTTAGAAAAACGATTATCACATAGCCAAAAACAACTCGCTTTTGAAAATAATATTAACGAAACAGTTAACCTATTGCCCCAAAGTACACAAACTGCACAAATTCTCTCCCACCAAGAGACAGCGATTGAAAAAAACAGCAAACCATCCCGATTATCAGAAGCTTTCCGAGTACTGCACGCGAATATTCAATTACTTAGTTCCGACGAGAAAATTAATTCTTTAGTTATCACTTCTGCGATGTCTGGAGACGGTAAGTCTACAGTTGCATTCCATTTAGCGCAAGCAGCTAGTGCAATAGGAAGGCGAGTATTGCTAGTAGATACAGATATGCGCCGACCTGACATTCATAATTTGGCGAGTTTAAACAACCACTATGGGTTAAGTAATCTTATTTCTGGAAACATCAATTTAGAATCAGCGATACAAAAAATATCTTCTATGGCCGGATTATCTGTAATTACCGCAGGTCCAATTCCTCCCGATCCCATAAAACTGCTTTCTTCACAAAAAATGAGGCTGATTACTGAGGAATTGCATTCACAATTTGATTTAGTAATTTATGATACTCCACCTCTGGTAGGTCTCGCTGATGCCAATTTACTTGCACCTTATACGGATGGCGTTGTAGTTGTCACCAGAATACATCAGACAGATCGTTCCGTAATGATGCAAGCTTTAGATAGCTTGAAAATGGCTCGGACAAACGTCTTAGGTATGGTGGTTAATGGCGACAATACTAAAAAGTATTATAGCTATTATTAATCTGGGAATTGGGCATTGGCTAGAGAATAATAAAGAAGCTTGCGGGGTGGACAGTACAAATGCCTCTACAAATGCTAACTGTTCACTGTTTTCGCCAATTATTTTCAGCTTGCTTTAAAACGTAGATAGATACGGCTTGTATTTCTGATTCGGTTAAACGGTCTTTGTAGGCTGACATATTGTTTTTACCGTATGTCACAATATTATAAATCGCTTCTACCGAATCCATTTTATATTTTTTTAAAGCTTTAATTTTCAAGTTTTTACCGCGTCGAATTATATTGCCCCCATTAATATGACAACCAGCGCAATTTGCTGAAAATATTTTTGCTCCATCGACAGTATCCGCTAAAACTGGTTGTTGCAGACAAATTATAAATAATAAAATTGTAAATAAGACAAATTGAATAAAATTTCTCATTTTGATAAATAAATATTTGAACTATGGACTACGCTTAACTTTATCATTAAATCAAACTTTACTAATTGTTACTTAATTATCGAAGCGAGCGTAAACTAATTACCTATTCCTAAGTATTAGACATATATCTTGTGGAATATATGTTTAACTTTCATCGCTATTTTCTACCTTAAGGATGTACCACTTTGATGAAATACTACGTCACTATATAGAGACAAGTGGCATGTCAATAACATTTTCTAAATTATTTGCACAGGTATAGAACATGGCTGACAATATCAAAGAACAAATTACAACGGACTTACAGCAAGTAAAAGAAACCGGACAGCAAAGAGTTGATAAAATTCGAGAAATTGTCAAAGTTGCTGTTGGCGGAGTTGTTTCGGAATTTAAAGAAGGTTCAGTTGAACTTCGGGTAATTATTAAAGATGCTGTTTCGGCTGTAGCTGAAAGCTTACAAGGAAAAGGTAGCGAAATCAAAGAAGAAATTACTGCATCTATTGAAGGTGCTGTGGAAGCTGTTGATAGTAAACGACGAGAAGCTTTAAATAAAACTCAGACAGAAGTTCAGCAATTACAAGCTCAAATCGATGAAGAAGAAGATAAAATTCAGCAAGAACTTGATGGTATTTTGACAGAAATTCAAGACAACACTCAAGAAAAATCCACTGAGGCTCAAACTGCAATTAAATCTGCGGTTGAATCTATTAAAAACAGTGAAGAAGCTTCTCTACTAAAGAAACGCTACGCTCAATTGCAAGCACAATTAGCAATTGTCAGGGCAAATTTAGCAGCACGTTACGGTGGTGATAATGCTAACGTACAGACTTTTTTGAATGATGCTAAAACCTGGTATGAAAAAGCTCGCCCTCAAGGGGAGGAAGTAGTTACTCAGGTTAAAGATAAGCATTCTGATATGGACACAAAACTTGCTGAAGCAGGTAGTTCGTTAGCGAAGAAAGAGCGTCAGCTAAAACAAAAATTAAGAGAATTGCTTTTATCAACTGCTGACTGGTTGAAAGAGAAATAAATTAATTAATGGCTAGCCAATAAATAGTTGTTGTTTAATTTAGTATGAATAGTAATGTAGAGACGTAGCAGTGCTACGTCTTTTTAATGTTGAATATAATATCAATTGCCTTTGCATCCTCGAAAGATATAATTATAAAGCTATAGCAGTTTTCAGTTTAATAGAATACACCCCTCTACTTAACAAGGAGAGGGGAAGGGGGTGAGGTTTCTCAAACTGTATTGCACTCAAATGAAAAGCGCTATATAAATAAAGTTAAATGATTTAGCATAAATCAAAATAAACCAATTAGATAAACCCGATATCTTAAAGATACAGGGTTTATGGTCTGCTATTTGTCATCATCATATTTAAAACTTATTGCCAAATGTTAAATCCAAAATCTAAAATCCAAAATTAAAAGGGTGGACATTAGCCACCCCCCCAATAATCTATACAAAATCCTTGCTTATACAAAATAGAAAACTTATATAGTTCTTTCCATTTCATTATGCTTGGAAATTGCCCATATAGCGTGAATACTTCCGGGAAGCCATCCTAATAAAGTTAATCCAATATTAATAAATAAGGTAGGACCAACTCCATAAGTTAAGAAAATACCAACGGGGGGTACGAGTAAACCAAGTAAAAGTTTCATAGTTTTTTGACCTTTTGAATTACAGTTAATTGAAGCGATTTGAGCATAACCAAAATTTCTGATTCTATCTAAAGATATATTTTGGTTTCAGATTCGTGATTGATTTATTAGCTAGAAGGTAATTCAGCGTTGTTTGCTTTACCTTCAAGAAGATTTCTTTCTGCAAAGTAGTTGCTGATGAAGGTGTTACCCAAAGATAAGATAACGGGACCTACGAAGAAAGCGATAAGTCCATGAACTGCGAATCCAGGAGTTAAAGCTGCTGCCAACCAGAAACAAAATCCGTTAACTACAAGGGAAAATGCTCCTAATGTTAATAAGTTGATGGGTAAGGATAGTGTTGAGATTATAGGCTTAATTGAGCCATTTACCAAACCAATTATTAAGCCAGCAATCATTGCCGATGGGAAATTTGCTAAGTTCACACCTGGAACTACTATATCTACAATAAGCAAGCTTAATGCAGTTGCTAAGGTTGTTAAAAATATGCCTAACATAATCTGTACCTAAAAGAAAAACTGTCTTTTTGAACTCTTATATACATAGTGAACAATTCTGTTAAAGCAAACCTCTCTAACAAGATAGATTTGATTTATATCGAAAGGTAGGGAATGGCGAATAGGTAATGGGGAATAGGGAATAGAGCATTGGCAATTAAATAATATATTAATATTAATAATGTTAAGAAATTTAAATTTGTAGCTGTAAATTCTTAACACCTAACTCTTAACCCCTCACTTATAAATACTGTATATTAAATTGCAGCTTTGCTATTATTTACGAATCGGATTTAAAGTAAAGGGAAGAGTTATATAAAACTTGTTCTTGATGAGTTTCTAAGGTGCAATCAGATAAGGGATAGGCAACACAGGTGATAGTATAACCGGCTTCGATTTCCTGGGTACGAAGAAATTTTTGCTCGCTTTGGTCTACTTTGCCACTGATTATTTTCGCTACACAGGCAGAACAATTCCCTTGTTTACACCCAGATGGCAAACGGATATTTTCGTCTTCGGCTATATCTAAAATATATTCGTTTCGTGGTACTTCGATGATGCGATCTAATCCGATATCTTGGTTGATTAAGCGTACTTTGTAATTTGGCATTTACAATTTTGGATTTTGAGATCGGGGTTTGTAGTAAGGATGTTAACCCTTAATCCGAAGATTAAAGTCCCTACTACAAACCTTTCAAAACGCAATCTAATTATTAGCTTGCGACAATTTCAGAAACTTTGTCAGCCATTGATTTATCCAAGCGAGCGCCGTGAACTTCTACTATACAAGAAGCCATGTAATTACCCCAACGTGCTGATTGTTGAGCATTCAAGCCATTGGTTAATCCATATAATACTCCCCCAGCAAAGGAATCTCCCGCACCAACGGTATCAATAGCTTTAACCTGAAATCCGGGGACACGAACAACGTTTTTATTTTCTACTACCAAGCAACCATTAGCACTATCGGTAACAAATGCAGTGTCAACTATTTCGCCGAGTTTGCTGGCACAATCTTCTAAAGATTCGCTTCCGAAGAAATTACGAACTTCATCAGCGTTGCAAAATACAACATCGCAGTATTCGGAAACTAACTTATGAAAATCATCGTTAAAACGACTTACCAAAAATAAATCGGAGAAGGTAAAAGCAACTTTTACGTCATGACGCTTTGATTGCTCCATAGTCTCAATACTAGCTTTCTTTGGATCGGGTGCATCCCAAAGGTAACCTTCGACATAACTATATTTGCATTGAGCTAATTTGTCTACGTCAATATCTGTGGTAGCTAAATTTGTAGAAACTCCTAAATGCGTACACATAGTACGTTCAGCATCCGGAGTTGTTAAAACCAAACAAGTCCCAGTCGAACCATGATTTTCTTCCGTGGGGTGGACATCAAACCCAATTCCAGCTTCGATTAAATCCTCACGATAAAACTCACCATTAGTATCGCGAGAAACCTTACCCGAATAAAAACCCTTGCCACCACTTTGCGCGATCGCAATCATTGTATTAGCAGCAGAACCTCCGGAACTTAATTCCAGTGAATGGTGTTTCAACTCCCGCAATAAATGACCTTGCTTTTCCGAATCCATAAGAGTCATGCCACCCTTACTTAGGTCATTTTTCTTAACGAAATCATCTTCTACCATTGCCAAGATGTCTACCATAGCGTTACCCACGCCAAAAACATCCACTGATTTAGAATTGTTTTGCCCTGCTGTCATTTGATTTACGTTTATGTTAAAGCTGCAATTTTAGTTTAGGGTAATCCGTGGAATTAATATAGTTGTGGCGAGCAATTGTGATGTTTTGGGTTTTTATATTTTTTGTAGGGAAGGCAAAAAGCGGTGTAGATTATCTTCCCGGATTATTGCCGTAACGCACCATTTAACTGTGTTCACACTCGACGGGGAATGCAATTCCCCGTCTAATAGCACAAGTCCATTGAAATGGACTAAGAAAATGATTCGGAAGAATGTCTCTACACCATTGATTTGTTTCTTTCAACAGCAAAATGTTGGGTTACGGCGCATTATCAATATCGCATCAACCACAAAGATATTCGCGCCTTTAACCCAACCTACCATTCAACATCAACCTTCCTACTCCCTCTCCTTAACAAGGAGAGGGCTGGGGTGAGGTTTTTGAAACAAGGAAAGGGCTAGGGTGAGGTTATTGACTCACGGCTTTCATCGACAAACCAATCCGCTTCAACTTCTGATTAACTTCCAAAACTTTAACTTTCACAACTTCCCCAACTTTAACTATCTCTTTGGGATCTCTGACAAATTGATTTGCTAACTGGGATATATGCACCAATCCATCTTGATGCACTCCTACATCTACAAAAGCACCAAAGTTAGCAACGTTTGTCACAATTCCTTCTAATACCATTCCTTCTTCTAAATCGGAAATTTCGTTAACTCCTTCTTTGAAGGTGGCATATTTAAATTCAGCCCGTGGATCTCTTCCAGGTTTTTCTAATTCCCCGATAATATCTCTTAATGTGGGTTCCCCAACTTTATCGGTAACGTACTTTTTCAAATCGGCTTTTTTGAGATTTTCGGCTATTTTGGTAACTTGTTTTAATTCTACTTTCAAATCTGTTGCAATATTTTTCACTACTGCATAACTTTCGGGATGCACTGCGGTATTATCTAAAGGATTTTCACCACCGCGAATTCTTAAGAAACCTGCTGCTTGCTCAAATGCTTTTGGTCCTAATTTTGGTACTTTTAATAATTGTCGGCGATTTTTGAAGGCTCCGTTTTCGTTGCGATATTGAACTATATTATTGGCAACGGTGGATGAAATTCCGGAAACTGATGTTAAAAGTTGTTTGGATGCTGTATTTAAGTCAACTCCTACGTAGTTAACGCAACTTTCTACAGTTTCATCTAGTTTCTTTTTGAGCAATTTTTGATCTACGTCGTGTTGATATTGTCCCACTCCGATGGATTTGGGGTCAATTTTTACTAATTCGGCTAAAGGATCTTGCAAACGACGACCTATACTAATTGCTCCACGGACGGTAATATCTAAATCGGGGAATTCTTCTATGGCTACTTTGCTGGCTGAATATATAGATGCACCGGATTCGTTTACCATGACTTTGATTGGTTTGATTTGCATATTTTGCAAAACTTCCATAACAAATTCGTCGGTTTCGCGGGAAGCTGTACCGTTACCGATGGCGATTAATTCAACTTTATATTTTTCCATGAGATTTTGCAGCGTTTTGGCGGCTTCGCTGCGTTTCCCGGCTCCGGTATGGGGAAATATGGCTTGATACTCTAAAAATTTCCCGGTTTCGTCTAATATTGCCACCTTACACCCGGTTCTAAATCCGGGATCTATCGCTACTGCCGGTTTCATTCCTGCTGGTGCCGACAATAACAAGTTACGTAGATTAGTTTCAAATGTCTTGATTGATTCAATATCAGCATATTGTTTTTTCTCCGAAATTACTTCATTCGTCAGCGAATTTTTCATCAAGCGGTTAAATGCATCTTTGAGCATCTGCTGATAAAACTTGCGAATTTCTGGCTGTCTGCTGCGAATTTCCTGAGATTCTAAATATTCAAGCACATAATCTTCATCAAAAGCAATTTCGTAACTTAATATCTTTTCCTTTTCTCCCCGACACAAAGCCAGCATATTATGAGGAGCAATGTTACGAACTCGAATTTGATAATCGCGGTACATTTCATATTTTGTCGTACCTTCGGGATGTTCGTCTTTGATGCTGGAAACGAATACTCCTTCTTCTAAAAGCATTTCACGTAAATACGCTCTCAAAGAAGCTTTTTCTGCTACTTCTTCCGCGAAGATGTCGCTGGCACCTTTAAGCGCATCTTCTGCGGTTTTGACTTCTTTTTCTGGATTTTCTAGATTAATATATTTAGCTGCTTCTGCATTCAAATTGCTTGAAGCTCCATTTTTCACATTTAGCGACTTAATAAACTCAGCTAACTTATCAAGTCCCTTTTCCTTCGCAATAGTAGCGCGAGTACGACGTTTGGGACGAAATGGTAAATATAAATCTTCCAATTCCGTTTTTTGTAAACATAATTCGATTTGCTTTTTTAATTCAGCGGTGAGTTTACCTTGTTCGTCAATAGCATTTAATATTACTGATTTTCTGTCTTCTAATTCTGTAAGATAAGTGAACCTATCAGATAAATCGCGCAACTGAGTTTCATTCATCTCCCCAGTACGCTCTTTACGGTAGCGTGCTACGAAGGGAATAGTTGCACCTTCAGCAAACAGTTCTAGGGCGTTTTGCACCTGAAAAGGTTTAAGATTGATTTCGGTAGCTAACAATTGGGGAATATTCAGCATTATCCTGCGATTCTTAAAATAACACTACATAAAAGGTAATTTTACGCCCTATATTATTTTAAGGACGCTAGTATATAGTGATAAGCTAATATACGCGCGCCATAAGAAAACATTCGGATTTATAATCCGAGACACTGTTTGTATAAGCACAACGTTGTAGCAAAAGGTCAAACAGGTGTAGCATTAGTTACATAAGCTTTTTGCAGCAGCTTTATCGCATTTGTGTAACAGCAAATGTTTTGAATTCGGAGTTGAGAAAAGATGCCTTTGTTTTTTCTAATTCCACTTTCCATCTGTGTAATTACTGGTTACATTTTTAATAGATGTAGCGATGAAGTGGGATATCTTGCGGGCTTATTTGCCATTATGAGTCTTGTTTTGAGTTTGATTTTAGCTCCTTGGGAAATCCAAGCTTTGCTATTAGTTATAGTTTTAGTTACTACTAAGAAATTATTGCAGCGAAACGAATATAAACTTAAGAAAGGGAGTAGGGAGTAGCTAGTAGGTAATTGGGAATTGCTTATTGGTAATTAGCAATAGAAGCAATCATTGCACTAAGCTGATTGCTGAATCAATAAGTTAGGTGTAGTTGCAAATATTTTTTGTCTTGAGATAATCTGTCTCTTTTGCGATTGGGGAGCTTTTCGGCTCCCAGTCTCAAAATATATGTTTTTTTATAAATATATTTTTTATAAATACAATTGATACAATTGTCTAATTTAATTATTTAGTGTATTAATACATAAAAATTCACCCAATTGCATTCTATAAAAGCTAAATTGGGAGAGTAATGATGAATTTAGTTTTTTTACCAGTATTTGATATACATTCTATTTTCCCTTTGTGTTTATCGACAATTATTTGGTGGCTAATCGCTAGTCCCAATCCAGTTCCTTTGCCTACAGGTTTAGTTGTAAAAGATTGCTCAAAAATGCGATCTTGTACTTCAGGAGTCATTCCTAAGGCATTATCTTCGATGCCGATTGAAACAGTATTTTGTGTAGAATCTACAGATGTATGTATGATGATACTGTATGGTAAATTTGCTTTTGATTCACTGTGATTTTCATGTAAATCGTCAAATGCATCAATTGCATTAGCGATGATATTCATAAATACCTGATTTAATTGTCCGGGATAGCAGTTTATTGGTGGTAGTTCGCTGTAATTCCTAATAATTTCAATTTTCGGACGATCTCCTGAATCTTTGAGGCGATGTTTAAGTAGCATTAAAGTACTGTTTAATCCTTCATGAAGCTGATATTCTATTTTAGATGCATTGTCAGTACGGGCAAAAGTTCTTAGAGATAAACTGATATCTTTTAAACGAGCGATTCCTTGATGCATTGATTTCATCAGTTTCGGTAAATCTTCCATCAAATACTCTAAGTCAATTTCTTCGATAAGTTCTTCGATTTCTTCATCATCTGAATCCGATAACTTTTCTTGTTGAAGTTTGACTAAACTAAAGAGATCGTTGATGTATTCTTCGATGTTTGAGCAACTTCCACTAATAAAACCAACTGGGTTATTAATTTCATGTCCGATGCCTGCGACAAGTTGCCCCAAAGTTGACATTTTTTCGCTTTGAACTAATTGTAATTGGGCTTGCTGTAGCTGCTCAACAGATTGGCTTAATTCTGCGGTACGTTGTTGTACCTGTTGCTCAAGACTGCGGGTGAGTAGAGACAGTTTTAAATGCAGTTTTAATCGAGCAATAACTTCTTGTTGTTGAAAAGGTTTGGTAATGTAATCAACTGCTCCAATTTCTAAACCTCTGACTTTATCTGTACTGTCGGAAAGAGCAGTCATGAAAATAACCGGGATATTTTGGGTAATGGGATTAGCTTTTAACCTGCGACAAGTTTCAAACCCATCGATACCTGGCATCATTACATCAAGAAGAATTAAATCTGGTTTTGCATATTCTGCTTGCTCAATTGCCGATTCTCCGTCAGTTGCCATTAGTGCTTTCCAGCCGTAACCCCCTATCGCTTCAAATAATACTTTAAGATTGGTTGGATTGTCGTCAACCAAAAGAATATGCATTGTTTGGGATAAAATATCGTTCATTTTTGGGTTTGCTCCTTAGCTAGAAACTGTTTGAGAAATTTACGAATTTTCGAGGTTTGAAAATTCGCAGTAAGCTTAGTTATTTCGTTTGCGAAACCAAGTAATTGGTTGTCTTGGGCTACTGTTTTTTCTAGTATTCCCTCAAGTGCTGGAATATCTCCCATCATTGCTAAATGATATAGCTGCTGCACAATTTCCTCTGATGGGGGAATTATTGGTGCTTCCATCAATTCTTTTGGATTGTCAGATGCCATCGAAGTTTGTGATTGCATTGCATTACCAACATTTGGACTAGAGGTATCGTAAATCCATTCCAACTTTAAGAGATTTCCTAATGTTTTGGTTAATTCTTCTACCTGAAGGGGTTTTGCCAAGAAGGTTTTTGCTCCTGCCTCTAAACTACGTTGTTTGTCTGCATCAAAAACACTAGCGCTAGAAACTATTATGGGAATAGAAGATGTTTGAGCATTGCCTTGAAGTTTCACCATTAATTCAAAGCCATCCATATTGGGCATTGCTAAATCCAGTAAAATAACATCTGGATTGTTTTCTATGGCTGAGTTTAATCCTTCTACACCATCTATTGCTTCTAAAGTCTCAAAGCCGATTGACTGTAGTAAATTTCTTAAGATGCTCAGATGGTTTTTATCATCTTCAACAATCAAAATTTGTGGTGTATTTCCTTGAATGCCAATAATTTGTTGTTGATTTAAATTGATTTGTGCTGCATACTCGTTGTTAACAGGCATTGTCAATTGCACGGAGAAAGTACTTCCTTTATCTAAAGTGCTTTCTACCTGAATTTCACTTCCCATTAATGCCGTAATTCTTTGACTGATTGTCAATCCCAATCCAGTACCATCGGGACGTTTTCCTGCATCGCCAACTTGCTCGAAGGGTTTGAAGATTTTCTGCAATTGCTCGGGCGACATACCAACACCCGTATCCTCGATACAGAAGCTAATTGTGCAAGATGAATTATTTTTATCTTCATCTATATTCTGTTGTTGGAGACGATTAACTCTGAAAGTAACTCCACCTTCATCGGTGAATTTAATTGCATTACCGATTAAATTAATCAATACTTGCCGCAAGCGTTTTTCATCAACCTCTACAGCAACGGGTAAATTTTTGTCTAAAACAACATTAAACGAAATACCCTTTTGTTCGGCTCTAATCCGACAAATTTCATTAACACTATTCAAAAAATTCGGTAAATGAACTGTATTCGCAAACAGTTCTAACTTACGAGCTTCAATTTTAGAAAGGTCTAAAATATCGTTAATCAACATTAACAGGTGCGAGCCACATTGATGAATAATACCTACACTTTCTAAATTTTTTCCCGTAATATCAGCCTTCCGTTCTAATACCTGAGCGTAGCCGAGAATGCCGTTTAGTGGAGTTCGTAATTCGTGACTCATATTTGCCAAAAAATCACTTTTGGCTTGATTCGCAGCATCAGCAGCAAGTTTAGCTTCTTTTAATTCATGGGTTCTTTCTTCTACTCTTATTTCTAAGGTTTTGGAATAGTCTAATAATTTATTATTGGCAATTTCTAGCTGGTTATTAGCAGTTTCTAATTGACGGTAGCTTTCTTCAATTTTCTTCTGTTTATAAGCATTAGTAGTTGCAATTACACTACTAATGAAAGCCGTTAAAGCTGGAGTGACTGGTATTAACAAACCTCTCAAAAATATATAGTAGCTACCACCAATTAATCCCGCAGTAAGCCCTACAGTTGCCCATAGAATATTACCTCCCGGAAGAAGCTTTTTTTTATGAGTTCTTGCCAAACTCCAACTACCAATTGAACCGATAGCCGAACAAAGAGCTATCCAAAACGGAAGATATATTCCCGAAAAACCCTTTAAGTTAGCATTTCCAGTTTTTGCTCCTTTTATCAATTGCAAAGCGATATTGGCATGAACAATAACCCCTGGCGTTGGACTTCCCGCAGTGAACCAAGAAGAACTAAAAGGAGTAGCAAAAAAATCATTAGTACTCGAAGCAGTTGAACCAATAAATACAATACGATCGCGCATTATGTCTTTTGGTATTTTCCCAGATATCACATCGCGCATTTTTAGTCTGGTAAATGCATCTTCAGAACCACACCAGTTAAGTAAAATCTGGTATCCGCCTAAATCGTCTTTAGTATAACCGGCTTCCCCGACTTTTAACGGCATATGTATTTGTTTACCCAACCTGTATTTTTGCTGTTTTGGCTCCACAGGTTCTAATGCAATTTTGTCCGCTTCCAGATACTTTAAAGCAACAAGAGTGGCTAAACCTCCCTTTTCGGTATCTTTATCATCCTTATCCACTGCTGTTAACAACGCACGTCGCACGTGGCGATCGCCATCTAAAACCAAGTCGGCTAAACCCACCTGTCCTTTCTTCTTCAACTCCGGAGGTGGCTTAACTTTCTCTCCCGTAATTTTCTCAACTCCAAATAAGTTAGGAGTCGTTTGAAAAACTTTGACAAGTTCCTCGTGCCCTTCCCCTTCTGGCAAATCTCGGTATAAATCTAAACCAATTGAACGAGGCTTTTGTAATTTAATTTTTTGGATTAAATCCGCAAGTGCTGAATCGGGAATGGGCCATTTACCTACAGATTGAATATCTTTTTCATCAATAGTAACAACAACAATCTCCGAAGCTAAATCCTGTTTACCTTCCAATTGAGAACGCAAGCTAAAAAAAGAATCTCTAACTCGCCATTCCGATAAATTAAATAATCCTAATCCCTGTGCGATCGCAACAGCAACAGTGACTGTAGGAGTAATAATAAAAAGACTTTTGTTTCTTTTAAACAAAGATTTAAATTTACGCCACATAAATATATTTTAGGTTTTATATTTTAGATTTTGAATTAGATATATAGATATAAACCAGAAACTTATAGTTAATTAAAAAATGCATATATCTTGTTGTTTTTTGATGTTATAAAGAGAACATTGGAGGGGAAATAAACTTTCTATAAGAGCGAATTAAATATGCTTATATCTTCAAAATTAAAGTGTTTAATTAAAAAAATTGCCGTGAAAGTAAGTCTAAGATGAAATAGTAACGAGACGATTTCCTATTTGAAACCGTCTCGTTAGTAATTCCAAAACTAAAATTCGCCGTTAAGATTTAAAATTGCTTGCCACAATTGGAGCTTTTTCAATCTGTTGAAGTTCTACAGATTCAAGTAATTCCGACCATTCTTTGTCTAAGTTTGTATTGTTTGGCTGAGTAGTTCTTAGTTTAGCTAAAGTTGCGACGCAATCATACCAAACACCATGCTTGCCAAGAGCCTCAGCTTGCTTAAGTAAGTCACCTTGCTGCATTGATGCTGCTATTTCTCGATTTGGTGTGATGCGCTTAATCCAACCATCAACATAAGGTGTTCTAGTAGTGAGTTCTCCATCAATTTTTAATGCTAAAAACCACTGATAATTTTTCTCTAGTTTCAACTCTGTTGGCACTTTGATAGAAATAACTTCAGATCTACCAGATATTGGTACATTCATTTCATGTACAGTATTGCCTTCAGCATCTTTGAGACTAAAAACACCTTCTATTGCCTGGGTTCTGGGTACATAAACCAAAATTTCAGCACGTTGGGAAATAGTTGTTCCGAAGTAACTTTGAGGTAGAAGTGCCAAAATAGCTGCAGGTTCTTCTGGGGTGGTATTAGGCAAATTTAAATAACGGCGACCCTCTCTAGAACCTCCACCAGAGGTACCTATTTCAGGAGCAGGTTGTCTCGAATCAGGAGCAAATAATTCACCACGACTTCCTCCACCCGACGAAGTACCTATTTCAGGAGCAGGTTGTCTCGAATCAGGAGTAAATAGACCGCGACTTCCTCCACCCGACGAAGTACCTATTTCAGGAGCAGGTTGTCTCGAATCAGGAGTAAATAAACCACGGCTTGCTCCACCAGTAGTACCTCTATTAAGAGTAGATTCACCTTCTTCAGGAGTAAATAAACCACGACTTGCTCCCCCAGTACCTTCATTAAGAGTAGATTCACCTTCTTTAGGAGTAAATAAGCCACCACGAGAAGCCCCACCAGTCGATTTATTTGGTGAACTCTTATCTGGCGAGGTGAACGAAACAGCGCTAACCTTCTGCGATGGTACCCATGCGGCGCTAATAATGAGAGCGAACCCTAAAGTACTAATAAGTATTCTTTGTTTCATTTTTAATTCTTATTGGGAATGTAGACGCTCGTAAAAACTTTTTTATTTGGCACATGCTGACTATTTTTTAACAAAATTAAATTTTAAAACGCTTTTCAAAATGGCTTTAATCGATCCGGAACCGAATCAAAACACTATTTATATTTTAAAAAAATTACTTCCGATCCGGAGTGATGAAACTACGTAGAAGAATGTTAAATAAAGTATAGTAATTAGAAGTTAGCGAGTAGAGGAAGTTCAATTTAAATTGCTAAGTTGTAACTGCCCGCTGCTCGCTGTTTACTGCCAATTTCCGACTAAAACAAATGCAGACCAGAAAAACGGTTCTTTAAAGTCTGTATTTTTCATTAGCTCTACCTGAGCTTGTCTAAGGGCTTCTGCTTTTGTGGTTCCTGGTTTTAATAGATTTTCATAAAAGCTATTCATCAAGGCGACTGTGGCTTTATCTTTCACCGGCCATAAAGAGGCGATGGTGGAACGTGCCCCCGATTTAACAGCTAAGCCTGCTAAGCCCAAGACAGCACGATTGTCTCCTGCGGCTGTATCGCAAGCGCTTAAAACTAATAGATCTATATTTTTAGACTGTCTGCTTTGTCGATTTCTTAATAGTTCTGAAAGTTCTTTGATATTAATTTGTCCATCCCAAGTAAGCAGAAAAGTATCGTCCAAGCGAGAACTAAACTGTCCGTGGGTAGCGAGGTGAACTACATTTACAGAAGCATTTTTTACTTTTGCCGAAAGACTTGCCTCTGTCAGATTATCGTTAAGCAAAGTCGAAGTGGAATTTACCTTATTGGAGATTTGTTTGACTTCAGACTTCACCCCTGGAAGCGAACTAAAACCAGAACGAGCTTCGCTAATCCCGGCAACAACAGCTTTGATGTTGTTCGATTTTAAAGATGCTCCCTTCATCAGTTGCAATCCCGGTGAGAGGGTGACGGCATACTTCTCAACTAAATATTGCTCGCCATCATAAAGTGCTGACATCGGTATATTCCGCAGCAAACCATCTAAAACGAATACTAAGGTTTTAGTATCTTTCAGATTTGCTTGATTTTCCAACGGAGAAATTAGCCACTCATAGACTTGTTTAGATAGAATATTGCGTTTTCGGATGTCGGAGACTGGATTTAAAGCTCCCGATAGCTCCCTTAGAGTTTGTTCGATGTCTTGCTTAGATTTATTAATAATGCTGTAAGATAGTTGCTCTCCCGCTTTAGAATAAATAACTGCTAAACGGTCTTCGAGAATAATCGGATACACTACTGTTGCCGATTTATCAATTGTGTCAATTTGCTCGGCTTTATCCAAACAAGCTTCTCTGAGAAAGTTATCTAACTCGGCAATCTGTAATGATTCAATTAAATCTCTAGCTTGGACGAGATTATCTTGAGCCGGTTTATCTTCGAGTAATAATCCTACCAATTCTCTATAAACTGGTTCTACACTTTCACGGAATGAAAACTGTACGTCTGAATTCACAGCGACTAAATCCGTGCGAATTGCTTTAAGAGCGTTTACGGCTTCGGTGTAGTCGGCGATCGCCTCTTTGTTTTTATTTTGCTGTTTGTGCAACCGTCCTAATTCCCAAGCCGATTGAGCAATAATATCTTCTGATTGCAATTGACGAGCAATATCCAAAGACTGCCTAGTTAACTTTTCGGCTTCAGAAAACTGTCCGGTAAAACGATAAAACTCACCCCATTGTTTGAGAGCATAAGCTTCTGCTTGCTTATCTTCGATTTGTCGGGCTTGTTTAACAGTTTTTGCGAGCATTTCACCCAAATTGTTCAAAGGTATAATTTGACTGGAATTCTCTAATTTATTTAAAGCCGCAATATAATTGATTCTGCTGTAAAGAGATGTACGACTCGGAGATAATTCGTTGAGTTGCCGAAAAAGTTGAGGAGCTAAAGGAGTCGCATGACTACGAACACCGTAATCGGCAAATAATTTAAACTGCTTCAAACGTGATTGTAATTTATCTTGAGGATTGTTCGCTGCTTTTTCAGCTTCTTCAAAAAAGACCAAAGCATCATCAGGATCTTTTAAATCCACAGCAGTTTTACCTAAAGTCTGTAAAATGCTGCTGACTTGATTATCTGCCTTAATTTTTTTCGCAGTTTTATAACCTTGGATGAGAACATCTTGACTCTCTTTAGAAATTCCCATTGACTGCAAAGTTACACCAAGACTCCGCAAAGCACTTACTTTGATTTCCGAATCTGGCATCTCTTTCAACTTTTTATTTACTTCTTCAAGCTGTTTTTTGGAGCGACGATAAAACCCCATACTTTGCAAAGCTTGAGCCTGATTTATTTGACTACCTAAACTTCCGATATTATCTTTTGCTTGTTCGTAATATTTCTGCGCTTGCTTCCAGCTTTCTAATGCAGCATTAGCTTTACCAGTTTGCAGTTCTAAACCCGCTTGAGTGTTCAATACCTGTGCCCAGACAATTGCGTCGGGAGTCGGTTTAGCAGTTTTTAATAACTCCAAAGCTTTAGTAACTGATTTTTGTGAATTATCTAGCTGCTGTAACTCCTGTTGAGCTAAAGAAAGATAACTTAAAGTTAGGGCTTGGTTTAAAGTATCGTTCTGTATTTGATATTGCTTAGCTCCTATCTGCCAAATATTCGCAGCTTCCGCAAAACGCCCTTGACGATACAGTTCTCTTCCTTGATTTAATAGATTTACATCTAAATTTGTTTGTTTAATAGCTATGGTTGAAGATTTTTTCAAAGAAGCAGTTGCAGGATTAATACTCCAAAACACAGGTAAGACTACAACTGCAAATAGACTTAACAAGCTAAGGCTGATATACAGCCAGCGACGTTTTTGAAAAGGATAAATCATTTTAATTATTTTGATAACTGTAAATAGAATCATTAATTAACCCCACTCCGCCGTATGACTTCCCTCTGCTTCGTAAGGAGATGGGAAAGGCTGAGGTTGAGTGAGTGAGGTCATATTAATGTTTACTTCACCCAACTGAAAACCGCTATATTTGAATTTGTAACGATAATTTTATTTTATTTTCTGAAGTTATGGTTCCCGAATTCTTCACGCTACTAACAAAATCTTTTAAATGCAGTATTTTTACGTACTTATTCCACTGCAATTGAGAGCTTGCGTTTTCAAAGGTGTATTTTGAGCCGCAAC
Organism: Rivularia sp. PCC 7116; assembly: GCF_000316665.1. GTDB lineage: Bacteria > Cyanobacteriota > Cyanobacteriia > Cyanobacteriales > Nostocaceae > Rivularia. The sequence continues at coordinate 2,871,550 of NC_019678.1, read as the reverse complement.
AAGCTCAATTTCTCCTGAAGCATTACGAATAAAACCATTGGCTTCTATAATCGCTGGTTTATTTGAAATAGTTGTAATTTCCGAATTATTATTAGGTTTACGAGATGCTGATAAATCGCGAATATCCGACCAAATAAGCTTTGCATCAACTTGTTCGTTTGGGTTTTTTGGTATTCCACCTCTTCCCGTAGCGACAAAACTATTACCAGGATTACTAGAACATCCCGACGCAATTTGTTGCGATGAATCTGCCAAATCTACAGGTAATTCTGTTAAACCAGAATTAGGATCGATACTAATATTATTAATGTTTACTTTTCCGCTAACACCAAATTCGGAACTTGCGGTGATGTCCGAATCTTCAGTTAGTTTGTCGCGAAATTCTAAACCGAAAATACCTTGAGTTGTAATGTTGATGTTGCCGCCGTTTCCTGCAACTGCATTGGCAATGATATCACTGTTTTCAAAACCTGCAATCACGGGAGAATTTATGGTGAGGTTGCCACCGTTGCCTGCTCTGCCTGTCGCCTGTGCTTCGATAGCGCTTTCGCGACGCAGTAGCAATGACTCTCGCACTTGTAAATCGATGTTACCCCCTTCACCAGAAGCAGTGGAAGCGGCAATCTTGCCTCCGCTATTGAGCAATATCGAACCAGCATTCACCTCGATGGTTCCCGCGTCTCCGATTCCCTGATTTGCCACGGAGACTAACGCTTCATCCGTTACATTTAAAGAAGGAGTGTTAATAATGACGCTACCTCCTCTACCTTGAGGAACGATAGGAAAAAAGGGATTTATAAAAATAACCGCAGAGCGAATTTGACTCGAACTTCTTGCTTTTGGTACCTTGCCAGTAAGTGTTACTGATTCAGAAGCATCAATTTTTACACTTCCAGCATTACCTTGACCGACTGCGGAACTAGACACCAGACCACTATTGCGAACTGTTAAAGTACGAGTTTTGATTTTCAGATCGCCTGCATTACCAGATAATAAGCTCGAAGTTGAAAGAACGGTGGGACGACGGCTATTATTTCCACTAATTTCAATGGTATCGGCATCGATTTCTAAGCTTCCACCTATACCATTTCCTTGAGTGACACTACCTATTACCGCTCCATTCGTGAGGGATAATTGCGGGGTAGACACCATTACGTTTCCTCCTGAACCCGTAGACTTGGTGGCTGAAAAAATATCCAATAAAAAGTTCGCCATATTGACTTGAGGGAAACTCGTGAAGTTCAAATCTTTCACTTGCACTAACTCAGAAGCCTGAATCTTAATGTCGCCGCTGTCACCAGTTGCGTAAGTTTGGTTAGAAATTCCACCACCCTCTCGAACAATTAAGCGTCCGGTATTCACCGTAATATCACTACCTGCACCCGTTCCTACAGTTTCGCTGGACACACCGCTGCGAATTTCGCTCGTGGGATTGTAACCTGCTATTTCCAGTAAATCGGTGGCATCGACGCGAATTTCACCTCCTGCTTGATTTCCTTGGTTTTGACTCAAAAGCAAAGAGCTGTCAGATAACAATACCTGCCCACCTTTAACCTGAATAGCTCCGGCTGAATCACCACTGACATCGACTAAGCTTTCTTCTTGTAAGCGAATTTCTCCCAAGCTAACAACTTGAGTATAATCAAAAGTAAATCCCTCATCAATCGCGCTGATACTTGCTAGTTCTGATTTTCCGAGACTACCAAGTTCAATTCTTCCTTCCTCCACTGCCAGAATCGCACCCTTTAAATTTATATCTCCACCAATCAGGGCAAGCGTGTTACCGGGTTTTACCCGCAAACCTTCCGTATTGTTGCTGCGGTTAATTTCTCGGGGTGAAGCGCTGAGTTGATGTCCGTTTCCATTTACCTCAATTGCTCCTGGATTTATCCCCATCTGCACACCAACGGGAACGCTTACAGTTAATAAAGGTTTTTCTTGAGGATTAACAGCACTAAATTCAAACCCATCCTCAAATAAAATACTTTGGGCAGTACTCCCCAAAAACGAACCACCAATATCAAGCTTCGCATTTTCCCCAAACACAATTCCCGCAGGGTTGATTAAAAATAAATTAGCATTACCGTTAGCTTTAACTAATCCATCAATATTAGAGATATTCCCACCAGTTACCCGATTAATAATATTTACTACATCGAGAGAATTATTAAAAACAGCCGAATCACCTTTGGGAATAGAAAATTCTTTGAAGCTGTGAAATAAATTATTCCCTTTTTGAATACCGTCAATAATATTGAAATTATTACCGCTTGAAGTAACAACTGTATTAGTAGTGCCATCAGATGTGACTTGAGCGGGTGCTGGTAATATTATTCCTGAAGCAAACAAGCTGCTTACAAATCCAGATAAAAATGCAATCCCTTTCATGTGATTAGTTTTTTATTTTTTTATGGATTTATAGTTCCCCGTCTATAGTAGGCATCTAACATCAATTTTCATAATCAGTGTTATTACTTGTGTCATATACTACACGAATATACTTTGTTTGTATTTAAAGATTGAGGTTGAGTAGCAACAAGTTCGATTTCTCCGTCTTGATTACGGATAAAACTAGTAGCTTCTACAATCGCTGGTTGATTTGAAATAGTTGTAACTTCAGCATTATTGTTTCGTGCCCCAGATGCTGATAAATCGCCTATATCAAACCAAATAGGATTTGAATTCAAATGATGAGTTGGATTACGTGGTATTCCACCCCTTCCGGTAACTACAAAATTACTATCACCGTTACTCGAACATCCCGACGTAATTTGTTGCGATGGTTCTGATAATTGTGCGGATAATTCTACCAAACCAGAACCTGGATCAATTCCAACATTATTAATGTTTACCCTACCGTTGACACCATATTCGGAACTTGCTGTAATATCGCTTTTTGAGGTGAGTTGCTCGCGAAATTTAAGACCGAAAATTCCCTGAGTAGTAATGTCAATATTACCGCCATTTCCTTTTACCGCATTAGCAATAATATCGCTATTTTCAAAGCCAGCTAAAACGGGAGAACTGATAGTTAAATTACCACCGTTTCCGGTACCTAATGACTCTGTATTTAGCAAGCTGTTATTGCGTGCTACAAAAGATTTGTTTAAATTTATATCAATATTACCTCCTTCACCGGAAAAGGCTGAAGCAAATATATTACCCCTATTTAATTGTATTGAATCAGCACTTATTTTCAATCTACCAGCAATGCCAATATCACCGTAGTTTGCCACACTTACGTTGGCTTGATTGCCAATTTTGAGTAGAGATGTACGAATAGTGACATTACCTGCATCTCCCGTTGTTGGAAAATTAGGATTTTGCTGAATTAAAGCAGAACTTGAGCCAACAGTTGAACTGATATTGCTGAAATAGACACCATTTTCATTGTCAAGAATTTGAGCAAAACCTTCAACATTTATAGATTCACTTGCATTTATTTCTAAATCGCTAGCATTACCGCTACCGACATTACTTGTGGAAATAAACGCACCATCTTTAAGATTGAGGGTATCAGTTTGTACGGTTATGTTACTAGAATCTCCTCTTAAATAAGCTATACCAGAAATAGCAGTAGGTATGAAGTAAAAGTAGGAATTGAAAGTGAAACCCGTTAATTCTAATTTGTTAGTATTAATGCGAATATTACCACCTGAACTATCGCCGTTAGAAGTAGATGATATATAAGAACCATCTGTCATCGAAATAGATGGAGTTGATATAGTTATGTTTCCAGCTTTAGCAGTTTGTATGGGTTTTTCTTGCTGAGTGGGGAAAAATGTTGCGGTAGCCAAAAAGTTATTTAAACCTGTTTTGGGTGAGGAACCTTTCATTTGGATAAAGTCAGTTGCATTTATCGTTAGACTACCCCCTGGAGCAGGAGTATAGGTTCTACTGTTTATTGCTGCTCCATTCTGTACAATCAATCCAGATGTAGATACATTAATATTGCTACTGGTTCCCAATCCCATTGTTTCGCTGATAATACCGCTTGGTATAAGTTCATCAGGGGTAGTTCCGCTTAACTCTAATAATTCTGTAGCTTGAATTGTGATATCTCCTCCTGGTTGAATTCCTAAATTTCGACTCCAGATAAATGAACCGTTGTTGAAGCTGATATTTTTTGCTTGGAATTGGATTGAGCTAGTACTGTTTCCGCTGACATTCACTAGTGACTTGCTTGAGAGTTGGATATCACCAAAGTTGGAAGTGTTTGAATAATCAAAGCTAAATTTTCTATCTTGAGGATTCACATTTATTAGACTTTTACTGTTGACGCTACCTAGCTCAATATTTCCCCCAGGAGCCTCCAAAATTCCACCATTAAGATTGATGCTTCCACCAATCAAAGCCAAGGTATTCCCCGGTTTAACTTGCAATCCCATAATGGGAGCGGTAGGAAAATAAGGTACAAGGTAAGGGTTTGTAGTAGTTAAACTATGTCCGTTGCCATTTACCTCGATTGCTCCGGGATTTGTACCCATCTGCAAACCAACAGGAACGCTAACTGTTAACAACGGCTTCTCTTGAGGATTAACAGCACTAAATTCAAAGCCATCTTTAAATAAAATACTTTCTGCCGTACTGCCAAAAAACGAACCACCAATATCTAAGCGCGAATTTTCACCAAATACAATTCCCGCAGGGTTGATTAAAAATAAATTTGCATTACCATTAGCTTTGATTAATCCATTAATATTTGAAATATTTCCACCAGTTACTCGGTTAATAATATTTACTACCTCAGTAGAATTATTGAAAACAGCCGAACTACCTTTGGGAATAGAAAATTCTTTGAAGCTGTGAAATAAATTATTACCTTTTTGAATACCGTTGAGAATATTAAAACTATTATTGCTTGTACTAACAGTTGTATTAGTAGTTTCATCACTATTTACCTGAGAAGCAGCCGGTAAAACAACCCCCAAAGTTATTAAAATACTAACAAATCCAGATAAGACTTCGATCCATTTCATGTCTAGCAAACTAAAAATGTGTTATAGATTTATGGTTACCCAATTTACTTTTATGCTCACAAAATAAAAAATATAGTTTTATTATGTATTTATTCCACTACAGTTAGAAGCTTGTTGTTTATTAAAAGGCGTATTTTGTAAAGCAACAAGTTCAATTTCTCCGTTTCTATTACGGATAAAACCAGTTGCTTCTATAATTGCTGGTTTTTTGGAAATACTAGTATTTTCCGAATTATTATTAGGTTTGCGATATGCCGATAAATCCCGAATATCCGACCAGGTATTACTTGTATCCACCTGTTCGTTGGGATTTTGCGGTATTCCACCCCTTCCGGTTGCGACAAATGTGTTACCTGTTTTAGCAGCACATCCGGATGCAATTTTCTGTGATGAATCTGCTAATTTTACGGGTAATTCTGTTAAACCAGAACTGGGGTCAATACTAATATTATTGATTGCTACCGTACCGTTTACACCAAATTGAGAACTGGCGCTGATATCATTTTCTTCGGTAAGGGAATCGCGAAATTTTAAGCCGAAAATACCTTGAGTTGTGATATCAATATTACCTCCATTACCTTCTAAAGCATTGGCAACGATATCGCTGTTTTCAAAACCGGCAATAATCGGAGAATAAATTGTGATATTACCACCATTACCCGTTCCTCCAGCTTCCGTATCAATCAAACTATTGTTGCGTAATATCAATGATTCTTTTAAATTTAAAGCAATATTTCCACCTTCACCTAACTTAGTATTAGCAGAAAGAATTGCTTGATTATCAACAAAGAGACTATTTGCATTTATGCTTAATTCACCTGCATCAGTTGGACCATTATTGGCAACGGATATAGTACTTTCATCTCGGACTATAAAGCGATTAGTGTTGATATTTATGCTTCCTGCTTTTCCCGTTGAGTCAGTATCAAAACCATTGAGAACGGTACGTAAATCGGGAGAGGTTGCGGATGATGTGATAGTACCGTTTCTAACATCAACAATTTTGCTTGCATTGATTGTTACACTACCAGCATTTCCTTCACCAATAGTTGTTGCATTGATTCTGGCACCATCTCGCACGGTTAATCTTTGAGTATTAATAGTTAGACTTCCACCATCTCCACCTCTAAAACTACCCACCCTTAAATCAGTTGAACCATCAAAAACCGGGTCAGTACTGCTCAAGTCAATATTATCAGCGTTCAAGGTAATATTGCCTCCGTCTCCTTTACCGTAAGAAGCTGTCGAAATTAATCCTCCATCCGAAGCAATAAAATCTTTTGTCGAGATATTTAAATCCCCTGCTTTTCCAGTACTGGTTCTACCATTGACGGTTAAGAAAATACTGCTTAAGAAACGAGGATTTAAAGCTGCTGAACCAATAACTTGTACTGATTCCGAAGCGTCTATAGTTACATTTCCAGAATTACCCCCGCTATAGGTTCTAGTAACAATTTGTCCACCATCTGTAAAAATCAAATCTTTGGTAGAAACTCTAATTTCTCCACTTGCACCAGTGTTAATTGTTTCGGTGGTAAAGTTACTACGAATTTTTCCATCTGTGGTTGTACCGGTAAACTCAAGCAATTCTGAAGCGTTAACAGTAATATTTCCCCCCTTGATTCCAGCTTTTGAATTTTGCACCAATCCCACCGAACCATCCGTTACATTAATTCGTCTTCCCGAAAGGTGAATTCCACCATTGATATCAGATTCACTCGCATCTAAAGAAGCTTTTTGAGCAAGTTGAATATCTTGGAAATTAGATACGTTGCTATAATCAAGCGCAAAACCTGTAGAGATTGAATTGAGCTTAACTTCACCATCGCTAACACTTCCGAGTTCAATTCTTCCCCCTTCTGCAACTATTTGTCCGCCAGTAGAGGTAATACCACCACCAACTAAAGCTATAGTTTTACCTGGTTTTACGCTCAAAGCTTGAGGATTTGCTTCGCGGGTAAAAGGTGGAAAAAACCCATTAGGTGAAAAACTAAGATTATGTCCGGTACTCTGTACCTGAATTTCTCCGGAATTTGTCCCCATCTGCAAACCAACGGGAACGCTAACAGTTAACAACGGTGCATCTGTACGGTTCACCGCACTAAATTCAAACCCATCTTCAAACAAAATACTTTCGGCTGTACTGCCAAAAAACGAACCACCAATATTCAACCGGGCATTTTCCCCAAATACAATCCCCGCAGGATTAATTAAAAATAAATTTGCATTACCGTTAGCTTTAATTAACCCATTAATATTAGAAGTATTTCCACCAGTTACCCGATTAATAATATTGACTACATCGGTAGAATTATCGAAAGTTGCCGAACTACCAGTAGGTATAGAAAACTCTTTGAAGCTGTGAAATAAATTATTTCCTTTTTGAATCCCATTAAGAATATTGAAATTATTATTGCTTGTATCAACAGTGGTATTGGTAGTATTATCGGACGTTACCTGAGAAGAAGCTGGTAAAATTATTCCCGAAGTTAGAAAAACAGTTATAAATCCAGATAGAAATGCAATCCCTTTCATTTTGTCAAAGTATTTATTTTCCGAATTTATAGTTCCCAGTTTACATATTTATCTAACATATATTTTCACAATCAGTGTTACAACGTATTCATTCCACTACAGTTAAAACCTTGTGTTGTTAAAGGTTCATTTTGAGAAGCAATCAGTTCAATTTCTCCGTCTTGATTACGGATAAAACTAGTTGCTTCAATAATTGCTGGTTTGTTTGAAATATTAGTAATTTCCGAATTATTATTAGGTTTACGAAATGCTGACAAATCGCGAATATCCAACCAAATAGGATTTGAATAAGAATATAGATTTGGATTTGTTGGGATTCCGCCTCTTCCCGTGACTATAAAAGTATTACCAGTTTGAGCAGCACATCCAGATGCTATTTGATTGCTGGAATCAGTGAGATTCTCTGGTAATTCAACGGTTACCGAACTGGGATCAATTCCAGGAGTATTAAGTTCAACGTCACCACTAAATTCTGCTCCCAAATCAGAACTAGCGGTAATATCACTTTCTTCTGTGAGATTTTCTCTAAACTGGGTACCAAAAATACCATACGCATTCACAGTTACTTTCCCACCAAAACTATTTTGTGCGTTAGCAGTAATATCGCTATTTTCCAAAGCTACAAGAGTATTAGTATTGATGGTAATATTACCACCGTTCCCTTCACCTTTTGCGTCAGTCGTAATTAAGCCACTACGACGCATCTGTAAAGAATCACTTTGTACAAAAATATCTCCACCTCTACCGGAATTACTACGAGCAACTAATTCACCTTGATTCTCTAGCTGGATTAAATCGGCTGTAATTGCTAATTTTCCGGCGTTACCGGTGCCAGCATTACGGACTAAAATACTTGAATCATCGCTTATTTTTAAACGTGGGGTATTAATAGTAACATTACCAGCATTGCCCGTGGTTGCATGGGGTTGTGTTAATAATTGTCTATAAAATTCTGGCAAACTTAAAACAGCGGAATTAATATTAGATCCTCTCATTTGCTTTCCACCACTGATTTCTAAAAATTCAGTAGCGTTAACAGTTACGTTGCCAGAATTTCCACTGCTGTAGCCACTTGTATTTACATTTCCACCATCTTTAACTGACAAAGTTTGTGTATTGATACTAATATTTCCAGAATTACCTTTTCCAAAAGAAGTAGCAGTAATTGTGGTGTTTCCAAAAAATCCTCGACTTAAACCAAACACTAAAGTATTGTCACTTTGAACATTTATATTACCAGCAGAACCATTGCCGAAAGTAGTTGTAGAAATTACACCACTATTAAGTACTGATAAATTCCCTGTTGAAAGGTTAATATTTCCCGAATCTTCTTGACCAAAGGTGACTGAACTAATAATACTAAAATTTCTTGGATCGGAAGAAACTCCGATAACATCTATCGATTCAGTTGCATTAATGTTAATAACGCCGCTATTTCCGAAACCAAAGGTTCGACTAAATACCCCAGCACCATCTTCAATGCTCAAACGTTCGGTGCTAATATTTATATTTCCAGCATCTCCTGCGAAAGTCTCATTTACTAAACTGCTGCGAATTTGAGTTTCGGAAATTGCTCCACTTATATCAATGGATTTAGCATTAACATTAATATTTCCTGCTGTTTGAATTCCGCGATTCTGTATCCCTACTACAGAACCATCTTTTATATTAAATTGATTTCCCTGCACGCTAATTTCTCCGGCACCAGAAACATCGACTAAAGCTCTTGATAGTAGTTGAATATTTCCAAAATCAGATATTTTTGAATTATTTAGTGAAAAACCTTTTGAAGTATCAACTAAACTGACTCTTCCTTGTTTAAGGCTAGCTAATTCTACTCTTGCTTCTACCGCCGTAAGAATACCGCCAACAAGCTGAATATCTCCCCCAAGCAACGCTAATGTATTTCCTGGCTTTACTTGTAATCCCGGTTTCAGTTGTGATGGAATGAAGCTTAATGGATTAATATAAGGTGCAAAATTAGCATCTCGTGCCGTTAAATTATGTCCGCTTCCATTTACTTCAATTGCTCCGGGATTTGTTCCCATCTGCAAACCAACGGGAACGCTAACAGTTAATAAAGGTTTTTCTTGAGGATTAACAGCACTAAATTCAAAGCCATCCTCAAACAAAATACTTGATGCTGTACTTCCTAAAAATGAACCACCAATATCTAGTTTTGCATTTTCACCAAATACAATCCCCGATGGATTAATCAAAAATAAATTAGCATTACCCGAAGCTTTTATTAATCCATCAATATTTGAAACATTTCCACCAGTTACTCGGTTAATAATATTTGTTACATCGGTAGAATTATTGAAAGTAGCCGAACCACCATTAGGGATAGAAAATTCTTTGAAACTGTGAAATAAATTATTCCCCTTTTGAATACCGTTAATAATATTAAAATTATTGCCGTTTGTATTAACAGTTGTATTGGTAGTATTATCGGACGTTACCTGAGCCACTGCTGGTAAATTTATCCCTGAAGTTAGAAAAACAGTTATAAATCCAGATAGAAATGCAATCCCTTTCATTTTGGCAAAGTATTTGATTTTCTGGATTTATAGTTCCCTGTTTACATAAGTATCTAACATATATTTTCACAATCAGTGTTACAACGTATTCATTCCACGACAGTTAAAACCTTGTGTTGTTAAAGGTTTATTTTGAGAAGCAATCAGTTCAATTTCTCCGTCTTGATTACGGATAAAACTAGTTGCTTCGACAATTGGTGTTTTATCTAATTTTTGTGTATTTTCAACAGTATTATTATTTCGTTGACGATATGCAGATAAATCACGAATATCTGACCAAGAAGGGCTTGAATCAACCTGTTCGTTAGGATTTTGCGGTATTCCACCCCTTCCAGTTGCTACAAAACTACTACCAGCATTACTCGAACAACCAGCAGCAATTTGATTGTCCGAATCTATGACATCTGTAGGTAATTCTGCGATACCCGAACTCGGATCAATTCCAGGAGTATTTAGTTCAACTATCCCGCTAAATTCTGCTCCTAATTGAGAACTTGCAGTTATATCGCTTTCTAATGTTAGATTCTCTCTAAACTGAGTACCAAAAATACCATACGCGTTTATAGTTACTTTGCCACCAAAACTATTTTCTGCATTTGCAGTGATATCGCTGTTTTGTAGCGCTACAAGAGTATTAGTATTAATATTAATATTCCCACCGTTACCTTCACCACGCGTGTCGGTGCTGATATAACTCTCGCGACGCATTTGTAAAGAATCAGCTTGTACCAAAATATCGCCACCTTCACCAGAATTACTGCGTGCAGCAAAGCCAGCTTGATTTTCTATTTTGATTAAATCAGCATTTACTTTAAGTCTTCCAGCATTCCCCGTACCTGCATTGCGGGTTGTAATACTTCCAAAATCGCTTAGCTTCAGATATGGTGTATTTACCGTAACATTACCAGCATCGCCAGTAGGAACTTGAGGCAGCCCCGGAAACTTTCCTATAAATGCTAATTGAGGCAAAACTGACGAATTGATATTAGCAGCTTGGATTTCGTTTCCACCAGCAACTTCTATCGATTTAGTCGCGTTAATAGTCACGCTGCCAGAGTTTCCACTATTATGGCTAGTTGTATTAACAGTTCCGCCATACCCGATTGATAGTGTTTGTGTATTCAAATCAATGCTGCCAGCATCACCCTGCCCAAAAGTGGTGGCAGTGATTGCAGTGGCTCTAAAAATTCCGCGACTCAAACCAGCAACTTGAGTATTTTCGCTATCAATAGTTATATTGCCAGCAGAGCCATTACTAAAAGTTGTTGTTGCAATAACGCCACTATCGAGTACCGATAAATTTTTAGTTGACAACTTAACATCTCCCGATTTTCCAGGAGACAAAGTAGCTGAACCAATAGCACTAAATTGGTTGGGATTAATTGCCGAAACTCCAGTAATATCTATTGATTCGCTCGCATTAATATAAATAAAACCAGCTTTTCCTAAGCCAAAAGTTCGAGTAAATACCGAAGCACCATCTTCAATTTTTAAACGTTCAGTTGTAATGTTTATGTTGCCAGTATCTCCACCTGTAGGCAAAGTCTCGCTCATCAAGCTGCTGCGAATTTGAGTATCGGGAATTGCACCACTCAATACAACAGATTTAGCTTTGAGGTTAATATCACCTGCTGGTTGAATGCCGCGATTCTGTACCATGACAACAGAACCATCTTTGACACTAACTTGATTTCCTTGGATGTTAACTTCTCCACCGCTAGCACCGGAAACATCTACTAAAGTTCGTTGCGCTAATTGAATATTTCCAAAATTGGATGTCTTGATATCATTTAACGTCAAATCTTTTGAAGTCTGAGTTAAATTGACCTCTCCTTCATTTAGACTGGCTAATTCTATTCTTCCCGATTCTGCTGTGAGAATACTACCATCAAGTTGAATATCTCCTCCAATTAAAAATAATGTTTTTCCTGGTTTCACTTGTAAAGAATTAGCGTTTCCAGGATTGATATAAGGTGAGAAGGTAGCATCTTGTGCAATCAAATTATGTCCGCTGCCATTTACTTTAATTGCTCCTGGATTTTTCCCCATTTGTAAACCCACGGGAACGCTAACAGTTAATAAAGGTGTACTTTCTGGATTAACAGCACTAAATTCAAACTCATCCTCAAATAAAATACTTGATGCGGTACTGCCAAAAAACGAACCACCAATATCTAGTTTTGCATTTTCACCAAATACAATTCCCGCAGGATTAATCAAAAATAAATTAGCATTACCCGAAGCTTTTATTAATCCATCAATATTAGATATATTTCCACCAGTTACCCGGTTAATAATATTTACTACGTCGGTAGAATTATTGAAAATAGCCGAACTACCTTGGGGAATAGAAAATTCTTTGAAACTATGAAATAAATTATTCCCCTTTTGCATCCCGTTAAGAATATTAAAATTATTATTGCTTTGATTAACAGTTGTATTAGTAGTTTGATCGGATGTTACTTGAGCGGGTGCTGGTGAAGTAATTCCTAAAGTTAGAAAAACAGTTATAAATCTAGATAAAAATACAATTCCTTTCATGACTAGCAAGCTTTTTTTGTTCTGGATTTATGGTTCCCTGATTTTTATTCCTACTAACACAAGATACAAAACAGTACTATTAAGTTTTTTGCACTCTGCAATTAGATGCTTGCCTGATTAGAAAAGGTTTATTTTGAGTAGCAATAAGTTCAACTTCTCCGTTGGGGTGACGGACAAAACCAGTTGCTTCGACAATTTCGGGTTTGTTTGGTATCTCTGAGATTTCATCAATGTTCTTATTCTTAGATGCCGAGAAATTGCGAATATCCAACCAAATACGATTTGCAATTAATTTATGACTAGGATTTTGTGGTATTCCACCTCTTCCAGTAACAACAAAATTACTTCCAGCTTTACTTATACATCCGGAAGCAATATTTTGTGATGAATCTGTTAATTCTGCGGACAATTCTACTAAACCAGAATTAGGATCAACTCCAGGAGTATTTAATTCAACTACACCATTAAATTCTGCTCCCAATTCAGAAGTTGCAGTTATATCACTTTTTGTAGTTTGTTGTTCTCGGAACTGAGTACCGAAAATTCCTTCTGCATTAATAGTTACATTCCCGCCGAAACTATTTTGTGCATTTGCGGTAATATCGCTGTTTTCCAAAGCTGCAAGAGTATCTGTATTAATAGTTATATTGCCGCCATTACCTTCACCCCCTGCATCAGTTGCGATAAAGCTTTCGCGACGCATTTGTAAAGAATCGCTTTGTACAAAAATATTGCCACCTTCACCAGAGTTACTGAATGCAGTTAAATTAGCTTTATTTTCTAACTGTATTAAATCGGCATTTACTGTTAATGTTCCGGCATTACCAATAACTGCATTACTAACTGAAAGAGTTCCATAATCGCTTAACTTCAGATAGGGAGTGTTGACTGTAATATTACCGGCATCACCAGAAGGTAAATCAGGTAGCTCTAAGAACTCTCCTACAACTCTTGATTCACGTAAGACAGAAGAATTTATATTACTAGGAACGCTTTCGTCCCCACTAACTATTTCCACGTATTCAGTGGCATTAACAGTTATACTGCCAGCATTTCCGCTATTATGGCTAGTTGTATTAATGCCCCCACGATTCCTAATTGACAAAGTTTTAGTATTGAGTGTAAGGTTGCCAGCATCACCCTCTCCAAAAGTAGTAGCCGTGATTGTGGTTATTCCAAAAAATCCCCTACTCTTACCAGCAACTTGAGTATTTTCACTATTAATAGTTACATTACCCGCTGAGCCACTGCTCAAAGATATTGTTGCGATCGCACCAGCGTCAAGTATCGACAAATTCTTAGTTGACAACTTAACATTTCCCGATTTTCCAGAAGATAAAGTAGCCGAGCCGATAGCACTATTTTGACTGCGATTAATTGGTGAAATTCCAATAACATCTATTGATTGAGCGGCATTAATATTAATAAAACCGCTGTTTCCCAAACCAAATGTTCGACTGGATACCCCAGCCCCATCTAAAACCTTCAAGCTTTCGGTTGTAATATTTATGTTGCCAGCATCTCCGGCTATTGTTTCGTTTAACAAGCCACTGCGAATTTGAGTATCAGGAATTGCACCGTTAAATTCAACCGCCGACGCTAAGACGTTAATATCACCTGCTGGCTGAATTCCTCGATTCTGCATTATCACACCAGAACCATCTTTTATATTAAATTGATTTGCCTTTATGTTAACTTCTTGAGCACCGGCACCAGAAACATCTACTAAAGCTCGTGATAGTAGCTGAATATTTCCGAAATTAGATATTTTTGCATTGTCTAATGAAAAACCTTTTGAAGTATCAACTAAGTTTACTCTTCCTTCTTTAAGACTTACTAATTCTACTCTTCCTTCTGCTGCCGTAAGAATACCGCCAACAAGCTGAATATCTCCCCCAAGCAATGCTAATGTTTTTCCTGGCTTTACTTGTAATCCCGGTCTAAGTTGTGATGGAATGAAGCTTAATGGATTAATATAAGGTGCAAAATTAGCATCTTGTGTCATTAAGTTATGTCCGCTTCCATTTACCTCAATTGCTCCCGGATTTGTTCCCATCTGCAAACCAACGGGAACGCTAACAGTTAATAAAGGTTTTTCTTGAGGATTAACAGCACTAAATTCAAAGCCATCCTCAAATAAAATACTTGATGCGGTACTTCCTAAAAACGAACCACCAATATCTAGTTTTGCATTTTCACCAAATACAATCCCCGACGGATTAATTAAAAATAAATTAGCATTACCCGAAGCTTTAATTAATCCATCAATATTTGAAACATTTCCACCAGTTACCCGGTTAATAATATTTACTACGTCGGTAGAATTATTGAAAATAGCCGAACTACCTTGGGGAATAGAAAATTCTTTGAAACTATGAAATAAATTATTCCCCTTTTGCATCCCGTTAAGAATATTAAAATTGTTATTGCTTTGATTAACAGTTGTATTACTAGTATTGTCGGAAGTTATTTGAGCGGGTGCTGGTAATGTTTTTCCCCAAATTAATAAACCAGTGATAAATACTGGCAGACATGCTAACCCTTTCATTTTGACGCAGATCCTGTTGTGTTATGCGTTTATAATTCCCTATTTTTGTATACTGCTAACATAAATTTTAAAATACTGTATTATTACGTACTATAGCCCCTGCAATCAAGATTTTTTTAATAGATTGGCATTCTCTGATGCTTTAATTAAACCATCAATAAATATTAGAAATATTTCCACCAGTAACCCGGTTAATAATATTAATTATATCGGTGTAATTATTGAAACTAGCCAAACCACCTTTAGGAATAGAAGACTCCTTGAAGCTATGAAATAAGTTATTCCCTTTTTTAATTCCGTTGAGAAGAATAAAATTATTACCGTCTTTATTAATAGTTGTATCGGTACTGCGATCGCAGCTGATTTGAGAAGAAGCTGGCATACTAATAATTCGGCGTTGCTGAATTGAGATATGAATGTGTTTTCTTGTATTTACTAGCCCCCTAAATCCAGCAACTATGGGGGACTTTAAATGATTTTTATCCCCGAGAGTTGGGACTTCGGGGGCAAATCATACTTTTAATCAGCAACGCCAATAATTCAAATATAAATCAATGCGACTTATAAAAATTATCGACTTATAAGCATAGACTAAAAGCCGATGACGAGATTTGAACTCGTGACCTCACCCTTACCAAGGGTGTGCTCTACCACTGAGCTACATCGGCAAAAAAAATTAAATCTAGATCTTGGACTTTTCTACAGCTAAATCCAAAATCTAGAAGTGAAAAAGTATGGGCCGAGCTGGATTCGAACCAGCGTAGGCTAAGCCAGCGGATTTACAGTCCGCCTCCATTAACCACTCGGACACCGACCCATGTCGTTTCACGATTACTAATAGTAGCATAAGGTCTGGGAAATACCAAGGCTTTTTTTGAAAAACTCTTGAAATCCTTAATGGGCAAGGGAGAGAGGGGAAGCGGGAGGAGATGAAATTCCAATTATCAATCCCCTGCGCCCAATGCCCAACACCTAAGTGCTAAGTTAATAATTCTCCCGTTTCTTGCAGCGAGTGCAATCTCTTATAAATTCCTTGTTCTTGTAATAGTTCTTCGTGACTACCTATCTCTACAATTCTTCCTTTATCTAAAACGACAATTTTATCGGCTTCTCTAACTGTACTGAGTCTGTGAGCAATAACTATAGTGGTGCGGGTTCCTTGAATTGAACTCATTGCTAGCTGAATTGAACGCTCAGACTCGTAATCTAAGCTTGATGTTGCTTCGTCAAATACCAGCACGTCTGGATTAACTAACAATGCTCTGGCTATTCCGACTCGCTGTCTTTGCCCTCCAGATAACCTAACCCCACGCTCTCCGACTACGGTATAGTAACCTTCGGACAATAAACTAATTACTTCGTCGAGCTTGGCAATTCTACAGGCTTCTTCGACTTCGGCAAAGCTTACATTTTCGTTGCCGTAAGTAAGGTTATCTAAAACCGTACCGTTGAAGATATCTACTTCTTGGTGAACGATCGCTAATCTTCTGCGATATTCTCCTACATCTAAGTTGCGGATATCTTCACCATCGATGAGAATTTTGCCTTCCTGGGGTTCAAAATAGCGAAACAGCAGTTTTACTAATGTTGATTTACCGGAGCCGCTACGCCCTACTAGTGCCACTGTTTGATATGGTTCGATTAGTAGATTAATATCGTGCAAAATCCGACGCTCGGCTTCGTAACCGAAACTTAAATGGGAAAATTCAACTTTACCCGTAAAGTTGTAGGATTTTTCAGGTATTCGCGCTTGTAAAAGTCCCTCGGAGTCAACCCCGGATGGTTCTTGCAAAAATTCGTGGAACCGTAACATGGAACTATAACGACGAGCAAATATTTCTGCCAGAATGCTGATTGGTTCGAGTTCCGCATACGCCATGCTCGATAAAGTCAAGGTGGTAATAAAGTTACCCAAGGTGATTCTACCTTCAATGGTTGCAGCTAAAGTTAAACCAAGCACTATAAATACACAAAACTGAATTACGCTTTTTTGCCAAGTATTTAATTTGACGTAGCCCTTATGAATCCGATAAACAACTACATCTTGCTCGCGTTTAAACCGCTGCTTCTGACGTTCTAGTTCTTTGGCTTCTGTGGCAAATGCTTTAACTGTTTTAATGTTGCTAACAATTTCAGATGTTCTACTTTCTGTATTCTCGGCATATTTGTCTAAACGACTTTCGTGTTCAATCAGTCTTTGTAAATGCTTTAAAGTAAAGCTGAGAATAATTACAAAGGAAATCAAGAATAAAGCTGCAATCCGCCAATCAACGAAACAAATAAATACAAAAATTCCCAATACTCTAAACAGCTTAGGGAACAATTGTCCGGTGATTTCTGGATAAGTCCAGGTATGATTGGAAATCCCTTTTGCTACCCTCGATGCTATCCTTCCCGGATTGTTTTCATCATAAAATTCTAAAGGTAATGTCAGAATTTTTTCTACTGCTTTTTGACTTTGATTTCTTCTTGCTTTTAAGGCAATTTCCCAGTGAAACCAACCGCTTAACCAAGGCTGAGTCGGCGCTCTCACTACCGTTACAACAAATATTAAGCCCAGCAAAACAGTTAATGATAAAGTGTTATTTACCGGATAATTCGTAATCGCAGAAATTGTAGAAATTATACCCTTCAAAAAATTGTCCAGCGGTTGACCTGAAAGCAGGTTTAATATCTGTCCAATTGCATAAGGTACAACTAAATCTAAAATTTCATAAACGCTGGATGCTGCGATACTAAATATACTCAGCTTCCAGTAAGGACGAAAGTATTTAACGATATCTCGTAGATTTGCCATGACGCACGCCCTCAAATTCTGTGCAGGTCTATCGCCTTCAAAGCTTAATGCTACAATCGTATTACAAGAGAAGTCAACAGTTAACTATTGAAATCATCCTTTGGATAGAACGAATAATATCAAAAGAATAATTAGCGAACTAATAACCTTTTATGTCATGTTCGTTGTTAGGAGATGTCATCGCAAGCAAAACGTAGTCAGAAGTATGTAACCAGACATAATATAATAAAGTAGAAACCCGGCTTTATTACAAAACCGGGTTCCTTAACAGTTATAATTTTCGCTACTCATTATTGTATTACTGTGTGCTTGCTAAAAAGCATATCGTAGGTTTATATTATCAATCTAAAATAAAACGTATTACTATGCTTTTTTCGCTTTTTTTCGAGTAATTAAGTAAATACCAAGCAAAGATAAACCGATTGCGAAACCGGGCTCGGGAACTTCTTTTTTAGAAAAGGTAACTTTGTTTATCTGACCATAAATAGCTGCTGTAGTTTTTTCTCCTTCACGTACCCGGAATTCATTAACATTTTGACCATTCTCTTGGCTAAAACCGGTTAAAGATAAACTATATAGATTACCATCATGAAGAAAATTACTTGTAGCATCATTTTGTGCAACAACAACAAAATCTGCATTTAAATCTGGGTCTTCTGACAGGTTAGGAGTATTTTTTAAATTAAATTGATAGCTAAAAAACTGGTCTACCTCGGATGGTTCGTCAAAGGATAAATTAAGATTTAAAGGTACAGATTCTACGCTTGTACCTAAAAGTACGGTTCCATTTACATAGGTCAAATCACCTATCTTAAATAAAGATCCCTCATTGACAGAAAAAGGACTTCCTTCAAATACAAGCTGGTTTGCAGAAGCATCTTTAAAAAGAGTTGGATCTCCCCAAGTAAATGCTTTTGTCCCTACACCTGTATAGTAAGGATCGGTATTAATGCTTCCAGCAGTAGGATTTTCCCAACTACCATTAACACTACCCGAAAATGTCATAGCTTTAGCTTGACTCGAACAACCAATAACACCCGCAACTGCAACAAATAACGGAAACACAGCAACATTAAACAGCGAACTTAATCTCATGTCTAGATCCCTACTCCTATAAGGGAGCAATTAGTATATAAGCAATTCGTCTACATTAGTTAAAATACGTACAATTAGCTAAGACTTATCGCAGTTTTCATGAAAACTTCATACTAATTATCCAAATATTGTAAATATTTTTAACTGCGGAACTTTTTCAATAAGTCTCTTCACCGATTTAGACAATATTCATATTTTCTTTGCAATAGACTTGTATTATTCTAAGCTAATGTAGTCGGTTATACAAGTAAAACAATTATGAAGAATTAGTATTTATGTATTTACACTTAAACACAATATGCTATGTTTTAAACTTCTGTCAAGTTTAATTATCATTCTCAATAAAATAGCATAGGTAAGCTGTTGTGCATTTTAAATGCACAATACTCTTGGAAGAAGGAAGAGGGAAGAAGGAAGAAGGGACAGAAGTTGTAGCCATTAACCAATACCAAATGAATATATAAGTTAAATGCGTAGCAGCTTAATAAAGCGATAAAAAGCTATAGTGTCTTAATTGCTCTGTATTGAAAGGCTGAGGCTATACGCTACCGTTAAGGTGGGCTAAATTCGGCACATCTTTATGAAGAAATTAGATGTAAAAAAAAACTGGTCGCGGATATTACCGTGACACAGTTATTAGGAATTAGAAATTAGGAGTGAGGAATTGAAATCTAGAATAATTTATTATTCTTATTGTCTCCTTGTACCCTTGTTTACCCATGTTTTTTAACTAGGGTGCAAGAGCATTACCGCGAATTAAGCTACCAATAGTTTTGGCAGTAATTTTCATTTGAGTAATAGGATTCGCAGGGACAACTGTTTTGTACAAGTAGCTGTCAAAAGTTAAACGCTGAACGTCGCGATCGTCACACATTTCTACAAATGCTTCGCGGGTTGCATCGGAACGGTAGAACACGTTTTGTAAGATGTCGAGTACTTTGTAGGTAAGACCGTATTTTTTATCCCAGCGCTTCAAATAGATTTTTAAATCTGCTTCGGTGGGGATAGACTGTCCGCTGTTAGAAATTTCGACAATGGTTTCGGCACACATGCGTCCGGATTTCGCAGCAAAGTAAATACCTTCTCCGGAAGACTTCGTAACATAACCAGCAGCATCACCTACTAATGCAATTCTTCCGACTACGCGACGGGGGCGAGGATGTTCGGGGATGGGGTGAGCTTCTACTTTAATAATGCTACCGCCAGCGAGTTTTTTGGAAGCACGGGAACGTATACCAGCTTGCAATTGCTTGATACTGGCTTTGTTAATATGCATCGTACCCGTACCTACGGCTACGTGGTCATATTTAGGAAAAACCCAGGCGTAGAAATCGGTAGAAACATCGTCACCGACATACATTTCCGCTAAATCGTTATAGTATGCCATTTTGTCTTCTGGAAGACGAATGCGTTCTTGGAAAGCAATGGCATAGTTATAATCGCCAGCATCCATTTCCTTGGCAATACGGGAATTTGCACCATCAGCACCGATGATTAAATCTACTTTGAGAGTTTTAGCAATCCCTTTTGCTCCACTCTCTGTATGGTCAACATAGTGGATTGTATAAGGATCTGTATTATTTTTGGGAAAATCTAATTTATGAACCGTAGCATTAATTAAATGAGCGCCTAATTTAGCCGCTCTATTTCGCATGAAGCCATCTAAAACTTCACGGCGACACATTCCTATATATTCATCTTGTTTTTCTAAATTAATATCAACCTCACGATTTGAGGGTGAAATCATCTTCATTTTCCGTACTTGACGGTCGATGATATCAGCCGGGAGGTCAAATTCATCTACCATACACAGCGGTATTGCACCACCGCAAGGCTTAGCATTATCTAATTTACGCTCAAATAAATAGGTTTCAATCCCCGCTTTCGCTAAAGTTTCAGCAGCAGATGAACCCGCAGGACCTGAGCCTACAACAGCAACCCGAAGTGTCGGCATTGTTTCTCCCATACTTGACATTACCTCGAAGCATCCTACCACGGAGCTTTGATTGATTTTTCGCTTTACCCCTAGGATTTAATTGAAATGCAACATTCCTTAATTTTTCTACACTTTTATGATTTTCTAAGGGCATCATAAAAGCAAAAGTAATATTTCGCTTTCTACCTAAAATCTGGAACTGAATCTTGCTCGCTAGCGAACTCAAGCCCATCCATGCCCCTGTACTATTTTAGATATCTTCGTTACAAAAAAAGGCAGTGGGTAAAAAGTCTCAATTTAAAATGCGCGTTATGAGTTTGAAGCATGTCCTCCGGACACGCTGCGCTAACAGTAAAAACAAGAATTATACAGAGGCTGGCGGCACACGCCCCGTATAAAACGTCAAGGGTTCCCTTAAAAGTTTTTTCGGCGTTGCTGGTTAAAAATATGAATAGCCCCCCAACTCCCAATCTTGGGTTACAACTGTTCCTTGAAAATATGGGAAAACCTGGGAATTTGGGCGGAAATACAGACTAGTTTTACCCAAAATTCTTTGTTTCCGTCCAAATTCCTGCCCACACGAGTCTTTGTGACCTCCACAATGGCTGGTTGAGAGAGGTTTTCCCATATTTTTATAGTTTTCATCTCGCGGGGAGAAATGTATTTTAAATAGAACCAATGAAGGGGGGATTTAGGGAGCTAGTAAATATGAGAAAGATAAATTCATATTTCAATTGGGCAATGCCGTTTTTTCAAAAGGGAAAAAAACTTTTAAGGGTGAGTCACTACTGCCTTTTCCCTTCTTCCCTCTTCCTTAAACCAATTCTGTATGAGGCTGCGCTCAATCGCCCATGTCCTTACGGACACGCTCCGCTAACACTCTAGCTATGGTGGGGCTACTTAAACAAAGCCCCTCCGGGTATCTCCCTCCGGGAGACGCTCCGCGTTCACGAAGTGACCCGTTAGGGTAACACTAGTTTGGGGGACCCAAACCGACACCCCCAACTAGATTCACCGTCTACACGGGCTTTCATAGGGGCGCATCTTTATAAAGAAATGGTATTAGTGAATTGTTTTCTTGGTAATCATAGCAAGTGCGTAAGTTCTGGTAATATCAAAGTCCTGTTTTAAACATTGTTTGCTAAGAATTATCTGCATTTTTAGCTTTGCGAAACATCATTGACATTTCCGTGTGATAACTAAGCCAATATCCGAAAAACACATAGAAAATCATTTTATAAGAAGTAAGGACTTTTCTTAATTCAATCGGCTCGTGAATAGTATCCAAAGAGCCATCGCATAACCTTTGATATTGGTTCCAAGCACGGGTATTTACTCCCATCCAAGGTGTATCGTGATAAGCGCGATCGCGGAACTCGATGGCTTGCCAATTCTGACAGTTTCCTAAATACTGGAGAGTTTGTGGAGTATAAATATGAAAATGATATGGAGCGTGAATGGGGTTATAAAAATCAGATGTATTCGGTTTTGTTAAATCTATATTTGCTGCATTAGGTGTTCCGATAAGAATATAACCGCCAGGTGCAAGCAAATTATCCAATTTAGACAATAATTCTGTGGGTTCTTCAACATGTTCGATAACATCTTGCAGTAGTATGTAATCGAATGGTGCAGAGTCAAGAATAGCTTCGTTACCAAATCCGTCTCCGTCAGCATAGGGATCGTATCCGTAGCACTTCGAGAATCCTTTTTGCTTTAAGTATTCTATGAATAAACCGTTAGCACAGCCATAATCGAGAATGGAATGAGCCTTTGAAAATCCATGCTTACTTAATTGTCGAAATAGTTTTCCATAGCAAAGACGCATTTCCCATGTCAATATTGAATCAGCTATGGGATATTTTTCGTAGTATGGTGCAATATCAACAATATCTAAACTATGAATAGTTTTACATTTAGGACATCGCCAAACTTTAAATTTTTCTTTTTGAAAAGCTCTAACGTTACAGTTAAAATCACTAAAAATTGATTCATCATTTGCATCTATTTCATGCTTGCATATTACGCACCTAGTTCGCTGTTTTGGTATTATTTGAGGATAATGTTCGGTAGCAACAAAATTATCTTTATGTCTTGAGTAAGAGGTCTTTTCAGCCATTAATTATATTTTGGGACTATATCCCAAATAATATCAAATCCAAAGGGCTTTTTTCAAAAAAATGTCATGAATCACGGATATAGATATCATGCTATTTTTGATGTATTTAAAACGCCTTATATTTCAAATATGCGATGTTTATTTAATCAAATATTAAGATGATTAATCAAGCTATATATAGATTATTGTCTAAGCTATTTTGCTTTTTGCTGTATCTAGCATGGCAAATTTCGAGTTACAAATTTAAATAGTACTTCTCAAGGTGGATTTGAAAGTAAAAATTGAAAAAGAGAGATAAATATTAGTGAAAAATGCTTGTTTTACCCCAAGACATAGTATTTGCAATCTTTATACAAGTCTTTAAATCATAGCCAGTGTATAAAAATAATAATTTTTGATGTTTTACTCGAAATTTAAGTATTTATGTTTGATCGTGTTTTATTTTTACTACGTTATATAGGAAGTTTCAGTTAATCAAAGTAGATTGTTGTAAAATTTACCTTTTTCCAGGCTCGTATTGCTTACAATGCTTAACTATCCATAGTTACAGGACTTAAACCACGGATAAATCCCGTAACTGTGCTATCTTGATAGGAATTATATTCATAGGGGGTTAGCAGACATAAAAGAAGAGAGTTGGTTTAATTGTTTTTCCTACTATATAAGTCTTAAAAAAGCAAACTGTTGTACAATTTATACTATTATTGAAAAGTTATCCTGGCGAAGCTATACGTACCGCGAAGAATAAAAATGCAATTTGCTAAGCCCCGTACAGAAACTTAAATTATTCCTATGCTGTTTGAAGCAATCCTCATTGAGGAAATACTTCAATTATTACCCTGCATGAAACCCTCCTACCGCGAGCCTTGCCGTAGAGTAGAATCATAAAAATCAGGGCAAAACGAATTACATCGGTTTTGACTGAGAAAGGAGTAGTATAAATTTTATTGCTGGGGCAATAGGATTAGTAAATTAACTATATTTGATGTTAAGCCTATATTTTTGTAAGACACCTGTCTATTTTTTATAAATAAGCAGGGGTAAAATAAATGATGATTCTATGGAAAATGATTGTGCCGTTTTGAGGTGACTAAAAAAATACGCTCAACGAATATTTGTGATTCGGCAGATCCATTAACTTAAATCTCAAGATTTTTTGCGATTATATGACTATGCCGCAATATCTCAAATTCCGGATAACAATAAGTTTTGTTAAGAATCTATTGATTGTCAGTTATATAAGTTGAGTAGATTGTCACTTGTTTTAAGCAAATATATAATACGGAAAAACTTTGTGGTGGGGATTTAGAAGCTGTGCGTGATGATCTAAAAGGCTTGGCTATTAATCAAAAAGAACTGCAAAAATTAACGAACCTGCCTATTAATGAAGAGTTAATTATTCTTGTTAATCCGCTCAAGTTATTAATAGGGCAATTTATTCATCGAGTTAGGGGTCCCGAAGGAGCAACGGCGATTTTTATTGGATTAGCGGCAATACTTAGCAGCTATATTGTATTTGATTTAGTTCTCAAAATGTTTGGTAATTTGCTTCAACTTCCATCCTGGTTGCTATTCATTAAAGTCTGTTTTTTTGGCGGAGCTATTACGCAATTAATTTTATATTTTACCTGGAAAAAAAGAGTTTCAACTGTTAAAGAGAATCTAACTCATTGTCTGAATACTCTTTTACATGAAGTTGATAGATTTAATGCTGTTGTTAAGGCAATAGATATTAACGACAAAATTGAAGCAGCAGGAAATACAGAAGTCATAATTAAAGAAAGAAAGCGAGTTATTGAAGCTCTTAAATATACGAGAGCGGATTTAGTCCGTGCCCTGAAAACTGAAAGAATTTTGAGAGAAAACAAAAGGTTTATTGTTAATAATTCAGAATTACTGGCGAATAATTTGGCAACATTAACTCAGATGCAAGTTTCCGAACGAGCCTCCGAACATGGCAGGTTACTCAACGAAGCATTAGAAATTGCAATGGACGTACAGCAAGAAATGAAAAGATTGCAGAGCCATTAATATAATTATTGGTAAACTTTTTCCTGGTAAGTGTAAATCGTCACTTTGCACAGCTTTGCCTATATAACCGCAAACTCATGCTTTTACCTAAAGCATAAAGCGAATCGAACAATTTCAGAACAAAAAGCTTGAAACCCGGTTTACTAGGTCAGCAAACAGTCTAACATGAGTAAATATAAAACAAAAAGCTCTTTGCGCGTAAAAGCATGAACTGGAAACAAATTGCTGGTAGCTGGGTAATGGTTCCCCAGCGCCCTATCGGTATCGTTCATTTTTTAGGTGGTGCATTTGTCGCTACTGCACCCAACGTTACTTACCGTTTATTGCTCGAATATCTGGCTGAAAAAGGCTTTGCGATAATTGCCACCCCGTTTGTTAATACCTTAGACCATAACGCGATCGCTCAACAGGTTTTGTTAAATTTTGAGCGAGTAATAGTACGCTTAGAAGATAGAGAACCAGCTTTCAAAGGCTATCTTCCTATATATGGATTAGGTCATAGCATGGGATGCAAACTACATTTGCTTATCGGCTGTTCTCCAGGAGTCGAGCGTGCGGGTAACATTCTCATGTCATTTAATAACTACGCTGCGCGAGATGCTATACCTTTGGTGGAGCAATTCAATACTGCGGTGGATGTTGAATTTACCCCTTCACCGGCAGAAACTTATAGCTTGGTGAAAGAAAACTACAATATTCGTCGCAATCTATTAATCAAATTTAACAACGATAATCTTGACCAGTCAGCAGCTTTGAATAAACTGTTACAAAATCGGTTTAAGGAGATGGTAACAACCCAAACGCTCAATGGTAATCATCTTACACCTTTAGGTCAAGATGTCAAATGGCAGCCTTCTCAAGAATTTAATCCACTTGATGCTTTAGGACAGTGGTTTAAGCAAGAAGTATACAGAGATTTAAATCAGCTAAAACGTAGCTTGATATTATGGCTAAATCCTCTATCAACACTATAATCGGAAGATGGTATGTATAGATTTTACTAGAGAAAGCTCAATCAGAGTATTTTTCCAGTAGATCGGGGTCGTAAATAATAGAAGTAATTCAATTTTCTATTTTATTTTTTAATTTTTTGATTATCAAGCGGCTACTTTCTATGTTTCAAATATTAGTAATTGATGATGACCCTGCCGTACAAATTTTACTGAAAAGGATGCTGGAAAAGCAGGGTTATAAAGTAGTTGCAGTTAGCAACGGTGAAGAAGGAATAGCACAAGCTATAGTATCTCATCCAGCGCTAATTATTTGCGATTGGTTAATGCCGGGATTGAGTGGTATTGATGTTTGTCGTTATATAAAAAAAGACCCCAATTTATCTACTACATTTTTTATTCTTTTAACCTCTTTAGATTCTGTTGCAGATCGTGTCAAAGGACTAGATGCGGGTGCCGATGATTTTATCACTAAACCCATAGAGCAAAATGAAATGCAAGCGCGGGTAAGGGCTGGGTTACGTTTGCATCAAATGAGTAGAGACTTAAAAGCTCAGAAACAAATTCTAGAAGCAGAATTATCAGAGGCTGCGGATTACGTGCGCTCTCTTTTACCAATGCCAATGGTACATCCTTTCAATATTAATTATACATTTATTCCTTCCCAGCAACTTGGTGGTGACTGCTTTGACTACTATTGGTTAGATCCGGATTATTTAGCAATTTATCTACTAGATACAGCCGGACATGGACTAAAAGCAACTTTACCTTCTATTTCGGTATTAAATTTACTACGTTCGCGCGCTCTAAAAGATTTAAATTATTACCAACCGAAAGAAGTACTAAATGCATTAAACAGTACTTTCCAGATGAATTACCAAAATGATAAATACTTTACTATCTGGTATGGAGTTTACAACATAGTTAAGCGAGAGCTAATTTATTCAAGTGCGGGTCATCCACCTGCGATATTATTATCTAATAATAATGATATTCAATTATTAAAAACCCCTGGAATGCCTGTTGGCATGTTTCCAGAGGTTCAATACACTAATGGTTTTTGTAAAATCGAAAAAAATAGCACCTTGTACATTTTTAGTGATGGTGCTTACGAGATTAGCTTATCTGATGGTCAACTAATGGGACTAGAAAACTTTATCCAAAGGGTTACGCGGTTGTATCACTTTTCTAGTAGCCCTCTAGAAAATATTCTTAATTGTCTGGTTGATTTGAATTCAAAAAATACTTTTGATGATGATTTATCGATACTCCAAATCGGCTTTAATTAAGAAATTTGTGAAAGTACAGATTGATTAAATTCATCTTGGTTGGAAAAGATTTCAAACACTTTATCCATTCCAGTAAGTTCAAATAAAATTTTGACTTGCTCGTTAATAGAACAGAGCACTAATTTTGTATCTGATGCTCTTAAGGTTTTAAATGCTAATACCAAAGCACCCAAACCCGAACTATCCATAAAAGTAATTTCTTTTAAATCTACCAGCACCATTTTTGGTTTGCTGTCTAATGATTTAATAACTTCTTCTCTAAAATCTTGGGAACTAGTTGCATCTAAAACACCACTGGGTTTAACAACTTTAATATGCTCTGTCATAATTTCTCAGTAATTTTACTGCAAAAAAAACGTCTATTATTTAAATCCATATTAATCATAATTCATTTGATGACAACTTGCCAGCGGATTGTTTCTCAATTAACAGTTGTAAATTCAAACATTAAATATATATATAACTAGATATATTGCCATGAAAGTAGATTATTAAGTCGCATAAGAGAAATAAGGCTATCGACTGAACTAGAAAATATAATACCTGACTGTTAAAAGATACAAGAAGACCACTTAGAAAAACCCATGCGGGCAATCAAAGGGAAGGTAAGCTAGATTACATTTTACATAATTTACCTTGTTTGCTTGTAGCATATGCGACTTCTCTTTGTTTGCAATATCCTAGTATTTGAGCACGTGAAAAATGCCGAGTGGGACAGCCAGGGGAAGCAGGGAAGCAAGGGGAGAAAAGAATTTTGATATAGTAATTAAAATATTTTCTACCTTCTCTAGCTCTTCTTCCCCACGTTGCCGTGCTGCCGGAGAACCCCTCTAACAACGCAATGGTTCCTCTTCCCCCTTCCTAATACAACCTATCAAAACGGCTGGAAAAGCAATACTACCAAAGTATTAATTACCCCTGATGAGGTGGAATTGAAATAATAAATTCACTGCCTTTTCCTGGTTGGGAAATATACTCAATCGAACCACCATGTCTTTCAGTAATAATCTGGAGGCTAATAGTAAGCCCCATTCCTGTAGCTTTATTGACGGACTTGGTTGTAAAAAAGGGGTCAAATAATTTTCCCTTAATATCTTCTGGTATTCCCGTTCCGTTATCGGCTATGCTAATCATTACTTTTTCTGACTGCAAAAATTCTGTGCGAATCTGAATTTGAGGATTGTTGTTCTTTGTCTGCTTTGATTCTATTGACTCTTCTACAGCATCTAAAGCATTACTCAAAATATTTATAAAAACTTGATTGATTTGACTGGGATAGCACTCTACCGGTGGTAAGTTACCGTAATTTTTAATAATCTGAATAGATGGGTGTTTTAATTTGCCTTGAATACGATTATCTAACATCATTAAAGTACGATCTAACCTTTCATTCAGATCAACTTTTTTGATTTGAGCTTCATCTAAACGCGAGTAGGTATGTAAATATGCAATTATTTCTCGAATGCGTTGCGCTTCAATTCTCATCGAATCGAGAAGGTTCGGTAAATTCTGAAGCAGCAATTTTAAGTCAACTTCTTCGAGCATTTTCTGTATTTCTGATGCAGGCTGAGGATAATAGTTGTGATACAGTTGCACCAGATTTAAGAGGTTGTAAGCATAATTGTTTACATTACTAATATTTCCGTAAATAAAGTTTGCAGGATGATTAATTTCTTGGGCTACTCCTGCAAGCAAATTACCCAATGAAGACATTTTTTTGTTTTTTACTAACTGCATTTGAGCTTTTTGCAGTTCGTTAAGGGCTGTTTCTAATTCCTGTGTTTGCTGTTTTAATTGCGTTTCTGCTTGTTTGCGTTCGCTTATATTAAATGATGTGCCTATAATCCGATAAATTTTACCTTCTGCATTTCTTAAAGGATTGAGAGTAGTTAACCAACAAAGCTCTTGATTTTGAATGGTTAGATTTTCTTCATAGCTTATAGCTATACCTGCTTCTAAACATCGGATGTATTGTTGACGTATTTTTGCACCTTGAACGTCTCCAAACACTTCTTCAGGAAATTTACTGATGCCATTTTGTGATTTTATGCCGATAGCTTTCTCTGTGGCTGCGTTCCAATCAGCATAAACAAATTCGCGATTATCTAAAACGTTAACAACAAAAATCAGTTGTTCAACTCCTTGATAAATATTGCGGAGAAACTGCTCTTGTTCTTGTAAAGTTGTTTGTGCTTCTTCTCTTTTGGTAATATTTAGAACCAAAGACGCAACACCAATGACTTCACTATTCACGGCAACCAAAGGGTTGTTATACCATTCACAAATAATGGTTTTACCTTCTTTGGTAATATTCTCTGTGACGATTCTGGTTCCACCTTTCTGCGAAAATAGTGCAGTCTTTAAATGATGGATTTGTTCTAATGCTGTTTGGGAAACTATAAACTCCAAATGACTACCAATTGCTTCTTGTTTTGTATACCCAAAAATATTTTCTGCGGCTTTGTTCCATTCTTGTACCTTAAAATCTATATCCCATTCAATTACAGCTAAAGGCGTTTGCTCAACTAATAACGCTAATCTTTGCCGAGAAGTTAAAAGTTCTGACTGTACTGATTTGCGATCGCTAATTTCTTTTTGCAAGCTTCGATTGCTTTGCATTAACTGCTGAGTTCGTTCTTCTACTCGCTTTTCTAAATCTGCATAAGCTCTTTTCAAAGCTCTCTCGGCTTGCTTCAAAGGAGTTACATCCATCACCACACCATCCCAAAGAATCGAACCATCTTGCTGTTTTTGTGGACGGGATGCAGTTTGTATCCATTTTGTTTT
Organism: Rivularia sp. PCC 7116; assembly: GCF_000316665.1. Lineage (GTDB taxonomy): Bacteria > Cyanobacteriota > Cyanobacteriia > Cyanobacteriales > Nostocaceae > Rivularia. Next base: position 2,841,403 of record NC_019678.1, on the reverse strand, counting down.
TCCAGAAGTAAGGATAATTCTTCCTTCCCATTGCCAAGGTTGCAAACTTCGAGCAGAATTAGCGATAGATTTTTCAAAATCCTCACGCTCATCTCTATGAACGCAAGAAATAAATAAACTAGCATCGGCACTAATCTGCTCCGAAGAAAGTTCGTAGATTTCAAAACAGCCGGAACTAATATAAGGAAAACTAAATTGATTGTCGGCTCCGAGTTTAAATTGATATAACATGCCGGGGACATTAGCAGAAAGTTTCTGTAACTTTTCCTCGCTGAGTCGAAACTGATTTTCTATTGCTTGCCGCTGTTTAATTTCTTCTTGTAAATGGGTAACTACTTTAGTAAGTTCGGAAGTTCGCTGATGTACCCTAATTTCTAACTCTTCATATAACTTCTGCAAAGTAACTTCTACTTCCTTACGATCTGTGATATCTTCGAGAGTACTTAAAACGTTAGTAACATTTCCGTTCGCATCGCAAATCGGAATTGTGTTGACTTCTAACCAACACTGTCTACCATCTGCTTGTAGTTGTGGTTTAACAATACTTTCAGGTATTTTTGATTCAATAGCTCGACTATCATTCAAACGAAACCAATTAGCTTCTTCTTCTTTCCAAGGTAAATCAAAATCAGTTTTACCTTTAATTAATTTTGGATCGCCTACTCCTGCAATATCTGCAAAAAAGCTATTGCAACCCTTGTACACAGAATTAGAATCTTTCCAAAAAACCGCTTGTGGTATATGGTTTAAAATCTCTTCTAATAAAGCTTTAGACTCGCGCAGTCTTGCTTCCACCTGAAAATGCTGATTGATTTGTTGCGTTAATTCTCGAATAGTACTAATAAGAAACTGATTTCCTTCTTCATCACTGAACACGCATTTTTTTATCGCCACAAAACGTTTTGTTCCATCTCCATCTGTAATGCATTCGTCAGATTCGTTTTGATTAGATGTAGTAAAAATAAATTCATCTTTTTCCCAAGACGCATCCGCAACTTCATTATCAAACAAGTCAAAATCCGATTTACCGATAATTTCTTCTCTACTGCGTCCAATAAAATTACAATACGCATCATTAGCCAGCACCCAACAATGTTGACGGTCTTTGACAAAAATAGGGTCAGAAGTACCGTTGATTACCATTAGCAAAAACCCAGCAGAAGAAGCAAATTCGTGCTGTGTTTGACAATCCTCTTGGACTATTTCCTCCCGACTAAGGGACGATTCATTGTTTACGTTGTCTTTATTCATCCCCAAAATCCTATTCCCGTAAAGGTTTTAGCCTTCATTACTTCATTAGATGCTGACTCTACTTAATATCCGCAAATGCGCTTAATTCATAAAGCGTCCGTTTCCCCATATGCACTTAACTAGTATTCCCGGAATTGATACTGTTTCAACATTGATGGCTGAAATTTTTCTCTTTATTTCCCCCTCTTCCCTAAACCGGACTAACTTTTGCCCGATACAGCAACTTATCTCCTTGACGGTAGCCGGTATAACGAATTTTGACTTTTTCCTGCGGCTGTGCGGTGCCTTCTATTAATTGGTGGATTTCGGGTTCGTAAGGTAATTCTGTATCTATTTGTGCAATGGCTTCGATCCCCCATTCTTGTAAAAGTCTTGTAATTGGTTTTTCTATCAATGGAACAATATTCGCTGCTGGTAACTGACGATTTTCTTTAGCTTTGCTTGCTGCTGTCGGAAATTGAATTAATAACGATTCAAGGATTTGTAAACTCGATTGCTGAAATTTAGCAAGTAACAATTGTTCTTGATTTTCTAATTGCTTTTGTAAGCGCTCGTATTCTTTTTTTAAATCTATTATTTCTGAAGATGGTGACTGCTCAGTTGAAGCGGATTGTTTAATTAAATTTGTTTCAGAAAAATTATTTATTAACTCGCTCAAATCTATTTTTAGTGCTTGAGATAATTTGACCAAAAACTCTAAACGCATTTGCTGAATTTCTCCTTTCCGCAAACGCTGTATTTGATATTCAGAAACTCCAGCTACTTTACTCAAATCTTTAAAGCTAGAAATATCTTTTTGCTGCATTAATTCAAGTAAATTCGCAGTAAAATCGATTTTGTTTTCGCTTGTTGATGACATAATAGGTAAGGTCAAAGGTTAAAGCTATAAATTAATTATCTATGCCCAACGCTTTCATGACAATTACCAATAATTTTATTACTATCTTTGTGTATCTCCGGCTTACCTCTTCTTTACAGAGGTAGGGATTAAAGGTGAGATTTTTATATTGAATATAAGCAACTTACTACTATAATCAAAACCTAAGAATGGATAAATATGAAGAATATGCATTAAAAACACAATTAAATCAATCGCTGCGTTTTACAAGTAGTTGGTAGGTTGGGTTAGACACGAAAATTAATTTGAAATGTAACGGAAATTGATATTTTCGTGTTTTAACCCAACATCGCCTATTGTGAATAAGAAATATTATTTCTCGCGAAATGTAGAAGATTGGAAAACACCGATAAATTGATGTTGGGTTAGGACGCTTTCATTATTTTGAGTTTGCAATTATATTCTCTAGTGCGTCTAACCCAACCTACAGATTAACTACGAATTAACTACTTCCGATTAACCATTGTTGCACTTGCTTGATCTACTGGTACTAATAAAATTTCGCTAAGATTAACGTGTGACGGACGAGTTACGCAAAATAATACAACATCAGCAATATCATCTGGGGTAAGAGGAGTTAATCCTTGATATACTTTCTTAGCTTTTTCATCATCTCCATGAAATCTTACCTGGCTAAATTCAGTTTCTACTAAACCGGGATCTACAGAACTTACGCGAACAGGTGTTCCTAATAAATCTTGTTTTAAACCTTCGGAAATTGCCTTAACTGCGGCTTTAGTCGCACAGTAAACATTACCACCAGGATAAGTTTGATGTCCGGCGATAGAACCGATGTTAACTACATGACCGCGATCGCGTTCTACCATTCCCGGAACTACGCAGCGAGTAAGGTAAAGCAAACCCTTAACATTGGTATCAATCATTTCTTCCCAGTCTTGGTAACTACCTTCGTAAAGCTTATTTAAACCGCGACTAAGACCGGCATTGTTAATGAGAATATCAATGTTAGACCATTCGCTCGGTAAATTTGAGACAGCAGATTCTACAGCACTACGGTTGCGGACATCGAGTTCTAATAAATGAAAATTTTCTGATGGTAATTTTAAATTTTCCACAAGCTGCTGCAAACGTTCTAAGCGTCGTGCAGCTAAAACTAATTTAGCTCCCGCTTCTGCAAAATATTTGACGCAAGACGCACCAATTCCACTACTTGCACCAGTTATTAAGACAATTTGATTTTGAATTGAAGTCATCGGAGAAGAAGTTAGTTGATAGTTGACGATCCACACCCGATCGGTGAAAGTTGATAGTTGTTAAGCGGAGGATTTCTTGTAGTCCCTAGCGGATTTAGTGATTTACTTCCAAATTAAGAGCAATTAACCACTAACCACTAACCACTAACCACTAACAACTAACAACTAACTTACTATCTTCCCACTACTGGCACGCGCTGAGTAATCATGGTCATGCCATTTCCTCGTACTAATACCGCAGAAATCCATTGATTGCCGGGAGTTGTGGGCGCTCTGCCAACTTTGAATATTCCACCAGCAGAAAGTAATTCCAAGTTTACAGGTGTGGGTTTGAGATATTTTCCTGGTTGTACGGGTTCATCTAAGGCAGCGCCTAAAAGGAAGCTATCACCTAAAGGCTCGTTGACAATAGCATCAAAATAATAGCGCTGTCCGGCTTTTAGTTTATCTGGTAAATTAATATCTACTTTAGGAGGGTTAACACCAGAAGTAAGCTGAGTTTTTTCTGACAAAATATCTTGACGAACAATTTTACCGTTAACAATACGCTGACGCGATTTAATAGTGGCATTCATGCCTAATTTTTGATTACTCGCAGAAGGTAAACCAACTATATTTGTTACAGTGTCGGCAATAATACTGTTACCTTGGGTTCTCCAAGATTGCAGTTTTGTATTGTAAGTTAAACCTGGATAGCGCTTCCACAGAGAAGTTAAGGCTTGTTCCATGCTCGAACGATTTAACCCGTCTCCATGAACAAAACTAGGGCTGTAAAAGTTCATTACACCCTTGATATTGCGGCGATTTGCAGCTGCATCGATCTGTGTTAATAAAGTTCTAAGTTGAGGAGGTGCATTTCGCGATCTGCTTTGCGTTAAGAGAATTCTGAGTTTGGCAGATGCATTTTGTGGTACATTTGCCTCGGCAGGCATCCAACTACTAGATAAGCCGAGTGTCAAAATAAATAAAATTGCCCAACGGCTACTAGTAACTCTTGATTTTCGTGCTGCTCTTAAGGTATTAAAGTTAGGCATTGGTGATAATGTTGTAGGTAATTTAACTACAGTAATTATTTGCTGTTTTAATGTATTCTTCATTCTATAACTTCACTTTATAAGTGACATTCCGGATGAGTCTACAAAAAACCAGGAAATTGTTTTATCTTATTCAAGCTTTGGCGCTAACAGGGTAAAGGGTTAATGCACGACGCTCCTATACGATTACTTATAGCAGCCAGCGGAACTGGCGGACATCTTTTTCCGGCGATCGCACTTGCGGAACAATTGCCAGATTATCAAATAGAATGGCTGGGTGTTCCTAATAGATTAGAAACTCAGCTAGTTCCCACACAGTATAAATTGAATACTATCGGAGTTGAAGGGTTCCAAAAAGGTTTGGGCATTTCTTCATTACTCACCTTGGGTAAACTCATGGGTTCGATTCTACAAGTAAGAAAAATATTAAAACAAGGCAAATTCAACGGAGTTTTCACAACGGGAGGCTATATTTCTGGCCCTGCTGTGATTGCGGCTCGTTCTTTGGGCTTACCCGTTATTCTTCATGAATCCAACGCTTTACCCGGTAAAGTTACTCGCTTTTTCGGTCTTTTATGTAATGCTGTAGCGGTAGGATTTGAAGCTGCTGCAAAATATTTACCTAAAAACAAAACTATATATACTAGTACGCCAGTACGCTCTGCTTTTTTAGAACCAGGAATTGAAGCATCACTAGATTTATCAATTCCTCCAGATGCACCTGTAATTGTAGTTTTTGGTGGTTCTCAAGGAGCAGTTTCTGTAAATAAATTAGTACGCGAAAGCGCTCCTGCATGGTTTGAAGCTGGTGCTTATGTAGTGCATTTAACAGGAAACCAAGACCCAGAAGCCGATAGTCTTGTGCATCCGCAGTATATTTCGATGCCATTTTACAACAACATGGCAGCGCTATTACAACGAGCTAATTTAGCTATCAGTCGCTCCGGTGCTGGAAGCGTCACCGAATTAGCCGTATGCGGTACTCCAGCGATTTTGATTCCCTATCCTTACGCAGCAGAAGACCATCAAACCTATAACGCTCAAGTATATACGACGGCAGGAGCAGGGATATTATTTCAGCAGAAAGAATTAACCGCAGAAAAATTGCTGTTACAGGTTTTAGAATTATTGAAATCTCCTGAAGAATTGCAGCAAATGAGCGATAAAGCGAAAACAGTAGCAGTTCCCGAAAGCGCTGAGAAATTAGCGCAGTTGGTAAGGGAAGTTGTGGAAAGGTAAATATTAAGTTTTTAATTTAATCGTGATTTACTGTAGGGTGGGCTGGTAGCTTGCCCTATATTTTTTATATAGGTGTTGGCATAAAACACGTAAGGTTCTGGGAGCGCCAAATCACTAAATCACTTAAGTTATCCCGTGCAATTATGATTACAAGCATTAAAGCACTTCGTACAAACTAAATTTTTCTACTTATTCAAAGTATGAACTATATAGATAAAATCAACCATCTCTTAACACCGAAACAATCTCAAAGCCCTATAGTTATAGACTTATTCGCAGGTTGTGGTGGTTTATCTTTGGGATTTGAAGCACAAAGATTTGTAACATATGGCTTTGAAATGGATAGCGATTCTTGCGCTACATATAATCAAAATCTAAAAGGAGAATGCACGAAAGTTGTACTTACAAATGAAATAGAATTACCGTCATGTGATGTCATAATAGGTGGGGTTCCTTGTCAGCCTTTTAGTGTGGGAGGTAAGCAAAAAGGTTTAAAAGATTCGCGAGATGGTTTTCCAATATTTATAAATGCGGTTAAAAAGCTAAATCCACAAATATGGTTATTTGAAAATGTTCGAGGCTTACTTTATAGAAATAAATGGTATTTTGACGAAATTATCCAATCGTTGCAAAATTTAGACTATATAGTTGAATATAAATTATTAAATGCAGTTAATTTCGGGGTTCCTCAAAATCGCGAACGTTTAATAGTAGTTGGTCATCATGGAAAATTTAAATTTCCACATGTATTAGAAAAAATAATCACAGCAGGTGAAGCATTAGGAGAACTTGCATTTGCAACTCCTCCAGAATCTAAATTTCTTACTGATAATATGGATAAATATGTTGCAAAATATGAAAAAGCATCCGCTTGTAAAAATCCTCGGGATTTACATTTAAATAAACCAGCAAGAACATTAACCTGTAGGAACTTGGCTGGTGCGACAGGTGATATGCATAGAATAAAACTTCCTGACGGTAGACGAAGACGTTTATTATTAGAAGAAGCTGCTCGTTTACAAAGCTTTCCCGACTGGTTTGAATTTATGGGTACTAATACAAGCTGTTTTAATCAAATTGGTAATGCAGTTTCACCATTATTTGCTTTTCATTTAGCAGCAAGTGTTAGAGAATACTTAAATTCGGATTATAGAGTGTCTTCTAAAGAGATAGAGCAATATCAAGCGCCAATACAGTTATCATTGCCTTTCTAGCTGTTTGTTATGTCAAAAATACCACAATATATTTTAAAATCAAAGAAAACAAACAGTCTGCAACAGCTAATTAATGAAGCATTGTATATTCTGGATAAGCTTGGTATACCTTTAGAAGGAATTACGCTCAGACGTAGGGAAAGAATAGGAATGGCTTTTTTAGCTGTTTCTAATGTTAAACAAAGTACTGACTGGAAAAATATTAGTGGCTCTCATGCTCTAAGAACAAGAGATATTATCAGATATTGGAATAATCATTTTGATGAAAATATTTCCGACAGTTCATATGATGATATACGTCGCAAAGATTTAAAATTTCCTGTTTTAGCAAAAATAATTAACTCTAGTTCTGCAAACAAGAACGCAGCGAAAAATGATGGTACGCGCTCATATGCTTTAAATCCAGAATATATTGATTTAATCAAAAAATTTAGCGATTTGAACTGGGAAAAAGAAGTTGAGAATTTTTTGTCAAATAGAGAAACATTAAAAGAACAATTATCGACAGTTTGCGCCAGATATAGCATGGGAAACAGAAGTTTGGATTGCACAATCACCAGAACATATAATTCATTTTAATGGTGAAAAGTTTTTAGGTCCTTATTCTCCGAAAAATTCTATATAGTATTTCGAGCCAATTATTATCAAAAATATGACTTCCCAAAAACCAATTAGCGTATGGCAATATAAACCTTGGTGGTGTCAACCTTGGTCTATATTACTCACGGGTACAACAATAATTTCTGGAAGCTGGTTATTATTTCACAAAGTTTGGCTAACTATTTTAGTATCCATCCCTTTATTAACTTGGATGGGATTTTTTCTATTGATATACCCGAAAGCTTATATGGAAATGATAAGGGAACAGGGAACAGGGAACGGGGAATAGTGAGAGAGGGGGAAGAGGGGGAAGAGGGGGTAGAAAAATTCCTAACTCCTAACTCCTCACTCCTAACTGATAACTGCTAACTGATTTACCGTTTATTTTCTACAGAGCGATAAGCAAAACGCATTGACTGCAACATTCTTTCTCGCTTTTTACGGGCGATCGCCTGCAAGTCGATGGTTTTATCTGTTTCGTCCACAATTTCGCCGGTTATTACTTCTAATACGTCTTCTAAGGTAATTACCCCAGAAACATTACCGTACTCATCTACAACTACAGCTAAATGCTCTCGGGCTTCAAGAAAGTTTCTCATTAATCTGTCGGCGCGAATTGTTTCGGGTACAAATCCAACTTTTCGCGTTAATGTGCCAATTTTTTGAGTTTTTCTTCCTTCTACCATTGCTGTCAGCAAGTTCTGCTTTAAAGCTACACCAATTACTTCATCAATAGTTTCATTAATGACAATTATTCTTGTATGCTGCGAACTGATAATATCAGTTTTAGCTTCAGCAAGAGTTAAATTACCGCGCAAATATGTAAGTATCGTTCGGGGTGTCATTAAATCTGCTGCTGTCAGTTCATTTAACTGAAACACCCGCTGAATCATCTGTGCTTCGTCGCGTTCAATTATTCCTTCTTGATGAGCAATATCTGCCAACAACATAATTTCTGCTTTATTAGTTGTTGGTTGTTTTTTACCTTTAGTGAAAGGTGCTGTAATATTCTCTAAAACCCATACCAAAGGTGTAAAGATTAAAGTCAATGCAGCAAGAGGAATCGCTATAAGTAGGGAAATTGATTCTGCATAGCGCTCGCCTACAGTTTTTGGAATAATTTCTGCACAAATGATAATCAGAAATGTCAAAACTCCTGAAAATACACCCAGCCAAACATCTCCAAATACTTCTTCGGCAAGACTACCTGTAATAATACTACCGACAATATTGAAAATATTATTGATGACTACAATAGTAGCAATCGGTCGATTCATGTTTTCGCGAATCGCCAGTAAAGCCACTGCTGATGCATTCTTTGACTGCGCTAATTGTCTAACTTTGAGCGTCGAAACCGAAAATAAAGCCGCTTCTATTCCAGAACAGAGGGCTGAACCTGAAATAACAAAAATAACAACGAAAATAAGCTGTAACATCATATTTCCCAGCTATGGGAAGAATAGTTGAGGTTAATTGTGTTTTGAACGAAGTACTACAAGCGATGTTGTAGCTAATACAACCTCACCTATCTTAAACCCACGCAAGCATATATTGCTTGTTAGAAAACTACGAGCAAGTCTACAAGCTGTCACAAGCATTCTAATTCACCACCTGACTGCCGTGACTGCGTGGGTCTTCATTATTACCTGTCGGCACTGCGGTTGTAGAAAATTGCGAAACTCTACCGTTAGCTTGAGCATAAGGTAAGGTTGAACCTGCAATCAAGGCTTCTAGATTACTTCCCATAATTGTCCGGGGTTGGTCGCCTATAGTTTCTGCTTGGGCTTGAGCATCTGCATCTAAAAACACAAAATGAGGAATCCCATCCACACGATATTGCAGCATTTCCGGCAGCCACTTACTGTTATCTACATTCAGCATCACGAAATTTACTTTATCGGCATATTCTGTTTCTAGTGTGGCAATATCGGGTGCCATCTTCTGGCAGACAGTACACCAATTAGCGTAAAATTCTATTAAAGATGGTTTTCCATTACTCAAAGCAACTTCCAATGGTATGGAATTCTCATCTAAATCGGCTAGGGAAGCCGAACTGGTCTCACTTCGGAGTCCTATGAATAAAGCTACTGAAAGAACAGCAGCTACCGTTACAATCAAAAAATTTCGGAGACGTATTCCAAAAGTTGCTTCTGGCTTTTCCTGCGAATCTAAGGACGAATCCTTACTCATGATAAAAGTTTATAAAGTCTTAACAAGTCATTTCATACAAGTTTAACTCTCTACTTCCATTTATTAGAACTGTTACGAAAATAAAAACATCATATGGGTAATTGGTAATGGGCAATGGCTTATAGGTAATGGGTAATGGGTAAAAATAGTTAATCATTTTATTCATCACTCTTAACTCCTAACTCCTACTACCAATGCCCTATGCCCTATGCCCCATGCCCAATCCCCAATTACCAATTACCAATTACCAATCCCCAATTACTAATCCAAAATGAAAAAACGAGTTACCATTACATTTCCTAAACGCACGGTTCAAATGCCCATTACCTACAGACTGGCTAAGGATTTTAATGTAGCTGCGAATATTATCCGCGCTCAAGTTGCTCCCAATCAAATTGGTAAACTGGTTGTGGAGCTATCTGGGGATATTGACCAGTTAGATGCAGCGATACAGTGGATGCGGGAGCAGAACATTGCTGTTTCGCTTAGTTTGGGAGAAATTGTCATCGACGAGGAATCTTGCGTTCACTGTGGATTATGTACTGGGGTGTGCCCGACACAAGCACTTACTCTTAATCCTCAAAGTTTTAAATTGACGTTTACTCGTTCTCGCTGCATTGTTTGCGAGCAATGTATTCCTACTTGTCCGGTGAATGCAATTTCGACAAATTTATAATTGGTTACTAGTGTTTAGTAGTTAGTGCTGAATGCTTCACTTTTGCAACACTAATTTCATTGCAATTAGACAAATAAAATCGGCGTTGCAGGGTGTATTTACAGTCCTTCAACTAACTATTTAACGAGCAATAATTACTAAAATTATTTGAATTATAGTAAACAATTGTTAAGTTGAGAATGAATTTCATTTTTGTCCAAATTGCGACCGATGAAAACTAATTGATTTTGGCGGTTTGTAGTAGACCATTCATCAGCATTGAGTTGATAGCGAGGACCGCTAAGTTGGAAAATATGTCGTAGTTCGCTATCGCTAAACCAGAGGATACCCTTGGCTCTAAATACATTTTCTGGCATTTCTTCATTCAGAAATGTCTCAAATTTATGCACATCAAAAGGGCGATCGCTCTGGAAAGAAATGGAAACGAATCCATCATTTTCTAGATGATTTGAGTGATGGTGATGGTGTTCGTGGTCATGATGGTCATGGTGATGATGGTCGTGGTCATGGTCGTGCTCATGGTGATGATGATGATGTTCGTGACTATCTTCCTCAATCAAGGAAGAATATTCATCTTTGGGGGTCAATTCCACATCTAAAATTAATGGTAAAGCAACTTTACCGTAAGAAGTGCGAAGAATTTTTGCACCAGATTTAGTTTCCTTAATAAAACTTTCTAGCTCACCTAATTTTTCTTCACCAACTAAATCAGTTTTGTTGAGGAGGATAATATCACCATAAGTTATCTGTTTTAAAGCAGCTTCACTTTGGAAATGTTCGCTATTAAAAGCTTCTGCATCAACTAGAGTAAGTATGGAATCAATATTGGTTAAATCTCTGAGTTCTGTACCTAAAAAAGTTAAAACAATTGGTAATGGGTCAGCTACACCTGTAGTTTCTATGACCATATAGTCAATGCGTTCGTCTCTTTCTAAAATTCGATAAACCGCATCAACTAATCCATCGTTAATAGTACAACAAATACAGCCGTTACTCAGTTCCATCATGTCATCATCCGTAGAGATGAGTAACTGGCTATCAATATTAATATCACCAAATTCATTTACAAGCACGGCAACTTTCAAATCTTCTTTGTTATGAAGAATTTGATTGAGTAATGTTGTCTTACCACTACCTAAAAATCCGGTAATAATAGTAACAGGCATTCCTCTTTTAGGAATATCGGGAATAATATCAGATTTGGGTGCAGTTAGTTGAGTCATAATTTCTCCTGGTATTTATTACTAAGTTGTTACTAAGTTTTGATTTTTGTCAGATTATTTAAACATATTTAAGCGTAAAAATAATTTTCTATTTTTGCTGGTCTATCGGTGCGGGAATTCGTGCTAATATTCCTTTTTGTAAAACTTCTGGTCGTTCATTTCGTGAAACTATGCCATTAGTGCTAGTACGATATCTTTCGCACAATTTTAATATATCTGCTGCACTTTCTAATGGTGGTAAATCACCAAACATTAAACTAGTTTTTTTTGGAGCAGTAAGCGCTACAGAACAAGGTCTTTTACAAGCACTTAAACATTCTACTTCTGCAATGACAAATTCAGATTTTAACGACCAGTGTTGATGCAAATCTAGTAACTTACTTAATAAATGTTTACCACCCCTTTCGCCCATGTAATCGCGTTGTGTAGCTGAAAAGTAACAGGATTTACAAACAAATAATGTGTGAGAAGCCATATTAGATAAATTTCAACAACAAATAACAAAAAAATTATTTAGGGAGCATCTCGATTTTGAAATGCTCCCGATTATTTATTCTGCTTGAGCAAACTAATATCTGTATATTCTATCTCAGCAATAGACTTGTGAATTTTGTATTGTTGTACGGGATTAGTCATCACATTTATTACCGTTTCAATTGGCGGACATCCAGGTTCCGTACATTGCAGCTGACTTAAAGAAATAGAAATTTCATCGTCAATTTCCAAAGCTTGATAAATCCATTGTTTAATTTGCTTAGTTTTCTCAGAACTGGCTTTCTGAAATTGTTTACCCAAAGAAAAGCTCATATATTTTATGACCTTATTTAATAGCTTAAATTAACTTTAAATAGTTGTATTCAAAGCAATAATCGATTGCAAATGAGTAACTGTTTCATTGATTGATAGCGCTCCTAAATCTCCACCTTTTCGGGTACGCACGCTTAAATTTTGGTTTTCCATCTCTCGTTTTCCAACTACAGCAACTACAGGAATTTTTTCTAATTCCGCATTACGAATTTGTTTACCTAATCTTTCCCCACTACCATCAACTTCTACTCTTAATCCTTCTTTATGCAATTCCTTCGCTACGGATTCTGCATATTCTCGTACTTCATCGCTAACTGGTAATAATCTACATTGAATTGGCGCTAACCACAAAGGAAAATCACCAGCATAGTTCTCAATTAAAATTCCAAAAAAACGTTCTATCGAACCAAAAATTGCCCGATGAATCATTATTGGTCGTTTTTTAGTATCGTCATCAGCAACATATTGCATATCAAACCTTTCAGGTAAATTAAAATCTACCTGAATCGTCGAACATTGCCACAAACGACCAATCGCATCTTGAATTTTTATATCTATTTTTGGTCCATAAAAAGCACCACCACCTTCATCTACAATATAATTCCAACCTTTATTATCTAATGCTTCTTTTAAAGCCGCAGTTGCTAACTCCCAAACTTCATCTGTTCCTACTGATTTACTGGGACGAGTAGAAAGATTTATTTCGTAATTATTAAAACCAAAATCAGATAAAATCTGCTCAGTAAGATTCAATACTCCTAAAATTTCATCAGCTATTTGATTTGGTAAACAAAAGATATGAGCATCATCTTGAGTAAACCCACGCACTCGCATCAAACCATGTAGCGCTCCCGAACGTTCGTAACGATAAACTGTTCCTAATTCCGCCCATCTTAATGGTAATTCTCGATAGGAATGTAGCTTATTTTTATAAGTCAGTACGTGGAAAGGACAATTCATCGGCTTAATTTGATAAGCTTGTTTTTCCACTTCCATCGAATCAAACATATTTTCACTATAAAAATCGAAATGACCCGATGTTTTCCATAAATCTAAATTAGCAATATGGGGTGTATATAGTAATTTATAACCAGATTCTATGTGAGATTTGCGCCAATATTCTTCAATTATGTAGCGAATTGTTGCACCTTTAGGATGCCAAAATACTAACCCTCCACCAGCATCTTCTTGAATGCTAAATAAATCTAATTGCTGACCTAATTTTCTATGGTCGCGTTTTAATACTTCTTCTCTTTGCTTCAAAAAAGCCTGTAATTCTTCTGGAGTTTCCCAAGCTGTACCGTAAATACGCTGTAACATCGGCTTGGTTTCATCTCCTTGCCAATATGCACCCGCAACATTTAATAATGCAAACGCTTTTTTATTAATTTCTCTAGTAAAATTTACGTGGGGTCCCGCACATAAATCCCACCAATAACTATTAGCTTGATTAAGTTTTGTATTATTTGTATTATCTACAGCAAGCAATGATGATTCTCTATTACCAGCATCGGGACTACCAATAAAATAACGAGTAATTATTTCTTGATCGGGAATTCGTTCTAAAATTTCTAACTTATATGGTTCATTCAAAGCTGTGATTTCTTTTTGAATGTCTTCCCTTTCCACCTCCTCACGAATAATAGGTAAATTTGACTTAATTATTCGCCGCATTTCGGCTTCAATTTTACCCAAATCATCTGGGGTAATACTTACAGGACAATCAAAATCGTAGTAAAAACCTGTATCGGTAACTGGTCCAATCGCAACTTTTGTCCCCGGAAACAGCTTTTGTACAGCCATAGCCATGATGTGAGCGCAAGTATGACGAATCTGCTCAAGCTTTTGGGCATCTTTCTCTTGCAAGCCTTCCTGAGATTGGGATAATGAACTGACCATATGCAACTAGAATGAGAATCGTTATCATAATAGCGTAAAAAGTTGGTTTGATGTAAAGACTTTTTCGGGTAGTAATAAAAATAAACCGATTATCACGCCTCAGCTATAATTAAGTTGTAAAACCTCGTGTACGTCAAGATTTGTGACTAAAGCCAAGGAAAGTGACGTTTGCCAAACCCAGTGTTTTAACTCGGAATTAGTGCAAGAGGTTGGTGAAGCATTGCCGGGAGATGATATTATCGAAAATGCTCAAATTCTTTTTAGTGCTTTAGCAGATAAATCACGCTTAAAGATTCTTCACGCTCTGAGTAACGGTCAAGAGCTTTGCGTTTGCGACGTGGCTTCTCTGCTTGATGTCAAAATTGCGTCTGCCTCTCATCATTTGCGGAAACTACGCGATCTTAAAATTTTAAAGTATAGAAACGATGGCAAGCTAGCTTATTATTCTCTTAAAGACCAGCGTATAGCAGAAGTTCTCTACTATACATTAAAGCAACTTGCTGAGTAAGTCATTCTAAGCAACGTTAGAATGAACTTTCTTTGTGATATCATTCTAATGTTCGTTTGAATATTAGAATAATTAAATCATAGGAAAATTATGAGTGATAACTGCTGTCAAAACAAAGGTTGTGAGCTAACGAAGCTGAAAAAACAGCAAGCTAATGTTCTTTGGGTTGTTTTGTTTATCAACCTAGTAATGTTCTTTGTGGAGTTTGGAGCAGGTATTCGTGCGGATTCGATATCTTTGACTGGAGACTCCCTCGATATGCTAGGTGATACCTTGGTTTACGCAAGCAGTTTATATGTCATTAATAAGGGTAGTAAAGCTCAGGCTGGCTCAGCATTTCTGAAGGGAATCATCATGTTTGTGTTTGCGATTTCGGTATTTGCTAGAGCAACCTATCAATTCTTTTCGGGTGTAACTCCAGAAGCAACCGTTATGAGTGCGATTGGAGTTATAGCGTTACTTGCCAATTTAGTCTGTCTGTTGTTATTAGCTAGACATAGAAGGGATAATCTGAATATGTCTTCTGTGTGGTTGTGTTCGAGGAATGACATCGTTGCCAATATATCCGTTCTTGTAGCAGCAGGATTAGTGTTTCTGACAGGCTCGATATTTCCTGATTTAGCAGTAGGTTTATTATTAACGTTTGTGTTTGCAAAGTCAGCAGGGACAGTACTTTCACAGTCTTGGAGAGCTTTGGCCTAGATGCTATTTTTGTGGGCCGTAATTGAGATTTATTGACAATCATGAATGCTTTTTAAGGG
Source organism: Rivularia sp. PCC 7116 (assembly GCF_000316665.1). GTDB lineage: Bacteria > Cyanobacteriota > Cyanobacteriia > Cyanobacteriales > Nostocaceae > Rivularia. The sequence continues at coordinate 2,825,889 of NC_019678.1, read as the reverse complement.
TGCTACAGAAGTTGGTTGCTGCCAAATAAATTAATTGCTCCAGTATCTTTGCAAATTCCACCATTTTCCCACTGACTACTATCACTACGAAGCGAATAGAAGTTTGCATCACTTTTAAAGGTTTAGTAGCCTTCTTAAGCCAATAAAGCAAAGACGAAAGCAAATTTAATAAGTATAATGTTTGGCTGTACGTATATCTATGGTATCAACGAGTATGCAACAGCCTGCTTCAGATTATCAACAAAAACTTATTCAAAAGATTGTCAGGTGGAAAGCTGGACTGGCTGATTTAGGACGACGGAATCCTTTAATCAAGTTTAAGCAAGATAGCCCTCGAAGTTTGGAGATTTTGACAGATAAACCGGATATTCTCTTCAAAAATCTCACAGAAGGGAAAAAATCGTTTCAATTTCAAATACTTGATAGCGAGTATCAAGATATTACTCTATTGAAAGAAAATAAAAAATTACCAGAAAGAAAAAGTTCTTTAGAATTAATTACTCGTCAAGCTGGTAACGAGCAACTTAAACGACTCAAAAAAATTCGTAGTGAAGCAAGACGCTCCTTTGAGGAACGAGGAGTTAATAGTTTATTTTTAGTATTGGGAACTTTGACTTGGTATGACAAAGATAAACCAGAAGAAGCTTTGCTTTCACCGTTGATTTTGCTTCCCTTAGAATTAACAAAGGAGCGGGGGAGGGATATATACAAAATATCTGTCTTAGATGAGGAGATTGTTTTAAATCCAGCTTTAACACAAAAGTTAAAACAAAATTTTGCAATTGATTTTCCAGAAGCAGAAACAATCCAAGAATTAAATTACAGTGAAATTATTGCTCTAGTTAGCGAAGCTTTTTCAGAACACAAGACATGGGAAATTAAAGAGAATGTCTTTCTATCGTTATTTTCTTATGCCAAAGCTGCAATGGTTCGAGACATTATTGAAAATGAAGATTTGATATTCACTCATCCTATTTTGCAAGCAATTAGTGGAGATTTAAATCAATATCAGTCTAATTATCAAGAACCTATACCTGCGTCTGCTTTAGATTCTCAAGTTAAACCGGAAAGAATATTTCAGATTCTTGATGCTGATTCTAGTCAACAAGTTGTTATTGAAGCTGCAAAATCTGGTTCTAGTTTTGTTGTTCAAGGACCACCAGGAACCGGAAAAAGTCAAACAATAGTAAATATGATTGCCGAACTAATTGGTGATGGTAAATCTGTTTTATTAGTTGCGGAAAAAGAAACTGCACTGAATGTTGTTTATAAACGCATGGCAGAATGTGGTTTAGACAATATATGTCTGAATCTACACCATAGTGGCACAACAGATAAAAGAAAAATTGTAAACAATTTATCAAAAACAATTGATTATCTTTCACAAGTATCTGAAGCTGAAAATCATCAGTTATTATTTGAAAAATTGGTAAATACTCGTCAATCTTTGAATTCATATCTTACAAGTTTACATGACAAACAGAAGCCTTTAGATAAATCACCTTTTGAGATTTTTGGCGAGCTTTTGAAAAAAGAACATCAAGAAGTTCCTAATATAAATGTCATATTTTCTAAATTTAATCAGTGGAATCCAAATAGATTGGATGAAGCAAAAGATTTATTCAGCCAGTTAGCAAAGTTTTTACTATTTTTTAAAAAAGAAAAAACTACTATTTGGTCAAAAAGCTCGATTAATTCTTATTATTATGAACTTGAATTAGAAATTCAAGAGAAAATACAAGATTTTCAGCAAGCGATTGATTCTATAAAAATTCTTAGTCGGCAACTTGAAGGAAAGCTAAAAATTCAGCCGTTATCTAATGTAGAAACTTTAGAGCATTATTATCCAGCAGTTGTTCATATAACAACAGCACCATATCAATTACCTGAAAATTGGGCTAAAGTAGATGTTGTGAATGCTCGTGAAGCATTTGATATTTTAAAACAAGATGTTCAAGAAATTGAGAGAACGCAACCTTCACATTTTGGTCTTGATTTACTCGAACAGCTTTCTTCCCTTGTTTCATTTTTAAGAGAAGAAAAAGCGAATATCTGGTCAAGCAGTAAATTGCAATCTTGCTCCGAAGCTCTAGAGTTAGAGTTACATCAGAAAATAAATAATTTTCAACAAGCTCTTTCTAACCTACAAACTGATAGCGAACGGCTTCAACTTATTTTAAAATATCAGCCATTATTGAACATAGAAGATGTCGAAGCAAGCATTCAAATTATTAAACATATTTTGCAAGCTCCATCAAATTTACCCGATGATTTTATAGAAGTAGATGTATTAAATGCTGAAAATGCTTTCGCTAACTTGAAAAAAAGTGTTAATTATTTATCAGAAAATGAGACTTTATTAAAACAAAAATATCATTCTGAATTATTCTCTTCACAATTGCCTGCTTTGAATAATAGATTTCAAAGATATAACCGTTTTTGGTTTATTAGCATTTTTAATGCTCAGTATAGAAAAGATATGAAGCGTTTGAAGAAACTGTGCTTTCAGGAAGCAGGAACTTCATTTAATGAATTAAAAAGAGATTTATCGCAAGCTGTAGAAGTGCAAACAGCCAGAAATGAACTGCATCAAAAAAATTCCCCTGTTCGTAAAATTTTTGGATCTTTATTTAATCCAGAAGTTTCTAATGAATCAGAACTAATCAAAATCGAACAAGCTTTAAGTTGGCTAACTAACTTACAAAATTATTCCCTTCCTCATGATTATATAAAACGGATTATAAATTCTTCTTCTCTACAACAGGAATTATCCGATTTAGTTCAAAGACTCGAATCATTTCCCGCAATTTTTGAACAAGGAATAAAATTTTTAACTTTATACTTTAACAAGAATAATATTGTTAAGCAATATTATCCTAAAAATAAAATCTTATTTACAGAACTTATAGAATTTATTAATCTAGCTGAAACTGACTTGGAAGATTTTCGCAAATGGTTAAAATACCAAGAAATTTGCGAAGAATTAAAAAAATTAGGACTGCAAGAATTCGTTAATGCTTTACGAGACAATAAACCCAATCCTATTGTTGTTTTACGAAATAAATTAAGTCATCCAGAGTATCTTCCCCGTCAAGTTTTTGGGTCTTTGTTTAATCCACAAATTTCTCAAGAAGCGGAGTTAAAGCCAATTGAAGATGCTTTGAATTGGTTGCTTGAATTAGAAGCTTATTCGCTAAATCATGACTCTATACAGCAAATAATTAATTCTTCTTTTCTGCGACGAGAAATAAATCAACTTGTTCAAAACTTTGAAGAAATTAGCAGCAATATTAACCAAGGAGTAGGTTTCCTTTTATCGCACTTTAACGAAAGTGATATTACAGATTCTTATTTACCTGTAAATCAAATTCCTTTTGTAGAACTAGAAGATTTTCTCAATTTAGCTCAATCTGAATTATCTGACTTTCAAGAATGGCTAACTTACAAGGAAACTTATCAAAAGCTAGAAAATCTCGGAACTAAAAAATTATTAGATGCTTTACGTGACAATAATATAGAACCAAAACTTTGGTTCCCAATTTTAGAGAAGCGTATTTACCAAACTTGTCTTGATGCTATCCTTGCTAAAAAACCTGAGTTAAAGAATTTTAATGTTGAGGTACAGGAGCAGCAAATTCAAGAGTTTACTAAACTTGATAGTTACCAACTTGATGCTGCTAAAGAACGCTTAAAACAACGTCACCTACAATGTTGGGAAGAACAGGAAAAAACTTCGATTATTCAAGCTGAATTACCAAGGTTAAAAAAAGAAGTAACAAAAAAAAGTAGACATTTACCCATTCGTAAATTACTTAACGATAACCAAAAGGGAATTCCTAATCTTGTCAAAGCTTTGAAACCTTGTTGGATGATGAGTCCACTTTCAGTCAGCCAATATGTTAACGCTGATGTAGTTCATTTTGATGTTCTTATTTTTGATGAAGCATCTCAGCTTCGTACAGAAGATGTTGTCCCCTCAATAATTCGCTCCGACCAAGTTATTATAATTGGCGATCGCAAACAATTACCTCCCACTTCATTCTTCTCCACGGGAGATAGTGAAGAAGATTTAGATGATACTGATGATGAAAGTTATGAAAGTGTTTTAGATGAATGTTCAAATTTTATGTTTGGACGTACATTAAAATGGCACTATCGCAGTCAAGATGAGCGTTTGATTGCTTTTTCTAATAAACATTTTTACGATTCTCAATTAGTAACTTTTCCCAACCCAGTTCAAAATCCAGATTTGGGAGTATGGTTTAAACACGTTCCTGATGGTATTTACGACCGTGGTGGACGCAGGGACAATCGACGGGAAGCAGAAATAGTTGCTCAACTTACATTAGAACATTTTCAAAACTTTCCCGAACAATCCCTTGGTATTATTGCCTTTAGTGAAGCTCAGGCTGATGCTATTGGGGAGCAAATAGAAATTTTAAGTAAAGAACATCCCGAGCTAGAAACATTTTGCAGCGATAACTCACCTCAGTTTTTTATTAAAGCATTGGAAAACGTTCAAGGGGATGAGCGGGATGCAATTGTAATTAGCGTTGGTTATGCTCGCGATTCTCAAGGTAAGTTTTCTCTTAGCTTTGGTCCTTTAATTAAACAAGGTGGAGAAAGACGATTAAATGTTGCTGTAACCCGAGCTAAAAGAAAGCTGACTTTGGTTTCTTCAATTGTTGCTGGTGATATAGATACCACACGTACTAAAAGCGAAGGTATAAGATTACTACGCGATTATTTAGAGTATGCTGCTAGTGGTGGTGAAAGACTTGAAGGTAATTTTTATACTGATAAGCTTAAATTTGACTCACCCTTTGAAGAAGATGTTTATCATACACTAGCAGAAAAAGGATATATTCTTCGCACCCAAGTAGGATGTTCTGGTTATCGAATTGATTTGGGAGTGGTTAATAAAAATCGTCCAGGTGAGTTTTTGTTAGGAATTGAGTGCGATGGTGCATCTTATCATAATTCACCCACCGCAAGAGACCGCGACCGTTTAAGACAGCAAGTCCTTGAAAGGTTGGGTTGGAAAATTCATCGAATTTGGTCAACAGATTGGTTCCGCAATAAGCCTGCTCAAGTTCAGATTTTGATAGATAACATTGAACAATTAGAACAAAAATTCACTTCAACCCTTTGATAAACAACTATTCTGTTTATATTAAATTAAATTACAAGTAATAATAGTTTGACTGTGGGCAAATTGGTATAAACATTGCTGTATAATACATATGCTCTACCAGTGATTCCAAAGTTTTAATGGATGAAAACAGATACAATCTTTTATACGCTGCTACAAAACCTTCCCAGCGTATTATTTGAAATACTGCAACAATCTCCCACTCAAGCTTTACACTATGAATTTTCCTCTGTGGAGATAAAAGAGCTTGCGCGAAGAATTGATGGTTTATTTATACCTAAGCCCGAATATCCCCAAGATCCAATTTATTTTGTAGAAGTACAATATCAGCGTGATGACGATTTATACTGGCGATTAATCACCGAAGCCTTTGTTTATCTCAACCAGTATAAACCAGATAAAAACTGGAAAGCAGTAGTTTTATGGTCTAAACGTAGCCTTGACCCTGGTATTCCGATTGCGTATCAGACATCACTATCTGATGGGCAAATACAAGTAATATATCTAGATGAATTAACAGATACTTCTTCTTCAATTGGGTTGGGGATAATTGGATTGGTAGTTGCTCCGGAAGAAGAAGCTGTAGAAGTTGCCAGAAATTTAATCGAAAAAGTCCAACAAGTAGATGTCAGCAACCGTCGGCAGCTTTTAGAATTAGTAGAAAGGATGTTGATTTATAAATTCTCCAATCAAACTAGACAGGAGTTAGCAGCGATGTTTGGATTAACCGAGTGGCGAAAAACTAGATTTTATCAAGAAGTTCGAGAAGAAGTTGAGCAAGAGGTTGAACAAAAAACAAAAATAGCAACAAAACTTGAAACAATACCCCGTTTGTTAAATATGGGATTGAGTGTCGAACAAATTGCTCAAGCTCTGGAATTGGAAGTTGAAGTTGTCAGAAAAGCTATTGAAAAGCAAAGTGAGGAAGAATCTTGAATACTCAAGAATTATCAATCTTTAAGCAAAACCAACTCCACGATTACCTTTATACCAAATTAGCACTTCACCATTTTGACCCCCAGCAGCAATTTTATGACCTTGGGGATGCCATGCAACACAAGAAAACCCGTTTTTAGCACCTTGGAGAACTTGCGTTACTTTTTTCGCTTTTTTCCACAAACAAAGCCAACCTTCAGCACCAGCAGAAGCAAGCATTAAGTTATCGGGTGCAAATTCGATTGCTTCTACAATATCGCTGTGATTGCTTAATACAGTCGCACCCCAACCGGAAGATGCATCATCTTGTTTTTCCCAAATAACTATACTTTCTCCGCAGGAAGATGCGAGTAATGGCTCTTTTTTAGATGTAGTAACTTTTGACCAAGCTAAATGACGAATTTTTCCGGGAAAACCATGCATTAACCAAGGTTCGGCTTGTTTAGCATTAGCAATCAAATCTGTTTCCAATACACAGATAGTTTTATCCATGTTACCCGAAGCAATGTATTTACCATCAGACGACCAAGCCACAGCAACACTAGCCGATGGTATGCTAAACAAATACGGGTCTTCATCCCATTCATGAGAGCGCCAAATTTTCACACCTTGATAACCAGCGATCGCCAGAAATTTACCATCATGACTCCAGTCAATACTCAGTACTGAAGAATTATCAAAATTCAAGGTGACAACAATTTCTTGGATGTCTGCATCCCAAACCTGTACGTAACGTCCCAAACTAAAAGCTAGTAAATTTTTGCGGGGACTCCATGCTAACTTATCTACCCAAGCTGGAGCATTTTCTAAAGTCGCAATCAGTTGATGATTAGAAGTACTCCAAATTTTTACTTTACCATCTTGTCCGCCAACTGCTAAAAACTTTCCATCAGTAGAAAAAGCTAGTCTATCAATGGAAGTATTGGTGACTTCTTGCAAAGCTATTAATTCGTTTTCTACCAAAACTTTTACTTCACCAGCAGCAGAACTCATCGCTAAAGTACTACCATCAGAAGACCAATTTACAGCGGTTATATAATCAGAAAGTATATTATTCCAATTTAAATCAAAGTCTGTAGATTTAATAGTTTTCATAATCTTAAAAGCAAGTAAGAAGTAAGAAGTAAGAAATAAGAAAGAATAAAATGGCAGAATATAGCATTTATGAAGCAACCGAGGTACAGCTTCACCTCACCCCAATAAAGCTGTGCTTTATCTCCCCTCTCCTTGTTAAGGAGAGGGGTTGGGGGTGAGGTTTTGAGGTATACATCAGTAGCTATAACGATTAATAAAAATTAAGCCATACAAGCTAAAAAATCTTTCTTCAACTGAGTTTCATCTAAATTTCGACCAATAAAAACCAGTTCATTCTTACGTTGTTCGCCTTCTTTCCATAAACGGTCTGGTTTTCCATCTAATAACATATGTACTCCTTGGAAAACAAACCTTTCATCCTCTCCTGCAATATTTAAAATACCTTTCATCCGGAAAATATCAGGTCCTTTGGTTTGTAATAAATTACTTAACCATTGATTTAATTTATTTCCGTCTAATTCACCTTTTTCTACCAAAGCTATCGAATAAACAGTTTCATCATGTTCGTGAGCATCTTCGCTTAAAAAATCTGGGTCAATTTCCAAAGCTCTATCTAAATCAAAAGCTTTCACCCCTAAAAGCGCATCCATTTCTAACTCAGAATTGCGAGTACGGTAGATTTTTGCCATTGCATTCATTCCCCGTATTCTATTTTCTAATTCTTCAAGTTGCTCTGGGGCTACTAAATCTGTTTTATTAAGTAAAACTACATCAGCAAAAGCTATTTGTTCTTGAGCTTCATCCGCATCCCAATGTTGCCAAATATGCTTAGCATCGACTACTGTAACTACAGCATCTAAATTCAATTTTTCCTGCATATCTTCATCTACAAAGAAAGTCTGAATTACAGGTGCGGGGTCTGCTAGTCCAGTAGTTTCAATTACTAAGTGGTCAAATTTGTCACGTCGCTTCATTAAATTAGCAATGATGCGAATCAAATCACCGCGCACCGTACAGCAAATGCAGCCATTATTCATTTCAAAGATTTCTTCATCAGCATCGATAACCAATTGATTATCAATTCCGACTTCCCCAAACTCATTTACTATCACCGCGACTTTCTTACCATGCTCGTGGGTGAGAATCCGGTTGAGTAAAGTTGTTTTCCCCGCTCCTAAATAACCAGTAAGAACGGTTACGGGGACTGTATCTAAAGCTTGAGCAGTCATCCTTATTCTCCCAGACAATGAAAATCATTCTCGTAATATGGTACTGCATTACCTTTAGATAGAAGCTAACTTGAATAATAAAATTTGTAATGCCTTACTTGAAATTATTCGGGTAATCAAATGTTTTTAATTCCTCATTGGCTAAATATAGAACAATTAAATAACAAATAGCGAAAAACTAATTAGACTTAACAGTTGTTTTTTTGACTCCAAAACCCTTATTTACCCCATAGCGAACTGTCTTAAATTCTACTTGATTATTATTCGGGTTGTAGAGAGTGTAAGTTGCTTCTCCTGATTTTCTACCCACATTACCAACACCTACAACCATACGTGGAGTAACGTTGATAGTTTGATTTGGTGTTTGATTATCAAGGGTAGTTATTCCCGTATCAATCGAACCAGCTTCTAAATTATACTGAAAAGTTGAACCAGAACGAGCGCAAAATAAATTATTTGCTTGCATTCGCGCTACCCGATCTAACATCATAACTGGAGAAGTTTCCGGAGTTAATGCTTCATCCACAGATACAGTTGTACCGTGAATTAATAAACAATCTAATTCAAAGAAACCAAAATCAAGATTTCGTATCCACTCTACAGTATGACGAGAAACATTATCCCATAGTAATTTTACTGTCTCGCCACCAAATTGTTCCAATAAATCGTTCTCGTCTGAACTTGCAGATAAACCATGCAGTATCAAACATTGCTCCTCCCACCAGCCCTTACAAACCAGCGGTGTTAACCCAGACTGTGGCTGATGCAAACGCTCCACCAGCTTCTCAGACTCCGGAGTTGGTCCCACCACATCTCCTAGAATATATAAAGCTTCTATATAACGACTTTGACGTTTAATATCCGCCATCACCGCTTCGTAAGCCGCCAAATTACCTTCAATACCGCTTAAAATTGCCCACTTCATAATGATGAGTTAGTTGTTAGTTGTTGGTTGTTAGTTGTTGGTTGTTGGTTGTTAGTGGATAGTAGATAGTTAGTAGGTGACTCGTTCCCAGCCTCCGGGCTGGGAATGCATAGCCCAGAGGCTCTGCCTCTCGTTGATTTCCTGAAGGCAGAGCCTTCAATCATCAGTTCCCAGCCAGAGGCTAGGAACCAGTTCTGAATTTTTGACTCGTTCCCAGCCTCCGGGCTGGGAATGCATAGCCCGGAGGCTCTGCCTCTCATTAATTCCTGAAGGCAGAGCCTTCAATCATCAGTTCCCAGCCAGAGGCTAGGAACCAGTTCGCAATTACCAATGCCCAATGCCCTATGCCCAATCTCCTACTTAGTACAAACATGAGTTGGATCGTCTGCGCGTTCTGCAAACTCTATTCCTCGCGCTAAACGCCATGCAAAGATGGGTGGTAATCCTTTTTCTACAATTGCCGTACAGGTTTTTTGATAATCGTAAGCAACTTCTCGTAATATCACTTCTTGAGCATCGGTGTCATAAATTACATAAGTTGCATTGGGTCGTCCATGTCTTGGTTCTCCTACGGAACCTGCATTAATAATCTTTTTCAAGTTAGCTGTAAAACTTTTTTCTTCAGATAAATTTTTGCTTTCTACTCGAATTTTTAGTTTACCTGAATCTAAATTACGGTAATAAGGAGCGTGAGTATGACCGCAAAAAAGCACATCTGCGCCTGATGAAATCACCCGTTCCAATGCTACAAATGCATCGAGTTCTGGTAATAAATATTCGTGGTTGCTGTGGGGACTACCGTGAACAAAAGCCAAGTTATCTTCTTTGATAATATGAGGTAGTTGAGCTAAAAAGTCACGATTTTCTGGTTTTATCTGTTTATTAGTCCACTCATGAGCGATAAAACCGCGTTGTTCTGCTAACATCGAAGGATAGCTACAATCGCAAGCATTTAGACCTTCAACCACATCTTCATCCCAGCAACCAGCACAAGTAGGAATATTTAAAGAACGAATTTTTTCTACTACTTGATTCGGATAAGGACCGTAACCAACTAAATCACCTAAACAAAATATTTTTTCAGCTTTATATTTATCTATATCCAATAAAACAGCATCCAAAGCCTCTATATTACCGTGAATACATGACATAACTGCTATTTTCATACCGGCATTCCTTCTAATAACATTTGTTTAACTTGTTGCTGATACTGCTTAATTAATGAATCTGATAAAAAACAATCAGATAAAGTTTGTTTGAGAGCAGTTTCATCCAAATCTTCTCCTGCTACTTCAATACCGCTAAAACGTTGTGGTCTACCTTCTAAATAACGAGGTAAATTTAATTCCAAAAAACCTGCTTGGGGTACACCCGTAACGAAATCACAGTAAATACTTCTACCATCATTAACATCAAAAATCGCTTTAGCACGAGTAACTTTACCATAAGCACCGTGAGTTAATTCATACCAAAACTCTTCTAAAGAATTTTCGTCAATAACTTGAGTATCAGTTACAACTCTCCACAAATGTTTAGATGAATCAGTTTCTGCTAGAACTCCCTGAATAATTTCGTCAGCCCAAGCATGATATTCAGAATCTTTGAGATGGGGAGGTAATACAGCTACAGAATGGTAAGGTAAATTATTTAATAATGCTGATAAACTTCCTAAATCCAAGTGAAAACCCAACTCGATATAAACCGCTTTCGCTTCGGGTATTTGCTTGAGTAAATCAACTTCTTGATTGTCACTAAAAACTTGTATTTGGGGAAAATCGGCTGCAATTCGATTTTTATCTATAGAAACATTACCAGTACCGGGACTGAAATAAATAATATCCTTATCTTCGACAGTTGTATCTTGGATTTGCTGATGAATCCAAGCAGTTTTCCCCGAACCCGCGCAACCAGCCACAACGTTAATTAAAGGTACAGTCATTTCAGTTATCAGTTATCAGTTATCAGTTATCAGTGATAGATAGATGGGAAATTGTTAACTCTAAGTATAAACTATATGTGAATGATAATCGTTTTCAGTTTTTTTTGGAAATAAGATGAATTTAAAATTTAGCGATCGCACTTCAATCGAACAGGTAGAAGAAGGTCTAGAACTTGCTCCCAAGTTTGATTGCAATGGTTTGATACCAGTAGTGACTACAGATGCAAACACTGGGGAAGTGTTGATGCAGGGCTATATGAATCAGGATGCATTAGCTAGAACAATTGAAACTGGCGAAGCCCATTATTATAGTCGCAGTCGTCAGCAGCTATGGCATAAAGGTCAATCAAGCGGATTGGTACAGAAAGTTAAACAATTATTGATTGATGATGACCAAGATTGTATTTGGATGCGGGTTGAAGTTGCTGGTTCAGGAGCAAGTTGTCATGTTGGTTATCGTTCTTGTTTTTATCGTAGTATTCCTGTAGGAAAAGATGTTATTTCTTCTGAGAACCATATACGGTTAACCTTTACCGAAACCGAAAAAACCTTTGACCCCAAGACAGTTTACGGTGATGCACCCAATCCAACAAAACTTTAATTTATATTAACCTCGTGATGGTAAATAAGTCATGGGATTAACAGCCCTTTTCCCGGTCGGGTGAATTTCAAAATGCAAATGAGGACCTGTGCTAAAACCAGTACTACCCATATGAGCAATAGTTTGACCTTGTTGAACTTTTTGACCAAGTTTAACAAAATGCCTGTGATTATGGGCATAACGAGTTAAACTACCGTCGATATGACGAACATCAATTATCTTCCCATAACCTCTTTGCCTACCTTCAAATGTTACAACTCCATCTGCTGCCGCAACTATTGGTGTTCCAATTTTGTTAGCAATATCAATCCCTCTGTGCATTCGACCCCAACGCATACCATAGCCTGAAGTTAAAACTCCTTTTGCTGGCCAAATATAAGCAATTTTGGCATCATCCAAAGATGGTGGAAAGGTATTTTGGTCAATTGGTTGAGGAAGATATTTTTCGATAACTGCTAGAGGTGGTAAAGGTTGTATTGTAGAAACTTCAGAATTTAACTCTGCTGGTTCTACTGCTAAAGTTTGGTTACTTTGCCCAAGTGAAACACTAGCATTTACGATGGACATTGCCACAGCAATTGTTAAAACATTTGTCTGTGCTTTTCGGTAGTTTTTCAATAGTTTATTTAAACGAAACACCGAGACATCAGCATTCCTTTCGGAAAAAGTCTTTTCCGTCTTGATTAGCATGGACTTCAAGAATAGCCTCCAGCTTTGAATGTGTGAGGGAAACAAAGGTCTGTTGTCAATAACAAGAATGAGAATGATTCTCGCTGATTGCCAATGATAATCATTCTCATTATTTTGGTCAAGGCTATTTTAGATACAGGGGTAGTAATCACGACTTACTGAAATATTCAAGCTATGGTTCGTTAGATTCGATACCAGCGAGTTTCCCCATTAGGTTGGTCGATTAGATTTACTCCTACGGCTTGTAATTGATCGCGGATAGAGTCGGATAAAGCAAAGTTACGATAGCTAATATTGCTGACAGAATGATAATCATTATCATTCTGTCGATATTTATGTTACATTACCTTTTATGCTTGTCAAACCTTGAGTGATTATCATTATCATTGTCCACTTACCATTTTGATTAAAACGATGCCAAGCAAAAAAATTCATGTCCGGGAATATAATGTCAAAGCACACGACCGAATTATCCGTACCAGGGTTTACAACTTCATTTGTCAATACTGTCGAGAGATATCAGAACGGGAGACTTATGCTACCGGATGTCCTAAATAGGTCGAGAAATGTAATGGAGTCGCGAGTAAGTGCTTGCGAAGTAAAAAGCAGTAGACATCTATAACAATGTCAAAACAAAAGTATTTTTTATAATTATTGGAAATCTTTTTCACGGGACTATTTCATAAGAAGCACTCGGAAAGCGGGAAACTTTGAACTGGTTCCCAGGTTGAACCTGGGAACTAGGATCTGGAGGCTCTGCCTCTGCTTATTGCGAATGGTGCTGTTTGGTGAGATAAGCCGTTAAATTACCTTAAATACCACTTAAAATTGCCCAATTCATAGTAATCTTAAATTTTAGATTTAAGATTATGTAACTGATCAAAATTAGTTCCGATGCCAGCGAGTTTCCCCATTCGGTTGGTCAATTAAATTTACTCCTACAGCTTGTAATTGATTACGAATAGAATCGGATAAAGCAAAGTTACGATTTTGACGTGCATCTTGTCGTTGCTCAATTAAAGCTAAAATTTCTGCATTACTCAGTACTTCGGATGCGTTTTTATTTTCTGCTGGGGATAAGATTTCAAGTCCAAAAACCTTTGCTAATGTTACTAAAGTTTGCCACATTTGCTTTAGCTTTTCTGAAGGAATTTCCGTATTACCTTGATGAGTGATGATATTAGCGTTCCGACGCAATTCTTTGGCTAGTTCAAATAATACTGCTAATCCCCCTGGTGTATTAAAATCATCATCCATTGCTGTTTGAAAGCTGTTGATCTGAGAATTTTGTAACTCAGTTTCTGGATTGAGATTTGTTTCCTTCCATCCCAATTTTTCACCATATTGGTGTCGGAATAACAAACCGTTTTTGAGAGTTTCCCAAGCATTTTGAGCCGAAGAAATAGCATCTTTTGTAAAGTCCAAAGGCTTGCGGTAATGACCTTGCAGTACAAATAACCTGATAACCATTGGGTCGATTGGTCGGTCAAGTAATTCTCTAATTGTCGTAAAATTACCTAGAGACTTAGACATTTTTACACCATTCACAGTCACCATGCCGTTATGCATCCAGTAATTAGCAAGTGGTTTACCAGTGACTACTTCTGATTGAGCGATTTCATTTTCATGATGGGGAAATACCAAATCACCACCACCACCATGAATATCAATGGTTTCTCCCAAATTAGCACGAATCATTGCCGAACATTCAATGTGCCATCCCGGCCTTCCCATTCCCCAAGGTGACTCCCAAGCGGGTTCTCCCGGTTTTGCTGCTTTCCACAAGGCAAAATCAGATGGTTTATGTTTCTTCTTTCCAGATAAGTCTTCTAAATCAACTCTACCACTTGCCCCGGCTTGCATATCTTCTAATTGCTTACCGGAAAGTTTGCCATATTCAGCAAAGTTTTCTGTCTTGTAATAGACATCTCCATTTACCGCATAAGCATAATCTTTTCGTTCCAATTCTGCAATCAACTGATGAATAGGAGTGATATTTTCAGTCACACGGGGATACTCAGATGCATCAATGACGTTTAAGCGACGGATATCTTCAAAATAGGCTTGAATGTACTTTTGAGAAACCTCTTCCATTGATGTATTCTCAGCGTTAGCCCGATTCAGAATTTTGTCATCAATGTCGGTAAAATTTTGCAGGTAACGCACTTGATAACCGCTAAATTTTAAATAGCGTCGTACTGTATCCCAAACAATATAAGACCTTGCATGACCCAGGTGACAATAATCATACACCGTGACACCACAGCAGTACATTTTCAACTTTCCTGGTTCTAAAGGTTGAAAGGTTTCTTTACGACGGGTGAGGGTATTGTATATTGTTAGAGTCATGTCAGTTATCAGTTATCAATTATCAGTTTTCAGTTTTCAGTTTTCTAATCAATAAATTTAGGAGGAAAAGGAAATTACAGTAGAAACACTTGTAGATGCTTCTACTGTTGAAGGCACGCGAAAATCATTAGTGTTAATAATTCCTTGAATCGCATTAAATATTGGCTGCCATTTTACTCCACGAATATGTTTATGACATTTATTTATTTGCTCATCAGTTGCGCTGTCGCAGTGATTAACTACTATTTTATTGGCAAAAAATATTTGATTGGTAACTAAATCAATTCTGCTATCTGTAGGTGGATAGTTTGCTACATTAATTACTGTAATCGCTTCTTTCAAAAAAATACTTCCTGGGGAAAAAGATTGTCGAATTGTTCTAATTACTGGAATTGGATCTGTTTCGTGACTAGCTTCGATAAACAAATGCTGACATTGATTTTTTCCGCTTTCTCTATCAATAAGTAAATCTTTGATTAACTGTTTTAAATCTTTGAGTCCACTACAGCAAATACAACCACTACCAAGTTCTGAAGAACCGCTTTGTATATGCTCTACAGTAGTCCCAATTTGATTACTCAGATATTTAATTAAACTAGTTTTTCCACTACCTGCGAACCCTAGAATTAGGGTAGCAGGCAATGGTGAAGTTTTATTTACCATTGCCTATATTTAAGTTATCAATTAATGAAAATTAGCTTTGTGTCGAATCAAATTCATAAATTCCTCGCGAGTTTTGGCATCTTCTGCGAATACACCACGCATTGCACTGGTTACAGTCCAAGAACCAGGTTTTTGTACGCCACGCATTACCATACACATATGACTAGCTTCTACAACTACTGCCACACCTTGAGGTTTGAGTAAACCTTCGAGTGCTTCAGCAATTTGTAAAGTCAATCTTTCCTGCACTTGTAAACGTCTTCCGTACATTTCACAAATGCGGGCAATTTTTGATAATCCAATGACTTTCCCATTAGGAATATAAGCTACATGAGCGCGACCAAGGATTGGTAAAATATGGTGTTCGCAGGAACTAAAAATATCAATATCTCTGACTAATACCATTTCATTGGCATCTTCTGTAAATACTGCACCATTTAACAGTTCGTCCAAAGATTCATTGTATCCCTTGGTCAAAAACTGTAAGGCTTTTACAACTCTTTTAGGAGTATCTTTAAGTCCTTCTCTATCTGGGTCTTCTCCTAATCCAAGTAGTAAAGTTCTCACAGCTTGCATCATTTCTTCATCCGTAACCTTTGGTTTATTTTGTGTAGATAAAGATGAAACAACTTCCTCGGCAGAATTTAATTCGGGACGAAAAGATAAAGTCATTTTTTTAATTTAATTGCTTTCTAGTTAATAATAGGACTTACGCAACCGGCACATTTTTCTTGTAGGGTGCTGTGACACTTTGAGCAGCTGTAAACGTAGTAATAATGTTTTCAGTGTCACGCACCAGCCGAGTGTTATGACAATTGCGTAAGTCCTGAATAATTATCACTTGTTAGTTATTAGCTGATATTTATAAAAATATATACAGTAAAATTTCACCCAATAAATTAAACAAATAAAATTTAATTGCAGGGCATTTTTACAGTCTTTCAACTAATTATTTAAGAAGCAATAATTACTAACGCTATTTTAATTATAGTAAACAATTGTTAAGTTGAGAATGAATTTCATTCTTGTCCTATTACTGCATTACTTTTGGATAATAACTAAAGCAACATTAAAGCAACTTCTTTGGCGAAATAAGTCAAAATCAAATCAGCACCAGCCCGCTTCATGCTAGTCAAAGTTTCTAAAATCACCTTTTTCTCATCAATCCAACCTTGCTGTGCGGCTGCTTTAATCATGGCATATTCTCCACTGACGTTATATGCAGCTACGGGTAAGTTTGTTGTTGATTTAATCTGACAAATGATATCCATATATGCCAAAGCAGGTTTCACCATGACTATATCCGCACCTTCGGCAATATCTAACTCTACTTCTTTTAAAGCCTCTCTAGCATTGGCTGCATCCATTTGATAAGTCTTCTTATCCCCAAATTTCGGCGCTGAATCCAAAGCATCGCGGAATGGTCCATAATAACCAGAAGCATATTTAGCAGAGTATGCCAAAATACTTACATGAAAGTATCCTGCTGCATCTAAAGCTTGACGAATTGCACCGATTCTACCGTCCATCATGTCGGAAGGTGCGACTATATCCGTACCAGCTTCTGCTTGGGAAACTGCCATTTTCACCAATACTTCTACTGTGGGGTCATTTAAAATGACTCCGTTGTCATCGACAATACCGTCGTGACCGTGAATACTGAAGGGGTCGAGAGCCACATCGGTAATCACAAGTATATCGGGTACAGCTTGTTTAATTGCTTTGACGGTTCTTTGTACTAAACCATCCTGATTGTAGCTTTCCGTACCAACATCATCCTTTTTGGCTTCTGGAATCAGAGGAAACAGCGCGATCGCATTAATTCCTAATTCACTAACTTGTTTGATTTCTTCAAGCAACAAGTCCAAAGTATAACGATAACATCCCGGCATGGAGGAGATTTCCATTTTTTGATTTTCCCCTTCCATGACGAACATCGGATATATCAAGTCGTCTACAGTTAGTTGATTTTCTCGTACCATGCTACGTAATCCGGGAGTACGACGCAGCCGACGGGGACGTTGAATTAAGGTTTTAACAGCAGATGCGGTGTTGTTAGTGGGTTTTTCTGACGACATATTATGATAATGATTATCGTTATTTTCTAATCATAGTTGTTTTTGGAGAAAAATTTTTGGTTTTTAATGTAATTTAATTGCTCCAAAGTGCTTGCAATGTCATCAGAGATAAATAGAACAAAAAAAGTAAACGGTGAGTATGGAATACAAAAGTATTCGATACAACACCGCCATCAATATCCTAAACGTTTATTGAGAATGCAAGACTAATTCCTAAAAAGTAAAAGTAGTTCTGAAAGTACCAATTACTACATCATTGTTATTATCGTTATGGTCTGGTGCAGTCAGCCAAATCACACCAGGAGTAATGGCAATATTGTCATTAATTTGATACTGATAGAATGCTTCGATGTGGTAGGAAGTATCTGGATCTTCATTCAAACCATCAATACTAGAATCAGTTACTTTTGGCTCCATACCAAAGATGATACCTGCCAAATTACCTTTTTTACCCAGATCGGGCAAACCTAAAGTAACAGCCCAGTTCCAAATCTCCGTACTTCCACGGTCTGGGAAAGCTGCGGATGTGGTTAAATTACGAGCATTGGTATAACCAGCCCAACCACCTAATACTAAGTTTTTACTTATCCCTAATGATGCTTGAACACCATAGGAGTCGGCACTAAAAGGAGTATCTGCAAGGGTCGAAATATTATCCAATGGTGAAACTGTATTGAAGTTAGAAGCACTACTACCAGAACCATTGAACTGATTGTAAGAATTGATGTAGGTTAAACCAACCTTAAAGCGGTCGCTTGGTGCAAAGGTCAACTGTGCTAATGCACCGTAGGAACCGTTAAATAAACCATTATCAGTACTTGGATCGCTTGCAGAACCAGCTAAATAAGCCAAGCTCAAAGATAGATTCTTGCCAAACTCTTGGGTAACTCCTACACCAGCACCATCCATTGCTCCATAGATGGGGTTACGAGTACCAAAGCTAGATAAAGCTCCTTCAGTACCATCACCATCAAATAAGTTAACTGTATCTACAACATCATCTGCTGCACCTGCATTTGCGATCGCGATGACGTTAGTACTCTCAGTTAAAGGAAAACTGTACCAAAGTGCATCTAATTCAACGTCATTATCTCCGCTCTCACCAGCAAAGGCTAAGCTTCCTTCGGGTGTGCCAATATCGGGACCAACTATGTTATTGCTTTGCAGTCTGGTGTAGAGAGTATCTTTTCCTGTGAAGCTGGTAACGAAGTTAATTCTTGCTCTTGCACCCAATGTAGTATTGTCGTCGTTAGTATCTCCTTCAAATACATCTGTAATCCCCACGACTACTTCACCTTCGAGTTTAGAAGTTGTAGAGAATTGATTTGCTTCTAACTGAGCAGTACGTGCTTCTAAAGCATCTACTCTTCCTCTAAGGGTTGCTAATTCCGCAGAAAATTCTGATTGTAGTCTTTGTAAAGTTGCAAGGTCTTCTTTACTAACTAGGTCTGCGGTTGAGGTTGCAATCAACTCATTGACTCTATCCAAACAAGCATTCAAACCTGCTGCAAACTCATATCTTGTTAAAGCCCGATTTCCTCTGTAGGTACTATTGGGATATCCTGCAATACACCCGTAGCGTTCTACTAAAGACTGTAATGCCTGAAATGCCCAATCTGTAGGCTGTACATCTGAAAACTGGGAAACAGAAGTAACTTGTTCTAAGGTTTCTTCTTGGATTTGAGTTTGTGCAACAGCGCTGTCATTTATTAATAATGATGTTGCAAACGGAAAGCTTAAGACAGGACTAACTACTAAAAACTTCCACAAATTTTTCTTCATGATTCTTCTCACCTCACACTCAAATTTTAAATACAGAGCAAGCGAATAAACGCAGATGGTGTAAGTATATCTGACACCACCTATTTTCCCCTGATATTGATTAACTATTAATTACGAATAAAACCAGAGTACATCCCAAACCTAAAAAATAATCAACTAGATTTCTAGATTTATCTACAAGCAAGTTAAGCTAATAATCAAATTTTTGAGCTTGATGCATTCTTAAGAAGCCCAGCTTTTCCACAGATATTCTGATTGATTTGCTCTCATTCCACAACCTCTAAGCTAGTCAAACTAATGATTAATTAATTTAATTCCACTCAGGGCTATTATTGTCCAAAAGCCGTATATGTACCTCCCAAACCATCCACAATAGCTTTAGTATTAGCAACTAACATTTTCTGATAAGTATCGGCATCAGTACCTTGTTCACCCAAATTATCAGCATATAATTTTTCCTCAGAAACTTTTACGTTAGCTTCTTTAGCAATCCTTTCAATTAGTTTTGGACTATGGGTACTTTCAGCAAATATTGTCGGTACGTTCTCTTGCTTGATTTCTTTTGAAAGTTGACCTATTCTCGCTGCTGTTGGTTGTACTTCAGTACTCAAACCTTCAATTGCACCTTCGTAGTCAATA
Source organism: Rivularia sp. PCC 7116 (assembly GCF_000316665.1). Taxonomy (GTDB): domain Bacteria; phylum Cyanobacteriota; class Cyanobacteriia; order Cyanobacteriales; family Nostocaceae; genus Rivularia. Next base: position 2,805,871 of record NC_019678.1, on the reverse strand, counting down.
TTATATGCCTGAGTATAGTAAGTTAAAGCATCGTGAGTGGTAACTAGTTTACGTTGATTTGCAGGAATCGTAGCTACATTCTTTTTAATCCAGCTATCTATTTCTTTTATTTCCCCGGTTACTTTCTCGGCATTAGCTGCATACAATTGAGCGTTATCTGGAGCAACTTTTTCTAAATTACTACGAATAGCTTCCACCATTTGTACGCCATTTTGAGGATTATGCCATACATGGGGGTCTGGTGCTTTTTCTTCAGAATGTTTTTCTTCTTTCTCGTGGTCGTGCCCGTCGTGCTTTTCTTCCTTATGTCCGGAATGACTATGGTCGTGTTCTTCTCCAAGAATTGGTTTAGGAACAGCAACTTCATGAACTGCTACTTTCGGAGCCTGATTACTGCTTGCTTGAACTAATTTGATAATACTAGGTTCAAAATCATAACCACCGTACAAAACTAAATCAGCCTGCTCGATTGCTTTGCGGTCATCCGGTTTGGGCTGATATGTGTGGGGATCTTGACCTGCATCTACTAAGCACTTCAAGTCAACTGTTTGAGCCGCTACTTGTTTAGTTAAGTCGCAAAGTATGCTTGTAGTCGCAACAACCAAAGGACGCTCCCCCGTTGCAGTACTGCTGGTATTTACGGCAGAATTTTCTTCTGTACCAGAATTGGAGTTGACTTGCTCGTTACCACTACAGCTAATCAAACCAAAAGCTAAAGTTAACGCCGCAATCGCATTTAGAGGTAATTTTCTAAACATCACTTATAAGGAATAGTGCAGTAGAATGATAATCGTTATCATACATTAGCTACTGCGGGAAGGGAAGTAGATTTGTAACATAAATAATTATCATTATCATACAGGAGAAATCAGTGCTAGAAGTAGAGCATTTGGACGTAGATTACCGGGGTGTAGTGGCTGTTGAGGATGTGAGTTTTTGCGTTTCCCCCGGACAGATGGTTGGTGTAATCGGTCCAAATGGCGCTGGTAAAAGCACTTTGGTTAAAGCGATACTCGGTTTAATTCCGGTTTCAGATGGCACTATTAAATTTTGTAACTGTCCCATCCACAAGCAATTACGCTCCATTGCTTACGTACCTCAAAGAACCCAAGTAGATTGGGATTATCCGATTACGGTACAGAATGTAGTGATGATGGCTCGTACTGTAAGCACGGGTTGGTTTCGCAAGCCAAGCCGTAAGTCTAAAGAAATAGTTAAATCTGCATTGCATAGAGTAGGGATGTGGGAATTTCGTTCTCGTCAAATCGGTGAGTTATCCGGAGGACAACAGCAGCGGGTATTTTTAGCTAGAGCGCTAGCACAGCAAGCTGATTTATTATTTTTTGACGAACCGTTTGTGGGAATTGATAAAAGCACTGAAGATATCATGTTTAATATTTTCAATGAATTAAGAAGGGATGGCAAGATATTAATTTTAATTACTCACGATCTAGGTGAAACTTTAGCTCAATGTGACTTTTTATTATTGTTAAACAAACATATTATCGCTGATGGTTCGATGAAGGAAGTTGTTACAACCGAAAATTTACAGCGTGCTTATGGCAATAATATTTTATTTTTAAATAGACAAGAAAAATCGGCTTAATCAGTGAGCAGTGAACAGTGAGCAGTTATCAGCTACCAATTACCAATTACCAATTACCAGTTCTTATTCAATATTTTTGGCGCTGAAGCGCAACTACGTACCAATAATGTTAAATTTGCTTTTTGAACCGCTTAGTTTTGGATTCATGCGAGACGCGCTAGTTATTGCAGCTAGTTTAGGTATTCTTTGCTCTGTTGTTGGTTCTTATCTGATAGTACAGCGTCAGGGAATACTTGGTGATGTAATTGCTCATGCTGTTTTACCCGGAATTGCGATCGCGCTATTTCTTGGCATTGATATTTTTCTGGGTGCTTTTGTTTGCGGGACTTTCAGTACTTTTGTAATTGCTTGGATAGAATCGCAGTCTCGGGTTAAAGTTGATGCTGCAATGGCTTTGGTTTTTTCGGGTTTTTTAGCTTTGGGTATCATGCTAATTAGCGTGCTGAAAAGTAAAGTTGATTTGCATCACTTTTTATTTGGCGATATTTTAGGGGTGACAACAGAAGATGTTTTTAGAACTTTAATAATTACATCTGTTACTTTACTTTTAGTGAAGGTTTGTTATAAAGAATTGCTATTTTACACCTTTGACCCATTAGGCGCACAAGCCAGCGGATTGCCGACAAATATTATTAAATTTGGATTGACGGCAGCAATTACGTTAACCATTATTGCTAGTATGCAAGCTGTGGGAGTAGTGTTAGTAATTTCTTTATTAATAGGTCCTGGAGTAACGGCTTATTTATTAGTAAACGAGCTTCATCAAATGATGCTTTTGGGTTCTGTAATCGGTATTATTGGTAGCGTCGGCGGTTTATATATTAGCTATTATCAAAACGTGCCTTCGGGTGCATCAATTGTATTATTTATTTGCGGGTTATTTTTATTAGCATTATTATTCAGCCCTTCACAAGGTATATTAACTCGTCCGAGAGCAAGAAAGCTAAATCGTTCTCAGAAGGTTTTGCACGAAGTCGCAAAAGTGAAGCGTAGGTAAACAATAAGTAAGATTTGCTGGCGTTGCTGAATTGAAATATGAATAAAATTTTCTTATATGTACTATGCCCCCTAAATCCCCCAAACTTGGGGGACTTGGGATTCTCTTTCTCCCCCAAAATTGGGGGTTGGGGGGCAAATCAGACTTACAATCAGCAACGCCGATTTGCAGTCTCAAAATTTTGACACCTACGAAAAATCTAATGTTATTATGATAACGATTATCATTATGATTGTTATATGTAGTGAAAATTTATGGAAAGTAATCCACCACACCTTTTGAGGAAAATCGATTTAGCAATTATCGGTGCTGGGGTTCACGCTCTGACTTTAGTTACTCATCTGCTACAGAAACGTCAGAAAATCCGTTCAAAAATTGCAGTGTTTGACCCCAGTGGAAAATGGATGAGTCAGTGGGAGCGTCAATTTGCAGCATTGGAAATACCGCATTTACGTTCTCCTGCGGTTCATCATCCAGATCCCAATCCTTTTGCATTACGTAAGTTTGCAGAGTCTCGCTCGAATGAGTTTTTCCCTCCCTATGATTTACCGGGAACTCGGTTATTTAATGATTTTTGTGAGGATGTAATTCGTCGTTGGGATTTAGAAAATATAGTTATTGGTGAAAAGATAACTCGAATTCAACCATTAAATAATCCTTTTGGATCGCAGTTTCGTTTGTGGTTGGATTCTGGGAAATCAATATTAGCTCGTCGGGTAGTATTAGCAACTGGTAGCAGTCAACTACAAATACCGGATTGGATAAGTCAAATTAACCAAAATTATCCAGAAGATAAACTTTGTCATTCTAAATCAGTAGATTTACGTCAACTATATTTAGCTGGTGAAAAAGTATTAATTATTGGTGGAGGTTTAACAAGCGGACATTTAGCGGTAGGTGCAATGTCTCGTGGTGCGTTTGTGCAGATATCAATGCAACGACAGTTACAGGAAAAGATATTTGATGCGGATGCTGGTTGGTTGGGACCGAAATATCTTAAAGGATTTTTTGCAGAATCAGATTTTGCAAAGCGCTCTGAAATGATTCAGCAAGCGCGAAATGGTGGTTCTATGACTCCTGCAATGGTAACGCAGCTAAGACGACAAGCGCATAATGGTAAGTTGAAAATTCAAGAAAACACCCAAGTTATTGGGGCTGAATGGATGAATAATCAATGGTTGGTGAAATTTACTAATGGAGAGCAAAAACTATTTCATCGCATTTGGTTATCTACCGGAAATCGTTTTGATGTCAATTCCGAACCTTTATTAAAGGAAGTTTTGCAAGCATATCCAATACCTGTAATCAATGGTTTACCCGTTTTGGATAATAACTTACAGTGGCGCGGTTGTTCGTTATTTATTATGGGTGGGTTAGCGGCTTTACAAATTGGACCGACAGCGCGAAATTTATCAGGTGCAAGAATGGCAAGTGATAAAATGCTCAAGGCGATTATTAAATCTAATATTGGTCAAAGTCAAGCTAAAATTGCTTGACAGGTTTTTTATCGGAATCTTACAGCAGATTTCATTTTTGTGAGGTACATTTGGGCTGACAGGGATGTCCACCCTGCAAGGTGCTGTATGAGTAGAGTCTCAGGAAAATCCAAAAAATAAATTGTCCTACCGACCGTAGGACAATTTATTACTTGCAAGTCCCTTAGAACACATTCTACCTATCCGTGGTGCTTGAAGAACTCTAGGTTCGCAAGCTTAAGGCGATCGCGTAATTGATACTTGGATTGAGCAACGACAATTATTAGCTGTTTATAGCTAACTGCTCACTGCTCGCTGCTCGCTGCTCGCTGTTCAACTGTAAGACATCAGCAATTAAACTAGCTTTTCCCTGTAGTCTATTTTCTGCGGGAGAATCATGAACTACTAATAAGGACTTGACTCCCGTAATCTCTTCAAATAAAGTAATTCCCTCTGCGCGATCGTTACCTTTTCCGTAAGGAATCTCAAGTACTGGCTGGGGATAATTAAGCACGTTTTCATCTGAATTAACGCCGCCCTGCAAACGATAAACTGTTATAGGACCATCTAAATCCATTGTGGGACCGGCTAAAATCAATAAATCTTGATTATCCCAGCATAAATCCCGAATTCCCAAACCATTTAAATAGATGAAATGCTTTTTGTACTTTTCTCCACTAATTTCCAGATATTTTAAATCAAGTAATCCCGGTGAATTAGATTCTTGCAACTGTATTTCTAAAATTATCGCCCAACCGCGCAACACAGGACCGCGTAAACCTAAAAAAATCCGATTTTGACAAATTTCTATTCCTTCAATATCAAAACCATTATCTTTGCCAGGAATTTCTGCTTTAACAAAGAATCCTAAATGGGAATCATTTGCTAAAGCTTCCATCAGCAGATTACCTTTGGTTGTTATCTGTAGTTTCCTTGCACTCAAGTATTCGTTTGGCTTTGCCGGATGAGGGCATTCACCGATTAGTTCACCATTTACCAACGGAATACGTCCAATAATGTAACGATTTGCTTCTGTTTTGACTTTTGTCAGTCTTTTAATGTTTTTCACATCTGATTTATCAGGCTTCGGCTTTTTTCGTTTGTAACTATGGGAACCTATCAACCATAAGTAATAATCGCTATATGCCAATCCTTCAATATCAATTTCTTCCTCTTCGGGTGCTGGTAAATCGAAAAATTCTGCTACCCGATACTGCTTATGTTCTCCAAAGTGTTGCTTGTCAATAAATGAAAGACGCTCAATTGTAGAAGCTTCATCCGAACCCAGCCATAAATGCTTTTGTGGAGTTAACAATAATGCTGAAAGGTCATGATGATGGTCTGCAAAATTATCGGCAAAGCTGAGTAAAATTTTACTTATTAAAGATGGGTAATGCATTTTTTATACTTGTTTATCCTTAAAATATATTGAGTTATATTTCAAACTTTTTAATAATACTTCTAATTCAATACCTATAACTAAAAATCTTGTTATAAATATATCTCCAGGCTAAATAGCTTAATCTAAAAAATAATCGATAATCTTTCTTAAGACAGATATTGGATTAAAAATATCTAACTGAATCGCGAAAAAATTAATATAAAAAAATATCAAAGCAAAGGTCTGTAGCTGAAACCGGTGATAATATTCAATAATACGTTTGAAGTAAAACATTGTTCTTAACACATTGAAATTTTATGACACTAGCGACTAAACCTAAAGTAACAACTTTAAAAGATTACACTTACAATGCGATTGACAAAAATTTCAAAAAAATTTGGAAGTGGGAGAAATCAGTAAAAAACGATAAAGATGCCGAAGCTTTGCATCAAATGCGCGTCGGTATGCGTCGTTTGCGTACTACTGTAACTAGTATTAATTCTATTGTCAATTTTCCGAAGTCGGCTAACGATAAAAATATTAAGAAAATTGCTGCTTGCCTAGGTTCTTTAAGAGATTTAGATGTCTTAAAAGAGACTTTAACTAATACATATAAGCCACAACTGCCTAAAAAAGAAAGAGCAATTTTAGATAAAGTTATTAACACTTTGGAAGAACAGCGTGTAGATGCAGTAGCGGATGTAAAAGCGCTATTTAAAAGCGAACGTTACAAATCTTTGAAAACCGGATTACAAGAATGGTTAGAAAAACCCGAATATTTTCAATTAGCAAATTTAACAATTCAACAAGGTTTGCCGGATTTACTTTTACCTGAGTTGAGTCATTTTTTGCTGCATCCTGGTTGGTTAGTAGGAACTACAGTAGAAGAAAATAAAGTTGTTATTTCGACTAACTTTGATGAGAAACAAGTAGAAAAACAATTATCAACGAATTTGGCTGAAGATTTACATGGTTTACGCAAGCAAGCGAAAAGATTGCGGTATCAGATGGAATTATTTACCAGTTTCTACGGTGAAGGATACGCAAATTATCTTGCACAAGTCAAAAATATTCAAGAAATTTTAGGTTCAATACAGGATAGCGTAATATTAGATGAGTGGCTCAAAGAAGTGCTGAAATCAAAAGTTAGCAAAGAACTTCCTACTTTAGTAAATTTGTTGAAGAAAAATCGTTATGATTTATGGCAACAATGGCAATCTTTACAGGAAAGATTTCTTAAACTCGAAACTAGACATGAGTTTCACTTGATTATTCTACATCCTGCTGTGACCTAGAAGTATGAGAAGGGGAGATGGGATGAAGAGGTAAAAATATGGAGTGAAAAATCCTTCCTCATTATCCCGTTATCTCATCACTAAATTATTATTCTTCTAACTGTCGAATCCTAATTTATTGAATCTCAATTATAAAATTATAAAATATAACATTAAATACTTCTAACTCATAATAAATAGTATCGTATCCGTTTTTTACAGAGGAATTGTGACTCTCAAAATTTATTTATAGAAATAATCTGAAATTACATATCCAAAATACAAAATTGATTTACGGTTAATAAGGATTACTAAATTACAATTTTATTTTTAGTTAAAATACATTTTTTTATTAAATTATTTATAGAGAATTTTTACAATATTTAATTAGAGATATCAGCTTTTTTGCGGATATAAATAATTGCTTGTAGGTACATTTTCCGAAATGTGCTTATTTCACTATGCCCGAATTAATTCAGTCAAAACTTGCAAGAAAAATAATCAACTCCTGACAGGGTGTCTCGAATTGCAGTAGTAAATAAGGAGATACACAAATGTTCTTCGCTATCGATATTGGTCACAATTGCCCTCCCTATGACACCGGTGCCCGCACTAACAAGTACAGTGAAGATGCTTTGACTAAGCTAGTAGGGGAGTTAGTTATTGGTAAGCTCCGTCTAAGAAAGCATAAAGTTATTTCTGTTACGCCGCAATCTGCTTATAGTACCGATGATTCTTTGATGCAAAGAGCTAGAAAAGCTAATCAACTTGATGCTGATTATTTTATCTCTATCCACTTTAATGCTTTTAGCAGTCCGAGAGCTAATGGTAGTGAAGTTTACGTATATGACTTACGTAGTGCTGCCAGACCTTTAGCGCAATCAGTAGTTAGCAATATTGCATCTTTAGGTTTCTTTAACCGAGGTGTAAAAAAAGCTAGATTTAGAGTCTTGGAACTGACTGCAATGCCAGCAATTTTAATTGAATGTTGCTTTATCAGTTCCGACAAAGATATGCGATTATTCAACGCTGAAAAAATGGCTACTGCAATCGTCGATGGTTTAGTCGGCAAAGAAGAAATAACAACTATATCCGGTACTTTAAAAGTTAGGTATACTACTTATCTCAAACCTTCTTCCGACCAATCTTCTAATATAAATCCGAGCCAATTAAAAGTAATACAGCCAGGAGATTACCCAGGAAAGTTAGTTGCTAAAGAAGAATCTCACTATGCTGTAGAGCTAGAAAACGAGATGGGTTCTGGTTTGCGCGAAGTTGACTATATATATACTGGTCATAGCGATTTTATTGCAGATTAATGTATTAAACTGCCAGTATGTAGAGACGACATGAGTAGCGTCTCTACAAGAAACTATTTTTGCCACAGCAAATAAATATTAATTGATGAAAGCTGTGTAATTACTAAAAATGAGCGCGGAGGGATTTGAACCCCCGACCGTCAGAACCGGAATCTGATGTTCTATCCACTGAACTACGCGCCCTAATATATTTAGGCAATGCAGGCAATAGTTAACCTACATATTAATAAACAGTATAACCTTTATTTCCTTTCCTGGCTACTTAAGTAATCTTATCTGCTTTTTTATACCAATATTCTGGTTAAATGCATAAGACTTATTAATTTCCATGATTTACATAAAATTCATAAAATAGTTACCTAAACAACTAGTGTTAATACTGAGGCAGAGCTACTTTATACTTATACAGTATTAAAAGTAATATCATATGGATAGAAAAAATTTAAAGAATAAATTAATCGAATATACTATCAACCATACTAATAATTTAGATCGACATAATACTGGTTACGTACTAGGAATAATATCTGCGATTTTGATGATTATGTGTGTGGGTACGTTGCTAATGTTTGATAACAAACAAGTACGGAAAATCATAACAAAAAATATAAATTCGGATACTGTGGAAAATCCAGTTGAAGTAAAAACATCCAGTACGTTATTAACTGAAAGACAATTGAACATAAAAGCAACACATGCCAATGGGACTGTAGGGAGATTGAATTATATTTCATTAAATAGGGAAAATACTATTGTAGGATTAACCGTAACTAATGGTTTTAAACATACGATATATCTCAATTTGCATGGTAAAGGGGTTGTAATAGTAGATAATTTAGGGCATCAATATAATGTGCAACCACCCCCTGATAATCCTGATATTGAAATTAAACCCGGTACAACTTTCAATGCAGAGTTAGTTTTTTCTGGTGGAATCCCTGAAGGGGCAACTAATTTAACTTTGATTACAAACAATCAAATCGGTAGCGACCAAGCTTCTACTCGTCGTCCAAAAATGCAATTTGATATTCCGTTTGATGAAGAGGAAAAGTTTATCGGATAGCCAATCTTGAACAGGAAACCAAAAATTGATAGCTTCTTACTATTTGCTTTTAAAACTAATGGCTAATTTCATTTGTTTGGCAGCAAATTATATTAATCTAATTACATTTAAACTTCTTAGAAATGATTTAGGATTGACATAGCGGGGAGCAAGATGCTCCCAATACCTATGCATAATATTAAAGATAATTTGCCGGGTTTACTGGTCTACCATTTTTGCGGACTTCAAAGTGTAAATGGGGACCGGTTGATAATCCCGTTGAACCAATTGCTGATATAGCTTGTCCGCGCTTAACGCTGGCTCCCGACTTGACGTATAGTTTGCTGCTATGGGCGTATAGCGTGGTAATTCCTTTACCGTGGTTGATGATTACTGTTTTACCGTAACCACCATACCATCCTGAATATATAACAGTTCCCGAATCTGCGGCGCGTATTGTACTACCGTAATTTGCCGCAAAATCTATACCCGTGTGCAAGCGACCTCTACCCAGAACTGGGTGCGATCGCCAACCGTAGGGACTACTAATATAACCGTTGCTAGGTAATGCCATGATACCGCTGCCACGGACAAAGTTTCTGGGTTTGCTTCTGGCTTTGGCTGCTGCGATTCTCGCTTGTTCCTCAGCTACCTTTTTTTGAATTAAGTTGGCTACAGATAAAGAGTCTTTTTCTAACTGCATTCTTGCTGCATCTAATGCTAGGCGATCGCCATTCAAACGTTGTATTAATTCGGATTGCAGTTCGGCTTGCCCTTTATAGTCAGCTTTTTGTGCGAATAATTGTTGACGAATCAAGGATATTTCGTTTTTCTTCCTTTCTACATCGGTTTTTTTGTTTTTGATTTCAATCGCTTCTTGGGTTAACTGCGCCAGAACTTTTTGGTCTGCTTGATAAACTAACTTTAAATTACGACGACGGCTAAAAAAGTCATTCAAATTACGACTTTGCAATAAAACAGCCCATCCTTGACTAATTGGGGAGCGCTGCAAATACTTGAGTCTAGCTACAGTTGAGGCTTGACGTTGAGCGTAAGAAACCTGAGATGCTGCTAAGTCTGCCTGGAATTGTTCGAGCCTTTGAGTTGCTATCTCTAAACGTCTTTCACTATCTTCAATTTGGCTATTGGTTGTTTGCAAATTCTCTTCTAAACCACCAAGACGTTTTTCTGCCTCTTGCTGTAAATTATTCAAACGTTTTTTTTCTTTGATTACATTTTGATGCTGCTTCTGAATTTGCTTTCGTTCCTGCTTTAATTTATTTATAGATTGTTTCGCGCTTTGCTGACCATATACGGAATATACTGGAGTTAAGACTAATATTAAGCATAAAAAGCCGCACAATACAATATGTAAGCGGGAATAAACTTTCTTTTTCTGGAAGAATAATGCTTTCATATTTTTTGATTAATCCGTAATCTTTGGGGCAACACCATGTTGATTGTTCCCAGAAAAACTAGAGAAATTAAACACAAAGATAATTGGGATTAAAAAATATCGTTCATTATTTTAGCTGAGTAGAAGAGAGGTATATTTTTGAGCGGTATAGAGATAAGACATCTACAAAATAAATGCACTTGTAGTTTCCTGCCTTTTTGCATGAGCTAGATAAATCGCCAGAGATTTATGTTAATGGATTTTAAATTAACTAAAGACTCTACCATTGATTTATCTAAAATCCAAGTTTTTTTAGAACAAAATAGATGAGATAACTATAATATTGCTCTCAAGGCTGCAATTAACTTGTAGTTTTCTAGTCTTTAGACATATCGCAAGACTTTCTTAAGAATTAATTCAAAAATTGATAGACAAAATATTTTTTGGAAATTATATTTAAATTGACTTGACATTTCAAAATAAATATGTGAAAACCGAGGTGGATTTTAATTTTGACAACCAAATAATCCGGCTTTTGCAAAGTTTTGGTTGTTTGCAAATAATAAACTTTACTCTTGATTACCATGTTATTAACCAAGACTATCAATTCCAAGGATCTACAAAATAAATCTGAAATTGACATTTCATTATTTTCATTAGCAGACTGGATAGCTATAGCAAGATTTATGGGATATGAGCCTACATGGGCTTATAAAATGTTTTGTAAGTTTGGTGATTTAAAGAAATACAATCTGACTAAGGTTTCCCGCACAACATGGTCGATGATAGCCAAAATGTTCCATCAAAGCCAATCTTGGGCAGAAATACAATATCTAAAATGGCAAGCTGTGAATAATTAATCAAGAATTGATTTGTATTGTATTTTCAATTTATAAGTCCCTCTCGATTTAGGTTGTGTGGGATTTTATTTATTATTGTTGGAAATTGGGAGTCGGTAATTCGGCATTATAAATTGGGCATTAGGCATTGCTAGTTAGTGATGATAACTTGATAAATTTATCTTTGGGCTATATATATCTCTAATATTAAGCTTTAATGATAAACTTTTTCGATGCTAAAAAATAATTATTTTTTTCTAGATAGGTAATTGCAGAAAACATATTCAATATTTTTACAATTAAACTTATGATTGAATAGGGTGATTGCGGTTAAATCTATGCACAATGCCCAACACAGCAATGGATATAAGATTATTTGATAAAAAAGATGCCGAGCAAGTCGCAAACTTATTTCATCAAACAGTACGTGAAGTTAACATCAATGATTATTCAATAAATCAGGTCAAAGCATGGGCACCTGATAATATTTATTTTAGAGATTGGGTAAGTGTTTGTTCGGATAAATTTACTTACGTAGCTGATGATAATGGTAAAATTGCGGGTTTTGGGGAGTTAGAAGCTGACGGACATATAGACTGTTTTTACTGCCACAAAAACTATCAGCGCATGGGTGTAGGTAAAAAAATTTACTATGCCATAGAAGCGAAAGCTCGCGAATTAAAAATACATTGTTTATATACTGAAGCGAGTATTACCGCGAAACCGTTTTTTCTAAGTATGGGATTTTTGACTGTAAAGAAACAACAGGTAATACGTAGAGGAGAAAGCTTTACAAATTATGCAATGGAAAAGAGAATACTGCATGATTGAAAAAAAATTGTTAAAACTTATATAGCAGTTCTCATATCATTTATAGAGTTGAAGAAATAGAATTGTGATTATATTCGTTTTCCTAATATCTTTTATGAATTATATGAGAATACCTTGTACAACTATCAAAATTATAAATTTCACTTTGTGTTCGGGTAATAGACCATGCAGTTGCCGATAGAAATTGATGAATTGAAAGAAGCTTTTACTAACTATTGTGAAAATAGCGGGTGCAAATATTACTTGGACACGACCACTGGAAAAATTATACTAGACAATGGTAGTGGCGACCCGATGGACATTGATGGTAATTTTTTGTATCTAGATGGTTACTCTATAGAAGAGTTTCCGGATAAAAGGAGATTTATCCGATTGCCATCTAGTAAGTCTTGTGATGAATATTACGAGATTCAAGCATTTATCTTCACAATTAAAAGTGAATGGCTTCGTAATAAATTAGAGAACACTATTGATAGCTATCAAGCATTTCAACGCTTTCAAGATATTTTGAAACGAGAAGCATCGAAGTACGAATTGTCTAATTTTAGAAGCAAACAGCTTGAAAAACTTGTTTTGAAATGGTTAGAGTCCACTGGAATAGAAATTGGGAAGTGAAGGCAAGGTAACAAAGTGAGAAAAAGTAAAAAAATATTTCCCGACTTGCTACTCTATATGCATTGTTTGCCGATAACTCTTTAAGGATAAACTCCCGGTGTTTTAAGCATTTCTCGCTGAGATGCAGTTAAATCTTCAAATTCTTCGGGATTGTAGTAATTTCTTAGCCAAGCATATGAACCGGGAGAATACTTATAAAATAATGTTCTACGTTCGTTTTTTCCTTGCCAAGGAAGTGTTCCATGACTTAACGCTTCAGTAAATATAATTGCACTTCCAGCTTTGACGGCGACAGATTTGACGATATCTCTGGGAAATTCTAGGTTAATCCATTCTTGGGGGCAAGCTAAATTACTTTTATGACTACCGGGGATACAAGCAAATCCTCCGTCACCGGGATGTACGTCATTTAATTCGTAAGCAACAGCTAGCAAGCCATTGTAAATTCTGCCATTCCGGAATGAGTAGTATTGAGTTGGATCGTAAGGTGTTCCCCCACCGTGCAAATAGCAACCGATTGGTCCTAAACCTTCACGAATGATGTGAAGATAATCGTGATCTAAACGAAATTTTCCCAGTAACTCAGATAAATAAGGAGTTATGCGGGGATTATCAATCAAATTTAGAAAAGGTTTTCCCCATGAAAGCAAACCATCAAATCGCAACTTAGACGCTTCTGGTTGATTTTTGATCGCTACTTGTTTATCCACCAGTTTCCTCAAAGCCAAAATTTCATCGTCAGTAAGAACATTCTCAACAACTAAAAATCCTTGTAAATCAAACAAATAACGTTCGGATTCATTCATGTAATTTGGGAATTGGGCATTGGGCATTGGGCATTGGGCATCGGGCATGGGAAGACAGGGAGAGATGGGGGAGCGAGACGCTCCCACTACATTTTTAACTGCTAACTGCTAACTCCTAACTGATAGCTGATAACTGTTCACTGCTGACTGTTAACTGTTCGCTGATACCTGCTAACTGTTCCAAAGCGCGATCGCGGTATTTTCCGTATCTTTCGCGTTTGTTTTTTATTTTCACTCCTAAGTCCGGCAATATACCGAAGTTAGGGGGCATTGGTTGGAAGTGTTTGGGAGAAGCAGAACTGATAAAGTCGAATAAAGCTCCCATCATGGTTGCGTTTGGCATGGTTAAGGGTTCTTTTCCTAAAGCGATGCGAGCGGCGTTAGTTCCTGCTAACCAACCTCCGGCTGATGCGGCTGTGTATCCTTCTGTACCAATGATTTGTCCGGCTGCAAGCAAGGTAGGACGAGATTTAAATTGCAGTGTGGGAATCATTAATTGGGGTGCATTAATAAAGGTGTTGCGATGCATTACTCCTAATCGTACAAATTCGGCATTTTCTAAACCGGGAATCATTTGGAATATCCGCTTTTGTTCTCCCCAGCGCAAGTTTGTTTGGAAACCCACCATATTCCACAGTTTTCCAGCTTTGTCTTCTTGACGTAACTGCACTACTGCATAAGGACGTTGTTTTTTAACTTCTTCTCCTTCTTGAACTTCTGGAGGAGGAGCATCATTACCCCATCCCGCAATTGTAGGGGGAGTTAAACCAACTGGCTTGAGGGGGCCATAACGCATGGTGTCTTCACCGCGTTGTGCTTGTTCTTCAATGGGTAAACAAGCTTCAAAAAATTTGGCGTTTTCTCTTTCAAAGCCTTTCAATTCAACTTGTTCGGCTTGACGCAATTCTTCCCAGAATCTGAGATATTGCTCTTTATTCATGGGACAATTAAGATAAGCTGCTTCCCCTTTGTCGTAACGGGATGCCATGAAAGCAACATCGTGATTTATGGATTCTCCTACAACTATGGGACTAGCTGCATCAAAAAAGCTGAGATATTCCATGCCCGTGAAACGACGCAAATCTTCAGCTAAATCGGGACTTGTCAGAGGACCGGTTGCCAAAACTACAATACCTTCAGGAATTTCTCGTAATTCTTCGCGGCGAAAGTCTATTAAAGGATGTTTCGCCAGAGTTTCCGTCAAATCTTGACTAAACACACCTCTATCAACCGCTAATGCCCCACCAGCAGGAACTTTATGCTCGTCAGCTTTGGAAATCACGATAGAACCGAGACGGCGCAATTCTTCATGCAGCAAACCAGCAGCGCGATCGCTTGCCATTGCTCCGAAAGAATTACTACATACTAATTCTGCTAAATGTTCTGTATGGTGCGCTCCTCCAAAACGTGTGGGACGCATTTCATAAAAAATGACTGGAATTCCAGCTTGAGCTATTTGCCAAGCTGCTTCAGTTCCAGCTAATCCACCACCAATTACTGTTATAGGATTCATATTTTAGATTTTAGATAGGGCATTGGGCATGGGGCATAGGGGATCGGGATTGGCAATGGGGTAATCTTTATTAACTCATAACTCTTAACTCCATTTCCTTGTCTCCCTTCGGGTGGTGCTATTTGCTAAGTACTGCGGGAACCTCCGCAACGCAGTAGCTTACCATCTCCTTTTCCAATTCGTAAAAATAATTTTGTGTGTGTAGTTACTACTTATATTTGATGATAGCTGTGTGATAACTTTATTGTGACTTTGATTCGGGATGAATTCTCATCAATCGTTAAACCAGGGTGTTTATTTTATATGGAAACCTTGCAGATAAATCGCTTCGTCAAGAATATTCAGGTTGAATTACTTCCGAAACTTCAAATAGAAAGCGTTAATCCTCACGATCCGGTAAAAGTTCGTCATATACCACCCCCTTGGATTTTACTTGGTACCGGAAACTACGCTGCCGTGGTTCATCATCCAGATTATCAAGATTTAGTAGTTAAGATTTACGCACCGGGAAGACCTGGTTTTGAGGAAGAGGTAGAAGTTTACAAACGTTTGGGTGAACATCCTGCTTTCTCACAATTATTCTTCGCTGAAGACGGTTTTTTAGTATTGAAACGGCTATACGGAGTTACAATATGGGACTGCATTCAACTTGGTATCCGCGTTCCCAAAAAAGTTATAAAAGAAATTGATAAAGCTTTAGATTACGCGAGAAGTCGCGGACTTTTCCCCCACGATATTCACGCACGCAATGTAATGATGCATGAAGGTAGGGGATTAGTTGTAGATATATCAGATTTTCTGCAACAAGAAAAATGTTCTAAGTGGGATAACGTTAAGAAAGCATATTACTGGGTATATCTTCCTTTGATTTATCCATTGAAATTACGGATACCGCTTTCTTTGTTGAATGTTGTGCGTAAGGGTTATCGGTTTGTTTCTTCTTTCACGAAGAGGTTGACGGGAAAAGGGAATGGGTAATGGGTAATGGGTAGCTAGTAGTTGACAAAAAAGTAGTGATAATTGATAAACCCGGTTTTTTTTACCGGGTTTTCGGATACTTTTATTTATTTCACCTGAACAGGAATGCCCGCAATTGTCATAAGGCTTTGGTTGGTGCGTGACAGAAAAACCTTATTATTGCCTTAGAATCAATCAGTGTACTAGCAACGGCAATAAAGGGGGATATTATCTACACCCCTTTTTGCCTCCCCTACAAGGAAAATGTGCCAGTTGCGGCCATTCCTACTGAAATAAGATTGCTATTATCAAACTCATTTAGTTGTCAGAAGCGTGCGAGTTCTCTTCTATTTTTATGTTAAGTTCTTCTAAAAATTTTTCAAGATTACCTTCACTTATAGATGACCTTGGTATTACATAAGCTTCAACAGAACTAATATAAATCAAAGCATAATCTGGTAAATTTACAATCTTATCTAAAAATGAAATTTTGGTTTTAGTCTCATTAACTCTCGTTTTTTCTATAATTTCAGTATCTGTTAACTCTAATATATGTTCTCCTGTTTCTCCTTGACGATTTCTTTCTACCAACATTTTTTTAACGTTATTTTCTTTTAGAGCAAAGTAATTGAATAAAGTCGCAAAAAGGCATATTGATAGCGCAATGATTGTACCAGTAATTAAAGCTTTAAGATTTCTTTGTAGAATCGCTTGAAATAAAAATATATTGAAAATTGCAATAGGTGTTTTTCTCTGATAAAGATGAAATGTTTTTAGTTCGCGGGGAGAAGTACGACAATGATGGATTAGGAAAGCTACTAAATCATCTATTGTAACTGTGTACTTCAAATAATTAGGGTTCATTTTCTTTCTCAAAGTTTGTTTGGTAGATTTTAAATATTGGCTACACCCGTAATTTTTATGTTAAATAAACTGTCTGCAACAGATAATTATATTAGTTAATATGACCGGTTAGTAGACAAAATGCGATACTTTTACGACGATAGCAATATTTTTAAAATACAATTTAACATCTATTTTATAGATTTTCTTACGTCTAATTACTGAAAATAGATTATTAGCTATCAGGAATTTTGCGAGCTTCACAATACTGGGTTGTTGCGTGACAATAGAATATTTATTATCGCGTTGATAATCTCAGTCATTTGACATTATTCAGTACTTATGCGGAGACGTAGCACTGCGCCCCGTCTCCATTAATTTTTTGTTAATAACTATGAATTTATGGCTTCATTTTTTGCTGAACCATCCTAGTTACAATCCGTCGAAATTTTTCAAAATCTTCTGGACTCATTTCTGTTGTTTGCCATGATGGACGCTGCATTAATTGTTCAAACCATTTATTTAGATTAGGATATTTACTAAAATCAATTCCTAAGTGCGGTAAGGATGAAATATCTGTCCCGACGATAATATCTGCCAAGCTTAAATTTTCACCTCCAAAGTAAGAATTATCTTTGAGATTATCGGCAAAAAAAGCTAATACTTTTTCAACGTGTTCTTTCGCTGCAATCAACTTTGGTGAATCTTGTTTTTCCAACATTAAAGGCAGTACTTTCGGAACTAATTCGTTTGTAGAAACCATCTGTACCATTCTTACTGTTGCTAAAGATTGAGTGTCTTTTGGTAACAGTGTGGGATTTGGATATTTTGTTTCTAAATATTCTAAAATCGCAATGGATTCTATCATCTTAAATCCATCATCATCTATTGCCGGAACGTGATGGAAAGGATGTATTTGTAGATAATCTGGCTGAAATTGGTCTCCATTCAAATTCATCACTATTCCTTCAAAGGGAATATCTTTTTCTAGCAAACCTCGCCATACACGACGAGCCATAGGTGAACGGGGATTGTAGTAAAATTTGAGCATGATTGGTTAAAAGAGGTTAAAGGTCAAAGCGATATATACATCTAAGAAAAGAACTTTAAACATAAATCTTTCAGTTAAGATGCTTGATTGCTTTTTTGATTAGCTCTATTTAGAAGCAATGAATTTTATTGTTTGTTGAATAACTTCTTCATTCCTAAGAATTCGCCTATGTCCAAGTCGAGAAGTTGTAATTAATTGACTATCTGACCATGACTTATTGATTGCAATACTTTCTTCTAATGGTATTTCTCTGTCATTGCGATCGTGAAATAGCAAAGCTGGTATTTTTAAGCTGTTAACTCTCTTATCAACTGACAACTCTTGCCAAACATCTCGACCAAATTTAATTTCCATT
This sequence comes from Rivularia sp. PCC 7116, assembly GCF_000316665.1. GTDB lineage: Bacteria > Cyanobacteriota > Cyanobacteriia > Cyanobacteriales > Nostocaceae > Rivularia. Next base: position 2,787,571 of record NC_019678.1, on the reverse strand, counting down.
AAACTACGTAATTCTTGTTCTAATTCTGGAGAAAGTTTTGCTGATTTACAAAACATTTTTACTGTAGTTGATATGTAACAAACAGCCCCTAAAAAAATTATTTTGCGGACTTGAAGTCCTTCATTTAATACTATTGACGTACTTGCACTTCCCAATGAATGAGCAATTATGCTATCTATTGAACCTTCTTTTTCAACAACAGTTTTAATTGCTTGAGCAAATTGCAGCACATTCGTTTGCGTACCTGCTGTTTTACCATGTGCAGGTGCATCAAAAGCAAGAACCCGATAACCTAACTCTACTAAAGGTTCGACGAAAGAACCTAATTGTGTAGCACGCCCTCCCCATCCATGAACTAATAAAATAGTTTTACCTTTCCCCCAGGAATATGCTGTAAGCTCTGCTGGTTGTGCAGGAATTGTGAAAATATCTGCTTGTTCTTGAAACTTTTGTTCTTGCTCTGTTGGTAACTTTCTAGGTGGAGTAAAAAATTTCTCAAAGGCTTGCTGAGCGGTGAGACAATCACTAGCTGAAGTTGTTTTTTCTTGCTGTGTCATAGTTTTTGCTTTAGCTATCCTCTCTATATTTTTAAGACCATTTGGTCTGTTTTTGTCCAAAAAAATATACCCCTTTTATTGCGAATATTTTTCTACGCTTGTAATTCAACCTTAATATAATGATTCAAATGGTTAATTGCTCTCTCCAAGTGAATCCCATCATCATACAATTTGCTCATCATTACCGCACCTTCGAGTAATGTAATCATTACGGTTGCAACTTCATCGGGATTCACTCCGGAACGAATTTCACCCCTCGCAATTCCTTTTTCGATCACCTTGCAAACCATCTCTCGCCAATCATCCATTACCGTTTGAGCGCGTTGTCGTAACAACGGGTGAGCATCATCGCTTTCAATCGCAGTATTCATCAAGGGACATCCTCCCTCAATCGCTGGATTATCGATATTAGCGCGAAATACGCTGATAATTCCTCGTAAACGTTCAACTGCATGACGTTTATTTTTCAAAGCACCGCGATAACGCTGTTTTATCAGATCAACTGCATAGTCAAATGCTTGCAATGCTAAATCGTCTTTGCTTTGGAAATGATTATAAATCCCCCCCTTCTTTAATCCTGTCACCTGCATGATGTCGGAAATAGACGCACCAGCATAGCCACGAGTGTTAAACAATCCGGCTGCTTGGTGCAATATTTTTTCTTTGGTTTCTTTACCTTTGGACATTAGTAGGCTTCAGACCGATTGGTCGATTTTAGTTTAGAGGATAAATGATTTTGGGTCAAGGGGTAAGAGGGGGAGAGGGGGAGAGGGGGAGAGGGAGAGAGGGAGAGAGGGAGAGAGGGAGAGAGGGGGTAGACAAAATTACCAATTACCAATGCCCAATGCCCCATGCCCCATGCCCCATGCCCATTACCAGCTTCCAGTATTTTGCATTGAAGCCCAAGGTTCTTTCGGTGGTAGTGCGTCTCCTTTTTGCAGGAGTTCTATGGAGATATTATCAGGCGATCGCACGAATGCCATGTGTCCGTCGCGTGGGGGGCGATTGATGGTAACGCCGCCTGATTTCAGACGTTCGCAGGTTTCGTAAATATCATCAACTCGATAGGCAAGGTGTCCAAAATTGCGTCCACCTTGATAATCTTCGGGGTCCCAGTTGTAAGTAAGTTCTACTAGGGGAGAGGTTGATTCTTTTACTTTGTCAACGTCTTGAGGTGCGGCAAGAAAAACTAAAGTAAAACGTCCTTTTTCGCTTTCTTTTCTCCTAACTTCGACTAATCCGAGCTTTTTGCAATAAAAGTCGAGCGATTTTTCTAAATCGCTGACGCGAACCATTGTGTGTAGATATTCCATGAGAAAATTTTCTTATCAGGTAATAATATTATCGCTTTCCTCGATCATAAAACTTTCGACTCCAGACAAACTTTTATTTATACCATCAATAAAGTCTTGATAATTATCATTACTGGAAGAAGTAGCAAAATTAATGCTGAATCAATCTGCAAAAATATCTGTATCTTCTACATTAGATCGGAAATCTATATTATTTAATACTTCTTCAAGATTCAAATTGTTTTTTAACTCAACCTACGTTATAGGAGATTTTCTAACGAGAAGGGAGTCACTACTCCCTGCTCGCTACTTATAACTGCTAACTCTTAACCATCCCCCAATTCACCAATGCCTATTAAAAAGTAAACGTAGTTCTCAATGCACCAATGAAGACATCTTCATTATCTTCGTCTTGATTGGGAGACTTTAACCAAATGATTCCTGGTGTAATTGAAATGTTGTCGTTGATAGGATATTTGTATAACGCTTCAACATGTAGGGGTGTGTCATTTTCAAAGTTAGCAGGTCTTGGTGAAATTTCGCCAGCATAAGGTTCCGCACCTGCAATAATTGCACCTAAACCACCTTTTTTACCCAAGTCGGGGAACACTAAAGCTAGGGCATAGTTCCAGATTTCGGCATCTCCTCCGCCGCGAAAATCGACATCGGTATAACTACCCCAACCGCGAATGCTGAATTTAGAACTGAGATCGAGTTGAGCCTGTACGCCGTAGGAATTACTGTTAATTCGTCTTGCTCCTGTATCATTCAAATTAGCAAAGTCGGTTCCGGTTCCGCCCCAAGCAAAAGTTCCATCACCTGGATCGTAACCGTTTACATAAGTCAAACCGAATTTAAATCTTTTAGCTGGTTGAAAGACAAGCTGTCCCATAGCAGAATAGTTGCCATTAAATAATCCTGCTTTTTCGTCAGGATCGGAACCATTTTTAGCAAGATAACCGCCCTCAATTTTAATGGCATCAGCTAACTTATAGCTAAAACCAACACCTGTTGTAGAGCCAGCAATTCCTAAGCGATAAATCGGATTTCGTTCCGCGAATCGGGACATTGCACCAGTTGCACCACCACCAGCATTTAAGCCGGAGTTGAACACATCTGCATAGAAGTGGTGCGCTCCCAAACTTGCCATTGTAGTAACTTTGAGTTTGTCACCCACCGGGAAGACATAGTGCAATCTATCAAGGACAACATCATTGGTTCCGGGACCGTCAAAAGCAAAACGACCTTCGTTAGTACCGATTTCGTCCGCAAATGAGTTACCGATGTTTCCAGTGGTTAAACGAGTAAATAACTTATCTTTACCCGTGAAACTAGATACTAACTGAAGACGAATTCTTTCGTTAAATACAATTTCAGCATCTACATCATCTCCTTCAACACCAGCAAGGGTAAATGCTGCTTCACCCTGAAGTTTGGTGGTAGTAGAAAATTGATTTGCTTCGAGTTCTGCTGTACGAGCTTCTAAAGCATCAACTCTACCGCGCAGAGTTGCAAGTTCGGCAGAAAATTCTTCCTGCAAGCGCTGTAGGGTTGCTAAATCTTCACGAGATACGATATCAGCAGTAGCAGTAGCAATCAACTCATTAACTCTATCCAAACAAGCATTCAAACCAGCCGCGAATTCGTAACGAGTTAAAGCACGATTGCCGCGATAAGTTCCATTCGGATAACCCGCTATACAACCGTAGCGTTCGACTAATGATTGTAAAGCTGCAAATGCCCAATCTGTAGGCTGAACATCTGATAGTTGAGAGACTGAAGTGACTTGAGATTTTACTGGCTTTTTCTTGGCTTGAGCCAGTTTATCTACAGATAATACGTTTGAATTTTGCTTAGAATCAACTGATAAATCTATCTTATTTTCCTGATTTTGAGGAATTTCACTTAACTGAAAAGATGTCTTTTCTACATGACTTAAATCTTCAACAATTACCTCAGAATCGCTCTGGGCTGCTGTTGCTAACTGTGGTGTTAAACCTACTGTAGCAGTTGCCATGATTAACGTAGTACCTAATAAAGCAGGACTACAAATCCATAATTTAGAAATATTCTGTATCACTTGCTACTCCTCACAAATCCACTCAGAACAACCTTTACAAATTATGTAAATTCCTATTCATAAGCTAGAATTAATGTAGATAATAATACAGCAAATCGTTAATAATCTTTACTTAATTTTGTTAAGATATCAAAACATTTTGATGTTACCAAAGCGAGTAAAAACCTTAGAATAAGGGCTTTTGGGAATATATGATACTGAGTAGCTCGTAAATTTTATAGGTAATAGCAAATATGTATTAAGTAATTAGCCCGAATCAAAAGTATCTATATATACTAATATTTGTTTTTGAAAAATGGTTGTTAATATAATCAGATGGCAGAGCCTTTAAATATTATTTGCCTATGAGAAATTAGGAACTAAAAAAGCAATTAATATTACAATCAAGATAGAAGTTTGTATTAAAACCTTGAACTTTGACAACTATTATTTTTACAAAAACCTATGGGATTCTATTCGCAGAAAATTTTTCCTTATCTTCTTGACTGGTCGCTATCAGATTCTACTTTTAATCAATATCGTCAAGAAGTTTTAGCAGAAGTTGAAGGAGAAGTATTAGAAATTGGTTTTGGTACGGGTTTAAATCTTTCCTTCTATCCAGATGAAATTCATAAAATAATTACTGTTGATAATAATCCGGGAGTTAATAAACTGGCGCAAAAGCGAATCGAAAAATCTTCCATAACGGTAGACCATAGAATCTTAAGTGGCGAAAATCTACCGATGGCTGATAACACTTTTGATAGCGTTGTTAGTACTTGGACTTTATGCAGTATAGAAAAAGTTGAACAAGCTGTCAAAGAAATTCATCGAGTATTAAAACCGGGTGGAAAATTCTTTTTTATAGAGCACGGTTTGAGTAATGAGCCATCAATTCAAACTTGGCAAAATCGGTTAAATCCGATACAGAATGTGATTGCCGATGGCTGCAACCTCAATCGAAATATTCGCTCTATTGTGCAACAACAATTTATTCGGGTAAATGTAGAAGAATTTTATGCAGATAAGACACCCAAGTTTTTGGGATATATGTATCAAGGGGTGGCGGTGAAAGGTTAAAGAGGTTTTGTAGCAAGGGGTTTAGCCTTTACTACAAACTTTGATTGCGGTAGAAACATTAAACAGCAGCTGCATGAGACAATTTTTGTAATGCGGCGATCGCTTCTTTTGGTTCCAATCTCTTGGTATAGTCGGTATTAATGTAAGAAGCGGCTATACGTCCGTTTTGGTCGATGACAAATGTACCGGGAACGGGTAATTTCCATTCATTATTGCCATTATTCTTTGGTAAATCTATCCCCCACTGCTGGTAAAGCGCTTTTAATTCTTGACTTAACTCAAATACAAGCCCGTAAGTTCTGGCAGCAGTTAAATCAACATCGCTCAATACATCAAATTCAAGGTCGTTTTTCTCTGCGGTACTTAAAGAAGCGTCTGGTGTTTGGGGAGAAACTGCAATCAACGAAGCCCCCAATCTCTCAATTTCCGGTAATAGTTGCTGATAAGCGCGTAATTCTAAATTACAGTAAGGACACCAGCCACCGCGATAGAAAGTAAGAATAACAGCGCCTTTTGTCAATCTCTCTTTCAGACTAATCTTGTTACCGACAGCATCGGCAAGAGTAAAATCAGGAGCTATATCTCCAATTTTAATTAAGTTTCTGGCTTCAAACTCTTGAAGCAGTTCGTTTGCTGCTCTTTCCATAGTTGCAGCAGCTTCAGCAGGTACTTTTTCTTTAAATTCAGCTTGAAAGTTATTTAGTGCTGTTTGTAAATTCATGTTTTCGTCCTCGTTTCGATATACCTATGATGATTCATTTCTAATAGTTTGAGAAGATGGTAAAATAGAATATGATTTATTCCAAATGGGAATGAATGAGAGAGGGGGAAGAGAGGGTAGAGGGAAGAAAAGGAGATGAAGAAATAACTTTTATTCCATCACTTAATCACCACATAATTTTTCTCCTCACTGATAACTGCTCACTGTTCACTGTTCACTGATATGGATAGAATCGCTTGGATGCAAAGCTTTGTACGCACGGTTGAAACTGGTAGTTTTTCTGCTGTGGCTCGGGAGTTGGAAACTACGCAACCTACTATCAGCAAACAAATTGCAGCTTTGGAGGAATATTTGGATGTACAGCTTTTAGTACGTTCGACGAGAACTTTAAATTTGACTGAGGCGGGGGAGCAGTTTTATCAACAATGTCTAAGGGTTTTGGAAACGTTAGCCGAAGCTGAAGCTAGCGTTGGAGAAAGAAAAAAACCTAGTGGTACTCTGCGGGTTAATTGTGGGGTATCTTTTGGACAGTTACAAATAGTTCCGCGTATTAAGGCTTTTTTGCAGCGCTATCCCGATATCAAGCTGGATTTGATGATGAATGATGGTTTTATCGATTTAGTTGAGGAAGGAGTAGATTTAGCGATTAGAATTGGCAACCATCAAGATACATCTTTAATTAGTCAGCGTATCGGCACTACTCGCCGTGTAACTGCTGCTTCTCATGAATACTTTGAAGAAAATGGAGAACCTAGAAAACCTCAAGAGTTAATTCATCATAACTGTATTGTTTATACTCGACTTTCAACAGGGAATGAATGGTATTTTCAAAGTCAAGATAAAACTATAAAAGTAAAAGTTACAGGAAATTTTCAAACAAATAATTCTACTGCTATCCGGGAAGCTGTTTTATCTGGAATTGGTATTTCTGTATTGCCTATTTGGTTATTTGGTGACTGTATCAATAATGGAAAACTCAAGGTTATTTTAAAAGAATATCAACCGACACCTTTACCGATAAATGCTGTTTATAGAAGAGGTCGATTTATACCAGCGAAGGTTCGCTGTTTTATCAATTTTTTGGCACAGGAGTTTGAAATTGACCCTTGGGTTTCGGGTTTTGGGCAGGTTAAAGGTTAAAAATTACACCTCTATCAGTATTATCTTCTGTTTTTTTCTCTGGAATTAATTATAATACTATAAAATTTCTAATTGCTATCAATCAATTATCAATCAAATATGAGTATATGTTAAATTGGAATCTTGTTCGTGAAGTTGGCTATCCTAAGTTTTTTTATAGATATTTTATCAGACAATTTTATAAACGCGTTCTTCAACAAGATAATATTCTGAAATTAAATCAAGGGGTATCAATAAATCTTCCTCGCAACAGTAAATTTGGAACTGAACTTTTTTTAAAAAATGGTTTTGTTGATTGGGGAAGCGAAGAATATTTAATTAAATACCTTGATAAATCCAAAAGCTTTTTAGATATCGGCGCTAATATTGGTTACTATTCGCTACTGGTTTCTCCTTACTGTCATAGCGTTTATGCTTTTGAACCGGATTTAAGGAGTATCGCGGCTTTAAAACAAAATGCCCAAAAAGTTGATAATATCCAAGTTATTCAAGAAGCTGTTTATTCAAAAGTTGGTGAAATGCAGTTTGATATTAGCAAGCTACCTGAGTTAAGCAGCTTAAATACGAAATCAAAAAATTATAATAACTGTATTAACGTGAAAGTTGATACTTTAGATAATTTTGCCAGCAAGCATCCAGATTTAAAAGTGACTGCTATTAAGACAGATGTGGAAGGTGCAGATACTGAAGTGTTGTTAGGAGGAAAAAATTTAATTAAAAAGGAACAGCCTTTAATTTTATCTGAAGCTTTTCCCGATAGCCGCGTTTTGAAGTTTGCTAAGGAACTTGATTATCTTATTTTTGCTTTTATCAAGTTCAAAGATAAATCGAAAATGCATTTAAAGCCAAAATTTATTCAAATTACTAAATATCCTCAAGGCTTTCGTCCAAAAATGATTTTTTTAGTGCCGACGAGACTTCATAATCAGTTTTTGCAATTAGTGCAACCCCATGAATTATAGAGATAAAGATAAAGATAAGATTTTATGCTTTAATGAGATACTATACAAAAGCCATCGTGTATTTTAAAAATGCATTTTTTCAATTTATTTTTATTTTTTATTCAAAAATAGCTAAATAATTATTATAATACCTAGAAACCTATACATACTAAAGTATTGTATAGATTTTTTGTGATGTAAAATACAAATTACCTAAAATGTATTTGAATCTTTTTCGGAAAAACTTATTTGAAATACATCTAATTAATAACATGCATCTAATGACGGTAATTGCGTTGTGAATTATAGCTAATAGCAACCTTTTATATCGTTCTGATTCAAGCACTTATGGTAATTATAAGGATGAGAAACAATACTGCTCAGTTAAGAGGAGATCCTCCCTAACCCTCCTTAAAAAGGAGGGAAATAAGCCCCCTTTTTAAGGGGGTTTGGGGGATCTAACCATTGTGTCCAATTCCTTAACTGAGCAGTATTGGGATGGGAAATGGATAATTGATAATAGGTTTAAATAAATGTTTAATCCTCTTTTAGACAAATAGAATACGCAACAGCTTAATTATCCGAATCCATTGTTATTTCATATTTGTATATTACTAAATAAATGACACATAACTTCTTTAATACGCCTGAAAACAATCAAGAATTTTCAGAATCTGAGTCAACACATATTCTTAAAGCTACTGTTGATGAATCTGGGCAAGCATTTATCGATGAAGAGCAACCGAATGTTGATGATGAATGGGCGCGGTATTTTACGGAAACAGTCAGATATATTCGCCAATCTCTAATTAAAGAAGATATTCTCAAAACTGCAACAGAAGAAGTTCGTCGGGTATTAGATTGCGATCGCGTCGTAGTTTATAGTTTGAATAAGCAATCACAGGGATTGATAAGTGCCGAATCGGTTTCTCCTCGCTTCACAAAAGGTTTGGGAAGGATAATAAAAGATCCTTGTTTTGAAGCAAGGTACATGGAAAAATATCAAGATGGAAGAGTTAAGGCAATTGCCAATATTTACGAAGCCAATCTTGCAGCTTGTTACATCGAGCAACTAGAAAAACTCGAAGTTAAAGCGAATTTAGTTGCACCAATTATTAATGAAGGCAAGCTAATAGGTTTATTGGTTGCTCATCAATGTTCCCAACCACGTTATTGGCTTTCCCATGAAATTACCTGGTTTTCTCAGATTGCGATGCAAGTGGGTTTTGCTCTCGATAGCGCCAATATTTTAATCGAGGTTGCAAATTTAAAAAAGCAAGCAGACGGCGAAGCTCAATGGACGCAATATTTTACTGACACCGTAAAACTAATTCGCCAATCTCTTAATCGTGAAGATATTCTCGAAGTTGCCACCGAAGAAGTGCGGCGGATATTAGAGTGCGATCGCGTAGTAATCTATGGATTAAATCAAGATTCTTATGGAGTCATAATTGCCGAATCGGTAGCTCCTCGCTTCACTAAAGGCTTGGGAATGATATTGCAAGATCCATGTTTTGAAGAAAAGTATTTTGACAAGTATCAAAATGGCAGGGTTAGAGTAATTCCCAATATTTATCAAGCCAATCTGACTCCTTGCCATATTACTCAACTTGAAAGATTAGAAATCAAAGCGAATTTAGTCGCACCAATTATCAACGAAGGTAAGCTGCTGGGTTTGTTGGTTGCCAATCAATGTTCTCAATTCCGCGATTGGCATTCTTACGAAGTCAGATGGTTTTCTCAAATTGCCATGCAAGTAGGTTTCGCTTTAGAAAATGCTAACGTTTTAGCAGAAGCTGACTCACTTAAAGACAAAGTAGATACCGAAGCTCAATGGACGCAATATTTTACCGACACCGTAAAACTAATTCGCCAATCTCTTAATCGTGAAGATATTCTTGAAGTTGCCACCGAAGAAGTAAGGCGCATATTAGAGTGCGATCGCGTAGTAATATATGGATTAAATCAGGATTCTTATGGAGTCATAATTGCCGAATCGGTAGCTCCTCGCTTCACTAAAGGTTTGGGAATGATATTGCAAGATCCATGTTTTGAAGAAAAGTATTTTGACAAGTATCAAAATGGTAGGGTTAGAGTAATTCCCAACATTTATCAAGCCAATCTAACTCCTTGTCATATTACTCAACTTGAAAAATTAGAAATCAAAGCGAATTTAGTCGCACCAATTATCAACGAAGGTAAGCTGCTGGGTTTGTTGGTTGCCAATCAATGTTCTCAATTCCGCGATTGGCATTCTTACGAAGTCAGATGGTTTTCCCAGATTGCTATGCAAGTAGGTTTTGCTTTAGAAAATGCCAAACTGATAGAAAGCAATGCTAAAGCAAATGAATTAAATAAAAGTCTTTTTCTTCCCCAGCAAGAAGATTTGAGGAAGGTAATTATCGAACTATCTCAGGATAGCAAAATGATATTTAAGGTTTTTTGGAATAAGGCTTTAAATATCTCTAATTATGTTGCTGCTTGCGGTAAAGAAATTCACGAAATTCTCGATGCTGCTCAACTCATAAAAATAACCGGCGAGGAAGTGGAAAAACAAATACAAAGGAACTATGATTTACTAGAATCAGAAAGAGAAAATATTAAATTGACATTAGAGAATATTCCTTTACTTCAGGAAGCTGCTAAAGATGGTGAGATGAGAGTGAAGCAACTTGATGAGCATTGCCAAAATCTCTGTAATTATATTTCACAGCTTGATGTTCGTATAGCCAAACAAGTAAGCAATTCAGAAAATAACTCGGAAAAAGCCCAGATAACAAAAGAAGAATTCTCGGGAGCTACAGCAGAAACTCAACCTCTGTTGACTTCTGATATTGCAAAAATCAACGAAATAGTTGAAATAATAGAAGTTAGAAATCAAGAGATTTCAACTTGGGTACAATCATTACAAAACAACAAGCAAAAACTCGACACAATTGTGACTGCAAACATTCAAACCAGTAGATTAATAAGTACAATCACTAAAACTGCTAATAGTCAGAAAGAAGCTTCCGCGCAGTTAGAAAAATACATAGAGTCTCTCAACCAAATTAATCAGCAGATATTAGATAAATCGCAATTCTTCACCAACCTGTTCGCCCAGTTGACAGCATTTGCTCAGAATAGTACGCAAAAAGTTATGTTTTGGGAACGTTTAAAAAGCTTTATGATTTCTTTTCATAAATTAATTGCATCTGTAATCCAAAAAAATTAGATATTTTTACTTGTAATTACCTTTTTGATTAAACCCATGTCATCCGATTTATTGCTAGAAGTTAAAACTGTAGAAGAATCTAAAGATAGTGCTGCTTATTTTCCTCTACAAAACGGACGCTATGAAATTAAACCGGGAATGATGCCTTTTGATACCGATTTCGGCAATCAGTCTGACAGCAAGCTGTTTCAATTAGACAGTAATTTTGAGAGCTATCGTCAGGTGAAACTTGCAGCGCGTAAATCATCTTTGAGCAAACATTATCAAACTTATAACTATAGTAATTCTGTTGCTAAAGCAGTAGCGCAACTGATAATTAATCGTCTGACTACAGAATATCCGCAATATTTCAATCTGGCTAATCATGGTAATCAATTAACATTAAACTGTCAGCTAACTAAAGAAATACTATATTTCAATCAAAAATTTCAACTATTAAAATATAAGTCATCCGATAAAAGTATTTTTCCCGATTACATTTCTACTTTAGACGCTTTAGCAGCACAAATACAATCAGATATCCTAGTGATTAGTCGTAATCAAAATAGCGATGATTGGATGAGTGCAATTCATTTGTGTTATCCCAATCATTTTTCGGCAGCAGAAAAAATAGGTAAGGATTTTGTTAGCGTACACTTACCGGTAGCAGGTATCGAAAAAATAAATCAGCGAGCCAAAGCGATTGTGAATACCATGATAGTCAGAAAACCAATGATGCGCTTTGCTTGGGGTTTGAGTACCGATACTCGTTTAAATCACCATCCTCAACCACCCTCTGGGATAGAATCAAAACAATGGTATGGTAGAAATTTTGATATCAGCAATCCCAGATTATTTTTAAGAATAGAGCGTCAAGTAATGTGGGGATTACCAGAATATGATGCGGCTATCTTTACAATTAGAACTTATTTTAGAGATTGTCGGGAAATTAAAAAAGATTTTGTTTTGAAAAATAAATTAATTTCTGCAATTGAATCCATGACACCTGAATCTTTGATTTATAAAGACTTGCTAGAAAGTAAACAAGATATTTTAGCTTGGCTAAATCAGTGAGCAGTTATTAGTGAACAGTGAACAGTTATCAGTGAACAGTGAACAGTTTTCAGTTGTTCACCCGCAGGGTGTGGATCATCAGTTTTCAATTCACAATTACCAATTACCAATTACCAATGCCCAATCCCCAATCCCCAATGCCCAATTCCCAATGCCCAATTACCTAATTCAGTTTCAATTCTATAAACAAAGGTAAATGATCTGAATTGATATCTTGCCCAATAAAACGCCTAACTGTAGTTAATGATTTACTATGCAAGCAGTTATCTATGGGTATCCTTAATACGGTTGGTAAAAGAGAATGCCAAGTCGTTTGTATGCCAAAGCCGCGTTGAGAATTTATCAAACCACTTGTATTTAATAGTCTGCGAAATACTCCATACCAAGGAGTACTATTAAAATCACCGATGACGATTAAATCTTGCTCGCTAGTTTGTAAAAGCCTTTGACTCCAATCAGCAAGAGCATCAAGTTCTATTTCTTGATACGCTACTGTTTTTGCATTGCGAGGGCTAATAACGTGGAAACAAAGCAAAACAATTTCTCTTCCTTGAAAAGAAATATTTGCTTTTAATAAAGGACGATTGTTGGAACTTGGTATACGAATAAATCCGAAGTTGTTGATTTTGATTGGCTTTGTTGTTTCTTTGGGTACAAACCAAGCAATTCCGTGACTATTGTATTTGGGAAATGCTGTAACTAACTGGTAATTAGTCAACCCTCGTTTAAGCTGTATTAAGGATTGGGGGGTAACTTCTAATAAAAATAAAATATCTGTATTCTGCTTGTTTAAATACTCTATTGCTTTGGTTGCATCGGGTTTTTTGTTATTAAGCGTTACATGAGTAAGCAGAATTCTTTCTGAATTAGACTCTAAGGATTTATTTAACGATATTGAATTTTGCTGTGGAGGAATAAATAAGGGAAGAATAAAGAATAAGTTTATCAATAAAGCAATCAAGCATGTAATATTCCAGAGTTTTATTCGCTTTTTTGAAGTTAACACACTTACAAATAATGCAATAATTAAAATCAGCGAATATTGAACTCGTAGATGTTCCATTAAAGCAAACACCCAATATTGCCTTCCAGCAAAAGATAATGTTGTCGCGATTACCGCACATCCTGCTAGAACATTTGTCCAAAATTTAATTAACCACAAAGTTTTTTAGGTAATTGGTAATTGGTAATTGGTAATTGGTGATTGGGCATTGGGCATTGGGCATTGGGTATTAAAAACTCGTAACTCCTAATTCAACTGCTCGCTGCTGACTGTTAACTGCTCGCTGTTAACTGATTCACAAAGGGAGTTATGGCTTCGACGAATTCAGTTGTTGATTCATAGGGTAAGACGTTTCTTCCGGAAATTTTGATTGAGCTTCCTTGAGGTAAATGTAAATTATAATCAGCCAAACGTTTTTCGGTTGTATCTTTTTTGCCCGTTTTGCTGATGCTTGATGCTATTTCACCAAAAACAGCTAATGTAGGCTGCGGTATAGATTCTATGGCATTTTGATAATTTTTTCGCCAAAATCCGGCTAAAAACGAAAAAACTGCATAGCGACTTGCTGGATTTTTCGCTCCTTCCTGCAAAGTATCTAACCATTCATCGTCTACATCTGCTTCTGAAGCGAATAATTGCTTGATGGAAAAATCCTGTAAAAACTTCTTACGTCTGGCATAACGATAAAAAAGATTTCCCGAAAGTGAATCAAACAACAGATTCCACAATAATTTTTGCTGCCATTCCGGTGCTGGTTGAGTTATTACACTCCAAGCAGGAGGACCTGATAAAATAATTCGGGCAATCAAATCTGGTTGCTTTTTGACAAGCTCTATGGCTATGGGAAATAAGGCACCCTGCACTACTAAAACTACAGGTTGTTTGACTATAGTTTGAAGAAAATATTGCAATTGCTCTGCCCAATCAATAGGAGCATAAGCAACATGGGGCATATCGCTTTCACCACATCCTAATAAATCAGGATTGTAAATTAAATTGCGATTATTTTGCTTATACCATTCAGCACAAAATCTTTGCCAAAAATTCCGCGACAAACCAACACCGATGGGATGGATTAATAATAAAGGAATTCCTGCTGCTGTGGAATTAGTTGGATTCTGGACATCATAAGCACAGCGAAAATTATTCCAGGTATAGAATTGACTGGAAGATGCTGTTTTATCTTGAGTAATCATTGGTAAAATAAAAAACCAAAAAAACTAAAAAAACTAAAAATCAAAAAATCAAAAAATCATCTGAGGATGAATCAACTCGTATCCGGCTTGTTTTATCTTTTGATTCGAGACTTTAAAATTATAGCCACGGGTTTTTGTTTGAGAAGCATCCCAATTAACTTGGGGTTTATTATATTTTTCACATAAATTATCGATTAATTCTTTACTGGTAACACGAGCATCATCAACTACATTATAAATACCATCGAGCTGCTGTTGACGTGCAAATTCTATTGCACCGACAATATCATCTAAGTGAATCCAATTTGTTATAGTTTCACCATTCCCAGGGCGAGTTTCACCAAAGGCTCTACTAAATATTTTTACCAATTCTCTAGCTTCGCCATAAATTCCAGCCAATCGCAAAATACAAACTCTTAGGTTTTCGCGACTAGCACAAAGGAGAATTTGCTCGGCTTTATCCAAAATTTTAGTATTGGCATTACTTGGTGCAGTTGGTGTTTCTTCATCAACTGTTGCAGCATTTATATCACCGTAAACCGAAAAACTTGCCGTGTATATCAACTGTTTTACAGTTGGATTGTCTTGCAATACTGAAACTATATTTTCAGCAGTTTTTAAATAACTTTCTTCATAAGAATCGCGGCTTTTTGCACCTACACTTAAAAGAACCACATCTTGGTTTTTTAGGACAGATTTTAAAGCTTTGATATCAGAACTTTCAACAACTTCTACCTTTTGGGCAACTTCTTGTAAAGCCGATACCTTAGCTGGAGTAGTTGTAGTTGCAGTTATAACTAAATCAGAATTTTGTTTCCAGTATTTAGCGACAGCATAACCGACATATCCGCAACCAACAATTGCAATATTCATAAAAACCTCAGCACCCTTAATTATCTGTTAACTAACTGTTAACTGAAATAATAAATTGTCTCCTTACACTTTCCGTCTTAGAGATTCTTACCTTTACAGATACTTATTGCGCTAATTCTCTTTCGATGGCGGCAATCAATTCAGGTGAATTTGGCTTGACACTACTTTTAAATCGAGCTACAACTTCACCCTGCTTATTAACTAAAAACTTTTCAAAGTTCCAGGCAATAGGTCCCTTTGGTTCAACTGAAGTTGTTAATCTGGCATAAAGGGGATGCTGTTCTTCACCTTTGGCATGGAGTTTATCAAATAATTCAAAAGTTGTACCGTAATTCCTGGTACAGAAATCTATGATCTCATCATTAGTACCGGGTTCTTGTGCCCCAAAATCGTTACAGGGGAAAGCTAAAATTCTTAACCCAGCTTCTTTGTAATTTTGATTCAGCTTTTCTAATCCAGCGTATTGTGAAGTATAACCACATTGAGAAGCTACATTGACAATTAGAACTACCTTATTCAAGTACTCACGTAATTTCTTATCCTTCCCATCCATAGTTTTGACTATAACGTCAGATATTGCGTTACTCATTCTTCTTTTTGTTTAATAAGGACTATTGCCAAGTTTCTCATATCCCACGCACTTCATAACAAAATAGAAACATTAGTGACATTGTTTACAATCATTGACGAACACTTAATTACGTGTTTATATTTATAGGTTTGTAGCTTTAACATAACTTTCTCATCATATTTGTTTGATTACTTTAACAAATTTTTTGACAAAATATCTCTATATCTCATCAATATAAAGCGATTAAGATATTAATTTTTTATACCAAATCCGATAAATTTGGTATTAATTTAATTGATTTGCAAGTCAAAGGCTAAAATCCTAAAAGAATTAATTCAAATGCTAGCAATTTGATTTATCAATGCAGTGTCAGTATATTTCTCAACAAAAAATTTAAAAATTTAAAAAATTTAAACATTTAGAAAATTTAGAAAATTTAAAAATTATATAAATAAACCGATTGATTGATAGATTAAAGGGACTGCAATATTAACACCGATCAAATTTTTATTGCCAGCCAGATATACGACTTAATCCTCTAGGGGCTATTGATGGATCGAACCATCGGGCATAATTGCTCCAGATAAATTAGCTCCAATGAGTTTGACGAGTAGGCGATCGCCCGAACGAATTCTAGCTCCTCTCAAATCAGCACCGCGTAAATCGGCACCACTCAAATCGGCACCAATCAAGTCGGCTCCTTGCAAATTAGCTTCCTTCATATCGGCTAAAAGTAAATTTGCTCTGAACAAATTAGCATCCGAAAGATCGGCACCTCGTAAAACAACTTTATGCATAAAAGCATCGCTGAGATTAGCGCCATTTAATTTGGCATAACTAAGATTTCTTCCGGATAAATCCCTTCCCTTGAGATTAGCGCGACGAAAATCTTGTCCGCTCAAATCGGATTGTTGGGGAGGTTGATAAGTTTTATTCGGTGTGGGTGTTGATTTAGGAGTCCATTTTTGTTGATAAGGTGCATAAGAATTCTCTCTACTACCACTAGGAGCAGCAGTTTTTTTCGGTTGATAAGGATAAGGCGAAGAAGGCCATTCTGTCCTAGATTCACTGCTAGGCGAAGCAGTTTTTCTCGGTTGATAAGGCGCGTTGCTACCAGACTTAGATTTATATTTAGCCTTAACAGAGCGCAATTTGTCCCGAGCTTCATTAATTTCTTGTAACTTTCTGCGTGCTTTTTCTTGCAACCGATGTTTTTCTTGAGGAATCCGATCCGGGTGCCAAATAAAAGCCAAATCCCTATAAGCCTGGTTAACTTCCTCAAGCGAGGCTCCAGGCTCCAATTCCAAAACTCTATAGTACCGCTCCAGTTCTCTCATAAGGCGAATTGAATGGCAAATCTACTGCCATTATGAGTTATTCAGTCGTGTATTTGCTTAATTGTTTGTCAAATTTTGTTATTATGCTGCAATCTTGGTTACAACTAAAGATTTCCCAATACATATTTATACAATAGTTCGGAATTCCCCGGATGGGACATTGGGGCACGGGGCATGGGGCATGGGGCATGGAGATAGATTATAGAAGAAAAAATTCCCATTACTTTATCACTCCATTACTCGCTACTTGCTAGTCTATGAGCTATACCCAATTACCTATTA
The DNA here is from genome assembly GCF_000316665.1 of Rivularia sp. PCC 7116. Taxonomy (GTDB): domain Bacteria; phylum Cyanobacteriota; class Cyanobacteriia; order Cyanobacteriales; family Nostocaceae; genus Rivularia. The sequence continues at coordinate 2,770,252 of NC_019678.1, read as the reverse complement.
CCAATTACCAATTAGCAATTATCAATTCCCAATTAAGTTACGTTCTTTAAAGTTATGTAGCCTTTTGAATACAACCACTAAGGCGCTGAGGTAAACTAGCCCTTGATTATTATTCTTTCGATAGAGTTGAACACTCGGAAAGGAGTTTTTTTAAATGTCTCATACCGTTAAAATTTACGATACCTGCATTGGCTGTACTCAGTGCGTTCGGGCTTGTCCTACTGACGTATTAGAAATGGTGCCCTGGGATGGTTGTAAGGCTCAACAACTAGCTGCTTCCCCCCGTACCGAAGACTGTGTCGGCTGCAAGCGCTGCGAAACAGCTTGTCCTACTGACTTTTTGAGCATTCGAGTTTATCTTGGTGCTGAAACCACGCGCAGTATGGGATTAGCTTACTAATTAAAATGGGGAATTGGGCATTTAGCCGAAGGGAATAGTTAGAAGTTAGGAGTTAAGAGTTGATAATCACGAATTAGGAATTATTAATTGTCTACCCTATCTTCCCCCTCCCCCTCTTCCCCCTCTAACAATGCCCAATGCCTAACCATCAATTCCTATTACCTCCAACGGTATCAAATAAATTTTTAATTTACTCCGTTTTCCTTGGCTTAACCGCGAAGTATGTGTTAACTACTATAACCAGTTGAGTCATACTGAAAACGGAGTGGTGTGAATTATGTGCGGAATCGTTGGTTATATCGGTACGCAGGTGGCGACGGAGGTTTTGCTCTCGGGTTTGGAAAAGTTGGAATATCGGGGCTATGATTCTGCTGGAATCGCCACGATATCTGAAGGTGAAGTAACTAGTGTTCGAGCAAAAGGGAAGTTACATAATTTACGTTCTAAGTTAGAGCAATTAGAAAATCCGGCGCGTGTTGGTATTGGACATACCAGATGGGCAACTCATGGTAAGCCGGAAGAATACAACGCTCACCCCCATATGGATAATGCTATGCGGGTGGCGGTAGTGATGAATGGTATTGTTGAAAATTACCGCGAGCTACGAGAAGATTTAAAGGCTCAAGGGCATGAATTTCGTTCGGATACCGACACTGAGGTTATCCCCCATTTAATCGCTCAATTTCTTAAGGAAGAAGTTGCTCTCGGGGAAACTTATCCGGATTTGATGTTTTATGAAGCAGTACGAAAAGCAGTCAATCAGCTAACTGGTGCATTTGCCGTTGCTGTTATTTGTGCTGATTTCTCCGATGAAATTATCTTGGTACGTCAACAAGCACCTTTAGTTATTGGTTTCGGACAAGGGGAATTTTTCTGCGCTTCGGATACTCCAGCGATTATTTCTCATACCCGTGCGGTGCTAAATCTCGATAATGGAGAAATGGCACGTTTAACGCCTTTGGGTGTAGAGGTTTATAACTTCGCCGGGGAAAGGTTGAAAAAGCAGCCCAGGTTGCTGAATATGAACCCTGTAATGGTGGAAAAGCAGGGATTCAAGCACTTTATGCTCAAGGAAATCTACGAACAACCTGGAGTGGTAAGAGCTTGTTTGGATGCTTATTTCAGCCATCAAGATACTCTTGACTATACAAATTCTCCCGTCAACTTGGGTTTACCAGAAGAACTTTATACAGATTTAGAACAAATACAGATAGTTGCCTGCGGTACGAGTTGGCACGCGGCATTAGTCGGAAAATATTTATTAGAACAATTTGCCGGAATTCCTACTCACGTGCATTATGCTTCCGAATTCCGCTATTCTCCAACACCTTTAACTCCAAATACATTAATAATCGGCGTAACTCAATCCGGTGAAACTGCGGATACTTTGGCAGCTTTAGCGATGGAAAAACAACGTCGGGAAGCAAAAGAAGCGAAATTTCAACCCAGACTTTTGGGTATAACTAATCGTCCCGAAAGCAGCTTGGGATTGATGGTTCCCCATATTATTAATACCCTTGCCGGAATTGAAATTGGTGTAGCGGCTACAAAAACCTTTGTGGCTCAATTGATGGCATTTTATGCATTATCTTTAGACTTAGCTTATCGCTGTAAAACCGTTTCTAGCGAAAGAATCGTCGAGATGATTGCCGGATTGCGGATGATTCCTCAAGAAATTGAAGAAACACTTCAAAAACAAGAACAATTAACCGAACAGCTAGCACACGAATTTACCGAAACCAGAGACTTTATATTTTTAGGAAGAGGAATTAATTTCCCTATAGCCTTAGAAGGCGCTTTAAAATTAAAAGAAATCAGCTATATTCACGCCGAAGGATATCCCGCCGGTGAAATGAAACATGGCCCCATCGCCCTTTTAGATGAGAAAGTTCCAGTTGTAGCGATCGCCATGCCGGGTGGCGTACACGAAAAAGTGATTTCCAACGCTCAGGAAGCCAAAGCAAGAGATTCCAGATTAATTGGAATTGCACCTGCCGACGATGAAGAAGTAGCAGAAGTCTTCAACGATTTAATTCCAGTTACAACCGTTGATGAATTGCTTTCGCCGATTTTGACAGTAATACCTTTACAGCTATTGGCTTATCACATCGCTGCTCGTCGCGGTTTGGATGTTGACCAGCCGAGAAACTTGGCTAAATCTGTTACTGTTGAGTAAGTGTAATTACGTAATTTATTTTTTTATCAAATAATAATGAATTCGTACAATACACAATAAAATTGTACAACACATAACAAAGTTATACAAATTCTCCTGTGGGTAAATTTTATTTTACCTGTGGGAGATTTTGTATATGGCTAGAAGTAATCAAGAGTGGACTAAAGCCAAGTTTGAGCGTTAAGGAAGGTTGGGGTAAAGGTAGTGGGAAAAAATACCAACCCTGGATTAAGATTCAAGATTTCCCGTCGAAGGGTAGGGTGTCCAGACCATCAGGTTGGAAAACAAGCTGAGAGCATCATCTCCTAACTTACACATTAAATTAAATTTCAAATCCTTATTGGGCAAGGGTTTAAAAATGTGTAAGTTAGGAGTTAAGAAGAACTTTTAGTTATTCCAAATACAGCAATTATTTTATTTTGATAAAGGTAGCTGTTTTATCCTGACTTCTAGTTATATTTTTGTAGAATCTCAAAACAGTGTTATTACTAATCGTGATGTCACTGAAGGCACATGAAGTCTTTAATTGCTATTTTAAACTGAAGCAGTATAAATTTTATGAAAGGTTTAATTATCAATATTTTTATGCCGATCTAAATTGTATGTCTTTATACTGAGAGATAAATTTATTTTAATTAACTAAGTATATTTTGCGACTTGTATTAGGTTGTTTTTTTTGTTTTTTAAACAATATTTTTACCTTTTGAGCGATTGATAATTCATCCAATCGCAACTGCAAGCAATAGCTGAGCAGATGTTTTCGCTTGCAAAGGAGGTGCCTGTACATTAAGGGGAGGAATGGGTGATGTTGGTTGATGCAGGTAAAATTGTTCGGGTTCGCTCTAGGCAGTATCTTGTAGAAGATGTAGTAACTAAACCATCTTTGAATGAAGACACTTTAGTTCGTCTTTCTTGTTTAGAAGATGATGCATTGGGAGAACAGTTAGAAATTCTTTGGGAAAGAGAAGTTGATGCCAAAGTTATAGGTAAAACTTCTTGGGAGTCTATAGTAAATCGCGGTTTTGATAATCCTCGTTTATTTTCGGCTTATCTCCATACTCTACGCTGGAATTGCGTCACCTCAACTGACCCGAAACTTTTTCAGGCTCCTTATCGAGCGGGTATTGAAGTCAAAGCTTACCAACTTGAACCACTCCGCAAGGCTTTATTAATGCCTAGAGTTGGTTTGTTTATTGCTGATGATGTTGGTTTGGGAAAAACTATTGAAGCAGGGCTGATTCTGCGCGAGATGCTGATGCGGCAAAAAGTTCGTCGCGTTGTGATTTCTTGTCCACCTTCTGTTGTACGACAATGGCAGGAGGAAATGGAAAGCCGGTTTGGCTTAACTTTTGTGATTTTTGACCGCGAGTTTGTGGCTATTCGTCGTCAAGAACGGGGTTATGGGATTAATCCTTGGACGACTCACACCCGTTTTATTATTTCTCATGCTTTGTTGCGGGATGAAACCTATGCTGCTCCTTTACGGGATTGGTTGGGAGATATGAGTAGCGCATCGATGTTGATTCTTGATGAAGCCCATAATGCAGCCCCAGCGAGTGGTGCAAAGTATGCTGTGGATTCTCAATTAACTCGCACTGTCCGCGATATTGCACCAAGATTTGAGCATAAGTTATTCCTGTCTGCGACTCCTCATAACGGACATTCTAATAGCTTTGCTGCTTTGTTGGAAATCCTTGACCCGCAACGGTTTTGTCGTGGTGTACCCGTGCGCGATCGCAAACTTTTAGATACGGTAATGGTGCGTCGGTTAAAGCAAGATTTACGGGAGATTGGCGAGGAGTTTCCCGAACGACGGGTGATTCCTATTGTTATCGATAATCTTGAGGAAGATGCACCAGAGTTGAAGTTGTCGCGGTTATTACAAGAGTATCGTCATCTGCGGGAAGAGCGGTTAAGGGATGCATCGAAGTCAACGCAAAATACAGCGATGCTGGTAATAATTTCCTTACAAAAGCGTTTGTTGTCTTCTATAGAAGCTTTTGCGCGTACTTTGAAGGTTCATCGTGCAGCGATTGAAAAGCAAGCTGCGAAACTTTCTACCAATACTGTGGAAAATTTACCGTTACTGTTAGAACCTCCTGGTGCTGACGATGAGCGGGCAGAATTAACCGAAGAAGAGGTACAAGCGGAGGAAGATAATCAGGTAAAGGTTGCTACAGTTGCTGCTGCAAGCTGTGGTTTGAGCAATCGGGAGTTAGACATCTTGGAGGAGATGACCGATATTGCTAACCAAGCTAGATACCTAGCAGATGCAAGAGTTGAACGGTTGATGAACTGGATTAAAGAAAATCTTTGTCCGGATTTAGGTAAACCAAATGCAGCTTGGTTAGATAAACGAGTCATTATATTTACTGAATATACAGATACAAAACGCTACTTACAGCAAAAACTCCAAGAAGCTATTGCAGGTTCCGAGAAAGAAAGGGAACGCATTGATGTGTTTCATGGTGGAATTGGAGAGGAGCGTCGGGAAGCTATCAAAAAAGCTTTCAATGCTGACCCATCTCGTCATCCTCTACGAATTTTAATTGCTACGGATGCAGCACGGGAAGGAGTAAACCTGCAAAATAATTGTGCTGACCTCTATCATTTTGATGTACCTTGGAATCCATCAAGAATGGAGCAGCGTAACGGACGTATTGACAGAAAGTTACAGCGAGCGCAAGTTGTACATTGCTACTATTTTGTGTTTGCACAACGGACGGAAGATAAAGTATTAAAAGCGCTGGTGAGGAAGACAGCAACAATTCAAAAAGAATTGGGAAGCCTGTCTCCTGTGGTACAAAAGAATTTATCGCGGCTATTGAATGGTGGTATTAGCCACAATAGTGCAAGTAATATTACCAATTCTATTGAAGAAGCCGAATTACCTAATTTGGAGGTAATTAATCAGGAGTTAGAAGAAAATCGACTGCGGAAGGAAGAATTAACTAAAGAATTATCTCGCTTGCAAAAGATGCTGAAAGATTCGCGGGATTGGTTGGGATTGAGTGATGAACACTTCCGCAATGCTATTTCTGCTTCTTTAGAAATTCTCGATGCTACTCCTCTTACTCCAGTCGATAGTAATGAAGCTTGTCAAGATTCAGCTACTGCACGTTGGACGTTGCCACCCCTTGACCAAAGTACCGATTCCACATGGGCGAATACTTTTGATACCTTAAGACCTCAGCGTCAAAAAGGACAAAAGCCTTGGGAATGGAGACGAGAATCACCGATTCGTCCGGTAGTATTTCGCGACCCCGGTTGTTTGGATGGGGACGTAGTTCACTTGCATTTAGAGCATCGGGTTGTACAGCGTTTATTAAGTAGATTTCTAGCGCAAGGGTTTTTACACGATGAATTGACTCGTGCTTGTGTTTGTCTAACCGATGACCCAATTCCGAAAGTTATTGCTTTGGGACGTTTATCTATTTACGGACAGGGTGCGTCACGGTTACATGATGAGGTAATTGCAATTGCAGCAAATTTATCAGAACCAGCAGCAAAGAAACGCAAGAAACTACAACCGCTAAATGAAGGAGAGAGAGATAATGTACTTGCGACCTTAGAGGATTCCTTAGCTTCTCCTCGATTACAAAAAGCACCGGAAACGGTGAAAACACTGCTCAAACAGAATGCAACCCAAGATATTGCCGATTTGATTCCCCATTTAGAACGTCGTGCTGAGGTTTTAGCAACAAGGGCTGAGAAGAAATTGAGCGAACGGGGTAAGAAAGAAGCTGTTGAAATGAAAAAAATTCTCGAACAGCAGCAGCAGAGGATTAATCAACGCAAGCAGGAAATCGACGAGGAACAAAAACAACCAAAGCAATTATCCTTGCTCCCTACTGAGGCTGAGGAAAAACGGCAATTAGAAGCAGACCGTCGTCACTGGGAAAAGCGATTGAAAGCACTTGCAGAAGAAATTAATTCCGAACCTGCCCGAATTGAAGCTTCTTACCAGGTGAAAGCGGTGCGAGTTGAGCCTGTGGGTTTGGTTTATTTGTGGTCTGTTTCTGGTTGACAACCATTAGACCCCGTAAAAAACCAAGGCTTAAAAAGCCACACCACAGCCAGGGATTCAAAATCCCTGTCTAATAGCTAAAGTCCTCTGGAAGAGGACTGGGGTATTTTATCCCACAACCTGCGGACACAATCATCTTCAGATGATTTTAGCTATCAGGCAGAGGTTTTCAACCTCTGACTCTGTGACTGGGATATTTATTCCCAAAACTCTGACTAATTCAAAGACTAATTAATAAACCAATTAATAAAAAGTTTTCAAAGGTAAATATGGCAAGGGATAGAGAAATTCAAGCGCATAAGGAATGGTTGGGTTTTCTTCAACCTGTTGGATTGGTAGTCTCACCAACAGCGTTAAATAATGCTCAAATGTCGGTGAATCGCAATGTGGTTGATTTACAGCAACGCTTAATTGAAGTAGTCAACCGGGATTTTTCCAGTTACAGTACTGAAAATATTTCTATAATTTCTGACTTTGCCGAGTTTACCGTTGAAGTTTTAGATTGGCAGGCTGAAGATTTAGTTGATTGTCCAGAGGATTTGACGGTATCGCTACCGGAATACGGTGAAATTTTACAGCCAACCTATGCTGTAACTGACCCGGATAACGATGATGGTTGGCTGATGCTGGTACAGGTGATTTCTCCGGGTACTGACTTTGATAGAGTCAGCGAAGATACAAAATCGACAGGATGGCACGCTAGTCCCCAAGCTAAGTTTGAGCGATTATTGCGGGAAAAGGAAATTCCTGTAGGTATATTGTGCAACGGTACAGAATTACGTTTGGTATATGCTCCACAAGGGGAATCTTCCGGACATCTGACGTTTCCCGTACAGGCTATGTGTGAAGTTTCGGGACGGTTGATTTTAGGTGCAATGCATATGTTGCTCGAAGAACAACGAGTGTTCAATGCACCAGCAGACCGTAGTTTGGTCGCAGTGCTGCAAAATAGCCGCAAATATCAAAATGAAGTTTCTACTAAGTTGTCAGAACAAGTACTTGATGCTTTGTGGGAATTACTGCGTGGTTTTCAAACTGCCAATGCAGCAGTTAACGGAATTTTACTTGATGACATTGCCAAAAATGACCCCCAACATATCTACGGGGGATTAATTACGGTATTACTGCGGTTAGTATTTCTGCTGTATGCTGAAGATGAAGGATTAATGCCCCAAGGTTCAATTTATACGCGCAATTATTCCGTAACTGGACTCTATGAAAGATTGCGCGAGGATGCAGGAAACTATCCCGACACAATGGATCAGCGTTATGGTGCTTGGGCTTGGTTGCTCAGTCTGTTTCGCTTGGTGTACGATGGCGGTTGTCATGCAGATTTATACTTACCAGCCCGTCACGGACAACTTTTTGACCCCGATGAATACGCATTTTTAGAAGGTCGCTCTCGCAATACTACCTATAAAGAATGGGAATTGATTGAACCACCCCGCCTTTCGGATGATATTATTCATAAAGCCTTGCAAAGCTTACTCGTTCTTGATGGAGAGCGTTTATCCTACCGCTCTTTGGACGTTGAACAAATCGGCTCAGTGTATTCGGCGATAATGGGCTTTGAGGTAAAATTAGCTACTTCACAATCTATAGGTGTATGGAGTAAACCTAAAAGCGCTAAATCTTCTGTAACTGTGGTTGTCAGCGTTGATGAGATTTTAGCAAATAAAGCCAATGACCGAGCCAAGTATTTAAAAAAAGTTGCGGGCTGTGAAATTTCAGGGAAATCACTTAAAGAATTAAAACAAGCTAAAACCACAGAGGATTTAATTGCAGCTTTAGGAAGAAAAATATCCCCACAAACCCCGACTGTATTACCTGCTGGTTCATTGTTTTTGCAACCGGGAGAGGAAAGACGACGCACTTTTTCCGCAGGGCTTTTACACTTTTAAGAAAGAATGCTTCCTTTGGTTTGATTGCTACAAATACCATTGCTCAAGGTGATACTCGCAGCACTGGATTGAGATATATTTGTGAAAATGGCGGAACTATTTACAATGCTCAAAAACGAGTTAAATGGGTTGGGTTAGCGGCTGTTATTGTTAGTGTTATTAATGTTTTTAAAGGTGATTATCAAGGGGTAAAATCATTAGATGGACGCAAAGTAGATTTAATTTCCGCGTTTTTATTTAAATCAGGTGGAAATAACAATCCTGCTGTTTTATTAGCAAATGCCGATAAAAGTTTTCAGGGTAGTATTGTGTTGGGTATGGGTTTTACCTTTGATGATTCTAAGCCTGACGGTACACCTATTGCAGAAATGCAGCGACTAATTGAACAAAATTCTAAAAATCAAGAGCGGATTTTTCCTTATATTGGTGGGGAAGAGGTTAATTCAAGTCCGACTCATAAACATCATAGGTACGTAATTAATTTTGGTGAAATGAGTGAGGATGAGGCTAGGGAATATCCTGATTTAATCAAGATTGTAGAAGAGAATGTTAAGCCTGAGAGGTTAAAATTAGGCGATAATGCTGATGCTCGAAGACGTAAAAAAAATTGGTGGCTTTGGGGTAGATATACATCAGGTTTATTTAAAGCGATCGCACCTCTCGAACGTGTGTTAGTTACTAATTGCGGGGCTAGTACTTATATATCATTTTCGTTTCAATCATCAAGAATGGTATTTGCTAATACTCTTGCCATTTTCCCACTATCAACCTACTCTGCATTCTGCATTATGCAATCGCGCATTCATGAAATTTGGGCAAGATTTTTTAGTTCATCTATGAAAGATGACCTTCGCTATACTCCCTCCAACTGCTTTGAAACCTTCCCCTTCCCCGAAAACTGGGAAACCAACCCCACCCTAGAAGCAGCAGGCAAAGAATACTACGAATACCGCGCAGCTTTAATGGTTCGCAACAACCAAGGACTCACTGACACCTACAACCGCTTCCACGACCCCGACGAATACGACCCGGAAATCATCAAACTCCGGGAACTCCACACCGCAATGGATAAAGCTGTCCTCGATGCTTACGGTTGGTTAGATATTCCCACCGACTGCGATTTTCTCCTAGATTACGAAGAAGAAGAAGACGACAACCTCACCCCCAACCCCTCTCCTTATCAAAGAGAGGGGGGACGACAAAAGAAAAAACCCTGGCGCTATCGTTGGGGTGAAGAAACTCATGATGAGGTATTAGCGCGGTTGTTGGATTTGAATCAACAGCGTCATCAAGAGGAAATTTTAGGTGGGAAGGTTGCTGGTAAGGGTAAAGGTAAAGGTAAGAAAAAGAAATCTAATAAAACAAAATCGAAAAAGGTTGTTGAAAATTTGCCAGATATACCGGGGATTAAATAAGCCAGGGATTAAATAAGCCAGGGATTCCATAAGCCAGGGATTGAAAATCCCCGTCTGATAGCTAAAGTCCTCTGTAAGAGGACTGGGAAAATTATATTATTTTATTTTTTGTTTTGATGTGCAATTTTTTTAATCATCTTTAGATGATTTTAGCTATGAGACAGAGGTTTTCAACCTCTGGTGAATAAATGGGTTTATTTTTTGTTTTGATGTGCAATTTTCCCAACCATCTTTAGATGATTTTAGCTATGAGACAGAGGTTTTCAATCTCTGGATATTAATTTATTTAACGAAAATGGGCAACCTATTAAATATAGTTCAACAGCAAATGATAAAAATTTATGTCTTTGTGGCGAATCTATTACCATATTATTTGGACAACAAAACAACGCCAACCTTTAATTAGTGCTGACAAAGAACCAGAACTTTATAATTATATAATCGGTAAATCTGATTTTCTAAATTGCATAATTCACGCTATAGGTGGCATGGAAGACCACATTCATGTAATTGTATCTATTCCACCAACAATAGCGATTTCTGAATATGTCAAAAAAGTAAAAGGAAGTAGTTCTTATCATATTAATCATAATACTCCTACGACCTCAGATAAATTTTCTTGGCAAGAAGGATATGGTGTTTTTTCGTTAGGAAGCAAACAACTTGAAAAAGCAGTTATTTATGTCAAAAATCAAAAAATACATCATTCACAAGGAACAACTAATTCGTATTTGGAAAATGTTTAAATTGATTTAGCTAGATTTAGCCAAAATTAGCCAAATTTAGCCAGCAAGCCAGTCATTCAGCCAGGGATTGAAAATCCCTGTCTGATAGCTAAAGTCCTCTATAAGAGGACTGGGGAAGTGGGTTGATTTTTTATTTTGATGTGCATTTTTTCAATCATCTTTAGATGATTTTAGCTATTAGACAGAGGTTTTCAACCTCTGGATATGGTTAAATTCGGAATATTTGAAATATCTGGAATATTTGAAATATCTTATCATTCTTTCCCGCTTAAATGAAGCTGATATTTTGTTTCCAAGTTTGTCCAAAACTCAGCAGAAGTACCCAACACTTGAGATAATTCGATTGCGATTTCTGGTGTAACTTCCTTCGCTTCCTGAATAATTTCGTTAATGTTTTTAACCCCACAACCCATAATTTCAGCTAAATATTTTTGTGTCCAACCACGAGCTTGTAATTCTCGATGTAAAACTTTTCCTGGTGAAATAGCTCTTGCTGATGTTAAATTCTGGGTCATATTCCTATAGCCAATTTTATAATTAAATTTCTTCTAAATACCTATTATGCTCTCTAGTTTTAATGATGTTTCTTTTATAAAAAGTTTCGCTAAAAATCAATCATTCATAAAACAATTGTACTATACAAGACAAATTACCACAAGTTTTCGATATCTATGAGCTAACATTGATTGGTTATACCTTTGATATCTGAATATTTACTTACAATATTTATTTTTATCTGTAATAAAAAAGTTAAAAATATTATCCTATGACAGCAGCAATTCCTAACCAAGTGCAATCTAACCAATCCTCTACCGTCCGAGCGCATCTCATCGAAGCTTTACAACTCGACCTCATAGGACCCACTCCCGACGATATTAATTACGCAGAGGAAATTCTCGACCAAGCGCCATCAAAAGGTTATTTGACGGGTTTTCTCGTTCCTTATGGTGCTTCTATCGAACAGCGTACTGATGATAATGGGGATGATGAGTTAGACCAAGTTAGCGGTGGTGCTGCGGGTGAAGATGAAAATGTCCCCGAAAAAACCTTTGCAAAAAAAGCTTTTTTCCCTTCATCAATCGGTTTAAGTTTACTTGTTAATCAAAATACTAGTCATCTTAATGTCACCGTCGCTTGGGGTGACTATTATCCTTATAAAGAAAATATTGATACTGATACAGAAAATAAAACTATTCCGCAAGAGGAACAGTTAGAAGCTACAGACGAAAAACAAACACAAACAATTCCCGGATGTTGGAAGCGGATTCCTCGTCAACAAGAAATTACTATTCCGATAGGGGAACATAATCCCAAGCAACTAGAATTACCTCTTAATAAAGGTGGGGTATCGCCAAATTTAAATATTCCCATACCGGATAGCAACGGTTTAGAGTTAGTCGTTTCGGTTCGTCCGGTTGCTTCTAAAGAACTTGTTCCGGCTGGTAGTCTCTCGGTTTCGGTATTTCTGGTAAATAAGCGCGTTCCTACAAACGATAAAGAACGCGATACAACCTATACTTTTCAAACTAGTTTAGCTATTCGCACCATAGAACCTTTTGTTCCCCGTCCCAATTTACGCGGAAGGGATAATGATGATTGGGATGAAAGTGTTGCGGATTTGCAATACCGGGATAATTATGAATATGCTGTTGGTCATAATGTTTCGGCTGTAGCTGTTACTAATGTCGATGGAAATTGCAATTATGTTCGTACCGCTTGGATACCGACTGCGGATGTAGAAAAGGTAATTGCGACGGAAGATGAATTCAAAGATGTGGAATTGGGGATGGAGGAACTAGCTAAAGCCCAAACACCGGAAGCTTTACAAAATATGCTGAGTCCAATGGTGAATGCTTATGGTGATTGGATTGAACAACAGCGCTTAACATCTCCACAAGAACCCAAACGCTTCAATATTGCATCTGACTTGTTAAATCGTGCGGAAATTGCCAAAAATCGGATTAATGCGGGAATACAAGCATTAACAGACCCCGATATATTTACAGCATTCCAAATTGGAAATCGGGCGATCGCCACTTATATCCGTCAGCGTAAAACCCACGGTCAAAATATTACACCGGAAAGTATCGCACCTCCAAAATGGCGACCTTTTCAGTTAGCTTTTATCTTGATGAACTTATTGGGAGTAGCTAACCCCGAACATAACGAAAGGGAATTAGTTGATTTGCTATTCTTCCCTACAGGTGGTGGTAAAACCGAAGCTTATTTAGGACTTGCTGCATTTACCTTAGTACTGCGAAGACTGCATAACCCAGACCCAAAAACAAAAATAAAATCTGCTGGTTTAAGCGTTCTCATGCGCTATACATTGCGACTTCTCACCCTCGACCAACTCGGACGTGCAGCAGCGATGATTTGCGCTTTAGAATTAGAACGGGAAAAAAATCCCGAACTATTGGGAACATGGTCTTTTGAAATCGGACTTTGGGTAGGACAAGCAGCGACTCCCAACCGCATGGGTAAAAAAGGAGATAACGACGACTATAGCGCTAGAAAACGTACCCTTGATTTTCAGAAAAATAATCGCAACCCCTCACCCATACCTTTAGAAAATTGTCCTTGGTGCGGAACCAAATTTGACCGTAACTCATTCCAATTACATCCCAACCCCGACCAACCAAGCAACTTACACGTATATTGCAGCAACCGTCGCTGTGATTTCTCCGGTAGAAAAGGTAAGAATTTACCAATTGTCACCGTAGACGAACCAATTTATCGTCGTTTACCCTGCTTTATAATTGCCACAGTTGATAAATTCGCTAGTCTACCTTGGGTAGGAGAAACAGGTGCATTATTCGGAAAAGTAGACCGCTACGACCAAAATGGTTTTTATGGACCGACTCAACCCGGACGTGGTAAAGCTTTAGGAAGTCATTTACCTCCACCAGATTTAATTATTCAAGACGAATTACATTTAATATCGGGTCCTTTAGGAACAATGGTAGGACTGTATGAAACTGCAATTGATGCTTTATGCAGTCGCGAAATCAACGGTAAACCAACCCGACCTAAAATAGTGGCTTCTACAGCTACAGTTCGTCGCGCTAGTAAACAAATTCAAGCCTTATTTGGTCGTAGCGAAGTCGATATTTTCCCTCCACCGGGACCCGATAGACGCGACTCGTTTTTTGCTAAAACCGTCCCCGCAAGTGAGAAAAACGCTCGTACCTATGTCGGAATTGCAGCCCAAGGACGCAGCGCCAAAGTAGTATTATTACGTACTTATTTAGCATTGTTAGGGGCGGCTCAAAAACACTGGTTAGCTGCCGGAGGAAAGAAAAACCCTGATAATCCAGCCGACCCCTACATGACATTATTAGGTTACTTTAATTCTCTGCGGGAACTGGGAGGAAGCCGTCGCATCGTCGAAGATGAAGTTAAAACACGCTTGAATCGCTACAGTCAACGCAAGCGAATTGGTGAAGCCTCCGGATTATTTGCCGACCGTAAAATTGATGACGAACCCGAAGAACTGACATCCCGCGTCAGCACCAGCGAAGTAGCTAATACCAAACAAAGACTAGAATCCACCTTCGATAAAAACGATAAAGTAGATGTTGTCTTAGCAACAAACATGATATCCGTAGGTTTGGATATTACCCGCTTGGGTTTAATGGTAGTTCTCGGTCAACCCAAAACAGCAGCAGAATATATTCAAGCTACCAGCCGTGTAGGAAGAGATGAAAAACGACCGGGATTAGTAGTGACATTACTTAACATTCATCGACCCAGGGACCGTTCCCACTACGAACGCTTCTGTGCTTGGCATTCATCATTTTACCGCGCTGTAGAAGCAACTAGCGTGACTCCCTTTTCTCCCCGCGCTATTGACCGAGGAATTGCAGCTATTACCGTTGCTTTGGCTCGTCTGGGACATACAAAAATGACAGCACCAACAAATGCAATTGAAATTCTTCAAAATCGCCAAGAATTGGAATTTGTTGTGGATAAAATAGCCCAACGAGCAGAAATGCACGACAAGGAACTCAGCGCTAGCGATAGTGAAGCATTGCGTCAAAAAGTTAGAAACACCGTTAAAGATTTACTCGACCTGTGGGAACGAATAGCCAATGACAAAATAAACCTACAATACCAGCGCGAAGTCGGGGAAGCACCTCCATTAATATTTGAACCCCTAGACCCCGAATTACTAAACCAGCCCTTAGAAGCACGCAAATTTAAAGCCCAACGCAGTTTGCGCGATGTCGAACCAACAGTCAATCTGTGGGTAATTAACCCCAATGGAGATGAGGTAGAGGAGGTAAAAAAATAAGTAATCGAACCAGATATTCAGCCAGGAATATTTAGCCCATGATAATTAACCAACGATATTTAGCCAATGATAATTAGTCAGGGATATTTAGCCAGGGATATTTAGCCAATGATATTTAGCCCATGATAATTAACCAACGATAATTAACCAACGATATTTAATCAGGGATTGAAAATCCCTGTCTAAAAGCAAAAGTCGTCTTAAGACGACTGTGGAACAAATAATCAATCATGGTTTATTCATCTTCCAGATGAATTTAGCTATGAGACAGAGATTTTCAATCTCTGTGTCTTAAGACGACTGTGGAACAAATAATCAATCATAGTTTATTCCTCTTCCAGAGGAATTTAGCTATGAGACAGAGATTTTCAATCTCTGTGACTCTGTGAATAAAAGATTTTATGAATAGATATGAGTAAATCTAACAAAAAAATTCCCCCAGCAGGACAAATTCGCCAAAGTCAAATTCTTTCGACATTCGGTTCCGGTTCGATGGTAGATTTACCGGAACATTCCGTATTAATCGCAGGTTTAAGCCATTGGCGTGGTGATAAAAGAAACATATCAGAAGAACGTTTACAAGCCAGAGTTGCTGAAATCTTACAAGTTTCGAGTATCAAACTGTATGCGCCACCAGTTAACGAACAAGACCCAAAAGCAAACCGTACAGGAATAAATGCTTTTATGTTTCCTACTTGGTTTTTAGCTCAGGTAGAGGAAACTTGGTTTGATAGCAAAACTCAAAAAAATTATCGTACTCGTCCCCTATTACCTTGGGGAAGTTTAGTTTCTGGGAAATATCTCAATTCTGAAAAAAAGAAAGTACCTGTTGTACCCGTTCGCTTCGTTCAAGCCTGCGTCAAAGGACATCTTAGCGATATTGATTGGTATACCTTCGTACATCAAGACTCCCAAAAAAGATGTCGAGGACAATTATGGTTAGATGAAGGAGGTTCCGGTAATGACTTTGCAGAAATTTACGTCCGTTGCGAAGCCTGCAAAGCTCGTCGTCCCCTTGCAGATGCAACAGTTCCCAACGCAAAAGTTTTGGGTCCTTGTGAAGGACATCGCCCCTGGATTGGTGATTTTGCCAAAGAACCCCAATGTATAAACGAAAAGAAAGGTAAACCCGAATATAATCGTTTATTAGTTCGTTCTGCTAGCAACGCTTATTTTTCTCAACTTCTCAGCGTTATTTCCCTTCCAGACTCAGACACAGCTTTGCGAGACGCGGTTAGTATAGTCTACGAAGATTTTCTACAGTATGCAGAAGATGCTAGGGATGTAAGAAAAGAACGTAAAAAACAAAAGGTATTCGTAGCAATAGAAAGATTTAGCGATGAGGAAGTTTGGCAGGAAATTCAACGCCGACAAAGCGGACAAGTCAAAGAACATAAAAGCATTAAACAAGTAGAAATTGAGACATTACTTTCAAGTCCCGTAGAAGTTGGAGAAGACGTACCCGAAAGCGATTTTTACGCTACAGCCAGAGATTTAAGTAATTTAAAACCTAAATTTACTTCGCTGATTGAGCGTATCGTTTTAGTTCATCGTCTCCGGGAAGTTATCGCTCAAGTAGGTTTTACCCGCTTTGAAGCCGAAATGCCCGATATTGATGGCGAACTTGATATCAGCGTCAGACGTGCTGCATTGGATGTTGAACCTACTTGGGTTCCTGCAATTGAGAATAGAGGCGAAGGTGTATTTATTGCTTTTCGTAACGAAGCCATTGAAGAATGGTTACAGCGACAAGCAGTGAAAAAACGGGGACGAGAATTATCAAGGGGATTTGATATCTGGTGCGCTCGTAAAGGTATCGACCAAGAAGTAGATAAAGTCAAATTTCCCGGACTGCCATATGTAATGCTGCATTCCTTGTCACACTTACTAATTACAGCAGTATCCCTCGAATGCGGTTATGCAGCAAGTTCCATCCGCGAACGTGTTTATGCTGGTGAAGCGGGATATGGAATACTTTTATATACAGGTTCCGCAGGTTCGGAAGGTACATTAGGCGGATTAGTAGAAGTTGGGAAACGGATTGAATACCATTTAGAATCAGCCTTAGAACAAGGTAAATTATGTTCAAATGACCCAGTTTGCGCCCAACACAAAGCAGATAACGAAGAAGAAGAAAGATTTTTACACGGTTCCGCTTGTCACGGATGCTTGTTGATTGCAGAAACATCGTGCGAACGTCGTAATGAATTTTTGGATAGGGCTTTGGTTGTGTCTACAGTTGAAAGTTTGGGAGCAGAGTTTTTCCGCAGTTAACTATAATGACCTTTCTTAAACTCAGTCGTCCTAACTTGGATAAACTGGCAACAGCGCTTCTTACCAGAAGACTTTCCCCACCCTTTCTCATATCCAGTATTCTCAATTACGTACCCGTAAATTTAAGCCAAGAAATAGTAGACGAACTAAATCGCTTAAATTCCCAAGGTGTAGACTGTAAACACATTGCTTATACCTTACGCTTGCTTGCACAAGAAAAAGATAATTCTCAACGAATACGCGATCGCATTAATTTAGTATGGACTGGTCCAGAAATTACTGGTTCCCGAAGTCGCGATACTGGTGTAGTCGTCCGCGAACTTTTCAGTAAAGCCAAAAAAAGCGTTTTGATTTCCAGTTTTGCTATTGATAAAGGCGAAAAAGCCCAGAGATTATTTGAAGTACTTGCACAACGAATGGAAGTAAACCCAGAACTTGATGTTCAGATGTTTCTTAATATCAAACGTCCTCATCAAAGCAAAGTTGCAGAGTCAATTTTATTGAGAGAATTTGCAGACACCTTTCGTCATGATATTTGGTCTGGGAAAAGACTGCCGAAACTATTTTATGACACCCGCTCCTTAGCACTAGATACCAAACAAAAATCTTGTTTACACGCCAAATGTATTGCTGTAGATGAAGCACAAGTACTCGTAACATCCGCCAATTTTACACAAGCGGCTCACGAACGGAATATTGAAGCAGGTGTATTACTGAACGATACAAGCATAGCCCAAGCATTGCGTCTACAGTTTGATGCTTTAGTATCTCAAAAAATCTTACGTCCAATATTGATTTAAATCTAATTTAATCTTAGTTATTTCATTTCTTATGTTGAAGAAATTGCATTTTTGATTTCAGTAAAAACGTTTTAGGAGATTACATATTGAGAGCGATCGCCCTTTGAAGTAAAACTATAATAGTAATGATTATTACTTTTAATGATATATTTACTTATGAAAAACCTATTCATAAACCTATATTTGCTTAGTGATATGACTAAAATAAAAGCTAGAAGAAAGCCAATGTAAAAATCAAAAGATTTGTTCTTTTTGCAGCGCTTCAAACCCTTATATGGCAAGCATTAGGAAAAATGTACAACTTGATTGTTCAATTTTTGAGAATAGCTGACACAAATTGTACAACTTTATTTTTTCAAGTATCCGAAATTTGCAACGATATAATAGGTATTCCAGGATTTGAAATTGTACAATTTTATTGTACGCCGACAATTATTTATAAACACAACACTTAAAAAGCAATCGTATTAATTCTGTATTTGCTCTCTTACCCAATTTCTAAAAGCTTTGATTACAAAATTTCTACCTGCTGTTTTACTTTGTTCAAGGTATTGAGGTAAAATTTCAGCTAAATCAAAATTAGGAAAGGTTTTACTTTGCTCGGATACTACATAATCACCATTTTGTAATAAATTTATTTGTAATTTACCTTTTTCAAATCGCCAAAGTTCTGGGACTTTCAACGCTTCATAAATACTTGGATGAGTTCGAGAAGTAACATCAATTTCTAGAGCTAAATCGGGAGGTGGATCTTGTGTTAGGTCGAGTCGCTTTTTCCCACGGATTTTGCTTTCATTTTCTATATAAAAACATTGGTCTGGTTCTATTCCTTGAAGCATTATCTGATTTTTAAAAGTCGTGGAACCCAAACTTCTAAATTCAATTTCTAATTCTTCTAAAAGTGCTTTTACTAAATCACCAATTATTTCTTTATCATCTTCATGTTCTGGTAATGGAGCCATAATTTCCAGCACCCCTCTATCATAAGCAATACGCGCAGCCCGATGTTCTCCGAGTTCTTCAATAATTGCTTCAAATTCTTCCCAGGTGACATCACGTAACAATACCCTTTGTCCTGGTGGAACATCAATACGTCTAATGCTTAAGAGCATATTACCACTCCCAGTATTTCAGCGATTACTAATAGCTTAATTCGCTTCCTAGATTTGTTGCCATAATTTCTGTAAACTACAATTATTCCTATCCTGCTAGAAGATTACTGATTAACAAAACACAGAGAATATCAAGGAAAGAAGTCAACAGAGATAGGAAATTCTAGAACGGTTCAATAAGCAGAAGTTATGGTGTTATAAAAGATAAAAATATTTATTGAGGATAAGGGTGTAATGGACGAACTTATCAAAAAAATCGCCGGATTAGGATTTCCTGGAATCATATTAATCGCAGTTATGGCAAGTACAGGTTTAACAGGTGCTGCTGCAATTACTGCTGCTTTAGCGTTTTTAGGTGGTCCAGCCGGAATGCTTGGTGGAATCACAGTTTTGGGATTAACGGGATTGATTGCAGATGCTTTAACAAATGTCGGTTTAGAAGAGTTGCTAACAGCAGTTTATTGTCAGAGAAGACAATCGGAACCCCAGGGAAAATTATTAGAAGAAATTAATTTTTTATCGCTATTTGATGGTGATTTAAAAGAAAGACTCAAAGCTACGGTAACGGATGTATGTGGCTGTAATACTATAGTTGCTCAAGCAATTACAGATGATACCGAAGAAGTTATTGCTATTTTAGAGTATGTTCCCGGTATGACTCGCGCTCATCATCGAGATTTTAAAAGTTCTAATCCAGTTATGCGGTTAAGGGATGGTTCGGTTGTCAAAACTTGGAAAAATCCCTTTGGGGTTGACCACGTTTTTATTGCCGATAGAAATGACAATATGATTTACGGTGGTTTTGTTGGCTGGATTCATAGCGATGGGCTGAATGCGGCGATTGCTCGAATTCGACGGAATTATGCTTAAAACTCTGGAGTAGGTATCCTTGCTCCACAGAATCGACTTCGCGACTATTAATATCTAAACTGTAACCTACACTACTAAAACTAAATACTAAAAAGTAACAATAATATCTTCAATGTCACTTTCTCTTTGCAAAAATAGAATTTAGTTTAAATAACAAAAAAAACTTTATTTTATTAACACTATGTTTTGTATTTACTAAACAAAATTTTTTATAATTCACAAATTATTTCAAGCAATCCGTTTGATATGAAAATCGGCTTAAATACTTACTGAAATTAAATTTTTTCTAGAGAATATTTCTTTAGTTAGATGATAAATATCGAGATGATCTAGCATAATCATTTCCAGATAAATCGTTTCTCGATCAATCATTTCTAATTAATCGATCTAAATCTCGTTCCAACCGCTTTAAAGATTGGAACATAATTTATTTTCATATCAATCCAGTAGCAATTTATTGATGCTATGAGCTGCGCTAGTTCTGGAGCTATAAAACCATAATATCTATATAGCATTTTCAAGACTGCGTCTTTAAATACATTTAAACGCCACATATATATTATTTAATCAAAATGAATCTACAAAGTCTCGAAACAAATTTAAAAATGAATAACAATACCGCATCTCACCACTCATTGCATAAAGACGTACTCTCTACTGACAACTATCTCGGAGAACATTTTAGAAACCATTCATTAACTGGATCGTCTCAATCTCATCCTCTTAGTTTTGAAGAAGACTTTTCGAGTGAAGTCACAGATAAAGTTTTAATTTCGCAGTTTGTGGATCTGAAGTCAGAAGATCTTCAACCTGAAGCCGCTTTCAATGAAACTCCTATCTCTATAGAGTTTATTGATGGAGAAATAGGAAAAAGAATAAGTATTCCTGTTTTCAATGACAATTTAGATGGGAATAGCCAGGTTAATTTATCCTCAAAAAACTCCTCAAAAAACTTTACAGATAACACAGTTATAGGGAATCAGAATGCGGCAGTTACGGTTGCTGAAGAATCGCCTTATAAGAACGTTAATTCTTTCGATACATTACCAGCTTCTGATGTAAACAATCTTGAAATAAATATCCAAACCGTAGGTGATGATACTGGTCATTTAAACGACATTTCACTTAGTCAGGTTGAAGGAAATCAGTACGCTAATCATAACGGAGTTGCATCCGATGAAACTTTTGATAATCAAAGCATATTGCAAACACAAAGTTTTCAAGATGCAACATTCAATTCCCAAGATAAGGGCGAGTATTTAGATCCGAGCGTTTTACCAGTTCAAGGCACTATTACTGGTGGAAGCGAAGAGGGAATTTTACTCAACTCAGAAATAGAAAACAATCCCAGCATCCGCAATGTAGGCTTTAGAGAATTTAACAATCCTGCTGACGCTCAACAAACTTGGGTGATTATCCACGGTTGGAACGATACACCCGATGGACAATTTACAGAATTAGCACAAGAAATTGCTGCTGCAAATACTGGCGATCGCGTACTCTTATTAGACTGGAGAGAAGCAGCTTATAACGCAGACGGGATTAATGGAATTGATTTGAGTGCTTTAGGTAAAGGGAATTTCCGAGCAGCTAGCTGGATCGATCCGGTGGCTGAATTCGCAGTGGAAGCACTAAATGATTATTACGGCATAGATAGTCTGGGAGCTTCCCAAAGTTTAAACTTAATTGGTCATAGTTTGGGTTCTTTGGTAAGCGCGGAAATAGGAAGACTTTATCGAGACGGATTAACTGTAGAAAACGAAACTGTAGTAACTGGCAACAATGAAGGTGCTAGAACAATCACCGCTTTAGATCCTCCCTCAGCAAGAAATCGCGATGAAAATCCATTGGCTGTAGATCCTCTTGAAGATATCTATGATGTAGATGGCAGGATAGAAGGTATTCAAACCCCCCAAACATTTGCAGATACTTCGGTATTTTCTAGAGCATATGTGGGTGAAAAAAGTATTGCCGGAAATAAAGTATTAGCTCTTGGTGCTGACGAAGCTTTTGAAATGACTTTCGGAACTAACTCCGAACTTACCGATTTTGGTAGGGAACACACTAGAGTTGTTAGTGCTTTCATAAATACAATCAATCAACAAGGTGTACTCGGAGATTTACTTGGATTGGATGCTTATCAATCCCTTGAAACAATGTCCATTGATGATTTAGGAGAGTTACAAATTATTGAAGGAAGCGACAAAGGTTTCAAAGGAATTATTAATGTTAACGAAGACAACTTAGTAACTTCATTAGCTGGAATATTAAAAGCAGGAAATCAAGACGACATAGTTATCGGAAGTTACACCAATGAAGAAATGCACGGTACAGATTTATTAAATTTTGGTGCAGATAGTCCCTACGCTGGTGACCATAATGATATTTTCTTTGGTGAATCTGGTAATGATATGATTCTCGGCGATGATAACGACGATATTCTTATCGGTGGCATCGGTACAGATATTCTTAATGGTGGTGCTGGAATAGACACATTTATTTTCAAACCCGGTGATGGTGGTGCAGATAAATCGAGTACCAATATTATTGAAGACTTTGAACTTGGTATCGATAAAATTGGTTTGACAGACATGAGCTTCGATCAACTAACTTTTGAAGAATCATCCAATGGAACATTAATTATGGCTGGTTCAGAAATTATCGCATTCCTTAAAAATACCAAAGTCCAAGAAATTCAAAATGCAGAATACTTTATAAATGTAGGTGAAAATCAATTCGCAGTTAGTTAAAAAAATGTTATTGGGCATAGAATTGCTATGGGCGTTTATTTACTTAAAAGACATTTCCCATGCCCCATGCCCAATTCCCCATTCCCGGCTGAAATGATATGTTGAAAATATCAACTATCTTAAAATTGGATTGTGAATTTCTTCATTGGGTGCGCTGTTTGGTCTTATAAAGGTTGGGTAGGCGAATTTTATCCTCAAGGTACTCCACCAAAAGATTTTCTCCGTCTCTACAGTCGTCGCTTCACCACTGTAGAAGGGAACACTACTTTTTATGCATTACCAAGTCAAGAAACTGTTAAACGTTGGGCTGCTCAAACGCCCCCAGAGTTTAAATTTTGTTTAAAGTTATCGCGAAATATTACTCATAACGGCTCGCTCAAACCTCATATCAAAGATGCTTTAAAATTTGCGGAAATTATGCGTCCTTTAGATACTCGTTTAGCGCCGATATTTGCACAGTTACCACCTTCTTATGCACCCTCATCACTCGGCGATTTAACCGCATTCATCGAAGCTTGGCAACAAACACAACTACCTTTAGCAATAGAAGTCAGACATCGCGATTGGTTCAAACAACCCCACGCAGATAAGTTAACAAACCTTTTGCACAAATTCGGTGTAGGAAAAGTCATACTCGATTCTCGTCCGATTTATACGGGAGAAAATGACCCACAACTCGGTTCAGAACGACGAAAACCTCAATTACCAGTTTTATTTGAACTTACGGCACCATTTACTTTGATTCGCTTTATATCTCACCCCAATTCATCCATAAATCAGCCGTTTATGGAAGAGTGGGTAACTTATATTAAAGAATGGTTGCAATCAGACAAGCAAATTTACTTCTTTGTCCACTGTCCCCAGGAAGAAAAGTCGCCGCAAACAGCCCGCAGCTTTTACAACTTATTAGCACAAAGGGATATAGGTGTCTCACCCCTACCTTGGAATCAAAATAATCATCATCCAAAACAACTAAGTCTCTGGTGACTTGCACTATTAGCTAGTTGTGGTAAGTTGAAAGAAGTAGATAAAAATTAATCGCAAAAATATAGAATTTCCTTGAAGGTTGATGCAAATATTCATCTACCTTTAAAGATTCTGAAAACTTCTATATACTCGTAATGTAGAAGTAACTTTTAGCAGCAGTAAATACCATTTCAAACTTTTGGCAGTTCGCTGGTTTTTTATCAAAAAAATTTATTATCTCTGTCAAGAAAAATTATCTAAATGGTATCGTATTAGCTTTTCTAAATCCATTTGCAATTTATATTGTAAAGGATTGATAATTCTGCTTGCTAAAACTTCCCCCACTACTTTTGCGATACTACTTTATCTCCTTGGGTCGCATTTATATATCAGGAAGTTTCTATGAACAACTTACTTTATGAAGAGTCAGTGTCCTATAAAGGATATCTCATAATACCATTTGTATTCGGTAAAGCAGATAATTACGAAATTTATTCGTATAAATTGTTATCGCAAATTGGGTCTAAAAGTCAGTACCATAAGGCAGAGAATCCCGCAAAAATTTATGGCAGTAGCATTGAGAATATAATAAATATCGCTAAAGAACACATTGAAAATAATTCAGATTTTGTTAGCGATGGCGATATGTTTAAACACCGCTATGTATTCCGCAATAATTTAATTATTGTTTCTCAAGAAGCCGGTAAATATTATTACGACCATTATCTACCAGACTCATTAAATAATATTGCCGCACCAAAGTTATTTAATTCAGAATATGAATGCTGGTGCTGGGTAAACCAGGGAATTAATTCGTTAAATGTAGGACAGAAAGTTCAGTAGAAATATTTTACCTGGCGCTGCCGAATACAGATATGAATTTATTTTGGTATCTAACAGCAACCCCCTAAATCTCCCAATTTTGAGGGAGTTTGAAATATATTTCCCTCCCAGGCTTGGGGGGCTATTCATATTTTTAATCAGCAACGCTTTTTACCTGACACCCGTACAGATTCCCACGGATTTTACCCGTGGGACTTTTAATCGAAAGGCAGGCTTGTTAGGAAGACGTGAATAATTCAGTCATTTATTCTTGCAACTTAACCCCTCTGATGGCGTAATCCAACAACTCCATAGGATGCATTACCTTTATTTGCTTATCCTGCTTATTTAAATGCTTAGTAATTTGCAAACTACAGCCAGGATTTGGGGAAGCAATCATCGAAGCACCTGTATTCACCAAGTTTCTGGCTTTTTGCTCTCCTAATTCTTCCGCTACTTCCGGTTGCAGCATGTTATAAACTCCTGCGCTACCGCAACATAAAGCCGCATCAAGAGGCTCGCGTAATTGTATATTAGGAATCTGACGCAACAGTTGACGGGGTTGAACGCTGATTTTTTGCCCGTGTAATAAATGACAAGCATCTTGATAAACCATTGTCAGGGTTTCATCTGTCAAAGGCGATAATTTAGCCGTTAAACCTACCATAACTAGAAATTCTTGCGAATCTTTAACCTTATTAGCAAATTCTTGGGCTTTATCTTTATATTCTGGGTCATCTTCTAAAATATGACCGTATTCTTTCAAAGTATGACCGCAACCGGCGGCATTGATAATTACATAGTCTACATCCATGTCTGCAAAACTATCAATCATCTGTCTTGCCAAAGCTTGAGCTTGTGCGGTTTGCCCCTGATGTTCTGGAAGTGCAGCACAACAGCCTTGAGATTTGGGAATTACCACTTCGCAACCATTCGCGGTTAATACTCGCACGGTGGCTTCATTTACGGGGGAGAAAAATAACCGCTGCACGCATCCTAAAATTACTCCTACCCGGTAACGTTTTTCATTCTGCGCTGGAATAATCGTAGGATAATTATCTCTAAAAGATTTGCCGGTAACTTCTGGAAGAATAGATTCCATCGCCGCTAAGCGGGGAGATATCTTTTCAAGTAAACCAGTGGCTCTAATTAATTTTGGTAATCCCAACTTTTGATAAATAAATAAAGGCACTAATAGAAGTCGCAATCTTTGGGGATAAGGAAACAGTGAAAAAATTAATTGTCGAAATAACTTATCTGGTAAACTGCGGGGATAATTGCGAGCAACTTGGTGACGAGTAGCGCTTATTAATTTGTCGTATTCTACACCGGAAGGGCAAGTAGTGACGCAAGCTAAACAGCCCAAACAAGAATCAAAATGTTGAGTTGTTGCCGTATTTAAAGCAATTTCTCCTTCATTCACAGCATCCATTAAATAGATTCTTCCGCGTGGGGAATCCATTTCTTTGCCGATTACCCTGTAACTGGGACAAGTTGAAAGACAAAAACCGCAATGGACACAGGTATCAATTAATTTGGGTTCCGGCGGATGATTATCATCAAAGCCTTGTAGATTTTCCAAAGAAGCAATCTTATTTTCTTTCTTATTTTCGTTATTTTCTGAAAGTTGCATAATTAATTGTTAGTAGATGGGAATTGGTAATGGGTAATTGGTAATTGGTAATTGGGCATGGGGCATGGGGCATTGGTAATTGCTAACTCGCTACTTGCGACTGATAACTGTTCACTGCTCACTGTTCACTGTTAACTGCTCTTAAATTCCCCCTACAAATCTGCCTGGACTTAAAACATTCTCGCTATCAAATTGTTTTTTAATTGCTCGCATTAATTCCAATCCATTACCGCTATAACCCCAAACATCTAGCTTTTGCTTAACTTCTATTGGTGCTGATAATATCGTTAGAAAACCACTATGTAGCTCGCACAATTTTCGCATTTCTAACACCCTTGTTTCATCTTCAATTCTCAACATTCCCAAGCCGCTAGATATATTAATCAAACCCAATTGTGCTCGATCTAAAATTTCTACGGCAGTATTTGGCAATACTCCTATTTTGCAGGTAATTTCCGCTCCAGGCTCAGCTAAATGTATTTGTTCTGGCAATCTCTGCCATAAGCTTTGTTCTTCTTCGCCGGAATAAGTTACTTTCGCTAATCCTAATTTTTCCCCTATTTGCAAAACTTGATTTAACTGTTCCTTTACGCTTTCGGCAATACTCTCGAAGCGAACAACTAAGGCTAATTCTTTTCCCAATCCCATACTCGATACTAGTTGAGCGGAAAGTAAGTCTGCTTGTGTAGGTGTTAAAGCAGAACCGCGAATGGTATCTGCTGCTTGCGATATGGCTGCTTTACTACCCAATAACATCGCCGTACCCGAAGCTGACTGCATCGGATATAACCGAAATGTAGCTTCTGTAATTATGCTGAGAGTACCGTAAGAACCGGTAAATAATTTCATCAGATCGTAACCGGCAACATTTTTGACGACTCTGCCACCAGCACGAGCAATTTGACCGTCAGCACGCACGAAGGTGACACCTAATAATTGGTCGCGGACGCTACCGTAACGCTGTCGTAAAGACCCCGTATCGCCGGTAGCTATTATGCCACCAATCGTTGCTAAATTGGGCACTGTTGGGTTAAGGGCAAAGATTTGATTGTGTTTGGCTAAAATTGTTTGAATATCGGCAAATTTGACTCCTGCTTCTACTGTTAGAGTTAAATCACCTACAGCATGATTGATAATTTTGTTTAGACGTTGCGTACTAACAACGATATCAATATCTGTTGCCAGACTACCCCATTTGAGTTTACTGCCGTTTCCACAAGGTAAAACACGCCATTTATTGCGATAAGCTTCGCTAATAACTGCGGCAAGCTGTTCCTGGGTTTGAGGATAAACCACACACTTGGGAAGATTCCCCGGTGATATCGCTTGCTTTACCTGTTTGCTACCCAATTCATAAGTTAGATTTTCTTCTCCTACAATAGATGCAAGAATAGAATGGTAGACGTTCAGCGTACCCTGTTCGCTAGACATCGGTTTCCCCGGTATATTTTTTGATTGCTTAATCTTAATTTACTGTTTTATACAGCGAAAATGCGATAAATATTTTTTTGATTACTATTAATGGTAGTTAAAAAACATTCAGTATCTCTTCATGGTTTCTTAATCTCAATTATTCAGCACTTATTCCAACATAATTAGCAAGTCAGTAGTAACCACGATGCTATAGCCTCATTTTTGACTTAAGCTAGCAACTGGAGAGAGCATATTTTTATCGGGGTAGCAATGTTAATTATCTTTAAAAAAAATATTTTTACGCCTACCATCAAGCATTATTTGACGCAATATGCTTATGTGGATTTGAATAATACTGCTTAGCTATAATTCTAAATTTTCAACTTATTATATATCTATACTTATCTAGCAATTTATATTATCTTACTAATTCAATTTCATCTTTATATTTTGCTGTAATAATCAATTGCAATATTGTTTTTCTGGTTTTATTGTCTTTGTATTATATAAAACTACTTTAAGTTTGAGTTTAATATCAAGCTTTGTTTAATTTAGTTAAATATCACAAATAGACTAGCTATTAAAATAATATTAATAATACATAATTATATAAAACTATTTGCTACAGCATGAATGTAGCTTTTATAAATTATTGCTATGCTTTTAGTTGCAGATGCCATTCAAGACTTCAGCCTAAAGGTTTCCCCAGAAACTTATTTAACAGAAATTTTCAATTTAATCGAAAAAAGCAGAAAAGATAATTTTAAATTTCAACAATTATTTGTTATAGAAAACTTGAAGCTATTAGGAATTATTAGAATTATAGATTTAGTTTGTATAATTAATTCAGAAAGGAACATAGACGAAACTAAAGTGGTGGATGCAATGAAGCCCGCAATTACTTTAAAATCTGACTATGAATATCATCAAGCTTTATCTTTGATGCAAGAAAATAGTATTTTACATTTACCTGTTATTGATGAAGCAGGAGAGATATTAGAAATCGTCAATTTAAGAGATATCGCTCAAAAAATACAGCTAGAAATTAATAATCAAAAGACAAATAAAAACGATAAAACAGATTTTGATGATTTGAGCCAACAGCTACAAGCAAGCATAAATGAACATAACAAATTAAAAGCAGAACGAGATAATTTAGCAAGTAAAAATAAATTATTGCAGCATAAAATATGCGATAGTCTTGCAACAGAAGCACAACTTTTGCAAACAACTAATGAATTACAAGAGTTATTTCAAGCTTTCCCCGATATCTACTTTCGTTTGAAAAGTGACGGTACTATTCTTAGCTGTCACGCTAACAACATTTCTGATTTGTATTTGCCACCCGAACCATTTTTAGGTAAAAAAATACAAGATGTAATACCATCAGAGATTGCTGCTCAATTTCAGAAAACTATTTCTCAAGTGCTGGAAACTAATTCCTTAGTTGCAATCGAATATTGTTTATCGTTAGCATCTGGAGAAAAAAATTTTGAAGCACGACTTCAAAAGACGATTGCAGATAATATTATAGTTATTGTTCGAGATATAACCGAACGCAAGCAAGCAGAAATAGAATTACAAACCGCTAAAGACGAATTAGAAATTAGAGTAGAGAAACGTACTTACGAATTACAAAATACAAACTCTCGTTTGCGACAAGAAATTATCGAACGTCAGCGAATTGAAGAAGAACTTCGCTATCGAATAGAATTTGAAAAGTTAATTACTACTATATCCACTGATTTTATTAATCTAGCTCCGAATCAAACAGATAACGGTATCAATCAAGCATTAAAATCTATTGGTGAATTTGTTGGAGTTGACCGTAGTTATGTATTTTTATTAACAGATAACAGCGAAAAGATTAATAACACGCATGAATGGTGTGTTTCAGAAATTCCATGCCGCATAGATGATTTGCAAGATATTTATGTTGAAGATGTAACTTTGTTTGTAGAAAAGCTTCACTCTGGTGAAACTTTGCAATTACAGGATGTACAGAATTTACTTGCACAAGAAACATTTGAAACAGAAGTTTTTAAAACTCAAGATATTAAATCTTTGATTATTTTACCGATTACTTGTAGCAGTAATTTAATCGGTTTTCTCGGTTTTGAATCTTTGACTACTACTACATGGACGGAAAACAGCATTATCCTGCTCAAAATAGTAGCAGAGATGCTGGGAAATGTTTTGGGGCGTAAGCGAGTTGAAGAAGCTTTAAGGGTAAGCGAGGAAAGATATGCGCGAGCAATAAGTGCCGGGAAGGTAGGGGTTTGGGAGTGGAATATTCACACTAACGAAGTTTATATTGACTCTAATTTAAAAGCAATGCTTGGGTATAAAGATGAAGAAATAGCCAATCAATTCAGCAGTTGGTTACGATTTGTACATTCGGGTGACGTAGATTTAGTCAAAGCTGAAATCAACGCTTATTTAGAAGAATTAATTCCTAAATATGAGATTGAACACCGAATGGTACACAGAGAAGGAAATGCCTTAGCATTTTTAACACGCGGTACGGTAATTCGGGATGATAATGGAGTACCGGCTTTTATGGCTGGTTCAAGTACCGATATTACAGTTCGCAAGCAAGTCGAAAATAAACTGAAGGCTTCTTTAAAAGAAAAAGAAGTATTACTCAAAGAGATTCATCACCGAGTTAAAAATAATTTACAGATAATTTCTAGTTTGTTACGTTTGCAATCTGGATATATTAAAGATAAACAAGCTCTAGAAATCTTTAAAGATAGCCAAAACCGCGTGCGAGCAATGGCTTTAATTCACGAAAATCTATATCAAACCAACGATTTAGCAAAAATAGAATTTGCCGAGTATATTCGCAAATTAAAACATAATCTAATTCGCTGTTATAACATTAATAATATTCAGATAAATACTAATATAGAAAAAACATTTTTGAAAATTGATACAGCTATTCCTTGTGGTTTAATTATCAACGAACTGATTTCTAATGCTATTAAACATGCTTTTAAAAACGCTGAAGAAGGAGAAATATACGTGGAGTTTATAAATTTGCAGGAAGGGAAGTATTCTTTATCCGTTAGCGATAATGGTACGGGAGCATCGGAAAATATTAATTCCTTGAAAAAACAATCTCTTGGCTTAGAACTTGTGTGGAATTTGGTAGAACAATTAGAAGGAACAATTATATATAGTTCTAAGCTAGGTACTTCATTTAGAATTACATTTACTGAGATTAACCAAGGAGAAGAAAAATGAAAGAGAAAATCCTGGTTGTAGAAGATGAAAGAATTATTGCCTGCGATATCAAATATTGTTTAGAAAGCCACGAATATATCGTCGTCGAAGTTGTCGCTTATGGAGAAAAAGCGATTTCTCTGGTAGAAGAATTACAGCCAGATTTAGTGTTGATGGATATGATGCTTAAAGGCGCGATGAATGGAATCGAAGCTGCCGAAATTATTATGAATAATTATAATATTCCGGTAGTTTTTCTCACGGCTCATTCCGATGAAAGTACTATTAAAAAAGCCAAGGCAACCCAACCTTTTGGTTACGTACTCAAACCTTTTGAAGAAACTCAACTCATTACTACTATTGAAATAGCTTTAAGCAAGCATCAAAAAGAAATTGTAATGAGAGATGAATTGCAAAAGGAAAAAGAAATGAGGGAATTAAAATCTCGTTTTGTATCAATGGTTAGCCACGAATTTCGCAATCCATTAAGCACAATTTTAAATACTACTGAATTACTTGCCAATCACAATCAGCAGTTAACAGAAAACAAAAAAGATGAATACTTGTATCACATACAAAATTCCGTAAAACATCTGAACCAACTGTTAAGCGATGTATTATTAGTAGGTAAAGCAGAAGTCCATCAAACTCAATTCAATCGGGCACCTTTAGATTTAGAAAAATTTTGCATAGATTTAGTAGAAGAAGTCAAACTAATCGCAACCGAAAAACATCAAATTATTTTAAAAGTTCAAGGATGCTGTTCGCAACAAGAAAAAAATAGCGCATCCGCAGATATAAAATTACCTCTTTTAGATGAAAAACTTCTGCGGCATATCTTTACCAATCTGCTATCCAATGCAATTAAATATTCTCCTCAAGGTGGAAGCATACAATTTGATTTATTTTGTTTACAAGGAGAAGCTATTTTCCGCATTCAAGATGAAGGTATTGGAATTCCACAAATAGAGCAAGATAACTTATTCGATTCTTTTCAAAGAGGTAGTAATGTTGGTCAAATCCCCGGACATGGATTAGGATTATCAATTGTCAAACAATATGTTGAACTCCATCAAGGAGAAATCAGTTTAATTAGTAAGGAAGGAGTGGGAACTACGTTTATTGTTACTATTCCGCTGGAATGAATGGAATGGGGACATGGGGAGATAAGGAGATGGGGGGATGGGGAGAAGAGGAGAAAAACATTAATTTCTAATTCTTACCAATTACCCATTACCAATTACCAATTACCAATTACCCATGCCCCATGCCCTATGCCCAATTCCCTACATACTAAACATTAACAGCTTTTTTCTCATTCACTGGCGGATAATAATCTACCTTGCTATTAACTTCAACAGGCACTGGTAAGTCTTTTCCTGTAATCAACCTTGCACCACGATTGCGAGTAAAATAATTCCAAACCCACTGAATCATGACTACGAGCTTGTTGTCAAATTCAACTAAATAATAAATATGAATTAATAGCCAGAATAGCCAAGCTAGGAAACCTGTTAGTTTCATAAAGCCTAAATCGACTACAGCGGCATGTTGTCCGATTACAGCTAAACTACCTTTATCAGAATATCTGAATGCTGGTAAAGTATTGCCTTTTAACTGCTGCTTAATCGATTTTGCAACATATTCCCCTTCCTGCATGGCAACTGGTGCAACACCTGGTAAAGGTTTACCCGTCTGATGAGCAAAATGTGCCAAATCTCCGATTACATATATATTCGGATAACCCTTCAAACTTAAGTCTGGTTCAACAATTACTCTTCCCGCTCTATCGGTTTCCGCACCGGTTTTTTCCGATACTATTTTACCCAAGGCTGAAGCTTTTACACCTGCCGCCCACAATACTGTGTTAGCTCCAAACTGTTTAGTTTCGTCACCTTGCTTAACAGTAACTATATCTCCTTCGATACCAGTTACTAAAGTTTTTGTGACTACATTAACACCTAAACCTTCCAAAGACTTTTGTGCTTTTTCCGATAATTCCGGCGCAAACGGTGGTAAAACTCGATCCATTCCTTCTAAAAGCAATACCTGCGTCTCGGAAGTATCAATATTACGAAAATCTTCCTTGAGAATACCGTAAGCTAATTCAGCGATCGCACCCGCTAATTCTACCCCAGTCGGACCACCACCAACCACCACAAATGTCAACAAAGCACGACGTTTTTCTTCATCAGTCTCTTGCTCTGCTGCTTCAAATGCCATAAATATACGACGACGCATTTCAATCGCATCTTCCACAGTTTTTAAACCGGGTGCGTAATCTTCCCACTCATCTTTACCAAAATATGAATGCTTGGCACCTGTAGCAATAATCAAACTGTCGTAAGGGATGTTTTCACCCCTCATAACCACGTTTTGCTTCTCTGGATCTATATCAGAAACCTCTCCCAGCAAAACTTTAGTATTTTTACTGTTTTTAAGTACCGAACGCAATGGTGATGAAATATCAGCAGGCGATAAAGTACCGGTAGCTACTTGATACAGCAACGGTTGAAACAAGTGAAAATTTCTTTTGTCTATTAAAGTAACCTTTATATCCTTACTATTTAGCGCTTTTGCTGTATATAATCCTCCAAAACCTCCACCAACGATAACTACATGATGTGGCGGCTTACTCCCAGCTTTATTTTCCATAATATTTTGTTACTCCCATGTACTTTCCTGTCACCATTCTTAACAAATTTTCACCATTTTTAACAGAGGGTTCTGTTTGCAATTTACATCTTATTTTGATTAAAAGTAGTTAATGATACACATATCCTGTAATTTTTGTATCTTTTGAATATTCTCTTAACAAATATTTTACTCTCAAAATAATCATCGGCAATAGCTTTGAGTGAATATTGTATATTTAAGACATTTTTTTTGTAAAAAATATAGCTAGTAAATAGACTTAGCTATTAAGTCACTTTAGTAACTTTAATGCTAAGCATATTTTTGGTTAATCAATAAACCGTCAGCTTAAGTAATTTCACATGTTTATTTACCTTTTCCTTGTTCCTAGTTTTAGATAACAATCGAGATATTCTAGGGAAGCAATCGAGAAGAAAAGGAGAGATATAGAGTTTTGCAGGATTTTTATTCCTTATATTATTTCTTTATAAAGATGCGCCGAATATAGCCCATGTAGATGGGCTTTGTTTATGTAGCCGTACCCTTCTATGGTGTCGGGTAAAATGGGAGCATCCCAATTTCGCAAAAAGCCCACAGACTAAAAGTCTGGGGCTAATACTACGAAGCCCGACGACCTGGGCTACTAAGATTCTTAGCCCATGTAGATGGGCTTTGTTTATGTAGCCGCACCCTTGCAGGGTGTCGGGTAAAATGTTTGTTCCGGCATCGGGATGCTCCCGATGTTCGTTTACTCAAAATGCTACTGTGCGCTTCTTTTAAGCCATATATCGTTCAAAATAATTGATGCAATATACAGTTTAAGAAAAATTCTTTATTGCCAATTACCAATTACCAATTACCAATTACCTATCACCAAACCCCAAAGATATGATACGTGTTTTACCGAATCATATAGCTGCTAACTGAATCAAACCCCAACTTCCATTAGTCAACCAGTCAGGATCGGATTTTGCAACTTTATCAATTGTTAATGGTGGAATACCTGCTGCTACTTCGGATTTCAAAGTACGCAGAGCTAAGGTTGGTACGGGTAAATAACAAACTATATCCATAAAATTGCTGCTGTAATCCCAATGTCTATCTCCTAACAAACGTCGATAATTAGCATCTCCTTTAACTATAAGTAAACTCGAATTGCTTAATTCGTTTCTTTTAGATTCTGGTATTTCCCAAAAGGCTAAAGGAGATGTCCAAAAATAGTCTTCACTTAAAATTAACTGTCCCGAAGCGACATAATTTTGCAAGCGACTAGCAAAGTTTTTTACTTCCAAACTCGAGCTATTACGAAGATAATCAATTGTATGATGCACATCTTTAATCATTGCATCAGAAACAAAAGTCGGGTGGGGTTTCAAATGTAGCTTTACTGTATCGACTAAACCACGATTTAATATAAAATCTAGCAAACATAAGTCACAAACTAATTCAAATCCAGCATTGTCTGCAACTAAATCAACCTGATTTTGCTTGTTTGAGGTTTTGTTGACTAATAAATCTATAACTTTTGCTGAATCGTCTACTAATATATGAGCTTGCTGACTTTCTATATTAAAATTACTGCGATCGCTATCTTCTATTGCCGACCATAAACTTAAGTCTACACGATTTCCCCACAGCGAGAAATATAATAGTCCAATCAAACTAGTTTCTGTAGAATTGGTTTGGGAAAACCAAACAGAAGCTTGCTTGCACAAAGCAACTATTGAATCTAGAGATTTTTCTAAGCCTTGAGACTTTTGTAATTTAAACGGATCTATATATTGATATTCTCCAGGAGTAAAATAATTTGTGATGTTCAGAATTAGACGATAAAAATAAGTTTCAGCTACAAACCAAGGAATATCAACCCAACGTTGTGCTTGATAAGAGTGCAAATAATGCTGCCATGCAATAACATCTACACCAGTATCATCAACAAGTGGTAACAAATTACCTGATGATAAATCATTTGCTAGTTTTTCAAGACTTTGGTTAATCTCATCTGAGAAATCATTTTCCTCAATGACTCGACGAGCAATATTAGGCATTCTATTTATTACCGTATGCTCGGTAAAACCACCATCTACAGATGCAATCAACGATGTTGGGATATCTAATTTAGGAGCGGAATCTTTAGAATGCATAACTATAGTTAGCAGCAAATAGGGATATAGTAATCTTAATATGAGTTGTAGAGTTTAAGATAAAGATCGAGAAGTAATATAATGTTTCGGTAATCGGTAATTGGTAATTGGTGATTGGTAATAAAAAATTATCAAATCCTGAGTTATATAGTGAATAATTGGCGTTGCTGAATTGAAGTATGAATTTATGTTTCTGGTTTTAGTAAAGCCCCCTAAATTCCCCAAAATTGTGGGACTTTAAATTATCTTTCTCCCGTAGAGTAGGGGGTTGGGGGGCAAAATCATACTTGTAATCAGCAACGCCGAATAATTAGCCGAATTTGATATAATTCAGGATCAATTTTCTTGTACAATCTGCTTAACAAGCTTTTTTATGAATATGTAGAAACATTTACTAACAGGACTTCAAAATAAATCATAATTATGGACAAAGACTTAATTATCTTTATACTTAGTGTTGCCTTACTAATTACTTATCTGATTTTCTCCGCACTTACAGAGATGGGAACTAAATTACCCTGGAAAAAATAGGTTAAAGGTAAAAGGTTAAAGGTTAAAAATTAAAGGTTAAAAATTAAAGGTTAAAATTCTTAATCCCTAACTCTTCACTGATTCCTTGAACCACGAATTACCACCCGCTCGCCCTGAACATTTATGCTTTCAAGTTTGATAGGTAATTTTTTAATTTCTTGAGAAAGCAGCCGATTAATACTATCTTGAGGAATACCTATATTTTGCGAAACTTCAGCAATCGGAAAGCTAAAATAACCTAGAGAAACACGAGTTGTGTCATCAAAGCTGAATTCTTGGTTACGAATGCTGGGTTTTCCTTCAATACCGATATAAACACGTTTCTCTTTTCCGGGTAAACGCTGCAATAATTGGATAATTTTCGTTTTATTTCTTCCAGATAAATCTTGTATGGGGATAGATGAAGTTTCAACAACAGCACCTACAGAGATTTTCCCGTTTTGAATTTTTGTATTTGTACCTTTAATTGCGGTAGCAAATTTCTTTGTATTATCTTTTTTTTCTATCGAAGAAATAATTAATGAGTTGACTTCTTCTGCATCAAGCTCTACTTCTCCTGTAGTTTTAGCTGTCAAATTATCTGAAACTTTACGCAATACTTCTTCAGCATTTGCTGTCTTAACTTGTTCCGTAGAAGAAATTACTTTTTCCGTTGCTCCCGATTGAATATACCATTCGGGTAACTGCATTGCTTGTTGCCAAACTACAAATGTCGCAATACCCACACAACCTGAAATCAAGCTAAATATCAGTAAAAGTCGCTTGTACATAATTGAGAAAAATAAAAGATAAATTAGAACCTTATTTTCTTATTACTCATACTTCAAAGTTGTTTCCACAAAATGGGAAGATTCTTCATTTTATTTTTTTCTGTTACGAAAAGGAACTACAAACAGCCTATTGCTATTAAAGAATATAACAAAAAACCCCAGTCGGGGGGACTGGGGTTAATTGAGAAGCTAAATTATTTTTTTCACTCATTATCCTGAGAATCAGCTTCTAAAGATTGCAAAGTAGTTTCAAATGCCATACGCTGCTCGGCATTACGTAACAAATAACCATTAAGCATTGCAGAAGCTAAAAGTTTTCCTAAGCTTTCACGATTGGTAGTTACCATAACGTTAAAATCATCCCCAGGTAAACCACCCAACATACCAGAGATAGTACGTTCAATTGCTTCCATAACTCCTGAAGAAGCAGGTTTAGAAAGTTGACCGATTGTTTCTGGACTCAAAGATTTAATGTACTCTAACAAAGAATTAGCGCCTGCTGTTTGATTATCGAAGAATTCTGGATTGCGCTGGTCTATATTATTCACGATATTTTATGTGTGAGGTTTTTTTCAACTTACATAAATAAATGTAACAGCTTTTTCATCCAGAGGCAGTCAGTTAAACCGTACTAAAAGATGGGGGTTTCTTCTACTTTTAGGAAAAATTACCGGTATGGGGAGAGGGGGGAACAGTTAGCAGTGAGCAGTGAGCAGTTATGAGTAGCAAGTAGCTAGTTACCAACTACCAACTACCCATTACCAACTACCAATTACCAATTACCAATTACCCATGCCCAATTCCCAATTATTAACTTTTAATCTTCTTCTGCAATACTTCCAAAAGTCT
This sequence comes from Rivularia sp. PCC 7116, assembly GCF_000316665.1. Taxonomy (GTDB): domain Bacteria; phylum Cyanobacteriota; class Cyanobacteriia; order Cyanobacteriales; family Nostocaceae; genus Rivularia. Next base: position 2,732,500 of record NC_019678.1, on the reverse strand, counting down.
ATCTACATTTTCTTTGCGGCTGTTGTAACCCATCAATCCGATGCGCCAAACCTTGCCACCTAATTCGCCGAGTCCACCACCAACTTCAAGATTGTCTTCTAACAGCATTTCTCGCGCAACTGCTTTACCGTCAATTCCTTCGGGGATTCTTACTGTGGTAAGTGTTGGTAATCTGTACTGTCTTTCAACATGCAAAGTCATTCCTAAATCTTCTAAACCTTGCCAAAGATATTCCGCGTTTTTTTGATGCCTTTCCCAACTATTTTCTACCCCTTCTTCTGCAAGTAAACGTAGGGATTCCCGCAAAGCATAATATAAATTTATGGGGGCTGTATGATGATATGTGCGTTCTTTACCCCAATATTTGCTTAACAGGTTCATGTCTAAGTACCAGTTTGCAACTTTGGTTTGACGCTTTTGCAATTTCTCCATTGCACGGGAACTCATAGTAAAAGGTGAAGCTCCAGGAGGACAACCCAAACCTTTCTGACTACAGCTATAAGCTAAATCCACTCCCCACTCATCCAAATATAAAGGTACGCCGCCCATGCTTGTGACGGAATCTACCAGCAGCAAACTATCATGCTCGCGACATAATTCGCTGACTCCTTCCAAAGGTTGACGCGCACCCGTAGAAGTTTCGGCGTGAACCAATGCCACTATTCTCGGATGATGAGTTTCTATAGCGGTTTTTAATTCATCTAATGAAAATACCTGTCCCCAAGGCTTGGTAATAGTTCGTACATCTGCACCATAACGTCCAGCCATGTCAACCAAACGATTACCAAAGTATCCAATAACACCAATTAATACAACATCACCCGGCTCTACTGCATTCGCAATTGTCGCTTCCATTGCAGCGCTTCCGGTGCCGCTAACTGCTATTGTCAAGGGGTTTTCTGTTTGCCATACATAGCGTAGCAGTGATTGAATTTCATCCATCAGCGTCAAGAAAGCTGGGTCAAGATGCCCTACAGGGGCAGTGTTCATTGCTTTGAGTACGTCGGGGTGAGCATTTGATGGACCGGGACCGAGCAGCAAGCGGTTAGGTATATTTAAGGGTGATAGCTGTAATTTTTGGTTGTTTTTTGCAGGTAATGCTTGCGTCATGATGGTAGATGCTACCTGTTTGATAGGAAGTGCAGGATTATAGGTATATATTTTAAACTGAATCGCCCCCACTCTTCTAGAGTCGGGCTAAAATTGCAAAGCCCACCTCCGTGGGCTAAATTAGATGCATCGTAACGAGATTTTTAGCCCATGCAGTTGGGCTTTGTAAGTATAGCCCCACCCTTCGAGGGTGAGGGCTAATATGCGATCAAGAAAGTATTTTATTACAAACCAACACCAGTCAATTTTTTCTGCGATTCTCCAACAACTTGATAAAGCTTCGTCTCAAATTTTTCCATACAAGCTGACCAATCAAATTCCAAAATTGAAGGACGAGCATTGGCTGTCATCTGCTCTTTTAATTGAGGGTTTCCGAGAATTTGAATGATTTTTTCGGCGAAATCTGCGGGATTGTTGGGTTCTGCTAAAAAGCCGTTACTACCAGGCGTAACTTGCTCTGCTGTAGAAGGCGCGATCGCAGCAACTACGGGAGTACCGGAAGCTAAAGCTTCGTTATTTGTGGTACAGAAGTTTTCGGTGATTGAAGGGTTAACAAATAAATCCGCACGAGCAAACCATCCTAAAAGTTCTTCCCCATGAGATTCTCCCCAAACTGTTACGCCGGAACCAAATTGTTGAGCGCGCTGCTTGATTTCTGCTTCTATGGGACCGCTACCAACAATCACTAAGTGAACGTCTTTTATTTTGTCGGCAACTATGGGATATATATCCAAAAGTTGATTGACATTTTTTTCTGCTGTAATACGCCCTACAAATAATAAAGTTGGTCTATTATCGTTAGGAATCGGATTAAAGATAGTGTTTTCGGGATTGAATTTTTTACAGTCAACGCCTTGGTAGGGAAAATATTCGCTACGCTGACATTTCATGGCTTGATATTTAGCAAGTTGTTCTTTTGAAGAAAATAAACTTAGGTCATATGACTCGCTAAATTGCTTAATTAGCTTGGGAAGAAACGGACGAATTAAACTAAATAATTGATTACCTAAGTAATATTGAATATAGGCAACTATATCGGTATGGAATAAAGATATTACTGGAGTACCTTTCTTTTTCGCGTATTCTACTGCGACAGGACGACCATAACCTTGTAAAAACAGCGAATATAGTCCCCTCATTTGTGCTGCTTCTTCTACTAATACAATATCGGGATTAAAATCTGCTAATAATTTCGTATCGCTCCAATGCCGATAGCTTAATGGTTGGGGAAGAGATTTGTAAAATATTAATGGTTGTGTCGGAAATGCATAGGAAGTAAAGTTGGGATATTGGTGTAATTCATCCAATCCTGCCATCGGACGTTTACCAACACTGCTTGGATACTGATTGTTGATTTGGGGGTGAATCAGAAATACTTGATGTCCTTGTTGCAAAAACCATCTAACTCGTTGATGTACTGCAACAGAAACCCCAGTTAAAAATGGAGCGTATAATCCTGTAGCGATTGCAAGGCGAAGGGGTTGCTTTAACATGATTTAATAGAATTGAAGAGAGGCTACCTAGTTATTTCTCGTTCTAAAGAGAAACTTTATCGTCAACTGGTTGATTGTCTGATTGATAAGGTTTATATTGGGTTAGCTGAATATTAAAGGGCTTTTTTATACGGTAGACAATGTTACGCCAAGATACTTTTGATATCCACATTGATGATACTAAAGCAAATCCATAAAACCAATGTGTTAAAGGGATTCCGATTAGATTTTTCATGAATGTTGTTAATGATAAGTTTGGCATTAACCACCGATAGTTTATGACCTTTCTCACTGCTATTTCTACAGCAATTGTAATTAGCAGTAAGGCGAATATATAGAGACTGTAGCAAGTCAGTAAAAGTCCGGAAATGTCCCAATTCCCTAAAAGACAATTTAGCAACATGAACGCAAAGATTACGCTTGGTAACAAAATAGAAAATATTGCTTCCACTACTACCAACCACCATTGGGGATGATATAGCCTAGAAATCAATAGTTGACGTTTTATCCAGTTACTTAAGCTTGGTAAAGTACATTCTTCGCGATTGAGAATTAACAAAGAAGGCACGAATTTAACCTGTAAATCATGCTCGGCGAGGATAGCTTTCAACATCGTATCTTCGCTTAAAGCTCTTGCCCATTTTTCAAGTATTCGGCTTTCGTGAATCACTTGTGTTTTAATCGCTAAAGTACCTCCCCAACAGATACCGTATAAATACATCTGTATTACTGCCGATATATTCCATATGTACCTGATTAAAGTGCCCCAATATTTGCCTTTGGATAGATACCAGCGATTACCTGTAGTTGCTCCAACTTTGGGGTGCATTAAAGGCGAAACTAATTCGCGCAACCAAGTAGGATGAACTACTGCATCGGCATCTACTAAAGCAACTACTTTGTAAGAGCTATCTAACTCAGAAACAGCCTGTATTAAAGAACTGCATTTTAAGCTACAAACAGTACTAGCTATTTTTAAAGGGCTGATTTGAACATTTGTAGCATTAGATTCAGCAACAGTATCGTTAGCCACTTGCCATGCTGGATCTTCCTGACTATCAACTATAATTTTTAATTCATATTGCGGATAGTCTTGCTCTAATAAAGCTCTTATACAGTTGGGGAGAAAAGGATCTGCCCCCCGCAAGCATAAAATTACTGCTGTTTTAGGAAGTTGGCTGTCACAGAGGGAATTAGCTTTATTTGAATAAAGGTAAAAGATGAAGATAAGCGTTAAACCTATCTGGATAAACAGCCAACCTAGCAAAGTTTGCAGCAGTGCGATCGCCCAAAATTTCATTGTTAGAAACCTTTACATAATTAAGATAAGCCGTAAGGTTTTAGATTTTAAAGACACTGCCTACTTCTCCTGTTTGTTCTCGATGGATAATTTGGCTTACCCCGGCATTAGAGAAGGAGAATTAAATTTTGAAGAATTCAAGAGACAAGAAAGACAACATATAAATAATCTAAAATCTGTCTTGAAAAGTTTGAAGAAAAAAATAAACGGTACCTAAAAAAAGATATTCTTCTCACAATTTTTGTCTTCGACACGCACTTTGGCAAAATCAAAAATCTAAAATTCACCGTTGCTATTGTTGCGATATTTGCAGACTAAAACAAAGATTCATCGATTGTAATTTTATTGAAGTCTATATTTTGCAATAAGTTATTGCCTTCTGTATAAGCAGGAGGTAAATACTTATAAAACTTTAGCTTTTTAATCTCCGAAGCATCTTTTGCAAAAAGTGAAGTATGGGATTCATCCAGCTTAAAAATTAAATTTTTGTTGATATCGTCAAAAGACTGGTTTTTAAATTGACGATGGACAATAATTATTTTCTTACTTTCTTGAGGTGTTTGTTGCGTTAAACGGTGAATAGTCACAGAAATTCCCGTAAATAATGGAACATATAGCCCCATAAAAATCGCCATACCTAAAGCTTGTTTGTCCATAATTTAGGTGTAATTTAAGGGTCTAAAGAATATTTCATTACAATCTCAACAGTTTGATTTCTTGTTAGTGAAAAACTTGCCTTTTCAAATTTAGGAACTCCTGTTTTTATCGAGACAGTGGGGTTATTAGAAATACCAAATCCTTCTTCAGGGATGCCCAAAAAATCTCTATCAAGTTTATTGTTATTATTTTGGTCATCAATTACCGCTATCGCATAAGTTCCTTTTTTCAATCCTGTAAATTCTTGTTTAACCGAATTGCCAGTAATTTTTATACATTGGCTTTTGAATTTACTGTTATTACCTAAAGGAAATCCACGCTCATTTTCATAAATTCTCAAACAAACTTGACCCTTTTGATTCTTGATACCTTTGATTGAAATAGTTAGATTTGCCGAATCTTCTGCTCCATTAGCTTTTAAACCGAATCCAAAGCTGAAGAAAGCAGAAAGCAACAAGCAACAAATTAAATTTGTTTTCATTTGCTTAGTTATTGATTGTTAATTGTTACTAATTACCAACTCCTAGTACTCGAAGAAGCCTGCATTGCCGGGTGAGGGAGGGGGAGAGGGGGAAGAAGGGGAAGAGGGGGAGAAGAAACTTTTTATTTTCACGGGTTTTCCCCGCAAAGTTGGCTTAGCGAACTACTAGATTAGTTTTGATTTTTAAGCCATGCTTTGATGCGAGCCATTCCTTCATCTAAAGAAATAGCTGGTTGATAGCCTAATATTCGACGTGCCTTTTCAATTGAAAAAGTATAAGGACGACTCATAAAATCTACAGCTTCAGGATATATATCCGGTTTTTTGCGTAGAAGTTTTTGTCCTTGACAGCGCAATTTCAAAAATACCCTAATTTCTTCTTTTCCTAAGGAAGAAGGGGCTGAACAATCTGCAACTTCTGCTAAACGAGTAAAAAATTCTTGTGGGGAAGTTTCTTTGCCATCAGTGATATTGAATATTTCACCATGTTGTTCTTTTTCTATCGCTAGAAAAATGGCATCAATTAAATTATCAACGTATAAATGATTGATGACCTTTCCTTCATTAGTATAAGCAAATAATTTTTGCTGCATAAATGAGATTGGTCTTACCGTCCAAGGAATAGAACCCGGCCCGTAAACATCTCCTGCACGGATGATAATAATACCAAAATCTCGGGCACTATTTAGTTGCTGTAGAGCTTTTTCTGCTTCTATTTTTGTTTGACAATAAGGATTTTTCTCTTTTACAAGTGTTTCTTTTTCTGTAACATTGTTGGGATAATCAAACCCATAAACTGAAGCAGTAGAAAGATGCACAAAATCTTTTACACCGGCATTACGAGCAGCTTTACCGATATTGATAGTTCCATCAATATTTACACGAGAAAATTCTTTTATGGAACCTCCTTCTTTTGCAACTTCTTCAGTATGTATAACTATATCTACATCTTGACAAGCTCGTTGAGTTATAGATGAATCTGTTACACTACCGCTAATAATTTCAACACCTAATTTCTCAGCATTTTGAGCTAATTCTGCATCTTTTTCCAGTCCACGGACTTTTAAGCCTTTAGCTATAGCTATTTCGGCTGCACGTAGTCCAATAAATCCGCCAATTCCTGAAATCAGTAAAGTTTTATCTGCAAAGTTCATGTTTTTGTCGCTTGTAGACTTGTTTGATATATTAGAAAGTACGGAATATAGAATGGTTAATAGGTAATTGGTAATGGGTAATTGAAAATTGGTAATAATATAAAAATTACTAGCAACTAGCAACTAACAACTAGCAACTAACAATTAACAATTAACAACTAATAACTAACAACTAATAACTAACTCTAAAAAATATCTGCCGGGTCTGCCGAACGCAGTTGATTTATGGTTAATGCACCAGATGTCATACACATTAAAGCTGTTGCTATTAACACTATTAATGCATTGTCGAAGCTCATATTTATAGGTAGTTTCGTTGCTTTCATTGCGAATTCATATAAATATTTTGAGACAATCCAACCTGGAATATAACCAAGAACTGCTAAAATGAAAGCCTGTTTGAAAACTACTCTTAATAAATAATTATTGGCATAACCTATGGCTTTTAAAGTGGCGTATGCTACTAATTGACTGGCAATATTGCTAAATAGTATTTGATAAACAATAACTATACCAACAACAGAACCCATTGTTAGCATCAGATTTAAAATAAAACCGATTGGTGTTCTATTTGCCCAATATTCTTTTTCAAAATTAACAAATTCTTTGTAGGTAAATATTAGAACATCTTCAGGTAAACTATCCCGTAATTGTTGAGTAATTTTTTTAGCATTTACTCCTTCTCTGAGGGTTATTGCTCCTACATCTATTTTGTCTGTAGGTCTGCCATTCTGAAATATTCGTAGGAATGTTGTATCGCTAACAATCAAATTACCATCCACGCCGAAGGAAGGACCTAAATTAAATAATCCACCGACTCTAAGTCTTAATCCTGCTAGTGAATCAAATGGAAATATTTCAATACTTGGTTGGGTATTTCCCCGCTCAAATCTCAGAGCGACATCTCCAAATTCTGGTCGAGAATTTTTATCAAATAAAACTACGTTAGATATTTTGAGCTTATTTATATTTTCCTGAATTCCAGGTAAATTAATTACGGGTTTACTAGGTTCAAAACCCATTACGTATATGGAGTATTTTTCCCCAGTATCGGGATTCTTAAATTTAGCAAATCCTAAATATATTGGAGTAACAGATTTTACACCTTCAAACCCTAAAGCTTGATATAAACGAGTTCGAGAAAAGCTTTGAGTCGCAGTTAAGGCTTTATATTGAGAACTAACTAAAAATAAATCTCCTTGTAAACTTCGGTGTACCTGAGTTGCGCTGCTGTAAAGAGCATCTTGAAATCCAAGTTGCATAAACATCAGTATCACAATGAAAGCGATACCAGCTACAGCTACTAAAGAACGAAATTTGTTTCGGATTAGCTGTAACCATGCTAAAGGGGTTTTTGAAGCCATGATTGCTAAGTATTAAAATCAGGATGAATGAAATATATAGCTTGGGAAGTATGAAGGATGAAGGTAGTTTCCAAGAGCGAGATTCCGCAAACAAAAATGATAACTACTGCTCCTGGTTCGATTACTATCTATTTAGAGGCAGTATCCCAATTATTCATTAACAAATATCAATGTTTCAATTCATCCTTCTACTTTCATTTTTGCTTAAATTTGAATGGCGACATCTACCTGTAGATTTGTTAAACCCATAATTAATCTATTATCTTCTAGTTCATCGACACGGATTTTTACCTCCACAATTCTTCTGTCAGTATCTGCTCCTGGATTTATATTCAGAATTTTTTGTCTATCGACTAGTAATCCGATCTCGCTAACGGTTCCTTTTATTTCCCGAGGTAATGCGGTACTGGTAACTGTTGCTTTTTGACCTAAACGTACTTTCTGGATATCTGTCTGATAAACTTCTGCTACCACATACATCTGATTGGTTTTACCTATTTCGACTAATCCCTCAGTGGTAATCATTTCTCCCGGTTTGGCATTAACTTTTAATACTGTGCCGGTAATGGGAGATTTGAGAATAGTTAATTCTTGTTCTGCCTTAGCTTGCTCTACAGCAGATGTAGCACTTTTAACTTCAGCTTGGGCTAGTTGAATATCTTGCGGACGAACTTCTTTAATGCTGTTTAATTTAGCTTTAGCTTCTCTGATTTGGTCTTGTAAAGTATTGACGCTGCGATCTAAAGTTGCCCGAGCTTCATTAAGTTGCTGCTGTAAAGTTTTTACCTGCAAACTTTTACTGTCGGCGATAGAAGCGGAAACTGCTCCCTGTTGGTATAACTTTTGATAGCGATTGTATTCGGTTTGAGCATTATCTAATTCTGCTTGTAACCTGGCGATTGTTGCATTTCCTGTAGCAATTTCTCCTTGAAACTGAGATTGTAACCGAGCAATAATTGCTTGTTGAGCATCAATATCGCCTCTTTTTGCTCCAGCTTCTATCTGGGCTAATTTAGCTTGAGCAACTCTGACTTGATCCAAAGCTTGTTGTATGTTGACTGTAGCCCGCGTGTAACCATCGAGTAGTGCTACTACTTGTCCAGTTTTTACTTTGCTTCCTTGACTGACAAATAATTTTTCTACCCGCGAACCGTTTATCGAATTAGGAGGTGATAATTGAATTACCATTCCTTCGGGTTCAATACGTCCCAAAGCTGTAATTGCGACTCTGGCAGGAGACGTATTTACAGGTGTAGGTGATTTACTTTGAACGTTGGGACGAAATCGTAAGTAGCTGTAGAAACTAATAATTGCTGTAGCTAAAGCAATGGAAGTTGCTAAAATTAATCGCCACCTGGGGGGGGCTTTTTCAAGAAACTCCCTTTCCTTATCTGCTGACATATTTTGATTCCAATTGTGAAGAGCCAAGTTTCTTATAACGTTGATGAAGGTAACTTTTACTCAATAAAGCCGATTTACTCTGCCCGAAAACCGTTCTTAAATAATTTGACGGGTTTACGCAAAGACAGCAGATAGTTGTGTGCTGAAAATTTTTCTAATTGTATACAGTTTATCTTCCACCATTTTCATCTTTTATAAAGACAGAGCCTTCAATACACTTCTCAATTCAACCTGGAAACCCCCGACTGTTTTTGAGAATGGTGCAAGACATGAGGTGTATAGAAGTTTCGGCATTGCTCAATTGAAGTATGAATTTACTTCTTTATTGGGAGTGATACCCCCTAAATTCCCTAAATTTGAGGGCTAGGGGGCTATTCATGCTTTTAATCAGCAACGCCGAACTTTCGCTATGAAATGGGGATTTGTCACAAGACAGGGGTTATATCCCGATCGGAAACTCGCGAGGATTATGTTTTGGATTGCAGTATTAATTCCTCAAATAATTTGTAAATAGACATCGCTTTAACTGCGTACATAGGTAATTAAAAATGTGTATGAAACCTGAAACAACAGAATCAAAAGTATTAATTTTTACCTTTAATTTTTAATCTAAAATGTTTAACAGATTATGAATATCGTGTAGGAAAAAATTAATGGTTCACTGGAGTTTCGATTTCCTAGTTTTTATTCTATATTATTAATAAGGTATTGTTCTAGGAAATAGCAGTAACGCTCTTCACAAAAACTCAATTTTTATTCCAGCGATTAGCCGTGGGAAGCGTTTAGGCAATAGCTCAAAAAACTTGTCTTTAAGTATGTCAAAGAAGTCCTATATTGTCAACCTGCTTTTTTGAAAAGTTTTTCACTGACATACACATATATTTGACTGCAAATAGCACGCTATGAAATAATTTAACTATAGATGTAGCGCTTCATTTTTGGAAAGGAAATTTGAATCTAAACGGTAAAAGACTTTTATCGCAGTACATACCAAAAGATATCCGTTCCAATTCTACATTGGTACTAACGATGGCTTAGCTAAATTAAATAACCATAGATATTTTTTTTACGGCATTTTGGTGGCAATTAATACACTCTATCAATTTCATTATTTAAGTTTATCTACCTAGGGAGCAAATTGCTGTTCGCTAACGTCCCTAACCTTCAAATAGAAGAATGGTGAACTTAAAAAATTTAATTTATGAAGATTATTTTTAGCTATGATATTTTTGCTATCAAGTAGATTGATTTAAGGCAATATAGGAGGAATAATTTCATCACAATTGGGCTTTAGCTTTTATATTGATTATTGTAGAGATTAGTTTGATATCAAGCTATTATCATTTTTATGACATAACATTACTTGTTGAAATTTTCAAGGCATACAAAAGTCAATCAAATATCAGTCGGTATATGGTTATCAAAGAAAAGTAATTATGTCTGGAATATCTAAAGTATCGATAGAAAAAATTAAATACGGTAACAATCGTCGTCCAATCAACGATGAGAAAGTCGAGCAGTTAAAAAAATCTATTGAGTTAAATGGTTTGCTTAATCCGATAACGGTAGACGATGATTTTAACTTGATTGCCGGATTGCATCGCTTAACAGCCTGCAAGCTGCTGGGCTTTAAGCAGATTGAGTGCAATATAGTTACTTACGATTCCGACGAAAATGCAAGATTAGCAGAAATTGACGAAAATTTGATTCGTAACGAACTAGAACCCCTCGAAAGAGGCAAACTAGTACTCGAACGAGAAAAAATCCTAGTCAAATTAGGAATAAGAGCGAAAGCTGGAGACAATCAATACACTCTCAGAACTTCAGAAAATGGTGGTGAAATAATTTCACCACCTCCCAAAACCACCCAAGAGCTAGCAAAACAAGCTGGTTATAGCGAACGTAGCTGGCAGCATGATAAACAAATTGCCAGAGATATAGCTCCCAAAATCCAGAAAATAATTCAAAAAACTCCTATAGCGGACAAAAAAACTACTTTACTCAATATTGCTAGAGCCGGTAGAAAAGAACGAATATTGGCAGAGAAAGCTTTAAAGGCTTATGAAATGGCGAAAAGCAAAGGCAATAAAGAGGAAGCCGAACGAGAAGCCAAAATAGCAGCTAAATTACGCGCACAACAAGAAGAATTACAGCTACAAGCCTTTCATAGCGCGATCGCACAGCTCGAAGCGAAGTCCGGAATCAAGAAGGAACAACAAAGAGTGAAACAGCCAAAAATTCTCAATTCGTTAGTTTTTAATCAAGAGTCGCTGTCAAAAATTGGCGATAAATGGACTTTAGGCAATCGCCATCTTGTATATTACGGGGATACTGCCCAACAAGATTTTATTCAACTGCTACCTTCAAATGCTGCTTTGGCGATTAGCTACGCCGCGCCCACAGCAAACGCCGATTTTTATGGTGCATGGAATCACGATTATTTGGTGGATGAAGCTAAGGTTGTGGCTGTATTGCGTTCGGAAAACAATATTTATCAGTTTTGCAGCAACACCCGGATGACTTTTCAGTATGAATTGTTGTTGGGCAAAATATATGTAGGCATTTTTTCGCGAGAAGCAATAGTCAAACCAGACATGCCAGTCAATCTAGACAATGTTGAAGGAATAATCCAGTATTTAATCAATATGTTTACTGTTCAAAATAATTATGTCATAGCGCCGTTTATGGGTAATGGTGAAATTTTAATGACTTGCGAAAAAATGCGCCGAGTTTGTTTCATCGGTGACGAAAATCTCGATGTAATTCGTAACGGAGTATCGCGTTGGAGAAGATGGACGGATAAACAACCAGAAAAAATTGCCCGATCTAATTATTTGTATTTTTGAAAATTGAAAATTGAAAATTGAAAATTGGGAATTGGGAATTGGGCATTGGGCATTGGGCATTGGTAATTGGTAATTGGTAGTTAGTTACTCATAACTGTTCGCTGTTCACTGCTCACTGTTAACTGTTTTTCCCCTCTTCCCCTAAATGCAATTACTCATAAACAGCATTTCATATTTACATAATTGCTCGTAGCGAACTATATGATTATTTCCGTTAGTTCCAATAAACCTTGTTAAAAATATCCGCAAGTATCTCCATTAGCTATTATTTGCTATAAGCAATTAGGAAATCTTAAAATAACCAATAGTAACTATTTTTATGAATGTTAATTGATATGTTTAGGGTTGATATATTAACTTGATTTTTAACCATTGACTATTACTGATACTTTTTTGATTATCATGTTCCCTTGAATTAATACCATGTAAAAAAAAACTATATTAAATCAAATATCTAAACCACCGACATTCCTTTACAACAACCTTACAGCTACTTCATAATCAAGAAAAGCTTATATACTCTAGGCTTTTTGTCAAAATACCCCTAGAGATATCAAGTTGCTGATGATACTATGGCTGAATATTTTTTATCCAATTAACAGTTGAAAAAATCTAGAATTATTTCCGAATTGCCCGAAACCGTATCATCCGCTTTGTTTAAGCTGTGCTACTGTTGGTATTAATTCTAATAATCAAGAACAAATCAGCAATTAGATATTTAATGATTAGTTTATTAGTAATGAATAACTAACAATTGAAATCAGTCTAATTACGATATTTGTGACAGCTGAAACTGTTTGTCAATTAATTTGATAAATTCAAACATAAAAAAAGGTGTGTAGGAGTAAATGATTTATCAATTTTTTTTCAAAGTTTTTGATGTTGTGGTTTTGTAACTAACTTGTCAAACATTATTGTTTACAGTTCATAAAATTATCTTCCAAGGCATTTTAATTAGCTATGGCATTTATTAAAATACAGAACGTTGTCATTAATACGGATTACATAGCCGTAGTAAGGTTTAATAATCAAACCGGCTCCGATAAAAAGAGCGTTTCTGTTTTAGTAGCTACTCCCAAACCGGCCCCTTTTGAATGGGAAACAGTGTCTTCAAATAACCCTCAAGAAGAATGGATGGAATTCACTGGTGTTGCTGCAAAAGCATTAGAAGATTATTTTTCTAGCTTCAATAATGTAATTGACCTTCTACCCCAATGTCACGAGACTAGTTTGATTTAGTGGTTTATTCTACCGCAGGATAGACGCGAAATAAGGATAAAATATTGGAAAGTAGAAGTAGGGGAAAATATCTAAACATTTTTAAAACAATCAATTAATCGGGGTTGCATTTCTCCTGACATTTTAGTTAGGAAAAAGTATTTATAATTTACTTATCCAAGTTTATTATCCAATTAATTAATTAGTTGTCAGACTTTTCCGTTTATTAATTGGGCAGCTATGCTATCTAAAGAAGAAAGATAGCTATAGCTGAATTTTATAGTCGCTACAGTTTTGATGCAATCACTTTTTGGAAGCAACAATACTAAATCTATTTTATGTCATATGTCGGCTCAATCCATCAATAAGGCATTGGCGCAATTGGAAGACCAAATTAACAATTGCGAAAAAGCTGTGAAGAGGTTTATTAAGGTCAAACGAAAAATGTCCTCAAAAGATTCTATCTCAATGAACAAAGTTAACACACAATTGCAACATAATCCTATAGCCATTGTTGGAATGGCATCAATTTTTCCCGAAGCTCGGAATATACAAGAATACTGGCAGAATATAGTTGATAAAATAGATTGTATAACGGATATTCCCGAAACTCATTGGAGTTTAGAAGATTATTACGATAGCAATCCTAGAACTAAAGAAGATAAAACTTATTGTAATAAAGGTGGATTTATTCCGTCCATTGATTTTAACCCAATGGAATTTGGTATACCCCCGAATATTTTAGAAGTTACGGATGTTTCGCAACTATTAAGTTTGGTAGTTGCGAAGGAAGCAATGGAAGATGCTGGATACCATGAAAAGCGCGAATTTAATCGCGATAATGTTGGTGTTGTCTTAGGTTCTGCGGCTTTGAAGTTAGGAGTACCGCTTAGTTCGAGGTTGCAGTATCCGATATGGAAAAAAGCTTTAAAAAGTAGCGGTTTATCTGACGAAGATACAGACAAAATTATTGAAAAAATTCAAAGTGCTTACGTTCAGTGGGATGAGAATGCATTCCCCGGAATGCTGTCAAATGTAATTGCCGGACGTATTGCCAACCGCTTTAATTTAGGGGGGCTTAACTGCACGGTGGATGCAGCTTGTGCTAGTTCTCTGGCTGCTTTAAAGATGGCTATTGGTGAATTGGTGGAGCATCGCAGCGATATGATGCTCACTGGAGGAATTGATACAGATAATTCGATTTCAGCATATATCAGCTTTAGTAAAACACCTGCGGTTTCTCCAGGAGATAAAGTTAAACCTTTTGATGCTAAATCCGACGGCATGATGTTGGGTGAAGGTTTGGGGATGATAGTTCTCAAGCGTTTATCGGATGCAGAAAGAGATAACGATAAAATCTATGCAGTCATCAAGGGAATAGGTACTTCTAGCGACGGCAGATTTAAGAGTATTTACGCACCCCGAAAAGAAGGACAGGTCAAAGCTTTGGAACGGGCTTATGAAGATGCCGGATTTGACCCTGCAACTGTAGGTTTAGTAGAAGCCCACGGTACTGGAACTATGGCTGGCGACCCCACCGAGTTTGCATCCTTGCGAGAATACTTCAGCGATGAAAATTTCGAGAGACAGCATATTGCTTTGGGTAGCGTTAAATCGCAAATTGGACACACCAAAGCTGCTGCTGGTGCTGCTAGTTTGATAAAAACAGCTTTGGCACTGCATCACAAAGTATTACCGCCCACCATCAACGTTACTCAGCCCAACCCCAAACTGAATATCAAGCATTCTCCTTTTTACTTGAATGCGGAAACCCGTCCGTGGATTTCTCCTATTGGAGAAGCCCCCAGACGCGCCGGTGTAAGCTCTTTTGGTTTTGGTGGAACTAATTATCACGTAGTTTTAGAAGAATATAACAGCGACCACAATAGTGCATACCGCTTGCATAAGTCACCCACTCAGGTAATTCTCTTTGAAGACAGCCCCGCTCAATTGCTGCAAACCTGCACGACTACTTTAGAAAAGTTACAATCCGATGCAGGGAGTAAGCATTATGCTGAGTTAGTAGAAGCCAGCAAATTTAAAGAAATTCCCCAATCTTCAGCCAGAATCGGTTTTGTTACATCCTCCTTAACAGAAGCTTGTAAAAGGCTGAAAGTAACCATCGACTTGCTGAAAAATAAACCATCAGCAACCGAATGGGAACATCCTACTGGGATTCATTACCGTTCCGAAGGAATGAATTTGCAAGGAAAAGTAGTCGCTTTATTCTCCGGACAGGGTTCGCAATATTTAAATATGGGTAAAGAAGTATTAATGAACTTCCCCCAATTGCGAAAGCTTTACGGCTACATGGATAGTTTGTTGCTTAAAGACAACCTGCAACCCCTTTCAGAAATCGTCTTTCCCCATTCAGTATTCGGGGAAAACGAGAAAAATGCTCAAATTGCTGCCTTACAGCGTACAGAATACGCCCAGCCAGCGATTGGAATGTTGAGCGCGGGATACTACAAGGTATTGCAGCAAGCTGGATTCACACCTGATTTTGTAGCAGGGCATAGCTTCGGAGAACTAACAGCACTGTGGGCTAGCGAAGCATTGAGCGACGCGGATTATTGTGCTTTAGTTAAAGCTAGAGGTCAAGCAATGGCGGCACCTGAAGACCCCAACTACGATACCGGTGCAATGTTGGCGGTAAAAGAAGACTTGGGTAAAATCGAGGCAGTACTCAAAAACTATCCCGAAGTCAAGATTGCCAACTTGAACTCACCCCGTCAAGTAGTTTTAGCTGGTCCCACACCAGAAATTCATCAACTCCAACAAATTCTCCACGACTCCGGACATGCTGCCGTAGTTCTACCAGTTGCAGCAGCATTCCACACACCTTTGATAGCCTTCGCTCAAAAATCCTTTGCGATCGCAACCAAAAGCGTTACTTTCAAATCCCCCAAAATCCCCGTCTACACTAACGTTACAGGAAAACAGCATTCAGCAGACCCCACCATTCTGCAAAAAACTCTCGAATCACAACTATCTAATTCTGTATTATTCAAACAAGAAATCGAAAACATCTATGCAGAGGGTGGTTATTGCTTCGTTGAATTTGGTCCGCGAAAAATTCTCACAAACTTAGTCAAAGATATATTAGGCGATCGCCCCCACATGGCAATTGCTTTAAACTCAAGTCCTAGAAAAGATAGCGACTACTGTTTGAGAGAAGCTGTAATCCAGTTACGAGTTGCCGGAATAACCTTAAAAAATCTCGACCCCTATCAATTGGTAGAACCTCTTCCACCTGCTGAAACTAAAAAAGGTTTGAATATTAAATTAAATGGTAGTAATTATGTCTCGGAGAAAACAAAGCAGAGATGGGAAAAGGCTCTTTCCGAACAGCATCAAGTAGAAATATCTGTTCCTAAAAAAATAGAAACTGTTTCTAATGCCAATAAGGTAAGCCAATCTACCCAAACAGTTCCGCCAGTAAAGCCAAATGATGCAACTACTTCAATGAAAAGCTCTGTGGAGGTTAAACAAACAGCAGCACAAGCAGAGAATGTACAAAAATCTCTTACTTCTTCTTACAGTTCCAATTCCCACAACAACAACGGAAACGGACATAGTAAAGCAGTAGTAATAAAGGAGCAGGAAATAAAGCAACCAACAAATCAAATCGAAAATCCTACCGCTTCTACCTCCTTGGGGCAGTCAATATCTAAATTAAATATGCATATGCAAAGTAAATCTAACGAGCCTAAATCTAATCAACCTATTAATTACGAACAAGTTTTAGAAAGCTTGGAATACGTATTAACTCAATTTGGACAAAATCAAAACGAGAATCTGCAAGTTCACGCTCAATACCTCAACCATCAAGTGGAATATATTAAGACATTTTTCCAACTGATGCAGCAGCAGAATTCCTTGTTTGCGAAAACTGAATCCGGCGAAACACTCAAGCCAAAAATTATTGACAGCTTGGAACGCGGCATGGTTCAGTTCCACAGCCATCAAGGCGATACTCTGCGAGTTCACGAACAGTATCTACAACACCAAGTAGAATATACTAAAAACTTCTTCCAACACATTCAGCAAGAATACGAACAGGTAATTCAAAACGAAGATACTAAAGGTATTCTTGAGCCAGAAGTGAAAACAAGCTTGACACTACCCGTCAGCAATAAAGTTTCACAGCCAACTTTAGAAAATATCGTCACTGACAAAGTTGCTTCTAATGGTAATAATGCCGTAACAGAACCCAAACCGGAACCCAAACCAGAACCCGTAGCAGTTACCACAAACAAAGCTCCACAACCTAAAGTCGAAAATACCATTACAGAAGAAATACCAGCTAATGGTAATACTTCAAAAGTTGAAAACGATGGCGAATTAAAACCAGAATCTCCCGCCCCATCTCTTTCCCCTACCGTAGACTTATCAGATTTAGATACAAACCTCCTAGCTATCACCAGTGAAAAAACGGGTTATCCTGTAGAAATGCTGGAGATGGATATGGATATGGAAGCTGATTTAGGTATTGATTCGATTAAGCGAGTAGAAATCATGGGTGCATTGCAGGAAATGTATCCTGATTTACCGAAGTCTGATAACGTAGAGGAACTCAGCGAACTGCGTACTATCGGTCAAATAGTTGAGTACTTGCAATCTCTTTCTTCTGATTCTGCTAATGCTACTGCTTCTAACACCACAACTACAGCAGCAGAAACTCCTGAAGTGGAAGTTAGTCAACCTACACAACAAGAAGTTGATGCAGTTCCGACATCGGAAACAGCAATAGCAATACCAGAATTAGAAACTATCCTAACTGAGACATTAGCAGATAATACAGCTAGCGTTGATACTAGCAACCTCGGTCAAACCATGTTAGAAATAACCAGCGAAAAGACGGGTTATCCTGTCGAAATGCTGGAAATGGATATGGATATGGAAGCCGATTTAGGTATTGATTCTATCAAACGTGTAGAAATCATGGGTGCGTTACAAGAAGCATACCCCGATTTACCTAAACCCGATAATCTAGAAGAAATCAGCGAATTAAGGACAATCGGACAAATAGTTGAATATCTCCAGACATTATCTGGAGGTGAAAAAAAAAAGCCATACTCTGACACCAGTCAGCAATTAAATGAAATTGGGGGAGTTGCAAGACATGCGGCTAAATTGCAATTCCTTCCCGAACCAGATTTCTTAGAATTTGCATTACCCGAGGGAAACATCGTCTTAATTACTGATGATGGTTCCCCCACTACTTCCGAATTAGCCGAATCATTAACTCAAAGCGGTTTAAAAGTCGTAGTACTAAGCTTTCCCCAATCAATAATTCCCGCACCTTCGGTATTACCGAGTAATATCAAAAATATAATTTTAGAAGATACAACCGAGAAGCATTTACAGCAACAGCTAACAGCGATTACCGCCAATTGCGGTTCCATAGGTGCTTTTATCCATATTCATCCAATATTTAATACTGTTGCTAAAGGTGTCCAATATCCCGAAGAAGAAAAGGCAATAGTCAAACAAGTTTTCTTGATTGCTAAGCATCTGAAAAAATCTCTTAATGCAGCAGCAGAAAATGGACATGGCTGCTTTTATACAGTAGCTCGACTTGATGGTGCTTTTGGATTAGAACATAAAGCGAATTTTAGCGCCATCGCTGGTGGATTATTCGGACTTACCAAAACACTTACCTGGGAATGGGACAAAGTCTTTTGTAGAGCAATTGATATACACCCAGAAATTAACGCCCACAACTGCGTCAAGCACATCCAAGCCGAATTACACGATCCCAATCGTTTAGTAACCGAAGTTGGTTACGGTAATCAAGGAAGAATAACTATTACAGTTTGACGGTTATCAGTTATCAGTTAAACATTGGGCATTGAGCATTGGGAATAGTTGTGAGGAGCGAGTGTCTTTTCTTCTTCGCCATGTCCCAAAAAACAGTAGAGACGCAGCAATAAAGCCACGTCTCTACAGGAACTAGGAGTTGGGGGGTTGGGAATTGGGAATAAAAGGAGTTCTAATGAGTTGAATAAGATAGATATTTAAACTACCTCGCACTCCTTGGAACTCCCTCTTCAAAGTTAGGAGTTTTGAATTACAAATTAATATACCATGTCTGGAAATCAAAAAGCTAATTATATTGGTCGTGTTGTTGACGGTAGCAAACAAGCCCCTATTAGAGCAGCAAAAATAGTATTTGATAATAATGATGGTAATTCCGTCGTTTCTTATAGCGATATTGAAGGAATATATCGATTTTCAGCTAATCCCAATCATAACGGAGTTCTTCAAGGACAAATAACTGTAGAAGCCAACGGTTATCGAACTTACAAATCTAATATTAATTCACCAGAAGACAACAAAGACCTTGGTGATATTACACTGCTTCAAGGTAGTGGTAGTAAAACTCGCATACAAGATGTAGAACATACATCTAGTACATCTAGCAAGCCTAGTATGCCTAACAAACCTAGTACACCTGATAAACCCAATAATAAGAGTAACAGTACGAATAGTAGCGATACCGATCGGTTAATGCCGATATTGATCGCCTTAATGGTAACTTTTTTCACTTTTACTACATTCGCTATTGTATCTGCTATCAGAAAAGAACGTTTCAACGATAGACGCGATAACTACATTAATTTTCATCAAGTGCCGATTCATCAACTTAAAAGTTAGCAATTTTGCTGCTTCTAAAATCTTAACTTGTATATGAAACAATCTTTTAGTTTCATTTAACCTAAGAATATGGGTTTAATTCCCCGGCAACAAAGCCGTGAAAGATACCTCCCACGCTCCGCGTGAATGGGTGGCGGCGTGTCGGCGGACAGAATATTCTTACCGCCTTGTTTAAATCCCCATTCCAATTCCAGCCCTCTTCCTTCGTTTTAAAATTTTTCGTCCCCTTCTTCCCCCTCCTTTCCCTCACCCACAATTTCGGTTTGGTGAAGTAGTAATGTAATACATCAATTATTTTTAGTTAGAAAAATTCATGACAACAACAACTTCAATTCGTCCTGAATCGGTTTTTCTTGTTAGTGGTGGTGCCAAAGGGATTACTGCTAAATGCGTAATTGAATTAGCAAAACAATATCCATCTAAGTTTATTTTATTAGGTCGTTCGGAACTTTTAGAATCCGAACCTTTATTTGCAAAAGATTGCTTTGACGAAGCGGCTTTAAAAAAACTTATTATGGAAGATTTGCTTAGTCGGGGAGAAAAACCTACTCCCATACAGGTGAAAAAGATTTATAATCTAATTATTTCTGACAGAGAAATAAAACAAACTTTGGAAATAATTAAACAAGCTGGAGGTGATGCTCGCTATATTAGCGTTGATGTTACAAATACTGATGATTTACAGCAAAAAATAGCCGCTGTTACAGAAAGTATGGGTGACATAACTGGTATTATTCATGGTGCGGGTAATTTAGCTGATAAATTAATCGAAAAAAAGACAGAAGAAGATTTTGAAAAAGTTTACAGCGCCAAAATTAAGGGTTTAGAGAATTTGCTTGGCTGTGTTAATCTTTCTCAATTAGAACATTTAGTTTTATACTCTTCTGTTGCCGGTTTTTATGGCAATATTGGTCAATCAGATTATGCTTTGTCTAACGAAATTCTCAATAAATCGGCTCACCTGCTTAAACAACAGTATCCTGAATGCCATGTAGTCGCTATCAATTGGGGTGGCTGGGATAGCGGTATGGTTACACCGGAGTTAAAGAAGGAATTTGCTCGTAGGGGTATTGAAATTATTCCGGTAGAAGCGGGAGCACAAATGTTAGTCAACGAACTTAACGATTCTTTCCGGGATTCTACACAAGTTGTAATTGGTAGTCCGATTTCTCCACCACCAGCACTATTAAATTCTCAGTTAAAAAGTTATCGCATTCGTAGAAGATTAACGGAAGCTGCAAATCCTTTTTTACAAGACCATATAGTCGGTGGAAAACCAGTTTTACCTGCGACTTGTGGAACCCAATGGATGATAAATGCTTGCGAGCAACTTTATCCTGGATATAGGTTTTATTACTACAATAATTTTAAAGTTCTCAAGGGAGTACCTTTTGATGAAAAACTATCAGAAGAGTATATCCTGGATCTAGAAGAAATTGCTAAGCACGAGCATCAAGAAATAGTTTTTAAAGCGAAAATATGGAGTAGGAATAAAAACGGAAAAATTAACTATCATTTCAGTATTGACGACATTCATTTGTTACCCAAGCATACTGAAAGTCCGACTTACGGAAAACTGAATATGACAGAAGATAATATCATTCCTATTACCGGTAATGATTTTTATCAAGAAAATCCATCAATATTTCCCTTATTTCATGGAGAATCTTTCAAAGGGCTAACAAAAGTAATAAATATTAGTCCCGAAAAAATTACTACTGAATGCGTTTGGAACGAAATTAGTAGGGAACAACAAGGACAATTCCCTGTTATTTGGGTAAATCCTTACTCTGTTGATTTAAGTACTCATCCTTTATGGGTTTGGCTACAGCACTATCATCAAGAAATTTGTTTGCCAGCAGAAATTAAGAGACACGAACAATTTGCGGCAACTCCAAGCAATCAACCTTTTTACGTTTCTTGCGAAGTCACGAATAAGACTTCTACTAGTGTTGCAGCAGATTTTACAATACACGATAAACAAGGCAAAATTTATTCTCGCTTATTCGGTGGTAAAGGAATCATTATTCCTACTAAGTCTTTAAAAGGTTAGAGGTTAAAGGTTAAAGGTTAAAGGTTAGAGGTTAAAGGTTAGAGGTTAAGAATTGAGAATATTCTACATCCTCTAACCCTTCTACACTCCTTCTCTCTCTGTAGCTAGTCAAAAACTAAAAATTACAACTGCTTGCTGACAATGCACACCCGACGGGTGAACAACTCACTGTTAACTGCTCACTGAATAAAAGTATGGAAAAAATCGCGATAATTGGGTTTTCATGCCTGTTCCCGGATGCTAAAAATGCTGAAGAATTTTGGCATAATTTAATCGAGCAAAAAGATTCAACTTCTGAATTAAGTATTGATGAAATTGGTATAGAACCAACTATATTTTACGATCCAGTCAAAGGAAAGCCAGATAAAGTTTACTCCCTACAAGGGGGATTTGTACGTAATTTTAAGTTTGATGCATCGGGATATAACCTTCCCTCTTCATTGCTACAAAATCTAGATGACACCTTTAAATGGTCGCTTTATGCTGCGAAGCAAGCATTACAAAACAGTGGTTATTTGGAAGACAAGTCTGTTCTTTCCAAATGCGGAGTACTGTTGGGCACACTCTCGCTACCTACGAAATCATCAAATCAATTATTTGAACCGCTCTATCAACAGGTGTTAAATCCGGCAATTGGGGAGCTTTTGCAGCAAGAAGATTTTGAAGTAGCAAGTTTACCGCCTGCTGAAGAAACTTCTTTTTACAATGCGATGATATCGGGTTTACCTGCTGCGATCATTTCTCAAGCTTTGTCTTTGTCTCATATCCATTTTTGCCTGGATGCTGCTTGTTCCTCACCTTTATATGCTGCGAGATTAGCCTCTCACTATCTATGGAGTCATAAAGCTGACTTGATGTTAGCTGGTGGTATTAGTTGTGCCGATCCTATATTTATCAGGATGCTTTTCTCTGGTATTCAAGGCTACCCTGAAAATAATGATATTAGTCGCCCTCTAGATAAATCTTCACGGGGATTAATTACTTCCGAAGGTGTGGGAATGCTTGTTCTTAAACGCTATAGCGATGCTGTTAGAGACGGCGATCGCATTTATGCTTCGATAACGGGGAACGGACTTTCTAATGATGGTAGAGGTAAACATTTACTCAGCCCCAATCCGAAAGGACAAACTTTAGCTTTTGAAAGGGCTTATTTAGAAGCCGATCTCGATCCAAAAGCGATTGACTATATTGAGTGTCATGCAACCGGAACTTTATTAGGAGACAGTACCGAATTTAACTCTGTCGAAACTTTCTTTGGTAAATATCAAGCAACTCCATTTACGGGTTCGGTAAAATCTAATATCGGGCATTTGCTTACTGGTGCTGCTAGCGCTAGTCTGATTAAAGTACTCTTAAGCATGACTAAGGGTATTATTCCTACAACTATTAATATTACAAATCCCATTGGTTCGGAAGATAACGTAATTTCACCCAGCCGTATTGTCACAAGTCCTACTAATTGGCACTCAAAAAGCGGTTCGATAAAACGCGCCGCAGTTAGTGCTTTTGGTTTGGGTGGAACCAACGGGCATCTAATTTTAGAACAAAATAAAAACATCATATCTGAAGAATCAAGCCAACCTTTGAAACTGGCTAAAATGGCGATTGTCGGAATGGATGTGTTATTTGGTGATTGTGATGGCTTAGATGCTTTTGAGAGAAGTATTTACCAAGGAAAACAACATTTTATTCCCCTACCTGCTGGGAGATGGCACGGTGTAGAAAATCAAACAGAGCTACTGGAAAAATATAACTTACCTGATTCTAAAGTACCCAGTGGAGCTTATATTAGCGAATTTGAAATTGATACCGTATCTAGTAAAATTCCCCCCAACGAGTTAGATAATCTCAACAAGCAACAATTATTGATGCTTAAAGTTGCAGAACGCGCTCTAAAAGATGCAGGCGTTAAAGAAGGCGATAAGGTCGCGGTTTTAATCGCCACAGAAGCCGAATTTTCCGTTCATCAACTCCAGCAAAGATGGAATTTGTCTTGGGAAATAAAAGAAGGATTAAATGCTAGCGCAATATCCCTATCATCTGATAAAGTTAATAAGTTAGAAACAATAGTTAAAGATGGAATTCATCCCGAACCAGCCGATAGCAGCGAATTCGTTAGCTACATAACCAATATTATGGCGAGTCGCATTTCCTCGCTATGGAATTTTTCTGCTCCCGTTTTAACTATTTCTGCTGGCGAAAACTCCACATTTAAGGTTTTAGAAGTAGCGCAACATTTATTAACTACTGGGGAAGCAGATGCCGTATTAGTGGGTGCTGTGGATTTAGCTGGCGGCATGGAAAATGTGTTATTAAGAAATGAATTATCGACAGTTAATACAGGTGTAAAGACTCTATCCTATGACCAAAAAGCTAACGGCTGGATGGTTGGCGAAGGTGCGGGTGCAGTAGTTTTAAAGCGACATCAAGTAGCAAAACAGGAAAACGAGTGCATCTACGCGGTAATCGATGCAGTTAGTTTCACGCAGAAAAATGCTACCAAAAGTGATTTGCAAAGTCGCTTGGGAAATGCAGATGCAAACACCGTTAGTTCTGCCTGTCAACAAGCTTTTGAGACAGCAGAAATTAAACCTTCAGATATATCTTATTTGGAAGTTTTTGGTAGCGGTATTTCTCAAGAAGACGAAGCAGAAATTGACGGATTACTTCGGGCTTATCCAAGCGGTGCAAACAAATTAACCTGCGCGATCGGCAGCGTTAAAGCTAATATTGGTCACACCTATGTTGCATCGGGAATTGCAAGTTTAATTAAAACTGCTTTGTGTCTCTATTATAGATATCTCCCTGCAACACCAAAATGGAATGGTGTCAAAGATATTAAAAAGTGGGAAAACAGTCCTTTCTATGTTGTTCCGGAATCGAGGCCTTGGTTTCTCAATCCAGATACCGTTCGAAGAACGGCAGCTATTAATAGCATGGGTTTAGATGGCACTTACGCTCATTTAATAATATCTGAAGAACCAAATAAACAAGACCGCAGCAGCAGATTTTTGCAGCAAATGCCTCTGCAGTTGTTTCCTATAGCTGAAAAAAATCGCGAAAATTTACTACAGCAAATTGACAATTTGCATAATTTAGTAAATAGCGGAACATCTCTTCCCGTAGCTGCGAGCATGGCTTTTGCTAATTATAAAAAATGCAGTCAAGATTATACTTTAGTAATTTTAGCTCGCAACCAGAAAGAATTAGCTAAAGAAATAGAGGCAGCTATCAAAGGTGTAAATAAGGCATTTGAGAATGGTGAAGAATGGCAAACACCACTAGGTAGTTATTTTACAGCTAAACCGCTGGGCAAAAAAGGAGAAGTTGCATTTGTCTATCCTGCTGCGGTTAATTCCTATCTCGGTATTGGTAGAAATCTCTTCCGTTTATTTCCCGAAGTTCAGGATGATATTATCCTGCAAAATTTAGACAATCGCGTCAGTCACGTTGAGAAGTTAGTATATCCCCGCAGCTTGAATAAACTATCAAGCAGGCAATTAGAAGGGCTAGAAAAGCAACTGCTAGATGATTCGGCAGCAATGTTTGAAAACGAAATAGTCGTTGCGAAGCTGCTTTCAAGAGTGCTTCAGGATAACTTCCAAGTTAAACCAAAATTTGCTTTTGGTTACAGCTTAGGTGAAGTTAGTATGATGTCTGCTATCGGGATATGGAATAAATTCGGCGAGATGAGCAACGCTTTAAACTCCAGCACCTTATTTGGAGACAGGTTATCCGGTGCGAAAAACTGCGTCAGAGAATTTTGGCAGCTACCACCTGTAGAGCGATCGCCAGACAGCAGTTTTTGGTGCAATTACGTGCTTATAGCCACACCATCCCAAGTAAGGGAGAGCATAGTAGATGAAAATCGCGTTTACCTAACTCAAATAAATACACCCGAAGAAGTCGTAATTGCAGGTGAGCCAGCAGCTTGCGAAAGAGTCATCAAAAAATTAGGTTGTAGTGCATTCCGGGCACCTTTCGATCACGTAATTCATTGCGAAGCAATGGCTTCCGAACACCAGGAAATTGCTAACGTCAACACTTTACCAGTTCAAGAAAATCGGCAAAATCTAATACTTTATTCTGCGGCAAAATATGCGCCAATAGAATTAGAAAGTAAAGCCATTGCTGAAGGTATCGCTACAGGACTTTGTAAACAGCTTGATTTTCCCCGACTGGTGAACCGAGTTTATGATGATGGTGCAAAAATATTTATCGAAACCGGTGCTGGGAACGTTTGTTCTCGATGGATTGACAAAGATTTAAGCGATAAAGAACATATGACAATTTCTCTTAATCGTAGGGGTTTAGACGACTATAGTAGCATTCTGAAAGCATTAGCAAAACTTGCTAGCAATCAAGTTCCTATAGATTTATCACCGCTATATTCCACTGCCGAAGTAGCTAAGAAAAAATCTGGCATAAGCACTAGAAAAGTTAAGTTGGGCGGTCATAATATTACCGAAAGTATTCTGAGCGCCCAGAACAAAAAACTTTTACAAAATAAATCAGAAGTTACCGCTTTACCTGTTGATAAAGAGCAATTGGCAACAAGTATAAACACAACACCCAAACCGACTGAAAAAGCCGAAGCATCAGTAAAGGTAAAAGAAAAAACAAAGGCAGTTCATCAACCACAAACTAAACCAGATATTTCTATACCATCACCGAAAAAGTCAGAAGCAAGTCCCATGAAAAAAATCGCCTTATCTAATATAGAAAATAAAATAGAGCAACCAAAAACTCTGGCGAAAACTACTTCAAACCTTGCATCTTCTGGCACAAATAAATTAGCTTCAACTTTGAGCGTGACCAGTTATATTAAACCTCAACATAAACAACTTAGCGCGAATAATTTAATGGTTCATAAGACCCATTCTAGATTTTTAAATTATCGTCAAGATTTTAGTCAACAACTCAGCGAAATAATTCAATTACAAATAGCTTGTGCCGAGGAATTGTTTTCTGAAGATTCTCAATAATTTTTCAATTTTCTAAATGGAGAATGACAGATGATTATGTTAATAGGCTGTTTGTAATAGTAATATATTTAACTATTTCAACTATTTATTAATAATTCATCACTCATTCTTCATTGATAATTGCTGATTGCTCATTGTTCATCAATAACTGAAAAATAACGTGGTAAACAAACAAGAAAACGGACTTGTATATTATGGGGTTTCTTCAACTAAAAACCGGACTTGGAAAGGTTCGGTAAGCTGTATATCTTTTGACCCCGAAGGAATCAAACAACAATTGCTCGAAACCGATAAACCTTGTTATATTGTTAAAGTCGGTGACAGAATTGGGGCAACAAATTACGGCTATTGTCCTCTTGATAACAGTCAGCCAGCAGAAATAGAATTACTAATTGCAGCGCCACCTGTTTTTACAAAAAGCTTCGGAGACCCCAATTTTCTTGTTTGTCATAATCTAAAATATGCTTACACAGCTGGTGCAATGGCTGGGGGTATAGCCTCCGAAGAAATGGTCATTGCCTTGGGGAAAGAGAATATTTTAAGTTCTTTTGGTGCGGGTGGTTTGAGTTTAAATCGTTTGGAAGAAGCGATAAAAGTTATTCAAGCATCTTTACCAAATGGTCCCTATGCATTCAACTTAATCCACAGTCCTAACGAGCCAGAAATTGAAAGAGGCGCTGTAGATTTATATCTTAAATATGGAGTAGAAACTGTAGAAGCTTCGGCATTTTTAGATTTAACTCCTAATATTGTTTACTATCGTGCGGCTGGATTAAGCTTAAATTCAGCTAACCAAATTCAAATTAATAATAAAGTCATTGCAAAAATTTCTCGTCGAGAAGTTGCGAGTAAATTTATGCAGCCAGCACCTTTAAAAATGCTTAAAGAACTGGCTGAGAAAGGATTAATTACCGAATTACAAGCAACCCTGGCAGCACAAATTCCTATTGCAGATGATATTACCGTAGAAGCGGATTCTGGTGGTCATACAGATAACCGTCCTTTGGTTTGCGTGCTACCTTCTATTATTGCGTTAAAAGACGAAATACAGTCAAAATATAATTACGAAAAACCTATTAGAGTTGGAGTTGCTGGAGGAATTTCTACTCCCCAATCGGCTTTAGCAGCCTTTATGATGGGTGCTGCATATGTAGTTACCGGTTCAATTAATCAATCTTGTGCCGAAGCGGGAACCTCTATGCATACAAAAAAACTATTAGCACAAGCTGACATGGCTGACGTAATGATGGCACCGGCTGCTGATATGTTTGAAATGGGAGTAAAACTACAGGTTCTCAAACGCGGAACTATGTTCCCCCTGAAAGCACAAAAGCTATATGAAATCTATCGAAATTATAATTCGCTTGACGAACTTCCAGTAGTCGAAAAAACAAGACTAGAAAAACAAGTTTTTCGCAAAACTATCGAAGAAGTTTGGCAAGAAACAGTTGCTTATCAATCTAAAAGTAATCCTCATAAATTAACTAAAGCCGCTAACAACCCAAAATATAAAATGGCGCTGATTTTTCGCTGGTATTTAGGGTTATCTTCTAGGTGGTCTAATTCCGGTGAAAAAGGAAGAGAAGTCGATTATCAAGTATGGTGTGGTCCAGCAATGGGTAGCTTTAATGACTGGGTACGCGGTTCTTATTTGTCAGAATCCAAAAATCGCCGAGTAGTTGACGTTGCCAACCAAATTATGTTGGGAACTTCTTATTTATACCGCATCCAAAATCTCAAAATGCAAGGTCTACACATTAATAATTTCTACGCCCAGTATCATCCAGTTCAATTGACATCGGAAATCTAAAATCTACAAATATCTTCCGGCACAAACACGAGCAACATCATTGTAAATTTAAAATCTTAAATCAAATGACTACAAAACAATCTATGAACGCTGGAGAAATTCAAAATTGGTTATTATCTAACTTGGCTGAAATACTGCATATGGAAGCCGAAGAAATCGATGTAACTCAACCTTTAGATAGCTACGGTTTAGATTCAACTCAAGCAATGGTAATTGTGACCAAAGCACAGAAAATGCTCGGATTTGAATTGTCCCCCATGTTGCTTTGGCATTATCCCACAATAGAAGCGCTTTCGGCTCGTTTAGCAGAAGAAGCAGAAGAATCCCAACAGGAAACCAAATCGCTTGTTGATACCACCAATACTCCTAATTTAGCAGCAGAAGCAGTTCTTGATGAAACTATTCGTCCAGCTTCCAATTCTTATAAATTTAACCCCAATCCTCAGAATATTTTCTTAACCGGAGGTACCGGTTTTTTAGGAGCATTTTTAATTTACGAACTCTTACAGCAGACAGATGCAGATATCTACTGCTTAGTACGGGCAACAGATGCAGAAGCAGGCAAACAAAAGCTAAAAAATAATTTACAAGCTTATGCAATTTGGAATGAAGAATTTAGTCCTCGAATTATTCCTATAGTTGGTGACTTATCCCAGCCGCAACTAGGCATCAGCACAGAAGGCTTTGATATGCTGGCAACCAATATAGATGCCATTTATCACAGTGCTGCAATGCTCAACTATGTGTTTCCCTACTCAGCATTGAAAACAGCCAACGTATTAGGAACTCAAGAAATCATCAGATTGGCTTGCAAAATCAAAGTCAAACCCTTACATTACGTCTCCAGCGTCGCCGTCTTTGAATCACCCGAATACGCAGGAAAAGTAGTCAAAGAAGATGATAGTTTTGACCGTTGGGAAGGAATTTTCTTAGGTTATTCTCAAACCAAATGGGTAGCAGAAAAACTAGTTAAAATAGCTTCTCAAAGAGGACTTCCCATCACCATTTACAGACCACCTTTGATTTCCGGACACAGCCAAACTGGTGTAGGTAACACCGACGATTTTGTAAACTTAATGACCAAAGGCTGTTTGCAGATGGGAGCTTTTCCCGACGTTGACTATAAGTTAGATATGTCACCCGTTGATTATGTAAGTCAAGCCATAGTTTATCTATCCACACAAGAAGAATCCCTCGGTAACGCTTTCCATCTCCAACATCCAGAACCCGCACCTTTAAGCACATTGGTTGATTGGTTGAGTTCTTTTGGCTTTCCCATCAAGATGATTCCTTATGAAGAATGGCAAGACAAGTTGATCAATGATGTCACATCAGAGGAAAATCCTTTATATACTTTGCGTCCGTTTCTACTGGAACGTTGGTCAGAAAGACAATTGACTATTCCGGATTTATACTTAACAGAAAATAGACCAATTATTAGTTGTGACGAGACTTTGAATGCACTCGCAGGAAGCGGTGTCTCTTGTGCCCCAATTGACGCGCAACTATACACTACATATGCAACTTATTTGATTCAAAATGGTTTTCTTAATCTTGAGTCAGTTCTTAGTAGTTAGTAATTGCTAGTTGGTAATTGGTAATTGGTAAGAGGGTAGGGTGTGTTATGGCTTCAGCCTAACGCACCAAAACCTTTATCGGATGGTGCGTTGCACTTGACATTCAAGACAGTCGCTACATATCTAATAATTAACTAGAAACTCGGTTTTTTGGAAAAATCGGGTTTCTGAATGGTATATTGTGGCATTAGAATTCTATCTTTATTTTTAAATCATTAAAATCTTGGTCGCCACCATTAGCTAAATCTTCAAATTCAAAGGTGCTGGTAGCATTATTAAATCTGATGTGGTCAAAAGTGCCGTTGTCTGTGCTAGCACCGGCACCCATATAGGAGAGGTAAACGCCTTCTACGCTGTCGATGTTGCTTATAGCTTGTTCTAAAGTTCCATCTGCGACAATTACGACACCTAAAATATCTCCACCTGTTAAGCTAAAACTTCCAGTTGTACTTGTAGCATCTTTATCGGCATTCAATCCAAAGTTTGGATTAACAACGTTGTTTAATGCGGTTTGGAGATAGCCGCTATCATCTGGTGTCAAGCCACCGATGTTACCGTCATCGCCGTCTACTTTGTAGAAGTAGACGTTGTTGTCATAATCTGCATCTCTAGTAATTTCAAACCCACATTCCGCACCCTAAGTTTCAGAAGAAGGCGAAAACAGATTGCTTAGTACTTTTATACTACTACCTACAAGTTTTAAAAAGCAACTATTAATAATAACTTGCATTAGTGTTAATACATAGTTACTAAAAAAAATTGAGTATAAATCCTTTATTGAAGTTACATGAAAGATGTTGAAATAAAGAATATAGACCATTTGGGTATAGTCGCAGGGATAATAGATTCGATTGGGTTAGTAGAAATAATTAACGAGTCCATCGGTGTAAATGAAAACGAAAAAGTGAATGCTGGACAAGTTGTAAAAGCAATGATTTTAAATGGCTCTCAAAGCGGTAATGGGGTAGCTGACAAGCGGGTTGACATGACCTACGATGCTGCGAGTCAGTTAAAGGGTATAAATCGCTATGCGGATTTAGCCGGAACTCAACTTGTTGCAGATAGCAGCTATGACTATGATGTCGCAAGTCGTCTCAAGGAATTAAAACACTTCAAGGGAACTGATGTTTTAGCTGCTTATGGCTTTGATTAGGATGCTGGAAATCGCATTACTTCTTTCACTTCCCCGGATGGAACCAGTACTTACGATTACGATTTAACGAATCAGCTTACTGGTACAGACCACAGCTATCAAGATGATGAAAACTACAACTACGACGATAACGGCAATCGTACCAATGATGGTTATGACACTGGTACTGACAATCGCTTGTTAACTGATGGTAAATATAATTACTCCTATGATGATGAAGGAAATCGCACTCAACGGGTTGAAATCGCTACGGGTGAAATAACTGAGTACAGTTGGGATTACCGCAATCGCCTCACAGAAGTTGTTGTCAAAGATACTAACGGTAATGTTATCAAGACTGCTGGGTATACCTACGATATGTTTGACCGTCGTATTGCTAAAGAGGTAGACGCAGATGGGGATGGAGTAGCAACGGCTTCTATTGAAAGGTTTGTTTATGATGGGGAGCATATTGCCCTCACCTTTGATGGTGATGGTAACTTAACTCATCGTTATTTACACGGTCCGCAAGTTGACCAGATTTTAGCTTCGGAAAATGCTCAAGGTGAGGTGTTATGGGCGCTGACGGATAATCAAGGTACCGTCCGCGATGTAGTTGATAATAACGGTACGGTTGTCAATCATATTACCTACGATAGTTTTGGTAGGGTGACTGGGGAGAGCAACGAAAATGTTGATTTCCGGTTTGGGTATACTGGACGGGAATTTGATGAGGAGACGGGGCAATATTATTATCGGGCTAGGTATTATGATGCTGCTGTTGGACAGTTTATCAGTGAAGACCCGATTGGGTTTGAAGCTGGCGACCCCAATTTTTACAGATACGTTAATAATAGCCCTGCTAACTTCACCGACCCAACAGGGGAAATCTTAGACGCGCTTTATAAAAATAACACGCTTTATAACTACGTTAATAAGGCAGACCAATTTGCAGCAGGTT
Organism: Rivularia sp. PCC 7116; assembly: GCF_000316665.1. Classification (GTDB taxonomy): domain Bacteria; phylum Cyanobacteriota; class Cyanobacteriia; order Cyanobacteriales; family Nostocaceae; genus Rivularia. Next base: position 2,700,298 of record NC_019678.1, on the reverse strand, counting down.
TTGGTGATGCAGTTTCTTTTGGGTTAACAACAAAGATACGTGAGATACGGTACGGCGAAACCGCAACGCGAAACCATAGTGGAGGATTGTTTACTGCCGGTCAGATTTTTGGTACAGCAGCCAGTACTGCTGTGAGTTTTGGTGTTGGTGCTGGTGCAAAAGGTGGTGGCTGGGCTATACGTGCGGCTAAATATTATACTGTAGTTGGAGATATTACTGGGGTTGTTCAAAGTACGAACAATTTGATAAAGGGGTGTTTTACTCCTATCGATTTGCTGGGATATGCACCTGCGGCTGGTTATATTGGTGGTAGGATTTTCCGTGGGTTAAGGGGAGTTGATGGTGCTGGTGTAATCGGAAGGCTTCAGGAAGGAGATATTGTTAGTGATCTTTTATTTGGGGCAAGAGTAGGTGAGGGTTTACCAGGACCTTCAGGGGCAAAGATTTCATCTAGACCAACACCTGCTCAACTTGAACTCCTAACAGATAAGCATAATGTTGAATTCGCTGTTACTTATAAACTGGGATCTGGACCAAATGGTAGGGGAGGTCAATACTTTCTTCATTCAGGAAAAGCCCGCTCTGTGGAAGTTCCATTAGAGGCAGATAGTATGCTTATTTACCATACACACCCTGGAGGAACAGCCGCTGCTAGTCAAGCGGATAAGGATCTTTTAGAAACTCTTGAATTACTTGGCTCTCCGCAGCGTAGTTCTCAAATTGTGCCATCAGGAAAAGATGTTATTAGATTTGATAAGAATCGTAGTAAATTTTAAACATGATGCATGACATTACAGAGTTCGCTTATTTATGGGATGGTTCCTCTCCATCTTGGGCTTTACTCCATATCAATTCAAGCAAAGAAGAGGAAAATCCAAGATATTTAATCGTTAATACAGAGACGCGAAATGCTTTACTTATAAAGAATGACGAGGTATATGAAACAGTTCGAGAGCAAATGTTAAGGGAGGGAGTACGTATTGTGTCTGTTGGAAATGGGTATTAAAGCCTGGTATAACAATCCTGGCAACTTAAGCTGAAACGTTTTTTGTCAATAAGTAATATTGCTCAAAAAATGAGGTAGTGTAAGGTCAGTAGCGTTTCCAGAATTTCAATACCGAGTACAATTTTGTCCTCGAAGACAAGTTTTACCTTTTTATCCTTCTTAACAGATTCTAGTGCGATACGCAAAGCGTCCGTCGCCTTTCGGGTGATCGCATTTCTCGTAGGGTGCGCCACAGTGTAGTGTAGCGCACCTTACAAATCGTAGAAGATTAAAATATGTCAGAAACACAAGCAATTCAAAAACTAGAGAAGGCAGGTTTATTGGTAATCCCATTTGGTTCAGTAGGTCCATTTGCAAATGGATATTCTGTAGCTAAGCCAACGTTAGTCTCCGGAAATACAAGAATTGATTGTGAGTGTTTACTTGGTAGTGACAGGATACCTTGTGATGCACCTGTTGCAAATCTTTATCCAAAAGAAGATAAATGGATATTTGAAATTTCGGAATGGGTTCCAGGTCCAGGAATAGGAGATTTTCAGGATTCATTTGAGTCAATAGATGATGCTGTCTCGCCAATCTTAGATTACTATTTTGGAGATCCATCACGAATGAACCCACCTGAACTACTAGAAATTGAATAGTTTTAACTTCTTAAATAAAAAGCTAAGTGAGGTGTGTTGTTGCTGAATATATAACCTGTAGGGTCGAAGTAGTAAATGGTAATTTTGGTAACTCAAAATTACCTGCTAGTAGCCCCTTCTTCTCATCAAAGAACAAACATCAGAACGAGCTTACAAAATAAAATATTACTTTTAGGCTTCTCATGAGTGTGAATTTTTTATTACTAATACCCTTATTTTATAAATATTGTTAACCACTACAAATAATAATCATTGTATCAAACCCTCAAAATCAACCTGACTTTTCACGGGATGTTGAAAACGTCATTTTAGCCGTATCGAAAACCCTACTTCTTTCGTGGCTAATTATCATTAGTTTATAGTTATTGATAATAACTCTGTGGAAAAAGTAACGTTTTTTGGTTGACTCAGGACTTACCGTGAAAAGTCAGCAAAACCAACCCCTTGCCGAACTCAGTATTATAAACTACAACAGAAACTGAACTTCAACGCGCAGCCAGCAACCACATTACGATATTGACTGCTACAAATGCTGCTGCCGTTTCTTCACGACAACTCCCAACAATGAAAATCCCAAAATCCCCTCAACAAAAAAACTTAAACACCAAACTCCCCCTACTCCTATCCTCCACAATCAGCATCTTCTTCAACCTCCCTTCCCCAGCAATGGATTTTTCCTTACACACAGAAGACCCAGTACTGCTGTGGAACCAAGCAACTTTAGAAGCCATCAGCAACACCAACATGGGTCCCACTCCCACCTCCCGTGCCTTGGGCTTAGTTAACACCAGTATGTACGATGCCTGGGCAGCCTACGACCCAGTAGCAATCGACACTCAACTAGAAAACCTCCAAGTTGACCACAAAGAAATCACTCCAGAAAACAAAAGCACCGCAATCAACTACGCTGCATACACCACCCTCCTAGACTTATTCCCCACCCAAGAGCCTGCATTTACTCACCTCATGCAGCAACTAGGAATAGATTCCACCATTACATCCACCAACACAAACACCCCAGCAGGAATAGGTAACTTAGCAGCTAAAACATTACTTAATAATATTGAATAAATTTTATTCTCTTGTTGGCAGAAAATTGCTGATTAAAAAAAACCGCAGAGAGCGGAGCGTGTCCGTTAGGACATAAAGTGTGGTCTTGGGGGTTTCCCCCATGAACAACTTTTCAAGACAGAGGGCGCAGAGGAAAGAGATAAAGAGAGATAATAATTAGGAGTGGAAACTGAGCAATTAAAAATTGAAAAATTAAAGCTTCACAGTTTCTTTTTATAAGAGGGTGTTTATAAAAAAATGTATAGTAGAGTATGTAAGATGAACAAAACTCGCTTTAGTCTTGTGTGAGTTGTGTAGCGAAGAATCGTCCAATCAGTTAACTGTACAATTCCGTGTTCTTTTAAAGATTGTTTAACAGCACTACAGCTTTTAAAAATAACTGTCACCCAAGTTGATAAATTACTTTTATTTGGGTTAAATGTTGACAAAATGTGAGTCGTAAGAGATTCGCTATCTTGACTACTATGAGTAGTATCCAGCACTAATGGTAATAATTGTGCGCTGTAAAGGTAGTGTTTTTCGCCAAACTTCTGCTCTAATACGATGCAACTTTCTTTAAGCACGTTGGAGATAAAGCAGCGCAAACATTTTTCAGCCATATTACCACGAGGGTCGCTTGACTGATACCATTGTATAAGTTGACGTTGAATATTTCTATCTGGTATTTCCTTTTGCTGTGCTACGGTAGAAAACTGTTCGTCAAAAAAAACTTTCGCTGCTTCGAGTACTTCGCTTTTGCAGCGACTAAAACTGTCAATCCTCACTAAAGTCCAATATCTTGATGCTGCACCCATTACAATTTTTCCCAATTATTTTATTGTTTTGCCTTTGGGTAGTACTTGATGTACGAATTTTTGGGTAAAAAATTAATTCTGTTCATTTCGATAATCTCATATATCTTTCAATCATCTATATCTTTAGGTAGAGTGAGGTTATGTATTTTTTGCTTTTGATTTGCGCTTAACTTTTCGTCAAGCTTACCTGAGATATTGCCAACGCAGTCTAAGTTTGAACTGCGTCTTGGATAAATAAAAATTATTCACCCAACTTCTGCATCACGTAATCATAAGCTTGATTCCAAACATAATTAAAATTATCCGAAGTATCAAAATAGGGAATATTCGCTTGCTGACATTTAATTTGTTGCTCTCGACTGAGTAAGGCATATTCTTTAATATGTGAAATCAACGAATCATCCTCGTGTTGATGAGTCCAACATTCCGGATTTTTCGCAGCATATTCCCGTAATTCTCGAATTTTCCGATCAATATTGACTTGCGGATATCCCAAAAATAAAAAAATATAGCTTGGACAATTTAACTTGCTCTTGGCAATAATTGGATCGACATGGCAAGATTCAAATATTCTTGTATATCTAAACTCTTTCCCCATATTTCTAATTAGTTTTATCAATACCTTTGGAAACTGATTTTTATCCAAACCTGTAAAATTATTGTATAAAATATTCATCAAATGGTCGCCATGAAACACAGTTGACTTAGTATTTTGAAATACTTTATTTGCTAACCGGGATTTACCAGTTCTGCAAACTCCACCGATTACTACAGTTTTCATTAACTTAAAGTTGCAATTATTCAATAATCAGTATTATAAATAACAAGAATCCGGTGAAGTTATAATCAACTTTCACCGGATAGCTGCTAAAATTTACTTAATCCAAAATATTTAGCGAGCAAAGCTAAGTATCAGCAATTAAGCTGATTCGATATTCTTCTTAGCTCGCTTTTTCTTAATCGCAATTCCCATTCCCCCTGCTAAAACAGTACCCATGATAGTTAAAGGTTCGGGTACTTCTTCTGTTGTTACTGAACCTGCGGTAACAACTCTTCCAGTAGATGAAGGTACGGTACAATTTGCGTTACCACAGGTAGCATCAAAACTTGCAAATTGTCCGTTTCCAATATCTGTTTCCAAATTAATTGTTCCTCCTGCATTCGTTAGTGGAGAAACAAAGCTTAATTGAAAAAATCTGTTGAAAGCTGGATTACTTAAAGCGAAGGAATTACCATTAGAAGATCCAAAAAAACCAGGAACAACCCAAGTTCCACCAAATAGTTGACTCCCACTACCAACGGCAATATTGAAGTTACCTATTCGCTGATTATCTGCATCATACTGGAAACTTCCACTAGCTGTTCCTCCGTCATTAAAAATGACATCGTCAAGATTCCAAGTTACTACTGCTGCTTTTGCAGGAGAAGACACAGTCAAGATTGCAATAGCTGTTGCACTTGCAACCATTAAAGATTTGAGAAATTGTTTCATTGTTTTTCCTGCCAAGAACCACTTAATTAATTTACTTTCAGATTGCTTGGTAGATATTTCCCCTTGTTAAAATCACTCAAAACTGCAATATCTGCTCAAATCAAGTGTAAATATTGCTATGATTTGATTGTTTTGAGATCATTTATGCACTAAGTCATGACGCTCTTTATCGATTGCTTTTTCCAAAAAGTGACTATACTGCTGATTGCTTAATCACCATTAACTACCCTGTATCTTTACTTTTCTCTGCATATATAAAAGTAGATGACGAAGTAGATAGCTTTTCATCAGTATAAACAGATGTTTATGCCGATAATTTTTATCTGTTCGATATTTATAGTAACTTTAAAAAATCTTTATTTATGCTAAAAACCGTTAACAGAAAAATAACTATATTTTCTCAAAATGATGAATTATAACTAAGTATTTACTACTCTTGATGGAAGACAAAACAAAATTTAGCAAACAAACTGAAATAATACTTTAGAAAATTTCCAATATTCGCTCAAATGGAACTGATAAAAAAGAACAAAGAACTTCTCAGGGTTATCCTTTCCGTAGCCTTAATAATTGTGGGAACTTTACACTTCGCCGTTCCCCAACCTTTTGTAAAAATTATGCCACCACAACTTCCCTATCCTTTGGGTTTAGTTTATTTGAGTGGCTTTTATGAAATACTAGGTGGTATTGGTTTATTAGTTCCCCCTTTAAGTCAACCTACTGCATGGGGAATAATTGCATTATTTATCGCGGTTTATCCAGCTAATATCAATATGGCAATTAATCATATTGATATTGAAAGCATACCATATTCAGGTTCGCCTTTATTTCAAGCTATTAGACTCCCCCTCCAAGGAGTTTTAATTGCTTGGGCTTACTGGTATACAAAACCTAGCGATAGAGAGAAACAAGCTTCAATTATTCCTAAATCAATAATTCCTAAAGAATTAGAATTGTGAACAGTGAACAGTTAACAGTGAACAGTTATCAGTGAACAGTGAACAGTGAACAATTAGCAGTTATCAATTAATAGGGAAAAATTGGGTTAGGTATACTCTCGTTTTTTTATTTGCGGAGAAATTTGATATATGAATAAAACAAAAACAGTAAAACAATTATCAGCGCAAACTATAACTTCAGATAACTTTCAACCTTACGGACAGGTTATTTTTCCCAGTAAAGATGGCAAATTATTTGATGCAGATGATGCTCAATTAGTCCTTGATAACGGTATCCCGAGGTTTTATATTATGCAGTTGCAAGGGCGCTCAAATAAGTTTCACAATATTACCCGTCACGCAAAATGTACTCAATGTTTGGGTTCTTTAGCTGGCAAAGATTGGTTAATGGCAGTTTGTCCGGCTAATAATAATATACATGAACCGGATTTACAAAATATTGCGGCTTTCCGGATTCCTGGAAATTGTTTTATCAAATTAAATGTAGGAACTTGGCACGCCGGACCTTATTTTGAACATGACGTAGTAGACTTTTATAACTTAGAGTTAAGTAATACTAATGAAGTTGACCATTTCACGCACAGTCTCTTGAAAAGTCATAATTTAGAATTTGAAATTGTTTAAGGAGTTAACAAAATAGATATGTATTAAATACGTATTAGATTTTTATATAACTAATTTCTCAAATTAGCGCTAATATCGTATGAAAGCTCAATATCAAGTGTATTGAGTTTTTGTAGACATATCTGTCCAACTTGCATCAAAAGGCATTAATTTTAATGGCAATTTGGAATTCCAACTTTTTAAATTATGCTCGGGTTAGAAGAACTCTGAATGTATCTCTTACCTCGGTAATTAGAATTGCGCTCACTTTTTCAGTGATGCTGGGCTTCATAGTTATAATTTTCTTTTCCAATATATCCATTTCTCAGGCTCAGGTTAATGTTGCTGCAAAGCCAATAGAAGTAGATTTATTAGTTGACGGTTTAAGTTTACTTCGTCCTGAAACATTATTAGGGCAGGGTTTAAAAAGTGGTGGAAAAACTAACCTGACGATTGAAAATAAACCTTCTGGTGAAATGACGATAAAATCTGTCAAGCAGTTACCCATCACTATAAATGTAACTCAACCTGATGGTTCGGTAAAAGAATTACCAGATCCTAGCGCTAAGTTTGAAACAGATTTACTTATAACATTGACGGGTAAAGCTCAGATACAAAATATTGGTGCAGTTATAGGTGAAAGCTTAGTTAAAATAGGTAGTCCTGCTAAGATAGAAGGTTTTAACTATGATATTAATACTACTGTTGTTGATTTAAGAATGCAACAGTGAACAGTAAACAGTGAACAGTGAACAAAAACTAACTTCTAACAACTAGCTACTAACTACTAACTCCTAACTCCTAATTTCTAACTTTTTCCAAACTCTTTCGGGTGTCATTGGTAATTGTCTTAACCTTGCACTTGTGGCATGAGCAATGGCATTAGCAATAGCTGGAGCAGTACAGTTAGCTGTAATTTCTCCTACACCTTTAGCTCCAAATGGTCCGTAGGGGTCAGTTTTTTCAATTAAAAATACTTCCATTGGTGGCATATCTGCTGCTGTGGGGATGCGATATTCCCGCAACTTAGGATTAATTATTCTTCCTTGTTTGTCAAACAATAATTCTTCGGTTAATGCATAACCAATTCCCATTGCAATTCCTCCGGTTGCTTGCCCTTCGCAAATTTTGGGATTAATTGCTTTACCAATATCAATTGCTTGCACGCACCTCAAAACTTCTACTTTTCCGGTTTCAATATCAACTTCCACTTCTACACCTTGAACGGCAAAAGTCAAAGTTGCTTCATCAGCAGTATAGCTTTCTTCTACTTCTATTATTTCTTGTGATGTAGTATTACCATGCAGTTTTTGTTTTAATTTATCCGCTCCTAACTTAACAGCTTGTCCAGAAATATACATGGTTGCAGAAGCATAAGAACCTGCATCAAAGGGTGTTAATTGCGTATCCCCAGAAATAATTTTGATATCAGTAACCGTTACACCTAAAACTTCTGCTGCAATTTGTCGTAAAGTAGTATCGGAACCAGTACCAACATCAACCGAACCCGTTCTTAACTCATATTTCCCATTAGCCAACCGCGATAATTTTACGCAAGCTGTGTGTATTTTACACAATCCGCTTCCCTGCATAGAAACCGCAAAACCAACACCGCGACGGCGATTTCCATTGATAACTGCTGGTTTATCGGGAACATAATTTAATGCTTGAATTACCTTGGTAAAACATTCTTCAACCGCATAACTACCAATTAAATTAAAATGCTCCCCATCGTTTCCTAAACTAACTAAATCTCCCGGACGAATTAAATTTTTATTTCTGATTTCGATAACATCAATACCTAACTTATTGGCAATTTCATCAATTTGAGATTCCATTGCAAAAGTACCTTGAGTTGCACCGTAACCGCGAAAAGCACCCCCTGGCATGGTATTAGTATAAACGGCATATGCTGAAAATCTTTTATTCTCACAACGGTATAATCCCAAAGGAATGTAGCCAGATAAAAACACCACTGTCTTACCATGATTGCCATAAGCACCGGTATTCGCAATGATTTTTAAATCTTGAGCAATAATCGTACCATCAGCTTTAACTCCAGTTTTTAACTTAATTGTCATTGCATGACGGCTATTTGTAGCGGTGAATTCTTCATTTCTGCTCATTTCCCACTGTACGGGTTTGCCAGTTTTTAAAGTTGCTAAAGCGCACAAATCCTCCGTTAATATTTCTTGTTTATTACCAAAACCACCACCGAGTTGCGGTTTATAAACGCGGATTTTCTCTTTAGGAATATCAAAAAGCTGCGACAGTAATCTTTGGCAGTGAAAAGGTACTTGGGTACTGCTGCGAACAACTAAAGTACCATCCGATTCCAAATGCGTTACCGTCACATGAGGTTCTAAATGGACGTGCTGTACTGCTGGTAAAGTATAAGTATTTTCTATAATTAAATCTGCTTGATCAAAACCTGTTTCTACATTTCCCGATTCTAAAAATATTTCACCCGCAATATTGCGATTTCTATCGGGAATTTGCAGAGATTCCGGTTCATCATGGATAATAACGCTACCATCTCTCATCGCTTCCACTGGATTGGTAACGTGGGGCAAAACTTCGTAATTAACCTCAATTAACTCGCAGGCTCTTTCGGCGATCGCCACCGACTCAGCCACCACAGCAGCAACCCTATCGCCGACAAACCGCACTTTATTATCCAACAAATAATGGTCTAAAGGATCGGGTACCGGTTCTGCGTGTCCTGCGGTAGTATAAGGAACCCGCCTAACATCTTTATAAGTAAAGATATCTACTACCCCCCGAAGTGCCTTAGCCTTGTCAACATCAATTTTGCGGATTTTTGCATGGGGTATGGGAGAGCGCAAAATTTTTAAATGTAATAATCCGGATTGCAAATTATCAGCGGTGTAGTATGCTTTACCTGTAACGATTGCCGTTCCATCTTGTTTAGGAACGCTTTCTCCGACGGAGTGTGGTGTGAGAATTGGGGGTGTGGCAACGATGCCACGCCCATTTGAATTTTGAAAAAGTAAAATACTTTCGATTATTGCTTGGTAGCCAGTACAGCGGCAGAGGTTTCCCTTCATACAAGTACGTAAGTCTTCTTGCGAACCTTTAGGAAACTTCGCTGCACTCATGATGGTGCCTGGAGTACAAAACCCGCACTGAAATCCTTGAGCTTGTAAAAATGCTTGCTGTATCGGTGCGAGTTGATTATTTGACGATAGCCCTTCAACGGTAGTTACATCTTTGTTGTTAATTCGCATAGCTGGGTAAATACAGCTATGTACTGGTGTATCGTTAACCCAGACAGTACAAGCACCACAATCACCGGTTTCGCAAACGCGATGTACTCCGAAGTAATTAAGTTGACGAAGTAGTGAAAGCAAGCTGCTTCCTGGGTGGCAAGTTGTGCTGTGATGTTGGTTGTTTACCTGGAAATTTAGAGATTGCATATATTTAGAGGGGGGAAGAAGGGGTAGAGGGGGAATAAGGGGAAGAGTAAAAGATTAAGAGGAACAATTTCTAACTGCTCACTGTCAACTGTCAACTGTTAACTGCTCAAAGCATTGTTTAATCAAAACCTGAGTGATTTCGCGACGATAAACAGCACTCGCTCTAGTATCTTCAATAAAATCTATATTTTCCAAAGAGGCTATATAATTCAAATTATTCTTATGTTCTAAATCACCATCTAATTGCAATAACACTGGTGCAGCAACACTTGCACCAATAACCACGCGCAGATTTTTCGCAACCGAATTATAAGCACCACACACTATAGCTAAAGCAGAATCGCTTGCTGCTATTCCAAAACGTTTATAATTAACTTGCCACTTCATATTCTCTACAGGAATCAAAATTCGTCGTAATAATTCCCCCGATTGCAAAACAGTTTGACGAGAAGCGATTTGAAAATCTTTTGCGGCAACGATTCGCGATTTTTCTTCCCGATTCCAAATTTCATAACTTGCATCCAACGCTACCATGATAGGTGCAATAGTACCTACCGATAATCCCAGGCAGATATTACCTCCCACCGTAGCTGTATTCACTACCTTTAGCGAAGCCGAAAGCGCATTTATAGCACCTCGAAAACCTTCTACAGCAATATATTCAGGCAAGCAATCATACTCTACTAACTTAATTAAAGGACAAGTCGCACCAATGGCTAATAGTTCTCCTTGATAATGGAGATTATTATTTAACCCTGCTTCACAACGGGGATTAACAAACTCAATTTCATCCCATCCCAAAGACTGTATATCAACTAAAGTTTTGATATCAGGCTGTGGTTCGGAAAATAACCAAGTACCTCCAGCCAACCAGCTCCAATCTTTACCCCAATTGGTTACTTGATTAATATCTGTAGGAATTAAATAATTATCTATATTATGTAAATCCATTGCAATTATGTGATTACCAAATGTAACTCTCGTTACTAGTTTTAACCCAGTAATTTAATGTTTAGCTTCTGTATTTTCTGTATCTTATAAAACATAACATCTTTTATTGTTTCTGTTCGCAGCCACTTCTCAAATGAAACATAATTGCAAAAGATAAACTATCCCACAGGGGTGTATTGATTTCAGCTTTCCTTAAACCATCCCCAGTCCATGTATTACAAGTTCTTAATATCGAATATTTATCTTTTGCAGCATAAAAACCAGCAGCAGAAGTGTAACCGTCACCTATACGAATTTTCCTATCGTTTCTATCTAATTTAAAACTAGCTTCAATAAACTTGGTTAGCTGTAAATAGTTAGCTTTATCTGTATAAATACATTTAACTTCAATATTTTGCGGTAGCGATTGATAACCCTTCACGTACATTACCGAAGAAGTTGGCAGAAATACAGCTTTGAAAATGGTATGAAAATTAAAATCGGAAATCGAGCTAATCGTCATATAAAAATCTTTATCTCCCCAACCGAAACTAAGATATTTATAATCGTTAACAGCATCAACACCGATTTTATCTATAGATAAATAATTATGCCAATTATAAGCATTATTCTTAGTAGGGATTAAAATATTGGAATGAATCCCCGTATTCGCAACACAAATTTGATAATCACAAGCTTGTTTGGAGTAATTACCCCATTTTCGAGGGATAAAAGCACCGATTAAAAACAAGCTAATAATTATTAAAATACCGCCAAAAATCTGGCGATTGTATTTAAATAGAGATTTGAATACCATGAATCAAACAATCGGTAAATTTAGTTACGATTATTTTAATGGTATGTCTTTTCACAAAGGCAATTTCAATATAAATCCTGGTAAAACTTCCTCTCCAGATAAATCTATGGGAAAATTCACTACCTCTACAGCTTGATTGGGACGATAAATTTCCACTTGTTTATCTTGAGGATTAATTAGCCAACCTAAAAGTAACCCGCTATTAATATATTCTTGCATCTTCTCTTCTAACGGTTTAAGTTGGTCAGTACGCGACCTTAATTCAATTACAAAATCGGGACAGATGGGAGGAAACTTTTCTTGTTCTTCTTCACTCAAAGCTTGCCATCGTTCCAATTTAATCCAAGCTGCATCGGGAGAGCGATCGCCTCCACCTGGTAACTTAAAAATAGTTGAAGAACTAAATACTTTACCAAGTCTTGTTTGTTGATTCCATAGCCATAGTAAACTTATAAGACCTGCTTCTTTATTACCACTTGTTCCTCCCACTGGTGGGTTCACAATTAACTCTCCTTTTGCGCTCCGTTCCAACTGCCAATCCCGATTCTGCTGACACAAACGCCAAAATTGCTCGTCTGTTAGTTCCACAGTATCCAAGCTAAGAATTACCGGCATCATTGTTATTTCCTCCGCATCATGCATAATACCATTTTGGCAGAAGGCTTTTGATGCGTGGCAGTAGAAGCCGGGATTAAAGAAAGATTATTTTTTAATTGCTGATTAAAACTATGATTTGCTTTACCCCCTAACCCCCAATTCTGGGCGATAAAATGATTTTAAGTCCACCAAAATTGGGGGATTTAGAGGGCTAGTGAATATGAGAAAAAATGCCACGCTGCGCTAACAGCAATGCCCAACTTTTAGGTAATCAAAATGATATCTTATTTAATTTACCCAAACATCATCGCGACCCCTTTGACAGAATTTTAATTGCTCAACTGTTGCTTGAGCAAATACCAATTATAAGTATAGATACCGTTTTCGATAGTTATCCGATTCAGAAATTATAGTAATTAATTGTTAATCTACCATTACCCATTACCCATTACCAATTACCAATTACCAATTACCAATTACCAATTACCAATTATCAATTATCAATTACCAATTACCAATTACCAATTACCAATTACCAATTACCAATTATCAATTACTAATTACCAATTATTAAGAATGATAATACTTATGATAATACTTGTGGAACATACTTTTATCTCCGTTGGCAACAATTCCTAAAACATTAGTTCGGGATGTTTTCAGACTATCTACAGCTTGCTTAACTATCGAACGTTCTGTTTTATCTATTCTGACTACAAGCACAACTCCATCGGTATGAGGTGCAAGCAGTGAAGCATCAGCTAAACCAACTAATGGTGGAGCATCGTAAATGACTAAATCGAATTTTTGATCGAATTCTGCTACCAATTGTTTCATCTTGGCAGAGGAAAGTAATCTGGTAGCATCTGGTGGTATTGCACCGGAAGTAATAACCGAGCATCCATATAAATCTGGTAAATCCTGCATTACCTCTTCTGCTGGCATATTTCCAGATATTAAGTTACTCAATCCCCATAGGTTGGGTAAACCAGTGCGAGCGTGAACTTGGGGACGACGTAAATCTGTATCTATTAGCAATACTTTTTGTCCCATTGATGCGGCTACTTGAGCTAAATTGTATGCAACGGTAGACTTTCCGTCTCCAGGTAAAGCCGAACTAATTACTATCGAGCGAACTTGGCGATCGCTGCTGAGCATTTGGAGATTGGTATGCACTACCCGTAAAGCTTCCACAAATTGTCCGGATTGTTGGAAGTAACTGTCTGGTGTTGATTCGGGATGAAATATAGAAGAAAATTCCGGGGTATCATCTATTAATTGTGTATCTTGGGAAGATTCTTTTTTAGATGATTTAGCCTTTTTATTTGGCTCCAAACTCTTATCTATGGGGAGAGCGCCAAGTAATGGTAACTTAAGGTCATCTTTGAGCGCATCAACATTGTGATAAGTGTTATCTAGTTTTTCTCTGAGTAAAGCAGCACCGATACCTAAAATACCGCTAGCGACAAATCCCAAAATCAAATTGCGAGGAATATTTGGAGATACTGGTTCTTCCGGCAGAATTGGTGCTTTAATAATCTCCCAAGGAAGCTCTGTTTGGGCTGCTTCAATTCTTAAATTTTGGCGAGTTTTCAGAAAACGGTTTAAGCTTTCGTTGGCAATTTGTAGATTTTGCTGTAATTCAGCATATCTACGTGCTAAAGCTGGTAATTCCTTAATTTGCTTACCAAGTCTTTGTTCTGCGGCAGAAAGCTGTTGACTCTGTACTTCCAGAGCCTGGACTTGATTTGAAGCCTCTGAAAGAGTAATATTTAAAATTCTTTGCCCTTCTTGCTGTAGCAAAGGCATCAATTTTTGCCGTTTTTCCTTCAGTCTTTGTAAGGTAGGAGCATTGTCTTGGAAGCGAGTTGATTCCTCAGCGATTTTAGCTTCTAGCTGTCGTAACTCAGTAACTAATTGCTGATAAACGGGTGCATTTTTAAGAATAGCCATTGCTCCCTGCTCTTGCTGAAGCAGCGCAAAATTAGCTCTGCCTTTTGCTAGCTGCTGCTCGACTCCCTGTCGTTGTTCTGACAATAATTTCAGTTGCTCGCTAACTTGTGAAGATTGAGTGTTGGGGTCAAAAAAGTCGTATTCTTGTCGAAAAGCCTGTAACTGTTGTTGCAGCGTATCGACTTGTTTTTTTATCGGTGGTAGTTCTTTCTCAACAAAGCGAATCCCTTGGCTTAGCTGGGTTTGTCGTTTTTCTAAACTATATTTTAAATAAGCTTGAGCAATGTTTTCTAATACTTCTTTGACTTGAGTCGGACTGTCACTGCGATAAGTAACTTCTATAATCTTGGTTTCACCCTTACGAGAAATCTTCAGATTTTTGTCTTCAATTAGAGATTCGTAGTCTATATCTGGATATTTTGCTTGTAAGTCACTGATAATATCCTTCATCAGTTCCGGACTCTGAAGCACCTCGATTTGGCTTTCGTAGTCTAAACCAGTTTTTGTGACGTTTGTATCTAAAAAAGAAGTAAGTTCGGACAAATTATTTTTACTATCTTCATTTACGGGTTCTACTAACAGCCGAAAGCTGTCTTCATATTGAGGTTCCCGCGTTAGTGTAAAACCGACAACACCAGCCATTGTAATTCCAGCGACTCCTACAATAACCAGCGCGCGTCGTTTGAGAATTTTGAAAAAATCACCTAAATCTAACTCGTCCTCTTCCATTTCAGCCTGCAAGAAAGGTTCAGCAGGAAGAAATTGAGGTGCAGAATGTCCATTTAGATTATGATTCAAAGGCTCAGAAGAAGTATTCTGCATCATTTACTCAGATGTGGTAACTAGTGAGTTATAGGATTTACTCGGACGAACGAAGTTTCCCTATGACAGGGATTTTGGATAATATAATTAATTTATATAGGTTTTTATGGCAGACTTTCCCATTTGCTAGTTGATTTTAGCTAGTTGAAAACAACTAGCCAATGATAATTACTACATTTATTCAAACAACATAATATATTTTGCATATATGTGTTTTGGTTTACTTTTTATTGATAGAAATTTATACAATCGCATCGCTTTTTGATGTTTTTCCATCCTCTGCGGTTCTATGAAACTTGATTGCTAAAGTAGTAATATAAGTCGTAGAGCATAACTTAGAGGGACATATGACTTCCCAAGCACTGGATATAACCCAAGCATTAATTACCAAATTGCAATCTTTATCACCAGAACAACAGCAGACGCTCCTAGATTTTGCGGAATTTTTAGCACAAAGACATGCTCAGCCCCAAGCAGCACAACAACGGGTACTTGGGTTAAATCAAGGGGAAATTTGGATGAGTGAAGACTTTAATGAGCCTTTACCAGATGAATTTTGGACGGGTGAACAATGAATATATTGTTAGATACCCACGTATTTATTTGGTCTACAGGTAATCCACAAAGATTATCTCAGAAGGTTACAGACTTACTGACCGATACTAGCAATACATGGATGTTGAGCATTGCCAGTGTTTGGGAAATGCAAATCAAACTTCAACTAGGTAAGCTTAACCTGAATTCAAAGCTCCCTGACTTAATTGAAAATCAGCAGCGTGTCAATAATCTACAAATTTTACCTGTTGAATTAACTCATATTTACGCTTTAAATAATTTACCATCACACCATAAAGACCCTTTTGACAGACTTTTAATTGTTCAAGCGATTGTGGAACAGATACAGCTTGCGAGCATTGATGAGATTTTTGATAATTATCCCATTCAAAGATTGTGGTAAGTGTCAATTATCAATTATCAATTCACTATCACCTCAATACTGCTCGGTTAAGAGGAGATACTCCCTAGCCCTCCTTTAAAAGACTACCGTGTACACAAAAGTAGTTAAAACCATTGCTCGCCAGGGACTGCAAGTCCCTGTCTAATAGCAGAAGTCCTATAAATAGGACTAAGTATGATGTTTTATTTTGTACATAATTTTTCAGTCGTCTTTAGACGACTTTAGCTATTAGACGGGGACTTATAGTCCCCGGCAGAGTTGTGTGTACACCGTAGCCTTTAAAAGGAGGGAAATAAGCCCCCTTTTTAAGGTTGGGGGGATATTACGATTGTGTTCAATTCCTTAACCGAGCAGTATTGACTATCACCTCATCTAATCTCCCTTTTCTAACTCATAATAGAATTGTACTATTTAGGGTTAGTGCATTTACATAAGTAGGACTACCTTTGACCAATTCGCCAAACAGTTTTTTGAGACCTTTTTAACTTCCTTGGGCTTATCATCCAGTTTCTGAAAGTGATACCCACTAAGGTAAGGTATCGCTTTTTCATATCTCCCCTATTACCAATTACCGATTACCAATCGGGAGAGGGGGGATAATACGATAATTACGTTAAAAACGATACTTCTTTAATATTCTCTCCTCTACGAATCAAACTCACTAAAATTTTTGATTTTCACTTCACCATCCCTAAAACGTGCCACTATTTCCAGTTCTCCTCCCATAGCTTGAATTACTTGACGTAAATGACTAACGTACATATCGGTACGCTTTTCTAAACGTGAAATAGCTGGTTGTTTAACTTGTAATTTTTCAGCTAGTTCTGCTTGAGATATTTTTAATGCTTGGCGCAATTCATAAAGTGCCATTTCTTCACATAATTGTGATTTTTTCGCCGCTATTTTTGTTTTTCTCTGGGCAGAAAAATCTTTAGTTAAATTAGAAAATTTATGGTGTCCTGTCATATCAAGCCTTCCTCTTTAATTTCTTGAAGATATTCATCATAAAAACGTTTATCTCCTGTTTTATCACCTCCAATGAGTAAAATTGCGACTCTTCTTGGATCGAAAGCATAAAAAACTCGAATTGGATTCCCTCCAGTTTGTATACGTAATTCTCTCATGTGTGAGTGTTTTGAACCGTTAACACTGGAATAATAAGGGAAAGGTAGCTGTGTACCCCTTTCTTCAAGTAGTTGAATAACACTAACTGCGTCATCTTGCTGTGCTTCAGTTAGAGTGTGCCACCAATCTTCAAAATTGTGGGTGTATTCTATATCCCAAGACATTAATTTAAATATTACATCGATGTAATATTATCATCTATTCTAGCTTACAGAACTTGGTCAATAGCTTTAAGTGTTAATCCTTTTAAAGAATTTCGGTAGATTTTGCCACAAGGCTAGTTTTTGATTGAAATAAGATGTTGGCAATACCTAATAACCGGGAGTATCGCTTTTTTCTATTTCCCCATGCCCCAATTCTATTATCAAAGAAAAATAAACTGTAAAAAATGTTTTTTAAGTGATGCAAATTACTTGCCAAATTATCGAACCATGTTAATCTAATTTTGAAAAGAAAACATACTTATTGCAGGTCATTACCACCGTACACAAGCAATTTCAAACCCTTGTTTGTTGCTTTTATATAAATAAAAAACGTCTTATTAATTACAATTCAACGGGACAAAATATACGTCCTAATTTGGATTAGTTTTGCGAGTTTGAATTTGTCACAGCCCCTCGGGGTTGCAAACCCTAAGTACTTGTAGGGTGCGTTATGGCTTCAGCCGCGAGCGCACCGAAACTAAGTCAGGATGGTGCGTTGCGCTCTGCGACAACACACCCTACGCATTTTTTAATAATCTGCGGAGTAATCCTATAATTTCTAAATAAATTAAATCGAATGTGTTGATAATCGGAGTTGGGCTTTGATGGTTCTGCTGTAGTCAGCGTGAATCTCAGTCCCTCCAACGCAACCTTCTTCTTGTTTATTATCTACTAATGAGGAGGGCCGAAGTGGGGAAGAGGTGTAACCGAAATCGGAATCGTTCTAAAAAAAGAGCTATATATTGTCCAGTTCATGGATGTTATCTCAACAGTGTTTCTCAAAAGTATCCATTGTTTGCTGATAAAGCCGGACAGTTGCAGCAACGGGGTGTGAATCGTCGCAGTGCCATGATGCTGGTAAATACGAAGACTGCTGTTTCCCTTGCGGGGGAGTGGTTGGAGGCTTTTTGGTGTGATGAATGTCAGGAAACTAAATGGTATCACGTGAGGAAAGTTGAGGAGCGAGGATATATAGTTTCGGTTGCACCGAGGGAGCTTTGGCAGCAGGTTGATGGAGTGGCTTATCCGGGGGGGAATCCTTCGGTGGGTGAGTTTACTTTGAGGAGTTCGAGGGGGGTTGGGAGTATGAGAGATTTTACTGCCGATGCGATCTAGAATTAATAAAAGGTCAAAGGTTAAACGTCAAAAAACTATAACTGTTAACTGCTCATTGCTCACTCCTCACTATTTATGACTGCTTCAATATCAACAACCGAACAAAACTTAGTTATTCCTCCTTTGCGTCAGTGGGTTTCTGCAACTTGGGAGGATTACGTAGCTTTGCGGGATGCTCGTATTAAAGATCGAATGCGATTATTCTTTAATAATGAGTTGATCTGGGTTGATATGGGTGGAGAAGGTATTAATCATGCGAATATTAGCGATTTATTCGTTATGTTATTTGCATTTTGGGCAGTGGCGCACCCAAAACAAAGTTACAATTCCTTCTGTGGTTGTTTGCTAGAAAAACCAAAAACTCAAGCTTGTGTGCCGGATTTGGTTTTGTATGTAGGTGATAACTATCCAACTTGGGAAGAAGGGCAACCCCGACGGATTGATTTGACAAAATGGCGAGTACCCGATTTAGTTGGTGAAATTTCTGACACTACCTTGGCTGAAGACTTAGACGAAAAAAAACATCTTTACGCTAATTTAGGAATTCCAGAATATTGGGTAATTGATGTTCGAGGGAAACGGGTGTTTGCTTTTGTATTAGAGTCGGGACAATATAAAGCTTGCGATCCTTCCCTTGCTTTAACGCAATTACCAATTGAAAAATTAGAACAAACTTTAATCCGAGCCAATCAAGGGACAAATACAAGTGCTGCTGCTTGGTTTGCTCAAGAAATTGCTAATCTTTGATAGTTTTTTCACAAATAACGTCATTGTTGCGACTACTAATGTCAAACATTTATCGCGATTGAGTGGTTGGAGGCTTTTTGGTGAGATGAATGTCAGGAAACTAAATGGTATCACGTGAGGAAGGTTGAGGAGCGTGGATATTTAGTTTCGGTTGCACCGAGGGAGCTTTGGTTGCAGGTTGATGGGGTGAGTTCTCCGAGGGGGAATCCTTCAGTGGGTGGGTTTATCAAAATCTGAGTGTAGCCATAATACAATTATTTTTAATTAAAATATATGCAAGAAAGCAAGCCACTGAGTCTACGTCGTAATTTTTCCTGGACTTTTATTGGTAATGCTGTCTATGCAGCTTCTCAATGGGGAATGCTAGTAGTATTTGCAAAACTAGGTAGTCCAGAAATGGTTGGGCAGTTTACTTTAGGACTTGCCATAACAGCACCAATAGTCTTGTTGACTAATCTTCAATTACGAGGTGTTCAGGTTACTGATACTAAGCAAGAGTATCTTTTCAGCGATTATTTTGGTCTTAGGATAATTTCTACGGGGTTAGCGCTTCTTTTAATAGCAATTATTACTTACTTGGCAGGATATAGCCGGGAAACATCATTAGTGATACTAGTAATAGGCTTGGCTAAAGCTGTTGAGTCTATCAGCGATGTTTTTCATGGACTTATCCAGCAGCAAGAACGTATGGATCGCATTGCTATTTCACTGATGATCAAAGGTCCTCTTTCCCTATTATTCCTATGCATAGGAGTTTACTTATCTAAAAGTGTTTTTTGGGGAGGATTAGGGTTAGTCTTCGCTTGGACTATAGTTCTAATTGCTTATGACATTCGTAGCGTCAATTTTATACTACGTAGGTTTCACAAAGAAAATATTAAAGGCTTGACAATAAAACCTAGGTGGCATTTAGAAACATTAAGAAAGTTAGTTTGGCTTTGTTTGCCTTTGGGTTTTGTAATGATGCTGATATCACTCAATACTAATATTCCCCGCTATTTTATCGAACAATATTTGGGTGAGAGGGAATTAGGTATATACGCTGCCCTTGCATACCTGATAGTAGCAGGAAATATGGTAGTAAAATCCCTGGGGCAGTCAGCAAGTCCTAAATTAGCGAAGTATTATGCTACAGGCAATAGCAAAGGCTTTCGTAGGCTTCTACTTCAATTGGTTGGAATCGCTATTATACTTGGTAGTGCAGGATTTATAGCGGCAGTTTTTGCAGGTAAACAAATATTAACGCTTCTTTATCAATATCAGTATGCTCAATATACGAATTTATTTGTTTTATTAATGGTGGCTGGTGGGATGAACTATATATCATCCTTCTTAGGTTATGGAATTACTTCAGCTAGATACTTCCGCATTCAAATGCCTTTATTTTTAGCAGTGACAACTACTTCAGCAATCGCTTGTTTATGGTTACTGCCAAAATTTGGATTGCTAGGTGCGGCATTTGCATTGGTGATTTCTTCATTTGTGCAAATTGCTTGCAGCCTAGGAGTCATTGTTCATGCTTTATCCAAACTTAATAACTATTCTAAGTAAAATTTATGATATCTACTAAAAAACAACCAATACGCATCCTTCATGTTCTGGCTGGAATGAATCGAGGGGGAGTAGAAACTTGGTTAATGCACGTTTTGCGAAATATTGATCGCGAACGTTTTCAAATGGATTTTTTAGTCGCAACAACACAACTATGTGCATACGACGAAGAAGTAATTGCTTTAGGTAGCAAAATCATTCCTTGCCTTCATCCGTCAAAACCATTAATGTACGCACGTAATTTTAAACGTCTGTACCAACAGCATGGTTCTTATGATATTGTCCACAGTCATATCCATCATTACAGTGGTTACATTCTGCGTCTTGCAAAACAAGTAGGTATCCCAATTCGCATTGCTCATAGTCATAATGATACATCTTCCCAAGAAGCCAAAGCTGGATTATTTCGACGATTTTATTTAGGCTTAACAGAATATTTGATTAAGCAATATGCTACCCTTGGACTTGCTTGTTCGGAAAAAGCTGCCAGCGATTTGTATGGGGGTGACTGGAAACACGATTCTCGTTGGAAGGTCCTACATTACGGTATAGATTTGTCTGCTTGGAACGATACAGTTGATAAAGCTAATATTCGTGCAGAATTGAAGATACCTAAAGATGCATTTGTAATTGGTCATGTTGGCAGATTTGCTGAACAGAAAAACCATTCTATGTTTGTAGAAATAGCATCTAATATCATTCAAAAAGAGCCAAAAGCTCATTTTCTATTAGTTGGGGATGGTCGCTTACGCTCGGATATTGAGCAAAAAGTACATCAAGCAGGGTTATCTAATTGTGTCACTTTCGCAGGTCTTAGGTCTGATATTCCTCAAGTTATGAAAGGAGCGATGGATGTATTTCTATTTCCATCACTTCATGAAGGATTACCAATGGTTTTGATTGAAGCACAAGCTGCTGGACTTCCTTGTGTAATTTCAGACGTAATTTCAGAAGAAGTAGATGCTATACAATCTCTTATTCAAAGAATTCCTCTTACTAAAGAAGTCTCATACTGGGGGAAAAATGTCTTGAATAAGAACATTCCACTAAATATAGGACAATCCGAAGCTTTGGGCATTATCAAAAACAGCTCTTTTAATATACAAAAAAGTATTAATACTCTTGAAGCTATTTATACCTCAAAAGTAATTTAATGCTAGAAATTATTAGTATTTTGACATTTATCTGGCTTGCATTTTGGGCTTTATTAGCTTTGCGATCGCTTGCTTCAGGTCGCTTTCAATCTATCCTAGTAGTTATTCTTGTTCATTTTATATTTGCTGGAATTCCTCTACTATTAAACTTTCTTATTGGACAGCCAGATTATAATCGTTTTCCTGGTTTTAAACTTGCGAGCCAAGATGAACTTACTTCTATTATTTATTGTATTTATATAAGCATAATTCCTCTTTTTTGGTGGTTTTTAGGTAGAAACAAAAAAATAGGTAAAATTTACAATTTATCTAATAAATTTTCTTTTCTCCGTAAATTCAAGTTTATTTTATTTCTCTTACTAATTAGTCCAATATTGGTTTTAGCATTCGCTCCTGCCCCAGAAGAGTATCTAATTTATGGTGTGGTTGCGACAGGAAGATTGGTCGATGATGTTAAAAATTTTCATGCTTATATATCCTTGTTTAGTGTTTTAAGTTTAATTGGAGGAGTTGGCTTACTAGCTTCTCAGCCAAAAATAAAATTGCCATCATTTATTTTAATATTTTTTTGCTTATTAATAGCAATTTGGCTTAATGGAAAAAGAAATATTGTAGCTTTATCAATCTTTTTAATTGGTTATATATTTTGGAACAAAGGATATTTACGTGGAACTAAATTAATCATATCAGTTGCTATTGCTATAATATTTTTCTTTGGATATTCTACTGTTTATCAAAGTAGTGTGAGAGGAATCGGTGCAAGCTTAATTTCACCAGAAATTGTATACGAAAACTTTAGAATCGATTATGGTAGAGACCACACAATAAAAACTACAATATTTGCTGAACTTTATCCCGATGAAATCAAAATTCTGAATTATCCAGGAGAAAGCATACTTTTTTATTTAACCATGTATATACCTCGTGATTTATGGGATGAAAAACCACTTCCCTATGCACAGTATTTTACTTCTGCTGTATTTAGAAGTTCTCCTAAATTCTGGGGTTGGAGTTTTACAACCAGTATTTTAGAAGAAGCAATAGCTAATTTTGGGTGGTATGGAATGATTATAGGTCCGACAATTCTACTTATGATTTGCCGTTTAGGAGATAGATGTAGAAATGGATTAATTAGTGCTTTAACTTCACTTATTTCATCTTTATTCTTAGCTGTTCATTTGGTTGCCTTTGCACCATTGTTTTTCTTATGGTGTTTAGTAATTATAATAAATCGTCGAAACCATCCAAAAAAAAAGCGTAAGTTATTAGTTTAAAACTTAAAGCATTACGCATTTATCAAAATTACCAAATTTGTTAAATCTATATAAATGATAACTGAAATGCATATATTATTTGCTTACGATCATATTTGCTATAAAGATTCTCAAGGCAATATTTACGCAGATAAATTTCCTTACTGGTTATGGGAGCGTTATCTAAGCTTCTTTAGTAAAATAACAGTAGCTGTTAGAATTCGAGAGTCTGTAGATAATCAGTATTTGAAAAAATTGGATATTTCTAGTGGACCCAATGTTTCATTTATTGAAATACCATCTCTAAGTAGCCCAACAGATATATTTCATAATCGTGCAGAAGCAACTGAAAAATTGAAAGCTGGATTAGTAGAAGCAGATGCTTTGATTGCTCGTTTACCTAGTGAGATAGGCTCTTTAGCAATCGAATTAGCAAAGGATTATTCTAAACCTTGGATTACTGAAGTAGTTGGATGTCCTTGGGATTCTTTATGGAATTATGGTACCTGGCAAGGAAAAGTTTATGCTCCAATCATGGCTATGCGAACTAGGTTATTCGTTCATGAATCTAGCTATGTCTCATATGTAAGTAAGCACTTTTTACAAAATCGATATCCAACTAAGGGTATAACTGTAAATTGCTCAAATGTAGAAATTCCTGAGTTGGATTCAACAATCCTTAAAACTAGGTTGGAACGGATAAACAATAATAGCCAAAAGATTAATATTGGATTAATAGGAACACTTAAGACTAAATATAAAGGAATTACAACAGCATTAAAAGCACTTAATAAAATAGATCAAGATTTACCAGAATATGAGTTCAGAATATTAGGAGAAGGAGACCCAACTCGATGGAAACGCTTAGCTAAAAATCTTGGATTAAGTAATAATCGGGTTACTTTCTGCGGTACTTTACCTAGTGGTTCTCCTGTATACAATTGGCTGGATGAAATTGATTTATACATACAACCTAGTTTTCAAGAAGGACTTCCAAGAGCATTAGTTGAAGCAATGAGTCGTGGTTGTCCGGCTCTAGGTTCAACAGCAGGTGGAATACCAGAATTACTAAATGAATCTTGCCTACATAAACCGGGCGATCATCACAAGCTTGCTGAGCTTTTACTTCATGCGACCTTATCAAAAGATTGGCAAGAAAAACAAGCTATCTTAAATTTTGAAGAAGCTAAAAATTACACTGCGCCTGTTTTGAACATGAAGCGAAAAACTTTTTGGAAAGGTTTTGTGGAAAATAGCTTTAGAACTTGAATAAACCTGTAACCATACTAAAGGGATGATATGAGAGCTATAAGTTAGACAGAGTAAGCTTGATAGCTCTCATACCTCTAAAATAATTATCAAGCTTATAATTACTTAAACGCATTAAAATAGATACTAAATTCCAACACTCATCCATGAATTTATCGTATTTTGAGGATATAGTCTAATATGAAAACTACTATATTGTATCACTGTCCGTCCGTGTTCCTTAATCTTTATAGCAACAGATTCTTTTTGTTCTTGGTATTGTAATTATTATCACTATTTATAAAAAATAAATAATATGGCTAAAATTTTGGTAACTGGTGCAGCTGGTTTTATAGGTTATCATCTCAGCGAAAGATTATTGCAGCGAGTAGATGAAGTTGTTGGATTAGATAACATCAACGATTATTACGATGTTTCTCTTAAACAAGATCGTTTGCAACAACTCGAAGAAAAACCTGGCTTTAGCTTTCATAAACTCGATTTAGCTGATAATGGAAGCATTGCTGAGTTATTTAATCAGCAGAAGTTTGACATAGTTGTTAACTTAGCAGCCCAAGCAGGAGTCCGTCATTCTTTAGAAAATCCCCACGCTTACATTAATAGCAACCTTGTTGGTTTTACCAATATTTTAGAAGGTTGTCGTAATAATAAAGTTAAGCATTTAGTATTTGCTTCTTCTAGTTCCGTATATGGAGCAAACACCAAAATTCCTTTCTCAGTTCATCATAATGTAGACCATCCCATTAGTTTATATGCAGCCAGTAAAAAATCTAATGAATTGATGGCTCACTGTTATAGTCATTTATATAATTTACCAACCACAGGACTAAGATTTTTTACTGTATACGGTCCTTGGGGAAGACCAGATATGGCATTATTCCTATTTACCAAATTAATGCTTGAAGGTAAACCCATCAACATATTTAATAATGGCAATATGCGCCGAGACTTCACATACATAGATGATATTGTCGAAGGAGTTGTCCGAGTTATAGATAAAATTCCTCAACTAAATCCTAATTGGTCAGGCGATACTCCAGACCCTGGAACCAGCAAAGCGCCTTATAAAATATACAACATTGGCAACAATCAACCTGTAGAACTCATGTACATGATTAAAGTTCTAGAGGATTGTTTGGGTATAGAAGCTAAAAAGAACATGATGCCAATGCAACCGGGTGATGTACCTATTAATTATGCAAATGTAGATGATTTAGTTAGGGATGTAGACTTTAAACCTAATACATCTATTGAAGTGGGTATCAAAAATTTTGTTGACTGGTATCGAGCTTATTACAAGGTATCTGATAGCAAAGCTTTATCGCTATCTTAAATTATTCAGTACTTAACTAAAGACCCCCTTTTTTACTAGTACTCCGCCACATTAATTCTGATGGGTGAACATCAATTTTATTTGAAATCGAATAATTCTCTTTATTCTCTTCCTCCGCGCTCTTTGCGCTCTCTGCGGTTTTTTTTACAAGCCCTCGAAACCCTGCAAAACTTATGTGGTGGAGTACTAGTGTTCTGTCCCACAAGTTTTGATGGGTTCGTTTTCTTCCAAACGTCGGGAGACGTAGCAGTCCTACGTCTCTACAATCCGTAGGAATTAATGCAAAGGACTACTAGTGTCCCATTTGTTTTGATGGGTAAAAGGTTTGTAGTTGCGCTAAAGCGCAACTACGAACCCATCATATTTTATGGGACAGACCACTAGAGAGATATTTCATCCTAAAGATAAAAAGTTAGCAATACTTTTAAATCTTTAATCTATATATTTATCAGTATGAAATTATTGCATATTACAACAGTGCCGGAATCCCTGATTTTTTTAAAGGGACAAATCGGTTATATGAAAGCTCAAGGTTTTGAAATTCGAGCTTTGTCATCTCCGGGAGAACGGCTAGATCAATTTGCTCAAAGTGAATCTATTCAGGTTAAATCTCTATCAATATTTCGTAAAATTAGTCCCTGGAAAGATTTGTGGACAATTGCTCAAATATTTAAGTATATAAGGATAGAAAAACCCAAAATTGTTCACTCTCATACTCCAAAAGGAGGACTTTTAGGGACTATTTCTGCTTTACTAGGAATGGTTCCAGTCAGGATTTATCATATTCATGGATTGCCATTGATGACGGCTAAGGGCTTCAAAAGACAGATTTTGTGGTGGAGTGAGAAAATTGCTTGTTCGCTAGCTACTCAAGTACTTTGTGTTAGCTCTTCTATTCGAGAGGTTGCGATTGAAGAAGGTTTATGTCCTCCTAATAAAATCAAGGTTTTATTAAGAGGTAGTTGTAATGGTGTGGATGCAATGGAACGTTTTAATCCAAAATCTTTACCTTCCACTACAAGAACAAATATACGTCAGCAGTATGAAATTCCTGATAAAGCCTTAGTTTTAGGGTTTGTTGGTCGGCTTGTTCGTGATAAAGGTATTCATGAACTTGTAGATGCATGGAAACTTGTGAGAGATGAGTTTCCGTCATTGCATTTGCTAATTGTCGGTTTCTTTGAGTCGAAAGACCCCATTTTTCCCGATGCAAAATCTGTTTTAGAGGAAGATCCTCGCATCCATCTTGTTGGGAAAAACTGGGAAACTCCGCCTTTTTACTCAGCTATGGATTTGCTGGTTCTACCTACTTATCGGGAGGGATTTGGCAATGTTTTCTTAGAGGCTGCTGCTATGGAGCTACCAGTAGTTGCGACTCAAATACCTGGTTGTATTGACGCTATTGATAATAACACTACTGGTTTATTAGTACCCCCTCAAGATCCAGTTGCGCTAAAAACAGCGATTAGCCATTATTTATTGAACTCAGATACCCGTCTCCAACATGGCTCTGCCGGACGCGAAAGGGTTTTAGAGCAGTTTCGTCAAGAAGCTATTTGGGAAGCTCTTCACAAAGAGTATTGCAGATTACTCGCTGAAAAAAATAACTCAAATCCAATGAGATTCATACAGATCATATTTAAGTATATCTTAGATAAGATAGTAGCTACTTTCTTACTAATACTTCTTTCTCCCGCAATCTTAGTACTATACTTTGCCGTACTATTTTCGATGGGAAGACCTGTATTCTTTCAGCAACAACGTCCCGGATATCAAGGCAAAATCTTCAAATTTTGCAAGTTTCGTACAATGACGGATGCACGGGACTCTAATGACAATTTACTTCCCGACGAGCAGCGACTTACTGCTGTGGGTCAATTCTTACGTCATTCCAGCTTGGATGAACTCCCCCAACTATGGAATGTCCTCAAAGGAGACATGAGCTTCGTCGGTCCTCGCCCTCTATTAGTTGAATATTTAGACCTCTATACTCCAGAACAAGCACGTCGTCATCAAGTCAAGCCCGGTATTACAGGCTGGGCACAGGTGAATGGGCGTAACGCTTTAAGCTGGGAAAAGAAGTTTGAGTTAGATGTCTGGTATGTCGATAATTGGAGCTTGTGGCTCGACCTGAAAATATTAATGCTGACAGTAATTAAAGTCTTTAAAAAAGAGGGTATATCTGGGCAAGGTCATGTCACTATGAGCAAGTTTAAGGGTACCATTCCTTCTAATCAATCTAGCTCTTAATAGCATCTGTATTATTGTTTACTAGAAGTATCTCCTATGGATATTTATATATATGCTGCCGGAGGACATGCCAAAGTCATCCTAGATATTTTACATTGTCAGGGTAAAAATGTAGTTGCGATTGTCGATGATGCTCCTCCTGTAGGGATTTCTCATATTCACGGTATACCTTTGCTACATAGCAATAGTATCGCCAATATAGAGCCTAATAATAGTAGATGGATTGTTGCAATTGGTAACAATAAAACTCGTAAAAAAGTCTCAATGCGTCTTCAAGCTCAAGGCTACCAGTTTACAAATGCAATTCATCCATCCGCTCGGATAGGATTAGGGGTTACTATTGGCGAAGGTACTGTAATAATGGCAAATGCAGTTATTAATACAGATACTACTATAGGTAATCATGTAATTATCAATACGGGTGCTACAGTCGATCATGATTGCGAAATTTTAGACTATAGTCATATAGCTCCTGGATGTTCTCTTTGCGGTCAGGTTAAAACAGGGGAAGGT
This sequence comes from Rivularia sp. PCC 7116, assembly GCF_000316665.1. Lineage (GTDB taxonomy): Bacteria > Cyanobacteriota > Cyanobacteriia > Cyanobacteriales > Nostocaceae > Rivularia. The sequence continues at coordinate 2,671,704 of NC_019678.1, read as the reverse complement.
AGTTTGTTGGGTGTTGGCACTAAAGTTATCCCTCTTACAGCTATTGGTGAGTGGACAACCTGTGGTGCTGGATCGATAGTGAATAAATCTTTGCCTGCTTTTTCCGTCGCTTACGGATGTCCAGCGAAAGTACATAAAACTCTTGCTAAATTATAAACACAACTATCAACATAATGTCTAAACGAATGTTTCTCTCTCCTCCCCACATGGGTGGTGAGGAATTTACTTTTGTAAAAGAAGCTTTTGATACAAACTGGTTAGCTCCAGTTGGTCCTCATCTGAATGCTTTTGAAGAAGAATTTTGTCAAATTACTGAAGCTAAAGCCGCAGCAGCAGTGTCTTCAGGTACCGCTGCTTTACATTTAGCTCTCAGACTAGCAGGAGTAACTGCTGGTGATGAAGTCATCTGCTCCACGCTGACATTCGTTGCATCAGCTAACCCAATTTTGTACCAAGGAGCTACACCAGTCTTTATCGATAGCGAGACTGAATCTTGGAATATGAATCCTGTATTGCTGCAAGAGGAATTAACTAAGAGAGCAAAAATAGGTAAACTACCTAAAGCAGTCGTGCTGGTGCATTTATACGGTCAAAGTGCGGATATTGAACCTATTTTGCAAACCTGCCAACAATACAATATTCCTTTAATTGAAGACGCTGCTGAAGCATTAGGTGCTACCTACAAAGGCAAAATGCCCGGTACTTTTGGTAAATTTGGCATTTACTCCTTTAACGGCAACAAAATTATCACCACAACTGGCGGAGGAATGCTAGTTTCTGATGATGAGGAAGCTATTCAAAAAGCACGTTTTTGGGCAACCCAAGCTCGCGATCGCGCACCTCACTATCAACATTCCGAAAGCGGCTATAACTATCGTTTGAGCAACGTATTAGCGGGTATAGGACGCGGACAACTGCGAGTATTAAAAGATAGAGTTGCCGCTCGCCGTCGCAATTTTGAAGTATATCATAAAACTCTCAGTCGCTTACCTGGTATTAAATTCATGCCAGAAGCATCATTTGGACAATCTAGCCGTTGGTTGACTTGTTTAAAAGTAGATCCAGCAGAATCAGGTGTAGATCAAGAAAAAATTCGCACTACATTAGAACAACATAATATCGAATCGCGTCCTGTTTGGAAGCCATTACATTTACAACCCCTGTTTAAAGACTGTGCTTGTGTGGGTGGCTCTGTTGCAGAGGATTTATTTGAGAAAGGGCTGTGTTTACCTTCAGGTTCAAGCATGACAGATGATGACCTAAACCGCGTGATTGAGATAATTTTGGATTTGTATTAATAGAGATAATGTAGCTTGATTAATTTATTTTTCGTTTTTTAAGTATAAATATTTAATAACATTTGTTTTAGTCAAAAATATTACTACCAATTATACATAAGATTATCAGTCACAAGACCGACGACATAGTGCGTGACACCACAAGTCTTATCATTACGTTGAAAATTGATCTAAGTGTCACAGCACCCTACAAAAAATGTGCTATTTGCGGTCATTCCTATCTATATAGCGTTTTTCATTTGGATGCAATATAAATTTAACCTCTTTCTCGTTCCGTCTCTTTGTTAAGGCTACGGTGTACACACAAGTAATCGGGAGCAAAGGTTTTAGGGATTTCAACTCCGTCAAATCGTCATTGCCAGGAAGAACGACGTTAGCGAAGCGTGTCCGTCAGGACATAGCAATAGCAAAGTGCCGGGATTGCTTCGCTTCGCTCGCAATGACGGGGCTTTGAGTATCAAGCCCAACCTTCAAAACTTGCTTCGAGGTGGAATATTAAGGCTTCTGCGTACACGGTAGCCTTGTTAGGAAGAGGGATATTTGTCATCACAGGGTGAGATCTCAAATTGTAGTGCACTCAAACAAAAACTGCTATAACTCATATCTTCAGGACTTACGCAATCGCTACGATTATAAGGGCGTTTGGGATGATCCACACCCTCCGGGTGAATGCTTCCTTACGTCGCAATGACTATAGTTACGTTAACTGTGCGTAAGTCCTAATCTTAATTCAGCAACGCCGAAAAAAAAGATTAAATACTCAGCAGCTTATAGCTATTTAGACGAGCATTGAGTTTCAATGTAATCTAGATTCAGACTTGGATTGAGACTAGCACCTGTCTTTCCAGTGAGCATCCATAGAAGCGAGCGAAGATAATCGCGCAATATCTTCAGTGGGGACTCAGAGGTTCCTTCTGCTGTCGGGACTCTGACTGAAGTCACAATTAAACCATGACTTCCAAATACAAGAGTCGCGATTGTTTGAGAACGGGGCATATGGTAATCAGAAGTGACAATATACACATGATGTAAATCTTGGTTTTTAAAGTCTTTAACCAAAGTAGTAAAATGCGTAACTGTATCCGTTGCTCTCAAATCGTAGTTTACCTTATCTGAATCGATACCTGCTGCCTTAAAACGCTGTTTATTTACTGGTAATTGACTACAGTTACCCGAAATCCAAATTGGTAGCTGGACAGAATGTGCCAGTTTTGCTGCATAATCAATTCGGGTTGGGTTTCCGTCCAAAATAAGAATTGCCTGTGGTTTGGGATAATACTTTAAGGTACGATTAAGCCTAACCCTAATTAAGCTATGGAGTATCAGTAAGCTAGCAAAAACAGTTATTCCCAGCCCAGCCAGGATTGCAACAATCATTTTGACCTGCTTAGGGTAATATATAGCCACACTATAGTAATTTAAAGTTCGTTAATAATACAAAATACAGTTTTATTTATTTCCCTTTCTTTTTCAAGTGTAATATACTACAAACAATTTATTTTTTATCTCATTCTACATAGTTCAATATTTATAAATCTTGCAGCTAAAAATCATAACTTAATTTAATTCTCTTTTATTATTTGGCGTTACTGATTAAAAGTATGAATTGCCCCCTAGGGAGTGTTTTCAAACCCAAACCGCTCTCAGGCTAAAGCCTGGAGCTACAGCTACAAAGCCCTGATTTTCTAGTCCGCGCAGGCGGACTTTGTAGGTATAGCCTCACCCTTATAGGGTGAGGAGTACTTTGAAAACACGCCCTAACCCCCAATTATGGGGGAACAAGATAATTAAAAGTCCCTTCATTTAGGGGGCATCACTATGAAGGAAAAAATAAATTCATATCCGGATTCAGCAACGCCAATCATTTTATTCACTTTCTTAGCTTTCTATGTATCGATACAGTCATAGATTCGCAATCTAGGTTTGCTACTATTAACCACGAAGTCAAAACTTCAGCGATTTAGTCAAGGTATCTACTTTCGTTAATCAAAAATCGCTATAATTTTCGATTTTTGAAATTTTTGCGATGTTTCGATGAAGGTTTCAGCTGTTGTATAGCCAGCGGGATGATAGTATTTTTTATCTATGCTATGAAAAGATTTTACTAGGCTAATTCGCTTCTCTGCCATTTATTACTTTATCCCCTATACAACGCCGATTTCGCTGTTTCGCTAGCAAATCCAAAATTGTGTATATCAACAAAAATGGCAAACGCTACAATGACATTATCCTCTAAATATCTGCTAAATAGAATATATTCTATTTACCGACCACTATCAAGAAGGCAGAAACGCTATTTACTTATTACTACAGATATTTTTTTATTCTGTATATCTATCTATTTAACTTTTTTTCTACGCTTTGAAACATTACTTCCGTTCTCGGAAATTTCTAAATATACCGGGCTGATTATTACTCTATTCGTAATTAAATTATTAGCTTTTAGATTCAAAAGAATCTATAGTCCAATTATTCGCTATACAGATGTAGAATTTTTAGGAAATATTCTTCAAGCTGTATTTTTCAGTTCTATTACATCAATTGTCTTAGCTTACTTTCAGGGATTATGGCCCATCCCTCGCTCTATTCTAATTATCGATGCATTTTTAACTCTATTTTTAGTCATTGGAGTCAGACTATTAATTCGTTCGTCGCTTCAAAATCTGATAGTCTATACTCAATCAAGCCGATGCCAAGAACGGCTACTTATTTACGGTGCAGGGACAGCGGGTTATCAACTTGTTAGAGGTTTATTAAATGACCCGCATTATTGTCCGATTGCTTTTGTAGATGATAATACAGAATTACATAGCCAAACTGTTGTTAAGGGACTCAAGGTTTACTCACCAAAGAATATATCCAAATTATGGCATCAAAAAAAATTTGATACCGTAATTTTAGCAATGCCTTCGATAAACCGGAAGAACAAACTTCGGATTATTGAACAATTACAAGATTTATCTATTCCCGTAAAAACAACACCAACCCTAGGAGAAATTCTTGCTGGGAAAGTTGCAATTCAGAAAATTCGTAATGTAGATATCACCGAACTACTGGAACGGGAAGAAGTAGCTCCAGATACCAAGCTTTTACAAAAGCAAGTCAAAGATAAGATAGTTCTGGTGACTGGTGCTGGAGGTTCTATTGGTTCGGAATTGTGCCGACAAATTGCCCAACAGCAGCCTAAATGTTTAATACTCTACGAACTGAATGAACTAGCTCTATACAGTATAGACTTAGAACTCTCAGAAAATTTTCCCTGTCTGCAACGCTACGCTTATTTAGGGAATGTCACCAATCAAGACTACTTAAAATCAATCTTAAATCGCCATCAAGTAGAAACAGTTTACCATGCAGCAGCCTATAAACACGTTCCTTTAGTAGAAGCAAATCCAGCCAGAGGAATTGAAAACAACGTTTTAGGAACCTTTATAGCTGCTCGTTGCGCTATAGATTGTCAGGTAAATAACTTTGTATTAATCTCTACAGATAAGGCAGTACGTCCCACCAACGTCATGGGAGCGAGTAAGCGAGTAGCTGAAATGATAATCCAAGCATTCGCGACTCAACCGGAAGGAATTACTCGCTTTGCAATTGTTCGATTCGGTAACGTACTTAATAGTAGCGGTTCGGTTGTACCGAGATTCCGTAAATTAATAGCTCAAGGTAAATCAATCACAGTCACACATAAAGATATCACTCGTTACTTCATGTCCATTCCCGAAGCAGCACGCTTAGTCATGCAAGCGGGAGCAATGGCAAAAGGGGGTGAGGTATTCCTACTCGAAATGGGTGAACCAGTCCGAATTTACGATTTAGCAGAAAAAATGATTCGTTTGAGCGGACTAAAACTCGGACATGATATTGATATAGAAATTACTGGATTGCGCCCTGGAGAAAAGCTCTATGAAGAATTATTGATTGAAGGTAAGAACGTTAAACCAACCGAACATCCCAAAATATTCTGTGCCCGCGAACATTTTTGGGAATGGGAGATATTAGAATCAGAATTGAATATTTTATTAGAAAATGCTCGGAAAAATAACATAGAAGAATTACTTATCGAGCTATGTAGAATTGTTCCAGAATACCAGCCAAAAAACTTATTGATAAAAAAGATGGCTGAAGCAAAGTCGAGTACAGAAATAATTTCGTTGAATTAAACTTTTCGATAGCAATTTGAATATAGCGGTTTTCAGTTGGATATAATACACCCCTCTCCTTGACAAGGAGAGGGGAAGGGGGTGAGGTTTTTCCCTGTATTCCAATAGGCGTGAAAACCGCTATATTGGTACGGATTTAAATCTTTACTACGATGCTCGCAATCATTTATGGTACAAGCGTCCTGATTGGTTCGCAGTTTTAGGTGTACCTCGCAGCAATCAACAAAAAGACTTGCGTTTGAGCTACGTGATTTGGCAAGAAGGTGTGACTCCTTTTATAGTAGTTGAATTACTTTCCCCCGGTACGGAACAAGAAGATTTAGGTCAAACTCTACGAGAAGTCAATAAACCCCCAACAAAGTGGCAAGTTTACGAACAGATTTTACGAGTTCCTTATTATGTGGTGTTTGATAGATACACGAATAAATTGCGAGCATTCCAGTTAGTTGGTACTCGTTACCAAGAAATGACTTTATCCTATGAAAGACTATGGTTAGATGAAGTCGAATTAGGCTTGGGAATTTGGCAAGGGTTATATCAAAATACACAAGGTTCGTGGTTGCGCTGGTATGATGCTTCAAAAAATTGGATACCGACACCAACTGAACTTGTACAAAAAGAACGTACAAAAGCCGAACGTTTAGCTGCAAAGTTGCGAGAGTTGGGAGTTAATCCGGAAGAGGTGTAATCAGTGAGCAGTGAACAGTGAGCAGTGAGCAGTAACCAAAAAATATTTCTTAATCAAACAGCCACTAATCCCCTCTTCATCCGCTAACCTATAATTAGTCGGTTATTCCCTGCCCGTATGTATCAAACAGATCCACCACCTCCTCCTAAAGAAGTACTCCCCACGATGTACAATCTTCCCAGTGAAGATCCAAAGGAGCCTGGTTTGCCTGACCAATTTCATATTTGGCAACCCCGTTTGTTGGAAGACACCTTTCAAGCACCAAACTATGAAACTGATGAAGTGTTCATCGCTAGTGACTTAAATTTATATTACGACGCTCGCAATCACCTATGGTATAAGCGTCCGGATTGGTTTGCAGTTTTAGGAGCTTCTCGTCTCTACCAAGAAAGAGATTTACGTTTGAGCTACGTAGTTTGGCAAGAAGGAATAGATCCAACAGTTGTAGTAGAACTACTTTCTCCAGGTACCGAAAAAGAAGATTTAGGACAAACTCTAAGAGAAGTTAATCAGCCACCAACCAAATGGGAAGTTTACGAAAGAATATTACGAATTCCCTACTATATAATATTTGACCGTTATAGTGATAATTTACAGGTTTTTCAAAACATTGCAGGTCGTTATCAAGAAATAACTTTTACAAAAACTCCAGTTTGGCTACCATCTATTGAATTAGGTGTTGGGTTGTGGCAAGGTACTTATCAAGGTATCGAGCGACTGTGGTTAAGGTGGTATGATGCCCAAGGAAATTTGATTCCTACTCCTGCCGAAAGAAGCGAACAAGAACGCGATTCGACAAAACAGCAGCTTGAACAAGAGCGTACAAAAGCCGAACGTTTAGCAGCAAAATTACGAGAATTAGGAGTTAACCCGGAAGAGGTTTAATCAGTGAGCAGTGAGCAGTGAGCAGTGAGCAGTGAACAGTGAACAGTGAGTAGCTTTGAATTTTTAACTTCCTATCTTTCTATGCCCCATGCCCAATTCCCAATTACCACTTCACATATTTTGCAACACTTCACGAATCACATCGGAGGGAACTTCATCAGTAATAATCACTGCCCCAATCTGCGTTGGTAATATAAACCGTACTTTACCGGCTTTAACTTTCTTATCAAGTTGCAACGACTGAATTATCTCTTCTATATCCAAACCCGGTGGTAACTTAGTTGGTAAACCTGCTTTTTGAATCAATACATTTTGTCTTTGTACTTCTTCTGCTTTCCACATTCCTAGTTTTGCAGCAATTTCTCCGGCTGCTACCATCCCAATTCCAACCGCTTCACCGTGATTAACTACGCTATACCCTGTCAAGCTTTCAACTGCATGAGCAATGGTATGTCCGTAGTTCAAAATTGCTCTTAATCCGGCTTCTTTCTCATCTTTACTAACTACGTCGGCTTTTGCTTGACAGGAACGGGTTAATATATAGTCAATCAAGGATTTATCTCCACCAGAGAAATCAGCCATCAAATATTTCATTTGGTCGAGATTTTCGCATTTTTCCATCTCTGCAAACAAATCTGCGTCCCAAATAATGCCGTATTTAATCACTTCTGCCATTCCGGCGCGTAATTCTCTTTCTGGTAAAGTTTTCAGTACTTCTGGATCGATTAATACAAGTTGCGGTTGATGAAAAGCACCAATCAAGTTTTTTCCTTGGGGATGATTAACACCAGTTTTACCACCCACCGAAGCATCCACCATTGCTAAAAGGGAAGTCGGTACCTGTACAAACTTAATTCCTCGCAGCCAAGTAGCCGCAGCAAAACCTGTCATATCGCCAATTACACCGCCACCCAGAGCTACCATAGTGGAAGAACGTTCTACGCGATTAACTAGCGCCGTATCGTATATTTTTTGAAGAGAATCTAAATTTTTATATTTTTCGCCATCGGGCAAAATGCATTGACACACATCAAAACCAGCATTTGCAAGGGAACTTAAAGCTCTTTCCCCATAGTGTTCAAAAACCGTGGAATTGGAAACCAATAAAACTTTCTTGCCTAGCTGCAAACCATTCATATAATCGCCCAGTTTATCCAAACCAGACGGTGCGATCGCAATTTCATAAGAAGATAGCGGAAGATTTACTTTAATCGCAGAAGACATTTTTTTAACCCCAATAAGCCCCCGTGGTGTATTGTATCGTAATTTGGGGGATTGGGCATTGGGAGAAAGGGGGATTAACTGATTCCCAGTCTCCGGGTGGGAATGCCTAACTTGAGGCTCTGCCTCCAGTTTAGAATGAGGCAGAGCCTCTTAAAATGTATTCCCAGTCTGAGACTGGGAACAAGAACTACAAGAACTACTAAAGTTTATAACTACTGTTCACTGGTCGCTGACTAATGCTTCAATATATATAGCTAGTTGAACGATTGTGGAGAAAAGTAAATGTTAGCTATTGTTTCGTATGTTGGTTTCTTAGGTGTGTTTATCGGCATCGCTGCTGGTTTACTCTTTGGTTTACGTGCAGCTAAGATTCTGTAGTTTAGGGAATGGGGCATGGGGCATTGGTAATTGGTAATCGGTGGTGGGAGCATCTTGCTACCCCCTCTTCCCCTCTACCCCCTCTACCCCTTCTAGAAAAAACCCCTACCTTATTAAAGATTAAACTTTAACCTCTAACCTTTGACCTTTAACCTTTGACTTGCTTTCTCGCGCTTCTAAACCCAGCAAGTCTAACATTTGTTTGTCGGTGTCGTATCCAGGGCATGGTGTGGTGACGGTTAACATTTTACCGTCGTCGCTGGAAAAGATGGAGTTTGCACCTGCCATGAAGCACATTGCTTGTTCGATTTGAGAAAGTCTGGATCTGCCCGCACTCAAGCGCACGTCGGAAGTTGGCATGACTATACGGGCTGTGGCGATCGCTCGGATTACTTCCCAAACGGGGACATCTGGCTGGTTTTCTAATGGAGTTCCTTCTACTTGAGAAAGTATGTTAATGGGTACGGATTCGGGATGTGGTTGCAGGTTAGATAAAGTTTTTAGCATGGAAACTCTATCGTCTGCGCTTTCCCCCAAACCGAGGATACCACCGGAACATACGGTTACGTTTGTTTGCCGAACGTTGTCGATTGTTTTGAGGCGATCGCCATAAGTTCGAGTGGTGATAATGGTGCTGTAGTAATCTTCTGAAGTATCGAGGTTATGGTTATAAGCGTAAAGTCCGGCATCTTCCAAACGCTTTGCTTGTGATTCGTTGAGCATCCCCAAGGTACAGCATACTTCTAAGTCTAATGCTGTAACTTCTTTGACCATATCTAAAACTTGCTCGAATTGAGAATTATCTCGAACTTCACGCCAAGCAGCACCCATACAAACACGACTGACACCGCTTTCTTTGGCTTGTTTGGCGATATCAACTACTGTTTGTTTATCTAAAAGAGATTGAGGTTTAACTTCTGTTTTGTAGCGAGAAGATTGAGCGCAGTAGCTGCAATCTTCAGGGCAAGCACCAGTTTTAATCGATACCAGTTTGCAAACCTGTATTTTTCTCGAATCGTGGTGCTGGCGGTGTATGGTAGCAGCTTGATAGATTAACTCCAGCAAAGGAGTATCGTAAATTGCGCGTATTTCAGCTTCTTGCCAATCGTAGCGTAAACCCATATGTAGAAATTTCAATGAACAATTTTCAATTATCAGCGATCGCCTGCCGTAAGGTGCAGATGTAATCAATTATTAACTATTACTGCTAGGAGTTATGAGTTAGGAGTTATACCATTTCTTTATAAACAGGACTTACGCAATTGTCATAATAACTGGCTGGTGCGTGACACTGAAAATATTGTTACTACGTTCGCAGTTGCTCAAAGTGTCACAGTCACAGCACCCTACAAGAAGAATGTGCCGGTTGCGTAAGTCCTAATAAAGATGCGCCGAATTTAGCCCGTGTAGACGGGCTTTGTTTAGGTAGCCCCACTCTTATAAAGTGAGGGCAATTGAGCGCAGCCTCATACAGAATTGGTATTAGGAGTTAGGAGTTATAAATGTTTGTTTTCTCCTTGTGCCCTTATCTCCCCATCACCTTGTATTTCCACTTTCATAACTCAGCCTACTTTTTTTTCAAAAGTCCTCTGGTAAATTATGTAGTGTAAACAATTGGCTGGATAGAAAAGTAATCTGGACTACATTTTTTTATATTACTAAATTTATGAATACAGAATCTCAGGAAATTATCAAATTAGATAAAGCATATGATACAACTCAATCTACAAAATTGGGTGGTTATTTCTTTCGCACGGTAGAAAACTTCAGATCGACGATTAATTTAGAGGAAGTTCCGAAAAAGACTTATAAATCACTAATTGCGTTGGTAACAGCATGTGTTCTCTTGTTGACTCTTACAATTGGATTTTTTCAAACGGGATTTTATAAACCAGGGCATCAATTCAGCGCAGCAGGGAGAAATATTGCAATGGCAAACGATGTTCACCATCAAGCGGTGCTATCGGATTATCTTAAATTTATGACATCAACAATTTTGCAAGAAAATCCCCAAGCCATCAGAAGAAAAACGGCTACTTTTAGAGCTATGACTCAAGCTACTTTAGAGGAACTCGACCCCATACGCAAACGTTTTGCGATTATGTTTTTACAGGATACAAAATTACTTCAAATATCAGCACGAAAGAGAATATCTTTATTAATGGGTGTAAATTTAACTGGAGTTAACTTACAGGGGATAGATTTCCGGTTTAATAACTTGCAGAATGTTAATTTAAAGAATGCCGATTTGCGTGGTGCCGATTTGCGTAAAACGAATTTAAAAAATGCTAATCTGGCTGATTCTTGTTACAACAATTACACTTTATTTGATAAAAACTTTGACCCGGTTGCAGCAGGTATGAAAGAAGTGGCACAATTCCAAATGTGTTCCTAATCAATATCAATATTATTGCCTTGTGACGATAAGTTCTGAAAATAAACAAATGCAATTGCAACAACCGCGTATTTTTACTAAAAGGCTATTATTGCGACTTGCACTTCCGGAAGATGTACCGTTAATTGTTAAATTTTACGCTGAAAATAGAGCTTATCTTACTCCTTTCTATCCTGCATGGTCAGAAGATTTCTTTACAGCGGAATATTGGCAAAATGAAGTAGAAGGAGCAACGAGGGAATTTGTTCGCGGACAATCATTAAGGCTACTGATTTTTTCTCAAACTGAATCTACAATAATTGGAATAATTAATTTCCGTAATTTTATCCGAGGTGCCGCACAATTTTGTACCGTGGGCTACAGTTTGGCAGAGAAAGAACAAGGTAAAGGTTATATGACGGAAGCCTTACAAGCCAGCATTGATTATGTGTTTGAAGAGTTAAAAATGCACCGCATCATGGCTAATTATATGCCACACAATCAAAGTAGCGGTAATTTGCTAAAAAGGTTAGGATTTCTTGTAGAAGGTTATGCTAGAGACTATTTATTAATTAATAATCAATGGCAAGACCATATATTAACAAGTTTAACTAATCGGAAATGGAATAGTTAAAAATATAAAATTAGTGATTGGTAATTGGTAATTGGTAATCGGTAGTTAGGATACTTCTAAAAGATTTAATTTTGTTCGAGGCTGTTGATTTTTTTATTCCTTTTTCTCTTTTTGCTATTTCCGTTATTATACTTAGTTAAAACTAAGTATTGACAAATCTAAAATATAAAATTTAAAATCAAAAATATTTTGAGGGGTTTTCTCAATGTTTAGTAAATCCGCGAAGCGTCTCTCCGTATTTTTCAGTGCTGCTATTATCAGCATATCCTTGACTGGAATTTCCGCTAAAAGAGCCGAAGCATTAATACCTAGATTTATTCTAATTCCGCTGACAATACAAGCAGCAGGATATACATTACCGCGTGTTTATAAAAGATTAACTCCGCAACAGAAGAAAAAAGTTGATGCAGTTCAAGACGAAGCATTTAGACAAATTGCGAATGTACTAACTAGAGCGCAACGTAGTGACATTATGCAATCGATGAAAACGCGCCAAGGAAGAACTCAATTACTTCGTTCTATGAGGATGACACCAAAACAAAAAGCTCGCATTAGGTCAATAGTGAAAACATCTCGTCAAAGAATTAATGCGATTATTAAGTAGTTAGTTATAGAAACAAATGCATGATGAATAATGAATCATGTAGAGACGTAGTAATGCTACGTCTTTTTATGTATGTTAAGAACGAATAAACCTTTAATTTTTAACCTTTATATCATTTCAGAACTTACGCAATTATCATAAGGCTTTGGTTGGTGCGTGACAGGAAAACCTTATTATTGCGTTAGAAATCAAGCGAACTGTCACAGCACCCTACAAGCAAAATGTGCTAGTTGCGGCCATTCCTACATTTCTTTATAAAGATGCGCCGAATTTAGCCCGTGTAGACGGGCTTTGTTTAAGTAGCCCCACTCTTATAGAGTGAGGGCGATTGAGCTTTTCCACATAGCGTGAAAAGTCAGATCCCCATCTCCCCCACTATCCCCACTCAGATGTACCATAAAGGGAATGGCAAACTTACCCGTACTGGTAATGCAAACGGCTGAAACTACTAATCCCCTGATTAACCTCAATTACGAACCAGCATTTGAATCTCTTGGCTCGGACTATTCTGATGAAGTTGTCGCGGAGGAATTTCCCCTTCATAAACTCCGCTTCCGTAACAATGACTTGCTTCCGCTTTTAGGATTGAACCCCCAAGAAGTAACTGACGAAAATTTTCTTCAAGCTTTTGGCAAATTTGAGTATCGCAAACCTCTTCTTGCAATGCGCTACCACGGCTATCAATTTGGCGAATATAATCCCAGATTGGGTGATGGTAGAGGTTTTCTTTACGGACAAGTACGCGGAATCGATAGCGAACTTTATGATTTTGGTACTAAAGGTTCCGGTAGAACTCCTTATTCTCGTGGTGGGGATGGAATGCTTACCCTTAAAGGTGGAATGCGGGAAGTGTTAGCGGGGGAAATGTTGCATCGAATGGGTGTACGTACCTCCCGGTGTCTGAGCTTAATTGAAACAGGAATGCAGTTATGGAGAGGTGATGAACCTTCCCCAACTCGTTCGGCTGTAATGGTAAGAATGAACCGTTCCCATATTCGCTTCGGCACTTTTGAACGTTTAAATTATTTAAAACGTCCAGATTTAACTAAAAAGCTTTTAGACCATGTAATAGAAGTTTACTATTCGCATTTAATTAAGGAACAAGAAAAATATGCTTTATTTTATGCGGAATTAGTAGAAAAAGTCGCAAAATTAGCAGCACAATGGATGGCTGCTGGTTTCTGTCATGCGGTTTTAAATACTGACAATATGTCGATTACTGGGGAAAGTTTTGATTACGGTCCCTACGCGTTTATTCCAAAGTACGATCCGCATTTTACAGCAGCTTATTTTGACCACTACAGTCGTTATTCTTACATCCACCAGCCAGATATTTGTATGTGGAATTTAGAAATGCTCCAAGAAGCGTTAAAGGCTGTTGTTGATAAGTCAGAAATGGATGCTGGGTTGATAAAATTCGGTCAATATTTCTTGGGAAATTACCGTTTATTGATGTTGAAAAAATTGGGATTCAATCAAGAATTGCCTAAATCGGAAGTAGATGAACTACTAAGAGCAACAATTGATTTTCTTAAGCATTATCCCATCAGCTACCACGACTTTTTCGCCGACATAGCCGCAACTTTTTCTCATAAATGGCAAGATGATGCCAGCTACATTTTAGAAGGTTCCGAAATTAAAAAATCTTTAGGCTCATCGGAATTATTTTTTAACTGGGCTGGTATTTATCACAGAATATTAAATACTATGGCAACTTCGGAAATGGACAATATTGCTCAACTTTTAAAACAATCTAATCCTCAAACAGTAATCTTAAGACCTGTGATTGAATCAGTATGGGAATCAATTACTAAAGAAGATAATTGGCAACCTTTTAACGATTTGATTGAAAAGATTCGGGAATAGGGAATTGGTATTTGGTAATAGGTAATGGGTAATTGGGCATGGGGCATGGTGCATTGGGCATTGGGCATTGGTAACTGCTAACTGCTAACTGCTCACTGTTAAAAAACTTTTCCAAAGCTATGATTTGGATTTATTTCAATTACTAAATCAATTGATGGAGATTTGGTTAATGGTTTGATAAATAATTCCGGGTGCAGTGCTTTCCAAAAGTAGTTTACGAATTCTTCTATTTGTAAGTCTGTCATTCCAGGTTTACCACTAGCTTTCATTTGATGTTCTGCTTGTTTTCGCCATTCTAAGGAAAGACGATAATCTTCAGGATTAAGTACAATTAAACTATCTAAACGCTGCCATAAGCATAGATATTCATGAAGTTTATCGTTCATATCCTTGGCAAATTGTTTATCTGCCTCTGTAATAATCGGTAGCGGTGAGTTATTAAATACTCCTGGATTTACTGGAATTGCTCCGACAAACCAACCTTCAAATAATACTATATCAATGTTTTCTACCGTTTCTGGTAAGGCGCGATCGCCATTTCCGGAATGTAGCGATTTATCGAAACGGGGAACCGTAATTATCGTTTGACGTTGAAGAATACTATCTAAAATATTTACACCCAAATCAACATCATGAGTTCCCGGTGGTCCCCGCCAAATTAAACGGGGGTCTTGTTGTTGTAAAATTAAACGTGCTTGGTATGTTTTATATAAGTCATCAATAGATAAATTTAAGGTACGATATTCCAAATGCGATAAAATCAACTTGAGAACTTTACAAGTAGTGGTTTTTCCTGTTCCTTGCCCTCCTAATATTCCCTGGATGAAAGGACGCTTTATTTGTTGATGTCGCGATGCTATTTGCATTGCTAAAGGCAGCCATAAATTCCATAATGTCGGCAGTATCAGTTGAGGTTGTATTAATAATGATTTTTGACATAGCTCTTTAAAAGCTGGATAAACAGACTTTAATAAATTCCAGCGTTTGTTAATTATTTCTTCGACATTTTCGGGTGTAATACCGAAAGCTTTAGCTCGTAATTTATCATCTAGTGCTGCTGCAATTATATTTTGTTGCGGTTT
The DNA here is from genome assembly GCF_000316665.1 of Rivularia sp. PCC 7116. Classification (GTDB taxonomy): domain Bacteria; phylum Cyanobacteriota; class Cyanobacteriia; order Cyanobacteriales; family Nostocaceae; genus Rivularia. The sequence goes on along the minus strand of NC_019678.1, from coordinate 2,656,508 downwards.
ATCTTTTTCTATTATTGTCTCGGTAATCATGAGCAAAGGTTAAAGGTTAGAGATTAAAGGTTTAAGGTTTAATATTTAATTTTAACCCGCTACTTACTACTCCTAAAATATGAACAACTCTCTTCCTCGTTTACAAGTCAGAAATATTCGCAAATCCTACTCCGACTGTATTGCCAATAATCGTATTAATATGACGATTAAACCAGGTGAAATTCATGCTTTGTTAGGAGAAAACGGGGCAGGTAAAAGTACTTTAATGAAAATTATTTATGGGTTGATAACTCAAGATGCTGGAGAAATATTTTGGGAAGGCAATCAAATTAATTTTGCGACTCCTGAAGAAGCACGTATGCTCGGTATTAGTATGGTGTTTCAGCATTTTTCTTTGTTTGATAGCCTTACGGTTACGGAAAATATTGCTTTAACGCTTCGGGGAAAATGGAATCTGAAGCAAGTCGATAGAAAAATCCGCATTGTCTCTAAGGAATACGGTTTAAAAGTAAATCCTTCGCGTTTAGTTCATACTTTGGCTGTAGGAGAAAAACAAAAAGTAGAAATTCTCCGGTGTTTGTGTCAAAATACAAAGTTATTGATTTTAGATGAACCTACCGTTGTTTTAACTCCCCAAGAAATAGATAAACTTTTTGCCATTTTACGAAAGCTAGCAATCAATGGTTGCAGTATTTTGTTTAGCTCTCATAAGTTGAATGAAATACACCAACTTTGTACTAATGCTACAGTATTACGCCAAGGTAAGGTAGTCGCAAACTGCAATCCTCAAAAGGAAACGCCAAATTATTTAGCTAAATTAATGATTGGCGAAGATAGAAAAGATTGGGCATTGGGAATAGTTGAAGAGGATAATGCCAAATATTCTAAATACTCTTATGTATCCAGTGATATCTGCTTGCAGGTTCGAGATTTATGCTTACCGAAGCAGCATCCTTACGGTATTGCTTTGCGAAATATCAATTTTGAAGTTGGTAGCGGTGAGATTATCGGAATAGCTGGAGTTGCCGGTAACGGGCAGTCAGAATTAACGTCGGCTTTAAGCGGTGAAATTGTTTCTTCGTCGAATGAAATGATTATGTTAGGAGAAATGCCCGTCGGTAATTTTGGCGTTACTATGCGTCGGCGTTTGGGTATAGCTTACGCTCCAGAAGAACGTTTGTCTAAAGGCATCGTAGCAAATATGACCTTGCAAGAGAACGCTTTACTGACTGCTTATGGACAAGGTATGTTGCAAAGCGGAATGATTCGTCAATCTAAATTAAAGGCTTGGACGAAAAGAATTGTCAATGCATTTGATGTTAGAGGTGGTGGATTAAATTCCAGAGCAGGTAGTTTATCGGGGGAAAACTTACAAAAATTTATTATTGGGCGAGAAATACAGCAGAATCCCATTGTTTTAATAGCTGCACATCCAACATGGGGAGTTGATATTAGCGCTTGTGCAACTATCCACAATGCTTTATTCCAAATGCGCGATTCGGGTTCATCTGTAATCGTGATTTCTGAAGATTTGAACGAACTTTGTAGTTTATGCAATCGTATTGGAGTCATTTATAAAGGAAGACTTTCTCCTTTAACAGCAACTACAGATATTAATCGTAAGAAAATTGGTCACTTGATGGGAGGGATAGGGTTATGAGCCAAAAATAGGAAACACCAAAATATTTAATCGAAGCTATATTGACGCAGCATTACCACTGATTTTTTCCATATTTAATTAAGTAGAATTACCCCAAGCCTTAATTTATTACTTGTTAGTTCGCAGAAAAATAATACCCTCATTCATCTTTTTTCTTCTTTTTGTCGTAGATTTTTACTTCGTAATGTTCGTCGGGTGTTTTTTCTGTTTTACCGGAAGTAATCAGTAGAAAAAGGAATAGTATCAATAAAGCGCCTTCCATAGAAAAACCTCCCTTGAAGTATTGGATTTATTCGTATCCACAGCCTATGTAACTAACATCAAATCCTCAGTTAAGCTTTCCGGGATGCTGTCGAATATTGTTTATCACATCCAGAAAAAATATATATTTAGCTTACTAATATTTTAAATATTTAGCATTAACTTTGAACTCTACCATAAGTATCATTTTATTGTACCTTATGTAAAATTTAGGTTAGTTATTAATTAAGAATTAGGTTAATACAAATATATTCATTTCTATCTCTGAATATTCAATAACTCTTTTCAATCGCTATATAACAACAAGACTACCGATAACAGAAGCCACAGTGACAAAGAAAACACATAAACGAAATACAGGGATATAGTTAATCTGGAAGCGAAGAGAAAGTTTATATACGGTTTGAGAAGAATATCAAACTTAATGGGATAATAAGTTTTGCTAAATAATTTTTCATGTTCCATGCAGATTAAACTTCAGCCGCGTAATACTCCATCACAATTTTGGCAAATACTATCACCTCTAGTAGCATTATTCGGAACCATATTTTCTGGTATTATTTTATTTAGTTTAAACGGTAAACCTCCGATTCTAGCTTTGGAAACATTGTTAATATCGCCACTAATAAATCCCTACGCAATCACAGAAATTCTAGTTAAAGCAGCGCCAATATTACTTATAGCCGTGGGTTTAGCAATATGTTTTCAAGGCAAAATATGGAATATAGGTGCTGAAGGGCAATTCATTGTAGGAGCAGTTTTTGGAAGTGCGGTTGCCATCTTTTTTCCCAATATAAATAATTACAGTTTACTGTTTTTTTGTTTAGTTGCCGGAATTATTGGTGGTGCGATTTGGGCAAGCATACCAGCATTCTTAAAAGTGCGATTCAATGCCAATGAAATCCTTACGAGCTTGATGTTGAATTATATTGCTATATCTTTACTTAATTATTCAGTCAGGGGACCATTACAAGATACTGAAGGATTTAACTTTCCTGAATCTGCAATTTTAAGCGAATTTGCCACCCTTCCACCGCTAATTCCTGGAACTCGACTACACTTAGGAATAATATTCGCCGCGATCGCAGCAATTATTGTATGGTTAATCCTGTCGCGATCGCAGTTTGGCTTCAGCCTGCGGGTTGTTGGTGCTTCCTTACCAGCAGCAGAGTATGCGGGGATAAATAGAAAACGAATAATTTGGTTAAGCTTGCTATTGAGTGGTAGCTTAGCAGGATTAGCAGGAGTATGTGAAGTTAGCGGATTAATTGGACAACTGCGTGCAACAATTTCCCCCGGTTACGGTTACACTGCCATAATTGCAGCCTTTATCGGCAGATTAAACCCATTAATGATAATATTATCGAGCTTATTGCTAGCGCAACTTTATGTAGGCAGCGAACTTTTACAAATAAAATTAGGATTACCTTTGGCTTTAGCCAGCATCTTTCAAGGAATATTATTATTAGTATTACTATCAACCGATTTATTAATTTATAACAAAATTTTACTTACTAATAAATAATTGGGCATTGGGCATTGGGCATTGGGCATTGGGCATTGGTAATTGGTAATTGGTAATTGGTAATTGGTAATTGGTAATTGGTAACAAGTAATTGGGCATGAAGAATTATGTTTTTTAAATGCAAGTTTTAAATAGCGGGTAATACCATTTCTTTATAGAGATGCCCCTAATTTAGCCCGTGTAGACGGGCTTTGTTTAAGTAGCCCCATTCTTATAGAGTGAGGGCGATTGAGGGCACTACAAGAAATCTCGTATTTGATAACTATGATATTAAATAAATAATTGACTAATAACTGGATACTGCTCACTGATAACATGAACCTACAACTTTTAACATCAATTACTAACGATACTTTGAAGGCTGCGACACCGTTAATTTTGGCAGCTACAGGTGAATTAATTGCGGAAAAATCTGGAGTTTTTAATCTTGGTGTTGAAGGAATGATGTTAGTTGGTGCGGCAAGCGGTTTTATCGCTGCGGTAGTTACAGGTAATATTTATTTGGCATTGTTAGTATCGGTTGTAGCAGGAATAATAATTGCTTTAATTCATGCAGTTTTAGTAATTACAATAAATGCTAATCAAGTTGCGAGTGGTTTAGCATTAAGTATTTTTGGTTCTGGTGTGAGTGCTTTTATCGGTGCTGAATACGTAGGTAAAACTATAGCTCCATTACAACCTCTAGGAATTCCGATTTTAAAATCAATTCCCATAATTGGAGCTTTGTTTAATCAAGATATTTTAGTATATACTTCAATTTTATTAATAATATTAGTGTCTTGGTTCCTCCACAAAACTCGTTTGGGATTAATTTTACGCAGTATCGGTGAATCTCCTCAATCGGCAAACAAACTTGGTTTAAAAGTTCGCCAAATCCGTTACTTGTCAGTAATGTTTGGTGGTGCAATGGCAGGTTTAGCAGGAAGTTATCTTTCTCTGGCATATACTCCATTATGGGCAGAAAATATGGCATCAGGTAAAGGATGGATTGCGATCGCGTTAGTTGCCTTTGCCAGTTGGAAACCAGCTAGAATACTACTCGGTGCTTATTTATTTGGTGGAATCAGTGCCATACAGTTAACTTTACAAGCAATTGGTGTAAATCTTTCTCCTTACCTATTATCTTCCTTCCCCTATATCGCGACTATCTTAGTACTAGTAATTATTTCGCGAGACGAAACCCGATTGAAATTACAAGCTCCTGCATCATTAGGAGAACCTTTTCGCAGTAGTGGTAATTGGTAATTGGTAATTGGGCATTGAGAATTAGTAAAATAATTCTTAGTAAAAGCCTTTTTTTAAGAACTATTAAAAAAACATATTCATATCTCACATTTATAAAATAGTTTTCTATAATTTCATGTTATATAGTATACAAAATATTATTTAATACAACTGTTGACTGCTCACTGATGATCCACATCCTCCGGATGAACAACTGTTCACTGTTCACTGCTCACTGCTCACTGTTAACTGATTTATGCTTCCTCCATCTTTCCAACCAATTACTCAACGTCCACAACTAAAATTACCTAATAATGCTAGAGTCGGCGTATGGGTGGTAATGAACGTTGAACATTTCACCTTTGGTAAACAAGGAACGGCAATTCAACCTCATTTAAATAGCTATCCAGAAATTGCTAATTACGGTTGGCGAGATTATGGAAATAGAGTTGGTATTTGGCGTTTATTTGATTTATTTGCTGAATTAGAAATTCCTGTAACCGCAGCAGTGAACGGGGAAATTTGCGAATTATACCCAGAAATTATGGAAGCGATGCTGCAACATAATTGGGAAATAATGGCACATGGAATTAATAATTCTACGGGTCATAGCGGTATGGATAAAGAAACAGAAATTGATACAATAAATAAAACTATAACTTTACTTAAACAAGCTACAGGTACAATTCCCAAAGGTTGGTTAACTCCTGGATTTTCGATTACAGAATCAACATTTGATTTATTACATGCTGCTGGAATTCAATATACTGCCGATTGGGTAAATGACGATCTGCCTTATTGGTACCCTGTTGAAAATGGACGTTTATTAGCTATTCCTTATACCATTGAAGCCAACGATATAACTTTGTGTTTAAGCAACCGCTTTTCTGGTGCAGAATTTGCTAAAGCTATAGAAGACCAATTTTATCAATTATGGCAAGAAGCAGAATCGCAAGCTAGAACAATGGCAATTGGTTTACATCCTTTTATAGTCGGTCAACCCATGCGGTTAAAATATTTAAAAGAATGTTTAATGCATATTAAAAATCAACCCGATACTTGGATGACGACGGGAGAGCAAATATATGAGTCAGTTATCAGTGAACAGTGAACAGTTATCAGTTATAAATGAATTAATTCTTATCGTAAATCTTTCCCTCTCCTTAACAAGGAGATGGATGTCCGACAGGACAGGGTGAGGTTTTCAGGGTTATAATCCAAAAATAAAAAAACTATCCGTTGTTAAAATCCAAAATCCAAAATCCAAAATTCATATGACTACTTCTCCAACTAAAACTTTAACAATTCCCGTAATTGATGCGGATTCGGAAAATATTAAACCCTACGGGCATTTGTTAGGTGATGACGTTAGTAAACCGGGATTGGGAATACCTTTTTATCAAGGAAGAGTATTAGAAGGTGAAAATATAGACTTTACCTATCGCGGAAATGCAACTTTTAGAACAGCGAAAATTCTGCCGGGATATCCGACAGTAACCTGGTTGGAACGTCATATGTATATGACTCAAATGTTTATCGGTTTGGGACAATCTCCTTTTATTATGGTTTTATCGCCACCCACTCATCAAAATAACCAAGATTTACCGGATTTGTCTCAGGTAAAAGCCTTGCGTTTTCCTCCAGGGCATGGACTTTTATTACATCTCGGTACTTGGCATGATTTCCCCATCGCTTGCGATACACCTGTAGTTATCTTGACGGCAAATTCTGATGAAGTTGTTACCGCTTTAACTCAAATGAAAGAACCAGGAGAAATGAATCAAGGCGATGTTTATAAAATCTCTCTTGCTAAAAGATTGGGATATGAAATTGAATTAGAAGTAGGTAATGGGTAATTGGTAATTGGTAATCAGGAATTTAGAGTTTTGATATCTTTGATATTAACTAATATGAAAATCTGAGAAATAAAATTTATTGTATTGGGATGTCGAATTCCAAAATTATTTTTCGCGTTACCTAAAAATAATATGATTACTGTTAACTGTTTACTGTTAACTGTTCGCATTCCTCTGAAATGAAAAAAGTAGTAGTAGTAGGTGCTGGTTGGGCTGGTTTAGGTGCCACTCATCATCTAGCAAAACAAGGTTACGATGTGACGCTTTTAGAAGCTGGTTCCTATCCAGGAGGTTTGGTTGCTGGTTGGAAAACTGAAAAAGGTAAATCTGTTGAAGCTGGTATTCACGGATTTTGGTATCCTTACAGAAATATCTTTGCTTTAATCAATGAGCTAAATATTAATCCTTTCACTACTTGGACTCGCTCATCTCAATATTCTCCCGCAGGTTTAGAAGTTGAATCGCCGATTTTTCAAGATTTACCAAGGCTTCCTACTCCTTTAGGGACTTTTATTTACACTCAGTTTCAAAGGTTGCCGTTAGTTGATAGGCTCAGCGCTTTACCTTTACTTTATGCTCTAATTGATTTTGATAATTCCGATGCTGCTTGGCGGCGTTACGATTATGTCACGGCGCGGGAATTGTTCAAGCAGTTTGGCGTTTCTGCACGACTTTACCGCGAATCTTTTGAGCCAATGTTGCTGGTGGGTTTATTCGCACCTGGAGAACAATGTTCTGCTGCTGCTGCTTTGGGAATGCTTTATTATTTTATTTTGGCTCATCAACCGGATTTTGATGTGGTTTGGTGTCGGGGTACTGTTGGCGAACAAATTTTTCGCCCTTGGGTGGATAAAATTACCCAAGCTGGGGGAAAAGTTCTTGCAAATAAACGAGTTACCGAATTAGTTACTGATGGCAATCAAGTCAAAAGTGTAGTTTGCGGCGATGAAGTTTTTGATGCGGATGCGGTAGTTTTTAGTGTCGGTATCAATGCCATGAAAAAGATTGTTGCTAATAGTGAAAGTTTACAAACTCGGTCAGAATTTCGCAATTTGAAAAATTTAAATTCTATTGATGTATTAGCAACTCGTCTATGGTTTGATCGAAAAATTAATATTCCTCGTCCGTCTAATGCTTGTTTTGGCTTTGATAAAACTACCGGATGGACGTTTTTTGATTTAAATGCGCTTCACGATGAATATAAAGACGAACCGGGAACGGTTGTAGAAGTTGATTTTTACCATGCTAATCAATTTATTTCATTGAGCGATGAAGAAATAATTCCTATAGTGCAAAGATATTTAACTACTTGCGTACCGGAATTTGCTCATGCAAAAGTAATCGACAGCAGCGTTATCCGTCTACCCCAAGCAGTAACGCACTTTTCACCCGGTAGCTATAGAAATATGCTGCCAGCAAGAACAAGTTTGAATAATCTATTTATGAGTGGTGATTGGATTATCACCCGCCACGGTTCTTTCTCCCAGGAAAAGGCTTATGTTACGGGTTTGGAAGCTGCAAATTTTGTAGTTAAATATTTAGGAAAAGGTGCAAACGCGAATATTTTACCTGTAGAAGCAGACGAAGCGCACATACAGTTTGCCAGAACAATTAACAATACCGTGCGCGGAATTGGTAAATCCATTATTCCAGATTTCTGGCTACCTTAACGCCGGTTAAATACACTATTACCTCACCCCTCTCCGATGACTTCGAGAGGGAAAGGGGGTGAGGTTAATCTGTATTTCTTGTTCCCAGGTTCTACCTGGGAATACAGTTCACGAGGCTCTGCCTCACCTTGCTTAGACTAGAGGCAGAGCCTCTTAAAATCTGTTCCCAGCCAGAGACTGGGAACCAGTTATTCTCCTTTTCTTAAGGGGGGTTAGGGGGATTTAAACGGTGTTAAAGAAACTCAGAAACTTGTGTTTACACCGTTTTAATTACTATTCCTTGAAGGTTTCAATAGTTATTTATTACCCATTACCAATTACCAATTACCAATTACCAACCCCCACAGATATGATAACTGTTTAACCCAACATGATATCAAACCTCTACTTTTACTTTCATATTTCTTTTTGCAGTTGCTACCAACCATTTACCATCTGAAGGTGCCAAAGTACCTCCGCGACGAGTTGGTTTAACTTCTTGGTTGTTAACTATAGCTAAGTCTAATTTTTGCAAAACTGTTGTTAATACTAGTTTCATTTCAAACAGGGCAAACGCCATACCAATACAGCGACGATTGCCACCTCCGAAGGGTAAATATTCGTAAGGTGAATACTGTTTCTCAATAAATCTTTCTGGTTTAAATTGTTTTGGTTCTGGATACAAATCTTCGCGATGATGGGTTAAATAAATACAAGGTGTTAACCATGTTTCTGCGGGATATTCGCAATCCATTATTTTAATTGGCGCTTTGTTAATTCGGGGAAAAGCAATTAAAGCAATGGGATAAATGCGTAATGTTTCGGCACAAACTCCATTTAGATAAGGTAATTTAGCAATTAAGCTCAAATCATCACTTGTATCAACTTTATCTAACTCTGCTAATAGTTTTTCCTTAACTTCAGGAAGATGATGAATCCAGTAAAATGCCCAAGTTAATGATGAAGCAGTAGTTTCGTGCCCTGCGACTAATAAAGTCATCAACTCATCGCGGATTTCTTTATTTGTCATTGGCTGCCCTTGTTCATCCCTTGCAGCCATCATTAAAGATAAAATATCCTCACGAGATGCATCCGGGTTATCTCTGCGTTCTTCAATTTCGGCGTACAGCAAATCATCTAATCGCTTTTGCTGTCTTAGAAAATGACCCCAGGGACTCCAAGCACCTAAATCTTTTTGTAGCAAAGGTACGAATACTAGCATAGCCCGTAAAGGAGAACCGGATACATCTAATACTGAAGCGATTAACTGCTTGATTTCGTCGTAACGTTCCCCTTCATTAAGTCCGAATACCGCTTGCAAAATAACTCTAAGCGAAATTTCTTGTATGGAAGTGCGAACTGCAAAAGGTTCGCCAATTTTCCAATCACTAATTACTTCTTCGGTGATTTTACAAATCAAATCACCATAGGATTTCATTCTGTCTCCATGAAACGGTGGCGTTAATAATTTGCGCTGACGTTGATGCTGGCTACCGTCGAGCAAAACTAGAGATTGTTCTCCTAGTAAAGATGCAATTATTTGGTTTCCTCTCCCAGAATCAAATTTATCAGGGCTGGCGGTAAAAATTTCTTTAATGGCTTGGGGATGGTGGACAAATACTGAGGGATTATCGCCAACTAAGAATAATTTAAATTTATCTCCATAAGCTTTCGCAGATTTTTCCATCATCTGCAACGGGTTGAAAATCCACTCAATCAATTGAGCAAATTTAGGAGTTTTTGGTCCTTTTACCTGTTCCATCGCTACCACTCAAAAATACTTATAGTATCAGCCTAACGATTTTTAACTGCTTTTGGTTACATTTAATTTACTCAATTGGTACATAATGCTGCTTCATCAAGTCTACCTGCGGGTGATACATAATTATTAGTTTTGCTCTTAAACTAACAGAATTATGTCGTAATAGGAGGAGTAACAATTCTATGGTGGATGTTTATATTCTGAATCTACTTGTCGTTGGTTTACTCTTGCTTTTTGTTACTTTGGGTTCTGGTGTAATTTCGCGATCGCCTTTTTCCTATGCCATTATTTATTTAATAGTTGGCATTGCAATTGGACCTTATGGTTTTGGTTTAATTGAATTACGTCACGACGGTATATTTAATGTTGAATTACTCAAACGGTTAACAGAATTAGTAGTTATTATATCTGTATTTGGTTGCGGTTTAAAAATTGCTCGTCCTTTAAAATTAAGTGCTTGGAGTATTACAATTCGGCTCATCACAATTTTGATGCCGATATCAATTTTTGCAATTGCTGCTGTAGGGAAATTCTTTTTAGGAATGGAATGGGGTACGGCAATTTTATTAGGAGCAATTTTAGCTCCTACTGACCCGGTTTTAGCTTCTGCTATACAGTTAAAAGATACAAAAGATAACGATGAATTACGTTTTGGTTTAACTAGCGAAGGTGGATTAAATGATGCCTTAGCTTTCCCTTTCGTATATTTTGGTCTTTATGCTCTTAAAGATAATAATTGGGATAATTGGATTAAATCCTGGGTAGGAGTAGATTTAATTTGGGCGATTGGTACTGGCATTATTATGGGCTTTATCGTTGCTAAAGCTATAGTCTGGCTGGATATGAAAATCAAAGAACGTCATCCCGTAGACGACTTGATGGAAGATTTTATCGCTTTAAGCGCTGTTTTTCTCACCTATTCTCTAACAGAAGTTGTCAATGGCTATGGTTTTTTAGCAGTATTTATAGCTGGTTTAGTAATGCAAAAAAGTTACCATAACTCAGAAAAACCATCAGCGCAATTAGAATTTATCGAGCAAGTAGAGAAGCTTCTAGAAATAGGAACAATTTTACTGCTAGGAACGATTTTACTATATCAACCAGTAGTTGATTTTGCATCTCAATCAATTCTAATAATTTTATTTCTTTTCTTGGTAATTAGACCTTTGGGAGTCTTCATTAGTACAATTGGTAAACGTACTATCAAAAATCCACAAAATCAAAAAATGTATCCCCAGAAGCGCTGGTTATTCGGTTGGTTTGGTATACGTGGAGTTGGTTCTTTATACTATCTTGCCTATGCTCTTGATAACGGCTTAAAAGGAGCATTAGCCGAACAAATTTCTTGGATAACTTATACTACTGTTGTTGCTTCAGTACTGCTACATGGGGTTAGCGCAACTCCATTAATGAGTTGGTATAACAAACATGTTGCGAGTAAAATCAAATCTACGGCTTAACAGGGTTAATTAATGAAGATGCTGGAACAAAAAGAAGTTGCTTAATCGCAGCTTCTAAATACTCTATTTGAAAAGGTTTTTCAATATACCCATTACAACCTGCCATCAAAGCTTCATCTCGAAACATATGGCTGGGTAAACTAGTTAGAGCAATTACCGGAACTAAATTTTGATTTTCTCTCAAATATCTAGCAACATTAATACCGTCTATTTCGGGCAACATTACTTCTAACAACACTAAGGCAAATTGATGTTTCTCTATTAATTTTAAAGCACTTTCCCCATCTTTTGCGGTAATAGCGCGGTAGCCCAATAACTTGACTATTTGTTTAGTTAACTGCAAGTTATCAGCATCATTATCAACAATTAAAACAAGTGAATTTCCAGAAAATATAGATAAACGCTTTTTCCAATAATCATTAAAATTAATAGAAAACAGCCTCGAAATGCAATTTGTATGCCTCTGTTGAATACAATCAGAATAAGCCATAAAACACCCAGATAGTAAGTTAATAGTATCAATGAGGCAAGTACAAGCGAGTCTTAAGCGCTTATTTCAATGGCTCTATTTTTAAACTAGTTACTGCTATCCGGCTCAAATAGAAGAGGATACAGCAAGCAGATATTATGTAATAATCTCTTTTGGGAAACATTGTTTTCATCAATCTTATTGATAATATTACATATTTATTTTCTATTTATAAGCGTATAAACCGCCCTATCAAAATATCTTATGTTATATGTATACAATTATAATTATGCTTTATAGATAATCAATGAATAATCCACGCCGCCCATTCATTATCCACAGCTTATTATGAGTTGCTCCCTAAGCTTGTTTATGAAACAGTTCCTTCTATGGGAAGATGCATAAGTAACTAAACCGCTTGAGTGATTCTACAACCAGTATTGGTTAATTTTTACATTCCTTTCATGCATCGTTTCTGCAAATAAATCTGTTGGTAAAGCTTCTTCTACAGTATGGACTCCTGGTTTCTTCAACTTACTTGCAAGTAGCAATTGAGCTATACTACCCGTACCATAACCGGCAGCTATTGAGGTATTCTCATGAGCTAAAGTTGAGCAATAACTTCTTGTTAAACCATCTTTTATTCCCACCACTTCCGAGCGAATTGCTACACCAATACCGCTGAAATTATCGGAAACATCAGTCATAAAATGGCTCACTTGAGATAGAAACTCTACACCACCAGAATTCTGAATCCAAGATTTAGGGAATATATTTGCCGCTATCCAGGTTAAATGGTTGTAAAAATCGGGAACTGAACCAAACTTAGTAATTACACTTTTTACTGTGGGAAAAGCTTTAGGTAAAGTGAATGTTTCGGGCATATCAAACCAGTAAACCCCACTTTTTCCGTAAGGTTCGGGAAAAGCAACAGTTTCTCTCTCCGTATATGGTTTAACCGTTTCCCATTTTCCATTTATCCAGACTTGAAAAGGATTTTGTAAGCCTAGAAAAGTAGTTCGCATTACCGTAACACCAGCGCCACCGGAACCCGCTACAACATAACTCAAATGAATATTTTCTGGTTCATCAAATTGTTCCACGCACTGACGCACCATACTATTAGAAATACCGGGAAAAATGCCTGTATTAATGATTGCCGTTACACCTTTTTGTGCAGCTTGTTCGTGAAGCGCTAATACTTTACTAGTATAAGAACGATGGTCGCTAACATCTACATAGTTGATACCTTGCTCAATGCAGATTTGCAAAACGGAAGTATCTCGGTAGTGAAAAGGACCAGCGCAATGAACCAAAATATCACTATTAGAAATAAGTTCGCGTAATCGTTCGGTATCGCTTAAATCTAAAGCAAGGTGTTTGAAACTGCTTTCTTGCTGCTTTTCTATAGCTTTGCGTCCGGTAACAGTAATTTCTGCTTGCGTATGCTTGGCTATATCTTGAGCAACGCTGTTACCTATACGTCCTCTTCCCCCTAAAATTAAAACCCGTTGTGTCATGGTCTTGCATTGGCTACGCTACATATATTCCATCAGTTTTATATATAGTTTGTCATCTGTAGCCAGGATGACATTACTCAATCGATAGGAGGATGCCAGTTGTTAATTGTTCATCGCCTTCTAGCTACAACAATAACAGCGTTGTTCATTCTAAGAGCAACAATTGTCGCTCTACCAATTGCTGTCAAACCTTCAACCTTTGTGCTATCTGGACTCCATTTAAAATTATCAAACCATATTTGTGTGCGAGGATTAAATATTGGTGCAGTTTCTCCTGTTAAAGGGTCCATAGCTTCGGTATAATCTGACTTCAATTCATTACATGAGCGACAAGCTAAACAAAGATTTTTAAAGCTAGTTTTTCCACCTTTTGAAAGCAGTTGAATATGGTCATAAGTCATAGGAATTCCGCTATTAGCTTCAGTTGTAAAATAATAGCAGCAACGTTTTTTATCGCTAATTAAAATTTTATTTTTTAAAGATTTATAATAATGAATTAATGAATTTTTTAATCTCAATATTCTGAGGTAAATAATTTTTACCTTATTTCCCGCACGACTATTACAAACATCTAGCTTATAAATTTTTTATATACAGATTAATAGCCAAAGTTGTCTTTAAAATATTTAATGGTTTCATGGCGATCGCCACAACATACTCTATGTGTAATGATTAGCAATGATTAACTACGAATAATATTGTTTTTTCACAATAGTAATGTTGGGTTACGACACGACTAATCAAAATTTTCTTTATTAGTCCAAATTAATTTTCGTGTCTAACCCAACCTACAATTATTTATTTTTGACCTTCAACCTTTAACCTTGATTTACTTCTTAAACATCGACTCAAATGTAGAAGTAATCGCTTCTTTTGCATCCTTCAAACTCATCTGCATGGGTTGCTTGTTCTGCAACAATACCCTAGCACAGTTACGTCCCGGCATTCCGGAAATTGAACCGCCTGGATGGGTTCCGGCTCCTGTTAAATACAGGTTTTCAAGTGGTGTTTTATAATTGGCGATTTCGGGTAGGGGACGGAAGAAAATCATCTGATCCAATGTCATATCAACGTGATAGTAATTCCCCTTATAAGCACCCAATCTTTCACCTAATTCTGCGGGACTTTCTACAGCACGAGCAATAGTTGCATCTTTTACGTTTGGCGCGTAATCTGCTAGTTTATCTATGACTCTATCAGCTACTTTATTTTTCAATTCATCAGTCCAGCCAGTACCATTTAAACCAGTACCGTTAGCATCTTTGATTTGATAGGGAGCAAAGAATTCAATCCACAAAGTATGCTTTCCTGGAGGTGCTAAAGTTGGGTCTAAATAACTTGGCAAGACGGCATACATTGATGGATTTTCATCGGGAATTTGTCCCAAGGTACACAAGCTATGAGCTTGTTCTACATGATGAACTGAATCAGCAATTAAGATTGAACCAACTAAATATTCATCTTTGTGTTCGTGGTGTTCAAAGCGTAGCGGTTCGTTTAATGCTAAGTCAATTTTAAGGATGGTTTCGTTATTATTGACAATACGGCGCTTCAACCTTTCATGTAAGTCTGGATCTGCTGCATCTGATTCGCTCTTATCAATCATTTGCATGAATAATCTTTTTGCATCAATGTTAGAAATTACCGCTTCTTTAGCGCGATATTCTTTACCACCTGCAACGCGAACGCCAACAGCTTTACCGTCATCAATCAACACTTTTTCCACGTGTTGCTCGGTAAAAATAACGCCACCATGACTTGTGACGCAATTTACTAATGCTTTAGTTAATGCACCAGTTCCACCACGAGGTCTTGCCATCCCCGGATTGTGACGCATCGCCATCATTATCGCACCAATTGCCAAGGTTTTTTGTGAAGGTGGGGCACCAAGTTCGGCACAAAGTCTTGCTAAAGGTGCTTTGAGAAATTCTGAATCAAACCACTCGTTGAGAATATCCTCTCCGCTGGTTAACATGTTGCGTACAAAATCCAGGGTTTTCGAGGGAGAGCCAATTACTGAAAACAAATCTTTTATCTTAGTAATATCGTAGTTACCAGCAATATCTAAGATTGACTTCGGTGGTGCGTTGAACATCGGAATCATTGCACCTAATGCACGCTGCCAATATTCAGTAAATTCCTTATACTTTGCAGCATCGCGCTCAGAATAACGAGCTATTTCCGCACAGGTTTTGTCTAAAGATTTGTGTCCCAAGAAATATTTTCCGTCTGGATGGGGACAAAATACAACTGGGTCGCAATATAAATATTCCAATCCGTATTTTTTTAATTCTAATTCCTCTTCAACTGGCCCGAGGTGGATAAATTCGTGGTCGATCGCACACAAATTAAATTTAAATCCGGGTGCTTCTTTAGGTAAAATTTCCTCTGTTGTGGCAGCACCACCAGGTACCGCACGTTTTTCTAATAAAGCTACAGTGTAGCCAGCTTTCAATAAGTAAGCAGCACAAACTAATCCGTTGTGCCCTGCACCGATAATTACAACATCATACTGTTGCATAGTTAATATTTTTGGGATATGGAATATACTGATTAATTTATATTAGTAATTACCTTTAAAAGTTACATCATACCCCAGTCATATAACCAATTTATAAAATTTATTCCGAAGAGGGTATGTTATCGGGAATTTTTGCAAGTTGGGCTTGTGCCAAAATGATTATACTACCTTTTTGTACTTCTAGAGTATTAACTCTGAATGCTGCATCTTTTAATTTAAAATAAGGCGATTTCCGCAGCTTATGGATTTTATCTATTAACGCCACCATAATTTCTAATTCGATTCCTTCGGTCGTATTGCATTTAAAGCTGTCAAGCACGATTGGCTTTTCTAAAGATTCCAGACGAACATCTGCTACAAAACCTAAAGGCTTTTTTTCTGCACCTGAATCTAAAATTATTTCTCCTTCTATTTGAATTTTCTTATTTCCCGGCAAACGAAACTGAACGTTTTGCGGATAGATACTGACGATTGATTCTTCGGTATGGAAGGTAAAAAAATCGTGCAATAGCTGGCGAACTAAATCTAATTGTAAAGCTTGATTAATATCAGCTTCTTTGGCTACTATTTTAGTCTGTGCATTTATCGGCTGATTTAATTCAACTTCGCCAAATAAAACCTTAAGTGGATTGATATCAACCTCATCGGTTTGTATTTGAAACTCAGTAAGGCTAATATCTTGTAATTTTAATCCTTTTCCTTGAAATGAAACACCGTCTGCTTTACCTTGAATTGCTTTAAGAAAATCTGTTTGTACCTCGAGATTTAGTTTAACCATTTTTCAGTTATCAACTACAAGTTATCAGTTAACAGTTGCTTATGAATTATCCACACCCTAGAGGTGAAAATTGATAATTTTTGATTCTTCACTGGTAACTGATTTAATATCACTATGTTGTAGATTAAAGCTTTATATAAAAAAATAAATCTATAATATGAAGGATATTAAATATTATTTTCTATTTATATAATTTCTAATCATTTCATTTTATCCTGACTGCGATATTCGCAAATAGTTGTAAGTATATCAGACATTTATTACAAACCATTATTTTTCAATCTTTTTTAATAAATGTTGTTCTAAAAGATTCAATACGGCTTGTTCTACCGGACGTAATTGAGAGTTTTTTTGTGAATTTTCTTTATCGCTTGGATTAATTTTTTCAATTGCAGTAGATAGCGAGCCATCTTGATATGCTGCTAAAATTCCTGGATGAACGTAATATTTACGGCAAGTTGCAGGACGATTTCCCAACTCTTGCGCGACATTTTTAATTGCCCGAACAATATTTTTCTTGGCTTGTTTTTGCGATTCAAATTCACCCATTTCATATAGTTCTTCCGCTGCTAATACGGTTCCAAACCAGGTACGAAAATCTTTGGCAGTAAAATCTAAATCGGTAATTTCATTAAGATAATCATTCACATCGCCTGAATCAATCGACTGACGTTTCTCATCATCATCAATAAATTGAAATAACTCTTGTCCGGGTAATTCTTGAATTCGCTTAACGATTTTTGCTAAACGTCGATTGCATAATTCAATATCATGGTCTACACCACTTTTACCACGAAACTTGAATCGCAATCGCGAACCGGAAATATCAACATGACGCTCTTTCATTGTGGTTAAGCCAAACGACTTATTCCTCTGGGCATACTGCTCGTTACCGACGCGAATTTTAGTAGTTTCCAAGAGCTTTATAGTAGCCGCTAAAACCTTTTCTTTAGGTAAACCGTGTTTCCTTAAATCTTTTTGTACTCTTTCCCGAATTTTAGGTAAAGCTAAACCGAAAGCAATCGTCCGATTAAATTTAGTTTGAGAACGGATTTTTCGCCAATGTGCGTGATATCTATATTGCTTGCGTCCCTTTTCATCTCTTCCCGTAGCTTGCAAATGTCCTTGAGCATGGGCACAAATCCATACTTCATTCCAAGCTGGAGGTATAACAAGAGCTCTAATTCTATTTAATTCATCTTCGCAACAGATTTTATTTCCTTCTGCATCGTAATAACAAAACCCTTTGCCTTGGCGCTGACGCTTAATACCAGGAGTTGCATCGCTGACATAAATTAAGCCCACAATTTCCGCAGATTCCGCAGGTTCAACAGCAAGAGCGGCTTTAACCTCCTGTTTTACTAGTTCATTTTTTAGCTTTAACTGCATATTACGAAGATGGAATTAAATAATAATATTTGTAAAACTACCTTGCCAGAGTTAAAGATAAATCTACTTAGAGAAATAAAACGGAATCATCTGAAGTGAGGGATTAGAGGATTTGTGTTTAAGTTTGTTCCGATGTCTTAATTAGTATTTTTTAGGAAAGATGTCTTGTAGCATTTCTATGAGCGTTAAAATTTATTAAAATATATAAGCTTTTACAAGCTTAAAGCTGATAACCTAATTTTATGGATACTCTTAATCAAGTCCTAGGAAGCGCTTTACAATTGCCTTACGAGCAGCAAGAGATGCTGATAAAAATTCTGCAAAATCGCCAACATGAAAGCCGTCGAGCAGAAATCGCAAAGGATGCTCAAAAAACTTTGGCTGATTTTCGTGCTGGTAATTATCAACCTCAATCAGCTAAAAGTATTATTGCAGAATTACGTTAGAAATATTAGTTATTCTATCGTCACTTAAAAAGTATACTCTGTTACCGCTCTTACAGGGCGATCGCCACTGTCTCTATTTTTGAGAATGCACCTATTTGACCTTTTGAATTAAGTTACTAACATCTGCTGCATCAATCAACTGATAAGAGCAGCGAGTTTAGTAAAATTAATCGCGGTAATACAATTACCCCCGAAATTGATAACTGATAACTGATAACTGCTAACTGTTAACTGCTAACGGCTCCAGCTTGAAAAACTTTCCCAATCACTTCCTCTACCGGCGGTTCTGCAACGGTTAAATCAACTACTTCTAACTCAGTTAAAATACGCGACACAGTACTAGTTAGCTTCTCTTGAGGAATCATAAAACCAACCATTCTACCGTCGTGAGCTTGCACTTCGCCGAAGGTTTCTAATCTAACTAAGTCTACAGGTTGCGCTAATTCCACATTAATCACTCGGTAGGGAGCAAACCTTTCCAAAAGTCCATCTAAACTACCGTCATACATCAATTCTCCTTGGTGAATTAGCAGCACTCGTTTGCACAAGGCTGTAATATCTGCCATGTAGTGACTGGTTAACAAAACTGTTGCTTGATAGCGCTGATTGTATTCCCGTAAAAAATCGCGCACGTTAACTTGAGCGTTGACATCTAATCCTAAAGTCGGCTCATCTAAAAATAATACCTGGGGACGATGCAAAAGCGCCGCTAATAGTTCGGCTTTCATGCGTTCGCCCAAAGACATTTTTCGTACTGGTTGAGTCAGTTTACCTTCGAGTGAAAGCATTTCGGTTAACTCTCCCACCCGATGATGAAATTCCTTGTCGGGAATACTATAGACAGCAGCGTTGATTCTCAAGGAATCGAGAGCCGGTAAATCCCACAACAACTGCTGTTTTTGTCCCATCACCAGCGTGATTTGTTGTAAAAAAGCTTCTTTTCGTTGAAACGGAATATTATTAGCAACTCTTACATTACCGCTACTCGGGTGAATTAACCCAGTCAGCATTTTGAGAGTAGTAGTTTTCCCCGCACCGTTTGCCCCCAAAAAACCAACCACCTCACCGGGTGCAATTTCAAAAGAAACGTTATTAACAGCCTTGATTTCCCGGTACTTGCGGCGAAAGAAATGAGAGACTGTACCTTTAATACCCGGTTCCTTAATAGCGACTGGATAAACTTTGCTCAAATCCTGAGCAATGATAATAGACATATATCTGATTTCAAACGGTGCAATATATACCAGATTAAAGCTTAAAAAGGTCAAAGGTCAAAGATTTAAGGTCAAAGGTTTAGAGGGGGGAGAGGAGAAGAGGGGGGAAGAGGGGGTAGAAATTTTATTCCTAACTCCCATTACCAATTACCAATTACCCATTACCCATTACCTATTACCGTAATCTTCCGGAGCGCAAGATACTAACAATCAACCACAAACCTAATAAACTAGCAGCAGCAAACAAGATGTTACTAATTAAAGATAATTGTGCAGTTTGAGCGTTGGTGGAAATAATTGCTGCACCCATTATCAGCGAACCTACTAATACGCTGAAGGATAAACGATTGGCTGCATCATCTGTAGTACGTCGCAAACCGTCTAAACCTTTGATATTTAGATTCCATTCTAAGGTTTCTGTTGTTACTTGCTCTAATAAATATTCGATTTGACGGGGGAATTGTAAGGAAAGACTTTTTAAATCCAATGCTGTTCTTAAAAGAGAACGAACTGGTGAATCCCCAACCAGCTGTTTGCGGAATAAGTCGGTTAAAAAAGGTTTGATTTCTTCTAGGAAATTTATTTCCGGATTGAATCCTCTAGCTAATCCTTCTAAATTGGCGATGGTTTTGGCGTATAACCCCATATTGCTGGGTAAGCGGATATTGTTGTTACGAGCAACTTGAAAAACTTCGTAAACAATTTCAGAAAAATTAAGCTGAGCTAAGCTTAAATTAAAATATTTTCGCAGCATCCGGTCAAAATCACCTTCCAGACGCGACATATCCACCGACTTGGATGAACCTGCTAGCTGTAAAGTCAACTGAGCGCATCTGGGAGCATCTAAATCCACAATTGCCAGTAGCATTTCTATCAGTATTTGTTGAGTGCGGGGATCGAGTCTTCCTACCATACCGCAGTCTAACAAAGCAACGCGACCGTCATTAAGATAAAAGATATTGCCGGGATGGGGATCTGCATGAAAGAAACCGTCTACATACAATTGCTGACAGAAAACAGCAAATAACAAGCTGGTAACTCTTTGACGTTCCGTTTCCCGAGTCGTACTTTTATTGTTTTCGTTGGGTATAGTTGCCGATAAAATTGGCGCACCATCTAGCCATTCCATCACCATTAATTTTGACGAGGTTAGCTCCCAGTAGATTTTGGCAACTACTATATCTTTAGGATCGAACCAAGTACCTTCAGATAAATTGCGTCGTAGCTGATCGGTAAAGCCAGCTTCCCGTGTAAAATCTAATTCTGCTTCTAATGCAGTACAAAATTCATCGGCGATCGCCTTAATGTCATTAACTTGTCCAAATTCTGTACGAGCGACTAACTCGGCGATACCTTGTATTAAAGCAATATCTTGGTCAACAATCAAGTCAATTCCGGGGCGCTGGACTTTGATTGCGACTTCTTGACCAGTTTTTAAAGTAGCTTTATGGGTTTGAGCGATAGAACCCGCAGCTACAGGTATCGGGTTAATTGTGTCAAAGCTTTCTTCTAAAGGATTTTTTAATTGTTTGCGAATGAGTACTTCTACATCAGCCCAAGGCACTGGTGGTACATCATCTTGCAAAGTTGAAAGTTCATCAATATAAGATGCACTAAGTAAATCTGGACGAGTAGAAAGTAATTGCCCCAGCTTAACGTAAACCGGACCCAAATCTACCAAAATATTCTTTAAAACCGCAGGAGGAGGTAACTGAGGTTCATCGGCTTTACCAAGAGTAATCAGCCGTCGCATGTAATCCCAGCCATTGCGGAATAAAACTTCAATAATTTCTCTTTGACGAGGAACGGTTTGGGTTAGAAACATTTTTAATAATAATTAAATAGGTCAAAGGTTGAAGGTCAAAGGTCAAAGAGTTAGGAGTTATGAATTAATTAAGAGTGAGGAATTATTTTCTATTCCCTCTCTTGAATGTTCACTGATAACTGTTAACTGTTAACTGACTGAATAGCTATACTAGTAGGAAATACAGCTTTTACGCTTCTGTCAAGGGTTTGAGGTTTTATTCTTTAATCGAGGACTTTAGATCCTCCGGTTTTAGGTTTTGGGCGATTGGGTACGGTAATTTTTTGTATTTCACCTTACCCAATGCCCAATATATAATCCTTAAGACATAGTTACTTTATAGTTACTTTAAAGTAGTTCGGTAAAGCGAGAATCGGACTGTAGATTTTTAAGTACCTGTTTAATTTCTTGGGTGCGTTCTTTTTTGACAATTAAAGTGACATTCTTGTCGCGAACGACGACTACATCTTCTAGACCAATAGTAACAATTACGTCATCTTCATTGCTGGCGTAGAGAATGGCTCCTTGGGTGTCTAATCCTACATGAGTAGCTAATTCGACGTTTGGTTCTTTTTCTTTTTTAAGCAACCTTTCAATGGCGTTCCAGTCTCCTAGATCGTCCCAGCCAAATTCTACTGGTAAGACGTATGCTAGATTGGTCTTTTCCATCAAAGCATAGTCTACACTTAGTTTTGGCAGCTCGGGATAAATAGAAGGACCATTTTTTTCTATGGGTTCGATGATTTCTGGAGCATAAGTATATAATTCTTTGATAACAACCCCTGCTCTAAAAAAGAACATTCCACTATTCCAGCTAAAGCGTCCCGTTTGTAAAAAAGTTTCCGCCGTGTCTCGGTCGGGCTTTTCAGTAAAGCGATTAACGTGGTAGGCTGGCAAGTTGTTAAAGCTACCAAATTTTTCACCCTGTTCTATGTAGCCATAGCCTGTTGATGGAAATGTTGGTTTGATCCCGAGCGTTACAATCGCCGGATTTTGTGCGGCTAATTCGGCTGCTGCATTTAATGTGCTTGCAAATGCCTCTTGGTCGGCGATCCAGTGGTCGGCAGGGAAAAAGCCAATAATAGCGTCTTCACCATAACGCTTTTTAATTTCCAAACTAGCCCAGGCAACTGCTGCTGCCGTATCTCTTCCTTGTGGTTCTACAAGCAAGTTGGCTTCAGGCAATTCTGGTAATTGTTCTTTTACGCCTTCTGCTATCAGGCTAGAAGTTATCACCCATAAGGAATCCCAACCATCAGTCAGCGGTAACAGCCTGTCAGCAGTGGCTTGCATTAAGCTTCGAGAGGTGCCATCAAGATTTAAAAATTGCTTAGGTCGGGTTCGTCGAGAAAGAGGCCAAAAACGTTCGCCCTTACCACCTGCAAGAATTACGGGAAACAATCGTTTAGTCATGTTGTCTTACCAACCTAATTTACGACACTACAAGTGTACAGTGGGCTTTAAAAGTGGCAATATTTTTGGCTTGAATTAACATAACGTTTAAGGATTGGTTAGTGGGGAGTGAGTTGTGGTTAAACAAGTAGAAGGTTGGCAAAAACCGAATAGCTACGAGCAGGAGCAAGAATTACAGAATCAGCCTCCTGTAAATGGTCAGCTAGTCAAGGTTGAGCCAAGAAGTAGTAAAAAAACGAGTTCTATTCCCTCTCAGCTATATTATCGGCTGGGTTTGGCAATGCCCAGATGGCTGTTTTGGATTTTCACAGTTGTCATGGGGATTACTTTATCGGGATTACTGGTATCTTCTTTGGCTCTTTGGACTCCTTTATGGAGTGGTATCGAGAAGAGTGATTCGGAGTTTGGATGGTCGCCAATAGATGCTGACGATGCGCCGTTACCTGGGGCTTTGTGGAGCAATATTTCTCAATACCAGCTAAGAAAACCGATGAATATTTTGGTTTTAGGAATCGAACCGGTTCCGGGTACGGTTGAAGGTTCCCCAGAAAGCTTTTCTGGAACTAGCGATACCATGCTATTAGTGAGATTTAACCCCCAAGATAAATCCATTCGGGTACTTTCGATTCCCAAGGGTACGATGATCTCAATTCCCGAAGAAGGATTAAATAAAGTATCTCAAGCGAACGCTTTTGGTGGCCCGGTTTTAGCTGCGCGGGTAGTAAGTCGTAGTTTAAGTAATGCGCCGATTCATCGCTACATTCGTATTTCAACTGCTGGAATGCAGCAATTAGTAGACCAGTTGGGAGGAGTCGAAGTATTTGTACCCAAGGCAATGCAGTACAAAGATTCGGCTCAAAAATTATCGATTAATTTAGTGGGTGGTTGGCAAACTCTCAACGGCGAACAAGCACAACAATTTGTCCGCTACAAAGAAAAAGGTTCGGGGGATTTAGAAAGAGTCCAACGACAGCAAACAATGCTGTTAGCATTGCGCGAACGTCTTTGGAGTCCTAAAGTATTACCTCGCCTACCACAGTTAACTCGCGTAATGCGGAAGTATTTTGATACTAACTTGAAGCTGGAAGAAATGATGGCATTAGTCAATTTTGCTTCCCAAGTAGAGCGAGACGATTTTCAAATGACTATGCTACCGGGAATATTCAGCGCTTTGAGTGCAGATCCCGATAGTTACTGGTTGAATTTGACTGGACAAGGCGACTTGCTTTCCAACTACACGGGTATGAACCTGGCAAGCCTTAAGCAAAATACAAAACCGCTTACCAGCTTAAAAATTGCCATCCAAAATACCGGCAATCGACCAGAACAAACTCAAAAAACTATTGAAGTTCTGAAAAAACAAGGCTTCGTAAATGTTTACGCCGTGGCAAACTGGCCGGACAAACGAGCAAAATCCGAAGTCATAGTTCAAAAAGGCAACAAAGCAGCAGCGCAAGAATTACAGCAAATTTTAGGCATCAATCATATTGATATATCTGCTACTGGCGATATAAAATCTGACCTAACAATACGTCTTGGCAAAGATTGGAAACAGTGAACAGTTATCAGTGAACAGTTATCAGTTATCAGTTACCAGGTTTATGGTAATTGGTAATTGATTCCTGAACTGAGATCCACACCCTACCCTACGGGAACACCTGGCGGTCAACGGGTGAATAACTGATAAGTGATAATTTATTACTGTTAACTGTTGACTGTTCACTGTATAAGATTATGAAAAAAATTCTTTTTCGCTTTTTAGGCTTAGTGTTTATTTTATGTCTGGCTTGGTTGTGGGTATTGCTTGATGCCCATCCGGCTTTTGCTCAAACAAACACGATTAACTACAGTAGCACGAATTTAGAAAACCGCGATTTTTCAAATCAAGATTTAACAGCAGTTAACTTTATTTCCGCTGAAATGCGGGGAACGAATTTTCAAGGTGCTGACTTAACAAACGCAATGTTTACCAAAGGCAATTTATTAGGAGCCAATTTAGAAGGGGCAAATTTTACAAATGCTTTGGTAGATCAAGTAACGCTGGATAATGCCAACCTGAAAAACGCCAACTTTACACAAGCAACAATGAGCCGCAGCCGCTTTTTTGATGCTGATATTACCGGAGCCGATTTCACAGACGCGATAATCGACCGCTACCAGGTGAAATTGATGTGCGATCGCGCTTCTGGGGTGAACCCGGAAACTGGTGTAGAGACTCGGTATAGCTTGGGTTGTCGGTAATTGGTCATTGGGCATTGGGCATTGGTAATTGGTAGTTGGTAGTTGGTAATTGGTAATTGGTAATTGGTAGTTGGTAGTTGGGAGACAAGGGGACAAGGGGACAAGGAGAGATAAGGAGAGATAAGGAGAGATAAGGAATGAAGGCACAAATTATTAATTCACTAGGCGCTATTCCCTACTCCTAACCCCTAATTCCTAACTATGCCCCATGCCCTATGCCCCCTTCGGGTTGCGCCACTTGCTACAAGTCGGGGAACCCGCCCAACGCAGTGACTTACTATGCCCCAAGCCCAATCCCCAATTACCCATTACCCATCAATGAATTTGTCAAATTTTCCCTGACTACTAACTTAATTTCTGGTTAAATACTTTCAGCTATCTTTAATTAGAATATTGTCGGGTAATATTTGTGACAAAACAACAAGATAAACCTTCTCGTTCGTTTGCTGGGATTGCTGGCATTATTGCCGCTGCCACTTTAATTAGTAAAGTTTTTGGTTTGGTGCGGCAGCTGGTTATATCTGCCGCTTTTGGTTTGGGGCCTGCTGCTGCTGCTTTTCAATACGCTTATACGATACCAGGATTTTTGCTGATATTGCTCGGCGGTATTAATGGCCCTTTTTATAGCGCTGTAGTTAGCGTTTTAGCTAAGCGCAAGAAGGAGGAAGCAGCGCCGTTGTTAGAAACGATTATGACGCTGATTGGTGGAATACTATTTATTGTCTCAATCGTTATAGTCATTACTGCCCCTTTGTTTGTCGATCTTTTTACAATGCCCGTTGAAGAGGGAGCAACTAAGCAGTTAGTTCAAGAAATTGCCATCCGTCAATTGCGAATTATGGCTCCAATGGCGGTTTTAGCGGGTTTGATTGGTATTGGTTTTGGGGCTTTGAATACTGCTAACGTATATTGGCTTCCTTCTATCAGTCCTTTGTTTTCCAGTACTGCACTTGTAGCGGCTGTAGGCATTCTTTATCTACAAGTTGGTAACAAAATCAGTACTCCCGAATATGCAATGTTGGGAGGAACCTTTTTAGCTGTAGGAACTTTGGTAGGAGCGCTTTTGCAATGGTTTATGCAGATAGCAGCGCAAACAAAAGCGGGTATGGGCAGAATTCGCTTGCGATTCGATTTTAATCAGCCAGCAGTAAAAGAAGTCCTCAGAATTATGGGACCTGCGACTTTTTCTTCTGGGATGCTGCAATTTAACCTTTACACCGATTTGTATTTCGCTGGATTTATTGGTACTCAAGTTGCACCTGCTTTAGCAAATGCTGGGTTGTTAGTACAAACTCCCTTGGGAATTATTTCTAATGTAATTTTAGTGCGTTTGCTACCAGTGTTTGCCCGACTCGCAGATCCACAAAATTGGGAAGATTTAAAATTAAAGATTCGTGAGGGGTTATTGCTTTCCGCTTTTACAATGTTGCCTTTGGGTGCTTTGATGGTGGCTTTAGCAAACCCGATTGTCAAGATAGTCTACGAGCGCGGTGCTTTCAACCCAGAAGCTACTCAATTAGTTGCTTCTTTGCTGGTTGTAAATGGCATCGGTATGTTTATTTATTTAGGACGCGATGTTTTAGTCCGGGTATTTTACGCTTTGGGTGATGGAAACACACCATTTCGTATCAGTATGATAAATATTTTTCTTAATGGTTTATTTGACTATCTATTTATTAAAGTTTTTAATTTAGGCGCACCAGGTTTAGTATTAGCAACAGTGGGAGTAAATTGTAGTTCGGTATTCATGTTGTTATTCCTACTCAACCGCAAATTAAATGGTTTACCTATAGTAAAGTGGAGTTTGCCGATATTAGGATTAGCTGCGGGTAGTGTAGTAGCAGGTGCGGCAAGTTTTGCAACTTCTTTAGGTATGGCAAAGATTATAAATTCGGATAATTTATTAATTCAGCTTTTACAATTATCAATATCTGGTTTTGCGGGATTAGCAGTTTTCGGAGTTGTTGCTTCGATGATGAATATACCGGAAGTTAATGATTTTGCGGCTCAGATGAGACGGAGGTTTTTGAAGAGGTAGAAGTTGGGTGTGTTACGGCACGGAATAATATCCGAGGAAAACAATACGTCAATGTTGCCGTAACGCACCATCGAATATTAAGGTGTATTACAGATTTTGTATATAGAATCTAAATTTTAGATTGCAGAATTTTCAAAATATTCGCGAATTGCAATAATACCTTTTTTTGCAACTTCTAAAGATGGATTTTCTAAGGGGTTATTGTTTAAATAAATTTCATTTAAGCCGGAGATATAACTAATATACTCAGGTAATTCAGTTAGTTGATTTTCTTCTAAATCGAGTATAGTTAAATTAGTGAGACGGCTAATAAATTCTGGTATTTCCGTCAGTTTATTTTCACTTAAATCAAGTTCTATCAAGTTGATGAGACGGGTAATAGATTCTGGTATTTCTCTTAGCTGATTATTCCATGACCATAGTTTAGTTAAATTAGTTAATTTTGTAACTGATTCTGGTAATTTACTCAAATCATTATCACTAATATTTAGTTCTGTTAAATTCTTAAGATGAATAATAGATTCAGGAATTTTAGTTAGTTGATTATCGCTTACATCAAGTTTAATTAAATTACTTAAGCTAAAAATATATTCGGGAATTTCTATAAGTTGATTTTCAGATATATCGAGAGAAGTTAAATTATTAAGATTAGTAATATATTCAGGTATGCTCGTCAGTTTATTATTGCATAAATATAATTCCCTTAACCATTCGATTTCAAATATTTCCAAAGGAACTTCTGTTAGCTTTTGACTTTTATACATCCAGGGAACCCAACTTAAATTTAACCAGCTAAGCTGGTTATTTTGAGTTTCACGGATTCTTTCAATTGCCCATTGTGGTGTATTTGTCATATTAGTGTTTACTTGTTCCCTATTTTTTTTGGTACTTTATAGATGGTAATTTATTAAATGAATAACTAAAATTTAAGTAGAGACATTGAAATGCAGTGTCTCTATAGTTATTTTTGCCCAAATATGCTTAATAAACCAAGTCCAATACAGCTTATTGAAGATGAACTATTAACAAAACGCAGCATACGCCTATTTGTTAAACGAGATGATTTGATTCATCCGCAAATTTCGGGTAATAAATGGCGTAAATTAAAATATAATCTCCAAGTAGCAAAACAACAGCAACAACAGCGCTTACTTACTTTTGGCGGAGCTTATTCCAATCATATTGCCGCAACCGCAGCAGCAGGAAATATGTTTGGTTTTGAGACGATTGGTGTAATTCGAGGGGAATTAGTGAAACCTTTGAATCCAACTTTGAATTTAGCGCAACAGCAGGGAATGAAGTTTGTGTTTGTAGGAAGAAAAGAGTACCGGGAAGAGAAAGCGGAAATAGCCGCACGGTTACAGGATGAGTTGGGAAGCTGTTATGTAATACCCGAAGGTGGAAGTAACACTTTAGCTGTTAAAGGTTGTGCTGAGATAGTTGCAGAAGTGCAAGAACAACTTGATAACGTACCGGATTATTTTTGTGTAAGTAGCGGTACGGGTGGAACAGCTGCGGGATTGGTTGTTGGATTGGCTGGAGTGTCTTTGGTGAAGGTATTTCCAGCGCTTAAAGGTAATTTTATTCTAGATGAAATTCATAGTTTGATATGGGAATTTGTGGGAGAAAGCTACGATAATTGGCAGTTAATAAGTGATTATAATTTTGGTGGTTATACAAAATGGAATCAGGAATTAATCGATTTTATCAATGATTTTTATAAAAAAATTCGGTTACAAATTGACCCAATTTATACAGGAAAATTATTTTATGGTGTATGGAATGAAATTGAAAAAGGTAATTTTAAAGAGAATAGTACGATTGTGGTAATTCATACAGGTGGTTTGCAGGGAATATTAGGTTTTAATCAACGTTTTGGGGATTTATTAAAAAATGTAGAGACGTAAAATTTTACGTCTTTCCAGATTTAGGTTGCTAACAAATGATTTTTCATAAATGATTTGAAGCCGCCGACACCCTAGAAGGGTGCGGCTACATTTACGAAGCCCACCTTCGTGGGCTAATTAATTTTTTAAGCCCACGAAGGTGGGCTTTGTTTCGATAGCCCCAGCCTTCTAGGCTGAGGGCGATTGTGAAGCCTTCTGTGGGGTGATGGTTCTATTATCGAAATGTTATTTAAGCATTAAATAAGGGAAATATAGAATTATTCGCTTTTAATCCGTTTAATATAAAAAATGTCGAGAAATTTTACTCAATTATATTTACATTCTGTTTGGGCAACCTGGGATAGATTACCCTTAGTAACAGAAGATATTCAAGATATTATTTATGCTGCTATTGCGAAACAATGTAGAGATTTAGGATGCACTGTAATTGCTGTCGGAGGTATTGCAAATCACGTACATCTGCTCACAAATTTTCCGCCTAGTTTAACAATATCTGAATTAATTGGAAAGGTAAAAGGAAGTTCTTCTCATCTTATTACTCATGAAGTTAAACCGGATAGCTTTTTTAAATGGCAAGGTGCTTACGGTGCGTTTACTGTTAGTCGTAATGGTATTGAAGCAGTAACGAATTATATCGAAAACCAAGCTACACATCACAGACAAGAAACTTTGATTTCGGAGTGGGAAATGTAGCTCACCGCCGTCACCCGCTTATGGGTGCGGCTACACTTACGAAGCCCACCTGCGTGGGCTAATTAATTTCTTAAGCCCACGAAGGTGGGCTTTGTTCCGATAGCCCCACTCTTCTAGAGTGAGGGCTTCCTCAAATTCAAACCCCAAAATCAATCTTCACAATCATATCGTTGTAATCAAAATCCCCGGTATTTCCCGAATCTTCAAAACCGAAGATGTTATCACCCAAAATCCTCACGCTATCTACGTTATCGGTATTTGCTCCTAATTGCGAGAATAAAACTTCTGCTTCACCGTTGATTGCTTCCTGTAAACCTGCATCGACAATCATAAATGAAGATATCAGGCTTCCACCTTGTAATATTCCGTCGTAGGATGCGGTTTGCTGATTCTCGGTTTGAAGTAAATCAATACTGGTAATTCTATTGTCTAAAGCTGCTTGCCTATATCCCTGTTCCCCAACATTGATGTCTGCAATACCGTCTCCAGTAATATCGATTCCGCCTTCTGCGTCAGCGATTTGATAAAAGCCGATTATATTGTCGTATTCTGCTTCTCGGTATACGTCGATATTAACTGATATTTCAACAGTTTCATCCCTTAAATCGATTAGTTCTGTTTGTGTTTGCAGTTTTGTTCCTGTTACTGAAGTATCTTCTGCAAACTGTACGTTTAATGATATTGCTGATAATTCTAAGGAAAAACCTTGTTGATTGAAATTGCTTACCTGTATTTGAGAAGAGTTGGAAAATAATACGGTTAAGTTTGTTTTGCCGCTTTCTCTTATCTCTGTAATCGCTGTATCTCTGCTTCCGTTGGGGATTGTGTAGAAACCAAATTGTCTTTGAGAATCAAGTTCGAGGATACGTTTAATATTTGTAGGGTTGAATCCGTTGGGTGAGTTGGAAATTGTAGAGAAAATTACTTGCGATCGCGATAAAGCAGCTTGCAGATAATCTGGAGAATTTGGAGCGATGCCGTTAATATTTCCGTTTTGGTCATCAACTATAAATATACCAATTTCGCTAACATTTTCAGTTGAGATGTTATCGAGATTGAATTTAAGGTTTTTGCCTTCGGGTAGAGTATATATTCCGGAATTTTCAATTTCTAAAGGATTTGTTCCTAAAGTTTGGGGATTTTCAATTTCTGGTATGTCGATGGTTGGAATTTCAATTTCTGGTAGTTCTTGTATTAATTCGGGTACAATTATGTCTTCGGGGGTGACTATTGGTAAACCTTCACCGATTATTGCGACATCATCTATGGCAATCAAATCTCCGGATTGATTTGCTTCTTTGGTGTTAATTTGGAACATTAAATAGTCGTAACCGGTTCCTAAATCGATATCTCGTGTAATTTCTTTCCAATCGTAATCGGAACCTCCAAAGTCTTCTTCTAATAATTTAAAGCTATCCATTGGCAAAACACCAACTTGAGTTGGTCCTTCACCAGAATATAAGTCATTTTCAAACTCTCCATTTACGCCGTAAACAGTTACTAAAATTTGATTTTCCTGTAACGGTTCGGAACTTCCTTCAATATTTTTAAAATTGAAACTAAGGGTTTGCAATCCTCTGGTAATTTGATTATCGTAAATAATCTGCGATAATCCCGCACTAAATTCTCCAGATAAAACAACCGAACCACCTCTATCAGAATTATGTTTTGTTCCTGGAGTTGCAAACCAACCTTGATTGGCAGCGGTACTATTAGCTTTATAGTCTTCTCCCAACTGATTAGAACTAAAATCACCGTTAATTAAAGGATTTTTGTAAGCTGTTTGTTGGATATTAATAGCTTGAGTAATAGTATTAGCTGTACCTTGGTTATCCCAAACTTTTAAAGTAATATCTTGCAAACCAGCTTTGTCAAAATAATGATTGATTTTACGACCAAATTTATCAATATCTCCGTCATTATTCAAATCCCAACCATAAGCAACAATTCCTTTGCTGGGTTGATTTTTAAATTTTGCATCGGTATCTTCATCGAAGGAAGCACTTGCATCAAGCTGTATTGCATAACCTCCAATTGCTTGAGTTTGAAAAGTTGCTGTTGGAGCTAAATTACCTACGACTGGTTCAAATTCAGTATTATTAATTTCAAAATAGCTGGGAAAATCTTCTATTTCTTCTAAAAAGTTATCTTCTGGTTTCGGGGGTTCTGTTGAAACAAATACATTATCTATTTCTGAAAAACTACTATTTTTCAATTCGGAAGCAATAAAGTCTTTTCCAGCATCAAAGGGTACTGTCAAACCGTCTTCAAATCTTTTGATTTTTAAGTTATCAAATATCTCTTCTTTTGAAGCATGATTTGTAAATATCCCCAGTCCGTGACGGTCATTTATATCCGTACTGTCACCGACAATTAAACCGTCTTTAAATTCAAAATTGTTATTATAAAATAGGACAATTCCTTTTTCATAAATATTCCATAACTTAAAATCTTCTAGAGTTGAAATATATTCATGAGCAGGTCTTTTTAAACCTTCAGAATCAAAATTTGAATCTAATTGTCCGTCATCGTTGCGTACTTTTCCCCAAGAAAAAATCCCATCTCGGGAATTATAACTTTCAAAACCAGATAATTGAAACGGTACCGCACCAACATCGACTTTTGTTTCATCATCGGTACCTTTAGCAATATTCTTTAGATAATCGGGTAAATTTTTGACATCAATAAACTTCTTATCCCTAACCGATTCTCCCCCGTCATTACCGCCGTATATATTGATACCACCACCAGCCGCACTAATCGCAACGTTATCTTCGATTGCGATCGCAGCAGCACCTTGAACCCAGTAGCCCTCACCATCAAAGCCAAAATCGAAGTTTAGTACTCTGGGGGAATCTGGATCTAAGGCATTTCTGTCGCCAGAAAAACCTACAGTCTTAATAGTAATATTGTTTCGCCAAGCACCAATTTCGTTACCAGACTCAGTAATAATACCAGAGCCAACAACATCAAAAACAACGTTATCTTCAATAATTGCGTGACTGTCGTGATGGACAATTCCCCAACCGGGAGAATCAACGATGGCATTACCCTTAGCAATAGCAGCCATACCGTTGATATCTTCGGAGCCTGCGCGGTGAAAGTGTAGCGCGTATCTACTGCGAATATTGGTACCGTTACCGACACTACCATCTAGATTTCGTCCGATATCATCTACTGGTATAGACTTATCGGTACGCCCCAAACCATAAAACCCCGCGTTGTATACCCGCACGTCAGTGTTATGCATAAACATGACATGAGCGCGTTGATTGAGGGGTACCCTATCGGCATTTTCGGTTGCAAAGCTGACGTTACGGCTAGTATTTGCCACGTATAAATTTAACTGGTCTTTTTCGGCAATATCCGGTCTTTTGTGGTCAAACCGCAGTACAGTATTATCTCCCGAAGTAATATCATTATTAGTGAATTTAACTATATTGCCGTTAATTTCTGTAATAGTTAAAACTTCATCTTGGAAGCGAGAATTATCTTCATCCTTACCATCGTAATCGTATTGAGTACCGCCGACGACGATTGTATCGCCAACTTGCCAGCCTTCAGGAACGTTTTTTAAAATTAATTGATTTGTACCGGCAAAAACATCATTTTGAAGAGTCAGAAAATCGGTTTTTTCAGTACCGAAAATATCAACTTTACCGTGACTTACCAAACCCCGACTTAGTTGTTTGACATCCCAATTTGTATCTATGGGTGTATCGCTAGTAAAAATTATTTGTGCAGTTTTATCAGCTTGAATTGGATTATCTTTAGTACCGATAGATAATTCAGCTTCTTTAGAAACAAAAATACTATCTATAACTAATTTTGTATTTTGATTGGATGCAAATTGTAGTTTTCCATCTACCCGCATCACATTTAAACGAGTATCACTTGCATTATCGTAGGTTACCGTTACCCCTTCGGAAATAACTACATCATCACCGCTTTCGGGAATCTTACTATTTTCCCAAGTATTGGAATCAAACCAGGAACCATTATTAATGGCAACAACAGGATTATTCAACCTTTGCGATAGATTCACCAAATCCATATGCTCTTTTTGCTTCACCGGATTATCCGAGTGATTCATATGAGCTTGAGAGTGCATCATATTATTTATTGAATTCATAATTAATACAGGTTTTTATAAATGCTACTAATGAGGAAAATGATGAGATGATAGAAGTGGCGTTGAAAACCCTGTACTTAAAATTTCGGATACACCTAATTAATTTCGCCTATTAGTATATTTTGCGTTGAGAGATTATTCTTATCTTCAGAGTTTTTACTTAATTTATATAAAGAATTTAGAAATGAATAGTAATGAAAAGGGTAAGTTTTAAGAAAGTGTTTGTAAAGTAAATAAGATTAATAACTATTAATTGAAGTGGGATTAGCAAGCAGAGAATAAAGAATAATTTGCTGATTTAATTTTTAAAATTTTGCTTCTTTCTTATAAAATACTAACAACTAACAAATAACAAATTTATGAAACGTATAATCAGAAAAGCTGTCACCCTACTCACGGTATACTACGCCTACATGGTAGAATACCGCGCCGAATTAATATTATGGGTTTTAACGGGTTCCCTGCCGATAATTATGATGGGAGTTTGGACGGAAGCAGCGGAAGGAGGAAAATTTGGTTTATCTTCAACAGATTTTGCTCGTTATTTTCTAGCGGTGTTTTTAGTCAGACAATTAACAGTTGTATGGGTAATTTGGGAATTTGAAAGAGAAGTCGTAGAAGGGAAACTTTCACCGCGTTTGCTACAGCCTTTAGACCCGGTATGGTATCATGTATCTTCTCACCTTTCAGAAAGAGTTGCTCGTATACCCTTTGCCATATTTTTGATAATTTTGTTTTTCGCACTTTATCCCCAGGCTGTTTGGGTACCAAGTTTCGTACAAATAATATTATTTTTCTTGGCTTCGGCAATGGCTTTTGCTCTGCGCTTCGTGATTCAATATACCTTTGCAATGTTCGCATTTTGGACGGAAAGAGCCTATGCCTTGCACGATTTTTGGTTTTTATTCTATCTATTTTTGTCGGGAACTATAGCACCATTAGAAGTATTTCCCGAACAGGTAAGGCAGATAGTATTATTAACACCATTTCCTTATTTAATTAACTTCCCCGTCAGTATTTTAGTGGGCTTACCAACAGATATTGCAAGAGGTTTTTTATCAACAACAGGTTGGTTTATCTTATTTCTAGGAATTAATCGAATTATGTGGAGACAAGGGTTGAAAAAATATTCCGGAATGGGAGCGTAATCAGTTAACAGTGAACAGTTATCAGTGAACAGTAATTATTTAGCATTTTTTGCAAGTTTTAAAGCTGTAATTATAATTTAATAACAGATTTTAATTGAAAAAAATTACCTACAATTAATAGTATCGAATAATCACTATTATCTTGAACTAATACAATTGATAACTGTTCGCTGTTCACTGTTCACTGTTCGCTGTTCACTGATTTAAAAATTTCCCTACCTTCTTATTAAACGCTTCTGGTTCCGTCATAAAACACCAATGATTTCCCGGTAATTGAGATATCTGTAAGTTTTTTAAATAGGTTTTGTAAGGTTTTAGTTGCCAATCTTGCCGGTTTACTCCTTTTTCTGGCTGTACGAAAAGAGTAGGAATATTCACTGACTCCGTTAAACCTGGTACCTGCATAACTTCGTCAAAAATACCGTCTCGTGCGGCTATGGTAAATTTACTTCCCCAATTACCATCAGCTTTTTGTTCGATGCTGTTTTGAAAGACTTTTTGCTGTAAAGGAGTCCAATCTTGATATTGACTTAACTGACGTGCTTGTTTTTCTGCTGAGTCATAACTTTCAAAAGGTCCCATGCCTTTAAGAAAGGGTAGAACGCGGTATAAAATTGGAAAAGAAAATTTGAAAAAATCGGGCATTTTCCAAATAAAAATTGGATCTACCAACACCATACTTTTCAAACGTTGGGGATTCTTGGTTGCCCAAATACAAGCTAACTTACCACTCCAAGAATGTCCGATAATATGAGCGTTTTTCCATCCCAAACTATCCATCAAAGCTTCTAAATCTCTGATAGTGCTACTAAATGTATAATCATTTTCTGGTTTGCTACTTTCACCATGACCGCGCATATCTGGAGCAATTATATGATAATCTGCGGCTAAATAATCGCCCAAATTAGACCAAATAAGGGCATTGTCAGCTAAACCGTGGAGTAATAATAAAGGTTCTTTTCCTTGATTCCATTCTAAGTAAGACAGTTGAATATCTGGTAGAGATAAAGTTTTACGAATAAACATAATCCATCATCAGCGATAAATTTTCACCCGCAGGGTGTGGTTCATCAATTATCAACTAGTTCTTTATTGTTAATTGTTCATTGATAATTTTTTATAAAATCATTGTTGCAGAAATTAAACCGCTATTGACTATACCACATGAAATTTAACATCCTTATCAATGTAAAATTATCAAATATTCTGTTATTTATACTTATTAATGGCGAACAAAAATAGGGACAGTCGCCTTAGAGAACATCTAGCTAACGAGCGTACTTTTCTAGCTTGGTTACGGACATCAATTTCTTTAATTGGTTTTGGCTTAGCTATTGCTAGATTTAGTTTATTTTTACGCCAACTACAAACCACAACTGCTAGTCAAACAGTCAAAAATAATTCTATATTTAATTCCGAAAATTTAGGATTATGCTTGGTAATTATTGGCATTATAGTTATTGCTTTAGCGGCTTGGCGTTATAATCGAGTATTTCGACAAATTGAACGAGCCGATTACCGACCAAGTCGTGTATTAATTTGGTTTTTAAGCACTATTGTAATGCTGCTAGGGATATTAAGTATTCCTTTACTTTTGATGCGTTAATAATTATGTATTTAATCAAAAATACCTGCAAAAACAGAGATAAATGCAAGTTTAAATATTGATATTTTCTAGTAGATGAACCTCCTTGTGCTTCATTATCAGTATTTCTACAAAGCAATGTAAAATTTTAGTAAATAATCCTAGAAAATCAATTAAGATATTATGCTTAACGTCTCCGAAATATTGCTTAATTGGAAATTACATTATAAATTTACTCATAACTAAAATGAGCAATTAAAAAATCTATCTAAAGTAAAATTATCTTGGAAAATGATGAATAAATTCAAAGTGTATGCTTTAACAGTTGTACTTTCAGGATTTACATTTGCTAATTCAAATCGTGCTGCTGCTAGTATTGCTCCACCAATTGAGACACAAGTAAATGAAGTAACACGGTGGTTTACTGGAAACTTTGACAATTCCACACAGGTAGCTAATAATCCCAGGGTACCCTTAATTGACTTGTCTACCTGTAGCGTAGAATTAGCTGGTGGAAATCAAGCTGCAAATACACAAAATCTTTACTTACAACAGCAAAGTAATGTTTTTGAACGCAATAGTTTTTATTCTTTTAGTCAAGGAAATGATATAGTTAACCTCGGCGTTCGTAGCGTTATTAATCCAGAGTTTTTAAGCGGGATATGTAACCGTCCTAAATCCGAACGTATTGTTAATTTTAGCTTGGAACCGGAGAAGCCTCCCGCCTACACGAAGTGAGGCGGTGAGATGAATCCGAGGATAAAAGTTTTGCGTCCTAAAAGCAATGTCAACTTGTTGACGAGCTTTTTAGGACAGCGAGACTTTTATCAATTTCTTCGGATGGCAACGAGTCAATCAAATCTTCAAGAATTGCGGTCATGGTTTTATCCTTGCTTGCCGCGTATAGCTTTAACTTATTTAATCTGCGCTCACTCATTCTTACGTCTAATCTTTTTTACTCATCAGTCTGTACAATGGCTGTATGTTTATGTTATTATAGTTATAGGTCGAACCAAGGAATAAATCAATGAAAACTTCTTACCAATTCAAAATTAAGCCAACAAATCAACAAGCAGAAAAAATTGACAATACATTAAATATGTTGCGTTATCAATACAATTTTTTGTTGGCTCAAAGATTTAACTGGTATGAACAGAACCGTTGTTCAATTGATAGATGTTCCTTGGTTTGCTACCTGCCTGAATTAATAGAGCAACCAAATTATTACAATCAAAAAGCATCTTTAACACAACTTAAAAAGAACATCCTTGGTACAAAGATATTCATTCCCAAGTATTACAGGAAGTTCCGAAAAGAGTTGAAAAAGCTTTTGATAGATGGTTGAAAGGTGATGCTAACGCGAAGCTCGCCGGAAAGAGTACTCTGTCCGGCAGACTTCGCGGTAAAAAATCGGGACGGCCGAGATTTAAGGGCGAAGGTCAATATAAGACTTTTACTTATCAGCAGTTCAAGCAACATCATTTCTCAAATAAAGTGATAAAGCTTTCAAAAATTGGTGATGTAAAAGTAATCGTACATCGTCCTATTCCAGACGGTTTCACAATAAAAACTGTATCCGTCACGAAGAAAGCGGATGGTTATTATGTAACTTTGAGCCTTGATGATAAGACAGTACCAACAATTAAACCTGACTTTAACCGGGATAATATTGTTGGGATTGATGCCGGATTAATAGACTTTATTGTTACGTCTAATAACGAAAGAGTTGCAGCACCAAAATATTTACGTAAAGCAGAACGTAAATTATGTAAAGCTCAAAAGCGCGTTTCTCGCCGCAAAAAAGGTTCTAATAGACGTAAAAAAGCTATACGAAAATTAAGTAAACAGCATAAAAAGATTGCTGATACAAGGAAAGATTTTCATTTTAAAATAGCTAATCGACTACTTAAAAATTATGATGTAGTAGCGGTTGAAAAGTTAAATATAAAAGGTCTGGCTAGGACTAGACTTGCTAAAAGTATTCATGACGCAGGTTGGGGACAATTCATTTCAATACTTACAAACAAAGCCGAAAATGCTGGTTTGGTGGTAATAAAAGTATTGCCTCATGGTACTTCTCAAGAGTGTTCAAATTGTGGTCACAAAGTAAAGAAACCTTTGTCTCAAAGAATGCATAATTGCCCGGTTTGTCATACTTCTATTTGCCGTGACCAAAATGCCGCAATTAACATCAGGAATCGTGGGGCGCACGACCTGTATAAACAAGCTCAGTTTATGTCTAGGGTTGCCTAGAGTCTCTGAGAAGCCCACACTCACCCGAAGGGGAGTGTGTGGAGTACGTCACCAACCTCATTCCAGTCAGCTGCGACTTAGAAATTACTTACGAACCCAACTTTTATACTGGAAACAATGCTCCCGATGGCTGTCCAACAAGTTCTGGTGGTAAAGTTGTTTCTCAGGTAACTATTAGAGAAAATAGCATTGATGCCTTGGATCAAATTTTTAATTCTCAAGGTGACTTAATAGTAAATACTCCCATCCAATATCGTCGAATTGCTTCTGTACCCGAACCAAAAATAATTTTCGGACTTTTAGCTATCAGTTTATGGAGTGCGAAAAAAGCTATTTTTGAAAAACAGAGCAAAAAATGAATCGAAACTTGCTTAGATTGATTAAATAAAATTGCCACAATTGAACCTATTTAACAGAATTTAAAACAGTTGCAAAATACTCCCCCTACTTTCTACTTTCTATTATCTACGACCTTGTTTTAACTAAAAGTTTCAGAGATAACTTACTATTAGCTTATGAATTATTTAAGACAGCAAGATGAACTAAAAACAACTGTTTATCGGATTCCAAATTCTTCAAAGTAGGATTTTTAATAGCTTGTTTCGCTATCATAATTTGTATTTCTAGTGGTAAATTTTCAAAATCAATTTCTTGCCTGCGAGATTTCTTTTTCTCAGGACAAGACCATTCATAGTTAACTGTAAAATTTTCATACAGCATCCATTTACTAATCGTTCCATACTTGAGATTCGTTAGGTCTTTAGCACAAGTGACAACAGGTAATGATTTAATGTTTAATGGTAATTTCATAGAGCTAGGAGAATATATAATTTAATGATAACTAATTAATATATTACAATCTAAAGGGTGGCAATATTGTGACTTGTAAAATTTTTATGTAAATCCTCTATTGTTATTTTTTGGCAATTGCGGCTAGATTCGTGTTATTTTCATCAAGATAAGTATAAGCACATTAATTAAGCCCGATGCTTATTTTTAGTCATATTTCACTACAGCCTATAAAGTATTGATTGCAAATTTAGTAAGTAATTTACTGCTGCTAACATTTATTTTTATAGTTAATTAGACTATTTTTGTAGCTAATAGCATAGGATTTTACTTATAGCTATAACCATGAGTTGATAGTCGATTCCTTGACAGCAAACAGCACTAATTTTAATTGTTCTTTCGATTCTAAAGTTTTTAGAAAAGGACTCTTTATTGCTTGCTTAGCTATCATTATTTTTATCTGTATTGGCAAATTGTCAAAACACATTTCTTGTTTGTGATAAATATTTTTTTCTGGACAACGTGATTCATATACAACATTAAAATCTTCAAGCAGAGTCCAGTTGATAACGCTATTATATTTAATATTATTAAGGCTTTTAGTACAAATTACGATAGGTGATGATTTCATTTATTGTGGTAGATTTATAGATTTAAATTAAATTATTTTTTTGTTTGATTGATTCAGATTCAGAAAAAGTACTTAATCTATCATGGTATCTATGTAAAAATATTTTTGCTATTTCAGTATTTTGCGCCTTGCATTGCTATATAGCGTTTTTGTCTACGCAATCATAAAAGTAATTTGATTACCGTAACTGAATAAATATATTAATACTTTATACACTTTCCTCGGCGATCGCCACTAATTTCGCGCTATATTCAGAACTAATAAGGCTCAAAGTTGACAAAATACTAAAACTAGCTATGATTGTGTTCATGAGTAATACAAACACTTCATTGTTATACCGCAGCATACCCCAAAAAAAACGCAAAAAAACCCGCATCTTAAAACGTGCGGGTTTTTAAATTACTTATAGATGCTCGGAAGATACGCATGTTTTTTGCCAGCGGCAGCTTAGAATATAAATGTACTGTGGCATTCCAACCAAGAAAACTACCGGGAGGCGTACCGGTAGCAGCATGAGGAAGATAATAAATTTAGTGTTGATGGTTAGATAACTATTTAGCTATTGCATGTAGGCTCAACATCAACTTTACTGTTTGCGTAATTAAGCTTTTCTAGTGCAGTAGAAACGCTGTTGCGTACAGCATTCTGCTCTTCAGGTGGAATGCTAGACGCTTCAATAATTTCGGCAACTTGCTCGCTAGTTGCAACCAAAATTTTAAGCCATTCAATAATACTACTGATTTTCATTTTTATTCCCCAAAAAAGAGTGGTCAACTAGCTTCGCAATTAAAGTTGAATTACGTTCGGTCATAAAGTCATTTCGCTTAAGCGATTCTCTGACTTCAATAATCCATTGGGTTTGTTCGTGTTTATCGCTCTCGATTTGTTTTTTTAGTGCCTTAATCTCTGTCAGGCTAGATTTTGTAATTTCAGTATTTCGCGCTACAAAAGCAAGTATTAACGGTAGTAATACTTCCGCAAATACAACAAGAAAGTCTTGAAAAGTCATCGATTCTAGTTTGAATATTCGGTGAATTTAAGTACTGAGCTTTGCTCTGAAATTGCGTAAATAGCACCTTTGTAGATTCCATTTGAGACGGGTAAATTAAAAACCTCAGCAGCTTTTAACTCTTCTAAAATCTCTAACGGTTCGTTGTTTTCATCAACGCCAGTACACTGAGTAATTCTTGTTTCGTCCGCCAGTTGATAGCAGACAATAGCAAGGAGTATTTCATTTTTAGGACGGTCAAGTACTTCTTTTTCTGTGTCGTCAAAGTGGATACCGTACTGAGAAAATAAAATTTGATTGTCTAATATTCTTATATGTTGTTGTTGTGATAACCCGTTGTCGTAATTTCGCTGCTTTGACCTATCTAAACTGTCAAAAATATTTCGCTTCTGTAACTTTTTTTTCGGTTTCAGATACTCAATTGGTCTGGTTACTATTTTGACAATATTCCAAGTGTATTTCTTGACAAGGTTGATAGCTCTAGATTCTACGAGTTTATTGAAAGCATCTTTTAAAGTATTTCTGCAATAAGCGCCTTTACTACGGTTCCTAGATACCCATTTATTAAAATCTTTTAAGTCCGGTTCAGATTCCCCTATGTATCCTTTTTTAATCAACCATTGCCATAGGAGTTTAGCGGCAGGACTTATTGAATTTTGTAAACAGAATTCATCATGTTTATATGTCCACTGGCTTATTGATTTGTTTCTACTTTGTGTCATAATTCTATTAGTTAATATTAGCCAATTGCAAGTTGGTACCCTACAAAATCCCTTACTTGGTAGTGCAGGGATTTTGTTCTATGTTTGGGGTTCCAAATCAAAAGAATAATGAAAAACCGTCCTAGTACATTACTAAGACGGTTTATCTAAATCTTCTTCTTGAATTAAGGTTTCTAATCTTTTAAGACGGTTTCGTTGTAATTCAATCTGCGACTCGTGATATGCCAGTTGCTCTCTAACTTCATTAGCTAACTGGCGTAAAGTTCCCCCAGCTGTTTCTTGTTTGATAGGTTGTTCATCACATTCGGTGTTTTTGCAATTTTCTCTAACAACTCCGAACGAGTTATTCCTTGCTCCATAGCTTGGAGTCTGAACATCTCCCATGCCTCCGGTGAAATCGTTAGACTCACCGTCTTCGCGTTTCGTCCGGACTTGGGCCTTCCTCTTTTTGCCATAACCAAAATCACTCATTTTACTCTCCGATTATCTCATATATAAAAATGAGGTATTGACTTTTATTTTTATATATGAAATATTATCCCTATAATTCATTTTTGTAAATGAATAATTCCCCTCTCGCCTAAAACTCGCGAGACACACCAGTAACTACGGGATACCTACTCCGCAAACCAAGATTTGTGGAATCTTTGAACAATCAAATAATCCTTCTAACTGATGGCGCTATGTCTACCAGACCCCACCAATGCGCTATTTGAGAACAGTTAGAAGGG
This sequence comes from Rivularia sp. PCC 7116, assembly GCF_000316665.1. Taxonomy (GTDB): domain Bacteria; phylum Cyanobacteriota; class Cyanobacteriia; order Cyanobacteriales; family Nostocaceae; genus Rivularia. Next base: position 2,613,687 of record NC_019678.1, on the reverse strand, counting down.
CGGGTTAGCAATCGCCACAGCTAGCCCAAATTTTTGCAGCGTCAAACTGAGGAGGTGTTTTTAAATAACTAAAATCTGTAATCACTACTAATCCTTTTTCGACTTGCGCGGGTTTTTGTCTACAACCCGCGTTTCCTAACAATTTAAAAACAGTTTTAACTATGAACCAACTTGCAAGTGAAGCTAATTGGTGTATTTTCAAACGCCTATCTACTGGCGGTTATCAAATGTGTATAGCGCGTCTAGAGTCTCGCGCTGAATGTGAAAGGCATTTCAAAGTCTTGCAAGGGTTATTACCCAACGCAATACTTGAAATCGCTTTTTCAACTGAAGACTTAAAGAAAGAGAATAGCGCTTCTAAAGTATAGAAACGCTACGTCAGGGTGTATCTACCTTTTACTATGCACGAAATCAGTTAAGTCTAACTCAAGGAGTGATTATGTCAAATACAGATCCAGGTTGGGATTATCAGCAAGTATGGGAGTTATTGCATGGTGCAATAGAAAAGCTAGTAGAAATTAAAAAAATCATAGGAGAGCAAGAAGCGCTAAACAAAGAAGCCAACGCACAAGTTTACCCGATGTTTGTAGAGGCTTCTATGAAGCTAGGTCATTGCAGTAATTATATTAATGCTTTGGATGAGGAGAGTAAATGAATTTAGATGTGATTCGGAACGAAATTAGATGGAAAAAAATAAGATATGAAAGAACGTTGCCAAGAAGCTTAGGTAACGCAAGTTGTTGTGTAGAATTTGAAATTCAAGAAGATGAGAATTTCTTAGAACGGTTTGATTTTGCACAAGCTACAGTAGATTCAAAACTAGGACTACACGTTTTAGAGATGGAAGATAAAAGGACACGGTTACAGTTAGACATTGCTGAATTAAAAGAAGAAAAAAAACAGCTAGATGCTGAAATAAAGCGCGGTGCAGAGTCTCTTAAAAAGATAATTGATTACTGTAGAGAAGCCAACTTAAATCCAGACACAATATTAAATTTAGAATTCCCAATATAAAGAGATGAAAGAAGAATCCTACAAAATCCCAGACAATGACCCGAATTATGTATTGGTTCATAAGAGAGCATTGGTTGCAATGTCTCACTGCGTGGGATTAGCTATTCAAAGCTTTGCTGTTTGTAGCGGTAGCGAGATGCAAGAAACTACTCTGCAATTTAGTCATTATGCTAATTCTCATGTCCATGAATTGTCACAACAGCAATTAGATTTTGTTATTGAACAGTTGATAAAAAATCAAGGTAAATCAGGAATTTTGGATTTAAAGGATATGTTCGATAATGAATCAAAAAACTAAGCCTGCATTCAAAAAAGCTGACGATAGCGATTATATTTTGATTCATAAAAGGCATTTAGGTTTGATAGAAAAAGCATTCACTATGGCTTTAGGTAATGCACATGTTTTAATGAATTCAAACATGTCAAAAGATGCTTATAGAAAGAATGTTTTCCAGCAGGCACAATATGAACTCGATAAATGTAGTGATGACTCTCTTGAAGAATACTGCGATGGATTGATGAAATTAACAGATGTTGAGTATTAGAAGCGATGATTTAAAAAGAATAGCAAAGGGAAGAAAACTAGGCTTGGCAAAATTTACCGATTATAAAAAAGGACAATCGTGGAAGTTAAATTAAACATAACAGGAACCGCAAACGACGCTAAAAAATTCGTTGAATTTTTAGAATACTTGTCATTAAGACTTGAAAATTTACAGGTGCTGACTTCTTCTACTATTCACCCTTGTAGGGCACAAAAAAAAAGAAGTTGGGTGATAAGAACGAGTAGTTTACGTTTTGACAAAAGCACATTCAGTAACTTTCTTGATTGAATTTAATGTATTTAACTCGCCTGACGAGGTTAGCTAACCACTAACCGAAACTGTGGGTAAATCCCACAGTCGCGGGATGGTTTCACCGTTCTAGCACCAAAGCTCAGATATTCAGATAGGCTTATTGCCTTACATTTTTCATGAGCTTCTACTTTGAGAGTACATTAGGCTGCGGCCTTCATTAGTTCGTAAGATTACAACCTATGAAAAGAATTTTGGGACTTGATGTAAGCAAGTCCTCAGTTTCATGCTGTCTGCTGCACGGTTTACCCAATGACATCCATGAATTTTACTACGAATACCCGTTTGCAAAATTAAATGCTGATAAAAAAGGTTTGTCAGCTTTACTGGCATTTAAACCTGACATTGCGGTTCTTGAGCCAACCGGGATTAATTACTCTTTAATTTGGATTCACCATTTAATGAATGCAGGTGTTGAGACAAGACTAGTAGATCACGCCAAATTGCGATATTACCGGGAAAGGCACTTAGAATTGCCAAACAAAGATGATGATGCTGATGCTCTCGCGCTTGCTGCTTATGGAGTTGAGTATTTAGACAAGTCTACTAAGTTTATAAATATTCGTTCCCCAAAAACTTTTAAATTACGTCAAATTGTTTTGAGGTTACAGCACATAAACCGCATCCGCACTGCAATTATTAATCGCGTCCGTCAAGATTTAGCTTGGCAATTCCCAGAAGTAGCATTCGTTCGTTCGGAATCAAAAACTATTTTGTCTCCCCTGCTTTGGGGATGGTTGTGCGGGGAAAGGAGAAGTCCGAAATACAAACGCTTGTATAAAGATTCAATAGGACTTGGAATTACAGAGAGCGTAGAACTCCACAGTCATCGGATATGTGAATTTCACAAAGAAGAATATTCCCTCGAGCAACAACTAAAACAAATTATTGCTCATCAAGACTTTGTGCGATACCGAAAAACTTTTAAATTATTTAATTTTGGGTATCGCACAGAAGCCTTAATAATTACTCAAATATATCCGTTCACCCGTTATTTAGAAGATAATAAGCCGATTATCAAAATCCGTAAAGGAAGAATTTCGGGTAAGCCAACAGCTAGACATCTTTCCGAACGCCGGTTTTTAAAAAGTCTTGGACTAGCACCTACTCAAGAGTATTCGGGGGATAGCAAGAAAGATAAAGTTAAATCCGGAAGCTCTTTATCAAGAAAAATGTGGTGGCTGTGGGTATTTTCAGCGGTTGAGCCAAGACATCGCCGGACAAACACAATTACTCAAAAGCTCGGTAAATACTTAGATGAAATGAAAATAGGCGGTAAACCCGTGCAGCTAGCACGTTCTAAAACTGCTGCGCTAGCAGGTAAATTGCTGTTTCGGGAGTTAGTCAAAGCACTTTGTGATAGTTAACGGTAAAAATGGCGATCGCCATTTTTTTGTAGTTTTTTTTTAGGTGAAAATTAAAAAATGCAACCAACATCAATAGATTTTAATACCGTAGATTCCAAGCTAGAAAGCTTAGGTTGGGACTGGAACAACCCGCGCATAACCTCTTATATCAATGAGTTAAGCGTTAATTACAGGAAAAAATTCTCCGCAAGCAATCTACCACAAAAGCATTACCGTAAACTATATCAGTTTCTTAGCTTTTACGAGGAAATTGATAAGAGTTTATCTAGTAGTTATGGTAGGTGGGATGACCCGATAATTGCTAATTTTTTCACCGCAAATTCAGAAAGGGATATACGCGGGAAAGTCACATATCGAATGAAATTGAAATATTGGTATCAGTTGAAAAATATAGTGGATCTAAATTACATCCCATTTTAATTGTTACTCGCTAGGTATATGTTAGTCTAGCGGGCTTAACTATATAGCTAGCGAGTTATGTTAATTGTTAGAGTGAAAAATGAGGATAAGCAAATTACGTAACAACTTACGCCAATCTTTCGCTGTATTTCGCTACAGCGGACGAGCTGTAAATTTAGTTTGGACTACTAATCGCACTCTCACGATTATTCTGGCAGTTTTAACTTTAGTGGCGGGGCTTTTACCGGCTGCTGTTGCCTACATCGGTAAATTGATTGTTGATGCTGTTGTTGAAACCCGAAATTTATCTTTACAAGATAATCTCAATACTTCTTTTCCTTTGATGTATGTAGGATTAGAAGCTGTTGCTGTGGCTTTACTTGCAGGTAGTCAGCGCGGACTTAGCGTTGCTCAGTCGCTGTTAAGAGTATTACTAGGTCAAAGAGTAAATGTACTGATTATCGAGAAAGCGCTGACGTTGGAATTGCGTCAATTTGAAGATTCCGAATTTTACGACAAAATGACAAATGCGCGACGGGAAGCTTCTAGTCGTCCGCTTTCTTTAGTTAATCGTACTTTTGGTTTGGTGCAAAGTGGTTTATCGCTGCTTACCTACGGCGCTTTGCTGATAAGCTTTTCTGCATGGGCTGTAGCCATACTGATTTTAGCCGCCATACCTGCATTTGTTGCCGAAACTCGGTTTGCGGGACAAGCTTTTCGTTTATTTCGCTGGCGTGCCCCGGAAACCCGACAGCAGCGATATTTAGAGACGTTGGTAGCTCGCGAAGATTTTGCCAAGGAAGTAAAACTCTATCAGCTTGGTGACATGTTGTTGGGAAGATATCGCAACCTATTTCATCAACTTTACGGTGAAGATAGGGATTTGACAATCAAGCGGGGTTTTTGGAGTTATTTATTAGGTTTGTTGAGTACTGCAACTTTCTACGTTGCTTATGCGTGGATTGTATTAGAAACCGTTGCCGGTAGGATTTCTCTGGGAGATATGACGATGTATCTTACCGTATTCCGTCAGGGACAAACTACTTTTGCAAGTGCTTTGACTTCTATTGGGGGAATGTACGAAGATAACCTATATCTTTCCAACCTTTACGAATTCTTAGAAGAAGAAGTACCGAAAAGATACGGTAGAGCAACCAAAGGTACAAATCCAGAAGATGGAATTCGGTTTGAAAACGTTTCTTTTACTTATCCCGGAAGTACAAAACCAGCTTTGAAAAATATTTCGCTGCATTTGAAACCGGGTGAAAAACTAGCAATTGTTGGTGAGAATGGTTCGGGAAAGACGACTTTAATTAAATTGCTCACCCGACTTTATACTCCAGAATCGGGAAGAATTTTATTAGATGGCTTGAATTTAGAAGAGTGGGATTTAGATGAATTGCGACGAAGAATTGGAGTAATTTTTCAGAATTTCGTTCGCTACCAATTTACCGTCGGTGAAAATATTGGTGTTGGTGATGTGGAAAAATTGGAAGATGAAACAGCATGGGAAATCGCTGCCGAAAAAGGAATGGCTCAACCTTTTATCGAAAGATTGCCTGATGGTTTCACAACTCAATTAGGACGTTGGTTTAAGTCAGGGCAAGAGCTTTCCGGCGGACAATGGCAGAAAATTGCCCTTTCTCGGGCTTTTATGCGAAAAAACGCCGATATTCTCGTATTAGATGAGCCAACATCAGCAATAGACTCCCAAGCAGAATACGAAATTTTTGACCGTTTTCGTAATTTGACTCAAGATAAAATGGTGTTTTTGATATCCCACCGTTTTTCTACAGTGCGAATGGCTGACAAAATTGTGGTTATAGAGCAGGGTGAAGTCTTGGAGACGGGAACCCATGAAGAGTTATTAAAAGCGAATGGAAGGTATGCGACGCTGTTTTCCTTGCAAGCGCAGGGGTATCGGTAAAGATTAGGTATGGGGCATGGGGCATTGGGCATTAGGATAATTATTAACTCCTAACTCCTTGCTCCTAACTCCTCACTCTCTAGCTTAACTTTCTTGTTATCCAAATTCTTCTTGCAAAATAAGCCAATATGATTGTTGGGATAATGGTGATATAAGCAATGTTGTTTCGAGCAGCAAAAAACCATTTCCACCCGTCTAGATGATGTATGACTGAATTTACAATATCTGCTTGATTTTGGTTAAAGTTTTTCAGGTTATTGTAGTGGCTTTTCAGTAAAAAGATGAAGATATGAATTGGAAGCTAGCACTCGCACTACAAAAAATAAATCATACTCAAACTTCCCCAGAGCGTAACAATTAGTTACAATACTGATGCGTGCGTTACCCGGAGTAATCAGCGATGGATTTGATAATGGAACCGGCAATTCCCGTAAAAATCGAGAAAATGAAGCAACGGGTACGATGGCAGCATAAAAGTATTGTGCAAAGGGGAATTGACCAAACTAGTATGGTTCTCGATGACGGTAAGGAGGATAGTGAAGAATTCTCTTTTATGGTTATTGGTGATACTGGTACTACTTGCCAATATGGATATCATCCCCAGCGAGAAATTGCTAAATTAATGCTTCAGCATCGTCATGAATGCCGTTTTGTTTTGCATACCGGCGACGTGATTTATACTGTTGGTTCTCGCGAATATTACCCATCAAATTTTATAGAACCCTATCGCGAGTTTATCAAAGGTGGTGAAAATCCTAAAAACATCACCTATGACAATATGGTGTTTGATACTCCGATTCTGACAACTTTGGGAAATCACGATTATTATGATGTACCTTTGATGTATCGAGTACTTACAGGCCCCACGCTGAAATTGCGTCGATTATTGCGTTATAAAGATTTTGAAATTGGTTGGCATGGCTCAGAACAAGGTGATGCTTATGCAAAAGCATTTTTAGATTATTTAGCACGGTTCAACCGCAAGCAAAATTTAGAGTTTCATTTAGACGAACATTACACCGCAAAAACCGACAACGGGCGCTGTTTGCGTTACGAGCCGGGACATTTTACCCGCTTACCAAATCGTTATTATACGTTTCGTTACGGCGGTATTGACTTTTTTGCTCTCGATTCAAATACTATTAACGACCCTTCACCCATACCGGAAACACCGCAAGGAGATATTCGCCGAAAAGCTTTAACTCAGCGTCGCGATGAAATAGATATAGAAGAACAGCAGATTTTAGAAGAATACGAAAAACTAAACCTCGATAATCCCAAAGATGCCGAACAAAGCGATACACTCGAAGCCAGATTAAGCCAGATTAACGAAATCAAAGTTGATATCGAAAAACAACTCGCATCCCATCATCCCCAAGTTGATTTTGAACAACTTGAATGGTTCAAGCAAAGGTTAATTGAATCTTGGAATAATTCGGAAGTTCGCGCTCGCATCGTTTATTTTCATCACCCACCCTACGTTACAGAGGCAAATAAGTGGAATCAAGCGCAAACTTTAGCCGTGCGTCGTCGTCTGCGATGGGTGTTTGATGAAGTTGCTCAAACTATCGAGAACTTGAATCAGAAAAGTCCAATTGTTGACTTAATTTTAAACGGACATGCTCACTGTTTAGAACATCTCGTTACAACCGACACTGGACACGCAGACTCGCATCTAAACTGTATTGTCAGCGGAGGCAGCGGTCATTATCCCCGTCGCCAGAGGAAATCAGGCTCAGAATTAATGGAAACTTTTGATTATATTCCTGACAAACCCAGCCGTAAAGTTGCGGATTCTTTGCTTTTTGTCGGTCGTAAAGGTTACGAATCATTAGCACGCTCTCCTTACTCTGGAATACGAATTGATGTCAAAGCAGGTAATCCTGTTAAGTTTGTTGTCAAACCATTCGTCGCCGAACGTTATGAGCAACGATGGAATTATCCTGAAATCAAGCCTTTTACGATAGGTTGAAGGTTAAAGGTTAAAGGTTAAAGGTCAAAGGTTAAAGGTTAAAGGTCAAAGGTTAAAGGTTAGAAGTTAGGAATGAAGAGTTAGGAGTGTAATAGATTTTAGATTTTAGATTTTAGATTTTAAATTAAGAGTTAGGAATTAATTCTTCACCTTTAACCTCTAATCATTGACTTTTAACCTATTATACATACCCATTTTTAATAAAATGAACATAAATCATCAATTAAATTTTTTACGTTCTGCTGGAATCATTTTTATAATGTTAGTAGGATTGCTATTTTATCCTTTCAATACAGCATTTGCAGCCACATCTACTGAGGTTTACCAACAGAAATCTATTGCTAGTTCGGATGGTATTGGAAAAGTTTATATGGGTAGAGAAATTTCTCAAGTAATGGGACATAAAGGTGCGATGTGGTTAGAAAGACCTACTCGTGAATCCCAGGAACAACCCAGTAAAATTGTCAGCGCTCTTGAACTCGAAGATACCGATGTTGTCGCAGATATTGGTGCTGGTACTGGCTATATGAGTTTTCGCATTGCTCCTAAAGTGTTGGATGGCAAGGTGTTTGCTGTAGATATTCAACCAGAAATGCTGGATATTATTGATTTTTTCAGAAAGGAAACAAAAATTGATAACGTAGAGCCGGTTTTAGCAACCCCTACAAATCCAAATTTACCAGCAGAAAGCGTTGATTTAGCATTAATGGTGGATGCTTATCACGAGTTTGAGTATCCTAAAGAAGTTATGGAAGGGGTTGTAAAATCGCTCAAACCAGGTGGACAAGCAGTATTAGTTGAATATCGCGGCGAAAATCCTTTTATTGCTATCAAACGCTTGCATAAAATGACTCAAAAGCAAGTCAAAAAAGAAATGCAAGCTGTAGGATTAACTTGGAAAGAAACTAAAGAATTACTTCCGCAGCAACATTTGATGATATTTGAGAAATAGGGAATTGGGAATTGAGCCGGAAAAATCTGGCTTGTTAGTGAAAATGTTGAGTGTAATGTTAGAGTTTCTCAACATCTCCTGTTCGTAATTCTACTGAGCAGAATCACAATCAAAGTTTTCCGCTTGTCTATCTGCGATCTGTCGTGCGGCTTTATTTTGACTGGGTTTTGCATCAGCTTTTACCCATTCAATCAAGCATCCTGGTGAACCTTTGCGACCAACTGAGGTGACAGCTAGATCCGACCACCCGGTTGGGTTCATACCATCTGTCATGAAGTTATACCGCAATATTATAGCCACTGGTTTGCCGTCGTGAATGCGCCATTCTACAGTCTTGCCGATTGAATTGTAAGCAAGCCCCTTTGTTGTCCACTTGGAGCTAGGTACGCCAGCATTTACATCGAAACGAGCGCCTTGGTCTTTGACGTAGAGAGAAATGTCTTGATAGCCGTTGCAGCGAAGTAAACGACCGCCCCTTTCTTCATAGGTTTCCACGACTTCGCAGTCTTTAAGTTCTAAAGAGGTATAAACGCTTTCAATACTTTTGAGTGTTTTTGCAGTGGTATCACCTATTTGACTAGTACTAAATGAAGTTTCCGGCATTTCAGAACTTGGTATTGTTTTAGAATTACCCTTTTGCACAGCACAAGCTGCCATCAGAGAGAGTGCAACGACTGCACTTAGTAATTTTTGATCAAGGCTTGTTCTTAGCATCTATTTTTCTAAGTAATTCGCAAAATTTTATACAAGCATTAGCTGTTGTTAAAGGTTAAACGTAAAAATTCTCTTTGTCCATCATTCTCACTCAGCAGGAATGACGATAGCGGCTCCCGCGCTGTTATCCCAGACAACCCAGTTGAACTCTTTATCTAGATTTTCGGCTGTCTCGGATACTTTGAAATAAGATTTTTCGCCTTTTCTTTCAATGGCAAAGTCGGCATTTTGTGCGTATATCACCTTAAAACCTTTATCTCGCAAACAAAACATTACCCAAGCTTTGAGCGATTGTCTTGATGGATTGTAGGAAACCATCGGTCTTTTAAATGCTTGTTCTATAACTTGATATATTTCCGACATTTTTTAAGATTTAGTTGTTAGTAGTTAGTGGTTAGTTGTTAGTTGATGAAAAATAGTTAGCAGTTAAGATTTTCTCCCCCCTCTCCCCCTCTCCCCTCTCTCTCTTACTCCGGATTGCAGCGAATCTCAACTATAAACCCGTCAGGATCGTAGAAGTAAACTCCTCTTCCCGTAGGACGGGTGACGGGTTCTTGAGCAATTTTGATTTGATGCTGTCTGAGTACTTCAACTGCATTATCAAATAGTTCGGGAGCTATATCAAATGCAAGATGATTCGCTCTTGTAAAACCACGTTCGGGGTCTGGATCTGGTGGTGATAATTCTGGCTCCCAAAATAAATCTAATATTGTACCGTCGGGAGTTCTGAAGTTAGCGACTTTTCCCGCTTGCACTAAGTTAACTAAAGTTTCGGGTACTTCATCACCCTTAAGTTCGTGCAAACCCAAAATACTTCCATAGAAATGACGAGAAGCCTGCATATCCTGAACGTTAAGGGCAATGTGATGTACTCTACGCAGGCTTCCGGTCGTTATCACCTTATTTAAAGACTTAGTGTCCGATAGCATAATTAATTGTTACCCGAAGGATGTAGATCGTTAATTATCAACTACCAATTACCAATTTTCACCTAGAGCAGCAGGTTACTTGGTTTATAGGCAGGCTTATATTAATTATCAGCTATCAAATACTTATTGTTTACCCTTGCTTGACGATTATTCATTGATGAGAGGCTGATATGAGATGAAAATGTTACAACGGATGAGAATGTTAATTAACTAACATTTTAGTAATTTAGTATTGATAATTTAGGAATAGGGTTTGCAGTGCCACAGGAATTTAGTTCGCAAATTTCATCACCATCATTGATTGAGCGTAGCAATAGTGACCTCAGTCTGGACTCAAAGCTTTTAGAGTTGCCGCTTTACGAGTTTTCAGTGGAAATAAGCTTTACTGGTAAAGAGTTAGGTCAAGTGTTTGAAAAATACCCCTTACTACCAGGAGCAATTTTGGTGGATGAGGGTAAGTATGTTGGCATGCTTTCCCGAAGGCAATTTTTGGAATTTTTGATTCGTCCTTTTGGACAAGATTTATTTTTTCATCAGCCGCTAAGTATCATTTATAGCTATGGTCGCACGCCAATTTTAAATTTAGCGGAAACTACACCTATCTTGAATGCCATGCAATTTGCGTTGCGGCGATCGCCAGAATTTTTATCGGAACCGATAGTGGTAAAAACTACGGATAAAGACAACTATAGGTTGCTGGATATACAAGAGTTAAATATTGCTTCTTGGCAAATTCGCGGCATTGAAACTCAGGTCAGATACGAACGCAGTCAAGCCCAAATTATTCAAAATGATAAAATGGCTAGTCTGGGACGTTTAGTTGATGGGGTAGCACACGAACTTTTAGATCCTGTAAATTTTATTTGGGGTAATTTAACCCATGTTTCAAATTACAGCAAAGATTTAATTAAATTGATAGAGATTTATGACAATAGCACATCAAATATTCCAGAAGAAGTTTTATATCTCAAACAAGATATTGAATTTGACTTCTTAGAATCAGATTTATCACAAGCAATTACAAGCATCCGTGCTGGTGCAGATAGATTAAAAAAGTTAGTTTCTGGATTACAAAATTTCTGTCATATTGATGCAATTTATCCCAAACCTATTGATTTACACGCTCATTTAGATAGCATTGTTCTATTAATTAGTAGCCGTTTGAAGGGAGAAATTGACATTGTTAAAGATTTTGGTCATCTTCCTCCTGTTTCTTGTTTTATCGGACAGTTAAATCAAGTATTTATGAATATTTTAAGTCGAGCAGTAGATATTTTACTTGATGAAGCTATTCGGCAAAATTTTGATGTAGAACCGGAAAGTAATTCTGCTAAAAAACCTACTATTCAAGTAACTACAGAAGTTATTTCACAAGAATCTAAGATACCAGGCACTCCAGATTCCCGCTGGGTATCGATTGGCATAATGGATAATGGACCGGGAATGTCTGTAGAATTTCAACAGCAAATCAAAGAGTCTTTTACTGTCGGAAAAAGGGCTGACAAAGAAACCAGTTTGGCAGTAAGTTATCGAATTATCACTGCAAGACATGGTGGTAAATTAAATTTTTCTTCTCAACCGGAAAAAGGTACTCAATTTGAAATTCTTTTACCTTTAATATGAAAATGGGTATTGTGAATTGGGCGTTGGTAATTGGTAATTGGTAATTGAAAAGAGGAGATAGGGAGAGAAGGAAAAATCACTCCTAACTCCTAACTCCTAACTGTTCACTGCTCACTGTTAACTGTTAACTGTTAACTACTTACTGTCTTCTCCCCTCGCTGATAAATTTCTCTTGCGTAATCAGTCCAAGTACCTTGTCCCCAATAACGGAAACAGCTTGTTTGTAATAGGAAGTTATGCAATAAAGCTTCACGGTATTCATGTTTTTGAGTAGCCGATTCATCAGCTTGTAATAACGAATCAAACTTCTGATGAAACAAGCTGCTAAGTTTATTCATGGGATTCAATACGTTTTCATATCCTTGTACCCAGCTAATATGATTTGTCCAAGAAGCACCATCCATGTGGAAGTTGGAATTTTCTTGTTTTAACTGTTCTATAACTTGCTCTACATTTTGAGAATCCGAAACTCTTTCCCAAATTAAATGTTGTCCCACAGGTTGACAAGCAGGGTAATCTTCAGGATTAGCACCAGCATTTTCAATTAATTCTAAATATTCCGTGCCGTTAACTCCTACTACTCCGGTTTTTCCACCACCGTTTTGCTTCATATCGTGCCAAGCTTGCTTGTATCCAGGGGGAAATTCGTTCATCATTACCCCACCGTTTTCACCGTCACCAATTTGAGTCACTATCGGTGGATAGTTATCCCACAGTGGGTTTAATGATTTCGCTTCATAATAAGGCTGCATTTGAGCAACTAGTTTAGTATCGGAACCTTGAGTTTTAATCAAAGCGGTAATGCTGACGCTTTCACCTTGAGAATTTCTAGCTACAAGTTTGTGTGGTGTATGTTTATTGTTGATTTCTTCACCGTTAAGTGTTTGCACGGAATGCTCCTGCACCATCAACCATTTGTAACCGCATTCTTTCAGCGCTTTGACATATTCATATAAAGTATCGGGATGGTTGGGGAGATGCATTTCCGGAGGAGAAAAACCTTTAACTCGTGCTAAAGCCTCCCAACCGAACATTGCTGCAAAATAATGCTGCCATGCCTGAATATGTAACTTAATATCCGGTATCGGTGTAGAAGGAACCACAGCATGTCCCCACATCGTACCCAACCATTCCACATAAGGTTGATAAGTAGAATCGCAGGTGATGCGTTTGAGATTATCTATAATATCTCTGCGCCCCATCTGTTCAAATCCCCACAGAAGATTGCCGGAATAATCCAACATCACCCGAGGATTGCAACCTTGGCTAACTAATTCGGGGATAATATCACCCATGCGGCTGTAACAATTAGCAAAAGGGGCTGCATTATGATTATCACCTTCACCTTGGTGTTCAAACATATATTGCAGATGACTAATATATTTGCCGTTTGCACCAGCAGGGATTGTGGGTTGGTGCATGTGGAGTGCTACAGCGAAAGTCGCGGTTATGTCTTCGAGTTTGAGATTTGTATTTGGTAAGAAGACGGGGGAATTGTGATTTACAACTTCTAGAACCTGTTTTTCCGAGCCAGAAATATTGGGTAAACCGTTAACAGTTTCTGGTAAAGCGGATGGGGTTGTTAGGGTAGGCATTCAGTTATCAATTATCAGTTACCAATGTTCAATTATCATTCCTCTGAAAGTGTATGGGTAAATTAATTAACAAAAATATTTTTAAGTTTAGGTTTTATTATTTAAATGCATTATATTGACAAGATTTGCATAAGACAATTTTTTTGAGCTATCTGTTATACATGAGGTTCGTAGTTGCGCTTTAATCCTCATTATTTATGACTGTAGAACGAATATCCATTGAGTTAACCAACCAATGTAGTAAAAAATGCTCTTTTTGCTATAACCATAGTCACCCAGAGGGCAAGACAACTTGGCAACCCGATGAATTAATCGACTTCATTCAAGATTGCGCGATCGCAGGAACTTCTTCTGTTTCTTTTGGAGGTGGAGAACCTTTAGAATATCCCCATTTGTTTACTATTCTTAAAAAACTACAAGGAAAAATATTTCGCTCTGTTACAACTAATGGATTGTTGTTAAAAAGTAAATTATTAGAAAAATTAGTATCAGCAGCACCAGATAAAGTTCATATTTCTATACACTTTCCTGAAAAAACATCAGAAGTAGACAGAGTTATTAAGCAAGTTCAAGAATTATCATCATTAGATATTAAAAGCGGGGTTAATCTATTAGTTTGTCGCTCTAATTTATCAGCAGCTTTTCAAGCAGCACAAAAATTAAACAATGCAGGAATTAAAAACGATAGGATAGTTTATTTACCTATGAGAGGTGCTAATACTCCAACAGCAAAACAAATAGCTAAAGTCGCTGGAAATCAACCTTTTCAGTCAATGACTTGCTTGCAATCGTGTCATGCTAGTCCCCGCTTTTGCTCTATAGCTTGGGATAAAACCGTAGCTTGGTGTTCCTATACTACTGCTCGTCGTCCTTTAAAAGCTTTAAATGCTCAAGCTTTAGAAGAAGCTCTCCAAGATTTATCTTTAGTTTTTTGCGGAGGAAATGAATAAAAAGCTGTTCTTTATTTTGACCAATATCAATAATATCTATTTAAGAAAATCTAAGGAGAAAATATGTCAGACTTTCCCGCAGCACACAGTATGGATACTGATTGGTTTGCTGTTGATGCTGATGGTAACGTAGGAATATTCAATTCTAGCGAAGGAGGAGCCGTACCCAATTTTAATGGAGACTTTTTTCGTGCTACTCGTATTGATGATGTTGAAGATTTTTGTAAATTGCTGCCAAGCGATGAAAAAGGTATAATTCATCTCAACACTGAAGCACAAAGTTTGATTCAATATATTATTATAGGGACTATACCAAAGTCTATTTATGATGATTATTCTTATGAGATGTTAATGATTATTTCCTCAGAAGAAGTGATTGATAAATTAAAAAATTCGGATAATTTTATTTTACGATTTGCTGGCGAACCTGTAATTATTTACGTTAATCAAGTGTCTAATGAAATCATTAATTCGATGTTTTCATCTGGAGAAATATTAGGTGCTACAGAATTTGAATTATTTATGCATCCCCACTGTCTAGGATTGTTCTTTTATGATAACTACGGACAAGTTCCAATTCCCTACGAGAGAGAAGGAGTACCAGCAACACCTTTGAAAGTAGAAGATTTATCTGAAGAGTTACAACAAGCTTTATCTAAAAGTAATTTTGAAAAGATACGTTTTACTGAAACCGAAATCATTCAACCCATCGAATATACTGCTTGTAATACTTGGGATGATAACGGGTTTTGGGTAGATAGTCGGGGGAATGAAAGACAAGGATTTGATGTTTTGTAAGGGAAACTTATTGAGAAACAAATTAAATATTGGGTTACGACACGATTAAAAAAGGTTGTTGTTAAAAATCTAATTTTTTTTGTATCTAACCCAACCTAATAACTAGATTATTTTCGCAGCACATCTGTCATAAATATATCTTTAGCTATATATCAACTGATACACTTGTTCTCAACCAAAGATAGAGTATTTGTATTAGCCAAGCTTGTAAAATTTATTTAGTGAACTAAATATATAAATCAAGTTTAAGGAGATAACTATTTATGAAACCTTGGATGCTATGGTTAGGAGCTTTTTTATCTCTTATGAGTTTATGGTTAGTAGCCAATCTTGCTTATTAATCAAAAACTTGTTTTGAAGATGTTGGGTTACGACACGATGAAAAAGATGATTGTTAAAAGTTGAATTTATAGCGTTTCCTAAGCAACTGAGGTACAGCGATTACCTCACCCCGATAAAGCTGTGCTTTATCTCCCCTCTCCTTATCAAGGAGAGGGGTTGGGGGTGGGGTTTTGTGTGTACTTCAATAGACTGGGAAACGCTATATTTGTGTCCTCTGGACACGCTGAGCCGCACGCGACCCGGGAACCGTGTCTAACCCAACCTACTAGCTACTAACTAATTTTGACTTATTTTTTATTACTTTTTACGGGTTTTTGCTTAGACATTATCCGCAAGGGAATTTCTTGATGCTGCTGCGATTCTCCCCAGAATTGCTTGAGTCGTACTTAGCTATAGCTTGAACTATTTTTTACAAGCAAAAGTCTGGTTTATCACATTCATTGGGTTTAGTTGGAAAAAGGTAAAAAAGTTTGAATTATCGAAATCTAAATTAACTGAGATTTATATAGCGCTGTAACTCAACATTACTCTAAATGAACCAGTATATAAGCTTTATTAAGCAAATAAATTTGGTTAACAAAAGTTTCTGTTGATGTACCAAGATAACTCTATATACTTTCTGTTTTGCCTATTACCCATTTCCTTTGGCTAACATCTTACTTTTCCCCGGATTCATTAATCCAAATGGATCTACCTTTTGTTTAAACTGTAAATGTTTTGGTTCAATTGCACGCTTCCAACCTTCTTCGATGTAATAGCTGTGGGGATTAGCAATAAATACACCGTGTTGTTCGTGATAGCGAATTATTTCGTTTAGTCTTTCTTCATTGCTAAATTTAACTAACTGCAACCCAGGAGTACTTACTATCCCTTTGAAGCGAATTACTTCTAAATGCATCATTACTTCCGAACCGAAATAATTGTACATATGCTCGATTAATTCTAGGTTGTTTTCTGAAGGGAAAACGCTTTGCAAATATGTGAGCGAGCTATCTGCACTACGAGCATGTAAAGTCGTATGATTCCAAGTATGTTCGCCCAAACTAAAACCTTTTCCCGTATCCTGAGCCGATTTGGTATAAGTTATTTTTCCACCGTATTCTTGAACTAATCCTTCCAAAGATTCCAAACTAGTTTCGGCAACAATTAATAAAGCAGCATGGGCACCTTGAGGAAGATAATCTTTTAAAGCATTAAAATATTGCGGAATAGATGCAGCAAAAATACCAATTTCTTTTTTAATTATTCCATCAGCATAAGCGAGAGCTTTGCCAAATTTCACCGTCGTCATAAAATCATTGAAACTGATAACTAATTCAGCCCAAGGATAAGCAGGTGCTAAAGGAATTTCTACTTCTGTAATAATACCGTTAATACCCCAAGCATGATTGACTTTTTGAACATCCTCGCCACGGAGTTCAATTATTTGAGGTTGTTCTTCTAAAGTCACTATCTCTAAAGCAGTAATATTTCCTTTGTCGGACAACAAACCGTAATTGATCGAACCAATACCACCGCTACCACCAGCAATAAAACCTCCAATAGTTGCCGTTCGATAGGTAGAAGGAACCATTCGCATTTCCCAACCAATTTCACGGGCAATCTTGTTTACTGCTTCTAATTTGACTCCTGCTTCTAACCGCGCAACCCCTGGTTTGACCCAAATTACTTGCCGTAACTGCGTCATATCTAATACAAGCCCACCATAAAGTGGAACGCATTGCCCGTAGTTTCCAGTACCCGCACCGCGTACTGTTATCGGAACTCGATGTTTGGCTGCCGCTGCTGCAACTTTTAATACCTGTTGTTTATCCTTCGGACGTACTACTAAATCCGCAACTTTCCCGGCTAGTTTCTCAGTTAATATAGGGCTGAAATTATGATAATCCTGAGATAATTTTCTGACTTGGGTTGGTTCGGTAATTATTTCAATTCCAGCGAGCGATTGTATTAGCGCCTCGATATCAAATGATTTTGGAGGTTGTGTAGATGCAGATGTCATAATTCCTACATATTCTTATCTTTCGCTTTTTTCAGTATGTCTTATTAACAAGGGCTAAAACCGCGATCGCGAACAAAACTTATACTTGCGGTTGCTGAAATGCATAGATATCCTTAATTACCTTTACCCAACCATCGGATACCGATTCCAATATTTGCTCGCCTTTTTCGGGAGTTGCTGTAGTTGCATCGCCAATTACGCCGCTTTTACTCAAATCCTTCGTCGTCCAAGCAAAAGGTAGTTTTCCTTCCGGGCTAAGTAAGCTTGTATTCGGCAATTCTGGCGGATATTCTGCCACGGCTTTGTCCATCTGCACTTGTTCGGGTAGTAGCGCTAGAATAATGCTTGTTTCTGCATCTCCAGCGTGCATTCCCTGTTGTGCTTCTTTCGGTGTAAGTAATTCTTTAGTAATATTAGGTACGCGCCAAGTGAACAGGGGAAACACCATGAAGTCATCATATTTAACGTGTAAATCTCGCGCTACCATTTGCATTACTTGCGGTTGCCCGCCGTGGGAGTTCATTAATACAAGTTTTTTGAATCCCGCACGATAGATACTTTCCCCTACTTCTATAAGTGTGGCGCTAAGGGTTTCGGTGCTTAGAGTAATGGTACCGGGAAAGTGCCAGTGTTCGTTCGATTTGCCATAATGTAGCATCGGTAGAGCAAATGCCGGAATATTGACATCGAGTTTGTCTAAAGCTTTTCCCAATACTCCCATGCCAATAGCAGCATCTACAACTAAAGGTAAATGCAATCCATGTTGCTCTATTGCACCTACTGGTTGGATAATAACCGTGTTTTCTTTATCGGGTATTGTTTCGACATCGTTCCAAGTTAGGTAAGGAAAAAATCTATTTGGAGGAATGAAACCGTGCATGATGATGAGCGGGTAGAGTGGGTAGAGGGGGTAGAGGGGAGGAATGGGTAGAATAAATTCCCAATTACCAATTACCAATTACCAATGCCCCATTCCCAATGCCCAATGCCCTATTCCCAAATTAAACCATGAACACCCCATCTCACGCTATTCTCAATTTGGTTGCTTTCAGTGAAAAGTTGAGAGCTAAAGCTAGTTTGGCAATTTTTATTGGTGCAATCTTACCAGATGTTCCAATTTTTATATTCTACTTTTTAATGAAATTTGTTTATCGTTATCCGAGTAGTAAAATTTGGGGTGAAATTTATTTTCAACCTTTTTGGCAAAATATTGTTAGCATTTTTCATTCGATACCCCTAGCTTTAATAGGGGTTTTAATTTGCCATTTTGCAAAATGGAGAATTGTTGAAATCGGATTTATTAGTATGGTGATGCATTCATTACTAGATTTACCAGTTCACAACGATGATGCTCACCGTCATTTCTATCCTTTTAGCAATTACCGTTTTATTAGCCCTTTTTCTTATTGGGATGCTAACCATTACGGAGCAATTGTAGCTTTTGTAGAAATTTCACTGGTTTTAGCTTCTACAGTTTATTTATTTTCGGGATTTCGTTCTTATTGGATTAGAGGTTTAATGATATCGGTGAATCTGGTTTATTTGTTTGGGTATTTTCGGTTTTATCTACGGTAATCAGTTATCAGTGAACAGTTAACAGTGAGCAGTGAGCAGTTATATGATGTCCGGCAAATCACCCATAATATGTCATTGCAAGCGAAGCAATCCCAATCACTGCGGTTGCTTCGCACAGCGAACAATAACGGTTCATTTAACGGAAGACTTATAATTACTTTTTTCTATTTTATTCTTTACTTTTTGTTTTACGAATGCAGATAATTTACTAGTATCTGAAAGTGGAAAATTTGTTTTAGTTCGCTGTTGAAAACCTACGGACAAGGTACAAAGCTTGCACATAATAATTATTTGGTAATTGGTAATTGGTAATCGGTAATTAATAAATTCTCACTACTCACTGCTCACTGTTAACTGTTCACTGTTCACTGTTCACTGCTCACTGTTTTCTGACAATGTAATAATTATTTTGAAAATCATGCTCTAACTGTTTAATTATTACATTACGAAAACCTGCATTGTCTAACATTTCTAAAGCTTTTTCTTCCCCCCACATTGCACCAAGTCCCATGCCATTATTGGCTAAAGAAACACTCATACAGTGCACGCAGGATATTGTATATAGTAATGGTGCTGCGGGATGTCCTAAATTTCCACCAACATTACTAGAAGCGCGGATATCTTGCATTAAATAAGTTCCTTCGGGACGTAATGCGTTGAATATTGCTTTTAATACTACATCTGGTTTGGCTTGGTCGTGAATTGCATCGAATGTTGTAATAAGATCGTATTGAGAAACTTCGTTTATGGTTGCAGCATCTTTGATTTGAAATTTGATGTTAGTTAAACCAACTTTTTCAGCTTTATTTCTAGCTCTTGTAATGGCTTCTTCAGAGAAATCGTAACCCGTAAACTTACTTTGAGGAAATATTTGAGCTAGATAATTTAACGCACGCCCACTTCCACAGCCAACATCAAGCACATCGATACCTTTTTGCAATGCTGTTTCTAAATTGGGGATTAACGGTAAAATGAATTCTTCTAAAGCTGCAACTACGGTTTGTCCGCTGTCTTCTGCCATTACTTGATGAAAGCGTTTGTAAGCAGAATAGGGAACTCCACCACCGTTGTAAAAGCAATCGATAATTTTATCTTCTACTGTTGCCAAAAGCGGAATATATTGAGCAAAACCAGCCATATTGTCAGGGCTTGCATCGTGAGTTAAAAATGCAGCATGTTCTGGAGGCAAATAATAAGTGTTTTGTTCGGGATTATGTTCGACAATTCTACCTGTAACCATTGCTCCCAACCATTCTCTGACATAGCGTTCGTTTAAATTCGCTGTATCAGCAATTTGTTGACTTGTAGATGGCGGCAATTTATCTAAAGCATCAAAAAGCTTAGTCCGATGTCCGATGGAAATCATAATGGAAATTGCACCATTATTTAAAATATCAAGCATCCTCCCAGCAAAGGCTTCAGCTTTATTTTCATCTAATGTTTGTACTATCATTTTTTGTTCTCCTAGTTCGTTGTTAATTTCAATTTAAGGAATAATCGAGAAGAACTAGGGAAGAAAAAACAGTTAACACTCAGGAGTGAACAGTTAAAAAAAGAAGTGATTAAACATGGAAAATAAATCTATCTCATTCCCTCATGAAAATCCATCGTAAATAGTTGACGCTCATCATTATAGTAAAGGGTTGCAAAACAATATTTGGCTGTTAAGATTCCATGTTTCTGACTTGTAATTCCTCCAATTGCTACCATAACCTTGAAGACTCATAGCTTGTAGGTTGAGAATACTGACGATATTGTTGGGTTACGGCGCAAATATAGATTATGCATCAAAATTGTACTTATTTGTACGCCTAACCCAACCTACAAACTCTCCCCCCTCTAAATAAAAACTACCAACTACCAACCAACCTTTGATAATACTCCTGTATCTTCGGTGCTTTAGAGTCAGGCGATGCGAGCTTCAATACGGTTTCTAACAACCAAGGTGCAAGACGCTGACATAAAATTGCTAAATGACTTTGCCAACCAACTAAAATTTCTGATGAGTCTCTTTGCAATCCTTTGATAAATGCTTGCGCTACTTGCTCGGGTGACATGGGGATTACACCACGATATAGTTCCAAGTCTCGCACCATGTCGGTGTCTGTCAATGTTGGTAATAATGAGACTACTTTAATGTTATGTGGTGCTAACTCCCGACGCAGGGCTTCAGTAAATCCTAGGATTGCAAATTTAGTTGCTGAGTAAGTTGACATTGTAGGAGCCGCAACTTTGCCCATTAAGCTTGATACGTTAACAATCGTGCCTTGGTTTCGTTTTGCCATCCTGCGAGCCACGATATGAGTCATGGTGTAGGTGCCCATGAAATTCAGAGATAATTCTTCTTGTACTTGGGGTAGTTTCGTCTTCAAAAATGAGTTTTGATGAGCTACACCGGCACAATTCACCAGCATATCAATTGCACCGTAACTGCGCCAAAGTTGAGCCACTGCGACGTTTACGAATACAGGCTTTGTCAAATCTAAAGGCATGATTATAGCTTCTACACCCATAGCTTCAACAACTTTCGCAACTTCAGCTAATTTATCGCGGGAGCGTGCAACTAATATCAATCTTTTTACTTTTTGATGGGCTAATTGTATGGCGATCGCACGTCCAATTCCACGAGAAGCTCCAGTAATTAAGGCTGTACATCCTTGAATAATCATTATCACCTCCATAATGCTGGTTGTCAGTGAAATATTGCTTTTCGTCGATATATCTATTTGTGGTTTATCTAATATCGACTTATGGGTAATATAATGCTCAAAAAATCAGTGTAATTGAGATATAGACAGCTTATGTCTATGGGTAATTTCTCTAGCCAAATCAAAATATTCACAAAAATGGTCGGATTTTTCGGCGTTGCTGATTAAAAGTATGATTTGCCCGCAGCCCCTAATTTTGAGGGAGAAAGATAATTTCAAGTCCCCCAGTTTTAGGGATTTGGGGGGCATATTAGATATAAGAAGAATAAATTCATACCTCAATTCAGCAATGCTGATTTTTCTCTTATTATGGTTTCTCTACCGATACTTTCACAGTTGCAGATATAGCAGTGCGTTGCGTATCCCCCAACATAAATTTACATTCACGGCTTTATGAGTCACACCTTAGCAACTTAATCAAGCTTATGCAACGATTTTTAATAAGTATTTCTTAATACTCGTTTACAGATAGTATATATGATGAATATTTTTTCAGATAAGTTTTGTTTAATAGTTGCTTTGTAATCTCATCGATCCCCGATAATTTTATAATTTTGGTTACGAAAGATACTATTTAAAACTATTTGAAATTCTGCGATTTAGCGGTTTGATTTCAAAATAATAGAGAAAAAAAAGACGTTGCATTACAACGCCTCTAAATAACTTGATGGTTATATTTATTCTCTTTATTCTTTTTATTCTTTAGAAGTACGTTTAAACCATTCTTGGTATTTTTGCTGCTTCTCTTCATTTTCTACCACAATGGAAACTCGCACTTTCTTACATCCGTGATTTTTCTCTAGCTGAATAGCGTTAAGAATCAAAGAAGCAGTTTTAGGTGAGTGAAATTCACCACTAACAGTTAAACTATCTCCAAAATCGCCGTCTGCGATTGATTGATTTTGCTCAAATTCTGAATGAGAAATTTCCTCTTCACCTAAATCAATTTCTGCAAGCTGCTTTGGCTCGACACCGGGTTCTTCAATAATCAGTTTTTCACGTCTGACGGGGATTTGAATCATCCGGGTTTCTATTTCCTTACGGATAATAACTTCGCCGATTTTGCGTTTGCTACGTTCGACAACTAACCGCTCACCTAACAAACGAATTATATCTTCTTCAATCTCTTCAACAATTTCAGACTCTTGAAGATGGTTTGCTTCAGTGTTTTCTGTGGGAGTCGAATCTGCTTTATAGTCGATTGGTTCGCTTAAGTTCAAATTGTCTGTCATATTAGTTACTTTATTGTTATTTGGTTGATATTCAGGTAA
This sequence comes from Rivularia sp. PCC 7116, assembly GCF_000316665.1. Classification (GTDB taxonomy): domain Bacteria; phylum Cyanobacteriota; class Cyanobacteriia; order Cyanobacteriales; family Nostocaceae; genus Rivularia. Next base: position 2,590,695 of record NC_019678.1, on the reverse strand, counting down.
TTGTGATAGTTGTGATTCATCAATATTTGCAAAAATTCGCTGAATCTTTGGCTCGATTTTACTAACTAACTTGCCATTTAGCACTAAAGAAGGATTATTCTCATTACCTTGAGATAACTGTTGTATCACAAAGGTAAGCTGACGATTTGCATTCAGCATCAAATCTTGAACTTTACCTATTAATCTACCTTGTCTGTCTACAACGTCAAAATTATTGACTCTAGTCCTCAGCTTGCTTAATAAGGCGATTAATTTTCTGGATTTAGAATTGGAATTATTACGACTACTATCAGTAACTTGGTTATCCATATTTATACGATTAATTTATAATCCCTTAATTAATTTTAAAGTCTATATCTAAAACTTTTTGCTAATCGCTTAATATACTTAAAAAAGCTTCATCCTTCTTCTCGTTCGGGATGAAGTTCAAATTACAGATATTGCATTTAGTGCCAACATTTTATCCGCTATATATAGAGAGCAACTATAGATAACGTATATTGTGAATAAAAATGAAAAATTAGTTATTAGTTACTAACTTATAACTAATAACTAATAACCAACGACAATTTTTAACATTAAAAATTTAGCGTTTTTCAGTAGGTAAGTTACCGCTATCAATATCTAACTCTTCGCGACGAATTGTTTCTTTAGCTTCAACAGTGTCGCGTTCTATTTCTTTCTTAACTTTTACTTCTTCGCGCACAAATGCTTCCTTACGGACATCAGCATTTTCTTCGTAAATTTCCATGTGAGCGACTTCACCTTCATTGAAAGTAGCTTCACCTGGAGCAACTGCTTTACCTGCATCTGCTGGAGTTACTCTTTCTACAATTACGCGCTCTTTTTCAACAGGTACAGAAACTGTCGCAGTTTCGGTTTCAACATGCTTACCAATTGCAACTTCACCAGCTTTACGACGCTGTTTGTTAGCAATTAAACGCTCTTCGTATAGTTTAATATTTTGATGGTCTGTATCGTTAACGTTGTACAGATTGGGTTCGTTGTCGTATTTATAAGTTTCGCGGTTATATGCAGGTGCATCCAGAGGAGCAGAGTCTTCTAATGCTGCGGATGCTTCTACAGGCTGGGTACGATATACACCGCGTACTTTCTCTTCGTAATCGTAATCGATTACCTGATTTTCATCGTATTCGGGCAAGTTTTCAGCTTGCTCTCTAGTCATGCCAATAGCATAAATGCGGTTGGAATTGTAATCAATGCGAGTTCTTCCAACAGGCATAATTACTTTCTTACCAAAAATCCAGAAACCTAAGTCAACTACTAAATAGCGAAAACGACCTTCTTCATCAACTAAAATATCGTTAACGGAACCAACTTTATCATCAGAACCTTCACCGTAAACGCTCATATCTTTGATGTCTTGACCTTGGAAAACATCGCGATAATTAGGGTCGTAATCTGCAACTTTATAAAGAGCCATAAAATTTTTATCTCCAATTTTTTTCTTCGTTACTAACTACGTTAAAAAAAATCAGTTGTAAATTCATCTTCCCCTCGACTGACTTCAAGTTTATGACGCACAGTCGTAAGTAGTATATTGTGTTCGTTCTGATAGCAAACTATATTAATAAGCATTAATAAGCAATTCATATCCCAAATCAAAAATATTGTGATTAAATTTTAAATTTTTATAGTTTAGAAAGTCTAGCTGTAGAAAAATATATTACAACAATAGAGGGGAAAATATGCGAGCCAAAATATATATGAAAAAACCCGGTTTTTCAAAAACCAGGTTCTGAATATAGCGTTTCCTAAGCAACTGAGGTACAGCGATTACCTCACCCCGATAAAGCTGTGCTTTATCTCCCCTCTCCTTATCAAGGAGAGGGGTTGGGGGTGAGGTTTTGTGTGTACTTCAATAGACTGGGAAACGCTATATAGCAGTTTTCAGTTGAATGGAATATACCCCTCTACTCAATAAGGAGAAGGCAAGGGGATAAGGTTTCTCAAACTGTATTGCACTCGAATGAAAAGCGCTATATTCGTGAAGAATTCAAATTCACAAAGCTATATGACAAAAACAATTGCCATTCATTTATAAGTTCTATAAATCTGAAATCAATTTTTACACGCGGTTATTGGGGTTATTAGAATCGTTGACGCGCAAATCCCCTTGAGTCTCGATGTCTAATTCTTCTCTACGAACTGTTTCTTTAGCTTCAACAGTATCTTGTTCTACAACTTTCTTAACTCTTACTTCTTCGCGCACGTATGCTTCTTTGTTAATTTCAGCCTGTTCTTCGTAAAGCTCAACTCGTGCAACTTCACCTTCAGCAAAATTAACTTTATCGGGATCTACTACTGCTGCTTCTCCTGTTGGTGTAGTTCTTTCGATTACAACTCGCTCTTTCTCAACAGGTACTGAAACTCTAGCGGTTTCAGTTTCAATATGTTTACCGACACTTACTTCACCAGTTTTGATGCGGGTTTTACTAGTGATTAAGCGTTCTTCGTAAAGTTTAATGTTGGAGTGGTCGCGGTCATTTAAATTGTATAGTGAAGAATCGTTTTGATAGTTATAAGTTTCTTTGTTATAAGCTACATTTTTAGCTTCCGTAGGACGATAAGCACCGCGTACTCTCTCTTCATAATCGTAATCTACGGTCATTTTCTCATCGTATTCGGGCAAGTTTTCTACTTGCTCTTTGCTGAGTCCATCTACATAAACACGCTTCTGATTGTAATCGAGGCGTGAAAGACCGATTGGTAACAAAATTTTCTTACCTAAAAATAATGGCCCAGTATCAATAACTAAATATCTGAAACGACCTTCATGGTCTACCAAAGCATCGTGAACTGAACCTACTTTGTCTCCTCCCTGAGTATAAAGAGACATTTCTTTAATATCTTCGCCACCAAAAACTTCTTTGTAATTGGGGTCGAAATCTTCAAGTTTATATAATGTCATAGAAGTTATTTCTAATTTTTTTACGTGTTGACTTAAGTGTAAAAAAATTACTTATGACTTTGCTTCCCGCTTGCGACCTAATTTTATATATTCCGTATCAGTCTATAGTTTGATAGGAATGGGGAATAGGGAATAGGTAATTGGGAATTGGTAATTGGGAATTGGTAATTGAGAATTGGGAATTGGTAATTGGGAATAGTTAGGAGTTAGGAGTTAGGAATTATATTTGTTTCTCCCCCATCTACCCCCCTCTTCCCCCTCTCCCATTACCCATGCCCAATGCCCAAATCCCAATTCTCAACTTCTTACCTGTTATAAAGTCGGGTCATTTCTAACAATCTTTGACTTATCTCTTGGGTAAGCTGCTCGTCGCTTTGATAGCGCCAGCGCCAGTTCCCGGCACTAACGCTGGGGTCATTCATTCTACCTTCATTACCTAAGTCCAAGAAGTCTTGGACTGAAAGAATGGCTAAGTCTCCTACTGAAGATAAAGCCATACGAATAAATTCCCAGTTGATTTCTTTGATTTCCTCGGGTGAAGAATATCCTAAGTATTTGGCTACGTGTTGCTTTTCTGCTTCTCCTGTTTGATTCCACCATCCAATGCTGGTGTCGTTGTCATGAGTGCCGGGATAAACAACGCAGTTGGGAATGTAATTATGTGGTAAGTAAGGATTGTCCGCTTCTCCACCAAAGGCGAATTGCAAGATACGCATTCCAGGTAGATCGAATCTATCTCGCAATTCTTCTACTTCGGGGGTAATAATTCCTAAGTCTTCTGCCATTACAGGTAAACTACCTAAAGCAGAATTTAAAGTTTCAAAGAATTTGGCATCCGGTCCTTTTACCCATTCGCCGTTGATGGCTGTTTCTTCTCCTGCGGGTACTCGCCAATAGGCCTCAAATCCCCTGAAATGGTCGATACGGACAATGTCTACATATTCTAAAGTTGCTCGAAAACGTTCTATCCACCAAGCAAAGTTAGTTTCTTCTAGTTTGTCCCAATCGTATACGGGATTACCCCAAAGTTGACCGGTAGCGCTAAAGTAATCTGGTGGGACTCCAGCAATATAAGCAGATTCTAGAGTTTCTGAATTTAACTGAAATATTTCTGGATTTGCCCAAACATCGGAACTATTATGGCAAACATAAATTGATATGTCGCCAACTATTTTGATGTCTTTATTGTTAGCGTAATCGCGTATTTTTTTCCACTGTTGGAAGAATTTAAATTGCAAGAATTTATGGTATGATACCTTGTCTTTTAATTTATTTTCCTCTGCTTTGAGCGCATCTTTTTCGCGACGAGCTACAGCACTATCCCAAAAATTCCAAGCTTTATAATCGTTGGCTTCTAGTAATGCCATAAACAGCACATAATCATCCAACCAAGTAGCTTGTGCTTTGCAAAAATTTTCAAATTCTTTATTAGCTATTTTTGCTAAAGATTTTTGAAAGCGTTGGTAAGCTTTTTGAAGAATTTTTGTTTTGTGAGGAATAACAGCATCAAAATCAACTCTGTGAGGATTATCGTTTACCTTTTCGAGAGGAGTTAGTTCTTCTGGAGTTAGCAAACCCTCTTCTAGCAACTGTTCTAAAGAAATCATCAAGGGATTTCCAGCGAAGGCGCTAAAATTCATCGTGTAGGGTGAATGTTCGTAACCTGTAGGTCCTAAAGGTAGAATTTGCCACAATTTTTGACCGCTTGAAACAAGGAAATCAACGAACTTATAAGCCGATTCACCTAAATCACCAATGCCAAATTTACTTGGCAAACTAGTTGGATGCAGCAAAACTCCACTTGCTCTTTCAAAACTCATAAAATGACCCTAATAAAGTAAAACAATAACAAACTGTCAAGATTTCATCAGTAGCTTGAAATATATATTAGTAAGATAGCTTATGGGAAATGAGGGCAGTTAAAAAAATTATGCAAAATCCATTGTTGAAAGATGACCCCCTGTGGTTTAAAGATGCAGTTATCTATGAAGTACCAGTACGTGCTTTTGCCGATAGCGATGGTGATGGAATTGGCGACTTCGGAGGACTAACTGAAAAGTTAGATTATCTCCAAGATTTGGGAGTAACGGCCATTTGGGTGCTGCCTTTTTTCCCTTCTCCTTTGCGAGATGATGGTTACGATATCGCTGACTATACCAGCGTTAATCCCATATACGGTAATTTGGAAGATTTCAAAAATTGCTTGAATGCTGCCCATCAAAGAGGTATTCGAGTAATTATTGAGTTAATTGTTAACCATACTTCCGATCAACATCCTTGGTTCCAGCGGGCGCGCAAGGCTCCCCCTGGTAGTCCGGAGCGAGATTTTTATGTTTGGAGCGATACTCCAGAGAAGTACGAAGAAGCAAGAATTATCTTCAAGGATTTTGAAACTTCCAACTGGACTTGGGACCCCGTTGCCAAAGCTTATTATTGGCACCGCTTTTATTCTCACCAACCGGATTTAAATTTTGAAAATCCTCAAATGCAAGAAGCATTGTTCGAGGTGGTAGATTTTTGGTTGGAGATGGGTGTAGATGGGTTGCGGTTAGATGCTGTTCCTTATCTATACGAGCGCGAAGGAACTAACTGTGAAAACCTTGAGGAAACTCATGCTTTTCTGAAGAAAATTCGCAAGCATATGGATGAAAAGTTCCCCAACCGGATGATGCTGGCTGAAGCAAACCAGTGGCCTGAAGATGCTGTAGAGTATTACAGCGGTGGGGATGAATGTCACATGAATTTCCATTTCCCTTTGATGCCGCGTTTATTTATGGGGCTGCAAATGGAAGATAGTTTCCCGATTATCGATATTTTGCAGCAAACGCCGCCGATTCCTGGTAACTGTCAGTGGGCGTTATTCCTGCGGAATCACGATGAACTGACTTTGGAAATGGTCAGCGATGAAGACAGGGATTACATGTACCGGGTCTATGCTCAAGACCAGCAGGCAAGATTAAATTTGGGTATTCGTCGCCGTTTGGCTCCTTTGATGGGTAATAATCGCCGACGCATTGAAGTTATGAATGCCTTGCTGATGTCCTTACCCGGAACCCCAGTGCTTTACTACGGTGATGAAATCGCCATGGGGGACAATATTTATTTGGGAGATAGAAACGGTGTACGTACTCCGATGCAGTGGAGTGCAGACCGCAATGGTGGTTTTAGCCGTTGCAATCCCCACAAGCTTTACGCTCCGGTAATTATTGACCCGGAATACCATTTTGAGGCAGTCAACGTTGAAGCCCAGCGAGAAAACCGCAATTCGCTATGGTGGTGGATGAAACGTTTGATCGCGACTCGCGGACGCTTTCAGGCTTTTGGTAGGGGTACTTTTGAGTTACTTTATCCAGAAAATCGTAAGGTTTTAGCATTTACTCGTACTTACAACGGGGAACACATTTTGGTTGTTACCAACTTGTCTCGCTTCGTACAGACAGTAGAGTTGGACTTAGCAGCATTTGACGGCATGATACCGGTGGAAATCTTCGGAAGAACCACCTTCCCAGCGATTGATGATGCACCTTATTTCATGAGTTTAGCGCCCCATGCGTTTTACTGGTTTACTCTAGACGTTCAAACAAATATTACCTGTCCGGTAAGACCTCAGAACCAAATACCAACAATAGTAGTCAGCGACAATTGGCGGAATATTTTCACTAAATCTGAAACAAAGGCAGCATTAGAAGAAATGCTGCCAGATTATATGTGTGCCTGTAGCTGGTTTGATAGTAAAAGCCGGGTAATTCAGTCCTCTCACGTAATCGAAGCAATTCCTATATCTTTCCGCTCCCTGGAAGCGGCAATTGTTTTAATACAGCTAGACTACACAGAAGGCGACCCCGAAACCTACGTATTACCTTTAGCTTACGAACCCGAAGGTATCAATCACGAACGCTTTAGCTCTTACCGCGAAGAAGTTGTAGCTAATATTGAAATACGCAGCGAGAAACAAACAGGGGTGTTATTTGATGCCCTAGCCGATAAAGAATTTCTTAACTTTCCTCTCGAAGCGATTGCTAATAAAGAAACCTATAAAGGCATGGCAGGTCAACTAGTTGCAGAATCTAGTAAAGATTTTACTGAGTTAGCTGGTGCCGGTTCTAACTTCGGATTAAAAGCCAATCTCGAAGCACATCTGTTACGTGGAGAACATAACAACACCTGCGTCATATATGGCGATCGCCTGATGTGCAAACTATTCCGTAAAGTAGTAGGAGAAGGCATCAACCCGGATTTAGAAGTGGGTCAGTTTCTCACCCACAGTTCTGCAACAACAGGACTGCCAGGGGCAGAAAACTTTGCTCCGGTTGCCGGTAGCTTGAATTATAGTCGTAAAGGCTTTGAGACTATGACTTTGGGCATGGTACAAAAATATATTCCCGATATCAGAGATGGTTGGGTTTATAGCCTTGATAGCTTACGCGACTTTTTTGAGCAAGTACAGGTAACGCAAATTGATGCTGTTGCCGATATCGATTTACCTCCTTCCTTATTATCGGCTGCCTTAGAAACCGAAATCCCTGAAATAGCTCAGGAAATGATTGGCTCCTATTTACGGAATGCTCAACTGTTAGGCGAACGTACCGCCGAAATGCACTTAGCATTAGTATCCGACCAAGAAGACCCAAACTTTGCCCCAGAAGCATTTACCTCCTTTTACCAGCGCTCGATTTACCAATATATGCGTAATCAAGCCGGACAGGTATTGCTGCTGTTGAAAAAGCATTTAATACAGCTACCAAGCGACCTGCAACCCGTAGCACAGGTAGTATTGAACAATCGAGAAATGATATTAGCTCGACTAAAATCAATACTCAACCAGAAAATTAACGCCATGCGAACCCGTACTCACGGGAACTTATGTCTAAATGAAGTGCTATACACGGGTAAAGACTTTATCATCATTGACTTTGAAGGCGACCAAACCCGTCCATTAAGCGAACGACGCATGAAGCGATCGCCCTTACGGGATGTCGCTGGAATGCTAGAATCCTTCTACTACTCCAGTCGCATCGGTTTACGCAACGAAAAAGAAAGCGGCATTATTCTTCCAGACGACCAGCCATTAATGGAACAATGGGCGCAATTCTTCTACACTTGGTCTAGTATTGCCTTTTTGCAATCTTACTTGAAAGCAGCGAAAGACGCACCTTTCATACCATCCGAACCATCAGAACTACAACTACTTTTAGATGGATTCGTACTAGAAAAAGTCATCATCGAGCTAGAACACGAACTTAAAAACCGTCCCAACTGGGTAGAAGTGCCTTTGTATCGTATTTTAGAACTGCTAGAGACTGCTTAATAATAGGTAATGGGGCATAGGGCATAGGGCAAAGGGAATGGGATGATTTAGGAGTTAGGAGTTAGGGGTTAGGGGTTAGGAGTTAGGAATTTTTAATTACTCTATATCCAATTCCCAATTGCCGATTCCCCATGCCCTATGCCCAATTCCCACATCTTCCTATAAATATAAAACATAATTACTACCCGAAACTGGCTTAAAATAACCACAGAAGATTTAATATTTAATTTAGTATTTACAATTTGGCAGTATTGCAGGATTATTCATTTTCATTAGGAGCAACATGGTATGTACCTCTCACTATGGCCTGGTAAACCATTACCTTTAGGTGCTAACTGGGATGGCAAAGGTACTAATTTCGCTTTATTCTCAGAGAATGCGACAGCAGTAGAGTTATGCTTATTCGATAAAGAAGGACGAGAAACTCGCTTAGCTTTAAGAGAAGTTAGTAATTTTACTTGGCACGGCTACGTACCTTCGATTGGCCCCGGTCAGCGTTATGGGTTTCGAGTACACGGTGCGTTTGCTCCCCATGAAGGACACAGATTTAACCCGAACAAATTATTGATTGACCCCTACTCTTATGCTGTTGACGGGGAGATTGGTTTCGGTGAAGAGATTTTTGGTTATCGTTGGGACGATCCCAAAGATGATTTGGGATTTTCGGAATTGAATGATGCTCATTTAATTCCTAAATCGGTAGTTGTAGATAAGAGCTTTGATTGGGAAGGAGATGAACTTTTACAAACTCCTTGGCACGAAACGGTAATCTACGAAACTCATGTCAAAGGTTTTACTAAATTACATGAAGAAATCCCGGCAAAATTAAGAGGGACTTATGCCGGACTCGCTCACCCTGCGACTATTTCGCATCTCCAGTCTTTAGGTGTAACTGCGGTGGAATTGATGCCGATACATCATTTTTTATCGCAACCGGGGCATTTAGTTGGCAGTGGATTGAAGAACTATTGGGGCTATGATTCAATTTCTTATCTGGCTCCTTACTCTGGTTACAGCGCTAGCGGTAGTTTGGGGCAACAGCTTAAAGAATTTAAGCATATGGTCAAGCGCCTCCATCAAGCCGGGATAGAAGTCATCCTTGATGTGGTTTACAACCATACGGGTGAAGGTAATCATATGGGGCCAACTATATCTTTACGCGGTATTGATAATGCCTCTTACTACCGTTTGGTAGACGGCGATTTACGCTACTATATGGATTTTACTGGTTGCGGTAATTCCCTTAACGTGCGTCATCCCCAGGTACTCAAGCTGATTATGGATAGTTTGCGATACTGGGTTTTGGAATGTCATGTTGATGGTTTCCGTTTTGACTTAGCATCTGCATTAGCTAGAGAATTATACGCAGTAGATAAACTCGCAGCATTCTTCGATATTATTCACCAAGACCCAGTTTTAGCAGATGTGAAATTAATTGCCGAGCCTTGGGACGTAGGTGAAGGAGGCTACCAAGTCGGTGAATTTCCCTTATTATGGTCTGAGTGGAATGGAAAATATCGCGATACAGTACGAGATTTCTGGCGTGGAGAAGACAGTCGTTTAGCAGAATTTGCCTACAGATTTACGGGTAGTTCCGACCTTTACGAATTTAACGGACGTAGTCCCAGCGCGAGTATTAACTTTATTACCGCCCACGATGGTTTTACGTTAAACGATTTAGTTAGCTACAACGAAAAGCATAACGAAGCCAACAATGAAGGTAACCGTGATGGAGAAAGTCACAACCGTTCGTGGAATTGTGGTGCAGAAGGAGAAACAGAAGACTTCGCAATTGAGAAGCTTCGTAAAAAACAGCGACGAAACTTTTTAGTCACTTTATTACTTTCCCAAGGAGTACCCATGATAGTTATGGGTGACGAAATGGGAAGAACTCAAGGAGGAAATAACAATCCTTATTGTCAGGATAATGATATTTCATGGTTAGATTGGGATTTACAAGAAGAAAACGAGAATTTACTCGATTTTACCCGACAATTAATTGATTTTCGTCGCCGACATCCAGTATTTAAGAGACGTAAATGGTTCCAAGGGAGAGCTATTCGCGGTACGGAAGTAACCGATATTTCTTGGTTTAACCCCGATGGCGGTAAAATGACCGAAGAACAATGGAATAGCGGTTTTGCTAAAGCTATTGGTATTTTTCTGAACGGTGAAGGAATCGCTTCACCAGGACCTAGGGGAGAGCGGATCATTGACGAAAATTTCCTAATCTTATTTAATGCTCACTACGAATTGTTGGAATTTATCATTCCCCCAGAATTGCAGGAATGGGAATGGGTAACTATTGTTGACACCACTAAACCCAGATTTGTTCAACGCGGTAAACGCTATATCGAAGATAAACCAATCAAAGTCGAATCGCGTTCTATAGTCATACTCCAGAGGCTTGGACAACTTAGCCAAGAATACGATTATGAATAGTTAATAGGGCAACGGGCAATGGGCAACGGGCATAGGAAATTGGGAATTGTTAATTCTTCCCATCTTCGCCATGTTCCATGCTCTATGCCCCATACATATCTCTTGTATCTACCAATTAGCAATTACAACTTGAAAATGCATATCGGTTCTCAATATTCAAGCAATACTTGCAACTTTAGTCTGTGGGCACCTCTAGCGGGCAAAGTTGCGGTTCACTTAGTTGAACCATTAGAGAAAGTTATCCCTTTGGAAAAAGACGAACGCGGTTATTGGCAGGGTTCAATCGCAGATATAAAACCAGGTAGCCTCTATTATTATCAGCTAGATGGTGAGAGAGATACAGCAGATCCAGCGGCTCATTCCCAACCGAATGGGGTTCACGGTGCTACGGAAATAATTGACCACCATAGCTTTAAGTGGAATGATGACCAATGGCAGGGTGTTCCTTTGTCAGACATGGTTATCTACGAGTTACATGTAGGAACTTTTACTGAAGAAGGTACGTTTGAATCAATAATTTCTCGATTATTAGAATTAAAAGATTTGGGCGTAAATACTATCGAAATCATGCCCGTGGCTCAGTTTCCTGGAAGTCGAAACTGGGGCTATGATGGTGTTTTTCCCTATGCCGTACAAAATTCTTACGGTGGTGTTGACGGTTTGAAAAAACTTGTTGATGCTTGTCACCAAGCAGGAATATCGGTAGTTTTAGATGTAGTTTACAATCACCTCGGGCCGGAAGGAAATTACCTTTGGGGCTTCGGAACTTACTTTACAGATAACTATAAAACTCCTTGGGGTAGCGCCGTTAATTTTGATGGTGCTTATAGCGATGGAGTACGCGATTATTTTGTACAAAACGTTGTGTACTGGTTGGAAAATTACCATTTAGATGGATTACGTTTAGATGCCGTTCATGCTATTTACGACTTTGGGGCAAAGCATATTTTGGCAGAAATGGCTGAAGCTGTAGCTGAATTAGAACGGAGAAAAAATCGTCAGTTTTATTTAATTGCTGAAAGCGATCTCAACGATCCCAGAATTATTCGTTCTCCGGAAGTGGGTGGATACGGAATCGATGCTCAATGGAGTGATGATTTTCACCATGCTTTGCATACGGTACTAACTGGAGAAAATAACGGTTATTACGAAGATTTTGGCAGTTTAGAGCAGTTAGCAAAGATTTATCGCCAGGGATTTGTTTATACTTGGGATTACTCTCCCCATCGTAAAAGATATCATGGCGGAGAACCTACAGGTTGCGCTTCGAGTCAGTTTGTCGTCTGTGCCCAAAACCACGATCAGGTAGGGAACCGAATGTTGGGGGATAGATTATCTAATTTAATATCCTTTGAATCTTTGAAGCTGACAGCAGCAGCGCTTTTACTCTCACCTTACGTCCCCATGTTGTTTATGGGTGAAGAATACGGCGAAACAGCACCATTTCTTTATTTTGTCAGTCATGGAGATCCAGATTTAATTGAAGCAGTCAGAAAAGGCAGAAAAGCCGAATTTGCGGCATTCCATGAAATAGACGGACAAGAAGCACCCGATCCGCAAGCAGAAGAAACCTTCAAAAAATCCCAATTAAATTGGGACAAGCGTAAAACCGGGGAGCATGAAAAGCTATGGTTATTTCATCAGAAATTACTGCAAATGCGGAAAAATGTTCCAGCATTGCGGAACTTAGATAGGAATCAATTAGAAGTAAAAGTACTAAAACCAGAAAAAGTATTGTGGATGCAAAGACACCATCAAGATAGTCAAATTCTTTGCTGGCTTAACTTTGGCTCGGAAGCTGTTAAGATTACAGATAACAATAAGAGCGGAATTTGGAAAAAAGTGCTTGATTCGAGCGCAGAAACTTGGGGAGGAAAGGGTTCTGGGTTACCCGAAAAACTGGATGGAGCAAAGAACCCCGAATTGATGATTAATCCTTATAGTGTTGTGGTTTACGAGAATCAGCGAGCAGTGAACAGTGAACAGTGAACAGCGAGCAGTGAGCAGTGAACAGCGAACAGCGAGCAGTTAACAGTTAGCAGTGAACAGTGAACAGCGAGCAGTGAGCAGTGAACAGTTGTGGAGATAGGGAGATTGGAAGATGTAGGAATATATAGGGAGCTTTCCGGCTCCCACTACTAATTCCTAACTCTAAAACCTTAATTTATAACTCTTAGCTCCTCACTTTTAAGTCTTAATTTTTTACAACTAACAACTATCTACTAACAACTATCTACTAACTTTAAAATCTAAAATTACTATGATGCAAATACCTTTAGCAACATATCGAATTCAATTTACTCCTAACTTTGGTTTTACAGAAGCTGCGGCTATTGCTGCTTATTTGGAACAGTTGGGTGTTTCTCATTTATATGCTTCCCCAATTCTGACTTCTAGAAAAGGTAGTACTCACGGTTATGATGCGGTAAATCCTCGCGAAATTGACCCAGAATTAGGAGGAGTCGATAAATTTAATGAATTAGTCGAACAACTTCAAAATCTAAATATTGGCTGGCTACAAGATATTGTTCCCAACCATATGGCTTTTAATAGCCAAAATGAGATGCTGATGGATGTCTTAGAAAATGGGGCTGATTCTAAATATAGAGGCTTTTTTGACATTGACTGGAATCATCATTATCCGGAAAATAATTGTAAAGTATTAGCGCCTTTTTTAGGAAGATTTTGTGGTGATTGTCTTGAAAGCGGCGAATTACAAATTCAGTACGAAAAACAGGGCTTAACAATTAATTATTACGACAATAAATTTCCGATTCGTATTGAATCCTATAGCCAAGTTCTTACTTATAATTTGGCACGGTTGCAGGAGAAATTGGGTAGAGACCATCCTGCTTTTGTAAAACTTTTAGGCGTTCTTTATACATTGAAATATATTCCTTCTGGTGAAGAAGGAAGAGAAAGAGAAGACCAAATCAGCTTTATCAAAAGGATGTTATGGGAACTCTGGAATGATTCCGAGGAAGTTAAACAATATATTGAAGAAAATATTAGTACTTTTAACGGAGAACCTGGAAAGCCAGAAAGCTTTGATTTATTAGAAGATTTATTAACAGATCAATTTTTCCGTCTTGCTTACTGGAAAGTAGGTAATGAAGAACTTAATTACAGGCGGTTTTTTACTGTTAATGATTTAATATCGCTTCGTATTGAAGATGAAAATGTTTTTGAAACTACTCATTCGCTGATTCTACAATTAGTTGAAGAGGGCAAGTTTGGTGGGTTAAGAATTGACCATATAGACGGGTTATATGACCCCGCACAATATCTAAATCGACTGCGGGAAAAAGCACCAGAAGTTTACTTAATTGTCGAAAAAATTCTTGAGCCTGAAGAAGAATTACCGATAACTTGGCCAATTCAAGGAACATCAGGATACGATTTTCTTAACCAACTTAATGGTCTTTTGTGCGACCAGTCAAACGAACAGCAATTTGACGATATTTACCAGCGATTTATTGGTGAATCAGTCTCCTGCGAAGAATTGATAGATAAAAACAAAAGACTAATTATTGAAAAACACTTAGCCGGAGATATTGATAATTTAGCTCATCTTTTCAAGAAAATATCTGCTGGCTATCGCTATGCTAGCGATTTCACAATGTACGGATTAAAAGCCGCTTTAGTAGAGATTTTAGCTTTATTCCCGGTTTATCGTACATATATTAATAGTGGAGGAGCAAGTTCGGCTGATAAGGAATATATTGAGCAGGTGATGACTCAAGCTAAAAAGAATATTCCTAACTTCCTTAACGAACTCAATTTTATTGAACGATTTCTACTATTAGAGTTTGACGAAAATCTGACTGAAGAGAATAAAGAAGAATGGTTGCGCTTCTTGATGAGATTGCAGCAATTTACCGGTCCTTTAATGGCTAAAGGCGTAGAAGATACCGTACTTTATGTATATAACAGATTAGTTTCGCTTAATGAAGTGGGTTCCCATCCAGGTAGTTTCGGGGTATCGTTAGAAGATTTTCATACCTACAACTCCAATCGCACCGCAAATTGGCCTCATACGATGAATACCACATCTACCCACGATACCAAACGCGGTGAAGATGTGAGAGCTAGAATTAGCATTTTATCGGAAATTCCCGAAGAATGGGAACAAAATCTAAAACAATGGCGCGATATTAACGCTGCTCATAAGGATTACGTCGGCGGACGCGATATTCCTACTTTTAACGATGAATATTTGTTCTATCAAACTCTTATCGGTGCTTTTCCCTTTAGTAAAGAAGAATATCCTACTTTTGTAGAGCGAATTAAAGAGTATATTATCAAGGCAATTCGAGAAGCAAAAGTCCATACCGCATGGTTGAAAAATGATACCGACTACGAAGACGGTTTTACTAACTTTGCCGAAAAAGTTTTAAAAGATAGCCCAGACAACGAATTTTTAGAAGCTTTCCGCCCTTTTCAGCAAAAAATTCAGCATTACGGCATTTTAAATTCTCTTTCTCAATCCCTGATCAAACTGACTGCACCTGGACTACCCGATATTTATCAAGGAACCGAACTTTGGGATTTAAGTTTAGTAGATCCAGATAACCGTCGTCCAGTAGATTTTGAGCAAAGACAAAAGTATCTCGAAGAAATTAAATCCCAAAATGAAGCGCATTTACTTGATTACATCGCTCAGTTACTGGAAACTCCCGAAGATGCCAGAGTTAAACTATTCTTAATTTACAAAACCTTGCAAACCCGTGGAGAATTCCTAGACTTATTCCAGCGAGGCACTTACGAAAAACTTACAATCGTCGGAAGCTTGAAAAGTCATATTGTCGGATTTAGTAGAGAATTAGGAGAACAAAAAGTAATCATTATTGCACCCCGTTTCTTTAGTTCCTTAGTAGAAATTGGCGAATATCCTTTCGGAGAACAAGTCTGGCAAGAAACTCGCATCGTTCCCCCTACTGATTCGACTACTGTTTGGCAAGATGTGTTTACAGGGCAACTGGTAGAAGGCGAAGATGCCCTTTGGGTTAGGGATATTCTCCAAAACTTCCCCGTCGCTTTACTAGTTAACAAACAGTTACCAGCTAGCAACGAGCAGTAATAGGTTAGGGGTGGTAGTTGGTAATGGGTAATTGGTAATCAATACCTAATTGCTTAAAAGACATCAATTTCTTTTTCTCCCCCAGAATTGGGGGTTGGGGGGCTATTTGTTAAGAAGAGGGTTGTTCGGAGAAAAAACAGCGAGTTTTTATATTTGACAATACATAAAATTTACTCGCGATAATCTGTCAAAATACCCCCGAAGATGAAACAAAATCATCCTGCGGGTAATCTTTTAAAATAGTTATCCGCTTTAAAATGACCTTATGAATCAATCATGGCTAAGTATTTTCTCTGTATATTTTATACACATTTTTTTGAAGATTAAAAAATTACTGGCTTAAAATAACCTAGTTTTCACTGAATTTTTACGGCTTTTGTTTTGAGAATTAATAAAAAACGCATAAGATAAAGTTCGGTAGAAACTATTTACCTTTTATATCCGTGAGATAAATATCTTAATTTATAAGAGTTTAACTTGCTTGCTTGAGTTTGTTTGTGAAAAAATTATTGTATTACAGCTAAAAAAAGGCTAATTGCTATCAGCCAAAATACTATGCGTACTCAGATGGATGAATTGGATGACTTAACAAAAATATCACCGGCTAAGAAAATAGAAGAACAAAAAATCCATGACGTTCTTCTACTATTAGAAAATTTAAGCAGCAGAGAAGAAGCTTCGATTAAGCTTATTATCGATTGTCTGTATGATATTGGGCACGTTAATCTCATCAACCAAAAGTTTCGTTCTCGTACCTTAAACAAAAGTTTAAAGCTTATTGCTAGGTTATCTAAACCAGCATTTAAGGTAATTGCATGGAAATGGTATAAAAGTAATTGTCCTCAATTAATTGTCAACTGGCTTCGCAAACAAGTTGCTTTTAAACCAGCTACTACAGTTAAGCAAGCGGCTGAAATCGAAGCAGGATTGGAACCAGAGCCAAAACAACCGATACATCCAACTTCTGTAATTAAACTCGAAAGTCAGAACCGCGAAGTTAAACATTTGCGATCGCAAGTAAGAATGCTCGCCAGTCTTTTGGTTGCTGTTACAGCCGTTTTCGGCGGTACTGTCGTCTGGTTTGGTTATTCTTTAGAACGTTACAACCTGCAAACTGTAGAACAACTTAATAATCGTATAAGAGTTCTGGAAACTAGTACTGACGAACCATTAGCTACGGGTAAAGAGAATTAAGCATCGTTAAAAATTAATACATATCAACAATTAATTTGTAGGGTGTGTTATCGGTTTTAACCGTAACGCACCTTTTTAATTTAATTGATAAAAATGTTCTACCCCTTCCATAATTACTGAGCAAAATCCGGCTGCTTCTAATGGGTAATTGGTAATTGGTAATTGATGAAAGGAAAACATGAGAATTTTAACCTTTGACCTTTAACCTTTAACCTTTAACCTCTAACCTTCAACCTTTAACCGTTTACCTGTGACTTTTTTCCTAATAAAAATATAAAAACCGCACAATAAATCAAATTTCAATAAAATATATATGTTAACTAAAAACTTTACGAAAGTCACAAATGAAACTAAAAATATTCGGCTTTTTCTTAGGAATAATTGCTGTTAGTTCCATTAGTTCGGCTAAAGCACAATCATCTGAGATTTTTACTCAAATTGATGAGAATAACAAAATTATACAAATGCAAGCTCAAAATCGGGATAATTCTCAGCAACAGCCGCCATTAATTGACCGAAAAATATTTTTTGGGGACCCAGAAATTTCTGGAGCGCAACTTTCTCCGGATGGAAAATACCTTGCTTTTCGGAAACCTTTAAACGGGGTAATTAATATCTGGGTTAAAGGGATAGACGAACCAATGAGTGCTGCTCGTCCGATAACTGAGGATAAAAATAGACCGATTCCGGCTTATTTTTGGAGTCAAGATAGTCAATATATCCTATTTGTGCAAGATAAAGGAGGGAATGAAAACTTTCGTATCTATGCAGTTTCACCGACAGATAAAGTCGCAAAGGGACAAGTACCGAAAGCTAAAGACTTGACTCCCGATGACCAAGTACGAGCAATTATTTACGCAGTACCAGAAAACAATCCTGATACTATTATTGTCGGATTAAACGACCGCGACCCCAAATTTCACGATGTTTATAGTATAAATATTGCCACTGGAGCAAGAAAATTACTGTATAAAAACGACAGTAATGTTTCTAATTGGGTAACGGATTTAAATGGTAATTTACGTTTGGCTGTAATTAATTTGCCAGACGGCAGCACCCAAATCAATCGCATCGAAGCCGATAGTTTTGAAGAAGTTTATAGATGTCAATTTGGAGAAACTTGCTCTCCAGTTAGGTTTCATAAAAATGGCAAGCAAGTCTACATGTCAACAAATAAAGGTAACGATGTAGATTTGAGTCAGCTAGTTTTGTTTAATCCCCAAACTAAAAAGCTGGAATTAGTAGATTCCGATCCAGAAAAGCAAGTAGATTTTGGTTCGCCAATTTTTTCTGAAGAAACAGAAGAGTTAATCGGGACGGTATATATAGGAGATAAACAGAGAATTTATCCCAAGGATAAGGAATTCGCGGCGGATTTAGCTTATTTAAAAGAAAAATTGCCCGATGGACAACTGGGAATGAGTTCGATGACAGAAGACGGACAAAAAATGATTGTTACTGTAAGTAGCGATATAGATCCAGGTTCTGCTTATCTATTTAACCGACAAACCAAAAAACTTTCGTTACTGTACCAAATACTTCCAGAACTAAAGCGAGAAAATTTAGCGAAAATGACCCCAATTCGCTATACCGCTAGAGATGGATTAGAAATACCGGCATATTTAACATTACCTGTAGGCAAACCAGCCCGCAACTTACCAGTAGTAGTAATGCCTCATGGCGGACCTTGGGCGAGAGACGTTTGGGGTTATAATCCTTACACTCAATTTTTAGCTAATCGCGGCTATGCAGTATTTCAGCCGAATTTTAGAGCATCCACGGGTTATGGTAAAAAGTTCCTCAATGCTGGAAACAAACAGTGGGGAACCGGAGCAATGCAGCATGACATCACCGATGGGGTAAAATATCTTATCGATCAAGGAATTGCCGATCCAAAGCGAGTGGGAATCTTTGGTGGTTCCTATGGAGGTTATGCAACTCTAGCAGGTTTGGCTTTTACTCCCGAACTTTATGCAGCAGGTGTTTCCTATGTAGGTCCTTCCAATCTGATAACTTTATTTAATTCTGTTCCTCCTTACTGGGAAAGTTTCAAAGCAGAATTAAAATTAAGAATGGGCGATCCAAATACACCGGAAGGGAAAAAACAACTACAGCAACAGTCTCCTTTATTTTCAGCCGATAAAATGAAATCTCCTTTATTAGTAATTCAAGGAGCTAACGATCCTAGAGTTAAACAAGCTGAATCGGACCAAATAGTTGCAGCCTTACGAACTAAAGAAATAGACGTAGATTATCTCTTAGCACCAGATGAAGGGCATGGTTTCAGACAAGAAACTAACAAGTTAGCAGTTGCAGCAGCATTAGAAAAGTTCTTTGCAGAACATCTTCAAGGAAGATATCAAGAAGCAGTCGCTCCTGAAGTTAAGAAACAGCTTGATGATTTGACTGTAGATATTAGTAAAGTTCAAGTTTCTAAGTAAATAATTGGGGATTGGGCATGGGGCATGGGGCATGGGGCATAGGATAACTTTTAATGACCAATAAGCAAGTAGGTTGGGTTAGGTGCTTTTTAATAGATTCATTTTTAGCAGATAACTGCTGAAAGCACCGTAACCCATTTTTTCCTTAAATCGGATTTAATCACAGTTCTACTGTTTGACGCACCCGTTCGTCTGCAATCTGTTGTGGGTGAATCGATTGCAGTAACCCAGACACTTATTGCTCTGCTGGCAGGGTTACATAATGTATCATTTTTTACGCCTTTTCTTGTAACTTTATTACTTCTTCTTTTTTCTTCTTGCCCCGATTTACAAAGCCGATAATACTTTTTGTTACTCATTCACCAGAATAAATACTGAAGTGTATATTTGGGATAGTAATATATTATCTTAAGTATGCTTCCGTATCGCTTGAGGGCACGTAGCACCCTAAACTTGACCCGATCGCGTAATTCAGACTCGGATTCAGCAACGCCGATGTTTTATTTGACATATTAAATGCAGAACAAAAATTCAAATTGGGACAACAAGCAGTTTTTAGAATCTTCGGAAATCGCAGGCTATTTTTATAATGTTCCAATTATGGATGGCATGAGTGGCTCTAGAATAGTACACAATGGCAAAGAAACCATAAATTTTGCTGGCATTAATGTTTTAGGATTGCAAGAAGATAAAAAGTTCATTGATATGTTTTGTGAGAACGCGCGTCAGTACGGCTTAGCTACTGGCGGTTCGCGTATGACTCAAGGAGTTTGTCGTCCGCATGTTCTACTCGAACAAAAGATGAGCCAAATTTTTGCTTCTGAGTATACTTTGACTTTTGGAAGCGGTGCGCTAGCTAATTTGGGTTTTGTCAATGGTATGACAGCCTTTTTTGCTTTTGATGATAATAACAAGATTGATAATCGCGATGTTGTATTTGTTTTAGACAGGGATTGTCATTGGAGTCTATGGAATCCTGTCTCAAAATTGAAGTATGGCTCTCAAGTTTACGCTTTTAAACACAACAATCCAGAGTCTTTAGAACAAGTTCTGAGCAAAATAAAGTCACATAAAATTATCGTAGTCTTCGAGACTGTATACTCTTGCGATGGTAGTGTAGCCCCCATAGCTCAACTGCTCGATGTATGCGAACGCTACGGAGTTTTGTCCTATGTAGATGACGCAAATGGATTCATGATTTATGGAACCCCTAATCGTCCTTTTTATGAAGATTATCAGGCATTATCTAAGGCAACCTTTATCATGGTTTCCTTTTCTAAAGCAATAGGTATTGAAGGTGGTGCAATTAGCGGACCAGAAGGTTTTGTAAAGTCTTTGGAAATACTTTCAGGAACTTCATTGTTTACAGCAACAATGCAACCACCTACAGCTGCAACTAACTTAGAAATCATAAATTATTTGCAAGACAATCCACAAATCATAGACAACTATTTAAAACGCTGTTTACAATTGCGAGAAATTTTAATTGAGCGTAACTTTAAAATTAATAGTACACCTTCGTATATTAATTCCATTTTTATTGGTAGTGACGAAGTTGCCGAACAAGTACGGCGAGAGTTTTTAGAAATGGGTTATTGCGTACCAGTGTTCCGTTATCCGGCTATTAAACGCAATCAAGCCGTAATCCGCCTGATGCTTAATAATCAACACACTGCCTCAGACGTAAATGGATTTATTATAGCTTTAGAAAAAATGCGGTCGCGCTACAATTTTTGAAATAATAAATACTTCAAATTACTTAAAAAAGCTTAAAAATTAATCGCAAAAGATATTAAATATGACTTCAAGTACTATAAAAAAAGAAAAGAATCAACCTTCTTATTGTCCGGTAAATTCATATAATGAATGGTCTCCTCTAGAAGAGGTGATTGTCGGACGTTTAGAAAACGCCAGATTTCCAGCTAATCATATCAGCGTTCATGCTACAATCCCCAAAAGCTTATCAAAATTACTCTACTTTTTAGGAAGTCAGCGGTTTCCAAAGTTTTTGATTGAACAAGCTAACAAAGAATTAGCTGAATTTATTCATATCTTAGAGTCTGAAGGTATTAGAGTTCGTCGTCCTGATGTGATAGATTTTGGTAGAACTTTCAAAACTCCTTATTGGAAATCAAAAGGGTTATGTTCGGCATGTCCGCGAGATGGGTTGTTAGTACTAGGAGACGAAATTATTGAAACCCCAATGGCATGGCGATCGCGATATTTTGAGCTTCATGCCTATCAAAAATTGTTAATTGAATATTTTAAAAAAGGTGCTAAATGGACATCTGCACCAAAACCAAAGTTAACAGATGACCTTTACGACAAGCGCTATAGCATTCCCGTTGAAGGTGAACCCCTAAGATATGTAATTACAGAATCTGAGCCTGTATTTGATGCTGCTGATTTTATCCGATGTGGCAAGGACATCTTTGTAACCAGAAGTAACGTTACCAACGAATTAGGAATTCAATGGCTGGAACGGCACGTCGGAGATAAATTTAATATTCACAGAGTTGAAGTGAAATGTCGGCAGCCAATGCATATTGACTCTACAATTATGCCATTAGCACCTGGAAAGTTATTAATAAATCCAGATTATATTGAAGTTACAAAAATTCCGAAGCTTTTTAAATCCTGGGACATTCTTGTGGCACCTAAACCAGATATTGTTTCAGGTGGATTTTTGAATACTAACGCGAGTATGTGTAGTTTGTGGATTAACATGAATTTACTGATGCTCGATGAACAGCGCGTCATCGTAGAAAAAAATCAAGAGACCATGATTCGATTTCTCAAAGAACATGGTTTTAAACCAATTCCGTGTTCCTTTATGAATTATGCACCTTTTGGCGGCGCTTTTCACTGTGCAACTTTAGATATTTTTCGGCGTGGAACCTTAGAATCCTATTTTGGTTGATAAAAGTAAGTTTTCAATACTTACGCAATTCCCCTTTTTTAAAGGGAGTTAAGAGATTTTAACGCCTACAATACTTAGGGCTTGCTGAATTAACACGAAAATGTTGTGCAGCATACATTTTCAGACCAGAGGAATATATTCAGGTGTTTGAAATTGGTCTAGAATGACTCAAAACCCTTGCATTACCATGAGTAGCACACTGTGCTTGTTTAGTACTTATGTACCGTAAAGAGGAGCAATCTCAAGTCTTATCAGAAAACTTTGAACTTCCTTTTGAGGGGAAGTTATCTGAAGATAATCGTTGGGTAATTATGGCTTCATTGATACCTTGGTTAGAGTTTGAAGACGAGTATGCTTCAATTTTTTCCGAAGAAGTAGGGGCACCAGCTAAATCTTTTCGTATGGCCCTAGGAGCGTTAATTATTAAAGAGAAACTGGGGATAAGTGATAGAGAGACAGTAGAACAAATTAAGGAAAATCCTTATCTACAGTATTTTATAGGAATGTCATCCTATAGTCAGGATACTCCATTTGATGCGTCAATGTTAGTTCACTTTCGTCAAAGAATAGGGGTAGAGCTAGTCAATAAAATTAATCAAACAATGGTAAAGAAGATGTTAGAAGATTCTTCTGCACCAATAAAAAAAAGAATTAAATGAACCAACGAATAGGGGGAAATTAATATTAGATGCAACTTGTGCGCCTAGTGATATTAGTTACCCCACAGACTTAGGGCTATTGAATCAAGCAAGAAAGCATACCGAAAAAATCATAGATTTTCTATATGAGCAAGTTAAAAATCAACTAGATAAAAAACCAAGAACTTATCGTAAACTTGCACGAAAAAATTACTTAAAAGTTGCTAAAAAACGTCGTCCATTTCAAAAAGAAAGAAGAAAAGCAGTAAAAAAACAACTTCAGTATATTAAAAGAAATATCTCTCACATTAAACAGCTAGTTTATATTGGAGCAAATCTATCTAAATTAAGTATTAGGCAATATAAAATATTGCTAGTAATTAGCGAAATTTATCGTCAGCAACTATGGCTATATGAAAATAAAAAGAAAAGTATAGATAACCGCATTGTAAGTTTAAATCAACCACATGTACGTCCAATTCTTCGCGGAAAAGCTGGTAAAACAGTAGAGTTTGGAGCAAAGTTATCAGCTAGCTATTTTGACGGATATATATTTTTAGACCGTATTAGTTGGAATAATTTTAATGAATCAACAGATTTAAAAATACAAATAGAATCATTTAAAAAATACACTGGTTACTACCCTGAATCGGTTCATATTGACAAAATTTATCGTACACAAAAAAATCGAAGCTTGGTGTAAAGAAAGAGGTATTAGAATTAGTGGGCCGCCTTTGGGAAGACCACCTGCCAATATTAGTAAAGAGAAGAAGAAACAAGCTGCTCATGATGAGAAGATTCGTAGTTCTATTGAAGGTAAATTTGGACAAGGGAAGAGAAGATTTAGCCTTAATTGCGTGATGACTAAACTTTCTCATACCTCTAAAACTGCAATCGCAATTACTTTTTTAGTAATGAATCTTTCTACTTATATCTCACGTTTATTGAGAGCTTTTTTATGCCTATTTTTCAGGAATCTGCCTTTTTCACGACCTGGCATTAAAAATTATTATAGCTTTTTTGGTTTTAATAAACAAAAACTTATTTTTAGCCCTTCCTTGAATAATTAATAAACCTCCATCTCACTTTTTTATTACTTTTTCAGCAAGCCCTACTTATTTTCTAGCAAAACTAATCTCAAATATTGCCGAAACTAAAATACCTAAACTACGTTATATCATAGGACAATAAGTAAAACATTTGTTTTTAAAAAAACTGATTCCTGCTTTTTTATTTGAAAGAGTTATCTGCTGGTTGTCTGGTTACAGAAATGAAAAGCTTAACTCAACTAAATGCTTACTTTAAAAATATTTTGGCTAGCAATTATTGATAGTGTCAATCCTACAATAATAGCAATAGCTATTGTTCTGCTTATTTGCAGGGGTGTTAGAGCTATTCGAGCATACACAATTAGCGTATTTGCTACGACAGTAGTTCAAGCGTTTACAGTATATTTTGGCTTAGATAAGTTATTACATCAAATATCATGGCAAAATATATTTGGTGGTGAATGGTTATTAATGCTTCTAGGATTAGGAATTATTTTTTATGGATTAAATGGTTGGAAATATAGACATGAAATGCCAAATACTCAAAAATGGCATTTGTCGGCATCATCCCCTCAGCGTATTAATTATATCAAATATATAATCATAGCCGGTGCCACAACATTGCTAGAGACTCCAACTGCATTTTTGCTTTTCATTGCTGTTTTAGAAGTACAAAAAAGTAGCGCAAATTTAATTTTTGCATCACTTTATTTTTGCCTTTATTCATTCGTGTATACCCTTCCAATCATACTCATAACACTTCTATCCATCTGGCAAGAGAAGCAATTAAAAATATGGTTAAGTAGCAAATTAAACAATATATTTATAGGTGTAAATATATTGTTTTGTTTAAGTTTAATAGCTATTGGTATTTTTATTTTCGCTACAGGAGTAATTGTACTTGGTTCCAAGTTTAAATAGTAGATAATATACAAATTATGAACTTTCAAGCATTTCCCGCTAATTCTGCAATTTTGATTGCCGCTGCCTCTAGTGGTATCGGAGCAGCCTGTGCTAAAAAATTCGCCCAGCAGGGAGTTTGGGTATTTGCAGGAGTTAGGAATTTAGAAAAAGGAACGGCACTACAGCAAGAAGCTGGAGATAATATTACTCCAGTGTTAATTGATGTTACTGATTTAGCAACAATTGAAGCCGCAGTTGCTCATATTAGTAAAGTTCTAAAACAACGAGATGCAACCCTGACTGGCTTATTAAATAATGCCGCTCAGGAATACATCGGACCTTTTGAACTTTTACCGTTAGAGTGGGTACGACAAGAAATGGAGGTTGGTTATTTTGGTTATCTATCCATGATTAAGGCTTTCTTACCACTTCTGAGACAATCTCAAGGTCGAATTGTCAATGTGAGCTCAATAAATGGTCGCTGTGTATTTCCAACTGTAGGAAGTGGCTGTGCAACTAAATATGCGATTGAAGCATTATCTGATGCTTTGCGGCTAGAGTTAGTTCCTTGGAATATTAAAGTAGCCTTAATTGAACCTGGAGCTATAGCTACTCCTCTATGGCAAAAGTCTCATGCAACTTTTGAGAAGTTACCTAGCCTGGTAACACCAAAGCAGCTAAATCTTTATTATCCTTGCTGGCAACAATCATTACAAAAAGCAGCTTTAGACACTCAAAAATATTATGCGATGGGCATACCCGTTCAAAAGGCTGTTGATGTAATTGCCCATGCCTTGTTCAGCAAAAAGCCTAAGGTTCGGTATTTGCTCGGTTGGGATGCCAAATTAATTGCTCTAGCCCGTTGGCTTCTCCCTGATTGGCTATTCGACCGCTTGGCGATTTCTGTATTTGATTATTAGTAAAATAATATACAGCTTCTTTAAAGTTGAGTTGCTCCCTCTGGGTTAAAAGATGTTTTCAGGACTTACGCAGTTGTCACAAAGCTTGGGTGGTGCGTGACACTACAAACCTTATTACTACGTTGATAATCAGTTAAAGTGTCACAGCACCCTACAATAAAAATATGCCAGTTGCGGCCATTCCTAGTTTTAAAAAACCAACTTTTTTAATTCCCCATTATCCATAAATTCTTGCTCTCCCTTACCTATTACCTCCACAATTATTTTTCGTTCTTCGATAGTCCATTTTCCAGTTCTTTCTTCAATTTCAACTACTACATTATTTCCTTCTATATCAACTCGATATTGTGTTGTACAACTAGTACCTTCGCGGTAGGCAAATGTATTCCCGTCGTCTTCATATAATGTAAACTCTCCTTTTCCTGGTGCAACTAATAACCGCATTTCATTTACGGGTAATTCTTCTGCATATTGCATAACTGAAACTAAAGGAATAATTGCACCAGCACGAATAAATAAAGGCATTTTTTCTAGAGGTGCATCAATTAGAATATGTTGCGAACCTTGATATGATTTTTTGCTCCACCAGTCATACCAATTACCTTCCGGTAAATAAACCATGCGATTTTCTACTCCCGGACGATAAATTGGTGCTGCCATTATTGCATCACCTATTAATACCTGGTCGTATATTTCATAGGTTTTTTCATCGTTGGGATAATGGTAAACTAAAGGTCTTAAAATTGGTTCTCCCTTACTCGCTGCTTGCCAAAACAAAGTATAGAAATAAGGCAATAATTGATATCTTAATTCAATATATTTACGACAAATATCTTCTACTTCTTGACCGAATTCCCAAGGTTCGTGACGCTTGGTTCCAATCATAGAATGTCCGCGCATTAATGGATAGAGCATTCCTACCTGCATCCAGCGAGCAAACAATTCTGGGGTGGCATCTCCAGCAAACCCACCGATATCTGCGCCTACAAAACCGACACCGGATAATCCCAGATTACACAGCATCGGTAAGGACATTTCCAGATATTCCCATTTTGAATGATTATCTCCCGTCCAAACTGCCGAATAACGCTGCACTCCTGCAAAACCCGAACGAGTTAATACAAACGAACGTTTACGGGGACGCAATTTTTGCAATCCTTCACAAGCAGCACGAGCCATATTCATTCCATATAAATTATGGGTTTCTTTCCAAGTGGTTTTATCTTCCCCGTCACCAGATAAACCATCCATCGGAAATGTAATTTTAATTCCTTCCAAATCTCCAAAAGGTTGATTATTTAAAGCTGGCTCATTCATATCGTTCCAAATACCAGCTACACCCACATCTGTGAGATTATGCTGTAAATTTCCCCACCATTCCCGCACTTGGGCACGCATAAAATCCGGAAAAACCGCTCTATCTGGCCAAACATAACCGTGGAACACTTTACCATCTGCCCTACGGATGAAATAATCTTTTTCCAAGCCTTCATCGCAGACATTGTAATCTGCCTCTGGGTCGAATTTTACTCCAGGGTCAATAATATTAACAACCTTAATTCCTTCCTGTGTCAAATCTTCGATTAATTTTTTAGGATTAGGGAACCGCTGCTTATTCCAAGTAAATACTCGAAAACCCTGCATATAATCGATATCCAAGTGAACTACATCGCAGGGAATGCGACGTTTGCGGAATTGACTTACTAATTCTCGTACTTCCGCTTCCGAGTTATAACTCCAACGGCATTGATGATAACCCAAAGCCCAGCGCGGTGGTAGCGGCATTCTTCCGGTAAGCTGGGTGTAGGTTTCGAGGATTGTTGCAGGTTCGGAACCGTAAATAATATAGTAATCGAGTTCGGTGTCCTTAGTTTTTAGTTGCAGAGTATTTGCTTCGCTAGCACCGACATCAAACTGACTCCAGAAAGTAGTATTGAAAAACAAACCGTAACCAACATTCGGACGCAAAGACATAAAAAACGGAATCGCTTGGTACATCTCATCCGTCAGCATCGTGTAATCCAAACAATCCGTCGTCCAATTTGTTAAAAGCTTACCTCGTTGATTTAATAATCCACAACGCTCTCCAAAACCGTAAAATCTTTCTTGTGGAGTAATTTCCTTCCAATTTGAAATTTCACCTTTCCTAAAACCAATCCCTAAATCAGTATCGTGAGCGAAAGGATTCCCAGCTTTATCAAAACACTTTATCCGACAGGGATTTCGCTGCACGCAAACCTTAATTTCCCCGGTTTCAATAATTACTTGTTCGTCAGTTTCCTCAATATCAAAATCGATAGAATTCCATTCTTCGTCGGATCGATTAATAGCCCAAGAGCGTCTCGGTGTCAACTCCCCTGTGGCAGAAAATCGGACTCTTATCAAGTTGGCTGCAAGGATACTTAAAGTCAGACGAAAATTATTACCGCAATCGAAATGTATTCCTTGGTTGAAGCGTTGGAAACTTTGGACTGAAGATATTGCATTCCAAGCAGGTTCAGAAATAGGGAGTTGTCCGATAAATTCAGGCATTGTCAGGAAGTTGGGTAATACGCAATCTACAATAACTTGATTCGCGGACAACTAAAAGGGGATTAGGGATAGTTTTTTTATCAAATCAGAAACCCGATTTTTTCAAAAAACCGGGTTTATAACGCTAACGTGGTGGATTGTGGTGGATTAAATATTGTAGGGTGTGTGACTAGGCTGTGTACTTTGTGCTTTTTAAAGCATAAAAATCCATACAAAAACGTGTCTTAGCCTAAAGATATTGCCCTCTCCCAAGCTTGGGAGAGGGGAGCCGAAGGCGGGGTGAGGGCTTAATATTTCGATTATTCCCGACATAAAAGTTGTATGAATCAAAAATGTCGAAATTTTATCAAAGTACACAGCCTAGTGTGTGACGGTTACGATAAATTTTCAATATTGACATAATAAATTGACTTTACCGTCACGCACCAATTTATCTCTGATAATGATTATTTTCAACTTTGCTGTTATCAATAAAATGGTGCGTTACGGCAATATCAACATAATTCAAATCATCAACATTTTTGATGCCGTAACACACCCTACAAATGACTTAATTCTCTTCCAAAACTTGCTGCAACAAAGGCGCAAGTTCTTGATTCAACCTTCCGTTACGCACAAATTCGGCATAAGTATCGGCTTCTACTGCGAGCAATTCGTTTTGCAATTGTTGCCTTGCAAATTCTGCTAAGTTGGGATACTCATCCTGTAATACATCAATCTTTTCTTCTATGTTTTTTAGTTCTCCTTTAATTAATGCTTCTTGGTAGCGACAAAATTCCGAATCAACCCTGGGGCGTTCGTCGTCTACTTCTTCTAAATATTTAAGAGCTCGTCGCAGTGCATTTTCATGGGCTACTAATTTCATGTATTCTTGACGTAAAGGTTGATCGCCAAGTAAATTCAGTTTTTTAAGTAAAGGTTTGGTAGTTAATCCTTGTACTAATAAAGTGAATAACACTACTCCAAAAACTGTAGAAATAATGTCCTCTCTTGCGTCACCTAATATAGTCGGTACGCTCAATGCTAGAGCAATAGAAACCGAACCCCGCAAACCTCCCCACCAAAGTATTGTTTGCTCCGCTAAACTAATATTGGAATTAGCTACGCGATTGCTGAAGAAACCTAAAGCGTAGACGGAAACTAATCTCGATATCACCATGCCCGCAATTGTAATGCCGATAATTCCCAGGTTGTCTGCAAGGTTGGAAAATCTTATTTGATCGCCAATTAATAAGAAAACGATTGAATTGACGAAGAAAGCGACAAATTCCCAAAACTCGCTGACGATTACCCTAGTACGAGGATTCATGCCGATTCGGGAACCAAAGTTACCTAAAATTAAACCGCAGGTTACAACACCAATTACACCGGAGCCACCAAATTCTTCAGCAATTATATAGGTACCGTATGCCGATACTAAGGTTAAAGATTGTTCTACTAGAGGCAAATCGAATCTTTGAGTTAAATACGAGATACCAAAGCCGATTAAGCCACCAACCGCAAGCCCGATGCCGATAACGCTGATTAATTCTAAGATGATTTCTTGTACTCCCAGTTTCGCCGTGCCCAACGGCAGCGCTACCAAGAAACTAAAAGCAACAACAGCCATGCCATCATTAAATAAGCTTTCCCCTTCCATTAAGGTAGTGAGACGCTTGTCAACTCCCAATTCACGAAATAAAGCAGTTACCGAAACCGGATCTGTTGCTGAAAGACTTGCACCAACGAGTAATGCTGTAGTTAAAGGTAGCCCCGCAACTTGATTTAAACCCAGCGCTACACCAATAATCGAAATTACCACTCCGATAACAGCATAAAGAGTTATTGGAAAGAAATCTCGTTTTAAATTTGACCACTTTAAATTCCATGCAGCCTCAAACAACAATGGAGGCAAGAAAATCGCTAAGATTAGCTCGGGAGAAAGATTTACCAATCGTACATCAACGAAGGCTAAACCCAAACCCGCGATTACCAATAATAAAGTATAAGGTATTTGGCGAAACCAGCTAAAAACTTGTGGTAAAGTCGCCACACTTAGAGATACAGACAGTACTAAAAGGAATTGTTTGAGATTTTGCTCGATACCGGCAGTTTCACCCACCGCTGCTTCAATCGCCATAGCTTTTCATTGTAGATTGTTTCATTTGTAGCACCCCGATGTTTAGCAAGCTTAGAATCCCATAATGTAAGAGAATCTTCTGCTCGTATTTGAGGTTGCAACAATTTATTTTATGCGGTTGTTACGCAAAATATATGTTTATCTACTAAATGTGCATCACTGAGGCGATCGCCCAACTCTATGGCTAATGGATTTACGAAGATTGAATATGCAATCAAGAAGAAATATTTAAGAGAAAGAACAATAAATAAAATATCCTGTAAAGTATTAAGTTAGATGTAAATCTAATGGCTATTTTTTATTAAGTGCGTAATCTTTTTATTTTTTTTGAATCATTAAATAAGAAACCAAAAACGATTTAAAAGAGGCTCTAATGGCTCTAAATTATAAGTATCATAAATATTTAAAACTACGTAACATCTATCGAAAGGGATTTGTTAAATTTATTTCGCTGATTCTTGTCGCTTCACTTACAATTATTAGTTGCAGCAACAATGAAGTTAGCAAATCTACTTTAGTTGCTAACTCCTCATCTACTCAAGATACTTTAAATGTTTGGTGGGATAAAGGTTTCAACCCCGAAGAAGATGAAGCGCTACGCCAACTTGTAAGTAATTGGGAAAATACAACTGGGAAAAAAATAAATTTAGTCTTTTATACCACCGATTCTTTAGGGGAAAAAATTCGTAGGTCATTAAAAGCTGGATTGCCACCAGATATTGTGATGAGTTTCAAGGCTGAAAGCTCTCCTAATTCTCGCTTGGCTTGGGACGGTAAGTTATTGGATGTTTCTGATATCATTAATTCTGTTAAAAACCGTTACCCAAAAGCGATTTTAAAAACGGTTAATTTTTACAACAATGTTGCAAAAAAACGTAGCTATTATGCTGTTCCAATTCATCAGGGAACAATGCATATTTACTATTGGCGAGATTTGTTAGCAGAAGTTGGACGTAGCGAACAAGATATACCAAAAGAATGGGATGCTTTTTGGAAATTTTGGAAACAAGTACAGGATGATTTACGCGCTAAAAATCAATCAAAAATTTATAGCTTGGGTTTTACAATCTCACCGGAAGCTGGGGATACTTATTACTTATTCGAGCAAATGCTAGAAGCTTACGATGTCAAAATTGTTGACTCCCGAGGAAAACTGTTAATTGACGATCCAAAAGTACGGC
The DNA here is from genome assembly GCF_000316665.1 of Rivularia sp. PCC 7116. GTDB lineage: Bacteria > Cyanobacteriota > Cyanobacteriia > Cyanobacteriales > Nostocaceae > Rivularia. The sequence continues at coordinate 2,559,036 of NC_019678.1, read as the reverse complement.
AGGGCATTATCAAAGTTTTAAACTGGTATCGCAACTTCTATGAGCAAGGTTATATTCCCCCCGCAGCTTTGAAATGGTTGAATCCAGATAACAATCGCAGCATATTGAATCGCGAGATAGTTATGACTCCTAACTCTACTCTTTCAATCCCCGTCGCGGTGCGTCAAGATGCCGATATTTATAAAAATAAGTTGGGTATTCTGGAATTTCCCAACAAACCAAGCGGTGAGCCTATGCGCCATTTAACAATGGCAGAGCAAGCTTCAATATTATCAGAATCAAAAAATCAGAAATTGGCTAAAGAGTTTTTGAAGTACTTAGTACAAACACAAGTCATGAAAGATTATCTCACAAAAGCAGGAGGAAGAAATTCACCAACAATGGAAACAGTTTGGCAAGATTCTTTTTGGACAAATCCAGAAGATCCTCATATTTCTTACGCTACTAAAACTTTTACTGAAGGCAGAATTCGTTATTTTCATACTGCCCAAAATCCAGCTTACAGTCGAGTTTTAGATCGAAATATCTGGGGTGACGCGATTGAAAAAGTTCTTGTCAAGCAAATTTCACCAGAAAAAGCCGCAGATGAAGCAATTCAAAAAATTAAATCAATTTATGCAGAATGGGGAAATGGGTAATTGGTAATTGGGCATGGGGCATGGGTATATTACTTAAATCAATTACCACTAATACCTAACAACTAACAACTAACCACTAACAACTAACACCTAAATGAATGAAATTTTGGCAGCAACATTTAACAACTAAAATTGCCAGTTCTTTTTTATTGCTATCCCTTTTCACAGTTGGTGTTGTGGGAGGGGTGACATTTTTTAATGCACGAAATGCTTTGAGAGATGCTGCTCTTAAACGTCTTAATGTTGCAGCAACGCTTAAGGAACAAGAAATTTATCGTTGGCTTTATTCCCAACGAGAAGATTTCATTTTTATCACAGAGATTCCCTATTTGAAGTCAAATTTGAAGACAATTCTTAGCTTAGAGGTATCAGAATCTGAATATAAAAAATCTTATCAAGTTTTAAATGATTATTTACAAAAAATAAATACCGTTAAACCTAATTTAAAAGAATTTTCTATTCTCAATCGCAGTAATAAAATAATTGTTTCTACTAATACAAATCGTATTGGTAAGTACGAATTATTAGCAAATGTTAGCGATGTAGAAATAGTCAACAGTAAAAATAATTTTACTCCGATTTTTTATATTTCTCCAGAAACAGGGAAAACGGCAGTTACTTTATATCTTACTTTACGCAATGCTGAGGGAGTTCGTCAGGGAATTGTTTTAGCAAGTCTTAGTTTAGAGAGAATAGATGAAATTGTTCGAGAAAATGCGGGTTTAGGTGAGAGTGGTGAAACTTATTTAGTTGGTTCTTTGAGAAGTAGTAAAAAAACATTTATTTCCAAATCAAAAACAAATAATAAAGAAAAATACCGATACATTTCTTCTAAAGGAATTGATTTAGCGATGAGCGGTATTAGCGGTAGGGGAGAATATCGTGATTACGCAAAAGTTCCCGTACTAGGAGATTATCGCGGGCTGAATAACCAAGGTTTAGCATTATTAGTAGAAATAAGTCAGCAGGAGGCATTTGCTCCAGCCCGCGAATTAGCTAATCGAGTTATCTTAATTGGTTTGACAGCGGTAGGTGTTTTATTGATGGGAGTATACTATTTATCGCAGCAGTTAAGCATTTATCGCCGACAATCGGAAGATTACAGTCACCAATTAGAAATAAAAGCCCAAGAAGCAGAAACTGCTAACCATTCTAAAAGTGAATTTCTGGCAAATATGAGCCACGAATTACGTACTCCTTTGAATGCTATTTTGGGTTTTGCCCAGTTAATGAAGCGAGATAAATTTTTGTCTGCTCAACAGCGAGATTTTGTAGCAACTATTAACCGCAGTGGCGAGCATTTACTGTCTTTAATTAATGATGTATTAAATATGTCAAAAATTGAAGCTGGAAAAACTGTTTTGCATTCAGAAGTTTTTAATTTGCATCTTTTGTTGCAGACTATCCAAGAAATGTTTCAACTGCGAGCAACTGCTAAAGGATTATTTTTAAAGTTTGATTTAGACCCTAGTTTACCAAAATGTATTATCACCGATGAAGGTAAACTTCGCCAAATTTTAATTAATCTTTTGGGTAATGCAATTAAGTTTACTGAAAACGGAGGAGTCAGTTTATCAGTTAACAGTAAACAGTTCTTAAATACTTCCCCCTCTCCCCCCAGATTTCTGCATTTCGAGATAAAAGACACGGGGAAAGGTATTGCTGCTGAAGAAATAGATAAAATTTTCGATCCGTTTGTGCAAACTGCTAATGGGGTAAAAGCGAGGGGTGGTACTGGTTTGGGACTTGCTATCAGCCGTCAATTCGTTCGTTTGATGGGGGGTGATATTTATCCTAGTAGCGTTTTAGGGCAAGGTTCGAGTTTTAGCTTTGATATTCAAATAAGCTTACCTCAAACACCATCAGAAGAATGTTCTCATAAAAAGCAAGTATTGAAAATTGCACCATCTCAACCTAATTATCGTATTCTTGTAGTTGATGACCGTTTAGAAAATCGGAATTTATTAGCCAAGCTATTAGATACAGTTGGTTTTGATACTCGTATAGCCACCAATGGAAAAGAGGCGATCGCTCTGTGGCAGACATGGCAACCGCATTTAATTTGGATGGATATGCGGATGGCTGTGATGGATGGCTATCAAGCTACAAGGTGGATAAAAGCAAATTCGCTACATCAAGAGACGGTTGTCATAGCTTTAACTGCAAGCGCTTTTGAAGAGGAAGAACCAGAAATATTTGCCGCAGGTTGTGACGATTTAGTACGCAAACCGTTTCGGGAAGCAGTAATTTTTGATAAAATGCATCAGTATTTAGGAGTAGAGTATATTTACGAAGATGATAATTTAGAAATTGATAATAAATCACTTTTTAATTTAAGTGTAAATATAACTCCACAAGAACTTAGTATAATGCCTCCGCAATGGGTGTCTTCTTTGCATCAAGCAGCTTTAGAGGTAGATGCAGATTTAGTTTTGCAGATAATTGAGCAAATTCCCCAACAATATCAAGTTTTGGCTCAGAAGTTGAAACAATTAACCCTAGAGTACGATTTTGATGCAATTATGGAAGCTAGCGAACAGTGAACAGTGCCCAATACTTCACCATTAAGTTTAGTAGGAATTAGCGAACCAAACAATTCTGTAGCGATGAAAAAACCTTTGATAGAAGCTCAATCCCAGAAATCGATTTCGAGAAGAAATTTATTAAAATATGGTGGCTTAATGTTGGGGGGAATGTCTTTAGCAACTCTTTTTGTAAACATATTCAAATCAACATCAGACAAAGCTAAATTTAAAATTGAACTAATTAAAAGTATTCAAATTGATTCAGCAGCAGAAATATGGTCTTTAGCTATTTCTGACGATGACAAATTTATTGCTAGTGGTAATAAAACTAGCAATAAAACTGGTACGATTGAGTTTTTAAATCGTCAAACAGGAGACATCCCCAAAATATTAGGCGCGCAGGAAAAGGTAACTCGTGCTTTGATTTTTACACCTCAAACTAATAAATTAATTTCGGGAGATGGAAATGGAAATATTCAAATTTGGAATCCGCAAAAAAGCAATTTAGAACGACAATTACAGGGTCATTCCAAAAGTATTTGGTCGTTAGCTATTAGTCCCGACGGTCAAACATTAGTTAGTTGTAGTGAAGACGAAAGTGTTAGAGTTTGGAATTTGGCAACAGGTGAAGCAAATAGAATTATATTTTCTCACGATACTGTCGTTTATGCCTTAGCATTCAGTCCCAATGGAAAAGTATTTGCGAGTGCTGGTAAAGATAAAATTATCAAAATTTGGGATGCAAAAACAAGAAACCTGTTAAAATCTCTTCAAGGACATCAAGATGCGATTAGAGCAATCGCAATTAGTCCCGATAGTCGATATTTAGTCAGTGGTAGTTGGGATAAAACTGTTAAAGTTTGGCAACTAGGCAGCGGTGAGTTAGTTACAACTTTTGAAGGTCATACAAATCGAGTTGTAACTGTTGCTATTAGTAACGATTCGGAAACAGTATTTAGTGGCTCGACGGATAATACGATTAAAGTTTGGAGTATTAAAAATAATCGATTGATAACTACCCTTTCCGAACATCGTGGTTGGGTTTTAGCCTTAGCTACCAGTCAGCAAGAAAATTTATTATTTAGTGGTGGCAAAGATGGAACTATTAAACTTTGGGAATATTAATTGAGTCAGGAGTAAGAAGTAATGAGTAATGAGTAATTGGTAACTTTACAATTCCACTTACCGGAATCGGATTAATTTAATTACTTTCTTGCCAAATTCTCAACTTATTATCCTCCGCAGCGCTACCGCTAATTATAGTGCGATCGCCATTTGTAAAAAGAGCAAAATTTACTCCCGCACTACTTCCTGATAAGGTACGAATTACTTTACCTTGATTGACATTCCACAATTTAATTGTTGTATCTTCATCCGCACTAATTAACATCGTTCCGTCGGAATTAAAAGCAACTGAATTAATATACTCAGAACTATCGGATAAAGTTTTAATTAAATCACCTGTTTCTACTTGCCATAATTTAATAGTTTTATCGACGCTTCCAGTCGCGATAATTTTGCCATCTGGACTAAAACTAACGGTTCTAATACTATTAGAGTGTCCTAAGATTGAGTTGAGCAAATCTCCCGTTGCTAAATCCCAAATTTTAATAGTTTTATCTTTACTAACGCTAGCTATTCTTTTACTGTCTGGACTAACGGCAATAGCAAACACACCTTCAGTATGTCCCGTTAAAGTATTAACTAATGAGCCAGTTTCGGCGTTCCAAATTTTAATATCATTAGCCCAATCACTATTAACTATTTTCTTACAATCGGGAGTATAAGCTACAGACCTTACTGCTTTCTCGCTAGCATTAATAGTGCGAATATTTTCTCCTGTTGCGACTTGCCAGATTTTAATAAGTCCATCTTTGCTACTACTCGCAATATGTTCACCGTCGCGGCTAAAACTAACAGATAAAACCCCTTTAGTATGTCCCTTCAAAGTGCGAACTAATTCACCCGTTTGTGTCTTCCAGAGTTTAATTGTATTATCTTCACTAGCCGTAGCAATTAAGTTTTGCTGGGAATTGACAGCAACAAACCAAATAGCATCATTATGACCTACAAAAGTCTGAATATCTATATTATTCCACTTTGGTTTTTTAATGCTATTTGTTGCAGCCAATGCAGTTCCACATTGGTTTATTTCTGGTTTGCCTGTGAATTGAGAACAAGCGGATATATTTGTAACTAAAACGATAAAACTGGTAAATTTGAAAAACTCTTTTAAGTAATTAAGATTCATTAAAATTGCATTCAACCTCATTGCTTCTTGGAAAACCAATCTAGGTAACGATAGTATATTAAATATAACCCTGATTTATCAGTCTTGGAGAACTAACGAATTTTCGGTATTTCAGCCAATGCCAGATATGAATGGTAGCAATATTAACGAGTGCATCAAAACATAATTGCGGTGTTGATAATGGTTCTGTTCAGTTAGATAAATAGGACTGAAACCCAACCGAAAAAACGATTTGCTGACCCCGTAAAATTCACGTATTCAAGTATAAATTGTATCTTTTCCCTCTCCCTACTCTTCCCCCTCTCCCGAGAGCATCCCGATTTTGAACCAACATTTTACCCGACACCCTGTAAGGGTGCGGCTATAGTCTGTGGGCTTTTTGCCGCCATTGGGATGCTCCCCCTCTCCCCCTACCCGTCATATGACACATACAACAATCAACCCTTCGGAGTGTAATTAAATAAAATCTCGATTTATTCCCGGTTTATTCTCTAGTTATTCTCGATTATTGCTTAATTTAAGATTAGTTTCTCAAACAAACAGCAATTTTATTTTAGGATACAATCATGAAATCTAATTTTGAACAAACTATCTCTACCTTTGGCAGCGCAGTCGCAATCACAGCCCTTCTTTCTATTCTTTCTAATAGCGTTTATGCGATTGAACGCACTTGCAAAGGTGGTTATGAAGCGCAATATAGCAGTTTTCAGTTGAATAGAATACACCCTTCTCCTTAATAAGCAGAGGGGAAGGGGAGCCACTGCGCTGTAGCAAGTGGCGTGGTGAGGTTGATCGCAGTGTATTGCACCTAAATGAAAAGTCCTATATAAAACTACATCCGTTAAAACTGGTAAACTTTACAAAATAATTAAGCATAGCTATAGGCATGTAAACAAGCTTCAACCTTCCCTATTTCTTCTCGATTGCTTGCTAATCTAGATGACAATATGCTCTTGCTATTAGATATAGAGGTGCTGTAATCGCTTCTCTATATCGTTTTTCCCGAATTCTAAATTTGGAATTTTGACTTGAAAAATGCGTATTCTACTGTTAGAAGATGACGAAGTATTATCAAATATATTAGTGAAATCTCTAACTCATCAACATTATGTTGTAGATGCGGTTAGTGATGGTGAAATTGGTTGGGAATATGCTCAAAGTGGTAACTACGAACTTATCTTAATGGATGTAGGTTTACCATTGCTTGATGGGATTAGTTTATGTCAAAGGCTGCGCGATAATGGTTGCTCTATACCAATTTTGCTGATGACTGCGAAGAATGCGATCGCAGATAGAATTCGGGGTTTAGATGCTGGTGCAGATGACTATTTGAACAAGCCTTTAGATTTGGGTGAGTTGCAGGCAAGAGTACGAGCTTTGTTGCGCCGGGGAGAGGTTGCACCAACTACTATTCTATCTATTGGCGAGCTATCTTTAAATCCTGCCACGGCTAAAGTTAAATACGGCGACAAAGAGTTAAAGTTAACACCAAAAGAATTTAATTTATTAGAATTATTTCTCCGAAATCCATCGCGGGTTTACAGTCGCACTCAAATTGTCGATCATTTATGGAATTTTGACGATCCACCTTTAGAAGAAAGCGTCAAGGCTCATATCAAAGGGTTGCGACAAAAATTAAAAAAAGTGGGGGCTGTTGATTGGATTGAAAATGTTTACGGTTTGGGATATCGTCTGAATCCCAAAATTGATGCTATATCAAAAGTTGAAGCAACCCAGTCAGTTGAGCAACAGTATGGCGATGCTGTTGAAAAAATGTGGCAGCAATATCAAGATGTCATGGTGCAAAGAATGACGGTTTTGCAAACAGCAGTGACAGCAGTCAAAACCGGGAAGCTAACACAAGAGTTGCAAAAGTCTGCTGGCAAAGAAGCTCATAAGCTAGCAGGGGTTTTGGGGATGTTTGGTAGAGAAACTGGAACCCAGCTTGCCAGGGAAATTGAGGAATTACTAACAGCACAAGACAGTTTTATTTATCAAAAACTGCCGTCTTTAGTGCAAGAATTAGATAAACTTTTGGCGTTATCAGTAAGTGATGCTGCTTCTACAAAAGATACTGCAAGGCTATTATTGATTGATATTGATAGCAATAGTAACTTGCAACTGTGCGAACAATTACAGCAACTTGCATCAACTCAGGGAATGAGTTGGTACGGAGTTGAGAATATTCAGCTAGCTCAAGAATGGTTGCAAAATCACATCCCAGACTTAATTGTATTGAGTTTGCATCGAGATATTAAACCCCAAGGATTAAATTTGATTGCTGACTTAGCAGCACGCACCCCGGCAATACCGGCAATAGTTATTTCAGAATCGGATAATTTGGAATATCGGATCGAAGTTGCTAGGGCTGGAGGATGTAGCTTTTTAGTTAAGCCAAGCGCAACCCAAATATGGGATTTAACCCGACAGTTATTAGAGCGCGATCGCAATTATTCTACAAAAGTATTAGTAGTAGATGACGATCCAATGTTTCTATCAGCTTTACATAATTTGTTAGAACCTTGGGGAATTAAATTTACGGGATTAGAAAATTCTCAGCGTTTTTGGGAGGTATTACAGTCTGTAGAACCAGATTTACTCATTTTAGATGTTGAAATGCCAGAAATTAGCGGTATAGAACTTTGTCAAGCAGTTCGCACCGAGCAAAAATGGCAAAGTTTGCCGATATTATTTTTGACTTCCCACCGGGATGGGGAAACAATCGAAAAAGTATTTGCTGCTGGGGCTGATGACTATGTAAATAAACCCGTTGTGGGAGCGGAATTATTAACTAGAATCACCAACCGTTTGGAAAGAAACCGTTTGTTAAAAACTATTTTTACAAAAGACTCACAGACGGGAATGAACAATTATGCAGAATCAAAAAGAAAATTAGATATATTATTCAGTAAAAGTCAAGAAAATAAAACTTCTGCTTGTCTGGCAATTTTGACTGTAGCGCAATTAGCTAAACTAAATTTAAATTACGGTCATAACATCGGCAATCAAGTGTTACAAAGATGGGCAGATTTAATCCAAAAAGTGTTTCGTGGTGACGAAGTAATCGGATATTGGGGTAATGGAGAATTTATTGTCGGGTTGAGAGAAATTAATAAAAACCAAGCAAAAGAAAGGCTTACGGAAATATTGACGATTATTCGACAGCAGATATTTACAGCATCCGATGGCAAGCGATTTCAAGTAGCCTGTAATTGCACAATAGCAGAATATCCTAGTGATGGTAAAACCGTAAATTCTTTATATCAGTCAATGAACAGTTAACAGTGAGCAGTGAAGAATTACCAATTACCAATTACCAATTACCAATTACCAATTATCAATTCCCAATGCCCAATGCCCAATTACCTATTACCTATTACCTATTACCTATTACCTATTACCTATTATTTTTTAAGCTAATAATGAAATGGAAGAGAATGAACTAATACAAGAAAATAATTTATATAATCTGTTAAATCGCAACAATGCATTATTAAAAGCGCAACAAGATGCAGCGCTTGATGGTATTTTGGTTGTAGATGAAAATCGGCAGGTAGTTTCTTACAATCAGCATTTTTGTAAGTTATGGAAAATACCGGATGATATTATTAGTAAAGGTAGTTCGCCGAAATTACTCCAGTATGTATTAACTCAGGTTTTATATCCAGAATCTTTTATAGAAAAAATCAATTATCTCTACGAACATCCCGAAGAAATTAGTAGAGATAAAATTTATTTTAAAGATGGAAGAATTTTTGAACGTTATACTAGTCCAATTCAATCCAGCGGCGGAGAGTATTACGGTAGAATATGGAACTTCCGAGATGTTACCAAACTCCAGCAAAGAGAAGAAACACTACAGTTAATTGTAGAAGGAACTACTACACAAGTTGGTAGCGAGTTTTTCCATTCTTGCGTTCGTTCTTTAGCAACTCTTTTGAGGATGCGTTATGTTTTAATTGCTGGTTTAGTTTGCGGATCTCAACATAAAGTACGTACCTTAGCAGTTTGGAATGGAGAAGGATTTGGCGATAACTTTGACTACTCTTTAAAAAATAATCCTTGCGAAACATTGCTGCAAGGAAAAGTTCGTAGTTATTCCCATTCCGTGCAAAACTTGTTTCCAGAAGATGCATATTTAAAATCTTTGCAAGCTGAAAGCTATATTGGTATTCCTTTATTAGATAAAAGTGGAAATATTATCGGTTTAATCGCCGCATTAGATGATAAACCATTACTAGAAAACACAGAAGCAGAAGAATCAATTTTAAAAATATTTGCAGCTAGAGCCGGAGCAGAATTAGAAAGAATAAATTTAGAAACAGCTTTATTAAAGCAAGTTGAAAGAGACGCTTTATTAAATCAAATTACTCAAAAAATTCGTCACAGTTTGGATAGTCAGCAAATTTTTCAAACTACAGTTAATCAACTTGGTAAAATATTTGCTGTCAGTCGCTGTCATATTCATAGTTATATTAATTATCCTCAAGCACAAATACCTTTAGTTGCCGAATATCGTCATCAAGATTACTCTTCAATGTTGGGAATAAATATTCCAATTAACGGTAATCCACACGCTCAAAAAGTTTTAGCTCAAGATGCAGCTTTTTCAGCACCCGATATTTATAAAGAACCTTTATTAAAGCCAATGCAAAATATTTGCAGCCAATGGCGAGTTAAATCACTATTATCAGTGAGAACATCTTATCAAGGGGAAGCTAATGGAATCATAGTTTTACATCAATGCAATAGCATTCGTGATTGGACAAAAGATGAAATAGAACTTTTAGAAGCAGTCGCAGCACAAGTAGGAATTGCATTAGCCCAAGCAAGACTTTTGGAACAAGAAAGAGAAAACGCCAAGCTTTTACAAATAGCAAAAAACCAAGCTGAAACCGCAAATCATGCCAAAAGTACATTTCTTGCTAATATGAGTCATGAATTGCGAACTCCTCTAAATGCAATTATCGGTTTTTCTAAGCTGATGCAGCAAAATTCCGCTATCAGTGCTCAAAATCAAGAACATTTAAAAATTATTAATCGTAGCGGAAAATCTCTGTTAAATTTAATCAATGATGTCTTAGAAATGGCAAAAATCGAAGCCGGACAAACTATATTAAATACAACTCCCTTCGATTTACATAATTTACTAGAGATTTTGTGGTCAAATTTTCAACCGCAAGCAGAATCAAAAAATTTATCGCTGCAATTTGACTTACCCCCAGACTTTCCGCAACATATAATTGCAGACAAAAATAAACTTCACCAAATTTTATCCAATCTTTTAAGTAATGCGATAAAATTCACCGACAACGGCAGAGTTATTTTAAAAGTTACTATTCCTACTTCTCCCTCTTCTTCCCTATCTTCCCTTTCCTTTAGTGTAAAAGACACTGGATGCGGTATCGCTTCAGAAGATAAGAATAAATTATTCCAGCCTTTTGTTCAAACTATTAACAATTCTCAAGCTAGAAATGGAACCGGTTTGGGTTTAGCAATCAGCCATGAATTTGTGCAGCTAATGGGAGGAAATTTAGAAGTAGAAAGTACCATCGGGAAAGGCAGTATTTTTTATTTTGATATCGTAATTAATTTATTAGAATCTTCCCCAACTGTAAATAAAGTAATCCAAAAGCCAACATTTTATTTATCAGAAGAATTACAGCAAGAAGCTCTGACAAATCTACATCTGCAAGTCATGCCCGGAGAATGGATTTCTAGCCTTCACCAAGCAGCAATAGAAGTCGATGCCGATACAATTTTCCAGCTTATCGCCCAAATCTCCCATCAACATCAATTATTAATCGAAGCACTCACAAACTTAACTCGTAACTATGACTTTGATGCGATTATTGCATTAAGTAGGGAGGAATGAAAATAGAAGGGAGAGGCGGAAGAGGGGGGAGAGGGGGAAGAGGGGTAAGAAATGCCCAATTACCAATTACCAATTACCAATTCCCAATGCCCAATGCCCAATGCCCAATGCCCAATTACCCATTACCAACTACCAATTCCCAATGCCGAAAGCAGATATTTTAGTCATTGACGACACTCCAGAAAACTTGGCGCTACTTTCGCAAATACTTAAAGATAAAAATTATAAAGTTCGTAGCGTCACCAAAGCCTCTACCGCTTTAAGAGGAGCAAAAGCCGCACCACCAGATTTGATTTTGCTTGATGTCAAAATGCCAGAAATGAACGGCTATGAAGTTTGTCAGCATCTAAAAGCAGATGAATCTACTCGCGATATTCCCGTAATTTTTATCAGCGCTTTAGGTGACGTGCTAGATAAAGTCAAAGCCTTTGAAGTCGGCGGTGTCGATTATATTACCAAGCCCCTGCAAGTAGAAGAAGTTTTAGCTCGGATAGAAACACACTTAACCATCCGACGATTGCAAAAGCAACTTCAAACCCAAAATAAACACTTACAACAAGAAATTTCCCAGCGTGCCGCAGCTGAAGAAAAATTTGCGAAAGCATTTCGCTCTAGCCCAAATCCAATTGCTATTAATACCCTTGCAGAAAATAGTTTTGTCGATATTAACAGTAGTTTTTCAGAAATCACCGGTTATTCTCAAACAGAAATCATCGGCGAATCCGCCAATAACCTTAATATTTGGGTAAATCCTCAACTGTACGATTTTTCAGTTAAAAAACTATTAGAAAAAGGTTCATTGCACAATATCGAATGTCAGCTTCGCAGTCAACAAGGCGAGATTAAAACAGTTTTACTTTCCATCGAGCTAATCGAACTTAATGGTTTAGCTTGTACTTTAAATATTATTAACGATATTACCGAGCGTAAACGCTTAGAAGATGAATTTATATCTTTAGTAAGTCATGAATTACGCACCCCGATGAACTCAATTATTGGTGCATTAGATTTATTAAATACTCAACAGTTAGGTACTTTAACTGATAAAGGAAAGCAAATTATCAATATCGCTATAAATAACACCGAGCGTCTTATCCGCTTAGTTAATGACATTCTTGATTTAGAACGGATAAAATCGGGCAAAATCACCATGCAGCCATCAAAAAGCAACGCTGCCGAACTATTAATACAAGCAGCCGCAACAATGGAATCAATGGCAGATTCAGCCCAAATCTACTTAAATGTAGAACCAGCATCAACCGAAATTATTGTAGACTCAGACCGTATTTTACAAGCTTTAACTAACTTATTGAGCAATGCAATCAAATTTTCTGAACCGGGTCAAACTGTCTACTTACGTAGTATTATAAAATCAAATTACCTACAAATAGAAATCCAAGACCAAGGAAGAGGAATACCAGCCGACAAAATACAGTTAATCTTTGAACGTTTTGTGCAAGTTGATGCTTCCGATTCCCGCAGCAAAGGAGGTACCGGCTTAGGGCTTCCCATTTGTCGCAGCATTATAGAACAACATAAAGGTAAAATTTGGGTAGAAAGTATTTTTGGTAAAGGCAGCACTTTTTATATTCATTTACCAATAGTTGGTAATTGGTAATTGGTAGTTGGTAATGGGTAATTGGTAAATGTTCACTGTTCACTGCTGCTCACTGCTCACTGCTCACTGTTCACTGCTTACTGTTCACTGCTTACTGATATATGACTAAATCAATTTTAGTAGTTGATGATGAAGAAGACATTAGAGCGCTAATTCAGCTAGGCTTGGAAATGCAAGCAGGTTGGAAAGTACTTAATAGCAACTCTGGAGAAGAAGCAATTTTAATTGCTGAAAGTCAACAGCCGGATGCGATTTTATTAGATTTGATGATGCCGGATATGGACGGCAAAACGACATTAAAAAAATTGAAAGACAACCCGCAAACAAAGCAAATACCTGTAATTTTGATGACTGCAAAAAGTAAATCTTCCGTTGAGGAAAGCTTTAGCGATCTGGATGTTGCAGCAATATTTACTAAACCATTACGCCCTTTAAATCTCGCACAACAGATAAGTGAAGTTATATCGCTATCCTAAATTATTTGTGAGATATTAAGGAAAATCCCCCCTTCTCATTGAAAAAAAGAGGGATTTAGGGGGAAATAAAAAGTACAATTTTTATTAATATATTTGCAAATATTTCACTCAGGAACCGCCAAGAAATTCCAGAAAGGAGAACTGACAAATTCATCTTTAGTTAGGGGCGGAAAACCTTCAACCCAACTTTTTAATTCATATATTTTTAAACAACAATCATCTACAAGGAAATCATAAATTTTGCTATCGTGCCGCACCCCATTATCATCCTTGCCGTGTTCAAAAATGATGTATGGTCTATGATTTTTGATAATTTCTCGTCCACCTTTTAAAACAGAGTATTCCACTCCTTCAACATCGATTTTAATAAAATCAATTTTTAAATCCGCTGGTAATACGTTATCTAATTTATGGACTTTTACTAAAATACTTTCAGTCAAGGCATTGGGAATATGATGGCTCCATACACCCTTTTTTAAACTACTTAGCGCCGGTGAATTTACAACGTACCAAAAAGTAGCTTCCCCCTCGGAATCACTTAAAGCAGCTTCTATAACGTTAGTTTTAGGAAACCTTTTTCTTAACCTATCGGCAAGCCTGGGAATTGGTTCAAAAGCATAATGACTTCCCGATGGAGATAATTCTAAAATAGAAGCTAAAAACTCACCTGTATTACATCCGATATCAATGCAGTTAGATTTTTCAGTTAATATTCTATGCAAAATTTTAACTGTCAAATGATTATCTTCTGCATTGATAATATATTTTTCTTTTTTATTCTTATTTAATAAAGTATATAGCTGTTTTGTAAAACCTTCAAAATAGGAACCCTTGAGAGTTTCTTTTAAAACATTTTTAGCTTCCAAAATTCTTTTAAGTTTAAAATCCATTTTTTTTATTTTCAACTAAAACTATCTAAATAGAACCTGCGCCAGTCGAACTCAAAAAGTTGGTTTGCTCTCAAATCTTGCACCAGTTGCACCAACCCGGTTTTCTGATTTCACAACGAGATGATAATACTTTCACGACTAGAAACCGGGCTTCTGTGAGCGAAATTGAGAATGGTGCAAGATGTCAGATTTATAAGACTTTGTTTTGCAGCTATCCTCTTAGCGATCGCACTTAACTTAAGATCGAATCTGCTATACCAGAAGAAGAAGAGGAAGAAGAGTGCAATTGTAGGTTATAAGGTTTAGCAGAAGTTTCCACACCGTTGACAACTAAACCCAATATATGAGCCTGATGTTCCATTAACTGCTGCAAGCTATCGCGTACCGAGCTACTAAAACTCATACCCGGTTTAACCACAAACAATACATTCGGAATTTGAGCCGTCATTAATGCTGTAGCGGTTGTAGCGCTGACGGGAGCAGTATCAACCAAAACGTAATCGTATTTTGTATGAGATTCGGCATCTGCTAAAGCTTGCTGGAATCTTCCCTGGGATACCATTTGCACAATTTTACTGCTTCGTGGTGTTGCCGGTAATAAATCCAAATTCGGCTCTACAGAAACAACTTCATTTGTGATATTTAATTCTTGAGTACAGCCTAAATCTTGAGTCAATTCGGCGCGGATAAAATCACCATCGACTACCAACACTCGAAAACCTAATTCGACTAATGCTTTTCCTAATCCTAAAGTTACAGTTGTTTTACCTTCGCTTTCCATCGCGCTAGTAATTAATATATGACGGTTATTTAGAGGCTGTAAACTAAGTGCTGAAGCGAGTCTTTGAAATCTCACTTGTTCGTCAACGTCTTCCGATGTTAAGTGAGCATCTTTAAGTTTAGGAATAGAGACAACCATTGGGAATTTCATATCCTGCAAATCTTGAGGGCTTAACAACGGATTGCGTCTTTCTAAAAGTAAGATTAAAGCAATACTGCCGGTGATTCCAGCTAGTAAAGCATTGAGAATCATCAAAGATTTTTTGGGAGAAATCGGCTTATTGTTAACTCTAGCTGAATCTAATATTTCGACATTAGGATAAACGTCAAAAACATCAATATTTGTCTGCTGAACTTGAGCGACTAAACCTTTATAAACACCTTCTGCTACATCAACATTACGTTGGAGTTCTATTAATCGCTTTTGTTGGTTAGGAATAGAATTTAAGTTAGCCGTCAGCTTTTCTATTTGATTTTGTATTAATATAGCGCGTCTTTGTTGACCGGAAGCTTCAGTTTCTGCCAAAATTAATTGTTCGATTAAACCGGCACGCCCTTCCCCTTCACCGCTGACTGTAGTGTCGATAGCTATACCGCCAGAAGTTCGTTGAACTTGATTTTGCATCCGATTTAATAATACTTTTTCTTGCTGTAAAAGCTGTCGAACTTCCGGGTGGTTATCGGTATATTTAGCTTGTAAACCGGATAATTCCGCTTTTATTTCTGCGAGCTTACCTCTAATAAATTGATAGTCACGATTTTCACCCAAGCTTAAAGAACGAATAGCTTGGTTTGAGGACATGCTCAATAAATTTGATAACGTATTAACGCGATTTTGATTGTATTCAGCAAGGGATAATGCCTCTAATCGAGCTTTTGTTAAACCGTCAATTGTGGTAACGATAGCTTTTGTTTGTTCCTCAGCATCAACTAAAGCGCTGGATTGTTTAAATTGCGCTAAAGTTTGTTGTGCTGCCATTAAATTATTGCGAGCTTCTTCTAATTCAACTGCACTAAATTGTCTTTTGGATAAGCGGTTTTGCTGTCGAAGTTCTTTAAGTCGTTGTTGAAATAAAGTAATGAGATTATTGGTGCGTAGTTTCGCTAATTCTGGTGATAAACCTTTAGTATATACAGTGATGATGCGGGAGTTTTCATCAATGGAAATTTCAAATAGCGACTTGTAACCAGATACATTTTGAAATTTATCTTTCTGTGGATCTACACTAAGAACCTTTTCCATCAAAGTATCGCTAGTGAGAATACTTTTCTGCATTTGTAATTGACTATCGCTACTTGCAGAAATACTAGAATTATCTTTTCTGAAAGAACCTAAAATACCCAAATTTGCATCTAAATTCCCATTTGTTGCCGGAATCGTTAATTGTGCCGACGCATTCCACATCCGAGGTGTAACTATGGCAATGTAACTAGTTAAACCTAAAACTAACAGATTCCAAAAAATTACAGGCTTCCAATGTCTAATAGTTATTGCAGTTATTTTATTCATAATATTAATACCAGTTTATTTCAACTAACACTTACCCATACCTCGTTCCCAGCCTGGAGGCTGAAAAAGCAATACTAATACTCCACCAAGGAAACTTTGCGGGGTGTATCGTTGAGAAAGAAAATTTGCATTAATTGTGAAGGGTATATAGTAATTAAAATCTTTTCTACCCCCTCTACCTCTTCTTCCCCCTCTACCCCCTCCCCATCCTTACTTGTCAAAATTAATGAAATCGAGTACTAGTAGTCAACCCAGAAAAATGTGCAGGGTTAATTTCTTTCGCTACTTGCTAAAGCTTTTAAAATTACGTTACCAAAGCCTTGCCAAACAGAGGACAAAACGAAAACTGCACTATCAGCCATGTCAGCATAAGGATTATTGACAAAACCCAAGAGTGAAACTTCTGCTTGTAATTCCAATTCATAAATTAAATTATTTAAATTTTCCTTTTCTAAACCTTCTCCAAAGATTACCAATCCACATCGACGCTGTTGGCGAAATTTGGCAATATCCGGTGGAGATTTAAGCATGGAAAAGATTCTCCGCTTTATACTGCGAACTAGATTTCTCCGATATAGTTTTCATCAAGTTGAGAATCTCGCCATAATTGCGCCGAGCATCAAAACGCTTTTCGGCTAACCGACGACTGGCAACAGCCATTTCAGTTATTTTTGCAGGATTATTTCTCAGGGTTTTCAAAGCGATCGCTAAAGCTGTAGCATCTGATGGCGGCACGATTAAGCCGTTGATTCCATGTTGAACTTGCTCTGCTATAGCACCAACATTGGTAGTAATTATTGGTAAACCTGCTGCCATTGCTTCGGAAATCGCACTGGGTAAGCAATCAGCTTCGGTAGGGAAAACGAAAATATCTGCTTGTTGGTAAAGTTGCTTTAGACGTTGGCTGTTAGGAGTTAAATCGCAATGTAGCTTTAGGCTATCGATGCCGGTTAATTCTCGCTGTAAACTGGTATCTTTGGTGACGATATCGAGAGTATAATCCTTATCTAGACCATCAAGAAAAGCCTCCAGTAGAGTATAACCTCCTTTGCGAGCGAAATCTCCTCCCACAAACAATAACTTTAAAGGATTTGCGTTGCTATCTTCCAGAGATTTTTCACGTCTAAAATTCCACTGTTCTAAATCCACTCCCGGCGGAATTACAATGATTTTCTCAGGAGATATATCATAATCATAAATCAAAGAATTTTTAGCCCATTCGCACCACGTCACAATTCCAGTAGCAGCACTATAGGTGCTTTTATTCCACTGATATTTTCCCCGCTCTAATAAATAATTACTACCGACTTTATGATTGTATCCAGTCGCAATACTATCAAGGTTTAAAGGTGTAGCATCGGTAGAAATAATCGTAGGAATACGATGCATAAAAGGAATAGAAAACAGTGCAAGTGTTTGAGTATGAAGAAACAATGCATCTGGTTTTTGTGATTTCATCGCTGCATTTATCGCTCTACGGGCGCGTAGACTAACTTGCAACGACCAATTATTACGAATTACCGGAAATTTTTCCCAAATATCATTCGTCTTTGTTCCTACAGGCATCCAGTTTGGTTTGATATTGCTATCTTTATCTACCCAATATTTGAGATTTTGGTAATGGGTAATATGTCCTAATGCCTGCTCTACGATAAAACCGAAATTAAACATTTATTTTTCTATATTTGTTGCAATTAAGGTAACTCAAAATTCGTAACTGGTTCGTAGTTGGGCTTTAGCCCTCTTTCAGAATATGATGCGAAGACAGCGTTACTACAAAACCTTTTCAACCCATAACCTTCTGCCTTCTGGAAAAAAAGATTTTAAGTTTGATTTTCAAAATTTGATACTGCTGTGGAGGTAGAAGAAAAACCATACAAATCTTGAATAATGCTTCCGACATAGTTTGCCACTGAATAATTACAGATAAATCGTTCCAAATCACATTTGCCAAAAATTTAATGGCGATCGCACCGTTTTTTTGTCCAGATGGTGATTCTAATGATTTAAAAGTAAGATAGTGATAAAGGCTTGCAAGTGACTTTCTTTTTAAATTTTGCAGTGATTTAGGAGCGTATTTATAAGCTTGTTCGATAAATTTTAAACAGGCTGTTTCCATTTTTAAAATATTAGTCGATACTGAGCAAGAAGAAGCACGGTGTAAAACTTGGGGAAGCGGTACTGTAACAAAATCATACCGCTTAGCTAAGCGCAACCACATATCCCAATCTTCAGCAAGCGTAAATGACTCATTGAAAATACCAGTATTAATCAAAGCCTGCCTGCGAATTAAAGGATTTGAGCCATTTTCTAGAACGTTTTGGATTAATAATTGTTCGTAGGCATCACCATTAATAGCTATATGATTGCCATGACGGATAAATTCACCATATTCATCAATGTAGTCCACCCAAGAATAAGCTACTGATGCTTGAGGATTTGCTTCTAAGGCTTTTAACTGCGCTTCTAGTTTATCTGGAGTCCAAGTATCATCAGCATTCAAAAAGGAAATAAACTGACCTTGAGCGCGTTCAATTCCCCGATTGCGACTCATACAAACACCAGCATTTTGATAGGAAAATATCTTTAAACGAGAATCTTTGATACTAGATATTACGTTTAGCGTTAAATCCCGAGAGCCATCATTTATAACTATTAGCTCTAAATTTGTATAGGTTTGATGCAATACTGATTCAATTGTTTCTCGAATTGTTTTTTCACCGTTATATACGGGAATAATTACAGAAATTAATGGTTTTGCGTTATTTTTCATAATTACTTCTATTGTTTTAAAATTTGAAATTTTAAAGAGTTTATAACTCCTAAAAATGAATGTAGTGGTCTATCTTATTAATTTTGATAGGTGTTTTTAAGTAGGGGGAAGAGGAGCCATTGCGTTTGACGGGTTCCCCCTCCCCATCCTTACTTGTCAAAATAAATGAAATCGAATACTAGTACAGTAAGGCGTAAATTTGGCAACCATTGCTAACGATTAAAATCCTCATCCTATAAGACTTCTTACTTTTTACTTTTTACTTCCGCGCAGCGGTACTAGTCACCTACTCTACAATCGAAATTCTCTAACTTCGGGGTTAATTCAACTCGTAAAGACATTTTGTGAAACATTGCCAAAGCAATATGCAGTGCAAAAGCGGGATTTCCTAACAAATAACGGGCTGCTAAACGTTTAGGCTCGCGACAAAAGCGATAGAACCACTCAAAACCGGCATCAGATATAATATTTGGACAATCTGGAACAATTCCAGCCATCCTATCGATAATTGCTCCACCAAGCATAATCGCATTAACCCGCAAATTATCGCGATACTGTTGTACCCAATGTTCTTGAATCGGCATTCCCATGCCTACAATTAAAACATTTGGCTCAAACTGATTGATTTGCTCGATTACTGACTGATTTGCTTGCACATCTTGTTTATCAAAATATCCGTGATGCCCTGCAAAACAAACTTTCGGGTATTGCAGTTGTAAATTATTAATCGCAGTTGTTAAACATTGAGGCTTTCCACCTAATAAAAATACCGAATAGTTTTTGCGATTGCAGCTTTCTAAGACTTTAGGCATTAAAAGCGTATAGGAAGTTCGATAATCTAAAGGTAAATCCAATCCCATATAGCCGATTGCTTTCAATATTCCTACACTATCGCAATTAGCAATCTCTGCACTTTGAAGAAACTCGTAATACCAAGGCAGTTGCATTGATAAATTGAAACTGTGGATATTGTAATTCGCCACAGTTATTTTCTTATCTTCTCTACAAGCTTTATCAATTGCTTCCACAATTGAAGAGATAGACATACAGTCTATTCTTCGCTCCAATAAATAGATACTCAAAGCAGTCGGTTTGTCTATTTGCCTATCATTTATTGTTGGATTATCTGTATTCGAGACACTAACATCACTATGAAAACCGGAAGGTGTTCTTAAAAAAGAAAAGGAGCTTGCCATACACAATAATTTTCCTGCTAACGGGTATAAGCAGACTTAATAACTAGACTATGTAGATAACCAAAAAAAACTGACAAGAACTCGCACAGTTTCTTTATTCAACAACAAAATATATAATCCCCACAATAAAAACAGATTGTTAAGAAGAAGTCTTATTGTTGAGGCGACTCTATCGCTTCGGTAGAAACACTCGTTCAACTTTATTTTTATGCGGTCAGTATAATTAACCAATTTAAAAATAAAAGTATGTCCAGATACAATTTTAAAGTAAAAAACACTAAAAATGAAAATTTACGATTTTTAATAAATCCATAAATCTCTGGAAAACAAAGCATCACGAAGAAAATGTAAGCTAATACTTCGAGTCGTTAATTCTATCTATAGAAGTATCTCAAAAGCATTTTACTGTTGAATTCCACACGCGAGGTGTAACTTGAGCTATGTCAGTATTTCAACCTTAAAACTAATATATTCTAAAGTATTACTGGCTTCCAGTATCTAATCGCGACCGCTGCTATTTTATCCATGATATTAATCCCAGTTTATTTCAGCAAACAATTACCAATTACCAATTAACTCTTCCCATTGATTAACATTTAAATCTTGCTGTTGTTGTTCGGAAAGAATCGCTCCCAACCAAATAAAAAAGAACCAAAAATAAATCGCCATCCAAGTTAAATTAGTGGCATGAAGCAATAAATATAAAGCGACTAAACACCCAAATGCACGCTGAGAAATGGGGTTTCCTTTGATAGCAGGTTCCCAAAAGCTGCACATAGTTGAAACAAGCGCCGTAATAAAGAAAATAAATCCCAAAATACCGTGGATGTAAAGCACTTTCGCATAGGAAGAAAACGTTCCCAAAGGAAGTACAAAAACTCCATTCCCCCAACTGACGGTTTTATCCATAATCCCCCAACCCAACCAAGGAGAATCTCTCCATGCGTCAATAGTTGCATTAATCACATATTCTCGGTCTTTGGATGATTCCGGACGACCGCTATTAAAAGTTGCTAGAGGTGAAGCGATTAAATCTTGTATGCTTAAACTTAATACAACAGCAAATAAAGAAATCAAAGATACTATCCATAAATAAGCTTGTCGAGCTAAACCACTACGAAAGCAATATATAATTAGCCAAACCAAGGGAAAACATACCCAAGCAAGACGACTTTGAGAAATTATTAAACTGATTAAACTACCAGCAATAGCAAATTTACGCAATTTTTGGTTGCTTTCACCCAAACACATAAAGAAACATAAAAGACCGCAAACCCCTAAAATAGGTGGGTCGGCTGTATATAAAACTGCTCTAGGTAAAGGAACACCAAAAAATGATCGAATCGTAGCAAACTTGACCATCATACTTTCTTTTTCACCCGGAATTAATCGAGCTAGAGGCGGTAATATTGACTCTTGAGGACCCATTACAAAAAGTATTATTAGTTGAATCGCCAGGGTTACTAATAAACCAGCAGTCATCCAGGATACAGCCCTGACAATGGTTTTCACCTGAATGCGATGCCAAAAGGGTAAAGTCATGCAGGCAAATATCATCAAGTAGCCTTTGAATAAAGTAAAAAACGTTGCTGCTGTTTTTAAAGCCGGAAAGCCGATTGACTCTAAACCTAAAATATTTGTCCACAGTGCAGCAAAAATCATTGCCAACCATGCCCAGTTACAAATTGGTAAGGATTGTTTAATTAGCTTATCTAGCTTCAAACCAGCTACTAGTAAAAATACGCTGACAACCGGATAGACAATAGTTTGTATTCCCAACAGCCACCAAAGTGGTGTGAGGACAATCGTCCAGTAAATTACTCTTTCAGCAAATGATTTAGCTTCGGATTTTGATTCGGATTGTTTGCGATTTGGACTAAAGTGGTTCAATTGCAGCATTATCAAGAATTTTTTTAGTTTTTTAAACTAAGACTTTGGAAGGTATATTTAATGCATTTAAGTACTTTTCGGCACCATATTTAATGGTGAATTGATTTAGCCACTGGGAATCTGCTTGCTTAATATTGCCTGCAAGTACCTTTAAAATAGCCTCAGCCATAGCATGTGGTTCGCCGACTGGAGTTAATTCTCCATACTTACCATCTGCTAGAATCTCCGCAGGACCGCTGTGACAATTTGTAGACACTACTGGAGTTCCCACGGCTAAGGCTTCTGCAACGACATTACCAAAACCTTCCCAAGCAGAAGATAAAACGAAAACTGCGCTATGTGCCATATAAGCATGAGGGTTATCAACAAAACCCAACATGGCAACATCTTCTTGCAAACCTAATTCGCAAATTAAATTCTTGATCTTATCTTTTTCTGGTCCCTCTCCCAAAATTACCAATCGACTGGGTTGCAGTTGATGCACTTGAGCAAAGGCACGCAACAAAGTCGGATAATCTTTTTGTGGATATAACCTGCCTACTGCGATGATTACTGGTGGTTCACCCGGTTGGAACCACGGATGATCGACTGGTTCTTTAGCTTTGGCAAATACTTCAGGAGTTAAAATCGGATTGTAAATTGTATCAATGCGTTCTAAGGGCAAGCGAGTCACATTGGCTAAATCTTTCCCTACTCCTTGAGAAATAGCCACAATACCATCTGCCCAAGGGTATAAAAGTCTTGCTGCTAATGGTGTTAAACGTACTGAAAGTTGAGGAATGCGTTTTGCTTCGAGAGATAGATGATTGCGTTCGGAAACTACAACTCGCGTTGATACCCCAGCAATACGCTTTGCTAAAAGGGCAATTTCACAAGGATAGTGTAGAGCCGCTAACATACTTTTAGGCTCTTCTCGTCGCAAATATTGAACTAATTTTGGTATCGTACTTAGCTTTGATTGCGCTTTTAAATCTACAAGTCGAATTTCTGCTGGTAATTGCTTGATTAAGGAACCTTCTGCCTTTGCAAGCACCATATCAACTTTTAGTTCTTGTTCTACAAAACAACGAGCTAAATTTAATAAAATTCTTTCAGCACCACCACCGTAAAGGCAACGTAGAAAGATTGCAATATCGGGTGAAGATTTAGACATGGTTCAGATTTACTGCCTTATATTGTGAGCAAAATTGCTGGGATATGCTTTTCATTAACCTTGTTGCAGTTGATTTTTAGGTTCTTTAATCAGAAGCTTTTTAGCTATGGTTTTTAATTGTTGATATTTTTCGGGAGGTAGAACAAGTACTGTAAAAATTTTTGATAATGCTTTCAACATGGTTTGCCATTTCCAAATTACAGATATATCTCTGTAAATCACATTCCAAAAACATCGCATCGCAATTATGCCATTTTTGCGGCTTAAAGGAGACTCTAATGATTTAAAGGTGAGGTAGTGATAAAAGGTTATAACACTTTTTTTCTTGAGGTATTGAAGGGATGCAGGAGCATTATTAAAAGCTTGTTCTATAAATTTTAAACAGGCTTTTTCCATTTTCACGATATTCGTAGATGCCGATTCAGAAGATATCCGGTATAAAATCTGAGGATAAGGCACCGTCACAAAATCATAGCGAGCTGCTAAACGCAACCACATATCCCAATCTTCAACAAGTGTTAATGACTTGTTAAAACCACTCACCTCGCTCAAAGCTTCCCGAAGAATTAAAGGATTAGAGCCGTTTTCTAGCACATTTTGCATCAGCATTTTTTCGTATGCATTACCATTAATCGTTATATGATTACCATGACGAAAAAAACTGCCATCTTCATTAATATAGTTAACCCAACTATAAGCAACTCCTGCTTGAGGATTTTCTTGTAAAGCTTTTAATTGCGCTTCTAGTTTGTCTTGAGTCCAAATATCATCAGCATCCAGAAAGGAAATAAACTTACCGCAGGCTTTTTCAATTCCCCGGTTACGACTGATTGCAACACCAGCATTTTGATAGGAAAATACCTTTAAGCGAGGGTCTTCTATCTGAGATAAAAGACTTAATGTTGAGTCTTGAGAATCATCATTTATTACTATTAATTCTAAGTCTGTAAAAGTTTGCTGTAACACCGATTCAATTGTCGGTAGAATAGTTTTTTCACCATTGTATACTGGGATAATTACAGATATAAGCGGCGTAGTATTACTTATCATATTCATATCCTCTTTTTACTTTCTGCGGGAAAAACTCAACTAATGAATTAGGAATATTTGAAATAAATGAATTTCTTTAATTTAAATTAATTAGCTTCTACTCTTGACAGAATTCATATGATTGGCTAATTTTCCTAGCTTTTCTTGATATAAGATAAAATACTTGGCAACAAAAATTCTGACCCCAATTAAATAAGTTATTAGAAATGTAAATGGTCTCACCAATAAAGGTAATTTGAATGAAATAAGAATTCCGGGAATAATCAGCAATAGTGGAAAAAAATTAGCGATATAAAACTGTTTCAATGGCCATTTCATTTCCCGACAAGCTGTCCACCACCAGTAAAGATTCCAGACAAAACCTAAAACTGTTGCTGAAACCAAACTAACTCCAACTATTCCACCTTGATAAGCCCCAAATATAAAACCAATAACGGCTATAGGAGCTATCTGAAGATTAACTCTAGCGTTAATATCAGGACGACCTTTAGCAATCATCATCGAAAAAAGAGGGGCATTAATGACGCTAAAATATGAAAAAAATAGTAATCCAGGAATCACTTTACAAATCGGTGTCCACTTAGCTCCAAAAACTAAGGTGACAACTTGTGAATCCATCATCAAAAAAATTAGAGCATATATCGGTACAGCTAAAATAGCTGTTTGCTCTACTACTTTGAGAAGAGCATTTTGCTGCCGCTTGTCGTCTGATAATTGGGCAAAGATTGGCATTCCCAATTGGTTAATTACAGAGGTTAAAATTGTTGATAAGGCTGTTGTCAGTTGAAAGGCTAAATTGTAAAAACCAAGACTTGCATTACCTAGTATTTTTCCAACTGTAAAGCTATCAAGATTATAGTTGACATAATTTCCAAAACTGGAGCCAACGGAGCCTAAGTAGAAAGAAATAACTTCAGATTTAACTTCAGCATCGATTAGCAGACGAAATTTATATCCCGAAAAATGTCTGTTGAGGAAATAGTTAAATATCCAGGAAACCCCATCACCAATTACAAACGACCAATAACTCAACCCTAAGAAAGCACATCCAATCGTACTTAACAGTCGCATGATCGAGCTAACTAAATTAATATTTGCCATAGCCCGATATTTCATCTGTCGCGTCATCACGCCAGTGTGAACGAAACTAAGACAAGCCATGTTCAGATGAAATACAAAAGCGATTAATATCCAGGTAAGAACTGGTTCGTTAAAGAAATTCCCTACAAGGGGCGATACTCCTATGACTACTAGTCCGATTAATCCGCTAAATATCAGACTTATCGTGTAAGCAGTGTTAACGTATTTTGGATTTTCCAGCCCTTTGTAAATTATGAAACTACTTGCAACTTTTTGCGTAAACAGCGTAAAGAACGACCAGAAAACATAGGCAATACCGATGATTCCGAAATCAGATGGTTGAAGTAACCTTGCTAAAACCAAACTGCTGAGAAAAGCAAAAATACGAGTTGCAAATGTGGCATAAGTAATCCACAAACCATTTTTGAAGAGTTTAGCTGTTTTCACTATTAATTCTTACCTTGCACTTGTGCTACCGGAGCTGTTGCTGAATTTGCTTTGCCCAAGGGAACGCCCCACAATTAGTTTTGCCACCGGAGACAAACTCACTGATACCAGAGTAAGCAAAGAGCGTATATCGCTTAAAAATATTGATTTGTCGCTAGCTAAAGCTTGTCGAATAAATTTACGTGCTGCTTCCATATCACCACCTTGAACCGACAGGCGCGCTAAATAGCGATACATATAGGCGTAAGCAGTGGGTAACATCGACTTGACTAATTCTGGCGATCGCAGATAAGCATCTTTAAGAACCTGTTCGCCACAATCCTGCATTTGTGAGACATTGAAAGAAAGTCCCGAGGGACGAACCCGATAGTAAGATAAGATCCGCTTTTCTCGGTAAAACCGCCATTTTTGCGTTGCAGCGATTCGCAACCATAAATCAACATCTTCCCAACTGCGTAAGCTTTCATTAAACTCGCCTATTTCATCTATCAAACAACGGCGAAACACGGCATTAGAACCATGTCCAATAAAGTTTTTGCACAGCAAAGCCAAGAGCGGGTTTGAATGTACGGGTTTACCACTCAAGGTGATAAATGTTGGTTTTCCATCATCGCGAATTGTGCGCGAAGCGCTATAAACTAGCCCAACATCGGCACAACTATACAATCTAGCTATATGAGTTGCTAATTTATCCTTGTGATAAACATCATCACCATCGAGTAAAGCAATATATTCACCCCCTGCATGACGAATACCGTAGTTACGTGCTGAGGATAAGCCACCATTCGATTTTTGTAATAACTTAAATCGAGAATCTCGCCGACAAAATTCTCCAGCAACAGCCGCAGTATTATCTGTCGAGCCATCATCAACTATCAAAGCTTCAAAGTCTGGAAAAGTTTGTGCTTCCAAAGAAGCTAAAGCATCTTTAAGATAGTTACTAACGTTGTAAGCTGGAACTACAACACTAACTTTTGGTTCCCCTTGCATAATTATTCCTCCGAGCAAATTCCCTAATGATTTAAATTCAGCTTTCTTGATGATTACTTGCAAGGCTATTCGTTTCTCGATCTAAAATATCCAAGATTTTACTGTCTTTACAGATATCAAACTTTCTGGCAAAATGAGCATCACTTTGGACGATTGCATGATAATCATTTGCGGTTAAAATTTTAGGTCGCCCATTCTTTGTTTGAGAAAAATCAAAGTAGCGCTTATTCTCATTGCATAAATTAAACTTTTTGCTATTAACTAAAATTGTTTGGATAAAAGATTCATCTGAATTGCATACTCCTGTGTAGTATTCAACGACTTCTGGATTGTTTCTACAAAATGTATACAAATACTCTACACATTCTTTAGTTAATGTTGTAAAAGAAGAACCGCCGTAGCAAATAAAAGATTCATTGAACAATGATTTTCTTCTTATACCTAACATTTCATATGCCAATTTTATTCTGAAGAAAGGTTGCAAATGATTTATTATTTTAATTGGTTCAATTAACTTGTTCAGCCAATTTGGCATTTTCTTTAAAAAGTTAATGTTTTTATATTTAAATAAATAACGGCTTTTGCCTTCTCGCATACTCCAATGACTTTCTGGTGAAAAGACTTTAAAGCATTCCATAAAGCCATCATAATTAGTTTTTGATAAAAAAGCCTCAATTTCTGATATTGGTTTAATTGGATAATCTTGACCGGAAAGATAAATTAGCCAATCGTATTCAATCCGATTATCAATTAACCATTCAATACCATTTAGATAAGATTGAATTACAAAAAAATCTCCGCGTTTACCTCCCTGAGTTTTTAAGACTTCAACACCTCGCTTTTGTAAGTCAACTTCATCTAAATTGCAATTAGTAAAATCATGACTGATAATAATTTTATTATCAAAATTAGATTGTTTAATTCTATGAATTAAACGATAAATTTGCTCGACGTTTTGATGTGTTTGTATTAAATAACAAATTTTCATGATGCTTTCTGATGAAGATATTAATGCACGAAATTAATCATTATAGTAGTTTTATTTACTACTATAAGATAATCATGAATTTAAAGACGAAAGATATAAATCTTGATTTATTGTATTTAAATGAATCTACTTTACTTTCTATCTATATCGGGAAAATAAAGCAGATAATATCAACTACGGTAAAACACTTATCATATCTATTGGGACTGGTAATAGGTAATAGGTAAGTCGGTAATAACAAATTATCAGAAGTTCCGTTATATAGTGAGTAATTAATCAGACTCCATATAATATGGTACAAATTTGAACCATACTTATCGAAAAAAGCAAATCCTTAATTAATTTTTTCGCGATTACCTATACTTTCAATGAAGTTCTACAAGGGAATATTCCTACACAAAATTTCAGGTTAATCTGACATCTCGTAACACCGCAAAATACGTTTTTCTTAAACAAACAGAAATATAAATTGTTCAAAAGATAAAACGGCAAAATTCGCTCAAATCAAAGTTTTCTCACCTTGGTATTAGTTCAACTTCGGTGGTAATTCAACTCGCAAAGACATTTTGTGAAACATTGCCAAAGCAATATGCAGTGCAAAAGCGGGATTTCCTAACAAATAACGGGCTGCTAAACGTTTAGGCTCGCGACAAAAGCGATAGAACCACTCAAAACCGGCATCAGATATAATATGCGGACAATCTGAAACAATTCTTCGCTTCGATAAATAGACACTCAAAGCAGTAGGTTTGTCTATTTGCCTATCATTTATTGTTGGATTATGTGTATTCGAGACACTAACGTCACCATGAAAATCGGAAGGTGTTCTTAAAAAAGAAAAGGAGCTTGCCATACACAATAATTTTCCTGCTAACGGGTATAAGCAGACTTAGGTTCGTTGACTATGTAGATAACCAAAAAAACTGACAATAACTCGCACAGTTTCTTTATTCAACAACAAAATGCACAACCCCCACAATCGTTAAAGATTGTGAAGAATAAAGCTTATTGTTGAAGCGATTCAATCGCTTCGGTAGAAACACCCGTTCAACTTTATTTTTATGCGGTCAGTATAATTAACCAATTTAAAAATAAAAGTATGTCCAGATACAATTTTCAAGTAAAAAAATTATGGAATGTCACATCCCCTACTTTCCTGACATCTAGAAAAGTCAGGGAAAGCAAAGGATAGTGAAGAATATGTAAGATAATACTTGATTTGAACAATTCTATCTATAGGAGTAGCCCAAAAGTTAGAACATGTGAAATTACCCAACTAAAGATAGATAAAATTTAAACTTTACCGTTTGGATAGCGATAAATTACTTGAAATTTTATTCTTATCGTGCTTTAATTAATTCTCCGCCAACACAGGAAAATCAGGCTTTCCTTTGATTATCTCTGAGTCGGATGATTGGCGATCGCCAGTCAAAAGTTTGATGCAATTTTAGATATATGTCCGCAGGGCATCAAACGATAACAGCAATTTCAATTTTATCAACGAATTTTATATTATTTCTTGTTTTCATTTATTATCTGGTGGATTGTCTTTTTAAATCTAAAATCTCATTTTTAGCATTTGTTAGTTGGTTGGAATTAAGATTATTTTGATATTTCCAGACTTGCGTCCAAGGATTTTTGTAAAGTCTAAATTTTTGTTTTAAAACTAACCAAAAGAATGGGAGATCGTCGAGTAAATATCTTTTCCAAAGCCGTTGAGGTTCGGATAAAAGTCGGTAGAGCCATTCTAAACCAATTTCACTCATCCATTTAGGGGCACGTTTCACATGTCCAGCCTCAAAATTAATTGTTGCACCAATAGCGAAGAATGTCTTAACATTTTTCAATTGATGCTTAAATTGATAAAGCCATAATTCTTGTTTGGGCGCGCCAACCCCAATAGCTAAGACATTTGCTCCCGAGCTATTGATTAATTCAATAATGTGTTGACATTCTTGTTCATCATTTTCAAAACCAAAGGGAGGCGAATAAGTTGAGACAACTATATCTCTACCAACTTTCGCATTAATTTTCTGTTTAGCTATTTTAGCTGTTTCTCCAACACCACCCAATAAAAATATTTTGACTTGCTTATCGTGCTTATAATAATTATAAAAAGCAGGAAATAAGTCCGAGCCAGATATCTTTTCTTGAATTGGAGTACCCAAGAACTTAAATGCGTACATGAGAACTTTGCTATCGCACACTACATAATCGGCTTTTTTGTAGGTAAGATAAAATTGATAGTTTTTTTGTATTTTCATCAAATGGTCTAAATTGGGAGTAAATACAACACCACCAAATCTTAACTTTTCTAAAAGTTCTGACATTGTCAGGTTGTGAATATCTAAATTAAATATTTTTACTTGTTTCATGACATTGATAAACTAAAATTAGTAACGGTATTCATTTCGCAATACGAGATTATCAAACTTTGACTGTAGATTTTTCGACAAAACGTTTATCTAAAATATCTAAAATATTACTATCTACATTAGGATCGAATTTACGAGCAAAATAATAATTATCTTGTGTCATCGCATGATAATCTTTTTCGGTTAATACTTTGGGATGTCCGTGAATGCTATTGTCAAAATTAGTATAGTGCTTGCATTCATTGTAGAAACTGAATTTTTTACTGTTGAGAAGAATTGTTTGGATCAGGCTTTCTTCAGGACTTAAAGTTTCTTTATAGTACTCAATTATTTGAGGATTCTTTTTATAGAACTCATCTAAGTACCGAACGCATCTTTTCGATAACATCGTAAAGAAAAGACCTCCATAGCATTGAAAATCTTGATTAAATATTGATTTTGGTCTAACGCCAATTCTCAAACCAAATTCAAAATCTAACCTAACTTTTTTTTGTAAGTGATTGACTATTCTAGAAACTTTTAACATTGAGAATAGCCACTTTGGTATAGATAGAGGAACTTTTTTGTATCGATATAAATATCTTCCGGAACCTTCTTTAATACTCCAATGACTTTCAGAAGAAAAGACTTTGAAATATTCCATAAAACCATCATATTTGGTTTTATTAATGGTCTCTTCTAATTGCGAAATCGGTTGAGTCGGATAATCTTGAGCAGAAAGCTTAATTAACCAATCAAAGTCGATATTATTTTTTAAAAGCCAGTCAATAGCCGAAAAATAATTTTGTACTAAGGAAAAATCTCCTCTATCTGCGTTAGCAAACTGTACGTAAACTCCTGGAATTTTTGTGAGCTTCGGTACATCTATAGCGCAATATTTGGAATCATGACTTAAGAGAATATAAGAGTCAGGACTTGCAGTTTTAATTGTGTTAATCAGCCGATAAATTTGTTTGGGGTTTTTATGACTGAGAATTAAGTAACAATTTTTCATTTTTTTCATACTTCGATTGTTAGTTATTGCTATAGCTTGCAAACTAGTTACAAGACTATAGTCTGAAGCTCTGGTAAGCATCCCTGTAGGATATAAACCTGGTTTATTTCACCTAACTTACCTGTAAATTTTTAATGGCAATTTTAAACGGATAGAGCAACCAAAGTATATAAGCTGCAACACCAGTCAAAACAGTTTTACCAGGTTCCTCTAAAAGGATACGCCAATGGTTTCTCAAAACTTGGTTGAATAACTTTGCAGCAGTTAATCCATCACCCAAACTGACTAAACGCCGTACCGTATAGCGCAGATGATAAGCTTTTGCAGCTTTTTCACAGTGAGCGATAATATCTGGGGCATAGACACGAGTCTTTTCTACTACGTCTTCTAATGCTTTTAGCTGTGTAAGAGCATTTGCAGAAAGCCCGGAAGAAGTAATTCTATAAAAAGTTAGTACTTCGGGAATTCCTTCATGTCTCCAATGAGTCAGAATTGATATTCTTAACCAGCATTCAATATCTTCGGCTCGACGCAAGCGTTCGTCAAAATAGTAATCTTCCAAATTACCGTATAAACTATCCTGAAACTTGATGTCTTCAAAAACTTCACGCCTAATTACTGCTGCCGAACCGTTTCCAACCGGATTGCGACAAAGTACGTAGGATGGAGTGATGTCGTAGAGTTTCCGGGGTTTTTGACAAATGCCCGTCGAGTTTCCCTGTTCGTTAATAAATGCCGAATAACAAAAGCTAATTCCTACCGTGGGTGAATTACTTAGATGCTCCACATGTTTCTCTAACTTTTGTGGAAGCCAAATATCATCAGCATCTAAGAAAGCTAAATAGTCTCCTTGAGCATGACGAATACCTGTATTTCTAGCTCCGGGAAGTCCTTTATTGGCTTGATGAATAATTTTAATCCTGGAATCATTGAACTGTTGACAAACCTCTACGCTGTTATCAGGAGTGCCATCGTCAACAATGATAATCTCGAAGTTTCCATAGGTTTGTGAAAGTACAGATTGTAATGTTGCCGCAATGTACTTTTCTGCATTGTAGAGAGGGATGATTACAGAAACTTTTTTCATGTTCATGATTTAACCTTATTTATTGGATGTTTCCCCGATAAAAAAATCGACTATCTTGTCTGTGACTGTGCTGATTGTGGTAAGAATTATCTAAATACTGCTCAGTTAAGGGATCCAATTTTTTTTTATATCCCCCAAACCCCCTTAAAAAGGGGGCTTATTTCCCTCCTTTGTAAGGAGGGTTAGGGAGGATCTCGTCTTAACCGACAAGTATTGAGAATTATCCGAATCTAAGAATTACTTCCTCTCATGCTGGAGATGAAAAATTTGCCGTATACCGCGACTGCTGTCAAAATAGTCCTCCGTGGTTCTTTAAAAATCAGCGTCCATTCGGATTTCAAAGCACGATTCATAAACTTAATCCCTAATTCTGAAGAAAGCTCTAAACGTAATGTTCTTCTAGCTAAATAGCGTAATAGCATTGCTCTAGCTTGTTTGTAATCATGCTTAATTAATTCAGGTGCGTAAACCTGTGCCTTTTGACTCAAAAGATTCCAGTCTTCTTCCATTTTGTAAAGTTGCGAAGACATTCCTCCTAAACTAGTCCGGTAGAGTACCAAAACTTGGTCGATACCCTCGACTTGCCAACCATGACATTTAACTCGTAAAAACAATTCAGCATCAGCAGCACCGCTTAATTCTCCATCAAATCCTCCTACTTGTTCCAAAGCCGTGCGACTAATCACCGCATTCGATGGAGTCACCGCAGCATTTTCTTCATATAAATCTTTGGCTGAAATATTAACCAGCCGGGGGTTTGAGTATTTCCCAGTCGGTTTACCGTCAAAAGTCATGAATTCAACTCGTGCATAACTCAAACCCAGATTTGGATTAGCCCGTAAATGTTGCACGTGCATTGCTAATTTATTCGGCATCCATAAATCGTCGGAATCAATAAAAGCAATAAATTCTCCTTGAGCCATTTTGATACCGGTGTTTCTAGCAACGGATACACCCTGATTTTTTTGAGAAATCAGCCTCATCCGACTATCCCGTTGACAAAAATCGCGCACAATATCGGTAGTGTTATCTGTGGAGCCATCATCAATTACTAGCAGTTCAAAATCTGGGAAGGTTTGACTGAGTACAGAGTTGATAGTTTCACTTAAATATTCGGATGCATTGTATGCAGGTAAGACTATAGTTACGACGTTTTTCATGATTATTCTCCAATCACAGTGTGGAAGCAGAAACTTTCTTAAAAGCGTATTTACTAGCCCAAACAGTAAATAGTGGTAAACAGATTACATGAGTAACCAGTACCGATATCGCCACCCAATGTATTCCCCAATTCACCGCCACAAGCAAACACATAGCTAAAAAGACGGTGAAAATTAAATTCCAGTAGAGATTAATTTTAGTTTTATCAATTGCTTGTAGCAGCATAGAGGCAGCATCAGCAAAAGGACGCGGTAAAGCAGAAAGGCAGACTATTACTAAAATCGGAATTGCTGCCGTCCATTTTTGACCGTATATTATTGGTACGTAAAAAGGTGCTAATACCGATTGCAGGGTAATTAAAGGTACGATTAATAAAGCTATACTCTTAAGACTGCCGAAATATCTTTGTTTTAGCTGATGTAAATTGTCTCTTGCCTCACAGATATAAGGGAATATAGATAAGGTAGTTGCATTAATAATATTTAAACTAGTTCCAATTCCGGCATTAAATGCGAAATAATATAGTCCTAAAGCTTCTATACCTAAAAACCGCCCTACTAATAAATAATCTAGATTAGCTCTTAACTTATTCAGCAATTCTACACCGACAACATTTGTCGCAAAACTGGCTATTTCTTGCCAGCGGTAAAGTGTAAATTTCGATTTATTGCGCCAAGAACATTTTGCTCGGTTGACAATTACCCAAATTGGGTAAACCAAAAGTCTCGGTAAAACAATTGCCCACATGCCTAAACCCATCAAGGCAAAAATAATCATTGAAATATTTGAAACCAAACCTTGTAAAGCATTACACAAAGCAGTTACCTTCAAACGATTTTCTCTTACTAATATTGCCGATTGCACCGAAAATAAAGGTAGAGCTAAAAACGTAATTGACGTAACGCAAATTGGTAAAATAATTCGGCTTTCTTGATAAAACCAAGCAATAGGAAAAGCAGCAGCACACTGAAATATAAACATAAATCCGCTGAAAATCCAATTCATCCAATAAGCCGTATTACAAAGAGCCTTAAAATCCTTGTCGCTGGCTTGAACAAGCTTAGAACTAACTCCAGACTTCATGGTAAAAGTATCCGCAAATTCCAGCACGGTTAAAA
The DNA here is from genome assembly GCF_000316665.1 of Rivularia sp. PCC 7116. GTDB lineage: Bacteria > Cyanobacteriota > Cyanobacteriia > Cyanobacteriales > Nostocaceae > Rivularia. Next base: position 2,524,171 of record NC_019678.1, on the reverse strand, counting down.
CTATCGCAGCTAACCCATAATCTTGCGGAGAAAGTAAACGAGCTAGAAAAACAACGCTTGCTAAACGACCAATTCTATTAACAACTTCAGCAGCACTCAGCCAGCCAACATTACGTACAAACCGGTTGGAAAATTTATCTCTTACTTTATGAATTAACATGATTTAGATACATAAGATGATAATGGTTTATCGAGATAAATTAAGTAACGCTTGTATTGACAACTTCGATACATTGAAAGAGTCATTGCGACATAAATTAACCAGTAAATATCACCCCTCATTAAATAACTTTCAGTCAAACTTAGAAGCAAAATATGAATTAATAAAACTATTGGTGCCAAACCTTCAACAGTCTTGTTTTTATGCAGCCAAACAAGCGAGCGCAAACAAGAAAATACAAACCAAACTACAAAAATAGCTAATCCAATCGCACCAATATCAAGACATATTTCTAAAAAACCGTTATGAGCGTGGGGTGGTTCAAAACCCGCTATTAATCCCCGCCAAATATCGGCTACTTGCCCCTCCCAGCCTTCTTTCCAGAAGGTATGATATCCATATCCCAACCAAGGACGCTCCTGAATTTTATTAATTAAAAGCGGCCAAATTAAAGTACGTCCGCTGATAGTTGCGTCTTTACCAAAGGAGCCAAATATAGTTTCGGCGTTGCTTACAATTATCATCGCGATTAAAGAGCCGACGAGAAGAAAACTCACAAACAGCATCAGAAACAAACCAAATTTATTCTGCTCCAAGTGGAAAAACAATACTAGAAACAGCGAGATGATGAATATTAATAAAGCGCCGATTGTAGTTGAGCGTAAAAGTACAAAAATTGTAATTAAAAAAGCAGCCCCAATCATCCAAGGATATCGATATTTATATTTATCAATTCCATAAAACATGAGTATGAGGGCACCCAAACTCATAATGCTACCTAGAAAAGTTTTATGATTGTAAACACCCCGCCAAGCTCCCGAATGCACGAGTTCTTCTTGCCCGACTATTAAACCTACACCTACAACTCCATAGCTGGGTAAGGCAACGCATACAATCAAACTTAGTAATGCTGCAATCCCAAACGCCCAACTTAGTAGCTGCAACTGCTCTTTAATAGTAAATCTAGCCGCAAAATATATACCAAAAAGAGTCACTCTTAATAAAGGTAAAATCTCTTCAAGGGTTTTCATGGGAAAGTCAGACCAAATTACCGAAGCACAAACAGTTGCAATTAAAATCCATAAAAGCTTTTCTTTAATTACAACTGCAAAAACCTGTTTCCATCGCAACACTACGAACATCCAAGTCAGCGAATGCCCTACACATATCAACATTTCTCTAACACTATTTAGCGCATTATCTGAAGAAACTAGTCCGGAGACTGCACCAGTGAAAAAAAATAGTGATAGTACAACAAATGCTTTTTCGCCTAATTCTTGAAATGCCCGCATTACTTTTATTTATCTGAATTTAAACCAATTAACTTTTTACTTAATTCCGTCCGCTGTTTAGAAATTTCTGAAGCATAGCTTTCTGTAAAATGAAAGTAGCTATCCGATTCATTTTTCAAAATAATCCCATTAGCAACTAAACCTAAAATATTTTGCCCGGATTGTTCTAATAAATTCTTAGTTTTCACTAAGCTATTAGCATCAACTACTCCTGGGCGAGATACCATCAAAATGCCGTTTGCTAATTTGCCTAAAATTAAAGCATCAGCCGCCATTAAAATTGGAGGTGCATCGATTACAACATAATCATAATTTTCCGATGCATGTTTAATTAATTCAGCCATTGCTTGAGATTTCAACAAAGTAACCGGATTTGGAGGTGTAACTCCCGATGTCAAAACATGCAAATTCGGTTGAATGATTTTGATAGCCGTTGACAGATTAGCCTTGCCAACAATCGCATTGCTCAAACCAAGTTGATTTGTTAATTTCCAGGCATGATGTTGGAAAGGATTGCGTACATCTGCATCTATAAGCAATACTCTTTTCTTCGTTTCGGCGAAAACTGCGGCTAAATTTGCGGCAACTGTTGATTTACCTTCTTGGGGTACGGAACTTGAAATTACAATTACATTTGATTTTTGAGTAGAATCAATAAAATCCAAGTTAGCTTGCAGCATCCGGTATACTTCGCTAATTGGCGAACAAGGATTTTCTAATACTGGAATTGCTATCTTAGCTCTACCTAAATTAGGTTCGGATTGGTTTTTTTCTGGTTTATAGCTAGGAAACGTCGCTAACAGCGGATAAGGCAGTATTTTTTGGATGCTTTTCACATTTTTTAGAGATGAATCCAATTTTTCTAGAATTGCAATAGAAGCGATAAATAGCACAAAACTAGAAACCGAGTTAACCAAGAGTAAAAGTATGATTTTAGTATCCAAAGTTGGTTTATTTGGTACTAAAGCTTCTTCAATAATTCTGGCATTAACTATATTTTGATTGCCTGCAGCTTCAATTTCCTTTAATTTAGTTAATAGAGTTTCGTAAGTTGCTTGGGCTGCTTCCAATCTCCGCTGTATCTCCCGCTCTTCTTCTTTTAATTTTGGTAAGCTATTGATTCGGCTTTGATACTGCGATAAGTTATTTTCTAATGAAGAAATTTGATTGGATAAACCGACTTTTTCAACTTGTAAATTAATCAACAGACTCATTAACTCAAGTTCTAATTCACCTGCCTGCAAATCTTGCTGCCTGACGCTGCGATTACTGCCAATTTCTCGTATAATTCTCTGCTGTAATTGAGCCTTCAAAGTTGATAATTTTTCCTGCAAATTCAGAATTGTCGGATTATCATTCTGGAAGCGAATTCTTGCTAATCGTAATTCTTGTTCTGTCTCCTGAATATTAGTTAAGGTTGCTTGTACTGCCTGAGATTGACTCAGTTTCGCTACATAAATAGCTTTTTGAGAATCCATGCCCAACTGATTTATCAAAGCTATGTATTTAGCATTGATTTCAGCAAATTTAGCTTTAACCTCAGCAAGTTGACTTTTGAGTTTTTCTACAGTTTCCAGCGATAATTTTGCTTCATCATCGATGGCTACTAATTTATTGGTTTCTTGAAATTGACGCAGTGCTTTTTCTGCTTGACGAACAGATTCTTGAGTTTCTGGTAGCTGTTGAGCAATAAATTTTTTCGCTGTTAAGGCTTCTGCACGATTGACTTCTTTACTATTGTCTATGTAAGCCTTCATTATCTCATTGACGATAAATGCAGCTAAGTTGGGGTTAGTACTTTTGTAGGAAATTTCTAGTATATCAGTTCCCTTTATTTCTTCTACCTGAAGATTTTTTATAATATCATTTTCAGATATTGCCTTACCATTTTCACTCAAAGCAGTTAACGAACTAAGTACTTTATCTATAACTGGTTTGGATAGAATAATTTCCGTTTCTGTTTTTAGTGGATTGCCTTGGAGAGTTAAGGGAGTAAGTTGATTCTTATTATCTGTTAATAATCCTGTCAAAGTTGCTGATTTATCTGGCTTGACTAAAATTTTTCCCTCTGCCGAATAATAGGTTTTTGAAAGTAGCATAATACCCATAAAACCCAAGCCAAAAAAACCACCTGTAATTGCCATTGCGGGCAACCATCGGCGCTTAAGCGCAAACCAATATTGCTGAAAGTCTATATTTAAATCTTCGGAGTTTTTAATTTCTACCGCTATAGGATATTCTGTATTATTCATAAGCTGCCATAGTAAATTTAGTCAACTGTTAATGTCGCTACGCTAGAAAATATCGTCTTGAAACGCAAGTGTATTTCTTGGTTTGACTAAAAAACTAATCAGATGTTTCATTCTCTTACGGAATTTTTTTATTTAGAAAGTAAGATTTGCTTAAAATATAAAAGTTTAAGCGCAATCATCAGCACAAAACTTTTAAAATTGGACACCCTAAAGCTGTCCCATCTTTAGGGTACTAAAATAAGTCTAATGGTGATATTGAGAATACAATTACGAAGGTGATATTTAAGATGTAACAGTTTTCAATTTCAGCATTCAGCGAAAACTGCAAAATTCTAATTAGCTTAGCTTAGCTTATAAATATTTCTGTCGTACAATCTTCACGAACGACTTTGGCAATCGAAGAAATATTGTCGTTCAATTATATATATATTCAAGGCTTTTCCTACTTTTATGCAGTTTGTATCTATTAATTGACTAATTAGATTCACGCATTCAAAGCAGGCATATTTAAGTTTAGACTGTTTTAGTCTAGACAAAAAAAATTTCATCTGCGAGAGTTTACTCAAAAACAGATTATAAAAGCTCAAATTAAATTGCATAGATTAAAACCCATTAAAAAATCAGCATACCTTCTGTAAAGGTAAACAAAAAAGGAAGATTAAAACTAACTTAAAATCTAGCTTCAGTGATGAAAAAAAATTTCAAATCATTAGTCTTCTTAAGCAATAGAGATATCTGTATTGCTTAATCATTTGATAACGCAAATAAAAGCCAATAGGCTAATATCATTTTGTTTGGGCACGCTGTTGGGGGAATCTAATTTGTGAGATAGGAAAAAAATTATTTATTAACTACATCAATTGACACTTAATAAGCACCTTGAAAGTAATTTTATTTAGTTTAATTTGCCATCTCAAAACACACCTATGCTTTCATACTTGCGCTTGATTTAAATCAACTACAAATAACTTGGTTTTTATATTCTGCTTTTAAATAAAAACATAGCATATTCCAAGTAGAAGCACCGTTTGTAGCCTTTATTCTTTTTGTAAGTATAAATATTAGTATATATAAAATATTTTTTTTGTCAAGTAAGTGATAGTACAGATATTAATTTTATGAATAGAGCCCTATATCAGTTGACAATAATTTATTTACATGCGTATAAAATGCATCTTTCTAACATAATTAATCGCGAATATATAGCACCAATTTAATCTGTATAATAATTATCAAAGCTTGCATAATCATTGCCTAGCATGGCTTACCAGTTGTATAAATGATAGACAAGTGCAAGATATAAATTTTTAGGTAGGGTGTAAATTTATCTGGATCAAGCTATTACATTGATAATAACTAGAGTAAAAATTTTTTCAAAAAAATGCTTTTTTTATTCAAAAGCCATTGAAATCAGGAGGTAGAAAAAATAATGATAATTTCTAACTCCTGAATGAATTTACATTGAATTAGCCCCGGTAGCTATTAAGCGTCTGAATAAACCTTCAGTCCAACCAGTTTCTCTTAACACAGCTTCTGAGGATACTTCTACATAAGCCTGTTCAATAAAAGCTAAGTCGATCATACAAATACGACCTAAAGCATCTTTTATTTCTTCACTTTTGCCGTCGGTTTTAGCACGCTGTCCGGCTTCTCTAATTACAGTTGCCATTGCAGGTACTACGTGCTGGGGTCCGATACCAATCCGAACGTGAACTAAACCTATATTCCAACGGCGTTCGGCATAATCTTTACCCCAATCATCCATACCTGTAAACATCTCGTAGAACCATTCAATAAACGTTTCTCGCAAACGATGAATGCGTCCTTCGGTGGCATTTAAGATGGAACTCATTTCTTCATCGCGACCTAAATAATTATAAAAATGTTCTGCCATTTCCGGAGCGATTTCCTTTCCCCACTCTGCTTCAGATTTAAGTAGCCCCTTATCTTCTGCTGTTAAACAAACGCGTTTCTCCAAAGTAGACATAAACGCTTGTGGTTCTATAGCCATTCCAAGTAACTCCTGTTATTTATCAAAAAAAATCGCCAAAAATATAAATCTTAGTATCAGTCAAGTTATTCCTTAATACTGAAACTAAGTCAACCCAATTAGCTACAATTGGTTATAAAAAAAACAAATGAATCGATTGAAATTAGTAGAATTCCAATATATTGTTTTTGCCACCGCGAACTACGGACTTATTGTGCTTAACCGAAAGCAGTTGCTTGATGCCTGCTCTAGGGTAACGCAAACAGCACTCAAAGTATACGTAAATTTACGTGGTGAATCTTTTTTCTCCACAGCAGTACACAAAGTTGTAGAATCAAAAGCTCACAAAAAATTTGGACTGGAATTAAATAAAATCGCCAATCCAAACATCGGTATATGGATTATTTGGAGTTTCCACTCAAGCCATTAACGGCGCAATTTTTGAAACAACTCTTTTAACTTCCAAGAATAATAAACCTTGTTTAACACCAGCACCAGCTAAAACCAATAAAACAGCATCAGCCCCACAGCCAACTAATACCCCATATCCCTTTTCACCTTCAACCACAATCCTATCAATACTTCCACGAGCTAATTCCCGACCGATACGTTCGCCTAGGGAAAGCATGGATGCAGACATAGCAGCAGTACGTTCTTCGTCCATTCCTCCAGGTAAAACTGAAGCCAAAGCCAAACCATCAGGACTTACCAAAGCAGCACCTTGAACATCAGAAGCAGCACTTACAAAATTTTGCAGTTCGTCTTGCAACATCGAAACGTTAATCATTTTTTGTTCCTCCAGAATTGTTGGTAAAGATGTTTGAGTAGTTTCTGTAGTTTCTGTAGTAGGCTGAGTTAATGTCGTATCATTAACTGGTTTTTGCGTTAAATCAGTATTTTCCGCACTTCCTTTTGGTAGAGGAGTTTCTGTTTGTGTCAACTCCGAAGAGTCTACTGACTCCGCAGGAAGCTTTTGAAATGCTTCTTTTAGAAGCTTGATTATGTTACCCAGAGGCATGATTGCAGACTCCTGAGCGTTATCTTGGGGATTGATTACTTTTTAAGCGTAATTTATACGCTTGCCTCAAGACTTGGTAAATTTTAAAACGAAATAGGTTAACTAAAGAATAAGATAAGATTATTAATGATTTATGTTTTACAAATATCTTGGGGAGTTGAGAATTGGGCATAGTTATAAGTGGCAAGTAGCGAGTAGTAACTAAACCAACTTCGTCTTATTGCCGCTTGCTTAATCGCACATTTTTACTCGTAATCGCTACTCGTTACTCGTCACTCGCTACTTGAATCTCCCTATCTCATTGTCTAGCTTCTTGGCTTTCATAGGTAGATTCCAATTGCTCGACAATTGCAATTAATGCTTGAAATACTGATTCGCGTTCGTTGGCATTAACAGCCATTATGGGGCTTGAACCAGCTTTATCTTGAAACCCCAGCGCTAAAGCTATATCCTCTATTTCCCATGCATCAGCACAATCAGTATGAGTTATTCCAATCAATTGTGGAATTGACACATTTTGATTCATATAGTTCAAAAGCTTACGCGCGTGACGGAATTGATTCGGACGATGTGCATCTATCAACAGAATGAAAGCATGGGCTTTTTGAATTAGAATGTCCCACATAAAATCAAATCGGCTTTGTCCGGGAGTACCGTATAAGTGTAATGATTGATTGTCTGTAATTGTTAATTTACCAAAATCCAGAGCCACTGTAGTTGTTTCCTTCAATTCTGCCAGCTCATCAGTTGCTCTTTTATCAGTATCAACGACATCAATTTCGCTAATTGTTTGAATAAATGTTGTTTTTCCCGCTCCTACACCTCCTGTAACTACAATACGGAGAATTTCTGGTGACATTAAGCTTTACTCCTTAAATACCCTACAAGATTTTGCAGTAGCGAACTACTAACTTTAGGCGTTTGTGATTCTTGATGCTTTTGAGCTGCTCGCGAACCGTATTTTTTGACCCAAGTTAAATCCATATCATAATGGTACTCATGAGTATTTGATGTTATCTGAGGTACTTCTTCTATTAAACCTACAAGCATTAATCGGAAAGCTGTTTGCTGAATCTTGATAGTTGGTTGATTTAGTTGAATGGCAATATCTTTTATCGAAATATCCCCAGAAGCAAATTCCCATAATCGCCATTCAAAGGGATTCAAGCGAAGTTGTGGTTGATTTTTACTAATATTTTTAATCCCCGATTCTATATTCGGAAGCGCATCTTCAAGAAGTTTCCAGTTTTTCAATACTCTTAAAGCCATCAAAGTCACTTCTGTAGCTTTTAAGCTCAATCCTGTCATTTCAGACATTGGTAAAACAGCTTTGCAATCTAGCTTAAATACACCTTTTTGAATTTCAAATAATTGTCTAACTTGCTGTAATTGACTGGCAAATAATAAATTTAATTGTTCGGCGCTTAAAACATCTTGTGTTTTGAACTGCAATCCCAAAGGTGTAGCTGTAGATGCATTACTATAAATGGTTTCTATAACCTGTGGCTCTGCCCAACTTCTTTGGGCAATTTTAGAAACTAAACCTCTACCACTTAAACGATTTGCCGCAGCAACAATACGTCCGCTTCTAAACCAAATATAAAAGTATTTTGCTCTAGATTGGGGAGAATTAATATCTGGCAAAGTACATACACTCAAACAACCCGATTTACGCCCTTGCTCGATCAGTTGAAACAACTCAGCTAAGGAAAAATCTGTAAAAGAACTACTAAGACTCATAATGGTTTAATTATTTTCAATAATGATTAATTTGTGACTGAAATTCTGTGTCAGCAATTTCAGATATCAGGTATTTTTCGTAACTATTTACCTATTACCGATCGCCCTGAAATACCGCTTCAAGAGCATGGTAATAGTTTCTAACTATTTAAGGCTGCCACCTAAAGTGAATGCCGTTCTACCAACCTAATGCTTCATACGTAATATCACCACATATTTAGCAATTTAGCAGTACTATTTATTGCCAGTACAAAAAGTGTTTTTATTAACAAATTAGAAAATATATATTTATGTTTCTTGGAATAAATACTTATTATGTTTCTATAATATACTCGAAAGCCTGTTAGTATCAGCTATTTGAAATGAAAAATTTATCGCATTTTATTAATAACTATTGTCTATTTCATTACCTCTATATAAAACCATGTTTATATTGAGATTTTTAACAGAAAAGTTAATTTTGATGAACAAATTGCAACATATCGTTTGATTAAAATTTGCAGTCAATCACATAATAATTAACACTTCGTAATATAGGAAAAACAGCTGACTATGAAGCTCATAATGATTATTTGCATGATTTTTTTATCAGTCTTCTGTAGCGATGCCACTGCTGGAGAATTGAATCAAAAATTAAGTAATTTTCCTGAGTGGGAGAAGTTGAATTCCGTACAACCTGCGGTTGGAGACTTAATTTATCCCGAATGGATGAAGGGGGAATGGGAAGTAAAAAGTACCTTAGTAGATTTAGTTGCCCCGTTAGCACCAGATATTGTGACACCGGGCTTTGAAAGTAATCGTCAGTATCTTAACCAACCAATTAGTTTTAAAGTTAGATTTATCGATCAATCAAAGTTGAAAAACCTCGCTCCGTCCTATCGGACACCAAAGTTGAAAAACCTCACCCCGTCCTATCGGACACCCCTCTCCTTATTAAGGAGAGGGGAAAAAGAAGATGTTACTTCTCAAACACCCCTCTCCTTTACAAGGAGAGGGGCAGGGGGTGAGGTTATTATTGCCGATAGAGCTTACAACGGATTGAACTTAGCCCGAGCAGTTTTGGGTGAGAATACAGTTAAAGCAGTTAAAGTAGATCCCAATTCTCCCAATCGACAAATTACATTTTTACGCAGTGAATGTAATCAAAGAATTAATTGCGATCGGCAGTTAGTATCCATTGTCAAAAACCGCGCTACAGAAAATACCGCAGACGGTAAATTTATTACAGCAGAAGTATTTGAACAGCTATTTAAAGGTAGTTCGGTACCGTACATTAATACCGTTGAATCAACTACGGCATATAGGCAATTATCTAAAGTATCTTCATTGAATCTGGCAATTGAAGCGAATCAAGTTACAGCAGTTTATCTTTCATCCCAAGATCCAAATTATTTTAAAGCAGTTAATAAACCAGTTGCTTTATATAAATATCGTTTGGAATTTTTTCCTATAGACAAAGGGTAATTGGTAGTTGGTAATGGGTAATTATTAATGGGGAACAACAATACAATATTTATTTGTTTATTTAATAACTTTTACTCCTAACCCACTTATCAGATTACGTATAAAAACTTCTTTGATTCTTTCCACTCTTCCCTCTCTAATTCAATAGCTAATCTTCTAGCCACAGGAGAATAGTTACTAAGTCAAGCTTTTTTGTAATCTAAAATTTGATATTCCATAGAAAAGATTCCCCAAGTATTCACCAAAAGGGATTGACATGGGAGAAAACTGTCGTCAAGTTGTTTCAAAAGTTAAGAATTAACTTGAACTAGTTCCGACTTCTGTAGTCGATAATTCGGTTTCAGATGGGGGACTACTCGGTAATTCCAAACAATATCCAGCACCGTATACGGTTTTGATATAGCGGGGATGGCGAGGATCTGGTTCTAACTTGGTTCTCAAGTGTCTGACGTGAACCCGGATGGTTTCAATATCATCGTCTGGATCGTAACCCCAAACTTCTCGAAGAATTTCGCTCGGAGAAACCGTTTGCCCGTGACGTTGCAGCAAGCAGTGAAGTAATTCAAATTCTAAATGAGTTAACTTTACAGTTTGAGCAAACCAAATAGCCTCAAATCGCTCGGGAACTAAAGTTAATGGCCCATAATTGAGAATTTCGCTGTGTTTTGCTGCTTGAGGTATGCGATCGGTACGTCTAAGTAAAGCTCGAACCCGCGCTAACATTTCTTCGACTTCAAAAGGCTTGGTGAGATAATCATCCGCACCAGCATTAAAACCTTCGACTTTATCTTGGGTTTGACTTAAAGCGGTTAACATTAGAACCGGAATATCAGCAGTACGCTCATCTCTACGCAAGCGCTGACATACGGTAAATCCATCAACCTTGGGCAACATCAAATCCAACATAATTAAGTCGGGCTGTAGCTGGAGTGCTAAAGCCTGCCCTTTGATACCGTCTTCAGCTTGGCTAACATCGTAACCAGCCATCTCTAAATTAACGGCTACCAACTCGGAAATGGCTGGATCGTCATCTATGACAAGAATTCTCGGCATTATAAAGTAATTGTTACTGGGTGTTAAGGTAAGTTAAGAATCTTTGGAAAATACAAAGATTGCTTTAATGATTATAAAAAAAATTTTAAATATAACATAAACCTTAAAATTAAAATATTCTTAAACAACCTACAAACTAGACAGAATATCTTATACAATGCGTGCTTTAGCCTACAATCCACCTTGGTTTTTACGAAACGGCGTGCTAATGACTATTGGTGCAGCGTTGTGGGGAAAAAAGAATTGGGAAACGACTCTCAACCTGCCGGAGCCTAATTATCAAGAACAAATATTTACCGGCGCACGGGAAGTTCCTATATTTGGCTTAGTAGCAATTCCGGAAAATCCTCGCGGCACTATTATAGGAACCTACGGCATTATCGGCGATTTAGAAGAAGAATGGTTTCTGAAAATTTTAGGACGTAAAGCCTACGCCCAAGGTTATGCGGTAGTATTATTTGACTGGCGTGCCCACGGTAAAACAGCAGAATTATCGCCGACTTTAACAAGCGATGGTTTGTACGAAGGAGAGGATTTTGTTCGCATCGCAGCAAAAGCCTTATCAATGGGATGTCCCCCAAAATTTTGGTTTACAGGATTTTCCCTGGGAGGGCAGTTAGCGTTATGGGCAATTAAAGCAGCGCTAGACTCCACCAAAGATTCAGAAATTGGTATTAAAGAAAGCGATATAGCTGGTGGTGCGGTTATTTGTCCCAGTTTAAATTCCAATCCTTCCCTGAAATATTTAACAAGTTATCCAGTAGGTAGATTTTTAGAACAAAGAATTGCCAGAGCATTGAAAAAACTGGCATGGAAAATTCACGATTCTCATCCAGGCAGTTTAGATCCCGCAGCAATAGAAAGAGCAAATAGTATATGGGGGTTTGACAATGAATTAGTCATAGAAAAATTAGGCTTTCCCTCAGTAGAAGCTTACTATGAAGCAAGTAGCGCCTTACATGTCATACCCAGTCTTTCCAAGCGAACCCTAATAATTTACGCCGCAGACGATCCATTTTTTGCACCATCTATCATGCCAGAATTACAAGTAGCCTGCGCCCAAAATCCAGCTATAGACTTAATGCTGACTCCATACGGCGGACATGTTGGTTATTTAAGCAGCAAGCAATGTCAGAAAGAATACGGGGATAGCGACCCTTGGTGGGCATGGAATCGGTTTTTGGAATGGATTGAGAGGGCGTAGAGGGGGGAGACAAGGAGACAAGGGGATAAAAAATCCATCACTCTATGACTCCACGATCATCCTTTACTCGCTAATCGCTACTCGTTACTCCTCACTGTTCACTGTTCACTGTTCACTGTTAACTGCTCACTGTTGACTGTAAAATGTGGTTAAAAGCACCGACGAATATAGAATTATTATCTAACCAAGTTCATATTTGGCGAGAAAATCTCGACAATGCAAAACCATTATTGGAAGAATTTACTCAAATTCTTGCGGAAGATGAGTTGGTTAGAGCAAGAAGATTTCATTTTGAGCTACATCGGCAGCGTTTTATTGCCGCAAGGGGTATTCTTAGAAGTATATTGGGTCGTTACTTAAATATAGAACCGTCTAAAATCAAGTTTGGTTACGAGGCTCATGGGAAACCATTTTTAGATGGAATTACAGAACAACAATGGAATTCTAGTCATTGCGACGTAAGGAAGCAATCCCACAATTCTGATTTATTACAAGTAGCGAAGTCTTCTTCCGAGTCAAATTTCAACAATAAAAATCTTAATTTTAATGTATCTCACTCAGAAAACTTTGCGCTGTATGCAATAGGTTTAAATAATTCTATTGGTGTTGATTTAGAATGCATTAATTCCAAAACCGATGTAGTTTCTTTAGCTCAAAGATTTTTTTCACCAAGGGAATTTGCTGTAATCGAATCTGCTCCTCAAGAACAACAGCAGCAATTATTTTTTCGCTATTGGACTTGTAAAGAAGCTTATTTAAAAGCAACTGGAACGGGATTAAAAGATTTGCAAAAAGTTGAAATTTCTTTAACAGCAGAACAACCTGCTGAGTTAAATATTCCAAATATTTCTGGTGAATGGAGTTTGTTGGAAATGCAGCCTTTTTCTGATTGTGTTGCGACAGTTGCTTTTACTGGTAGAGATTTACAGTTTAAATATTGGGATTATTGATATTGCTTTTGTAGTGCGTTTTGCATCCAGTACTGTTAGCTGTGAATCATAGGAAAAGTTGCGGTTTGCAGAAGCTACTGGTTTTATATGTAATGTCAAACAAGAAATTGAACTTGTTGCTGCTCAATCTATATCTTTTACAACAAAACAATTATCTGAGTGCAGCGCAGCCAATACTTAATAGCATAGGTTACTTGGCACTTTTCTGACTTCTGCTCAATATCGCTTACCGGAGCGATCGCACATACGTTGATATATCGCAGCTTGTTATCTAAATTCAAATCTTTCCATAACTTTGCTTTAACCATCTCAGCTTTCTCAGAAAACTCTTACCTTAAGCTCAGAAACCATTCATTCAAGCCTCAGAGTCATCCGCGATATTAGTAATTAAGCGAAAGGGAAACAAACGCACAACACTTTTATCAAGGAGACTTCAATCATGAAATTCAATAAATTAGCTGGCTTGGGAATTGCATCAGTTGTATTATTCAGTAGCGTCGGTTCGGTAATAGCTAATTCTGGAGCTGCTGAAGCTTCTCCTGCTTTTAAAAGAAATAGAACTACAAGAGTTGCAACTAAAGCTAATTCAATCTTGGCATCCGGTAGGTTTGTTAAACAGGAAAAAGCCACCACTGGTAGAGCAAGAATTGTAAGTATCAACGGTAAACGTTACTTAGAATTTGACAGAACATTTCGTAGTGGTGAAGGTCCCGATGTCAAAATAATTTTACACCGCAACAGCAACATACCTCTAAATATCAAAGAAGGTAATTATATTACACTCGCTCCAATTAAAAGTTTTCGAGGCGCTCAACGCTACGCAATTCCTGAAAATATTAACCTTGCTGACTATAAATCTGTAGGAATTTGGTGCGAAGAGTTTAATGCTACTTTTGGTTACGCTCCCCTACAATCGACAATTGCGACTGCTAACTCTATTAAACCCATAGCATCCGGTAACTTTGTTAAACAAGAAAAAGCCACTAGTGGTAAAGCAACAATTGTCAATATCAACGGCAAAAATTACTTAGAATTTGATCGAGCTTTCAGTAGTGGTGAAGGTCCCGACGTAAAAATAATTTTACACCGCAACAGCAATATACCTCTAAATATCAAAGAAGGAAATTATCTTACACTCGCTCCCATCAAAAGTTTTAAAGGCGCTCAACGCTACGCAATTCCTGAAAATGTTAACCTCGCTGACTATAAATCTGTAGGAATTTGGTGCGAAGAATTTAATGCTACTTTTGGTTACGCTAGCTTGCAAAATGTCTAATAAAAATGTAAAGACGCTACACAATACTGCGTCTCTACAAAAACATTTTTACCAATTACCAATTACCAATTACCAATTACCGTCCAACACTCCTAGGATCTAATGCATCTCTTAATCCATCCCCAAGCAAATTAAATGCAAGTACGGTAAGAATAATTACTGTGGCAGGAGGCCAAATTAACCAGGGTTGCAATACTAAAATCGAAGCATTAGTCGCTAGTGATAGCATGTTACCCCAAGAAGGATCTGGTTGCTGAATTCCCAAACCAATTAAGCTTAGTATTGCTTCGGCACCAATGAAGCTGGGTATAGAAAGAGTCGCCGAGATAATAATATAGCTTGCAGTTTGGGGTAAAACGTGGCGAAGGATAATATATAAAGGTTTAGCCCCCATTGCTCTTGCTGCTTGCACAAATTCTCTTTCTTTAATTGATAGTACTTGTCCGCGAATTACCCGCGCTAAACCAGCCCAACGAATAAAAGAAGTAATTAAAACAATCAACAAAAAGCGTTGAGTACTGCTTAATCCTGGTGGCAAAACAGCACCTAAGGTTACCAAAAGATAGATACTCGGGAAAGTCATTAATACTTCCACTACCCGCATAATTATCGAATCCGTCCACCCGCTAAAGTAACCGGAAATTCCGCCAACTAACATACCCAGTGGGAAAGAAATCGCAACACCTAAAATTCCGATAAATAAACTGATACGCCCGCCATATACTAAACGGCTAAATTCATCCCTTGCTTGATCGTCGGTACCTAAAAGATTGAATCTTGTATCGTTAGTAGTACCAAATAAATGTAAATTTAACGGAATACCGGGAAATATAGTCACCTCATTCCATTTTGGCGGTAGCGGTAAACTAAATTTAAACAGATTGTATTTGGAACCTTGTACAAACAAACCAAGAGGAGAAGGTTGGCTGTAATCTATAATAATTTCCCGTTCACCAGTTTCTAAATTCGTATCTCCCTGAGTAGTCGGATACACGTGAGGACCGATAAACCTTCCTTGTTGATTATTTAAATATACGCGAGTTGGTGGCAATAAGGAACCATTTGGCTGCGAATAGTAAGGGTCATAAGGTGCGACAAAATCAGCGAAAATTACCGTTATATAAAAGATTATCAGTAAAACTGCCCCAAATCGCGCTAAAGGATTTTTCTTGAGTCTTTGCCACCAGTTCATAATTTATACGAGGTTTATACGAGTTAGTTGATTATGAATGTTAAAGCACACATTATTCTTTCTGAATTATAAAACCTGAATATATTTAATAAATCTTAATATTTAACCGGGATAATGAAATTGAACAAGTTGCGACTGTATTAAAGTGAGTTGGTGAATTGGCTATAAATTTATGGCTGCACAAAACTTAAATATATTCCCACATCCTCGACTCGATGAAATTCAACATTACACGGCAATTCGTTTAGGATGTGATATTGATAATTTAAAAAATTCTGGTAGCGTTATTCTTTCAGCAAAACCGAAGGCTTATGAAGATTTTATGGAACCTTCATCCCTCGAAGAAGCCGATATTATCTCCTTGGCTCAAATGGATGATTGTTCAATTATTCGTAAAAATCCGCAAGAATCCGAGGCAGTTAAGAAGATATTAGAACAAGTAGATTGTAGTAAAAAACTGTCACCAGAAGATTTTTTACAATTTGAGAATGTCAAGCAAAATGGTTATGAAGAACCTTATTTTTATCTAAACCCTAAAGATTTTCAAGTATTCCCCGATTCAAACGTAATCCAATTATCAAAAGAAAATCCCGAGCATGTTGCAATGGTGGCAAGTCTTCATGAAACAGTAGAAGAAAAAATGCGTTGGTTTTCAGAAATTGACCATCCAGTCGTTTATGGTTATATGCTAGACCAAAAAATTGTCGGAATAGCAAGCCATTTTCTGTTTGAATCCTCAGAGTTTAAAGTCGCTGCTGGGGGAGTATTAGTTAATCCCGAATATCGTCGCAGAAATATTGGAAAAGCAGTTGTTTCAAAGATTTGTGAATGGGCATTGCAGCGAGATTATATTATAGAGTGGAGTTCCTGGGATAAAAATATTGCATCAATTGCTTTAGCGAAAAGTCTTGGTTTTAAGCAATTTTTATCAGAGTATGAATTTTCAGTTAGTTGACTGTACTCATGTGTGTTTATTTTTCATTTATTCTTTAAGATATTGCAATGCTTCTTTCTTCAACAAAGCAAAAATCTTTAAATCGTGAAATCCACCTTTCCAAAAACCATGTTCTCTTAAAACACCTTCTTCTACAAAACCATTATTTTCTAACAGTTTCATAGAAGCAATATTTTCTAACATTACCGTTGCTGTAATACGATTCAATTCCATCTTTTTAAATCCGAATTTTATCATAGCAGTCAACGCTTCTGTCATAATTCCCTTTCGCCAATAAGCTTGAGAAAGTTCGTATCCAATTTCCGCTTGAAAGCTTTTTTGCACCCAATTATGAAAACCACAAGTTCCGATAATAACATTGTCTTCTTTTTTCGCAATTCCCCAGCGAATCATCTGTTGACTGTGAAATTTATGGTAAAAGCTAGCGATTATATTCTTTGCTTGTTCGATATTTGTAAAGGCTTCTAAATCGTGATATCTCAAAACTTCTTTGTCTGAAAAATGTTTAAATATTGCTTTTGCGTCAGACTGGTTTACTTGTCTTAATAATAAGTTTTCTGTTTCTAGTTCCGGGAATTGAGATAACATTTAATTTAAGCTTTATAAAATTAACAATTTTCTGAGTAGTAATAAAAAAAATTATGATAACTATCATGCAAATGATAATTATAATACTGGAGACGTAGCATTTCTACGTCTCTACATTAGTGACAGTTTTACTTTTAATTAATCGAATGTAACTACACTGCGAATTGATTCACCTTTATGCATCAATTCAAAACCTTCGTTAATCTTTTCTACTGGCATTACATGAGTAATTAAATCGTCGATATTTATCTTTCCTTCCATATACCAATCAACAATTTTCGGAACGTCAGTTCTTCCTCTAGCGCCACCAAAAGCCGAACCTTTCCAAACTCTTCCGGTTACTAATTGAAACGGACGAGTACTGATTTCTTCTCCGGCACCAGCAACGCCAATAATAATACTTTCTCCCCAACCTTTATGACAGCATTCTAAGGCTTGACGCATTACTTTTACGTTACCAATACATTCAAAAGTATAGTCGGCTCCACCTTTAGTTAAATCAACTAAATAAGGAACTAAATCCCCTTCAACTTCCTTGGGATTAACAAAGTGCGTCATCCCGAATTTTTCTGCTAATTCGCGTTTTGCAGGATTGAGATCTACGCCGATAATCATATCGGCACCTACCATTCTCGCTCCTTGAATGACGTTTAAGCCAATACCACCCAAACCGAAAACTATAACTTTTGAACCTGGTTCGACTTTGGCGGTGTAAATAACAGCGCCAATACCCGTAGTTACGCCGCAACCGATATAACAGACTTTTTCAAAAGGAGCATCTTCACGAATTTTGGCAACAGCAATTTCTGGTAACACCGTGTAGTTGGAAAAAGTTGACGTACCCATATAGTGATAAAGTTGCTTATCACCCATAGAAAAACGACTGCTACCGTCGGGCATCAAGCCTTTACCTTGGGTACTGCGAATAGCTTGACAAAGGTTAGTTTTCAAGCTCAAACAATATTCGCATTGACGGCATTCGGGAGTATAAAGAGGAATCACATGGTCCCCTTTTTTAAGGCTGGTAACACCTGCTCCCACATCTACAACAACCCCCGCGCCTTCATGCCCCAAAATAGCCGGAAACAAACCTTCAGGATCTTTACCGGAAAGCGTATAGGCATCCGTATGACAAATCCCACTGGCTTTAACTTCTATCAATACTTCGCCAGCTTTTGGTCCCTCTAGCTGAACTGTTTCAATACTTAATGGCTTACCTGCTTCATAAGCCACTGCCGCTTTAACTTCCACTTGTCACCCTCTTGTAAATTTTGGTCAATCTTCTTTATTCGAGTTTATAGCCCTGTGAGGAATTGGGCATAGGGCATTGGAGAGAGGGGGAGAGGGGGAGAGGGGAAGAATAAATAATTTTTCCAATTACTCATTACCAATTACCAATCCTTAATGCCCCATGCCCTATTACCAATTACCAATTCCCCATGCCCATCGAATATTATATATAGTTAAAATATCTGTATTTATTATTGAATGCTTATGAACCCTGCCCTAACTAAATTTGGCGCTCAAATGTCTAAACTTACCGGCGTGAGAGCGATTATGAAGGATATTAATGAAACTTTACGCGCTGGTAAAGGGCAGGAGTTGATGAATTTGAGTGCGGGTAATCCGTTGATTCTACCTGAGGTTGAACAATTATGGCGCGATTGTACTGCGGAGCTTTTAGCTAGTCCGGAATATGGTGAAGTTGTTTGCCGCTATGGTTATTCTAAAGGTTACTCGCCGTTGATTGAAGCTGTTACGAAAGACTTTAATAAACGCTACGGTTTAGAGCTTAACGAACGCAATATTTTAATTACTCCTGGCAGTCAAACACTTTATTTCTACGCTGCAAATGTTTTTGGCGGCTATACCACTAGCGGCGAACTGAAGCAAATTGTTTTTCCTCTAAGTCCTGATTATACTGGCTACGGTGGAGTTAGTTTAGCTCCCGAGGCGTTATTTGCTTATAAACCAACTTTAGACATTGATACGACTGCCCATAGATTTAAATATCGTCCTGACTTCAGCAAATTATCGATTACCGAAAAAACAGGTTGCGTTTTATTCTCTCGTCCCTGCAATCCTACAGGTAATGTTGTCACCGAAGAAGAAGTGAATAAAATTGCTTCAATTGCTGCACAATCAGATGTTCCAGTCTTAATTGACTCGGCATATGCGCCTCCTTTCCCTGCTTTGAACTATACCAATATGACACCAACTTTCGGTGAGAATATATTGCACTGCATGAGTTTATCAAAAGCGGGATTACCTGGGGAAAGAGTTGGTATTGCCATTGGTAGCGAAAAACTAATTGACGCTTTAGAGTGCTTCCAAGCAAATGTTAGCTTGCACTCATCCAGATACGGACAAGCTATAGCCGCTCGTGCCATAGATTCTGGTAAATTAGCACATATCAGCGAAAACGTAATTCGTCCTTTTTATAAAAACAAATTTACTGTTCTAGAAACTACTTTAGAATCAGCAATGCCAAATGATTTACCTTGGTTTCTCCATCTTGGTGAAGGAGCTATTTTTGCTTGGATATGGCTGCAAGATTTACCTATAAGCGACTGGGAATTTTATCAGCAACTTAAAAAGGTAGGTTTAATAGTTGTCCCCGGAAACTCCTTTTTCCCCGGATTGCGAGAAGAATGGCAGCACAAAAATCAATGTTTCCGCGTCTCGCTCACCGGTAGCGATGAAGAAATAAAAACTGGAATGCAGCGTTTTGCCAAAGTTGCTGAAGAAGTTTATCGCAACGCTACTGTAGCTGCTTAAGGAGTTACTTCCTTCATGGTAGAAGATTAGCTATTGAATGAGAGGGGGTAGAGGGGGTTAGAGGGGTAAAAAAAGGAGTTAGGAGTTAAGAATTAGGAATTAGGAGCAGAAAATTTTACTTTGACCTTTGACCTTTAACCTTTAACCTATTAATTGGTAACTGTTCGCTGATAAGTGATAACTGAAAATGGATGGTTGGTTGGAAATTGGTAAAATTGTTGCGCCTCAAGGCATGAAGGGTGAATTGCGGGTTTATTCGGATACGGATTTTCCCGAACGCTTTGAAAAGCCTGGTAAGCGTTGGCTGTTGCGTGAAAATGCAACGGAACTGCAAGAGGTGGAGCTAGTCAAAGGACGTTTTCTTGAAGGCAAAAATCTTTATGTGATTCAACTCGCTGGTGTAAATTACCGCGACGAAGCTGAAGATTTACGGGGTTGTAAGTTAGTTGTACCTGAAAGCGATCGCCCTGAGTTGGGTGAAGATGAATATCATTTAATGGATTTACTGGGTGTATCTGTCTTTATGCAAGATGATGGAGAACTGATTGGTACTGTAGTCGATTTGATTAATGCTGGCAACGATCTGCTAGAGGTTCGTTTGAAGAGAGAAGGGTTAGAAGAAAGACAAGAGGGAAAAAATTCTAAAACCCAAAAGCATAAGAATGTTTTAATTCCTTTTGTCAAAGAAATTGTTCCTGTAGTTGATTTGGAATCCGGCAGAATCGAAATTACCCCACCAATTGGTTTGTTGGAAATCAATTAATTTTGCAGATTTTATTTGTCTAACTGCGAAATACTCTTGTAAGTATAGACTGACCTCACGAATATAAACGATTATTAGAGTTTAACTTTAAAATCTCTATCATAATTAATCTCAATCATTGAAATATTAAATCAATTTATTTATTGCTTTAATATTCTTCTCCTTTTTTTATCTTAAATCGATAATTTTTGGATAGGCTATTAATAAAATAAAATAAATAATTATCTTCTATCTAGAGAAGTAGTTTTTCTAAGTAATTAACATTGCTATCATTGTTTTTTATTATTCAAAATTAATCTAGAAGTCTCGCTTTTGGTTAAATTGCGGTTAAATTTGAATAAGCCAATAGATGTTGTGTTAAACTCCCAAAAAGATTAGTAGCTCAAAAAAACTGCACTGAATTTTTTATATTTTGTAAGTAGATAGATTTTTTTTGCAACAGTTCTCTAAAATATCATATTTAGCTATTAAATTGCAGAATAAGTAATTATTAATATACATTTGAGCTATTGATTATTTCAATTAATGATTTAAATATTTAAGTAATGTTTCTGAATTTTATAGTTCATAAGATAGAGATTCTTTAATATTTTTAGAAGTGTGTGTAATTATAAAAACAAAATTATCGATGTTAAGGAGTTCCCTATGACTGTTTCTACTCTTCCTAACACCAAACCATTGCAGGATGACGAATTACGAAAGATTAACGCCTATTGGAATGCGGCGAATTATCTTTCGGTGGGACAAATATATTTATTAGATAATGCTTTACTCAAACAACCACTGAAATTAGAACACGTTAAGCCCAGACTTTTAGGGCATTGGGGAACTACTCCTGGTTTGAATTTTATTTACGTTCATCTCAATCGAGTAATTAAAAGAGATGATTTAAGTATGATTTATATCGCAGGTCCCGGACATGGTGGCCCTGGTTTGGTTGCTAATACCTATCTTGAAGGAACTTACAGCGAATATTATCCGAATATTTCTCAAGATAGCGAGGGAATGCAAAAACTATTCAAACAGTTTTCTTTCCCTGGTGGCATTCCCTCTCACGTAGCGCCGGAAACTCCCGGTTCCATCCATGAAGGTGGCGAACTCGGTTATTCTGTTTCTCACGCTTACGGTGCGGCTTTTGATAATCCCGATTTGATTGTGGCTTGCGTTGTTGGTGATGGTGAGGCAGAAACCGGTTCTTTAGCAGCAAGCTGGCATTCTAACAAGTTTCTCAATCCCATTCATGATGGTGCAGTGCTGCCGATTTTACACCTCAACGGTTATAAAATTGCCAACCCCACCCTATTAGCTCGGATGAGTCATGAGGAACTGCAAAAATTATTTGAAGGTTACGGTTACAAACCTTATTTTGTAGAAGGTTCCGAACCAGAAGCCATGCATCAATTAATGGCAGCAACCTTGGATACAGCTTTGCATGAAATCCGCGAAATTCAAGAAGATGCGCGTCAAAATGGCTTTAAGCAGCGTCCGCAATGGCCGATGATTATTCTTAGGAGTCCTAAAGGCTGGACTGGACCAAAAGAAGTTGATGGGAAAAAGACTGAAGATTACTGGCGATCGCACCAAGTACCGCTATCAAATATGACAGCAGAACCCGCTCACGTGAAGTTGCTAGAAGAGTGGATGAAGAGCTATAAGCCAGAAGAATTATTTGATGAAAATGGTCAATTGATTGCCGAATTAGCCGAACTTGCACCTCAAGGGAATCGGCGCATGGGCGACAATCCCCATGCTAACGGCGGTATTTTGCTGCGAGAATTGAAAATGCCCGACTTTCGTAACTATGCCGTAGAAGTGGAACCGGGAAATACCATCGCCGAAGCAACCCGCGTTATGGGTAAATTGCTGCGAGATGTGATGAAACTTAATCTCGACACCAAAAACTTCCGTTTATTTGGGCCAGATGAAACAGCATCCAACCGACTTGCTGACGTATTAGATATTACTTCTAGAACTTGGGTTGCAGAAACTTTAGAATACGACGATAACCTAGCCGCAGATGGTCGGGTGATGGAAATACTCAGCGAACATACCTGTCAGGGCTGGTTAGAAGGATACTTGCTTACAGGTCGTCACGGATTATTTTCCTGCTACGAAGCATTTATTCATATTATCGACTCCATGTTCAACCAGCACGCAAAATGGTTGAAAACAACTCGTGATATTTCCTGGCGCAGACCAATTCCTTCCTTAACTTATTTATTAACATCTCACGTATGGCGACAAGACCACAACGGCTTTAGCCATCAAGATCCCGGCTTCATCGACCACGTTGTGAATAAAAAAGCCGAAGTGGTGAGAGTATATTTACCACCCGATGCCAATTGTTTGCTATCCGTAACAGACCATTGCTTGAGAAGTCGTCATTACGTTAACGTAATCGTAGCGGGCAAACAACCGGCGTTGCAGTATCTAAATATGGATGAAGCAATCAAGCATTGCACTACAGGTGTTGGTATTTGGGGTTGGGCTTCTAACGACCAAGGACACGAACCAGATGTAGTAATGGCTTGCGCTGGAGACATTCCCACCTTAGAAACCTTAGCGGCGGTAGATATATTGCGGGATCATTTTCCAGAACTAAAAATCAGGGTAGTCAACGTAGTAGACTTAATGACCTTACAGCCAGAAAACGAGCATCCCCACGGTTTAAGCGATAAAGACTTCGACAGCATCTTCACCACCGACAAACCAATAATTTTTGCCTTTCATGGTTATCCCTGGTTGATTCACCGTTTAACGTATCGTCGCACAAATCACAAAAACCTCCACGTCCGAGGTTACAAAGAAGAAGGAACTACAACCACACCTTTTGATATGGTGGTCATGAATGATTTAGACCGCTTTAACTTAGCAGATGATGCCATTGACAGAGTTCCTCATCTAGGATATAAGGCGGCTCACGTCAAGCAAATGTTGCACGAAAAACTAATCGAACACAAGCAATACGTCCGCGAACACGGCGAAGATATGCCCGAAATTCGCGATTGGAAGTGGGAATATTAAGATTTTGGAAATAGGGCATGGGGCATTGATAATAGGTAATTGGAAATAGTTAGAGTAGCGAGTTAGTAATTATTTCTCCTTTTCTCCCGTCTTCCCCCTCTTCCCCCTCTCTCCATGCCCAATCCCCAATTACTGATTATTTCTTAATTCTTAATAAGAAACGCAAGCAAAACGAAGACAATGTTATAAAGCTATAGAGGTAATAGACGTAATTGTAATTTTAATATCTTACCAACATCACCATAATGACAAGTAGTTCATCCGAGCAAAAATATAATAGGTTAGCGTCGGAAGATGTTTCTGTACCTAGCACGGCTAAAGTTAGGGTAGAAGACGATCGTACTGGTATGAGTGAGGAAACACTCAAGCGTGCCATTGCCGATAGTCTCTATTACGTTCAAGGCAAGGGCGAGTATTTTGCTACTCCCCACGATTACTATATGGCTGTTGCTCATAGCGTTCGCGATCGCATTCTGCAAAGAAGGATTCAAACAGCCAAAACTCATTCTGAGAACGGTGTAAAAACTGTTTATTACCTTTCGGCTGAGTTTTTGATGGGACGCTATACGGGTAATAGTTTAATTAATCTTGGTCTTTACGAAAAAATAAAAACTGTTCTTCAAGAATCGGGCTTAGAATTAGACGATTTATTGGAGCAAGAACACGAGCCGGGATTAGGTAACGGCGGTTTGGGAAGACTTGCGGCTTGCTATCTGGATTCTTTAGCAACCCTGGAAATTCCTGCGGTGGGTTATGGAATTCGTTACGAATTTGGGATTTTCGAGCAAGTTATTCGTAACGGCTGGCAAATCGAAAACCCTGATAAATGGTTGAGTTTTGGTAATGCTTGGGAACTTCCACTTCCGGAATATCGTGTAGAAGTAAAATTTGGCGGTCATACTGAAGTATATAACGATAGAAGCGGACGCTTTCAAGTACGCTGGGTACCGCAACAAAAAATATCAGGAGTTCCTTACGATACCCCCGTGCCCGGTTACGGTGTCGATACGGTAAATATTCTACGGTTGTGGAAAGCAGAAGCAACTCATGAATTTGACTTACAGGCATTTAATGCTGGTGATTACATCGGCGCGGTAGGTAGTCAAATGTTCTCGGAGAATATCTCAAAAGTTCTCTACCCTAACGACGATACAATGCAGGGTAAAGAATTACGCTTGCAGCAGCAATATTTCTTTGTTTCTTGTTCTTTGCAAGATATTCTGCGCCGACATCACAGAATTTTTAACACTCTAGATAATTTGAATGAAAAAGCTGCAATTCAGCTTAATGATACCCATCCTTCAGTTGGTATCGCTGAATTAATGCGTCTGTTAATTGACGAGCATCAAATGTCTTGGGATAAAGCATGGAATATTACTAAAAATACCTTTGCTTATACCAACCATACCTTGTTGCCAGAAGCTTTAGAACGCTGGCCGGTGGAATTGTTTGGTAGATTATTGCCTAGACATTTAGAAATCATCTACGAAATCAACTTCCGCTTTTTGAGTGAAGTTAGAAGACGTTTTCCTGGAGATTTAGAACGCATTTCTCGACTATCTTTGATTGAAGAAGGTGGCGAAAAGAAAGTCCGCATGGCACATTTAGCTTGCGTGGGTAGTTATAAAATCAATGGTGTAGCAGCGCTGCATACCGAATTGCTCAAAAAAGACGTGCTTCACGACTTTTACGAGTTATTCCCAGAGAAGTTTATCAACAAAACAAACGGTGTAACTCCTCGTCGCTGGTTATTAATGGGTAATCCTCGACTATCTCGTCTAATTACTGACAAAATTGGTACGGGATGGATTAAAAATCTTGATGAACTCAGAAAATTAGAAAAATTCTTGGATGACAAAGAGTTCAAAAAAACTTGGCGCGAAATTAAACAAGCAAACAAAGAAGATTTAGCAAAGCTAATCAACAAGTCTACCGGAATTACAGTAGATACTAATTCCTTGTTTGACGTACAGGTAAAACGACTGCACGAATACAAGCGTCAGTTACTCAACGCTTTTCATATCATTACCCTCTACAACCGCATCAAGAAAAATCCGAGCGCTGATATCCAACCTCGGACATTTATTTTTGCAGGTAAAGCAGCTCCGGGCTACTTCATAGCTAAATTGATTATTAAATTAATCAATGCCGTTGGTAGTGTCGTTAATAATGACACTGATGTGGCAGGGCGTTTAAAAGTCGCCTTCATACCAAATTACAACGTATCCTCTAGTCAATTTATCTACGCAGGTGCGGAACTTTCCGAACAAATTTCCACAGCAGGGAAAGAAGCTTCCGGAACTGGTAATATGAAATTTGCTCTCAACGGTTCTTTGACAATTGGAACTCTTGACGGTGCAAACGTTGAAATCCGTGAAGAAGTCGGTGCTGAAAACTTTTTCTTATGCGGCTTAACCACCCCAGAAGTTTACGACTTAAAAGCCAAAGGATATAACCCCAGAAAATACTACGAATCCAATCCCGATTTGAAAGAAGTCATCGACTTAATCATCTGCGGACACTTCTCCGACGGGGATCGCAATTTATTCAAACCTCTTTTGGACTCGCTGTTTAACCAAGACAGGTTTATGTTATTTGCCGATTACCAATCCTACATTGATACCCAGGATCGAGTTTCCCAAGCTTATCAAGATACAGAAGAGTGGACTAAGATGTCCATAATCAACTCCGCACGCATGGGTAAATTTTCTTCAGACAGGTCAATTTGGGAGTATTGTCAAGAAATTTGGAACATAGAACCCTGTGAAATCAAACTCGAGGAATATTCAACTGATAAAGCAGGATTGAAAATATCGTAGTTCTTTAATTAGGGTATGGGGCATAGGGCATAGGGCATAGGGCATTGCTAATAAGTAATAGGGTAGGAATAATATTTATTTTTCCTTCTTCCCCCTCTGCCCCACGCCAGTTGCACATCCAGGGAACCTGATGCAGCACTGGCTCCTCTACCCCCTCTCTTCCCCTTCTGTGCTGTTCCCTTTTACCTTTAACCTCTTGTCATGAAAGTAGCAGTATTTAGCAGCAAAAAATATGACCGCAGCTTTCTTTCAGAAGCGAATTCCGATTATGGTCATGAGCTTGTATTTTTTGAACCAAAATTAAGTAGTGAAACTACTGCACTAGCCGCAGGCTTTCCCGCAGTTTGCGCTTTTATCAACGACCAAATTGATCGCCATACAATAAGTGCGATCGCCGAGCAAGGAACCAAGCTGATTGCTTTGCGTTCTGCGGGTTTTAATAATGTAGATATTAAGGCTGCCACTGACTTAGGAATCACCGTAGTAAGAGTTCCGGCTTATTCTCCTTATGCTGTCGCCGAACATGCGGCAGGATTAATTTTAACTTTAAATCGTAAGTATCATCGCGCTCATAATCGAGTTCGGGAATCAAATTTTTCTCTGAATGGTTTATTAGGGTTTGATTTGCATCATTCCACCGTCGGAATAATTGGTACTGGAAAAATCGGCATGTGTTTTGCCCGAATCATGAAAGGATTTGGCTGTAATGTACTCGCATACGATATTTACCAAAATCCAGAATGTTTAGAGATGGGGGTTCAATACGTAGAATTATCAAAATTACTTGCGACATCAGATATCGTTTCTTTGCACTGTCCTTTGACTCCCGACTCCTATCATATGATTAACGCTGAAACTTTAGAGCAATTTAAATCGGGAGCAATGCTAATAAATACTAGCCGTGGTGGATTGATTGACACAAAAGCAGTAATAGACGCTTTAAAATCACAAAAATTAGGCTATGTAGGTTTAGACGTATACGAGCAAGAAGGCAATTTATTTTTTGAAGATTTATCACAAGAAGTTATCCAAGACGATATATTTCAGCGCTTATTAACATTCCCCAACGTAGTAATTACAGCCCATCAAGCCTTTTTTACCAAAAACGCTCTAGAAAATATTGCTCAAACAACCATTAATAATATTAGTGACTTTGAAAAAAATGGTAAATGCGACAATACAGTTAACAGTTAACAGTTATCAATTATTAAATTTGATTGTAGGGTGTCACTGATTCCCAGCCGGAGACTGGGAATATATTGCTTAAGGCTCTGCCTTTTATCTTCACTGGAGGCAGAGCCTCCTTCAACGGCATTCCCAGGCAGAGCCTTGGAACAAGATTTTCACCCTCTCCCTTTCCTCACCACATCACTAACTACTACAACATTTCAAATAGTAATATTTATTTAATAATTATTTAATTATCGTCTATTTCATTAGTTATAAATTACCAGCATTTTTTAACTAATTGTTTGCTATTTACTGTTTATTTAGAACTGTTTGCTGTTTACTAATTACTAACTGTTAAAACCTAATTCAAAATCATCAATATTGTGACTGAGTTAAAGCTTAGCTGGTCACTTGTCACTGGTAACTAGTATCTGAAAACAGGAGGTAATAAATTGAGTAAATTAAAAGTTGCTATAAACGGATTTGGTCGAATTGGTAGATTAGTATTCCGCGCTGGTATTGATAATCCTAATATCGAGTTTGTTGGCATTAACGACTTAGTACCACCGGAAAATCTGGCTTATCTACTAAAATACGACTCTACTCACGGTAAATTTAACGGAGATATTGAAGCCAAAGAAGACGGTATCGTTGTTAACGGACAGTTTATTCCTTGCATTTCCGTCAGAAATCCAGCCGAATTACCTTGGAGTAAATTGGGCGTAGATTATGTGGTGGAATGCACCGGACTCTTCACAACTTATGAGGGTGCATCAAATCACTTAAAAGCAGGAGCAAAAAGGGTAATAATTTCTGCTCCCACCAAAGATCCAGAACAGGTGAAAACTTTACTTATAGGTGTAAATCACAACTTGTTCGATCCTGAAAAAGACACCGTAGTTTCTAACGCTAGCTGTACTACCAACTGCTTGGCTCCTATCGCTAAAGTTATTAACGATAACTTCGGTTTAGCAGAAGGATTGATGACTACCGTCCATGCCATGACAGCCACGCAACCTACAGTAGACGGTCCTTCCAAGAAAGATTTACGTGCGGGTAGAGGTGCGGCTCAAAACATTATTCCTGCTTCTACAGGTGCAGCAAAAGCCGTAGCTTTGGTATTACCAGAACTTAAAGGAAAACTAACCGGGATGGCATTACGAGTACCTACCCCTGACGTTTCTGTAGTAGATTTAACCTTTAAAACCGAAAACTCTACCAGCTATCAAGAAATTTGCAGCGCTATGAAAGCAGCCGCAGCAGGTCAAATGAAAGGTATTTTAGGTTATACAGAAGAAGCAGTAGTTTCCACTGATTTTCAGGGTAATTTTCATTCCAGTATTTTCGATGCAGGTGCGGGAATAGAATTAAACAGCAACTTCTTTAAAGTAGTCTCGTGGTATGACAACGAATGGGGTTACTCCTGTCGTGTAATTGACTTAATC
Source organism: Rivularia sp. PCC 7116 (assembly GCF_000316665.1). Classification (GTDB taxonomy): domain Bacteria; phylum Cyanobacteriota; class Cyanobacteriia; order Cyanobacteriales; family Nostocaceae; genus Rivularia. The sequence continues at coordinate 2,495,038 of NC_019678.1, read as the reverse complement.
CTATCTATGGCAGAGAAAGAAGGTATTTTGCAAAATGCAGAAATGGCGGTAGCTTAAAAAGGTTAAAGGTCATAGGTCAAAGGTTAAAGGTTAAGAGTTAGGAGTGAGGAGTTAGGAGTGAGGAGTTATAAATATTTATTTCTCCACACTTTTCCTTATCTCTCCATACCCTATGCCCTATGCCCCATGCCCAATTCCCAAATCCATGCGTAAAACCAAAATCATCTGCACTGTAGGTCCCGCTACATCAACACCCGAAAGTCTAAAAGCTTTAGTAGATGCGGGGATGAATGTAGCTCGGCTAAATTTTTCTCACGGGGATTATCAATTCCACGGTAAAACCATTGAAATTCTCAGAAGTATACCTACTCCTCCGGAAAAACCTGTAGCTTTGATGCAGGATTTATGCGGACCAAAAATCCGTTTGGGTATGCTTCCGGATGCAGGTTTAATAGTGGAAGAGGGAGAAGAAGTTACTTTTGTCGAACAAGAAAAAGGCAACAATATTGATGAGTTGCCTTTACCTATACCAACTTTATTTGCAATGGTTAGAGTTGGCGAACCGATTGCGATTAATGATGGGCGGATTAAGTTGACTGTTATTGATAGAGATGCGGATAAAATTCGCGCCCTTGTCAAAATTGGCGGCAAAATTTCTTCTCGTAAAGGAGTAAATCTACCTCAAACTCATCTCCCGGTTAGTTCGATCACCGAAAAAGATTTATTAGACTTACGCTTCGGCATTCAAAATGATTTAGATTTAGTTGCAGTTTCCTTTGTTCGTTCTCCTGCTGATTTAGAGCCAGCCCGACGAATGATTGAAGCCGCAGATAAAAAAATTCGTATTATTGCCAAAATAGAAAGACGGGAAGCTGTTGAAAACTTTGATGATATTTTAGAAGTCGTTGACGGAATTATGGTAGCCCGTGGTGACTTGGGTGTTGAGGTTCCCTTAGAACAAGTTCCGTTAATTCAAAAAGACATCATTCATCGTTGTAACCGCGCTGGAAAACCTGTTATCACTGCTACACAGATGTTGGAATCAATGATAAATGCTTCCGACCCCACGAGAGCAGAAGTTACCGATGTTGCCAACTCTATAGTTGATGGTACTGATGCTATTATGCTTTCCGGAGAAACAGCAGTTGGTAAATATCCGATTGCAGCTGTTGAGATGATGGGCAAAATAGCCGTAGAAACTGAAAAGTCATTACCCGACGGCACTTTAAAATCATATGCTTACCAAGCTGGTAGTCTTAGCGTTACAGAATCTGTCGCCGAAGCTGTATGTCGTATGGCTTATGAAGTAGGGGCAAAGGCTATTTTATGTCATACTTCATCGGGAGATACGGCAAGATTGGTTTCTAAATATCGTCCCACCACTAGAATAATAGCTCTTACACCCGCAGAAATTTCCTATCGTCAATTAGCCCTTTCCTGGGGAGTTGAACCCTTAATTATCCAGCAGGCTTCTGAGACAGAGCAAATGTTAATTAATCTCATCGAGACAACTGTAAAAATGAGAATTGCTCAACAAGGGGATAAGGTAGTAATTACATCCGGTATACCCGTAGGTAAGCCAGGAAGCACTAGTTTAATCAAGGTACATACTATTGGACAAGCTATTTCGGCCTGATTGGTAATGGGCATAGGGCATGGGGCATGGGGCATTGGGAAAGAAGTTAAGATTTAGAAATTATGAATTTAGAGTTATAAAAGTATCTGTAATCTTTACTGAAGGCATATTGCTTTCTATGTGAGAAAAATTATCATTTCTCCATGCCCAATACCCTATTCCCAATGCCCAAGTATTATGACCAAACTTATATTAATTCGTCACGAACAAAGTACTTGGAATGCTGCTAATCGTTTTAGCGGTTGGGTTGGTGTTCCTCTAAACAAAAGGGGAAGATTGGAAGCGGCTTTAACGGCTCAGACGCTACTATGGCGATTTACAAAGATTGAATAAAGCCGAAACAGCCGAAAAATTAGGTAAAGAATTAGTTCATAAAATGGCGGCGTTTGTTTTCAGTACGTCCCCCTAACGGTAAAACTCTTGAATATAACAATGAATCGAACTGTACCATTTTTCAAAGAACGTATCTTAACTCACCTTAAGAAAGACGATAGCACTCTAGTAGCTGCTCACGGCAACTCTTTGCGATCGATTATAATGGAATTAGATAAACTTAAACCCAAAGAGGTTGCTAATCTAGAATTAGCAACCGGACAACCGATAGTATACGATTTAGATGAATCTGGTAACGTCTCCAATAAGTTGATATTAAAGTAATTACAGGTCAAAGGTTAGAGGTTAAAGGTTAAGAATTTTTACTCCCCCCTCTTCCCCCTCTTCCCCCTCTCTTCCATCTCCCTATCTCCTCATCTTCCCATGCCCAATCCCCCAAAACGGTATGAATTCTTAATAACAATTTAATCAAAGTGCATACAATCCGACAGCCAATATCGTGAATTGATAAATAGAATAGGATTTGCTGCATAAAAAGGAATCTTTAATCGGTAGTTAGGAATTATGCATTAGAAAAATGTATCAATTACCCTCCGGGTTCAGCAGTCGCTCATGGGGGAAACCCCCAAGACTGCGCTGCTTCACCGATTACTAAATTTTGTTAGTAGTAGCAGTATTAAACAAAAAAGCGTCAATCCTCGACACATCGATAAAATTAAACGGAGTAAGTTATGTCCAAAGATTTATTAGAACAATTACGCTCAATGACTGTTGTGGTAGCCGATACTGGTGATATCCAACAGATTGAAAAGTTCAAGCCCCAAGATGCTACCACTAATCCTTCTTTGATTACCGCAGCAGCTCAAATGCCAGAATATCAAGGAATTGTTGATGATACCTTAGCTCAAGCTCAGAAAGATGCTGGTGCTGGTGCAAAAGAAGCAGATGTTGTGAAATTGGCTTTTGAACGTTTAGCCGTGGCTTTTGGTTTAAAAATTCTTCAAATCATCCCCGGCAGAGTTTCTACAGAAGTTGATGCCAGACTTTCTTACGACACCGAAACCACTATTAACGTTGCACGGGAAATTATTAAACAATACGAAGAGAAAGGTGTTTCCCGCGAACGTGTTTTAATCAAAATCGCTTCCACTTGGGAAGGTATTAAGGCTGCCGAAGTTCTTGAGAAAGAAGGTATCCACTGCAACCTAACATTATTGTTCGGCATCCATCAAGCTATTGCTTGTGCGGAATCTGATGTAACTTTGATTTCTCCCTTTGTTGGACGTATTCTTGACTGGTACAAGAAAGACACCGGAAAAGATAGCTACCCTGCTCCAGAAGATCCAGGTGTTCTATCTGTTACTAAGATTTATAACTACTACAAAAAGTTTGGCTACAAAACAGAAGTTATGGGAGCTAGCTTCCGCAATTTAGGCGAAATAACCGAACTTGCCGGTTGTGACTTATTAACCATTGCTCCTAAGTTCTTAGCTGAATTACAAAGCAATAGCAGTGAGTTACCCCGCAAACTTGACGCTAAAAAAGCTTCAGCAATGAACATTGAAAAAATCTCTATGGACAAAGCTACCTTCGAGAAAATGCACGCAGAAGACAAAATGGCTTCTGATAAATTAGACGAAGGAATCAAAGGATTTTCTAAAGCTTTGGAAAATCTAGAGCAATTATTAGCTGAAAGATTAGCCAACCTTGATGGGGAAGCTAAAGTTGCTTAATGCAAATTAGTTAACTGAATTTAGAGATGTTGCAATGCAATATCTCTTTTTTCTTTTTTATACAGCCTATTTCTAGCTAATAGAAAGCAATTAGCCGAATCCGATACCGCTAGACTCTAACACAAATCAAGTATTCCCATATACAAAATTAATATCAAAGGTAATAATTGCTTTTCAAAATCATTTCTACTTTTGATACTACTTTCTTCTTTAAAGTCAATAAATCTGGCATTGCTGAATTGAAGTATGAGTTTATCTTTCTCATATTTACTAGCCCCCTAAATCCCCCAAAATTGGGGAACTTTAAAATACATTTCTCCCCTAAAATTGGGGGTTGGGGGGCTATTCATATTTTCAATCAGCAACACCATAAATCTTAAGCAATAATTGCTAATTGTCTCATATAATACTTTTTATATATAAATTTGAATAATGAAATTCTTTTTAAATAAATTTCAAATTTACAACTATTTATAACTATAATACGGTGCATAGACGAGTATTATATAGTATTAACTTTTTGTCATTCCTCTGAATTTATTTGTCTCAATTGTATTATTAGGCAAGGAATTATCCTTATAGTCAGGATTTACGCACGGACTAGGTGTCTACGTCATTATTCGCTGTGCGTTAGCGGAGCGTCTCCCGGAGGGAGATAGTATTCACCGAAGGTGCGGATCATCGCAAAGCTCTATTTTCCGTTACGAGTGCGTAAGTTCTAATAGTAAAAGATGCGATCGCACCGGAGGGCAAAGCTTGCTCCGGTACATGAAGACGAAGATATTTCTACATCTGACTTAGCATTACAGGTATTAGTCATACACACCCAAGAATATTGGCAGATTGCTCGGGAATGCTACAAGTTAATCGGGCATGAGGCATAGGGCGCGGGAATTGAAAGAATATCATATATCGTAAATATCGATATGCAGACATACGATTATAGATATTAGATAGCCCCATTTATCCTATTTATTTACAATTCATAACTCTCGCTCTCAATTCTTTTTGGGCATCTCTAGTTGCTTAATTTTCCTCACGCTATGCACTATACACAATCTCCTATTCAACAAATGCCCGTCACCATTGATAGGACGAGCATTGTTGAGTTAAGCATATCACATTGAGCTATGGGTCAAGATACTTAAGCAGCATCTACCGTATCCAAATCCCACGTGTAATAACCCAATTTATTTGGAACTCTGGCAAATCTGCCGATACGATAACCTCGGGAAAGTTCCCCAAGTACCATGCTGCGAATCTTCATATCTCTAATCTCTTCGTCATCAAGCGCTCCATAAATCTGTTCGATTATTTCACTCACAGAATAGATTTTCCCCGAATTTTCTTCCAAAAATGAAGAAATAGCATCAATTAGAAACTGACCTTCATACTGAGGAAGCATTGGTATTTTTTTTGTCCTCTGGGGAACTAACTGCTTCTTGGCTTTAGGTCGAGGTTTTTTCGATTTAGATTTGCTACCGGGTGGTACTACCAAACTTAAATCCAAGGTATAACAACCAGGCTCGTCGGGAACAGACTCCCAGTACATTTGTTCTTTGCCGTGAGTGAGAGAAGAATGGACTCTACCTTTAACGACTTTAAATGCAGTTGATTCTAAATCTCCATAGAGCGATCGCACTACGAAATCGATGTGACAAACTTTAGCTCTATTTTCTTCTAAAAGCTGTTTTATAGCTTCTATTCGGGAAATATGGCGAAATTCGGGCAACATCTGAATTTCGGAGCTATTTTTTGCATTATATTTGCTCTTAGAGGATGAAGCTTTTTCAAGTTTAGAAGCTTGAGTGGTTTCATCTTCTTCAATTTCGGGCTGGGTGTCTTCATCATCCGAAGCTGTTGCATCCGGTTCGTCCCCAGTGTCAGGTTCAGACTCCGTATCTTCTCCTTTTTCAACCGAATCGGTTTCTTGAGTGCTACTACCTTTAAGCTGAGATTCCAATGCTTCTTTAGATAGATAGGGAGATGTTTGCGTAATTGCTGTAACATCAAGTATCTCAAGACCAGGGAAGCTTTTACCGTTGATTAAAGCGGAAGAATTAGACAGCAGCGCTTCAACATGAGCCAGCTGAATTCTAGCAGTAGTGACCTTTACCTCGTACTCTTGTACTAAACGAGCATAATATTCTCTCAAACCTAATAGGGGTTCGAGTAAAGCTTGGGGTGGTGTTTCTAAGTTTTGCTGCGACTCTGGTTTCATAGCGTTCTGATTCAACTAACTTCAGCCTCTCCTTTATATTTCATTGCTCTAGGTTTGGCTTTACTACTAGCAGACCTAGAGTTTGATTTGCGATAAGACGGTTGAGGTGGACGACATTTTTCGCAATAAAGCGGTCGAGGTCCATAAGTTTCTCGCTCTGTAGGCTTGTTGCACTCTTTACACACAAACGAGAATACCCTTGTATGAATTTCGCGCTTGTGCGCTCGAACGGTATATTCTCTAACGTTAATTGTCTTGCTTGCCATGATTACTAATTTTCAAATCTTGTCCAAATATAGTCATTCAAACCGAAGAACGTGCTTGCGTTCAATAGACTCTGCACTTTTAGGGGCACATAATTTGATGTTTCTATTCACCGTTTAGATTATCCGGGAAAGAAGCAAAGCCGGTAAGTACCATTAATGCGTTTGTCTATTTTCTACAAAACTATATATGACTAAAGTAGTCATAATAGCTTTTTACAGACTAATAACTCGATTTGAGTCGAAAAAATGGGGGATGTTAGTTCAAAACTAACAAGAATTTAAGATACTATAAAATCCCCTCTTAAGCTGCAAAGCAACAATTCAAATTGCTCTATGATGTTTTAAGTTCGGTCAGACAAACACCAAACTGAAATAGGCTTTCTGAATTAAACCTGTTACTTTTATCAAGTATGAGGGAACCATGAGGTAGTAATACGATACCTTTTGAGTCCTTCCTCACAATGCTCGCTCTATCTCGTCAAGTCATTACCTCGTCAAGTGTAGCCTGTTTATGCTTGTTTGCAGTTAGTTTGTTACAATTTCCGCGAATGCAAAAATTGCTCTCTGACAAACCAACTACTTCCGTAGAAGCTTTAGAAAGAGAAATCAACGCGGAACAAGTCCGTCTAAAACTTCTCAAAAAAATTCCTACATTTGGCTATGATAACTTAATTGCAAATTGGATATATCTTAATTTTTTACAATATTTTGGAGATGATGAAATTCGTAGTAAAACGGGCTATGGATTAAGTCCGCAATACTTCGAGGTAATTTTAAAGCGCGACCCTCGGTTTGTAAATGCCTATTTGGCACTTTCTGCAAGTACTTCTCTGTATGCTGGGATGCCAGAAAAGTCTGTAAATATTACCAATAAAGGATTGGAGTCCCTTAATCCTTGGGTTCCCAAAAATTCCTACTATGTATGGCGTTATAAAGCAATTGATGAATTACTATTTTTGGGGGATTCTCAAGCAGCAAGAGAATCTTTTACTAATGCTTCCGAATGGGCTTCCGAACATTCAAACGAAGAAAGCAGGTTGGCAGAATCAGTTTCGAGAAAAACCGCAGAATTTCTTAAAACAAATCCTGATAGTAAATATGCTCAAATTTCTGCTTGGGGTATGGTGTTGAGTCACGGCACTGATAAAAAAACCTCTCAAAGAGCAATTCGTGAAATAGAAGCTTTAGGTGGAAAAATAGTGGCTACCCCCCAAGGTAATCGAATACAATTCCCCAAAGAAGACTGAATGCAATTACCTGTTAAGCTGGCATGTATGTAAATTACACAACAGGAAAATTAAAATTATTGTAGTGCGGGCTGTACAGTCCGCTGATAATAATTAGAAATTTTAGATTTTAATCGCCGATCATTTTTGTAGGGATTTTGAATTCAAATTCTTGAGGTAATCCTTGGAGTAAAAGTGATTGAAGAACAAGATTTAAAGATTAAATATTATAGCTATAGTCGTAATTTATTATTCATAATTCTCTGCTTCCCCATCTCCCTCTGATAAATATTCTTTTTCGCTGACAAATAAAAAATATTTTGCCTAATAGGAAACAAAAGCTAGTAAAAATGTTAAGTTTTGTAAAAATGGGGCTTTAAAGACTAGAAAGAATATTTCTACATAGTTAGACTACAGAAACAGCATATGTACTGCTATTAATAAAAAGTCATAGCTCTCCTGTAGCCTAAATGATTCCGGTACAAGTAACATTAAAAAACTTTCTTAGTTATCAAGATGCAAGTTTAGATTTTAGCGGATTGCATACGGCGTGTATTTGTGGTTCTAATGGAGCTGGCAAGTCTTCGCTTTTAGAGGCTATCACCTGGGTAGTATGGGGTGAAAGCAGAGCCGCTTCAGAGGACGATATTATCCACACTGGAGCCAAAGATGTCCGAGTCGATTTTACTTTTGAAGCAAACGGAGAAATTTATAGAGTAATTCGGACTCGCCGTCGGGGTTCTAGTAGCGCTTTAGAGTTTCAAATTGAGACACAAGAGGGGTTTAAGTCCCTGACAAGTAAAGGTTTAAGGGCGACTCAAGAGGTAATCCTTAGTCATATTAAGCTAGATTACGATACTTTTATTAATTCTGCTTACTTGCGTCAGGGGCGAGCTGATGAGTTCATGCTCAAGCGTCCAAGCGAGCGTAAAGAGATTTTAGCCGAGTTATTAAAGTTAAATCAATACGATGAGCTTGAAGACAAAGCCAAAGAGTTATCCCGTCAGTTAAAAGCGCGAGGAGAAGAATTAGAGCGTACTCTAGGCTCGATCAAAACTCAACTCCAACAGCAAGAAACTATTGCTCAACAAAAAACCGAATTAGAAACTGAACTCAACGAACTACAAAAGTTACAGGGTTTTGATAATATCCAGTTGCAAAATTTGCAGGTTATCCAACATCAGCGACAAGGTTGGGAAGAACAGTTACATTTTGTTCGCCAGCAATATAACAATCTCACTCAAGATAGCAAGCGTCTGGAAAGCGAGCAATCTAGTTTGAAAGCTCAACTTGATTCTTTAAAAGGATTATTAAATCGAGAAGCAGAAATCAAAGCCGGATATGCCCATTATCAAACTCTGCAATCTGAGGAAGAATCAATGGGGGCTTTGTTTGCACAATATACCCGTGCTTCTCAATTACGCCAGCAAAAACTTTCTCAGCTGAGCAAGCATATTCAAGGAATTGAGCGGCAGTTGCAGCAATCTCAAGCACAATTAGAAGCGCTACAGCAACAGGAAAAAGATATCGAGCGGACTCTCAAGCATACTGGTGACGTAGAAACAGCGCTAGAAAAATTGAAAGCGGCTCGCGGGCATTTAAGCCATTTAGATAATTTGCAAATGCAGGTTTCTCCTTTGTTGCAGCAGCGCTCCTTATTGCAAACCGAGCTACATCGCACTCAAGCAGGGATAGTAGCCCGAGTTGAACAGCTAGAGACTACACATAGACAACTGCAAAACCAATCTCGCAGGCAACCGCAAATCCAGCAAGCGGTTATGGAAGTAGAAACGAAGATTGAACAGTTAGATAAAGATAAGGTTTATCTGCAAAGACTACAGGAAAAAGGACTGGAAAAACGGAGTTTTATGGAGCGTTTGCACGCTCAGCAGCGCGAATACGAACGGCTCTTAGGTGAGTTAGAACAAAAATTGCAAATGTTGCAAAACCCCGATGCGATTTGTCCTTTATGCGAGCGTCCTTTAGATGAGCATCACTGGAATCGAGTAGTGGATAAAACTGAGGTTGAATACAACGATACTCAGGGGCAATTATGGGTATTTCGCGAACAGCTAGCAGTCTCAGAGCGAGAAATTCAGCTATTTAGGCAGGAATATCGCAGTGTTAACAGTAAATTATCTCCCTATGAATCTTTACGCGAGCAAAAAGGAGAATTAGCCGCACAACTGCAAGCAACTAGTGAAGTTGACCAACAGATACAGCAAATTACTGATGAAAAAGAAAGATTAGAAGTAACTTTGCGCCTAGGTGATTATGCCCCCCAAAAGCAAAAAGAATTGCAGGAGTTAGAAGAGTATTTACAACAGCTTGATTACAACGAACAGAATCATGCTTTAGCTCGTAGCGAAGTTGAAAAATGGCGATGGGCAGAAATTAAACAAGGACAAATTAAAGATGCACGCAAGCGACAAGCGCAGTTAGCAGCGAGAAAACCGGAAATTCAAACAACTATTAATCAATTAGAACATCAAATCGAATTAGAGCAAGTTGATTCCGAAATTGCCAGAGCTATCAAAGAATTAGAGAATCAAATTACTCATATGGGTTACGATAACGAACGTCATAACCAAATTCGCATAGATGTAAGACAAGCTCAATCTTGGCATTTGCTGCATCAGCAATTAGTTTCAGCCCTTTCCCAATATCCCGAAATCAAAAAGCGATCGCAACATGTAGAGGAAGCTTTAAAAGCTAGGTTGAGCGAAAAACAGCAGTTAGCGACAAATATTAACGGTATTATTGCTCAGCTTGAACAAACCACCAACCCCACTGCTCAAATTCAAGATTTAGAACAGAAATTAGCTAACCGTCGTCGTCAACTCGACGATAAACTCGGTCATTTAGGACGTTTACAGCAGCAGTCTCAATATTTAGAAAATTTGCAAATTCAGCATACCGAAAAGCAACAGCAACTCAAAACAGTGCGATCCCAGCAGCGGGTTTATCAGGAATTAGCCCAGGCATTTGGTAAAAATGGTATCCAAGCATTAATGATTGAAAACGTCTTGCCACAGCTTGAAGCCGAGACAAATCAATTACTTTCCCGACTAAGTGCCAATCAATTACACGTACAATTCGTTACACAAAGGGCGGGTAAAACCAGTAAAGCCAAAAAGAAAAATGCCAAATTAATAGACACCTTAGATATTTTAATCGCCGATGCTAGAGGCACCCGAGCCTACGAAACCTATTCTGGTGGAGAAGCTTTTAGAATTAACTTTGCAATTCGTTTAGCATTAGCCAAATTACTAGCGCAGCGAGCCGGAGCAGCATTGCAATTACTGATAGTTGATGAAGGATTCGGTACTCAAGATAATGAAGGATGCGACAGATTAATCGCAGCAATCAATGCCATAGCTCCCGACTTTGCCTGCATTCTCACAGTAACTCATATGCCCCACCTAAAAGAAGCCTTCGCCGCTCGCATTGAAGTCAATAAAACTCAAGATGGTTCTAAAATACGGATGATGATTTGATTTAGGGAATTGGGCATGGGGCATGGGGCATGGGGCATGGGGCATTGGTAATTGGTAATTGGTAATTGGTAATTGGTAATTGGTAATTGGTAATTGGTTGCTTACTGTTCACTGTTAACTGTCAACTGTTAAATGAAACTCATCAAATTTAATGACTTCAGATTCCGGTTTACTGGTGTCGAAACGATAACTACTGATGGTACCTTGTTCCGTATCGAAGACGCTGAATACGGTAATCTCGTTACTAGAAATATAAGGTAAGGGTTGTCCGTTTTCGTCAAAAAGTGGAGCGATTGCTGGTACTACCGGTTTTAATCCGTAAGGGTCGCCAGTTTTTGTATAATTGTCATTATGATTATCTGGCAAACTGCTTCGCTTTCTATCTCTATATGCCGCGCCATAGGAATTACCTACATTTGATGATTCCAAGAAATGCATTCCACTGGGACTTACAAAACGATTCCACAAATGAGAATGTCCGTAAAATACTAACTGTACCTTGGCTTTTTCTAACAAGGGTATTAAGTCACGGTTGATATAATCTTTCTCTTTGGGATATTCATATCGCACCGATGTCACATTACCTTTTTTGTCCTTCTCTATTATTTGCACTGGGTCAGTGTAGGCAGGTACAATATTATCTCCTAAAGTGTGTGGAGGATGATGAAACATTACTATCTTATATTTAGCTTGCTGATATTCAACGCTGTTAAGTTCTTTAACAAGCCAATTATATTGAGTGCTGCCTTTAGCAATTGGTTCGTAAATATGCTGTCCATATCCCCAATTTTGCGGGTTATTTAATTCCTCCTGCGGCTCTGCATATTTTCCTCGACGGGAGTTTTCTGCCGTAGGATATCGCCACATATTAGTTACATATAAAACTATCAAACGTATATCGCCAAAGCTGACGGCATAGTAACCTTTTTCACCTGTGTCAGTTTCAGGTAGACTAAATATCTTCTCGAAAGTATTGGTATTGAATGAATTATATTCTAATGTTCTCTCTCCATACAGCTTCTGGGCAACATGACGGGGAATAGTATCGTTAAATTCCTCATTCAAGCTTTTTCCGGTATTAAAGCGTCCCATTACTTCATGATTTCCAATACAGGGAAATATGGGAGCGTTTTGAATTATTTGTCCCCCCTTGTAAGTTTTTTCTTCGCCATCCGAGTTCATAACGTATTTAGCACGTCCCTGAAAACAAGGAAAGAAAGCATTACCGCGATTATCATCAAACCATTCACTAGCACGATCTGGTATGTTGACTAGATCGCCAGCAAAGAAAACCGCGTCTATTCGCTTAAAGGTTTCTCTAACTTTTTGTAAGTTAGCTGCTACCATTGGCTTAATTTGATGGTCGGAGGTTAATAAAATCTTTAGGGGTTTACCTGGTAGTGGAGCAGGTTCAAGAGTAAATGTCCGGCTGCTAATTAGCTCGTTATTTTCAGCAATACTTGTGATTCGATAAGAAATTCTTTTACCCGGAGTTAAATCTGTTAAGTGAGCCTCATGCCGCCAAATTTCTCGTAAAACAGGGTACGAATAAACTTGCTCATCTGCTGTTTGTTTTCCGACTCGCGATTGTTGATCTTCTCTTAAATGAATTGGTCTAATATTTTTAGTAAAGACACTTTCTAATAAGTTACTACCGTAAGACACTGCATGTCCGTCACCCATAAATTCGGTAAACCAGACAACTCTAATTGAAGTTGGAGTCGGAAATTGTAAAAATGGTTCTGTTAATAATCTTAATGGCGACTTCATCACATAATTACTTGGACAATACAGACAAATCTTAATGTTAAATAATTTTATATGTACGTTTTTCACAAAACGTTATCAGTTGTTCATCCGGAGGATGTGGATCATCAGTTACCAGTTGTATTAACTAGGTTTAATTCCCCACTAATTGGTGAAAGGATTTGGTGGTACCCCGCTCATCCCCAACCATCAGCCGGAAGGAACTGTATATCACTTCGTGTCACGCTTCGCTACACTGTTCGCTGTTTTAAAATATTATCCTTATTCATAATTCAATAATTAATTACTTCAGAAACCACAATTGCAGAAAAAGTAAGTAAAATCAAGCAGTTAAAAATTCTCGCATATATTGATTGACCAATTGTGGCTGTTCTTGCTGTACCCAATGGCTACAGTTAGAAATATATCTAATTTGAAAATCTTTAACATAGTCTTGGGTTCCGTAGGTTAATTCTTTTCCTAATGCAGTATCTTCTTCTCCCCAAATCATTAAAGTTGGAACTTCCAGTATGCTCCAATTTTGATTCAACATTTGGGAACTAAAAATATTTCGATAGTAATTTATTGTTGCACTCAAAGCCCCTGGTTTTTTTATGGCATTTTTATAAGCGTCGATATCTTCTTTAGTAAAGGCACTTTTATCGACTGCCATACCTTTAATAGCATCCTCAATAAATTTGTAATCTTGAGATTGAACATATAATTCAGGAATTACAGGTAGTTGAAACAAGAATACATACCAGCTACGTGATAATTGTTGAGGTGTTCGGAAACCTTCAGAGAATTTTGCATAATGGGGATGATTCATAATGATTAATCGCTCTACCATTTCTGGATAAGTATAAGCAAAATTCCAAGCAATCCCTCCTCCCCAATCATGACCTACAAGCACGCACTTTTCATATCCCAAACCGCGAATTATACCTTCTACATCTCGCACTAACTCTTTCATTACATAAGCCGATTGCTCTAATGGTTTATCGCTATCGTTATAACCTCTTAAATCAGGAGCAACTACCTTAAAATCTGAAGCAAATTCGGGAATCTGATATCGCCAGGAATACCAAAACTCTGGAAAACCATGCAGCATCAGCATTAAAGGACCACTACCTTGAGTGACGTAATGTAGCTTTATGCCATTAGTTGTGATGTAACCGTGCTGCAAGGTTTCCATAATCTTTAAACTAAAAATAAATCTATCTAGTTTATCTTACAGGCATAAAGTAATGGAGTGATGAGGGGGAGGGGGTAGAGGGGGGAGAGGGGGAAGAGGGGGTAGAAAAAATTTTAATTATTAACTGGTAACTGCTCACTGCTAAATGTTAATTAACTACTAACCGTAAAATCTCTATACTTTGGATTATTCTGGGGATAGATGTGTTTCATAGTTATATGTGGGTAGATGAACATAGTTATTGCTTTTAACAACTATGACACAACAAATATCACATCATCCTGGGACATGGATTGAACGGTTTGCTAGGTTCGGTTACGCTTCAAAAGGAACTGTTTACTTTTTAGTAGGATTGCTGGCTGTACAAGCAGCTTTTGGTGGAGGTGGAAAGACTACTGATACCGAAGGAGCTTTGAAAACTTTAGTGCAGCAACCTTTTGGTCAATTTTTACTAGCCGCGATCGCAATTGGTTTGATAAGTTATGCAATCTGGCGTTTTATTGAAGCCATCAACGATCCGGAAGGAAAGGGTAAGGATTTAAAAGGTATTGCCACAAGATTAAGTTATGTAGCTAACGGTTTAGCTTATGCGACTTTAGCTTGGAGCGCCGTGCAGATTATTATTGGCAGTGCAAGCGGTAATAGCGATAGCAAGCAAGATTGGACTGAGCGTTTGCTGAATCAACCTTTCGGACAGTGGCTAGTGGGAACTATTGGCGCGGGTGTGATTGCTTTCGGATGTTATTACATATATCGAGCTTTTAGTGCTAAGTTTCGTAGAAAATTGGATTTATCGGAATTGAGCAGTGCTGGGCGCGAGTGGATTATCGCTATTTGTAGATTTGGCTTAGCAGCAAGAAGTATTGTATTCTTTTTAATTGGTTGGTTTTTTATTGAAGCTGCATATATGGCTAGAGCAAGTCAAGTTGGAGGACTTGATGAAGCATTGGAAACTTTAGCAGATCAGCCTTACGGACCTTGGTTATTAACCGTTGTGGCTTTAGGATTGATGTCTTATGGCGTATATATGGTTGTTCAGGCAAGATATCGTCATCTCGATCCTAATATGTAGGTTGGTAATGGGTAATAGGTAATAGGTAATAGGTAATAGGTAATGGGTAATAGGTAATAACTAAATTAAATAAAAAAACTCAATATATATACTTAAATTTTTTTAGCTTCATTGCTAACTGCTCACTGCTAACTGTTCCAAAAATGTCATTTACTCAAATACGCGGCGTTTGGTTAACAACTACGGCAAGCACTGTATTTAATTCTCGGGAAAATATAGTTTCAGCAATGGACTTTATTGCTGAAACTGGTTTTAATGTTGTCTTTCCTGTTGTTTGGAATAAAGCAGTAACACAGTTTCCTTCTCGGGTAATGCAGGAGAATTTTGGCGTGGAAATCAATCCGCAATATCGGGGAAGAGATGTTCTAGCTGAAGTTATTACCGCAGCTCATGACGTAGGGTTAAAAGTTATTCCTTGGTTTGAATATGGTTTTGCTAGTTCTTACAATTCTAATGGAGGTGTTTTACTAGCGAAAAAACCGCATTGGGCTGCACGAGATAGTAAAGGTAATTTGTTGAACAAAAACGGTTTTGAATGGCTTAATGCTCTAGATTCTGAGGTACAGAGTTTTTTGTTAAGTCTGATACTTGAAGTTGTGAATAATTATGATATAGATGGTATTCAAGGAGATGACCGTTTACCAGCCTTACCTAGTGAAGGTGGATACGATAATGGTACTTTAGAAGGCTATAAAAAAGAATTTGGTAAAAATCCCCCGCAAAATCATAAAGATAGTCAATGGTTGCAGTGGCGAGCAGACATTTTAACTGATTTTTTAGCGCGTTTATACAAAGAAGTTAAGGCTGTAAATAATAATTTACTAATTTCAATGGCTCCTAATATTCACGATTGGGCATTGAAAGAGTATTTACAAGACTCGCAGACATGGTTGGAAAAAGGTTTAGTAGATATTATTCATCCGCAAATCTATCGTCGCGATTTTAATAGTTATAAGAATATTATTGATAGATTAATTAAACAGCAGTTTGGCAATAATCTGCGGGTAAAATTAGCTCCTGGTGTTTTAATGAAGTTGGGTTCCTACAATATAAGTCCAGACTATTTGCAGCAACTAATAGAATATAATCGTGCTTGCGGTATTCAAGGAGAAGTTTTCTTCTTTTATGAAGGTTTACGAGATAATAATAATGCTTTGGCAAAAGTGTTGAAACAAAAATACTATGCTAATTCGGCTGCTTTTCCTTGTTTACTGGATTTAAATCAAGGTAATAAAAATAAGCAAAAAGTTGTTAATAAAAAGCAGGGTTTATTAAACTTTTTTAAAAATTGGTTTTAATGTCAAAATATAAATAATAAAATAAATCCTGAATAATAAAAAACCGCAGAGAGCGCGGAGGACACAGAGATAGAAAATACACAGAGAATTTGGATAATAACAAATGAGATTAAGATAAGTTATGCAATTAGAATATAAATCACAGATAGAAGAAAATATAAAAATTATCAAGCATGATTTACCGACTTTGTTTGAAAAAGATATTTCCTATGATATTTATACAGCAGATATTTTATTTAAAGACCCAATAAGTAAATTTAAATGGAAATTTAATTATAGAATTATTTTTTGGACTTTAAGATTTCATGCTGGCTTATTTTTTACCGATATCCACTTTGATTTACATGATGTATATCAATCAGATGAAAATACTATTTTTGCGAAGTGGACTGTACGCGGTACTTTAAGGCTTCCTTGGAAAGCAAAAATATTTTTCAACGGTCACTCAAATTATAAATTAAATCAAGATGGCTTAATATACGAACATGTTGATAGTTGGGATAGAAAACCCAGCGAAATTTTACGTCAATTTTTTCCTAAGCAAGGAGATGAATAAAAGAAACCTCACCCCCTTCCCCTCTCCCTGTTAAGTAGAGGAATTTTTGAAAATTCTCTTCTCTTCTCCTTAATAAGGAGAGGGGTGCCCAAAGGGCGGGGTGAGGTTACTTCCTTGATTTATAAGAGGATTATTCAAAAAACGAGTAAATAGATTGTCATAAATCAAAATTTGATAAATCATTTCTTTCCCCTCTCCAAAATATCGCAAAGGGCGGGGTGAGGTAAAAAAGTACTGAAGGAAAACAAATAACAAAACTAAGTTAGAAAACGGTATGATAAATGGTTAGTTAGTTTTAAGCTGATGAATCCTTTTATTCAAAATCTAATCGTAACGGCACTGACATTTATTTATGTTTTTGGACTAGTTGCACTATTAAACTTTTGTGTAACTAGGTTTAATTTACCCCAAGATATTAGCCGTAAAATTACTCATATTGGAGCGGGTTCTATAATTGGCTTTTTAGCATTTTATAATGATTCTCATTGGTCAAAATATCTGAATGTCACTATCTTTATCGTTTGGATAATACTTTTAATTCAGAAAGGTTTATTCGCAAGCGATGACGATGAAGCTGTTAAAACAATGACTCGTACAGGAGATAAAAGCGAACTTCTAAAGGGACCTTTATATTTTGTAATTGTAGCTGCAATTTGTGGTAGCTTGTTTTACAAAACATTCCCCGGAATCGTGGCGATCGCCATTCTCGGTTGGGGAGATGGAATTGCCCCGATAATTGGTTATCGTTACGGTAAATTAAAGTATGAATTACTTAGTAGCAAAAGTGTAGAAGGAAGTTTATCGATGTTCGTTGCTGCTTTTGCTGCGAGCGTATTTTTTGTATGGTTGATTATACCAAACGAACTAGATATTATACGAATTTTATTATTATCTGGTATTGCAACACTAGTAGAAGCCTGTAGCCCAAAAGAAATTGATAATCTTTTAATTCCAAGTCTAGTTATTTTAGCTGCTGTCACTATTGTTTAATTAGGTAATTGGTAATTGGTAATTGGTAATTGGTTTTATCAAAGTACTTGTAGTCTCAAACCTTTAATTTTTAACAAATAATTCTAATAAACTAGAACCAATATATACATATCCCCCAATCACTATAGTACTGCTGAAAATTAAAGCTATTAGAAAATGGGTATATTTAATTTTAGTTAAACCAATAGCATAACTTACCAAATCCTGAGATAAAGGCATTATCACTATCATATAAATAATGCTACGACTACTTTGAAATTTATTAATAAACTTATCTAATTCATTTAAGTTTTCTTTTCCGATAAACCTTTGAGCGACTCTTCTTCCTAATTTTCTAGATATCCAAAAATTAATACTACATCCAATAATGCTGGCAATATAACTAAGCAAAAAAGCATCATGTTTTCCAAATAAAGTTCCACCAACTACAAATAACGAACTTCCACTTAAAGGTGCAAGTATTAAGCTTAAGGCACATAAAAATACAAATACAACCGGTGCCCATATTCCCGTTTTTTGAATTAGCATCTGAGCATTATCTAAACCTATAGTTTGTAAGGCTAAGGCCATTATTAGATAAAAAACTACTACAAAAGAGATTGCTAATAAAATGTTTTTCAGTTTAGAGGTGAATTGCATGCTTACTATTTATTTATTTTTTATTTAAATCAAATTTAAATTTTCTATGAAATTTTAATTGTTTGCTTATATAGTTACATTCTACTACTTTCAGTATCGGGAATAAATCTATAAGTAGAAGTAAAAAACGATTCCTATGAAGATGTATAAAAGATTTATTTTTGCAAATAAACTTCAGGTGAAAATCTGTGTATATTACCTTTCTTCATTAATCGATATGAGAATTACGCAATCGTAACAAAAAATTTATGGTTGTAAATGTTAAAATTCTTGCAAAGAAAAATACTTGTGTAGCTTCCGACTATAAGATATGAACGATTATTGAACTACGCCATCATTATTTGATATTTTGCAATCTAATAGAGATTTTACTCAAAAATAATCTTGGGGAAAGAATCAGTTTAATTCTTCTTTTCCTGCTTCATTAGCATGTTATATGTATTCTCGTGGAATTAAACCCGTATCTATCAAGCTTAATAAGTCTTTGAAAATACAGTATGAAAAAATTGATGTTTCAGAACTTTTAGAAATACCGTTATTTACAAACTAAACATGAAAAAAATAGTTACTTTAAAAGCAACCTTAAAATTAGCAAACAAACTTCCGTTAGTAGATAAAGTACGCTTAATCGAGCAAATCGCACTTCAAATCGAACAAGAATTTACAAAGATTCAGCCCCAGTCGCAACGAAAATCTTTAAGAGGAATTTGGCAGGGTGCGAATATCACGGAATCTGATATTGATGAAGTTAGAAAAGAAATGTGGAATAACTTTCCTCGCGAGGATATTTGATGTCGGATGTAGTAACTGATACCTATGCTTTAATTTGGTATTTAGAGGATAATTCGCGTTTAAGTACTGTTGCAAACGAGATTTTCAATAAATGCGATCGAGGTGAATTATTAATTCATATACCTACAATTTGCCTAGTAGAAATTGTCTATCTACAAGAGAAAGGACGTATTTCATCAGAAATGAAAACGCAGCTTGATAATGCTTTGGCAAACGAAAATAGCGGATTAGTCCTAGCTGATTTGACTGCTGATGTTGTTGAATTGGCTATCATACCGCGAAACATTATACCTAATATGTCGGATAGGATTATTGTAGCTACCGCAAAACATCTAGGTTTACCTTTGATTACCAAAGACAATAAAATTAGTTCGTTGGGAATCACTACTATTTGGTAAAGTCAAAATTTTAAGAATGGTGATTAGACCCGTCCAAAATATAATCTAGGCACAAAAAAATGTTAGAAAGTGAAATTAGCAGTCTACCACTCTATAATTTTAAAAATGTCTATTGTCTTCGATTATATCCAAAAATACCCTTATAAAACAAAACATATTTTGGGTATTAGTCATGAACAATTTCAAGAATTAATTAATTCAGCTTCCAAAAAACATCTTGAAATTCAAAGAGAGAAAGAAAACCAGAAAGTGAGGATTAATTCTTCTGGAGGGGGTCGTAAAGAATTATTATCAATTCCTCAAGAAATATGTTTATGTCTATTTTATTTTAGGCAGATACCTACTTTTGAGATACTAGGAATGTTGTTCGGCGTATCGAAAAGTAAGGCACATAATACTTTTCATTATTGGAGAAAGATTTTACGTGAAATTTTACCTTCAAGCTTAATAGAACAAGTTAATAATCAAGAAGGAGATTTAGCAATTGTACAAGAAATATTGACCAACTTTAAATTAATAGTAGACAGCTTAGAACAGCCTATTGATAGACCTTCAGACAACGAAGAACAGAAAAAATTTTATTCTGGGAAGAAAAAACAACATACATTAAAAAGCCAAATAGTTAGTATGCCAAACGGTAAAGATATAGTTGATGTCATAATAGGATTTCCAGGCCCTACAGCAGATATTAATTTATTTAGAGGACAACAACAGAAATTTAATGAAGAACAAAAATTTGAAGGGGATAAAGCATATCAAGGAGGTCAAAATATAGCTATACCTCATAAGAAAAAACGAAAGAAAGAATTAAGCGAGAAACAAAAAGAAGAAAATAAAATTTTATCCAGTAAGCGCATATTTGTAGAACATTTAATCAGAATAGTTAAAATTTTTCATGTAGCTTCACAAAGATTTAGATTAAATTCAAATGTTTATGAAGAAATCATTTTAACAGTTTGTGGACTGGTCAGGCTACGAATTGGAACCTTGGTTTTATCCAGTTAATTAAGATTAATAAAAAGTGGCGATCGCCTGTAGTTATGAAACTTTATCTTTCTTTTCTAAACTATCAGTAACGGTATCAAACCCTAATTTTTCGTTGAACCATAATCTGCAAGGATTACTCTCAAAGCCTTGTGAACAATGGCTCACAAGTTTTTGGACGGGTCTATTGTACTCGGAAATAGCAAGAGTACAAATCCCCTAATTAGACTTAAAATACCTACTTCAATTATTCGCACCTACAGGTGGATACTGCTTCAATACCTGCTTCAAATATTTCCCTGTATAAGATTTTTCATTCTTCGCAACATCTTCGGGAGTTCCCACAGCAATAACTTCTCCTCCTTTGTCTCCTCCTTCGGGGCCTAAATCTATTACCCAATCGGCACAGCGAATTACATCTAAGTTATGCTCAATCACTAAAATTGAATTACCTTTATCTACCAATCTTTGCAGTACATCTAATAATTTATGTACGTCGTAAAATGATAATCCCGTGGTGGGTTCGTCAATTAAATAAAGGGTTTTTCCCGTAGCTCGACGCGATAATTCTGTTGCTAACTTCACTCGTTGCGCTTCACCACCCGATAAAGTAGTTGCGGGTTGTCCGAGTTGTACGTATCCCAAACCTACGTCTACCAAGGTTTGTAACTTATTGACAGCTTTGGGAATATTAGTAAAAAATCCTAGTGCTTCCTCAACTGTCATATTCAGAACGTCGGAAATTGATTTATCTTTATACTTAACCTGCAATGTTTCGCGGTTATATCTGGCACCTTTGCAGACTTCGCACTGTACGTAAACATCTGGCAAGAAATTCATTTCGATGACGTTTACACCTTGTCCCGAACAAGCTTCGCAGCGTCCACCTTTGACGTTAAACGAAAATTGTCCCGGTTTGTAACCCCTTGCTTTAGCTTCGATGGTTTCAGAAAATACTGCCCGAATTGCATCGAACACACCCGTATAAGTTGCTGGGTTGGAACGAGGAGTTCTACCGATAGGAGATTGATCGATAACAATTGCTTTATCAATGGCTTTCAATCCCTTCATCCCATCGATTTCTTTGGGCATCGGTATTTTTTTACTGAGATGATGTTGTAATGAGGGATAAAGCAATTCGTTGACTAAAGTTGATTTACCCGAACCCGAAACACCAGTTACCGTAACTAATCTTCCTAAAGGAATTTCTACGTCTATATTTTGTAGATTATTGCGACGGGCATTTTGAATTACTAAATTTATGCCATTTCCTTCCCTTCTTTGAGCGGGAGTTTGAATTACTTTTCTTCCCGATAAGTAAGCTCCGGTAAGAGAATCTTCCGCATCTAATAAAGTTTGTAAATTGCCCTGAGCTACAATATGCCCTCCGTGAATACCCGCACCTGGTCCAATATCAACAACGTGGTTGGCTGCGCGAATTGTTTCTTCATCGTGTTCTACCACAATTAACGTATTGCCTAAATCGCGCAATCTAAATAAAGTTTGCAGCAATTTGGCATTATCGCGCTGGTGCAAACCGATACTTGGTTCGTCTAGTACGTATAATACACCAGTTAAACCGGAACCGATTTGTGTCGCTAACCGAATCCGTTGCGCTTCCCCACCCGAAAGCGTCATAGCTGTACGATTCAAAGTTAAATAATTTAAGCCGACATCCAAAAGAAACTGCAAACGCGCTTTGATTTCGCGCAATACCAAGTCTGCAATTTGGAATTGCCGTTTACTTAACTGTAAATTATTAATTCTTTCTTGAGCTTCAGTAATTGAAACTCCGGTTAAATCCAAAATTTTGTATTGTCCTAACCTTACCGCTAAAGCTTCCGGTTTCAGCTTTTTACCTTCGCATACCGGACAAGGTTGGTCAATTATATATTGCTCTAATTTATGCTTAATTAGTTCCGAACCACCTTCATACTGCCGTTGTAAAATCGGCAACACGCCCTTAAATTTTTTGGTTCTTTCTGAATCTGGAGTTTTCTTTTCTCCTTGCAAAATTATCTCTTGCTGTTCTTCAGTTAAATTTTGCCACTGAGTTTGTAGCTCAAAGCCGTAATCCTGTCCCAGAGCGTAAAGTAACTCCAAATAATAAGAATTATCTTTTTCAGACCAAGGTGCGATCGCAGCATAAATTGGGACTTGAGGATCGGGGACAACTAAGTCAGGAGAAAATCTTTTTAATGTTCCGATTCCGTGACAATTAGAACAAGCGCCATAAGGAGAATTAAAGGAAAACAAGCGCGGTGATAATTCTTCCATAACCGCACCATGTTCCGGACAAGCGAAGTTTTCCGAAAATACTAATTCTTGCTCTTGATTCTCTTCTTTATCTTCTTCTTTCTTATCCTTTTCCCCAGAAATAGGAGTATAGAGAATTACTGCAATACCGTTAGACTGTTTCAAACATGTGGAAAGAGAATCTACTAAGCGTTCTTCAATTCCAGCTTTTTTTATCAAACGGTCGATAACAACTTCTACTGTATGAGCATGTTTTTTATTTAACTCAATTGAGTCAGAAAGTTCTCGTACCTCACCATTAATCCGAACTCGGACAAAACCCTGAGAAGCGAGACTAGATAATAATTTGGCGTGAGTACCTTTCTTACCGCGCACCACCGGAGCCAGAATCTGAAACTTTGTCCGCTCCGGTAGCTCCATGATTTTGTCTACCATTTCATCAATCGTTTGGGGAGCAATTGACCTGTCACATTTCGGACAATGGGGTTCGCCAGCCCTACCAAACAGCAGACGTAGATAATCGTAAATTTCCGTAACCGTGCCTACAGTTGAGCGCGGATTATGAGAAGTAGACTTTTGATCGATAGAAATAGCCGGACTTAAACCTTCAATCGCTTCCACATCCGGCTTATCCATTTGTCCCAAAAATTGCCGCGCATAGGAACTAAGGGACTCAACATAACGGCGCTGTCCTTCAGCGAAAATAGTATCAAAAGCCAGAGAAGACTTACCAGAGCCAGAAACCCCAGTAAAAACGACCAACTGACGAGAAGGAATTTCTAAATCGACATTTTTTAAATTATGCTGCCTAGCACCGCGAATGCGGATTGTATTTTGGTTAGAGTTAGGGAGTTTTCCATTTAAGGATGCAGCTAACTTAGTTTCTGACATATCAGCAAGGTGGGCGGCAAGGGACAATCCTTAATAATACTATTGATGCTCCTGTTATGGTAGAACAATCGTACTTGAATTTTGAAAATTGGGCATAGGGAATTTACTTTACCTCTACCCCCTCTCCCCCATCTACCCCCTCTTCAAATAAAAAAAACCCAACCAAAATAGCTGGGTTCTTCTGCGGATGTGCCTACCGATATATTAAAAAGTTATTTATCAAGTTATTTATACTCATTCCCATGACCACCTAATATACTGCTACTAAACGGTTAGCGTTGATTTCGGAAAATTACAAAAAAATCTCAACCTTTAATCTTTAACCTCTAACCTCAAAAGCTTTATTCCCGCCGAAACAAAAATAAATTCCCTGTCTTCCCCCTTCCGACTCGAATTTCCTCGTCTAAATAAGAAGTTATCCATACAGCTTCGTTGCGGAGAGCTTCAATAACTGGGATTTTTAATTCGGGTAAATTAACGGGTAAAGAAAAAGGTTTTGTTGCTTGAAATGTAAAGGCATCAAAGCTTACTAAAGCGGTGGTTTCGTCTTCCTCACACTTCCAAATACCCGAAGCTTCGATTTTCAATTCTCCTAATATAGGTAATTCGATTTTGGCACAGTTAGAAGTTGTAATCCCCGAATCATTAAAATTCAAGGTTTGATATACCTCTTTGATTTTAATTCCCGTCCAATCTGGAATAGTAGCAACTTGACGAGTAACTACTGTTCCGTTAGAGGCATATATTAGCTGCCAACTACCAGATATTAAAGCTTGATTTTCAAAATTTAACGGATGAGGAGTTAGATTAATTTCTTCCAAATTCTGGATAATTCTATCTATATCTGGTTCTGATTGGGGAAATATGGCTTGCTGGAATGGTAAAGCTTCTACTTGTTGTATTAGCTGTGTTTTCAGAGAATCATTACTTTGATTTTCTACTTTCATATTTTGATTATGTTCGTAGTTGCGCTTCAGCGCCAACTATATTTGGCGCTAAAGCGCAACTACGAACCTTTCTCTTTCTTGAGTTGTAAACGAAAAATTCAGAAGCAATACTAAAGTTAGTTTCCAAAATTATTTTCAATCATTCATACTACAGGCAAACGTAAAAATTCGTAATTAATCAAGAGTAGGTATCAAAACCCATCTGTATAATAATTACGAAATTACTCTTTACTAATTATTATTATGCGTTGGGAATTTGGTCGAAGAAGCGACAATGTTGAAGATAGACGCGGTAGAAGCGTTTCTCCGGGTGTGGTTGGTGGTGGGCTTGGCGGTTTGATTCTTACTTTAATTGCAGTATTTCTCGGTGTAGATCCAGCAATTATTGAACAGATTGCTCCTAGAGATGACGGCTCTTCAATTCCGACTCAAACAACTTCCCAACCTAGAGATGAAATGGGACAATTTGTTTCCGTTGTACTTGCCGATACCGAAGATACCTGGAATCCTTTATTTAGAAAAATGGGGAGAAACTATCGCGAACCGAAATTAGTTCTGTTTGAGAATGCAGTACAATCAGCTTGCGGTTATGCAAGTGCTGCCGTAGGTCCTTTTTACTGTCCCCCAGACCAAAAAGTATACTTAGATTTAAGCTTTTTCCGAGATTTAAGAAATAAACTTGGCGCACCCGGAGATTTTGCTCAAGCATATGTAATCGCTCATGAAGTCGGACATCACGTCCAGAATTTAATGGGAATATCCAATAGAGTAAGAAACATACAAAATCGAGTTTCCCAAGTTCAAGCAAACCAGCTTTCCGTCAGATTGGAATTACAAGCAGATTGTTTTGCAGGAATTTGGGCACATCACGCACAAAGACAAAGACAAATTATCGAACAAGGAGACGTTGAAGAAGCTATCAATGCAGCAGCGAGTATTGGGGATGATAGATTGCAAAAGCGATCCAAAGGTTATGTAGTTCCCGAATCCTTCACTCACGGAAGTTCCGCACAGCGCGTCAAATGGTTTAAACGCGGTATTCAGACAGGTAGCGTTGATGCTTGTAATACTTTTGAGAGTTGAGAATTGGTAATTGGGCATGGGGCATGGGGCATGGGGCATTGAAAATAGTTAGGAGTTAGTACCACCGGAGTTAATAATTTCTCCCTATCTTCCTCCTCTCCCCCTCTACCCCCACTACCCATTACCAATTACCCATTACCCATTACCAATTACCCATTACCAATTACCCATTACCCAATCAATAATTTCGGGATTCACCAAATCGGGAACTTCATCATGTGGACAATGCCCTGCTCCGGGAATTGGTACTATTTTGATATCTTTGCCGTTTTCTCTGGCTTGTTCGTAAACTTTTGCTCCAGTAATTGGTGTCCAGGGGTCATCTGCACCCCAAATTACTAGTAATGGACGCTCGACTTTAGGTAATAATTCCTCTGGGGAATCACCGGGAGGAGCAGTTAAAATTGATGCAAATACTTTTTGCGCGCCTTCGTCACAGGATGGCTCGTAAAGCATATCTACTAATTCGTCGGTGACAGCATTGCGATCGCGATACACTTGATAAAGCGTGCGTTTAATCTGCGATTTTCTGCGAATATTATTAAATACGAATTTACCCGTTATCGGATGACTGACTAATTTATTGAACGAACCCATGACAAATCTTAGCGGTGGGTTGAGTTCGTTAGGGCGATGGCTTAATCCTCCCGCAGCGTTGATTAAAACTGCTCCGGAGGTAATTTCGGGATGCTCTACGGCTATAGTCAAACTTATCAAAGCACCTACAGAATTACCGATAAATACAGCTTTGTGTTTGATATGTTCCTGCCAAAAATCTTTGAGTAACTCCACCCATAAATCAACGCTGTACTCAATAGGTGCTTTATCCGAGCCACCAAATCCTAGTAAATCTATTGCAAATACTTGATATCCAGCATCTGCTAATACGGGAATATTCTTCTTCCAATGTCCGATAGATGCACCGAAACCGTGAATTAATACTAAAGGTTGTCCCGTACCCATGACGGTATATTGAATTTTGTAATCCTTCCAATTCCAAAACAGTTTTTCAAAGGTAGTTGTTGCTTGGGATGTAGTAGTCACGGTTTTTGTGAAGTTTAGTAAAGTATTTCTTATTATGGTAATGGTTTGTGGGTATTGAGGGGTTAATAAAATGGTTATTTAGTAATCTGAAGATGGTATTCACTGTAAGGGATTCTGAAAAAAAGCTTTGGAATTTGCTTTAGCCGTTGGTAATCTCGATTTAGATAAAGATGCTAAATTAGCTTTTGGGATAAATCCCGACACTGGAGAAATTACCGTATGTCAGTTTCCTTTCAACGTGATTTTTAGAGACGGGGCACAGTGCTACGTCTCTACATTCAGATTGTGCGGGAATCAAGCTTATGTGTTTAAACTATTAATATCAACCTTGACAATAACATCATTAAAGTCTCTGTCCCCACCTCCAGCTAAATCCTCAAATCCGAAGGCATTATCACCAATCATCATTACGTGATCTGCACCGTCGGAATTAGCTCCAATAAATGGGAAGAAAATCTCTTCAAATTCTTCTGGATTACCGTTAACTATAAGGAAAGGCACAACTATTGCACCAGCAGTTAATTCTCCTGTAAATTCTCCTGTAGATTGATTTTCAACACTTAAGTCAATGCTAGCAAGCCGGTTTTGCACTGCTGCTTGTGCATAACCAGCATCTCCAACCAATATATCAGCAGTACCATCACCGTTTGTATCTATACCACCGTCTTCATTTATTACCTGGTAGAAACCAATTGTATTATTGAATTGAGCTTCGCGGTTAACAGTAAAGGTTGCAGTTTGCGTGGTAGTAATTTCGCGTAAATCAAGCACTTCGATTTTTTCTTGCAATCCGCTACCGATGGCTTTTTTAGCTTTGCCATCCAGCTTCATATTAATTTTTACACCTTCAAAATCTAAATCAAAGCCGTTTTTCTCAAATTCAGAGACTTGTAAGAAATCAGCATTAGAAAAAACAACTTGTTCTCGTTTGACTTTGCCTTTTTTTACTCCATCAACAGTACCATTCTTCACCGACAAGAAACGGAATTTGATATCGCTACTAAATTCTATAACTTTATCAAGCTGAGTTAAATCGAAGCCTTGAGGTGCATTTCCTAATACAGAAAAGATAGTTTGGGCGCGATTTAAAGCTGCTTCAATATATCCTTCAGCGTCGGGAGAAATACCATCGATAGTTGCCTCATCATCGTCAACGGTGAAGAAAGCTATTTGTTTGATTTCTTCAATATTTTTACTCTTGAAAGAAAACTTGATAGAAGATTTAGATTTACCATCTTTGAACTTGCTTTTGAATTTGAAAGTGCTTTTACCGTTAGATATAAAGCTCAATTCTCCTTCATCTTCGTCATCATTATCACTACCGCTACCGCTACCGCTACCGCTACCGTTACCGCTACCAGTAGTATTTTCTATATCTTCACTAATAATAGTTATATTCTTTGTATTTTCTGTTGCGGAAAGCATATAACCGCTTCCTTTTTCCAAACTTAAAGCTAGGGTTTTATCTTGCTCCACAGTTGTGTCGTTGGTGACACTTAAAGTAACGGTGGCAGTTGCTTTTCCTGCTTGGAAAGTAACTTTACCCTTGCTATTCTGAAACTCATCGGCACCCTCTAAAGTATAATCATCGTTGAAAGTCGCGCTGCCTGTGACGGAAAAATCAACCGTTAATTCAGCCGCAGTATCACCTTTGCGGGTAAAAGTGTAGATAATTTGATTATTATCACCTTCGGTAATACTCGTGGAGTCAACTGTGAGAGAAATTTCTGGTTTTTCTTCTTCTAATTTGACAAGGAAAGTGTCTGTAGAATTCGTCTTTTCAAGACTTTCATCACCAAAAGTAGCTTTATTGAAAAACTTGCCAGCGATGTAGATTTTGCCATTATTTACAGCGATATCGGAGATATTCTCTTCATCAGTACCGCCGATATTTTGCGCCCACTTTACCTTACCTTTACTGTCAAACTTAGTGATAAAAGCATTCTCTGTGTCAGTTTCCTCAACTTCACCGTAAAGCATGAAGTTATCAACTCTCATACTTTTACCTTGGTAATATCCGGTGACGTAAGTATTGCCCATATCATCTACAGCAATACCTTCTAATTCAACATCATTCTCATCCTTATCTTGACTGTCAAAGTCTTTCACCCACAGCAAATTACCGCTACTACTGTCTAGTTTGCCAACAAATACATCACCATTTTCACCACCTTCAACAGTAAAAGGATTAGGGGCATTATCAAAAGTTAATGTCTCTTCAAACTCTCCGGTAATGTAAACACTATCTTTACCAATAGCGATGTTATCGTGGACTACATTATTACCAAACTTCTTTGTCCAAGTTTCACTACCATCGCTTTTATCAAGCTTAGTTACAACAGCATATTCAGCGCCGTTTTCATTTTGTTCAGTCATGAAAAGATAGGCATTACCTTCTTTATCCACGACAATATCACTAGCTTCATCAGATGCTTCCTCAGATTTGGAAGCAGCACCAAAATCCTCTGCCCAAACCACATCACCACTATCGCTATCAAGTTTGCTGACAACTACACGCCCTTCTTCTCCACCATTAATTTTTTTATCGCCAAAAGTTACTTCTCCTAAAAAATTTCCAGTAATGTAAGCGTTACCCTCTTTATCAACGGCAATACTTCCAGCTTTATCCGAGCTACCATTACCAAAATCCTTTGCCCATACTGCATTACCATCACTGTTAAGCTTGGCAGCAAAAACATCACTACTAATACCTGCGACAACAGGAGTTGTATCACCGAATGTTATTTGTCCTGAAAATTCTCCGGTAATATAGGTGTTACCCTTATCATCTATATCAATACCAGAGCTTGAATCACCGGTTGTACCACCGAAGCCCTTTGCCCAATCAAACTCTCCATTTTCTTTAACTTTGGCAACAAAAAGATCTTTACTACCTTCGGGTGTAAGAGTGTCACCACCAAGAGTAACTGTTGTCTCAAAACTTCCCGTGACATAAGTATTCCCGGCATCATCTACCGCTAGGAATTCATAACCATAACCACTTCCACCAAACTGCTTTGCCCAATCTACCTTTAACTTGGGATCGTCATTTGCGATAACACCCATTTTCATCACACTGTCATCGGATGAATTGTCTAATTCATTGCCATCTGCTCGAAATAGTGATGCATTTTCTGAAAGTTTTACAGAGTCATCAGTAACAATGTATTCTTCCGTGTTAGACACAGTTAACTTAATACTTTCATCCGATTCAATCTCAGCATCTGCCTTTGGCGTAATAGTAACGCTAGCTTCCTGTTCTCCGGCAGCAATAATAACTGTACCTGTAACACCGTCGTATTCCGCACCTTCTATCATGAAGTCTGTATCACTTTTTGCCGTACCATCAAGAGTAAAATTGACTGTTAAATTACTATCAGTATTCTCATCCCGACTAAAGGTATAGGTAAGAGTTTTGTCTCTATCCTCTACAACAGTCATGGAGTCAATATCAAGAGTGATTTCGGTTAATGTAACTGGGTTTTGATCGTTGGTTGCCATATCAAGTAGCCTTATATTTTATAAATAAAATAGTTTCCCATCGGTTGTAACCTAAGCTACTTTTAAATGTCAAAATAAGATAAACGAAGAAAAATAAATACGTATTATCACTTAAATTTAATCTAAGTGAAATTATTTCTTTGTAATCATACTGATAGCTGTTTGTATAATATTTACTTTCTCAATTGCGAAAATTATATATTAGATATTAAAAACCCGGCTTTTAAAAAACCGGGTTTTGACTAATTCAAGAGTTGCTGATTTGAAATCATTAATCAAAAGTTACGGCAATCAAAATTTTTCGATCTCGACAAAACGATTTTTAGCCGTAACACGCCCGATGAATTATCTATGTACTTACACTAGTCAAATCAACACTAGTAAAATCAACCTTAACAATAAAGTCGTTATAGTCTCCATCTCCACCTCCAGTTAAATCCTCAAATCCAAAGGTATTTTCACCAAGCATCATTACATGATCCACACCATCAGAATTAGCTTCAATGAATGGGAAGAAAATCTCTTCAAATGCTTCCGGATTACCGTTAACCATGAGGAAAGGTACAATGATTGCACCGGCAGTGAATTCTCCTGTAAATTCTGCTGTAGACTGATTTTCAACGCTTAAATCAATACTAGCGATACGGTTTTGCACTGCTGCTTGTGCATAACCAGCATCTCCGACTAACACATCAACCGTACCATCACCGTTTGTATCGATACCACCATCTTCATCGATTACCTGGTAAAAACCGACAAAGTTGTTATATGCTGCTTCGCGGTTAACGGTACATTTTACTTTTTGTTTACCGCTCAATTCATCACTTCTTAGATCGAGCACTTCGATTTTTTCTTGCAATCCGCTACCGATAGCTTTCTTTGCTTTAGCATCGAATTTCATTTTGATTTTTACACCTTCAAAATCCAAATCAAAACTATTTTTTTCTGACTCAGAGACTTGTAAGAAATCAGTAGAAGATACAGTTACTTGGGATTTATTGACTTTACCTTGCTTAACTCCTTGAAGAGTACCACCTTTCACCGATAAGAAACGGAAACTAGTTTCGCTGCTAAATTCTAGAACCTTTTCAATATCTATATCCCCGAAACCTTGAGGTATATTTCCTAATAGAGAAAAGATGCTTTTAGAACGATTTAAAGCTGCTTCAATATATCCTTCGTCGCCGGTTGAAAGCCCGTCGATAGTTCCCTCGTCATCATCAACGGTAACGATAGCAATTTCTTTGAATTCGGCAACGCTTTTACTCTTGAAAGAAAACTTGATAGAAGATTTACCGCTTTTGAATTTACTTTTAAATTTAAAGGTTTGTTTGCTATTCGATGCTAATGTAAATTCTGTATCATCGTCATCACTACCACTAACAATTACAATATCCTTTTCATCTTTAGCAATAGTAATACTAGTTTTTGCTTCAGTTGCGGAAATCATATAACCGCTTCCCATTGCTAATTCCAAAGCTAAAGTTTCATCTTCCTCAGCATCGGAATCATCGGTAATATTTAAAGTAACCGTAGCAGTTTCTTTTCCTGCTTCAAATTTAACTTCACCACTTTTACCATCAAATTTTTCTTCACCTGTTAAAGTGAAATCTTGATTAAAAGTAGCGGTACCAGTAACAGAAAACTTAACAGTTAATTCTTGAGTAAAATCACCTTTACGAGTGAAAGTATAGGTGATTTGTTTACTGTCACCTTCAGTAATTGTTGTAGAATCAGCTTTTAAAGAAATTTCTGGTTTTTCTTTTGCTAATTTGACAAGAAATGTATCATCAAAATTACTGGCTTTAAGACTTTTCTCTCCAAAAGTAGCTTCTTCGTAAAACTCACCAGCTAAATAGATTTTGTTATCCTTAACAGCGATATCGGTAATTTCTTCATAATTTTTACCACCGATATTCTGTGCCCATTTCACTTTACCCTTATCATCCAATTTAGCGATAAAAGCATTTTCACCTTCACCACCTTCACCACCTTCATCGTAAAGCATGAAATCACCAACACTCATGCTTCCGTTGTCATAATATCCAGTGACGTAAGTATTGCTCATCTTATCTACAGCAATACCTCCTATTTGCACATAATCCTCATCTTTATTTTGACTGTCGAAGTCTGTCGCCCACAATACTTTACCTTTGTCACTGCTGTCTAACTTAGCGACAAATACATCACCATTTTCACCACCTTCAAGAGTAGGAGCATCAGGAGTTGCACCAAAAGTTACTGTCTCTTCAAACTCTCCAGCAATAAAAATATTGTCTTTATCATCTATAGCAATACCTTCAGCTACAACCCAATTATTGCTATCACCGAAAGTTTGTTTCCACCCTTCGCTACCATCGGTTTTATTTAACTTGGAAACGACAATATTATCATTACCTTCATTACCTTCAGTCATGAACAAATAGGCATTACCTTCTTTATCCACGACTATATCTTCAGCTTGGCTAGAGAAATCATTATTCCCAAACTCTTTAGCCCATGACACACCACCGTCAGTATCAAATTTAGCAACAAATATATCTCCAGATTCACCACCAAGATTAATATTATCTAGAGTTATTTGCCCACCAAAATCTCCAGTAATGTAGCTATTACCTTGAGCATCTGCTTCAATACCATAAACGACAGTACGCTCTGTACCATTTAATCTTTTTGCCCAGTCTACTTTACCAGTGCTATCAATCTTAGTAACAAAAGCATCACTACCATAACCATCCCCTGTCACCGCAAGAGTTTTATCGCCCAAAGTTGTTTGCTTACTAAATGTTCCAACAACAAAAGTATTACCGCTATCATCTACAGTAATATTGTCCGCATTGTCAAAGTTAGTACCGCCATACTCTTGTGCCCATTGAACATTTCCATCTTTGTCAAATTTGGCAACAAAAATATCCTTCCCACCTTTGGATGTAATAGTTTGATTACCAATGGTAACTGCGCCGGTAAAGTCTCCCGTAACGTAAGTATTCCCTTCATCATCGACAGCTAAATATTCATAACCATAACCGTTACTGCCAAACTGTTTTGCCCAAGGTGCATCCAACATTGGATCGTCATTAGTGATAACAGCCATCACAGCTTTATCATCCACTAAAGAATTTTTTAAAAATACTGCTTCTGAAACCTCAAATTGCTGCAAATTACGATCAATACTATAATCTTTACCGGTTTCCAAAGTTAACTTAACAGCTTCATCCGACTCTATTTCACTATCTGCAATCGGTGTAATAGTAACTTCAGCAGTTGTAGCGTCAGCAGGAATAGTAACCGTATATTTACTACCATCCATTTCCGCACCATCTAATTTATAGTCCTTATCAAGCTGTGCTTTTCCTGCAATGCTAAAGTTAACTATTAAATCTTTGCTTGTATCAACACTCGTTGAGTTACTAGCATCTGCTCGAACTTCTCTGAGTTCAGTATTATTTTTCCGAGTAAAAGTATATTTTATTTCTTTTCCGCTGTTTTCAGCGACACTCATCATATCAACGCCCAGAGTCACTTCTACTTCTGGTGAACTAGCAACATTATTTATCTCTTTTATACCGTTTAAATTATCTGTCATAAAAATCAACCTTATTTCTTATAAATAAAATGGTTTCCCATCGGTTTTAACCTAAGCTAATTTTGATGTCAAAATAATATGAACAATAGTACAATAAATACGTATTTACACTTATGGGAAAAACGAGTACAACTAGTTATTCGCAATAATACCGATACTATTTATGCAGCCTCTAATTTCTATTGTTATCCCCGTTTACAATCGAGAAGATTATCTTAAAATAGCTATTGAAAGCGTGCTCAGACAAACATTTAATAATTTTGAATTAATAATTTGGGATGATGGTTCGACAGATAAATCTGTAGAAATTGCCAGTCAATATGCTCAAAAAGATAAACGAGTAAAAGTTATTGCAGCAAGACATCAAGGACAAACCTTATCATTAAAAGGAGCATTTTCAGTTTGTAGCGGAAAGTATTTAGGATGGATAGATAGCGATGATATAATCGCACCAACAGCATTAGCAGAAACCGCTAAAATCTTAGATAATAATCCCCAAGTAGGATTGGTTTATACCGATTATTTGTTAATAGATAAAGACAGCAAAGTATTAGGGAAAGGAACCCGCTGCCAAATACCATATTCTAAAGATAAATTATTAGTTGATTTTATGACTTTTCACTTCCGATTGATGCGTCGAGAAGTGTTTGAAAAAGCTGGTGGAATTAATGAAAATTCAGGTCTTGCCCAAGATTATGATTTGTGTTTGCGACTGTCAGAGATTACCCAAGTAAATCATTTAAAACAGCCTTTATATTATCACCGCAAGCACTCGGGAAATATATCTAATAATAAACGTGTTGAGTTAATTTACAGCTGTCAAAATGCCATCGCAACAGCATTACAGCGGCGGGGATTAAGTGATAAATATGATATTAAGGTTGAGATTATTGGTAAATATTATTTGGAAGAGAAGCAGTGAGAGTGGGAAGAGGGGGAAGAGGGGGAAGAGGGGGAAGATAATTTGTCTTTACTAACTCTTAACTCCTAACTCCTAACTCCCAACTCTCTTTAAGTCATCGCTCCATTTGTTTTAGTATTTTCATTGACATTTGCATTGACGTTTTCTTTGATATAAACATCTCGAATTGGAAATGGAATTAAAATTCCTTCTTGGTTGTAGCGTTTATGCAGCTTCTTAACGAACAAATGCTTTCCAATTCTGTGGTCGAAAAATTCGCTTATCCGCATGTAAAGCGTAAAATCGATACTAAAATCATTAAAAGTGTGGAATCTTATATAAGGCTCGTTTTCAACCAAATCTGGTGCGATTTCTTGCATCACTTGTTTAGCAACTTCTACAGTTACCCTTTCAACCTGTTCCAAATCGCTATCGTAACTAACACCCACATCCATCGTTAAAGTTAATTCCTTAACTGGTAAATGGTAATTAGTAAAATTCGCCGAAGCTAACTTTGAATTGGGAACAATAATCGTATTTTTAGAAAGTTCTTCGATAGTTATATTTCGCCAGGTAATATCAGTAATATAACCTTCTTCTCCCGAATCTAATTTTATATAGTCTCCGGTTTTCACTTGTTTAGAGAGGATTAAGTAAAAACCAGAAAATAAGTTTGCTAAAGTATCTTGTAATGCTAAACCAACGGCTAAACCACCGATTCCCAATGTTGTAATAATCGGTGTAATTTCAATTCCGATAGTCTGAAATATAATTAACGAGCCCAGAACAAAAACAAGAGTTTTAACAAGATTAGAAATCAGCGATGTAGAAACCCCTTCAGTTCGCTGCATAAATAAA
Organism: Rivularia sp. PCC 7116; assembly: GCF_000316665.1. Lineage (GTDB taxonomy): Bacteria > Cyanobacteriota > Cyanobacteriia > Cyanobacteriales > Nostocaceae > Rivularia. Next base: position 2,459,389 of record NC_019678.1, on the reverse strand, counting down.
CTGACAAAACCAGCAGCCAGACGAGCTAAAACTAATGTTACGGTGAATAGAAAAATTGCAATGACAATCTTTTGTAAGGCAGTAGTAACATCTTGTTTAAGCGAATAACTTAGAATTGCTCCGAAAAAACCAGCAAGTACAAACCAGGTAAAAGGGATACGTCGCAAGGAACTGAAGATAATATCGCTTCCCGGTATACGCTTTTTATCGGCAACGTTCTTTAATCGACTGAAGACAACCTTTTCAGCTATTATTCCAGCGATTAAACCAACTAGGACAAATAGAACTGGCGCGATAAGCGGTTGAATTGATTCTATCGTCATGATAATCTTGCATTCTAGATTTTACAACTGATTTATTTAGTTTGGAATAGATTATCACGATAAACTCAACCATAATATTTAATTTATTTACTCTTAATTTGAGCATGAGGAATTGGACATGGGTAATAGGAATCTGAAGATAAAAAGATGTATAAAATAGTGAGTTAGATACTCTCATTAATAAGGATATATTTTCGGAGCAGAGATAACTATAAAAATGTTAATTCCTATTCTTTAATTACTTACTACAGACTTAGTATTGCGCCCCGTCTCTAAAATTTTTAATCCAAAATCCAAAATCCAAAATCCCGAATGTCGTTACCAATCATCTACCATCCAGATTACGTTACCCCACTACCGGATGCTCATCGTTTCCCGATGCCGAAATTTCGCTTACTTTATGAATTGCTTTTATCCGATGGTGTCGCAGATTTACAGCAATTTCACATTCCAAAACGACCTAATCAAGAAGCTATTGAATTAGTTCATACCAAAGAATTTGTGAATGGTTATTTAAACGGAACCCTCGATACAAAAGCACAACGACGCATTGGTTTACCCTGGAGTCCGCAATTAGTTAATCGTACCTGCACTGCGGTTGGTGGTACAATATTAGCCGCGAAACTGGCTTTAAGTAAAGGTTTGGCTTGTAATACCGCAGGGGGAACCCATCATGCCTTCCCTAGTTACGGCTCCGGTTTTTGTATTTTCAATGATTTCGCGATCGCAACTCGTGTCATCCAAAAACTCAATCTCGCACAAAAAATCCTCATCGTCGATTTAGACGTACATCAAGGTGACGGTACCGCTTTTATTTTTCAAGACGACGACAGCGTTTTTACCTTTTCGATGCATTGCGAAGTTAACTTTCCCGGTAGAAAACAGAAAAGCGATTTAGACGTACCTCTTCCCGAAGGCATGGAAGACGATGCATATTTGCAAACTTTAGCAAAATATTTACCGGATTTACTCGTAGACGTAAAACCAGATTTAGTATTATTCGATGCCGGTGTTGACCCCCATATCGGCGATAAATTGGGCAAATTAGCTTTAACAGATACGGGAATTTACAGACGAGAAATGCAGGTTTTGAGTACTTGCGTAGGGGCTGGATATCCCGTTGCTTGCGTTATTGGTGGCGGTTATGCGGATGATATGAAATCTTTGGTGTGGCGGCATTCTTTATTACACCGGGCTGCTAGTGAGGTGTTTCGGCTGTTTGGACTTTGAGGAGAGAGAAGAGGTAGAGAGAAATAATAGGAATCTGAAATTTTCAGCTTTATTTTGGGAATCCTGTAAATAATTAGGCAGAATATTTAGCTGAATTTATTGCTAACTCTGTTTTTCATATCTTTAATAATCTGGGATTACCTACTTACAGCGGTTTTCACTTGGGTGTAATACAAATTAACCTCACCCTCGTTCCCTCTCCTTAGTAAGGAGAGGGATGTCGGAGGACAGGGTGAGGTTTCAAATGTATTCGACTCAACCGAAAAGCACTGTATAACTAATGATAAGGTGAAATTAATGAAAAATAGTGAAAGCACGACTGCACCTTCAAAAAATTTGAATCAGTGGGTTGGTTATTTGAAAGTAGGACACAAAATAGGCTTAGGATATGGACTAGCTATTTTTGTTGCTATTTTAGGCACAACTACTGGATTTGTGATTGGAGATAGCTATCATAATGAAGCTCTTGAGCGAGAAGAAAAGTCGTTGAATGCGTACAGATTAGTTAATGATTTACAAACTAAAGTCCTTTTAATACGTCTTGATTGGTTAGAATTACCGATTGTTTTAGATAAACCACAACTTGTAAAGAAACAAAGTGTTGCTATACAACAACATCAAAGTGAGTTTAAGCAACTCTGGGTTAAATTCAAATCTGAATTTGATCGGATAGAAGAGGAAAAAGAAGAAAGTATTCTTAGAGAGAATGACTCTGCTCGGCAGCTTTTTAAAACCTATTCTCAATTCTCAGATTTATATTTAAAGCAAGTTGAAGAACTAATTAACAATTTAAACCTTGATAATATTCAAGCAACGCAACTCGAAACTACTAAAACTAAACTTACTAAATTCAGTAACACTGAATCTTCTCGAAACTTAGAATATTTTGCCAGAGATTTACTCAGTTTATCTGAGGAGATGTACGAAGAATATGAAAAAGCAGAGGCTGAATTTGCTGTTGCTCAACGATTACGCTTGAAAATCTTTTTTATAAGTGCTGTTTTATCAGTTTTAATTGGTATTTTGTTAGCTATCTTAACTAGCAGAGCTATTTCTAAACCACTACAAGCAGTAACAAATGTTGCTCAAAAAACTACACAGGAAGCTAATTTTGATTTACAAGCTCCCGTTACCACTTCAGATGAAACTGGGAAATTAGCAACTTCTCTCAACCAATTGATTGCAAGAGTTAAACAGCTACTGATTGAAAAAGAACAAAAATCTGAGCAATTGCAAAAAGCTAATGAGAAATTGATAACAACTCAAAAGCAAATGGTAGCTCAGGAAAAACTAGCCTCATTGGGTTCCTTAACAGCCGGAATCGCTCACGAAATCCGCAATCCTCTTAATTTTGTAAATAATTTTGCTCAACTTTCTGTGGAATTAATTCAAGAATTATTAGAAGAAATTGCCGAAAAAGTCAGAAATCTCGACAAAGATACAGTTGAATCGCTTACAGATACTCTTAGTATTTTAGAAACAAATGTTAGTAAAATTGAACACCACGGTCAGCGGGCTGAGAAAATAGTTAGTAATATGTTGCTTCATGCAAGAAGTGGTGGACATAAATGGGAAAGTAGTAATTTGAATCAGCTAGTCGAGGAAACAGTTAACCTTGCTTATCATGGGATGCGAGCAAAAGATTCTTCATTTAATCTGACGATTGATAATGACTACGACGAAACCGTTGGTGAAATTGAAGTTGTCACCCAAGACATCAGCAGAGCATTTCTCAACATTATCAGCAATGCTTGTTATGCGATACAGCAAAAATTGAAACAACAGGGAAATGAATTTACACCGATGCTTAAAGTTAGAACTAAAAATCTTGAACAGCAAGTAGAAATTCGCATTCGGGATAATGGCTCCGGGATGACTCGGGAAGTACGCGATCGCATTTTTGAGCATTTTTTCACCACCAAGCCAACAGGAGAAGGTACGGGTTTGGGATTATCTTTAACTTACGACATCATTGTGCAGCAGCATCAAGGTAGCTTGGAAGTTGAATCGGAAGTAGATATTTACACTGAATTTATAATTAGCTTACCCAAAAACAAATCAGCAAATTAAGGAGATATAACCATGATTATTGCTTTAGTTGTAGATGACGAACCAGATGTGCAATTGTTATTCAAACAAAAATTTAGGAAAGAAATTAAAGCCGGAGAAGTTAAATTATATTTTGCTCTTTCTGGAGAAGAAGCTCTACAAACTCTTCAAAGTGAGGATATGGCATCATTAGTACTAATTCTTTCAGATATTAATATGCCAGGGATGAATGGATTGGAATTGCTCAAAATTATTAAAGATAAATATGCTCATCTGAAAGTCTTTATGATTACTGCTTATGGAGATGAAAAAAATCACCAAACTGCAATTTCCTATGGAGCAGATGACTATATCAGTAAGCCGATTGATTTTAAAGATTTAAAAACAAGAATTTTCAGCTTGGAGAGATAATTTTATAAAATTTAAGTATACATTGATGATAATCAAAGACATTATTAGCAAGTTTTTTTATTAATTGATGAAAATATATGACCTACAAACTGTTATTTGTTGATGATGAAAAAGATTTAAAAGAATTGATTTTTCAAAAATTCCGCAAACAAATCAAGAAAGGAGAATATCAAGTATTATTTGCTTTAAATGGTATAGAAGCCCTGGAACAAGTATCATCTCATCCCGACCTCGATTTAGTAATTACCGATATTAATATGCCAGGTATGGATGGTTTAGAATTACTTGCCAAACTCAAGGATATACAGCCAAACTTTAAAACTATCGTTGTTTCTGGTGGTGGCATGGACAATATTCAAAAAGCAATGGACACAGGTGCTTTTGATTTTTTGACTAAGCCGATGAATCTTTCCAAATTAGAGCAAGCCATCAAAAAAACTTTATTCTTTAGCCAACAAATTAACGAAAAACACAAACAATTACAACAAGTAGAACAACAACTAATTCAGAGCGAAAAAATGTCCGCATTAGGACAGTTAGTTGCAGAAGTTGCCCATGAAATTAATAATCCTCTGAGCTATATTTCTGCTAACACTAAACACGCAGCAGAATATCTCAGAGATATTTTTGAACTCTTAACTTTGTATAAGCAAGAAATTCCCCATCCAGGAACAAAAATTACAGACAAAATAGAGGAGATTGATCTAGAATACTTGATGGATGACTTACCAAAATTATTTGTTTCTATGCAGAATGGAACAGAGCGCATTCGTGATATTAGCGATTCGTTAAGAACTTTTGCGCGAGCAGATAATCACGCAAAAACTAGTTTAGATATCCATCAAGCAATAGATAATACTTTATTAATTCTTAAGCACAGGCTTAAAGCTAATTCAAAACGTCCTCAGATTAAAATTATTAAAAATTACGGTAATTTACCATTAGTAGAATGTTATCCCGGACAAATTGACCAAGTATTAATTAACCTTTTGTCTAATGCTATTGATGCTCTGGATGAAAGTAATCAAGGATGCTCCTTTGCCGATATTCAGAATCTCCCCAATCAGATTACAATTAATACTAGTCTTAGTGAAGATATGCAGTCGATATTAATTAAAATTCAAGATAACGGAGTCGGAATACCGATTGAAAAGCAAAACCAAATATTTGACAACTTGTTTACAACCAAACCTGTAGGAAAAGGAACTGGGTTAGGATTATCGATTAGCTATCAAATTATAGTAGAAAAACATAATGGAAAGCTTTGGTGTGAGTCTTTACCAGGAGAAGGAGCAACGTTTGTAATTCAATTACCAGGATAAAATTAAAAAATTAGGATACTCCCTTTTGAAATAATCCAAATTAATGAGACGTAGCACTGCTACGTCTCTACACCATCTATATCTATCAATAAAACTGCCGCATCACATAATCAATAGTCGCCCAAAAGGGAGCATAACTCTCGCTTCCGTCTCTCTCTAAATAAGCTTCAGCTAGCTGCTTAACTTCCTTTTCTGACAAACCTTGTGTTGCTTGTATAACTCCTTCAACTGCTTTCCGACGCATTTTCTTCAACTTATTAATATCTAGCGCTAGCATTTTGATGGTAGTTTCGGCAGCTTCCTGATGTTCGGGATCTTCTGTTGGTAAAATCTCTCCTGCTCCCGTATATCTGAAGTAGCTGCTGCAATTAGGATCTAAAGGCGAAATCATCAACTCTTCGTCGAACCAACCACCTTTTTTATGTCCGCAATGTACTGGTTTAGTTGGTCTTTGTTCGTCTTCTCCCTGACAGGATGAAATTAAGTTGCTGTAATCAAATGTCAGATGAGTATATTTGCTTTTTGGTCGGTAATGTTCGATATGGCATTTTCTGCGACTAATTTTAATCCCGCAGTAACAACAAATGTAACCTTGTTCGTGAAGTATGGAATCGTAAGTGTCATTTTTAACGCTACGATTGAAGGACTTCCACTTTGTATTTGCGCTTACTTTTTTGTTGTAAGCTGCTAAACTTTTTGGCTGCGGTCCTTTTTCAATATATTTCATTTGTTGAGAATTTCCTTACGTCGAATCAGTACATCCGCTCGAACAAATTCCGGTTCGTCGTCGCCAATTTCTGATGCTAATTCTTCGCGTAATTCTTTCGCACCTTCTAAATTCCCGTCGTCAATAAATCTGAATAATTCTTGTAAACTATCTTTGATTTTTTGAGGTCTTTCAGGAACTTCCATTAAGTCTTCTAAGATGCTATTGCTGTCTCTTCCGTAGGAACCTTCAGGACTCATAATAATCAGTCCTTGTTCTTCATCTCTTTCTAAAATGAAGACTCCCTCAGCACGAACGTGACTAATTACTTGTGGTGAATGAGTGGTAACAATAAACTGACAGTTAGGAAACGTTTTTTTCAACGCTGGGATAATATCTCTTTGCCATCTAGGATGTAAATGCAACTCAATTTCGTCGATTAAAACAATACCATCACCTAGTAATGGATCTTCAAGTCCGGGATTTGCAATTGCTAATCTCCGAGCTAAGTCTCCCACCATTGCCAGCAAGCATTTTTCTCCGTCGGATAGCTGATTAACATTCAGTTCTCTATCCTGTTTTTTCACGGTCATTCTTAATGGAGAACGACGGATTCTTAAGTTAGATAAACCTGTAATCAAAGAATAAATTGCTTGTCTGACTGCTTCTAATTGATGGTTAACAAAATTAGAATCATCTAGTCTTTGTTCGTTTTCTAAATCTTCTAGCTTTCTAAACCATTGGAAGAAGCTATTAAAGTTTATTTGTACGCTGTCTAAGGATTGCTCGTAAGCGCTTGCACGTTCGTTAGAATTCTTTTTACGACCTCTCAAAGGAATTTCAAGTACGGCGCGATTTACGCCATAATGAACAATAACTGGTAAATTAAATTCAGAATCATTTTTTAATTGTTCGTGAGTTTCGTCAATTAATTTGCGTAACTCGCTTAAATCGCTACCGACAGTCTTACTACGCTTTTTTCTTTGCTTAGAAAGACACCAAGTTACTTCACCTTCATCAGTTTCAACTGTAATCTCGTTACGAGTTTCTTCACTTCCGGTAGAAATATCTTCTTCCTGAAATAATCTTCCCGAAGTTGTAGGAAACTGAACTGGTTTTGTATAACGAGATAATAGAATTGCAATACATTCGAGAATACTGGATTTACCTACACCGTTAATACCAATAATTACATTCGGTTCATCTTCCTGGAATTCCAGCGCCATATCGCCAATTCCTCGAAAAGACTGCATTTCAATACGCTTAATTTTCATACTTTGAGTTAAGTTAAAATACTTAGAATTATCTGTTCAATAGAAGACGTACTTATTAGTAAAGATAGCTTGATTATCTTTCTCTAGTTGCGACATTAGTGTTCTATAAAACCGATATTTAATTAAATAAATTAGTTAAATCAATTTGTTTAAAAAGAAATAATCAATTGACTAAATCAAGATTAAGTCTTGTAGCCTATAAAACAAAAAATATAATTTATGAAATCGAAATAAATGATGTATTTAAGTTACAAATTAGCTATCAAAAACTTGACCAAATTAATAACAGTGATAAATTAAAGCTGCTGCTTAAAGCTCATATCCGAATTTATACTCTATTTAATTTAGTTAGTCTGTATTTTATAATTCCATGCCGCAAGAAAATCAAGATATACAACCATCTTCTACTCAGCCATCCTCCTCTCCAGAAAAACTTCCATTCTGGAAAACATTGTTAGTGAAAGTTTTACGAGGTACTAGTGGATTATTAGAAACTACCGCAGACAATTTAGAAACCGAACCCACACCCGGTAGCGAAGAGAAATCAGGTTTTTTACAAAGGCTTCAGCAGCTTTGGATTGGTATATTAGGAAAAATTCGGCTTATTGTACCAGTACAACTATCAGCAAAATTGTCAGATACAGCTTTGACGGGAATTATCGGTGGATTAGCGGTAATCATATTTTTGGTAACTTCAAACGCTTTTGAACGCAAACCGTCACAAGTAGCTGCCGTTGCCACAAACACAGACATTCCACAGGTAGTATCTACTACTGAACCAAAATCTATAGTGCCAGAGAAAGAAACTGTTTCCCTACCACCAGAAGAAGAAACTGTTTCTGCCACACAGACACAAAAAACTTCTGAGCCAATTCAAGAAGAAACTGTATCCGAGCTAGAAGAAGAGATTCCATCTGTTATCAAGACGCAAACAACTTCTGAGCCAACTAAAGAAGAAACAGCATCTAAGCCAGAAGTTGAAATCCCACCTTTAATAGAACAAAAAGCTCCCCAAGAAGAAACTGCATCTGAGAAGGAGACACAAAAAACTTCCGAGCCAATTCAAAAAGAAACAGCATCTGAGCCAGAAGTTGAAATCCCACCTTTAATAGAACAAAAAGCTCCTCAAGAAGAAACTACATCTGAACCAGAAATTGAAATTCCACCACAGGAAGAATTAGAAATCACACCGTTAACACCAGAAGAAACCTTGATAGCAGCAATTCAAAATCAAGTTGGTGAAATCAGCCTTAATTTTAAAGGTTCTAGCTCCAGCGATCGCACTTTTTCAGAAATCATAGAATCAATTCAAGCCAACTTTTTAAACAGTAATCTCACGATTAAAATTCGCAATAATTGGTACAGCTTAGAAAAAAAGCAACAAGACAAACTAGCCGCAGAAATATTACAGCGTTCCCAAGAACTAGATTTTACCCACCTAGAAATTACTGATTTGCAAGGTAAACTCATAGCCCGCAGCCCAGTAGTTGGAACCGAAATGATAATTTTTAAAAGAAAGTAAGGAATTGGGCATGGGGCATAGGGCATTGGGCGTTGTTAATTGTTAATAATTTTATTCTTCCCCCTCTCTCCCCTCTCCCTCCTCATCTCCCCATCTCTCCCAATCCCTTGTTAAACTAATAGTTGTCCCTTTGAACCAGTAATTATGCTAAGGCGTTCTAAATTCGAGACAACTCAATCTCAAATCATGCACCGTGCCGAAGATTTAATCAGTGCGGCTTCCAACCGCTATCGGATTACAGTTCAAGTGGCAAACCGCGCTAAACGCAGGCGTTACGAAGATTTCGACAATACCGAAGATGTATTGATGAAGCCTGTATTACGCTCGATTATTGAAATGTCCGACGAATTAACCCAGCCAGAAATCATCGGCGAAATGTAATACAGTTAGCAGTGAACAGTTATCAGTAGATAGTAGGTTGGGCTAAACGCAGAGCAACCCAACACTATTGTTGCAAAGTAATTGCATTGAAGAAAAGTTAAAGCTTTATGATGAACTGTAACATCATATTGTTAACTGCTAACTGCTAACTATTCATTTTTCGATGAAATTAAAATACAGGCTACTTACAGCCATTATCGCAACTGGTGCGGTTATCCTAACTTCGCCGTACATAAATTTAAATACAAATATATTCGGAATACAACCTACTGTTGCTCAGACAATAGCTTCATCAGATGCTTGGCGAAAAGTTTATCAGCAGTTGCCTGAATTCCCCCGAGAAAACAAATATGTTAGCAAAAAGACTCGCAAAGTCTCCGAAAATCAAACTTTAGCTCGTCGTCTCATACGCTATCACGTTTATATCAAAGGCAGAGCGCCTAATACTCGCTTAGATTGGAAATTAACATTAGCCGATTATCTAGGCGCTAACGAAATAATGTATGATGCTTCCTATCCAGGTTCTAAGACTTTAACAAAAAACCCAATTGATGGCGATCGCGCTGCAATCAAAGCTCTCAATCGCTCCGAGCGCAACACTTTAATTCAAACTTTGGTTAACATATTCAATCAAAAATAAATAAAATATTAGGCATCGGGTATTGAGCATTGGTAGTTGGTTATTATTATCTCCATCTCCTTATCTCCCTATTCCCCACCCTTCCCCATGCGCGTACTCAAAAAAGGAAACGGTTGGCGTATCGGCGTTAATCCAGTAGCAAGAGAATTTAAAGGTTTAGTAGGTACGGATGAATGGGCTGTTGAATTAACGGAAGCCGAGCTAAATGATTTTTGTCGTCTGTTAAGACAGCTTGCAGACACTATGCAGCAAATGGAATCGGAATTGATGGATGAAGAAAAAATTGCCTGCGAAGCAGAAAGCAGTTTGCTGTGGATGGAAGTAGAAGGTTATCCCCATGCCTATAGTTTACGTTTTATTCTCAATTCAGGTCGTGGCGTTGAAGGTAAATGGGACTCCACTGTCGTTCGAGATTTAATTCAAGCCGCAGCTATGCTCGATGTTTTTTGAACTAAATAGTTGTTTCGTTTCAATTTTGTGCTAATATACTAAAGTTAAAACCCCAAGGATTTAATATTTCTACAAGGAAAAATTTAAAATCCTATTTTTAAAGTCCGATTTGCGGGGCGTAGCGCAGCTTGGTAGCGCGCCACTTTGGGGTAGTGGAGGTCGTGGGTTCAAATCCCGCCGCTCCGATTTGATTGAATCTATAATATTCAGATAAATATCTCTATGGCTAAATGACTTTAGAGTAATATTTCATCTTTTGACTGCCGATCAAATAATTTTGCATTTGATACTATTCCTGCAAGTTTTTACTGCCGCATTAAATAAAATGCAGCTTTTGATGAAAACAGGAAAAATTGATTTTTCTTATTGCTCCATTTAATCGGGAAATAAAATCTGACTAAATTATAGTCAATTAGAAGCTTCCTATAGAACTGTTCCTCGAATATCTTTTAATAAATAAAATTAAATTATACTCGATTGAAATTAGTATTAATAAAAATTTACATTAAGAAATCAACACTTTTAGAATCTGAGAATAGCTGAAAACCCCCATAATATTAAACATATTCAAGATTTTTCTAGTTTAAATGTCAAATGAAAACGATTCTCACTGTGAAGCTTTATCGTTAATCCTTATACTCTGGGAAATTAATGAGATAATAGAATCGTGAGGAAACGAACGGAAGATATTCGATTGCAAAAGGGGAAAAATTTATGATTAAGAAACTTTTGGTTGCTCTAACTGTAGTAGCTCCCCTGCTTTTTACTAGCTCAGTGAAAGCTGAAAATCCGCAGCATGTTCAAAAGCTACTTGAAACTAGGGAATGTGTAGGTTGCGACTTATCAGGAGCGAATCTACGAGGCTTGCATTTAATTGGTGCTGATTTGAGAGGAGCAGATCTTCGGGGAGCAAACCTCGAACACGCTAATCTAGAAGGTGCTGATTTGACTGGTGCGAATTTAGAAGATGCTAAATTAACCTCGGCATTCTTAACCAACGTTAATTTTAAGCAAGCTAATTTGAATGATGCCAATTTAGCCAGTGCTAAAATTTACGACTCTAACGTATACGAAGCATCCATGGATGACATTAACATCACTAATGCCGAAATATTCCATACAGGAATTGGTATTGGTGGAGAAGCAGTGGATGGTAATGCTAATCCTTTTCCAGATTGGGATTAAATTTATTTGTCAGGGATTCTCCGAAAGCCTATAAATAATTAACTTGTGAATCAATAGCTGGAAAAATATTTAAATATGTATCGCTAGTTACCTCAGCTATTGAACTACCAAATACGCAACGAAAAAATAATAATTAGCAAAACTCCGATTTCTATTTTGATTTTTATAGAAATCGGAGTTTTTGATTTTCTGTAATGCCATTTTGGCATTGCGGAATTAAGCGAATTATATTTACCTACATTTTGTAGTCAGTAGGAAACGATTGTAGAGACGTTGTAATCCAACGCCTTAAGCAATTTAACAACAAATTGCCCAATGCCCAATTCTAAATTCTCAATCAACCAGTATTTCTCATGCCCGCAGCGATTCCGTTAATAGTTAAAAGCGCCCCTCGGAGCAATTCTCCTTTACTGTAGCGCGAGTGAATGACTCCAGAACTCGCATTGTTTTTACTATCACGTAAACGCTTGAGTAAAGATACTTGGATAAACCCTAAAGGTACAATAGTACCATTTCTTAATTGTACGGAACGTTGTAAAACTGGATCTCCATCCAAGAGTCTTTCGTGCCCGGTGATTTTCAGCACTAAATTTCTCGTCAGATAGTACTCGCTAGAAATCTGGTTGAATACTCGATCGAAACGCTGCTTATCTTCATCTTTAGATAGCTCTTCTACATAATGCCGTCCCATTTGTAAATCGACTTTAGCCAAGGTCATTTCTACCTTAGAAATAACCATTTTGAAAAACGGCCATTTTCTGTAAAAGCATTGCAATAATTGAATGTGGTCTTCTGGAGCTTCATTAAGAAACTCTTGCAACGCCGTACCTACTCCATACCAAGCAGGTAGCAAAAATCTAGTTTGCGTCCAGCTAAATACCCAGGGAATTGCACGCAAACTGCTCAAGCCTTTCTTACCCGACGGACGACGAGCCGGACGAGAACTAATTTGTAACTGACTAATTTCTTCTATGGGGGTAACTTGATTGAAAAAGTCAATAAAATCCGGTTGTTCGTAGATTAAATCTCGATAATGAGAACGCGATCGCGCTGCTAATTCTTCCATGATTTCGTTCCAAGGTTCGATATCGTCAAACCCGGCACGCAATAAACTGGCTTGAATTACGGCAGTGGTAATTGTTTCGAGATTGTATAGTGCTAAATCCGGTAGGGAATATTTAGAAGCTAAAACTTCACCTTGTTCGGTAATTTTTATCCGACCGTTAATACTTTTGCCCGGTTGCGCCAAAATTGCCTCATAAGCTGGTCCGCCGCCGCGTCCTACGGAACCACCCCGTCCGTGGAATATTCGCACGCCCAAGCCGTATTGTTCTGCTATATGCTGCAAAGATTTTTGGGCTTTGTGAATCTCCCAGTTACTGCTGAGGAAGCCAGAGTCTTTATTACTGTCAGAATACCCCAACATGATTTCCTGTAAGTTGGGATATAAAGGAGAACTTTCGCCTTCTTGCTTTGTTTCCTTGCCTTCCTCGTAAACTTCATATCCTCCGGCAAGTAAAGCGCGATATAAAGGAAGAGAAAACAAGTCTTTCATTACTTGTCTCGAACGCTGTAAATCTTCTACTGTTTCAAATAAGGGTATGACTCGGATTGTACCTACAGCCGTTCCGGGGTCATAAAGTCCTGCTTCTTTAGCTAATAACAATACTTCCAGCACATCGCTGACGGAACGACACATACTGATAATGTAAGTTTGGCAAATGTTGCAACCAAATTCTTTTTGCAACGAATGCACTAAGCGCATCGTCTCCACGATTTCGTTGGTTTTATCCCCAAACGGTAGCTGAGCGGGAATTAGAGGTCTTCTTGTTTGCAGTTCTTTAGTTAACCAAGCAATTTTTTCTTCTTCTGGTAAGTCATCGTACTTTTGGTCTAAAATTCCTAGATATTCGAGAATTTCGCCGATTGCATCGCTGTGACGAGTTGATTCTTGCCTAATATCTAATTGGGTCAAATTAAAGCCAAAAATTTCAACTTGTGTCAGGAGATTTTCCAATTGCTGACACTTTAAACCCGTTTCTGACAAGTTGCGTTGAATTAACCTCAAATCGGCTAAAAATTCTGAAACAGAACGGTAAATTGGAGCTTTATCGTCTTTAATGATTTCCCGCTTCCGCAATGCTGAATTACGTTCCCGCGTGTTTTCTAGTCTTTTTACGACATAAGCGAGCTTTAAACGATAAGGTTCTTGACGATAGCGTAATGCTAATTCATCATAAACTTCGCTCATCTGGGACTGTTCAATTTCCAGAGATTCTAATAAGTCAGGTAGTACGTCGCTCCAGTGTAGCGATACGCTGAGTAATTCAATTAAACCCTTAGCAGAATCAATGTATTTGTTTAACACCATATGGCGTTGATAGCAAGCAGTCTGCCAAGTAATTTCCGGTGTTACGGAAGGATTTCCATCTCTATCGGAACCTACCCAAGAACCAAACTGGCAAAAGCTTTTACTAGGTGGCTCAAGTCTCGAAAAAGTCGAATTTAATGAGTACTCCAGACGCTGGTAAAGCTGAGGAATTGCTTCAAATAAAACTTCTTGGAAGTAATGCAGCGCGTAGTCTACTTCATCAAGTACGCTTGGTTTAAATTGATGTAGTTCATCGGTACGCCACCACAAACGTATCTCTTCAAGCAATTGAGAGCGGAGTTGGGTTGTTTCCCAAGAATAAACTCCGGCGCTAGTATTACCAGAACGTTTTTCGGATGCATCCAGATTTTGTAGTAAATCTACAACTCGTCGCTGTTTTTCTCGGATGGTGGGACGGACAATTTCAGTGGGGTGAGCCGTAAACACCAAACGCACATCCAATTGTGCAATTAACCGTTGAATCTGTGCCGGAGGTACGTTTAACTTGAATAATTTGGGAAATAGTTCGGCAAATGTCCCTTTGTCTTTTGAATTTGGTTTGGCTTGCCAACTTTTGACTAGTAAATCTGCATTAACGCCGCTGTTGAGATGAACATCTTCAACCTGTTGATTGCTCGAATAAATAATAGGCGGTAAAGTTTCTTTCTCTCCAGATCGCTCTTCTTCTTCGTAGCGAGTTAGCTGCTGTTTTTGTTCGTAATCCTGTTCTACGATATTTATTAATTGAAAATACAAAGCAAATCCACGAGCCGCTCTAATTGCTTCATTAATGCTCAAATTTTCAATTAAGCTTGATACCGAAGAAGCTTGGTTATCAGTTGCTTGTCCTTCTGGAGAGCATAAATCGCGTAGTTGTCTGAGGAGATCTACCATTTGTTGTCCGCATTCTTCACGGAGAACTAATTCCCACACTTCCTCTACGATTTGCAGGCGATGGCGCAAAAACAAATCTGATGCGGGGTAGATATTTACTGCCTGAGCGTCAGTGTATAAAACGGTACTCATATCCTCGCTTTGTATTAGAACAGATTACTGTTGATGATTTTTTGTGGTTGTGAACCCATAAAAAATTTTTCCCTAGAAAGGGTTAAGACTTCTTATACTGGGTTTTTGTCTGAGTCTTCGGAATTTGAAGTTGGGAAATCAAGCATTGGTAGACGCTCGCCTCGAAAGATTTCTTCGCTGGCTTGTCCTAATGCTACAAGTGCTTCGCCTGTAGCTTTTTCTGCTAACACTAATGTTAAGACAGAAACGGTACCCGAAAACAATATGAAGGATTGGGGAATCGAAAATAAGCCTAAATTTAATTGAGCTTGAGATGATTTAGAATTAACTGTTTGAGAGGACATAGATATTTTTGACTGCTGTAAGATAAGTTAAATAAAACACAAAACTTTATATGAGAGAGCGATTATCGTTTGTTACGAAGTTAATATGGGCTAATCCAATCAGCCTTCCAAACAAATCGGTAAGAGAAAGGAGATAACAAGCTGCGTATTGTTCCTTCCTAAATCTCGCGCTTAATAATTTCGATGATTCTAGTTTACTAGCTGTTGCCAGCTAACCGCGTCCGCTCAATCCTTTTTCGTCAACTTGCGATGAAAACAGCCTTTCTAGAAACCCAACAATCACTAGCACAGTGGGTAAGCCAAGCAACAGGGATAAACTCTATAGGGGTAAAAGTCCGGTTGCGAGGAAACGACCTGCATATTCTTTGCGAATCTCCATCTGGCCCTCCGAGATGGAACACTTTATCGGATTTGCTCAAAGCTTTACAACAAACTGATTTAGATGCTTTAACAAAAAACGAACAACCTTCAATATACCAAGTTTTCGTTTACGGCAAGAAAAAAAACGAAAAACGTCCCGAATGGTGCCACAAGGTTTATCTGAGTCAACTTGATAAGCACTTAGAAGAAGTTAAAACTGCACTTTTACAAGTGGGTGCGCCTCCGGGAGCGTTAATTTTATCTAATGAAAGTTTGGCTCGTCAGGGAGATCCAAATGCCATTGCTCGTTATTTGAGCGAGACTTTAAGTACTTTAGGAGTAGCCGTCCAAGTTAAAGTCAAAAGGCAGAAGGCTTCTGCCGACATTGCTAGCAATAAAGGTCGATTGTGGGTTTTTTGTCAATCAAATTACACCCCAGATCCATCCTTGATTGCAGAGCCTGTAGCAGCGAAGTTAAGAAATCTGAAGCTATTAAATTATCGAGATGCAGTAATTTCTACACAAGTTGTCGGCGAAACTCAACCAGATTGGCTGCTGCTAATTGATTTGACACCCCCAGAAACAATGCTCAAGGAATGGGCGCGATGGGGAGATGTGCAAGCAATTACCAGGATTTTAAATATTAGATTTAATAAGTCTCAGGTAGAAGTACAAGCTTCTTTACAAGATTCAACACTACATATATTTTGTACTCCTGGTTCTCAATCTCCTGAAGATGGGGTGATTCCCGCTAAAACTTTATGTTTGGACAAAATTATTCCTCAATTAGAAGCATTAGCTCCCCAAGGAATATTATCAGCAGCTATTTATGGACAAAAAACAGTAACTTCCTCTCAACCCGCTTGGATTGATTGGCAGTCTTTACCGGCGAAACAACATCCCGCTTTAGCATCCTCGGCAATGGAATTAGCTAAGCTCGGCGATATTGAAGCAATTACTTTTTTAATCCAACGCTTGCTCAATCCCAATTTAGATCGGCGTTTAAAGACTGGTGGTATTCGCGTAATTTTGGCGCGAAGAGAAGATTTATTACACATTATGTGTGATGCTCCCGTATGTCCGGCACGCAAACAAGTAGCCGCCAAAGTTATCAATTTTGTTAAGCATTTACAGTTAGATAATCTTGCAGGCGTGCGCGTTTACGGGAGGAGAGCCGGTAATAAAAAACCATTTTGGCAATCCGGCATGGATTTCCAGCAACGCCAGCGAGTAGTACCCGAAGCAACTCCAGAATTTGCAGCGACTTCTGCTTACGTGCAGGAATTGTTACCCAACGATAATGAAACTGTATTACGTCCCGATTTAACACCAGAAGAAATTCATACCTTTATTGCTGATATTGCCAAGGATTGGGGTGAAACCATCAAAAATGGATTCTTAAAAACCCAGCTTTTTGTTGACAAACAGCAGGTATCCGAGCCCAATTCAGAAACAGGAGTCGGTAAGGTTGCTTTAATTTGGGGTGCCCTAGGATTATTATTGACTCTGCAAACTGATTGGGTATTGGGAAAAATCTTGACTTCATCTGCACCCCCAACTTCACAAATTGCTCAATCACCGCCAGCAACCGCTGCAACAGAGGAAACAACAGCTTTTCTTGCTAATAGTACAGAATCACAATCTAACGCTAATGGTAATTCAACCTTTAACAGTTCTGGCTTCACCGCAAACAATAAACCATCGAGAGGTAAAGCAACAGCAACAGCCATTCTCCTAGCAGCGCGATCGCAGCTTCCCAGTTTCAATGCTCGGCAATTAGATGAACAATTAGCGCTATACAAACAGCGTTTGGCAAAAAATGGCGTACCACCGGATGTATTAATTATCGGTTCTTCCCGTGCTTTACGAGGTGTCGATCCAGATGCACTTTCTAAAGCTTTAGCAACGCAGGGTTATACGGATATTGACGTATTTAACTTTGGTATAAACGGTGCCACAGCCCAAGTTGTAGACTTTATAATTCGTCGCGTACTCCAACCAGCAGAACTACCAAAAACAATTATTTGGGCGGATGGTTCTCGTGCTTTTAATAGCGGTAGAAACGACGGTACCTTTGCCGCGATCGCAGCATCTCCGGGTTACCAATATGCACTTTCTACATCTTTAGCAAGACAAGATTCTCAAGATGCTCCACCAAAAACCACAAAAGAAGCAGAACTAGCTAAAAAAACAAATAATGGCAATCAAATTATTAACGATAAATTAAACGAAGGATTTGCTACGGTTTCAAATTCCTACGAAAAACGCGACCAAATCAAAGGTCAACTCAACAAAATATTTAAATCTTTACCGATAATTAGCGCTCTCAAGAAAGTAGATTCTTCAGAAGATTTAGCTAATATTTCCGAAGATGCTTCTAATTACGCAGTAGATTTTGATGGGTTTTTACCATTATCTATCCGCTTTAATCCTAAAACTTATTACAAAAAACATGCCAAAGTCGCAGGTAATTACGATAAAGACTATCAAGACTTTGAACTACTTGGCGAGCAAAATGAAGCTCTGCAAGCAGTACTCAACTACACAGAAAAACGAAATATCAATGTAGTGTTCGTAAATATGCCTCTAACAGCAGAATATTTAGATCCAGCACGTACAAAATACGAACAAGAATTTGAAAATTACATGCTGGATTTATCAAGCCGTTCCAACTTCATTTACCGAGACTTGAGTCAAGCATGGCCAAAAGCCAATGACTATTTTTCCGACCCCAGTCACCTCAACCGTTACGGAGCCTACGAAGTATCCAAAAAACTCGCTAAAGACCCAATGATATCTTGGAGTGGTAAGTAGAGAAGATGGTAATGGGTAATGGGCATTGGGCATTGGGCATTGGGCATTGGTAATTTCTAACTTGCTACTCGCTACTGATAACTGCTAACTGACAACTGATAACTGCTAACTGCTAACTGCTAACTGTTCACTGATAACTGTTCACTGTTCACTGATAAAAATGAACTTTATTTCGTTCGGATACGGACTGTTTCTACTGTGTATATTGGCAATTTATTGGTCTGTAGAACAACAAAAGTTGCGTCTGTGGACTTTATTTATTGCCAGCTTGATATTTTATGCGTCTAACCAAATTTATTATTTACCATTACTGTTGACGCTGGTTTTTATCAATTTTCGTTTGGGCTTAGCCCTGGGACAAAATACTTCCCCTGGAAAACATACTCTTGATTGGCGGATTTCTAATGAACAGTGGCAGTTTGCTCAAGCCGATTGGAATCGCCGTCGTTTGAAGGTTTTATGGCTGGGAATTATTTTAAATATTGTGCTGCTGTTTGGGTTTAAATATTTACCAGCTTTATTTAACTTCTTTAATTCCAGCAGTATCAATGCTGGTAACGATGATGCTTTTAAAATAATTGCACCTCTAGGAATTTCATTTTTTACTTTCGAGTGTATTGCTTATTTAGTGGATGTTTATCGGGGTGCCCCTGCTAGCAATCAATTTATTGAATTTGCAAGTTATAAATCTTTTTTCACCAAACTAATTTCCGGTCCGATTACTCGCTATCATAATCTCGCAAATCAATTTAATACCCTTGTATTTCCTAGCCCCGATAGGATAGCTGAGGGATTGTGGTTAATTGCTAGAGGAGCGGTAAAAAAAGCTCTTTTAGCAGACCATTTAGGTATTTTTGTTGATTTATCTTTCAGTAGCTTGCAGCGAGCGGGTAGCGTTGATTTATGGCTAGCGACTTTTGCTTATGGCTTACAACTGTATTTAGATTTTAGCGGTTATGTAGATATTGCTCGCGGTAGTGCTTTACTCTTCGGTTTAGTATTACCAGAAAACTTTAACCATCCCTATTTCAGTACTAGCATTGCTGACTTTTGGCGACGCTGGCACATGACTTTAGGTGATTGGCTGCGTAATTACCTTTACTTTCCCCTCGGAGGTTCTCGAAAGGGTTTAGTTCGTACCTGTTTGAACTTAATGACTGTGATGGTTATTGCCGGTATCTGGCACGATGCCGCTTTAGGATGGGTAATTTGGGGCGCATACCACGGTTTAGCATTAGTAGTGCATCGTCTCACTGATGTTATTAGCGACAAATTTGAGCCTCTGGAAAACTTCTGGCAGAATCCGGCAGGAATAATTTTAGCTTGGCTCATTACTCAATTAATGGTTTTTAGTTCGTGGATATGGTTCCGTTTACCTAACGTGCAAGATTCCTGGTTCGTAATTACTAATTTATTTGGTCGTTCGGCTGACGCGCAGTTTGCTCAAAAAGTTTATGTCGAAGCTCTTAATATTAGTCAGTATCAGCTTGCTGCCTTATTAATTGCGATCGCGTCGATCATGGCTATCTCTTATGCCCTTAACAATCGCCTCAAACTTAACCTTAATTGGCACTTGAAACTTCTATTTATACCCCTATGTCTTTGGGCTGTTTGGGTATTAGCCCCCGAAGGAAGATTACCTTATATCTATTTTGACTTTTAAGTTAGTTGATAGTTGATAGTTGATAGTTGTTAGTTCTTATTAATAGGAATGGCCGCAACTAGCAAATTTTTCTTGCAGGGTGCTTGTACACTGACTTATCAGCACGACCGAGCATTATGACAATTGCGTAATTCCTCATTAAAACAACCATCAACTATCAACTAATATAAGCTTAAGTTATATTTAACATAATTTAAATTAAACTGAGTAAATGCTCCTAAGTGAATAAACTAATGTAAAGTTGTTAATAACAGGCAAGAGAAATCACGCCTGATTATTAAAAAATAAAGCAATTATCCGAACCATGACAACCACATTACAAAGACGCGAAAGCGCAAGTGCGTGGGAGCAGTTCTGTGGATGGATTACCAGCACCAATAACCGTTTATACATCGGTTGGTTTGGTGTCTTGATGATTCCTACCCTACTCTCTGCAATCACCTGTTTCATCATCGCCTTCGTAGCAGCACCTCCTGTTGACATCGATGGTATCCGCGAGCCTGTTGCAGGTTCCTTGATTTACGGAAACAACATCATCTCTGGTGCAGTTGTTCCTTCTTCTAACGCTATCGGTTTACACTTCTACCCAATCTGGGAAGCAGCTTCTCTAGATGAGTGGTTGTATAACGGTGGTCCTTACCAGTTGGTATGTTTCCACTTCCTAATTGGAGTATTTTGCTACTTAGGTCGTGAATGGGAATTATCTTACCGCTTGGGTATGCGTCCTTGGATCTGTGTTGCTTTCTCCGCTCCTGTAGCAGCAGCAACCGCAGTATTCTTGATCTACCCCATCGGACAAGGTTCTTTCTCTGACGGTATGCCTTTGGGTATCTCCGGTACCTTCAACTTCATGTTCGTGTTCCAAGCTGAGCACAACATTTTGATGCACCCCTTCCACCAATTAGGTGTAGCTGGTGTATTTGGTGGTTCCTTGTTCAGTGCTATGCACGGTTCTTTGGTAACCTCCTCTTTGGTACGTGAAACAACCGAAACCGAATCTCAGAACTACGGTTATAAATTTGGTCAAGAAGAAGAAACCTACAACATCGTAGCTGCTCACGGTTACTTTGGTCGTTTAATCTTCCAATACGCTTCCTTCAACAACAGCCGTAGCTTGCACTTCTTCTTAGCTGCATGGCCTGTAGTCGGAATCTGGTTCACCGCTTTGGGAATCAGCACCATGGCGTTCAACTTGAACGGTTTCAACTTCAACCAGTCTGTAATCGATTCTAGCGGTAGAGTTGTAAACACCTGGGCTGATGTATTAAACAGAGCTAACTTGGGTATGGAAGTAATGCACGAAAGAAATGCACACAACTTCCCCTTAGATTTAGCTGCTGGTGAAACTGCTCCTGTTGCAGTAAGCGCTCCCGCAATCAACGGTTAATAATTGAATAATTTTGAGACGTAATTATTTTACGTCTCTACATAAAAAATGCCTTCCGAGCAATCGGGAGGCGTTTTTTGCTGTGTAATTATTTATAATTTAATCTAAATTAGAACAAATTTTTTTCCAAACATTGGACGCAATATTCCATTCCGCGCCACATATTGTTAGAATTTTTGAAAAAAGAGAAACCCATTTTGTGATATAGATTAAGTGCAGCGGAATTATCTGATTCAACCATAATAGTTAGACGTTGAAAATTAAGCTGCATCGCCTCAAATTCTACTATTTGAATTAACTTACAACCAATTCCTCGTCTTCTGTAATTTTTATCAACTAAAAGCGACTGTAAATAGCCAGTAAAGATTCCATCAGCCAATTCAATATCATAATGTTTGCGAACAAGCTGGACTGTTCCTACAATCACTGAATCAATTGAAGCTATGAAGATAATGCGCTTCCCTTCTTCATGTTCCATTACTTCCCGTCGCAGCATATTATGAACGTAAATGTCTGCATCTCGCCATAAAAAAAACAGCTGGATATCTTCAGGATTCAGTTTTCTAATTGAAATCATCCATGCCCCTGTTACTTTACCAGCAGATTTAGAAGTTAAATATTATAGGTTGCCTAAAGCTTCTAGAAATATATTTATAGCGCTTTTCATTTGAGTGCAATACAGTTTGAGAAACCTCACCCCCTTCCCCTCTCCTTGTTAAGTGGGGTGTATTCTATTCAACTGAAAACTGCTATATTTCATCAATTGTATTGTAATCAACTCCACCTACACAAACCAAACCACCCGTTTTAAGTAATTAAACATAATTAAGAGTAGTCGCTAACCAATTAGCGATCGCGGTAAATCAAGCGGAATTATTTTCACCGAATTTTGCATTGAGATACCGATTGCAACAACTCAATCCCATCATTTTCCCCAATATATGGATAAAGAATTAGCTAGTCATTGCGACAATCGTTACGTGTAGGTAAGCATTATCATCCCAGGAAACGCTGGAATTATGTCGCTGTCGCATGTCCTAGCGGACACGCTGCGCTAACGTAATCACACAGTTACGTTACTTTTGGGTAAGTCCTATGAACTAAATTCATTTAATTAAGATATATAAAGTTTTTCTCTAGAAAAAGTAACAGCATCTTCTCTTTTTTATACAAAAGTTTACATATTAGCGAGCAAATGCTATATGTATTCATATTCGTTTTATCTCCTCAAAACTTTTTTTTGAAAGCATACTCGTTAATCAATAAAGATGCATCCATATATCCATAAATAAACAAATATTAAGAAACAGCTATCTACTTAATATTGCTTTACAAACTTCAATTTTATTCGACACATATATTTATACAAATTAATTGATAAATATCTAACATTTAATGTAAAAAGTAAAATATAAACAGCCGAATATTTTTCTCTTTTCTCCACCGTCTCCCTACCATCAATTGATTTATATTTTTTCGGGTATGAGATTTAACGGGAGAAACGAAGGTTCTGTACTGTTCGGCATTTGGGGAGAAAGTACAGGACTGAATTTGTTCAAAACAACGATAGTCTTAATTAATTAGATTGAGAAAATTTGTTGTTAGCACTTTATAAAAATTCAGCCATGACCACAACTTTAAAAACACGCGAAGGCGGTAATCTGTGGGATCAATTCTGTGCATGGATTACAGACACTAACAATCGTATTTATATCGGTTGGTTTGGTGTCTTGATGATTCCAACTTTATTAACTGCAACTACCTGCTTTATCATCGCTTTTGTAGCAGCACCTCCTGTTGATATTGACGGTATTCGCGAGCCTGTTGCAGGTTCTTTAATCTACGGCAACAATATTATTTCCGGTGCGGTTGTACCTTCTTCCAACGCGATTGGATTGCACTTTTACCCCATTTGGGAAGCTGCTTCTTTAGATGAGTGGCTCTATAACGGTGGTCCTTACCAGCTAGTAGTATTCCACTTCTTAATTGGCTGCTTCTGCTATTTAGGTCGTCAGTGGGAATTGTCCTACCGCTTGGGTATGCGTCCTTGGATATGCGTTGCTTACTCCGCTCCTTTGGCATCTGCAACCGCAGTATTCTTGATTTACCCCATTGGTCAAGGTTCTTTCTCCGATGGTATGCCTTTAGGAATCTCCGGTACCTTCAACTTTATGTTCGTGTTCCAAGCTGAACACAACATTTTGATGCACCCCTTCCACCAATTAGGTGTAGCTGGTGTATTCGGCGGAAGCTTGTTCAGTGCAATGCACGGTTCTTTGGTAACTTCCTCTTTGGTTCGTGAAACAACCGAAACCGAATCTTTGAACTACGGTTATAAGTTCGGACAAGAAGAAGAAACCTACAACATCGTAGCTGCACACGGTTACTTTGGTCGTTTGATTTTCCAATACGCTTCCTTTAATAACAGCCGTAGCTTGCACTTTTTCTTAGCGGCTTGGCCGGTTGTAGGTATCTGGTTCACCGCTTTGGGAATCAGTACAATGGCGTTTAATTTGAACGGCTTCAACTTCAACCAGTCTGTAATTGATTCTAGCGGTAGAGTTGTTAGCACCTGGGCTGATGTATTAAACAGAGCTAACTTGGGTATGGAAGTAATGCACGAAAGAAATGCTCATAACTTCCCCTTAGATTTAGCTGCTGGTGAAGAAGTACCTGTTGCTTTATCTGCACCTGCGATTAATGGTTAATTATGTAGATAGGCGATGTATGTCGTTTCTGCATTAAATTCTGGAGACGTAATGTATTACGTCTCTACATAAAATAAAAAATGCCTTTCGGGAAATCGGAGGGTGTTTTTTTTTGCTGAATAATTTAAATTAACTATCAATGATACCACTGTATTTTCACTGATTGCATTGTGATTTTTATCGGCAAAAATAAATATATATTTATAAAAATTTGAATATATATTTAACTACAGGATAAATTTATATGGTAGCTGAAGTACTTAGACCCAACGTACAAGACTTACAGCAAGATGTTATTAAGTTATTAGGGCAAATTAGCGATTTAATGAGTCGTGCAAGTTCTAACCTAAGTTCTGATGAGCCTGATAACAAGTATATTGACTTTGAAAAACACATAAGAAACGAAACTAGCAAAGTTGAGAATTTGGAGCTAAGAATGGCAATTGTGGCTCCAATGAAAGCTGGTAAATCGACTATTGTGAATGCAATTGCAGGACAAGATATTCTCCCCAGTCGTAATTCTGCAATGACTACGCTCCCAACTGAAATTATTTTTGACGGTGATTTAAAGCAACCTATTTTAACTTTGAACTCTGGGGTTGTATCTGTTTTTCAAGATACTTTAGTTGCTTTACGGGAAAAGATTAAAGAGCGGGGTTTGGAAACAATAAGAGAAAGTCTTGCTAATTATCCTCATCTGCAAAAATATCCAAAATTAATTCAAGAATTAAAAGTTGGTGAGTCAATACCTCGTAAATCTGAAGGAAGGCAAAATATTGCTCTTACTTTAACAAGTTTGAATGATATTGTCAGAGTCTGCAGTATTTTAGATCCGCAATCTGACCCAATTCAATATCTGGAAGATGTTCCTAAGATTAAGACTCCATTTTGGCGTGCTGTAGGGGGTAATCAAGCGAACACTCAAGGAAAGCTCGTAATTGTTGATACTCCAGGACCTAATGAAGCTGGAGAAAATTTACGATTGCAAGCAGTTGTAGCCGAACAACTGGTTAAAAGTTCGATAGTTTTAATTGTTTTGGATTTCACTCAGTTAAAGAATGAAGCAGCAGAGAAGGTTAAACAAGATGTTCAAAGAGTAATTGAGTTAAGGGGTAAGGATAACCTGTATGTATTGGTAAATAAAGTAGATCAGCGTCGGGATGGTGACATGAATCCCAATCAGGTTCGGAATTTTGTCGCTGCTGAATTTGGTATTGATGAAATTGGGGATAAAAATCGTGTCTTTGAAATTTCTGCGAGACGTGCTTTTACTTCTGCGAATTTTTTGATGGAATTACAGCAGTCTCCAAATACGAAAGTTAGTGAATTAAAGACAGTTCGTGCTTTAGCTCAAGAAGTATTTGGGATTGATTGGGAAGAAGAATTAGAAGATGCAACAATTGCACAATTGCAGCGAAAAGCCGAGAGATTGTGGAAAAAATCTGGTTTTGAGCCATTTTTGAATGATGCGATCGCCGCTTTGATGAGAGAAGCTGCACCGAGGTGTATGAGTTCTGCATTAAAAATTGCTCGTAGTAATCTTACGATATTAAATGACGATGTACAACTTCGTAGTAGTGCAATCAATCAAGATGATGAAAAAATTAGATTAGAGTTAGAAGCGCTCAAAAAAGATTTAGAAAGTCTAAATGAATGTCGTAATCGTTTACAAGAAATAAATACAATTCGAGAGAATCTTGAGAATAATCTAGATAATCTTCTGATTAAACTAAAAAAAAATGCGAAGATGAGTCTTGAAAAATATTTTAAAGAAGAAGAATATGAACGTGGTAATGTTGTTCAAAAAGTAAATATTCAAGCAAGAGATTTTTTGTCTCAGACAATCAGTGAGTTTGAACGATTTCCACTATTTACACAATGGATTCCACGAGAAATGAAATCTCAAATCGAATTTAAAAGTTCTGGTATTTTTGAATTTAAAAATGAAGTAGAAGCAGAAAATTTTGCGAATCAAGCAGTTGCATATTCTAAAGTGAGAGCAGAAGATATTTTATCGGCAATTCGCAAACAAGCAAGAACAGAAATTGCAGCAGCACGTTCAAGTATAATGAATTTTGTTGATACGCAAACAAAGCCTATAATCAAAAACGCTCAACAAAGATTAAATGAAGTCTTTGATGTAAATCTTTCCTTACCACAACCTAATTTAGCTTCTGAGGATATAGAAGTTTCTAATCCTTACATTAAAAGAAATACTAAACATATAGAACAAGGTTATGAATATGTCGAGAGGAGAGAAAGAAAATGGTGGAGTCTGTGGTTAATTCCTGTAACAGTAAAGGAGAGGGTTAAAAAACCTGACAAAGAAGTAAAATACTTTACTGTTTATCTAGAAGATGTAATATCGCAAGTCAATGATTCTTTAGAAAAAAGTATTGATGATATCAATTCCAATATTAGGGATTATATTGAAGATGATTTTCAACAACGAATTAATATTTTCTTTAATGAATTGAATATTTATCTAACCAACTATAGTGATAACTTACGATTAGCACAAGCAGACCAAAAAAAGAAAACTGAAGAGAAAAATCAGTTAATTTATGAGCTTAATTCTTTAATATCAGAATCTAAAGAAAATATAAAAGATACCAGTTATTACTTAGAAAGAATAAAGCAGTTAATGGAGAAAAAATAATGACAAGTATTTCTCCTCTGACAAAATCACCTCATATTTAAATCAGTTCTTCCACTAACCATCTCCCAAAACTACGAAACCGTATCCTCACCGTCAGCGACAAAGCCTTAATTAACTTAGTCAACGGAATTTAAGTTATTAAATATATCTTCGCTATCTTAGAAATCGCGGCTTCTTCGGGAATTTATTCGATGAGGAATATGTTTTAATATACTTTAATCATTTTCGCAGAAGGTAACTGAAGGAAAAAACCGCAAAGACGCGAAGAGCGCAGAATTAAGAGATAATGAGAAATATTTCGTTTTCTCGACAATTTAATGGTGCGTGACGGTAAGTTGAGGTAATTTCGTTATGATTGATAAATTATCGTAACCGTCACAGCACCCTACAAAAAAATATACTAGTTACGTAAATCTTAAATTGATAACTCCTCACTCATCAATCCAAAATCCAAAATCCTTTCACCTTTAACCTTTATTTAATAGAATAAGATTCGTCATCTACCGATTAAAATGCCAGACTTAACACCCAATTCTAGTTTTAGTTTGACTTTACGTTTAGAAATCCCCAATCGTATCGGGATGTTTGCGAGCGTTACTAACGCGATCGCAGCAACTAAAGGTAATCTCGGGCAAATTGATTTGATTGAGCAGAGCAGACAGGTTTCGATTCGCGATATTACTGTTGATGCTGCGAGTACGGAACATGCTGATAATATTATTCAAGCTGTTAAGGCTTTGCCGGTGATTAGGGTTATAGATGTCTATGACCGTACTTTTAATTTACATCGCGGCGGTAAAATCAGTATTGCTAGCAGAATTCAACTTAAGAGTATATCCGATTTGGCAATGGCTTATACTCCCGGTGTCGGACGTATAAGTAGCGCGATCGCTCAGAATCCCGAGGAAGTTTACAATTTAACGATTAAACAAAATACTGTTGCTATTGTTACTGATGGTAGTGCGGTTTTGGGTTTGGGTAATTTAGGTCCGGAAGCTGCTTTACCAGTCATGGAAGGGAAAGCAATGTTGTTCAAAGAATTTGCCGGTATCGATGCTTTCCCCATCTGTCTTGCAACTCAGGATACAGATGAAATTGTGAATGTGGTGAAAAATCTGGCTCCGGTATTTGGAGGTGTGAATTTAGAAGATATTGCCGCACCTCGCTGCTTTGAAATTGAAGCGAGGTTAAGAGAGGAATTAGATATTCCGGTGTTTCATGATGACCAACATGGTACGGCAATTGTCACCTTGGCTGCTTTATTTAATGCTTTGAAGTTGGTGAACAAGCCACTCGAACAAATTCGCATTGTTATTAACGGTGCCGGTGCTGCTGGTGTTGCAATAGCCAAGTTGCTGCGTAAAGCTAAAGCGAAAGAAATTTGGATGTGTGACTCGAAGGGAATTATTTCCACGAGTCGGAATAATTTAAATCAGGAAAAGCGAGAATTCGCCGTCAAGACATCCGGTAAATTAGCCGACGCGGTAAAAGATGCGGATGTATTTATTGGTGTCAGCGCTCCGGGAGTTTTAACGCCGGAAATGGTTAAGACAATGGCAAAAGATGCAATTGTTTTTGCAATGGCTAATCCCGTACCGGAAGTTCAGCCAGAATTAGTTAGAGATGATGTTGCTGTAATCGCAACCGGGCGTAGCGATTATCCAAATCAAATTAATAATGTATTGGCTTTTCCCGGAGTATTTCGCGGTGCTTTGGATTGTCGCGCAGGCACAATTACCACTGCAATGTACCTCGAAGCAGCAAGTGCAATTGCTTCTTTAATTAAACCGTCAGATTTAAGTAAGGAGAATATCATACCCTCAGTTTTTGACGAAAGAGTATCGAGCGTAGTTGCAGGTGCGGTACAGCGTGCGGCTCGTGAGGGAGATATTGCGCGACGATGATTAAGTGAGAGAGGGGAGAGGGAGTGAGGGAGCGAGGGAGTGAGGGAGTGAGGGAGTGAGGGAGTGAGGGAGTGAGGGAGTGAGGGAGTGAGGCAGAAAATAAAAAATCATCACCCCATCACTTCGTAAGCTATTCCCAATGCCCAATCCCCAATGCCCAATCCCCCATGCCCAATGCCCAATGCCCAAATCATTCATTTAAGAATTTTAGATAATCATTACTTAATTCTTTGACTGCTGCATCGTAAAATTGTTTTCCGTGTTCTGGTGTTGCTAGTGCTGGATTGGAACCCATTCTGCCGTCGGGATATTTTTCGCGGAAGTTCGCAGCGCTGTAAATTCTGTGTCCTTTTGCTACTTCTGGTGATAGCTCGGCTTGTTTGATTGATTCTGGATATACGTATTGCGTTAAGGCAACTTCGGAAGGTGTGGCGTGAGAGCCTTCTTCATCGCCGTATAATTCCTTAGCTAATTTGTATACAGAACTGCACATAAACCAGTTTCCCATTCTGCATTTTACTTGGTCAGCGTTGGGTATACGTAAATCTGCTAAATCAAAATATGTTTCGGAAAAAGCGGCTTTGAGAGTTGCCATGTTACCGCCATGTCCGTTGATAAAGTAAAACTTGGTAAAACCAGCTTTTACTAAACAAGTTATATATTCTTTGATAACTTGAATCATAGTACTCGGACGCAAGCTGATGCTGCCGGGAAAAGCTGTGTGGTGCAGTGCCATTCCGACGTTGATTGTTGGTGCTACTATTGCTTTGGTTGATTCACCTACAGCATGAGCTAAGGATTCCGCACATATTGCGTCGGTACCGATTAATCCCGTTGGACCATGCTGTTCTGTAGAGCCTATAGGGAAAATAATACCTTGAGATTGCTGTAGATATGTTTCAACTTCTTGCCAAGTACTAAGATGCAGTAACATTTTTTGATAATTATTATGTGTGATGTCAAGCAGGGTTGAACTGAATTCTACACCGACTTCATGGCACTCGCTTCCTATCTACAAAACTTAACCAGAAGGCGATCGCGTCTAAATAAATGGCTCTTACGATAACCTTACTCGTCAAGGCTTATCAAGGATTCTACAAATTAAAATTAATTTCATTGAATTTTATAGCTGAGGGCTGATTATCGAAATCCATTAGCACTCATACTATCAATTTTAAGACTACTTTGAGACCCAATGTTTTATCAGGCGTTTTTCTGTTATTTGTAAGCGGATTAGGTCTTATTACTTAAAAATCTATATTCTTAAAAATCTTTTAAAAATCTTTCTAGAAAATAAATACAGGTTATATATAAAGTGAAATTGCAATATTTAACTTCTAACAACTAACCACTAACCACTAACAACTAGCTTCTAATTATTACTTGAGCGTCATAACCATGAGGAAATTTTAATGCTGCCTTTCGCGCTCATCTCCTATCAAAGAACACCTTATTAATTAAGACGTTGTTAAAAAGGTTGACGCTCAATTTTTATGTTTAGTCTTTTACGCTGCTATTCGACTTTATTTAAAGTAGTTTTTAGCAGTAAGATTGAATGTCTTCACCGCACTGGTCTACTAAATAGCATAAAGCCTTAAAACGCAAACTCACAAACTGCTCGTAAAGTGGGTTTATTTTGCATAAGGGTGGAATATGAGCCAGTTTTCGTCCAAGCAATACGACATCTCGTTCAAATGGACAGTCAGCTGGAATTAGTTTGGCAATAAAATGTGCTGATTTACGATTATGAATTTCTAGAGAATCCAGCCATTTACGCAAAGGTTTTAAGAAATCAATTTTTAGTTTAATTAATTGCTTTGTACTTTTTGCTTGGCCGATTAACTTTGTAAAATTATTGATTGCTTCTAACATAACTATTGCTAGTTTCCCCTCAGATTGTTCCTAATAATCCGACAAAAAATCTACAAAGGCATTCATATATTTTCTGTATAGAAATGCTTTTGCTACTTATTATTTAACCTCACCATCTATTTGGAAACTGTTCTGGTTAATACAGAATACACAGATAATATAAAGTTCCCACTTATTAATTTATTGATGGTGCAAAATGCAATTTTTGTGTGTGTCTTTAATGTAAGCGCTTATTTTTATAAGCCTGTAGTACCTATAGACAGAATTTCTTGACGATAAATTAGTTATTTACTCTTTCTTAAGCTAGATTACACTCCAATCAATCTGCTTTTCTACTACGATTTTAGTCTATTACCTATTTCGTGAAATGTCAGACATTTTACAAAAATTAATATTATTAATATTTTTTTAATAATTGTATGTATATTTGAAGAATAGATGAAGATAAATTGTCTATTGATTGACGATAAAAATCAATTATTACGTCCGGGAATGGGGAAAAGCCGGTAGCAATTTTATCAGTTCTTAACTTGCAAGTTATTTGCTTCTAGTTTCTCCATTCCTCCGAAGTAAGTTAACCACAGTACTACTACTAGCCAATGGATGCAGATGATTATCCATAGCGAACCGGTAAGAGCGTAAGTTATGGTACAGGTGATTCCTAAGAGGGCTGCTAAAGTCAGAAAAATCGGCTGGAAGAAGGTGGGGTATCCATTTTTATACAAAGTTTTGGCGTTCAATGGGTGGTAAATTATGAATATAAATAAGCTTAATGCTGCCCATAAGCTCCAATCTTGCCAGTTGATGACTTCTGTAGGATGGGGAATAAATAAAACTCGGAAAATTAATTCTTCTGTAATCGCAGGTGTTATTAGACAACGTAATGCAAACATAAGATAGTCTGATGGCGTGGCTGCCCATATCTGGAATTGCAAAAATCCGGTGGAGAAGCCAAAGGGTAGCGCTATAGTTGTGTAGATTGCAATTGCTAGAGCCGCAATCAACCAATCATGTAGAGTGGGAATGAATGCAGAAGCTAAAATACGATTGAGAAGAATTGATAATATAGGCACGTTGGTAAAAGGGAGTTTGATTTGTCCGAGTATGGGCGTGGCAGCTAGAGGTGCGATCTCGCGATTCCATCCTCCGACTTGATAAGTTTGTAGAAACCATAATTTTGCTTTTTGTTTCCAGAATAAAGTTGCTAGCTCATCCTGTGCTTGTCTGGGCATCATTGTTCTCCAGCTTGTTAATGCAGCCCATATACTAGAGTCTCTAAAAGTTTCTTTGGTGTCGCTAATTCCAGCTAATGAGTTTATACTGCTTTCCCAATCAGAACGTATTATTCCCAAGGGTAGTAATTGTTTTTCTAGGGCTGAGCTAAGGGAGGCTAGTTGTTGGAAGCGTAGGGTTTGGGGATGGTTGGGATGTGTTTGCAGCCCGGTTTGAATTTTTGGATTTAATTTAATTTTTTGCTTAATAATTTTGATAGCAGCGTAAAGTGCTTGGGAGGAGTCTTGAATGCAGGAAGTCGCGGGTGTGACGGTAGCGCTTCCGGTACCATCTCCAACTCGGTAGCGTGCCATCATTATTTTTAATTGATGCTCAAATTCTGTTAATGGTGAGATGGTGATGTTATCAAATTTGTAATCTTGAGTAACTGGTGCGAATTTGACGAGAATATCGACAACTGGACGAGTAAATAGCCATCCTCGCTGTAAGTTGCCCATGTAGTTTGCCCAAGAATGAGTTGCGGAGATGATTCCGTCGGTGTTATGGGCATAAACTTGATGATATTTGATGTCAAATTCTAATTTTTTGGTGAAGGGGCTGCGGATTATTTCGGCAACACCAAATGCAAAGTGTCCGGTGATGGTTTTTGGTACGCCCAGGGGTTCGGCTTTTTCACCTCCAATTCCCCCGAAAACGTTGAGTATTATGGCTTTATCTCCTTCTTGCCACTGGGAGACTGGATATTCAGATTTGGCTGGGGTGGAGTCAATTAAAGTTTTTGTTAGAGTACCTTTATCTGAAGGGTTGATTTGCCAATATTTTTTTAGATAATTTTGTGCGGTTTTAGTTTCTGTAATTATTGCGTCGGGTTCTAATTCAAATAAAGAATGTGGTGCTAATGCTTGAACTGTAAATATACCTTCTTTGTTTTTAGCACCGTAAATATACCACCCTTTGGTTGCTGTTGATTCTGCTAATTTGTTTGTTGTTGATGGAGCAATACCCCGCGTATCTACAACTTGTTGGGGTATGTAAATTGTTTCTTCGTCACCGTCAAATTTATTTGATTCTGAATTAAAATGACGAACTTTAAAGAATTTTTGATTATTATCTTGATTATTGTTTTGTTTAATAATATCTACTAAAGCGTAAAAGCGTCCAGTTGCTAATACGGGTTCTCGATCAATTTGTAGATATGAAAGGTTATTAGTTTCTGCAACTTCTGCATTATCCAAAGTAACAATTACATCATCCTGGGTTCTTGCCGCTGCGAGAGATTGTAGCGGTTTTACCTGAAAACGATTATTTAAGCGTTGCGGATGAAGAATTCCTTGTTTTTGGCTTTTGAAAGTTGCAGGTGTGAAGTTAACGTCTCTTGTAACCGCTTTGACGTAGGATTTTAACTCTGGTTGATTTTTCCATTGCAAGCGGACTGTTTTTCCGATGAGATTTTTTGCTGAGGGAGGTGCATACTGAACTTCAAACCATACCCAGTCAGAATTTAAGTTGGTTCCTTTGATTTCTTGAGTTTTTGGTAAAATTAATCTCCCTACCCAGCTACCAACTGGTTGATAGAGTTTTGGGTTTACGGTTTGGGTTAAGGGGTAATATTGTGGTTGGTTGAAACTTTGTTGGGAATGGATTGAATAATTACTTGGTTGACTGGCTAAGAGTGGTAGAAGAAAACCAAGAGTTGTACAAATAATCAGCGCGATCGCGAATAATCTTAGGCGAAATTTTCTTGTGTTAATCAACCTCCTATTTATTGATAATTTAGATAAATGCATATTCTGAAAGTTATAAACCGCTTGAGTTACTAATGTAGAGGTTAACAACTGTTACTATGTTCCGCAATACTACGGATAAATAACCGTGCAAAATTATTTATCTTTAACAAGAATTGATTTAATTTTCGCCGAGAATAAAACCCCGGAGACAGTAAATATACGGTTTTGAGACAGATTATAGCTTTTGATAACCGTATTTTTAAGTATTTTGTTTTGGTAAAGACTGTTGGAAAGCGATGACATAAAGAGTGTAAATATGTAATTTTAGATTAACACCAAAACAGTCACTCCTTAATTAGTTAGTTATCGGGTTGCTTACAGGTAAAGGTAAATGTAACGATAGTTGCTTTTCGGTTGGAATGCAACTATCACTTCCTACAATTTTTAATTAGCTTGAATATAGATAAATAAAAATAGAATAAGCTCCGCTAACACTCTATAAGAGTGGGGCTACTGATGCAAAGCCTACCTGCGTAGGCTAAATTCGGCGCATCTTTATAAAGAAATGATATAAGATGTATTTTGA
Organism: Rivularia sp. PCC 7116; assembly: GCF_000316665.1. Taxonomy (GTDB): domain Bacteria; phylum Cyanobacteriota; class Cyanobacteriia; order Cyanobacteriales; family Nostocaceae; genus Rivularia. Next base: position 2,425,242 of record NC_019678.1, on the reverse strand, counting down.
TAGATGTTTAAAGAATTTGCGATAAAAATTTACGAGTACGTTCTTCTTGAGGATGATTAAAAAAGCTTTCAGGTGTTGCTGCTTCGACGAGATTTCCACTATCCATTAACACTACTCTATCAGCAACTTCACGGGCAAATCCCACTTCATGAGTTACGACTACCATTGTCATTCCCTCACGAGCTAGATTTCGCATTACGTCTAGTACTTCTCGCACCATTTCTGGATCTAAAGCTGAGGTGGGTTCGTCGAACAACATAATTTTCGGCTTCATTGCTAAAGCTCTCGCGATCGCAACTCGTTGTTGTTGTCCACCGGAAAGTTGTCCGGGATATTTTTGGGCTTGTTCTAGAATTCCCACTCTTTCTAATAATTGCATTGCTAATTCTTCGGCTTTGGGTTTAGATAATTTTCGTACCCAAGTTGGAGCTAAAGTAATATTTTTAATTACGCTGAGATGGGGAAATAAATTAAATTGTTGAAACACCATTCCCACTTCACGACGAATTGTTTCAATATTTTTTAAATCATGGCTGAGAGTAGTTCCATCAATTTCAATTTTTCCTTTTTGGTATTCTTCCAAAGCATTAAAAGTACGAATAAAAGTTGATTTACCAGAACCAGAAGGTCCCATTAACACAACAACTTCCCCACGATTTACAGTTAAACTAACTCCTTGGAGAACGTGAAATTTACCGTACCATTTATGAACATCTTCGGCGATAATTATTGGGTTTTGTTGTGACATTTTTATTTTGGAGGGGGTAGAGAGGGAAGAGAGGGTAGAGGGGGAAGAGGGGGTAGATTAAATTATTTATAACTGTTTGCTGTTCACTGTTCACTTCTCACTGTTCACTGTTCACTGTTCACTGTTCACTGCTCACTGCTCACTGTTCACTGTTCACTGTTTCCAATTTCTGAGATAGTAAGGACATTGAATAACAAAATATCCAGTAAATTAAGCCGATAAATAAATAAACTTCTGCATAACGACCTAAGAATTCTGGTTGAGCTAATATCGTTCGGGCAATTCCTGTTAATTCGAGTAATCCGACTAAAGATAGTAAAGAAGTATCTTTAAAAAGTCCGATAAATTGACCGACGATAGCAGGAATTACAGCACGTAAGGCTTGCGGTAATACGATTAACAATAATACTAAAGCTGGATTTAATCCCAATACTTTGGCTGCTTCAACTTGTCCTTTTGGTACAGATTGCAATCCTCCTCTGACATTTTCTGCCATATAAGCAGCACTAAATAAGATTAAACCAGCTACACCACGCAATACTCTATCCAAACGGATTGGTAAAAATAACGGCAGCATTACTTGAGCTAGGAATAAAATTCCTATTAATGGTAGTCCCCTGATAATTTCAATATAAAGGATGGAAAACCATTTTACTACTGGTAGATTGCTGGTTCTTCCTAAAGCTAGTAAAATTCCAATGGGGAAGGATAGTGCAATACTGATTGCTGCCATTAACAAAGTTAAAAGCAAACCATTCCAATCCGAACTAGATACCGAACGCAATCCCAATCCACCGCCAATTAAATATAGAATAATCGGGAAAGATAATAACCATGCAAAGGCTAAGTATGCTGAAATTGATTTAGCAAACTTTTTTCCCAATAAAAAACTAATTACTATTGAAAAACCAATACCAATTAACCATAAACGGGAATTAATATCTACAGGTAAAACTATTAATAAAAAACCGAATAAAAAAGCTGTAATTATGATAGTTATTTTAGAAATATTTTGTTTTGCTATAAATACACCAACAGTTAAAAAAGTTAGTGTAGAAGCAATTAAACTTGAAATCCAAACTCGCCAATAAAAAGATTGTGGATATCTCCCAACCATGAATAAACGTAGGTTGGCTTCGATAACCTGCCATTGTGCTTGAGTAAATATCCAGTTAAGTAAATTCCATCCGAAGAAGAAGATAATTACTAAGCAAATTATCGTAAATAAACTGTTGTACCAGGTGTTGAATAAATTTTTATTCATTAGTGGTTAGTGGATAGTTGTTAGTTGTTAGTTGCTATGAAAATTAGTTATTAATTTAAATTTATCTACCTTTAACCTTTGACTTTACCTCCCTATATTTCTTTAATCTGAACTGCTCTATTAAACAAGTTCATCACTAAGGAAATAGTTAAACTAAATGTTAAATAGGTAAGCATGATTAACAACATTACTTCTACTGCTTTCCCGGTTTGATTGAAAGTCGTAGAAGCAACAAAATAAATATCGGGATAACCAATAGCAATTGCCAAACTAGAGTTTTTAGTTAAGTTTAAATACTGACTGGTTAAAGGTGGAATAATTACTCGTAAGGCTTGAGGGAATATTACCAAGCGCATGATTAAACCGGGTTTTAAACCCAGAGAACGCGCTGCTTCCCATTGTCCTTTTGATACCGATTGAATTCCAGCGCGAACAATTTCGGCGATGAATGAACCTGTATAAAAAACTAAACCAATTAATAATGCCGCAAATTCTGAAGAAAATTTTATCCCTAAAAATTCTAAACCATCTTGACTCAGATAAATTAATCCTGCCAAGGAAATTCTACTGTTTACATTGGGGAAACTTAGAAATACTGCTGAATACCAAAATAACAATTGCAAAAGTAGGGGCGTATTACGAAATATTTCTACATAAATTAAAGCAATATTCCGCACCAACCAGTTATCGGAAAGTCTGGCGATTCCGGCAGCTATACCCACGATGGTAGTCAGAATAATTCCAGCTACGGCAACTCGTAAAGTATTAATTAAACCAACCCATAAAGCGCGACTGTAAGCATCGGTAGGTTGATATGGAATAGGAGTTTCACCGATATCAAAAGATGCTTCCTGTCGCAGAAAATCAAATCCAAATTCGATACCTAAACGCTGTAAATTACGACTGACGTTAATAAATAAAATGCTGAGAATTATTATCGCCAATATTACAGCAATAACTTGGGTTGCTATTTTCCAAAAACGGCTATCTCGTAAAAAAGACATATCAGTTAACAGTGAGCAGTGAGCAGTGAGCAGTTAACAGTGAGCAGCGAGCAGTTATTAATTATCAACTATGGCTACTTTTATAACTAATTGATAATTTGTAGTTAGTTTTATAGAGTTTTTACAGGAACTTTTACATAAACAGATACCAACAGAACATTTATTTTTTATTCATTTTTATAATTGATAAATAACTCTTCACTGTTCACTGCTCACTGTTCACTGATTACCGGAATGGCGGAGAATACAACAATCCTCCTTTTGTCCAAGGTTGATTGCGATTATCTCTAGGTAAATTAAGTTTGGTTTTCGTACCTAAGTTCCGTTCGTAAATTTCGCCGTAGTTACCGACGTGTTTAATGATTCTTGCACCAAAGTCATTTGGTAAACCTATTCCTTCCCCTAAATCTCCTTCAACCCCCAGCAAACGCCGGGTTTCTGGATCTTTAGTAGTTGTTTTTAACTGTTCTACATTCTGTGAATTAACATCTAATTCTTCGGCTTTGATAACTGCATTTACTACCCATCTCACGGTGTCTCCCCATTTTGGATCTCCGTCTGCTACTGCTGGTGTCAGTGGCTCTTGAGATAATGCTTCTTCTAAAATTATGTGGTTTTCTGGTTTGGGTAAAGTGCTACGTCGGGAAATTAATTGGGATTTGTCGGATGTGACTGCATCGCAACGTCCCTGTTGATAGGTTGCATAAGTCGTGTTTACATCTTCAAAAACTACGGGTTTATACGTAATTCCGCGTTTTCGCATTTGGTCTGCTAAATTCTGTTCGTTGGTGGTTCCGGTTTGAGTACAAATTGCTTTTCCTTTTAAGTCTGCTAAAGATTTGATATTACTATCTTTGCGTACCATCATTCCTTGACCATCGTAAAATACTACGGGTGCAAAGTTTAAACCGACGGAAGTATCGCGGCTCATCGTCCAGGTAGTGTTGCGGCTGAGGACATCTACTTCCCCGGTTTGTAGTGCCGTAAATCGTTCTTTAGCGTTGAGTTGACGGAATTCTACTGCCAAGGGATCGTCGAATAATGCAGCTGCGATCGCGCGACAAATATCTACATCAAGTCCGCTATATTCACCGCTAGTATCTACAAAACTGAAGCCTGGTAATTGTCCGCTGACTCCACAAATTAGCTGTTTGCGATTTTTTACGGCATTTAAACGACTGTTGCTATTTTCTGCTGATGGTTCGGCAACACAGGAAGATATGGCAAGGAAAATGGGTAACAATAAAAGTAATTGTTTGAATTTATGCATTAACGATTTATATACACTGATGGATTGCTTAATAAACAATATCAGATAGTTTTGAAGTCGGTAAATTTTCTTTTGTGCAATATTTCTGTAGAATATAGCCCTCACCCTGGAAGGGTGGGGCTAAAGCAGCAAAGCCCATCTGCATGGGCTATTTAATTTAAAGAAAAATCATTTATAGCTTTTTTTATCGGAGAGATATTGGAAGGTTGAAATGGCTATTAAATTAAATTCTGGTTTTGAAATTCTGTATTTTAGCGACTTGAGCTATCAAGGGATGACTGTGGAAATCAAGTATAAGGGACAACAAGTTGCACAAATTAATAAAGATAAAGGTGTTGAGCAGATGGAGATAGAGATATATTCGCAGTACGTGCATCCAGATTATTTATCGGAGTTGAAATTTCCGCTTAATGATTTTTTGGAAGCTGTGGATAAAGCTAGAGAAGCTTTGGGGGATTTGTAAAATTATCTGTTTAGCATTAATATTCTTGCGGTATTCTGACACCATGAGAGGCGTAGATGCAGAAACCGTCATTGTATTGAATAGCTGGTTTATCTTCAGCGTGTAAATTTCCTTGTTCGTCAAATAAGATTTGCTGGGGACGATTATGAACTAAGCAAGAATCTGGAAAAGCGAAAAACCGGTCGCACTGCTTATGTATGTCTAAACAAAATTTAACTATAGAATAATTTTCTATCTTAATTTCGTAAATACAAAAATCATACCACCCATAATATCTCGATAGACAATCAATTCCTAATTTATCTAGGTCAAAATCATCATAAAAATCACAATAACAAATTTCTTTAATTAACTGTTTTGTAATCTCTTCATGTAAAAGACTTAAGATTTGTTGTTTTTTACTGTGTAATTCAAAATCTATCTGCAATCCAAAGGGGACATTGATAATTTGCTCCAATCTTTTTGACCATACACTTATTTGCTCTCCTAAACTTCGTCCATCTAATTTACAAAAATTATGTATTGCAGTCATATTATTGTAATAATAATTTTCGTATATTTCTCTCTGTGTTATATATTTCGCTAAAGCATAAGGACTATCAAAGAAAATAATTTTTGGTTCTGCACAACCAATTAACGCATAAATTTGTTTAATAATTTGTGTTACTTCCCTTTTGTCAATCGACTCAATGGAAAGCATAATCTCTCGCCATTTTTGTTTATATAAAGGAATCAAAGCTTTTTGCTCTGGAGTAAGTAATTTCATAATCGAGATTTATATATTTAATTTTAAAAGTAATAGTGCGTTACTAATTATGCTAGCCGCACCCTGCAATTATTGCGGTTTTCACTTCAGTGCAATACAAATATGACCTCACCCCCATCCCCTCTCCTTGTTAAGGAGAGGGGATGGGGGTGAGGTGACGGAATGTATGGTACTCAACTGAGATTCGCTATATATCCACAAAAAAACCGGTTGTTTTTAAACCGGGTTTTTCAATACAGATTTTTTTCTCAACTCAACTTATATCGCAATAACAACCCTTCTTCATCTTCTTTGATGATTTCATAATTGTTTTTCAGTAGATTATTCAGCTTCATTGCTAATGCAATCAAGAAAATAATAAACATGATGATTTCTGGAACAATTAAGATTTTGAATCCTACTAGAAATCCAAATGCCATTAAATTAGCTAATAGTGTAAATCCAATAATTAAACTAACACCAGCAATTGTAACTATATTTTTGTAATCTTCTTCTGTTGCAAAACTCAGTCTTTCGATGAATTTGCCGATATCAGTAGCTAATTGAGCATCAACGACGATGATTTCTTCTGCTTTATTGATGAGTGCTTCTTTCAGTTGTTCCTTGGTACTTACTACTGCAACCACGAGTTTTTCTCCTTCTAAGAAATGATTGATGTGCGGAGGAGGCTTCGAGTAATATTCACTTTTTATTCAGTTTTTGCAGATTATCTCTTAATTCTAGCTTTCTACTGATTTATTCATGGTTTTGAATATTACATTTAATTTTATTGTTGTAATAGGTTAAACAATTTTTGGAATGTTAATTTTAAAGGTTATTTTCAGTCCTATTTATAAAACTTTTGCTATAAGACAGGGGTTTGTAATCCCTGAGTGATTAGGATAAATACTTATATTTTTATTCTATTTACTATTACCAATTACCAATTACCAATTCCCGTTACAACCCAAAATAAAGGAGACGTAGCATTGCTACGTCTCTACATTAGGAATTGCTCTTCTATTAGCTATTACTCATTACCGATTACCGATTACCTAATTTATTTAGATTCAGGTAATTGAGATGTCTGCACGTTTGCTTTGAAGGGGGTAAATCTTTGGGGATCTACGCAATCGGCACAGTCTAATTGTTGTTTTAATTCTGTGCTGAAGTTTTCAAACATTTTTACTAGTGCTTGTCTATCTGTTAAGCATCCTTGTAGTGCTACTAGTTGTTCGAGTGTCCAGTTGTAAAGTTCGGTGTCTCCTTGGTTGATTCGACGATACAGTTGGGTTTCAAATTGTCCTAAGCGGGAGTAGAAGTTTTCTACTTCGGCTTTGATTGACTGCATGTCGATGAAGAATTGCTGGTTTTTGATGTCACCAAGCAGATTCTGTTTGATAGCACCAACGTTTTCGGATAGTTTGTTGTCAACTATGGAGTTTACATCGTCGCGGAAGTTGAGAATTTTATTGTCAAAGTTGACGTTGATGCGGTTATCAATATCCTTAAATGCGTTATCAACTATTCCGCGAACGTTATCATCTGTTTTTCTATCGACTACGGCGTTGATGCGATTGTCGATGTCTCCTTGGACTTGTTGAATTACTAAGTTTTTGATTCCTTGGTCGCGGTCGGCAATTCTTAAGTTAACTACGGATTCTATGCGTCCGTCAATATCTTTGTTGACTTGTTGAGTTAAGCGATCGCCGATTTCTCTACCGAAGTCACCCAGCTTTAGGTTAGTCATGGCTTCAACTCGTTTATCGATTTCCGATTGCATTTGTTGAACTGCCATGTCCTTGATATTCTGGCTTTGGTCGGTAATTTTGAGATTAACTACCGAATCAATGCGTCCGTCAATATCTTTGTTTACTTGCTGAGTCAGGCGATCGCTGATTTCTTTACCGAAGTCATTCAGTTTCAAGTTAGTCATGGCTTCAACTCGTTTATCGATTTCCGATTGCATTTGTTGAACTGCCATGTTCTTGATATTCTGGCTTTGGTCGGTAATTTTGAGATTAACTACCGAATCAATACGTCCGTCCATATCTTTACCGATTTGCTCGGATAGTTGATTGCGAATCTCTTGGTTATGATTCGCCATGTTTACTTTTACTACGTCGTTGATGCGTTTATCGATGTCGGTTTCTATTTGCTGAACAATTAAGTTATTGATTTGCGGGGTTTGATTGGAAACTTTGACGTTAACTACCGAATCAATCCGCTTTTCCATTTCCTGCTGCAACTGTTGAGCGACTTGATTCTTTAATTCCTGATTTTTATTTGCCAGGTTGACGTTTAATAAGGAATTTACTCGCTTTTCTAAGTCGTTGTTCATTTGTTGAACAACTTCGTTTTTGATTTCCTGAGTTCTGTCTTGAATTCTGGTGTTAACTCTTTCTTCGATTAGTTGGTTGAGTCTACCGTTCATCAAGTCGTTCATGCGTTGGTCGAAATGACCTGCCCAAGCTTGGAAGTTTTGATTGAAGTTATCTTCCATTTGTTGGGATAGCGCTTTAGTCATAAATTCGACTTTGGCTACCTGCATTGATAAGTCTTTGGCTTGGGATTGATAGCCTTTAAGCAACCATTTTTCTAAATTATCCCAGTGGTATGCTGCTTGTTTATCGTCTTGTTCGCCTTTGACGGTAACAGATTTTTCAATGTTGGCTGCCATTTTCTGCCACATTTTTTCCATTTGAGCTTCGTCAATACGGAAATTATATTCAATGTTGTTGCTGTTACCACCGTTACCACCAGCAGTTACGGTTGTTGTGGTTGTAGTTGTAGTCTTGCCACCGTTACCGTTGGTAGTAGTTTTAGTTTTAGTACTACCGTTTGTTTTCCCCGCGCTACTTGTAATGAATTGCGCTTGTTGTTGTAGCTGCTGCTTTTTATTATTTAGTTCTGCTGTATTAATTGGTTCAATTGCTAAAACAATTTTGCCTTCGTTATCTTCTTTATATGTATCGAAAAAGAATCCAGTGATAGAAGTTTTTTCTTTGACTTCTAAAACAATTTCATCTTTCAAACCGTTTAACGAACACCAGCTTTCTTCTACTTCAACACCAGCTAATTTTGTGGTGAATTTGCCTCCTTTAGCCCAAATCAAAGCCCAGGGTTCTAAATCGAATTTTTTCTCATCCGACCAGTAACTAGCATTTCCTGACTGAATTCTGATTTTATAGTTTCCGGGTGTTAATTCAACTAAATTTTTACCCGATTGCTTAAGACTGGATAAATAATTTTCATTCAAGATATAACAATTTTCTTTACTGCCAATTGTTAATTCTTGAGGATTAAAATATGGTTTGTTGCTGGCAATGGAAAGCTTGACAGAGCCGTTGTTTTCACTGTTATTAACATCGAAGAACAATCCACAAATTACCGCTTTTTGCTTAACTTCTAACTTCAAATGATTGTCGTAACCATTTAAAGTTGTCCAGGTAGCACCTGTTTCAAATCCTGTATTTTGGTTGACAAATGTTGCACCATTCTCTCCATATACCCAAAGTAAAACAAAAGGTTCTCCTTCGTTTTTGGTTTTGGCATACTTATAGCTACCGCTAGCAATGTTAATGTCGTAAACACCTTTATCTAAAGTGAAGGAATTTGCAACATTCTGCTGCAAGTTATTCATTTGACCGGGGTCAATTACATAGCAGTTTTCTTTGGTGTCTATGGTTAATACACTCATTGCTGGCTCCTTTTGAGGTTGAGTTTGAGTTTGAGTTGATTGAGAAGCAACCTTCTCTTCCTTATTGCGATCGCTAGTAGAAATTACAGTCTGAGACTTTTGAGTATTTACCTTTGCTGCGGGTTGATAAACGCTCATTCCAGCCCAACGCCCTTTAGGTTCGGTTGTGCTAACTAAAGTTCCTTTACCAGTCTTGGTATCGATGCGAATTACTTGCCCGTCTTTTCCTAAATTGAAGAAGTTGCCAGTCACACCATATAAGGTATCTCCGACAAATTCTAAACTTCCGATATCGGGGAATCCGATATCGCCAATATGGTTAACGGTACCTGCTGTTAAATTACATTTGGCTAACAGCTTCTTCTTGTCGTAACCAATTAAGGTGATATAAATCTCGCCATCATTACTAAAAGCAACTTCACCACAGTTATATGCTTGATTCGCTACCTTCAATACCGATTTACCAATACCGGTATTGATGTCTACTTCAATTAACTGTTTGGCAGTTGTCGCGTATAAAGTCTGAGAAAGAGCGTCATAAGCTAAACCAGAAGCAGCAAAACCTAAATTACCAACAGTTTCACAATGTCCGGTATTAAAATCGATTTTGACTAAAACAGATTTACCGTTTTCTAAATCAAGTCCGTAAAGTTGAGAACCGACAAAAGCGATATCGGCAACTTCGGTGGTCATTTCACCGATAAAATTAGTTTTACCTGAAGCTAAATCTAAGGTATATAGCTTGCTAACTTGATTATTTAAACAATCCTGAACAAAAACAGTTCCTGGAGTAATTTGAGAATTACAGCTTCCACAAATAACCTTTTCCAAAATCTTGGCAAAACCACCAGTTAAATCTTTATCTGTAAAAAACTGTCCTCCGGTAGAATTCGCAACTCTGGCGTACTCCTGCTTAACTCCTTCCTGATGCTTGCTTTTAGAAGTTCCAAAAAAGGTGTGAACGGTAACTTGATTAGCTAAGGCTTTCTCAATAGCTAAATCAGCAGCTTCAATATCAGCCTTTTCGGTTTTACTTCCACCACCTTCAAGAGCTTCATCACCAGAATAGAAAATTGCTCTGGAAGCTCCTTCTCTCCAATTAAATAAACTGGAGATATCATCTATAGCTCTAGCAGCATCTTCCTGCGCTCCTGCCGATTTTAATTCTCCCCTCCTTCTACCACGGAGTTGAGACTCAGATACTTTACAAGTACCAGTCAAATAATCTCTAATAGTTTGATTAAATTTGGTTCCTTTCCAAACCCCTTCCACACCAAGCCAAGTCACCCTCAAATCCGACGGACAGCTAGATTTAGCTGTCTTAATCGCAGCTTCAGCAGCTTTACTCAAATCCCTAGCTTCATCTCTCATTGAAGGGCTGGTATCGATAACAATAACCAAATCCACCTTCTTACTGCTGCTGCCCTGAGTCATACTTTGACCTCTTTTTTTACGATCGAAATTAAATAGATTCATATCCCATATCCCTGTTTGCAGTTATGGATTTTAATAACGTATACATTGGTTCTACGCTCATGTTGTACAAACACTTTTATTACAAATCCTTTTCCTTAATGATTGTTTGAAAAGTAGATTTATCCCCAATCCATACTAAAATCCAACCCTCATCCAAAAAAATGAATAGGGATTCAAACCACAATGCGGACTTTTATTTAATAGGGACTAAGTTTTAAATACTTTTCAAACATCCTTTAAGCTCTGTCAAAGGCTTTGTAATAACTAGATTCGGAATTTATTTTTACGCCCAACAATTGCAGCGATTATATTATCGCCACTGGTAATATTTTTCTGATAAAACTATTTTTCCCCCAAACTAAACTACTTTACTTCTAAGTAATTTCGTTTACTAAGGTTATTGTATAACAGGATTCATAAATTAGTTTATAAAGATAAAATTAAATTATAATTATTCCTTAACCTACAGTTATTTCAGGGATATCAACTATTTTTGCTTTGTAAATAAAAAGTAATATTGCTACATTCAATAATTTTATAACCAGTATCATTTTGATTTAATTGTTCAATCATTTATAACTACTATGTAAGTAAAAGCCCTATAGAAACAAGGATTTAGCTGTATTAAAGGAGGTTTTGTATATGAGATTTTGTTGAGCTACGATTTGTTAAGTATTCAAAAAGGAGGATGACAAAAGAATATTAAAACTGCTTTTACTAAATAGTTTATCAACAGTTATATAGCTATTTGTCTATTCTTTTATAAGAATATGCAAAGAAGTAAGCGAACATAATTAATTACACAATCTCCGCAGCGAGTGCAACGGAGTGAAACCAAGCATGAGCGCGTTCACCTTTATGTGCGGCTCATCACAGCAACTGGGATTACTATCTCCCTCGGGGAGACTCTGCGCGTTAGCGCCAAATATTAAGGGTTTCAGACTTTAGGTACAAACAATGCTTTACCCCTCATAACTTATGTGGTGAAGTGCTACCACCCCTTCTTCCTCATTTTTACCATTCGTTTTCCCGTTCAACTTTGGGAGACGTTATATATCAATCTCTACAGTTACAATTCCTAATTCCTTAATTTATGATTCAAAGTTTCCGAGACACCGGAATTTAACAACATTTCTCGCATTTCACTTTTAGAATCGGCATTTGCAGGTACTAAAGTCTGAAATTCTCTAGTTTGTGGCTGTTGCTGCTTATCATTATCCCTATTCAAAGATGCGGCAAATTTTTCATACAATTCCCCATTTGCAGCAAAGCAAAAAGCTAATTCCTGTCCGACTTCTTTTAATTTTTTCGGTAATTCCCTCTCGCTACTTTGCATTAACTGTGCAAGATTCGATTTTAAAGAATTAATATCCAAGTCAACAGATTCAAACATATGAGCAAAAGTTTCCATTTCCCCACTTTCTACTGGAGTATGTTGCTGCAATGCAAAAGCTGGCGGAATCACCGAACGATTGACGTTGTCTGGTAACGGTGCATCTAACAATCTTTGAGCATTTACGATACCGGCACCATATCTATTTGGCTTCCAATTGGGAGGAACATCACAAGTTTCTCGTAAAAGTTGATTAAATATAAACGGGATTTTCTCCGCACCATAACGACGAATCAAATTATCCCTACCGTGGTAAGACAACCATAATGCTGCCACACCCGTAACTAATGGTGTAGCTAACGAAGTACCGGAACCCTGCTGAATCTTATAGACTAATTGTTCGTTTTCCTTGACAGTTCTCGCATACCATACTCCTTTCCCCGGTGCTGAAACATCGACTTTTCTCCCACGGGGAGAACCTATCCAAATCTTACGATTAACCGTACTGCCGCCAACCGCAATGACTTCATCATAAGCAGCAGGAAATACCACAAAGGGAACCCAGGTACCCGATGCCGCAACGATTATTACACCCCGTTTTTGCGCGTAAAGGATGGCAGTCCGCAATCGCTTATTATAAAAACCTGCTCCTAGTGAAATAGAAATTATATGAAAACCTTTATCCGCCGCATATTCAATCGCTTTGGCTAAATTATGATTGCTCCAAAGTACCACCGAATAAGTTATTCGTAGCGGTACCAATTTTGCACCGGGAGCCACCCCTGTAACGTACTTATTATTATCGTAATTACCCTGCGCTTTGGGCGGACTTATCATGACGCTAGCTGCCAAGGTTCCATGACCGGGATTATTAACTAATTCCCGATCCGACTTTTCTAAGGGGTCCGTTTCATCTTCGTCGGAACCAAGGAAATCATAACCTTGCTCCAACAGCAAATTATCTTCAATTTCTGGATGTGTCGTATATCCGGTATCTGGATGAGCAATTATAACCCCGTGTCCTGGCAACTTATTTGGATCGGGAAAATACTTCTCCCAGGCTTGTAAAACTTTTAATTCCTTTAAAACCCAATCTACATTATTAGTCGAAAGTCCAGTTTCTACACCCGAACCAGAAAACAAATCTAATAATTGACTTAATAACGAAATTAGGATATCCCAAAGAGATTTGGATTCCTCTCCCCCTGCTTTCTGCTCCCTGCTTTCTAATTGCTTAAACTCCCTTACCGGAACTGCAAACAACGGCTCCACATCAACTACACCAGGTCGCGATCGCAACTCGTAAGTCTTATCCCAAGCTTGTTTTACCGATAGCGCATCATCTTCAAGCAACACTTCAAATTCGGTCAAGTTGTCGCCAATGGCTTTAATATCCCAATCTTCACCAAGTACTTCAGAAACAACCTCCTGACATCTATCTTGCAAGTCAGGCATCACCATTTCTATATAAAAGCCTTCAAATCTCGGTTTTACTGTATTTTTTGTGGAAACCATAATTTTATCAATAGTATTACTTTCTTTATTTTTCAATTTAGGAGTATCTACTTACGGAAAATTTACGCTTATACACACTATTAGAAAATTTTAGATAAAAACCTGTCATAGTAAGTTCTCTACATTCACAGTAAAACAGAGATTTTATTTATTTAATAATTATTTACAAAATTACCTTCAATTTTATTATTTAATTTTAAATAAATAATCAACTTGCGAAGCTTTTTCAAATAAATCGTAGTAATCGGCGATATAAGCTTCAATTTCTTGAAAAGATTGTTCGTTGAGACATTCAACGAGCATAAATTCGGGTCGATATTTTTCAAAATCCAATCCTTGCAAAGCATTTAATTCAAAACCTTCTACATCGAGAGAGAAGAAATCTATTTTACCTACATTCGCTTCATCTAAGATAGAAGTTAAAGTTCGAGCAGGTACTTTGATTGTGTAAGGAGTAAAACCCAACTTTCTTCCGGCAAAAGCAACCCGTTCGGATTCTATATTCTCATCATCAAAAGCACCTTTTACAAGAGACATGGTATGTCCGTACATCATTTCAATTTCGCTATCTGAGAAATCTTGAGATACTAAAGCACAGTTGAAAACTTGCGATTTTTGTCTTTCTTTGACGCATTCTTGGTAAAGATGGGGAATTGGTTCGATTAAAATTCCTTTCCAGTTTCTAAATCTTTCTAAATAATAAGTATTACTTTCGGAGAAACCGTTATTTGCTCCTGCTTCAATAAAAAAGCCATTTTCGGATAAATATTTTTCGATTATGCTGCCAACTCCACGACGATAGGGACGGGAATAGCGTTTGCTGCCGAGGAATTCAAATAGATATCGACGGTATTTAGTTGTGGAATTTTTCAAGTTTTGGGAATTGAGCATGGGAGAAAAATAATTGCCTTCGCGCAGCTAGAAACATTATAAATCAAGGAATGTGTGGTATGAGTGATGCTTGAAATTTGGAGCTATTAGTGGCGATTCTCTATGGATTTAGAATTAATAAAAATATGGGTAGATACTACATAAGACACTGCGGGCTTTTTGCCGCCATTGGGATGCTCCCTGTTAATTTCGTAAGGCGGTTGGATATCGCTAATATTATTAGACTTTAAACTCAAATATCTCAACTCTTGAAAATATGTCAATACCTTAAGAAAGATTGTGATATTTTTTTTCATTATTATATTTAAGTAATTATTTTTTAAAATATTTTCTTGTATATTAATAGTTGAGGTCTAAATGAATTATTTAGACCAATTATAAAAGTACTTAAAATATTTCGTGACGAAATGTTCTATGTTTTAGCTTTGTAGAACCGCATTTAGTACTCCTTCCGGGGCAACTTTTGGTATTAATTGGATTTTCCTCGACGTTAAAGTTAACCAAATTCGTTAAATTAGCAAGCGATTGTACGTTCGTTATTTGATTAGAGCTAAGATTAAGATTTCTTAATTTCGCTAAATTAGTAAGGGGTTTTACATCCCTGATTTTGTTAGACTTAAGTTCAAGCCATCTCAAATTAGTCAAACTAGAAAGCGGCTTTATATCGCTTATTTGATTTTGACGAAGAAAAAGCCATCTCAACTTAGTTAAATTAGAAAGCGGCTTTATATTAATTATCTGATTTCTATCAAGACCAAGGGTAGTCAAGTTAGTTAAATTGGATAGCGCTTCGATATCACTTATTTGGTTTTTATCAAGGTCTAGAGAGTTTAAACTATTTAAACTAGCAATCGGTTTGATATCACTTATTTGATTGCTCATAAGGTTAAGTTTGGTCAAATTATTCAAACTAGAAAGTGGTCTTACGTCACTGATTTGATTTTCTTCAAGCCAAAGCTCGGTCAAATTAGTGAAATTAGCAAATTGTTTGACATCAACTATTCGATTAGAACCAACACGAAGGAAAGTCAAATTATTCAGATTTTCTAACGAATTTATATCACTTATTTGATTTGAGTAAACATCAAGCCTAATTAAATTAGTTAAACTAGCAAGCGGTGTTACATCGCTTATTTTATTTCCTCCTAAGTCGAGATTGGTCAAATTAGTTAAACTAGCAAGCGGTTTTACATCACTAATTTTATTTCCTCCAATATTTAAGTTGGTCAAATTAGTTAAATTAACAAGGGGTTTTACATCGCTGATTTTATTTCCCCAAAGGTCGATATTGGTCAAATTAGTTAATCCCGAAAGCGGTTTAAGGTCGCTTATTTGTTTTGTTAGAAGTCTAAGCTCGGTCAAACTACTCAGTTTCCGATTTGCTTGGTGACAATCTTGAGTACCTGCTTCTTTCAACAACACCTCAACGGTATCCTTAGTTGCTTGAGGTAAAGTTGATTTTTGCTGACAGTATTCGATAAAACTTTTTATCTTATTTTGCTGAAGTGCTTGATTGGCAATAGCTTTTGTATGAGTCAGAGCGAATATAGTGCAAAGGAATAAAATTGCTTTATTCATTAGTGTTATTACTTGCTTTGTTGTACTTATTAAGACTATATTTTAGTTCTAGTACATACTTCATAACATACGAGATTAATTTCGTAATGTATAAACGTGGTTTGATTGAAGATTTGATGTGGGGAGGGTAGTTTGCACTCAATAAATGATATCAAGTCCGGCTAATTACTGACGATATAACCCTACTGAAAAGATGGCGGTTGTTATCTACCAGGACTAAGGCTGCGCGTCACACAACTCGGATGGTGCCGTACACTGATTGCTTTATTATTCCCTTAACAATTAATCTGTGTACAAGCACCCTACAGCATAAATGTGCCAGTTGCGGCCATTCCTATCTACTACTCATTACTTATTACTTATTACTTATTACTTAGCCCTCACAGATATGATAACTGTTTAACCGGACATGATATGAAACCACGTTAAAACCGAATAAAAAAATATATCTGCGTAATTCACATCGCAGCGATTTTATTGGCGTTGCTCAATTGAGATACGAATTTATTATTACTATCTAACAGCAGCCCCCTAAATCCACGACGTTTGGGGGACTTTAAGATATATTTCTCCCCCATAATTGGGGGCTGGGGCTATTCGTACTTTTATATGGCTAACGCCACAACGTTTACCGACGAGATACGGTTTCAATCCAACTGGAAACGTCAAAGATACTAATAAATAGTTCAAAAAAAAGATTAGTTATTGCTGAGAATTTCATAAAATTTTCTCATTCAAGTTTAAGTAGTTTTAAATAAATATTTCAGACTAAGCTAATTAAATATCTCGATTTCCAGTCAATAATAAGTACAGAACACAGCAAATTAATCGCAGAGGAGTTTAAATCATGAACGGACAACAAGCAGCATTAAAAATTAATTATTCCGAGCAAGAATCTAGATTATTTAGTGGTTGGAATGAGAAAAGTTGGATTAGAAGCAAACCAATGCGTCAAGATTCTATTGTTGGTTTACCTTTCTCCCCAGATTTAGTTCCTTTAGCAAATCATTCCGTTATTGCTCAAGATAGTAATCTTTGGATGACCGTTCTTGCTTATCGACTTTTAGCGCATCTTCAATTTACTACACTCTTAGAGTTAAATCATGTTAATCCTGTTTGTAGTGCTTTATCTCTAGGAAGTGCGCCAATTAACTTAAATGTTCAACAACGTAATGATGCTTTAAAAATCTATTGTGATGAAGGTGGTCATGCTTTATTTGTAGAGCTTTTTTCTACCCAAGTTAAGGAAACATTTTCGCTAGGGGATTCTATTCTTGGTCGTCCTATTTTTGAAAAAGTTATTGAAAATATAATTAGAGAAAATCAATCTAAATTATCACCTGATTTAATTAAATTATTTTTTGTGACTATTTCCGAAACCTTGGTAACAAAGGTATTAAAACAAGTTCCTAGCGACCCCAATGTAGCTGATGTTGTGAGAAATGTAATTGGCGACCATGCAGCGGATGAAGCATTACACGGTGCTTATTTTCAAGCCTTATTTCCTTTATTGTGGCAAAATCTATCATCTTTAGAAAAGCAGGAAATGATTAAAATTTTACCCCGTCTGGTTTGGGCTTTCTTGGGGCCAGATTATGATGTGGAATACAACGTTCTTAAAGCTTTAGATTTTAGCGATGTTGATGCTAAAGGTATTTTGCAAGAAGTTTTTGTACCCAGTGATGTTGCTGCTGGTGTAAAACAAGCGGCTAGTCCAACTTTAAGAATGTTTGAAAAGGCTGGTGTGTTTGAAGTCTGTGGTGCTTTCCAAATATTTGCCGATTATCAATTAATATCTTAATTTACGAAGTCCAGTAACAAACTATTTTTGATTTAAAAACATTATTCTGGAGTAATTAGTGATGAAAAGCGCAACAGTTATTAGACATATAGCCTTTGAAGATTTAGGTACTCTCGAAATAGCTCTTGAAAGACAAGGTTACACAATTAAATATCTGGAAGCGGCAGTAGATAATTTGACCGATATTTCTCCTACTGAAGATATGTTAATTATTTTGGGAGGTCCGATTGGTGCTTATGATGAACAAGACTATCCTTTCCTAGTTGATGAATTACGTTTATTAGAACAGCGTTTGAAAGCCGATTTACCTACACTTGGTATTTGTTTGGGTGCTCAATTGATGGCTAGAGCTTTAGGAGCGAGAGTTTATCCTGGAGGACAAAAGGAAATTGGCTGGTCTAATATTCACTTAAGCCAAACAGGTAAAAATTCACCTTTGATTAACTTAGATGTAGAAAATACTCCCGTACTTCATTGGCATGGTGATACCTTCGATCTACCTCAAGGTGCTACCCGTTTGGCTTCAAGTTCGTTATATGAAAATCAGGCATTTTCTTGGGGTAAAGCCAGCATGGGGTTGCAATTTCATCCAGAAGTCACTCAGACAGGATTAGAACGTTGGTTTATTGGTCATGCTTGTGAAATTAATTCTACTCCCGGTATCAGCGTTAAGCAATTACGTGCCGATACTGTTAAATATGGTCATCTTTTACAAGAGAAAGCCGTTGAAGTTTGGGAAAATTGGTTGGAATCAGTTCAGCTTGTTCGGTAGGTTTAAGTTGATATTTTTTCAGAAACCCGGTTTATTGTCGATTATGTAAAAAGGAACTGAGTTGTTTCAATTACATATATTAACTTTTCGGGTTTTACAGATTAATTATGGTAAGTTTTGTTTAGTTTTGGATATTGGATAAAGGTTGTGTTCCATTGCTTTTACATATACTGAATTTGATTTTTATCGGATAGATGTCAGTATCTGTAAGGTTTTGATTTGATTTATTCTAAAACTGCTGTATTCTCACGAATTACGAATTATATTCACCACTGCTTGTCATGGCGATCGCTATTTTTTAGTCCACAGCAATCCTATTATGCAAATCGAGGAGAATAATTGTGGTAGGTTAATTTTAACTAAAATTTGCATATAGATTTTGGTTTAACGGGACAGGTTTTATTCTGTATGGGATTACCTGCTGCATTTAGATAAGTTAAGTTGGTTAAATTAGCAAGCGCTTTGATATCAATTATTTTATTCTCTTGAATATTAAGTTTAGTCAAATTTGTTAATTGCCAAAGCGGTGTGATATCGCTAATTTGATTTTTCCAAAGACCAAGTTCTTTTAAATTGCTTAAATCAGCAAGTGTTTCAATATTACTGATTTTATTTTCGTTAATATACAGTTCAATTAAGTTAGTCAATTCCCAAAGCGGTTTTACGTTGCTGATATTATTCTTACCAATATTCAAATATTTTAAATTGATTAAATTAGTTATTTCTTTAACTTCATTAATTTTATTTTGATACACAATCAGTTCTGTCAAATTATTTAATTTACTAAGCGGCTTGATACTCTCTATTTGGTTGCTGCTAAGTTGCAGCTTAATTAAATTCGTTAAATTGGCAAGTGGTCGAATATCGGTTATTTGATTGCGATGAAGATTCAGATATTCTAGCTTAGTTAAATTAGTAATTCCTTTGACATGGCTGAGTTGATTATAGCTAAGACTAAGTTCGGTTAAATTTATTAAATTAGCAAGCTCTTTTACCTGGCTAATGTTATTAGAATCGAGATACAGTTTAGTTAAATTGGTTAATTTAGAAAGTGGTTTTATATCGCTGATTTGATTACTTTTCAGTTTCAGTTCGGTTAATTGAGTCAAACTTACAACAGGTTGTAAATCGCTGATTTGCTTGTCATCAACTGAAAGCTCAGTTAATTGACTAAGTTTTCGATTAGCCTTTTGACAATCTTGAGTACCAGCTTCTTCTAATAAAACTTCAACTGTATATTTTATATCTTGAGGTAAATTCAGTTTATCTTCACACCACGATTTAAAAGTCTTATTTGGCTGTTGATGTTGTTTGGATAATGTTGAAGTAGTTGAAGAATTTCTACAAGCTGTTAAAGTTGCTGCTAAAAGAAGGATTACGATTACTTTTTTCATTGTTAATATCTATGTGTTATGACTTGTTTTATGTAAATTAAGTTCACAGTTAATACACAATTGATAACAACGATATATTAATTTTGTAATCGGTAAATCCCCCTCAAATAAAGTTTTTCCACTTGTATCGGAATGATAAATAATGTGGACAAAAAACTCTGCGTCACTTTGCGTTTCAAAATATATAATTCTGATAAAAACGAATTTGATATAGCGTTTCCTAAGCAACTGAGGTACAGCGATTACCTCACCCCGATAAAGCTGTGCTTTATCTCCCCTCTCCTTATCAAGGAGAGGGGTTAGGGGTGAGGTTTTGTGTGTACTTCAATAGACTGGGAAACGCTATATTACAATCTAAAAATATAAAAAGTGTGAATTACCAATAAAGCGATAATGCACCGTATAAGATTTAAACCTAAATGTTTGGCGCTAAAGCGCAACTACGAACTGTTCGGGTACGGCATCCTGCATCTTAGTAAATGCATCTATTAATGTTTGTAATTGTACGTCTGCTTTCATTACTCCTAAACCCCTAACGGTGACTTTACCGGGAGAATACACAAAGCGACTCATCATATTTTGCGGTAATTTCTCAGCTAATAATTTCCAACCAGGTTCTTCCATCGGGGTTTCTAAGACAATATGTTGTTTTCCATCTGGTTTTATCCGACTAAATCCTAAGTTTTTCGCTAATTGCTTTAATTCCATCACCCGTAACAACTGATTCGCCGATGCGGGTACTGTACCGTATCTATCGTTCCATTCTGCTGCAATCATTGCTAATTCTCCTTTGGAATTGGCTACGGCTACGGCACGATATGCGCTCATCTTCTGATCTAAGTCGGTAATGTAATCTGCTGGAATAAACGCTGTCAAATTAAGATCGATCTGAGTATCTTCGACTGTGGGAATTTCTTGTCCCCGAATTTCGCGGATGGCTTCTTCTAACATTTCCATATATAAGTCGAAGCCGATGACATTCATTTGTCCGGATTGCTCTGCTCCCAATAAATTACCGACTCCGCGAATTTCCATGTCTCGCATTGCTAGTTGATAACCGGAACCCAGTTGTGTAAATTCTTGAATAGCTCTTAATCTTTTCCTAGCAGCTTCCGATAATGACCTTTGTCTGGGATAAAATAACCATGCATGAGCTTGAATTCCGGCACGTCCAACTCTTCCCCTTAATTGATAAAGTTGCGCCAATCCGAATTTCTGCGCGTCTTCAATCAATATTGTATTAACTCGGGGAATATCTAAACCGGATTCAATAATAGTCGTACAAATCAGAATTTCAGCTTCGCCACTACTGAAAGAAAGCATGATAGATTCTAACTCGCTCGCTTCCATCTGACCGTGTGCGATCGCAATCCTGGCATTCGGTATCATTTCTCGAATAAAGGCAGATTTATCTTCAATTCCTTCCACCCGTGGAACTACGTAAAATACCTGACCGCCTCTGTCTAATTCTTGACGAATAGCTGTCCGAGTTGCTTCGGGATTCATCGGTGAAAGATGGGTTTGAATTGGTCTTCTTGATGGTGGTGGTGTAGTAATCAAACTCATTTCCCGGATACCCGAGAGCGACATATATAAGGTGCGGGGAATAGGTGTAGCGCTCAGGGTAAGTACGTCAACTTGAGTTTTCAAGGATTTGATTTTCTCTTTTTGATTTACGCCAAATCTTTGTTCTTCATCTACTACCAATAAACCTAAATCTTTGTATTGAACGCTTTTACCTAAAAGTTGATGGGTACCAACAACAATATCCAATTCCCCCGTTAACAATCTTTTCTGTATATTTCGCTTTTCTTCAGCACTACGAAAACGGTTGAGCAATCCAACGTTTATGGGGTAGGGAGCAAATCTTTCTTTTAAAGTATGGTAGTGCTGTTGGGTAAGAATAGTTGTAGGTGCGAGCAATGCAACTTGCTTACCAGAAGTTACGGCTTTAAATATAGCTCTTATTGCCACCTCAGTTTTACCAAAACCCACATCACCGCAGACTAAGCGATCCATCGGACGCTCGCTTTCCATATCCCGTTTTACGTCTTGAGTGGCTTTTAACTGGTCGGTAGTAGGTTGATATGGAAAAGAATCTTCCATCTCTTCCTGCCAGGGAGAATCCTGGGGATAAGTAAAACCAGTTTGTTGGGAACGTTGAGAATACAGTTTTAATAAATCAACCGCTAATTTCTTAACGGTTTTGCGGACTTTATTTTTCGTATTTTCCCAAGCCTTACCCGTCATTTTATTTAACTGCGGGGACTTGTTAGTAGTTGTCCGAAAACGAGATAAAGCCCCAACTTGGTCGGCTGCTACTCTTAATAATCCATCTGCATACTTAACAACTAAATAATCGCGAGTTTCATTATTAAGCGTTAGACTTTCCAACTTTAGAAATTGACCCAAACCGTGATTGCGGTGAATTACATAATCTCCCGGACGTAACTTATTGGGATCAACCTTTTTAGAACTAGCTTTGCGCC
The DNA here is from genome assembly GCF_000316665.1 of Rivularia sp. PCC 7116. GTDB lineage: Bacteria > Cyanobacteriota > Cyanobacteriia > Cyanobacteriales > Nostocaceae > Rivularia. Next base: position 2,402,799 of record NC_019678.1, on the reverse strand, counting down.
GCTTGCGGACGTAACCGGGAGTAGCTAAAGTGTGCTGTCCGTAAAATTCCTTATCGGTAACAACAACTATTCTGTATGTTGGTAAAATAAAACCTTCTAACTCCGCCAACCCGGAATATTTTAAAGCAACCGGAACGTGACCAACCTGCGTTCTATCGATAGCTTGGTAATCGCGGGGGTTCGGAATAAACTGAGCCGGACAATCGTGCTCCTGTAAAAGAGAAACCGAACGAGAAGGTTGAGCCGAAATCAACCAAATGTTAAAATTGCGATCGCGTTCCTCCCTTAAATTCTCCGCCAACTTCGCAAAAGCATGAGGAGTCACCGGAATCGAACGAGCAGCTAAATTAATCGCATCGCTACCTTCCTCAGCTATCTCCGATAAATACAAAGTTTCAAACTTTTCTAAATCCTTGAGACATTCTTCCCAAAAACGGTGGATTTTCGGTAATTGGACTTTAGGTGTAAGGGAATTATCATTTTCTACCCCCTCTACCCCCTCTACCCCCTCTATCACTTCTACCCCTTCTACCCCCTGCCACTGCTCCTCGGCATTCTCCGCCCAAAGCAAACTATGAGCGAAGCACTGCTCAACTTCATCAATAGCAACTAAAGTGTTTTCAGGTAAATAATCTAATAAAGAAGCAGGTTGTTTGTAAGCTACACCCAAAAATCTGCGAGTACCTTCTAATAACTGTCCAGATTCTAATTGTTCTTTTTCCTCAGCTGAAAGATAATTTTCTACAGAGTCATTAAACCGCTCATCAGCAATTAATATAGGAGCAAAACTAGTGGGAGTAAGAATTATCCGGTCGATTTTATCTAACGCCGAACGCTGAGTGGAAGGGTCAAATTCGCGAATTTGCTCGATTTCATCGCCAAACCAATCCAAACGTACTGGCAATTCTGAAGATACCGGAAACACATCTACAATGTCTCCCCTTCGACTCCAAGTACCCTCCATCTCCACCAAAGGAACCCTTTCGTATCCTAAAGCAGCCATTTTTTTTGCAAAGGTACCAAGATTAAATTCCATTCCCTTGGCAATATTTAAACAAAAAGGCTTGAATGCTTCCGGAGGTGGTAAATGGGGTTGTAAAGCTGCTTGAGTAGCGATTACGACTGTGGGATTAGAAGGCTTATTAGATTCTGGAGAAAATTGGATTAAATCGGCTAAAACCTGCATTTGTCCCCAAGTCATCTCGGTTTCTGGGTCAAAAGGTTCGTAAGGAGATGCTTCAGAAGTAGGATAAAAATGTATGGTCGCGAATCCCATCGCTTCCAACTGAGTAGTCCAACGTCCGGCTTCTTCCAAAGTAGCGCAGACCACAAATAAATTCCGCTGCGAACTATTCGCTAATGCTGAAGCTATCAAGCCCTTTGGTAAACGTGGAATCCCATTTAACTGTAATTGTGTTTGTGTCTTTAATTTAGAAAGTAGTTCGGTGGTGAGGGAAGAACGTCCCAAAGCACGCACTATGGAAGAAAAAGCCATGACTTTATAATTCGTAATTTTAACTTAGCAGCCCTCGCTGGGTACGAGAAATTGAACTCCGAAATTCGGTTAATTTTGAGCCATAACAGACCTTTTCCCTGAATACATCAAAGTATTGTGGAGAAATTAGCCCTTTTCTAAAATACAGGCAAGCAGTCATGCGCGTTTAATGCCCCCTTTAATATTTTAGAAGCGTCAACCGGAAATTTTGCGTTAAAACTGTTTTTCCCTAGTAAAATTACGACTGAAACTTCCGGCTAATATACGTGTATTGTGTTCCCAATTCGGTCAATTAATTCCTTCTCCAGAGGAAATTTTATGTATTTAGAGTCTTTTATTAGTATCCCTGGGATGCTAAATACTTAAAAATTACAATTTTGCATAACTAGCCGAAAAACAACGGCAATTAAGAAATGTCCCTCAATTTCGAGTTACTAATTATTTTTCTACTGATTTTCGCTAATGCCATCTTCGTCATGTCAGAATTAGCGATTGTTTCCGCTCGCAAGGTTCGCTTGCAACAGCTAGCCAATCAAGGAAATACTAGAGCCAGAGCCGCTTTTGACTTAGCTTCTTCTCCTACCGAGTTTTTAGGTACCGTACAAGTCGGCATAACTTTAGTTACCATCATCGCTGGTGCCTACGGAGAACAAATTATTTATGAAAGAATATATCCTATTTTAGATTTTATTCCTCTATACCAATTTCAAGTAGCCCACGGTATTTCGGTATTGATAATTACTACCTTAGCTATTATTTTAGGCGAGCTAGTACCAAAGCGTTTGGCATTGAATCATCCAGAGGTAATTGCTGCGATTGTGGCTTTACCAATGAAAAGTTTAATTAGGATTACTTATCCTATTGTTTTTTTATTAAATTTTTTGACAGATTCAATAGTACGATTATTAGGAATTAAGCCATCTACAGAACCGCAAGTTACAGAAGAAGAAATCAAAGTATTAATCGAACAAGGTACCGAAGAAGGAACCTTTGAGGAAGTAGAACAGGACATGGTTGAGCGGGTGTTTCGTTTAGGCGATCGCCCGGTTGGTTCTTTCATGACACCACGCCCGGAAATCATCTGGCTGGATTTGAAAGATAGCGTGACTCAAAATCGCGAAAAAATAATTGAAAATGGTTATTCGCGATATCCGGTATGTCAGGAAGGATTAGATAATGTACTGGGAATAATTCCGGTAACTAACTTATTGGCTCGTAGTTTCTGCGGGGAACAGATGGATTTGACGGTGGGATTGCGAGAGCCGATATTTGTACCCGAAAGCACCCGTGGATTAAAAGTTCTAGAGTTATTTAAGCAAACCGTCAACCATGTGGCATTAGTTGTTGATGAATATGGAGTAATTCAAGGATTGGTAACTTTAAACGACATATTAATTGAAATTGTCGGTGATGTTCCTTCCGATGAAGAAGAAGAAGAACCCCAAGCGGTAAAACGAGACGATGGTTCCTGGCTATTGGATGGGATGTTAACAATGGATGAGTTCTTTGAACTTTTCGACATGGAAGAAGAAATTGAATCCCACTCCCGCGACAGCTATCAAACATTAGGTGGTTTAGTCATGACTCATTTAGGGCGCATCCCTATAGCCACAGATAACTTTGAATGGAAAGATATGCGTTTTGAAGTCATGAATATGGATGGCAATCGCGTTGATAAAATTTTGGTGAGAATCTTGCAAAATGAATCAATAAATTCACATCTGAGTTCTTCTGAAGAAGGTTAAAGTACAAAAGTCAAAGGTTTAAATTAAACTCTATTTTCACAAGACTCGAATCTATTTCTATCTTCCTTCCAAATGGTCGAACCAGGTGGTTGAAAAGTATTCCAATATTGTTCTTCTAATAAACGTAGGGGAGTGAATGTTACTGCTACTACTGCATAGATTAGACGACCTAAAAAACCAGTATCACCTGCATCAACACTATGATATACGTACTCACATCTACCGGTAGACATGTAATGAACAATCATATTACCCTCCAATCGAATTACTGCATAACATAGAATATAAGCAGATACCGAAGCAGCGATAATTTTGATAATAGATTTATTATTCATAATACTTAGGTACAGTAATACGGTACCTAATTTTACCCAAAAACTGTAAAAATCGTATTTACATGGATAAATTACTGAGAATATAGACATCTAATTTGTTGTAATTGTATTCAGCATGGTCATCAAAGAAAAGTGCTAATACATTATTAAAATTAAAAATCAAGCATCAAAAATTACCAATTACTAAAAATCTTCATGTTAAAAATAAAAGGCTAATATCAAACTTTAGTTTTACAAGTATCAAATTTATATAGCTTTCTATCCTCTTCTGAAATTGGGGAATCAACAGGTTGAGCTAGATTCCAGTATGCCAGTTCCAGCAAACGTAAAGGAGTAAACAGTAAAGCCAAATTTGCATTAATCGTGTAACTAATAACGCTAGAATCTCCCGGTACGACAAAATGAGTGGCGTAATTACAACCCGATGTTCCCGTACTATGAACAATCCTTTTAGTTCCCAATCGAATCCAAATATAGCAAAAGGTATAAGCGACTATAAAGCCAACAGCAACTTTAGCAATCAGTTTTTTATTCACAATGAAATAAGTAATGATTCAAATTTTTATTCTTCATAATTAGAGCTTGCTGAATAAGATTATTAGCTTTACCACATAAGGCTTTTAAGACTTTTTCTCTGTTTCAAGTGCAAGCTTATGATATCTTCTGGCTAACAGTTTTGCACTTTTTAGTTAACTTGCTCAGAAATACAATCTGGTTTTCCCCCTGCTCCCTGCTCCCTGCCCCCTTGCCTTGTCAAAGAAAACTTTTACAGCTAATGCTGCGCTACGCGAACAGCAAACCCTAATTAATGTGGCGTTGGACAATTGAACTATGGGCATTTTTCCCATACCCCATGCCCAATTACCCAAATCAAAAAAACCCGCCAATGACGGGTTTTTCTCAAATTAAAATACCGACTACAGCTAAGTTTTAACTTGCCTTCTGTCCCGATCGTGATTTGAAGAACTTCTTCGGGAATTACAACCTCCTGAAGACTCTTGATCGTCATCAGGATAGATAAAAGGACAATATTTAGTATTAGCGCTAATACAATCCATGTGCGGAGTTTTAGCACACACCAATAGTAATACACCCAAAATTATTAATAAACCACAAATAGATGCTACTTGAATCCAGGAAATTTCCATTGCACCATGAACTATTACCTCTCGTAGCAAAGATACAATCGTTACTTCTACAGCGACTCCAACTGCAATGCTATGCTCTTGTAGATACACCACTAATAGTCGAAATAACTCGACTAGAATTAGAATAAATAGCATTTTTGCAGTTACTTCTTTGTAATCAACAGAATGCAATACATCGTAAAATATCCCCCATAACTTGACTAACATCACGGAGAACAAACAAAAACACAGAGAAATGACAATTAAGTCACAAAAAGTCTCCATATTAGCTACTATTCTGTTCCTGTCCAACCAACGATTCCACAATAGAAATTGGCTTTTGGGACGTTTTTTCACGAACATAGACATGAATTACCAAGTGAACTACAGACCACACCAGCCATTGTTCAACCAATTCTTTATATTGTGACTTAACGACGTGCAAGTTAGCAGCAGTATTAATAACTTTTTATTGAGGAGGAATTGAGCCGGTAAAACTCTGGGCTTGCTGCATAAGCTGTTCGGCATTGTTAGCCCATTGAGAATTATTTTGTGCTAAGAATAAATCCCTAGCATATTGTAAGACACGCATGGCATCGGGAAATTGCTTCATTTGTATAAATGCCAATCCAGCACCGTAATAAGCACTGGGATAATCGGGGTCAGCTTCGGCTGCTTTTCTAAATGCTTCTAAAGCTTGTTCGTGCTTGCCTTGGGTATATAAAATTGAGCCGAGATTATAATGAGCTTCGGGATATTTTGGATTCATTTTTATTGCTTGATTAAAAGCAGTTTTAGCTCTTTTAAATTTACGCTCTTGCATATAGCATAATCCAATTTGATAAGCTGGCTCTGGTGCTTTGTTGCTATATTTCATCGCTTTTCTAAAAGATTTAACTGCTTTACTACAGTCTTCTTTTTGCTGGTGGAGTAAACCAAGATTGTAGTAAGCAACTCCTAATTTAGAATCTATTTCTAAAGAACGCTGTAAATAATTTTCCGCTTGCCCAAGGTTATTTCCTTCAAGTAAAGCACCACCTAAGTTTGCATAAGCTAAAGCAAACTTGGGGTTAACTCGAGTAGCTTGATAAAAAGCATCCGCAGCCGGTTGTAACTGTCCCACTTGCCGCAGCGCTAATCCTAAATTGTAATAGGCTGGAGCTAAAGAAGGGTCTAACTGAATGGCTTGTTTAAAAGCGTTAATTGCGTCTTGCGGTCTTCCCGTCTGGATTAATTGCAAACCCTGGTTTAAATAAGTTGTAGCGGTGTTGCGGGTATATTGCGCTATCTTTTGCGGCACGGGGTCAAAGCTATACTTATAACCTTCATTAGCAGATGCAGAGGCAATATTTATGCTTAAAAAGATTGCACTCAAAAACGCACCTAGCGGATATTTATAAAGCAATTTGTTCATGGATTCTCTCCTTAGTAACGATTTAATTTGACCGAACCAATACTAAATTTTAGATTCTGGTTTAGTTATTAAACTGTCGTTTTAGCTTTAATGGTCAATCCAAAACCTAAAATCCATCAACACCCTGTGTTACTGCAACTAAACTTGTTTATAAAAGTTTAATTTTATATGTAAATGTTGTCTTTTTTTTATTTTTCTTTAAATTATTTTTAATAGACAATACGATTCTTGTAGTAGCGCTTTACAAGTCGAGGTGGAAGAAATTAAGTGCAGGATAATCGTTGAATAAATAAGCGATCATACTGCGGTGCCGCGAGCCAGCGAAACCGTGAAGGAGGTTTTTATGACTGAAAAAGTTAGAACGGGTTTGCATTCGATTGCAATCGTCGGTCCTTATTTAAGCGGAAAGACTACGTTAGTCGAAAGCTTATTGTTCGTTACAGAGGCGATTTCTCGCAAGGGTAGCGTTAAGGATGGTAACACGATAAGCGATAATTCTCCACAGGCGCGAGAGCGTCAAATGAGTGTAGAAGTAAGTGCGGCAAGTACTCAATTCCAGGATGTTGATTTTACGTTTATTGACACTCCCGGTTCTGTAGAATTTGCTCAAGAAACTTACAATGCTCTTATCGGTGTTGATGCTGCAATTGTCGTTTGCGAACCCGTAACTGAAAAAGTTTTAACTTTAGCACCATTATTTAAATTTCTCGATGATTGGGAAATTCCCCATTTGGTGTTTGTGAATAAAATGGATAAAGCAAATATCCATGTTTTAGAAATTTTGAATGCGCTTAAAGCCGTTTCTAGCCGTCCTTTAGTAGCGCATCAGTATCCAATTTTACGAAAAGAAAATTTAATTGGATTTATCGATTTAGTCAGCGAAAAAGCATATCATTATCATTCCGGTGCTGCTGCCGATATAGTTCCATTTCCAGAAGCATTAAAAGCAGAAGAACATGCTGCTAGGGAAGAAATGCTCGAAACTCTAGCAGATTTTGATGACCATTTACTTGAAGAACTTTTAGAAGATATCGAACCCAACCAAGAGGAGATAATCAAAGATTTAAAACTAGATTTGGGTTCTGATTTAGTTGTACCAGTATTTTTCGGAGTTGCAGAACAAGATTATGGGGTACGCCCGCTGTTGTCAGCGTTATTAAAAGAAGCCCCCGAGCCTCAAACTACTGCAAAACGACGTTTAGATAATTTAAATTGTTTAAGTAACGACAAAAATTCCGATACTCCCATAGCTCAAGTATTAAAAACTTATTACACTCCCCAAGGCGGTAAACTTTCCTTAGTACGGATATGGCAAGGAAATTTATCCGAAGGCATGACTCTCAACGGTATTCGTGTCGGTAGCATGTATCGTTTGCTAGGACAGCATCAACAACATATAAATACAGCTTCCTCTGGTGAAATTGTTGCTTTAACTCGTTTGGAAGGAATCAAAACCGGCGATACTTTAACTCGTGATTCGCAAATTGAATTGCCGCGAGTCGAACGCTTAGAACCAGTTTACGCTTTAGCTATCGTCACCGAAAAACGTAATGATGAAGTCAAATTGAGCAGTGCGTTAACTAAGTTATTAGAAGAAGATGTAAGTTTGGCTTGGGAACAACATGGTGACACCCATGAAGTAATTCTTTGGGGACAAGGAGAAATTCATTTACAAGTTTCTCTTGATAGACTGCGGTGTAAATATAACCTTCCCATGTCTACCCATTTACCCAAAGTACCTTATAAAGAAACCATTCGTAAAACAGCTTCATCAATCCGCGGACGCTACAAACATCAAAGTGGCGGACACGGACAATTTGGCGATGTTTATTTAAACATTCAACCTTTACCAAGAGGAGAAGGTTTTCAATTTGGTGAAAGTATAGTTGGTGGTGTGGTTCCCAAGCAATACATCCCCGGTGTCGAAATGGGTGTCAGAGAATCTTTAGAACATGGTCCTCTGGGTTTTCCCGTAGTAGACGTATCGGTAACTTTAACCAACGGTTCCTACCACAACGTTGATAGTTCCGAACAAGCTTTTAAATTAGCAGCAAGGCAAGCAATGCAAACCGGAATGTCGGAATGCAAACCCACGCTGTTAGAACCAATTGTCCGCTTGCAGGTAAAAACCCCTAACGAATTTACTTCTAAAGTACTGCAATTATTAAGCGGTAGACGCGGACAAATTTTAGCTTATGAAGCCATTAACAACTGGCAAGGTTGGGATAATGTTGTCGGGTATCTACCACAATCCGAAATGCAAAATTTTATTATAGAGTTGCGATCGCAAACTCTAGGAGTAGGTTCTTTCAATTGGGAATACGACCATTTACAAGAAGTCCCCGATAAACTTGCCGACAGAATTCTTGCTAGTTACAGCGATGCTAATAATAACAGCAATAGTAACGGTAAGTAATTTTCAATTAGTCTATTAGTCGATTCCATAAATCCTGACTGCTTCGTTTTCGACCTAACGTTGGGAAACTACATTCCATTTTTGTTATTGTTGCCAGTAATTAATTCCTGGCAACAATTTTTTCTTTCGTAATGTGTTACTTGTTGCGTGCAACGCACCGTAAATAGGGTTTGCTGTTCGCGTAGCGCAGCGTTAGCTGTAAAAGTTTTTTTTGACAAGGGTAGGGGCAAGGGGGTTAGGTTTGCGATACTTGGAGTTCAAACATAATACTTTTCAAACATCCTCTATCCGTGAATGCTTACCTACAATGCGTTGCTATATTAGTAACAATTTAGGTTTGCGTAAATCCTGTATCAAGATAAGCTGTGCTAGAACGCTATTTTTTTGGCAGATATAAGATTTTTTCTTCTAACATTATTATATTTGGAAAAAAGAAATGAGTGTTATTACTAAAATATAATTTTGCTCTCCACAAAAGTTCATTAAAATTTAATAATATCGAAAATAAAAATTTAAATTTAAACTCAAAATCATAAAAATATAAATATAAGCAGATATATATGTAGAAGTCTCTAAAATAATTATTTCAAAAAAATTATGAGTTTTATTATCTCTCTTTTAGCTACCTTAATTGCAACCCTTGTTTATCTCAATTCCGGTAAAGTTGATGACGAAAGAAATCGTTTAGCAATACGGGCAGTTGCTGCATTAATTGGGATTGTTGCCACTATTGCTTCAATTTCCAGAGCTTTAGTCATCGTTCCTCCCGGTAATATTGGTGTTGCAAATTTATTCGGTAGAGTCTCCGATAAAAGCCTGAATCCCGGCGTAAACTTGGTTAACCCTTTTACTAAAACTCGGAATTTTTCTACTCGCTTGAAAGATATCTTGGAAAACGTTGACGCAAGTTCTCAAGAAGGTTTAAATCTCAATCTTGATGTCAGTTTACAATACAAACTTGACCCACAAAAAGCCGCAACTGTATACAAAACTATTGGAACCAGCGAAACACAATTGGTAATTTCTCGATTTCGCTCTACTATCCGTTCCATTGTCGCTCAATACCCAGCAAACGCTATTTACTCTATTAAGCGTCAAGAAGTTGCTCGCAGAATAAACGAACAACTCACCAAGGAATTATTGCCTTTAGGTTTTGTAGTTGAGGAAGCTTTGTTACGTAACGTGAAAATGCCTGATACAATCCAACAAGCAATTCAAGAGAAGCTAAAAGCCGAACAAGAAAATCAGCGAATGAAGTTTGTTTTGGAAAAACAGCGCCAAGAAGCTGAACGCAAACGGATTGAAGCCAAAGGTATTGCGGATGCCCAGAAAATTATATCCGACGGACTTACAAATCAAGTATTGCAGTTGCGGAGGATTGAAGCAACAGAAAAGCTAGCTCAATCTCCTAACTCTAAAATTATTATGATTGGTGACGGTAAAGGTGGAATGCCTATCTTATTACAAGAGTCGGCAAATACAAAACCTTGAAAATTAAAGGATTCCCATTTGGGTGAGGTTTAATGTGTAGTTAACTCAACTGAAATTTGCTATAAAACTCAAAAATTGAAATTCTTGCATTAGTTTATGGAATCACTACAAGGCTGGTACATTATCAAACGCCCCTCGCAAAAATGCGAAATCGTCTCCAGCGAACTAGCATCTGGAGACGATAAACAAATTATTGAAAAATGGGGGGTTTTTAGTTCAAAGGAAGAAGCAATATCTCGTCGTATCGGATTAATTAGAACTGGTAAATGTGAGCCAGCATAAGGAGTTAATAGTTAACAGTTAGGAATTGAGAGTTCTTAACTTACTTCAAGAGAAGATGTAATTTCCTTCTGGCACATAAATCATAAGAACAACTTTATCCAAATCCTAACTCATGTAGAGACGCAGCAGGTCGCTCCGTCTCTACATCTGAGATCTATTTTTTCTCCGCTCTAATATTGCCTTTTGCAGCAATTTCCTTCTTCAATTGTTCTATAGCTTTAGCATATTGGGGATCTTTTAAGGTAGCTAGTCTATCGCGTTGCTTGAGCCACAATTTCTGTCGTTGTTCGTCGCTCAACTCAACTTTTATATCTGGTTTAATCCCGGCTTTATTGATATCTTTACCGCTGGGGGTATGATATTTAGCAATCGTAACTGCAACGCCGGAACCATCATAAAGGGGACGCACCGACTGTACCAAACCTTTACCAAAAGTCTTGCTACCGACTAAAACAGCACGCTTATTATCTTGCAACGCACCGGAAAGGATTTCACTCGCACTAGCACTTCCCTTATCAACCAAAACTACTAATGGCTTTTCCGTGAGCGATCGCCCGTTTGCTGCTTCTTTCTCTACAACTCCCTTGCGGTCAATGGTGGAAACAATCGTACCATCCTTAAGCCACATCCTGGCAATTTCGATACTAGAGAATAATAAACCGCCTGGATTGTTACGTAAATCCAGAACGTAGCCGTCAACGTTTTTCTTCTCCAAATCTCTAATAGCTTCGCGCATTTCCTTTGAAGCATTAGCGCTGAAGGTCTTGAGACGAATGTAGCCAGTTTTACCAGCAGGAGTTTGTTTGACAGAATAATCAACCGGATGAATTTCGATTTTTGCTCGGGTAATTAAATAATCTTTTTCCTTACCATTACGAGAAATAGTTAACTTAACTTTACTTCCAGGTTCTCCTCTAATTAAAGTTACCGCTTCACTGGTATCCATTCCCTCGGTGCTTTTGCCATCAATTTTAGTAATGACATCTTTCGCCAAAATACCGGCTTTAAACGCTGGAGTATCTTCTAATGGTGCAATAACGGTTAACTTCTTAGTTTCCTCATCAAGACCAATAGTGATACCAACACCAGTTAGTTCCCCAGAAGTATCCACCTGCATGTTCTTGAACTCTTTGGGGTCCATAAACCGGGTATAGGGGTCATCCAGCTTTTTAAGCATTTCCCGGATGGATTTATAAGCTTGCTGCTTGTCAGTGTATTTTTTATTTAAGTACTCTTTACGAACAGCCTGCCAATCGACTTGATTGAACGTACCATCTACGTATTGGCGGTAAATAATTTGCCAAACTTCATCTACTATCTCTTTAGGACTTTCTTTAAATAAGGCTTGTCCTTGTGAATGAATGCCAAGACCTGCGACAGCAATCGTTGAAAGCGTCACGGCAGTAGCACCCAGAACAAGTCCACTTCTTGAAATCACCATATTACAGCTGTGCCAGACTGAATTTACATAGTCAGTATGCTCAATCTAACACAGCCTACCACTGTAAAGACCGAGCATAATTTGTTATTTCGGTAAATTTTTACATTAATCCGGCTAGCTTTGCAAAACAGCACAAAACTAGCAAGATTTTTGATCTACAAAGTTTTTGTTTGTTTAATCTGGTTCTACCCAACGTTCGTCAGCTTTGATCAAGTTTATCAATTCTTCTACGCCTTTATCTTCAGGAACTTTTTTAATTTCTTCTCGACCCCTGTAAAGCGATATAAAGCCGGGAGTTTTACCGACATAGCCATAATCGGCATCAGCCATTTCTCCAGGACCATTGACGATGCAACCCATAACCGCAATATCCAATCCCGTGAGATGACTGGTTGCTTCGCGAACTTTGTGCAGCACTTCTTCTAAATTGAATAAAGTGCGACCGCAAGAAGGACAAGCGACGTATTCGACCATTGTCTTCCGCAATCCCAAAGCCTGCAAAATACTATAGCAAACTGGAATTTCTTTTTCCGGCGATTCTGTTAAAGATACCCGAATTGTATCGCCAATGCCATCGGCTAATAAAGTCGCAATTCCCGCAGTTGATTTAATTCGTCCGTATTCCCCATCACCGGCTTCAGTAACACCTAGATGCAAGGGATAATCCATACCTTCAGCATCCATTCTTTGTGCCATCAACCGGTATGCAGCTAACATTACCGGTACCCGCGAAGCCTTAAGTGAAATTACTATATTATGAAAATCTAAAGATTCACAAATACGAATAAATTCTAGCGCTGACTCCACCATTCCTTCGGGAGTATCGCCATAGGTAAACAGCATTCGTTCGGCAAGGGAACCGTGGTTAACGCCGATTCGCATGGCTTTCCCCTGATCGCGCAGAGAAATTACCAAAGGTTTGAGAGTATCGGCAATTTTATCGCCAATTTCGTCGAATTCAGTTTTAGTATATTCAGTTCGATTGGCATCTGGCTTTTCAAAAACATACAACCCTGGGTTAATTCGTACCTTTTCAATATGCTTGGCAACTTCCAAAGCAATTTTCATGCCATTATGATGTACGTCGGCAACAATGGGCACATCTTGGTAAGTTTGCTTTAACTTTTGTTTAATTTCTGATAAAGCTCTAGCGTGAGCCATACTGGGCACGGTAACTCGGACAATCTCGCAGCCGATTTCGTGTAAGCGACGGATAGCCGCAACCGAACCGTCAATATCGAGAGTATCCTCATTAATCATCGATTGCACCACCACCGGGTATCCTCCCCCGATAGTTACATCCCCGACCTTTACAGGACGGGTTTTACGCCGCTTGATAGTGGTTTCAAAAGCGGGAGTCGTAGATGCCGTATTAGTTGTTGTTGGTGTTGGCAGGGTTTGCATAACCTGTTTCAGTAAAATTCTGTAGCGAAGATATCAAATTTTCAAACATTCTGTTTTTCAGATTGCCATAGTTCAAGCCGTTTAGATGTTAAATTTCTTGGTTAAAGTTAATAATTGGCATAAAACAGATTTATGATTGCATTTCGTTAGGTAATTATCTAGATACAAGCTATACAATAACCGTTTTGCAAAAAATAATTCTAATTACCACATGAAGCAGCGAGTACATTAGACAGTTTTAGATATGTAAAATTTTACGTCTCCCGATGGTTGTGGAAAAACGAAGCAGTTTGTCAGATAAGGCGATCGCGCAAACCATCGCGCTGAAAGTAAAAATAAGTAAAATTATAAGAATAATACCAAAAGAGGTTTTGATGTGCCGAAAATAACTTTAGAAGTACCTGAAGAACTTTCTCAACAATTAGCAATATTAGGTGACGAACGACTTATTGAATTATTAACTTTGAGCCTTCAGCAACCACCATTAGCGGCTCATACTTATCGCTACATTTTAGATTTTTTATCGACTAATCCGACTCCAGAAGAAATCGCTAATTTTCGTCCCACACCTGAAATGCAGAAACGTTTGCGACTGCTTGTAGAACGTAGTAAATCAGGCGATATAACCGAACGAGAACGTATAGAACTTAATGAATATGAGCGGATTGAGCATTTAGTAATTATGTTAAAATCAGGGAATTTAAAGAATATTAAAAGCAAACAATGACCTATATTAATTCTGCTCTACGTCGTCAGGTTGAACAACGAGCAAATTATAGTTGTGAATACTGTTTACTTAGGTCAGATGTTGCTTTTTACTCCCATGGAGTAGACCATATAATCGCAGTCAAACATGGTGGTGCTACAAATGCTGAAAATTTAGCTTATACTTGTTGGCGATGTAATCGTCATAAGGGAACAGATTTAGGGTCATTTGATCCACAAACCAAAGAATTTAGTTTCCTCTTTCATCCCCGCAAGCAAAAGTGGGAGGAAAATTTTAAAGTGGAAAATTTAAATATTCAAGGATTAACCGCAGAGGGAAGAACAACTGCGAAATTGCTTCAGTTAAATACCGATGAAAGAATTGCAGAAAGGCAAAGATTTTGGGAATGAAAATCTAATAAATAAGCAGTTGTTTTTTTATTTCGTAGGGTGAGTGACGGTTACGATAAATTATCGATTTTAACAAGCCAAATTGAATTTACCGTCACGCACCAACCAGTAATTATGAAAATATCTCGAAATCTATTATAAATTAGCAGTTATCATTTTTAATACTTCCATCAGGCATAATAGTATTGCAAAAAATCGCGTGATCTAGATGAGCATTTTTGATATCAGCATCTTTTAAATTCGCATTTGTAAAATTAGCATTATCAAACTCAGCATCTTGTAAATCTGCATCTCGTAGATCGGCATTTGTGAAATTAGGGTTTTTTAATTGCGTGCATCTCAAAATTGCACCTCTCAAATTAGTTCCGGTAAAATTTACATTCGCTAAATTAAGTCTACTAAAATTACAACCGTTTAAATCTAATCCGCTTAAATCGGCATTTTCATGTAATCTAATTAAACCCGACGGTTGATTTCCTTATGGGTTAATAAATTCTTCATCGCTGACGTAAAGAGTATCACTTACATCGATACCTTTTTCACTTAAATATGCCAATTGTTTATTTGATAAAACTGCGCGTTTGAAACTAATATTTTCAAAATTTTCAGAATATCTAAATAACTTTACATCATACAACTCGTACAAATTTGCTTTTTCCCATTTGGTATTATTCAAGATTGAACCATCAAAGGAAGTCTCTTCTAATAACGATTGACTAAAATCAGCACCAGTATAATCATTATTTTCATATATTCCACGATACATATCTACACCTCTGAAGCTAGCACCTTTAAAATTGCAATTCTGGATCAATTGACGGCAAAAACGCACTTTATTAAGATTAGCTCGTTGAAAGTTTGAATAACTGATGTCAGCAAGCATTAAATTGGCATTACTTAAATTAGCATTACTAAAATTACAATTTTTTAGAGTAGCAGCTTCAAAATTAGCATTCTTTAAATCAGCTTCACTCAAATCAATATTATCAAGATGTATGCCTCGAAAATCGGCATTTATTAGGTTACTACCCTGACAAATACAATACGCTTTTGACAAATCAGTATCGGGAGGAAAAACAGTTTCTGGACTATATAAAGCTTTGCCCAAATCAGCTTGACTAAGATTTGCCCCAGTTAAATTCGCACCTCGTAAATCTGTATGTTTTAAAGAACCACTTAAAATAGCACCGCTTAGATTTGCATTTCTAAAATTAGTTATGCGAATATCAGCTTCTCTTAAATCAGCACCGCTTAAATTAACATTCTCAAAATTACTCCATAATAATTTTGCTCCTCTTAAATTCGCATTATAAAGCTTAGCACCATGCCAACTAAAATATTCTGGAAATCCATATCTTTCCGGGTCAATATTACTAAGATTGACACCTGGTGCAGCTAAGTAAGCTTTACTAAGGTCGGTACCTTCCAGAAATATTGTTTCTGAACTGTAAATCAATCCTGTGAGAACTGCATCATTTAAACTAGCACCGCTTAAATCAGCACCTATCAAATTAGCTCCATTCAATCTAGCTTTATCAAGATTGGCATTATTTAAGTTCGCTTGTAAAAGATTTGCATATTCTAAATATGCTGAACTCAAATTTACATTACTTAGGTTAGCTCTTTCTAGTTTAGCCCTCCATAAATAAGCAAAATTATTAAGTTTCCATATATCTTCTATATCATCCCAAAACCAATTTTTAATTATTGCTTGATAAAAATTAGCACCTCTTAAAAAAGCATCAGATAAACCATCGGCATAAATAGTAGTCCTACTTAAATTAGTATTTTCAAGAATACTATTAGATAAAATAACATAAGTTAAATTAGCCCCTGTAAGATTAGCATTAGTAAAATTAGTATTTACAAAAGCTATATAAGAAAAATTAGCATTGCTTAAATTTGCTCCCGAAAAATTAGCGTTGCTTAAATTAATAATATTATCCAAACTTGGATTTATCTCATCAAAATCAATTCCACTCAAATCAATACCAGAAAAATCTCTTTCCCCTGCTTGATAACGCTCAATCAATTCTTTAGCATTCATTTGATTAACCAGTTAAAAATTTATATTTATAATCAGCTTTGATTTTGAAAAACTTTCTATTAATAGTTTATTCTCTACGACAGATTTTTTTAGTTCTATTCATAGGACTTTTGCTATTAGACGGGGAATTGCATTCCCCGGCGGATTAGGATACTAACGAATAACTTACCAAAAATCATAAGAATGGTGCGTTACGCTCCGTGATAACACACCCTACAAAATCAAATTAATATTCATATCATTGATATATTGTCAACCACAAAAAACTATAAAAATGAATACCCAACTCCCCATCCCCCCACATTTCAATCCCGCAAAAGTCAGCGAAGTTTGGCGGGTACCTTACCAACAACGCTCCACTGAAGCCGAAGCATGGGCAAAACAACACAACATCAAACCAGCTTCTGAAGATAAAACCCGCGTTTGTCTATTATTAATCGATGTGCAAAACACTTTTTGTATTGCCGATTTTGAATTATTCGTGGGTGGAAAGTCGGGAAAAGGTGCAATTGAAGATAACCTGCGTTTGTGTAAATTTATTTATCGTAATTTAAGTGAAATCACTACCATCATTCCTACGATGGATACTCACACCGCAATGCAAATTTTTCATCCGATATTTTGGGTAAATTCTGCGGGGGAACATCCAATTCCTTCGGCTACTAATATTGTTCCCAGCGATATTGACAAAGGTAATTGGAAAGTTAACCCAGCAGTTAGCTATAGTTTAAGATACGACTACGAATTTTTAGAAAAATACGCTTACCATTACGTTAAGAAACTCACGGATAACGGTAAATATCCCCTCACAGTTTGGTCATATCATTCTATGTTGGGTGGAATCGGACATGCTTTAGTTTCATCTGTGGAAGAAGCGATATTTTTTCATTCCATCGCTCGCAACTCTCAAGCACAATTTGAAATCAAGGGAGATAATCCTTTAACTGAAAATTATTCTGTACTTAGTCCAGAAATATTAGAAAGTTTTGATAATTCTCCGATTGCAAAAAAAAATACCCGTTTAATTAAACAACTTTTAGACTTTGATAAAATTATCATTGCCGGACAAGCAAAAAGTCACTGCGTAGCTTGGACAATCGACGATTTATTAACAGATATTAAGAAAATAGATATTAATCTTGCTAAAAAAGTTTATCTCCTCGAAGATTGCACCTCCCCCGTAGTAGTTCCTGGAGTCGTTGATTACAGCCAACAAGCCGATGCAGCATTTAAGAGATTTGCAGAAGCGGGAATGAAAATAATTAAGGTCAAAGGTTAGGATTTAGGAGTTATTGAATTTAATATTAGCCCACGCAGGTGGGCTTTGCTTGTGTAGCCCCAGACTTCCAGTCTGAGGGTGGTGGTTTACCCATTACCCATTACCAATTACCAAATACCAATTACCAATTACTCCAAATACTCCTTTGGATCTTTCGCCACCCAACCTAAAGAAGAACTAGAACGGATTTCAAAATGAAGGTGGGGTTTTTTCAAAGTTGGTGCTCCGGTACTTCCTACAGTTCCCACTAAATCACCTTTATTTACTTCCTGTCCGAGGCTAACTTTGATATCTTGAAGATGAGCGTAACGGCTTTGCATTCCGCTGCTGTGATTGATAATTACCAAGTTGCCGTAAGAACCTTGTTCTTGAGCTAAGACTACTACTCCCTCGCTAATTGCTTGTACGGATGTCCCCGGTTGTGCAGACAAATCTATACCGCTATGGAAGAATACGTCACCGTTATCTGGATTTATTTGCCAGCCAAAAGGGAAAGCTACAGCAGTATTTTCTGGTAAGGGATATCCGCTTAGTTTACTAGAATTAGTAATAGCTTCAAGAATGTTTGTTTTTGTCGATGAAGCTTGAGTCGAACCTTGCGATTTGTTTAATTTGGGAACAAAAACGACTTGAGGGTTTTCTTGACAACCGTTGACTTCAAACAGCGCATCGGCACGAACCTTATGTTTTACTGCTATTTGCTTTAAAGTTTGTCCTCTGGCTAACTTAACCACAACCCCATCGTAGGGAGGGATAATTAAATTTTTACCTACAGTAACTTTACCGTTACGTATTGTGGGATTCATGCGGATAATAGTTGCAGGAGTGACGCTATAGGTTTGTGCTATTGATTTTAAAGTTTCTTCTGGCGCTACTTGGTGGTTAACAAAACGTTCCAAAGCTGGTTTTGGACAATTCCTTTCCGATGACTGCGCCCTAGCAGAATCAGGAAATATGCATATTAAGCCGAGTATACCGCTCAAACTACAAAACCAGGCTGAACAACTACGAAAGCTCATGTATATAAAAAAAATGATAAGTTTATATATAGATTATTTTAAAGTTTTAGTCGATATGTATTCGTTTACAAGTTAATTAAGAATACATGCACCTCAAACCTGAATGTATTTTCAGGAAAATCTGAATTTTAATTTTAGATACTCGATAGCTATTTCTCGCTAATTGCGATCTAAAAATCTAAAATTTGTAACTTAGTAGATTTATTCGCGAAGTTACTCCAAAATCCGACTGTGGATTATTTCTTATAAATTTTATTATCCAAAGGTAAATTTTTTCATGCCTTTGCTATCTAACTCCAAATTCAACTAGTTTTCTTGTTTACTAAAATTATAAAGCTCGCATCTGCATTGCTGTCTAAGAACGTATGGTTATGAAGTTATCTGTAAAACAATTGGCTGTTTCCCTTTCTTTAGTGGCAATTGGTGGCGGTGCAGGTTTGTTGGGAAGTCGCTTCCTGCCCCAAAGTCGCTCTTATAATCAGTTTAAAAATGTTACAGCAGCTTTGCCTCCAGAAACTGTTATCAACCGTCCAGTAGGAGTGTCAGTTGGTGCAAGTCGAGGGGGTGAAATGAATTTTATTGCTAGCGCAGTGCAAAAAACAGGTTCTGCGGTAGTACGAATCAATGCCACTCGTAAAGTAGCTAATCCAATTTCAAAAGCATTGAAAAATCCTCTCCTACGGCGATTTTTTGGAGAGGATGAGCAGCCGTTTCCCCAAGAAAGAATTGAACGGGGTACGGGTTCTGGTTTTATATTGAGCGATGATGGCAAGTTGTTGACTAACGCTCACGTAGTATCAGATACAGATACCGTCCAGGTTACGCTTAAAGATGGTCGTACTTTTGAAGGTAAAGTAGTTGGCGTTGATAAAATTACTGATGTCGCCGTTGTCAAGATTCCCGCGACAGAATTACCTAACGTTAGATTGGGAAGTTCCCGAAATTTGATCCCCGGACAATGGGCGATCGCTATCGGCAATCCTTTGGGTTTGGATAATACTGTCACCATAGGCATTATCAGCGCGACAGATCGTACCAGCGCTCAAGTAGGAGTTCCAGATAAGCGAGTTAGCTTTATTCAAACCGACGCTGCAATTAATCCCGGTAACTCGGGGGGACCTTTATTAAATTCTAACGGTGAAGTGATTGGAGTTAATACGGCAATTCGAGCTGATGCTCAAGGCTTGGGATTTGCCATTCCCATCGAAACCGCTGCTCGGATTGCAGACGAATTATTTACTAAAGGGAAAGTACAGCATCCCTTCTTAGGTATAGAAATGGTGGATTTGACTCCTACTAGGAAAAAGCAGCTGACTCAAGAAACTTCGCTCAAATTAGAGCAAGATACTGGCATTCTAGTAAGAAGAGTCACTTCTGATTCCCCCGCCCAAGAAGCAGGATTGCGTCCAGGGGATATCATTCAAAAAGTCAATAAACAACCCGTCAAATCTTCCGCACAAGTGCAAAAATTTGTTGAATCCTCCACCGTCGGGGATATTTTGCAAATTCAAGTTAAACGCGGAAGCAAAATTCAAACGTTTAAAGTTCAGTCTGGGGCTTATCCCCATAGATAAACAAGGATTTTGGAAAAAATTATTAACAAACCCTCAACTTAGACTTACAACTTGGTATTGTCATTTAAGGGAAGAGTTAAGAGTTAAGAGTAAGTCAACAATCCAGAGTTCCCAGTTACTGCCTTTGATGGTATTAACTGGTAAACCGTAAATAGATTGACTTTTCTCATAACTCATAACTAGGGCAAGGCTATTTGTTAGTTAAATTATCCAAATTCATCCTTTGTTCCATTTGGCGCAGGAAATACCCCGTCATCATTGCTGAAGCCAAAAGCCCAGCAAGATTATCCCTGTCTGTTGTCACCTGCACATTAAAATTTGCCGGGGGTAACATTCCTACAAGCCCTTGGACGTTTTGCGAAATGATTTGTTTAATTTCGGGGCTGACAGACTGGGCTACACGTGCTAAAACCTCGGGAGGTTGATGTTCAAGATATTTGAGCAACTGATTGGGGTTTTCCTCAATGTTGTCAAAAATATTTTGATTCGGGTGTTGGTCAAAGTTGTCGTTCAAAAAATCTGGATCAAACACCATTGGCAATTATTTTCGCTTTTGTTGCTAATTCTACTGTAAACCATACTAAGAGTATGAGGCACCTTGACCCTGGCACAATAATGCGGTAATTACAATTTAAATAACTGTTATACAGAATATTTTTCTGCCGCAATAACATAAAAGTAACCTCAAACTAAATCAAGTCAATCGTGCCCCACACTTACATTTTGGTTATTTTTACATTCCTATACGGTTTCTGCTGCTGGAGTATTTGCTGGCTGCAATTCTAATTCAAGTTGTTGTTGCTTCTTGAAATTAGAAAAAGGTTGAGGTAATTGATCTATTTGAAAATATTGATGAAATTTTGGGGTAATTTGCAGGGAAAAAGAGCGAGAATCGCCGCTACGTCGTTTGCGGACAAAACCTTGTTCTACTAATTCCGGAACGTGCTGATACGCTCCCGAACCTCGTAAATTGATTAAATCGCTTTGCAGCATTGGACTATTAAGAGCAATTGCAGCCAAAGTTCGCAAAGCTCCCACACCCAACTCTACCGGAATCAAAGTTTGTACTAAGTCATGGAAATCTGACCGCAATTGCAAACTGTAGCCTGCAGGAGTCTCTACAACTTCCAAAGCACTATCCCGACGAGCATATTCATCTACTAACTCTATTATTCCTTCCTCCGCCGTGGCGCGATCGCACTTTGCAGTCTCAGCTATTTCCCCAATAGACATGGGTTTTCCCTTCAAATACAAAATTGCTTCTATCTTTGATGCCGCTACAATCATCGGTTGTTAATCCACATTCAAGAGTTTATAGCAACGGACAATGCACAACTCAAGAAAACACACTACAAGCAAGTTGGCACGGATAATACCATTTTATTAATTTAATGTCAAATTTTAATGGGCATTGGGCATTGGGCATTGGGCATTGGGCATGGGGCATTGGGAATAGTTAGGAATTAGGAGTGAGGAGTTAGAAATGTAGTGAGAGCGTCTCCCCCATCTGAAAAAACTTGCCTTTCCCATTCCTTCATATCGATTACCCATTACCCATTACCCATTACCCATTACCCATTACCCATTACCCATTACCTAATCCCCAATCCCCTATTTTCTATTCTTCAAAATAAACTCTGCAATAGCTAAATCTTGTGGAGTGGTGATTTTTAAATTAGTTTCTTCACCTGGGACTATTAATACATCTAGCCCGCATTTTTCAAATAAGGCAGCATCATCTGTGACTTCCCAGCCGTTGCCCACAGCTTGCTGATGGCATTGTTTTAGTAACTTGACATCAAATCCCTGTGGAGTTTGTGCCGCCCATAGTTGCTGTCGGTTGGGTGTCGATTGAATTATATTATTTTCGTTTACAACTTTTATCGTGTCCTTAACTGGCACTGCGGCAATCAAGCCGCTAGCTTTGTGCAAAGTTTCGGCACAGGAGTTAAATAAACTAGGTGTAGCAAGACATCTTGCTCCATCATGAATTAATACTTGCTCTGCTTGAGCTGGCAATGCCCCCAGACCATTGTAGACCGATTCTTGACGAGTGGAACCACCTTGGATTAATTCCACAGGCTTATTCAGTTTTAAATTACCTAAAATTTTCTCAAAATCTTGGCTATCGTGGGGCTGAGAAATGATTCCAATCCAACTGATGCAATTGGATGCTGCCGCAGCTTTGAGAGTCCAGGTAATAATAGATTCTCCCAACAAATCCAACAAGAGTTTATTGCGATCGCTCCCCATTCTTCTGCCACTTCCCGCTGCGGGAATTAATAGGTACACTTTAGTGAATCCTCAATTGAAATTAGTTAAATTAATAATCTTTCTTTATCACACTATGGGTAAGACAGTTAACAGTGAACAGTGAACAGTGAGCAGTGAGCAGTTAGCAGTTTTGATTAAGCAGGGAGTTAACTACTCTCCCAATGCCCCATGCCCCATACCCAATGCCCAATGCCCCATGCCCAATGCCCAATTCTTAATTACTCATCTTCCCCTAAAATAAGTAGCCAGTAATCGTAATTAAACAATATGCGAATAGTAGCCCTTGTCCCTGGTGGAATAGGCGAGCAAATTTTATTCTTTCCGACTTTAGACAATCTCAAGCAGAAGTACGATACATCTCGAATTGATGTGGTGTGCGAACCTTCGTCAAAGGCTGCTTACCAAGTGAGTCAGTCTGTTTCGGAAGTGCTAGCCTTTGATTTTAAAGATCGCAATAGTATGGCTGATTTTGGTAACTTAATCGGCATGATTCGCGATCGCGAGTATGATGTTGCAATTACTTCGTCACAAAGCTGGATTACCGGTTTGCTGCTGTGGTTGACTGGTATAAATACGCGGATTGCTTTCAAGGGCAATAATTCTTTGTTTTTCAATTGCTTAATACCCCGAAATGAAGAACAATACGCTGCCTACATGTACAACGATTTGCTCCAAGGGTTGGGGATAAATTCCACTTATCCGGAGCTAGCTCTCAATATTCCGAAACCAGATATTGATTGGGCAACTGCCGAACAATTACGTAATGGTGTAAACGATACGGGCTATATTTTGGTTTGCAGTCCCTTTGAAGATGCCGATTCCGCTTATCCTGCGGATAAATGGCTGACTGTCATCAAAGATTTTAGGGAAAAACAGCCAGATATGCCCGTGGTAGTTGCTTCTGAACCCAATAATCAAAATTTTGTGCGTACTCTTTCGGAAAAAATACCAGATATTAAAGAAACTTCTCCCAATAATGTTGGTAGGCTTGCAGCCATTATTGCCGGAGCTAATTTAATGTTGTGTACTAATAGTGCGCCCATGCAGCTTGCTGTATTTTTGCAAACTTACACTATTGCTTTATTCGGCTCGGGCGAACCAATTAAATTACTACCTAAAAGTGATAAATTCCTGGCTGTTAAATCTCCTAGTGGTTCTATCGAGGATATTCAGCCAAAAACCATTTTAGAAAAGGTTTGGCAAGGTTAAACTAAAAAATCTGACTTATATAAAGCTCAGAAAGGTAATTTTCATATAAAATGCACGGCACTAGGTATCAGGTAAATGCCTAGTGTCATCTTTTTGTTAATTGGTTTTATTGATAAATTTTTTTTCCAGTTAATCTACTGTCTAAAGACTATTTTATTTGTAGTTTAAAATACAAATATTTTTAATCAATTAGGCAAGGTTTTTTAAAAGCTATTTATTTACAATCGTAGGATTTTAAGCTATTTTTAATACAGATTATTCTTTCAGAAGCATTATTAATTTTTCATTATCTGATGGTTAACTTATAATTAAATTTGATAAAATAATTCGTACTGCGTAACAAGATAATTAATGTTTTACAAAACACTTTTGTGAAAAAAGATTGTATGTTTGAATACAATAACAATGCTTTTAAGAAAAAAACTTTTTTCGCTTACAGCAAATATTATTTTGATACATAGTTTGACTCTATACAAAAGTAACATTGTTAGGCAAAGAAATGTATCAAAAAATAAATATACATAAACTTGAATAGTCTTGGTTTGTAAACGTTTTAGGAATTTAAGGGGGTTTTACCCCTCAAGCTAAAAACATAAGTATCTATTAAGCTATAAAACCTAGTCCAATGTTTTCTTAACTAATAGATTTTTTATTCTTAAGAAGAAAACTTTGATAAGTTGAAGCTCCGAATGTTAAACAAAATACATTTAATTGCAAGATGTTATATGGCTAACAAAACTGTTTAGGAATATTTTTTTCTTTTCATCTTTATACAGTTGCTAGAAACCAATGTTAATAAGCTCTTGAAAAAAAACAATTTTTTTTTTAGTCAGAATGTTAGTTCCATATCATTTTGGGGAATGATAAATAAGAAGGCTAAAAAAACCAGTTTATTTTATGCCAAATTCTAACCATCATTAGTAGTTAAACTGCATCGCAGTAATACATATGAATTAGTAGTTGAAATTGGCAAATATGAAAGAAATTGTGGGCTTAGATATAGAAAATATTTAAGCCAGCCTCTCTTATTTAAATTCAATATCCAAACCATAGAAGGTTTTAAAGTTAACAGCTAGTTTGAAGTTTTGTAACCTTTATTTATCAATGTCTATTGAAAGTTGATACCAAGTCTTTACTATTAGCAACTAATGGCAAATAAACTGACATTATTAAAGAAAAGTAGGCAATTGATACAAACACTATTCCCTGTGAAAGATGTACAAATAGAGGTAAAAGCGATAAATTCTTTTGCATGAACTTCTCTCTAGCTGTTAAGTAGGTGCAATCACCTTTGTAAATGATTCACGAAATATAAGGAAAAAATAATGGCGATTCGGTTACATAGCTTAGTTGTTACTAAAAAGCGTTATATCCAGGTTGAGACTCAACCTCACCATTTAACAGGTATTTATAAAAAAATTATTCTTGCTTCTCGCAATATACCTTTATGGAAATTTACTGATACAAACAGCGCATACTTTGAAAGTGAAGAAGATGGAACTATCGCGTTTTATCAAGCTGTAAATAGCGATACTTCCAGCGCTGGGATTTGGACATATATGGTTTATGACTGCCCTGAAGGTGAAGAAGGCGTATTCTCTGATTCTTCTTTTAATACAAGCATTCAAACTTTGAGAGAACTGTTTGCCGGTAAGAAAATAGAGACATCGGCTTTAGATATATATGAGTATTTACAATATAGATATACTGATAGTGATTGTTTAGATATTGAACTGCCATTAAATTGGAATAAATTAGTAGGGCACAAAATAGCAGATGTTTTATTTGAAGAATATAAGGCGTTGAAATCTACTTGTGTATTTGCTCAAGGTGCGGGAAAGCGTTACGCACAAATAATTTTAGATGAATTTATCCAGGCTGGAAAAGAAATTATCGAAAGTGGTAAGAAATTAGAGGATTTTGAATCAGCCCAATACGATATTTTAAATAGAGTAAGTATCGATGATATGGCTAAATTAATTATTGAATATAACGATTATCGTATTTGGCAAGCTGCTTTACCAACTAAATCAAAAGCTGTTGAGTATGCTTTTAATACGGCATTAAGTTTGATATCGCGTATTGAGCAAAATTAATATAGTACTTTAGCTACGAATTATAAAAAATAAACATAGACTGAAAACCCAGTTTTAAAAAAAACTGGGTTTTTTATTGATATGGGAAGCTAACAAGTTAAAGCATTGCAAATAGTTCGTCATCTAAGTCGTAACCCAGCAATTTTGCCATTGACTTAATGCGGGATTGACTGGGAATGTTATGTTTTTCTAGCCAATCCTTTAAAACAAAGGTTTTTTGCATGAGAAAAATTTCTAAAGCTTCGGGATTGTATTGAATGCCTTCTTTAGAGCTAAATTGATGTGGAATTAACATTGCTGCATAACGGACAAATTCCCCAGATTGCCAATCTAATAAAAATGGAAGCCACGGGTATTTTGCATCCAATCGGATAAACCACAATCTTACTTCTGGAATCTCCGAAAGTTCCCGTGGATCTCCCTCTTCTAATTCGTATTGAAGATCTAAACGTAGTTGTTGTTCGTTGGAAGCAATATTATTCTCTGCAAGGATTTTATCAATTGCTGTTACAGCAGGTGACAAATCTAAGCTGTTGATAGAGCTACCAGGAATTGGAATGGTTAAAGTCATTGCCGTCTTATTGAGCTACGACATTTTACACTAACACCAATTAGTATTTTGGATCGAAAATGAGAGGAGGGAGAGTGAGGGAGGGAGTGAGCATAATTCATAATTCGTAATTCGTAATTCGTAATTGATGCCCCATAAATGAAATTTAGGGGCTTCAACTTCGCGTAGTTGACATCCACGGATGAATCCGGGGGCTTCAAACCATAAATGTTTTCCCGGTGAGGAAGAAAATCAAAAATCATTATCACATTACCCCAATGCCCAATGCCCTATGCCCAATGCCCAATTCCCAACTCCCAATTAACTTAACTCAGCCATTTGTGATACACGGCATTATCGCCACCAACGGCAAATATATCGATGCGATTTTGTCCCCAGGATACGGCAGCAGGTGCGGAAAGTGATGCTCCACCGAGATTTTCCCATTCTCCCCAGCTAGATTGAATGCATACTTTGCGGTATAGCTTGTTATCAGTACCGACTGCAAAAACATCAAGGCGATCGCCATTTATAGAAGTGACTGCGGGGGAGTATGCCCACAAACCGCCCAAGCTTTCCCAGTTGCTGCTCCAGGAGGTACCATTCCAAGTTTTGCGATATATAGCGCCATCGCAACCTCTGATCAATACGTCAATAGAATTATCATCGGTAGAAACTGCTGCTGGGGCACCCAAACTTATGCCACCCAAAGAAAGCCATTCACTCCAGCTACTTCCATCCCAGAATTTGTGCCAAACGGCATTGTCGGCAGCAACGCTAAATATATCTAATCTGTCATTTCCCCAACTAGTAGCAGCAACACCGTGCTTGCATAAACCACCCAAGTCTTCCCATTCTCCCCAAGACTTTCCATCCCAACATTTACGTTGGATTGTACGCTCTTGGGAAATAATAAATAATTCAATATTTTGATTGCGGGATAATACCCCAGGGCTTCCCAAACTAAACCCGTCTAGTTTTTCCCACTCGCCAGGATTTTTATCTTCATGCCAAGATTTACGATAAATAGCACTGTCACCACCAACGATAAACGCATCTAAATGATGTTCGCCAGAAGAAACCGCCGCAGGTGCATAAAAACTGTTGCCTCCCCAACTTTCCCACTCGTGCCATTTCGGCTGTTGGGGTAAAAGTTCATCGAAGGCTGCTTTTGCTTGAATTATTCCCGCACCGGAATGATAGTCAAAACCAGGATCGCCAATATTTTTAGCCGTATTTCTGAGGAGTTCCTTGGCTTCTTGTTGATCTAAATCGGACTTTGCCTGTTTAAGTAGCGCAACTACACCAGCAGCAATCGGACAAGCCGCAGAAGTACCGTTATCGCTGGCAAAGTAACCTTTAAAATGACTTACAGAACAAAAATCTGGCTTATTGGGATCTAAAGATGCAGGTCCCTGACTGCTGTAGCCAATAAACTGTTCTTCCTTATTAACAGCACCAACTGTCATCACCAAAGGATGTCCGTTTGCACCCCAGATACTTTTACCGGAGCCAAAATCAGTTCCGCATCTTTGAGAAGGGCAGCTACCTCCACAGTTACCTGCTGCGAACAAAACTAAAATACCTTGTTCGATGGCTTCGACAACTTTACGGGTAAAAGGATGTTCCGGATTATTAGCATAAAATTCATCCCAGCTTTCTTGGTAAATCCCCCAACTATTAGTCAGAATTTGAGGAGTACCATCGGTTTGATACTGTTTAATTGCCCAATCAAATACTTTTAAAGCATTAGATACAGCGTCACCGCCAGCAATCCGGCAATCGTAAAGTTTAGCAGCAGGTGCCATTCCCAATACATCAGTAGCCGACATATTGCCGTGTTCTCCCCAATCCTTGGCAGTTGTTCCCCAATCGGATGTAGGTCCACCAATAACGTTTTTCACCCGCCGAATGGTTTCTGATGGGCCACAATCGCGCCCTTCAGCGGTTATACCACCATCCACAACGCCAACAACAACACCTTCCCCTTTGAATCCAGCCGCCCAAATTTGATCTACACCAAAGTACTTAGCCACATCAGCCATAGTTCCCTTGGCTGTTGTCGGCGAGCAGTCACAAGTACCAATGGGACAATCTTGCGCTCCATCAGTTGGTGCGACTAAATCTTTATCTTTTTCTAATAATGCAGTATTAAAAGGTGCAATGGGGGTATCCTTATAAACTTTTACTACATTAGATTGTGACTCTAACTGTTGAATATCGTTTTCTTCTACGATCCCGCGCACGATAACTGTATCTTCATTGTTGGCTCTGATAGTAGATACATTCTCGCTACTGGGATTAACTGTTATCGGTTCGTAGCTAGTATCAAATCTGAAACTTCCTACATTTATTTGTGCGGCGGTGCGAGATGCTTCCAATACACCTTGATTGCTAGGTACGCGCAACTCTACCAATACTTTCTGCATATGTCCGTAAGATGAAGCAGCATCCATATCGCTGCTAGGCATTCCATGCGGTGCGGATGGAGAATTCATATCTAAGGAGGGCATTCTGCGAGGAGAATTATTAAAACTGTTCATATTCGGATTTTCATTGCTCTGCATTTTTATCACCCTGGCTTCAAGTAGAAAATTTGAATTACGGTTATTAGCTGATTTTTTAATCTCAGAGAATACCGCTAAGTAGATGTGCTGATTTATTAGAAAACTTTTTCGAGCTTATTCCTGACATTATGTAAATTCACTATAGAATATGAGAATAAGTAGATATACTGAAAAAGCATTTTCTCAATCTTTGTCTTCAGTAATAACCACAGGTTCATGGGTAATTGGTAATTGGTAATTGGTAATTACGCAAACGGTGCTGTTATACGAAGCTATGAGAAAAATTGCAGGTAGTAATAAAACTTGTACCTTCACGCACCGACAAATAGCTATGACAATAACGTAAATGCTGTAAATGATTTAACTAAACATATGGGTTGAATTAAGAGGCAACAAAGCCGTGAAAGATACCTCCCACGCTCCGCGTGAATGGCTTGGGCGGCGTGTCGGCGGACAGAGTATTCTTTGTGACGAACCGCCTTGTTCAAACCCCCATCACAATTCCAACCAACTTCGGCTCTTCCTTCGTTTAATTATTTAGCTTTGATACCAAATTTAGCCCTTAAGTAGACGTTTGCAGTGATTTTAAGCTAAAGTGGTAATGAGTTTATTTTAAATAACTGGTGACAAACTAGACTTTTAGAAACATAAAGGAAGTATCTCCTATCAACTGCATCCTTATAGATGTAAAGCCAGAAATTGTGAGTCAAGGATAATGTGTAGGGTTACTTTAATTTTTGCATCTATGAACCAAAAAATAAACTTTGATAGTAATAACTACTAATATGCAAAAACAAACATTATCTACAAACCCGATTCGTTCGTTAGAAGACGCATTGGAAAGATGTCAAACTCAGGGAATGCGAGTTAGTCGTCAACGTCGTTACATTTTAGAGTTATTGTGGAAAGCAAACGAACACCTTTCCGCTCGTGAAATCTACGATAGGCTGAATCAGGAAGGTAAAGAAATTGGACATACATCTGTTTACCAGAATTTAGAAGCCCTATCAAGCGGGGGTATTATCGAATGTATTGAACGCTGCGATGGGCGTTTGTACGGAAATATTAGCGATTCCCACTCTCATGTAAATTGTTTGGACACAAATCAAATTTTAGACGTTCATCTGGAATTACCTCAAGAAGTGCTTCGTTATGTAGAAGAGAAGACAGGAGTGAAAATTACAGATTACAGCGTTAACTTTTATGGGTATCGCGAATCGCAGGATTAATAATATCTATTTTTCAAATTGTGTAGAGACGTAATATAAAGACGTCTCTATAATTTTGGAATCTAACACTCACGCAATCAAACGCTTCATTAATAGCATTGTTGTGGGATTATATTTATGTACCAAGATTAAAAATATTCCAATCGTGTTATCTGCAAAAATTGTTATAACTGCTGCATCTGCTGGAATTTTTTCTGCTGCTTCCGTCAGTGCTATCGATAGCTTCTTTGCAATAGTTGTGAGAAAGAAAAATATTGCAAGTTTTAGAGAAATTATCAAGCAGTGTTTGATTTCCGGTTTTACCTATGGACTTTTGCTTGGTGTAATATTTTATGGTTTTAATTATGCTGAGTCGAAGCCCAT
Organism: Rivularia sp. PCC 7116; assembly: GCF_000316665.1. Taxonomy (GTDB): domain Bacteria; phylum Cyanobacteriota; class Cyanobacteriia; order Cyanobacteriales; family Nostocaceae; genus Rivularia. The sequence continues at coordinate 2,372,326 of NC_019678.1, read as the reverse complement.
ACAAATGATTGTTATTTACTCAGCGTTGTTAATAGTCTCCACAATCTTATCGAATTCCCTTGTATTTGGATATTCAAAGTTGTTTTCTAAGAAACCAGATAGTGAAGTTGCCGGTGATAATTAATTAATAATTATCTTTTATGATGGTGCGTTGCACTCCGTGACAACACACCCTACGTTAATACGTTACAACGTTAATTATCTTCACTTTTAAATACAAAATTTTGGAATATCTGTATTACTAAAACTATTGAAGGTCCTCCAATTATTACATAGGGGAAGACAAATTCTCTAACGTTTTTAATTGGTGTAGCTGTATTAAATATTAAACCAATAAAAGCAATCATACCCATTGGTATTCCAAACATAAAACTAACATCAGCATAAGACTTTAACTTGGAAATATTGCTTGTTGCTGGTTGATTTCTAATTTTAGTAAAAATATCTTTTATAATTTGCGAAATTATTCCCATTAAAGCACCTGAAGCAATAGCTAATAGCAGGGCTAATAGTACATCTTTATTTATCTCAGAAAAATTATGCATAATTGAAAACTGTTAGATAAAATTGGTAATTTCCTGGAGGAATAATTAACTCTTGAACGATGAACATTATTAATGTCAAAATAAAGGCGATCGCCAAAGTTGGAATGATTCATAATTGTTTATGTATAGGTCTATTTTAATACTTTTGATTTACATATTTTCTATCGTTCAAACAGTCAATTAAATACTTATCTCTTTACTAGAGTTGAGTTAGATTTCAAGTCTTATAGTAGCCTGCAAATAGCTTGATGAATAATTTATTACCGAAAATTATAGTTAACAAGTAATAAATAAGCATTTATATCTGGTATCTACCATAGACAATTTTGAACAATAATTCGTTTGGCATCAAATATTACTATCCATAATTAAAGATGCAAAAATATATGTTGACAAGTATGGTTTTCAGAAAAGAATTGATGCCAGTATTTGTATTAAGATTTAATTCAAAGCGCATCCTTTTGAAGGCTATTTTCTTAAGGTTTCTTAAACTTAAAAATAAAAACTTAAAATATTGAAATCAATAGTCTTTTAAGAAAAAAATTCTTGATTATAAATCAGTTGAAGTATAGACAAGCAAAACAAAGCATTAAAACATATGCAGTCGATACAGCGAGATAACATAGAATTGCTTTATTGTTTTGTAGTCATGGATATATTTTATATCAAACTATATTGATTCAATGCACGCACACAATTAATACTGAAATAAGTAATAGATTGGTTGTAGGGTTGAGTTGGTATTTAAAACTTAACTACCTCTGATAATCAAATCTAAAAAAGTTGATGGCTTATGGACTTATCTCCTAGTGAAGTACGGTTTCAGTGTCGCCAAGGAGCGTTTCATTTTCCCACTCCTGGAATTGCAGATGGATTTCTACAAGCAAATTTAGTTGTTTTGCCCAGAAGCATGGCATTTGACTTTTTGGTTTTTTGTACTCGCAACCCCAAACCTTGCCCTTTACTGGATGTAACTGAAGTTGGTAATCCCGAGCCAGAAATAGTTGCTAGGGGTGCGGATTTGAGAACTGATTTACCGCGATACCATATATTTCGTCAGGGGGAATTACAAGAAGAAGTCGGCGATATTTCCGATATTTGGCAAGATGATTTCGTCGGCTTCTTGATTGGCTGTTCGTTTTCTTTTGAAGCGGCTTTAATGAATGCAGGTATTTCTGTAAGGCATATTGAAGAAGGTAAAAATGTGCCGATGTACAAAACTAATATTAATTGTAGGACAGCAGGAAAATTTTCTGCTCCTTTAGTTGTATCAATGCGCCCTTTATCTGCATCTGATGTTGTTCGTGCGGTACAAATTACCAGTCGTTTTCCCAAAGCACATGGTACACCCATACACTTTGGCTCTCCCGAAGACATTGGAATTACAAATTTAGATGCTCCTGATTTTGGTGAAGCTGTAACAGTAGCTGAAGGAGAAATTCCGGTATTTTGGGCTTGTGGAGTCACAACTCAAATTGCAATTCTTCAAGCAAAGCCAGAAATCGCCATTACTCATGCTCCTGGGTATATGTTTCTGACAGACGTTAAAGACGATCATTTCTCCTGGTGATGAAATTGTTTCGTCTGATTTGTCAAATAATTTATCCTTACCCTTAACTGCTTGCAAAATTTTCTCCTTATGATCCAAAAAGCGCAATACGAAAGTGAAACTTTAGACAAAATCGCTTGCCTAGAAAGTATCTGTTCGCGAGATGTAGGTAGAGGTATTGAGCCTTTAGTGAAAGCAGCTAAGGGGGGATTATTGGGGGCTGCTGGTTCGATTGCGGAACATTCTCATCCTAACGTGGCGATTATTACAGGATTCTTCATGCCCTATGGCAATCCACCATGTCCCGAAACAGACGGTCCCATAGGGTGTGCGCTGTTAGCGGCTGGTTTGATTGAGGTCGGCATACCTGTAAGAATTGTAACGGATGCATTATGCTATCAAACAGTAAAAACAGCACTACTCGCAGCAGGAATTTTTCAGGATATTCCTTTTGATATTGTTGATTTAAGGGAAGTCAAAGGTAACCAAAATTCAGTCACCTCACTTTTAGAATTTTGGAAAACTTTACCATTATCAATATCCCACATAATTTCGATTGAAACACCGGGACCAGGAAAAGATGATATTGTTCGTAATATGAAGGGGCAAGATGTGACTCCTTATACGGCACCGCTACATTTGATATTTGAGTCAGAAAAAATTATTTCTATAGGTATTGGTGATGGTGGAAATGAGTTAGGAATGGGAAATATTCCTAGAAAAATTATTGCGAATAGCGTTCGTCATGGGGAAGAAATTGCCTGTAAAATCAAATGTAATTATTTAATAGTTTGTGGTGTATCTAATTGGGGAGCAACTGGTTTATTATTAGCTCTTTCTATACTTCGTCCCCATTGGCAAGCTGGAATTATCAAAAAATTGAATCCAGAAACAGAGTTTCATATTTTGGAAACACTTGTGGATAAACATTTAGCAATAGATGGAATTAAAGGAATTCCGAGCCTATCAGTTGATAACTTATCTTGGGAATTTCATGCAGAAGTTTTGAAACATGCTATTGAATCAGTGAGCAGTGAGCAGTGAGCAGTGAGCAGTTAACAGTGAACAGTGAACAGTGAACAGTGAGCAGTTACCAATTGCCAATTACCCATTACCAATTACCCATTACCAATTACCAATTCTCTATTAACTAAAATCTTGCAAAATTCTTTCTGCTTCTTTACAAAGCATTTCGTGACATTTACCATTACTGGCTAATAAACCACCCCATTGATTAATATCTCCGGTGTTGTATTGTAATGGAGTTCCGTCAAAATGAGTATAGTTTCCGCCTGCTTCGGTTAATATTAATTCTGGTGCTGCCATATCCCAATCTTTCGGTGCGGATTTACCGGAAAGTGAAATGTATATATCGGCTTGCTGTTCGATGATAGTAACGATTTTACCCCCGACGCTTCCTACCGATTTCTGATTTTGACAGGGTAATTTTGATAAGAGAAAATTTAATTTTTCATTGCGATGGCTGCGACTTACAACTAAAGTTAAATCTTGGGGATTGTCGCGTTCGGAAACACGTACAGATTTTCGTTCTCCATCCCTAGTTTCGACAAAAGTACCGCCACCTTTAATTGCATAATATAGTTTTTCAGCTTCAGGTATTGCAACTAATGCTAATTCGGGACGCTTATTTCTGACTAAAGCAATATGAATCGCGTACTCGCCAGTTTTATTAATAAAATCTTTTGTACCATCTAAAGGGTCAATAATCCATACCCATTCTGAATTATTTTTGCCATCTTGATTTTGATAGGTTTCTTCGCTAATATAACCAAAATCTTCCCCAGATAATTCACTTTGCAATTTTTGAAGAATAAAGCTATTAACGGCTAAATCCGCTTCTGTTACTGGATCTTTCCCTTTATTATCTTTATATTCTATATTCAAATCATCTTGTTTCTCGCCACGATAGTAAGAGCGCAATATATCTGAGGCTCCCCAACTAATGGGACGAATTAATTCGAGAATTGATTGTAAATCTTTCATATTAGTTGTTAGTTATTAGTTATTAGTTATTGGTTATTGGAAATAGTTATGAGATTAAAAATATAGTGACAGCGTCTCGCTTTCTAAAAACAATTTCACTCTCTCCCTCTTTCCTCTCTCTTGCTCGCTGTTCACCGTTAACTGTTAACTGCTCGCTGATTTTCCATCCAGCGACGAGTTCCGAAAAATTGGCAGGATAAAGCTGCTATTTTCGCGGATTTTTCAAGCGCAGTGGTAAATGTGTCTTGCAAAACATAGTGACAAAAAGCACCATGAAAAATATCTCCAGCCCCTAGTGTATCAGCAGGTTGTATTTTTGGAACATCTAAAACTTTAATTTCGCTTTGGCATAAGTATTGAATGGGGTTTTCTCCCTGAGTAATCGCAATATTAGGAATACCAACTTTATTTAGATAGGCAAAAACTTCTTCAGAATTATGGCAGTTAGGAGGATAAAAATTAGCCGAGCAAATAGCATAATCAACCAAGGGTAATAGCTTATCAAATCCAGCTTTCCAGCTTCCGCTATCGATAACCACTGGTATATTTTCGGCTTTGGCTTTTTGCGCGATCGCACATCCTAATGCCATTTGATGACCATCGATCAGTACAATATCAATGTCTTGCAAAATATCTGGGGAAATATCTTTACTATTAGCTTGAGTTTTAGCAGCATTGATAGAAATTACAGCACGTTCCCCAGAATCTTTACTAACAATAATTGAAGATACTGGTGGCGGGTTTTCTGTGGTAGGATAACAATCAATTATTTCTATTTGGTAATTAGCTAAGTCGCTTTTAATCAATTGCGTCATGGGATGACAGCCAACAACACCCAAAACCTTAGCATTATTACCCAAATGACTGAAGGTTACAGATGCATTTGTTACCGGGCCACCTGCTGCAACAATATAATCTTCTGCAACTAACTTCTGATTATTTTTTGGGGGAGATTCTGCAAGATAAATTAGATCCAGCGTCACTAAACCCACGAATAAGCCATTAAAAGATTTTTGATTTTGCATAGTGAATTGGTTATTGGGCATTGGGCATTGGGATAATAGGTAATGGGTAATGGGTAATTGGTAATAGTTAAGAAATTAACTTTAATTATTCACTGATAACTGATAACTGTTCACTGTTCACTGCTAACTGAAAATGCAAACCGAATCAAAGCCAGGTGTACTGTACATTGTTGGCACTCCGATTGGAAACTTGGAAGATATGACTTTTCGAGGAGTGCGGATATTGCAGTCGGTGGATTATATTGCGGCTGAAGATACGCGGCATACGGGAAAACTTTTAAAGCATTTTCAAGTTAATACGCCACAAATTAGCTATCACGAACATAATCGTAACAGTCGAATTCCAGAATTATTAAAGCAGTTGCAGGATGGAAAAGCTATAGCTCTGGTAACGGATGCTGGGATGCCCGGAATTTCCGATCCTGGTTATGAATTAGTCAAAGCTTGCGCCGAAGCTGATATTACAGTCATTCCTATTCCTGGAGCAGTTGCAGCCATAACCGCATTGAGTGCTTCGGGGATTTCTACAGATAAATTCGTGTTTGAAGGATTCCTCGGCGCTAAATCAAAACAAAGGCGATCGCACCTAGAATTATTGAAGTCAGAAGAGCGTACCTTGATATTTTACGAATCTCCCCACCGTTTGCGCTCGACTTTACAAGATATGAAAGAAATATTTGGCGACGATAGACAAATTGTCTTAGCGCGAGAATTGACTAAAATGTATGAAGAGTTTTGGCGCGGAAGTATTGCGGGTGCTTGTAGTTACTATGAATCTAAGGCTCCGGTGGGTGAATACACTTTAGTTGTGGCAGGTAATACCGCCGCTGAGCGCCAGTTTACAAGGGAAGAACTGGTTGCTGAGTTAGAAACAATCATGAATCAGGGGATATCGCCCTCACAAGCGAGCCGTCAGCTAGCTGCATCAACTTCTTTACCCCGTCGTCAGCTTTATCAACTAGCTCTTACTTTAAAAAATTCCGATTGTGAGATACAAGATACATAGAAACACGATTGAAAGGTAAAATAGTAAATCTGGAAAATGAAGCATTCGAGTTTTGCTTGATTGTTCCAGTTTTGCTCGACGCTCGGGTAAATCGTGGAATATTTTCATCCCGATTAACCAACGCATTACAATAAAGTACAAAAATAGTTGTTGACAACGAGGGATTAGAATGACCCAAGTGGTTTTAGGTGAAAACGAAGGAATAGATTCAGCTTTACGTCGATTTAAGCGTCAAGTTTCCAAGGCGGGAATTTTGTCTGATGTTAAATATCATCGGCATTTTGAAACCCCACAGGAGAAACGTAAACGTAAAGCAGTAGCAGCAAGACGCAAAAGACGTTTCAAATAAGTAGATATGAGTAAATTTACTAATTGCAATCGATGGAAATCCATCACAATATTGACGGTGCCCAGTTTCTCTAGAGGACACGGTAAACGCCATCATATATCTAAAAACTAAAAACTAGAATAAGGACTTTTCTTGATGTAAACCACCTCGAAATTTCCAGAATATAGTTGAATGAAGCAATATCTAAATATTCATTGCTCATCAACAAGCTATTGACTTTTTTGCAAGCAACCACCGTTAAATTAGCGGTGGTTGTTCGTTAATTTGTAATTGGTAATTGGTAATTGGGGATTGGTAATTGGTAATAAATATTGATATTTGAGCCATAGAGTAATTAATTAACCAAAGTTGATATTAATAGGACTTACGCAACGGGCATATTTTTCTTGTAGGGTGCTGTGACACTTTGACTGATTATCAACGTAGTAATAAGGTTTTTAGTGTCACGCACCAAGCAGGTGTTATGAAAATTGCGTAAGTCCTGTTCTTACCAAACGTTCTCTTTATGTTTTAGTCACAGATACTTGTAGAGAGAACACTGACTTTTACTGGTGGATGAAGGTTGCGGAATTTTGAAGTGATAATAGCCAGATTTTGATTATCAAAAGGTTTTAATGGTATTAGAGAATAAAGATGTCAATCATTAGTCAAGCGATCGCATATTGCGCTGCACAAATATAAAAGTGGATAAGTTTTATTAAAATAACTCTAATACATATTGTATATAACGTACATCTGAGTTCTGGCTGATGACTGAGGAAGAACTGCTACTGATAATTGAACGAGCAGCAACACAGGGGTGTGCGGGATTAGACCTTTCTGGTAATGAGTTGACGGTTTTACCTCCTGAGATTGGGAAGCTGACTCAACTTAAGAGGTTGATTCTCGGTAAGTATAGGTATGATGACAAAGGACGTATCGTTGGTACTATCGGCAACAAGTTGAGTAAATTACCTCGAGAAATTGGATTGCTCGCTCAACTTGAAGAATTTCACATAGTCAGAAATAAACTCAGTAGTTTACCAGCAGAAATTGGACAACTCGCCAAATTGCAATCCCTCAACCTCTCGCACAATAGGCTGAGTAGTTTACCAGCAGAAATTGGACAACTCACCAAATTGCAATCCCTCGACCTCAGCTTCAATCAACTGAGTAGTTTACCAGCAGAAATTGGACAACTCGCCAAATTGCAATCCCTCAACCTCTCGCACAATAGGCTGAGTAGTTTACCAGCAGAAATTGGACAACTTACCAAATTGCAAACCCTCGACCTCTACAACAATCAACTGAGTAGTTTACCAGCAGAAATAGGACAACTTACCAAATTGCAAACCCTCGACCTCTACAACAATCAACTGAGTAGTTTACCAGCAGAAATAGGACAACTTACCAAATTGCAAACCCTCGACCTCTACAACAATCAACTGAGTAGTTTACCAGCAGAAATAGGACAACTTACCAATTTGCAATTCCTCCACCTCTCGCACAACAAGCTGAGTAGTTTACCAGCAGAAATTGTCCAACTCACCAATTTGCAATTCCTCCACCTCTCGCACAATAAGCTGAGTAGTTTACCAGCAGAAATTGTCCAACTCACCAATTTGCAATCCCTTGACCTCTCGCACAATAAGCTGAGTAGTTTACCAGCAGAAATAGGACAACTCACCAAATTGCAATTCCTCAACCTCAAAGGCAATCAACTCAATAGTTTACCGACCGAAATTGGGCATTTATATTCATGCCTACGAGAACTTAAGCTTGATAGTAATCTCCTAGAATCCCCTCCACCAGAAATCCTCAGTAAAGGTACCAAAGCAATCCTAAACTTTTACAAACAACAGTTAGAGCAAACAATTGATCGTCTGTATGAAGCAAAATTCTTGATTATTGGGGAAGGGGGAGCGGGTAAAACTTCTTTAGCTAAGAAAATTGAAGATGAAAACTACAAGCTCAAACCAGATGAGGAATCAACGGAAGGAATTGATGTAATTCAATGGAAATTCCCCTTAGATAATGGTAAAGAATTTCGGGTTAATATCTGGGATTTTGGTGGTCAGGAAATTTACCATCAAACCCACCAGTTTTTCCTCACCGAACGCTCTCTTTATGCTTTGGTTGCTGATTCTCGGAGGGAAAACACTGATTTTTACTGGTGGTTGAAAGTAGCGGAACTTTTAAGCGATCAAAGTCCAATTTTGATTGTACAAAATGAAAAACAAGACCGTCAGTGTGAAGTTAACGAACGTCAGTTACGTGGGGAATTTACTAATTTAGAAAAAGTTTTAGTGACTAATTTAGCAACAAATCGCGGTTTAGAAGAAATCAAAAAAAATATCAAACTCTATATATCTAATCTTCCTCATGTTGGTACAGAGTTACCAAAAACTTGGGTGGAAATCCGTTCATCTATAGAAGAAGATTCCCGAAATTATATTAGTAAAGAAGAATACTATAAACTGTGCGAAACGAATCATTTAACTGACCGTAAAGATATGCTGTTCCTGAGTCGCTTTTTACACGACCTCGGTGTTTGTCTGCATTTCCAAGATGATTCTACACTCAAACATTATGTAATCCTCAAACCTGAATGGGCGACAAATGCGGTTTATAAAGTATTAGATAATCAAGCTGTTAGGAATAATCTGGGTCGTTTTAACCAAAAAGAACTCGCTAATATTTGGAAAGATAGAAAATACGCTCAGATGCAGGATGAATTGCTGCAATTAATGATGCGGTTTAAACTCTGCTACGAAATTCCTAATTGTCCCGGTAATTACATTGCTCCACAATTACTCGAAATCGACCAACCCGAATATACCTGGGATAAATCTAATAATCTTATATTAAGCTACAAATATGAATTTATGCCCAAGGGTATTATTACTCGCTTTATTGTCGAAACACACGATTTAATTGAACAACAACAACTTGTTTGGAGAAGCGGTGTTGTTCTCAATAAAGATGAAACTCGTGCTGAAGTGATTGAAAATTACTATCAACGGGAAATTAAAGTTCGGGTATCGGGAAGTCGTAAAAAAGAATTACTCGTGGTTGTCAATCGTGAATTAGAAAAAATTCATCGTTCTTTTGAGCGATTGGAATATCAAACTTTGGTTCCCTGTAATTGTGAAAAGTGTGCGGGAAGCAAGAATCCTAATACTTATCCCTTAGAAATTTTGTATAAGCGTTTAAACGCTGGTGTATATGACATTCAATGTGAACAAAATAACTTTGTACAAGTAGATGTCCGCAGATTGATTGAAGATGTCAATTTGTTTTCTCAACGGGAAGATAGGAAATTTAATACCCAAAATGTACTATTAGAAAAGCAATTACCCAAGAGGCGTGGTCAAATACTAAAAGAATTAACAAATGCCATTATCGATGCTTATCCAAATAAAACTGATTTAGAGATGATGGTTTATTTTCAATTAAACGAAAATCTAAATTCAATAACTGGAGGAGAAAATACGAAGCAAATTGTTTTTGAATTAATAAAATGGGCTGAATCGACAGATAAGTTAGAGAAATTAGTACATTCTGCGTGTGAATCGAATCCTGGTAATCAAAAATTACAAAGGATAAGCAAAGAATTATTATCTAATCTACGAGAATGAAAAGGGAGCATCCCAATGCAGGCAAAAAGCCCGCAGGCTATAAGCCTGGGGCTAATACTACAAAGCCCACCTTCGTGGGCTACTAAGATTCTTAGCCCACGAAGGTGGTGAGTCTAGTTGGGGGTGTCGGTTTCCGTCCCCCAAACTAGCGAACCCGAAGGGGCTTTGTTTTTGTAGCCGCACCCTTCTAGGGTGTCGGATAAAGCAAAATCGGGATGCTCCCAAACATTTCGACTTTCATCCCTACTTGCTACTCGCCCTTCTCTTCCTTAGAAACATTCAAATTCTTACGATTACAATCATTCATTGCTTTTTCTACACCTTTTTTAAGACATAGTTCGACGCATTCAACTACATAATTAAGAACCGAAGACATCACCTCATTTTCTTCAGGAGAAAACTTTCCTAAAACATGAGAAACAGTACCATTGTCGCTGGTTGCTGGATTTTTTGGTCTACCAATTCCAATCCGGAGGCGAGGGAAATTCTTAGAACCTAGATGAGAAATAGTGCTTTTCATGCCGTTATGTCCGCCAGCAGCACCGGATAAACGCAAGCGAACTCTGCCTACGGGTAAATCCATATCGTCATAAATAATTAATACAGATTCTGGCTTTAATTTGTACCAAGAAAGCACCGCACCTATTGATTGCCCTGAAAGATTCATGTAAGTCAAAGGTTTAAGTAAATAAACTTTTTTTCCACCAGGGGCAGTGGTTTCAGCATACTCACCTTTGAACTTACGATTTTCGCTTAAAGATGCTTGCCAAGAACGCGATAAAGCGTCTATTGCTGCAAAACCAATATTGTGGCGTGTTCTGTCATACTTAGGTTCTGGATTTCCCAAACCAACAATTAGTTGTGGAATTAATATAGTTTTCCCTTGGGAATTTTTTTTAGCAGCTTGCATGGAAGGAATAAATATATAAAGTCAATAAAGTATAAATAATCAAGGATGAAGATTAATTTTCTATCATCCTCAAGTTTTTAGCATTTTAGCAAGGTAAAATCGTTCGGTTAGTAATTGGAAGGGAAAATTCTTTTCTCCCTGCACTTCCTCTGCTCCCCAACCACCAAATTTTAAGCTTCTTCTGTCTTATCTACCGTACCACTAAGCTTTGGTTCTAGTTCGGCTGTAGTCTTAACTGCTTCTTCCAATTGCGATGCTTCCTTTTTGAATTCATCCTGAAAATCTTGGGAAGCTTCTTGAAAACCGCGAAGTGCTTTTCCCATACTACGACCAATTTCCGGCAGCTTTTTCGGGCCAAAAACCAACAGTGCCACAGCCATAATTACAGCCATTTCGGGCAAACCGATACCGAATATATTCATGCTGTTTCTCCTATGAACTCAAGAATCCTTAACCACCTCTGTAGTTTAACGATTTATCAGTCAACAGTTAACAGTTAGCAGTTAGCATTTATCAGTGATAGATAGGGGAGAGGGGGGAGAGGGGGAAGAGGGGGGAGAATAAATAATTATCCCCAATGCCCAATGCCCAATTACCAATTACCAATTACCAAATCAAAAAAACCCGGAAATACCGGGTTAAAGATAAAATTTGAAATTATATATGGAAATAATTGTGAAAATACTTGGCTTACATGCCTAAGCTTCTCCAATCCACATTGATTCCCTGAATCATGATTGATTTGTTATAAAGTTGCAAAATAATCAACAGAAAAACAAAAAATAGCAGCATGAAAACAGCCATCAATGGGGTAGTACCCCAACCGGGAGCCACTTTACCATACTCAGCATTTAAGGGTCTGAGAACATCTCCCAAACGTGTTCTTTGTGACATAGTCTAATCCAGATTAATGACCAAAATTTTTTTTAATCTTCTGTAATATTGTTTGACATTCTCCTACCCGAAAGTTAGGAGATTCTTCCAAGCCAAGACAGCATAGCTTGAAATATCCTCTTATAGCTGTCGGGTTCCCAGGCTCACTTCGGAATAACATAAATTACCAAAGTGATGTTTCCGCGCATTCTTTCTCGAAAGCCAATTCTTCCGATGAAATTTAGTACAACTCGTCAATTCGAGATTTGGGCGTATACTTCCCGAGAGTCCCCCGGTAGGTTTTAAAGTCTTAACTGACAAAGATAAGTATATCACCCCAAGGCGCTTGCAACTGCCAACTATTCACCTTCGGTTTTAGAATAATTACCGGCAAATTCTACTAATCGTTTTTATTAATTGCCACGGAATCTAGAGACGTAGTAGTGCTACGTCTCCCGACGTTACAAAGAAACTAACCAGTGATTATTTATGCAATCTACTAATAGCCGATGGCAAGGCGGGGGAAGGGAGTAGTCCAATACCTACATTTATGGGTCGGTTTTAACTACTGCCAGTATTATTAACTTTTATGAAAAATATTATAAGATATTAATAATAATACTCATAATACATATCCCTTATTTATGGAACCCGCAATAGTTCTTAGTATCTCTGTCGCAGCTGTTTTAGTAACGGTTACAGTGATGTCCGTTTATACCTCCTTTGGGCCACCAAGTAAGGAACTTGGCGACCCCTTTGAAGACCATGAAGATTAATTTGAGACAAGCTTATAGGTAATGGGTAATGGCTAATGGCTAATAGGAAAAAGGAAACAGGAGATAAATAGCGTAGCTACTCCCAATGCCCAATTCCCAATTACCAATCCCCAATTACCAATTACCAATTGTAAAACTCGCGATTTTCCACGGCTTGATTGTGAATTCTGAATTCGGTAGAGGACGTTCTAATAAATCTACAGATTCTTTAACATTTAAGCCGATATCGCTGGTGAGTTGAAATTCTGCTGTTTTTCCTTGAGATTCATAACAGCGAAGAATCCATTGTTGGGAATTGTCTTCGGCTTGTTTAAATGCCATTAATATCAAACTTTTCTCGGAATTTTGGCTGGATATATCTATAAAGCTGGCTTTTTCTGGTAATTTCTGTTTTTGCGATTTATTTTGGCAAAGTAAAACTTTTAAAGCTTGGTTGAATTCATATCCACGCTTGACTGTCTGCGCTTTTTCCCAACTTTGTGCGTGAGGATATAAGCCATAGCTAAATTCATGATTGCCTTTATCGGCTTCCGGATTTGGCCATTCGGGACTTCTTAACAAGCTCAATCGTAGTTGATTGGGTTGAGCGTCGTAACCATATTTACAATCATTCAACAAACTTACACCATAAGAATCTTGTGTCAAGTCAGCCCAACGTAATGCAGGAACTTCCCACTTCGCTTTTTCTGCTGCTGTTTGAGGTTTGGTTGTGCGTTGAATTGCACCGCAAGGAATTTCATAAGTTACGAAATCTGCTTCTAAATTCAAGGGAAAGGCTGCTTTTACTAAAACATGTCGTTCTAACCAGTTAACTTTGGTGTGAATTTTCAAGATTGGGCAAGCTGCTTGCAAGATATAGTCTTGAATAAATTCTGATGCTCCTAACTGACTTACTACCCGCAATCGATTTTGTAATAATCCCTGTTCGAGCCAATCAATAGATTTTAGTTTTAATGGTGGTAAAGCATTATCGGCATAATTGGGGTCAATATTCCATGCATCCCAATATTGTCCTTTATCTGTAAAGGCTTGTAATTGATTCCCGTTGGCTGAAAGCACTTCGCGATTATTTAATTTATCGAAAACGCTATTTAATTCCCCAGTAGCCTCATCAATAACCACCCGCAAAAATTCATTTTCTAAAATAAACCCTAGCGCTATAGTGTTTGATTTGGTTTCTGATGGGTTTTGATTTGGAGTTAGCCAATATAATTGATAACCGATTGCAGGAATATCTTCTGCGAGAAATAGTAATTTTGAGTCGGCATCGAGTTGAGAAGTAATTTGATTGCCCGAGCTATCGTAAATTAGCCATTGTTGATTATTAGTTTCCTCAGGTAAGGAAACAGATACAACTTCCGAGCGCTGCCAATTGAGAGAATTAAAAACAACTACAGGTAAACTACCTGGTTGTGGTGGCTGTGGTAAATTAATTTGACTGGCTAAAGTTTCCAAAGACTGCTTTAATATTCCCGATGCGGTACTTTGCATTTCCTGCCATTCGGGTTCTGCATCTTGATAAACTTCCTCAATTGAGGAACCAGGTAAAATATCGTGAAACTGGTTAAATAAAAGTTTTTTCCAAGCTGCTTCAAATTCTGCTTTTGGATAATCTACACCGCAGCTAATACTCGCCAAACTTGCAAATAATTCCGCTTCATAAAGCAGATTTTCACCGCGACGATTGTAAAGCTTTTGGTCGCCGTGAGTAGTGTAACAACCGCGATGGAATTCTAAATATAGTTCGTCATTCCAGGTTGGGAATTGGGAATGGGGCATTGGGCATTGGGCATTGGGCATGGGATTTTGGATTGTTTCCCCCATCCCTTCTTCCTTGATTCCCTGTAAATACTTTTCAACTGTGGTGAATTCAAATTCTGGACATACATTTGAACTTTGCCAGCGTCGGGCTATTTCTAGCATATCGCGAGTTGGTCCGCCGCCGTGGTCGCCAACTCCGGGGAGCCATAGGTAATTTTGCAAACCCGTCTGCTTTTCCCAAGCAATTGCGTACTCTACCATTTTTTCCGGGTTGATACCTTCACCAATCGGTGCTGACATTAAACTAAATATTTCGCTACCGTCGGGCGATCGCCACCAAAAAGCGCCATAAGGAAATTTTGTTGTGTCGTTCCAAATCAGCTTTTCAGTAACAAAATACTCAACTCCGGCATTAACCATAAATTGCGGTAAAGTCCAGCAAAAACCGAAAGTATCGGGAAGCCATGCCACTGTAGAAAATTCGCCAAATTTTTCTTTTACGTAGCGTTGACCGTATAATAATTGACGAGTAATCGACTCACCAGAAATTATATTTAATTCCGGCTCTACCCAAAAAGCACCGACAATTTCCCAAATATTATTTTCAACAGCTTTTTTTATTTGGGCAAATAAATCGGGACAGTTTTCTTCCACCCAAGCGTAAAGTGCGGGGGTAGAATGACAGAAAATTAGTTCGGGAAAATCTTCCTGTAACTTTAAAACCGATGCAAAAGTATTCTTTGCAGCTTCCCAAGTTTCGCTTACCCGCCACAACCAAGCCATGTCGAGATGTGCGTGTCCAACAAGCTGGATTTTGGATTGTATATGAGAGATTTTGGATTGAAGCTGATTTTGTAAATTAGCCAAAGATTTATTTAATTCTTCCTTCTCTTCCTCAGCAACTTCCTTTACCAACCCAGCAACCACATCCAACTCATCCGGAGCAAAAGCTTCACAATAACGCTGCACTATCGCCAACTCCGAAGCCACAAAACCCGGATAAAGATTATTGCCAACAGCTTCATAAACACACTTAGAACCAACTAAAGCCCCATTATCGTGTCCCGGACTTACCAAACGCAAGGCAACAGTAAATTCTTCCCCCACAATTGCATCTTGAGTTAATAAGACTCTTTGCGAAACATCAAATAAATCTCCTTCACCTACCAAAGAACCATTAATATAGATTTGAGCGGAATCTGCCCACCAAACTAAAGCCAATCGCAAACACAAACCTTTGAGGGCATAACCTTGCAAATCTGAAGGGACAATTATTTTTTGTGCCAACCAAAGCACTTTTTTCCCCTTCTCCCAAGCAATATGTCCTTTCGCATTCAACTCAAACGTTTCCCAATCGGAAAAATCTGACGCGAAAACCTCAGCAATACTCATATCACCTGAAAAACATCGCCAATGCTGCCGAACATCTGCTTCCGAAAAAGCACGCAGCTTTTCAACGGTTTGCGAAATAGTTTGCAAATTACCTTGTGAGTTTAAATTTGTATTAGATTCAGGTAGGGGTGCGATCATCTTTCAGCTAAAATCGGGTGAAAAGTTCTATACGCTCAATAGTAAAAGAACTTGCAAAAAAAGATACCTATCAATTTTTTATTTTTTACTAGCGGTATATTAAACAACCGTAAATACAATTAGCTGTGAAATAATAAAAACGTATCTAGATACTTGTCTCGAATTATTATCTTTTAGCTGTAACTTCTAACTTTTTAATTTTTACCATGTCTTCTGCTTCCAACGGACGTTATCAGAGCAGGCTATTTAACTTCTTTCACAAACAATCCCGGCGCTTGGGCGAACGATTCGGACGTTCGTTACGACAATTACAAGTTGCTACAAGTTGGTATGCCGAAGCACTATCCAAATCAATATATTTACTGGTACAAAAAGCTGCTGACTCTGCCGGAACTCAACTTCCTGGAACCACAGAAGAATCCAAGCTGTATTTGCAACCATCACAACCCGTCTCCGACAGCGCGATCGCTCGGGTAATTGCAAATGTAGAAACGCGGTATATTACAACTGAGCCAGATATTTCTTTAAAAAGTACGTCACGCCAAACTACTACAGCTAATCATCCAGTTACTGCTAATAATTATTCTGCTCAAAAAATTCAAGGAGTTGCTTCCCAGCTTTCCAGTCAAAATTTAGTTCTTGTCACCAGCAATAACGAAATTTTAGATATTTTAACTCCATCACAGCAGCAAGCTTTAGAAAACCAGATAATTTCTGAGATTGCTAATTATTGGCGTTTGTGGCGATTGTCTCAAGAAAACCAGGAAACAAAAATATCATCTAGAACAAATAATTTCTTAAATAGATTTATTTCAGACAAGAATGCTAAAAAAGCATTACCTGGGGTAGATGTTGAAGAAAGAGAACATAAATATTTATCGATAAACCCTGCCACAGTAGCATCTTTAGATACAGTAGTTGCGAATTTAGAAACAAATGCTTTGGTTCCCGTATCCCGCGCTCAGTTGATAGTAAGGCAGCGCAGCGGCGAGCTGATAAAAGTAGCGCGAACTAAATTAGATATCTTTTTCTATGGAAATCAAGAAAAAACTCTCAGCAAAGAGCAGGTAGTAGCTGATAGAAATTTAGAAACTCAAAAATCAAAAATTCAAACTTTAATTTCAGCAGCCTTTAATTACTTTTACACTAAACCCGCAGCGAAAGAATTTAAGCAGACTCCCCACAGAAGTTACCTTGCTTCAGGGAAAATCAAAACTCCTCAACTACAAAGTCAAGCATCAGCAGACGATTGGTTGAGCAGTAGCGATTTATTTGGTAACGGATTCCCCCAATTAAATCCCAGAAATAAAATATCCAACAAATTAGCAGCTAGCCAACAGCAACTAGATTCTTCACCAAAAGTCAATTCCTCAGAAAAACTATTTGGGCGCTTTCAACTTCCTAATTGGCGAACTTTACGACTAAAAGAAAAAGCCGGTTTGCAGAAACCGCAAGAAAATACTCGCATTAATGCCATAAAAAATTCTGCAAAATCGCAACAAATCACAATTTCCCCCACTTCAGAATTGCAAAATACAAACAAAGGAGAAATTACTCAAACTCAAGCCGATGAATCAACACAAATGGAAGCTAAACCTGAATGGATAGAAACCAAAGCCGAAATAATTGGTTATCAAAAGCATCCATTAGAACAAGTTTTGGCATGGATTGACAACACAATGTTGAAAATTGAAGAAGTAATCGTCAAATTTGCCAAAGCTTTACAGCAGTTTTGGTGGAAGTGAAAATTGGGGATTGGTAATTGGTAATTGGTAATTGGTAACTTTTAACTCGCTACTTGCTACTTGCTACTCATAACTGCTCACTGCTCACTGCTCACTGCTCACTGATAACTGACTTACCGCTGCTCGACTCCACCAACTACTGGCTTAACTCCTCCGGCATCGTTGGAAAATGGATCGGTTCCACCACTCCAGTTAAAGTCGTTGATGCGGAAGCTAATACCACCGAGTTCTAATACGGGATTGTAACGTAGGCTTATTCCATAAGTACGACGGCTGTATTCTAATATATAGTCAGTACTAGTACGTTCGCTGGTATCCAAGTTGATGGTTGTTTGGAATCCAAGGCGAAATGGCCCGTAGATTTGTTGTGTGATACCGGCACTCAATACTTCTCTATCGGCATAGCGATCGAATAGGAAGGGTGATAAACCGTCATTTGTACCTTGAGAATAAGTTATATTGAAGCCGGTATAATCTAAAAACTTTTTGGAGAAATTACCAAATTGCCCCTGCAATCCAATGGTACCGATTAAGGTATTTTGACTATCGCCGTTGCTGTAAAAGCTGCCGGTTCCAGTTACGTTACCAAATACTTGAACGTAGGGGACAACAGGATTGGATGTATATTTTAAACCTTCTGTTTTAGTCGGTGGTAAGGGTTTACCTTGCCAAAGATTGATACCACCACCAATGCTGGCGCTGGCTTGAAAACGACCTAAAGAAATACGGTTGTTGCTGCGAACTACATCTAACAAGTCTGCTCTATCGGTATTGGCGCTGATTTGTTGGGCACCTGCTTGATATCTGAGGCTTAAACCGGATTTACCTAAAGGGATATTGGGAGAAGTTATAACTCCGCCGAAACTGCTTTGTACGGTTTGGAAACCGAGACTACCGTTGTAGAGACGGTCGCGATAGCTGTATTCTAATGTTGCTTGGTGCGGATTTGTAGCATCACCTAGTAAATAGTTATATCGCACGCTAGCACGTAAATTGTCTTCTAAATCGTTTAAATCTAGACTTGTTAAACTTGTAGATGCTTTAACTTGCGATCGCGGATTAAGAGTTGCATTCAAAGTCGATCTTAAACCAAATAGGGCTGGGAAGCCTCCGTTATTATTTTGTACGGCTTCTTGAGCAAAAAATTGTGGTGTAACTTTCCAGTTTAGCTGCGGTGTATTTAAAACTCTAAAGGAGCGTTCTAAATATAAACCACCCCGTTCGTCGCCATCAAAACCGATAGAAACTGGTGCGGGTGTAGCATCGCGTTGGTTGCGATCGATAGTTCTTGTATAGCCCGGTATACCTAAAGTTAAACCCCGATCGAACACTAAGCGTGGTTTTCTTAATCGGAGTTTATCGCGTCGGGGAGAAATTTGATTTAAAGTAACCGAATCAGCACGTAGCTCTAATTCTGGAGGAGAAAAGGGATCGTTGGTGATGCGGACATCTTTTGCTTCCCATCCTCTGGGATAAAAGTCTACTTTTGCAGCTTCAAAACGCAAGCGCCTAACTTCACCACCTTGTTGTCCCGATGGTAAATTGCGAGCCGCTCTACCACCCAAACGCACGCCGATTCCCCCAGGGCTACCAACACCAGTTAAAGGTTGATTTCTTCTAATTCTATCGCTAGGAGGACGACGGGGAACGCCACCTGCTGCGACTGCGGGAGAGTCGAAAGATAAATCCTCTGCTGCTTGAGCGACATTAACTTCGCCGCTTCCACCTTCTAAATCGCCAGTATCTTGAATAAAGTTATATGTAAATCGCTGTCCTCTTAAAACCTGTTCGCCTCGGGTAACTGCTACATTTCCTTCGCCGACGGCAATTAAATTATCTATATTTACCTGTAAAGTATCTGCATCTACTACAGAACCGTCAAATCTAACTATTACGTTACCTTCTGCGGTCACAACTCGACGTTGTTCGTCGTAAATTTGCTTATCTGCGACAATTTCAATAACTCTTCTTGTCTCGGGTGGAGTTTGTGATGGTTGTCGCTGCTGGGTTGGTGGGGTTTCTGGGCTTCCCGGCTGTTGGGAAGGTATGGGTACACTTCGTTGTCGAATTTGCTCCGGAGTTTGTTGTTGAGCCTGTATCTGAGAACGAGATTTAAATTCTATAGTGGCGGGAGCTTTTGTAGAATTTTTATTTTGAGAATAAAATTCTATTTTCGTGGGTTTTGGGCTTTTTTGGGGAGGAGTTTTTTTGTCAGCTAGTTTTTGAGAGTTGTTAGCTGATGTTGTAGCAGATTCCTCTTCTTTTCGGGGAAAGCTGACTGCTTCAAAATGTTTGAAATTTTCAGATGATATCTGTTCGCTGCTTGAGGGATAACCAACGCGAAACTGTTTCGTCGAAGGCGGCGCATCTTTGACGACTGGAGCAGATGAAAATTCTGGTGGGAGAATAGTTTCCGGTTCGCTAGTTGCCGATAATTTTTGATTTTGACTCAAAAAGGATTTTGGCGGGGAAAATTTTTCTCCCTGTTCGAGACTCGTTTCGGGTGTAGGAGATGTTTGGATAACGGTACTATTTGATGTACTCGTATTACCGTTAGATGCATCTGCTACGGCAAGCGAATCAACAACACTCGTTAATTCAGGCGGGGGGGGGAGAACTGGATGAAGCATACTTACGCATTATATAAGCCAACAAACAGTCTTTAAAGCAAGCTAAAGAACAGTTAATAAACAAGTCAGAAGCATACTACATTTAGCAATATTAAACTTCTCACTTTAGCCTTCTACTTAGCCTGCGAGCAGATTCCGCCCAAAAAAGGACACGTTTGCGAAAGAAATTAGTGAAGAAAATAATTGCTTATAATTCTTTCTACGTGTCCTTGACGTTAAAAATACTCTCTGCAAATGCAGTGACTATAGACGTTCATCGACTATGAATTATTCAAAATCACTACGTCCGGGATTACGAGCTGGGTCATTTGACAAGAATCCAAAAATAAATGTCGCGATAAATAGCCCAACTACAATATAAACAGCGATTTTTAAAGTCAACATAGCAATTTCTCCGCAGGTTTAAATGAAAAAGTTATTTTTAGTATCTGCTTTTGCAGAAAAGTTAACTCTTTTATATTACCCAAAATAGCTACATTTTTGGAGGATATAAATTTCATTATGCCCTAAGTGGATTTTCTCAACTCGTTATTTATAAGCTAAAGTAGACGGGTTGTTTTTTCGACGGCGATCGCCACGCTTATGTTTCGGCAACTACAAACCCGAATTCACTCCGCGAGCTGTAGAGACGTAGCACTGCTACGTCTCTACACTCCTAACTCCTAACTCCTAACCTCTAACTCCTAACTCCTAACTCCTCCTTCCTAACCTTTTCGCCAATACGACTTTTAACGACTTTTGCCGGAACTCCTACAGCAATAGAATAAGGAGGAATATCTTTTGTAACTACAGATCCAGCACCAATGACGCTACCTCTACCAATGGTGATTCCATCTGTAACTGTTACATTATGTCCGAGCCAACAGTCATCCTCAATCACAATTCCTTTACGGGTAATTCCTTGTCTGGCGATGTATTGAACTGGATCTACAAAATTATGGTTGTTCGCAAATAATCCGCTGTGGGCTGCAATTAAACAGCCCTTGCCTATTTTAATGTTTCCAGGCCCAGCAATACATACATATGGGCCAATAAATGTGTCTTCTTCTATTGTTAAGTGAGTATCGTTCAAAGCTCTAATATCAACACCTTGTTGAATTTGAACTCCATCACCAATGGAAATCTTATTTTTGGAACTTCCAATGGCGTTTATATTGGCTCCTCGCAAAATTTGCGCTCTGTTGCCAATTTCTATACAAGGAGTATTAATAAATTCAACATTATCCTGTAGGTAAACTTGTTTACCTAGACCTGCAAAGATACCCCGGTAAAAAAAAGTTCTTAAATTGGAACCTATAACTTTGGTCGGAATATTACCCAATAA
Organism: Rivularia sp. PCC 7116; assembly: GCF_000316665.1. Classification (GTDB taxonomy): domain Bacteria; phylum Cyanobacteriota; class Cyanobacteriia; order Cyanobacteriales; family Nostocaceae; genus Rivularia. Next base: position 2,350,682 of record NC_019678.1, on the reverse strand, counting down.
AACAGTTAAAACTGTTTCTTGTAAGCGTTTCCACTTTGATACAGCCTTTTTACTATTCATAATTATATTTACTCGGCGAAAGGTTTAAGGTATTGATAATTTTGTTGCACAAATATCTGAGACCAAAGTTTGGAAAAACAGGTGCATTAATTAATTGCCAAGTTGATGATGATAAAGATAATTCATGACCATACTTGGACTCCGATATACTAAATTTTTGCCCAATATTGGACATCATAAAATATCTTTATACAGAATTAGCAGAGATGATTTCTAAGTCTTTAGAATTAATAGAATCTTCAGGAAGACGACTTTTAATAACTCTTGCTGGCGTACCAACAGCTATTGAATAAGGAGGAATATCTTTAGTTACAACCGCACCGGCACCAATTACGCTACCTTTGCCAATAGTTACTCCATCTACTACTGTTACGGCATGTCCCAACCAACAATCATCTTCGATAGTAATTCCTTGACAAGTAACTCCTTGGTCGGCAATATATCTAGATGGATCTGCATATTTATGATTGTTTGCAAATATGCCACAACGAGCAGCAATTAAGCAGCGTTTACCAATTTTGACATTTCCTGGCCCAGCAACAGAAGCACCAACGCCAATAAATGTACCTTTATCAATATATATATGGGTATTATCTAAAGCTCCAATATCTACGTTGCGCTCAATAGCAACTCCTTCTTTTATAGTAATTTTGTTATTTTCATTTCCCAGAGCATCTACACGCACTCCTTTAAAAAGATGTACTCCATCACCAATTTCGATATTATAGGCACCAAGTAACTCAACACCATTTTGTATATAAACTGATTTACCCATATCTTTAAATATACTTTTGTATATGAGCTTTCTTAACTTTGGTCCTAAAGCTATTGCGGGTAAGTTACCCAATAAATCAGTGATAATAACTTCTTGCAAACGTTTCATTTTTGAATTCATTTTTACCTCAATTAATTGTGTGTATACTTACTCAGAAGATTAGCTAATTTTTACAAATCTACTAGTCTAGTGAAGAATTTTATATATCTTAATTCATTTTTTTAAATTTGCTATCAATGAAATTGATAACTTTGATACTCTTAATCGTTTTTTATATATAAAATTATGATGAAATTAAATATATTTCTGATAAACTCTAAAAAACGTCTAAATTAATCATTTTTAAATCAGTTGAATAAGTAATATTGAAGTTATTGACTGCTATAAAAGTGTTAATATTTAATTTAATTAAACACGTTTCATATAAAATAAGTTGTTAAAATCTGCTGTTTATAGTTACCCCACTTAATATAGATAATCAACAATTAATATTTGAACGTCTATATATTTCTTCGACTTAAATTACTCAATATAAAAATAAATTAATCATGAAACATTTGTTGCTTTATATTAAAAAGTTAATATTTCTCATTATCTAAGTTTTAATCAATATTTGCTATATTTACGTATAACATATATCTTTTGTCGCCACAAAATAATCAAATATACTTTAATTTAATGGCTTATTTATAAAGTTATGATTAAGTACGTAATCGGACTGTACTGGTAATTTATTATGCAAGTATATAAAGCAATACGGTTCAGTTAAGAACAATAGTAGGTTGGGTTGAGGAACGAAACCCAACATTATCAACCGTTTGTTGGGTTATGCCTTCGTCACATCTTCGATGAACGCTATCGCTCAACCCAACCTACTACTCCTGTGGGATGGAGAGAAGTTACCGGTAAACAATGATTGAAGGCTCTGCCTCCAGTAAACTAGAAAGAAGCAGAGCCTTTGTGAATTCTCACCCGGTAATGTACGCTCGTCAGAATATTATATTGTATACTAAGTCACAAAGAAGAATTAGTATAAGAGAAAATTAGATGAAAGCCAAATAGTCTGCCATGAGGAACTTGTGCACTTTACCCCAAAATGCGTCAATATTACAGCAAATATTCACTAACTTAACTTGTAATTAGCGTACTTTTAACTTGCGATTAAATTATTGCTGAGTGTACTTTATACTTCTACTGCATAACGTTCTATTAATTGATGCTTTTTTCTCCAGGTTTGGGGAGGAATATCATGATGCTGTCGAAATTGTCGAGAAAAATGACAGGCATTTTGATAGCCGACGTTGCTAGCTATTTCTTCTATATTTTTACTGGTATTCTTAAGTAAAGAACGTGCGGCTGCCATGCGACGCTTAACAATCCAACTATTTACGGTTTCTCCGGTTATTTTTGCGACTCTATTCGTTAAGTAAGCAGCCGAATAACCAACAGCCTCAGCTACATCGCTTAATGTAATTCCCTTTTGATAATTAGCCTCAATAAAATCAAAAACTTCTTTCAACTGAGGAACAACAGGAAAAATCGACTTTTCTTGGGTTGATGAAGCATTTTCTTTGTTTCCCGATAGAGACACACCATAATTTGCACAACAATGACTCAAGAAAGCTTGCTTTTTCTCCAGTCTAGCTGCGATCGCTTTTAACAACTGTTCGACGGTTGCGGGTTTGGCTATATAATCATCAGCACCAGAATCCATACCTCTACGAAAATCGTCTTGGCTACCTCTACCTGTCAAAAATATAAATGGAATAATAGCTGTGAGGGGATTTTGACGCAATTTTCTTAAAACGGTAAAACCATCAATATCGGGCATTAAGATATCACAAATTACTAAATCTGGTAAATTAGTAACAGCCTGTTGGATTCCCGTACTACCATTCGACGCACTTATCATCTCAAAGCCTTCATTCTCAAGCCCATCTAAATACATATTTCTGGTACGAGCATCATCTTCAATTACTAGGATTTTTTTTGAGACTGCGTTCATCATAATTGCTATACAGGTTGGGTTTTGGAATTTTACGCCGAGTAAATAAGGATATTTAAAAATGTATAAACATATTAGTTATATAGTTGATTAGCTATACAATAATTATCATTGACTAATTGAAGATTTTTTTGAAACACTAAGAGCCGAAAGTTCAGTCTTTAGACGATGGCACTTTCAAGGTAAAAGTAGTTCCCGCGCCAACTTCACTTAACAGCGAGATTTCACATCCATGTATATCTGCAAGAGTTTTCACAATCGATAAACCGAGTCCCGTACCGGGTATACTATCAATATTGCTACCTCGATAAAATGGCTCAAATATTTGCTGTTGATCTACTGCTGGAATGCCTATTCCTCGATCTATGATGTTAAAAATAACATCCTCCTCTCTACATATAAGTTCTAAAGTGACTGGATTACTACCTACGGAATATTTAATGGCGTTAGAAAGTAAGTTAGTTAAAATATGATGTAATAATTTAGGGTCTACGCTCCTAGTCGAACATTCACCTTTGCTTTGGAAGTTTACTGCTTTCTGCTTTCCTCCAGCCAAATAAATCTGTGCTACGATATCTCGACAATATTGCTTTACATCCAGTTGTCTTGGTTCGCATTTCAATGTATCAGCTTCTGCTTTACCAAACAACAGAATTTCATCAAGTAATTCGCTTATTTGTTCTACAGCGTCTTGAATTAAGTCAAGATAAGATTGGTTTTTCTCTTGACTCCACTGATGAATATTGCGTCTGAGTAAGTCAGAAGAGAAAGAAACTACGTTGAGTGGAGTCCGAAATTGATGACACAGCATCGAAACAAATCGCTGTCTGAGTTCGCTCAATCTTCTGGCTTGCTCTAAGGCTTGTCGCAGTTCCGATTCGGCTAGCTTATAATCGGTAATATCAATTGCTGTAATCATTTGTACTTCTTTACCAGCAAAATCAAGCACTCCATCAAGTCGCTCCAAAGTACAAGCTAACCAGCGAGAAAAACCTTGCTTTGTGCGAATCTGCATTTCTTCGTACTGACAAGTTGGAGCTCCATCTTGTTTGCGTACCTGTCTGTGTTGTCTGGTTTGAATTAGCTGTTCAAATTTAAAATTGTTACGAGTTAATTCTTTGACTGAATAACCGGTTAGAATTTCTGCTGCTCGATTAGCGTAACAAACATAATCATCATGAACTAAAATAATACCTGCTTCCGTATTTTGAGCTAAAGTACGAAATCTCGCTTCATTTCGCTTTAATGCTTCCTCCGTTCGCCTTGATTCTGTAATATCCCAGATACTCCACACTCTACCAATAATGTCGCCATTGAGTACATAAGGCTCTGAATAGTGTGCAAATATCCTACCATCCTTCAATTTTAACAGATTATAAGTTTCAGAATCCGATTTTGCAGGTAATTCCCAAATATGCGAACGAAATACTTCTACATCTTCAATCTGACTTTCAAAAAAACCTTTCGCTTTACTACAGTTTCTTGATAACCTAATTTCTGGTGGCAAATGCCATAAATCCATAAATTTTTGGTTGTAATAAAGTATCTCTCCATCAAAGTTTATCGCAAGTATGCCATTTGCAGTCGATTCTAAGGTATTACTCAGCAAAGAAAGAGAACTTTTCAAGTCATCATCTGTTTTCTGATACTCAACAATTTCTTGCTCTAAACCATTCCTTATATCAGGAGAAGCTGATTTTGGCTGCTGCAATTCGGAATTTTGTTGTTCTTCAGTTACTTTGTAAGCATATACACAACATATTTGCTTGCTTTCTAATTTTTCTAAAACCAAAGTCAAATTAACATCTAAAATCTCACCCGCTTTGTCTCGATAGCAAGTTTCAAAGCTTACCGAACCTTGCTGCCTGAGTCGCTGCCATTGCTGTAGCCATTTTCCTTTCTCCCAGTAAGCATCTATATCTCTTAACCCTAACGAACGCATCTCTTCTCGTGAATATCCAACAAGCGAACAAGTGGCATCATTCATATAAAGAAAATTACCATCTTTCCCTACGCAAAAGACAGCGTCTCTACAGTGATTTACGAGTATATGAGCTACTTTTAACTCCTCTTGGAGTTCTAACCCGATTTTAGAGTTGGGTTCAATAATCATAATGTCATTAAAATCTACTTGCTACTTGAGTTGGCTTGAGAATTCAACGATTTGACGCTCAGTTGCTAGCTTAGGAAGCAACAAATCACAATGAAAGCAGTTTCGGTAAGCATTTTTGCTTATAGCTCTCTATAAAACAATTATTTTGCAAACTAGGTTGCAATTACCTCCACCAGATTTAAGTTATCAAAAAATTAATAAAATTAATATAACTTTACAGAAAAATTTATATTTGCCGCTTAAAAAGGCTCAAAGTCATTGTTTATGTAATAAATACTACTAATATTTGTTAAAAAGTATCTATTTTGCTTGCAGTATCAATTAGATAATGACTGAATCAGTTCTTTAAAATAGCCAACATACAGAACAATCGAAGAGTATAAAAATACTTAGTAAACTATTTTAGATGCATGTATAAATAGATGTCCGTTGAAACTAATTATCTGCTCTATTGATTTAGTTGCTATTTGAGTGACTTAATTTATAGTTTTATTAATAGCCTTAATCAAGAATTAGTTGTATCCTATAATACTAACAAGATGCTGTGCTTGTGTGAATACACTTACGAGATATAAAATATATAAAAGAAAATCTACGGATAATTATTACTTGTAGGAGAAAATATTAACCAGTTTGTTTCATTTAACTTAACTTTTTTTCTCATTATCTCTTTAAAAATTTAACTATAAAATTTACTTGTAAAGCATCTGTCATGAGAGATACTTGCGAAGGGTAATTATGCCTCTAAAAAATATATGCATCTATCTAAAGGTATATATAAACAAATATCAGTATTTAGTATTATCTTGGGAGATTAAGTAACTTTCAGCCCTAATGTAGTTTGCCCTGAATCAGTATATTTGCTTATCTATTTATAAATTTATAGGACTTACATAAAAATAAGGTAATTGCGTAATTAGAAGCGACAGCGACGTATTCATTCGCAGGGTGTGGTTCGTCTCGGGAAATGCTGGGATTGCTATCTTCCTCCGGCGCTTTGCGTAAGTCCTTATTTCATTTTGACTGCTATTTACTATTACCAATTATTGAGATAGGACTCCTCCGCAGATTTTTGAAAAAAGAATTTAGTTGAAAACTTGCTGTACATAGGTTTGATTCTCAGCATACCTCGCAAGATTCAAATAGGATTCCGATCTGAATTTAAGTGCAAAAAAGCCTTCTACTGCCTGTACTGACTGGTAACTATGCTTATTTGAAATGATAATTTAATTACTTGGGTAGCTATATAGTTAATTCAAAATGTAAAGAAAAGCAAAAGAATAGACAATGTAATCAAAAGATTTTTCATTGCAGCAACATATAAAATTTATGTAGGCTTGTTTCTATAAACACAGAGTCTTGGTTGTTTTGCTTCTCCAGTTAAAATTTTTCTACTGACGGCAAAAGTGGTAATTAGCCATTCCCGGTGTTTGTATGGCTGGGTGTGAAGTTATAAGGAAATAGTAAAGAAGCATAGCCAACAATTTTAGTTGTAATTAGAAGCGCATCCAAGAAGTCGTAAATACTCAGGTACACCCAACCCTCGTTCAGGGAGCGTATATTAAATAATGGTTCAAAACTTGACTAAAAGAGCTTCTCCTCATAATGTAAATGATCGTAAGGAAGTTCTTAGTGGTAGTTGCATAGAAGCGACTGCAAGCGAAATTATACAAGAAAGTAACGAAAATATGACTGTTGCTGATGCAGTCGCCCAGATGTTTGAAAATTTGGGAGTAAAGTCAGCCTATGGAGTTTCCGGAGGTGCTATGGCATCACTCTGGGGGGCTTTATCTAATAGCGATATTGATGTATTGAATTTTCGTCACGAAGCTGGAGCGGCGTTTGCTGCTACAGAAGGTTATTTTGCTAGCGGTAATCCTACTGTGGTGTTTACCACAGCAGGACCTGGTATAACAAATGCTTTGACCGGATTATTTGCTGCGCGTGGTGAAGGAGCAAAAGTGATTTTGCTGTCAGCTTGCACCTCCGCACCGCAGCGAGGACGGTGGGCAATTCAGGAAACCAGTACCGACACCTTACCTAGTAGTGGTATTTTTACTACGGGTACGGTGTTTAATTATGCTAGCACAGTAGAATCTGCGGCTCAATTACCGCAAATATTTCGTAAACTTGCTGTAGGAATGTCTCAACCAGGTGGGTATGTAGCTCATTTGACTATCCCTACGGCAGTACAGAACATGCTGATGGATGAAACTCAGCTACCCGAACAAGGCGTTAGCTGTTCTTTAGTCACTGCCGATGCACAAGTAGTAGGGAATGTAGCGAAGTTGCTTAGAAGCGGAACTTTTGCTATTTGGTTGGGATTTGGTGCCCGTGGTGCAGCTTCAGAAATCCGTCAGTTGGCAGAAAAAACCGGAGCGGCAGTAATGTGTTCGCCTCGTGGTAAAGGGATTTTCCCAGAAAACCATCCTCAGTTTATTGGGGTAACTGGTTTGGGAGGTCACGGTTCGGTAATGACTTACATGCAGGAGCAGGCTCCCGTCCGGACTTTGGTATTGGGAAGTCGTTTGAGCGAGCCGACATCTTTTTGGAATCAAGAAATGGTTCCATCCGAAGGTTTCATCCATGTCGATGTAGATGCCAATGTGCCGGGAGTTGCTTATCCTCATGCAGAAACTATAGGAATTGTGTCTGATGTCAAAGCCTTTGTTTTGCAGTTGCTAGATATATTGGAAGCCGAAGAAATATCTGAGTCTCAATTAAAAGCATCTCAACCTTCATCTTTACCAAAACCGGAACGTTCTCCAGTTGAAGCTGGTTCTGAATCCTTAATTAGACCAGAAATCTTGATGGAAGCAATTCAGAAGGTGATTGTTGATGGTACCGATGCGGTTGTGATGGCTGAATGCGGCAACTCGTTCACCTGGTCAACGAATCTATTGCGATTTAGTCAAGCTAATCGTTATCGAGTCAGCACTGGAGTGGGCGCGATGGGACATGCCGTAACTGGTGTAGTCGGTGCGGCTCAAGCTCGCGATGGAATAGCCGTAGCCATTGTTGGAGACGGAGCCATGTTGATGAATAACGAAATCAGCACGGCAGTTAAATATCAGATTCCAGCTATTTGGATTGTCCTCAACGATGCTCGTTACAACATGTGCCATCAAGGTATGAAAATGTTGGGAATGACGGGTGCAGATGCAATCATCCCCGAGACTAATTTTGAAATGATTGCTCGGGGAATGGGAGCAAAAGGGATTCGCGTGACTAAAGAATCTGAAATTACAGCAGCTTTAGAAACAGCGATCGCAGCAAATGGTCCAATAATAATCGATGTTCTGATTGACCCAGATAGACCTGCTCCCTCCAAAGGGCGCAATAAAGGTCTGGCTTCTCAAGGAGTGAAATCCACTTCCGAACAAAAGCCAAAAGTACAAGCATCATTTCCGAATATCTAAGTCCCGTTAGTTGATAGTGGTTAGTTGATAGTGGTTAGTGGTTAGTTGATGATCCACACCTGAGCGGTGAAAGTAGTTAGGAGTATTAAGAATTTTTAGAAATTATATAGTCATTTCAATTAATCCAGGGTAGCGGGAGCATCTTGCTCTCTAGAAACCGGGGAAGAAGATACTCTCACTATTAACCAATACGGTTGAGTTCAGAAATCGATCTGTTGAGACAAGCAAGGAGAGAGAATATTTATCGGCAACTGTATTGCACTAAGTAGGTAGGCATAATTAAATATAAGATAAAGCCTCACCACGCCACTTGCTATAAGTCGGGGAACCCGCCCAACGCAGTGGCTTCTCAATCCCTCTCCTTAGTAAGGAGAGGGAAGCCGGAGGCAGGGTGAGGTTTTATATTTAATTTGATCCACTTACTTATTAACCACTATCCACTAACAACTAACAAATAACTTTTATTGCATGAATTTAATTTATCAGGAGTTCTTAGTTTGAATCTTTTTGAAAATGTGACGGAAATGGGTCACGAACAAGTCTTATTTTGCAATGGTAAAGACCCAGATATAAAAGCAATAATAGCAATTCACGATACAAGTTTAGGTCCGGCAATGGGGGCAACAAGAATGCTGCCTTATGTATCGGAAGCAGATGCATTAAAAGATGCTTTACGTTTGAGTCGAGGTATGACTTATAAGGCTGCTTGTGCGAACATTCCAGTTGGTGGAGGTAAAGCGGTAATTATAGGAAATCCCGCCCATAAAACTGATGAACTTTTATATGCCTACGGGCGTTTTGTCAATAGCTTAAACGGACGTTTTATTACCGGTCAAGATGTCAATATGACCCCGGAAGATGTCCGCAAAATTAGTAAAGAAACTAATTATGTTGTAGGTGTAGAAGAAAAATCTGGTGGTCCGGCACCTGTAACCGGATGGGGAGTATTTTTAGGTTTAAAAGCGGCTGTAGAGTTTCGCTTAAAAACTTCCGATTTAAAAGGATTAAAAGTAGCGGTTCAGGGATTGGGAAATGTTGGCACAAATCTTTGCCGCCATTTACATGAGAATGGTGCAGAACTTTTTGTAACTGATATTAACCCCGAAAGAACGGCAGAAATAAAAAATTTATTTGGTGCTACGGTAGTAGAACCTTCAGAAATTTATCAGCTTGATGTTGATGTGTTTTCTCCCTGTGCTTTGGGTGGGACTCTTAATGCCCAGACAATTCCTCAAATTAAAGCAAAAGTAATCGCTGGTGCTGCAAACAATCAGCTTGGTCAGGAAAAACAAGATGGAATGATGCTTGTTGAAAAAGGTATTTTGTACGCTCCCGATTATGTGATTAATGCTGGAGGATTAATCAACGTTTATAACGAAATGATTGGTTACAACGAAGAAAAAGCCTTTAGACAAGTAAGGAATATTTATAATACTTTACTTGATATATTTGACCGAGCCGAAAACCAGCAAATCACCACAGATGATGCTTCTAAACAGTTAGCAGAAGAAAGAATTGCTAACGCTAAAAATATTAAAAAAGTTTTAGCAACTACTACATCAACTAATGGTAAAAACGGTAAGAGTTGAGTTGCTGGTAATTGGTAATTGGTAATTGGTAATTGGTAATTGGTAATTGGTAATTGAACAGGGGTGGTAATGGAAAAGAATACATTTGCGACATCGGCTTATATTGCAACTTCGCCTAAAACAGCTTTTGACTATCTTTGTAGTCTTGAGAATTTGGATGAATGGACGTTGTTTAGTCGGATGAAAGAAAAAATTGATGACAATACCTACAGAGGAACAGCGTCTGGCTACCACGAAGACCTTTACTATCATGTAAAAAAGTTAGAAAATCCCAAATTCTATGGCATTGAATGGCACTGTGGATTGGAATATGAAAAATATTTCCAGGTTTACCCAGTGCTGCTTTTCCCTACCGACTATATTGAACCCGGTACTGACGAAAAAGGCGTGTATTTTCACTGGTTGAGTTTTGTCGATCCCAAGCGGCAAACCGGCATGATTATGCAAGGAATTCATACAGTACATACTTCTGAATGTCGTTCTTTGAAGGCGAACTTAGAACGTAAAGCTGGTTTAACTTCGGCAGCGAAAGGAAAACACTTTGTAGATACCGATACTATCTATGTTGATGCTCCAATTGAAATGGGTATCGAATTTCTGCAAGACTTGCGAAATATGGACGATTGGGCCCATTTACTCAGGGCTAATGGTGAAATTTCTCAGTCAGAAGGAGAGTTTTTAGATGAGTACGATCGCAAAGTAAAAGTCAGGGTGCAGCTACATGGCTTGAGTAAATACTACTTGCTCGAACAAGAATGTTACTATCCTGAATTTGAGTATTATCAGCGGACTCCCATGCTATTAATACCCGCCTCCTACGCATTTGCAGATCCAGAAGCAAGTGGTTTTATTATGCATCGAATCAGTTTTTGGAAAGCCGATCAATCCGAAATTCACGGCAAGCTGCAAATTGAAGATTTAGGTGCCGAAAGCATGAACATCAAACGGATGCTTGAAGGCAAGGCTGGCAACATGGAAAGCTTTAATCGAGGCATGAGCTATATTCCGCAATAATATGGCGGAATCTTTCATAGGAATGAATTCAAAAATCTATCTATCATCGGGGTGCTTTCTTGACGATTTTCTATTAGTAATCTTAAGTCATTTATATGAAGAGAAATGAGCGTACAGCAACTTACAAATAAATCTTTTACGATAATTGCCGAAGGTTTTGATAATCCCAAAGGATTAACATTCGATCCCCAGGGTAATTTGTATGTGGCAGAAGCAGGAACTGGTGGAGATGGGCCATCAATTCCTTCTCCTAGCGGTCAAGGAAACTTAAGTTACGGTTTGAGTGGTGCCATTTGCAAAATTGAGAATGGCACCATTAAACGTGTTTTAACAGGTTTACCCTCCGTGGCATTTGCTGATGGTTCTGGTGCTGCTGGTCCCCACGATATCAAGTTCGATAGTACGGGGAAAGCTTATATTGTGTTGGGATATGCCGCAAATCCAGTTTTTCGCAAATCTCTCGGCAATACAGATTTAGGTAAAATTATTACATATGTAGAAGGTAATAATACTTGGTCAAGTATAGCAGATATCACTAACTGTGAAGCTTTAAACAAGATTGCATCAAGGGATAATGAAGTTGCCAGCAATCCCTTGTCTTTATACGTAGATGGCAATAGATTGGTAGTAGTTGATGCGGGCGCGAACAGTCTCTTCAGCATAAATACTGATAGCGGCGATTTGAAATTAATCGCTGAGATTCCCCAGCGGATATTAATCAATCCAATATTTCCCGGTGCTAAATCGCAGAACTTTGACCGGGGACATGTTCCACCCCCTGGTGCTTATCCACAAGCTCCACCATCTGAAGTGTCTATTCAATCAGTACCTACAGATGTAGTAAAAGGTGCTGATGGAGCTTATTACGTTTGCGAATTTAGCGGCTTTCCTTTCCCCGAAGCAGGGGCAAATATCTATAGAATTTGTGATTCAGGCGAAGTTGAAGTTTTCGCGCAAGGATTTACTCAGTTAATAGATATGGCTTTCGATGCCGATGGTAATTTGTATGTTTTGCAACATATGAATAAGTCTGGCTGGAAAGGAAAAGCAGATGGAGCATTGATTAAAATTGCCCCAGATGGCGAGCGTACAACGCTTATTGAGGGTAACGGATTGGAGATGCCTTCAGCCTTGACAATAGGGCCAGATGGTGATTTTTATATCATCAATAGAGGCGGTCGTCCGGGAATTGGACAGATTATTAAAGTTGAAAATCCGACTAAAAATATTCCCCGTTCTCATATCTAGTAGGGCGTTATAGATTGTCAAAACCCAGGATATTCAAACGGAAACAAGTTTCAAGCCGATTTTATGCTTGATATTCATATCCCAATCATTGGGGCTGTTCTTCAGAGAACCGCATTTATTCCATAAACTATTAATCGATTTCAGCAACTATGAAGTTTAAGTCAATCGCTTTAACGCTTTTTACGGTAAGCATCGCCTCGATATTAGGCACAACCACAGCAAGAGCAGCCTCGCTGTCTGTACTCGCTGACGGATTAGATAACCCTCGTAACTTTGACTTTGACTCTGAGGGAAATATCTATCTGACAACCAGCGGTAAAGGTGGAGATGGCGAAGACGGAAGATGCGTTCCGTCTCCAAGTTCGCAATTTATTCCCTTGTGTGCTGGAAATACAGGCTCCTTGCTTAAAATTGGTACCGATGGTAGCACTCAAACAGTCATTCCAGATTTAGCTTCCTTGGCTTTGACTCCGTTTGGAGAACAAGCGGCTGGACCTGCGGATTTAAAATTTGATGACAATGGCAAAGCTTATTTATTAATGGGTTATGCTGGCGATCCTTCGACTAGCGGACCGATTCTACAGACTCCTACACTCGGAAAACTATACGAAGTCGATTTGCAACAAGGCGCTTTAGGAAGAGAAGTTGCCGACTTTGCTCAGTATGAAGTAGACAACAATCCCGATGGTACTGACATCATCACCAATCCTTATGCGATGACAATTAAGGACAATACAGCTTTTGTAGTTGATGGTGGTGCAAATGTCATTTGGAAAACACCACTTGACCAAGGTGGTATTGAAAAAGTAGCTGCATTCCCCATCCTGCCAGTCGATCAAAGCGAACTCGAATTCCCTAGCTTTGAACCCCCCGGTGAAATCCCAGGTGGAGAACAACCATCGGATGCACCAGGCTTACCAGCAATTAACGGTCAAGGTGGCGAACCACCAAGCGGACCACCTCCAGGGGGAGAAGAAGCAAGTCAAGATTTCCCCATCACATTCCAATCGGTACCTACAGGAATTACCGAATCTCCCGATGGTGATTTCACCGTAGCTGAATATTCTTACTTCCCCTATCCAGAAGGTAGAGCGCGTCTATATTCTGTTGACAGTGATTTAAATATCACAGAGACAATCACCAATGATGGTAATGGCTTTACTCAGTTGACAGGTACCGCATACGACGAAGAAGGCAACCTGTACGTGTTGCAACACATGAATACTTCCGAGTGGAAGAACATTCTTCAAGGTGGTGAAGTAGTCGGCGATATTAGCAGTTCGATTATTAAAGTAGCTGCCGATGGAACTCGCGAAACCATTTGGAACGGCGATGGTTTAGAAGCAGCTTCTGGTTTAACTTATCGCGATGGTGCTTTATACACTGCAAACCGCGCTCGCTTAGCAGAACAGGGTCAATTAGTGAAGATTGACTTAGCTAAAGGTGGTGACAAACCAGCAAGAGTTCCCGAACCCGCTTCCGTACTTGGCTTATTAGGAGTTGCAGCAGCAGGAGCAACTTCTCAATACAAGAAGCGCAAGCGTCAGGAAGAAAAGCTAGAAGAAATTTTGGACAAGGTTGAAGCTCTTTAACAGTTAGCAATTAACAGTTAACGGTAAATAATACCTAGAACTTCACAAGTAAAAAAAACAGCAAGTTGCTGTTTGATAGATTTCATCAGCAGCAACTGGCTGTACAAGTCCCAGGTCAAGACCTGGAGACATTACCTAATAGAAAGTATAACTAGCAGTATCGGGAGTTTCAAGGATGAAGTTAGTAGCAAATTTATCGCTAGCTCTTGCGAGTGCAGGATTCATGTTTTTGGCAGCAACTGCCGAAGCTAAAGCAATAAGTCTTACATACGATAAGTCAATTGGCGAGCCGGGATTTGCTCCCGGACAGCTTTTCGTACCTCAAGGTGTGGGAGAGCGCGATGCAACCGGCAATATTTATGTAAGTAACGGTCGTGGCTACGATCCAACAACGGATACTTTCCTTCCTAATGTTGGTAATAGAGTAGATGTGTTTAGTCCCGATGGTGAATATCTCCGGGCTATTGGCACCGGCGCTCAGGGGAAAGGAGCGGGTTTAGACGAACCAGCAGATTTGAAATTTGACCCTATAACCGGCAACTTATACGTGGGTGACGTTTTTAACAGCGAAATTGACGTATACAATCCCGACAGTGGAGAATTTGTAACTTCCTTCGGTTCATTTAGCGGTCAAGGTGCTGGAGATATTTTCTTCGGTCCTGGCGGTATGGATTTTGACAAGCAAGGTAATTTACACGTAACAGATTTTAGCGGTGACGTAGTCAAAGTTTACGGCAGAGATGGAGAATTAGTTAAAACCTACGGTAGCTTGGGTACCGAACCAGGTCAGTTTGATGGTCCTGCTGGTATAGCTATATCCAATACAACTGGCAATATTTATCTTAACGACCAGTTTAATAACCGAATTCAGGTACTTGATTCCGAGCAAAATTTCCTTTATGCATTTGGTACTGAAGGAACTGCACCCGGACAATTCAACGAGCCAATCGGTATCGATGTGGACGAACAAGATAATATTTACGTGGCTGACTCACAAAATAACCGCGTTCAAGTATTTGATAAAGACGGTAATTTATTAACTATATTTGGTGAAGCTGTAGAAAATGCCGGTCCTCCCGCACCTGGCGAACTACCTTTTGCCACAAACCCCGCCGATTTAGAACCAGGTAAGTTTAACTGGAGTGGTGGTTTGAGCTACAACGACAACAAATTGTATGTGGGTGATTTCTTCACCGGTCGCGTACAGGTGTTAAATGTAGAAGGTAAGAAAGTCGCGACAAAAGTACCCGAGCCTGCAACTTTATTCGGTTTTGGAGTATTTGCTCTTGGTGCTGCTGCAACTAAGTTGAAGAAGAATAAGCAATCTGCTTAATTTAGGATTTGACGTTATTGATTCTCGTTTAATTCTTGTTCCCAGTCTTTGGCTGGGAACGTCATCAGAAGGCTCTGCCTTCATGTGAGGCAGAGCCTCAAGCTATGTATTCCTTGGCAGAGCCAAGGAACGAGGAAATAACTAAAATTATTTAACTACTACATATAAAAATGTCTGTTGCTACAAGTTATATAGAAACGCAAAATATTACTACCCAAGAGTTACTTTACCGTTGGGTATCCCGACAAGTTAATACTGAAGCTCTGAACTGGTTAAATCAAAAGCGACAGCTGATAAGCGAGGGTGCGGCACCTTTTCTATTTTTTACAGCTTTCAGTGCTGTACCTCGTTATACAGATAAAAAAGAGATTCAGCCGACATTAGAAGAATTAGAATCAGCCTCCAACATCTGCGATAACTGGTATCCGGGTGAATGGACTATAGACCAAGCGGCTCGTACATTACTGGTATTAAGTTTACCATCTGATGACGCAGATAAATATTTACAGACATTAGATCAAGTATTTGCCGCCGCCGACGTTAGGGAATTAGTAGCGCTATATCAAGCATTACCCCTGCTTCCTTATCCCGAAAGATTTCGCGATCGCGCTGCTGAAGGTATCCGCAGTAATATGACGGCAGTATTCAATGCGGTTGCTTTACAAAATCCCTATCCAGCTAAATATTTAGATAACCTAGCTTGGAATCAGATGGTTTTAAAAGCTTTGTTTGTTGGTAGTCCTTTACATTTAATTCAAGGGATTGACGAAAGAGCAAACCCTGATTTGGCAAGGATGCTGTTAGATTACGCTCATGAAAGATGGGCAGCCAGACGCGATGTATCCCCCGAATTATGGCGATGTGTAGGAAAATTTGCCAACGATGAGATGTTAGCAGATTTAGAGCGCGTTCTCACAGAGTCTCAAACTAAAACCTATTCAAACGGTAAAGGACAGCAGAAGTTACTCGAAAGAACAGCAGCAGCTTTAGCATGTGCTGAATGTCCATTACCCGAAGCCCAAATTATTCTAGCTCGATATCCAGAATTACAAAACGATATTCGAGCAGGAAGACTAACTTGGAAGAATGTTAAGTGAAATGGGAATGGGTAATGGGTAGTGGGTAATAGGTAATGAGTCGAAAAGCTCCTCTGTGTTTCTAATCTCCAATTCCTAATTTCTAAAATCTAAACATCCAACTCTTAACTATCTCAGCTACCAATTAGCAATTAGCAATTCCCAATTCCCAATTCCCAATTCCCAATTACCAATTACCAATTACCAAAATTTTTATCATGTATATCGATCCACATATTCATATGAGTTCCCGCACTACCGATGATTACGAAAAAATGCGTGATGCGGGTATTGTTGCGGTAATTGAACCTGCTTTTTGGATGGGACAACCGAGAACTAATATTGGTTCTTTTCAAGATTATTACAGCAGCTTGGTGGGCTGGGAAAGGTTTCGGGCTTCGCAGTTTGGCATTAAGCATTACTGTACCATCGGCTTGAATTCAAAAGAAGCAAATAACGAACCTTTGGCGGAACAGGTAATGGAATTATTGCCCTTGTACGCTTGTAAAGAAGGTGTTGTTGCCATCGGCGAAATTGGTTACGACGACATGACACCGGCAGAAGACAAGTATTTTCGCTTGCAGCTAGAATTAGCGAAAGAATTAGATATGCTGGTGATGATTCATACACCGCACCGCGATAAAAAAGCGGGTACTAGTCGCAGCATGGATGTATGTATCGAACATGGTTTGGAACCATCCAAGGTGGTAATGGATCATAACAATGAAGAAACCGTCAAAGAAGTATTAGATAGAGGTTTCTGGGCAGCATTTACAATTTATCCAAATACCAAAATGGGCAATGCTCGCATGGTGGAAGTTGTACGTCAATACGGCTGCGAACGAATCATCGTAGATAGCAGCGCCGACTGGGGAGTAAGCGATCCTTTAGCAGTACCGAAAACTGCTCAATTAATGATAGAAAGAGGAATTCCAGAAGCGCATATGCGAGCCACCTGTTACGAAAATGCTCTTGCAGCATACAGCCAAAGCGGACAAATCAAAGAATCTGACTGGTTGAATCCATCGCCAATCGATCAGCGAGAATTATTCAGCGGCAACTCGGTACTGCGCGGACAAAAGCCAGTTGTTGAAAAATCTGAATATGCATTGATTGAGTGAAAGTTGGGCATGGGGGATTGGGCATTGGGCATGGGGAAATAACTTATAACTACCCCTTCTCCCTCCTCTCCCCCATCTTCCCCTTCTTCCCCATCTTCCCCCTCTTCCCCACTCTAAAAACATGAACACGGCAACTTTAAACACCAATCGCTTCTGGGCGTATCTACAGTTAACGCGACCTGCGAATATTATTACCGCTTGGGCGGATGTGCTAGCGGGTATTGCGGCTTCGGGTTTTCTCATCGTGGGTAATCCGCTACCTGTAGCATGGCTAATTTTGTCTACTACTGGTTTATACGGCGGCGGTGTTGTATTTAACGATGTATTTGATGCCGATTTAGATGCCAAAGAAAGACCAGAAAGACCAATTCCCAGCGGTAGAAGCTCGTTACGGGGAGCAGTTGTTTTAGGAGGCATACTTTTAAGTATTGGTGTATTCGCTGCGGCTCAAGTTTCTTGGTTAAGTTTTTGTATTGCTTGTGGTGTGGCTGCTGCGGCTTTGCTTTACGATGCTTACGGAAAACATCATACGTTTTTTGGCCCTTTAAATATGGGGATTTGTCGCGGTGGTAATTTACTGTTGGGTGTGAGTATATTGTCGCCAATGCTGAGGGAAAACTGGTATTTAGCTTTAATTCCAATTACTTATATTGCTGCGATTACAGCTATCAGCCAAGGTGAAGTACATGGCGGAAAACGCAGTACCGGTGTTGTAGCTTTGATATTAATGGGTATGGTTATTGCCGGACTATTAGGGCTGGGTTTGCTAAATAAATCTTATTTCTTAGCGGTATTACCATTCGTAATTCTACTGAGTTGGCGCGTTCTGCTGCCTTTCGTGCAAGCTGTGAGTCAACCAAGTGCAGAAAATATACGTACAGCAGTGCGCTCGGGGGTTTTATCTCTTATAGTATTAGATGCAACTGTTAGCTGTAGTTTTGCCGGTTTTAGTTATGGTTTGTTACTGTTAAGTTTATTACCTATATCTATAATGCTAGCTAAATTATTTAGTGTAACTTAGGATACATTTTAATATTAAGATAGTGGGTAGATACTCTGCGAGTTATCCCCATGCCCTATGTAAATTCCCAATAAAGTTATAAAAGTCGATGTAAATGCAGATTCTAATTTATTCCTATAATTATCATCCCGAACCCATCGGAATTGCACCTTTAATGACTGAGCTTGCTGAGGGGTTAGTAAAAAAGGGACATCAAGTGCGGGTGATTACGGGTATGCCTAATTATCCACAGCGCGAGATTTATGAGGAGTATCGGGGTAAATGGTATACCACAGAAGAGAAAAATGGTGTAACTATTCAAAGATGTTATTTAAGAATTAAATCTAAGCCTAATTTAATTGATAGGTTGCTATTGGAATTAAGCTTCGTATTTACAAGCTTGCCTCAAGCTTTAAATGGTTGGCGACCTGATGTTATTCTTTTAACGGTTCCACCTTTATTAGTTTCATTACCGGCAGCTTTGCTAAGTTGGTTTTATCATTGTCCGTTGGTATTGAATGTCCAAGATATTTTACCTGAAGCTGCAATCAAAACTGGATTATTAAAGAACAAATTTATGATTCGGGCTTTAGAGACTTTAGAGAAGTTTGCTTATAGAAAAGCTCATACAATTAGCGTGATTGCCGACGGGTTTGTTAAAAATTTAGTTAGTAAGAAAGTTCCAATCAACAAAATTGCCTGCATTCCTAATTGGGTTGATGTAAATTTTGTTCGCCCTTTGCCAAAAAAAGCTAAAAACTGGAAAGCTAGTTACAAATTAGAGAATAAATTTGTGGTGCTTTATTCAGGCAATATTGCTTTAACTCAAGGTTTAGAAACGGTAATTGAAACAGCAGCATCGTTAACACATATTCCAGAGATTGCTTTTGTAATTGCTGGGGAATCAAAGGCTTTGAAAAGGCTGCAAAAATATTGTCTGGCTTGTGGTGCGGATAATGTTCTATTGCTACCGCTGCAACCGCGAGAAAAGTTACCGGAGATGCTAGCGGCTGCTGATGTTGGTTTAGTTGTACAAAAACGCAACGTCATTTCTTTTAATATGCCTTCTAAAATACCATTATTGTTAGCTTCAGGAAGTCCAATTATTGCTTCTGTTCCTGCTTCAGGTACGGCAGCACGTGCTGTTAGGCAAAGTGGTGGTGGTGTCGTTGTCGCACCAGAATCACCCCAAGATTTAGCTGCTGCAATTATGAGTTTACATAGCAATCCTGCTTTAACGAGGCAATTGGGTATAAAGGCAAGAAATTTTGCTGTCGAGCGCTATTCCTTTGAACAAGCATTAGTGGCTTATGAAGCTGTTTTCTCTCAAGCTATTTCTCGCAAAATTCCCGGTATTTTACCAGCAATGCAAAAGAAGTTAGGGGTTAGGGGTTAGTAGTTAGTGGTTGGAGTTACTTATTTGCTTTTACTGAATTCATTTATCGGATGTTTGAGGTATTTCAGGGATTGTGGATATATTTCATCTTTATTTAAACAAATATAAATTAATCGATTTTAAAAAATATTAACCAAATTAATTAAATATTTATTATTAAAACTAAATTTATGTTTTGAGAAAATATTTTTCACATAATTTAGCAAAAACAGACGAAAACAATATTGTAGTCAGTTTGGCATTTATGATTGAAAGAATATCGCTACATTAATTCATAATTACGCTCTTTTTAGCGTTTGTTTTTTAAATATTAAGACTCAATTTTATGGTTTATAAAAAAGAAAGTGAGAGCGAATCTCGGCGGATAACTATTATCGGTGGAAAAGGCAAGATGGGACAGTTTTTTGCCAGGGAACTGTCAGAGAGCGGGCATAATGTAGAGGCTTTTGGTAATCAAGATTGGCAATTTGCGGATCAATTACTTAGCAATGCTGACTTAGTACTGGTTTCGGTTCCCATTGAGAAAACTGTAGAGGTAATTAAACGTGCTGCTCAATATCTAAAACCCACAACAGCGATCGCCGATATTACCAGTGTCAAAGTTGAACCCGTGCAAGCGATGCTAAAGTACCACCAAGGTGCTGTAATGGGATTACATCCGATGTTTGGACCTAAAGTTGAATCCTTTGCAGAACAGATTGTGGTGGTATGTGGGGGACGCAATGAGGCTCAATTTACATGGTTGCTAGATTTCTTTGCAGCTAAAGGTAGCAAGTTGGTGGAATCTACAGCCAAAGAACACGATAAAATGATGGTCATTATTCAAGCAATGCGTCATTTTGATAGGTTTAGCTTGGGTGTATTTTTAGCTGAAGAAAATATCGATATTCAGCGTAGTTTATCGATGGCTAGTCCAACTTATCTTCAAGAAATCGATATTCTTAAACGTTTATTTGCTCAAAGTTCGCATTTGTGTGCGGATATTATTTTAGCAACTGAAGAAAGATGCGAAATGATAGTTTCTCTCGCCGAAACATATAATCGTTTGGCTAAACTTGTAGCGAGTAAAGATAGAGAAGCATTGATAAAAGAGTTTGAATCTACTCAAAGTTTCTTTAATGAAGCTCTGACTTCTGAAAATAAGCTGAAACAAACAGTAGAAGATTATTTAATTCATGATAATTTTACTTCACAAAAACATCAGCAGGAAGTAAAAAAAGATGATAGTGAAAATGTTTTACTTACTACTTGATAAAGAAGATAGGCATAAGCAGCAGTTGATAATAGAAATCGATGCATTTGAATAGTTCTCAGTCTCCGGGTTGGGAGCTACTTTCTTCCCGGCTTTACGATTAACTATGTTTGGCAGAGGGTGAAGAGAGGGAAGAGGGGGAAGAGGGGGTAGAAAAAGTAATTTGATATTTAATTTCAGAGTGAGTTGGGAGCAGTTTCATTTAGAAATAAATTTCCATTTGCACTTTTCTCTTGTGCCCTCTGCTATTTTTGTAAATTCTGTTTAATTATAGTTATCAAAAAGCTATGCAAATAGATATATTTCATGATACTGTATGTCCCTGGTGTAGAATTGGCAAAAAGCATCTTTTTGATGCGCTATCTGAATATAATGGTGAAGCTGTAGATATTCGCTGGCATCCTTTTCTTTTGGATAATTCGGTTCCTAGTGGGGGATATGAGTTTCGTGATTTTATGCAAGAGCGAAAAGGGATTTCACTCTCGCAGTTACAGCAAATGTTTGATTATACGCAACGTATGGGTGAAGCTGCTGGAGTAGTTTTGGATTTTACAAAAGTGCGATTGGCTGTTAATACTACTCTTTCTCATAGATTAATTGAATTAACTCCAGAAGATTCTAAAGCTAAAGTTGTTGAAGCAATTTATCAAGCTTATTTTGAAGAGGGTTTAAATCTAGGAAATATTGAAGTAATATTAGCAATCGCGAAATCTTGCGGAATAGATTTTCCAGATTTAGCGTTGCACTTGAATGATAAAATTGCTCTCAACGCAATTGTGATGAAATCAGACAATGCCCATAGTTTGGGTATTAATAGCGTACCGTTTTTTATTATTAACAACGAAATAAAAGTAATTGGTTCTCAGTCAAAAGAAGCGTTTGTTAATCAGTTAACAGTGAACAGTGAACAGTGAGCAGTGAACAATTACCAATTACCAATTACCAATTACCAATTACCAATTACCAATTACCAATTCCGAATTCCCAATTATCTATAATTAATCATGATATTAGAAGTAAAAAGCAAGCCTAAATATAATCTGCAACCGATTCAGCAACGGGTTGAGGTGACTTTTAATTATCCGGTTCACTTCACTAACGGGATTTTTGATTTGGATAATCCGCTTTTAGCGCAGATTATTGAAAATGATGGCGAAGCAAAGCCTAAAAAGATTGTGTTTGTTGTCGATGGTGGTTTGTTGGAACATCGAGGTGACTTGCTCTCGAAATTGCGGCAATATTGCGATCGCAATGCTGATATTTTAACTTTATCTGCCGAAGCAATGATAGTTCCCGGCGGTGAAGCAGCAAAGAATAATCCTCAATTACTAGAAGATATTCATCAGTTAGTCGAGAATGCCGGTATTTGTCGTCACTCTTATATTATTGCAATTGGTGGTGGTGCGGTTCTGGATTTAGTTGGATATGCGGCAGCTACTGCCCATAGAGGAATTCGTCTTATCCGTATTCCTACAACTGTACTGGCTCAAAATGATTCTGCTGTAGGTGTTAAAAATGGTATCAATGCTTTCGGTAAAAAGAATTTTTTAGGAAGTTTTGCACCACCTTATGCTGTTATCAACGATTTCGATTTTCTTAACAGTCTAGATGATAGAGATTGGCGAGCGGGTATTGCTGAAGCGGTGAAAGTTGCGCTGATTAAAGATGCAGAATTTTTTGAATTTATCTCTAATAATGCTGCACTCTTAGCTCGTCGCAATATAGAAGTAATGCAGCAGGTAATTTATCGATGCGCCCAGCTACATTTACAGCATATTGCTAATAGCGGTGATGCTTTTGAAATGGGTTCTTCTCGCCCTCTAGATTTTGGACATTGGGCTGCTCATAAACTCGAACAATTGACTAATTATCGTTTGCGTCATGGGGAAGCGGTGGCAATTGGTATTGCTTTAGACAGCACTTATTCTTATCTAGAAGGAATGCTTTCACATTGCGAATGGCAAAATATACTAAATACCTTCAAGATATTAGGATTTGAATTATACATTCCCGAACTTGCCCAAGAGTCTAATATAGAACATCCCAGATGTTTGTTTCGCGGGTTAAACGAATTCCGGGAACATTTGGGTGGAGAACTAACCCTAACACTTTTGCAAAGAATTGGAGAAGAAATTGAGGTTCATGCAGTAAAAAATTCTTCATATCAACAAGCAATTACCCTGTTATCTAATGCGAAAATGTAATTATTCGCAATGTTGCAATTCGCAATTTGCGTTTAGCATTTGATAAACAGTTATAAATATGAAAGTCTTTTCTAACAAAAATTTTCACCTAACTTACTGCACCAATATTCATCCCGGTGAAGATTGGACTCAGGTTTTTGCTAATTTGCAGCAATATATTCCTTCTTTGAAGAAAAAGCTATCGCCCAACCAACCTTTCGGCATCGGATTGCGTTTAGCAAATGCAGCATCTAGAGAACTTTTACAAGGAAATACCTTGGAAGAGTTTAAATCGTGGTTAAACGAACACGATTTATATGTTTTCACGCTAAATGGTTTTCCCTACGGTGGATTTCACTTACAAGTTGTAAAAGACAAAGTATATGCACCGGATTGGTCTAAACAAGAGCGTTTGGATTATACATTAAGATTGACTCAAATTCTTGCCGAATTATTGCCCGAAGAAATAGAAGGTAGTATTTCTACAGTACCCATATCTTATAAACCTTGGTTTGAGGGCAATCAACTTTCTCAAGCCAAATTAATGAGCAGTGCTACTATCCATATAGCTCAAGTCGTAGCGCAAATGGTAAGAATCCGGGCTGCAACCGATAAAGTTCTGCATTTGAATTTAGAACCCGAGCCGGATGGATTAATTGAAAATGCTGAAGAAGTCATAAAATACTTTGAAAAATATTTGTTACCCATCGGTGGAACATATTTAGCCAAAAACCTAGCAATTCCTCAAGCAGCAGCCGAAGTACTGTTACTCGAACACGTGAGAGTGTGTTACGACACCTGCCATTTTGCAGTAGAGTATGAAAATCCGGTTTCTGTATTTGAAAAATTTCAAGCTGCTGGCATCCAAATTGGCAAAATTCAGATTAGTGCTGCATTAAAAGCCGAAATATCCAAAGACAAAAGCAAAAGGCTGTTACTCAAAGAAAGATTGCAACCTTTTGCCGAATCCACATATTTACATCAAGTAATTGCTCGCAATGCTGACGGAAGTTTACAGAATTATCGAGATTTAACCACAGCCTTATCTTTTCTCGAAGAAAGCAACGCTTGTGAATGGAGAACCCATTTTCACGTACCATTATTTATCGATGACTATCAAGTATTGAAATCAACTCAAGACGATATAGTTACCGTATTTGAACTATTGCAACATAAAGACATTTGCAATCACTTAGAAATTGAAACCTACACTTGGGAAGTTTTACCTCCCGAAATGAAAGTAGATATCGCAGCATCCATTCAGCGCGAGTATGAATGGGTTTTATGGAAATTACAAGCAACCAATCATCAAGAATTAGTAGTTAGTAGATAGTTGTTAGTGGTTAGTTGTTAGTCGATACTGGTTTGTAGTAAGCGCTAAAGTGGTCGAATTAAAGACTAAATGCCTTACTACGAACCTATAAAAAATAATATACCTAAAAAGATTATATTTACACTATCAACTATCAACTTTCACCGGTCGGGTGTGGATCATCAACTATCAACTATCAACTATCAACTAACAACTAACAACTAACAACTAACATATGAATAAAACAGTAGTAATTAACGTAGTCGGATTAACTAAAAATTTATTAGGAAAGCATACACCAATGCTTTCGCGATGGGCTGAGGGGGGAAAAGTTGCCACTGTAGAACCAGTTTTACCAGCGGTTACTTGTTCGGTACAGTCTACTTATTTAACGGGTAAAATGCCATCAGAGCATGGCATTGTCGGTAATGGTTGGTATTTTAGAGATGACTGTGAAACTAAGTTTTGGCGACAGTCGAATAAGTTAGTTCAATCTCCGAAAATATGGGAGATGGCAAGACAATTGGATTCTGATTTTACCTGCGCTAATATGTTCTGGTGGTACAACATGTATTCATCGGCAAATTATGCAGTAACTCCCCGACCGATGTATCCTGCTGATGGTAGAAAAATACCCGATATTTATACTCAACCAAGTAATTTTCGCGAGCAATTACAAGCAGAGTTCGGACAGTTTCCTTTATTCAACTTTTGGGGACCAACTGCATCAATTGCATCTACACAATGGATTGCCAATTCATCAAAATGGGTAGAAGAAAAATGCAGCCCTAATTTAACTTTGATTTATCTACCGCATCTAGATTACTGTTTGCAAAAATTTGGTCCCAATCAAGACAAAATAGCTAAAGAATTGCAAGAAGTCGATGCTGTTTGCGGCGATTTAATTAA
Organism: Rivularia sp. PCC 7116; assembly: GCF_000316665.1. Taxonomy (GTDB): domain Bacteria; phylum Cyanobacteriota; class Cyanobacteriia; order Cyanobacteriales; family Nostocaceae; genus Rivularia. The sequence goes on along the minus strand of NC_019678.1, from coordinate 2,325,285 downwards.
TTTTTACGAACAACGCGGAGCCTCTGTTGTTGTCCTATCAGAATATGGAATTACATCTGTCTCCCAACCTATTCATATTAATAGATTATTGCGTTCAAAAGGTTTATTAGCCATTCGCGAAGAAGAAGGAAGAGAACTCCTCGATGCCGGAGCTAGTAAAGCTTTCGCCGTAGCCGACCACCAAATTGCTCATGTTTACGTCAACGATGCCGATTGTATTCCTCAAGTCAAAAACCTGTTAAAAGAAACTGAGGGAATAGACTACGTTTTAGACGAAACTAGCAAGCCAGATTATCATCTAAATCATTCTCGAAGCGGGGAATTAATCGCTGTTGCAAACAGTAATGCATGGTTCACTTATTATTACTGGCTCGACGATAAACGCGCTCCAGACTTTGCCAGAGCAGTAGATATTCACCGCAAACCCGGTTACGATCCAGTAGAATTATTTGTCAATCCTCAAATCAAATTTCCCAAACTCAAAGTAGGCTTAAAGTTGCTCAAGAAAAAGCTAGGTTTTCGCTACTTGATGGATGTGATTCCATTAGATGCTTCCTTAGTAAAAGGTTCTCATGGCTGTATTCCCCCCACCCCCGAAATGGGACCTTTATTAATTAGTAAACAAAGTGACTTAATTAATGCTTCATCTATCGAAGCAACCGATGTATGTGAGTTGATATTGCAGCATTTAACGGTTGGTAAGGTTAAAGGTGAAAGGTTAAAGGTGAAAGGTTAAAGGTTAAAGGTGCCCGCTCGTTCCAAGTCTCTGACTTGGAATGTCATTTCTTGAGGCTCCGCCTCCTCTGTGTATAAGAGGCAGAGCCTCCAATATTGTATTCCTTGCCGGAGACAAGGAACAAGTTAAAAGGTTGAAGGTTAAAATAATCTTTGTTCTCCCCCCTCTCCCCCTCTTCCCCCTCTTCCCCCTCCGAAGACATATAATCTTTTTCATACTCTGGATGGTAGCAATAATACTGATTTTTTGTATGTCATTTTTTTTTAGTAAACTTATGTAACAGCTAAAAATTGGACACACCTATCGAAAAAAAGTTCATGTATGCCTTGCACGATATCTAGTAGTCTTAAATTATTAAGACATTTAAAAAGTTCACGGCTAGGGGTTTTCCGGATATTGCTGTTCCGCTTATACCTGTAATTTTTTGCATTAGGTTTGTGTTTTACTGTATGCTTTGAATCAAAGCGTATACCTATACAAAGAATATTTGTTCGCGAAAACTTGCGACACAAATTAAATTGGTTGTCTTATTTTGAGCTTTAAATGCATATTTTTTCAAATTTTTATTAATATCTCACGTAGTATTGAGCGGTACATTAGCTTGACTAGGTTTTAGCAATTATACTGTGGTTGAATTATTGTAATTTATTTGTAATTAGAATTAGTCATAAGTTAGAAATCCACGGTAGTGAAGATAATAAAGTAATTAGTCGTATAACCACAAACAGCAGAGGTGAATGCATTTATAGCTTCTACCTAAATTTGATTTTTTTGATTTTTAATTTTTGACTTAACGTTTAACTGCATACTCAGCAATTTTTCCAGAGGAATAGCCCATGATCGAAAAGCAAGCTTACATAACTAGTGGCGGTATTAATGTATCTCGCACGGTTACGGAAGTTGAGATTGATGCAGCCTTACAAGATATATTGTTTCACCTTGATTCAAAGCGTGGGGGTTTGCTCAAAAGTAATTATGAATATCCGGGAAGATACAAAAGATGGGCAATTGGATTTGTAAATCCACCTCTGGAAATAGCTACCCGAGATAAAAGTTTTAGTATTAAGGCTTTGAACGAACGCGGTAAGGTGATTTTACCAATGCTTTTGCAGCGTTTATCAAATCATTCGCAACTAGCACAAGTCGAAATTACTACGGCAAGTATTACCGGTACCATCAAGCGATCGCAACAATTTTTTGCAGAAGAAGAGCGCAGCAAACAACCTTCAGCTTTTACAGTTATCCGCGATATTCTACAAGCTTTTTACAGCGATGAAGATGAGCATTTAGGGCTTTATGGCGCGTTTGGTTACGATCTAGTATTTCAGTTTGAACCAATTTCTCAACGCTTGCAGCGTGCGGACGATCAAAGAGATTTAGTGCTGTATTTACCTGATGAGTTGGTAGTTGTTGACTATTATCTGCAACGTGCTTATCGTCTCAGTTATGAGTTTGAGAAAGGAGAAGCTACTACGCAGAATCTTCCTCGTACTGGTGAATCTATAGATTATAGAGGTAAACGCTTGACTCAGGAGCGTACCTCAGATCATGAGAAAGGCGAATATGCCAAGCAGGTAGAAGGTGCCCTTGATTACTTCCGCCGTGGCGATTTATTTGAAGTTGTACCTTCACAAAACTTTTCTCAAACCAGTGAAGCGAAACCTTCAGAATTATTCACCACTTTAGGGCAAATTAATCCGAGTCCTTACGGCTTCATATTTAATTTAGGTGGAGAATACCTTATTGGTTCTTCCCCAGAAATCTTTGTTCGAGTTGATGGTAGAAGGGTAGAAACTTGTCCGATTAGCGGTACTATAGCGCGGGGAAGGGATGCTCTCGATGATGAAAAGCAAATTCGTCAGCTACTTAATTCATTCAAAGATGAATCCGAATTAACCATGTGCACCGACGTAGATCGCAATGATAAATCGCGGATTTGCAAACCGGGTTCTGTACGAGTAATTGGTCGCCGTCAAATTGAAATGTACAGTCATCTAATCCATACGGTAGACCATGTAGAAGGTACGCTAAGACGAGAATTTGACGCTTTGGATGCCTTTTTAACTCATACTTGGGCTGTGACGGTAACGGGGGCACCGAAGAAATCAGCAATTGAATATCTCGAACAGAACGAACGCAGTGCCAGACGCTGGTATGGTGGTGCGGTAGGTTACTTATGCTTTAACGGCGATTTGAATACGGGATTGATTTTACGGACAATTAGACTCAAAGATTCAATTGCCGAAGTCCGAGTCGGTGCAACAGTATTGTATGACTCGATCCCCGCAGCCGAAGAACAAGAAACCTTAACTAAAGCTGCCGCAGCTTTTGAAACTATTCGCCGAGCAGGGGAAAAAGTAAAAACCGCCAAATGCGATGCAAAGTCTTTAACTGCTTGTGTTGGCGATGTAGAAGCTGGAAAACGCATTTTATTAATCGACCACGAGGACTCTTTTGTTCACACTTTGGCGAACTACATGCGTCAAACTGGAGCATCCGTAAAAACACTCCGTCATGGATTTGATGAATCAGTTTTTGATACCGAAAATCCAGATTTAGTTGTATTGTCTCCAGGACCGGGAAAACCAAGTGATTTTAAAGTTCAGCAAACTGTTAAAGTTTGTATGCGTCGTAATATCCCAGTTTTCGGCGTGTGTTTGGGATTGCAAGGCATTGTTGAAGCTTTTGGTGGTGAATTAGGAGTTTTAGATTATCCACAACATGGTAAACCTTCCCGGATTAATATTACTGACTCAGATTCGGTAATGTTTAAAGATTTACCCGAAGCTATTACAGTTGGTAGATATCATTCTTTATTTGCACTCAAGGATAAATTTCCTCAAGAATTGAAAATTACCGCAATGTCAGAAGACGATGTGATTATGGCAGTTGAACATAAAACGTTGCCTATTGCAGCAGTACAGTTTCACCCAGAATCAATCATGACTTTGGCTGGAGATGCTGGATTGGCAATGATTAAAAACGTCGTTTACAAATATACGAAGTCCGAAGATTCGGAAGTGGTACCTGTAACTTAGACAGTTAATCACTAACAGTTATCAGTAACTAATAAGCAATTGTTTACTTGCTGATAACTCTTAACTGTTAAGCATCTGCCGCCCGAACCAGACATCTTCATATAAATCCGAAGTGTATCGTTGTTTGGTATAGAAGGATTACCAGTTCTGACTGAGACATTTGTTGGTAGCGGTGACGATAAATTATTTGCAACTACTACTGGTACTGTTATACCTAACTTTGAAGACCTTACAACATCGATTTCTGGTACTACAACTATTGTGGGTGGAGAAGGCAAGTTTGAAGTTGCAACGGGGACTTTAGCACTTTCGGAAAATACGATTTTTGACCCAAACGCAACAACAGAACCTAGCACTACAGGTACAGCCTTATTAACTGGTTCGTTTACAGTACCCCAAAAAGTTCCAGAAGCAGGGCATACTTCAACTTTGCTTGGCATAGGAATTATTGGTACGGGCTTATTATTGCATAAAGGTAACAAACTGCTACTAAATAAATTATAGGTATTAGCAATAAATATACAGAGGCTCGCCTTACTCGTTCTAAGGAAGTAATATTATGAATAATGTGACAACTACCAATAGAATTCATATGCTAACTAGGCCCCGACACATACTTGAGGAAATAGTCTTGCATAAAAGGCAAGAAGTTGCTCAAATGCGATTGGAATCTCCTTTAGCTAAGGTGCAAGAACAACTAAAAGATGCACCAAAGGTAAGAGATTTTTTAAAGGCTTTGCAAGATAATTCTCACAGTCCTAGTTTAATTGCAGAAGTAAAAAAAGCATCGCCAAGTAAAGGAATTATTCGGGAAGATTTTGACCCAGTTAATATAGCCCAAGCATATGAAAAAGGGGGAGCCGCCTGTCTTTCAGTTCTCACAGACAGTCGTTTTTTTAAAGGTAGCTTTGACAACCTACGTAGAGTTAGAAAAAGCGTAGAATTACCGCTATTATGCAAAGAATTTATTGTTGATTTATATCAAATATATTTAGCTAGAACTGCGGGCGCTGATGCAGTACTCTTGATTGCAGCGATTTTATCCGACGTACAGTTGAAAGACTTTTTGCGGGTAATTCACAGCTTGAAAATGACAGCTTTAGTAGAAGTCCATACTCCTTCAGAATTAGATAGAGTGTTAAGACTTCCTGACGTAAAATTGGTCGGAATAAACAACCGCAATCTCAAGAATTTCACTGTAGATTTAGCAAATACAGAAAAATTGATTGCTCAAAGAAAATCGCAATTGCAAAGTTTCGGAATTACCGTTATTAGCGAATCTGGTATATATACACCTGATGATTTAGATTTCGTCGAAAAAGCTGGCGCTCGTGCCGTTTTAGTCGGAGAATCTTTAGTTAGGCAGCCCGATGTGGAAGATGCGGTACGAAAGCTGCTCGGATAAGAGAATAGAGAGGGGGGGCAGAGGGGGTAGATGGGGTAGATTGAATAACTCCTCATTCCTCACTCCTAACTATTAATAATCAACAACTAACAACTAACAACTAATAACATGACTGCAATATCTCAACGTTTTGAAGAATTAAGAAAATCTAATACTTGTGCTTTAATTCCGTTTATAACTGCGGGCGATCCAGATTTAGAAACTACAGAAGCAGCACTGAGAATTTTAGATAAAAATGGTGCTAGCTTTATTGAATTAGGTGTCCCTTATTCTGACCCTTTAGCTGATGGCCCAGTAATTCAAGCTGCTGCTACTCGTGCTTTGGCAAAAGGTACGAAATTGGATAATGTTTTACAGATGTTGAAAACATTAACTCCCCAATTACAAGCACCAATTATTCTATTCACTTATTACAATCCCATCTTAAATTTAGGGATTAAAGAGTTTTTAGCAAAAGTCGCCAAAGTTGGTGTCAAAGGGTTAGTAGTTCCCGATTTGCCATTGGAAGAAGCTGAAAATTTGATAGAGTCAGCTAAAGAATTTGGTATCGAACTAACTTTGCTCGTAGCTCCTACGAGTTCCAAGGATAGAATCAGCGCGATCGCTAAATATTCTCAGGGTTTTATCTACCTAGTGAGTGTAACCGGTGTTACTGGAGTCCGTTCTGGTCTACAAACTCGCGTCAAGGATATTCTAGATGACTTACGCGGAGTCACCGATAAAGCAATTGGTATCGGTTTCGGTATTTCCAGTGGGGAACATGCTGCTCAGGCAAAAGAATGGGGTGCTGATGCAGTAATCGTAGGTAGTGCTTTAGTAAAGCGATTAGCAAACGGTACACCCGAAGAAGGATTAAAAGCAGTCGAAGAACTTACCAAAGAATTAAAAGCCGCAATTTCTAGCGAGCAGTTAGTTAAACAGTGAACAGGGAACAGTTAGGAAGACGGGAGTTAGGAGTTAAGAGGACGGGAGCTATGAATATAATTTCTTTTGTTTCTCTATCTTTTCATACCTAATCCCTAATTCCCATTCCTAATTAAGCTATTAGTTATTACTTGTTAATTAATGAAATTTATCTCTAATAGGTTGTCCATTTCTGCTATTAGTTTGGTTTGTAGCTTAAATATATTTTCAAACTTGGCGATCGCCGGTGATTTTGTAGTTAGAAAAAACGTCGTGGATTTGACTTCAAAAGAGAAAACTGATTTAGTTGATGCTATCAAAACTCTAAAAACTACAATTCCTGAAGGCAGCGAAATCAGCGTTTACGACCAGTTTGTAGGCGTACATTTGGGAGCAATGAGTTTAGCTCGCAAAAATGGTGCAATGGAAATGCCAAAATTTAACCAAGATTTCGATATAGCTCATGGGAATTCGGCATTTTTACCTTGGCATCGCGAATATATACTAAGATTTGAAAAAGCTTTACAATCAGTAAACTCAAATGTAACTCTTCCTTATTGGGATTGGACTCAACCAGAAGCTGTTGATACGATTTTTAAAAAAGACTTTTTGGGAATCAACGGTGAAGGTGTAACAATTGATATTGCAGGTGGTATTCCAGGTAATATTCCCTCAGATATTCCCGATATTGATAATGTTCCACCTGGTAATATTCCCAATAACATTCCAAGTGATATTCCTAATAATATTGCTTTTGGAGGGGGTTTGGTTGTGGAAGGGGGACCAGTTGTGTCCGGTAATTTTTCCGAAGCCGAAGGATGGGTTTTAAACGAGAAGATAAATATTGATAGAGATACCAGACAATCTTTAGGAACTTCTCTTGTCCGATTTTTAGGACAATTTCCTGCCAGTGATTATCCTTTACCTCAAGAACAAATCGATAAAGTTCTGGCTCTAGATGATTATCTTCTATTCCGTCCTGCTTTAGAAGGATATATTACTGTCGATGAAGATGGTAACGTAACTCGTGGAGGCTTCACTCACAACTATATGCATTCATACGTTGGGGGAGCAATTATTGACGATTCGGATTTAGAAAATATTCAATTTAAAGGACTAGGTACCATGAGTAACGTTCCTAGTTCTCCTTATGACCCAATATTCTGGCTGCATCACGCCAATGTAGATAGAATTTGGGCAGAATGGCAAGAAAATGGACATTCAGGTACCGAATACTATCCAGAATCGGGACAACCAGAAGGACATAACCTCAACGATAAAATGTGGCCTTGGGATGGTGGTAAATTACTTGCCGAAACTGAAGATTTGCAAGGTCTTTTATCTTTACTACCAGAATTTGAGCCTGGTGATGTAATTAGACCAATTGACGTTTTAGACCACACAAAACTAGGCTACAACTACGATACCCTACAAAATTCCCCCCAACCGGAGAAAGTACCAGAACCCACTTCTATACTGGCTTTCACAAGTATTGCTGCACTACTTGCGGTTGCTAAAAAACAGCGAGCAGTGTTAGCGAAGCATGTCCGCTAGGACATACAGCGAGCAGTTAGGAGATATGAATTAAATTATTTGATTTTTCCTTATCCCCTTATCTTCCCATGCCCAATGCCCAATGCCCCATCCCCAATTCAAAATTCAAACTTTAAAAATTACCTAAAGGATTAAAAAATGGTCAGTACTCCAGATATCAGTTCAAAAATTTCATCAGTTGCTCGTCCCGACAATTTGGGAAGATTTGGAAAGTTCGGTGGAAAGTACGTACCCGAAACTTTAATGCCAGCTTTGCTAGAATTGGAAACTGCTTACGAAAAGTATCGTAATGACCCCGATTTCAAAGCTGAATTGGACGGTTTATTACGCGATTACGTAGGAAGACCAAGCCCATTGTATTTTGCGGAACGTTTGACTCAACATTATGCAAAACCAGATGGCTCTGGAGCGCAAATTTACTTAAAGCGTGAAGATTTAAACCATACCGGCGCTCACAAAATTAACAATGCTTTAGCTCAAGTTTTGTTGGCTAAACGCATGGGTAAACAAAGAATTATCGCTGAAACCGGAGCAGGACAACACGGTGTTGCAACTGCTACAGCTTGCGCTCGTTTTGGTTTGAAGTGCGTGATTTTCATGGGTATTCACGACATGGAAAGACAAGCGCTCAACGTATTCCGGATGCGATTGATGGGAGCGGAAGTTAGCCCTGTAGAAGCTGGAACCGGAACTTTAAAAGATGCAACTTCTGAAGCAATCCGCGACTGGGTAACAAACGTAGAAACTACACACTACATTTTAGGTTCCGTTGCCGGACCTCATCCTTATCCAATGTTGGTACGCGATTACCACGCAATAATTGGCGTAGAAACTCGCAATCAATGCGAGGAAAAATGGGGTGGATTACCCGATATTCTTTTAGCTTGTGTTGGTGGTGGTTCCAATGCAATGGGATTATTTCACGAATTCGTTAACGATGAATCCGTGCGTTTGATTGGAGTCGAAGCAGCCGGTGAAGGTGTCGCTACCGAAAAACATGCAGCAACCTTGACCAAAGGAAGAGTTGGAGTATTGCACGGTGCGATGAGTTATTTACTGCAAGATGGTGACGGACAAGTCATCGAAGCGCACTCAGTCAGCGCCGGTTTGGACTATCCCGGAGTTGGCCCAGAACACAGTTTTCTTAAAGATATGAATCGCGCTGAATACTATAGCGTGACCGATAAAGAAGCTTTGGATGCATTTAGAAAAGTGTCGGAACTAGAAGGGATTATTCCCGCACTAGAAACCGCTCACGCTTTTGCTTATTTAGAAAAACTCTGTCCTCAACTAGATGGCAGTCCTAAGTTAGTTATCAACTGTTCCGGTAGAGGTGACAAAGACGTGCAAACCGTAGCTAAAGTAATTAATCTTTAGTAGTTTGTTCGTAGTTGCGCTGTCTTCGCCAAAAATGTACAGGGCTAAAGCGCAACTACGAATGTTTATCTCTCGTTACCTCTGGTTACCAATTTCTAACTGGTAATGATTTTCGAGAGGTTCTGTCTCTTGTATAATCAGAAGTCAAAGACTTGCATATAAGGGTTCCCAGCCACAGACTGGGAACCAGTAAAAATAGTTCATTCGTAGTTGCGCTGTCTTCGTTCAACATTTTTGGCGCTATGAGCGAAGCTTTCTCGAAGAGTAAGCGCAACTACGAACCTATAATTTAATATTTTTCATTTATTGTCTATTTAATTTAATAATTACAAATAATTCTAAATCTAAAATCTAAAATCTAAAATCCCATGACTCAAACCACAGTTCAAAATTCCCAAACTCCCGATACCGCTCGGTGGTCTACTTTATTACAACAGCTATTGAATAAGGAATCTCTGAGCATCACTCAAGCTACCGAATTAATTGAAGGATGGCTCAATGATGAAATTCCCCCGGTGCTTTCCGGTGGGATTTTGACAGCTATTCAGGCTAAAGGAGTCTCACCAGAAGAATTGGTGGGTATGGCTCAAGTTTTGCAATCTCAGTCTTTGGGAGGAATCGAAAATCAACAATCTGAGTTGCCATTAATAGATACCTGCGGAACTGGTGGAGATGGTGCTTCTACTTTTAATATTTCTACTGCCGTGGCTTTTGTTGCTGCTGCTGCTGGGGTGAAGGTTGCCAAACACGGTAATCGTTCGGCTTCAAGTAAAACTGGTTCTGCTGATGTACTGGAAGCTTTAGGTATAAATCTTCAAGCTGACCCCAAAAAAGTGCGGTCTGCGGTTGATGAAATTGGCGTGACATTTTTGTTCGCACCAGGTTGGCATCCGGCTTTGAAGCCCGTCGCTCCTTTAAGAAAAACTTTAAAGATACGTACTATTTTTAACTTGCTTGGACCTTTGGTAAATCCCATGAGTCCAACAGGACAAGTTATTGGTGTATCCGATCCATTTTTAGTACAGACAATTGCTCAAGCTTTATCGCAATTAGGGATTCGTCGGGGAATAGTAATTCACGGAAGAGAAAGATTGGATGAAGGCGGTTTGGGTGATGTTAATGATGTAGCGATGGTTCAAAACGGGCAAGTAAGTTTATTAGAATTAACGGCAGAAAAAGTAGGTTTAAATCCCGCACCAATCGGAGACTTGAAAGGTGGAGAAGTTCAAGAAAATGCCGATATTTTAAAAGCTGTTTTACAAGGAAAAGGTACGCAAGCTCAACAAGATGTAGTGGCTTTAAATACAGCTTTAGCTTTAGAAGTTGGCGAAGCCGTTGACGGAGAGGATATTGTTGAGCGTTGTACTAAAGGTGTAGTTATTGCTAAAGAAGTTTTGAAAAGTGGTGAAGCTTGGAAAAAACTAGAACAGCTTTCTAAATTTTTGAAGTAAGTAAGTAAGTAAAAGGGCATTGGGCATTTGAATTTTTAACCTTTGACCTTTTAATTAATAAATATAGCCGTCATAAAGTTAATTTAACCTCACTCCTTCCTCTCTCCTTACTAAGGAGAGGGGTGTCCGTATGACGGAGTGAGGTTGCCCCTTTGTATTGGATTCAAATGAAAACTGCTGTATAACTGTCATAAAATTAATTATACCTATATTTAATCAGAAAAATTGTTTTTAATTTGATCTATTTTTATTTTCTTTTTAGGAAAATTTGATTTTATATTAATTAAATTATAGCTAATTTCACTTGAATAGAATACAAATTCTACCTCACCCTGTCCTGACGGACATCCCTCTCCGCTATTTTGGAGAGGGAACGAGGGTGAGGTTTCGAGTGTGTTGGACTCAACTGAAAACCGCTATATTTCGTGTAATTCAATATCTTATATTAATCCGGGTCTTTTGTATCAAAAAAAATATCTAAAGAAACGAAAGAATCATCAAAACATTCTTCATAGTATTTAATATATAAATCAATTACTCTTATACATAGGCGTTAGGGAAACGAATTTTAACGCGGTTTTAGGGAATATCTTTAATTGTTGCTTTTGTAATTTGACATCTTCATCCAAAAGCAATGCTTTAGGTATTCATCGAGCTAACTAGCTATTAAGATATTCAATCATTATTGTTAGGAAGTTGTCAATAAATAGTGGTGAAAATAAATTAGGAAATCTTTAAACAAGTATATGCAGTTGTTGACTTGATTTTTTCCTAATTAATTAAAAAGTTCTCAATAAGGAGATTAATTTGTAATGGCAGAAGATACAAACCAAAATTCAGGTGGAAATTTAGATTTGAGTGAAAGCGTGTTCGCTCCCCTGCTTGAATTAGGGTTAGAGCCAGAAGATATATTCGGGGGTGGTGGCGCTCCTGCTGAGGATTCTGATGACAGCGGTATGCAAGGTGGGGAAGATATAAATTTAGGTCCATTTGACCGTTTAACTGATGTAGAAGGTTTTGAGTTGCAAGACTTTTTTGGCGGTTTCGGTGGTGGCGGTTCAGAAGGTGGTCCTCCTAGCGGTAGTGAAGGTGGCTCGGGAAGCGGTGGCTTCGGAGGCTCTGGTGGTGGCAATGTATCGCCATTCGCTCAATTAAGAATGAATCTAGACGGCTTATTTCTTAACACGAACGAGGATGGAACTCCTAACGTTAGCGAAGAGGATATTAGCGGGCTAAATCCTTTTGCTCGCCCTTCAGGTGGAAGTTCATCTACTCCTGACGAAATTACTGAAGGTGGAGACTCTGGTGCTGGCGGATTTGGCGGCGGTGGCAACCCATTCGCTGGTGGAGACTCTGGTGCTGGTGGATTTGGTGGCGGTGGCAACCCATTCGCTGGTGGAGACTCTGGTGCTGGTGGATTTGGTGGCGGTGGCAACCCATTCGCTGGTGGAGACTCTGGTGCTGGTGGATTTGGTGGCGGTGGCAACCCATTCGCTGGTGGAGACTCTGGTGCTGGTGGATTTGGTGGCGGCGGCAACCCATTCGCTGGTGGAGACTCTGGTGCTGGTGGATTTGGTGGCGGTGGCAACCCATTCGCTGGTGGAGACTCTGGTGCTGGTGGATTTGGTGGCGGTGGCAACCCATTCGCTGGTGGAGACTCTGGTGCTGGTGGATTTGGTGGCGGCGGCAACCCATTCTCTGGTGGTGGCAATCCATTTTCCTAAAATTGAATGCTTAATATTTTGGAAGCTATATAATGCCAACTGAAAATGATTGAATTATCTAATCATATTATGTAGCGAAAAAGCATAAATAAAAGTACATTACTTCTTCGCATTTTTTGGTTCATAGCCGCATTGTAGAGGCGCAATTTTTTCACGTCTCTACTTTTTATTTATATATAAATAAACAATAATTAGCTGTAGATTAATTTAATTTTTCTGGCTGTACAAATGCACATAAATTAATCATCTTTTAAGCATGATACTAAGTCTATGAAATCTTTAAATACTTATAATTAAAAATAGCTTACTCTATTTAATAGAAGCAAACTTATATTTATTATTAGGAGAATAGTTATAAATGGAATCTTCTGAACTAAATTATATTAATCAAAGTGATGACCAATTAATTAATTTTGACGATTCATTAATTGATAATTCCTCAATTGATGATATTGAATTAGATAGTAGTCTAAAATCAATATTAGAAGTTGGTAATATCGTTATTGGTAACGGACAATGGATAGTTGATGATGAAACTACACAAGAATCATTAACTGCTGAAGTAAAAGCGGATGTTGACGGAAGAATTGATTCTCTTTTCAATAAACTACGCGATAGATTACCTTTGAATGAAACCGAAGAAGAATCAGCAGGTAATCCCTTTACAGAAGAAAATCCTTTTGCGAATGGTGAAAATCCCTTTGGAGAAGAAGAATTTACTCCACCACCAGGTTATAATAATTCTCCTTTGCCTTCACCAGATATTGTAGATGAGGTTGAATTTGTAGAAAATTCTAATCCAACAGAAGAAACTGAAAATCCGGTTGTAGAAGATTCTAATCCAACAGAAGAAACTGAAAATCCGGTTGTAGAAGATTTTAATCCTACAGAAGAAACTAAAACTGATAATTTGGTTGTAGAAGATTCAAAGCCAATAGAAGATACCGAAGCTGACAATTCTGTTGTAGAAAATTCTAATCCGACAGAAGAAACTGAAACTGATAATTCTGTTGTAGAAGATTCTAATTCAACAGAAGAAACTAAAACTGATAATTTGGTTGTAGAAGATTCTAATCCAACAGAAGAAACTGAAACTGATAATTCTGTTGTCGAAGATTCTAATTCAACGGTAGAAAATGAAAACCCTTTTTCTGGTGGGGAAGGTGGAAATCCTTTTGCTGGTGGAGAAGGTGATGGAAATCCCTTTGCTGGTGGAGAAGGTGGAAATCCTTTCGCTGGTGGAGAAGGTGGAGAAAATCCTTTTTCTGGTGGAGAAGGTGAAAATCCCTTTGCTGGTGGAGAAGGTGAAAATCCTTTCGCTGGTGGAGAGGGTGAAAATCCTTTCGCTGGTGCAGAAGGTGAAAATCCTTTTTCTGGTGGGGAAGGTGGAGAAAATCCATTCGCTGGTGGAGAAGGTGGAGAAAATCCCTTTGCTGGTGGTGAAGGTGAAAATCCTTTCGCTGGTGGAGAAGGTGGTGGAAATCCCTCACAATCCTTTGATATGTTGGGAATGATTGCTGGTGAAGATTTATCATTCCTCAACGCTAGTGAAGGTGATGCTAACTATAGCGCTATACCCAATCAATCAACCAGCGAAACCTTAAAACTTGTCAGAGAAAGTCTTTTAAAATTTAACGCAAATCTTAACTCTCCAGAATTTTTCGCAGGTAACGAAACACCTTTACAAACACCGAATGGTTTACTGACGCTGTTCCGTAATGATATGTTCAGCTTCAACAATACCGCTAACTCTTTCCAAGAATTAGTTGGTGATGAGAATCCCTTTTCTAGCGGTGAATACAATCCTTTTGGTGAAGGTACCTTAGCAGAAGAAATTCCGTTTGATATTTTAAATGTTGCTCTTGATGGTTTACTTCCATTTAATGGTTCCGAAAATGTATTTAGTACTCCTGAAGGAGAGATTCCGATTGGTAACGGAAATCAAGATTTTGGTAGTGAAAATGCAGTTATCGGTAATGCTAATTGGAATTACGGTAATTTGAATGCGACGATTGGTAACGGTAACTGGAATTGGGATGGTACAAGTAATAATTCAACTGTTGGGAATGGAAATTGGCATTTAGATTTTTCTGTTGATAATAATACAGTTGGTAACGGTAACTGGTATTGGGATTCTAGCAGTCAAAATACAACCCTTGGTAATGGGAACTGGTATTTTGGAGATAACAATACGACTATTGGTAACGGTAACTGGGATTTTGGTAATAACAATACGGTAATCGGAAACGGAAATAGAGTTTATACAGATAACAGCATCGTAATTGGTAACGGTAACTGGTCGGTTGTAGTTGATAAATCTGCCGAAATTGCCGATGATTTATTGGGTGAATTAGAAACTATAGCAATGGGAGTTGGTGTTAAACAAAGTGCTAATATGCTTGTTGATTCATTGATGAATAAAGTAGGTGAAATTTTCCAACCTTTGACGGAAGATTTCGATGATTCGGCTTTGAATACTTATAACGAGCAGTTTGTTGATTCTGGTTTTGATATTAGTTTGCTTGCTACTTGATTGAGAGAATCGAAGGATTATAAAAACCGTAGCCAAAAGTGCTTATTATATTGATAGGGAGCATCTTGCTCCCACTACAGATATTTTTATAATTCTTACAAGAACCTTGAAATCAATTTCAAGGCTTATATACAAAGTACGTTGAAACGCACTAAAATCGCCTTAAAACCTTACATAGTCTGATTTATCAGACTTTATATATGAGCCTGGGAATTTATTCCAAGGCGGTTTTAAGTAGGTTGGTGTTGAAAATTGTAATTAGGGCAAGGCAGTTGGCAGTCGGCAGTCGGAGTAAGGGTTTAAGGCTAATTTACATTCTGTTATATAGGTATGTTTTTTTCTGCCTACTTACTTACGCGCAGCTGAGCTTGGTGTGTTCCCCACAACTTTTTGGTTATAGCAATTCGCGAAAATAAACTTTGCTGCAACTTCTTCAATTTCTTCATTTAGTGAGAGCCATATTAGCTGTCTTATTATTGATAGAAAGCAAGATGCTCCCACTAAAAATATTTTTATTACTCCCCTCGTTTAACTTCAATTGCTCTGGTATAAAACCTAGGTTCAACTGATTCTATTGCTTCAAAAAAATCTTGATTGTGCAACTCTTTAAATCTCTGATTCTCGCGCAATGTGGCTACATTTTCCTCACTTTCCCATCGAGCAACGGCTGTTACCCGAGTTCCGTCATTGCTCTGCAATAATTCCGCACTAATAAAACCAGGTTGAATGCGGACAACTTCTTGATAAACTCGCTGGATATTTTGTAAAGCTTGCTGTTGTTTTTCGGGTTGAACTGTGAATATGTTGATAAATGTAACCATAATTAAGGTCAAAGTTTAAAGGTTAAATGTCAAAGCTAAAACTAGCGACTTTGTTCTTGTAAATAAGGTACGCTGGAATTAACCATATGTGCTTCATATGAAGCTAACCAAGCAACATAATCGCCTATTTCATCGGCTGTTATCCATTCAGATTTTGCATTATCTTCGGTTGCACGAGTATTCACCAAACTGTTAACCATTACTTCATTAATCCGAACACCACTGTCTTTCATTTCCTCCATTAATACCTTTGCCATCATTAATTGTCCGGCTGCGGGAATTGCAACTAAACTATAATTTGGAATTACATTTTCAGCAGCAGAACCACCTAAAAAAGTATAGCTACTACCTTTATTTTCAGTTAGCACGGGTAGAAAAGTACGAGCGCAAACGAAGTGAGTTGTTAAATTTGTAAACATATACTTTTGCCAATCTTCCATTGATACTTGAGTCATGGGAATTCCACTTTTCCAAGTTCCACCAACAGAAGCAACAACAGCATCAAGACGATTGAATTGTCCTAATATTTGACTGCGGAGTTTTTCAGCACTTTCCAAATCTCCTAAATCTCCAATTATAGGGACAAAATTATCGTTTGCTAAATCTCCTAAATAACCTCGCAATTCTTCAAGTTTTTCTTGCTTGCGAGAAGTTGTAATTACCGTTGCACCAGCTTTAAGAAAAGAGCGGACAATTCCTTCCCCGACATTACCAGCACCACCAGCAATAAAAGCTATTTTTCCGTTCAGATTTGCCATTTTTATTCCTTTACAAACTAACTTTCAAAAACTATTAAACAATTCCACCGTTGGCTCGAATACTCTGTCCCGTAATCCAATGAGCATCGTCAGATACCAACGTCGCGACAGCATTCGCGACATCTTCAGGTTTACCCAAACGATTTAGCGGAGTTTGAGCGATCAATTGATTTACCTGTTCTTCATCTAATACCAGACCGTCAGTATCAGTAACTCCTGGCGAAACTGTGTTTACAGTAATACCTCGTTCGCCTAACTCTTTTGCCAAACAAGCGCTAAACTGTTCAATTGCAGATTTACATCCTGAATATGCTCCACCACCAGGAATTGCCATTACCGTTCCGCTAGTAGAAATGCTAACAATACGTCCGTTATCGGCTAAGTGTTTCGCGGCTTCTTGTAGAGCAAAATATACACCCCGCGTAATATCAAACATACTGTTGTATTCTTCTTCAGTCATTTGCGCTGTAGGCTTAAATATGTTTTTACCAGCAGCATTATTAACTAAAATATCGAGTTTTCCAAAATGTTCGAGAGTTTGTTTGAATAAATTACCCACGCTGTTAATTTCTTTTACATCAACTTGTAGCGCTATAGCTTCAGAACCCTCAGCTTTGATTTCTTCCACTACTTCTTGTGCTTTATTCTGACTGCTGTGATAAGTCACCACAACATTAGCACCATCTTTTCCCAATCTTTGAGCAATAGCTCTTCCGATACCGCGAGATGAGCCAGTCACGATTGCAACTTTTCCTGCAAGTTTACCCGTCATGTTTAACAAAACGCTTCAGTTACAGTGTTTAACAATAAATAGAATTAGATGTTCGCGTCTATCAAGATATTGCTCTCTTTCACATACTTTTTTGGTGTAACTCCCATAACTTTCTTAAAATGCCAGCCAAAATGACTTTGACTAGAGAAACCTGTTTTAACAGCCACTTGAGAAATAGATAAATTATTTAACAAATTTTTTGCACGGGCAATTCTAATTTGTGTTTGATATTTGTGAGGGGGAATTCCAACTTGTTTGCGAAATGCTCGATTTAGATAAAAGGGACTAAAATTGGCGATGCGTGCTAATTCTTCCAGCGATATATTTTTAGCATAGTTATCATTTAAATAGTCTTTTACTCGCTGAATCGATTGATTTTCCTTCCCTATATATTTTAAATTAGAACTATCTTGCGTATACCTTAAAATAAGTTTTTCTACAATTTGTAATAACAGAGATTGCTGTTTTAAGATTGATCCTTTAGAATTTTTTACTAAGACGTGAAATGTGAAAATAAGTTGACTTAATTCTTTATCGGAAGCTACTGGTGTCGAAAAGAACGGTAAGTATTGATAATTACCCTTAATTTCTTCTGCTAATTGTTTTAATAAATCAGCCTTAACTCTCAATCCATAAAATCTACAATTAAAATCGCTTTCAAAACTAGCTTTGTGTGTTTCTCCAGGTTGAGTTAAAGTAAAACTGAAAGGAGGAACCGTAAATTTTTCACCCCGATAATCAAAATTCCAATTGCTGCCCTGCATTAGTGTAATTTCGAGTTCTTCATGAAAATGAGCAGGAAGGTTAAAAGCAGAAGAATCACGATAGGCAATTTCGATATTATCAATATGTTTAGGTTGCCAAACTCTTCTCTCTTGATAAACTTTATTTGTATTTATCATATTTTTTTAATAGATATAAATTTGTATACCAATAATATAAATTGTAATGACAACAGAGCAAGCAATAAAAATAAATGCCTCTCAACCCCATCAAATAGAGCAAATTTTACCTCTACCGTTGCTTCTTTCTACCCCGGTTTCTCTATGTAATGGTTTTTATTTTAATTACCATCGACAATTAAATTATCAAGTTCCTGAAATTTTATCTTCTCAGCATATTATCGGTATTTCTCCTCAAAGCTTCTACGCAAGTTTTAAGGTAAATCAAAATTGGCAGCGTCAATATTATGGGGAAAGTGATATTGGAATTTTCCCGGCTTATCAAGCTTCTCCAGCAGCACAATTTGAGCAAGACAATCAATTTATTGTTTTAAGTTTTGAACCAGATTTTTTAATTAGTGCGGTTGATGAATCAATTAATATAGATAATATTGAAATTATACAACAAGTAAAAGCATATGACCCTTTAGTTAAACAAATTGGGTTAGCAATTAAACGAGAATTAGAAACTAGTATTAGTGATAGTCGTCTCTACGTAGAATCAGCAGCGAATATGTTAGCGGTGCATTTATTAAAACATTATTCAACGCGAAAGGTTAATCTCAAAAAATATAGCCATGGGCTGCAAAATTATAAATTGAAACGAATTAGGGATTACATTAACGATAACTTAGATAAAGATTTGTCTCTTGCTCAAATGAGTCAGATAGTACAGATGAGTCCTCATTATTTTGCCACCTTATTTAAACAATCAATGGGAATTGCACCCCATCAATACGTAACTAAATGTCGAGTTGAAAAAGCAAAATATCTTTTGTCTTATAAAGAATTTTCAATTATACAAATATCTAATTTAGTCGGATTTAAAAGTCAAAGTCATTTTGCAAAAGTTTTTCGTAAATATGTTGGTGTAACTCCGAGGAAATTTAGAATCAGTTAATAGCGAGCAGCATAAAGAAACCTCACCGTCTTTCCCTCTCCGCTCCGCAGGGAGAGGGATGTGCAAAGAATAAGATAAAACGGAAGATTTAGCTATTTTTCGGAAGATTGCGCGAGACAGTTTTGTTTAACCGAGACTAAACTAATCTCATCAATCTATTACTTAAAAACTTATATAACTATGTTAAAAGGCGCACCGTGGCTGTTAGCACATTGTTCGATGCTGAAGCCGAATCAGCCAATGAAAGTTTCTCTCTACGGTAACGACTACGTACTTTGGCAAGATGATAAGGGTAAAATCAGTTGTTTGCCGAATGCTTGTCCTCATATGGGTGCAATGCTATCGGAAGGTTGGTGCGTGACTAAATCAGACGGAAGTAGTACGGTGGTTTGTCCGTTTCATGCTTTGGAATTTGATAGCGAAGGATGTACGGTATTACCCGGTAATGATAAGTCAACTAAGTCGCTGTTACAACCATTGGAATTAATAATTCAAGGGGATTTTATTTGGACTTACGGAGGTTTTGAAGCCAAAATTCCGATTCCGAATATTATGAATGAAATTGCAGCAGAATATGAATTTATCGGGTTTACGGGTAATTGCAGTATTCAAACTGATTTTCTTTCGCTTCTATTGAATATGCACGATTACAACCATCAAAATGGTACCCATCGCGAGCTATTTGAAATCGAAGAGGTGCAATTAAAGCAGTTTATTGATGATGGATTTCACTCCCATGCTTACATTGCACAACCTCGGAAGAAACCAACAATAAAAGACATTTTAAAAAATCCCGCGCTTTTAGCAATGCCAAAAGTATTAGAAGCGCATTTAGAAAATTTCTTTCCAAGTATGGCAGTTATGCACGGTGAAAGTCCGATTTTTAGTATTAAAGAATGTCATTTTTATATTCCAGAATATTCAAATCAATCTCGCGTTTTTATTCTCATGTTTGTCAAAGCATACTCACCAATTGCTCATTTAATTAAACGAAATTTACTAAAGCTTGTGGGAGTAGTTATTGAGCAAGATGCTGATATTTTAGGCAAAATTTATGCGAATAGCCCTCAAAAGATTAAATTTAACAATGAAGTTGGTATGGATTGGGTAAGGCGGAATTTTGATAGTTTTCCCGAAGTTGGGGAGCCGAATTTTTCGCGGTGATTTGTTTGGTGTTTGTATCTTACAACATTGTTGTTATCTACAAATACCTGCCTTGTAAGCCGGAGGCTTTCTAGCCCGCACGCAATACCTACGGTACGCTCTGCTAGCCGCGTGAACGCAGAGAAATAAATTTCAAGGCTTATATACAAAGTACGCTAAAACGCACTAAAAGCCTTATCCAGTCGTCTTGAGACGACTTTGTTTTTGAGCCTGGGAATTTATTCCAAGGCGGTTGTACGCGCAGCTGAGCTTGGGGTGCAAGATATCAGTTAAATGACAATTTTATAAGGAATTCTTCGGTTTATGTTGGTAATAATAGTATATTGTTAGCCAAATATACTGATTTAAGCAAAATGCGGTTTGAGAATGGTAAACAGCGCCGTGATTTCTATGAGGCTCTTTTAAACGCCTTCCCTGCGCCCATAGCCCTTGAGCAGATGCTCAGCTTTGGTTTGAATAAAACTTTATGTGAAGTCGCTACAGGTGCGAATCATTCTGAAGTTGTATTTAGAGTAGTTACATGGGCTGAAACACAGGGAAAATTACAAGAACTGATTAATGCTGCATCTGAATATAATCCAGGAAATCCCCAGTTAAGAGCATTTTGTCAACAATGGGTTTCGCGATCGCAACTTGTAGAAGAACCAGTATTAATAACTCCACAACAAATAAAAGAAGATGACCTTCGTTCTGAAAAAGCAGTTGATTATACCCGACTGCGGGATTTGCTCAAAGCTGCGAAATGGAAGGAAGCGGATGAGGAAACTCTAAGAGTTATGCTGAAAGCTGCGGGTGTAGAATCACAAAGCTATTTGTATTGCGATGACTTTCAAAAAATTCTTTGCACTGACTTACGCACCATTGACCAACTTTGGGTAAAGTATAGTAATGGTCGCTTTGGTTTTAGCCTACAAAAGCGCATTTGGGAAAGTGTTAAAAGAGATTACGGAAAGTTCGGCGATCGCGTCGGTTGGCGTAAAGGAATGTTCTTCAACAGAGAATGGCTTAATTATTTAGAACTAACTTTCTCTCCAAGTGCCCCAGATGGACACCTTCCGTCTCTATGCGCTGCGGCAATTTTTACTATAGCTGAAGCAGAAAGATTAGATTTTATATCTTTCTTGGAAGAGAAAAAGGGAGGATTGGAGGAGGTATTGGGACTCTCTTCTCTCGCATCAAGACTTGTAAAGTTTAACATCTAAGGCTTACAGAAGAGTAGATAAACTACAGTGGGACATTACTGGCAAAAAACCCCAGTCATGAAGTGAATTGCACCGAAAAAAAAGTACCCCAATTTTTCTCCCTTTACGCAAGCTATAGTTTGAAGATAAAGATAAGATATCGTACAAAATCTGAACAGTTGATTTTTTTTGTGTGAAAATAGTTTGTAATACCTGCGTATTATGACGAATCAAGCTGCAATCATTGCGCGTGGAGATAACGATGGCAATCCAAAAAACAGATTTTTCGCATCTCGGCTATCAAGTTAATAAGGAATTAGGGAAAAATCGCTTCGGAGGACGTATAACGCACCTCGCGGAAGTGGAAAATACCGACGAAAAAGTAGTAATCAAAGAGTTTCGCTTTGCAGATGTAGGTGCCGACTGGTCTGGTTTTAAGGCTTACGAACGGGAAATAGAAGTACTGCAACAGTTAAATCATCCCCGTATTCCCAGCTATTTAACTTCTTTTGAAACACCGCAAGGTTTTTGCTTAGTACAGGAATATAAAGATGCTCCATCATTGGCTTCGGAGAACAAGTTTACCCCGGAACAAGTTAAGCAAATTGCTATATCTATTTTAGAAATATTAGTTTATTTGCAACAACGAGACCCGCAAATTATACACCGCGATATTAAACCAGAAAATATTTTAGTTGATAAAAATCTTAACGCTTACTTAGTCGATTTTGGCTTTGCAAAAGTTAGTAATAATGAAGTAGCACTTAGTAGCGTTGCTTCCGGAACTCCTGGTTTTATTCCTCCCGAAGAATATTTCGGTCGCGATTTAACTGAAGCATCCGATTTATATAGTTTGGGTGTGACATTAATTTGTTTGCTTAGCGGTACCCGTTCGGTTAATGTAGGCAAACTAATTGATGATGAATATCGTTTTGATTTCAAAAGTTTTCCATCGAATATTCATCCGAAATTTGCCGGGTGGTTGGGTAAAATGGTTGAGCCAAATCTCAAACATAGATTTGCAAGTGCAGCAGAAGCACTTGAAGCATTGCGGTCAATTCCCGTGGTTGTACAGCAAAAATCAAAGGAAAGCAATGTTTTTGCTCAGAGTTTTGCACTTTTAATACTTCTTTGGGTAGGTATTGCCGGAACTCAAGGAATTCAAAGATCTACAATTTCGCAACAGCATAAAATTGAACGACAGCAAAGACAAATCTACCGTCTTCGTTACAAACAAAGACAGCTAGAAACCCGAATTAGTCGTATAAATCGGTTACAGGAGCTTCTGCAAGAACGCGAACAAACTCATCGTTTACTTGATAGATTGCAGAAAAAAAAGGAGTGCGAAGACTGCGAGCTTCAGAAAGTAAATTTAAGTAATTCTCAAATTGAAAATGTCAGCCTCAAAAATGCAAATTTAAGGCATATTAACTTGGAGAATTCTAATTTACAAAGTAGCAACTTAAGCGGCACAAATCTTAAATATGCTCGCTTACAAAGAGCTATACTTAAAGATACAAATCTCCAGGATGCGAATCTTAGAGGAGCGAGACTTAGAAGTGCAGTATTGAAGAATGCAAATTTATCAAACGCTAATCTTACCTATGCAAATTTAACTAACGTAGATTTGCGCGGTGCCGATTTACGAGGTGCAAGGCTTCATCGTACAAAACTTAACGGTGCCGATTTAAGCGGTGCAAATTTGCGATATACAAACCTCCACGGAATCGATTTAAATAATGTGAAATTAACGGGAGCAACTATGCCAGACGGTACTATACACCCGTAAATATTAAGGTGATAAGTTAAGCGCTCTAACGGGGAATTGCTTTCCCCGTTTTTATATGTTTCAACAACTTATTCAGGTGTTTACATAGCGGGATAATGGCGCTTCAGATGTAATAACTTCCGAGAAGTGATATTTTTCTTTAGGCAAGATTTAGGCAAGAAAATTTTTAGTTGGTTTATGGCCTAATATTATTGGCGGCTGCGGGCGATTTTCTCGCATCATCATCAATTCAAACGCTCGCTGGTGGTGCTGTTCTGATATCCAGTGATGATAGATTTCAGTATGCACTTTTGTAGAATGCCCCATTTGTTGTGCTGCAAGAGAAACGTCAAGACCAAAGCCTAGCGTTCTGACCGCCCAACAATGGCGTAAGTTGTAAGCACCGAAAGGAATGTTATGTGTAAACCATTGTGTTACAGACTCTCCTACTTTGGTGTTAGAACGGTCAAGGCTTATGTTTGGTAGCCTTACTTCATTCAAACGAAATTCAGAAAACCATTCTGGATAACATGGCCAAACTTTTCTAGGACCTGTTTTTGAATTTTCCCCAACACTGACAATATAGTTACCTTTTAATATGGAATCAAAATCTACACGAAAAACCTCATGATTACGCAAACCATAAGTCGCCAGCATCCCAAAAATCCATTGCCAAGATTCGTTTTTGATTCCGTGAAAAACTTTGGCGATAGCTAAATCATCAGGTAAATCTCGCGGTTTTGTTCTTTTGGGGGAATAAGTTCCTCGAAAAGGTTTTAAATCAATATTGAGTTCTGCAAAGTTAGCGAGTGCTTGTAAAGCCATGCAAGCTCTTACTCTTTGTTTTGTGTCAGGCGCTATTTCTGTTATCACCTCCATAATGACTTCTTTTGTAAGTAATTCATCTGTTGGTAAACGTTTAAATATTTTGAAGTAATCGCCTGTCCAAGTAGTTTCTGACTTGTGATTGCGTTGCCTAGTTTGAAAATAGAATTCCTCATAAGCTTTGACTAAATCAGCTACATAACGCACCGGGGGAGAATCTGGATCTGATTGAAGGTAAACTTCCCATTTGAACTCCTTGCAAGAAAGTAAACCAGCGAGTTTATAAGCTTCCCCTTCTGCTCGCTTAATCCCTTTCTTATTGGCTCGGATGCCCAAGGCTATACGTTGTTGGCAAGGTTTGCTTTTGTTTGAATTGGGTTTTGGGGGTAGAGTTGCACGTAAAAACAAGGTATTTCCCTGTTGCTCTACTCGCACCCCCATGCAGGCATCTTTGAGCCGTTGGTTAATTTCTTTTAACTGCTCCATGCAATCTAAAACCTAATAGTATTCATCGTTTGGATCGGGGGCCGCGTCATCCGCCGGACAAAAAGGTTTCATCATTGCAATTTCTAAATGTAATAGCAGCGATGCTTCATGCAATATTTTTATCGCAGGTTTTAACGAGAGTTCCTCATTTCTGTCATAAACGGCTTTTACTTCCGAACGAGCCGCTTCATACTCGCTCGCGACTTTTTCTAGTTGACCTTTAATTAAGTCAATTTCATCACGCAATTTTTCATGTCTTTCACGCATGAATTCTTCTAAATATTTAGACATTTTTAAATGAAAACTAAATTTCCTCAATCAACTCAAACTCATCAATTCCCGCTTTGGGGATAACCCGACCTTCGGGTGAAGCAAAGATAAACATCGTACTTCCGGGTGGTTCCGGAGTCGAAACTAACGTACACCCCTGAACCCATTTCGGCTCTAGTTCCGTCACATCGCGGCTCCACACCTGTACCCGAAACTTGCGATCGCCAATTATTTGGCTTTCTAGCTTCCAAATAGCCGCTTCTACCTGTTCCCGGAATTGTTTGTAAGTCAGCCGCTCTCGTAACTGGATAAATTCTTTTTGGCTGCCGGTTCTATCATCGGAAGAATATTTAATGTCAATGTGCTGTCTGGTAATTCGATATCTAACATTCCACGTTCCGGTCATGCCGATTATCTTTATTGAGCTATTTTTATTTTTCTCAAAGCTTGGGTGTGGTTGAATTTTTTCTTTTTTATTTTTACGTTTTTGGTGGTTAGGTGGATCAGTCGGGCTGAATCCATTACCAGCGCTATTTCTTGGCTGATCCACCCCCCGATCCACCACCGATCCAGTAGCAGGTAGTGGATCAGTCCGAACTTCTTTTTGATAATTATTTTGGTTTTGGGGTGGATCAGTGGGTGGATCGGTGGGTAGGATATCTAGAACCCCTTGATATGCGTTGCTTTGAGGGTTTGATGTATTTGTTTTATTTTTTAGTGGATCGGTGGGTGGATCAGTAGGTGGGCAGGCTGTATTACTTGTTGTACCGTTACTTTGAACATTGTGATCCACCTGACCACCAAAATTACTATTTTTTTTCTGAGTTTTTCGTTTCCATAATCGCGGTCTGCTTCCATTAGGGCCGAAACCTCTTTCGTCTGTGGATTCCCAACCAAGAATTTTTAAGCATTCAACTATTTGACGTTGGTGCCTTGCTTCCCTTCTCCCCTTTTCAATTTCCAAGCAATCGTACAATTCTCCGAGGTGAGTTTGGTTTTTACCCATCAAAGATGATTCAATAATTTCCTGCCACGGGTGAGATGCTTTAAACTGCTCATTCTCTTTATCTTGTAAGTGAGCTTCCCGAGATTTTTCGGGGATATAGTGTATATCCCCTCGTTTCCAACAGTAATAAGCAGCGGCCCAAAGTTGATCGCGAATCTTTTCTAGTTTGGCGATATCAATTTCTTGGTTAACGTTGACAATCCAAAAACGGCGATTTCTTCCGGCCGGGTCTTGAAGAATTTCTGGATTGTTAGTTGTTCCTACGAATACGCATCCTCGTTTGTGCTTAGATATTGCTCGCTCAAATGGTTTCCGAAAAGAATCAATTTTTTGAGCTAGAAACTTCTTGAGCGCTTCAATATCTTTGTGCTTGTAAACTGTTGCGAATTCACTCCATTCCAAACACCAGTACTCGTGAATCAGCATTTTTTCGTCTTTACCATTGCTATCGTCAATGGAATCTGAGAACCAATCTTCACCAAACAAAACATTCCAAAACGTTGATTTTTTAATCCCTTCAGCACCGTGGAGAATAATCGCGTTGTCCATCTTCGTACCCGGTCGCATCATCCGTGCTACCGAACCTATCAGAAAGCGCTTCATATATATGTTGCAAATTTCTGAGTCGTTACCAAATAACTCGGTTGAAAGATTATCAATGATGCTTAGCTCTACGTCTTTGTAACTTTCCGCTACATCCTGTAAATATTCTTTTATCGGGTGGTAACGCCGCCCTTTGGCTAAAGTCCGAATTGCTGTAACTGAATCATCTTTGGTAATGTCCATGTCCAGTTCCAAAGCAATTTTAACTCTTAGGTCATCAATTTCTAATTGCTCGTCCCCTAGTTCTGGTGCTTGAGTCAAATCATTCCATCTAAGGAAATCACCCCACGCTGTTTGAATTGTTTCTACGGCCCGAGCTAATTTTGATTTCTTCCTATTTTTAATCTGTTCCTGTTTGGCGGCCCATGACAAATCATTGTCTTCTTTCCACTCCTCAATAGTTTGAGCGTTAGTCACCAGTCGATCAAATGCTTCTACCGAATTAGCGACTATATAATCGTCAACTCCCTTAGCGTCACCTTCTGGGAGGGAAATAACCATAACTTTGCTACCAGTCGCGGTTAAATCTCGTGCTAGTCCTTCCAGTGCTAGCTGAACCGGACGCTTAGTAACAACATCGTTGTCGAAACAAAGGTAGAACAACCGACCAAAACCACAGAACTTTTTGATTAATTTGTGTAATCTACCTTTCTTTCTACAGGTACTCACACCGGGGATGCTAATAGCTGCATAACCATTACTTAATAAACACGCAGATTTTTTAGCACCTTCTGTAATGATTATTGGTATTTGTAAATCCTGTATTACTTTTAACCAGTAATCGAAATCATCTACTCTAAGGAAGAGGGGAGAAGTTCCATATTCGCAAGCTCCAAGATATTTCTGAATCTTGCCATGTTTTATTTCTGGGTTGTCAGGCTTAGCTTGTATTCCTCCTAAATCAAGCTCTCCAGTTTCCGGGTATACTCCACGTACTAGCCAAGCTGGAACTAAGTTATCCGAGTGTTTCCACTTCCTTCTGTTATTCCTGTTTAAAGCTTTATCAAGCTCTCTTGCGTCAAGTTCTGTATAAATATTTGCTGCAATTATTGATGGTTTTACACCGGAATCTACCCACTCTTGCCAATGTTTTTCTGCAATAAAATCAGGTCTAGATTCTACCTTTTTGGACTTACTTTGTGTTATAATCATGTTAATAATAAACGTTATTTAAATTACATTTGAGTGCCCCTTTGGCGCTCTTTTTTTTATCAATTTTGGTTGAATTGTTGGCTGTAAATATTCTCAAAATCATTAATAATCTCCTGTACGCCTTCTCTACCGCCTTCATTTTCTTCAATCATCTCGGGCAATGATGCTATTAGTACTCCTGCTGTAAATGTTGCTTTGGCTCTATCGGTTTTGAATTCATGTTGAATGTAATCGATGAGTTTAATCACAAGGTTAGCCGTAGCTTGAGAGGTTTTATGTAGAATTTCATCGTCACAATCATCGAATAGGTTATAGCTTGAATTATTCATTGGTTACATTTTCTTCTGCATGGGTAGATGTTTTGTATCGTGTGGAGAGTCTTTGTTGTATCTTTTATTAAGTGCCGAATGTCCTCGTTTGAAGGATTTGAATCAGCAATTTGAGCTTCTAGCAATAGAAGTTGTTTAGAAAGGTTTTCTAAGTGAAACTTAAGCGCGTCGATAGTTCCTTCTAGTCTGAGTATTCTTTGTTCGTTACTTTCTTTGGTCATTAGAAAGGGATATCATCTTCAAAAACTTCGTAATTAAAACCATGCTCGCGACAAAAATCACCAATAATATGACCTGGCTCAAACAGGTAAAACATTGGTCTACTAAACGAGATAGTTATTAATAAAAACTCAAAACTGCTGGGATAGTAATTAGCAGTAATATGAATTATTTTGGTAAATCCAATTTCAAAGCAATGGAAGTTTTTGGTTTTAGTAGCCGCCCACATCCATAGCCGCAGGTGTAAAAATAATCGCTGTAAGCTACCACCTATCACGCTCCAAGTCCCAAAGAGCTTTTTCCAAAACCCACTTTTCTGACTTTCCTGGATTGCAGTTTTTGGCGTAATGGTACAATCGCACTGCTGTTTTTTCGTCATAGCGCACCAATGCAAGTAGTTGTTGCCAAGCCGGTAGGTGTGTGGGGATGTTTAACCTTTTTGGCTTTGGGCGTTTTACATTCCTGAATCCCCGAGGATGTTTTATTCCACGGTTGTATCTGCTCCAAAGCAACCACCACGGTGTTTGGTTGTGTGCTTGGTAGTTGAGGAAGACTACCCACGCTGCGAATGACATGGCTAACAGCCACAGGACTATAATTAAATTCATGGTTTTGGTAGATGGAACTACCTCCACGGTATGAAAGCCCTGCGGTTACTGTAATCGGAGGGTTTTCGTATTTTTGGAATCGGTGTTTTCTCGGGTTTCTAGTCATTCAACATATATAGGTAGGTTGATTTACGGGTTTTGGTTTTTCTTCTGTCTGGGAATGCTAGTAGTAGGCATTCAGTAAGTGATTATGACGGAACGAATTATTTTGAATGATGACGATGTGGTTTCGATGGATAAGGATGAAAACCTTACATACAAACCAACATCAAGAGTTGACGAAATCAAAAACGAAATCATGGAACGCTTTGACGATGATTATCGCGAGTGGGCAAGGGAGGGCATTACGTGCCAATGTCTCTCAGTCAAAGGCGGTGGTTGGCTAAAAGGTAAGGTTAGGATTGAAGTAAGCTTTGAGCTTGAATTCACTCCAGATAAAACTTCAGCATCTCCATCAGCATCATCTTTGAACGACTTACGCGAACAACTAGATTTATAAGCCAGTTATTCATACTCATCTAAGGGGCTTTTATCAAGCTCCTTTTTTTTTCGCGAAATTGCTTGTCAGTACTGGGTCTTGGCTCGCAGCATACCTCCCGAGTTCCCATATTTTGATCTCAACTTCATAATGAGATAGTAATGATTAGCAGATATGTTACACGTATCTGCTAATTGCAGTTTATTGGTAGATAAGTACGATAGACGTGTTGGCTAGAAGTATATGTCTATCGTAGGTGTCTATAGTATAATATGGAAAGAGCAAAGAAAGAACCCCTGAGCATAATGTCGTTAAGGAAAAGAGCCGGATTGTCTCAAAGGCAAGTAGCGCAAGCCATAGACGTTCAGACCGCAACTGTCGGGAGGTGGGAGCAAGGTAGCGTCTCACCTCGCTTAACTCCGTCCCAAACAAAAAAGTTGCTTGAGGTTTTTAACTGTTCTCTTGATGACTTAATAGAGGCATTTGAGGGGGCAAAAATTTCTTCGACTTCAACTTAGCGAACACCCATAACAGACCGAGTAGTCATTATGTGGTCAGTACCTAAAAAAAGATGGGGAGTACTCGCAACTCCCCACTTAGTAAGTTAATTAGCAATCAGTAAATGTGAATATAACTTCCACAATATAGCCCATAAATCGTAGCGTCGTAGGGTTGTAGAAGTTGTAAAAAAAAATGGGAAGTACGCGCTACTTCCCTAAAACTTGAAATCATCAGTAATAAATTGACTATCCAGTTATAACCCGTAAATCGTAGCGTCGTGGGGTTTTGCTAGTTAGTTGAAAATAGGACTGCCAGCAAACCGCAGTCCTATTAAGTACACCTAGAGTTCTATTCTACCAATGAGTAAACCACTTGGATATTACACCAGCTATACACCGGGTGAAAGGTCGATTTTAGGCGACATACAAAACAAATACGGCTCGCACCTAGAAGGACTTAACGTTCGAGAAAAACTTTTCTTTATTCAGTACATATGCACTTACTTAGCTAATCGTGCGAATGGAAATATCAGACCTGAGATGCATTGGGTAGCTTGGGAATGCACCGACCAGCTAGAACCTACCGACATGGAGGGATTGTTACATGCCTTGATTGAGCAGATACGAGCTAACTAATTAAATGCAACCGCTTGGCTAACAACAGCGGTTGCACCTATGACCAGTGAGTGGAAAAAATAATGATACCAGAGTTGGTATTACTTGGGGAGGTGATTATATCTGCACCTACTCCCATTCGATCAGCTCGCTTAGAGCATCCTTTTAAATTTGAAATTCCATTAGTTGTTGGAAGTATTTTAGGTGCTGCTGCTGGTGGCGTGCTTATGGCTAGTACTACCACCGAATCAAGCCGATTGCAGCAATCACAAGTTGCTGAGGTTGAAGTCGAAAAAGAGTTAAAGGTTGAAAATGAAAGACCAATACCCAATACCCAATACCCAACACCCGAAACAGAAACAGAAATATTGGACTTTTATAACTGGGATGATTTAGAAGATGAGGCCGTAGGCGTACTTATTTTTGGTAACAGTGGCAGCGCTAAAACTTCACTAGCTTGTTGGCTGGCTGGCAAGCTAACTGCCAACAAACCCGCCCAAGTTTTAGCACTAGATCCACATGCTAACCGGAATCCGCTGTGGAGGGAGTTAGGTATCAAGGTACTTAGCGATTTTACCTTGATTGAGCGACAACTCGAAGCATTAGAAAATTTGCTAGACCTGCGGCGTGAGGCAGATTATCAACCTAAAGAAGATGATTTTTTGATTGTCTTTACGGATGAATTGGGAGCTTGCCTTAAAAACTTTGATGATTCAACCCGCGTTGAAAGGACATTAGAGCGCTTGGGGAGTGAAGGTAGGAAGTACGACATCATGTTTATCGCTATGAATCAGTCGTCAAATGTAGAGGATATAGGAATATCAGCACAAAATCGCAATAATTTTGTACTAATTTTAACAGGTGCTTCAGCTGCAACATACGCAGAAAGCAGATGGAAACAGTTCGATAAACGCAACCAGTGGATACAACAGCAAGCTTACCCCTGTGTATTGACTGGAGCAGTGCGAGCTTCCATAGCTATACATCCCACGGATGGCGACTATAAAACATTCAAGAAAAAAGGTAATCCACCAATTGGAATTAACCCAATCAACCAATTACCATTAACCATTTCACTAGCAGACAATGATACTCCACCAGAGTTAAGTTCAGAAGCAGAAAAACTACTGAAATGGTTTAACAGTAAAACTGTTTCACCAGACAGCAAATTCGGAATCAGAAACATTCAGCAATCGCGCCCTCTCGGACATAAAAGTCATAAGAACGAAGCAATTAAACCCATAATAAATGAACTGGTTGAAAATAGTTTGATTGAAAAAGATAGCGAGGATAATTACCAACTCGTAAAAACTTGTTGAATCTCAGGGGGGGGGAGGGGGGAGGTGTGTTGAACCATTCAACAAAATGTTGTTCAACAAGTTCAACAATCTTCAACATCCTTGTTGCTAATGGTTCAACAGCTTTAAGAGATTGTTCAACAGATGTTCAACAGTTCAACAAAAATTCAACACTTTCAACAACACATAGGCACCTATAAATTGCTCAATATTATTAGGAGAAAACATGATTTTTGGTAGAGCGCCCGCAGTTAACCGAGCTATTTCAGTCTGCTGTTACATAGTAGGAATAGCTATAACCTGGATTAACGTTATATACACTAAAAAGTACTTTGATGGATTCCTAAGCACGGAACCAGATTTACAATTTTGGACGGTTTGGGCTATTAGCGCGGCTATTGGTTTGTATGAGGCATTCTGTATTGGGATTTGTACAACTCCCCCTGCTTGGGGAATTATATTTTCAATTCCAAAATCATTAGCCTCTATTCAAAATGAGAATCAAAGGAAGATTGCAACGGGGGCAAGCATCACGTTAGTTATATTCCTAGCAATCTTCTGTTGCGTGGTCTACTACGTAGATTTCGTAACTACCATTGGCGGTTTAGGAATGGGAGATATTATGGCAGCTAGATTCCTTGCCAGTTGCTTAGTATTTGGTAGTGAAGTGATGTATCTGGCGGGTAATTCCTTGTCTTGGCTAGCGCTGATTGGTAAAGCCGGTGTTGCCCAAGACAAGAAAAAGTACGAGGAATTAATCAAAAGTGCTAATGGGAATGGGGATAGTAAGTATGCATCAAGATGAAGTATTGCTAATTGGGGGGATAGCTATCGGTTTTGATGTCTTTTTAATTGGATTTGTGGCGATCGCAATTATGAACCACCAACGACTAAGCCACATAACCCTTAAAAAAATAAAAAGGCGATTACCACCCTTAAGGTAATCGCAAGCTAAGCGTACAGCCAAGTAATCATTAGTAGCATAACCCCTAGCAACTTAGTTAGGGGTTATACATTTATGGATAGTTTAAAGAAAAGCGAATTCCTAGCCAAATTCGCTTAGTAGTTGAAAATGAAAAGCCTATTGTAACAAGCCCCTTAAAATAGCTTGGGCCATCTTATCAGCATCAAACAGGTTCATATCGCGCCAACTGTCGCAGAAACAGCACTCCACAAGAATTGCTGGCATTGAGGTGTATCTGAGTACGTGAAATGCTTTATGTTTAACGCCACGATTGTAGTACCCAAGTGCAGAAATATTGTTAACTACTTTTCTAGCTATTGCCTTTCCTTTGGTACTGATTGCGTAAACCTCAGTACCATAAGCCTGACCGTTAAAAGCATTAAAATGAATACTAGCAAAGACATCTGCTCTAAAACTGTTAGCGGTTTGCACTCGACGGTTAAGGGAATCATATACGGATGAGGCCCAAGTGGGTTTACATTCGACAACTTGATGTCCGGATTTACGCAATCGGTAAATTACGTTTTCACCGACAGCCATAATTAAATCATTCTCGCGCTTGATGCCCACAGCGCCACCGTCACACCGGACGTTATGCCCGAGGTCAATTGCAATCTTCATGAGTTATTCTTTGTTTGATGAATTGGTTTGTTAAATGGTTGAGAGTATATCTCGCTGGTTGGAAGAAACAGGAAAACAGCTAAAACAATGTGCAACGCTTACTTGGGATACCTTAATCCTGATACTTGAGAACTACGACTATGCTTTTGGGTATCCAAGAGGAAGAATTATTTGTTTGATAATTGTTGCAATTGAATTGAATGCTATTTTTATCGTGTTAAATCACTGGCTATGAGTGTGGCTTTAACTGTGCAAAGTAGCCTGTAATCGCCATCTTTACAAAGTCACCAAAGACAGGACGAAAACTTGCATCAATCGCCGCTAATCCACAGCCTGAAATGACAAAGCAAAGTATTACTAAACTTCGGACGCTAAAATTCTCAAGTTTTTTAAACACTACTTAGAACCTTCTTTTTTTAAATTATTCAAAACAGATTTAATTTCTAGAATGTCTCGCTCCGCAACGTCAAAACGGTGGTCGAGTTCAGTTAAAACTTGATTCAAAGATTGCTGGATTTGAGCATAATTATTTTTTAAATGTGCAAAATCGCGTTCTAATCCATATTTACGCTTTTCAGTATTGGCATACCAAAAAGCAGCCGCGATTATGCCACTAATAGCTGTTATGACTAAACTGCCAATTGCAATTAAATCGCTAATATTAAAATCTCTCATTGTGAATAATTTAGTCCGGAATGGTATCCGGACTTTTATTTATTACTGTGCTATGTATTCGGTGAAACTAACGCTAGTATCCTGTTCAGCAATAGCCCAAACTTCACCCTTATACAATCCAGCAGTAGTGGCTGAATGATTGTAGCTGTAGTTTGGCGGCATTTCTTCAAGAACAACCAAAGGTTTACCAGCCTCGTCAAAACCAGTTGCAAGTATTACGGGATGTCCTTTACTTCTAATATTAAATTCTGTTCGACCTAGATTTTCGTTAAGAACTTTCTTAGGTTCACCAGCTTTTAACGAGACTCCGCCACTATTAGGAGTAGTAGAACCGCTGAATAAACGTGGATAAAGTGCTGACATATCTTGATTGAATTGATTTAAAGCAGGTTGACCGAAGCGATTATTTATATAGTTTTGATAATCCTCTAAAGGATTTTCACTATAAAAATATTCGGCTTCAATCCTCCAACTAACGGGAGAATCATCCAATCTTTTGAAGGCTAAACTATGCTCGCCTAATCCGGGAGGAAAGTAAAATTCAAACGTTTCGGGTTCGGTTCGGTAGGAAAAACGTCTAGTATTAAAAGTGGTTAGGTCAAAACCAACCTTAAAAGCTTGAGCAATTGCAGCTTTTAAATAATACTTATCTGCCTGATAAATCTTTAAGTGCTTAATTCTAAAAAGTTCCGCTTCAACTGGTTTAGTTAAAGTCCATCCGGGTTTTATAAAAAAGATTCCTAACTTTTCCCAAGGCATTTTTAACGCCCGTATTCAGAAATATCATCAATTTTCTTTTCAACTCTTGCTATATCTGCAAGTATTCGCTGTAAGTCTATGTTTGTAGCATCTGTTAAATCGCTTTGATACTTCCAGACTTGCAGCCTAATGTCTCTGTGCCACGGCCTAAACGTAAACTCTAACCCGTATTGAACGGCTTCATATTCCCGAAAATCCAGTAGAACCGGACGAGATAACCCAATATGCCAGTTCTTAAAACCCGTTAGCTGGCGGTTTACAAAAGCACCACTGTAGAAGAATGCTTGTGCAAAACCAGCCGACCACCAATTATACTTAGCCGATCTACTTTCAATCAGCGCTACGCAAACAGGAGTATTAACTTTAAACGTTATGGGGTCTATAGGCTGAAACTTTGTAGGCGTACCGGGAAATCGTCTAGCGCTGAGCGTTCGGTTTTTCACGAGCGCCCAGTTTCTAGGACTTAGTTTAAGCCGTGCCATTATTTAGTATTGATGGGATAGGTAACTCCATCCTCAGTGACAAAAGAGTCGGGTTTGTTTTTGGATGCAGTTTTTAAAAATTCACCTATTTTTGCAATTGTCATACCTGCTGGCATAGGCATTTGATAATACCTCTTGGCTCCCTTTTTGGATTTTTTGCCTGTAGGTACTTTTATATGACCTTGTCCAATGGCCCCACGGATTGCCACTGGCTTTCCTTTTTTGTTTTTTCTAGTAACGATTTTATTCTGCACGCCTGGAAACTTAAAAAAGTCAGCGTGCTTTTTTAGCATGTAGGAATATATAGCTTTCCCCGTAGAATCCTTGCCAACGGCAACTGTTACTCTTGGCCCTAATTCAGCCATTTTATAACCTCCTTATCATACGATTGCTAATTAAACTACTGGGATGTAGTCTGTAGCAGTTACGATAGGCTTTCCGCTTGCATCGAGGGAAAATTCTACAGGCAAGGTAGCTGTAACTGTAGCGGTTCCTTCTTCTCCATCAATAGCAATAGTTAAGTTGTTAGGTCTAGTTTCTTCGGGAACTGTCAACTCGGACGCTTGAAGCTGAAAAGCTAGCTCCAACAAAGCAGCGGGCTGGTTGTCAGAATTTAAATCGGTTTGTGCAAATGGTGCAGGCATCTTTGTTTACTTCTTGAAATGTTGGTGTGTATATAAAACATAATCAATTCAAAATTAATAAGTCTTGAGAGGAAATACCTAGAAAACCCTTGTATTGATGCGCGGGCATTGAACACCCGCGCACTACTAATTTGTAGGATAAAATCTCCAAAGCGGATTTGAGTTATTTTGTCCGCTTGGATAGTAGTCAGCACGCACGGGTATCATATCGTTAACTTTGATCAACTGGTTTTCGGTGTGCCTGATGTCGTTCGTTAAAAACTTCGAGTCAACATATTTGCTGTATTGAGATATCACTCTTCTACCCTCAGACTCGGTTGCAGCATTGATAATCAACTTAGACCCATCTTTTAAAACCAAAGTTAGTTTGTGAGAGCCTTTTTTATAAAACGGTAAAACTGGATATCTACTACCCTTATAGTGAGGAATAGTTAATTCATAATTACCCGTCCTGGTTTTACCTCTTATCCGATAAACTACAACAAGTTGAGGTAAGAAATCTCCCGGTTTTATAGCCCAACCAGAAGGTAGTGTAGAAGAAATAAATTTATCTAAATTACCGGTAGATATCCACAGAAATAGTATTTTTAAAATCATCGATTGAGCAGTATCATTGCTTTCAATTAACAATTCCTGGTAGATATTCTTTTTAGTATTTTTTATATCTTTTTTAGCTATCTCCCTTTTTATCTGAAGATTGTGGTATCTCCTTATTAATTTTTGTAATTTAGAAAATGCATATTTACTCATGCTACGTCCGTACTTCTAACTTCTGGTATTTTCAAACTACTACGTTCTTTCTCTTCTTTTTTCTTTTCAATCTCCTCTAATTTCTTAATCTCCTTCTTGATATTTTCTTTATCTTTTTTAAGCTCGGCAGCATTTTCCTTGATATTTAAAATATCTCCACTAACTTGTTCTATCGATTCTGCGGCCTCTTCTAAATTAGTTAATCTATCAATGATTGGATTACCAAAATTATTACTTTCATTCATAGATCCAAATGCATTGTCAGCTATTACGCCAAACCATCTTAGAGCGTTTCCGATTCTACTGATTCTATTACCAATAACATTAAATATATTAAATACCGAATTAAACATACTAGTAATTCTATTTAACATATTTGCTGTAGCTTGATAGATTCTGTTGTATTGTTTCCATGTGGTTTTAAAATCTTTCCACGACTGAACGCCAAATAAACTTGCCGCAAAACTATCAATTTGCTTGCCAAAAAATCCTCTAGTATCGATAGGTTTACCATTTATATCTTTGACAAAAATACCAATAATATTATCAACCGCATTAAACAAGGTATCTGTTAGCGAACTGCTTAACATGTAAGCGTTATGCAATGTATTTACCCAAGTTAGAGTAAGCAAGATTCGGTCTAACTTAATCCACTCAGCGAACTTATCAAACTTTTCTTTAAACGTATTTAAAAACTTTGACATTCCACCGGGTAACTGTGGCCCAAGTTTTTTATCGATGCGTTGCAGTAGACCCAACTGAATAGCGTTAGCACCGGCGTTCAACTTATCGAGTATATTTCTTCCCCAACCGTTAGTATTGCGGTTGATTCTATCGGCGGTATTCCCAAGCGAACGATTCATACAACCACCGGGTGCGGTACTTCTACACATCGCCTTACCCGTAGCTGCTTCAACCTGCGGCCCGGTTAGTGGCTTAGGCATCTGCTTGATAGTGTTGTCGGGAACTTTAGCGATTAGTGGAGGGATTAAAGTAATTCTTTTTAGCAGCTCGTTATATTGATTTTGATCCACGTCTTTACCGTCCTTACCGTCCCTTCCCGGTTTTCCGTTAATGCCATTTCTACCCGGTGCCCCCGCTGGGCCGGTTAACCCACGAGGCCCTTGCAATCCGTCTCTACCCGGTCTACCATCACGTCCCGGTTTCCCGTCCAGACCACGCGGCCCCGGTTGCACTTTGGTCTGTAAAGCTTTATCGGCTTTTCTATCTGCTGAATTGGCTCGCTCTAAAACTCGCGTTACCGTAGCGTTAGTTTCTCTAAGTCGCGTCGCAAGGTTATTTAAATTTACTGTCGGGTCAATCGACGCAATTCTTGCTCTTAAATTAGATATTTTACCTTCTAAAATATTTCTTCCTTGTCTTACCTCGTAGAGCGCATCATTCCCCACTTGATACGCTTGATTGGCTCTAGTCGCCAATTCAATGTTTTGAGAAATAACATCGTTTCTTAACCCATTAAGATAATCGTTGACTTGAGTAATTTTGGCTTCAACTTTGGTACGTCCGGCTCTAGTTTCATAAAGCGCATCGTTCGCTTGCTGTTTGGCAGTTTTTGATAACTCTCGATTCCTTGTTACATCCGATTGCAATCCTCCAGTTTCAGCAAAGAATCTATCTTTATCATCTTTATACTGCTTGATAAAATCTAATAATTCTTTTTCTATTTTTCTTAATTTAGAAGTATTATTAACCGCTCTACTAAACGCATCGCCTAAGTCCTTACTTTGGATATCATCGATTTTTATTTGAGTAGCTTGTAATTTACCTACTTGGTTAATGGTCATCAAACTTAAGCCGATACTCGCTAAGTTAAGCGCAAAACCAATAGCATTACCAAGTTTAGGGTTAACACTTTTAAATTTACCTTTCTTGAGGAAATCGGTTATTTTTTTAGCTTCTTTAGCCGCTTTAGAAACTTCTTTGGCTGTTTTACTAACTTGCTGTACTCTTTTACTAGTTAATTTTGTAATTTTGGTAATGTTAGTTAAACCATCGCTAAACTTTCTAAAATAGTTTTTTTGAATATTCAATAACTCCTTAAAGTTATTGGGCATCTGGGTATAAGATGGCGTGGAGGGTATAGGCATTTATTTAAAAATAGAAAATATTTTAGTGAAGTTTCTAAGAACTCCATTTATTTGTTTACCTGCAATATCTAAGGCATTTATATATTTTTCAACTGCTAACATCTGACGCTTTAATAAGCGCAACTGTCTTTGTATATCTTCGTTGTTGGTTCTCTCTCGAATGTTTTTACCTCCACCGCTTTTTAGGAGAAAAGAAATATATAATTCTAAAGAACTCAACCTAACGTTAACTGTTTTAACTGATGATTCTACAGCGGTAACTCTACCGTCTAACTTAGAAATGTCATTCTTTAAAATTGCAAACCTAGCTTCTACTGTTTTTTGGTAGTTATCTATTTTTTTAGATAGTTCCTCTAAGGCTTTAGTAATATCGCTGCATTCGCTCATAATTTATTACCTAAATCCCTAATTTTACTCGCCGTATCTTTGCAAGGTAAACAGCAGTAACCGGGATATTTATTTGACTCGCATTTTAAATAACCTTTGGGACAATCATCATCACAAGCTATTTCCACATTGCAAGGAGATTTGCCCGTATTTTGATATAATTGCTTTCCGTCTTTATCGTAAACAATTATCTCGCATCCTTCTAAAATGCAGTTTTTATCATTAACAGTTAGGCTACCTTCAGATGTTTCGGGAATTTTATCTACTTCCTCTAAATACCTGTAGTAAGTTTTGTTTCTTCCCTCGTCAAAACCGCTCCAATAATAATAGCTTGCATCGTTTTGAATTTCTTCATCGACTATTAAATATGCCCCATTATTTGCTAATTCATTAGATGAATCGTAGGTAGCATTATAGCCGCAGGCGTAATGTTCAAAAATAATATTTATTTCATTACTATCGTGGTCAAACTCTTCGCTCCAAAACCTAAAAACCTTTATATCTATTGATGTATTTACTTGATTTTCTTCTACACATATCGGTAGCTGTTTGACCTTAAATTCATCTTGCTTCTTCTCTTCAAAATATATTGTTAGTTTGGCTTCTGCACTATTTTCGCAATGCAATTCACCGCTACATTTAAAAGTCATGTCAAGATTAAGGATGGAAATTCGTCGCTAATAACAGAAACGTTGGTGCTATGTTCCGTACTAGTTTTATCAATATAAAATGGGTAGCAAATCATCAGAGCAATATCACCCTTAAAAGTTTTATCGTTGGGAGATATTATAAATCTATCGCCCGAATCGTAAGAATCGCTTCTCACCCCCTCAGAAGCATTATTCAAAAGTAATTCGTAGCTGCTAGCATCGGCATGAATACTAACCAAATGATGACCGTTGCTAGGCATATTGGGAGGATATCCAGACAGGCGGTAGCTTAAAAAAGTACCGATATACCCTTCACCATATACAAAACGCCAATAATCATCTATACCTCTAGTCCGAGCTAAATTGTAATTTTCTTCATCGTTAGCCGTATATACGCAATATAAAGTCGCGCCATTTGTACCGGCTAAAAAATAAGGTACCTCTAATTCTTGGGTACCGCTGCCATCCCAACGAAGCACGCTTTTACCATCAATACCCGTAGCAATAGTCGGAGCATTACTACCAATAGGAACCGCATGATTGTTATTACCGCTCAAATCATTTAATTGCCCTTTGAGTATTAATTTAGCTCCCGGAACATATCCACCTACAAAAGCTTTATTTAATTTTGATTCTATATCTATCCAGCCAATGCCGGTAACGTAAGCTAACCTTACGAATTTACTTTCAGGAGTGAGAGAAATAATTGTATTAGTCAACGATTGACCGTCTAAACTCGCTCCAGAAAAATCAAAATAAATATTTCTCTGACCGTGGTTTACAACCTGCAAATAATTGTTTGAACTAGGGACGGGTACGGTAATAGTTATATCGGAATTAACAGTATCGCAAATCAACAATCCTTTACTAATAGTCAAATTCTCGCTAGTAACCAACCACTCACCAGTATTCCCCTGTAA
Source organism: Rivularia sp. PCC 7116 (assembly GCF_000316665.1). Lineage (GTDB taxonomy): Bacteria > Cyanobacteriota > Cyanobacteriia > Cyanobacteriales > Nostocaceae > Rivularia. The sequence goes on along the minus strand of NC_019678.1, from coordinate 2,284,909 downwards.
ATTACCAGCTTTAGAATGCATGGAAGCTTTGGTAATTATGTCTTGCACTAAAATAATGTCTTCTTTATCTAAATTCTCTTTATAGGGTAAGCTGTCTATTTGCATTACAATTCATCCATCTCAACAACAAAAATATGCTGATACCTATCACTGAATAACTGTCTTCTCCATAATTCAATATTTGAGTGATATAAATTAGAGTTGTTATAACTGATAGGTCTATTCTTCTCATCAGTTATTACCGCTCCAGTTTCGGTAGTAATGTATCCTTCAAAATTATCAAAACCCCTCTTAATAATTGCAGCTAAAAGTTGTTCGGAGTTATTGTTAGCATCGCTAGATAAATTCAAATCATTTTTATTAATAATTAAATAATTTGCATCGCTAACCGCATTTTCACCAAACAACTGCTGCAAGCTTAAATTAATAGTCATCTGGATCGAATGCCGATTGACTATCGGGTTTCTCAAAACTAATGGTTTTGGTTAATTGGCGGTAAACTTGGTCTCCCCTCGTAACCAAGGACTCTAAGCTATCCTCTATAACTACCGATTGCTCTGGGTGCGTATCTTGCCTAACTGCGGTTAGGGTTTGCTGCGCGATCGCAATAATTGCCGCGAGCAAACTTTCCGCCGTATTCGTAGCGCTAGGAGTTAACCCAATGGCGACTAAATCGTTTTTATCAATAGTCAAAGAATTAGCGTCTTGAATCGCATTAGCGCCAAAAATCTCGGTTAAAACTGGTTCTGCCATAGCAATGTTGTTTCTAATACATCAATCAATTGTTATAGCAATAATTAATAAAATCTGACCAATAACAATAGCTGCCAAAGTTTTTATCTTGGCAGCCAAAAAACGTATTTTATAGCCATTATTTACAGTCTGTTAGGCAAGGATTAGGCAAGCTTCCTGGACTTTAAACTATAAAGGCAGGGATAGCAAGACTTTCACGCCCTTGGGCTGTGGGAATTGCTTTCCCCGTTTAACTGCAATAAAAACCGATTAAATATGCTTTTTTATTTTCTTTATTCTTATTCCCTGCTTATTTTTAAAAAAGGAATTAAAACTTGAATACAAGTTCCCTTGGTGTTTCCACTCTTAATTATCATCTCTCCAGCCAAAACATCTACGCGCTCTTGCATTCCTTTTAAACCAAATCCAGCCTGAGGAGAATCGGGATTAAAGCCTTTACCATTATCAACTATTTCCAAAACTATATTATTAAACTTAGTTTCTCCGCGTAAAGTCACTTTAGAAGCATCAGCATGTTTTTGAATATTGGTTAATCCTTCTTTGGTTATACAATATAATTGCTGGGCAGTTTGTAAAGGTAAATTCGGTAATTTGATTTCCATACAAATGTCCAAACTGCGATTTTTTCGTACCTGCTCAACTAAAGTTTGTAAAGCTTCGTTCAAATTAAAAGTGGCAAACCGCATTGTTCGTACCGCTCGTCTCACTTCTACCAAACATTGAGAAGACAGTTGTTTGCAAGTATCGAGAGCTTGTAAAGCATTTTCCGGTTGACGTTTTGCTAATGTATTGGCTAACTCCAACTGTACGTCAAGAGTTGTGAGAGTATGTCCCAAGGAATCATGAATATCGCGAGCTATACGATGTCTTTCTAACTTAGATGCTAAAGCTTCTACTTCCTGAGTTAATTTTTCCGCTTTCTTACGGCTTTTTTGTTCTGCAATAGCAAGATAGCAAAACATAATTACAAACACACAGGAAATGAAGTAAATACCCAAGCTAGGAACCAAAGTCTGCGGAATCATCCGCTCTAAAGTTAATAATTTATCGGCATGGGACATCCAGTAATGTCTCATTGCTTCAAAGCGATAAATAAAATTGGATATATATAAAAATACAGCCGTTAGACAACTAACTGTAGCTGTGACGATTGCATCTAAGGGACGATTCAACAAAAAACAACTTTTCGCAATATATAAGAATAATAATATATTAAGGTCCCATCCCATTAAATAGCATGGAAGAATTAATAGTATTTCTATAAATATATAGACTCTTCTTTGCCATAGAGGACGATTGATTGGAAATACAAAACTTAGTAATGCACAGATTGATAAAGAACCAAATACAAAATTATGGGGGATTAATGGTTGTGGGTAATCTGTAGGAGCATCAATTGGAAGTGATATTATAAATAATATAATCAAGAAGAGTACAACTAAAATCACCCATTCCGCATATCTTACAGCCTTGGGTATAGAAATTGCGCGATTACTCATATTTTTAGGTGCAATTAAATTTTGCCCATCCAGTCATAAAATATATTAAGATATTCTCCGCGATAAAATAACATGACTTTAGTAATGCCTTTACATGACTTTTTACATATGATTTTCTAATAGTTATTAGTTAACCTACAAAGAATAAGTTATTTAGAGGGTTTATCTGTGAAGCCATCGCGCAACGCAGAAATCAAAGTATATTATGGATGCTAAAGATATTATTCATTACAAGTTTCTATATTTATTATCTAGAAACTTAGTTCCAAGCCGGAATAAATTCAAAAAATGTAAAAATTTTAAATGTATTTACAAAAATCCCTATCCTAAGAAATTGAAATCACAATAGTATTTTTTAATTTACATAAACTAAAATGGAATCAAAATATTAATACAAGTACCTTTAGTAAGGTAAATCCGGTCAATATTTAGCAAATCTGATTCTGATACAAGATAAATTAGGAGGTAAATTTGGTTTTATCCTGGGTGCTTCTACTTCCTAAAATTTATTTTCCCTCTCCCTCTCTAAAACCTCTCTTCTACTCTCCGCCGGAATCACAATATAACCAGTACTTTCATCTCCTAAAACCAGATTTCGCTGTTCTCCCCAATACCACCAATAAGCAGCGATATAAGCACAAATAAGACTATCAAGTTTGTCTTCTGCTGCTTTAAGAATTTTACCGGTACAAATTGAACTTAAAAAATCAAACTTTAAAAAATGCGAGTTATTTTCTATATTCAAACTTGGCTCCAAAGTAGGTAAAATTTCGGTGATGTAATTATAAAGCTTCTTAAGTTCAAGATGGCGATCGCCTATTTTTCCTTTTTTATATTTGAGGATGCGGTCTAAGCCGAAAAGCTTAACTATCGCAGGATGCGGGAATACTTCAATTTGATATCTACCAAGCTTTTGCGCTTCAATAGTTGGTGCATGGAGATACCCGCGAGACTCTAATTCTAAACCAAAATTTACCGTGCGTTGAGCAAAAGGCAAACCAAGATTTGCGGGGTAACATCCAGCGTGGTATTTACCAAAGTGTTTGTGAGTCAACTTGTCGGGTAAGCGACTTCCGGTAGCATTGGGGATAAGAGTTGGTGCATCAACGCCGATAATAGCGCTTTCGGGAGCTTGAACGCAATTATCAACCCAAACGAGGATATCTGCAATCTCATCTTTTCTATCTAAATCTTGTAATTGCAGCTTTCCATCTATTAATTCTAAAAAACATAAGCCGCTTGGTTGAGATTGCCAACCCAAATCAATACCGATAAATTTCATTTACCTACACCCGAATATATTTGAATAGCCAATTGTCTCTTAATTCACTCAAGTTATTGAATTAAGTGTAGTGGAGCGTACCCAAAAGCCTACTTATTATTAAAATACTACATGTGAGGTAAGGAGGGCTACGAGAGTGATTATTATTATCGACTTGGGATAATTTATTTTCTGGAAGTCCCTCAAATATATTTTTTGACGAAACTCTTGCAAAAGAAAGACAAGTTTGCTATATTCTTTAGTCATGGGTCAAATAACCCTGCCGGGATAGCTCAGTTGGTAGAGCAGAGGACTGAAAATCCTCGTGTCACGAGTTCAAGTCTCGTTCCTGGCATTACCGAAATTCCGACGTTCTCACCTGTGGAGCAAGGGTTTCGGAGGACGACTTAAAGAAGGTGTAATCAAATTATTGGATATCTTTAGGTCGATTTGGATAAAAAAATGGTGTAAAGATGGTGTAATCCTTGTGTAAACTAGAAGGTAGATTACACCTTCTTAACTCATGGCTTCTAAAACACCAACTGGCAGGGCTTCTAAAGGTTCTGTATCGGTAATTCTTTCTAATGGTCGTTTGCAGCTAAGATTTCACTTTGCTCGCAAGCGGTATTATATTTCTACTGGCTATCCCGATACGCCGCATCATCGGAAGTTAGCTAAATTGAAGGCTTCGGAAATTGAAAAAGATATTTTGTTTGAGCGGTTTGACCCCAAGGATTTGGATAAATACAAGTCACAAATCGATTCAAAGGAAATTACACCATTTACACCATCTTCTACACCATCTGCGTCTCAACCAAGTTTAGTGAAGTTGTGGGATAAATATACGGATTTTAAGCGCTCAAGCTTATCCCCAAGTACTTTGGCAAAGGATTATACTAAAATCGCTCGTTGCATCGAATTAAAGTTGCCAAGCAAATCCTTAAAGGATGCGATCGCCATCCGTGATTGGTTGGTTGCGAACAAAACAGCTAATTCTGCGAAAAGGATACTCACGCAATTAGCAGCTTGTTGTCAATGGGCGCTAAAATCCCAGATGATTAGTCACAATCCGTTTTTTGGAATGGCGAGTGAAATCAAAATCCCTAAAAGTCAATCTGATGGTTCGGATATTAATCCTTTCAGTTTGGAAGAAAGGGACAAGATAATTCAAAGCTTCAAGGATAACCACTTTTACAATCATTACGCTCCGCTAATAGAATTCCTGTTCATGAGCGGATGCAGACCATCAGAAGCTGTTGCTTTGCAATGGAAGCATATTTCAGATGACTTCAGAACAATACGATTTGAGCAAGCAGTAGTTGAAGCAGAAAACGGAGTGGTTTGTAAAAAAGGATTGAAGACTCAGAAGAAGCGTTCATTTCCAGCAAACAAGAAACTTGCAGCACTTCTAGAGTCTATAAAACCGGAAAATGCGACTGGTGAGACTAAAGTATTTCCTTCTCCCAAAGGTAAATGGATTGATGTGCATAACCTTACGAATAGAGTATGGCGTTCGGTGCTTCAAGAATTAAGTGGCACCATAGAGTATCGTAAACTTTATCAAACCAGGCATACTTTTATTACAGCTGCCTTAGAAACACCAATTCCGACTCCAGATGGAAGAACCAAGATGCTCGATGCAAAGGATGTAGCTAAGTTAGTTGGGACTAGTCCTAAGATGATTTATGAGCATTATGCTGGAGCAACTAAGGAATTGTTTGTACCAGAATTTTAGATTATTCAAAGACGGTAAAAAATTTCAATTTAACAAATAATAAGCAGTTCAAACACAAATATGACAATTAACATAGCCATTGCAGAAAATATCACTACTCTTCATCAAGTTGAAGATAAACTGGGTTTAAAACTTAGTGATGAGCGCCAATTTTTCACCGAATGGATGGCTGATTTACCTCAATTAAGTGAAGCAGAATAAATAAGATTGAAACAAGTTCGACAAAATTATCTTTACCAAATTTCGGATGGAAGTCTTTTAGAAGAAACTATTAAAATGATGGTGCTTTCACCGTTATTGGAACTAGCGGGTTTCTATCAGTCACCTTATAGGTTTAAAACCGAAGTATCTGTGGAAATTGAAGCATTAGGAGATAACGAAGAAATTTTACGAGGACGTATTGATGCTTTAGTTTTACAGTGTAAATTGTGGATTGTACTAGTTGAATCGAAGAAGACGACCTTTGATTTGGAGTTAGCAATTCCTCAGACACTAGCTTATATGGCGGCTCATCCAAAAACAGAACAACCTCTTTACGGAATGATAACCAATGGTAGCAGCCATTTGTTTGTCAAAACTTTAGGTAAACAATATGGTGTTTCCGATTTGTTTTCAACTAGGTCGCAGTATCGAAATAATCTTAACGAAGTTTTAAAAATACTCAAGTACTTAGGAAGAATTATTACAGCATCTTAGAAATGAATGCAAAATTAAATATGATATACGGCAAATTGCCGTATTGACTTTCATTTAATTTTTTATCTGCCACGAGCATAACCGTCTAGGTAATTAATAGTGGTTTTATGAGTGTTGTATTACCACATTATCATTTCGGATAATATGGTGAAATGTTTTGTCTGTAGGCATTATAGCGATAATATTGGGAACTTAGCTTTTTATATTCAGTCTAATATGAAGGCATATTGATTGAAATCCAATAAATAATCGGAAATTTGAATAGTTGATTCATTAAATTTATCCTTCGTCTTACGGGGCTAATTTAAAAATCGTTTATTTCAACGCAATTGCAATATCCGAATAAAAGTATCCTTGACTAAGCAAAAACTCAGCTAAACCTTTCATCTTTCCTCTTTTATAAGCAGTGGAATAACCTTTAATTTGCTGTTGCTTACAAAACAAGCGTAGGTTTCGGATACCCAAATCAATTAACAACTTAGCTTGCTTATCCTTCTCCACAATTGTCATTACTTCTTCTTTTATTACTTGACTTCTTTTCGATTCAGATTGCATTTTAGTCACTTCAATGCAATCGGACTTGCTATCAATTTCGGAGGATTTATGATGTTGTTCATAATCGTAAGTTAGATAGCATAAACACCCAAATATCAAACAAAACAAGAAGACGGGAAACAATAAATCGTTGATAGTACAAACAATTTCGGGAGTTGTAACAAATCGGGTTGTAAACATTGCAATTTCCTTTAATTAATAACAATTGGGTAGCGGTTATCGATTACTACCCAGTAGTGGGGGAAAATCCCCCGTACTAAGTAGTTACGTACCGCCACTAATAACTAGAAATTAAAGGTGGAGGTTTTAAAAGATTTAATCAGAAAATTCAAGCTAAGAATCCAATTCATCCATGCCGTTATACAAGAAGTCAATTAACGTAGATAAATTGTAGTTGTCTTTAAGCTTTGGAGGACAAGCAGGGTTATTGGCAAAAAACGGTTCACCATTATGTAAAAAAGTATGGACAATATTTGAGTCTTTCTCTTTTACAAATATCTTAAAGTCATCCACACTAATTGTTGCATCTGCTTCGTCAAGAAAGAAACTTGCTTGTTCGATAAAATCAGCGTGTGAATAATCATACTGAAATTGTCGAGAGCGACGTAAGAAGTAGACATAATCAACAATATTGCCTTCTTCAAGCCCATCTAGCGTTTTAGAATAAGAAAGAAGCTTACCATCAAAATCAAAGCTAAATTGGCTGTATGTTTTAGGATGAAAGAGACTAATTAAATAGTCATATTTAAAGATTTTCCATTCATCAAATCCTTTACTCAAGGATTCAATAGCGGCTTCATCTTCAAACCGACGAATTGCACTTCTTTTATCCCAAACCTTATCTGGGCAGTCAATACCATTCCATCCATAAGCATATATGCCACAAACTATCTTATCCTTGCCGTGCAAATGCTGACAGCCTTTGCAAGATTCTAGATTACATGGTTCAAAGTCTTTGCTTTGAAGTGCATATAGGTATGGATTATAAATATCCAAGTGTTCGCGTAATGCTTCTGTCGGTAATGGTTGATAACTAGAAAAGGTTTTCCCAATTAACCTGGGACTTTCCCCAGGGTTTTCATGGATTAGCATTAGTTTTTGTTCATCTTCTAAAGAAATGCAGTCGCATACAGCTACTGAATTTGATTGCATTCTTGATACCATCAATCCGCTTATTGGTGGATTACCTTTGATTTCCAAAAAATAATATGTGTAAACCTTCTGTTTACTTTCTTCTTCCTTACCATCATCACGACACATCACAAACATATCGCGAGTCATTGCTAACTTGAAGCTTGTAGATGAATTAAGATTCTTAGATGCTTCCGTATATTTATGATCTTCTGCTTGTATGTTCCGGCAACGTAAAAACGCTCCCGATGTAGCAGCAACACTACTACCTGCCAAACCGACAGTGGAAGAAACAATAGCAAAAGCCCAAACTTGTTCCCAAGTATCTTCTTCTTTAAGAACGCCAAGCTTTTCTAGAGAATATCCTCCAACACCAATTATGGCAGCTAACGAACCAGTAAATACAGCAAGAAAAGATAACCCCCCAATTACACAGTTAACATCTGTTAAAACACTTGTTAACTTTGATAATCTTCTTCGTAACATCATAAACCTCCATACATTGTGTTTTAACTAATTACTTAGCCCCGCACAACGCAGGATATTGAAAGCTTTTTGTTAAACCTACTATCTACTAAAAATGCAGTATTTTAAATAGCAATTAATTCGATTTCGGTACTTAAAAAACTTCCAATGGCAATAGCAAGAATTGAACTTGTTTTTTGGATCACCAGAATTGCCTATTCATTACTTAAAATTAATTCTATTTTTCTTAAAGCTTCTTCAGCGAGTTCTACTCCTTCCCCTTCTCCTATCCATCTATTAGTTTTTCTGTGACCATAACTGGATATGATTCCCCAATTTGTGATATTTGCATAATACTTTAATGTTTTTATAGCATAATCAAGTGCTGCTTTATTGTTGTTAGAATCTTGCTCAATCATTTTATTTATTACCTTCATTATTTAAAAAGTTTTCTACAGCACTACGATATTTTTTATAATCTTTACCATCTTGCCGAGTAATATTAAATATTGCTTTGATAATTTCGTGAATAGCATAACCCTTACTGTATAAATTTAATATTGAATTCTTGGACTGTTCATCAAGATTTACTTCAACAGCAAAATCATTATTTAAAATTGCTTTACTACCGATTCCACTGTCAGAAAACTCTTCAATATTATTTGGTTCCCAAGCAGTAAAATTGTCTTCCTGATTGATTGCTTCTTCTAATAGCTGCTCAAAGTATTCCGGTTCTTCTGCATCACCGACATAAAGAGCTTGAAGTCGAGTAATTTGAGTGGAAGTTTTATATAAAAAATCTCCGTAACCTAATAAGTTAGCAGCTAAGGTATTATCGTCACCCAAAATAATACAGCTATCTTCCGGACGAGTAGTTGCGAATGCTGTTTTAGCAGGAAAATTACTCCTAATTAAAGGATTAATAACGTTTTTATCTGGGCGTTGGGTGTAAAGCATTATGTCAATACCCGCACCTCCAGCCTTAGCTAAAAGTTTCATCATGTCCAGTTCAATAGAGTCGCAGTAATCTTTATCAGTTAGTAAGTCAAAACATTCGTCTGTAAAACTTGCTATCCGAGGCATAATCAATTCGGGGTAATGCTTGCGGTTAAATTCGGCTATCGTCTCACAACCGACTTTCTCAAACTCCCGATACCGGGCTTCCATTTGCTGTACTAACAAACTAAATAATTCTGCACTCGAAGCTGCATCCTTTGCTACGGGTGCAATTAGATGGGGTAACTTAGAAAATTTGCTAAAAGTCACTCGTTTAACATCGGATAAAGCTAGTTTGACTACTGACGGGGGATAGCGACGTGCCAGATAAAGTATTGCTGCTTTCTCGAATTGCGATTTACCACCTCTGGTTCTTCCCCCACCAAGGATATGAGTCACGTTTTCATCTGAGAGGGGAATATCCACGTATTTTCCATCAACACCAACACCACCGGGAATCACAACATTATGTATATCTATAGGTAATGAAAAATCAGCATAATTTTTGAAATAAACAATTTCTCTATCGCTGCGAGGAATATCAATAGCAGCACCACCCCGAACAACGGACACCATTGGTGAAGTATCCATATTTAAAGTGTCTCCAAGCTGCTGCACAAAGTCGTTACCAAAATCTTGGATTTTCTTGAATGACACCCCTTTACCAAGTTTAATTTTGATGCGGTTAAATGTGGGACCGCATTGTGCATCAATATATTCTGCTGCTATCTTAAATTCAGCTAGGGTATTTATAATCAGCTTTCCGGATTCAGTTGTTGATATGCTTAGTTGTTCAATATCTGTTTTCGCTGATTCCAATGCGTTAATTGGCTCCACACCTTGAGCTTTAGATATCATTACAGCTGCGCGATCGCAATATTTTATGATTGTTTCATCAGTAGTTGAACGGGCAATATCAGTAAACCACTTAATTGGTTCTCCATCGCAAAATGCATTGTAAAAATTTTGTAATATTATCCGATAAGCAACTTGTTTATTCTGTAGATTCTTAATAGCCTCGCATCGCTTAATTAATTCATTAATATCAAGCTTAATTAGTTCGTTATATACATTATCTAATTCCCACACAGAGGGAATACGATTAATCGCTATATACCGCAAAGCATACTTAGCAAATTCAAATTGTTCTAGGTCACATTTATTAAATAATTGATTCAATATATCATCTTCGCTAAAACCTTGATTAACTAAATTAAAAATAAGATTGAACAATTCCGGTAAATCATTAAAATAAAGTAATTTTGAATTACAGTTAGAATTTATATTCTCAATTATGCTAATTGCCTTGTTATGTAAATCATCTGGTAAACTAAAATTAACAACTTCTAAAATATCATCCTTAGCTAATCCTTGATTATAAGCATATATAATCGCATTTTGTATCGAATTATGTTCATCTCCTGCTGCTAGCATTAATCAAAAACTCCTTTATTTTTTAGTGCTGCATTAATTGCTAATCTTCTGCGGTTTTGGTCTATATCAATACATTTACGCTTCCATGACCTTGAATATTTTTGGTAAAATGCTAGTCTATTTATGTAATATGGTTCTCTTCCACAAATATTAAATAATCCTCTGGCTCGATGATTAAATGCATCAACTCTTGCATTACGAATAGCACTATCAACAGGTAATCCATAACGAATATTAGCTGCATAAAGTTTCGGAAAATTATCACTAACTCTAGGTGCAGCTTGATTCCATAAATCTACAGAGTTAACGAAAGCTGTTTTGTGTTGTTTAATATCAATATTTTGCTGTTTAAATAGATTAGTTAGTCGCGGCAATCTTGATTGCATTCTACGCAAACAACCACGATTAGCAGCATTTATATCACCAGCTTTGCTTTTACCATAATCACTACAAAATCCTTGATTTAATACTCGCTTACCGCCTAATTTTGATGGGTCGATATGACCATAATACAGGGAAGTAAATGCACCATTTTTTTGACAATTTCCCTCTGCGTGGCAGATAGCAATATTACCAGGACTATTAATATCAGAAAACAATTCATTGACTAAATAATTTCTATGAATTGGAATCACTAAACTAAAACTTTCAGATGTTGAGACTCCAAATAATGGTGTAATTAGCATTAGTAAAGAAAAACTTGTAATCTGCCAAGGACGAATCATCAATTGCACTCCGGTTGCTTTTTAGCCCAATCGTGTATTTTTCGCAGCGAATGTTTTATATATGGCTCTTTCGATGGGTTGTAATTCCCAAAATAATATCTATACACAGATTGCAACGTATTTGATTTGCCATCTACAATATAACCACAAGCAACCGAGGCGTATTTCACCAGTCGCTTATCGCTCCATCCCATCTCTTCTTGGGCAGCTAGTTCAATGCTACTAAATCCAGCTTCATTGCGAATCCGAGTACCAATATTTGAAGCAATAGTGGGTTGTGGAAATATAAAAATACCAATCAATAATATACTCAAAATATTACTTCTGATAAGCATGAGGACGAACTCCAATTATTTGAGAATTAGGGAATGAAAATAGATTTCGTATCCTAACTGGTGCGATCATTGTGCTTCTATCAACTATCTTTCCCCCACCCACATAAATCCCAACGTGAGTGATTGCACCTCTTTTGAAATTGCCATAAGTATTGGTAAAACCAATTAAATCTCCCTTTTGGAATTGCTTTGGGTTGGTAAGAATAATTCCAATATCGCTACCAAAAAAAGAACGTGCCATTAAAGAACCATTATGATTTTGCTTACCAGCATCCCAGGGCTTGCGAGTTACTCCCACGCGAATATTTGACTGGCGCAATACAAAGCGAACAAAATCTGCACAACGCTCTTTTTGACCGGGTTTATAGGATTTCCCAGCCCATGCGATCGCATTACTCACAACCCTCTCTCCCTTACTGTTCTTTAGAGTATGAGTTTGACGAAATTGCTGCACTAAAAGTTGGTTATCAAACCACATAGATATCGGTTTAATAGAAATACAGCTAGCTAAAATTAATGTCAAAAAAGCATACTTCCAATTAGGAGAAATTAGTTTTATAGAATCGGCATCATTTTTATTAATGCCAAAACTGAAATCAATGAGGAGTCGCATTTTGGCAACCAAATTTTGCTTGAAGAACTTCTTCTAAATCATTCTCTGGAGGGAGACAAGTAGAAGTTTTACGAGGAGATTTATTCTCGATGTTTTTATTAAATTTTAGGGAAGGCAACCTGATATTAGTGATAGAAATTTCGGTTAAATCGGGTTGCCAAAACTTGAGATATCCAGGTTGAGCTATATCTGAAATGAACAAACATAGCATCAACCAGAATGTAATACGGACAAACATCAATCCACCAAATCGACAACCGGAGTTAAATTAGGTACATTCTCTGGTGTTAATTTAATTTCTTTATTTTGCACGTAACCAGGACCAGAATAATTACCATTTAGTAAGAAATTAATTCCACCAATCCCCAACCACAACATCACAATTGCAATACCTACGGGAGATGAAATCACATCTTTTAGCCAATAGAAAATGTACCAAAAGTAGCGTAAATTGTTGTGAGGATGGAATCTATGCGCTTTCCAATAATCTGTTACGGGTACATAGATTTCTGGCACTCGATTACTAGTCGGTTTATTAGGAGAATTCACATGATTGACGGTAACACCTTGTTCGCGGTGTATTGAAGTAGGTTCAACGTTAATAGTAGTTGGCTGTTGAGTCGGATATTGATTTTGTTGAGCGTTCTGTAACATTTGCGCTAATTGTTGTTGTGTCGCTAATTGACCCGGTTGAGAATAGTCAACACCAAAATCTCTACGTCTGTTATTTGCCATAATAATTTACCTCTTTAATCAGACCAAATGTCATCTTCTAATGCATTCTTGAATTGTTCGGGGGTTATCGGCACGCTACCGTCAGCAGTAGGACGGCGAAATGGAACTAAGTTTTGAAATTCGGGCTTAAGACCTTCATATTTTTGGGATTGAATTGCTTCCACGTCGCCGATTACAACATCACCGTTTAATTTTTGACTGTCGGTTTCGGGCATCGGTGGTACAACAGGTGCATCAGTTGAATCAATACCGAGGTCGATATTAGAGTTATATTCCCAAATAGCCCAAGCAATTAAACCGATGCTTGCTGCAAAAAATACTCCACCTGATAACCAATGCAAGCTAGTTCCCGGAGGTTTCATCTGAGCGACAGTAGGGCGCGATGAATTACCTAGAGTAGTCTTCACCGGAATCTGCCGCACCGCTCCCAATACGTTAAATAATGAGAGTAAAAAGCATATACCCGCGCCAATGAATTTGACATACACATTAACTAGCCTCCTTTGTTTGGCTTGGATTTCTTTAACTGCTGTAACTTCAGCCTTCTTTTTCGTAACGATTCGGCTATACGCTGACGTATTTTCGGCACCTCTGATAATTGACGCACAGGGTCTTTATAGCCTTGCACCCGCAAATAATTCGCTTGTGATAAAGCGTATGGTTCTTGCACCGTCTGGATTTGCGTTACCATTTGGTTAAAATCAATAATAGGTCGATTTTGCAAATTCTCGGCATAGTCTATAGCCTCCAACTTTCCTAAAAGCAATACCGCAGCACCCCCAGTACCCAATCGCTGCTCAACTTTCGTGCCGTCAGTTTTGGTATAGCTATAGGTAAAACTATTATTACCAGAAGCAACTTCAACTAAAGCGTCCATCGTATCTTGCTTGGCGATCGCCAATGCTGCCATGTGGTGAAGTCTGAAAAAAGCTGAGTTTTCGTTATTTTGTTGTTGATTTATATCTTGTAAAATTTCACCAGACCATTGGGCTGCACCTAGTTGTCGCCATCCAGTAAGTATTCCACCGCCATCAATGGAATAGTTTTGAAGTTCGTTGGGGTTAAAATCGGTACGGGTAAGCTTTTCAATGTATGCACGTCTACGGGATTGCGTTATTTCAAGAGCGCGATTAACCTTACTAATAGCTGGAGAAACTTCACTACGTCTACCCACCACAATGGCAGCAGCTGACAATACCGAACCTAAGCCAACTGTGGCACAACATACCCACAAAACTAAATCGACTTTTTTGAAATGACGCTTTGTTACCACGCGACGATTATAATTGGCACCTTTTTTATCTTGTTTGGGAAGTAGTTGCATTTTCTCTTACCGATTATCGATTACTAAATACAGAGGTTCTTTTGAATAACAAGCAAAAGTCGAACGCAATATACATACCCATGCTCCGCCAACAATTGCGCCCATCAGCAATAGCAAAGGATTAATTGCAAGCGCTGCACCGACTCCCATTGCGTGACCGATAAATCCGCTAATACCGCATCCGGTCAACATTCCACCACCGATATTAATGAAAAAATCTTTAATCGCTCTCATGAATAATAAACTCCCTGGTTATCTTCAAAATCAAAGTTAGTGCAACGGTAATTCCAATAAATCCGCCAAATAAAGAACCGTAAATTACCTTTGGTATGTTCGTCTGCTGTGGAGGAGATAAGACCAATCCCGTTACCATCCCGGAAAAGCTACCCAAAAATACAATTCCCATACCCTGCATCGCTACAATCCTAAGTTGTCGGGATTGCTCGCCAAGGTAAGATTCTATTGACGGCATCATCAAGGTGATGACTTCTCGGGCAAGGATTTTGTCTTCGACACTGATTTCAACTGTTGAGGCTGCATTTCCAACGACGGATGCGGCTCCTCTCCCCAATTGACTTTGCCGAAAAAATCATCGTCGATACGCTTGTAAACTCGACCTTGTACTTCTTCTAATTCTGTTGTTGGTTCTTGGACACCGTTAAATAACATATCTTCTAACATCAAAGTAGAAGTTTCGAGAACTACTTTATGTCGTAATGTTGCCAGTTGCTTTCCTCTTTTAACATCCGAATGCAACACTTTAACGAAGCTATTAGATTCAGATTCTTCAGGATTTACGCCAAATCTTTGTTGGATATATAGGTTTTCATCAAATGTATGTTCGCTATTAGAATTGGAGCGTTCTGAGCGCATTTCCAGTAAATGGTTAGCAGCTTCTTCTAGGGACATATTTTCAGCAGTAGCTACTTCTTTTAATTGAACTAATTGCCGTTCTACTTCCGGTTTGATAGTACTATCTTTATTGACAACTAAGCTTAGTTTTTTACATACCTGAATGACTATTTCAGGTGTAGTTTGCAAAGTTTGAGCTACTTTGTTGATGTGTTTCATATCTCTCAATCCTCCTAATAACAGATTTAACAATTGGGTCTTGTTTTTCGTCTTCAGAAATATATTTCGTCAAAAAATCGTACAGGCTAAGTCCGTTAGTTTGTCGCATAAATTCATCTAAACCACCAGAAGGAATTACCCTTTCTAAGTATTCGTATCGGGTTAGTCGCCTTATCTTAGTAGCAACATAAAAGAAATCGGCAGTTTGAACAGCATCTAAATCAAAGTATCCCCCTCGCTTTTTAGGTTTTACTATTCCGGCGTAGGGATACCATTGTTGCAAAGCCGAAATAGTTATTCCATATCTTTGAGCAAGACTTTTTTGGGTATATATAATATTGTCATCACATACCATCGTGGAGTTTAATTACTACTTGAAACAAGGAAAGATTCAGTGATTATTTGACGATAGTGCTTGTAGAGTATATTTTTCTTCACAAGCGTTATCGCTTCTATTCAACTTGAGATAAATTAAAGTTAAGCTTAAATCGCTGTTCTTTACACAATCTATATAGACATAGAATTAGAAGCGTTTCAAGTTCAACAGCCAGTAAATTCAAATTTTCTGAAAATCAGTAAATAGCAATATTTCCGCTTAATTTATAAAGTCAGTTTATGTATTGCTAACCTATTAATAGCCGATATAAAAAGGTTGTGCTTTAAAAATATCGTTACTATTGAATTATCATGTTTCTCTTAAATGCAACTGTGAGACAAGTCTTCTTGGTTAAATTACCAAATTTTTCAGCACAATAATATAACCCACATTCACAGTGTAGTATAACAATAGATAATCGCTTGATTTTTATCAGGTGTTAAGTTCAAAATTATGCTTACATAATTTTAAATATCAGTTAAAAACAAGAGATAAAGTATATTCATTAACTTTAATTTAATTCTAAAGACAGTAATAACAATTTTGTGAAACTTAAAGCGCGGAATAAGGAATATAAATATAGTTAGCTAAAAGATTCAACAACTTCCCAATTACCGGGTTTACTTACACAAATTCTAGCGGGAACGTCTAAATAATTATCAACAAAGAAATAGTGGGAATAATATCTTCTCAAATCACCATTAGGTGCGCGAAGCAAGTAATCAAAATCAGAGATAAAGTAATCGCGACTTACTACATTAATAAGTTGTTGATAATAGTTGAAATTACCACTGTCAAAGCTATCGCGCCATAACATTAAAAAATTTAAACCAATCCAATCTCGTCCTCTCCATCCACAACCACGGTCGGGAGCTTGCAAATCGTTAACCATCAAGCAGGTATTGCTTGTCATGTCAGTAGCGGTCACAATATAACCTCTACAGCGCATTTCAAGCATAAATTGTTGAATTACTTCGTAGGTAGCATTCTTTAAATAAGTCGAAGGAAGTTCAAAACCGCTGATATCAATAGGTAAATTGTTATCCGTATTTGAATTTACCGCAGATTTTGTTAGATTTTTTTCTGAAACAGGTGAGTTTTTATTAAACATAAAAGTTAACTCTTTTGAAGTAGATGCAAATAATGAGGAAATTGGAAAATACCTATTACCAGAACCATTCCAAAATATTTTTAGTTCTTTTATTCCCCAATCACATAGTAGGGGGATTATATCAATATAATTATTTTTAACAGATACAGCTAAATATTTGGTTGTAACCCATAAAATAGCATTATTGTTATCAAAATATAATTTACTATTAGATGAATCTACAACGGGTAATTGCGCTCTAAGTAAATTAGCTGCGTGAGAATCAATTATTTTTAAAGCTTTAGTAACTATTAAATGGCTCATGGGCGCAGTTCCTCTCCTGAAGTATGACCGTTGCCAAAAAAGCTTTTTCTAATAGTAATCACTTCTTCTAGTGTATAAGTACTACCATCATCCTTGGTTAAGAAGGTAGCGATAGAAATTAAATCTAGGTCAGATGGGTATTCGCCATTTAATAAAGCGTTTACTCTTTCAATAGGTAGCGCCACATCGGAGGCGAAAGCCGCAACATCTTTGCTGTAACGTGAATCCACCTCTTTTTTTACAAGGTCCGCTATGGAATATTCCACGGAATGCTGTATTTCAATATAATTACCAACTAATAGTTTACTTGCAATGCTGATAAATTCGGCTAGGTGTTCTTTAGTAAACGTTTTGAGAGAATCTATAACATCTTGAGGAGTTATTGTCTTCTCACCGTCAACCTGCTCAACGTTAATAGAACCCCTACCATATAATTCGACAACTTCAGCTAAAGATAAACCTTCTTGCTCGGCACGCTTCCTCGCCAATCGCTTACCTGTAGGAGTAAGTCGCAAGGACAAATTCTCCGACTTGCTCTCAGCCCAAATTTCACCTACGCCTTTTACAGGCAGTTTTCCTTTTTTACCCATACCCCCAATTTAGCTTTAAATACTTTTGGTGCAGTAGCATCACCATATCTTTACAAAAATTAATTTGGTGAATCTAAACGAACATGTCCGAAAACATTGCAGTCGAAGGATTTTCATTGCAATTGCAGTAATTTGACTATATGGCAAGTGCGAGATATTATATGAATAATTTCTGGATATTTGCTGCATGACACAAATTAGAAAAAGTTTGATATTAGACGATTGCACATGACTTACCAAATTTTAGTACTTTATGCATCCTATTGTGCGAAATATTCGACTTGTAAGGAAAATGAACAACTACGAAAGTATAAAACATTTACCATCTGAAATTCCTGCCCCAAGACAATTTTTAAGATATTGCTTCGGTTTTAATAAGCTTACTCCAGAAGAAATTTTGGATGAAGAGATTAGTTTTGGATACTCCGCCAAATGCGTCAATCTACTCTCCAAAATATTAGGAATCCAGAAAAAAACGGTGAGAGGTTGGGGAGATAATCCAAATTTTGAAGATATGCCCCAACACGCACGCACGACCTGTAGCTACGTCCAAGTAGCACTATCTTCAGAGATATTAAAAAGAATTGCTAGCTCCGAGTATGTAGCTCCAAGGGTAACAGCAAATCAATTCATCAATGAAATGTTGTTAAAGGGTTTATCACATAGTGAAAGATTGAAAATAGTTAGCTCCACGAAATTTCGGGGACAATATCTTACGCTGCTATCAGAAACTTTAACAATCTCAAAGCGCACGATATACGAATGGGGAGGAGACATCGAACTCCCGAAGATGCCTTTATACCATCAACATACTTTGGCGTATGCGCTCGCAGCGTATCGCAAAAAGCAGCAGCAAATTATCGTAAAGCGAAGCGCTGCTTAATATTTGATTTAATCGGATGAATAAAAATTGGTCTTGAAGGAAGACCAAAATTAAACAAAAAACGAACTTAAATAATATCATGCAACTACTCTCTGAATCAACTTATCACCAGGTTCACAATCTTGATGCGAACCCTGTAAAACACCTCGAAAAAAGTACCGCAGAATACCTTCATACTAGTTTCTTGCTATGGGAATACAAGAGAGCTTATAGCAAAGGGGAATATCGAGAATTACTGGCGGAGTTTGGCTGGGATAAAGGCAGCACCGAAGAGAGACGAGCGCTCAAGTTAGCAGAAAATTTCCAAGATTTTGCATATCGTCCCCACGCTCTGTTTCAAATTCCTATCACAAAGTTACTAAGATTGTGTTCGGAAAAATATCAGCCAATAATTGAGCAGCTATCGGAAGTCGAAGAAGATTTAACTTGTGGTTATGTTGATGATTTAATTAAGGAAAGGCAAGCGCAACTTAAAAAGGAAAGAGAATCAGCGCTACCAAGTAAGCCTTCTATATGGCGTAGAAATTGTAGAGGGGAGCGCTACGCACAATTCCCCCCTGTGTATGAGTTTGACGAACAAACGGGGTTATTAACTCAGAAATTAATGGATAATTATGGGTTAATACCTCAAGACATTCTCAGAAATGCGATCGCCGATTTGTATCGAAAGATTACAGAAGCAGAAGAACCTGATGAAGTTGTTGAAAGTGCTGCCAAAAATGTAGATGATGTAGAAGAAAATAGCACTCAAGAAGTAGACGACAGTCATACTCAACAAACCCCACCAAACGATTCAAGTCAAACTGTCGAAGAGAAGTGGCTTCAATTAAATGAGCAACTAATCGTCTCGGTCAATGAAATCGGTAGAATCAGCCCGGATTGTGGTCAATTAATAGTCGAGTCTTGCCAACGTTGGGAAGCAGCAGTTCCTCAAGATAAAAGATGGAATGCCATATCGAATATACTTCGGCGTGATACGATATCGCTCAAGCATCTTTCTAATTACGCTTATAACCATAATCCACAGTGGAGAGAAACTTGGGGAGCTAATCTTGCGAATTATCAAAACTTCGAGCAAGAGTTGGCATGGGTAGACACCGATGTTCGTAACGATGCTCTGGTATCTATGGGCTTCGATATACCCGCTACAGTCGAAATCAAGACAGGGAATCTTCAAAATAAACAAGGTAAGGTAATCGGATTAAATGGGGAGAATATCACTCCCATTTTGGTCAAGGTTGATGGCTTCAATCATTATTTTCATTGGACGGAGTTGGAAGTCATTAAAGAAACAGCTAGGTCTAGATTTTATACAAGTGCTGAAGAACTACAAGAAGAATATTTGTCCGAACCCGAAGAATCGGATTTAGAGTTGGAAGCGACATCACTTGATAAAGGAATCGATGCTTTGATACAGGGAGATTGGGAAGATATTAGAAATATATTTAGCCAATACCCAGAAATTAAGGAACAAGCTTGGAATACGCTTTCTAAGGAGCAAAAGCGAAGGGTGATTGATATTACTCCGGATAGTATCAGAGTATTAAATAAGGCTAAGAAAGAGGGTGTAATAGAGGAGTATAAGGAGATAGCGAATGGGGTATATAAGATCAAGCTTCCAGGTACGTTAATATGGGAAAACCGAGCCTTCCACGAGATTGAAATATATCACCAGCTTCGTAAATGGCGAGAAAATATATCTTGCTCGGCTAACTAAACAAGTTTAAATGGGTGCAAAAGTTTCATAACAAATACAGATGGGAGAACAGGAGTGAAAGAAATTTCTCAGTCTGACCGTTGGAATCCGGCGCATTTTGGAGAAATGCCGCGCAAACTTGACTCCGATGGAAATCCTTTGATTTTTTGGGATGACAGTATTGAACCACCAGAACCGGATGATTATGACACCTTAATCGAATATGAGGAGGCATGGAAGAAATGGGAAAAGGAAAACTCCGAGTGCTTGACTTGTGCAGCGGAATTGGAGCCGGTTTCCCCCTCTCCGGAATTATCACAGGAAAAGTCCAACTATGCGGACTCTGTGAAATCGACGAGTTTTGTAAAGAAATCTTGCAAAAACGGTTCCCCGGTGTGCCAATCTACAACTCGGTGCGCGACCTCCGAATTCAAAAGGGAGAAATCGACACAATTACCGCATCTCCGCCATGTCAACCCTTTAGCCTTGAAGGGCATCGAAGGGGAGGAGCCGATGAACGCGACTGTATCCCCGCAGTGTTGCGACTTGTTGCTAGAGTCCAACCCAAATTCTTCTGTCTCGAAAATGTACCCGGATTATTGTCGGCTCCCCAGTACCCAGGAGAAAAACCCGGAACATATTTTCTACAGATGCTCCGGCAGCTTTATGAATGTGGGTATGATTCAGAATGGATTGTTGTCGGAACATCGAGGTTTGGAACTAAATGGTCGGGAGAAAGACTCTTACTCGTTGCCACGTCCAGGAGCCTTAAGCTGGAGTGGGAAAGGGCGACCTCCTGGAAATACCAAATCGGAAGGCAGAGCCAAGAAAATTGGGTTAATCGGCAAGAAGGAAATTTTCAATCCAGAGTGGCTAGAACTACAGTTCGGTCTGCCAATCAGATGGACATCCCCACAGGAACACCGAGCGGCAACGGAATTACTCGCACTCGTCGAGCAGCCCTTGGAAATTGTTTAGATGTACGGCTTGCTCAAATTGTTTGGGAGCGAGTACTTTACCTCTACTCACTCATCGAATAAGCGTAAATATTCTGATTGTTAGTACAATTTCCAAAGTTGTAATTCACCAACACTCATTGACAATATTTTGTAGTTCTACATTATTGACTTGGGAATAGCTCTAAAATTTCTGATGTTGGTGGATATATGAATAATTTATTTTAATTCTTCCGGTTCGCTATTACACGAGGGTTGAAAATAACCCTTATTAGTGTAACTGTACTAATACAAATTATTTACACAACTCCAAAATCTTGATTTCGACGATTAAATTTAATTAAAACTAAAACTGTTTTAAATTTTAGGGGATAGCACTTAAGAATACTGAGGAACTTACGGAGTGCAAAAGCTATATAATTAATATATTTACTATTAGATTTAATTTTTAAGAACAACTTTAGATATACTGATTTTTTGCAATGCCTTTTTTGGCAAATTATTCTTGACTTAAGACTGCTTTATAAATTTTTTACAAAAATATCTTCTGCAATACCTGTAATTTCACAAATTTAGCCTCTATCTGTATAATCAACAGCATGACAGTATAAAAAATTCCGGATACTATAGCGTTTACAATGTGACTAGCCAAACCCATCAAGCTCATTTAAAAAAATTTTGCGAATTGGGTAAGGATATTTAAAAGTTACTGGATAGATATACTTCTAAGTAAGTTTTTCTTACGCAGATATAATATTGCGATTACTGATAAAATTTAGCCGTATTTTTGCGCCTTATTTTACCTATTAGTCGCAGCTTTGATGTGCTGTTTTTAAGGTATAGGTCGGTGGAACAGGTCATTATTGAAAACCCAATTATTAATTCGCCATTTACTGAACCTCAACGGCATTTTCGCTTTGGTGATGATGGTATTACTAACGATATTATTGAACAAAGGCGTAAAAGCCAATATTTTATTCCTATTGCCCAGCCTAAGAAAAAAGATAAGCAGCTAGAGCTTGATTTTGGTTCATGGACGCAAGACCGAATAGAGGAAAATAAATTTATTAATGATATTCGCATTCTCGTTTCATCGTGGCGGTGTGGTGGTTATCGCGGTCATACGAATATCACACCAATAACGCGGCGGTTATTAGAGCATTGGACAAATCCAGAACGAGAAAGACGGTTATTCTTTTGTCAGATTGAGGCTTTAGAAACAGTTATTTACATAAATGAAGTTGCAAAAAAGTCTGGGGAGACTTGGATTGAAAATGATCTGAACAAATTTAAAGACGATGCTAATCCGTTGCTATTTCGTCAAGCGTTGAAGATGGCAACTGGTACTGGTAAAACAGTTTTGATGTCGATGCTAATTGCTTGGCATTCGCTCAATAAGATTGCTAACCCCCAATCTAAAAAGTTTAGCGATACTTTTTTAGTTGTAGCACCAGGGATTACAATTCGCGATCGCCTGCGTGTAATTCAGCCTAATGACCCAGAAAATTATTATAAGAAGTTAGATTTAGTTCCTGCTGATTTATTGCCAGATTTAGAGAAAGCCAAGATTATTATCACTAACTATCATGCTTTTCAATTAAGAGAACATACTAATGTTGGTAAATTAACTAAAAGCATTTTAATTCAAGACAAAGAGAGTCCATTTACAGAAACCCCATCCCAAATGGTTAATAGGGTATGTCGGGGACTGGGGAAAAAGAAAAATATTATTGTCATTAATGATGAAGCACACCACTGTTACCGTCGTCGTGTTGGTGGTGATGAAGAAAAATATAAAGGTGATGATTTAAAGGAAGCTAAGAAAAACGAAGAGGAAGCTAGAATCTGGATTTCTGGGTTAGAAGCAATACAACAGAAGTTGGGGGTAAAGGTAGTTTATGACCTTTCTGCAACTCCATTTTTCTTGAAGGGTTCTGGTTACAAGGAAGGAACATTATTTCCTTGGGTGGTATCTGATTTTTCTTTAATTGATGCTATTGAATCTGGTATTGTCAAAATCCCCCGCGTACCAGTTTCCGACGATAGTATGAAGGGTGAATTGCCTACTTATCGCAATATTTGGAATTTGATTCGCGACCATTTACCCAAAAAGGGGAGAAGTAAGAAGGAAAGCGAGCCATCTACACCAGAACCGAAGTTACCCAAAGAATTAGAAGGGGCATTACGGACACTGTATGGTAACTATGAAAATCTTTATCATCAGTGGTTAGAAAATACTGATGCACAGAGTAAGGGATTAACACCCCCGGTGTTTATCTTAGTTTGCAACAACACTAGCGTTTCCAAGATGGTTTATGACTATATCTCTGGTTGGGACACTGGTAAAGTTTACCCAGACAAAAGACCTGTTTTAGCTCCTGGACAATTAACCTTATTTAACAATGTCAAAGATAGGAATTGGACAGCTAGACCTAACACTATTTTGGTAGATAGCAAGCAGTTAGAGTCTGGGGAAGCCATGAGCGATGAATTTAAGAAATTAGCTGCGCGGGAGATAGAAGAGTTTAAAGCTGATTATCGGGTAAGATACCCAGGTCAAGACCCGGATAAAATTACCAATGAAGACTTGTTACGTGAGGTGTTAAACACTGTTGGTAAATCCGGTAAATTAGGCGAACATATTCGTTGTGTTGTTTCAGTTTCGATGCTGACCGAAGGTTGGGATGCTAATACAGTTACCCACATTTTAGGGGTGAGAGCATTTGGTACTCAGCTTTTATGCGAACAAGTTGTAGGAAGAGGTTTAAGACGCATTAGTTATACTCCTACCGTTAATCAAATTAACGTCAATGGTAAGAGTATTGAAATTGAGTCTTTTACCCCAGAGTATGCGGAAGTCTACGGTGTTCCCTTTGCCTTTATTCCTTGTGCAGGTTCTAATAAACAACCAAAACGAGGAGCATTACCTACCCGCGTCCGCGCACTTCCAGAACGAATTGATTATGAGATAACTTTCCCTCGGTTGTTGGGCTACCGTTACGAAATAAAGAGCCAAAAACTGACACCAGATTTTAATAAACCTGGTTGTAAATATTCTTTGTCTACAGACAATTTACCCACCAAAACCGAAAATGCTCCAATTATTGGTAAATCAAGTATTCACACTCTTGATGACTTGAAAACACGCAGAGAACAAGAAGTCGCTTTTTTATTAGCAAAGTTAACTTTAGAGAAATATTTTCGTCAAGACGGTACTCAAAAGCAAGAAAAGCTAGAAAATTATTCTCTTGATGATTCTGAGGTACAAGTTTGGTTATTCCCTCAAGTATTACAGATAGCTAAGCAATGGATAAAAGAATGCGTTACCTATAAATCTGGAACATATTCCCAATTATTACTGTTAAATGAATTTGCCCATGATGCTTCAGATTGTATTTATCAAGCTATAGTTGCTGGTGAAAAAGAAAAATCTTTAAAACCGATTTTACGTCCTTATGACCCGATGGGGTCTACTCGTTACGTAGACTTTAGTACCGCTCGTCCAACTTATATTACCGACCTTCATAAATGCCATATTTCTCATGTTGTTGCTGATACTAATAGTTGGGAACAGAAGATGGCACAGGTATTAGAAGACATGGAAGAAGTAGTTTGTTATGTCAAGAATCAAGGACTTGGTTTCTTAATTCCCTATACCTTGAAAGGTCAGCAAAAGAACTATATGCCTGATTTCATTGTGAAAGTTGATGACGGTCAAGGTGACTTGTTGAATTTAATTGTAGAAGTATCTGGAGAAGCAAGAAGAGACAAAGCAATTAAGGTTGCAACTACTAGTAATCTTTGGATACCAGCAATTAATCGGCACGGTGGTTTCGGTCGATGGAATTTTATTGAAATTACCGATCCTTGGGATGCAGAAAATACTGTTCGGACTTTTATTAGCGCTGATTACAGTAAACAGTCTACTGTCGGCAATCTTCAAGCGGCTTAATACTGATTACTAATCAATTATTTATCCAATTTTTTTATTAATAAGTAGAGTAATGAACTATGTCTAAAAAAACTCAAATTAATACTGTTAAGCATAAAGAGAAAAGAGCAAATATTCCTACAGAAGAACTGCGCGATTTTTTATCAGAGGAAGAGAAAAAGCCTACAAATTTACTATATTCTCGCGATATATCTTTAGACCCTCAGTTAGTTTGGAATACGAAAGACGAACAGGATAAAGAAGATTTAGAAGTTTCCGCAGTTCCAATTTATATTCAAGAAAAAATTCATCCTCAAGCATTAATTGAAGACTTTCGTACTCAGGCTAAACAAGAAAAAGCAGAGCAATTAAGTTTGTTTGGTGATTTTAATGGTTTAGCATTTGAGAAATTAATTGATTTTTATCAACACAAAGAAGGGGTTAGTTGGACTAACCGTATGATTCTAGGTGACTCATTGTCGGTGATGGCTTCTTTAGCTGAGAAGGAAGGGTTAAGGGGTAAAGTGCAAACAATTTATATGGACCCCCCTTATGGGATTAGGTTTGGCTCAAACTGGCAGGTATCTACTCGTAAGCGAGACGTTAAAGATGGTAAAGCTGAGGAAGCAACCCGACAACCGGAGCAAGTAAAAGCTTTTCGAGATACTTGGGAATTAGGGATACATTCTTACTTGAGTTATTTAAGAGATAGGTTAGTTGTTGCGAGGGAGTTATTAACAGAAACTGGTAGTGTTTTTGTACAAATTAGTGATGAAAATGTTCATCTCGTTAGATGCTTGATGGATGAAGTTTACGGCAGGGAAAACTTTTGTAAAATTATTCCTTTTCAAAAGACTAGTGGTCATGATTCAAAAATACTTGCATCGACACTAGACTACTTAATTTGGTACTCTAAAAATATTGATTTAGTAAAGTTTAGACCACTTTTTCAACAGAGAGAAATTGGAGAAAAATCTCTCGATAGATACGATCAATTGCTTTTTTCTGATGGCTCAACAAGAAGATTAAAAAAAGAAGAAATATCTACAGGAAAGATTCCAGAGCTATCTAAACGTTATCAACTTTCTGCCTTGTACTCTGATGGGAATAGTAATAAAGAGCAAAAATTTGTCTTTGCAGGTAAAACATACAATCCTAGAAATGGTACACATTGGAAAACAACAGTTGAAGGGCTAAAAAGACTGGCATCTTGCGATCGCATCGAAAAACTTGGTACTGTTTTACGCTATCGACGTTTTTCTGATGATTTTCCTGTAATTCCACTAACTGACAGGTGGGACTCAGTACAACTCGGCACTCAAAAGTCTTATGTAGTCGAAACATCCCCCAAAGTTGTTGAACGCTGCATTTTGATGACTACTGACCCAGGCGATATTGTACTCGATCCAACTATGGGAAGTGCTACCACAGCCTACGTCGCTGAACAATGGGGAAGACGCTGGATTACCATCGATACCAGTCGCGTAGCTTTAGCATTAGCTAGAACCCGTCTTATGTCAGCCCAATTCCCCTACTACCTACTTGCTGATTCCACAGAGGGTATAAAAAAAGAAACAGAAATTACCACAAAATTACCACCAACCAATATCAAAACTGAAAACGACATCAAAAAAGGCTTTGTTTATAAGCGCGTACCTCACATCACCTTAAAAGCGATCGCCAACAATCCAGAAATCGATACGATTCACGAAAAGTATCAACAAAAACTAGAACCCATCAGTACCCAGTTAAATAAACTCCTTAAGAAAAAGTGGGAAGAATGGGAAATACCTAGAGAACCAGAAAATAAATGGTCGCAGGAAGCCAAAGACCTATTACAGCAGTGGTGGAAGCTAAGACAAGAACGTCAGAAAAAAATTGATGAATCTATCGCTCTCAATTCGGATAGTGAAATCCTTTACGACCAACCCTACGAAGATAAAAAGCGGTTACGAGTAACAGGTCCGTTTACTGTAGAAAGTTTATCACCACACCGTGTCCTTTCTACTAACTCAGAACAACCAGCTTCAGAGGCAGAAGCCACACAGCAAGCATCTGACCAGTTTGAATTTAGGATTATTGAGAACTTAAGGAAAGCAGGAGTTCAAAATACTAAGAAAGGTGAACGACTGAAATTTGATTCCCTTGAACCTTATGCTAGTGAATGGATACAAGCAGAAGGAGAATATACCGAAAAAGATGGTACGGTAAAACGAGTTGCAGTTTCTATTGGTCCGGAATACGGTACAGTTGGCTCCGACCAAATCAAAGAAGCAGCCAAAGAAGCAGTACAAGGGATAAGCTATGATTTGCTGATTGTCTGTGGTTTTGCATTTGACCCTGGCGTATCCGAAGAATCTAAACGCTACGGTAAGTTACAAGTATTAGTTACTAAAATGAATCCCGATTTACTTCTAGGTGATGAAGTACTTAAAAAAACTGGTTCGGGTAACTTGTTCATGGTTTTTGGAGAACCAGATATTGAAGTCCAACATCTTGATGATGGCAAAATTACCGTAGAACTAAAGGGTTTAGATATTTACGACCCCACCACTGGCGAAATCCGCAGCAGTTCAATAAATGATATTGCTTGCTGGTTCATCGACACCAACTACAACGGTGAAAGTTTTTTTGTACGTCATGCTTATTTTACTGGAGCAAATAAACCCTATGAAAAGCTTAGGAAAACTCTGAAAGCAGAAGTTGATCAAGATGCATGGTTAGACCTTTATTCTGCTATTAGCCGTCCTTTTGACTCACCCCGAAATAAAAACGGTAAACCTGGGAAGATTGCGGTTAAGGTGATTAATCACTATGGTGATGAAATATTAAAGGTTTATCAGGTGTAGTAACGTGAGATGGGTAAAACTGATATTGGGATGGTGTGTCGCAATCGAGTTACCTAAAGAAAATTCTATTGTTACGAAGCGTAAGTCACTGTTTAGAAAAAAATCTTTTTTACTTATCACTAAACAACTATAAAAATTTTCTAACTGCTGGTATTTATTATCAGCAGTTTTCGTCTTACGGCTCACGCCGAGGGGAGGGTGAAGTCCGTAAAATCAAGGATTAAAAAATGAAAACTCCGCAAGAAATAGCCAGCGAGCTAAACCAATTTTATGGTTCAGCCACTCTCTACAAACACTGGCTCGGCTTGAAATATACAGAGGGTATACAATACCTAGCGCAAGAAGCAAATTGTTATTGGCTCCTAGATGCAATTGCCTCACATCAAACAAAGAATTTACTCTTAAATCCAAAACTAAGAGAATTTCAAATTTGGCATTTACGAGTTCAAGAAAATTCCGGCATTTTGATATGTGAGTGGGATACCAATCAAGAAGTATTACGGCAAGAAATTAAATATACAGATTTTCCATTGAGCCATATCAAGCTTTATTTGGTTGAAAAAGTTCTCATGCTTCCAAACGAATACTAACACGCATCAAAAATTGTTATTACAAGGAGAAAATCATGATTCAGGCAATTGGTTCAGAACAAGTATTCGTCACAAACCTCGAACAATTCATGACGAAAGCAGACAAATTTATCAAAATTTACTACTCAGGTGTTAGCGATGAAAATCATGTTCGAGAAATGATGCAAGAACTGAAAAATCTAGTATCTGATACAGACTTGCAACAGTTAGAAGTTGATTATCAGCACAACTGTGAAATGAAGGATTTAATGGCTGATTACCATGATTCAACTTGGTGGTAATTCGATTTCTATGATTTGTAATCTGACTCTGCCGCATAAGTCATCACAAATTTATAAATGGCAAAGTATATGTCTGTGTTCAAAAAACCTGTTTTACTTTGACTTTACCGTAATTAGATTTTTGAACTTTGAAATTGCCGTAATTTAAACATTTATTGCGGCATTTATCATCAATAAAAATTGAAACAAGCGGTAACGGTGATTTTAGCTTGCTTCGACTTTGACCAGAAAGGTCACGATCCAATTTTTGAAAATAAATGGGGCGTAAATAAGTTTTACACCATAACTTTGCCACTAACTTTTTGTACCATCACCTTGTCATCTTGGCAAAGTTAAATTACAAATCACATCCTCAAATACTGAAATACCAGTACATAAAGAGAGCTTACGCTCAAAGGAAAATGAAGTTAATTAAATATCCGTCTTATGGCTGCACGTAAATCCTCTACACCTAAGTTTCAAGCAATTGATGATTCTGTTCTTGGCGAGTATTCAGTTAGCGATTACTCAGAAAGACTTTACTCCAAAGTCTACTATTCCATACGTTCTTTATGCGGACTTCTTGCTAAAAATAGTTTCCAAGATTTCAATTGGGATGCATTTAAAGAACGCTTCGCAAGTGATTTTGGAAAAGTAGAAGAAAAGCGCTATTCTCTAGAACAACTACTTGAATTTGCTAATCGTAAATTTGGCAAGACGAAAGAAGATTTAGTAGTTCTAAACGAATTATCTTGGCAGCGGAGACGAGAATATGCTGCACGAGTAAATGCAAGCGTCAATCCTCAAATGAAAGCCGAGAATTAATACTGGCATTATAAACGAAATTAAAGGGGGATAAAGCAGATTTTATTCCCCTTTTTTCTGTCAGCAATTATTTACTGCTTCATCATCAATTCAAAATTTTTTCGCTTCACAAAAATCAAAATCATTTTCTGTTATTAATATGTTGAATAATAGTTACGTTGTTTGGGAAGGGGCATCTTTAATTGACGGTTCTCCTATAGTTCTAATTTTAACAGGCTTTGTTTCTACTAGTTCAAATCGCAAGACCGGAAGACTGATTCAATCGTGGATTTTACAGCAAGAATTTGTTCCTACTTTTGCTGCTTCTAAAGGTTTGGATGAGGGTATTTGTGGCTTTTGCAGTTTAAAATTGAGTCAAACAGGTAGTTGCTACGTTAATCTTTTACCTGTTAATAATATTCACCGAAAATATCAAGAGGGTACTTATCCAAAATTTAGCGAAAACGAAATCGAAGTACTTAGAAGATATCGTTATCCTATCAGAATTGGTTCCTATGGCGACCCAACCGCAGTACCGTTTGATGTGTGGGAACCAATTATTTGTGCGTCAGGTAGATATACGGGCTATACACACCAGTGGTTTCGCAATGACTGTGATTTACGCTGGCAACAATATTTGATGGCTTCGGTGCAAAGCTTGGCAGAAGCACGTATTGCTCAAAGTCAAGGATGGAGAACTTTTAGAATTATCCCTCCCGATGCACCTTTAACTGAAAACGAAATTCTTTGTCGTCACACCGAAGATGACAGAATTCAATGTGAGAATTGTTTATTATGTGACGGTGCTTCCTCTAAACCAAATATTGCCGACAAAGTTCATGGCTTGAAATGGAAAGTATCGAATTTCGTAAAATATTCCGAGTCAATATCTAATTAGTCCTTCACGAAAGCTTGTGTCAAGGTACATCAATTTATTTATCACAAGCTTTCAAAAAAAATTAAAAAAATTTTAATTTCTAGTAATAATAATGGCAGAAGTTTTGAGCGAACCACAATTTCAAGTATTTACTCATCCAAAAACTGGGATTAAAACCGGGAGAATCTATTTTCCTGCGTTGTTCTTAGCTGATTATCACGAAAGTATTTCTCAATGGCTGCAAAGACGAGAAATAATGTTTGATGAACGTGACCTGAAGCGATACGGAGATGGTTCTTTTCGTCTGTATTTCAAAACAACAAATTCCTTATTAGCAGAATACTGGCAGTTAATAAGACCCCTCACGGGGAGAAAAATGTGAAATTGACTCTCTAAAATAAGGCGGAAGAAATAATGATATCAATGTATCGAAGCTTCATCCCTGATGCTAGCAACCAAGAAAAAGTTATCCCTAATTCTCAGCCAATAATTTCCCAAGTTCCGGAACCTGAGAAAATTAGACATACATTGATTGGTTCTAGTGAAGCAGTAATGGGAACAATTCAAGTTTTACATCAACTTGGTTACGCAAATATAGGTGATTGGAGTCCTTTATTACCAACTAACAATCGGGGAGAAGTGATGAGCGTATTAATACGTTCAGTTACTGGGAAATAGTAGTAAATATTAGTAAGTCAGATGCCCCTTTTAAGGGGCATTTATTTTTTAGTAAATCCTTCATTTAATTGCTATGTATTAATTTATAATAAGCATTAATATTTGAAATTGGTTAACATTTGTTATCTCAATAGGTGTAACCTAGAATAAATATTTCGCTAATTTAAACTATCTTATTTTATACTCAATTCAACTGGGCTAAAATCTTCCCTCGATACATATTCATTCCACAACTAAAAGTATATTCTCCCGGTTTTTCGGGAGTAAATTCTACAGTCGTCACTTGATTAAGAGTTAAATCCTGAGCAATATGAAAATCTGGAACTAATACTTTTTCTAAACAGCTACTAGCATCGCGACGAAAAAAGTTGAGTCGTACTAGTTGTCCCGCTTCTACAACAACTTGATTTGGTTCGTAACCGCCATCTACAGTAATGGTTATTTCTTGTATGTCTTGATTTCTATTAGCTTGGACGGTTTTAGATTTACTAAAAAGAAACCACCATAACTCCAGCCCAATCAAACCAATACCACCTACAGTCACGGCAGCTTTTAACCCTAAAGGTTGTTCAATCCGTCGAAATTGCACGTTTTCTTGTTCAGAAACTGGCATGGATACAGGTTTTTGAGCCAAAGCTGTTCCAGAAACAACTGATAGAAAAAATCCCACCCCAGCAAGATTCGCTAAAATCTTTTTTTTGTTTAACATTTATTAATTAACTTTCACCCTTTCAATTGAAAATTACGCAATCGTAAAGCATTAGTCACCACCGAAACCGAACTAAAAGCCATCGCACCACCAGCAATAATGGGGTTAAGCAACCATCCAAATATGGGAAACAAAATTCCCGCAGCGATGGGAATACCTAAAACATTATAGAAAAATGCAAAGAACAAATTCTGACGAATATTATTGATAGTAGCCCTCGAAAGTTTTATAGCCGTGACGATCGATCGCAAATCGCCTGAAATTAAAGTTATGTCACTAGCTGCGATCGCCACATCAGTTCCGGTACCAATTGCCATTCCCACATCGGCTTGTGCTAAAGCTGGGGCATCATTTATACCATCTCCCACCATCGCGACAATTTTGGCAACGGATGCTTTTGTTTCGTTCTGAGAACTTTTATTTGTACCTCTTTTCTTTATTCCTTCAGCCTGCAAAGACTTGACAACAGCCGCTTTCTGGTCTGGTCTGACTTCTGCAAACACGCGGTCAATACCAACTTCACCAGCAATCGCTTCAGCTGTCGGACGGTTATCTCCGGTCAACATTACTACTTCCAAACCCATCTTACGCATTACTCTTACCGCTTCGGTGGAGGTAGCTTTGAGAGTATCGGCAATTCCCATCAAACCTTCAACTTTCCCATCTACAGCAATCCAAATTACGGTTTGTCCAAGGGATTCCCAATCGTCTTTTTGCTCCCCGAATAAGTTGGTATCAATCCCAATCTCCGATAGCCAGCGCTTAGTCCCAATTTGCACAAAGTTATCTGCAACATATCCTTGAACGCCGCTTCCAGCAACAGCTTCAAAATCACTAGCGTCTAGTAATTCCACACCTTGACTTTCAGCATATCTAACTACGGCTTCTGCCAAAGGATGTTCTGAATTACGCTCTAATTCAGCCGCTAACTTAATAAGTTTAAACTCATTTTGATTTGCAGTACCGCGCACCGTCACGAAATTGGTAACTGTAGGTTTTCCTTCCGTTAACGTCCCGGTTTTATCCAAAACAATCGTCTTAATTTTGTGAGCGAGTTCTAAACTTTCCGCACCTTTAATCAAAATACCATTTTCAGCACCTTTACCCGTACCAACCATTACCGATGTTGGAGTTGCTAAACCCAAAGCACAGGGACAAGCAATAATCAAAACCCCAACAGTGGTAATTAAAGCGAGGCTGATATTACCCATAAAATCAAACCAGATGACAAAAGTAGAAATGGCGATCGCAATTACCACCGGGACAAACCATCCCGTCACTTGGTCTGCTAATCTTTGAATAGGAGCTTTACTTCCTTGGGCTTGTCTAACTAACTGTACAATTTGCGATAGTACAGTATCTTTTCCTACTCTTGTCGCTTTAAACTTAAAACTACCAGTTTTATTAATCGTCGCGCCGATAACTTCATCACCGGGCTGCTTTTTCACGGGTAAGCTTTCCCCCGTCACCATTGCTTCATCGATAGTGGAAGTACCATGCACGACTTCTCCATCTACGGGTATTTTCTCACCAGGACGTACTAAGATTATGTCATCAAGCTCAACTTCTTGAATGGGAACGTCTACTTCCCTTCCATTACGAATCACGCGAGCATCCCTAGCCTGCAAACCAATCAACTTGCGGATTGCTTCACTAGTTTGTCCTTTAGCGCGATTCTCAAACAATTGTCCTAACAGAATCAAGGTAATTACAACAGCAGCAGTTTCGTAATATACCTCCGGCATCAACCCTTGATTGAGAAAGAAATCGGGAAATATCGTTGCAAACAGTGAATAGAAAAATGCCGCCGAAGTACCCAAAGCAATCAGGGTATCCATTGTTGCCCCGTGGCGTTTAAAAGCTTTCCAAGCCCCGGTATAAAACCCATAACCACACCAAAACTGTACGGGTGCGGTAAATGCTAGCTGCAACCAAGCATTGTGTAACCATGCAGGAACAAAAGGTAATTCTAGCCCTGTCATCATTGGTAATGAACCAAAGATAAGGATAATACTTATTGCACCCCCCACAATTAGCTTGCGAATCAAATCGCGGGATTCGGCTTTACGAGCGGCTTTATCCTCATCATCTTCCCCGGTAATCATTTCTTGCTCTTGCAAGGGAGTTGCACTGTACCCAGCAGCATCTACCGCATCCTGAATTTTTTTGATATCGGTTTTTTGGGGATTATATTTTACAGTAGCTTGTTCGGCACCGAAGTTAACGTTACATTCGCTAACTCCCGGAACAGAATTAATAGTTTCTTCGATGCTGTTTGCACAGGAGGCACAACTCATACCTCGCAGTTTAAGGGTAGTAGTATCCATAATCGGAATGGGTTAATAAAGCGAGTTTTCTCGCTTTTTGTATGTATGAAATGAAATTTTGGCGGGTACTTCAAAAAATTAAGCAGCCGGGTAGCCAGCTTCAGCTATAATTTCTTTAATTTTGTCAACTGAATGTTGAGATTGAACATTAACTATTTTTGTTTTTGTATCAGCTTCTACAGTGGCATTGGCATCAACTGACTTAATCGCTTTAGTTACAGTATTTACACAAGCCGAACAAGCGATATCTGGAACTTTTAATTGAATAGTCATAGTCTTTGAATTTGAAATTAAAAACAACCAATTTGCTTTTGATGATATGCTAAACCCTCTAGTAAGCTAGAGAGTCAAGGGTAATAGAACAGAAAATCACTAAGCTAACTAACTAAAGTGGTAAGAATTTCTTGCCAATGGTTAAATATCAGCAAATGACCTTCATCGGGATAAAAACGAGCTTCACAGTTAGGGATCATGTTTGCAAGATATCGTCCTGCATTTGGAGGAACATTTTCATCTTTCTCGCCATGCCAAAGGTATACTTTACGAGAAATATTATTTAGCTGAAAGCCCCAAGATTGAACAAGGATTTTCATGTCTAACGTAAATCCACAAGCTCCTTGAAGAAAGGCTTGGGGTAAGTCTTCTAAAAACATTTCTCGCACCATAGGTTGAAATAAAACCTCTTTATCAGGTATAGGAAAATAATTTGTTAGCCCATAATCAAATAACTTCTGCGGTTCTTTACGTGCTGTGCGTACAATTGGACTTAACAAAGGATTTAGGAGAAACGGCGCATATTGTCCTACTCCAAATAAAACTCTGTTTATGAGGTTCATTCCTTCAGTGACATGGGAGACATCGAAAGGAGATATACTGCTGATAACCCCAGCCCGTGTTATCCGTTCGGGGATTTCGGATGTACAAGCCAGAGCATATGCTCCACCTCCAGAAACACCTGTAACTGCAAATTGTTCTATCTTTAAAGCATCAGCAAGTTCAATAATATCTTCAGTCCAATTCACTAACGTGTTATCTGGCACAAAGTCCGACAAACCATATCCCGGACGGTCAATGTTAATAATGCGAACTCCTAACAGAGTTGCAATAGATTCGTCAGGATAGCGAGTCAGTCTCGACCCTGGTGTACCGTGGAAAAACAGTACGGGCTTTCCATTCAAGTCGCCGAATTCGGCATATCCCATCTGACGACCATCTTTTAACTGAAGCGTTTGATTTGATTTATTTGATTTAGAAATCATGAGCATTTATTTTAAGGACAATAATCCTGACAATCCTTTGCTTCTTTGGTCATCACTTTTTCTGGTTGTACCGCGCACTTAATATAGGAATTATTGTTAAAGTAGCGGCATTTTGAACAAGGAGTTTTATGATTAATAGGAATCTTAGAAAAATCTTCTTGTGATGCCTTGCGAATATCGCACCACTTTATTAGAGCTATCATCAAAGTTAAAAATAATAAAAACCCCATGCCAGCTATCGTATCGTTATTACTGGGATTTTTATCATTTTTTGGCGCTTCAACTAAAGAAGTTTTTGGTGAAACAGTCTCGCTCAATCTCAGTTGATTGAAATTATCATAGGCATTCATCCCAATTCCCCTTAGCAAGAATAATGATTGAAATCACTTTTCATGCCTAAGATTACCGATTATAAAACCATAGAGACGCTTTTATGCAGGAAATGCAGCTTCTCGCAAAGTGGACGCTGAGGAAAGAATTAAACAGAGGTAAGTAGCTGGTTGCAATTAAATCTAAAATCCAAAATTTCTTAAGCCAACTTTGCCCGTCGCAACATCACAGCATTAATTGCTACAATCACCGTCGATAAACTCATCAATAATGCACCAATCGCCGGAGAAAGCAGAAATCCCCAAGCATACAGTACACCAGCTGCTAAAGGAATCGCAATTACGTTGTAACCTGTTGCCCAAAAAAGGTTTTGAATCATCTTGCTGTAGGTTTTCTGTGCCAAATTCAGCGCTTTCACAGCGTCTAAAGGGTCATCTTCAATCAAAACCAAATCAGCCGACTCAATCGCAACGTTAGTACCCGCACCAATGGCAATTCCAATATTAGCTTCTAATAACGCTGCTGCATCGTTAATTCCATCACCTACAAAAGCAGTCGGACCTTCCTGCTTTAACTGTTTGATAATGCTAACCTTATCTTCAGGCAATACGCGGGCATAGTAGCGTTCGATACCCAAATCTTCAGCAACCGTCCGAGCCACAGCTTCTGCATCGCCAGTAATCATTACTACTTGAATGCCTTTTGCTTGCAGTTGATTAACTGTTTCTCGCGCTCGTTCTCTTACTTGGTCTGCCATTGAAATCACAGCTACGGCGCTTTCCTCGGTCATCAATACTACCGGACTTTCTCCGCGTTCATTGACTATTTGCAGTCCCTGACGTAAAGACGAAGGAAAGGTAAGATTGTCTTCTTCCACCCATTCAGGTCGTCCGATGCGATACTTTTTACCGTTAACTTTACCTTCAACACCATGACCAGTTACAGTATTAAAATTGGTCATTTGAGGTAAATCTAGTTCGCGACGTTCGGCAGCTTGGACAACTGCTTTAGCTAAAGGATGTTCCGAGGAAGTTTCTAAAGCGGCTGCGATCGCAAGGGCTTCGTTATCGTCCAAACCTTCTGTATACATTCTCTGCACGCCAAATTTACCTTCTGTTAGTGTTCCAGTTTTATCAAACGCCATATTTTTAATATCTTTCGCACGTTCGAGAGAATCGCGATTTCTGACCAAAATTCCGTTTTTTGCCGCTAAAGCTGTAGAATTGGCAATTACCAAAGGAATAGCTAAACCAAGCGCGTGAGGACAGGTAATTACTAACACAGTTACCGTGCGATTTACCGCGAATACCAAATCACTCAAACCCAACCAGACAAAGAAAGTGATGCTACCAACAGTAATTGCAACTATAGTTAACCAATAAGCAGTTTTATCCGCTAAAGCCTGATATCGACTTCTAGAGCCTTGTGCTTCTTCTACCAAGCGCATAATCTGACTGATTGTGGTGTCTCCTCCGATACGAGAAACTTCGACTTTTACCGAACCCTCACCGTTTACAGAACCAGCAACTACTTCATCACCTTCATGTTTAGAAACTGGACGAGATTCACCTGTTAAAAAAGATTCATTTATATTAGTGTTTCCCTCTATCACAATTCCATCATTGGGAACCTGTTCCCCAGGACGAATCAAGATAACATCTTCGGCTCGAATTTCGCTTACCCGAACATCTTCGACTCTACCATTTATTAAACGATGCGCCGTTGAAGGTACCAATTGAGCGAGATTTTCTAACGCACGGCTAGCACCCTGTACCGAAGCCATTTCTACCCAATGTCCCAACAGCATAATATCTACTAAGGTTGCCAATTCCCAGTAGAAAGGCTTTCCCTGCAAACCGAAAGAAACCGCAAGACTGTAAACAAAGGCTACCGTAATCGCTAGCGCAATCAGAGTCATCATTCCGATTTTGCTATGCAGTTCGTTCCAAGCACCTTTTAAAAATACCCAACCACCATAAAAGTAGATAATAATTCCTAAAATCGGGTTAATCCATTCGGAACCAGGAAAAGTAATTGCTTGATAGTTTAACCAGGTTTGTAATTGAGTAGAAAAATAGAGAATTGGTAGGGTAAGAACTAAGCAAATAAAGAAGCGACGCTTGAATATTTCCGGGCTGTGTCCGGCGTGTTTACCGTGTCCTGCGTGTACCCCATGTTCGAGATGTCCGGCTTGTTCGCTATGATTCTGACGTTCTTCACGTTCTCGAACTGCGTGATTATTTCTTGAGTGATGTTGCTTTGCCATTAGCTTATATTTTTACCTCGAACATGACTACAAAAATAATGAATATACTGAATTTCTTAAAAAAAAGAACAAAGAGAAATATTTTAATTACTTAATAATATTCGGACTATTTCATAAGTTCTTTCATGATTCTTATTTCCTCTTTCTGCGTCTGGACAATCTCCGTGCATAGCTCCTGAATACGCGCATCTGTCAGCGATGCTTGTTGACATACCAAAATAGCAGCAGCGTGATGTGGAATCATTGAGCGCAAAAATTGTTGATTTCCTACTGCTGCTTGGGTTCGCACAAGAGTCCAGAACAATAATATTGATGCTGTTCCACCGATGAGAAGTGCAATGTTTAATTTCTTGTTCTTGTACATGGAACCCATTGCGAACAGCATGATCAGCAGCATTGTCGATACCATGAGTCCTGACATATACACTTGGTTGAGGCTGATAAAGAAATTACCAAACTCGTTAACTCGTGAAAGCATCAGGACTAGCATTACGACATAAGAAATTATCAGTGCAATCAATAGGCTAATGTAAGAATTGTTTTTAGACTTGGATTCCATTTTAGATTTTTCCTTGTTAAATTAAATCAGTTATCAGTTAGTAATGAAGAGCTAACAGTTACTATTTATTTAACTAGTAACTGATAACTGAAAAGCCTTACAGTTAAACTGAATCAAATTTATCGAGCTGCGACAGCGGCAATTTTCTTATATTCTTCCACACTGTCACGACAAGCTTTTGCACACTTTTTACAGTGTTCTGCATCATGCTTTTCGCATTCAGTGGCACAGGCTTCACAAATCTCTGCACAAGCACGGGCTAAGTGAGAAATGTAGCGCGAACCTCTTACCATGTACGTTGCAGCAGTACGACAGATTTCTGCACAATCTAGACAGCTACGAGCGCATTGCACCATCTCTGACATACCCATGCAAGCTTCAGCACAGTGTTCGCATTCCACGACACAACGCATTGCCACATCAAAGCTAGACTGGTATTCTTCGTGAACTAAAAGCATAAATTTATTTCCTGTTTCAATATGGACGCTTACCTATTGATAGGTAATTGTTCCTTTCTTCTGCGTCTATCATTAGAGTTAAATAAAATGTATATCAGAAGGAAGACAGCCATTTCATCCTGATTTCATATTTGTATGCTCTTACGGTTTTATAGGGAATACAGCGATTTCATCATCTTCGGGATGTTGTTTATGTTCAAATAAATTAATATTTAAAACATCGCACGATATTTTTTCCCAAATAAAAGACATTCATTTGTATTGTAAAACTCAAATTTTTGATAGTCATAAAGACCCATAATCACTACGTAAAGAACATATATTCTAAGCAATTTCTATTTAATTAGAAATATGTATTCTACCAGAACCTACGTAAATCCCGTTACTCTTTTCATCCACTAGATAAGCGTTTAAGCATTGTTTTTGCTCCGCATTTTTATGCAGAAAAAAATATTGGTACTCCATTGGATTATTTTTAATGTTATCTCCAAAGGAATACCTTGTTTGAATTAAAATTTCTTCACTTCGGAATGCATTTAATGTCAGAATCACCATAAGTAGGTGGTGAATGTTTGGCAACGTATTCCTCAAATACTTGTTTCAATTTGGGTGAGCTACTGCAATCAAAACCTAGCTTCTCGGCAGTTTCAAAAGCTTCTTTTGGTGTCATTCCTTTATCTATGGCTAAATTCATCAATGCCATTGCTCCGGCTCGCATTCCACTGGCACAATGAATGAGTGCGGGTTTGGGTAGTTGGTCTATTTGTTCTAGTATTTCGTCGATAAGCTTATCATCGATTGTTTCTACTTTGAGAGGAATATTAGTGTAATTTAAACCAGCTGCTTCAGCTTGTTGTTGTTCATCTTTCATAAAACCTTTTTCGTCAGGTGCGCGTAAATTTAATACAGACTTTAAACCTGACTTGGCTGCTTGCTGTAACTGTTCTGGTGTTACTTGTCCGGTTACTGTGATATCGTCGTTAATTTTTTTTGTATTTTCCATATAAACTTCCCATTCTCTACATTTTGTGATTCATTTGCAATTATTTTTGTTGATTAGAGCTTCCTTTCATCTCACCACCTTCTCCCATGCGTTGGTTCATCTGTTCCATCATCTGATTCATTTGTTTCATATTTCCCATCATTTGTTGGTGATGCTGACGTATTTGTTCCGGAGTCATCTTTTTCATCATTTGCTGCATTTGTTCTGGAGTCATCTTTTTCATCATTTGTTGTTGGTGTTGACGCATTTGTTCGGGAGTCATCTTTTTCATCATTTGATGGTTCTGATGCATTTGCTGTTGGTTTGTTGGTTTTCCCCCAGTTGTTTGAGCTTGGGACGGTGCTGCACTCAATCCAATTAACGCTAAACCTGCAAAAGCTATACGGGCAAGAGTTTTATTACGTAAATTCATTTTATTGGTTCCTTTTTTGAAGTATCTAGGGTCAGTTTAAAATTTCTAGCTGACTATAGAGTCAACTTACTTTTGTGAAAAGTATCTTGGGAATACTTTCTCTTCACTAATTTCATTTTTTCATTCATGAATGAAATTAGAATGAAATTCTTTAAATTCTTTGAAAATACTTTTT
Organism: Rivularia sp. PCC 7116; assembly: GCF_000316665.1. Taxonomy (GTDB): domain Bacteria; phylum Cyanobacteriota; class Cyanobacteriia; order Cyanobacteriales; family Nostocaceae; genus Rivularia. The sequence continues at coordinate 2,244,179 of NC_019678.1, read as the reverse complement.
GTATTATTTATGCCAGTTACTAATTGTTATGATACTAATATCTGTTTTCTATTTCTTGACCTTATAGTTAGATATTTAGATATAAAGTTTATACTCAGGTAGAACTATAGACAAGATGTAGTGTTATTCCTGAGCCATTTGATGATATTTAAGAAAGAACCGCTCACCCAAAAAGGTCAGGAGCAACCCTAAGCCTGCGATCAATAGCAGCATAGGGTCAGAAGTTCCTTTCAGAATGAGGATAGCGCCAAGAACGATTATGTCAAGAACAGCAGCAGTAAAAACGATAGCACCATTGGCATTAATATCTTCTTTTAGGTTGCGAAAGACACCCCAATGTATAGCAATATCCGTAAATAGGTAGAAAATAGCTCCTAATGATGCAATTCGTGTCAGATCCGCTAATGATTGCCGCAGCTAAGAAAGCTAAGGGGAACAAGGCTCCTGCTAATTCTGCCACTTGCCCTGTTAGTGCAAAAATGCCTGCACCAATCATAACTCCTGTACCCATAGCGATCGCACCGAATAGGGATAAGCTTCCAGATTTGTATTCGGTTTCCATATTATTCATAATTGTGTTTTCCTTTATGGTTCTAGCCCTAGCTTCTGGACTGGCTGTTGAGACAAAATTTAAAGTTTGTTATTACGTTACTGAGATTAGACCCATTTGCAATATAATCCGATCATTAATGGCACGGTACAACCGTGCCAGTCATGTAAAGCCTGTTTTCAATAGTTAGAACAACAGTCGCACACCACCTAAAAGAGTGAAGTTATCAACACTTTCCCCTTCTTCTCGTGCTAAGTCAGCAGTATTGCCAAGTTTGCGCGTCCAAGAAGCTCCTACATAGGGAGCAAATTTTCTACTAATCTCGTAACGCAATCGTAATCCCAACTCAATATCGTTGATCCCCGAACCAACACCAAAATCTTCCACTTGTTGAATAGCAATATTCGTCTCGAATTCGGGCTGTAAGATTAACCGCTGAGAAAGAAGTAACTGGTATTCAGCTTGAAGTCGTGCAGAAACATCGCCATCTTGACTGACAAAAAGAGCAGCATCTACTTCAAATAAGTAAGGAGCTAAACCTTGAACGCCAATAACACCAAAAGCTCGTCCCGGTCCGCCGTCAGAACTATATAATTGGTCATAGCGTAAACCAACCTGTAAATCCCAGAAAGGAGCGATTAATTTACCATAAAGGAGTTGTAGCTCTGCTTCGCCATCAGCAGTTTCTAAACCAATATCTCCTTCAGTTTTAATCCAAAGTCGTTTATAGTCACCTCCAATCCAGCCTTGAGCATCCCAGTTGAAGGTAGCTTCCCCATCATTGTCCCGAAACTCTAATTGATCAACTAATAGCAACCAAAATATTTGATTATCATCTACAGGTTCGGGCCAGTCTTCTTCATTAGTGACTTGAGAAATGTTATTTTGCTTCTGTGATAATCGCCATTGTTTTTGGTTGGCAATTTCAACAGTAGGCAGAATAGATTCATCGGTAAGAATGCTTTGTCTAAATTTTGTCTTCTTCTGCTCTTGCGGTTTACCAGTATTTTCCTTCTTAAAGTCAATAGTTTCGATATTAAGTTCAGTTTTTAACTTTTGACTATCATCTAAGGGTTCGGGCCATTCTTTTTCGTTGATAATTTGAGGAACGTTATTTTGGCTCTGTGAGAATCGCAATTGTTCTTGATTGGCAATTTCAACAGTAGGGATAACGGATTCATCTGTAAGAATGCTTTGTCTAAATTTTGTCTCCTTCTCCTTTTGCGATCTGTCAGTATTTACCTCATTAAAGTCAATAGTTTCAATGTTGAATTCTGTTTTTAACTGTTTCCGTTCGTCCGCCCGTATTTCTGGAGCATAAACCAAAACGCCGATTAGACCTAGCAATCCGGCAATAGTAAAACGGTAATTTGTTTTGTGAATTTGCACTTAGCTTACCCCCGATTAACAACAGCTACTGTACGGAACATCCCTACTTTCATGTGATAAAGTAAATGACAATGAAATGCCCATTTACCGGGGGCATCTACATTAATCTCTACAGGTAGTCTTTCAGCAGGTTTGACATTAATTGTATGTTTGCGGGGCTTATATTCTCCTGCACCATTATCTAATTCCATCCACATTCCGTGTAGATGAATTGGATGTTCCATCATTGTGTCATTCACAAAAATTAGGCGCAGTCGTTCCCCATTATAAAAAGTGATTTCCTTGTCTTCGGAATATTTCTTACCATCAAATGACCACATATATCGTTCCATAATTCCGGTAAGATGTAGTTCTAGTTCTCGCTCTGGCTTTCTTTTGTCATATCCGGGTTTTAAACTACGTAAATCGGTATAAACTAAAACGCGATGTCCTGTATTTTCTAAACCAACACCAGGTTCATGCAACCGACTTTTTACCATCATTGGTACTGTTGCATTTCCTAAACCATGATCGTCAGGACCGTGGGGAACTCCTGCATCATTCTTGGACATATCATGATTCATTCCGGGCATATCTTTCATGGAGGAATCATCACCATTCATGCCTGACATATCGTGGTTCATGGAAGAATTATCATTCATTCCTGGCATATCTTTCATGGAGGAATTACTATTCATACCAGACATATCGTGGTTCATGGAAGAATTATTATTCATTCCTGGCATATCTTTCATGGAGGAGTCACCATTCATGCCTGACATATCGTGAGCCATCCCCATGTCTGCCATAGTACGTAAAGGACGTTCGCGACGTTCGGGAAGGGGTGCCCTAAGTCCCTCATGAACTGCTAATGTGCCGCGAGCATAACCACTACGATCCATTGTTTCTGCGAAAATCGTGTAGGCTTGCTCATCTTGAGGTTCTACAATCACATCATAAGTTTCTGCAACGCCAATACGGAATTCATCGACGCTTACTGGTTGTACATTTTGACCGTCTGCTTGCACTACGGTCATTTTGAGTCCAGGTATGCGAACATCAAAGAAAGTCATTGCCGAACCATTAATAAACCGAAGTCGTACTTTATTACCAGCTTGAAAAAGTCCAGTCCAGTTTGAGTCTGGGACTAAACCATTCATTAAGTAGGTGTAGGTTGCCCCAGTAACATCAGCGATATCTGCTGGGTCCATCCGCATACGTCTCCATGCCAAATCTTTGGACAAGTCGGCGATGGTTCGTCGCTGATAATTGTAGTAAGCGGGCATTTTTTTGAGATTGGCGAGAATATCGTGGGGATTATCAAACGTCCAATCGGAGAGCATAACGACATAATCTTGGTCATACTCGAAAGGTTCGGGTTCAATCGGGTCAATAATAAGCGCACCATAATGACCCCGTTGTTCTTGTAATCCGCTGTGACTGTGATACCAGTACGTGCCATTTTGAGCCACAGGAAACCGATAAGTGAAGGTTTGTCCCGGTTTAATCCCTGCAAAACTCACTCCAGGTACACCATCCATATTCGGGCGAAGAAGGATACCATGCCAGTGGATTGAAGTATCTTTTTTAAGTTCATTGGTTACATTAATGGTGACGTTTTGTCCTTCACGCAGACGGATTAAAGCACCAGGAACTGAGCCGTTAACTGTTAGGGCTTTGGCTTGCTTGTTTCCGATTTTAACTGCTGTTTCCTGAACTTTTAGATCGATAACATCGGGGTAATTACGTCCTTTTCCGGTTTCATTCGCAACTACTTGTCTGGCATATGCAGGTACAAGACTATCTAGCCCTACTGCTATGCCGATTCCGGTTGTGAAACGTAAAAAGTTGCGTCTGGTAAGTGCATTAGTCTTATAATTCACAATAATTACCTGTTAATAACGTGTTTGGATATAGCTAAATACGACGTTGCTAAATTTCGATAGATAGTATAATTATTTGAGCGATAACTTTACCTAGCTGTACTTATCCCTTCAAAAATAATCAGTCGTTAGGTATTCCGGGATGTGCTACAAAAATCCGCTATTAACGGCGTAGCAGAAATTATAGCGTTTACAGCAGATAATACGATAGTTACTTTTTGAATTAGTTGATTTACCATAGTTCGGTAGTTTCTTTAAAAACAAAATTGAGCGGTGTTTCTGCTGATTACTATTTTGACAAGGAGTTATGAAATCAGCATGAAATATTCTTGTTGTCATATTCTTTATTAAATTAAAATAAATTGTCATACTTTTTGAAAAAAGAGCTTATTATTTCATCCTGATTTCATAAGTATCCATCATACTTAGGAATGTAAGCATGAACGCTTCAGCACCCTTACCTAAAAAAAATGAAATCACAAATTCGTCAAATTATTTTTATCGGTTCAACACTAGTTGCAACTACATTAGTGCAAGCTTCACCCCTCAAAGCACATGAGAAAAAGTTCCACGGAGCCAAAAAAACAAGCGAACCAAAAACAGAAGTAATAGTAACCCCAGAGGCAAAAACACAGCCAGAATCTTCCAATTCATCCCGGATGTTGAATATGAAAAATCCGGAAACATCTGTAAAGCCTTCTTCTACTCCAATGAAAATGCACGCGGAAAAGAAAGGCATTAATTCAGTAAATTCATCTACAATAAACAATTCAAGCCTGATTCCACAGCCAGGAGAAATGGTTTTTTCACTACTTTTATTAGGAACTTTTTTACTTTATTATACTAAGCGACGAATGTATCAATGAAGTCTTTTTGATTTCTATTGATGCGATTTTTTTTAAGTCTAAATATATATTATTGAAGTAAAACTGCTAACTATGGCATTAAATAAAGCTCGCATCCGTCAACTGCACTCGTTGTTTGCCCCAATCATGTTGTTGCCTGCAATACTAAGTTTGATTACGGGTTCTTTGTTTCACATAGCAGTAATTAGTGGTAAAACTGAGGAGTTTCTCTGGCTTCTGGAATGGCATAGGGGTAAATTTGGTCGTATTAATCTAGAAATGATTTATCCATTCTTAAATGCTTTTGGTTTGCTGATGCTTGCCGTTACAGGAATTATTATGTGGTTTCAAACACGCCGACGTAATACTAAGTCTAAGACATCTAACATCTCAAGTTAGTGGATGAATATTAAATGATTACATTATTACTATTGTTGTAGCATTTTACTCTCTGAAAATATTTGAAAAAATAGTATTAATGTAATCTAAAAATTACTTTTAAAACCCTCTCAGAATGAAAAAAATATTATTTTATACTGCCGCTACTTTCACATTAGCCGTATCAATTGGTACTGCTATAGCACAACCAACAACAGCAGCTACCAATTTTGCTCGTATTACTAATTTTTCAGAATTTCCTAAAGGTATTCGCCATTGGAGCATTCTTAGACATACCTTAAAAATTGCCATTTCTGAACAAAGTAATGCTGTGTCAAAAATTATTATTGAAGCCCCAAATAATATAGTGCTAAGGGATAATATTGATGTCTCTAATCAATCGGGAGAAAAGATTAACGCCTCTGTTGCTATCGATGAGAAGAAAGCAGTATTAACATTTTCCGAACCCGTTCCTCCTGGAACAAAGCTTACTATAGAGATGAACAAAGTTAGAAAATTACGTGCTACCAGGGGCGAAATGCTGTACAAAGTGTTTGTTAATTTTGTTGATTCAAAACAAACAGTACCTGTAGGCATAGCCCGACTGCGTGTTAGTTAGGGCTTGCATAAAAAGGCGATCGCTAGTTATGAAAGTTTTACTCGAAGAAGACGAACCAGATTTTAGCGCCAGTTAAGTTTTTAAATAATTCTCCCAACCTTGATAAATTTCATCTTAATTTCATTTTTAGATAACATACTAGTAAGTGAACGTGAATATTTATATTGTTTACGTTTACATTGTGATTTCAAATAAATCACTCCTCACACACACACCACTTGGTTGTACTTAGCGAAACTCTGCTTTCAAAGTACAACCTCTTTCTTTTGATTCTTTGATTTATATAAATTTATCAAACATAATAAATTACAAAGGGTTTATCATCAAAAATACTTCTTATTTTCAAACTTAATACTTAAGCAAAACTTTTTTCAAGATTAACCAGCGTGCGTTCAGTAGAAGCTAATTATCTTATGTCTAACCCTATTTCTCAACCAAATAAGGACAGTAAAAAAACTTGTAAATCTTCAAAAGATACTGTCGGTAGTTATTTTCAAGATATAATTTGCATACCGCTGTTAACTTCCGAAGAAGAAATTAATTTGGCTAAAAAAGTTCAGCAACGGATGTCTTTGTTAGCGATTAAAGAAGAATTATCTAAGAAGTTACAGCGTCAACCAACTCTTCAAGAATGGTCAGACAAGGCTCAATTGAATGATACAGAACTACTCGAACAAATAGATCGGGGACAACGAGCTAAACAAAAAATGATTGCGGCTAATCTGCGTTTAGTAGTCACAATTGCTAAAAAATACCAGAAACGTAATCTGGATTTTCTCGACTTGATTCAAGAAGGAACTTTAGGATTAGAGCGAGCAGTTGATAAATTTCAACCAGCGTTGGGATACAAGTTTTCTACTTACGCTTACTGGTGGATTCGTCAGGGAATTACGCGAGCAATATCCCAGCAATCTCGCACAATTCGTTTACCGATTCATATCACGGAGAAACTAAATAAAATCAAACGAGTTCAACGAGAATTATCACAAAAACTTGGTCGCAATCCATCTGTGACTGAAATTGCTGAGGTAATGGAAGTGAAACCAAGTCAAATTCGAGATTACTTAAGTTTGGCTCGTAAACCGATGTCTTTAGATGTACGAGTGGGAGAAGAACAAAATACAGATTTAAAAGATTTGTTAGAAGACAATAGTTTTTCTCCAGAAGACTACGTTTTAAAAGAATCCCTCAACCAAACTATTAAAGACTTGTTATCCAAACTTTCTCCTCAACAGCAAGAAATATTAACCTTGCGTTATGGTTTAGAAGATGGACAAGAATTGACATTAAATCAAGTTAGTCAGCGAATGGGTATTTCTCGTCAAAGAGTGCTACAGCTACAGCGACAAGCTCTGGCTTTTCTACAACGATATGGAAAGAAATCGCGTATTTTTTTGAATAATTAGCCAAGCTAAAAAAGTGAGCAGTAACGCGACAAATTATTTATACGGTTGCCGATATTACCTCCAAAGTTATTTACGGTGCTATCTTGGGTTACATCAAGTCCGCATAATTAGTTATCATAAAGAGCATCTATTAAACTCACAGGAAAAATGCTGCAAGAGACTGACAGGTTTTGTATCAATCTCTTGCCTACATCTATGTGCAAAAAAACGATCCGAATATTATTACAACCTTCTATCGGACTAATGCATTGTCTTTGTAGCAAGTTCCCAAAAATCTATAACTAAAACTGAATTAGTCTACACTTATCAAGAAAGCCACGACGCATTATTACAGCCTTTAATTGGCTTCATTTGTTGCTATGGAACAATACTATTCATCTGCATAAGCATTCATTTCTCATCATCATAAAGATTCTTAATATATATAAAAATTTTTTTTGACTTGTTTTTTCGGTATTGTGGTATAGCTTAACTAAAGCATCAAGTTTTTTTGATGCAACGATAGATATGTTCCCTTGGAGTTAACAATGCTAGCAAAAACTATGGCAGTAATAGCAAAGAAAATCACATCTGTGTTGGGGTACTCGTTTAGAAGGTTAATTAACTCTCAACCTTTGAACAAAGTATAGTTTCAGCACAAAATTTCGCATCAAATGTAAATTAAGATGGAAAGGCAGCCCAATAATTTCAACTTACAGCAATGCAAGTTACTCATACAAACGATATCATCATTGCTGGCTTTCATGCTCTGTCTGAGCCACTGCGGATTCAAGTTTTGCAATTACTCAAAAAACAAGAAATGTGTGTTTGTGACTTATGCGATATTTTAGAGGTAAGTCAATCTAAGCTATCTTTTCATCTCAAAAATCTTAAAGAAGCTAAATTAGTTTATGCTCGTCAGGAAGGACGCTGGATTTATTACAGTCTCAACTCGGCTCAGTTTGAGGTTTTAGAGGATTACCTCGCACAATACCGGCTCATCAACCAAGTATTACCCGCACCTGCTTGTAAAGATTCTTAATACTCATATCAATTTTTTTTGATATGTTTTTCGGTATTGTGATATCGTTTACTTGAAACATCAATTTTTTTTGAAATGATAGAGATGTTCCCTTGAAGTCAATGTAAGTACGTACCATGAAAGCAACAGCAACGAAAATGGCTCTGATGCTAGGGGTATTAGTTCTGACGGCTAGCTGTACGAACACGTCTAACACTCCTAGCACTACTGTGTCCCAGGGAAAAGTATCTGAGGTTAGTAATTCTGAAACCACAATAAAAATTGATGGTTCGAGTACGGTATATCCAATTACACAGGCTGTAACTAAAGAATTTCAACAACAGAATCAAGCAGAAGTCAAAGTAGACGTTTCCGGTACTACAGGTGGCTTTGAAAGATTTTGCAAAGGAGAAACAGATATCAGTAACGCTTCACGTCCGATTCTGAAGCAGGAATTGAAAACCTGTACCGCCAACGGTGTAATATTTACCGAGCTACCTATAGCTTTTGATGCTTTGACTGTAGCGGTGAATCCCCAAAATACATGGGCAAAAGAGATTACGGTAGCGGAATTAAAGAAAATTTGGGAGCCATCAGCCCAAGGAAAGATTACCAACTGGAAACAGGTACGCGCTTCTTTTCCCGATAAGCCGTTAAGTTTATATGGTGCTGGGGATAAATCGGGTACTTATGACTACTTTACAAAAGCGGTAGTCGGTGAATCTGGAGATAGTCGTAGTGACTATACAGCCAGCGAAGACGATGAGGTTCTAGTTTCTGGTGTCAGTAAAGACTCCAATGCTTTAGGTTATTTTGGTTATGCGTATTACGAACAAAACCAAGATAAATTAAAAGCTTTAGGAATAGATAACGGTAAAGGAGCAGTATTACCTTCAAGAGAAACGGTTGAAAAAGCAGAATATCAACCACTTTCTCGTCCTCTGTTTATCTATGTAAATATTAAGTCTGCTCAAAAGAAAGCAGGGGTGAGAGACTTTGTAAATTTCTATATTGAAAAAGCGCCCACAACAGTTAGTTCTGTGGGGTATGTACCTTTACCAGAAGATGCTTATAGCCTAGATAAGCTTCATTTTACTAGAGGTAAAGCAGGAACGGTATTTGAGGGACAAGCCCGTCTGGATTTAACTATCGATGAAGTATTGCGGAAACGAGCCGAATTTTAACACTTAACTATAGATATTTCGGGGTTTACAGATGAGTACGAATAATTCGCAAGCAAATAAAGCACCAGTTAAAGCTGGGAGCAATCTGAGCTTTTTTGAAAAATATCTTACAGTTTGGGTGTTTTTCTGCATTATTGCCGGGATTGCATTGGGAAGAACATTTCCTGGGATAGCAACGGCATTGGATGCTATGAGCGTGTTTCAGGTATCTATTCCCATTGCGGTGTGTTTATTTTTCATGATGTATCCCATCATGGTAAAAATTGACTTCAGCCAAGCTGTTCATGCTATCCGCGCTCCCAAACCTGTAATTCTTACTTTGGTGATTAACTGGTTGATTAAACCATTTACGATGGTGGCATTTGCTCAGTTTTTCTTAGGATGGTTATTTCGTCCTTTGATTGAGGGAAGCGAAATAATTCGCGGTAGCGAAGTTGCGCTGTCAAATTCTTACATTGCTGGTGCGATTTTGTTAGGAATTGCCCCTTGTACGGCAATGGTATTGATGTGGGGATATCTTTCTTACAGCAACCAAGGACATACCTTGGTGATGGTAGCGGTGAATTCCCTGGCAATGCTGTTTTTATACGCACCCTTGGGTAGATGGTTGTTAGCAGCTAATAATTTATCCGTACCTTGGCAAACTATCGTGTTGTCGGTACTGATTTACGTAGGATTGCCCTTGATAGCCGGGATATTCAGCCGTTACTGGATTATGAAAAATAAAGGTAGAGAATGGTTTGAGAGGCGATTTTTAAAGTATCTAACTCCAATTTCTATCACCGCTTTACTGTTAACTTTGGTACTATTGTTTGCATTTAAAGGCGAATTAATTGTAGAAAATCCCCTACACATCTTATTAATTGCCGTACCGCTTTTTATCCAAACCAATTTCATCTTCTTGATTGCATATGTAGCAGCGCTGAAGCTAAATTTATCTTACGAAGATGCCGCACCCGCTGCTTTAATTGGTGCTAGCAATCACTTTGAAGTCGCTATTGCTACAGCGGTGATGCTGTTTGGCTTGAATTCCGGTGCAGCCTTAGCAACAGTAGTAGGGGTTTTGATTGAAGTACCACTAATGTTGATGCTGGTTGAATTTTGTAAGCGTACCGCAGCTTGGTTTCCACGGGAACCGGAAAAGGCGACTTTACGCGATCCGCGCCCAGCTTTAATGATACGGATGAATAACGACGATAGTTCTCTTAAGTAAATATAAAGTCATTCAAATAGCTGCTCAAGCTTGGGTAAAACAGCAGTCAAATCTTCCGTAGATTTCCGTTAATTCAATAATTATGACCGATTTCAATCATCCACCCAGAATATTATTTTTATACGGCTCCTTACGAGAGCGTTCCTACAGTCGGCTTGCAGCAGAAGAAGCAGCCCGAATCATTGCTGGATTTGGTGCAGAAGTTAAGTTTTTTCATCCCCATGACTTACCGATTCGGGGAAGCGTACCTGAATCGTATGCCAAAGTCCAAGAGCTACGGGAATTAACCCAATGGTCAGAAGGTCAAGTTTGGTCATCTCCAGAAATGCACGGTAATCTTACTGGTATTCTCAAGAATCAAATTGACTGGATTCCTTTAAGTATAGGAGCAGTTAGACCAACTCAAGGTAGAACTTTGGCTGTAATGCAGGTGAACGGTGGTTCTCAGTCTTTTAATGCCGTAAATTCGATGCGCCTTTTAGGACGTTGGATGCGGATGTTTACCATTCCCAATCAATCTTCCGTTGCCAAAGCTTACCAAGAGTTTAACGAAGACGGAACCATGAAAGATTCGCCATATCGCGATCGCATTATTGATGTCATGGAAGAATTGTATAAATTTACCTTGTTGTTACGCTCCGAAGCAGATTATCTTACGAACCGCTACAGCGAACGTAAACAAGAAGCAATCAAAGCAGGTATCAGTGTAGATAATTGTCTGCCTAAATTTTAGTGCCTTTGGTTATCTTAAAAGTTTTTCAACTCAACTGTTTGTTAATCTCACAATTGGAAATACCATGAAAAAAATCATGTTTGTGTGTAAGAAAAATTCTCGCCGTTCTCAAATGGCAGAAGCATTCGCTCGTACTTTAGGAGAAGGTAAAATAGGCGTTACTAGTTCGGGTTTAGAATCGAGTTTTGTAGACCCCAAAACAGTAGAAATCATGTCTGAGATTGGCATTGATATCAGCAATCAAAAATCCAAACCTTTAAGTGATTTTAATCCAGAAGATTACGATGCCGTGATTTCTTTATGCGGTTGCGGTGTAAATTTACCACCAGAATGGGTGACAAGAGATATATTTGAAGACTGGCAACTCGATGACCCCGAAGGTAAAGATATTGAAACATTCCGTCGTATCCGTGAGGAAGTTAAACAACGAGTAATAAAGTTAATTGAAAGTTTAAGTTAGTTTCTCAGACTTTATTTTACGAAGTAGGTGGTTGTTAAATTGTCTATCTTCATTCAATGCTAATCTTGAAACCAATAATTTTGTAGAGACGTTGCATTGCAACGTCTCTTTGTTATTTTTGAACGGAGTCAGTTCTATTTATACAAGTAGGTATATCCTCTCAAGATTGACACCGTATTGATTGTCAAACAAGGATTTTAAACATTTGAATATATTTGCTCAAAAGAAAATCATCTAAAAATTTCACCGATTTTTCATTTGGGTGTGAAAGAATTGGAAAAGAAAGTTAGTAGTGGCTCGTTGTACTTACAGGAGCATCTCAATCAGCAGAAAGATTGCATGAAGTCTAGTACTGCTTCTTTCAAAATGCCAATATTCCAGAGATAAGCTCACACGAGGAAGATAATGTTTATGCGAATTTCCAACCGTTTTCAAGGTTCTGCACCAGTTCTTAATTTTCTTTCTACCTTAGCCCTGAGTTTAATTTTGATAAACGCTCCGACATCTGTGTTAGCAGGTGCGGGACACGATCACGGAAGTGGTGCGTTTCAAGGTGGAAGCGAATCAAGTGGAGAAGTCAAAGTAGATGAGCAAACCGCGAAACGGTTGGGAATTAAAGTTGAATCAGTGAAACGTCAGCGTTTGGACGTTGGCATTAAAACGACGGGTAAAATTGAAACTTTACCTAGTCAAAGAGCCGAGGTAACAACTCCGATTCCTGGAGCAAAGGTGGCTGAGTTGTTGGTAGAACCAGGTGCAAGGGTAAGAAAAGGTCAACCTGTTGCTGTGTTAACTAGCCCTGATTTCGTAAATTTGCGGGTTGAATCCCAGGAAAAATTAGCACAAGGTCAAGCCGATTTACAACAAGCTTTAGCGGATTTAAAGTTGGCTCAACAAAATTACAATCGCTATCAAAATATCGCTAAAGCAGAAATAGCTCAAGCGCGAAGTCAAGTAGCATTTGCTCAAGAAAAGTATAACAAAGACAACTCGTTGGCGGTTAATGGCGCTTTACCACGTCGCACGGCTTTAGAGTCTCAAACTCAATTAGCGCAAGCTCAAGCGGAACTTGCTAAAGCCAATCGTCGCGGAGATGTTATTGAAGCAGAAAATCAACTTCAACGCGCTCAAGCATCTGTTAAGGTAGCGAAAGAACGTATTAATCTTAGTAATACTACTTATCAAACTCGATTAGCTCAACTAGGGGCTATTGCTAATAAAAAGGGGTTGATAACGGTGACGGCTCCTATTTCCGGTCAAGTTGCTGACAGACAAGTAAGCATCGGTCAATCTTTTGAAGAAGCTGGTAGTCAGTTGATGACCATTGTTAATGACCGCGAGGTTTTTGCTACAGCAAGTATTTATGAGAAAGATTTGGGTAAGGTAAAAGTTGGTCAACCAGTGAATGTAAAGGTTGCGAGCGTACCCAATCAAATTTTTACAGGTCGGATTAAGCGAATTGGCTCGGTGGTAGAAGGAGAAACGCAAGTAGTACCAGTACAAGCTGAAATTAATAACGCTAACGGTCAATTAAAACCGGGAATGTTTGCTGAGTTGGAAGTGGTTACGGATAAAACAGATACGCCAGTTTTGGCAATTCCTACTTCTGCTGTGGTGGATGCCAATGGTAAAAAATTAATCTATATCAAAAATGGTAAGGCTTTTCAATCTGTTGAACCTGAATTTGGTCAAACTTCTGGGAATTTAATCGAAGTTACCAGGGATTTATTTGAGGGAGATGCAGTAGTTACTCAACGTGCTACGCAACTTTACGCTCAGTCTTTAAGGGGTGGTGGTAAAAAAGAAGATGACCACTCGCAAGATGAGCATTTGCACTCAGAAGAAACTAATACTAATAATTTTCCCTTACCTTTATGGTTAATTGCAACCTTGGGAGGAACGGTAGTTGCTGGTGGTGCTTTTGCAGCAGGAACCATGTCTGGTCGTCGCAGCCAAAGACGCATGGTTGCAGCTTATGCAGGAGGGTTAGGTAGCGAGTCTATTACACTACCGGAGTTAGAAGAAGAAATAAAAAATAACCATCACGAACCAACAACTCAAATTGGTCAGCTAGAATCCACCTCGAAAAATAATTCTGACTCATAAACTGCAATCATGATTGATAATATTCTGAAATGGTCGATTGTACAGCGGTGGCTGGTGGTTATTGGGGCAGTTATTATCACGATGTTAGGAGTTTACAACCTAACTCAAATGCCTTTGGATGTTTTTCCTAACTTTGCTCCACCCCAAGTAGAAATTCAAACCGAAGCACCAGGGTTAGCTCCGGAAGAGGTCGAATCTCTAATTAGTTTACCGATTGAAAGTGCTGTCAATGGTACTCCCGGTGTAGAAACTGTACGCTCTTCTTCTGGGGTTGGTATTTCTGTTGTCAAAGTTATTTTTAATTGGGGAACCGATATTTATCAAGCTCGACAGTTAGTCACCGAAAGATTGCAGCAAGCATCGCAAAAACTGCCAGATAATATTGAATCACCACAGATTTCCCCGATTAGTTCCCCCATCGGAACAGTACTTTCCTACGCTTTTACTATCGATTCAGAAGAAGGGAAAACCACAACTGACATGATGGAGGTGAGACGATTTGTTGATTTGGTTGTGACAAACCGTCTTCTCGCTGTTCCGGGTGTTTCGCAATTAATTTCTTATGGGGGAGATACCCGCCAATATCAAGTTTTAGTTGACCCTGCTAAACTAAAGGCTTTTAATGTTTCTTTAGAACAAGTTACCGCAGCTGCGAGAAAAGCTAATAATAATGCGGCTGGTGGTTTTTTAATTGACCCAGATAAGGAGTTATTAATTCGCGGTATCGGAAGAGTTACTGAAATTGAGGATTTACAGAAATCAGTAGTTACCGCTCGCGATGGTACCCCTGTATTATTAAGAGATATCGCCGATGTCCAAATTGGTGCAGCATTAAAACGGGGTGATGGTAGTTTTAATACCCAACCTGCGGTTGTGGTGATGGTTAACAAACAACCCCAAGCTGATACTCCTACGATAAGTCGGGCTGTAGAAGCGGCAATGGCAGAACTTGAGCCTAGTTTACCAGCGAATGTTAAGTATACAGTTACTTTTCGCCAGCAAAATTTTATTGATGATGCTATAAAAAATGTTACCAGTTCTCTCAGGGATGGCACGATAATTGTTTCAATTATTTTGCTGATGTTTTTGATGAACTGGCGCACTGCAATTATCACCCTTAGCGCTATTCCTTTGTCGGTGTTAATTGGGATGATGATTCTCAATTTCTTTGGTCAAGGTATTAATACTATGACTTTGGGAGGTTTGGTAGTAGCTATCGGTTCGGTTGTGGATGATTCTATCGTTGATATGGAAAATGCCTACCGGGGATTGCGGGAAAACCAGCAAGCAGAAAATCCCGTTCATCCTTTCCAGGTGGTATTTGACACTTCAGTACAGGTAAGAACCAGCGTTATTTTTTCGACAGTAATTATAGCCGTAGTTTTCGCACCAATTTTTACTTTAACTGGGGTAGAAGGTCGAATTTTTGCACCGATGGGCTGGGCTTATTTGGTATCAATTTTATCTTCAACCTTGGTAGCAATGACTTTATCTCCGGCATTGTGCGCCATACTGCTAACCAAAAAGAGACTGCGGGATGATGAAACCTGGTTAACTCGCTGGTCGCAAAAGCTATACCGTCCCCTGTTGAATTTTTCTATCAAACGTTGCAACGTGGTGATTCTAACTGCTGTTGCAGCTTTTGTGGCATCAATGTTGATTTTTACAACCTTGGGACGAGTATTTTTACCAGAATTTCAGGAAAGTACTTTAGTTAATTCCATGCTGCTTTATCCCGGTACATCCTTAGAAGTTACCAACCAAGCTGGAAACGCAATTGAAGCAGCACTCAAAGATGACCCCCGGATTACATCAGTGCAGATGCGTTCCGGACGCGCTCCTGGAGATGCGGATGCTGCACCTGTAAATTTAGCGCACCTCGATATTGAGATTAGCGATGTCGGAATGAAAGATAGGGAAGCAACGGTAGAAAAAGTAAGAGAGGAATTCGCCAAAATACCTGGTTCGGTAGCGATTATCGGAGGTTTTATTTCTCATCGCATGGATGAAATTTTGTCCGGTGTCAGAAGTGCGATCGCCGTGAAAATATTCGGTCCCGAACTTGAAGAGTTACGCGCTTTGGGGAAAGAAGTAGAAGCTGTAATGCAAGATATTCCTGGTTTGGTAGACTTGCAGCTAGAACCGCAAGTACCGATAAAACAGTTACAAATCAAGTTTGACCGCGATGCTGCGGCTCGTTACGGTATTTCTGTAGGAGATTTATCAGAAATAACCGAAACTGCATTAAATGGTCGGGTAGTATCCCAGGTATTAGAAAAACAGCAGCTTTTTGATTTATTGGTGTGGTTAAAACCAGAAGCACGTAATAACTTAGACACCATTCGCAATTTGCTTGTAGATACTCCCAATGGACAAAAAATACCTTTAGCAGCAGTAGCAAAAATTGATTACGGAACTGGTCCCAATACCATTAACCGAGAAAACGTTTCCCGCTTAATAGTTGTTTCTACAAACGTTTCCGGTAGAGACTTGGGTTCTGCTGTGGATGAAATTCGCGCCAAAGTCAAAGAGCAAGTACAAGTACCATCTGGTTATTTTATTCAGTATGGCGGTCAGTTTGAATCGGAACAACGAGCCTCCCAAAATTTCCTGATATTTGGCGGTTTATCAATGATTGTCATCGCCGTTTTGATGTACTTCGCCGTTAAATCAATACCAGCAACCTTAATGATTATGAGTAATCTACCTTTAGCATTAGCCGGTGGAGTTTTTTCCGTTGCTTTGGGTGGTGGTATTCTTTCGGTAGCGTCAATGGTCGGATTTATCACTTTATTCGGTGTAGCTACTCGTAACGGTTTGCTTTTAGTAGAAAACTATAACAGCAAATTTGCAATGGGAATGCCTTTACGAGAAGTAATTTCCCAAGGTTCAATGGAAAGACTTGTTGCTATTTTGATGACAGCTTTAACATCTGCATTAGGTATGGTTCCGTTAGTAATTGGGACTGGTGCGGGTAAAGAAATTTTGCAACCTTTAGCGATAGTTGTATTGGGTGGTTTGTTTACTTCTACAGCATTAACTTTATTGGTACTTCCGGCTTTGTATAGTAAATTTGGCAAATATTTGATTCCCAAACAAAATTCATCCGTAGTTCAGATGGAAACCGCTTCAGAAATTACTGCGAATCAAGATTTAACTATTCTCAATAATAGTAAGAGGAGATGAATAAAAAACTAAAAAACTAATATTTAAATTACTTGTTTGCGCTTCTCTGCGAATCCCTCAGCGTTCCTTTGCGTTAATAAATTATATTCTGAAACATCAAGGAGTCAAAAAAATGAAATCACTTAAATTAGGCGCAATTGTCTTAGGTAGTATAGGATTAATTTTTGTAGGTGCTTGTAGTAATCAAACTGCAAATTCAGAAGATTCAGCGGCTAGCAAAACCGAAACCGTAGCACAGAAAGGTCACTCAGAAAATGACGGTCACGACCATTCCGAAGATGAAAAAGAAGGGGAACATTCTCACGGTGGTCAAGTTATAGAATCCGGTCAATATCATTTAGAACTTGTCGCAGAACCAAGTGATGATGGAACTCATATGGATTTTTATTTAGAAAAAGGTGAAAAACACGAAAAGGTCAGCAATGCTCAAGTAACGGCTCAAGTTCAGTTACCTAATGGGGAGCAAAAATCAATCCCCCTTGAATACGAAGCTGACGAAAAACATTATCACGCCATACTTCCAGAAAAAACAGCAGGAGAATACAAAGTAGCTATTCTTTCTGAAGTTGATGGTGAAAAAGTTAACGGTCGCTTTAGCTTTAAAAGATAATTTATAGGTTAAACAGGTTTAAAAATTTTAAAAGCCTAAAGTTTGCCGAATAGAATCTCCTATTAGGCAAACTTTAAATCAGGTTCAGATGGAATTTGGGTGATTTTTTTTAAATTGGCTAAATTTTGCTATTATTTCGTAAACCAAGTACCCTTCTCGTCTTAATTAAATTGTTTAATACTTTCCAAACATCCTCTCAAAGGCTTAAAAGTAAAAATTAAAAGCTATCTATTTTATCCCGTAAAGATTACGCTATTTTATATTAGTTTTTAGCATAACAGATAATAAAGACTATTAATTAACAATAATTCAACCATTTTCTCACCTTTTCTATTGAAAATTAAAGGTGAGTTTTATTATCGATTAATTTGTTTACGTAAAATATATCTAATCTAACTTTAATAAAATCAAGCAGTTTTGAAATATCTATGATTTTTTCATCTTATTTTCATCCACATATTTCACAATAAATATATAGAGAAAAATCAAAAAAATTATTAACTGATTAGGAGAAGACAAGTGAAAAAATTAATCTATGCGGCTGCATTTACCTTCGCTATTTCATTTACAATTCCAGTATTTGCCAAAAGTCCAAGTGACGCAAAATTTACTCATTTAGGAAATAGTGCAGCCCTACCTGACAACGCTCAAGCTTATGGTGCTACCCATAAGTTTGATGTTCACGTTCAAGGTAAAGCTGTTTCTGAATTGATGATTGAGTCACCAGAAGATGTGAAAATTACTGAAGGAATT
Source organism: Rivularia sp. PCC 7116 (assembly GCF_000316665.1). Lineage (GTDB taxonomy): Bacteria > Cyanobacteriota > Cyanobacteriia > Cyanobacteriales > Nostocaceae > Rivularia. The sequence goes on along the minus strand of NC_019678.1, from coordinate 2,225,885 downwards.
GAAGTGAACAATAAATCAGGTGAAAAAATTCCTGCCACAGTTTCTATTAATGGCAAAGAAGCCACCATTACATTTTCAGAAGCTGTCAACCCAGGAACTTCACTATCAATTCAAATGCAGGGAGTTCGGACTCCACTTTATGAAAATACTTGGCATTATTCTGTATCTGCCAAAAAAGTAGGGATGAAAGAAGAAATTCCACTTGGTTTGGCAAGAATTAACACTTACAGTGGCTAAATTATTCCTACATTTTGATTCGCTTTAGTTAATCAAAATGTAGGAGAGCAACGCGAAAAAGTGAAATACTATAATTCCAAACAAATTGAGTCATAAATTCATCAAATCGTGTTGCTTTCTTATCTGTATGAAAATTTCATCGAATTTTCATTTCAGTTTGTAAAACTATTAAGTATACCCTGTAATTCACTAATGCAATTGTAAAAGTGAATCAACTTACTCTATCACTGAGAAAAATGAAATGAAAAGAATATTATTTTCTACCGCCGCTATCCTTACTTTAGCTGTATCAACTGGTACTGCCATCGCACAACCAACAACAGCTAGTAATTTTGCTCGTATTACTAACTTTTCAGAATTTCCTCAACGCATTCGCTATTGGAGTACTCCTAGACACACCTTCAAAATCGCCATTTCTGAACGAAGTAATGCTGTGTCACAAATTATTATTGAAGCTCCAGATAACATAAAACTAGATGATAATATTGATATCTCGAACCAATCGGGAGAAAAGATTAATGCTGAAATTGCTATCGATGATAAGAAAAAAGCAACATTAACATTTTCCGAACCCGTTGCTCCGGGAACTAAGCTTACTATAGAAATGAACAAAGTCAGAAAACGAGGTGCCACTAGAGGTGAAATGCTCTACAAAGTATTTGCAAATTTTGTTAATTCAAATCAAGCAGTACCCGTAGGTATAGCCAGATTGCGCGTTAGTTAAGAGTTTGACTGATTTAAAAAGGCAACGCTAGTTATGAAAGTTTTACTGGTAGAAGACGAACCAGATTTGGGTGCATCAATTCAGCAGAAGTTGAGCAAAGAAAGATATATTGTTGACTGGGTTTTGGATGGGGATGAAGCTTGGAGTTATTTGCAAAATAACTCGAATAAATATACGTTGGCAATCTTCGACTGGTTGTTACCGGGATTATCTGGTATAGAATTATGCAAACATTTACGACTGCGGAATAACCCCTTACCCGTACTAATATTAACAGCTAGAGATAGCATGGAAGATAAAGTTGCTGGTTTGGATGCTGGTGCGGATGATTACTTGGTAAAACCTTTCGGAATGGAAGAGTTACTAGCACGATTGCGGGCTTTGCAAAGGCGCGTACCCCAGTTTCAGCCCCAGCATTTAGAAGTAGGTAATCTAACTTTAGACTACGGTAATTTTGCAGTTACTTGTCAGTATCCGAATGGCGAGACAAAGGCAATTACTTTAACCAAAAAAGAGTTTCACTTATTAGAATACTTGATGAAACATCCCGATGTAATTGTTACCCGCGACCAAATTTTAAATCATTTATATACATTTGATACCGAGCGGGTGAGTAATGTAATAGCTGCTCAAATGCGGCTTCTGCGACGCAAATTATCTAAATATGGTTGGGATAGTTGTATCGAAACTATCCCCTGTATGGGTTATCGGTTTAATCCTGCCAATGCAGATTAGAGTATTTAATAAAACTCGGTGGCGACTAGCAGCCTGGTATGGGGCAGCTATGGGTTTATTTTTGAGCCTTTGCGGTGTTGCTATTTACCAGGTTATGATTCGTGCTTACCTACTTTCCATTGATAGGGAATTAGAAGCTGTCACGGGTACTTTACACAGCGTTATCGAACCGACTTTGCAGCAACCCAAACGCTTGGAGCCGATTTTTCAGGTGGTTTTACCCAATCTCTGTGTAGCTGACTCCGATTGTTCAATTAATAAAATTCCTACCCACATTCAACTAGTTCATTCTCAACACGGCATTTTTAGCACCTTTTATCAAGATAAAATATATTACGTCCGTTTTATTGATAATTCTAAAAATTTGATTGCTGTAGCTGGCTTTCCTCCAAATGAATTACCTCAGAAGGTACAAACACAAGGATGGCAAACACTCAAAGACACCAGAGGAATTCGTTACAGTCAAAAATCTTTACAGCTGCATACCCAAAATAATCAACTTTGGGGCTACATACAAGTAGGGCGCAGTCTCAAAGAATTGGATAATCGTTTGGCGGCTTTTAAATTGATTTTGGGATTTGGATTACCAATTACAATACTATTAGTTGGCGGTTCGAGTTGGTGGCTGGCTGGTTTGGCAATACAACCGATTAATCACTCCTACAAACAAATGCAGCAGTTTACTTCCGATGTCTCTCATGAATTGCGGACTCCCCTAGCAGCAGTTAATGCCAAAGTGGAAACTGTACTCGATAGTTCTGAACTGTCCGAACAACAAGCGCGAGATGTTCTAACATCGGTAAAACGTCAAAATCTGCGCTTGGCTGAATTAGTACAAGATTTGCTATTACTTTCACGACTGGAACAGCAAACTCTAATACCTACAAAGCAACCTTGCTGTCTTGATATTCTGATTGAGGATTTAATCGAAGAATTTTCAGCTTTAGCAAATGCATCTTCTTTGCAATTAGAATACTCGATTTTATCTCATCAACCCTTATACGTTATGGGAGATGAAGACCAACTATTGCGCCTACTTTCTAATTTAATTGCCAATGCCATTCAATACACTCCTGCTGGTGGCAATATAAATCTTATTTTAAAAAAAAACAACGGCGATGCAGTTATAGAAGTAATTGATACAGGTATTGGCATTTCACCTCAAGAACAACAAGTAATTTTTGACCGTTTTTATCGCGTCAATAGTTCTCGCTCTCGTCGTAGTGGTGGCTCGGGTTTGGGATTGGCGATCGCCCAAGTAATCGCTCAAGCACATGGAGGTAAAATACTGGTACAAAGTCAATTGGATAAAGGTAGTACTTTTAGCGTTCGTCTACCTTTGAAAGTTATTCCCCCATCAAATATTTAAAGATAATTCTCTGAGGTTGAGAAATTTCATCTCAATTTCATTTCAAGATGCCAAACTAATTAAGTAAATATAAATAACTATATTATTCAAAACTTCCACACACACACCACTCGGTTGTACTTGGCGTTACTCTACGTTAAGAGTACAACCTTTTTTTTAATTACTTATTATCGAAAGTAATAAATCACTAACGGGGTTTATCGCGAAAAATATTTCGTATTTTCATGCTTAATATTTAAGTAAAATTTGCTTCAACATTAACCAGCGTGCGTTACTTCTGAGACTAACCTAATCATGTCTAACTTTAACTCACAACCAAATAATGACAGTAACAAAAATCGTAAGTATTCAAAAGATATTGTCGGTAGTTATTTTCAAGATATTGTCCGCATACCGCTATTAACTTCTGAAGAAGAAATTTTTCTGGCTAAACAAGTTCAGCAAAGAATTTCTTTGTTAGCATTAAAAGAAGAATTATCTGAAAAATTACAGCGTCAACCAACTTTACAAGAATGGTCAGTTAAAGCTCAATTGAATGATTCTGAGCTACTCGAACAAATAAACCAGGGACAAATAGCCAAACAAAAAATGATTGCGGCTAATCTACGTTTGGTTGTCACAATTGCTAAAAAATACCAAAAGCGCAACTTGGATTTTCCCGACTTAATTCAAGAAGGAACTTTAGGATTAGAGCGAGCAGTTGATAAATTTAAACCATCACTAGGATACAAGTTTTCAACCTATGCTTACTGGTGGATTCGTCAGGGAATTACGCGAGCCATATCCCAACAATCTCGTACAATTCGCTTACCCATTCATATTACCGAGAAGCTAAATAAAATTAAACGAGTTCAGCGAGAATTATCTCAGAAACTTGGTCGCAATCCAACTGTTACTGAAATTGCTGAGGCTCTGGGTTTCAAACCAAGTCAAATAAGAGAATGCTTGAGGTTAGCTCGTAAACCTATGTCTTTAGATGTAAAAGTAGGAACAGAACAAAATACGCAATTGCAAGATTTATTAGTTTCAGAAAGTTATTCTCCATTCGATTATGTTGTAAAAGAATCCCTTAAGCAAACTGTTCAAGATTTATTATCTAAACTGTCTCCTCAACAGCAAGAAATATTGACCTTGCGATTCGGTTTAACGGGGGAAGAAGAACTTACGCTAAAACAAATTAGTCAGCGAACAGGTATTTGTCAAGATAGAGTGCTACTGCTACAACGACAAGCTTTTACTTTTTTACGACGATATGGAACAAGCTCACGCATTTATTTGAATAATTTTAATTAGGAGAGCGAAAGATGTTTTTTCGACAGTTGTTTGACCGCGAATCCTGTACTTATACTTACCTGATTGCCGACCCCGATACAAAAGAAGCAGTTTTGGAACAAAAACCCAAAGCCTACTCCTGTGTTTCAGAAGCTTCATAGCGAGTGCATTCATAAACCCCCTTTGCCGCATCAGCCAGCAATTCATCAGCCAAACTCAGTAACGTAGCTACCCGTTCGTCGCTGAATTGGTAATAAACGAAATTGCCTTTTTGCGAACGAGTTACTAAACCACAATCTCTGAGACAGCCTAAATGGTTAGAAGCATTCGACTGACTCAGACCAGTCACTTTAACAATTTCACCTACCGTAAGAGAACCTTTACGTAAAGCATTCAAAATAGATAGACGAGAAGAGTCGGCAAAACCCCGAAAAAGCTTGGCTTTTAGAGCAATTATTTGAGATGAGGTAAGTGTTTGCATAAATTAACATATTTCAATATCACTATATCATTAATGGCTGATATACTAAATTCATCAGCCATTAATATGTATGATGCCATAACTAAGTATGGTGATAGTTCAATTAATAACTTCTTAAATTAAGGAGTTTAAGATGAATCGACAATTACGACTTGGGATAATTTTATTTCTACTGACATTAAGTCTGGCTTTCACGGCAGGACAAATTACTCAAGCAACTCCAAGAATTGCCTGCCAAGGATGCATGATGGATGGTGGCATGATGGATGGCAATAGGCAAGATATGGGAATTGTTCATCAGCTATTTGCGAACCATAGCCTGATCCGCCGCACCGTTAAGGAAATCCCAGGTGGAGTTCGCACTGTCACAGAGTCGGATATTCCGCAAGTTACTGCTTTGATTCAAGCCCACGTTAAAAGTATGCACCGAAGAGTAGATGAAGGACGACGGTTTGCGATGATGAGCCGCACTTTACCGATTATGTTTCGCAATGCCAATCGCTACGAGCGCAAATTTGAACTTACTCCGAAAGGGATAGTTGTCACCAAAACCTCCGATGACCCTAATCTAGTACCCGTTCTTCGCGAACACAGCGGCGAGGTTAGTGGCTTTGTAGAAGGAGGCAAACCTTGGATGGGAGGTGGCAGAAGGAGATGGTGGTAAATACACGCTAAACACATCTATCAAAGGAATAAAAATTATTTTAGTTAGGAGAGCAAAAGGTGTTTTTTCGACAATTGTTTGACCGCGAATCCTGTACATATACATACTTAATTGCCGACCCCGATACAAAAGAAGCAGTTCTGGTCGATCCAGTTTTGGAACAAGTAGAGCGCGATCGCAATCTTCTCAAAGAACTTGGCTTTACACTGCGATATTGTCTGGAAACCCATATCCACGCAGACCATATTACAGGAACTGCAAAACTGCGGGAGTTGACTGGTTGTCGGGGAGTGCTACCAGAAAAGACTCCAACAGATTGCGCTAATAAATTTATTCAAGATGGAGAAATGCTGCATATAGGAAGTATTTCTATCGAGGCGATTGCTACACCAGGTCACACTGGTAGCCATATGGCTTACTTAGTCAATAGCAACAGCGATGAGACTTCCCGAAAAAAGCTTAACGTTCTCACCGGAGATGCTTTATTCATTCGAGGTTGTGGACGAACAGACTTTCAAGATGGTGATGCAGGAACTTTGTATGACTCGGTAACACAACGGCTATTTACTTTACCAGATAACACTCAGGTGTATCCCGCTCATGATTATCAAGGTCGTACAGTGTCTACAATTGGAGAAGAGAAGCGATGGAACCCCCGATTTGTAGATGAATCTCCTGAGCCTGCTACGGAAGACGTTTCATGTATACGTGACCGTGCAGGTTTTATTGAGTTGATGGACAATCTAGATTTACCGCAGCCTGAAAAGATTATGGAAGCTGTTCCCGCTAACCGGCGTTGTGGAAACCTCGCTTCCTCTAGTTAAATGTTCGGCTCAATATTTCATTTATAGCTTCAAGGGTGAGAAAATATCATGTCTACACAAGTTAAGCCAGTAGATAACGAATCAGCTATTTCAACTGATACAGCTAGGGTACAGCACCAAGTTGTAGTTGTCGGAGGTGGAGCCGCAGGTATTACAGTCGCCGCACAACTACTGAAGACAAACAAGCAGCTTGATGTTGCCATTATTGAACCCAGAGAGAAACATTACTACCAACCCGCTTGGACATTAGTTGGTGGTGGTGTTTACAAAGCTGAGGATACAGTTAAAGACGAAAAAGACTACATCCCTGATGGTGCTACTTGGCTCAAATACTCTGTAGCTAATTTAGACCCAGACAAAAATACAGTTATTACTAAAGAGGGAAAACTTATTTGCTACGAATATCTGATTTTAGCTGCGGGTATTCAGATTGATTGGCATTTAATTAAAGGTCTAAAAGAAGCAATTGGGCAAGATGGCGTTTGCAGTAATTATGCTTACGAATACGCACCTTACACTTGGGAAGCTATTAAGAATTTCAAAGATGGTAACGCTATATTCACTTACCCTAGCACTCCGGTTAAATGTGGAGGGGCACCATTAAAGATTATGTATTTGGCTGATGATGCCTTTAGAAAACAAGGAGTTCGCAATCAGTCAAAAGTCATGTTTTGTACGGCGAAAGGAGCAATTTTTAGCGTAAAAGAATTCGCACAAACACTGCTTTGTGTAGTAAAGCGCAAACAGATAGACGTAGCATATAAACACAATCTCAAAGAAATTAAAGCTGATACCAAAACAGCGATTTTTGATGTATCAACAGACTCAGGTGTTTCAGAGATAGCTATCCAATACGACTTACTTCATGTTACGCCACCCATGAGCGCACCTGACTTTATCAAACAAAGCAAATTAGCCGTACTTGACGGAGCCACACAAGGCTGGGTTGATGTAAACAAATACACACTACAGCACAATGTTTACCCTAACGTTTTTAGCTTGGGTGACGCGGCGAGTCTCCCAACATCAAAAACAGCTGCTGCTGTAAGAAAACAAGCGCCAGTTGTTGTTCATAACTTGCTGGCTTTAATAAACTCAAAAAATCTCGCTCAAGAATACAACGGTTATACTTGCTGTCCAATAACTACAGGATACGGCAAAGTGGTACTTGCCGAATTTGGTTATGACAACGAGCTTTGCCCCACATTTCCAATCGATCCAACTAAAGAGCGATACGTTATGTGGCTGCTAAAAAAATATGGCTTCCCCTATATCTACTGGAATAGGATGCTCAAAGGTCAAGCTTTTGAGGGAAAGTTGTTAGGAATTAGCTCCTGAATCTCGGTTTTTTACGATTCCATTTACAAGCGAGGGACTTTGACTGAAATCCTACCTCGCTTTAATTTAATTTTAAATAATTGATCTAGTTGCTGCTAACTCAGACAAATGAACAACTGTTCAAACTTGGCTACAATGATAATCAGTATCACTATTTCTTCTTAAAGTTGTCTTCCAAGATAGCGAAGAAATAGGCTCTGTCTGTTGTAGATGCAACTCTCATGACTAAATCAAAACCAAAACAGCAACTATCAAATCTTGATTCACCTACTTGTGATTCTAGTGAAATTCATCTAGATAATATCCGTCAGGTACAGCCAGAAATTATTCCTACAGAAAAAGCACAGCAGATGGCTGATTTCTTCGGAACCCTCGCAGATCCACATCGTTTGCGTTTGCTTTCGGCTTTAGCAAAACAAGAGTTGTGCGTTTGCGATTTAGCCGCATCTGTCAAGATGAGTGAATCCGCAGTCTCTCACCAACTGCGAATCCTGCGTACTATGCGTTTAGTTAAATACCGCCGCGAAGGACGCAACGTCTATTACAGCTTGAAAGATAGCCATGTCACAAATATCTACCGTGAAGTTGCGAAACACATTGATGAACCAGAAGTTTAATTAAAATTAATCATTAAACCTTGTATAAATAACCTAACTTTTGATAATATATGAACAACTATTCAGATGTAAAAACGTTCATATATCGGAGCGGTAAATAATGGCATCAAAGTCAGCGGATTCAGGTTGTTGTGGACATGACCACGGGCATAGTCATGGTGAAGAATTCAGCCTTAAGCGGGAAATTATACCTGTTGCGGTGTCGATAATTTTGTTTGTGCTAGGTTTGATTTTCTATGAACCTTTGCACAACACTCCTTTTTCTTTAGGTGAATACTTGGTTTTCATTCCGGCTTATTTGATAAGTGGTTGGAGCGTTTTGACTACAGCCGGACGTAATATTTTGCGGGGTAAAATATTTGATGAAAACTTCTTGATGACAATAGCCACATTAGGTGCGATCGCCATTCACGAAATTCCCGAAGCTGTCGCGGTGATGCTGTTTTTCCAAGTTGGGGAGTTGTTCCAAGATTTTTCAGTAAGTCGCTCTCGCAGGTCTATAAAATCGTTATTAGAAGTACGTCCAAATTCAGCTAATCTTAAAGTTAATGGTGAAATAAAACAGGTTTCCCCCGAGAGCGTGCAAGTTGGGGATGTAATTATTGTCAAACCGGGTGAGAAAATTCCTTTAGACGGTGAAATTACTGAAGGTGCTTCGCAAGTAGATACTTCTGCATTAACTGGAGAATCGGTACCGCGAACAGTAAAACCTGGAGAAACTGTTTTAGCGGGAATGATAAATAAATCGGGCGTTTTAACCGTTCGAGTTACCAAGTTATTTGAAGAGTCTTCGATTGCCAAAATTCTTCATTTAGTAGAAAACGCTAGCAATAAAAAAGCTGCTACCGAAAAATTTATTACCCGCTTTGCTCGATATTACACCCCTGTTGTCGTTTTCTTATCCTTGGCTGTAGCAATATTGCCGCCACTATTTATACCGGGTGAAACATCGTCACAATGGGTTTATCGTGCTTTGGTGTTGTTAGTAATTTCTTGTCCCTGCGGATTAGTTATTAGCATTCCTCTCGGTTATTTCGGCGGTGTTGGTGGTGCTGCGAAAAGAGGTATTTTAGTTAAAGGTTCGACGTTTCTTGATGCTCTTACAGATGTTCAAACCGTTGTGTTTGATAAAACCGGAACTTTGACGCAAGGGGTTTTTAAGGTTACTCAAATAGTTACTAAAAACGGCTTTAGTGAAGCAGAATTATTACAATTAGCAGCAAAAGTTGAATCTCAATCTAACCATCCAGTCGCGAAGTCAATTTTATCCGCATTTGATAAATCGGTTGATACTTTAGATGTAGAAGATTATCAGGAAATTCCCGGACATGGTATTCAAGCGAAAGTAGGAAATAAAATCGTTATTGCAGGTAATGACCGTTTGCTGCATCGAGAGAATATCGAACATGATTTATGTTCTGTCGAGGGAACAGTAGTTCATTTAGCAGTAGATAAGGTTTACGCTGGAAGAATTATTATTGCCGATGAACAGAAAGATGATGCAGTTGAAGCGATTCGGAAGTTGAAAAACGTTGGTGTTGAGCAAATTGTCATGCTCACCGGAGATAATCAAGCCGTTGCTCAAAGTATTGCTCGACAGTTAAATTTAGATGATTTTGAAGCAGAGTTACTACCAGAAGATAAAGTAGAGGCAATTGAAAGATATTTAGGTAAAAGTGCTAAAAACAAGAAAGTTGTGTTTGTTGGTGATGGAATAAACGACGCACCTGTAATTGCTAGGGCTGATGTAGGTATGGCAATGGGAGCGTTGGGTTCGGATGCAGCAATTGAAACAGCCGATGTGGTGCTGATGACGGATGCTCCTTCTAAAGTAGCTGAAGCGATTCAAGTTGGTAAAAAAACTCATAAGATTGTCTGGCAGAATATTATTCTGGCTATGGGAGTCAAAGGTTTATTTATTGTCTTGGGAATATTCGGTGTTGCAACTTTGTGGGAAGCGGTGTTTGCAGATGTAGGTGTAGCGTTGTTGGCAATTTTGAATGCAGGTAGAGTTTTGAGAGTTAATTGAAGAAATAGATGTAAAATTTATAGAAAAACGAGTACAAAATGAGTGAAATAAAGGTTCGCGCTCAGTACGAGCAACTTGCGGATATTTACGATTTACGTTGGCGCAAATATATCAATAATACTCTTACCTTCCTCTATAACTGGGAGCAAATAGACTCACAATCTACAGTCTTAGATGTTGCTTGTGGTACTGGTGAATTTGAGCGACTCTTGCTCGATAAAAATCCTACGCAGAGAATTACTGGTGTTGATATATCAGAAAAGATGTTGGATATAGCCAGGGAAAAATATCGGGTTTATTCTAACGTTGAATTTCATCAAACCTCAGCTAATTCACTACCATTTGCAAATCATACTTTTGATATAGCTGTATGTGCGAATGCTTTTCATTACTTTGAACAACCTTTAGTAGCGTTATCGGAAATAAAGCGAGTAGTTAAACCTAATGGTAAATTAATCATTCTTGATTGGAATAAAGATTTTCTTATATGTAGAATTTGTGATTGGATATTACAAATTTTTGACCCCGCTCATCAGCAATGTTATACCCAAGAGGAATTACATCAATTATTAATATCTGCTAATTTCAATATTTATCGTACAGCTAAAGTCCGTTATGGCGTTATTTGGGGATTGATGGCTGTTACAGCTTTACCAAACAAGGGATAATTAATTTTTAAAAGTAGGCTAGCTGACAAAAATTGCTTCTAAATTAAATAATCAGCAAGTAATTTCATCCTAATTTCATTTTTAGATGCAAAACTGAATAATAGAAGAGAAAGATAGCTCGAAGAAGGGCTATTTATTTTTAAGTTTTAAATCTAAGAATAAATTACTGTGAGGTTATATTTATGTTTAAATCTAATTCCAAATTGCTTCTTTCTTTAATCGCGGGTGTTGCTGTTGCAGGAGTAGCAGGAACATTCTGGTTTGCAGGAATGGGAAACAATACTCAAACAGTTGCGAACGATTCAAAAGCAGTGGCTATGTCTAGCGTATGGGATAAGGAAACCGTACCAAACTACTCAGGAGTTAAAGAAGTTACTGTTTATCGCAGCCCTAACTGTGGCTGTTGTGGTGAATGGGTGAAACATATGGAGAAGCACGGTTTTAAAATTACAGACATTAAAACCGATGACATGGAAGCAATAAAGCAAAAGTATAACGTACCTCAAAATTTGGCATCTTGTCATACCTCAGTTATTGACGGTTACGTGATGGAAGGACACATTCCTGCTGACGATATCAAGCGTTTTGTTGCTTCCAAGCCCAAGCAAGCAGGATTAGCAGTACCTGCAATGCCATTGGGTACCCCAGGAATGGAAGCAGGAAGTAAAAAACAACCCTTTGCTGTTGCATCTTTCAATAAAGATGGCGAAATTAGCATATTTAAGGAATATAAATCTTACTAAAGCCGAGAAGTTGTAGAGACGTAGCACTGCTACGTCTTTCTACGTTTTTATACACGCACGACTAAAATCAAGAATTTGCTTAAATGTACGAGGAGTTAGGAATTGATCAAAAAAATTAATCGCCGTCAGTTTCTCGCTTTAAGTTTAGCTGGTGCTGGTGGTGCTATTATCACTAGTTGTGTAAGAGGTAATTCTTCTCAATCCTCGCCAAAAGCCTCTTTAAAACCAGCAATTGATTTACCAAAATTGCATACAAGTAAAAATGGTTTATTAGAGGTAGATTTAGAAGCTAGTTATCGTCCTGTAAAATTGGGAGATAAACAAGCATATCTATTAGCTTATAACGGACAAGTACCCGCGCCGCGTTTGTCAGCAAAACCAGGAGATAAAGTTAAGATTAAATTTACTAATAATCTCTCCAATTCCACAAATTTACATCAGCACGGATTGCATATTCCTTTTACTGGTAATGCCGATAATGTTTTTCTCAATATCAAACCTGGAGAAACATTTAATTACGAATTTACTATTCCTAAAAATCATCCTGCTGGCACTTATTGGTATCATCCCCATCGTCACGGTTTAGTTGCAGAGCAGTTGTTTGGAGGTTTGGCAGGTTTATTTGTAGTACGGGGTGATTTGGATGAAATCCCCGAAATAAAAGCAGCTAAAGAAGAATTTTTAGTGTTACAAGACTTTGCTCTCGATAGCGAAGGAAAACTGATTGATTCAGATGCTCATATGTCTTTGATGTCGGGAAGGGAAGGTGATTTAATTACAGTTAATGGTGAACCTAACCCCAGTTTTTCAATCCCTCAAAATGGTTTATTACGTTTGAGAATTGTTAATGCTTCTCCTTCCCGATTTTATAATCTTTCTTTAGAAAATCATCCTTTTTATTTGATTGCTACCGATGGAAACGCATTATCCGAACCTGTAGAAACAAACGAATTATTATTAACTCCAGGACAAAGAGCAGAAGTTTTAATTAAAGGTGATAAACAACCAAAACAATATCGCTTGCTCAATTTACCCTACAACCGGGGTGGAATGGGAATGATGGGTGGTGGAGGTATGATGGGCGGTAGAGGTATGATGGGTGGAAATAATAATGATGACACCTCAGCAGTTTTAGCAACTGTTAACTACGATTCTGCTGTAGAAACAATTCCTTTACCAACTAAACTTTTACCAGTACCAACTTTACCAGAACCGCAACAAGTACGACGCTTTAAATTAAATCATGGTATGCGTCCGAGTGTGGGAATGGCGTTTCTGATTAATGGTAAGTCTTATGAAAACCAGCGAATCGATACGCAGGTTAAGTTAAATACAGTGGAAGATTGGGAGATTGTGAATACGGGAACGATGGATCATCCTTTTCACCTCCATGTCAATCACTTTCAAGTTATTAGCCGTAACGGTAAACCCGAACCTTACCGTGCTTGGAGAGATACAGTTTTAGTTCGTAAAGGGGAAACTGTTAGGATTCGGATTCCCTTTAGAGATTATGCAGGTAAAACAGTTTATCACTGTCATATTCTCGACCATGAAGATTTAGGGATGATGGCGAATCTAGAGATTGTAAGTTAGTAGTAGTCAAATAAATTTTTAAACGCAGAGGCACGCGGAGGTAAACGCGGAGGGACACAGAGTTTTTTATTCGTATGTTAAATAATTCAAATACAAGTCGTAGTTGGTTGAATTTACCAGAAATAAATATCGCTATTTTCGCGTTTCTGCTTAACTTTTTCTGGGAAGTTCAGCAAATGCCATTTTTTGAGCTTTCTGATTTATCTTGTACTCAAAGAACAATAAACTGTACTCTAGCAACTTTTGGTGATGTTTTAATTGCACTAACTGGATTTTGGACTGTTGCGTTTTTTTCTAAGTCCCGTTATTGGTTTCGTCAGCCAAAATGGTGGGAGTTAAGTATTTTTATTTTAGTAAGTCTTGTAATTACAATTGTTTTTGAAAAGCTAGCTACCGGAGTGCTTAATATGTGGGAATATGCTGATATTATGCCAAGGCTTCCGGTGTTAGGTACGGGTTTAACGCCGATACTTCAGTGGATAATTTTACCTTTGATAATTGTTTGGTTTGTTAAGAGGCAGGTTTTATAAAGCTATTAATTAATCAGTATTTTGTTATTAGCAATCTGATTGATAAAATTACTATTTTTTCAAATAATGTTTTTCATCTAGTAGATAAAATAAAAATACTTTAATTTTAATTTCTAAGTTTAAATACTTAAATTTAGAATTACTTTTTATTGGTATACCTGTTACTTTATTGCCGCCTTACAATGGAATATAGAGCAAGAAAATGGAGCAGGTAACATGAACTATATCCGCATAGGGTTCGCCATTGTCGGATTAACAGGTATACTTAACGGAATGCCTGTTGCAGTTAATGCCCAAGCACCGCGCACGTTTCCCAAACAAATTAATTTGCAGCAACAATTTAACCAAGGAGTACAACAACTCAAGCAAGGTAACTTTCAAGAAGCGATAGAAGATTTTGATAACGTAGTACAAACTAATCCTCGATTTTATGAAGGTTTCTGTCTAAGGGGTCTTGCTAAATCCCAATTAGGCAATTATCGAGCAGCAGTAACAGATTTTAATCAAGCAATACGCCTCAATCCTAACCATGCAGATGCTTATCATAGTCGAGGAAATGTCTATGCGATATTGGGGAATAACCCTTCAGCTATTGCTGATTTTAAGAAAACGATAAAAATAGATCCAAAATTTACTGATGCTTACTATAGTTTAGGACTTACAAATTATAGACAAGGACATCATAAACAAGCTATTACAAACTTGAATAAAGCATTAAAATTAAATCCGAACTTAGCCGAAGCTTATGGTAATAGAGGTTTAGCGGAATATGCTTTAGGAAATAAGCGTAGCGCTGTAGCGGATTTACAAAAAGCAGCAAGTCTTTTTCGTCAAGAGGGAGATAATCAAAATTATCAACAAACTCAAGTCATAATTGAGCAGTTTAAAAAATAAATTTAAGTGAAAATTATAATTATATAAGGTAAGAAAATTTGACTTGCTATCTATCTCTTAAGCGCTTTTAACTGATAAAAGTGCTTAAGATTTTTTTGTGAATAAAAGATATTTTAGACGTTGTTTATACATGGTTTAGACAGCATATAAAAATTAATTACAAGCTGCTTACACAATATAAAAACGCTTATCTTATAGCGTCTTAAATACTGCTTGAGTCAAACAAATATTTATTTGAGCGAACCCCCTAAAACAAATTTCATCCTAATTTCATAATTACCTGGCACGATTAACAAATGTAGCCCCATAATCGAAACCGCAATTGCTCCTTAATCATGCCTTTCACCGCGAAACCTGTAATTCTGTCCCAAATGAAACCGTCGGATAATCACGAGGGAATGAATCATGGTGACGCACCCGATAATAATTTACTAACTCAGGCAACTTTGCTAGGTGGAGGAATTTTCCTTGGAGGTTTGTTAACGATTGTCGGTGGATTTCTACTAAAACGTTCTCGCAAGGAGGATAAAAAAACCGTGGAATCTTCGCTACGTCCGGGCAAAACGCTTTTAGGTATTGGTATCTTCGTGTTGCTTGCAGGTGGTATTGTCACAGTTACCAACCAGTTAAAACCTGCTTCCTCAATGGCTGGGATGGAAGGACACGATATGTCCGGTATGTCCCACGACGATATGATGCAGGTTAACGGCTCATTCAATCCAACTCCCGTTACCGTAAAAGTTGTCAAACCAAGTTTACTTTCGGCTAGCGTTCAATATACTGGTTCAATTCATCCTTACCAAGAAGTTACAGTGTATCCCCGGATAGCCGGACAGCTTACTAATTACTCAGTGTATCCCGGAGACAAAGTTACTTCCGGGCAACCATTAGCGACACTCGACGCAGCCGAAAAGTTAACTCAAGTAGCTGAAGCCGCTGCAAATGCTGATTCAATGGAAACAGAATTGGAAGCATCGCAAATCGAGGTAAACGAGCAGAGACAAGAGATTGCAAGACTTAAAGCCGAATTAGAATATCAACAAAAGAAACGCGATCGCTATGCTTTATTAGTTAAAGAAGGAGCAATTTCTCAAGACCAATACGATATCGAAGACACCAAAACCCAAACCGCCCAAGCTGCGTTAAAAACAGCACAAGTAAAATTAAGAAGATTAGAAGCCCAGGTTCGCAGCGCTCGCAGTAATGTTAAACAAGCTAGAGCCAAAAGCGCTACCGCTTCGGTTATGAAAGGATATACCAAAATCCAGTCACCCATCGCCGGTATCGTTCAGGAAAGAATGGCAGACCCTGGTGTGGTAGTGCAACCGAGTATGGGAATTCTTAAAATTGGGGATTATCAACGGGTACGTCTGCGTGCTAACGTTTCCCAGCGAGATGCAGCAAAAATTCGTGTTGGGACTCCCATCATCGCCAAAGTTCCCGGTAGCAACGTTAAAGAAATTACGGGTAGAGTTACCAGCATATTTCCTCAAACTAACAACGATACCCGCACCGTTACCATCGAAGCCGTTGTTAACAATCCTGGAAATCAGTTGCTATCCGGGCAATTTTTGGAAATGCAAATTATTACCGAGCGTCAACCCAACGCTTTAACAGTACCGCAATCGGCATTAACTCAATTTAAAAATAAAACAGCAGTTTGGGTAGTTGATGGAGAAACGGCTTTACGCAAAATAGTTACCACAGGTTTAGTCAGCGGCGAACAAGTCGAAATTACCAACGGTTTAAACCCTGGGGACATGGTAATTACTTCCGGACACTCCAGACTAATTGAAAATCAAAAAGTATCTGTAGTAGACGAATCCGGAGAAACCCTAGCGCTAGGAAATAATACATCCCAAGGAAACGCACAAATCAAATTAATTAGTCCTCAAAATAAAAACTCAGTTAAAAAAGGTAGCGCAGAATTAATTTTAGAAATTTTAGATAAGAAAACCAATAAACCCTTACCAGTAGAAAACCTAGACGTGAAAGTTACCATGCCAATGAAAAATATGGCTCCAATGACCTCAATGGTAGATATTCAACCCGATTCACAACCCGGACGTTTCAAAGTCGATACCCACTTTGGCATGAAAGGGAAATGGGATGTCGTAGTTAAAGTCAAAGACCCCAAACATCAAGGGAAAGCGGACTTTGATTTTAATGTTGAGTAAATAGGGGATTGGGCATTGGGAATTGGGCATAGGGAATAGGTCTGCATGTTAAAGGTCAAAAGTCAAAGGTAAGAAATAAAAGATATTTACACTCCTCTTAACTCTCAACTCCTAATTCCTAACTTTTTAATTCTTCCCCTCTCCCCCTCTTCCTCAGCGCTCTCAGCGTCCTCTGCGGTTAATAAATCTTCAACCAAACTAATAAAAAACAAAAAAATGATTAAACTACTCCCTCTACTATTAACCCTCAGTTTCTTCACAATCGCTTGCTCTACTCCTGAAGAAGCACAAACAGAAACACAAGCAGAAACAGCATCAACCACCACATCCGGTCAACAAACAGAAAACGCCAAAATTAATCTAGTCAGCCCCAATTCTCAAGAAGCCGTAAAAATGGGCGATAACATACTAGTTGTAGAAGTAATCGACCCCCAAACCCAGAAACCCGTTGCTGTAGAAACCTTAGACGTAAACGTTTCCATGCCGATGGAAGGTGAAGAAGATATGACTTCAATGGCAAAAGTCGAACCAGACGCACAACCGGGAAGATATAAAATCAAAACCAATTTTGGAATGCAAGGTAAATGGAACGTCGTCACCCAAGTAAAAGACCCCAAACTGAATGGTCAAGCGAATTATACATTTGACGTTAAATAAATCAAGTTGGGAATAGGGCATTGGGCATTGGGCATTGATAATCGCTAATGTCTCCCTCCCTCTCTCACTCCCTCACTCCCTCCCTCCCTCTCCCTTGCTTATGAAATACTTCCTCACTCGCTGGTCAATCAAAAACCCGGTAGTACTCGCGGCTTTATACATCGGTATTCTCGTTCTCGCCACCCTTACGTTATTCCTACTCCCAGTGCGGATGATGCCTTATGTCCAAAGCCCTTTGGTGGCAATTGTGACTATGGCACCCGGTTCCTCACCCTATGAAGTTGAAACCTATATCAGCAAACCTATCGAACAACGGCTGACTGTCTTAGATGGGGTGCGGTTTATCCGTTCGAGTTCCCAACAGGATATGTCTTTAGTTTCCGTACAGTTTGAATGGGGTGGAGATATTGAGAACTCTGTGCAGGAAGTACAAAGTGTAATGACTGCTGCGGAGGGGGATCTAGCACTGGATGGAATTAATACTCGTTCCTACTGGGTTTTACCCATTGACCCGCTCAACCGTCCTGTATTAACTCTGGCTTTACGGGGAGAAGGTTGGGACCCGGTACGTTTACGGGAGTTTGCTGACAATACTTTGGTTGATAGATTAACTCAGGTGCGGGATGTACAAGCGGTGTCAATTTTTGGCGGTTATCGGCGACAATTACAGATAATTGTTGACCGTCAAAAGTTGGCTGCTTATGGTTTATCTATATTAGAGGTACGGGATGCTATCGACGCGAATAACGTCAGTCAAGGTGCGGGGGTATTAACCAGGGGCGATCGCGAAATTTTGGTACGCACCGACGAACGAGCGCTGAATGCTCGTGCGGTGATGGATTACCCGGTGTTGGAAAAGTCGGGACAGGTGGTTTATGTCAGAGATGTTGCCACTGTCAAAGATACTTATGAAGAACGGCGCAGTGGTTATCGCTACAATGGTGAAGCCGCATTAGCAGTTAATGTTATTCAAAAACCGGATTCTAGTTCGCCGCAAGTTATCGAACGGGTACGCGCTGAATTGACCAAAATACAGGCACAGTATCCGGGTTTAGAGTTTGAGGTTGCTTACGATAATTCTTATTTAGTCAATTTAATCAAGGATAGTACTACCGGGGAATTACTGATAAGCGTTGTGCTTGCGGGTTTGGTAATTCTAGTTTTTCTAGAAAACTTCCGAGCCACAGCCATTGTAATGATTTCTATTCCCACATCCCTAGCGCTATCGATGCTTCCTTTTATCCCGATTGGAATGTCGCTTAATTCCTCAACTTTGATTGGGATGATGATGGCGATTGGTAAACTGGTGGATGATTCGATTATTGTCATTGATTCGATTGACCGGAAACTACAAGAAGGGCATAAACCCCACGAAGCAGCGATTAAGGGGACGGGAGAGGTATTTTTAGCAAGTGCGGCTGCTAGCTGTGTAATGATTGCGGCTTTATTACCGACGATACTTGCTGGTGGATTAACTGGGCTGATGTTTGTCGGGTTGGTTTATCCGATGGTTTTCGCTTTTCTCTCTTCGCTAATTGTTTCAATTACTTTAATTCCTTTACTTGCAGCATTCTTCCTCAAGCCACTACACCAAAAAGGAAGACGTAAAACTTGGTTGCAGAGATTGCTGACTCCGATACGTTACAGCTTTTACAAGTTAGAGCAAGGTTACGGTTGGTTGCTCGACATCTGCATGAAAAACCGCGAAATTACCTTAGCGTTAACGGGTGCTTCTATTGTTTTAGCATTTAGTTTATATCCTTTAATTGGGCAAGAAATGATGCCTTTGGGTGATTCCGGTCAAATTATGGCAACGATAGAATTTGAACCGGGGACATCTTTTAGTAAAACTGACCAGCTTGCTCAAAAGTTTGAAAAAATTCTCCTGGAACAACCGGAAGTAGAAAAAGTTTCTTCACAAGTTGGTTTTGAACTGACGCGCAACAGTACTTACTTCAGCGGTTACAGCATGGGGGGAGTTAATACCGCTTCAGCGATTGTCACTCTCAAGGATGTTGGGGCACGAGAAAGGGATATTTGGCAAATTATTGATGAGGTGAAAACCGAAGCTCAAAGTACTATCCCTGGTTTGCGACGTATCGCAATGAAGGAAATGGGCGTAGACGTAATGGCTACATCCGCAGCGCCGGTACAGTTGGCGGTGTATGGTGAAGATTTGGACGAATTACATCGTTTAGCTCAAGGTGTTTTAGGTATCGCTGAAGACACACCAGACTTAGTAATGCCACATACAAGTTCGGCAATGACTCAGCCAGAATTTCAGTTAAAAATTGACCGTCGTAGAGCCAAGGAACTGGGGTTAAATATCAAAGATATCGCCGAACAAGCTCGTTATGCTTTGAATGGGGGCTATACTCGCAGATATTATAATCGTCCCAATCTAAGACAAAATTCTATTTTAGTTAGGTACGAGGAAGATGATAGAGCAACACAGCAAGACTTGTCATCAACTTATATTACTACCTCGGATAATCGGCAAGTTCCACTAAGTACCGTTGCAACTTTACAACGGGAACAAGGACCGACATTAATTGAACGAGTTAACGGAAAGCGGGTGGTTTATGTCAACGGATATTATCGTAAAGATGGTCCCGCTTCGATGGACTTATCAATGGCGATCGCCATGAATGCGGGTAGTAAATTAGACTTTCCCCCCGGTTACGGTATCGATTCGATGGGGGATATGACGGATATGATGATTGAGTTTGAGCGACTTTTACAAGGTTTGGTGGTTTCTTTATTACTGATTTATCTGATATTGGTAATTCAATTTGGTTCGTTTATCCAACCTTTGGTAATGATGCTGTCAATTCCTTTGCAGTTGGTAGGAGTATTCGGAGCGTTATTATTAGCGGGACAAACTTTGTCTACGGTTTCAATTTTAGGAATTATTATTCTATCGGGTTTATCAGTTTCCGCTGCTATTTTATTACTAGAATTGATTTTGACAAAACGTCAGGAAGGGGTACCAAGAGATATAGCAATTAGGGAAGCCGGACCAGTTCGACTCAAAGCGATTGTCATGACCACCTTTACTACAATTATTGTAATTTTTCGACTCGCCTTTTTTCCAGAAACCGGGATGGACGCTTATTCACCTATCGCTACGGTAATTTTGGGTGGTTTGGTTATTTCTACACTGCTGACTTTAATTGTTGTACCTGTAGTTTATTCGCTTGTCGATGATATTACGAATGGGTTGTCTGGGATGAGGAAAAAGTTAGGATGGCACGGTTAAGGTGAAAAGCATTTTTAATTACATAAAAAATACTTTATTTTTCAGTAATTTCATCTTGATTTCATTTGTTTATGAGAAATTGGTTATTGGTTGAGTTAGTTCCTCATACTCGGCTCTCCATTAAATTAATTTAATGGATTTAATCTCGGACTTATAAATGCTCTAGGGGCACATTTATAAGTCCGTTTTTTTACTATGATTAAATAAATAAATCAAAAAATAATCTAACTAAAAGATTTCATCCTAATTTCATTTTTATCTCGTATATTATTTATATATGCCTTCTTTGGCTTTTATCTAGATTTTATTCCATTAGCAAGTTTTTAGTCCTGTCAATAGGATTAAAAGCTTGTTTTATTTACTTTATAAAAACCAGTATCTTTTTGTGATTTAATTTGCATCTAAAAACAAAAATATCTTGTAATTAACGATAATTTTTCATGTCTATTTCATAACTAATAACCATACTTATAAATAGAAACATTCGTCTTATTTGTTTTAGAGAATAATAGTCATGAAATTTAAAAAAATGATTTACACTGCGGGCTTTACGTTATTATTGTTATCTCCGGTTACTGCTGTATTAGCAAGTGGCAAACCAAATGATTATCAAGCTTCTCATATAATTGATAGTGCTGCTTTTCCAAACGATGCAGAAGCAATGACTGCTACTTACGAAATAGAAGTCCATGTACAAGGGAAGCCTCTTGAGGGACTTTCAATAGATATACCTTCTGAAATAAAAATAGATGATGGGATAGAAGTAAAAAATTCTGAAGGTGAAAAAATAGCTACGGAAGTTTCTATAAATGAAAATAAAGCTCAAGTCATTTTCTCACAACCAGTAGCCCCTGAAACAAAGTTATCTATTTTGATGAAAGATGTTATTACTCCTGGTTATGCCGAAACTTGGCAATTCAAAGTTGATGCCAAAGTAGTAGGATTTAAAGAAGCAATTCCGCTTGGTATTACTCAAATCATGACATACGATGATTAATAGATTCTATCTATATGTAAACTTAATTGATAAATCTATCGCAAAAAATGAAATTTCATCCTAATTTCATTTTTATCTGTCAATATTGAAAATAACTCAATAGACCTATTACTAATAGTGAAACATTTTCTGTTACTCCTTACTAATTTCACCAATTAGAAAATTATAGTAATTAAGGTCTGTTGAGCTTTTCTTGCCACTGAAGTAAATATTTTAATATTAGCGTCCAGAAACTAAAATATATGAATTGCTTTATTGCAAGCAAATTTAATGTAAAGACACGCTATCAATTAAAGGACAAACTTCTTCCTGCTTTAAATTAGATTCCGGTTTATTTACCCACATTGCACGATATTCTTCTAATTCCCTTTTAAACAAAGTCATTTGTTTAATTTGGATTGCCAATTGTTCTATCTTGTTATTCAACAAACTTTGTACTAAATCGCAAGGAATTTCACCACCGTTGCGAACATCGAGAATCTGTTTGATTTCTTCTAAGGTAAATCCGAGAGATTGTGCTTTCTTGATGAACTCTACCTGCTCGGAAGCATTTTGAGCATAATACCGATAACCGTTGTCTCCTCTATGCACGGGTTGCAAAAGTCCGATATCGCTGTAATAACGTAAATTTCCGACAGTAAGTCCTGTAGCGCGGGCTAATTCTCCAATCTTTAGATAGGTTAATTTACTCATACTTTTTCTTACCCATGCTTACTACTTCTCAATGATAAACTCTCTAGTTCACTAGAGAGTCAATGAATTTTAGATTTTAACAACGGATGCGTTTACTTTGGATTTTGGATTTACGATTGAACAATTGCAAATTTTATTACTTAGTTAAAATTCGAGACTTGAATCTATTCATAATTTAATCTGAAGTCTAAAATTTTTTATTCAAGCCTGTAATTTATAGATTATGCATTCACTCTCTATCTTCTTGCATCTTGGACTTGAACAACCGCAGCGGGTTCAATTTCTTTAATCTTTGCAGATTCCACTTCTCCTGTAGCAGCAGAGTAAATTAATGCTCCTCCCATAAGTGCCATAATCGCATTTTCGGCAAAGCTAATTATCCCTAAAGGTGCTTTGGAATTTCCTCCCACACAGGCACAGTTGAGTGCGAGTTTATCAATATATACGGCTTTAAATACCGAAATACCACCGCTAACACCAATAAATAGAGAAGTGATTCCCGTGACTAATGGTGCAACTCCCGAAAGAAAACCAAGGGCGATCGCCAATTCTGCAAATGGGTATACTTTGGCATAGGGTTTGATTCTTTTGGTTATCAAGTCGTACTTTTCAAAACCTTCAGCAAAAGATTCGATATCCATCAGCTTTAAAGTAGCTAATAACGACAGAGAGAAACCCATAAACCCAGTTAAGCCCATAGTGGTTGCTAAAGCCATCAACCCTGCGCTGGAAAATATAGCAATAACAGGAGTGTAGGAATAATCCGCACCTTCTGCTTCAACGTCTAGCTTTTCGGCTAAATCGGTATAGCCACCAATTCTTTCGTCACCAGAGAAAATCTGTGGTGTAGTTTCTACATGATGCTTGGCTTTGAATTCATCTATTTCTTCACGAGATGTAAGTTTATGATCTTCAAAATCGATTCCTTTTTCATTCAGTAGATTAACTGCTTTTAATCCCCAAGGACATTCGTGTTCCGGGGTAGACATCCGATATACTCTGACTTTTTCTAAGGTTGTGCTATTCATGTTGAAAATTCGAGCAACTATAAATTAAAGATAAACTCTCAAGTTAACTGTAGAGTCAAGTCAATGCGGGAATTTTAGATTTTAACAACGGATTTGTTTGTAAACTTCATCCATTAGCTATTACCGCTGATGTTCTTACAATATTGCTCAAGATTGCACTATTACATCTTGCAAAGGAAATAAGATTATTTATAACTATTGATTAAGTTGATTTCATCTTGATTTCATAGTTGTATGCTATGAAGTTTTTGATTTATATATGAAATGCACTTGTAACTCGTTGACAATATTTTTTCGTGTAAGCAGTAAAGAAAATAAAAAGGAATTGGTAAAAACTAAAATACATGAGTAATCTTTTAAAGATATATAAATTACGCAATTAGATAGTGTCATGAGGCTGTAACTATATTTTTCATCTTGATTTCATAATTTTATGTAAATCTATTTTTAGAGTGAAATTTATTAAACTCAACTTTTATGGGTGTTTTATGAGAATACTATTAGTAGAAGACGAACCAGATTTGGGTGCAGCAATTAAAAGAGTTTTAATCGGGCAAAAGTATTTAGTTGATTGGGTGATGGATGGTAATGAAGCATGGGGACATTTAGAAAATAAATGGACGGAATATAAAATAGGTATTTTCGATTGGCTGCTTCCAGGAATCTCAGGATTGGAATTATGTCAAAAACTGCGTCAAAATAAAAATGCGATGCCCGTTTTAATGTTAACAGCTAAAGATAGTATGGAAGATAAGGTAGCTGGTTTGGATGCTGGAGCAGATGATTATTTAGTTAAACCTTTTGGGATGGAGGAATTATTGGCAAGGTTACGCGCTTTGCAAAGAAGGGTACCTCAATTTCAACCCCCTCAACTTACTATGGGTAATCTAACTTTGGACTATGGAAATAATACAATTATTAATAAAAATGCTTCATTAGATAAACAAGAAATGTCTTTTACTAACAAAGAATTTCAGTTACTAGAATATTTTATGAACCACCCTAATCAAATTCTCACAACCGAACAAATTCGCAACCAACTTTGGGAAGCAAGTGCAGAATCGAGTAGCAATGTAGTAGCCGCGCAGGTACGTTTATTACGACGAAAATTAGCTGCTAGTGGCTGTGGAAATCCTATCGAAACTTTACATGGTATGGGATATCGTTTTAATTTTAAGAATTAATTATAAACATGAATCAAAATAAACTTTTTCAACGAACTCGGTTTCGATTAGCACTTTGGTATGCTATTGTTATGGGTTTAATTTTAACTATTTGTAGCTTCGGTTTTTATACGGCAGTATCTCATGCCCATTCAGAAGCTTTAGATAGAGAATTAGAATTTGTCGCTAGAAGTTTACATAATAATTTAGAATCCAAGCTAAAACAGCCCGAAAAAGTAGAACCAATTGTAAGAGAAGTTTTACCAAGTATTTGTGTAGTAGAAACGGGTTGCATATCGCAAAAGTCTACTGCTCAACGACATATTCTAAACGCAATTCATCAAGGTTATTACGTGCGTTTGTTTGGTAATTCGGGAGATTTGATTGCAATTGCAGGTTCTTTACCACAAACTGAATCTTCAGATTTTAATCAGAAACTTTGGCAAACAATTCAAGACGATACTGGTAATTTTTACCATCAAATGTCATTAGACTTACACACCAAAGATAATCGCGATTGGGGATATTTACAAGTTGGAAGAAATATAGCCGATGTTAACAGCTATATGGATGCAGTTAAATTAAGTCTGTTAGTAGGATTGCCGATAGCGATGACAATGATTGCTTTTGCTAGCTGGTGGTTGGCAGGTTTAGCAATGCGACCAATTTATCAATCTTACAGACAAATTCAACAATTTACAGCCGACGCTGCTCATGAATTAAGAACACCGTTAGCCGCAACTCAAGCAACAATAGATTCAGTTTTATTAATGCCAGATTTAGATATTAAAGAAGCATGGGATATTCTCGGAACTATCAAGCGTCAAAATCAGCGGCTTATAAGTTTAGTTGTAGATTTATTGATGCTTTCTCGCTTCGATAGGGAATCTCTTTCTGTACAGCGGGAATTGTGTTCTTTAAATGATATTATTGAGGATTTGATAGAAGAATTTGCTGCAATGGCAATTTCATCTGATGTTATCTTGAAATCGGAAATTCGTATTAACAAGGAAATAAATATTATTGGTAATACCGAACAGCTATATCGCTTATTTTCTAATTTAATAGTAAATGCAATTCAGTATACTCTACCTGGTGGGGAAGTCACAGTTATTTTAGATAGTTATGAAACGGAAGCTGAAATTCGCGTCAAAGATACGGGTATTGGTATTCCTAAGAATGAACGTTCTAATGTTTTTGACCGCTTTTATCGAGTTAATAGCGACCGTTCTCGTCATACTGGTGGTTCGGGTTTAGGATTAGCAATTGCAAAAGCTATTGTAGTATCTCATCACGGTAGTTTAGAAGTAGAAAGTGAAGTTGGAAAAGGTAGTACTTTCATTGTTACATTACCTTTATTACAATCTTCTCGTACAAAATTAATTAAAAGGGCATAGAGAGAATTAATTAAAATATTCTTCTCCTCAATATTTAAGACTTTAATTATTATCGCGATATCTCATATTCCGGTTATTACCGATTGGTATATCGGAAAGTATAGAGAGACTCAACGCGATCAGTGCTACCAAAAACAAACCAGCACGAGTAGCGTGTCCATACTCCCATTGATTGCGTATCTGCATCCAACCAATCGGAACTGTTAGTGCAGTATCAACTCTGAGGTTTGCTGGACCAACAAAGCTTAACCAAACTATTAGCGCTATAGCAATCAAGACTGAAGTAATCAATGTCAGTATAAAAGTTCTCCGTTGCTTGCGAACCAAAAACAGCACAAGTAAAGTTGTCACTAAAGCACCATATTCTATTGGTCCAAGAATTTTTCCAAAGCCATTATATAAAACCTTCTGTACGTTGAGCCACATAGTAGCAGACAATGCCATTTTGTTGGGAAGTTCGAGTGCATGACATAAAGCTACCCCTGTGGCAATTGAAGTAAGCACAAGACTAAGTAATCGAGCAATGTTTAAAATCACAGCGTTCTCCAGTAATGCTTCCGAAACTATTTAATTCCCTGCAAGCAGATACAAGATACAGGTTTCATCGCTTTAAACTTCAGTTGAATATCAATAAATCCCGCTACTTTAAGTTGCGCTGTGGTGTTTTGAGCGCTTTCGGTCAGCATGGCTTCCGTTTTTGCCCATCTCGGTTGCCAAGTAAGTACAATCAATCCACCCGGTTTCAAAACTCGACGTACTTCTTTTAAACTTTCAACCGGATTAATCCAAAAAAAATGGGAGTTGCTACTTATGGCTTTATCAAAGGTTTTATCCCCATAAGGCAAATGTGCAACTTCCCCATGTTTCAATTCAACTAATCCCCGTTCAATAGCCTGTCTATTTCGATTGCTTGCTTGATTTAACATAACTTCCGAACGGTCAATACCAGCAATAAATCCGCATTTAGTAATTCGAGACATTTTTTGGATTGCCAAACCTGAGCCAAATCCGATTTCTAAGATATGGTCTTCGGGTTCAACGTTAAGCATCTTTATTGTCCAGTCATCTTTGGCTTGATTAGTTTGTGCCATTAGCAGACCAAAAAATCGCCCCAAGATTCCTCTAGGATTGGCAAACTGTGATGAAATATAGTTCATAACACAAATTCAATTACACTGGAATTATGACAACTAATTACCACTTTGACAACTAGTTGTCATATTTGATTAATGAAATTTTATGAGGAATATTGACAATGACTGATAAGCCTGTCGCCAGAACCCAGGCGGGAAGGGCGATGGAAGAACTCTTTATCGAGACAACCTATGCTTATTTTTTGTTGCGCGAAGGAGGTAAACGCATTGGAACGATAAAATCATCGGGTAGTTACTGGGGAATGCTAAATAGTTTAAAAAATGAAGGAGCGCAGACAGTCGCTCAAATCGCTCGTTCTCGTCCTGTTTCCCGTCAAGGTATTCAGAAATTAGCCAATGAAATGATAAAAGAAGGTTTGATTGAGTCGGTTGATAATCCAGCGCATAAAACATCAAAGCTGTTAGTCATAACTGCGAAAGGAGAAACATTGTTTGAGGATTTTACTTTAAAAAATGCTCAAGCAGCCGAAATGCTTGCCGAAGATATGAACGCAGAAGAGTTAGAGGTTGCACTAAAGGTACTTAACCAACTGCGAGAAAAGCTCAAGCAAGCAATTTTAAGTTAACTACAAACTTTTTTAAATATGAATTATTTGAAACGTGAAGCAAAAAGGTGGACTGTTAAACAAGTCCACCTAATACCTTACCAGCGACGGAAATAATAGCGGTTGCGGTTGCGATCGCAATAGTTACTTTTTTTATTAGTTGATTTCTCATATTTAACTAGTTTCGATAAAAACAGACGTTGATTCGTATTTCTACTGTCTACTAGTTTGGCAACTACTTATGAAATCAGTATGAAATTATAGTTTGATTGTATTCTTTATTGAAATAAATTTTTAGCCCATTTTAAGCATGGCAATTTCATCTTAATTTCATAAGTATCCATCATACTCAGCACTATAAGCCTGAAGTATGCACATACCCGTATCAAAAAAATGAAATTGCAATCTCGTCAAATTATCTTCATTGGCTCGGCTCTATTAGGAATAGCATTGGTACAAATTTCGCCTTCAAAAGCACATGAGAAAAAGTTTCACGTACCCAAGAAAACTAGCGAACCAAAAATAGAAAAAGTAATCCCGGAAACAAAAATTAATTCAGAATCATCAAATTCATCTTCAACATCTAAGATGAAAGAGTCAGAAATAAAAGATAATACTTCTATCCCAGAAGAAAAAAATATTGGGGAAAGAGCGCTTAACTCAGTGAATTCATCTGAAGTAAATAATATAAATATTGTTCCAAAACCGGGAGAAATAATTTTTTCAATACTCATAGGAGGAACTCTCTTACTTTATTATATTAAGCAAAAAATATATAAATGAAACTTTTCGATTTATATTTATAGCTTTCTCCTACCGACTCGATTATTTTCTATAGTCTCCATACATATTTATTCAAGTAAAGCTGCTAACTATGTCATTAAATAAGGCTCGCATTCGTCAACTACACTCGTTGTTTGCACCAGTTATGTTGTTGCCCGTAATACTAACTTTAATTACGGGTTCTTTGTTTCAAATAGCAGTAATTACTGGCAAAAGTGAGGAATTTTTGTGGCTTCTAGAATGGCATAGAGGTAAATTTGGTCGTATCAATTTAGAAATGGTTTATCCATTCTTAAATGCTTTTGGCTTACTCACGCTTGCCGTTACAGGAATTTCCATGTGGCTTCAAACACGTCCGCGTAAAAATAAATCAAAGACATCTAAAAGCTAGATTTATATAGCGTAAAAACTTTTCTAACAAATAGTATGGGAATAAATCGAAACTACGATGTTGAATCGTACTTGATAAATACATAGAGTCAACAAAAAAATACTATAATAGTACTCAATTACTAAAAAATCACAACAAACTACTTCCATTACAGCAAGTATCTTGTATAATATGTGCGCTGTCTTCGCCGAACTAAATGTCCAGTGCTTACAAAATTAATCGCCAACAAGTAAACGCTACTCCCAACTCCGAATCAATCATGGGAGTGGTTGAACGCTTGACGTACCATTTCGATGTGTGTCCGCTCAAGAAAATCTCAGGAGCGATATACGCAATTGAGGCAGAGGTTGATAAATGAAAAAAGATAGCTAATTAAGACCCAAAGCACCCGCTACTTTTGGATTGTAAATTAATAATTTCAATATCTCTACAACTGGAACTTTCGCTTCATTCATTGAAATAACTTGCTCCTTTAAGCGCGATCGCACATAGGTCTTTCCTCTGTTACCTCTATATTCCCACTCGAAATAAAGCTGTTTGACTGGTTTCTTCTTAGTGCTATTAGCATTAGCGTAACCCCAAGAAATATTACCGCTGCCCTCACCACGTTTACGGTGGGTGCTAGGGGAATTGTTAGGTGATATATTTCCCCCTAGCACCTGGTTATCATTACTTACTTGAGCATTTAAAAGATTTGATGTTGAAGAACTATTATCAAGGGTTTGGCTTCCATCATCTATGCGGGTGCTAGGGGAATTGTTAAGTGATATATTCTCCCCTAGCACCTGGTTATCATTACCTACTTGAGTATCTGAAAGAATTGATGTTGATGAACTATTATCAAGGATTTGGCTATTATCTTCTATTCGGGTGCTAGGGGAATTGTTAAGTGACATATTTTCCCCTAGCACCTGGTTATCATTACTTATTTGAGTATCTGAAAGAATTGATGTTGATGAACTATTATCAAGGGTTTGGCTATTATCTTCTATTCGGGTGCTAGGGGAATTGTTAAGTGATATATTTCCCCCTAGCACCTGATTATCATTACTTAGTTGAGTATCTGAAAGATTTGATGTCGATGAGCTATTATCCAGGGTTTGGCTCTTATCTTCTATGCGGGTGCTAGGGGAACTGTTAAGTGATATATTTCCCCCTAGCACCTGGTTATTATTACTTGTTTGAGTATTTGAAAGAGTTGATGTCGATGAGTTATTTTCCTGAATTTGGCTTTTACCTTCTATCCGGGTGCTAGGGGAATTGTTAGGTAATATATTTTCCCCTAGCACCTCGTCATTATCAACAGGGGGAATTGGGAAATATACCACTCCATAGTCTTCAAATACTTCCCTAAATTTCTGCCAATTGTTACCCCAATAAACCAACACATGAGACTGTCTTGCAGATAATTTTGGTTGATAATCTTGACCTAAAAACTTAATTCTCCCCTTCCAAAAACATACAGGTTGAGTTTTCAAAACCGGAGATAACCAATTGGTATCGGTAGCAGCGGGTACAAGAGCAATTGCTTCATCCACATTACCCGTTTCAAATTCTAGTTCCAATTTCTTCATCCAAGCGCCAGGATGCGAGTATGGAGGATTCATATAAACTTTTCCGCACCAAGACTGCTCTAAACCATTATCATCAAATGTATAATGCTTTGTTGCTCTTATATGTCGTCCATCATCCGCGCAAGGGTCAAGATTTATTTCTCCTAAAACCTGGATAACTAACTCAACAATATGAGGTGGAGAATACCAACAGTCTGTTTTATTGGTACGCTCTGTTTCTTTTGAAGAAGTTTTAGAAGTAGTGTTTGGAAAAGCCGAACCATCGTCCCAAGCAGGATCATACTTCACACCATCCCAGTCACCTTTGTGGTTTTGTAGATGCCGATATTGCTCGATATCAAAAAGCATTGTCATTTTACGCTAATCCGTTGTTATAGGTTGATACAAATTCAACGTTCGTCGCGTTCAATATCTTTAGTTATTTCAGCAGTCTTTTTCAGAGCAGGTAAATTTCGTCTATCAAATTTCTGTGTTTGGGGATTGTAAGTGGCGATCACCTTTCCTTGACTAGCCACAAAATCAACAATGCCAATACTTTGAGAATCTTTAATTCCAACTACAATATCTGTTGGTTCATTCATCAATTGAATTGCATCTTCTACAGACAAACTACCGATGAAATCAACATTGATATTCTTATATTCTGTCGCAAGTTTTTCAATAGTTTTTAAAGCTGAAGACTCTGCGGAGTTTGCGGAAACATCAACAAACTCCACCTTGCCATAACCTAACTCCGCAGCACGTTCTACAGCCCGCTTGAGCATATTAGACATCACTTGCTCGGTTTTGAGTTTAAATGAACTATTAGCAGGTGCTTCAAAAAATAAAACGGTACAAACACTCTTGTTGATTTCAACAGAATTTCCACTATGTTTAATTTGTGGAAACTTTACGGTAGAAGGGTCAATTGTAATATCCGCATAGCTAGCAGGAGCATTTTTCAAAATTCCAGAGAAACTAAATCCTTGAATTGATTTACCAACAGCAGCTAGCTTTTCTTGTAAAAACTTGACTGACTTTTTATTAACTGTTCCTAATATTTGATTATCAATCTTTGCAATAATAGTTGGTGCTTTACACGGGTTAGTTTGTCCTATAACTAAAGTAATATTGGCTTGTTCGTTCTGCCACTCATGAGATTTAAAAGCATATTTATTAACGTTATCAATTTGCAATTTATTATCTGGATTTTTCAAGCTAGTAATAATCACGCTTTTACTAGGAGGAGAAGTTATAGCAGCAATCGCTTCACACCCAGATAGTAAATGAGGAGAAGAAGCATCAATAGTACCTAGCTTTTTACCTTCAACTATTATCCAACGCGCAGTTTGATTGGGGGCACGAGGATTAATTCCATTTTCAAATTTTATTGGGACTTTTTCACCAGCAAAGTTTTGATTAGCATAATGATTGAACTGAGTACCAAGCACTCTCATTTGGGTAAACTGTAACTGATTTAATTGACCTATAACTTCGTCAGGAAATATAGCAAACGCCACACCTGCTTTCCTTTGTCCCGAAGAATAATTTTTATTTTCTTCGGTATGACTAACATCATGAATTGCAGCCGCTAGCTGTAGCTTTTCATTGTCCGGAGTACTGCTTCTAATTGATTCAACGTATTCTAAAGTTTGCTGTTTTAAAGCATCAACCATACCATCGCTAATACCGAAATTAAATTCAACCTTACCTTGTTTTATGGTCATTCCAGGTTTTAGGTTATATTCTCGGATAGACTTCATGCTAATTGTACCAATAGTTATATCTATATCTTTACCATCAAGATTCTTTGATTTAGTAGTAGCCTTAAAAATATGGGGCATATTTTTAGATGGTTTTCTCGATTCTATTGCAATAGTCAATTTTGAAAGCTGCCAAAAATCAAAATCTTTAGCAATATCAAATGAAATTAAATTAGTAATCTCTAATTGTTTTCCTGTAATTGGAGAAGTAATAGTTAAGTAAGGACCCCGTTCGATTTTCTTCGATTCTTCAAGCTGAATACGTTGTTTAATTAACGAGTTATAATAAGTTTTTAAATATTTAGCTCTATCAATAATTTTATCAGTAAATTCAACAGTAGGATATAACTTTCTAAATTGCTCAATAGGTCTTGCCGTAATTTGGCTTTGTTCAAAAATTTTGTTTGTTTGTTGAATCATTAAATCAATAGGACTATAACCATTACTTTTCATTCCTTGACGAGTAAAAGCTTCTGGATTTTTCTTATCAGCCAGCCATTCAACTTCTTTATAAGCTGTTATTTTTTGACAATAGTTAATAATTCCATTATCAGGACGTAAAGCACTCTTCGGTCCATCTGCTGCAACTTGTAGTTCGTTACTAAGATGAGCGACGCAATCAAATAATATCCTTTTTACTTGATGTAATTTTTCCTTTAATTCTAAACTATTAATAGAATTGATATTAGTTAAGGCAACTGGTCTTATTTGCTCTACTATTGTATCTGGAATTGCTAGTTTACCTTGCTCATGTTGTTGTAATAGTTTATTAAAATGTTTTGATAAATTTATAAAATATTTAAATTTCTCTGATTGAGGCATTGCACAAACTTCGGACTGTAGCGCTAAGTTCTTCTGAATTTCGTTAGCAATAATTCCAATCTTATTATCCATCGCTTCAACAGCAATTTCTTCAAAAGTTCCTTGGTAGGGTATTTTATCTCTTTTGATAATATCGGGATAACGGTTTTTTAATAAGTTTCTTTGTTTCACTTCAATTGCCAATTTAGGATAATCCTTACTCGGTGCAAATGCTAATAAATCACCGTCAAAATCACATTGCATATTATCCATTGCTGTTTTTGGATGAATATAAACACACCCATTTAACATATTTGACAAATGTTTATTTTTTAAAGTAATAACACCATTAGAATTAATTAATGGCGAACGAGTAACTATAATTTCTTCATTTTCATCTAAATATGGTATGCATATTTCATCGCACTTTAATTCCAAACTTGGTTGAGCTAAACCAGAAGTAAACTTGATGGAGCGTCCAGTTGCAATATCTACCCACTGTTTACGTGCAAAATCTTGAAGCTCGCTCACAATCTTTGGATGTTCAATTAACTGGCAATAATTATTTACATCAGCTTTCAGTAGCGAATAAAGCAACAAATCTTTCTGAGCGCAATCAATATTATCTCTGTCATGATTTTTTTCGTCTTCTCTATCAGAATCTAAATCATCAAATATCGAAAATTTATTATTTAAATCTAAATCTTTTGGTTCCAAATCTAATTGAAAATTTTTTTGACATAAAGATTTACGTCTTTCATAGTTTTCAATATATCGCTGCGCTAATTTCAAAGGGTCTTTTTGAACAGCAGCCATTTGTTCTGCTTGTTGTTTTATAATAGGTAAGATTTCTTGTTTTACAGCATGAGGATAATTGACTAAAAATTGGGTACCCAAACTATGCTCTCGATATAATGCTAATGATTTCACACCCAAACCAATAAAAAGTGTATATTTTCCAGGTTGAATTGCATCCTTCTCTTTCCTACCTTTAAAAGAAGACGTTGCTAGCACCATATCGCAACCAAATTTTGAACGTAAATTACCATCTTTAACATTACCGTCCGTAGTAAAAAACGAGTTTCCCAGGTTATCGAGTCGCGCAGGTGCAAGCGTACCCTTGGCAATTCTCATCACCGGACTTCCTGTTTGAGGTCTAATTCCAAGACGAAATTGAAAAGCACCCGAAGCTATATTGTT
Organism: Rivularia sp. PCC 7116; assembly: GCF_000316665.1. Classification (GTDB taxonomy): domain Bacteria; phylum Cyanobacteriota; class Cyanobacteriia; order Cyanobacteriales; family Nostocaceae; genus Rivularia. The sequence continues at coordinate 2,191,606 of NC_019678.1, read as the reverse complement.
TGAGATAGCAAAATCTTTATCAATTAAACCCTTGCAATCACCCACCATTTTTTTTGCATCACTTTTTGCAATCGCACCACCGTTCTCTCCAGTAACATCATCAACAACTAAAATCCTGACATTTTTTAATTCATGAAAACTTCGACAGGGTGTAAAAGGTAAAGGATATGCTGCACCATCGGAAGGATTTGGGTATAGTCGAGAGCGGATAGTTGGGTCATCAGCAAAATACATTCTTTTACCCGCACAAAATTGTAAAGTCATCCCGTTATGTTCTTGTAAATCTTGGGGGGTAGTAGCTTCAGCATAAGCAGTACCAATACCAAATTTGACATCTGGGAACAAGTATTGTGCAAGAGTGTTTTTTAGTTTTTCCTCTATTCGGGTATCCTGTTTAGTTTTAGTGTCAAAGTGATTGAGTTTTAAAACCATAATTTGCTCCCATCTAAACTTTCTTTACGCTAGTTGATACGCAACTAGTAGATGTCAATTAAAATAGAGACTGGTATTAAAAGGTAGGTAGATAAATGAGTAATGAGCCAAAAACAAGTAGATATCAGATAGTTTCATCGATGACCCCCGATGAACTTCTGAGCGAAGGGTATGCGAACTATGATGATTTTTATGACCCCTCAATAGAAGAGCGTAAAAGAGAAGCAGCTAGAGATGAAGAAGAAACAAGAAAGAATGCTAAATCCCAGGAATATTGGGATAAATATTACACAGAGTTTTGATATGAATGCGATTTAACGGTAAATGCTCTCTGTTCAAGTGAGATGTACGGAAAATGACTAAAAAAGGAAAGTCAAAACGACGGAAACAGTCTTTATGCAGGATATGCAAGAAAAATCCTACCTGGCGTTATAAAAACTCAGATGGAACTGTTTGCAAACGTTGCTACCATAAATACGTTTGGGCTGAAAGACCAAGTGCAAGAAAATCTCAAGAAACTGCTGCAATCAATAGTGAATTTGAAGTCGAAGATATAGAATCCTCAGAAGAATTAATTTTCGATGGTTACACCGGAGAATTTTATCCGGTTGACCAATACTATTGGTGGTTGTGAGTAGAAAATTTGATTTACAACTTAATTGTTAGCGTTCAGGATCTGTAAGCAAACAATTAAGTTGTAAACTGACAGATATCCTAAAGCCTTTATATTTCGTTGACATTTACAATTTTACTCAAAATAAAGTTGTAAACTGTTTGGGTGTAAAACTGTTGGTTAATAAGAAACCGTAAACAATAAAGTTTATTACTGTCACATTAATTATTAGCTTAAAACCAGAAGAGTTTTTACTAAAAAACGGTTAACAAGTCTCAAAAGTTATAGTTCAAGATTCTTTCTCCAAATCAAATCCCGATTCCTATATGTGACAGTTAGTTTATGACTTTACGACCTAGTTTACGAGTTTACGTCTTAGTAATAAACTTTATTGTTTGGGTTCAAGAACCAAATTTACGTTTATCTGCCGGAACCACCCAAATGGTGCAAAATCCTGACCTGGCTTTGCGGTTATATTGCGATAAAACTACTCCTAACTTTTGAGCATCTTTAATACATTCCCTATTCTCTAAATAACCTCGATTCCAATTAATCAAGTCTTTCGCAAATTTTCCCTCATTCGACATAGCCCATTTCATCGCGTTCAACTCCTCCCAAGTCAAATTATTAGATTTGACTAAGGTATACCCATTCCCCAAAACACCAACAATCCAAGGTGGTATCGTTACTCCTCCGATAAAACCCGCTCCAAAAATCAGAAAGAATACAATAGCAGCCGGATAGATAGAATTGATAATATTTCGACCTTCACGCACCAAAGATTCATGAATCAAAGCTTGTGCAGCTCGGTTAATTGCTACTTTCTGTCTTTGAACAGCAACTTTTTCTACTGTCTCCAGATTCTTGGCTAAATCTTGATTCCAAGTTTTGAAAAGTACTCTTAATGTTTCTGGTGCATCCTGTAACATTGCTTCCAATTGTCCGGTAGCAACTAGTACCAGAAATAATGGGTCATCTTTTGATAAACCACTTCTAAAAGCGAAATCCACTACTCGCTGCTTAAACTCTTCACTCTTCCCTTTTAAAGCTTCAGCAAGCAACTCATCGGGAGTTTTGGGTTTTTCTTCATTACTTTTTGAAGTATCACCCGTACTCATTGAATCAACTCCGTTGCAGCTAAAGAAGCATAAGCCACTTTGAGGAAATTTTTCACCCGCTGTTTGGGAATGACTTTCAGTTCGGGGTGTGCGATCGCCATATCGAAAGTTATCCCCAAACGGTCAATCATATTCCTTTCCCAAAATGGAAATTTGGGAAAATCCATAACTATAAAATTGTAATCATCGATAGCTGATTGAAATTCAGGCATTTCGTTTATATACTCCCATTCATCGCACAATCCTTGATTTCTTACAAATACATGAATAATGTCATTTCCAAAATCATCCAGTGATTTCAGAAAGAAATTCACCGAATCAACTCCTCCCATACAGACAAACCATTTAATAAACTTAATTGAATTATCTTTACCCAAATTGACTAAATCATTACGTTGTATCCAATCGGTAACATTGGAATAAACTTGAGCGGGTAAATTGACAAGTACAGATTTTTCAAAAGCCAAATCAAATATTTTATCGGCTTTGGATGCCAGCTTTTCATCATCGCTGAAGAAAGCAACCTCTACCGACGGATAAATAGTAGCTATGTCTTTGTTGCTGATATCCGCATCAACAATTGCAATATCGTAAGCGATGGAATTACAGTATTCAATAAACGTCCTACAAAAAAATGATTTACCGCATCCCCCTTTTTCTCCATCAATAATGTGAATAATTGTTGGTTCTTTGAAACTATTTTCTTTACTTACTCGAACAAAACCATTAGTTGATGTTTGTTGCTTTTCATCGCTGTTATCATTACTTTTACTAGGTTCTACCTCTGCTTTTCCATTGATTGGAGGTTCTGTAGTTTCTTTATTTACGAACGAGCCATCAATTTCTTTATCCCAATCATAATTTTCTTCATTTGTCGGCAATTCATTGTTATTCACACTTAATTGTTCTGGATTATTTAGTGTCTGCATATCTTCTCGAAGAGTTAAAGTGGTTTTTCTTGGTCTGCCTCTTTTTCTTTTCATTTTTCTATAACTCATAAGTGCCTGTATCCTCATGATTCAAAATGTTGCTACATGAAATTACTCAAACCCGCATCATCATAAACATGATTTTCTGAATCGTTATTATTTGAATGCAACGCTCTATCGTGAGAATTTGAAGAAGAAGAATTTTGTGTTAAAAATTTTAGAGGAGCGTCTTCTAATCCTGCTAATTCAACAATCTCTTGCGCCTGTTTTCTCAGAGCTTGTATACAGCTTCTAGCTATACGCTGTACTTCTTTTTCATCATTTGAATCATTAGCTATAGCGTGAGTTAGCCAAAATGAACGCACTGCTACAAGCATCATTTGGGTTTTACCAGCCATCAGATTAGACTGAATATGTTTCATTAATTTTATATCCATTGGCTTACATGGTTGATAGCGCCAACGGAAATCAATTTGTTTTTGCATCAACTTACCTGTTGCGAAAAGTATAAAAATACGCTGTAAACATCAGCCAAACGACTTCCCAAACCGAAGCCATCTACTTGTGTGGGAATATCTGCTCCCACTCCCCATAAACAAGGTGTTCCAGAATAATGAGAATTTAGCTCTCTCCTCATGTAATCCGCAGTTCCACCGCAAAACAAGATTTCTGAAACCAAGTTTCGGGCAACTACTTGGTCTAACCAACTTGTAAGTACTGCTGCATACTCGCTTCTAGCAAGCTTTATAGCCTGTTGTATTTGCATCAATTCATGGCGTTTATTGGTATTACTTGTGCTTTTCAATAACTTGGTTAAAGGAGTAGTAGAGATATCGCTACCAGCAGCGACTACAGCAGGAGCTAATTGTGAAGCATCTTGTCCGGAAGTTCTAGCAACTGCTTTTTCTAGCAATCGAATCATTCCTAAGTCAGAAGTCTTTCCGTCAGGTGCAACTATTCCTTTATCGCTGATTAATACCGATGCATTTCTATAACCCACCATTACTAACGCAATGATTTTAGTTTTGATAGCCTGTCCCAACTTCTTTTGGTAAGCAAGATATATTCCTGCACCTTCAGGTAAACAGTTGAATTCAGTTAATTTAACCTGGATTTTTCCTGTTGGAGTTATGAAACCAGCAAGTATTGCTTCAAGATTTTTATGAAAACTATCTCTATTTTCAAACTCCCCTGGTGGTAATAAGCAAATCAGCGCCAATCGAAATTTTTTACCTAACTGAAGTTTCTCGGAGATAGCCCAAATAAAAGCTAATGTTTTGGCAATTGCGCGTTCGTACTTTAATTCTTTCAACCCCTGGTTTGCATAATACTTACTTTTCGCTAAATAGCCCACAGCAAAAGTTTCGCCCATGCAATTAACCCATGCAGCATTTTCTGGTTCGGTTGCACCCAAAACAGAGGAAGCCACTGAATCTAAAGAAATTTTTACTACCTCCGGTTCCATTACTAGAGATGCTGTTTGATTTTTCTGTGTACAATAAACACCTTTGGTTGCACTTCCTCCAAAATCTAAAGCCAGAATTAATAAGGGAGATGAATTATTTTTCTGCTGAGTGTTTTTACTCATGTAATTTTATTAATTTAATACATTTTTTTGCAAGGAAAGCAGGGGAAAGTAAGGAAAGAAAAGGTCGATTATTAGTTAAATTTATGGGCTTTTCGGCTGTTTTTCATCAATAATTCCTTATGATTCCTTCTCGTTATTTTGATTAATGAAACCTGTCTAACTGCTACGGAGATAGGGGTTGAGGAATAAAACACAGTCTTAAATGACTAAATTCGGTACTAATTTGAGAAAATATTTAGTGCAGCGTTAAAAATACGGCATAAAATATTCCAGCTTTTTCTCAGTTGCAAAGGTGAAACACACTACACCTTTGTTTTGAATAATGGCTGGTAAATAATTCAGCGATTATCACGTTAAAAATTAAATTGGTCATAGTTCTTGACTTCCGAATAATGGTTCTTCAACGCAGCACATTTAATTAATAAAGCTGATACATGAATTGTTCAATTTGCTCGCTCTAAGAGAATTCTTAATTACCTTGTTAGCAAACTAATACTGATTCGTGCAATATAACTAAAGGCAGATAATATACATAGACCAAAAGTGTCTAAAAATATCCGTATAAAATTATAGATAGCGCAAATTAAATCAATTAAAATTATTGTGATGCTGTGTTTATTTCTATGCTTCTGTCTAGAAAACATCATCTTTAAATTTATCTTCTGTATAATTACTAGTTTTAGCGATATAGAGGTGTTCTAAATATTAACCGAAAATAGTTACAAGAATAGATTTCATCAGTCTTTATACACAAACAGAAGTATTAAAAAGCCTCTTATGTATTTATTTAATCACGTAGTTCATAAGACATATTTTTTGGCTATTTTTAGATATTTTTGGACATCAATTCTGCACGCTTATAGATAAATGCGATAACAGTAAATAAAATTAATTGTTATTATTTTCTCAAATAAAAAAGATGGCTTTTACAATTTGTCGGATACAAAAGATAAAATCTTGGGGAGCTTTAGCCCGCAGTGAAACACACACTGTTAGAGAAGTGTATACACCTAATGCTAATCCACAGATAAATAATTTAGAAGTGATAGAAGATTGTGACAACCTTGATTTGGAAATGAAGGTGAGAGACAAAATCGGTTCCCAAAAATATCGTTCTGATGCTGTTCTAGCAGTCGAGATGTTACTGAGTGCGAGCGCAGAATACTTTCGCCCCTATGCAGCACACGAAGGTGGAAGTTATCATAAACAGCGCTTGGATGATTTCGTAGAGGCAGTTGTCAAATGGTTAGATAATTGTTGGGGCGATCGCATAGTCAAAGCGTCATTACATCTCGATGAGATAACACCCCATATTCATGCTTACCTCGTACCGTTAGATGAGCGAGGGAAGCTCAACTGCAAAGCGCTGTTTGGTACAAGAGTGAAAATGTACCAGTTACAAGATAGTTTTGCTAATGCTGTTGAACATTTGGGAATAGTACGAGGTGTAAAAGGGAGTGTTGCGACTCACACTAAAGTCAAGAAGTACTATGCAGCAGTAAATCAAGATTCTCAATTACTCGATTTAGAGCGTTATATTCCCCAACCACAAGCACAAGAAGCCAGTGAAGCATATAGACAAAGGGTGATTGAGCTATTAAGTCCGCAGTTGGAGGTGATTAATTATCAGTTGAGAGAGCGCAATCGCATTCTTCAACAACTCACCGAATTAAAGCAAACTGCATCTGTGAGCGAAGAATTACGAAAGCAGTTAGAAAATGAAGTAAAGCTACTCAGTTCAAACCAAAAACGACAGAATCTATCACAAGAGGAAATTGCTTACGAACTAGGGCTGAATCAATATAAGCACAATGATAACCCCTTATTATTGGTAATGAGCGTTAACAAGTGTAATTTCGATGATGCAGTAGTTTGGTTGCGGGACAGATTTGGTGAAACTGGTATGACACACGCAGTCTCTAAAAGCGCTTTAAGTATTGCACGGCAAACACAAGAATCTATATTTGCACCACCTATACCTTCACCCAACCAAATTTCAGTTGTTGAAGATTACCTAAATCAAAAGTATTGTATTCCACTAAAGCTTTTAAAATCCCTGCAACAACGAGGTTTATTGTATGCTTCGACTGACGGTAATGCAGTATTCATAGCCCGTAATCTCGATGGGGGAACAACAGGAGCTTATTTATATTCTTTGAAAAACAGCGAACACAAATTGAGCTTACATTCGGGTAGTAGACGCTCAATCGGTTGGTTTCATTTAAGTGTAGGTGGTTCAAATAGTGGATTGATAAAAACAGCGGTTCTAAATTCTTCTCCAATAGATGCACTCAAGATTATGGTAAGAAATGCACCTCATAACCATAGAACGCTTTATCTCACTCTCGATAACGAAAATGCACCACTACCGTCAGAATTTCTCAATACTTTGCCAAATGTAGTTGTTGCAATGCCAGAAAAAAGAATCATGGCGATACGAAAAATTTTACCCAACGCGATCGATGTTTCTAAATATAACCAGCAACAACAATCCTATTAACATGATAATTGCTGCATCTAAGATTCAATTTATCTATTTTTTCAAAATTCAGTGTAATCAGTGATAAAAATAACCCGGTATTTCTTAGTGCAATCAAAGAGATAATACTGATACGTGTGTACCATCAGTAAAGGTATAGATGATATCAATAGCAATATTTATCCATAAGAATATTTTTTTTATAATCTAAGCGTTAAAGCTAGCTAATAACAGGCTATTTAATGCACATTTCATAGACCAAATTTACGTGTATATAACTAATATTACGCTTAATGTATGTAGATAAAATATCTCAAGATTAAGAGTAATTATTTTACTTTTTAAAAATAATTTAACTAATCATAATAACATTTTGAAGCCTGCATATTTTTAAGCTAGTATGAATTTAACAATGTGCGATTTAAAGCACAGATAAAGTTTGTATTGTTCTAAATCTGGTGCTATCTACTTTTTTACTTACGAAAAGGTGCATTAATTAAGTCTACCAATCTGCATGATAATAATTAAAAGACCAGACATATATGTCTGGTCTTTTGTACAACAATGAATAGCATTTCGTTCGAGGATTTGTTTGACAAAAATTTTGGTTAACCTGAGATTTTTTGGCTCAATTTAGATTATTTATTTTATCAGAGTTGTTGGTAGTTATGAACCAAAAAGATAACATAAACATCGACCCAAAACCTCATCAAAATTATGATGCACAATTGCCAAGAGTATCAATTTCCTGTTGGCGCTATTACGACCTATGTTGGAAAGCTTATCAACTACCAAATGGTGCTTTATTCATGAGTGACCGGCAGATGGCACTATTAGTAGGTCAACCTAAAAAGATTGTCCGCTCGTTTATTGAGTCACAAAACTTGGAGACTTTAGCTGTACAAATTGATAATGGTATTAAAGTTCAAGTTTATCCCTTGTCTGTGGCAGCAATTTACTTATCTACACTGTTGAAAAATGGCGATTTGGATAAACATCCTTTATTATTTTCTCGTCGTAAATGGCATTCCTTGATTAAAGCATTATGTAGATTTGAACCTATATCTCATAGTACGCCAAATCCTTGCTTTTTCACTGGTAATTATTGGGTAGAAGTAGCTAGAAAAATATCTGTTGAATTGGAGGTGAATATGAATATACAAGTTTTGCTTTTGCAATCTGGGGAATATCGTATTGAATATCAAGAAGGTTTGAGGTGCGTTCAACACGACTCGAATTGGTTAGTTAATTACTCACCGAAGAAGGCGAGGATTTTATCTAACTTGAAGCTTTCAAAGGATATTACGGAATGTCGAGTGATGGAGAAAGATGGATTTATAAGTATATATGCGCTGTCAATTCAAGATTGGTTGTCCGTATGGGAACATTTTGCGAACAGAGGAAATAGATTAGCTACTGCGCTTTTAAAGACTTGTGCGAACATTGGTATTTATCTACGGATTGAGAAGGCTATTTCTGAAGCAAACGAATAAAAAGTAGGTTGCTAAGAAGCTATCACAAACAATCAACTTTTAAGTTATTTCATAAAACGCATAACCATGCCATTTTCACTCTCTCGCTTGTTGTTTGCCGTCCTTAATCTTCGTCATGGTTCTCATCATTTAATTCTGCGATTCCAGTAAGTACTACAGGCGAACTGTCAGGAAACTCTAGAATTAAACCCATAGGACAGTCGCTACCGTAAAACTATCATCTGTATTCTCTACTAAAATATTCCAATTATCCACAATATTTATTGATTCTCTCCAAAAGTTAAAATGTAACTGCATAACTAAACTTGAAAAAGAGTAATGTAGCTAATTTTAACTTCTAGTTTAAAATCAAGATAGAAGTATACGCAGTTTGAAGAGAGTTTATTGCCTGTATGTCTAAACCCAACCTTAGTGATGAAGAAATTACCCAACGTGGGAAAGAACTCTACGACTCGAACATTCGCCCTCAAGTAGAGACACCAGAAAATATCGGCAAAATTATCTCGATTAATATTGAAACGGGCGAATATGAAATAGGCGATGATTTAATTGTAACGAGCTTAAAATTACGAAGCAAACAACCTGATGCAGCGCTCTGGTCAGAAAGAATCGGCTTTAATGCGGTTTATGCAGTTGGTGGTACATTGTTTAGGATGACAGAATGATAAACGGAACCGTAGTTGGGCTTCAAGCTCAAATAAGCGTCGTTCTATGTCTTGTAGAAATACCAAACATAGAAATTCAGTTCGTTGTAGATACTGGATTTGAGGGCTTTTTAACCTTACCACCTGCTGCGATAGCTAAACTTGGCTTGACCTATCTTACACAGATAAATGCCAACCTTGCTAATAACTCAAACGTTTCAACTGACGTTTTTTTGGCGACTATTTTATGGAATGGGATAAAGCGTGATGTGACAGTTCTGGCAATGGGTCGTCGTCCACTTGTTGGAACTGCCTTACTTCAAGATTATCACCTGGGCATTGACTTTCGAGAAGGTGGAACGGTTTCGGTTGATGAAATTTTGTAAGAATGCGTTTCATTTAAGAAGAAACGTCTCCCCAAAAGCTAGTAATCGCAGGAGCAAAAACCGACGTATCGGGACTTGATGCAGGTTGAGTAATAAATTTCGCACGATTGGCGATCGCCAATATCCTATCCGTATCTCTAACGTACAAAGGCACCATGATTTCTCGCTGCTCTAACAATTCATGTAATCCAATCTCCATCTTTTCACCTAGATGAAACTTAGCACGAGCAGCTTTTTGAACGATTTGCGATAATTCAGCACCCGTGCAGTTAACAGTTTTATTAAGAACAATTCGCCATTCTTTCTCTGTAAGCACGTCACCATTTTTATAACGGTTATCAAACCTCGCAAGATGCATGATCAAAATTTCTTTTCGCTCAATTGCTTGAGGAAATCCGACATAAAATATTTCATCAAATCTTCCTACCCTTGTCAATTCCGGTGGTAATGCATCAAGACGGTTAAGAGTTGCAACTACAAATACTGCACTTGTTTTATCCTGCAACCAAGTTAATAAAGTACCTAAAATTTGTCGAGAACTGCTATCTTCACCCGTAGATTTAGATGCAGCAAAAAGTTTATCAAATTCATCAAAATACATCACCACAGGAGCGCAAGCTTCTACCCGCTCCAATAAACGTTTGAGGTAAATCGCACCATCGGTAATCACAAGAGCAGTATCTACACTAATTAGAGGAAATCCTAAGATTTTAGCTATGACATTAGCTGATAAAGTTTTTCCCGTTCCTGGTGGTCCCACTAACAAACACCCTTTAGGAAGTGGAATTTTCGCTGTTCGTGCTTGAGGTAAAAAATCGTATTTGACATTTTTTACGTACTTCTTGAGTAAATCCAAACCTCCAAAATCAGGAATATTGGGTTTAGCAACAAAGTTTAGATTAAAAGAGCGAAAGCGATTTCTTTTATATTCAAGCAGTTGTTGAACGAAAATATCATAACTCAATTGAGAACAGGAATTCAGTGCAATCTTTAACCCATCACGTATTTCCTCTCTTGTTAAACCAGCGCAAGCACTGACTAGCGCTTGTTTGTTTAGTTTTTCAAAGAAGTTACATAAAAATTCTTCTATCAAATTAGTAATTTCTTCATGATTAGGTAGCGTATAAGAAATACTAGGAATTAAATTGCTTAAAGCTTCTGGTAATTCTACATCATCAGTTGAGAGAATGATTATTCTTTTTAATTTATTGCAATTTTTAAGCTGAAAATAGATGTTGATTAACTGAGAGATTATTTTAAGATAATTAATTTCTATTAGAGATGATAAATTTTCAAAGACGAAAATACCTGGCGATTCTCCATTTAATAAGTAATCAAGGTTAATAAAAATATTATTATGTTTGTACTGTGGATTAGCAAAGTTTAGTTGGGAATCAGAATCATATTTTGTTTGCTTAAAGCATCCCCACCCAGCATTCCATACATAAAGGGGGATATTTCGCATTTGAGCGCATTCAATATAAATCTCCTCCAAAACATTAATTCTTTCTGGTAAAGGAGCATTAACACTAACAATTGGAATACCAGAATCTAGGAATAAATTCAATTGAGACAATTTCATATAATATAACTATCTTTCTAATTCGTTATTTGCAACTCGATGAGTTTGAGATGCAATTACCTGTCTTTGACTTCTTGGTTGCAACTTGGGTAGAATTTGTTCAAAATAATTCAAATCGCGTTCGCTCATATTACTTGTTAACTGTCCACCAGTTTTTTCAAGTAAACTACCGCGTCCATCTTTCGCTTCAATTTGTACATTACCATCAGGACTAGCTTTCCATTTATAAGAAAATCGTCCATCAATTTCTACATCTCGTTGCTGTACAGCAGCATATTCTACAAGCACATTCGTAACTCTCTCAACACGAGCGAAATATTCAGCTTCTTGCTTCCCTACTGGAGCAAAAGATGCAGGAATTGGTTCATTTTTTTGTAGTGATTTTTGTAAGGAATTGATATCTTGAATATCAACATTTACTAAATCGCTTTTTTCTACTTTTACTCCTAAATTAGTGTCCCAAAACTGCATTACAAGTTTATCTGTAGCCGAATCTTTTACTTCATAGTGTGAACCATTGCGAGATATTTGATAATCACCCGCTTGATACTGATTTTCTCCTGGTTGAGTTTGTAATTGAAATAAGTTTTTGATTGATGCTGCAAATTTATGTTGTTTTGAATTTTCTTTAAATTCATTTATTCCTATCTTTACAGCAGAAGTGACACTTGAAATAACTGTTGATGCATTGTTAACTATTTGCTGCCACCAAGAAGTATTTTGAGGTTGCTTCAATCTTTGTTCTATTAATTCCTGATATAAATTACGTTCTTGTTGTAGTGCTTTTACTTCTGCTTTTAATTGCTCAACTTCTGAGCTTAATAATGTTTTCAAAGGACTATCTTCTAATAACTGTAACGATTCAGTTACTCGTGTTGAACCCGAAACGGGATGTGAGTTTGTATAATTCGGCTCAAGAGGCGATAATTCTGGTTGATTAATTTGATTAATATTACCTAGATTTTCCCAATATTCTAAATTTTTGGGTATTTTATCCGTAAAAGCTTCTTGCTCCAAAAAATTGTTAACGATTACCTTACCTTCCGAATCAGATTGTAAGAGAACTTTCCCATCTAATTCAATTCTCTTGTTAGCAGCACCATCTACAACTTCCCCAATTGAAGAAGAACGTAATTCTTGAAGTTGTGCAATTAATTCAGGATTTAATAGTTCCCCTGAGAAACCAGATACTTCATCACGAAATTGATTTTCATCGTGTCCATAAACTATTTTATCCCCATCAAATATTTTCAATCCTTGTTTGTCTGAATTTTGTTCTACATCTAATACAGCTTTTAATAATACTTCAATTAATTGTTCGTAACGCTGCTGCATTGCTGTTGCGTCACTTTCGTTGACAGTAAATATATTTGGCATTTCATTTACTCTCCTTTGTTAACTACAGCTACAGCTTCCAAACGATTAATGATTAATTTTGAGCCTACATAAAATACGGCTAATTGTCCATCAAGCAGCCAAGCATTAAAATCACTTTTTTGTTGAATATCTCTAGTACATTCATAAGCGGACAATCCGTTGATTTTTCCAGCCAACAGACCATGCTGGTCAAATATTTCAATTACATGAGGACAATAATTTTTATCTAAAACTGGTTTATCTTGTGCTTCAATGACCATTTCTAACCATTTAGGGTATTGTGATAAAACAGCAGAAGCTTTTGAACTATAATTAATTATTTTCTTTACCATATTGTTTAACTCTAAAAAATATTGTTTAATTCTTCTGGTGAAGCGAACTCTTCCCCTTCGTCAGGTAATGGAAATAATTTTTCTGCTAATGCTTTACGCTCTAAAAACTGTGCAGAACGTTCTTCATCGCTAACACTAACTTTATTATTTCCAACCAATCGTTCCCGTACAAAATCCCATTTACTTTCCGACCAATTCATTTCTTCAATATCGTAGAGGGGAACCTTTATTTTGTGTAATAGAGGAACGTATGCTTCCGTACCACGACTATAAGCTGGATTGATAATTACTGCTCTCCCCGTACCCATTTTGGCGAACTGTGCGGGTTCTAATAAATGTCGCTTTTGATGATGCTCGTTTCTGCTGCGAGAACCACCTCCTTTACCAGTACTCTGAGATTTGGAATTAAATCTAATTTCCATTTCTCCCAAGTAGTCGCTGAATATCTTTGCAGATTCAGGGTCTTGGGGATTAAAAATAAACTTAGTTGCAGTACCTCCTAATATTGCTCGTGATAATTCTTTCCCGTAAACTTTCTCTAGTTGAGCAATATTTTGATAACCTAAAATACCGACGAAACCATCTTCACGTCCCTCGTTTAGCCAATTAACAAGTGCTGGTAAATAGAATGTCGGTAGCTCATCTAAAGCAACAATCAAAGGGTCACTACGGGGAATAGTGCGGGTTATGTTGCGGGTTACAATCATGTGAAGAATTGCAGCAAGCAGTGGACTAACAATGTCTCTGTTGTTTCTATCCAATCCAAAAACAATCAACTGTTTTCCATCTAGATCCAAAGGAAGGGTTGTTTGACCGCAGAATGCACCCACAAAATCCCTTTTGAGAAAGCGTTGGAACATCCTTTGTGCTGTACCGATAATTGATGCAGCTGTTTTTTCTGAATCTTTGACGCTGATTAACTGCGATAATGGTCGGGAAGTCCAGACTTTTAGTTTTTCTTTTGATGCTGCTTCGAGTCTAGCAGCAAGATTTGGTAAAGATAAAATCGCTTGAGCCATCATCAAATCACAGTATTTATCTTCGCCAGTCAGAGTTTTAATAGCTTTAGTAACAAGTAAAATCCCTTCAACCAAAGAATCTCCAGCTTCCTCAAAGAATTTATCACTACTAGCATTTGCACCTCTGTCAAAATTACGAGAGATTACTTGTGTAAGTTGTCCGGCTGCGATTGCATCTTCTTCATCTCTGAGTAAATCCAACGGATTACAAGTTTCACTCTCACCAAACCCCGGTGCAAATATTCTCACTGAATAACCCCGTTTCATTGCATAAGCTACAGCTCGTTTGGTTTGTGCAGGGAATTTAAAATCGTAGAGCAGCATGGGAAAACCTTGATCAAAAGCACTACGAATTAACGGGTCTATTACCGAGAAAGTTTTACCAGAACCAGCTGCGCCAATTACGGCTATTCCTCTTTGAGCATCTGGTACATAAAGAGTTGAATTAGAAGAAAGAAGTTGTTGAGTAATTGTTGGTTTGGTTTTGATTAAACCGCGAGAGTACCATTGTTTTTGTAAAGCAGTTCTAATGTACGGGGGAGTTCCAACGTACAATCCCACAGAATTACGAATCGGTTTAGCTATCTGTTTCCTTGCTTTCTTGGCTGCTTGGGATTTTTCTCGGCTACCACCCCAGTAACTGGTAGCAACTTTACCTTTATAATTACTTCCAGAAATTAATTTGAAAATACCAATACTAGCAAAACATCCTAACAGTATTAAACCAGATTGTGATTTCATTAAATCAACTAATTTATCAATCTGGGAATTTTGTAGTGTTATAGATGGTTGTTGTACCGTATAAAAATTATTATTCATTTTTAGTTTTGGTAATAAAGTTTTTATTTAAGCGGATGTATTTACCTTGTTGATAACAAAATTTGGTTTGGGACAATAATTTGTCAGTATTGATACTTTGGGTAATAGTCAAACAAGGAAACCCTTGGTTAGCAGTTTTAAAAACCTTGACTAGTTCTTGTGCTTTTGGAAGTTGTGGATTAGCAATAAATTCCAAAAGTGTTTTACCTGAATCGTTATAAACTGAATATAAGCACCCAGCAGCGCCACAAAGTTGAGGTGAACCATAATCAAAAATATATAAGTTACCAGCACTTTGGGATGGAATTTGCATAACCTTTATTAAGGAAATATCAAGATAACGAGTTGATTGTTTAGTAACAACCTTTTTTAGAATAAGTTTTGGTACAACTTCATCTGCATTTTTCCAAGTGGTGATTGAATGATTTTTAAATAAACTTTGATATAAAGTTGATACAGTTAAAGTCATGATAATTATGCATATAATTAGAATAATTGCTTGACTTTTGCTGAGTCGTGTTTTATACAAATTACAAATATTTGATTGCATAATTATTCTGATAAACAATTCATTGATTCCAATTTTTGCTTGTATTTACCACTAGTTTTTTCCCCATATTCTGTAACTGTAATTCCCTTACTAACATCACTTACTTGAGAGTCAATCGGAATATTCACACCAGCGAAATACATTTGACTTGCACGCTCAATTAATCTATCTCCACTAAAAGGTTTACCTGTACTTGGGTCAGTTTGCTGCGATGTAATTGATAGTAAATTACTAGTTTCTGATTCTATTAAAGTTTGCTGTTGGGTTAATGATAAATTCTGTGTCTCTTCCCTATTTTCTACATCTGACAACGCAGAACTTAAAGCATCGAGATTAGCGCCCGATGAATGAACATTTCTGCAATCTCCTTTTGCAACAGGTATTAACTCAGATATATTATTATCCTTATTTGAAGAAATAATTGGAGAATTATCAAAAGTAAATCCACTACTCTTTAAGCCTGTAGGAACTGACACAGAGTTTTTATTTGAATCAATCTTACCGAGAAATATGGGTTCTTTTTCTCTATAAGTCATGAATGGAACCGGACCAATAAAATATGGTGTACATCCCAAGTCCACAAAATTATTTCTCATACAAACCCGAAAGAATAGAGATTGAGAGACTTTTCCATCAACTTCCGACACATCCCAAACGGCTACTTTAAAAGCATCACCGAATAAATTTCTACCAGTAGGCTCCCTTCCCCCATTTACCGAACCTAAAATTCCTCTTCCACCTTTAACAAACTGGTATTTACCACTAACCCAAGCTTTTCCGTGAACAGCTTGAGAACCAGATAGTTCTATATGAGCGCAGTCTTTATCACAAGGAACTGCAAATCCTTCTTTATTACTACCTGAGATAGTTCTATTTCTCTTTTGTTCGTCAGTTGCAAACGCAACATCTACTATTCCAACTTGCATACCCACGGGGTTAGCAGGATTAGGGAATTGGGAAAATGGAACATCGCTTAATCCGGGTACCTCATCAATATAGACACCTTGCCATTTATCAAAGCTAGCAATTGGAGTTGTTGATAATCCTGGAATTGAATCGATATTGTAAGATGCTAAGTCCAAAGATTCAAAGCTTAATTTACCCAAATGGGGAGATTTTTCAAGTAAGTTACTGATAGTTTGATATGAACTAAATGATGTTGATAAATTCTGTGATAGTAAATCGTATATTGGTTTTACATCCCTTATCTTCCATTCTTTTAAATCAGGCATTGCTTTAACCAAACTTTCTATTGTTTGAAATTTGACTACACCAAAACGGGATAAGTCAATTTCTTGGATATCAGAGCCAGCAATTTGAGAAATATCTAAAAGTGAAAATTCCCCGAGCTTAAAAGAGTCCTGAAAATCACCCAGCATTGTAAATGAATCAGGCTTTTGTCCCGCATCCCAACTACGAGAAGGGTCATATCCTAACTTCTGAGAAACATTTCCAGGTGCTTGAAATGAACCAGATTCAGTGATGGCTGGCATTTTAGAAAATGTAATTTGATTCCAATCTGGTAAACGAGTATTTTGCCAATTGACTGTAGGAATTTCTGCTTGTGCGGATGGAGGGTTTGATATAGATTTCTGTTGCGATATAATAATAACAGCACCACAAATCAAAAGTGATAAACTTAATCCACAAGTTCCGATTGAATGTTTTTTGAATAATTTCATAATATTAGTTTTTCGTTGTTGGGTTTAATATTTTGCTTTAATTACTTCCCCCTGCTCCCTGTCTTGAAAAGTTGCTCCACTTGGGGAGACCCCAAGACCGCACTTTTCGCTGCCCCCTGCTTCTTAGACTTCCGAGTTCAATTAACCGATTAACTAACCGCATTGAAATCCCACTTTTACGAGCGGCGTTATCTACAGATTCTCCCATTTCTACCTTGACTAAAAAGTTCGCTATTCTTGACCACAAACGGGATTCTCTATGAATCAAGCCTCTTTTACTAACAAGTTTTAACCCTCTACTTAGAAGCTGCAATTCTTCATTATTTTTAATGTTAGAGAATTGAGTTGTTTCGGAAGATATTTTGATATCAGGTATGATTTCTAAAGTATGGAAATTAGGAGTTTTATCTCTCATTGCCACTTTAAATAAATATACCTTTCTTCCCGATTTACCTTTTGCAATAACGGTTAATAAGCTGGTATTAGATAATGGTAATTGTTTTACTTTCAACGGCTTAATTCGTCTTAAATGTATTACCGTTGCCCCTTCTTTTTCACATTCTTTCCCCTCTGTTGATAAACAGCCATCCACGTCAAGTGATGCGAATGTAGGATTATCTAACCATACTTTTTCTACTATTTCTTCGCTTTTAATAAATGAAATATTTACTCCATAACCAGGCGATAATTCAACTTTGGGTATATTTTGGGAATTGTGACCAGTAGCAATTCCTTGTGGGATTTGTTTCACGCTCTGTTTTATTTCACTTGCAATTACTGGCGATAAATTCGTAAGAGGTAATAATATACAGCAAGCAATTGTCGTTTTCCACTGCAAAATAATCATCTTGGGCTGCCCTAGTTAAAATTGAAAAGATTCATTTACAAAGACTTGTACCTCAGTACCAGCTTTGACATACCAAATATCTCCTTGTCTTTGTAGTTCTTGTAGTGCTTGCTGATTACGTTTGAGAATTTGTTGAGTTAGCGGTTCAAATCCTCCCTCTAAAACCGCTCCTAAAATATTTTCTCGACCTCTTCTTATAGAAGAGAAAGAATTAGTACCACCAAACCCGCTGCTCGTTGATATTTGTTGTTCCTTTGGCTGGTTAAGAACTTTACCTACTTTCGCTAAAGAACCTACAGCAAAAGTTTGTGCATCTCGTCGCGCAATTTCTCCTTTCTTACTGTTGAAGCGAGATGCTACTAAAGGTTTTCCTCCATCACCACGAATGGCGATCGCATTTTCAGGCAGAATATATTCTTTACCATCAATCACAACTTGAGTTGCTTGAAGTTCAATTAGTCCCCCTTGATTAACGTTATTAATTTGAGCTACTACTTGAGAACCTTTTGGTAAAACAGCAAAACCGTCTCGTGTATTTAATGGTTGTTCCAGTTCGATTACAAAATTTTCACTTTTTGACTTATTTTTAGATTGTTGAAAAGAATTTTTGCTTTGATGTTTACTCCAAATTAAAGGGGTTAACAACTTTCCATCAACAGATTCCCCCACCTGCAATTGATAATTGTTTTCATATCCAATAATTGCAGTTTCTTCGGTATGAAGAGGTTCTAGTTCATTGTTGTTTGATGTTTGAGTTGTATAATCCGCTGTTTTTACTAAAGTTGCAGAGGGGATTATTTGTTTTGGTTGTTCTTGTATGGTGTTATCAATCGTACTTTCGGAAGCTTGCTTATCAGAATTTGCATTAATTACGCTTGAACCATAACTTCCCAGACGACTAATTTTAGTCCATTCTTCCATCGGGTCAATTTTTTCTTCAAGTTTGGGTGCAGTTGGTTTGCTAATTCTATTTGCTTTTTGTTGAAATTTGGGTATTTGTGGAACTCTAGGGAGACTATAACTTACAGGTAATGGTTGTGGTTTCGGACGAGGTATATATGGAACTCGTGTCGGTCGTGGCGGTCTTGAAACTATTTGATTTGTTACAGGTGTAGAATATTCTCTTGCTGGAGTTGGTCTAATGTTGGTTTTTATAGAAGGTTTCAAAGTAGGTTTAACTTCAGGTTTTGGTTTACTTACAGCCGTTTTAGGACTTTTAGCACGCTCCACTGATTTGATTTTTTCAGCTTGAGTTGATAGTGCTAATTCTGCTTTTAACTTTCCCATTTCTCTTTCGTTAGAATCATCAGCGATTTCTACTTTAGGTTTGGATTGTGATAAATATTGTGTAGGGGGTGCAGTTTTAAGACTACCCGACATAATACTGTTTAAAACTGTTGCAGCAGAACCAAACACCACCAACATTACCAAACCGACTGCACCAAATTTAGCGAAAGGGTTGCTATAAAAATTCGGTTGAGTTTTCCCCTCATGTGGAGAGTCGAATAATTCATGTGTTGCAATCGGATTTGTAGCATCTGCTTGATTGTTTACTTCTTCGGAATTACTATCTTTAATTTCATGTTTTTCCTCTTCGTTTAGTGGTTGATTCTCATCTTTAAAACCAAGTAATTTACCAAAGCTTACTTCATTCCAATCACTATCATTTTCATTTTTATCTATTCCATTATCTTGATATGGTTGCTCATTCATTATAAATTCTCCGCTTGTAAATCACGAATTGCATAAATTTCTAATCCACTAGCACGCACTTGATAAATAACAGCAGCTAATTCGCTTGTATTAACAGGAGCTTCTGGAGCAACTACTGCTCTCACAAATATCTCTTTATTAAATGGAATAACTTCTCCGGTAGTATTACTTTGGTCAAAAACATTTAAATTAGCAATAAGTTTTACTTTCCATTTACCTTCACTAATTTTGATAGGGGATTGAATTGATAGCGGTATTAAAACAACTTGAGTAGTACCTTTAAAAACTCCTTGAGGTGTCATTGACGCAAGCTTTTTTAGAAACTCTTGACGAAAATCTTCTGATAATGCATAAGACGCTTGCCATGCTCCTGAAGTAATTTTGCTGCCCCTTAATCCTCGCTCTCTAATATCTATACCTTTGTCCTTGATTGGTTTTGCGTTTTCTTCAACAGTTGTAGGTGGTAGTGTTCCAGACCAATTCATCATCAAGGTCATGGTATCGGAAACAAAGCGAGATATTACTTGGGGAGTTCTTTCACTATTTCCTAACGGTGTAACTTTAATTCCTTTACCTGTTTCTAATTGAACCAATGAAGGAGGTGGTTTTTTATTCAATTGGGCATAGGAACCATAGAGTAATATAAGTAGAAAAAATGTGATTAAATGTAATCCAAAAGTCCCAACAGCAAACAATGCTAAAGTATCGCCAGTAGAGAATTTTTTGGATGCACGATTTAAAAACTTTAATCTTTTATTATCAGTTGATTCTGAATAATGGTTGTTATCTAAGTTAGTCATCTGAATTTTATTTACTAACAATTCTTGTTACAAAAGTAGAAAGACCAAAACTAGCAATACTCGAAAAACTTCTAAAAACTGCTAATCCACCACCTGCTGCTAAAGCTATAGATAAAATTGGGGCAAGAATACCAATTGCAAATGCAAAAATCATTGGGTCATTATTGTCAGCATTTAGCACCATCGTGGCAACCAAACCGGAAATAATATTGAAACAAATTTTTATCATTCCTACCGAGAAGAAACCCGTTAACCATGCAAAAATAGCTTTTTGACCAACGGGAAGTAATGAACCTCCAACAGCTAGCGGTCCTAATAATGCAGTTAGTAGCATACAAATCTCGATTATCCATTGAAAAGCAGCTGCAAGTGCGAGAAGCCAACCACGAACTGTTAACTGAAAAATATTTGTATTGAAAAAATCACTAGCATTTTGGAGCCAAGAAGGACGATTATCTTGCTCGGCTTCTGCTTCAATTTCTTTTGCTTGTCGGGCTGCATTTTGTAAACATTCGGTTTGTTGCGTTGGGTCAGCAATGGTATTGCATTGATTAATCAGCGACTCAATTGCATCTGTTTTACCAGTTTTGAGCATTACTTGTTGATAAGCTTCTTGGAGTTGGATAGAAGCAGAGGTGGAAACTAACAGGGTTTGATTCGTTTGGTTGATGATTCCTCTTAAACCTTTAGTTACAGCTATTAATTGT
Source organism: Rivularia sp. PCC 7116 (assembly GCF_000316665.1). Taxonomy (GTDB): domain Bacteria; phylum Cyanobacteriota; class Cyanobacteriia; order Cyanobacteriales; family Nostocaceae; genus Rivularia. Next base: position 2,170,496 of record NC_019678.1, on the reverse strand, counting down.
TGACCGTTGTTTGCAAGTAGGACTATGACAACGATTGTCCAGATTAATTCGGTAAATCCTTTGGAACTATCACCGTCAATCATTTCCTTTGTCCATTGGACTATGAAAATCAATAATGTTCCAACAGCGAAAAATATTCCTAAGTTGGCGATCGCACTATAAAGTCCTCCACCCAAAACATCATCCCAAAGATTATCAATTGACTGTGCAACAGCTTCGCTCGCAGCAATTCCATCTTCCGTAATTGTGGAAGCAGCTTGTCCAGGGTTAAGATTTTGTGGCTGGGCTTGAGAAAGGATTAGCCCGTACTTCAATACTGAGTAGAACATACGGGAGGAAGGAAATATTTTTAATTAAAACAATCTAGCTTGAGATGCAGTTCTTAAGTTACTAAAACCCTGACCAACAACTTCTTTTTGTCTTGCCTGATTTTGCCCATCTACAGACCGGGATATATTAGTCAAATTGAGATTTGCTAAATCCTGAGATTGTTTAGATTTCAACCCATCACTTCGCATTTCACCTAAAATTCCTGAGATTTGAGTGTTCTGTTGAGCAATACGTTTCATCACATTCTGGGTTACTACATCATTTTGAGCAGCATCAGAAAATATGGAAACTGTCTCAATTGAGGTTTGGGTTTTTTCAACTTCTGCTTTCATATTTTCTTGCCCCTCTTTAGTCAAAGTAAAACCTGAAGCACGAGTTATTTGGCGGTCTAGTTCATTGCTTGCTCTGTCAACACTATTTACAGCATTGTTGCTATCAGATGCTATCTCCTCAATTTCCTGTCTAACTTTAGATGCATCCGGTAAGCCTAAAACACCAGCAGCTTCTTGTACTACTGCTTGTAAATCTCCCTCTAAAGATTCTGATAGATTATCTAATTTTCGGGAGATGGTTGAGGAAATATATTTATTCACAGAACCAGTTTGTTCTTGCAATTGCTCAATTACTGTTACCAAGGGATTTTTTATTTCTAAAGCATAGGCTCGGTTAATACTAATTAATGATATTGTGCTAATTCCAATTAAGCTTATGGTCAATTTATTATTTTTTTTCATACTATTATCATGATGTAAATATTGAGTTTAAATCAATTGCTTAGAAAGCTCAGTTATTGCAACAAATTTTGAGGAATACTTTGATAGATAAAATGTTCTCTGTTCTTGTTCTTTTGGATTATTACCTACTACAGCTAATAAAATAGGTGCTGGATAATAACGACAAAAAGTAAATATCCCATTATCATCAAGCAACCATTGCGAGTACAAATCCTCCTTTTTCGGAAAAAAACTTTCTGTGGCATTACGAGAAATAATCTCTTGAGGATATTTCAAAATCGTTGTAAAACTATCAACAGCAGTGGGTTGAATTCGCCCAATTAACCGAGTAGTTAAATTTTGAAATATCTTTGCTCCAGATGGAGATTGTGCAATCGTATCCGGGTCTTGAGCCGATAAAATTACTCTAATCCCTGCCTTTGCACCATTCGCACATAATCGACCAACCAAAGCTGCAATTGAATCGTATTCAAACAAAATCGGACTTTCATCAATAAAGAAGATGCTCGCTGGTGCAGCCAAAGCTCTACGCAATGCTGCACTATAAGCACTTAAGCTTAAAACAGCAGCATCTTCATCATTTGATAGGTTTCGTAATGCAAAAATTAAAAGTCGAGCATCGCTACGGAAGGTTGAAGGTTTCGCTAAAGCTTGTCCAACTCTTGATGAAAGCCAGAATCGCAGACGCAGCTTTATTGTTTCTAGGGCTGCTTTACTATCACCACTATTATCTTCAAGCTGCAAACGTTCGTGAGAGCAAAAACTTAGAAAGTCATGCAATGTAGGCATTGCAAACCATTCATCCGAACCAAACCCATTGGTATAAGCAGCAGCGTAACGGTCGCGAATTAAATCATCTCCAAAAAATGCTCTCAAAGCTAAAGCAATTATTGAACGTACTGCATCAACTTGTTGTTTAGTTTGTGTATTTCCGCCACTACCAATAACCATTGCCATAATTGCGGTAGCGAGGAAATCTTTATAGTCTTCAAAACGCTCTTGCTGCAACTTCTGGGGAAGGGAACGTAAGTTTGGTAACTCAAACAAATTACTTGATTCTTTACCAATGTCAAAATACGCTCCATCCTTCTCCATGAACTGAGTGTAATCTGTAAAGGTGCTGGTTCCGTCTGGTTTAGGATAATCCATTGCTACAACTGGCATTCCATGTGCTAGTGCTTGAGTTAGAATTCCAGAAGCCAAAACACTTTTCCCAGCACGGGTTGTAGCAAATAGTCCTAAATTTTTGTGTTGGGTATATAAGTCTAGTTCAACGGGTGTTCCTCCTTCTTCTGCTAACAAGCTAAACCCGTTACCATCTCCAGTTTTGGTTTTTACTAATGGTACTAATCCTGGTACTTCACCACTCAAATAAACTAACCTTCGATTAAAAGGTGCGGTCATTAAGCGTTCCCAAACAATAGGCAAAGTTTGTAACCAGATTCGCCAGGGGTATTCCGTTTCTCTTACAACCCAAGCCGGACGTAGAAAGCAAGATTGTAAGTAACGACAAGCTTCATCTAACTGTTCGCGAGTTTGACGATATACCAAAAATATCGTTGCTACGTGAATTGGAACAGAACCTTCATAAAGCTCCTCTTGGGCAGCTATCGACTTTTTGATGTTGAGTAAAGACTTTACATCAACCGAATTTTTGTCTTGAGCTAGTGCAGCGGACGTATTTGATTGTTTAGTTAAGCGCTGCATATTGGTTTTAACAAGTGTTTCATTAGCCCGCATCAGCTGACAATATATCTCGGTATCGTAAACTCGCTCCCTTGATAAAACCTCCCATAAATAACGAAGTTGTTGTTGTTTATCAACCCAACCACCGGGTTTATCCGCAAACGTTAGAGCCGCAATATATTTATCTTTGAGATGCACCCAACGTTTATCAGCGATGGGAATTGAGGAAGAAGACTCCATGAGTAAAGATGTTGGAGCTATATCCGAATAAATTTCTTCTCGGAGTCCGTTTTCGTCATAAATTAAAAGTTGTGGTATTCGACGTGATGGTGTGTTGTTAAATCGCTGCCAAAGTTCAGACCAAAGTTGATTTGCGTCCAAAGGGCGGATATCTAGCCCCATTTTGTTTGATATCAACTGTTCCCATAATTGGAATCCGTCAGTAAATGATGTGTGGATTAACCGTTCGATGGCGATGAATTGAAGTTCGTTGATTTCTCCGGCAAAAGATTTCCAAGAACGTTCTAACTTGGAAAGGATTTTCTCTATTGCATCGGTTGTACCCGTGCTAGAAGTTTCTACAGTGTAGGTGCAGTAGAGACGTAGTTTTTTAGGTTTTCGTACTCCTTTTTGTGTTAACTGTTGTGTTCTGCATCGCTCTCCCATTAAGAGAAATTGTAGTTCTTTGTTTGGTGAGGTTTCACTTAAATTTTTTAGCTGCTGCTGTCTGGTGGTGTCGTCAGTAAAAGAACTCAGACGAATAGTTAAACGTTCCCCAGGTGGTAAATCTTTTAATCCTGATTCAATTGCATTGAAAACCGGGTCTATTTGTTCTGTCCGCAAAGTGGAATGAACACCCGTACATTCAAAACCAAATTGAATTAAATAATTGTCAACTCCTTTGCGTAAAACATAAGCCCCAATTGATTTTCCTTGTAGATTTATTTGCAACATGGTAACTAGTGCAAAAGAATCTTCTAAAGGTGTTAGACGAAGTTTACTTTCTCCATTGTCAACAATTCGTTTACCAATTTTTGATTTGAAATTCACCTGTGGAACTTACTATTTTTTGCTTGTTTAGGGTTCATAACTGGTTTGTACAAACAACGGACTCTTGTCCAATTTGGAGTCGCAACAAACTTTGATAAAATCCGCCAAGCGCCATTGGCAGTAAGAATCCACCACGTTGCAATTCCCCAAGCTGCTATTGCACAAGTCCAAACCCAATTTAATCTCAATAAACCGTGAGCAAGATAATAGGAAATACCACTAATAATTGCCCAAGGAATTAATTGATCTGCGGGAAACGGTCCGATTGATGGTTGTTTCCCTAAAGTCGCATTTACTTTACGATACTTTTTATCCCCCATGTCTTATCTATTCTCCTTTAAAATCTAATGCCCGTTAGGCAGGGGGCAGGGGGCAGGGTGCAGGGAGCAGGGAGAAAAAGAAGATGAAAGCAGACTTTTATTAGATGCCGCAGGAGGGCGAAGAACACAGATAAAAAATATTTCTTTTCCCCCTTGCTCCCTGCCCCCTGCTCCCTTGCCTCTTTATCCTCCAGCACCTCCACCTCCTCCTCCAATAATTAAGTTGGTTAAAATATCCCCTACTGTTACTGCAATCAAAATAATCATTGGTGTTCTCGCTAAATTTTGCCAATCTTCATCATTTCTGGCGGCCTGAATCACCTTTACCAAAGAGATTCCTAGATAAAGGATGAACAAGCCTCTGAGTACATTGAACGATAAAACAATTGCTTCATCCGCACCTGCAAACTGACCGCTCATCCAGGTTTCTGCATTTTGGAAAAACTGCGCTTGCACCGGAGTTGAGAGAGCGTCTAACAGTAAAAATGTGCCTAAAACTATTAGTGCAGAAGAAGTTATTTTATATTTTTTAGAAAACTTTGTAATGACTTTAAATAAGGCATCTAAATGTTGTCGCCAATTAATTACAACTACTCCAGATATCAAAAATGCTGACGTGATAAAGCTGACTAAACTCGGATAGACATAGCAGTCTAGCAATGCCACAAATAAGCCAGTTCGCATTAAAGTAGATGCACTAATTAAATGTTTGGAACAATAGTCTCCTTGGCGCGATTCAGAAAATTTAGACGCTTTATAAAGCATAGAAAATATAGAATTACATCGTTTTCTATTTACTTGATAACTCGACCTCTATCGTAATTTCATCATCCGATTGTTAGAGATGTTACTCGTATTTTTATTTATGAAAATAATATATTTTTTGGTCTAATTAATAACTTCTATTTTGTGTATAGATAACTAAAAAATCTTTATTGTGTATATATTCTTTCTTTAATCAGCGTATTAATGTGTAATTTTGAGATTATAAATTACAATTTAACTTCCGTGGTACACTTAGAAAATAATTGAATTTTATATGTTGATAATTTTTACTTTCATACATCAAAAAAATTAGGTGCTAGGGGAATAAATGGTGATGAATTTCCCCTAGCACCTTTATCTATTTGACTTCGCGCTGTAATTATTGTTTTATATTCCTGACAATAGAATAAGCTGTATCCATTAGAAGGACTGCGCTTCCCGTTTCACCATGTCGCGCTTTAGCAACGATTAATTCTAAAATGCCTTTATCAACTGTTTCCCGATGATAATACTCATCTCGATAAAGAAGAATAACGTTGTCTGCGACCATTTCCAAAACTCCTGATTGGCTTAGGTCACTCATTATTGGACGTTTATTATTCCTTCCTTCTACTCCCCTCGAAATCTGCGACAGCGCTAAAACTGGCACATCTAACTCACTTGCCATTTTGTATAATCCTCGTGCAACATCACCAAGTTCGTAGCTACGATTTCCTTGGGTATCGGGAGCCATCATTTGTAAATAATCAACAATTACTAACCCTAAGCTTCCTTCTCTAGCCTGAATCTGACGACATTCTGAAGTAATTCCTGCAACTGTAATTCCTCGACTGTCATTAATGTAAAGTGGTAAATCACCTGAAACGCTAGCAATTTTCGCAATACTTGCGAATTCTTTGTCAGATAGGGGATTGAAGCCAGAACGATGACGACGAACTCTATCACCCCGTATAGGTTTTGTTAATAATGATTCGTATTCTTTATGAACACTAATCGTACTCCATAGTCGATATTCAAGCTGTATTTTTGACATTTCTAGGGAGAAGATAACTACTGGCAAGTTGTAATTCTGTATCGTTCCCAAAGCCAAATTCATTGCAATCATTGACTTTCCCATTGATGGGCGACCAGCAACAATGTTTAATGTACCTGGTTCAAACCCAATAATTAATTTATCAAGTTCTTTTAATCCTGTTGGGTAAATTGGTTTGTTTGATTCTAAGTCCGTATATGCATAATATGCTATGGCGCTATTATGTTCGGTATTTGTGTGAAATTGCTCGTTGGATACTTGATACAGCTTTTGCTGTGAAGCTTCAATAATTTCAGGTAAATCTATCTGTGTTTGGTGAGCTAGTTCATTTATTTCATAACTTACGCTAATCAACCTACGTCGAATGTATTTTTGCATTACCAGTTCTGCAAGTGCATCTATGTTTACGGCAGATACCGTGCGTTCAATTAGCGATACCAGTTTATTCCTGCCGCCAATTTTCATGAGTAAGTCACGGTCTTTTAGCCAGTCTATAACTGTAAGCAAATCTGTAGGCTTCCCGTTATGATGCAGTCTTAGTAAGGCTTGATAGATTTCATTGTGTGAAGAAATATAAAAAGCATCAGGTACTAAATAATCACACACCCGACTTATAGCTAAGGGGTCAAGTAGAATTCCTCCGAGTATTGCTTCTTCTGCTTCAAGATTCGTTGGTGGTAGTTTGTCTATCATAATTGCTCCTACGGTTATTGCTGAATAAGGTTTTCGGCAAGTTTCTGTTTAGTTCTTAATTCTTCTTGCCATTCTTCAACTGCCTTTTGGTACTCAACTTTAGTGGACTTGTTAGATGTACTATCTAGAAAATTCTGATAATAAACTTCCCATCTGTTCTGTCCAGCTTTATTTTTATGTGCCAACCATGCTTCTAGGTCATTTATTTCTTGGCTAAGATTCTTCGTCTTATCTTGACAATATTCTAAAAAATTCGCTCGCTCATTATCTGAGAGAGTTTGAATAAAGTTTGAATAAGTCTGAATAGTCTGAGGGGTGCTGTCATCTTTATCTGGAGCGCATTTCGGAGTTCGATTTTCTGGGTTTCCAGAATTTTTTCTGGGATTCCGTAATTTTTTCTGAGATTCCAGATTATTTTCTGAATTCTCAGAATTTTTTCTGGATTCCCAGAAATTTTCTGGATTGTCAGAATCCTCTTGTTGTTGAGAATCGACCCATTCGATAGTAAATCTTCCTGAGTTTATATGAATTGCCTTACTTCCTTTGAGTTTGCCAATAGCTTCATAGACACTACTTTCTGGAAGAAACCACCGTTTCGCAAACTCTTTGGGGATAATTGTAAGAGCGCGATCGCAAAATGGATTCTCATATCTAAGCGCTAAATGAACGAAAGCTGTGTTGTTAATTAACTTAGCTTTACGCAAAGCAATCAACTCATGTTTTTGTAAAGGATAAAATTCTCCCATTACTTTACCTCGCTTGTCTCTTATGGGTTTGGGTATCATGACTTTACTTTCTCCGTCATTAGAACAAGAAAGGTGCAAATTAATTCGTTTGAAAATAGAGGTGAGTTTGAAGTGTTTTATAACTCAGGATACGCTTGGTGATGCTTATAAATTGTCATATTAACCTGAAGATGAATACCGTTTTCTAATAATCAAGTGCTTATTTTTAAGTACTTCAAACCAACCATAAGCACTTAATTACGTGACATTTACAAAGATAAAAATCACTTGAAATCAATGATGTTACTACCGCTCATATTTTTATACAGCGAACTTCGGTAGAAAGAGAGAACGCACAGCTAATTATCTTCGAGTATACAAATACTTTTCTAAAGCTAAACGAAAATCTTTGAAAAAACAACCTACCACTTAAGAATGATAGCTGTATTTCCTTAATAATCAGAACTAATAAAATTCTCGAAAATTGATTGTAAAATTTCTAAAAATGGTTATTTTGCTAGCTTGGCTATTTATAAAGTTGCAAATTTATGAAAATTCAGTACTTAGGGAATAACAATATTTTTATACATAATATTTATTCAAATTATCAATAGCTATATTCTCTCTAACCTATATTTGGAAAAACTTTTTTCACTATATGCTTTGTATAAATAATAAGTATCTAATTAAATCACTTCAGAAAAATATTATACAGCTTGATATTAGCTATTAATTCTTTTTAGGATGAAAAATTGTCAAAATATGGATAAATATGTATAAATAGTTCAATGTGTTGGATTTAGCCCCAAAGTTCGCTTTTTAAGTTCAAAATCTCCAAAAATGTTCCTTCATGAATCGCGCCAAATACACTGAAGGAATTAGTTAATGAGCGAGAAGTATTTGCCGGTCGTAAAGACTTTATATTTAGATTTTTTGTCAATTTTTTGTATTCTTAGCTCACCATAGGTAACAAATTATTTTATGGTGACAAGCTCCAGTTTAGGCTTGTGAATTCTCTTTCCAAATTTATGAGGGCAACTTTTGTCTTGCCTTTATTTTTATCAATCAAACTTACTTCAAAGGAGATTATCAACATGAAAAATGCTCCAAAGAAAATAGTAGCGCAACATTATCAGCTAGTTAATAAACAAGTAGCAGCAGAAATGACTGGCTTATCTCCCCAAACTTTGAAAAAGTATAGACTTGAAGGAATACTTGAAAAAGATATCTATTGGGTAATGATTAATTCAAGAGTGATTAGATATAACATTTCACTTATACTTGATTGGATGCAAAACAAAGATACCAATCCTCAAGCACATATAAAAGCAATAGAAAACTATTTATCTTCTCTTCCATCTGCACAAAATAATTCACGAAAAAAACGTTGAAATATTGACTTAAAGAATCAATAATTATATAGATAGTCGTAAAACTGCCAGTATGTCTCGTCCAGCTTTTTCTATTTTTGCTCAACAATATCTCTTGGCTCTACTTAATGGTTTTGGAACTGTTTACCTAAACGAACCAATCCCCCGAGATGCGAATTTGAGAATTTTTAAACTCCCATCTCGATTCAACTGGGGAACTGAGTATTTGAAGGAAATTACTCACGGTGATAATCGGGTGATGATTAGCCCAGAGGTGATTGGAGAAGCGGAATTGGTAGATATTCTGTTTGAACCCAACTCCCAAAAATCTCGAACATCTTTAGGACTATTAGGAGAGTACTTATCAGTTCCATGCATTATTGAAATTCTGCGTTGGGCACCAAATGCATTGGAGCTAGAGGATTGTTTGCGCCATTGGTTAACCTGGAAAAGTGAAGCCAGTAAAAGCATTATGAATGCAAATGAGACGAGTGTCGAGACTTCAGAAGCGCGCAGCGATGTAAGGGAAGAAATTGACAAAACTTTACTTATTATTGTGCCTTCAATTGCGTCTCAACACCTCCAAGGATTTGCTGCTAGTCGGGACATGAATATTTCAGGAATTTACCATTTCGCACCAGCTTTTTGCACAACTATCGTTGTAACTAGCGAACTTCCCCAAAATATTTCAACACTCTGGCTCAGACTTCTAGGACGCGGACCAACTCAACGAGCAGCAATTATGGAACTCAATGTTTTAGATGATAATCATCCACACTGCGCTGTAGTTCGGCAACAATTACGTGAATGGTATCAACTTTTATCTAATAGTAAAATGTTTAAAGAAGGTAAACTGCTGATGCAAACATTGGCTAGTGTATAAAATTCAGCTGTTTCAATAAGTTGCTTATCAAATTTACTTTTCTTGCTACTTAGAGCGCTTCGGAAACTGTAATCAAAATATAAAAACGCACCGGAGCATTGCCCAGCATAATTTAGCAGAATTATTGATAATAAATTATTTGATTTTGATATTTATGGATACTGTCCTTGATTAATCAATGCTTGTCTTTGAAGTACGCGATTAGGAAGATTAAATTGAAGTAGTCTTGCAGTTGCTTGACCAATTTGAGTTTTACCTTCAATATTCGCATTTTTAATATAAAAATGTTCATCCCATATCTGACGACGTGGATTAAACAAAGGAACAATTTCTTTAGTAGTTTGGTCTAATGTGGCAAAATCAGAACCTTTATGACGATTACAAGATAAACATGAAAGTGCCAAATTATCTAGACTGCTTTCACCGCCATGCTTGATTGCAATAATGTGATCTACCTCATGTGTGTAAATAGAAAAATCTTGAAGAAGCAAACAATATTCACATCGTTTATTCGCTCTTTCTTGAACAAGTTTACGTAATTTCGTAGAAATATAATCAGAAGTCATGTTTACTCATTGCGTTTGAAAGCTCTTGCTTTTAATAAAATCATCATATGTTCTAACTGTTCGTAAACATCTAGTTCAGCTAATTCCATTGAATTAAGTGTAGCGGAGCGATTTCTTGACAATAATTCTTCTAATCTCGACTGAGCTTGAGGTGAAACTTTAAAAGCAATTATTTCTTCTGGTGTTGGGCGCTTAATTAAAAAATCAAGAACTTCTTGATAAACTAAAGGAATATCTGTAGGCTCAGTTTGAACTGTCTTACTTATGTTTGTCGGTAAATTTGCAAAATCTAACAATTGCCATAGCAATTCGGGTAAACGATTTTGCAAAGGTTCTAGACGCTGAGCTAGTTCATCGGAAACTTGAATTGTTAATTCTGCCATTGCCTGGGGTTTCGTCCTGTCAGCTTATCTTATATGCTAATTATAGCTTTAGCTTTTACATAGAGCGCTATCTAAAGTTAATCCCGCGTAGAAACTCCATCAAAGCGCGTTACGTTAAATTATTCTTCTATAATTCACTTTTTAATAAGATAAACTATTCTTAAGAAGAACAGATAGTTTTGGCAATGTTAGTATTAAAAGTAATAAAAACAAGCAACATCTAACAACCAATGGCAACGCAAAAAGTCACGGTTGAACTCCCACAAGCTATTTTTCAGCAATTGGCTCGTATTGCTCAAGCAACTCAGCAACCTTTGGAAACTTTGGTAGCTCAAAGCATCGTCAGCAACTTACCCCCCACACCCGACAATGCACCAGTAGAAATTCAAGAAGAACTTCTACAAATGCAAATTTGGAATGATGAGGAATTATTGGCGATCGCCAACAGTCAAATCACCTCGGAGCAGCAAAAACGCCACACAGAATTATTGGAGAAAAATAGCACAGTCGAGGAGCTAAACAAAAGCGAACGTCAAGAACTTAGTGAATTAAGAATAAAAGCAGACCGTTTAATGTTACAAAAAGCTTATGCTTGGTCAGTTCTCCGCTGGCGAGGACACAAAATACCAAATTTGAATGAAATGCCACTCTAACTCATGGCTATTTCCGAAAAAATTCGTTCTGAAGTTATAACTCGGGCTAATTATAGGTGTGAGTATTGCCAAACCAACTCCCGATTAATTGGAATGCCATTATTTATGGAACATATTTTGCCTAAAGCTGCTGGTGGTGGAGATGAATTCGAGAATTTGGCAGCTTCTTGTTATAGATGTAACGAATTTAAAGGCGCAAAAACCCACGCAATTGATCCACAGACAAGTCAATTAGTTGGGTTGTTTAATCCAAGAAAGCAATCCTGGCAAGAACATTTTAACTGGGTGAATGGTGGGACCCATGTTGCTGGTATAACTCCTACAGGCAGAGCAACTGTAATTGCCTTGCGATTAAATAATGATTATTTAACAGAGGCAAGAGCGTTATGGATTGAGAGTAATTGGCATCCGCCATCATAAATGTTTGTTTTTATAAATTATTTACTCTTCAAAATTAAAGCATTAATTTTTTCATTATCAATATTTATACCATTACGTTCTAAGTATGGGCGTAAATTAATTTTAATAAACAAATCTTTTAATTCTTCAGCAATTTGTTCAGGAGGATTGCCCGATAAAGCTGTTGCTATTAAACGTTCTGCTGCTTTGAATTCCCCACAATCCACAGCAAGAGTTGCTGCGCTGCGATGTAAAATTGAACGGCTCGGTTCTGCATCTAATTGATGAGCAATTAATTCTGCGGCTGCTTGCTCGTTCTCAAATGCTTCTCGAATAAGTTGTGAGGCTTGTTCTAAATTACCTTGAAGTTTAGCGGTAAAGCCTGCTTCCGCCAAATCCATCGCTGTGGTATGTTTTTCTTGAATTTGACTCATTTCTTTTATAGAGGTGTGCTTTCCGTGTTCTGAGCCGAATTCAGGCGTTCTCAAATCAGGAAAGCAAGTTTTTCAGTACATTTTTATCGGTTTTATCTATCTAAGTATGCTTGTAAATCGTTGATATTAGAAAAACTGAAGAACACTTCACCTAAAGCTTCTAATTGTTCTGGTGACAAATTTTCAATCCTTTTCATCAATGAAGCATCAATTTCGCCAAAACGACTATTAATAATAAGCCTTACCCATTTTAATGCTTCTTTTTGTACAATATCTTGATAAATTACAGATTGTCTCATAATATCCTCCCGAAAAAATTGACGAATTAAATCTTTATCAAATCGTAAACCAGCTAAAATTCCTAAACACCCGGTAATATTTTGCTGCTCTCTTATATCTGAAATTGTAGCTACTGTTTGGGCAACTTGGTTTAGTAATGCTGTGGGTGAATCAGTTTTTGTTAAAGGTGCTAGGGGTAAAAGTCCACGTTTATTGAGAAATAATGCCGAATCCTGCTCCCATAGACGGATTACACGATAGCGGTGGATTGTTGTTTCGTCACGATATTCTTCAGTAAATGCAATTTCGTTGGTAGTTTCCTGCAAAAATATTACTACTTGTGTAACAGGACATTTGTATTTCCGTTTTAACCTGAAGGAATAGTCCCCCATCCTAAAGGGAATCGGAGGTTTTGAAATAGGTTCGGTCTGAAATTCTATATGTAAAATCCGATTTTTTGTTTGTAGAAAGGTAACGGAATCAGCACGAATTGGTTCTAAAAAAAGCTCCGTTTTAAGTACATTAACATCTTCTGTTTCAATTCCGAGTAACCAGCGTACAAAGTCTGTTGGATACTCTTCAGCCAAAAACTTACACGAATTATCATAACTCATGAGATTAATTGATATATTTCAGTATTTACTTATTGAAAAGCATCCAGCATTTTCAACTAATATCACGGTTTCAGTACCCTTAACTGATTCGGTTGCGAAGAAATAATTATCAAAGCCAATTTTAATTTAGATTTAGCAATAAATTAGTAATTACTGTCAGTACACAAAAGTAACAAGTCACTATATTTACTTCGTTAAATCCGTTAGCCTAATTTAACGCCGTAAAAAAGTCTAAGTAATTATCGCAAAAAGCCTTCTATAAAAGGAACACGAGTTTTTATTGCATTGAGAAACTCGCTAGATATCAAATGGTGTAAAGATGGTGTAAAATAGATTTTAGAGGCTGAAAGTATTATATAGCAATGAATTTACTCGGACTGAAAATCCTCGTGTCAGCAGTTCAAATCTGCTTCTCGGCATTACAAACAAAACCCCCTCCAGCTAACGCTTCTGGGGGTTTTTTAATGCCCCAAAAACCCCGTTTCAGCGATTCGAGGGGTGTAAATTGGGTGTAAATTTACCCCCACGTTGGACATTTTTAGACGGGTTTGGACAATTTATTGGGGTAAAGTTGGGGTAAATCAGAGCGCGCTGATTCCAAGTCCAGCAAGGCAATGGAGAAATAAGCTAGCAATTTCTCTTTGTCTTCGTTTGTAAGTCCAGGAGTCAATTGTGGGTTCCCAAAAATCTAACAAGAAAGCAAGTAAAGGTACTGTCCAAATCAAAACTTCAAATGAGCGTTTACAACTCGTTTTTAGTTTTGGGGGTAAACGTCATTATTTATCAACGGGTTTTACCGATACTAAAGCCAATCGCAAGCTGGCGGAGATGAAAGCCAAACAAATTGAGTTGGATATACTCTGCAACAATTTTGATATCACTTTGGTTCGGTACAAGCCTCAATCCCAGCAAGATATCTTTAAATCATCGGCTTCTGACGAGGAGACTTCCCCAGAAAGTAGTGTTTCTTTAGCTGATTTGTGGGATAGTTACACCGAATATAAAAAGTCGAGTTTATCCCCCAGCACTTTGGCGAAGGATTACAAGAAAATCTATCGCTGTATTAACGTGCATCTTCCCGTGAAGACTCTGGATAAAGCTGTGGGGATTCGCGATTGGTTAATTGCAAATAGAAGCCCGTTATCTGCCAAAAAAATCCTTACTCAGTTTTGTGCTTGTTGTAATTGGGCTGTGAAGTCTCAATTAATTGAAGAAAACCCCTTTGAAGGTATGGCGAGTGATATTAAACTACCCAAGGGAGATTCTCAGGAAACGGATATCAATCCTTTCAGTGTTGAAGAGCGCGATTGTATCATCTCGACATTATGCTGGGCAGAGTCGAGAGCTTTTCTTACCGGAGTTTTAGGATTTTATAGTTTAGGCGATACTCACCTTGCTCCAGTGGCTATTACAGTTAGTAGTGAGTATTGCTTTTTATTGCTTATTAAACTCATACACAACAAATTTCAGATATCATTGACAAAATATGCCAAAACTAGCATATTGAAAATATGAGTGATGTGTTGAAACCAGTTGAATGGATTGGAAGCTCCCTTAATGATTTGAAAGAGTTCCCAGAGGAAGTACAGCAAGTAGTGGGTTATGCTTTGTACTTGGCTTAATGCGGAGAAAAGCATGAGAACGCTAAACCACTTAAAGGTTTTAAGGGTGCAGGGATGTTAGAAATTGTAGAAGATTTCGATAGCAATACTTACAGGGCTGTGTATGGGCTGTGTATACAGTAAAACTCGCAGATGTAATTTATGTTTTACATACTTTTCAAAAGAAATCGAAACGTGGTATTTCAACACCAAAACAAGATATTGAACTAATCGAAGCACGCTTAAAGCGAGCCAAAGAATATCATGCAAAAAACTATAGTAAAAATAAAAGTTAAATAATTATGACTGAAGAAATAAAGGTTCAAAAAAGTAGTGGAAATGTATTTGCTGATTTAGGTTTAGCCAATCCAGATGAATTACTTGTTAAAGCAGAATTAGCACGTCAAATTAGCAAAATCATAACTCAACGAAACATCACTCAAGTAGAAGCCGCACAATTATTAGGAATTGACCAACCAAAAATTTCTGCTTTGATGAAAGGTAAATTATCAGGTTTTTCAACCGAAAGACTTTTCCGTTTTTTAAATGCTTTAGGTTGTGATGTGGAAATTGTAGTTAAGAATAAACAATCAAATTCTGAGGCTAAAACCAAAGTTTGTATTGATTAAACAATAGTGTTTTGATAAGTACAATAAAATTATTAATTTATTTTGTGACTCCATTGCACCGAAGGTAATAAAAAGCAATGGAGTATTCGTTTCTTTTAATTATAATCAAGCTTTTCCCTTTGTAGACTTTTGATTGCTCGCTAAACTTGCATGATATTTTTCAATTGCTCGGTGATGGGCAATTGGGTCTTGACGATTATGAAACCAATCTTGAATAAGTTCTAAATTATATCGAATACAACGACTATTTAATTTCACTATTCAATAAATTTGGGGGGAACTTCCCAAATTTGGTATGACGAAGAACTCCGGGGTATGGGACGAACCTTCATTCTTCTGCAAACACCAACCAGATGAACACGGGAACCCCTGATATTTTGACTGCTATTAGAGGTCAAATACTATTAGCAAAGTTTAGCGTAAGCGAAAACCGATAGTCAACAGGGAAGAGGATTCTAGAAAAAGCAAATGGCATCACGACGAAATTCAACGGGAAAGTCCACAAGGATATAACCGGATGTATAGGTTCCGATATGAATCATACCGAGAGGTAGCGCACATCTAGAAGGTGTATTCGGAATATTCAATGATGAAACGAGGAATTAGTACATCATATAAGCTTGCACAAGAAAAGGAGGGAAAGGTCTGAAAGCATTATCTGACAAGACTTATAATTTTATTCAGCAAGCCCTAATTACGAATTACGAATTACGAATTATGCTCACAGATTCTATCCGTGAGAGAACGTCAACGCAACCCTAAATATTTACCCAAATCCTTATCCCGCAGAATTTGCCCCATTTTCTGATATTCCCGACGCATTGCTCGGACTAAATGCACCATTTCAATTACTCCACCATCATCTGCTGCGAAAAAAGCTGCACTTAATGCAATATTACGAATATTAGCCCCTGTGATTTCAAAATTTTGTGCTAGAAATTCTAAATCTAAATCGGGGCTACATGGTGCGTTTTCTGGGAAAGTTCTCTGCCAAATTAAGTGACGATGGTTTGTATCGGGTAGCTGAAACTCGATAATAAACCGCAGTCTTCGTTCAAAAGCTTCGTCCATATTACTACGAGCATTTGTAGTTAATATTGCAATCCCTTCGTATTCTTCCATTTTTTGCAGCAGATAACCCACTTCGATATTGGCGTAACGGTCTCTAGCGTCTTGAACTTCGGAACGCTTGCCAAATAAAGCATCTGCTTCATCGAATAAAAGAATGGCATTTGAATTTGCTGCTGCGGTAAAAATGCGGTTGAGATTCTTCTCCGTATCGCCGATGTATTTACTCACTATTTGCGACAAATCAATTTTATATAAGTCTAGCTGTAAATGAGCAGCAATTACTTCGGCTGCCATTGTTTTTCCGGTACCCGGAGTTCCAGAAAATAAAACGTTTAATCCTTTGCCTAGAGATAATTTTTCTGCAAATCCCCATTGTTGATGAACTAAGTTTTGATATTCTGCTTCTTTGCAAATATCTTGTAATTGCGTGAGTTGATTTTGGGGGAGTACGATATCGTTCCAACTGTATTTCGGTTCAATTTTACGAGCGAGGGTTGTTAATTCGTGACCGGATTGAGAACGAGCTGCACTACATAAACTATTAAAAATTTGATTATTAAATTGATTGTCTAATCGCAAACGAGCGGTATTACTAGCAGTAGCAACAGCATCAGCTATTTGTTTCGGGGTGAGACGAAAGCGATTGCTGATTATTTCTAATTCTTTATCTTCAAGGATTATTTCTGCTGCTCTTAGTTGATTTACCCAACATTTTCGTCTCTGTTCCGATTCCGGAATAGTAAAGGGAATAGTTATTACACCTTTGATATCTGTTGCTGTGGGAATCCAATTTTCTATTCCTGCAAGGATTGTAATACTGCGATTATTTTCTAATTGTTTGAGAAAGGATTGATAATAAACTTTATTTTCTGGGATATAAAGAATATCGAAGTTATCTATATATAGTAAACGATTAAAAAACCAAGCTTCTCGGAATAAAAGCTGTAAATTTAATTCAAAATTGGGTTTATCTTCTAATATTTTTCCTAGGTCTGCAACTAATAAAGGAATTTCTAAAGTTTGAGCCAGCATTTGAGCGGTACGGCGTTTCCCTAAACTGTCAATTCCTTGAAAATAAAGCAGTAAAGGTTGTTTTTGCCAATCTTCTTTGACGATGGTTTGTAATTGATTTTGTAAATCTGCCTTGAGATATAAATTATCAATAAATTCAGCAGAGGGGTTTTGTTCTAACAGTTGACAGCAAGAAACGAGTCGGGAATCTAAATCGTGTTGGTTTAGCAATAATCGAATTACTTGACCATCAAGGATGAGGTGTTGAGCAAGTAAAGTTGCTTCTGAGGAGAGATGGAGTAATTTATGGTGAATTAAGGGAGAATTAGTAGAAAAATGCTTTCGTCTGGATAATTTTTCGGGAATGCTAGAACAAAGTAAACTAAATACTAAATCTACAGTTGGTCTTTTGTGGTTGATATCATCTTGAAGATAAACATAAACTCTTTCGTATTGTTTATCTAATTCAGGAGCCAGGGCAATTGTTAATATATATAGGTCGAAAGTTGATAAATTAAAAGTGTTTTGTAACCAAGCTAAGAGGGAATCTTCACGTATTTTGATTGATGTTAGTTTTGGGCATGTTTCAGGTGATTGTGTTTTTTCTTTTGCTTGGATGATGAGTTGGTCTAATATTTCTAGGAAAGGTTGTAAACCGTTTAAATCTAGGATTACTTCTGCTTTTTTATTCAAGTTTGGGTAATGTTTGTTCAAAGATTAATAGATTAATTTTCAGTTTTTAGCTGGGTTTCATGCTTCAATTCAACCTATGCACTGGGAGCGCGTGTAATGTATTATCTGGATCTACCCAATAAAACTCTAAATCAGGGGAAGCTAGTTGTTCCAACTGTTCCGATATTAAAAATTCTTGCTGATAGTTGTTACTTAAGGGTGGACTAACCAATTTTTGAAATGCTCTGATTAAAAATTTGCCTTCCTTGAATTCCAACTCAAATTTATAAACTTCTTTTGCAGAGTTTCTTAAGCTATGTGTAGTTTCAATCTTGAGAAGATTAGCTTCCAATTCTAGCCTTGGTTTGTGTTTTAACTCATCGAGTTGAACTGGTTCCTTCCCTAAAAAGATACCAGCACTCTCTAAAGTTCCGAGCAATATTCCTATAAGGTTATCCATAACTAAAAATCTACCTGGATAATTATATACTTGAACTTCCAGAACTCTTACTTACGCTGCTACCTACGCTGCTACCTACGAGACCGCTACCGAGGGCACTGTTTACACTGTTACTGGAAAAACCGGCACTGCTGCTAGATGTGCTACTAGCACTGTTGGCGCTACTTCCTCGATTCGCGGGAAGCACCCCGGTTGTGCCGCCGTTTGCTGCTACTATACCTACACCCAATGCACTGGGATTCGGAATAAATCCTAAAGATTTGTACGCAAGCCTTTCCTTTGTAACTGCTCTCCATCCCCGCGCTGCAAAAGAAGAACAATTATTGAGGTATGTCCATTTATCATTAGCTGCAATAAAGTTATTTAGATTACCTAAGTCAGTATTATCGACATCAGTGGCTCTTTCGGCTCTAGCGTTTCTTCCACATTCAAAGTTACGATTATAACCGATGTGATCTGTGTTTCCCCAAGTTCCATGAGTCACTTCTCCTCCTCCTGTAGGGGTATAGGACAACCAGGCATGTCCGGCTAACAGGGAAGAGCCAATATCACTACTTTTAATCTTCAATATTCCAACAGTAGGCCCACCTCTGAACTGAATTGCTCCCGATTGCTCTTTCCTTTGTAATACTCCCATTTCCTTGAGTTTTTCTTCAGAATCTTCTGGAAAGCTGGTTTCTTGGCGCTGTAGTACGGAAGCTGAACCATAGTGTTTTTGCAGTTGGGTGGTTGGAAGGCTCGATTGTAATGCTTTAGCACCCATTACATCAGCTTCTCTTTCCAAGGAGGAATCATTGTTAATCGCGGCTCCCTTCATCTGTAAAGTCGGCTTTACCCTTCCTTGCTTTTGCTGCACCACATGCCATGCTTCATGGGGTAAATGCCGTTCCTGTCCCCGTCCAACGTGAATATCAGTTCCTTGTGTATATGCCAAAGCCTGGAATTTACTAGGCTCAGAGGAATTGTAGTGAACCTTCACATCATCCATCGCTATCCCAGAGATATTTTCAATTCCTGCTTTCAAGTTATCTGGTAAGCCAGTTTTATTTTCTAGCTCCACCTCAGATACATTATTATCTTTCCCCTTCATCTGTATCGCTGCATCTCCCCAAAGCTGACCGGAAATTCCCTTAAATTCAGGTACCCACTGCTTACCCGTCAACACTTCCCCTGTTGCTTTCGTCCCAATAGCACTTTCTAATTGCTGTTTTTCATCCGCATTGATGCTATTTACATCTTGTTGCGCTCTTTGTACCACGGAAGATAAGGAACCATAATTACGACTGGGATTAATATCTTTACTTTCTGAGTGTGAATTAATCGGAGGTGAAGTTTTCTGGGATATTTCTTGACGGTACATGGGTTATCTCCTGTATTCGATTGGGAATTTAAATCGAAAAGCGCTACTTGAGTATATTGAACTCTGTTAGGAAAAGATTTTACGTATCTATTCTATAACGTAATTTGTACTGTAGCTTATTAAATAGATTGTTTATACTGATGAGTTAAGGCTCAACTTAATTTTTACTAACATGGTGTCTTATAAGAACGGCTAGCAGCATTCTGAAAAGATAATTCAATAATTATAATATCTGTAACAAGTGCAATCATTCGCAATATTTATTGATAATTATTTATGTCTCAAAAGCTTATTCTTATATTAAACTAACTGTAGTCTTTTGAAAAATTGCTAATTCTTCCTAATAATTCACAACTGTATTTTTAAAAATACTTAGAAAATGCTTGATGCTTTAGACGCGACTTTAGAATTGTTATTAAAGCAAGAGCTTCCATCTGATATTCCGTCAGAGGACACGGAGGTTTTTATCAGTTTTGATACACCCTATCAAGGAGCTATTAAGCAGAAACCAGCGATTAATTGTTTTCTTTATGACGTACAGGAGAATTTAGAGTTACGTCTCGGGACCTGGTCTGTGGAGCGTCAAAGTAATGGTAAAGCAGTTAAAAAACGTCCTCCTGCTAGGGTTGATTGTTCTTATTTAATTACTGTTTGGCCTCAAAATGAAGATGATATCCAGACAGAACATCAACTGTTAGGAGAGGTAATGAAGGTGTTACTTCGTTATCGCAGGCTTCCAGAAAATTTCGTTGCTCCTAATTTTGAAGGACAAGAAGTTCCTTTAAGGGTTCTTAGTTTGCGTCCCAGTAATTTACAGAGTTTTGGGGAATTCTGGCAAGCTATGGGGGGAAAGAATGGAACTAAACCCAAGGTTGTATTGCATTGTACGGTGACAATTTCTGTTCCTGTGTATGAGGCTGAAGAAGAAGTGGGATTAGTTGGTGTTTATCAGCCAGAGGTCAGTGAGTAATGTATGGGTAACGGGTAATGTTGAAAACTACTTTTACTAGTCCACTGGTTGCTATTGCAGGTCGAGTTGTGGAGGAAAAAACGGGAAAGGTTGTTGCTGGTGCTATGGTCAAAATTATTGAAATGCCCGATTTTTTTCAAACTAAATTATCTTTGAAGGCATTACAATACGGTGAAAAATGGGAAAAAATGCCCGAAAGAATTGACCGCAAAATCACAGCTATTGATGGTTATTTTTACTTTGTAAATTTACCTCCAGGGGATTATGTTTTAGAAACATTTTTACCTACAAATGTATCTCGCTACGATAAAGTTGAAAGCAAAGTAAAAGTTGCTAATCCTATTGATAATAAAATTCCCACGACGATGATGGATGATATTGTTCTTTCATTTAAGAAAACACAAAAATAAATTGAAAATCTGGTAAATATAAGTTTCCTTGAAAGTAGAAATAGCTAGCTAAAACTTAGGAGTTAATCTAAATGCCAACTTATCTTTCTCCCGGTGTTTATGTAGAAGAAATTGCTTCTGGTTCTGCTCCAATTGTAGGGGTTGGTACTAGTATTGCGGCTTTTATTGGTACGATTAATGCTAATGCTTGGTCGTCAAATAACGCTGCGACTACATCAACAAGGTCTGTCGGTAGCGCAAGAACTCCCGTTGAAATTGGGGAAGGTGAAGGTGGAAATCGAAAAAATTATCCGCTACCTCCAGGAGATTATCCAGTAGTTCTGAATGAGGGAACTTACGGTTTTTTTGTTGGTGGAAATTCTGTCGAATTAGATGATGAAAATCCAATTACCAATAATGATACAGATAAATCTACAACAATAAAGTTTAGCGAACCTGTAGCTTCAGGGGCAGAAATCACCGGATATTATCAAGTTGAAATACCCGTACAACCAAATCCAATAGATCCAAATATTGCTCAAGAAGGGGAAATTAAACTTTGTACGAATTTTACTGAATTTAAGAAATTCTTTGGTGATTTTCTGCTTCCAACTGATGATACTAAAGGTCAAAATACTTTAGCTCATGCGGTTTACGGGTTTTTCAGGAATGGAGGAACTCGCTGCTATATCACCTGGATAACTGGGGAAAGCGAAGTTAGCGAGGTTTTGGATAAATTTGAAGCTATTGATGAGATTACCATCGTCGCTGCTCCAGGAAATTTGAGCTTAAGAGATGATATCAAAGACCATTGCGAAAAAATGGGCGATCGCATTGCTGTTTTAGATAGTGATGAAACTATCGATCTGGGCAGTACGGGAGTTGTTGACACTCTCAAACCTTTCAACTCAGAATATGCAGCTTTGTATTTTCCTTGGATTCAAGTGTTTGACCCTGGTAGCAATAGTAATATTTATGTTCCTCCCAGCGGTCATATTGCAGGAATTTATGCAAGGGTTGATGGACAAAGGGGAGTACATAAAGCTCCTGGGAATGAAACTATTTTGGGAGCCTTAGATTTAAAATATAATCTCAGCAAATCCAAACAGGATGGACTCAACCCTGACGGAATCAACTGCATTCGTAAATTAAACGGTAATATTCGGGTTTGGGGTGCGAGGACTTTGGGTGGTGATGCAAATACAGAATTTAAGTATGTAAATATTCGCCGTCATTTTAACTACTTGAGAGATTCCATTGATAAAGGAACTCAGTGGGTGGTTTTTGAACCGAATACCCCAGAACTTTGGGCAAACATTCGCCGCAATATCAGTGCATTTTTAGTAAACGAATGGCGACAAGGAGCATTATTTGGTACAACACCAGAAGAAGCTTTTTACGTAAAATGCGATGCAGAAACCAACCCTCCAGAAGTCCGGGATTTGGGTCAAGTGGTTACTGAAATTGGTGTAGCAGTAGTTAAACCCGCAGAATTCGTAATTTTCCGTATCAGTCAGTGGGATGGTTCGGGACAGTAGAGTTTTGGAAGTAGCAAGTAGTAAGTAGCAAGTAGCAAGTAGCAAGTAGCAAGTAGCAAGTAGCAAGTTAATAATTATTTCTCCTTGTCCCCTTGTCTCCCTCTCTCCCTCACTCCCTCACTCCCTCCCTCCCTCTATTAAATAATCTTCGTGGTGAATTTGATGCAGAATTTAAAGCCAAAAATCCCAGGTGTTTCTCTCAATCATATTGTTCCGACACCGGAATCTGAATTGTTGACGGGAGTTCCAGTTTTTTTTGGTTTGGCTTCTTCAGATAATAATGAACCAAAAAAGCTAACTTTAAGAACTCAGTTTGACCAGTATTTTAGTCAGATCAAGGGAAGTCAGAGTCAGGGATATTTAAAAAATGCCATCAAAGGTTTTTTTGAAAATGGAGGTCGTCTTTGTTATGTCGTAGCTTTAGAAAATAATAGTCTTGATACTTTGAAACAAGCTTTAGAAGCAAGCGAATTACTAGAAAATACTGATTTAATTTGCGTTCCCGATATCATGCTTGCAAGCAATGCTGATGAAATTATCAAAATGCAGCAAGCAGTTTTAGAACATTGTGAATATGTGGGAAATCGCTTTGCAATTCTTGATGCTTTGAATGTCAATGATGTGGAAAAATTAGATTGGCAAAGAAAGGAATTTTCGAGTCACTATGGTGCATTATATGCCCCTTGGCTAAAAGTCGAAAATCGTCCAGATTTTATTCCTCCTTGCGGTCATGTTGCTGGAATCTATGCAAATTCTGATACTACGGGAGGAGTACATCATGCACCTGCCAATATAGAGCTTGAAGATGTAATAAATCTGAGTATTTCCTTAACTCCCACAGAGCAAGAACAATTGAACCCTAAAAATCAACCGGGAATCAATTGTATTCGTAGCTTTCGGGGAAGGGGAATGCGGGTTTGGGGGGTACGTACTTTAAGTCCTTTACCTGAATGGCAATATGTCAACGTGCGTCGCTTATTTATAACTTTTGGACGCTGGGCAAATTTTAATTTAGCAGATACAGTTTTTGAAGCAAATACTTTCTCTTTGTGGATACGATTAGAAAGAGAATTAAGCGTTTATTGTGAATCTTTATGGCTACAAGGTGCGCTTAAAGGTACTCTTGGGCAAGAGGCATTTTATGTTAAATGCGACGAAGAAACTAACCCTCCTGAAAATAGAGAAATGGGACAGGTAGTAGCAGAAGTTGGTTTAGCTCCTACAGTTCCGGGGGAATTTATTCAACTTTTACTAGTTCAAAGTAGTAGCGGAATTAGCATTAAATGAAGGAAGAAAGAAGAAGGCTGGAATATCTATGGGGATTTAAACAAGGGGCTTCAAAAGTCAAAAGTCAATAATTTATTATTACCAATTACCAATTACCAATTACCAATTACCCATTACCAATTACCAATTACCTATTACCAATTACCTATTACCTATTACCAATTTAAGGAGATAATCTGATTATGCCGACAATTTCTAACCCCCATGACCCCTACTTTGGTTATAATTTTTGGGTTGAATGGGATGGTATCGTTCATGCTGGTTTTCGTGAATGCAGCGGCTTAACAGCTACTCGCAATGCAACAACCTATAGAGAAGGTACCGATAGAGCATTAAATCAGCGTCAAATTCCTGCATTAAATTCTTTCGGAAATATCACCTTAAAACGGGGAATTACTGATAATCAAGAACTTTGGGAATGGCACAAAAAATTACAAAGTGGGGATACAGATAGACGTAATCTTTCAATTATTTTGGCTGATGATAGGGGAGAAGAAAAGCTTCGCTGGAATTTAGAAAATTGTTGGCCAACTACTTGGAATGCTCCGGATTTGAATGGTACTTCTGATGAAATTGCCATAGAAACTTTGGAATTAGTTCACGAAGGTATTACTGTTGGTTAGTATTTTTTTGATTAGTTTTTTTGAAGTAAAATCATGCAGCAAACTGAATTTCCTTTTATATTGCCTCAAGGGTATCTTGATTCGGAAGGTAACAGTCATCAAGAAGGTATTATGAGACTTTCTACTGCTTATGATGAAATTACCCCACTTAAAGACCCAAGAGTGCAGAGAAATCCTGGTTATTTAGTGATTATTCTGTTAGCAAGAGTGATTACTAAATTGGGAACTTTAGACCAAATTAATACCAAAATAATTGAGGGTTTATTTTCAGGAGATTTGGTTTATTTGCAGGATTTTTATCAAAGAATTAACCAAAATGGTCATAGCCGTCTGCGGGTAGCTTGTCCCCATTGTGAAGGTGAATTTGAGGTAGAAACTATTCCGGTGGGGGAGTAGTTTGCTACCCACCAGAAAGACTCAGGGAGGAGGTAGCTTATCTTGCTTATCATTTTCATTGGTCTTACGAACAGATAATGATAATGGAACATCAAGAGCGTCAGCAGTGGGTTGCTCAAGTAGCGCAGATTAATCAGCGACTAAACGAGCAAAACAACAATTCCTAAATTTAACCGGAGGTGGTATGAATCCTAAACTTATCGGACTGAATGCAGTTTTAGCGGCTGGTTCTACAGCGAGTTTTCTGGGACACGATCCCTTTATGGGTTATAACTTTTTGGTTGAAATTGGTGGGGTTGTTATTGGTGGTTTTAGTGAAGTTAGCGGTTTAAGTAGCGAAATTGAGTTGGAAAGTTATCAAGAGGGGGGATTAAATGGCTTTGTACATAAATTTCCCAAACATACGACTTATCCGAATTTGGTTTTAAATAGAGGATTAATTAATATTGATTTATTTTATCTTTGGTACGAAGCAACAAATCAAGGATTAATTCAACAGTTAAATGGTACGGTTATTTTACTAAATAATCAGCAAATTCCCGTGATGTGGTGGAGTTTTAAAAATGCATATCCAGTTAAATGGGACGGTCCACAATTGAATGCTAGTAATGATGAAATTGCTGTGGAAAAAATTGAACTGGTTCATCAAGGAATTTCTAAATTTGGTAGATTTTGATTTTTACATAACATTGCTTTTAATATCCCTGAAAAAAATCAAGATGAAATTGGTTTAGAAAAATAATTGATAAAATGAAGCGATAAAAAAATGACAGATGTTTCCTCAAATTGGCAAGATTCCTTAAATACTGGTTTACTCAATCGGCTGAATCGTCCCTTAAATCAACCGGGGATGATGAAAATATCTATGAGTCAGCGTATCATAAATCGTTGCGATCGCCTTTTAAATCGTTTACCTCTTCTAGGTCAACAAATACAACGTTGGGGTAATGTTAATACTGGTGTATCTAACGATGTTCCTATTGTTTATGCACAACCTGTTTCAGCAACCAATCAATCGGGAATAGAAAGCGGAGAAAATAAATTTACATCAACATCTCCTGTAATTCAACGAAAAGAAAAGCCAATTGATAATATTACCCCTTCTCTTAATTTAGAAAATCAAATTAACCAAACTTCTATCTCTTCTTCACAAATTCCGGTTGTTTCATCCCAAGCAATATCTGAACAACTAACAGAAAGCGAAGAAATGCCGTTACAATCGAATACCAAAAAAGAGAATAATTCTGTACCTTTAATTCAACGAAAGTCAGATAATTCTCAATCTTCGACAATTAAATCAGTTGATAACATCAAAAACTCAGAAAATATTACCCCTGCTCTTGGTTTAGAAAATCACAATAATCAAATTAATCAAACTTCTATATCTTCTCCACAAATTCCGGTTGTTTCATCCCAAGCAATATCCGAACAAATAACAGAAACCGGAGAGATGCCATTATTACAAAGTTTTATAAGTGCTTCTCAACAACTTCCTATTGTTCAAATCAAACAACAAAATTCAGATTTATTCTCATCCCAACTCCCAGTTACTAATCCTTTAAATACTTTCACTAATTCCAAACAAACTCAACTAGAAAATAATTCCGAAAATATTATTTATAGCAAACAAGAAAACTTAGGGACTGAAATTAATTTAACAAATCTACCCATAGTAACTACTCAACCTTCAACTGATAAAAATAATTCAATAAAAAAAGAAACATCATTAAATAGAAATTATTCAAATTCTCAAAAGAATCATCATCTTCCCGTAGTCACTATTACTCCATCTATTAATACCCCTGAAAGAAATCAATCTTTACCTTTAACAAAAAATTATTCCTCATCGCAAATAACTAATAATTCTCAACCCAACTTATCGAATAATAATTCTTCTTCACTTCCTAAAGTATTACCATTACCTTCACCACCAGCAGAAACTATTGTTTCTCCCTTGGCTAATCAATCAAATTCCAACAATTTAAAAAAGATAGATGTAGATACCATAGTTAATCAAGTTGAGCGCAAACTAATGCGACGTTTAGTAATTGAAAGCGAACGTAGAGGGAAAACTCGATGACATTAGAAAAATTAACTATCAAAGCTGAAAAAAATAATCCCGGAGATTTTGCGGATGAATTCAAAGTTTTATTTAACCCAAACCAAGTGGAAATAAGCAAAACTGGGTGGATAATGGACAAAAACAATCCGGTAACTTCCAAAGAATTAACTAGACTCAGCCTGGAATTATTTTTTGACACCACACTTACAGGAATTCCACCTGAAAACGTCCAAAACTATACCCGCAAAATTTTTAGTTTGACTCAACCCCGGATTGGAAAAAATTCTAAACGTCCTCCTCGCTGTCAGTTAATTTGGGGGACTATTTCCGGTAAAGATAGCGTGTTATTACCCGATGGTTTTTTAGAAAGTGTCACTAAAAGACTTACCCATTTTCTAGAAGATGCTACACCCGTGAGAGCAACTTTAAACTGTACATTTAAAGAGTGGAGAGAACCGCAAAAAAATGCGAAAATTGAGAATCCAATTGATGATCCTGTAAGAATTGTCAAACGAGGAGAAACTTTAAGTAGTATTGCCACTGAAGAATATAACGACCCTTCTTTATGGCGTATAATCGCTGAAGAAAATCGTCTCATTAATCCCCGAAAATTAAATCCCGGAATGGTTTTAACAATTCCTCCTTTACGAATTAATAGTTTAACTTAGAGGAATTAAATCATGCCAAATGATGCTTCTTTATTAAACCCTAATTTACAAATTTTGATTCAAGGTAAATCCCTTAGTTCGGGAATAAAAGCCGATCTAGTTTCGGTTACGGTATCCGAGGATTTAGAAGCTCCGAGTATGTTTGAATTGCAATTAGTTACTTGGGATTTGGTAAAACAAGAAATGACCTGGGTTGATGACAAAACATTTGATATTGGCAATGAAGTCGAAATTCAAATGGGATACGAGCAAGAAATTAAAACTGTAATGGTGGGAGAAATTACAGGATTAGAACCAGAATATACCCAAGATGCAAATCCAATATTAGTAGTAAGAGGTCACGATTTACGTCATCGTTTGTTGAGAGGTCATCATACAAAATCATTTTTACAAATGAAAGATAGTGATGTTGTTAGTCAAATTGCTAGAAGCAGAGGACTGACACCAAAAGTTACTGATAGTAAAGTTAAATTAGAATATATTTTACAGCACAATCAAACAGATTGGGAATTTTTACAAGAGCGAGCGGGACGTATTGGTTACGAAGTGATGGTAGACAATAAAACTCTTTTTTTTCGTCCTCATAATAATAGTAAATCTAAAATTTCAACTTTGACTTATGGAGAAGGTTTACAAGAATTTTTACCTCGTTTAAGTACTCTGAGCCAAGTACATAAATTTGAAGTCAGAGGTTGGATTCCTCAAGAAAAGAAAGAGATAGTAGGAAATGCTAGTGTAGGAAAAGAAGCTGGATTAATGGGAGGTTCAACTTCTGGTGCAAAAACCGTTAAAAAAGCCTTTGGAGAATCGAGTTATACGATAGTTAATCAAGCTGTATCGAGTAAAGCTGAAGCTGATGGCATGGCATTAGGACAGTTTCAAAATGGGCTGCTTTCTTACATTACTGGTGAAGGAAGTTGTCAAGGTAATCCCGATTTACGTGCTGGGAAGGTAATTGAAATTGCTGGAGTCGGGACAAGATTTAGCGGTATTTATTATATCACCAGTGCAAAACATATTTATTCGAGAAATCAAGGTTATCAAACTTCGTTTACTGTCAAGAGGAATGCGATATGAACGGATACGATTTATTACTTGATAATAAACAAAATAATCATTTCCCAGGTGTCACAATTGGCATAGTTACTAATAATAAAGACCCAGATGGATTAGGAAGGGTGAAAGTAAAATTCCCTTGGCTTTCTCAAACAGAAGAAAGCTATTGGGCTAGAGTTTTAACCCCAATGGCAGGAAATGACCGGGGGATTTACTTTTTACCAGAAATTGACGATGAGGTTTTAGTTGCTTTTGAACAAGGTAATATGAATGTTCCTTATATTTTGGGAGCTTTGTGGAACGGTAAAGATAAACCACCTGTAAAAAATGATGATGGTAAAAATAATCAACGAGTGATTAAATCTCGTAGCGGTCATCAGATTATTTTAGATGATACTGATGGAGAAGAAAAAATTGTGATTCAAGATAAAACTGGTAATAATCAAATTTTGATTGATTCCAAAGATAATAAAATGAATATTACAGTTGA
Organism: Rivularia sp. PCC 7116; assembly: GCF_000316665.1. GTDB lineage: Bacteria > Cyanobacteriota > Cyanobacteriia > Cyanobacteriales > Nostocaceae > Rivularia. Next base: position 2,141,296 of record NC_019678.1, on the reverse strand, counting down.
AAAAGATTTAACTATTGAAACAAAAGGAAAAATTACTTTAAAAAGTAGCGATGATGATGTTGCGATTGAATGTAACAATTTATCAATAAAAACTAAAGAAAATTATCAATTAGAAGCCGGTAACAATTGTAATATTACAGCAAAATCTGGTTTAGGAATTAAATGTTCTGCTGGGGTGAAAGTTAATGATGGTTCCTTGGAGGTGATGTAGTGGATGTTGATTTTTTAGGGGTGGGATGGACTTCACCGGTTGAACTTGATGAAAACGGTCAAATAAAGGTAGCAAAATATGAAGATTGCGTCCGTCAATCGATTTGGATGATTTTGAGTACATCCAAAGGAGAACGAGTCATGCGTCCCAATTTTGGCTGTAATATTCACGAGAAAGTTTTTGCTCCCAATAGCTTAGGAACGGTGGGACAAATTGTTAGTGATGTCCGAGACGCTTTAATTGAATGGGAACCTCGAATTGATGTTTTAGATGTAGATACAATTCCCGATTCAAGTCAACCAAATTTAATTTTAATTCAAGTTAATTATCAAATTCGCACAACAAATAATATTTTTAATTTAGTTTATCCTTTTTATTTACAGTAATTTGTTATACCAATTCTGTATGAGGCTGCGCTCAATCGCTCTCACTCTGAAAGAGTGGAGCTACTGATACAAAGCCTACCTGCGTAGGCTGAATTCGGCGCATCTTTATAAAGAAATGATATTAGTTGTTACTCATTACTCATTACTCATTACTCGTTTTACTTAGTTTATTAAAGTATTTGATTAAGGTAATTAATTATGACTTCTTTACCTCCAAAAATTGACCAGCGTACCTATGAGGAAATTGTTGAGCAAACTGAAAAATTAGCCCAACAATTTACCCATTGGAAACCTGCTATAGAAAAAGTTGATGCAGGAGATGCATTAATTCGCATCTTTGCTCGGATGGTAAAGTTAATTGGTAATCGTCTCAATCAAGTACCTGAAAAAAATTTCTTAGCTTTCCTCGATTTAATCGGGGGACAACTCAAACCACCCCAAGCAGCCAAAGTACCTTTAAACTTCTATTTAGCAGAAGGAAGTCCCCTAGATGCTTTAGTTCCCGCTCGTACCCAAGTTTCTGCACCACCAGTAGAGGGTTCGGACGAAGAAATTGTCTTTGAAACCGATAGGGAATTGATAGTAACAACAGCACAATTGCAAGCGGTATTTGTAATAGAACCTAACAAAGATAACTATAGTAACCGCACTTTAGAAGCAATAGGACAGAAAGATGCTGCTTTCCTCGCTTTTGAAGGGAATCAAGCTATCAAACATTCTCTTTATATAAATTGTCCGGAAATCTTTAGTTTACCGGAATTAATTGATTTTAAACTGATTTTTTCTGGGGATAACGTCAGTCAATTTTCTAATTCACAACTTAATTGGTTTTACTGGAATGGTTATAAATGGGAAGAAATTGAAACTCCTGATTTTGATAGCAATAATCAATTTACATTTTCAGATTTACCGATTTCCACAGCTTTAGAAATAAACGGACAACAAGCAAAATGGCTGAGAGCAAGTTTAACTAATATTACTGATGCTGCTATAGCTAATAATTTACCTCTAGTTACCAATATTCAAGGCAAAATAGAAATTGACGAAACCGAATTAATACCTGATATTTGTTTATTTAATAATAGCCCTTTGGACTTGACAAAAGATTTTTATCCTTTTGGCGAACAGCCAGAATTAAATGATACATTTTATATAGCTTTAGACGATGATTTTATTAAGCCAAATATGAATATCATCATTAATTTGGAGTTAAATCATCAACCAGTAGTAACAGATAATTTACAAATAATATGGGAAATTAGTAACGGTCAAGAATGGCGAAAAATTAAAGAGTCAAATAATATTCAAACAGAATTAGAATTTCCCAACTTAGAAAATATCCCATCTCCGGGTACTGTAAATGGAGAAACTCGTTATTGGCTGAGAGCTAGAATTAATCAAGGTAATTTTGGTAGCCCAAGCAAAACAAGAAAGTATGCTATTTATAATGAAGTTGCCATAGTAAATAATAGTCCTAGTAATCAAGAAATAAACATTATCGGAAATGCTAGCGATTTTCTCAGTACAAATGATATTGTGCGGATGGTATGGATAGAAAATAATACAGAGAAACGAGAAGAATACCAAATTGAAACAATTCAAGGAAGTACCTTCACAGTATCATCAAATATAAATCCTGAAGCGAGAAAAAAGGGAACCAAAATTTTCCGTAGAGACACTATTACAGAAACAATTCCTCCAACTTACGACCCCCCTCTGATTAAATCATTAAAATTAAGTTACAAATTTGAACTACAGGAAAAATCTATTTATCTTTCTAATAACAATTATGAATATTCTGAGGGAAATGGTAACTTTCAACCTTTTACACCCACTTTAGATAAACAACCAACACTTTATCTCGGATTTGATAAATCTTTTGACAATAAAACAGTCACCCTTTACGCTCAAGTTGAACCACCATCACCAGAAGAATTATCGGCTGATATTCCATCGGAAACCGTGAAACCCGAATTAGTTTGGGAATATTCAAGTAATCACGGTTGGCAACTATTAGGAGTACAAGATGAAACCCAAGCATTTTCTCAATCGGGTTTAATTCAATTTATTCCACCCGTAGATTTCAGCCAAATACAAATCTTTGATAAACAATTATATTGGTTGCGAGTTCGTTGGAAAGATGGTGATTTTCGGGTTAAACCTCGTCTGCGTCGTATATTAACAAATACCACGTGGGCATTTCAAGCAATCAGTCTTCAAGAAGAGATTTTAGGTTCAAGTAACTCCGAAGCAAATCAAGTTTTTATTGCCAATAACAGTCCGATTTTATTAGGACAACAGCTAGATGTTCAAGAACAACAAATTCCTGTTGAACTAGAAGCAGATAGAGTTAAAGTAATTCAAGATGATGTCGGGGAAATAGAAGAAATTTGGGTAATTTGGCAAGAAGTACCAGATTTTTACGGTTCTGGTGCCAATCATCGTCATTATACTTTAGACCGACAAACCGGAGAAATTCGTTTTGGTGATGGGAGAGCAGGGATGATTCCTCCCAGAGGACAGAATAATATTCGATTAAATTTTTACCGTACTGGAGGAGGTAAACAAGGAAACATCTCTTCAGAAACCATTACTCAACTCAAAACTACTATTCCCTATATTGATCGAGTCATTAACCTCGAACCATCAGCAGGAGGTGCGGAACAAGAAACCTTGGAAATACTGAAAAAACGCGTACCAAAACAACTCCGTCATCGCGATCGCGCTGTTACCCTTGAAGACATCGAAGATTTAGCTTATGAAGCTTCTACTAATGTTGCCAGAGTAAAAGTTGTTACACCAGATTTGGCAACGGCAAACTTTAGTTCCTTCAATGAAAACCTTTGGTTAGATCCCAGCAACCCAGATATTTCTTTTCAAGATTTTCTTGACGAAAAAAAATCAATTCCCAAATATAGCGAATTTGAAAAGTTAGTGGAGGAAATTAACAATCGAGCAGGACAAGTTAAATTAATTATTCTGCCCTATAGTAGCAAAAATCAACCAATTCCCAGTTTAGCTTTACTCAAGCAAGTCGAAATCTATATTCTTTCCCGGTGTGAACCTACGGTAGATTTAATAGTCACTGCTCCCCAATGGCAAGAAGTCATCGTTAATGCAACTATAAGTCCTGTATCTCTCGAAGGTGCAGATATGCTGTTAAACAATATCAAACAACGCTTAGAAGCTTTTCTTCATCCATTGACTGGAGGTAAAGGGGAAGGATGGCAATTTGGACGCTATCCCCGTAAATCTGATTTTTACGCCATAATTCAATCTATTCCTGGAGTTAATTATGTTGATTCATTAGAAATATCATCATTAACAGATAATGTCTCATCTCTAAATGCCGACACTTTAATATATTCTGGCAATCATACTATTAATTTAAAGTCATAAATAAATTTACAATTCCCAATGCCCTATTCCCATCTTAACTTATGCCCTTACCATTACCAAATCTCGATGACCGTACCTATGCTGACTTAGTAGAATCAGCAATTTCTCAAATTTCGGTTGAATATTCTGAATGGACTGATTATAACCCATCAGATACGGGAATTATTCTGATTGAATTATTAGCTTGGTTAAGCGAAATGACTCTTTACCGGGTTAATCAAATTGGTGATGAAAATTATGCCAGTTTTATCAGTTTACTTAAAGGAGAACAATGGAATTTACCTAATATTCCTGCTAAAGAGAGACAACAAAGTTTACAGTCGGAGATTAATAAAACCTTATTAGAATTACGTCAACGTTATCGGGCTGTTACGACGATAGACTACGAACAACTAATTATTGAAGACTGGAATACATCGTCAGATTCGACTTTAAAAATTGCGCGAGTTAAATGTTTAGCACAACGTAATTTATCTGAATCTAATACTGAAACAGTTGCTAAAGGTAATATTAGTTTAATCGTTGTTCCGGAACAGAATAGTCAAGAGAACAATAATAATAACAAATATAAAGAATTACTTGATTTTCTGAACGAACGAAAACTTTTAACTACTCGTTTACATATTGTAGAACCTTTATATGTATCGGTAGCCGTAACAGCGGAAATAGTAGTTCAAGATGGCACAAAAGCAGAAGAAATTAAAGAAAATGCCAAAAATGAAGTTAATTGGTTCTTTCATCCCTTGCACTCTGGAAAATATTGGGGTGGTAAAGGATGGCCATTTGCTAGAGGTATTTATCTATCCGAATTATATAAAATATTGGATGATTTAGAAGGTGTAGATTATGTTGAAAATTTACTAGTTAATAATTCAGAATCAGATATTGATTTAGCATATAACCAGTTAGTTAGCCTAGATATAAAAAATAGCCAGTTTACAATATTGGTAGAATTTGATAATGACCAAAAACCAATCTAAATTAGTTAGTAGCTATCAACAATATTTACCTACAGTTCTCCAAGAAGATGATTTCCTTGGTCAATTTTTGCTTGCATTTGAAAAAATACTTAGTGGAACAAGTAAAACTTCTAGCCAAGAGCAAATAATTACCAAAGAAACTCAAAATCCACCTGGGCTGGAAGAAATTATTGACAATATTCATCTTTATTTTAATCCCCAGCAAACACCAGAAGACTTTTTACCTTGGTTAGCAAATTGGGTAGCTTTAAGCTTAAGGAATGATTGGAAAGTAGAAGTAAAAAGAGAATTTATTCAACAAATTGTCGGACTCTATCGTTTGCGAGGAACAAAAGCAGGGTTAATTAAAATATTGAGTATTTATTTAAAAAGTTCGGGATTTGGAGAAAAAGTTGAGGTATTCGACCAATTTAAAAACTTTCCCTATTATTTTCAAGTACAATTAACATTAAATGACCGCGACCCTGAAAAATATTGGCGACAAGCTAAAATTGCAAAATCAATTATTGATATAGCAAAGCCAGCACAGACATTTTACTCCCTAAAAATTCTTGTGCCTACGATGCAGCTAACTAAGCCATCGCAGGTAATATTTCCTTTTAAATTGTTTGAATCACTTCAAAATCAAATATTTTTTATAGAAGTTAAAATTAATTTCCCAGAAAATAATGTTATCCCAGTTAGTCAATTAGCAAACCAGTTAATTATTCAACTCCAAGGTAATTTACAAGAAATTATCCCAGATTCATCTGAAAAAATTATCGATAATCAATCTTTTTCTGTTAAATATAAATTAAATTCTCAGCATATCATTGAAAATTTGTCAGACTTAAATGTTAAGTTATCTAATAGAACAGATAAAACTTTCATCGGTGATTTAGCAATCAAATTTTATTTTTATATTAATCAAATAGAATTTAGTAATACAGTACTAGAACAACCAATAAACTTATCAACTGTATTGAAAATATGTCGTTTAAATGGTGCCAAAGAAGTTATTGAAGGAAATACAATTATTCAACTCCAAGGTAATTTACAAGAATCGGGAATGAGGATTACCGAATATATCTGGACTCAACCTTATCAATTTCAAACATTTGCAGTACCTCCTCAGCAAGAATTGCATTCCGATTTAACTGCAATTATTGACAAAATTGAGCTAGAAGCGATTGTGAAGGTAAATCAACCGCAAGCAGTTACTCAAGATTTACTCAACAAAATCATAGTTCGATTTAAAGATGATATGTCTGAAGTTCATTTATTTACACAAGAAGCTACTATTGAAAATAATCAAATTACAATTAAACGTACCATTTATAATCAAAGAATTATCCAAAGTATAGATAAATTATCAGTTAACATCAAAAATATTAATAATATTGATATTGTCGGTCAAATAATTGTCCAAGCTACTTTAGAGATTAATCAGCGTTTATCTAGTTATAAATTATTAGAAGAAAACTTTAATATACCAGCTACTAGCCCCTTTAATATTTTAGAAATTTGCCGTAGAAATGAAGCTGGAGAAATTATTATAGGTGAAACAATTCCTACAATTTTAGGAACAACAAGTCAATCATTAAACTAAATCAAAGAACTGAAAAATGGCTAAAACTACTGATTTTACTAACTTTGCGACCGAACATCCTAACTATTTCCCAGGTCAATATCTATTAGAAGAAGACTTTGAACTTCAACACAAATATTTGAGCGATCGCCAACGTTACCGTAACCAGAGTCTTCATATTTCAGGAATTATTGAAGGGCTGGAAGTTGAAGTTACTCAAGGTCAAGAAGCGGTAGTAATTAAACCTGGTTCAGCTATAGATAGTCAAGGCAATTTAATTATTTTAAAAGAGAATATTACTTTTGCTGGTTTTAATGATATTACTAATGGCGAACTTTATATAAAATATCAGGAAGAAAAACAAAATCAACAGCAAAATGATGTAGATGAAAGCTACACTCGCAGAGTTGAAAAGCCTGTGATTGAATTTGCTGAAAAAAACCCTGACAATGGCGTAATATTAGTCAAAGTAACAATTTCTGAAGATAATATTACTCTCGATGATAATCATAGGGAATATTCAGGTATATCATTACCAAACTCTGATAGTAAAACTTTGACTCTTCGTGCTGGGGGAAATGCAAATCCAAACTTAGCTGTTTTGACAGGTAGTTTAAAGATTGATGGGGATTTAACTGTAGAGGAAAATCAGTATATTAAAGGTAGTTTAACTGTAAGCGGGGATATTTCCGGAAACATTAGTGCAACAAATATTAACTCTGGAGAATTAGCAGTAGAACGAATCCCTAATTTATCAGCTAATAAAATAAACTCTGGAGTATTAACAGTTCAACGCATCCCTAACTTGCCAGCTGATAAAATTACCTCTGGAGAATTAGCAGTAGAACGAATCCCTAATTTATCAGCTAATAAAATAAACTCTGGAGTATTAGCAGTTCAACGCATCCCTAACTTGCCAGCTGATAAAATTACCTCTGGTGGAGTATTTGCAATGCAAGGAAACTCCAATCTCCGAATCATTCGAGGACTAATTCGACCGTCAGGTTCACCCTACTCCGGAGAAGGGTTTAAGAGCGAAAAGAAAGGAAAAGGTATTTATCAAATTACTTTTGACCAAGAATTTTCGGACTATCCTGCCGTTATTGCAACTCAGGATTATCCAGCGTCCTCTACATCTACTACTGGGAATACTTTAGATAATGCGGTAGTTTCCTATATTAACCCAAGGTACTGTATCATAAAGTGCGGAAATAGCAAAGGTGACGCATCAGATCGATATTTTTCTTTTTTATGTATTGGTCTTTAATAACAGACCTCTCCGATAATTATCCTCGTTTCATGTGATTACTGGACTAAAACTTCATTTCTGGAGATGTCTATTTGATTATGTCTGACTTAATTCTCATCACTGGCGATAAAGCCATGTTTAACCCCAACTTCGGACAAGCAATTATTACTGTTCGTCCGGGAGATTTAATTGGTACCGGAAAAGATAAAATTAACGGTAAATTAGTCTGCGTTGAAGGTGACGAGAAAAAAGTTACCGTCCCCGGTTGTCCTTACATTACTCCTCAATATAGTATTCCAGGAACGGGTATGCTATTCATACAATCCCTTGCAGGAAACCAAAAAGCCCAAAAAACTAAATCTGGGAGAAAACTCATACTGCTCAAAGGAGGACAATTTCAAGCTAAATTTACAGTCATGGTTCCCGCTCAACAACCTTCAGCACCAAGTCCGATTCCTGACTCTACCCCCCAATACTCCGGTACTGGTACATTTATTTCTATGAATCAAATAGTTAAAGGTAAATGAAAGAACAACTAGAGAAACGTCTTGCAGAACTCAAAGCTGAATTTGCATCGGGACAAAAAGCAATGAGAGAATTAGAGACAAAACAAGCCAATTTGCGGGATACATTATTACGAATTAGTGGAGCAATTCAAATTCTGGAAGAAGAAATCAGTAAAGCTGATGAAGAAGAAGAGAATAGTTCATATTGATTCCGGTTGCACCGGAATGATAAAAAAAACCGCAGAGACGCTGAGAACACTAACCGAATGAACTCTTAGGCTGTGGGCTTTGAAGCTTCTTGTCCCCACGTGAGCTTAGACTTCCCCGCTTACCTTTGGTGATTCCGTTGCGAGATTATGCCAAAGCGGTAAGTGTTGAGTCGCTGTTTTCCGAGTTCTTCTTTCGTCAATATGAAATTCCCATACCCGGATATTCAGCTTTTGAACAACTCAACCGTATGGGTAAATTATTGCTGATATTCGACAGTTTTGATGAGATGGCTGCTCGGATAAACCGTCAAGAAATGATTAATAATTTTTGGGAATTAGCGAAAGTGGTTGTTCCTGGTGCCAAGGTGATTTTAACTTGTCGCACGGAACATTTTCCCGAATGGTTATTTTGAGCGTCAGTTGGATGAGAATGGGTGTACTTTGGCAATATCTCCGCTAAGGAAATTTACTAGCGAACCGTTGGAGAAATTGAAGGATACTTTTGGGCGATCGCCATTGACGAAAGCGGTTTTGGATTTGTTAATGGGGATGGTGGGTGATATTGAATCGTTGGTTAAAGTTATTGAGCAAACGCGAGGGAAAACATATTCGGAAGTTGCTTATGTTGGTGGGAATGCAGCAACTTTGGTGGTGAAGGTTGATAAAGCCGGTTTGGAAGGTAAGGATTTATCAAGTGCGGTGGTAAAGGTAGAAGACGTAGCCCTGATGCGTCCTTTGTTTCGATCAAAGCCAGATAGCAAACACATTAACCGCGATCGCAATTGCTAAAAAATCATAATTAGCGTGTATTTTCGTTAAAAAATATAGTTAAATTACGTATTTTCCCTTAAAATAATTTTTATAATAGCATAAAAATAAATCTATCAAAGCTTTATGTTTTCCTGATATATCGAAATGGAACTTAAGCGGCTGTATTTAAAATAAATGTTTCAAAAAATGCAATATTGGCAATTTAAAACTTGGGTAATTTTTTGGCTATTTTTATCTGGAATACCAACTATTGTTGGGGAAAATCAAGTTCAAGCTCAAATTGTCCCAGATAACACTTTGGGTAATGAAAGCTCTATCGTCACACCCGTAAATACCCAGCTTGAAAGAATTGATGGTGGAGCAATTCGTAATAATAATCTTTTCCATAGTTTTACAGAGTTTAATATTGGTGAAGGAAGAGAAGCCTATTTTAGTAATCCCGCAGCGATTGAAAATATCTTTAGTCGAGTCACCGGCAGCAATCCATCCCGAATATTTGGAAAGCTAGGAGTTTTAGGTGATGCAAACTTGTATTTTCTTAATCCCAACGGAATTATTTTTGGTGAAAACTCGAGTTTAGATATTAAAGGTTCGTTTTTTGCTTCTACAGCCAACAGTCTTGATTTCGGCAATGATAATAAATATAGCGCTATAAATCCTAGCGCACCTCCTTTGTTGAGCGTAAACGTCAAACCACCGATAGGTTTAGAGTTTGAAGGTATGGGAGGAGATATTAACAGTCAAGGGAATTTAACTGTCGGCAAAGATTTAAATTTGAATGCCAATAATTTGAAGTTGCAGGGAAGATTGCAAGCGGGAAGAAATTTGACGCTGAAAGCAGAGACGGTAAACGTAAGAGATAGTGTAGAAAAACCTTTCATTGCTGCTGCTAATGGTAATTTATTAGTTCAAGGTAAGGAAAGTGTAGATATTTTTGCTTTGAATAATCCTAGAAGCGGTTTATTTTCTGCTGGAAATATGACTTTGAGTTCAGCTAATCCCGTGATGGGTGATATTCATTTTTGGAGTGGGGGAAATTTTGGGATTGAGAAATTAGATAAAACTAAAGGAGATTTATTCAGCTTTTACGATCCAATAATTCGTTCCCAAGGAGATGTCAGCATTTTTGGATATCAAGGAGCGTCATTACATATTTTGGCTGGGGGAAAAGTTGATATAAATACCGCGATAATTACCAATCCCGATACGACGGGTGAAAGTATTAATCCCGTTTCAACTCCTAAACTTGCAAACGTAACTTTATCAGATGGTACATCTTTAGTAATTGATGGAAGTAAGAAACCGACTCTTGATATTCGTGCTGGTGTAAATGCGGCAGTTATTGGTAATCCTTTAGGAACTTTGGGCGATTCAGGGATTTTCTTTGATGCTTCAATTGTTCCTGTAGCTTCTCCTGGGAATAATTCCGTAGCTACGAGTGCAGATATTACGATTGGGGATGTTTTTATTACTGCTCCTAATGGGACTGTTTTGTTAACAAATCAGTATGAGCCGAATTTATCGTTGCAAGGCGGAGATATTAATGTCAATGGAGCAGAACTAATACCATCTTTAAATGGAATCTATACTAGCTTTGGGGGTAATGGAGGTGAAATTACTATTGATTCAAGAAGTAATATTTCTACTGCAACAATAAACTCTAGCTCTGTAAATCGGTTGGGTAATAGCGGCAACGGAGGTGAAATAAAATTTATTGCGACTAAAGATATATCTACGACAGAAATTGATTCTTCTTCCAGTTCTAATCGAGGAAATTCAGGTAATGGTGGTAGTATAGCCTTTTCAACCAGTGGCAAAATATTTATAGCAGGTGATATAGATTCCAGTTCTTATAGTGGGTCAGGTATCTCAGGAAATGGTGGAAAAATTCAACTTAATGCTGGAGAAGATATTTCTACTTTCGTAGATTTGACTTCATCAGGAAAGTTAATTCCTGGAGACTTGGATTCTTCATCGTTATCTAACAATGGTAGTTCCGGATATGGGGGAGATATAACCCTTGGTAGTGGTAAAGATATCTCAGTAGGATTCATAGTTTCTTCTTCCAGTGTTTCAGAAGGTTCTGCTGGCGACGGAGGAAAAGTTACTATTTTGGCAAACAGAGATATTGCAACGCAAAGCATAGAATCTTATTCTTCAGGAAAGTTCGCAGGTAATGGAGGAGCAATTTTTCTCAATGCTGGTAGAGATATATTGACTACAACAGATGGAAGTGCTGGAAGTTTATTGTCTAACTCTGCTTCCAGTAGGGGAGGAAATGCAGCAAACGGCGGGGAAATAAATCTTAACGCTGGTCGTAATATTTTCCGGGGAGGAATATTTTCCCGTTCGGTAACTAATGGAGGAGGAGACGCAGGTAATGGTGGTGCGGTAACCCTAACAGCTGGCGATGAAATTTTAATTATTAATGTAGAATCTTTTTCTTCTCCAAGATACTTAACTGAAAACTTCTTTTCCTCAGGCTCTTCTGAAAATTTTGGTAGTGTCGGAGATGGAGGAAATATTAATATTACTACAGGCAAAAAAATTACTATTGAAAATTCTAAAGGTCTGTCAAGGCTTAACGCTTCTGGTAAAAATGGCGGGGATATTATCCTGAGGCAATTAACAGAAAATATTTCAATTTCCGATATTCCAGTTAATAGTAACGGTTCAAATCAAGGAGATGGCGGTAATATTTTGATTGAGGGAGAGTCAGTTTCCCTTTTTAATACTGATATAACTACTACAAAAACTGGAGAAGGCAATGCTGGTAAAATTACAATTGCAACACCTGGTGATGTTTTACTTAATCGCAGTCGCCTTTTAACAGCTTTAGAGACTGGTGCAGTTGGTAGGGGAGGAGATATAGATATTGATGCTAATTCAGTCAATTTAACCAACTTCTCGAGTATTAATACTTCTACTTATGGTAAAGGTGATGCTGGCAATCTTTTGATTAGGGCAGATGATTCTGTCTCTCTTGCTAATAGTAGTATCTTCAGTATTACTGCCGGAGAAGGAAATGCTGGACAGGTAAAATTACAAGCAGGGAAAGATATATCACTTACTGGGCTTAGTATTATTAGCACAGCAGTGAATTCTAGAGCAACAGGTGCTGGTAATAATATTACAATTGAAGCAAATTCTCTTTCCTTAAGTGGACGTTCTCAACTACAAGCATTAACTCAGGGGGGAGGAAACTCAGGTAATATTAAAGTCACTACGGCAAATGATATAAATATCTTTGGAATTAGTGGGGATAGTTTTTCTAGTGGTATATTTACTCTTTCAGAAGAAAATAGTCGCGGTCAAGGTGGTAATATTACGTTGAATACTGGTGGGAGATTGCGTCTATCAAATGGGGTTGTATTAAATGCACAAACAGCAAGTGAGCAAAAAGGCGGTAATATTCAAGTCAACGCAAGAATCTTAGAATTGACGAATGGGGCACAGTTTCTAACTAATAGTCTTAGTAGCGGTAAAGCTGGTAATATCGACGTAAATGCAACTGAGTACATAATAATATCTGGCAATGATCCCAATTCAGGCAATAAAGATACTGTTTCATCATTACCGAGGAAACTTCCAGAGCCTAAAGAACCTGAGATTATCAATGAAGTAGAACCGAATAATTCTTTTGCTCAATCTCAGGGAATCGATACTTTATTCTCCCTAGATAGTCCTGACAACTTCAATACTAACATTGAGTTTTCCACCAGAATTCCTTATGTTTCCATTTTAGGAACTGGTCCTGAAGTTGGCACAGCAGATATTTATTCATTTGAAGTTGAAGCTCCTGGTACACGTGCTACCTTTGATATCGATAGAGGTATTGCTGGGGGAGGAACTCCTGACTTTGCTAATAGAAGACTTCGTTTGTTTGATGGCAAAGGTAGCTTGTTAGCAGAAAATATAAAAGCACCTTCAGCAGCACGAGGTGCAGGTGGTAGTTTTACTAACTCCGATCCTTACCTTAATTTTGTTTTTACAGAACCCGGCAGATACTTTATTCAAGTTGAGCTACCTAATACAGATGGAATCAGCACTCCTAAAGATTACACGCTTCAAGCTTCTTTAGATACTTCTAATATCGCGGGTAGAATACTAACTAATAGTGATGCTAGTGGTTTATTTGCTCAAACTGAAAACATCGGGGAAGCAGGAGGTATCAAAATTAATACTCCTCAACTTACCATCCAAAACGGAGCCAAAGTATCAGCTTTGACATCAAATCAAGGAAACGGAGGCAACATCACCCTAAACATCAAAGACAACCTCACCCTCAGCGGAGAAGAAACCGGAATCTTCGCTAACACCACAGAAGAATCTACAGGCAACGGTGGCAGCATCATCATCGATCCGGAAACTGTAAATATCAAAGATGGCGCTCAAATTTCAGTTGATAGTCAAGGATCTGGCATCGGTGGTGATATCGAACTTGCAGCAGGTACTCTCAATCTAGATCGCGGTAGAATTTCAGCAACAACTCGCAGCAATACAGGCGGCAATATCGAATTAAATATTCAAGATTTATTATTACTCCGCAACAGAAGCCAAATTTCCACCACCGCAGGAGAAGAAAAATTTGGTGGTGATGGTGGGAATATTAAAATTAATACTCCCGATGGTTTTATCGTGGCTTTCCCCAACGAAAACAGCGATATCACAGCTAATGCTTTTTCTGGTAACGGCGGAAATGTTGATATTACGGCTTTTGGAATTTTTGGTATAGAATTTCGCGATAAATTAACAGCATTCAGCGATATTACGGCAAGTTCTGAATTAGGTTTCGATGGCAACGTGAATATCGAAACCCCTGGAATTGAGCCAAATCCGGAAACGGTAGAATTACCAGAAGATGCTCAATCCACGGAAGTAGCGCAAGGATGTCAGGTATCCGGGGAAGCAGCGGTGGCATTCTTCAATATTGGGCGTGGTGGTTTACCGCAACAACCGGGGGAAACTTTGAGAAGTGAAGATATTATTGCTGCTTGGATTCCTTTGGTGATGGAAGGGGAAAGTCAGGTTGATAAAAAAATTGTCGCTCCCGCAAGAAATGCAAATACAAAACTATTATTTTCTGGTTGTCGTAGTTGAATACGATTGAATTAATAAATTAGATTCCCGACTTCTTTGAGAGGTTGGGAATTTTTAATAAATTTACTTTTAAATATCAAAAGATTGCATATTGCTAAAGCAGCAGTACCAAAACATTTATAGAAAAATAAATATTTTAGACTTTGCTAAATCGAAGTATTGATTTACTGTTCTGTAATTTGAGTACCAATCTAATTTTCTATACGGATCTAGGGAATAAATCATACTTCTACTCAGGAAAACCTAAATTTTTCATTGATTTATTTTTTAAAACTGCTAAAAATCTGCATACTACCAAATTAGTTGACCAATACATGAATAGAAGATACGTAAATCCATTCCTAAATCAAATAATTAAAAAGGAGAAGTTTTGATGTTTATTAGTCAATTGAATAGATTATTATTGTCTACAATTATTGCAGTACCAGGAATAATGACTTTTGTTCAAAATCCTGCAAATGCTAAATTAAACCAGCAACAAAATCAGAAGATATTCCGTCCCGAACTTATTAAAACAATATCAATACAGATTGATAAAAATACAATTCAAAATGAATCTTTAGTCCAAAGTATTCAAAACAGAGCTGTTACTAAAAGATTTAATACTGCGATAGTTAGACCAGAACAAATTGTTGAAGGAGCATTGAGTGGAGCAATAGAGCGTTATGTAGAGCGACAATTAGGTTCCGAACAATTTCCTCATAGCAATAACTGGGGAAATAAAATTCGCATTAAAAGTGGTGTAAAAGTCGTTAAAGTCAGAAAGTGCAGAAGAGTTTTAGGTCAAAAAATATGCCATTACGAACCACAAACAAGAGCTGTTTATAAAAAGGTTAATCACGGTTTATGGTCAAAAGGCTGGGTTCGTCTTGAAGATGACCTAAATATTAAACTAGGAAACTTTTCTTTCAGGGGTAATAAGTTGCGATTTAGAGCAGTAGTCTCTGGTTTACTGCGAAATAATACTGATTTTAAAGCTTATAATCATGGTGTTTTTCTTGGAAGTACTCGTGTCAAAGGTCGTGCTAGAGTCAAAACTACTGTGAATATGGAAATCTCTTTTTCACAACATGGTCGTAGTCTCAAATGGAGAGTACGTTCAACGGGAGCAACAATAAAATTGGAAGATGTATATGTTGACAGGATTTCACGTATAAGTGGGTACTCTGCTAAAGTTATTGGCGACACCGTACATGGAGCATTCCGCTACTGGTTTACCAATAAATATAATCAGGTTCGTCGAAATACTGTAAATTCTATTGTTCAGGCTGCTGCTCACGATCGCGAAATTAAGTTAGCCTATCCTAGACTAATCAATTCCAGGAAATAAGAAATTGAAAATACTAAATATTTAGTTTCAAATATCATCTAAGTAGCGGTAATTTATTAATTTAATTATCGCTACTAAATTATGCGTTTGAATATGCTGTAGTTTTGTTTCAATTAATTTTTATTTATTAAGTATCATTTTATAAAAAATAATGGACAATTACAGTGATATTGCTTAAAATATAGGACTATAAATTAACAATATATTTGAAAAAACTAATTTTTATATGTTCCGCGCCTTTGCGATTTTTGACAACAAATGAATCAATATATACTTAAAATAATTATTATTACAAAAGCTCTGTTAATCATTGCTTTAACAACTATTGCTGTAAAAGCACAAACTACCAATACACCACCACCCCAAGATGTAATTCCCCCAACTCCCCAACCGACTCCAATTCCCGACGCGACTCCGTCACTACCTCCACCGCCGGAAGATGTTTTACCAACTCCAACATCTCCAACCCCGTCGGATAGACTTCCTGCAACAGAAACGGAAACTATCACTGTTACTGAATTTGAGTTTATAGGAAATACTGTTCTAACTTCTGTTGAGTTAAATCAACGCATCAATACTAAATTTATAGAAAATAATTTATCTAAAACCTTTTCATTACAACAATTACTGCAAATTGCTGCTGAGGTAGCGAATTTCTATGCGGAAAAAGGTTACAGTACTTCTGGTGCAATTATTTCGATTCCCGAAGCTACTCGCAACCAGCAAAGGGGAATTGTCAATATTAAAGTTATTGAAGGTAAGTTAGAAGAAATCAACGTTACAGGTTCGAGAAGACTCAACCGCAGCTATGTTAAATCTCGGCTCAGGGTTAATTCAGATAAACCTTTAAATATTAACCGCTTACAGGAAAATTTACAGTTACTCAGCCTCAACCCTCCGATCGAGCAGATATCTGCACAACTCAGCGCTGGTTCTCGTCCGGGTTTGAGCGTATTAAATGTAGAATTTAAGGAAGCGAAATCTTTCAACACTACCGTTAATTTGGATAATGGGCGATCGCCAAGTGTAGGAAGTTTTCAAAGACAGCTTTTTGCCAGGGAAGCTAATGTTACGGGTAATGGTGATGCTTTGAGTTTGGGTTACAGCAACACCGATGGTAGCAATAGTTTGGATGCCAGCTATACTTTACCGCTCAATCCTCAAAATGGCACTTTACGTTTTAGCTTCAACACAACCGATAGCAATGTTATCGAACCACCTTTTGATGATATAAATCAAGATGGTCGTGGTTCCGATATTGAATCTGCATCTAGTTTTTATGAAATCTCGTTTCGTCAACCTTTGAGTCGCCGGATTAAAAACCGCACTTTCCGAGAATTCGCCATTGGCGTAAGCAGTTCTTTACGTGATAGCGAAACTTCTTTGTTAGACGAACCTTTTCCTTTATCTCCCGGTGCTGATGATGAGGGAGATACTCGCGTTTTTGCACTGCGGTTTTTTCAAGATTGGACTCAGCAAAATGCAAAAGAAGTAATTGCATTTCGTTCTCAAGTTAGCTTTGGTTTAGATGCTTTTAACTCAACCGTTAATAAACGGATTCCCGAAACCGGGGAATTCGTTCCCGACAGTCGCTTTTTTGCATGGCAAGGGCAAGGGCAATGGGTACGAACTTTAGCACCGCAGACTCTATTATTAGTCCGTGCTAACGCTCAATTATCAGATCAAGGACTTTTATCATCGGAACAGTTTACCATTGGTGGATTAGGAAGCGTGCGCGGTTATCGCCAAAATCAACTGCTTGCCGACAACGGTGTTTTTGCTTCTGCTGAGGTACAGTTACCAATTCTTCGTACAGGTAAAAATAAATCGGCTCCTACAGGGATTTTACAGATAATACCTTTCTTCGATATTGGTACCGCTTGGAATAATTCCGGTATCGAAAATGCCGATACTAGTACTTTAATATCTTTAGGAATGGGGTTGCAATGGCGAAATAATAATGATTTTATCGCTCGTTTGGACTGGGGTATTCCTTTAACTAATGTAGATTCGAGGGACAGGACATGGCAAGAAAATGGTCTGCTTTTCTCCTTACAGTGGAACGCTTTTTGAAAAAACTCTGCGCTCCTTTGCGCTTACCTCCACGCTCCTGTGCGTTTGAAAAAAAGATAATTTATAAGTGGTTCCATCGCAGGATGGCAATAGTTTTATTTTTGATTAGTTTATTGTTTGCGTTTGAAATATCTCCTGTATTTTCTCAAACTCCGCAATCTACTGTACAAGTAGTGCAGCAGGGAAAAATGTATTATGAAAAAGGACAGTATAAGCAAGCTATTGAGAAGTTGCAACAAGCAGTTAATAATTTTTCTACCTCGGGGGATAAACTTAATCAAGCTGTAACTTTGAGTAATCTTTCCCTAGCTCATCAAGAATTAGGAGAATGGCAAGAAGCAGAAAAAAGTATTACCAGAAGTTTGGAAATTATTGGTTTTGATATTCAAAAGCCACAAATTACCAGATTTTCAAATCAAAAATTAACAATACTAGCGCCATCTTTAGATATTTACGGAAAACTTTGGTATAAACGCTCTAATCCCGAACGTGCTTTAAATTATTGGCGACTTGCTGCTAAAATTTACCAAAAATTAAATATTAATCCTGGACTAATTCAAAATCAAATTAACCAAGTTCAAGCATTGCAATCTTTGGGATTATATCAACAGGCAAAAGCTAACATAGGGCAGATAGAGAAAAATCTAGAAACATTACCAGCAGCTTTAAAAATACAAGCTTTGCTGAGTTTAGGAGATATTTTACGCGCAACTGGGGATTTTAAAAGTTCTCAAATGGTTTTAGAAGAAGCTCTTGCTATAACCAAAGATACACCCAGTATTGCTGCTAAATCCTGGCTGAGTTTGGGAAATACTTTTTACGCCAGGGGAAATTTGGAACGAGACAGAAATCAAAAAACCCCACAAAATCAAGTTATTCCTTGGCAGTGTAATATAAATACCGTTCCTTCAGAGGCATTACCTTTTTACAAACAAGCCGATAAAGCTTATCAACAAACAATAAATTTAGCATCCAACACCAAAGAATTTTTTACAAAAGCACAAATCAACCGTTTGAGTCTGCTGACAGATACGGGAAACTTTGCATCAGCACTGCAAACAAGTCGAAATCTTAACTTATCCAATTTACCCCCCAGTCGAACCAAAGTTTACACTCAAATTAATTTAGCTCGGGAATTAGCTTGTCTAAATCAACAACCACAGCTTGTAAATAATATTTCTTCGTGGCAAGAAATTGATGGAATCTTGAAAGATGCTGTAGAAATTGCCGGAAAATTAGCAGATAATAAGGCAAAGTCTTATGCAATAGGTAATCGCGGCAGTTTGTATGAATACTTAGCAATTCAAAATCAAATAAACTCCCGAAATCAAAAGCAAAATAAATTTAATTTACGAAACTTAAAAACAGCCCAAAAATTAACCGCAGAAGCTTTATTACTTGCTCAACCTTCGGAAGCGCCAAGTATAGCTTATCAATGGCAATGGCAATTAGGAAGATTAGCAAATCTTGCAGGAGACAAAGAAAAAGCTGTTGCTAATTATCAAGCTGCTGTCAATACTTTAGAATTAGTCCGAGATGATTTACTCAGCATTAATTCAGATGTCCAATTTTCTTTCCGGGATAACGTCGAGCCAATTTACCGACAGTTAGTTAGTTTGCTTTTGACAAATCCAGAAAATACTTCTTTACCACAACAGAATTTAACATCAGCGATTAACTTAATTGACTCGCTGCAACTTGCGGAATTAGAAAACTTTTTACGCTGCAATCTCGATTATTTAGCTAGAGATAACCGAAATGTTGCTCAAATACAACAAAACGCAGCATTCATCTATCCAATTATTTTAAAAGATAGATTAGAAGTTGTTTATAAATTACCAGGAAAATCTTTCAAATCTTACAGCAATTCCGTAAGCAGCGAACAAGTTGTAAATACCGCTCAAAAGTTGCGAAAAGCCATAGCGAAACGCGACACAGAAACAGCAATAAAATACTCTCAAACAGTTTATCAATGGTTAATCAAACCTTTTGAGACAGAATTAGAAACAAATCAAGCTGTAGAAACTTTAGTATTTGTCCTCGATACCGAATTACGTAATATTCCCATGGCTGTTTTGTACGACCAAAAAAATAAGGAATATTTAATTGAGAAAAAATACGCTTTAAGTATTTTACCAACCTCCCAACTATTTAATTTACGTCCTTCCTCTGAAAAACTGAAAATTTTAGCCGGAGGAATCAGCGAATCATTGGAAGTAGAAAACCGGAAATTTGAAGCAATAAATGCCAAAGACGAATTAGCACAGATAGCCGAATTAGCATCTACTCAAAGACTGTTAAATCAAGAATTCAATCAAAAAGCTCTGCAAGAAAAACTACAAAATCAAGACTTTTCTGTGCTTCATCTCGCAACTCACGGTAACTTTAGTTCCGACCCCGAACAAACCTATATACTTGCTTATGATGAACTACTGCGACCAAATGATATAAATAAGCTGCTAGGTGGTCAAAATCAACAAACGCCGAACCGTATAGAATTACTAGTTTTAAGTGCTTGTCAAACTGCTGAAGGTGATAACCGAGCCACACTAGGATTAGCAGGTTTAGCAGTACGTGCGGGTGCTGACAGTACCTTAGCGACTTTGTGGAAAGTAAACGATGAATTTACAATCAAATTGATTAAGAAATTTTATCAAGAATTGAGTGCGGGAGTTAGCAAATCCGAAGCCCTACATCGAGCGCAGAAAGCATTAGTATACGGACAAAAATATCGTAATGAACCTTATGATTGGGGTGCTTATGTTTTGGTGGGGAATTGGTTGTAGGACATTGATTATATTTGCTGTGAATGGTTTGTATGATTCCCAAATTAAAAAAAGACGTAGCATTGCTACGTCTCTACAAGTCGTTGGAATGTACGTATATTAATTTTCTGTAGTTAATAGCAACAATTTATTCTGCTGGTTCTACCAATACAATTTCAGCAAAACCTTTATTATCTAAATTATCCCACTTCAACGACTTAGATAAATTTTGCCAATCCGCTTTTAATTTACTATTATTTGGATCGGCAAAGTATTTATCCGCCAGTAAACTAATACCGTCATACCAAATATTATTTTCAATATAACTTTGGTATTCTTGATTATTTAATTGAGTTTTCATTGGTACGCTTTTTATCCAACCTGTTAAAACTTGGTCTGGTTCGTCAGTTTTATTGCCACGACAATATAAAATCAGGTTCCAGCGGTAGTCTTTATTCGATTTCAATGCATATTCTGATTTTTGAGGAATTGACACTTTAACAATGCCCGGTTTTCCAGTCAACTTAATAGCGGTTCGGTAAACTGTTTTTAATTCTGCGGGGTCTTTTAAAGCAAATTCAATGTTACTAATTTGATTAGAAGCATAGGGAACATTAAATAATAAATTTGGATATTCGGCAACAGTAAAATCTTTACCATTGTTAGCTATCAAAGCTCTCAAAGGTAACTTAGTTTCGGGACAGTTTGTATTGGGACGAGAACCCCCTGGAGTTGAAGTACCTACGGGAGTACCAGTATCTGGCGCTGCTGGAAAATCATCCTCTTGGGAATTAGTTTGGGCTGCGACTAAAACCGGGGATAAGATAATATTTACTAGAATTACACTAATAGTAAATATTATTTTATTTTGAAGGTTGATAATTTTCATAATTGTTAATAAAAATTATTTTTACTTGATAAACAACTACTTTTAACTTATGTTTTTATTTTATCATTTCGCTAATTTTCGATATGATTTAATTTGAAATTATAGATATCCAAACTATTATCACAATTCGGATATCTGAACCCCTTGTTATCTTTATACAACAACAATATGTTGATTAACATCGAATTCAATCGGCTTATTTTCTAAAGTTGCAGCCTGATAGCCATCAAGAATTGTATCGCTGCCGTTGAAGAACAAGTTGCCATTGACCGCCAAGTATTTCATCTCGCCCATCACCACCAAATAAGTTGTTATTTCCCGCTCCACCATTAAGAGTATCGTTACCTTAATTTCCTTCTAAATAGTCATTCGAGCCATCTCCGTTTAAGATATCGTCACCGTTCATTCCTTGGATAAAGTCTTTGCCATCAGCCTACAAAATTATCCGATTAACTGATGAACTTTAATTCCCTTTTTTTTGGCGAGAGACAATGGAACAATATCGTTAAAAACCAGCAAATTGTTACCGAGTTTTAATCTCAAATATTTGTATTGGACAAAGACTAGGGCTTTTTACTACTCGACTATCTCTAAAATTTCTATCTGTAATAACGCATTCAACACTAGAAGGTATGTAGCTTAGACTATTAATTTGACTATTACGAACATCAAGAACTTTAAGCCCTGGAGGTAGATAGTTCACATGACGTACCTTAGTGCCAGAAACATCAAGAACTTTAAGCCCTGGAGGTAGATAGTTCACGTGACGTACATTAGTACCAGAAACATCAAGAACTTTAAGCCCTGGAGGTAGATAGTTCACGTGACGTACATTAGTACCAGAAACATCAAGAACTTTAAGCCCTGGAGGTAGATAGTTCACATGACGTACCTTAGTACCAGAAACATCAAGAACTTTAAGCCCTGGAGGTAGATAGTTCACATGACGTACATTAGTATTAGCTGCTGCTAGTATTGTGGTATTAGTAGGAACCCCTGATATACTATTACTACCCATTTTTAATTCATGAATTTTTAAAGGAATATCAAATTTTAAAATTGAATATTGATTGAGAATCCACCAGTGACTTTTTTTGCTTCGTTTACGATTACAGCAATCTTTCTTGAGACTAACAATATTTTTGTCACCTAATTTGACTTTAATAGGAAAAGCAGTAGAAGTTTGGCTATAACTTATAATACGGGCATTGCTAGGTTGAAGGTAAGCGAATATAACTGTATTCAAGCAAGTCAAAGTTATAGCTATTCTTAATGATTTGATTGTTTTTAACAAATAAATTTTTGCCATCTCTAAAATTTTTAGTAATCTTATGTTTTATTTTTTTTAGCGTTGATAAATCTAATGTTGATGCAAAATTGATGATTTTTCTAGTACTCCACCAAGGAAACTTTGCGGGGTGTATCGTTGGGAAAGAAAATGTTTTCTTCCCCCTCTTCCCCCTCTTCCCCCTCCCTCGCCTCACCCCGCAATGTAGGCTTGTTCGAGTACTAGTGGTTCGCCAAGCGAACTTTGCTGGGTTTAGCGTGGAAATAAAAAGTTTTTTCTCCCCCTGCTCCCTCCGCTTCCCCTGCTCCCCCTGCCTGCCCTTACCCGGCAATTGTGGCTTGCCAGAGTACTAGGCTTGTAATGTATACACCCTGATTTTGCGAAATTTCCTGGACTTACTAGACTTTCATTTCAGTTTACAAAGCTTATTTATACATTTTGAAATCAGTACCTCTTTGCGGAAATACACGTCTAAAAGAAACACCACGTATAGAAATCAAATTTCCAGAACGCAAAGCACTAATAAATCCGGGACTATCAATATAATGTCTGTGATAGACACCATTTCTGTGTTTAATAAGAAGAAGACCAGGACCTTCATCTGAAAGTTTATAAGCCTCGATACTGCCATCACAGCGTAAATCTGCAACTACTGGATTATTCGCTTGAATGGTATTGTATTTACGAGAACTAACCTGTTGTAGTGGAATCTTGCTCCACATATTACGAATTCCAGGACAACCGAGTGCAAAGGATTCTTTTCTATCTGCAAATACAGCCACAGCAGGATATCCAGATGTTTGAATCATAAAATTGGGAGTACCATTTTCTGGAATAGCTCTAGCTGGTGATGAAAATGTGACTGCTGGCAATATAGTTGCAGCGAATGCAGCTATACTAATAAGTGCTTTTGAATAATTAAACATATGTAAATTGCTCCTAATTTAAGTTTTCTATTTTTGTTGTCTGTAGATCATTTGGTCTAGTTGTACAAGCAATATGCAGATAATTGAATTTTTTTGAACACTAGTACAGCATGGCGGAAATAAATAGACCATAAACAATCATAATCATTTCTCCTAAATTCAGTTTTCAATTATGTTGTCTGTTAATGGTTTAGTGCTGGGTTGAGCGAAGAGAAACCCAACCTAACTTCTTTACCACCATCTAATTAAACGAAAGTAAAGTCTCGGGAGAAGAGAACGCTAGTAGTATCCTGAACAACACCGATCGCATCCCCGTTTCTTCTAATTACGGTGTCCAATGCCGAACCACCTTCCCAGTTGCCATAAGTGAGGGTGTAATCACTGCTGCTACCAAAGAGTTGGATTTTATCGCCTTCATAATGGTCGAAATCGGTGATGGTTGCATAGCCTAAACCTAGATAGTAAGATTGTTGAACAGAAGAATTTCTCCAGCCTAAGATAAATACATCTGCTCCTCCATTCCCCGTCAAATCGTCGTATTCACTTCTTCTCGAAGCATTTCTTTCAAAAGGACTAGAACCATCTAAACGGTCGTTTCCAGAACCACCAAACAACTTATCATTACCTTTCCAGCCAAGGATTATGTCATCGTTTTGTTGACCGTAGAGCCAATCATTTCCTTCATTTCCGTAAACAACATCATTTCCGAAACCACCGTAAAGCACATCATCTCCCCAACCACCAAAGAGATAATCATTCCCGCTATCACCCCAGATCGTATCCTTGCCATTTTCTCCATAAACCCAATCGTTACCTACACCACCTCTTAAAATATTTTTACCATCATCGCCCTTGAGCGTATCGTTCCCCAAACCTCCATTTAAATTCTCAATATTTCTCAGAGTCTCGGTGTAGCTTAAATTGGAAAAACTAGCGACATCTTTTTTCAAATCCGCAGTGATGTTTCCGGTATGATCGTAGTAAGAGACAGTATCTGAACCACTTCCCCCATCAAAATAGTCTTTTCCACCTTGTCCTACAAGCAAATCGTCATGATTTCCACCATATAAATAGTCATTGCCGGAACCACCATATAGGTTGTCATTACCATCTCTGCCGAACAGGAAATCATTTCCCGCATTACCAGTCAAAGAATTTTTACTATTATCTCCCCTGAGCCAATCATTTCCCGAACCTCCAGTTAAATTTTCAATACTTTTAAGAGTTTCGGTGTATGGAGAAGTCGAGAAACTGGCAACATTTTTGATCAAATCCCCATAAACATTGCCGGTATAGTAAGAGTAAGAAACAGTATCAACACCACTTCCACCATCAAAATAGTCTTTTCCACCATTACCTACAAGATAGTCATTTCCACTACCACCGTAGAGACTGTCATTACCAGCACCTCCATACAGCCCATCATTGCGATCGCCGCCATATAGCTTGTCATTACCACCTCTGCCATACAGCCGATCGCGACCATTTTCACCAAATAGTATGTCGTTGTTGCTGTTGCCATAGATATAGTCATTACCGTCTCGACCATAGGCAAAGTATCTTTTTGCTCCTGTATAGTTCAAGACATCATTGTATTTGGTTCCGAA
Source organism: Rivularia sp. PCC 7116 (assembly GCF_000316665.1). GTDB lineage: Bacteria > Cyanobacteriota > Cyanobacteriia > Cyanobacteriales > Nostocaceae > Rivularia. The sequence goes on along the minus strand of NC_019678.1, from coordinate 2,116,040 downwards.
TGCATATTTAATGTGAGACATAATTTTTCTCCTTATTGAAATATTTTAATCTTCTTGTCTGTTAATTGGTCTATTAGTATTCGCAGTATGCAGGTGTTGATATTTGTTTTGAAAAAACTAACGCAGCCTGTAGCGCACATAAAATTGATGCCAATTTGGTAGCGGCATAGTCTTCTCTACTTTTTTCATCGTTGTACAGACAACCCAAGTCCAACCTCCCCAAGGAAAATGCTTTTTACATTTATATGTTCTAGGCTCGTGATAAACTACACGTTTCCAGCGTTTGTAAGTAGCAAATCCTGCTTGAAGTTGTAATTGATTGTTTTGGACGATTCGCTTTGACTTCAATGACTGAAGAACAATATTTTTTAATCTGCTGGTTGTTAATTGAGTCGAATTAAGAGCAAGCTTGTGTAAATTATGTTCTAACTTGTAATCAAACCATTTCATAAATGGTCCCGGATTTTCTGAAGCAACAGAAGCTGCGATCGCAGTTGTACCTTCCACTCAGTCACCTTCAGTAAAGTTGTGTCCCCAGACGACATTCCAACCATTCCTGTGTAAATGTTTGCGGATTTGATTGCGGTTGCTCGATTTTGCTGCTGCTTGTGCTTGTACAATTTGAATTCCCTTATCCCCTACTTTAATATCTGTAGTCATCGCAAATGATGCACAAGCTAAGGTAGAAAGTGATGCTAAAGTAAAGGCTACAAATTTATAGTTTTTCATTTCTCTGAATATATATAGTTCAATTGCTTTCTATGAATTGATTTGGTCTTAAGGTGAAAGCAGTATGCAGGGGTGTAAATTATTTTTTTAAGTCACAGTGCTAACTGCTTAAATCATCTATTTGTCACTTGGTCTTAGGTTATAACTGATATGCAGGTATGCAAATTATTTTTTGAGATAATTGCACGAAAGTAATTTACAGGGGAGTGAAATCCGCTATTCAACAAAGGTTTGATAAAAATTATGTGTTTTATTTGATCTAAAGGTGTAAAACACTGCATACTATTAATCTGGCAGTACCAATGAATGAATAAAGCAGCCTTTATAACTGAAATTAAGATGCTTCAATTTGCCATTGTTTGAAGTACATCTAGGCTAAAACACCGATGATAAAAAGCAAAAAATATGTTTAATTCTCAACCGATTTTTAATAGATTTTTAAAGGGTATATCTTTCAAAGATAGTTCGAGAGGCAGCACATACACGCTTTCCCAACAGGAAACTTACCGGGGATTAAAACCTTTTTTAGAAAATCTCACTGAAGACAATTTAATTAGTAGTGAAGATGATTTAGCACGCTATTTTTTGCAGTTCTTAGTAGAAGCTAAAAATATTTATCATTTTCTGTGGAGAAATAAAGCAAAAATACCGGTAACTTTCAGCTATACCGTCTGTTATAAACTAGCAAAATTATTTTTATTCAACTATTTGCAGCTTATTTGTTTCTATTCAGCTAGAGATGTTAATAAAAAGTTAAAACAAACTTCAAATTTCAGTTCGCATTATGCTTTAGAAGATTGTTTTATTATTGGCATAGAAATAGCTTTAGCTCCGGTTCCTTTACTGCGTCGATTTTCTTTTAGTTCCCAGACATCTTTACAAACTTATGCCAGCGTCGCTCTGAATCGGACTATCAAAAATACAATTGTTAGGGAGTTGAAAACAAGGTCTTTAAAATTTTCCGATAATGGTTTACTGCGAAATATAACCAAAAGTAAATTAGAAGCAGCTTTAAATAATTTCGGTATTTCTGAAAGTAGCATTATCAAATATTGTCTGGCTTGGCAAGCTTTTAATGAGTTGTTTTTAGAACTTTATCCACCTACTAGCAGTGATGGCAGCCATCATCGGAAAGCACCGACAACACCATTAACTGATAAACAACTCAATCAAATTTCAATCCGATATAACAAACAACTACAACGTTTGCAAATTGATGAAACTAACAGCAACAGTCAAACTATCAAACAAATGTTAGCAACCTGCGTGCAGTCGGTACGAAATTTACAAAATAAACGACTGGTATCCATAGAAGACAATAACTACATTAATGAAATCGCGTCTGAATCTACAAATGAATTAATTGAAGCAGAAACTCAACAGAAATTAAAAGATGTGAAAAATATTATCTTACAAGAATTTAAATCCTTAGATACATCTGCTCAAAAATCATTACTGCTTTGGTTGGGTTTAGAAATCAATCAAAATGATTTTTTAAAAGTTTTCAATCTAGCAAAGCAATATCAAGTAGCTCGTCATTTTCAAAAAAATATTAAAACTATATTGAAAGCTTTTATTAAGCATTATAGTCAAAATTTTATGAATCAAAATCTGACAGTCCGAGAAGTTGACCAGCTTTGTAAGGACAAACTTAACGACGTGAAAGAATATTTGACAATGTATAGCAAAAACTTTTTTCGTCAAATTTTAACAAAAATAGCTCCTCAAACAATTAATAAATCAGATAAATTACTACTAAGTCAATATTTAGATATCTTAACTGAGTATAACCAACAAAGAATCAAAAATCCTGATATTAAACAGTCACTAAATAATGCTTATGTACAAACTAGAGACTCTATTATCAAAATTCAACAACCTTTTTCAGTAGAAATTGAAAATCAGCTAGAAATACAATTGCAACAATTTAGTTCTGCTGTCGAAAGAATAGAAAGTTTTATCGAAAATTGGTTAGTCGTAAATCAAGCTATTTTATATAAGTAAAGGATAAAAAAATGAATTTAAGTATCAACGATCTAGCATTAATTTATCCAGAACAAGTTTTCCTAGAATTTTCTCAATCGGAGCGAGAGAAAGCATGGCAAGAAACTCAAAATCATAATTATTCTAATGCTACCGCACGTTGGATAAGTTACATAAACCTACTTTGCACAAATACTTTTTTCCAATATCTGCAAAGCGAAGCTGATATACAAACAAATAATTATAGAATTTGGCAAGAAAATGATTTACCTAGTATTTGGAATTTAGTCAATGGTACAGCTTTAGAATTAAATTCAACTCGGGTGATATTAGTTCCTCACGAAGAAAACGATATTTCCGAGCTACGAGTTCCCAAAGAATGGATAGATTTACCGCAATGGGTAGGTAACTATTATCTTGCAGTAGAAATAAATGTAGAACAGTGCTGGCTGCGGATATGCGGATATTCAACTCATCAGCAATTAAAAGAAGTTGGTAAACATGACTTTACCGACGAAACTTATTCGCTTGCAGTTGAAGAATTAACTGAAGATTTAACCACAATGCTAGCTGGAATAGAACTTTTTTCAATTCAAAAACCTGTTGTAGAAGTCTTACCTGTTTTGTCTGAAGCTGAAATAAATTATTTATTAAAAGTTCTTGAGCAATCAAATCTTTATTCACCACGTTTAGAGCTACCTTTCACTCAATGGGGTGCATTAATTAACGAACATAGATTAAGAAAAAGGCTATATCAACCACAACAAGCTGAAAATGCAGTAACACAAATTACCCAGTTGATTACAGATACTACTATTAATTTGGGACAATGGTTTGATTCAGTATTTGAAGCTGGCTGGCAGTCTTTGGATGCATTAATCAATCCACAAGTCGGAAACTTAGCTTTTGCTTTCAGACAAGGCAATACTAACAGAGAATTGACTGTTGAAGCTGCAAAAATAATTGATTTAGGAATACAACTGGGCAATCAATCGGTTGCATTATTAATTGGTTTGACGCGAGAAAATGATGATAAAATTGGCGTTCGTATCCAGCTACATCCTGCTAGCGAACAAAATTATTTACCTACAAAAATTAAGTTGGCTTTATTTTCGCGCTCCGGTAAAACCTTGCAGCAACTAGAATCGCGTACTCAAGATAATTTAATTCAATTAAAAAGATTTACCTGTCCAATAGGAAAAAAATTTAGCATTCAAGTTTCTTTAAATGATTTTAGTATTACTGAAAACTTTGTCATTACAATGCCAGTAAATCATGAGTAAAGTAGTCGTATTAAATCTAGGAAAGGGCAATTTACAAACAGGCTTCCCCTTCGTCACTGCTCAATTAAATATATCTGGTAAAGTAATGCAGTTTACCGGTAGTTTAACTGCTTTTCCCGAGCTTTTAGAACTTTATCGTCGCTGGCAATTACTTTATGAGTTATTATATAAAGCTCGTTCAATTAATATTCGCAGCTTTAGCTCTTTAGCAATCAATCAAGATAAAGACGAAGACGAAGACGACGACATAATTATTGATGAAGCAGACATTACTCACGTTAGTGATAGCGATTTTGACGATATTTGCAAGCAATTAAAATTGAGTTTAGATAACTGGCTGGATTCTCCAGGTTTTCGCCTTATTGAGCGCCAGTTACGTAAAGAATTGCATCCTCAAGATGAAATACAATTTATTATTCAAACTGAAGATAGTCAATTACGGAAAATTCCTTGGTATATTTGGCAATTTTGTCACGATTATCGTCGTGCTGAAATATCTTTAAGTTCTCTCAATTTTGAACCGGGTAAAATTAAACATACTTCTGGTAAAAAAGTCCGAATTTTAGCAATTATTGGTGATAGTACTGAAATTGATATTGAAACTGATAGGAAATTTATTGCCGGATTAACCGATGCAGAAACTGTTTTTTTAGTAGAACCCCAGCGGCAAGAATTAGATGAATTTATCTGGGATAAAAAAGGTTGGGATATTTTATTTTTTGCCGGACATAGCAACACTGAAGATGACGGCAATAGTGGTAATATTTATATTAACAAAACAGATAGTTTAACTATTAACCAATTAAAAAATGCTTTGAGCAGAGCTATTGAAACAGGTTTGCAGCTAGCAATTTTTAACTCCTGTGAAGGTTTGGGATTAGCCGCTCAGTTAACAGAGTTACATATACCACAAATTATTGTCATGCGCGAACCCGTTCCCGACAGCGTAGCGCAGCAATTCTTAAAATATTTTTTAACAGCTTTTGCTAAAGATGAATCGTTTTATTTATCAGTAAGAGAAGCACGAGAAAGATTACAAGGAATAGAAGCACAATTTCCCGGTGCTTCTTGGCTGCCCGTAATTTTTCAAAATCCAGCAGAAATTCCGCCCACCTGGCAACAATTACGAGATAAACTTGATTTTATTCCTGCTTCTCAAGCTGCTTCGATTCGACCAAAATTTTCTACAGTAATTTTGAGTAGTGTAATTATTACAGTATTATTAATGGGTTTGAGATGGTTGGGAGTAATGCAGCCATGGGAATTAAAAGCCTTTGATTTTCTCATGCAAAAAATGCCTATTCAAAAAGCAGATAAACGCATTTTAGTTATTGGTGCTGATGAAGAAGATATTAGCAGCAGTAGATACGGTTATCCTTTACCAGATAAAACTTTAAATCAACTCTTAGAAAAAATTCAGACTTATCAACCAGCAGCGATTGGAGTAGATATATTTAGAGACCAACAAGTACCAAAAAACAATAACAACCAACAAACGCTACTTAATCAATGGCAAAAAGATAAAAATATAATTGCGATTTGTGCTGGTAATAATTTAAAAAATAGCACCGCACCACCGCAAAATATTTCACCTCAACAAGTCGGCTTTGTGGATTTGTATGACGATAAATCGCAAACCCAAGAACAAGACGATACAATTCGTCGCTATCTATTATCCCGCACTCCTAATCCTATTTCTCAAATTTCTCGCTGCTCCACAGCTTATTCTTTTGCTTGGCAATTAATTTACAGGTATTTTAAATCGAAAGGAATTCCGGTTAGAACTGTAGATAAAAATTGGCAGTTTGGCGATGTGATTGTAAAACGCTTGCAGCCTAGAAGCGGTGGATATCAAAACTTAGATGCAAGCGGAAATCAACTATTAATTAACTATCGTAATACTCCTAAAATTGCTCAAAAAGTCACTATTAGAGACGTTTTAGAAAATAGCAATTATTTTAATCCTGATTGGGTAAAAGATAGAATAGTATTAGTTGGCGTTACAGCAACAAGTATTCGCGATATTCACGATACACCATACGGAGAAATTAGAGGATTATTTATTCACGCTCATGGGATAAGCCAAATTTTGAGTGCAGTAGAAGACAACCGCGCTTTAATATGGTGGCTACCTCAATGGGGAGATACTATTTTAGTTTTGTTTTTCTCTTGCGTAGGTGGAATAATAATTTGGTACTGGCGAAATCCCAAATATCAAATAATAGCAATTAGTAGCGCTGCAATTATTATATATATAGTTTGCTGGTTTGCTTTTACAAAAGGTGGTTGGTTTCCATTAATTCCTTCAATATTAGCTTTACTTAGTACGAGTGGAATTGTTGCGGTTTTGATTTTGAAAAGGCAAAATGTAATGGGTAATTAAAACTGACTTTTCACGCTAAGTTATGAACCAACCGAAAAACTTTACTTTTTACACAGAATTATTATCAATAACTATAAACTAATGGTAATGAGTCACCAAAGAAGTAGGGTTCAAGAAAAGGTAAAACTTGGCGCTTGTTTTAGCAATTGTTTGTCAATTAATCCTTAAAAAATCGAGAGAGCTTTAATATCATCAGCATTATCTAATTTTCTTCTTATATAAAGCACTAAATCCCAGCAATATACTTGTTCCTAAAATAGTTATGGGTTGAGAAACTGGTTCTGGTACAGATTGAATTCTTTCTAAGTTGATATTTTTGATAGAAAGAGCGGAGGTGACGTTGTAATCGTCAATATCTACTAAACCGAAAGCAACTGTATATGTTCCGGTATTATTAAAGGTGTGTTGATAAATTTGAGTTCCGGTTTCTTTATCAAAAATGCTGGGAGAATCGGTATTAGCGCTGTTGATATCTGCAACTTTTGTCAACTGTCCATTAATACTGAAAAAAGTATAGTCGATGAACGAACCTCTCCAGGGATCTGCTGCTAAGGAAGTTTCGTTAGTACCAAAGTTCCATTCAAATGTGAGTACATCACCAGTTTTAACGTTAATAGTCTGTTTGATAGCAGAACCTTCATAAGCATAACCACCTACATCTAATACGCTCGCATCTATATCGAGGAAATCTTCTAATCCTCCAAAACCAACCATAGCAGCAGGATTACCGGAGAAATTAAAATCACCATTATCAGCACCTAAATCAAAGTCATCATAGAATAAACCATCGGTAGATAAATTAACTTGGTTGGGATTAACAACACTAACATCACCGGATTTTTCCCAAGAAGGAGAATTGAAATCTGAATCAAATGCTTTTGCTGGGGTAGAAAATATTAAACTAGCCCAAGTTAGTATGCTGATAAGTTTTATATTGGTTTTCATATTATTGATGTAGGGAAAGGTTGAAGGGATTGAATCCTTTGGCAAAAAATGTGACTAGCACCTGCAAGAACCTATATCCTGAATTATTACTAAACAAGCATTTTAGTCGGTGCATATTAATATCAAATTTTGTTAGGTAGGAATATTTATAGCAAGTAAAAGATTGCTACCTTTAATTAGGACATAACGAAAATATAAGTAATTTCCTGAGTAAATAGGCGAATTTGAGATAAAGAAAACAGCACAAAATATATTAAAAAAACAAAAATTTGAGCCGGAAAATGTTAATGGTTGTTTAAATTTAATTGTATGAATTTTGAGAATTGTTGTTGTGGAGAGGTTTTAAGGATTTTTTTGAGGGGAAAGTTGAGGTTTGTTTGTCAGTGATTTTACCGTAATTAGATGTTTTTGGAACGCAGAGGGGCGCGGATTAATTTTTTGCTTTGATTGAGGTTATGGAGATATGGAGAAATAATAAAACTCCCAAAGCTATAGTTAGTTTGGGAGAAAATTGGTGTTTAGGAATCAAAGAATACTTATCGACTACGATTTCTATATATAAATGGAGGTAATTTAATCGTAACCTTATCTTCCGCTGTTGTAATGCCTGATTTTAAGTTACCACGATTAGGGGCACCATTTATATTTACAACACCTATAGATATTGATTCTTCTCCAATAATTGCATCAATATCTTGGCTAAATTGTTTTGTAATTGTATTCAATCGTTTGAAGCTTTGGGGTGTTGGAATTCCTAGGTATTGCTCAAGTCTCGTACTCCATTGTTCTGCTGTATTATTAAGTTGTTTTATTTTATTATTAACTCTTCTTGCTCGATCAATTCCTGTAAGTAATGGACTTACTAAAGAACCAGAAGTAAAAATATTAATTTTTACAGAAGGAAGTAATGTCTTTGCTGCTGCTCCAAATGATTCACGAAAAGCTTTAGGAACTTGTTTAATTGCTTCTAAGAATTTCTCATTACCTAATTGATACAGTTCAAACCCTCCACTAATATCATTAGCAATAGCAAGTAATCCTTTTTCTCGTAATAACATTGCTTGAGGTAGAAGTTCAAGTAATGTTTTACTTGCATGAACACCTCCTCGAATCGTAGCTTTAGAATAAGCAACTCGAAAGTCAACTTCAGGTATTGATACTGATAACATAGAAGCAATTGTAAACATACCAGTTGGATCTATATTATTAGTTGGATTATTACCAGTATATTGATACTTATGTAGAGTAATTGGATTTAATAAATTTCCTTCAAAACTATCCCGACTCACAAACCTTCCACTATTTACATCCAAATACCTTGCTCTGAGATAATCCAAGCCAAGATTGCTATCTCGTTGTTCCCCAGCATATAAGTAGGAATTCTCGGTATCTCCAATCTTGGTTAAAACTTGTCCAAAAGCATCGTAGATATAGCTATCGTTAGCGTTCCCGCTTTCATTGCTCAAAGCTCTGGTACTTCCCAAACCATCTACGTGGTAGAAGGATTTTTCCCCATTTCGCTCCTGGGAAATCAAGTCATTACCGTGGACGTAGGATACTTTGATAATTCCACCTTCGGTATATTCTTCTAAGACTTGAGCGTAGGGACGGTTATTATCAATTAAGAATCGGGTTTGTTCTCCGTTGACTGTTTGAGCAATTCTGACTCCATCTGCATCGTATTGATTTTCTACGTCAACTGTTCCGTCACCGTCGGTATCTGCACCTACTAAACGATTTTCTTCATCCCAATTGTAAGTAACTGTATTACCATCGGTGGATTTGGTAATTGTATTTCCGTTGTTGTCGTAGGTGTAGGTGGTTTCTGTTCCGTTAGTGGTTTCACTCAGCAAGAGGTCGTTGTTATCGTAGGTGTAGATGGTAGTTCCTTCACCGGAATCATCACGACTCAGACGGTTGCCTACTGCATCATAGGTATATTCAATAGTACGAGTTGCTGCTGTTGCAGTGGGGTTGAAGATTTCTTCTTTTTGTAAGCGGTCTAAGTCGTCATAATAGTATTTAACAATCCTACCGTTATGTTCGGTTACTTGGGTTCTGTTTCCTTCTGCATCGAGTTCGTAAAGGAAACTGCTAATAATATCGCCGTTAATATCTTTGGTTTCGATATAAGTTAAGCGATTGAGGTTATCGTAAACACGATTTTCTACTGTTCCGTTAGCGGATTGGGTACGGATAAGGTTACTATTATTGTCGTATTCGTAAGTGGTAATTCCTCCATCGGCATCGGTAACTGTTTGTAAGCGGTTTAATTCGTCAAAGGTATAGTCGCTGGTACCGGAAGGAATATTGACAGCGGTACGATTACCCGCAGCATCGTAGGTGTAAGCAATTTCTGTACCATCTGCATCAATACGTTTAATTAAGCGGTTTTGAGCATCGTATTCGTAGGTTGTTGTACCATGCTCGTCTACTACGGTTTCTCTTTGACCGTTGAGGGTATAGGTAAAGGTGGTTGTGCTTCCGTCGGGGAAGTTTTTAGCTATTAACTGATTGCGATCGTCGTATTCGTAGGTGATGCTTTCACCGTTAAAGTCGGTGGTGCGAATTACATTACCAATTGCATCGTATTCTGTGGTATAGCGCTGCCCTTCTGGTAATTCGGTGGCAATACGTCTACCCAAACTATCGTATTCAAATTTGGTAATATTGCCGTTGGCATCTTTTTGACTGACTAAATTACCTTGTTCGTTGTAATCGTATTCGGTCCTTTGTTCTAAAGCATCAATAACAGCAGTTAATCTACCTGAAGTATCGTATTCGTAACGAGTAATTTCTCCATCTTGGTCGGTACGAGCAATTAAGCGACCTGTTTCATCGAATTGGGAATTTACGGTTGTACCGTCGGCAAATTTTTGTCCTACAGGACGACCTAAATCATCGTAGAGGAATTCGGTAACGTTACCTTTAGCATCAGTTTGGCTAATTTGACGACCTGCTGCATTATAGGTAGTGGTAAATCTGGGATTATCTGAGTTATCTAAAGGAGTTTCATCGGGGAGAATTGTTTCAATTTGACGACCTGCTTTATCGTAAACGAATTGGGTGCGATTACCACTCTCGTCAATTTCGGCAATTACTTGACCTGCTGCGTCATATTCAGTTTTTGTGCTGGGATTATCCGAATCATCGTCTGGGGTACTATCGGGAAGAATAGTTTCGACAACTCGACCCAATTTATCGTATTTGAATTGAGTTTTGCGTCCTAGTTCGTCAATTTCGGCGATTACTTGACCTGCTGCGTCATATTCCGTCTTGGTTCTAGAATTATCCGAGTCATCTTCTGGGGTACTATCGGCATAGATAGTTTCTACTAACAAACCCCGCTCGTCGTAAACGAATTTAGTAGAGCGTCCCAAAGCATCGATTTGTTCAATTTGATTACCGACTGCATCATAACGGGTTTGCGTTACTCCACCTTGGGCATCGGTAACCTTAGTTACTCTTCCTTCTGCATCGTATTCGGTTGTAGTAGTTAAGGTAATTACACCTTCAGGAGTAGTTAAAGTTTTGGTTTCGCTGAGTTGATTACCGTTTGCATCGTAGGTAAAGGTGGTTTCGTTTCCTTCTGTGTCTATTTGACGAGTAACGTTACCGGAAGCATCGTATTCAAAGGTGGTTGTACCGTTAGCGTCACCGAAGGAAGTTAAGTTACCGCTAGCATCGTAATTGAGGTTAGTTGTACCGTTCGCTTGACCAGATATGGAGGTAAGATTCCCGTTGCGGTCGTAGGTGTTGCTGGTAGTATTGCCTTGGGAATCGGTTGCAGTTAGGACATTACCAAAACTATCGTAGGTGAAGCGAGTGACGCTACCTAGAGCATCGGTTTCGGTAAGTACGTTGCCGCGATTATCGTAGATAAAGGTTGTAGTATTACCCAAGGGGTCGGTTTCTGTAAGTACGTTGTTATTTTCGTCGTAGGTACGCTCGGTAAGTCCTCCTAAAGCATCAATTTGATTGATTACATTACCCCGATTGTCGTATTCAAAGACGGTTTCATTACCCAACTGGTCTTTAACTGTTTCGACAAAGTTATCGGGGTTATGAATTAGTTCTACGGGAATACCATCAGCATCAATTATTTTAACCAAACGACCTTGGTCATCATATTCGCTTCTGACTCCGGAACGTCCCAAGGGGTCGATGACTTCTTCTAAGTAGTGGGGTCTGGTTTCGTCATAATCAAAGCGGGTGACGTTACCTTCTCGGTCGGTTACGGAAATCAAATCCCCGGTTGTATTGTATTCGTATTCAATCCGCTGTCCGCTGGGGTCGATTGCAGCAGTAATTTGTCCTTGGGAATTGCGTTCAAAGGTAATTTGCTGACCGGAGGAACTAATAATTCCTGCATCGGTGAAGGTTAATTTATTACCGTTGCGATCGCTAACTGTTTTAGTATCTCCACTATTTCCATCAATTTCGTAAATTACTCCTTCTTTAGTAGCCAGGGTAAAGGTTCCACCGAAAGCTGGATTGCTGGGATTGTAAGCGAGACTGGAGCCGAAAGAAGTAAAATCTCCGGTATTGGTTCGGGATAAATCAAAATGTTCTACCGTTAATTCGCTAGTAACTCCTGCATCGGGAACGAAAACTGGTTCCCACATTCCCAAGAACGAACCTTTGAAACCGGGAGCTAATTGAGGTTTAAAGGTAAACCCTTCTCTTTTACCTCCGGGGGTTGTAACGTATACTCTGGCTCCAGTAAAGAAGGGGTTGTAGATTAAATTCTCTTCCGAGCCAGTTTCAGCAACGCTGGTACGCAAATCCGTGTCTTGAATCCCCATTCTCCAACCATAACCGAAGTCATCGCTGCTGTTGGCATTTAAGGTATCGTAGGTACGGTTAAGGATAATCGGAATTCCCGCAACTGGGATGCTTAAATCGGTGAAGGAAAGCTGGAAGTTACCTACTTTTAATTCACCAGCGACTTCAACTGCTATATCAACTACCGATTGATTTCCACCAGCGTCTACTGCCGATAATCTTAATGTATAGCTATCGTTACTCAGGTTTGAAGGGTCAAATTTGCCGAGTACATCATCGGTAATGTTATCTGTACCCCGGAAAATTTCGGTAAAGGAACCATCTTGTGATGCTAGGGAAAGGGTGTAATAAACTAAGTTATCGTCGGTGACGGTACCAATAATATCGGTAATAGCGGTGACAACATCGCCATTTTCCAAGGAAGTGATGGAAATGACTGGGGGATTTACATCGCTGTTATCTATACCGATAGCGTTAGCTGTAGCGGTTCCAATATTTCCAGCTAGGTCTTTCGCCGTAGCTAGAATTTCAAAGTTACCTGCTTGTTCGACTGTAATTGTGGCTTGATTTTGAGCGTCAAGAGCTATGGGATTACCGTTGAAGGTTAAATTAATGGTGTCAACTCCGACATTATCTGTAGCGGAAATCAGTACTTTTACAGAATCGCCGATATTGACGGTTTCTTGATTTAAGATTAATTCGATTTGTGGTGCTATTTCGTCTGCTGCAACGTTGATATCGTAGGTTTGAGTTACCGTTGCACCTCGACCATCGCTAACGGTAATTTCTACGGGGTTAATTCCTAAATTATCGTTTCCAGCTAACCAACTAATTCGTCCCAACTGGTCAATTTCCATACCTTGGGGAGCTTGGGTGAGGGTATAGGTAAGAAGTTCTCCGTCGGGGTCATTAGCGTTGATATCATACCGATAAGTTATTCCTGGTGCTGCTGATTCGATGGGATTGGAATTAATAACTGGTTCGCTATTACTTTGTTGAACTTTAATTGTATAAGTTTGAATTGCTCCCAAACCGTTATCATCAAAAGCAGCTACGCTGACTTGAGCGTTACCTATTTGTCCCGATTGCGGAGACCATTGGATTAATCCGGTATTTGCGTCTACAGTCATTCCTTCGGGATTGGAAAGCAGTTGGAATGTTATGGGGTCGTTGTCGGGATCTGTTGCTTGTATTTGATAACTATAACCGTTTTCTACGTCAGCTAAGAAGCCGGGATTGGAAGTTATAGTAGGTGCTTGATTCACAGCATTGGTTCCCACTACCAAAGTATAGGTTTGACTGCTAATTCCCCCTTGAGTATCTTCTACAAAGATTTCCACGGTGTTTTCCCCAGTTTGTCCGGTTTGAGGAGTCCACTGGATTAATCCGGTGGACTCCTCAACGATCATTCCTTGGGGACGAATACCGAGACTGTAGCGTAAGGGGTCATTTTCTGGGTCGTTAGCAGCTATTTGGTACGAGTAAAGCTGAGTTGAAGCTGCGATGGTGTTGGGTGTGGAAATAATTGCGGGTGGAGTGTTGTTTCCGGTGACTTGTAATTCAAAGGTTTGAATTTCTGCTTGACCAAAAGTATCCGTAACTCTTATTGCTATATTATGGGAGCCAATTTGATTAGTTTTCGGTTGCCAACTTAAAATTCCCGATTCTGAGTCAATTACTAATCCCTGGGGTGCTTGGTCTAAATTCCACAGCAGATAATCATTATCGGGGTCTGTAGCTTGGGGTTGATATTGATATAATCGTTCGGTATTAGTAATTGTGTTGGGTATAGAAGTAATGCTAGGTGCTTGATTCGCGACTCGATTGCTTACATTCAAGTTGAAGGATTGACTAGCAATTCCTCCTTGACCATCTTCCACCGTTACTTCTACCGTATGTTCTCCTAATTGACTGACATCGGGATTCCAAGTAATTCTTCCCCGCTCGTCAATAGTCATACCGTCAGGAGCATTATTTAAATTAAAGCTGAAGGGGTCTCCATCAATATCTTCTGCACCAACTTGGTATACATAAAGATTGTTTGCTCGTGCTTTTATCGGTGGATTAGAAGTAATTTCGGGAGCATTATTAGGAATAGTTTCAATTACATTAAAGTTTAATTCCTGTACATCTTCCCCACCATTACCATCTGAAACCTTAACTTGGAATTGGCGATCGCCTATTTCGGTACTATCAGGAGTCCAATTAACTAATCCAGTTGCAGTATCGATAGTAATATTGCTGAGAGCATTGACTAACTCGTAGGTTAATCTGTCTCCGTCGGGGTCTATTGCTTGTGCTTGGTATTGAAAGGGCTTACCTACTTGAGGTGTAGCGTTCTCTGGGACTATGGAAGTAAATACTGGAGCGTTGTTGAGAGGAGTTACATTTAACTCAAAATACTGAGTAGCAAATCCACCTTCACCATCTTGAACTCTTAACAGCGTACCTGGAATACCTATTTGTTCTTGAGTAGGTTGCCATAAGACCAATCCTAACTCAGCATCAACTATCATACCTTCGGGAGCTAAAGACAAATCGAATGTCAAAGAATCCAAATCTGCATCAGTAGCTAGAGCTTGATAAATAAATTTCTCTCCTACTTCTAATCTTTCCGTTGGTGGTGTAGAAGTAAAGACTGGATTTTGATTAACTAGGGAATTATTATCTTTTCTTGCAATTCCAAAAGCATGGGTAAAGGTGTTATCGGTAGCAGAAACCGTATCTACAAAGGAACCGGAAGCAGGTGTGGTTTCAAAATAGTTTTCTGGTACTACTTGTCTAACTGTATAGTCTCCGGGAAGTAAATTATCGAAAGAATAGTAATAATTACCGTTTTCTCCCGGTTGCTTGGTAATTTGTTTTGGCTCTTCTGGATCGAGAACACTATTATTATTTAAATCGAGGTATACCGTAACATTTTCCAACAAAGGTTCGGCAATAAATTTAGGGTCAAAATTTTCTCCCAAAACATTGCCACTGAAGATATCGTAAACTTGCTGAGTTGACTTAATTAAAGTTGCTTCGGGGTCAATTGCTCGCATTTTCTCCATTGCTCGTAAGGAGAAACTGAAAGCGGATACATTAACTCCTTCAGCTTTGGCTGCATCAATAGCTGTTGTGTCTTCTTCTTTTAAAGTAAAATTACCGCTAGACATGAACATCACGTTCAAATCCCCAGTTAACCCCAGCCCTTCATGCAGGTCTATTGCTTTGACAACTGCATTAGGAGAAGAACCATACAAAGGTCTTCTTAATGCTTCACGAATATCGGCTATGCCATTGTTGTTATTATCTGCGAGGGGGTTTGTTGCAACTTGAATACCTGGTCTTGATGGGTCCATATCAAACACTTCCCCAGTCCCATCGAGAATGCCAATATTAGCAGTTTCTCCAAAACCTTGCTCAATTAAATAATTGTTTAACAGCAGAATCGCTCCTAATTCTTGGTCAACAGGTGTAAGATTTCCACTAAAAGCAGTTTCTAAATCTGCTGTAGTCCAATCAACAACACCACCAGAAACAGCACAAGAATATTCAATTACAAAGAAAACATCGGGAGTATCACCTTGAATTAAGTCGAGGTCAAAAATACCGTTTTGATTCAGGTCATCAAAAGCAAATCCTTGAATTGTACCTAGTTCGCTGAAAACATCTACTTGGAAGTTTTGCGTATCAACACCACCACGACCGTCTCCTACTTCAACCTTGAAATCATAGGTTTCTCCAGCAGCAACCGACTCATCAAGAAACCATAACAGTTCACCCGTACTGTTATCAATTAAAGCTCCTGAAGGTGCTTCCACCAAACGATATAATAAGGAGTCTCCATCGGGGTCAAGACTCTGAAGTTGATAGCGATAAAATTCTCTATCAAGTGCAGCTCTTGTTTGGGGGGTGCTGATAATAGTAGGAGCGTTATTATCGGGGTCAGGTAAAAGGTTAATGCTGAAATCTTGAAGCGTTTTACCTCCTTGACCATCTTCTACCGCAATTTGGACGGCAAATTCTCCTAAAGTGTTATCCGTATCGTTTCGAGTACCATTTCCGGGAGTAACAATACCAACTAAATCGGTATTCGGAGCAAAAACTTGAAACTCGTAGTTAATAGATGTTGTAGAACTTCCACCTTCAATTAACACGGTATAGAACCCATCTTCAGGTAAAGTTAGTTCAAAACTGTAACTTGAATCAAGGAAAGTACTATAAAGTACATCTTCATGGTTGGGACTGTAAACTTTAATTTGAGCGGAAGTACTACCATCTTTAATATCAAAGAATAATTTCTGGTCAGCTTTCCCTGTTAGCTGGTATAAAGTACTTTGCTGTCCGGAAGCTAAATTACCGCTCACCGGTACATTAACAGGTAATTCGGGGCCGGAAGCAAGGTTGATTAACTGAAAAGCATAGTCAAGATTACCACCACTATTACCGCTGATAACTAAGTAATAAATTCCGTCTTGAGTTAATGTTGGAATAATCGAATTATTGCTATCGAAATTATTCCAATTGAAAACTTGTTCTCCATTAGGATTAATTAAATCAACATTTACGTCACCACGCATCCCGTTAAATAAAAGCTTCTGTCCGACAATCGCATCAATCTGGTAAATTTTTGTAGAAGTTTCAGAATCTAAGCTATCTTCTCTAACAGCATTAAAAGGTTGGGGATTAAACGATGAAGACCTTGGATCTGAAATTAATTCTAATATTTGAAACTGCCAATTACCCGTAGTTGAACTAGATGCTCCAAAAGTTTCTATAGTATATTCACCTGTTTGGTCTAAGCGAATTACTCCGAAATCGTTATCAGTACCGCGATTTTCAAATACATAACTACCATCTGGATTCTTTAAATTAGCGAGAATACTACTACTTGTATTGCTAAGTTGGTCGAGCCAAATTAAAGTTCCCGCAGATGCTGCAAAGGTATAACTATCAACATCTCCAACATTCGCAACTGTTCCACTAACCGTTACGTTTGTTCCCGTGATGGGGATGGGAGCAACGGAATTATCGGTGACTTGGAAACTATAGTTAACAGCAGTTGTACCGTTGCCGACAATTGCTAACGTATACAAACCGTCAGAAGGTAATGCTACCTCAAAATCGGGGTTATTAGAAGATGGTTGAGCAAGAATTCCATTATCGGGGTCGTATAGTACCCAGTTTGCACCACTCCAAGCAGCAGCATCAAGATTGAAATTTAAAATCGTTCCCCGAGTACCCGTAATTTGGTACAAATCAACTTCATTCCCGGATTCTAAACTACCACTAATAGCACTCGATAATTCTAAAGGAGTTACTTGAGCGCGATCGCTTAATCTAAAGCTGTAATTACCAACGGTATCGCTATTACCATCAATCACCAAGCGATAATTTCCTGCTTCAGTTAAAGTAAATGGTGTTCCATCTAAATCGGTACGTAAATCGGCAATTAGATTACCACTAGGAGAATACAAGCGAGCATCTAAATTGAAATTACCAACCAAAGAATCAAAGAATAATTGCTGTCCAACTGTTCCTTCAAAGGTGTAGGTATCTTCTTCTCCCAGTTCGCTAATTTCACTGCTAATAGTTTCACCCAAAGTTAAAGGTGTAGTAGTAAATTCAGAAGTGACAATCTTGAGAGCATAGTTGTTATTACTCCCAGAATTATCACCTGCAAAAGCTAAAGTATATTCACCGTCGGTTGGTAAAGTAATTTCTTGGCGATCGCGGTCGAGGAATTGGGAGAAAAGACGCTCACCAGCAGGATTGTAGAGATAGTAGTAATTGTATCTATCTCCTTCAATTTGGTCGAAGTAAAGTTGTTGTCCTTTGGTAGCATTGAAGCGATAGAGATGAGTTTGTTGGTTACTATCGCCAAAATTACCCGTGATTTCTGTGTCTAAATCTATGGGAGTAGCATCAGCAAAATCTAATAAGCGGAAACTATAAGCTTGTGTAGCATCTAAAGAACCATCTACCACTAGTTTATAAATACCATTTTCTTCTAAAACTGGTGGTCGCAAATAACTATCATCACGATTACCAAAGGAAGAACTAAATACCTGATTACCACTAGGGCTATAAAGAGTTGCTTTAATATTGCTATTACCTATTAACTCATCCAACCACAGTTTTTGACCAATTGTTCCTTCAAAGGTATAGGTATCTTCTTCTCCAGCTTCGCTAATTTCACCGTTAATAGTTTCACCTATACTTAAAGTTGCAGTAGTAAATTCGGGAGTGACGATTTTGAGAGCATAGTTGTTATTACTCGCAGAATTATCACCTGCAAAAACTAAAGTATATTCACCGTCGGTTGGTAAAGTAATTTCTTGGCGATCGCGGTCGAGGAATTGGGAGAAAAGACGCTCACCAGCAGGATTGTAGAGATAGTAGTAATTGTATCTATCTCCTTCAATTTGGTCAAAGTAAAGTTGTTGTCCCTTGCTACCATTGAAGCGGTAGAGATGAGTTTGTTGGTTACTATCGCCAAAATTACCCGTGATTTCTGTATCTAAGTCAATGGGAGTCGCATCAGCAAAATCTAGTAAGCGGAAACTGTAAGCTCCTGTTGTGTCCTCGGAACCATCTACCACTAGTTTATAAGTACCTGTTTCTTCTAAAATTGGTGGTCTCCAATAACTATCATCACGATTACCAAAGGAAGAACTAAATACCTGATTGTCACTGGGACTGTAAAGAGTTGCTGTAATATTGCTATTACCTAGCAGTTCATCCAACCACAGTTTTTGACCAATTGTTCCTTCAAAGTTATAGGTATCTTCTTCTCCAGCTTCACCTATTTCATCGTTAATAGTTTCACCCATACTCAAAGGTGTGGTAGTAAATTCGGGAGTGACGATTTTGAGAGCATAGTTGTTATTACTCGCAGAATTATCACCTGCAAAAACTAAAGTATATTCACCGTCGGTTGGTAAAGTAATTTCTTGGCGATCGCGGTCGAGGAATTGGGAGAAAAGACGCTCACCAGCAGGATTGTAGAGATAGTAGTAATTGTATCTATCTCCTTCAATTTGGTCAAAGTAAAGTTGTTGTCCCTTGCTACCATTGAAGCGGTAGAGATGAGTTTGTTGGTTACTGTCGCCAAAATTACCCGTGATTTCTGTGTCTAAATCTATGGGAGTAGCATCAGCAAAATCTAATAAGCGGAAACTATAAGCTTGTGTAGCATCTAAAGAACCATCTACCACTAGTTTATAAGTACCTGTTTCTTCTAAAATTGGTGGTCTCCAATAACTATCATCACGATTACCAAAGGAAGAACTAAATACTTGATTACCACTAGGGCTGTAAAGAGTTGCTGTAATATTGCTATTACCTAGCAGTTCATCCAACCACAGTTTTTGACCGACTGTTCCTTCAAAAGTGTAAGTATCTTCTTCTCCAGCTTCACCTATTTCATCGTTAATAGTTTCACCCATACTTAAAGGTGTGGTAGTAAATTCAGGAGTGACAATCTTGAGAGTATAGTTGTTATTACTCGCAGAATTACTACCTGCAAAAACTAAAGTGTATTCACCGTCGGTTGGTAAAGTAATTTCTTCATCAGAAAGGAGTTGTCGAGAAAATAAACGCTCACCAGCAGGATTGTAGAGATAGTAGTAATTGTATCTATCTCTTTCAATTTGGTCAAAGTAAAGTTTTTGTCCCTTAGTAGCATTGAAGCGATAGAGATGAGTTTGTTGCTTACTGTCGCCAAAATTACCCGTAATTTCTGTATCTAAGTCAATAAAAGTAGCATTTATATTATCTAGGACTTGGAAACTGGCTGTAGTAACATCAGTATTGTTAGATTGCAGAACTAAATAATATTCACCATCTGCTTCTAAATTCTTTAATTCGATATCATTTTGCAAACTACTGGTAGAAGCAATTTGATAACCGCTTGAATTTATTAAACTAACCGTAATATTAGTATTACTTGCATTTAAACCATCAAACCAAAGCTTTTGACCTACCGTACCTGTAAACTTGAAAGCTTTGGTTTCTAAAGGATTTATTGTTACATTTGCTGGAGTATTTAAATCGAAAACTGGTGATGCTTTTAAGTCAACTAATTTAAAACGATAGTCTTCTGTGCTGTTGTTACCATTAGCTACAACTTCTAAACTATAATCACCAGTTTGAGTTAATAAATAAGCACCTGAATCGCTTCCCGTATATAAAGTGCTGGTAGAAATCCTTGTCCCATCAGGATTACCAAGACGAGCATAGAAATTAAAACCACCTTGTTGACCATCAAAATAAATTAAGGTTCCTGCATTAGCTGTAAAGTTATAGGTATCTATTTCCCCTGCAACTGAGATACTACCTTCTCGCAATGTTTCTATATCGCTACTAATAACTGGAGCAGTTGAAACATCGTTAACTTGAAGCTGATAACTAAAATTACTATCGGAATTATTCCGTAATGCCAGAATATAAGAACCATCTACAGGTAATGTAACTTTAAAATCGCTACTCAAAGCTGAACTAGCTACAGTTTTATTACTTTTATTTAGCAGCTTGGTAGGAGCATATATTACCCAATCAGCACCCGATACATTACTTAAACTATCAAATTCTAGCTGTTGTCCACCGGTACCATTAAATTGATATAAAACGGTTTCTCTTGCATCGAGATTACCATTTAAAGCAGTGTCAAATACCAAAGCTGAAGCTGCATCTGATAATACAAAACTGTATTCCCCGGTATTATCGTTATTTCCATCAACAATTAATTGATAGGTTCCCGGTTCTGTTAAAGTAACGGGTATACTATCGCTACTTCCGTTTCCACTCCAAACTTGTTGACCGCTCGGACTGTTAATAGTAACTGTAAAATTATTGTTAGCAATGCGAGGGTCAAAATACAAAGTTTGTCCGACGGTACCTGCAAAGGTATGAATATCTTGCTCCCCTAACTTAGCAATCTCACCATTCACCGTACCGTTTAAAGTCATCGGTGTAGAAACTGCTGTAGTATTAACGATTTGAATATTGTAATCAACAGTTGTGTCGCTTTCCCCTGAAAGCATCAGGTAATATGTATCATCACCGCTGAGAACATATTCAAAATCACTACCGAGGGATGCCGATCTGAGACGATTGCTGTTGGTATTGAATAAATACCAAGTAGCACCGGAAGAATTGGCTTGATTATCAAAATAAATGCGATCGCCTTTATTTCCACTAAATTGATAAAATTGGATAGATTTACCAGGATCGAGAACTCCAGCGGTCAAAGTTTCTACTTCTAAGACAGGAGCAGCGCTGACATCAATCAAGCTAAACCCATATTCACCAGTAGCTTCTCCCGAGCCATCTATAATTAGTTGATAAGTACCTGCTTCAGGTAAAATTACGGGAGTTGTGCTATTACTACCGTCAAAATACATCCGAATACTATTAACAATCTTTTCACCGCTAGGACTAATTAAAGTAGCCTGGAAATCCCAACGGTCAATCAATGTATCCAAGAATAATCTCTGTCCTAAACTACCTGTAAAGGTGTAAATATCTTGCTCGCCTTTTTCAGTTATTTCACTTACTACATCTGTATCTAGTACCAGCGGTTCTGTAATAATATCGGGGGTAATTATCTGGAAATTATAATCAACTTGATTTGTACCGTTATTTCCTTTAATTGCCAGGATATAAGTATCTGTGGAGTCTAAAACAATTTCAATATCGCTACCAATACTAGTATTAACAATTTGTTTGTTGGCAGAATTATATACCGTCCAAGTTCCACCAGAAATTACACCAGGGGAGTCAATAAATATACGCTGACCTTTTATTCCCTCAAACTGATATAAATGGGTTTCTTGACCCACATCGAGAGTACCAGAATATTCCGCATCCAAATCTATAGCGGTAGCCAAACCTACGTCGAGGAGATTAAAGCTGTAGCTACCCGTATTTTCTCCAGAAGCATCAATCCGTACTCGATAAGTACCGTTTTCTGGTAAGAAAATTGGGGTTGAAGAGTCATTACTGTTAAAATTTTGACTGAAGACAGAATCACCGCTAGGGCTAATTATCGTAAAGGTATGAGATAAGCTAGAAGTAGAATCAAGGAATAAACGGTCAAAATAAATTATTTGTCCTACACTACCATTAAAAGTATAGAAATCTTCTTCACCCTTTTCTGTAATTTCCCCAAACACGCTATTGGGATTATCGTTATTACCAAGAGTTATTGCAGTAGTGATTTCATCGGGGGTAATAATTTCAAAAGCGTAAGGTGTAATATCCGTTAAGTTTCCAGTACCTCTAATAACTAACTTGTATTCACCATCTGTAGGTAAATACAACTCCATATCGCTAAAGCTATTAGAAGCAACTACGTCATTACCCGGATCGTAAAGCAACCAATTCCAATTACCACTGCTGTTAAGTCTATCAAAGAAAAGTTTCTGCCCAGCATTCCCAGTAAAGCGATAAACATCATCTTCAGAACCAGGACTTAGTTGACCTTCAATGACCGTATCTAATGCAGCAATCGGAGTCAAATTGAGGTCAATAACGCTAAAACCATAATTACCGGTAACATCATTATCAGCGTCAACCACAATGCGATAATTTCCGGTTTCGGTAAGTGTAACTAGCTGATTGCTTGAAGATTGAAGATTAGTACTAACAATCTGTTTACCGCTGGGACTGTAAACTTCAAAGTTCCAATCCCAATAATTACCACCGTATTGTAACGGATCGAAGTAAATCTGCTGACCAATGACTCCACTAAAAGTAAATTCATCAGTTTCCCCAGGAATACTCAGTTGACCTAATACCGTATCTCCTAATGTAAATACCGGTTTCGGTTCCCATTCAATTAATCCGGTATTAGGGTTAATATTCATCCCTTCGGGACCGAGAATTAAGCTGTAATTCAAGAGGTCTAAATCCGGGTCAATTGCATCTGCATCATATTGATATAGTTGATTAATATAAGCATCCACCACAGGATTTGATGTAAACAATGGTGGACGGTTCGGAGGTGCGGATATTGTTGCTAATGTAAAGTCCTGTTGAGCAAACCCACCTCTGCCATCGCTGACCTGAATAAATATTTGATGATTGGCTATGTCTGCAACTGCTGTATTCCAAGTTATGATTCCGGTATCAGCATCGATGGTCATTCCTTCTGGGGAAATTAATAGTTCGTAGGTAAGGGTGTCCCCGTTAGCATCGGTAGCGTTGACATCGTATACATAGTTAAGTCCCCCAATTACTTCTAAGTTGGGATTACTTTTAATAATGGGATTTTCGTTGATTTCCGATAGAACTACTAACTCATAGTCAAATTGGATTTGATTGGGATTTGCAAAGGTGATAGTTTTGGTTTTGGTTAAATCACCGGGGTCTAGATTTCCTCCTGTAATTAAATCTGTAAAATCGTAATAGGGGAGTCCATCTGGTGTTAATCCATCTGCATTAACTACTTTAATACTGGGGTCGCTCAGTTGATTAATTGCAACAATTAATCGTCCGTTTAAACCATAGCTACCAGTATTTTCGATAGCTACTTCAGCGGTTAAAATATTGCGTTGTTCGTTGAATGATGTTTGCTGATATTGAGCTTTTGTACTTGCAGATACGTCTGAAAGTTGCAAAATATCTATGGAATTACTACCAGAATTGGTAATTGTGGGAATTGCTCCTGTATTTCCCGGTGTGGGATTGGGAATAATTTCTAAGTTATTAATAATAACGCTAGTTTCTGTGTCGCTATCGTTATTTACTAACCGGAAGACAACTGTTGCTGCTGTTCCTGATGGAATATGACTTAAATCTAAGTTAATTATTTGTCCTTCTAAAGTAACTCCCGGCGCTAGAAGAGGAGATTGTTCTTCGGTAAAGTTGAAGAAAACATCTTTATTGTTACCGATAGTATGAACTAAAGTTTTACCATTCTCATCTAACAAAGCTACTTCAAAAGCATCGTTGATAAAATTATTGTCCGTGGTATCAAAATTTAGAGCTTCGTAACTGAAGCTGAGTAGAGATGGAGTTGCAGGTATGGTAATTTCTTCTTCTCGAACAACTTTAAAATCTTCTCCTTCTCGCAATATAATTACCGGTGAAATATTAAAATTGACAGTTTGACTATCACTTCCCCCTTGTCCATCATCCACAATATAGCTAAACTGACCAGCATCTCCAGTAGTATCAGCTACGGGTACGAATACTAAAGCTGCTAATTCTGCTAAAGTTAATGATTGTCCTACGATAACTAGCGAATCTCCCAATTTCACCGCACCTTTATCAACCGCAGGAATTTCTTCTACAGTAATAGTTAAACTATCATCATCCGGGTCGGTGGGAGCAGCAATTCCCAAAGAAATCGCATCGCTATTTTGTTGAACCGTTAATAGTTTATCCTCATCAGCAACGGGAGGAAGATTTATCGAGTTTACCGTTATCGGAATAGTTGAGATAACTTGATTATCACCACCAGTTCCCGTACTACCTAAATCGTTAGCAATAACGGTGATGATATCACTACCGGAAAAATTGGGATCGCCTTTATAAGTTAAGTTAGTTAAAGCAGTATTAATATCAGCTAAAATACCACTCAAAGTTAAATTACGTCCCGTTTCCGTAACCGTAACCCCTTGAATCGGTGTAATTCCAACTGTTCCGTTATCGCTGTAAATCGTAACAGTAAATTGATTTTGACCAGCATCCACATCATCAATACTAATACCGCTGATGGTGGAAGAAGTAAATTCATCTACAGATTGCTCTCCCGGAAGGGTAATTATAGGAGCTTCATTAACATTAGTAACACTGAGACTGAAAATTTGTTCGTAGCTTAAACCTCCAGCGTCAATGGTTTGAACTCGAATACTATAATTTGATTGAGTTTCAAAGTCAGTTGAATCATTAATTTGTAACTGATTCTCAACAATGGTAAAAGCATTATTATCCTTATCACCTTCACCATTGATTAAATTATAGGTATGACTATCACTGATATCTGCGTCAGTAGTAGTAAAAGTTCCGATTACAGCATCAGCAAGATTATTCTCTGCAATATTTTCATTGCTGATATTTAAAACCGTGGGTGCTTCATTTACATCACTGACAGCAATACTGAAAATTTGTTCGTAGCTTAAACCTCCAGCGTCAATGGTTTGAACTCGAATACTATAATTTGACTGAGTTTCAAAGTCAGTTGAATCATTAATTTGTAACTGATTATCAACAATGGAAAAAGCATTATTATCCGTATCACCTTCACCATTGATTAAATTATAGGTATGACTATCACTGATATCTACGTCAGTAGTAGTAAAAGTTCCAATTACAGCATCAGCAAGATTATTCTCTGCAATATTTTCATTGCTGATATTTAAAACTGTGGGAGCTTCATTTACATCACTAACAGTAATATTAATTGATTTATCAAAAAACAATCCGCCTTGGTCGGTAGTTCTGACAAGAATACTGTAATTGGACTTAGTTTCAAAATTTGGCGATTGATTAATTTGTAATTCGTTATCAACAATAGAGAAAGCATTATTATCAGTATCACCTTCCCCAGCAATCAAACTATAAGAATGACTATCTCCCACATCCGAATCAACAGTATTAAACGTACCAATTACACTATTACCTGGAGCATTTTCTGGAATATTAGCAGGAATTACAAACAAATCCGTTGGAACTTGATTTTGGGGTAGATTATCAACGGGAAGAAAATGAGCGGGATAAGTGCTAAGTTGTTCCGCAGTGACTGCTTCAACTTTAAGATAAGGTCTAGCAGTTAAACGACCACCCGTACCATCGCTGTCGATAAGAATAGTCGTTCCCGTAGCATAAGAAGAAAATTGGATATAACCATCACCGATAGGATTTAATCCGCTATACCCAAAACTATTTAAAACACCCGTAAAATCAATAATATCTTTCTGGATCTCAAAATCTTTGATAACATCTCCAGCATCTCTAATAGTTTGATAAACAAAAGTATCTTTACCATCGTTACCAAAAATTATATCCCCTGCAAATCCCCCAATAATACGGTCATCTTCTGGAGTCCCCTGTAATATATCTCGTCCCGGTGTACCAACAATTTCGTTAGAAGATTGCTCTACCCATAAATTTTGACCGTTAATATTTAAGATAGTCCAATCATTTTCTGCTTTTAACTGTTGAATTTTTTCTGCTGTTAATTCTACTCCTTGAACTAACAAAGCAAATATTTTACCTTCATCTCCATTGCTATCAGTTAAATTTAGTTTTGCATCTAGATAATGTCCGATTTCTTCTTCAATAACTGCGGAAATCGCATTAATATTAGATTTATTTTGCTCTAAAAACTGTTTGTCAAGATAAATACTATTTGTTTCGGCGCTAAAAGCTCCCCTGGCAGAAAATTGTTTGCTATCAATCAGTTCTATGGAAGGGAAATTATGATTATCTTTTAAATCCTTGATTAAACCGTTAGCGGTTTCCGGTTCCCAGGTATCGCCAAAAGCAAGTTGTAGCTGTTGAAGAGAATCTGATTTTTCTAAAAATTGACTTAAAGAATTTTGAACTTGTAAAATAGCTTGAGATATAGAATCATCGAAATCGCTTGAACTAGATGATAATGAGAAATTGATTGCTTCTGCATTAACTACAAACGAATCTTCCAACAATAAATTTGCTGGGAGTGAATTAATATCTTGTACGGAGGATGATGGAATAGCTGTTATAGGTGTTGAAGTAAAAGAATATATAGGAAGTTCGGAATTATTTATATTTTCTCCAAAATCTAACAAACTGGGATGAAATTCTTGCTCGTTTTGGATATTTAATAAAAATGGTGGTTTTAAAGATGAAAAATTAGGAACAGTATAAAAATCACTTTGTTCTGATAAATTGAACTGATTAAAATCTAAGTTTTCCATTATAGTATTCTGCTTAAATATATACTTTTTAGTAGATAATCTTTTTAATACTTTTAGGACTCACGCAACTGGCACATTTTGTTGTAGGGGAGGCAAAAAGGGGTGTAGATAATATCCCCATTTATTGCCGTTGCTTGTACACTGACTAATTCTGCACGCAATAATGAGGCAATGACTGTACGGCACCATCCGAGTATTGTGACGCTTACGTAAGTCCTGAATTTTAAGGTAAGATTTAGGTATAAAAGTAAACAAGGAACCTAAGTTCCTTATTTAGCTATAGAAAAGATTGAATTTAAAATTCTAGTTTGACAACCCTAAGAAGCTTGAGGAATAAGTGGTAACATATTCATATTTTCGTTGGTTGCGGACAAAAAATTATCTTCAATTAGTTGTTGATAAGTTTGTAAATTAGCTTGCCAATTTGTAACTAATTTTTGTAAATCTTTCTTTTTTTCTGCTGAATTATCACCTACTACCTGATAATTAAAATTGCCGGAAAATAAAACCGCTGACACAGATTTATCTGGAAACTTGAGAACAGCTTGATTGATTTTTAGATTAAGTTTACTGCGATGAAGAGTATATGACAACTCTACTCCTGCTTTCATTGGTGCTTCACCAAAACTTTGCCAGGAGCCAGGAGATAACAAAGTTTGCGATAAATACTGATAGGATTCCGCATCAGAATTAAATCCTACATACCCAACAGGATTAATCCCCACCGCAATATATTCTACTTGCGATAACTTATCTACATAGTTACAAGCAATTTCTGCTAGCTGTAATTCATCAAAACTTTTACTAGCAATTGCTTCCATAAACGTTATTCTATTCGGTTGAGCAACAATACTGACTCCACTTTGAAATACTAGCTGTACTGCTTGATTTGTATAAACAGGTTGTCGTGCTAGTTCCCAGTCAGTAGGAATTATGCCAGTGTATTTAAGAAAGTCTGGATTAAGAATTGTAGGGTTCAGATTCTTCGCAGAAATTGCAATAGCGACTTCTTGAATTTTTAAATTATTCTTGATTAACATTTGAATTTTATTTAAGTATTTTTCAAAATCAAAGCTTTGCCATCAGAGATATCTAAGCTTTACGCTTAAATTATCTATCGCTAATCTTTTGCTGTTATGTAAAGTAAAGCTTGTCTAATATTATTAATGCGCCTAATCAAAATTAGAGTAGTATCAATAATTTAGACTCATTCATTTCTGTGGTGATTATTTCAACTCAAAAACAATATAACCAAATTTTTTTCTAAATACTCAATTATGTAGTTTTATGTAAGTATTTTGACCAAAACTTCATATTTTATCTATTTTGATAAACTGATTTAGGTAATCTTCCCTCTATTTAACCTAACTGCGATACGCCTTCGGGCTATCGCAATACAGTGTGAATTTGCCACACTCCTTTACGCTTCCAGCAACGGAAATAGAAAGCTTAATTGAAAAACTACAAAAAATAAGGCACAAATTAACATATAGAACCCCGGAAGGTATCTTTACCTTCTCCGGTATAATAATTAAGGATGGCGGGAAGCTGTGAATCGAAAGAGAAATAGCGCGAATTAACTCGTGGGAGACACGAGGAGCCGAAATAGAGTCTGGAGAGTTAGCTGTGTTTATAGTTGACGAATGTTATTTGTTATGGGGAGATAGTGAAGGATATGTTTGGGGAAAGAAGAAAGAACGAGTTTCAATTCCAATAGTAAACGAAAAGGAGCGTCAAACCTATTTCGGTGGATTGGACTATAAAACGAAATAATTCTTAATTTATCCAGCTAAAAAAGGTGACTGAGAAAACACAATTAAGTTTCTATATTTTTTGCGTTCGCAACGTCCGGAATGCGGGCTTTAACCTAAGCTTTCATACCTCCGGCAGCAAATCTAACGAGACGAGCAATCGCATTTTCTATTTCTTCTGGTGAAGTTCCCGTTATCAATTTTCCCGGCTGACCAATTTGATTTAAGGTACGGATCAATACTGCTACTGCTAAGTCTAATTTCCACTCTAGTTCTAAACGTGTTTGATTGGGAAACGCTCGCTGGAGAATATCCAAAAAATGCTGTTGACTCTCATGAAATTGTTTGTCTGCAAGTACCTGTATCGGTAAAGGTTCCACGCGAGAGCGACCTACAAATTGAGCGCGAATTATTCCAGATTTTCCCATTTGTGATAACATCCTCAATGGAGGAGCAAAAAAAGCTTCCATTATGTTTTCTACAGATGGCGGTTCGTTTTGATTTTCATATTTAGCTAAGTGCTGTAGTTGTTTTGGTACCATTTGCTTGGCAACTCTTCGCACCACGGCAATAAATAGTTCTTCTTTTGAGCCAAAGTGGTAGTGTACAGCACCTATATTGACCTCTGCTTCTTTAATAACTCCACGCAAAGTTGTCCCTGCATAGCCTTTTTCAGCAAATTGTCGCTCGGCAACGTTAAGTATTTGCTTTTTTGTATCAGTTGCTATCGTATTCATTTTCATTTTAATAAGTGATTTCTACTTAATTCCATATATTCCTTATGTTTGACAAGAAAGTAAGCAGAAAACAATAGTAAGAAATCAACAGAGCAAAAGATTAAATGTTTGGCTCTCCTAGACTAGTTATGTAAAATTTAGGAATCCGTTTTGAATATTGAAAAAATCTAGGTATTTGTAGGGTGTGTTACGACGCTAGTCTAACGCACCGAAACCCTTACATCATGGTGCGTTGCGCTTCGCGACAACACACCCTACGTATATTTCAAAAATCAATTAGGATTCCTATTAATACTTAATACTAGCTTTAATTACTACATAGCTAGTGATTCAGATTAAAAAAGTAGATTTTTATTAAATATTCAATTTTGCATTACTAAAATCCTTCTATATAAATTATTTTACCCTCTTTTTATTATTAATTTATCATAGCCACTCTGGGAGAGCCAATTGTTTTAGGTATTTTAACCAAAGAGAACGAATTAGAAACATATACTTTTGACTGTAGTATTAATAGTTGCCAACACCATGAAGGGTGAGGCTAAAGCTACAAAGTCTGCCTGCGCGGACTTAAAAAATCAGCTTTTTTTACCCCATGCACTATCTAGCCTTTGTTTTTATAGCCCTAACCATAAGCGGGTGAGGGCTGTAGAGATTTGAAAACCTTTTCTAAAGATTAATTACTTTAGCTACGGTTTGCACGTCTTTGTCACCTCTACCGGAACAGTTGATAACTAACTTAGGACTGCCATCTAGTTGAGGACAGAGTTTTTCTAAATAAGCAAAAGCGTGAGCGGTTTCTAGTGCGGGAATAATCCCTTCTAGTTCCGACACTTTTCTAAATGCATCCAAAGCTTCTTTATCGGTCACGCTATAGTATTCAGCGCGATTCATATCTTTAAGAAAACTGTGTTCTGGGCCAACTCCGGGATAGTCCAAACCGGCGCTGACTGAGTGCGCTTCGATGACTTGTCCGTCACCATCTTGCAATAAATAACTCATCGCACCATGCAATACTCCGACTCTTCCTTTGGTCAAAGTTGCGGCGTGTTTTTCTGTTGCGACACCTTCACCGGCTGCTTCAACTCCAATCAAACGCACGGATTCTTCGTTAACGAATTCGTGAAATAGTCCCATTGCGTTGGAACCACCACCAACACAAGCTAAAAGAATATCGGGTAATCCTCCCCATTTTTCTTCACATTGATTGCGAGTTTCTGCACCAATCATGGCGTGATAATCGCGTACCAACATTGGGTAAGGATGAGGTCCGGCAACGGAACCTAAAATGTAGTGTGTAGTTTCTACGTTTGTTACCCAGTCGCGGATTGCTTCAGAAGTTGCATCTTTTAAAGTTCCGGTTCCAGCTTCTACAGGGCTAACTTCCGCTCCCATCAATCGCATCCGGAATACGTTGAGCGCTTGTCTTTCCATGTCGTGAATACCCATGAAAATCACGCACTTCAAACCAAAACGAGCGCAAGCTGTAGCAGTTGCAACACCGTGTTGTCCTGCTCCGGTTTCAGCGATAATTCTTTGTTTACCCATGCGTTTAGCCAACAAAACTTGAGCTAAAGCATTGTTAATTTTGTGAGCGCCGGTATGGTTTAAATCTTCACGCTTTAAATAAATTTGCGCTCCAGAGCCATCTGGTTTTGCATAATGTTGAGTCAAACGCTCTGCAAAGTATAAGGGGCTTGGTCTTCCTACATAATCGCGCAATAAACCATTCCATTCAGCTTTGAAATCGGGGTCATTACGATACTTTTCGTAAGCAGTTTCCAATTCTAGCAAAGCTGGCATTAAAGTTTCGGGTACGTACTTTCCACCGAACTTTCCAAATCTTCCCAAATTGTCGGGACGAGCAACTGATGAAATTTTTGAACTGATATCTGGAGTACTGACCATTTTGATTTATATTCCTTTTAGTAATTTGAAAACTGGGGATAGGGGATTGGGGATTG
Organism: Rivularia sp. PCC 7116; assembly: GCF_000316665.1. Classification (GTDB taxonomy): domain Bacteria; phylum Cyanobacteriota; class Cyanobacteriia; order Cyanobacteriales; family Nostocaceae; genus Rivularia. The sequence continues at coordinate 2,084,589 of NC_019678.1, read as the reverse complement.
GGGATTGGGCATGGGAAGACAAAGAAATAGAGAAATTAAATTCTTAAATCCTAACTGTTAACTGTTCACTGTTCACTGCTAACTGCTCGCTAGAAATTGCAGCTTTTAATTCTTTGGTGAGTTCTTCGACTGCTTTTAATCCTTCTTCAGGAGTACCGTTTGCTAATCGCTTTACTAAAGCACTACCTACGATTACTGCATCAGCACCCCATTCTTTTGCTTGAGCAGCATGTTCCCCCCTGGAAATGCCGAAACCGATACCAATTGCTTTATCGGTGACTCCGCGTAAGTCATCTAGAATATCCTTGACGCGAGTTTGTAGACCAGAACGGACTCCAGTAACACCGGTTACACTCACTAAGTAGATAAAACCCTGAGAATATTTAGCGATCGCGCTGATTCTATCCTTGGAACTCGTAGGAGCTACGAGCAAAGTTAGCTCGATGCCAAATTCTTTAGCTGACTCTATCAAATTTTCAGCTTCTTCCAATGGCAAATCGGGAACTACTAACCCTTTGACACCAACTTCGGCGACTTTTGCTAAAAACTCTTTAACCCCTAAATTTAAGATGGGATTGTAATAAGTAAATAGAATAATCGGTGCTTGTAATTGGGGAGTTAATGTCTTCAACATCTGTAAAACATTATCCAACTTCGTACCTTTTGCCAAAGCACGAGTAGCAGCAGCTTGAATTACTGGGCCATCAGCCAAAGGGTCGGAATAAGGAACCCCTAGCTCAATAAAACTAGCACCATTTTTATCCAAGATTTTCAGTGCTGCTTCAGTAGTTTCTAAATCCGGGTCACCCGCAGTAATAAACGGAATTAAAGCACAAGTATTAGATTTTCTTAATTCTTCAAAACGTTGAGATATTGCAATCATGTTATTAGTTGTTAGTTGTTAGTTGTTAGTTGCCAATGGATAGTGCTTAATTAGTAATGACTAATTACTTTTACAACTATTCGATTTCATGGGGTATTGCTTATTAAGTATTGAGCATAGGAAAACAATTTTGAATTTAACATTTAACTTTTAACTTCTAACTGCTCACTGTTAACTGCTCACTGCTCACTGTTCACTGATTAATTGCCGTACCGCATCTTCCACATCGGGCTGCCTAACTAAAGATTCTCCGACTAAAACGGCACGAGCGCCAGCTTTTTCGACAAAATCTAAATCATCAGGTGTATATATACCAGATTCGCTAATAACGGTAATTCCGAAACTTTGCAATTGCGATTTCCTTTGAGCAATCAATTTTTCTGTATTTGCTAAATTTACAGTGAAATTCTTTAGATTGCGGTTGTTAATTCCTACCAATTTTACGTCAGGAAGTCTTAACACTCTATCTAATTCTGAAGGAGTATGAACTTCTACTAAAGCTGTCATTTTCAAGCTGTGAATTACCCGCAAAAAGTCTTTCAACTGTACGTCGGATAAAATAGCTGCAATCAAGAGTACTGCATCAGCGCCCGCAGTTCTAGCTAAATATATTTGATATAAATCAACAATAAATTCTTTGCATAATAGCGGTAATTCTACGCTTTTCCTAACTCTACGTAAGTTGTCAAAGCTACCTTTAAAAAAACGACTGTCTGTGAGAACTGAAAGACAGGCTGCTCCGCCTTTTTCATATGCTTGGGCTATATTAACTGGGTCAAAATCTTCCCGAATAATTCCTTTACTTGGCGATGCTTTTTTTACTTCTGCAATTAAACTAGGACTGTGAGAATTATCTTGCAAAGCCTTTAAAAAATCTCTTACCTTTGGTGCATCTTTTAGTTGCTCTTGTACCTTAGCTAAAGGAGATTCCAATCGCATCATTGCAACTTCTTGCCTTTTATGCAAGACTATTTCCTCAAGTATGTGTCGGGGCCTAGTTAGCATATGAATTCTATCGATATTGGACAATTGATTCATAATATTTATGTAAATTCATAAAAATCGCTCATTTGTCAAACACTAACTAGTTAACAACGATTAATGTCCAATCAACAATGTTAATTAATTTGTTAACAAACTCAGACCCGAAAACAAATATTTAAATGTTAACTAGTTATTATTACTGTCTAACCCATAGACACAACTTCTGACTTTTTAGATGTTGTATACTTGTAAACAACATTTTTAATTATTGCTAAACCGACCTCTCCTACTAAAGTCATAATAGATTCGGGATGAAACTGTACGGCTGAAATTGGTAATGTTTTATGTTCGATTGCCATAATTACATTATCTTCTGACATTGCCGTAACTTTTAATTCTTGAGGAAACTTTTCAGGTAATGCAAATAAGGAATGATATCTACCCACTGTAAAAGATTTAGGTAAGTCTTTAAACATTACCGAATTCGAGTCAGTAACCTTAATCCGCGAAGATTTACCGTGTTGTGGATAATCTAAAACTCCTAATTCTCCACCAAAAGCTTCAACAATACCTTGCAATCCCAGACATACCCCGAACATCGGAATATTACGACACATACAAGCGGCAATTATTTGGGAAACTTTAAAATCACTTGGTCTACCCGGACCTGGAGACAATACAACTAAATCGGGTTTTTCCGTATCAAAAAGTTCTTCATCAAAACCGTGACGTAATGTTTTCACCAAAGCTCCAGTTTGGCGAATATAGTTAGCTAAGGTGTGAACAAAAGAATCTTCACAGTCAATTAATAAAATGCGTTTATCTGATTCTATATTAGGAATACAATCACTTAAAGAATTTGAAACATCTCCTAAAGCTTTAGTTTTTTCCTTAGCGCGGCGAATGGTTTCAAAAGCGGCAGCGGCTTTAGTTAAGGTTTCTTGTTCTTCTGCTGCAGGAATAGAATCATATAATATAGTTGCACCAACTCGCACTTCCGCAATTGAATGTTCGAGTCGAATTGTCCGTAAAATTAACCCGGTATTCAAATTACCGTTAAAGTTTAACCAGCCTACTGCTCCACCATACCAACGTCTGGCACTACGTTCGTTCTGTTCGATAAACTCGATGGCTGACTTCTTCGGTGCGCCAGTTACCGTCACCGCCCAAGTATGAGCTAAAAAGGCATCTAAAGCATCAAAGCCAGGTCGCAACAAACCTTCAACATGGTCTACCGTATGGATTAAATGACTGTACATTTCGATTTGACGGCGACCAATTACTCGTACCGAACCAGGCTCGCAAATCCGCGATTTGTCATTGCGGTCTACGTCGGTACACATGGTTAATTCAGATTCGTCTTTGTGTGAGTTAAGAAGCTTCAGGATTTGAGCCGCATCATCAATTGCATCTTTTCCTCGTTTAACTGTACCGCTAATAGGGCAAGTTTCAACACGCTTACCTTCTACCCGTACAAACATTTCTGGAGATGCACCAATTAAATACTCTCCACCTAAATTAAAGATAAATCCATAGGGACTAGGATTAACCTGTTGCAGTGTTCGGAAAAGTTTTGCTGGAGACTGTTCGTAAGTTTGAAAAAAGTTTTGAGAAGGAACAACTTCAAAGAAATCACCTCGACGGAAATAATCTAATGCTTTTTTAACTTGGTTTGCATATTCACCTCTTTCATGATCGGAAGTCTGAGGGGAAATATTTTGATTGCCTCTATAACTAATGAATTCACCATTACGAGGTAAATTCTTAGTGCTACCATATGTAGTCTCAAATTCATACTGGTAAAGAAATGCTTGTTGTTGATAGTAGTCAACAATAACCAATTCATCAGGTAGATAAAGTAACATATCTCGCTGCTGTGGAGAGCGTTCGAGATGTTTCGCAATTGATTCAAACTGGAAAACTAAATCGTAACCAAACCCACCGTAAAGTCCCAAATGTTTATCTAGAGAACTTTCAAACGCATATAGAATTTCTCTAACAACATTGAAAACAGATGGTTGTTTACTTCGCTCTTCTTCTGCAAATAAGCATTCTGATGGTTGAATAGAGCCAGTGACACAATTTTTCTCTAAAGCAACATTCTGTAATTGCGGTAACTTGTAAAGACGCTCTACCAAATATTTCAATAGCAATAAACCTCGGTTGTTATGCGCTGTAAGCCTAAAAGAATTCTCACGAGTTGCTAATTCTAGGGGTGGATTAATAAAACCTATCGCCCATCTTTTATATCGTCCGGGGTACTCATAGTTACTTTTGAGGAAGCCTCCACGCTGAGAATCAATACGTGATAAAATCCCTTCAGTCGCATTTTCCATTAAAATTTCAGTTACAGTGCGAGATACGCAAATTTCACCTTTAGTTTTATAGTGAGAAGTATCAATAAACATAAGTGTTCCTTTTTACATTATTAAAGTTAGTATGATGCAGAGACATTCTTAAGAGGATAAAATCAATAGGTTGTAAAGTGTTCTACAAATTCTGTGATACGGACATTTAAGCAGAACGTCCAGGCATCTTTAAAACACTTTTTAATCAGCTTTTGAGTCAATACAATTAGTGGAATTAAAGCAATCGCTGTTAAATGAATACTGTATACAACCATAGGAGCGAGAGCTAAAATTCCTTTGTTTTAGTTGATTCCTGAAACTTTGTAATAAGAAAGTAGTAACTGGTGTGTCTAGTGTCTATAAGCCTTTTACATCAGCTATAAAAATATTGCGGGCACCGATTTAAATTATGTCAGCAACTTTATTAACATCTGCCTGTTCAATAAAAGGGCTAATTTGTTGTACTTGTTGAGGATTCATAGTAGCTGTATCACCTATTAAACTAATCACCACTTGGTGCTTTTCAATTATCTTCTCTGAAACGATTTTTAAACTTTTTAAGTCTTGAATAATCCGCTCAATTTCTGTTATAGGTACAGTTTTTTTCAGAACTATAATCATTGCTTTAAACTCCTTAATTTTTTCAAAATTATTGTTATAAATCCTTCTTTATATATAAATTTGTTTTATACATTCGATAATATATTAATAGAAAAACTATAAAAATAATTAGAGCGTAGCAGATTAAACCAAAATGTAAAGGCAGAAGCAAAAAAGAACTGACTAATTCAATAAAGATAAGACCAATAAGTATCCTGGCAACAGTATGACGTTGTAAAAAACTACATAAAATGGCTCCTGTTGGCGCACCTACTACTACTACTGGTACTGCTGCTAACCAATAACTAATTACAGGTTGTACAAAGTCACCAATAAAGAATTTATGAAGGATAAATCCAGCTACAGCATTTATAGCCATTAAAATTACCGAGGTCGGCGTACTAACTTTTTCGCATAATCCGAACAGTAATACCATGACAGAAAAGCCCAAAATATCCATACCACTGCCCACAAGACCGCTAATAGTTCCTCCTATAATTCCTGCTATTATTGAGAGTAATTGCTCTGTTTGACCCCAAACAGGAATAATTAAATTTCTGCTTCTAATTTTTCGATTTAAAGCAAATAAAATAACAGCAAAGCTACTGACAATCATCGTAAAAGAAACTTTAATTACAGGTGGGGGTAAAATGGGCGCTAAAAATACTGAACCTAATATTATCCCCAGGATACCGCCAAGACTAGCCCATAAGATGAACCGCCACTCTACTTTAGTACCCATAGCCATAATTGTTAATGAAGCTGCTGTCATTCCTATACTTTGAATAGCTAAAGAGAATACCATTGATTCGTGTGGAGGGATTTGAAGCACTTTGGTGAAAACGGGAAAGGCAACTGCTCCACCACCCATGCTGGTGCCACCAGCAATCATGGAGCCAAAAACCATCGTTACAGCAACTCCCCAATTATTTATTAGATTAGCGAAAGCAAAACGCGGACCAGCGAAAAATAACCAACAAGTCCAGACTATGACGGCGACTAAAACGCTAATACCAATAAAATGTTGAGAAAACGCTGTTTTGGTCGCAAAACGTAAAAATTTGTAGATCATCTGGATATGGCTGTCAATTTTGCCTTTTTTTATTTACCGAGCTTATTTTTGGTGGAGCAAAATTCCTTCCGATCCCGAACCACTAAAATTTCAATTTATTAGGTGTTTTAAACCTTAGACTCCATTTAGTCGCTCAGAGATTTCGGATCGGATAGATATGGAAGCTATTACATTTTCATATATGGTAGTGTTCGCGTAGCAAAGGCTATGGGATAAGTTTTACATTCAGAAAGACTACCTTATAAAAATGAGATGCTCCCATATCAATTCTTAACCTCTAATCGCAGAGATATGGTAAATCATACTCCACAGGTTCCCACAAAGATTTAATTACGTGAATACGTTTAGAATCAAGCTCAGACTTAATATACTTAGAATAATCACCATCGCTTGACTCAATTAGAGACGAAACTAACTTTACTGCAGTGAAAGTGTCATTATCAAACGAATCATCGATATTATCCTCAACCGCAGTCGCAACCCGATCTCTCACCTTACAGGCTTCACTCACCATGGAATCCCATTCTTCATCCACACTCTCATCAACGGATATATTTTTGACTCGACGATAAGCATTGATGTAATCATCAAGAAATGCTCTGTATTCCTCTTTATATCTCATATCATTGAATAAGAAGTGTTTAGATTTATGGAGCCATTCGGCAAGGTTCTCTGTTTTAATGTATCCAGCATTGAGAAATAGGACAAAGATTGAGATATAGTTGTCATAATCCCTATTCACTTTCTCAATTAATTCCTCGATTCCATCAATGGCATATTCTCCTTTAAGGCGATACTTATAGGCATTATTAGGAAAAGCGTAGTAGAAAATCAAATCTTTTAGAGACTTACACTCACTAAGCTTGTGGTCAATTCCAATCAACCTTGCAATGTCTTCCGTGTAAAAACCGTATAAGATTGTGTGGTCGGTCTTAAAAGGTTCGCTATTACCATAGTAGTACTGATTGTAAGCTGTAATACGCTCGCTCAAGTTGTGATGTATATGGCTATGAAATTTAGGCTGAGTTAGAAGTTTATGGATAAACAAACTTTGCATTTCAGTAATATTTGCCAGACCACCAGTCAATGGGCGAGTATATCCAAGCAGATAAATATTGTTTAGATTTTGAGGAATAACACCCATAAAGTTATCTCTATACAGATACTCATAAGGAGTTACTCCATCAATCAGAATTTCTGGGAGCCTAGGTTTTTCAGCATCGCCTTTAATATATTGATCGAATCTTCTTTCTATACCTGCATAAGTAACGCTCTTGTTCTCAAAATCAATGGGTGTATCAGGTGGAACAAGTATAACCTTCCCAGTATGTAACCACATTGCGATATCATTCAATAAATATCCCTTAGAAATAGATCCTTCTAAGTCAGCGCCAAAATTCCGACAATATTCATCAATTGGCCAATATTTGATCCAAACTAACCCATGACCAGGAGACGAATTATCCGAATGTCCTTTCTTCCAACTACAATCACGCTTAATTAATGGAAATTGGTTCCATAATAGACTTGGATTTGTAGATTTATTGTTCGTGGGACCCATTATTAGCTCATTATATTTCTCATGAGAAATATATCTGAAATTATGAGCTTCTGTTTGATCTAAGGTAAATCTTTTTCCCCAAATATTATTTTGTTGATCTAATGGCATAAAGCCATTACCTCTGATAATAACTTTGTTATTGTTAGGTATTAGTTTAGCTAGGATTAAGTTAGCGGAATCCCCCATCCCCCCTAAAACAAATGTCTTGTTTGATACATTAAAGTCAAAATCATTTAGAAATGAGTTCATCTGACGACCAAAGCCTGTCGCAATAACTACAGATTTAGCTTCAAGTATTCGTCCAGAAGATGTGGTAATTAAACTATGGTCTTTGAAGTTATCTATTTTGACAACAAAATCTCTTATTATTCTGTCTTCATAGACAGCACGCCATCGTTTGTGCATTTCATAAAATTGCTTTCCTGTAGGATAGTAATCCTTTTCATAATTTTTAACTAAATCAAACGAATAAAAGCTTGTTTGGTAGCTAGATACTAGGTTGAAATCTAAGTTTCCGCTTTTATCCAATTTGTCCCATACACTATCATTATCTGCGCTGATTATCTGATAGTCGGTCTTAGTACGCTCCAATTCACGAACTAAGGGAATTGCGCTAAATCCAAAACCAATGATACATACTTCAATCATTTTCTGTTCTCCATTTAGATCAAGTTAGTAAATCAAAAAGTTTTATGGAAGTCTTACAAAGTGGATATTGCTACGAAATGACCAAATCGCACAAATTCTGTAATAGCTATTCTTTAGGAAAATTACATCACACTTTAGCTACCACCTGTAGAATGACAGTTATTTATGCCTGATTACTGCATAAAAACCTGTCAATGTCAATTCACGCTTTCTTACTTCTCCATCAGGAGAAGTAAGAACACTTCCTCTCAATAACTGTTCTCCTGAGGACAGCACTTCAAAGTTAGGGAAAAGTTGTACGATATCTTCCAATCCGATAGAACCAGGTTTTAGTCCATGTTTCATTACCTGCGACACTTCATTAGTATCGGAAAGTGAAAAAAGCCGATCGTCTGAGTTAGCACTTAGCTCAATCAGGTATAAAAGACCTTTCTCACCTAAGAGTATTTCTAAAGAGCGGATAAAGTCGGACCGCTTTTGGGAGGGAATATGATGCAATCCTGCCCTCATATAAATGTTGGCATCTCCAATCTCTGAGTGGAGTTCAACTGCTCGCTCCGTCTTACAACCATCGAGTACGCGGTACTCAATATTCGAGGCATTATTCTGTGTCTGCGCCATTGCTATAGCACTTTTAGAAACATCAATTCCAATCACTAAAGGAAAATGATCCGCAAGAAAACGAGTTTGAGTACCATGTCCACAGGCGAAGTCAATTATAGGTAGTCCGAGATCCATCAAGTCTTTGAAATGAGCTAAGTCTAAAGCCGCCGCTTTTTCTGGCTTGCATTCCCACAGAACTGCCGTAGATCCATTCGAGGTTTGATTCCAGTAATTTTCCCATCCTAATGAAGGGTCAATATTTGGTTTGTTTTTTTCACTAAATTTTTTCATGATAGACAAAGCCTATGATATTGGATTAGTAATTTTATTTGAGTAGCGAGATAAATGCGGTAAAAATAATTCACAAGTGAAGAATTGGAATTTTAAGCCTTAGTTTAGCTATACAATTAAGCTGATAATAAGACCAATTGAGAAAATTTCTTTTCCCATTCGAGACTATGATGCAGTTCTACTGCCTTAGGCAAACGCAAAAGTTTATCCATAGCCTCTGGAGCCGATGGCAATAAAGGATGATCGACGAGCAACTCAGGCGTTTGTGCTGACAAATGCATCGGAATAGCACCTAAAGCCTTGCACCACTGGGTTTGTACATTAGGGGTTAGAGCAAATTGAATTAATAACTCGGCCGCTTCAACTTGAGCCTTTTCTGTGCCTTTAGGTATAAAAAAACCATCCTCTGTCACGCAAGTACCTTCTTTGGGAATCATCCAACTTACAGGTAAGCCTGCTTGTTCAAATGCTAAGGCATTGGTTAAGGCTCTAAAAGCCAGTAGGATTTTTTCTTGTTCAAACAATTTTTCCATGCCAATGCTGTAATCCAAAGAACCCAACTGCGGCACCAGTTGTTCCAAAAAACGCCAGCACGGTGTCATGTTATCTGGCATTTCCTCTAAGCATCCACCAGCAATGACTTGGGCAATCGGGAAAAAACCATTCCCTCCTGGGTAAAATGCAATTTTTCCACAGTATTCTGGTTTAAGTAGATCTTGCCAACTATCAAAAGATGACACGCGCTTATGATTGTAAACTAACACATAAGGTATGGAATAAGTATGTACAATCCCATCTAAAACGCCCAAAATTCTTGAAGATAAAGCGGCACAGACATCTTTTATTTGAGGAGAACAAGGGAGAACCTGTCCAAGACTCGCTGCTTTATGGGCTGCAATCGTATTACACCAAACCAAATCTACCTGTGGCAAAGGATCGGGCAAGCTCAGTCCCACATGAGGAAAAATCTCTACCTCGATGCCAAAGCGTGCTGTAAGCGGTTCAGCGACACACCGCCAAAAGGCACTTCCCCAACCACCCTGCCAGCTAAGGACTTTTAATCGCGAGTTTCTCATATTTTTACTTATTTGATTGTGGCAAAGTCGCTAAAAGCCCACCTTTCACCCAAATATTACGAATGAAATCATTCACCGGCTTGCACTGAATTTCAGTTCGATCTGGCAGTAAAATACGCCCAGCCAAAGCATCTACTTGTAAAGTCATGCCAGTGTTAATGCGTGAGAAGTCATTGGGGTTTTTAAACATCAAACAGGGCAAGCCCATATTAGTACAATTACGAAAAAAAATACGAGCAAAATCAACGGCAATAATCGCACCAACTTTATTCAAGCACAAACTTCTAACGGAGGTTTCACGGCTGGAACCACAACCAAAGTTGATACCGCCGACTATCACATCCATCGGCTGTATGTTGGCTTGAATGTTCGGATCTAAACCATGAAACAAGCCTTTCTTTATCACTTCTGGATCTAGACTGAAAAAGCGCGGTGAGTGAATCACATCTGTATTCAGATTATCCCCAAAACACCAAGCCTGTCCTTTAATCCGATCGAGTATTTTCATCAGAACACCTCAATATTATATAAATCTGGTTTTAAGGCACCGGCCAATGCCGCCTTGGCTACAGTCCGGGCACTAGCCAAATAAGTTTGGCTCTCCCAATGTCCCATACGTCCACGGAAATTACGATTTGAGGTAGAAACACACACATCTTGTGCCCCCAGCACCCCTTTATCAATGCCACCACAAGGGCCACAACTGCTTTGATTAAACACAGCTCCCGAGCGGGTTAAAGTAAGCACATACCCCTTGCTCAAAGCCTCCTGAAACACTTGTTGGGAAGCTGGAATTACCACAAAGCGTATGCGAGGATGAATGGTTTTGCCCTCTAATTCTTGTGCTGCATCCGCAATATCACTTAAACGACCACTGGAACAGGAGCCTAAAAAAGCTGTGGTAATGGGTATAGAATCTAAAGCTTCAATGGGTACTACATTGCTTGGTGACCATGGCTTGGCAACACGAGGTGACAATTGATCCAAATCTATCTCAATATGCTTAAGGTACACTGCATCGGAATCTGGATAAAGCCACGAACTTTTGTCCACTTTTCTATCCCGCAGCTTTAGATATGCCTCTGTAATTTCATCCGGTACAAATATACCAAATTTACCACCACATTCAACTGCCATATTGGCAATCGCAAAGCGATCGTCTTGGTTCAAGCGCGAATGACTTAAATCATGGAACTCCAAGGTGCGGTATTGTGCGCCCTCTTCTCCTAAGCGATGCATCAACTCCAAAATTACATCGCGCCCACTGCATTCAGGAGGAAGACTACCACGAAATACTACTTTGATAGACTCAGGTCTGAGCAACCAGGTGGTGCCAGTGGCTAAGGCGTATAAAATATCTGTTGACCCCATTCCTGTAGCACAAGCTCCTAAACCACCGCCCATGATAGTGTGACTGTCAGCTCCCACAATCAGTGCTCCTGGCTGACATATCGGATGCTCTACTAATAGCTGATGACAAATTCCTTTATCTAGTAGTAGATTCCCAATCTGATGATCCTGGGCAAATTTAATAAATCGATTGGAAATATCTGCACGCTCTGATGTCGCTGGGGGGGAAAAGTGATCGTTGGTAAAAATTACCCGGCTTGGGTCCCATACACTCAGATTTAATTCATCAAATTGCTGAGCCAATAAAGCAATAGTTGCATCATGCCCTAATAGTCCATCAATCCGCACACGTTGATACAGACTGTCTGCTTCGTTGTTGTCAATCGTTTTAGATTCAATAATCTTGTCACTTAAGGTTTTTTTCATCACATAGCCTTTGATATTGGTTTGCCACAAATTCTTCATCCACACCAGCAAGTAAGTATTGAATGGTTGTTTGATAAGTCTTAAACCAAGCTTGATGTTCTGCTTTAGAATCCGACATCCGCTTATGTTTAATCCTTTGCAGAACAGCTTCCGCTATCTCACGCCCAAGGGACTCACCTTTTTGTTCCAAAAAGTGTTGTACTAAAGCTGATGAGCCGCTGTGTTTGCCGATTACATATTCCCGCTTTCGACCAACCCAATCTGCGGGCAAAAATTCATAACTATGATGATTTTTCAACATCGCATCCACGTGTAGCCCAGATTCATGACGAAAAGCATTATGTCCAACTACAGGTTTTAAAGGATGAACCGGAATGCCACTTATAAGGGCTACAAGTAAAGACAAATCCATTAAAGCTTGCGGGTTAATATTATGCGACTTATTCAATAGATGGGTTAATCCCGCTACCACTTCCGCTAAATCGGCATTACCTGCTCGTTCACCAATCCCATTCACCGTAGTAGTTACTGCCTGTGCTCCTCCTTGTACTGCAGCCAAAGTGTTAGCACTGGCCAAACCAAAATCATTATGACAATGAGGTACCCAGGTAACTTCCGAACCACAAGCCTGATGTAATTGCTGAAACAATGCTTGCATACTCTGAGGTTTGGAACAGCCTACAGAATCAGCAATGATTATATGTTCAATCCATTCAGGTAATACCTGTTGCAAACGGTTCACTAGCTCAATCATGTACGTGGGGTCAGCCCGGGTCGCATCCTCGAACACAATGCCGATTTGCATACCTAATTCAGCAGCTTGACAAGCTGCCTGGGTTAGGTTGTCACTTGCAGTTTCCCGACTCCATCCGAGTGTAGTGTTGAGACGCAAATTGCTGGTAGGCATAAACAAAAAAACCTCTTCAGCATGGGCTTTGTCAGCAGAGACAATATCTCGGTGTATCGGTCGTGCTGTAGCTCCTAAAGTGGCAACAAGGTCTTCATGGGCGATAGCCTGTATTATCTCTATTTCCTCAGAACTAGAGGCAGGAAAACCAGCATCTAGCACCGCCACACCAGCTTCGGATAAAGCCCTGGCTAGCGCCAGTTTTTCATCAAAATCAAACCAAATTCCGGGTGACTGTTCACCATCACGTAAAGAACAGTCAATAATATCAATCTTAGTAGATGCTTGTACCATTTTTCTCTCCTGAGATTTGCCAATCCTCATGCATTTCGACATCGCACCAGTGCAAAAGTTCACTCACACATACGCGGCCATCATGACGCCACATCATGCTGGGATCGACCATACGACCTGGTTGGCAAATACGTGTAGCTCCCAACTGTGCTAGTTGTTCTGCTGTAGAAATCAAATTTGCTCCAACTAAACCCAATGCCACATTTTGCAAGTAATCCTGTTGTGCAATAGGTCGTAATTGTGCCATAACAGTAGCCAAATCCGGGACTGAAATCAAACTCAAATAACGTCGATGACCACCCTGGTGACTAGAAATCTGCGACTGAATTGTCAATGTCCAGGCTAGACTATTAGTACTTTGCCACAAGCTCAGCTTGTCTTGCAAAGCCGCTTGCCACTGTAAAGTAGCACGCTTCATTTGTAAAGCAGCAGCATCATTAGGTAATAAATTACCTAATGGTACTTTCTGTTCATAGTCTGCTAATGCCTTAGCAGTTTTTTCGGCCAAACGCTCTGCTAGGGATTCTGGTCCTACTACGCAATATATTTGAGGCGCAATACAAGCTTGCTGATTAAAAACACAAGTATCTCTGGCAATCGCTTTAGCCAATTGTTGCTCGCCAAAATGTTCGATGTATGACTCATCTACTAATCCCAGAGAAAATTTATGTCCATGTTCAAAGTAAGCTTGACCTAGCTGTATTTGTTTACGAATTTTTGCACAGGCTGCATCACTACCATAAGCAATCACTGCGTCGGCCTGAGTCAAAACCTCTGAAAAATAAGATTCTTCATCCCGTCGCCAATAGGTACATACTATAGATTCACCAAATATCGGCTCGACTTCGGCCAAAGTTTTGGCGAAGGCTGCGGCGAAACAAGGTTCTCCCGAAGCGACCTTAGCAATAATGGGGCTTTTAACTAATAAAGACCGCACCATAGATAAGGCGGGTAAACCAGGTACATTTCCGGTAAAAATAGATAAAGTAGTTTTGGGTCCTAATGCTCGAGCATACCCCTTGAGGTGAATATCTTGCCGAAAGCAATCTAAAACCTGCGGATCGACTAGCTCTCTGTACAATACCTTCCATAAATAACCAGGCAAATAATTACGCAGTTCTACATCAAAACTTTCGGCCACCGACTCTGGTGAAAATAAACTAGACTGAGCTACACGCTCAATAGTATCTATTCTCGGTTGAAAATCTGGATCTAACCACTGCTGAGCAACCTGACCAATGGACTCTATAATCTGCTTGATTGATAGTGACTGTAAGCGTTCGCGTGCCGCCTGTAAACCGACCCCCACATCAGCCCAACATCCAGCTTTTGGACGCGTGCAAATCCAAGCTTCTCCATCCTTATCATTAGAATACAACTGTAAATTTTCTATTTGAACTGACTTTAACCAAGATGGTAAATAAGAAATTTCGTTGTGCATTGTTTAAACTCCCCATTAATGGGATGACATAACTTCAAGATTTAAGGAGCAGCCGCGAACCTCTCCTTGCTGTGCCCGTCCTACAATTGCAACTCCTTCTGTTGTCTGAATGGCTAAATCCCCAGTTAAAACAGAATAAGGTCGATCAAGTACGCACAAATCAGCTATCTCTAACAACCCTAACCCTTCCGAGATAGGCTCCATTGTCAAACTATTTCGCACTAACGGTACAACAGTAGCACTACCGGCTTTAGGGCGTTCCCCAAGAGGACCTAAGCTGCAAGTAGAGGTGTCATACAATTGACTCGCTAATTCCGTCATGCCAAAAATATTTATACAAAGTTCAGGTGTAATTCCAAATACATCTTGAGCTAACTGATAGAGCATAGGTACAGCTACCTCGCGAGAGCGTCCTTTAAACCCGCCTGCATCTACCATACGTGAACCTAAAGGCAATTGAAACTTGATTTTTTCTTGTTGCAAAGCATCCATAACATTCACACAAGCAAAAGAACCACCAATCAAGATCACAGGACGTTCTTCTGCTTGTGCTTGAGCAAGTAATTTCACAAATAAGTCATTATCAAATCCTCTTTCTGTAACTACGGATTGACTTAACTGTGCTGCTCCAAAGGTGCGAGCAATTAGCTCCATCCCATAGGCCATAATCATTTCGGGTGCTGCCTGTTGGCTGGGCAAGAGTCGAATAATAGCTGGTTTTTCTAAGTCTTTAATCAAATATTTTTTAGCTGCTTGCATCACTGCTGCTTCCATTAAGGCTAAGCCACGGGCAGAATAATAACAACGCCCTGGCTTTGCTCCAGAAGTGCCGCTAGTACAAAATACCTTTACCGGGGGGGCATCTGGGAAATAATAAGGAGATTCACCCTTAAATACTTTATCCGGTACCCCGAAACCTTTTTGGGTTTTATGCCAATAACGAGTTAAACTCGGACAGTTCGATTGACCTAAAGTTTCAAGACGAGAGCGAACATCCGCCATTTTCTTTCGATCTTCATGCTCTAACAGATATCGGATATCTTCATCAAGTTTGGCTACAAACGGATCGTTGTAGGAAATCATGCCCAAACCTCACACTTAATTAATTGCATTTTTATCTTCAACTGTAAGAAAGTCATTGTGAAAAAACAAAGTATGTAAAGTCTTTTAAGTTGTCTACCACGTTTTTTAGTTTTTAGTTTTACTTTATCAAGTAGAGGAAATATCCGTTCTCTCTCACTGCCGTTAGCTAGGGTTGTAGAATTAGCTAACAGCATTCCATTTCCTTCAGTTAGTATATGAATAAAAATGCCTTTACCGTTACTTAAAAAATCGACATTTGTACCCAAATCTGGATAAAACTACTCATTATCACCCGACCTTAACGGCTAGTTCCGGATTACAGCTAGGATTCTCACCTAGTTCCTTAACACTGCTCTCATATGGATTACAGACCTCATAAAGTCGTCCAGTTCGGGGTTTCGTCCACCCATTCCTTGATGAGTAATTGCTAAGATGCGCTGTCAATACCTGTTGATTATAAAACTCATGACGGCGTACCGAATTGAGTTTCTTCTTGAGTATGAAGCCCAGACGTGTCTCCTGCGAGCCATCACAGCCGGGAGAGCAAACTGAGAAGGTACAGACTCACTTAGCCCCATTGCTCTACGAGCTATAACTAAGCCTGCGGCGGTGTCGGAACTCATGCCATACAATGCCATAAACTTTGTCAATCCAATCAATGAGGAGTAAGCAGGATTAACCTTGATTAATTGAATACCACAATTGTTGCATTGCCTTTGAATTAAATCATTGAATTTAGAATCGGCAAAGTGATTAAGCATTCTTGCATAACGACGATTTTCCTCCCTTATGCGTTTCTTCTTTGCAGAGAATGAAAGGTTTTCAATCACTATCGGACAACAATATAATTGTGCTAAATCCAATAATTATCATGTTGCTTCCATTTTCTGTTTGAATTATTGGGAACACCCTTAATCTTATTTCTACGAGAGTAATAAACTAGGCATATGTAGAGCCTTATTAAAGTTTTTAGCTTTCATAATGCGTTCCTCGGCAAGAAGCTTAGCAGCCTCATGTGTATTTATTTCCTCTTCTTCAGATATCTTAAAAATATCAAGGAGAGTGTTGTAAATATTATTAACTTGTTTTAGGATATGCTCTTCATCAGTGTCAATCATCTCATTATAAACATTAATTAATCCTCCAGCGTTTATCACATAGTCTGGACAATAAAGTATTCCTTTTGATTCAAGCAGCTTGCTATGTATTTGTTCATCTTCAAGCTGATTATTGGCAGCACCTGCGATAATGGGAGCTTTAATAAGAGGAATAGTTGAACTATTAAGAATCCCTCCTAAAGCACAAGGGGCGAAAACATTGACGTTAAGAGAATAAATCTCATCTGAGTTGACAACAATTGCCCCATATAAATCTTTAACTTCTTCTGCTCTTTCCTTAATTGTATCAGTTACAAATAGTTTTACTCCATGCTCATGCAATTGTTGACAGAGATTTTTTCCTATATTGCCAACTCCTTGAATTGCAACAGATAGCCCATTAAGGTTTTCTTTATGTAAACGAAACTTGACAGCAGCCTTAATTCCTAGAACAACTCCCATAGCAGTCATAGGAACTGGCCCTCCACATTTTTCTGATACACCTACAACATGCTTAGTTTCTTGACGAATTACTCGAACATCTTCAGTAGATATATTTACATCTTGACCTGTAATAAAACGTCCCTCTAAACTCTCGACAAAACGTCCATATGCTCTAAGCATTCTCTCTGATTTCTGTTCGGGTTTAGCAATAATTACTGCTTTTGCACCACCAACAGGAATATTAGCGCAAGCAGCTTTATAGGTCATGCCACGACTAAGACGAAGAACGTCTTTTAAAGCATGTTCCTGGTTTGTATAAGGCCATAAACGTGTTGCACCCATGCTTTGTCCCGCTCCTAAACCTTTGTCATGAATTGCAATCATTGCAATCAGATTCGCCTCTTTATCATGGCAAAAGAAAACATCCTCGTGACCCATTTCTTTGGCGGCTTGATTCATACGATCAATAAAATCATCATAGGCAACACCAAAAAGTAAATTTTTATCCGATGCACTCTTAATATTTGACATTTTACTTATACCTCTTGATAACGATGGGTTAAGAAAGTGTATAGCAAGATAATATTGCTCTCGAAATAGTCTTAATACTATGAAATAAAGGTGATATTCATTTGATGAAGCAAATTGTTCTAGCTTCTTATTCTACTCCTCCACTCCTTACAATAATAAAGTGAATAATCTGATTAATCTAATTAATAATTATTCAGATTGGGTTCAGAAAGTTCGTGTTTCTTTTTGGAAGAGAAGTTTGTTGCCTTTGAAATTAATTCATTTCAGCACAAGCGTTATTGAGAGTCGCGCAAAAGCAATTTTATGTTTTTAGGATTACAGCAGTATCTAGTAATCAATTTATTGCTGAAACTGTCAATTTGCTCCAGAAGAGACTTAATTGATAACTTTGATAAAAGTGTTACCGTATTTAGCTTGCCAATTCAAAATGGTTTTTACCAGTGGCAATCGAGCATTTAACAGGGAACTTAAGCAATATAGCGATGCACCACACGGTAGAGAACAGGGCGAACACATCTTGTTATTAAGGAGGCTGCATTCTCAACTAGACTTACAATAGTACCATTCAGGCATACTAATTGAGTTATATTTTGAACCATATATTTATAAGTAGACAAAAGACTCTCAACGGTAAACCTTGTTTTGTCGTTTGATACATATCTAAGTTGTTTAGTCAATAGCCTATGTTCTAAATTTAGATGCATTTGCCCTGCTCCCAAATGGGTTCTATATATACTGAATCACGATTGCCTAAAGAGAAAATCTTTTGATTTATTGAAATTATAAATTTAACAAATACTCGATCGGAATTTTATTAAAAAAGCGGCTCTTTCTAACTATTAGTAATATTCTCAAAGCTAAAATACGATTTTTCATTCTTAACTTCCAGATTAAATCCCTTATCTTCAGTTGTCTGAAATTACTATTTATTTTAATTTGCTATCAAGACGAGTTGGAGGAAGAAGAATTTTTTGACAAATGACTTTATCTTATTTCGTAGCCATTATAAATTAGGAAACGAATCATGCGTAATGACTTTTTAACTGAAACTTCATCAGCCAGTTTTGCGGCTAATGAAGCTCCAGTAAAGAAGGCTAACCGGATTTGGGTGCATCAGCCCGGTTCGGCAGAAAGCGGAACTGGCTTTGCCATCAAACAAAACGCTGGTGTAGATAGCATAGCTGAAACTCGGAAGCTTTTAGATAGGGCGATCGCACTTGGTTTACAAACTGCGAAGCCGAACGACAGACCACCTGTTTTTACCCCCGCACAATGGGTATGGCAACTGGCAGGCGCTTACAATTTAACTCACTCTTACCCGCCATTGATGGAGGAAGCTGCTCAACGTTTTAAAAAGATGAGCCGTCAAAATTTATCCCAGTGGGCGACAAATAAAGCCAGAGAGGAACTAGGGCACGATAAACTTGCTCTGCTCGACATCCAGTCAATGGGATACAATGCTAAGGCTGTAGTAGAAAAACTCATTCCTCCTAGTACAGCGATCTTGGTGAATTATTCTACTCAAAGTTTGCAGGCTCCTAATCCAATCAGTATTATTGGCTATACTTACACAATGGAACGTATAGCCACAGGTATTCAAGACAAGCACATTCATTCGGTTGAAACTCACCTGTCACCAGGTATTCATGCTACTCGGTGTTTGCGCGCACACAGTAGTCTCGGTGCTGATGTAAAACATGTGGAGGAAACAGTAGAGTTGATTGCGGAGCTTGTGCCTGAAGAGCGCCTCCGCATTGCGATAGCCTGTTATGAAACTTCATCGTTGTACTTCAGATCAACTGGGGAAGATTACATTTCAGAGGAAGAACTGCAAAATGTGTTAAAACCATTAGAGTCAAATACACATCTACAATCCCAAGATGAGATCTACTCATTAACATGATAATCTAGGAAGTAAGAATAGTTTTTCCAAAGCCTTTAACCTTACTATCGAAGATTATCAGGGGAATAATCCTTTGAGCATATTACAAAAGCATTTCTTGACAATCTGTAATACTTAATAATTGGCAACTTTTGAAATCTTCAACCTACCCAATATATCTAGTATTTTGCATCTGTGCAAGAAATCTAATATATGCTGCACGCCAAAAATTTCCAAGTTCATTTGCTACCAATAATTTCACCATTAACAATAATTATGTTAAACAACAAATTGCATTTTTACATTACAACTACTCTGTTGGCAAACATCTTAATTGCTGCTGCATCTTTGTCACCAACATATGCAAAGTCAGGAGAGACTATAAAGAATCATACGAAAGTTGAATCCACCCAGTTCAATCAAGGCGAAGTCAATTCATGTCCTTTTACCTCGAATTCCCAAGATTTAACTAATGCCACGAATACAGATATCAGTCAGGAAGCTTTGATTGAGTATTTCAGTAGTAGACCTAATGGAAATGAGATCGAGGTTTCAAATAATAGTGAAGTTGATTTAGACAGTATTTTAGGTAATGAGTTTGACCAAAAAGGGATTTTGCTAATAAGCAGGTGTTGCCTATAAAGTAAGTATCTTATCTAATCAAAATCAAGGGCTGAAGAGAGGTTTATCCTAAATATAGCTAATAATGGTTGAGTCCATTACATTTTTAACCCGCTCCTGTCATAGCGGGACAGCCCTCTCCTTAATAGACATCTGCGGGAAATTAAGTTTTAGTCCAGTATTTACAAGGGTTTCAAGTTAATTATTGGAGAGACCTAATAAGGAGAGGGAACGAGGGTAAGTATAATTCGTAATTCGTAATTAATTCCCCATAAATGGAATTTAGGGGCTTTAACAGAGTATAGTCCACGGATGAATCCGAAGAGAAGTTCGTTGGCGGGGTTCCCCCGCTTAAAGAAACTTCGGGGGCTTTAAACCGAAAAAATACTTGGTAAGGCCAGATTTGTATTACACTTAAATGAAAACCGCTATAGAACACTCATTTAAATTAAAGAATTTTGTAGGGTGCGTTATAGTTACGATACTTTACTAACGCACTATTCTCATGCGATAAGGTTATTCAATCAACTCCTCCTAACGTTTTCAGCATAGCAATAGTCGATTTAGTTAAACCTGTAATTCTGCTAATATTCATACGGTCGTAAGGTTTCTTTGCTTTCATTGTTTTAAAGCAATCACCTGTTCTTATATCCCATAGCCGAATTGTCTCATCTTCACTACTGCTAACTAGAGTTTGACTCTTAGGATTAAAAGCGATTGACCAAACCCTACCTGTATGTCCCTGCAAGCTTTTAAGGTATTGTCCCGTATTAACATCCCATAACTCAACCGTAAAATCTTGGTTGCAACCTGCTAGTATCTGGTTATCTGGACTAAAAGTAATTAACTGCAACCAAGCTGTGTTGACTTGTAAAACTTTGAGACATTCATTAGCCTTAATACTCCACAATCTTATTGTCCCATCAGGACTAGTACTTGCCAGTAGCTTACCATCAGGACTAAAGGCAACTGACCAAACCCAAGCCCTATGACCTAGCAATGTTTTTTTGCATTGACCAGAACTAATATCCCATAACTTTATCGTCTGGTCATAACTCCCACTAGCTAATGTTTGACCGTCGGGACTAAAGGCAATTGACCAAACTGCTGCACGATGTCCTTGGAGAATTTTCAATACTTGACCAGTTTTAATATCCCACAACCTTATCGTTTGATCTTCGCTGCTGCTAGCGAGTGTTTGACCGTCAGGACTAAAGGCAACTGAGCAGACTAAAGCACGATGTCCCTGAAAAACTTTCAGGAAGTTACGATTCGCTACATCCCACAACCTTATCGTTCGATCTTCACTGCTGCTTGCGAGCGTTTGACCGTCAGGACTAAAGGCAACTGACCAAATAGCTGCACAATGCCCCTGAAAAGTTTGTAGGCTTTGACTTGTGCTGACATCCCATAACCTCACCGAAGAGTCCTGACTGCCACTTGCTAAGGTCTGCCCATCAGGACTAAAGGCAACTGAAAATACCTGATTAGTATACCCTCGTAAGGTTCTCAAGCATTGATTTTTGCCAACACTCCATAGCTTTGCCGTCTGATCGTAACTGCCACTTACTAGTAAATTGCCTTGTCGATTAAAAGCAATCGAATATACTGAGCTTGAATGTCCCTGCAAGGTTTTGAGACATTCACCAGTACTGATATCCCATAATTTAATTGTCTGGTCATGACTACCACTAGCTAAGAGATCGCCTTGAGGACTAATATCAACTGAATATATTTCATTGAAATGTCCCTGCAAGGTTTTAAGGCATTCACCAGTATTGATATCCCATAACTTCACCGTGCGATCTTCACTGCTACTTGCAAGTATCCGATCGTTTGAGCAGATCGCAATTGCCCGTATCCCATCTTGGTGTCCCTGCAAGGTTTTGAGGCATTCACCAGTACTGATATCCCATAATTTCACCGTTTGGTCATCACTACCACTTGCTATCATCTGCCCATTTGAACTAAAAGCAACTGAATGTACCCAACTTGCGTGTCCTTGAAATGTTTTAAGGCATTCACCAGTACTGATACTCCATAGCTTAACAGTCTGGTCATCACTAGCACTTGATATTGAGCTACCATCAGGACTAAAGGCGACTGACCAAACCTCATTATCATGTCCTGCTAAAGTTTGCAAGCATTGACCTGTTTCAACATCCCATAGCTTCAGCGTGTAATCACCACTACCACTGGCAAGAATTCTACCATCAGGACTAAAGGCAAGTGATATAACCCAGCTAGTATGCCCACGACAAAGAATAACTTGTCTGCCGTTCACAACCTCTCGCAAGTAAATGTTACCCTTGGTGTCACCAAAAGCCCAAAGTTTAGCATCAGGACTAAAGGCTACTGATATAACCCCACCAAATGTTTCGGCAAACACAGACTTAGCTAAATTAGCATTTTTAAAATTCACATCATGTAGTTTCACATTCCGCAAATCTGCTTGCCAAACAGTCAAATAAGAAAAGTCATAGCCGGTTAAATCTATCTGTAGTTGATTAAGCAAATTGATAATATTTCCAGCCGTATACCCTACTTCTAACTGAGATTCTTCTCGTAACTGTGCTAAAATTTGGCATAGCTGATTTACTATGTTTCTTTTGCTTCTTAAAACTGCGAACAACCCATCAATAACTGGTTCAACGATGATGCGAATTTGGCTTTCTTTTACGTAGTCTTTTGCAGTCGCCTTCATTAAAGCATAGCACCTGAAAAAGTCGATATTTCCAGTTTCAATCTCTTCACAAACCTGCTCTACTAATCGATGAATCATATACTCCATGACTACAGGTTGTAATGTGAAACTAGCTGCGCTTTTCTCAATTAACATACGTCTGGTAAGAGATTCGAGCGCTTCCAATAATTTTTGTGGTGATACTGCTGTTACGATATCTTCTCTTAATTCTGATAGCGAAACTGGCTCACGATTGATCGCCAACCAGTACATTATATCTTTTTCTAAACATGACAAGCGTGAAAACTGCTGCTCTAAAAGCTCGCGAATGTTACCAAAAACAACTATATTTTGTTTGAAAAATTCAGATATATTACCATCAAAGACATCTTGAATAGTCGTAGCAACTATCTTCAAGGCTAATGGATTACCTACATAGCGCTCAATTATCTTTATACATTCACCGTCTGTTTCACTTAACCCCTTGACCTTAAATATTTCTCGCCCTTCTACTGTCTTTAAACCATTTAATGATAAGGAGCGAACTGGTAGAAATTTTCCTTTTAGGGATGCCACTTCTTTGGGCTTTTCCCGACTAGTTAACATCAAGCAGCTTTGGTGAACTGTTTCTCCCACTCGTCTTATAAGTTCACCATACCCCTCATATCCCTCTCGATAAAGTCCCGCTCGACTACCACTACGCAAAACCGACTCCATATTATCCAGTACGAGCAAACAGCGATGCTGCCGCAGATAATTAATCAGTTGCGATACTCTATCACGTAGGCTTTCTGGTAAGTCAACTTCTGTTATCTGCTCATCAGACAAAAACTGGATCAGGTTATTCAAGACTGCTTCAACGGGTGGAGCTTCTTGTAGCGATCGCCAAATAACATACTCAAAATTTTCTTTAATCTGTTCTATAAACTTGACAGATAAAGCAGTTTTACCGATACCTCCTATTCCCAAGATTGCCACCATTCGGCAACGCTCATCAAGAATCCATTGCTCTAAAATAGAAAGTTCTTCTGTGCGTCCAAAAAAAATAGATGCACAAGTAGCTTCTCCGAAATCGATACGAGTATTAGAGCTTAAATAGTCAATTTTTTCTATTTGTGACTTAAAACATTCAAAAAGCTCTTCAATACTCTTTCTATCAACTCCTCCTTCACGATTTAATATTTTAGAAATTGTACCAGTATACAAACTACAGCGTTCACTTATTTCTTCTAAGGTGTACCTATCTCCAAAGTTTTCATCTGCTTCCAACTTAAGCTTAGCCTGTTGAAGTTTTTGTAACCCTTTCGGCGTAAGTATGACACCGCGTTTGCGTTTCAATTTTTGTGAACTCATTTCTCTTTATT
Source organism: Rivularia sp. PCC 7116 (assembly GCF_000316665.1). Lineage (GTDB taxonomy): Bacteria > Cyanobacteriota > Cyanobacteriia > Cyanobacteriales > Nostocaceae > Rivularia. The sequence continues at coordinate 2,060,400 of NC_019678.1, read as the reverse complement.
CTCTCCATAAAAAAACAATTTCTATCGTTCTTAAATTTATATTTATAGCCAAATTAAATAAGCTTTTTAAAGACGATTAAAAACATTTTTTTGTCAGACAAACTTAAAATAAGAGTAGTTAGTAGCCAGATTAAGAGTAGAGCTAATTACCTAAGATTGACGTCTCCTGCTTTGCAATAAATTTTTTGTACATATTCTTATAGACATTTAATATCTATTACAAGTACAATTCTAAACATTTTTAGTGGAAGTTATCATAAATATTGTAAATAATAATTTATGAAGTGAATAAGAAATCCGAATAGTAAAATTGTTGACAAATAAACCAATATTTTTTGTAACTTATTAATAGAACCAAAGCTAAACATAACCGTTCAGGGGTTGATGATTGATTAAAGTGTGATGTATTTCAATGGTAGAAAAAGTTTTGAAGGCAACTGCAAAGCGAAAAAATTGATATTACACCGGATAAATAGAGGGATATTAACGATTAATTTAAGCAGCATTTATTACTTGCTCTTGTGCTATTTTTACTTCGGGAAACAAAGAAGGAGTAGGTGTACTCAGGGCGATCGCACCCAAAAAGGGTTTTTGTACGTTAAGGAACAAGACAAATTACTAAAAGCACTATCAGGCAAGGCTTTTAGCCCAAAACTCTGTTTAATTTTTCTACCGCTTTCAGACATTAAACAGTTTTTGATTCAATTTTCTTGATGCTTGATGCCCTTCTTATCTGGGGTTTACAAATCACAAGGGCTATTACAAATATAAATTGCGACTGCGGACAAGAGCATCCGCTAATCCTTTCAAACCAGCTTCTGTGGTGAAGTAGGTCATACGATCGCAAGCAACATCTAAAATTCTGAGCTGAGATATGCGATTATCGTTATCGTGAGTGATATTAGCGACCATATCAGATATCCTCCAATCAAATTGAACTCGGTTTTACTTTTTGCGTATATGGAAATCCAATGCCGAATGCCTGTTGATTTAGCTTACTCGGCAAAGAAAATAATATTTGTACTCTTCTATTAATTATGTGGGTAGTACTTTTTGGGATTTATGCACTTATGGGAAAATTTTTATTCACTATTTTTTTCTCCTGTTAATTTAACAACGCTTAATAACTATGTAATACGTACTTTTATTGATAGGTATGGAGAAGTATTTCTTGTTATATAGCATATATACTATGTTATGAATAGCACTAAGCCGTATCAAGAAGAAACTTAAAATAGTTGCAACGAATTAATTTTAATAATAGCTCTACTCTTGATATCTCTATCTCATAAAAGTCATCCCCTGACTCATATAAAAGCTCATATAGAACCCCGGAAGGTATCTTTACATTTTCCGGTATAATAATCCAAAATAACCTTAATTATCATTGACTCACAAGCAGTAAAAAATACTTGTAACGCCAGTGTAGAATCAAAGGAATTTTGCTTTTACAAAGCTACAAACGGGATTCAAAGGCATTTATCAGTGGATACTTTAGGGTTTCCTTTTTTTACTCACGCAACCATTGCTTCAGTGTCGGACGATATTGGTTTAATTGAAATGCTCTCAGATAATATTGATTATTTCAAATCTAATACCATTTCTTTATAAAGATGCGCCGAATTTAGCCCGTGTAGACGGGCTTTGTTTAGGTAGCCCCACTCTTATAGAGTGAGGGCAATTGAGCGCAGCCTCATACAGAATTGGTATAAACCCGTCAATATTCCCAAAATTACTATCCTTCTTGACAATGAATATCACCCCGAAAATTAGAGGTAGAGTGAAAAAAAAATTATCCGTACTATAATGACTAAGATTAGATTTAAGTTGTTACCTAAACCTTCAAAAGCTCAAAAAGAAAAAGAAGGAATCCGAGGCTTTCTTCCGGTCAAAGCAATGTGGCTCATAGAAAGAACGCGCCTCTTGGATGGAGAGATGTAAAAGCTTGGTTAAAAATTTTGAAAGAACTCTTGAACACTCTAACGCTAAAGTAAATCTTTGTTTTGTCCGGCTGATGCTTAAAAGATTAGCGACTAGTTAAATAGATCCCTTCCGGGGTTCTATAGATGTTTGTCTATATTTAGACATCAATTTAGCTAATTGTTAAACTTCAAATCTGGATTAATTCGGGTAATCTTCTCTACTTCTTCCCGATTGTTCTGTAAAAAAAACTGTAGCAGTTAAGCAGATTACAAATTTCTAATAATGATAGCAGCAAAAAAAGTAAATAATTGAACAACTTTAATCTGAAAATGTAAGATTCATTCATATTTACAAAATCTAGAAGAATTAAGAATGCAGAATTAACCATTATTTCTAAATTCCTAACCACCATGCTCATTACCACATAACGCCGCCCGGTATACGGAGAAAATTATGGATCGGTTATCAGATTATCCAATGAGTTTACTAGACGTAGAATTTGAGGAACTTTACCAACGCCATTTGTGCCGTCATTCACAATTTGGTATCAACGTTATTCACCTCATAGCATTATTTGGAACTTGGTACTCAGCTTATGGAATTATTTATTGGCTGATTCCATCACCTTGGACAATGGTAGTTTTGGGGGTAAGCTTTTTAGTCATGGTAGTTTCTAACCTTCCAGTTTTGGTATTTGCAACAACAATAATTTTTGTTACCGGGGTTTGTACGCTAGTTTATTACGGATCTTTACCATGGTATTGGTCATACTTCGTTATTTTTTTATTGTCCTACAAAATTCCGCAGTGGAGTCATAAAATCTATAAGATTGAAAATGATATGACAAAGTTCAATCAAAAATACCCTCCTAGTACTTTACTATTTTTTATACTTCTGCTTTACGAAGTTCCAATTATTTTAAACTACCTTGTTTTTCGTTATCAGGATTGGAAGTAGCTTGATAGCGATTCTTTGTCGGTTAGTAATACTCGTTTTTTTCAGAACTATATGAGAAATTTCATTTGTATTTGGTTTGGGCAAGTTATCTCTTTAATTGGTTCTGGTTTAACAAGTTTTGCTCTTGGAGTATGGGTATATCAGTTAACTGGATCGACGATACAATTTTCTCTAATTTATTTATTCATTGAATTACCATACATTTTAGTTGCTCCTTTATCTGGAGTAATTGCAGATAACTGGAATCGTCGCTGGATAATGATTTTAGCTGATATAGCTTCTGGAATCAGCACTTTTCTTGTTGCTATACTGCTATATTATGATGCTTTGAAAATTTGGCATGTTTATTTAGCAATAGCTTTTCACTCGATATCTGAAGGATTTCAAATACCTGCTTATCATTCTATTCCAACTTTACTTGTTAACAAAAAATATTTTGGTCAAGTTAATGGAATGATTCAACTATCACTAGCAGCGGAAAAATTATTATCCCCCGTACTTGCAGGAATACTCTTAGAAGCAATTCAACTAAAAGGAATAATATTAATTGACTTTGCCACTTTTGGTATCGCATTATTAACCTTGTTATTTGTACGTTTCCCTAAGCATCAGTTAAACATTAAAAATAAAATCAGTGAAAACAGACCATGGAAAGAAATTAGCGATGCTTGGAATTATATCTGGAGAAGACCTGGATTATTCAATCTATTAATGTTTTTTGTTATAACTAATTTTACTATTGGCTTAGCTCAAGTTTTAATTACACCAATGGTTTTAGGTTTTACTGATGTACAAACACTAGGAAAAATTTTATCTATCGCTGGTAGCGGTTATTTCTTTGGTGCTATATTGATGACAGCTTGGGGCGGATCAAATAAAAAAATTCAAAGGGTATTTTGTTTTGAAATCTTTCTCGGTATTGGCATTTTGCTGACAGGATTAAGACCATCGCCTATCCTAATTACCGTTTCTGGTTTTTTAGTATTTTTTAGTATTCCTATTATTATGGGTTGTGCCAATGCTATCAGGCAAGTTAAAGTTGCTCCAGAATATCAAGGAAGAGTATTTGCTATTTGGGGAGCTATCGCCTATTCATCTTTTCCTTTAGCTTATGTTATTGCAGGTCCGTTGACAGATTATATTTTTCAGCCTCTACTCCTAGAAGGAGGTTTACTGAGTAATAGTATAGGAACTTTGATTGGAGTAGGAGTTGGGCGTGGTATTGGTTTAATGTTTATTTTAATAGGAATATTAGTGATTTTAGCTACTACTATTGCTTATCAGTATCCTTCAATTAGATTTGTTGAAGATAGACTACCGGATATAAAATAAAGTCTCCAGTTTTTGGAGGTAATTTAATTTGTCTTGAATTGCCGTTTTTTTTTGATGTGGGTAGAACTTTGATAAAAAGTAATGCTATTCAAAATTATTTATATTTAGCAACATTTTGGCTATGGAGATAGTATATCTGATTTGGAAATGTTAAAGATAGTCGGAAATCCAACTGTGGTTAATCCTAATAAAAAATTACAAGTTCTTGCCCAGAAACAAGCTTGGCAAATCAATAATTGGAAATAAATTAGACTTTACCAATCAATTTTTAATTAGAAGAGATTGCAATCAAAACTTATTTTTTAAATTTTCTTTCTGGACAAGCTTTCTGTCAATGCTAACCCTACTGAACTCAAGTTACTTTAAAGGCAGCATAAGCCATTATTTAATTTACATTAGGTGTAAAAATTATGGCTCAACAAAAAGTTTCGTCAAGACTTAATTCAAAATTGGAATTAATTAAATAAATTATGAAACAGTTTAATAATTTAGTAGAGCTTTTAGATTATAGAGCAACTATTGAACCCCAAAAACAGGCTTACACTTTTCTAAGTGATGGTGAAACCAAAGAACTGAATTTAACTTATAGAGATTTAGAATTACAAGCCAAAGCGATTGCGGCTCAATTACAATCGCTAAATTTAACCGGAGAAAGAGCTTTATTACTCTATCCTCCTGGTTTAGATTACATCACTGCTTTTTTTGGTTGTTTATATGCAGGTGTAATTCCTATACCTACTTATCCACCTCGTCCTAATCGTTCGCTATCCCGTTTAGTAGCTATTGTTCGTAATGCTCAAGCAAAAATTGCTTTGACTAGTACTTCAGCTTTTAGTAAAGTAGAGCGCAAATTTACTGAGATACCAGAATTAAAAACATTATACTGTTTCAAAACAGACATAATTAATTGTGACATCGCACAAAAGTGGCAATATCCTGTTATTCACAGTGATAGTCTCGCTTTTCTTCAATATACTTCTGGCTCTACTGGCTCACCTAAAGGAGTTATGGTTAGCCATCAAAATCTTTTACATAATTTAAAAATTATTCATCAAGCATTTGAACATAATAATCAAAGTCAAGGTGTTATCTGGCTACCTCCGTATCACGATATGGGATTAATTGGAGGAATATTAGAACCAATTTACAGTGGTTTTCCTGTCACTTTGATGTCACCATTTAGCTTTGTGCAGAAACCGAGAAGGTGGTTAGAAGCCATATCAAAATATAGGGCAACTACTAGCGGCGGTCCTAATTTTGCTTATGATTTGTGTGTTGATAAAATTACTGCTGAACAAAAAGCTAATCTTGACTTAAGCAGTTGGGAAGTTGCTTTTAATGGTGCAGAAAAAGTAAGAGTCCAAACTTTAGAAAGATTTACTACCGCTTTTGCAGATTGCGGATTTCAAGCTTCTGCTTTCTATCCTTGTTACGGGATGGCTGAAGCTACTTTATTTATTTCCGGCGGTTTTAAAGATAAAGCTCCTAATATTATCAATGTTGATAGTGAAGCTTTAAAAAATAAAAAAATAATTTATAAGACAACAAATAATAATTATTCTGAGAATAAAAAAATATATCAATTAGTTAGTTGTGGTCATAGTTGGTTAGAACAAGAAGTAATTATTGTTGACCCAGAGACTTTACAAGAATGTTCAGAAAATCAAATAGGTGAAATTTGGGTTAGGAGTGCCAGTATCACTCAAGGTTATTGGAATCAATCAGAGCTAACGAAAAAAAATTTTGAAGCTATTTTAAGAGAAAAGGTAGAAAACAAGTTTTTCAGAACTGAAGATTTAGGATTTTTCAGTAACGGAGAATTATATATAACCGGTCGTATGAAAGATTTAATTATTATAAATGGTCGTAATCACTATTCTCAAGATATTGAGTTGACCGTAGAAACAAGTCATACTACTATTATTCCTAATTCTTGTGCAGCTATTAGTGTAGATATAGATGGAGAAGAAAAATTAGCGATTTTAGCAGAAGTAAAGTTTGCTTATAAAGGAGAATCTGAAGAAATTTGCAAAAAAATTCGTACTAATATCGCCACTATTCATGAAATTAAGGTAGATACTATAAAGTTACTTAAAAAAGGTACTATTCCAAAAACTTCTAGCGGTAAAATTCAACGTTTTCTATGTCACCAATTGATAAGCAATTCATAAGTAATTAAATATATTTTAATTCTTCCAGATATCCTCTAAGGTTTTTGTAAAACATAGCAAAAATATTCAGATTTTCGATTTTTAAATTCTTCATAAATAGGAGAATCTTTTGATTCTGCAAACCATCGGGCGATACCCTGAAGATACTTAGGAATATCTTGGCTAATCACAGTTAATCTTCTTGTGTTATCTAAATCCATTGCTTTCAGAACATTTTCTGTAATTAACCCATCTTTAATAACTTTGAAACCAGATATTTCTAATGATTTCCGAATATTGTCAATTACATTACTGGGACGAAAATCAGCAAATAAAAAGTAACCACGAGGACGAATTACTCTAAATACTTCATCAAAACATTTTTCAACGGCAGCATAGCAATGAGATGATTCGATATTTACAACCACATCAAATGAAGAGTCTGTAAATGGTAATAGTTCTGCATCTCCAACACAAAAATTTAGCCCTGAAATCACATCCAGCTTTTGGCAAAAAGCGATATTTTTTTCTGAAAAATCAATCCCAGTCATGGTTTTTGGTTCCAAAGAGCGCATAATATAGGAAGAGCCACCACCACGACCACACCCAACTTCGAGAACATCACATCCGTTTAAAGGAACAGCATTTGCAACATGGTGGTAAAGTTGAGCGCAATAAATTTCTTCCCGCTCCTCCGCACTTAATTCTAAATTGTTAACATCAGGAGACAAATCGACATATCCGTAATTCATGAATGTAACTTGCTTGTTTTTAACCGCTGATGTCAATAAGTTATACAAAATTAAATAAAAATATTTTTTGAACGGAGAATCAAGTAAATAAATTAATAATTTTTGTAACATTTGATTGTGATTGGTTGTGATTTTTTTGGCTATTGGATAGCGAACTTTACGTTTACTTACATGGCTTGTCAATGCGACGCATTGTAATCCGCGCCAGGTTAATACTTCCAGTGTGGAAACCAATCATGCAAAACTTGAGATATTTTTCATAACGGGCAACTACTTCAGAGCCGACAAGATTGATTGCAGCAGTACGATTTTCCTTGAGTCTTGAAAGCCAAGCTTTGCAGGTAAGTTCGTAGTCTTGCCGGTCATTCCGAATCGTAACAATCTCGAAAAGTCTTTCCCTGGCTTTAACAAGCTCTGCGAGTGTGGCATGATCTGACTCTGGAAATACTTCAGTAGTCAGAAACTCACTGAAGTTTTCTGGGCGCATGTTGTCATATACTATGGTTTGCAAAGACATCCAACCTCCAGGCTTCAACCATTTGTGGCAGCGCTCGAAGAAATTTCGATAAGCCTTTACTTTCTCGGTTTCAGGTAGTTTTACCTGGACAACATGTTCGAGTACTTCGATCCCCAAAATAGCATCATAAGGTTCTTCAGGATGATGATCTGCCCAATTTTCCAAATAAACCTCGATCCCAGGGTTTTTGAAAGATTCAACCTGCTCTATCTGAGCTTTACTCAAGGTTACACCAACTGCTTTTTCAACACCATGTACTTCTACCAAGCGTTTTAAGAGCGAACCCCAACCACAGCCAATATCTAAAACTCGTTTAGCTCCCTTGGCTTTTGCTTGGTTAATATGGAAATCCAGTTTTCGGATTTGGGCTGTTTCTAAAGCTTCAAGCCCTTCTTCTTTTTCCCACATAGCACAGGTATAAGCCATAGTATTATCTAACCAGATTCTGAAAAAATCATTACCATCGTCGTAATGATACTGGATAGCCTCAGCCGATGTGCCCTTGTAATCTTGCTCCATAGCCTGAGTAGATACCTCGGAATTTTTATGTATCAATCTATTCATACTCTTCTACTAAATGCTGTGCTAGAGTTTCTATCGTGTGGCTGTCGTACATGAGAGTTGGATCGACTTCATATCCGAGCCAATCTTCCAAATCACCCGTTAGTGCTAAAGCTTTTAAGGAATCCAGACCATAGTGTTCAAAGGGAATTGTCCGATCTACATTCTCCAGTTCAATTTCCAAAGACACTGTTAGATAGGAAACTAACCATTCCTGAATATCTGCTGCTGTTTTAGGATGATTAGCATCTTCTTGAGTATTTTCTTTTTGACTTTCGTAAGCAGTATTTAACTGATGCATTTGAGTAGCTTTGATTTCCATCCCTTAAATCTCCTCAGTTTGTCCTATAAATTGACCAAAATAAAACTACGCTATTTTTTTAGCCTCTATCATTCCTACAGTAGGAACTTGGACATCCCAAACCAAACCAAACATTTCAAGGATGCGGATGAACCAGTAACCCAAATCAATTTGCCACCATTTCAACCCAAACTTCGCAGATTTGGGAAAAGCATGATGGTTGTTATGCCAAGCTTCTCCAATAGTGGGGATGGCTAACCAAATATTGTTTCTACTTTGCTCATTGGTATTAAACCAACGATGACCATAAACATGAGTAATGGAATTGATACTCCAAATAAAGTTTTCAGTAAAAAACAATCTTACAAGTCCTCCCCAAAGAAATCCGTCAAATGCTCCGCTCCAAGACCCCTTGATTACACCTCCCATAAAAGTGGGGATAGCTAATCCCAGAAAAAGCCAGAAAAAGTAAAGCCGATCCACCCAAGAAATAGTTTTGTCTCCAACAAGGTCTGGAGTATAGTTAAATGGATTGGGAAATTCATGGTTGAACATCCAGCCAATATGGGCATACCATAGACCCCGAAATAGTTGTAAAATGCTTTCTTTCTCTAAGTGGGGTGAATGAGGATCTCCAACTTGGTCGCTGTTTTCATGATGTCTTCTGTGTAGCGAAACCCAATAAATTACAGGTCCTTGTGCAGCCATACAACCCATAATTGCTAGAACAATTCTTAAAGGTTTGCTGGTTTTGAAGCTATGGTGGGCAAAGTGGCGGTGAAAGCCCACTGTAATACCAGTTCCACTTACAAACCACATACCTAAGAAAAGTCCTATATCTAAAGGTTCGATAAGATTTCCTGCCATCACCAAAATTAGGGTTATGAAAAACCCCATCAAAGGTATCAAGGTGATGAGTAACACATGAAATAGTCGTATACTTTTCAGTCTACTGTCAACAGCTATAGTCTTTCTATGCTTGACTACTGTAGTGTTATCCAATTGCATCAAAAACAACCCTCAATTTGACATCTTCAAGTTACACAGCTATTTCAATTTTTGTAATTTATGTAATACGTTCAAACTACCATTGAGAAATGCATTTTTACAAGCATGATGCTGAACCTTAGCACTGTAAGTCTTGCGAACGCTTCCAGTCTCAACTAAGACATCAAAATAGATATGCAATCAACGTGGTGCAATTACAGACATATTCTCGTCCACCCTATCGATATCCAACTTCAGTAGGTAATATTTGAAACTAACTTTGTTTGGGATGAACTAAGACTTTTGTTCTATAATTTGCTCGATTTTAGCATATATAAACGCACATCCCGCACTATAGCATACACATGAATGCATAATTTAAAACAACTTATTATGAGTTAATATCTTCTGACAATGAAAATATGCTAACGTTTTTTGAAGGTAAACCTAGGAATTAACCGAATTTATCAAATTTTCTGAAAATATTTTCAAAATACAAAGAAAAATAAAATGCATTTTTCTTCCCTACTTCTTCTCGATTACGAGCTAATTTAAAATTAAAATCTAACAAACAACTTGAATCTAACCTTTACAACGCCCCTCAATCTACTAAATCAGCGATTTTTCCGTATAGGATATTTATTTTATAAATACCCTCTCAAGACTACAGTACCTCTAAACTAGCGAGGGGATGTAGCACGGGCGCTTTTAAGCCCGTCGTTGATAAAACTACAATTATCTAAGTATCTGAGAAATAACAGATGGTAAATTATGTTGCTCACAACCCATGGCTAGTTTCTTATCAAGCAAACCCCCAAGCGCGTATTCGCTTATTCTGCTTTCCCCATGGCGGTTCTGGACCACAATTATTTAGGGACTGGCACAAAGAACTTTCGGAAACAATTGAGTTATGTGTGATTCAGCCTCCTGGACGGGGTAGTCGGCTTAAAGAACTTCCGTATACTCAAATGAAACCCCTTGTGAATGCAATTGTAGAAGAGCTTCTTCCATACATGGATAAGCCTTTTGCTTTCTTCGGTCATAGTTTAGGAGGTCTGGTTTGCTTTGAGGTCACTCGTGAACTTCGTAGACAATTAAAACCTGGTCCCATTCATTTGTTTATTATCAGTTGTCGTGCTCCTCAATTGCCTGCATCTGGAACTCCTTCTTATAATTTACCGGACAATGAGTTTATAGAAAAAATGCGCCGTGGTAATAGTACTCCGGTGGAAATTCTCACAAATCCTAAATTAATGAATCTTTTTTTACCTCCAATACGAGCAGACGCTGTACTTGGTGATACCTATCAATACTGCATCGGGGAACCCCTTGATTGCCCAATCTCTGCATTTGGAGGTACGGAAGACTCGATAGTTAGTCAAAATGAACTTAACGATTGGCGTTACCAGACACATAATTCTTTCAAGCTAGAAATGTTTGAGGGCGATCATTTTTTTCTGAAAAATGACTCAGCATCTTTTTTAAAAGTCTTAAAAGAGCAACTCGATCAATATGTGGATGAAAGTACTAGCAATCTAACAGCAGTAGAAAACTTATTATCAATTGAAAATTGGCTAAAAATATGGATAAGTAATAAATTAGCAATAGAAATTGAACATATTGATAAAAATAAATCATTTTTTAGATATGGTCTTGATTCTGTAACCGCAGTGAGTTTAGTAGAAGATATAAGAAAATCTTTAAAGAGTGAAATTTCACCTACAATAATTTGGGATTATTCAAATATTGAATCCCTCGCAAAATATTTATTTAATCAGAAATCTACATCAGAAAAATTACCAGATAATATACTGAATAGAAAACAACAAGCAATAGATATTTTGCCTGAATACTATAATTTTAGTTTGAATAAAAATTATCTTAATTTAAAACAAGAAATTCATAAATTAGAGGTTATTGAAGGTGGTGGTAACCCATATTTTAAAGTAAATGAAAATACAAGTAGCGATACTACTGTAATTGATGGAAAAGAATTTATCAATTACTCAAGTTACAACTATTTAGGATTATCTGGTGATGCTAAAGTCAACTCATTTGTGAAAGAATCAATTGATTTGTACGGGACTTCTGTCTCCGCAAGTCGCATAATATCTGGAGAAAAACCCATACATCGTCAATTAGAGAGGGAAATTGCGAATCTCATAGGAGTCTCTGACAGCATAGTTTTCGTGGGAGGACACGCAACAAATGTTACTACAATTAGTCATTTATTTGGTGATAAAGATTTAATTTTATGTGATTCTCTAAGTCATAATAGTATCTCAGAAGGTTGTTCTTTCTCAGGGGCAAAAATACTTCCTTTTACTCATAATAACTGGCAAGCATTAGACAATTTATTAGCAACTCATAGACACAATTTTCAACAGGTATTAATTGTAATTGAGGGTATTTATAGCGCTGATGGTGATATTCCCGATCTACCCAAATTTATTGAGGTGAAAAAGCATCATAAAGTTTTTTTAATGATTGATGAGGCTCACTCAATTGGTGTACTAGGAAAACAAGGTCGTGGAATTGGCGAATATTATGGAATAAATCCTAATGATGTAGATATATGGATGGGAACTCTTAGTAAATCCTTTGCTAGTTGTGGTGGATATATAGCAGGTAATAGTGCTTTAATTGAATACCTCAAATATACCGCTCCAGGATTTATTTATAGTGTAGGGATGTCTCCTGCAAATACAGCAGCAGCATTGGCAGCAATTCAATTCCTCAAAGCCCAACCAGAGCGTATAGTAAACTTACATGCCAGAGCAAAGCTATTTCTAGAACTCGCACAAAAATACCAACTAAATACTGGATTTAGTCAAAATACGCCAATAATTCCTATTATTATTGGTGATTCATTAAAGTGTATTAAACTTTCTCAAGCTTTATTTCGGCGTGGTATTAATGTTCAGCCAATGATTTACCCATCAGTACCAGAAAATATGGCTCGGTTGCGTTTTTTTATAACTTCCAAGCATACAGAAGAACAAATTAAGTTTACTGTAGACGCTCTTATTAAAGAGCTAAAAAAGCTGCAAAACTAGATTTTTATAAAATTAAGCTTCGGAACCTAAAATGAAATTTTATCAAAAACACGCAATTATCACTGGTGGTTCTAGTGGTATTGGTAAAGCAACTGCAATTATGTTAGCCAAAGAAGGAGCGCATATATCTATAATTGCTCGCCGTCAAGACATTCTCTCAGCAGCTAAAGCAGAAATAGAAGCAGCAAGAGTATATCCAGAACAACGCATTATTTCTGTTTCTGCATCGGTAGAAAACCTTGCTCAAATAGAGGAAGCAATTAGCACAGCTATTGAGCAAATAGGTACACCCGAATTATTAATTACTTCTGCTGGAATAGCTTATCCAGGTTACTTTCACGAACTTTCCTTGAAAGTGTTTGAAGACACAATGGCAATCAATTATTTTGGTACTCTCTATGCAATTAAGTCAGTTTTACCATCAATGATGCAGAAGCAGCGAGGACATATCGTCATTATATCTTCTGCTGCCGGATTAATTGGTATTTACGGCTATACTCCTTATAGTCCATCTAAATTCGCTTTACGAGGATTAGCTGAGTCATTGCGGGGAGAACTAAAAAACTTGGGAATTCATGTTTCAATTGTTTATCCTCCTGACACCGATACTCCACAGTTAGCGACAGAAAATTTGACCAAACCTGCTGAAACAAAATTGATTACAGGTACGGCTAAAACTTGGAGTGCTGAAAATGTTGCAAGAGTAATTTTACGCGGTATTAAGAGAAAAGATTTTGCAATTACACCAGGATTAAAAATTAAATTATTACGAGTTTGGCATAGTTTAATAGCCCCGATAATTAATTGGTATTTTGATATAATTATCAAGAAAGTACGTAGCTAGTACAGGAGATGAAAGGTGATTATTCAGTACTTTTTATTTCAAAATTTGCTCCCATTTTGCTTGTTTTTTACTATTACTAAAAGCTGTTATAGAGTTTGGTTTAGACTGCCTATTACTTAATAAACTTATCTAAAACTAAAAATAATGAAGATTGCTATCATTTGTAGTACTTTTCTTCCTTCACATGATGGAGTTAGTATTACTTTATTTGAGCGTATAAAAAAGTTATCTGAAGCAGGTCACTCGGCTTTATGTTTAGTTTCTAGCTATTCGGAATTAGAAGATATTTATCCTAATTGGTCTGACTATGTTGGTTGTATTTTCGACAATGTAGAAGTTGTTCCCCTTCCTAGCAAACAATGGATGGGAGTAAAACAGGAGAGAAATCCTACACAAAAATCAATACCCATTATTGAGAATGCTTTGAGCGAATTTCAGCCCGACATAATTCAAATAGAAGAACCAGAGCGACTGTGGACTACTATATTTACTCTACCTGCTCTATCTTATGCTAAACGCCACGATATACTTTGTATTGCTTCATATCGTACTAATTTTGTTGATTACATCCAGGATTATATGCCTCGGTGGGTGGCAAACTTAGTTAAACCTGCGCTTTTATTGTTGACACGATGGATCTACAATCAGTACTCTATTACACTTGTGGGCAGCCAGTTTATTGAGCAAAGATTGAAATCGTGGGGAATTGATAATGTAAATTATGCTCCTGTTATTGGACCATCATTAGTCGAAAATCCGGAAATCATGAAATGTTCGCAATTTTTTCAAGAATTTTATGGTTTATCGGGAATTGATAATAGTGTGAAAATTCTCTTTCTTGGTCGGCTTTCTCCAGATAAAAATTGGCAGTTTAACTGTAAATATTTACCCAAATTAAAAGAACAGTTGGGAATTAAAAAATTTACAATCATAATAGCTGGTAGAGGGGAACTTGAGTATTTTATACGCTCTAGTTTTTTGAAACAGCACTTATCCCCAGTGGTATTGGGAGAAGTTTCACACGATCAAGTTTTACCGCTACTTGCTAATGTTGATATTCATGTTACATCTTCTTTAAAAGAGACTTTTGGACGGACTGTACAAGAATCTCTGCATGTTGGAACCCCAGTACTTGCGCCAGATTGTGATTGGACAAGAAACTTAATTACCCCAAATTTTAATGGAGTTTTATATCAACCAGAAGATGGAGAAGAATTCATCAAAAAACTAACAGAATTAATTAATCAACCAAGTTTTATCGCTAAACTTTGTACTAATTTAACATCAAATCATAACAAAATACCGAAGAAAAACGACCCAGCATTTAAGTGGATTGAATACTTATGTAACATAATTCAAAGAAAAGAGGAATAAAAAAATGAGTATTATTCCCAAAGATAAGATCCGGCGCGAAGAATATAAACAAGCGAAGAATGCTAATGGTGGTCTGTGGGGCTACTTTTTGGTAAAAATTGGCATCAAATTTTCACGATTATGGTTGCCAACGAAAAGACTTCGCCTATTTCTATATCAAATATTTAACAACAAATACCCGCCTGGGATTAATGAAGAAGAAGCTGAATTTCCCGTATATGAATATTCATCGCTAAACGCTTTATTTACGCGAGGTCTCAAATCTGAGTATCGCCCTATTTCAAGAGGAAAGTATGAGGTTCTTTGTCCCTGCGATGGCACTATTCAGGATGCTGGGTGTATTGAGCAAGGGCAAATAATAACTCTCAAAGGTATTAGATATGTACCCGAATCACTGTTACCCAATGTGGAAATGAAAACTTTTGAGGGATGGAATTATATAACTACTTATCTCTCGCCGATTGATTGTCATCGTGTATTCAGTCCCCAGGATGGACAACTTGAGAAAATTATACATGTTCCCGGTGCGCGTTTACATGTAACCCCATCGTTCCAAAATCCTGAGTTCCCAGTTTACACGCTCAACGAACGTATGATTTTCATTTTCTCTACGACCATTGGCTCATGTATTCTGGTGATGGTGGCTGGCTCTGGTGTCGGCAATATTACTTTGCCTGCACTTCCTGATTTTAAGCCCGTAGGTCACTCTATCACAAATAAAAACCTATGTTCTCCCATACCAATAAACCGAGGTGAGTGGTTCGCAACATTTGAGTTAGGTTCGACAGTTATTTTGCTATTCCCCCCCCAAGATGGAAGACAATCTATATTAGTTTCGCCAAACGAGAAAGTTAAATATGGACAACCAATTTTCAGTTAACTTTTTTGAGCATACTGCTCAAACCAATTTATCATCTGAGGCAAAGTACCCAATTACAATTATTGTTGATTTTGGTCATCCAGTATCTGCCAACTACATCAAACGATTAGCATCAAGGGGTTGTTTCATTCAGGATTTCTCCGCATCTGAGAAATTAGCGAATACATCCAGCCAAGTGACTGATATGATTGTGTTTATTCAGGGTAAATTATCAGAAAAAACTGATGCAATCCTTGAGCTTGTCAAAAGATATTGTGTTAAGAATATCAGTATCATTACTACTTTTCAATCTCACTTGACTAATGAGTCAACGGCGATTGAGCTTGAAGAGATATTTCTCAGTCGCTTAAAAGAAGTAGGTTCTTGCGGAGTCATATTCCGTTGCGGACACATACTCAGCGATCGCTCGTTAGCGGAAAATAATTTACGACGTTTTGCGTTTGTCGCACCATTGATTCCAAGCAGTCTCAGAAGTTGCTGTGTCGGCGGAGAGGAAGTTTTTCAGGCAATTGATGCAGAACAAAATTCCTCATCGCGACGTAGCCGAATTATTACTCTTTTGGGAGCAAATCGCCCTTGGCAAGAGTTCTTGAAAGATTATTGGAGTGACAACATATTACAAGTACTGTTGCGTAAATTCTGCTTTGTACTTAGTTTTTTACTGTTTGGTCATTTAGCTGCGTTCTTATTGAATTGGTTGATAAAATTGGGGCTTATCTCTCGTAGTTGGAACTTTGACACCTTGAAGCCGAGTTCCATGCGGGAGTTATTATCACTTGTCAACAAGTATAACCTTAAGTATGTGAAAGTCGTTGGTTACAATAATGGCGTAAATCACTTAGGTTATCGCTATCTAGAGAAAACCGTCATTTCAACAGTAAATTGCGATCGCATCATTCGCATATCTGAAAACATTATTAAAGTAGATTGCGGTGCAACAATTCTTCAGACTTTAGATTTCTTGAAACCTAAACAACAGGAACTGTATGCTATCCCGAATTACTCACATATCTGCATGGGGACAGCTTTCTTCGTGCCCATTCATGGAAACGCCCTTGACTATACAACCATTGCCGAGAGTATCGTCAAGGTAGTATTGTATGACCCTAAAGAAGAGCGATTCATCATTACTTCCTGTCAGGAAACAACCTTCCAGAATTATATATTTAATACGACAAGCCAAGTTATATTACTTCGCTTGTACCTGGAAGTTAAACCGAAAGCCCGCTATTTTCCGTCTAAAGTGAAATTGTTACAACCAAATAGTCAAGTTTTGCTTGATGCTTTCTCCGACAATACTGTCACTAATATTGATATCCGCAAGTCAAAGGCTGACAGTGATACTGTTTACATTAATAAATACTATAGTAAGTCCCAGGAGAAAACAAAGTCTGAGGGACTTGAGTTTCCTCGTGATTCCATAGGGGGCTTGTGGGATAAGCTGGAAGAGAAACCAATTACCTCCTGGTTAATGCATACTCCCGTTAGGTATCTGCTTTGGAATATCGAACTTTTCTTGACTAAGGAGGAATTTATGACGTTTTGGGAAACTCATAGCTCACTCCCCATTCGTAAGATCGAAATACGCTATGTCAAACGCAGCAATTCCGCTAACTCGCCATTTCCAGATTGCAACTGTATAGCCGTGGACTTTATGCTGTCTCGAAAACATTGCCAAGTTATTAAGGAGTATATTAAAAATAATTTCGCGGTACCCCGCTACCATCTAGGTAAACATTATTAATAAATATATATAAATATGCATAAACCTTCCCTAAACGAAACATTTGAGGAAATAATCCGTAATCGGCTCCCCAACTTCTACAGACTTTATCTGAACCCATATGTTGCACAGACCTGCTTGTGCTTGAGCGAGTACGTGAGAACTACATGGAATCAACAGGAAGACTACCAGACTTTTCTTGCCAACAGTTTTGATGAGGCTCTAAGTGGTGCAATTAAACTTGCCCGCTATAACTTGAGTTTAGCCAACCGCCCGACAAACGGATTGATTTTCGATCCTATGGATAGACTTGGATCGTTCGTCAAAACCAAAGTTAGGGGCGAGTATGTTGATTTTATGCCCGGTCTCACTGTAGTTAGTAGTACAGAAGAAATTCAAAACATAAATAGATTTTCGGATAGCTTCGGTTTCCTAGTCATACTTACACTGTGCGATGATACAGTCACAAAGATACTTCAATTGGTGGAACATAATAATGCTTTAATAATCACCTGTGTGAGTCGCGAGAGCCTTGCTCAACTAAGAGATTCAAAATTCACCAAGGCAAAGCAACTCAGCCCAGATATCACAATTTTCGATGAATCATTCGTGAATAACGAGGTTCCTTTCGGCGCATTTACAGCCCAAAAAAAGCTTTACCAATATTGGAATCAACCCAATAAAAAAACATTCCACTCAACAACTTTTCAACCTAATACTGTTTCTAGTCTGCACTTTATGCGTTGTCTTGAATATGCAGATGCTATTTTCTTCAACAGTATTGCCGAAGATTTGGAGCTAATACACAGCGATATTAAATATCGCAAGAAAATATTTGGTAATAAATACAATTCCGCCCTGCTAAAATTTATGACCGCAGATGTTGAGGCTTCTGGTGGATTTATATATTCCGGAGGTCACAAAATTTTCGATTGCGTCAGTGGTGTTGCCTGTAGCATTAGAGGTCATAATCCACCAAATTATGTAGAAGAACTACAAGGTATAGAAGACAAAGATGAGCGAATTGAGCTTACTAATTTGTTATACCAATATACGGGAATAGAGAATATAGTGCCTGCTGTCAGTGGAGCATCTGGAGTGGAAAACGCCCTCAGAATTGCGTTAACGGCTCAACATCCTCGGCGACATGTCCTTGTCTTAAAAGGTGGCTTTGGTGGCAAAACCCTATTTGCACTGACAGGAACTTGGAGCAGTTTATACAAACAGAACATCGATCCACTCTATGCTGATGTCGTTTATATCGATCCGTTTGCTGAGGATGCAGTTGCACAATTAGATGCAGTGATGCAGAAGTATTCCATAGCGGTAGTTCAAATTGAGTTAATACAAGGTGTAAGTGGCGTTCGAGCAATACCAGAGACAACGATAAAATATCTCCAGACAAATCGGGAGAAGTATGGCTATTTGCTGTTGATTGATGAGGTGCAAACGGGAATATTCCGAACAGGGCTTTTTGCTCGCTCGCTCTTACATGGTTTGAAACCAGACTTATTAGTTTTAGGTAAAGGAACTTCTGACATGATGTTTCCATTTAGCATTGTGCAATATACAGAAAATATTCAGCAGAAATTAAACGCTCTGGGGTCAAGCTTAATCAAAGAGATTCAAGAACGATATAACTACCCCGTTGGCTACCGCACGGTGTTAAACGTGCTACACAAGGCTGAAGAGATGAAACTTGAAGAGCGAGTAACAAAATCAGGAAAACTGCTCGAAAAATTGTTGTGCGATCGCCTCGCTTCGTGTAAATCCGTCCGAGATGTGCGGGTATTCGGCTTGTTAATTGGAATAGAGTTAAATGATACCAATTGGCCTCAGTGCTGGTTTCGCAAACAACTGTTTTTGCTGTACATTAGCAGTATGTTTAAACACTCTTCCTATCCAGTATTAGTGGGTTTTTGTCAGGGTGAAACCAATGTACTTAAAATTACTCCACCACTAACTATAACACCAGAAGAACTGAGTCAGATTTGTTCCACAATTACACAGGTATTGAATAAACCGTTCATTCAGCTATTTGCTTCAGCTATCAATGCAATAATTTAATTGAGCTTTTATATATTCTCTAATAGTGGCATCAAATATTACTTGAATCCCAATAGTAAACATTAAGGAAATTGAAATTAAATGATATACAATCACAACATAATTCAGCGCCAATACGATGAAATAATTGCGCCTAATTTTGATATAGATGCTAAAGGTATATATGCTTCTACTTATCAAAAAGGAATTATTCAACTCCAAAATACAAATCTTTTACAATCTAAAACACCTTTGCAAGTTCTTGATATTGGTATTGGTACAGGCTCATTTTTGGAGCAAATCGCTTTACTATGTGAAGGCGAAGTCAGCCCCTTTGGTGTGGATATCTCAGAGAAAATGCTTGAAATTGCAAAGAATAAAATTCCCAACCTTAGAACTATCGTTGATGACGCAACCAATCTTGAAAAACATTATGCCAATCGGTCATTCGATCTCATTTGTAGTCACTTTATAACAGGTTATGTCCCGATGAGGGAACTAGCTCCCAAAATTTGGAACTTACTTGATGAAGGAGGATATTGGTCATTGATTGGTCAAACAATGACTAGCTACCCCAACCTGAGAAAACTCGAAGATTCTCTGGCAAGTAAATTGATTTACTGGGTTTCCGGAAATTCTAAGTTGGATTATGATATCGTGTCCAGTCCTGAAGGGCATAGCGAAGTCATAGAAATGTTGGAGGAAAATGATTTTGAAGTCTGCCAGATAGAGACGTTTGAACCCAAAATCGATTTTGCCAATTTGGACGATTTTCTTGATTTTGGATACTACAATGGTTGGCTTACTCCCTTCATTGAACAACTTGGGATTCATAAAGCCTCAAAAATGCTTTCCCTAATGATTAATATCTTATTATTTCCTATCCACGATAACCAAAGTATCGAAATTGCCCTTGCTAAAAAAATAAAAAAATAAAAAAAAACGAACTTTTAGAGGTGTAACAATATCCGTTTCTATAAAGTTAATGCCGTATTGTTCACATAACTGCTTAATTCTCTCCTTGAGTCTATGCGTAGGGATTTGAACGAATTTCTGATTGTTCTTTTTCCCCATGTTTCTGTTTTGTTTTTGCTCACAGCCAGTAAGTTAGGTTAAGCGACAGTGTAATCCAACAACCCGACGATGGTATTTTTTGATTCTACTTTCTTCTCGGCTTTATGATTACCGATAAAAAACGCACAGAGGTACAGAACACTGAGAAAAGAGGGAAAGATGATGAAATAAACCCCGATATTTTAGGATATATCTTTGAAAAATGCATTAATCAAAAAGCTTTCGGAGCATACTATAAATAACTTTGTCGCATTATTTAAATTATAAAAAAGAAGACCAATCTGAAAAAAATCGGTCTTCTTATTCTTCTTATAAATTCAAAGTGCAGATTAACTTAAATGATTAACAATCCGATACATTGAAGATTGCACTGATACGTTGGTCTGTGGGGATATCATGGGTAGTCAGCGATCGCAATGATGACCAAGTTTTTGCACCTACGACTCCATCCGCCGTTAAACCGCGCGATTTTTGGAATTTAATCACTTCCGCTTTGGTTTTAGGTCCAAAAACACCATCCACGGCTAGGGTACCAAAGTAGCTGTTGTACATCTCTTGAAACCCTTTTACTCCCTCACCTGCAAAACCCTCTTCAAGTAAGTCTTGTTGTACAGCCCAAGCTTCATTATCGAGGGCGATCGCCGTATTTACCCCAACGATACCATCTTGACTTAAACCGTTAGCTGCTTGAAATTTGAGTACCGCTTCTTTGGTTTTAGAACCAAAAACACCATCAATTGGCTCGGAATATAATTTCAAAGTTTGTAAAAAATATTGAACCATATTAACGTTTGGATTGTTAGCCCCTTCTTGCAGAGGAAGAGGAGATACAATTGCAGTCATAAGATTCTCCTGAAGTATTTTTTTACTACATTTTTATTTCTAAAATAAATTTATACTCAGTTATATAAATTTATTTATTAAAACAATCTAAAGAAAAGATGTATAATCATTTATCCCTATGCTGACGTAGTTATTCGTAACATCATAAAAATTTTATTTGGATAACATATCTACACAAAAAATTTCGTAACAAAATACTTTTTACAACTAATGATTCAAGGGCACTTTGGGCTGCTTCACCGCGAGAGTAAACCGACTGAAAATATCGGTAGTGAAGCGTGGCACGGAGTGACATAAACCTCTCCTAATACAGTCTGTTTGGGGCGTAATTTGCCTCTTGGGGCAGGAATTTCGAGGGTTAATTCGTTTTTATTCTGCAATTGTAAGTTGGTGTTGGAATTTGGCGATCGCATTGCAGCGATGACGCACAGCATCATCGCTGCATCTGATATTATTTGTAAACCTAATTAAGTAATATAATTGTTTTATATAGTGTTATAAATAACTTATTTACACTGATGATTAATGCTTCATGTAAAGTTATATTTTAATCCTCTTTATTTGTCTTTTAAGATTTCATTCGGTTAAGTGCAAAATGCGAGCGCCCGACTAGCGGCTATCGCCACTAGCAACAATGAAACTAACACATTTTGATTAAAGCTTAACTCCTTATTGGGTAAGGGTTTTAAAATGTGTAAGTTAGGAGTTACTTGAATATTTCAAGTATTTTTATTTACTCGTATTAGGAATTAAATCTGTATTTTCTATACTACATCCTGAAGTACGGAGTTTGGGTTATAAATAGAAGCGATTGCGCGGTACCGCAGTGGTCTTCGCCCAATCGCGCTATTGCTGGACTTACAATTAATGAGTCTTGACATTATCAAGATATTGTGGTGAGCCAGGGTTATAGATTTACTTCATCAGCTTAGTTGAATAATGTTTCTCAACCTGCGACTCGGGATTCCGTCCCAAAGTTCTTAGTGACCCACATTTTCAACAGGTTGGGCAGGTCGCTTTGGGAGTGCGATCCTCTTAGCTGGAGAATACCAGATGGGAGAAGTGTACGCCCGCTCTTGTAAGGTTAGGGGAATATCATCACAAGCGTTTGGATCTTTGGCTTTTGCACACCACTTGTCGCCGAAGGAAGCTTTATCGTAGTCCGTCCAACGGGGAGTGG
Organism: Rivularia sp. PCC 7116; assembly: GCF_000316665.1. GTDB lineage: Bacteria > Cyanobacteriota > Cyanobacteriia > Cyanobacteriales > Nostocaceae > Rivularia. Next base: position 2,037,900 of record NC_019678.1, on the reverse strand, counting down.
GAATTTCCAACACCCGAGCATAGTAAAACGCCCGTTGGCTGCGGTCAAAGTCGGGGTCTTCCCATACTGCTTCGAGTTGCTCGTCACCGATAGTGTTAGTATAGGTTGCCGTTTCGGTGTCCACGGTGTTGCCAACATCGGTTAACTTGCCCGTGACAGGACGGGGGGTGCGGCCGTCCGAACCCTTCACGTTATAGATTTTCTCGTGGGTGTTGCCCTCAGCATCCAGCCAGCCTTTGATAATTTGAATGCGGTCGAGGTTTGCTCCCAAGGAGTCTTTTAAGGCAGCCACTAAGAAGGTAGGTGTTTTTCCTCGCGGCATACGGGTCATATCGGTACCCATGGGAACGCCCTTCTTGTAACCCACTTCAGCTAGATCCAGACCTAAATCCGAGTCGTTAAAGTTCCAACCAGCGAAAAAGCGTACCATCATGCGCGGTCCGGTGGTGCCATACACTTCTCGTCGCTCCATCGCATCGAATAGAGCCTTACGGGTATTTTTAGTCGCCCAAACTCCCATAAAGCCAGAGGCTCCATACTGCCATCCCAAACGACCGCTACTTTGAGCTTCTGCTGCCCGTTCAGCACTGGGAGCCTCATTGGGAAACTTACCCATGTAGCTATTTTCTTCTACCGCCGACACGGCAATATGAGAATCTGTTGCACCCGCCAGACCAAATTTGAAGGGGTTAGCACCCAAGCTTGCTTCAAATTTCAGTCCATTTTTCAGAGCCGGACGAGCATACTCATGCTCAAACATCTTCTTGCGGGCTTCCGGATCAGTGGGTTTTTTGAAGCTCATGGTGAGGTTGCCTTCATCCCAACCTGCAACCTCAAAGTCAGCAAATTCATCATCAGGAGATATTTCCGGATGAGTCTCACTGGTGCCTTTAACTTGGGTGACTTCATAGATGGGTTCCCAAAGCTGTCGTCTTTGGGCATAGTTTTTAGTTAAGGGATTACCATTAAGTTCGGTTTCAGCAAACATCAGACCGTTGCTGACATTGCCATTGTGAGGAATCGCGAGGACATCCCCACCCGTTTTATTTTCATAAGCTTGCATCCAATTCCAAAGGTCTTCTGGATTAGTACTTTGCTCTGCGGTGTAGGGAAGCAGCTGATTGGCTTTGTCCCCATTATCACGGTAGATGACGTTGCGGTGTAAGTTGTTGCCACCCAGCAGGGAAGTCCACTCATAACCGATGACTGAGGTAAAATTACCCGGATCGTTATGAGCTTCTGCCGTATCAATTATTTCCTGCCAGAAAGTTTGGAACTCTTCGGCAGAGGGAGACAGACATGAGGGTAATTTCCCTTGGGAAAAAGCTGCAATAATTTCTGATGAAGCTTGAACTGCCTTATTTCCACCCGCCACAACCATCTCATGCCAGGTATCAACCTGCTCTTGAGCGGCACCGCAATCTGTGGGAGTATTAAACAAAAACTTTGAAAAAGCCCCTAACCCGTCCGAGTGATCGGTAACAACCAAAAAATCTAAGGGACGGGAAAGCTTCACGGGTTGCCCTGCATCGGTTATGACTTCATTGCCCCGAGCAAATTCATAGGCATCTGCAGGTCCCAAACGAGTTCCAGCAGCTCCTGCATCGAAGGAATAAATGGTGTTGGCTTCCGTCGGGATATTAGAAACGCCACACCCAAAGGCACGGCGGTCATTGCATCCCCTACGTTATGAATTATATCGGCGAGGAGAGCAACACTACCAGAAAGCCAGAATACCGCAGCCTGTACAATGGCAGTGAGTAGCAAGCCCACCAAAGACCATTTCACAGCCCAGATTCCTAGGGCAGAACTAGCAATTTCCGGATCTATGACCCCGTGGGTGTGGGTACAATCGCCATGATGATGGTGGTGATGCTCCACCTTTAGTCTGGTCAGTTGAGGAACATCAATAGAACTAGAAAGTTGTGTCATAGTACTTTTTGAAACAGGACATTCATCTGGGCATAAGTTAGATAAACTACCTACACTTCTCTACTTAGTGAGTGGTGAGCGCAGGCTTTTAGTAGCTGTAGCAGATACAATCGATAAGCATCATGGTTTAGGTTGCTTTACACCTAAAAGCAAGCGGGAGAACTCACGGCCCGTATTTTTAAATGGGTCCCCAATTCAAAACGGGGGCATTTATTCGCCATGATTGGATTGCTCCTCCACCTTTGGCAATAGAAACCTTTTGGGTCGTGATTTGGTTTTCCATAAGTATTTTAAACAAAAAGGATTATCAGTAAAATCAGTTGTCTGACTATCAATTTAAAATCGAAAAGAGAAGAACTAGGGAAGAAAAAGTTTTAATCTTACTCGGATATTGCGATTGCGTTGAAATCAGGACTTACGCAACTGGCACAAGCAATGGTGCGCGCACCGAGCGCCAAAAAAACTAAACTATAGACATAGCAACTTCCGGACGTTTTAGTTGCTCAATTAGATAATTAGAAAGTAAATTATGCTTAATTTTATAAACAGTCTTACCCATTTTATAAGCTAAGTTTTTAAGTCTAATCCAGACTAGCATCGCACACGCAATATGACTTGTAAGCCATGCCGTGCAGCCACAGTTCCTACTACCTGTCGTACATCCAATTTCTTTATTACTTTTTTCATAAGTGCGATCGCACTAAATTAAAAAAGGGCAGTGAGCGGCTATGGGGCAAAGGGCAGTTTCCTCAAGTATGGTTAATAAACATCTATCAAGACATAGATTGTGGCAAAATCAATTAACTAGCTTGATTCAACAATCTAAGAATTAGTATTAGATATATCTTCGGTTTTCACAACGCAAGTTTCACAACTTAACACCCAACTTAAGCTTTTTATTTACTTTAGAAGCATTTGCAGCAGCAGTCTAATTGAGTGGTATCAAGCCTAAGTAGATGTTTTTAGCCAAAAATTCTATAAAAAGCTGAAAATATTAATTTCGATTTGTCTAAAATATCTAACTACGATTTTGATACTATTGAGTTAGGCTCGGCAAAAATTACCATATTTAACTCAAATACTGAAGCAAACGCTTCAAAATTGGCTCACTCCGTATAAAAACTTACAACTATAAATCAAGTACTGTAGCCGAGCCGCCAATCCTATATCCTTCCTTCGAGATGAAATTGCACCTCCTCCTGCTGAACCCGGACAACCCGAGCCAGAAGAAGTAGAGGTACCATTTTCCAGCAATTCCTAGGGTATACAAGCAACGTTAGGAATTAGCGATAATGTCGTATTAGGAGGTTGGGTTGGATACACAAATGCTCGTAATTTATCCACGGAAGGAGGGACAATTAATCGTGTAAGCCTTGATATTTGGAACTGGGCGATAACCCTAGGATTTCCCGACTTAGGTAAAAAAGGAAACGTGGCAGGTATTATTTTTGGTATGGAACCGAAGGTAACTGATTCGAGTATCAACGAAATTAACCAAGACAGCGATACTTCTTATCACATTGAAGCGTTTTGCCAGTTTCAAATTAATGACAATATTGCAATTACGCCTGGAGTTGTATGGTTAACTGCGCCAGACCATAATGAAAATAACGATGATGTCGTAATTGGTGCCCTCAGAACTACCTTTACTTTTTAAATCAGGTTTCCTATCAACTTTAAAAATCGGGAATTTTCAATTGAAACAGCTAAAAAATAATTTTTCGTTGAATGCCCGATTTTTCGAGTTGAATTGTAAATCGGGTTTTGCGAGCAAACCAGATTCAACCAAAAATGCTTTTAATTAACTCACGGCACCCAAATAATTTTATACACGATATTTTTTATGATATAATCAAAATATAAATTAAGTATATTCACTAATGTAAGTCCGAGTTTTTGAATAAGCTCGATTTACAGCGACATAAGTTTAATGCTATTTGCTTAAAGAAAATCATCAATTAATTGCAGCTTTTATAGTACCTCTTGAAATTATGATTTGATTTGAAGAGAACTGTCGTAGTTTTATAATACAAAAAGACCAGCTTCCCACAGCTGGTCAATCATATTTTTATTCGCGTTGTCTTATCAATAAAGTCAAACCCAAACTTTCACGTTCCCGAAACGCCTTGGGCAATCTTTCTTTACAATATTGTAACAGCCAGTACAGAATTTTCCTGAAAATTTACTAAAAAAAGATATTTTTATCAAAATTGCGTCTTTATCCTGAAGAATGATTCAATACTACTAGTGGATATTAACTAGGGAAGATGAACAACAGAAGATTATAGCAAAAATTCTAGTTACTGACTTATAGCTCCTAGTTGCTAATTATGAACTGCCAACTCTTCACTTTTAACAGATTGTGGTTTTCCCCAAAGTATAGTTTCCTGCTTATAAATAGCAATTCCTGGTTTGGCTCCTTTTGGTTTATAAATGTGCTTGGGTTCTGTGTAAATGACTGGAACTTGTTCGCTTTGCCGAGCGCGACTGTAGTATGCAGCAAGATTTGCAGTAAACTGTAAATCATTTTCTTCAGCGACTGCACCCGGTTCTAATCTCAATAGTACGTGACTACCGGGAATTTCTTGAGCATGAAACCATAAGTCATAATCTCCAGCAACTTTGAAAGTCAATTGATCGTTTTGACGGTTATTGCGTCCGATTATTACTTCAAAACCGTTTGGTGTTTGGTGACGATGAAAGTTTGTAGTTGCTTCGTTAGAACTACGTCTGCGGTATTCCGAATCTTCCAAATATTTTTGTGCAATCAATTCCTCGCGGATTTCTTCTAAAGCTTGTAAATCTTCAGCTTCAAGGTAGTTGTCAATTTGAGAAATAGCTGATTCTACTTGTTCTAAATATGCAATTTCCGCGTTCACTTCTGCAAGTAAAGGCTCTACGGCAGTACGAGCGCGTTTAAGCTTTTGATGCTGTTTATAAAGTTTTTGAGCATTTTGTACCGCGTTTTTATCAGGTTGTAATTTAATTTTGACTGGTTCGTTCGTCTCGAAGTCAGCCAAAATCATTTCCTCCATACCTGGTTGCCATTCTTGTAGATAAGCCATCAATAAATCGGCTTGCGTGCGATATTCATCTGATTGTTCTGACTGCTGCAAGCGTTTTTCAAAAGTTTCAGCTTTGGAGCGCAATTTTCCTAAAATATTACTCAATTTTTGAGTAAGCTGGTGCTTTAGCTGAGAAAAAACTTGTTGATTGAGTTTATCTGTATAGTAGCGATTGAGTAATTCTTGAATATCTTCTACTTTTTTGACTGCACCCCAACCAAGTACGGTATAGCCAGCTTCAGTCCAACCCGGTTTAAATTTGTCTTCTTGTAAAGCTTTTAGCCATTCTTGCCATTGCTTAAATAACAAATTCCATTCTTTAAATGTAAGTTGATCGGTGGTGCTTTCCGTACTCAGATTTGCTGCTAAAAGCATTGACTGTACTAACATTGGAGACACACCACGATAATTTTTAGGTAGTTGACGCTTGATTGCTCCAGGTATCAAACTTATCCTTTCGTACCAATCTTGTTGTGGTTCATCCAAACTCGGAATCGCGCTAGTAAGCTTCGGTGGTTGCTCGTAAACTTCTCCAGTTAAAATAGGACGAACGCTTGATTTTTGCTCGTTGACCTGGCGACCTGCGGTAATAATTGTATTTTTCGCATCCGTAAGAATCACGTTGCTATACTTGCCCATAATTTCTACATATAGGTGGTACAAAGCTGCTTCTCCCGGACGACGAGCAAATTGCAAATTGATGACACGTTCCCAAGAGGCAACTGTCTCAATTGTCACCAGAGCTAAACCTCCTAACTGGTGAACTAATTGTTGAGAGAATGTAAATGTATCTGGGATGCGCGGTGGTGGAGAGCCGATATGAATCCGAGCGGCTTGGGGATGCCAAGAAACTTCAAGCCAACCCCTTCCTTTAATAGTACGAAGCGCAATTGCAATAGTATAGCGATCGCGCTGATAAACTTGTTCTAAACGCGATGGTAACCAGTTAGCACGAATATCGCTGCAAACTGCGCTTAAAGTAGTATAGTCAAATGTTTGCACAGCGATTTTTGTTGTAAGGGCATAGATACTCGTAAGTATAGCTCGGTTAAAACACTAGATGCACGCTCTGAAAGATATATAAATCTTAGAGACGTGCATTTGTGAAAGCAACTATGTTTAAAAGTAAGGCGAGAAAAAATTTTTAATTAAGGGAGGTGGTGCAACTTTATTAAATTTAAATTAGATATTAATTAAATAATAAAACAGCTGATGCACAACATTTCCACCTTTAAGTTTCATCTTTTTTCTTCTTTTTACTCAAACCGAAACCGGTAAGTCCAGTTACTAATATTGCTCCGATGCTACCGGGTTCGGGTACGCTGGTTGCAGGGGAGTTACCAACCTTAATTTGAAAAGCATTCAGAGAGCCTCTAGGTGCAGTTCCCTCCCAGCTTATTGATGCTTTTCCTGTAATTGTGAAAGGAGAAGATATGTCGTTTAGCTGCAGATAGTCAATATCGCTACTACTACTATCACTCGAAGTTAAATTCCCAATTGCATCACCATTGAATACAAGGTTAGTCAAAGAGGTTGTGGTATTTGCACCGGCACTAGTACGGAAGAAAATGCTATTTACAGCGCCACTAAATTTTTGAGTGCTTAGTGGAATACCACCGAGAACATAGTCAACTGTGCTTCCATTGTATACTAAGCTGAAGTCGTATTCTTCACCATTTACCCAACCAAAATTTGTTTCGGTTGCGACTTTAGCACCTTCAACCACATCGCCATTAATCTTTAGTTCTTTTTGTGCCTGTGCTGCTCTATCTCCAATTCTTCCTTCAGCAACAAACAATTCAGAAAATTCCCCATAATTAATTAAAGAGTTAAAATCTGTATCGGTGAAACTAGCATCATTAACTAAATTCATAGCCTGAGCAGAGCTTGGTGCAATTAATAATCCAAGAGCAGTAATGCTGAAAGCAAATAGTGAATTACCTGCATTGATTTTCTTTGTAAAATTAAACATTTTGTTGATTTAAAAGATATTTTTGAATTAGTTGAAAAAAATTATCGTAGTAGCAAAAAAAGAATTAAACTACAATACAAATTGAGAGATGGTATGCCGAAAAATCTGTATTAACTATTTAAGTGAGCAATCTGTTTTTACTTCCGGTTCGATAAGTCAAATTCCATAAACGTAAATATTATCAACCCCAAAGTAATTAATGTGTGAAGGCTTCGGTTGCTGATGTATCTAGTAAAGCTCTGCTAGATGAAAATGTCGAGAAAAAAGTTGATTTTTAATTAGAACTTTTTATTTAGATTAAGTATTTTAATTTGTTCATTAACATTACTTAGGAATACTTAGATAAATAATGCTTTCACAATACCTGATAAAAGTAAGTTCATCAGTAAATTGCGTGAATATTAAGTATTAATACGTAAAAAACATCAAAATTTGATAATTTCAAATTGATAGGAATGGCCGCAAACCAGAATTTTGTTGCTTAGCGACACCTTAGGTGAGTAATTGACAAGAAAGCATCCCAATACAGACAAAAGCCCTCAGACTATAAGTCTGGGGCAATATTGCGAATTTCACCACCGACCTTGCTTGCTTAAAAAACCTTCTAGCTGAGGTCGTTGGGATTGGTTTATATAGCCGCACCCTAAATGGGTATCCGGTAAATTATTTGTTCAAAATTGGAATGGTTTTATCGGCAATAAAGATTAAATTTAATTGCAGTAAATCCCATGCTCGAAATGACCAGTTCCCATTATTTATGTATTATTACTTTTAACTGTTTGCCACCAAAGGCTGTTCCACAGATTTGTGCAATAAATTTTTGTAGAGTTCGCTTAGTTGCATCGCAACTCCTTCCCAACTAAATTTATTTTCAACACGCTTCCTCGCAGCCTCACCTAACTGTTCGCGCCATTGAGGATCTAATAAAATTCTGTCAATAGCATTGGCGAAAGCTGAAACATTTTGCGGAGCTGCTAATAAGCCAGTTTTTTCACTTACAACAGTAAACTGAAGCCCACCAACATCACTAGCGACTACTGGCGTATAACTTGCCATTGCTTCAATAGCTACTAAACCAAAAGGTTCGTAATGACTGGGAACAACGCAAACGTCAGCTGCAGCATAATAAGATGGTAAATCCTTCTGACTCACACGACCGGGAAATTCGGTCATTTGAGTCATTCCTAACTCTGCAACAATTTTTTCGATGCGATCGCGTTCTTTACCATCACTGTGTCCAGCTCGACTACCGCCACAAATAATTAACTTTAAATCTTCAGAACCTCGTAACTTAGATTGTCCAACTGCTCTGACTAAGGTTTCAATACCTTTGCGCCGATCGAAGCGCCCTACGTACATTACCAGCTTAGTTTCAGGATTAATTCCTAACTCGTTTCTTGCTGCTTTTCTGTCAGCACGACCAAAACGTTGAATATCCGTACCGCAAGGAATCACATCAATGCTTCCTTTTGTGGAGACAAGAGTACGCATATGCTCTTCTTCTTGAGGAGAAGTTGCAACTATTCTTTGTGCCGTTTCTAATATCTGTTTTTCTGTCCCCAAACGGGTACTAGCAACTAAAGGAACAGTTTTTACAGTATTGTATTTAACTGCTCCAAGTGAATGATATGTATGTACAAGCTGACATGGTTGCTTTTGTCTCAACTGCATACCAACCCAGCTCGAAAGCCAATAATTGGTATGAATTAAAGAATATATAATTCCGTTATCTTCTTGGAATTTAAGAAAATTCTCTACAAATTCTGGTAGATGCCCAAAAATATTGTCTCGTGGCACGAAATCAACATCACCAGCTTTCAAGCGAATTGTTCGACAATTCGGAGAATGCCAAATAATATCTTCTTGCTCGACATTCACTTTACGGGTAAACATATCAACTTGCCATCCAAGTTCAGCTAGCGCTTCCCCGACATGACGAACGTAAACGTTTTGCCCTCCAGCTTCTTCCTTACCTATTTCAATCGCTGGATCGCCGTGGACGGAAATCAAGGCGATGCGTTGTTCTGTTGCAAGGTTCATAGTTTGTTGGTTATTTATGTGTTTGGTTTAATCGGCTAGCAGCTCTTCAAAGCTAGTCAACCCCTAAAACCAAAATCTTTGTAAATGTTCATGTAATTTTTATTTTAATTTAATATGTGAAATATTTTTATTTATATATTGTTACCTTTACCCATAAAGTTTCAGTAATAATATGGGCTAAATTCCTGCTATAAACTTTATACGTGTGCTTCCTGTCACCTTGATTATTAGTGAATATTGTTGATGATTATGCCTATACTCTAATTTTTTTAAGTACTATTTGCAACTAAATAAAAAACGTTAATCCACATTTATGCAAAAAAAAATACAATAAATGCTACTCACAAATTACATAATATTACTTAACGAATTTCTAAATTAAAATAGAAAATTGATGCAAATTAAATGGTTGTAAGTGCTAATGCATAAATAAACATATGTAAATATTGTAACTTAATATACATATCGCGTAGCATGACCATAAATTGTGCTTGACGCTACATTTTGCCAAATATTTATAAAAAATATTCGCATATAAAATTGTGACTTATGTTACTTAGTATTTATTTACTAAATATAGATGGCATATGATTATTTTATAGTTAATTTTTTATTGCTACTCCTTATGCATAAAAGAAAGTGAAGTATTAGTTTATTAATAAAATTTAACTATTCGGTTATGCAACCGCAAAAAGGATGCTTAAATATTTGCTCTAAACGTTGAATCATGAAGCGAGTTATCGATTCGACGTTATACAAATATCCAACATCCTGCTTATATCGATAAAATTTGGGATTACGATTTGCAATTAAAAATTAATATTTATTTTGTAAAGCAATGCTTGTCGAAAAAAAATAGCTCCAATAAATTATTTAAAACATAACAACAGGAAGTAGTACAAGCCCAACACAAGTAATGGGGAATTAAACCCGATACTCCAAACTCGGTGGGCTAGTTCATTCTTCCTTTTGACGTACTTACTTACATCAAATCAAATCACAATACCATAAATCCTAAATTGCAATTCACCTAAACACCTAATCTAAGAATACGGTGTCAGCCTTCTTGCAGATAAAGGTAAATCAATTAGTTAGTGGTTTGTGCAGCAAGCATTTCCTTTAACTTTTCTAGTTCTGTAGCCCAGCGAGGATCTGGATAAACTCCATCTGAGGAAGAACCACTGCTACTGCTATTATCCTTGGAACCACTACCGCGACGAGATTTTTTCTTACTCTTACTAGATACAGGATTCCCAGAGCCACTGCTAACAGGGGTTGGAGAACTAGATGTTTTAGGAGCAGCATTTTCTTCGCCTTCCTCATTACTTTTAGTACGAGGTAATGCTTTCTCCAATTTGATTGGAGAATCTTTGAACATCTGACCATTATATTTTTCAATAATCTGATCGGCTTGTTCGTCGTTATTCACTGTCATAAAACCAAAGCCGCGACATTTACCTGTCTTACGGTCTTTGATTAATTTAGTAGTGATACTGCTACCTTCTTCAGCAAAAACTGCTTGCAATTCTGATTTCTCTATTTCTTCTTTGGGCAAATTGCCTATGTATAGGCGAATGGACATGAAAGAACCTCCAATATGGTTAGATGTTTAGGGGCGGGTTTAAAACAAAAACTTGGCTTTAAAGACGACAGACATATGTTACTAAGTAACATTGCCGCGAACCATCTTTTTACTGCAAACTGTTAATCTTTACAATACAGTTTTTTCCCAAGCTGATTTTTTTTATGCGAAATTGTGCGCTTGAACGCGCAAAAACTTTAATCTCAAAAATTATAAATTCTGCATTATAGTTCGTGCAAAACAAAACTGATTCAATGCTCTTTTGTATTATGAAGATTTAAACACCATTTCCTACAATATCACGCTATTCTTTGCACAGCTAGTTCAGCACACACATTTCTAGCCAACTTATTAATGCATAGTAACATACAATACATTTTTTTCGTGAAGCAAACCCTTTCAAGAAACAAAAACCAGCCAACGGCTGGTTCATTTCCTGCTGTGTTGGAAGGATGAAAGGGGGGAGATAACAGCGCAAAAAGCCTTGTAAATAAATGAAGCTTAATGCTTCATCCTTAGACGTTGCACTAGTTATTGTAAATAAATGTAACACTTTGTTTGATATTTCGCAACTTAAATTAACAAAAATATTCGTGATTGCCGATTGAGGGAGGCTGAATAGAGAAAAAAGTAATCAATAACTATAACGGATTACCCCGTCAGAATTATGTAAGCTCCCCAAGCAAAAGCAGCTACAGTCAAAATGGTAGACCAAATAGGATGGGGACTGTTGACCATTTTGCCAGTTTGAGTTTTTAAAGTTTGAATATCCAACCAAGGTGTTGCACCTCTTCGCAACCAACCAGTAACGAAAACTGTTTTACCGACAAAGTCTTGAGCATTAACAGATTGTCCCAGCCAGGAAACATGATGCAATTTCAACAGAATATTGTCTACATGCAGAAGCAAGTCTTGTGCCAAGTAATTGCTGCTACCGCGACGACCTAATAATTTTCCCGACAATCTCACAGGGATACTGTCTATTGGTAAGTTAGCTGGGTTTGTCAATAATTCTGCTAACGCTTCAGAAGTGCTAGCAGTTTTGGCATCGATATTTGCAAACAAATAATTTATTCTAAATACACTACCGATGCTAAAGCCAATAAGCATAAAACCAGTAACAAATTGCCAGTTATCGTATATCCACTTGAGATTAATAAAATTCAGCAGGAATAATGTGTGCCAAGCCAGCCAAAAAAGTAAGGCTGAGGCTGCACCAATCAAAATACCCAAGAAAGGAGCAATTTGTAGTAAAAATGGCTGACGTTTTACCTTTAAAGACTGCTGATTTTCCAGATACAGTTCGGGTTCGATGTGCCAGTAACGAGCTAGCTGAGATAATTTTTGCAAACGCATTCCCATTAAGGGATGGCTGTTGTTGATTAAAAACCATTGGCGATAAGGATTGAGGTAATCCCACATTAGCAATGATTCAAAGGTCGTATTTGGAGCGATACTACCCAACCATAAACTTTGTTGGTGACCTACTGGTATTAATAGATTGAGACTTTCCAAGGCGTATGGTGTTTGTTTTTTCTTCGCTATATCCGAAGCCGTACCAATAGCAATTTTTAGTAAAGCGCGAATCATAGCGTTGGGGTTTCCAGTAACTTCGGCACCAACTCTATCGCTCAAGTAAACTCTTCTTCGGGATAACCACAAGCCCGTTCCCGTCAGCAAACACCAAATTCCGTAAATGATATTACCAATGATTCCTACAACTGTACCGCCAATACGATTAGATATGTTATCGCTTTGTTCGGCAATAAATTCGTATAGTTGATAAATCGGAATTGTTACCGATAGGATTACAGACATGACAGCACAATCTAAACGAGCTATTTGTCCCAACTCAGAAGCAATTACGGCGGCAATTTCATCATCTTCAAGTTGTTCTAAAAGTCCCTGACTAACTACAATGCAAGCTGTGCGGGGTAAATGACCTATGGTGAATGCGATTGGTGCTGAAAATGGCAATATTCTTAATTTCGGTAAACGCCACCCTCGCGGTTGACAGTAGCGTAGCAAAACCCGCACTGATTCACGAGAATATGTATTTAAAGTTTCTCTATCTAAAGTCTTTTGTTGGTAAAATTTACGTAGCTGCAACTCAAGTAACCATGGTGCAGCAACTAACAGTATTAAAAATGTACCTAGTAATAAGAAAGTAGGGTCATTATATAAAAGCTGTATTGGTTCTAAAAATGGAAGCCAAACTAAAATATTATTGATTGAATCCATTGCAAGTTGTAGCAATGCCCTGACTACGCACAATAAAGCAACTAAGGTGCCAATGCCCAACAATCGCAAGCGAATAGATTTAATCAACTTTGCTTTTGGCAGGGGTTGCCATACCTTGGCTCTTCCTGCCAACCGCCAATGAATATTAGAGTTAATATCTGGAATTTTATTTTTTGCTTGATTTGCAAGTACTATCGCCTCACCCGAATGTTTTTTTTTCGTTTGCTCGGGAACTTCTTTTAATGAAGGATTTATTGCTTGCGAGTTTACAAAGCCGGGAGCCGGAGGTGGAGGTGGCGGAGGCGGCGGAGGCGGAGGGGTAGACAAAGAAACTGATTCTTCCGGTGCCGCTTCTATTTGCTCTTCGGGTGATTCAAAGCTAACAAATCCTGTAGGGTGGAATTCTGTATTTTTATGAGGATACTTTTTTCTTAATTGTTTTAAAGATTTTTCTGCCCACTCTTTAACTTGAGAATTATTACTCTCAACAAGAGATTCACACACTGCAATCGCCATTTCAATTTCCGAACTGCGGGAGTAAGCCACTACTAAGCCAACTTGGGCTTGCAAGCTTTTATTGGTATCATCATCCCTAGCTGCAACATCTTCTAAGATGATTTTTGCCGTGCGGTAATCTTCTTTTTTTAGGGCAGCTAAGCCGTCCTTCAGAGATGATTTGGAGTGTGAAGACATAGATACTCTTTCGCCAAACGTATTTAAAAATACTTACATATTTATATCGTGCAAATGTGGCTGATATTATCAGGGCTTAGGAAGATCCAAAAAATAAAATATCGAGCGCGGCTCAAATACATTTCCACAGAAAACTAAGATTGATGGGGGTTCCACCTGCAAGGCAGAACCCAAGGCTAGATATTTTAGCCTGCCACAGCAATTTTTACCAGATAAACAGTGCTGTCATTTTCAAGTTAAAGTTTTTCCAGATACCGGAGCGATCGCATTTAATTTCAACTCTGGATGATCCTGCTTTAACTGAGAAGTGTTCCATTCATTCCGAAACAACAGTACGGGTCTTCCCATACTATCTTTCATGGTAGTAGTGTTGAATAAACGTCCCACTTTTTCCAAAGCTTCCCAACCACCTTCAACCCAACGAGCAACGCTGTAAGGCAAATATTCTAAACGAGTTTCTACACCATACTCATTTTCCAAACGGTATTGTACAACTTCAAGCTGTAGCTGACCGACTGCAGCCAAAACTGGGTCGCGTTTGGATTCATCTACCGAATACATGATTTGCACTGCTCCTTCTTCGCGCAATTCCGTTACGCCTTTTTGAAATTGCTTGAATTTAGAAGGATTGGGGTTTCTCAAAATGGCAAATAATTCTGGTGAAAAATAAGGGATGCCTTCATATTCTAATTTTTTACCAGTGTAAATTGTATCGCCAATTGCAAAAACACCGGGATTATTTAAACCGATAACATCCCCCGGATAAGCTTCATCAATGGATTCTCGCTCTTGAGCAAAAAGTTTTTGCGGACGGGATAAACGGACGTTTTTACCAGTACGGGCATGGTTCACCGTCATATCTTTTTCAAACCGACCAGTACATACGCGGATAAAAGCAACGCGATCGCGGTGTTTGGGGTCCATATTTGCTTGTAGCTTGAACACAAATCCGGAAAAATCTGGATAAGTTGGAGGAATTTCGCCCAAGCTACTAGAGTGAGAACCAGGCTTAAGAGCGTATTGGAGAAAATTCTGCAAGAATAATTCCACGCCAAAATTAGTCATCGCCGAGCCAAAAAACACCGGAGTCATTTTGCCTTGATGAATCAAATCTATATCTAATTCGGGACCGACTCCATCTAAAAGTTCCAAATCATCTTTGAGTTGATGATAAAGGTCTTGTTCTAAAAGTTCTTCAATTTTGGCATCACCCAAGTCAACTATCGTATTCGCCGCTTCCTTGCTACCGTGGGCACTTCTTTCAAACAAGTGAATTTTTTGTTCCTGACGGTCAAATACACCTTTAAAACGGTCGCCCATGCCGATAGGCCAATTTACCGCATAAGTCTGTAAATTTAATTCTTGCTCAATTTCATCTAAAAGTTCTAGGGCTTCTCTTCCGGGACGGTCAAGTTTATTGACAAAAGTAAAAATTGGGATACCCCGCATTTTACAAACTTCAAATAATTTTCGCGTTTGCGGTTCTAAGCCCTTTGCTACGTCAATCAACATCACCGCATTATCGGCAGCGCTCAGAGTTCGATATGTATCTTCACTAAAGTCTTGGTGTCCGGGAGTATCTAATAAATTTATTTGACAATTTTTGTACTCGAACTGTAACACTGTTGAGGTAATAGAAATACCCCTTTGCTGTTCCATTGCCATCCAGTCAGAAGTAGCTTTACGCTGCGCTCTTCGAGCTTTTACAGAACCAGCCTCATGAATAGCACCCCCGTACAAAAGTAATTTTTCAGTCAAAGTAGTTTTACCAGCATCTGGGTGAGAAATAATGGCAAAATTGCGACGACGTTCAACTTCTTCGTAAATTTCGTTCTCAAGTTCAGTTGACATAAGGTATTTGTTTGATTGTATTCTAACTAAAACAATAGTTTTTCTTTGATTAGCAGAAGTCTTTTAATCTTAAGACAACTATCAAGGTAATCGGTTCGTTATATAATTCAAAAGCTCAACATCAGGGGAGGAGAAAATGTACGACACCGACAGTAGAAAGCTTTTATCAGCACTTTGTCATGGAGCGATTTTTTTTAACTTCACATTTGTATCTATTGCCGTTCCTATTGTTATACTTTTTACCGTTAAAGATCCAGTTGTCAAAGAAAATGCAAAAGAAGCTCTCAACTTCCATTTAAATGTCTGGTTGTGTGGACTAATTATAACTGCGCTGGTTTGGGTTACTTTTGGCTTACTTGCCCCTCTATTGGGTTTATGGTTTGTCGTCCATTGGGGACTTACTATTTGGGCACTGTATAGTGTTTTAAATGAGTCGGAGAAAGCTTTTCGCTATCCTTTCATATTTAGAGTTGTTTAATCTTGGTTCTCCAATCAGAAGCTTTCCATGCGTAAATCTAATTCCTGACAATAGGCAAAAGTCAAAAATACAATCTTCTCACTTATTGCTCCTCACACTGACCTACTTAATTTTTGGCGAATTGGCTTCATGTACTAATAGCATTACAGCATTTACAAACTAACGCTTTCCAAGCTTCCGGAAGCATTACTTTTTAGTCCGAGATATAAAACTAATGATTATAGATGTCGTCAGCCTGTGAAAAAAGCGCCATCTTAACGTTATGAAAATTTCAAGGATATTAATCAAATTTGTGCTTAAGCATTAAGCGTACAGCTACATGCTTAAGCCTATTTTATTTGAGCAATAATTTAGCTAAGCTGTGAATAAAAATATTAAACGAAGCAAGAGGAAAGAAGGCTGGAATTGCAATGGGGATTTTACCGCCATTTACTACAACGGAAGGAACCCTACGAAGCTGGAGAATTTAACACATATTTTTTAGAAGAAAAAGATAAGTATCCTTCTTCCTCCAGATTTATTGCTCCTTGCTTGCCAAGGAAATGAGTAAAAATTTATAAAAATTTATTGACAAAATAGTTTTCAGTCTTAACTAGATTTCATTTGATAACTATATTTTTCTTAACTGTTTGAATCAGTTGTTTAAATAATTTTTTCAATATAGTTTTTTCAAGCTTTTATAGGATATATATAAAGCTAGCTGTACAATACAAAATTGCCCCACATCTTCTCAGACAGTAGGGCATAGGACAGTTAAGCGCTGTTTGCAGTTTGCCCTTCTCAAGTGCAATCTTGCTTGGCAGTTGTGACGCTTTGGGTTCTGTCTGTAAAAGTTTTCCTTACTGTTTAAAAAAATTATGTTTCCTACTCATCGTCCTCGCCGTCTGCGTAGCCATGCTCAATTACGTCGGATGGTACGCGAAACCGTATTGAATACAAACGATTTAATTTATCCTTTGTTTGCGGTACCCGGTGAAGGTGTAGCCAATGAAGTAAAATCGATGCCGGGAGTTTTTCAACTTTCTTGCGACAAAATTGTTGATGAAGCCAAAGAAGTTTACGATTTAGGAATTCCAGCAGTTATTTTATTTGGTATTCCTGAAGATAAAGACGTAGAAGCTACAGGAGCTTGGCATGATTGCGGCATCGTTCAAAAAGCTGCTACCGCGATCAAAGAAGCAGTACCGGATTTAATTGTCATTGCCGACACTTGCTTGTGCGAATATACCAGTCACGGTCACTGCGGTTATTTAGAAGTGGGCGATTTAAGCGGTAGAGTTTTAAATGACCCCACCTTAGAATTGCTCAAAAAAACCGCAGTATCCCAAGCAAAAGCTGGCGCGGATATCATTGCTCCTTCCGGAATGATGGACGGCTTTGTACAAGCTATTCGGGAAGGTTTGGATGAAGCAGGCTTCCAAGATACGCCGATTTTATCCTATGCTGCGAAATATGCTTCTGCCTATTACGGACCGTTCCGCGACGCGGCTGACTCATCCCCGCAGTTTGGCGATCGCCGAACTTATCAAATGGACCCAGGAAATTCCCGCGAAGCAATCAAAGAAATAGAAATAGATATTGCCGAAGGGGCTGACATGCTAATGGTCAAACCTGCTTTGTCATATATGGACGTTATTTGGCAAGTTAAGCAAGCTTGCCATCTTCCTGTTGCTGCTTATAACGTTTCTGGGGAGTATTCTATGATTAAAGCCGCAGCCATCAATGGTTGGATCGACGAAGAACGAGTTGTACTAGAAACTTTAACTAGCTTCAAACGTGCTGGTGCCGATCTAATTTTGACTTATCATGCCAAAGATGCCGCACGATGGCTGAAATAAGCAGAAAAAAACACCAGGATTAATTTGTGGTGCTGACTCTAAACGCAATATCTCGACGTTAAACTTTGCGTCGAGATATCAATAATTATTAATTTAGAATTGAATTAAAAAATTAGTATTAACAAACTGACTGTATAACAAAAAATTATTATTATTCGCATATTGATGAGCAGAAGTTTAATGTAAATAGTTGAATAAGCATAATCATATTTACCACATCTACCTTTTTATAGATATTGCAAAATAAATAGATCGAAGAAAGTAGAAGATTGCAGTATGGTTAGATTGCTATACGGGTATACAATGTCCTATACAATAATATTGTTAACAAAGAATTTTCAGTTGGCATTTTTACGTCAATTGATTTAATAAATCCAATTAATGAGTTTTAAAAAGGGAGCATTGAGATATGGATATGCAAGTCCTGAGAGAACGTGCGGGACTCAGCCGTGCAGAGGTTGCCTTCAGGCTTGCAATCAGTGAAACAAGTGTTCGCAACTGGGAAGCTGGGCGAACCGAGCCAACTATGACACCGAAAAAGTACTGGGATGCATTGCGCCTATTTAAATGCACGCCAGAAGAGTTAGCAGAAGCAAGTGAAAAATCTATTAACCAAAGGCATAAGCGTAAACCGGGAAGGCCAAGAAGGTTTCCCGTGAGTCAGCTTCCTACAACTTCTGGAGCAAGCGAGTCTGAAAAGAGCGTAACTCAAGTAACTTCTGTAGAAGATTCAACAGTTTCTTTTAACCACTAAATTATTATTAGTCAGGAGAAGCCGATATTCTTACAAAGAGAATTATCACCTAAAATTCTTTGTAGAATAAATAATCAGGAAAGTTATTTGTTAGCTCTTTTCTTTAGTGCGTTTAGCGTAATTATCTGTTGAATGTAGCCGTATTTTTAGCGGTTAAGCAACTCTGATTGCAGTCAAAATTTATCTCCGGCGTTTTAGCTCTATCAGTGAATTATGACGCTGGAGTTTTTGTTTGTTTGAGAATTTTACTACTGTTCATTTATGACTTTTGACTATAACCAAACAACATTACGAACGGCAAAAATTACCATGAGATTTTATAGTTATTAGTCTTCAATTAATTAACAACTAATTTTTAAATGTGGGAAATTTTGGAAATAATTGTGTACTGGAATACTAAATTTAGTATATTGAAACACAAGCAATCGTATCTACAGTTGAAAAAAATCTCTAAAGCTGGTATGTGCTAAATATACAAGATGTAAATCTAATTCCTGCTTTAACTCAAAGTGTCATCTTCTATTGAATAAAGGCTATATAATTCAATACGATGCAGTGGTTTATTCATCTTTACTTCTAAAATTTTCGGTATTTTTGCGCGAGCCGTGCAGTTTTTACCGTATTTTTTTAGGAGACGCGATAAGATTCATTCAACAATATTTGTAATTTTTGATCTAATGGCAGAAACACTATTTTTTAATGCTTTGCGGGAAGCCACCGATGAAGAAATGGCACGAGATAAAACCGTGATGGTACTCGGTGAAGACGTAGGACATTATGGTGGTTCCTACAAAGTTACCAAAGACTTATACAAAAAATATGGGGAACTCAGAGTATTAGATACACCCATTGCTGAAAATAGCTTTACTGGGTTGGCAGTAGGTGCTGCAATGACCGGGTTAAGACCGATAATTGAAGGCATGAACATGGGCTTTTTGCTATTAGCCTTCAACCAAATATCTAATAATGCCGGGATGTTGCGCTACACTTCCGGCGGTAACTTTAAAATACCTTTAGTAATTCGCGGACCAGGTGGAGTAGGAAGACAGCTAGGTGCAGAACATTCCCAACGTTTAGAAGCTTACTTCCAAGCTGTTCCAGGGTTGAAGATTGTTGCTTGTTCTACACCTTACAATGCTAAAGGTTTATTAAAATCTGCTATTCGCGACGACAATCCAGTACTGTTCTTTGAACACGTGCTGCTTTATAACTTAAAAGAAGATTTACCCGAAGAAGAGTACTTACTGCCACTAGATAAAGCAGAAGTTGTGCGAAGTGGAAAAGATGTCACAATCCTAACTTATTCGCGAATGCGTCATCATGTAATGCAAGCCGTAAAGACTTTAGAAAAATCGGGTTTTGACCCAGAAGTTATCGATTTAATTTCTTTAAAACCCTTAGATTTTGATACCATCGGCGAATCTATACGTAAAACTCATCGAGTCATTATTGTAGAAGAATGCATGAGAACCGGCGGTATAGCAGCAGAAATTATCGCTTCAATCAACGAGCGCTTGTTTGATGAGTTAGATGCCCCCGTACTGCGACTTTCTTCTCAAGATATCCCCACACCTTACAACGGTAAATTAGAAAATCTGACAATTGTTCAACCAGCACAAATTGTTGAAGCAGTAGAAAAAATGGTTTCAGCACGAGTTTAAGTTAATAGGGTAATGGGTAATAGGTAATTGGTAATGGGTAATTGGAATTTTATCTTTTTTCTCCATGCCCAATGCCCAATGCCCCATGCCCCATGCCCATTAATTAATAACTCTTCACTCATATCAGATAAAGAAACGTTATTATAGCGTTTGTCGCGCTTTTTGGGGATGGTATGCAAAAACAGCGATTGTTTTTAGCCTTGATTTTTGTTTTGGTAATTGCCGCAGTGACGGTAATTGCAACAATTGAAGTGCCTTTGGGGCTAGATTTGCAAGGGGGTTCGCAACTGACTATTCAAGTTAAGACGACTCCTGAAATTAAGCAGATAGGTGAACGGGAATTAGAAGCGGTGCAAACGGTTTTGGGTAATCGAGTTAATGGACTTGGAGTTTCCGAACCCGTAATTCAAACTGCTGGCAGCGATAAAATTTTGGTTCAGCTACCTGGTGTTGATAATCCAGCGCAAGCCGAACGAGTTTTAGGTGGTACGGCACAATTAGAGTTTAAAACTCAAAAACCGGGGACGGAAACTCAGGTTTTTGCTTTAAGAGCCAATCGCGAGCAGCTCAAAGCTCAACAGGCAGAATTACTTGCTGCTGAAGAAAGAGATGAAGCGGCTATTGAAAAAAATCAACAAGATCTGAAGATTAACCAAGAAGCGATCGTTGAATTATTTGAAAGTTTAGAAAAGCCGCTAACAGGTAAATATTTAAATAATGCCAATCCTTTAAACCCCCAGCAAGGTGCGCGGGGTTGGAGTGCAGGGCTTGAATTTAATCAAGAAGGTGGCAAGTTATTTGCAGAATTAACCAAAAATCTGGCAGGTACGGGACGCAGTATTGGTATTTTTCTGGATAATGAATTAATTAGTGCTGCTTCTGTCGGAATAAAATGGAGTAACACAGGAATCACTGGCGGTAATGCTGTAATTGAAGGTAATTTTACAGCACAACAAGCTCAAGATTTAGCAGTACAACTGCGGGGTGGTTCGCTACCAGTACCAATAGAAATTGTCGAAAATCGTACAGTCGGTGCCACATTGGGATTAGACAGCATTAAACGCAGTATTTACGCTGGTGTTGGTGGTTTAATTTTAGTATTAATATTTATGGTAGTTTATTACAGACTGCCAGGAATTATTGCTGATATTGCTTTGGTAATTTACGCCCTTCTAACTTGGGCTTGTTTTGCTTTACTTGGCGTAACTTTAACTTTACCCGGTATTGCCGGTTTCGTCCTTAGTATTGGTATGGCGGTTGATGCTAACGTGCTTATTTTTGAGCGCACTCGGGAAGAATTACGAGCTGGTAAATCACTTTATCGTTCAGTTGAATCTGGTTTTTACCGAGCATGGTCTAGTATTTTAGATAGTAATGTCACTACACTGATTGCCTGTGCAGCGCTGTTTTGGTTGGGATTTGGCTTAGTCAAAGGCTTTGCCGTAACTTTGGCTGTAGGGGTGGCAGTTAGTATGTTTACAGCAGTAACTTGTAGCCGCACGTTAATGTTTTTAGCAATCAGAATTGATTCAATACGCAAGCCAGAACTTTTCTGTCCCAACCTGCCCACTTCAAATAAGGCAGAGGCTGCCAGATGAAAATAAGTGTTAATAAATCGCGAACTCTATGGTGGAGTATTTCCGGAGCTATCGTTTTAGCTGGCATCATTTCTATGTTGGTGTCTTGGCAGCAAATTGGGGCACCACTACGTCCTAGTTTGGACTTTGTCGGCGGTACGCGATTGCAGTTTGAACGGGACTGTAATTTGCCCAATAACTGCGATCGACCAGTAGATATCAACCTAGTCCGGGAAGTTGTTGCATCTCAGGATTTAGCTGATAGCAGCATCCAACTGATTGCCGATAGAGAAACTGGTGAAGATAACGGTGTGTTAATTCGTACCAAAACCTTAGATGTCGAAAAACGCACCCAGCTAGAAAATGCTTTAGGCGAAAAAATCGGTACTTTCGATTCCAAGAAACGTCAAATTGATACTGTTGGGCCGACTTTAGGAAGGCAGTTATTTAACTCTGGAATCACTTCCTTGATAGTTGCTTTTACTGGTATTATAATTTACTTGTCTATTAGATTTCAGAAGGACTACGCAATATTTGCCATTGTTGCGACTTTCCACGATATCTTAATGACGGTAGGAATATTCTCGATATTTGGATTGCTGTTTGGTATAGAAGTAGATAGCTTATTTATTGTTGCTTTACTCACAATTACTGGTTTTTCGGTTAACGATACCGTAGTAATTTACGACCGCATCCGGGAAACTTTAAAAGTGAATCCCAATCGTCCTATTGTTGAAATTGTAGACGATGCGGTAAATCAAACTTTAGCACGATCTATAAATACTACGCTGACAACTTTACTGTCATTGATTGCAATCTTTTTATTCGGCGGGGAAACCCTAAAAAACTTTGCTTTAGCGCTGATTCTTGGTTTCTTAGCAGGAGCATATTCTAGTATCTTTATCGCTAGCACGCTTCTTGCTTGGTGGCGCGAACGTCAAGAAAAATTAGATCCTCCCCCTGCTGGTGGAAATAACGAACAGTTAACAGTCAACAGCTAACAATTATTTGCAAAAAGTGGTTAATAGGTAGGTGGTAATAGGAATATCAGGTAAGAGATAAGAAAAGAATATTAAAATCCTGCATAAATTTACTTTTTCTAAGTTATTACCTATTACCTATTACCCATTACCCGTTACCCATTATTTATCTTCTGATGCTTATGGCTCCAATAGAACAACCATCTTCCGATCCATCTTTCACTCAACAGGTGCAAAAACTGCATAGGCTTACGGTTTACGGGCGATGGCTGTTAGTTGGATTTTTGTGGCTAACATTAGCACCTTTATGTTTGTTGGAATTGAGCGCAGAAATTGAACTGTTGCAGGAATATTTCACTTGGGCTTCAGTTCGATATGGTTTATTGTTCCACCCCTTTGCTGCTGCTGGTTTGGGTTTGTGCATGGGCATGACTCTTGCTGTTTTAATTTGGCAAAGTCGTAATATATTGTTTGGGATGCCAGCAGTGGAAAAGCAGCGTTTGGAAAAGCAAGTTTATCGAATCCAAAGAAAGGGTTCTTCTCATCCTTTATGGAAATGGGTGTGTAAATAATTTTTATAATTTAGTTTTTACAATTTAATTTTATAAATTAATTTTAATTGACTATAAAAATATTAATTATTATGAATTTTTATTTTCAAAATGTTAGTTTTATATAATATTATTAAGGATTATGCGAAAAGAAACAGAAAAATATCGGTTTACAGCTTTTGATTAAACCCCAGAAAACTAGAGAGCTTTGCGACACTAAGAAAAAGCTTGCTATAACAGCACAATAAAACTTCTATCTGGTTACGATACATGAATAATTCTCAGATTTTATTTAGCGATGCAAAATCAAAAATTGACATAGTGCAATTACAGAAACTGTTTACTTTAGGCGCTTTTTGGGCAAAAGAGCGAAATCTAGAGGATTTAGCAGAAGCCATCAAAAATAGCGAGCCAGTCATCGCTGTGTGGAATAAACAGCAATTAATTGGTTTTGCTAGAGCAACAGGTGACGGTGTTTATCGTGCAACTATTTGGGATGTTGTAATTCACCCAGATTTTCGTGGAACTGGACTCGGTAGTAAATTAGTAGAAACGGTTCTGAGTCATCCCCGGATGAGTAAAGTGGAACGTGTCTATTTAATGACTACTCACCAGCAAAGATTTTACGAGAAAATTGGTTTTGAGCAGAATAGTTCTACAACGATGGTGATATACAATCGTTCAAATCTTACAAATTTAGATAGTCTCAATGCTGTAACTCAGCTAACTGAGTTTCTAGAGGGATAGAAATTTGCAGCCTGGACAAATTTTCACTTCTATTTGTTTCGGGATATGAAACTATTTCGAGATTTCCTCCCATAACTTCAATTAGAGTTTGATTTAGTAATAGCTTCATTCCTCTTTGGATTAGCTCAATTTCTTGCTCGTCCATTTTTTTATTGTCTTCCGACTCGATTAAATCTATGGGTTCGCTAGAAGGAATGGCATCGCGAGGTACATCCAACCAAATATAGGCAACATTATTTTTATCATCAGCTTTCGCAGAAACAGATATTGTACCTTCCTCCATATTAGAAATAGCAGTATCTATTAACGTGACTAATATTTGTCTTAACCAACGACGATCTGCCAAAACATAAATTTCCTCGCTTGAGTACGATATATCAAACGGGTAATTACGATTTTCAGCCAGCATGTAGGTTAACTCATATACTTCAAGTAAAATTTTATTTAAAGAGCAAGAACCAATATCCAATTTACTATTACCGTGTTCTGCTCTGGCAATATGAAGTATTTCATCAATAAGATTTAATAATTGTAAAGCTCGTTCGTGAGCTTGACCAATAAATTCCCGTTCTTCCTCTGGATTTTCGCATAAATCCGATAAGATTAATTGATGCAACCCAATTAAACCATTAAGGGGCGATCGCAATACATGAGTAGTACGTGCCAGAAATCCGGCTTTAAACTGACTCATTTCGCGTGCCATATGGTAAGCCAATTCAACTTCTCTCATGCGTTGAGATAAGTCTGATATATTCTGCTTATTTTCTTGTTCTGGTTCGGAAACAAATAATTGATTAGAAATATTTTTGTTTAGCAAAAACCGACAAGTAACTATTCCTAATCCTAATCCGCTTCCAAAGTATATCCAGTTATTCCAATCCATAATTTCTTCTAAATATTATCAACTTCTTAATTGATTACAAAGCTACACTATGCAATTCCATTCCTAAATACAGTACTTTGCAGATAAATGAGGTACAGCTTTATATTATAAAACTCTTATGGAATGGGCATATCTACCCGTCCCAATCTACCTCATCAATATAAAACATGCCCTCTTCTTAGTTAAAATTTATTAGTGCTAGGCTTAATATAAACTATGCTCTCCTGTCTGAAACAGTCTTGGGCAAAGCTTTGTCTAGTTTAATCGTTAATAATTATCGGTTACTCAAACTTTATATAAAATAAGATTGATGGCGGTTATGATTAAACCGCAATCGAACAATAATTTTTTAACATTCCTGATTCTAACTATAGGGAGGTAGAAAAATAAGTTATGCTGTTATTGCCGGTATCTATAAAGTAAGTATAATTCGTAATTGATTTCCCATAAACATAAATTAGGGGCTTCACTAAAGTATAGTCCACGGATAAATTCGGCGGCTTTAAAGCTAAGAAAAATACTCAGTAAAACTTAAAGAGTTATAGCAGTAAGAAGGTGCAAGAGTTTAACTACAATTATTAATAACTAAATTAATAACTAAATTTATAATTATACTGACGATTTAATATTTAATATTAGATATTTAAATTAACTGCTCCTTGGCGTAAAATTTGCCATCCCTTACCATCCCACTTCGCCACAGTGGAAGGAATACCGATAGCAGGGGTGTTACTATCATATGCTGCTGAGGCTAAAGTTAATACATCTGGAAACGATGCTTCTATTTCCTGCATAGTTTGTAAAGGAGGCTTTCCGGATAAGTTAGCGCTAGTAGTGGCAAGAGGACCTGTTTTAGCTAAAATACTGCAAGCAATATCACTTTTAGGAACCCTAACCCCAATTGTAGTAGGGTCATTTGGATTCATGCATGACGGTACGGCAGCCGATGCAGGCAGTACCAAAGTCAGCGCTCCACCCCAGTATTTATCCGCAACGCGCTGCCAATTTTCATACTCTAAGTCACTGCCTTTAACAAAATTCCATATTTGCTCTGATTCCCCTGCCATAAGTATTAACGGCTTGTTTGTACTTCTTTGCTTGATTGTAAAAATTGACTCTGCATTTTCAGGTGAAGCTGCTAATGCGGGAACTGTATCTGTAGGGAAGCTAATTACTTTACCTTGTTTTACTCCCGCTACCAACTCAGCAATAGAAACCTGTGTCATTAATTAGCTATAAGTTACCAGTAGTTATCAGTTAACAATATAAACTAAACTTCTCTTCATTCCTAACTTCTACCTCTTATAAGCAAGGGCGAAACGCTCTATTCCGGCTAAATCGCGATGAATTTCAATTTTGCTATAGCTACCGTTTGAGTTCAACATTTGAGTAACTCTATCTGCTTGTCCTGCCATCATTTCAACTAACCATATTCCACCAGGCTTTAAATAGTCAGATGAAGTATCTACCAAATGGCGGATGCATTCTAAGCCATCGTTACCTCCATCTAAAGCTAAATGGGGTTCGTGCTTAAATACTTCCGGTTGCAGCTTGGGCAAGGTATTCGTAGGAATATAAGGGGGATTAGATACCATGCCGCTAAATTCACCTTTAAGAAAATTCAATGGCTCCCACCAAGAACCCTGGTAGAATTTAATACGATTGCTTAAGCCATTATTTTCAGCGTTTATTCTAGCCATAGAAAGCGCTTGTGCGGAACTATCCACAGCATGAATTATTGCTTCATTCAAAGCCGTAGCTAATCCTAAAGCTATTATTCCGCTGCCGGTACCCAAATCCGCCCAATGTCCTTGGATAATTTTTGAGTTGTCAGCAGTTGCGGCTGTTACTAAGTCAATTATGGATTCGGTTTCTGGTCTGGGAATTAAAACTGAAGGTGAAACTTTAATATTAAAATGTCGCCAAGGAGTATTTTTTGCGATGTATTGTACCGGAAGATTTTCGTTTATTCTTTGCTGCCAAAGTTTTGATAGTTCTTGTAGCGGTAACTTCAATTGAATTTGAGGTTTTTCTTTGAAAGAACTAATCCGTAGCGCTAAAGAATCTAACCCAGCTACTTCCTGTAATAACCAATCTACCTCAGCACAAGAAACATTAGCGGACGCAGCAGCCGATATCGCAGCATCTCGCCACTGTGAGAGTTCTATACCAGATACTTGTAGCTGCCGTTCGTCCGCCATCTGTTGATTTTAAAAAAACTTAACGTACTATCTTCTCTTTGCAGGTGCAGAGCTAGGAGCGTTTTGCTTGGGAAGTTTCTGAATGTATTGCCTAGCTTCTGGATTCGGGAAAAACACGACTTTATCAAGCCAAGGATCGTTTTTCTCTTGCAAAGTATTCAGTATACCGTCTACATCTACTACCTGAATATCAGCCTTGGGAAATTTTGGCTTGACTTGATTTAGTAGATTGTTTGCGTCTTGCATACTAAAGAACAAAGGCACTACTTCCTGTTCGGCTTTTTGCTCTCCTAGTTTAATTGGTACGTAGCTTTTATCTGGTGCGAATCTCACAATAAAAACGGGTACGCTTCTAAACTGTTTCACCTGCTGACCGCTTTTTTTCAATAATGTCATTGCCCCCTTAACTTCTTTGTCAACGGGTTTAAAGGCAAATAACAAGCGGTTTGGTTCATTCTTGGTTTTCTGCACTTGCTGGAAAATGACTCCTAAAGGTACGGGAGTGACTTGTAGGCTTTTCACCATCTGAGTCATCTTCGGATCTTTATCTTTTACCTTCTGTAAGTCACTGATAAAGGCTTGAGCTTCTTGTTTGCTCATATAAACGCCAGTTACAGAACTACTTGTTTTCTTACCATTTTGCTCGGGTATAGGACGGCTCAATGGCAAACCTTGTGGGTTGGTAATCAACCATACTGGTATATTATCGAGCTTATTTTTGATTTGTTGTTCTGATAATGCGATTACTGGAGCAATTCCGCTCGTGATAGTTGCTAGTAGAGTACTCCCCACTAAACCTAACGTTGCTCCCCAGCGAACTAATGATTTCATGACTTCTCCTAGCATCAATATTTCAAACAAGCCGAGTTGGGTAAGATTAGCTTGAACCGACTTTTTATAGTTATAGTCTCTTCAAGAGCTTTTTTAACTGCGTAACTTAGCTTAATAGCCAAGTTTCATCCAATATTTTAATCAAGAACAAGGCAAGGTGCCGACTACAGATATATTTAAAGCACAAAAGTGAAAATTTACTTCTAAGCTTCTAAATATCTCAAATGCCATTTTATTGCTTTTCCTGAATAATTTTGACGCTAAAAAAAATCTAATCGTTCCATATAGTGACTAGAATATTAGTTATTTTTTACACGTTTTTTCAAAATATAATTCTGATTAATTAAAGTTATGTTACTTTCATTTGTGCCAATGTAAAGCACGATCTTCCTTGCAATAAGTATATTTTCCTCGGGGTAATCACTAGTCATTTAAAAAAAATTATTACTTAAACTGCACGGAAATAAGTAATGTTTGATTGCAAAAACTTTATTTTGATTTTTTGACACTTATAATCAAAAAACTTTAGAACTATTAATAGTCCTAAAGTTATACTCAACATTAATTTTGAAAATCGGGATGACAGGATTTGAACCTGCGACATCCTGCTCCCAAAGCAGGCGCGCTACCAAGCTGCGCTACATCCCGTAAGTTATATTAACTAAGCGGTACTATCAATAATACTATCACATCTACTGCAGTTATGGCAAATAGAATAATCTATTTTTGGAATCTAACTTTACAATTGGGCACGATGGTAATGGTAATTCCGCGCCTTTTCAAACGCGGAATTTAAGGCTTATTCTCGATCATTAATATTAGCTAGCCTTATATAAGCTTTAAAATAAAAGTATTTTGTCGCTTTCTAGAAAATCCGATTAATGAGGATACCAAAACATTCCTTTGATACCTTCCGGGTCGGACATAAAACCCAGATTCCTATAGAAGTCTACAACATGGGGGTCGGCGAATAAAGTCACATTACTAATGTCTTCACTTCTAAGTTTCTTGAGTACGTATTTCATTAATGCCTTGCCCATTCCTTTCCCTTGAACGTCAGGGTGAACAACTACATCCCAAATAGTGGCATTAAAGGCGTGATCTGAAGTCGCACGAGCAAAGCCAACAAGTCTTCTTCTGTTTCCTCGCACTTGCCACATAGTGGCTACGAGAAAACTATGCTCGATAGCTTTCTTTACTTTTCTTAAAGGACGACGAGACCAGCCTACAGCGTCACAAAGTTCTTCTAACTCATAAAGGTCAATATCTCGCTCCGTACTAAAAACTATGCGATCGCCGCTACTGTTGGAGTTGCCTCCAGAATTAGTAGAGGTATGTTCTTCAAGTCCATGAGTCGTTTTAGTTGTAACGACTCCATCGTTAGTATTAAACCAAGTTTTCCAAAAACCCATGCCAGCCTGGTTCGGGTAGTATAACTGAAGACGGTTTACACGTTAATTCAACCCTAGCAATTATCCTGCATCCACAACAAAAAACTTTTTTTAGTTTTCCGAAGTTTGATAGACAAAGCCAGCAAGGAGTAAACGTGTTTAACATCAATTATTTTCAACTTTAGCATCTTGTTGACAGACAAGGCGGAAAAATTAACCAAAAGCTACTGCCATTTGGTCAAAAATTAGTTTTATACAGTACTGCCTTAGAATTTTGAAAGAGGACAATATCATTTTTTATATTTTTGGCTCAAAACGCTTACAGTTCCTAGAATATTCAGGCATCGGTGTCGCCAACTTTAGTAAACAAGGCAGCGTTTTTGCTCGGAATACTTGTAAAATGCTGGGACATTTTATTTCTACTATCTCTAGTTAGAGTATCAATTTTCACAACAAGCAAGTCTTATATTTAAAAATGGCTTCTGGTTTAAAAACATCAACACTGGAATTACTCAAACGCTTTAATAAGTCGTTTCCCCAGTTTTACGAGCAATTTGTGAGCAGTGAGATTCAACTGCAAAATTTGCGGTTAGCGTATCGCCTTTATAAAACCAGTCGTGCCGTTATTGAGTTGAAACCTGAAGGTGGTAAAAGTGCTTTACATTTCGCTTACCGCAATCAGTCTTTTCTACTCAGCGATATATTTGGTGTCCTGGCAGCTTACGGACTTACTATTCATAGTTTAAGTTTGTACGGGCAAATAAAGCCACCAATGTTGGTTTTCATGAAACTCATCGTATCTCGAGGTAGTAAAGCCCTTTCAGAAAAGACAGCAGAAAATGCCTGTCGTGCAATTCGCGAAGCTTTAGGAGGACGTTTTGAGGTAGAGGAAATGCTGGCAGTAGAGTTTAACCTTGATGCTGGTTTGGAAAAAGTAGAAACCGAATTTTATGTAGATCCTGTATTTCATTTACCGGCTTTAGTTATTGAGGCTGACAACCAACCCGGATTATTCTATAAAGTTATGTACGCTATGTGGCTTGAGGATTTGCTTGTAGTAAACGCTAACCTGTTAGTTTGGCGAGGGCGCACCCGCTTGATTCTTTATTTACTAGGACCAAATGAAAGCTTAATTCCCGAATATTTAGGTCATAAAATTGCCGAAAGCGTGCGGGGGAGATTTCTTGGTAGATGAATCTTATTCATATGTGGAACTATAAAATTAGGCGATTGAATAACTGCGAAACTAAAAAAAGCAAGCATGTTTGTATATGGCTCTAGTTACGTTTCGTTTTTTATCTCAAAATTTTTGTTAACAAAGCTTTTTTATCGCTTTCGTCCTTAAGGTACGAGCTATGCAGAAGGCAACTATCAAAATCTTCGGCGTTCCCCACTCATATGAGATAACGGGTGCCGCAACAGCAGAACACACTTTAGTATTTATTCACGGTTGGCTTAACAGCCGTGGGTATTGGCAACCTGCCATCGAGCGGCTAGAAGCAGATATGAGGTGTCTCTCATATGATTTGAGAGGTTTTGGAGAATCTCAGATTGCAGAAAAAATAGAAGAGGCTGGCGATATGCCGAAGGCATCTAGCTTGGCTAATCGCACTTCTCCAGATTTAACTGTTACGGGACGTAAAGTTCCGATTAATCCCTTTGATTCTTTATACACTCCCGCAGCCTATGTAGATGATTTAGCATTGCTGCTCGAGGAGTTAAATATAGATGATGTTTGGTTAATTGGTCATTCCCTTGGCGGCACTATTGCTTTATGGGCAGCAGCACAAATGCCTCAAAAAGTTAAAGGAGTAATTTGTATAAATTCTGGTGGTGGAATTTATCTTAAAGAAGCCTTTGAAAAATTTCGTACCGCAGGAGAACGATTTTTACAACTCCGTCCCAGATGGTTGTCTCAGATACCCTTGATTGACTTGTTATTTGCCAGAAATTCTGTCTTCAGTCCCTTAGAACGCCATTGGGCGCGTCAGCGAATCATTGATTTTTTAGTCGCCGATCCCCAAGCTGCTTTAGGAATGTTACTAGACTCTACAACAGAAGAAGAAATAAACTATCTACCTCAATTAGTATCTCAACTAAAGCAACCAGTATATTTTTTAGCAGGTGCCGAAGATAAAGTCATGGAACCGAAGTATGTTCGCCATTTAGCCAGCTTTCATCCCTCTTTTCAATCCTGTGGCGACAACGTGATCGAAATTCCCGACTGCGGACATTTAGCAATGTTAGAACAGCCAGATATTGTCGCTGACCGTATCCGCTCTATTATCAAATAGGGATTGGTAATTGGTAATTGGTAATTGGTAATTGTTAACTCCTAACTAGCCACCTTTCACCGATACAATTCCATAACTCTACTTAGCGAAAGCCTTGATTCAACGCCAAGGTTCAAAGAAGAAGTATGTCCTCTGGAAAGATGATCTGCCGCACAACAACCTATCATGGCAGCATTATCAGTACAAAATTTTAAAGAAGGGAATAGGACTCGCAGGTTATGAGTCTGTGCTGCTGAGACTAAATGCTCTCTTAAAGCGCTGTTAGCTGCAACTCCACCACCCACGGTAATAGTATCTAAGCCAAAATCTAAAGCACAATTTATGGCTCTTTTTGTCAGCGCTCTAGCTACAGTATTCTGAAAGCTGGCTGCAACATCTGCCACAGGTATTTCCAGATTCTTTTGTTCTAACTGCTGTACCAGTCGCAATACCGCCGTTTTTAACCCGCTAAAACTCGTGTCATAAGGATGATAGCCTCCTTCAGGTAAAGAGACTCTTCCTTCTGGTAATTTAAAAGCGCTCGAATCTCCTTTTTGAGCTAGTTGATCGATGATTGGGCCACCTGGATATCCTAGCTTTAACAATCGCGCTACTTTATCAAATGCCTCCCCTGCTGCATCATCGCGCGTACTTCCAAGACTTTCATACATGCCGCAATCCTTAACGTGAATTAAGCTTGTATGCCCTCCCGAAACCAACAAGCTTAAAAACGGAGGCTGAAGGGTTGTTTCGGTCAAATAATTAGCATAAATATGACCTTCGAGGTGATGAACTCCTAAAAATGGCAAGGAATTTACCATTGCCAAAGTTTTAGCGGCAGTTAAGCCTACCAATAACGCTCCCACCAATCCAGGAGCACAAGTTGCAGCTACACCATCAATTTCACCCCAATCCAATTGTGCTTTTTCTAAACCAAGGGCTACAGCTTCATTTATCGTCTCCAAATGTAATCGGGAGGCAACTTCTGGTACTACCCCACCATAATTTTTATGAACTGAAATTTGCGAAGCAACAATGTTGCTAAGAACTTCACGATTATTAACAATTGCTACGGCTGTTTCGTCGCAGCTAGTTTCTATTGCTAAAACGGTTGGCATCTATCCAGATTCTGTGAATAAAAATTTTGTTGTAGAAGCTTTAACTTTTATTTACTTCAACTTTACTCAGTTTACGTATCAAGAGTATGATCGCTTCTTAGTTAGACAAATTTAAATTTGTACAAGCCGCTTCGTTTTGTACAAAAAATTTTTGTTTCGTAATAAAAGGAAACAATTTCATGCGACGCTTGTTTGCTCTAATTTTAGCTGTTTGTTTGGCGTTTAACTTCGCCCCACCAGCTTTTTCTCTAGGTGCTGACCTAGTACCATGCAGCGAATCTCCTGCTTTCCAACAGCGTGCTGCGGCCGCCCGCAACACCACTTCCGACCCAAATAGTGGAGAAAAACGTTTTGAGCGTTATTCTCAGGCTTTATGCGGTCCAGAGGGTTTACCTCATTTGATTGTTGACGGTCGTTTGAGCCGTGCCGGTGACTTCCTCATTCCTGGCATTCTGTTTCTATACATTGCTGGCTGGATTGGTTGGGTAGGTCGTTCTTACCTCCAAGCCGTTAGAGGTGAAAAAGATGCTGAAATGAAGGAAATCATTGTTGACGTACCTACAGCATTGCCACTAATGCTTTCTGGGTTTGCTTGGCCCGCCGCAGCAATCAAAGAATTGCTTTCGGGTGAATTGACTGCAAAAGATGAAGAAATTCCTATTTCTCCCCGCTAGTAGCAATTGTTAGTTAAGAGAACATTTAATAGCTACCTTAGCTATTCAAAAGACCAGCTAATAATAGATTATTTCTAATTAATTGTTGATTTATTAGCTGTCTGTTAAATGATTCTTCTTAATGCCAGCAGGTGCGTAAATCTACTCATCTAACATCGATTAACCAGCTGTTTATTTTTTGGGAGCAACAATTCATGCAGCAAAGTAATTTTTTAAGGTTTCTTTCCCTTGCACCAGTCTTACTCTTTGCAAAGCTGATATTTATTGCGGTTTTGTTGATTGTATTCAACTATATTTTTCCCGACCTATTGTTCCATCCACTGCCGTAAATTGGGTATAAAACAAATTTTTTTCTAGAGTTAGCCGTTACTAAGTAACTTCTAGCTCTGAAAAAACCCCTATTTATGCAGTCAAGATTTGTTCTAAAACTAGCTTTTGCCTCATCTGGTAAAAGCTAGTTTTATATAGGTTTTATATATTTTTTATATAATTTTTATATTTATTAATTTTTCTAAAAATTACTGTTAAAAATCTCCTCCGAATACAATTATTAAGATGGAGAAAAATATCAAGTAATTTGAGAGGTAAAAATAAAATATGACAAATATGGCCCAAAAAGCAGATTCATCCAAAAATAATTCTAGCGATCCTAGAAATCAAGAAGTTGTTTTTGCAGCAGCAGGCAACCCGCAGTTAGGCAACCTAGAAACGCCAATTAATTCTTCTCCTCTAAGCAAGTGGTTCATCAGGAATTTACCGGCTTATCGTCCTGATTTGACTCCTTTCAGACGAGGATTGGAAGTTGGTATGGCTCATGGTTACTTTTTATTCGGGCCATTCGCTAAACTAGGACCACTGCGTAATGCTTCATCTGGAAACTTGGCTGGTTTACTTTCCACAATAGGCTTAGTTGTGATTCTCACTGCTTGCTTATCTATGTACGCTAATAGCAATCCATATAAGCCAGTTGCTACGGTAACTGTTCCCAACCCACCTATTACTTTCAATTCAACCGAAGGCTGGAACAATTTTGCTAGTGCTTTTCTGATTGGTGGTATTGGTGGTGCAGTAACAGCTTACTTTTTAACCAGTAACCTCGCATTTATCCAAGGTTTATTCGGTTGATATAGCAGTTTCAGGTTTTTTCACGAATAAGCTTTTAACAACCGTAAAAGCAAAAGAAGGACACAAACAAAGACTTTTAGGTCTTGGTTCGTGTCCTTTATTTATGCTATGCGGCAATCTAAAATAAGTCACTGTCCGAAAACATTGCCTTCTCAATATCACCAATGGCGGTTTCTAAGTCGTCATTCACGATTTGAAGGTGAAATTCACAAGCAGCATTAATTTCTTCCTTAGCACGCTTCAAACGGCGGGATATAGCATCTTCGGAATCTTTTTGTCTACCGCGTATCCGCTTCTCCAACTCGTTAAAATTTGGCGGAAGTATAAAAATACTTAGCAACTCGGGAAATGCCGCACGAATTTGTCGTGCACCTTCCAATTCAATTTCAAGCAATATAGACTTTCCAGACTCCATTAGGTCAATTACTGGCTTGCGAGGAGTACCGTATAAATTACCGGCAAATTCTGCCCATTCCAAAAATTCACCTTCCTCGATTAACCGCTGGAATTTACTGCGGCTAATAAAATAGTAGTCCTTGCCGTCCACTTCCCCCGGACGAGGAGGACGGGTAGTAGCAGATATTGAGTAATTGAGTTCGGGATGACGCGAAAGAAGTAATCGCATTAAAGTGCCTTTTCCGACACCACTAGGACCTGTTAAAACAATGAGTTTCCCCGGAGACAGTAATTTGTTAGTAGTAGCACCACTCTTGGTCGATAACACTTGCATCATCCGCTTTCCCTGTGAATCAATTTATATACATTATTCACTAGTCAGCAGTCATTTGTTAGTTTTGCAAATGACTATTGACTAATGGATCTTGTAACATGAATGACTTTTTAATCGCTTCATTCAGATGGTACAGAAAAATTGATACATTCTTCTTGTCCGGGATATTGACCCCGTTACGAGTACCGTATTGTGCTAAGGACGGATTTAGTTTTTCCGGCACTACGACCAGATGCCCCCTTGAGCTAACTTTTTTTAACCTATCCCTAACATTCACAGTTCGCCCTAGGGAGATTCTCCAGGGCAAACTTTACCGGAATTGTAACCTATACCATTTTTAGTTATCTACAACATGATGCTCGCGGGAAATAACGAAACGATTCGCTACCGTTTCTGGCTGGATAGCCGAAAGGATAACGTGACTCGAATCAGTGATAATAACAGCCCTTGTCCGACGACCGTAAGTTGCATCAATCAGCTGACCTCTATCTCGCGCATCGGTAATAATTCGCTTGATTGGGGCTGACTCTGGACTGACAATTGCAACTACTCGGTTGGCAGAAACAATATTGCCGAAACCGATGTTGATTAACTGAATGTCCATAAGAAAAATGCTATGTAATGTGTGTGAGGATTAGACATGATTAATCATGCCTTGTTAAGCAACTATTTCCCATGTTATCCCCAAAAAATAGCGCTAACAACGCGCTTTGTTGGCAATTGCTTTTATTTTTATTTACAAAGCAACCTTTTTGATAATTAGAAGATAGTTTTTTATTTAAAATACTCCTTAAGATATAGATAAACTTTTCCCGAAACAAGGTATTATACGATTCCCGATAAAATTTGAAGTTCACATATTACCCCGTTCTTCATAGACAGTTTCACTACCCCTATTCACTTTCTAATTCTTAGAGATAGCTGCCTTCATCGATTTAAACGCTTCTATAAAGATAGTTTACATCAATCGTTCAAATGTTCTTTACCTTACAAGACTACAGATAAATATTTACTTGTTTTCTATAATTATTTTTCCTAATGCTGACTTAATAAAATTCTTATCTATTTCTATTCGGCCATAGAGTTAATTCCACATTTATTATTGGCTAAGTATGAATAGCAAAAGCCTATATGGATAAAATCAATAGAAGAAAATAAATTTATAAATATTAATATAGTACTGTAGGTAGTTGCGCTTTAGAGGTCAAAGAATATCTTTGAGTGCAAGTTTTGAAACATTTTATTTCAATCAATTACCTATGTTTAATGCAGCAGTTTTCGATGAAGTTAAATAATAAGTTTGTTTTCCTCTGTGCCCCAGTAAGGTTTAGTTTATTTCTTTAATCAATAAACACTGCTGTATACCCAAATGTAACTATAGAAATTCGATATTAAGTAGGTGGGCGGGGAGTTAAAAGCGGTGTAGGCTTTCTTCGCGCTTTATTGCCGTTGCATAATGACTTCGCACTGAGCGCTCCGAAGCTCTTATAGGATACTGCTGACGAATAACAAGAAGACCCTTAATCACCGAAAAATAAGGGTTTGAGGAGTGCGATAAGCCAGGGGCATGACGCTTGGCGTATCGCACTCCTGTTAATAGCTTAAAATCCCTATGGATTGGTTCGGGTGAGGGGTGATACATACCATTCGCCAGCAGTATCCTTATAGGGCGGGGCGTTAAGCTATGACAACTTCACGCTCCGCTGACGCCATAAAACAACGGCATGATTGGGGGGAAGTCAATAATCCTTTAATTAAACGACTTAAGGAATAACTCTAGATATTAGAAATTACAAATACAGGCTTAGTTTTTTGCAGTATTTCTTATCTGCTGCCATTTTTGGCGCAGGCTACTTATATCCGGGGGGTTTTTTCCATAACGCCAACTTACATAAGCCTGAGAAATTTCTTCTATAACTTCAGCAGTTGTTACTGAATTATGCTCGTTTAAAACCCGAGCATATTCTAAAGGCGTTTGAGCAGGATGTTTAGTTAAACCTTTTTGAGCATTCCACTGAAGCATTTGCCGATAAAGTCTTTCCATAGGCTGTAATTTACCTAGGAATTGCCGGTAGCGCCATTTTTTCCATTTGTCCCAGCCCAACCAACAGAACAAGGAAACAGAGGTTAACAAGGTTAATCCGCTTACTATGCCGAAAATACCTTGGGAGAATAAGGAGAAGAACCAAGATATAAATCTTGTAACAGCGCTCAACACATTTCCAAATATACCGTTGAGGAACCCAGTGACTGGAGAAGGAAGCCAGCCAGCAATCCAATTCCAAAATTGTCTCAATACCGAGAAAGTCTGAATTTCTTCTATTGATGGAGGAATCAAAGGATGACTGGGTATAGGATCGAAAGCAAACCAACCGTATTTAGGGAAGTAGACTTCTGTCATTGCGTAAGCGTCAGTGTTGCGGACTACGTACATCCCTGTGAAGGGATTAAAATCACCAGGGGAAAATCCTGCTACTAAACGGGCTGGAATACCGATAGAACGCAACATTACTGTTAACACTGTGGAAAACTGATCGGGTAGCCCTCCTTTATTTTTAAACAAGAAAGCTTCTACTAAGTCATCATCATCATTTAATATCGGTGCTTCAATAAAATTTTTTGGAACTATGTAGTTTTGTTTCAAATATTGAGCAAGGTAGAGAGCTGTTTCATAAGGCGATGAAAGATTTTTCTCAGTTTTACCTACCCGTTGACGATTGTAGTCAGCAAGAATTTTTTCGGTAAGCTGTTTAACTTTGTCAGAAATGTTTGCAGGAACCTGCAAGTAATAATTCTTAATATTATTTGGGTACTTGTCTGGGGCTTTCGATAACAAAGTGCGATCGCGGTAAGGAACTTCCGAAAGTACCGTATAAGTTAAACCTTTTGATAAACCAACCGGCGCTCGCAAGCCACCTTCTGTATCAACGGCTATCATCGGTGTCGGAAAATAAATTTCCTTGGGATATGACATGGCTGGAATTAAGTTAGGCAATTCCGACACTAAAGTGTAAGTTTGTACTACTTCTTTAGTTTTGCCAATAATTAATGGGCGCTCTAGAAAAGTTTGATAAGAAAAAGGGGAGCGTTTGAGGCGCTTTACTTGGTCATTTCGAGAAATCTCCCATCCATTACCCGTGTAACGGTCAAATGCCAAAACTCGCCAGAAACCTTCTGCCTGAGAACGCACGCGCATAACCACCTTTGGTTTCATCTCACCACGCAAAGTCTGGTCAATTTTGGTATTAAATCCGTAGTAAAAATTATCGTCTACTTCTTGGCGATCGCCGGTTGCACCTGTAGAATTTTCGTCGCCATTGCTACTACCTTGACCGTTATTATTACCAGAACGGACATAACCGGGATTAACAATTTTACGTCCGGTAAAGTCGCCTTTAACATCAATAGGCGAACTAACTGGGAATGTCCGCAAGCCATAACCGGGAACTCTAGGTAAAACCGCAAAAATCGCCAACCCTATAGCTAATATTATTGAAAAATTAACAAATATAAATTTTAAATTAAAAGCTTTAATATCTTTTTTTTGCGATTGTTGTTTTTTGAATGCTAGCGGTTCTAAGCCGAGTCGCGAACGATAGTCTAAGGCAAGAGTAGGTAAAGCAAAAGCTAAAAAGAGCAGCAACACAGGTGCAAAAGCTAAAGTTTGACTCAGCGTTGCTGCAACACCTAATAAAATTAGTCCTATTACAATCGAATACCCCAAATCTTTACGTCGAGGCATATCAAAACTGTGCAGCACCTGAAGTTGAATCAGCAACTCTGCTAATAAAAGCCGGGTATCGTTTAATTCACCGATTAATCGCCCGAAAAACCCACCCAGTGCTAACAGCATGCCGATGGCGATACAAAATTTTGCCGCTACATTCTTGTGGTTACGACGGTAATAACTCCAGATACCGCCTACCATGCTTAAAGGAACTGCCCAAAAACTAAATGTAGCCTCCGCAGCTACATCTGTAGCCACAATCCCTATAATTACCAAAGCGCTAACTAGCACCCTTAAAGTAATTGAATCTTCTACTTCTATCGGCGACGAATTCTGAATT
Organism: Rivularia sp. PCC 7116; assembly: GCF_000316665.1. Classification (GTDB taxonomy): domain Bacteria; phylum Cyanobacteriota; class Cyanobacteriia; order Cyanobacteriales; family Nostocaceae; genus Rivularia. The sequence goes on along the minus strand of NC_019678.1, from coordinate 1,998,645 downwards.
TTTTGCCGCCAATACTCTACACGTAGATACCCACTGAACCTATCCATTCAATCAAATTTCCGTCTTCTTTATTACCCCACTGTACTCACAAAAATATTTGTACGCACTAAACTTAAATAAGGAGAGTTCCTATTAAGCCATTAGCGTAGTATCGATCTGAGTAGCTGCTTTATGCTTGGGGGTGCCTGTATGTTAAATAAAGGTTCAGTTTCACTACTACCCCTAAACCTTTTCTTATTCATTGTTTATTTTATTAACCGGTAAAGGTATGTTAGGAAAACCTAAATACTAGCGGTTAATTATTAGTTAGCTAAGTTCGGACGAATTTGTCGGAACAATCGCAAATGTTAGCGGTTGAGTATCCATTTCTTGTAACTCAACAGCCAATGTGTAAGTAGCCCCTTGGTGAACTGAATTCAACTCTAAATTGACACTTCCTGAAACAGAAGATTCTGCACAAACTTGCAAATCATCTTTTCCAAGTTTCAAAGTTCCTTGCTGAGGTAATTGGGCTTCAACCAAAAGTTTTCCGGCAGCTTGGTAATACTTTATTCTTAAAGTGACATTACCTACATCCGTTAGCCATTGTTTTTCGACTACATTTTGTGCAGCGTCTATGGTTACGGTCAGATTTTCTAGCAATTGTTTGGCAGCCAATAATGATAGTGCCATTTGTTGACGCGGCTGTAAATCTGAAAAACTGCCTTCTAGCGTCGTGCTTTTTTCTAAAGTATCGGCAGAACGATATGGACTTCTTAATACCATCCCAGCTAAGTCATTAAGTGTCTGCGGCTCGTTAGGGAATAAACTTTCTACAGCCCCAACTAGTTTGGCTCCCAAAGGCACGGGAAATGTAAGTAATTCTTGACACTTTGCCAATAATTGCTGGAAAACTTTCTCCGGCATCGGAATTGGCAGACTCAGCTTAGATTGTTGTGCTGCCCATCCCCAAGCAGGAACCCAAGCTATAGATGGACTGTCAACATAATCGGGATAATCTACCAGTTGTGATTCCCAAGGGAATAGTGGAGGATTATCTTGAATTTGATTTTGTAGCCGACGTTTGAGAACGGCTTGAAAACGTTTTTGCACAGCAGGAATTTCTCCCAATTGAAAAGGATAGGGCATCAGTTCCGACTCAGAAGCACCGCTTGTGGAAGCGGTGTTTGCAGAATTAGTTTTAGCCCCGTTAATTTCCTCACTTTCGACCAAAAAATCCTCCTCGGTTGAAGCATCTTCTGCTAACAACCAAGCGAGTAATTGGTTTTGTAAGGATTCTGTGTCACTATTCATGAGTAGATGCACTTGATCCGGACATAAAAGAGTTACGAATATCCCAAGCTTGTTCGAGAATTTTAAACCACCTTTTTTGTAGTTGTGCCATAGATAAACCTAGGATTTTGGCAATTTGAACATCAGCTTGACCTTGTTGTTTCAGTTCTAGTAAAGAACGTTGTTTATCGTCAAGCTTTTCTATATAAACTTGCCACTGGTATTCGGTCAAACCTAAATTGGTATGCAAGTCTGCTTCCAACCATTCATGAACCAGTTCCCAGCGATGCAACATAGCAAACCGAATCAGATGATATTTGAAACGCTGCTGCAAATAATCTCTCTGACGGGGGGTTAAACCTAAAATTGACTCAATTTCTTGAGCGGATAAATCTTTCAAACGTAAAGCAAAGTAATCGGCACAATCTCCTTGCTGTCGTTCCTCCAAATAGCTCATTAATTCGTTAATCACTACAGAACGCAGCGTTTCCTCAGTTGGTTCCGGTTCTGGTTGAGATGCCATTGCCGATCTTAATTGCTGTACGGCAGGATCTTCCCAAGAACCATCCCCATCGTTGCTGCTGCCTTCTGCGGCTTTTTCTATATCAACGCAGGTTTCTGGTGGTTGCTGTTGAGAAAAAGTTTGTGCCCGCAGAATAATCAACTGCTGCTGTCGTCCCGGCAAAGGAATGCGTCTTTTTGCATAGCGTTCGGTAAACGCCATGTATTCCGCTAATTCTAAAAGAGTCTGGGGACGATAAGTCGGTTCCAACTTATTTTCTCTTCGACAAGCGTTCAACGCTTCCAAGTAAAAGTTTTGTAGAAAATCTTCAATTACACTTAACCGTCCTTGATAACTTAGTTGTCTATTTGGCGGATTAATGTAACGATAAATAATTGCACTTAAAGTGCTGTGTAGCTCTATTCGACCCCGATTGGAACCCAATTGGTAGTATCTCATACACTGAGATAGCCGGTGTCGGGCTAGGGCGATCGCCGAGCTTTTAATATCTCCAGAAGCTTGGATACGTTTGCTCTCATGACAAATCCGCATGACTTCAGCGGCAATTCGTGTTGCCACTTCATGGCAATTAGATTCATGAGCTTTAGTTGAAGATTTAAGTTCTCCGAATAGGAGTTGAAATATCGCCTCCACGCCGATAGACTTTTCTCCCTGAATAGTTGTAGTCGCGGCTGATTTCATAGTCTAGTTGTTTAAAAGACCGATTATATAGACAAACATTACAACCTATATTGTGTGGGAATAATGGTTGATTTAGTAGTGCGTTAAAACGCTTTGGTAAAAACCAATTATCCCGTTCTCATCAATTTGGCTGAATATATTATTCCCATTATGTGAGGGAAATCGAAACGCATTTCATAGAATTTATAGCTAATGCCCACGAACTATAAACAGATAATTATGGATTTACAAGCACAAATTCAATATTTGATTGATAACGCACCCCAAGATGGTATTACACCTCAACTAGTTGCGGCAATTGCTCCTGCACTTACTAAAATTGCTCAAAAATTACACTTCCCTCAATATTACATACTCCGAAACCCTTCTGAAGACTGGGTTCTAACAACATTGAGTCACAAGACCAATCCACAATTACAAAAACAAGTAATCTATGCTTATCCTACGTTACAAGATGTCAGTACTACCTCTGGTGTTGGGTTTGACCCTCACATGATAGCTGCACCAATCGGAGTTATTGAAATTTTGTTCCAGACATTAGCGTTACAACCCGTAGATAGTATAATTTTTTTTGATACTCCTGGCACTACAGCTAATGCTATAGAAATTGAACGTTTACAATTACAAAGTATTATTGAAAGCTCGCTACAACAAAATCGCCGCAGTTCCGATATTCCTCCTGACATAGCTTAATTTTCTTTGGAAGCTGAAACTAATATAGTTAAAAGATATACCCATTTGTATTGCCAAAGTATGCTTTCACATAGAAGTTATAAGTTAAGGATTTATTACAAAAGAAAATTCGCAGAACTTCAAAAGCCCCTACCCTTTTAGGAGGGGATTGAAAATAAATCAATAACCGATAACAAATTCCCCACGAATAAAAATGTTGAAATAATATTTCGCAATTTTTAATTCAGGCGACTCAATACATAATCAGCCATGTCTATTAAAGTTTGACGAGTAGGAGAAGACGGCAATTGTCCAATATGCTCTACTGCGAGTTTTGCTTTAGAGGCTGCTAAATCGCGAGAACGCTGAATGCCCTTACTATCTTCTACCAGCGTCAGAGCTTTTTCTAAATCTCCGGGTTGTGTAAATTTGTGTTTAATAAGCGTTTTTAGTTCTGGTCTTTCTTCCAGAGCATATATAACAGGGGCTGTAATATGCCCATCTTCAAGATCGGAACCAGCAGGCTTGCCTAATGTATCCGTAGAACTTGTGAAATCAAAAATATCGTCAACTATTTGGAAGGCTAATCCAAGATTACGCCCATATTCATACAAATTTTCAGCTGTTTGTTGAGAAACTTCGCTAAGTATTCCAGCTGCTTTAGAACTATTTGCAAACAATGTAGCAGTTTTGTAATAAGTCTTTTGTAGATAAGTATCCATCGAAATATCGACATCAAAACTATTCACCGCTTGCAAAATCTCCCCAGTAGCTAAGTCCATAATTACTTGTGAAAGCAATTTCACTACATCCAAATTATCTAAATTAGCTAAATACCAAGAAGCTTGAGCAAACAAAAAGTCTCCTGCTAATACTGCGACTCGATTACCAAACAAACTATGAACTGTATCAACACCACGTCTTTTTTCTGATTCGTCTACTACATCATCATGTACTAAAGAAGCAGTATGAATCATTTCCGTAATTTCAGCTAAGCGTCGGTGACGGGGTGTAATATCGTCGTTGGACATTGTTGCCCGCGATACAAGTAAGACAATTGCAGGTCTAATACGCTTCCCTCCAGCTCCGAAGAGATGTTCTGCAGCGAGACTGAGAATGGGATGGTCGTTACCAACTAACTGTTTAAGGTTATCTGCTAATATATGCAGGTCTGCTTCCACAGGGGAAAACAAGGAGGTGGCTGGGGTCATGAATGGGCGGACTCTGACTTTAGTTACGAAAGTTTACATATCCTATACCCATTTTAAGATAACCTCGTGCCTTTTCTCAAAGCATTCTCTAAATGTTGGTGTTGAGATGAAGGTTTAAATCGGCTCTTGTATATAACGATCTATTGGTATCAAGCGTTGTATTCTTATGATGAACATTGAATTTACTATATAGTCAGCATTAAAATCCACTGACCGGCGAATATTATATAGAAGCGCATCAACAACCAAATTTTATTCGCGTTCAGAGTTTTTGATTTAGGCTTCAATCTTAAAATTAAAAGGGCTTAAACACTTATAAAGCAAGGTTTGTAACGATATAAGGCACTTGCAGGTAATAAGATATCCCTAATAGAATACGTTTGTTAAATATTTTGTTTGTTGGTCTTGAGTTACTAAGGTCTAACTTATTGAAGCGTCCTGAGTAATCCTAAAGAAACCTATTTTCTGAGAAATTGGAAAATGGGAATTTTAACTGGGTATTTTTTTAAGGACAGAGATAGTCTATTCTTATAATCGATTAGAACAAAGCAAAATTTTTTATTTGATTAATTTGAGATAATTATACTAAGTATAATTACTTGTGAATACAACTTCTGCCGCAGTACTAAACAATTTATCTCTTGCTACATTTTACAGATAAAAGCTCTTATTAAGCAAAATTTAACATTTGACGATACAGCCACAAGTATCTTTGCTAACAGCGCCAAAAATGCGCTTATCCTTTGAAGATGACTTATGACACTATCCAAGCATAGGGATAACAAGTAAGCAAAAAATATTACTTTAAAAATTTTAAATTAGGCTACTAATTTACCTCAAAAGTTAGAGTTTTTATGTTACTCTTATATATAGGGATTTCAAATACTTAAAATATTCACTCAGGAAAAGTAAGTCGCTTTATTATTTGCGGCAAGTACTTGGCTGATGTAAGTGAGTTGAAATAAGTCAAATTACCAAACCAAGGGGATTATTCGTATTCTTAGTTAGCGAATAAGTTAAGTTCCCCAAAAATAGTTAAGTGCTGCCCAAAAGATATATATTGGCGTATCTTGAGTACTCATTTTAGGGAATGCAAGGTTTGTTCGTTGTATAAAAGAGGAAGCACTGCATAACGCAGTTTGAATGCAGGCTAGGTAGATTGCACAGTGGCAAACTTTTTTATTGTTACTGGCATAGCCTGTAAAACTAATTAAGTATAAGTAATTCGGGGAGTATTAATACTTAGCCCGAAGTGTGGTTGCACGAAAGCTGTAGCGAAAGCTATAAGCAATATTTGTTGTGTTGAGATGAGACGGCTATTTTAGCTGTGCGAATGGGATTGAAAATAAAACTTGTCGGGGGAAGTATACTTTATGATGATATTTATCTTAGCTTCTGGTTATCTATTTGCTGTATATGTATTCTTAGCTGTTGCAAAGAAAATAATAAAAAAAACTGGGGCAACAGCGGTTTCTTCATTCAAGGAAGGTGATTATTCTTCTGAGATGTCTATAAATACAGCGGAATGAATCAAAGCGCATTTTTGACTTTCATTTGTATACAGCACACCATATGGTGTGCTGTATTGCATTTTAGTTAAATTATTGAAATTTGTGACTATCAATAGCTAATTAAGCCACCACTATCTTGAGGAAAGTGGCTAGAATCTAAATGTTCTAAATTTACTGATTCAACTATTGGAGTACAGCCCAGCCACTGAACAGAAGACTGAGCGAATTGCTGCGGACTTCCGCTAACAGCAAATTTAGTTGGTAAAGGCGGAAAATTATTTTTCAATCCCAATAAATCTAGTTCTTGAACACAAGCTTCAACAACACTTTTTCCTGGATCTACTAATTGAACTGATTCACCAAGCAGCGATCGCAGTAGAGTAGCCAGGTGAGGATAATGAGTACAACCATATACTAAAGTATCAATGTCCCGATCTAGTAAGGGTTCTAGATAAGAACGCGCTACCTTTTTAGTGTAAGGGTCATCGACGCGGTTTTGTTCGATAAGGGGAACGAACTCAGGACAACCAACTTGCCAGACTTGAGCATTGCTATTAATTTCTTGGATAGCTTGCTTGTAGGCATTGCTTTTAGCTGTGGCTGGTGTCGCAATTACGCCGATACGCTTACCGGCTTTCACTGCTGAAACTGCACCTGGTAAAATAAGTCCAAGTATAGGTACTTTGAATTCGCAACGCACTGTTTCTAATGCTAAAGCCGAACTTGTACTACAAGCCATAATGACTATTTTTACCCCTTGACTTTCCATCCAGAAGATAATTTCACGGGTAAACTGAATAATTTCTTCTTGAGAACGAATACCGTAAGGCAGTCTAGCTGTATCGCCAAAGTAAATGATTGATTCGGATGGCAGCTGTTCGTAAAGTTGCCGTAGCACCGTTAAACCACCGACACCACTATCAAAGATACCAATGGGGGCACGTTGGGGTTCTTGTTGAGATAAATGGTAAAGATTGCCTTCAAAGATAGAAGATGAAAACACAGGCAGATTTTGATAATATTTTTTGAATTTTGTACGGAGGATTTAGAAGAAACTTCAAGGTTTGAACTACTAAATCCGATATGAAAGAGAATTTTACATCTTAACTTTCAAGATACTGAAATTTTTACTATATTTCTGACTTAAATGTAGGTAATCTCCGATACGATTAAGTATCTTATAAATATCAAAGGTATGTACTTCCTAGATAAGTACAAGCTTCTAGCATTGCAAATTTGTTCAAATTTTTATTTAATAGGAATAATATCAAAAATACGAAAATTAGCCGTATTCCAGTAAATATACTACAATACAGCTATTTGTGTGATAATACTTTTTTTCACCTATCTTCTTCTAATGTAGCTGAGAATACCGTTAGCAATCCCCTGTGCCATTTGTTCTCGATATTGAGGAGAAGCAAGTTTTGCTGCATCTTCCCGTCCTGTAACATAACCCGTTTCCACCAGAATTGCAGGCATCGAAGTTTTTCTAAGGACGTAAAATCTGGCTTTTCGTACTCCCCTGTCTCTAACGCTTACAGAATTTAAGATACCGCTACGAACACTGCGGGCAAGATTATAACCACTACTGTAGTAGTAAACTTCTAAACCGCTGACATCCGGACGACTTAAACCTACAGAGTTAGCATGAATACTAACAAATAAATCGGCATTTCCTCGTTCTGCCATATCTACTCGTCCTTTGAGGCTGACAAAATAGTCGGAATTGCGAGTAAGTACTGCTTGCACTCCGTTTTGCTGTAAAATTTGTGCAACTCTTATACTTATAGGTAAAATAACGTCTTTTTCTCTAAGACCACCTCTACCAATTGCACCTGGATCTTTACCACCATGTCCTGGATCGATAATTACCGAAACTCTACCTGACGGAACTCGGGAACCTGGTATTGGTGATGTAGTTCGTGGCAGAGTCATAATCGGACGACGTGTTTGAGGTCGGGGAATTGGTCGAGATATGGGGGGTAAACCTCTAGAAGTTGTAGGGGGTATAACTCTGCGATTACGTTGTAATCCTAAAGATAAAAGCCTGTTAGTAAGCTGATTGAGTTCGCCGATTTGAACTCCAGAAGCAGGTTGGACAAAAATAGCGACTCTATCATTATCAAGTTGCTGCAATCTGACTCGCAAAACTGGGCTGCTGGCATTAAATTTAGGACCTTTAACTTTAGGAGCTAATTTCGCATTATTAACTGTAATACGGTACAAGCCGGATTTTCTGTCCCAGCCACCGTTAGCTTCGAGATTTTGATTTCCTCTAATTAGTAACTGAGTACCTGTAGCGGCTAATTCTATAGATTGAATTGTTGCGACTCTATTTCTTGCAGTTTGTACTGCTGGAACGGGGAAAGAATCAGATTCACTAGTGTTACTAGAATTATCTTTACTAGAATTCTCAGAATTACTAGAACTATTACTTCTAGACAACCTACTTCCGAGACGATTTGGTAAAACTATTAAACCATTGTTACCACTGGTTGAAGCTCTCCAATCAGGACCGTTTTTGTCTACCTGTAAAGTCATGCGAAGAACTGGCGATTTGCCGTCAACTTGGCTAAATTGAATGCGGCTAACGTCATGCTTGTTCACCGATATCTCTTGTTGAACTGCTGACGATAAAGTTGCATCTGAAATATCTACGTTAATTTCTTTGCGATCGCGGCTGCGATTTACTTTAATTTTGGGTTTCGCTCCGCTGGTACGAAGGAAGAATCCGTCTCCAGTAACTTGTAAGCTTTCAATTTTTGTTGCTGCATTTGAAGTGCTAGCAGCTATTGTTTTTGGTGGTGCAGTATTAGATGTTGAAGTGATTACACTGTAAATACCTCTAGGAGAAGCAGCATTTCCTTCGGGCTTTGGTGCAGGTAGCTGTACCGTCCACCTACTAGGAGTTATACCGACAAATTTTACTTGTGTGGGGTCAATAGTATACCCCTTCTGCATTTCGACAACTATACGAGCTGTTTGAGGGTTAAATTGTCCGACACGAAGAGAACGAATAGCGCCACCGCTTACTGGTTCGGTTAACTGGGGTCGCCCAAATGTCGTTCCTGGCAGATCGATTACCAAACGAGTTGGATTAAAGATTAATTGTGCTTGGGGTTGAACAGCACCGTCGGTTTGAAATTCTAGTTTATTTTGATTGGCATTAAAACGCCAGGAAGACAGTTTCGCGCCGTGAGCGGGCGACGATAGCATTAGTACAGAAAAAAAAGTAGTACCAGATACTAACCAGTTTATTTTCACAGCGTTTTCTCCTAATCGGTATTTTATTGATAACTATTAATCTGTAAAAGTGTTAGTGTGCTTCATGCTTAAATTACGAACGACTTCGGAGTCGCGTCGCTATCAATTTCTGGATGAAGATACCGCAAGCATTGTAGCGAATAATTTATCTTGAACAAAAATATTGTTAATCGCACTAACCTTAGCATGAAGTTCTTCGTTGAATCTGCCTCAAAGACATCATTCTGACGGTTTTTAGCATTTGATTATACCAATATCTGGCGGAGCTAAAGTTTTATATGACAGTAAAATTCAATCGGTAACATTTGATAAGGCTCAAACTTTTTGTTAGTGACCTGTCCTTTGAATAAATAAGCAGTATTGGTAAAAAACATTTTTCCTAAAGGTGCTTATTGCTTCCATATAAAGATTTTAATCAATAGATTTATATTTAAGTAGTTCTGACTATACTTGACTTCGGTATTCAAATGCAGATGTGTTGTTTCAATATGGGGATAATAAGCGAATGTTATAGAAGATTTGTGATGGTGTTTTTGATAGAATTTGTTCCCCAGTTTACAAAAAATAATATTTTAGTTTGGGCAATATATGGAGGCAAATGGAAATATATTTTCAGCCATCACTGCATTTAAAGCCTGTATACTAAGGAGCTTGCCGATTTGAAAATGCCGATGATTCAATTATCGTTTGTTCTCAACCGCAGGATAAATTTTTGAGGTATAAGAGGCATGAAAGCAACGAATATAGATATTAGCGAAATACCGAACTTATTCACCGCATTTTACATAATAACCACCTAGAATCATATTGGAATCAAATTTATCTTCATCAATTAACTGATTGTAATTTAATCTTTTTTTACCAGATTTGATCAAAGCCAATCCCAAAATAAGATAGGCAAACAAATAAAAATAAGGGAATCCTTGCTCGTAAGCTAAGAATTCCCTCATAATAACCGTTCTTTTCAATTTAAGCTGACAATTTATAATGAGTAAATTTACCCAATTTTACCGAATCACTTAAATGTATTTCTATATTTTTACTTACGTTTTAAGTACCTAAGAATACCATCAGCAATGCCTTCTGCCATTTTATTTCGATACCAAGTTTGTTTTAGCTTTGCAGCATCTTCTCTGCCTGTTACGTAACCAGTTTCCACCAAAATTGCTGGCATAGAAGTTTTGCGGAGTACGTAAAATCTAGCTCGTCGTATTCCTCTATCTCTAACTTTCACTTTTCGGGTAATACCTTTACGCACAGCATCGGCTAATCGTTTGCCACTGTTATAGTAATAAACTTCTAAACCATTAATATCGGGACGACTTAAACCTAAAGAATTAGCATGAATGCTGACAAATAGATCGGCATCGCGTCTTTCTGCCATGACAACTCGTCCTTTGAGGCTGACAAAAAAGTCACTGTTACGAGTGAGTACCGCATTAACTCCATTCTTTCGCAATATTTCAGCTACTTTCTTACTTATAGGTAAAATTACATCCTTTTCTCGTAATCCACCAATACCAATTGCACCTGGATCTTTACCACCATGTCCGGGGTCAATCATAACAATAACTCGCCCTCTAGGAGCCGGTTTTGGCGCTGGTTTTGGTTTGGGCTTAGGAGGAACCGGGACTGGCTTGGAACCCGCGACTGGATTTGGTTGTGGAATGGGAGGCAGAATTACTGGTGGTCTAACTGCGCTAGTACGCTGTAATGGTAAAGATATACGATCGCCTCTGACATCAAGTCTACCGAAACTAACCCGAGACGCTGGCAAAATGTAGATAGCAACAGTATTTGCATCTTGTTGTCGTATACGTACTCGTAAAACCGAACTGTTGGGCTTAAAATTTGGACCTTTTACAGAAGATGCCAAACGGGCATTGGGAATGAGGATGCGATACATTGCAGTAGTTCTATCCCATCCACTGGTGCTTCCAGATAAGGATTTGTTCGCTTTAACAACTAATTTATTACCGCTATTATCTAATTCTACAGATTTAATTTCAGCTACAGAACTATTAATTGATGCCACTGGTGGTGGCGAAGATATCGGTGGATTTACTGATGGGCTTGGATTGCTATTTATAGGCGATCTGCTAACTGGGCCATTCGGCAGCAAAACTATACCGCCAAAACTACTAATTGAGCCTCTCCAGTTAGGACTATTTTTGTCCACCCTCAAAATTATACGAGCTGTTGTTGAGTTTAATTGTTTAAATTCAACCCCTCTTACGCCAAAACGATTCATCGGAAATTCATTTCGCGGTAAGTTAGGTGATAGCCTAGCCCCAGAAATATCTACATTGATAAATTCTTTTCCATTGCGATTAACTTTTACAGCAGAAGGTTTACCACCACTTGTACGCACGAAAAAACCATCACCAGTCGGAAGTACTCTTTCTATTTGAGCGGTTCCTTGAGCAGTTTTAATTACTGTTTGATTGCTGTTGGATGTATTGCTAGGTGAGGTATTGCTCGTTCGCACTACACTGTAGATGCTTTTCTCTTCAGAATTTGCCCTTTCTAGCTGCGGCGATGGTAATTTGACTCTCCAACGACTGGGGCTAATTCCTTCAAATTTGATTTGATTCGGGTCTAGAGTGTAACCGGGGCTTAATTCTACCACCATGCGCGTGGTCTTAGGGTCAAATTGACCGATACGCACAGAACGAACAGCACCACCTACAGATTTTTTTAGCTGCGGACGACCGAATTCAACTCCGGGTAAATCAATTACCACACGAGTCGGGTTAAAAATTAGTTGCGCCTTTGGTTGTACGGCAGCATCAGTGTTAAATTCTAGACTATTTTGATTCGCGTCAAAATCCCAAGATTTAAGTTTTGCTGCATCCGCAGGCGACGATAACAGGGAGACAGTTAAAAAGGTCCCGGGTATTAACCAGTGTAGTTTCACAGTGCTTTCTCCTGAGTCGCATTTACTTTATAGCGGTTAATCAATCTATTAAAAGTTTCAATTATTGCTCGTACTATCTAACCTCAGACTGTCTCAAAGATAAATATGTTACCAGTAGCATTGCCGAGGTAGACAATTTTTTACTAATATAAGTCCACAGCGAAAAATGCTTGTAAAAAAACGGTGCAATTAGCTGTTGGCAAGAAATTCTAGCATGAGAAACAAATTGGTTGTATATCGTTGTAGCAATCAAATTCTACGTATCGTATAAAGCATAATAATTACACCCACAAAGAGATAACCAGAATTAACTATTGCAGTCAATGCTAGTTAGAAACACTTTGATGGGTAAAAATTTGTCAAATGGGGAAATGAAGCGGTAATCAATGCACGCCCGTTGAATTATCAGCTTTAAAATAGTACGGTGAGATGCAACAATTGAAAAAATATTCAAGTATCGTGTCTTACTAAATCCAAAAACTCCTAAAAATTACAATTTAATGGGACGGAGATTTTGAGACATAAGTTTCCATTGGTATAATAAGTACTCAAGCATAGATGGCTTCAGAAATCATTTACTGAAGTAATAATACTTAGCTACTTTTACACAATGATACATGTTTTATGCAATTCACAATTTCAGGTTATAAGATTCGCGATTATTAATATCGGACGAGAAAGTTGATGTATTTTTAATTGGCTTCTCCTTGCGAAGAGTAAAGCAATTGCTTGGCAATCAACTCAGGACAAAAAATAAAAAACAAGTTTTAGGAATTCTTGTAAGGGTTGGGTAAAGCTTTTGAACACTAAACATAAATAAACTGTTGAAGGTTCTAACTCTATTTCATAAATATTTCTACCTGCTTGTTGAGACAAGCTAAATTGTAATAGAGTATGACGATTTAAAGGTAATTAGAGTAACTATCGTTACCAGATTACTACCCTTGAATGATTTAGAGAAGATTCCAGCGTCGCAATCAATGCTCTTAAACATCCACTAACCCAAAAGAATCATTTCCACACCAATCGCAATTTCGATTGATTTGGGTTGATTAAAAACACTAAAACCTGTGATAACTTTACCTGCGATCGCAACTTCAATCAGGAAAGTTGGCATAATTAAACCAGGAATGATTGCTTATAACGGTTCGATTAAAACATTTGGATAGATAATCGTAGTAACAGGAACAAAAAAATCAGCATTCGGCACGATCAGCTTTGATAATTCTTGATGTTTGTGAGTTTCTAGCAAGCTTGATATCAACTTTTAATTCCCGCAAGCTCTAACAAGTGCTGCCAGTGTTGAGGTGAAACTGGAACAATTGATAGTCTTGGTAATCGCAATAAGTCGAAACCTATAAATTTTTCATCTTGCTTAATTTGCTTTAGAGTAACAGGCTCGGGTAATTTTCGCTCGGCTCGTATATCTACAACCAGTCTTTTTAGATCGTTTAATTTCGGATCTGGATATGCAATACTCGCAACCTTTGCAATTCCTATAATCCTCCGCTCTTTACCAGTGTGATAAATAAATGCTTCTTCTCCTGGAAGCATTGCACGCATATTTTTTAGAGCCAGAGCATTTTTGACTCCATCCCATATCGCAGTGTTTTCTTTTTCTAAGTCAGTATAGGAGTATTCGTTAGGTTCGGTTTTTAACAGCCAATTCATGTATAATATGTCCTCGCAATATGATATTAAGACTATGATTTTTTAATCGAATTAAATCATAAATCTTTTTCTATGCGGGTTGCCGTTTTATTAGCCCAAAACTAATTTTACGGCAGAGGAACATTCAAATTAAGTAAATACTCTAGAACAGAATATCACAAGATGATAATTTAACTTGAGGTAAAAATATTATGAATAAAATAAAATTATCGCAGTCCAAACATCAGAATTACCAAAAATTCTGGAGAATTTTACCTATCGCGTTGTTTTTCAGTGTTACTTCCGTTCAACCAGGTTGGGCAGAAGAAAAAGTAATGTTACGAACCTTAACTGTTACGGGACAAGGAACAGAGACAATTCCTACAAGCTTGTCTAAGGTGAGTTTAGGCGTTCAGGTTCAAGGTAAAGCTGCTAATGTCGTGCAGCAAGAAGCAGCTCGTAAGTCCAATGCTGTAGTCGCATTACTCAAATCGCGAAATGTAGATAAATTACAAACTACTGGTATTAGACTAAATCCTACATACAGCTACAAGGATAATGTACGAAAACTTCAGGGATACGAAGCTACCAACACCGTAAGTTTTCGCATTCCAACGGATAAAGCTGGCAAATTATTAGATGAAACCATAAAAGCTGGTGCGACACGAATTAATAGCATTAGATTTGTAGCTACTGAAGAAGAAATTACTCAAGCACGCCAACAAGCATTAAAAGAAGCAACTCAAGACGCTCAGAAACAAGCTAATGCTGTTTTCTCTAGTTTGGGTTTTACAGCAAAAGAAATAGTTAATATTCAAGTTAATAATGCTTCAATGCCAGAACCTGTAATGTATAGAAGAAGTGCACCTACAGCAGCAATGGCAGAAGCTGCACCCACTCCTGTAATTGGCGGCGAACAAGAAGTGGGGGCATCTGTTACTTTACGAATTAGTTATTAGTTTTTAGTTGTTAGTTATTAGTTGTTAGTTATTAGTTATTAGTTATTAGTTTTTAGTTTTTGTTTCATCAGTTTAGTAGAAACTATTAAGTCTTAACGACTAACGACTAACTACTAACGACTAACTACTAACTACTAGCTACTAACTACTAACTACTAACTACTAATTAAAAATGTTCTGGGCTGCTATTCATCATGTCAGCTTCAGAATCCCTCCTAGAGCCTAGTAACTGTAAGTCATCTACGTTAATAACTGGTGATGAACGAGGTACACCTGTGGAACGATCGTTCCAGCTATCCAATTTTAAGGAACCTTTTACGGCGATTTGTTTCCCTTTACGCACGTAACTATTAGCAATCTCTGCCGTTCTTCCCCACAGTTCTAGATTAAACCAGTCAGGTCCACTGTCTTTTCTACGACGGTCAACCGCTAAGGTCAATCTACACTTAACACTACCAGATTCAAAATATTTCATGTCGGGGTCGGTACCCACACGACCTACAAGATGGACAACATTAATACTCATATGTTTGTGTTTTTAGTACTGGTGTACTTTGAAATGATGATTTATATAATAGCGGATTAGAACACATTTGACGTAGTGTTAAATAATTGACAACAAAATTTATCAATTAGATGATAAAAATGACTATACCTAAATTGCAAAAGCATACTGATGGGTTTAGTAAAACGAGGAATAAAAAATCAAAGGGACCCGGACATGGTAAAGATTCGGAAAAGATATTTCAAAAGTTAATCTGCTTTACTAGACTCAGGTCAAAAAAAATAATAGAATCCAGCACGATTCGGTATTTCGGACGTTGTAAAAAGTAGCGAGAATAGGGGGCGTAGAAACGCGTGGGTCTTTTCAGTAAGTTTTCCTTGTCGCGGGATATGGGTATCGATCTGGGTACTGCCAACACTCTCGTTTACGTTTCTGGTAAAGGCATTGTACTCCAAGAGCCGTCAGTTGTTGCCATCGACCAAAACGAAAAGGTAGCGCTGGCTGTGGGAGAGGATGCGAAGAAAATGCTCGGTAGGACTCCCGGAAATGTGATTGCCTTGCGTCCTTTGCGCGATGGTGTAATTGCTGACTTTGATACTGCCGAACTAATGCTGAAGAATTTTATTCAGCGCGTAAACGAAGGTAAATCTCTAGTTTTACCCAGGATTGTAATTGGTATCCCCAGCGGTGTAACTGGTGTTGAAAGAAGGGCTGTGATGGATGCTGCTTCTCAAGCAGGGGCAAGAGAAGTTTATCTAATCGATGAACCTGTAGCAGCAGCCATTGGAGCAGGACTACCGGTAGCAGAGCCTACTGGTAATATGATTATTGATATTGGTGGTGGTACCACTGAAGTTGCGGTATTGAGTCTTCAAGGTACCGTACTGAGCGAATCAGTACGTATTGCTGGGGATGAATTAACCGAATCAATTGTCCAGTATATGAAGAAAGTTCATAATCTGGTGATTGGGGAACGTACAGCAGAAGATATCAAGATTCGTATTGGTTCTGCTTATCCCACTCATGACGATGAAGAAGCAATGATGGAAGTTCGAGGTTTGCATCTACTTTCTGGTTTGCCAAGAACGGTTACGATTAAAGGGCCAGAAATCCGTGAAAGTATGGCGGAACCACTTTCGGTTATTATTGAAGCAGTGAAGCGAACTTTAGAGCGCACACCTCCGGAACTAGCAGCAGATATTATCGATAGGGGCATTATGCTTGCTGGTGGTGGTGCTTTGCTCAAGGGTATAGATACTTTAATCAGCCATGAAACAGGAATTGTAACACACGTTGCAGCAGACCCTTTAAGCTGTGTAGTTTTGGGCACTGGGCGCGTGTTAGAAAATTTCAAGCAATTGGAACGGGTATTCAGCGCACGTTCTCGCAATATCTAGAGAAGAGTGTGTTCTGCCAGAAGATATTGGATTCTGTATAGAATCCAATATCTTCTTATTAAAATTATTAAATTAATTTGCAATCTCCTTCGCTGGGGGAACGCAGATGGAATATTTGCCGCAATTCGCAGTTATATTTTTTAATGGGGATTAAGACCTCCTTTCAACAAATTTTGACTTAAAACTAAGCGAATTAAAGCTCAAAAATTCATTAAGAAAATTTCTTGTATACAAAGGTTTATATGTTTACTGCACGTCGCTGGTGGGAGCGTTTTGGGTTACAGTTCGGATTGTTAGCTTTGGTAGTTGGTGGTGCTGTATTGATTCGCCAAACTCAAGGTGAAGTTTTAGTTGAGTTTTACGATGGTATTGCTCGTCCGCTTGAGGTATTCCAAACCCAACCGAATCAACAAGAATACTTGAAGGATGCTAAGGTACAGGAACTGCAAGCTAGAATCGTTGAATTAGAAAGCCAGAATAAGAATATTAAGGCTTTATTAAAATACGTTGAAAAAGAACCAAAAAATACACCTACTATTCCGGCTCGCGTGGTTGGACGTAGTGCAGATAATTGGTGGCAACAGGTGACTTTGAATCGCGGTAGCCTTTCAGGAATCAAGAAAGGTTATATAGTCAAGGCAGAAGGTGGTTTAGTTGGGTTAATAGATAGCGTAACTCCTAATACTAGCCGCGTTTTGCTAATCAGCGATATGAATTCACAAGTAGGAGTTAACATCAGTCGTACTGGAGCTAAAGGTATTTTACGAGGAGATGGCTCTGCTGATGCGGTATTGGAATTTTATGAAAAAGTACCAAATGTGAAACCGGGAGACGTGGTTTCTACATCTACTTACAGTTCTAAGTTCCCTTCAGGTGTACCAATCGGAAAAATCAAATCATTGGATTTAAAAAGACTTCCTGCATCAGTTGCAACAATAGAACTTTTTCCCCCAATTCGTTCTCTTGACTGGGTAACGGTTAATTCTAAGCCGACAAATCCAGCACCCAACAACAAAGACACACAGAAATAAGACAGACAGCAAGGCTATAGTCAATGAAAATTCCCAAATTTCGGGAGAAAGAGAAGAAAAGACAAACCAGTGGACTGCCTCCATCCCGACGCAAAAAATCGAAGAAACAGCACATCAAACCCCTTTCTCGCTGGCATCCCCGCTTGCGTCAAACTACTGATTGGGCTGTAATTGCTGGCTCTGTATTGTTATGTTTATTTCTATTGCCAAATCGCTTTCCCGGTATGGAATTATTGGGGATTGGGGCTAATTGGCTGTTGATTTGGGTTGTAGCTTGGAGTGTCAAGCGTTCGGCATTACAAGGTGCTTTCGCTGGGGTAATTTTGGGTTTGCTTCAAGATGCAATGACATCACCCCAGCCTACTCATGCTGTCAGTTTAGGTGTGGTAGGTTTTTTAATCGGTTTATTTCAGAAACAGCGTTTCATCCAAGAAGACTTTATTTCAATTGCCTTGATTGTTTTTGCAATGGCTATTTTATCGGATACCATCTTTGCCTTGCAGCTAATTGGGGCAGGTACTGCTAGTTCGGATGTCATCTGGGCATATTACAAAAAGGTGACTCTAGCTTCCGCGATTCTCAGCAGTCTTTGGGCACCCGTGGTTTATTATCCTTTAAATCGTTGGTGGCAGCAGTTGAAGTTAGCAGAACAATCTAGTTGATTTAATTAGGAATTGGACATAGGGCATAGAGCATAGTTTACTCGCTACTAAAAAAAAATCCCCTCATCTTCAAAAAGGAGGAAGGAATCGCACTAAAAAGCTGTTTGATTCCTTCCTCCTTAATTTTGTTGGAATTTATCATGCTGCCTCTGGCAATATGGATGCAAGAAGTTAAGTGGAGCTTTTACATTGCAGCCTTGTATATGGGCTTGTGTCAACTCCTCTTTCCGAATTGCTTTCATTTTCCGATTTTTCTGGGAAATGAACTATATTCACGCAAAAATACTGATTTATTATGAACGATTCTCCTGCCAATCCTAGTGCAGATAAATTAATATCTAATATCGAGAAGGAAAAAGTAGACGAATTTGAATTGCTCTACCCAAAGCGATCGCCAGTGAAAGCGGTAGGAAGTGATTTTGACAGAACTATGATGCGGCGTTGTTTGGAACTGGCTCGTCGTGGTTTGGGGCGTACTTCACCAAATCCAATGGTAGGAGCAGTAATTGTCAAAAATGGGGAAATTATTGGGGAAGGTTTTCATCCTCGTGCCGGAGAACCTCATGCAGAAGTTTTTGCACTCAAAGCAGCTGGAGATAATGCTCGTGGAGCTACCATTTACGTCAGCTTAGAGCCTTGCAATCATCACGGACGTACACCACCCTGCTCGGAGGCTCTAGTAGCCGCAGGAGTAGTAAAAGTTGTGGTAGGTATGGTAGATCCAAATCCGTTAGTTGCAGGAGGTGGAATACAGCGCTTACAAGAAGCTGGTATTGAGGTGGTTTCAGGAGTAGAAGAAGAAGCTTGCCGTAAGCTAAATGAAGGCTTTATTCATCGAATCCTTTATAAGCAGCCTTTGGGTATTTTGAAATACGCTATGACTTTGGATGGTAAAATCGCCACTACAACTGGTCACAGTGCTTGGGTAACAAACCAAGATGCCCGCACTGTAGTAAGACAATTACGGGCTGGATCTGATGCTGTTATTGTTGGCGGCAACACAGTGCGCCAAGACAATCCTCGCTTAACTTCTCGCTTAGCTGGGGCACACAATCCTTTGCGAGTCGTAATGAGTCGCACTCTTGATTTACCTAGAGAAGCACATTTGTGGCAAACTCAGGAATCACCCACCCTTGTATTAACAGAGCTCGGAGCTAAGCCAGATTTACAAGAAAATTTACGAAAACAAGGCGTAAAAGTGGTGGAATTATCACCACTCACACCCGAAAAAGCAATGGCTTACCTATATGATTTGGGTTTTTGTAGCGTGCTATGGGAATGTGGAGGAATTCTGGCTGCTAATGCCATAGCTCAAGGAGCAGTACAAAAAGTTCTAGCATTTATCGCTCCAAAAATTATTGGTGGGAGTAATGCTCCCACACCTGTAGGAGATTTAGGTTTAACTACAATGACTCAAGCGCTATCTTTGGAACGTGTAGAGATGAGGATTGTAGGTTCTGATTGTTTGGTGGAAGGATACCTACCATGCTCATAATTGGCGATACTTCTATTCTTTGTAGCGAAAGCAGTTGATAAAAGCTTATATGTCCTTTCATTTCACCGCAAAGCGATGATGTTTCAACAATTTGTTCGTTAATTGAACGTTGACTGTAATTTGTATTGGCGTTCATGAGCAATATCGCGGATTAGAGGAAGTCGGGATTGAATGTAATCGCAAAGAACATCGGCTTCGTGACAATCTTCTAACGATGCTTGGTTTTTTGTTTGTTTTACTAACAACTTAACCAAGCTGGCATCATCCATTTGCAACAGTGTCTTGGTTTGAGTTTTTTCGACTACCGACCAAACTTGACGCATAATTTTAGGAGTCATTAGACCTCTGTTTCGTGAAAATTTGATTAGTTGTTTTCAGGATACACAATTTAAACAGCAACGTCCGGTATTAAAGGACAACATAATGCCAGTGCGAAAAAAAACTTAATATATTGAGTTATTACTTGATGAACTCTCAGAATTAATGATTAATATAGAGCAATTTTAGAACTAAAAATGAGATGCTGGACAAAGTTTTTAATTTATATTTCGCATTTTGTGATTCAAACTACGAATATATAGAAAATCATGTTTACAACTTTTATCAATCTATTATTTAATTAACTTATTTTACAAAAATTTACTTCAAAGTGATTATTTACTTTCTTTTAATATTACATCTTTGTAAACAAGGAACAATTTAGATTTTACAAAGAGCTTAATTCTCAAGTTACTGCTAAACAATATTGAGAAAACTTTTTTTGTCAAGAATATTTACATTTGATTTTTAAGAATCGACATGAAACTGATTCAACTTTTAAGCGAGTGAATTTTAAATAAAAAATTTAGTAGTTTTTATAAATCATTTATCAAATTGAATAAATATAACTTTGCGAACAAATTTTTTTCGTTGAAAAATAAAATTATTTATAGAAAGTATGCTATTGCGTTTGACATTGCGGACAATAATAATAGCGCCTTCCGGCTGTAGTGTCTTTAATAATAGTCGTGCTACAAATATAGCAAGGTTTAACCTCCCTTCCGAATACCCAGTGACGATATTCCTGTCGCTTGTATCCCTTTGATTTCAATTCAGCAGCTAATTCAAGGTTGTTGGTAATACCTTTAGTTTCGTAGGATTGTTTGGGGACAGAAAGCGCCGCTTCAGCGAGTTTTTCTAATTGTTTCTGATTGCAATCTATTGGGCGCTGATTTTTGATGATTGTGAATTGCTAAACGTAGCTGACGGTTAGTTTTTGGATAATCATAAGCTTTACGCACCATCCACTTACCGTAAAGTTGATTGTGACTGTAAATTGTAAGTTGGTTGTCAAAGTGAATCAACATCGCTTTCCCTTTTGTGTCTACTTTTGTAATGCGATGGTTTTTTAATTGTGATTCATAAGGTTTGAGACGCTCAAATGCGAAGAATATTTCTTCTACGGGGGAGTGGGTTATAGCAGAAGCAATTTTATCGGCTGCTTGTTTAATTTCTGGACCTTCTGGCATATATTTTTGTTAATGTCAATTAGTGTTTTATCGTACTTGTGAAACCTCACCCCTAGCTCCTCTCCTTATTAAGGAGAGGGGAGATTACCTCACCCCCAGCCCCTCTCCTTATTAAGGAGAGGGGAGTAAGAAATGGAGTTATAGTTATTAACTAACTCGATAAATTCTTTCAAAATTTTTGTATATCTTTCTCCCGCTGCATATGGGAAGTTATTATGTTTAGCATCTTCAATCCATAAGGAAAGTTTTGGTGAAGGTGTTTGCTCGAATAATTGTTCGCTGTGGTAAAAAGGAACAACTTCATCAAGTTTTCCATGCATTATTAATACCGGACATTTGACTCTTTTAATTTTTTCTAAATTCGGAAATTTATCGAAAGGTAAAATTTTAATAGGTACTTTAACTTTAAATATAGAAGTGAAAGTGCTTTCGGTAATTAAGCCAGCAACAGGTTTTCTCGCTGCTAAATCAATTGCCGAACCTCCTCCGACAGAACGTCCAAAAGGTATTATTTTTTGGGGTAGTATTTTTAGTTCTTGGGTTAAATAATTGTAAGCCGTATCAATGTCTTTATAAGCATTTTTTTCTGACGGTTTTCCCTCGCTAGTTCCATAACCGCGATAATCGTAACCTAAGACGCTGAAACCAATATCTTTTAACTGTTCTAATCTGGGTTTAATCATACCTAAATCGGAACCGTTTCCATGAGCGTAAAGGATAGTGTATTTAGCATCGGGATTTGATAGATGAATTGCAGAAAGTTTGGTTCCATCTTCGCTGATTAGTTTGATTATTTCTTCAGTGTCTTCATAGGTGGAAGGTGGGGGAAGGAAGATTAGTTTTTCTACTTGGGAATAAATGATGATAGCGAAGGTTAGGTAGATGAGGATTATGGTTATTAACATTCGTTTTATAAATTTTAGTTTTGAAAGGGGTTTTGGTTTTTGGGTTGTCATTGAAGATTGGATGAATATTGTTAATAATATCTAAGATTGCGATACATTTAAACCTCACACTCGTTCCCTCTCCTTATTAAGGAGAGGGATGTTTGTTATAACAAAATAAGGTTTAAAATTTATTGAACATAATTGAATATTTATAAGTTAAATAGGGCAAAATAAGTTAATCATAATTAGCTATTAATCAAAATCTACCATGAATAACTTCATTCAGAAAATTAAGCTATTTTATTCTCAAAATTATACAGAAGTCTATGACGAAGAAGAGTTAATTGATGCGAAATCTCTTTACCCTTCTCAAACTTGGGATTTTGAAGTTAGTGGATTGGAAAATTATAGTGAAGAAGAAGCTTATCTTGAAGAATGTGGGTATAGTTTAAAAACTCAATTCAATCTTGAAGATGTTCATATATTTCTAAACGAATTGCAGTCAGGAGAAAGAAAACCAACATATCCCCAAACTTTTGCAAAATCTTATCTTTTCTATAAACAAAATGTTGATGAAGCCGATTTTGGTTCTGTATATAATTTTGTAGTCACTATTGGGAGACAAAGAATTTTTACAACTCGGGTAACTACAGATGGTGATGATGGATGGTTGGAAATATTTGATGCTGGAGGTAATAACCTTGGTGCAGCAAGTACTAATTGTAATAAAATAGCTTGGCGTTCTTTAGATTGGATTAGAAAAAACTTTCCAGCGTTCCCACCAGAAATTGATTGTAAATTGAGAAAGCGTAATCAATAATTTTAAATTCCTTTCCCCCTCTCCTTAATAAGGAGAGGGGTTAGGGGTGAGGTTTTCACTTTTAATTCTAACAAACAACTTCAACCCCTCAACTCTCTCACCTTCATCGCAATACTTTCTAAAACACCACCTAAGTTGTTATAAACATCATTATTCGTAAACCGAATAAACTTAATTCCTAAAGACTCAATATAACTTTGTCTTTCTCTATCATATTCAGCAGCACCCTCTTGAAAATGACTTTCACCGTCAATTTCTATCGCTAGCTTTAATATAGGATTGTAAAAATCAATGACAAATTTATCTACACTATATTGTCTGCGGAATTTACAATCTTCTATTTGTCTATTTCTTATTTTGTCCCAAATTATCTTTTCTGCTTTTACTATATCTTGACGTAATTTACGCCGTTTTTCTTTTTCTGATTTTTTATTATAAAGTTGGGTCATTTTGATAATTAAGCTGATATTAATAGGGTTTTAGTTAATATCAGATTAATTACATTGATTGGTTTTTGACATCCGTTAAATTACCTCACCCCCAACCCCTCTCCTTGTCAAGGAGAGGGGAGAATTACCTTACTTCTAAATCTTTTCTTGCTACATTGCTCGAAACCTCACCCCCAGCCCCTCTCCTTATTAAGGAGAGGGGGGTTTGAGTTAAGCGCTAAAGTATTTAGCTACAGGATGATAGGTAATAATCGCTGTTGTACTTTGCTCGGGATAAATCTGCTCGCTTTCGTCCATATACAGGTTAATTCTGTCAGTTTTCAACAAGTCCAACTGCTTGTACTGGTCTGGAATATTCGGACAAGCTGGGTATCCAAAGCTATAACGCGAACCGCGATACCTTTGCGCTAACATATCCCGAATGTTGTCGGGGTCTTCGTCTGCAAAGCCTAATTCGCGGCGGATTCGGGCGTGCGTCCATTCGGCTAGGGCTTCTGCCATTTGCACTGCTATTCCGTGGAAGTACAGATAATCTGTGTATTCGTTGTTGGAGAATAGCTTTTGAGCGAATTCAGTGGCAATTTCACCGACTGTCACCGCTTGCATGGGGAAGACATCCATGATTCCGGTTTCTTTGGGAGCAAAGAAGTCTGCTATACACAAACGACGTAATGATTTTTGACGGGGGAATTCAAATTCGGTAACTTTTTCGGAATGGTTTTCGGGGTTGTATATATGTAAAGTGTTTCCTTCTGCTTGTGTGGGGAAGTAACCGTAAATTACTTGGGGATGCAACAAGTTTTCTTCTACTACCCGTTTTTTCCAGGTTTCTAGAATTGGATATACTTTCTCTGCTAAGAAAGCCTGATATTCTTCTTTTGTCTGGTCTTTGGGTTTTCTAAATTGCCATTGTCCGGCGATTAATGCTTGTAAATCCAAGTACCAAAATAGTTCTTCTAGAGGAATATCTTCTCCTTGCAATAATTTGGTTCCCCAGAATGGTGGTGTGGGACGTTCGGTATCGATATCGACTGCTTCGGAACGTTTGGTGTCAATGACTTTTGGTTCTTCGGGTTTGTCTTCTACAGCTTTTGCTTCTGCTCCTTTATGTCCGTTTCCGTTTCCGTTTTGAGAATGTTCTTCTTCTGCAAATTCACCCAAGAAACCTTTAAAATCATCCCAATCATTACCAGATTTGGCTGGCATTAATTTATCCATGAAATGCAAATCGGAAAATGCATCTTTACCGTAGATAACTTTACCTTTATAGGTGTTTTGACAGTCGTCGTTAACGAATTTGGGAGTCAATGCAGCACCACCCAAAATGACGGGAACGGTAATTCCTTTTTCGTTAAAGGTTTCTAAGTTATCTTTCATAAACGCCGTTGATTTCACCAACAAACCACTCATGGCTATACAATCGGGTTTATGTTCTTCGTAGGCTTGGATAATATTTTCTACTGGCTGTTTTATGCCTAAGTTAATTACCCGATAGCCGTTGTTGGACAAAATAATGTCCACCAGGTTTTTACCAATGTCGTGAACGTCACCTTTTACGGTAGCAATAACAAAGGTACCTTTGGCATTATCCACTTCACCTTCCGATTTTTCCATGTGCGGTTCTAAAAATGCCACCGCTGCTTTCATCGTTTCTGCTGACTGCAATACGAAAGGTAGCTGCATTTGTCCGGAACCGAACAATTCACCTACTACTTTCATTCCATCTAATAAGTAGATGTTAACAATATCCAACGGCGGATATTTTTCCATTGCTTCTTTCAAAGCATCTTCTAAACCAATGCGTTCGCCGTCGATAACGTGCTGTTTTAAGCGTTCTTCAATTGGTAAACTAACGTCAACGCCTTTATCGCGTTTAGCGCTAACCCCTTCAAACATTGTGGTAAGTTCGCCCAAGGGGTCATAAACGCAGATATCACCGTCAAATTTACGGTTGTCGTAAATCAAGTCGCGGCAGATTTTTTGATGTTCTTCTTCAATTTTAGCCAGCGGTAAAATCTTGCTGGCACTAACAATAGCTGCATCCATGCCCGCTTGCATTGCTTCGTGCAGGAACATCGAGTTTAAAACTATCCGCGCTGCGGGATTTAAACCGAAGGAAACGTTGGAAACACCCAATACAACATGACATCCGGGTAATTCTTGACGAATCCGACGAATGGATTCAATCGTGGCTTTACCGTTTTCCCTATCTTCTTCAATTCCGGTGGAAATCGGTAGCGCTAGATTATCAAAGAAAATTTCGTGAGCGGGGATACCGTATTCTAATGCTTGACGATAAGCTCTTTGAGCAATTTCAAATTTCTTATCGGCAGTTCGCGCCATTCCGTCTTCGTCAATGGTACCAATTACTACCCCAGCGCCATAAGTTTTAGCTAATTCCAACACTTTTAAAAAGCGTTCTTCACCGTCTTCGTAGTTGGTAGAATTTAACAAGCACTTACCACCAGCAACTTTTAACCCTGCCTCCATTTTTTCCCATTCGGTGGAGTCAAGCACCAGCGGTAAAGTAATATTATTCACCAAACGCGAAACTAACTCGTGCATATCACGCACGCCATCGCGCCCTACATAGTCAACGTTGACATCAAGTACGTGTGCGCCTTCTTTAACCTGAGAACGTCCCAAAGACACCAATCCGTCCCAATCTTCGTCATTGAGCATGGTACGGCACTTCTTAGAGCCGCTAGCGTTGAGACGTTCGCCGATAATCAAGAACGAATTATCTTGATCGTATGGTTGAGTACCGTAAATCGAAGCCGCAGCCGGTTCAGTTTGCGGTTTTCTATCTTTCGGTGTTAAGTCTTTAGCAATTTCTGCCAAAGCTTCAATATGTTTCGGACGTGTCCCACAGCAACCCCCGATCGCTTGGACACCTAAGTCTTCGATGAAATGCATTAAGTGCATCTTTAACTCTACTGGAGTTAATTTATAATGCGCTTGTCCGCCGACGTTTTCTGGTAAACCCGCGTTGGGAATACAAGAAACAATAAATGGTGAGTGTTCCGATAAGTATTTGATGTATGGTTTCATCAAATCGGGTCCGGTGGCGCAGTTTAACCCTAAAATATCGATATTGTAGGGTTCGAGAATTGTCACTACCGCAGCAATTTCCGTACCTACGAGCATTGTGCCCATAGTTTCCATAGTCACAGAAACCATTATCGGACGGCGATCGCCTTTTTTAGCAAAAACTTCTTCAATTGCATTCAGCGCTGATTTAATTTGCAACACATCCTGACAAGTTTCGACGATAAATAAATCGACTCCACCATCCCACAATGCTTCTGCTTGCTCTACATAAGCATTTTTCAAGGTGTCAAAGTCAATATGTCCCAAAGTTGGTAATTTTGTACCAGGACCCATCGAACCACCAACAAAACGGGGTTTTTCTGGTGTAGAAAATTCCGCACAGACTTTCTTAGCTAATTCCGCAGCAGCTTTATTCAGGTAATAAGCTTGGTCTGCTAAATCGTACTCGGCAAGTACAATTGACGTACCACCAAAAGTATCCGTTTCAACCACATCCGCACCAGCAGCCAAGAAACCACGGTGAACCGTCGCAACTGCTTCCGGCTTGGTGTGAACGAGATATTCGTTACAGCCTTCGTATTCCGCACCACCAAAATCTTCAGCAGTGAGTTCCTGTACCTGTAAATTTGTTCCCATCGCTCCATCGAACACCACAACAGGGCGTTTGGGGCTTCGGAGATGTTCCAAAAATGAGTTCGCCATAAAATTCAAGAAAAATTTAGGTTAGCCTTAATTTATTATTTTCCCGGATTTCTAGACTAAATGACCTATTAGATTGCACTAAGATTACATTTATGATCATAAAACAGCACGTTAACCAAGATGAAGGGTTTGTACGTTCGAGCATTGAGGAAGTTCGAGGCAATTTGCTCGAAGCTTTGAAAACAGTGGTTTTAGCAGGAAAGCGTATCGTTTTACAGCAAGCTGGGGAAGAAGTTGCGGCAATAATCCCCGTCAAGGAATTTGAGCGTCTGGAATATTTGGAACACGAACTCGTACCTCCTATCTGGGAACCTTATGAAGAGGAATATTACGAAGATGAAGGGGGAATTCACTGTGTTTTAGTTGATGAGATGGAAGCAGAGTTTGATGAGATTATTACTGAGGTGACGGTATATAAAGAACTATTCGGATTGTTGCCTCCACAACATTTATCGGGGAAAGAATTTGATACTTTTGCGCCAGTGGCGATTGTAATGAATATTGATAAGTTTTGGGTATCGGAGTATTGGATTAGCGAAAAAGATAGATTGAAAGCTTTTCATTGAAGGTAAAGTAATGTTTTTTGCAATAATCTTGGAATTATAAAACCGCAGAGGAAGTCAAGAGCGCAGAGGTCAGAAGGTAAAGAGCAAAATATTCTTTCTTAAGATAAATTTCACTGATAATTAATTTAACTCGACCAAATTTTTTTGGGTGATTTCGTCCGCTGGAAATAAGGTTTCAATGCGTAATTCTTGTAACATTATGTCTTGGGGTGTACCTAGAGTTGCTATTGCTGAAAAAAAGTTGAGATGTAGCCCAGCTTTAAAAAAATTGACGGTTAATAATGGCATTTGCCAACTTTGAGAATTGGAAAGTTTCCACAGTTGTGGAATATCTGGATATGTCATCAATTCTTGATAAAGCTGCCGTGGTTGCTCGTTATTATCGTCTGCTATTGCTTCTCGATAAACTCTTTTGATTAAATGACTAACAATTTCTTCCCAGTTGGAAACGAAGGGTTTTAATCCTTGGGAATGTAGCATCAATCGCATCAAGTTAATTTTTCCATCGATATAAAAACGGTTGTGCAAGTCTTCTGAATCAATCAACCAGTTGATTAACCGTTGCGAAACCGGATTAGTTTGAATTAAATTCCAATATCTATCCATTATCAACACAGGTGAATGTGTTTGAGAAAGCAAAATGAAATCCAAAGCTTTACGGATGGGTTCAAATTCTGGTGAAGATAAATCGCTTTCGGAATAAATTGGTGCAAATCCCGCAGTTGTCAGCATGACGTTTTGTTCCCGTAAAGGAATATCTAGTACAGTCGCAAGCTGCAATATCATTTCCTGACTGGGATTTGCTCTACCGGATTCGAGAAAACTAATGTGTCTTTGGGAAACATCGCTAGCTAAAGCTAAATCAAGCTGGCTGAAATTTCGCAGTTTCCTATGGTGCTTCAGCAGATTTCCGAAAGTTGTTTGTTGATTTGAGGTGGATTGCATTTTTACTAACATCTTTATTACCTCAAAGGTAATTGTAACTCTGGGATACAGCAATGATAATCAAAACAACAACGATGATTGAGTCTGAATCGGAGAATAAAAGTCATGTCAAATACAACTTATCAAAATCAAACTTCTGCATCTAGTAAATTATTTTCAGCGAAATCGCTTTATCTACTGCTAGTAATTATTGGAAGCATTGCACCTTGGAGCTTAATTTTAGAATTTTTTATTCAAAATGGTTTTTCTATTGAATTATTGATTCAAAAAGAATTTGATAATTACGCTGCCGCTGCATTTGGGACGGATTTATTAATTAGTGCATTAGTTTTCTTATGCTTTTCATTTGTTGAATTGAAGCGACTAGGTTTATCTCGTAGTAGATTATTGATTTATATCGCAGCTACTTTTGGAGTTGGTTTAAGTTGCAGTTTACCGTTGTTTTTATATTTCCGCGAAGGAGTTTTGGAAAGTAAAAACTCATAATTTGTAGGGGAGGCAAATTGGGAGGACACTGCGTTGCGGGGGTTCCCCCCATTGTAGCAAGTGTCCGGGTGTAGATTTTCTTCCCCCAATATTACCGTTGTGTTACGGCACGAATATGTAATGGTATAAATTACAAATGTGAAAATGCCGTAACGCACCATTTATAGAAATTAAACAAATAACTATTCTTAGTATGGTGCGTTACGCTGCGCGATAACACACCCTACATTTAACAATTATCTGGAATAAATTTAATAGAGTAATGAAAAACCTGCTTTTTTATTTAGGCTTTGCAACAATTCTTACTCACGAACTCGATGCGATGACGCAATCGGAATGGAAGCTTTTGTTTATATTGCGAAGTTTACCAGAGCAAACTGCATCCGTAGCTTTTATTGTTCTTCATATACCACTGATTGCAGCGCTATTGTGGTTAACAAATAATGAGTCTGAAGTTGTTAAAAATTGGTCGCGGATTGCGCTTGCTGGATTTATGATAATTCACAGCGGACTTCATAAGTTATTAGAAAATAGTCCAAATTATACTTTTAATTCTACTCTTTCTTTAGGGTTGATTTATGGTGCTGGTTTGCTTGGATTGATTTATTTAATTCTGATTTTTATATTTTGGTTAAGGAAGAGCGATAAATCGCTTACTACGAACTTATGAGAAGTAACAATCTATTCAAAATGCTTTTGATTTTGCAGAATTTTCACTAAAATATGTACTTTTGTAGATGGATTAAAATTTTCTCGATTATTTTCCTGGTATTTCTCTAATTTTTCTGCATTATCAATAGCATTCTGAAGTTTCGGCTTTAAAATTTTGTACCAGTCAGAATTCTTTTTCTCATAGCATTCTTTAGGTTTTAAAAATCTTAGCTTTTTGAACTCTGATTCTAATTTTTTGCATACTTCCTTACAATCAGAAAAAGGGCTGCTAGTGTTACAGCAGTGCAATAAAAACCAAACTTCAAAGCAGGGAATTGATGTTATAGCTTGAATATTATTATTTTTAGCTTCTATTAAAGCTTGATGATATTTTTTCATTTGGTTATCTTGGTCGAAAACGCAAAATACTTCATCGTATTTTGGGTTACCTTGTTTGTTACTAAGTCTAATTTTTTCTTGCAATAAACTTTTCGCTTTTTCTACAACATCTAAAGGACTACCACCAGAAGCACGCGCAACTTGTATTTCTGTAGTCTTTAGTTTTAAATCATCTTTCAAGGAATTAAAATAGTTATATTCAGTTTCTTGACCTTCAACTACAATTAAAATATATTTTATCCGTTTCTTGTTTGCTTTGCCTCTTTGTAGCTGATTCTTATTTTTACCTCTTTTTGACATAATTTATACTATTTAATCCGTCAGTAAAAGGAACAGCACCATATAAACCTAAAAGGTATCCTTTTTCTAAAGATTCATCATTTAGATTCATGAAATCAAGCAATGAATATAATTTAGTTGCGCTTTTTTCTTTCTCAGTAAACCATACTTGGTCTTGTCTAAATAATCCTGTATCTAGAAGCGTAGTATCATGAATTGTAAAAATAATTTGAGCATTGTTTTGATTGATTTCTGGATTATTAAACATTTTTATTAATGCTCTTGTTAAAACTGGATGCAAACTTCTACCTAATTCATCTACAATTAATGTTTCCCCTGTTTGTAAAACATACAGCCAAAGTCCTGCTAACTGAAATAAACGTTGCGTTCCATCTGACTCATCTTCCATCTCAAATTCGACTTCTTGTTCCGAATCATTCATTTGATGCATAGTTTTTACATCCAATGATTGTAATTCTTCAAAATTGATGTCTTCTTCTAGCTCTTGGTTTTCAAAAACTTGTCTCATCAAAAACTGTTTAAATAAGCTTTTTTCTTTTTCTGATATCGGTTTTTGTTCAATTTTTATATCTGAAATACCAATATCTGCTTCGCTTAACAAATTAACTACCTGTTGACGAAAATCATCGTGTTCTTCGCAAAATCTTAATGTAAATCCTTCTACAATAGTATTGGATGTAAGAATATTTAATTCTGAGTCAAACCATTTAAAAATTTGAGTTAGTTGAATGTGATTGTTTTGTGCAGCATGAGAAAGAAACAAAGAATTAGAGCGAACAAGTTTTTTTATACTTTGTTTTTCTCCCTTTAATGCTTTTCCAAAAGACCACTTATACTCCTTATTTTCTGCTAAATACTCACGAGAAAACCATTTTTGAGAGCGTTCATTGGGATAAGCTATTAACCATTCCTCATGTACCCGTTCCCGAGTTAACACAACTCCATATTCATAACGTATATCTTGATGAATAAAAATTATTTCAAAACTAGTTGGTTGATTTTTATATTTAGTATTTAATCGAAATGACTCAATAGGAAGTTTAGTACCAACCTGCATTTTACTTGCTGAATCAACCACTAACCTTCTTAAAGTTTGTATTGCTCGTAATAAATTACTTTTTCCTGAAGCGTTAGCACCATAAATTACAGCATTAGTAATTAAGCGAAGTTCGTCTTTTGAGTTAGGTGTAGGAAAAGTGTTACTATCAAGCATGGCTTCATCCTTAGATGCCACCATACTCAAAGTTTGTCGCTCTTGAATTGAACGATAATTTTCAATACTAAACTCTATAAGCATTGCTGCGTCTTTAATTGATTATTTGAACTAAAATAGTAAATCTTTACCAATAGTAATTCCCTGACACAGGATTAAGAAGACATTAAAATTGTACCTGTTGTCCGATTTAAAGACAAAGGTAGAAAGGTACGTTTAGGTTATTATTGCTAATACGTTACGGCATTTTCAACTTTGCAATTTCAAGCATTACATATTCGTGCCGTAACACAACGGCAATATTGGGGGAAGAAAATCTACACCCGGACACTTGCTACAATGGGGGGAACCCCCGCAACGCAGTGTCCTCCCAATTTGCCTCCCCTACAATCTAAAACCTAAAATCTAAAATCCAAAATTGGTTCACTTCCCAAAACTATAAATTTTCTGGGTTTCCAATTCACCACTGAGTGAAGAAGGTAATTGACTGATTTCAAAAGCTTGTCTATCTAATTTAACCTGTAGCTTACTTAATGGATCTACTCCAGGTGAAATCAGAAATTCTAATTTTTGAACGTAAGGTAATTCAACCAGTTTATCGAGGATGTTAGTAACAGCCTGTACGTAAGGATGACCAATTTCAAGATACCAATCCGCTGAAGCGACGTTGGCTTGGTCTAAACCTAAGTGTACTGTTAAAGATGGTTCGCTAAATAAAGCAAGACCTAAAGGACGAGTTTCTTCTTGCAATAATAAATGATAGTCTTTTGCTAAATTCCGTATCTTTTCTAAACGCTCGTAACGTTGGGTAATTGATAAAGGTTCGTCTTGCCAATGCAATGCTAATGTTACTAAATAAGTTTGTAAGAGCATATGACCTAGCTTTTTAGCTTTTGTTGCTAGGTAATGAGTATTGTAATCGTTGGCTTCAATTAATAAAGGTACTCTATCAACAACTTCCAAACCATAACCTTTCAAACCAGCAATTTTACGAGGGTTGTTAGTAATCAAACGTATATTATGTACGTTTAAATCCATCAGCATTTGCGCTCCCATACCGTAGTCGCGTAAATCGGCAGGAAATCCCAGACGTTCGTTTGCTTCTACGGTATCTAGCCCCATGTCCTGCAAAGAATAGGCTTTTAATTTGTTGATTAACCCAATACCGCGACCTTCTTGACGCAGGTATACAACAACACCCTCTCCGGCATTTTCAATCATTTTTAAGGC
This sequence comes from Rivularia sp. PCC 7116, assembly GCF_000316665.1. Lineage (GTDB taxonomy): Bacteria > Cyanobacteriota > Cyanobacteriia > Cyanobacteriales > Nostocaceae > Rivularia. Next base: position 1,965,688 of record NC_019678.1, on the reverse strand, counting down.
TGCTTTTAACTGCATTCTACAATCGCAGCGTAAGGAGCCTAAAGCATCCCCGGTGAGACATTCGGAATGTACCCGCACCATTACTGGTTTGTCACCAAATTTCTCCGGGTCACCTTTAACAATCGCAACGTGTTCTTTATTGTCAAGAGTGTGACGATAAGCGTAGATTTTGAAATTACCGAACTCTGTAGGTAAATCGGCAACAGTTTCGCGTTGAATTATTCTGTCGTAACGTAGACGGTAACTAATTAAATCCGCGATGCTGATAATTTTCATTTTATGATGCTTGGCGTACTCGATTAATTCGGGTAGCCTTGCCATCGAACCGTCGGGATTTTGGATTTCGCAAATTACCCCAGCCGGATACAAACCAGCCAATCGAGATAAATCTACAGCAGCTTCCGTATGTCCCGCTCTTTTGAGTACTCCTCCCTTCTTAGCGCGAATTGGAAAAATATGACCGGGACGGCGTAAATCTTCTGGTTTAGTGTTTGGGTTGAGCGCGACTTGAATAGTACGAGCGCGGTCTTCAGCGGAAATTCCTGTAGTAACCCCTAATTCTGGCCCAGCGTCGATGCTGACAGTGAAAGCAGTTTGATTGGTATCAGTGATGTTCTTCACCATCAAAGGTAAATCAAGTTCATCAAGGCGATCGCCAGTCATTGCCAAACAAATCAAACCTCGTGCTTCTACCGCCATGAGGTTGATATTATCTGGTGTTGCAAACTGGGCTGCACAAATCAAATCGCCTTCATTTTCTCGATTTTCATCATCCACCACAACCACAGAGCGACCAGTTTTCAAGTCAGCCAATGCGGAATCAATCGAATCAAATTTAAATGCTTGGGTTGAATCGGCAGTAACCGGGGTGGGTTCCCCACCTTGCGGAGAGTGCGTTTCGATATTATGCTGCGACACAGAGAATTTCTCGAAGAGCGAACGTTAATTTTTTTTAATAAATCTTATCTTATATTGTAGCTCTTTTGTGAAATACCGAAGCATAGTAGCAATGATTCGATAACATAGCAGAAGTGTCTACAACGCGCTCCTATGTTACTAATACTTAATTACATAACATTTTAAGCGCAATTAGCCGCCTAAATTTAGCCATTTTGGCGATTAAGCGCGGAGTTATTGCAGAAAAAGAAAAAACATTGGATGGGAATTTTAAAACATGGGCAATTTTAGGCGCGTACCCGTGGGAATTATTGGCGCGTCAGGATATGGTGGGGTTCAGTTGGTGCGGTTGCTGCTGAATCATCCAGAACTCGAACTGGTTTACTTAGGGGGTGAAAGTAGTGCTGGAAAAGATTTTAGCGATATTTATCCTCATTTAGCCCAGGTGGTAAACCTTAAAGTTGAAGCATTAGAACCAGAAGCAATTGCACGCCGCTGCGAAGTCGTTTTTTTATCGCTACCCAATGGACTAGCCTGCGAAATTGCACCAAAACTGCTCGAATATGGATGCAAAGTCCTAGATTTGTCAGCAGATTATCGATTTAGAGATTTGAAAACCTATAGTAATTGGTATGGCAAAAAGCGTCAAGACATTGAAACCGTATCTAACGCCATTTACGGACTACCAGAACTTTACCGCGATCGCATTTCTGAAACTCAATTAGTAGGCTGTGCCGGTTCATATCCCACAGCCAGTCTGCTAGGACTTTCACCCCTCCTCAAACAAGGATTAATCGTACCCGAAACCGCCATCATTGACGGCAAAGGGGGCACATCAACCGGCGGAAGACAAGCCGAAACTCATTTATTACTATCGGAAGCAGACAACAGCCTCGGAGCTTTCAACGTTGCCCGTCACCGCCATACCCCAGAGATAGAGCAGATTTGCAGCGATTTAGCAGGACACGAAGTCACAGTCCAATTTACCCATCACCTCATACCAATGGTACGCGGTATTTTAGCAACAGTATACGCAACATTACGCGACCCCGGATTAGTTAGAGACGACTTAATTACCATCTATAAAGCCTTTTATCGTAACTCCCCCTGGGTAAAAATTTGCGAACCAGGAATTTATCCCCAAACCAAATGGACTCACGGTAGCAACCTTTGTTATATGGGTATAGAAGTTGACTCACGAACCCGCCGAGTGATTGTGATATCAGCTATTGACAATTTAATCAAAGGACAGAGCGGACAAGCAATCCAGTGTTTGAACATCATGATGGGCTGGGATGAAATGCTCGGATTGCCAAAGTTAGGTTTTTATCCGTAATTGGGAATAGGGGATTGGGCATTGGACATGGGGTATTGGGCATGGGGCATGGGGCATTGGATAATTAAATTGTAGGGTGCTGTGACGCTTAAAAAAAACTTGAACGCACAACGGAATAATGAACCTTTTAGCGTCACGCACCAACCCCCAATTAAAATTTTGCTAAATCTGTAGGTTGGGTTAGACACGAACAAAAATTGAAAAATGCAACGCGAATTGATATTTTCGTGTCGTAACCCAACATCAAGATTGTGGTAAATACATTTAATACAATTTTTAATTTCTAATACCAAAATTACCTATTCTTAATTCTCTAAATTAATGTTGGGTTACGGCGAAAAAGATAAATCTCTCGTTGAAAATTATAATTTGTCGTGCGCCTAACCCAACCTACAAATAAACCCGGCTTCATCAACAAAAGCCGGATTCCTAAAATTTCAATTCCTAACTATTCCCGATGCCCAATTCCCTATGCCCCATGCCCAAATAAATTATTTCGGTCCCAATCCTACGGTACCCGCATAAATCGCAGCGTCTCCCAACTCATCTTCAATTCTCAACAAGCGATTATATTTAGCAACACGTTCGCTACGACACAAGGAACCGGTTTTTATTTGTCCGGCTCTGGTTGCTACTGCTAAGTCAGCAATTGTGGTGTCTTCGGTTTCTCCGGAACGATGGCTGATTACAGAGCGGAAGCCGTTACGAGTTGCTAAATCAATGGTTTGTAAGGTTTCAGTCAAAGAACCAATTTGATTGAGTTTAATCAAAATTGAGTTAGCAGATTTTTGTTCAATTCCTTTTTGCAAGCGTTCGGCATTGGTAACAAATAAGTCATCACCAACTAGTTGCACGTGATGACCGATTTTTTCGGTGAGTAATTGCCAACTTTGCCAATCTTCTTCGTGTAAACCATCTTCAATGGAAACGATAGGATATTGATTTACTAGTTGTGCCATGTAATCAATAAATTCTGCGGGGGAATGAGGTTTACCGTCGTAAACATATTGTCCATCTTTGTAAAATTCGCTGGCTGCAACGTCTAAAGCTAAAGCTACTTCTTCACCTGGCTTGTAACCAGCTTTCTTGATTGCATCAACTAATAATTCTAAAGCAACTTGATTTGATTCCAAGTTGGGAGCAAAACCACCTTCGTCACCAACTCCGGTTAATACTCCTTTCTCATCCAAAACTTTGCTCAAGGTAGCGAACACTTCCGCACCCCAGCGCAAAGCTTCGCGGAAGGAAGATGCTCCGATGGGTACAATCATAAATTCTTGGAAATCAACGTTATTTGCAGCGTGCGCTCCACCGTTGATTACGTTCATTAAGGGTACGGGGAGTAAATTCGCTAAAGGACCACCTAAATAACGGTAAAGAGGAATTCCTAAAGACTCAGCACCAGCCTTTGCAGCAGCCAAGGAGATGCCTAAAATCGCATTTGCACCTAAATTGGACTTATTCTTAGAACCATCGATGTCAATCATGGTTTTATCAAGGTGTTCTTGGTTAAGAGCGTCCATGTCTAACAGCTTGGGAGCTAGGGTTTCATTGACGTTTTCTACCGCTTTAAGAACACCTTTACCGCCATAACGGCTTTTATCACCATCGCGCAATTCGTGAGCTTCAAAAGTTCCTGTAGAAGCGCCACTGGGAACCTGAGCCAATCCCATCGCACCATTTACTAAATGTACTTCAGCTTCAATAGTAGGTCTACCACGGGAATCAAGAATCTCGCGAGCCACAATCGCTTCAATAGCAGTATCCATCATGTGTTTCAGTTCCTTTGTATGAATGAGTTATAACGACTTTCTTTCAAATTAGGAGTCGTAACTCCCACAGTTAGAATAGAGGTTTACGCGACTATAGAATAGATGTTTAGACGACCATCTGAGGAGAGATTTTAAAACATTTTGCGAATAGTTAATAGTTAGCAATGAGAAGTTAGAAATTTGAAGCGAGCAGTTAAGGGTTAAGCAAGAAACATTCATAATTCGCCAAAAGTCAACAATTATACTTATTGGTGTAAGTGTGATGGAGTTGAGCGTGAAGCAGTTTCTCAAGCAAATAATTCGTTCTCCAAAGCTGTTAGCGGCTTTAGTTGGCTATGGAATTTTTAGCCCGTTGTGTTTTCCCTCAGAAGCAGCATTGCAACTAAAAGGTCAAAGTTTAAAGGTTATAAGTTCTACCCCCTCTGCCCCCTCTGCCCCCTCTCAAATCTTGGCTCAACAAACTTCAGTAGACGAACTATCAGATGTAAAACCAACGGATTGGGCTTATCAAGCTTTAAAGTCTTTAATTGAAAGGTATGGTGTAATTACGGGTTTACCGGATGGGACTTTCAAGGGAAATCGTGCTGTCACTCGTTATGAATTTGCAACTGGTTTGGCTGCGGCTTTAGACAAGGTGGAAGATGCTACTGCTACTTCTGTCAGTGATAGGTACATCCAACAAGATAAAATTACTTTACGACGATTACAAAGAGAATTCGCTGAAGCTTTAGCTGATGTACGCAAGCGTTTGAATGATATTGATTCTCGTTCTGCACAATTACAAGCGAATCAGTTTTCTACAACCACAAAATTAAAAGGACAGCAAATTTTTGGGTTGACGGATGGAAGAAGAGCGAGTTTTAGTTTAGCTTCTCGAACTCGATTGACTTTTGAAACTAGTTTTAGTCAAAAAGATTTGCTGGTTACTCAATTGGAATCTGGTAACAATGGTGGTGATGCTGTTGGTTTAGCGCAAAAGGAAAATGCTAATTTACTAGGAAGCGCTGGACTTTTCGCGAATGCTGGGGGACTTGACTTTACCGATGTTGAAGATGATGTCAAACTCAGGCGTTTGCACTATACTTTACGTCCTTCGTCAGATTTAGCGGTGACTGTAGGAACGAAAATGTCCCCGCGAGATTTTATCGACGGTAATCGCTATGCGAATAATGAAGCGGCTGATTTTAGTTCGGGAATTTTTCTAAATAATCCTTTGATTGTCCAAAATCGAATCGATCGGAATGGTGGTGCTGGGGCTGCTGTGGTTTGGAAACCGAATAGCAAACTGGCTTTTCGCTCGCTTTATATTGCTGGGGATGCTGATTCAAGCTCTGAAGATAAAGGTTTTTTTGGCGACCCTCATCAAGCAAGTGCTGAATTAGAATATACTTTTAGCGATAAACTAACTTTAAAACTCCAATATACAAATGCTGAAATTGAAAATACCGATATTAATGCTTATGGGGTGAATGCCGAATACGCTCTCAACCGCAATGCAGGAATTTTTGGTCGTTTGGGAATCGGTGATTATCAAGGATTTAATACCGCTATCAATCAAGAATTAGATTTAAATCCCGTTAGTTGGACGCTTGGTGTGGGTTTGCGTAACATTGGCATTCCCGGTACTATTGCCGGTGTCGCAATTGGTCAACCTTTTGTTACCGATGGTGTGGGAAATGCGACTCAAACTAACTTTGAGACATTTTATAATCTGCAAATAAGCGACAATATCAGCTTTACTCCCGTAATTTCTTTAGTAATTAATCCTGACAACGACAGCGATCGCGGTACTATTTGGCAAACTACGTTAAGGTCAACGTTTTCGTTTTAGATTAGTAATAGGTATTGGGTATTGGGCATTGGGTATTGGGAATCGCTGAAAATTAGGAGTTAGGAATTGGAATATAAAAATCAAGCGTAGTTATATAATTTTTAATTTTATATATTTACGAAGCCTTTTAGTATTGCTTTATATTCTGTTTGTAATCTATATGGGAATATTTATAAATTAAATAACTTATAGCTCATAACTTTTTTATCTTACCCGATGCCCGATGCCCAATGCCCTATGCCCCATACCCCATTCACAATTACCAATTACCAATTACCTATTTCCAATTATTCAATTGCAACCGCAGATACAAGCAAATAGTGCTTAATAATGCTTGGATATTTATTTAAGACAAACTTTTGATTTACAATTTTGCCAATCTAAAAATGTAAAATCTACCTTCCTAAAATCTCTAATCTATCTTGGAAGCTTTAATTGGAAAAACATCTACCTCCGACAGTTTCCGTAAAATCTAAAATCTAAAATTCTTAATATGCAGCCTACAGATCCAGATAAATTTACTGATAAAGCCTGGGAAGCAATTGTTAAATCTCAGGATATTGTCCGTGCTTACAATCAACAGCAGTTAGATGTAGAACATTTGATGCTGGCTCTTTTGGAACAAGATAATGGGTTGGCGAATAAAGTTCTCAGTCGTTCTGGTGTGGAAATTGAGCGATTGCAACAACAGCTTGAAGATTTTACCCGCCGTCAACCGAAAGTAGGCAGAAGCGAGCAATTATACCTGGGTAAAGGTCTTGACCGGATGCTTGATGGTGCTGAAGATGCTAGGTTGAGTATGAATGATGCTTACATTAGTGTGGAACATCTTCTACTAGCTTTTGCTGAAGAAGAGCGTATTGGCAGAAAAATATTTAGAAGTTTAAATGCTAGTATCGATGATTTAGAAGATGCGATTAAAGGAGTGCGCGGTAGTCAGAAAGTAACTGACCAAAATCCCGAATCTCGTTATGAAGCATTAGAAAAGTTTGGTAGAGATTTAACCGAACAAGCAAAAGCGGGTAAACTTGACCCCGTGATTGGACGAGATGAAGAAATTCGTCGCGTGATTCAAGTCTTATCTCGTCGAAGTAAAAATAATCCGGTGTTAATTGGCGAACCTGGAGTGGGAAAAACTGCGATCGCTGAAGCGTTGGCTCAAAGAATTATTAATGGGGATGTCCCAGAATCGCTGAAGAACCGGCAAATCATCGGTTTGGATATGGGTAGTTTGATTGCTGGCGCAAAATATCGCGGTGAGTTTGAAGATAGACTAAAAGCTGTTCTCAGGGAAGTTACTGAGTCTGCCGGTCAAATTGTTTTATTTATTGATGAATTACATACGGTAGTTGGTGCCGGTTCCGGACAGCAAGGTTCAATGGATGCCGGTAATTTACTCAAGCCGATGTTAGCGCGGGGTGAATTGCGCTGTATTGGTGCTACAACCTTGGATGAGTATAGGAAGTATATCGAAAAAGACCCGGCTTTAGAAAGACGTTTTCAACAGGTTTTAGTTACTCAACCCAGCGTAGAAAATACGATTTCTATTTTGCGGGGACTTAAAGAGCGTTATGAAGTCCACCATAATGTCAAAATTTCTGACTCTGCTTTAGTTGCAGCCGCAACAATGTCAGCACGTTACATTTCCGACCGTTTTTTACCCGATAAAGCCATTGATTTGGTAGATGAAGCAGCAGCGCAGTTAAAAATGGAAATTACTTCCAAACCTGCGGAATTAGAAAATATTGAGCGTCGTTTGATGCAACTCGAAATGGAAAAGCTGTCTTTAGCAGGAGAAGAAAAAGCGACATTTCAGACGCAGCAGCGCTTAGAGCGAATTGAGCAAGAAATTGATGATTTGACGGAAAAGCAGGAAGATTTTAACGCTCAGTGGCAAGGTGAAAAACAAGTTTTAGAAGATATTAGTGGTTTAAAACAGGAAGAAGAGAAACTTAGAGTCCAAATTGAACAAGCCGAGCGTGCTTACGATTTAAACACCGCAGCCCAATTAAAGTACGGGAAATTAGAAGGAGTACAGCGCGATCGCGAAATTAAGGAAACAAAATTATTAGAAATTCAAAGCAAAGGCGTAAGTTTATTAAGAGAGCAGGTTACGGAAGACGATATTGCTGAAATAGTCGCAAAATGGACGGGAATTCCAGTAAATAGCCTGTTAGAGTCAGAAAGACAAAAATTGTTGCAGCTCGAAGATCATCTTCATCAACGAGTCATCGGACAAGATGAAGCAGTATCAGCAGTATCAGCTGCAATCCGTCGCGCTCGGGCGGGAATGAAAGACCCCCAGCGTCCAATTGGTTCGTTTTTATTCATGGGACCTACGGGTGTTGGAAAAACAGAATTAGCTCGTGCGTTAGCGAAATTTATGTTTGATTCCGAAGACGCAATGGTGCGTTTAGATATGTCGGAATACATGGAAAAGCATTCTGTATCTCGCTTAGTGGGAGCGCCTCCTGGATACGTTGGCTTTGAAGAAGGAGGTCAACTTTCCGAAGCAGTTCGTCGTCGTCCTTATTCTGTGGTGCTGCTTGACGAAGTTGAAAAAGCCCACGCCGACGTATTTAATATTTTATTGCAAGTCTTAGATGACGGCAGAATTACTGATTCTCAGGGAAGAGTCGTAGACTTTCGCAATACCGTGATCGTGATGACGAGTAATATTGGTAGCGAGCATATATTAGATATATCTGGCGATGATTCGCAGTATGAAAAAATGCGGAATCGAGTCATGGGAGCCTTGCGAAAACACTTCCGCCCAGAATTTGTCCAACGTATTGATGATTTAATTATCTTCCATGCTTTGGGTAGAAAACAAATGGGAGATATTGCTCGGATTCAGCTAAAACGAGTAGAAGGTTTATTAGCAGATCAAAAAATCTCCGTCGAAATTACCCCAGCAGCTTGCGAGAAACTAGTAGAAATTGGTTACGATCCCATGTATGGTGCGCGTCCAATCAAGCGAGCAATTCAGCGAGAAATAGAAAACCCCCTTGCCACAAAGATTCTAGAAAATACCTTTGTACCGGGTGACACAATCATAATTGATAGAGATCCCAATGGTTTAACCTTCAGCAAAAAAGCCGTTGTCAAAGTATCTTCTTCTGCAAATACCGTACAAGTTATAGAGTCTGCGGAAGGGTGAAGAGTAAATTATTGTTTTTTTTAAAGCCCACGCAGGTGGGCTTAGTTCTTATCGCACCACTTTTTCCAAGTAAGAGTTTCTAAAATTTAGATTTTCCACAATTTGTGAGTTTTTAGCTTGAACTGGGAACACTAATTTCAGCAAGCTTTAAAAATCACTCTTAAAATGAATACAGCCGTAAACTTAACCGTTGCTATCCCTACTTACAACGGAGAAAATCGTTTACCTCAAGTATTAGATAAATTAAAACAACAAATAGATACCGAACATATTAATTGGGAAGTTCTTGTTGTTGATAACAATAGTACGGATGGCACGGCTGAAGTTGTTAAAAAATATCAAGAAAATTGGCTCAAAGACGTACCTTTAAGATACTGCTTTGAACCAGAAAAGGGATTTTCATTTCCCAGACAAAAAGCTATTGCGGAAGCAAAAGGAGAACTACTTGGCTTTCTCGATGATGATAATTTACCAAATCCTAATTGGGTAAAAGCAGCATACACATTTGCTCAACAGCATCCCCAAGCTGGAGCTTTCAGTAGTAAAATCGATGGTTTATTTGAAACCGAACCACCCGAAGAACTCAAACAAATAGTTTTTTATCTTGCTATTGTTGATAGAGGTTCGCAACCACTAATATACGAACCTCGTAAAAAAGGGCTTCCTCCTGGTGCTGGGTTGGTTGTGCGTCGTGAAGTTTGGCAGAAATGTGTTCCTCAACGTCTGTTTTTAGTGGCTGGGGGAAAATATATTCTGCGAGCAGGAGAAGATATTGAAGCACTTTCATATATTTACAAAGCAGGTTGGGAAATTTGGTATAACCCAGAAATGCAAATCGAACATGTTATACCTGCTTGGAGATTGGAAAAAACTTACCTGATGCGTTTAATGCTAAGCGTAGGTTTAGGTCGATTTCACTTAAGAATGCTATCACTACAATGGTGGCAAAGACCATTAGCTTTTTTAATTTATCTTGTTAACGATAGCCGCAAATTAATTTTACATCTAATTAACTATCGTTCGGTATTTGTGAATAATATTGTTGCGACTTGTGAGAAGGAACGCTTAATTGGAACTTTACTAAGTCCTTTTTATCTGACTCAAATTAGGCTGAGAAATGTTCTGAAATTATACTGAGGCTATTTTTACAAACCTAAGATTAGCATATCAATTATAATAATCTTTAATATGATTGATATGCGAAGCGATAAAATATCTGTAATTATACCAGTATACAATGGTGAAAATACAATAAAAGAAACTATTGAATCAGTTTTAAATCAAAGCTTTACGAATTTTGAATTAATTATTATTAATGCAGATTCAACAGATAATACTTTATCTATTATTTCTCAGACAAAAGACGATAGAATCAACGTTTTTTCTTATCCTAAAGCTAATGTGGCGGTGAATCGCAATCGTGGAATTAACCAAGCGACTGGCGATTATATAACTTTTTTAGATGCAGACGATTTATGGGCAAATGATAAACTAGCTGCACAATATACAGCTTTACAGGAAAATCCTCAAGCTGGTGTTGCTTATAGCTGGACAAATTGTATAGATGAAAATAGCAAGTTTCTCCGTAAAACTTCTCACGTTAATTGGAGTGGAGACGTTTATTCTAAATTCTTATTAGATGATTTTATCGGTAACGGTTCTAACGTCATGATTCGTAGAGATGTTTTAACTGAAGTTGGTGGTTTTGATGAATCATTAACCAACGCTCAAGATACCGATATGTGGTTAAAATTGTCGGCTATAACAAATTTTGTTTGCGTACCTAAACCACAAATATTATATCGAATTCAACAAAATTCTATGTCATCTAATGTAATAGGACTGGAAAAATCAAATTTAGAGGTTATTAAACGTGGTTTTGCTCGCGAAAAAGCAAAATCACTACAACATCTCAAGCCTATAGCAATAGGAAACCTTTATAAATATCTTTGCTATAAAGTTCTGGCAGCCCCACCTGGGAAACAACAAAATGCAATTGCAGGAAGATTTTTAATAACTGCAATTAAAACAGATATAAGTCTTTTATTTAAACCCATAATATTTAAAGCTGTTTTGAAACTGTTAGCAATGATAATTTTACCTCCTAATTGGGCAAGTATGTTTTTTCAAAAGCTTCCTCGCTTATCAAATACAAGTACTTTTTTAGGATATGAAAAAACAACTTAATCTTATTTCGTAAATCAATATAATTTCAAATTCTCTAGATACCGGGCTCCTGCTGATTGGAAAAGAATAGATAATAAAGATTTTTTTATCATCGTAATTATGTTGTCGGGGCTGTTTTCTATCTTGTTTATAAGATAATCTGCCTAAAAGCTTAAATCAAAGCTAATTATCATAAATCAAGGAATATAAAACAATGCCTATTTCTGTAATCATCCCTGTCTTTAATGGAGAAAAAACTATTAAAGAAACAATTTATTCAATCTTAAATCAAACTTTTCAAGATATAGAAGTAATCATCAGTGATGATGGCTCTACAGATTCAACATTAGAAGTTGTTAGAAACATCTCCGATTCCCGCATAAAAATATTGTCTTATCCCAACGCTGGTGTATCAGCAAGTCGCAATCGGGGAATTTATGAGGCCAAAGGAGAATATATTTCATTTATAGATGCCGATGATTTATGGACACCTGATAAACTTGAATTGCAGTGGCAAGCTTTAGAAAATAATTCGCAAGCTGCTGTTGCTTATAGTTGGACTGATTATATTAGCGAATCGGGTCAATTTATCAAATCTGGTAGAAGAATTAAAGCTAACGGTGATGTTTTTAGCAAACTTTTAGTTATAAACTTTTTAGAAAATGGTTCTAATCCTTTAATTCGCAAAGAAGCATTAGAAAAGGTTGGTAGTTTTGATGAATCATTAAGTTCATCTGAAGATATCGATCTGTGGTTAAAGTTGTCGATTGATTACGAATTCGTTTGTATCGAGAAACCACAAATTTTTTACAGAACTTCGATGAATTCGCTTTCTAGTAATCTCAAGAATATGGAAGCTACATCTTTGAAAGTAATTAAACGCGCCTTCAGATATCCCAAAGCCCATAATCTTCAGCATTTGAAAAAACAAACTATCTCAAATTTTTATAAATATCTGACTTTTAAAGCTATTGAATCTATACCAGAAACAGGTAGAAACATGACAACTATGTATTTTTTATGGAATTATTTTAAAAATAAACCTGCGGATATAATGGATAAAAAATTGATGCTAATAATTGCTGTGAAATTTTTATTCCCTAAAATATCTCAACGAGTTATTCAATTCAAAAAGACAGCATTCACATAAATAATCTTTTTAAATAATATAATCAGATCCAGCATCTCACCATATTTAAATCAAATGAATATTTCTGTAATAATTCCTGTTTTTAATGGAGAAGTAACTATTGGGGAAACCATTAACTCAATATTAAATCAAACTTTTAGAGATATAGAGATAATTATAATTAATGATGGTTCCACAGATGATACTTTAGCAACTATTAAAGAAATATCCGATTCCCGCATCAAAATATTTTCTTATCCCAACGCTGGTTTATCAGCAAGTCGCAATCGCGGAATTTCTCAAGCTAAAGGTGAATATATCTCTTTTATTGATGCAGATGATTTATGGACAACTGATAAATTAGAATTACAGTGGAAAGCTTTACAAGAAAACCCTCAAGCTGCTATTGCTTATAGTTGGACTGATTATATTGACGAATCGAGTCAGTTTCTCAAGTCGGGTAGAAGAATTAAAGCTAATGGTGATGTTTTCAGTAAACTTTTGGTAATTAACTTTTTAGAAAATGGTTCCAATCCTTTAATTCATCGAAAAGCTTTAGAAAAAGTGGGTGGTTTCGATGAATCGCTTGCCGCAGCAGAAGATATTGATATGTGGTTGCGTCTGGCTGCAAATTACGAATTTGTTTGCGTAGAAAAACCACAAATTTTATATCGGACATCAACTAGTTCAATGTCTGCAAATTTGAGAAGACAAGAAAATGCATGTCTAACAGTAACCGAACGTGCTTTTAGTTATCCCAAAGCCGATAATTTGCAGCATTTAAAAAAACAAAGTCTTTCACACCTTTATCAATACCTAACTTTTAAAGCTATTGATGCACCTCCTAAACAACGTCAAACTCTGACTGCTGCTTACTTTTTATGGAATTGTATTAAAAATAATCCTGTAATAATCAGAAATAAGCAGCTCATAATGATTGCTGTTTTAAAAATTTTCTTTCCACAACTGTATCTCCTAATTAGTGAATTGAAAAAAGCCCGTGCAAGTTGATATTTTCTCGTTACAAAGCTCTTCTGAGTGGGAACCAGTTATAAAAAAGTTTTGTAGTCAGGGTTTTAACCGTAATTCCAAGGACTTAAGTCCTGACTAAGAACTATGGTAGGGAAATCCGAATCATCTGTATAGGGCAAACAATCCAATCAATTCAGTACAATTTATCTGCTAAAGCATTTAAAATCCCGATCAATAATAGTCCTGCTTTCCTTCTCAGGTAAAGTGGGATATTGGGGTTTTATTGCCCAGGTAATCATTAGAATATTTGTATTTGCTGCGATTAAATTATGTTAGAACAAGGTACCATCAGTATCCATACTGAGAATATTTTCCCAATTATCAAGAAATCTCTTTACTCAGATCATCAAATATTTTTACGGGAACTGGTATCAAACGCCGTTGATGCAATCCAAAAGCTGCAAATGGTAGCTCGCTCTGGTGAATTCTCGGGTGAAATTGGCGAGTCGGAAATTCAAATTGCTGTAGACAAGGATAAGAAAACTCTTTCTATTACCGATAATGGTATCGGTATGACTGTAGAGGAAGTTAAGAAATATATCAACCAAGTTGCTTTCTCTAGCGCTGAAGAATTTGTTCAGAAGTATAAAGGTGCTTCCGATCAACCTATTATCGGTCATTTTGGACTTGGTTTTTACTCCTCCTTTATGGTGGCTAAGCAGGTTGAAATCGATACTTTATCTTACAAGGAAGGAGCACAGTCAGTTCACTGGAGTTGCGATGGTTCCCCCAACTTCACCTTAGAAGAATCATCCCGTACAACTCGCGGTACTACTATTATTCTTCACCTCATGGAAGAGGAAGAAGAATTTGTAGAGGAAGCAAGAGTCAAGAATCTTGTTAAAACTTATTGCGATTTTATGCCAGTACCCATCAAACTTGATGGTGAGGTATTAAATCGACAAAAAGCACCTTGGCGAGAATCCCCAAGTAATTTAACTAAAGAAGATTACCTGGAATTCTACCGTTATCTGTATCCCTTTGAGGAAGAGCCTTTGTTGTGGGTACATTTGAATACCGATTATCCTTTTATTATTAACGGTATTTTGTACTTCCCCAAGTTAAAGCCAGATGTTGACGTTAGCAAAGGACAAACCAAATTATTCTGCAATCAAGTATTTGTTAGCGACAACTGCGAAGAAATCATTCCTCAATTTCTATTGCCGATGCGCGGGGTAATTGATAGTACCGATATTCCCCTTAACGTATCCCGTAGTGCATTGCAAGGCGATCGCACCGTCAAAAAAATCGGTGATTACATTGCCAAAAAAGTTGGCGATAGGCTCAAACAACTGTATCGCGATGACCGCGAGCAGTACATTCACGCTTGGAAGGATTTAGCTACCTTCGTTAAGTTCGGGGTGATGAACGATGAAAAATTCCAAAAGCAAGTTGAAGACATCGTAGTTTTCCGCACTACTCAAGAATCGGAAAATACTGAATCTACAACAGAAGCAGCAGAAACTCCCGCAGTAGAAGTACAGTCCCAAGAAGGCGACGTATGGCAAGATGTGACTCCTGGGGGTGAAGGAGAAAACGCCGAATCCTCTCAAAAACCGGCATTACCTTACGTAACCATCAAAGAATATTTAGAGAGAAATAAACAAAGTCACGAAAATCGCGTCTTTTACTGTACCGACGAAGCATCACAAGCTGCTTACGTAGAGTTACACAAAAATCAAGGTTTAGAAGTCTTATATTTAGACTCCTTCATCGACACCCACTTCATTAACTTCCTCGAACGGGAATACAACGAAGTTAAATTTACACGGGTAGACTCCGATTTGGATAACACCCTACTAGATAAAGATAAATCCCAAGAAATCGTAGATCCAACAACCAACAAAACCAGAGGGGATACAATCAAAGAAATATTTGAAAAAGCCCTCAACAAACCCAAACTCAACATTCGTACCGAAGCCTTAAAATCCGACAATCCCCAAGGAACACCACCAGCAATGGTGCTTTTACCAGAAATACTGCGTCGCTTGCGAGAAATGAACGCCATGATGCAGCAGCAAAACGTAGAATTTCCCGAAGAACACGTATTATTAGTTAATACAGCCCACCCACTGATACAAAACCTAGAAAATCTTAACCAAGGTAGTATCATTCAAGATGACGGACAATCCTCAAACGCCGAAATAGTCAACTCAATTTGCCAGCACGTTTACGATTTAGCCTTAATGTCCCAAAAAGGCTTCGATGCAGACGGAATGAAATCTTTCGTAGAACGTTCTAACGAAGTACTCACTAAGCTGACAAAACAAGCAGCAAAGTAAGGTTAAAGGTTGGGAATTGGGCATTGGGCATTGTAGAGACGTAGCAATGCTACGTCTGTTATTGAGTTATGAGTTAGGGAGTTTAAATTTCTTCTTCTCTCTCCCTCTCCCCATTACCCCATCATCCCCTCTTCCCCCTCTCTCATATAAAATAGAAGACTGCATAAAAAAACAGGAGATTCATAAATATGTCCCGCAGATGTCAACTGACTGGTAAAAAAGCGAATAACGGTTATGCGGTATCTCACTCTCACCGTCGCACAAAGAAACTTCAACAAGCGAACCTGCAAAGCAAGCGCGTTTGGTGGGCTGAAGGTAATCGCTGGGTAAGATTAAAGCTTTCTACTAAGGCAATTAAGACTTTGGAGAAGAAAGGTTTGAATGCAATGGCTAAAGAAGCTGGAATTAATCTTAATCGCGTGTAAATCGGAATTGCGGGTAATTCAAATATTACTTTTTCAATTCATTAAATTTATTAAACCCACATATAAAAGATATGTGGGTTTTGTTTTTTAAATTTATTCGTATATCTTGTAGGGTGTGTGACGGCTAGAATAATTTATCAAAGGTAATGAAATAACTTACTGAATGCCGTCACGCACCATTATCACTTGTTCCTTGTGTCCGGCAAGGAATACAGTATTAGAGGCTCCGCCTAGGCTGTGTACAAAGAGGCAGAGCCTCAAGAAAATGGCATTCCAAACCAGAGACTTGGAACGAGCTACAACGTCTCTACATTTTTGCGATACAATTCCTCAATATTTTTTCTAGCTGATAACTTTACCGTTCCAAGTGGGTAATATAAATTTAGTTTGCTAATAACAACTTCATAAAGTTGTGTTGAGCCAATACTAAATTCAGTAAAAAATACGCAAAAATCTCATGAAGCTATGGCTTTATTTTTCTTTGTCGGCTATAAATTAAATAATTCAGATAATATTTTTATTGACCGGAAAAACATAAAAAATTTACAAATTTAAAATAGCACTTTTATTTAGTTAGTGAAACTTGATGATTCTGGCTGCTGCCAACCAAAAAATATTTCGGTTGGCAATGTTTATATATCATGTATTTCGCTAAATATTTGCAGTAGCAGTCTGCTTGCGGCAGCATTAGAGAGTAGTTAAAAGCCAATTTAAGCCTTAACACAATAGGCATTATTTCCATATTTTAAAACCATTTAATTTCAAAACTCGGATTACAACTCTTGATAGGAAAGTAGCTATGAAAAATCGTAAGTTAGTCAGGGCATTTCAAAACTTTTACCAACAGTTTCAGCGTAAACATCCATCTACTGTCAAGGAACAAAGTTTATGGCTTTTACGAAGTTTTATAGTTACGAAAAAACGACCGGATTGGGTAAATGCTGGTTTTGTATTGCCTACAGTAGCAATGGTTTCGTTGGTTGTTGTATTGCTGACTGTTGCAATTTTGTTTCGCTCGTTTGAACGTTCTAAAAATGCTAGCAATGTCAGAGTCAATCAAGCTGTTTTGAAAGCCGCTACTCCGGCAATAGATAGAGCTAGAGCGAAGATTGATAAATTATTTACCGACCCTACGCTACCACGTTCTACTCCATCAGATAGTTCTCTTGATAATGCTTTCACCCAAAATCTTTCCAACTATACCTTTGGTGATGAAACTCCCTTAGCAGTTCGCTACGACATTAATAAAAACAGAAGTATAAGCACTAATAGCACCTCTCTAGAAGATAGAGAAGTTACAAACACTGCGTGGAGATTTCCTGTTGATACTGATAACAACGGCAAATATGATAGCTTCACACTTTATGGGGTTTTCTTTCGCAGCCCCAGCCGTAGTGACGATGGTAAATTTAACCGCGCTCGTTCTCCTTTAGAAGCTAGAACACCACCTATGGATGACGGTTCTTTAGGTGGACTTTGTGCGGCAGCAAGAGGTACTAGTTTTAGTTTGATTGGTGATTCTGGCTGGTATAAATCGGGAGGAAACCTCAAAAAAAGCTTCTTTGTTTATGCTACGACCGTACCGATTACCGATAAGGATACTCGCAAATATGGTAATAATTACGAAACATACCAAGGAAACCAAGGCTTTTCTGCTATAGAGTTCCAGCAAGACCAAGAAAGGGTGCCAGTCATTAATAATGCGGTGGTTTATGAAGACGATTTAGAAATCACCCCTGGTGCTGGACTAAGCCTCAACGGAAGAGTTTTTACCAATAGTAATTTGCTGACAGCAACAATTTGGGAGCCGATTCGTTTGTACCAAGTCAGCAGTCCTAATTCATGTTTTTACCAAGCAGAAAATAGCAAAATTATTGTTGGTGGTAATCTTGCTTACGGTCGTATTTTTGGCTCAAATAGAAGAAATGCCGTTCGAGTAGATTTATTTAAACCAGGAGCGGAAGGCACTTTTGCAAGAATTGATGCTAATACTAGATCGGTTAACAACTCTTCTGCCGATACAGCTTACAACGCTCAAGCTTATGCTCGGAGAATTAATTTACAAGTTGAAAGGGCACTTCAGGTAACTACTAGACCTGATGATTTCAGTCGAGATCCGCAGGAAGTACAGGAAAATATTAGAGCTAAACTTGAAGATTCGACCAGAGAAGTTGAAGATGTACGTCGAGAAGAATTAGAAGCTTACTTTAAAAAGCGTACTCGTAAAGTTCCTTTTAGAGACCCAGTACAAAATCCTACAACCGTAACTCTTCAAGGTTTGGGAACTGATTTATTAAGAGGTCCAGATAGATGGATTTATCCTTTTTCTATTACTAACAATAGTACAAGTTATACCGGACTAAGCCTTTACCTTAATAGATTACCTGCCACAGAGCCAAATAAACTCAAGGAAGTTAATAAAGAAGAAGAAAAATACTTAGGCGATCGCATCATACTCGGAAATAATTTACCCGCTCTATGGTATGACCCACAAACCAAAAACTTCGTAGGTAAAGAAACTCGTCAAACCGTTTTACCAAAATCAAACAATACAAGATGGACTGACTATGAAGACGAAGAAACTAAATACCGCTACCGAAACACTCAAATCCAGCAATTAATTAGTCTTGAAGGTGCTACCAAGCGCAACGACTTTTTCGAGCAAAAAGCCGCAGAACCGCCAAAAAATCCCCTCGATAACGTTGGTGGAATGCGTGCAGTCACTGGAGCGGGTATTTATATTGATGATGTGACATTTGCTAGAGGAGCCAATGCTTCTTTAGCGGCTCCAGGTTGGGATACAAACTTTGTCGATCCAACTAATAGAGATGTAAATCGAGTTTGGGTTAATAGTCTTAACTTCGGCACTTTAGCACCGATAATTACTTGGCCCGATTCTATGCCAATGGGCAATCCTACGGATGATGCATCCAGAGGCGATTTGTTAATGAGAGCAACTGCTGTTTATCATTACAAAGACAATAATGGTGAAGATCAGACACCAATCGCTTGTGTAAGCAGTTACTACGACCCAACAAACTCAACTACAGCCCAAAATAATCGTACCGTTAGAGGATTCTGGCAAAATCCTGACGCAGCTCCAGGAGCTAATGGTAAATCGAATAATGGTATTACTTATACTTCTTACAGTGGATCTAGAGCGGCTGCTATTTCTAGAAATAGGAGACAGCTAGATGCTCAAGCCAGACTGGTATTTCCTAACGGGCGGTTTGTGAATGAACCTTTAAGAGACGCGATGCTAAATTTTGGCAGTCGCCAACCTCTGACAATGACTGATAATTCCGCAATCGATGCAGCAGTATGTGCGATTGAAATTCTCAACGGTAGGGTAAGACCTAATGCGAGTAAGGTACCTCACGGAACCTTCTACGAAAAAGCCTTCTTGGATACCAGACAAATCAAATCAATCGAAAACACCCAGAATACAGCCGATCCAACTATAGATCCAACTTACACAGGTACCTTAGAACAACGTCAACCTTTAGAAGTCCGCGTTACAGCTATAGATTTAGACCAATTGCGTCGGACACGCATTGGTACTGCTTCCCCCACCAGAGAATATCTACTGCCAAACAGCGGCATTATTTACGCCACCCGCGATGATGCTCTCTTAGATATGAGCGATCAACCTGGTAGAAATCAAAATAACGAAAGAATTCAAACCCAAAATATCGATAGAAGGAAATTAATTAGCCCAACAGACTACAAACTCGATCCTACTCGTCGTCCTAACGGCATTATGTTAATTAATGGTTCGCGTTTAGATCGCGAGACAAACTACAGAGACGAAGAAAAGGGTTTAATTTTAGCAACTAATGTTCCTGCCTATATCAGAGGTGATTTTAATCTCCATGCGAGAGGAGGCAATGCCAATCAGCCAGTTGAAGAGTTTCTAGAAGACTTAAGAAACAATGACGGAAAAATTGATTGGAGTAAGTTCTACAAACGCTCCAGGCTTGACGATAACTTCGCTTGTCGTAAAAATGACCCAAGACTGCCAGCAAACAAATGTACTCAAGGAGATAGTTGGCGACCGGCAACAGTAATAGCGGATGCAGTTACGGTGCTATCTGATAATTTCCGTTATGGTTTCCGTAACGAAGGAGACTACGACCTGAGAAATAATGCAGGTAATGTCGTAGTTCCTAACTATGACTTTGATGACGATGGCACTATAGGTGGTTTAGATGAAACAGCTATAAGAATTGACCTCACCGGCGATAGAGATACCACCGATCCTCAAGAAATTTTGTTTGCCGATCTTAATGGTGATGGAGATACAAATGACCGCAA
Organism: Rivularia sp. PCC 7116; assembly: GCF_000316665.1. Lineage (GTDB taxonomy): Bacteria > Cyanobacteriota > Cyanobacteriia > Cyanobacteriales > Nostocaceae > Rivularia. The sequence continues at coordinate 1,945,344 of NC_019678.1, read as the reverse complement.
CGTATCTGAAGCAAACCAAATAACTGTCAGAGCAATTCGTAGAAAACTAGGTTTCTTTGACAATAATTACCTTACCAGTGCTGATTGGGCTGATACTGCCGGTGCTAATTTAGGCTTCCCCAAAAATGACTTTGATGCTGACACGAGAGGTAATCAACCGGGAAGTTCCTACGTTAACAACTTCGTGACTCCAATTCAGCGACGAGTCATGTTTCACGAATATGTAATGGAAGTTTGCCCCAGGATACCCGTAGAAACCTGTCGTCCTCAAGATTGGGTTGTTCTGGTTGATGATGATAACAATCCAAGAACAGCACCTGTACCTACACCAGCCAACCAACTACAAGTAGAAAACCCAGGAGGAAATGGAGAGCTAGCAACTAGACTTGTATCAGGTACGACTGCTCAAGTTGCTGACGCGGAAAACCAAGCTTTCATGCGTAGGGTTGCTTTCTTACGAGACACCAATAACAAACTGGTACTCGATAGGAATGGTTATCCCGTACCGTTGGGAATTAATCAAAACGGTAGAGTTGCTTATTATCCATACAACAATCTAACTATTCCATTTGACACCACTAACAATACCTTCGTACTTAATCCTGATACTAGTACAGATACAGTAGATATCCCCGCCTTCAGTCGCAGAAGTACCAACCAACGACCCCGATTAGTAAATACCGCCTTATGGTTTAGAACTGCCGACGACGGAGGTTTTGGTGGCGGACAAACTAGAGGAACTAATTACGGAAACCAAAACCCGCTGTATTTTTCTAATAGATTTACCCCAGATTCTACTGTCACTGCCCCTGTAGGAAACTACCAAGTCGCAACTAATGGCGACCACCCGCTCTTAATACCAGTGCTGCAAATTCATATGCCAGATGATACCTGGACTAACAATGCCCAGAGGAACCCCGGCACAAGCAGAAGCAGCTTACCTACTAACGTCAACGATAGAGGAATTATTAAAAACAGAAACTGGTTGCAAAGAGCCACTAATACAACAACAAACTTAATTATTGCTGGAGGCGATACTCCTGCGAGCCGAACTGAGACTAATGGTGGTTTAGAAAACTTTGTACGTTATCTAGAACAGTGGAGAACAAACGAAAGAAGTCCGCAATTTAACCACAACTTAAGTGGCTCGCTGATTCAATACAAACGTAGTGCTTATGCAAGTGCCCCTTGGCAAGTTTTACGCACAGGAGGTCAAAGTCTTTATCGCGATTACCAGAATCTTTACCGAACAGATATCAGTGGAGGAAGAACACCATTTTATACACCACCTTCACGTCAATGGGGTTTTGATGTTGGTTTGCTTTCTCAACTTCCTGACTTGTTTGCTCAAACCTTTACTTTACCACCTACAACTAGACCTAATGAATTCTTTAGACAAGTAAGCCGGGACGATCAATGGGTTCAAACATTACTTTGTGCGAAAACCGTAAATATCAATAATCGAGGTCAAATTCAAATGACTAACAACAATGCAGTGTCTGACAATCAACGTCCAGCCGACTTCTGTAAAGAAAAAACAGGTGGATAAGTAAATATCCTAATTTTCTAGGGAAGAAATGAGATTAAAAGCAATTAGTTTTGGTGGTGCGTGACACTAAAAACTTTATTACTACGTTCATAAATAATCAAAGTGTTACAGCACCCTACAAGAAAATACCTTAGTTGTGGTCATTACTATAGTTATTTTTCAGTTCTTCCCTATTAATTACTATCTTGAGTAAAAAATTGAGTAAAAAATTCAAAATCTAAATTATGCTCAAATACCAACTACAGAAAATATATTCCAAACAGCATCAAGCAGGTTTTACAATCATTGAGTCGTTAGTCGCAGTAATTGTACTTGGTATTTTAATGACTGCGATCGCTCCGACAATTCTGATTTCAGCTGCGACGCGAGTTCAATCCAGACGTGTGGAATTAGCGACACAAGCAGCCAGAGCTTATATTGATGGCGTAAATTCCGGAAATATCCCCGCACCACCGATTTCAAGCACGAATAATATCAAACCACCCAAGACAGGTTTAAATTGCAAAGCAAATGACCTTAAAAAAAGTCAAGGTTACTGTTCCTCACCAACAGAAACATCTTATAGAGTTTTTTGCGTTGATGGTACTGGTGATGGGGCATGTAGCAAAGACAAATCAAAAGATTTAATTGTGCAGGCATTTGGTTTCAACTCAAATTCAACAGATGCTGCCGATGGTTATAGAATGGGCGTTCGAGTCTACCGAGCAGATGCTTTTGAAGATAATAAGGCTCTGATTTCTAACCAATCATCTGGAAAAAAAGTAACTCAATCAACTTTTACTGGTGGACTTGGTAAACGCAAAGCTCCTTTACTTGAGATGGTAACAGAAGTTTCTAACCAACAAACTAACTTTCAAAATTTTTGCACTCGTTTAGACAACAATACCAATAGAAATTCTACCTGTAACAATTAAATTTGCTTTAAGGAACAATATATGATGAGAAATCAACTACATTTCTTGATTCAGAATAAGCTCAAACAAAAGACTTATCATTCTACTAATAAAAATAACGGCTTTACTCTTATAGAACTCATAGTCGCAATGGTGCTTGCGGTTTTGGTGATAACACCTTTACTGGGTTTTATGATTAATATTTTAGATACCGATAGAAAAGAACAAGCCAAGGTAAACTCAGAGCAAGAAGTCCAGACAGCCCTTGACTACATCGCTCAAGATTTACAACAAGCTATTTATATATATGATGCAAAAGGTGTAAAGGCTATCCAAAATAATCTTCCTTACAGAACTAATACAGATAGAGTTCCCGTATTAGTTTTTTGGAAAAGGCAGTTTGAAAAAGAAGCTGTAGGTGGTAATTTTACAGGTAGAAATGATAGTTTTGTTTACTCTTTAGTTGCTTACTACTTAATTCAAAGTAATAACACTAATAATAGAGATGAAAAATGGTCTAATCAATATCGTATTGCTCGGTTTGAATTAAAAGATGGAGTCCGAGATTTAGATAATCCTTTTACAAGGAGCGGACAAATTAACTATGCAAAAGATAAAAATGGTCAACGCATTGAACCCGATAAAGGTTTTGCTTTATTTGAATTAAGCAACCCTGCAATAACGGGAACTTTTGAAGAAAAAATGAATAGCTGGAAAAAAGGCAAGATTAGTACAAATGCAACCTATGAGTTAAGTAATACTCAGGTTTTGCTTGATTACATTGACGCAAGTCAGGATAAATCTTTAACAAGTGTTGATTGTGAAACAGTTTTTGATTTGAGTAGATACACTACCACCAAGCAAACAGATAAAAGAAAATCATTAAAGGTACCAGCTTTTGAAGGTACTTACAGATATTCAAGCAGCGCAACTTTAAAGAAATTAGGTAATAGCAGTTTTTATGCTTGTGTAGATGTTGACACAGTATCAGCAAAAGTATTTATCAGAGGTAATGCTTTTGCTCGGATAAATGAGAAAGACAACAGCTATAGTGACAGTCGTCAATCCTATTTTCCCACAGCAAGCGTTTTAGTTAAAGGTCGAGGATTAATAGGTACCAATTAAAATTCGCTAAATATTGTTTAGTTTAAACTTAAAGATTTTACATCATCAAGTTATTGCCTATCTCAGAGAAGTGTTTTAATAAAATATTTAAACAGCTAATGAAAAATAAGTTATTTGCAAAACTGCTACAGAAGAATTATTTACGAACAAATTCTGTGACAGATGATTCTTATCAAAAGCGTTATCTAGGACATTTTCACAATTTAACTTCTGGCTTCACTTTGATAGAAGTCATGGTAGTTATAGCTATGGTAGGTATTCTCTCAGCGATAGTAGCACCAAGTTGGCTTTCGTTTGTTGCCAAACAGCGATTAAATAAAGCTAACGATAGCGTATTAGCAGCACTGCAAGAATCACAACGGCAAGCCAAAAATACTAAGCGTAGTTACAGCGTTAGTTTTAGAACTAATAACAAACAACCTCAAATAGCAATTCATCCTAGCGTTGTAGAACCCGATAAATACTGGCGCGAATTGGGAGAAGAAGCTGGAGTCAACACAGAAAAACTATTAATCGGGACAAATCTTGATGGCATAAATAAAACTAAAAATATTGTATCCTATGGCTCTAATTATATTAAAAGTAAGCCCCAAACCATTAGCTTTAACTATCTGGGAATTTTAGACACTAAAGAAGATGGAGATTCTTCCGATACTAGTTTAAAATTTTTGGTCGCTATACCTCAAACCAAAACTCCCACAAAGCCCAGTGACGAGAAACGTTGTGTTGTTATAGAAACCCTCATTGGAGGAATAGTAACTGCAAAAAATGAGGATTGCGATAAATACAAATAAATTCACATAAGATTAAAATTAAATATCAATAAAAATACTGAAGCTAATACTGCATCTCAAGGAGGAAAATTATGATATTGGGTGCAGTTTTATATTTAAATCTTCACCTGAATTGCAAATTTATATTTAAGATAATTTATATAATTTGCTTTCACCTAACTTCAAATAAAAAACTTTAACATTATATATAAACACTTGCTATGAAAGAGTGTCTAAACTTTACCGTAGCTATCCCTACATACAACGGTGGAAGTCGGTTATCCGAAATTTTAGAAAGGCTGAAAAATCAGCTGCATACTGAAGATATTTCTTGGGAAATTATTGTTGTTGATAACAATAGCAACGATGATACAGCAAATATCGTTAAAAAATACCAAGAAAATTGGCAATATCCCTTTCCTTTACGATACTGCTTCGAGCTAAAACAAGGTTTAGCATACGCCCGTGAAAAAGCAGTATCCGAAGCCAAAGGTGAATTGATCGGTTTCCTCGATGACGATAACTATCCCGTGTCAAGCTGGGTTGCGAAAGCTTATGAATTTGCTCGAAAATACCCCAAGGCTGGTGCGATTGCCAGTCAAATACATCCCAACTGGGAAATTGAGCCGCCAGAAAACTTTCAACGCATAGCGCCATTTCTAGCAATTGTAGAAAGAGGCAATACACCTTTGTTTTACAATCCAAAAAGTAAACTATTACCTCCAGGTGCAGGATTAGTTATTCGTAAGCAAGCTTGGTTGGAAAGCGTACCCAACCAACTAATTTTGACTGGTAGAATTGTTGGTAATATGCTGACGGGTGAAGACACCGAAATGCTGTCTTATATTCAACAATCAAACTGGGAAATTTGGTACAACCCAGAGATGGAAATTTATCATCAGATTCCCGAATGGCGATTACAAAAAGAATATTTATTCCCTTTCTTTAAGGGTATTGGGTTAAGCCGGTACGTTACCAGAATGGTTGATATAAAACCATTATTAAAGCCAGCAGCAATATTTGCTTATATGGCAAACGACTTGCGAAAAATTTTATTTCATATATTTAAACACGGTAAAAAAGTTAAAACAGATTTAGTCGCAGCCTGTGAAATGCAACTGTTTATAAATAGCTTGATCAGCCCTTTTTATCTGTGGAGAAACGGTTATTTTAATAACAAATATCAAGGATAAAATAAATTTTTAAACGCCCTCACCCTCTAAGGGTGGGGCTACAATTGCAAAGCCCACCTCCGTGGGCTGAATTTTTATAGTCCGCCCAGGCGGACTTTGTAGGTGTAGCCGCATCCTTAAGGATGTCGGCGACAGACTGTATTGTAAGTTATCAGGTATTAGTTTAATTTAGTGAATTTAGCTATCCGTATCTACCAGTGTGGTGCATTTATTCAATAATGACATGTTTGATAAACACTGGAATAAAGATTCCAACAGCGGCTTTACTTTGCTTGAAGTGCTGATAGCAATTTTGGCAATTGGTATATTAGCTGCTTATTCTGCGCCGTCTTGGCTAGCTTTTGTCGATACTCGTCGGCTCAACGTTGCTTCCGATAAAATTTATCTAGCTTTACGTAGCGCACAAAGTAAAGCCCAAAAAACGAAAACTACTTGGCAGTTTAGCCTCCGCGAGAAAAAAGATATAGTACAGTGGGCTATTCACCCCGAGACATTAGATCCGAATAACGCGAATTGGAATAGTTTAGATTCAAGTGTAGTTTTAGACGAAGAAACTACCTTGATTTTGCGAAAATCAACTAACGTCAGACATATTCAGTTTGATTACAGGGGCAGCATCAAAAAGCCGCCTTTGGGAAGAATCACTTTATCTAGTAAATATGGCGGAAAAACGAAACGATGCGTTTATATTTCAACAATTTTAGGAGCAATAAGAACCGCAAAAGAACGCGATAAGCCTCGACGAGGCAGCGGTGATTATTGTTATTAAGTATTATAGTATTTTGATTTAACTTTAATCTTATGGGGTAAGCATTCCTGCCCACCATTAATATTCATAATTTAGTATTCATAATTTTTAAAATGTATCCGGGTTTTCATGAATATTTAAATAACGGTGCGTTACGCTGTCGCTAACACATCCTACAAATGCAAAATATTTTCCGTGTTTGTTTCACCAAAAATAGCCAAACAGCATTTAATTATTTTCACTCGCTATCCCCAACCAGGTAAAACTAAAACCAGACTGATACCCGCTTTGGGAGCAGAAGGTGCTGCAAATCTACAGCGACAAATGACAGAATACACTTTATCTAAAGTGAAGAAATTTCAAGAATCGGCTGCAATATCTTTTGAAATTAGATTTGCAGATGGAAATTTACAGCTGATGCAAAACTGGTTGGGAACAGAATTAAATTACCAGCTTCAAGGAGAAGGGGATTTAGGAAAGCGCATGGAAAACTCTTTTATGAATGCTTTTAATCAAGGCGCTCAAGAAGTCGCTATCATCGGTATTGATTGCCCAGGCGTAAATAATCAAGTTTTAACAGAAGCTTTTCAAAAAATCCAAAATAGCGACTTATTGCTAGGTCCAGCCGTTGATGGTGGCTATTATCTAATTGCTTTAAAGCGTGCCATCGGACAATTATTTACTAACATAGACTGGGGAACCGCCAAGGTATTGCAACAAACTGTGGATATTGCCCAGCAACTTAATTTATCAGTTGCTTATTTGCCAACCTTGGCTGACGTTGACAGACCGGAAGATTTACCTATTTGGCAGAGAGCCGATGGGCAATCGGCTACCAGTGACTAGTTCACTAGGCGCGAATCCAGGTGTTTAAGTCCTTTATAAAAAAAATGAAAATTTCTGATGGTGAGTAATAGCGACCCTAGAATACAACTTACAAACCTTAACTGTTCAATAGTTACTAGTCGCTGGTCAATTTTAATACGAGAATTTGCCGAAGACAGGTAAAACAACCTTTGCTACTGTGGTGTAATCTCGAACATAGGTGTTAAAATTTCCACCTGTATTGAACCTACTTAATTTATCAACAGTAGCTAGAGTATTGGCAGCAATATTCAAGTAACTTTATGTAGGACAATCGCTGTAATTGAATACGAGACTAAAAAAAAATGGTTAATCGTTTGGCTACTGTAAATACTTCCCGCACCTTGAAAGTGGTGGGGATTATCTTGATTTTGTCTTTTTTAGTTGATGTTTTAATACTTTCATTCCCTCCCCGACCTACTGACGAGCGATGGTTAGTTGGGTTAATAACTGCATTTGTTGACCGGGGAATTGTGCCCATGGTGGGTTTAGGTATGCTATTCGCAGGACATTGGGTTGATAGTTTTGATGATTCTAGTCCTTCGGGCGTAGACTTGAGGTTGCCTGCGCTGATTTTGTCAACTATCTTAGGCTTTATTTTCTTCGCATTCTTCCCTCTGCACCTCAACAGCGTCCGACAAATCACCGACAGCGATGTTAAACAAGTTGAAGCAAGAGCCGAGCAAGCGGAAGGTCAAGTTAACAGTCAGCTACAGCAGGTGCAAGCAAGATTAAGTACCGACCAAGCAAAAGCTCAGATACAAAAACAGAGAGACCAAGTCAAAGCTCAGTTCACAGAACTACTTAAGGATGATACAAGGTACAAGCAAGCTATAGAAAATCCCAATATTCCACAACAGCAAAAAGAATTACTCCAAAGGTTTAAGAAAGACCCCAAAGCACTTGATAAATTTATTGCTGACCAAAGCGATCCAACACAGTTGGCAACTCAACGCTTAACCCAAATCCGTCAAGATAAGGAAGCTGCTGTCAAGCGAGCTAAAGATTCAGCTTTCAAGTCTGGATTGCGAGTTAGTATAAGCAGCTTACTGCTTTCTATCGGCTACAGCATCATCGGCTGGACAGGGTTGAGAAGCAAAGGTACTGCATCTGGTGGTGGCAAGCGTAAAGCTACTGCACGCTAAGAATGAATGGGCATCGGGCATTGTAAAGAGTTAGAAGTAAAAAGTTTAGAATTGAAAATTCGACTTTCTAATACCCCACAATCGTTCTTAATCTACTTACTATTTGCTATGCCCTATGCTCGTTCTCTAATTTGATAATTATTAATACATATCAATAAATTTAATACCTTTTTACTATTACCTGCATGATTACTATCTATATATTGACTTATAACGAAGAATTAGACATTGCTGCTTGTATTGAGTCAGCAATGCTATCAGATGACATTATTGTGGTGGATTCGATAAGTAGCGATCGCACAGTGGAAATTGCGAATAGGTATCCGGTTAGAGTTGTCGAACACGCTTTTGAAAGTCATGGTAAGCAACGTACTTGGATGTTAGAAAATATATCTCCGAAATACGAATGGGTTTATATTCTCGAAGCAGACGAACGCATGACACCGGAATTATTTGCTGAATGTGTAGAAGCAACGAAAAACCCAGATTATATAGGTTATTACGCAGCCGAACGAGTCATGTTTATGAATACTTGGATTCGTCACAGTACTCAATATCCTCGTTACCAATTAAGGCTGTTTCGTCATGGTAAAGTATGGTTTACGGATTACGGTCACACCGAAAGAGAAGTCTGTCAAGGCAGTACCAGCTTTTTAAAAGAAACTTATCCTCATTACACTTCCGGTAAAGGCTTAAGTCGTTGGATTGACAAGCATAACCGTTATTCTACTGATGAAGCGAAAGAAACACTGCATCAGTTAGAAAAAGGAAACGTTAATTGGCGCGATTTATTTTTCGGTAAAACAGAAGTAGAACGCCGTCGTGCCCTTAAAGACTTATCATTACGAGTACCAGGTAGACCTTTGGTACGATTCTTTTATATGTACTTTCTCCTCGGAGGCTGTTTGGATGGAAGAGCCGGATTTGCTTGGTGTACCTTACAAGCCTTCTACGAATATTTAATCATGCTCAAAGCTTGGGAAATGAAGCATATCCCCACACCCAGCGTGGAAGCAGTTTCCAGTAGCCGCTTACCAGTTATCAGGTAGACACCCATCATCGAGTATCGTCATTCTCCCAACACGTTGCTTGCTACTCGCTACCCTTAAACTATGCCTAATGACCATTTCCCCGTTTTAAATATAAATGCTACATTTAATATAAATTAATATATTTAACTAACTTTTTTAAAACAGCCCACAGTTTTAATGAGGGAGTTTTTAGGGGATAAAGCTAGTCTGTAAAAGCTTTTGCGAAGTTAGCTGATGCCGTAAGCAATTTGAAAGCGGCAAACAGCAATATGAGCGATATGCCTTATGGCTTGCAACATTTGTTTACAGGTCTTAAAAATGAATTAGGGTGTATGGACTTATTCGCTGCTTACTGGCAAATGAAGATATTTTGCTTGTGTCTTGCAGCCTATGTATTGCAGCATCTTGATGGGCTGTATTTTGATAGCCTATGTTTAATTGCTTGCCAAAAGCCAGGGCTAGTAAATTTATAAATTAGAAAGTTGGTTGTAACTTAGCTCTAATAATTAGCGAACTCATATTTTGCCTGCATTTTTTGTGGTGCTTTGTAAAAAAAAGAGATATTGAAAGTTTTATTCACTGGATTTACTTCAATCTTTTTCTTTGACTAAAGATAATGGCAATAAATTTATGGTGTAGAGACACAATATAATTATCGAGTCCGCAGTTATATGCCAATATTTTTGTATTTATAAAGCAGGCAAATTTGAATCAAAAAATGGGCGTGCAGCTTGAGAAAGCAAATATTCAGAGTAATCAAACGATATCTTGCTGGTATGAATGTCAATAACAGAAATTCCACTAGCCGTATTAAGGAGAATAAGGGCTTGGGCTACGAACGCTGGAAGCAAGACCTAAAAAATGACCTGATTGCTGGTTTGCTGGTAATAATTCCTTTAGCAACAACAATTTGGTTGACAGTTACTATTGCTATTTGGGTAATCAATTTTTTGACTCAGATACCCAAACAACTAAATCCTTTTGAGGGGTTAAACCCTTTATTAATTAATCTATTAAACTTTGTGGTGGGTTTTACGGTACCACTATTAAGTATCCTTTTAATTGGACTAATGGCTCGCAATATAGCGGGTAAATGGTTGCTTGATTTTGGAGAACGCTTTTTACAAGCAATTCCTTTAGCCGGACAAATTTATAAAACCCTCAAGCAGCTTTTAGAAACACTATTAAAAGATACTAATAATAAATTTCGTCGCGTAATTTTGGTAGAGTATCCGCGACAGGGGATGTGGGCGATTGCTTTTGTTACCGGTGCTGTTAACAGTGATATTCAAGCTCAAATGCCTGAAGCGATGTTAAGCGTTTTTATTCCCACGACTCCTAACCCTACTACGGGATGGTATGCAGTGGTTCCGGAAAAAGATGTAGTAAATTTATCAATGTCAATAGAAGAAGCGTTCAAAATATTGATATCTGGTGGTATTGTTTCTCAAGCGCCTCCTTTACCTCCTTTAGAAATTCCTAAAGAACGCAAGCTAGATTCCCGAGAAAAAAAGCGGCAGGTAATCCCTGTTGAAGAAGCTTAATTTATATTGCTGCTTCGCGGTGTTCGGTTGCATGGTATTTTGTGAAGCAGTAACCAAACAATTACAGTGCAATCTCACATTTTTTCTGTATTCTGATTGAATATTAGGGACGGGCAGTGATGCCCATCCCACAAAAATTAGACAATCTCAAATGATGGAATTGAAATATTGTTTAATAAATATGTTTTAGTTTAATTAAAAATTTTTTACGTTCACCTCTAAGTTTGGCTCATGGTAGCGTATACCCGCCATACTAACAATTATATTGAAACTGCTATGCAAGACCGTACACGTCAACCCCGTCAAATTGCTCGCGAACTCGCTTTATTAAGCCTTTCTCAGTTACCTGTAAATCCCAAAACTTTAACAGAAGACCAACTTCCTGAATTAGTGCTTGGAGCAGTGCGTACTCTAAGAGGAGAGATAAAAGATAGTTTAGAAAATGCTTCTGACGAGTTAAAGAATAGCAACGATCGCCTTTTAACTAGCGAAACTCGCGCTGCGGATTTGAATACTTCTAGAACAATGCTCAAAGAAGCAATTGAATATACTCGGACAGCAATTAATAGATTGGCTTATACGCTCGATTTTCTGGAATTGAGTCAGGAAACTACTAAAAAATACAAAGAAATAAATGAATACGCAATCAAGTTAGTTAGAAAAATTACTTCTGAACGTCAACTGATAGATGAAAAAATATCTACTGCTTTGGTTGATTGGCAAGTAAAGCGACTTGCTCAAATCGACCGAGATATTCTACGTATTGCTGTAGCTGATATAGAATTTTTTGATATCCCTTCAAAAGTAGCAATCAATGAAGCTGTAGAACTCGCTAAACGCTACAGTGGAGAAGATGGGCATCGCTTTATTAATGGTGTTTTACGCAAAGTCAGCGAGCAAAGTCAGGTTAAAGGTTAAAGCTTAAAGGTAAAATTCTTAACTATCAATTCCTAATTCCTAACTCCTTACTTTCTGCAACTCTATTTAATAATTAATAATTAATTAAAGTTATTTTATAATCGAACTTATTTTCTGCAATGGTTTTTAATTGGTTTCGCCGTCAAAACAAGAAGTCTTCCGAACCTTCTTCTGAAGAGAGAAACGAGCAAGAAAAAGTTGAAAATGTTGTAAGTGATGAGGAATCAACCGAAGAATCGTCAACCGAAGAATCTCCTCGGGCACAGGCAACGGAAGATTTATTAGCTTTTGCTAAAGCTGCTTACAAAAATATTCAAGATAAGCAACAAACAACTGATTCAAGCGAGAATTCTACATCTGAAGCAAGCACTGAACTTGAAGAAACTATTTCTGAAGAAATTCGCGAATCTCCTCAAGAAGCAACTGAGGTCGTTTCTGAATCCGAACAAGCTGTAGAATCTTCCCAAGAAGCAACTGAGGTCGTTTCTGAATCCGAACAAGCTAGCGAATCTCTCCAAGAAGCTGAGGTTGTTTCTGAAGCCGAACCAGCTGAAGAAGAAAGTACACAACAGCAGGAAGAAACTACTGCAACTAATGTATCGGAATTAGAAAAATCAGATGCAGAGGTTACAGAACTAGATGTAACATCTGAAGTTGAAACAGAAGATAGTTCGCAAGAGCCAAAAACTACTGCTAATTTATCTTTCTTAGAAAGAGCAAAAGCGGAAAGAGAAGCTAGGCAGGAAAGACTCGTGAAGAGCGCAGTAGAGGTTCCCGAAGTTTCTCAGATAGATGAGTCAACAACAGTATCCGCTGATACTAGTGAATCATCAGTTGGAGAAACACCAGAACTAGCATTTGACGAAGGATTTTTATGGTCAACCGAAGTCCTTGCCGCACAAGGAAGACGTGCAGAAGATGTTTCAATTGAAGAGATCAATTGGCTCAAAAAGTTACGACAGGGTTTAGATAAAACTCGTCGTAATGTAGTTAACCAGCTCAAAGCAATTGTCGGTAAAGGACCGTTAAATACAGATGCTGTAGATGAAATTGAAGCTGTATTGTTGCAAGCTGATGTTGGTATAGAAGCTACAGACTACATTATTAATTCTTTGCAGGAAAAACTACGTCAAGAAGCTTTACCTCCTGAAGAAGGTATTGCTTATTTGAAAAAAATTCTGCGGGATATGTTGGATAAACCTTTACAAGAATCCCAATCCGTTTCATTTACTCCGGAAAAAGAAACGTTAAATATTTGGTTGATGACTGGTGTCAATGGTGCGGGTAAGACTACTACTATCGGTAAAATTGCCCATCTGGCAAATAAATCTGGCTATAGATGTTTGATTGGTGCAGCCGACACCTTCCGAGCCGCAGCAGTACAGCAAGTGAAGGTTTGGGGAGAAAGAAGCGGCGTTGAAGTCATTGCGAATCCGGGGAAAAATACCGATCCGGCAGCAGTTGTGTTTGATGCGATCGCTGCTGCTGTGTCTCGGGAAACTGAATTGTTACTAGTAGATACCGCAGGAAGATTACAGAATAAGAAAAACTTAATGGAGGAATTAAGTAAAATCCGGCGAATAATTAATAAAAAAGCTCCCGATGCCAAAGTAGAATCACTGTTGGTTCTAGATGCTACATTAGGTCAAAATGGATTGCGACAGGCGGAAGTTTTTTCTCAAGCTGCCGAACTTAGTGGTGTAGTTTTAACCAAGCTTGATGGAACTGCTAAAGGAGGGGTTGCTCTTGCAGTAGTACAACAGTTGGGTTTACCGATTCGTTTTATTGGTGCTGGTGAAGGTATGGAAGATTTACGTCCTTTCTCCAGTTACGAATTTGTGGAAGCGTTGCTCAGTGGTTAAGCTGGTATAAATTACCGGAATTTGATCGTCAGTAAAACGCAATAATCCATCTACTTGAGGACTTACGCATTCATAGAAATCTTACAAGAGCGTAAGTTCTCGTTTATAGAGCGAATTTATATAGTACTAATGTTTTTCTAAGCTAGTGAACTGCTTTGGCATAGGGTATAAGTACCCTGAGCATTTGCGCTAAAGCTCGATTGGTTAGAATTTAATGTTTTATTATCTAACCGAAGACAGTGAGTGCTTGTTGAGAAAAAGATAATAGTAATTGCACAAACACAATTATTTTAGTAAGTCGGGGATATTTTCTCCCTTCGCCTCAATCAAAATTAAGTTTCTTAGTTTGGGGATTACCCCATTTATGTGTTATCTTCCCTCACAGATGGGGGAAAACCTTTATACGCAAACCGAAATAGTAAATTTTGCACTTGTTAGGCAGTTACTTGTCGGCTATATCTAAGAAAAATTTTTGCCAGGAATACAAGGAAAAAACACGATGATTTAGAAAAAATCTTGACTAAGTTTTAATTTGAAGGTCTTGGGGTATACTTTCCGTAGATTTAATACGTAAATTGGTTATTACTTGTCATACTCTTAATAACATCTTAATTGATTGACTTATCTTCATAATATTAGAAGCGTGAGTCACTTGCCCCTTCAGGCTATCACCCCTTATTGAGCATACTAACAATATTTAAAAGTAAGCTCAATAATCAGCTTTGTACTAACAAGTATATTTTTTATGTCTGAAGATATATGATTTGAAAGTAAAGTTATGAAAAGATTAAACATTTGCGATGGTCTAGAAATATTTTACAGCGAGACAAATTGGTATTTTATTCCAAAAGCTTGCAGTGAAGAAATCTATACAAATTAACAAAATAAATCAGACAAGAAAATAGTTATAAAATTTACTCTAATTGTCTTTCTACTCTTGCTAAACTTATAAACCTTGTCTCAATATGGTTTAGCCGTATTGAAGCGAACTTTGATTTATCAATCATCTGAATTTAGTCAATTCAAAAGAGCAATATAATAAAATCGCCTGTGTCTCAACTGCCTTCCCAACCAGCTGATAGTAATAGCAGTGCCCCAACAGATGTCACTCCGGTGGTGGCACTCAAAGAACTTGTGGCGCGGCTGCACCGGGAGCAGAATAAAATCCAAGATTTACTTTCTTCTTTAGGATTTGCTCTGCGAAGTTTCAATAATTTAAACCAATTTTTGGAACTAATACCGTTGATGGCAACTAGGGTAACTGATGCCGACGGTAGTGCTTTGTTTCTCTATAAACCGAACGGTCAAGTTCGATTAGAACAGCTACATTGGCAAGATAGCCGCCAACGGAAAAACATACGTAAGGCTTTAGAAGCAGCTAGCAGTCAAATTTCTTTGCCAACTAATGCTACACCTTTAGCAACCACCACCGGAATGTTAGATGCTCATATGCATCGTTGTTTGGGGCCAGATATGCAGGCTTTTGGTACTGCAATTTTGGTTAAACATATGGAACGTGGATGGCTTTATGTTTTAAGCCGAGATCCCGAATATACTTGGACAGAAACTCGACAAAAGTTAGTACGTTTGGTTGCCGATCAAACCGCAGTGGCAATTGAAAATGATGAGTTAGGGGTAGAGTTACGTAAGAAAGAACGACTTGACCAAGAATTAGAAATTGGTGCAGAAATTCAACGGCGACTTTTGCCCCGTCAATGTCCAAATATTCCAGGTGTTGCTTTAGCTGCTAGATGTAAACCAGCAAACCATGTAGGCGGAGACTATTATGATTTTATCCCTACAAATCATAACCTAACGATTAAAGGTAAAGACTCGGATAATCCTGATGCCAACCGTTGGGCTATGGTTATCGGAGATGTGATGGGTAAAGGCGTACCTGCCGGTTTAATTATGACGATGATGCGGGGAATGTTAAGGGGTGAGGTATTGCACCTAAATTCTCCAGCCCAAATTTTGCAAAACTTGAATCGAGTCATGTATGCTGATTTGGATAATTCAAGTCGTTTTATTACCTTGTTTTACTCGGAATATGACCCCCACAAACGGCTTTTATCTTACAGTAATGCCGCACATAATCCTCCTTTGTGGTGGCACGCCGCAACAAAAACTGTTAGTCGATTAGACACTAATGGAATGCTTATAGGTTTAGAAGCTAATAGTCAGTACGAAAATGGTCAGATCTATTTAGAGTCCGGTGACACAATTATTTATTACACTGATGGGTTAACTGATGCTGCTTCCCCTTCAGGCGAGCGTTTTGATGAAGAAAATCTAATTGTTGCTTTCAATAATGCTTGCAGGTATTACAAAGATCCACAAGAAATACTTGATTGTCTATTTAACGAAATTAAGCAATTCATCGGTACAGATAGGCAAAATAATGATGATATGACATTAGTGGTTTTGCAAGCGCGATGAATTGCGACTTAGTTATTAGTTATTAGTTGTTAGTTATTAGTTATTAGTAGTAAGCAACTAACAGCTAATTAAAATACTACAGTTTTACCTTGGCTTTGTACGTCTTTCTTTGTATAAGAAACGCCATCAATTTTGACGCCTTGTTTATCAAGCAGGGTGATTGTACCGCCTTCATTTTCTAATAAAATACTGTTGTGAACTAAAGGTACTTGCAATACTTCACCTGGATTAATAGCACCATCTAAATGATGCTTACGTTTATCGTAATCGGTAAGTGACCATCCATTTAAATTAACCGTTACGGTTGAAGTATTAATCAAAGTTACCGTTTCCGTATTATCTTTACTACTTGTAGGATTAACTAAAGCAGCCAAAATACGGATGTCGGCAGTACTCGCGGCGAGTAAAGAATCTACTCTATCGCCATTTTTATCGTTAGTGTGAAAAGATTGCGATTGGAAGGTTAAAAAGATGCCAACCCACTGTTCGCGGTTGGGAAAGTGAATTAACAGTCCTCCATCTTGCCAAACTCCGTTATCTTTTTGGAATTGACCTACACTACCTTGATTCATGTGGATGTCATGAATACCGTTACCGGGAAGAAAATCAAAATATTTGTCCTTGGTGTCTTCTTCTGGACCCCATTTTTCACCAAAGGCGTAGATAACCGCATCTTCGCTAGTTTGCGATCGCCCAACATACAATTCAATTAATTCATTTAAATCGTTGTCGGGGCCGGGAACATCGTGAGGTAATGGTTTCATCTGAGTTGTATCGAACAAATTACCTCGAACGTAGTCCAAAGCTAGTCCACCGGGCTTTCTATCTAAATGATTGAATCCGTAATCTAATTTACGCAATTCTTCAGTAATCGGATGTTCAAAATTATCGTCTACAAAATACAGTAATTCCGAAGGACTAAGCTTTGATTTTACGTTAATAGCAATGCGATGTTTTTCTTCATTTGTGTTGATAAGTAGCTGATAATGAGGATTCTTACCTTCCCCTAATTTTCTATCAGTTACTTTACCTTTAAGAACACCGTAATTTTTTAAAGGCATAGTAGATGTCTCCTAATGACCTGATGTTAGGTTCAACGACCACATTTAAAGTTAGAATAATGGTCGCTTAAATGCGGAAATGTCAGTTATAGCACCTATTTTTTTATACAACCAGCTTGGGAAAATGTTTTCCAGTTGGCAGAATGTAATTTGTTTTCCTCAAACAACCAATTCCAATAAGCTTGGATAACTAAAAGAATTCTCAGTTTGTAAAAGAAAACTTTCATAATCGCTGAATACCAAATCACCCGTAGCTAGAAGATTATCTTTTAAATTGAAATCTTCCCCAAAAGCTTCCAATGCAATACTCCACCATTTTGTTCCATTGATTTCTATACTAGTAAGTTCCAAACTACAGCCATTGTCTATATCTATATCAGTCGAAACAGCTTTCGGTGATTTTGAGACGACTGTGTAAAGTTGCGAATAGCGGACTTTTTCAACTTTTATCCACACCGGATTATCAGTAATTTGTGGAAGAGAAAAGCTTTCTCCTGTTGAATCCCAACATCGCCACTTTTTCCATTTTTCAACATTTCCTTTTACTGAAGAACCAGACTGCATAATTTCTTTTTCTGGATAACGCCATTTAACTTCCAATCCTCCTTGACGTAACTTAATTCCTAAATAATTACATTTAGGAATGTAAAGATACACATCTTCTCTTTTTTCTGGTAATTTTGTGGGTGATACAAGACGGTTGTGCTTGAACCAAGATTCAATATTTTCGGGAATATCACCCGAGTTAAACCAGCGAACTTCGTAACTTGTCAGCATACGTGGGACAATAAAACGATAAATTACCCTTACCGGGAGTATAGTTTCCAGCCTAAAGGAACCAGAACCAATGTGGAAAAGAATTTCAATTACTTTATTTTTAGTGCTTAGTTTTTGCCTTACGAATATTGGTACAGCAGCAGCAGCAGCACTTAACAGTTATTCAGACTCAACCGATGGCTATCAATTCTTATATCCTGCTGGCTGGGTGGAAATACAAATAAGCAAGGGTCCTGATGTTGTTTTTCACGATATCATTGAAACAACTGAAAATGTTTCTGTAGTAATAAGTCCGGTTCCATCAGGTAAAAGTTTAACGGAACTAGGTACACCTACAGAAGTGGGGTATAAGCTGGGAAAAAACGCTCTTGCTCCCGAAGGTTCTAATCGTAAAGCAGAATTGGTTAACGCCGAACAAACAGAAGGCGAAGATGGTAAAACTTATTATTTACTAGAGTATTTAGTCAAATTTCCTAATAACCGAGAGCGTCATAACCTTGCTAGTATGGCTGTGAGTCGCGGTAAGTTGTTCACTTTTAATGCTTCAGTACCCCAAAGACGTTGGAATCGTATGAGGCGATTGATTCAAGATTCTGTAGGCTCTTTCCGGGTTGATTAACCAGTTATCAGCGAACAGTGAACAGTGAACAGCGAACAGTGAACTGTTGACTGTTAACAGTCAAAATGCTAACTCCTAACTCCTGACTCCTAACTTTCTTCCTCCGTCTATAGCGAAAAATATGGGTACTCCAACTTTTGTCCTCGCTTCCGCTTCAATTGCGCGTCGTCGTTTGCTGCAAAATGCTGGAATTCAACCTTTTGTTTGTCCCAGCGATTTTGATGAGTCGCAGATTCAACTTAAAAATCCAGCGGAATTAGTTGAAACTCTGGCTTTACGAAAGGCTGAAGCTGTCGCACCGCATTTTCAGTCGGCTTTAGTAATGGGTTGCGATTCTGTTTTGGCTATCAATGGCGAAATTCACGGTAAACCTAGTTCGCAGGAGGAAGCACGCCAGCGCTGGCTAATGATGCGAGGTAATTATGGCGAACTTTTTACCGGGCACGTTTTTGTAGATAATGTTCAAAATCGTAATTTAGTCAAACATCAAGTAACTAAAGTTTATTTTGCTTCCGTAAGCAATGAGGAAATTGATGCTTATGTTTCTACCGAAGAACCTCTTAAATGTGCTGGTGCTTTTGCACTGGAAGGTAAAGGTTCGGTTTTTGTCGAAAAAATTGAAGGTTGCCACAGTAATGTGATTGGTTTAAGTATGCCGTTGCTGCGGATAATGTTAATGGATATGGGGTACTCTATTGCTGATTTTTGGTGATAAGTATATTCGTAGCTATAACTTGTTGACCGAAAAATTTGGGTCTCAAGCCCCGTCCTTCTAGGACGGCTTTATTTTTTTTTGGCGCTATAATATTACGTATAGTTGTTCCACGTCAAAATGATCGTCTTAGAATTTAAGGTCAAAGGGAATAAAACTCAATATGCTGCCATTGATGAGGCGATTCGCACCGGTCAGTTTGTTCGCAACAAGTGCATCCGTTACTGGATGGACAATAAAGGTATAGGACAAAAAGACTTGTATCGTCATAATACCTGGCTCAGATCTGAGTATCCCTTTGTTAAAGCCTTAAATTCTCATGCCACTCAAGCTTCAGTTGAAAGAGCTTACAACTCAATTTCTCGATTTTACAATCAATGCAAAAAACAAGTCCCTGGTAAAAAAGGATATCCTAAGTTTAAGAAGTTTTCTAGGTCAGTTGAGTATAAAACATCTGGCTGGAAACTATCCCCCGATACTAAATCAATAAATTTTTTAGATCAAAAAGGTATTGGGAAACTAAAACTAAAAGGAACCTGGGAGTTATGGCGTTACGATCGTGAGCTGATCAAACGAGTTAGATTAGTGCGCCGAGCGGATGGTTATTATGTTCAGTTTTGTATCAAACTTGATATTAGCGAACCTTTAGAGCCTTCGCACACCAACGTTGGTTTAGACGTTGGACTTAAGGAGTTTTATACCGACTCCAAAGGAGGTGTAGAAACAAATCCAAGGTTTTATCGTAAGGGTGAGAAACGGCTTAAGTTTTATCAACGTCGGGTTTCTCGCAAAAAGAAAGGCTCCGAGGGCCGAAACAAAGCCAGAAATAAACTAGGCAGAGTACACCTCAAAATAAGTAGGCAACGTGAAGAACATGCCAAGAGACTGGCACGTTGCGTAATCCAATCTAACGATGTGGTCGCTTACGAAGATTTGAGGATAAAAAATCTAGTCAAGAATCATTGTCTCGCAAAGTCTATCAATGATGCTGGTTGGTATCAATTCAGGAAATGGTTGGAGCATTTCGGTCAAAAGTTTGGCAGGCAAACAGTAGCTGTTAATCCTGCTTATACCAGTCAAAACTGCTCAGACTGTGGTGAAGTTGTCAAGAAATCCTTATCAACTAGAACTCATGTCTGTGAGTGTGGCTGTGAACTAGACCGAGATCATAATGCTGCGATCAATATTCTAAAAAGAGCTTTAAGTACGGTGGGGCACACCGGAACTTGGATTAATCATCCGAGCGCTTACGGAGAATCGGCCTCTACTCTTCCTGATTCCGGTCTGGTTGAGCAAGTCGGCTCGTTGAAGTAAGAATCCCCGTTCTTCTAGGACGGGGAGTGTCAAGAGGGCATAATTTTAGCTCGTTAATTATTACCGGAAAGCGATAAGTTTAAATTACGAACGGTTAAATCCAGTATCAAAGATTAGAAGCATGTGGTGAAAATAATTTTGCCTTCTTGCGAATTCGATTGCATATAGCCAATAAGACTTTCTATTTGCTTAAATCTTTACAGTACAAGTATTTTAGAGAATCAAATAGCTGCAATTATTCTCAGGGACTATACGTAAGTCCTCAAAAAAGATAATTTGGAAGTTTAGGATTTACAATTCTTTTCAATTAATGCTCCCTATTATTTCTACAATTCCTTTGCGTCAGATGGCTTCTGGTGATATTTTATCGCTACAGGTTTACAAGTTTATTGGCGCTACTCCTGGTAAAAAAGTTTATATTCAGTCAAATCTTCATGGAGCAGAAATTGTAGGGAATGCTGTTATTCACCAATTGATTGAGTTTTTGTGGATGTTAGATAATACCGATTTAATTGGTGAAATCTGGCTGCTTCCGGTTTGTAATCCGATGGGAACTAATCAACGCTCTCATCACTTTTCTTCTGGTAGATATTGCGTTTATGAGGCTAAAGATTGGAACCGTATTTTTTGGGATTATGAGAAGGATATATCTCAAAGTAATCAAAGTGGTGAGAATCAATTATTAACATTTGCTAAATCTCAGATTAATTTAGATATAGAAGAGATTAGAATAAATTTTTTAGACGCAATTAAACAACAATTTGTCAAGCTTTCAGATAAAGTTAATTCCGATAGCGGGGTAGCTTATACTGAAAAATTTCGCTACAAATTACAATCTCTAAGCTTAGATGCAGACTACTTGATTGATATTCATAGCTCAACTAATCAAGGTTTAAACTATCTATATTATTTTCGCGATCGCGAAGAAAGCGCGAAATTTTTTCTTCTCGATTTTGGCATTTTATTAGATGAATATGACGGAGATGCTTTTGACGAAGCTTTTATTAAACCTTGGTTAGCGTTAGAAGAGTGTTTTTTGCAGTTGGGTAGAACAATTAAATTTGATGTGGAAGCTTGGACGCTTGAACTCGGTAGAGGAATGGAAATGATTCCCGATTCAGTGGCAAAAGGGGTTAGAGGAATCAAAAATTATTTAAAACAAAAGGGCGTTTTATCAAATGATTTTCAACTGGATGATATTCCACAGCGCAATCATGACATGATGTTTAAAACTAAAAGTAAAGTAACAAAATATTATGCAACCGTTGGTGGAATGATTAATTCAAGAATTGCTCTTGGTAGGGAGGTAAGAGCTGGAGAACAAATTTATCAAATTCTTATTTTTAATAAACAAGGTAAATTGCCTACGACAGTAGATATTTTTGCCGATAGAGATGGGTTTGTGTACGATGTTTCTGCCAATCAATCGGTAAATGAAGGTGAGTTTGTATTAGGAATTATGTGAACTACCGACACTCCCCTACGGGTGAGTGTTAGCTTCGAGTTTCACGGAAGATTGCCGCATCTTGGATTTACATCCTCTCTCTCCACTGGCGATTTCTTCCTCCCCCGTTGCAGTGCGGCTGAATTGGCAATTTTGGGTACTTGGCGAAATTTGATTTCACTCCGTTTAGTGTTATTCGTGCGTGAATAAAGATAAAATATCTATCAATTGAACGTTATATTATAAGCAAAAGGATTAATTAAGTTTACTAGCAATGAATTCAGGCTCTATTACTAATTGAGCGGCTGCGATTAACAGCATTTATATTTAGTAATCTTGCAAAATAGAACTTATATTTCATGACTGAGCTAATAATAAAATAACTGATAATTGTTTTAAGTGAATAGTATTCAAGATAACAACTTTTCTCTTGCGGGAGAAGTTTTAATTCCCCAGGCTCCTCCCGGATTTAAGTCGGGTTTTATCGGTATTATCGGTCGTCCGAATGTCGGTAAATCTACTTTAATGAATCAATTAGTTGGTCAAAAAATTGCGATTACATCACCAGTAGCTCAAACTACGCGGAATCGACTGCGGGGTATTTTAACTACAGAAGAAGCACAACTAATTTTTGTAGATACACCAGGAATTCATAAACCCCATCATCAGTTGGGGGAAGTTTTGGTAAGGAATGCCAAAATAGCTATCGAATCTGTTGATGTTTTATTATTTGTAGTTGATGGTAGTACTGCTTGCGGTGGTGGAGACAAGTATATTGCTTCGTTACTCGAACGTACTACTACGCCGGTAATTTTGGGTATTAATAAAATTGATAGTCAACCTGAAGATTCTCAGTTGATAGACGAAAGTTACTTGGAATTAGCTGGCGTTGGGGAATGGCAAACAGCAAAATTTTCTGCGAAAACAGGTGATAGGCTTCTCGAAGTACAAAAATTATTAATACAACATTTAGAACCAGGACCATATTATTATCCTCCCGATTTAGTCACCGACCAACCCGAACGCTTTATTATGGGTGAATTAATTCGAGAACAGATTTTGTTGCTGACTCGCGAAGAAGTACCCCACTCGGTAGCTGTCAGCATCGACTTAGTTGAAGAAACACCGAAATTAACTCGCGTGCTGGCAACAATTAACGTTGAACGCGATTCCCAAAAAGGCATTTTGATTGGGAAAGGTGGAGGAATGCTTAAATCTATTGGCAGCGCTGCCAGGGAACAAATTCAAAAGTTAATTGCAGGCAAGGTTTACTTGGAATTATTCGTCAGAGTACAAGCAAAATGGCGACATTCACGCATAAGATTGGCGGAATTGGGATATAGAGTTGAAGAGTAATGGGCATTGGGTATAGGACAAATGCCCAATGCCCAATGCCCAATGCCCAATTACCTATTACCCATATTCCTAATGCACCGCTGTAGCTGTATCTTCTTCTACAATTGGACTACGCAAGTCTTCTACTAAGGCTTGAATTTCCGCTGGTGGTGGTGGTGTTAAACGGGAAACTATTAAAGTTACGATTAAGTTAATTACCATACCTAATGTACCGATTCCTTCGGCGGAAACACCGAAGAACCATGTAGGCATTCCGGCAAATTTTACGCCGACGATATAGGCAGTGGTAAAAATTAAGCCCGTTAACATTCCGGCGATCGCACCTTCTTTATTGGTACGTTTATCAAATATTCCTAAGAATATCGCAGGGAAAAAACTAGCTGCTGCTAAACCAAAAGCAAATGCTACTACTTGCGCTACAAACCCTGGCGGGTTGACTCCAAAATATCCGGCGACTACCAAGGCGAAACCTACCATAATTCTGCCGACGAATACCCGCCTACTTTCCGATGCATGGGGATTAATCATTCGGAAATAAACGTCGTGAGCAATGGAACTTGAAATTACCAGCAGTAAACCAGATGCTGTAGATAAGGCTGCTGCTAATCCTCCTGCTGCTACTAAAGCAATTACCCAAGGTGCAAGTTTGGCTACTTCTGGGGTGGAAAGTACGATGATATCTCTATCAATTGTGATTTCGTTACTTTCTTTGTCTGGAGTTAACTGTAATTTTCCATCACCGTTTTTATCTTCAAAAGCTAATAATCCGGTACTTTCCCATTTTTTCGCCCAATCTAACTGCTGCACTTCTGTAACAGTTTTGTCGTGCAGTGAATCAATTAAGTTATAGCGAGCAAACATCGAAAGGGCTGGAGCAGTGGTATAAAGTATGGCTATTAATAATAATGCCCAACCAGCAGAGTAACGAGCGGCGCGGACGTTGGGAACCGTGTAAAATCTAACGATTACGTGGGGTAAACCTGCGGTTCCAACCATCAAAGCAATGGTAATAAACAGTACGTCCAACATTGTTTTGTTGGCAAACGGCTTGGTATATTCCTCAAAACCCAAGTCAAGTTGAACGGCGTTTAATTTATCGGCAATATCGCTAAAGGTAAATGCAAATTGCGGAATCGGATTACCTGTAAGATAAACGGCGATTGCAATTGCTGGAATCAAATAAGCAATAATTAAAACGCAGTACTGTGCCACTTGCGTCCAGGTAATGCCCTTCATTCCTCCCAATACGGCGAAAAAACCCACAATCACCATACCGATGATTACACCAGTATTGATATCGACTTGCAAAAATCGGCTGAAAACAATACCAACACCCCGCATTTGTCCCGCTACATAAGTCAGAGAAACAAAGATAGCGCATATTACAGCAACCAGTCGAGCGAACTGCGAATAATAGCGATCGCCTACAAAGTCGGGAACCGTGTATTTACCAAATTTTCGTAGGTATGGAGCTAGTAGTAAGGCTAGAAGTACGTAACCTCCAGTCCAACCCATCAGGTAAATTGAGCCATCGTAACCCAAGAAAGAAATTAACCCAGCCATCGAAATAAACGAAGCTGCCGACATCCAGTCTGCGGCTGTAGCTGCACCATTAGCCAAAGCGGGTACACCTTGCCCAGCGACAAAAAAGCCCTTACTATCTTTAACCCGAGACTGCCAACCAATGTAAACGTAAATTAAAAACGAAGCGCCAACAAATAAAATTGTCCAAATTTCTACTGACACAGCTATACCCTACCTTTTAATATTATGTTCGCGGTCTAATTTATCCATTTGCACGGCGTAAATAAAAATCAACACCACAAATACTAGGATTGAACCTTGCTGTGCCATCCAAAAGCCGAAGGGTACCCCAAAAAAACGGATTGCATTTAAGGGTTCGACTAGCAAAATACTAAATACTAAGGATACCGTTGCCCAAACTATTAAAAGATTGCGAATTAAAGCGACATTTTTCCGCCAATAAGCGCGGTAGTTTTCGTTATTCATTTTTTATCGTTATAAATGCATGAGAAATAATAACAGCAAACTGAGCTTTGAATGTAAGTATGCGGTGATACCAACAATATTTTTAATCATTATTAAAGGTTACATAAAGGGTTTCACATCTGTTTCCTATCTGTAACGATTTGTAAAAGGCTTTAAAAGACTTTAATTCCTATGAAAGCTGCGATAGCTCTACAATTACCAAAAATCAACAATATTTGTTTGAGGAGAGAAATTTTGGCAATTCAAGATAAAGGGTGAATAGCTATTGTTGGGCATTTTCTACAGCGAATATCAACATGTATAAAAAAGATGGGTAACTGAAAGCTGTCAAATCAACTATCAATTACCCTATTTCATTAGCCATTACCTAATCTTAGATTAGCAAATAAAATAAATAATTTAAGCGAGATTTTTTGGAATATTTGATTGAATTTTAGCGTTTTCCCCTCTACTTCTTCATATTCTCCATAAATCTATATAGTCATGGCTTCATATATTTTTATCTGAACTATCAAACTGGTATCGGCAAAACTTGCTTAAAAAATAATAATGTTTTTACATATCGAAAATTAAATTAGGTTATCCTGGAATGACTATAAACAAGGCGGTCTCAAAGCTGAGCAATGAAAATTGCCGCGTAGAAAGAGACAAATTGCATTTAGTTGATAGTTTTTATATCCAAAGTTGGATGAAAAATTTTCTCAAAAAGTAGAGAATAAGAAAATATATGAATAAGTTTGTTTTGAACAATAGTCAAAAATATATCCGAATCTATTTATATCAAAATTTACGAGTTTAACATATTGAACATAAGTGACGATTGCATATAACTGTTTCAAAAAAAAGACTAAAAAGAGGCTTAAAAATCGGAATGCGAATAATACAAAAAGTTTGCTGTCCCAATTGTGGTAGCAAATGTGAAAGACATAATATTTGTGAAAGTCAAATATGTCGCACAAGCTGTGCAAATTGCGATTATTTAATGATTAACTGTACCCGTACCGGAAAAGTTATTGAAGCTTACGCTCCCGGTATTTATGCAAAAAAGTGAGAATTGGTAATTGGTAATTGGTAGTTGGTAGTTAGTAGTTGAGAATAATTTCTTTACCTATTACCCATTACCCATTACCCATTACCTATTTTTTACTGGCTCGCAACTGTCCGCAAGCAGCATCTGTTTCTAAGCCACGGGAGTAACGGACGCTGTGTGCGGTATGGTGTTTTTCTAAAGCATATACAAAAGCTTGAATTCGTTCGCTATTTGGGCGTTTGTAATCTACTTCTTGGATAGGATTATAGGGAATTAAATTTACATGACATTGAAATCCGCGTAACTGTCTCGATAGTTGATGTGCGTGTTCTGGAAGGTCATTTACACCTGCAAGTAATATGTATTCAAAAGATACGCGCCGTCCCGTCATCTCTACGTAATCGCGACATTCAGCAAATAATTCTTCAATTGGGAATTTACGAGCGCTGGGAATAATTTCCTCTCGTAACTCTTGATTTGGTGCGTGAAGACTAACAGCGAGGGTTACTTGTAAACGATATTTTGCTAAGTGACGAATACGTCCGGGAATACCTACTGTAGAAAGAGTTAAGTTACGCTGTCCGATTCCCACATCTTTATTAAGACATTGAATTGCGCCTAAAGTATTATCCACATTTAACAACGGCTCGCCCATACCCATCAACACAATATGACTAACTCGTTGTCCAAAATCTTCCTGTACGGTTAAAACTTGGTCTACAATTTCGCTACGAGTCAGATTTCGCTGGTAACCTCCTTTACCAGTAGCACAAAAATCGCAAGCCATCGGACAACCAACTTGAGTAGAAACGCAAACTGTTAAACGTTCTAAAGCGTCTGGATTATCTGCTTGTCGATTCCTACTTTTTCCCCATCTTTTGAAAGTTGGCATACCGACAGTTTCTATAATTTCGCCATCTGCCAGTTCTAAAAGATACTTTACTGTACCGTCGGGTGCTGTAGAACTATGTCGTAATTGAGAACGTCCGATGGGAATTTCGGCTACAGATTCCCGCCATTGTTTAGAAAATACTGTGATATCAGTTAAAGAACGAACACCTCTTTGATATATCCACTGATGTAACTGTTTTCCTCTGTAAGCTGGTTGTTCCTGTGCTTGTACCCAAGCAGTTAATTCTTCTAGAGATGCTCCCAATAAAGGAGGGATAGAGATTTTTGGATATTCAGGTGTGGGTGGTTTGGAAGAAGCTACAGTTTTGACAGACATAGTGGAATTAGGATTTTTGAGAAGGCTAAGTCCCTATGGTAGATTATTTGGGGTTTTAATTGTCGGCAGAGTGTGGATTTATCAAATAAATTTAAGAATAAAGGATTTACACAGTGATTATAAATTTTCTCTGGGAAGAAGTTGATAGATAATGTTTTAGTATAAATATTAAAATAGCCGAAGAATTAAATTCTTCGGCTAACAGCGAAAGTTGTTTAAAGACAAGTAATTAATTTCTTAGGGGATTAGTAAAAAGGGTAATACTTTATTAACTATTGTGCCAATTATTCTATTTCTAGCTTTGTGATTAAGTTGTTTAATTTCATATTCATGTTGCTTTTCTTGTAAAAGATATTGCTTTTCTTGCAAAACCGCAATTTTTTCCAAATGACTTTTTGTTAAAGTATATAAAAACCATATCATAAAAATTATACTTAACCACACACAAGAATATAATATTATAATTATTTTGTAATCACTAAAGGAACCAAGGAAAAGATTTACTGTTTTAATTAAAGTTTTAGTCAAATCTCCGAACCAATACAAAGCTATAAAAAATTTTGTTCCTAGCCAACTCAATATATTAGAGAAAATACCAATTAAATTTTTACCGATATCTTCCAACCAACAAAACGATGTAAAAGCTTTGGTTCCAAACCAACTTAATAAATTGGGTAAAATACTGACAACAGCTTTACTAAAATCTCCTAACCAATGTAAAACAGCAAAAAATATATTTTCTAGCCAAGTGAAAATATTAACAAGCGCAACCATTAGGCTTGATACAGTCAAAAAATCCATTGTTTTCTGAAATATTAAATATGGGGTTTTAATCAAACGTATTTCTAAGGGTTAAAAGTATTTAAAGTTACTTACTATACCCATATAGATATTATATTTTACTAAAATAAAAATGGCTATACCTGTATAAACTCGTCGCTGCTTATTAAAAACATGAAGCGATAATTTAACATTATTTGAGACGTAGCAGAAGGTAGGTTGGGTTGAACGCAATACAGTTCAGATAAGCAATATTTTCTCCCCCTGCTCCCTCTGCTCCCTCTGCTCACCCTGCTTGTCTCAACTGATAAATTTCTTAACTGAACCGTATTGGGGTTGAACGGGGTGTAAGCGGAGCTTTCTCGTTAGCGAAGCGTCTCCCTCCGGGAGATAGAGTAACCCAACACCCGCGTTGGGTTAAGCGAAGCGCAACCCAACCTACTAATTTACTAATCTGAGTGCTGTTTATTCAAAGTATAAAATGATGATTCAACGTTATTGGAGACGTAGCACTGCTACGTCTCTACATTAAGATGAAAAAAATTAACCAAACGTACTACCGTTCCAACCCCACATGGCACCTTTGGCATCGGCAAATTCGATATAAATCCGATTTGTCGGAACACCAAGGGCTTGATTGATTTCCGAGCAAAAGTCCTGACTCATGGACTTTGTTTGTTCGGGTTTCATAGTACCGATACTTTTGACTTCTATGTAACAAACCGGGTCAGTACTACCACCAAAAGTCATGGGGACTTCTGCTTCAAAAGCCGTCATTACATAGGATTCTGGTTTTCCAGTATGCTTAGCTAATTTAGACGACAAAGTTTTCAGCATTCCCTCAACTTCAGCTTTTTGGGGGGTAGATATAGAACTTTGAACTTTAATGAAAGGCATGATTATCAGTGAACAGTTAACAGTGAACAGTGAACAGTAACTAGTTATTAATTATTCTTAATTCCTAATTCCTAACTCTTAACTCCTAACTCCATCTATCCGCCGTAATTCCAACCTGTTGTTTCGAGGTTGAGTTGCTTTCCTTCGCGATGAACTTTTGCAGCAATGACTTCGCCAACGTAAACGGTATGATCGCCTTTATCAACTTTTCCAACTACTTGACATTCTACGCATCCCAAGGAATCGGTGATGACTGGACATCCGGTTTCACCAAGGTAAAACTCTACATCTTCAAATTTATTACCAACGCGGCGCATTGGTTTAAAAAATTTTTCTGCTAAGTCTTTTTGCCCATCTTCTAGGAAACTGATAGCAAATACCCCACTCTTTTCAATCATCTGATGGGATATGGAATCTCCTTTGACACAATTTACAACCAAAGGTGGCTTAAACGAAGCCTGCATTAACCAGCTTGCTGTAAAACCATTAACTTCTTCACCATCCTTAACTCCACAGATATATAACCCGTGCGGAATCTTCCGCAACATAGTTTTCTTAGCCTGTTCGTCTAGCATGAGTTTATTTACCTAATTTCTTCTTCACTGTTCAGTTTATCGAAGAGTGGGGATTGGGAATAGGGAATTGGGAATAGGGAATTGGGCATGGGGCATTGGGCATTGGTAATTGGGCATGGGGCATTGGGCATTGGGCATTGGTAATTGGTAATTGGTAATTGGTAATTGGTAATTGGCTTTGGATTTATAAAACAGCTAGGGAGCAAGATGCTGCGACTACCAATAGTTTTATAACTCCTTATTCCTAATACCATTTCTTTATAAAGATGCGCCTAATTTAGCCCGCGTAGGCGGGCTTAGTTTCAGTAGCCCCAGCCTTCCAGGCTGTTAGCGGAGCGTGTCCGTAAGGAAATTGGCGATCAAGCTCTTAACTATTTACAATGCCCCATGCCCCATGCCCCATTCCCCTTCTCAATCATTTCGGACGAAACAAATGCGAATGCTCTGGGTGATACAATCTTGACCTTGCTGTTGCTTCACCAAGGGCGGGGCTGATGATGTAGAGTGTGGTGCGAATCAGTTTTTCTTTGTGGGTGGATTCTGCAATTTCGTTTAGAGGAACTACAATAATTTTTTCGTCGTGCCAGCCGACGCGAAAGCAGATTGCGACGGGGGTTTCGGGTGGATAATGTTCTAAAAGCTTGGCTTGGGAATCTTCTATATGACGAGCGCTCAAATATAGGCAGAGACTTGCTTGATGTGCTGCTAGTGAGGATAATTCTTCTTTTGGCGGTACTTGCGTGCGTCCGCTGATACGGGTGAGTATAATGGTTTGCACTAAACCCGGTACCGTCAGTTCTACATTTAATTTCGCTGCGGCAGCTTGAAAAGCACTAATACCGGGGATAACTTCAAAAGGTGTTTCGGCTTGTGCTAGTTGCTGCATTTGTTCGTGGATGGCGCTGTAAAGACTTGGATCTCCCGAATGCAAACGCACAACTGATTTATTATTTCTGACAATATCCACCATCATCGGCACAATTTCTTCCAGCGTTTTGGAAGCCGTGCGAATAATTTGGGCATCTTCGCGACAAAATTCTAATATCTCTTGAGGGACTAAAGAGTCTGCAAATAAAACTACATCGGTCTGTTCTAGTAGTTTTTTGGCTTTAATGGTTAATAGATCGGGGTCTCCGGGACCTGCTCCGACAATGTAAACTGCTGGTTTTAGTTTAAGAGTAGATTTTTCTTCACACAAAGTACTAGTATTTTCACGCATAGAATAAATTGGAAATGCTTCCTCTTACAAAGTTTTTCGGGAAATATCTCGGTATCTTTCCGGATTTGACCCCTATATATAGAAATATTGATTGGTAGATGCACCCTGGTTAAGCCCTGGAGATAACTCTGGGGCATTTTTTATTTCAGATATTTTGGTAATTGGTAATTGGGCATTGGGCATTGGGCATTGGTAATTGGAAATTGAAAAAATTAATAGTGAAGAGTTGAATTCGGAATTAACACTTTAGAGTCAAGAACCCAAGAATAAGGAGTGGCGAATAGCGAGTAGAGATTTAATTGTTCTTCCCCTGCTCTGCTTGTCTTTCCTGCCCCATGCTCCATGCCCTATGCCCTATGCCCTACCTCCTCATTTCTCGAACCCTTTCTTCTTCACTTTGGGTAGAAACTACATCCGGTAGGGGACGTTTTCTCAAGTAAAGCCACCATAAACCAGCGAATCCGATGGCTATTTGTACTAAACTGACTACTTGAGCAATTCTTAAAGGACCGAGCATCAAGCTATCTAAACGCAATCCTTCAATCCAAAAACGTCCTAAACTGTAACCCACTAGATAAACCAAGAATATCGTACCGGTTCTTAAGGGCAGCTTACCTTGCAAGCCACGAAAGAATAATATCATCAGCAAGCTGAATACCATGACATTCCACAATGATTCGTAAAGGAATGTGGGATGGAAAAAGCTTTCATTAATGAATTCTGGGGGACGGGGGTAAACTTTTGAGCCATCAATTAGGGTAATTTCACGAGGAATATAAAGCTTCCAAGGTAAGTTCGTAGGTTTTCCAAAGGCTTCTGAGTTGAAGAAGTTTCCCCAGCGCCCTATTGCCTGTCCTAAAATCAGCGAAGGAGCCACTAAATCGGCTAGCTGCCAAAATGAAACTTTTTTTAGTTTGGCAAAGATTAATGCGGCTAGCAGACCGCCGATAATGGCTCCATGAATAGCAATACCACCCTTCCAGATGGCGATAATGTCCCCAGGACGTTGAGAATATTCTTGCCATTGAAATAAAACGTAATATATTCTCGCAGCTGGAATTGCGCCAATTACCAGCCAAATCGATAAATCGCTTAATAAATCGGGATTGACATTTCGGCGCTTTGCTAAATACTGAGAAAGCGTTACACCAATCAATACTGCTGAGGCTATTAATAAGCCATACCAGCGGATAGTTAATGGCCCTAATTTTACTAAAATTGGACCGGGAGAAGTAAACATAAACGCCAAGGGCAAATAGGAAATATCCAGTGCCATGGGAAATACCTACAATAATGCTGCATTCATACTGTGACATACTCCCATACTTCTGCAAGGAGTTTAGAAGATGGAAAGATGCGAAGAGAATTAGTTAATAATTATTGGTTCAAAACTGTTAACTGGTAACTGCTAGCTGCTTACTGAGGACTGGCAATTGTTAATTGTTACCTATTTACTATTTAGTATGAATTACAGTCTGATATTATGAGAGTTTAAAATATCGGTGGTATAAAAAGATAATAATATTTTGCGATCGCAATCAAATTATTTCATCAGGCTAATAGCAAAATACTGTATAGCAGCAGCCAAATTTATTAGAACAGTTTTACTTAATATTGTTTTTCGTCTTTAGTGCATTAACCGATACGTCCGTTGCTATACATAACTAAAAATCTTGTTCTAATGAATTTTGCTGATAATTAGGGCGCACTGTAGAAGTTAAATTACGTAACGCAATGTCTGAATGTTATGCAGAAACGTTTGACAACAAAACAAGTTTCACAAATTGTCGCTGAAGTTGAACGTTTGTCTCAACGACGACAGTCTGAAGTAGAAGTAGAAGAGTTACAGCAGATTTTGCAGGAGTTGAATTTACCTGATGATTTGCTCGATGAAGCTGTAATGCAGGTTTATCGCAAGCAAGCTTTAGATAAGGAGAAGAAACGTAATGGTTTAATAATTGGAGGCGTGCTAACTGTATTAGTTAGTGCGATCGCAGCTACTTTCTTCGTGCAACAACAGAACAACTCAGCACTTGAAAATATTGAGTTTTCTCAGAGCCGAATTGGTTTCAGGCGCAATGATTCGGCTAACTTAAAAGAAGTAGAGCGTCAAAATACTCCGGAATTATTTTACAATGTGACTTTGCAAAATGCTCCTGTTGGCAAACAGGTAGAATTAGGCTGTAATTGGCTAAAACCTAACCGCGAAATTGCTCATAAAAATAGTTGGAAAACAAAAGCTATCGCTACAGAAGTTTGGAATACTCATTGCCGCTATAAATTAAAAGAAGGTGATGCTGCTGGTAACTGGATTGTCCAAATGACTTTGAATGATGAAGCCAAGATTAGCAATCAGTTTTTTGTTAAATGATATTGATATTGGGCATGGGGGATTGGACATTGGGCATTAATAAGATATATTTTTAGCTTGCAATAGATAATTTATTCTCTTTTATTTATTGATGGCTAATTAGTTAATTAACAATTTACAGATTACCAGTGAAAGTTGAAAGAAATTGTCGGTTATTGGGGTAGCGGTAATATTTCTGAATTAAAAACTATTTTGACTCGGATTTTTAGTCAAGCGTCTGTTGAGAAAGAGTTACAGCAAGTCAATTATCAAAAACATGATTGCTTTGGTGCTTTAGCCCAATGGAGTTTTACAAATAATTATTCTATCAGTAATGAGGGAATTTTTAAGACTAAAGAATTTTGTCAAGTTTCGCTTTCTGCTGCGGGAATTTCAGAGTTAGCAGATGCAGTAATTAAGTTTGAAAATCAGCGTTTAGTTTTAAGTCGAGATTGCTTTGGAAGAATCCCTTTATATTGGTTTCAAAAAGAGCAAGTAATTTGGTTTGCAACGCGAATACAGTTGTTATTACCTGTTTTAGATTCTCCACAAGTTAGTATTCCAGGTTTTTACGGCTATAACTGTTTTTCTTACGTACCGACTCCTTTAAGCCCCATAGAAAATATTTTTACGGTACCCGCAGGATGTGAAATTGTTTGGGAAATTAATCAAAATCATCAAATTCAAAATCATCAAATTCAAAATTGTTATCGGTGGCAAGAAACTGAAGATTTAATCAAAGATGAAAAAACGGCAATATTGCAGCTGCAAGATTTACTAAAAAATTCTATTTACCGTCAATTAAGTAATTTACCTCAAGAAGTTGGAGTATTTCTTTCTGGAGGGCTAGATTCTTCTGTTGTTGCAGCTTTGTTAGTGCAAGCTGGAGTAAAAGTTAAAGCTTACGCTTTGGATTTTGGCGAATATGGAATATCTGAATTACCTTTTGCTGAAGTTGTGGCTAAACATTTAGAAATTCCTTTGGTAAAAGTTGACGCAACACCGAAGCGAATTAAATCAGCAATGAAAGCTACCGTCAAAGCTTTAGATTTACCTTTTGGTGATGGGGTAACGATACCGATATACTTACTTTGTGAAGCGGCATCAAAAGAAACATCAGTAATTTTTAATGGTGAAGGGGGAGATCAATTATTTGCTGGATGGACTAATAAACCTTTAATTGCCGCCGGTATTTATAATTCTGAGGATTTCAATCTTCAATACCTGCGGACTTTTCATAGACTTTACGGTTATGAAGGGCAATGTTTTCAATCCGAATTAATTAGTCAAATAAAAAACATTAATCCAGAAACTTGGATTGCTGAAGCATTAAACCCAGAATTTATCAACAATATTTTAGCTAGATTGCGAAGAGCTAGTTTGATGCTCAAAGGCGCGCAAAATATTCATCCTAGAGCTACAAATTTGGGAAAAGCATTTAATTTAAGAGTGCGATCGCCTTTTTGCGATTTACCATTAGCTGAGTGGAGTTTTGCGCTTTCTGGAGAACTTTGTTTGCAGGGTAATACTGAAAAATATATTCTTAAAAAAGCCGTTGAATCTTGGCTACCGTCAGAAATTGTTTGGCGAGAAAAACGCGGTATGGGAGTACCTTTAAATAGTTGGTGTTTGGGTGAGTTATGGGGTGAAGTTAGTAAAAGATTGAATCAAGGTATTTTGAAATTTGAAGGGTTTTATCAAGAAGATATTATTTTAAAAGTTTTAGAGGGTGAAATCGGCGGGCAAATTCGTCAGCGTCGTATCGGTGAAGTTTTGTGGCTGCTGTTGATGTGGGAGATGTGGCGAGTTGAAGTTTTAGGTGAGAAAGTTGAAGGGAAAGTTTTTGATTATCAATTGTTATGGTTGAGGGTTTTGCAGAAGTTTAAGAAGTGATGGTATTGGGCATTGGGCATTGGGCATCGGGCATTGGGTTAAAAAATAATATTCTTGTAGGGTGTGTTACGGCGTGAAATGTTTTAAGAAATAACCAATATGTAGTTGAAGCCGTAACGCAGCATCCGAAATCAATAAATTCTAAAAGATTGCTCCTCGTAGAATTAAATCTTGCTTGATTGATTCAGAAATTCCGATGTTATTTCTAAATCTAGCTTTTTCTACATTGGCTAAACTAAGATTAATATCAGTTAAATTATTACTATAAATATAGGCATAACTAAGGTTAGCGCCATTTAAATTTGCTTTGCTTAAATTGCAAAATCCCAAGCTAGCATTACTGAGATTGCTATCACAAAAATCGGTAGCACTTAAGTCACAACTATAAAAATTCGTATTTATTAAATCGCTACCTTTGAAGCTAGCAAGGTTTAATTGTGCATAACTAAAATCAGCATTAAATCCTCTGGAGAAACTGATATCGGCATTTCTTAGAGTTGTATTTAGAAAGTTAACGCTATCAAGGTAGGCATTTCTTAGTTCGATACTGTCACAGTTTGCATTTGTAAAATCAGCATTATCTAAACTTGTATCGCTGAGGATAGCATTTCTTAAGTCAGCATTACATAACTGAGCATAATCAAGGTTTGCGCGTTGGAAGTTTGTATTGCTAAGGTTGGCAAAGCTAAAGTCGCAACTACTAACATCGGCATATGTAAAATTTATACCCCTAAAATCGGTCTTTCTGAAGTCATTTGAACTCAGATTTCGCGACATACCTCCTTTGCTTAAAATTGCTTGGATTCGACAAGATTTCTGATAATAATATTTTTCGTAGTATTGAATATTATCTTCATTAAATTCAAATTCTCCACTCACAAAAGAAATCTTATCAACGGCAACACTAAATATCTCAGATAATGCACCAGATTTAATAAGTTCTTCAATTTTCTCAAAACTTTCTGGAGAATCGTCAAATTTTATTGTTATCCTTTCTTCTCCATCCGCAATTGTAAATTGTTCATCTCGTGAAATTTCCCGCAGATGCTCCTCAATCAAAATATAGGTAATATTAGCCACAATTGTTTTAAAATTATGAATTAAATAAAAATTATTTTTTTAGCTAAAAAAACTGATAATTACATTTTGACATATTTTTTATTATAAATGCTCGGCAATCAGTAACAAGGCTATCTTGCTTTTCTTGTTAACTTAAAATTAACTTGAATAACAAAATGTTCTTTGCTGTAAATTTAAGTTATTTATATTACTAACAATGAAAGATAAACGATATCAAGTATCGATGGAAGCCATAAAAAAGAAGCTTGAAGAAGAGCCAGATATTGTAGAAGATTGTAGAAGCAATCCCGACGAAGAAATAATTAAACTTATTAATGATGTTGGAAAGCCATTAGAAAATGATGTTTGGATTTACCGAATAGTTGTTTCAGCACTTTCTTTTACTTTAGTTTTTTGTGTTGTTGGAGCAATTTGGCTGCGAGTAAACGACAAAAAGACTCCTGAGTTGCTTACCGGTTTGGGTACTGGTGCATTAGGTGCTTTAGCGGGATTATTAGCGCCATCACCATCTCGAAACTAAAAATCACATTAACAGAAATATTAAATTAAATGAATTTTAAATACTGTGGTGTGTTAGAGCTAAATAGTATTTAACCTATAACCATATCTCTTCAAGCGGCAACACATCCTACATATATAAATTAATTAACATAAGTAATTTTCTTCTAATACTGGTATAAAATGCCCTCGTGAATCACTAACTTCTAACACGAGGTTAAAATTCAATGCCCAATCCCCAATGCCCAATTTCCCAAAACCAAGTAAAAGAATTACTTTCTATTTACGATTCTCCTCTATACGTTTATCAAGCAGAAATTTTGCGGCAGACAATCGCTCGCATCACTAAATCAATTCCCTATCC
Organism: Rivularia sp. PCC 7116; assembly: GCF_000316665.1. Classification (GTDB taxonomy): domain Bacteria; phylum Cyanobacteriota; class Cyanobacteriia; order Cyanobacteriales; family Nostocaceae; genus Rivularia. The sequence goes on along the minus strand of NC_019678.1, from coordinate 1,908,053 downwards.
CCACACAAAATTCCACTTTGCTAGCGTTACGAATGGCAATATTTCGTTACTGCAAATCTTCAAAGATTGCGGTTGGGGGATTCATGCCAATACTCCGGGAGATATTTATTTAGCTTTAAAAGCGGGCTTTTCTCCAGAAAATATTGTTTACAGCGGTAGCAATTTGAGCGCTGATGAAATAGCACAGCTATTAAATTTGGGAATTACAGCCTTTAATTTAGATAGCGTTGCTCAACTACAGGTATTTTGTGACGTTTATCAGTCTAAAAACAATAACAATATTAAAGAAATCAAATTAGGATTGCGCTTAAATTTATCCGAAATTACCGGCGATAGTCGTATTGGTGTTTCTCCAAATGAATTTAACAAAGCTGTAGAAGTTGCATCACAAGTAAATTTAAAAGTCAGTGGTTTGCATTTTTATCGAGGTACGGGAACTAATGCTACAAAGGCTTTTACACAAGTAATTAATCGAGTTATTGAAACCGCAAAATTATTACCAGATTGGCAATATTTAGATTTTGGTGGCGGTTTTGGATATCCCTATCATCATGATGGAGTTGCTTTTGATTGGGAAAGTTTTGGTAGAGAAATTAGCGATGTGTTGTTAAAACTGGATAGAAAAATTGATTTAATTATCGAACCCGGAAGGGCTGCAATTGCCCGGTGTGCTACTCTTTTTGCTAAAGTTGTTTCTTTTAAATGGCAGCAAAATAAACAAATTATCGGCGTTAATACTACCGTTGCTAATTTATCAGTGCCGTCAGTACATGGAGGCTATCGTGAAATTGTCAGTTGGAAAACTGGGAAATTGTATCTTACAGATGTTTGTGGAAACACTACTTATTCCCGCGATTATTTAGGAAAAAATTGTCAGCTTCCACAGTTAGAAATTGGAGATATTATCGCTATTTTGGATGTCGGCGCTTATGGTTATGCAATGTCTTCTCACTTTTTACATCGTCCCCGCCCTGCTGAAGTTTTATTAGAAAATGATAAACATAAGTTGATTCGTAAAAGAGAAGATTATGATATTTTATTACACAACCAAATCTATAGTTCAAGATAAAACCTCACCCTCAATCCCTCTCCTTATTAAGGAGAGGGAAGCTTTACTTACTTAAAAGGAGAAATAAATGAAATGCGTTAATTGCGGAGTTGACAATAATTTAAAAGAACGAACTGCCAATCAAGGTAGGTGTAAAAACTGCAATCATACTTTTACTTTTGAACCAAAAAGTACCGATACCAAATATAAATTTACCGACCCATTTTTTCAAAAAATAATTACAGATATTTCCGCTAACGGAACCTTATACTTTACTCCTAAGCAATTTTTTTATGTTTTAGATAAGCGTATTCGTAAAAAAACTAACCAAATAAATGCAGGTAAAATAGTTGCATTCGTACTTATTTTTATATTTGGAATACCTACTTCTGGAATATCAGTAGTTATAGGCTTCTTAATTTTAATCGTTGTATCTCTTAATCAAAGTACATCTCGAAAAAATAAATCTAATGTTCGTAAAGGTAACGCCAGGTTTGTTCAAATCAGCGGTATTGTAATTTTGATATTAGGAATTTTATTTGCACTTTCAATTAATTCATTCGCTATATTTATAATCAGTGTTATTGTCGGTATGGCGCTAATTTATTTAGGAACAACACAATTAAATTCTTTAGCAGAAATACAGAGTTTGGGAGAGCCAGCAGGTACATTAACTATCAATCAAAATTTATTTCAAATTTGGGTAAATCGCTGGCAAGAAATCAATGGCACAATTACTAATATGTTGCCTTCAGCGCGTCAGGAAAATACACCAGCTAATATCAACCCTGATATCACCGCATACAGTTTTGATAGAGTCGTTGTTTGCGATAGTGCGGAAGTTGCTCAATTATTAATAGCCAATAATTTCCACTTTGAAAATAACTGTGCCGTGTTAAGTATTACTGGATATCCAGAAAATATTTTTAGTACAATTATGGAAATGCTCAGACGCAATCCCGATTTAAAAGTTTATGCTTTACATAATGCTTCTCCACGCGGTGTAAGTTTATTAAATCATCTCCGTACTAGCCCCAATTGGTTTTCTAACACCGACGTTACTATTTATGATTTGGGATTGCTTCCACGTCAGTTTATAAATAATTCCAAGGCATTTGTACAGCAAAAAGAAGAATATGGAAGAGATGCCCGAAACTTATCAATTGATGTCAAACGAGATTTAACCGAAGCAGAAATTGAGTGGTTAGAGTCAGGTAAATTTATAGAATTAGAATCTTTCACTCCAAAAAGGTTATTAAGAGTCGTAACTCAAGGTATTGCTAAAAGTCGTCAACCCGAAAGTTTTCAACCTGATAGTGGTGGAACTACTTTTATTGGCGGCTATGATGATTATGATAACGATAGCGATAGCGATACCGGTATTGCGATTTACGCTATTGATAGCTTTGGATGAATCAGTTATCAGTTAGAAATTCTCGTTACAAGGTTCTACCTCTCTACGAAGGCTCTGCTTAGAAACGAGTTTGAAAGTAAATTCCTTGTAGGGTGTGTTAGATGCACGACAATTTATCTATTAAAAGGGAAACTTTTTCTACATCATCTAACGCACCATAACGTTAACACGATAAAAGTCTGAATTAAAATCATCAAAATTAGGTCAAAGTCAACAGTTTAGACAGAGGCTAGAAACGAGTTAATAATTTTTAATTACAACATAGTTTATGAAGTGTATAAACTGCGGCGCTGAAAATACTTATAAAGAGCGTATTGCAAATTCTAGACGCTGTAAAGCTTGCTCTCATCAGTTTGCTTTTGAACCGAAATTTATGTATAGCGTAAAGTTTAGCGATGTTTTTTTCGCTAAACTAATCAATGATATTTCAGCAAATAATACTTTTAAGTTTACGGAAAAGCAGTTGTTTTATCTTCTTAATAAACGTTTGCTTAAAAAGCAACCTGACATAACTAGCGAGTTGATATTATTCGGTTTTGTTTTAGTGATTGTCGGAATTGTATTTTCCCAGCAGACTTCAGAATTATTGATTGCAGTGGCTGGCGTATCTATGGTAGTCAGTGGAATAGCAATACAAGATTATAAAAAAAACAAAAAAATTCAAAAACTTCTTGTTACTCCTCAAAAATTTCAAGATTATTTGAATATCTGGCAATCGGTTAATCCTATTGATGGCTTACTCACTTTATCCACACAAAGAAATTTGCCAAGCTCTGTAAACTCAGATATTACTACATACAGTTTTGATAGAGTAGTTATTTGCGACAGCGCAGAAATTGCAAATCTACTCATCGCTAACAACTTTCATTTTGAAAATAATTCCGCTGTCTTAAGTATTGATGGTTATCCCGAAAATATTTTTGATACGGTAATGCACATGCTGCGTCGCAATAACGATTTAAAAATCTATGTTTTACATGACGCTTCCCCAAGCGGTGTTAGTGTCGTAAATACTCTTTCTACAAATCCCGATTGGTTTTCTAATACTTCCAATTCCAACGTTACTATTTACGATATAGGATTGCTACCGCGTCAGGTATTTAACAATTCTAATTTTTTCACTCAAATTTCAGAAGAATTTGCAGCACAAGCCAAAGAATTATCATTAGAAATCAAAAAATATTTAATAAATGAAGAAATTAAATGGTTAGAAGCAGGCAAATATGTAGAATTAGAATCTTTCACCCCGCAAAAACTTTTAAGCGTAATTAGTCAAGGTATTGCAAACAGCCGTCAATCTGCTAGTAGCGATAGTTTTGTTGACTATAGCGGTGGTGGAGATTTTTCAGGAGGTAGTGATGCTTGCGATATTTCGATATTCGCCGACGATTGCTTTGGGTGAATCAGTCAGCAGTGAGCAGTTATCAGTGAGCAGTGAGCAGTTGTTGCAAATAAAAAAACAATTGCCAATTACCGATTCTTCTTCTGCACCTGCAACCAAAATTCTAAACTTACCAATAACCACAATTTCACCCCATAACGTCGCCAAGCATCACCGCGATAATTTAACCATTGTTTGATTAAATCTTGATTTAAATATGGTGCTATTTCCGCTTTTCTATTTAGCAACAAACTTTTTGCTCGACGCTGCCAAGTATTTTTAAACCAATACTGTACCGGTACCATCATCCCACTTTTGGGACGATCTATAATTTGTTTTGGTAATACCTCTAAAACGGCTTGTTTTAATACCGCTTTTTCTTGCGCCCCTGCTAGTTTATATTGTGGTGGTATCTGCATCGCCATCTCTACTACTCTTCTATCAAATAACGGCGATCGCCCTTCTAAATTGTTAGCAACAGTCATGTTATTAACTTTTGTTAAAATATGGTCTGCTCCTTTAAATTTGATGTTTATTGTCATTAACCGATTGAGATAATTTTCTTGTCTATACAAATAATCGGCAAATAGAAAATCCTTGTCTTTTACTTTTGCAAAAACCTCTGGTTTGAGAAGTTGGGGTAAAAATCGCGAACATTTCTTAAAGGAATTAATGTAATTTGTTACTAAGCTATCTTCAGTATTTTTGACTCCATCGTAAAGCCGATCTAAAAGCATCGGCTGGTTTTTAGGACCGCCGAAACAAGGGTCGCCGCCTTCTCCATTCAATATTACACGCGAGTTTTCCTGCGCTATCTTTCCTAATAAATAGTTTGGTACCGTCAAAGGATCGCCGATGGGGTCGTCTAAATATGACATTGTTAGCGGTAGCTTATCCCACATATCATCGGGTGTAATTTCTAGGATATGATGCTGGGTTTTGCAGTGTTGCGCTACTAAACCAGAAAACTCTAATTCATTCGGACAATCTTCGCCAAAATGAATCGAATAAGTATGCACTGGGTGACTATGAAACTTAGCGGCAAGTGCGGTAATACAGCTTGAATCTAAACCCCCAGATAAATAAACCCCTACAGGTTCGTTTACAGGTAAATATTCTTTTACAACCCGATCTAAAAGCTGTCTTAACTGTTTTCCATGCCAAATTAAACTTTCCTCTGCATTCTGAATATTTTCTCTTGCTTGCCAAAACCACCTTTGATTGATGAAATTTATTCCTCCTTCCTCAGAGGATTCCATCTGCAAAACCTTGCCCGGAGACAATTCCTTTACGTTTTCCCAAAGCGTTTGCTCTCCAGGTACAAAAGCACAGCAAAGATAATCTCTTAAAGCAACTAAATCCAATAGTTGGGAATGATGCGGTAAAAGCGTCGCTAAACGAGGAGCAATAACGCACACTTTATCCGAATTAGTGTAATAAATAGTACAGCAACCAACGCCATCTCGAATTAAATATAGCTGTCTTTCTTGGTTATCCCAAACACATAGTGAGAACATTCCTTCCAATAAATTGAGACATTCTTCGCCTTTAACTTCCCAAAGATGCGCTACTATTTCTTTATCAGTATATTCTTTATCTGAATGTAAAAATTGCAGCAAATCATGGCGGTTGCTTAACCAAATATCTCCAACTACAATAAAACGACTATTATGACTTTTTACTACTTGAGTTTTGATAACAAAAAACTCTTCAAAGCAGTAATTAACATCATAATTGCTAGCATCTATGCGTCCTAAAACTATATACCAATCCGGTACAATCTTGATATCGGGTATTTGTCTTCTATTCCACAAGCTGGGTAATTTCATAAAGATTTAAAACTATTGATTAAGAATTGAAAATAAGAAGATATAAAACAGACATCAAGAATTTGACATCGGCTATAGATGGAAATAGTATATTTTGATGCGAATTCAGGCATAATGGGTAAATAAATTACATTTTGAATATTACAGTTGAATTTGTAATTTTGAACACATTATCTCTGAGATAGAAATACTTCAATACAATTACTGAAGTTAAAAATAACTAAGTGTAATGATTGCGATTTATCCTGGAAGTTTTGACCCCGTAACCCTGGGACATCTTGATATTATTGAGCGCGGTAGTCAGCTATTTTCACAAATCATTGTTGCTGTATTACGTAATCCCAATAAAACTCCATTGTTCAGCGTGCAACAACGTTTAGAACAAATACGTCAATCTACCACACATCTAGATAATGTAGAAATAGATGCTTTTGAAGGTTTAACTGTCGAATATGCTCACATGCACAAAGCAAAAGTTTTGTTAAGGGGCTTAAGGGCAATTTCCGACTTTGAAGTTGAACTGCAAATGGCACACACCAATAAAACTCTTTCCACCGACATAGAAACTGTGTTTTTAGCAACGTCAAATGAATATAGTTTTTTAAGTAGTAGTGTGGTAAAAGAGATTGCAAGGTTTGGTGGTTCTATTAATCATCTCGTTCCCCCTCACGTTGCTTTGGATACATACAAATGCTTCACCCACAACCAAACGGTATCGAACCCAATCAAAACGGACAGAACGGAAGTCAGCCCCCTCAACAGTTTCCCCAACAGTCGGGAAGCGTAGATATTCAGCAGGAACTTAACCGTTTAGAAGAAATAATTCTTACCAGCTTTCGCATTCCTTTAACGGGAAGAACTTTGGTAGATGAAGAAAAAATGCTCGAACAGCTTGATTTTATCCGCTTATCTTTACCTGATGCTTTCCAAGAAGCAGTATTAACTATTCAGCAAAAAGAAGAAATTCTTTTAGAAGCAGAAGCTTACGGGCAGCAAATGGTGGAAGCAGCACAAGCGAAAAGAGCGCAAGTGCTCAATGAAAGCGATATCATCAGACAAGCCGAACAACAAACCGAACAATTGAGCCGACAAGTACAGCAAGAGTGCGAGCAGATAATGCAAGAAACTCTTGATGAAATCGAACGCAAACGACGTGCTTGTCAGCAAGAAATAGAAGAAATGCGTCGTTTAGCAATGGAAGAAGCCGAACAAATTGCTCAAGGTGCAGATCAATATGCTGATAATGTTTTAGAACATATGGAGCATGAACTCAACGAATCGTTAAAGATTATTCGTAACGGTAGACAGCAGCTTTATCCAGAAAAACAGTCACCCCAGCGCGGTTATCCTGGTAAGAATGTTAAAAAGAAATAGAAAGATATACTTGTAGAAAATAAAACCTAATAAACAGTTATTACAAATGTTTTATTTAGCTCAAGTTAATATTGGCACTAATCCGGCATCTTTGCTAGGATTACTTCAAATGATTTTCGGCTTATTTTATTTAATATTCCTAATAGTTAAATTAACGAGAATTTGGAATAGAATCAGTAGTTCGGCAAGAACCTTTTATCTGATTCAATTGCTTGTTTTTCCAATTTTTATCGTATTTTCGGGTTTTATTTTACTATTTCAAGGCTGGCGATTAGACCCAATTTTACAGTTTCAACAACTTCTATTATCTGCTCTAGTCTTTTACTTGAGTTTAAAAGATATTGTATTTTACGGGGCTCAGAGAAATAGATAGTTTTCACATAAATACTTCAGATTATTTACTCTTAGCTTCCAAATATTCAAAATTTCCATAATCAAAAAAAGCTTCAATTGATGGCAAGTTATCCATATTGCTTTTTACAAAAACCCGTCCAACGAATCGTTAAACTCATTAACTTTTGATGAGTCACTACAATAATACTCAGTTAAGCATTTAACCCATTACCTTCTTACTCCCGTTTCGCTTATCAAATTTCCTATACAATTTCTCTCTCACTCAACATGGGTAATCTTCCACTCTTAATGGGAGTAACCTTAAGTATTCATAAGGTTTTATTTATCACAAAAACATCTAATATAATCCCGATTATAATGAGATAATTACTTATTTTTTGCTTAGAGTTGTATATTTAATCGCTGATTTTTTATTAGCCCCAGATTAAAAGTCTGGGGAATATTTGATCGTCGAGTAATCCTAAAGCGTATAAGTAAAGTCTTCCACCAACATTCCCGGAACCATACTACCGCCAAGCTGACGATTATCATAAGTTCCAACTTCGGGAATAAATTCGGTTTTATCCGTAAAATCTATTAGGTTATTGCCCCAAAAGTTGTATAAACTGTCATCAAATCGTAAATCTTCTATCGGTGCCACTATTTCGCCATTCGCAACCCAGAAGCAAGCATAACGAGTCATACCCGTAATTCTTCCAGAAGGGCGATCGCTCCAATTTAGGTAGTGCAAATTAGATACATATAGCCCTGTATCTAAAATAGATAAAATCTTCTCAGAAGGTAAATTTCCTCGACTAATTTGCGGGGAGCGTAAAGACTCGGAGCTATTAGCACCATTTGCGTCTTTGTCATACTCAATAGAGCTACGAGAATTAACTAAAGTATTCGATAAAGCACCTTTCTCAATTAAACGTAATTCTAAAGGAGCCATTTCTCCCCATTCGTTGAAACGCGGAACTAAACCAGTTTGAAAGTTTTCGCGTAAGCTAAATTTTGGAGAAAGCGTCTTTTCTTTACTTGCAAGCATTGCTAAAGCGCTGTTTCCCTGCTGAATATCGGCTTCGCTTAAACCACCCCAAGAAAGCATTATTAACAACTCTGCAACCGCAGCAGGAGCAAAATAAGTTTTATAATGTCCTCGCGGTATTTGTTTAGAAGGACGAGAAAGTAATTCTAGTTGCTGCTTAGCTTGAGAAATTTTATCTGAGTAAGCTTGATTGTTCCAATCATTTCCAGCGAAAAAGCCTTTCACGGCTTGTCCTGAATCGGTAAATATTGAATAATCTAATGTAAAAGTATCGGTACTAAACCAATGTTTCTTACCACCAGAATCAGCATAACCTTGGGCTACAATACCCCCTGCATAAAATCCAGTAAAATCCAAATTTGTAACTGCTTCTAAAACCGTTTTCGCAACATCTTCCTCGGCTAATAAATTTCCCGAATAAATATCCCGAGTCGTTTGAGTACCATTAGGTAAAACAAGATATGGATCTACAGGTAATAAAGGCAATTCTTCTCTTAATTCCTGCAAATAAGTATATGCCTGCTGGGAATCTAATTCCCAATTACCGCTAACAGGAAAGATGCGACAACTACTACGCCGATCCGCAATTAAAGTTAGTTCAATTGAGGCATCCGCAACAATTCCAGTTTGCCGTACTTTTGCACGATTAAACCGAGTAAACTGACTGCGTTCTTTATTAAGTTTAAAAGTAAACTCTTCCTCTGGTTTCTTTTTATCTAAAAGATATTTAAAAAGTTGATTGAAGCTGACTTCCAAAGCAGATATCTCTTCGTTTTTCATGAACGTAATACAGTCAAATTGATTTTAGATTTTAGATTTTGAATTGGTAATTGGTAGTTGGTAATTGGTAATCGGTAATCGTCAATAAGCTGATCTACAACAAATTCAAAAAGTAGCAGCTTAATCTTGAGTTAGAAATTCATAATTAAGAAGTTTTCCTTCACTCCCTATTACCCATCACCTATCCCCTACCCTCCTCCGAAAACTTCAACATTTGTAAATAAACAAACCGGGGAGCCATGTCCTACGGAAATTGCTTGGTTTGGTTCTCCTTTACCGCAGTAAGCAGTACCGTACATTTTCCAAGTAGATTTATCGCCTACTTTAATTAAACTCTGCCAAAATTCTGGGGTAGTAGCTCTATAATTGGGATTTCGCAGGGTTTTTGTGAGCTTACCGTCTTCAATCAATTTACCGTATTCGCAGCCAAATTGAAATTTATATCGACGGTCATCTATTGACCAAGAACGGTTAGACTCCATGTAAACCCCATGTTGTATACCGGCAATAATTTCTTCAAAACTGGATTCACCAGGTTCTAAATTCAAATTAGCCATGCGGTCGATTGGTGGTCTATTCCAAGAACATGCACGGGCACAAGCAACCCCATCAACTCCGCTTCTAGCCTGACTTTCCAAACTTCCTAAACCTCGCTGCAATACACCTTCTTCGATTACGTATTCTCGCGTTGCTACAGCACCAGTATCATCAAAACCATAGCTGGCAAATTCACCTTTAACAGTAGGATCGAAAGTAATATTCATTGCCGCAGAACCATAACCCAAACGACCAAAATCATCAGCTTTGACAAAACTGCCACCAGCATAGTTTCGCTCATCACCCAAAATCCGGTCAATTTCCAAAGGATGTCCTACACTTTCATGAATTTGTAGCATCATTTGGTCTGGAGCTAAAACTAAATTAGTCCGAGTATTTGGACATTCTTCCGCACTTAACAGTTCTACTGCTTGCTCCCCAACCTGTTGCACGCGATGCCATAAACCTTCTTGCCCAAAGTCTAAAAGCCCTTGATAGCAATGCGCCGACCAACCATTGTTAGTCCGTTGCTGCACAATCAAACCATCTTGTGCAGTAGCTCCGAAATGAGTGCTGAATGACAAAAATTTCTGATAAATTTCTGACCCGTTACTGCTGACAAACCAAGTATTCTTTTCAGTAGTCGTAGCGCTAGCTGTAGTCTGAACAATTTTGTCATCAACTTTTAACTTTTTACATATACGCACCAGCAAATCATTAATTTCCCCTGGGTTTAATCGATCGAGAGAACCCAACGGTGAAGTATATTCACCCACAACTTTGGGACGTTCGGTCATTTTCTCGAATGGATGTATCCACCATTCACTTGCTGCAAGCGCTTGTTTATAAGCTGTTTGGGCAGCAGCTTGCAGTGCATCCAATTCAAAAGAATTAGTAGCTCCATAGCCCAAACAGCCGTTAACTAAGACTTCGACCATAACTCCTACACTCGAAGACTTACCATTGCTCTGGGGTAAAGCATCCCGAACAGAACGATTTGAGGATGTTTCATTGACTGCTCTAATACCAATCCAGTCAGCAGAAACATTTATATCATTAATTGCTTTTTTCAGTTCAGACCACATACTACAAAAAATTAGTGCAAGGAAGGGGGAGACTATATTATTTACTACAAAACGTCAACTTTTGCAGCTATTATTTGTAAAGTTTTTTCTTTATTGAAATTAATTTGGCATTGGATATGGGGTATCGGGCATTGGGCATCGGTAATTGGTAATTGCTTATTGTTAACTGTTCGCTGTTAACTGTTCGCTGTTAGCTGGTAAATGTTTTTCAGCTAGCAATTTTGGACGAAGATACAGATTTTCCAAAAGTACTGTTATTCCTGCCACCCAAGGTGGGACAATCACAGCCCCGATAATTCCCAAAACTTGGGTTCCTCCCAATACCGCTAACAGTTGATAAAAAGGGTGAACTCTTACAGTATTACCCACTAATAAAGGATCTAAAACGTAGGTTTCAATATTTTGAATAATTACGAATAACAATAATACCCATGTAAAAGTTAATCCTCCTTGGGGAATGGCGACAATCAAAGCTGGAATCGCTCCCAAGACTGGCCCAACAAACGGGATAAAATTAGTAAACGCCGCAATAGTACCCAATGCCAAAGCAAATTCGGAAAGACCTAAAACTCTTAAAGCAAGGGTAATAGCAATACCTAAAATCGTTGAAACTAAAACTCTTCCTTGAACGTATCCCCCCATCCGTCGAGAAATTGGTAAAACTTGTGCTTCAAGACGTTCATCCCACGGTTGTGGAAACAAGCTGACCAAACCCTTAATTAAACTTTTGCTTCCAGCAGCCATATAGCCAGAAATTACCACAGCCAAAATTATATTAATAGCAGCACCAAGAATACCAAAAGTTACTCCAAAAGAACGTAAAACCAGCTTTTGACTGGAACGAAACAAGCCATTAGTTAGCGCTTGAATATCGAAAAATTGTTCTATAGTTTCCAACTGAGTGATTCCCACTCGCTCCGCTAAATTTTCAATACTTACAGTCAAACTATCCAAATAAACCGGAAATCTGCGGGCTAAACGCTGGATTTGTTCGGAAACAGAAGGTCCAATTAATAAACCGACTCCAATAAATAGCGCAATCAAACCCACATAAAATAGAATCACCCCCAACCAACGGGGAAAACGAAATTTTTCCAGAGCATCAACAAAAGGTGAAATAGTAGCCGCAAGTACCGTAGCAATCATCAAAGTTAACAATAAACTTCGTAATTGCCACAGTAAAATTACCAGAAAAAATCCAGCAATAACCAGCAAAATATCGGACAAACTGAAAGATTTACGCTTTTCTGACATAGAGGTGGGGAGATAGGGGAGAGGGGGGAGAGGGGGAGACAAGCAAATAATTAATAAATCCTAACTGCTCACTTTTAACTGATAACTGATAACTGATAACTGTTCACTGTTCACTGTTCACTGTTCACTGATTCCTATGCCATTTTGTACCTTCTTTACTATCAATTAAGGCTATTCCTTGAGCTTGTAATTCGTCGCGGATGCGGTCGGATTCGGCGAAATTCTTCGATTTTCTTGCTTCTTGCCTTTTTTGAATCAATTCTTCTATTTGTTCGTCGCTGAAACCATTATTATTTGTCTCAAGGGATTCTAGTTGAGCTTCTAAACCCAGTACATCGGCTAATGTAACTAATGTTTGCCACATTTTTTGTAATTTTTTGGGTGCGGTTTCTGTTTTACCTTGATGTACTAAGATATTTCCTTCTTTTGCGAGTTCTTTGGCTAATTCAAAAAGTACGCTCAAACCGCTAGAAAAATTAAAGTCATTATTTACAGCTTCCTGAAAACGCTTAGTGTAAGAATTTTCATCAATGCCCAATGCCCCATCTCCAATGTCCCAATTCAATTTCTCGCCATAGCGATCGCCAAAAAGCAAACCTTCCTTGAGAGTATTCCAACCATTAGTAGCTGCTTGGATGGCTTCGTCGGTGAAATCAATCGGTTTACGATACTGTGCTGTAAGTACAAATAACCGCACAGCCATTGGTTCAACGCCTTTATCGAGTAGTTGGCGAATAGTAATAAAGTTGCCCAATGACTTAGACATTTTTTCACCGTCAACTTTCACCATGCCGTTGTGCAGCCAAAAATTAGCTAAAGGTTTACCCGTGACGGCTTCCGATTGAGCAATTTCGTTTTCGTGGTGGGGGAAAATTAAATCGGCTCCACCTGTATGAATATCAATGGTTTCTCCCAGACGCTCTCGAACCATTGCAGAGCATTCAATGTGCCATCCCGGACGACCTTTTCCCCAAGGTGAATCCCAAGCTGGTTCTTCTGGTTTGGCTGCTTTCCACAATGCAAAATCAAATTGATATCTTTTCTTTTGATATTCCGCATCTTCTACATTTACTCTTTCGCTGGCTCCAGCCTGCATATCTTCTAATTTACGTCCGGAAAGCTTGCCATACTCATCAAATTTCTGTACGGCATAATAAACATCACCGCTTGACGGATAAGCAAAATCCTTATTTTCCAACTCGTGAATTAATCGCTTAATTCCGTCCATTGTTTGAGTAGCGCGGGGATATTCGTCAGCTTCTTTGACGTTTAAACGGCTCATATCGTCAAAATACGCCTTGATATATTTTTCGGCAACGGCTTCCATTGACGAGCTTTCTTCCCTAGCTCGCTTCAAAATCTTATCGTCAACATCGGTGAAATTCTGTACGTAACGCACTTGATAACCGCTAAATTGTAAATAGCGCCGTACAACATCCCAAACAATGCAAGCTCTAGCATGACCCAAATGGCAGTAATCATAAACCGTCACGCCGCAGTAATACATCTTAACTTTTGTTGGTTCTACTGTTTTGAAGGGTTCTTGGCGACGGGTGAGACTGTTGTAAACTGTTAGGGTCATGACCAATTAATTTTTAAATATAGATACGCAATAATTAACATAAAGCGGTTTTGCGTTACTACCTACGCTACATTATTATTTTTAATTCTTTTCCAATTCTAGTTAATCTACTGTTCTCGCCATGCAATCAACAGCAACTTCAGATCGGGCAATGGAAGAAACGAAAAAAGGATTACCAGTCACGATTATCACTGGATTCCTCGGTAGCGGTAAGACAACTCTACTCAATCATATCTTGACCAATCAGCAGGGTTTGAAAACTGCTGTTTTGGTAAATGAATTTGGCGAAATTGGCATTGATAACGAATTAGTAGTTTCCACCGACGATAATATGGTGGAGCTAAATAACGGCTGTATCTGCTGTACCATCAATAGCGATTTGGTGGATGCCGTTTACAAAGTGATGGAACGCCAAGAAAATATAGATTATCTGGTTGTAGAAACAACTGGCTTGGCAGATCCTTTACCCGTTGCATTAACTTTTCTGGGAACCGAATTACGAGATTTAACTCGTTTGGATTCCATCGTGACTATGGTAGACGCAGCTAATTACAGCATGGATTTATTCAACTCCGAAGCTGCTTTTAGCCAAATCGCTTACGGTGATGTAATTGTTCTCAACAAAGCAGATTTAGTTGATGAAGCCGATTTAGATGCTTTAGAAATAAAAGTTCGAGATATTAAAGAAGGAGCAAGAATTCTCCGCACCACAAAATCCCAAGTACCTTTACCTTTAATTCTTAGCGTCGGTTTGTTCGAGTCAGATAAGTATTTTGACGCTGCCGAAGAACACAACCACGACCACCACGACCACAATCACGACCACCACGAACACGACCACCACGACCATCACGACCACGAACACGACCATTCAGAATGCGGTCACGACCACGAACACGACCACCATCACGACCACGACCATCATTCACACCACTTAGAGAATGATGGCTTTACGTCGGTATCTTTTGTAAGCGACAAACCATTATCTATCCGTAAATTCCAGTATTTTCTTGATAACCAATTACCCGACAACATTTTCCGTGGTAAGGGGATAATGTGGTTTGACGAAAGTCCCAAAAGACATATTTTCCATCTTTGCGGAAAACGCTTTACCCTCGACGATGACGAGTGGAAAGGTGAAAAGAAAAATCAATTAGTGTTAATTGGTCAAAATCTGGATGAAGAAGGACTATTAAAGCAGATAGAAAGCTGCGTATGTATCCCTTCTGACAACAAAGGTAAAGGTTTTGGGAAATAACGAAACATAAATAAAGGTTTGTAGTAACTAGCTTTAGCTCCGAATCTAAGGACTTAAGTTTTTACTACGAACTTTTATTGATAACTGATAACTGATAACTGCTAACTGAATTCATGCGCGTAATTATCCAGCGAGTAAAATCATCTCAAGTTACCGTTGATGGTGAAATTATCGGCAAAATAGGCTCCGGACTCAATTTACTTGTAGGAATAGCCGAAACTGACACCGAAGTAGAATTAGAGTGGATGGCGCGTAAATGCTTGGATTTACGGCTGTTTCCAGAATCAGCAGAAAATAGCCGTTGGCAAAAATCGGTATTGGAAATAGGTGGAGAATTGTTAGTAGTAAGTCAATTTACTCTTTATGGTGACTGTCGCAAAGGTCGTCGTCCCTCTTTCGACCGTTCCGCTTCTCCGAAAATAGCTGAAAATCTATATGATTGTTTCGTGAACAAATTGCATACTAGTGGTTTACGGGTACAGACGGGAAAATTTGGCGCAATGATGCAAGTATCAATAGAAAACGACGGTCCCGTGACGTTAGTGCTTGAGCGTGAGGCTCAGTGAGAGATGGGAGAGGGGGGAGAGCGGGAAGACGGGGGAGAGATTAATTATTTACTTGCTACTTGCTACTCCCTACTCCCTCAACAAAATATTACACCTTGGTTCTAAATGATGAGAGAATAATGGTTTAATCATCTGAAGAATTTAAATTACACGCACTATGGCAAAAATACAATTTTCAAGAGGTGTCAACGAAGAAGTAATTCCAGAAGTACGTTTAACACGCTCGCGTAGTGGAGATAGCGGTACTGCAACGTTTATTTTTACCAATCCGAAGGCTTTGGATGAAGGAAGCACGGATGAAATTACTGGAATGTACATGGTTGACGAAGAAGGGGAAATCGTCACCCGTGAAGTTAAAGGTAAATTTATTAACGGTAAGCCAGAAGCATTAGAAGCTATATATTTAATGAAATCTGCTGAGGAATGGGAGCGTTTTATGCGATTTATGGAACGCTACGCCGAAGAGAACGAATTAGGATTAGACAAGAGTTCGGAATAATTAAGGTTTAAGGTCAAAGGTTTAAGGTTTAAATTATTCTTGTCCTCCAATCTTTGAATGACCAATTCCTAACAATATACAAATTAAAAACAATCCTTACTTTAGATAAGGATTGTTTTGATCGAAGTTTATTCAGTTGTTTTTCAAAACTTACATCTGAGTAACTGCGAAAGCTACAGAAGCTAGTATTGCAGCGAGAATGTAAAATACGCTAACTACCTGTAGTTCAGACCAGCCAGTAAGTTCTAAATGGTGATGTAAAGGTGCCATTTTGAACAAACGCTTACCTTTGCCGTCGGGTCCTTTTGTCGCTTTATAGTAACTTACCTGTGCCATTACTGAAAGCGTTTCTACAAAGAAGATTCCGCTGATTATAAACAGCGCCACTAAAGTATTAGACAACAGTCCAACCGCTGCTAAACCTCCTCCTAATGCGAGGGAACCTGTATCTCCCATAAAAACACGAGCGGGATTACGGTTGTGGGCTAGGAATCCCAGACAAGCACCGCTAAAAGATGCACAGAAAACCATTAATCCAACTGAAGTTGGAGCAACAATAGCAGCTAAAGCTAACAATGCGATTGAAGCTGTACCAGCAGCTAATCCATCAACACCGTCAGTTAAGTTTGTGGCGTTACTTTCTGCCACCATTACGAAACAAGATAAAGGTAAAAATAGCAACCACCCTAAAGGCAAAGAAAAGCCCAAGGGAAAAGAAATACTCGTAATAGTTTCTGGCTGACTAACAAATAGCCATCCGCAAAAAGCAATCGCAAAACCGACTTGTAAAGCCAGCTTCATTTTAGGTGAAATACCTTTGTTTGACTTACGGCGAAGAATCTGCCAATCGTCAATCCAGCCTACAAAACCGTAGCTTAATGTCAAAGCAGATACGGCAACAGTCTCAGTCGCGAAATTAGATAAAGCACAAGCAACTACAATTGCGACGGGAACAAAAAATATGCCTCCCATCGTCGGAGTACCGGCTTTCTTCAAATGAGCTTGGGGTCCATCTTCACGAATGATTTGCCCAGCCTTAAGCTCTTGCAGCCTAGGAACAGCCCAAAAGCCCAATCCGGCAGCAATCAAAGCCGATAATAATAATGGTAGGGTTAAAGAATTTCCTTGCCACGGAGAGCGAGAAGCCGCTCCATCTAAAACTAGTGCAATTGCACCTAGTCCTATACCTAACAAAGAAACCAAACGGATACCATTAAGGTTTAAACCTTGGTTTGGAGATAATTTAGCGTCCACGGAAATTTCCCTTCACTCCACACTATTTAAAAAAATCACACTCTCAGCACCATTTTGTGCTAATTTCCGTTCTCAACGAGCTAGTCTTCACTAGGAGCAGCATCGTCGTCATCATCGTCATCATCGTCATCATCATCAAACTCATAATCCCCGATGCCTTCTTCAATACCCATCAAGGAGATATCTTGTCGTTTTTCTTCTGCTTGCGGTTCTACCGGATCGCGAGATATTAAACGACCGTTTTCTTGCAACCAGTCTAATAAAGAAGATTCTTGTTTTAATGGAATTACAGAGGCTCTCCGGCTACGGGGAACTTCGTATAAAGGAGAATTTAACATAAAGACTTTGGATACGAAGATAAGGAACTAACTTGACATTAAGAGTCTATCACTTGATACAGAATATTTTAGTTATTCATTCAACTCTTTTGTCGATAAATCCGACAAAAAAGTCTTTCCTTAATGATTGCTACATAGTATTCAGCACATATTTCTTTGAATTTGTGTGGTGCTATACATATAGACTCCTTTTATCTACTTTTTATTATCAATCTGAATTAAGGTCACCCTACCCATGAGAAAAACTGCTTTGTTGGAATTAATCGCCGGAAAAAATCTTGGCAGTAACGCAACCCAGACGGATAAACAAGCCATTCATTCTGCGATCGCTAACTTAGAAGACTTTAACCCAACAGCAAATCCGCTTGAAAGCGATTTATTAGAAGGCGATTGGCGCTTACTATACACGACAAGTACCGAACTACTAAATCTTAACCGCATACCGCTAACAAATCTAAGTCAAATTTATCAGTGTATCCGCGTAAAAACTAGGAGTGTTTATAACATTGCCGAAATTCATGGGTTGCCATTTCTTGAAGGTATAGTTAGTGTCGCTGCAAAATTTGAGCCAGTTTCCTCAAAGCGAGTTCAAGTTAAATTTGAACGTTCAATTATAGGTCTGCAACGTTTAATAGACTACCAATATCCAGCAAACTTTATTGAAGAAATTGCGGAGGGCAAGAAATTTCTGGCAATTGATTTTCCGATAAAAAGTAGCCAACAACAGGGATGGTTGGACATCACCTATTTGGATAACGACTTGCGTATTGGTAGAGGGAACCAAGGCAGTATTTTTGTATTAACTAAGTCATGAAATAATTCTTAATAAATATTTGGGAACAATTTAAGAACAACACCTTATTATTCTAAAACAAGTCCTTTGTCAAGGGGGCGAGACACCGTATTCATAGAATTGGGCATTGGGTATGGGGAATGGGGCATGGGGCATTGGGCATTGATATTTAATAATTACTGAATCCTGTTTCCTCATCCCTATGTTCACATCTGTTAATTCTTAAGTTCTGATTATTAATTCCTAACTTTTTACTCTTTCTCTCCAAAATCTACAATCTGATGCTCAATTACCAATTACCAATTACCAATTACCAATTACCAATCCCCAATGCCCCATGTCCCATGCCCAATACCCTATGCCCTATGCCCAATCTCCAAATCTAGACAAATAACTTAACAAAGCCTATATGCGAGTCCTTCAAGTTGTAAAGTGAAATCAATACAGCCATGCATAAAAGGCAATTAAATAATTAAAGAGGCAAAAACTTATGGTTCAACGTGGTTCTAAAGTGCGCGTTCTCCGCCGTGAATCTTATTGGTATCAGGATGTAGGAACCGTGGCTACAGTTGATAAAAGCGGCATTATATATCCGGTAATTGTCCGTTTTGATAAAGTTAACTACTCCGGTATCAATACCAATAACTTTGCACAAGATGAGTTGGTTGAAGTCGAAGCACCCAAAGCGAAAAAAGCTTCCGGTGGTAAGCAAACACCTGTAAATCCAAGCCAACGTGCTACCGGACAAGGTACTAAACCGACTGGTAAAACAGGTGCTCAAGCAGAATCTGCTGAAGCTAATGTTCAGAAAGAAGGTACTCCAGATCAAGGAACTGAGTCACGTTAAATTGTGCCAGAACTACCAGAAGTTGAAACAGTCCGACGGGGTTTAAATCAATTAACCCTTAAGCGGAAAATTACGGGAGGTGATGTGTTGCTCGATCGCACCATTGCTTACCCGTTTTCTGCTGAAGATTTTTTAAATGGTCTCCAACAAAGGGAAATAACAACTTGGCATCGTCGCGGTAAGTACCTAATTGCAGAACTTAGTTCAGTTTTAGAAGACAAGGAGACAAGGGAACAAGGAGACAAGAATTCTTCTTCCTTAGCCACTTTCAGCCTCCCCTCCTCCTCCCTGGGGGTTCATTTACGAATGACTGGTCAGCTATTATGGTTGAATCAAAATGAACCTTTGCACAAGCACGCGCGAGTCAGGTTGTTCTTTGGTGAAGAATGGGAATTGCGCTTCGTGGATCAGCGTACTTTTGGTCAGATGTGGTGGGTTCCTCCAAAGGTTGAAACGCAAAGCATTATTACCGGTTTAGCAAAGCTAGCAGCAGACCCTTTTTCAACAGAATTCACTGTAGACTATCTTGCAGACAAACTCAAAAATCGCCGCCGCCCTATCAAGACTGCGCTACTAGATCAATCTGTGGTGGCGGGGTTAGGTAATATTTATGCTGATGAAGCGTTGTTTCTTAGTAGAATACAACCCCAAACCCTGTGTCTAAATTTGCAAAGAGAACAGATACAGCGTCTGCATTCTGCGATTATTCAAGTCTTAAAAACTAGTATTGAAGCTGGTGGTACTACTTTCAGTAATTTCTTGAATGTACAAGGCGTGAATGGTAACTACGCACATGTAGCTTGGGTTTACAACCGCACCGGAGAACCTTGTCGAACTTGTAGCAATCCAATTGAGCGAATTAAGTTAGCGGGAAGATCCAGTCATTTTTGTCCCGAGTGTCAGCAGTGAGCAGTGAGCAGTGAGCAGTGAGCAGTGAGCAGTTAGCAGTTAGCAGTTATCAATTGTTAACTGTTAATCCATTGCTGTTGGCTTCTGAATATGTTTCTATGCCCAATGCCCAATGCCCAATGCCCAATTCCCAATTCCCAATTCCCGATTTCGCATTCAAGCTACAATTCTGAGTAAAAATAATCCTATTTATTAAAGAGGAAAGTTTATGGCTGTGAAAAAAGGAACGATGGTTCGTGCTATCCGTGAAAAACTGGAAAACAGTGTAGAAGCAAAAGCAAGTGATTCTCGTCTTCCTTCCTATTTATTTGAAACTGAAGGGGAAATTTTAGATGTCAAAGGCGATTATGCTTTGGTAAAGTTCGGAAAAGTTCCTACGCCTAATATTTGGTTGCGTATGGATCAGCTTGAAGAGTTTAAATAATTTAAGTCGGCTGAGGAGATATGTAGTACCTAGCTTTAGTAAGAATTAAGAAGCCCGATTCTTTTTTTGGAAAAACCGGGATTTCTCGACTCTGCAATTTTTACAAATTCTATAGGGCTACTGTAATTTGAGACTTACAGAAACTTCTAGGTATATCCCCGGAGGATTTCAATATATATAAAAAGGCGAAACTTAATTATGAAGTTTTGCCTTTTTTTGTAGATAAAAATACTATTTAATAAAAATCCATAGAAAATTTCTTAGAAAATTCCCTGATGTTTTTTATCATACCCTGAAAACACTTAGTACTAGATTATTCTAGAAAGTGAACTAACATTATTAACCCTCAATGGCACTTAGAAAAACTCGTTTGCAGAGTAAGAAAGCTCAGTCTAAAAGTTCTTCTTCCAAGGTTAAAGCTCAAAGTAGTGCTACCAAGGCAAAAGTAAAAAGTAGCACAAAAAAAGTAAAGCCTGAAGCTCAAACAGTAGAGTCTAAAGTTTCAAGCAATACTCCAGAAACTGAAGTGAAAAATACAGCTAAAAAAGCATCGAGCAAAACAAAGTCTGCTAGCACCACTGTAGGAAAAGTTAAAAATACAAGAAGAAAAGTATCTAGTAGACGATTAGTTGCCAGCACCGAGGTAGAAAAAGTTAAGTCTTCCAGCAAGAAATCAGAAAAACCTGCTGCTACCAAGGTAGAAAAGGTTAAATCTTCCACTAAGAAATCAGAAAAACCCGCTGCTACCAAGGTAGAAAAGGCGAAGTCTACTAGCAAAAAAGTTGCTGGTAAACGATTACCTGCTAGCACTACTAAGAAGGTAAAAGCACAAACATCTGCGTCTACAAGTATTAATAATTCTGAAACTACTGCAAAAACTAAAAAAGTAGCTAGCAAAACTAAAGCTGCTAATTCTTCTGTAGCAAAAGCTAAAACCACTGCCAAGAAGACAATAGCAAAAGCGAAAACTACTACCAAGAAAGTTACAGCTAAAACCAAAGTTTCTAAAAAGAAAACTCAGGATGAAACTCGTTTGCTTCTTGCTCTATGGAATTTAGGAGGAATGAAAACCGAAGTTAAAACAACTGAAGTAACTGGTAGCGTACAACGCAAAAACGAGAAAGCTGGAGAATATACTTCTATTCTTAAGAAGTTAGAAAAAGCTGGTGCTATTCACAGTACTCGCAAGAGCAAAGTTGAAAGCATTAAGCTCACCGATAGAGGTTTGATAATGCTTGATGAAGGACTTAAAACCCTTGATTTCCAATTCTATGGCAAGCAAGTTGGAAGTATAGTTGCAAGTAAATTCGTTGGTGGGTTGCTCAAATGGATACGAGAAATGGATGGTGCAACAATTTCTTCCTCTGTAGAAACCGAGCAATCCGAAATCGCATCCTAATATTTGAATTATGGTAATGTCGTCAGGGTGTTCCGCATCAACTATGCCACGAATGAGATAGTTAAGAGTTGAAAGCGAGCGCTGTACGTTTCGAGTTTAGACGACAATGTAGGTAATGAAAATGTAACGATAAAGCAGGCTGTTGCAACGATTAAGGCTAGATAGATATTGCAGTTTGCTTCTCACAAACACAATGACTCGGTAAGGTTTTGGCTAGTGATTGTAATGGGTATTGAGTGCATATAAATTTCTATCTAGGGTGACTATAATTTTATCTACCATGCTCCGTTAAAAATAATTAGGCAACGCGGATTGCAGAGTTTATTGCTTGGTCGAAATTCTGCAATTTTAGCGTATGAATTGTGAAACCGATGTTGATTTCGGGTGCATTTTGCAGCTCGTTTTTGCGAGGGTTTGTTTTTGTTTTAATAAATTCTAGATTTGCAAATGCCAGACTAATGTTTGTTAGATAATTGTTAACCTTCTCATCTTCGGTTAGCTTCTATAAAAATTTCTTCAAAAGTATTTTAAATAACTGAATATATTTTTTTTAAAAATACAAGTATTTCAGAAGTATTTTATAACACACACAAATACTTAAAAACTGTACTAGTCTAAATTAAATCAAGTTTAAGTCAAAATAAAAACTAAGTATGTCAGTTACAAACACTCTTTCAGAAAATAAAAAAAATCAAGCTAAAACTCGTTTGCTTTTAGCTTTATTTGAAGCGCAAGAGTCAGTGATGAAAGCAAAGCTAAACGATAGAGTTGTGCCTAGTAAAGAAAAAGCAAAAGATTATCAAAGCGTGTTTGATGAGCTATTAGAAATAGGAGCGATCGAAAAATCAAAGAAAGGTTACTCTTTGGTACTTCCTAAAGGCAGGGAATTGCTTGATGAAAGTTTGAAGACTACGGATTTTGAAAATAATACTATTGGAACTTGGGTTGCCAATGCTTTGTTGAAGTTGATTAGAGAAAACCAGAGCAAAACTAACTATTCAACTGAATTACAGAATCAAGCCCAGATTAAAGACTCTCCAAACGAAGAAATTGCATCCTATGACAAGTTTAAAGAAATTACGTTGGAAGTTTACGATAAATTGAATCGGAATTACAACCTAGATAATTTGGTGCCAATTTACAGAATTAGAAAAGAAGTTGGCGAGAAAGTAAGCCGAGACAATTTTAATCAGTGGATGTTGGAAATGCAGAAGAAAGATATTTTGCAGCTAATTGGTGGAGAAATGACAGATATCACACCGGAGAAAGCTGAAGACTCAATAACTACCAAGCTAAGTGGATTGCGTTACTACGCTAAACGCATTGCTTGAAGCAATTAATCTGTCTTGACGTTGTAGTGAATGTATTTGAATTATTAATAATTAGCACCATGACAAGTTCTAGCTTTTCTCCTATTAAAGAGATTAACGAAGCTCTCAAAGCTCATAATCCTTTTGCACAACCTCCTTATGTAGGTAACGATGAAGTTTGGGATAAAGAATTTCCCGATATTACAAGTTTAAATGCTCATGCTTCCGATGCTGTATTTGAAGCAATTAAGCAGATTCGTGCAAATCAATATCAGAGAACTTCGATTACAATTACGGCTGAAGCTGGGAGTGGTAAAACACACGTTATTAGTCGTATTCGTCATCGTTTGCAAGCGTTTGGTGGTGCTTTATTTATTTACGCTAATCAATTTGGTGACTTGAATAATATAAAGCAAGGATTTCAGCGTACTTTAGCAGATAGCCTTAATAAGATTGGTAACGAAGGAGTAACGCAATGGCAAGAGCTAGCAGCAGTTATAGTAAATAATGCTCTAAAGTCTATTAACTCTAATACTAAACATTTATCAGCGAAAAAATTAGTTAAACAATTTGGTATTAGTAACTTAATAATAACCAAAAGGTTGGTTAACAACCTGACAGATACATTCTGTAAAAACAATTCTACTGCAAAAAATCCCGATGTTATTCGGGCTATACTTTGGACGCTTTCAGATAGTCACTCACTATACGCAATCAATTGGTTATCTGGTAACGGATTATCTCAAAATAAAGCCTCGGAGTTATGTTTGCCTATACATAGCGGTTCAGCTTTTAATACCGTTAAACAGATATTAAATTTAATTGGTTACTACAAAGAACTTGTTATTTGTTTTGACGAATTAGACTCGGCTGAATCTAATGATAATGGTTTTACTAAAGCTCAAGTCGTGGCTGGATTCGTTAAAGAATTATTTGAAAATATTCGCAAAGGTGTCATTTTAACTGTCATGATGCCTGCGGTATGGGTTGAACAAATTAAAAAATTACCTGCTGCTGTTGCTGCTAAAGTTTCTGCTCAAGGCAATCCCATAGATTTAAGGTACATGGATGGTGATTCGATTGTTGAGCTAGTTACTTTGTGGTTAAAGCAATTCTATCAAGATCGAAATTTAGTTCCTCCCTATGCAACTTATCCATTTACAGAAGTTGATCTGAGAGAATTAAGTGAAGAAAAGCCACCTATCAGAAATGTATTACGGTGGTGTAGAGAGAATTGTAAACCTCCCGAAACTGGAGAAGTAAAAGAAGAAGATTCAAGCCCAGAAAGCAAATTATTAGATCCAGTTGAAGAAGCATTCAAAACAGAACTTGCACAAAAGTTAGGTAAAAATTTGGATGATAATTTCTTACTTGCTGATGCTTTGTTATTTAACTTTCAAAGATTAATTGGTTATACGGTAGAACAAGTAACTATCGAAGAAATTACAGATAAGGTCACAAAAAAAGCTGGTAAAGATAAGTACTTAAATTTCAAAATTATTGGTACTGAAAACAGAAGAAAAGTCTGTATTGGTGTTGCAATACTTCAAGATAGTGGCGGTAGAGCATTAGGAGCAGGATTCAAAAGATTGATTGATGAAGAGAAAAAATTCAATCTCAGCCGTGGCTGTTTAGTTCGTTCTAAATCTAAAGACAAAGAAATTAGTAATTATTTGTATAACACTTATTTAAAGCCTCTAATATCGAAAGGTGGCGAATTTGTGGAATTGAAAGAATCAGAAATTAAACCATTATTGGCAATTCGCTCGGTGCATAAAAAACGTAATGTAGATTACGGATTAACTGAGGAGCAAATTTTTCAGTTTATTGCCGATAAAGCCACAGATTATCAACTAGGAGAAAGTAACCCTTTACTACAAGAAATTCTTAGCGATCCTTCCTATGAAGTTCCTGACGATGTGATTGAAGATGATTCTGTACTAGCAGAGGAAAGTACTAATTCTGAATCAGCAGATTTTGAGGATGTATATAAGCAACTTATTAATGGTTGATGAATAATGAGCAAATTTGCACTTCACACAATGCTATGTCTTCCGGCACCTGAAATTGAAGCATTAATTCAGGGACGAATTATTGTAGCTATAACCCGCAAGTTTATCCATCCACACCGGCAATTTGCTCTTTATCCAAAAAAAGAGTTGAATATTGCATTGTCAGTTGAAGAGTATTACAAATCAACCTTTGTTTCAACTGCTCAATATGCTATTCAAAGAGATACTAAAAGATTCTCAATTCAAGCTTGGGCTAAATGTGAAGACTGCCAAATTATTAACGATGTTAATTCTTTAGCCGCTTTATCAAAGTTAACAATTTTCACCACACAGGGTTTACAAGCAATCCTTACACAACGGCAAAACATATTCCTAACCTACTTACGGGTTTATCATCTACCTCAATCAATTGAAGTTAGAAAACCACAGCTAACAAACTTTTTTGCTGCTTTAATTCCTCCTGTAAACGTTTCTGAAATTAATCCAGTTTTAAGCGATCGCAATTTCGCTATACGCAAAACTCAGTTAGAAAATTTACAGTCACCATCGCACCCCAATTTGGAAGAGTTACAAGCTGCAATTGAAAACCTCCCTACAACTTCTACGGAAGCAAAACAACAACTTGATCGAGATATAAAAAACTTTTTGGGTTGGACAACTCAACAAACACTTTCACAAGTTATCTCAGAAAAAAACTGGATTTATACTATAGCTGATATTGGTAATTCTTCCGATGGAGATACTTTTGAGAAAGTAGTCCGCAAGAGTTTAATTAAATTAGGTTTCTATAATAAAAATACCAATTCTAAAGCGAGTTTAGATCCAAATTCAACTGGTGGTGCTGGTGGTTTAGATTTCTATTGCGAATATCCTTATCAAGTTGTCGGTGAATGTAAAGCGACTAAAACAGAAAAAGTCCCCGATGGTACCGCAGCCCAATTGGTGAAGTTGGGATACAAACATTTGCAAAGACAATATAACAAGTGCATAAAAATAATAATGGCAGCGGGTGAATTAACAGAAGATGCACAATTAACTGCGAGTGGAAATGAAATGAATGTAATTCGTCCTGAAACCTTACAAAGACTGGTTGAACTTAAAGATAAATACCCAGGTTCTATCGATTTATGGCAATTAAAACCTTGTTTAGAACAGGAGCCATTTGGTGAAGATGCTGATGCTAAACTTAATGGTTATATTGATGATAATTGGCAAAATATTAGACTCAGAGTACATATAGTTAAGTTAATTAAGAATGCTGATAGAGAAGTAGGAATTGAATATCTAAGTGGTGCCTATGATATCTCTAATCCACCGAAGATAATTTTAAATATTCAAGAAATGCACGAAATCCTTATCGAACTCTCTTCCCCATTAACAGGTTACCTAGGAAGAATTAAAGGTACCGATTGGAAAACTGATAAATTCTACTTTCTACGGGATTTATCGATTTAGTGGATGCTTCATCAGCGGTGCGATTTTTCTATAAAAGTTTTTATGTATAATAAACAATTTTTAACAAACTAAATCAAATTTTTTAAGGGATAACACCCGAAACGGGAGCATCCCAATTTTGAATAAATACTTTATCCGACACCCTAGAAGGGTGCGGCTACAAAAACAAAGCCCACCTGCGTGGGCTTGGAAACTCTCATAGCCCACGCAGGTGGTGAGTCTAGTTGGGGGTGTCGGTTTCCGTACCCCAAACTAGCGAACCCGAAGGGGCTTCGTAGTATTAGCCCCAGGCTTATAGCCTGCGGGCTTTTTGCAAAATTGGGATGCTCCCCCCGAAACTGCTAAATATACTTATACATCAAAAAAATTTCATAAATTTACTCTAAATAATTCAGTAATTTTCCAAAAGCTAAATCAGCTTTATCAAAACTATACTGGTGCTGATAAGTATAAATATTGATATGGCACCACAAAATACTGCTTTGAAAAGCTCTGAAACAAAGGCTAGAACGCGCTTGCTCCTAGCTTTGTGGGACTTGGGAGGAATCAAAGAGGAAGTAAAAAAAGGGGAACTATCGAAAAGGCTTGTATCCAAAGGTAAGAAAGTCGCGGATTATCAAAGCGTTTTTGAAGAACTTGAAAACGAGCAAGCTATTTCTAAATCTAAAAAAGGTTATTCTCTTCAATCTCCTAAAGGTTTAGAGGTACTAGATAAAAATTTGAAAAGTACCGAGTTTGAATTTGAAGGAACAATTGTGGGAACTTGGGCTGCGAATGCTTTGCTCAAGTGGATTCACGAAATGAATTGTGGATTAGCGAATACATCAAATAAAGATAACGCTACAGCTTCAGAAAATATTGTTAGCGAAACCAATTCAAAAAATAATATTGCATCTTACGAAGAATTTAAGCAAGTAGCTTTACAAGTTTACGAACAACTCAATAGCGACTACAACTTAGATAACTTAGTGCCAATTTATCGTATTAGAAGAAAAATTGGCGATCGCCTTTCTCGGAAGCAGTTTAGTGAGTGGCTTTTAGAGATGCAAGCGGATGATATTTTTCAACTTGAAGGTGGCAGTGTAGAAGACAGCGCTCCCGACAAAATAGAAGATTCCATCACTACGGAATTAGATGGATTGCGTTGCTATGCTTCCAAATTGCAAAATTAAAATTTAAGTTAAATTAAATATTTCTCTTCACTGCTAAGTTAACTTATTAAGTATAAAAAATATGATTGCTAAAGCATCTCCGATTGACGAACTAATTCAAAAGAAAAATCCCTTTGTAGGACATATTGTTGTCCGCTCATCACAAGTATGGGGAAAAAGTTTTCCTGACGTACCTTCTATCAATGCTCATGCTTCCGATGCTGTTTTTGATGCAGTAAAGAAAGTTAGTAAAGGAGAGCGCGAAAATGTAGGTATTACGATTACAGCGGAAAAAGGATTAGGTAAAAGCCATATTATCAGTCGAATTCGGCATCGTTTGCAGACAGAAGATAATGCTTTTTTTATCTATATGGGTAAGTATGATAATCTGAACCAGATTAAATACGAATTTCTACAAACAGTTGCTGCCAGCCTTAGAGCGCATGGTAGCAAAAACGTGATGCAGTGGCAAGAAATTGCAGCCGCTTTAATCAATGAAGTCACAGGGTATGACCATACACCACAAAAGTATATCGATAATATTTATCCAAAAAATTTGAATAAACACTCAAATAAATTTATTGATAGACTCACTCAAATTGTTCTGCAAAAGAAACCGGACATTACTAATCCTTATTTGGTACGAGGGATTTTATGGACGCTATCTTCTGTCCATAGTAACTATGCAAATTATTGGCTATCTGGATTGGAGTTAACTCAGCAACAAGCTGAAGTAATGGGATTACCTAATTCTGAAAAAGAAGATAAGGAAGCAGAAGGATTAAAGACAGTTCGTCAAATTCTAGATATTATCAGTGATTATAAAGTCCCAGTAATTTGTTTTGATGAATTAGATAATACAGAAGTTAATGAATATGGTTTTCTCTCGGCACAAGTAGTTGCAAGTTTAGTCAAAGACTTATACAACAGCTTGAAACGCGGTGTCTTTCTCTTAGCGATGTATCCTGAAACTTGGAAAGGACAAATTAAGGTGTTACCACAAGCTGAAGCTGTAATTGATAGATTAGTCAGCGAGCAATTAGATAGACAGCCATTGAAGCTAAACAATCTAAATTCTGATGATATTGTTGCGATTGTAAGTCAATGGCTAAAAGTATTTTACAAAGAAAATCAAGTTACTCCACCACACCCGGTTTATCCATTTAATGAAACCAAGTTGAGGCAATTTGGTAAGAGCAAACCGACTGTAAGATCAATTTTAAAGTGGTGTGCAGAAAACTTTGGGAATTCACCAACTGAATGGAATCCAGTAGAAGAATATTATCAAAATGAGTTAGCAAATGTTGAATCTTCTATAGATGAGTTAATGGAAGATGAAGAAGTAATTTCCAAAGCACTTAGATTCGCATTCTCAAGTTTAGTTGGCGAAAAATTAGAAGAAGTAAAAATTGAAGCAATTCAAGATATTGAAGCAAAATCACCAGATAAAGGATATCTTGATTTCAAAATTGTTGGTAACGACAGCAAGGTAAAAATTGGTGTTGATGTCATTCAGCAATCTACTGGAACCTATGTAGGAGCAGCTTTAAAAAGATTAATTGAGTATGAAAAATTTGATATTACTCGTGGTTGCTTAGTTCGCTCAAAAAAGATTAGTTCAGTAGCAGCATTGGCAAATAAACGTTTAAAAACACTTTTGCACGAGCAAGGTGGAGAATGGGTGAAGCTACAAAGCCAAGATATTAAACCTCTTTTGGCTATTTGGTTTGTATATAGCTGCGAAAGTTACGAATTAACTAAAGAACAAATCTTCGACTTTATCAAACAAGAACAAATAGCAATTAATAATCCCTTAGTTCGAGAAATACTCAGCGAGCCATCAGGAGAACAACCTGAAGATTTAACTGATGATGATTTACCAATTAGTATTCCTCAAAGTGTTGATAGCAGCGCTGATGATATCGACTTAATTCTATCTTTATCTAACTAAATATGACTTCGCTGCTTCCAATTTCCACAGCTTTGTGTCTACCTGCTGCCGATATTACAGCTTTAATTCATGGACGAATTATTGCTGCTATGCCCAGGATATTTATTCGCCCTGGACAGAAATTTGCGCTTTATCCGGTAGATGCTTTAGCTATTCCGATTCCGATAGATAAATATTATTGCTCAAACTTTTTACCTGTTGCTCAAAGCATTATTAAAAAGTCACAAATTCAAGCTTATGCTCAATGTGAATTCAGTCAAATTATTGATGATAATCAATCTTTAGAAAAAGTATCTAGATTGACGATATGGACTCAAGAAGCATTAGACAAAATATTATATAAACAACAGCATATTTTCCTCAGTTATTTACGTGTTTACAAATTATATCAGCCTTATGAATTATCGCTGAAAATAGAATCTAATAAGTTAGGAAAATATATCGGCTTACCCAATTCTTTAACAGCTTCCAACACAATTCCAGTATTACCCGATAACATCTTCAATACTCGCAAGCGTCAATTAGAAAAACTCGAATCGCCAGCGCATCCAGAATTAGAAAATCTACTAGATGCTCTATCACCTTTAGCTATTAAAAATCCAGCCGCGAAACAATTTCAAGAAAATATTCATCTATTTCTAGGTTGGAGCAATCAGAAACAAGCAAAACATTTTGATTCAGATTTAGTTTGGATTAATAAAATTGCTGAAGTGGGAAATTCTAGTGATGGTAATGAATTCGAGAGATTAACACGTAAAAGTTTTATTAAACTCGGATTTTCCTGTTCTAATACTAACTCTAATGCCAATTTAGATCCAGAAAAACTAGGAGGTGCTGGAGGACTTGATTTTTATTGCGAATATCCTTATCCTGTTGTCGGGGAATGCAAAGCTACCAAAACTGAAAAAGTTCCCGATGGTGTAGCAGCACAGTTAATCAAACTTGGATATAAGCATCTTCAAAAACATTTTGACTCTTGCGTCAAAATTATTCTAGCTGCTGGTGAACTTACCAAACATGCAATTTTAACTGCACAAAATAATCATATGAACGTAATTACCCCAGAAACTCTAGAAAAACTTGTTGAACTACAATCTCACTATCAAGGTTGCGTCAATTTATTGGAATTAAAGCAATGTTTGCAGCAAGAACCCTTCGGTTTAGCAGACGATAAAGTTAATAGTTATATTAGAAAAATAGAGCAAGACATAAAATTGCGATCGCACTTGGTTGAGTTAGTAAAATATTATCTGCAAAATTCTAATCTGGAGTCTACAGGTGTAGAAGCTTTACATGGTGCTTACTTTGGTTCTCAACCACCCCGACAACTAAATATCAAGGAAATGCACGAAATATTAATCGAACTTTCTTCATCTTTGACGGGTTATTTGGGAAGAATTAAAGGTGCTGATTGGAAAAGCGATAAATTCTACTTTCTCCGCGATTTACCCAGTTAGTTAATAGTTAGTCGGTTGGGTTAGACACGTTAGCCAAGCGTGTTCGGAGGACATAAACCAAATTAAACTTACAACTAAAATCTTTTTTATCGTGTCGTAACCCAACATCAGCGCTTTAAATATTTTTTTTCTTGATTATTAAATATTATATAATACCAATAAACAAAATGTTGGGTTACGGGTGCGCCTAACCCAACCTACTAGCTACTTGAAATTCAACCTTGAACAAAAATAGACTATTAAATAATTTAAAAATAGTAATTTTAATTCCCCTTACTATTTACACCTTCGGCTGTTCATCTAATATGGCTGAAGATAATAATTTAACCAATAATTCAGCAACGAATATATCTTCAGAATCACAAACTTTGAATAAAGACATTGAAGAGCTTGTAACAAGACAGGCTAAAGCTTGGGAAAATGCAGATTCAGAAGCAATTATTGCTGACTTTGCAGAGAATGGTGCATTTATCGCTCCGGGTACTTCTTTAAAAGGTAAGGCAGATATTAAGAAGGCTGCGGAAGATTATTTTAAGGAATTTACAGATACTAAAGTTAAAATTACTAGAATTTTTAGCGATGGCAAAGAAGGTGGAGTGGAATGGACTTGGAGCGATAAAAATAAAAAGACTGGTGAAAAATCTCTGATTGATGATGCAATTATTTTTGAAATTAAAGACGGAAAGATAATTTACTGGCGCGAATATTTTGATAAGCAAACAGTTAGCAGTTAGTAGCGAGCAGTTGTCATTATTTTACCATTCGCCTTGGGCATTAATATCGGCAACTGGCACATTTGTGCTGTAGGGTGCTTGTACACAGATTAATTGTGGCGTTGCACAATTGAAATATGAATTTATTATTACTGTCTAACGGTAGCCCCCTAAATCCCCCCTTCTTTGGGGGACTTTAAATTATATTTCTCCCCCAGAATTGGGGGTTGGGGGGCTATTCATACTTTTAATCAGCAACGCCTTAATTGTTAAGGGAATAGTAAAGCAATCAGTGTACGGCACCACCCGATTTGTGTGACGCTTGCGGCGATTCCCGATCAAAAATCTATATCTTCAATCGCTTAGTTTAAAAATTACTTCGATTACTTGCTAAAGTTAACTTATTAATTAATTCATCTTTGAGGTTCTGAAAATAATTTGCAGCGTCTTCTAAATCAGATGCTTTAGCATAACGAATCAAAGGTTCTATCAGCCAAGATTCTGTAGGTGTCATTTGAGGTTGTAAAGTTCCATTTTGTAAATTCATATCTACCCATTGCAAACTCGAAGGAATATGGGTTGCATGTTCTATAGCACTTTCCATAGTTTGCTTAAAAATGACTTCCATATCTTCTTGTAAATCGTAAACTTTGACCATTTGTCCTACCCGAAAGACTCGATCGACTAATTCCCGAATTCTAGATTGATTGGAAGAATTAAGAATTTCCCCAACTGTTAAGGTTTTAAAATTTCCTTCAGAGTCAATAGCTAATAACTGTCCGAGTAAATTCACCGCTAGATTCACCAGCGCTTTATCAAATTCCAAGCGAGTTGCAGAACTATTTGCAGCTTCTTCAAACCAAGCTCCTCGCTCTGTGAAAACGGTAGCGCAGCGAGTTCTTGTAGCGGCACTTCCCCCAGCAATCTGAGTTCTTCCTCTTAACCCTGGACGATAAATTGTTTTAGTTCCGCTTCCTATTCGCAATCCGGTTTGAATGGTGACACCGCGCAATAATCGGCAGACAATCTGCGGTATAATTTCTGGCCATAAGTCAGGTAAACGAGCAAACAGCGTTGCTTCTTCAATTTTTTCAATGAATATTTGTCGAAATCGTTGAAAATAGATACCGTTTGAAGCTAGAACAAACAATGGTAAAGATTCATTCGGTGAAGATATCTGTCCTTTTTCGTATACGAGAACTAACAATTCTACAATAGTTGTAATCGTATCTAAAAGTTGATCGGGATTGGGACAAATAAGCACAACTTCTGGCAATAAACCAGACTGATAGCAGGTAAGCAAATCTGGTTTAAGAATTTCTTCTGTAGATAAAGATTTAATTCCTTCTGAAGTGTCAATATCTATTTTGCCATTCGCGCGTAAAGCTTTGGCACTTTTAGATCCTTGTCTTTCTAATAAGTAAACAGAACCGTCATTTTGCTTTAACTTTCGGGTTAAATGATAAAAAAAGCTGACTCCGAGCGCTCCAGATGGCAAAATGCCAATATTCCCCTTATTTAAAGAAGCCACAATCAAAATTCTCCTTACAAATTTGTGAGGATTTGGCAAGCCTTTTTCAAATCAGAAACTTTTAATATCAAACGCATTTTGTCCCCAGGACGAACGGTGCTACCGTAAGTATATTCAATATTAATTTTGGCATCAGCTAAAGCCTTGGTTAATCTAGCTAATTCTCCCGGACTATCTGTTAGTTCAACGGCTAAGACATCTGCTTCAATCACGTACAATCCTTCTTTCACTAAAAGACTTTTACAGATAGCGGGTTTGCTGCTCACCAAACGAATCACTCCTTGTTCTATATTATCAACAAGAGAAATTGCCACAATATTTATATCTTGTTGATAAATAATGCTGCTCACAGCGGCTAGACGACCGGGATAATTTTCTAAAGCGACTGTCAATTGACGTTGGGTTGTAAAATTCATATGTAATAGCTTTGTTTGCGGTTCTTCTGTAGGTTGGGTTAGATAGGAAAACCAAATTAAGCTTATAGTTGCAAATTTTATAGTCAAATATAACATCGGCTATAAAACTTATTTATATAGATAGTTAAATTTTGGATTGTGGCGCAGCATTAATTCTTGCTAAAAAACGATTATTTGTATGCCCAACCCAAGCTACTAACTACTAACTATATTTATCTGTACGCTAACAAAAAAATTGAGCATCCTCATCAAAAATTTTGAGGATGCTCTTAAATAAAAAAATGTTGCGAGCGCAACAAAAATTACCAAAATATGGTATTGAATTATAGATTATTAGCCAATTTATTTGCCAATAGAGAATTTTAAGCTGCTGGGTTGTCCAAAATTACCGTCAATTAGTACACCGCGTCCGTTAGCATTAAGGTGGCGCAATATGATGTAGATTGACTCTATTTGCTCGGATGCACCGGCTTTGCTGGCTATTTCTTCTAATGAAATTGGATTTTCTTCTGTCTGTAGTACGGATACTATCTGCTGCTGCAATTCTAAAATAGCTGCTGCTGCTTTTTTACCTGCTTCTACACCTGGTTGATGATAAGCATTAACATTCACCAAACTAGCGTATAAGCCTACAGCGCGTTCGTATAAAGCAATTAATGCACCAACAGTCCGGGGATTTACTTGGGGTATGGTAACAGTAACCGAATCTCGTTGGTTTTCGTAAAGAGCTTTTCTAGTACCTTGAAGAAATCCAGATAGATAATCACCAGATGTAATTCCTGGTTCAATTTCCAGAGAAGAACCTTTTCTATCTTCTAAAACTTCAATAAAGGTAAGGAAGAAGTTCGCTACCCCATCTCGCAACTGTTGGACGTATGCATGTTGGTCGGTTGAACCTTTATTACCGTAAACAGCAATTCCTTGGTGAACGGTGTTACCATCCAAGTCTTTTTCTTTACCCAAGGATTCCATTACCAACTGTTGCAGATAGCGACTGAATAAAAGTAGGCTGTCTTTGTAAGGAAGCACAACCATATCTTTTTCACCCTTGCCATTGCCAGCATAGTACCAAGCTAAAGCTAGAAGTGCAGCCGGATTATTCTGAATATCCGAAACGCGAGTTGCATCATCCATCTCCTTAGCACCGTCTAGCATTTGACGAATGTCAATCCCTTGCAATGCTGCTGGTACCAGCCCTACTGCCGACATCTCCGAAGTACGACCACCTACCCAATCGTACATGGCAAAATGTGCTAACCAACCGTCCGATTCGCCAATTTTGCTCAGCTTACTACCAGGCATAGTAATAGCGATCGCGTATTGTGCAAAATCCAAGTTTTGCCCAGCATAGGCTTTCTTGACTTCCATCATTCCATTACGAGGTTCTGGTGTTCCTCCTGATTTGGAAATCACCAATACCAAAGTACTAGAAAGACGGTTTCGTACAGTTGTTAGGACGCGGTCGATACCTGCGGGGTCACTATTATCAATAAAATGAATTGCCAGAGGTGGATAATCTGTAGCTAAAGCTTGAGCTACAAATTGCGGCCCAAGTGCAGAACCACCAATCCCAATCGAGATAATATCGGTGAAGCGAGGAGCTTTGGGAGGGTGAATCGCACCTGTGTGGATTTTCTCGGCAAATACTTCGATTTTCTCAATATTACTGACTATTTCTTGCGTCAACTCCGGCGTAGGAGCCAAATCGGGATTTCGCAGCCAATAATGTCCAACCATTCGGTTTTCATCTGGATTTGCGATCTCGCCTTTTTCTAATTCCGCCATATCCGCGAAAGCCTTATCAAATGAAGGCTGCAATGACTTGACGAAGTCATCATCAAAGCCCATCCGGCTAACGTCTAGGTAAAAACCCAGTCCTTCATGGAAATATAGCCATTTCTGGTATCGTTGCCAAAGTGCCGTAGCATCCATAAGGGAAATCTCAAGTCACGTTATTTTCACAAACAAGTTTAAGCTAAGGTTCGAGTAATGCCTTGTCAACTTATACAGTTTTAACTGTTGACATAACTGCTCTCCTTAAACATCTGGCATAGGTATGACTCGCAGAAATTTCACAATTTCGCCTTTTACTTCAATACCAACCAAATAATCATCTAAGGTAAAACGGTGAAAGAAGCCCGCAGCATCGATTTGACGCAATTGAGGCAACGAGTGCAAATTCTCAGAAAAAACAAACTCGACAAAAACAAAGTTCAATACCCGCTTTTTCGCGGCTGCATCTAGCTGCTTTACATCTTCTAAAAACGACCGTGCGTATCTAAGTTCTAACCTCACGCTTAATAGTTGTTAGTTGCTAGTTATTAGTAGTTAGGAGTAGCAAGACGGCGAGTAGCGAGTTAGGAGAATGATCGTGTAATCGAGTAATGACGATTTTTGATCGCTATCGCTCTTCATAACCTTCTCATCCTTTCGCAATACTTTATTCGTCCATATACTGCATTGCTTCGTCATAAGTCAAGAAATCCCAAGGTTGCTGAGAATCTTTATTTTCTTCTATAGCTTTTTGTACCTGAAAGTCACAACGTAGAGTATAGACTGTCTCCCAAGTTTTTTTTAGTTCATCTTCACTCAATTGGTCGATTAATCGATGAATTTTTTTTCGCAAATTTTCCATGATGCTTGTCTTGAAATCAGAAATTGATAACTAACCTAAGTTCGGGATAAGCTCAAACCGTTATCATAACCTTGCTACGCATTTAACTTATATATTTATTTGGCATTGATTAATAGCTACAACTCTTGTCCCTTCTTCCTCCTTCCTTACTGTTGTGCATTTTTAAGGTTTTGTCTGAAATATTTATAAATTGGACTTTGGACAAAAGAGAACAGCAAGGGATTATTAAAGCAGTATTAAGTAGGTCGGCGTTGAAAATTGTAATTAGGGCAAGGCAGTGGGCAGTCGGAATAAGTGTTTAAGGATAATTTACATTTTGTTACATAGTTCTATTTTTTCTGCCGACTTACTTACGTTTATTTAAAAATTATGAATTAGTAATTTTAGGGGATAGGGAATTTTATCGTGTGGGGTTATCTTACTAGCTAAAAGTAAAAAAACATCCAAACAAATATATTCGATATTTCGTCAAAAACAGAATAAATGCTTGAAAAAATATCAATAGCTGTATCAAAAACTTGAAAAAGCCGGAATACGTCCAATAAATCAGATGTTGTTGTCAAATATTGATATTACTCAAAATAATGGATTTGGTCTTTTTCGTTTAGTAGCCTACTGCAAGAGAAAATATAATCATATTGTTATCAAATGGTTGAGATAACTATACGGAATATGGGTTCAGCACTTCTCCCTTTTTTTTCATTTTTAGCTAGAATTTTAACAAAAGTAAAAAAATACTAAGAGTTTATTTCTTTAAAGAGTATGTCTTTAATAGTTTTGGCTGGAAGTGGTATAGCTATCGCAACAACTAGTGTATTTGCTTTGAGATGGTGGAGCAATTATCAAAAATATAGTTCTTTACGAAATTTCCCTTCACCTAAAGGGCATTGGTTATCTGGTAATTTTTCTGATTTAGTTGCGGCTCTTAAAGCTGGAAAATTACCTCAATTATTTATAGATTGGTCTAAAGAGTTAGGAGATGTATTTGTTATTTGGAATTTTGATAAGCCCAATCTAGTCATAGGAAATGCAAAGTTAATTAAACAAATACTTCTCAAAGGTCAAAAAGACGGAGATTTTGTTAGAGGTGGTTCTGCTTATTCTGCTTATGCAGATGTATTTGGAGTCCATTTAGGCAATCAAATTGGAGAAGAATGGCAATGGCGACGCAAAGCTTGGACTCCTGCCTTAGCTTCTAGTAAATTTCTCAATCAATTCGACGTAATTAACCAGGCAAGTCTCGCTTTTATCGAAAAGCTCGAACAAAAAGCTATAAATAACGAAGCTATTGAAATAGATCCTTTGTTTTTAAAATATACGATGAGCATTATTGCTTATTTTATGCTCGGTGTTCCTCTTATTCCTCAAGAAGATCCAATTAAACCTATTTTAGACTCAGAAAAAATATATTCTTCTTTAGCAGTTTTAGAAAAACAAGTTTTAGTACAAGGAACTACGGGCTTTAATTGGCTTAAATATCTTCCCACTAAGAAAAATCAAGTTTACCGAGAAGCTCAAAATTATTTAAATGGTTTTTTGCATCCTAGAATTGATTTAGCTTTTAAATTAGCCAGAAATCAAGAATTAAACCAAAACGAACTTTCTCAAATTAGTCAACCCTTGAGAAATTCAATCATGGTGCAAATGGCTAAAGCTCCAAGGTATACACCCAATCACTTGATTAACGATGTACGTGCTGGACTTTTTGCTGGACACGATACTACCTCTCATAGTCTTTCTTTTGCTATGGGAGAATTAGCTCTCAATCCACAAGTTCTTCAAAAAGCTCGGGAGAAAATCGAGCCAGTCATGAAACAAGGTTTGAGTATTGAATCTCTGAAAAAATTGGTTTACATCGAAGCTATTTTTAAAGAAACTATGCGTCTTCATCCTGTAGCTTCACAACTAAGCATAGTTGCTAAGCATGATACTTCAATGGTCGAAAAATTTATTCCTGCTGATACAGCAATCAGGTTAAATTTAATGTTGGCAGGATTAGATTCTGATATGTATGCACAACCAGAAGCATTTCATCCCGAACGTTGGTTAGACGTTGAAGAAAATGGTGGAATAGAGCCGACTTTATTCGGGTTTTCCCTTGGCGCTCATTACTGCTTGGGTGCTCCTTTAGCAATATTAGAAGCAACAGTTATTCTTTCTTTGCTCATTTACCATTTTGATTGGGAGTTGGTGAATGGACGCTCATCTCTAGAACAATTGGGTCAAAATATCACAGTTTTTCCTCAAGATCGAATGCCTATTAAATTTAAAGCTAGAAAATTTGCAAATATGACTACATGACGATCAAAATTTGGATAGTTTTTGTCTAAAATCTTAGAATTGAGCTATTAATTGGGCGTTGCTGATTAAAAACAGGACTAAGGCTGCGCGTCACACAACTCGGGTGGTGCCGTACACTGATTGCTTTATTATTCCCTTAACAATTAATCTGTGTACAAGCACCCTAGAGCATAAATGTGCCAGTTGCGGCCATTCCTAAAAAATATTATTTTCCCCCTAATACCATTTCTTTATAAAGATGCGCCCCTCTTTAGCCCACGTAGGTGGGCTTTGCTTCAGTAGCCCCACTCTTGCAGAGTGAGGGTGATTTAGCGCAGCCTCATACAGAATTGGTATAGCCCCCAATTTTGGGGGGAGAAAGATAATTGAAAGTCCCCCATTTTTGGCGGATTTAGGGGGCATATTTAGATATAAGTACTTAGGCAAACTTAATTGTGCATTTATCATTGCGACGATCGCTACGTGTAGGGAAGCGAACGATGGCGTTTCGAGAGATGTTCCACACCCTACGGGTGAATACGTCGCGCAGCGAATAATGACGTAAACATGTAGTCCATGCGTAAGTCCCGATCTTATTTCTTAGATAGATCCAAGAATAATATTAATAAAAATTAATATTTGTCGTTCTTCATTTTTCAGTTTCCCATTTAAACAATGAGAGTTAACAGTTATACCGTCCATTTTGCTGGATACGGGTAATATGTTGATGAATTTACCGATCAAAGCTTAGCTTCTATGTCACAAAGCAAGGGAAGTAAGCCGAAACATTTGATTTCGATATACGGAGTAAAAGTGAGAACTGTTGTATTGCATTAAATATCGTGTATCTTGGCAAAGCCATCACTATTAACTTGAAGAAGTTAGGAAAATTGCGATTAGAAAAATATTCGCTTATTACACGACATACATGTAAGTTCCAATCTTGAAGGAAACATCAGCCTTAAGGTAGTATCCCTGAATAACAAAGTGTACTGAAAAAAATAGTTAATGGAGAATTTTCTTGAATGTGGAAGTCATTGTATAAACGTCCTTGGTTACTAACTTTATTATTATGTTTGATTCCTACCGCAGTTTTTGCTGCTGATGAAGCTGCTGGAGAACCTTTGATACAGCAGCTTGATGCTGCTTTTTCTGGGTTTGTAAAGGGAATATTTGATGTTCTGTTTTTCAGTATCGGTGGCTTTCCCCTGATTGTTTTATGGTTAATTTTTGGAGCTATTTTCTTTACCATCCGCATGGGGTTTGTCAATTTCCGGATGTTCGGACACGCTGTTGATATCGTTCGGGGAAAATACGACGATCCGAATGCACCAGGAGAAGTTTCTCATTTCCAAGCTTTGGCTACTGCTCTGTCGGCAACAGTGGGACTTGGTAACATTGCTGGCGTAGCGATCGCGATTAGCGTAGGTGGTCCCGGTGCAACTTTGTGGATGACTCTTGGTGGTTTGCTGGGTATGTCGAGCAAATTTGTTGAATCTACACTCGGTCAAAAATATCGCATCATTAAGCCCGATGGTAAAGTTGCAGGCGGACCGATGTATTATCTGTCTAGAGGATTCGCAGAAATTGGTTTACCAGCATTCGGTAACGTTTTAGCAATTGTATTTTCTGTTTGTTGCATCTTTGCTGCTTTTGGTGCGGCAAATATGATTCAAGTAAATCAATCCTATGGTGCGGTAAAAGAGATATTTCCTATATATCCTTGGGTTTACGGTTTGATTCTGGCTATTTTAGTGGGTTTAGTAATGATTGGTGGTATCCACCGTATTGGTCAAGTTGCAGGGACTATAGTGCCAGTAATGTGCGTGCTTTATGTAGTCGCTGCATTATGGATTCTGTTAATTAACTTTACTGCGATTCCCGGCGCTATTGCTACTATCTTCCAACAAGCCTTTTCTCCCGAAGCTGTGGAAGGAGGAATTATTGGTGTAATCGTTCAAGGTTTTAGACGTTCTACCTTCTCTAACGAAGCTGGAGTTGGTTCTGCTGCAATTGCTCACTCCGCAGCCAGGACAGATCGCCCTATTAAAGAAGGCTTGGTAGCGCTTTTGGAACCATTCATTGATACAGTGGTTATCTGTAATATGACTGCTTTGGTAATTGTGATTACCGGAGTTTGGAACAATCCTGAATATGAAGCAATAAGAAAAGCTGGAGAAGGTGCGGCTCTAACTTCTAAAGCTTTTGGTACCCAAATATCTTGGTTCCCCGTACTACTTTCAATCTCAGTATTTTTATTCGCTTTCTCTACAATGATTTCCTGGAGCTATTATGCAGAGCGTGCTTGGGAATATCTCTTTAGCGAGCGTAGCTTGATTGTATACAGAATATTATTCGTAATTGCCGTATTTATTGGTGCAATAGCAAAGCCTCAATCGGTGATTGATTTTGGAGACGCTACATTTTTCGCGATGGCTCTCTTTAATATGCTTGGAATGTATTTCCTCACCAATAAAGTACTGGAAGATTTGAACGATTATCGACATTATCTTCAGCAGCCAAAATTGTAAAATAGCGTTTCCAATTAGAACTGAAATATCTTGCTTTTTCTTGTTGAGACGTAGCATTGCTACGTCTCTTTTTCCATGAGTATTCTGCTACCAGTTACTTTTAATTAACGCCTGCTGAAGTTTCTGTAATTAATAAAATCTACACAATTTGTTGTTTTTATTTTTTCATGCTTTTTTATGTCTTCGATTTGAACTTCTTTATCCAAAACTGCCTTTCTCAGAGATAATAACTGCTTTTCTAACTCCTGTTCTCTACTTGCAGATTTGCTATATCCGATTACAGCAATACTTGCAACACCGAGAGTTAGGCTTAATG
The DNA here is from genome assembly GCF_000316665.1 of Rivularia sp. PCC 7116. Classification (GTDB taxonomy): domain Bacteria; phylum Cyanobacteriota; class Cyanobacteriia; order Cyanobacteriales; family Nostocaceae; genus Rivularia. Next base: position 1,866,343 of record NC_019678.1, on the reverse strand, counting down.
CTGCCCCTACTCCAGGAGATAACAAATCCCTAACTTCACCGTAAAACAAATCTTGGCTGTCTACCCGAACTTCCACTCGTTCGGAACCGTATTGAGCTAACAGCGCAGCAAAGCCAACAAAAATCGTCCCTGAAATAGCTAGTGTTGGTAATACCACTTTCTTAAACATTTTATTTACCCGTAATTCAAGCTTCTTATAAATAACAACTTAATAACTTTATGAATATACTTTCATGTATTTTTGATAAAATGCTCGCTGATGTTTTTGTTACTTTTATAAAATCACGCTTTTTTCACCATAGAAATACTTAAGCTTCACGAATGCTTGATATTTTGGCCGCGAGATTTTAGCTAAAAACTTATATAAACTTAACAAATACAATTGTAGTAGCTCGATTGAAACACAATCTAGCTTTATGACAACTAAGGATATTTTTGCCATCCTTAGAAGAAGGAGGTAGATTGCGAAGAAATGATTAAGTAGTTAAGAGAATGGGAGTCAGTAATTTGTCTACTTTGTCCCCTATCTCCTAGCTATTTCAAGATTTACTTATACATAGAAGAGTAAATTAGCCTACATTCTTTTATTCAACATCTAAGATATACCCCATTGTTTTCCTTCAGTAACCGACTATCTATTAATGCTTTCCGCAACGTCTCAAAATCGGAATAGTAAATTTTCAGGATATCATCCACTTTATCCTGTGGATATTCGACACCCAATTCAAATTTATTAACGATCCATTTGAGAATAGTTAAGCGTTTCTTACTGCTGCTTGGAATTTCTCTTAAATGCTGTACGGATTCAGAATTTTGAAAATCTGGCTCTATGTAAGAATTCAATACTTTCACTTCCCAGGCTTGAAGATTCACATCATCAGCGAAAGAGGCTATTTTATCTGGATGAAATACTTCCTTACTCATAGCTTGCAAAACCTCTTTATCTAATTGATAAAAATGAGTATTGCCTTCAGGACGCATTCTTACCAATTCAAGCTGCTTTAGTTTCGTTAAATGATGCGAAATTGTTGGTTCTTTTAGTTCTAATAACACAGCTAATTCTTCTACACTGCACTCCTGACTAGCCAGAATACCAATTATTCTCAGTCTACTTTCATCTGCTAACGCCTTGAAAAAACGTAACAGATTTTGCAATTTCTCATTTTTCATTTTGTGCTATAATCTTTTAGACACCTATCTAATTAGAGAGCAATAAAATCTGATTGCTGCTTTCTTTTAAACAGCAAAAACAAGGCTTTTAACTTGCATTTAACACAAGTTAATTTTAGATATATTTGTGTAAAAAAAAATAATTTTCTTTTATTTTTTTTAGATTTGGCTGGATTTGACGATAAAAAGCACTGTATAAGAAAAAATAAATAGAGCGCTGATTATAGTCAAGTAAACAATTTCAATGAAGATAAAGGAAAAATTTATATAGTCTAAAAAAAATGCATTATAATACTTATCAAATTAGAAGTTCACCTTTATTTAAGGTCGCTTTTTAAAAAGTATAAATATAATTACTTGAAGTATGATTCAATCGGTAAATAAGATAAATCATATTGAATATTATCTCACGTACAATTAATTTAAAATATTGCCGTTATAGATTCAAAATTTGACTATTTTTTAGCTATGCAGTCAATTTGATAAAAAAATACTGAGTAATCAGTAAGAGGATTGATTTAAGCAACTAGTTAAAACCTGATTAAGTTAGGCTTTTACAGTTGTCAATGAATTACAAAGCCATAGCTGAAATTTTAGGCAAGTTGAACAAAACTAGCTTTATTTTAATATTTAAATATATATAACAGTTTACAATTCTGACATCAACACCATGTCTCTGATATCCTCCTAAAAGAGTATTCAAGAAATTTGATGTATACCTTTGGGAAGGTATTCTAAAAAAAATCAAGCAATATATGTGATATTTGTTACGTCATACTGACCAAATTAGTCACGGATAAGAACTAGCACCAACAAATTGCGAAACGATAAACAACAAATGAGATTTCGTAACAAAGTATTTTTTGAAAGAGTTAGTTTTTCCCAATGCAAATGCTGGTTAAGGGCAACCAAGAAAAGCAGAGGAAGCAGAAGGAGTTTTATTAATTCTGACTGGTTATATTCTAGTTCTATTGCCCGTTGAATCTAGTACTGTTTTCAATACCGTCTTGGTTGGGAATTCACCCCCTAAGCAGTCCAAGTAATTTCGGGGCTGCTGCGTCACAATTGCTCTATAAAGTGTAAATAATGGGACAGACACCGTATGTGTGGTCTGTCCCATTAGTCTTACTAGTATCTACGAAACCCCTATGGTGTATAGATTAAGGGTTTTAAAGATATATGAACTCATCAATACTTACTTGTTGCCGATGAATTCTATTGCGGCGGTACGGGTTGTTGGAGTTGTGTTTCTGGAGGAGTAAAAGCAGGTGTCGTAATTTCACTCGCATCGAAAATAGCTTCTAAAGCATCTTCTAAACTATTTTCCATAACAATATCGTTGTCGTAAGCTACAACCACCCTAACTAAAGTTGGTAAACTGTTTTCTTCAGCTTCAAGATATATAGGCTCCACATATAGAAGCGATTGTTCTATTGGTATGACTAACAAATTTCCTTGAATTACTCGCGAACCTTCACGATTCCATAAGGTGATTTGCTCGGAAATTTCTGGTTTTTGGTTAATTAAAGCTTCTACCTGCTGAATACCGTAAACCAATTCCTGTTTGGGGAATTCGTAAAGCAACAATTTACCATATTGTTGACCATCGGAACGAGCAGCCAACCAAGCAATTAAGTTTCTCCGTTGTGTAGGAGTAAAAGGAAGCAGTAAAATAAATTCTTCTTTTTGGGCTTTAGGCAGTTTTGTAATTAAATAGTAGGGCTGTACTTGCTGCTGTTTGGTGCCATAAATTTCTGTGGGAATCTGCCACAAATCTTCTCGGTTATAGAATACTTGCGGATCTGTCATGTGATATTCCAGCAAGCGTTCTGACTGAATGCTGAAATAGTCTAATGGGTAACGAATATGACTGCGAAGGGTTACAGGTAATTCCGATAAAGGTTTGAACATTGAGGGGAAAATTCTCCCTAATGTATCAATAATGGGATCGGTTTGATCGGCAATATAAAAGTTCACATCACCGTTGTAGGCATCCACAACAACTTTGACAGAGTTGCGGATGTAGTTAAATTTATTTTTGCCTGGATCGGAATATGGATAACGGTTGCTGGTTGTATAGGCATCAACTATCCAATATAAATATGTTGGTTTACCATCAATAGTTTTCGCTTTGCCATCAGCAGCTACCAGGTAAGGATCGCTATCAAAACGCAAAAAAGGAGCTATACTTTGTATTCTTTGTTTGATATTGCGGCGGAATATTACTTTAGTTTGTGGAGTAAAATTACGGGTTAGCAGCATCTGCCAATCTTTAAGATACTCGGAAAACAGCAACCGTCGCCAAAGCGAACCTATAGAAATTCCACCCTTTCCGTCGTAAATGTTAAATTCGTTAGTATTTCCACTAGGATAATCAAACTCTTTGGTTCTTGTCCCCGTCATTACATAAGTATCAGCAATTTCTCCAAAATAAATACGCGGATTTGCAACGGGAATACTTGCACGGATTTCTGCATTGGATATTGATAAAGAACCTTGATTGCCGGAGTTTTCAACGCCAATATCTTTAATATAGTAATAAGGCAATCCACCAGGCGCTACTTGATTTACTGGACTCAAAGTAAATCCGTAGCCATGAGTATAAACTAAATGCTTGTTTACCCAAGTTTTCGCCGCATCGGGAACGTCATTATAATCAAGTTCTCTGGCTGCGATAATAGTTTGCTGTTTAAAAGAAGCTTCAGATTTTAAACTTTGCTTGAGAGTGTAACGGTCAATATCTGCATCTGGAAACTTATAATAAGGTCGAATTTGTTGTAATTGTCGGTTACTTTGTAAAAGCGGACGTGCATCCCACAAACGAATATTTCCTACAGTTAAATCATTGTCTCGTAATTCTGATGCCGTGAGATTGTTTTGAGGATTAAAAGTACTTGCATCGATGCTATCTAAATTGAATGCTTCGCGGGTAAGCTTGATTGTACGCTCTATATAAGGCTTTTCACGGCTGATTTCGTTGGGCTGTACGATTAATTTTTGCACTACTGTTGGTAGTAAGCTAACTGCGACAGTTGCAACTACTAAGAAGAATACCGATACATAAACCAATTGACGCGGATAAGGAGCGCGTTTTATAGTTTCCCTTCTTTTTTGAGATAAAGCTAAAGTTCGTACTAACAGATAACCTGCAATGCCTATAGCTAAAAGACTCAAGCCCGTGTAAATAGGTAGCAATACCTGTACATCTGTATAGCTAGCACCATAATTTACCCCTAACACAGAATATAAAAGTTGATACCGTAAAAGCCAATAGCGCAAGGCTATAGCTAACATTGTCAAGCAACCCAAAGCATCAAGATGAAGTCGTTGCTGTACGGTAAAACCGGGGAATTTTCCTTCACTCAAGCTATTCGCAGAACGTAAATAAATTAACGCTACCGCAGCCATACCTAGTAAAAATAACCCTAAGAACCAAAACAGCAGTAATTCCCAAATTGGTAAAGAAAATACGTAAAAACTAATATCGCGATTAAATAAAGGTTCTTTGATATTGAAGCTAGTATCGCCAAAATATTGTAAGACATTTATCCATCGTGCTGAAATTAAAAAACCTAGAAGTAAACTTACAATTACCGAAAACGCTGTTAACCAAAATTCGTAATTGATAAAAATTGCAGCAGTTAAAAAGATTAGTAGAGTTAATTGCAGTAAAGATATTACTGGTTGCTGTATCTGCAAAATATTCCATATTAACTGCAACCAAACTGGAAATTTGAGCAGCTTTCCGGGTAATACAATTTCGGGATACCAAACATTTAAAGCTTTCTGGCTGTAAAAAACTACTATTGTCCCGATTAAAAGACTTAATCCAAAAACTGTTGGTAAAAGCCACCGTAACTTAAATCCATAACGGTATGCAGGAGAAATAGGTTCTTTGAGAAAGGTTGGAGAAGGGAAAAAATTTCGTTTTTCTTGCTTACTTTTTTCTTGATTTGGATATCCTAATTTCGGATGCTGAAACTTCTTAGCTATAGTTAAATTACCCAGCAAAAAACACGCACTCGTGAAAAAGGCGATCGCCCACAATCCTAACTGCGTCGCTAAGCGCAATATAAACTCAGATAAATACCCAACTTTCTCGAACCAAAGTAATTCCGCTCCTAGATGGGAAACTAAATCAAAAATTAGCCACAAACCCAATAAAACAGGAATTATTCGATAATTTTTCTTAGAAATTAAACTAACTATTTGCATCACTCAAAGTTAATTTTTTATTAATCGCTACAAATCATCATTTGTGACTCATTTATCTTGAGATTTTTCACTTTTAACAGTTAAAACTAGTAATGGTTTCTCCATTAATTTCAACAAGTAATTAGACTCTCATTATTTGAATATTACACTATATTGATAAGTTTAATTACTGAAGTGAAATCAGGAATAAAGAAACGCGATAAACGAACAATTTTTGTGGTTAGTAATTGGATGAGGAGTGAAAAAATGCGTTCTAAAATGGTTGCTTTGTTCTTGGTACTTGGTTTAGCAGCAAGCATCAGTGCTTGTGCTGGCTCCCAGGAGACACAGAGCAGTGAAGATTCTACACCTTCAACTGAAGAAACCGTAGCTCCAGAAGCTGCTGAAACCGACGAAGCAGTCGAAGAAATTCCGGAAGAAACTGCTGAAACTGACGAAGCAGTCGAAGAAATTCCGGAAGAAACTGCTGAAACTATAGAAGAATCAGGTCAAGATATCCCAGAAGATGTTGAAGAAACAGAAGAAAAAGCTAACTAAGAATAATTTAGTTTATTCTCAGCTATGAGATTTAACTTGTTTTTTGTGTTGGCTTATACATTATTTTGAGCATAGTTGTAATATCTGGGCAAAACAAGCGATTGGAGTACAATCATTTCGCTTTTTTGCCCGGATTATTTATATTCTGACTCTTTATTAATTAGTGTGAAACTTAAGATATAAAATTTAATAACCATATATTTTACTAAATATATCCTTTGGCAATTAGTAGTATGTGTATTGCTTATCAATTTGCTGCAAGATATATCGGACTTACATAAACCCACTGAAAATCAGAGTCCTCGTCTATATAAAAATTTTTATCATTAAGATAAACGAGTAAATGAAAAGTAGATTAATTTATATCTGAATTATTCTCAACAAGTAGAAGGTTATAGTCAGAGTACATATGATTGATTGCACTACATCTAAAACCAGTTTTTTATTAAGTATAAACTAGATATATTATCATACAAGGTTTTTGTTCAATATAAAATCTTGAAAAATTTTGACTCGACTTACTTAAATTGTATTTTTTTCTTATTGTTACAACTGCAAATACAAGCTACAATTATTTGCAATTAACTTCTGGCTAAAGGAGTGTTAATTCTCGACCTATCAATTTATATTGATCGGCTATCGAGATTCATAGGTGCAGCTTAGAAAGAAGAAACATAAAAGATTAATTTAGAGTGAGGTGTGTGAAAATGCGTTCAAAAACAATTGCTTTATTTCTTGCATTAGGTATGACAGCTAGCGTTACCGCTTGTGGAACTGAAGCCCCTGAAGGTGGAGAAGGTGGCGAAGGTACTCCCGAAGTTGAACAAACTACTCCAGCCGCACCTGGTGCTGAAGGCGGAGAAGATGGAGAAGGCGGAGAAGGTGGAGAAGGTGGAGAAGGCGGAGAAGGTTAAGCTTCTGTAAAATCTACTTTTTCATAAATTAAACCGCGAAGGGCAAGTTAAAGGTGAGAAAAGCGCCTCTATCTTGCCCGATTTTGCTGGGGGGTAAGTAGATGAAAGGGAATACAGAGATAGAAGTATATAGGAACTTGATGCTACTCCTCTCCTATTCAGTTACTGAATGAATAAGAGGGGGAAGAGGGGGAAGAGGGGGAAGGGAGTAACTTTTGACTTTTCTACAATCTAAAATATTTGTATGATTCTTACTATAGAAAATATTCTGACACCCGAAGAATTAGAACTAATTACTTCTAAACTTCAAGATGCTGAGTTTGTAGACGGCAAGCTAACAGCAGGATGGTTTGCGAAACAGATAAAAAATAACATTCAGCTATCCGGAAGTGCAGAAGCGAGCGGGGAACTGAGAACTGTTGCAATTAAAGCAATTAAACGCAATCTGCTATTTCAAGCAGCAGTCAAACCAAAAATTGTTCGCCCTATTCTTTTCAGTTGCTATGAAGCTGGTATGTATTACGGTTCTCACGTCGATAACGCAATAATGGGTGGTGAAAAACCAATACGTTCCGATGTTTCATTTACCTTATTCCTAAATTCTCCTTCTAGTTATAAAGGTGGAGAATTGGTTATCGACACAAGTTTAGGAGAGCAGGCTTTTAAATTAGAAGCAGGCTCTATGGTTGTATATCCTTCAACAACTTTGCATCGAGTTGAAAAAGTAGTGGAAGGTAAACGTCTAGCAGCAGTTAGTTGGGTACAAAGCTTCGTTCGCGAACCATCCGAACGCGAAATTTTATTTGATTTAGATACAACTAAACAAGTGATGTTTAAAAAATATGGTAAAACACCAGAATTTGACTTAATTAGTAAAACCCACGCTAACTTAATACGGAAATGGGCAGAAGTTTAAAATTTGGGCATGGGGAATAGGGCATAGGGCATGGGGAATGGAAAGTTAGAAGGTTAGCAGCTTTCAATTACCAATTACCAATTACCAATTCCCAACCTAACTAAATTGTTCTTCCGCATCAAGATTAAATAACTTTTGTAGAGTTTGCATACAGTGCCTTCTGGCTTCGACATCTTGCTGCGCTCTCAACTGTACCATCGGGTCGTGTAATATTTTATTTACGATGCCTCGTGTAAGGGCTTCAATAACTTCTTGGTGTTTTTCGCCAAATTCCGAACCCAATCTTGATAAAGCTTTTTCTAGTTCTTGCTCGCGGATAGTTTCTATTTTGTTTCGTAAAGAACTAATGGTCGAAACTGTTTCGAGACTGCGCCACCAGATTTCAAAAGCTTCTACTTCTTGCTCTAAAATACCTTCTGCTTCCAACGCCATTTTTCGACGACTTTCTTGGTTTTGCGCCACTACAGCTTTCAAGTCGTCAACATTAAACGCTTGTACGTTATCTAATTCGTTGACATCCGAATGAACGTTACGCGGTACAGAAATATCAAATACCATTAAAGGGCGACTGGGTTCTAAAACCAATTCTAGTTTGCTGCGGTTAAGTATTGGCTCTGTTGCAGAAGTACTTGTAAATACTAAATCGCTCTCGTTAATTACCGGCATCATTTCTTCAAGAGGCTGAGTTCGGATAGTACAAGCACTAAATTTGTTTGCTAATTCTTCAGCCCTTTTCATAGAGCGATTTAAAATACAAATTTCATCCGCACCTTTTGATATTAAATGCTTTACTAGCAAACGCGACATTTTTCCCGCGCCAACAATGGTTACTCGGGCTGCTGCTAAATTTTGTACTTTTATCTGAGCTAATTCTACGGCAGCAGAACTGATGGAAACCGCACCGGTTCCGATACTAGTTTCGCTACGCACGCGCTTACCGGCGGTAATTGCTTGTTTAAATAATTTATTTAAAACTGTTTTAATGCCTTTGTATTGTTGACCAATTTTGTGAGTTGTTTTGACTTGAGCAAGAATTTGTCCTTCTCCTAATACCAAGCTATCCAAACCACTACTAACTCGCATTAAATGCATTACTGCATCTTGATGCAGCAGCATAAATAAATGAGGTCTCAAAGTGTTAACAGGCAATTTACTATATTCCGATAGAAATTGAGTTACTTCTCGGATACCTTGCTCGCTTTCTTGAGCAACGATATAAATTTCTAAACGATTACAAGTACTCAGAATTGTCACTTCTTCGATGCTTGGATAGCTTAACAGGTGAGCTATTGCGCCTTCTGTTTGTGGCTCGGGAATGCTAAGTTTTTCTCTAACTTCTACTGGGGCTGTTTTGTGACTTAAGCCTACGACTGCTATATGCATTACTTTAAATGGTAATTACTAACTATTTATTGATAATTGATAAAAGGAATGGAGCATGGGAAATGGTGAATGGGAAATTGAAAAAAGTTATGAGTCATGAGTTATGAGCTATATGAATCAAATATTTCTTCTATCCTGTAAAGGTTTTCAGATTTATCCTCAATGGCGATCTTGATTTGAGATTATCAATACATTGACAGGAGATACAGCAATTTACAAGATCCGGAAGTAGAGATTTACATACTAAAACTCTTGCGGTATAGAAAGCAGCCCGCGTGAGGGGGAGTTTCCCCCATAAGCGACTGCCGAACATCTTTGCTTGCCCGAATGGACTTCACAAAGATGAAATATGCTGTAATTTGAGAATTTAATTCAAAATACGAAGGTAAGTTACAAATTAAAAATTTTTAACTCTTAATTCTTAACTTCTAACTCTTAACTCCTAACTGTTTAGCTAAGACTTATGGTTTGTGGATTATCAAACATATGAATGGTATCGACAAACCGAGCAGTTTTAGATTGGCTCGAAATTACTAAGCTTTGAGTTCTAGCACCTCCGTGGAAGAAACGAACCCCTTCCATTAAAGTGCCGGGAGTAATACCGCAAGCTGCAAAGAGTACGTTCTCACCGTTAGCTAGTTCTTCAGCGTTGTAAACTTTATCTGGGTCGTTGATGCCCATTTCTTTAAGTCTTGCAAGGTTGCTTTCTTTGCTTTCGCCAATTAAACCTGTTTTTACTATTTCTGGATCGTAAATCAATTGTCCTTGGAAGTGTCCGCCCAAACAGCGCATTGCAGCCGCAGAGATTACACCTTCAGGTGCCGCACCAATACCCATTAGTGCATGAATATTTGTACCGGCAAAACCGCAGGAAATTGCAGCCGAAACGTCACCATCGCTAATTAAACGTACTCTAGCACCTGCTTGGCGAATTTCCGCAATTAGGTCTTTGTGACGGGGACGATCCATCACTACTACTACCAATTCCTCAACGGAACGATTTAAGCACTCAGATAAAATCTTCAGGTTTTCAGTGGCAGACTTATTGATATCTACTTTGCCTTTTGCCTGCGATGGTGCTGCTAGCTTTTTCATATAAAAGTCGGGTGCAGCAAACAACCCACCTTTTTCGGAAATTGCTAGTACAGCCATTGAGCCGTTTTGACCGTATGCTACTAGGTTGGTACCTTCACAAGGGTCAACCGCGATATCAATTTCAACTAACTCATCGGGGTTACAGTAACTTTTGGCATCTTCACGAGTACAAATTCCCACTTCTTCACCAATGTAAAGCATGGGAGCGTCATCGCGTTCGCCTTCTCCAATCACAATGCGCCCGCGCATGTAGATTTTATTCATTCTTTCCCGCATAGCTTCTACAGCTACTTGGTCGGCGGTATTCTTCTCACCTTTACCCATCCAGCGAGAACTAGCGATCGCCGCTTGCTCTACTACTTCAATAATCTCTAATCCAAGAGTATTTTCCACTTCGGTCTGCCCTCTCAATTGCTTGCGAAACGCGGTATTTGCGAATTGCGATTTCAGTTATTAAGTCTACCAAAGGGCGTATACCCGTGGAAATCCGTCTTGCCTTGGGTTTTTGTTAAGTTTTGCTGCCGAAGATATTTCTAGCACCAAACACAAAGCATATACAACAATTTTATATTAGTACTTTTTCTTACATTAGTTGATATTAAATTTTAAATATAGTCGTTGGAAATTAGATTATTCTTTGTACGATGTAAATTAAGAAATATAATGTTATTTTTATTTATATGAAAGCTTTGCAAATCATAATATTTTGTCTTAGCAACAGCATTGACAATAGTAATTGTTAGCATTATAAAGCTTTATTATTCAATGCGAAATATATTTATAGATATGTTGATTTTCAATCATAAAAGCTAAATTATTGAGTATTGTTTTTAACGCTTTGATACGTGCTTGTAGCAGTTTGATATTGCTATTCAGATGCAATTTAGAAAGAGAAACATAAATTAATATACTTCCGTTTTCAACAAGAAGTAAAAAATGGCTCAACATTAAACAGCATTCTTTATTCTTGAAATCCTTCAAAGATTTTTATGGTAAATAAGTAAGATTATAAAGGGACTACTAAGTAAGTAGACGTAATTAAATATAAGATAAGACCTCACTACGCCAGTTGCTACAAGGGGAACCCGCGCAAAGCACTGGCTTCTCAATCCCTCTGCTTAATAAGGAGCGTGAGGTTTTATATTTAATTTGACCTACTTAATTAATCAAAAATAGCAGCAGTAAGTTAGTGCAGCCTTAACTCAGTTAAGTACTAATGTTTACTAGGTTTAATACTATCTGCTAGGCTAAAAAGTATGATAATACCTTGAAATTAAATAATCAGCATATGTTCGATTTTCTCAATCCACTTTTAGGTCGTCATCCCGAACAAATCAAAGCGAACGTAGAAATTTATACTTGGCAAACTTGTCCCTATTGTATCCGTGCAAAAATGTTGTTGTGGTGGAAAGGCGTTAAATTCACCGAATACAAGATAGACGGAGATGCAATAGCCAGAAATGAAATGGCAGAACGCGCTAACGGAAAACGTACTTTACCCCAGATTTTTATTAACAATCAACATGTTGGCGGTTGTGACGAATTGTATCAATTAGATACTCAAGGTCAGCTTGATTCTTTGTTAAACCAGCCTGCAACAGTTTAAAAATATAAATCTTTTTTAGGTAACGATAATATAATCCTGAAGAATCCGGTTATTACAAAAAATCGGGTTCTTATTTTTTATCAATACAAAAGCCATAACCGCTAATTTCTAACTCCCGAAAAATATTAAGAATATGTTAAGTAGTTATTCGGAATATCTTATACATAGAAAATGGATGGAACAAGCTTTAAGGCTGTCTCAACTGGCGGCAGATGCAGGGGAGGTACCTGTAGGCGCTGTTATTATTGATTCATCCGAGAATATGATTGCAGAAGGTGAAAATAGAAAACAACGCGACAATGACCCCACCGCTCATGCGGAAATTCTCGCTATACGAAAAGCAACGGATAGGTTACAAAGTTGGCGACTTCATGAATGTACTATCTACGTTACTCTCGAACCTTGTCCGATGTGTGCTGGTGCCATTGTGCAAGCCCGTATGGGTCTATTAGTGTATGGAGTAGATGACCCGAAAACTGGTGCAATTCGCACTGTTGTCAACATTCCCGATAGTGCAGCTTCTAATCACCGTTTGCGTGTAATTGGAGGCATCTTAGAATCTGACTGTCGCTCCTCATTACAAGCTTGGTTTGCTAATCGGCGACATAGCACAAGATAAAGGACAGAGGTAAAACTGTCCAGTGAGTGCTACAAAAGTCAGGGGAGAAAATCTACGGTGTTACTAATCAAGAATTCTTTACATTTTGATTTACTTAATATTCAGCAGTCACCGTGATGATGGAATTTGATTCGATATTTGATACCGGCAGACGAAAAACAGTCAATAGTAAAATAACGGCTAGATTGGCTGACACTAATTCGCGAATTTCTCCTTGGTTGAGTTCTCTGACTTATCTACTGGCAGGGAATATTCTTTTGCCTTTTTACTTTAGTCAAATCACAATTGTTGGACAGGAAAATTTACCAAAAAGTGGCCCGGTAATTTTGGCTCCTACTCATAAAGCACGCTGGGATTCGTTACTTTTGCCTTATGCAACAGGACGTGGAGTTACCGGGCGAGATTTACGTTTTATGGTCACGAGTACGGAGTGCCGAGGTTTTCAAGGTTGGTTTGTGCGGCGATTGGGAGGATTCCCCGTCAATTCACAACGTCCTTCAATTACAACTCTTCGCCATACAGTGGAATTACTAAAGCGTGGCGAAATGTTAGTTATTTACCCTGAAGGTGGTATTTTCCGTGACAGCGAAGTTCATCCGCTAAAGCCTGGAATTGGACGTTTGGCTTTGAGTGCCGAATCATCTCACCCCGGTTTAGGAGTGAAAATTGTGCCTATTTGTTTTAATTACAGTCATCCTTATCCAGATTGGGGTACTGATGTAAGCATTAGCATTGCTCCGGCAATCAAAGTTTCTGACTATGCTCAAGGCTGTGTAAAGCATGATGCGAAGAAGCTTACAGATGATTTGGCTCACGCGCTTCAACAATTAAATTATCAATATGACGACTTAGCTAGTAGTGCTTTTATGCAAATAGAAAGTTAGTTATTAGTTGCTTAGTTGTTAGTTGATGAAATCGACTATGTAATGACGTTGATAATTGAGAACTGTCAACTGTTAATTGATAAAGCAAGTTCCCAATTCTTTAGTTTGCCAACATCTTGTGGTGCTGTATCAACAACCCACAACTGCCAGTTTCCTTTAGCTGACTGATTAAGTAAATTTTCTAATACTGGATGGGTTTGGACACAATAAGTAGTAAGTAAATCCTTGCGACGACCTAAAGTACGACTTTGCAGCAAAACCCGTTGATTGTTGGGGGCAATTAAATAAATTTCCAAATCGCTTAAAAATTCATGGGTGATGTTAACGCTAACTTGAATATCGCGGACATTACCAGAGTCGGTTACATTAATTCTGCTTTTTATTCCTTGTTTGTCATTATCGGGAATAGGCAATGCAGCATTGTTACGCTCTTCTATGAATTTGGTTGGAACTATGGCATTAGCTCGAAGTTTTTGCGCTGCTTTTACTGCCGATATCGCATTTACTTTGCCGTAACCGAACCATTTTGAATGACCGTTATCATCGTAACTTCCGTAACGCAAACCTAACTGTGCATCGGCTTCAAAATCAACTATTTTATCTGCGGTTTCTTCAAGTATGCGTTTTACCTGCACAACTGTTAAGTCAGGGTTTACTGACAAAGTTAGCGCTGCGACTCCAGCGACTACGGGAGTGGCGCTAGAAGTACCGCCAAAATAACCAGTAAAATCGCCTTTTGTGTAGCCTGCTGCTCCTAATTGATCTGTTGTAAACATTCCTCGCCCAGGCAGCGAAGCTGAAATAGCTGGTTGGCTATAGACAAAACCCGTTTGCTCAAACCACATACCTGGTTGAGCATTATTGCTTGGCGCGCATAAAGAAATATTTGTACCCCAGTTACTGTAAGCTGCTTTTTTATTCAAGCTTGTAGAGGCAGAAACAGTAATTACATCAGGATGTACGGCAAATCCACTGAGCCACCTTGTTTTACCAGTTACTATATTTTTTACCCATCCGCGTTCGTAAACCGTGCCATTGATAGGGCGATTGGCATTACCAGCAGCAAATAAAATTACGCAACCCTTGCCGTTGCGACCTTTAGTAGCAGCGCGAGTAATAGCGGCGCGTTGACGCAAAGAAAGAGGGAAATATACAGCCGATGCTCCCCAACTGCAAGAAATTACACTAGCCCCTTTTTCAATAGCCCAATCAAAAATCGCTTCTATAGATTCATCATCTAAAAATCCACTAGTACGGATAGGCATAAACGCACAACCAGGGGCAATTCCAGCAATTCCCGTACCATTCTCCTCTGCGATCGCTATCCCCGCACAAGCGGTACCGTGACTGGGTTGTTTTTGTGTAGGTATTGGTAAAAAATCTTTATCTTTTAAATCCAGAGGAGCAACTATTTTGCCACTACCCATGAAATCGGGATGATTCAAGTCAAAAGAATCATCTACCACCGCAACAGTAACCGAACGAACTCCTCGCGTAATATCCCAGGCTTTCTCTACCGAAATATGAGAACCATAAGCTAATTGATTACCACCATTATGATTAAGATACCACTGTTGGAAATACAGAGGATCGCGAGGTTTGTAATAGGATTCTTGATGGATAATAATATTAGGTTCGCTAGCTACAACTTCGGGTAATCCTTGTAACCTATTAGTAATTTTTATCGGATTTTGTGTAGCTTGTTTGCCAACTTTAAAAGCGAAAGTATTAGGAAGACCATCAATAGATTTGTAAAGAATTAAGCCAAACTTTGCTGCAATGGTGTTAATTCTGGCAGAATCGACCCTCAGATCGAATTCAATCGTAATTTGGTCGCCTAAATAAACTTTATTTCCAGGATTGCCCTTAATTTGGTAAACATGGCTGGCAAAAGCTACATTGTTAGAACTCCGGGCTTGAGACATCGCCATCTCTAAGCTGCTGGGCGCAACTCGAAATAATTCTAAACGAGAAGTCGGAATAGTACTGCGCCAACTACCTAAAAAATTCTGGGCTAATTCTCTAGTAGAAATATTAAACTGACTGCGAACCGTAAAGCTATCTGAAATTTTTTCTAATATTAATTCTTCACCACCGCGTTGTATAATCAATCCTAAACTGCTATCTGGTATCCCGGACGAAGATTTTTCAGGTCGGTTAGTGTTCGTATTCATGAGTGCCGTATTTTGTGACTGCAATAGTTGTGGGAACTCAATTGATGAGATTTTCAGTCTAAATTCACAGTGTATGTGGCTTTGCTTTGTTTCACAGCAAAACAGAGTTAAGATACCCGAAGTTTATATCCGCGTTCTGTTTAGTCGTCCCAAGTATTTATCCCCATGAAATTTGCTGCAACCGTTCCCAATATTTGTCTTTCTTTGTTATCGGTAATAGCAAGTTTTAGCCTGCTATCACCCGTTCACGCTCAGGTTAAACTACCTAGCGGTAGCACGCAAGTACAACCAATAGATCCAAATGACCCAAATACTCTTCGTCCAACCGGACAAACAGCAAGCGTTTTGAGCCTTGAAGGTGGAAAGCGTTTGATGTCGGAGGCGAGCAATGCGGTTGCTTCTCAGAACTATTCTTTAGCTGCTGATAAACTCAAAGAAGCACGTTTAGTTTTCAACCAGCTATCAAATTTCTACCAGCAACTAAACTCTAGTTTTGCTGGGATTGACAATAGATTAGCCGATTCCCAGCGCAAAAAAGCTTTATCTACTGCTCAAATGAGAGATGAAGCTACTTATCAGTTAGCATTAGTTCATAGAGCGCAGAATAAGCCAGAATTAGCAGTACCTTTGTTGGTGCAGATTATCAAAAGTCAAAATCCTACTAGAGATTTAGGCAAAAAAGCTTATCAACAATTATTTGAATTAGGTTTTGTTGATTCTCCTTTTGGAAAAGGTGGCAACGCTTCTTCTTCCCGCAAATAATAATCGATTTTGATATCTACAATAAAATTATTCAATATACCCACCGCCAAATGTTTGGTGGTGGCTTTTGAATTGGCAATCATATGATAAAAGTTTATTATGCTATCATCACTCGAATGTAGCGATAAGTGAGGGTTAAAGGTTAGGTTTATTAATCAGCAGGTTTATACGCTTATCAATGTGAAAAATCTTAATTGCGGTTTAAAATTTGTACATAATAAAGTGTAGGAAAATAATTTATTTTTAGGGATTGCGATGATAAGTCCGCAGCAAGTAGAAGAAATGATAAAGGCGCAAATGCCAGATGCCCAAGTCCAAGTAGAAGATTTGACCGGCGGTGGCGACCATTATCAAGTCAGTGTAGTTTCATCGCAGTTTGCAGGCAAGGGATTAGTAAAACAACATCAGTTGGTATATGGTGCCTTGAAACAAGCTATGTCTACAGAAGCTATTCACGCATTAGCACTTAAAACATATACTCCCGAGGCTTGGCGGGCTACTGCTGCTTCATAAAGCAGGCACATGAATTATGAATGATTTACAGTTACAGTTAAGTTACATATAACTGCAACAATAGCTATAAATAAGCTCTGCTTTCTAGCTTCCAATTTTTCCCACAGCCAACACACTATTAATAAGGAAACATCATGACACCAGAAGTTAAAGAAAGAATTGAGAATCTGGTACAGCAGAACAAAATCATGGTTTTCATGAAGGGAAGCAAATTAATGCCTATGTGCGGCTTCTCTAACAATGTTGTTCAAATTATCAATACATTAGGAGTTCCTTACGAAACTTTTGACATTCTTGAAGATCAAGAAATACGCCAAGGAGTAAAAGAATATTCTGAGTGGCCTACAATTCCCCAGGTATACATCAATGGTGAATTCGTCGGCGGTTCGGATATTTTGATTGAACTTTACCAAAAAGGCGAATTGCAGCAAATGGTAGAAGTAGCAATGGCTTCTTAGAAATATAATGCTTTTGGGTTGAGTTCGATATACTCAAAACTTCACCCTGTGCTGTAGGACATCCCTTTTCTTAATAAAGACAAGACTTACGCAATCAAAAAATTTCATTGCGACCGAAATGAAGTGTAGGGAAGCATTCACCCGCAGGGTGTGGATCATCCCAGAGTTTTTGCTACGATCCACAGCTGAGCCGCACTTACGGTGAACGCTGAATACTTCGCTGTCGCTCGTAATGAGGCAATTCTTTTAGTTTCGCGTAAGTCTTAAAGAAGATGGGAAAGGGTAAGCTTTAATTTGTATTGCTCAAGCGTGAAAACCGCTATAATTGCGGCTGGAGATTGAAAATCATCCTTTAACCGCAAAAATCCCCTCATCTTTTTTTGGCATTGCCAATTAAGCATGTGAGGGGAAATTTACTTAAATTGCTACAAAACATCTACTGAGAAACAACACCGCTGCCATACTTGATATTCGCAGAAAACATGCTATAATTATCTGCGTTAAGCAGCAACTGCTAGTAATTGACAGGAAAAATTTTATTAGTAGTAATCTGGCTCTGCCTGGGGTTGAGTAACTGCAAAATTGGATACATCAAATAGAAAACGAGTCGCTTCTTCTTCTAAGCGGTGAATTAAGTAAGGTTCAAGACCGTTACTGCTTCTTAGTGCGGCTAGATAACCATCAAGGTAAATCCGCATATCGTCTGTACGATAACCCCTATTCCACATCTCGACGAAGGCATCTGTTAATGTTTGATAGTAGCGGATGGTTCGTGTGTCTTGGAGCATAAGATAAGAGATAAATATCGTCTATGGTTGGTTCGGGAAAATTGTAAATTATTCAAGCCTGAATGTGAAGTAAGATTTACCCCCCAGGCATGAATTACAATTTAATAAACTTTGCGTGAGAAATATTCATTATTGTCACGACTTCTACACATATCCTATTCCTTTACAGGCGAAATGTGATGAGTAAATAAGCTATTGTTATATTTTTTCTACATCATTTATTCCCTATACAAATTAATGCTTTGTGCTATACAAAAGGAAATATGTACCCTATTCTCATGATAAAACACTTGTGGGGATTGGGGAAAAATGAAGTTTTACCTCCTGCTATTTGAACGCAACTAATACAAGAAATAAAACAAAATGTTGGTGCATATATTAATTTAGTATATCAAAAAATGATAAATGTTACCAACCGCCCGGTCACAATTGCTCTGAAAAAATGGGAAGCCTGCCCATTTTTTAAGGAGTAAGTCGGTAAATGAGGTAACCCTATAGAGCTACAGTAAAACTAAAAAAAGGAATAAATGTCAAGCAAATGCCAATTGGAGTAACAACGGTTACAAAACCAAAGCTATAGGCTTTGTTACCTTGAAAGTCATACTCGAATGAGGGGTTTTGCCACCGTGGGTTCGGTTTGTATAGAAATTATTGAGGGGAATCCCCATTTAAGGTCGCTGTTAGGTTGGCACTTACAACAATTGGATTATAGAGTATTTCAGGCTGCTAGCATTTATCAAGCTAGAGAAGCCTTTCTGACTCATCAACCAACACTAGTTGTCCTTGATGCCGATCTACCTGATGGTGATGGAATCGAATTTTGTCGTTGGTTGAATCGCCAGCAACAGCCTTTGATTCTAATGCTCTCTGCGCGAAATAACGAAGCTGATATTGTCACTGGTTTGAAAGCGGGTGCTGACGATTACCTGAGTAAACCTTTTGGAATGCAAGAATTTCTTGCACGAGTAGAAGCGCTTGTTCGTCGCAAGCGTACTCCTGTAGCGCCAGCTTACCTGGATTACGGTGCCCTGCAAATTGACTTAGTACAGCGCCGCGTCCGCTTTAAAGGTGAATTTATTGATTTAACACCACAAGAATTTAGTTTGCTTTACGTGTTAGCTCAAGCTGCTGGAATTCCTTTGTCTCGCTCAGAACTATTGCGTCGCGCTTGGCCTGATGCAATAGATAATCCGCGTACAATTGATACGCACGTATTATCGCTGCGGAAAAAAGTCGAATTAGATCCACGCCAGCCAAGTCTAATTCAAACCATACGCAATGTCGGATATCGGTTTAATGTCGAAATTCTAAATACAAATGTTTCTCCAAATATTTCGCAATCGGCACCGCAAATAGCCAAACATCAACCAAAAACTCAATTTGCCCAGCAGCATTCTACTATTGCTTCGGGGAGATGAGGATATGGCGAGTAGGGCATGGGGCATAGGGCATAGGGCATAGGAAAATACTGATAGTTTTCCAGATTTGTCTTCTTAAATATTCTCAATGACCAATGCCCAGTTTCGGGCTTTAAAAATCAAAATCATCTTCGGCTTCAGCTTGTTTCAAGCTTTGTTGCAAATTATTCCAGTTTACTTGAGAAGCTGTTTGATTTGTAACTAAATGTCCTTGTTGCAAGTACAAAAGCCGGGTACAAAAATTTTCGGCTACATTTAACTGGTGATTCACCATCAAAATTGTAGTCTGATGCTTTTCGTATAGCTGATTTAGAATTTTAATAATGCGTTCCGCTGTTTTTAAATCTAGGTTAGAGGTTGGCTCGTCTAACAATAAAATTTTTGGCTGGATAACTAAACCTCTAGCAAGGTGTACTAGTTGTCGCTGTCCCCCCGAAAGCTGCGTTTCTGTTCTAGCTAACCAGTCGTCTGGAATATTTAGCTGTTCGAGCCAATAGCTTAAGCGTTGTTGAATTTGAGGCTTAGTAAAACTTCGCAACACAAGCGGATAAGCTAAAGCCTCTCTCACGCTCATTCCTAATAGTTTTGGTTCTTGCCCAACAAGGGCAACAGTTTTACGTAGCTCAATTACCCGAATTTGTTGATATTCTCGATTTTCAAGATAAATTTTACCTTTTGTAGGTTCGTATAAGCGATTTAAAAGACGTAATAAATAAGACTTACCTGCCCCAGCCGGGCCGGTAATAGCAAAGCGATCGCCTTCGTAAACCTCGAATGAAATATCCTGCAATATAGGATAATCGGGCAATTTTTGCTTTGTTTGAGCAGTCAGTGTTTCTGCGTAACTGACTTGTTCTAATTTGAGTTGAACTTGTGGCTTTGTCTCCAAATCTAAAACCTATTAATTAAACTTTGCTCTCGTTAATAGTCGAGTTAATATCTAAAATACTATTTTGGATTCAAAAAAATAACTCGTAATTTTGATTGTGAGCGATTCAACTATATCTTGTTTGCCTGAGATGATGGACATCTGGGAACAAACCCTTAACTGGCAACCATCTATTCAAGAGCAAAATCAGTTTCAGCGTCTTTATGAATTAATTATTGAAGCAAACCGTCAGTTAAATCTAACTCGCATTACTAATCCTGAAGATTTTTGGGAAAAACATTTGTGGGATTCTTTACGAGGAATCAAGTTTTTAATTTCAGCCAGCAAAATAAAGGGGCAGGCAGAAGATAAAGAAACAATTAAGATTATCGACTTAGGAACTGGCGCAGGTTTTCCCGGTATTCCTGTCGCAATTACGGTACCTAATTGCACGTTAAATCTAGTTGATTCTACAAAGAAAAAAGTTAATTTTATAGATGGTATTTTACCAAAACTGAATTTAAATAATGTTAAAGCTACCACTTGTAGAGCTGAGGAAATAGGTAGAGATAGCGAACATAGAGAAAGTTATGATATGGCGTTGATTCGGGCTGTTGCAACTGCCTCAACTTGTGCTGAATATACTTTACCTTTGTTGAAGCAAGGAGGTTTAGCTGTAGTGTATCGGGGTAGTTGGACAGAAAAAGAAAATATCGACACGATCAACGCTGTTGAGAAGTTAGGTGGAAAGATTGAATCAATCGAACAATTCAATACACCCTTGAGTAACGGCGATCGCCATTGTTTGTATCTACGAAAAGTAGCCAGTACGCCGGAGAAGTTTCCCCGTGCAGTTGGGGTACCCGCTCGGAATCCGCTTTGAAGAGATGGAGTGAGGGAGTGAGGGAGTGAGGGAGTGAGGGAGGGCAGAATAAATTACCAATACCCAATGCCCCATGCCCGATCCCCCATGCCCCATGCCCAATTCCCCATGCCCAATCCCCAATTAATTATTACGTATATTAAATGACGGGGTTTTTACGAAATATTCTTGAGATAATTAAAGAAAAAGACTATAACCGTTTTACAAACAAAGCATAGCCGGGAAGGGATGGAGAAAAGCCATGAGTGAAGCAGCAGACGCTCAAACGACTGACGAAAGTAATCAAGGTTCGGGATTTTCTAAATTCAAGAAAATTCTCATCGGTATCGTAATTGCCACAATTGCAGGAGCAGCTTTATACGGTGCGGGTTGGTTTCAAGCACGCTCTCAATTTTCTTCTGACGATGATGAAATCAAGCAGGAGTTACAGCAAACGAAGGAACTGTTAAATACAGCTACAAATCGTGCTTATTTGATGGAAGCTCGCGGTGATTTGTACGATACTACAGTCAACTTAGACGAGCGTAACTTTGGTATGGCAAATACTCGTTTGCAGGAAGCAGCAGCAGCTTTGGGCAAAATTGAAGATACAGACGGTAATTTGAATATTGATAAAATACAAGAATTACAAGAAGCTGTTGCGAAAAAGAATATTAATGTTGCGGTTAATTTAGAACAGCAGCGCAATACTGTTTTAAGTTATATTAATGTATTAAATAAATTGATTCCTGCTGAAGGAAACTTGGAGATTCCCGCAGCAGAGGAAACACCTCAACAGTAATAGTTTAAGATTAAGTTAACTGAAAGTAGATGATTGTGAACTGTAGTTATTTGTAAGTGACTACGGTTTTTTATTAGCTAGTTAAGCAGCCTTAATTTAATTAAATGATATCGTTTCCGTTTATATCGGAATGATTTGACATCTCCCAGCTTTGAAAAAAACTGGGATTCTAAGCAGTTGTCACTCCGTAGTCTAAAGACATACTGCGTGACATTGTTTGCTTGCGATAAGACCTTTTTAGATTACTAAAAATATCGTACCGTTTGGGGTGTGTCAAAGCACCCCGTTTAATTATTTCAAAAGCTAGTTTTGCGATGCCGGAGTTAATAAAAATCTGGTCGGCAACCTTTCGTAGAATGTTAGATGCTGCATTTAAATCTGCATGAATCAATAAACCGTCTTTTGTGCGGTATACATCTCTACTAATTCTTTTACCTGATGGCTTCCATTCTATGGGTTTTGCACCGTATTGATGTAATTCATCATTATCAATAAAAGAAGCTTTAGAAGTATACTCCTCAGTGGTTATGTGGAATCTAATACCATATTCTTCACACAATTGTCTTAACCTCTCAATAAGTCTTTTGGTTGGCATTGAAACAACTTCATAATTATTGTTTCTACCAATATTAATGTTGGTTTTATTTCCCTCATTCCAACCAATTACTAAATTCCCGATACCGTCTTTTAAGCATTTATTGATGATAAACCTAGCGGCTTTATTTACTGCATCTCTGACTTGTAAATTGCGTTTTGCTGTGATTCTATCAAGGTAATTGTCCCAGTATCTACTAGGTTTGTTTTTCTTATGTTGCTGTACTTGATTTCGATATTTATGGAGTGCAGTTTTTAGCTGTGGAGATTCAACAATAAAACTTTTACCAAGGGTAGTAACTGCTGACAACCAAAACTTTACACCGTGATCAATGCTAATTGCATGATTGTAGTTAAGACTCTTATTATTTATAATTGGCTGTTTACCATCGTCTATCACCCAATCAACCCAAAACTCTCCACGACTAGGACGAATAATTACTTCTTTAATCCAATCAAAGCTAATAAATTCGGGCAAAATAAGCTTAATTGATGTTATTAATTCAGGCTTTGTTGCTTTACTGATTGAGGGATAAATATAACCATTATGACAAGCCAAGGCTTGTTTTGGGAACGTAACTGCGAATAAACCACCAGACTTTCTGTACTTGGGAATTGATGGCCTACTGCCATCTCCTAAGTAATACTTATCCACTAATTTATTGTAACTAGTTATTGATTCTCCTACTAACTTTAATGTTTGTTGTGCAGCTTGTGCAGCCAATGAAAAGTAGTGAATGCAAGTTTTAAGCTGTTTATCTAAATGATAATAATTAGTTTCTAATCTGTAAGTTTTCCAACCACTTCTAAGTTCATCTCCACACCAGTAAGTTGTATTAGCCTTTCTTTCAAGTAGCATTGCATAATGATTCTGGCGTGCCAGATAAATAGCAGAGTTATATAAACTGTTTGAATGCTCACACTGATCTACCCAGAAAGCTTTTTCTTCATCCGTAAATTTTGCTTTTATTGGAACTGTTTTGTACACTTGACCACCTCCTTGTTTATTAATATAGTTGATTCAACATAAATAATCAACAAAAAACCCTGATATAAAATGGCTAAGTTGTCAGCGTCAGATTATGAATACAGAAGGGCTGAAAAATCCGTGTCATCGATAAATTATCACTTTGTGTTTGTCCCAAAAAGACGTAAAGCAGTATTAGTTAATGAAATCGCTATGCGGCTACAGGAAATTATTTTTGAGTTAGTAAAAGAACATGGCTGGAGATTAATCGCTCTTGAAGTGATGCCAGATCATGTACATATGTTTATCAACTCACCGCCACATGAGTCAGCTTCTCAAATTGCAAAGTGGGTTAAGGGTAGAGCATCTAATATTCTAAGGAAGGAATATCCACAGTTAAAAAAATTACCTACTTTGTGGAGTCCTAGTTACTTTGTAGCTACTACAGGACAAGTAAGTACCGACGTTATTCGTAAGTATATTGAGAACCAAACTAGTAAATAAAAGAAACACGGAAAGTTAAAACTTTACCTGTCCGTTTCATCCCCTGGTTATAAACCAGGGGTTCTCACGTCCCAAGATATTTTGATAGACTTTCTCTTCTTCTTTCCTCTGCGCTCTCTGCGCTCTCTGCGGTTTTTTTATCATTCCGGTGCAACCGGATTTGATATGATACTATATGTTGAAACCGAAGAAGAAGCAGATTGAAAAGCAATCATTAGAATACTATTTGAGCCTTCATTATCCTGTAACAATTTACCCAGATGCAGATGGCGGATATGTAGCTGAAATTAAAGACTTACCAGAAAGACTTACCAGGATGCCTCACACAAGGTGAAACCCTTGAAGAGGCTATGGCAAATATTAATGAAGCACGGGAACTATGGCTGGAAAGCGTCTATGATAATGGAGACAAAATACCCTTACCTGCTACAGATGATACTTACAGCGGTAAGTTGCTTTTGCGGATGCCAAAAACTTTACATCACCGTTTAGCTGAGGCTGCTGAAACTGAAGGTGTAAGCTTGAATCAATACATCATTTTTTTATTAAGTAATAAATGAAATTATTTTGGCGGTTAAGCAAAACTTTTATTTTTACTTCAGCTGTATTTACTATTAATTATGGTGTAGTAGCTCAAGAAACAAAGCCACAACAACCCCAACCTCCGAAAGAACTTGAGCGCTTGGAATATTTTCAAGGAACTTGGCGCTGTCAGCAACCGGCAGCACCCGCACCAGCGAATGGTATTTTTATTTGGAATGTCAAAAGAGGCTTGAATAATTTTTGGTATGTAGGAAAAGCTCAAGAAACAAGAACTCCAAATAATGCTAAACCTATTAATTCGCAAGAATTTCTTGGATATAACGGAGCTTCTAAAAAGTTAATTCGTTCTGTTGTTGTTGGTGACGGTAATTCTTATAATATGACTGCAACAGATTGGAAAGACGGAAAATTAATTTGGCAAGGAATTATTTTTAGGATGGGAACATCTACACCGCTTCGTCAGGAAATTATTAGAAATAGTCAGAATCAATTCACTGCAATTTATTTTATTCCCGGTAAAGCAAACAAATGGAAGCCTGCTGTTAGTGAAACCTGTAATCGGATTAAACGCTAAAAAAAAAGAATTATAAGTTGATATTTTGAAACTGGTTTATCCGAGCCGATACCTTGAAATGCTTGAAGAAAACGAAGCTCTATATTTATATGTTCTTGCTTTATATTTCAAAATACCAACTCAAAATTTAATTAAGCCCCAAATCCTCATCCAAGCCGAGCATAATATTTAAATTCTGTACCGCAGCACCGGAAGCACCCTTTCCTAAATTATCTAATCGCGCGACTAATAAAGCTTCTTTTGTTTCATCATTCGCAAATACAAATAATTGCACCAAATTCGTATTATTTGCTGCTTGAGTATCTAAAAACTTACCCTTGCGTAAAGAAGTTTCATCATTTAAAGGCGCGACGGAAACGTATTTCTCGTTTTGATAATATTCTTTGAGGGTTTTTTGAATCAATTCACCGTTGACTTTGTCTTTTGTTTGAGTTTGCAGCGAGTGTAAAGGCAAGGGAATTTGTACCAACATTCCTTTTTCAAAGTTACCAACAGCAGGAACAAACAACGGTGGAGATTGTAAACCCGAATGCTGATGCATTTCTTTGACGTGTTTATGTCCAAAGGTTAAACCGTAGATTCCATAAGCATAACTGTTTGCTTGTTCTTTAGAAATGCTTTGATATTCTTCCATTAACTTTCTTCCTCCTCCCGAATACCCGGAAATTGCATTTATGGTTACGGGAAAATCTTGAGGGATAATACTAGCTGCAATTAAAGGGCGAATGCAAGCTAAAAATCCGGTTGGGTAGCATCCAGGGTTACTAACTCTTTTGGCATTTCTAATTTCTTCTCGCCGACTTGATTCTAATTCGGGAAAGCCGTATACCCAATCGCTAGCAACGCGATGGGCGGAACTTGCATCCAGTATTTTGACGTTGGGATTGGTAACAAAACTTACGGCTTCGCGGGCTGCATCATCGGGCAAACAAAGAATGGCGATATCAGCAGAGTTAATAAAGTGCGATCGCGCTTGAGTATCTTTACGCTTTTCTGGGGGTATGCTGACGATTTCAATATCATCGCGCTGGTTCAAACGTGAGTGAATTTGCAATCCTGTGGTACCTTCTGCGCCATCAATAAAAACCCTTGGTTTGCCCATAATTCCATACCTTCCCTCAAAACTCGAAGATGCTTCTATATTTTCTCATCATGTTGTGCAATTTCTACTATTGGTTGTCCGTAAAGTTAGTAAATTTCGCGATTAATTAGCTGTATTTATTAATTCATCTGTTTTATTTATTTCGGATATAAACTAAATTTAATCTAGGTTTTATGGCGAGCATATATCGCTAATTGGTCAAAGATTTTAATTTGATTTAGTTTAATTTAGTAACGTTATATGGTTAATATATCTTGTAAATTTGTTTGAGGCTAGGAAATATTTTTTACATTGATTATTTCAAATCTAATTTATATATGTATATTGTTATATCAAATATTTAAAAAATATATACCCTATTTAATTTAGATAAAAACAGATAAAACATTTATATAAAAATTACAACTGCTTAAGGGTTGACCATTTTAACTGATAAAAAATTTAAAGAACATAATTACCATATCATTCGTAAAATGATTTATATTTTTTATTTTTATATGATGATGAAATGTTTGCATTTTCAAGCTTTTGAGAGAATGAATAAATAACTTAATTTTGAAAACAATGGAAATTAACAAATCTTTTATATTCGATTATTTTATATTCAGAAAATTGCGATAATTCATGATTTAACATTTAAGTAGTTTCTTCAGAATCCCAGGTAGAACTAAGCAAGGAGGTAGAAAAATGGCAGAAGCTCTAGAGAAAAAGGCTTCAAGCTCGCAGTCTTCTATAAGTATCAGTCCAGATGGAACTGAAACGAGAGAATCCCAGGCAACTGTAAAAGTTGATGATGGTACAGGTAATACTGAAACTAAATCTGTATCCGTCTCTGACTCAAATCCAGGTGGTGAAAATCCCCAAAATGCTGCCGATGCAATGAATGATTCTGCTGGTGGCGCATCCGATGAAAATTCCACAGATGCTAGCAATACGATAAATGATTTAACTAATTCTGCTCCTTCAGAAGATGTATCAGAAGCAAGACAAACAGAATCTTTGCAAAAACAATCTTTGCAACAACAAGCTTTAACAACACAAAGTTTTATTAACAACGGCAGCTTTGAAGGTAATTCCTTACAACCTGGTGAAGGCACTTTTGAAAGATGGCGAACCATTGGCGACACCAGCATTGAGACAAAAGAAATTGGAATCGCCCCCACTGATAAAGAGTCTCAAGCTTTAATTACTAATGGCTTTAGCGATTCGGGTGGTTCTGTTGAAGAATCAGATTTATCAGAATTTTTCGATTTATCATCCGGTACTCTTGATGCTCTGCTTGGAGGGAATGCAACAGAAGGCTCGGGAATCAAACAGCAGATTACTGCTCAAGCTGGCGACATCTTGGAGTTTGACTATACTTTTTTAACCAACGAAGCTACACCAACAAAAACCTTTAACGATTCAGCTTTCTTCTCTCTTGGCAAATTTGCTCAAGAATTAACCGATACATCAGATCCAACTTTCTCTTCCGATAAGAATGTTCAAGGATATTCGGAAGCAACAGACACTCAATCTCTTAAAATCTTAATTTCTCAAGCTGGAACATACGATTTAGGTTTTGGGATTGTAGATTTGACTGATACGATTGTTAATTCTGCAATATTAATTGATGATGTTAAGTTGACTTCAACGGGTGTTACACCTTTCGAGTCACAAACAATTGAAGGCTCTGATGCAACTAAAACTGATGCTGCGATAAGTAGCGATGTTGATTTAACCTTTGGAACTAACGGTTTTGAAGCTGCTAGAGATTCTTCTAATCCTCAGTGATAGTTAAATCCCTAAATAATTTAGGACTTACGCAACCGGCACATTCTTCTTGTAGGGTGCTGTGACACTTTGAGCAACTGCGAACGTAGTAACAATATTTTCAGTGTCACGCACCAGCCAGTTATTATGACAATTGCGTAAGTCCTGTAATTGATAATTATCAAGAAACCCGGTTTTGCTGTAAAACCGGGTTTCTTGATGTATCAAAATTATTGAGCAATAATTAGTTTTGTGCAAGCAGTATCATATCTTTATAAAACTTGAAAAATTACCGATCGACAATAGGTTTTACGGCGTTGCACAATTGAACTATGAATTCATTTTTACACCCCAGTTGCTGTCCCCTAAATCCCCTGATTTTAGGGAAATTTAAATTGTTTTTCTCCCCCAGAATTGCGGGTTGGGGGGCTATTGATATTTTTAATTAGCAACACCGGTTTTACAACTGCAATCGTAATCTAAAATTAGATTAACAGTAAGTTATTTTACTTAATATCTTGGTGTAACAATTAATGGAATAATTGATTCATTTGTAACATAGATTCAATCTAATACTGATAGACCGTTAATTTCGACGATAATTAAAAATGAAGTTTACGAATCGTTCGCTGTTCTTTATTGTTGGTTTTATTGTACTTGTAGTTTTCGGCTTTGGAGGCTATCAAATTGGGCGCTTTTTTTTACAGGAACCTGTAGCAAGAAATTCGATAGACGCAAAACCTCTAAAGGATGACAAAGTAAAAGCAAGCTTGGGTAATTTTCGGGAACTCGAAGGTACGTCTTATTTAATAGCGCCTGTTAACTACCAACAAGATTATCGTCAAAATTCTTATGCTAAAAAAGCATCTACTACCCGTAATTATTTATTTGTTAATGCTAACGATAAATCAGCACAACGATTAGTACCCGAAAATGACTATTTATTTTTGAATGCCCAAGAAGTATTTCTCGAAAGGCGTGCCGATAAAATTGCCCGAGGCGTGTGGTATGAAGTAGTTAAGGCTGATAGTAATGATGATAAGCTTTTAGATGAGAAAGATAAGAAAACTATCGCCGTTTCTGATGTTTCGGGAAGCGATTACACCGAAGTTATTGATGAAGTTGATAGGTTATTAGGTTCGCATCAAAAGAATTCTACGACTTTATTAGTGTTTTACGAGTTGGATGGTAGAGAGTATGTTGGCGAAATTAATATTGTCAGGCGTGTATTAGTCGAACAGCAAGTATTACCTGCGATTAGGTAACATAGTTGTCCGGTAGAACACTTATCATATCTGTTGGGCTTGGTAATTGGTAATGGGTAATGGGTAATGGGTAATATTCAATAAAAATTTGTTTATTTAGAATGTATTTCGTTATTTGGATGGAAATAATCGTATATTTCTTGTGCTAAACGCGAGCCGATTCCGGGAACTTCGGCAATTTGAGCGGGTGTTGCGATGCGGATATAGTCTATTGAACGAAAATGCGCCAATAGTTGTTGTTGACGATTATGTCCCAAACCTGGTATTTCATCTAGACGCGATCGCCTTAATTTTGCGGTGCGTTGTTGACGGTGAAAACTAACGGCAAAACGGTGAGCTTCGTCGCGCAACCTTCTGAGTAACTGGACTCCTGGTTGTTCTGCTTCTGTTTTCAAAGGTATGGATTCTCCAGGTACGAATATTTCTTCTCGTCGCTTCGCTAAGCTGACAACTCGCACGTCTTCTAGTAAATTCATTTCTTGCAAAACGGCGACAACAGAAGATAATTGTCCTTTTCCACCATCTATCATCACTAAATCTGGGAAATCGGGATTACCTATTCTTTGTAATTGTGGATCTTCTATATATTTGCGAAAGCGTCTGCCGATAACTTCGGCTAAGGAAGCAAAGTCATCCGAATGACCGATTTGAATCTCTGGATTTCTAATTTTATAATGCCGATAATGCTGCTTTGCTGCTAAACCATCAATAAATACCACTTGAGAAGCTACCGCATTTGAACCTTGAATATGAGAAATATCGTAACCTTCGATGCGATGGGGTAACTCCGGTAAATCGACTATGGCAGCCAAATCTTGCAGGGCTTGTTGATTGCGATCGCTAAGTTTTTGCATTCTTTGCAATTCATAGTTGGCGTTTCGCTCTACCATTTCAATCAATTCTGCTTTAAGTTGACGCTGGGGATTAATAATAGTCACTTTTTTCCCTTTACGTTGACTTAAGACATCTGCCAAAATTTCTGCATCTGGTAGATCGTGCTGAACTACAATTTCGCTAGGAATCTCTACTGAGTCGGCGGTTTGATAATGTTCTTCTAATACTCGCTGTAAAATAGCCCCGAAGCCAGCTTGTGCATCGGCTAAAAATGCCAGTCTTCCGACTAATTGTCCGGCGCGAATCTGGAATAACTGAATGCAAGCGTGTTTTTCATCTGCAGCTAAAGCTATGGCATCCCGAGAAACGGTATCGTCAGGTAAAGATACTTTTTGGTCGGCATTTAACGACTTTAAACCGGTAATTTGGTCTCTTCTACGTGCGGCGGTTTCAAAGTTTAATTCTTCAGATGCTTGTTCCATCTGTTGAGTGAGTGTATCAATTAATTCACTAGTGCGACCTTGAAAAACCATCGCTACCTTTTGCACAATTTTGCGATATTCTTCCGGCGTAACCAATTGCTGACAAACCCCCGGACACCTTCCCAAATCGTAGTTTAAACAAGGTCTATCTTTAAACAAAGGCTGTGGGCGCTGTCTTAAAGGAAATATCCGCTTGCACAAGCTTAATATTCCCCGTAATAAACGTGAATCAGTATATGGGCCATAATATCTGTCCTTTTCTTTACCCAATCTGCGTTTGCGGGTAATAAAAATTCTGGGATATGTTTCAGACCAAGTTATACAAACATAAGGATACTTTTTATCATCTTTGAGCAGCACGTTGAAGTATGGCTGATGCTGCTTAATTAAGTTTGCTTCTAAAGCTAAGGCTTCGGCTTCGGTATCTGTAACAATAAATTCGATTTCCGTCACCAGTCTTACCATCATCGCGATGCGCTCGGTAAGTTTTTGTGACTCTCGAAAATAAGAACGAACCCGAGTTCGCAATTTGCGCGATTTACCTATATATACGATACGGTCATTTGCATCCCGCATCAAATAGACTCCTGGCTCTGGGGGAATCTCTTTTAAACGACTTTCTAAACGTTCTGGATTTTTTAGTAGCGGTAAAGATTCAGCAGATTTTGTCACGACTCAAGTCTGAAAATAAAAAATCGACCCATCACTATTATTTTAAGTAAAATCACCGTCGTTGTACGCGGATTAAATTCTTGATCTAAAAATTGGAGTTTTTAATGTTGAAATTTCAAACCTCAACGCCTCAAAATTAGCTTCCTGGCAATAATTTAAGCACTATCGTCTATAAATAGAGAGCGTCAGCTAAAATCCTTAGTTCTTCAAATTTACTTCTAAATTAACTGTAAAATCTTTGAAAACTAAATCGGATACTTTTGAACTTCCCATCAACTTGAATATTGACACCTCAATTAAAACAATATTATGTCTATCTCGACTATATTACCGGTCAATACTCTAAATTTTAGTTCTCGATCATTATAATTTCGTTATATTTTTTCAATTTAAATCAGTAAAATCCCGTATTTTAGTCAAATTTTTGATTCTTAAGAAAATTAACGGATTTATAGACTTGAATCAAATGATTATCATTGATATAAATCAAAGCATAGATGTAATCGCAAAAAATTCATATATAGTTTGAAATTAATTTACTTATCTATACTCAAATTTAGGTTATTAAATTTAGATTATTAAGTCTCGATCGACGTAGCAAAAAATATTTTAGGAGCAAGAAAATGAATTCACAAGATTTTGAATCCCAGTATCGTGAAGCAATGAATGAAACACTCAATGAATTGCAATCGGCAATATTATTGCTGGCACAAGCTCAACGGAAAATTTCTATAATTGGTTCTTCAGTGCAAAATTTAAGTAAAAGTGTTGAAGAATATCTTGTTAACCAAAAGCCAGAATCATAAACGAAATCTATTTTATTTTTGGTGACAAGATAGCTCTTTTTCAATAGCTTGAGTAAGCTCCGTGAGAATTACAGGTTTGACAAAATAGCGGCGAGCGCCCAAACCAATCGCTCGTTCGCAATCCGATTTAAAAGCTAAACCCGAAACTATAATTACAGGAATTTTTGCAGCATCAAAGCGCTGCTGCATTTCTTTTAATAAAAAGAAGCCATCAATATCTGGCAATTTTAAATCTAATACAATTAAATCTGGTTGAAAAGTTTCTACTGTAGAGAAAAATTTTGAACCATCGGACAAACTTTTTACTTTATATCCAGAAAAACTTAAACAATCTGTTAACAGCATTCGATTGGCATCATTATCCTCAACGAGCAAAACTTTTTTAATATTCTGTGATTTTAATGATTCTACTTGCTGCTCTGCACTTATTAGCTGCACTGTCATCTTTACCTATCACTTTCAGTCACAAATCAATTATTAGTAAACGAATGCAAGAATATCGTCATTTTTAGATTTATTAACAAGATATTTCAAAAAGTATATGTAAAAACCATTCACTAAAATTACCAGCTTACTAAACTAGCTTAAATCTCTTTTCTGAGTCGGGCTAATTCATTTTTCCCAATCAAGGAAGCGGAGAAACGCAAGATAAATTAGTTCAAAATTATACTTTATGAAGTTTAGTTTAACTAATATTAATGCTTATAATAAATAGTAGCTCAAATTATAAGCTTAATACAAAGTTAAACCAATCTTTAACTTTGCCTAATATTTGAACAACAAAATTTACAATATTTTTGCAAAGTAACAGTTAATTAAAACCAATGTTTATTTATTGCAGATTAATGTTACCGCAGTTTTAATTTGTTCACGTATAAAATGATGCTTTGTAAAAACCGTCAGTTCGGTAAATACAAAATATAACGCTTTTCATTTGAGTGCAATAAAGCTTGAGAAACCTCACTCACTTCTCCTCTGCTTCCGCCAGTAGAGGGATGTATTCTGTTCAACTGAGAACTGCTATATTCATAAATTTAATCAGATTATGAGAGCTATTTAATTCGCAATTGAGATTTTGATTGTTTTTATATAGAAAAATTTAGAACAAAAATAGATGCACCTTCCACTGATGTTTTTCGTAGATTAACTGTGAAACGAAATAAAAAATTTTATTAAACCCAATATCTACCTAACTTATATCTTTTCTCATTCTCGACAAGCCTAAAGGAATCCGGTTGTTTGTAAATTTTCTAATGATATATTCATGCAGTATCGTGCGCTTCCTTACTGCTTTGACAAAAATATTCTCGGTTTCTAATATTTCAGCAAGATGCATACTTTAGGAGTTAATAATTATTGTGCTGCTGTCTGGCTGCCTTTTTCTTTTTGACGTTTTGCAGCAAGTAAAAAGAATGCGATTAATCCTAGCATTGCTGAAGGTTCAGGTACTTTCCTTCTTTGTGATGACGCAGATGAATAAATAGCAGTATGCATTTCCTTACTTTCTAAAGGAGAAAATTCAGCATTATATATAATGTGTTTAACTCCATCATCCGATATTTTTACTTGAATTTTCTCACCAGCACTAATTGATTCATAACTAGTTGTAGCTTTTTTTAACATCAAATTCTCTAATGAATTTTTATCTTCTGTTTTTTCTGGCTGGCTTTGTGAATCAAACTCTGGAAAGGATATACATAAATCCGTTGGATTGCACTTTTGTTTATCTGACAAAATATCTTGATTCTCAAATGGTGTTTGCTTCTCTGAAGCTTTTGTTAAATCATCATCACTGTTAATATTTTTAGGTAAACCTGCTTGTGCCGGGGCTGTAGCGCTGGCGCTAATTATCGTACCAAGTAATGCGAAATTACGGATATTGTTTATAGTTAATGTCATGGACGCTGGTTCCTTCAAAACTAAAAAAACAAGTAATTGATACTCCCCTTTTTTTTGCTGCAATTACATTATTGTGAAAATTTAATCCCATCAAATAAGTATATTGCCCCAAAATATGAAAAAAAATGATGCGCGGAATCTGTAATACTGCGCTCAGTCTAACTCAGTACTACTGTGATTGTGGATACAAATTAGTTAATTTTACATCAATCTCGAATAAAGATTTAGTAAACCAACTGTAAGAACTGGGATATTTTATCTACAGCAGCTACTAGCTCTGATGGTTCCCGGACTAAGGCAAAGCGGACGAAACCTTCTCCAGACTTGCCAAAACCAGCTCCAGGAGAAGCCGCAATTCCCGTATTTTCAACTAAATCTTTACAAAATTGGATAGAATCTTTACTCCAGTCTTCCGGTAGCTTTGCCCAGACATACATTGTTGCTTTCGGCAAAGTCACTTCCCATCCGATACGGTGTAAAGAATTTACAAAAGCATCGCGGCGTTTTCGGAAGCTATCGACAGCAATCTGTACTCCCAATTGCGGCCCATTCAAAGCAGCGATCGCACCATTTAGAATTCCTCGATATTGGTTAAAGTCAACTGCTGCTTTTACTTGACGTAAGCTTTTAATTAATTCGCGATTACCAATAGCAAAACCGATGCGAAAACCGCCCATATTATAAGATTTGGACAAAGTGAAAAATTCAATCGAGGTAGTTTTTTCTGAGTCGGCTTGCAAAATTGAAGGCGCTAAAGACAGGGGATTAGTTTTCTGTGCTTGGGTTTCTGTAAAGACCAAATCAACGTAGGGAAAATCGTGAACCAAGACAATATTGTGCTGCTGACAAAAAGCAACCGCTTGTTTGAAAAAAGATAACGTTGCAGTCGCGGCAGTAGGATTATGGGGATAACTTAATACCATCATCCGGGACTGATTTAATACAGATACCGGAATATCCTCAAATACAGGTAAAAAATTGTTTTCCTCCCGTAAAGGCATAGGATAAATTTGACCGCTAGCTAAGTGAACTCCTCCAGCATGAGAAGGATAGCCCGGATCGAGCAATAAAGCAAAATCTCCCGGATTTAGAACTGCTAAAGGAAAATGTGCCGTCCCTTCCTGGGAGCCAATCAAAGGTAGTACTTCTGTTTCTGGATCTACCGAGACACCAAATCTGAGCGAATACCATCGAGCTGCTGCACAACGAAACTCTTGGGTTCCGCTGAACAGTAAATACCCGTGAGTGCTTTTATCGTACAAAGACTTAGCTATGGCTTCGATGACATGACTTTCTGCCGGTAAATCCGAAGATCCCAAAGATAAATCAATTAACTCACGACCATAAGCCAAAGCTTTAGCCTTTGCAATATCCATATCTGCAAACACATTGGATTGCAGTGGTTCTAAGCGCTTCGCAAATTGCATTTTTAAAGTTAGTAGTTAGTTGTTAGTGGGCGTTTATAAAAGAAAAAAGATAGTAGGGGAGGCAAAATGCGGTGTAGATACTCTTGCCGCATTATTGAGGCAAAATGCAATGTAGATACTCTTGCCGCATTATTGCCGTGCCCTTTTGTTACGGCTTTTCCGGATTCTATGGGAAAAGAACAGTTGAAAATTTGCCGTAACGCACCAAAGGTTGTTAGTGCCCTTGATATATTCAGATTATACGTTTTCGCATAATTTAATCGTGGATCTAACACACCCTACAAGAATGTTTTTAACAGAACTTACGCAGTGGAAATGATAAACTTCGGATTCCAAATATTTATATTTCTCAAGCTTCCTTAAACAAGAAGGCTAGAAGGTAAATCCCAGTTAATAGAAATAAATTATCATTTACGAACCACTTCGTACCATCCACTAAAAATTAACAACTATCTACGAATATTTAACTGCTTAGATGAGTGTCTAATAGACTCATCAACTTCTCTTTGTTAACAACTCCCTCGCTAGAGGCTAATATTTTGTCACCTTGAACAAGTCTTAAAGCTGGTACACCTTCCACCTGATATTGCTTAACGGAAACAGGATTGGGATCGACTTCCATTTTGACAACCTTGAGCTTGTCGCTATACTTAGTGGCAGCAGCATTTACTGCCGGAGACATTAATTTACAAGGTCCGCACCAAGAAGCCCAAAAGTAAACTAATACTGGTTTCTCGGCTTGCAGTACTTCTTTTTCAAAATTAGCATCATTAATGTTATTCACACCCTCGCTCATTTTAATCTCCACTTAATAGCATCTTTTATAGTTACACAAATTAAATGTATCTCAATATGTTGCCTGGAAACTAGTAGCTGTGGGAATGAATTGGCAAGAGGAGGGAGAGGGGGGAGAGGGGGGAGAGGGGGGAGAGGTGGAGAGGGGGAAGAGGTGGAGAGGGGGAAGAATCAATTATTCCAAATTCTTAACTGTTAACTGTTGACTGTATAGCAAAAATCCCACAACGCATATTGGCTGTGGGATAATTCTAAATATCTGAATTCAAATCTAAAAAATTACATATTGTCTAACTCTTTGCGTAGCGATTCCAATTCGGAATCTACTGGTTCGCTATTTTTCTTCTGACTAGCTTGATTGGTGTCAGTTTGTTGCGGTAGCTGGGGTTGGCTGGCTGCGGCTTCTCCTGGTAGAGCCATTTGTGCTTTTAAGGCAGCTAATTCATCATCTACACCGCTGCTAGATTCGAGCTGTGCAAATTGACTTTCTAAGTCCGAACCAGCTAACTCTGCTGCGGATTGAGCGCGTGCTTCTTGCATCATGACTTTTTCTTCCATGCGCTCAAATGCAGCCATTGCACTGCTGCTGTTCATGCCGCGCACCATTCCTTCAAGTTGCTCTTGTGCTTTGGCAGCCGTAACCCTTGCTTTGAGCATTTCTTTCTTGGTTTTTGCTTCAGAAATTTTGCTCTCTAACTGGATTAAATTACGCTTGAGATTTTCAACTTGAGCGCTTTGTTGGTCTAAACTTACTTTAAGAGTGCCAGCAGACTCAGTAAAAGATTTTTTACGCTCTAATGCTTGACGAGCTAAGTTTTCATCACCTTTTTGTAGCGCCAGCATTGCATTGCGCTGCCATTTATTCAGTTCAGTATTAGCATCGTTATATTGCTTTTCTGTACGTTTTTGAGCAGCAATTGCTTGAGCAACACCCTGACGCAATCGAACCAAGTCTTCTTGCATTTCAAGAATGGCTTGTTCTAGTATTTTTTCTGGATCTTCAGCTTTGCTGACTAAGTCGTTGAGGTTTGCGCTTACTACTCGTCTTACACGATCGAATAATCCCATAGTTGTTTTCCTCTTAAGATTTACGCTCCGGCGATAATAAAGTTAGGTTTTTTACTACTTATATAGTTCCCTATTTCAATGTAATCTTTCTCTTCTCAATTAGTCCTCCCTATAACCCCCCAGTTCTCAAAAGAAATATTACGGGTAAGAGTTATAAAATTTCATCTAACTACTGGGAGGCTGCTGCGGACTTTGCTTACTCTGGGGAAGTTGTGCTTTCATTGCCGAAAGTTCGGCATCTACATCATCACCTTCAGTCAAGCTTGCAAATTTATCTTCTAATTCGTCCGTACCGGATATTGCAATTGCTTCTTGTTTCGCTTCTAGTTCTAAAAGTTTGTCTTCCATTTTCTCAAAAGCTTTTAGCGAGCTGGTATCGCCAACTTCACCAAGCATTTCTTGAAGTCGCAAAGAAGCTTCAGCCGAACGAGCGCGAGCAATATACATATCTTTTTTAGTTTTAGCCTCAGAGATTTTTAGCTCTAAAGACTGCATATCTTTTTTAAGTTTAGCGACTAAAGTTTTTTGTTGCCCAATTTGTTCTAAGAGCGCAGTTGCAGTTTGTTCGTAAGCTTTACGTTTCGTCAGGGCTTCTCGCGCTAAAGCCTCGTTACCTTGTTGCAAAGCCATTTGGGCGCGACGATACCACTCTTCTGATGTTGACTGAGCCTGAGCCGCTTGTCTTTCGGTACGTTTTTGAGTAGCGATCGCCTGCGCTACTCCTTGTCGCATCCGCACCAAATTTTCCTGCATTTCATAAAGGGTTTGTTCCAGAATTTTCTCTGGATCTTCCCGTTTTGCCGTCCAATCATTCACATTTGAACGAAATAAGCGCAAGACGCGCTCAATCAGCCCCATAAGTCAAGCCTCTATTTCTAAAGTTTTCATAACCACTAACAAGTAAAGAGTAGCGAGTAGCGAATTACGAATTATCCCCCCTTGTCTCCCTATCTCCCTATCCTCTATTAATTGTCCGGTTCTTCTACCCTTGCCGTAATTCCCTTTTGCTTGAGAAGTTCTAAATGATCTTTTAGTCTCTTTTTGGATTTAAAGGCACCTAAATAAACATATTTGCCTTCTGGAGACAAATATGCATCTGGAATTACTTTCTTAGCCTCAGCTAAATTATTACCTGTATTATCTACGATGACATTATAAAATCCACCACTGGATGGTTTTATGTCGTCAAGGTTTTGAGGGGTTGGTGCTGGTTGTGCTTCAGTTACCGGGGTAGCTGGCGTATTTGTTGCCACGGTTGGTGACATTTGTTCTACCGTAGCTTGAGGAGTCGCAACTCTTGAAGCTTGGCTTGTTACCGGAGTTGATGGTTTGGCTGCGGTTGTAGGTTTTGCTCTGGGTGTTGCTCCGGCTATGTCATCAATATTATTTATATCTGGAAGTTCATTTTTCGCCAGATTCGGATTTCTAGATGTAGCCGTTAATTTCGGTTCATCGGATTTTATATCGCTAACATTTTCAGTATTTTCGCTACCTACTTCTTGATTGCGCTTAAATAATCCGCCGAAACTTAGTGAAGGTAGGTTATTTAAGTTGAAAATGATATACCCAAAAGTAATGCTTGAGACCAAAAGTAGTGCCATCGAGCCAATACTTAAAGGTGATAGCAGACTGT
This sequence comes from Rivularia sp. PCC 7116, assembly GCF_000316665.1. GTDB lineage: Bacteria > Cyanobacteriota > Cyanobacteriia > Cyanobacteriales > Nostocaceae > Rivularia. Next base: position 1,827,442 of record NC_019678.1, on the reverse strand, counting down.
CATTATTATTTTTTGGTTTTTTAGTTTGCGGTTGTTGCTGTTCTTCTTGTAGGCTTCGCAGCAGAGCTTCAGAAGATTCTAAATAGTCATCTGGTTGCTTAGTAGTGTCTTTGGGTGTGGGTATATTGTCTTGTGGAATGTTTCCATTTGTTACCGCTTTGACAATGCTACTTTGGTTTGCAGTCTCGGGTATGCTTTGATTTTGAGCTTTGGTTGTTGCTTCGGGAAATGGTACAGCTTGTTCTTGACTAGCAACAGTTTCAGAAAGCGGAATCTCAGAATTATTGTTTTTATTAAAAGTTACCTCTGGCGAAGCTGCCGGTACGGGAGGAGGCGGTGGTGTTTTAATTTCGCTCTTAATTTCTTTAGCTGAACTACCTACTTGCTGCTGTCTTATATAAGCCGCAGCTTCTTCTGCTGTTAAACTCTGTTGATTTTTGCTATTAGCAGCAGATATAGCGTTTTGAACTTGCGGTTTTCCAGCAATCAAACTGCCCAGACTTTTGGGAGTTGGGGTTCTACGCGTAATTCGTGTTCGACGATACCGTGCTAGTTCTTCGTCTAGCTGTACTTCTAAACTTGCGAGAGCCGCGCTAAGTGCCGGTTTTAAATTTGATGGTTTAGATGTTTGATTACCAGAATAATATAGGGGGTTTTCACTCATAGCCCGTGTGCCTCCGTACCAACTGCCAGATTATTCACCGTGTAACAATTTTCTCGCGTAAAACTATGACAGGTTTATCAGATTAGCGCTAACGTGCCAATCCAGATGAGTATCTCCTGTGAAAACGAGGGAGCTTTGATAAAACCTGCCCCGATTTTTAGGAGTCATCTTGGGTAAAACAAATACCCCTGTGCCAATCCTAGCGAAAATTATCATAGTTATATGATTTCACCAAGATGTAATTCTTGCACCCACTTTTATTAAAGATGTCATTTGAATCAGTTCCAGATATTTTAGAGCAGCTACAAATTGAATTTTTATATAAGCAACAACCTATACAACGCTTACTTGACTGTTGGCAAGAAGTTGTGGGAGAAGTCGTTGCTACTCACACTCAGCCTGTCTCTATTGAAAGGGGTATTTTATGGGTGGCAACTTCGAGTGCTGTTTGGGCGCAGAACCTGACTTTTGAGCGTCAAAAATTTCTGAAAAAGCTAAATCTAATATTACCAACTCCCTTAGTAGATATACGCTTTTCTACCGCTCGTTGGCAGCCTACCAAAAAAAAATCTTTTCGGCAACTAAATATTTCATCTACGGAGCATCCCAGCTATTTAGGAAACAACTTCAATCAAATAACCAATCGTCAATCCCAACCCAAAAACTCCAATACTGCTTTTGCGAATTGGTCACAAACAATAAAAACGCGACACTCGCATTTACCCGCTTGTCCCAACTGCGAGTCTCCCACTCCTCAAGGTGAATTAGAACGCTGGGGTGTTTGTTCGATTTGCGCCGCTAGGTCTTTTTGAATGGGGAGCAGAGACTTTAGCCGATCGCAATTGATATTTATGTTTTGATGATTGTCTCTGAGAATTGTTCTTTTACAGTAAATTTTGAGTTCAAGGTGTTAGTCCTTGAAGCTGACTGTAGCTATGCTCCTACATCTAAAGCAGGCTCATTAATCGCGATCCCCAATTAGTTTAGACACAGAATTCTCAGATATTTTGAAGGATTTTTGTTTCTTTTTCGTTACACAATAATTTAAAAATATGACAAAAACATAAAGAGATTATAAAGCTTATTTTCTATTGGGATCGCGAAAACTTAGACGGAATCATAGCTTTATCGGTTTATTCCGTATTTATGTCTAGGAGCAAAATAGTAGGAGTAAATCAGCCCTGCATACGGCGTAAAATATGAAAAGCATCCAAATCTTCACTTCAGCTTGCCGAAATTGTCGTCACTTTGATCCTCAAGGACGGCGTGGAGGGGTCTGTCAGCAACTGGGAGCGCCAGTACGTGGAAGTTGGAAAGCCTGTTCTTTGGCAGCCCCTCCCTTTGCGCCTTCATGGGAAACCTTGGAAGATGCTTGGAGTTTGCCGGATGCGACTCCGTTATTAGCAGAGAGTTCTAAAAGTTTAGCTCTGGGAAGTATAGAAGCATCAATCGAGGAAGAATCCACCCCAGTTAAAGCAGAAGCCTTATTAAGTTAAAACTAAGTTAAATGTATGTGTGAGGAGCATTGTTCCCTTATTTATAGAAAAACTCGCACGGTTAAGTTTCCAGACAAAAAATGCATAGCAACTTTTAATCTACAAACAATTTAGCCGTTGTATACGAGCAATGAATCGGTCAAGTTTATATAAATAAAATTTGTTTTAAAAAAAATTAGTGGTGAGTACTTACTTCACCCTTGCACTCACAAAAAATTGCACCCTTTATTTAAGTACTGGGTGCAATTTTTATATTTATTTATTTGTAAATAACAAGTTCCTAGCAGTCTTTTTCATTAGTTTTTACGAGTAAGGATGGTGAGGGGGGAGAGGGGGAGAAGGGGTAGAGGGGGTAGAATAATTTTTTATGTTTCCCATCCACCCTTGAGAATTAATCAAATGCAATATTAGTTTTGATGGGTGTATTGTAACAACAAAAAGATTTTTTTCTTCCCCCTCCTCTCCCTCTCACTGCTCCCCCCCTCCCTAGCCTCACCGTCAATTTTTATGGTACTGACCAGTCAGTAGTTGTGTCACGGCAACCAAGGATATTGACGAAAATCTGGCTTACGCTTTTCTAAGAATGCCTGCTTTCCTTCACTTCCTTCTTCCGTCATGTAATAAAGTAAAGTGGCATTGCCAGCAAGTTCTTGTAAACCCGCTTGTCCGTCACAGTCAGCATTAAAAGCCGCTTTCAAACAGCGAATTGCAATCGGGCTTTTTTCTAAAATCTCTTGTGCCCATTGAATACCTTCAGCTTCTAATTGCTCTACAGGTACCACAGTATTTACTAAACCCATATCTAAAGCTTGTTGAGCGCTGTACTGACGACACAAAAACCAGATTTCGCGAGCTTTTTTTTGTCCGACGCAGCGGGCTAAATAACTTGCACCAAAACCACCGTCAAAGCTGCCAACTTTTGGCCCGGTTTGTCCGAATACCGCATTGTCGGCGGCAATTGTCAAGTCACAAATTAAATGTAAAACGTGCCCTCCCCCAATTGCGTAACCTGCAACCAAAGCAATTACGACTTTGGGCATGGAACGAATCAAACGCTGTAAATCCAATACATTTAAACGGGGAATGCCATCATCATCCACATATCCGGCTTTCCCGCGCACGCTTTGGTCGCCACCAGAGCAAAACGCATATTTACCGTCAGTATGAGGTCCCGCGCCAGTAAACAATACTACGCCGATAGTAGAATCTTCGCGGGCATCGCAAAAAGCTTGGTAAAGTTCAAAAACAGTTTTAGGACGAAAAGCATTGCGTTTGTGGGGACGGTTGATGGTGATTTTCGCAATACCATCGGCTTTATCGTAAAGAATATCTTCGTAGGTTTTGGCGGTTTGCCAGTTGATTTGCATTATCGGTCATTAATCATGAGTCATTTGCCATTATCTAATAGCTGTGGCGCGAGAAAATGTCATTGGGTGTAAAGATAACGCAAAAGCCCACCGTGCAAATCAACATAAAATTACCGTATCGCCATCGGCAGCAATTGCACAGTACTAGCTTGGATATTATTAGAGCTATTGTATCTGGAGAACCTAGCCGAGTTAAATTGACCGATCTTAATTAGAGACGTATTTTTGATTATTTATGTCAAGTTCAAGAAGGTAAGGAGCGACAAAGCCCTCATACTGTTTCTTCTTAGTCGCTGGTAAATCTTTCCAACCAGTGATTCTTCCCCTACAGTCTTTTGAGCCACACATACATTTGGGTGGAAAATAATTAACAGTATAGTTTCTCATCGCATAATCAAAACTTAATTCTTCTTCCACACTAATGTCTTTCATTGCAACAAAATCATGAGCACCTGTTTCATTGATTTGGATGCCACAATTAGGATTGCAAGAATGGTTTACTTTAGATATCAACCCTGCATGGAGAGCAAATTTATTTTGACCTATTTGTGAGGCATGAGAATGATTTTCATCTAACATTTTTTCAAATCTACCAACCATCACTGTCTCACCAGGCTTAAATGCTCGGGTAGCAAACATTCCTTCTCCTTTACCACCAACATTTCTTAATTCAAAACCATCTTTCATTTAGCTTTACCTTACTTGTATGAGTATTAAGCTTTTATTAGTATAGGATTAAAACGTCACCAAATGATATTAATGGGATTTAGACAAAAAGCAACGAGAAAAGCCTGAAATCAATTTAGGGAAAGGGATATATTTCAAGACCATAAGAATCGCTTCAACCCAGATATTTTAATAAAAAAAGTACAATGAGAAAAAAGTAATAGTGTGTATAGCTTTAAGTCTTTTTTGATTACGAAAAATGTCTAAGTTCCGTTGAGCTTCATTAACTAGATGTCGCACCTAGCAAAACTTTCTTCGTCAGAATTATCTCATCTTTAACCGGAAACAATTCTTTTATCAAAGGAAAGCTTCAATAAAAACTTTCAAGCAGATGAGCGGATTCAACCGACTGCCGATTTAGAAGCTAAAGACGGTTTTTCTCAACATCTTTTAGTATTTTTTCTTAACGGCTTACCAAATTTGATGCAGCAGTTTGCTCAAAAAAATAGTGAGTCTGAAGTTAGAGCAGGTGATATTGCACTGGTACCAGCACAAATGCCTCAAAGATGGCAATGAAATGGTTTTGCTAAGACTTTACATTTAAGGCTGAATCCAGAAATTATTCAAAATGTTGTGCGTACAAAATACAAAGGAAATGTTTCTTCTGTAGAACTTTTACCTTGTTTTCGTTCCGATGCTATAGGTTTGCGCCACGTTGCAAAAACTCTACATTCGGAACTTCATTCAGGTTTATGGGGTGAATTACACGTAGAGGCTTTAGTCAATAGGTTAGTGGAATTAATTCTGCTGTATCATTCCAATCTTGAATGTCAAAGAAAAGGACCAAAGGGTAAGTTATCGCGGGTAAGGTTAAATGAAATTTTTGAATATATTGATACAAACCTCGCTTATACAATTAGTTTGGAAAATCTTGCAAATACTGTAGACATTGATAAATTAACCTTTAATCTCTAACTTTTATCTTTTGCCCTAAATTCACGTTTCCTAAAACAATAATTAACCCCGAAACAAAAACTATCGGCACAACTGGTAAAAAACCAAAAGTAAAACTTGCTGGAATTATATTTAACGCAAAACCGATTAATGCTGCTTCCCCTACAAGAATAGAAATAATACAGCTAAGGGGATTAATATTTCTACCATACAAAGCAGCAATAACCGTAGGAAATAAAACAGCGAAACCAGTAAAAGCTTGAGTTGCGATCGCAGTAAATGTTGCAGGTGGATTATAAGCAATAATTAAACCAACAATTGCCAAAATCACAATCAATATCCTACCAACCAAAGTTTGTTCGCCTAGAGTTGCATTCGGACGAAAATAAGATATATATACATCTCTTGTCAACATCGTACTTAATGCTAAAAGTTGCGAATCCAATGTTGACATCAAAGCTGCTAATGCTCCTACCATCACAAAAGAAGCTATCCAAACGGGTGTATATTCTGCCAACATCATCGGTAAAACCTGGTCTGTAACTTTTCCTGTTAAATTAGGAAAGGGAATATGCCCCCAAACACCAATTAATACCGGACAAATGAACATTGCTGTGGTTATTAAAGGATATAAAATTGCAGATACTTTTAAAGGAGTGGCTGTTTTAGGAATATAAAACCGCATAAACATTTGGGGAAACATCGGTAAACTGAGAATCCACAAAACCATATAGCTAAACCACTTCGATTTAGTGAAAAATTTATCTACACCCTGTCGGGAAAAAAGTTCTGGTAATTGTTCGTAAGCAGTGCGGTTAGCCTCCGTAATTCCTCCCAAACTATTAGCAATAGTTAATAGGGCTACAATCATCAATACAAACATTAAAATACCTTGCAAAACATCAGTTAATGCAACGCTTCGCATTCCACCCATAAAGACATAAATGACAACCACAAATGTCAAAAGTATTGCTCCGGCAAAGTAAGGAATTTGTCCATTAGTTAAATTTTCTAAAAGATATCCCCCACCAATAGGCTGCAAAGTTAAATAAGGCAATGTAAAAATCACCATTACCGCCAGAAATATTAGTTTAAGAGTTTGACTTCCCAAACGTTCGGCAATTAATTCCGAGGGAGTAATAAAACCTTTTTCTTTACCTAAAAGCCAGACTTTGTAACCAATTAAATAAAACGACACACCTACAAACGCCGTTCCAAATCCCATCATCGGATAATAGCTAATACCTACACGATAACCAGCACCAGCAAATCCTAAAAAAGCAAAAGCACTAAAGTTAGTCGCAATCAGCGTGAAGAATAAAACAATACTGCCAATTTTACGGCTAGCAAGGAAATATTCTTGAGGTGTATTATTTTGTGTTTTAAGAGTAGCGATTCCTACACCCAAACTCAATAGTAAATATGCTCCAATGAATAGATAGGTAATCATATTTTTTCTACTTATGGCTATTTTATCTTGTACCCCTGTGGGGAAATGAAGTACCCCTTTGAAATGTTTGAAAGCCCTAAAATATAGAAACTGTTGAATGCGATAATGCCCGATTTATGCGGTACTCTACTAGTTTGATGGTGTTTTCCAAAAATTGAGAGCAAATACTAACATGGTGAAAGAAATCAGAAGTTGTAAGCCGATAAAATATATCACCCAAGGAGGAAGATAAAAAACTGAAAATGATATTTCTGGTTGCCAATACCAAAAATCAAGAGAAAGAAAAAATATGACGGTAAACCAAAAAAACCAGAAATATGAACTCCGAAAAAGATTCATTTTATTTATTAGTTAATATTTATCAATTACAAATTGTCAATAAATCAGTGTCATCCGCGTAATCCATTTAACCCGCGTTCGCCATCTTTGCCAAATTCTCTTTACGCCATTTCGCATCTGCTTTACGATTAGTGCGTATTTCTAAAACCCGAATTCCTTTAGTTGGTAATGGATTTAATTTTTTACTTAACTCTGCCCAAGAAGTAATTAACTCGTGTTCGACACCGTAAGTTTTACACAATTGAGCAAAGTCTATATCCTGGGGAGTTGCAAACAACTCTTCAAAGGGTGGTTCAAATTCTGATATTGGCAGCATTTCAAAAATTCCACCGCCATTATTATTAATTAATACTATCGTTAAATGTCCGATAAACTTATTTCTGCTTAAAAAGCCGTTAGTATCGTGCAATAATGCCAAGTCACCCGTTAACATGACGCTGCTTTGTTGACGATGAGCTATTCCTAAAGCAGTTGACAAAGTGCCATCAATACCGTTTGCACCACGATTGAAAAATGGTTTGATTCCTAAATTATTCGGTTTCCAGAAAAATTCAACATCCCTTACCGGCATACTATTAGATATAAACAAAGGCGTTTCGGGTGGTAAAACCTGAGAAAGTAACCAAGCGGCTTTACCTTCAAATAACTCTTGCTTTTGCGCCAAAGTTTTATCAATATTTTCTCTTACCTGATTTTCAGCACTTAACCATATTTGAAGATAATTATCTCCTTGTCTACTTTTCCCCTTGTCTGCCCATGCCAAATCTTCAACATTCATCCGCAAATGAACCACTCTTCCATGTAAAGCATCAATATTTTGATTTGAGGGTTCAATTATCCAGCGGAGAGGATTATTATCGTTCAACCATTGACGCAGTATTTTGCTAGTAGGCATTTCGCCGATTTGAATTACGACTTCTGGATGTAACTCAGTTGCTAAATTTTGACTTCTTAAAATTAAATCGTAGGTAGAAATTATATAGGGGTTGAGTGAAGCATGATTTCTAACTGGTGATAATCCCTCTGCCAAAACTGGAAATTTTAAATTTTGGGCAAGTTGCGCGATCGCACTACAATACTTCGATGGTTTTTGGGGTTGAGCAACTCCAGCAATGATAATTCCTCGTTTCGTTTCCAGCCATTTCTGAGGAATTGCGAAAGAAGAATGAATCAATTTTTGTTGATATTTATTTGTAACTGCGGCAAAAAAATCTTCTGAGCTAAAGTTTGATTGTAATGATTCCAAATTTTCTTTATTAAAATAATTTTTATCCCTGATTGGTGGAAGAGGGTCGCGAAAAGGTATATTTAAATGTACTGGGCCAGAAACGGGATAAAGCGTTTGTTCAAATGCGTATATTGTAGTTTGGCGCAAATAAGCCAACATTTCTGTGGTTATGCTAGGGATTGCTAATTCTGCTTGCCAATTAGGATAATTAGCAAATAGTTTCAACTGATCGATGGTTTGCCCCGAATGGCAATTACGCAATTCTGCCGGTCTATCGGCAGTTAATAATAGTAAAGGTACGCGGCTATAATTTGCTTCCACAACTGCGGAATAAAAATTTACTCCAGCCGTACCGGAAGTGCAAACTACAGCAACGGGTAATCCAGTCGCTTTGGCTCTACCCAAAGCGAAAAAAGCTGCCGAACGTTCATCAAGAATCGGAATAACTTCTATATCTGGTTGAGAACGAGCAAAAGCAACTGTCAAAGGAGTCGAACGAGAACCCGGACAAATTACAGCACAAGTCAAACCCAATCGTTTAAGTGTTTCAGTAAATATAGAAGCCCAAACTTCGTTAATATTTCTAAATTCAATCGGCATGAAAAATCAGGTTAAAGGTTAAAGGTTAAAGGTTAGAGGTTAAACATTAAATATTTTCAACTTCTAACTCCTAATTCTTAACTTTAAACTCCTAACTCCTAACTCATTATGGACTGTATCTATTTAACAGGAATTCGCGCTTACGGTTACACTGGCTATCTAAAAGAAGAACAAGTATTAGGACAATGGTTTGAGGTGGATGTAAAGCTATGGTTGGATTTAAGTATATCTGCTCAAACTGACGCGATTCAAGATACTATCGATTACCGTAGCGTCATTAGTTTAGTACAAGAAAAAATTAAAACCTCAAAGTTTGCTTTGGTTGAGCGTCTTACGGGTAGTATTGCAGATTCTATTTTACAAAAATGCGATTTGGTAAAGCAAGTTCAAGTGATATTGAGTAAACCTGCTGCACCAATTCCAGATTTTGGCGGCAAAATTACCATTGAACTAATTAGAAACAAATAGTTGCTTGGAGCAAGCAGCAGAAAAAAATATCAATTGCGATACGCTTTAGCGTCGCCCTTAGGGCTATGGCACTTTGAATTCTAATTTGATCTGCGGCTAAATCTTATAACAGGATAAACAAAAATTATTAATAAAAATTATTGTATTAAAGGTATTCTGTCCGCGTCTTGCATACAACTGAAATAGACAAGATGCTAATAGTGTTATTGATTGAATAATAAATTCATTTTGAATGCCTATATCTAATATAGGCTTAAAAAATCTACTACTTAAGTATTTATTTTTATACCTTATTGCATATTTTCAGATGAGGCATATATTGCATATTCTTAATATAGGGATCGTAGATTTCGATCTGATATAACTTTACAAAAATTAAAGCGATATTTATTTACGGTTTAAATGTAGATATGGACTATTTATGAAAAATAAAAATAGAAATTAGTTGAATAAAAAAACATAATTATAGGTATTTTTGCAAAAAGTGCTTGAAGTCTGAGAACACACCCTAGAACCCCTTTTAGAAATAAGATTTGCTGAAATTTTTGTTAATTGCGATTTTCCGATTGTGATTTGAAAATAATATGCGTATGTATTCAATTTTAATACTTTTATTTGACAGCTACATTTTATTGTCTGCGATAAAAAGCCTTAGTTGCAACACAATCTGCTTTTAAAGCTCAATCTAATAAACGATATGTCAATCTATTAATAGTATTTTTTTTTAATCCACTTAAGTAAAAACCGCAGTCAGCTATATTTACTATAAAAAAGATTGTAGCTAATAAACATGGAGGTAGCTTTTATACAAAGCGCTTTGGGATATATTAATAATTGGCTATAATAACTTGGCATTCCATCTGTAAAACCATCAAACAAATGTACAACAGATCGATAAGAGTTTCAGAGGCCCAATGATAGTAAATCAAATAAACAAGATTGTTCGTAACCGAACAATGCTGCTTTAAATATTGATTATGATTAGAGTATTGAGATTTAACTTAGGTTGAAATTTGCAAAAAACTGATTTTAAGCAGTGAGTAAATGGCACATGAGCAACCTAAAAATTTTCCTTAATGAAGATAAACCAAACCAGAATTGTTCCATTAAGAAAAATTTACAAAAGTTTTGGAGCCGCGTTCTGAAAGTTAATGATGCGGTTGAAAAGTTAATTACAAAGGTTGTAAAAAATATTCAAAGTTTGACTTTGGTTGATATTTTTTTGATGAAAAAATGCAATGGAGGAATAGTAGTCATCGTTCAGAGATACCATTTAGATTCTGTACTGCATTTGACAAAAATTTGGGAAATTACGAAAAAAATTAATAAATATGTTGCCCACTTTTATAAACCTTTTATAACAAGAGACTCGCATATGGCTAGTAAAATGGCTACCTTCAAGCATCAATTAAGTAGAGGATTCCAACAACAAACACAATACTTCAACGTAGTTATTAATAGTATGGGGTGTGGGGTAATTGTCACAGATGTTAATAGTTGTATCGAAAGTATTAATCCTGTCGCAGAAGAACTAACTGGCTGGTCAAAAAATGAAGCTATTGGTAAAAAATTGTTAGAAGTTTTTCTTCTCAAAGATGCCGATACAGAGGAAGAAATCGACAATTTAGCTGCACGTGCAATGAATAGGGGTGAAATTTTGAATTTGCCAGAAAACTGTAAGCTAGTAGCTAAAAATGGTAGCGAAATATCAATTGGTGATACTGTCTCACCCGTGCGCGGTGAAGATGGGGAAATTTTAGGTGCCGTGTTGGTATTTCAGGATATCAGCAAACGAAAAAAGAGAGAAGCAGAACTCATACACAATGCTTTTCATGATTCTATAACGGGGTTACCTAATAGAATTTTGTTTCTCGATAGACTTACACAGTCTTTTGAACGTAGTAAACGTAGAAAGAATTATAGCTTTGCTGTTTTGTTCGTGGATTTAGATGGTTTCAAGAAGATTAACGATAAATTTGGTCATGGGATGGGAGATAAATTGCTGATAGATATAAGCCAACTTTTGGAGTGCTGCTTGCGCCGTGGAGATACTGTAGCCAGATTAGGCGGTGATGAATTTGCCATTCTCTTAGAAGACATTGAAGATGTTGCCGATGGTGTTAATGTTGCTAAACGCATTCAAGAGAAGTTGGAAACGCCTTTTGATATTAATGAGCGTAAGATTTTAATCACAGCCAGTATTGGTATTGCTTTGAGCAATCGAACACACCACGAACCCCTGAACTTGTTAGATGATGCAGACAAGGCAATGTACCAAGCTAAAAAACAAGGTAAAGCTGGATATAGAGTGTTTGAGGCAGAATCGTAACTAAGATTAAAGATTAAAGGTCAAAGGTATTTAGTCAAGAGACTTTTGACCTTATAATTATTTCCATCTCATTTGTTGCAGCATTTGGGTGGAAGCTCAAATAAACCGGGTTTAAGAACTACTAAAATATATCAGTTTTAAGAAGTTGAACTCTAAACGGTTGGTTGTATCGCCCTCTTCAGATATCTCCTACAACCAAAAATTAGTTCATTGCATAAATTCTGACTGGTTCGTTTTCTACCTAACGTCGGGAGACGTAGCACTCCGCCCCTCTCTACAAACTATCAATTTTAATGAAAAGAACTACTAGTGGTTCTTTTCATTAATTTTAAAGGATTTATTTTTCTCAAAATTCTTTTCTCCCCCTGCTTCCCCTGCTTGTCAAAACCCATTAATTTTAATGAAAACGAATAATAGTCACGCACCCTACGCGAAAAATGTGTATTGTTGCCAAATCCGAATAAAATAAAGCCGCTAAAAACAAAGTACTTACCGCAAAATGTAACCCTTTACACCCTCAGTTGGCATAAGCATAAACTTGATGCACCTACTTAATATCTTAATATATAGATAAATTAAGGGCTTAAAAATATAATTCTTAAACTTTTCAGTTGTTTTTAATCATACTCTAGCAATTATGAACAAAAGAGCTATAATATCGATACTTAAAATTATCTATAAAGTTTAAAAACATTAATAAATACAAAGAAATATTAAACAATATATTGGCATCACGAAAATAGTTGATGACGAAAAACGTGGTGGCGATATATAAAAGTGAGCTTTGCTTAACGCAGTGTTATTTAACTAACTATTTGACTAACAATCAATGTTGGATTTAGAAGCGATCAACCAATTCAGAAAAGTATTGCAAAAACTTAGATTTAGAGTTTTGGCAATATTCCTTATTGTTGTGTTTGGGATGGTGATTTTATCGGTAAAGCCAGCCCAGACGCAAGAGCCGGTAACGTTAAATTTACTGATGACAGCCCCCGATGCCGAGCCTTGGAAGAAGGGGATAGTTAAGGATTTTGAAGTAGAAAATCCCGGTATTCGTATCAATATTATTGAAGGGCCGAATGCTACAGATTTATTAGAAAATATGTATACTTCTGCCTTTATATTGGGGGATTCTCCTTATGACTTAATTAATATGGATGTCATTTGGACACCAAAATTTGCCGCTGCTGGTTGGCTATTGGACTTGACAGATAAAATTACGAAACAAGAATTAGCAGCATTTTCACAAAAGGATGTAGAAGGGCGACGTTACAAAGGTAAACTATATGCGGTTCCCATGCGTAGCGATGTGGGAATGCTTTATTACCGAAAAGATTTACTCAAAGAAGCTGGATTTAATCCTCCAGAAAGCTTCGATGATTTAGTCAAAATATCCCAAAGTTTACAAGAAAAAACCAACGTCAATTGGGGTTATGTTTGGCAGGGAAAGCAATACGAAGGATTAGCCGCGATGTTTGTGGAAATCCTTGAAGGTTTTGGTGGTTATTGGGTTAACCCCGATACCTTAGAAGTAGGTTTAGATAAACCACAAACAATAGAAGCAATTGAATTTCTGAAAAATACCATTAAACCAACAGAAATTTCTCCTGCGGGAGTAACTACATATCAAGAAGAAGAAACAAGACAAATATTTCAAAATGGGGAATCAGTCTTTTTAAGAAATTGGCCTTATGTTTGGCCTCTCGCAAACAAAGAATCTTCACCTGTTGACGGTAAAATTGCTATCAAGCCGATGGTACATACCAAAAATGGCAGTAGCGGAGCTTGTTTGGGAGGTTGGGCTTTAGGAATATCCAAATCTAGCAAACATCCCGAAGAAGCTTGGAAAGCAATCAAGTATTTTACTTCCGAAGCAGCACAGCGAAAATTTATCTTAGAAGCCGGTTTTGTACCCAGTCGGCGATCGCTATTTACAGATCCACAAATTGTCGCAAAATATCCCCATTATCCTGAATTATTGAAAGTCGTAGATAAAGCGGTATTGCGTCCACCCATTGCTCAATACGCTCAAGTATCCGACATTTTGCAACGCTATCTTTCCGCCGCGTTGACAAATCGAATCACTCCCGAAGTCGCGATGAAAAATGCAGCATCCGAAACTCGTCAGTTATTAGGGAGATAAGTAATGAGTAATGAGTAATGAGTAATGTTAACTGCTCACTGTTCACTGATAACTGTTCACTGATTTTATGGAAACAATTCGGAGTAGAGAACAAAAAACGGCTTTAATTTTATTACTACCAGCAATGCTGTTGCTGTTGTTGGTTTTTGGCTATCCTATCGCTCGTGCTTTTTGGTTGAGTTTGTTTACGGAAAATTTGGGAACGCAATTGCAACCTGTGTTTTCGGGTTTTGATAATTATCTCAGGATGGCAGGAGATGGGCGGTTTTGGCAAAGCTTTCTAGTCACAACTATATTTACTAGCGCCTCGGTAATTTCGGAATTGATATTAGGTTTAATAATCGCTTTGGTATTAAATCAACAGTTTTTTGGACGTGGTTTAGTACGAACAACCGCGATTTTGCCTTGGGCTTTACCTACTGCTTTAATTGGTTTGGCTTGGGCTTGGATTTTTAACGATCAATATGGTGTAGCAAACGATATCTTGCTGCGATTAGGCTTTATTGAAAACGGGATTACCTGGCTAGGAGATCCAACTTTAGCAATGGTTGCAGTTATTTTTGCTGATGTCTGGAAAACTACGCCTTTTATCAGTATTTTGCTGTTAGCTGGTTTGCAGTCAATATCTAGCGATTTGTATGAAGCGCATTCGATTGATGGAGCAACCCCCTGGCAAAGTTTCCGGCAAATAACACTGCCACTTTTGATACCACAAATTTTGATAGCCGTTTTATTTCGGTTTGCTCAAGCATTCGGAATCTTTGATTTGATTTCAGTAATGACAGGTGGTGGTCCCGGAGGAGCAACAGAAGTGGTATCGCTTTATATCTACTCCACTATCATGCGCTACTTAGACTTTGGTTACGGTGCAGCTTTGGTTGTAGTAACTTTTGCGTTGTTAATTTTCGCCGTTTTTATTGCAAGTTTACTACTGCGCGTATCTCGCACAAGTACTTAAAAGTAGGTATTGGGCATTGGGCATCGGGCATCGGGCATTGGTTAGATATTTTAAACTCCTAACAACTAAAAACTAACCACTAACCACTAACAACTAACAACTAACTAATAACTACTAATATGAAAAAAAACCTTCTAAAACAAATATTGCTGTGGTTGGCAATTATTTTTGTTATTGTATTCAGTTTGGCTCCGGCTTTATGGCAGTTATTAACTTCATTTAAGCTGAATGAAGATATTTCCAAACTTCCTACAATTTACTTTCCAACTCGCTTTACTTTAAGCCATTATACGGAGTTATTTCTTCGTCGTCCTTTTTGGCGTTATATATTAAATAGTGCCTTTGTTTCAATTCTTTCTACAGCTTTTGCTTTGGGCATAGGTGCCCCGGCTGCTTATGCTTTGGCTCGTTTACGTCCGAAGGGTCAAAATATTATTCTTGCGAGTATTTTAGTTGTTACGCTTTTTCCTGGAATTTTGCTATTTTTCGGGTTATTAGAAATTGTGCAATTTTTGCGTTTAGGTAATAATTATTTAGCGTTAATAATTCCCTATACGGCAATAAATTTACCCCTAACGATTTTGGTTTTACGCAGCTTTTTCGAGCAATTACCCAAAGATTTAGAAGATTCTGCAAGAGTTGATGGCTACAATACCTGGCAAACGCTAACGCAAATTATTTTACCAATGACTCTCCCGGCTTTGGTAACAACGGGAATTCTCACATTTATTTTTGCATGGAATGAGTTTATATTCGCACTCACATTTATTACCCGCGAAGATATGAAAACAATTCCCGTTGCAGCAGCCCAATTAAGTGGTGCATCAACTTTTGAAATACCTTATGGTCCCATTGCTGCGGCTACAGTTTTAGGAACATTACCCCTAGTTTTATTAGTTCTATTTTTTCAGCGCAAAATTGTCCAAGGGCTTACCGCAGGGGCAGTTAAAGGATGAGTTAGTTGTTAGTTGTTAGTTTTTAATTGTTAGTTTTTAGGAGTTTAAAATATCTACCCAATGCCCAATGCCCAATTACCAATTACCAATTACCAATGCCCAATGCCCAATGCCCAATGCCCAATTCCCAACTCAATTAAAACATGGCCATACTTCAACTTAAAAACTTAAACAAAACCTTTTCTCCAAAAGTTATTCCGGTTAAGGATATTAGCTTATCAGTGGATGATAGCGAATTTCTGACGTTATTAGGACCAAGCGGTTGCGGTAAATCTACAACCTTAAGAATGATTGCGGGTTTAGAAGAAGTTACCAAAGGAAAAATATTTTTGGGTAAGGAAGATATCACCCATAAACGCGCAGGCGATCGCAACATGGCGATGGTGTTCCAAAGTTACGCTTTATACCCCCATATGACAGTACAGGAAAATCTGGCTTCGGGATTAAAGTTGAAAAAAGTACCCATTGGAGAAATTCAATCCCGAGTTACAGAAGTGGCAGCGCTTCTGGGTTTAGAGGAGTTATTTCAACGCAAACCAGGACAACTTTCTGGGGGGCAAAGACAGCGTGTTGCAGTGGGTAGAGCTTTGGTACGTAAAGCTGAAGCTTATTTATTAGATGAACCTTTGAGTAACCTTGATGCACTATTGCGCGAAAGAGTGCGAGCCGATATCAAGCAGATATTCGCAGCACAAAAAGCGCCGGTAGTTTATGTTACCCACGACCAAACCGAAGCGATGACGCTTTCTTCTAAAGTCGCTGTACTAAATAACGGTTACGTACAGCAACTTGCACCGCCAGCAGATATTTATAATCATCCTGCTAATTTATTTGTAGCTGGTTTTGTGGGCAGCCCTCAGATGAATTTGCTTACCTTACCCTGTAAAGGAAACAGCGCCATGCTGGGAGATTTTTCCGTTACTTTTCCAAAATTTTCCACTTCACCACCGCAAATTGTTTTAGGTATTCGTCCCGAACACGTTCGCGTTGCGTTACCAGAAGATACGCAAATCGTGAAAGGAAGAGTTTATCTGGTAGAAAATTTAGGAATGTACAAATTAGTCAGCGTACATGTTGCTAGTTCTCAAACAGAATCACCGACTATACGTGCTTTATTGCCTCCAGACCAAAATTGGGATAACGAAGAAATTACCCTTGCTCTACCTCCAGAGAATATTCACTGGTTTGATGTTGAGTCAGGGGATGCTTTACGGTGAACAGTGAGCAGGGAACAGTGAACAGTGAACAATGAGCAGTGAGCAGATTTTGATAATTCCTTTTTTCTCACCCCTCTTCCCCTGAAACCCAACTCCTAAAAATGCCCCATGCCCCATGCCCTATGCCCTATGCCCCATGCCCAATTACCAATTACCAATTACCCATTACCAGTTCGCAAAAACTTATCCAACTTCGCTTTAACTTCTGGTAGATTCATATAGGCATCTGCGGCTTCTATTAAATTATTGATATTTTCTTCAGTTGCATCGTCTAAATCATCGCTTAAACGTTTACCAGTTAAATGCTTATCAAGCTTAAATTGTAAGCGTACAATTTGTTCGTGAACTATTTGCTTGCTGATGTACTCGTAAACATCGGAAGAAGCATCAAACAATACGCCAACAATTGGACGTGCCCATTCAAATAAACCCCAAGTTTGTGCTTTTTCAAAAGGGATAATTCGAGTTCTATCTCCAGTGCCTATGGAAAGTACGCTAATATCTTTGGGTGAATAACCGCAGCGTAATGCTTCAGCAATACCGCAACTAGAAGGATTATTGGCAGCGACTCCACCATCAATTGCGGAATATATAGTTTTAATTGAATAAGTAGATGATTTATCGGGAATTCTATCCCAAGCAGGGTTTACGGTTGCTTTTCTAATAGTGCCAATATAATTTTTAATAGTCCGAGTTTGTCCGCTACCTCTACCGTCGGTAATTCTAATTTCAGCATTTTCATATACAGCATCTACGGTAGATTCTTTATCGCTAAAAATAATAGTATTTATACTCGCGTCTTTAACGTTGCCAATAACTCTTTTATCTAATTTATGTGCGGGGAAATAAGTGGGAGCCGACGCGGATGAAACACATACTTCCCATAGAGGAACGTTACCATATGGTTTGTCAGGTCGCCAGCTTTTAAAAATAATCGGATTGCGTTCAATAGTGTCGTAGGATACTACTAATAATCTTGGAGAAGTTGCAATATCAAACAGTCTTGTTTCTCCAAAAACGCCTTGTAAAACTTGAATTAAATTATTATCGGAATATTTTGGAGCAGATATACCGTATTTTAATAGTAGAGGAATTCTTTTTGCAGAAAAAAGGCTTTGATAGGGAAAAATACTTGAGCTTTTATTCTGAAAAAAATCGACGATATCTTCACAATTACGTCCCGTTGCGATGCCAGCCGCGACAATAGAACCTGTAGAAGTTCCTACAATTAAATCAAAGTACTGGTTTAAAGGACAATTAATTTGCTTTTCGATATTTGCCAACATTTTTGCTGCAACAATTCCCCTAACCCCTCCACCATCTAGACTTAATATGCGAAAAGGCATTTTTGTAGTTCTCCCTGTATATTAATTTGTATTGATCGGAAAGTTGATATATACCTATTTGCCGAATTATATTATTAAGAATATTATTAGTTGCTGCAATAATAAAAGATACAAAATGTGGAATTAATTGTTATAAATATTGAAACGCGGTTTTAATTGATAAATTTTATTTTAGTTCTTTTTAGCTATTTTATTCTAACGCAGCTATTTTAGACCGATATCAGGGTATTTATTTAAGACGCTTTGAATGAATAGTTAATTTATCAGCTAAAACTCACATATTTTTTTCAGTGATGCTTGATAAATATTCAATAAATATTTTGCTAATTATTAGAGGTTTATTTAAGCGATAAAAATATATAAATTCAGAAAATTATTGTAGGATAATTATATTTTTATCAAGATTCATAATTTAGTGAATAAAATTATCGAGCGCGTCGTCTTTTATAAAAATATCATTTACAGCCGTTTTTATAGGTTGTATTAGGGAGGAAAAATAACAGGTAGAGGGGTTAGAAAATACTTTAATTACTATATACCCTTCAGAATTAATGTTAAGGCAAAAAAAAGACGCTGCACTGCAACGTCTCTATATTTATATCAAAAATACCCAATCAACAATTATCTATTTACCCTGAATATTCAAATCCACTTTTAATGTAGAAATCAAAGGTGTTTCTTCCAAAGTATTGATATTTTTACCGATATATTTACTGTCAGCAAGTAAGGAAAGTTGAGAACTAATTGGCATTACTTTATCGAGGTCAATTGTAGCTTTCCCTTGGGCTTTACCTCTAAAAGTTTGTAGAGTCAAAATACCGTCTAAAGGTAATCCAGGATAATCAATTACTTGAGTAGATTTTTCTTGTTGCTGCAAATTAACGTTTAAACTAGCAACACCATCTTTAATATTTACTAATTCATAAGTAGTAGTTTGATTCAGATTAATTCCGTTGATACTAGTATCGGAAAGAACCTGCCATTTTGCACCAGTTCCTACAGCTTCTTCTGGAAGCGGAGAAGATAATTGTTGTAAAGAATTAGCTAACTGTTCTACAAGAAATTTGATATTTACATCTACTGTTTTAGGAATTGCGTAATTAAGTTTTTTCGTTCTTCCTTGATTATCAATTACAGCAGAAGCGCTAAAATTTTCTAATTGTCCTATTTGTTTGCTAATAACTCGGATTAGTTCCGGACGAGTTTGAGCATCACCTTTAATTTTGACATTAGAATAAGCAATATCGTAAGAAATGTCTCCATTAGAATCTACTTTAGTAACGGTAGAATCTAAAGTAATCAGATAAGCTGGTAACTTTGCTCTGGGCATTTTAAAGTCACCAATAGACATCAAAGTGTCCTTATTCAAAGTGACATTTATAGTTTGCTTGGTACCAACCTTTGGTGTAAAACGTAATTCTTCTTTATTACCAGTTCCCGTACTAATAACTTTTAATTGAGGTACTTTCGCAGCTTGAGTTTTAGTAGCTTGCTTTTGAGTTTGAATAACTACAGAAGAAGCAGTTTGTGCATTGACGCTTCTTAAATTTTGCTCCAATCCCCATCCAGCAAAAACTAGAAAAATTGAACTAGCTAAGAATATTTTTTTCATGTGTTTAATCTATGATTACAATTTGAAGTATTAAGGGTAAGGTACGGGAAATTGAAGACGAAACGATTAACTATTCTACCTTTAGATAGCGAAAAAACTAGATAAATAATTACAATCAGTTGTAGCAGACTTAAAAGATGATAGACTGATGGATTGCAGAGCGTAGAATCTCGTTTTATTGACAATAGCTGATATTCTAAAGTTCCCAAGTTTTGGAATCGGGAAATGGGGAAGGAAGAGGGGGAAACAGTGAACAGTGAACAGTGAGCAGTGAGTAGTTAAGAGTTAACTAATTACCAATTACCAATTACCAATTACCAATTACCAATTACCAAATACCTATTACCAATTACCCACTCGAAAATCGTCATGTCTATTATCGTCTTTGGTAGCATTAATATAGATTTGGTAGCAACAGCACCCCGTTTACCGACTGCTGGAGAAACGCTGTTAGGGCACGATTTTTTTCAAGCACCGGGCGGTAAAGGTGCTAATCAAGCAGTTGCGATCGCAAAGTTAGGCATTCCTACCGAAATTATTGGACGTGTCGGCAAAAAAAGTTTTAGCGAGGAACTTATTAATTATCTACAAGCTGCCGGTGTCAAAACAGATAATGTGTTTGTCGATGAAACAGCAAGCTCTGGTGTAGCAATTATTAATGTAGATGATGCCGGTGAAAATCAAATCGTAGTTATTCCCGGTGCTAATGAGCGGGTAAATTTAGAAGATGTCGAAAGATTATCGCAGCTATTACCGGGGAAAAAAGCACTTCTATTACAATTAGAAATTCCGATATCTTCTGTTATTGCAGCAGCCAAGGAAGCAAAAAAAGCCGGAGTTAAGGTAATTCTCGATCCAGCACCAGCACAAAAAGAGTTACCAGAAGAACTTTACCCCTTAGTAGATATCCTGACACCGAATGAAGTTGAAGCCGCTCAACTAGTAGGTTTTCCGGTAAATGGAGAAGATTCAGCCAAAAAAGCAGCAGAAGTTTTATTGCAAAAAGGCGTGAAATGTGCAGTTGTAAAACTCGGTGCCAAAGGCGTTTATTGCTCTACAGCAGCAGAAAGCTTCTTCACACCAGCTTTTTCCGTAAAAACAGTTGACACCACAGCCGCCGGAGACGCTTTCAACGGAGGATTAGCCGCAGCAATTTCCCAAGGATTTTCCTTACGTAAAGCCATCGTTTGGGGTAGTGCGGCAGGTGCCTTAGCTGCAACCAAATCCGGCGCACAGCCTTCCCTACCAGATAGGGAAACTTTTGATAAATTTTTACAATAAAATCTTAATAGGTAATTGGTAATAGGTAATTGGTAATTATTCTATGAAAAGTTCTTTTGATAAAATTAGCCCTACATCTTTTGGGAATTGATGCTGCTGTTGCCGAATCTCTACTTGCTGATTCATCCGTCTTCGCTCTTACCCTTGAAGATATTTAATAGTTATTTTTTTCTCCCCCCTCTCCCTCCCTTTTCTCCCCCATCTCCCACATATAATATTGAATAAAAAACTAATAAAAAACCATGACTGATTTAATCCTACGTCAGGGTAGAGTAGTTTCATTTAATACTGAAGAAAGCGAAACTGTAGATATTGCGATTAAAGATGGTCAAATTACCGCAATTTCGCCTAATTTAACGGAATCTGCGGCTCAAGAAATTGATTTATCAGGAAAATTAATTTCTCCTCCTTTCGTTGAATCGCATATTCATTTAGATTCGGTTTTAACTGCGGGAGAACCCCGTTGGAACGAGAGTGGGACACTGTTTGAAGGAATTCAGATTTGGGGCGATCGCAAGCGGCAAATCACTATCGAAGATGTGAAAAACCGCGCTCTCACAATGTTGAAAGAGCAAGCGGCTCAAGGTATATTATTTGTCAGAACTCACGCAGATGTCAGCGAACCAAATTTAATTGCGCTACAGGCTTTATTGGAATTACGGGATGAAGTCAAAGATTGGATGACGGTGCAGGTAGTTGCATTTCCCCAAGATGGGATTTATTCGCATCAAAAAAATGAGGTTTTACTGGAAAAAGCTTTAGAAATGGGTGCGGATGCGGTAGGAGGAATCCCCCATTATGAATTAACCAGGGAAGATGGTGTTCGCTCGATACAAAGAATATTTGAATTAGCAGAAAAATATAATCGTTTAATTGATATCCATTGCGACGAAATTGATGACGAGCAATCGCGGTTTTTAGAAGTTGTTACGGCTGAGGCTATTCGTCAAAAAAATGGTAGTAGAGTTACAGCCAGCCATACAACTGCTTTTGGCTCTTATAATAATGCCTATGCGTTTAAATTGATGGGTTTTCTACAACGCGCCCAAATTAATTTTATCGCCAATCCGTTGATTAATATTACCTTACAAGGACGTGCGGATACTTATCCCAAGCGCCGGGGAGTCACCCGCGTTAAGGAGCTATGGCAAAATGATTTGAATATCAGTTTTGGTCACGACTGCGTTCAAGACCCCTGGTATAGTTTAGGTACGGGAAGTATGTTAGATGTGGCTCATATGGGAGTACATATTTGTCACATGACTGGGCGCGATGAAGTTAATGCTTGTTATCGAATGGTTACAGGCAATGGAGCTAAGACATTAAATCTAGAAAATAAATACGGTATTGAAGTTGGTAAACCTGCATCTTTAATTGTTTTAGACGCAAAGGATTACTATGATGCTGTTCGTACTCGCATTCAACCACGCTACGTGATTTCCCAAGGAAAAATTATTGCTTCAACTACACCAGCAGCCACTAATTTTTCATTAACAGGAGTAACACAAAATGCCCCTGTACTAGAAAAATCTGTTTCGTTATCTAAAGTGTTGTAGGTTTACTATTCTTCTTAGCTTCATTCGTTATGAATCAAAATATGTTCGCAGTAGCGCTGTACTCGCTTCCGATAAGAGGCGCTCAAGCGCAACTACAAACCATAAAACAAGATAATCTATAGACTTTTATCTATGATTACAGTAAGAATAATCAAGGTTATGATGGTCAACTTGATGAAATAATTATTCTTGTTTTAACTCGTTTTAATTTCTCAAAGTTGTATGTAGCTTTGAAAAATTTTCTTTCAAAAAAAATAATTCAACAAAAGAGCATGAAATTATTGAAATTGGTAGCATTGACATCGGTATTGGTTTCGGCAAGTATTTTTGCTGCCTCTTGCAATGAGAATGCATCTTCAGCAAATAATGTGGATTCAGAAGCTTCAAATAATTCAAATAATTGTATTACCAAAAAAGATGTTACAGATGCTCAAGAAACTTGGGGTAATGCGATTGTTGAAATTGGTAAAGCATATAAAAATAAAGGAGACTATGAAACCGTAGCAGCAAATACTGTTGACAACTTATACGGTTATGACGAAGGTACAGTTTTATTTAAACCCACAAAAGCTTCAGAAGGACAATTTCGTTTAACAGAAGAAGATGCTGTATCTTACTTCGTCAAAGGTAAAATTGCTGAAGACAGTGGTTTTGCACTTCAACCTTGGAGTAAAGTCAGATTTGAAAACGCCGGAGTCAGCCTTGGTTGTAGTGATGCCGTAGCTATGGGAAATTACTATTTTACCGATGCGAATACTGGTAAAGAAACGAAAGTTGAATATACCTTTGGTTATCGCAGAAACAAAGATGGCAAGCTGCTGATTGACTTACATCATTCTTCTTTACCATTCAATCCTGCTGAACAATAGTTTTGTAGAGATTACACGGAGTTGTTAGAAACCCAGTTAGTAGGTTGTGTTAGACAAAATATAGATTATTCTTCAAAAACTATAGTTGTTAGTGCGTCTAAATCAACCTACTCCTACTTTCTATGCCCAATGCTCAATACCCTACAAAAAAGAAACATGAGCAGAAACAACTTTCCAACCTTCTGAAAAACGCTGCCACATTTGACTTTGCCTACCAAAACGCTCTTCACCATTCACCAAACGACGAAATTCCAGAGTGACTGCTGCACTATCTTCACCAAAAGTAACCACCTTTAAATTAATGATTTCTCGTTCTAATTTAAAACCAGGGCGTGAATTGCGAAAAGCTCGAATATCTTCAGCACCATATTGATTTTCATTTAATCCAAATCTAACCACATCCGCAGAATCCCAGAAGAATCCATCCAGCACATCTGTATTGTTACTACATAAAGCCGCTTCATACTTCATATACAATTTTGTTAATTCAGCAACTAAAGCAGGCTCGTTAACGGTATTACCCATAATTTCCTCAATAATTTTTAGTACAGAATACATCTTACGTGATACAAATTAAAAGGTTCTCAACGACTTACATATAGCCCTGCTTTTGGGTTGAGGGAATCCGAATGTCTAAACAACTGGTATTGATGGATCATGATGGCGGTGTGGATGATTATTTGGCAACTATGTTGCTGATGACTATGGATAATGTCCAACCCCTGGGAGTAGTAGTAACTGCGGCTGATTGCTACGCACAACCAGCAGTCAATGCTACTCGAAAAATTCTGGACTTAATGGGATTTTCAGATATTCCGGTGGCAGAAAGTAAAGTACGCGGTGTTAATCCTTTTCCCAACCTTTACCGTCGCGATTCTTTTGTAGTCGATCATTTCCCCATACTTAATCAACAAGAAACCATCACCACACCCTTGGTTACGGAGGCTGGAGAATATTTTACGGTAAAAGTACTCGAATCAGCTTCCGAACCCGTAACAATTATGGCAACCGGTCCTTTGAGTAATATTGCAACCGCGTTACAAAAAGCACCACATATAGAAAAAAATATCAAACGCATTGTATGGATGGGAGGAGCGTTAAACGTTCCCGGTAACGTCGAGAAAAACTGGGAACCAGGACAAGATGGTTCCGCAGAGTGGAATGCTTACTGGGACCCGATTTCAGTCGCACGGATATGGGATAGCCAAATAGAAATTATTATGTGTCCTTTAGATATTACTAATAACGTTCCGGTAACATCAGAAATTGTGCAAAAAATGGGTAAACAAAGAAACTATCCAGTATCAGATTTAGCCGGACAATGTTATGCCTTAGTCATTCCTCAAGATTATTATTTTTGGGATGTATTAGCAACAGCTTATTTAGCAAAACCAGAGTTTTTTGAATTAAAACAAATAGAAACAGAAATAATTACCGATGGCAAAAGTCAAGGAAGAACAAAAATTGTTTCTGGAGGAAGAAAAGTTTCTGTAATGGATAAAGTAGATAAGGAAGCTTTTTACAACTATATTTTGCAACAGTGGCGAGTATAGTAAAATTTTGGTTTAATATTTACGTTGGCAAGTTAAAAAATAGCTAATTTATCCCGTCTTTGTATAGTGCAAATACGGGAATTATTTAAGTAGTTAAACATAATTAATTACACATTGTTATTGCGAGTTAAACGAAGTGAAACGAAGCAACCGCAAGAGCTGAGATTGCCTCGCTTCGCTCGCAATGACGGTAAATATTTTTGTTCACTTACTTGTACTAATTTTTATTTAAAAATCTGTATTTACTCAACTCTAAAAAGCTATGACAATATTGAAAACTGACTCCGTTGTATGGACATCCTTCTCCTTATTAACGAGAGGAGAAGGGGTGAGGTTAAATGAGATTATTTTTGTATTAAATTCCAAGCAAAAGTGCTATATTTACCAGCACTTTTTTTGCTATTTAATGAACTTTAATCCTAGAAATAAAGCTGCAACAGTACCAGCTACGCAAATTTCGCCTTTAACTATTTTTTCTAAGATTTTATCTACAGGAATTAATATTACTTCTATTTCTTCTGTAATATCTAGCTTCCTTTTTCCTATTTTTGTAACGTTCTCTGCAATAAACAAATGTAATTGATTGGTATCTTTACTGGGTTTATCATAAAAAGTTACTATCTTCTTAACAGATGAAGCAACATAACCAGTTTCCTCTTCAAGCTCCCTTAGAGCAGCAAATTCACCGCTTTCTTGTTCTGGATTAAAACCACCGGCAGGAAGTTCAATAAAAAAATCACTTATTGCATGTCTATACTGCTTCACAAAAACAACTTCTTGATTGATGGTAATTGGTAAAATAATCGCGACATCTGGTCGAACATATACAAAATAATCATCAACGACTTCTCCATTAGGTAATTCTATTTTATCTCGCCTGACTTTACACCAAGGATGGTTTAATGCCATTTCTGATTGCAAAATATTCCACTTCTCTAAGCTAGCCATAATAGGTTCGGGTTTAAAGGACAAAGATATATTTTAGAAAAGATTGATCTGACACATTTAAGAACAATTAAATCATTAATCTTATCCTGCTACCGATTATTTTTTGCATATTTATTATATTCAACAAATATTGCATTGAAATATTATTCTTTATAATACAAATCATATTCATAATAAACTAAAAATTGGAGTATTAAAATCAATACCCCATGCCCTATGCCCCATGCCCAATTTACCATTATGCAAATCGAACTAGAATTATTTACAGTTAACAAACGCTTTCCTTTAACAATAAGTCGCGGTACCACTGCAACAACAACAAATGTATGGGTAAAAATATCAGAAGATGGTATCGAAGGTTGGGGAGAAGCATCACCATTCAGCATCGGCAATTATCCCCAATCTACCGAGGTTATTCAACAATCTATACTGCAAATTGCCCCTAGTTTACAAGAAAAGCATCCGCTACAGCGTCAGCAAGTCGAACAACTTTTAGTTAAAGCACAAATCCCTTCTGCTGCTAAAGCCGCCATCGATACAGCCTTACACGATTGGATGGGAAAACGTGCGGGTTTACCTTTATGGCAAATTTGGGGACTTGATAGAAGCGCTATCAAGCCGGTTTCCGTAACTATCGGCATTAGTTCTCCCGAAGCTGCCAGAAACAGGGTAAGAGATTGGCTGCAATTTATGGATGTAAAAATGTTAAAAGTAAAGCTAGGCAGCCCTGACGGTATTGAAGCAGACAAACAAATGCTTGATGCTGTACGTCAAGAAGCTCCCATCCCGGATTTGTATGTAGATGCAAACGGTGGCTGGAATTTAGAAGATGCCCGAAAGATATGCTTTACACTTGCGGATATAGGTGTAAAGTATGTTGAGCAGCCTTTAGCAAGAGGACAAGAGCAAAGTTTGATTGAACTTAAAAAGTCATCTCCTCTACCTATTTTTGTTGATGAAAGCTGCTTTACTAGTGCCGATATTCCTCGTCTTGCAAAATGCGCTGATGGTGTTAATATCAAGCTGATGAAATCGGGAGGGTTAACCGAGGCAATGCGGATGATACATACAGCCCGCGCTTACGGTTTACAGGTAATGTTTGGTTGCTATTCTGATAGCGCGATCGCAAATACCGCTCTCGCACAATTGTCACCATTAGCCGATTATTTAGACTTAGATAGCCACCTGAATTTAATTAACGATCCCTTTACGGGTGCATTTATTCAGGAAGGAAAAATTTTACCAAATAATTTACCAGGGTTGGGAGTAAAACGGAGTGCGTTTGCCGCTTAATCAAAAAATTGCGATTTTATTACATGAGGGAATTCGCGGAACTCATGGTAAAACTGGGTTGTCTTTATTACGCTATAGTGATGCGCCAATAGTTGTTGCTATAGATCGGGACTCTTCGGGAGAGTCTTTAGAGGAATTAACGGGTATTAAACGTGATGTGCCAATTGCTGCCTCTGTAAAAGATGCGCTGCAATTTAAACCCCAGGTTTTAGTAATTGGCATTGCTCCCAAAGGTGGCAGTTTACCGGATGATTACTGGCACGAAATTAAAGATGCCTTGGTGGGGGGAATGTCAATCATGAATGGTTTGCATACTCCTTTGGGTAAAAGTCCTGAATTGAAGACGCTGCTGAAACCGGGGCAGTTAATTTGGGATGTTCGCAAAGAGCCATCTAATATAGGTGTATGTAGACTGGCAGCCAGAAACCTATCCTGCAAGCGGGTTCTAACTGTAGGAACCGATATGGCAGTTGGTAAAATGTCCGCCAGTTTAGAGTTAAATCGTTCGTCTCGATTGCGTGGTTTGCGTACCAAGTTCATCGCAACAGGGCAAACAGGTTTGATGTTAGAAGGTGATGGCGTGGCTTTAGATTCAGTGCGAGTCGATTTTGCCGCGGGTGCAGTAGAACAAGTTGTCATGCGCTACGGTAAAAATTACGATATCTTACACATTGAAGGGCAAGGTTCTTTACTACATCCAAGCTCTACAGCAACATTACCCTTGATACGCGGCTCTCAACCGACTCAAATGATTTTGGCACATCGTTTAGGACAAAATCAAGTCGTTGAAGGAGTGCCAATTCCGCCTTTAGCAGAAGTGATTAAACTATATGAAATGGTTGCTAGTGCTGCTGGTGCTTTCGCGCCGGTACCTGTAGTTGGAATTGCTTTAAATACCCGTAACTTTGATGATGATCGGGCAAAAAAAGCAATTTCACTCATAGAATCAGAAACCGGATTACCCTGTACTGATGCAATCAGATTTGGTGGGGATAAGCTATTGGATGCTGTAATCAGCAGCTGAAAAATATTCTTATCGTAACTATAAATCTAAAAAAATAGTTTTTTCAATTATTTCGGTGGTGCAATAGAAACTGCTGTGGGTTGACATGCTGGTTATTTAGATAGGGCTTGCTGAATAAAATTATTAGCTTTACCACGTAAGGGTTTTAAGGCTTTTTCTCTGTTTCAAGTGCTGCCCTTATGATACCTGCTGGCTTAACGTCTTTGCACTTTTAGTCAACTTGTGAGGAAATACAATCTTGTTTCCCCCTGCCCTTGTCAAAAAAAACTTTTTCAGCAAACCCTAGATATTGAACCCTTTTTTTGGTGAAGCTTGTCATAAAAGGCGATCGCCTTTCATTCGGCTGGAATCTATTTTTCAAAACACTAGGTTTTTTAATAGCAAAAAAATAAAAAAGACTACATAAAAATATAGGAACAATGTCAAAAATATAGCGTCAGCAAAAGACTTAATATTATAAATTCTACCTGTTGAAATATTCTTGTGGAATCTCAACAATGATTTTGCAAAATTCTCAATACCCCATGCCCAATCCGTAATGCCCTAGCCCCAACTTAATATTTTTTAGAAACAATTTAGAAACAAAATTATTATCTTCGCGTCATAACATAAAGTCTCAAGACTAAAGGAATTCTCTTATGACTGGCTTTCATCGTTGGAAATCTGGAACCGCTGCATTTTTGGCATTAAGCATTACAACTGCTGCGGCTGCACCTATCTTGATATCAACCCCTGCTACCGCACAAGCTATTTTTGGACAATCAAGAAGGGTTTCTATTCCTGAAGGTGTGACACTTCCTGTTACTTTTGACAAAGAAAAAGTTGTTGTTACACCTGATGAAACTTCTGATTTAACTTTAACAGTTGCCAGAAATATTATTGATAGCGAGCGTAACATATTAATCCCTCGTGGTAGCGAACTTGTAGGCAGATTAGAACCAGCAACTTTCAACGGTGAAAAAGGTTCTCAATTTGTTGCTAGAGAGTTAGTTTTCCCCGACGGTAACAAGCAGAATATCGATGCAACTTCTGCGGTAGTTACTAATAAAGAAACAATCAAAAGAGGTGCTAGTACGGGTAGAGTTTTAACAGATGCTGCTTATGGTACTGCTGCTGCAACTGTAATTTCATTGATAACCGGAAATAACAAAATCGAAACCCTAGAGCCTCTAGCTGGTGCTGCTGCGGGTGCTATAGCAAGTATTCTACTAAATCGCAAACAAGTAGAGGTTGTAGTTATCAACCCTCAAAACGACTTAGATGTCACCTTGCGTTCTAATTTATTACTATCTCGCTTTTAGGAATAATTTAGCAGCACATTTATAATTTCATCTTTATTAAACGCCATCGTCACTTCAAAGGCTTAAGTGTACGGTGGCTTGTTTTTTGGCATCAGGTTGTGGTGATTGATAATTAAGCATTAGGCATTGCATAAACTCCCAAGACTGCTCTAGCTTCCCAAGACTAGATTGTCCTCAAAATATAAAATTTAAGTATTCCTGATATTCAAATTGATTGACTGTATAAAAACATGTAGAGGGGCTAAAAATGAACTTTATTGAGCAATTAACTAAGTTTATTCTGGTTTATATACTATTAGTCACAAGCAATAAAACTGTAAATTAGTTGCTCAAATCATTTTCAGTACGACCTTAGTACGTTCCGTAAAAATAACACATTGCTTAACATCTTTATAAAATCTTTAGCTATATCTGACAGGATATTGGCGCTATACCGATACTGAAGCTATATTAATTATTTTAAAACTAATATGTGAAAATATACGGAACCTTTTTTCGCAACGGAGCAACTATTATATTAACCGAGCGTCTAAATTAATCGAATATGAATAGTCTATATATAGGAAGTTTTATTGCTTAGATTAATTCTCATGAATATGTCTACAACAGACGTTAAAAAATCATATTACTCGGAACATTTATTCTGAGATATTGTCAAATTGTTTAACAGAAATAAACGAAATTGTTGGGGAGAAAAATCAATGTCTAATCTAAATCGTTGGAAATCAAAATGTGCTGCATTTATGGCTTTAGGTGTTACAACAGCTGCTGTTGCACCTTTAGTTGCACCCGCACCTTCATTTGCTCAAACTACTTTCTATGATGTTTCATCTAACTATTGGGCAGCACCTTTCATTCAGGAATTAGCCCAAAGAGGAGTTATTGCTGGATTCCCTGATGGTAGCTTCCGTCCAGATGCACCGGTAACGCGCTCTCAATTTGCG
Organism: Rivularia sp. PCC 7116; assembly: GCF_000316665.1. GTDB lineage: Bacteria > Cyanobacteriota > Cyanobacteriia > Cyanobacteriales > Nostocaceae > Rivularia. The sequence goes on along the minus strand of NC_019678.1, from coordinate 1,796,880 downwards.
GCTATGATTCGCAAAGCTTTCAACAAGAGCCAAGAGAGACAGCCAATTAACTTTGTTGACGTTTCATCTAACTATTGGGCTTACAGTGCAATTCAAGAAGCTTACAGCACTGGTTTCTTGTCTGGATATCCTGGAAGAGTTTTCCGCCCTACTCAAAATATTCCTCGCGAGCAGGTTTTGGTGTCTCTTTCCAACGGTTTAGATTATGTTGCCAGCGGTAACGTTCAAAGCACTTTGGGATATTACAACGATAGCTATAACATCTCTAATTATGCTCGTAGCCCTATCGCCGCAGCTACAGAGAAGCGATTAGTTGTTAACTATCCCAATACAAAATTCCTCAGCCCTAAAGGAACTGCAACCCGCGCAGATGTGGCAGCTTATATTTACCAAGCTTTAGTTAGCACCAATCAAGCTAACGCTATTAGCTCTCCTTACATCGTAGCTATCGGTAATACTAATCCTGGTGGTGGTTCAATCGTGACTATTCCCGAAGGAACCGTTCTTCCAGTTAAATACGATAAAGCAGAAAAAATTATGGTTACAAAGGACGAAACAGCGCCTTTGACTTTAACCATCTCGCAAAACGTAATTACCGACACCGGAAGTTTAGTTATTCCGGCAGGCTCTCGTGTTGTAGGTAAAATTCAACCGGCAAACGGTGGTTCCCAGTTCGTAGCTCAAAAACTAATTACCACAACCGGACAGGAATATAACATTAACGCTAGTTCTGGAATAATTACTAAGACTGAAACCGTTAAAAAAGGTACTAGCACTAAAGGTATTATCAAAAATACCGCTTTAGGTGCTGGTGCTGCTGCTGCTGTCGCTGCTGTAACTGGCGATCGTGCTGTCGCAACTGAAGAGGTTCTAGGTGGTGCAGCCATCGGTGCAATAACTGGTATATTCTTCAATAAGAAGAGTGTAGACTTGATTGTTATCGACCCCGATACCGATTTAGAAATGACCATCGGTAGAAGTTTCGAGGTTTCATATCGCCGTTAAAAGAGAGATGGGGAGATTGGCAACAGAGGAAGAATTCTTAACTCCTAACTTATTAACCTTTGACATTTAACCTCTAACCTTTGACCCTTATTTCGCTTCTGGTAAACGAACGATAAAAGTAGTTCCAGAAGCATCCGATGATTTATTAATAGCAAAACGAGTCGCAGGGCTGAAAACTTCCATTTCACCCTGCATTTGTTCTATCAACTGTTTAGCTATAGCTAATCCCAATCCGGAGCCGGGAATTTCAGTTTCAGCCTGTACTCCCCGATAGCCCCTTTCTCCAAGATGGTCTAAATCTTTTTTTGGAATTCCCGGACCGTTATCGCTAATAGCAATTCCTGAAAAATTAGCTTTATCTTTTATCGATTCAATTAAAATTTTACCACCTGCGGGAGTGTATTTCAAAGCATTATCTACGATATTACTTAACACCTCTCGTAATGCTTGAGAATTACCTCGCACCAAAAATACAGTATTATCAATTTCAGTGATTAGTTTTAAAGAACGCTCTTGAGCTATCGCCTTAGCAGATATTAATAGCGGCTGCAAAACCTCATTCAAATCAAATTCAAAAATTTCTTGTTCCGCCCCATTTAATAACAGTAGAGGCTTATTTTCTTCTACAGTTGCTTCTACTTCAACCTGATTTTTTGGCAGTAATTTAGCTGGAAGTAAATCCTCCGGAGTCAAGTCGATTGCTTCATCAAATTTTTGTAGCAATTCTTTGAGCCTATCGCTTTCTCTCACTATAGACAAAGCCACTTCACTATTGGCATCTTTCGGCAGCAATCGCTTCGTCAACAGCTTTCCAAAAGTTCGCAAAGCCGTTAAAGGGTTGCGAAATTGATGCAACAAATTATCCATCAAATCTAACTGTTTTTCTTGCATGATTTGATGTTGATGTAGCTGAGAAGCCAGCCAAGCACGCCTGCGATCCATAATGCAAGCAATTGCTAAACTTTGAGCTACATTTTCAATTTGAGTCCGTTCGCTTTCCTTCCAGGCACGGTCTTCTCTACCCGTTACCAATAAACCCATCATTACATCTTCGTGAACCAAAGGTAAAACAATTTGGTCGCTGCCCATCAAATATTCTTGATGGTTTTCCTGCTCTTGATTTGCCCGCGTTTGATTAGATTGCGAACCACTTAATTCGGAGGACGGATTCAACAAATAACGATTTACAGATGGTAAAGCTATTTGATGTTCGAGTCCTACCACCCCAGTTTCTGGATAAACCGCAACGGGGATTAACTCGGCTTCCCCTTCATGTGGTGAAACCTCTGCCAATTCTTGCGTCAAATATACGACGCTTAAAGATGCTCCTAACCCTGTCGCTAGCAACGTCAATTGTTCTCGGCACAGAGCAACAAACTCTGAACTAGCAGAAACGATCATAAGCAGATTCTTCAGGCTCGTTACTTTACAAAAACTGCGATTGAAAACCAATCGAAGATTAATATTACCCTTTTAATAAAGCTTAACTAATTCTGACTCGTAATAAATGCATCGACAAGCATTATCTTACTCAATATTTTCATTTTTTTTACATACGAATAATTACTTTTTGATTCGGGTTAGTTGAAACCCATTGATTTTTTTTAGTAAAACTTTTATAATTAGCTCGGATTTTGTAGCTATAACTACAATCCGGAGCTAACAACAGGAGGGAAAAAGTTTGGCAAGGAGAAGGAAGCGCAAAAGCCGTCGTCGTCAGGAAGGACGACGTATTTTAGAACACGTGCCTCAATATAGCATCGAAAGTGGTGAGGATAAACCTGTGACGGCAGCAAGAAAGTTTATTCAAGCTGAAGGTATTCTTCCACCTGCTTTATTGCTAGTAAAGCGTAACGAACATACAACAGACCGTTATTTTTGGGCTGAAAAAGGTCTGTTTGGCGCTCAGTACGTTGAGGAAAATCACTTTCTGTTTCCTAGTTTAAGAACAATGGAACCATCTTCTATTCCTGAAGTATTAGCCGTTGCAGCTGCTCGATAAACGAGCAAGAGCAGATTAATTGTCTTAAGCTTTGAGTGTGGCTTGTGACAATCATCTATTAACTGGCAAAATGATGCATTTTTTTTAAATGTTTATGTTTTTTTAAGTTTTGAAATTATTTGCCAGTACAATTTAGTTCAAAAAAACTGCAGGTCGTGGTTATTTCCATATTACTTTTTTGGAATTTTGTATGGTTAAGCAGTGAGTGTGAGGATAAATTATTTTTAGAGACAAGCAATTTAGGGTTTAAAGATTCAGTAAGGCTATACAAATAATCAGGATTTCCGTCTCTATGACCGCGCCAGTTGTTGTAGAGGCGGTTAAAAGACTATTAGTTAAGCCGTTCTGTACGAGGCTAGTTGCCAACATAATTCACCTCGTCTTGACCTTTACCCTAGAATATTTCGTCTCAGAGTAAAGGCTTTTTGGTTAGTTCCTTGATGGGGTAATAAGCCACATGCAAAGGTGTTTAAAAACTAGCTATATTAATCCTTTGCATAATTTTCTTGACCCAATTTTTACATATGATTCAAGACTGTGCATAGTCTTCTGACAAAATTTTTTTCGCTCGATGCTAATCTTTTTTCGGAAAGCTAGATTTATTTCCGATTGGAAATAGCAAAGCTTAGCCCGAAACAGGTAGTTAGGTGATTTCAAGCTGTTTTCTTAAGGACTGATTGCAATTCTTACTTTACTTTATTCAAGAAAGAAGGTAGCTTATGAGGCAAATGATTTAAACCTCTTTGCTTAAATAATCTTGATTTCTAAGAACTGCATCTCAAGATTATAGAAAAATCAAAAAATAGCATGTTCAGAGCTTTTTATTAGCGCCCATTTCAGTCAAGGCAATAAAAATTATGCCTTGAAAGAAATGTTCGTATGTTTAAAAGCAATAATCTATGCTCTTTTTAGCTGTAGTGCCTCTTCTAAGGAGATAATTTCATCTCTGTGAGCAGTTACAGTAATTTTGGCATTTTCTTCGCTGTCGTTACCTTCAACCGTCAGCGATACATTTTCTATCCTTCCAGCCTTATTCCAATAAAAAATGCCGCCTACAGGGGATAGTAAGACTATCCCGTAAAGCAGAAGGCTTTGGCTGGAAAAAAGCAAAGATAAAACTAAAGATAGGCTCATAAAACCAACAGCGGCAAGAATAGTCAAAAATATGGCTAAAAACCAACTGGGTTTTACAAAGCCAGTCATAGTTACTTTATTTTGTTGCGGATCTATCGCTGCCACTCGATAAGATCGCGCTCGAAAATACTCCTTTAATTGAGGCATTAAAGAGGCTTCCGGGAGTTGGGATACCAGTCGTGCTGTTTCTATTCGGTCTTTAGTAGAAGCCCTAATAAAGAAAATTAATCCGACCGACATTAATAAAGTTAGCAACAACGTGGATGGCAGAATAGCAGTATCCATAACGATTTTGTACTTCGGTAATTAGAGGAAACAATTACCATTATTATTGGCTAAATTGTCCTCTTCACACTAAATTGTTCTCCGCTTAATGTATTCATGCCAAAGACGAGCTAGATCTTGGGCTTGAGTTTGCCATTCAGGGGAAACTTGGTACATCCGTCGGGGACGACCGCGTCCTTCAAGCTTCTTCCAATAACCAGTAATTGCTTTCTGGTCTTCAAGAAACTTTATCGCACTGTATAGCACGGTATCCGAAAGTCGATAAGTTGGATATTCAGTCTCCAGCTTTTGGATTAACTCGGTGCCGTAAGATTCCCCTTGTTGCAAAACAGACAAGATATAACAAACAGCTAGTTCCTGACAGAGGTAGGTTGGCGGAGGATTTTCAAAGAATTGATATATATCCTCAAGTTTCATGGTTAGTGAATGGCTAAAAAAATGCCTTAATGTTGAGTCTGTAATTTCTATAGAGAGTATATAGTGCTACTCCAGATATTGTAAGTATATAACGCTACTTAGGCTGATTTGCCTGCATTATAAACACTACATTAAAGCACACGATTGTTACTCGCGGTACTGGCACACTAAAATGAGGTGCAGATTTGCCGCACCCCTACTCAAACTCGAAAAGTAGTGTTGTGAGGAGTTGCTTAACAGCGATAAGAATCGCTATCAATGTGTCAAGTGATGCCGAACAGCTAAGAACTGCTTAAGCATAAAATGGCACTTAAGCAATTTTAAAGGCAAATTGCGAATTTTTTGTAAAACTTAACAAATACTTTTTTTACGAAGATTATCCCGTAAGTAATTTAACTTATACTCAATCCGTGAAATCAGTTGTTTCCGGGTAACAGTTTACAGAATCGCACGCAGATTGTAAAAGTAACGTAAAGAATTTATATACTTACAGTGAAATTAATGCTTGTCACTGGTAAATGTAGTTGGTGCAATAATTTTGTAAGCGTAGCGCAAGCACAAATATTTATACATATGTCAGAACAGTTCGACAATCCGTCAACATCATCCAAAATCCGTTCTATCGGACAGATTTTTCGTATTACAGGTTGGATTAGTTTTGTATTGCAACTGGTGCTGGGTGTTGTCTCTAGTTTACTGTTATTAGTTTTTTCAATTCGCCCACCAGGCAGTCCCTCAAGCAGTGCTGAAACTGGCTTTGGGGTATTTTTAGCCGTCTGCGGGATAGTAGCTTTAGGAATAAGTATTTATTTAGCATTTCGCTGTAAAAATATTGGTAGACAACTGCAATCTACCAACCCGAGTAACCGTCCTCGCAAAGTAGAGACGGTAAAGACTTTACAGTTAGCTTTAACGGTAAATTTAGTCGGAATGCTGTTGACGTTACTAGGAGCGCAAGCCATTGTGGGTTCTTTGGTATTCAAAGCTGCGCGTCAAGTTGGTGTCGTCTCTTTTTCGAGCGCTAATACATTTATTACAGCTCAAGATATGTTTGTAGTCCAGGCAAATGCGAATACAATTACGGCCCATTTTGTAGGGCTAGCAGCGTCGATATGGTTGTTAAATCGTATCACCAAGTGAGTGTGAAGGCGATACGATTTGCAGGCTAACAAAGGAAGCAAGAAGATTGGAGGAAGGAAACTTCTTGCTCACTGTTTCTTTTGTTCCCCATCTTTATCCGGAAATTTCTGGTGTGTTTTTTTTATAAATCTTCGTAAAATAAAAATCAGAACCTATTACAAGACTGGGTTTACCTGTTTAGTCAGGTCTTATTGTTTTATTTGGGCGCTTGGGTGAAATCAAGCATAAAAGGTCGAATGAGACAGCATAGTGCTGTAGCCGATTCGTACAATTTTTTTCACTGAAGTTAACTTTTAGAGATTACATGCAGGAGAACTTCTATTTCTTCTGTGTCTTGACTTCCTGGTTGTGTTTTTTTGTAGCATGGAAAAAATTTTTTGCTATGAAGTCAACGCGAACACTACAATATGTTTTGGTGTATTGGCTCAAATATATTAGATATTAAACTGAGAAACATCTGTGCTAGATATCAAGCAAATACGGGAAAATCCCCAATTAATTCTAGAAAGGTTGAAGAATCGAGGCGAGAATTACGATATTCAGCCAATTGTTGATTTAAATCAACGACAGCGCGATTTAGAGACAACCAGAAGTCAAATTCAAGCTCGTAGTAACGAAATTGGTAAGTTAGTAGGACAAAAAATTAAGTCAGGTACTAACCCTCAAGATGCAGAAATTAAAGAATTACGAGACGAAGGAAATTCTCTTAAAGCAAAACTAAGCGAATTTGAACCGCAAGAGAAAGAGATTAAAGCTGAAATTGACCAAAGAGTGCTTGCACTTCCTAATTTGCCTAGCGAGTCTACACCTATTGGCAAGAGCGAAGAAGAGAATGTAGAAGTGCGACGTTGGGGTGATGAATATTTACCTCAAAACTCAGGTATTATTCCTCATTGGGAAATCGGTGAAAAGTTAGGAATTCTTAACTTTGAACGAGCCGTCAAAATCGCACAAAGTCGTTTTGTTGCTTTGATTGGTGCTGGTGCAGCTTTGGAAAGGGCATTAATTCAATTTATGCTCAATCGTCAAGTGGAAGCTGGGTATGTTGAAGTAGTGCCTCCCTTTTTGATTAATAGTGAATCTTTAACAGCTACGGGACAACTGCCCAAATTCGCCGAAGACAGCTTTAAATGTGCTGAGGATGATTTATGGCTTACCCCTACAGCAGAAGTTCCTTTAACAAATCTTTACCGTAATGAAATTCTTAGTACGGAAGATTTACCGATATATCACTGCGCTTATACTCCTTGTTTTCGTCGCGAAGCGGGAAGTTACGGGCGCGATATGCGGGGATTAATTCGCTTGCATCAATTTAATAAAGTTGAGTTAGTAAAATTAGTTAGTCCAGAAACCTCTTTTGACGAACTAGAAAAATTACTTAATAATGCCGAAGCTATTTTACAAGCTTTGCAATTACCTTATCGAGTCATCGAACTTTGTACTGGAGATTTAGGATTTTCCGCCACAAAAACTTACGATATAGAAGTTTGGCTGCCTTCAAGTGGTAAGTATCGTGAAATTTCCAGTTGTTCTAATTGTGGGGACTTTCAAGCGAGAAGAGGTAATATTCGTTTCAAGTCAGCCGGTAAAAAAGGAACCCAATTTGTTCATACACTTAATGGTTCCGGATTAGCAGTAGGGCGAACTATGGCAGCTATTTTGGAAAACTACCAACAACCCGACGGTACCCTGCACGTTCCACAAGTTTTGCAGCCCTACTTAGGTGGTAAGGAAATTTTAGAAGTTTAGGTAATGGGTAATAGGGCATTAGTTGAACATTTGACTGTGTTCCTGATTAATTGCGACCTAATTATGAATTACCAATTACCGATTCCCGATTACTAATCCACAATTCCCAATTCGCAATTACCGATTACCAATTACCAATCCCCACTTTAAAATAAAGAAATGTATAGTTTAAATAAATTCACAAATTTTCTATGTCAGTTTTAGCGGCGATCGCAGTGTTGGCTGTACTAATCTTTGTTCATGAGCTAGGACATTTTCTTGCAGCAAGAACTCAAGGTATCCATGTTAATCGCTTTTCTCTGGGTTTTGGTCCAGTACTTTTAAAGTATCAAGGTTCCGAAACAGAGTATGCGGTGCGTGCTTTTCCTTTGGGTGGTTTTGTTGGGTTTCCGGATGACGATCCTGACAGTAAGATTGAACCAGATGACCCGAATTTGCTGCGTAACCGTCCTATCTTAGATAGAGCGATTGTCATTAGCGCTGGGGTAATCGCAAACTTAATTTTTGCTTATTTTCTGCTGGTTTCTCAGGTTGGTTTTGTGGGAATACCGCAAGCTACTCAACCGGGAGTTTTAATTAAAGAGCTTGCTCCACAGGTTAGTAAAGCTGCTGAATCTGCTGGAATTAAACCCGGAGACGTAATTCTTGCCGCAGAAGGTACGGAGTTCGGTAAATCGCTCCAAGGGATAGAACAGTTAAGGGATATTATCAAAAGTCATCCAGGGGAAGCAATTGAACTGCTTATTAATAGAAAAGACCAAAATCTCAATTTATCGGTAGTTCCCGAAGCTAAATCTGCTGGTGGAAGTATCGGCGTTGGTTTGTCTCCCAACGGTAAGGTAGAACGTCGTGCGGCTAAAGGTATTGTAGAAGCGTTTAGCGTTGGCGCAACCGAGTTTCAAAATATTATTTCCCAAACAGTTCAAGGTTTTGGTAAATTAGTCACAAATTTTGGTGAAACAGCCTCTCAAGTCGCAGGACCAGTTAAAATCGTTAAAATTGGTGCCAATATCGCTCAAAATGATACGGGTAGTTTATTCTTCTTCGCAGCATTAATTAGCATCAACTTGGCTTTCATCAATATTTTGCCTTTACCTGCTTTAGATGGGGGACAACTAGCTTTTCTGTTAATTGAAGGAGTACGCGGTAAGCCCTTACCAAATCGTATCCAAGAAGGTGTAATGCAAACTGGTTTAGTGCTACTTTTAGGATTAGGAATTTTGATATTAGTTAAGGAAACCAGTCAGTTGGAATGGGTGCAGAAGTTGTTCGGGTGAGTACTAATCGCAAAAGTAAAAGTAAAAAGCAGCGGGCGCACTGTATTTTGGTGCGCCTCAAGCGTTTGTATCCGGATGCAACTTGTTCTTTGACTTATTCCACGCCGGTACAGCTACTGGTGGCAACTATTCTTTCCGCTCAATGTACTGATGAAAGAGTAAATAAAGTAACGCCAGAATTGTTTCGTCAATTCCCTGATGCCGAAAGTTTGGGGAATGCACCAATTGAAGAACTTGAAACTTTAGTGCGTTCTACAGGATTTTATCGTAATAAAGCCAAGAATATAAAAGCCGCCTGTCAGATGATAGTTAGAGATTTTGACAGTAAAGTTCCTCGAACGATGGAACAATTATTGCTGCTTCCTGGAGTAGCACGGAAAACAGCAAATGTAGTTATGGCTCATGCTTTTGGTATTAATGCTGGAGTCACGGTTGATACTCACGTTAATCGTCTTAGTCAAAGACTAGGTTTGACAAAGCATGAAGATGCAGTTCGCATTGAAAGAGATTTGATGAAATTATTACCGCAGGCTGATTGGGAAAATTGGTCTATTCGGTTGATTTATCATGGCAGAGCCGTATGTAAAGCCCGTAATCCTGCTTGCGAGCAATGTGAATTAGCTGATTTATGTCCAACTGCCCCAAAAATTTCTCCTCAAAATGCAAATATTGATGTCATAAGTAGTGCAGTTCGGTAGAATGGGGAATGCTGTGCAAAATTATTTATTTAGTTAGGAATTTTATGGCTAAAAAAGCAATGGTAGAGCGCGAGAAAAAACGCGCAAAGATGGTAGACAAGTATTGGGATAAGCGTCAAGATTTGTTGGATGAGTTTAGACGAACAGAAGACCCTTTAGAAAAGCTAGAAATCCATCGAAAAATTCAACGTTTACCTCGTAACAGCGCTCCAAGCCGCCGTATGAACCGCTGCTGGGCTACAGGTCGTCCCCGCGCTGTCTACCGCGATTTTGGATTATGCCGCAATGTTTTACGTGATTGGGCACATAAAGGCTTATTACCTGGGGTTGTTAAGTCTAGTTGGTAGATAATTAAGTCAGGAATTAGGAGTTATAGGAGTCAATAGTTAATTTATTCGTGATGTAATTAAGTTAAGAGTTGATAGTTGATTTATCGCTCATCTGGCGATGTGAATTATGAAACCAAGGATATATCAAGCATTATTTTTGTCATCACTGTCGAAAGTAATATCCGAGGAATTTTTACAAATAAGTTAAAAGGTTGTAATTAACCTTGAATTAAACTCAGATGAGCTAAATCTCTTAACTTTTTAATTACAGTTCTAACTCCAGCTATCATAATTCCTAATTCCTTACTTTTAAAACTTTACTTATATTTATTGTCCGCAACATTTATCAATTCCCAAACTTTCCAAAAGTATGTCGCTGACAGCGTTAGCAATTGCAAACTCTCCATAAAAACTTTTGGAAAAATCAAAAGCCTGCATTTCCGTAACGATAGCAAGCACCAATTCTCCTAGATCGTTTTCCCCCTCCATGCGCTGTCTGACAAAAATTTGTGCTGCACGTTCGGCTATATTTTGATTAATATTTTCCGGGATAAATTCTTCGTCTAAGAAGGAATGTAAGCGCTGCTGCAACCATTCTCCTTCCTGTTGAGGATTTTCTGCTGCTGGTAAAGTTATAGGTGGAATTGGTTTAGTCATGTTTTCTATTTAATTTATTTAAATCGTATTAGTAAAGCACGCGGGCAACATCAAACGGAAAATTTGATAATTACATACGAATACTGCTAACCCAAAAGTAAATTTTATGCAATATGATGTCGCTGCTATCATCCAAGGGTACTCCAATGGCTATTTTCTCATGGCTGATGAAAATAATCACTTGGGATGGTATGGCAGTTGCGATCGCACTTTAATTCCTTTAGATGAAAGATTCCGTTACCCTAAGTCTTTGAGGAGAGTTCTCAATCAAAATCGATTTTCTACCGCTATCAACCGAGATTTTGAAGGTGTTGTTAATGGATGTGCAAACCGAGACTCCACCTGGATATCTGAGGACTTAAAAGATATTTATTATGCTCTCAACCAAAATGGTTGGGCTTACAGTTTTGAAACTTGGCAAGGCGATCAACTTGCTGGAGGAATTTTAGGAATTGTTATTGGTGGTGCTTTCATCGGCGAGTCTATGTTTTTTCGCATCACTGAAGGCTCTAAAGTCGCTATGGTAAAGTTAGTTGAAAGATTGCGTACTAAAAAATTCGTTTTCTTTGATGCTCAAATGATGAATCCTCATTTAGAACGCTTTGGTGCTTATCGTATTGAGGATGAAGAGTATCAAGTTTTATTAGATAAAGCTTTAAAATCTAATTGTTCTTTTATTTAAACAACTTATCTAAATCTAAAATATTAGTACTTAATAATAATTAATTTTAATTATCTGCTGCTTTTTGTTTAAAGTATTAGTTATACCATTTCTTCATAAAGATGCGCCGAATTTAGCCCGTGTAGACGGTGAATCTAGTTGGGGGTGTCGTTTTGGGTCCCCCAAAAAGCGCGTTACCCTAACGGGTCACTTCGTGAACGCGGAGCGTCTCCCGGAGGGAGATACCCGGAGGGGCTTTGTTTAGATAGCCCCACCATAGCTAGAGTGTTAGCGGAGCGCGTCCGTGATTGAGCGCAGCCTCATACAGAATTGGTATTACAAATTAAGAACATTAATTAAAACAAAAAATTCTTTTAGCTATAGCTATACAATAAGATGACAATCTAGTAATATAGATTTTATATAATATAAATATAAGTCGGTTTAAAAATTTTGTTTAGATTCCCATTATATAAAAATACCATAAAAAACACCTTTCTTGAAAAATTAGACTAATTTATCCTTTTTAAACCGAAAACATAAAATCAAAAATTAAATTAATTGACAATAAACTAAAATCATTATTTAACTTTTTCTTTCGGTAACTAAAGTTAAACTAATCCATTCTCCCTTATCGTTATAACTGCGAATCATTCGCTGACGTAAATTAGGGTTGATTAACCAACCAACTTCTAAAAATAAAGGTTTGCGTAACTGAGCTTGTGAGGGAGAAGTAACCGAAGCACCATCGGGAAGCAGTAAAACCCGTACCTGACTTTGTTCAAAAAATAGAAGAGAATTTTTAATCGTAGCGGTAGAAGTGATAGTACGATTAGCAAAACTAAGACTTTGAACTAATTTTTCATTATCAAGACGTAAATGCATGTGAGTGGAATAAATATCTGGCTGTTGAAAATCGGGATAGATAGTTGTAGCTTCACCAATCCACTCACCTAAAAGAGCATCAACAGTTAAAACAGGGCGTTGTACCAGTTGAGTTTGAGCAAGACATTCTCGAATTAAAGTGAAAGTATCTAACTTGAGATTTTTATCAAAAAGCTGCACCAAACGTAAACGGCGATCGCCATAAATTAAGCCAAATTCAGCCCCAAACTCAGAAAATGGCGCTAATTGGATAGAACCTTGGGAAAAGGCACCATTTTCAAAAAACATGATTCCTTTTCCTAAAGAACTATATTCTAGAACTTTTTCATTGTCTCCCAAGCGGATTGTTTGACGAATAGTTTGGTTATTATTTAAACCTTGCAAAGAAACCAAGCTTTTTGTATCTTTGAGTAATTCACCCTGGGAAGATAGGCGAGTAAAAGAGCCTTCCCAGTCACCAAGGTTTTTTAATAAGGCATTCCATTGTGAAGTCATGAATCAGTCAACGGCAAACAGCTATTAGTAAACATAAACTTTTTTTAATCTATTACCAATTAGCAATTAGCAATTACCACTTTTCTAAGCTCGTCGCAGTGCAAACAAACTTCCTATCAACCCTACCGTTGCACCGAAGCTTAAAAGAATTACTGGTAGTAATAATATTTGTAAAGAAGTTAGTTGCAAACCGTTGGTGAGAAATTGAATAAATTCGGGTTGATTCGTTAGTAGTTTGTTTAAAAGCTGTTGAACAAGACTTATAAAACTCCAAGCTACTGCACCACCTAATATTCCGAAAGTTATTCCTTGGAGAATAAAGGGTAAATAAATCCAAGTCGAAGTTGCTCCAACAAGCTGCATAATTTCGATTTCTCGTTTTCGCGCTACTAACACTAGACGAATAGTGATGCTGGTGACTGCAATTGATGTTAAGGTCAAAATCAGGGTTATTGTCAGCGTCACCCAATTTAAACCCCGGTGCAATTGAGCAATACGCCTAACTGCTTCATCGACGTACTGTACTGTATCGACTACCGGTATTTTTGCTAACTGAGTAGCTAAATCTGGAACTACTTGAGAATTTATTGCTTTTACTTTAATTTCATCTACCAAGGGATTCCCATCTAATTGTTGAGTAGCCCCTTCAATATCAGATATTCCCATTTCTTTAACTAATTTCGTCCAGGCTTGTTCTTTAGTAATAGTTTTGATTGTGGCGACTTCTGGCATTTTTGCGATAATGGTTTCGATACTTTCCCCACGTGCTGAGGGTTCGAGATATACCGACACCTCCAACTGAGAACCAAATTGATGGAGTAGTTTTTCAACTTGCCAAGAAGTTTGCAAACTAATACCGAATAAAAACAACAGCACTGCAACAGTACTAACAGCAGCCCAATTCATCCATCCACCCCGATGCAAACCCAAAAAAGTTTCTTTGAGTAGGTAATCTAACTTAGTTAGGAATTTCAACACGCTTTATTAACAATAAGGAAGTAGAAAATTTGAATAATTTATTGTAAATACTCGTAGATGTAACGTCTCTAGTTGATTCTGCGGGTTTATTGCAAAAATCAAATTAAAAGCGCCACACTAAATTACTTAGCGTGGCGCTTTGCTTTTTATCAATTTAATAAAAGTTGGGGTTTTTTAAAATCAAGTAACCCCTTTAAAAGACAAGGTATATATTTTCAAGGTCTTTATATTCGCTGACCTCGTTTCAACATTATTAAGTATGTCAGAAATGCCAGCGTAATTTTAATTCCCTAATATTTTCTTTATTTTTCATCTCATAAAGTTTATTTTTATTAAATCATGCTAACTTTGGTAACATTTTTCACTCTTTTGAACGATCCTTATCCCAACGCCAAAGAAAAATCATTAAAGTTACTACCCCGACTTGAAGTGCCAAAGATGGCAAACCGACTTCAAGAGAAGTTTTATGAGCTAGCAGCTGTAAAACAAAAATGAATGCTCCAATTAAACCAGAGGCACCAAAGCTCAGATAAACAAACTTTCGTAATCCCCTATAAGGAGATGCAGCTTCTGCTTTGAGCCGAGCATATTGCTGCTTAGTGAACTTGTGTTTAGAGGTGCTATTTTTGGGATTTGGTTGTACCATGAAGTTCATGATGATATAATCAGAGACTGTTTATGCCGACGTGGCTCAGTGGTAGAGCAATTGATTCGTAATCAATAGGTCGCGGGTTCAAATCCCGCCGTCGGCTTTAGAGAATAAGTTTTTAGTGGATTAACTTTTTCACTTTCATCTAATAGTTTACCTGTCTGAGGACTATACGATTGCGACCTTCTTGTTTTGCTTGGTAAAGTGCTTTATCTGCTGCCAAAATTAAATCGCTTGGCGAAGACTCAAAATTGGGTATGGTGGTGGTGACACCCAAACTCAGAGTTACATAATTGCTAATCCCAGATTCCAAATGTTCTACTTGTAGCTCTCGAACTCCCGACTGCATCAAAGCTGCAACATGGACTGCACCAGGTGCATGAGTATTTGGCATAATTACGGCAAATTCTTCTCCTCCATAACGCGCAACTAAATCTTGATTTTTTTGTGCAGCACCATTTAAAACAGCACCCACCTTTTGTAAACATAAATCTCCTGCTGGGTGTCCGTATTTATCATTGAAACGTTTAAAAAAATCGATGTCACATAAAATTAGCGACAGTGGTTTGTCAGAACCTGCTAAATTCATCCACTGATTATTTAAATACTGATCGAACCTGCGACGATTAGCCAACCCAGTTAAGCCATCCATGTTAGCCAGTTCCTGCAAAGCCTGATTCGCAGCTTCTAACTGTTTATATAGTTGAGCTTGTTGCAATAATCGTCGTACCCTTTGGCGTAAAACTGCCCAATGAATAGGCTTGGTAACGTAATCGCTAGCTCCCGAGCCAAATGCACGATCTACTGATACTGGATCGTCTAAACCAGTAATCATTAGTATTGGAGTACGTTCCCACAGTTTGGAAATTACACTGGTGCTTGCATAAGACTCACTATCAAAGTTTGCCAAAGCTAAAGCTAAATTATTTCTAGCAATCTGCATCAGTTCGTGACAACAGGTAAAGCCATCCATCACTGGCATTAATGCATCTAATAAAACCAAGTCCGGTTTTAAACTAATGTATGCATCTAAACATTCTCGTCCATTGGTGACATCAGCTACACGATATCCTTCATTGTCCATATATTCACATAGTAGTGTTCGTATGGCTTTATCGTCATCAGCCACCAAAATCAACGGAGGTTTGGTAGAAAAAGAAGTTGGGCTTATGCCTGACATGAGTTGCGTTCTACAGAATACTAAAGTAGTAAAGCTAAAAGTAAATCGATACAGGGTATTAGGAACCCGGACAACTTTGCTCGGAATACTTCCAGACTTTCCACAGCGTTTTTTAAATTATTTTTTGTGCGAGCGAAATTAGTTCAATGCCATCTTTGAAATTACTTTCATCCCAATATCATTCTTAATTGCGACTAAATGGCTATAGGTTGAACAAAAGTTAAATTTTCCGCGTAGGAATTTATTTAAAAACGAAAGCGATAACGAGTAATATTTAATACTTTTAAATCATGCACAATTACTTGTTAGTGCCGTTTTCATTGGCAGTATGGCAATTTTCAAAAACTTTTAAGGCGGAAAATAAATTTCGGAGAAGCGAGTATACACACAAAATTTTGTCAAAAAATCTGTATTCCGTTCTACAAGCATCTGCTTAACTTTGGCAGCTACTTTCGGTGTTACGAATAAAGCTTTTGGTAGATGAATCACTTGCATATCTAATTAATCTGGTTAGAGTCCCGTTGAGGATGTAATAAGTACTCGATCGCGATAAAGTGGAAAAAGTCTTATTATCTATAGTTCCCAGATACTAGCTTGCAATTAGCATTTTCGAGAAAAATTACCCGTCATACCTAGCTTCACTAGCATTATGAGGGTATTTTGCATGAAGAGTCCTTATTTTATTTAGTTCCGATCGGAATTACAGTCTAATGCCAGATCCCTTAATGTACCAGCAAGATGATTATGTAGTCTTGGAAACTAATCAGCCAGAAAAGTTTCTCACTTCCACCGAGTTGCTGGAAAAACTGAAACAAACTTTGCAACAACTCGGGGAAGAAGAATTACCGCATGATTTAAAAAAAATTGATTCCCTCGAAGCCCAAGCACAATACTTACTTGACACTAGCTGCGAATTGGATGTTGGTTCGCCGGGACAATATTTACAGTGGTATGCGGTACGTTTGGAAAAGTAACGGTAATCTAGGATTTCGCTTCTTCAGCTTCTGAAGTCGTGACTAATGTTAACTCGATTTTTTCCTCTTCTGGCTGTGCTATTTTCACGTCCACCCCAGGACCAAAAAAGCTAGTCATTTTGCTCTGCTTCTGTTCCCAAGTGTCTAACGGTACTTGGGGTGAATCAAAATCTATGATTAAAGCATAATTTCCGTCAATTTCCATTTCCCGTAATGCTAAAACTTCGGGCAACTCTTCGTCTAATTGTCCTAATCCTAGATGACTTAAAGCTTTATCTAAATGAACATCAATTCCATAACGATACCGAGTGATATCTTTACGAACTTGATTTTGAGTTTCTGTTGCTTTCTGCTCTCTGAGAGACAAAACAGATTCTGGTGTCGGGGGCACAAACGGTACGGGTTTTAACTCGTTGGCTTTAAGTGCAAGCCCTCCTAATAGTATGGGAATCCCGTAAAAAAAGCCGATCAGATTAAGCGTAGCATTATGGACTCCATAAGATACGAAACCAATTATAGTTAAAATTCCGCCGATAATTAAACCCACAGTTCCCAAAGAAATTTTACGCAGCATACTCTATTGTTGAATTAAAAATTTTACTGTAAGGATTGTTTTATTATCGCCGACAATAGGCATTAGTTTGATAAACTTAAATGCTCAAAACCTTTTCTTTTGAGTTAACTTAAAAGTATTACGTAATTAAATATTGTTACAAACAATGGATATACAGACTATAAAAGAAAGAATTGCCGCAGTTGAAAGCAAACGGGAACAACTACTTAGCCTACTAGAGCAGCCAAATTTGGGAACCTTAAGAATTGATGTCAATCAGGCTTTAGAAGAAATGGACGAATTGCTTGATGAGTACAAACGCACTTTTCCCTAACTACAAGATGTTAGAATAGTTGCCCTTGCAGCCTTGCCTGAGGGGTTGAGTATATTTGAATCAATCATTAAGAGATAGCAAGACGTTTATCAAAATCGTCTTGCTAAAAATATTATTTTGCTTAAAATTAAAAACTAAAATCAAAAACTCTGGAATCTAACAAATAAGTATAAAAATACTGTGCGTCAGTATAATGGCTCAACTTCTAGCTCTACTGTCGCTCTACGATATATTTTTATTTAGAATTACTTGGAAAAAGTATATTGCTTAAATTAAGAATTTGTCCCCATTTCTCCAAGCTGCTTAATTAAGCCAACGAGTTCGTTAGTCGGCACGTCTTTCTTACAAAAAGCATCTACTCTACCCATTGCTTTTGTTTCCTGAAAATATTTTTCTTCTACAGAAGAATAAGCAATAATTTGAGTATTGGGAGATATGTCTTTAATTTTACGCGAAGCGCTCCAGCCATCCATAACCGGCATTTGCAAATCTAGGACAATTACGTCCGGGTAACAGTTTTGAACCATCTCTACAGCTTCTTTACCGTTACTAGCCAAACCTACAACTTGAATATTTTTCTGAGACGAGAAAGCTAGTTGGAGAGTTAAACGAGTAAGCTCGTGGTCGTCAACTACTAGAACCCTTAAGGTCGAAGGCTCACAGGACAACATTAACATCTAATGAATACAATTATTATTTACACTAACCTTTATAGTTTATGGGATAAAGTAGGGCAACTAACTCTATCCTATGGTTGAATAACTTCTATGCATTAATGACAAATATGTCACAATGATATCAACAATGATTTAAACTGCCTCTAAGACAAGTCTACAAGATGCAAAGAATTTTTCTTAGAATTAATTAAATTAGAGGCATTTTTGCTTTTATATTCGGCAATTTGCATTAACGTCTTTTGCGAACCAGCTTCAGGAGAATCTTGTCGGGGTTTTCTCTGGATATAACTACCATCTGAATGCAGTTCCCAAGCTTGACGATTATCGGCAAGCATAATTCCTAAAATTTCTTGTATGTCTTTAGCAATATCTGGATCTTTTATGGGAGCAATAACCTCTACCCTTCGGTCTAAATTTCGCGGCATCCAGTCAGCGCTGCCAATAAAAATCTGCTCTTCACCATTATTGTAAAAGTAAAAAATGCGGGAATGTTCTAAAAAGCGACCCACAATACTAATAACGCGAATATTTTCGCTAACATCTTTTAGTCCCGGACGCAAGCAGCAGATTCCCCTGACAATTAGGTCTATTTGCACTCCCGCGCGAGAAGCTTCGTATAAGGCAGCAATCAGCCGAGAATCTACTAAAGAGTTCATTTTAGCTACAATACGCCCGGAAGAGCCATTCTGTACGTTTTCTATTTCTCGATTAATCAGCATTAGAAAACGTTCTCGCATATTTACTGGTGCAACTAATAATTCCCGATAAGCTTTTTGTCGAGAATAACCAGTCAAGAAATTAAATACATCTGTTACATCTGCTCCTAATTCTTCTCGGCAACTGAATAATCCGACATCTGTATAAATTCTCGCTGTTTTCGGGTTATAGTTCCCAGTACCAATATGTACGTAACGACGAATTTGGTCTTGTTCTTGACGTACTACCATCACGATTTTGCTATGAGTTTTTAGACCTACAAGCCCGTAAACTACATGAACGCCCGTGCTTTCTAAACGTCTAGCCCAGTAAATATTATTTTCTTCATCAAAGCGTGCTTTCAGTTCTACAAGCACGGACACCTGCTTACCGTTTTCAGCAGCATTTATTAAAGCATTTACAATTGGCGAATCCCCAGAAGTACGATAAAGCGTCATCTTGATTGCCAGCACATCGGGATCTCGGGCAGCATTTGTAATAAAGCGTACTACCGATGCTGAAAATGATTCATAAGGGTGGTGTACAAATAAATCCCCTTCTCGAATTGCTGTGAAAAAATCTTTTCCTTCTTCAATCAGCTGCATATTGGGATTGAAAGCAGGCTCTTTTATCCTTTGTAAATTAGAAGGAACTACTGGCTTCCAGGGTGGATCTTTAAATTCCGACACTGGTAGCGACATAAAGTACATTAAATCTCGCAATCCTAGAAGACCATTTATTTCATAGACATCATTTTCCGATAAATCCAAGACTTCTAAAAGCTTACTGCGGACGGAAC
This sequence comes from Rivularia sp. PCC 7116, assembly GCF_000316665.1. Classification (GTDB taxonomy): domain Bacteria; phylum Cyanobacteriota; class Cyanobacteriia; order Cyanobacteriales; family Nostocaceae; genus Rivularia. Next base: position 1,777,306 of record NC_019678.1, on the reverse strand, counting down.
TTGGTGTTTGAGATTGCAATTCGATTCTCACAGGATTGCCCCCTGCGCGTCGTTTCCGCAGTTCTTGTTCGATTGCTAAGAGCAAATCGTCAGCTTCATCTTCTTCTAAAGCCAAGTCAGCATCGCGAGTAATCCGGAAAGTGTAATATTCTTGAATATTCATTCCTGGGAATAAACACTCCAAATTATGGGCGATCGCCTGTTCGATAGGTACACCGCTCCAGATGCATGATTTGCCATTTCGCTCAATACCCAACTCTGGAGGTAAAGGTAAAAATCGCGGTAGTACTTTAGGAACTTTGATTCTGGCAAAAAGTTCTTCTTCTGTTTCGGGGTTTTTGACTACAACTGCCAAATTCAAGCTGAGATTAGAGATATAAGGAAAAGGATGACTCGGATCTACAGCAAGTGGAGTAATAACTGGAAAAACCTGTTCTTCAAAGTAATTATCTAAATATTTGCGCTGTTTATCAGTTAAATCAATATAGTCAAGAATATGAATACCGACAGATGCTAATTCTGGACGTAGTTGCTTTTCAAAATGTTGGTGCTGTTGGACTACTACCGGACGCAGTATAAAACTAATTTCTTCTAATTGTTGTTGCGGAGTGCGACCATCAAAACTTTTGCCGCTAACTTTTGCTTCTACCTGTTGCCTTAATCCAGCAACTCGCACCATGAAGAATTCATCAAGGTTAGTACAGAAAATTGCCAAAAATTTCAGACGTTCTAACAATGGCGTTCGGGTATCCATTGCTTCATGCAACACCCGATTATTAAATTCTAGCCAACTTAACTCTCGGTTAAGATAGTATTTCGGGTCTGATAACTTGTTTGGATTGGCAGTTTTTTTCGATTTCGCCATGATGACCTTTGTGATGGGCAGGTGCAACTAATGCAATAATATTTTGCTTATAACTATCTATAACTATATTAAGGTAAATGTAGCCTTCGCTTCCATCTGAAAAATAATTATCAGTTAACAGTGACCAGTTATTTTTAACCGCGTTGAATTTGTTCAAATCTTTTTTAATTAAATCTTTTTACTTAGAACAATTTGTACTCAGTGAAGGTATAAATATATAATTTTGATTTGACTAAAACTGTCTTAGAAGCTTAATCAAAATGTTCTATTGAATACTTATATTACTTAATAAATAAAACTAAAAAGTAACTGTTAACTGCTCACTGTTTCTTGTTCTTAGCTGCTGCGGAGACTGGTAGCTGTAAATTTTGGTTATAAACGAACTTATTGTCAATTACGACCTGTCGCTTGGGAAGAGTATTGTTAGAATTAAGCGTATCTTGAGGAGAAACACGTAAAGTATATTTACCGACGGGAACTCCATCAAGACGATATAATCCGAATTGGTCTGTTGTTCCAGATAATACTCGTGCGCCTTTACTATTTAATAGCTCTACTCGTACTTGAGTTAAAGGTTGTCCCGATACATCCGTAACTTTCCCTGCTAATCCGTATTCAGTTCTGACGGGAAAGTCTACGCGAGTGACTCCAGAAGAAGCAACTTCGGCAACAAAACTAGTTTTAGATAATGCGAGTTCGATGGGTAATTCTTCGGGTTCGAGTTCCACAACATAAACGCCTTCTGGTAAGTTACCAACAAAAAAGCTACCTTTAGAGTCAGTTCTAGCCGAACCTACTGGTTTATTGCGAGTATCGAAAACGCGAACAATAGAACCACTTAGATCGAAGCCTTTACTTTCCTCTTTTAAAGCTAGTTGACCGGAAATTGCTCCGCGTTCTTTACCAATACCGCTGTATCTAGCTGGAGTTAATCTGCTACCAGCCACAGACATATTAGATGTTAAGGATAAACTCAGACGACTATCGTTCAAACCACCCGAACTAATTCCTCTGGAGGGTATAGCATCATAATTAAGTCTGGCAAATAAACCGGGTAGTACTTGCATACTTGCACCAGCAGTAGGTCCGATTTCTCCATCGCTTAATGCTAAGCCCACATTCCAACTTAAGTCTTTAAAGCTATTAGAATTGCGACCCAAACCGACTGAATAACGAGCCGGGGCACTTCTGCCAAATTCAGTACCGAAAGATAATTCATAATTACGGTTTAAGTCGTATGTTAAATCGGATATATAGGCATCCCCATAACTGTTAAAAGATAATTTCGTAGAACGATTTGGTGTAAAGAAAGCGTTGAATAAATAATCTCCAAAAATATCTGGTCTCCCGCTTAAAGATAATTTAGAGAAAGGACGAGCATAGAAAGTAGGTAAAATATAATCGTTAGAATCGCTATTATCTTTACGACTGCGAGCAATAAATCCTAAATTCAATTTATTGTCCAAACGATACCTAAATTCTAAACTGTGATTATATCGTTCTCCATTGCTTTCATCGCCTGTTCTAAAGCCTTGAGGAACTAACTGAGAATTAGCATTGATTTCTAATTTATCGAAGTCAACGTCTAAATTAGCTGAGTATCCAACTTTATCAAAAGAATTGCCTACACTTGCAGAGAAAATAACGGGATTCGCCAAACGCCAAACTAAACCAGCCTGTGCTTGGAAAGAATTGGGAACAGCTTGTAGAGAACCTTCCACAGTGAAATTATCTGAAAGTCCTTGACGTAGTTGATAAAAACCAACTAGCTCACCTCCGTCAGTAGAATTAAAATCGCTGAATAAACTATCTTGAACTAGGTTACCGCTAAAACCTAACCCACCAAGCTGTACGTTACCTCCTGATGGTAAGAGCAAATCCGAAGCGTTGATGTTGACGGTACGAATATCAATGGGAGTTCGCAGATTGTTGCGCTCAAAAACTAAAACTTCAACTTCACTGCTCTGGTTAACAGGTAATCTGACATCAATAAATTCATATATGCCATTAAATCCTACCTGCTGCTCTGCAACTGTAATTCCAGAAACTCTCAATTGGACGACGCTTGTAGGTGGAACTCTACCGGTAAATGTTTGTAATGAACGAGAACGTCTGGGTAAAATTTCGTTAGCGCTGTAAGTTGAACGAAAATAGTCTGAAGGTAAATTACTGTAACCAAATTGTAAGCCTGTAAGGTCAAGCCCGTTCAAAATTGGATGCAAGCCAACTCTTTGTCTACCTAATTGGTAGCGAAATTGACCGCTACGTTGATAGAAAAAGTATTCTGTTAAATTTGGCTGGTTGCGAAAGTTATTATTCATTCGCAAACGCCAAGTTCCACCAGCGAGTCTTCCACCTAAAAGTGAGTTACTTTGAAAGTTTGTATTTCTAGGAGTACTAATAATATTTAACTCTTGTCGCAATCTAGAAATTCCGCTGCTGGGGGCAAAAAGTTCGGGTTGTAGTTCGGCATTGCTTCGAGCCTGTCTGCTTCCCGCACGCCAGGGTAAATCAGCAAGTAAGGTTAAATCGGCTGTATTTAACTCTAGATTAATTTCCAGCTTTTTTTCTAGTATTTCTTGACTAACGTAAGTTAGACCGTTAATTTGCTTTAATATATTGGGCGAAAAGTTTATTTTTCCTAAAGGTGTTTGTGTTTCAATACCAGCATTAGTTTTTTTAACAGAAAATCCGCTAATTTCTCCAAAAGTTTCTAAAGGGATTAAAAGAGTATTATTTTCTTCAATAATGTCTAAAGTCCCAACTTCCCTTCCATTTATTACAACCCCAACAAGGAAAGGTTCACCTGGAACTTGTGCTAATCTAATGGACTTTTTATCGCGAAGCTTATTTATCAAAGAATCTCGTAGAGAATTTTTCTTAGAATTGTTGAGTGCAGTTGCTAATTTTTGGTTATTATTCGGTTTTTGATTATTGTTTAGAGTTTGATTTGAATTTTCGTCTTTTTCAGGATTAGAAAGAGCTATTTCTCCAGGAGTTTGAATACTATTTTTGACAGTATCGTTAATAGTTTGATTTAAAGAAGCGGAGACAGAGGTAGTAATTAGTTGCTGAACAACTGCCAGAATTTTTGCTGTATTAACATTTGTATTGCTTGCAACTTTCTGATTGCTGTTATTACTAGAGTTTTCTTCTAGGTTTTGATTTTTTTTAGCTCCTGTGGGATTAGAAGCAATAGAAGTGTTTGAAGTTTGAGAAGAATTTTGTGTTGGTGCTTCAACGCTATCGCTGATAGTGCTGTTAATTGAAGCATACAGAGAGACGTTGATTAATTGCTGTACCGTCGCCAGAATTCTTCCTATGGGATTTTTTTCAACAGACTTATCTTGACTCTGAGATTGCTTGTCTGTAGAGGCTTGTTTGAGAGGGGCTGGTAATATTTGATTGTCAACTGGTTTTTGCTTGTTTACAAGAGAGCTTTCGGCAACAGGTAAATTAGTTTCTTCTGGCGGCGGTATTGTGACGAATTTCTTTGTCTGCTTCTGCTTCTCTAAGAGAGTATTAGTTTGAATATTTTCAGGTTTATTTTTTTCTCCTCCGCAAGGCTTTGTTGAAACCGAATCAGCCAGTATTTTACCTAGTAAATTATTTACAAGGTCAGATTTTTGCGACTTAACTTTTAGCGATTCACAACCACTATTTAGGGTTGAAGCCTGTGGAGTCAACGTACTGACAATTAATGGAGGTGTAGGTGGTAAAGCTAGGTAGAGCATACTTGGCACAAATTTATCAATATTTAGCCTGATACAGGCTGTGAGCTATGAATTGTAGTATTACTTATATGAAAAAGCAGATAGATGCAATGAATAAATATTTTTAAATTAGCAATTTTATTCAGGGATATTAAAATATCAAACTACCCTGAATAAAGTAAAAGTTTATCTGAAAAAAGCTATTTATCCGAAGAACTTACGGGCGATGTTGTAGGTTTAGGAGTATTAGCAGTAGCTTTTACAGTGAAAGGAATACCTTTATCAACAGCAACACCACTTAACTCGGCGTTAATATCTAAAACGTAGTTACCTGGAGGTAATTTTCTAGTTATTTTCTGCAATAATTGCCGATTGGTATTTGGTAAAACTGGAGGAACCTTAATCCTTCCAACTTCAATCACATTGGCAGGTAGTTTTTTCTCGGAATTGCCAGAACTTTTGATATATCTAGTGGCTTTTGCTCCCGGATATTTTGCAGCCTTCCAAATAGCGTATTGCCCTTTCATCCGTATATGAGCGTTACCTTTATTGGAAACGTCGAATACTGCATTAATGGCGTTGGGCTTTGTGTCAACATTTACTGAATTAACATTGCCGATGCGCTTGATTTCTCCTGCATAGGCATAGACAACAACACCCATACGTGCTTTGGTATTAACTGTATCTGAATCGCTATCAGAGGCAATTTCTTCAAAATAAATAACAGCACGATGCTCGCCAGGAGCAGGTTTAGTCTTAGGGCGAATTGCAAAACGTACAGTTTGAGTACCCTTGGCTGGAATTGTAAATTTAGAGGGAGTAAACAGAATCCATCTATCTAAAGATTCTTCGGTGGATGGTATATCTTTAAGTTTATTTTTTTCATCCATCGTCCAATTTTTAACAAAAGCCCTAATTTGTACTGGTTTGTTAGCAAAATTAGTTAGCTTAATTGTATTAGAGCGTCCTTTTCTAGAACTAATATCTACCTCCATCCGAGGCGGGGTAATACTCATTTCTATTGCTTTTACAGTTGGTATTTCCCAAGCTAATAATCCTATTAAACTTAACGCTATGGCTTTTGCAGTTTTTTGTAACATAATGAATTTTATTTACTCACACAACGAATAAAAAACCTTGAAAATCAAAAACAAAAGTTTCACTGACACTGATTACCATTTACCGATACACAGACATTGATATCCCCTCGAAAATTACCGGGTACTAATTGTTCTAATTCACGGAATATCAAGCTAATTCCACCTGAAATTACAGTAGTATTGTTGTCAGGGCATCTTTCTATTTCTTCAATATCTAAAACTTGTAATTCAACTCGATTTTCTTGGAAAGGATTATTTTGCTGGCTATTAGATTGCAATGTATATTTTACGTCACTGGTATTGATAGGCAGATCGGAATTGCTAACCCTCATCTCCCAATATCTTGGCTCACTGATAGGATTACTACTATCTCTATAGGGCGCTCCATCAGTTTCTAAACTGGTACTTTCATTACCAATTCCAATTTGTTCTACCTCTGTACTAAGAATATCTGTTGGTCTTATTGTTTGAGTATCTGCAACATTAATTAACTCATATATACCAGCTTCACAGCTATTTGAATTTGTTTGTGCAAAAACTTTCGGCTGTGGTGATAACAAGAACGCTACGAATATAGTAAAGTAGCATTTAATAATCTTTCGGCAGTTCATTTTTCAAAAAAATATATTTTTACTACGATAATAAACAAATGAATATGAACTTTTAGCCTTGTTTCAATCTATAAAGCTATAGTTTTATGTCATAAATTATGATTAATTCAAAACAAATATACTGTTAGTTGTGAAAAGAATAATTAGTTAGATATAGTTCATAACTAATGACATAAATCAACTTATTTTTTGCAGATATACAGTTAGCGCTTAGAAAGAAGAGACTGGAAGCAGGCATTTGCCTGCACCAGAAATCTTAACAATAAATCTGATTAGGGATTTACAACTCGGATGGTAATTTCACCACCTGTGTATCTTGTATCTTGAGTAGCATTAAGGTTAGAGAAAGTAAAATCAAAGGTTCCTTCTCCATCTCTATAAGCTTTTCCCTCAACCTGCTGTTCAGTTATATTTGATACAATCATTGTGACTGTATCTCCAGTTCCTCCCCCAGTCAAACCACCTCCAGATACACCATTTGTATCTGTTAAAGTTTCTTGGGTTGCTGTAATCTCAACATCCGCCGCTGAGTTACCCCAAATTTGATACAAACGAGGAATAGTTTTAGTAACCGTACCAGTACCTGTCTCATTAGGGGCATCTGTTGACAAAGCACTACTACCTAAGTTCTCATCATAAATTCCTGCGTCTTGATCTATAGATCTTCCTCCTTGTAAGTCTTGTTGACTGACTACAAAGTTCAGCTGAGAATAAGTACGTAGAAAAACTGATGGAGTTACTTCAATTTCTACTGGTAAAATTGCAGATTGGGCGCGAACGGGTGTTGCAGAAATCATAGCGCTACCTAAAGCTGCTGCACTAGCTGCAAAAATGCCTAGAATTTTCTTCATCTAAAAATCTCCGTGGTATCGGTAAGGTAAATGTTGTATGTTTGATAAACTCTCTGTTTCTGACTTATCCAAATTGGTTTGCTAAAGGGATTTAAGATAAACCTGGAGAATGAAGTTATTTAAAAGATAAAAATACGTACACCTGGATTTATGGAGCCAATATTCCGGTACAGTACATTTTATACAAGGTTCGTTTAACCATAACTTTAACTTCATGCTTTAATTAAGCGGTTTGATAGATATTCCCTGGTAAGCCCGAGAGTAATGAAAAACGAAATTTGGTTATGAAAACAATCAAATTAATTTCAATATTTTATTTTTGCGATGCATCACCTCCGCTAATAATCCAAGAAAAATCTGCCTTCATCCACTCTCGTTAATGTCATGGATTATCTGTTGAAGCGACAATTAATCAACGAGGTGTAAGAAATTACTTTTACAACTAGTTTGTTGAAAAAACTGTATAGAAATTGTATGATGTGGCTTAATCACCGCAAAATATGTGGTGAATAGAGAACTGATAGGATTTTATAGCCTTAATTTTGCGAACCTAGTCTGCAAAAGAGTGCTATATTTAATAGCAATCAAACAAAGTATATTTTGAAATATTTCGTAATATATGGAATATACTTTTCCTGAATTACGAAGATAACGAAAATATTGCCATTTATAACCTTATAGTTCCTCTTTTACAAACACACTTCCTAAACTCCCATACATTCTTACTTCGTTCTTACCTAACTAGGTCATTGAAATTTAACATCAAATAACCAACAGTTGCGGTCAGAACCTTTATCGATTTTTGTTCATTGCTTCGTAGCAGGTTTACATCAAGAATGTAACCTCTACTCCTAAAAGACAACTTCAGTGATAATATTGAATTAAGCAAAATCAATGTAAAAATATTATCAGAGATAATACTTAGTAAACACAAAGAAATAGCAAGAGATGAGACGGGATAATAACAAGAGGAGAACAGGAAGAAAGGGAGTAGAATTCTTAACTGATTACCAATAACTGTTCGCCGGTAGCAACTGTAATGTTTCAAACTACTCGTCGTCGTCTTGCGATTTGGTATACAGCAGTAACTGCGGTGCTATTGCTGCTGTTTGCGAGTGGAGTGTATTTGTATGTACGCAATACTTTGATCGAACGAATCGACGACACCTTGAACCATGTGGTGGAAGTTGTGCAACGTTCGCTGGTTATCGAAGCTGTAAATTCAAATAACAGTCTATTTAGGGTTAATCTAGAAGCAAGCTTCCGTGATAATGCGGATACTCGTGACGATGACCGTATTGATTGGGAATGGTTTAGCCCTACGGGTAAATTGCTTTGGTCAACTTTATCGGAACCGTTAAATATTCCTATTCATCCGAATCGTATGGGTGAAACCGTGCGGGTGTTGAGAGCAAGTGGGGAGAGGGGGAGATGGGGAGACGAGGAAGCAAGGGGAGGACTCTTCCGTGCGGGGGTTCCCCCCGTTAAGGAAAGTGTCCGTAGACAAAGGGAAAATGTAAATGGGCTTTCTGAGCCGATACTCTTACGACAAGTTACTGAAAGAGTAGAAATTGGACGGCAAGTGTTGGGATATCTCCGGGTAAGTCATCCTTGGTTTGAAGTGACAAAACCCAGCCGTCAATTGATTGTGGATTTGGGTTTGGGTATTGGTTTGATGTTATTTTCTGTGGCAGCAAGCGGGTGGTTTCTTTCTGGAAAAGCAATGCAACCGGTAAGAGAGTCTTATCAACATCTTAAGCAATTTACCGCAGACGCTTCTCACGAACTTAGAAGTCCTATTGCTTTAATTCAAACTAACGTGCAGGTTGCTTTGAATGAGTTGGAAGTAACCCAAGCACGAGGGGCTAATGTAGAACATTATCAACAACAGTTAAAGGTAGTAGAAAGATTAACGCAGCGGCTTAGTAAGTTAGTCAACGATTTACTGTTTTTGGCACGTCAGGATAGTGGAATCAGTGCCTACGATTTTTCTTCATGCCCTATTGATGCTTTGCTTATGGAAGTAGTTGAAGAACAACAATTGCTTGCTGCTGCAAAAAATGTAATCTTACAGTTACATTTTATTGATTCTGTAGAAACTCAAACCAATCCGGAATTAGTTGATGATTGGTTTACTTTCATGGGTAATTGGGAACAATTAGTCCGTTTATTTACGAATTTAATTAGTAATGCTTTACGTTACACCCAAGAGAGCGGAAAAGTAGAAGTTGAATTAGCACGGATAGAGCTTGTTAATCGTTCGGTACTGCAAGTCAAAGTGATAGATAACGGTATCGGTATTCCAGCTGAAGCTTTACCCCGCTTATTTGACCGTTTTTACCGAGTAGATCCAGCACGCAGTCATAGTTCGGGAAATACTTTGATGCAAAATACTACTGGTTCGGGGTTGGGATTACCTATCTCTAAAGCTATTCTTGAAAATCATCAAGGGCAAATACAAATTGACAGCATTCTCGGCAAAGGTACAACAGTTACTGTCACTTTGCCAATTATTCCTGAGTAATAATTATCAGAAGTAAAAATGTTTCGGGTGACGGATACAAATTGTTTCTAGTGACAGATGCCTATAAGTAACTCTACCTACTAATGTGGTTGATGAAGCTGTAAGAATGATTTAATCATTGACACACTAGCAGTTTGCTACAAGAAGTAAAGGATAGGTAACTGTTTTTTTTATTGATTGTTAATCTGTACTTATTTAATTATTTTTGTTGGATTGATTCTACAAATTGCTAGTCTAATTTTGATTACTATTTCTTCAGCAAAAATCTATAGATTAAAATCAAGCTTTTAGGAGGGTTATATGCCAATTAATCTTAGAGAAGACGTTGCTTTTATTATCCTTAAAAAAATCAAAGACGGCGGTCAGGGAATGCATGAAATTGGCTTCTCTGAAACTGATTTTACAGGTAGAGGATTAACAAAAAGTGACTTTTTAGGACATTTAGATTATTTAAATCAAAAACAGTATATCCAAGCTAAATTTTCTGGTAATGCATACGCGAATCAGGAAGATGTTCCTAGTGCGGTAAACCCAGGCGAGGTTGATGCTAGAGTCGCAAATACTTTTGGCGCTGAAGATGGTCCTCTTCCCCATTTAATTACCTTTGAAGAGGCTAAATTAACTGATAAAGGGCAAAAGTTACTTGAGAAAATGGAGGCAAATCCTCCGAAAGCTTTAGAAAAAGGTCCAGCAACTCCAATAGCTACCAAGAATATGCCCTTTTTAGAAAAGGTAATGCTTAAGGGCAGTTTAAATGATATTTTCGATGCTAGAGATATTAGTGAGGTGGTATTCCGTACTATGCGGGATATGATGACTACTGAAGCATCCGAAAGAGTTTCTAAAGAATTGCACGAGCCAGCAGAACCTACTGATAACAAAGCTTTGCAAAATGAAATTGCCGATTTATGGAAAGATACTAATCCTATAGTGGCTTTCTTGAGTAAAGTTCGTCCGCCTCTAAAAATTGACTCCGACACTTTTTTATTCCGCATTCGTCAAGAAGGTGGTTTACAAAAGGGTGTTGATGAAAGAATGGTAGTTAAATCTGTTTTTTCTGCTACTAAAGACGAATTATCACAGGAAAGAATTAAAGAAGTAGAAGGATTTTTACCAGATACAATTCTTAAGTTGTGGCAAGAGGCTTAATATTAGAATTTAAGAGTTAGAAGTTAGGAATTAGCAGTTAGAAGTTAGGAATTAGGAGTTAGGAGTTAGGAGTTAAGATTAATTCCTAGCTCTTATTTTTTTAGTTTTTTTCTCCTATTCCCTAAAAATTATAGGAATCCGTTTTTATTTGGGGAATAACTCGTAGGGGCTAGGGAATAGGGAATAGGGAACAGAAAATGTAGTGAGTATTTTTCAAAATTCAAATAGGATTGCTATATCTTAACTGGGCTTAGAACATTCTCTATTTATCACCCCATATTCTCATCCCCACGTCCAATTCCCAATTCTTAAAAGTTTATTTTTTCATCATTTGAGTAACGCGATCGCGCAACAGCACTTCTTTTCTAGTATCTTCAAGAGTTTTTGCTAAAGTAATTGCTCTTTGATAAAAGTTGCGAGCGGTGGGATATTTACCAAGCTTTTCATAGAGTAGAGCGTAGGATTCAAAAGATTTTAGTTCTTCAAGGGGGTTTTGTAAGTTTCTGGCTATTTCTAAACGTTTTTCTAATAAGTCAAAAGCACGATTATACCGTCCTACGGAACTATGAGCGGCTACTAATCCATCGATTGCCCGTAGTTGATTAAGATTATCTCTCGATGCTCTAGCAAGCCTCAAAGCCGATCCATAATTACCAATCGTGTCTTGATAATTACCAACTACCTCATAGGCTTTACCTAGATTATTCAAAGTATTTGCTTCACCTATGGGATCACCAACTTTTCGCCGGTAATTAAGAGCATTTTTGTACAGTTTAACTGCTTTTTTGTAATCTCCTAACCTTGCGGATGCTAGTCCCAAATTGCTTAAAGATATTCCATATCCTTCATTACTATTAATGTTTTTAGCGATTATTAATGCTTGCTCGAAAGTTTGGGAAGCTGTTTGAAATTCTCCTTTTTGTAGCAGTAAAGTACCAATATTATTCAATGCAAAAATCTGACTTTGAAAATCTTTGGTATCGCGGGCGATCGCCAAACGTCTTCTAATTGCATCATTTGCTTTTTTATACTGCTTCAACTCGACGTAACTTTTACCCAAAAACTCGTAGGTTAAACCAATTGCATTCAAGTCACCAATCGAATGATAAATTTCTAATGCCTGCAATAAAGATTTAACCGCTTTATGGGGATTCCCTTGAATATTTTGTCTTTCACCCAAACGAAGCAAAGTATCAGCCTCGTCTCTCGACTGGATTAAAACTTTCTTATCAATTTGGGGATAATGCAATTGTTCGGTAATATCAGCAGCACTTGCAGCAACGGGACTCAACAACAAGGAAAATAACAAGAAACCAAAAGCATTGTTCAACTTCAAAGACAATTTATTTGGCGATGGCTTGCGAGGTTTACAAAATGACTGTTGAAATTTGTCTTTCGCTAGTAAATTTCGCTGTTTCATAAAAATTTGCCCTAAAAATTAGTTTTAAGTAAAATAATTTACAATCAAGGAAATAACTACCAGCATAATTTGCAAATATCAGCGTTTTCACGCAGAAACTGGCTGAAGAAAATTTTCACCCAAATATATAGCACGGATGTCTGCTGGTAATTTTTCTTCTAGCATACGATAACCTTCTTGGAGAAAATTTGCTACTTCATTAGGAGAAATACCTTCTCCTTCAGCTTGTAAGTAAGCAGCAATTCTAGTTTCACTCCAGTGGAAAGTTTGAGCCATTAACACTATTAACCTTAACATCGGTGGTAATTGATCTAATGACTGTTCTACATAGCACCAAAGGGGCGGTGAAGTGGTCTTAAGAGAATAATGAATACTTTCGGTAGGTGGTAGCTCGGTTTCGTTGATGCAGTAAGCTGTCATGTTAATCAGCCAGTTTTGTAAAGTCATTGCTGGTGCATCTGGTTCTGTAGCTTCTAAGTTGACTCCACCGACTTGGTAATAAATATGTTTCCAAGTCATAGCAAACAAGTAATCTGCCTGTACTGGAGAACGGGCTGAATGCATAATTAAGGTATAGACGATGGGGCTGTATCGGCAAAAAATTGCCGTGAAGTACCTTCCAGCATCTGGATACTGTCCAAATAAATTTATGAGTTCTTGGTCACTTTTATGGAACAGTGACTTAACTAAGGGGTGGTTGGATTCTGGAAAATTAGGAATTTGCACAGTCTTTTTTTATCTATATTGCTAGAATTATTTCAGAAATGTATATTTTTCGTTAATCGCATAATATCTTGGTGTTGATGTATTTAGCACGAATATTTTGATTAAAAGTTTTCATACGCTCTTAAGCACTACTATGCAATTTAGGTCTTAATTGACTTTTGTCAAAAACAGCTTTCTTATATACCTTATATACTTATTGATTTGTTCATGGTTATATCATTTGACGCAATAGCTTACTTGTTTACTCCGACTACTTTGGGTTCTTTCTTACCATTGGATAGTTTGTTCTCTACTCAAGGCATAATGGTGATGCTGCTTGCAGCTTATGCCGGTGCTATGTGGATGTTTCTTACTAGCGCTCCCAAGGTACATACTATTATGGTGTCGGATTTAGAAATTGCCCGCGATTTATACGAAGGGTTGTTAGACTTACCCGCTGCGGAAGTACCTTTGCACTACTATTACAATTACGAACAAACTATTGGTGCTACGGGAGTCGATCCATTGTACTTGGGTAGCAGTCCCACTTATCCAAGCAAAATGTCGAATGCAACTGAAGGACTTTGGTATCAGTTGAAGAAAAATACTCAGTTACATGTTATTACTGGGGCTAGTTTAGGTAGTAAAAGTCAGCAGCGTCACGTATGCTTCGATCGTGATTGCCTGGAAATGATTTTATTGCGAGTTGAAACACGAGGATTAAAGTTTAAAATTCGCAATCGCAAGCCGTTAAATTTTTTAGTGAAAGATTACGACGGACGAGTTGTTGAAATGGCTGAAGTTGCAAATTAAATTAGGATTTAGCAGTCGATTCTTTTTCATACATTCTCGTTATAAAATTATAACTAGTAGCGGAATCAACGAGATACATGGTAGCTCTGCCTCCATAACAAAATGAAGGCAGAGATTTGTATATAGAGCTTACAAACTGTAATCTGGCTCTTAAAGAAATGTCTCTACATTTATAGTTACTATCTATTTACTCATTTCAAAAATTCTTTCTAACCTCTTTACCAATTGTTCTGCTAAATCTAATAAATCAACAGCTTCTTTTTCATCCCTGAAGCTACAATTAATCTTTTCTAAACTCGCGCTTTCTACTAAAACAGTTTTGATGGCAAATACTAGGTTTTCTGCTTCAGAAAGTCTCAGACAATCTTCTAACTGAGTTGCAATTTCACACAATGATTTGCCCTGTAACTGTTTTCTTACACTTACGGCTACCCAATCATCACTTTCTAAAAAGGTAGTAACAGATTCAACAAAATTAATTTGTGTGGTTTCATCTTCATCCCACTTTTCTAACCAATCTCCATCTACATCTTCAGCATATAAATAAGCTGCTTCTAGTCCGTATCTTACTATGTCATTTTGTAATTTTTGAGCCGCTTCTACTGATTCTATAAATTTATCTAATCTCTTTTGACAGTCGATTGACATTTCCTTTACCATTATGACTCTAATTATTAAGAGATATTGCTGACTGTTTAATTGGTTAACAATTAAATACTAAAAACTAAATGTTAAATAAATACCTGTTTCAAGATGATTGCTGTTATACAGCGTCACATTCACTATTCTGTCTACAAAATCGGTGATACCTGGATTGTAGCTTAATAGTAGTCCTTTATCTATCTTCCAAAAACGTAATGTCGATTCCCAATTGTTAAATTTTTCTTGAAAAAATTCTTCACTTAAGCTAGTAAGTTGAACGCAAAGACATGTATCGTAGCCGCTACTTACAATTATATCGGTAGCCATTGAAAAATCTGCGATATATCTTTTGACGACAGTACCTCCACGACGTTGAATATTATCTACAACAGATGCAATTAAATCAGTATCTTCCCCAGAAAATTGACCTGACATTAATTTTTGTCTCCAAATATAAAATTTAGAGTCATTTTCGCTAAGCCATTTAGGAAATAAATAACTGTACCAGAATTTCAAACTCGGTTTAAGAGCATCAAAAGCTGCTTGCTGTTCTTCGTATGTCGGTAAAGATTTAACACTAAGCCAAACTTCAGCATCTCTAATTACTTGTTCTAAAAATAAGATTACAAATTTTTTTGCAGTTAACGAACCGGGCTTTAAGTCTTTTACCCAACGGTTTATTTCATCTAATCTTCTTGCTAAATTCGGGTCTACTATAGATGCTTCCCTTATAAGATATTTTAACTTATTTTTAATATCTTTTGCTTGCAAAAAATGATATCCCTCGCATCCTACAACTGAAGTTAGATTTTTGATTATCTTGAGTTATTTATAAATTAAAAAGGGTGCGCTAGGCAACAGCATAACGCACGGTAAAAATTTCTCTGTAAAAAAAATGGGCACGTTTCCCGTTGTGGGTGGAAGATCCACAACGGACAAGTTCCGGACTTTGAAAACGAAAACTTTTTAAAAAGCCTGCCCATTTTTTAAGGAGTACGTCGGTAAAAATTTGATTGCTAGGATTGCTCCTCGGATTTATCCGTACTATTTTCTGGTTTGAGTAGGGGAAAGGCTATAACGTCGCGAATACTAGGCGAATCAGTTAATAACATCACCAATCTATCTATACCAATACCCAATCCACCCGTAGGAGGCATACCGTATTCTAAGGCGGCAAGAAAATCTTCATCCACACCTTGGGCTTCTAAATCTCCAGCTGCTTTTCTAGCTGCTTGCTCTTCTAAACGCTGGCGTTGATCGATAGGATCGGTAAGTTCGGAAAAGCTATTAGCAGTTTCTCTTCCTACCATATATAATTCAAATCGTTCCACCAAACCGGGTTTTGAACGATGGGGTTTTGCTAAAGGCGAAATTTCAACGGGGAAATCAGTGACGAATGTAGGTTGAACCAAATTTTCTTCAACTTTTTGTTCAAAGGCTTCATTAAGAAGTTTACCCAATGAAGGGCAATCATCTATACCTTCGATACCGGCATTCTTACAGGCTGCTTTGGCTTGTTCAAAACTTTGGAATGACTCGAAATCAATACCTGAATATTCTTTAACTAACTCATGCATTGTGACTCGTCGCCAAGGAGGAGTCAGATCGACTTCAGTTCCTTGGTAATTAATTTTCAGCGTGCCGATAACTTCTTGACTGACGGTAGTAATTATACCTTCGGTCAAATCCATCATATCGTTGTAATCGGCGTAAGCTTGGTAAAGTTCAATGGTGGTAAATTCCGGGTTGTGACGGGTGGAAATGCCCTCATTGCGGAAAATTCGTCCTAATTCAAAAACTTTTTCAAACCCACCGACAATTAATCGCTTCAAATGAAGTTCGGTAGCAATGCGTAAATACAGCTGCATTTCCAGCGTATTGTGGTAAGTGATAAACGGACGTGCATCTGCACCTCCTGCTTCACCTTGCATTACCGGAGTTTCAATTTCAATAAATCCCCGCTCGTCTAAATAGCGGCGAATCCCGGCAGTAATCAAGGCGCGACGGCGAAACGTTTGTCGCACATCAGGGTTAACAATCAAATCCACATAACGCTGACGATAACGTTTAGTAATATCAGTTAACCCATGCCATTTGTCGGGTAAAGGCAACAGGGATTTAGTTAGGACACTATATTGCTTAACGTAAACCGATAATTCGCCCTTCTCAGTCCGTTTTATAGTTCCCTTTGCTCCCAGAATATCGCCCATATCTGTAAGCTGTTTGAGATTTTTGAAAGCATCGGCATCGATATCCGCCATACTTTCCGAAATACGCTTCTTCTCTAAATAAAGCTGAATAGTGCCAGTTTCATCCTGCAAAGTGAAAAACGCCAACTTACCCATGACACGACGTGTCATTATTCTTCCGGCGATCGCTACTTCAAAGTCAACTTCTTCACCGTTAGCGATATCGGCAAATTTCTCTTGTAATTCACCAGCATGATGGGTTACTTCCCATCTATAAGCGTAGGGATTCATCCCTTGCTGTCGTAGCTGTTCTACTTTTTCTAGCCTAGTGGCACGGATATCTTCTTCCGACATGGTTTACGAACTTACGAACGGGCAAGATTTATTATAGTTCTCTGCTCGCATTGTACATTGAGAATATTTGGGTAAGTTTTTTTATTTAAAACATAAATTAATGAACTGGCAAGAGTAATGTACCTACATCAAATCTACATATTTACGATCTAGGCTTCTGGGCGATTACGCTTCTAAGGATAGCGAGTTGTATTTGCTTTTACCTGGATAAATAGTATTTAGGGAGATCCAAAAAATAAAATACCCAACCGTTTCATATATATATTAGTAAAACCGATGATTTGTAGGCGGTGGCGCTCCGCGCCACCGCGACGGTTGGGTATTTTATTACTTGCAAGTGCCTTACACAAGATTTCGCTTTGCTCATAGGAGTTGATGTCAAAAATCATACTCCTATCTCGATTTGCGAACAAAACATCGGATACTCTCGTTTCTCAATTCCCTTCAAAAACACTATTGTATTTTTTATATCTTTAAACTCCGAAATATTTCAGCAATAATTCTATAACTTATGTCTGAAAACGATGAAAGCTAAGTTACAAATATAAATTTATTTCTATGGAAAACAAAAAGCAGTTAATCAGATGTATTGAGTTTGTTGCAGAGGAACTTGATGCTGATATTTTTCTGTATAGTGCTGAAATCACAGATTTTAATGCTGATAAATTAATTAATGAAATTAAAGCAACCTCACCTAAAAGAGATAACGTAGTCTTAATTATGACTACTTATGGTGGCGACCCAGATGCGGCTTTTAGAATTGCCCGCTATATCAAAAGAAAATATAAAAAGTTTAGTTTATTTGTATTTGGCTACTGTAAAAGTGCCGGAACTTTATTGGCATTAGGTGCCGACGAAATTGTCATATCTGATTTCGGTGAATTAGGTCCTCTCGATGTCCAAGTGACTAAAGATGATGACTTTAGAAGCGAGTCTGTATTAGATATTCAACAAGCCATGTCTGTAATTGGCTCGCAAGCTTTTGAAATGTTTGAGAGCTATTTGTTAAATTTAATTTCTGGAACTCAAGCGCTGATAACTACCAAAACAGCAGCAGATATTGCAAGTTCTATGGCTGTAAATTTATTGTCTCCAATCCCCAGTCAAATTGACCCCTTAAGATTGGGTGAAATGAATAGATTAATGAATATTGCTTTAGCTTATGGTCAAAGATTAAAGCCGGAAGGCATTGAAGTCATTAAAAATCTAATTTATAACTATCCTTCTCATAGTTTTGTTATTGACTATGAAGAAGCGAAAAAGTTATTTGATTGTGTTAGAGAGCCTGACGATTTAGAACTTGAACTAGAAGAGATGATATTACCTTTGGTACGTAAACCTCCTTCTAATGAAATTATCTTAAATTTGGAAAATTTGAGCGAAGAAAATGAAGAAAACTCAGACAGAAATCACTCAGATAGGGAAAGAATTGCGGAAGAATCAGTTTCTACAGACGATGGAGAGAATGAAGCGATTGAAGGTAATATCTTGCCCTTCGATAAAAGGCAGTGAAACTAAAAATAATTATATTGCTTCTCCTAAAACAATATTTAAAATTTTAGATAATTAATTTTGTCTATTAAGTAAGCAAATCTTAAGCAATTAGCACGTCTACAAACCCGGATTTTCTAATAAACCGGGTTTTTTCTGATTCACATGCTGCTAATTAATTGCTCTAATTATTCTTATAATTTATTTCTGTTTACAAGTCAGTGTTCGCGTTTAATTTGATTTATTTCTGTTTGTAATTTTTCTATTTCTCGCTGCAATTTATCAATTTCGTCATTTTGGTTTTCTTTCGGTTTCACATCAACTGTACTCTTGTCAGATTCTTTAGCATAATTTCCTTGTTTTATTTCCATATATTCTTGAGATACAGCCCATTTCCTGAGATGATGTAGCCTTTCTACAGGAAAAGGATGACTGAGCATTACCCCTTGAGCGCCGTTGTACATTAAAAATTTATACACTTGATTAAGCCCATCTTCGTCAAGTGCTTGATAATTTTCCGATTGACGAATAAATTCTTGCAAACTGCATTCGTTAGCATATTTATTGCTACCGCCAGAAATTTTCATCATTGAAGACATAACCGTATTCAAGTCATCCGTAACCAATAGTGCAGCCCTATCGGCTGTTAACTCGGCTTTGCGTCGCCATTCAAAAAAGGCATAAATCAAACCGCTGCTAACTATGTTACCAATACCAAAAGTCAGTTCTCCGACAATAGAGGCTGCATTCATCGCCCACATCGCCATTTGAATTAAAATAGTATGACCAGACTTAATGTGTCCCAACTCGTGGGCTAACACAGATCTGATTTCGGCTTCGTTAAGCAAATCTAAAATTCCCGTATTGATAACGATGTAAGGATGCTCCTGTCCTAAAGCGTAACTATTGGCAACGGGATTTTGCTCAACAAACAATTTGGGTTCTGGGTGAATATCCAAATCTCGCACGCATTCTCGAAATATCTGATAGATAGTTGAATATTGTCGCGGTCCTACTTCAATGGTATTACCCATTAAATAAATTAATTGCGGACGTTCGTAGACAAATTCCACGAATTTACGGGCAACAAAGTCAAACCCCGGTAAACCTCTTAAGCTTTCTTCGGCTTGACGATCTAAGGGATGTCTGAAAGCTTCGCTGGAAATTCCTTTATAAGTTGGCATAATTGCAGGGTAATTAGTTGTAGGTTCGGCGACAACAAATGTAGAAACGGCACAATCTGGTTCAAAGGTACTTCTTTGAAGA
Organism: Rivularia sp. PCC 7116; assembly: GCF_000316665.1. GTDB lineage: Bacteria > Cyanobacteriota > Cyanobacteriia > Cyanobacteriales > Nostocaceae > Rivularia. Next base: position 1,757,613 of record NC_019678.1, on the reverse strand, counting down.
AGGCTACGTTACATAATTTGTAATCGTCTGAACTATATTTAAAAAGTGTTTAATCGTTTGTAGTTTAGCAATTTGGCACCTTAGACTGCCGCTCTCAAAATAAAAACATAATATAAATAAAGATAAGAACTGTTTAAAACTGGGTTTAAAGAATTGGCTAAAAAAATTAAGTTAAAAAATTAGTTTAAAGAATCAACTAAAAATCACTATGTATGGGATTTAGAGCGTGATTGAAGCAGAAGTTCATTTATCACTACATAATTTCCTGCGATCGCAGGCAGGTTTACCTTCTTGGCCACACCATTTAACGATGGCGCGGTTGGTAGCACGCGCGTTAAGGGTAGGGCGTAGCGCTTTAATTCAGGTGGGAGCGGCTTGTGGTTATCAAGGTCAGTATCGTACTAGTTTTGTGGCTTCGGCTTTAATGTGGCAGGGGGCTGTGGTTATCGTCGCGACTCAACCAGTACAGCAACGTCTGTTACAAGTGGAAATTCCTAGACTACAAAAGTGGCTAAAAGTTAATAAACCAATTATAGTAGGCGATACTTTTCCCTCTTTAGATTTCCAGGGAATTCTCATAGTATCTCCTCAAGCTTGGTTAAATGCTCAATTGAGTCCTAATAGTAAATTTCCCCCAAATATTCCCACAATTATTGATGGTGTAGATGACTTGGAAGATTGGATAAGAGAACAGCTTACCGCGAGCATTGAACCACAAGATTGGGAGCAGTTAATGCTCGCTTATCCTTCCTTGGCTGAGGAAATTCGTACCCTCCGAGTGCAATTAACCCACGAAATTTTTCAGCATCCTGCAAATCCCTACGAATGTTACTTGATATCGGAACCAGAAGAAGAAATTTTATGCCGTATTTATTCAAGTTTAGATTTAAGTAGCCTTCCGGAAACTTGGAAAAGGTTTTGGCAATTATTTAAAACGAGACACGAAACATTTTCTGCTACTAAATCTTCACCTTCTCCTCCTTTACTCTGGGCTACTATTAGCCGCCGTCAAGGTCTATTTTCTCTACATTGTGCCCCAATTGAGTTGGGAAAAATTCTCTCGCCAATTTGGCAGCGACAACCTGTAGTACTAGTCGGTTCGGCTTTAGAACCAGAAACTGAAGCTACATTATTTCGCCAGCGGTTGGGATTAGGCGATCTGACTTGCTTAAAGTTCTCGAATGATAATCAAACTCAAGCAATTCAAGTTTACATACCTAATAAATTACCTTTACCTAACACACCGGAATTTAAACCTGTGTTTATTCACCAAGTTCGCACTTTAGTATGCTTGAGTGCAACTTCACCAGGTTTAACCGTAATCTTAGTTGGAGATGTACCGCTCAAATCTCAATTAGGAACAATTTTGGCTGCTGAATTTGGTTCGCGGGTACAGGTAGACAAAACTTGTTTGGATGAAAATGGTATTTTAGTTTGCGGTTGGGAATTTTGGCGGCAACATCAAAGAGTTTTACCTGCTCCACAAATGTTGATTATTTCCACTTTACCTCTACCATCTTTAGAAGATCCATTGGTTGCCGGTAGAGTTGCTTACTACAAGCATTCCCATCAAGACTGGTTCCGCTTGTATTTGTTACCTACAGCATTAAACGAATTACAGCGAGCCGTAGCTCCTGCAAGAGATTCTAGCGGCATAGTGGCTTTGCTAGATAGCCGAGCCATTTACCGTAGCTACGGCGCTCAAGTTCTTGCAGCCTTAAGCCCGCTTTCACGGATCAATTATTTAGATCCGAGTTTATTTTCTAATCCTGAAGAAGAATCTTGATTCAATTATCAATTAACAATTAACAGCGAAGGCTCTTTCATAGTTTGGTTTCGCAATTGTTCGTTGATAATTGAAAACTAACAATCAGTTAATAAGCTAAAGTTTCTAAAGTTTCTCTTAGATACCGCTGTACTTGTTCGTCTAAACTTAATGTCTCAAAAGCATTGTCCGCATGGACTCGCTCCATCTGCCAACGTTGAAAACCTGAACTAATGGCGATCGCTTGCTTCAAGTTATTCCAAATATCGGCATCGCCTTTTAAGCCACTATCGCTTTTGACTGTAAAACTACTCATGATTAATCAATCCTTTGCTTAACTTTTTGATTTGACTTTTATAATTTGTGCAGAATATATTTTTATTTATTGACTTGGGATTACTTATAGTGTCCTATCCGTACTGTAATACACTCGCTATGCTTTCTATTACAAGCAAAACTACGAACTAAATCTAATTTATTTTTTTTTAATTGTTTTATTGTTTTATCGTTTGATTTTTTTCCAAACCGATCTGAGAATTGCCTAAAAATTAAATTCTAGTTTTATGCAATACTTTTTCAAGTTAGTGGTTAACTGACGGATATTTCTGTTGCAGTTGTTACTAAACTCAATTTTAATTCATAATTTTACCGAATTTTACGGATATAAAAATATGTAGAGATAAAAGCTGAGCGCCGAATCTCTACATAGTTTAATTGGAATAATATTTTGCAAGCGTAAGGGTTTTGATGTTAATAAGGCAACTAGGGGTAATAAATACCTATGTTGCCCAATTAGATTTTTGCGATATCTTTGCCTGCTCACTATCTTGCCATTGCAAGAGTGCGACGTTTAGTCACCATTTGATAACCCTCAATTATGTCGCCTTCTTCCCAACTATTGAACTTATCAACGCCAATACCACATTCATAACCGGAGTTGACTTCGCGCACGTCTTCTTTCATCCGCTTGAGGGAATCAAGGGCACCTTCAAATACGAAGTTATTACCGCGACGTACTCTGACTTTACAGTTACGAAGCAGTTTGCCAGATTGGATGTAGCAACCAGCAACAGCACCGCCTCCTACTTTGAAGACTGCACGTACTTCTGCTTGACCCAAATGTTCTTCTACTAATTCTGGTTCTAGCAGACCTTCTAATGCGTCTTGAATGTCTTCTAAGAGTTTGTAGATGATGTTGTATTCTCGTACATCTACACCAGCTTCGTCTGCTGCTTGTCTCGCACCACTAGCAAATGTAGTGTTAAAGCCGATAATTACTGCACCACTGGCTGCGGCTAGGTCGATATCTGTCTGAGTAACCTCTCCAGGAGCAGATAGCAACATCCGAATGTGTATTTCGTTTTGCGGGATTTGTTTGAGCGAACCCAAAATAGCTTCGACCGAACCCTGCACGTCTGCTTTCAAGATTAAGTTGAGTTCTTTTAACTCGCCTTCTTGTGCTTGTGCTGAAATACTTGTCAAGGTGACGCGCCCTCCCTGCATCAAGCGGGATTGACGTATTACCTCGGCTCGTTCGTTGGCAAGTAACCGTGCTTCTTTTTCATTGGTGAAGACTTCAAAATCATCACCTGCTGCGGGTACGTCGTTTAAACCCAATACCTCTACAGCAAAGGAAGGACTTGCTTCTTCAACTCGTTCCCCTCTGTCATCGACCATTGCTCGGACTTTTCCGAACACGGAACCGGCTACCAGGATATCTCCTACGTGTAAGGTACCGTTCTGAATTAACAAGGTTGCGACTGCACCTTTTGCTTTATCCAAATGAGCTTCAATGACAGTTCCTTTAGCCGAACGCTCTGGATTCGCTTGCAGGTCTTCAACTTCGGAAACCAGCACGATCATTTCTAAGAGCGTATTTAAGTTTTCCCCTTTAATGGCGCTGACGGGAACCATGATTGTTTCGCCACCCCATTCTTCTGAGGTCAAACCATATTGCATCAACTCTTGTTTGACTCGATCGGGCTGTGCCGCTTCTTTATCAATTTTGTTGATTGCAACAATAATTGGCACTTCCGCAGCTTGAGCGTGCTTAATGGCTTCAATTGTCTGGGGACGAACGCCGTCATCGGCAGCTACTACCAATATGGCAATATCTGTAACCCTTGCTCCTCTTGCTCGCATTGCCGTGAATGCTTCGTGACCGGGGGTATCTAAAAAGACAATTTGATGCTCTTTGTCTTCATGTTCGATATCTACATGGTAGGCCCCAATGTGCTGGGTAATACCTCCAGCTTCTCCAGAAGCCACCTTACTTTTACGAATCGAGTCGAGTAAAGTTGTTTTACCGTGGTCTACGTGACCCATAATTGTGACTACGGGTGGACGATGATGGAGATTTTCCATATCTGCTAAGTCCAGCATCTCCGTAACCTTACGGGCTTCTGCCTCCGGTTCTGGAGTATCTACCAATACTTCTAATTCTTCAGCCACCATAATGACTGTTGAAGTATCAAGACTCTGGGTAATACTAACTGCAATACCCTTCATGAACAAGATTTTGACAATTTCTGTATCTGGCATTGCCAAAGCATCTGCCAATTCTTGTACGGTCATTGGACCGTTAACCGTGATTATTTCAGGACGCTGACGTTTAGGTTCTGCCTCTGTATTACCGCCGCCCCCGCGCCGACGATTTTGGTCGCGAGAACCGGATTTTTTAACTTTGCTTGGTGCAGCAGGTGTTGGTGCTGCTTTCGGTGTGGAACTTTTTGGTTTCGGAGGACGAACTATAGCATTGCTAACTGCTGCTTGAATCGCATTATTTGCTTCATCTTCGTCAAGTAAGTCTACCTCAAAATCGTCTTCAACCATTGGCTTCAGACGTTTATTCTTAGGAGCTTTTGCGGCTTTAGCTGCTTCTTTAGCTTCGTCAATAGCCTCCTCTTGTTTGGAGCGCTTTTTCTGACCTCTGGGTAAACGAGGTGGTGTTGGACGCTTTAGCTCTACTACTTCTTCGACAACTACATCATCATCATCATTGTCGTCAACATCAGTTGATTCGCCAACCGACGGTTTGGCAGGTCTTACTGGGGGTTTAAGCGCCGATACACTCGGAGGCGCTGACGATTCTTGACGTACTTGCTTTTTCGGACGTGCAACATCAGAAGAACCACCGCCTCCCTGGGAGATTTTCTTGACCTTCTGCGGCTTTTCTACTTTTGATACTGGTGCAGAAGTCGGACGCGGGGTTTTAGAAGCTGGTGCTGCTGATATTTCAGCTTTCTCGGCATTCTGTTCCCGCTTGCGTTGCGGCGGTTTTGATTGACTGCGATCGCGCTTAAGAATTGGTTTTTCAACGACGCGATCGTCCGAACCGGAATTTGGGTTTGCTGCCGCAGGTCTAGTTGGCGGCGCAGTTAGTTCGGGTGCATTTGGTCTTTCCGGTTTAGATTTGGGTGTAACTAGTTTTTCTTGTTTGCTCAAAGCTGTTTTATTTGATTCTGAAGAGGGAGTGGATGCTGAATTATCCGTATTTGTAACGGATACAGAGTTATCTGGAGAGCGCAAGGGCTGATTCGGGGAGACTGGTGCAGTTGGTGCCACTGTTTCTTTCGGCGAGACTGAAGAATTAAAAGGTTTTGCGGACGCGCTATCGGTAGATGCGCTCTGTTGGTTTTCTAAATTGGGTGAGAGCAAAGCAGAGTCAGTACTACTGGAGTTCTTCGGTGGCTTTGGTTTGCTACGAATTTCCAATATTTGTGGTTTGCTGGGTGCATTATGACCGTTGGCAGAACCCTTATTATTTGTACCATGCTCTTTCGACAACCCCAAAGTTGTTGTCAGTTTTTCTGCTTGCGAACGAATACGTTCTGCATCCGATTCAGTAATAGTGCTGCTATGACTTTTGACCGCGATGTTGAGCTGGTCGCAAATTGCTAATAGCTCTTTATTTTCCAAATTCAATTCCTTTGATAATTCGTAAATTCTGACTTTGCCGTTGTTCATCCACTCTTCCCCTATAATTTACAGTTTTAACGGATGGCTGCCAGCTTTTGCGACATCTCCATCCTTTGAAAACTGTGTAACGGTTGCCATTTTCAATTTGAAAAGGTTCCTCCTGAAAAAGGAAAGAGAGATGTGTCCATTGGAAAGCTGGCATCTCCAAGCCTGTCGCCATATTGGTTAATGCTCGAATGGGCTGCATGGGCGTTACCAAATGCCGATATTTAGTTTTTTGTTTTGTTGATGTTTTTGTCGGGTTTAACACACGATCTGCCTACAATAACTCAGTAAAAGCAAGTGCCCTTATTGCCCAAAAGAGCCATGTGTCAATACTCATTTATAATTCTCCGTGGCACTAACCTTCTTTACTAAAAGATAATTTAATCAACATAGAAGAACGCATTTATAGGCGAATCTCAGCTTTAATATTTGTTAAAATTACCCCCTATATAATTTGAACAAGTAAAAAGTTACTTGATTGTTAATTGCTGCCACAGTGTCTTATACAGCATTTCTGGAACTGGTGCACGTAATGCCCGTCCTAGTTTATTTTTTTTTTGAGCAAGGCTAAGGCAAGTTGAATTCGGACAAATATAGGCAGAACGCCCCATACCCCGATCTAATTGTACCTTTCCTGAAGGAAAGACGCGGACAATCCGCCAAAACTCACTTTTTAAACTGACTTTTCGACAACTAATACAACGCCTCCAATTTGGTTTCATTTTAATTAACTATTCGGTTTCAATTCTCACCATCAAAATTTCAACTAATACATAATTGGATTCTCGGACTCAAATTCCTCCTCGTTTTCATCTAATGAAGTTTTTGGTAATTCTGAATTAATTGGCTGATTATCTAAATCTAACTTGTCTTCTGCTAATTTTTCGGCTTCGAGTTCTTCAAGTTCTTCGAGTTCTTCAAGTTCTGCTGCGTGTTGTGCCCTTGCTGCTGCAAATTTTGTATCTTCTGCTTCAAAATCGTACTTCGCTTTATCCTTAATGTCTATTTTCCAACCAGTAAGTCTAGCAGCTAAACGAACGTTTTGTCCTTCTTTACCTATTGCTAAACTGAGTTGGTCCTCAGCTACGAGTACATGAGTTTGTCTCGTTTCTGGGTCCATTAATCGCACATCATCTACCCGTGCTGGACTTAAAGCGTTAGCAATATAGGTAGCCGGATCTGGTGACCAACGAATCACGTCTATTTTTTCACCGCGTAATTCGTTGACTACTACTTGAATTCTTGAACCTCTGGCTCCAATACAAGCACCAACTGGGTCAACGTCGCGGTCTAAAGTATCTACAGCTATTTTTGTTCTAGGTCCGACGTAAGAAGAAGGAGGATTGGCTTCGCGGGCAACGGCAACAATTCGTACTACTTCGTCTTCAATTTCCGGCACTTCGTTGGCAAACAGATACACAACTAAACCGGCATCGGCTCTAGAAACAAGCAATTGCGGTCCTCGCTGTTGACCCCGAGAAACCTTTTTCAGATACACTCTAAAAGTGGAGCCAATACGGTAATTATCATTGGGCAGTTGCTCGCGTTTGGGTAATTCTGCTTCTACTTCTGGCTGACCAAACCCACTGGTCACAGCCATAATCACCGATTGTCTTTCAAACCGCAATACTCTTGCTTGCAGTACTGTTGCTTCTAAATCTTGAAACTCTTCCTGAATTAATTGTCGCTGCTGGTCGCGCAGTTTTTGCGATAGCACTTGTTTAGTTTGCATCGCTGCCATGCGACCAAATTCTTTTTTATCGGGGGTTACATCTACAACTACTTCTTGTCCTACAAGTTGCGCTGCATCATCACCAAGTTCGTCTACGATTTCTTGAACGTCCCCAAGGGCAATCTGATGGTCGGAATTTATGACTTCTTCAACTATAGTTTTAGTAGAAACAACGCGAAATCCTTCGTCATCAATATCAAGTTCTACTTCAAAATTTTCAAAGTAATCTTCATCAAATTGTTTGCGGTCTAAATTTTGAGCGCGACGATAGCGCTCGTAGCCTTTAAGCAGTGCTTCTCGAATTGCCGATTGCACGGCGAGACGCGGTAAATTCCGCTCTCGACTTATACTTTCAATCAATTCTTTTAATCCAAGTAGTTTAAGCATTGACATACATCGTTCTCCTTAAAAATCGCAAAAATACCTTATTTAGAGATAATAAATAGGCGGTGTGCAAAAAATTTACGGCTGATTGCTAAAAAGAATGGTTAATTATTGATAGAACAATCTGTCTTAACCATTAATTACTTCGCTCTTTTAGCAAAAAAACCGCTCTTCTTCACGTCCGCAAAAAGTAAGAAGCAGTCCTGGTTTGAATTAGTCTCCCTATTTAATCGCGTTCTTCGTCTAATTGCACGTAAGTAATTTTTGAACGGGGAATTTCGATTACGCGACCCTTTTTATTTAAGTAAACGCTTTTTTCATCTCGGCGAACCAGTTTACCATTTAATTCGGAGTGTCCTTGATGGGGTGAAGAAGTGCAAATTTTAACCGGGAATCCTTTAAAAGAAATGAATTCCCGGTCAGTTTGCAATTGCTGGGGAATACCAGGGCTAGACACTTCCAATACATAGGCATCCGGAATTATTGAAGCTGCATCCAAACTTGCTTCTAAATTACGGCTCATACGCTCGCAATCATTCAAACTAGTATCCGTTAGAGGATTGCGGATGTCTACTCGCAATACTGGCGGGCTTTGATTGGTATGAAAAACCACTTTAACGACCTCTAGTTCAAGGTCTTCTGCTACTGGTGTTGCTAAGTCAACGATTTGGGGAACTAAAGGATGAGTCATGTGGCAATTCCAACAAAAAAAGTGGGCAATCACCCACTCCCTGCAATAACAATATCTTCCAAGAAGTCTTGCAACGAGCTGTAAAATAGCTCGTCCCTAATTTGAGTTTAGCGCATTTTTTCAAAATGCTTGCAGCAAAAAATGTACAATTACTCGTTTCTAGTTTGATAAGGATAAGCTTTCTGGCTAATTCTCGTGTCTGCTAATAAGGGAACAGGCACTCCTGAATATAAATTTCTTGTTTGTTCGAGAATTTGCTCCACATCTTCTTCTGATAGCCTTTGAACGTAATTAATTTTGATTTCTTCCAAGAAGTCGATTAATAACTTTTGTATTTCTGAGAGTACTTGCTTTTTTTGAATTTCGGTAGTCAAAGATTCACTGAAGCGTTTTACTAATTGGCTTGAGAGTTCCGCCGAAACCGGATCTTCTGCTGCCGAAACCAATGCTTGATACAGATTTGTCGCAATGCTCGTTGCTAATTGTTGGCTTAACTGAGTTTGCATTTGCTCAAATCCGGGCAGATTGCGGAAATTTCGATAAATAGGAGATTGGTTAAAGGCGCTATCTATATTGTGTTGTAAAAGTGCAATTATTTCCGGTTGGATTTTTGGCATTACTTGGTGAATAATCGTTTGTACAAAAATTCCCCCTAAGGCTTCTATTTCATTGACATTGTTAATATCTACATAAGGACTCAAGGTTTGACTTTGTTGCAGCCAGCGAGTCAAGTCTCCTCTTCTGACTGAACTTTGAGTTTGATTTATGACTCGTACTACTACTATTTGAGTTATTTCTTCAGCAAAATTAGCTACAATTCCTTGTTGAGCTTGATGCCGCAGGCTTTGTAAATTTAATAACTCTGCTTTTTCTAAACGAAATAATACAGGTATGGTTCGCAACCAACGCCAAAAGGGTAGGACTAAAAATAAATCGTACCAGTGCCATAAAATCGCATTTAACCAGCTAAATCCAGGATGGCGGCGTTTTACATAATAACTACGTGCCAATAATATGAATACAAATAAAATTACGAATGGTAAATCAATAATCCAAAATAGATCTATAAATTCCCCATTTTCACCAATGCTTCGATAATAATTAGTGGCTATTAATGGTTTAATTTTTTGATTAAAAAATTTTAACTCTTTATCTAAACCCTGTCGCAACAAATATTCTTGAGTCCAAAAAGTGGAAAAAGCACGTTTTGAAGATTCATTATCTAGATGTTCGCGCATTCTATTTTTGATTTTCTCCAGAGTACCGCTTTTTGAAACTGCTGCAAATGGATTATTCTCTATCATCTCTACGCTCAAGTTGCGTAATTCTTCTAACTTTTCTACCGATTCTGCTGATAATTGTTCTGTTTCCCCAACAAGAGATTCTAATTCTTCTATAGTTCTCAAATAATTTTCAGTTTCCCTATGTGGTTCAATTCCTTTAATCGGGTCATATATTTCTTGAATAAACGGCAAGCTACGTAAATAAAAATCACGCCATCCAATGTAAGTTATGTTAAAAAATACCAATCCTAAATTGATCGTGGCCGTAAGTGCTATTAATCTTTCAAACCAAAGGTTTTTCTTTTTTATAGGTTTTCTATTTATCATTTTGATTCAGTGCTTCCACATATTTTGTATTTGACGTAAAGTATTATATTTAATCTTTATCGATGATTCTAGAATATTTATTACAAGGTAAAATGCATCTGACTATGTGTATTTTGCATCACTTAAATAATACGTATTGCAAAAAAAATAAACTATTTATACCAGATTTCAAGATACATCTATAGGAAGATGACAAAATTATTTATAGCTATGCATTTCAAATAATTACAAAAAAATTTGATTAAGAAAAAAATGATTAATAATTAAGGAAAAACTGATAAAAATAGCTTAAATAAATTTAAAATGCAGCTGTACGGCTTAAAGATACTGCCGATTTTAATGACTCGGAGTTTTAATCATGTGGTGTGAGTTTAGCAATAAGAATATCAGTGTAGTGGCTACCTGCATAATTGTCAGTGGTGTAGCCGTTTCAAATACAGTTTTTGCCGCTCGTCAGCGTAATTATACTCCACGAGAATTTCGTTCCGTTTTGTACGGATTGGGATACAACGTGAGAGTTTCGGAAGCGCCTTTGACAGATGCTCAAACAAAAAAAGCAATCAGCGAATTTCAGCGAGGATACAAATTAGGAGTTGATGGTATCGCAGGACCAAAAACTCAGAATCATGCAGCCGAAATTGTTAAAATTCTCAAGTACAACTTAAATTTGGTCGCTAATCCTGACCCTAAGTTAACTCTCAATCAATTTTACGGGCCAAGAACGCAAGAAGTAGTTAAGAAGTATCAGGAGCAGTTAGAACTCGAACAAAGTGGAATCGCCGATTTAGCTTTACGACAAAGACTAAATGAGCAAGCAACAGATAACCAAGGGCAACCAGCACCAGAAGCAACACCAACGCCAACCCCGACATCGGAACCGACACCAGAACCGACACCATCACCAACAGCAACTCCAGAAGTTACCCCAACTCCTGTGATACCGGAAGTAACACCAACGCCAACCCCGACACCAGAACCGACACCAGAAGTAACGCCAATACCAACACCAACCGATACACCAAACCCGACACCATCACCAACAGCAACCCCGGAAGTTACTCCAACTCCTGTTATACCCTCGCCAACTCCTACCCCATCGCCTGATGACGAAGAGGAAGCGACACCGAAAAAGTAGCGGGAGAATGGTAGCCCCGTATTTTTAAATCGGGGCGGAAATTCGACACGGGCGAATTTATTCGCCATTAGTTTAGTAATGATGTGGGTCGTTAATATAGTCTTGAATGACGGCACTACTTACCTTGCCGGTAGTGTCATAAAAGTACGCATGAGTCCACAAAGCGGGGATTTTTAACAAGTGCGGAAACTCCTTGCGTAAAATTCTGCTCGACCTGCCTTTTAATGCCTTTACGATTTGGTTAATTGCTGTACTTGGGTCGTGTTCTACCAACATATGTACGTGGTCTGGTGCAATCTCTAGCGCCTTAATGAACCACCCCTTCTCAGCAGTAACTTCAGTCAGAATCTGGTAGAGTCGCTGCTTAACCTCTCCCACTAATACCGGCTTTCGCCGCTTCGGTATCCAGACCAAATGAACCGTTGCACTCCCAACTGAGTGATTATTATGACGGTACTCCCTACTGGCTAATTGCTTAGTTACAGGTTTCATAAAGAATTGTATATAGCCACTACCTGTTGACAAAAATAGTATAGCAAGATACTATTTTTATAGGTTGAGAGAAAAAGCGTTACTAGGTATGACGAAAGCAAAAACGTCCTCGTTCATCACAGAAGTTCCCTTGGTAGTTGACAGCTTCTTAGAACGTAAGCTTGAAGCGCGTTTTCAAGCAGCACGTCAACTCTACAATGCTTGTCTTAACGAAGCATTAAGAAGACTTGAGCGAGTAAGGAAGTCTACGCCATACCTAAGAGCAAGAGAACTCAGTAAAACTAAGAAAAAGGAGCGACGGGAGCTATTTAAGCAGGCAAGAGATGGCGCTCAATTTAATGAGTATAGTCTCCATCGCTTTGCAACTGTTACCGCCAAACAAAGTAAGTGGATAGCCAAGAACGTTGATTCCAACACGCAACAAAGACTTGCTACTAGAGCATTTCAAGCTGCTCATAAGATACTCTTGGGTCTAAGTAGTAAGGTGCGATTTAAAGTCCCCTCTCGCTTTCGCTCAGTTGAAGGAAAGTCAAACAAACAAGGACTTTGCTGGAAGGAAGAACAAGTACAATGGTGTGGACTTACTTTAGAGCCAATCATTGATTGGAGCAATCGAGTTGTAACTCATGGACTCCGCTCCAAGATAAAATACTGCCGTCTTCTCTGGCGCAACTTAAACGGTAAAAAGCGCTGGTTTGTACAGCTTGTAAACGAAGGTTTACCATATCAAAAGCCACAAAACTACGTAACTAAAGGCGTAGTAGGACTTGACGTTAACATTTCCAATGTAGCCTTTGTGGCTGACGAACAAGCAGGACTCCTACCTTTTGCTGATAAGGTTCCTACCTATGAGCGCGAGATTAAAGTCTTACAGCGTAAAATGCAGCGCTCAATGAGGAGCAACAATCCTGATAATTTTGAGCCTGACTTTGATAAGAAAGTTGGAAACCGAGTCGTCACAAAGAAGGGTAAGGTTCTAAAAGGTAGAAGACCGTGGAAAAGGACAAAGAATTATCGCACACTTGCTCTCCACAAAGCAGAGCTTGAACGACGCAAGGCAAGTTATGCTAAGTGCCAGAACCGTAGGCTTGTAAATGAAATCTTACGGCATGGCAACGAAATCAAAACTGAAAAAGTTAGTATCAAGGGATGGCAGAAGCGTTATGGAAAAGCGATAGCTGCTAAGTCTCCTGGCTTTTTTCAATCAGAAATCAAACGCAAAGCCGAAAATGCTGGCGGTTGTTTTCTCCAGTTTTCTACTCAGACAACAGCACTCTCACAAACCCACCTTGATGGCACTCGCATAAAAAAAATCTCTCTCAGAGCGAGTTCATCGAGATGTTACCGGGGTTACAATGCATCGTGACTTGTTCTCCGCATTTCTGAGTAGATACGTGTATGGCGATCAGCTTTCATTGCAAGATGCTCTACGCGAGTATCCAAGGGCGGAGCCGCTCTTAGTGGACGCATGGAAGCGAAGTCTGGTGGGGGAAGTTTCCCCCACCGAGCTTCGGCAATATCAACAAACTGCAAGGCAAGTAGGCGCGTCCGAACGCAAGAACTACCATAGTTCCTCTGAGCAGTTGTCCACCCAAGTGCTAACCTCTAACCAGATAACCACAAAAGCGGTGAAAAGTTAGATGGCTATGCCTGAATCCGCGTCAATTTATTGCGCGGAGTGGCTCAACAGTACCTACACCCACCGAATCACCATAGAAGTATTGGCAATGGGACATAGGTCATCGTAAATAGTTGCAAATGAGTAGCAAGTCGCAAGTAAATTACCAACTCGTGACTCGCGACTCTCCCTACTACGCAGCTATCTTCTTAACCGTTTGGCTCTTCCATCGGTCTACCTTTGGGAACCGGAAGCAGGGGACGACGGTCATCATAAGGCATTGGGATGTACTGCACCGAAGGTCTTCCACCTTGTGGTTGCGGGTACAACTCCATCAGGTCGTAGACAGTTCGGGGCAGTCCAACAGTAATGGGCAGCCCCATTTCCGTTGCTTCTTCTACTGTTACTGGGTAATCGTGGGTTACTTGTCCGCTTGTCAAAGCCTTAACAATGTTTTCAATATTTTCCGGTTTCACTTTTTGTTTGGGAATGCAATCTTGAAGTAAAGTCCTGACGAAGCGCTGTACTTGGTTGATGGCTTTGCGCGATAAATCAGCCATAATCAAGGTTTGGTCGTCAACTTCACCGATAGGTTTATCTTCAACAACTTTAATGATACTTGCAGCTGGATAATTACCAAGTTGGGGATCTACTGGCCCTAGAACCGCGTTTTCGTCCATAACAATCTCATCGGCTGCAAGAGCCAGCATTGTACCTCCACTCATCGCATAATGGGGTACAAAAACGGTAACCTTGGCTTGATGGCGAATTAAAGCTCTAGCTATTTGCTCGGTTGCTAAAACCAAACCACCAGGAGTATGCAAAATTAAATCAATTGGAACATCTGGTGGAGTCAAACGAATTGCCCGAAGAATTTTTTCCGAATCTTCGATAGTAATGTAGCGTGAAATTGGCACTCCTAAGAAACTGATAGACTCTTGGCGATGAATGAGTAGAATTACCCGACTTTTACGTTTTTGCTGAAACTGATCGATACTATTGAAGCGACGATACTCCATTTTACGCTTTTGCCAAATCGGTTGTATGGAAGAAAGCAGTAGAAAAATCCAAAATATATCGAAAATACCAAAATTCATAAAGCAAAGTGTGAGATTTAACTGTTTACGTGATTTATTCTCACAATTTTTGCCAAATCGGATGTCTATCTAGAGACAGTGATCGGCGGATAGTTATCAGTTATTGGCTACCAGCTACAATTAACAAGCCAACAGTCTAGAAATCCTAATTTTTGACTAATAACTACCAATTTTTTGGTTATTCTCAAACTAATGCTGCTGCCAAATCTTAATAGTATAGTCATCACTACCGCTAACTAAAGTCTGTCCGTTGTGACTTATGTCAACTGAGCGAACGTAATTAGAGTGACCTTTTAAAGTACAAATTTCTTTACCCGTACTCAGAAGCCAAATTTTGATTGTTTTATCCCAACTACCGCTAACAATAAATTGTCTATCTGGACTTAATGCCACCGTCCAAACCGCATTAGAGTGACCTTTCAAAGTACGAATTTCTTCACCCGTACTCGCTTGCCACACCTTAATAGTATTATCAGAACTGCCACTGACTAACATTGTCCCATCTTGACTGTAGGCGATGGAGTTAACGAATAAAGAATGACCATACAAAGTGTGAATTTCTCTACCCGTAGCTTGCCATATTTTGATCGTGCAATCAGCACTAGCACTAGCTAAAAACTGTCCGTCTGGACTCCATGCAACCGCGTTAATTGAAGCGGAATGTCCTGTCAAATTGCCAACTTCTCGCCCGGTTATTATGTGCCAGAGTTTGATTGTACAATCAAGGCTACCGCTTGCTAGAAGTTGATTGTCTGGGCTAAAAGCAAGGGTATTTACAGAGCTATTGTGACCTTTTAAAGTCCGAATTTGTCTACCCGTACTTACAGACCATAATTTGATTGTCTCATCCCAACTACCACTAACAATAACTTCTCCATCGCCACTAAATGCAAGGCTATCAACTATGCCTGAATGTGAAGAAAACCAACCTCCTAGCTGACGCAACTGTTTTCCGCTTTCCAAATCCCATAATTTGATAGTTTTATCGCTGCCACTAGCAAAAATTTTACCGTCGGGACTGATAGTAACTGCATGAACCATGCTGGTATCTGCTTCAAGGGTATTTACGCATTTCCATCGGTAGAGAAGTAAGGATGGACGGGGAGAGGTAACAATTTGCGTTGGAGGTACTGTTGCTAATATTTTATTTTCATGGGTTGGTTTTTCGAGTAACTGCAACCACTCCTGTACTGATTGCGGACGATATTTAGAATTTAGCGCCATTCCGCGCATTATTGCTTGATTTGTTCTATCGCTGATATGGGGATTTAAATCTTGTGGTGGTTTTAGTAAAGTGTTTTTACCTCTATCTTCCGCAGCTGGAGGAATAATTCCCGTAATAATGGTATACAAAGTAGCTGCCAAAGCGTAAACATCAATAAACTCTCCCCGTAGTGCTGAAATTTGGTATTGTTCTGGTGGTGCAAAACCGGGAGTGCGATAAACTGTATGTTTTTGCACTTCGTTGGGAATAAATTCCCTAGCTATACCAAAGTCAATTAATACCGCTTCCGATTTTCCTTGGCGAATAATAATGTTACCAGGCTTGATATCTCGATGCAGCAAACCTCGACGATGAATTACTTCCAAAGCATCGCCAATTTGGTGAATGTATAGTAGCGCTTCTGCTTCAGATAATACCCCCATTCGCCGTAAATATTTGCCTAAATCTGTGCCTTCTATGTATTCCATCGCCATACAAGGCAAATTTTCTTGATCGAAAATTGTTTTGATTTCAACTATATGAGGGTGGCGACATACAGCTAATCTTACGGCTTCATCGCGAAAGTCTTGTAATATTTTATTCTCATATGGTTTCCAAGCAGGATGTTCAAGAATATCTTCTCGAAGAGTTTTGATAACTCGCAATTCGCCACTTTGTTTTTTAGCAAGATAGGTTATACCCATTCCGCCTTCACCGAGAATATTTTCAATTATGTAGCGATCGCCAAATAACTTTTTTCCCCGCTGCCAAACCATTAGTAAAAACTAGTAGTTACTGGTATTTATTTTTGCATAATTTTTATATTTGGATCTGAATATTTAATCAAGAGCGGGTAAATCAATCAAACATCAATCAAATATCAATCAAACTTTATACCTTTGTCATCCTAATATGTCAGCATTTATGCAAAGCAAAATAGTGATAGCAAGAAAATGCAGGGAAGCAATAAAGAGCGTTTTGTAAGATTACTATCTCCGTTTAAGAGATACTGCGCTAAGCTGTCGCTGATAATGACACAATGAAGTTATCTTTGCGTAAATTCTAGATTTGTATAAATATAAAGACGAAACAAGAAAAAATTAACCTTTCTTGATTTATTATCCTTAATAAACCCGATATAGTTAGATACATCCGATAAATCTTACTTAAATATAAAAAAATACCCTACTACTTAGTGACATATTAGAATTTGATAAATAATTAACTCTTAGTATCAAAAAATTATTTTGATAAAGCTTATAGTTGCTGGCTAGGAGAAAATCTAAGGTAATTAAAAATACATTCAAGCACGATTAAGAATATTTAAATGTAGCTCTGTAGCAATTCATATTATCTACAGTCTACATACTTGTATCGGAATTAAATATTTTTACAAAAGTATAAAAAGCTTAAGATTATGTTGAAAAAATTACAACTCAAACAAAAATTTACAGTTTTACTGCTGATAGTCTTGATTCTTGGTGTTAGCGTAAGCGGATTAGCTCTATCTTTTGTGCTTAGACAAAATGCTAAACGGCAGGTTACGAATACGGCTTTAATTTTGATGGAAACGATGAATTCGGTTCGTAATTACACGAGTACTCAAATCAATCCAGAGTTGCAAGAGAAATTAGCAATAAGTTTTTTACCTCAAAGCGTACCTGCTTATTCAGCTAGAGAGGTATTTGAAAATCTTCGGCAAAAAGGAGACTATAAAGACTTTTTTTATAAAGAAGCAACACTTAATCCAACTAATCTTCGAGATAAAGCTGATGATTTTGAAACCAAGATTATAGAACGTTTCCAGAATCAGAAAAAAACAGAAATGAGCGGTTTTCGTTCGCTTCTGAGTGGAGATATTTTCTATATTGCTCGTCCTTTAAAAGTAACGCAAAAGAGTTGTTTGCAGTGTCATAGTACAGTTGATGTCGCGCCTCCAAGCATGATTGAGCGTTACGGTACTGCTCATGGATTTGGGTGGAAACTCAATGAAATAATCGGCGCTCAAGTGATTTCAGTACCAGCTGATAGAGTTATTCAAAAAGCGAATAAATCATTTGTAGTAATTATTGGTATTGTATCTCTTGTTTTTGTAGCAGTTATTGTCTTAGTCAATATATTCTTGAATAGACAAGTTATACTTCCGCTCAAACGTATTACCCGCGTGGCAGAAGAAGTTAGCACCGGACATATAGACGTTGATTTTGACCAAGTATCTAATGACGAAATTGGTAATCTTGCCAGAGCATTCAAAAGGATGAAATTAAGTTTAGAAATGGCAATGAATAGACTTAAAAGTTATAGTAATCCTAATCAGAATAGGGAATAATCTTTTTGATGAAATTTGCTACTTAATATAAAAGTGATTAATAAAAATAAATTTAAGTAAAAATCTGCCGTGTAAATTCCATTGCCGTTTGGGAATCAGGAATTTCTCTTGCTAATAATTCTACAAATTGATGCGGCGTTGCTTGGGGATTTTTGGCTAATACATCTTCTAAGATAAAATTAGCCATTGGTCCGATGTAATAGGCTAAATGTTGCTGACAGTTTTCTAGAAAAGAAGGATTTAGTAAATTTAATTGTTTTGGACTATGGCTATTTTCCCGACTATCAATTGAGTTAACTACTGTTTCTTGGGTTTGGCTATGAGATGGCACAATTGTAGAGTTTAAAATCGAGTCAGGTACAACTAACGTGGGAAGTTCCGGCGATTGACTAAGTTGTTCGAGTTGTGTGAGAACTTCCTTAGTTGTTTGGTATCGCCCTTTAGGCGTATCTGCCAACATTCTATCTAGTATCTGGGCGAAAGTATCGCTGATATTAGTATGTATATGCCAGTTCCAATTTAATGAATATCTATCCATTAAGTGTGACGGATTTCTGCCAGTAAGCAACACTACCGCCGTTACGCCTAACGCATAAATATCACTCGAAGGAGAACACAAACCCAAACTAATTTGTTCTCTAGGAGCATATCCCACTTTTCCGACAAGGGACATATTACCAGCAAATCCTGCTTGATTTATTTGAGTAGCTTCGTTTAACTGAGCTATTTGTTTTCCGACACCAAAATCAATCAGCACGGGTAAATTTCCGCCTTCAGGTAACATGATATTATCTGGAGAAATATCTCTGTGAATGACTTGATGTTGATGGACGTATTCTAAAACTGGTAATAGCTTTTTTAGCCAAAATATTACTTCGCTTTCTGAAAAAGTTTGTCCTTGTTCTCGACGTTCTTGTAATAGCATCGAATAAGTTTTACCGTTAACATATTCTTGTACTAAGAACAGCCGACCTTCTCCTTCAAAACAAGCTAAAAAGCATGGTATTTGGGGATGTTCTAATTGATGAAGAATTTTTGCTTCTCTTTTGAACAAATCGCGACATTTTTCGATGCCATCGCTACCAGTACCGAAGGGAGCAAATTCTTTGACGACGCAGGGTTCGTTGAAGCGGCGCGTATCATAAGCTAAGTAAGTCCGCCCAAGCCCACCTTGTCCAAGCATCCCTTGAATGATATATCGACTATCGATTAGAGTCCCAGAAGCTATTTCTGGTTTGCTAAGGGGCGGCACGGACATTTATTTTTCACTCCTAAAAATTATATATATATATAAGACCTCTCCGATAATCAGCTTGAAACTCCTGTGATGTCTAGAATAAAACTGAATTTACAAAGATGTCTATTAAACTCTTAGGTTTAAAAGCTGGTTTTATGCAGGTATGTTTCTGATAATACAAGTTTTTTATCATTAGACTTAGGGACTTGCAGGTAATAAATTGTCCCACCGTCGGTGTCGCTCGGTAGAGCGACACCGCCACACGTCTAGGTTTTTTCCGGAAATTTTGTAAAACGGTGGGACAATTTATTTTTTGGATCTTCCTTAGGTAACAAAACTGCTGGTGTTTCCTTAGTTCGCGCCTCTAAAGGTTTAACTTTTTTAATTAGCTGAATAAACTGCTTGTATTCAGGAATTTTGACGCTAGGAATATAACCAGCATCTGATGTAATATTTGCTGGGGCTTTACTCATAATTGCGCGGACTTCTCGTTCCCGATTTCGTTCAATATTTGGTGATAGCAATACGACTCCGGGGGGAATCCACCGACTGATATGTATGATTCTAAACTTTGTTTCCGTAATTTGCCGACGATAAATTTCAAAGTTTTTTTCAGACAAAGCACCAGCATCAATGCTACCTTCATTCAGCCATTGAAGTACTGTTTTAGGAGTGGGAGCAAAACGGATATTTCTAAGGGTTAAACCGTAGAGATCGTATAAAGGAACATAGTAGCCAGCAGCAGAACCTATTTGACCCAAAGCTATAGTTTTATTTGCCAAATCCGGTATTTTCTTAATAGGGCTATCATCTCTGACTACTATTAACGAACGCTGTCTGCTGCTTACTTCACCCATTGAAAATAGAGGTTTGTAAAGTTGCTTATCGATGGCGATCGCCGCTAAACCTGGTGGTGCAAACACGATATCCCATTGCTTGCGATGAATTTGGTCGATAGCTTGTAATTCGTTGTAAGCAGGTTCTAGTTCTACTATCGACTTTGTTTGTGCCTGAATATAGTTTTTAAAGCCCTCGTATTTATAGAGTGAAATATCTTCTTCCCCATAGCTAACTAAGCCTAGAGTCACTTTTTTTGGTACTCTTTTTGAAGAATTACATCCTATCCCTAAGAGTGCGATTAATATCAAAAACCCGAATCGCACAAACCCACGTATAAACATAATACTTTTTTATAAATGAACTTAAATGGCTGCGTATTTAAATTTAATTATCAAAATTTACAAATCTTTTTCAAACTTAACTTTCGCTCAAATCTATATTGCCAAATGTAAGATACCTATTGACTAAGATAGGCGATATCTGCTTTTTTAAGTAAATACGTACAAATAATTTCAAATTTAGTTCAAAACCAAACAAGTAGGTTTTCGAGGTTGCACGGAAAACTTTCTTATTTAGATCTTGTTGTAGCTGTTTTTGACTAACAAAAAGAATGCATCTAATGCATCTATTGATATCGGTTCGATTAAATAATTTATATTCAACCTAAAACTATATATAATGACTCATAGCTTTGACAAACCAACGCTTGCAAGTCCTCAACCTTATTTAGAATTAAACAATCAAGGGCAAATTTTACGGCTGTATCTAAGGGAAGAAGAACATCGCTTGGGACGGGGGCTTGAGTGGGCTGATTTAGACGTTCCTGTTGGTTGGGAAGTTTTTTCTAGAAAACAAGCTATTTTAAAAAAAGAAGGTAATGTTTATCGGCTTTTTGATGGTGAAGGTACAAAACCTAGCCGTAACGGAATTTTTATCAATGGAAATCGCATTGATGCTTCAGGCTACTTATTAAAAGATGGATTGCAGTTTGAAATCGGACAATCGGTTCACAACCATATTCAGTTAACCTACTATCATCCAAGAGATGTTCCGGTTGCTATTCCCAGCAATCGGCGTTTGGTTTTTAAAGGTTTGAAGCAATCTCCCATACAGCTAGGACGTGCAACGAAACTAGATGATTATGCTTCGATGCAGTTGGATGCACCAACCGTATCTCGCATACACACAACGCTTTTACCTGATGGTCAAGGCGGTTATTTTATCCAAGATTCCAGTAGCAACGGTACTTTTGTCAATGGCGAAAGAATTTCTAAACGGGTTAAATTAACCGACGGCAGCAAAATACAAATCGGTCCATTTTCGTTACTTTATACAAAAGAATACCTAGAATTATTAAATAATGGTAGTCAAGTTCGCCTCGACGTGGATCGGCTACAACGGATTGTTAAAGTCAAAGGCGGAACTCAAAAGGCAATCCTTGACGATGTTTCCTTAGCTATTGAAACCGGACAGTTAGTAGCTTTGGTTGGTGGAAGCGGCGCTGGTAAATCCACTTTGATGAAATCATTATTGGGAATTGCACCAGTAACATCGGGTTCGGTATATCTCAATGGAGATAACTTGCGGCGAAATTGGGCTGTTTATCGTTCTCAGATTGGTTACGTACCCCAAGATGACATCGTACATCCAGATTTGAGAGTAGAGGAAGTTTTAGCATACGCATGTAAATTGCGACTTCCTCCCGATACTGAGGTGAAAGCAGTCGTAGAAAGAACTCTCGACCAAATTAAATTGACTCACGTTAGAACCAACTTTATTCGCAACCTTAGCGGAGGGCAGCGCAAACGGGTGAGCATTGGTGTAGAGCTATTAGCCGATCCTAAGTTATTTTTTCTTGATGAACCGACTTCTGGACTCGATCCCGGTTTAGATAAAGAGATGATGCGGTTGCTGCGGGAATTGGCAGACCAGGGGAGGACGGTGATATTAGTTACTCATGCCACGGCAAATATTGAAGTTTGCGACAGAATTACTTTTATGGGTAGAGGTGGCAAATTATGTTATTACGGACCTCCGGGGGAAGCGTTAAAATACTTTGAAATGCCGTCGAATGAGTTAAAGTACTTTTCCGATATTTATATTAAATTAGACCAAGGTGGAAGTCCTAAAGAAGTAGTTGAAACAGTAGATTATTGGTCGAAAAGATACAAGCATTCTGCTTATTTTCAGAAATACGTTGGCAATTTACTCAAGCCAGGTACAGATACCAAAAAGAAAAGCAACGATAAAATTCATACTGGTATATCCCCATTTAAACAGTTGATATTACTGAGCCAGCGATACTTCCAATTAGTAGTTAGAGATAGCGCTAGTTGGATATTTGCTTTGATATCCGGGCCAATTGCGATCGCGTTAACGGCTTGGATATTAAGAAACGAAACTCCTCTACGTAAGTTAGAACCTTTAGAAATCACTCAAGGACCTTTAGCACTCAAAGTATTATTTATCTTTGCCTGTATTGGTATCTGGGTAGGGCTTTCGAGTTCGGTAAGAGAAATTGTCAAAGAATCTGCTATTTATGCCAGGGAAAGGCTGATTAATTTGGGTTTGCTGCCTTATTTAACTTCTAAAGTTTTGATTCGTGGTGGTTTAACTTTTTTACAAACTTTATTGATAGTTATAACTGTTGTAATTGGTTTTAAATCGCCAGAATCTAATCTTATACCTTGGGGGGTGGGCTTAGGAATCACAACTTTTTTAACTTTGCTAGCAAGCGTTAGTTTGAGTTTAATGATTTCCGCAGCAGTCAAAAACGAAAACGAAGCTAATAGCATACTGCCTTTAATTATGATTCCTCAGATAATTCTTTCAGGGGTTTTATTTGAATTAAAAAGATTATCGGGAAAACTCGGCTGGTTGACTATTAGTCGTTGGTCTATGGGTGCTTATGGTGCTTTAGTTAACGTTAACGAGATGGTACCGGCAGCCACTCCAGGGGCACCTTCATTAGAAGATATTTTTGCCGCTTCTTCAGTTTATGACGCGACTTTCAACAATTTAATGTTGAATTGGGGAATTCTCGGTTTACACACAGTAGTTTATTTGATTGTGGCGTTAATATTACTCAAGCGTAAAGATATTGTTTGATTTTTCATCGGTAATCGGTAATTGGTAATTGGGCATTGGGTATTGGGAATAATTGAGGAGTATGAAAAACTATTCCCTTGTCTTCCCATCTCCACATCTCTATATAACTGGATAGAAAAGGTAAGCCTACCTTAAACTAGTGTATGAGAGTGTAATTATTGACTCTTATGCCAAGTCATGATATTTGAGTATTCTTTTTTTTGGAGTAGATAAAATGCCTGGGTTCATTGCTGGTTTACTAATTGTTGCTTACGTAGGCGGTGTTTGGAAATTTTGGACTGGATTTAGAAGAACTAATTTCAGCAACAGCTTAACAAATCGCCTTGCTTTATCTTTGTTATGGCCAGCTTGCTTTATTGGTAGTAAATCTTATCGTAGAAATTTTACAAAAGCACTCAAAGGCTAACGTTTATTTTAATGTTTCCACAAAATATATGAGAAACAAATACAGTTGTCAGAGAAAATAGAATCTCTGGCAATTTTTTATTACATAGCTAGTAGCATTCGTATCGTACAGCCCAATGCCCAATGTCCAATTACCAATTACCAATTACCAATTACCAATTCTCAATTACCAAATTCTACTTCTTCCGTCTTCTCTTAAGAACTTGTTCGCGTACTTGCTGATTTAATAAATAACCAAAACCAGCTTTTTCTAAACGATGGACAAAACTATCATAATTATTTCCGAGTGCTTCGGCAGTAGCATTAATATTCCAATTGTGTTCGGCTAATTTACTTAGTAAGTAAACTCGCTTTGTTTGCGCGGTAGATAAACGAAAAGATTTTAAATATTCTAATTCTCCGTTTTCTCTAGTAATAACTTCTCCAATATGATTTTCACCTTTAAGCTCTATATTGGTAATAAACCGCTGCAATCTAAATGGCCCAGCATTATAAACTATTTTAGATTGACATGGACTATCTAAAATTCCACTCGCCATAAAACCTTGAAAAGAAGCCCAATCCATTCGCATTTTATTAATAGCCGCTCTTAAACTTTTTAAACTATTAATTTCTGATTCATTAATAGATACATCCATAGGAAAAGTTGTATCGTGAAGCAAACCATATTGATAAATTAATTCACCATAAAAGTCTTCTAATAAACTCCTATGCAGTAAACGATAATCTTCTGGGGTAGGAACCACAAAAGCTGATGCTAAAGCTTCTGCTACAAATATTAATACCCCCACCTGTTTGGGGTGAATTTCAAATACCCGCAATGCATCTTCCAATTTCGCAATCTCGCGTCCTTGTACGGCAGTTTCGTAACGACAACCTAAACCATTTGCAAGAGCATATTTAGAGTATTCGCTCCAAGCAATATTCGGACCAGAAAAAAACATGGAAAGAAAACCTTCCATTGCTAAATGTAGGGGTAAAAATCTTAATTGATTCTGGGATTCTTTTTTTCTCATGCGATGCATTAAACGCACGCTCGTACAACCACAATCTAAGTTTTTACCATCAGATTTTGTTTGTTGTTTTATTTTTTGAATTTGTCCTCCCAAAGCTGCCACCGGACTACCGTCATCAGTCCAAGACATCACTAACCCATGAGGAATATAAGCATAATAATTAAGGTTTTTATCTACAGATACGACAGTTAAATCGTCATTATAAGAACGTTTCATCAAACGTAAATCGTCGCGTACATTCCGTCTTAATAATGGTAAAATTCTTACCGCACCACGTACTTGAGAAGGAGCAATATCTAATCCTTTAAGAGATATATTAGTTAGTATATTTTTCTTTTGTGCCATTTTAAATCAATTATCAATTATCAATTATCAGCTACTCAACCATCATTAAATAAGTAGTTAAACATAATTAATTACACAATGTCATTGCGAATGGAACGAAGTGAAATGAAGCATTCAGCGTTCACCTTTATGTGCGACTCATCGCAAGGGCTGGGATTGCTTCGCTTCGCTCGCAATGACAGTAAATATTTTTGTTTACTTACTTATTTATTGATAATTGACGATTAACTCTATGAGCTAAATAATCTTCTAAATCAAACAAAGAAGCCGAACCGTTGGCAAATTGAGCAAAGCCAAGCATAGTTGGTAAATCTTCAGCGTCTCGTAACCCTACGGTAGGAATATCGGCACATAAAGAACGTACAGAAAAATCATCCGAGTTGAAAACTGGATTGCAGTGAACTATAGATGTACGATTTTTTGAGTCTAAACGTTGCCGAAAAACACGCAATACTTGAGCCGCACCGCATGGTGGATCGTTTTCGCAGCCATCGGAAACAATTACGACTAAATCTGCACCCCACTCTAATGCGTCTAATACAGGTGTTGCTAAATCGGATTGTCCTTTTGGACGTACTTGCAATACATCTAAAGGTGGTAGAGTCCAAAAGTCTTGATATTCTTTAGATGCAGTTTTCAATAAATAGTGAGTAGCTAAAGCCACACCCAAAGGACGACGACGCTTTTCGGAAGAACCATAGCTCGAATAGCTACAATCCAAGACTGCCGCTACTTTTCCCAATTTCATCGGTGCTTTGCTTAATGTTTTGCGAGCGGATTTTTCTAGAGCTAAATCGAAAATATCTCGCTTCTGTTTTCGAGTTTCCACGGGTAAGGAAAGTATATATAATGCTAGCTTGGTTAAAGAAAGACGACCTAAATCGACGTCAATATTGATTTTTGCGCCTTCACCAGCATTTTGGAAACGCAGTTTTTCGTTTAAAGTCATCCTTTCTTGGATGCGCGATAGGAAGACTTCGCGTTTAATTTTGTGTTTTACTGCTAAACCTTCGGCAACAGTAAAAGGTAATTTGTAAACTGCTTCTTGACTAAAATGAGCTTGACGGAAGTTTTCAAATAATTCTGTTTCATATAGTTTTTGCTTCCAATTACGAAAGAGAAAATCACCTAATTCACCTTGAAGTTGGAGATGCGCGTGAGTCACAATGGCTCTTAACTTAGAACGATACTTAACTGCATCAAAATCAAGATTGCGGCGATATTTTAAGTAATCGCGAGCAATTGCACGACTGCGACGGTTGTTTATTTTCCGCTGTCTTAACTGCTGTAATATTCCCCAAGCACGCTGGGGGGGTAGTTGTTGGAGTGCCCAGGCAATCAATGCACCTTCTTCTTTTCGATGTTGGTGGGATGTATTTTTTCCTGTAGCTAATAAATTTAAGATTATTTGTGCTTGATTAAAATGATTAATGCCTGCTGCTAAAGTACGGGCGTACAGCAATCGGTAATTACCTAAAATATATTGATGCAAAAAGTCAATTGAAACTTTCTGCCCGTAAGCATCATCATAGAATTCTCGCTGTCCCGTACAGGACAAACAAGCATTAATAAACATGACTAAATCTTCCCGTGCTACTTCTTGGGCACGGTTATTTAAAGTAGCATTCATCACAAATAAACCAGAGGAGACAGAAAATATCAATCTGAAATTTAAAATTGAAGAGGGGATGCTGTTCGGGGAAAGGCGGCACGACTGACTATTACCAGTTTCAAGATGGGATTCGGAAGTCGTACCATAGTCCCGCGAACAGCAAGACTGTAAATAATTTTTAATGATTAATTATAAAATTAGACTATAAAGTTAGTTAAACCGGGCAAAATTTAGGTTCAAACATATTCTGCAATAAATATTCAGTGTCATCCTTGAGTTTGGTTACGAATACACCTGTTTCACTTTCTAATTCTGATGTTAACCAGATACCTTTCAACACAACTTCAAGTGATTTGGCATCGCAGCGGCAGAATTCCACTACATTTGCGTCTTGTATATTTTCTACCTGGGCTATGGTAGATGAGTTTGCCGGTAATAGAAAAGAAGCCGTACTAGATTCAATATGAATCCCCGTAGCGCTACGCACAGCGATCGCAACTCTTGTGTTTATCCAATCTTCTAAACATCCATCCAAGCAATCTAAGCTTAAGTTATTGTCGCCATAAATAATTTTTAACATAGTTACTTTTTTACATGAAAAGTGAAAATAATTAAAAAAACAGAAAGTAATTAAATACTAATTTGTTTCTCTGTTAAATAAACTATATTCGCAGACAATTCCCTCAAGCTAATAAGATTAAAAATATTCGGAAAACCCCTTTATTTAAAGGGTTTCATCGCTAGGGGTAACTATTGAACCTAGGGGAATCCCCTAAGTTTTATGAAAAAAGTGCTTTTCAATGATGTATTATTAGAATTCTGGAAAACGGTTCGCAAAAATATTAAGTTTCAATTCATCATATGGGTCAAACAGTAAATATATAACTTTAGAAGGATAGATTGATTTTGCTATTTTCAGGAAAATAATATTAAATACTTGCTTAGAGTGGATACTTGTGAAGGCAGGTATAACTTTTTTAGAGCAGTACTAAAGATTTATCTGGCTGAATATTTATGGTAAAAGTATCAACTGCTTAATAGGGTGATATTTCGGATTTTCTTTTTACACTCTCCAAGTTAGACTCGGATAGATATTGATACTTGTATTGAGCCAGCAAGACTGTTGGCTAGAAATACTTTTTGATTTTGACTCTTGCTCAAATATGGGTGAAAAGGGCTTCCATATTGCTTTTCTTATATAGAAAAGTAGCGGGATAAATCGTTTTATTTATTAGTTCCCATTTATAGCCATCGCTTGAAATAACTAGTAAACGCTTCGGGTAGCATCTTTGAAGCGTATTTTAACCTCAATTCCAAGATTATCAGGAGGAAAAATGCTTCACAACAATAATGGCGAGACTCTTTCTATTTACGAATGGTTATCTAGAGCCGGATTTCAAAACTCGGATGTCTTTAAAATGGAACCAGAATTAATTCGTCATCTTCACAAGCAATGGTTTGTATATCGTGAATTAGTACAAACTTTTATGTCAGAAACTGGCTGTTCCGATCCCAGTGAATTTGAAATTAACCACCCCTATCGTACACCTCAAGTACCTCAAAGGAATCCAAGTTATTCTCAGATTGCCTAAAACAGCAAATTTTTAGGAATTAGATTGCGTTACGACGTTATAGTTTTAAGTTTAAAGTTGACGATAAATATATTTCTAGTCGTAACGCATTATTCTTTACAGAACCCATCAAATTTTATTTTATATCAAGCATATTCTTTCAAAAACCTAGAATCTATAGTATTATCACGCTTCGTTTTGATTCGCTTGCCAAAGTTCCTGAATAAACTGATGTAGCTTTTGTTTAGCGGTTTGAGATAATTCTGGTTTTGGTTCTTTGATTAAAATCTGAGCGTACAGTTCAACTACTTGAGTATCCAAAGCTGGTTGAAACAAATTTATCGGCCAGAGCAAGTCGGAAGTAGAGCGCAAATCAGTTACCTGTTGTGCTTCCGAGTATTGTTGATCGACAAGCAGTAACGGACGTACCCAGTACAAATCACGTTCAACTACTACCTGAATAACTTCCGTATATAGCCTGCTATCTTTGTATTCCAGGAAGACTATTTGTCCGGCTTGAAAATTTGCTTTTATCTCCATATTTACGAATTAATGGGGCGAAAAGGATTACGAGCTTACTTTATCTATCTATTTTCATCTATTTTACTTGTGGAAATGCAACTAAACCGAGTCATGTAAGCCAGTACTCTCGCAATCCTGAATTCACAATGCAATAATTAATCGACCGCAATCGACCGCAGAAAACTTATCATATATTTGGGCATGATAATTAGATGCGATACAATACTATGAATAAGTGTTAAGTAAAGTATAGAAACCAGTCTGTTGTAGTAAACAAACGAGAAGAAGCATACTAATCGTGTCAGTCGAAACTATAGAGAAGCGTTCAACAACCCGGAAGCACGCGCCTCGGTACCGTGTTTTGCTCCATAATGATGACTACAACGCTATGGAGTATGTGGTGGAGATACTAATCACCACAGTGCCGAGCCTCAGCCAACCCCAGGCTGTAAGCATCATGATGGAAGCCCATACAAATGGCTTTGCTTTAGTTATTACTTGCGCTCAGGAACATGCCGAATTTTATAGCGAAACCCTCAAAACTCACGGGTTAAACAGCACTATAGAACCGGAAGACTGAGATTGTATAAAAAAGAAACTGCACATACCAAGTTGCCGTCGGTTTGACAAGCGTGGTAGAGCAACATCAGATAATATAAATCTTTTGGTGCTACCCAATCTTTACCTGTACAAACAACTTGGTATGAAAATTAATTTATTTAGTTTATCTGTGCGCCCTGCCCCTATAAGGTTGGGCTGCTTTATTTTGAGTTTATTATTGCCGTGGTTGCCTTATGCGGCAGCAGTTTATATTTTAGTCAAAGACGAAAATACCCGAACTATCTTAACTATGGGTATTTTGGCAATTGAGTTTCTATTTTTACTTCCTTGGTGGAGTAAATATATCCATCAGCAGCCCCAAGCATTTCGTCACTATGGTTTGGAGTTTACGCGGAAAAATGGTGTGGAGTTGCTGCGTGGTGTCGCAATTGGGCTGATTAGTGTTTTAGCATTATTCGTTGTACAGGGAATGCTAGGTTGGTTAGTCTGGCAGCCGCCTGGTTTTTCGATGCTGCAATTAGTTTTGGAAGGGTTGTTAACAGGTTTGGGTGTGGCTTTTGCGGAAGAATTGTTTTTCCGGGGGTTTATATATGATGAATTACAGCGAGATTATAATCCTGCGGTGGTAATACCAGCGACTGCAATTATTTTTGCCGTGTTGCACTTTATCAAACCATTGCCGGTAATCATAAGTACATCGCCGCAATTTCTCGGATTATTATTATTAGGCTTAGCCTGTGTTTGGGCTAAACGCAGTTGCAGGGGACGCTTGGGCTTACCGATTGGACTCCATGGGGGTTTAGTTTGGGGTAACTACATAATTGAGGTAGGAAAATTAATCAAGTATTCTGGAACCGTTCCCCAGTGGGTTACTGGTGTAAACAATAATCCCTTGGCTGGGGTAATGGGCTTATTGAGTTTGACTTTATTAGCTTTGTGGATGCGTCAAAAGCAGTTAACAGCGAGCAGTGAGCAGTGAGCAGCGAGCAGTGAGCAGCGAGCAGTGAGCAGTGAATAGTAATTCAAAATTTATTCACTTAAAAGCAAGCTGATATAACCCCATTTTTCGCCGACTTTCACCCATGCTTTACCAACTTTTGGATAAGCTGCATTGGTTTGAGATGACAATAAATCACCAGCGTGATCGAATTGTGGAGGAATTACAATGTCACCGCTTTTATTGATGTAGCCCCATTTATTGTCAATATTTACCTTTGCCAAGCCTTGAGAAAATTTACCAACATCTTCAAATTGCGGCTCAATAACAAGTTTACCCTTCTTGTTGATATAGCCGTATTTACCATCTATCCATACAGATGCAAGCCCGTTGGAAAAATTGCTGGCTTCAAAATAAGACGGCTCGATCTGAAATTTTCCCTTGGTATTTATATATCCCCATTTGCTATCTTTGCTTGCTAGTGCCAATCCTTCGGAAAATTTCCATGCTCGTTCAAATTGGGGTGCGATCGCTAATTTTCCGCGATGATTTATGTAACCCCACTTGTCGCCAATTTTGACTGCTGCCATGTCTTCATGAAAAGAAGCAGCATTGTTAAATTGAGGCTTAATAACTAAATTTCCACTTTTATTGATATACCCCCATTTCTCACCTATTTTTACAGGAGCTAGTACTACTTTATTTGCAACCTTACTTTGCTTGTCAACTGTAAAAGACATCGCATTATCGAATTGCGGTTTAATAACAAATTGACCAGCTTTATTGATGTAACCCCATTTGTCACCAGACTTTACAAGTGCCAATCCCTGAGTAAATTCCCGAGCCGTATCAAAGTTTAAGTTAATAGCTAACTGACCTTTTTTATTTATATATCCCCATTTACCCCTCATATTTATCCATGCGAATCCTTCGGAAAATTCTCCAGCTCCATCAAAAATCGGAGGAATAACTACTTTCCCAGCATTGTTAACATATCCTTTACGGTAGCCAATATATACCGAAGCCAATCCTTCAGAAAATTCGTTTACCGATGTAAATTTTGGCTGAATGACAAAAGTATATTGGGAATTTTTACGACTTTTTAGACGTTTGCTTATGGAGGTGTTATCGAGAGAAAAGCCTGGTGGAGTGGATATCAGCCAGGGAAGAGTTACGACGAATACAGCAGAAATAGCTGCCAATTGCTTACAAGCTACTGACAAAGCAACCTTGGGTGATAAAACCATATAATTGACAATTTTTATAGATTTTAATACTAGTACTGAACAGTTAGACGCAGGTTAATAAATTTTTATACTTTCAGATAAAATTATTCAACCTGATTTGATAACGTCTGAAGCGGTTTAAATGTTCCTTATATTAGTTACCAGTATTTATTTTGAGATTATCTTGTATAAGTAGTTAGTTTTTAGTTAGTTTTTAGTTAGTTCTTAGTTAGTTTTTGTGTAGCGATTTTTAGTTTAGTGAAATCTAGTATTGACTGTATATTGCGGTTTTAAGTTGGGTACCATACAGTTTAAACCTTGCCCTTCCGCTGAACAGTTATTTTTGATATTTTACAAAGGAGATAATTCAAACAATTTTGTAAAGGGGATTGCTAAAAATCTTGATTGCGTATCCCAATATACGAAAATAATAAATTATTGGCGTTGCTGATTTGATGTATGAAATTAATTTTTGAAATATCCGAAACTCTTGTATAAAAGTGCAATTACAAGCTACTTTCATCCTTGCTTAAAATTTTTCTTAATTTCAATTTATATTCAGATTCAGCTACACTCAATTTTTGACGTTGCACAAAAAGCATGAATAGCACCCTAACGCCAATCTTGGGAGATTTAGGGGGCTACCCTTAGATAGTAATAATAAATTCATTCAATTCACCAACGCCCAATTTTTAATTTATTTAGGCAACTTGTGGGCGATTGTTCCTACCAAACAAGCCCTATCGAAATCAACACCGTTTACATTAGCACCTTCTAATTCCGCACATAATAAATTTGCGCCTGCTAAATTAGCACCAGAAAGATTAGCTTTACGTAAATCAGCTTCTTCTAAATTGGCTTCGCTTAATAATGCACCCTGTAAATCTGCACGACTTAAGTCTGCACCTTTGAGGTTTGCACCGGTAAGATTAGCACCGCGTAAATCAGCACCGCGTAAATCTACACCTTGCAAGTCCACGTTAATTAAATTAGTACCGCTTAAAAAAGCACCAGCAAAAGAAACTTCGCTGATTACAGCGCCCATTAAGTTAGCACCCCGTAGATTACTACCTCGCACATCTGCTCCGGTTAAATCGGCTTGCATCAAGTTAGCTCCCATCAAGTTAGCTCGCAAGTCAGTTTCTTTTAGGTTTGCGCCCATCAAATTTGCTCCTTCTAAATGAGCACCTTCAAATTTAGAGCCAGCAAAATTCGTACCTACGAGGTTTGCACCAGCAAGATTGGCTCGACTTAAGTCAGTCTGAGATAAATTTTCGTCTTCTAAATTAGCTCCAGCTAACTGCTTTAATTCACCCGATTTAATAGCTTCAATACTCATAATGTATATATTTATCGATAGTAAATTTATTTAAATAAAGTTTTATCTAAATGGAAATTTCCGGACGCAAAGAGCGACAGCAATGCTTCTCCTTACGTCCGCGCTTAAGTGTATTATCCATCTAAATTGCAAGCAAAATTAAGTCACTTTAGGTAACTTTGGATTACACTTGGCTCGCTTATTCCTCCTTGCTTGCTATCAACTAACCATACTCCGGCGCTCAACTTAGGTGAAGTTACTGGTAATTCTAGCCCTTGATGAAAGCCCATGACTAATAAAGTTAAGGTTTCTATTAGTTTAGGGTCAAAACGAGTTGATTGTTGTTGAGTGCATTCCTCTAAAGCTTGAGTAAATGTTTCTTCCTTACTTAATCCGGAAGAGAACTTCTGACTGACTCTAGATTGAAAATCTGCTACTAAAGCCAAAATTCTCGACTCTAAAGGAATTTCGTCTCCTCCCAATCCTGCTGGTTCTCCAGTACCATTCCACCATTCGGATTGATGGGTAATAATTTGTGCTACCGCTCGTAGTCTTGGCATAGTACGTAAAACCTGCGTTCCCGGTACTAAAGGACAAGTTAAAGGGCAACTAGGTGCGTCTTCTTTGTACTTGGTAGATGTTACGGGAGTCAAAACGCTTTCGGCATTTTGTAGCGGATGTATGCGATGTAGGAAACCCGCAAGCCGCAATCTTTTAATTTGCCATGCAGGTAAATCTAAAAGCTGCCCCATTGTTTCTGATAGTGCTACAACCTCTGTTGCTGCCATTGGATTGGTAATATCGGCAGCATCAAGAAGTTGCGCCATTCGCAAAAACGCCTGAATTTCGTTAGAAAACAAGTTTCTATCCAAAATTCTATGGCGATTACCAGCAGGAACGGAAATATTAGTTTGTTCGGTCTGTAAATAGTCTACAACTCTGGAAACTACAGTTGCTAACTCTTCTGATTTGGCAACAGTTGGGTTAATTTGCTGTTCATATTCGTGCAGCTTTTTCGCTAATTCCGGATTGTAACTTTGAATATGATTGATAGCTAATTGAGCCGTTTCTCTGACTAAATCTGGCTCAAACGTCCACAACCCATAAAATTTACGTTCTAAATCCGATTCTGGCTGCCCCAACGAGCCATAATCTTCCTCTGATAGTTCTTGACAAATTACCATAGCCGTGTATTTCGGCGATAAAATAATTAAATGCCATTCTTCGGCTACAGCATCCTTTGGGTCTATAGATACCAAGTCTACATTAGATAGTTGACTGGTAGGATGTTCGAGCCAAGCACTATCAGGGGCTGCCATTATCGCAATTTGCCGCGAACATTTAGCAATATCTGCATAACGTTCCGCTTCTTCTAGATACCACTTACCTTGTTGAAAAGCAGTGATAACTAAAGGTTCACTATCATCATCTAATATATGGTCTTCTAAAGCATGGCATAGAGCGACCAAGGTATTTTTGTAATAAACGCCGTATCTAATCTGTCTTTTGCTATCTTGATGGGCTTTTTGTAGCCTTTGGAGTATTGAGCCTTCTAACATTTGATTTTATTAAAGTAATCGCGAATGGATTGCGAGCAATTTTAACACCGCTACAGGTATAAAGGGATTTATTTATCGTAATTATTAATTATTCTTGAAAACTCCCGAAAATCTCCGTAAATAGCTGGCGCATTGCTTTGAGTCTAAGTCTCCCATGGTCTTTTTGTTTGCTCAACGTCCTCCGTTTTCTTTGCTCCCCCGACTTTGCTGATAGTAGGGCGATATCCTTCGCCCTACTTGTTAATTATTATACACTTGCTAGCTGTTTCGGCTTTGTTTCAAGTGGTGCTGTTAATGCTTCTTCTAGATCTGCACAGCCGAGTTTTTCTTCTAGAATTTTCATGACTTCACGTCCGAAATCTGACGGGTTTTGTCGGGTGGCTTGCAGGCAAACTTCGCCGAAAAAGGAACCTAGGGGTTCGGGATTCCATAGTAATTTTCTAGCGTTCCACGGAGCTAGCAACATCGGATTGTAACTTTTATTGAGAATACCTTCTTTAAAAGCGTATTCTTCTAAGTGAGTATGGGGTTGCAATCCAATAAAGAAAATCGCAGGCTCAACTTTGTCTACTCCGAAAATTCTTTCTAATTCACGATGGTAGGCAATAGTTTGGCGGATAGTTTCGGGACGCTCATCTATTACATTAAAAGAATAATTAACCGAAACTAAATCGTTAAATCCGGCTGCTTTTAAATCGCGACAGTTTTGTAAAACGGTTCGCAAATTGTAACCCATCCGCATTTTGCGTACTAGTTCTTGAGAACCGCTGGTAATACCGATTTCAAAATAATTCATTCCGGTTTTTACCATTAAATCGCACAGTTTCGGAGTCAGATTATCGGCACGGATATATGCTGCCCAATTAATATCTGTCATTCCGGAATCAACGATTTTTTCCAATAATTCCACAGCATCATCCATAAATTTTCGTGCTGGGATAAATTGAGCATCGGTAAACCAAAATTTACGAATTCCTCTATCGTAAAGTTGTCGCATTTCCGCAACTACTTCATCGGCGGGATTGATGCGTACCTGCTTACCTTCCACCACCGTGTAAACGCAGTAGCAGCAATTATGAGGACAACCGCGCTTGGTTTGTACCCCTATGTAAAAGTCTTGCTCTTGGAGATAATAGTTAAATTCCGACCAAATAGTTTCGATATAGTCGTAATTACAGGCGCTTTTCTCGATAGGAGTGGGTTGTTCGTGAATCAGGCGATCGCGCGGTTGAGTTTCTCCTACGACATAACAGCGTTCGTCTCTGAATTCTTTACCACTCAACAGTTTTTCTAATAAAGTTTCTCCTTCACCGACGGAAACAATAGAACCCGACGGTAAACTGTTGCTCAACTGTTCGTAATAAACGCTAACCGCACCACCACCAACAATGACGCGCACATCTTTATTGTATTTACTAGCGCGTTTTAATCCGCGTTTCATCAATGCTGTGTTACGCCAAAGTTCCGTGTAGAAGCCTTTAAGCATTTGCACGCCACCTAAAGCCCCATGCAATTTGACAAAAGGATTTTTGGCGTAAAAAATTTCAAACGAATATTGTAAAGGATTTCCACCTCTTCCACCAACTGGAGCAAAAATATGAATATCGCGCCAAGAATAAATTAATAGCGTCGGTTTAAATTCATCAATACATGCATCCAGAGCAGACTTATAATCCAGAGGTGGTACCGTTCCCAAATCAAAAATCCGCTGCTCCACATTCGGGAACACTTTGTGGACATGATCTGCAAGGTAAACAACCCCAATCGGAAAAATGGGATTACAAGGAAGGCGAACGTAGAGAATTTTGTTTTCCATAGAGCGTGTTTCAACTTCCATCTTGCTGTTATCAAAGAAAAAAGAGATTTATATATCCGCTTTCCAATTACGCATTTAAATGAATTTTTGCCCTTTATGACAATCGTACTTGAGTTTTCACTCAATTATTAATAAACCGAGATTGACCTAAAACCCGGTGTCAACAAATAAAAACTACCGTAAGTGAGAGGTACAAGAATCATGTTCATATATCTTTTATGAAAATTTACTTTATATACCTTTACAATAACATCCACTTCCTTTACAAAACTCATTCGATTGGCTAATTGATGAGATAAAAGGTGGCGGGGGACAAGAAATGACTACAAAACCTATGACTACAGCCGATTAATTCTTGGAACCCCATCCTTGAGAACTTACTGCCTACACATAAGTATTCTAAGTTTGTCCATAGATTTTTGATTGCTTAGTCTGCCGCATTTTTTTAGGTTCCATCTTGTGACTGGAGTTACAGTTCCCTAATTTAGCTAGGATTTAGGGGTTCTTAAGAGACATGCCTACACAAAAACTTTTAGAACCAGAACTTAAACCCCACGTTGTTGCAAATAGCGTGAAAAAAGAAATTGCCCAATATTTGGGTTAAAGCGATATTTCTGAAACATTCTCTAAAACTTAGCTCAAAAAATCCCTGCCTTAACTTTGGATTTTCCTAGCCAACGATTATCATTAATTTTCTAATTTAAAATTATCAATTTTGACGATTTTGTGATAACGATAAATAATTGCTTCTGGGTCAATAGTAAAGTAAATTCAATATTCGATAAATAGATAGTACAAAACTCATCGAAATCATTGCACAATTTTATAAATTTGATAAAATATTTTTTCGATTTGTTCATAGTGTATAATTGCAAAAAAGTCATAGATTTTTATAAAAATTTCATATCTGGAACATATCTTAAGGTGGAAATAGCATACAAATAGCCAGTTGGTATTGAGAGTTACAGCAGGCGGGGATCGTGCAGTGCTAACTTTGTAAATGTAAGATACAATTGTGGCGATAAGCTCCTCAGCAGTTATGGCTCAAATACTAGATCCCCTACCTCCTGAGCAATCAGGGAAATCTCTGTGCTGCTACGTTAATGCCACGTCTAAAATACAGGTGGCCCGCATCTCCAATATCGCTAACTGGTACTTTGAACGGGTTGTTTTTCCCGGTCAAAGATTAGTTTTTGAAGCACCCGATGAAGCTCAATTAGAGATTCATACGGGGATGATGGCAAGTGCAATTTTATCGGATACAATTCCGTGCGATCGCCTTGTAATTAACGAAGCAAATATAACTGAATTAAAAGTAGATTCAGATAAAAGCAATGATGATTCTAGAGATGAAAATTCTCTTGTATCCTCAATTCATTCAAAAAACGGAGATAATACAAAACCATTAATAATCGTTGGCTAAAGCCTTTATTAATTAAAATTTTTTTTCTCTATTTTTGGGTTGCTACCTTTAGCAACCCATTTTCAATGAGCAATTACCAATTACCAATTACCAATTAGAAGTTTTTCACTCAAAACTCACAACTCCCTACTCCCCATATGTCCCACTTCAATCTACAATCCTAAATATGGATTTACCTTCATTTATTTGGTTATGGAAAATCGCTGCTTGGTCGATGGGGTTGTCGTTACTTGCTTATTTTTTGCTAGCGGTAACGGGTATTTGGATGTTTCGTACTAGAGCATCTGGAAATCCTAGCTTGGCAGCACTGTTACCGGGGGGTTATAGCGGACTACGCATACTCCACTATGTAATGGGTGTCACTATGGTTGCTTTAGTGATACTGCTATTAGCAATTGGTATTGTCGGTACTTTAGGTGAATATGGTTCTTTGGGACATTCACAACACCTAGGTGCTGGATTAACCACGGTGGTATTAGTTTTAGTATCTGCTGGAAGCGCGATTTCTATTCGCACTGGTTGGGTTTGGGCTAGACGCATTCACGTCAGTACAAATATTGCTTTATTTCTTGTGTTTGTCTGGGTTTCGCTAAGTGGTTGGAGTGTGGTGCAAAAGTATTTACCTTAGCCAGTTATCAGTTAGCAGTGAGCAGTTAGCAGCGAACAGTTATTTAATTAATATAAAGACGAGGGAGCAGAGAATGGAGCGGAAAAAACGTTTTTGTGGAAGTGGGGATAAGCCCAATTTATAACTGATAATTGTTGATTGTTAATTGATTATGGATTCTACTATTTTTCGGCTATCTCCTTTAATTAGGATTACGCTTTTAAGTTTGTATGTAGCGCTGACTTTACCGTTACCTTTTCTTGCTGATTTTACAAATGCACCCGTACCACCTGGACTACTTTGGGTCGGTATCGGTATTGGTTTTGTTATTTTGTACGCCGTTTTAACCGAAAGAGTAATTTTAAATGAAGAAGGAATCCAGGTTGTTTATCCTCCTTTGGTTCCAAAGTTTTTTCGTAAAGGTTGGTTTTTGGCTTGGGCGGATGTAGATGACTTGAAACCTCGTACTACAGGACAAGGAGGTATTGTCTACTATTTTGTCAGCAAGGACAAGAAAGGTTATTTGCTGCCAATGCGAGTAGCAGGATTTGCTCGTTTGTTGAAAATTGTACAGGAAAAAACGGGTATCGATACTACGGATGTTTACCCATTGTCGCAACCTTGGATGTATTTGACTTTACTAATTTTTACTTTATTAATGTTTTTAGTTGATGGTTGGACAATTTTAACTGCCATAGGAGTTAGTGGTTAGTGGTGAGACAGCGCGGTCTTGGGGGTCTCCCCCATGAGCGACTGCGAACCCGGAGGGTTAGTTGTTGGGTATGGGGAATAGTTAGGAGTTAGAAGTTGTGAATTCTTCTTTCTTCCCCCTCTTCCCCCTCTTCCCCCTCTCACCCTTCTCTACCCGAGATACTCCACAAATCCCTCGGGGACTAACCTAACGCTGCCAGATTTCAAAGTTTTAATATCCATCCATAGTGCCGTTTTCTCTCTTTCCCCTTCATTGAATGTAATTTTTTCCTGCTGGTAAAATTTGGGTTCAACAAAGTCGCATTCGTAAAGTTGAATTATTTCGTGTCCTGGTTTTCCTTGGAAGGTAAATATATTTTCTAAGCAAGCTAAATAACGGATGTTGGTAATTTCTGCTTGGATTTCTTCTTGAAATTCGCGTTGGAGGGCTTCTTTACTGGTTTCGCCAAATTCAACACCACCGCCTAGGGCGCGATAGAATTTATCTTTTTTGACTGGATCGTAGCCTTCGGAAAGAAAAGTACGATTGTTGCGATCGCGAATTATTCCCAGGGCTAAAACGCGGATTTTACCTTCTTTGTACATTTAATTTTCCTGTATTTCCCTAGTTATCATAAATAAACGAAGGGCGACTATCGCTATCTTCAACTGACCAATCTGGATTTTCGCCGCCAATGTAGACTTCATCAATGGTGACGTATTCTTGACCTAATTGAGTCAGAGCGTTGATGAGGATATCAAGTGCGATCGCGTCGGAAGTTCCTAAATCAAACCAGCATCTTCCCCAATCTCCGTTGTATTCAAATTCGCCCATATTATGCATTAAAGCCAGTAAGCTATTTTGATAACCATCTTGGTCATAATGCAAATAGCTAATATCAAGCCCGGTTTCCTGAACTTGAAGATTTTCGGCATTAAAACCTCCTAACTTACCCACATAAAACCAAGAATCAAAAAGTTCTTCCACAAACTGCTTCTCTCGTTCGGAAGGAACTGTATTAAACCTCAGCCAAATCCAGACATCAAAAGGATTAATCTCGCGGAATTCTATTTTCATTCGTTTGAAATATTCAGATTATTTACCCAAAGTTATTGTAGAAGAACTGTGGAAGATTGGGAGGGGGAGAAGGGGGTAGATGAGGAAGAGGGGGGGAGAATAAATAATTCTTACCAATCACCAATTACCCATGCCCAATTATCCATGCCCAATGCCCCATTCCCAATTTTCAATTATTTAATACTTTGTGCTGTTCTTCGACGTTCGCGTTCTATTTGCTTGACGACACTTACAGGTAGTTGAGATTTTTTCTCTAGTGCTTTATCGAAATGAGCAACTGCTTGTTGCGTCATTTGAGAGTCTTGCTGTTTTTTAGCTTGCTCGCGAAGAATTTGCGCTTTGAGATAGTACAGTTCTGGATTGTCGGATGCATTTTCAAGGGCACGATTTACGTATGCTAAGGCTTGGGAATATTTTTTTAAGTCTCGGTAGGCTATAGCTATACCTCTATCTACTAAATACTGAGGTCCGGCATTTTTTTCTAACCTTTGTATTGCTTGTTGGGGATTGGCGAAGGGCAAATTGACTGCCAGCATTAAATCCATATAACCCTTGATTAAATTGAGTTCTGGGTCTTTTGGAGAAATGGCTTCGGCTTTATCTAAATGTTTGTAAACATCTCGCAAACGGCTTAAAGCTTTTGGGGCACCGCTAACTGTACCTTCACGAGTGAGGATTACTGCTCCTTTTAAAAAATGACCGACTGCTGCGTATAAATTACCACGCAACGGGTCGGAGACAATTAATTTTTTAGCTGTATCTAAAGTTTTGGCGCTGTAAGAATCTAATTTTTCTACATCCTGCTGGGTATAAGCTAAAGATGCTTGCATGGCATAGGCTAAAGGTTCATTAGGCTCAGTTGAGATTGCCTTTTGCAGGTACTTTTGTCCTGCTTGATAATCCCCTTGCTCAAATACTGCTTTAAATGCGGCTTCTGTATTATCGCCGATATTGCGGGGTTGACTGCGGGGAAAAGGGTCGCCAGCAAGGGTTGGATTTACCCATAAATTCAGTGCGATTAAAGTTGTAAAAATAGAAGAAGCGAAGCGAAAAATATTTTTAGAGGAAGTGGTAGATGAAGCAGAAAATTTCTTGGTCATGTAAAACCTCAGAGTTATTACTGTTGAACTAGTCTAAAAAAATACTTAAAATTACGTAAATGCTTTGCTTGTTCCCCGTGTAGATTTACGCGACAATTTAATAAATAGTTTGACTGGGGAGATTTGAGAGGGTTCCCAGATTTTTTTTGGCTAATCTTTATGAGGATTAGTCTGCCACAATAAGTTAAGACGTTAGTTAAATAATGATGTATCTGTAAATAATATTTGCTTAAGTTGTGATTTGAGGATTTTTTCGGAAGGAAGGTCTGCTGCTTCGCTTGTAGTTAATTAATAACTGGCTAATTTTTAATTCTAAACAATGCTTTATCTCAGAAAATTAAATTATCATCCGACTGCTACCCAGAACGCGATTCTCAAATCAATTAATTTAGATTTAGCCCCTCAAACATTAGGTCTTATTATCGGGCCTAGTGGTTCTGGAAAAAGTACGATGCTGGAAATCTTATCTGGACTAGCAGAACCAACATCTGGCTCGCTTTTTTGGCGCGAACAGGAATTATTGGCCGAAGAAATGCAGCAGTTAGCTGGTTTGGTGTTTCAATTTCCCGAGCGTCATTTTTGTGGGAGTACGATTTTAGAAGAATTACGTTTGGGACATCCGGAGTTAGGGATAGAGCGAGTTA
Organism: Rivularia sp. PCC 7116; assembly: GCF_000316665.1. GTDB lineage: Bacteria > Cyanobacteriota > Cyanobacteriia > Cyanobacteriales > Nostocaceae > Rivularia. The sequence goes on along the minus strand of NC_019678.1, from coordinate 1,715,978 downwards.
GAAACGCATTAAGCGAAGTAGGATTAGAGCATTTATCTTTTTCAACCCCACCCCACGCTTTAAGTGGTGGACAGCAAAGACGTTTGGCTTTGGCAGTGCAGCTAATTCGTCAGCCACATTTATTATTATTAGACGAACCAACAGCAGGTTTAGACTGGTCGATGCGCCGTCAGTTAGTGAATTTATTAGCGAAATTAAAACAACATTGGACTTTATTGGTAGTAACTCACGATGCGGGAGACTTATTACCGATTGCTGATAGTTGCTGGACTTTAAATCATGGAGAATTGGAATCAATAGATCCAGAAAAGTTGAAGAAAAAGGTTGAGGAATCGGAAGCTGCGGTTTAGAAGGAGTTAGGAGTTGGGATTTAGGAGTTATTAATTAAAAGCTTCTAACTGGTCATTGATAATTGGTTATTTGTTCACTGATAACTGACTTTTAATGAATTTGGCTATCGTTGAAGAATGGGTTTACAAAAAACCAGATTTTGCTGCACAACTAAACCCGATTCCTCAGCCTAAACATGGCGTTCGCTCTTTTCTTGTTCAAGGGATAAAGCTCGATTTCATGTATAAAGAAGATGAAAATCGTGCTTGGATGATATATTATGCCTTGCTGAATTCCGAAGGAAACTTATTGTCTTACAGAAGTGTATGCGAACAGCAAGTGAAAGCTTATTTTCGGGTTCTTAATCCACAATTGCGTTCAATACACAAACAGCGCATTAAGCCTGGAATCAGATTTTACGTGGTTGTTGGTTCGCACAAAGTCGCTGAATGTGTTGTTACGGAAGTGTTACACTTGGTAGATGAAAATTAAGATAATTTTTCATTATGTCAACTTCTGCACAAGAAGTGTATGTTCAAGTCGTTCGTAACCTTCCACCACAAGAGCGGTTACGACTAGCAACTCTTATTCTTAATGAATTAGTTGAGCAGGATTCATCATCTGTGATAAATCAAAGTGATTGCTGGACAGATCGAGATATAGTTGATGTTAATAATTTTTCTTTACAATATGCAGCTACATTATTTCCTGAAGATGAGGAAAGTGTTTAGTAATGTTTGATGTTGGTGATGTAGTAACAGTCGATTTTCCAGGGGTGACTGGTGTTAAACGTCGTCCGGCTCTTATTTTATCATCAGCGACCTACCATAAAAACCGTCCAGATATAATTGTTGGACTTATTACTTCTCAAACAACTGGGCTTGGAGTAACTGACTATGTGCTTCAAGATTGGAAAATAGCAGGTTTAAGAGTTAGTTCTGCATTTCGCTGTTTTATTGTCACTCTTCCTCAATCGGCGAATCCAGTTTTAATTGGTCACTTATCAGAACGTGATTGGCAAGAAGTTCGTAAATGTCTTAAAACATCGCTTGCTGACTTTGATGCTCTTTGAAAGATTTTATCTACCTTAATACAGTTGTTAAAATACCATAGGTTATCAGTGTATGAAGCTCGTCCATACTATTCTTGGTAAGAGCGACTTAAAACCTAATTATTTTGCAATCAGCGCAGATAGTAGAAATTTAATCAGTAATGCTCACAATAATCGTTCTTGCAAAGAACAGTACGAAACTGTAAAGTTTTGGGATTTAGCAACAGGCGATTTGGTCAAAACAGTTGATTTTCGACACGATTATGTCAGCGTTAGCGCTTATGAAAAATGGCTGTTGGGAACTGTTTACAACGCTGATGTGATTCTCAGATTAAATCTTGAAACGGATGAATTCGACCTGATTCTCGATGCCGCACCTTACCGTTTACTCGAACACAAAAGTAATGTTACCCCACTTGCTGCGAGTTTGTATGAGCCAATTGTTGCCTGTGGAGCGCAACCAGGAGAAATCGCAGTTTATAACTTGCTAGCAGAACCCATTAGTACTGACGGATATACTACGAGGCTTCGGGCACAAGAATTTAGTTCGGAAGACTCTTGGTCTAATTCGTCGGTCATAATTAGCCCAGATAGCAACTTTTTACTAAGTCAAACTTTAAATAAAGGCTTTCATCACCTGTGGGATATAAGGACAGGTGAACTAATTCGTAAATTTAGCATCTCAAGTTTTGGGCTTGCTGAGTGTCTTTCAATAAGCCGCGCAAATAAATTACTTGCTTGTGGTTCGTTTTCAGAAAAAATTCGAGTATGGGAGGTATATACTGGCGAGACTATATGTTCTTTAGATGGAGATTTGCCAGCCACAATGAGCATTGATGGAAAACTTTTGGCATACTGCAACTGTGAAATGAAGATTGTTGTGTGGGACGTTGAAAACAATCAAGAATTTTGTACATCACATGAAAACTCCACAAAGATTGAGAGAATCGCCTTGAGTCCCGATCGCAAATGGCTTGCCAGCTACAATCAAGAGCAAAATATCGAGATTTGGAGTGTATTCTAGAGGTCTGAAAGTTGCCAGCAAGATAACAAGTGGTTGGTGCTATGGATGAAGATTTATTGCAGCATAGGTTATCAGTAGCCGCTCACCTTCATCTTTAATTGTTCGCTAATAACTGTTAACTAATAAACCGCGCTTGGTAGCGATAGCGGTAAACTGACTATTAGATAAGATTCGTTGGTTTAAAGTAATGTCAGTAGCTTCTAACTCTTCCCTGCGCGAGCAACAGCATCCCTTAATTCGTCAGTTGGCTGATAGCATCGAAAGAATTTGGCATCAGCATTTGGATTTATCTCCCTATAATTTACCTGCTGAGTTGGGGTATGTGGAAGGTAAGTTAGAAGGTGAAAAACTGACTATTGAAAATTGCTGCTATCAAACAACCCAGTTCCGCAAGCTACATATGGAACTTGCGAAGGTTGGCTCAATGCTGGATATTTTGCATTGTGTAATGTTCCCTCGCACTGAATACGATTTACCAATGTTTGGTTGTGATTTGGTGGGCGGTAGAGGGCAGATTAGTGCAGCGATCGCCGATTTGTCTCCACTTCATTTAAATGGCTCTTTACCATCTAGTTACAATACCGATCTTGGTGCGTTACCTGAATTGAATTTTTCTCAACCCCGCGATTTACCCGAATGGGGAGAAATTTTTTCGGAGTTTTGCATTTTTATACGCCCTGGCTCTCCTGAAGAAGAAAAAATGTTTCTGGGCAGAGTTGAGAATTTTTTAGAAATCCATTGTCAAAACGCTGTTACTGCAAAACCCGTACAAGCTGAAACAGCAAACAAACTGTTGCAAGGGCAATTAAATTACTGTACTAAACAGCAGCAAAATGATAAAACTCGCCGCGTTTTAGAAAAAGCTTTTGGTTCGGATTGGGCAGAATACTATATGACAACTGTTTTATTTGATATTCCATCTTGAATATTTATTGTGTTTTTGGATTTGGAAATATTTTGCAATTATGATACAAGCCCAGTTTTATAATGACTGGGTTTTTTACGGCATATTAAAAAATAGTTGGAGATTGTTATATAGCAGTTTTCAGTTGAATAGAATACACCCCTCTACTGGCGGAAGCAGAGGGGAAGGGGAGCCACTGCGTTGCGGAGGTTCCCTCCCTTGAGCAAACGTTCCGTTGTAGCAAGTGGCGTGGTGAGTTTTCTCAAACTGTATTGCACTCAAATGAAAAGCGCGATAGTTCTCAGTCAACAGTTGTATCAAGTAACGGTGTATTATTAAGCCTCACTATAAAATTATTGCCGTGCAGAGTTAACTATTAATTTAAAATCCAGCTAATTAACCTTATAAATACTATTACCCATCTGTAGATTCTGTTACTTTTTAAGACAGTATTTGAATGTAGAATTTATAAGAGTGTGAGTGAAATGTAGCTATAGAAGATTAATAAGTCCCAGACGTTAAGTGATTAATAATTTGCGTTAAATACTAATTCGTTTGCGATTTCAATTATTAAGCTTTTAGGCATATATAATGGTTTTCATTTGAGGAACATACAAAATTAACCTCTCCTGCTTTGGAAGGGATTTTTTGGCTTTGCTTGAGGTCTCTGAAAGCATATTGTGCTCAATTGGAAAAGTTATATATAAATATCATGTTGAATTCGTATTTAATGTCTCAATTCTTTTCTTGATTCATTAATTTACTTGTGAGTACGGTGCAAAATTTGGTTGATAACCAGCTATCTCAATATTTTTCTACCTGAAACTCAAATAAATGATATCAAAGCCTCACTATATGATTTTACTAAGGTTTTATCGATATCATTGCTGACTTTTATTTTTTTAATAATTGTCAGTTGAGAACACAATATATTGCAGAATATTTTCAATAATATATTGAATTACTCGGCATTATTAGCTATAAGCTAGCTATGATTAGCTTAATCAAAATGAACGTTTTAATTTATAAAAAAAACGAGCGATAAACGCGCAGCAACTATACAGCAAAGTGAAGTTTATTCTCAAAAAAAATTTATAAAACCTGCTTGAAAAAACTTTTTTAGTCACGATTCTAGCTTGAGATGGAATTACTTATTATTTCGACTCAGCATGATTCAAAGTATGGAGTAACCTATCATGTCAAGAATAAGTGAAAAACCAGTCCCAAGAGAACAACCGCTTGATAAATCCAGACTATGGTGGGGTCTCGCAGCAGCAGTACCTTTAGCTATTACGGCTGGAATATTAACAAAAGTAAGAATAGAACAATTAGAACAATCAGATATGCCAGTACCGGTTACGCCCGCGATTAGTAGCGTAAATGCAGTAGGGCGCTTGCAGCCAAAAGGAGAAGTAATTAGACTTTCTGCACCAACAGGAATACAAGGTACATCGCGAGTAGAAGAAATGTTAGTCAGAGAGGGGCAAAAAGTCAGAAAAGGTCAAGTAATTGCCGTTTTAGATGGATTTAGGAGCAGTCAAGCTGCGGTAGAGCAAGCAAAAGCCAAAATTCAAGAAAGCCGTGCAAATTTAGCTGGTGTAAAAGTTGGTTCGCCGCGAGAAATTCAAGCTCAAAAAGCGATAATTGCTCGACTTGAAGCGCAGTTACGCGGTGAAGAACAAGCAAGTAACGCCACGATTGCTCGAATAAAAGCACAGTTACGTGGAGAAACTATTTCTCAACAAGCAACTGTGAATCGTTTAGCAGTAGAACTACAAGGGCAACAAGAATCTCTCAGAGCCTCAGTCGCAAGGGTGCAAGCGGAAGCTAGAAATGCTCAAGTTGATGCTCAACGTTATGAAAATTTGTACAGACAAGGTGCTATTTCTCAGCTAGAGCGCAATAGAAGAAGACTTGCCGCACAGACTGCAACTCAACAACTCATAGAAAGTCAAGCCAATCGCAGACAAGTTATTGCAAGCTTGCGGCAGCAATTAGCCCAAGCTACAGCAGACAGAGGAAAAACTATCGAAATTTTGCGACAACAGCTTTTAGAAGTATTAGCCAATCAAGACAAAACTATAGCAACTTTACAAAGGCAGGCAGACGAACAAAAAGCTAATTTAAGCAGACTTTCAGAACTTCGCCCTAGCAATACTCGGATGGCACAAGCTCAGGTTAATAGTGCGATCGCGCAATTAAAAAAAGCCGAAGCTGAGATGAAATTGAGTTATGTAATCGCACCAGTTGCGGGGGAAGTTTTAGAGATATATACCAAAGCTGGAGAAACCATGAGTGCCGAAGGTATTGCCGAAATTGGACGTACCGACGAAATGATTGTGGTAGCTGAAGTTCCCGAAGCGAGTATTAGTAGAGTGCGTTTGGGACAGTTAGTTTCCATAATCAGCGACAACGGAGCATTTAGCGGCAAGCTGCAAGGAACCGTCTCTGAAATTGGTAGAAAAATAGGCAAGAGAAATGTACTCAATACCGATCCAGCCGCAGATGTAGATGCAAGGGTTGTAGAAGTCAAAATTGCTCTATCCGAACAAGATAAAGAGAGAGTCGCAGGGTTAACTAATGCCAAGGTGATAGCTACGATTCAAATTTAAAAAAGTTAAAAAGGTCAAAGGTTAGAGGTTAAAGGTCAAAGTTAAAAATTTATAACTACTAATTTATAACTACTAATTTTTAACTCCTAAATGTTCACTATATGTCCCTTCGGGACACGCAGCGCTAACACTGTTTACTGTTCACTGATAACTGATGGCAAAACTACCTTTAGCATGGTTACAACTCAAGCGTGAAGCATCTCGTTTAGCAGTGGCATTAGCGGGGATTGCTTTTGCGGATGTTCTAATGTTTATGCAGCTTGGTTTCCGCGATTCTTTATATTATAGTAACGTTCGTTTTCATAGTAGTTTGAAAGGGGAAATAGTTTTAATCAATCGTCAGACGAGTGCTATCTTGTCGATGAAAAGATTTTCTCAAAAAAGGCTTTACCAATCATTAGATTTAGAGTCTGTAGAGTCGGTTCATCCAATTTATGTAGACTATACTAGTTGGAAAAATCCCCAAAATGGTATTCCTCGAAATCTTTTAGTTATAGGAATTAATCCACAACATAATATATTTGCTCTTCCTGGTTTAAAACAAAATTTAAATCAAATTCAGTTACCAAATGTAGTGCTATATGACCGTTCTTCTCGACGGGAATACGGCCCAATTGTAGCGCAATTTGAACAAGGTAACGATGTTAAGGCAGAAGTTAGAAGAAAGTTAGTTAAAGTAGGAGGCTTATTTACTCTAGGTGCTTCATTCGGTTCGGATGGAAACTTAATTACTAGCGATTTGAATTTTCTCAGAATATTTGTAAACCGTCAACCAGGATTAATTGATATAGGTTTAATAAAGTTGAAACCTGGTGCAGATCCAAATCTTGTTGCTCAACAGTTAAGAAGTTATTTAAATCCAGATGTTAAAGTTTTAACGAAACAAGAATTCATCGATTTTGAAAAAAACTTCTGGGCAAGTAGTACTGCGATTGGCTTTATTTTCACTTTAGGAACAATCATGGGTTTTATTGTCGGAACCGTGATTGTTTATCAAATACTTTATACCGAGGTTTCAGACCATTTAGTTGAATATGCCACTCTTAAAGCAATCGGCTATTCACATAATTATTTTTTAATTGTAATTCTTCAAGAGGCTTTTATTTTAGCAGTTTTAGGATATTTACCTGGATTAGCTTTTGCTTTATTTCTATACGAACAAGCAAGAGCAGCTACTCTTTTACCGGTTTTCATGAGCTATAGCAGAGCTATTATGGTTTTGTTTTTAACTATTATCATGTGTTTTATTTCAGGAATAATTGCCGTGAGAAAATTAAAATCAGCTGACCCAGCAGACATTTTTTAGTCAGCAATAATTTAATAGTTAACAGTAACCAGCGAACATGAGAACTCTAATTCCTAACTCCTCACCACAAACTAGTAACATGATGAACACAGAACCTGTAATTTCAATCAAATATCTGAATCACTACTACGGAAAAGGTACGCTCAAGAAACAGATTTTGTATGATATTAATCTGGATATTTATCCGGGTGAAATTGTGATTATGACGGGGCCTTCTGGCTCGGGTAAAACAACTTTGCTGAGTTTAATCGGCGGCTTACGTTCCGTACAGGAAGGAAGTCTAAAGTTTTTAGGCGAAGAACTGTATCGAGCCAATGCGAGAAAATTAGTTAACATCAGACGCAATATTGGTTATATTTTTCAAGCACATAATTTGCTAGAGTTCTTAACTGCTAGACAAAACGTTCAAATTGCAGCAGAACTCAATAAATGTATTTCTCAAAGAGAAGCTATTGCTCAATCTAAAAATATTCTACGAGCGGTTGGTTTGGAAAATAGAATAGATTACTTTCCCGATAATCTTTCTGGAGGTCAAAAACAAAGAGTTGCAATTGCTCGGGCTTTGGTGAATAATCCACCTTTAGTTTTAGCTGATGAACCCACAGCCGCATTAGATAAACAGTCAGGAAGAGATGTTGTTGAAATTATGCAGCAACTAGCTAAAGAACAAGGTACTTCTATTTTGTTAGTAACCCATGATAGCCGTATTTTGGATATTGCCGACCGTATTATAAATATGGAAGATGGGCTGTTAACTAGCGAACAGCTAACCCTTAGTAACTAAATTAATTTTTTATTTTAGATTTTAGATTTTAGATTGAATATGTGTCAATCTCCTAATGTAGGTGTTTCTAGATTGATGCTAATGATTAATCTAAAATCATAAATCCTGTTGAGCTAAATTAACTGGCTGTATTTATTTGGTAACTGATAACTGATAACTGTTTACGGCTCATTTTCGAGAACCAGTCTTGTTGTTTTTTGGCGAGTGATTCATAATACCGCTGTTACCGTTGGCGGAACGACTGGTACGGAAAGTTACATTAACGCCTTCGTTAGATTGTTCTAATACTAATAAAGGTGTGGGTTTAGCTTTTTGATCCCAATGCATAAAGGCTATTCTACCTTGGATAGTCGGTTGCCAGCTATCATGATCTTCTGCGGGACTTAGATAGGTTTCAACGCAGTCAATTAGCTGGCTGATGGTGGCAGAGCTTGTTTGCGTAGGCAATTTCATTAACCTAATTTGAATGCGAAAAAGTACTCGCTTACCGTTCTCTGTAGCAGCACCAGTTTCATATTCGACATCAAAGGTTTCGTCTACTTGTCTTCCTGCGCTACTCGCGATTCCCACTACTCCTTGTTTGGCATGATTGGGGCGGAGTGCTTGAGAAATTTTATCTTTAATTTTTATTTTTATTTGATTAACGATGGCGAAGTGAAAAACTTCTTCTTCCATCCGCATTCGCAAATAATCGAGGTTGAATTCCCGCGAGTTGATTAAATCGGGGTTTGTTTCCATTTTACGAATCGTTTGGAGAGATAGCTTCAGCTTCTTTTCTAACTCTCGGGTGCGAAATTTTTCAAACCGAAGCTTCTTCTCTAGCTTTTTGATTTCGAGTTTGCCGTAGATTATTAAGCCAATTACCATTACGGTAAGCCCTCCAGCTACCATTACTGGCAATGGAGGTAGTTGATTTTCGGTAGCGAGTACCTTTTGAGATGTCTGTGTAGCTTTTGCTGCGGGAGATTGAGCAACAAATATCGAAGTTGACATAATTGAAACAGGGAAAAAATTGGACTCCTAATCATTAGGATGCCCAAATTTGCAACTCCGTTTTGCGGTAGGATTATATTTTGTTTGAAATATTTTGAAGTAAATTTTAGATATCTAAAAGCTACTGAGTTTATAGTACATAAGAATTATATTTTTTAATGTCTTGTTTACCGCTTCCTCAACATCAAGAAAATAACTGTTTTAGCAAAATCCGTCTTGTAGCTACGGATATGGATGGTACCTTAACCACGGAAGGCAAATTTACTGATACCCTATTGCAAGCTTTGCAAGATTTGGCAGCTGCTAATATCACAGTCATTATTGTTACCGGGCGTTCCGCTGGTTGGGTTAGTGGTTTGGCATATTATTTACCAGTATTTGGTGCGATCGCTGAAAATGGCGGTTTATTCTATCCTTCGCAAAGCGAGCAATCTGTAGCTATTACACCGATACAAGATTTAAGTCAGCATAGAAGGGATTTAGCATCTGTTTTTCATGAATTACAGCTTGATTTCCCTCAAATAAAAGAATCTAACGATAACCGTTTTCGCGTTACGGATTGGACGTTTGATGTGGCAGGTTTAAGTATCGACTCATTACAAACCATGCAGCATCAATGTCAGGAGTTAGGTTGGGGATTTACTTACAGTAATGTTCAGTGCCATATCAAACCTTTAGGACAAGATAAGGCTGTGGGGTTATCGCAAATACTACAAGAATATTTTCCTGAATATACCTCAGATGAAGTTGTTACTGTCGGGGATAGCCCTAATGACGAAAGTTTATTTGATAAAAGTTATTTTGGTGTCTCGGTGGGTGTTGCCAATGTGTTGGAATACGTTAGTAAATTGCAGCATCAACCAACTTATATAACTCAGGCTAGCGAAGGTAAAGGTTTCTGCGAACTATCTAATCATCTTTTACAAGCTATTTCATAAAGTTAATAAGATATATATCAAAAAAAAGCATAATATACCAAATTATACTTGTCATAAAATTGAAGTCAGTGTAATTATTGTTCAATGGCAGCACCATATTTCAACTAACGGTTTGAAAGTTCCCCTCACGGCTAGCAATAAACTAATATAGGCTGCTTGATATAGCAGTAATGGTAAGTGAGTCGATTTGTACGTTCTTTCTTAAGTATTGCTGTTGCTGTAAATAAATTTCTTTGCAATCAATAATTTGATTTGTTTTTTTTATGCAAGAATTTGAAAATTCCTCAACCGTTAATGATAGTTGTGCGGCTGACGCATTAAATAACACAATCAAAGAGACGTTATTGTTGATTAGCCGTAGAAACAGCGATGAGGAAGTACAGCTTGCTTTGCAGAAATTGCAAGGTTTGCTTGCGCTTTCGCAAACAGATAATGAAAGTTTAACTCAAAAGCTGCACAAAGAAATTCGTAACCGAAAATTGCTTGAGGATAAGTTAAGTAGTTCGGAAGCGAAACTGCGGGGTATTATTGAGTCAATTAAAGATATTATCTTAGTCGTAAGCATTCAAGATAAAAAATTGTCTAATGTCGAAATTTTACCGACTTGTGCAAGTAATGCCGATGCTACTACTAACAAATTAATAAATAAGACTGCGGAGCTTTTCTTTGGGGAAGAAACCGCTCAACTTTTCTTACAACAGGTTGAACAGGCTTTAGATACACAAAAAAATCTGCATATTGATTACCAATTACAAGAAGAAGATTATCAAGTCTGGTTTACCGCTAGCATTTCTCCGATTTCTGACAAAAGCGTTTTATGGGTAGCGCGAGATATTACTCAACGTAAAACGGCTGAGGAAGCTTTAAGAGAAAGCGAAGAACGTTTTCGTGCTGTTTACGAACAAGCTGCTGTCGGAATTTTTATGGTTTCGCTATATGGAGAATTTATTGAGGTAAACCCGCGCTTTTGCGAAATAATTGGCTATAAAGAAGAACTTTTAAAGCAGGTAAGTTGGCAAGATATTACCCATCAAGATGATATCGAAGCTGAATTAATGCATGTGCGACAGCTGTTTACCAACGAGATTTCTAACTACTCTTTACAAAAACGATTTATTCGTAAATGGAATAGATATTATCAAGAGCAATGGGTTAATGTTAGTGTTTCATTGGTACGCAACAAACAAGGAATGCCCGATTATTTTCTAGGGGTAGTCGAAGATATTTCTCAACGTAAATGGACGGAAGATGCTTTACGGGAAAGTGAAGAACGTTTTTGCGCCATTTTTGAGCAAGCCTCGGTGGGAATTTATCAAATCAAATTATCTGGAGAATTTATTGAAGTTAACCCACATTTTTGTGAAATTATTGGCTATAGCGAATCGGAATTATTAGATTTAAGCTGGCAAGATATCACAGACTTAGATAATTTAGATTCTTGCATGGAGTTGATGTCTAATATTCTTAATCATAAAACTAACGCTAATTCGATACACAAACAGCTTATTCACAAAAATGGAGATTTTATAAGATTGAAGGTTAGTATTTCGGTAATTAGTGATGGTAATGGTACTCCACAGTATTTTCTTTGCATTGCTCAAAAGTTATTAAGTTCAAAGGTTAAAGTTTAAAGGTCAAAGGTTAAAGGTTAAAGGTTAAAGGTTAAAGGTTAAAGGTCAAAGGTTCAAGGTTAAAGGCTAAAGGTTAGAATTATTTTGATGTTCAATTACCAATTACCAATTACCAATTACCAATTACCTAATAACTAACAGCATCAATCTTGGGAGTATAGCGCCATAGTTGATACAAACGTGTTGCAGGCATTGTTAAATACAGCATATCTCCACCGCTCAAACAGACTTCGAGTAATTCCCAACCGTGGATAGTTTGAGAATTAGTTTCTACGTACAAAGGTACAAAATCGGCTGACATGGCTGCTTCTTTAACTCTTTTCCCGCAGAATGGATGTGATGGTGTAATTATTGTGGCAAATGCTACCCATAAACTATCTGCTGTGATACCATTACCAAGAATTCTACCGCCCAAGGCTGCTGCTGCAAAGGCAGGAGCGGCAAGTTCTGCGGGACTTAAAACTGCCTCAAAATCAAATACTTCCTGTGCCATGCGGGCAAAGTCTGGGTCGGCATAATTTACTACTACGGTAATTTTTGAGGATAAACCTTTAGCTTTAAGAGCAATTTCGACGTTAGTCGCATCATTACCTGTAACGGCAATCAAAGCAGCGGCATTTGTGACATTGCAAGATTTCAAAGTTTCTGGAAAGCTGGCATCAGCATGAATAGTCGGAATACCCAAACTGCGAGCGGTATTGATAAACTTACCGTTGCTGTTGGGTTCAACTACCACAACTTCTTGCCCGTTATTGTAAAGCTGCTGGACGATTTTGATGCCAATACCACCTAATCCGCAAACAATATAGTGATTGCGTCGAGGTACTCTTGCTGCATCCCAAAATTGTTTGAAACGGGTTCCCAAAACAAAATCATTCAGCAAAGCATACCAAATACCAAATATTGCGGCTCCTACCAGCATCATAATTACGGTAAATATCTTGATGCTATCGGGAGCACTTTCTACAGTTGTTTCGTTGCCGCCTGCCCCAGTAATCATACCTACAGAAAAATATAGGGCATCAATAACAGACATATTCAGTTCGGCAGATACATAAGTAAGCGTTGCTAAGGAAATAATCATCATTAACAACATTGCTCCAATCAACACTGATTGAGCGTGATGCCTAAATTGACGTAAATTCGTAAAGACTTTCACCAGTTTTGTAATTAGTGATTTACGGGTTGTACGAACTTGGGGTTGAGTTCCGACAATCAAGCGATCGCCTTTTTGGAGTTCGTGCCCAGACATGACTGCCGAAACTAAATCTAAATCGCCTTCTACGGGCAAATAATAAATAAGCATCCGGGAACGATCTTCCCATAATTCATTGAGTTTGCGACCGTTCCAAGGATGATATTGATGAATATATTCTTCGTGTATAGGCCAAGTTTGCTTAAATAATTTGATTTGTCCGATAGCTTTATTTCCTAAAGCAGCAAAACTAAATACTGGTGCAGCTAAACCCGCAACACTCATGCTTAAATGGTCTGGCAAAGTCAAATCTAAACGTTCGCCCAAACTAGTGTTAAAAAAGCGGTTAATTATCCGAATGCGGGGATTAAGCACCCGTGCTTGCATAACAATCCACAAATTTAATGCGTCATCTCCTCCAGCAATAACCAAAGTATTAGCTTGCTGGATTCCTGCCGCTTTGAGAGTACTAGCCGCATGTAAATCGCCAACAATTACATCTCCAGCCCTTTCGCCAGAAATAGCTTGATGGTGAATACCAACAACTAAAGCACCTTGCTGTCTGAGCAAACGAAATATTTTATATCCGGTGCGTCCTAAACTACAGACAATGATTCTGGGTTTCATATAAAAGCAGCAAGATTGATACGAAAAGCTGCATTCCTTAAAAGCGTTTATTCACATTCTTGATCGCACACACCCATAAGAACTGTAGCCGAACGAACGATATTAAGTAATTGGACAAAAATATTTACAGTCATTATGTAATTAATTCTGTCTGACTACTTATCAAAACATTAAAAGAGATTGGTAATTGCTAATCGGTAATTGGGAAAGAAGTAATAAGTCACAAAATCGTAAGCAGGTGTTTCAGTATTAAAGATGAAAATTAATTACCTATTACCCATTACCTATTACCCATTACCTAATTAGAACGATAAGCAGGAAAGAAATTTGACTGAAACAATTTCTCAACTCCAATATTCAAAGATTCTGCTCGTAGATTAGTTAGGTAACTATATTTCTCCCAATCTGGAATCAATCGCAACGCAAACCAATCATGCCTTTGCTTGGAAAAACCGGCTTTGAAATGATACAAGCTGTCTTTTGTACCTCCAACACCACTTCCTATATGCATCAATTCGTTACCGCGTTGCTTTGCCCAATATCGGACATAGTCTATTAAGTAATTAAATGGAGACTGCTGCAAAAACTTGTTTTTGGTTCCACCCAAATGGGCTTGAACTATTCCACCACACTCAAAAAATATACAGGCTGCGGCAATTTCTGATTTTAATTCTACTAAGCACAAGTGGATATTTCCATGTAAATTTTGTAGATCGGAAAAATACTCTTGACTAAAGTAATAAGATTGCTTGGCTGCAACCCGATTCATGGTTTCCTCGTAAATTACCTGAAAATTATCAACATATTCGACCAAATTCACCATCCTCGCAGTAAATCCAAGTCGCTTACATTTATTAATTGTACTTTGATGACCTTTTCTAGTATTTGCCCAGATTTGTGACTCTGAAAGCTTTAAATCAACTGAAATGGTTTCGCCAATTTTGTTAATAGTGTCTCTTGAAAAGATAAAACTAAATTTATTGTTCAATATCGGATGTAGCCGGAAAAATGCCGAACATACTCCCTTACTTTTAAAATAGTAATTTAATTCCTTGAGAGCAAAATCGGTAAAAATATCAGAATTAGCAGCGGCTCGATTCAATAAAACACCAGAATAACCATATGGTGAGATTGCATCTTTATACTCTTGTGCTTTTGAACCCAGGATGTCATTACACGAACGAATTAAAAAAGGTAAGAAAAATATTTTTTCGCCATCACTTATGATAAAAGCTTGCGAATCTGCTTTATTCCTTTTTGCTTCTAAACGCGCATATTCTGGTAAATGGTAAACATCATATCGAAGTTTACGTAGGGTTTGCAGCCATAAGGGATTTTGGCTATCAATTACTTGAATATTCATGGGTTAGCAGCTTCGGTTTCTGCTTTTTTCTCCGCCATTTATATAACCGATGCTTATTAAGAATATTCCTCTTAATAAACTTAAAAATTGCCGTACAGCTAACTAAGGGATGATTGAGAAAAGTTCGGATTAACTTGTTGATATATTGTTGCTGCTCGATAAAATTTCCTTCTTCCCTGTATATAAACAAACAAGTTAAATAACGGTAAATCTCTTCTGACTTGATGATGCGATTGTATTCAAATTCTAAGTATTCATTCAGCAGTTCATAGCATTTTATAGCTTCTTTTAGCTGCTGTATTTTTTTCATACTGCTAAATAAACCGTTGCTATGAACTCGATAAACCCCTAGAGATTTGTTAATATAGCCAATTTTTCCATATCTGGCATTCAATACGTGCAGTACCCAATCTCCACAAACGATATTGCAGTACCATTGTGGAAATTCATTAAATAAACCTTTTCTGTAGAGCGTCGAACAGGTTGGTATAAAGTTACTTTTTAAAATGCTTTCTAAGTCGGAGAATTGGTACGGTTCAAAATCGTTGTAACTCCGAGAATTATCGGCATCATCCTCGAAAACTGTTGTAACATCATGAAAACAGATTGCACATTCAGGATGATTATCTAAAAAATCCACCTGCTGCTGTAGCTTGGTTGGAGTTGTCCAATAGTCATCACCATCTAATAAAGCAATATATTCACCAAGGCTTGCTTCAAGTGTTTTGACAAAAATCTTTTGCCCGTAGCAGCCCAAATTTTCTTCGGGTAATATCAAGCGGATTTTATCTGGATACTGTTTTTGATAGTCAATAACAATCTCCCGCGTTCTATCGCTAGAAAAATCTTCACCTATAATGATTTCATAACTAAAATCAACTTCTTGCAACAGTACACTTTCTATTGCTTGTGCAATAAATTTTTCATGGTTGAAAGTGACAAGAGATACGCTCACTTTTATCCGATCTTTCTTCAGTTGTGAATTATTAGCAAGCGTAAACATTTCGGTAGAGCATTTCATTATTTATATTTTCCCCTGTACTAACAAGCCTTAATATCTGACAAATATTACTTATTTCTGAAATTCCTATGGCAGTACCCGTAGGTAATGCTAGTACTCTGGCTGCTAAATGCCTGGTATTAGTTAACATCAAACCCATATCAGCAATACGAGAACGATAAGGTTCCATTTGATGACAACCAGGATAAAAGTAGCGCCTTGCTAGAACATTCTCCGCCCACAAAATATCGTAAATTTTGTCACGACTAATTCCAGTTATTGATTCATCAATTTCAATAATTACGTATTGATAATTACATTGTTCTGCATCGTCATAATTAATTAAATTTATGCCCCTGATATTGGATAATTCTTGTTGATATTTTTGGTAATTTCTACGGTTTATATTAATAAAATCATTTATACTTTCAAGTGATGTCAACCCCATAGCGGCAGATACTTCGCTCATTTTGCCGTTAATTCCTATGAAATCAACACAATCGTAATTACTAAAACCGAAGTTCTTCATTAAACGAATTTTATTGGCTAACTCGCTGTCATTTGTAACAATTGCACCCCCTTCAAAACTATTACAAAATTTGGTTGCATTAAAACTGAATACTTCTACATTGCCAAAATTACCTATCATTTGACCTTGATAGGAACAGCTAAAAGCATGAGCAGCATCAAATAAAAGTTTTAAGTTGTAGCGTTTAGCAATTTCTGCAAGTGCTTCTACATCACATCCCCTTCCCCACAAATGAACTCCAATAATTGCCGTAGTTTTATCTGTTATTAATGATTCTATTTTTTTTGGATCTATGTTATGAGTTTTAGGGTCAATATCGCAAAAAACTGGTTCAATTCCTTGCCATTGCAAAGCATGAGCGGTAGCAACAAAAGTAAATGAAGGAACGATAACTTCACCTTTAAGTTCGCAGGCTTTGATTGCTATTTCTAATCCTATAGTCGCATTACAAGTAGCAATACAGTGTTTTGCTCCTACTAATGAAGCTATCTGATGCTCGAATTCTTGTACGAAATTTCCATTATTTGACAACCATTTACTATCTAAAATATCGTTAATACGTTGCAATAAAATTTCCCTAGAACCAATATTCGGACGACCTACATGCAACTTTTCGTTAAAAGTTGGTGAACCACCAAAAATAGCAAGTTCGCTAATCTTGTTTTTCATATTACTTTTATTGCCTTTTAAATTAGCCAAAATTTACATGTTTCCTTGAGGCGTTTATGGGGATATAAATATTTTGATAGATTCCCTTTTGCGCGTTTCAGAACATCTGTATGAGTTGGCAATCAAAAATAAGGCTTTTAAAGATGAATTAAATCGGAAACTATACATTTAGACGCATAAAATGTAGCTCTGCCGATAAAATATCTTTTTTTATATTTGTGCCAAATATACCGATAATCATGTCGTTAAAATGATTCTAAAACTGTCAAAAATAAAACTAAAAATCAACTTGACTTAATATTGAAAGTTGGTCTTAATACTTTCAATTTGAAAGCAATCTACAGTTAATCTAATGACAAATAAGTCACGATATTCAACGATTGCTAGCCGATTTAAATGCTTTGATTTATTAGAACACTTACCGAGAAATCAAAGCTAAATATATTTAATACAAATCTTAGGACTTAGCCTTTATACTAATGGTTCCTTTGTGTCTGCATTTCTACAAACAGTTAGCTATAAAAACCACAATTAACTGCTTGAATCTTTAGACAGTCAGTAAACTGTTAGTAATTTTATAAGTCGTAGAACACGTAACTAATCGGTGTAATTTTATATTTTACTTTTCTTAGTATAAATAGAATCACATAAATTTTGCGTAAGGAATATTAAGTTTTGTTAAAGATATAAAATAATTTTACAAAATAATTATGAAGATAAAGTCTATCTCTACGTCAAATTTAGGTTTGCAAAGCCTTTCATTACAGAGCAAAATGCTGGGTAACACCCCTCATTACATTATGACTCATTTAATGTTATAGAATGAATCCTGTATTAACTTTAGTATCAAAACTGTGTGCCATTTTAAGCTTCAGCTTTTGTAAAAGCAAAGCAAAAGTGTTGAATTTAGTCTTCTTCGTTAATTCCAAAGGGTTGTAGAAACGCGCGCAATGCTACGTCTCTCAAGGATTCAAAGAAAACAAACCATTCAGAATTAATCAAAAGGAATCTAACAAAGTACTTAATAAAGCAGCTTTATATAAATACTTAAATTCTTACTGGAAAAGAGTTTAGAAAGATACAATAATTCGCCACATACTTATTGCTAAAATTGCAGAGGCTGAATGTTGCCATAGCAGACAGCGTAAAGGTTGGCGAGCTATTTTTTGCGTTAGGAATATTGTTAGCAAAGTTGAGAATATTAAAGTAGTACCCTGTAAAAAAGCAATGACTGCGGGATGAGCGACTAAAACTGGTAAAGATGCGCCATTTAATCCTACAGTGGCAAAAGTTACGGGCAATATACGCCCTGCTTCGTTTAAACCCAAACGTAAATAATGAGCTAAACTTCCACCTAAAATTAATGGTAGATAGCCATATGCAAGTTCTAGAAAAGGTTTCGGTTTAATTAAACTTTTGGTTTGAGCTTTAGTGTTATTGAGATAAGAATTGAAGCGGTAAAAAATTTGCATTAAACCGTAAGCAGCTAAAGGGATAGTTGCGGGTACTATTAATGCTAGTAAAGAAAACTCTGAATGCTGCCAAAAATTGTTTAAATCAAACTGTAATTTCATCGCTTGTTGAATTTCAGGTAAGCGATGCAGGTACACTCCGCCTAACAGCAAAAATAACAGCGCCACTTCATAACCATGCGGTACGTGAGTTGTCCATAACTCAATACCGGGAGGGCGTAAATTAAATTCAACCGAGCGATGGGGACAAGCTTTAAGACAAGTCATGCACAATACGCAGTCTTTATTATCTTCCAACTGTGCGGGATGAGAATATAAAGGACAGCCATTTGTTTCCATTCCTTCGCCTTTTTGCGGGCCACCTTTATAACATTGATAAGTGGTACAGGTAGCCGAACAAATACCTTGCTGCGCTCTTAATTCCGTCATTGACAATTTAGCAAACAAGCCATTCATGCCGCCGATAGGGCATAAATAGCGGCACCAAAATCTTCTTTCAAAGATGGCAGAGCAAATCATTGCTCCAGCCGTGATTAATAACAGCAAACAAGCACTTAAATAAGCAGTATTTTCTAAATCCCAGAGTTCTTCCCAGAGAAAAATTAAAGTAAACATGGCGAATAAAAACCATCCACCCCATTTTTCCGCTTCATGCCTCGGCCAAGATCGAAGTTTTCTTGGAAACAGCCACAAAGATAATTTTTGCGTAACTTCACCGTAAATCATAAACGGACAGAAAGCACACCAAATTCGACCTAAAAACGGGAAGAGAAGCAGGAAAAATGGCCACCACCAAGCCCAAAATAGATTTAAACCAAAATTTTTGTCCCTAGTTTGCGGACCAAGAAATAAAATACCAATAAGAACCGCAAAGACTATCAAAGTAAAACCATAATTAATGCGATCGGGATACCAAGAACTGCGAAGAAATTTTCTCAACCCCGGATAAGCATTTAATAAATTGAAGCGAAACCGTTTTTTCTTAGTATCAGCCGACCAAAATATTTCTTCAGTTAATTCTCCGGCTCCATCAGCTTGGACAATCGCCCTTTCTACCAAGCTTTTCAACTCTTTTAAATTACCGGGAAAATCATAAGACTGCAATCGACGTAAAGCTTCCGGCGTAACTTTCGGTTTGCGAATCCCTTCTTGACGACAGTAAAGACTAATATAATATTCAACTTGAGCTTTGATATCACCCTTCCGCACTCGCACCGGTGGAGCTTTGATAGTTTTATTGACAGCTTTCTTGATTAATGATTGAGATTGTTCTGAAATAATTAAAATGCGAGCTTGACTTTGATAAGATTCGGGTTCTGGTTGTCCCTCGCGAGTCACAGGTTTATAAGTACTAGTTTCGATAAACTCAGCCAACTTTGGTAATAACTCCGGAGGTGTTTCCTGGACATTATTTAAAACTAAAGTACCTTGTTCCAACCATGCAATTAACCCCGGTTTACCACCTACACGTCCAAATAAATCGGCACCGCTAGTCTGTAAAATACCGCAATCTACCTTAATAATTGGCTGTCGCCGAAAATCAGAACCAAAATGAATTAACGCAGCAATATTATCTTTTTCTAAACCAGGTTCGCCAAATATTAGTACAGATTCCCGAGTATCGGAAGCTTGACGAATTTGTTCTCGCAAACGCACCGCATAACGACTCGTTCCTACAACTCCTCTTTGTGCTTTAGTAACTAAATAAGGACGTAAAGCAATAGAGCGCTCCTGTTCGTAATTAAGAGCAGAAGTTAACTGAGCGACTTCTTGAGCTAATTCGCGAGAAACAGCAGTTTGAATTTGGGGATATTCGGCAATTAATTCCTGAAATTTCTCAGCAGGTACCACCCAAAAAACACATTCACTTAAAGTTGTAATCGAACATTTAGTTAATTCACCCAGCGTCAACTCTTGCAGATTAATTGCAGCACCAGGAAGTAAACCGCAATTAAGAGTAGGATTATTTTTGTCTTTACTATTACTTTCGAGTTTGCCTTCTAATAATATGTAGAGCGCTTCTGGTGGGGTTTCTTCTTCGACAAAACGTTGATTTTCTGGAATAACTTTTTCTTCGACGATTTGCGCGATCGCCTCTAAGGGTTCGGCTTCCAACATACCCAAAGCCGTGCGCTCTTGTAGCCAAATTAGTTTTTCGGAAGTATTCATATTCCCCTCTATGCTGGGAGTTTCAGCGGGTGGTTAGGCTGGATGGAAATTTGGTGAGTTAGCTGTTAATTATAATTACTTATAAAAAGCTCTTAGCATTAAAGTCGTTCGTGTAGTGTAATTTTGCAAAGAGAATTAATATTACTCCCTTGCTGCTCTAAAATTACCGAACAATTGTAGGCTATGCTGACGTTCAAACCAACCTAAGTATGTAGGCACAAATAAATCTATCCATGTAACGAAGTGCAAAATACCTACAACTCTTCCGATGAGCCGCAGCTTTGCTGGATACTTTGCTTTACTCCGTTATGTACGTAATAACGTAGTTAGGTTTTATCGTACTTATCTACTTACCTCATAGGTAATCTTTCACTGATGTTACAAATTGAAGATGAACTTGAACGAAAAACTTGATAAACTTGCTATAAACCCATGCACAGAAGAGTTTATTCCCCTCAGCGAAAGAGAAATTGAGCGGATTGAGACAAAATTAAAAGCAGTTTTTCCAGAAGACTATCGGCAGTTTCTTAGCACTTATGGAGAATGCGATTTTCAACAATACGCTGAGTACTCAACTGACGATGGAGGAATTTATCCTGGTACATTCTTTGGAAAAAACATAGAACAAGCAATTTCAGAATATAAGGAGAGACTTCCCGTCTTGATGATTCCAATTAATGAAGATGCAGCAAATAATTTGATTTGTCTCTCATTAAGAGAAGATGATTTTGGAGCAATCTATTTTCAGAATCATTCTGTTGGGTGGAATGATTCTGGTGACATTGAAAATTCAAAGCTTAAAAGTTGTTTTCGTTTTGCTGATAGCTTTTCAAGCTTTATCTGTGGATTAGAAATTCAGTAGATCCATTTTCAAAATTATCACTAATTACTTGTAATCAATAATTCGATGGTGCGTTACGGCAATATCAATATAATTCAAATTATCAAAGTTTTTAATGCCGTAACACACCCTTGTATATTAAGAGTGTGGTAGACCGTCACACCCAAATTCTAATCCGTCACCGCTCCCAAACTACTAGAAGAAACCAATTTAGCGTATTTAGCCAAAATTCCCTTCTTATAGCGAGGTTCTGGCGCTCTCCAATTGACGCGACGTTTGGCTATTTCATCATCAGAAACTTCTAATTGCAATAACCTCGCACTCGCATCAATAGTGATGTTATCTCCTTCTTCTACCAAAGCTATAGTTCCACCGACTGCGGCTTCTGGAGCTACGTGTCCGACTACCGTTCCGTAACTTCCCCCGGAAAAGCGTCCGTCGGTAATTAAACCAACCGAATCGCGTAAACCTGCTCCAACGATTGCGGCGGTAGGTGCTAACATTTCCCGCATTCCTGGACCACCTTTAGGTCCTTCGTAGCGAACTACAATCACATCACCGGCTTGAATTTTACCTGCAAGAATGGCATCTAAACATGATTCTTCCGATTCAAATACCCGTGCTGGACCAGTTATTTTTGGTGTTTTTACACCGCTAATTTTCGCGACTGCTCCTTCAGCAGCCAAATTGCCTTTGAGAATTGCTAAATGCCCTTGTTTATACATGGGATTATTCCAAGGACGAATCACATCTTGGTCGCTCCGTGGTTCTTCGGGTATATCTGCTAACAACTCGACGATGGTTTTACCAGTAATAGTTATACAGTCACCGTGTAATAAATCGTGAGCAAGAAGCATTTTCATCACTTGTGGAATGCCACCAGCTTTGTGTAAATCCGTAGCCACATACCTGCCGCTGGGTTTTAAATCGCACAATACGGGAACCCGAGCGCGGATAGTTTCAAAGTCATCAATGTTTAATTCCACACCAGCAGCATTGGCGATCGCCAAGAAGTGAAGTACCGCATTTGTGGAACCTCCAACCGCCATAACTATAGAAATAGCGTTTTCTATGGATTTACGAGTAATAATTTGACGCGGTAAAAGTTGTTTGCGTATGGCTTCCACCAATACAGTCGCCGATTCTTCGGTGCTGTCGGCTTTTTCTGCATCTTCCGCCGCCATTGTAGAGGAATAAGGCAAGCTCATACCCAAAGCTTCAAAAGCAGAAGACATGGTATTGGCAGTAAACATTCCACCGCATGAGCCTGCACCGGGGCAAGCATTCTTCTCGACTGCTAAAAGCTCTTTTTCTGGAAGATTACCAGCGCTATATTCTCCCACGGCTTCAAAAGCACTCACAACCGTTAAATCTTTAGCATCATAATGTCCGGGTTTAATCGTACCACCGTAAACAAAAATCGCCGGTATATTCATGCGAGCAATAGCAATCATCGCTCCCGGCATATTTTTATCACAGCCACCGATAGCCAGCACCCCATCCATACTTTGCCCGTTGCAAGCAGTTTCAATAGAATCGGCAATTACTTCTCGCGACACCAGGGAATACTTCATTCCCTCAGTTCCCATTGAAATACCATCGCTAATCGTGATAGTACCGAACATCTGCGGCATCGCTTGAGCATCGCGAACACCTTCCTCGGCTCTTTGCGCTAATATATTTATTCCCATATTGCAGGGAGTAATAGTACTAAAACTATTAGCAATCCCCACAATTGGCTTATTAAAATCCTTATCACCAAAACCAACCGCTCGCAACATCGCTCGATTTGGCGATCGCTGCATCCCTTGCGTTACAACTCGGCTTCTGAAATTGTCTGACATTTAGTGATTCCCCTCCGCGCCGTTGTTTATCATCGAAGCGCTGTTTAGCAGATTTTGTAGATTATCCCAAAATATCAGAAACTATTTACCGGCAGTAGTTAGGCAAAAAAAATTATTATTTGGGGATTGGGCATAGGGCATAGGGCATGGGGCATAGGAAAATAGTAATTGGTAATTGTAGGGTGCTGTGACGGTCACGATAAACTATCTTAATAATCAAACAATCTGCAAAATACCGTCACGCACCATATTCTAAAACTCAAACGATAAGAGTAAAAGCTTTTCTGATTCAATTTGATTTTTTTAACTAACTACGGAATAATACGTATCATAAATTTTACATTGATATTTTAATGGTAATTCACGAACCGGATTCGATTACTTTTGAAGGTGTAACTGGCGATCGCTATTGGTTTTACGAGCATTACCCTTATACCGGAGTAGCGGATATAGATGACCGATTAAGTGGATTTCCGGTAGCAGTATTTTTACCCAGCCATCGTCCTAGAGAGCATACACCTTTGGTAATTGGCTTACAGGGAATGTGTGCGCCTTATGGTTGGAATGCTTTTATTGTGCCAACGCTCACCCAAATGGGTATAGCTGTAGCTTTATTCGATACACCATTAGCTGGCGAACGCAGTTTAGTACGTACTTTTACGAGTATGGTGGACAAAGAAATAAAACCTTTGCTTGATAGAGGAATTCCTTTCGATACAGCAATGTTGTTATCAATGTTTCGTACCACCGCTAACAACATTGCTCAAGTTAGAGAATTTTGCAGTCATAAATACGGACTTTGGGATTCCAGAGTCGCATTATTTGGTGTGAGTATGGGAGTATTGTTTTCTACCTATGCTTTTAATGCAAATGGCATAGGGGAAAGACTTTTAGGAACTATTGGACATGGAGATCTAAAGTCTTTTGCTAAAAGTTGGGGATATTCTTTCCTGCCAGATATCGCGGCTTCACCCTTAAGTATAATTGCGGAATCAATTTTAAAAAGATTGCAACCAGATTTACAGCCTATGCTAAAAATTTTGCAATTAACCAAAAAATTAAAAAACGAAGAAGAATATGCTTTTGAATGCAATCCCATGAATTACGTTGAGTCAGTCAAATCACCGCGTCGAGTTCGCTTCTTAATTGGAAAAAACGACCCCCTTGTTAGCGTAAAACATACCCGTGCTTGCGCCAATAAATTTCCCGACGGTGATTTTTATGTAGTTCCTGGAATGGGGCACGGAACAAGACAATTTGGTCCGAATTTTGTCGATCATGTGCGCTACTTTTTATTTACCCAGTTGGAAGATTGGCAGGGTTGAATTGTGAAAGGGAAAGGGGGAAGAGGGGGGAAAGGGGGAAGAAAATTGGTAATTGGTAATTGGTAACTGTTAACTGCTCACTGCTCACTGTTAACTGACTTCCCAGCTAGCTTGGAAAAATTCTAATTCGCATGACATAGCATACCTATAAGCAGAGGCGACTGCTGCGGTGTTACTTCCATGAGTATCGAGAAGACTTGCTAATTGTTCCGTTAAAGGTTGAAAATCCGAACTGCTGTAAGTACGAATCCAATCTGCATACTGATGATTTGGAATACCGTTTTTTGCTAATTCCGTTCCCAAAAAAGCATATAAAGCCATACAGGGAGACATCGCAGCAGCAATTGAACCAATATCATCACTCCAAGCAGTTGCTAATAAAAAATCTGTATAGCGACGAGTTGCATTTCCCAGTTGTTGTACTTTTAAATCTACATTCCACTCGCGAGCGTAACCTTGGTGTAACTGTAATTCTTCCAATACTCCACCAGCTAAATTATGAAACGTGGTAAATACAGAAAAATCAGGAGCTTTAGCAGCAGCAATACTGTAAGCACGAGCAAAAGATTTCAAGAAAAAAGCATCTTGCCCTACATAATAAGCAAACTTCTGCCTCTCCAAACTTCCATCCGCAATTCCACATACAAAAGGATGCTCCAAACAACTTTGTGCTAAATCAAGATTCTCTTTCCAAAGTTCATCAGAAATCATAAATCAGCTAGGTCAAAAGTTAAAGGTTATGAATTAATTTTTCTACGCCCTCTCCCCACTCTACGCCCTCTACCCCCTCTGATTCTCCCACACCCAATCCCCCATGCCCAAGTTAAATTAAAACGGTAAAAACTGAAGCAAAACAGAACTGAGACTTCCGACAAAGTCCACGAAATCAGGTTTCGATGGACGTACTTTTCCCTCTTGGGGTGTTTGTATTTCTAGCATAAATGCTTGTGCTGTTTGCAATCCGGTAATATCTTTCTGTGATTTGAAAAGTTTTTTCGCAAATTGAGCATCTTGAAAAGCACCTTTGCTATCCAACATATGATAGCGAGCAATACCCCGAGCTAAGTAAGCCCCTGCATAATCTGGTTTAGCATTAATTGCTTGATTAAAGTATTGTGTTGCTTGCTGTAAATTACCTTTTTCTGCGGAAGCTACACCCCAAGCATAAAATTGTTCTGGCTTGGCAATTTGAGATGATATACCAGTTGCTCCTTGTAAATTAGCACTTTCTACTTCTATATCTGTTAACTTTGCATTTACAAGGTAAGTATTTCTTAAATCGGCACCCAACAAATTAACGCGACTGAGTTTTGCATTGCTTAAATTCGCACCAAATAACCCAGCACCGCTTAAATTCGCATCGCGCAAATCGGCACCACTTAAGTTTGCGCGGCTGAGATTTGCACCACTTAAATTCGCTCCACGTAAATCCGCTCCAGATAAATCCGACATTACCAAGCCCGCATTACTCAAATCGCAGTTTGGACATTGCTTGGTTGCTAGCAATTGCCTAACGTGTTGGGAATTTGCTGCTTGTGCTGCGGTGGTGAAACTAAAACTTGAAAGAAATACGATTGTAGCTATAGCGAATTGGTTTTTCATAGGTAGTCAATAAATAGTAATATGTTTTCTTGACTACCCAGCTTAACCTATAAAATATAATACTATTACAGTTGTTTTAATAAGTAAAAACTCTACCTACTAATATACCTAGCTTTAGTACCGAATATTTCAGGATTCAACAACCATAACAAGCGTAGGTTTAGTTTTGGTGCCTCTGCGCCACAAACCACATATTGTCATTTGGTATACTGACTTGAGCAGTTTGACTAAAAGAAAATAAACCCGTTTGCGTACATAATTGGAGAGTCAATGTTAAACTTATCGCTAGTAGAAGCTTCTCCCACATAATAATCCCCCTGAGCAAACTATAAACGTATCCGTATTTTTGCTTCAGTTATAACTCATACTTTTTCTAACTTAAGTGAGAACCGAATCAATATGAAGTGATGATGAAACATATATCGAGGTGATTTTAGTCTCAATTTAAGGTGATGTTCATCTTCTGAGTTTAATAAGAATTAGACGTAAATAGGATTTTCGACTTGAGATAACCCCGGTAAAACGGTTTTGTAAACTAAGTTCGTTACCAATGCACCCGCAAAAAAATCGCCAAGGCTTGCTTGTTATTCTTACTGCAATACTCACCGGAGCGGCTCTTTTAACTGGTGTGGGTATTTATTTAGCATTAAAAAGCGTTGATAAACCGTTTTCCTCATCAGACTCATCAAACTCATCAGATATCCCAATTTTACAGCCAGATATTTCACAAGTTCCGGTGGAAACAACTGCTCCCTCAACGATAGAGAAGTTTGCCCCTGAACAAAGTAAGGTAGAAATTACGGCACCATCTCAAGGCAAAATAAAACCTGGTAAGAACCTTGGCGGAGTCAACTGGCAAGGAAAAAACTTACGAAAAATGAATCTCAGTAATGTTAATTTAGGCGGTGCTAATTTAAAAAACGCCGATTTGAGTGGTGTGGATTTAAGCAGTGCCAATCTCAGTGGTGCCAATCTCAGTGGTGCCAATTTAAAAAAAACTAATTTGAGCAACGCTGACTTAAGAGGTGCAAATCTGACTAATGCAAACCTGCAGCTTGCTGACATCAACGGCGCTTTGTTAGATGGTGCCAATCTCAATGGTGCGGTAATGCCTTAAGAAAAGTATCGCAGTGCTTGTTTTATTGATGTGTGTCGTAGAAACCAAAAAGCTTTTCCCTTCTCTCCCCTCTCCCCTCTCAAAGAAAATTTTTTGAAACAGACTAGCAATTACCGCTTATATCTCTTGATAGAGATGAATAATGTTCCAACAGATTGATGAATAATTCGTTATTAAATGTGGAAATAAAGTAAGCAGGTACTAATAAAACATTTTTTGCCAACAAAGTAAATGCATTGTTTGTCAGCATCTGATAACTCATACCCTATAAAAAAGACTTTTGCCCAGCCTAAGCATGAAAGTAACAATAAATTAACAAATAAGTGTTTTTTCTCGAAGATTACAGTAAATATGGTGATGGGTGGGTGTAGCCCTTGCAGTAGCTCGCAGGGAAATAAAAATCTGAAATATAGTATTTACCTAACCTCAGCCAATAAAGTTAGATATCTCTTATAAAGAAGCTGATATCACAGCACTAAAAATCTTAAACTGTTAATGAAATAGCAGAAATCTTGTCAAATTTACCAAAGTAAGGAGAAACAAATGGAGACTGAATATAAAGAGCCGCAACAAGTTAATACAGCTTTACAAAACGAAATGCCAGCCTTGGATGGTACTAACCCGCAAACTTTAGCCAAGTTGCCACCTGCTGAGACTTCTGAAAACCAATTGAATATGATTGGCGCAAAAATTTCTCAATTCTTAGCAGAGATTCCCCAAGATTTAAATAAGCTTTACAGTGCGTACAAGACACCGATTATCGGACTTGCAGTATTTTTGGCATCCTTTGTTGCTTTAAAAGTAGTGCTAGCAATGCTTGCTGCGATAAACGATATTCCTTTGGTATCCCCCGTGTTTGAGTTGATTGGAATTGGATATACTGGTTGGTTTACATTCCGCTACCTACTTAAAGCACCAACTAGAAAAGAATTAGCCACTGAAATCGAGTCATTTAAGAAGCAAATTGCAGGTAACAGTACAACCGAGTCTTTGAACTAAGTTTGTGAGATTTTCTTTAGAAAATTATTAATTATTGTGGTAATTCCGAAAACCCGGTTTCTTCAAGAAGCCGGTTTTTTGTTTAAGTTATCAATAGCCCCAACAAGCGCAATTTGTTTTTAGGGGAGACAAAACGCAGTGTAGATTAACTTCGGGGCGTTGGTTGTCTAATAGTGGTTTTAAGTGCCGGATACCTTTTATTTAACAAACTTGACTATAGGTAATTCATCCTTTAGATAAAATAATTTTTGCTTATGATTATATCTAGCGAGAGAGAAAAAAGGATTGCTGTTTGAGCTAAGCCACTTCTGAGGATAGTATGCTTATTGCTGTCTGTTAACTTAATCTATTTATAGCGTTTGATTAATAAATTCTTTAATTGAGGATTGAGAAAAATGGCAGATAAAAATCAAGGCATAGATTCTTCTAAGCGCGTTGAAGGAGAAAAATACGATCGCGGTATTGTTCCTGCTGAGACTGCCGCTCGTAGAGAAAGAGAGAAAGGTAATTATAAACAGACTCCCTCCAAAGAGGAAGATCAAAGTTTAGATACCACTGAAGGTTATACTGTAGACAAAGAAGGGTTGGTAAATAATTACGCAGTTGAGCCGGAAATGTACTACGAAGAACCCGGTGATGCCAAGCAACAACAAGAAAAAGAAGCTGCACAACGTGCACAAGAACTTGAAGAAGTTAATGAAGATAAAGAAGGCGATTTAACAATGGAAGCTGATACTCGTGGTAAAGGACCAGGAGTAATCTAATTCGCTTTAAAGATTTGAAAGCAATCAAAAGTCAAAATTCAAAAAAATCATCCAGCTTTTTGATTTTTCACTTTTGATTTACTCTGCTTAAATTTGAAACAAATAGTTAATATTAAACCTCAGAAACCCGGTATCTTAAAGAAATCGGGTTTCTATATTTATGTATCATTGATAAATAATTCAGTTTAAATTGTAAATGATTCTATTTTTGGTTGATACCATTGACGTTGATATCGTTCTGCAACTAAAGGTTTAACTACGAACTTTGGCGGAGAACCTTCTTTAACATCAATCCTAAGTCCTGAATAAGGTCTTCTTTTATTAGAACCAGAACCATTACGACCTATAAACAGATGCGATCGCGCTACTGACTTAGATTCTGTTTTGCCCTTTGCTGAGTTACTTTCCCATAAATCGGCTCCTTCTGGGCGCTGTCGTCGTAAACTATGCCCACTACCTCCGCAAACAATCCAGTTGGTGTTGGAGTCTGCGTTACCTGTATCTAATGTTTCTATGTGTTCCATACAGTGGGCATGTCCGTTCAAAACTAAATCCACGATAGGACGACCTTGAGTTAAATATTTTACCTGGCCAGCAACTGCATTAAGAACGTGTCGGATGCGGCTGCGAACTGCAAGAGTCTGTGCTTGTTCCCATTTTGTGGCTTCAGTGACATAGGGAGGATGATGAAAATAAACTACTCGTCCCCGCACTTCTGATGAATTCCAAGATTCAATTAAACGCTGCTTGAACCATTCGAGTTGTTCGGTATCGGTAACTGGTTTTTTAGAGCTATCTAATTGCTTGTTAATATCAACAATCATCTCCTCGATTTGTGACAGCTTGGACTGTAAGTCATCAATTTGTTCTGCATCTTTAGCATCATCGGGATTTAATTTGTTAGAAATATCTCTTATTTCTTCTTGTTCTTGCTCCAATTCATCGCGTCTTTTTTGCAATAATGAGCGATAAGCTTGACCTTCTTTTGTTTCCGGTAAAGGAAGCGGATCGTTAATAGTATTGGAATCTAAAGCAAAAAAATCTATCCCACCGTAACGAAAGGTATAGTAACGATTGGGAAGACGGGTAAATTCCCCCGGTACGTAGCGAAGACATCTTCCTGCATCTGTTTTAGCTGTATAGTATTCGTCTAAATGACGCGCTAACTCACCTGGAAACTTAAATTTGCTCAAATAATCTAAAAACGCTCGTGCAAACGCATCACCTTTATGAGAGCCGTGTCTACCAACTTCAATATCTAATTTTGAGGGGATAAGGCGACGAAATGGTAAAGTGGTTGCCGATATCAAACCAAATATTATTGGCAAGTCATAATAATCATGGTTTCCTAAAACGGGCAAAATAGGCAGTTTGAAAACCATTTCATCATAAGCAATTTTTTTGTAATCTTCGCCACCTAAAATAGCTTCTCGATAAGGTTTAATAAAATTTTTGGAATAGTATTCGCTAGAACCTACTTGATAAACAACATCACCCGTATGCAGCATAAACCGACAATCATCATAATGGGGTAGCATTAGTTCCGCTACTCTCCTCATGGGGCTATGTCCCCGGTGGGAACCCGTACCGCTATCACCTACTACTAGAAAAGAAAATTCTACATCCGAGGCTTTACCATCATCTATAAATAAACTTGTTTGGTCGATATTTCGTTCAACGATAGCGGTATCTTTCCACCGAATCCGCTGTTTCATCTTACGAATCTTTTCGGTTGTCGTAGGTTCTGATACTAATTTCAATGCTATTTTCTCCTAGATTCGCAACTTGCATTTTGTGTAATCTTTGTTTTACTGAATTACTAATATCTTCTTTTATGAGAATATTTTCTTCTTTCTCTAGTTGGGTTTATTCTTTATCGAATTTAAGTCTGTTGGATAACAAAATTTTTACTGTCATAGTAGAAATACTCTCTAAAGCGCTTTCACTGCTGATTATTTAAAAATATTATATAAGAGCTGATACATTAAGTTTATACACATATTATTTTAGCTATTGAACTTATTAAAACCAGATTTACTAAATTTTTTTCATTCAAACAACTTAATTCTCTATTTACAAATGCACTAATATAGCAGTTTTCGGTTGAATAGAATACACCCCTCTACTGGCGGAAGGAGAGGGGAAGGGGGTGAGGTTTCTTAAACTGTATTGCACTCAAATGAAAAGCACTAATAGTTAAAAACTACAAGTAGAAACCACATGCTTCTCCCTACAAGAAGAGAAGCTGATTATCCCATTGCCGCTTTCGGGAAGAGTGCAGTTAGCTTTGTAGGATTTAAAAGTACACTTTAGTACTTCTGAAAGCATCTTTTCAGATAATTTGAATTATTTATTCCTTTATTTTTATTCGCTTAATAAATAAAAATACTATTGTTTGACTCAATTGCTATTGCCCTGGGATTGAAAATCCCTGTCTTGTGGCTGAAGTGATTCTATGAAAATACGATTTAAAAAATATTTTGAGCTAGGGAGCATCCCAATTTTGAACAAATATTTTATCCAACACCCTATAAGGGTGCGGCTATATAAACAAAGCCCACCTTCGTGGGCTAAAAAACGTTGAAGCCCACGAAGGTGGGCTTTGTAATATTAGCCCCAGACTTATAGTCTGAGGGCTTTTTGCAAAATTGGGATGCTCCCTTGAGCTAGGCTGATGTGCCGCTAGATTGTATAACAGGAAAAGTAAAAATTTTTGTAGCGCCAGTAGAACAGCCAGCCTGCTGCATCTAAATAAAATACGCAACAGCTTATCAAGCTAGATATTAGCAGCGTAAATAAATTTTGCTTATATCTATTAAATTAAAATATCTAATTAGTTGTCACCAAATAAAAAATAAAATATTGACCGCAAAAAATTAATTATTCTTTATAATTTTGCAATTTATTTTTCCCTCCATTCTACCAGAAATCAAAACAAAAACTTTCTTCTGAGATGTGATTTTTAGTGTATCTACATTTTGCTGCTAAATTTTTAACAAAAGTTAGTAAAGTAATGTTAAAAAATGCCTCAATTTACTTGACCTAGACTAGGTAAATGAATTCTTAGAGTCTCTAACTAAGGTAGTCTATATAAGGAATATATCTCCTCCTAACCACAAATTGGTTTATGACATCAGTTGTTTCGAGTTCTATCACAACTATTCGCATCGGTTCTCGTAAAAGCCAGCTCGCTCTTATCCAGACCTACTGGGTAAAGGAACAACTTTCTAAGAAGTTTCCTGATATCAAGTTTGAAGTTCACACCATGTCTACTAAGGGTGACAAAATCTTGGACGTGGCTTTAGCGAAGATTGGTGACAAAGCATTATTCACCAAAGAACTGGAATTGGGAATGATGAATCGGGAGATTGACTTTGCAGTTCATTCTCTGAAGGATTTACCTACTCGTTTACCAGAAGGATTGGGTTTAGCGGCAATTAGCGAAAGAGAAAACCCAGCAGATGCTTTGGTTGTACATGAAAAGCACAAAGACAAGCAGATCGAAACTTTGCCTAAAGGCGCAGTTATTGGTACATCTTCCCTGCGACGCTTAGCACAGTTGCGGCATCATTTTCCTCACTTTGAGTTCAAAGATGTACGCGGTAACTTAAATACCCGTCTTGCCAAACTAGACTCCGGAGAATACGACGCTTTAATCTTGGCAGCAGCAGGTTTGGGACGCTTGGGAATGGCAGAGCGCATACATCAAGTTATTCCCAAGGAAATATCCCTTCATGCAGTCGGACAAGGTGCATTGG
Source organism: Rivularia sp. PCC 7116 (assembly GCF_000316665.1). GTDB lineage: Bacteria > Cyanobacteriota > Cyanobacteriia > Cyanobacteriales > Nostocaceae > Rivularia. Next base: position 1,683,131 of record NC_019678.1, on the reverse strand, counting down.
GCATAGAATGTCTTTCCGACAACGAACAACTGATATCCTTGCTCAAAGAAGCAATCGAGCATCCTCAAACTCGCGATCGCTGTCTTGCAGAAAGAGCTTTTCTAAGGGATTTAGAAGGCGGTTGTCAAGTACCTATCGGGGTAAATACCGAAATTAACGGCGACGAATTGACCATGACGGGGATAGTTGCCAGTATCGATGGTACAAAGCGCGTTCAAGACACTGTAACTGGTTCTTTGTCCGATCCAGAAAAATTAGGAAGCGAACTAGCACAGCGTTTGCGCGAACAAGGAGCGCAGGAAATCTTGGATGAGATTTTCGCTACTCTTGAACGCGGGTAATCGGTTAACAGTTAACAGTGGGCAGGCAACCGGCGAATTAATATCTACCTATGCCTTTCAGGCACGCTCCGCGAACGAGAGACGGTATGTCATTGCGGACAAAATCTGCTTGCACGGGTTAACGATCATCTCAAATAAGTCCACTAAGGTGGACTTTGCCCGTGTAGCCGCAGTCTTGGCAGCGTACTTGGAGGTCATATTAAATCGCCTGGTAAAGATTAACAACTAACAGCTAACAACTATCAACCAACAACTGATAATTTATAACTGACAACTGATAACTGATAACTGAAATGCGGATTCTATTTGTGGCAGCTGAAGCGGCTCCAGTAGCCAAAGTTGGCGGCATGGGTGATGTTGTGGGTGCATTGCCGAAGATTTTGCGGAAAATGGGGCATGATGTGCGTATTCTCATGCCTTACTATGGTTTTTTACCAGACAAAATGGAAATTCCCGAAGATCCAGTTTGGAAGGGAAATGCCATGTTCAATGATTTTGCGGTTTACGAATCGGTGCTTCCTACTACTGATGTTCCTTTGTATTTATTTGGGCATCCGGCTTTCGATCCGCGCAAAGTTTATGGTGGTGACGATGAAGATTGGCGCTTCACTTTCTTTGCTAATGGTGCTGCTGAGTTTATCTGGAATTACTGGAAACCCGAGATAGTTCACTGTCACGATTGGCATACGGGGATGCTTCCGGTATGGCTGCATCAATCTCCTGATATTAGTACCGTATTTACAATTCATAATTTAGCTTATCAAGGTCCTTGGTACTGGTATTTAGAGAAAATTACCTGGTGTCCGTGGTACATGCAGGGGCACAATACGATGGCTGCTGCGGTACAGTTTGCTGATAAAGTAACTACAGTTTCTCCAACTTATGCCGAGCAAATCAAAACTGCTGATTATGGCGAAACATTGGAAGGATTGCTGTCATTTATTAGCGGTAAGTTATCGGGTATTGTCAATGGTATAGATACCGAAGTTTACGACCCACAAACAGATAAATATATTGGTGAAAAATTCACTAGTGAAACTTTAGATAAACGCAAGCCGAATAAAATCGCTTTACAAGAAGAATTAGGATTAGAAGTTAACAGCAATGCCTTTTTAGTTGGGATGGTATCCCGTTTAGTGGAACAGAAAGGCATTGATTTAATGATGCAGGTTCTTGATAAGTTTTTATCCTACACAGATGCTCAGTTTATAGTTTTGGGTACGGGAGACAGAAATTACGAAACCCAGCTATGGCAAATGGCATCTCGTTTTCCCGGACGGATGGCGAGCTATATCTTATACAACGATGCATTAGCTCGTCGTATTTACGCCGGAAGCGATGCATTCTTAATGCCGAGTCGTTTTGAACCCTGCGGTATCAGTCAAATGCTAGCAATGCGCTACGGTTGCGTGCCAATTGTCCGCCGCACAGGAGGACTAGTAGATACAGTATCTCATCACGATCCAGTAAATCATACAGGAACGGGTTATTGCTTCGACCGTTACGAAGCCTTAGACCAGTACACCTGCATGGTACGCGCTTGGGAAGGCTTTCGCTTCAAGCCGCAATGGCAAGAATTACAAAAACGGGGTATGAGTCAGAATTTCAGTTGGGAGCTTTCAGCTAAAAAGTATGTAAGTTTGTATAAGTCGATGTTGGGTTTACCAGAAGAAGAGAAGAAGGAAGAAGTGGCTGTGAAGAGTTAAAACTACCCATTCTCCTCTCCTTGTTAAGGCTATCGTGTATACAGAAGTCTTAAAATCCTAACTAGAAGCGAGTTCTCAACTATGAGTTAAATAGCTCGAAGCCTTGTCATTGCCAGGAGGAACGAAGTTAGTGGAGCGTGTGCATTAGGACATAGAAATCCCAGCCTCTTGCAACGATCCACACCCTTGAGGTGAATGCTTCGCACAGCGAACAATGACAATTTGACGGGCTTGAAATCCTTGAAATCTATGCCAAGAGTACTTGTATGTACACCGTAGCCTTGGTAAGCATAGGTGTGTGCAATCAATAAGGTTTGCAAACCCTCAGCTAATAGTTTAAGTCCTCTAAAAGAGGACTAGTTAATTTTCAGCCCATTTCAATAGATTTGGGCTGTTTTTTTGATTGACTTTGATGTTGAACCTATGAACTAAGGCTTGGAGGCTCTTAAATGGTGCTGTTCAGTCCTATTTATCTTGAAATTAAAAGCAATTTGATTGTTTTCGCCAGCCTATAAATGCTAATCCAAAATTGAATGTGGAATTTATCTACATAATCAATAACGGTTAATTGAAGAATTAATCATTTTAAGTAGATAAATAGTAAAGCCTAAGTATTTTCTCTGAAAATTATATCAACTAAAAAGCATATGGCATGACTTAATAGTTGATTGAGTTATCCGTATTTTTTCTAATTATTTTTCTTTTAATAAAGATTAGTCTAAACCCCTACCCATTTCAAAAATATTTTGTCACACTTAGTAATTAGTTATGGAGTGAAGACAACACTGCTAAAGCTGAATATTGTTTAATGAATAAGTTTGAGAAAAGTTAGTTGATGTTAAGCTCAATTATTTTAATAAGCCTTCTGAGCTTGTAATCTTTTAAGAGCTAAAATATTTGCATTTCATTCGGTAAGTATTGAGTTTATTAGAAGAGCGTGTCAGGGATTAGTGCAAATACCATCTTTAATCAAAGAATATTGTACCTTGACCTTAGAGAATTAAAATGAAAGAAGTTTTAGAACTAATTGAGAAGAGAAATAAAGAATTTGCACAGCTTCCATTTTTTCAGTTCTTGCGAGATAAAAGCATACATCCTAGACAAAGATTAGTTTGGGTTCCTTGTGTAATTCCGCTAATAATGAGTGTAAAGGATTTAAATAACTGTATCCTACGAAAGGAACCAACTACAGATCCAATTCAAAAGATGATTAATTTTCATAGTTATGAAGATGGTCGTCATTGGAAGTGGTTTCTTACAGATTTAGAAAGATTAGGTTTAGATTCTTCTTTAAAGTTAAGTGATACTTTGAGGTTTTTATGGGGTGAAGAGACACAAACAGCACGCTTACTTGCTTATAACTTAGTTGCAAGTACTCTCAATGCTAGTACAGCTATAAAATTAGTTGCGATTGAAACTGTAGAAGCAACAGGAATTGTGGCTTTTTCTGCATTTGCAGAAGTGGGTCAAGAACTTGAACAAATTACTCAAAAGCGAAATCGTTATTTTTCAGCGTCTCATCTTGCTGTAGAAACAGGTCATGTGTTTGCTGGGATGGATAATATGGAGCAGCTTTTAGAACATGTTCAACTGACTGATGATGAGAAAGCAAAAGCTATACATATAGTTGAAACTGTTTATACAACTTTTTCTGAATTAGTTAACAACTTGATGAAATATGCTCAAAATAACTATTTTGAACAGCCATTTTTAAAGGCTACTCCTTTAGAGGAACCTTTAGTGAATAATTAATCAGTAATTTAATAAATATTAAGTTGAATCTTTTTCAGGAATAGCTAGCAATAATCCAAACAAATACCTTAATTTATATATCCTGTATTCTATAATTGTAACTTTTATACAGGATTATTTTTATCTTTAAAGTAATTATTTAACAAAATACAAAATAGTATAAAATGAATTATAAAAAAGAATTTGATTATTTAATTATTGGTGCTGGTCCTGCTGGATTGCAACTAGGTTATTTTCTTGAAAAGGCTAATCGTGATTATCTCATATTAGAAGCAGGAGAAAAACCAGGAACTTTCTTTAAAAAGTATCCTATACACCGTAAACTTATTTCCATTAATAAAGTTTATACAGGGTATGATAATCCAGAAATTAACTTAAGATGGGACTGGAATTCTTTACTAAGTGACAGTGAAGAAATGCTATTTAAAAATTATAGTAAACGATATTTTCCTAATGCTGATAGATTAGTCGAATATCTGAATGATTTTGCAAATCATTTTAATATCAAAATTAGCTATGATACTAAGATAGTCAAAATCTCTAAAGATGATAATTTTAGATTAGTAGACGCTAATGGGAATACTTTTACATGTAAGCGCTTGATTATTGCTACAGGTTTTACAAAACCTTACGTTCCTGCAATTCCTGGTATTGAATTAGCCGAGAACTATACAGAAATTTCTGTTAATCCAGAAGATTTTATCAATGAGAAAGTATTAATTATAGGAAAAGGTAATTCAGGGTTTGAAACTGCTGATGCTTTAGTTGATACAACCGCCCAAATTCATTTAGCTAGTCCTAGTCCTGTAAAAATGGCATGGGAAACTAAGTATGTAGGACATTTAAGAGCGGTAAATAACAATATATTAGATACTTATCAACTAAAATCTCAAAATGTTGTCATTGATGCAACTATTGATAATATTAAACGTGAGAACAATAAGTTTGTAGTATCTTTTAGCTATGCACATGCACATCAAGAAAAAGAAAGCTTAATTTATGACCGCATAATTGTATGTGCTGGGTGGCGCTTTGATGCTTCCATTTTTGATGAAAGTTGTAAGCCCCAATTGACAATTAATAACCGTTTCCCAGAACAAACATCAGAATGGGAATCAAGTAATATTAAAGACTTGTATTTTGCTGGAGTGTTGATGCATATGCGAGATTTCAAGAAAAAACAATCCGGCTTTATTCATGGATTTCGCCACAATATTCGTGCTTTACATCATATATTAGACAAGAAATATGAAAATCATAATTTACCATGTAAGACTATTAGTTTGACTCCAGACAAAATCGTTAATGAAATTATCGAGCGCATCAATATAAGTGCGGGTTTATGGCAACAAACTGGTTTCTTATGCGATGTAATTGTAATATTAGATGATAATAAATATGCTCAATACTACCAAGAACTTCCTACTGATTATGTGCATGACAGTGAATTAGGTAACAATAATCATTATTACACTATTAGTTTAGAGTTTGGCTTAGATATCTTTAAAGCTAATAAAAACCCTTTTGCAATAGAGCGCATACATAAAGAAAATACAGAAGCAGCACAGGAAAGTGCATTTATTCACCCAATTGTTCGCCGTTTTTCTAAAGGTAAGCTAATCGCAGAACACCATATCATAGAGGATTTAGCGAGTGAATGGTTAGAAGATGTACATATACAGCCATTATTGAAATTCTTGAACTCGCAATTAATATATTGTTCTAAACCTAGTTTGCCACAAATGATTTTAGCTTTACCTAAGTATGAAGAAATAACTCAAGCAAGCATTAATTAAACAATTTTGATTTTGTTCAAAAATTATTGAAACATTAAAGCGGGCAATCAGTTATTTATAAGTCTAAGTCGGCAGGATTTATTTTTATATTCATAAACTTTTAGTTTAGGATTATTATTTTTTAGTTTAGAACACATATAAAAATTTTGCTCTAGTTGACAATATATTTTAAATTTTAAGCAAATTTCCCCTATAAGTGTTTAAAAAACTGAATATTGGGGAACCCTAGATATACAAACACATTTATAGTCTTCTAGGAAGGATTGTGTAATGCTCACATCTACCTTGGTTCCTGGCTATGACATTACGGAAGTCATATACGAAGGAATCAACACCATTATTTATCGGGGTACATTGCAAAAAAATCAGCAAAAAGTCATTCTTAAAATACTTAAAGAAGACTATCCTACTTTAGATGCGATTACTCGTCTCAAGCACGAATATAAAATTACTGAAAATCTTGACTTAGAAGGTGTCGTTAAAATATTAAGGCTTGAAACCGAGCAAAATCGTTTGATACTGGTATTAGAAGATTTTGGGGGACAATCTCTTAAAAAAGTACTTAATAACCAAAAATTAAATTTATTAAAGTTTTTAAATATTGCAGTTCAATTAGCAAAAGCTTTAGTCTCGCTGCACTCACACAACATTATTCATAAAGATATTAAAGCTGATAATATAATTATTAATTCTGAAACAGGACAAGTTAAGCTTACTGACTTTAGTATCGCTTCAAGACTCAGTAAGGAAAAACTGCTATTAACTGACCCTAACCAACTTGAAGGAACATTAACATACATGTCTCCTGAGCAAACCGGGAGAATGAATCGAGTCCTTGACTATCGCACCGATTTTTATTCGCTTGGTGTAACTTTCTATGAAATGCTTACTGGTAGAGTACCTTTTCAAAGTAAAGACCCCTTAGAGTTAATTCACTCCCATATTGCTAGACAACCCATTCAAATTCAACAACTAAATCCAGAAGTTCCTAATGCGATCGCAAATGTAGTAAAAAAGTTGATCGCGAAAAACGCCGAAGACCGCTATCAAACAGCAAAAGGAATTTTAGCCGATTTAGAACTGTGTCGCGAACAGTTAGAAATGACGGGAACGATTGTTGAGTTCCAACCAGGAAGATTGGATATATTAAGTCAATTACTCATTCCTCAAAAGCTTTACGGTAGGGAAACTCAAGTTAATCTACTTCTTGATGCTTTTGAAAGAGTCAGTAAAGGAAGTCGCGAACTGATGCTAGTTTCTGGGTACTCGGGAATTGGTAAATCATCAGTAGTTTACGAAGTAAATAAACCTATTACCGAAAAGCGCGGTTACTTTATTAGCGGTAAGTTTGACCAATTCAAACGCAATATTCCTTACGCTTCATTAATTCAAGCTTTTAGTAGCTTGATGCAGCAGCTACTTACAGAAAGTGCAAATGAACTCGAAAAATGGCGCAGCAAAATATTAGCTGCTGTTGGTGCAAATGGACAGGTAATCATTGATGTAATTCCAGAAGTTGAACTCATCATTGGTAAACAAGTGGAAATATCCGAATTGGCTGGAATGGAAGCGCAAAACCGTTTTAATCGTGTTTTTTCCGAGTTTATTAATGTCTTTGCTCAAAAAGAACATCCTTTAGTTATTTTTCTTGATGACTTACAATGGGCAGACTCTGGAACATTGAAGTTGATGCAAATATTGACTGGTGAATCCGAAACTAAACATTTACTACTGATTGGAGCTTACCGCGATAACGAAGTTAGTTCAACTCATCCTTTAATTCAGACTGTAGAAGAAATTGAGAGAAATAATGCAATTGTTAATAATATTGTTTTAAAGTCACTTGAAATTACAGATGTAACTCAGTTAGTAGCTGAAACTTTAAACGACGATACAGAAAGAGTCAATACTCTGGCTGAGTTAATTTATAATAAAACTGGTAGCAATCCTTTTTTCATTAATCAACTATTGCAAACGCTTTATCAAGAAAACCTTTTAAAATTCGATTTTACTCCCTTCTCGTCTCTAATGAATAAACAGAAAAGTCAAGGAATGTGGAAGTGGGATATTGAAGAAATTCAAACTATAGGTATAACTGACAAAAGTATAGTAGAGCTAGTAGCCAATAGGATAAAAAAACTACCAGAATCTACACAAAAAGTATTGCAGCTAGCAGCCTGTATTGGAGATAAATTTACACTTGATGTGCTGTCAATTGTAAACGAAAAATTTTCAGTCAGTACTGCTAAAGAATTAGACGCGGCGTTACAGGCTGGATTGATTTTACCCCTAAGTGAAGCTTACAAAATACCTTTAGTATTTGAAGACAATATAGAAAAAGATGATAAAGATATAAGCTATAAAAATTTATCTGTAATTAGTTTAAAGTCCAACATTTCAAGAGTTGGTTATCGATTTTTACATGACCGCGTTCAGCAAGCAGCATATTCATTCATTCCAGAATCAGATAAAAAAGCAACTCATCTTAAGATAGGTCAGTTATTATTAAAGAAAACCCCACCAGAATTACTTTCGGACAATATTTTAGATATTGTGAATCAGCTAAATTTTGGTGTAGCTCTAATTGAGAATAAATATCAGAAAGAAGAGTTAGCAAAACTTAATTTGATGGCAGGGAGAAAAGCAAAAACAGCTACAGCTTATGAATCTGCCATTAAGTATTTAAATATAGCATTAGGGCTTTTAGAAAATTGTAATTGGCAAAATAGCTACGAACTAATATTAAGCATACATATAGAGGCTGTAGAAGCAGAATATCTACATGGTAATTTTGAAAAATCAAAAAAATTAGGCAAGTTCACACTGCAAAAAGCTAATACTATTTTGGATAAAGTCAGAATATATGAAATTCAGATCCAGTCTAGTATCGCTCAAAACCGTATGTCAGAAGCTTTAGAAATAGGAGTCCAGGTTTTAAAGCTACTCGGTGTGCGATTACCTGCCGAACCAAAAATGGGGTATATTTTGGTTTCTGCTTTGCAAACTAAATTAACTTTAGCTGGAAGAAAAATCGAAGATTTAGCTTATTTGCCTAGAATGACTGATGCTTATAAACTAGCTGCTATGCAAATACTAATGCTTATAGCTCCTGCTGCTAGTATGGGAGGCTCTTTGTACTTTCCATTAGCAGTATTGGCAATGGTTCGGTTATCAGTTAAATATGGTAATTGTGGGGCTGCTGCTTTCGCTTATGATGCCTATGGTGCAATACTATGTGAAAAATTTGGAGATATTGAAAAAGGTTATAGATTCGGGCGTTTAAGTATATCAGTGCTTGACAAAATGAGTGCTAGTTCACTCAAGTGCAAAATTTATTTTTTGTTCAACGCTATGATTGGACATTTTAAAGAGCCAGTGAAGCAAACAATTTTGTCGATGCAAGAAGGTATACAAAATGGAATAGAAACTGGTGATATAGAATTTGCAAGTTATAGTGCTTGGAATATAAGTAAAAATTTATTTTTAAGTGGAAATAACCTTGAATTAGTTGATAAAAAAATAACGCAATATATTGAACTAATGCAGAAATTAAAGCTCACTTCGGTAGCTTTAATTATTAGCGTGATGAAACAAAGCTTACAGAATTTGCAACATCATAGCTTCAGCAAGTTTTCTTTAGTCGGTAATAGTTTTGATGAAGTAGAAATGGTTGCTCTTTTTGAAAAAAATGCAACCTGGTTCAGTATTTTTCATAATTGCAAAACTATTCTCAGCTATTATTTTCAAGACTATACACAAGCAATCGAAAACGCTAGCCAAACTGAAAAATATCAAGAAAGCAACCCAGGCTTCTATTTATACTGCGTCAACAATTACTACTACTCTCTCGCACTCCTCGCAAATTACAAAAACGTAACTTCCACCGAACAAAAGCAATACCTGAAAAAAGTAGCTGCAAATCAGAAGAAAATGAAAAAATGGGCGCATCATGCAGCCTGTAATTTCCAGCACAAGTACGATTTAGTTGAAGCTGAGAAAGCACAAATCTTTGGTAAAGATGTCAAAGCAATGGATCTATACGATCGCGCTATTGCTGGAGCGAAAGAAAACGGTTACACCCAAGAGGAAGCCCTAGGCAACGAACTTGCAGCGCAGTTTTATCTCAATTTAGGTAAGGATAAGATTGCTAAAACCTATATGACTGATGCTTACTATGGCTATATTCGCTGGGGTGCTTTAGCTAAGGTTAAGGATTTAGAAGAACGTTTTCCTAATTTAATTATTCGCAGCGAAAGCAGCATACCCGAACAAGACATCAGCAGAACTATTGTTAGTAGTTCTTCGAGAGCTTTAGGCTCATCTACTAATAGCAATAATATTCTAGATTTAACTACGGTAATGAAGGCAAGTGAGGCTATTACCAGCGAAATCGTTTTAGATAATCTCCTTGATAAGCTGTTATCTATTATTTTAGAAAATGCTGCTGCTCAAAAAGGTTGTTTAATTTTACTTAAAGACGAGCAGCTATTTATTGAAGCTATCGATAATGACCAAGATCGTGATTTGGTTGTATTGCAATCAACTCCTATAGAAGAAAGCAAAGATATCCCCTTAACCGTTGTTCACTACGTTGCGAGAACTCAGCAACCCTTGGTACTCAACGACGCAACTCAAGAAGCAATTTATAAAGAGGATTCCTACATACTCTGCCAACAGCCTAAATCGGTTTTATGCGCTCCCATTTTCTACCAAGGTAAGTTCACCGGAATTATTTACCTCGAAAACAATCAAGTTACTGGTGCATTCACAAACTCGCGACTGGAAATCCTTAAACTACTTACCTCACAAGCTGCGATCGCAATCGAAAATGCTCATCTCTATGCCGGGGAACAAGAAAAGTCGCACCAGTTACAGCAATCTCTCGAAACACTCCAGCAAACTCAAGCGCAGTTGGTACAAACTGAAAAAATCTCTTCTTTGGGACAATTGGTAGCAGGTGTTGCTCACGAAGTGAATAATCCCGTTGGATTTATTGCTGGTAATTTATCTATCGCGAATCAATACATCGAAGATTTACTAGAGCTGTTAACTCTATACCAAGCTAACCTACCTTCCCCACCAGATGAAATTGAAACCTTCCAAGAAGAAATAGACCTAGATTACCTCCTTGAAGATTTACCTAAGATGATAACTTCTATGGAATTGGGAACTGACAGAATTCGCGATATTATGCAGTCTTTACGGAATTTTTCTCGAACTGATACCGCTGATAAAAAGCCTGTCAATCCTCACGAAGGCATAGAAACAACTTTGATGATTTTGCAACATCGTTTTAAAGCAAACTCACAACGTCCCAAGATAGAAGTTGTAAAAAAGTACGAAGAGTTACCTTTGGTTAAGTGTTATTCGGGTCAATTAAATCAGGCATTTATGAACTTGTTGGCAAATGCAATTGATGCTTTAGATGAATTTAATGAAGGCAAAACTTACGCAGAAATTGAGAAAAATCCCAATGTTATTACTATCCGTACTTCAGCAGATGAAGACAAAGTAACTATCCGTATTGCAGATAACGGCCCTGGAATGCCAGAAGAAGTCAGAAATCAACTATTTAATGCATTCTACACCACTAAACCTGAAGGAAAAGGAACTGGTTTAGGATTATCAATTAGCCATCAAATAGTAACAGAAACCCATGGTGGTAACTTATACTGTCTTTCTTCCCCTGGCAACGGAGCGGAATTTGTTATCGAACTACCTTTGGAAGAGGAAGAGGACAGTGAGCAGTGAACAGTGAACAGTTATCAATTGGTAATTGCTAACTCCTAACTCTTAACTGCTAACTTTCAAATAATCCCGCACAATTTGCAAAATCCTCTCGGAAGCTTTTCCATCTCCGAAGGGATTAATTGCGTTTGCCATTGTTTCATAAGCTGCCCGATTACTTAATAGCTGTGCTGCACTAGCGACAATTGTTTGAGTGTCGGTTCCTACAAGCTTTGCTGTACCGGCGCTGACTGCTTCTGGTCTCTCAGTGGTTTCTCTAAGCACTAATACTGGTTTTCCTAAACTGGGAGCTTCTTCTTGTAACCCACCGGAATCTGTAAGCAATAAGTGCGATCGCATTATGGCTCCGACTAGTTGAGCGTAGTCTAATGGTTCTGTTAAGAAAATTCGAGGATGATTCCCTAACATTGCTTGTAACGGCTCTCTTACGGTGGGGTTGCGGTGCAATGGTAGCAATAATGCTGTATCGGGAAATTTATCTAATATCTGTAAAAAGCTATTACCAATACTTTCGAGGGGTTCTCCCCAATTCTCTCGACGGTGAACAGTAGCTAAAATAACTCGATAGTTATTCCACTCCAAACCGGGCACGTTACAGGGAGGTTGACTTTTCGCTACATTCAACAGCGCATCAATCACGGTATTACCCGTCATGTGAATTTCCCCTAACACCGCAGAACTTTGTAAATTTTCTTCAGCTAAAGGTGTCGGTGCAAAATGCAGTTGGGCAATTTGAGAAATCAAACGTCGATTGGCTTCTTCTGGATAAGGATTAAATATATTATCGGTTCTTAACCCTGCTTCGACATGACCAATAGGAATTTTTTTATAAAAAGCTGCTAAAGCAGCTGCAAAAGCTGTTGTTGTATCTCCCTGTGCCAAAACTAAGTTCGGCTCATTTTCCTCGAATAGCTCCTGCAACCCGCGCAAGCTACGACAAGTAATATCGCTCAGAGATTGTTTTGGCTGCATAATCTCTAAATCGCGAGAAGCTTTTAAATTGAACAATCCCATCACCTGTTCAACCATTTCGCGATGCTGTCCGGTTAAAATTACTTGAGTTTCCAGGCTTTCACAAGCTTGAAAAGTTTGAATCACCGGAGCAAGCTTAATCGCTTCGGGACGAGTACCTAAGATAATACAAACTCGCTTCATAATTAGTCATAATTCACGCTTTTAATAGTCAATAGTCATTATCAGAGGATGATTCGTCAATAGTAGATTGTCACAATTTAAAAATATGGGAATAGGGCATCGGGCGTTGGGCATTGAGCATTGGGGGATTAAGAATTAGTAATTGGCTATTATCTAAGGAATACCATTCGTGGCAAGTTAAGGCTTTTAATCAAAAATCTGAAATAAAACATTTCTAATTCATAAGTTCTATCCCAATCCCCGATGCCCGATGCCCTATGCCCCATACCCAATTTCTATAAAAATGAAAAAACCCGGTTTAACCGGGCAGTTGCACTGTTTGTCGAATTTAACAATGATGGCTATAATCGGATATCACAAATGTCTCTAATTACAAAGATTCAACTTCGCAAGTCAAAGGACAAGCTGCATAAACAGTTGCATTCAACTCTTCTTCTTCCCCATGCAGCCAGCTTAACCATTTAATTTCTGTAGGATGAACGCCTCGAAGTGTTAACACGCCAGCAGCTACTACTACTGCCATAACGTTAAACATAATCAAGCTACCGGCTACTACCAAAACTGCGCTAGCGGGCATTACAGATTGCAGAACAATTGAAAGCAAACATCCAACCGTAGCCATTAAAACCACTAAAGGAAAACCGACAACCAGCAAGCATACTGCCAGTGTAAAAGTCCATATTAAAAAGCTTTTTATCATTAATAATGAGTAAGTTTTTCCCATATCGGTAGTTTGTGACAAAGCCATTATTTTTCCTCCAAAGTACAATATATAGTTTGAAAACCAACGATTATTTATTAAATCCCAGCGGGATCAACATATTCAACATTCATAGAAACCAAGTATATATAAGTTGGATGCCAAAATGAGCATTTATTTAACAAACTTTACAGTTAATATTTTGTAATTATGTATTGCTCTTTTTTTGTAAATTATCTATCCAACCCGTTTTTATCATCTATCAAAAGGCATACCAGCAAATTTAAACCTAATAGTTAATACTTTTGATAGAAGGCTTGAATCTAGTTTGCTTAACATTTCTTATTCAAATGCTGACTGATTCTAATATTTTTCATTTTCTTTTAATCAATGACAAGTACAAAAATGCTAAGAGTCAGGAATTATGAATTACAAGTTAGAAGTTAATAATCACCAATGCCCTATGCTCAATTCCTAATAAATAGATATTTATTAATTTTTTTAATCGAAATAAAATTATTCAAAACAACTGTACTATAAATGTCATATTAAAACTTATAAGTCTTTTTTAGTCGCATCTGAATCTATTAGTGTCATGCCCAAACGCCTGCTGATAGTGGAATCTCCCGGTAAAGTTAAAAAGCTGAGTAAAATCCTGGGAAGTGAGTGGATTGTTCGCGCAAGTTGCGGGCACATTCGAGAACTCAGTAATGAAGGTGAGGATTCTCTGGGCTTTATTATGGATGGCACTAACGTGCGGTGTTGCTATATTCCGCGCAGCCAGCAAGCGAAGGAAACTATTAGTAAGTTGAAAGCTGCTGCTAAACAGGTTCAAGAGGTGGTTTTAGCTACAGATCCCGATAGAGAGGGGGAAACGATTGCTTGGCATCTCAAGGAAGCTTTGGGATTAAGAGAACCAAAACGGGTTGTTTACACCGAAATTACGGAGTCTGCTGTGCGGGCTGCTGTTGCCAAACCTAGAAGGCTGGATGCTAATTTGGTTGGTGCTGGATTGTGCCGAGATTGTTTAGATAAGTTAGTTGGTTATAAGGGAAGTCCTTTAGTTTGGGCTTTGAATAATGGTGCAAAGAGTGTCGGCAGGGTTCAAAGTGCAACTCTACATTTAATATGTCAGCGAGAGAGAGAAATTCTCACTTTTGTACCTCAAGATTATTGGAGCGTTTGGGTAGATTATGTTGAAGGGTTCCGCGCTTTTTATAAGGGAATGGTGAATTCTGCTGCTGAGACGACACAGCAAGATAATCAAGAAAATGATGACACGGTAGTTAAAAAGTCGGAAAAAGCCGAATCCACTCGGGTGCTTTCGGAAGCTGAAGCGGAACGTTTGGTGACAGAGGCGCGAAATCATCCCCATCAAATTATCCAATACGAAGGAAAAATTGCCAGTCGTCAACCACCTCCACCTTTTATTACTTCTACGCTGCAACAAGCAGCTGGTTCTAGATTAAAATTTGCGCCGGAGAAAACCATGCAGGTAGCACAAAAGCTTTATGAAGCTGGTTTAATTACCTATATGCGGACGGATTCGGTAATGTTGAGTCCGGAGTTTTGCGCTAGCGTGCGTAAGTGGTTGGAGCAAAACGATCCGCAGAATTTACCGAATAAAACGGCGAGACATCGCAGTAAAAAAACGGCTCAGGAAGCTCATGAAGCGATTCGTCCGACTAATGTATTTCGTCCTTCGGTGGAGTTGCGAGTTGAACTTTCCTCTGACGAGTTTAATTTATATGTATTGATATGGAAAAGAGCGGTTGCTTCTCAATGTCGTGCGGCTCAACTTCGTAAAACTTTGGTAATTATCAAATCGGGTGAAGTACTTTGGCAAGCTAGGGGACAGGTAGTAGAGTTTCTCGGCTATGCCAAATACTGGGCAAATTTGAGCAAAGATACGCTTTTACCGAATTTAGAACAAGGACAAACTTTAACTTTAGAAAATGCCGGACATGAGAAGAAGCAAACTCAACCACCACCGAGATACAGCGAACCGAAGTTAGTTCAGTTAATGGAACGTAAAGGAATTGGTCGTCCCAGTACTTATTCTCCCACAATTGCAACTTTGAAAAAACGCGGCTACGTGCAGTTAACAAAGTCTAATTTGCAGCCTACAAATTTAGGACTAGAGGTAGATGATTTTTTACAAAAGGCTTTACCAGATTTATTAAAAACAGAATTTACCGCCCAAATGGAAGATGCCCTCGATAGCATTGCTTCGGGAAAACAACCTTGGCAGAAATATCTGACAAATTGGAATCAAGATTATTTTGCACCAGCTTTAGTAAAAGCAAAAACTGTACCCGTTGCTGCGTCGAATGGGAAGAAAAATTATCCCGCTGCCGAGCGAAAATACGATAAATCCAGAACTCGCTGTCCCGAATGCAATAATCATTTAGCAAAAATTAAGAGCAGCAAAGTTAAAAAGAAATATTTTCTGAAATGCCTCAGCGGTTGTGAAAACGTGGTTTTATTTTGGAGCGATTACAACAAAACTTGGCAAGCTCCACGCTCAAAAGACGATCAAAACCCCGT
The DNA here is from genome assembly GCF_000316665.1 of Rivularia sp. PCC 7116. GTDB lineage: Bacteria > Cyanobacteriota > Cyanobacteriia > Cyanobacteriales > Nostocaceae > Rivularia. The sequence continues at coordinate 1,667,386 of NC_019678.1, read as the reverse complement.
AGCTAAGAAACCTCCTGGAAAAGTTACCAAGTATCCTTGTCCGGTTTGTAAAAAACCATTGGAAGAATACGCTTATACCAAAGAAGGGCAAAAGAAGACTATGTTACGGTGTTCGGATTCTAAAGCACGGCAAGAGAAGAAACACAAAGAAGCGGTTTATTTTAATACTGCTAAAGGATGGTGGAGTCCGAAGTTTGGGAATCTGTGAGAATGGGTAATTGGTAATGGATAATTGGTAATTGGTAATTGGTAGTTATTCACTGGTTCCCAGTCTCTGGCTGGGAATCTAATTACTTGAGGCTCTGCCTCGCGGTATATTAAGAGGCAGAGCCTCTTGATATGTATTCCCAGGCGCAGACTGGGAACAAGAAGCAAGAAGCAACTAATATAAAATACAAAATAAAAATGCCAGATGTTAAGAAACAAAACTAAACGATTGACTTTTCTTAGTTTCCATTTGTTGCTGTAGTCTTTTTTGCCATCTTAATACTCTTTCCCATCTTTGCTGGGGTGAACTCAATTTCTGAGAGAGGATTTTCTCAATTATTGGGTTAAATATAGGTTCAATCTCGCCGAATACTTCTAAAGGATTTTTTCCGTAAATTGTAGGTATGAAAGGAATTTTACCTACAATAGTATCTTGATGCTCCGCTTCAAAAGCTTCAACTTCCGGAAACTGATTGAGACATTTGTTTAAAACATAAACTACGGGAATTCCTAATTCTTCATCGATAGCACGGATATCTTCAGAAATCGCAATAGAATCAGGAGTTGCTTCCACTACCACAACTACCACATGGGCACCAATGGGTAAACCAAATCTACCAACATCTTCCCCACCACCACAGTCTGCTAGTATAATTCCATTTGTAGATAAAGCTAACCAGGCTTTTAACGGATTTAGTGTAGCGTGAGAACACCGATTAGAATAAAGCTCTTCCTTACGCAAAGCACTTGTTCCTACGGACATCAATGCAAGTTTTTCGTCAAGAGATTTGATGTACTTCTGAGTAAAAGAGTCTGGTGGTTCAACTGAAAAATTCTTAACGCGATCGAATGGAGTACCGTAAAATTCGCGGTAGGTTCGCTCGGAATCCAATTGCTGAAACTCGTAAAAATCCTGCTCTGCTTGAGTCATCAAAGGAAGTTGCTTTAACTCTTCTTCCCCATATCCCAAATAATGACCAGCAAGATAGCGCGAAAGCGACCTATTAGTATCTGCATCCGCTACAATCATTGCTTTATCCAACTTTCTCAAACTCTGGATTAAACCTAATGAAGTAAAAGTCTTACCCGTCCCACCTTTACCCATTAAAGCTATGACAAGTTCTTGATTAGAAGATGCATTAACTGTATTTATAGTCATTGCGATACCTTAATGCTGAAGAAATATTTGTTCTAGTGACAATGATAATCATTCTAACTCACAAAAACAAGTAGTATTCAACCTCCATCAAACAGATGCTAATTATAACTATATGTTAGAAAAACTACCTTTAAACAAAGTTTTGCGTATTATCTTTGTTTTAGCTACTGTATCAATTTATGGCTGTAATAATTCAGATGCGAATAAAACTGCTTCTTATACAACAACTGTTACTACTACTACAATTAAGAAAGATTTACCTTTAGTAGTTGCAACAACAAGTGTTTTATGTGACTTAACAAAACAAATTGCGGGAAAAACAATTAGTCTTAAGTGTTTAACTTCACCATCAATAAATCCCAAAGTCTATCAGCCAACACCAGCAGACCAAGAAGCAATAAATCAAGCTAAATTAATTATTTTTAACGGTTACAATTTAGAACCTAGATTAGAAAAATTTATCCTTTCAAGTAAAAATAAAGCACCAAAGCTTCCCGTAGCAAAAATAGCCGTACCTTCACCACTGATGGTAACTAGAAATGGGAAAAAAGTCGCCGACCCTTACGTATGGCACAATGCCAAAAATGCCATCAAAATGATAGATGTAATTAGTATTAATTTAGTTAGAGAAATACCAGAAAATGCCAAACTCTATCAAAATAATACTAAGAAAATAAAGAAACAACTTTTAGAATTAGACAATTGGATAAAAACAAGAATTGAAAGTATTCCTCCCAAGAAACGCACTTTAGTCACAACTCATGATGAGATGGCTTACTACGTTCGTGCTTATGGTTTGAAATTAGCAGGAACCTTGAGATTTATTAGTCCTACAGAAAAAACATCAGATACCAAAGTTAAACTATTAGCTACGACATTAGCAAAAACCCAAGTACCCACAATCTTCGCACAGCCTACAATTAGCCCTGAATTAATCAAGTCCGTAGCTAAAGAAGCACGAGTAAATATATCCCAAAGGCAGCTTTTTACAGAAAGTTTAGGCGTACCGGGAAGCGGAGCAGATACTTATCAAAAGATGATGACAGCTAATACAAGGACAATTTTAGAAGGGTTGGAGGGAACTTATTTGATATTTGAATAGTTAGTTGTTATTTGTTAGTTGTTAAGAGCTATTATACTTTGAACTTTAACCTTTAACTTTTAACCTTTAACCTTTAACCTTTGACCTTCAACCTTTAATATTATGATTTGTGAATTATGCCAGCGGGATTTGGAAAAGCTGACGGTACATCACCTGATTCCCAAACATAAAAATGGTAAACATGGTCCGAGAATTAATATTTGCTCTGCTTGCCATAAACAAGTTCATACGCTGTACGATAATAATCGTTTAGCGAAAGAGTTAAATACTGCCGATTTGCTTAAAGATGAACCGCAAATGCAGAAGTTTTTGAAATGGGTGAAGAAGCAGAAGACTGATAGGAAAGTTCAGGTTAGAGGCAAGAGAAAATAAACAGTGAACAGTGAACAGTCAGCAGTATTTATAACTCCTAACTCATCACTCTGGTGATACTAAAGCATATTATGTTTAGAAACTCGTGGTGTTTGAAAGCTACGAGATTCTACTTCATTTGTCGTTTTAGAGAAGAATGGAAGTACTGCAAAAGTTGCAGCAATGATACCTAGCACAATAGCAATAATAGCGAGCGATTGTGTTCTTTTTGTACTTTTATTTAATTCTGTAAGTTGTAGTTCAAGCTTTTTATTCAGATTTTGATTGTTCTGTTCTAATTTAGTTATATCGGAAGAAATCTGTTGCTGGTACTGGTTTAATTTTGACTCAGTTGCATTTTCAAAAGTTGTTAAACGCTGATTCAAACTTTCTTGATTTTGTTGTATCTGCTTTAAGTTATTCTTTTCGAGGTTTTCAAAACGCTGGTTGAAATCTTCTTGCGTTCGGGTTATTTGATTTACAGCATCTGTTGATTGAGTTTGCAGTGAGTTTAAAACTTGTGTCGTCTCATCTAATCTTTCTTCTAGCCGAGTATCAATGTTTTCTGTTAATTTTGTGAAGCGCTGCTCACTATTTTCCCTAAATATATTTCTTTGATAATTAGTCTGCTGCTGAAATTGCTCCCATTTTGATTCAGTATTTGTTTCGAGAGTTTTGAAATGGTTATTCAAGCTTTGTTGAGTTTCTTGTATCTGCTTTAAGTTTACTTTTTCAAGATTTGCAAAGCGTTGGTTGAAATCTTCTTGTATTTGAGTTATTTGATTTACAGCATCTGTTGATTGAGTTTGCAGTGAGTTTAAAGCTTGTTTCGCTCCATTGAAACTTGCTTCTAATCGTTGTTTTGTATGATTTTCTAATTCTATAAGACGCTGATTTGATATTTCTAGTTTTTGATTGATATTTTCTATAGCTGCATTTTCAAATGTAGTGAAAGCTCGATTAAAATTTTCCTGTGTCCGAACTATTTCGTCAATATTATTTCTTGATTCAACTTTTAAAGCCGCAAATTCAGTTTGTGTTTTCTTGATATATTCCGTCAGCACTTGATGTTCGTTGTTTAGTTCTTGATACTCATCTGTAACGTCCTCAAAATCAAATTGAATTTGCGCTAAATCATCAATAACTTTAGAAGATTGCTGAAACTTACTGCGGTAATCAGCTATTTCTCTTTCTAGTTGCTCTAAACTATTTAAATCATCTGCCATAATATTTACCTTAGTTATATTAGTTTAATCGTTCAAATCCTTGCTTTAATTTTTTGATTCCTGGTTTTAAGTTAATAGAATCATCGCTGACTTTATTCAACTTTCTAACTTGCAAAAGTAAAATTAGAATACGGTATTGTGTCGAATCAATTCCAAACCTTTGATTAGCTTCTTCAATTAAAAATTGCAATCCTGCTTGATTATCCCAATATCCACCAACTTCTGTTAACCAGCTAAATGCTTCTTCGGGGTTTAAAAGTACTGCTTCTTGATAAAAGATAAGCAGATTATCGGGAGATAAACCTTGTTTTATACCTTCTTTAAAACCAAATTTTAAATATTCAAAAGCTATGATTTCTTTCCCTTTCCGCAGTCTACCTAATGCACCTGCTAAATAAAGTGCTGGTAAATTGCTCGGGTCGCGTTCAAGACGGTTAGCAACGCGAGCAAATAGTCCAGCGATAGCACCTTTTTCTATGGTAAGGTTTAAAATTTCAAACAGATTATCTCTATCAAATTGTTCTAATACATTAGGTAGTTTTTCTATAAGATCCTCAACTTGAGCTTCTTCCATTAAAACAGCAGCTTTACTGTTTTCAAAATTGAGATTAGGAACACACGAATCACAAAAACCACATCGGTAATTTTCAGTTGCTAAATGCTTGTCTAAATCAAATATACCTCTAAGGAATACGCGACGACATACTTCTTCTTTATCACTCTCTGCATAATCAAGTTGATTGCTAAGCATTTGATAACGCATTCTAAATATTCTTTCATAAACACGCTCTAAAAGACTCTTTAATGCTTCTTTTAAGAGTATAATTTTAATATTTTGGGATGAATATGAAACTTTTTTGTGTATTTTCTCTATTTCATCTTTAGCTTTTTTATCGTCAAAACCAGTGTCCACTAAAAATTGTTTGAGATAATTAGCTAGCTGTTGCCAATCCCAATTATCGTCAAATATTACTTTATATTCACCTCTAAATCCTTTGTTATAATGCTTATAATATTGTTTAACTATGCCTAATTGCTGTAATCTATAAAGATAAATTTCTTCTTTTTTATCTGAATTACTAGTAAATTTTACAGTTTCTCCAGATTTGAGTTTTTCATACACTGTGAAGACAGAATTAATATCTTTTTCTATGCCTTCGTAACTTTTACGAATAAAGATTGCCTGATGACCATAGTCACACAAATAGTCTTCATAATAAGGACAATCGTATCGACGGTAGTTTATAGCTACACATGGAGGCTCAAGCTTTTTATCTAGATATTCTTGTTTACATTTTTTATCTGGAGGAATATACATTAAAGCTATATGAGAATGCTGACCATCGCGACCAGCTCTCCCAGCTTCTTGGTAATATGCTTCAAGGCTACTTGAAAAACCATGGTGAATAATAAAGCGAATATTACGCTTATCAATTCCCATTCCATATCCGTTTGTCGCAACTAACAAAGGGAATTTATCGCTTTGAAAAGCATCTTGACATTCTTGAAGAAATTTATCCCAGTTTTTCGCTTTTTTACCTTGCCTAAGCCCAAAAGAATCACCACAGGATAAGCAAAAAGCATTCTTACTTTTGTTTATGAAAAATGAGGAATTACAACTTGGGCAATATTCTGGTTGTCTACTAGCATATACCCTAACCAAACTTGCTTCTGGAACTACCTGTTTAGCAACATTGTCTGCAATGTAATGTACTCCTTCGTGCAGCGTTGATTTTCCGTGAGGATCGGCATAAATACTGAAAATAATTCCTGCATACTTTGGATCGTTATTTTCTGGGATTAATTCTTCAAAAGGTATATTAAGCACGTTAGGAACAATTTTTTGAAGTAAACCTTTTAGAAGAATCATTTTATCTTTAGGTTGGCTAACACGATGTACCGAAAGACTGAAATTAGGTCTGTCGCTGTTAGGAGATTGGACTATACTTTCTTGTGAAAGTCCTAGAATTCGCAGAATATCTTTGCGAACTGGTTCGGAAGCTGTTGCGGTTAAAGCGATAATTGGTACTTTACTTCCGGAAGCAGTTTCTAAAGTTTGTTGTAAACGTCCAATTTGTAAATAAGCTGGTCTGAAATCATGTCCCCATTCAGAGACACAATGAGCTTCATCAATTACCAATCCCCCAATGGGATTCTGATGCATTATCGCCTTTAACTCATCGTAAAATTCACCTATCTGTAAACGTTCCGGTGAAACGTACAACATTCGATAACGAGCAAACTTAAGACCTTCTAGTTTCGTTTTCCTTTGCTTTGCTGTCTCTCCAGAAATTATAGATTCCACACAGTTTAAACCAGTCCGCTTTAAGTTGTTTACCTGGTCGCGGATAAGCGCTTTTAGGGGACTGATAACTAATGTCGTCCGAGGAATTAATAAAGCATAAAGTTGAAATATCAATGATTTACCAAAACCCGTTGGTAAAAGCCCTAATATTGACTGGTTGTCTAAAGCTTTTTGAATAAGTTCTACTTGTTCTAGTTTAAGTTCTGGTAGTGGAAAATAGCGACGAGCAAAGTAGTCTAGGGTTGGTCGTTCAAAAGATACCGGATGTGCTTGTAAAGGTGGTACATCTCTAACACAGTCAACAAACTCTAGCCCTAGTCTTTCTAAATCATTAAAGCTGTGACTATTCTTGTGTGGATTATTATTTAAAGACTCAGCAACCGATATAAAATCAACATCTTCGGGTAGCTGTTCATTTCTGACTAATTTCACAGATGTTTGAGGAGAATCGATAAAATTAGACGTTTCATTTAAATCAACACCGCGATAATTCTTTAGTAATTCTGTGACACCAATATCAACTGAACCCACCAAATAAATTTCTACTTTTGGTAGCGCTATAGATAACCCATACAGTTGAGAAACTTGCTCGACTACTGCGATTAAATCTAGAATTGCTAAAGCAAAGCTTGCAATAGTCGGTTGAAAATCAGCCAAAACAAGATGCGATTTACCATTTTCTACTGCTTGTCTTAATAATTTAAGAGCTACTTTTTGATAGGTAGGATAACGCTGTGGAAGTTTGTGTAATAGTTTTTCTAAATTAGGGTCGAGTTGTGAAGAGTTTTTGTAATTCCAACTTTCTACCCACTCATATTCACCTTCACCAAAATCAAGAGGAGATTTTTTGTTTAATCTTAAATCAATAGAGTCTGGGTTGAACTGCTTTACAGTTTTAAGAACAGCAGTTCGTATTGGAATTGGTAGAGTTCCTAAAGGCTCTTGCTCTGTTATTCCTAATAATGTAGAACCTGATAGATGGTAAGCAAGTTGCCATAGTAATAGCTCGCTCAAAAGTAGAACACCCTCCTAAATACTTAGTAAATTCACTTGTAACAATTAATAATTTTGTCCCAACTTTTATTCTTGTCTGAAGTGAGAGCGTATTAGTTCCATCAGGCTGTTTATAACTACCTTCAGTCAAGGTTAATATATTCAAAATTTTTGCTTTGTACAAATGATTTGTATAGCAAAACACAATTAATAATTAATATTGTCAAAAACATATGTATATTTTAACGTTAGTTCTAGTCATAATTTACTAAAACTTATACTAATTTAAATCTCAATTTAATTTTTATGATGCTAATTATAGTGAAATTTGATGAAGCATTTGCAGAATTATTGGCTTCATTTGGTTACTTTTATATGTTCCTAAGACACTATATATAGAAACGAGTTAGAACTATTCAAATCATGTTTGAGCATTTAACTTCCAACTCCTAACTCCTAATTCTTAACTCCTAACTCCTAACTCCTAACTCTCTTCACCATCCCCAACTACCGGGAATTCCTTTAAATGGTCCAACTACATCTTTAGTTATCCAACCACCATAAAAATTTCCTGGTTGTGGTTCGGCTTTTTCTCCATCCACGTAACAAGCATCCATTGGGTGAGCGTAAAAAGTTACATAGTTTGTTAGAGGTACAAATTTTTCTGTGGGATTAGTGTAAAACCAAGCTGCATTCTGTGCTTCTTTATCGCCGACTTTGATGGTGTAATAATTAGCTATTCCTTTCCATTCACAAAAACTTGAATGCGGTGTTTGAATTAAATATTCCATTTTGATGTCTTCGGGAGGAATATAGTAGCTGGGAGGATGACTGGTTTCGATAACGCGCTTGGCTCGTTTGGTGTCTGCAATAGTTTCACCGTTGAAAACAATTTGAATATGTTTATCGGTATCTTGTAAAACAGCGGGACGGGGGTAATCCCATACTGATTCTTGTCCGGGTTCTGGTTTTATGGGTTGAGGTCTGCCAAACATTTTTATACTTGGTAATTGGGCGTGGGGAATTAGGCATTGGGCATTGCTATTTATCTATGATTATTGCAATGCCAAAGATAATTGTATTAAAAAATGAGTACTGGTTTGATATATAAAAGCCCCCCTTTATTTTAAGGGGGGTTGGGGGGATCTAAATTGAGTTTTTATAAACTACTAACCATAATTGTCAAGACAATCTTCTATTCCCTGTTGCCTGAAAACATCAATTAGCGGAAAAGATCGGGATTTAATCTATTACCGGATTGAGTAGGACGAGATTGAGGAGTAGTTTTCTTTACGTTTCTCAATAGTTTGCCGTTTCCACCATCTTGTTTATCTAAGAATGGTTTTAGCTGAATGGCATCTCTAGATACTGCCGCACGCTTGCCACCAAGTAATGTTCTACCTAGATTAATGGTGTCTTCTAATCCGGCTCCTCTGTAAGTGTTAACGCCGATGGTTGACTGTCCGCTGTCTGCTGAAACTAAGTTTTGAAAAACGTCGTTACGTACTTGGAAAGCGTCTCTACCAGGAGGAACTGTTAGTACTAAACGACAAGAGGGATCGGCTTCGCTGGTTACGCATAATACGTTATACCCATTTAAAGTTGAGGTGCGAAGTTCTAACAAACCGTCTGGACGATAGCTTTCTAAACGCTGGGCTATGGTGTTGCAACGTCTTTGGGAATCCCAACCGCCACCTAATGCTTGGGGAGTTGCCCATGCAAATAATTGATTTGGTTGACTTTGAGGAGAGTACATAACGGTATAGCCGTTGGTATCCATTTGACAGCTAAACCGAGTTGCGGTGTCAACTCTTTGGGAAGAACTGCTTGTAGAAGTTGTGGTTGATGTTCCCGTTGGTGTGGATGTACGGGTTCTGGTTGTGGTTGAAGTCCCTCTTGGGGTTGTAGTGGTTCTACCGCTTCCAGTTGTGGGTACTACTACGGCATCGTCTGAGGAGTCGTATTGTGCCATTGCAGGTGCATTACCGAATAATACGGATACTGCCAAACCGCCGAGAAATAAAAGCTTCAAAGGTCTAGATGACATTAATCATCCTCCTGTAAAAATGATTGGGAGTTTCTTTGTTGTAGTGACGAAGATTTTTGCTAAATGATTCGGGAGTTTGTCGATTGTGTCACAGTTGTGTAACTGGCATATTATTTCGAGTTTGTAGTATTTGAAAGAGGGGGAAGAGGGGGTAGAAAATTCCTAACTCCTAGCTCCCACCTATAACCTTTAACCTTTAACCTTTTTCTTTTCGTCGTCTTTTTTATCTTTCTCTTCTTTTTCTTTGATTATTTGTTTGACTTTATCTTTAATTTGTTGATGTCTGGCTACTCCTTCGTAAGCGTATCGATTGTAACCGTTGGTTGCAATCAAAGTTTCTAAGTAACGTACTCTTTCACCGCCTCCGGGGTGTGTCGATAACCATACAGGAGGAGCATTTTTCTGCTGTTTTTTCATGGTTAAAGTTAAGTTACGCAAGCCGTCGGCAGCGTAACCACCTGCTGTTAAGAGCCTTGTGCCCAATCTATCTGCTTGACGCTCCATGTCGCGGCTGTAATCGAAGGTAAGTATTCTGCCAACTGTACCACCTAGGGGAATATACTGCGTAACGTTGGATATTAAATTGGCTTGAGTTACTAATTGAAATCCGTGGGAAAGCACCACGTGAGATAGTTCGTGTCCGATTAATCCAGCTATTTCTGCTTCCGAATTTGTTTTAGCGATCGCACCTGTATGAATGAAGATTTTGCCACCGGGTAGGGCGAAGGCGTTGAGATTTTTATCGGGTATGACGAAGAATTCGTATTCAAATTCATCTCTACCGGCAATTTTGGCTAGCTTTTGCCCGATTTCGTTAATATAAGCGTTTACTTCTTTGTCTTCGATCAATTCCATCCGCTTTTTAGCTTGTTTGGCTACGGAACGACCTACACCTTTTTCACCTTTTAGCAGCATCATGGTAGAGTCGAGGGCGGAAAATGGCCCAAGTAGACTGCCCGTAGCTGCATAACCTACAACACCTGTAATGATGTTAGCGATGGCGTTTCCTCTAGTTTCTCTACGGATATAAGAGGTGTATTTTTTTAGCTTTTCGTCTGCAAGTTGAACAAATTCGGGAGCTTGAGGATTATCGGGGTTAAGCATGGCAAATTGACGCGCCGCCAAAGAAGCCTGCATCCATTTTTTCTCTTCAGAAAGCGCATCAACTCTTACTTTGACTAATTCTGCTTGGTTGGGATAAAGCGATGTGGCTCTTTCCAATACTTCTAACGCTTTTTCTTCTTGACCGTATTTTTTCAGAGATTGAGCGTATTTGATGTTTCCTGGAATAAATTCGGGGTATTTTTCAACTAAAAGTTTGAGCGCTACTAAAGTTTTAGTTTGTAAATTACTCGCGATTCCCGCTCGTGCTTCTCTCCAATAAACTTTACCGGCAGGAGATAATTCTACGGGGTTAACTATGGCTTGTTTACGTGGTTGAATATCGGATGTGTTTGTAAAAGAATCTTTGGCTTGACGATATATCTTTTCTGCTTCGGCTATGTTTCCGGCTTGATAGAGCTTGTCTGCTTCTATGAGTTTTTTCTGACGAGCAATTTCTTCGGGAGTTGGCTTTTCTTCTTCAGCTTTTTCTGATTCTGGTTTTTTATTATCGGTGGTTTCTTCTGTAGGAGTTTCTGGCTTTTTCTTATCGATATCTGTATTAGTTTCTTCTTTAGAAGTGTTGATAATTACAGCAGGCTCTTTTGCCAGAGTTATTTGAGGTGATTGAGTCAGGATAACAAATATAGAAGTACCCAACGAGAGCAATACCCAGTTAAAGGCAAGTATCAATGACTTCCATTTACGTTTCATGGCAAGCTTTTTATAGAAGAGGATTTGTATATTTCCTAGTCTAAGAATGATAGCAATCTCACGCAAAGCCCCGCTCGGAAACTTAACATTGTTTTATCGGTTCTTTATTTTTTGTTTGCGAAAAAAATTATCTAATTTATGGTAATCTTTATATGGTGGGAAAGGTGCGCGCATTTATAGCCTTTCAAATCATTAATTTGAATGTTTTCAATAAGATTGAAGCATTCAAACCTTTGATTTGAGAATTTTATTTAACTAAATTTATTTAACTAAATTCATTTCTAGATTTATTAGTTGACAGCTTTTTTAAATGGCGAAACCTTTGAGGGATAAGCCTTTTTCCTCGGTGGTTGATGGAGTTGGTGTTGGAGTTGGTGTTGGTGTTGGTTTTGCCTTTGGCTGATTTTGAGGTAAGGGAGAAGCAGAAGCTTGGGGAATTGCTTGCGTCTCGTTTTCTAATGGAGAAGTAGAAATTTGGGGAGTTACTTTCACGTTGGTTTTGGGTGTGGGTGAAGGATAAACTTCCGGAATAATTAGAAGTTCAGCTTCAGGCATAGGATTTGTAGAAGTTTGTGGAGTTGGTTGATTTTCCTCAGGTGTTGTGGTTGGGGTTGGCTCTGGTGTGGCAACTGATTTAGTCTCAGCTTCAGATATTGCAGTTGGCTCTGGTGTGGCAACTGATTTAGTCTCAGCTTCGGGTGTTGGAGTTGGTTGTGGTGTGGCAACTGATTGAGTTGCAGCTTCAGGTGTTGGAGTTGGTTGGGGTGATAAAGTTGGTTTGGCTTCAACTTCGGGGGTTGGGATCGGTACAATAGGTGTCGATTCTTCTGTATAAATGAACTTGTTGTTTTCTAAAATTAAAGATTCTGAGGGTGGATTTGTTGGAACTACAACGTTGTCGCTATCCTCAGTTTGTGCGGGAGTTTGTGTGGGTGATGGAGTTGGCTGAGGCGATGATGATTCGCTTTCGATTGCAGGTGTGTTAGGTGAAGGAGGAATTTGTTTTGGTTGTTCTTCTGAAGGATTTTCCTGCTCTTTGGGTGGTTGTTCTGATTTTTCAGGGTTATCTTTTACTTCATCAACGGCATCAGATTTCTTGGGTAAAGTTGTTTCAGGTTCTAAATTATCCGTGTTATTATCTTTATTCTTATCTTTTGCTTTATCAACTGAATTAGATTCTACTGGTAAAGATGTTTCGGGTTCTTCTATTACTGGTTTTGGTATTGAAGGTTTAGGAGAATCGTCAATTTTTTTCTCTTCGGATTTAGGTATTTTAATAGAAGGTAAAGATTCCGATTTCTTTTTAGACTGCGGAATTAAAAATGTAGATTGAGGCTCTTTCTTTTCAACTTTCTCTTCCCGAACTATAGAAGTTTTCGGAGCAGGTTTATTTTTTTTATGAATATTCTTATGGACGTTTTTGGGCTTATAATCCAATGCCGGTTTAGCCTTATCCACCTTCATTTTTGACGGAGAAACTTCTCGATCCCGTTGAGATTTGTTTTCGTTAAAAAACGGTATGAAAGGTATAAAAATTGGTTTGTTGTTGTAACTTTCTCTGTTAGCTGTAGAAGGTGAAAATCTTAACGGGTTTTGCTTCAAACTTTCGGGTTTTGTTGAAGGATTCAGCTTATTTATAGTCGGTGGAATTTCTGTAGTCCGAACTGATTCGTTGCCAATTGAACTAGATTGAAACAAGCTCCATCCAAAAGCCCCTAAACCAAAGGCAGTTCCGATTAAACCAGCCAATCCAAAAGTTTGCAGTACCCTAGGGCGGGATTGACGAATAGTTGACGGTAAAGTTACTGGTGCTTGGTAAGCAAAAGAAGTATTTGGTGGTAGAATGACTGGCGATTTGAGCGCTATTAAAGCTTCTGCTGCGGTTCGATAACGCTGACTAAAGTGGTGTCTTACCATACCCGTCAAAACTTCGGCTAGTCTATCGCTGACTTTTGCCGAATCGCGCCAGATTAATTCACCATTATTAGGATTAAATGGTAATTCGCGGGGAGGTATACCAGTTAAAGCTTGAATACCCAGCATTCCTACTGCATAAACATCGCTACATAACCTCGGCTTACCATTAGCCTGCTCGTCTGGCATATAGCCGGGGGTACCGATAATCAAAGTAGAATTGACATCACCTTGTTCGTTTTTTGCCAAACCTTTGATTTCTTTGACCGCACCAAAATCGATCAAAACGATTTTACCATCTTCACGACGGCGCATGATATTCCGCAACTTGATATCGCGGTGAATCACCTCGTTTTCGTGGACAAAACTTAGTACTTCTAATATTTCCTGTAAAAGCTTAGTTACCTTTTCTTCACTCAATCGCGTGCGTGGTTTAATTTCCTTAGTCAAATCATGTCCATCGACAAATTCTTGAACTAAATAAAATTCATCATTTTCTTCAAAATGCGCGAACATTTCGGGAATTTGTTTGTGTCCCTTACCCAAACGATAGAGTACTTGTGCTTCTCTATCAAACAACTTCTTGGCAATCTGCAAAATTGTGTTATTAGAATGCCGAGTTTTTAGTTGTTTAACAACACATTTAGGATTTCCTGGTAAATCCATATCTACCGCAATATAGGTGACACTAAATCCACCGCGTCCCAGTTCTTTAAGAATTTTGTAGCGATTACGGAGAATCGTGTCTGTGAGCATCAGCTTAACCTATCAGCAATTGAGAATGCCCTTAATCTTGACAAAGAACATTTTTAAATTCAGTTTCTATAATGACTAATCTGAAGCTACTTCCGAGTATTTATAAACTTACTCATTAGAGAAGATTGTCTTTAAGGAAACGTTAAATTAATAAAAAGTAATTCTATATTGAATTTTTGAATTTATTCTACCGTGTTTTATCTCAGAAGGGGAAAGGGCTTGTCCCTACACTGGATAATAACCATCAGGTATCAATCGTATAACCTGTTACTTGCTATCTTAATATATTTTTCATTTTTTTCGTTAAATTGTCATGAGTAATAATTGTGTATAAAAGTTTATATTTATAGATTATAAGTTCCATTTTAGCGCAACTTTTTCCATTGAATTACGGGTATTTAGAGCAATAGTAGTTACAGATAATAGTTAAAAAACACTTTATTAACCTGCCAGAATTTTATATAACTTAATTACCTCTGTTTGGATTCGCTTGATTAACAATCTTATGCTTAAAAACGCTTGTATTTCCATAGCTAAAGCCCAATAAATCTGTGTAAGCGCTACCAGGCATTTCAAAAGCCTAGGGGCTAGAATCAGATTTTTGCTGCATAAGTCTTGTCAATCAATCTATGCAATCTATGTGTAGATTTGATGATATTGCTTTTTTACTTTTCGCGACGTACAACTCGAACTTTTGTCATAAAATCTATTCGCGATTCCATGGGATTTACCAAATTGGGTGGTGCTGATGCCCTCAAAGTGCAATCGCCTGTAAAGCCAATACTGTAGCTAGTAACTCGAACTATATAGTTATAATTGAAAATTTTGCTGCAATAGGCTGATAAAAGCCTTTAATTAAAAATTTTTTACTAAGCATAAATTTAAAATGAATGCAATCCTAATACGTAAAAATTAATAAGGTACCTTTAGGTCGAGGAGTGTCAAGAGAGAATAGAATTCAGAAAGAACTTAAAATTCTATAAGCCCATAATGCTTTTAACGATATCCAAATTAACGAAAATAATCGTATTGTTGTCACCGCAGGAAGCAATATGGCGTTTATGAGTGCTATTAATTTTTTTTGGCGACAAAATAATCTTAAATACGCCGTATTACTATGAAGAATTGGAAAGAGACTTCACTCTTAGAGAGTTAAGCTAAAAAAGCCCGCTTAATTAAGCGGGCTGATGATAAAGTTTTACAGATTAGGAAAAATAATTGATTTTTCCCTTTAGCTTCTGATTGTTTTATAGGTGCTAGCTAGTAGGAAGGTATTGATAATTTTTTCGCCCAATTGCTCAACCTTCTCAAATTATCCGATAAGTGTAATGTTTTGGAATTGCCCAACAGCAGTTGGATTCGCTACGTCATGATCGTTACCAATGGTTAGGAAGTCGAATTCACCAGTGAAGAAATCACCAACAGGAATATCATACTGAGTAAATCCGTCTGTAGTACCAAGAATATATTGACTTTGATCTATCTCAATACCCCAGTTTTGACTACCATCAACTTGGAAGAATTGCCCAGCATCATTACTGCGGCTAATACTATTGTCGTTGTCGAAGCCAATACCTTGAATTTCAGCTTCACCGTTAGAGGCAAAATCAAACTGCAAGCGAGTATTCGCATTTATTTCATACCCTGTGATATCTAAGCGCTTCCAGCCATTACCAGCTAACTGTAATTCTGTATTGTTAATAGTTTGAACTACGTTAACGTCTTGAGAAGCACCACCGTAGGATTTAACTTCTTTGTTTTGGGTAACTTCATCGATGGAAACAGTTAGTAAATCCGAATTATCTTCAAATAGCTCGATATTACTAAATGCAGCTTCAGCATCCGGGTTCGTTTGGTCATCATCGTTAGCAAAGGTCAAAAAGTCAAAATTACCAGTGAAAAATTCGCCTACTGGAATTTCATAGGTATCTTTATTACCTGACTGGTTAACAATGAACTGACTGAGGTTTGTTATACCCCATTCTTGGCTACCATCAACTTGGAAGAACTGCCCAGCATCATTAATGCGGCTAATACTATTGTCGTTGTCGAAGCCAATACCTTGAATTTCAGCTTCACCGTTAGAGGCAAAATCAAACCGCAAGCGAGTATTCGCATTTATTTCATACCCCATAATATCTAACCGTTTCCAGCCATTACCAGCTAACTGTAATTCTGTATTGTTAATAGTTTGAACTACGTTAACGTCTTGAGAAGCACCACCATAGGATTCAACTTCTTTGTTTTCGGTAACTTGATTGATGGAAACAGTTAGTGAATTATCTTCAAATAGCTCGATATTGCTAAATGTAGCTTCAGCATCCGGGTTATTTTGGTCATCATCGTTACCAAAGGTCAAAAAGTCAAAATTGCCAGTGAAAAATTCGCCTACTGGAATTTCATAGGTATCTTTATTACCTGACTGGTTAACAATGAACTGAGTGAGGTTTGTTATACCCCAGTTTTGACTACCATCAACTTGGAAGAATTGCCCACCATCATTACTGCGGCTAATACTATTGTCGTTGTCGAAGCCAATACCTTGAACTTCACTTTTACCATTACCCTCGAATTCAAAGCTTAGAACGGTATTAGCGGTGATATTTGAGTTAATTTCAACTCTTTGCCAACGGTTTCCAGTGAGGTTTAGTTGGTTGCTGGGGGATACCTGGGCAGTACCTACAACATCTTGACTTGGACCACCGTAAGATATAACTGGATTGCTAACGGCTGTATTGTTAACTGTAACAAGTGGTAGATTGGCTTGCTCAAGTCCGTTGATAGTTACATTTACTGTAGCTGTATCGGTACCACCTTCACCGTCGTCGATACTATAAGTAAAGGTATCGGTTGCAGTTTCACCCGCATTCAAAGATTCAAATTGTCCGTCGGGATTATAAACAATGTTGCTGCCGTTAATTGTAACGGTACCTGTTGCATTACTAACGTTAGTAATTGAAAGGTTATTGTTTTCAGCGTCGGTGTCGTTAGCTAGGACACTGATAGTTACGCTGTTGTCTTCATCAGTTGTTGCTGTGTCATTTACAGCGACAGGCGCATCATTAACGGGATTAACCGTAATATCAAACATTGAAGAACTTATGTTACCACCCGCACCGTCAGCAACTACGAAGTTAAAGCTGTCGGAAGTGGTTTCGCTACCGTCATGGTCGTAGGTTAGAAGGTTGTTGTCAATGTCAGCCTGGGAAAAGGTGTCGTTGAGAGCTAAAGTTGTTCCGTCAAGCAACAAGTCACCGTTGTCGGTTACGTCAGTGATGACATAAGTGATTTCCGCAGCGGTGTTATCTGCATCTGTTACCTGTAGTTGAGTTGAGGTAATGTTAGCAATTGCGTCTTCGTCTACCGTTAAGCCGTCGTTGGTAGCTAGTACGGGGGCTTGATTTTGTTGCTCAACAAATATAAAAGCATCCGATTCAAGGTCTAAATTCGTGACATTCTCGAATACCGCAATCAGTTCATCGGGTTCGTTGCCTGGTTTTTGAATGTAGAGATTAGTATCAGCACCATCAACTTCTAAACGGTAATTACTAGCTGTTCCCTGTAACTGAGCTTTATCTTCGCTGGGATTAAAATCTGTAATCGTAGCATAATCATTGTCTCCATTAGTGGAAGTATCCAAATCGTCGTAATAGGTGTTGATACTGTCACCCAGAATAAACAGGTCGTTTCCTGTACCTCCACTTAACTCGTCTCTTTCTCCAATTCCTGGAGTGAGGCTATTATCATCAACTCCACTTAAAGTGTCATTACCAGCTTCACCAAAAAGATCGTCATTACCAGCTTCGCCAAAGATTACATCGTTACCGTTACCGCCAAACAAACCACCACGCCCAAAAGCACCAGGGTATGAGCTGAATATGCCATTGCTATCATCTCCGGCTCCACCGCGAATCGTATCATCGCCGTCGCCACCTTCAACTTTGTCGTTTGCGGCTCCGGTTTGAATATTATCGTTTCCACTGCCAGTACGCACTAAAGCGCTACCTGTGTCAGAGTCAGTAGTTACAGTATCGTCACCACTACCTGTAGAGAAGTTAAAGCTTTCGATGTTTTGGAAACTTGTACCGTTAGAAACTGTTCCATCTGTAGCGTTGGTGAAGTTAATTGAAATATCGGTGGCGCTTGCAGATAAATCGAGCAATAATCCATCATTACCCGCTCCACCATCTACAGTGTCTACTCCAGTACCGGGATTGAGGAAATCATCTCCATCTCCCCCATCTAAACTGTCATTACCAGCTTCACCGTAAAGCCCATCATTACCAGCTTCGCCAAAGATTACATCGTTACCGTTACCGCCAAACAAACCACCACGCCCAAAAGTTCCAGGGTATGAGCTGAATACGCTATTGCTATCATCTCCGGCTCCACCGCGAATCGTATCATCGCCGTCGCCACCTTCAACTTTGTCGTTTCCGGCTCCGGTTTGAATATTATCGTTTCCACTGCCAGTACGTACTAAAGCGTTACCTGTATCAGAGTCAGTAGTTACAGTATCGTCACCACTACCTGTTTCTAAGTTAAAGTTTTCAATGTTTTGGAAATTCGTACCGTTGGAAACTGTTCCATCTGTAGCGTTGGTGAAGTTAATTGTTAAGTCGGTGGCTTGAGCAGATAAATTGAGCAATAATCCATCATTACCCGCTCCACCATCTACAGTGTCTACTCCAGTACCGGGATTGAGAAAATCGTCTCCATCTCCCCCATCTAAACTGTCATTACCAGCTTCACCGAAAAGGTGATCGTTACCAGCTTCGCCAAAGATTACATCGTTACCGTTACCACCAAACAAACCACTGAACTCAGTATCTCCGGGGTATGAGTTTAATCTCCTATTGCTATCATCTCCGGCTCCACCGCGAATCGTATCATCGCCGTCGCCACCTTCAACTCTGTCTTCTCCGGCTCCGGTTTGAATATTGTCGTTTCCGCTGCCAGTACGTACTAAAGCGTTACCTGTATCAGAGTCAGTAGTTACAGTATCGTCACCACTACCTGTTTCTAGGTTAAAGCTTTCAATGTTTTGGAAACTCGTACCGTTAGATACTGTTCCATCTGTAGCGTTGGTGAAGTTAATTGTTAAGTCGGTGGCTTGAGCAGATAAATCAAGCAATAATCCATCATTACCCACTCCACCATCTACAGTGTCTACTCCAGTACCGGGATTGAGGAAATCGTCTCCATCTCCCCCATCTAAACTGTCATTACCAGCTTCACCGAAAAGGTGATCGTTACCAGCTTCGCCAAAGATTACATCGTTACCGTTACCACCAAACAAACCACTGAACTCAGTATCTCCGGGGTATGAGTTTAATCTCCTATTGCTATCATCTCCGGCTCCACCGCGAATCGTATCATCGCCGTCGCCACCTTCAACTCTGTCTTCTCCGGCTCCGGTTTGAATATTGTCGTTTCCACTGCCAGTACGTACTAAAGCGTTACCTGTATCAGAGTCAGTAGTTACAGTATCGTCACCACTACCTGTTTCTAAGTTAAAGCTTTCAATGTTTTGGAAACTCGTACCGTTAGATACTGTTCCATCTGTAGCGTTGGTGAAGTTAATTGTTAAGTCGGTAGCTTGAGTAGATAAATCGAGTAATAATCCATCATTACCCGCTCCACCATCTACAGTGTCTACTCCAGTACCGGGATTGAGGAAATCGTCTCCATCTCCCCCATCTAAACTGTCATTACCAGCCAGCCCGCTAAGGCTATCATTACCCCCTAGAGCCTCAATTAAATCATCACCAGAAGTTCCTGTGATATTGTCATTTCCTGTTGTTCCGGTAAAAGAATTTTGCATTTTTCTATAAATATTTAAGTCGATGTGAATTTGCGAAGTGAATGATTAACAATTACTTTCGGAGCTTAATTGTGTAACTTGCTGCTTCAGCCTCTGAAATCATCCAAAAAAATTGTAATTCCAGAAAACAAAAAAAAATAGTATTAATTAGAACTCATTAGATAAGTGATAGCAACTACTTTACTAAAATTTTAATTACCTATAAAAAGAATTTTGGCGAACAAAAATATACAAAAACCCTGTAAGAGTAAGCTTTTATGAAAAATATTTTTTAAAATAATTTTTTAATTAGGCATAATTTTTAAATGAATTCACTACTAGTACATAGTAATTAGTGATACTTTTGACAATTTTATTTATAAGTGAATGTAAAGAAGTCAGGTATTTAGAGTTAGCAGTTATCAAGCAAAAACACTCATAAGCTGTAATTTTTCTTTATTCCAAGCAAAGAACGGCATCACTTTTACGAGAGAATAAAATTTGGAAAAACCTTAAAATTCTGCAAGCCCATAATTGACAATCCAAAATCTAAAAATCGCATGACGCTTATCTCTCGTATGGAATCGGTACAGTCACCAATAATCCCCGTTGTTGGGGAATTAATCAAAAATTCTCCCGGTACTATATCTTTAGGGCAAGGTGTTGTTTCTTATTCTCCACCTGCGGAGGCTATAGAATTTTTACCTCGGTTTCTTACCGATTCAAAAAATCATTTATATCAAGCTGTTGAGGGTATTCCCCCTTTAATAAATATCCTCAAAGAAAAATTAGCAGCTTTTAACAAAATAGAAATCAACGATAATAACCGTATTGTGGTTACAGCAGGAAGCAATATGGCGTTTATGAATGCCATTCTTGCTATCACTTCCCTTGGCGACGAAATAATATTAAATACGCCATATTACTTTAACCACGAAATGGCGATCGCGATGACTGGGTGCAATCCGGTGTTAGTAGAAACCGATGAAAATTATCAGTTACAACCGGAGAAAATTCTTGCAGCAATTACTCCAAAAACCCGAGCAGTAGTAACAATTTCACCCAACAATCCTACCGGAGCGGTTTATTCGCGAGAGTTATTACAGCAAGTCAATGATATTTGTTGTCAGCGAGGGATTTATCACATCAGCGATGAAGCTTACGAATATTTTACCTATGGAGTAAAACACGTTTCTCCTGGTTCATTTTCCGATAGCAGCAGCCATACAATATCCTTATTTAGCCTTTCCAAAGCCTACGGTTTTGCAAGCTGGCGCATCGGTTACATGGTAATTCCGCAACACTTACTTACAGCAGTAAAAAAGGTTCAAGATACAAACTTAATTTGTCCACCTGTAGTATCTCAATATGCAGCTTTAGGAGCATTACAAACACAACCAAAATATTTAAAAGATAATATTCAAAAAATTGTAGAAGTACGAGAATTAGTAATTGAATCTTTAAAACGTCTTGAAGGTATTTGTAAAATAGCACCCGCAGATGGTGCTTTTTATTTCTTTTTAAAAGTTAAAAGTCAAATTAATGATTTTGAATTAGTAAAACAATTAATAAATCAATATAAGATAGCGGTACTTCCGGGAACTACATTCGGGATGAATCAAGGTTGTTATTTAAGAGTTGCTTACGGAGCTTTGCAAAAAGAAACCGCAAAAGAAGGAATTGCAAGATTAGTCAATGGGTTACACAAGTTAACAGTTAACAGTTAACAGTTAACAGTGAGCAGTTGACATTTCTTTGTAGGGTGCTGTGACACTTTTAGCATTTTTAAACGTAGTAATAACTTTTATAAAGAACGGTGTTTTGTCAAGTAACAGGAATCAGTGAACAGTGAACAACTATCACGGATTAAATGGATTTCACTGATTTCACTGATTGAATTGTTCTTAATCACTAACAACTAACAACTAACTACTAACAACTAACTACTAACTACTAACTAAATCTAATTTGTCAAATTCTGGTTGCCCGTAAATCATGTTTTCATCGATTGCGGAAAGTACTTTGTTGTTCGTTTTTTCCGAGTTTAAACTTTTGCAGACTAATTGTGCTACGTCTGCACGATGAATTGTACCAGCAATTTTGGGGTCTTCTGTTAAGATCCCATTTCCCGTGCTTGGTTCTGATTTTAAACCACCGGGACGAATTACTGTATAAGTTAATCCGCTGGCAATTAAGTAATTTTCAGCTTTTTCTTTTTCTATTAATACAGGTTTAAGGGTTTCCAAGGCTTGGGGAGGTATGGCATTTGCACTGTTGCCGCTACCAATTGAGGAAATCAAAATAAACTTTTTCACACCTGCTTTGACTGCGGCATCAATGAGATTTTTGTTACCCAAATAATCAGCCCTTTCGCTGTCTTTGGGCACTCCACCAATAGTACTAATAACTGTCTCAATAGATTCTTCACCCAAAATCGCACTTTCTACATCATCTACATTTAAAGCATCTCCTGAAACTACTTTGATGCCCATTGCCTCTAATTCTTGGCGCTTCTCTTCAGTTCTTAAAAGCGCTTTTACTTGTAGATTTTGTGCTGTCAAACAATTGGCAATCTCTCTACCAACGCCGCGACTTGCTCCAGCTAAAAAGATATAACTAGTAGTCATAGAAATTTAATTCATTAGATAGTAGATTATATTTTCAATATATCTTTTTTTGGTTTCTCTGAACTATCTAAAATTAAATAACGGGGTTGCTAATCAAAAAAACGACACAAGTAGGTAGGCATAATTAAATATAAAAATAAGACTTCGCCTCGCCTCAGGCTTCCCTCTCCTTACTAAGGAGAGTGATTGAGGGTGAGGTTTCATATTTAATTTTAACTACTTACTTATCCACTACTTCAATATTAAAAATCTATTCCTCAAAGACTAAACAAAATATGACTCCGGAAAGAGCGAAGCTGAATACACATCACGATAAGTTTGTAAATAATTAAACATTGGAATAACAAACTGTCACGATAAGTGTTTGTTTGTGTTTTAAAGCAAGACAGAGGGTAAATATATGGGTAACCAAGAAAAACAAACTTTACCAGAAAATCCAGCTTTAGCTGAACCCGGAAAAGGTGCGCCAGGTGACAATCATAGTGCAGTACAAATGGCACAAACAACCGCAGTAAATCCACCTGATGCGATTATTCCTTCTAATGCTCCTGTAGAACAAAACAAGCAGGAAGTAAATGCTGTAGAAAAGCAAGAAGAAGGCACAATGAGTACTACTGATGGTTTTGTTATCGATGAGTCTGGCAAGCTCGATAACTTTGCGGTTGAACCAAAAATGTATGTAGAAGATAAATAATCTTAAAATCTGTTTTAATAATTGTTGTAGAGATGTAAGTTTTACCAAAATCTTACGTCTCTATATTTTTTTGTATTGTTTTAAGCCTTACTGTTATTAAGCCCTGCTAAACTATCGAAAAAAGCCTATGAACGAACAGTTACAAGAAAACTCCGAAAAGCTCCAAAAGACTGGAAGAGTCGCGGCAACATCAGTAATTTGGGGAGTTAGTGCCGGAATGCTAGCAATTTGCATTCCTCTTGTAATTGTGACAAAAACTGGTGCAATTTTACCTCTAGCTGCAATTATAGGGGCGGCAGTTGCCACTTTTGCTGTGTGGAGTGGAGAAAATCAGAACTCTCGGGTAAAGCAATTAGAAGAAAGAGTCGCATTTTTGGAAACAATCGTCGCTACAGAAGATTTAGAGAAAATGTCTAAATAAACCACAAAACTACACAATTTCTCCAGTTTCGCTATAATTTATTTCCACCATAACTAAATAATCTAAAATAAATTTTATGATTAAAAAAAATAAATCTCAGTGGTTGTGTATAAAATCCATTATTATGTTACCGTAACTCCTGAACTACTATTTATATTAGATTATCCCTATTGAAGATAAATAAACAAAATTATCTTGATTTATGGTGCAGTGAATGGATGTTGATAATTTCTACTTGATTAGCGAGGAACAATTGGCTTGCTTTAAATAAACGATTACTATTTATGATTGTGCCTCAAGGTATGGATGTAAACTCTATCAACTTACTAAAAGCTCAACAAGCTGACTTTCTTGAGCGAATAAAAAAAACAAAGACTTATGAAATTACTTTACTTGAAAGTAATGTAAAAGGTTGTCATCGAGAATATATGCCATTTTGGGGTGAAGCTTTAACGACAATCCTTGATAATGCCCGCTTACAAGCAGAAATACTAGCTCGAAATCCGCCACCAATTCCGTCAGAATATCCCGAAGATTCGGAATGGGCTATTCCTTTTGTCACCTATTTTCAAAATCAAGCTGAAGATTATTTCTTACGAGAATTAATTGTTGATGAGGTAATGAAAGGCTGTTTTAGCAGATTGGTGAAAAAGATGCCCAAACAGCCTTTAGAAAATATTGATTTAGATGAAGAAGGTAATCTTCGGGGTGAAAGTAAATTTTCTTTTTTACTTGCACATAATCCCGATATTAAAATCCGAGTTTGTGTTGCCGATTCAGAAAGCTTTAATGGCATCAAAAAAGATAAAGTACGTTGGAGCGTTACTCAAGAAGATATAACAAACTATCATATTTTATTTTTTATATGCCTGTTTTTTCCAAGCTCTACGCAAAGAGGATATGAAAAAGAAGCTTTAATATCTGGTTTTTTGCCAACGAATCAACTTGAGTTTAATGGTTCTTATATTTATCTGAAGCCGAGTAAATTGCTTTATTCTGGTGGATTATCTTGGTATTTAAATTTACTTAGGAATCAACAACATTTGTCAAAATCGGTTGATGAGATTGAGCAAGCAAAGGTAATTTCAACTCTTTCACCAAATCATCCCCTGCAAAGTATTACTGGTGAATGGCAATGTTCGCATACTTTAATTGGACATATTAAAGGGATCAACTGTATTGCTTTACAACCTCAAAACAAAAATGCTTCGCAATCTTTAATAGCCAGTGGAAGTCGAGGAGAAATAAAGCTTTGGGATTTAAAGAATGGCGATTCAATTGCGACTTTATCGGAATATCCTTGGCTTCGCACCGGATTTGTAGATGAAGTCAATTATTTAGCTTTTAGCCCTGACGGACAAACTTTAGCTAGTGGCGGGGCTGATTCTACGATAAAAATGTGGCATTTGGGCGCGAAAGACTTAATTGATATCATGCACAAACATAATGGCATGGTGCGCTGCGTTGCCTTTACACTCGACGGTAGGATGTTAGCGACTGGTGGAGACGATCGCAAAATTCAGTTTTGGGATATGACGGAGCGTCAAGTTGCCGTAACGCTTTCTTTGGAAGATACTGCGGCTCACTCTCTGGTTTTCAGTCAAAATGCAAAAATTTTAGTTACAGGTAGCTATCGCAAAATAAAAGTCTGGAGAATTTCGACTAAGAAGCAAATATCTTGTCTGGATATAGAATTACATTATTGTCTTACAGGTCATTCTCATATAGTTTCTTCTTTAGCTATGACTAAAGATACAAAAATTCTTGTGAGTGCAAGTAAGGATAAAACTATTAAAATTTGGCATTTAAAAACAGGAGAATTAATTCGCACTCTCAAAGGACATGAAGATGCTGTATGTACAGTTGCTTTAAGTCAAGATGAGCAAATTCTAGCCAGTGGTAGTGCCGATAATACTATTAAATTATGGCATTTAGAAACGGGTGAATTATTAAGTACTTTTGCAGGGCATACCGACACTGTAACTGCTTTAGCTTTTGCCGAGAAAGGAAATGTTTTGGTAAGTGGAAGTTTGGATAAAACTGTTAAAATTTGGCAGAGAAGTTGAGCATTTTTTGGATTAGTTCCCAACTAACAATTACCAATTACCAATTACCAATTACCAATTCCTTGAACTAAAGATTTCTACAACTTCCCGAACACCATTTTCCGAACGAATTTTGTCACCCAAACTTGCAGCATTTTCTTTTATAGATTGATTTTCAACTGCATTTGTTATTGCTTGGGCTAGAGAATCTACTGTCAGATTTTTTCTATCAATCATTGGTGGACTTACACCTAATTTAGCGGCTTGATATGCCCAAAATTGCTGGTCGCCAAAAAATGGAATAATAATACTAGGTACCCCAGCGCGGAAGGTGGCAGCAGTTGTTCCAGCGCCTCCATGATGGACTATACAAGCCATTTTTGGAAATAGCCAACTGTGGGGAATATTATCTATTTGAAAAACTGTATCGGGTAAATCTGAATTTTTTATACTACCCCAACCGGATAGAAAAATTCCTCTTTGCTGAGTTTTTGCTAATGCTAATAGAGCAATTTCCGCAATTTTTTGAGCTTCTTCACCAGCCATGCTACCGAAGCCAATATAAACCGGAGGAGAGCCAGATTTGAGAAAGTTTACCAAATCAGTTGGAGGAGTAAAATTATCGGGTGTATCTAAAAACCAATATCCTGTTAAATGAACCCGATTTGACCAATCTTTTGGTTTGGGAATAACAGAAGCACTACAACCAATTAGATAATTGACTTTAGCATCTTCCATTTTTGTAAAAACATTTTTCCAAATACTTGTCGGCGGTAAATTGAGAATAGATTCGCGAAATTGATTGATTGGTTTGCGGAAAAATTGCCAAAATAGCTGAATGGTTAGCGTATAGCTGAATCGATTGTAGATACCTCCTAACTTTTCTAAATGTGCTGGTGTAACTGCATTAGGAAATTCTTTAGTAGGATAACCCGGTGTCAAATAAGCATAGTAAAAAGGAATATTCAATTTTTCTGCAATATCAAATCCCCAAAAAGGAAACCCTCCCCCAATAATCGCATCAGTTTCCTGACAAGCTTGCCACGAATCGAGAAAAACTTTTTCCATTAAAGGTTCGAGCAAATCACCCATCCGACGTACAAAATCTATCGGGTTTTTAGTTCGTAACATCGCTTGCCCTTCCGCGCTTTCTATACCTTCTTTGGGATTACCGCTAATTAAAGCAAACTCTAAACCACGAGAGCTAATTTCTGATTTAAAAGTAGCTTGACTGGCTATTTTTACTTTATATCCAGCTTGTTTTAAACCCACTCCCAAAGCGATAAACGGTTGAACATCACCACGAGAGCCTAGAGTGAGAATTGTGATATGCATATTTAAATCTACTCACAACTATCAAGTTAGAACTTAATAATACTGATATTAATCCCGGATATAAATTAAGATTATTCTATTTTTTGATTTTTGTAGGGTGTGCCACGATTACGATACTTTACTACCCATAACAAACTGATTTGAAATTACCGTCACTGATAACTAAATATTCTCAATAAATATACGTATTTACTCCATATACAAATTAATTGACTCCGCATTCCAAGGCTGTACCTTTGCGCGACTTTGCGTTAAAAATATAAACAAAAAAAAGCGATACACTCGTTGCAGCGTATCGCTAAAATTAAATCCGTTGTCAAAACTTATAAAGTAGTTTGCATCAAAACAATATCATCAGATATTTTACCAGTCTGCAACCACTCTGCTAACTCTTCAGGTGCTATTGCTTGTTGAAGTTTTGCCCGCAATTTCTCACCTTCAAGAATTTCTTTTTCTAATAATTCCATTGCAGTTTCTTCTAACAAGTCACGGTTTTGATGCAAAATACTCAAAGCAATATGATGGGCATTGTCTACCATATGCTTGACTTCAGCATCAATTAACTTTGCGACTTCTACACTCACCGCACGACGGGAGTTTCCATAACCTTCAATAAATTGCTGCTGCATTTTCTCAAAGGCAATTGGCCCCAATTTATCGCTCATTCCATACAAAGTAACCGCTCTTTCGGCTAATTCTGTAGTTTTCTGAATATCGTCGGAAGCACCAGTAGATACTTTACCAAAAATAATCTCTTCTGCCGAACGTCCACCTAATAAAGTGGCAATTCGTCCGCGAATCTCGTCTTCAATCATCAAAAAGCGGTCTTCCTCGGGCATTTGTATTGTATAACCCAATGCACCAACACCGCGAGGAACCACTGATATTTTCTCGACTTTACCGGCTCCCGGCATCAAAGCACCGACTATAGCGTGACCAACCTCATGATAAGCTACAGTCTTTTTCTCTGTTTCATTAAGTACCCGAGAACGCTTTTCTAAACCAGCAACCAATCTTTCGATAGCTTCGTTGAAATCAGCTAAAGTTACCCCATCCCGATTTTGACGTGCTGCTAATAATGCGGCTTCGTTAACCAAATTGGCTAAATCTGCTCCAGCAAATCCCGGAGTCCGAATAGCAACCGTTGCTAAATCCACATCTCCCGTCAACTTAACGTTACGAGCGTGAACTTTTAAAATCGCTTCTCGACCAATTTTATCTGGTCTATCTACCACAATTTGACGGTCAAAACGTCCTGGGCGACGCAATGCAGCATCGAGTACTTCCGGACGGTTGGTAGCGGCGATAATAATTACACCAGTATTGGCATCAAAACCATCCATTTCGGTAAGTAACTGATTCAGGGTTTGCTCCCGTTCGTCGTTACCGCCCATAATCCCATTAGCACCACCCCGAGATTTACCTAGAGCATCTAATTCGTCGATAAAAACGATACAGGGAGCTTGCTTTTTAGCTTGTTCAAATAAATCTCGGACTCGTGCCGCACCCACACCTACAAATAACTCGATAAATTCGGAACCAGAAATACTAAAGAAAGGAACACCCGCTTCCCCGGCAATCGCTTTCGCTAACAGCGTTTTACCCGTTCCTGGAGGTCCCACCAATAAAGCACCTTTGGGTATTTTCGCTCCCAAACGAGTATATTTATCGGCATTTTTGAGGAAATCAACTATTTCCTCTAATTCTGCTTTAGCTTCATCAACTCCAGCAACATCGCTGAATTGTACTCCAGTGCTACCTTCAGAAAAAATCCGAGCCTTGCTTTTACCAACCGTCAGCGCCGCACCACCTTGGCGACGCATAAAAAA
Organism: Rivularia sp. PCC 7116; assembly: GCF_000316665.1. GTDB lineage: Bacteria > Cyanobacteriota > Cyanobacteriia > Cyanobacteriales > Nostocaceae > Rivularia. Next base: position 1,638,757 of record NC_019678.1, on the reverse strand, counting down.
TCCCCAAATACCGAAGAAAATTAAAGGAGGAATAACCCAACTCAAAAGAGTACCAATCCAAGCATTTTTGTCTGGAGGTGGTGCGGCGAACTCCACATTATTCTCTCGCAGGATTTTGGGTAAATCCAAATCTAGGGCTATAGGGGTAGTTGTATATATCTCTTTGGCATCTGAACCGAAAACATCATCAGAATTGACTTCATACTGAATGCGGTCGCCTCCAATAATAGCCCGCTCGACTTTTCCTGCTTGCACTTGAGCGATAAATTCACTATAAGGTGCTTGAGGATATTCCGGAGCGAAAAAACTGGGTACGATAAAATTAAGCAATAATAGCAAAGTCAGCAAAATAAATAAGCTGCTGCCAAACTGCCGCATTTTCGGTGGCTTGATCGGACTTTTGTTTTTAGTATCAACGGGCATTTCTTTTCCTTATTGTCGATTAAAAAAAATATGACAGCAGATATTTTCACCAAACTCTTTATCAGAGGAACAAAAAATCACAAAGAACTGGGAAAAGTAAAAATATTGTTTTTTGAGATGCGTAAGGCAATAAAATAAAACCTGCATTTGCAAATCCCATTTAGTAATTTATGTAAATTCCCTCTTGGATGTTCTCTTTTAATCATCTAGTTTTGGATGCTTTTCTCTACCGATAAGTCTCTATCCGCGTAAAACACAAACCAATAATTATAAACTTGTATATTTAACAGATATTTAACGTATATTTAAGTATTACCAATAAAAAATTTCAATTAGTTAATTAGCGATATAAAATACCAATTAGTTTTTGCTTTACATAATTTATTGTAGAAACTTGCCAAAAAAAGTTATTAGTAACTACCCTACCTTTATATAGGTGTATAACCGTACAGTAAATGAAAAATCAATTTATATTCCTTTTGAAAGTTCTGCTTCTTTCCGTAGCTATTTCATTTTTTATTAAATATCTTGCTCCGAGTTTCTCAATTGCGGAAACCTCAGTAAATGCTTTGATTATCGTATTGTTACCAAATGTAATTATGGCAACTATTTTATTATGGCAACTATCTAAAACACAGAAAGTTAATTAGAATTACTTAGGCGTAAGTAGCTAATATCAGCTAATCTAACAACATTATCAGTACGTAATAATTTGCCTTAAGTCAGGAGTTTCAGCGTGAATTTGGGTCAATGGATTGGTTTAATTGCTTTAACTGTTTCTTTGTATATAATGTGGCAAATAAAAGAAGTACTTTTGCTTATATTTGCCGCAGTTATTTTAGCTACTACTTTAAATCGATTAGCTCGAAGGCTTCAACGTTTAGGAATAAGAAGCGGTTTTGCTAAACTTCTTTCAATTACTATTTTTTTGGTAGGGGTGATTGGCTTCTTTTGGTTGATTGTTCCATCTTTTATAGTCCAGTTTCAGGAATTAAGTTTTCAAATTCCTAAAGCTTTGGGAGAGATCAATACTAGACTTTTAGAATTGAGAAAACAGCTTCCCAATCAAATAATTCCCTATATACCAGATATAAATAGCCTGATAACACAAGCACAGCCATTTATAAATAGCGGTTTAGAAAGTACTTTTGCCTTAGTTTCTGGTTCTTTGGAAGTAATCTTAAAAATTTTACTTGTTTTAGTTTTAACAGGAATGTTTATTGCAGATCCTTTATCTTATCGTAAATTATTTGTCAGGCTTTTTCCTTCATTTTACCGGAGAAGAGTAGAAGGAATTTTAGATGAATGTGAAATTTCTTTAGAAGGCTGGATAACCGGTGCTTCTATCGCCATGTTTTTAGTAGCACTTTTAAGCGTACTCGGTTTAACTGTTTTACAAGTACGTTCGGCTTTAGCTTTAGGAGTATTAGCAGGATTTTTAAACTTGATTCCGAATTTAGGTCCTACCCTGAGCGTATTCCCAGCAATGGCGATCGCTCTTTTAGATTCGCCTTGGAAACCAGTTGCTGTGCTGATTTTATACTTTTTTATTCAGCAGGCTGAAAGTAATTTTATTACGCCGATAGTAATGGCTCAGCAAGTGTCTTTGCTGCCAGCAGTAACGTTAATCTCTCAGCTATTCTTCGTAACTTTTTTCGGCTTTTTAGGATTATTTCTAGCATTACCTTTAACAGTAGTCGCAAAAATCTGGGTTCAGGAAATAGTAGTTAAAGATGTTTTAGATCAATGGAATTTGAAGCCAAAGACACAGGCTGAATGTGTTATTGTTGCCGATAATGTAGAAATCAATACATCCGAAGAAACTACTAATATTGAAAACGAACCGTCAGTAATTGAGGAAAATATTGAAGATGAAAGCGTAAAAAAAGATTAATTTGAATATAATCTTAGATTATTGATAGTACCAATTATCATCAGTAGGTATATTGATAAAACTAGATTGTTTAAAATTATTTATTGATGATAAAGATAAATTATTTTGAAATAAAAAATAAGAATATAAGATACAAAATTTGTTTTGCAGATAAAATTATGTATCTTTTACCGATAAGTTTATTACCAATTGACAATTAACAATTACCCATTCCCTCCGATAAATGTTTCCTAAAATCCCGAGAGGCATTTATAATAAATTATTGTCCGAGCTGGTTTATTTTAGATATAAGTGCTAACAGCTTTTATTTCAGGTTTTTTACTAATAACAGTTTCCGAAATCGGCGACAAAACCTTTTTTATAGCCATGATTTTGGCAATGCAGCATTCTCGTAGGTTGGTTTTTGCAGGTGCAATATCAGCTTTAGCTGCAATGACCATGCTATCAGTTGGGGTAGGACAAGCAGCTTCATTACTACCAGAAATTTACATTCATTACGCCGAAATCGCCTTATTTATAATTTTTGGCTTTAAATTACTTTACGACTCTACTCAAATGCCCAGCGAAACTTGTGATGTGGCAGTAGTCGGGGAAGCAAAAGAAGTAGTAGAAAAAGCAGAAAAACAGATAAAAGACCAAAAAAATGTTTGGGCAATTTTACTGGAAGCCTTTGTATTAGTTTTCGTCGCCGAATGGGGAGACAGAACTCAAATAGCGACTATTGCTTTAGCCGCAGAAAATAACCCCATTGGAGTCAGCATTGGAGCGATATTAGGACACGCTATTTGCGCTGTAATAGCCGTTACCTCTGGGCGAATGTTAGCCGGACAAATCACCGAACGTCAACTAACCGCCGCCGGTGGATGTTTGTTTATCGTATTCGGCGTAGTCGCAGCCATTCAAGGAAGTTAGGGGATTGGAAATTGGGCATGGGGCATTGGGCATTGGGAATAGTTTTGAGTCGCAAGTAGCAAGTAAAGGGTGATGAAGTGATGAATTTTTATCCCCTCACTCCCTCACTCCCTCACTCCCTCACTCTTCCTCAGCAGGGGAAGCGGAAGCTTCAGGAGTAGGAGCGGGAGAGGCGCTAGCTGCTTGTCTGTTGATTTCGTCTTTATAGCGGGCAGGGGCTAAAGAAGCAGCTTTGGTAAATAAAGGCTGTGCTTCTTCGGTTTTACCTTGGTCTTTTAAAACCATAGCTTTTGCTAAAACGGGACGAAAATCCTTGGGGTCATTTTTAATTACTTTGTCGTAAGCTGATAAAGCTTGAGCGTATCGTTTCTCTTTAGCGTAAACGTTACCCAATAGAACTTGAACTGCTGTAGTATCAACGCTGTTGGGTTCAATTTTATTTGCTTTCTCGGCTTTATTTAAACTTTCCTCTAATAAACCAATAGCAGCTTCAGGACGTTTTTGCTCCAACAGAAGCGCTACCATACCCTGTAAAGCTGGTAAGTCTCCTGGTTTTGTTTCCAAGACAGTACGGTAAGCTTGAGCGGCTCCTTCTTTATCACCGGTTTGCTGCTTAGCTTGGGCTAATAATACGGCGTATCTTGTTTCCTCTGGGTTAAGCTTTGATAACTTTTCTAAAGGATTAATTACCCCTTTGATGTCACCTTGTCCTAATCTAAGTAACTGTAGACGAGCTTCTAATAAACCTTGGAGTGCTGTTTGGTTCTCCGGCTCTCGTTCTAAAACTTGTTCGTAACCCTTTGCAGTCAGTTCTAGCTTTGCTTTTTGCTCAGCAGCAGAGTTACCTGTGTCTGTACTAGTATTGCCCGACTGTTGAGGATCGTTGAAAGCCGCTATTATAGGAACCATTGAACCACCCACAAGGGCAATAACAGCTAATATCAGTACGATTTTCACAAACCAGCGATTACGACCTTGAGACACCTTCACCGTCCTTTACTTTGAATGAAATAAATTTGCATCGGGAAATTGAAAAACAAAAAATTCTTAAAACTTTACGGAATACTGTGTGTTGCTTGTGAACTTTATAACAAATACTCGCGCTTTTTTGCCGTATCTCAAATGACGACTTTAGGAGGAATAGTCTGAAATTGTAGCTATGGTATGCTTTTGTTCCTAGTGTAAAGGCGCTAAATTACACCTAATAGTGTTTAAATGCGAAAGTTCGCAACACTAATATCTCATATCTCATAGAATTTATTTGTTTTCAGTTGTGAAGGTTGGAAATATGTCCACCTAACACGCTTACAAATACTCTTGAGAGAAGCCTTTGTAAAGTCCCATATGGGATGTGTCTCCGCCGCAAGGAGTTTTTATGAATTCCGACCTGATGCCGTCTTCTGAATCGTCCGAGTCCTCCAATTTATCTGCTTCTTCTATGGAAGCGCAAGATAACAGCTTAGAACCATCTTCTAATGCTGATAGTAAAGATAACAGTCAAACTGTTGAGAACCCTAACTCAACTGTGAGCGAAAGCGAATCCGAGAAAGCTGACGATACCGCAAGGCAGCAACCAATTCCTCCGCCTTCGGAACCAATGCAATACCGAGCAATCGGCTTGGTTCGCGGTCGTTACGCTCCTACCAGCGAACAATTTACTCAAGGTGCGTTGGTCACTCCAGACAATGTAGAACTTGATGCCGTTCTTTTAGGACGAATCATGAGTTTGGTTAAAAACCATCTGGATTTAGAAAAAGACCACCTTTGGGTGGTTTATCCGCGTACCCGACAAGAAAATGACAATCTTCATCTCCAAATCGTTGGAGTTTGGGAACCAGAAAAGTTGGCTGTAAATCGTCAAGCCAAAGAGGATTCCGATTCGTCATCGCCTGAAGCCGACGAAGAATCGGTTTCGGATGATTCGTCATCTCCAACCTCTGAAGAGCCAGCAGTTGAACTTACGCCTTCATCAGAAATTCCAGATGGTGGTTTTTCCGTTCGTGGTGAAGTGGTTTACCAATCTTTCGATGCTGGTAACTTGGTTGTTAAAATCAAGCAAGCACCTCGCAAAGCTGACGACAAACCCAAATATTTCAAGCTAAAACTAACGGGTAAGTTAGAAACCAAAGCTGTTGGCAAATTCTGGGACTTCCAAGTCCAGCGAGAAGCAGACCTTTTGGTAATAGAAAAAGCTGAATTTATTGCCGACTTACCGAAAAAACGCCGACCTCCGTTTAAAAAAGGAGGAGGAAGACCACCCCGTAGAGGTGCTGGTGGTAGACCAGGAGGTGGTAAACCTTATAGCAAGCGATATGGCGGTGATACCCCACGTCCTGTCAAAAAAGCAGGTCAATCAGATGCACCAAAACCGCAAAGTAATAGACCTACTCCTAAACCCATAAAGCGCCAGAAGCCACCCGAAGGGTAATAAGGAAAAACGGATGGGGACACAAGGGCACAAGGAAAAGGAGTTAGAGAAGATAGATTTTCTTATAGCTCTTTCCAATGCCCAATGCCCCATGCCCCATAATAAACTTCGGGCTATCTAAAACTCCTTCCAACGGTCTTGAGGAAGGAAAGACCTATCCATTGAAATTGCAGCTACTGGCTCGGTAAGGGTAAATTTACCTAACTCAATCCATTGCTTCAATTCAGTTGCCACCTGTCGAGAGAGAAATATGCTTGATAGGGGGGCTACTCTAACCGTTTTTCCATCAATGGTGATGCGTCCCGATTTGAGTTGGGTGTAGCTAACCAAACCAAAGGTAGGGCGCACCCGTCGGGGAATTGAAAAGTCTACTATTGGCGCGACTATATCTTTGTCTTGTATGGCACAACGTTCTACTACTTCCTCATTTAACACTGGTAGCGGTATTCCAACCCCCAGCATTATTGAAGGCCCATAATTTTTGAAATAACACCCTCTTACCCAACGCGACTCCATTTGCTTGGCATCACCAATTAAAGCCAAGGTGGCAGCAGGACCAATCGGCGTATCATTAGGTAAACGCTTCTGCATTGGATTATGCTGAGTTCCTTCCCAAGTTACATAACCGATTCCCCCACCCAAGAAAATTCGCGTTCCAATACCTACAAGCTTTAAATAAGGGTCATTCAGTAAAGGTGAAATAGCCCCAGGATTGGAATAAACTGCATTTCCCAAACGCGGTTGCAGCGAACCGAGATAAGTGTAAAGCGGACTTTCGCCGCCATTTACACCTACTATAAAATTTTGATATAAATTACGCGGATTAAATAAATAAAACTGATTAATAGTATCGCGAGTAATAGTTGTTTCAAAAGAGCTTCTTGGGTAACAATCAGTTACTTGTCCCTGGGCTCTTACCTGAACTGGTTTACCTGCAATTAAATCTTCTATAACATTACCGCCACCCTTTAATATCTTGGAAGCATTTTCTCCTCCGCTCCCGGCTTCTCCTTCTAAAGGTTCGGCAACGCTACTAGCACCTAAATATAAATCTACTGCACCGAAACCGGAATATGCTGGTACCCCATCTAACCAGCAACGGCGAATTTTTATAGGTGGATCGGTATGTCCGAGGTTAATAATGGCACCACTAGATTCCATTTGCTCAAAAGTGCCAGTGGTCACTACATCAACTTGTTTTGCAGTTTTTGCAATGCCTTGTTCTGCAACTTTTGCTTTCAATTCTTCGACTGTTAAAACTACCGCCTTTTTACGGTTGATTTTTTCGTTTATCTGGGCAATAGTTCGCATATCATATGTAGAAAATAGGTTAGGCAAAAGTTTTTTGTCAGTCGCAGCTTAAAATAAAAGATGTATTGCTCAACTGTACTTTTTATTTTCTCATCGGAAGGGGTTACAATTTCCGTAAAAAAATGGGCAGGCTTCAAAACAAATTAACTCGTTGTGTATCCGGCATCTCTCTATAATAAGCCTGCCCATTTTTTGAGGCTCCATCTCGGGGTATAAAGTTGTTTGAGATAATTAAAAAGACTCAAAAGTCATAAAAGCAACAAACATCCCAACTTACCGCTATCATCTTTGTTACTGTAGGTGTCAGCAAGGGGCAATTAAAATATAAAATTGCTTAACTATTACTTATTTTTATTTGTATTATCGGGCACCAGAACTACAGTAATATTTTTATGAATACTTTTAACTTTAATAGTGATATAGAATCTTTAATCTCTAGATTAAAACAGCTAGAGACCGAAAACAGCATGTGGAAAGAAAAGACTTTGATGCTACAGCGTTCTCTCCATGAGTTAAAGCGAGATTTTGAGCGTAGAGAAGAATTGTATCAAATACAAAATATGCAAGAGACAATTCTACAGTTGTCTTCACAAGTTGCAGAATTACAGAAATCTTTAAGTCAATTATCAGTTGGAGATAACGGTTTTATATATCCTGGTAATAATGCAATTACCAATCAAGAAGAAGACTTAGACGACGATGAAATGGTGAGTCATTTGCTTGACTTAATGGAAGAAGAACCAGAATAAGTTGAAGAGATTGAAGAAAATATTAAAGCTATATCTGAACCTGAAAAAGAACTGTTAGCTGAAAGATTTTTTGCCCAATCAATGAAAAACCTGTGAATGTCGTTGTAAATTTGGGCAACTTAAACATGGGGTTGTACAACTGATATTGCTGCAATCTTTGTATTGTAGGGCACTGTAGGGCAGGCGGATTTTAATGACTGTTTCAAATTCAAATAATAATTTAGCTTCATTGGTTTCGAGGATAGAGCAACTTGAAGCTCAACAAGCAATTTGGACATATTTTCTCGTTTTTCTGGTTTCTCGTTCCCAGGCTCCAGCCTGGGAATGCAATTCCAGAGGCTCTGCCTCAAGAAATATAAATGGAGGCAGAGCCTCCAATACAGCATTCCTTGCCAGAGTCAAGGAACGAGATAATTGGAAATTATTTTAATTATTTAATATTTCCTCTCTTTCGGCTCAAACATGGTAATCGCAACTGGACGATATTGAATATCAATTCCGGCTGCGGAATAGTAAGCCATTGTGTGCTGCAAATATTTCTCGTCGTCTCTTTCGGTAAAGTCTTCCCGACAATGTGCGCCTCTGCTTTCTTGACGGTTGAGAGCCGATGTCAAAATCATTTTTCCAACTACCATCAAGCTTCTTAACTCCAAAGCTTCGATAAGTTCTGTATTCCAACAACTGCCTTTATCATCTAAGTAAATTTGCGAATAATTATTTTGAATTTCCTCAATTCTTTCTAATCCTTGTTTCATCAATTCTTCGTTGCGGAATACGCCACAATAATCTGTCATGGCATCTTGGAATTCTTGCCGTATTTGATTAATCCGATATTCTCCAGGCTGTTCTAACAGACTTTGAATCTGCTCTTTAGCTTCGTTGATATAACGCTGCTCGTCAATAGTCGGTAATTTACGATTTTCTACGTATTTAGCAATGCTAGCCCCGGTTATACGTCCGTAAACTACACATTCTAACAGCGAATTACTACCGAGACGATTTGCTCCATGTACCGATACACAAGCGCTTTCTCCTGCTGCAAAGAAGCCTTCAACGAACCCATCATTACTGCTGCGAACTTGTCCGTCGGTGTTTACTGGTATACCGCCCATAGAATAGTGAATTGTTGGACGTATGGGCATTGGTTCATTTACGGCATCAACTCCTACTAAACGGTGTGCTTCTTCCCAACAAAAGGGAACCCGGCTCATAATTTTTTCTTTACCCATATGCCGTAAGTCAAGATACACACAGGGACCTCCAGGACTACCATCAGCATGAGCGCCTCTACCGGCACGGACTTCGCGGGTAATTGCTCTTGATGTAATATCCCTTGGTGCTAATTCCATGCGAGAAGGAGCGTAATTTTTCATAAAACGCTCCCCTTCGCAATTTATTAAATATGCTCCTTCACCGCGCACTGCTTCAGAGATTAATACACCTACGGGATACAAACCTGTTGGGTGAAATTGCACAAATTCCATATCTGCTAAAGGTAATCCGGCAAGGGCTGTCATCGCCAACCCATCACCTGTAGAAGCATAATCATTAGAAGTTGTATTAAAAGCTCTACCGTAACCACCTGTCGCGAACATTACGGCTTTAGCCCGCATTACTTCTATTTGTCCGTCAAGAATGCGGAACATTAATACGCCTTTAGCTTGCCCTTCTTCGAGTATCAACCGCATTACGTACCATTCATCATAAATATGTACGCCATAACGCCGCAAATTATTCACCAATTCATGCAAAATTGCATGGCCAGTTTTATCAGCAGCGTAGCAAGTGCGATTGTGGGAATGTCCGCCAAATGCACGTTGAGCAATTCTGCCGTCATCCAAACGAGAGAACAAAACCCCCATGTGTTCCAAATCAATCACCACATCGGGGGCTTCTTTAGTTAAAATTTCAACTGCATCTTGATCTGCTAAATAATCGGAACCTTTAACAGTATCAAAAGCGTGTGCTTCCCAAGTATCAGCAGAATCTACATTCTTAAGACTGGCAGCCATACCACCTTGTGCAGCCACCGAGTGAGCGCGAATCGGATGAGTTTTAGCAATTACAGCAATACTTAAATTGGGATTAGTCCGTGCAATTTCCACAGCAGCACGACTTCCAGCCAATCCACCACCAACAATTATTACATCGTGTTCTAACATGACTCCCCCGACTTCAAGAAACGTATTTTTATATATTTACTTATATTTGGGGAGACTGGACATTGGGGGCACCTGTAGAGACGTAGCAGTGCTACGTCTCTACAACAACTAACCATTAACCATTAACAACTAACTAGCTTGTCACGGGTTGTTGCTGGGAAACGTTACCTGGAATTGGCTCCATTTCTGTTCCTGGTTCAACAACAGACAGTTCAATATGGTTTATTAATGTGGTGACGAATGCAAATAGTAAGAAAGGTAAGGATAATAGCACTACAAGCCCGACTGTAGCTAAAGCATAAACAGGTCTTCTTGCTCCCATTAATGCTAAAGCTGATGCCAAACTAAGGGTAATTGTTATTAACCAAACAATTATTTGACCGTACACATCTCCAAAGGTAAGAGTGCATACAAAGCGATATTTTTGTAAGTTAATCATTTTATTTACCTCAATTATCAATATATGCTTCTACGTTAAAACTATGTTCGGGTTTTAGACGATTTCTAAATATTTTTGAAATAATCGTAATATCGCTTCATATTTAGTTGATTTATTTTTAAAAATTTACAAAAATCAATCTATCTTGAGGTGGAATTAGGAATTGGACATAGGACATTGAGAATAAAATATTTTTTATATTTATTCATATATCTGTTGAGTTGTGTTTGTCGCCATAAAAAAGTATTCAACACATCAAATTTTTAGAAATAATATTTTATAGCGTCGCTCAATTGTTTCTGAAAATTCATGCGTCATTTGTAATTTCTGCACATAGTTTTGCTTGATAGTCTAATTCTCTTTCTACGGTGTGAGTTGCTTTGAACCCGTTATCTGTAAATATGACATCTGAAGATATACAGGGTAAAAAATGCAAGTTCAAACACCAGACTGGGTAAAGCACGCCGTTTTCTACCAAATTTTCCCCGATAGATTCGCTATTGGTAAACAGCCTCGCAAACGTTTGTTAAACAATCCAAAATGGGAAGATTGGGATACAAAACCTACACTTCAAGGTTATAAAGGAGGGGATTTATGGGGTGTGGTAGAGCAGTTAGACTATTTTCAGGATTTAGGTATTAATGCTGTCTACTTTACCCCTATTTTTCAATCAGCTAGCAACCATCGCTATCATACTCATGATTATTATCAGGTAGACCCTTTACTCGGTGGAAATGCTGCTTTTAAAGAATTACTAGAAGCTGCTCACAAACGAGATATTAAAGTTGTTTTAGATGGGGTATTTAATCACAGCAGTCGCGGCTTTTTCTTTTTCAACGATATTTTAGAAAATGGTCCCCATTCACCTTGGTTAGATTGGTTTAAAATACATGATTGGCCGCTCGCTGCTTATACCGGCGATTTACCTGCTAATTACGAAGGATGGGATGGCAACCGCGCTCTACCGGTTTTCAATCACGACAATCCCGATGTGCGGGAATATATCATGGAAATTGCCGAATATTGGATAAAATTCGGTATTGATGGCTGGCGCTTAGATGTTCCTTTTGAAATCAGAACTCCTGGTTTTTGGCAAGAATTTCGGGAAAGAGTTAAGGCTATAAATAGCGAAGCTTATATAGTTGGGGAAGTTTGGACTGATGCCCGCGAGTGGCTAGATGGTAGCCAATTTGACGGTGTAATGAATTATTTATTTACAGCACCAACCATTGCTTTTACTGCTGGCGATCGCGTTGATATTGAACAGGTAAAAGACCGCTCCTATGAGCCCTATCCAGCTTTATCTGCGACTGGATACGCCGAAAAAATTCAAGAAGTATTAAAGCTTTATCCTTGGGAAATTCAACTAACTCAGTTAAACTTACTTGCGTCTCACGATACCGCACGTTTAATTAGTATTGCGGATGGAGATAAACAAAGCGTTATCTTGTCAACTTTACTTTTATTAACTTTTCCTGGTGCCCCCAGCATATATTACGGTGATGAAGTTGGTTTACCGGGTAAGCTCGATCCAGATTCGCGACGTGGTTTTCCTTTAGAAGCTAATTGGGATAAAGAAATTCTCAAAACTCACCGCGAATTGATTGCTTTGCGTCACGCTTATCCCTGCTTGCGTACCGGTGATTACAAAGTATTGTTTGCGGAAGGAGAAGTATATGTATTTGCCCGTGTTTTAGACAAAGAAGAATTAATTGTGGCGGTTAACGTTAGTACTACTGACGCGAAAGTTAATCTAGATATAGCTAATTTGCAATCAAAACTAAATGCGGTTTTATACGCCAGCGATAAAGTCGAGTTAAATCACCAACAAGACTCGCAAATATCTTTAAATATCCCTCCACGCAGTGGATGTATTGTCAGTCAACAATGAACAATTAGTTTAATTAAAAAAAACGGTTAACTGTTCACTGTTTACTGCTAACTGATAACTGCGGTGGTATCCATACAGTGAAAATTGAACCCGTACCAACTGTGGATTGAACATCAATTCTACCTCGATGTAGTTGTACAAGTTGCTTAGTTAAAGCCAAGCCCAATCCCGTTCCCTCGTAGCGTCTGCGATAAGGATTATCAAGCTGATGAAATTTTTCAAATAACAAGGATAATTGTTCTTCAGCAATGCCAATTCCAGTGTCTTCTACCTGGAAAACGGCATTTTCATTTTCTACCCAAACTCGTAAAGTGACATTACCACCTTCAGGGGTAAACTTAATTGCGTTGGTTAATAAATTCAATAAAATTTGATTGACTCGCCTCAAATCGGCGGTAAATTTATCTTTTTCGTAATCCAAAAGCAAGTCAAGATGAAGATCTACTTGTCCGCGCGTTGCTTTTTGTTGTAAACCATTATTTATAGTATTTCTTGCAATATCAGTTAAAGAAAACTCAGTAATATTTAAGACAGCTTTACCTGCTTCTATCTGAGATAACTCTAAGATATCGTTAATCATTTCTAATAAACGTTCGCCGCTATCGTGAATTCTCTGAAGATAATTTCGCTGACGCTGGGTTAATTCACCAAAAGACCAATGCAGTAAAGTAGAAGACATGCCGATTACATAGGTCAATGGAGTTAATAATTCATGACTGATAGTAGCGAGAAATTCGTTTCTCAAACGATTCGCTGATTCTGCGGCTACCAAAGCATCATGCAGTTCAACTGTTCTATCATTCACTCTTTGTTCCAAAGTCAATTTATCCAACTCTAAAGAGTGCATTAACTCAGATTGATGAATAGCGATCGCTAATTGCTCGGCAACTGAAGTGAGTAAATTTTGTTCGTTTTGCGTCCACTCGCGGGTAGTATCGCATTGGTGAGCAATTAATAACCCCCAAAGGTTTTCCTCAAAGACAATGGGTGCGGCAAATTTTGCTTTAACTCTAATTTTTTTTAAATATTTAAGCAAACACTCTTCAAGAGCGTAGGCTTTTTCAATATCACTTACAGCCAAAGTAAAACCTTGGCGATATTTCTCCCAGCAGCTTGTTGATGGCATCAAACATCTTTCTTCTGAGTAATTCAATACTGAAGAGATAGTGTCATTCGCTAAAACTTCATGAACTACGCAACCAGCATAAGGAGGAGGTTTTTGTGAATTATGGTGGGAAAAATGTGCATGACTATTAAGGTTTATTTCGTCAAACCTGTAGACTACTAATCTATCTAATTCAAGAAACTCTCTGACTTGAGCGATGGCAGTTACCATGATTACCGATAAATCTAAGCTTTTACGGGTTTGCGTAATTACCTGATTTAGCAGTTTTTCTTGAGCAATCTGTTTTTCTAGCGCGCTTTCAACCTGTTCGCAAGAAAAAATTTGATTTGTAAAATTTGATGCATTAGCTTGATTTAATTGTGTCGTTAAGTTGTTTAACAACAGCACTGTGAATTTGCTTTGCAGTGTAGCATCATTAATAGCAGGGATTTGGCAATATTGTTCGAGTTGACCATAGCTATAAGAATCTTTTTCAAACAAATCCCTTAATTTCTCAAGAAACTGAATGATTTCTTTTGGTTCAAAAGTCAGCTTTGCGTTCACTGAAGAATCGCTGTAACTTTTCTCGGAGGATAAAGAATATGGTAAACCTACTAATAAACCGCTAAATCCAGAGGAAACCACTACCGTAAACTGTTGCACCTGCCAATCTCCGGGAATCGGGATGCGTGTCAAAACAGCTTCTGTCAATATTATTGCTGCATTTTCCGAGGGAGAAAACATTTGCTGCAATAATTCCCCTAGTTGTTGAAATACACTGGTAGTTAAGGTTTGACAAAAGCTTAGTGTGGGAGAACTAAGCATTTTCAAAGAAGTAGAAGTGAGAGGAGTATTTGCGCTGCACAAAGATTTTTTGATTGTGTTCCAATCGGTATGTTCTAATCAACAGTGTAAGACGGCAATACAGGATTATGCATCGAATAAGTGCCACCAAAACAGAATTTAATCTAGAGTCAGAAGACTTAATATTTCTAGAACAAACTACCGCAAAGTTTGTATTTTTAACTTCAGCCGATACAGATATTCAGACAGTAGCAGCAGCAGTTAGCAAATTACCTCCGACTTTCGATGCAATTAGAGTTGCTAATTTATTAAATTTACAGCATCAAATAAGTATTGATAGTTATGCCGAACAGGTTTTAGAATTTGCACAAGTTATTATCTTACGATTATTAGGAGGAACTTCTTACTGGTCTTATGGTTTAGAAGTAGTAAGTGAAATAGTGCAACGTAATGGTACTAACTTAATTGTAATCCCAGGTGACGATGCTCTCGATCTAAACTTAATATCTCATTCAACTTTACCTTTGGCTAGCGTTAGTCAAATATCTCGTTATTTTAGCCAAGGTGGAGTCTCTAATTTCGTTAATGCCTTTAAATTCATTGCCGATACGTGTTTTTCAACATCATTTAATCCCCTACCTCCTCAAGAAATACCTTCCTTTGGTTTATATGATTATTTAGGTAAGGGGCATCGGGCATCGGACATTGGGCATTGCAAGGAAAGGATAGAGGGGGTAGAAAATTCTAGGTTTCCCTCTCATTCCTATGCAGGTTTCCCACAAGTAGCCATACTTTTTTACCGCGCTCATTATCTGGCGGGAAATACTTTGGTTATAGATGCTTTGTGCGAAGCTTTAGCCAAACGAAATATAAATCCAGTTCCGGTTTATATTTCTTCGTTACGTGAAATCGATGTTCAACAAGAATTAACAGAATTTTTACAAAATCAAGACGGAGATAATGTTTCCTTCATACTCAACACCACAAGCTTTTCTTTAGCGCGATTGGAAACAGAAAGACCGTCTGTTGAATTATGGGAAAATTTGGATGTTCCGGTGCTGCAAGTCATCCTCAGCAGTAGTTCCCTCGAACAGTGGGAATCTTCTTCTAGGGGGCTTTCACCGCGCGATATTGCCATGAATGTGGCACTACCAGAAGTTGACGGACGCATTATTAGTCGTGCTGTTTCTTTCAAAAGCGTAGAAAAGAAAAATTCGGCTTTACAAACTGATGTTGTAATTTATCAACCAGTTGCTTCGCGAATTGATTTTGTTGCGGATTTGGCTGCTAATTGGGTAAAGCTGCGCTATAAATCTCCAAAAGAACGCCGTATCGCTTTAATTCTGGCAAATTACCCCACTCGCGACGGACGCTTGGCAAATGGAGTTGGACTAGATACACCCCAAAGCTGCATTGAAATTTTGAAAGCCTTCTCATACGCCGGTTATCAAGTAGAAAATTTACCTAAAAACGGAAATGAGTTAATAGAAATACTTACCGCAGGAATTACAAACGATGAAGAAGCCAGAGATTTAAGACAAATTCGACAAACTCTTTCCCCAGAACAATATCAAGAATATTTTAATTCCCTACCAGAAGCAGTGCAGCAAGGTATTTCTCAAAGGTGGGGAGATGGGGAAATGGGGAGTAATAGTAATACGCAATTACCCATTACCAATTGCCCATTCCCAATTCCCGGTATCCAACTCGGTAATGTTTTTATCGGAATTCAGCCCTCCCGTGGCTACGACATAGACCCCAGCTTGAACTATCACGCCCCGGATTTGGAACCTACTCACGCTTATTTAGCTTTTTATCACTGGATAAGGAAATGCTTTGGTGCTGATGCTGTAGTTCATGTAGGAAAACATGGAAATCTAGAATGGCTACCGGGTAAAAGCATCGCTTTGTCGGAAAATTGTTATCCAGAAGTTGCTTTTGGAACTCTTCCACATCTTTATCCTTTTATTGTCAACGACCCAGGGGAAGGTTCTCAAGCAAAACGCCGCTCTCAAGCTGTAATCGTAGACCATCTTACTCCTCCCTTAACCCGTGCGGAGCTTTACGGTTCCCTGCAAAAGCTAGAAAACTTAGTAGATGAATATTACGAAGCAAGCAATTTAGATCCCCAGCGCGTACCAATTATCGGCGAGCGGATTCACGAATTAATTATTCAAGAAAATTTACATTTAGACTTGGAGATTAATAGCGAA
Source organism: Rivularia sp. PCC 7116 (assembly GCF_000316665.1). Taxonomy (GTDB): domain Bacteria; phylum Cyanobacteriota; class Cyanobacteriia; order Cyanobacteriales; family Nostocaceae; genus Rivularia. The sequence continues at coordinate 1,622,426 of NC_019678.1, read as the reverse complement.
CAACCAATAAATCAACAACAAAATCAAATTTTAGATTACTTAGATGGCTATCTATGCGAATTAAAAGAAGCACAAATTCGCGATGGTTTACATATATTTGGTAACTGCCCTAACGGAAGGCAATTGAGGGATTTAATTGTCGCGATCGCGCGTCATCCAAATCGGCATCATTCGGGATTAACTCGCGCTATCGTTCAAGATTTAAACTGGGATTTTGACCCTTTAACAGATAACCCCACAGAAACTTTTAAAAATCAAAGCATCGTACATTGTCGCAATATCGGTGATGCAATCGAACTGGTGGAAGAATATGCTGCTTGTATTGTTGAGCAAAGCATAAAAAACCTCACCCCGTCCTCTCGGACACCCCTCTCCTTGTCAAGGAGAGGGGAAGGGGGTGAGGTTTCTCTTCTACCTCCTCAAATAAAAGCCTCCGAATCCCAAACTCAATTAGTTATAGAATGGATTCAAGATGTTCTTCTACCTTCGTTGCAGCAAACCGATTTAGAAATTAAAAATTTGTTACGAGGACTTGACGGTAGATATGTTAGAAGCGCTCCTAGTGGGGCACCTACACGGGGTCGTCCGGAGGTTCTACCTACAGGTAATAACTTTTACTCCGTTGATATTCGTGCTATTCCCACAGAATCGGCTTGGGACGTAGGTAGAAAAGCAGCAGAAACCCTTGTGGAAACCTACACTCAAGAACATGGAGAATATCCAAAAACATTAGCCTTATCCGTTTGGGGAACCTCCACAATGAGAACTGGAGGTGATGATATTGCTCAAGCCTTGGCTTTAATCGGGGTACAGCCAGTATGGGATGGTGCTAGTAGAAGAGTTGTAGATTTTGAAATTTTACCGACATCAGTTTTACAGCGTCCTCGCGTAGATGTGACTTTAAGAATATCTGGTTTCTTCCGAGACGCTTTCCCCAATTTAATCGAACTCTTCGATAGAGCAGTTAAAGCAGTTGCCGGACTCAAAGAATCTGAAGAGTATAATCCCTTAGCATCACAAGTAACATCTGAAACAGAATATTGGACTAAACAAGGATTAAATTTAGAAGCAGCAAAAACGCGATCGCAATACCGTATTTTTGGTAGTAAGGGAGGAGCTTATGGGGCTGGTTTACAAGGATTGATAGAATCTCAAAACTGGAATTCAGATGAAGATTTGGCTCGTGCGTATATGAATTGGAGTTGCTATGCTTACACTGGTAAAGGTTTATGCAAGGCTGCGCCAGAAGCTTTCGAGCAACGTCTAGTCAAAATGCAAATAGTACTGCACAATCAAGATAATCGCGAACACGATCTACTAGATTCCGACGATTATTATCAGTTCCAGGGTGGTCTAACAGCAGCAGTGCGTTCTTTGACGGGGAAAAACCCCCAAACATACTTTGGCGACAATTCTATCCCTGCTAACCCACGAGTCCGCAAGCTTCAACAAGAAATAGCCAGGGTGTATCGTTCGCGAGTAATTAATCCCAAATGGATTGAAGGAGTAATGCGTCACGCTTATAAAGGCGCATTTGAAATCGCAGCTACGGTAGATTATTTATTTGCTTATGATGCTACTACCAAATGCGTAGAAGACCACATGTACCAGGGAATTTGTAAATCTTATCTTTTCGATACAAACGTCTGTGAATTCATCGAGAACAACAATCCACATGCTTTGCGTGATATTGCTGAAAGATTATTAGAAGCATACAAGCGCGGTTTATGGCAGGATGTAAATATATCAACATTAGATAATTTGCGAAACCTGGTTCACCAAGCAGAAGCAGCAATCGAATCAAAATCGGTGGTGTAATAAAAAAATATGGAAAATCTTGCGTATTTACACTTAGCGGTCGTCTATGAAGACCCGTCAGCCAGTGAATTGGTTTACCTTAGTTCCTGGTTGAAAACCGCACAAACTCCAGATTTAAAACGTTTTTCAAGCAAGGCTTGGAGGTATATGTTGCCTCTAGTCTTAACAATCTCCATCCTTAGCATTGCCAGTAGTGCTTTGGCACTGCAAAAAGGAGATAGAGGTCCGTCTGTCAAAAATTTACAACAAGACTTGAAAAGGGCTGGTTTTTATCAAGCCCCCGTTACTCAGGTATATGACATTAAAACCGAAGATGCTGTCAAACGCTTTCAAAAAGCAGCTAGCATCGGTGTGGATGGTGTAGCCGGACCTGCTACCCTACAAAAATTAGAAGGCTGGCGTGCGGCTGTAACGGTTAATACGAATGCAGCAGCAACCAAAAAACCAGTCGCTAAAACGAGCCAAAACAACCAACAAAAGCCCTCTGTTAAGGTAGCTGCCAATACCACTAAGCGCCGCAATCCTAATTTGCTGGCTAAAGGTGATGAAGGTCAAGCTGTTAAAGCCTTACAAGAAAGATTGCGGGTAGCAGGATTTTATTACGGCAATTCTACAGGTATTTTCGGGCCGATTACTGAAGATGCCGTAAAACGCTTCCAAAGAGCTTATGGGTTGGATGTTGACGGTATCGTAGGAGGGCAGACGCTAACCAAACTACCGAGAAGCGGAGTTGGCTTTGGGGAAGAAGCTCCCAAGAGCATGACAATAGCCGCCTCTAGACGAAATAAAGAATTTCTTGGCTTAGGAGATAGAGGAGAGCCTGTAAGAATCTTGCAAGCACAGTTAATCAAGGCAGGATATTTGAAAGGACAACCCAACGGTTATTTCGGTCCTTATACTGCTGATGCGGTAAAGCGATTCCAAGGTGCTAACTATTTAGCGTCTAGCGGTATTGCCGGTCCGACTACTCGCGGCAAATTGTATAGAAACATCAATGATACCGATAAAGCTGAGTTTAATGTATTGGAAATTCAAAGACGCTTGCAGTCAAGGGGTTTCTATAAGGGTCCTCTAAATGGAGAAATGAGTAAAGATACCAAGAAAGCTATCAAGCAGGCTCAAGAGTTTTACGGTGTTAGTTTGAAGGATGTCAGAAACGGACGATTTTAGCATCCGTTTCGCGGTCGTATTCGCAGAATAGACTATCTACTGCCAGCAGTTTTTCCTTCTTGGAGAAGAAGTAAAAAACTGCTTGCAGGCTGCATAAACATACATCCGACAACACTACTCAACTGAAACATTCTCCCAAGTGTTATAACGGCATTAAGGCTCGCTGGCACTTGGGACATACTCCATGAATAGTCAACTGGCAATCAAGAAGGTGATAACCATCTTTTTGAGAAGTTTTTAACCCAATTTTTAAGATTGAGTCATTTTTGAACTCAGTAGTCGTATTGCACCTAACACAAATCAAGTGATGGTGATGGTGGGGATAAGGCTGGTTAAGCTCATAATGTTTATGACCCTCCCCTAATTCCAACTCCCGCAAAATTCCCATACGTGCCATCAACTTTAAAGTGCGATAAATCGTCGAAAGACTTATCCCTTCATTATCGCCTTGCAACCTTTGATAAAGATCCTCGGCACTCAGATGCTCCCCTTGAGGAAGCTCCTGAAAAATGTGTAGAATTACTTCTCTCTGAGGTGTTAAACGCCAACCTCGTTCGTTGAGTTCTGCCTTGAGCGAAGCAGTAGTGTAAATTGTCATACGAATTTTTCTCAACAAACCCTATCAATTGCGAATATAACAAATAATTCTACCTGTTTGCAATAATTATTGATTGTTGAGAATAATTTTTAACTATCAGGGGGAGAATTAAATTGCATATCACACAGAAAGTGGAAAATAAAATTCTGGTAAATGTAAGCATTTAAAGGAAAATAAGTGACAAGCTTTTTTTTGATGCAAGTAGAAAAAGTTTGCCATAATCCATCGGGTGAGAAAATTGAGAAATTATCTGATGTAGAGATTGATCAAATTTAAGATCTAAGATGACTACATTAAAAATTATAAAAAGCCTGAACTTCCAAGTTTATTCGTAGGGCAAATTCTGCATCTAAAAAAAATAGTAGACTATCGTAATGTAGGGTATGGGAACACTTATCCGGTTGTAGAGAGAACCAACTGATACAGAAGATAGGAGTAATGAAGGCAATGGGGAAACCATATCTTGCCCCAAAACAAAGGGGATTAAGAATACGAATGGCTTCCCAAAACCGTGCTTCAATCACTTTTAAACACTGAACTTTTAGCTGAGAGATTCCAAATAATCGCGAATCAAATTGCGTCGCTTCGGTTGACGTAGCTTTTGCAAAGCTTTGGATTCAATTTGTCTAACACGTTCGCGGGATAAATCTAAAGCGCGTCCAATTTCTGCTAATGAGTAAGGATGGCCGTCAGCCAAACCAAAACGCATGAGAATTACATCGCGTTCGCGGGTAGTTAAATCAGCCAAAAGATTTTGCAAATCTCTTTGGAGAGATTCCCGCATTAACATTTCTTCAGGTGTTACACCATCAGTTTCAAGTAACTCACCTAATTCGGTATCTTTATCTTTACCAACTTTTGTTTCAAGAGAAACAGAACGAGGAACCCGCAATAAAACTTCCCGTACTTGAGCGGGAGTCATTTCCAACTCAACAGCTAAATCTTCCAAAGTCGGAGTACGACCTTTTTCTTGAGCAATTTTACGTTGAGCTTTCTTGATTTTGTTTAACTTTTCGGTGATGTGAACTGGTAGTCGGATAGTACGGCTAGAAGTAGCGATCGCTCGGGTAATACCTTGACGAATCCACCAATAAGCATAGGTACTAAAGCGATAACCCTTAGTGGGATCAAATTTTTCTACCGCTCTTTCTAAACCTAAAGTACCTTCTTGAACTAAATCCAATAATTCCAAACCACGATTTTGGTATTTTTTAGCAACAGAAACAACAAGACGAAGATTCGCCTTAATCATGTGTTCCTTGGCTTGAAGTCCTTGGGTTTGAATTTGCTCTAATTCTTGTACGGTTAATTTAGCAGTTTCAGCCCAACGACGCTTACCTTGTGATAAAGCGCCTTTTAGCTCAGACTCTTCAATACCAGCAGTATTTGCCCATCTTTTCATCGAAGGGCGATGTCCTAACTCAGATGTCAAACGTTCTTGGGCTTCAATTATCTTTAAATAATGAGCAAGTAATTCATCACCTTTGCTTGCAGCTTCAGACAACAGTATCCGTAACTTCAAATAACGCTGGACTTTTTGAGCTTCTGAAACCTCTTCATCTCGCCCTAATAACCGAACTCTGCCAATTTCCTGAAGGTATAAACGAACTAAATCCGTACTGCGGGTTTTCGTACTAGCACTCACATTAGCAGTCTCGGAAGAAGCCATCTCCAGTTGCTCCAAGTCCTCATCTGCTGGAGCATCCGCATCATCTGCGGTTATTTCCGGCTCCAAATCTTGACGGGACTTTTGAGTATCGTAAGCGGCATCGGCATCTGCATAAAAAGATGTTGCTGGCATAAGAATATTCTCAACGGCTCCAGGTAACAATTATTAGCCTTTTAGCTAATCAACTGTTGCTATTGTTCCCGCGATTAACGGAGAACTAACATTATTTAGAAATTAATTTGGTTTTTTTTGAAAGAAAACCATACTGATTTCATTTGATACTGATTTAATTTAGGCATATCAGTTTAGTAATTTATTTGAACCAACAGCAATTCAAACGCTTTACTAGACTGCAATTAACTGGCATTGCCAGTCATACTTCCAACTTTATAAATCTTGACAGTAACCAAGATTACATGGTATAAAGATAGACAAGCTAAAAAAGTTATAAATCGTATGCATAGTCATATCTACATAGCTATGCAAGTTATTTCCTGACGAAATTTTAATTAATCGTCAGGGAATCTTGGTATTTTGAATTTGGGAATAGGGTATGGGGCATTGGTAATTGGTAATTGAGAGTTGTAAGCACACTGTTCTCTTGTTGTCCCCTCGTCTTCCCATCCCCCATTTCCCCACAACCCCAATTCCCAAACTAATTGTTGTATTCTGGCTTGATATCTCGCTTCATTAAATCCATCAGCGCCTGTCGTGGTGTGACTTCAGCTTTCAGCAAGCGGTAAACTTCTTGAGTAATCGGCATGGAAATATTTTGTTGTTTGGCTCTGTGTACCAAAACTTCAGCTGTATTTACTCCTTCAGCAGTTTCTTCAAGTTGGGAAAGAATTTCTGTAAGAGTTTTACCTTGTCCTAATTGATATCCGACTTGGTAATTGCGACTTAAAGGACTGTTGCAGGTTGCTAGAATATCACCCAAACCCGATAAACCGTAAAAAGTTTCTGGCTTCGCACCCCAATGTACGCCGATACGAACCATTTCAGTTAGCCCGCGAGTCATTAGCGCAGCCTTGGCATTGGTTCCCAACTGCAAACCGTCACATACACCAGCAGCGATCGCCATAACATTTTTCAAAGTTCCACCTAATTCCACTCCCAAAGGATCGGAATTTGTGTAAACCCGAAATCGAGTTGAATTAAATACTAACTGCGTTGATTCGGCAGCACTTTCAATCTTGCTAGCTACTACAGTGGCTGCTGGTAATTCCTTGGTAATCTCCTTAGATAAATTAGGACCGCATAAAACCACCACTGGATTATCGGGAAAATTATCTTGCCAAATCTGCGAAGGTGTGCATGTAGTCTGAGGGTCTAAACCTTTAGTAGCGGTAACAAAAATAGTTTGAGGAGAAACAGATAAAGATTTTAATTGAGAAGCAACATCTCTTACCCCTTTCATAGAAACAGCGCTGAGAATAATATCCGCACCTTCCACGGTTTGTTCTAAAGTTTGCGAACCGCGACGCGAGAATATTCGTACATCATGAGCGTTAATTTGAGCAAGAGTTGTAAGAGCTTTTCCCCAAGCACCGGCACCGAGAATAGCAACTGTTTTTTGATTAGCCATAATAATTACGTATGCGACGGTGGGAAATATAGCATTATTCGTCATTTTAAGCGCAATGGAACATAAGCCCTCAGCTTAGAAGGCTACTAATTTGAGTGGTGCTTGAGTCATGGGTGGATAATTAATACTTTGAAAATATAGGAATCCTAATTGATTTTTGAAATATACGTAGGGTGTGTTGTCGCGAAGCGCAACGCACCATGATGTAAGGGTTTCGGTGCGTTAGACTAGCGTCGTAACACACCCTACAAATACCTAGATTTTTTCAATATTCAAAACGGATTCCTATATTATCTCTAATTGAACAGGTTGGGGATGGGTTTATTACAATAAAAATCACCCGCAGCCTGTAAGGCTGGGGCTATAATTACAAAGCCCGTCTGCACGGGCTAAATCAAGCTGTTTTATGGGAACTAGATTGTAAGTTTTATCAAGAGAATGCAGCTTCAAACAATGCTAAAGAAAATATCTTAGAAATGAGAACTCAGGCGATAACACAACCTGATGTTTTAAAAAATATGTTCTCAGATTATGGTCGTATTAAACGCGAAATTTTAGAAATTCCAAGTAATTTTACAACTTATCCTCAAGCTGAAGTGCTTGTATTTAATCAGATTGATGCTCAATATATTGATGCAGTTCACTTTTATAATTTAAATGTTGGAAATTGTTGGGCAAAGCAAAATCCAGGGAATTATTTACAGAAGTTTTACGGCGAATGTCGCTATTACTTTTCTCCCAGACAAGATTGGGAAATGTGGTAAACCATAATTGTATTGTTCTTCTTATAATTGTAAAACTTATTATGGCTAAAAGACCTCTTTTTATCCCCAATAAAAAATGCTTTACTTTTGTAAAAGAGAGTTTAATTGAATTTAAGTGGCATCCTGGTTTTGCGAAAGTACAAGCTCAGAAATCAATAGCATCTCTACATGAAGCAGCCGCTGAAGCTAAAATAGCTCCTGTATTAGAAATATCTTCTAAGTCAAATGATGAGGTAGGAGTTTCTTTAAGTGCTTTTAATTTAAAGATGATTAAGAATGAAAAAAGTCTTTCAGTTGAATGTGCATATCAAGGTAGCAAAGTTTTTGCAAATGGCGGTCCGTTTTCGGATTTATAGTCATTCCAATTAATTTCCGTATGATTTAATGATGTCGTAAAGCGAGACATCCGGGGGAGAATAAATCCGCCTTTTTTTGATAATGGCAAAGTCTTGTTCAATCTTGTTGAAATCTGGTGAGTAGGGTACTTATGCATCAGGCAGGTTTTACAATTCTGCTCACCACAGACTAAAACTTAAGGTATGAGCAAAACTTACAACAGGCTGGAGTTGCAGTTGTAGTTATGGTAGCGCTGATTAATTGCTTATCTGAGCTTGTACCTCTGATACCCGATGTTTGTGATGCACTGGATCTGATTACTGCGGGTAAAGTCATTAAAATAGTCAGCTAAGATACACAATTGTAAAAGTTGCTCTTTAATCATGGCGGAGACTTTTAAACTTAACATAGGTAGTGCTGAACTTGCGGTTGAATGTTCAGGAGAAGGCAAACCATTAATTTTTCTCCATGCAGGCGTTGCAGATAAACGTATGTGGCATTATCAGATGGCTGGTTTGAACGACAGCTATCAAGTAGTTGCTTACGATCGCCGGGGTTTCGGTGAAACGACAACTGCCGATCAAGCCTTTTCACATATTGAAGATTTACGAAAAGTGCTTGACAAACTGGAAGTCTCAAATACTTTTTTAGTCGGATGTTCGCAAGGTGGACGTATTGCGATCGATTTTACTCTTGCTTATCCACAACGGGTAACTAAGCTTGTGCTGATTTCAACTGCTATCAGCGGCGCTCCTGCGCCGGAAACGTTTGCTCCTAATATTCAAGCACGTATTAATACGTTGAAGGAAGCGGAGGAAACCAACGATTTAGCGCGTGTTAATGCAATTGAAGCTAACTTATGGCTTGACGGTGCAACTAGTCAGAAAGGAAGAGTTAATAGTGCTTTGAGAGAATTATTTCTTGATATGAATGGTATTGCTTTAGGGATGCCTGAACTTACTCAAGAAATTGAACCCAATAACGCTTATGAAAGATTATCTGTCTTATCGTTACCAGTGCTTGTTATTTGGGGTGAACTAGATTTCCCGCATATTAAGCAACGCTGCCAGTATATTGTTGATACTATTCCTAATGCTTGGGGAGAAGAAATACCCGGCACGGCTCATCTTCCTAACTTTGAAAAGCCAGAGAAAATCAATAAGTTGTTAAGAGATTTTTTAGGTTAAGACTAATTGATTTAATTTAATTTTTTAATGTAAGTTAATGCAGATTGCAGAATTACAGCCAACGTAAGCCTTTTTGATCTACGATCGGCAGTTGAAGAAGTTAATGCTTATATAGCTACATTAGCTAAAGATAAGGTGATTATATTTGCTCAGGGGGTGACAAGCAGCTTGAAATGAGGACAGGGTTTGGGTGTTGGGTGATGGGGAAATTATTCTCAATAAGTGATGAACAATATCCCTCGGCAGAATCGTGAATTTCAGTTCAATGCCATTTTTCGGAATTTCATCTACCTTAAAGGAACTCCTGCATTCCCTAATCCCTAACCCCTAAAACCTAACCCCTGTCTTGTTTGTATCATTGTTGTCACCCCGTGAGTTATATTTGATAGTTTCTCGATTATTGCTGATAGTCAAGGAATGATGTTGCAAGAATATGCTTCTAATGAACTGCATTTGAATAATCAAGGATATGACATTCTTAATAAAAAATTAATCGAGCTACTTGATAAAATCAAAACATGACAACCGAGCAAATCATTAATTTCATCAGCGGACACCTGGATTTAACTCAAGCAGAATTTGACAAACACTACCGTCAACAAATTAATAATGCTCTGAAAAAAAATCAAGGTTTTGTTGTTGGAGATGCTAGAGGTACGGATACTTTAGCGCAGCAGTATCTCTTGGGTAAAACAAAAGCGGTTGTAGTTTATCATATGTTTGAAAATCCTCGGAATAATGCCGGATTTCCAACTCGTGGGGGATTTCAAAGTGATGCAGAGCGTGACGAACAAATGACACGGGATTCTCATCAAGATATTGCTTGGGTAAGAACAGGTAGAGAAAATTCTGGAACTCAAAAGAATTTAGATAGACGTCTGGGAAATATGAATTAAATATTAGACCTGCCCGTTAGTTGTCCCACATTTATTATAAGATTTAAACTCATAATGGCGTGTTGCGCTGCGCGACAACACAACGGCAATATTTGGGGAGGATAGTCCATACCCAAAGAAGGTCTCCCCTACATTAATAAATAGTAAATGATTCTTGTGTTCGTTATTTTATGTCAGCGAAATTTCATCAGCCTTATCAACCATTATTACTACGCATTCTTCACGCTTTAATTGGCTTATTTACTATTGGAGCAATTATTACTGCTTTTTGGACTTATGATGTTTTTGATGGACGTTGGGGGACAATTTCCCTACCCAAATTTACAGAAATTGAGGGAATTCATGGGACATTTGGAGTATGGACGTTATTAATATTTCCTTTATTTGCTATCTATGCTTTTCATAGAGGTCAAAGAAGATTAATTCAGCCGGATTCTTTTAAGAACCTAACTAAATTTGGAGAACCAATGTGGTGGTATTCTCTACACCGTTTAGTTAATACTTTAAGTATTTTGGCGGTAACTTTTGCCGTTTGTTCTGGCAAAATGATGGATGAAAAGTGGCTACCTCAAGGAGAACTTAATCATTCTTGGTATTATGCCCATCTTATTTCTTGGTTAATTTTAGTAATTTGCTTGGCGCTTCATGTGTTGATGAGTATTAAGGTTGGAAGTGTACCCTTAATTTTATCTATGATTAATTTACGATTTCGTAGTAAGGATAGTCCTGGTTTATGGCAAGAAAATTTTTATAGTTGGCGTTCTAATTTTAATATGGTGATAGTTAAGCAATGGCTATCATCTCTTTCCTTGCTTAAAGTTATCGAAATTTTCGTATTTATTGCTATTATCTCAGCTTTGGTAGCTTCGGTAATTAAGGAAATTAGTTAATTAATTGTTTAATTAATAGTTTAATTAAATTAGGTTTTAAATAATTACTTGAATATATGAACGAATATTTTGCAACGGTTGCTCGCGGATTGGAAGATTTAGCAGCGAAGGAATTAGAACAATTGGGTGCAAAGTCGGTGGAGCCTGGGTTTTGCGGTGTTGAATTTGAAGGCGATCGCACTTTACTTTACCGGGTGAATCTATGGGCCAGATTACCTTTCCGAATTTTATTCAAGGTAATTAAATTTCCTTGTAAAAATGCAAAAGAGCTTTATAAGGGTATCCAAACGATTGAGTGGCAAGATTATCTGACACCGGAAGATACTTTAGCTGTAAACGCTACTGGTAAAAATGACGAACTTAACCACACTCACTTTACAGCGCTGCAGGTTAAAAATGCCATAGTTGACCAGCAGCAGGAAGTTTTCGGGGAACGTTCTGATGTTGAGCTTTACAACCCTGATTTACGCATTAACGTTCATATTCGCAATGATTTTTGTACTGTAAGTCTTGATAGCTCTGGTAAAAGTTTACACCGTCGCGGCTATCGTCCGGCGGTTGGAGCTGCACCGTTAAAAGAATCTTTGGCGGCTGCTTTAATTGAACTTTCGGGTTGGCAACCAGATCAAATGTTCTATGACCCGCTTTGTGGCTCTGGTACTTTACCGATAGAAGCTTGTTTGAAGTCTTTGAATATTGCACCGGGTTTATTTCGGGAATCTTTTGGTTTTGAGACTTGGAGAGATTTTGATTTGTCGCTTTTAGAACAGTTGATTGCAGAAGCGGAAGCTTGTCAGTTGGATACGCTTCCTGCTTCGATTTGGGGAAGCGATAATAACGAGGATGTCATCGAGCAAGCGAGTGTAAATGCAGTGAATAGCGGTGTTGAGAATCATATTTATTTTTCACAGATGGAGCTTGCTGATGTCGCGGCACCAGCAGATAGTGGGGTTTTGTTTTGCAATCCACCCTATGGGGAACGTTTGGGAAGAGATAGCGATTTAGGTCAATTTTACAAGCTTTTGGGTGATGTGATGAAGCAGCGTTTTAAGGGGTGGACTGCATTTGTGTTGAGTGGGAATAAGGAGTTGGCTAAATATATTGGGTTGAAGTCTTCGCAGAGGATTGCTGTTTATAACGGCACTTTGCCCTGTCAGTTAATGAAGTATGAATTGTATTAACGCAGAGTGACGCAGAGGTTAGCGCGGAGTTACGCAGAGTTTTTAATTTTTATTTATTGATTAAGTTTGCGAAAGGGCAGCGACTAGTTTGTAAATTTACGGTTGCTGGCTTTAATTGTGGTCGCAAAAGCTGCTTGATGAAACCCCAAAATTTTTGTTGTAAGGATGGTGGTGTTTGTTTTGCTCCACCTGAAGTTTTACCACCAGATGTTAGCTTATCTAAGAATTTTGTATTGTCGTAATAATGTTCTAGGGACAATATTTTTAAATCATCGGTAACTTTAACAATACTCATGCCAATGATTTCAATTGTTTCTCCCGTAGGGACATAATCTTTATAAGCTCCTCGGAAATGTCCCCAATGTCTCCATTTAACAGCAATTGTTGGCGGTGCAGAATAGACTTCTACTACTTCCCATAAAAAGCCTTCGGGGAATGCGGAGTGAAAAAGATTGGTGGAAGTTTCAAAGTTTTCTTCTGAAGCTTTGTAGTGTTGGGTATCACCAATCAATAATTTGTAAGTACCTGATTCTACTAAGTCTTCTAATTTATAGTTAGTTCCACCATTGGTACTCATGCGAAACTTATCTTGAACAACGGATATCCACTGTTGAGGATCAGTTTTAAAGTTGGCTTCAATGTCGAATGTTCGTACTAAGTTTTGTACCAGTGCTTCAAGGGAATTTGCGGGGTGATTTTGCTTACTTTCTTTTGCAAAGTTTTGATTAGACTTAGTGTAATCTGGTTGTTTATCATAACGCCATTGTACGTTTTTGTTTGCTTTCAATACTGTGTCTCGATTTTGTACCCAGAGTGGTAGATTTTCGGTGTTAATGTTAGTCATAGTTACCTCTTAGAAGCTATAGATAAATACTAGTAAATTACAAATTGCTAAATAAATCGCATATTCCGCAGCAGTTTATACAGCTTTTAAATTATTTGAGAATAATCTAATTAATAACTGCGAGTTGTGGATTTATTTGTAATTCCATCTATAAGCATGATGGCACTTGTTAATTTTCTACACCAGGGAAGTTCGGGAAGTTAAGAAACATTTTGATTTTTCATTAATAAAAACCTCACCCTGTCCTAACGGACATCCCTCTCCTTGTTAAGGAGAGGGAAAAGAGTGAAAGTCCGCTTCGGACATCCCTCTTCTTGTTAAAGAGAAGGTAAGGAGGAGGCAGAAGAAATAGAAGTGGTGAAAGTCTGCTTCGGACATCCCTCTCCAAGATAGCGGAGAGGGAACGAGGGTGAGGTTAATTAACATTCCATAAAATCCATAACTTCGAGATTGAAGATAATTATGACGGTACAAAGAAGGGGTAGAGGAGTTGTTTTAACCGATGGAGGGTGGGAGAAATTAGAAAATTCTCTCCATGAATGGGAAAATACAAATAATTCTGATAAACCATATACTATTGAAGCTTTAATTGAAGTTACTCAGTTAGATCCAGCTACTATCTCTAAGGTTTTACGTCGAGAGATTGCTGTTGATAGACGTACTTTAGAAAGATTTTTTCGCGGTTTTAATCTGGAGTTGGATAAAAGCGATTATACAAAGTTAGTTTTATCAAAAAATAATCAACAAAATCAGTATTTTTGCAGTGAAGTTCCGGACGTTTCGATTTTTTTCGGTCGTGCTGAGGAGTTAAATATACTACAAAAGTGGATTGTTATTGATTGCTGTCGTTTAATTACACTGGTAGGTATTGGTGGGATTGGAAAAACAAGTTTATCTGCAAAGGTAATTCAAAATCTCAGAAATAATTTTGATTTGACAATTTGGTTTTCTTTACGTAATGCTCCACCACCTTTAGAAATAATTACGAATTTATTACAAGTTTTATCTAATGGTGAAGAAGTTGATTTAGCTAGAAATATTTCTGTTTTAATTAATAAGCTAATAGAGTATCTACAAAATCAACGTAGTTTAATAGTCTTTGATAATGTTGATGCTGTTTTCTGCGATAGTAATTATGCAGGGAATTATTTATCGGGTTATGAAAGCTACGGTGAACTTTTTCAGAAGTTAGGGGAAACATCCCATCAAAGTTGCTTGCTGATGACTTCTCGGGAAAAGCCAAAAGAGATTTCTGCTATTGAAGGGAAGGAATTACCTGCTCGTTGTTTACAAATCAGTGGTTTGGGTATTTCAGAAGTTAAGCAGATTTTTCAAGGGAAAGGAATTACTAATGCTACAGATTCAAATTGGCAACAGCTAACTATCAACTATGGGGGAAATCCTTTATATCTTAAATTTATCGCTTCTACAGTCTTAGATTTATTTGATGGAAATATTGCTGAGTTTTTAGTTCAAAGTAATAGGAGTAGGGTGTTTGGTGATGTTCGCAATCTGATAGCACGGCAGTTTAATCGTTTGTCGGAGTTAGAGCAATCTTTATTATATTGGTTAGCAATTAATCAAGATGCTGTTGATTTAAAAGAGTTATTATCCGATTTAGTCTCACAACCATTTAGCTTACTGGAAATATTAGAATCATTAAATCGTCGTTCCCTGATTGAGAAAAATAAATCTAAATTTTCACTACAGTCTGTAGTCATGGAATATGTGACTACGAATTACATCGATCAAATATCTCAAGAAATCTCTTCTGGAGATATTTCATTATTTAAAAGTCATGCTTTATTAAAAGCGACTTCACCAGATTACATTCAAGATATACAGAAACGTTTAATTATTACACCAATTCTTGAAGGTTTAGAAGTTATTTTAGGAAGTCAGCATCAAGTTGAAACTAGTTTAAGGAATATTCTTAGTCATTTTCGAGGGAAGTCACCATTACTTACTGGGTATGCTGTAGGGAATATTATTAATTTGCTATCTCATCTATCATCTGAGATTAGCAATCAAGATTTCTCTAATTTAAATATTCGACAAGCTAATTTACAGGGAATAAGTTTAAATAATGTTGATTTTAGCAATAGTCACTTTACACAAACGACTTTTTCTAATACCTTTGGAATTATTTTTAGTCTTGCTTTTAATACAACTGAAGAGTTTTTAGTTACCGGAAGTATTGATGGTGAAGTTTGTTTGTGGAAATGGCAAACAAATCAACAGGTTTTTAAAAACCATGGACATAAAACTATAGTGGAATCTGTTGCTTTTAGTTTAGATTCTTTAAAAATAGCTAGTTCGAGTCGAGATAGAAGTATTAAAATTTGGGATGCTTCTACTGGGGAATGTATTTTAACTTTAGAGTCACCGAATCAGCATACAGTCAAAAATCTTGTTTTCCATCGAGATGGAAGCAAGTTATTTGGCTATTCTAACAGAAGTATAATATCTTGGGATTTAAATACGGGTAATTCTCGGATATTAATTGAATCCCAAAGTCGTATTTGTTCTCTAATTTTATCTGAAGATGATATTTTGATATTCGGTTGTGACGATGGTGCGATTTTTGTTTGGGATATTAATACAGAGGAATTGATCGATCGGTTTTCAACTAATAGTGGTATTATTTTATCTCTTGGGCATACTAAAGAGAATGATATTTTGACTTGCGGTATTAGAGATAAGATTGTAACTGTTTGGAATTTGAATAATTCTGAATCTATAGAAATACAATCTCAAAGTTATAATATTTCTTTAATTGATATTAGTAATAACGGAAAATTTTTAGCTACTGGTAGCGGTGAAAAGACTATTAAAATATGGGATATTGATACTGGTTTATATTTACAAAGTTTGTCTGGACATCTTTCTGAAATTAACGCTATAGCTTTCGGTAGTAAAAATCAAATATTAGCAACTGCGAGCGTTGATAGAACGGTTAAAATTTGGGATGTCACTACAGGAAAATGTCTGAAAACCTTGCAAGGGCGTGCCGATTATGTTCATTCGGCTATACTTAGCAGCGATAATCGGACAATCATTAGCGGTAGTCAACATACAATTAATTTTTGGGATATAGATTCTCAGCAATGTATATATACTCTTTTTAAAACCAAAGATTGGCTTTCTTCATTAATTGTTAGTCAAGATGAAAAAACAATTGCTTGTGCAAATATTGGTAATGAAGATAATGTTATCCGCATTTGGCAGATAAATGATTTAAATAATTGTTTAACTACAAGCAATAAAATACCGTCGAAAATCCTAAAAGGACATGATGATAGTATTTGGTCGTTCGCCTTTAATTCAGATGGAAAAAAAATAGTTAGTGGTAGCAGCGATAGAACTGTAAAAGTTTGGGATTCTGATACAGCACAGTGTTTAAAAACATTTTACGGTCATAATCGTCCGGTGCTTTCTGTTAGTTTTAGCCCTGATGAAAACATAATTGCTAGTTGTGGTGGTCATTCGATTATTAAACTATGGAATGTTGAAACTGGAGAATGTTTTCAAACAATACAAGAAAGAGCTTCTTATATTATTAAATTTAATTGTAATGGTTTAATTTTAGCTAGCGGACATACTAGCGGTATTGTCAAACTTTGGGATACAAATAGCGCTAAATGCTTACAGACTTTAGGAAACTTTGGTAAACCAATTATTTCTCTGGCTTTTAGTTATGATGGCAATTTTATCGCTTATGGTAGCTACGATGGTACTGTAACTGTATGGGATATAAATAAGAATAAATCTATCGCCATATTACAAGAAAAATTCTCTTCACCTTGGAGTCTTACTTTTAGTAAAGATTCTAATTTATTAGCTGTAGGTAGAGATAGCGAAATTATTCAACTTTGGGATATTAAGGCGGGTAAGATAGTTGCATTTTTTCAAGGCGATCGCCATGCCGAAAAAGTTAATATCACAGGAGTTACGGGTTTAACTGCTGCAAGGATTGCTAATTTAATAGAGTTGGGGGCTTATAATTAATTGGTTTTTTGCAAACGTTAAAAATCCCCCCAACCCCCCTTATAAAAGGGGGGCTTTTTGCTATAAGCTCTAGTCAAAAATTAAATTAATTCCGAAGTTTTCTCCCGTGGATATTGTTTCATCAACTCTCTTACCTGCTCTGCATGATAAGAACTTCTTGTCAACGGAGAAGAAACAACTTGTAAAAAACCAATTTCTTCACCATATTTCTTCCATCCTGCAAACTGCTCGGGATGAATAAAATCACCAACTTTTAAATGCTTTTGAGTAGGTTGTAAATATTGTCCAATAGTTAAAATATCGCAATCAACAGCGCGTAAATCTTGCATAACTTGCCGAATTTCTTCATCGGTTTCCCCAAGCCCAACCATAATTCCAGACTTAGTATAAATCCAAGGTGCAATTTGACGGGATATCTTCAATAATTCCAAAGTTCGTTGATAATCACCTTGGGGACGTGTACGTTTATATAACCGGGGAACAGTTTCTGTATTGTGATTAAGAACTTCCGGTTGCGCTTTAAGGATAATTTCCAAAGCTTCCCAATTACCGCATAAATCGGGAATTAAAACTTCAATAGTAGTCTTCGGTGAAATAGTACGTACTGCTTCAATACAGCGAACAAACTGGGAAGCTCCCTCATCAGGTAAATCGTCACGGTTTACAGAAGTAATCACCACATGATTCAACTTCATTCGACGAACAGCTTCCGCTAACCGCGAGGGTTCCGTAGGATCTAAAGGTTGCGGTTTTTTCTCAAAATCAATATCGCAGTAAGGACAAGCACGAGTACAAGCAGGCCCCATAATTAAAAACGTAGCGGTACCTGCCTTGAAACACTCACCAATATTCGGACAAGATGCTTCCTCACAAACAGTATTCAGCGATAAATCCCGCAGAGTTTCCTTAACATTCCCAACACGTTCCCATTGAGGAGCCTTTACCCGCAACCAGTCTGGTTTTACAGTCACAATCCTACCACTTGTTGATATACAGGATTTATGGTAACGCAATTTTGGTTAGTTGTTAGTGGTTAGTGGTTAGTGGTTAGTTGTTAATTGACATGAATTTCTTCCCACTCTACCCCCTCTACCCCCTCTCTATTTAAATTCTGTGATATGATAATAACCGCAAGGCTACTGCCGGGATGTAGCGCAGCTTGGTAGCGCACTTCGTTCGGGACGAAGGGGCCGCTGGTTCGAATCCAGTCATCCCGACATTTTTGTAGAGCTTGAAATTTAAATTTAACTCCCTCAACTAAGCTGAGGGTGTAGTTTAAGTTTGCAAGTATTACAGTTAACCGATAGATTATTACGACGTTTGGGGACTTAGCTGAGTACAAACATCCATGAATTCTTGTGCAGCACCTTGAGAAGAGAAGTACTTGCTTACATATTCACTGGATAACAAGCCACGCTCTACAGTTTTTTCCGGATTATCCAGGCACTCTTTCATGCAGTTGGCTAATCCTTGTGCATCTTCATTCTCGAAAAACAAATTATGAGGTCCGGCTACTTCTGGTAATCCTCCCATTTTAGAAACAATTGAGCAAGTTTGCACGCTAGATGCTTCTAAAACAACATAACCTGCTGGTTCTTGCCAACGAGAAGGAACAACTAAAGCTAAAGCATCTTCTATTTTGGAAGTTACTTCTGTATTGGGAATTTTACCTAAAAAGTTAACGCTATTAAGAATATCTAATTCAGATGCTAATGCTTTAAGTTGATTCGCTTGTGCCCCATCTCCAACAATCGTAACTTGAAATTGATAATTTTGGGTTTGCACAATCTTGATTGCTCTTAATAATATATCAACTCCTTTATCACCATCTAATCTACCAACAAAAACAAATTTATATGGCTTGGACAATTTACCCACAGCTTTAAATTTATTTTTATGCTTAAGTTCAATTGGATAATATAAAGTATGAACTTGCCAAGGAAAAGCACAAGAATCACCTAAAAAATCACTACAAGCAGCATGATAATCAGCGAAGAAAGCTGTAGAAATGCGTGCCGCAAGTTTTGCCCATTTAACAAAAGTATATAATTTCCATTTTAAGGGATAATCTGTTTTGGGTAAGGTTCTTTTCAATTCTGCTTTTATTCTTTGAGTAAATGTCATCTCCTCATAATTAGTATGAGTAGATTGATAGAAAAGGTAATGATATTTAATAATGATTTTTTTCCCTAAAGCCTTACATAAAATTGCAAACAACAAATCATTGGAGTTCATATGAACTATATCTGCCCAGAAAATTAAGCTGAGCCATTTTTGTAAGTTATCTTCTCTGCTAGAAATAGTTTTTATTTCTGTGCCTGTGGCTTCAAGCCCTGGAATAATAGAGTTAATATAAGTTAAAACGCCACTAATTTCATTTTCGTAATGACGGTGCTGGATTAATATTTTCATTGTTAATTAGTAATTTTTACGATTAAATCTTTGTTCTCAGTTCAGAGCTAAAATCATTGCAATATAAAATTTAGCGCTTAATCCTGTATTTGAAGTAGAAAGAACCCTTCCCTCAGTTAGTTGAGGAATATATTGCATTTGATAGAAAATCGCTATATTTTATAAAACAAATTACTTATTTATGCTATTTATAATGAAAAATAATTATCACCAGCAAAAATACTGAATGTTCTATTTATACTGGTTGATTCATATGATTAAAAATAGACTTGATAAACTGCGCTTAGATTTTATTGACTTAGCTCTAGTCATTAGTTAAATTATCGAGATTCTAATCATCATATAAATTTCAAGGTAAAAATCATGCAGTCCGTAATCAATTTCCTTACCATTAAAGAATACCTAGAGTTAGAACACAACAGCGAAATTCGCCATGAATATGTAGATGGTGAAGTTTTCGCAATGGCTGGAGCTAGTGAAGAACATAATTTGATAGTTACTAATATTATCGCTTTGTTACGTCCCCATTTACGCGGAACTCCTTATCGTACTTTTGCCTCAGACATGAAAGTTAAAGTCAAGGTGCAAAAGGCTGATATTTTCTATTATCCTGATGTTTTAGTAACTTGTGACCCTAATGATAACGAAAGGTATTTTAAAACTAGTCCAAAATTAATTGTAGAAGTATTATCTAATTCTACTAAAACTATAGATAAGCGAGAAAAACGTCTCAATTATCAAAATATTCAAAGTTTACAAGAATATGTCTTAATTTCTCAGGATGAAATCAAGGTAGAAATTTATCGTCAAGATAGTCAAGTTAATTGGTTAATGCAAATCTTGGGTAAAAATGATGAATTACGTTTAGATTCAATTGACTTAACTATAACGATGGCTGAAATTTACGAAGATGTAGTCAAAATATTATAGGATGAATTATTATGACAGCTTTAAGTTTACAAATACCTCCCTCACTCAAATTTACAGATGAAGAATTTGAGCAGATTGTCGCTTTTAATCAAGAATTGCGTTTGGAATTAACTGCTGAAGGAAAATTAATTATTATGTCACCAACTGGGGGAGAAACGGGGAATCGTAATTTTGAAATTTATATCGATTTAGGTGTTTGGAATCGTAAAAATAAATTAGGAAAAGCTTTTGATTCTTCGACGGGTTTTAAACTTCCGAATGGTGCAACTCGTTCCCCCGATGCTTCTTGGATAAAAATCGAAAGATGGGATGCTTTAACACCACAACAAAGAAAGAAATATTTACCTTTGTGTCCCGATTTTGCGGTGGAATTAGTATCGGAAAGCGATGACGTGGAAGATACTAGAAAAAAGATGCTCGAATATATTGAAAATGGTTTGAGGTTGGGTTGGTTGATTAATCCGAAAGATAAGCTGGTGGAGATTTATCGTATTGGTAAGGAAGTGGAAATTTTAGATTCTCCCGATAGTTTGTCTGGGGAAGATGTCTTGATTGGGTTTAGTTTGGATTTAGAAGTTATTTTTGGGTGAATTAAATTTGCAATTTATCCTGCACTTTTAAATTGGAAAATAGTTTTTATTTCCTCTTCTTCTTCCTTCATAACATGATATAGCTCCCAATTTTGTTGAAGGTTTAACCAAAACTGCGAACTATTTCCAAAGAATTTTGATAAACGTATTGCTGTACTAGGTGTAATCCCTCGCTTTTGATTTACAAGTTCATTAATTCGCTGATAGGGAACGTGAAGTGCATCTGCAAGTTGTCGTTGAGTTATTCCCATTGGTTCGAGAAAATCTTTAAGTAATATTTCACCTGGATGTGTCGGGGGTCTAAATTTTGGTATTTTCATCTTTATATTATCTCCTAATGGTAATCAACTATTTCAACTTCTGATGCATCTTGGACAGTCCAGATAAAGCAAATTCGATATTTATCGTTAATCCGAATACTATATTGACCTTTACGTTCACCTTTTAATGCTTCTAGCCTATTTCCCGGTGGAACTTTAATATCATCTAGGGATGATGCTGCATTAAGCTGGTCTAATTTTCTACGTGCAACTTCCCAACAGTTTATAGGACATTGCTTTCGAGCTTCCTTTGAATCATTCCCATCAAAGACATCTTCAGTTCCCTGGTTCTTAAATGATACTATCATAATTAGCATGATGACACGGTTATCATGCTAGCAAAAGTTAGTACTCATCCCATAATTTATAACTTCTCCTCATTCTGAAAACAATATTAATTTGATACCTGTGTTTAACAATTTATGGGATTATCCAAAAGTAAATATGTATACCCACTTATTCGTAGAAAATTCTCATGCCCGAACAAAACCTTATTGGACTTTCAGAGCTAATCGAGCAGGTTAAACAAGAACTTTTAACAAAGGCACCGGAAAACGAAAACGATATTCCCTTACTCAGCGTCGATTCTGTAGAGTTGGAATTGCAAGTAACGGTGAAGAATGAAGCTAAGGGAGGAATTAAAATATACGTTCTCGAATTGGGTGGGGGAAACAGTCAAGATGATGTCCAAAAAGTAAAAGTAAAGCTTTCTCCGTTGTTAAATAAAGAACAAATGCTGGGAATATATAAGAAGAAATATCCGGAACGCTGGAATGAATTATTGGAGACAAGTACCGAAGGTGGAATGAAAGGAAACGAACAACCAGGATTTTAATTCGTCTTCACCAACAGCATTAATAAAGCAGTGCGATGGAAATATTTGAGCTATACCTGTCTCCCATAAACGAAAAGCGATTTAAATCTATTGTGACTCAGTCTGGAGAAACCGATTCTTCATTGCCGTTTTTTAATGGTGAAAATGACTTCAGAATGACTTTGCTCAGAAGTTTGGAAGTTACTGGTTTCAATCCTAAATATTTTTCTAGCAAAGAGAAAGATTGGATGAGGGATGTTGGTATTCTCGCTCAAAATGGGAAAGATTTTGACAACAATTATTTAGTTAATATTGGTCAAGCTTTATATCGTTCGTTGTTTGCGTCTGGTAAAGTTGAAGATGCTTTCAAAGCTGCTTTACAACTTGCTCAAAACAAAAATACTCAATTACACCTTCAATTAAGATTTGAAGATGATTCGAGTAAACGTTCCAGGTTAGCTGATTATCCTTGGGAATTAATACACGATGGACAAGATTTTTTATTACATCATCAAGTAACTTTCTCTCGCTACATTGCTCATAATAAATTCCCTCCCAACTTAACACCTGTTGAGAAGCTAAATGTTTTACTTATATCTTCTGCTGCTTTTGATAAAGAATTAGGACTGCAAAAACTTTCAAAAAAAGAACAGCAGGCTATTTGTAAAGGATTGGAAACTGCTAATGAAGCAGGCGATATCAATCTTGATGAATTAGATTATCCCACAATTGATGAATTAAGAACATATTTGATCGAACATCAAGGAAATAACGCTCCTCATGTAGTGCATTTTGATGGACATGGAATCTTTGCGAAGAGATGTAAGAATCAAAACTGTAGGGCTATAGTTAAACAAATTTCTACTACTCATTGCAGTAAATGCAATAGTGAATTACCAAAAGCACAAGGTTATTTAGCGTTTGAAGGTGAAGGGGATAAACCAGATTATGTGAGTGCTAGGGAGTTGGGAGCATTACTGCAAATCTCTGGTTTTGCTGATGGGAATCAAACTAGTGGTTTGGCTTTGGTGGTGCTGAGTGCTTGTCAGTCAGCAATGACTTTGGAAGGTGAATCAGTATTTAACGGTAGCGCTCAAAATTTGATCAATCATCGCATTCCCGCAGTGGTAGCAATGCAGTATTCCGTGAAGGTTGATGCTGCAACCGAATTCGCAAAGCAATTTTATCGTTCCTTGGGGCAAAAGAATTCCCTTGCTGTGGCTATAAGCCAGGGAAGGGAAGCAATGGGAGTTGAAGGCAATCAATGGTATCGTCCCGTGTTGTATTTGCGGTGGCAAGATAATCAAGGGGGACAGTTATTTGCACTTCCATCAATAGATACTTCCCCAAAATCAATTCCTCAAAACCTTCCTCGCAGCGGTGTAATTAAATTTGTCGGAAGAGAGGAAGTTTTAGAAACCTTACATCAGCAGTTACAGGAAAACGAACGGGTAGCGATTTCGGCAATTACTGGTATGGGTGGTATCGGTAAAACAGAACTAGCGCTGCAATATGGCGATCGCCATTGGAAACAAGGTACATATTCTGGTGGAATTTGTTGGTTTCCGGTACGAGATGAAGATGTCGGAATTAAAATTATTGACTTTGCCAGAGAAATTGGTTTACAACCACCAGATAATTTCTATTTACTAAACAAGGTTAAATATTGCTGGAGAAATTGGCAAGCTGGCGATGTATTGGTGGTGTTTGATGATGTTAGGGAATACCAGCAGATAAAAGACTATTTACCTCCAAATGAACCTAGATTTAAGATTTTAGTAACTACCAGACAACAGTGGTTGGGACAATCATTTAAAAGAGTGATTTTAGAAGTTTTAGAAGAAAATGCTGCTTTAGAATTGCTGGTTTCTTTTGTTGGGGAAGAAAGGGTTGATCTGGAAAAAGAAGAAGCTAAAAAACTTTGTGCTGACTTGGGATACTTACCTTTAGGTTTGGAATTGGTAGCAAGGTATTTACAGCGCAAACCCAATTTATCTTTGATAAAAATGTGTCAAAGATTGGCTTTAGAACATCGTTCTTTGATAGAAAGATCGGGGGACATGACAGCAAAATTAGGAGTTAAAGCTGCTTTTGAACTAAGTTGGCGAGAATTAAAAGAGGAAACACAAGAATTAGCTTGTTTGTTGAGTATTTTTGCTTTAGCTCTGATTCCTTGGGAATTAGTTGAGCAGTGTTTACCAGAAGAAGATAAGGAAGATTTAGAAGATATTAGAGATGACTTTTTGGTAGATTTCAGTTTACTTGAGGATAAAGGGGAAAATAGTTATCAATTGCATCAGTTAATTCGAGAGTTTTTGATAGGTAAGCGCGAAGAATTAGCTGATGTTGAGGATATGAAGCGTGGCTTTTGTTATGTAATAGCTCCAATTGGACAAAAAATTTCTAATACTCCTACCCAATCAGATATTCTAGAGCTTACTTTAGAAATTCCTCATCTTATAGAAACTGTAATTCATCAAAAAGATTATTTAGCTGATGAAGATTTAATAATCCCCTTCACTGGCTTAGGTAAATTTTATAAAGGACAAGCAGCTTACAATAAAGCATTATTTTATTACGAAAAATGTTTAGCAATTAGTAAAGAGCGTTTTGGGGAAGAACATTATGATGTAGCAACTAGTTTTAATAACTTGGCAGAAGTTTACTATTCTCTAGGGAATTTCCAAGAACCAGAATCCCTTTACCTAAAAGCTTTGGAAATCTGGAAAAAACTTTTAGGGGAAGAGCATCACGATTTTGCAACTGGTTTAAATAATCTTGCAAAACTTTATAATTCACAAGGACGTTTTGAACAAGCAGAACCTCTTTACCTAAAAGCTTTGGGAATCTGGAAAAAACTTGTAGGAGAAGAGCATCATGATTTTGCGACTGGTTTGAACAATCTTGCAGTGCTTTACTATTCAAAAGGACGATACCAGCAAGCAGAACCCCTTTATAAACAAGCTTTGCAAATAAGAAAAAAACTATTAGGGGAAGAACATCCCAATGTTGTACAAAGTTTGAATAATCTGGCAGTACTTTACAATTCGCAGGGACGTTATTCAGAAGCAGAACCCCTTTATAAACAAGCTTTAGAGATGGGAATTAAACTGCTGGGTGAATCACATCCAGATGTTGCATTAAGTCTGAATAATCTAGCAGCACTTTACGATTCACAGGAGCGTTATTCAGAAGCAGAACCTCTTTATCTACAAGCTTTGCAAGTAAGGAAAAAATTACTTGGTGAAGAACATCCTGATATTGCACAAAATTTAAACAATCTTGCAGTACTTTATAGTTCACAGGGAAATTATTCAGAAGCAGAGTCTCATTGCAAACAAGCTTTGCAAATGAGAAAAAAACTTTTGGGGGAGTCACATCCGGAAGTTGCAAATAGTTTGAATAATCTTGCAACACTTTACCGTTTACAGAAGCGTTATTCAGAAGCAGAAATTCTTTACCTGCAAACTTTACAAATGAGAAAAAAACTTTTGGGTGAATCACATCCTGATTTTGTAACTAGTTTGAATAATCTGGCAGGACTTTATAACTTACAGAGACGCTATCAAGAAGCACAAACTCTTTACAAACAAGCTTTAAATATTTCTGAGCAACTGTTAGGTGTAGGTCATCCAAAAACAATGATGGTACGCGAAAATTATGCGTCTTGTCTGAAATCTATGGTAGTTGAGAAAAAATATCAAGCTTAAATAATTCCAAAAAACTCATCAATATCCAAATCGATATTATCCAACTGTGTTTAAGTTGCTGTAAAAAATCATCGTAGCCGTCTGCTAATAATTTATCCGACATATTAAATTTGTTGGAATTGAAATAATATATTTAAATGTAGAGAAACGCAGAGTTTTCCTGCAAAACTAATCATACCTCTTTACCTCTTTCCTTTGTGTCCTTTGCGCTCTCTGCGGTTTTTATACATTCAGAATTTAAGGTTTTATCAAAGTTGCTCATTGGTGCGTGACGACATTATTAATATACTTCTTAAAAATGATAATTTATCGCAGTCGTCACAGCACCCTACAAATTTACATCCCTCTCCTTGATAAGGAGAGGGACAGAGGGTGAGGTTTTTTCACTGAGGGAAAGAGGGTGAAGTTTCCATCATCCCCCATAAACCAAAACCGGAACTCTCTTAAAAGCCGGAGTACCACAACGCTCTTCAACTTCCGCTTTAAAAATCACATTCACTTCCGGATAAAACATCACTCCTGCGCCCTCACGCACATCTCCAAAAATAATTTCCACATTCTCTAATTCCCCTACATTTCCCCGTACAGCTACCCGTTGATGCTGTTCAAAACCTGCTTTTTCAACATCCTTTGGATTCATCAAAATACAGTTACGATGTGGTATTCCCCGATATTTATCTTCTGTTTGATAAACTACTGTATTATGTTGAGCGTAACTTCTTCCGGTCATTAATACTATTACTATTCCTTGCGTACTATCGGCAACGTCAAAGTCTTTTATTTGGGGAAGTTTTAATTCTGGTAATGGTGTAATAAACATCTGAGCTTTACCGGAAGGTGTAGAAAATTTAGGATTTTTTAAAATTCTGCCGCTAATTGTAAATTCTGATTCTGTGTCGTCAATCTCCCCTATTTTCTCGTATCCGGGAATTGTTTGAGCTATTAATTGTCTGACGTATTTAGTATCTTGCAATTTACGCCAGTTGACGGGATATTCACCATGTATGCGGTGGGCTAATTCTGCTAAAAAATCAACTTCTGAAATTAAATCGGCTTTTTTAAGGTGGGTTTCTCCTTCGTCGTTGAGTCTGACAAAGTTATTACCTGACTCTACGGTAGTTTTATGAGGATTTTCAAAGCGGTTAAAGACGGGAATAATAATCGTATTTTTACCAGCTAATCCGTGGAAATGTCCGAGGTTTGGTTTTGTTGCTAAATAGATGATGGTTTCAATTTTATTTAGCGCTCGTCTTACCTTGGTAGAATCGGGATTAGCAGCATATAAATTACCGCCGACGCAAATTAAAGTATCAACTTTTCCTTCGTCAGCAGCTTCTATTAAAGCGTGAGTATCGTATCCTTTGACTTTACTGAGCGATCGCCCTAATAATTTTTCTAATGCTTGTTGAATTTCTTTTTTAAGCCTTACCGTGACACCCATTGAGCCAAAACCTTGGACGTTTGAATGTCCCCTTATCGGCATAACTCCGGCACCTTCTTTACCAATATTACCAGTCATCAAGGCGGTATTGACAATACTATAAATGTTATCAACGCCGTTTTTTTGTTGAGTAATTCCCATAGCCCAAGCAAATACAACTTTTTGAGAATTACTAATTATATTTGCAGCTGTTTCAATTTCTGTTTGAGATACACCGCAAGCTGTAGTAATTGTTTCCCAAGCTGTATTCTCAATATGACTAATTACAGCTTGCCAATTTTCTGTATATGCTTGTAAAAAATCTTGTTTAATCTTACCTTTTGCTAATAAAGCTTTTTGAATACCCATAAACAAAGCCACATCGCTACCGGGAATTGGCTGTAAATATGCACAAGCAATATCCGAACCTGTAAACAGCGACTTTATAAAAGCTGGAGAAGCAAATTTAACTAAACCAACTTCCTTCATGGGATTAATTACAATTACTTTCCCACCACGCTCCCTCAATTTAATTAATTCATTCATCAGCCGGGGATGGTTGTAAGCAGCATTACTACCAGCTAAAACAATGCAGTCTGCTTGTTTCAAACTTTCTAAACTAACAACAGAAGTAGTTGTTCCCAAAGTTTGTTTCAATCCAAAACTCGAAGGAGCGTGACACAAATCCGAACAGTCAGCTAAATTATTAGAACCCAAAGTTCTCATCATTAGCTGTAATAAAAATGCTGCTTCGTTAGATGAACGTCCGGAACTGTAAGAAGCTATTCTTTCGGGGGTTTGAGCAAAAGCTTTATCGCAAATACTATAAATTTCATTCCAGGAAATGCGTTCGTAATGCGACGAGCCAGAGCGTAATATCACAGGGAAACTCCATCTTCCCAGTCTATCTGCTTCTTTTGAAGTAAGTTGCTGTAATTCTTCGATGCTACGCTGTTCAAAAAACTGCTTGGGAATCGCTGGTTGAATTTCTGCTGCAATTGACTCAACACTCTTCATACAGCGCTGTAACTTTTCCCCTTCTTCATTTGTAAAACCACCTTTTTGTCCACCTGTGCCCCAAGCACAAGCTAAACAAGCGCTCTTATGCAACAAAGTTTTCCAAAGTTTGACTCCTTCCGGTG
Source organism: Rivularia sp. PCC 7116 (assembly GCF_000316665.1). Lineage (GTDB taxonomy): Bacteria > Cyanobacteriota > Cyanobacteriia > Cyanobacteriales > Nostocaceae > Rivularia. Next base: position 1,594,142 of record NC_019678.1, on the reverse strand, counting down.
ACAAGGTGTGTTCAGCCCAATAGCCGATTATTGGTAAACCTCCACCCATATCCGGTGTATTTTCGTTTGCATTATTAAAAATTGGAGTTGATTGAGAATTAGAATTATCTTTATTCATATGATTTACCAACGATGAGAAGGGAGCGAACATAGAACATGCCCACTCCCTTCTTTATATATAGAATCACTATTAATAAATGGAACTTTGGACACCATCAGCAATTGGACAATCTGACATCTTGCCACCCGTGTCGGTTCAAATGCTGCTCATCTCCACTGATAGGTTCAACATATGAGTCTGATAAAACAAACTTTATTAAAAAAACTTTACAAAACGTAAAATACACGTTAATGTATAAATGTAGGTAAGCAAAAACGCTTACCGATATATATAAGACAAACGCAATTATCTGAACCATGACAACCACATTACAAAGACGCGAAAGCGCAAGTGCGTGGGAGCAGTTCTGTGGGTGGATTACCAGCACCAATAACCGTTTATACATCGGTTGGTTTGGTGTCTTGATGATTCCTACACTACTCTCTGCAATCACCTGTTTCATCATCGCCTTCGTAGCAGCACCTCCTGTTGACATCGATGGTATCCGCGAGCCTGTTGCAGGTTCCTTGATTTACGGAAACAACATCATCTCTGGTGCAGTTGTTCCTTCTTCTAACGCTATCGGTTTACACTTCTACCCAATCTGGGAAGCAGCTTCTCTAGATGAGTGGTTGTATAACGGTGGTCCTTACCAATTGGTATGTTTCCACTTCCTAATTGGCGTATTTTGCTACTTAGGTCGTGAGTGGGAATTATCTTACCGCTTGGGTATGCGTCCTTGGATCTGTGTTGCTTTCTCTGCTCCAGTAGCAGCAGCAACCGCAGTATTCTTGATCTACCCCATCGGACAAGGTTCTTTCTCTGACGGTATGCCTTTAGGTATCTCCGGTACCTTCAACTTCATGTTCGTGTTCCAAGCTGAGCACAACATTTTGATGCACCCCTTCCACCAATTAGGTGTAGCAGGTGTATTTGGTGGTTCTTTGTTCAGTGCTATGCACGGTTCTTTGGTAACCTCCTCTTTGGTACGTGAAACAACCGAAACCGAATCTCAAAACTACGGTTATAAATTCGGTCAAGAAGAAGAAACCTACAACATCGTAGCTGCTCACGGTTACTTTGGTCGTTTAATCTTCCAATACGCTTCCTTCAACAACAGCCGTAGCTTGCACTTCTTCTTAGCTGCATGGCCTGTAGTCGGAATCTGGTTCACCGCTTTGGGAATCAGCACCATGGCGTTCAACTTGAACGGTTTCAACTTCAACCAGTCTGTAATCGATTCTAGCGGTAGAGTTGTAAATACCTGGGCTGATGTATTAAACAGAGCTAACTTGGGTATGGAAGTAATGCACGAAAGAAATGCACATAACTTCCCACTTGATTTGGCTGCTGGTGAAACTGCTCCTGTTGCAGTAAGCGCTCCCGCAATCAACGGTTAATAATTGAATAAAATAGTTAAAATTTGAATAAGTTTTAGCTTGCATATAAAGCACCTTCCCATAACGGGAGGGTGCTTTTTTGTTTTGGGGATTGCTGAATCAAATACTGATGGGGTGCTTAATAACGGTGTTTATAAATAATAGCTAAGGGATAATTCGCCAACAGAATTATCATTTCTGAAAACACAAACAAATTTTTATCTTACCAACTTTTAATGGCAGCATCCCAAATGTGTAAATTTATTTTATTGTAGTGCGGGCTTCTAACCCGCTTCGGGTAAAACTGTATATCAATCTACTTAATCAATTAAAGAAACAAGGTGCAATTGTGAATCGTATGATAGGTAAAGTAGCTTTAGTTACAGGCGGCGGTTCTGGTATCGGTCGTGCTACTGCAATTAAATTTGCTTCAGAAGGAGCATCTGTAGTTATTGGTAATCGCAACGAAAAAGCAGGTCAAGAAACAGTAGATTTGATTCAAGAAGCTGGCGGGAAAGCGAGTTTTTGTAGAACTGATGTTACTAAATTAGAACATCTTCAAAATTTAGTTAAATATACAGTTGATACTTACGGTGGATTACACGCTGCATTTAATAATGCAGGAGTTCATGATCCTCAAGCCATGACGACAGAGCAAAGCGAGGAAACTTTTGAATTGTTGATGGATGTCAATGTTAGAGGTGCTTGGTATTCAATGAAATGTGAAATAGAGCATATGTTAGAAAATGGCGGTGGGGCAATCGTGAATAATTCCTCTGCTGCAGGTGTGATTGGTTTTCCAGGTCACGCACATTATGTTGCTTCTAAACACGCAGTATTAGGTTTAACTAAAACTGCGGCTGTGGAATACGCAAAGCAAGGAATTCGCGTTAATGCTGTTTGTCCAGGAGGTGTTGAAACTCGAATGGCAGATACTTTTGCACGGGGAGATAGTGCAACCCGCGAATATATAAAGTCTTTGCATCCCATCGGTAGATTAGCTCAACCTGAAGAAATTGCTAATGCTGTAGTTTGGCTTTGTTCTGATGAAGCTTCTTTTGTTTTGGGACAAGGAATTAATATAGATGGTGGTTTAACAGCGATTTAAAGATTTTCATGTTGGGGCGATCGCTTAATTTCCAAGGAGATCGAGATGAAAATTCAGTGAACCACAAACTTTTGGGAAATAAGGTAAAAAGAAGAGTTCCAGCCCTCGTTTACAAGCAGAAAAACGGCATTAGTTTATTCGCTTTCGCCTTCAGGTAAGCAGTAGTATTGCCTATTTTATTTGTATATTCTTTTGGCACTGGTTAATAGCTATAACTCTTGTGCCTTCTTGCTGTTGTGCATTTTTTATATACAACAGCTTACTATTTCCCAGACATAATTCTTTGTTTGTTGCTACTGACTCTGGCGTAGATAATACTTTCAGCAACTTAATTTAACCAATCACCGAAAAAATCTGCATAAATACCAAAAGCATACCCCTAGTAATAATTAAAGCAAAAATATATTCTTAATTATGTGTGTCTTTAAATCGAGAACAACACATAGAATCACATACGTAAACTTAGTAAATTTAAAATCTCCGCAACATCATCATGGGTAACACTTTTGGTCATTTATTTCGCGTTACTACTTTCGGGGAATCCCACGGTGGTGGTGTGGGAGTGATAATTGATGGTTGTCCGCCACAATTAGAAATTTCAGCCGAAGAAATTCAAGTAGAATTAGATCGACGACGACCGGGACAAAGTAAAATTACAACACCTCGGAAAGAAGCCGATAAGTGTGAAATTGTTTCGGGAGTGTTTCAGGGACAAACTTTAGGTACGCCAATATCAATTTTGGTCAAGAATAAAGATACTCGTCCCCAAGATTACAGCGAAATGGTGCAAATGTACCGTCCTTCCCACGCTGACGCTACTTATGATGCTAAATACGGTATTCGTAACTATCAAGGTGGTGGTAGATCCTCGGCGCGGGAGACAATTGGCAGAGTTGCAGCAGGTGCGATCGCTAAAAAAATTCTTCATCAAGTTGCTGGCGTGGAAATCATCGGTTACGTTAAACGCATCAAGGATTTGGAAGGAGAAGTTGATGCAGAAAAAGTTACTTTAGAACAAGTTGAAAGCAACATCGTTCGCTGTCCCGATAGCGAATGTGCGGAACGCATGATTGAATTAATCGAGCAAACTGGTAGAGATGGTAACTCTATCGGTGGTGTAGTCGAATGCGTTGCTCGGAAAGTTCCTAAAGGATTGGGAGAACCAGTTTTTGATAAATTGGAAGCCGATATCGCTAAAGGTGTAATGTCCCTTCCCGCAAGTAAAGGTTTTGAAATCGGTTCTGGCTTTGCAGGAACTTTGCTTACCGGAATTGAGCATAACGATGAATTTTACACTGATGATGAAGGAAATATCCGCACCGTGACAAATCGTTCTGGTGGTATTCAAGGTGGTATTTCCAATGGTGAAAACATTATTATTCGCGTAGCTTTTAAGCCTACAGCAACTATTCGGAAAGAACAAAATACAGTTACCAAAACAGGTGAAACCGGAGTTTTAGCAGCAAAAGGAAGACATGACCCTTGCGTATTACCACGTGCTGTTCCTATGGTAGAAGCAATGGTGGCTTTAGTATTGTGCGACCATTTATTAAGATTTCAGGGACAGTGTAAAGTTTTATAAACAATGTAGAGACGTAGCAGTGCTACGTCTGCCAATATTTCAATCTAACACCCATAATCTCGTAAAAATTTAAAAACATTTAAGAATTTCTTCTTTTACTTCTTCAGGTGTCTTTCCTTTTGTATAAAATACCTGCTTCGCTAGCTTATGATTTGAAGGATGAGTCATGAAAAAACGATTTATTTCTACACCGTTGATTGTGAGTTGATTTCGCTGTTTCAAAATCTCAACCGACTCATCTAAATCTGGCGATGGTAATAGTAAAACTACATTTTTATAGGGAGTCAGTAATTCACTAGCGCGAGCAAAATCGCTATCATCTTCATATACAGAATGTCCCGCTCCAAAGTCAATTACACAATTGCTATGTTCTGATAAAAGACGTTCAATCCCATAAACTTCAAATCGTTTCCAATAGCGGTAGACTCCTGCAAAACCAAGTTGATCGCGTATTTGTTTTTGAGTCTCGGCATCCCAACCAATTTCTTGATAATATTCCCACCTAATTTCATCCATAGAAACTTGTGGAAGATTAAGTTTCTTTGATAAAAGTTTACCAATTGTGCTTTTACCCGTACCTTCCGGGCCAATTAAAATAATATCAGAATCATGTGGATTGATTTTGTTTAGAACATCTTCACAGGTTTGCTCTGGTGTTTTATCTTTTGTGTAAACAACATAGTTTGCTAAATCGTGATTGGAATGATGTTTGACAAAATGCTCGTTGATTTGCATTCCATTAACTATAGCAGTGCAACTTTCCTCAAGTACTCGTAATGATTCTTCTGTATCGGGAGAATACAAAAGCAAAATAAGATGAGTTAATGATTGTAGAATTTGTTCAACCTTTTCTAACAGTTGAGCATCATCATATACCGATTGTTCGGGAGTAAATTCAATCACACATTCTTGATGCTCCGACAGCGCTCGTTCAATAGCATAAGCATCAAAGGGCATCATGTAGCGATAAAAACCATCACCACCCTCTTCTTCCCAAGCTTGTTCTTGTTGTGTTTTATCAAAACCTATTTCGAGATAATATTGCTCGCTGATATCTCCTAAAGCAATAAAAGGTAACTTTAGTTGCTGCGCTAATAACTTTCCTACAGAAGTTTTAGATGTATTCGAGGAACCTATAAGTACTATTGGTAACTTCATTACTTAAATTATTTTTAATAAAACACGAAAATTTTTGATCTATTTGCCGATGGTGCGTTACGGCATTTCCAAGATTATTGTTTATATAGGAATCCTAATTGATTTTTGAAATATACGTAGGGTGTGTTGTCGCGAAGCGCAACGCACCATGATGTAAGGGTTTCGGTGCGTTAGACTAGCGTCGTAACACACCCTACAAATACCTAGATTTTTTCAATATTCAAAACGGATTCCTATAGTTGAGAATATTAGAGCCGTAACACACCCTACAAAAGATTTATTTTACAAACGGATTAAAAAACCGCAGAGTCTCAGAGAGCGCAGAGAAAGAGATACAGAGAAGTTATAAAATCTACACATAAAAATAAGTAATTTAGCCCCGGAGGGGCTTTGTTTGTCTAGCCCCACCATAGCCAGAGTGAGGGCGATTTTTTTAATGACGCATCCAATACATTTATCCCCTAATATAAATAAATGTAAAGCACACTATCTTTAAAACAACCAATGCTAATCATCGGATTGCTGGCTGCGACTTTAACCACCACTGCTTTTCTACCGCAGATGATCAAAACCTGGCAAACTAAGTCAGCTAAAGATGTTTCTTACACCATGCTAATTACATTTATCAGTGGTGTTTGTTTATGGTTAATATATGGAATTCTGGCTGAGGATATTCCGGTTATTTTGGCTAATGCATTTACTTTAGTTTTTAACCTGACAATTCTTTATCTTAAAATTAAATATGGAAAAACACCCCAAACAAAACGCCTGTGACATCCGATTTATTTGTTAAGGAACGCCTTTTATTTACTCCTGTAACTTCCGATACCGACGCTATTCCCGTTATTTTTGCTTTTCCCAATGAATATACTGTAGGAATCACTAGCTTGGGTTATCAGGTAGTGTGGGCAACTTTGGCTATGCGCTCGGATTTACAGGTGAGTCGCTTGTTTACCGATATCAGCGAAACCCTGCCCCGAAATCCGGAGATAATGGGTTTCTCGATGTCGTGGGAGTTGGATTATGTCAATATTCTTAACTTACTAGAATCAAATGATATTCCGATTAAAGGCAGCGATCGCCAAGATAATCATCCCATAGTTTTCGGTGGCGGCCCTGTTTTAACCGCGAATCCCGAACCTTATGCTGATTTTTTCGATGTGTTTTTGTTGGGAGATGGCGAAAATCTGTTAAATGATTTTATTAATGCTTATAAAGAAGTTAGAAACGCAGATCGAGAAACGAAGTTAAAAGCACTCGCACAAGTACCGGGAATTTACGTTCCAAGTTTGTATGAAGTTGAATACCACTGTTTAGATGGTGCCATAAAATCGATCAAACCAATTTCATCTGATATTCCCGCAGAAGTACAAAAACAAACTTATCGGGGAAACACTTTATCAGCATCAACGGTAGTAACAGAAAAAGCGGCTTGGGAAAACATTTTCATGGTGGAAGTAGTCAGAAGCTGTCCGGAAATGTGCCGTTTTTGTTTGGCTAGCTATCTAACTTTACCTTTTAGAACTGCAAGTTTAAATGATTCGTTAATTCCCGCAATTGAAAAAGGTTTACAGGTAACAAATCGTCTGGGATTATTAGGCGCTTCGGTAACTCAACATCCCGAATTTGAGACTTTATTAGATTATATTAATCAGCCAAAATACGAAGATGTCCGTTTAAGTATTGCTTCGGTAAGAACCAATACTGTGACAGAAGAATTAGCTAAAACATTAGCTCAAAGAGGAACTAAATCTTTGACAATTGCCGTAGAAAGTGGTTCTGATAAAGTTAGAAAAATTATTAATAAAAAACTCGAACAAGAAGATATAATCAAAGCCGCAGAAAATGCCAAAAAGGGCGGATTGAAAGGTTTGAAATTATATGGAATGGTAGGAATTCCAGGTGAAACTCAAGAAGATTTAGATGCAACCGTAACGATGATGCAGAATCTGAAAAAAGCTGCTCCGGGAATACGTTTTACTTTAGGATGCAGTACTTTTGTACCCAAAGCCCATACACCTTTTCAATGGTTTGGGGTGAATAAAGAAGCCGAAAAACGATTGAAATTATTGCAGAAAAAATTAAAGCCCCAAGGAATAGATTTTCGTCCGGAAAGCTACAACTGGTCGATTATTCAGACTTTATTGTCGAGGGGAGATAGAAGACTATCTAAGCTCTTAGAACTCACTCGCAACTTTGGAGATTCATTAGGTAGCTACAAACGTGCTTTCAAAGAACTGAAAGGACAAATTCCCCCGTTAGACTTCTACGTTTATGAAAACTGGTCAACCGAGCAAATATTACCCTGGAATCACTTGCAAGGACCGCTACCACAGTCTACACTGCAAAAGCATCTGAATGAAGCAGTTAACAGTTATCAGTTAACAGTTACCAGTTAGGGAATTGGGCATTGGGCCGCAGGGCATGGTAAATAGTTAAGAGTTGGAAGTTATGAGTTTCTTAATTGAACCTTTAACCTTTAACCTTTAACCTTTGACCTCTAATCTTTAATTATGCAAAACACTGCTGAATATTATTGCGCCTATTGCGGCGAACCGAATTTAACTTTTATTGATATCAGTCAAGGTTTTCAACAATCTTATGTGGAGGATTGTCAAGTATGTTGTCGTCCAAACATTTTATATATACGAATTGATGAAGACACGCTGAGTATCGAGATTGATACAGACTATGAAGAGTAAGTAACCGATAATTAATTATTGATAATTCACACTTAGTTTGTGAAACATGTTAACTGAAAACTGATAAATGTTGGATTTTAAATATTCTTCAATTATTAACGCACCGGTAGAAGTCGTTTGGAAATTTCACCAAAGAGCAGATGTTGTCAAACTTTTAATTCCGCCTTGGCAATCAATACAAGTAATTCGCCGTGAGGGAATATTCGGTATCGGCACAATGACAGAGTATCGCTTGTTTTTGGCAGCATTATCTATAACTTGGGTAGCTCGTCATACTGAATGTGAAGAATATCGTTTTTTTACTGAAGAACAAATATCAGGACCTTTTGAATTTTGGCGACATCAGCATAAATTTGAACGAGAAAATAATCAAACTAGATTGACTGATGAAATTATTTTTTCATTACCCGGTGGTGAAACAGTAGATTTCATGAGTGGTTGGTTAGTTAAATCACAATTAGAAGGGATGTTTCGCTATCGTCATCAAGTGACTAAACGAGAGTGTGAATATAATTCGTAATTCGTAATTCGTAATATCTCCTTACCCTAACGGGTCGGTCAGCAAGCTGAACGGAGACGCTTAGTCTAACGACTCACTTCGTGAACGCTAACGTAATTCGTAATTAATTTCCCATAAATGAATTTAGGGGCTTCGACAAAGTATAATCCACGGATAAATCCGGGGGCTTCAAGCCCTTAAAAATCTACTCGGTAAATGAATTATCAAATATTAATTCTGAATCTAAAAATAGATTGAGCAGAGTTTAAAACTAACAACACTTATTTACCGACAAAGTCATCACAGTACAAAGGGAAAAATAATAGAACTAACTAAACCTGCTTTTCTTACTTTTCTTACTAATTAAAATACTGATTTTTTTAATAATTTACAACATTTATTTAATGAGAAGCCTTTTAGGGGGATAATGAAGAGTGTTTTAATGCCATACCTTGAAGATTGCTGGAAAAGTGGTGTAGTTCCTAAGTGGTCATCTTAAAAACTATCTGTCTTTTAAACTTTAAATTAAATTGTTGAACCAAGAATCCCTCCAGCTTCAGTCAGTCGGGAAAATTTCAACTAATTAATTTACTCTTGAGTACTGAAATAGGCTGTAATTATAAACCTGGCTTCTCTAGGAATTTTAGGCATTTAAACTTACTATTTTCCTCGAAACCAGGTTTAGCCACGTAAATATTTAAATACTCCACTTCTCATCATCAAGAAAAGCGCCATAAGTTTTTGTACCTAGCTCTGTAAATCGCAATAAATTTATATAAATTATTTTTTCAATAAAGAAAATATAAAAAAACGTGTGAGATAGTTGTATTTAACTATTTTGCATATGATAATAATTGTAGCTTTTCATCAGCGATAACACTGATATATTACGCCAAGCAAAATCATGTTATGGCGTATATTTTCCTATTGATTTTTTTACTTGTCTAAAATTTTATAAACATAAATTAAATATGATTTTTTTTAATAGTGAGTTAGCTCGCCGAAAAGCTTTAAAATCAGCTTTGGTGAGCAGTATTTTGTTGTTCAATATGAAATCTTCATTAGCAAATCAACAGGTAGACAAAGATTCTAAAAACATCGATAAACCCAGTCAAAGTTCTATTCAGCTTGATAAAAATAAAGTCTGCCCATCTGCAAACTTGTTACCCATACGTTCTTTTAATACAGCAAAGTATTACGTTTATATTTGTAGAGGAGACAATAAAAATCTTCTAGGATATTACGTTCGCATACCAAAGAATTTAGATAACAAAATAACGGTACCGATCGCAAAAAAGGCTAGAGAAACTTACATTGCAATTAATGGCGAATTAGCTTACATAATTACTCCATACGAAATGCTTATAACTAAACGCGGCAAAATTATCCTTAGAGAAAAAGTGATAAGTGCCGTGCAAGCAGATGGCAAACCTTTAGCGAAAGGATGCCCTGAAGGTAATAATACTTTTGCTAGAGCAGAAACTAAAAGCTTCTTTATTTATATCTGTGGAATGGGAAATCCTAGCAGCTACGTAAGTGTTACTAGAAAAAGTAATAGAAGAATCAATCTTCCATTAAAAAAATGGAATCAGAATAGTAAACAAAATGGTAGATACGTTGCTATAAACGGTAATATACGTTTCATTCTTACTAATAAAGTATTAAGAGTCTCTCGCGGAGAACGAAATGTAATTAAGGAAAAAGTGTTGCGGTGGGAATGAGAAAGTTAGAGAAAATAAAGCAGAGGGGGAAGAGTAGAAAATAAGTTAGGAGTTGGGAATTAGAAGTTAATAATGCTCTATGCTCTATTTTCAACTGCTAACTGCTGACTGATTTAATCCAATCTAAAATCGTTTGGTTTACATGTTCGGGACATTCGTCATGGGGGCAATGTCCGATGTTTTCTAAAGTAACTAGCTGTATGTTTTCATTGTGACGAACAAATTCAGAAGCAAGTTTTGGAGGAATAATTTTGTCTTTGTCTCCCCAAATCAGAAGGGTGGGTATTGTAATCGCAGATAATAATTGTTTGACATTAGGACTGTAATTTGGATTATTTTGAGCTATCACAAGAGCGGTTAAAGCACCAGCAGAACCTCTATCTTGGGTAGGCTTGGCTAATATATCTATGAGTTCGTCGGTAATAGCTTCGGGATTTGCATAAGCTAAAGTTGCACCGCGACGCAATATACTAGGTTGCCGTATGAAGTGAAATACTGATTTTACTAATAAAGGGTTTGCGACAAAATTTTTGATTGTTGCGACTAAAGGATATAAAAATGCAGGGATAGCTTCTCTTTCTAAATTTGGGTCTGGTAGACTCATCATTACCACACCTTCGACCATTTCAGGATGTTTGACGGCTGCGGCTAAGGAAATCAAGGAGCCGATAGAATTACCTATTAGTATTACCGGCTTACGAATAAAAGTTTTCCAAAAGTCATATATTTGCTCTACCCATAAATCTATGCTGTAATTAGCTTGTGCCTTTTCCGACGCTCCAAAACCCAACATATCCAGAGCGTAAACCGTATGTTGTTTTCCGAATATCTCTAAATTATGTCGCCAGTGCCCGATGCTTGCGCCAAATGCATGTAGCAGCATCAAAGGTTGAGATGTGCCAGAATTATTTACTATGGAATTCTGAGGGCGAATATATGTATACCGAGTTTGCCAGCCGCGCCAAACCCAATCTCTTTGATTCCCTACTCTTCGCTGCCAATGTATGCTGTCAGTCATAAATACTTCTCTATAACAGCAATGCTAAATTGCTTCCTAAATTTATTATAGATTTTCTTAATTATGCCGTGTGATATGAGTTCTTATGTTAGGGAGAGAGGAAGCTGATATTTTTTGATTGGACGAAAAGTGTAGCTAATTAGACATTGTTTTAAGATATGTGTAGTTTATATTTCATGGTGCTATCATGTATTCATACGTAGTCGGTATAGCGTTAATGTTTTAACAGAAAAAATTACAATAATTAATGTTTCTTGCATTTATGTAACGTCTATCAATTTATAGAGCCTAAACCTTCTCTAAAGTTAGTAGAATGACAGTAAGTTCTAAAATTTTACGATTGATGGATTAGCTAAGCTAGAAGAATACGCAATATATTGTTTCGAGTCCCATTCGTTTTCAGCGTCTGAGATATCTCATTCCCAACCAAAACCAAATTCTTAACAACAACTTCCCCAAAATCATTCATATATGCCTGTGATAGAGAAAAGAAGAAGTCGCGACTTACCTCAAATCAACGAAAGAATTCGCTTTCCTAAAATTCGGGTTATCGATACAGACGGTGCCCAGTTAGGAATTATGACTCCCCAAGATGCACTCGTAAGAGCGGATGAAAAAGAACTAGATTTAGTGTTGGTTAGCGATAAAGCCGATCCGCCAGTTTGTCGGATTATGGATTACGGGAAATTTAAGTTTGAGCAAGAGAAGAAAGCACGAGAAGCTCGTAAAAAGCAGCATACGGCTGATGTAAAAGAAGTTAAGATGCGCTATAAGATCGAAGATCACGATTACAACGTGCGCGTTAACCAAGCCAAGCGTTTTCTAAAAGATGGTGACAAGGTAAAAGCCACGGTTATGTTCCGGGGTAGAGAAATTCAACATACCGATTTGGCTGAAATCTTGCTTAAGCGGATGGCGACAGATTTAGAAGCTGTAGCTGAAGTGCAGCAATATCCTAAAAAGGAAGGAAGAAACATGATGATGTTGCTTTCTCCTAAGAAGTAATTTTGACAGGGCTTATCCAAAGTTTCTAAAAAAATATAAGTCCAAAGCCTAAATTTTCTTACATAGCAATACCAATGGTTAATATCTGTTGGTATTGCTTTCTTTTGGTGTTTGGAATCAGGTTTTGTTGATTTATATTTTCTTCGCTACAGAAGGAATTCTAAATTAATTAAAAAAAACGATAGTCTTGGGTGCTGAGTGGGAAAACTAATACTCAGTTGCTCGGGACTTTCTTTGTTTCTAGGGATTACCAACGTACTCTTTTTTACAGAGTAATGGTGACACGGAGGTGTTTTTTAGTCTGAAGTGTTCTATCAAACTGCTGCAAGCGGAAGTTTGAGTAGCTGAACCTAATTAAAAATTAAATGGTGCAGGGTTGACTACACCTTTTGAAAACCGCATGGAATTAAAAGCTGCCTATAAAAACATATTAATACGAGTACTTAAGTGGGTAAATCTTCGACCAGAAGAAGGTTCTCGAACCTTGCTGATGTTTGCTTTTTACGCGACAACTTCAATTGGATTGCGATGGGTAGAAGATAGCAGCATTGCCCTATTCCTTGACAAATACGGAGCTAACAATCTACCGCTGATTTATATTGCTAGTGCAATAGTGGGGATTGGGTTGGTTTTTATTTATTCGTGGCTGCAAAAGATTTTTCCTTTGCGATGGGTAATTGTATCAGCCTTACCCTGTATGGTGATACCTTTGATTTTACTGCCTGTAGGTCTGCAATTTACCACTGCTAGTAATTTCAATGCAGAGCCACTAGCTTTATTTAGCGTGTTTTTATTAAGGCTTTGGGTTGATGCGCTTTACGTTATCAATCAGCTTAATACTTCAATTGCAGCCAACCAATTATTCAATATTCAGGAGATTAAGCGTACATATCCTTTGGTAAGTAGTGGGATTTTAGTCGCTGATGTAATTGGTGGCTTCAGTTTACCAACTTTAGTTAGATTTCTTAAGTTAAATAAAGTAATTTTAACTGGGGCTTTAGTTATTGTTTTAGGAACGCTGATTCTTTTGCATCTGAGTAAAAAATATCCCCAAGCTTTTTCTGATGTTACGCAACGACAAATAAATAAATCGCAAGTTTCCCGCGCCCGCCGTCTTTCTAGCCCTTTAAGACGTTATGCTTTACGATTATTTTTCTTCGGACTTTTGATACAAGCAATAGGTTTATTAGTCGATTTTCAGTATTTATCCCAATTAGAATCAACTTTTCAAGGTAAAGATATTACTAGTTTTTTAGGGGTATTTGGTGGAGTTTTAGGGCTGTTTGAATTGGCAACACAGTTGTTTGTTTCCAGTCGTGCAATCGAGCGTTTGGGTGTATTTTTCACTGTTGCAATTTTACCCGTTGGTGTCGGTGCTTTATTAATATTGCTTGCCGTATTGTCTTGGTTATTTTCTTCTTTATCAATAACTCTGCTATGGGGTTTAACGCTGATTAAGTTTTTAGACGAACTTGTACGTTATACCTTTGTAGCTAATACTGGTACCTTGCTATTCCAACCCATACCCGAAAAAGTTAGAAGTCGCGTACAAACATTATCCGGAGGTATTGCAGAAGCTGCCGCAGCAGGTTTTGCTGGATTAATTATTTTAGTCACTCAATGGCTGGCAAATCATTTTCTCCCCGTGTCTTGGTACAACTTAGTTTTAATTATAAGCTAATGTGCAGATAAATTGGATAAAACGAAAATTTGTAATTATTGTAGTGTGGGCATCTTGCCCGCGTCTTATATACAAACTCGATACGCAACAGCTTAGAAACAGCAATAGTCGCGATTATATGTGTGGGAGTAATTTGGGTATTGCGATCGCAATACGTTGACTTGTTAGTTTTGAGTGCAGAAAGGGGACAGTTAAGCGTCACAAATATTGATTTACCTTTCTTCAAGCGGGCTGTAATCAAAGCTTTACGAGAAAAAGGAAACGAAGCTGATAAACTGTCTTGCATAGAACTTTTATCGCAAATCGATCCTCAAGGGGCTGGAGAAGTTTTAGCTCCTGAGTTACCAGTGCTTAGCCCTGCTTTGCAGCATCGAAGTTTAGAAGTAATGCTTGAGTATGATGTTAACCAGGCTTATTTACCTCAAGTAGGTAATTTATTAGAAAATTCTTCAATAAAAGACAATCCAAATATATTTGCTTTAGCACTACGTTACGTTTTCTTGGCTGAGGTTTCTCCAAATTCAAATCAATTAGAAGAGTACTTAAATCCAGAGCAGGATTCGGCTATACGAGGTACTGCTGCGGCTTTGTTATTGACAAGAGGAACAACAAAGCAGAAAGTAGCTGCAACCAAAACTCTTAAATGGATGCTGACTAATAAAGAAGCACAAATAAGAGTTTCAGGAGTTAAGTCTTTAGCAGAAGCAGATTATTTACAATCTTTACGGATTTATATACCTAATTTATTAGAAGATGAATCTTTAAATGTACGCAGTGCAGCTCTAGAAATGATTGCTGCTAAACATTTAGAAGAATATTATTCAGCATTAATAGCAGGGCTTTACTATAAACCTACCAGGCTAGTAGCAGTTAAGGGTTTAGTGAAATTGGGGAATGAAGTTTTGCCAATGCTCTCTAAATTAGCAACCAATATCTACGAACCAGAAATAGCTAGGGTATACGCTTTAAAAACAATAGGTCAAATTGATACTTTGGCAGCAATTGATAATTTGTGGCAGCATTTAGAAACATCTAAAGGTAAGATAAAATCTCATATACTCCGTACTCTACTAAAAAGACATCAGCAGCAAGGAATTCTAGCTTTGGTAGATAGATTTTATGAAAGCAGAGTACAAGAATTAATCAAAGAAGAATTGAAATTATTAGGTCAGATATACGCTGCTTCCTTAGATTTTAAAAATCAAGGTGAAATATACGCTGCTTATATAGAGTTTAAAACAGGAGAAACCTTACAAAATTTTCATTCCAAAAAGAAGGTTGTAGCTTTATGTCGGTTAGTACAAAACTCTTTTACAGAGCTAGAAATTGATATAAAAGAAAGAATACTATTGCTTTTAAAACTACTTTATCCCTTAGAAAAAATTAACGCTGCTGCATTCAACCTTAATTCTGAATCAGGAGTTACTTTAGCAAGAGGTTTAGAAATTTTAGAGCATACTATTGATTTACCTTGCAAAACTATATTAATTAATATTTTCGATAGAAGACCATATTTAGAAAAATTACAAAAACTTGTAGAAGCAGGATTAACTAAATACGAACAAATGGCTGTAAACGAACGAACTCGGACATTATTGGAACTAGAACATTCCCTTTCTGATTGGTGTTGGGCTTCCTGCATTCATTTTGCTCAAGTTGCTCGTATTAAACTTAAACCTATACAAATTGAAGGAAGTTTACGTCACCCTTGTGGCTTTGTTAGAGAAGCAGCCGTTGCATATTTAAGTATTGCATCCCCTCGTTTATTTATACAAGTTATACCCCAGCTAAAAAATGATTCACATCCTCTTGTAATTGCTCAAATAAAAGAGTTTATGGAAAAGTACAAAGTTAATAGATAGTGGATAGTTGTTAGTTGTTAGTGAATAGTTGATGGTGGATGGTGGATAATATTTTTTCTTAATTATAAAACCAATTAAAATGGAAAAATCTAATTTTGAAAATTTGCGAGTTTTTCAATTAGCCGAAAAATTAGCAGATTATGTTTGGAATATTGTTATATTTTGGAATCAATTAGCTACAGATACAGTAGGTAAGCAAATCATTCGTTCCGCTGACAGTATTGGTGCGAATATTGCAGAAGGAAGCGGTCGTTATAATTTTAAAGATAATCTACGATTTGTAAAAATTGCCAGAGCTTCCTTGCATGAAACAAGATATTGGTTAAGAAGAGCATATACTCGTAAATTATTAACAAATGAACAAATAAATGTAATTCAGCCTATTGTTGACGAACTCTCACCTAAATTAAACGCTTATTTTAAATATAGCGCTTTTCATTTGAGTGCAATACAGTTTAATAAACCTCACCCCCTTCCCCTCTCCTTCCGCCAGTAGAGGGGTGTATTATATTCAACTGAAAACTGCTATATCCTGAGAGAGCAGCAATACAATAAAAAGCTAAAAAAACAACTAATAACTAACAACTAATACCAATTCTGTATGAGGCTGCGCTCAATCGCTCTCACTCTGAAAGAGTGGAGCTACTGATACAAAGCCTACCTGCGTAGGCTTAATTCGGCGCATCTTTATAAAGAAATGATATAACCACTAACAACTAACCACTATCAATTCACTCAAATTTTATGTTAACCAGTGTTGACCGATTATTATTTGTACGTCAAGTTCCGATATTTAAAGAATTACGAGATGATTTTATTGTCCGATTAGCTTCTGCAATGAACGAACTTTGGTTTCCACCAAATTGCAATATTTTTAGGCAGGGAGAACAAGGACAATCCCTTTATATTGTTGTTTCTGGAAAAGTGAAAATTCATTTAAATAACCGAACGCTAGCAGTAATTCCACAAGGCAAATACTTTGGTGAAATGGCAGTATTTGATACTCAACCGCGTTCGGCTTCTGCTACTACAATAGATGCTTGTGAGTGTTTGGAATTAACTCAAGAACAACTTGATGATGCTATTGAAGAAACACCCGAAATTGCAGTCAATATTATTCGCGAATTATCGCGGTTGATTCGTAAGTTGAATAATGATGCAAGTAAGATGAGTTGAATATAATGGCTGAGAAATTAGAAAATAGAGATAGTTCTAATTTTTTTTAGAACCATTGAATTATATGGCGCTTTTCTGCTAAATGAGTAATAAAATAAAACCTCGCCACGCCTAACGACATCCTTCTCCTTACTAAGGAGAGGGGAAAGGGGTGAGGTTTAAGTAATCTTTGACATTCCCAAGGCTATCAAAAACCCGACATTTATCTACAAATTTTTGGGGGATTTCTCTACTATTTCCCCAATGCATATGAATATATGAAGCGTGAATATTTGGCGGTGAATTCCATCCTTCTTTACCCATAAATTCATCGCAATCAAATCTATAAGTTTGATATAAAGGTTTATCGGAATCAACGATTAAACTCGAACGATGAAATTCATGTCCATAAATTGTTTTTCCAGCGTCTACTAATAAACTATCTTGTAAAGCTGTAGCGCGACGGTACCCCAAAGTTAAACGCTTATCCATTACCGATTTAGTTGGTAAAACTCCTACCATTTCCCAGGATTTACCGTTCATATCTACAATTTGCTCGCATAAATACATCAAACCTCCACATTCAGCAATTGTCGGCATTCCCGAAACAATCGCAGCTTTTACAGCATCTCGCGTGCGATTATTTTCTGCTAATTGTTGCGCGAAAACTTCCGGAAAACCACCACCAAAGTACATTCCTCTGATATCTTTGGGTAAATTTTTATCTTTTAAAGGACTCCAAAAAATTAATTCTGCGCCTAACTCTTGCAATAAGTCCAAATTGTCTTGGTAATAGAAATTGAAAGCTTTGTCGTAAGCCACTGCGATTTTGGGCAAAGAGTGGGTAGGGGAAGAGGGGGGAGAGGGGGGAGAAATTTCTGTGTTTTGTAAGAGGGGTAGTAAATTTTCCCAGTCAAAGCAATTTTCGCCAAGATTTGCAAGTTTATCTATTAATTGATTTAATTCAGGAATTTCTGCCGTTGGTACTAAACCTAAATGCCTATCGCGGATTGTAATATTATCTTGCCGCTTTAATACACCAATAATAGGAATAGGTAAAGATTGCAGAGAATTTTTGAGGAGAGATAAATGGCGATCGCTACCAACGCGGTTTAATACTACTCCTGCAATTTGAATATCTTTATCGAAGGAGGAATAACCATGAACAATTGCGGCAACTGAACCTGATAAGCGGCTGCAATCGATTACTAACAATACAGGTAAATTTAATAATTTTGCGATATGAGCGGTACTTGCAAAATTATCAACCCCTCTCCTTACTAAGGAGAGGGGCAGGGGTGAGGTTTTAACGCCATCAAATAAACCCATTACTCCTTCAATCAAAGTATATTCACTTAATCTTGAGTATTTATAAAAACATTTTTTGACATAACTTTCCGAAGTTAAAACGGGGTCTAAATTACGACAAGCACGATTTGTAACATACTTGTGAAACATAGGATCGATATAATCCGGCCCCACTTTAAAAGACTGCACCTGTAAACCACGCTTAGATAAATACGACAATAGAGCAAGCGTAACCGTAGTTTTGCCTACTCCACTGCGTTCTCCTGCAATAATCAAAGCCATAAAGAAAGTTAGGAGTTAAGAGTTATGAGTTAGGAGTTGGAAATTATTAGTTATGAATTATGAATTTTACAGGTGTTTTTGCCTAGAATTTATTAATAATTATTTTTATAATGATTTGTAACGAGACTCTGTATATACCAAAATATAAAAAGACGTTGCATTGCAACGTCTCTACAAGATTAATATGTATGTATCACCATCAAGGTGAAATGCTCTAACTCCTAATAACTAACTCCTAATAACTAACTCTTTTTAGCTAACTTAATCAATTGCGCTGTAACTCCTAAACTTTCTTCAAAAAGTGCTTCTTTACCCCAACGCTGTACTTGTTGAGAAAGCAAAGCTTCGGCTTTTTGTTCGGAAAGTGATGTTATTTGTTGAAATACCCCAGCAGATTGGGCACCACCTTGGGTTTCCATTCGCATACAGCCACCGGTTTCGGAACAAATCAAGGTGCCGCAGTTTGCTTGTGGATTTGTAGAACTTAAACGTATAGCAATCAAATCACCGGGAATATCGCCGACATCAGCTACTGGAACTCCTGCTAATTCGGTTTCTATTTCCCGTTGCTCGTCGGACATAAACTTGAAGCGTCTAATATTATAGTCGCCGAGTTCTTGCTCGTAGGAAACCGCACGCCATTTTAAACGACTTGCTAACCAACCCAAAAATAGTAATGCTTGGGTGGGGTTGCCTTTTTCATGGTCGATATTTACTCTATCAACCTCTGATAAAGCTTTAAGTCGTGCTGGAGGATCGTAGGCTTCTGCTGTTAATTCTTGCCATCCTCCCACACGTCGCCAGTTTAAATCTGCTAGGGGTATACCATTTTCTATCAATGCTTGCAGGCTGAGCAAATCGTTTTCTGGTTCGTTGAAATCGCACGAATCAACGATCACGTTATCGCATACAGCCGAAAGCCTCTTAAATAAAGCATTATTTGGATCTGGTGTTGCTTTCCACCAAATAAACTTGGGTAAACCACCAATCAACAATGCTGGAATCATACCACCAATACGTTCTAAAGCCGTGGCGGTTCCGGTTAAAGTAATGTATTCGCAACAAACAAGCGAAGATGATGATTGTTTTTGAATCGGACAATAAGCTGAAACTTGTGCCTTAACCCCTTCATCTTCACCAACTATGGGTATCAAACTGATAATCCGGCAGGGGTTACGTAAAGCAATTTCGTCAGCAATTCTGGCGCTGGCTGCATCTGGACTATACTCAGCAGCACTACTACCATTGTTATCTGGAGTTTGCCCACCGCGATGAAGTTTAGCAACTTCTTCCCGCAGTCTTGCTAAAACTTGCGGACTCGCTTTACCAGTTCGTTCCAAACCAAGAGATTTTTGTGCATCTCGCAAAGCCGATACCGTTTGTGGCCCCAGGATACCATCAATCGGACCGCTATAGTATCCCAAAGCAGCTAGCAAATACTGAGTTTGTTCTGGTTCGTAAACCACCAAAGTAAAGGTAGTAGCCCGCGTAGCTGCTGGAAGCGCTCCATCTTCACCGCCGATACCGTAACTTTGCCAGATTTTATTTAACTCAGCTTCAATTTCGTTGAGCGAAACATCTTTGGGAGCCTGAAGTGAAAAAATAGTCGGTGCTTGAGTCATAACAATTTTGGATAGTGGATAGTGGTTAGTAGATAGTAGTTAGTAGATAGTGGTTAGTAGATAGTGGTTAGTAGATAGTGGTTTGAACAATAACAACTAACAACTAACAACCAACAACTAACAACCAAAAACTAACAACTAAAAACTCTTTAAAGCCTGCGCCAACGGCGATTGTCTCGGTTAATCAATAGTTCTGCTTCTACAGGTTCCCAGGTACCGGCTTCATATCCAGGAACTGTTGCTGGATCTGCTGGTGCATCCCATGCGCTTAATATGGGTGTTACTACTTGCCAAGCGGCTTCTACTTCATCCCCTCTGGTAAACAAAGTTTGGTCGCCCATCATACAATCTAAAAATAGGCGGTCGTATGCATCGGATTTCGCCTGTAAACCGAAGGAACCATAGGTAAAGTCCATGTCAACGGCACGTGTACGAAAATCTCCTCCAGGTACTTTTACGTCAAAACGCAAAGAAATACCTTCGTTAGGCTGAATCCGCATTGTCAAAATATTGGCACTTTTCTGTTGTGCGGCAGATGCAAATATCTGTGAAGGAACTTCGCGGAAGTGAATGGAAATCTCGCTGACTTTCTTGGGCATCCGCTTACCGGTACGTAAGTAGAAGGGGACTCCTTTCCAGCGCCAGTTATCAATTACAAATTTTGTCGCTACAAAAGTGGGTGTTGTGGAATTCGGGTCTACTCCTGGTTCGTCGTGATACCCTGGCACCTGTTCGCCTTTCATCCAACCAGCACTATATTGACCGCGCACTGCGGAATAAGCTAAATTCTCTACGTCTGCAAGTCTTGTTGCACGCAACACCTTCACTTTCTCAGTGCGGATGCTGTCGGCATCCATAGCATTCGGAGCTTCCATTGCTGTAAGACAATAAAGCTGCATCAAATGGTTTTGCAACATATCTCGCAGTGCGCCGGAGCTTTCGTAATAACCCGCGCGGTCTTCAACCCCTACTGTTTCTGCTACTGTTATTTGTACGTGGTCTACAAAATTACGGTTCCATAAAGGTTCAAAAATAGCATTTGCGAAGCGGAATACTAATAAGTTTTGAACCGTTTCTTTACCTAAATAGTGGTCAATTCGATAGACCTGTTCTTCTTTACAATATTTTTGTACTACTCGGTTGAGGCTTTTAGCAGATGCTAAATCTCTACCAAAAGGTTTTTCAATAACCAAACGATGTTTATCTGGGTCTTCTAGCATTCCGCCGGAGCCTAATTGTTTGATAGCTTCGGGGAAGAACTTAGGAGCTACGGACAGGTAGAATAATCTATTACCTCTAGTTCCTCGCTTTTCATCTAATTCACTTAGAAGACTATTAAGTTTATGGTAGCTTTCTGGGTTGTCTATATTACCAGAACAGTAATAAAGACCATTAACAAAATCATTCCATAATTCTTCAGAGCCTACGCCACCGTGGGCTTCTTCCATGCCCTTACGCATTTGCTCGCGGAAGTACTCGTGGCTCCAGTCGCGTCGCGCTACACCAACAATAGTAGTTTCTGGAGGGATTCGCCTTTCTTGTCGCAATTTATACAACGCTGGGACTAGTTTGCGCCAGGTCAAATCTCCAGAAGCACCAAAAATAGTAATAATCTGGGGTTCAGCCATTCCTTGCTGTTGCAAGCCAACCCGCAGCGGATTTTCTAGCACACTAACCATAATTTAGATTTTGGATTTTAGATTTACTTTTACTTTTACTTTTGCTTTTGCTGGGGCATGGGGCATGGGGCATAGGGATTTTAGAGTTAGGAGTTATTAACCTTTAACCTTTGATCTTCACAGGCATCCCCAATGCCCAATGCCCATTGTCCTATTCCTATTCCTTATTTATTAAACAGGCGATAATTGCTTTACTTTGTCTTCTAAGGAACTTATTAAGGATTGGAAGGGTTTGATAAACTTATCAATGCCTTCGGCAAGCAATTCGTCCATGACTGTATCGAGGTCAATGTTAATATCTGGGTCTTTGAGACTTTCGATGACTTTGTATGCTGCTTCTACGTCGGTTTCGACTCTGGACTCTACGTCGCAATGGTCCGCGCAAGCTTCGATTGTTACTGGTGGCAGGGTATTAACGGTATCTTTACCAATTAACTCATCAACGTACATAACATCGCTGTAGCTGGGGTCTTTGGTGCTTGTGCTTGCCCACAATAAACGCTGTACGCTGGCACCTTTTTCAGCTAAAGCTTGCCAACGCTTGTCACTGATAATCTTTTTGTACTCTTGATAAGCAATCTTCGCATTAGCGATCGCTACTTTTCCTTTTACAGATTTGAGTTTGGCTTCTAAATTAATGTCCCCAACACCTTTGCTTAACTTTTCGTCAATTTTTCCATCAATTTTGGAATCAATTCGGCTAAGGAAGAAACTAGCTACAGAAGAAATTTTGCTAATATCTTTACCTTCAGCTACTCGTTTTTCCAAACCGCGAATGTAAGCCCAAGCGGTATTTACATAACTATCCACGGAAAACAATAGCGTAATGTTGACATTCATACCCTCAGATATTACTTGCTCTACTGCTGGTAAACCTGCTTCTGTTCCGGGAATTTTAATCATTAGATTTTCCCTACCAACTTCTTTAAAGTAGCGTCTTGCTTCTTCAATAGTTTTTTGGGTATCGTTGGCAATAGTTGGCGGTACTTCAATGCTTACATAACCATCCAATCCATCTGTCGCTTCGTATACCGGATGCAAAATATCGCAAGCGTTACGAATATCTTCAAAAGCTAAAGATTCGTAAATTTCTTGGGTTGATAATCCTTTGCTAATCCCGGCTTCTATATCTTTATCGTAAATAGCATTACCAGCAATGGCTTTTTCAAAAATACTGGGATTCGAGGTAATTCCTTTTATACCTTGATTTTCCACCATATTTTTGAGTTCTCCGGTTTGGATAATATCGCGACTTAAATTATCCATCCAAATACTTTGGCCGAATTTGTTAATTTCTAATAATTGATTTGTGGTGATGCCCATATGGTTATATTCCACTCCAAAATTTATTTTTGTGTCTTTATCTATTAATGCTCCTAAAACCTTTGTATTGATACTCACCAAAGGAATAAAATCTACAGTGAACAGTCAACAGTCAACAGTCAACAGTGAGCAGTTACCAGTTACCAATTACCAGTGTCTTGATAATGCGAACATTAGTTTTAGTTGATCGCCGATTTAAGGTTAAAACTATCTCATGAAGATGTAAAACCATACCATAAGCCATATGAACTATTCCCTGCTCACTGCTAACTGCTCACTGATTACTGTTTAGTCACCGTTTTGAATAAAAGATTCCACCTTTGCCACATTCTCCTTACTACCGATGATTAAAGGAGTGCGCTGGTGTAGCTTTCCCGGTACAACATCCAAGATATTCATCCTACCAGTAGTAGCGCGACCACCTGCTTGTTCTATGACATAAGCTAGAGGCGCAGATTCGTAGAGCAAGCGTAATTTTCCTTCCGGTTTTTGTACCGTACCGGGGTAGAGAAACACGCCGCCTTGAACTAAAATTCGATGGATGTCGCTAACCATTGCTCCACTGTAGCGAGCCGAATAGCCTTCTGTACGGTGAACGTAGCGAACGTATTCTCTGACTGATTCTTCCCACTGCCAGAAATTTCCTTCGTTGACGCTATACACAGAACCGCTATCGGGAATCTTAATGTTTTCTTCGGTAAGTATAAATTCACCTAAGCTGGGATCGAGAGTGAAGGAATGAACTCCTTTTCCCATAGTGTAGACAAGCATGGTACTTGGGCCATAAAGGATATAACCGGCTCCAATTTGTTTGTCACCAGTGGAAAGCAAATCTTTGGCTTGTCCGTCTTTATCTTCACCTTCCTGCTGACGAATCGCGAAAATAGAACCCAAACTCAAGTTTGTATCTGTATTCGATGAACCATCTATCGGGTCGTAAAGTAAAGTATATCTACCTATTGGACAATTTTCGGGAATATAGTATGGTTCATCCATTTCTTCAGAAGCTAAGCGACACACCAAACCGCTTTGCTTAAAAACTGAGATAAACACATCGTTAGCGTAAACATCCATCTTTTTGACGGATTCTCCCTGGACGTTAACTTCCCCAGTAAAACCAAGAACGCCTTCCATTAAACCAGCGCGACTGAGATGACGAGCAACCAACTTGCCTGCAAGCGCAACGCGATTCATCAGCGCACTTAAATCTTGTGCTTGTGCTGAAAAACCTTGAAATTGCTGCAAGACATGACGCGATAAAGTTGTACAATCTCTATCTAAAGCTTTGTCTTCATGTTCTGAAGCTTGTGACATAATAATCCTTTGGCTAATTGGGCAAGTTATGGTTTGCAACGCCGGGGTTGCTGCCTCTATATTAGAAAGGTATTTTAGTAACGCAAATATGATTTTAGATAAAATAAAGAAACCATTACTTCCTCAATCTGGGTCATAACGCTTTTCTTACGCTGTTTCTGTATAATCTATACATAAAATACTATAAAAAATATGTGTTAATAGGCACTTCACTTAATCTAAATACGTAGTTTTTTTTAGTTATTTTAGTTTTTTATATATGACTACAGTCTTTGTGTAGTCTATTGCAATATATTTTTTACGAATAATATTTGCAAAAATAAGAAAACCCGACTATTGATGATATTGCCTACCATCGTTATTGTGTCGGGATTATTTCTATGAAGTTTTTCGGCAATCTAGAAATTTTGGGACATAATTTATCGCTGTTTGTATAATGCGAGAAAATACAAACAGCCAAAGTAAAAATACTCAACTAAGATTGATAAAATCCTTAGTCAGTGAGTGAGTGATTCGTAATTTAGAATTATTTAGAGCGGCACTCGACATTGTGTTTCTTACAGGATTCAATTTAAAAAGGAAATAAATAATCAAAATTTGATTCATTTCTTTTCTACTCTACCAAAACGGCTAGCTATGCGGACTAAACAGACTACACATTACTATTGAAATAGCCCGCTCCTCCATAAAGAAAACAAATTACAACCAGAGTGTTTCCGCCTCAATATAGATAATAATAATTTATTGCTCTTGGAAATCAGGCTTTCTTACAAAATCACGATTAGGGCGGCTATCTTCTTTTGGCTTAGCTTTGTTTACGCGAATTTGACGACCCATCCATTCTGCTCCATCCAGTTCAGAAATAGCTTCATCCTCTTGTGATTCTTCGCTGAGATCGACAAAAGCAAAACCGCGCATTCTACCTGTTTCGCGGTCAGTTGGTAATACAACTCTAGTAACTTCACCATAATCAGTGAACACTGCTCTCAAGTCTGCTTCAGTTGCGCGATAGGAAAGATTTCCAACGTAAATAGTCATATATGCTTAACGTTCGTTTCTAGGGACTAATAGCGAATCGCTCAGTCAAAAAGGAAAACTCAGACAGTTAGCTTCTTTTAGGCTGAAGAAAAGTCTGATTTTGCAAAAGGTTAATTATATAGTTAAAAGTCAACTTAAATAGCAGCATTAACTAAAAATGAACCATCTTTAAGACCAAACTTACTAATACGCTTTTATAGTACCCGATCGCCCTCATTTTCAAGGTGTGATATATTACAAACTTTTATAAGTTGAAATCAGTGTAACTTATATGTACTTATTTATAAAAAGCAAAGCTGTTATCCTTGGCGAATAACTGTAAAATTTATTACTAAAAATATCACGATCTATAAAGATACAATATACGACCATAGGAACCCAAGATGAAGCGATGACAAGGGAAACTAGTATTTATAATATATCAGGGAGCAAAAAAAATTGATTGTTCTTCGACAATAATTACGTATATATATTAATTTTTTATACTATCTCGACCGTTCTCAAATTGTTAATCAACTTATTGGTGTATTGACAATTAGATTGCTTGATAACAGCTTGCGCCTAAATACTTGAACAAGCAAAAGGTCTACTGAAAATCAGCAGACCTTGTTCATTTAACTATTTATTAACCAAAGCTTTCTATTAACTATTTACGTTAGTCAATTGAAATTGTTTGAGGACCGCTACCATTATGTGTCCCATTAGTAGAAGTAGGGAAATTAGTTGTATTTGTTTGTTGTGCTAACCAGCTTTTTACAGGGTCATCAGCAAGACTAAGTCTGAGTACACCAGAAACAAAACCACCCATAAATGAAGCTGGGTGCTTGGTAAATTCTTGGAATAATGGCATTAGTTCTTCAAGGAACATTTTTTTATCTCCAAAGGGTAATAAGAGTAAAGTATGCAGGAAAGTATACTTGGACGGGTAAAGATGCCTGTTGCCAAGACTTGTGTGATATACCCTTGACAACTAGTACTTTATGCTTTCATCTTACATTGGTTTTTCTTCAGGCATCATGCACTTATCAGAATCACATCCCGATGGTCCTGCTTCCATTAATTCACCGAAGTCGTAACGTTTCAATGCACTGTAAAAATTGTTGGTATCGCGGCGCTTTTCTACTTGTTGCATCAGTTCATCGTATTGTTGTTTGCTGATGGGTTCAAATGGTAAGCGAGGGAAGGTTTCATGGTCGTCGAATCTTGCCAAAAGTGCCGCGCTGATGTAGCCTTCATCGTTTTGAATCGCTTGATATATCTTATTTCCTAACTCTTCTACCTCGTTTTCTCGTACTTCAATAGTAGCTGAAGTATTATGAGTTACATAGAATTGCTGCACCTGCATGTAGAAATCCATTTGAGCGAAAGCACTGAATTTATCGATAGCGATTTGGTCAGCACCAGGTACGTCGGCCCAAGGTACAGCAACGGGAATTTCTACCAACCATTCGGTACAGCGAGAATCAAACGGGTCATTTAACAAGTTGCCGTTTTCGTCTTTGTCGGTTTGAGAAGGAACCACCGCATAACCGTAATCAATACAAGCCATCGCTACCGGGTCATTCTTGCGGAAAGTTATTCGACGAATAAACCTTTGGGCTTTGGGTGGGTGCCATCCTGGGGAAGCTCCCGTGAGCAAAGATTTGGTACCGCTGGGTTGTACTGTCGTACAGCGATTTGGGCGTTTTATATTGTTGCGATCGCAATATTCCCAAACTACCCGATGTACGATATCTTTCCACATACTCAGATATTCTTGTTCGCGACGCTTGAAGGCTAAACCTTCGTTTGTTGCAGGTCTTCCCTCCGACCACCAGCGCAACCAATCAACCCCAAAAGCACGGACAAAGAAATCAAATAAGCCAGTAAAAGATACACCGACAATTGGGTCAAGTTCGCGGCTGTATTGATAACGAGGTTCTAGGAACTTGTGATTTAACAACGCAGCAACAGATAAAGCACCTGCGGTGAAAGCTTGTTCTTGTTCTTTATGGTTTTCCGGGTCGATTTGATTTAAGTGGATTTCGCTGAGGTTACAGTGAAAATTACTACCTATAATCTCGCCACAGTTATGAGTTATACATCCGTTGGCAATAAAAGAATGAGTTAACGGAACATGAAGGTCGTAGACGGGTTCTTCTCCATATTCCTCTATGCTTTTAAGTTTGGAAGCATAGCGACTACTGATGACAGCTTCACTATAATTCCTCGATACTTTATAAGCTGCAATTTTTTCCAACCGTTCTTGTTTTTCAGGTACCAATGGGAAAGCAACTACTTTCCGAAATTGTCTTGCTCCATCTCCTGAATAAATTATTAATCTCCAAGAACCTTGATTACGACTCACTTTTTCTGTTCCATCTTTCAAGGTGTATGGAACACCTGGGGCTCCTGGTTTTTGTTTAATGATTAAACTACTCTTGATTCCTAAATTTAGTAGAATTATTTGGATTTGTGCGAGCAATTGTCTGGAACGATTACGAAGCTCAATATTTCTTCCCTTTACATTTATGCATCCATCGGCACTAAACAATCCTTGTAAGAACCCAATAATTACTTCTTTGGATTCCGTTAAAAATTTATCCGGTAAAGAATTTTTTGACTCTATACCTAATTGTTCAAAGAAGGAATGCATTACAGGTGAACCACTATGAAATGTATAGATACCTTTAACAAAACTTGGTTGATGATTATACCCAGTTAACGATTCTACTGCGGACTGGAGAACGGGAAAAACAGTTTGATACTCATGCCGATTTATATAGAATACAGCATCCTTACCTCTAGAGCCTTGATAAATAGAGCCATCACCGTATAACCAACCAAGCATTTGTGCTTGCTCAACTGTGATAGTACCTTCACCAAAAAATCCTTCTCCTTTCTGAATATAAATATTATGTTCTGAAGTCAAATCTTTAGTTGCGACCCATCCTTTATTCGTAAAGTGCTGATGGTCAGCAGTACATCTCATTTGTTGTCCATTTTTTAGTGTGACAAGATATGTGGTTTGTACACCTGTACAAAATGCTATTGCATCAGTTAATTTCACTCCTTCTAATCCTACAGAACGTAAATCAACTAAAGCTTTAAATGGCTTACCAACTAAATCTTTAATTGGGACTAATCCCTTATCTGTAGAAACTAGAGTATCACCTGAATGACATGGGTTAAGCCCATAACGTCCTAGCCGATGTTCTAATTCTTTCTCATCTAAATTAAGATGTCTTTTCTGTAACCACTGCTTTGCTTCTCCTCGGTCGTAAGCTTCTAAAAATTCAGTTTTTAATTCCTTAGTGGTTAACAAATCAACGTTTGCTCTAGCAACAGCTTCACCAGCCCATTGAATCGCACCTTCACCACTGTAATATTGTTTACGAACGGCATTAACACATTCTTCTAAAGTCGGTTTATGGTGAAATACCCTTGAGTGATTCGCCATACGCAATGCATCCCTTTCTGGGTCAATCCGCCAATTTCCATCTTCACCTTGTTGCCATAGATTTGCTTTCGCGTCTGTGAATGCGGCATCTGTATCAATTCCTTGACGGATACCAGCGCTTCTACGGATGTTGCCTGCCACAATTGTCACAGCCGCTTCATCAATCAACAAACAGCACTCAACCGAAGTTAATTTTCTGCCAACAGCTTTATTCAGAATCGCAGCACAGCGCTGATAAAGTGCGGGTAGCTTCACCGGATTAGCCATACCACCAAAACCTTGCAGCGGTTCGCCAGCTTTACGAATATCGCTGATATCAACAATTACCTCAACTTCTTCTGTAAACTGTTCGTCAGTAGATAATTCTAAAAGAGTTTGATAGGACTTTACCCAACCTTGACGGCTATCTCCGACGTAAATTGTGGCTTGATTTCCGTTTATTTCTGTTCCCGTAAATTCACGGCGCTCGTTAGCTATAGTTTTACCAATATTGCCTTCTACCGTTACCTTTAAATTATTGCGGATAGTGGGTAACTGATTAATATATTTCGGTTCTAAAATTGCTCCCGTACCGCAGCCCATCATGGCCAAATCCATCATTAACCCGAAAGCACTCCAGTCAATGACGTTTGTCGAAGTACAGTTATAAGCACCCGAAAAATTCTTCGGTTGAGCCAGCCAATTTGTGCCGCCCACCCATAACCATCTGCCACTAGGTAAAGCCTTTAAATTGCGCTGCATCTCCTCCAAAAGTAAGGCTTCATCTTGAGTTAGCTTACCCAACTCCACCAAACCTTTTAGAGTGCGATCGCACACCTGACTCCAGGATTCTCTAGTTCCTTCGGGTTGCTGACGACGGCTGTAAGTCCTGAAAAATACAGGATTAGCAGCAGGGGCTGTTTGAGGAAATTCTGCACCAACGTGTTTCCGTTCAAGCTCTCGAACCATATTTTTATCGCGTCTTTTTTCTTTCAGATTAAGACTATACGTCAAGTAGCATTACAATAAAAGACTGCATAATTTTAGAAATTACGCCAGAAAAATCAGTAAGCAGCGAGCAGTCAACAGCGAGCAGTTAGGAGCTATGACAGATTTTTGGTTCTATTTGATTAATTAATGTATATATTTATGGAATTTATCGGTTTTTCATTTTTTAGTTGCTACTACCAACCGCAATCCAAAATCCGTCTTGGTAAAGTTTGGGGGACGGAAACCGACACCCCCAACTTTACTGCAAAATCTAAAATCTAAAATTAAAAGATGTCTATTGCTCCTTGGCGCTCATTCCTAGCTAATGCTCTCAAAAAGAACCGCAGTCAACCGCATTCGCGCTATTTTCAGTTAGCAACTGTCCGCAGTGATGGAACTCCCGCGAACCGTACCGTAGTGTTTCGCGGCTTTTTAGAAGATACCAATAAATTAAAAATTATTACCGATACTCGCAGCGAAAAAATTACAGAAATAAAAAATAAATCTTCGGGAGAAATATGCTGGTATTTCACTAACACCCGCGAACAGTTCCGCATTGCTGGAAACATTATAATTATTGATGCTAATTATCAAGAATCAGAATTGATAAAAGCTCGCGAATTAACATGGCAAGACTTATCCGATAACGCTCGCGTTCAATTTGCTTGGGCACATCCGGGAGAACCTAGAGCTAACCCCGAAGCTTTTTCACCACCACAGCCAGATGAAAATAAACCCTTAAATAACTTTTGTTTGTTATTATTTGAACCTGTAAAAGTTGACCATTTAAGGTTAAGGGGAGAACCCCAAAATCGGACTATTTATCTAAGAGATGAAGCGGGCGTTTGGGATGTGAAAGAAGTTAATCCGTAATTATAATCATAATCGCCCTCACCCTCGAAGGGTGGGGCTATGGGAACAAAGCCCGCCTGCGCGGGCTGGTAATTCTTTTAGCCCACCTTACGGTGGGCTTCGTAATATTAGCCCCAGGCTTATAGCCTGCGGGCTTTTTACATCTTGCACTATTATCAAAACCGCCGGGGAATGCAATTCCCCGTCTAATAGCAAAAGTCATCTAAAGATGACTGGCAAGACTTTTAGTCTACTTTAGTAGACTTAGTTTATTAGCCTTGGAATTGATTCCAAGGCGTTTGGAAAGCCTGATTTTAGTCATGTAAGAATGAAATCAAACTAACTATTCCAAGCTTTATAAAAATCTTGATAACTCATCTTTTCCGCACAATCCCACATAAATTGATAAACTTCATCGTAACGAGAAGAATTGCTGTAATAAAACTTTTCGCTGAGATATGCTTTCAAAGCTGTAATTATTTCTGAGAAATACACTTGTTTAGTAATTGAGTTGACATTACTCCATACTTGAAAAAAACGTTCTTCTTCAGAAGTCATATATCTTGAAGTTTTATACTCATGATCTAAAGGCAGCTTTTTATCTTTTGCAATTGCATCTAGTAAATTTTGAATCCCTAAAGCAATAGCTTCATCGATGAGAACCCTTGTTGTTTTATCTTCTTTTACTATCTTATCCAGATAATTATCAGGTAATAATCTTTTGTATCCTAACAATACTCCAATATTTTCCTTGCTATGTAATTTAATCAGAATACTCATTGCTTGTTGGTAATGGCTTTCTAGCTGTAATAAAATAGTTGCTGCTTTTTCTCCTATCCAAATATTTTGATGAGTTTCCATAATTTCGACAAGAATAGAAACTGCAATTTCATTATCTGGCTCAAGTTGCAAAATTGCTTCAGCAACAGCAATTTGGATGCAAAGATCACTACTCCTATTTTTCTTTAAGAATCTGACAAAAATAGCTATAACTTTTTGATAGACTACTAAATCTACATGTCCGTCAAAAAATATATTTCTAAGAGCATAAATTGCTAAAGATGAAGTTCTGACATCAGGTGTTATCGAAAGACAAACATCAATATCTATATTCAAGTTTCTTTCTATAAAAGAAAATAAGCTTGAAATAACATCTTTATCGCTTGGATATAGTTGTACTAAAGATGTTATTATTCTACGATGTAAATATAGCTCGTTGTCACCACAAATTTCTAAAGAATCCAAGTCATCTAAAAAAACATTTTCATAACTCTCCAAAATCCCAATTAAAGCTTCCTTAACTCCAGCTTGATTACAATCAAATTTTCCTAAACTTGCAGCAATTTCAGCACGAAGAACATCATCTCTACAGGTTTTCAATCTTTCAGATAAAACTTTGATAGCAGCTTGATTTTGAGAATCTATTTCTTGTAAAAATTCTACAGTTTTAATCAAAAGATATAATTCTTGAGTACTTTCAAGAAGATAAACCAAAGCATCCTTCGCAACTTCATTACCGCTATCAATCAACAACAAATTCTTTGCAGCATCAAAACAAATTCTGTCACCTCGATTTATCTGCAAAAATTTCTCTAGCGCTAGGGTTGCGATTTGATTTCCCCAACCAATTTTTCCCAAAGTCTTAATCGCTTCACAACAAAGATTTTTATCCTCGGTTGTTTGCATCAACTTAACAACAGTATTTATTGCTGCTTGACTTCCAGCAGCAATTTTTGAAATGCTTTTACAAATACTTAAAAGTCTGTAATTATCTGTCGTCACATCCAGCAGTAAAATCAAAGCAGCGATCGCCATCTTATTTCCCGCATCCAATTCACCCAACTTCACTGCAGCAGACTGCAAAGTTAATCGACTCGGAGTATTTCGCAGCAATTTTTCAAAAGCTCCGATAACTCTTGTTTTGTCGGTGACTTGCAAAGCTTTTCTTGCAGTTTCTACCAAAGGATGAGGAAAAAGCTGCCAGCCAAAATATAGGTAGCTCCAATCAAGCAACTGTTTAACAATTGCATCACCAAAACTAAATTCAGGAAAATAATTTAAAGCTTCTGCGGCTAAGAAATAAGCACGATATCGATAAAAATCACCGCAATCGTCATCAAAATTAACAAGCACCCGAATCAAGTCTTCTTTCTGCTGTTTAGGAATATCTTCTCTACTAAACCAATACAGAATTGCAGCTTTATAATCGGGCGCAAAAATGCGGTAATTAATTTGTTCGGGATTATTTAGTTCGTAATCAAAGAAATATTTCCAATCATTCATTTCCCCCTACCCATCTTCATGTGGGACGTAAAGGACATATTTTTAAGATATCACAGTTGGAAGAGAGGGGGGGGGAGAGGGGGTAGAGGGGGTAGATTAAATAATCAACTCCAAAATGTTCACTGTTCACTGATGATCCACACCCTCCGAGTGAACAACTGATAACTGTCAACTGTCAAATCCCCGAGCCATCCAAAAATTCATCTATGGCTTTATCTTCCAAACGGCATTGGGTATGATGCCCTGTCGCATGGGTTTCTAAAATATGACTTGCAACATGATTTTCTTTAAAAGCGACATTTGTAACTTTCTCTGAAACGCTTTGCTGCTTCTCTTGTAAATTTTCTATTTGTTGCTCTAATTGCTCGATTCTATCTACTAGAGCACGTATTGCTTGAGCTTCAGCATCTGGTAAACTTCCGTGTTCGAGTGGGTCAACTTTAACACCAGAACGGTAAACTATTCTACCTGGAACGCCTACTACAGTACAGTGAGATGGCACATCTCGCAAGACAATAGAACCCGCACCTATACGCACGTTGTCACCGATTTGAAGATTTCCAAGTACTTTTGCACCAGCACCCACAACAACGCATTCTCCTAAAGTGGGATGCCGTTTACCAGTTTCTTTTCCGGTACCGCCCAAAGTTACACCTTGGTAAATCAGCGCATAATCACCAACAATGGCGGTTTCACCAATTACTACACCCATTCCATGATCGATAAATACACCTTTACCAATAGTTGCTCCAGGATGGATTTCAACACCAGTCAAAAAACGTGCCAAATGAGAAGTTAAACGAGGAAGGAAAGGAATTCCGACATTACGCATCCAGCGGGCTATTCTATGCATTAGCAAGGCTTGCAAACCGGGGTAGCAAAATAATACTTCTAACCAGTTACGAGCCGCTGGATCGCGTTCAAATATAATACGGAAGTCAGCAATAAATGTTGATAACACGAGTTCGCACCCTCGGAAAGCCTTTATACGAAATATTGTCTATATTACAGTCCTATGGGAACAAGGGGATAGGGAAGATAGGCAGACAAAAATAATTTTAACCTTTGACTTTTAACCTCTTACCTATACCTAATTCCTACTTACATTGTAATTCATTAGTACGGGATTTTGGAACTATTCCTGCAAAGAAAGCTTGTAATTTCTTCTTGTTCTTGCTTTAAAGCTTCCTACCCAGATTCGATAAGTTCCAGCTTTCCAGTTTTTGCCGTTGATGCTAGCGTCTTTATTTCTGCCGGTATCGTCACCGCAGCGGACTGTATCCTTATTTGGCCCAACTATTAGTAAAGTAGTATCGGAGCCACCAGTGTCAACTTTGATATTTAATTTCGGAAAATCTTTCTCTAAAACTAAAATGTGATCGGGCTTTGGATCTGCGAAACCAATGCACAAATTGCGATCGCGATCGCGTTTGCTGACTGCGGACAAGGAGTAGGAACCGCCGGTATAACCTGTAACTGTTTTTTTAACAGATTCGGAGTTTGGAGATAAGCTAATTTTGCCAAAAAAGGAAGTATTTGCTGTTACGGGATTAGAAATAATAACAGTAAATAGGCTTGTTAGGCAGCTTAGAGTTAATGCTATTTGGGAGCGACACGATTTCATACATACACTTCCCGGAAGATTGTGATTAGTTCTTTTATATACAAGCTAACGAAAGCCAATTTCGGATTCCAAAACTTTGTGACAGCTTTGTATCCGTACACTTATTAGACCAAATAGTAAACTATAAATCAAAGGTCTAAAGAATGAATTTATGTTTTTGTGACTTCTATCAAAAGTTGCATCAGCATACAATTAATTTTTCATGAATTAAGCTGTAAAAGATTAAAGTTTCATTAAAGTTTGCTGAGAAAAAGTAATATTTAACTCCTAACTCCTAACTCCTAACTCCTAATTCCCTATTCATTCAATAAAAAGAAAACACCAGCTTTAAGTAGTTTCTGATTGCTGTCATAACTACTAATAGTAAATGACTGTAGTTTATCCAGAAAAGGTTTGCCGATTATTTCTGCAAATTTAAGTATAGGCAATTGGCTTTCTATATAATTTCTACTTTTGTCCCAATCTATATAAACGTATCCTTGGTTTGGTTGGGGAATTGCTGCAATGCTGTCTTTGAAACTACGATTATCTTTGAAGAAATTATCTTGTTTGTTAAGAGATTTATCCATTGCTTCAATGGAAGAAGTAAAAATATCGTAATCAGCTATAGTAGTATGCGCCCCCAATACTTTTGCTTGAATACTTAAGTCAGATGCTTTGTTACCTATAGTTGTAAGTTGTGTCCAAGCAGAAATTGTCTGCTCGTTTAAATCAATTGGACTAACTGTCAGTCCGTTTTTAGAAGCGATTTCATCTAAATGCAAACTATCGGATGGATTTGTTGAAGATTTCTTTGCCACAAAAACCCAATCGGGTGTTTTATTTTTATTGTTGGGTAATAAAGCGATAGCATATTCTTCTTTTACCAAGCTGAAAATATCTTCTTGTAAATTTATTCCCCAACGTGTTTCTAGATTGGCTAAAGGCTTAGTTATCTGAGAAGAAATATCTTCTCCCGATTCACCAGATATTGCTGCTGTAATTTGTTGCCAAAGTAAAGCTAAATTGCTGTTATTTAAATTGCTCAAATCTCTTCCTGCAATTACCAAACCAGAATCTACAGGAATATATGAGAGCGCTTCTACTTCTTCAGATAAGTTTTTGGCGGCGGGTATTGATGAATTCGCGAATAAACTAGTTTCTGCGAACAAACCTGAAGATTTAGGAATTAAAGAAATCAGTTGAGTGTTATAAGTTAAAGGCGATGATAAATTGAAACCTTGCCATTTTGCCACAGATGGAAGATTAAGAAAGGTGATGGCTTGAGTTTTGTCATTTAATTGTTTGATAGCTTGTTGATAATTATCCAAGCTAGCTAAACTTAAACCCGGTGCTTGCAGATTGTTGATTGCTTCTCGCAGAATTTTGATATCGTTGGCGAACAATACAAAATTATCACCTACAACCGTTGCCGCTAAAGGTTTGTCAATGTCCCCGGTTTGTGGAATATCGGAAATTAGTTTGACTCCTTTATATTGTTCCACAACTAAGGAAGTTCCAGTTAAAACTCGTTTGGAAAATAAAAGTTCAATAAACTCTCTACTTAAAGAAGCATCTTTTGTGCCGAGTACCGTTAGATAACCGGGTTGCTTTCCGTTTGCCTTATCTCTATCAATATCATCAGTGGTGACGGCTAAAGTAATTTCATTTTCCAACCAAGGCTGAACATCTTTTTTATATTCAAGCCCGGTATTATCTAATAAACTTTCTTTAAGCTTCGACAGCTTGATGCCACCACTTAATACATCGAAGCGATTTGGATTTACAAGCATTGAAACCGTTGCAGGTGCTTGTTTAGAAATAAAGACAGCAGCATTCGGCAGATTTTGACTGTTCCCGACTGTATTTAGAGGATTTTTATTTAACAACCCATTACAGCCAGCGATACCAGTTAACAGCAGCATCATAATAGTTACTGCTGCCAAACGAAATAATGATTGTTGACGACTTATAGCTTTTTTCACACCAACCCCATTGCGGCAAATAATCCCCAATCACTATTAAAGCGTGTACTGGAAAAAATAGTAGCGCTATCTGCAATTGAAAATCCGGTGCAGACAAGTTTCTTGAGAAAAATATATGCTGACGTTGCTCCTTGCAAAATCTTCAACTCAGCAAAATTAGGAATAATTACTTACATATGTTGAGCAAATTTGTCAAGATGTAACCAATTTATCTTGATTATCGTCAAAGCCTTTGAACAGTGCTGATGCTAAGAGGCGAATTTTCTGTCAACATAATAAATATATAGATTTTTTTTATAAATTCCTCATCAGGGGAATAACCTTAGTCAAATCATGAATCAAATTACTGTAGAAGAACTCGCAAAACGTTTGTCTTCTTCGGAGTCTTCAGTTCAACTTGTAGACGTGCGCGAGCCGCAAGAAGTCAGCACGGCAAGTATCACGGGTTTTATTAATTTACCTTTGAGTCAATTTGCCGACTGGAGTAACGATGTTCACAGTCGTTTAGAACCCGACAAGGAAACTTTAGTTCTGTGTCATCACGGTGTTCGTTCCGCTCAAATGTGTCAATGGTTAACATCCCAAGGCTTTACTAATGTGAAAAACATTACCGGAGGCATTGATGCATATTCAATGTTGGTCGATCCTTCAGTTCCTCAGTATTAAACGTCGAAAGTTAAAGGTGTTAATACTTACTAGCTGCGGAAAATTATTTTATTAGTAGTAAGTAATTCGTAGCTATACATACCCCATTCTGCGAAACAATCTGAGAAAATACGTAATATATACATTTTATAATGTATTTAAATTACAAGTTATTTTGTATTGAATAGTACTCCTACTCAGGACAAAACTATTTGTAAATGTAAAGGTATTGCAGTACACCATAATGATTCGTCGGCTCAGGCTTAATCATTATTAAATATCAAGTAAGAAGATTAAAAGATTTGTTTTTTAAGAATTGATAAAAACTGTGTTTAAACAGCCAATCCCTATGCAAGTCCAGCTGACAAATCGACAACAACACATACTTTGGGCAACAGTACGACATTATATAGCGACAGCAGAACCTGTTGGATCTAAAGCTTTGGTAGAAGAATTCAACTTAGGCGTAAGTTCTGCAACAATTCGTAATGTAATGGGAGCCTTGGAAAAAACTGGACTGCTCTATCAACCACATACTTCTTCAGGAAGGGTACCTTCAGATTCTGGCTATCGAATTTATGTAGATAATTTGATAACCCATAATGAAAATTTAGAAAAGGAGGTAGAAGCAGCACTACAGAAACGCTTAAAGTGGGAAGATTGGAGTTTAGAAGCGCTATTGCAAGGGGCGACACAAATTTTGGCAAGTTTGAGTGGTTGTGTAAGTTTAATCACAATACCTCAAAATAATTCGTCTGTACTGCGGCATTTACAGCTAGTTCAAATTGAGACAGGACAGATAATGTTGATTGTCGTAACTGAGGGTTACGAAACTCATTCAACTTTAATGGACTTGCCCTCCGCACCAGAAGGGAATCAGCCAGATGTAGAATTAATAGACAGGGAATTGCAAATTGTTTCTAACTTTTTAAACAGTCAGCTACGCGGTAAAAGTTTAATGGAATTAGCTGTACTTGACTGGAGTCAGTTAGATTTAGAATTTCAGCGCTACGGTGAATATTTAAAAACATCCCTTGTCGAATTGAATCGTCGCACCTTTTCCCCAACTAATACCCAAATCATGGTGCGTGGTGTATCCGAAGTTTTGCGACAGCCAGAATTTTCTCAAATACAGCAAGTGCAAACTATAATTCAGCTACTTGAAGAAGAACAAGAGCAATTATGGCGGCTGATATTTGACGAAACAGAATTAGAACAATTAGATAAACCACATGTGACAGTCCGTATTGGTTCGGAAAATACCCTAGAACCCATCCGTACTTGCACCTTAATTTCATCTACCTACCATCGGCATTCGATACCAGTAGGAAGCGTAGGAGTTTTAGGTCCCACAAGACTTAATTACGAAAACGCGATCGCGCTTGTTTCCGCAGCTTCAGAATACCTCTCCGAAGCAATCAGTCAACAGTAAGCAGTGAATAATAGCAAGTAAAGCATGATGATGGAATGATGTCATGATCGGTTAATGTGATGATGATTTTTTATTTTCTTCCCCCTCTTCCCCCTCCTCCTCCTCTTCAACCATAGGTAATCTTCTAAGGGAACAGGAGTCATCTCCGCTAATGCCCCATGACTTCGGTATTATCAAAGAACAAACCTTCTTAGTGCTATAGATAATACCGATGAGA
This sequence comes from Rivularia sp. PCC 7116, assembly GCF_000316665.1. Taxonomy (GTDB): domain Bacteria; phylum Cyanobacteriota; class Cyanobacteriia; order Cyanobacteriales; family Nostocaceae; genus Rivularia. Next base: position 1,555,181 of record NC_019678.1, on the reverse strand, counting down.
AAAGTTCTATTTTGGTCAATTTGGGCTGGATTTGCTGTATATGCTTTTGTTTTTGCTCCTCCAAATCAACCCGATACTTTTGAATTAATTAAAAATCTTTCAACTGGACAATGGGAAGGAATCAACCCTTTGATAGTTTCGCTATTTAATTTAATGGGTGTATTTCCTTTAATTTACGGTTGTATGCTATTTATTGATGGCAAAGGACAAAAAATACCGGCTTGGTTGTTCGCATCTTTTTCTTTTGGTGTAGGTGCTTTTGCTTTAATACCTTATTTAGCTTTACGGGAAGCAAACCCCGATTTTATTGGTAAGAAAAATATTTTTCTCAAGCTTTTAGATTCCCGGATAGTTGGTATTGTTTTGAGTATTGGAGCCATAGTTTTGGTATCTTACGGTTTACAGGGAGGAAACTGGAGTGACTTTTTTCAACAATGGCAAACTGACCGTTTTATCCATGTAATGAGTTTAGATTTTTGTATGCTTTGTCTGCTTTTCCCCGCACTTTTAGGAGATGATATGGCAAAACGAGATATGAACAACCCAGTTTTATTTTGGTTAGTAACCCTAATACCTTTATTTGGTCCTTTGGCTTATTTATCCATAAGAAAACCGTTACCGGATGAGACTTTCGACGAAGTAGTTACTAAGCAAAAAGCAGTGGTCAATTAGGTTAAAGGTCAAAGGTCAAAGGTTAAATAATTTCTAACTCCTAACTCCTAACTTCTAACTCCTAACTCCTAACTCCTCTAACGCTATAGCATCGTGAAAGCAATTATAGTCAACACTGCGCTTACCATTGCGGGTTTTAGATAGAATATCAACAAACTTGTGATTCCAAAGAATTTCTGTAGGAATATAGGAATGATGAGCGTGGATATTATCAGAAACGGTTTGGTCAATTCCCGTTAAAGTTATTAATATTTCCATCTCTTTTTCCTGCATTTCCTCTAAAGTTATACCGTAAAGAGGACTGCTATTATTTATCGGATGCATGACTGTCCAAGTTAAAGCGAAAAGTGATGATTGATTGCGAAATAGTGGTAGTTTATAAAACCTTCGCATCGCTTCTCCTTCTTCGGTTATTTCGTTGGTTACTAAGCTGACATTAACTTGAGCTTCCAGAATCCAGCTTTGACGCTCGTTGGCTACTCGGAACATTAAAGTCGGTACATCATTATGAGGTTTAACTACTGCAATACGGCTAAACATAACTCGCGCTTTAGGAAGAGAAAAGCGAGCAAAAACTAAACCGCTCCCTACCGATACAGCCAAAAGACCTAGCAAAGCTTCAATAGCAACTAAAAGATTGGCAAAAAGCGTTTTAGGATACATTGCACCATAGCCGATAGTAGCCATAGTTTGAACGCTGAAAAAAAATGCGTCGAAGAAATCACCTTCACGCATATTTTCTATTCCATTTCCTGCTGTTAAATATAAAAAGGCAAAGAAAATATTAGTGATTATATAACCCGCGCCTACGACAGCAAATAGCTTTACCCAGGAAAGAGTTAGCGATGCATGGTATAAATCGTCCCAATCAAACTTAGATACCCCTTTACGAACAACGTTGAAGTCTCCATCAGGATTAACTAAGCGACGTACTGAAATTTTTCTTCGGTGAGTTTCACTCATTGATTGTTAAATCAAAGACAAATAAAAATTGTGCTCCCCTACATTATCTAATGTCGAGGAACACAATCTAAAGATTGGGAATTGGGAATGGGTAATTGGTAACTGGTAATTGAGAATATTTCGAGTGCAAGTTGATTCTTATGATTTATAACTCATAATTCCTAACTGTTCACTGTTCACTGTTCAAACCGTCTATCATTTCTGCCAATTCTTGAGCATGATGACCTTCTTCATGAATCATATTAGTAACAAATTTTTCTATATCACTGTTGCTACCTTTGAGTGTATCTAGCAGTTTTTCATAAAGCCCTAAAGCTTGTTTTTCATGTGCTAAACTTGCATTTAATATATCTTTTACCGAATAGCTTTCAAGTTCTGCAATAGGTGTAATGCGCGGTTGAGGATTTCCATTAATACTTACTAAAGCTTCTCCTACTTTTTGAGAATGAAACAGCGATTCTTCTGCTTGTTCTCGAAGAAAATCAACAATTTCATTTTTCTCGCTATTGTTTACCATCAACGAGTAAGTTGTGTAGCGAACCACTCCTGCTAATTCAAACTCTAGAATTTGTTGCAGGAAATTAATAGTTTTGTCTCGATTAAATTGCATCATTTGAGTAATGGTTCCACCATGAAGAAATTAACTACAACAATTCTTTTTAGACTTAATATGCTTGCCAAAGGTAAGCCACAAAAATCCGCAACAATTCACGTTCAAGAATTGCTGCACAAAATATTCTCAAATTTGAGTTTTAGCTAAGAGAATGTTTTGATACGAGGTATTTTTTAGACGGAATTGCGGTTTATAAGCCTCTCTCATACCAGGAGAAAGATGAATAAAAAACGCGAACGCTTTTATGCCAAGAGGTTACACGTCTAGTTATTGACTTTCCCACTCATCCTCTTACTACTAACTACATATCTGTAAAGACAAGAAATTTACAGTTTCAAATACCTTGATTTATATAACGATTACTCTAGTACATTTCAATACTATTCTGATGTAGCATAAATAAATTACTGATAGACTATATAAAAATATATAACTATAGCAGACTAACTATTTATACCGCTGCGGCAGATAAAATGTAAAAAAGAAGTAATGAGATTAATAGGGAAACACGCCGTCTTTTTAACTGAATGAAGTTGTTAACTTCTTCTTTGTTACTTAATCTAAGTATACTGGTTTCAAAATGCAAAAAAAGTAAGATTATTGCAAATTCGGTTGTATATAAATTTCCTAAAATTCTCTCGGGAAAGGTTTAAGAAAAAGTTTTGTGATTGTTAATTGTATTGGTTTTCTGTAGACTGCAATACAAACAAAATTGTCAATACCGAAAAGTGAAGGATGCTCATCCTACCAGAACATGTTTGGTATGGGGTATGTGAATAATAGCAATCAACCCCGTGTTGCAGTTAAACTCAATACTTCAATATAAGGATAAAAATATTTTTGCGTGACTTGGAGTTTTTTTTTGATCGGCAGCTGCATCAGCGATGGATTGTTTTGAATAGCGTTCTGCAATTTTGCGCCAAAATTTAGTTGAATGGTTGATTGTATCCCCGATTATTTGACTGATTGACTAGCAGGAATTTTATTTTTAACAGGAGATAAATTACCTGCAATGCTGCGTAAATACAAGCCACCAACAGATAATAAAAACGATAGATATGCGACAGCTTGAACTAAATATAAATGTTCTCTATAGCCAAATAATACTTTGAGAATTACTCCTGGAAACTTTTTATCTGGTAATATATTTGATGCGTTCCAAACCATCGGACCTAATACACAAGAGTGAATTTCTTGCATACTTTGATTATAAAAACAAATATTTTCCCAAGTACTATTTGTAAGAGCTAAAGCTGCAAAAGCCTGGTCAAATTTGCGTAATCCTCCAACAACTAAACCCGCAACAATCAACACCAGAAAAATACCCATCACTTGGAAAAACTGGCGGATATTGATTTTTACTCCAAATTTAAATATCAGCGTACCAATTAACGTTGCAGTTGCGATTCCAGCGATTGCTCCGATTGTTGGAACTAAACCCTCTTGAAAATTTGAAGCGATAAATAAGACAGTTTCAAAACCTTCTCGCACTACAGCAATTAAAACTAAAGTAAAAACCCCCCAACCGGCGTTAGAGTCTGCTTTCAACGCATCCTGTACGGCTCCTTCAACTTCAGCTTTCATAAATTTGGCTTGCTTTGTCATCCAGATAAGCATCCAACTGAGCATTACTATGGCTATAACGCTGAATCCTGCTTCCATTAAAGGTTTAACTATAGGGGCATATTGAGGATTTATTAACCCCGCAACTTGAATTATCGAAGCGAAAAATATTCCAATAAGCGCACTTACTATAATCCCAACTGCTACGCCAGCATAAACCCAAGAATTAAGTCGGGATTGTTTAGCTTTGGCAAGCATTGCCAGTACTATACCCACTACTAAAGCCGCTTCTACTCCCTCTCGGAGAGTTATTAAAAATGTCGGTAGTGCTGCACTAAAGTTCATTTACGGTTAGTTGCTAGTTGCTATTTGTTAGTTTTTGGGCATTGGGCATTGGGCATTGGGCATTGGTAATTAGGAATTGGGCATTGAAAGTAATAAATTTATTGTAGCGAGTAGGGAATTACCCATTACCTATTACCTATTACTTATTACCTATTACCTATTACCCATTGCCCATTACCTTTTTAATTAACTAAAATCGCGTAACATTTTTTTCAATTCGAGATTGTGCATCTCCTCTTGTCCAATCATGTTACGAGCAAATTCCTCTAAGTAAATGCTGGCGTTCTCAACTGTATGTAAAAACTTTTTATACAGGTCTAAAGCAGTTTGTTCGTGGGATAAGCTTTCTTCCAAGATATCCTTAACTTTATGCTTATAGGTTTCTTCCATTGGCGCAATTTTTAGGCTTGGATGCCCGCCATCTATTCCTGTAAGAATTTCTCCTACTTGTTGAGCATGAAGTAATGATTCACTAGCTTGTGCCTTGAAAAAATCCACAATGGGAATGCGATAAGGACCAGTCACCATCAAGGAATAATGCGTGTAGCGCACTACCCCTGCTAGTTCAAATTCCATGATGGCGTTTAAGAGGTCAATTGTCTTTTTACTGTCGAGTTCTTGCATCAGTTTGCAGAATTGGCGAAGAGGTTTATAAGTAGCGATTGTTGAGCGAAGCTGGTGTGCAGCCACGATTGTGTAATGCAAAAAATTTTAAAATATTGTAGTGCTTTAACAAAGCCTGTCCCCAAGGACATGTATCTTGCTCGCTAACAATATACAAATTAAATGCGTAACAACTTAATATGTTAGGAGAAATTTAGCGATAAATTTGAAGTTCAAAATATAACTTCTAAATTTTGCTTTTCTTCCTAATTTTCACTCAACTTTAACCAATTTTAAACTCTTCTTAAGCTTAAGCTTGCTCAAAACAATCAGTTTTGATTAATTTGTTTGTTCTCAAGTGCTGGAACTATTGATGGTTTTTTGAGCATTTTCTTTGATGGTACCTACCAATTTAGCGACTTCTTCTGGTGTTTTTGCAGGTGCTGATGGAGGAATTACGCTCGGCCAAGCTTTTGCTAGTTCGCTCATGCTGCTGCTAATAGCTTTATCTGCTTCGGGATGCGCTGTCTGCATTTGAGCCGAAATTCCTTCATACAAATCTTGAGCATAAATCACGAAACCACGAGAATCTTGATATTCAATATCTTCGACGATTTTACCATTAGCGATCGCTGCTTCGTATTCTTCTTTGGCTGTATCTAGCACCCCATCAATGGCAGCAAGGACAAACTCGGGTTGCTTGCGTTTTTCTTCTGGTACTGCTGCTATTGCTCCATCGACTGCTTCCATTGCCGATGTCAAGCTAGTTGCAACTTGTGCATCTTTGGGTTTGGCTTTGACTAAATCTTCCAAATTATTCAAAGTAGTTTTAAATTCTTTGACGTTCTTTTGTTTAAGTTGCTCTTCCACATCGGAGTAAATTTCCTCAACTGGGTGTCCGATATGAGGTTCGGCTTGTTTTGGCTCGTTTTTATCTAATAATTCCTTCGCCACCAAAAGATGCCCTTTCATCAATGCCATTTTAGTCATATAGTCTACATCTGCCGCTTCGCCATTTTGACTCGCTTGACTTTGTTCGACTGGAGCAGTTGTAGCCGTATTTTCTGCTGTTGGACTACTATCACCCATACAAGAACTCAGGGTAACTACTGCAAAAGCCGCAGCAGCTAAACATATATAGCGAATTGGTTTCATAAATCTTGCTCCTAAATAAGTTCGAGCCAATATCAGTTGCGCTTGTTTGACACTGTGTCGTTTTTAACTTTCGGTATTATCCCTTTAGTGAAATCTTTTATCAACTAGTTCAGATAAATATTTGAAAAAATTAATAAATAATCTATGTTTTTATCGACCGTTATTGCTTCTCTCGATGACTTCAAAGTTTCCCATACAGCCATGCTCTGCGGTTATATCTTGATGGGGATGGAACATATATTTACCCGTGTACTTATATGAAAATTCCAAAATATGTCTTTCCGCAGTCCCCATAGTAATTACATCAGTTTCGTGAGTTGGTTTTAGAGTCATCCCTGTAGGATAAACTTTGAAAAAATTAGCATGGATATGGAATGTTGCTGCTTCATCGAATTCAATCATGTTGAGCACGTACAGCCTAACCAACTGATTTCGATAGATGCGGATGGGATGATCTAAATAATATTCAGGTATGCCATTAAAAGCATATAATTCATTTTTACGGTCATTATTAATGTCATATCCAGCCATTATCAGCACCATTTCATCTGCCGGAGGGCGAGGTGATGGTGGATCGACGATAAACATCCCGTACAAACCTTTACTTATGTGACGGGTAACTGGTTCTATATGACAGTGATACAAATGAACCCCATACGGTTCTGCATTAAACTCGTAAATCGTCTCCTTACCATTCCTTACAGGAAGAACTCCATCTGACGAAACAGGATGAGTTCCATGAAAATGCATGGAATGAGAATGTCCCCCTTGATTGCGGAAGATAATCCGGACGCGATCGCCTTCTGTAGCCCTGAGTGTAGGACCGGGGACTTGTCCGTTATAAGTCCAAACATTGAAAGAAACGGCGCTATTTAAATCAATCGTCTCATTAGTAGCGGTTATACGGAATTCCCGGATTTTACGCCCGTTTTCTCGCTTAATTGTGCCGTAGTCAAAATTTCTTAATACCTTCATCGGGTTATTTTCCTCAGAAGGTATATTCGTATCGATTGGTGGTATTTTAATTTGCGATTTGCTTATTCGATTAAATGAAAGCCACAGCAATCCTGCACCCGATGCACCAGCCCCTACCAATCCCAGCCTTAATAATTGACGACGACTCCAAATTTCATCTTTGTTTGGAACAAAGTTATTGGGCATGGTATTGCTATTACTAATCTCTACTAGTTGATAAGTATTTTCAAATATCTTTAGGAAATGAGTATAGGCTAGTTAAGATATATTGTCAATAAATATAGATTTTAAGATATTGCCATAATTAAGTAGTGGTGCGTGATACTACGAGCCTTATTCTCAGGTTCAAGATGGTTGAAAATGTCATATTCCCTACAATCAGTATGTGCTAATTGGGTCTATTTCTATTAGTTCAATTGACAAGTAATTCAAACTATAAATAAACCAAGTTTTCTTGACTATTAACTTGCTAAATTCTGCCATTTGGCTCTTTGTCTTATAAAGTCAACTAAAAAAAACTAATAATATTTTTTGCTACTTATAGTAAATTCTAATTTTCAAATTTAGAGAAATCATTATTTTTCCAGAATTTATTCATCACAAAAAAGTCAGCGCAAAATAAGAATACATAATAATTTTATCTTTTGTGTCTATCTAAATAAAAGTCATAAATCTAAGAATTAATCAAGAAATACTTATATAAAACTAGTATGAGTTCTTACCTGTTTAAAAAGGTTCAATCATATGATGCAAGACAACTTCTTTTTTTTAATTAAAGGATGAAATTATTTTGAGTAAAAAGCATAAAGACCTATCAAATTTATCAGGGAAAATTCGATAAATTTACAATTTGCAAACAAAGTATATTTTCAGAGATTAAATTAATATAAAAAGTATACTTTATAGCACCAAAAAATGCCCCCGTAGGGGATTGTATTCCTATTGAAAATTCTGTTTTATGTAAATAATCTATCTATGTTTTCTACGTAATATTATTACTAAGTAAAACTTTTCATTATGCATATTCCAGATGGTTTTGTTTCCTTACCTGTGGCAGGGGCTACGACCGTAGCGAGTTTAGTGGGATTGGGTATAGCTTTGGGTCGTTCTAAGGACGCTTTTGGTGTTCGTCGCGCTCCGATTTTAGGTTTAACTACAGCCTTTATTTTTGCCGCACAAATGATTAATTTCCCTGTAGCGGGGGGAACTAGCGGTCACTTGCTGGGTGGAGTTTTAGCGGCAGTAGTATTAGGTAGTCCTTGGGCAGGTGCCATATGCAGTGCAGTTGTATTAATTATTCAGGCTGTGCTGTTTGCTGACGGTGGAATTACTGCCTTGGGTGCAAATATTTTTAACATAGGATTCGTTGGAGTTTGGGTAGGTTGGGGCTTAACTCAAACATTGCATCGACTGTTCGGAGGTTCAAAAAGCCGTTTACCTTTAGCTGCTGGTATTGCGGCGGCTGTAAGTGTACCGGTAGCCGCGATTTTTGCTGCCATAGAGTTAGCGATTTCGGGTACTGCAAATTTTGGGGTAATTTTACCAGCGATGGCAGGAGTACATATTTTAATTGGTGTCGGTGAAGGATTGATTACTGGAGGGGTGCTAACTTATTTAATCAAAGCAAGACCCGATTTATTACCGGGGAATGATGAAGAACAGATTCGCAGTTGGGTTGTTCCTGTTGTCAGTATTCTTTTAGTCGCTGGATTACTATCTTTGTTCGCTTCAGCTTGGCCGGATGGTTTGGAAAAAGTTGCTGAGGATACCGGCTTTATTGACTTAGCAGAACAAGTAAGAATTTCGGTTCCAACTCCTTTTGCAGACTATACATTTAATGAAAACGAGGGTATTGGTACAAGCATCGCTGGAATTGTTGGAAGCATAGTTTGCTTCGGTGTTGCGTGGGGAATTGCACAAGTAGTTAAACCAAAGAATGCATAAACTTTCTCTAACTCTAAAATTACAGCTGTCTTTAATAATTGTGATTGGGGCAGCTTTCCTGAAATTAAATTCTTGGTATTATTTAGGTGCTTATGGAATCATCGCGCTTTGTTGGGCTGTTTCATTACGGGTACCAATTCGCAAGCTTACGGGTTTATTAGGTTTAGAGCTAATTTTTCTATCATTTTTAGCTCTACCTTTAGGTTGGGAACGAGCAAGTTTTTTGTTAGTTCGTTCTCTGGTGTGTTTGCTAACGATGAATAGCTTTTTGCTGACTTTACCACCTCATAGTTTTGGTATTGCCCTTAAAGGTTTGCCTTTACCGAAGCCTTTCAAAGAGACTTTATTGTTAGCAGGACAGTACTTAGAAATTTTGCTTGCAGAAGTTACTCAAATGCAGCGAAGTGCAAAGCTTCGTGGTTTGAACGGTGCAACAGGATGGGTTCGTTACGCCAATGCTTCTATGATTGGCGCTTTATATCTCCGTAGTTTAGATCGTGCCGAACGAGTATACGCTGCAATGATAGCTCGCGGTTACAACGGAATGTTGCCCCTTGATTCAACACTGAGAATGAAAGAGCGGTTTGTTTTACTAGCAATGGGTATTTTAGCTTGCAGTTTGACTATAGCTTCTTACCAATTACGCTTCTAATCACAATTTCAGGTTGACTATAGTTTGCGTTTCCAGACGTTGCATTGCAACGTCTTTCAATATATATAAATATAATGCAATATTTGTTCACTTATCCTTAAATTCTAAAAACAAACGATGCAAAACACAACTGTTGCAGTTAAAAATATTGCTTATTCTTATTCCAATCAAGAGCCAGTGTTGCATGATATTTCTTTTACATTAAATGCTGGAGAAAGAGTGGCCTTAATGGGGCCAACTGGTTCTGGAAAAAGCACATTATTAGAAAATTTGATTGGTTTAAAACAACCATCAAAAGGTCAAATTGTCATTAACGATATTCCATTAGAACCAAGCACTTTATCAGAAGTAAGACGTTATATAGGGTTTGCGTTTCAAGATGCTAACGACCAATTGTTTATGCCCACAATCTTAGAAGATGTGGCTTTTGGTCCTCTTAACTACGGTGTACCGCCAGCAGAAGCAACTGATATTGCACGAAAATTATTGATGAATTTTGGCTTAGAAGCTTATGCAAAACGCTCTGCCCACGAGCTTTCCGGCGGACAAAGAAGACTGGCAGCTCTAGCCGCGATTTTAGCTTTGAAGCCTGATATATTGATTTTGGATGAGCCAACTAATGGACTCGATCCAGCATGGCGACGTAATTTAGCCGAAGTCTTGTTAAATTTACCTGTAAAAGTAATATTAGTTGCTTCTCATGATTTGAATTGGTTAAGTAAAGTCACCGAACGCGCCTTGGTTCTTTCAGCAGGTCGCATACATATAGATAGTGACATACAATCACTTTTAAAAGACAGCGAAACTTTAGAAAAGTTGGGTTTACCAGTTGGTTGGTGATAATCTTTAACAAGCAATAGAGAATAAAGAATAAAATATAATCGGAGAAAATTTTGGATGAGTAAATTTGATGATGTTCAAATAGAAATCGATATGAAAACTATTGATTTTGATTCTCTTGAAACAGATGAGGATTTCCGCTCGGAAGCTCAGCGATTGTTACCAAAAGCTTTAGTGCAAGTAGGAGAAGCAATGGCAGAGAAAACTTGGGAAGAATTACAAAAAGAAATGCAAAAATCGGGAATGAAATCTGGTGGTTCTCAGAGTGCTAAACGCAAATTTATCCAAGAGACGAAAAGAACTTATCAGCGGAATGCTAGTAGTAGAGATAAGCGAGAACTTGAAGACTATATTGTAGAGCAACTTCGTGAATATAAATAATTAAATATCTAAAAATATTTAACTCTTAATGTTCGTTAATAGAACTATAGAGGCATCGTATAGGATGCCTCGATTAAATTTCAAAATAAATTGTAAAAAAGATGACAGAGTAATAATTAAATAATTTAGTTGAAATCGATACTCAACTATTTATTTGGGAAAAGAGTATTTATACCGCAAATATTGAGTTCCATACGCATTTACATAAATCGAGTTTTTATCTATTCAATTAAATACGATAAAAATAATTTTTAAATTAGAATAAATTCATTTAACAATCTTCAAAAATTAACTTTTGATCTAAATTTAATTTTGACAGATACATATAAACTACTTTAAAGAAATAATTTAATCAATCACAATTAATCTTTCCTTTGTATTAAAGTTGATTAGATAAAAATATTATTAATAATGCAAAAATTCATCAGTCGAATTGACCATTTAGTCTTAACAGTTAGCGATATAGAAGCTACCTGTAATTTCTATAGCCGCGTTCTTGGTATGGAAGTAGCTACCTTTGGTGAAAATCGAAAATCGTTAAAATTTGGCGAGCAGAAAATTAATTTACATCAAGTAGGAAAAGAATTTGAGCCAAAAGCACTTTATCCTAAATCAGGTTCTGCCGATATTTGCTTTATTAGCAGTAAGCCGCTTTCTCAAATCAAAAAACATATAATTTCGTCCGGTGTAGATATATTAGCAGGCCCGGTAAACAGAACGGGAGCCACAGGAACAATCGAATCCATTTACCTACAGGATTTAGATGGAAATTTATTAGAAATATCGAATTATCGGAACACTTAACAAAAATCCGGAATCATCGGATACTATGATTTCGGTACTGCTCAAACTAAATTATTAATGTTTTATTGTAATAAATATAAGGTAATCGCTTCTCTTAACTTGGGTATAGTTTTGCTAACTACTGGTTGCAACGAAACCAAACTAGCTCAGTGTCAGCGACTTATTAAAGTGGTGAATGAGGGAAATTCTCTAATTGAAAAAAATAAAGGCTCTCAAGTTACGTTAAGTTTGGGGCTTGCCAAAGATTTGGACAACGTTGCCAAAAAAGTAGAGAGACAAAATTTCCAAGATCCGAAGCTTGGAGACTTCAAAAATCAATATGCAAAACATTTTCAAGCCAAGAGTAAAAACATAAACTCCGCAGCTAAAGCCCTGGGTGCCTCCAAAACAGCAGAGGTATCTTCCGCTGGTAGAGAACAAGTGCGAAAAGCCAAAAAAGATATAGAAACATCTCTTAAACAAGTTAAAGATGCTGCAAAAGAATCTGACACTTTAGCAAAAGAACTCAATGACTATTGCACTCAGACGGAATGACCATGAGAAAATGAAAGAATAAGGAAGAAGAAATAAATATTTTTAGCCGGGAGCAAGATGCTCCCATTACATTCATAATTCTCAAATCTTAATTCTTAACTACTCCTCAGAATTTTAAGTGTATTTACGCACAAATGTATATTATTTAACTTTTTATCGATAAATATTCCTGAAGCTAGCCTATTGTTTCTGTGAAAGGAAATATTAGAGTTAGTAAAGCGAGATACAATGCCTGATATCAGTCTGCTGATGGCGAGCGTGTTAACAACCGGACAAACAACTGTGCCTGAGTTGCCAGAAGAATTACCAGAACAACCAGAAAATACACAGCAACAATTAGAGCAGAATCAAGAATCATCTGTCGTTATATCATCTGAAATCGCCCCACCCGACTTTATTAAGTCTGATAATACTTTAGAAGCTATTAACGAAGAATGCGATCGCAATAATTGTCAGGTAAGTAAGCAATCTCAAAGGTCTAGAAAATCGTCTTTGCAACTTTCAAACACTGTAATTACACCAATAATATTAAATTTAGAGAATAAAAATATACTTGCTATAAATAAAAATAAGATTCAGTTTAAAGATTCTTTTTCTTCGATTGAGGAAGCTCAAAAAACTGTACCTCCACAAAAATCTAATTTAGAAGCATTTGAGAATAATGCGAGTAACTTAATTCCTAGTAAACCCAAGCTAATTCCAAATCAATTTGATAATCAAAAAGATAGTTTAATAACTCAGAAACCTGAACCAGAGTTCGATACAGATAGTCAAGAATTAGCAAGTCAAAATATCTTTCCTAATTCTGGAACTATTACTGCAAATAAATCTTTAGAATCAGAAAATCCGATGTCACAAGTTACATCGGTATCAGAACTTGATGATGTAAGTCCCACTGATTGGGCTTTTGAAGCTCTACAATCTTTAGCAAGTCGTCATAACTGCGCTTTAGGATACCCAGACGGAACTTTTCGAGGTAAAAGGATTATCAACCGCTATCAATTTGCAACTGGAATAGATGCTTGCTTGGGGCAGATTAACGAGTTGATAGCCAGGAATGGAGCGAGTGCAGTTGATGAACAAGATTTAATTATCCTGCAACGCTTGCAAAACGAGTTTCGAGCAGAATTGAATCAGTTAGAAGAGCGGATTATTTCTTTAGAAGAAAGAACTGGTGAATTACAAGCGAATCGATTTTCTCCCACAACTCGATTTTTTGGACAAGTAACTACTAGTTTGCAAGGAACCAACACAAACGAAGTAGACTTATTTCCTAGAGATGGAGTACCCGAGCGTACAGCACAAACGAATCTCACCTTCGCTAATAGTATGCAAATTACGTTAGCAACTTCGTTTACAGGAAGAGATTTACTGCTAACGGGTTTATATGCAGGAAATTTGGGTTCTTCTGCATCATCGTTATTTACTAATATGGGACGCTTGAATTTTGAGTCGGATACTGGCAACGATGTATTAATCAATGATTTATCTTATCGATTCCCAATTTCTAACAACTTAGGGGTTGTAGTTGGTGCTGCGGGTGTCAATCCTACCAGCACCTTTCGCGGAATCAATTCTTTAGAAGGTGAAGCAATTTCAAGTTTTGCTCAACGCAATCCAATCATCGGAATCGGTAGCGGTAGCGGTGGCGTAGGCTTTGATTGGCAAATTAATAACCGCATCAGCTTACAAGGAGTTTATAGCTCTCAATTTCCCAGTTTCCCCACAGATAAAAACGTTGGTGGACTTTTCGGAGGAAGACAGACTCTCGGCACTCAACTGACAGTAACACCTGTTAATGATATTGACGTTGGCTTGAATTATCTTTACTCCCGCTCACCTGATAGCTTGTTAGCAACTGGTGTCGGCGATGCCCAATTAACTTCTCCTTTCGCACCCGATACGGCTTTCGATACTCAGGCTATTGGTGCTACGGTTGCTTATCGTATCAGTCCAAATTTTCAAATAGGGGGTTGGGGAGGCTGGACTTTTTCAGATCCAAAAGATATTCAAGGTAGCGTCACAACTAACAATTGGGGGGTATTCGCAGCTTTCCCCAACTTAGGACAACCTGGAAATTTAGGTGGAATTATTGTTGGACAGCCGCCAAAAATTACATCTAGTACCTTGCCTGATGGATTTAACTTTCCTAACTTTTCTAATAGCGGCACACCTGGTGGAAGAGACGGTACATCTTTGCATGTCGAGATGTTTTATCGCGCTAAATTAAATCGAAACTTAGATATAACTCCAGGCTTTTTCGTTGTCTTCAACCCAGATCACAATCAGAGTAACGATCCTTTGATAGTAGGAGCGTTAAAAGCCACCTTCCGGTTTTGATTTGGTGTTGGTGTAAATGTAATCAATAACGTTAGTTGTAATTACTTGCAACTATTGCTACATGCTCGAATCGCGCAGCAAGTATAGATTTAATGCGTGATTTCTTGCTAACTACAATAAAAAACACATTTAAAATGCAGAATATACAGCCAACACAAAATTACCGAAATTACTTTAGAATCGGTTTTACTGCCATTCTCGGTAGTGTTTCAGCAGCAAGCATTATCGGTTTAACTACATCAAGCGCTTTTGCTCAACAAACAACTACTTCACCACTCACAGTTAAAAGTACCGGTACAATATCCGGAACTCTTGAACTTCCAAAATTTAATCCTAATTACAACAGAGTTCTAACTATTGTTGATACCGATACAACTGGTACTTATTATCGCAATGTCGGTACAAATAAGAACCCCCAGTGGGTCAAAGTTTACCAGTCAGATCAAGTAATACAAGTCCGTAGGGATGGAAGCTTAAATCCCTACGTCAGATTCAAAGGTATTCCCGTTACTTCCTTCGACGCGGTTATAAATTCTCCCGCACTCTCCGACGGTGAAATGACAACCTTCAGATATGACGGCAGACCTGACATGGAAGGAGCCGTAATTAAAGCGGTAGTTCAAGATGAATTTGGGGTTAAAAAAGCCTACTATACCGGAACTCTGACCGATCCCGAAACAGGAACTCAATATCAAGGAACTTTTGAACTTTCAGGACAAGGACCAAGATATAGCGACCCTAATGGTGGTGATAGTCCTAACGTATTTGATTACAAATCTGACCAACCAGGTAAGCCAAGAGCCGAACCTTTCAAAATTAAAGACAATTCTCCTTTAGTAAAGCTAAATATTACAGTACCCGAAGGTACATCAATTGTTTCTCCATCAACAGGTGGCGGAACGACTCCCCCTCCATCAACAGGTGGCGGAACGACTCCCCCTCCATCAACAGGTGGCGGAACGACTCCCCCCCCATCAACAGGTGGCGGAACAACTCCCCCTCCATCAACCGGTGGCGGAACAACTCCCCCTCCATCAACCGGTAGTGGTACAACTCCCCCTCCATCAGTTCCACCTACAACTCTTGCACCTCCAAGCGCTCCCATAACATCTATCCCATCTTCTTCCCCATCGAATTCATCTCCTTCCTCTTCGCCATCTTCGGCTTCTTCCCAATCTTCGCCGTCTTCGGCTTCTTTTCAATCTTCGCCATCTTCGGCTTCTTCCCAATCTTCGCCGTCTTCGGCTTCTTTTCAATCTTCGCCATCAGATAATTCAACTTCCCCTGCTCTCAACAAACTTTTTACCGAATCAGGTTTAAGCATATCTGCTCCTAACACTGTAAGTAACGTAGAATTTAGTGGTAGTAGTTCTCCTAGCATTAACTCAACTACAACAAATTCTTTGAGTAGTAATAGTCAGAGCCAAATATTTGAATCAGAATCTGAAAAACGAGGTCCTCGCAGCCGGATAATCATGCGTTAAAGGTTGAAGATTTTCTGGAATAAAGCTCAAACAAGATGAATTTAATAATACAGCTAAGTAAAAAATAACTAGCTAGAATTGTCATCAATAATTGGAACGGTAGTCGGTAATTTATCACCACTGACTACCAATTACTTATATATAGGAATCCGTTTTTATTTCTGAGTAACTCTTAAGGGATAGGGAACAGGGAATAGAAAATGTACTGAGTATTTTCAAAATTCAAATAGGAATCCTATATACACCCATAAATATTTTCGTTTATCGTAAGGAAACAGTAATGAAAGCAGAATTAATTGAGTTAATAGCCAGAGTCATCCAAGTCTTGCAAATAAATATACGTTGGATGACTTGGAACTTATTTCTAGCTTTTATACCTTTAGTTTTAAGTGTATGGCTGTTCCGTCGTATCAAACGCAGCCGTTCTTCGGTTTGGTGGTTTGGGTTCGCAGTTTTCTTTGCTTTTCTACCAAATGCACCTTATCTGCTTACTGATGTAATCCATTTGATAGACGATATCCGTACAATTCAATCTGTGTGGATGATTACCTTAGTATTAATTCCCGTTTATCTAATAGTGATTTTAGCCGGATTTGAAGCTTATGTTATTTCGTTAATCAACATGGGTTATTACCTGCACCGAATTGGTAAAACCCAGTGGATTTTAGGAATGGAGTTAATTACTCATGCTTTATCAGCAATTGGTATTTACTGGGGAAGATTCTTACGCTTCAACAGTTGGGATTTTGTGACTCAACCGGATGCAGTAATTACTCAAGGTATAGAAGAAATTCTCGGCAAGCAGCCATTAGTGATTTTAGCTATTAGCTTTGTCATACTTACTGTGCTGCACTGGTTGATGAAACGAGTAACTCTAGGTTTTATTAGGCAAGGATGCACAAATATAGCAAACAATTCATCAAAAGCTTCTTTAAAGCCCCAAACTTCCGATGAGTAAACTTTTTTCACACCTCCGGTAGAAAGACTACCTCCCTCAAGGAAAAGTGAAAATTAACTGTTCACTGCAACTGACGACGCGCTGCTTCTAAAAGTAAACTCTGCTCTGCTCGGTAAATTGCTTGATATGTCCTTTGTAGCGCTTCGGGTTCGACTGATATAGAAGTAATTCCCCATTCCACCAATTTATCGATGATTTCCGGATATAATGCTGGAGCTTGTCCGCAGATAGAACAGGGAATACCCGCTTCTTTCGCCATGCCAATCAATCGAGATATAGCAGCCATTACTGCCGGATTGCGTTCGTCAAAACTTCTTGCTAATAAAGCTTGATCCCTATCTACCCCTAACAATAGTTGAGTTAGGTCATTTGTACCAATAGAAATTCCTTGCACTCCTGCTTTTACATATTCTGGCAGCAAAAATAATACGCTCGGCACTTCTGCCATAATCCATAGTTCAAATTCTTTGATGTCGGCTAACCCTGCTGCTTCGATTTTTCGCCGACAAAAAGAAAATTCCTCTACAGTGCGAACGAAAGGCAACATTAAACGAATATTGTGATAACCCGACTGCTGCACGCTTTTGAGTGCTGTAAGTTCCATATCAAAAACTTCAGAATTCTGCATGTAGCTGAAAGTACCGCGTTGACCTAATGCTGTTTCTGGTTCGGCGGCTTTCACTCCATGATGGTGAAGCTTTGGTAATTCGTGGGTTCGCCAATCTAAGGAACGATAATAAACTGGTCTAGGAGAAAAATTTCGTACAAATTCAAGTATCCTTTTTGTCCATAAGTCTAGTAGTTTACCCTGCCTTCCATTTCTAATCCATGTATAAGGATTATCTCTATCAAGTATGCTCAATACCATCAGTTCTGAGCGTAATAATCCCACACCATCCACCGGAAAACAAAGCGCTTTGTCTATCATAGTGGGCTGGCTTAAGTTAACCATCAGTTGGGTGGAAGTCATGGGTAAGTTTTTAGATGGTTGGGAAATTGAGGGGGTAGAGGAAGACACCCATGTCGCAAGATGATTTGCTGCTGCGGGTTGATCTGCAACATCTAAAACTAAGGATTCGGAGAATAAATGTTTTTCTTCCTTGCCTTCTAATGTTGCATTATCAATATGCTCTTTAGTATCCGCTTCAATGGTATTCCCCTCAAGACAATGTACTTCGCCACTGTCACCGTCGATTATTAGGCGATCGCCATTTTTGATGATTTTTGTAACGTTATTAATCCCAACGACTGCTGGAATATTTAATTCTCTGGCGATAATTGCAGCATGGCTGGTTAAGCCCCCTTGTTCTGCAACAATACCTTTTACTTGATGCAGCACTGGCAACCAATCGGGGGTAATCTCGGATGCTACTAAAATTATGTTTTCGGGTAGTTGTTCTGTGATGCGATTATCTTTATTTATCACAAGAGCGCTTGCCGACACTCTTCCCGTTGCGACTCCTATTCCTTTAACTAAAGAACAAGGTGAGAAGGTGTTATTTGGTTTGCTAACTTTTGTCAGATACAGCTTTTGCGAATCCGCTTCTTGGATAAAAGTCCAATTAACTAAATAGTCTTGCCCGAGTTGAAAAATAAGTTGATGTGCTAATTCTGTGATCTGGGCTAAATTATCCCTAGATAAAGCGTGCTGTTGCTGTAATTCTTCTTCAACAAGACATATTTGCAGGCAAGTTTTTTCTAAGGTAAGTACTGATGTTTTACCTTGCTCGGAAGATTCATCAGCTGTTGTATTGTCACAGCGATAAGCCAGAATTTTATGTCCTAAATGCTGTTCGGATAATCTGCTAGTTTTTGGTTCTACGTAATAAATATCGGGTTGGACTTCACCCCAATTGATTGCTACTCCCAATCCCCAAGTTGCCTGAATTTCCCATCTAGAAGAATTAGCCTGTAAGGAACCACTAGAAATTACGTTCTTAACTGGTTGTACTAAAACTGCTAAATTAATGGAGCGCAAATCTATTCCCGTTTTTTGCCAATAAAGCAGACTTCTAGCACTAAATAATTGGCTCCACACCAGTTTCAAACCATATTCTATTTCTTTCTTTTGAGAAAAACAAAATACAGATTCATATAGCCCAGAAATATTTTCTGCATTATTTCTTCCATTGGGCAGTGCGACGCTGGGACGAAAAACCAAATATGGACTATTCCATGTTTTAACTGCTGCGTAAATTTGATCGAGCAACCCCGGAGGTAAGCTCGAAACCATAATTTCTTGGCGCAAACGCATAGCCATTTGCTGCAGTTGCCGCCAATCATCAACATCAAAATGTAGGGAAGAATCAGATAATTCTGCGACTAAAGCTTGAGAAGCGCTTTTATTCTCTATATACTCATGCAAAGTTTCTGCTGAAACAACAAATCCAGAGATTACCGGATACCCATGTTCCATTGTTGTGCTCAAATTAAAAGCTTTCTCACCAACTTGAGCGCGGTGCGATGGTTTGATTTCGTTCAGCCAGTAGAGTTTATTCACTCAAAAAATTTTGATTACTAAGACGTGCGCTCGCTAACATTTGAAAAGTCGGCTCTAGATTGCTAGTTGCTAGTAAACAATTATATTTTAAGGTTCGAGCAATCGCTAATACTTAACAATTTAAAAGTATCGCCGCTATTAACTTCTTTCAATCTTGAAAAAGTTTATACTTATTATTTCAATACTTGCAAACTATATCCACAAAAAGCATTTCAATTCAAATCAAATTTTATTTGCTTTTAGTTTCTTTATCTGTAAGCATATAGCTTTAATCGCAGAAAAACATCTATCAATAAGTACTTGTATAAAGATTACAGTTATTTAATCTGTGAAATTATCAATACTTTATACAAATATTTAGTTAAGATTCAGGGAACAAATATACTGAATACAAGCTTTTAAATATGCTTACTACCTTGAATATAGGGTCATACGTTTCAAAATTATATCACGCGAAATCAACAAAAATTAGTTTTGTTGTGATATAAACGCCAGTAATTGTTTACATGCAAGATATTATTTGTACGTTAACTAGGCTCTAAGAATATTGTGAAGTAAATAAATCATTAAATACTCAATCTTATGGCATATTTTCGCTTTCCATGCCTTATTAGCACCAATATTGATCGCACTAAACTTATCTCTGTTTTGTGTTTTTTGTATTTATATAACCAAATATAAATTTTTGTTACATTTTTGTAAAAGTGAAGTTTTACATGGATTTTATTTGTAAAACCAACCTTATATTTATAATTCTTAACAACAAATAATTAATAAATTAAAAAATAGCAGCTTTAGCAGAAAGTGTTCCTCGGCTAACAGTAAGAATCTGAGAGGAATTCAACCATTGTGAATCGAAAGAACCCAAATGAGTGGTAGTAATAAGAGTTTGAAATCGATCTTGGATAGCATCAAGTAATTGATTCTGACGTGAAGGATCTAATTCAGCTAAAACATCATCAAGTAAAAGTAGGGGTGGTTCTCCGACAACTTCTTCAATTAGCTGTAATTCTGCTAGCTTCAGTGCTAAAACCAAAGTTCGCTGCTGACCTTGAGAACCGTACTGACGAGCGGGAGTATCATTAATTGTTAATTCAATTTCATCTCGATGTGGTCCGACAAGGGTAGTACCTTGATGCATTTCAGCAACTGTTCGCTGCTGAATTTTATCTAAAAAAGCTTGCTGTACCTCTCCTTGATGAGTTTCAGATAAAGGAATATTAGGAGCGTAATTTATCTGAAGATGTTCTGTAGAAGCACTAATATTAGAATGCCATAATTGTGCAATTGGAGCGAGTCGCTGTATAGCTCTTTCCCGTCGTCGAATTACTCTGGTACCAGTGATTACTAACTGAGTATCCCACAATGCTAATTGGGATTGTAGCGATTTTTCATGTAAATTTTCCGAATTGCCTTTCAAAAAAGCATTGCGCTGTCGTAAAACCTTTTGATATTGGCTCATTATATGAGCGTATACAGGTTCAAGCTGAATTAATAAAGTATCCAGCCATCTGCGACGATTGTCGGGGCCACCCCTGACTAAATCTAAATCCAAAGAAGAGAATTCTACCGCATTAAGTACGCCGAGAAAATCCATCTGACGGCGAAGATTTTCACTATTAAGATTAACCGTGCGGCGACCGTTGCGGCGTAAAGTTAGAGCCAGTTCGCTAACTCCAACTTCTCGTTTTAACCTAGCACTAACTTGAGCTAAAGATTCTTCATCCTTAACCAAATCTTTATCGCGGGAAGTCCGGTGACTCCTCAAAGTTGCTAGTAACTCCACAGCTTCGAGTAAATTAGATTTTCCCTGAGCATTATTACCAACCAAAATCGTTTTTGGAGCAGAAAACTCTACTATTTGTTCTTGATAATTGCGAAAATTTCGGAGACTCAGGGTTTTGAGGAACATGAGAAAAGAGTTAGTTGTTAGTGGTTAGTAGTTAGTGGTTAGTGATTTAAATTTAGAAATGAAGAATTATGAATTGGAAATTATACAATCTGAGATTTTGCATTGTAGAATACATGCTTTGAGAAAAAAAATTAAGCTTTCTATGACTAACGTTATCCTCACCTAATGCAACAATACATCCAACGCAACACCATTCATTTATGATTACTAACTTTCTGTCTTCTGACTCTCGGTCTACTAACAACTAACTACTAACCACTAACAACTTATTCACACGTTTTTCTTACCAATTAAACGGAAGAATATTTTTTCCAATTCAACCCAAACAAACATTAAAGCACTAAATCCCAAGCAAATCCCTAATTCCGGCAAACTGATAACATGGGTACCGAAGAAACTTTGTAGGGGTGGAACGTATACTAACATTAATTGCAAAATGGTAGTTAAAACAACAGCAGCTAATAAATAAGGATTAGAGAAGGGGTTGATTTCTATAGTTAATTGGTTGTTGGAACGAATTGCTATAGCGTGTCCCATTTGAGCAATACACAAAGTCGTAAATACCATTGTTTTCCAACGCTCGGGATCTAATCCTTCTGTTAAAGCATTTTCTGGACGGGTATAGTAGTAAGCCCAGTTCATCAAAATAATAGTGATAATCGCAAATATTATACCGATGCGAATCATGTAAAAACCTAAACCCCGAGCAAAAATACTTTCTTTGGGGCTAAAAGGCGGACGCTGCATGACATCGGGTTCGGGAGGTTCGACAGCTAATGCTAAAGCTGGTAAACCGTCAGTAACTAAATTCATCCACAAGATTTGTAAAGGCGATAAAGGTACACCACCCATTGGTAACAAAATCGGTGCAGCAGCAATGGTAATAACTTCACCGATGTTACTTCCAAGAATATATTTGATAAAGCGGCGAATATTTGTATAAACGACTCTACCTTCCTTGGTTGCGGAAACAATAGTCGCGAAGTTGTCATCTAACAACACCATATCGCTAGCTTCTTTACTGACATCGGTACCAGTAATCCCCATGGCAATCCCGATATCGGCTTGTTTGAGGGCTGGTGCATCGTTAACACCATCACCAGTCATGGCAACAAATTTATCTCGACGCTGTAAAGCTTGGACGATGCGTAATTTATGTTCGGGAGAAACTCTTGCGTATATGCTGACATTATCGACGTTTTTCTCCAGTTCGGCATCGCTCATCCGCTGCAATTCCTTCCCTATCAATACTTTATCGTCGGAATCAGCAATACCTAAATCCGTGGCGATCGCCTTTGCTGTGAGTTGATGATCTCCGGTAATCATCACCGGACGAATTCCCGCTTCCCGACATTCACGTACTGATTCTCTAACTTCTGGGCGTGGTGCGTCGAGCATTCCTACCAATCCCAACCATACTAATTCTTGTTCGCACTGCTCGTCAGAATTTTCCGGTGGTTTTTCCAATAAAGGTTTGTAAGCGAAACCCAATACCCGTAAACCAACGCCTGCCATGCGCTCGTTTGCTGCTAATATCTTATCTCTCTGTTGAGGAGTTAGTTCAACCGCACTATTTCCCGCAAAAATTTGAGTACAGCGTTGCAAAATTAATTCTGGAGAACCTTTGGTAAACATCAAATAATTTTCATTATTCTTTACCAAATTACTAATAGCGGGATCGACATCTGGAATAATTGAAACACCAGTATCCACCTGTTCCACCTGACAAATTACGCTCATTCGCTTGCGTTCGGAAGAAAAAGGAAATTCGCCAATGCGCGGTAATTTACTATTCCACTGGTCTTGTTCGATTCCCGCCTTCCCTGCTAAGGTTACCAAAGCACCCTCTGTAGGATCGCCAAGAATTATCCAATCACCTTTTTCCTGTTGTAAAACAGCATCATTACAAACAGCACAGGGAATTAACAAAGGTGTGACTTCCGGATAATCTTCTAAATAAATAGTTTTACCATCAACTTCAAAATCCCCAAAAGGAACGTAACCTTCACCCGTTACTTTTAATATATTCTGGCTGGTATAAACAGATTGCACCACCATTTTATTTTGAGTTAAAGTGCCAGTTTTATCAGAGCAAATAGTAGTTACCGAACCCAAAGTTTCCACAGCCGGTAACTTACGTATCAAAGCATTGTGGCGAACCATTCGCTGAGTTCCCAAAGCCAAAGTCACCGTAATTACAGCCGGTAAACCTTCCGGAACCACAGCCACAGCCATACTCAGAGAAACTTCCACCAACTCTTGTAAATTTCCACCACGCAGCAAACCGATAATAATTACCAGCACCACTAAAGCTAAAGAACCGGAAACCAAAACATTACCAAGTTGAGTCATGCGCTGCTGCAAAGGTGTATCTTCCGTTTCCACAGCCTGCAACATTTGAGCAATTTTACCCAACTCAGTTTTCATCCCGGTATGAGTTACCAAAACCTTGCCACGTCCTTGGACAACCTCAGTACCTTGGAAAACCAAATTAATTCTGTCACCCAAACTAGTTTCTTCAGTTAATTTAGCTTCTACCCGCTTATTAACAGCTTCAGCTTCACCAGTTAAAGCCGATTCGCGTATTTGTAAATTTGATTGTTCAATTAAACGCCCGTCTGCTGCTACCTGTACTCCAGCTTCGAGCAGCATAATATCTCCGGGCACTAAATCCTTACCTTCGACATCAACTAACTTACCGTTGCGAATTACCCGCACGTTAGGAGAAGAAAGCTTTTTTAAAGCAGCCAAAGCCTTTTCAGCACGACTTTCTTGGAGATAGCCCAAAATACCGTTGAGAATAACTATCGCCAAAATTGCGATTGTATCCTTGAAAGGAACCTCACCCGAGTCTAAATTACCCGATTGTAGAGCGAGTAAATCTAAAACTCCCGAAACAATAGCTACAGCAATCAGCATCAACAACATAATGTTCTTGAACTGATCTATGAGAATTTCCCAGCTACCCCGTCCGCCAGATTCAACTAATTCATTCGTACCATATTTTTGCAGTCGCGATTCTACTTCTTGGGATGTTAACCCAGTGTCTGCATTACCAGAAAGCAGTTCTATTGCTTCATCGACTTTTAAGCTATGCCAAACGGCTTCTTGTTCGGGCAGAGAATGGGCAGACATCTTGTACTTTAAAGAAAATGGTTACAAGAAACAATCATAGCTAAACGACTAGTAGAAGAACCATTCAAATTATTCAAAACCCATACTAAAGAATTCTGGTTAAACATTCTCAAGACTGAAGATTTAAAATTAATTTTTGTGTCAGATGTTAGTTAGATAACAATCCAAAATTAACTATGGCACCTCGAACAGAAGATTTTACTATTGGAGTAGAAGAAGAATATCAAATTATTAATCCCCAGACGCGGGAACTGACTTCGCGGGTAGAGCAAATTTTGCCATTCGCGAAAAAAATAATTGGCGAAAAGGTACATCCGGAAGTTCAACTTTCACAAATTGAAATAGATACTCCTGTTTGTCAAACTCTTTCTGACGTGCGTAGGGAGTTAGTGCGGTTGCGGAAGGGAGTAACTGATGCGGCTGCCAAAGATGGCAATCAAATAGCTTCTTGTGCAACCCATCCTTTTTCTACTTGGAAGGAACAAAATGTAACTCCCAAACAACGTTATCAGAATTTGATCGAAGAATATCAGCAGCTAGCAAAAGAACAAGTTATTTTTGGCTGTCACGTTCATGTTGGAATTAGCGATCGCAATCTTGCTGTTGAGGTAATGAACCGAGCGCGAGTCTGGCTGGCTCCGATGTTAGCCTTAAGTGCTTCTTCTCCTTTTTGGATGGGTACTGATACGGGATACTCAAGCTATCGTACAGAAATTTTTGGTAGATGGCCAATATCAGGACCACCGTTAATTTTTGAGTCGGTAGATGATTATAAAAGAGTTGTAGAAGCTTTAGTTAAAAGTAAAAGTGTAGAAGAAGAAACTAAAATCTATTGGGATATGCGTCTGTGCGTGAAGTACCCAACGGTAGAGTTTCGCATGGCAGATGTTTGTATGACGGTAGATGAAGCAGTGATGATAGCAGGATTAACCCGTGCATTGGCTCGCACTTGTTACGAACATGCAAAAAACGAACGATCCTACCCCAAAGCTCGTCACGAACTCATCCGCGCGGCTCACTGGCGGGCTGCACGCTACGGTTTAGATGCCGATTTGTTGGATGTGGAAGAAAAAACCGCTGTACCCGCAAAAGAATTAGTTGAGAAATTACTAACTTTTGTCCGTCCATCATTAGAAGAATATGGCGACTGGGATGAAATTTCTACAATTGTCAGAGAAATATTACAGAAAGGAACAGCCGCTTCACGTCAGCGAGAAGTTTATAACCGTGCGGGTAAGTTAGAAGATGTTGTTGATTATATAGTTGAGGAAACAAAGAAAGGAATTGATAATTGATAATCGGGAATGGGGCATGGGGCATTGGTAATTGGTAATTGGAACTAAGAACAATAAAGGTTGAAATTCTCCCCCTCTTCTCCCTGTTCCCTATCCCTCGTCCTTTTCAACCCCTTGTCAAAGAGTGAATATCACGATTAATCTGTTACGTGCAAAACCCTTGAACGATTTGCCTTATTATGACGAGTGTACTTCCCGCTTTGACAGTTAGCCAGATGATTGGGCAAAGAACTATTCGACCGTTTGCTGTTGCTTCTTTATACGGCATCGCATTTAAAAAAGATACATTGATTGCTGTCGATCCAAGACTTGGGCATCTGCTGCAAATTGACCCCACTAATGACAATACAAAGATTATAAATTCCCACCAAACGCGGGAATTTATGGATGTTACGGGTCTGGCGCTGTGGGAAGATACCTTATGGGTGACCCGAGATAACAATATTTATTCGTGTAAAATAAATTCTTTGGGTTTAGAGCATTTTGCCACTTTAGCTTATCCTGCAAACGGTATTGCAGTTTGGGATTCCACTGTTTATGTCAGTTGCGAAAAACTCGGTAAGATTATTGTCTTTAATCGAAATACGGGTAAAGAAATAGCGAAGTTTTATGCCCCTGGCGTAGGACTTGAAAACTTAGCTGTAACAGAAGAAGCGCTTTTAGTTTGCGATACGGTAGAACAATCAGTTTACTTCCTCGATAGAGCCACCGGTGAAATTCAATTCAGCGTACTTACTCCCTTTGAATCTCCTACGGGGATAGCAATACACACCGATTCATCAACAAAAAAACAAAGCATCTACGTTGCTTACTCATCCGAAGAACCTTACATCCGAGACAATCCCAACGCCGAACCAAACCACGAACTAACCTATCGCGATCGCGCTTTTATTCATCCCCTTAATTACCATTTCAATCGGGAAAAACGCACGGCTGTTTCTAACGGTTATTTGCTAGAAATGTCCTACGTAGAGCAAATTGACCCTTTAGAAGAGGTATATTTACAAAATTTAGAATGGCGCATTGCTCTACCTTCGGAAACCGAACGTCAAAAGGTAAAACGGGTTGAACCGGTTGGTTTGCCTTTCACTGAAGAAATAATCGGCGGACAGCGGGTAGCCGTATTCAAGTTTGATACTTTAGCCCCCGGAGAGCGTCATCTGTTGGGCTGGAAAGCAATATTAGAAGTACGTTCTATAAAATATCGCATTACCCCGCGAGACGTAGAAAACGCTTCTTCATTACCAACAGAATTTACCAGTCGTTACTTAATTGATGATGACGACTTAGCAATGAATACTGAGATTGTTCGTCAAGCAGCAATCGAAGCAGTAGGTAGTGAAACCAATTTACTCCGAAAAATGTATAGCATTCGTAACTATGTTTACGACCAATTATCCTACGGAATTAAACCACATATTGATACCCCAGATATAGTTTTAGAACGTGGCATCGGTTCATGCGGAGAATACGTAGGCGTGTTATTAGCATTGTGTCGTTTAAACGGAATTGCTTGTCGGACAGTAGGTCGCTACAAATGTCCTGCCTACGCTGAAAAGCAAGGCGTTCCCCTTCAACCAGACTACAACCACGTTTGGCTAGAATTTTACATTCCAGGCTTCGGTTGGCTGCCAATGGAATCAAACCCCGACGATGTGGGAAGAGATGGTCCCCATCCTACCCGATACTTTATGGGTTTAAGCTGGTTTCACATCGAAATTGGTAAAGGTATATCTTTTGAAACCTTAAGTTCTGAAGGCAAGCGCATTGAAAAAGAAGACGTTTCCATTGGTGAATTAGCAATCAATCATATTCGCTTCACAATTCTTGAAGAATTGCCATCCTTTACAGATTAATAGAGCGGTTACGGAGAAATAAAAAAGCGGAGGCAGGAAGCAGAAGAATATAACTTCTAATTTTTTTGAATTCCGGAGTGCCAACTTCTTAAGGGAGATCTAAAAAATAAAATACCCAACCGTTTCACATATATATTGGTAAAACCGATGATTTTTAGGCGGTGGCGCTCCGCGCCACCGCGACGGTTGGGTATTTTATTGCTTGCAAGTGCCTAAGCTAGAACTTCCTCCCCGCCTTCCTCCTTCCGACCAAAATAATCTAATATTTGTGACTGTATAAAAATATTTTTGATATGCGCTCATATTTCAGTATTATTGCTCACGATTATTTAGCTATTTAAGAGAAATAATGCGAAGAGAGAATATTCTTATTATAGGTATTTGATCGGAGTTTTTGGGTGCAGCCTTCTCAAGTAAACATCAATAGTAAGTCTTTGATGTTACATAAAAGCAAAAATATTCTTAGTAGTAAAATTTGAAATTTAAAATTATTAGGACTTACGCAAACGACATTTTTTTCGTAGGATGCTGTGACACTTGGATCAATTTTCAACGTAGTAATAAGACTTGTGGTGTCACGCACCATCCGAGCCTTATGACAGTTGCGTAAGTCCTGATTATCTTGAATATTTAAAATAATCGGCTAATAGGCAAAAATTATCTTTAAATATTAAAACGCTTACTGATATTGCTGAATTTATAGGAAACGGTAATCACAACGTGACTTTTTCTGTCAACCCCAATCTCTACAAACATGATTCTCCAGAACAAAAGATATATCAACATCTATTTGATTTGGTGCAGTTAGAATCTCCCTCGGAGATTATTGAACGCTTTCGGGCTTTGTTTATCGAAGGTAAAAATTACCACGAAAGAGAAATATCGTCAGCTTTAGATGCAATAGTAGAATCCAATAAAAATGAAAGAGAATTTTATTTTTTCCTTAACCGTTGCTGTCATATTTTAATTAATCGGTGGTATATGCAACCCCAAATGCATCATGCTATATATAAATTAATTACTACTTTTAATAATCCTCCTTCAACAAAAAAAATCATTACTTCGCGCAATAAATTTATCAGACGCTTACACGAATTAGTCAAAGGTTTTCAAAACAGCGAACAATGCTCTACTTTGCACCGTCTTGCTCAAGTAGTAAGTCAATCTGGCTCTGAATCCGATAATGGAAATCAATCTTTAATCTGCTTAATTCGCCGCTATCCTTATTTACACGAACATTGTTTACTTAATGAAGATGCCACTATTGAACATCAATGGATAGTAAAACAAATTCAATCTCAGGTACAAAGGAAGTTTGAAATTGATTTGTCTCAATATGTTACCTATCAAGTAAGGCTTTCTCAAACAGCAAAAAATAGTTCGGTATCTAGAAAAAATCGAATTATCCAACCCGTAAACAATCCCACATTATTAAGCGACACCCAAGTAAATCTTGCCTTAGAAAGCTTCGTCGGAAAAGTTGAAGGTGCAAGTACTTATAAAGATTTAGCATACAACTTTTTACACTACAGCCGTCAGGCGACTTCTTTGCGTGCTTACAAAGATGATTTATACGAATACTTGATATCCGGAATTGACTGGGAATATGGAAAGCGTCAATTTCATCAGAGATTATATACTCAATTGCAAAATACTTTACCGCAAGCAGATTATCAGAAAGTAAATGATTTCTTGATAGTCAGAACCTGCACTCAGCTACTCAACTTTTTAATTGTGGAAAGTTCTGCATCACCACAGCATTTCACCTTTATTGATTTAATTACCAATCAAGGTTCAACTCGTATAATCGGATTATTATTAAAAATTCTTTTGATTTGCCGTAAATCCAAGCCTTATTTAGCCAAGCGTTTTGCTATTTTATTCAATCATTACGAATCAGCAACTACTAGCAATATTGATTGGTTAGTAGAATCATTAGAAGAATTGAATATTGCCTTAAGTATTCATTTCGGTAATATTGATTTACCCTATTTTAAATAAGTTTATATTGGGCATTGGGAATTGGGAATTGGGCATTGGCATTGGGCATTAAAAACAAATTTGAATATTGTTGTCAATGCCAAAGGATTTGATAGCTTAAAATTTATCATGATAATTTATAATTAGTGTCTTAATATATTTCCGTACAATCTAGCAGGTAATAGTTAATCTCAATAAAATAAAATAATAAACAAAAAGAACAATAAAAATAAAATGGGTAGACTGTTTATTAAATTTATCGGGTTAGTTCTACTATTAATCGGCATCTACTATTTAGGTCAAAATATTATATTTACAAGTACTTACTATCAATACTTTTACAAAAGTTTGCCAGCAGTTGGTTCTGTTTTAGCAGTTATAGCTGGTGTACTATCTCTAGTGTTTTTTCGCAGAGAAACTGGTAACTTTGGCTGGATTTTGCTTACGATTGGCATCGTGTTGGTTTTCCTCAGTGGAGGAGTTATTTTACAGCCAACTAGTTTATGGAATTTCTTCGTTAGTTTTAGTTCAATAGCAGTTGGATATAAGTTCTTAAATCAAGGAAGAATAAATTTTTAAATCTATTTAATATCTCAAATATGCAGAAAACCGGTTCTGTTGAAGAGCCAGGTTTATTAATTCCCAATGCTCAATGCCCAATGCCCAATGCCCAATGCCCTATTCCCAATTCCCTATTCCCCATCTGACGTTGTCGAAAAATCACAAATAGATTGAAACGGGCAAAAACGACAGTGATAACCGGGGTTTGGAGGAAATATATGGCTGAAATCTTCTGTATTCTGATGATATCTCTTTAAATCTTTCTGATGCTTTTCAGCAATATATCCTAAATGATATTCAATCAATTTTAATTCACTTCTACTAACAGTAATCACATGAGACTTTTTACCCATTTCTAAATTGTAAAATGAAGCTATCGCTTTATACTTTGGGTACAGATAACGTGCTGCTAGTAAATAAACTAATGCTTGTCGGCGGTCAAATGGCGATTTACCAGTTTTAAAATCTATAATATGTAACGTGCTATCAGACTCGTTCAATACACAGTCCATAGCTGCATACAAACGGAAATGATAATTTTGACGTTCTATAAAAATAGGCTTGGGAAAACCTTCATCCCCACGAGTTAATAACATTACACGCTTATTTAAAAGTAAAGGCGCATCTTGATATTTTTTGAGAATTTGTCGCACTCGCTGCTGAATTTCATCGGCTAAATTTCCTAATTTCAAAAGCCGTGCAACTTTTTCCACCCCATCAACAGAATTGAGAAGATGTCTATTGTGGTGAAACTCATAAACACCCTTTTGCGCTAGCAAACCAATTCGCTGTGATGGGGTAACTTTTGCTTTTAATAAAGCCTTGACTTTCGGCTCATCTTGCCTTGCTTTAATAAATCCCCGTTTCATCTGACAGTGCCACCGCTGTTGCCCAGAAGCTGGGGCAATTAAAGACCAAAGATGATAGCTAGCGAACAGTCTTACTGGGCTTGACATTGCAGTTGCAGCGGTGATAAAAATGCAAGGGTAAAGTATTAGATACAGACAAAATTGGACGTTTTCGCATGGTTTTAAGATAAAACACCAACTATGCGCCCAAAACTGGATTATATGAAATTCTTTTACACCCCAATTAATTTAAATTAAATTCATTACGTCCAGTTAAAGATAAAGCTATTGAAAATTATATTTTAACTCGTGAAACTGTAAGTCTGGATGTTAAAGAGCTTTTTGTTTGTTAAAATACCAAATCTTTAATTGATTGGGCTTTTATCTATAATGACTGGGATTTTCATGTTTTGAGCTAAATGCGATAAAAGTTTAAATTGAGTCAAAAATACTTCTAAAACTTACTGGGTATAGATTTAAGGTGCTACTGCGATAATAATTTGTCAAATTGTTGTCCTACAAGAATTAGCATATTAGATTCTACAATTTGCTTTAATATAAAGGGAAAACTAAGCTACCTTTCTTTTCCTGTACTAATATCAGGCGCGTCCGAAAGGGCTTTCCAGTAAAAAGATGAAAACAACTGTAAACCTACTTTTATCAATAATTTTAGCTTTTTGGATAATAGCGATCGCCATTATCTCGGTGCAGAATGCCACCCCAGTATCGTTAAGATTTCTTACATTTGAATCTATTCAGATTCCAGTCGGATTAGTTCTAACTTTTTTTGTGGCATTAGGAATGATTGCTGCTTCTCTACTACAGCCTTTAATCACTTCATCTAATTCAAAACGAACTAATTCTCGACGATATGAAGAAGATGCAGAATTTTTTGTAGATGAAGAGTTTTAATTTTTTTGATTTTTTTAGCCACAAATATAGCGGTTTTCGGTTGAGTTGAATAAAGTAAAAACCTCACCATATCTGAAAAGGGCATCTTCCTCCTTAATAAGGAGAGCGAGAGAGGGTGAGGTTAAATTTGTATTGTATGCAAATCAAAACGCTATATATAGTAGCAGGAGCATCTCACTATTTAACGATTAGAGAACAAGATGCTCCCAGGACCAAAATTAATCAGAACAACATATAGGTTTAAATTTTGAATTGCTGAATTAAGAAATCGAGCTATTTGCTAATAACTGATAA
The DNA here is from genome assembly GCF_000316665.1 of Rivularia sp. PCC 7116. GTDB lineage: Bacteria > Cyanobacteriota > Cyanobacteriia > Cyanobacteriales > Nostocaceae > Rivularia. The sequence continues at coordinate 1,523,062 of NC_019678.1, read as the reverse complement.
CTGCTAAATACATCACTTAGCTTCCATCCAGTTATTACCAGCACTAGCTTCTACAAGCAAAGGAACGCTTAACTCAACTGCATTTTCCATGACTGACTTAATTTTTATTTGCAATTCTTCTAATTCTTCAGGAGGAACTTCAAAAATTAATTCATCGTGAACCTGCAACAACAATCTTGCTTGATAATCTTGCAAAAGTTCGTGAATTTTTATCGTCGCAATTTTGATAATATCGGCACTAGAACCCTGAATTGGTGCATTAGCAGCAGAGCGCAATAATCCAGCATCGTAAGGACCTAAATTTTTCAATTTACTTAAGTCAATTTCTTCAGGGTTGACATTTTTTAGGTTCACTAAATTTCTACTAGTAAAATCGACATAACGCCTACGCCCTAAAATTGTCTCTACATAGCCTTGAGAAATAGCTTGTTTTTTCAAACCTTCCAAAAACTCAAAAACTTTTGGATAGCGAGTATAAAACCTTTTAATAAATTCATTGGCAAGATTTTTATCTATACCAGTTGAGCGGGAAAATCTCAACGAACCCATTCCGTAAATTACGCCGAAGTTAATAGTTTTTGCTACCCGTCTTTCATCTGATGTAATCTCATCTTTTTCATATACTAACCGTGCAGTAACAGTATGTATATCTTCATTATTGTTATAAGCTTCTACCAAAACAGGCTCTTGACTCAAATGAGCCAAAATTCGTAATTCAATTTGAGAATAATCCGCAGCTAATATTAACCAATCTTGTTCCGGGATAAAAGCTTTACGAATTTGACGACTAAAAGCTGTACGAATCGGAATATTTTGTAAATTTGGATTGGAAGAAGATAATCTTCCTGTTGATGTTGCTGTTTGATTGAAATCTGTATGTACCCGCTTCGTATCTTCCCGAACCAAAGCTGGAAGTGCATCTACATAAGTAGACTTTAATTTTGATAAAGTCCGATATTCAATAATAGCTTCAATAATTCCCGTTTCATCAACTTCTCGCAGCTTTTCCAAAGTTGCTGCATCTGTAGAATATCCGGTTTTGATTTTACGAGAATATTTAGTGCTTAAACCCAAATGTTCAAATAATATCTGACTCAACTGTTTTGGAGAACCTAAATTAAATTTTTCTCCAGCAACTTCGTGTACTTGTTCTTCTAACTTATTTAAATCAGTTTCCAACTGCTGGGAAAGTTCGTTTAAATAAGCCGAATTAATGCGAATTCCTTGGAATTCCATTTCCGCTAAAACTTTCTCTAAAGGTTGTTCTACCTGAGAAAATAACTTTGATAAAACTGGAATTTTATCCAATTCTTCCCTTAATTTTCCGACTAATCCAAAGGTAGTATAAGCATCCATTCCACAGTAATCTGCGACTTCAGAAATACTTACATCCGCAATAGTTTGACCTTTCGGAACCAACTCAACATAACTTTTTGCAGTCAATTTCAAGTATTTTTGAGAAAGTTCGCTTAAACCGTGGCTGCTATCGGGATTAAGAACATAACTTGCTAACATGGGGTCAAATACTACCCCTGCTATATTAATTCCCTGACATCGTAAAACTAAACGGTCAAATTTAGTATTTTGAAAAGCTTTGGGATAATCTGCACTTTCTAAAATTGGACGTAGCGTTTGCAAAGCAATTTCTCTATCAAGATTATTGCCATCTTTATGTCCCAAAGGAATATAAGCAACTTCCTTTTCTCCAGTTCCCCAGCAACAGCCAATTCCGACTAATTCTGCATCTCGCGGTTCTAAATCGGTAGTTTCAGTATCCCAAGCCACAGGTGTTTCGGAACTTGTAAATTTTTGCAGTATTGCAACTAATTCCTTGAGTTTGACTTCCGTATCAACAATCAGCGGTTGAATTGGGGAAGTATTTTGCTTTTGAAATTCTTCTGTGTCTTTAGCACTCCAAAACCATAAATCATTATCTTCAACTTCTACAGGTTCCGATTCTGCAATTTCTTCAGCACCACCGCTAAATTTTCGTTGAAGTTCGCTAATTTTTTTAAGATAAGAATTAAATTCTAACTTCTCTAAAATCGGCTTGAGTTCGCTATTATCAAAACCTTTTAATTTACAATCTTCTAAATTAACTTCTAACGGAACATCTTCAACTATTTTCGCCAAAAACTTAGATTTATCAGCGTCTTCCTTACCTGTTTCTAATTTCTTACGAGCAGCACCTTTTATTTCATCTAAAGATTGATAAACTTTGTCCAGAGTACCGTAAGTATCGAGCAACTGTACCGCAGTTTTCTCTCCAATTCCCTTCACACCGGGAATATTATCCGACTTATCCCCACAAAGCGCTTTAAAATCAACAACTTGAGTTGGTAAAACTCCTAACTTTTCCTTAACTTCTTCCGAATGAAATTCTTTAAGCCCCTTACTCGAACGCTGTAGAGATTCCTTGTTCAAATACAGAACGCTTATCTGCTTATCTTTGTCAACTAACTGAAATAAATCTCTATCCCCAGTCAGGATTTTAACTTGATATCCCGCCTGAGATGCTTTTTGCGCCAAAGTTCCTAAAACATCATCAGCTTCATAACCCGGAGCCGTCAAAATTGGTAAATTTAATCCCGTAAGTAATTCGTGGAGATTTTCCAAATCGGGAATAAAATCTTCCGGGGTTCCCGGACGGTCAGCTTTATAAGTATCATCAGCTTGATGGCGGAAAGTAGGTAAACCCAAATCAAAAGCAACGGCGATCGCTTCAGGCTGCTGCTTTTCCATAACTTCCAGCAGAGACTTAATAAAGCCAAAACAAACGCTGGTAGGTATACCACTTTTAGTGCGAAGCCCACCATCTCGCCCTTTAGCGAAAGCAAAATAAGAACGAAATGCCAGAGAATGTCCGTCAACCAAGACGAATGTAGGATTTTTTGGAGAACTTATATCGGAAGTCAACTGATTAGAACGTGTAATTGGGGACATCTATTTATTTTAATCAGTTGCCTCACTTTTGGAACATTTGTTTTAGTCGATAAGTAAAATTCTAGATTTACTCCCTATTTCTCTTCCTTAACCTCACCCCGCCCTGCGGGCACCCCTCTCCTTATTAAGGAGAGGGGAAGGGGTGAGGTTTCGGTGGATTAGACTAGCGTCGTAACGCACCCTACAAATACTCCCCATTTCCCTTGTGCAACATATGAGATGTCCCATAACAACTAAAAAAGAACAATAATTTCCCACAAACCGGATTTACTTACGTAATCCTAAAATTTAATTTCCTAATTAACCTATTCCCCAACAACCCTAGTTTGTTAGCTAAATACAGCATATGAATAAAGTGTCTTTATAAACATCGACACTATCTTTATCAAATTCCTAAATTATTTTTGCTTTTATCAGTTAGTTCAGCCTAGGACTAAAGCTGCATTTAATATCTAAGTTTACTCAACTTAAAACTAGCTTCAAAATCAACTAAATTTAGCATTCCTAAACTTTAAATATGAATCGGGATGTTTGCGGATGTGTTCTTGAAGGCTGATGGAACACAATTAAAACATAAAGCGCAACAGAAGTTGCCTTGCAAAAGAGAAGTTTTAAAGAGAAGTTTTAAACAGAAGGGAATAATATGAAATTTAGTAAATTAGCTACTTCTATCGGTTTAACAGTTGGTTCAGTTTTATTTGTTGCTAACTCCGCTCAAGCTGCAGGTTTTAAAAGTAACGTTACTCTAGACCAAAACAATCTTGCAACAGGAGATGTCATCTTAAATTCAATTGAACAAAACGGTACAATAATTGATAAAAATGAATTTAACTATGTTGATAGAGTTGTAATTCAACATAACGATCAATGGACTGAAGGTAATACTGGCGCAGCAAGTACAGATAGAGGTGATAACGCTAGCAATCCTCTAGGTATCTCTGAAACAGAAGATCCAACAGCTAATGAAATTGCTGCTTTTTTAGGAAATAACAATTTAAACAACATTATTGATACCGAAGATGATGGAAAATTTGAATTAGACCTATTCTTTGATAGCGTTATTCAGGAAGATAATTTGGGATTAGATAGTTTGTTTTTCTGGGAAAGAGGTACTAAAAACAGTGACTTATTGGTTACAGCTATCGATGCTTCAGGAAATTTAGGCACTAAAGCTATAAGACTTGATAGAGCTAATCAAGTAGATGCTGGCTTCAATATAAATACAACAGAAGTTGGTCAACAAGATGTTGGATCTTGGGGATTAAGTTTAGAAAAATTGGGAGTTACAAGTTTAAGCGGCATTAGAGTCTATGCAGACGCAGGTTTTAAAGGCCCTGACTTCAAAGTAATTGCCAGAAGTTCTTCCACACCAGATTTTGCAAAAGCTTCTGTTCCCGAACCCGGAACTATAATTGGCTTAGGTTCTGTCGCAGCATTAGCTTTCTTCCGTCGTCGTAAATCAAAGTAAAAGGCTTTTTCAAATAATTTGAATTAGATATTTGAGTTACTAAGAAACCCGGTTTTTCAAAAAAACCGGGTTTCTATCATCTGTTAATCTCTAACTGAGAGTTAACCACATTCATGAGAATCTAAGAGCATGGGGAATACATCTACCCAAGATATTAAATTACTAGTTTTAGATATCGACGGTACCATTGCCGGGGAATCTAACAAAATCAGCAATCGCGTTATCGAAGCAGTTCAAGCAGTTCAAGCAAAAGGAATTCAAGTTGCGATCGCGACTGGTAGAATGTATTGTTCGGCTTTACACTACCACGCTCAAATTGGCTCAAATCTCCCACTGATAGCATATCAAGGAGCTTGGATTCAAGACCCAGTTTCTCAAAAAATTCACCAGCATTTATCTGTCAATAAGGAAATAGCATTAAAACTATTAAATTATTTTGAACAACCACAACTACGTCAGCTTTTATCCGTCCACTTTTATATAAATGACCAACTTTATGTCCGAGAACTAACCGAAGAAACAAAATTCTACGGACAACGCTCTGGTATTACACCAATTCCCGTTGGTGACTTACGTTCTTGTTTAAACAATGAACCCACAAAAATTCTTGCTTTGTGTCAAGACACGGAAGTCATTGATAAATTACTTAACAATTTACGCGTGCAATATACCCCAGCAGAACTGTATCTAACAAAATCTGTAGCCACTTTTTTTGAAGCAACTAACCCTTTAGTAAACAAAGGAGCTGCGGTACGCTATATAGCTGAAGAATTACTAGGTTTGCAAAAAAACAATGTAATGACCGTCGGCGACAACTTTAACGATGTAGAAATGCTTGAATATGCGGGTATCGGCGTAGCAATGGGTAACGCACCAGCAGGAGTTCAAGCTCAAGCTAACTGGGTAGCTCCCGATGTAGAGCAAGATGGAGTAGCCGCAGCAATTGAAAAATTTATATTAAACGATAGCTAAAAATATTTAACTTTGCTTCACAGGTAAATGAAAACTCTTGTGGAACGAATACATTTTACAAAATCAGAAAGGGCACCGACGACTGGCCGTGTTTCGTCTCGGTGCCCTTACTGGTTCGCTCCTCACACAAGTGCTAATATACCTCAAGCTATTTGATTAGTCAATAGCGGTTATAAAACTTTATAAACTTGATATTGTAGCCATCAATGAATCAGTAGAGCCTAATAGTTAAGAGTTAAAATTTTTTTTCAATCCCCTTCTATCACCTCTAAGCTCTCCCAATTTCTCAACTCATAATTCCGAACAAGCAGGTATACCCAATTTTTCTTCAAGCAAAAACCTTATGGCTGACTGAGTAGCCATAATTAATCCGATTCTAGCCATCTTAATTTCTGGTGAAGTTGTGTTTGAGTCATCGTGAATACGACAAGCAGACCAAAAACCTTCAAAAGCGATAACTAAACTTAGTGCTGCCCCTTCCCACTTGAGCGGACGAGCAATAACTGGTTCTAACTCATCTATAAGTCTTACCAAATTAGCAATCAAACACCGTTCGGCTTGATGATTTAAAATCAGTTTGCCATCATCCTTAAGCCAAGGTATAGACTCGGATGAAAATTCGTCACAGTCAATTAACTTTTGTTGTTGAGCCAGTCTTAACAAAGAGCAACACCTAGCATGGACGTATTGAACTGAAAATACCTTAGAGTTCAATTCGGATACAACCATTCTAGAAGCAGGCTTAAAAGCTAAGAAGTTAATATTACTTCCTTCTCTACTTGGATTATTATCAGTAAAGCCTTGCAGCCAAGCAGCTAAGAATAAGTCACTAACTTGTATCTCAATTAAACCTGAGTGTAAAATTTCAAGCTGCAAATAACCACCATTACTTGCTGACAAACAAGAAGCAATTGAGTTCGCGATAGAAAAAGTCTGGGATTTATGAGATTTCGAGAGGTGCAAAGCTACACCAGACATATAAGAAATTTTAATATCACTTTTCCCCCTTGATAGAGGAATATATTTTTTTTCTATACTTTTATTTCCTTCCGACAGAGCATAAATACTCACCGCTCTAGTCAATTGACCGTATATTAGCTGTAATATTGCTGTGTATTTACTTACTAGTAACTTTTGATGCACATAAGATACTGATGACAACACTGTAAACCCAGAAACATTGATTTTATGTCATCCGTCTTTAGACATATCTTTATATTTGTTGAAAGAATATTAGAATTGCATAAAATTTATTGAATTCTGGGTAAACTTTACTACAAACATTGTACAGTAAGAAGTATAACAAAAGAGTAGAAGCTCAGCTTTCTACCTTTTGGATAGCTGGCACTTAGGTTTCAAGCCTAAGATGGCCTTTCACAAAGACACTCCTTGCACCTTTTTATGTCGTCTTTGTCTTCAGCCGAACGCTCTTTGTTACCTATGCAATCTCCATCCTCTTTTTCTGAGGCATCACGTCCATTTTTAACTTGGCAACGAATTCTTGATTGGGCACAAGAACACTATCGCTGCCGCACCTTTAGCAAAGATGAGCGAATTCCAGCTAGACCTGGATTGCTGTATTTGGTGCAAAGGGGTGCGATCCGCATGGTGGGAACCGCTCAAGTCAGTGCCACTGCTTCTCAGTTAACGTCTCGCCGGATTAACAGAACTCCTGAAGAAGCATTCTTGGGTTTTGTTGGTGCGGGACAGCCATTTGAAATTGTTGCTCAATCACCTTTCACTTTGCAGTCATACGCCCATGTTGACCAAACAGCGGTGTTGTGGATGTACTGGCATGATTTAGATAATTGGCCTCATTTTCGCCGTGAAGTCATGGATGCCTTTAGGTATCAACACCAGCGTAAACTGCTGTGGTTGAGCGCCTTGGGGCAGCGACGCACTATCGACCGGCTCTTAGGATTCCTCACTTTATTGATTGAGGAGTATGGAGAACCGGCGATGAGCGAAAGTGACCCCGAAGTAATTCATGGCTACTGTCTGCCCTTTCCCCTCACTCATGCACAAATAGGCAGTGCAATCGGTTCGACTCGCGTCACCGTAACCCGCCTAATGGGTAAGTTGCGTCAGCGCGGTCTAATCCTTACTCAAGGGGATAACTTAATCTGCTTGCCAGCAGAGTCAATTAATAAAGCCAGCTAGCTTTTCTCATAAGTAAGAGTCAGCGGATTCTAACAAACCCGGTTTGTGATATAAATTCCTGTCCTTGCTGAGTGAGTAAAAAGTTAGCATAAGCAACACCTGCTTGTTGTTCGGTTTGCCCGTTTTGTTTGACCACCACAAACAAATTTTGGGTAATCGGGTAATTGCCAGACTGAAAAGCCTCAATGTTCAATTTGTTGCGCGACCTAGGACATTCTGAAGGGAGGAGGAATAGTTCTTGGTAGGGACAACGTATTCCCTTGCGTTCGCCCCAACGGCAAGGGTTTGATTGAACATTGAGGAACCACTTCTGGGGCTTAAGCGTGCGGAAATACCCTAGTACTAGCTGCTACTTTTTGTAAAGCTTGGGTAGTATTAGAAACAAATTCTACAATGTGAGCCATAGGTTCATCGCCCAAAAGATTTTGAACAAATAGCTCTACAGCACCACCGTCATTAATGCGACGGCAACATATTTTTATTGATATATTCGTACCACATAACTGGTTCCAATTTGTAATTTTGCCAGTGTATATAGATTTTAATTGCTTTCAGCTTAGTCCTCGAAGATTTATTTATAATCGACGGCTGTAGCCAGTCTATTGATAGCAATTTTAAATATAGTTTTTAAATTCAAATATTATTCTCTTAGTGTTTTTTATTAGGATTTACACTATAGAAATATTTTTCTTATGGGCAAGGCGAAGCGCAGTGTTGAATTTTCTTCCTGCGTTATTGCCTTTGTGCAATGCTCCGTTACCAAAGTTCGGCGACAGCCTTAGTCCGTAAGTCCTGCAAATAAATGGCTAAATAGCTAATAGTAAATAAAAAATTATCAAATAAAATTATACTATTAGCTTTTAGCCAGCCTACATTATCTAATTCTGACAAATCCTGCTTTAGAAATTAACTTTTGACCTTCATCTGTAAGTAGTAAATTGGCGTAAGCCATGCCTGCTTGTTCGTCAATTTGACCGTTTTTCCTAACCACTACAAACAAGCGTCTAGTCATGGGATATTCATCGCTTCTAAAAGCATCCACATTTAGTTGATTACGTTTTTGCGGACAATCCGAATTTGGAACGTATGGCTCTTGATAAGGTGGAATTAATTGGGACTGGGTTCTTCCTATAGGTAAAGGTTTAATTCCGCACTGTCCAACAACCTCCGGTGCAGAAGCATAGTAAATACCTCCTGGATTTTGATTGACTTTTCTCAAAGCCTCAGTAGTCGTAGAAATTTTTTCAACATTTTTACTAAACTCTTCTTTTTCTAAAATGTTGTTAACAAAAAACTCAACAGTGCCTCCCTCACTAATTTTAGAATAAGGTACAATCTGTTGATTTTTTCCACCGACTTCTTGCCAATTAGTTATTTTTCCAGTGTAAATATCTTTAAGTTGAGCTAAGGTAAGCCCTGGGATATTTAATTCAGGATTGACAGCAATAGCAATACCATCAATAGCTATGGGAATTTCTTGAAGCTTAAAACCCCGTTGTTGTGCTTGTTGGTATTCTTTATCCTTGACTGCGCGTGAAGATTGAGAAAAAGCCAACTGATTGTTTAACAGCATTTTGATACCGCTACCAGAACCGGGGGAACCTTTAGTTGGATTTGTATAGCGGAGTTGAAATTTAGGTAAAGCTGTTGCAATCGCAGAATCAGCTTCTTTACGAATAGGTGCCCATGTAGTGCTACCCCCGTAGCTAAATAATCCAGAAGGAACTTTCTGTACGGAAGCAAAACCAGAACCAGCAAATTGCAGATTCGGCTGAGATTGATTGTTACTAATAGAACCTAATGGGATATCAAAGCTTCTAGCCAACCACCAATATACTCCACCTACTATACCGAGAGTAATTAGTAGGGCTAGAACTAAAACCTTTGTCTCGTTTTTCTGCGCCATAAATATAGTGATTGACTTTCTAGAGAATAGGGATTTTAACTCTGTGCGGATTTACTTTTATAGAGTGAAACAAAAAACATTATTAGCAAATGCACCTATCAATAAAGTTTGATTGATAAATTACAGAATTTATATGTTGATGTTGCCGAATACAGAGATTTTCATCGCTGCAAACTGAGTTGAATCAGATATCAATCAAAAACATGCTTAAAACAATAACTTGATATCCATTTAGTTTTGCTTCGTTGAAATATAGTCTTGATTCAAAAGTTTGATATCAAGAAAATTTATAAGCAAAATAAATTGCATTAATTCAGTTAGTGCCAATATATCTTGAAAAAATCTCCTGATTCAAGATAACTCTTAGCAACTTTATCAACTTGTTCCATTTCTGCTATTTAAATAATGGTAAATTTTGCAACTATTACTTATAATTCATTATTTGTAATTTATGATTACAGCTAATTTAATAAAGCTTAATATTAACGTCTGTTTATCTAGCATTAATGATGCTTAGGTTAACTTAAAATGGTTAACTTTAAATTAATATAGGATTCCTATTTGAATTTTGGAAAATACCCAGTACATTTTCTGTTCCCTATTTCCTATTCCCTATTCTCTGTTACCTAGCCCCTACGAGTTATTCAGAAATCAAAACGTATTCCTATATATATCTGAAAACAGTTAAATCATTGAAGAGAGTATTTTATATATAAGACGAAAGAGTGATGTTAGAGCAACGGCAACTAAACTTGCAGCTAAAGATAAAATAACTATTCCTTGAATGCCAAGCCCACCTTGTAACAATGGAATAAAAATCATAATTAACAAACTGATGGCGGGAATAATTACTAAATCCCACTTTTCAATCCATCGCCTGGTTTGAGCAAAAACCAATATTCCTATAATTACAGCACAAGTGACAAAAGTGATAGGAGGTGATTGAAGTAAGCTTAAAAAAGCTATAGAAATTAATGTACCTTCAAATCCACTAAAGGCAGAACCGGCTAATAATTCTAAGGTAGAGAATTCTGCGACTTGGGAACTATATTTTTTTGTAGAAGGTTTTGGAAGTGGTGGAGGTTGTGGTTGTGATATTGCTTGGGGCTGGTGGTAATTTAATGAAGTCTCTGGTAGTGGTTGCGCGGACTCATCAAGAGCAGCCCATACCTCTTCTGCCGATTGAAAGCGTTGACTTGGCGCACTGCGAAGCATCTTTTCTAGAATTTCGGCAAAATGAGGACTAACCTGTACCTTATCTTGCCACTGCAACTTATTGCTATAAGCATCAAATAGCTCAGTTACATTCTTTTGTCCGGTTAATAGCAAAATGACAGTTACAGCCAAAGCGTATAAATCAGTGGAAGGAAATACTTCTGCTCCAGACATTTGTTCTGGTGGCGCAAATCCCAAAGAATATATTCCGGTAGAAGAATTACCAGCCCCAGAGGGGCTGTTTGCTACTTGTTTAACCGCGCCAAAATCTAGTAAGAAAAGCTTACCGTTACGATGACGCATTATGTTGGAAGGTTTAATGTCCCGGTGGATAATTCCTTTATCGTGAACGAATTGCAGTACTGGCAGAATTGAATGCAGCAGAAATAATACTTCTTCTACAGAAAATTTCCCTTTACTAACTAATTCTTCTTCTAAGTTGTCTCCATCAATATGTTCTTGTACCAAATAGAAAAATTGGTTTTGCTCGTTTGTTTGCAAGCCAGGAACTATTACAGGAAAAAAAGCGAACAAGTCGGGGATTTGTTCGTGTTGCGAGCCAATCTCCTCTAAAACTACTGCTTCTCTTTCAAATAAGTCCTGAGCAAGTTTTAATTGAGTTGGACTCAAATTTCCGGCTGGCAGAAACTGTTTTACAACGCATTGCCGCATACCTGGAGTATAGCGATCGCGCGATAAAAAAGCTGCTCCGAAACCCCCTCTTCCAAGCAGCTTTATTGGTAAATAACGTCCGGCTAAAATTAAAGGCATCCCACAAGCGGTGCAGTATTTTTGGTTAGCCGTTCTCAGAGTTGCGTTGTTGTCTAGATCGGCAAAATGGTTTTGTGGATGGGGACACTGGGGACGAGTACAGTAAATTTCCATTTTTAGTCACAAGTCACGAGCAATTTGTCTAGGACGGCGAACGGTAAAATTGGATTCAAGTAATCCGACAAAAATATTTACACATAATTTTTTCTACTTAACAAGGGTTAATAGCAGAAAACGTATAATCATTTTTGTCTTACTAATTAAGTCAGAACAGTTCGCAGTTATTACTATGACAAAAAACTTTTAACCTACATTAGGTTTCTTTGAAGTTGGATGCCTGTACTTCTAGCCCATTTACTGGTATAGCAGTATGTGATGATTTTAACATGTCTATATGCCATCCAGGTGCGGCAAACTGAGGTAGTATTTCTCGACTGAAGGCTTCTGCGGCTTTCGATCTGTAGCGATTGGGATTAAAAATCAACCACAGCGTCCGCTTGACAACTACACTATCGATTGGAGTGAAATGAAGCATTCCCATTTGTAGCTCTTTGGCAATAGCGCTAGTTGAAACAAAAGCGGCTCCCAAAGAAGATTGCACGGCATTTTTAATTGCTTCAATGGAATTAAGTTCCATTTCAACTCTTAAACGTCGCGTATCGATATCATGGCGCGTTAGCACTTGATCGATGACTTTACGGATAGTCGATTGCGAATCTAAAGCAATAAACTGCAATTTGTACAAATCTTCTTTTTGAATGGTTTCAAGTTTAGAGAATGGATGAGACGCAGGTAGAATTAATGCCAATTCATCTTCAGCATAAGGAATCTTTTCGATTGAATCCGTTAATTCTGCGGGAATCTCGCCACCAATAATTGCCAAATCGACTTGTCCGTTAACTACGCTCCAGGCTGTGCGACGAGTAGAATGAACGTGTAACTGCACCGCCACATCTGGATATTTCTGTCGGAACATACCAATCATTCGGGGCAAAAGATAAGTCCCAGTTGTTTGAGAAGCACCAACGATTAAAGTGCCTCCTTGAAGATTTTGTAAATCTTCAATAGCACGACAAGTTTCTTGACAGAGACTGAGAATTTTTTCTCCATAACTCAAAAGCAAGTGCCCAGCTTCAGTTAATTGTGCCCGACGACCTCCACGGTCAAATAAGGGCACATCTAGTTGTCTTTCTAAGTTTTGCACTTGCAAGCTAACTGCTGGTTGGGAGACATAAAGGCTGTCAGCAGCACGCTTAAAACTCCCTTCTGCGGCAATTGCTTTGAGTATTCGTAACTGATCTAAAGTGAAAGGAAGGTCAGACATAAGGCTCAACCCACAAGTTTGTGCATGAGTAGTATTAGTAACATTCGGGCTTTCATAGTTTTATTTTGACAAGACATGAATGATAACAATGCGTATTAAACGCTTAATAAGGTATTACTCGAAAAAGACAGATTTCTCAACATCTTGACCAAAATCCTTTGTTTTGAATGAATGTGGTATTGGTTGTACTAGGGATATTGAGGCTCTAAATTTCTTTAACTTTATCTATGTATACTATTGTGCCTAACGTGTTTACCTCCACTCATTGTGTCATGCTGGGACTGTTATTGACTTTTGCAATTGCTCACAGTGGAGGAGCAGCCTTGCGTGAAAAAGCAGAAAAGCTCATAGGAGCAAGGCTTTATCGGATTTTATTTGCACTTGTCAGCCTGGTATTAGCTGTAATCTTAATTGTTTACTTTTTTAACCATCGTTATGATGGTTTGCAGCTTTGGCAGGTACAAAATGTGCCCGGAATACAAACTTTGGTCTGGGTATTATCGGCAATTTCTTTTGTATTTTTATATCCTTCTACATTTAATCTACTGGAAGTTGCTGCTATCTCCAAGCCACAAGTTCATATGTACGAAACTGGAATTATTCGTATTACCCGGCACCCACAAATGGTAGGACAAATAATTTGGTGTGTTGCTCACACTTTATGGATAGGTACTACTTTTACACTTGTTACCTCTATCGGTTTAGTAATACATCATTTATTTGCGGTATGGCATGGCGATCGCCGTTTGTATGCACGTTATGGTGAAGCCTTTGAAGAAGTAAAGCGACGCACTAGTATTATTCCTTTTGCGGCAGTTCTCGATGGTCGTCAATCAATCAAGGCAAAGGAATTTTTACGTCCTGCTTATTTGGGAGTAGCCTGTTTTGTACTTTTGTTTTGGTGGTCTCACCCCTTGTTGATGAGTTTAACTAGTAGAGTAGAATGGTAGACCGTTTGGGTCACTTCAACACTTACAGCAGCAAGCATTGGAGGGCAAAAATATTGAAGTTTCAATAGCCTTCAGTTGCGACCGATTCAATGTAGGATAAACTCAAACATCTGTAACAAGTGGATGTGACTTTCTTGTTTAGAGGGCAGGCAAAATAACAAACTCATATGCTTTGTTATGTACAGTATAAGTCCTTGGGATTCAGCTTGCCCTCTGTCGAATATAGTTTTGTCTAGGGGGTGTTTTTTTTGAGAAAGTAGAGATTTAATAGTATATAGTCGATTGTGCTATCTACCTCTTTCACAGGGAAATTTACGCCAATTTTGCCAATCTATCGGTTATATTAGATGCCGACAGCTTTCACTAATTAGAAGTCAAAATTTAAACAGCTACTTGTTTGTCATCGCTATATAACAAAAATGCTATGTAGTCTATAGGTTACAACAAGACTTCTGGGTTAAAGAAGGCAAGTCATTTCCAAATTAGAGGAGTTTTGCTTATTTAAAGCAAGAGGCGCACCGGAAAATGAAACAAGCAAGCAATTATCAAAGTAGATAATGTTGCTTTAAGTATATGTGAGTATAAAAGTCTATAGATCTATTTTGCAATCAAAATGCAAAAGCGATCGTAGCAAGGAATGATAATATGAAAACCATTTAGTTCAAGAGGCATCATGGTGTTGTCGGTTAATGAACGGACATTTACAAAAGAAGTTTTAGAATCTCAAGTTCCAGTTTTAGTTAATTTTGAAGCACCTTGGTGTGGCTTATGTCGCATCATAAAACCTTTATTATTTCAATTTAAATCTCAATGTGGCGAAGAAATTAAGTTAGTTGGAGTAAATGCTGATGATAACTTCAAACTATCTACCACCTACAAACTCACAACACTTCCAACTTTATTGTTGATTGAAAACGGTATTGTCCAAAAGCGTTTAGAAGGTTTTAGAGGTAGAGAAGATTTATTTGCGGCTTTAACTGAAATGAAATATTGCTACACAAATTTACCTCGAACTTATGGTAGCAGAGTTGACACGGAATTAGATTGTCGCCCTTTGAGGCTAGGTGCTTAAAATCACTGGATTTTTTGGTTCCCCGTAGCTTGCACTTTAAAGCAGTGTTACAAGAAAATTAGGATTTTTGTTTGCTAGTTTGTTTGTGAACAAATAAATTAAAATGCTTGCCTGATGTTACTTGAAACATAAACCATAATTAACATCAGCGATTGTGGACTTTGTAAGGTAGGGCATACTGGAAATACTGCTTTAGAGGCAAAAAAGCTTGGCGAGATAAAACCTCTACCTAGTGCAGGAAGGAGGCTGATTGAGCAAATATTGTTATAAGCCCTAAGAATCCTCCGGTTTTGGTAAAACGGAAGCTTATGAGTGTTAGCTAAGGGAATATTTAAGAATTTGCTTAAGAAAAGTAAAAAAAACTTTTAAAATTGGGGTATCAGTGTTTATCTTTTCTGACGATAATCTGCCCTCAAGTGGAGCTTCAAAGTATTACAGCCATAGGTGTTGCAGCTTATATGTAAGAGCTTTGATTCTTAGCGGGTATTAGTCATCGAAATGAAACTATTGTTAATAACCCCATCTAAATAATCTTTGGGTGGGGCATTTTATCTTAAATTGTGTGTGTCACAATTATTAACAGTTCCGAGGAGGACAATTGCCTTGCGGATAGATAAGTGACGGGTACCATGAAAATTTTTTCTTAAAAAATTCTTATGGCAACCCTTGACGAAGGGCAGAGAGTTTTCTCTGTCGTAGCGAAACATTTTCTACTTCGCAGCAATGTTCTAATAAGAGTGAAGAATTCTAAAAGTAGGCATCAGTGATGGAAGTGATCTATCAATATGCTTGGCTGATTCCAGTTTTACCGCTTTTAGGAGCGATGCTGGTAGGCTTAGGCTTAATTTCGTTCAATCAGGTGACTAACCGCCTACGACAACTAAATGCCGTATTAATTATTTCTTTAATGGCAGCAGCTATGGGGCTGTCGTTTAGTTTGTTGTGGAGTCAAATCCAAGGACACGCTACTTATACGCGCACTTTGGAATGGGCAGCAGCAGGTAGCTTTCATTTGACTATGGGCTATACTGTTGACCACCTCACAGCAGTGATGTTGGCGATTGTGACCAGTGTAGCCGTGTTGGTGATGATATACACCGATGGCTACATGTCTCACGACCCAGGCTACGTAAGGTTTTATGCCTATTTAAGTTTGTTTGGCTCCTCAATGTTGGGTTTGGTAGTTAGTCCTAACCTGGTACAAATTTATATATTCTGGGAACTGGTCGGGATGTGTTCCTACTTGCTGGTTGGCTTCTGGTACGACCGCAAGTCAGCAGCAGATGCCGCTCAAAAAGCTTTTGTGACCAACCGAGTCGGTGACTTTGGTTTGTTGTTGGGCATATTAGGACTTTTCTGGGCGACGGGAAGCTTCGAGTTCGAGGTTATGGGCGATCGCCTCGCGGAACTAGTGCAAACTGGTTCTCTTAGTAACCTCTTAGCAATTTTGTTCGCGATTTTAGTCTTCTTAGGCCCGGTAGCAAAGTCGGCTCAGTTTCCCCTGCATGTTTGGCTTCCGGATGCAATGGAAGGTCCTACCCCGATTTCTGCCTTGATTCACGCGGCGACAATGGTGGCTGCGGGGGTTTTCCTAATTGCTCGGATGTACCCGGTATTTGAACATGTTCCGGCGGCAATGAACGTCATTGCTTATGTTGGCGCATTTACCGCGTTTATGGGAGCAACAATTGCCATAACCCAAAACGACATCAAGAAAGGTTTGGCTTACTCAACCATTTCCCAACTTGGCTATATGGTTTTGGCAATGGGAGTAGGTGCTTATACTGCCGGTTTTTTCCACTTGATGACCCATGCTTACTTTAAAGCCATGCTGTTCCTTGGTTCCGGTTCGGTAATTCACGGAATGGAGGGAGTTGTAGGTCACGATCCAGTTGTGGCTCAGGATATGCGAGCAATGGGCGGGCTGCGGAAATATATGCCAGTTACCGCAATTACCTTTTTGATTGGTTGCTTGGCAATTTCTGGTATTCCACCTTTTGCTGGTTTTTGGTCAAAAGATGAAATTCTTGGTTCTGCCTTTGCCGTTAATCCATTTTTGTGGTTCGTAGGTTGGTTAACTGCCGGAATTACTGCTTTCTACATGTTTAGAATGTATTTCATGACATTTGAAGGTAAATTCCGGGGTAAAGATGAAAGTGTTTTGCAACAGTTAACCCAACCAGCAGTTGCTACCAATTTTGGTCCTGGAGCAATGAAGCAGGGAGAATTAGAAAGTGACGACCATTCACACGATAGTCACGGACACAGCGATACACCCCATGAATCTCCGTGGACGATGACCTTACCGTTGATGGTTTTGGCAATTCCCTCAATGCTAATTGGTTTGGTAGGAACTCCTTATGCAAACTATTTTGAGGAGTTTATCTATCCACCCAGCGAAACCTTAGCTGAAGTGATGGAAAAAACTGCGGAATTCGATGCCACTGAGTTTTACACTATGGCAGGACTTTCCGTTGCGATAGCCGTTGCAGGAATTATCTTGGCTGTGTTGATGTATCGAGCCAAGAAAATCGACCCAGCAGCGATTGCAGCCAAAATTCCATCGCTTTACAAGCTATCCCTCAACAAGTGGTACTTCGATGATATTTACCATCGGGTATTTGTTCTTGGCTTGCGTCGTTTAGCCAGACAAGTATTGGAAGTTGACTTCCGAGTTGTTGATGGTGCTGTTAACCTCACCGGAATTTTCACTCTTTTCAGCGGTGAAAGTCTCAAGTACATAGAAACCGGACGCGCACAACTCTATGCTTTGATTATCTTCGGAGCTGTTTTGGGCTTGGTAATTGTCTTTGGTGTTACCTGAACAAGAAATGTAATGTGTTACGTTTCTACAGGTGAAGCAGTAATTCTGCGCTTGAGATACCCGTAGACCAAAGAATTAGATGAATGGGGATGAAGGCAGATAAACTAATTTCTCTGCCTTCATCTTTTTGACTTTTTGTTAAATCAACCGGAACATTCCCGCCAAATCAAAAAAAAACTGCTAATTAATAGCTAGTAGTTGATAGCCAAAATTTATTATTCCTTCCTAAGCAAAAGAGATGAATATAGCTAATTTTCCGTGGCTAACAACGATTATTTTGTTGCCAATAGCAGCATCGCTGCTGGTTCCTATCATTCCCGATAAAGACGGTAAAACAGTACGTTGGTTTGCCCTGATAGTCGGCTTGATAGACTTTGCGCTGATTGTTACCGCTTTTTATACCCAGTACGACTTCTCAAATCCCGATTTGCAATTGGTAGAGAGTTATCCTTGGGTTCCCCAATTGGGTTTAAATTGGTCGGTAGGGGCAGATGGCTTATCAATGCCCTTAATTCTTTTGACCGGATTCATTACCACGCTAGCAGTTTTGGCAGCTTGGCCGGTAACTTTTAAACCCAAGTTATTTTATTTTTTGATACTAGCAATGTACGGCGCACAAATTGCCGTGTTTGCAGTTCAAGATATGCTGTTATTTTTCCTAGTGTGGGAACTCGAATTAATTCCGGTTTACCTCCTATTGTCAATTTGGGGAGGTAAAAAGCGGCATTATGCAGCCACTAAGTTTATTTTGTATACCGCTGGTGGTTCGCTATTTATCTTGCTTGCATCCCTTGCAATGGCATTTTACGGCGATACCGTTACCTTTGATATGGCAACCTTAGCCGCAAAAGATTTTCCTCTCAAATTGGAACTTGGGCTTTATGCAGGTTTCTTGATCGCTTATGCTGTCAAATTACCCATCATTCCCCTGCATACCTGGCTACCAGATGCCCATGGCGAAGCCACAGCCCCCGTACATATGTTGCTAGCAGGGATTTTGTTAAAAATGGGCGGTTATGCGTTGATTCGCATGAATGCTCAAATGCTTCCCAATGCCCACGCTTATTTTGCGCCAGCCTTAGTAATTTTGGGGGTAGTAAATATTATTTACGCAGCCCTAACTTCCTTTGCTCAACGAAACCTGAAGCGGAAAATCGCCTACTCTTCAATTTCCCATATGGGGTTCGTGTTGATTGGTATTGCTTCCTTCACCGATTTGGGTTTGAGCGGAGCAGTACTGCAAATGGTTTCTCACGGATTAATTGGAGCAAGTTTGTTCTTCTTAGTTGGTGCGACTTACGATAGAACCCACACCTTGATGCTCGATGAAATGGGTGGTGTCGGTCAAAAAATGGGTAAAATCTTTGCCATGTTTACCACTTGTTCTATGGCTTCTTTAGCATTGCCAGGAATGAGCGGTTTTGTCGCAGAGTTAATGATATTTGTTGGTTTTGCTACCAGCGATGCTTATAACAACACCTTCAAGATATTTGTGGTGTTCTTGATGGCAGTTGGTGTTATTTTGACACCGATTTATTTGCTATCAATGTTGCGGGAGATTTTCTACGGTGAAGAAAACAAGGAGTTAACTTCTACTCAGAAGCTCATTGATGCCGAACCCCGCGAAATATTCATTGTTGCTTGTTTGTTGATTCCGATTATTGGAATTGGTTTATATCCCAAGATTTTGACTCAGATTTACGACTCGACAACAATTCAATTGACGGAAAGATTGCGCGATTCGGTACCAAGTTTGGCTCAGGAGAAAGTTCCTGCGGTTTCTATGAGTGCGCCGGAGATTGGCAATTAGTTTGATTTTGATTGCAAAGTAATTTTTATTTGATGGAAGGGATGGGTTTTTTTGCCTGTCCTTTTTTTTGTAGAGTTGTGGGGATAATCGTCCTGAATAACGCCCGCAGGTTGGAAACCTGGGGCTACATTTACAAAGCCCACCTGCGTGGGCTAATCGAATAATTATTTGTAGGGTGTGTGACGCTTTGATAATTTTTGTTCGTAGTTATAAGTTTTGTCGCGTCACGCACCAACAGTAATTTATGCTAATTTTTAAAATTTGAATATATCTAAATTGTGTAGAGACGGCGTATACACTGCAACGCCTCCATATTTTCGGTTGATATCGAGGATTTAATGAAATAGATTACTCATATTCTTGCCAAAGATTACGGATTAAATAACCGCAGAGGGCGCAGAGAGCGCAGAGCAAAGAAAGGAAGAGAGAGTTATTTTACACATAGCATTGAACGTTTATACTTCAGTAAACTTTATTTCTTGATTCAACTTTTAAATTCCTGCTCTGAAAAAAATGTTGATTAGTTAGTTGATTTGGGAAATTTAAATACAAGGTTAATTTTCCGTCGTAGAAATTTAGATAACATTTTTCAAAACTAACTTTAATAGGGAGCAATTTATGATTCCACTAATATTGGGTGCTGCTGCTTTAGCTACTGGTGCTTTGGGGGTTGGAGCAGGCATTTCAGGTTTATCTGATATGGATGAAGCGAAGGAAATTGGTGAAGAAGCTCAAAGAGATTATGAAGATGCTGTTTACTATTTGAATTCACAAAGAGAAGAAACTAATCAATTAGCAAAATATTATGGTGAATTTCAGATGAATGTCATGATAGATACAATCGGACGTTT
The DNA here is from genome assembly GCF_000316665.1 of Rivularia sp. PCC 7116. Taxonomy (GTDB): domain Bacteria; phylum Cyanobacteriota; class Cyanobacteriia; order Cyanobacteriales; family Nostocaceae; genus Rivularia. The sequence continues at coordinate 1,502,796 of NC_019678.1, read as the reverse complement.
TGTTGACTTCATCGAAAAAAACATCGGCAATACTAAACAAAGTCAAAATAAATTTTTAGCTGGGCTTGATGGAATTTCAGTCAAGCAAATCAAGGAATACAAAACAGCAACAGTTGAAGCTGAACAATTTTTTCAAGGAGGTATTAAGGCTATCGGAGGAGCAGCAGCAGGATACGGTGGTGCAATGAGCCTTGCTACTTCCGTAGGAGTCGCAAGCACAGGAACTGCGATCTCAGGTTTAAGCGGTGCTGCTGCGACAAATGCAACTCTTGCATGGTTCGGTGGTGGCTCGCTTGCTGCTGGTGGCGGTGGTATGGCACTTGGCTCTCTTGTATTAGGTGGAATTACTGTTGGTCCGGCTTTAATGATTGGTGGGTTTGTGTTTGCAGGAGAGCAAGAAAAAGCTTTAACAAAAGCACGAGAATATCAAGCGAAAGTTAACAAAGCAACTGTTGAAATTGATGGAGTTAGTGATTTTTTAGAACAAGTAAAACAGCGGATTTATGAATTAGGATATTTACTCAAATCTCTTAATGAACGAGCAACTGATGAACTTGATGAACTAGAATCTCTACCGTATTTTGATAAAAATCGTGACGCAGGTCAATTTCAACAAGTAGCCCTATTAATAAAAGCAATTTCAGAAATCATGAAAACTCCGGTTTTAGATAGCCGAGGACAGCTTAATCCTGCTGCTGCGAGAATTACGGCTAAGTACAGCAGTTTGGGAGATTATTAAAGATGTCACTTAAGAAAATTAAAAACTTTGGGCTACAAAATTTAAATCCTGCTGAATCTCTTGAACAAATGGTTTCAGCTTATACGGAATACCTCACAATTGCCGAACAAGAAAAGACTAAACGCCGCGATATTGAAGCTTGGGAAAAGGAAAGTATCACAAGAATTAATGCTCAACGGGATGTGTTAATGACATACCTTGAGCGTTCCTTTGACGAACGAGCCGATAATTTTCGCGCTTTGTTTGGTGTAGTTGATAATGCTCTTGTATCAGGTGATAACCAACAATTAGCTCTTGCTTTAAATTCGATTACTGAAATAGCTAAATCTAGTCCTTTTAAAGACTTGGCTGATTTAAGTAGCGTTCGTGCTGCGCTTAATAATCCCGACCATGTATGGGAATTTTGATTAAATCATAAACATATTTGGTGCGTAAGGCTATAAACTTTTTAACGAAATATCAAATCTATCCAAGCATCACACACCCTACAAAATATTTACAAGAGCCCGTGCAGACGGGATTCGTTCTTGTAGCCCCAGGTTTCTAACCTGCGGGCATTTTTTATATGTTTGTGCTGCAAACGTTTAAAAGAGTTGGGTTTAGATCCAGATAGTTTAGGTTAAAAGTAAAACTACGCTACATTGTAAAACTCACTGATGGCTGCCGTAACATTGTGTACTAGTAAATTTATAGAGTCAATTATTTGCTTTATTCTGTAAGAGTTTGTTTCGGTGGCAATTTGTATGAATTTACTAAAGAATAAGTTTCAAGTCGGTATTGCACTTTTGAGTGTTATTGGCAATTTAGCATTTTTACCTAGCGCTGAAGGTAGTGTAAATAGTAATCTTTCAGTCACTGTTAAAGGACTCAAAAATCAAAAAGGACAAGTTTGTTTCAGCCTTTTTTCTAGCAGTCGCGGTTTTCCTAGCAATAATAAGCGTGCTATCAAAGCGCAGTGCGTCAAGCTTGGAAATAACAACGTCAAACTAAATATTCCTTCTTTAAAAGCTGGTACTTATGCTGTAGCAATGTTTCACGATAAGAATGGCGATGGAAAACTTAATACAAACTCTTTAGGTATCCCTAAGGAAGGTTTCGGATTTTCTCGCAATCCTAGAATTCTTACAGGTCCTCCTAAGTTTGGCGATTCGGCTGTATTTGTAGTTGGTTCGAGAACTAATATTCAAATTAATATGAATTATTTCCTAGGTGGTTAAGGCTCTACTAAAAATTTTTCGATAGTTTACCCTCCCCAATAATTTGAGGAGGGTTTTATATTTTCACAAATTTACCAATATAGTATTTATGTATTAAAATTTTAACTAAGCTGGTAACATAAGCCGATACATGGATGATAATTCACGGGCGATCGAGGGAATTATATGTATAAAGCCGTTGATAACGGGTTCTAAAAAACACTAATTAATAAAAATAACGGAAGAATGGATATTAAATTAGGTTTTGGAGCAATTCCAAGATTGCAGTATATTTTCGTCAGCAGAGAAAATGATTATTGCTGGTACTCGCTTTCTGAAGACAAAAAGCAGATTCCAATTTACGATAAAGCTTTGACTGGTGTGATAACAGGAATAGAAGTTAATAAGAAAGTAGAAACTTCATTTGGAGAAACGGAAAAAACCGATTTATATATTCTCGCCGATAAGCCTTATGTTGTACGTTCGGGTAGTGATTCTTACTTCTCTAAAGGTTTACTGTTGTCTTTGGATAAACTGAGTTCTGAAGAATTACAGCAGCCATTAACAATTGCTGTTGAACCTGGAGATAAAAAAATAGTCTTTTGCAATGTCTATAATCCAGCAACTTACAGGAGTATTGATGTTAGTTGGGACGAACATAAAGAAATCAACTGGCAAGCTTTAGGAAAAAATATCAGTTTGAAAGTTAATCATAAAGCTCTGCATATCAACGACGAACTGACAACCGCACAATTGCGAGAAAATTTAATTGCTCAATCTGATAAATATTTGAGGCTTTTAAATTGGAATACAGAACAAGGAAGGCAGTACTTGCTGCAAAGATATCACAAACGCTCGCGTCAACAACTAACTGATGCAGAACTTTTAGATTTTATTGAATATTTGAAGTTGCAACCCCAAAGTTTGTAACTATTAGGAATTATTTTGCTACCAGCGGAATTTAAGTGATTAGAGACGTAGCACTGCTACGTCTCTACATTTTTGATTAACGCACTCTACAGAATTTTCGATTGGTATCGTCTTGGGGATTTTGCCAAGAGTAAGCAAAATGGCTGACTCCTTTGATATATGGCTTGTACTTACTCAAATTACGCATTTGTACTTCTAAAGGTGGACGATTACTGATGGATTTACCCCAAGCACCGGCTAAAGCTGGAATTATTTGAGTTCCGGGTTTAGCGGTGTTTAATACTCTTTTTACTTGAGAAACAATACACTGACTGGTACCGCATTTTCCGTAAGCCATCGGATGCCATTCCAAGGAATTAGGAAATCTATCCCAGGGTTGTAAGCGGGAATCATAACCTTTTCCTACTGTTTTATTTCCGCCAGGGAAAAATACTACTCCTGCGGGTACTCCCTGTTGCTGGGCTGGATAAGCAGCAAGAGCGACAAAATCTAAAATACCCTGCATTGCATGAGCTACGGAAAGCTGCCACAATTCTGATTGCAGTAAGGGTTGCCTTTGTTGTGGAGAGCTAAGTGCTTTTTGTTCAATTGGGGGAGTACGCCCTTGCCATAAAGGTTCTCCTTCTTGGGGATACTGTTCGTCAAGCCTTGCTATATCTGATGATGTAACGTATCCCTTGCTCAAAAATAGCCGAATTAGCCCCAATCCTTTATTATTCAGCGCTCTTTGAAATAATGCTTGTTGAGTCGATTTGCTGTACAACCACAAATCCGTAACTCTTGTAGCAATCGAATCTTTACCTGCTTGACGCGGATAGCGCACGTAGTCAAACAGTACACCATCCGGACGACGGCGCATTACCTCCGTTACCATTTGGTAGAAGTCACGTTTTGCCTGTAAATTGTAAGGATCTACAAATACTTGAGAGCCATTATCTACTACATAAAGGCTTGTTTGACCTTTTCCGTTACGAGCGATCGCCTCTTCTCTATCTTTACGTCGAGCGTAGGTATAGCCAAAATTAGTGGTAAACATCCACGAGTATACTTTTAATCCCCGTTCGCGCCCTTTTAGAATGGCTTGAGCCAACAAATCGGTCTTTTCTTGACCTTTAGTACGAATTACAGAAGGCCACGCTGTACGATTCGAGCTTGCTGGTAATAATACTCGCCCATCGTAAAAAGTTTCTACGTAAACTTGGTTGTACCCCAGGTTGACAATATTATCCATAATTTTGTCAAGTGCCCCTGCTTGAACGTCGCAGGGATACAAACGCAACCAAACAGCTTGAACTTGAGGCCAGGTACGTCTGCGACAGTCTTGTACTGCTCGTGAATGCTGTCTGGCTAATTGCTGATAACGATTTGCTGCTTCCCGGTTGCCTTTTCGTGCCAACAAACGCAATTGTTCTTTTCGTTTAACTTCGGTAGATGATATATGGCAATACCTGGTTACTTGTGCGTTCGCTGACTCAGTTTTTTGGGACGGAAGAAACAGGGTTGTACTGAAAATTACTGCAAACAGTTGTCGTAAAATTAACTTTGGTTTTGCGACATTCAAGGGACGCTTAGACATACTCACTAATAAAATTTAAAAAAGTAACCAACCCCAATACACTTCTATTAGGTAACGTGTATTTTATTACATAAAAAGCAAGATGGAGCTTTAAAGCCTATATTTTATAGACTTTATTATTTACATTTCTGTTGCCGTATATCAATATTCGATTTTTTTCAAAATGTCAATAGTCACGAGCCTAAGTAATTATATGTCTGTTTTATTGCTTTTTAAGATACCGTAGTATCTGTAGGCAGATATAATACTCAGTTATTTTAGTAATTAAGTTTGCTCTAATATTTTGCGATAAGTAATAAATCCGTAAACTAATTTAGTATAAAAAGTGTGAGATTAAAACGCGGTATTATAGCCGACGACTAGTAAAGTCTATCTATAAGCGATAGATTCTTGAGATACATCCGGCTCCGATAGTAGGAATATGAAATTTATAGTTGTGAAAACGAGTTTAGCTTTAATAGAGGTTAAAAATAAGGACTATATTGCCCTTTATACAAAATAAATAAAGGATAATTGATAACAAATCAAAAACAAGAAAGATTTAACAAAAAGTTAAGGTTAGTAGTTATTTTTCTGGAATCCTAACTACTAACCGTAAATTAATAAAGTGATATCGCAATTACGAGCCACGTTTGAGCGCAGCTTCTACTTGCTTAAACTCTTTTTCCAAACGATTTTTTAGTTTTTCAGGTACCGGACGATTTGGATAAGAACTGTAATGTCCTGCTAAGGAGTTAAGAGCAGTTCGCATAGTTGTAAAGGAACTTAGACCGGATACAGATGTATTACGCTGATAGCGAGCTGCAAACTCATTAATTTTTTTGCGTGCTTCTGCTTGAACTGCTGCTTTATCAGCGGCATCATCGGGTGAGGCTAAAGCTTCTCTCAATACGTTGACAATGTTTAAAGTATCTTGCCGATAATCGCCAGTTAGTTTATCTGGAGCGCCGGAACATCCAGTCAAACCTATAACTACAACCAAAACTAAGGCAAGTAAACGTGACCAATAGCGCTTCATATGCATTGTTTGTGAACAAATACTTAAATCAACGTCCATCGTATCTTGTATTTGTATCCTAGGGATCTTTCTTGAAGAAGCGTTAAGCAGCGAACAGTTACCGATTACCTTGCAAATTGCTCATCCTAAAATCTAGAATTATCTTCTCTATGCCCCATGCCCAATTCCCCATCCCCTATTCTCTATTCCCTTCAAACTGTTTCATAAAGCGTATTGCGCTGTTGATAAGGTCTTCCTAAAGAAGCTATGGTAGTTTTTAAAGCTTCAACTTCCATGCAGGTACCACCTACAGCACCTGCCATTGTGGTGATATGCTCTTCCATTAAGGTACCGCCGATGTCGTTACAGCCACAATTTAAAGCTTTTGCTGCTCCGTCAATTCCTAGTTTTACCCAACTCGGTTGATGGTTTGGTATCCAATTCCCTAAATAAATTCTGGCTACAGCGGTAAGTAATAGTGATGAATCTAACTGTGGCTGGTCGCGTCCGACACGTTTACGTAAGGGTTTTGGCGCTTCTTGACCGACGAATGGTAATAAAATAAACTCCGTAATTCGAGCTGGATAAGCCTTATTTACGGCAGTTTGCTGTAGCGATCGCAATTTTTCTAAATGTCCAATTTGCTGTTCTACGGTTTCAATATGTCCCGACAACATGGTGCTGGTAGTGGGTAAACCTAATTGATGGGCAGTGCTAACAATTTCTAACCAAGTTGCTGCGTTGGTTTTTTCGGGACAAAGAATACGTCTGACTTCATCATCTAATACTTCTGCTGCTGTTCCCGGCATGGAACCCACGCCAGCTTCTTGTAAAGCGGCTATCACTTGTGCATAACTTAGTCCATCAAGTCTGGCGATAAATTGTATTTCTTGGGGAGAGAAAGCATGAAGATGTAATTGAGGAAATTCTTGTTTGATAGTTTTTACTAATTTGAGATAGTAATTTAAAGATTTGCCGTCTATTTTTGCTTCGGGATTTAATCCGCCTTGCATACAAATTTCAGTTGCACCACGTTTGACTGCATCTGTGGTTTTTTCTAAAATTTGCCCCCAATCCAACCAGAAAGCACCTTCATCACCTTCATCTCTCCTGAATGCACAGAAGCTACAGTGTTGCTCGCATATGTTAGTAAAATTAATATTTCTATTGATTATATAGGTGACGGTATCTCCGGCTTGAGAAAATCTGAGTTTGTCGGCTGTTGTATGAATAGCATCTATAACGCTGTTGTCGGTTTGTTCTAATAATGTAATTCCTTCTGCGGGAGATAAATCGTAGCCCCTGACGGCACGTTCAAGAATTGCATCAACCGTATTTTTTACAGGAATTTTCATAGGAATTTGTTGAAACAATAGTAATTCTCAAATTAGGGATATATATTATTTTTGCAGGTTATTTCAATTTGTAATCTAAATTACCGCATAACTCTGAACTCTCGATCTTTCAAAAATACTCATTTTAAAAAAGTGAATTTCAAGCATAATAACTAAAAGCACTTTTCGAGCGTATTCTTTTTCTTCATGAGTATCATCAAACCGAAGAATCTTTTATCAGTGCCAAGCGGAGAGTTACGGATTCCCCGATTACCGCTTAGAGCCGGTATTACCAATAAAAGCATTTTATTCTCATTGGTTATTCCTACTTACCTTGAAGCCGGTAATATAAATAAAATCGTCAGGACATTAACTCGCTTGCTTGATGAAAATATACCGGGAGATTACGAGCTAATTATAGTTGATGATAATAGCCCGGATGGTACTTGGGAAGTTGCTTTATCTATGACTTCAGAATTCCCGCAGTTACAGGTGATGCGACGAGAAAACGAACGAGGGCTTTCTTCTGCGGTAATTCGCGGCTGGCAAAATTCGAGAGGGCAAATATTAGGTGTAATCGATGGAGATTTGCAGCATCCACCCCACATATTGTTGCAATTATTAAATGCCATTCAAAAAAAAGCAGATTTAGCCGTTGCCAGTCGTCATGTGAATGGTGGTGGTGTAAGTAGCTGGAGTTTTATTCGACGTTTATTATCTCGCGGCGCTCAATTGTTAGGGTTGATTATATTACCGCGAGTCACGGGTAGAGTTTCCGATCCGATGAGCGGTTATTTTATGGTGCATCGTAGCTGCATAGAAGATACAATTTTTAATCCTATAGGCTACAAAATTCTGTTAGAAGTTTTGGGAAGAGGAAAAGTAGACGAAATCGCTGAAGTTGGTTATGTATTTTGCGAGCGTCAAGATGGAGAAAGTAAAGTGAGTTGGAAGCATTATCTTGACTATATTCGTCACCTATTAAGGCTGCGTTTTTCTTCGCAAAAGGTAGAACAATTGAGCCAGCGTTGGGGTTTTCCCATTGGTAAATTTATTCGTTTCGGTTTGGTGGGTTTAAGCGGGGTATTTGTAGATATGACAATTCTTTACTTACTCAGCGACCCTAATACTTTAGCTTTGCCTTTAACTCGCAGTAAAATTATTGCGGGAGAAATTGCTATTTTAAATAATTTCTTGTGGAATGACGCTTGGACTTTTGCTGATGTCGCCATGCAACAAAAAGGACTCAAACAACGTTTGAAGCGATTCTTGAAATTTAATATTATTTGTTTGGCAGGATTAGCAATAAATGTGTTGGTGTTGAATTTAGTATTTAATTTTGTTATTTCTAATCGTTATATTGCAAATCTAATTGCGATTGCTGTAGCTACCGTATGGAATTTTTGGGTGAATCTGAAACTAAGTTGGCGAGTAACGCAAGTCAAGTAATTTCAAATGGTTATATGATTTCGTAATGCGAACTTTAGTAATATAAATGCGTCTACTGTCGATTAAGATGAGTTGATGGTTAGCTATGGCTCGCATATATTCCCGATGGTTTCACGTTTTATTGCTTCTGGCTTGGCTAGTCATCGGAATTAGTTTACGTTTGACTAATTTGTCTGGTAAATCTCCTTGGACTGATGAATTTTCGACTTTAGTATTTAGTTTGGGTAATAGTTTTTTAGGAGTACCTTTAGACCAAGCTATTACTATTGATACTTTATTGCAACCGCTCCAACCAAATCCCGATGCTGCACTCAGGAATGTTTTAATTAATTTATTTAGTGAAAGTAACCATCCGCCAATATATTTTGTCTTGACTCATTTGTGGTTAAAGTTATTTCCCACAAATGCAGGGTTAGTTTCTGTATGGGGTGCCCGCTTACTTGCTGCAATATTCGGTGGATTATCAATTCCAGCAATATTTGGCTTTAGCTGGTTGGCATTTCGTTCCCGTTTGATAAGTCATTTAGCTGCTGCAATGATGGCAGTATCGCCGTTTGGTATTTTTTTAGCCCAAGAAGCTCGTCACTATACTTTAGCTATTTTATGGGTAATAGCAAGTCTGGCTTGTTTAATTGTTGCCTTACGTCATATTAATAACCGCACTCAATTACCGATTCATATCGCACTTTTTTGGGTGATAGTTAACGCTTTAGGTATTGCCACTCATTACTTTTTTGCTCTTACTCTTTGTGCAGAAGTTTTTGTTTTAATGTTGACGATATGGCAAGAGTGGAGAAACAAGAATGCATTAGTTGAAAAGCATAGTTTGAATTTACTTATTTCTCCGTGGAAACGAATTTATGCAGTTGCTCTTGGTACATTTATCTCTGGGTTAGTATGGGTGCCAATATTTATTAGCAACAGCTACGGTGATGATTTAACAGATTGGATTCAAGGAGAGCGTGTTGGATTTGCGTGGATTAGTCCGATTTTTCAAGCAATAGCCGCTTGGATTACAATGATTTCTTTATTACCAGTTGAAGCATCTCAATTAGCGGTGGTGATTGCTTCTGGATTGGTGATGATTATTTTCTTTGTTTGGTTAATACCGATTTTGATTCGCGGTTATATTCAGCTATCCAAGTCGCAAAATCAGTTAATGATTAGAGCATTATCCAGCTTTATTTTGGGAGCAATTATTTTATTTTTTATATTTACTTATTTTCTAGGAATTGACTTAACACGCGGTGCTAGATACAACTTTGTTTATTTTCCCGCAGTAATAGTTTTAGTGGGAGCGATTTTAGCAGCAATTTGGGATACTAAAAGCGCAGAAAAGATTAAATGGGGATTTACGGGTAAACAAACGGTAGCGATAATTTTACTAATGGGATTGATTAGTTCAATTACCGTCGTTGGCAATTTGGGATATCAAAAATATTATCGTCCAGATTTATTTGTAAAATTAATCGAAAAAACCTCCCAAAACCCAGTACTTATCACTACTACCCAAAAAACCCACGTTCAAATAGGGGAAATGATTGGAGTCGCTAGAGAATTTAAGCTTGAATTTTTCAATCAAAATTTAAATCAAAATTTAAATCGAAATTTAAATAAAAACCCAAAATTTTTACTAGCTCATCAAGATAAAGATAGAAAAGTCCCTACAATTACTTTACAAAATACATTAAAAACATTATCACGACCAATTGATTTATGGCTGGTAAACTTTCATGCACCAGCAGAAGTTAATAACTGTATTGCAGACGATCGAGCTTTACCAAGTATTGACGGTTACGAGTATAAGCTTTTTCACTGTAAGTAAATTGTAATTGGTAATTGGTAAGTAGGTAGGCGTAATTAAATATAAAATGAAACCTCACCCTCAATCCCTCTCCTTACTAAGGAGAGGGAAGCTGGTAGGTTGGGTTAGACGCACAAAAATATTGAACAAGCAACGAATAATTTACTAAGCGTCGTAACCCAACATTGCATTGCTGGTATGTAATGACTCCACAATCATGATGTTGGGTTACGACACGATAAATATATTTTCTTGTTGTATCACCAATTTTTTCGTGTCTAACCCAACCTACTCCCTATTCCTACTTCCGAAAAACCTGCTATTGTTCGCAAATTTTGAGTACGAATTAAGTCGATAAAATTTAAAGTGGAACGCTTTTCGATTTTTGCAACAGCTTCAATTGCTTTTAGAAGATGTTCTGCTGCTTCGGTTTCGCTATAACCTCGTCGCTGCACTAAACGAATAGCAGCAATATCGGCAGCAATTTCCGACTCTTGAGAACGATTAGTACGATACCAACGCAGAATAGCGATCGCACTTAATCCAGCAGCTGCAACAACTCCCACTGCGTCACCTTGAGCCGATTCTATCAAACCACCAAAAAGTCCAACTAACGCCACACCTTGATATATACTTGGCTTAAACCACTCTACCCCCGTTAACCAGCTAACGGTACGCAACAGCAATAAATTTCGTTGTTGTTTTGCCAGATTGTGCCACAAATCAAAGTTAATATAGATTGGTCTTTCTCGATGCCAAGGTAATGGGAACGATGCATCAATTACCTTTGTTTGCTCCGGTTTACTAATTATTTTTACCGAACCCCTAGCTGAAGCAGGCATCAAATCTGACAAATAACGAATTTCTACCTTTGGCTCCATAATTTTTGTTTTTAGAATAGGGCATTGGGCATCGAGAATTGGGAATAGATATTTACTTATAGAAAATGCAAGTGATAACTTATTTTGAATTATTGAAAGCTTAAGTGGCAATCTCAAACCACTACAAATTCTCAAGAAGTATGCAATTTGTGAGTTGCTAATTTTTCTTACCTTATCTGAAAATACATAACGTGAAATAGTAAAGTAAAATTACCGGCTTCCCAACGCCCAATTCCCGATGCCCAAAGTCCAATACTTACCGTCATATTAATTTTTATGGATGCTTTTGCTCCTGTAGCTCCTCAATGGACAAATCAAGCTACTCATGCTTTAGAATTTTGCTGTCCTAAGTGTGGTTCAACAAGTCGTGAGGCTGAAAGAGTTTGGATAAATAGACGTTCCCCTGTAGTTACAGAAGGATATCGTCGTAAATGGCAAGAATTTTATTACTGTAACTGCTCTTATGTATGGTGGGCTTGGAGTAATGATAGACCACCTGCGGATAATTCTTAATCTGTAATTGTTAAATCTGAAGGCATCTACGATACCCTGCGCTACATAAATCTAACAGATCGAAAATATTAAAAAACCTGCTGGTAGCAGGTTTGCAAAAAACATCAAAAACATTAAAATTTTTGTAGGACAGGCATTTATACCTGTCCAATATACCGCTCTAATTCAACAGATTTAGAATTTGAAGGTTGTACGTAATGTACCAACGTAAACGGTGTCGTTATTGTTGTTGTGTTCGGGGTTGAAGATTACTAACAAGCCAGGAGTAACGGCAATATTGTCGTTAAGCTTCATCTTGTAAAGACCTTCTAAGTGGTAAGAAGTATCTTGGTCTTCAGTACCACTCGCAAAACCACTGATTTTAGTTAATTTTGGTGGCTGACCGAAGATTAGACCCAAAGTATTACCCTTAGAACCAAAGTCTTTCATGCCGAGTGTCGCAGCCCAGTACTGAACTTCAGAATCTCCAGCACCATTAAATTCATCAGCATCAACAAAACCATACCAACCAGCAAGAGTTGTCTTTTTATTGAGTTTTAAAGCTGCTTGTACACCGTAGTGATTGGATTTAGTTGCAACACCACTACCAAAAGGTCTTCTAGCCAAGCTACTACCGGTGCTACCAGTAACGTTGGCACTACCACTATCAAAACGACGCACGTAGGTCAAACCTAGATTCAAAGATTTCATAGGTTTCAATTCGACCTGACCTAAGAAGGCATTATCGCCATTGAAAAAGCCACTATCGGTTTTGGTAGGATTGCCAGAAGTATAAGCTCCAGTCAATTTGATCGGAGATTTCTTACCACCCAAGGTAGCTGTTACACCAGCGTCACCGCTCGCAGCGCGGTAAATGGGGTTGAAACGTCCGTAACGAGAGATAGCACCACCACCACTGCTCTTAAACAACGGGTTGAACACGTTGACGTTATCGTTAAGATCGGCTTCATTTGCATCAATCTTAACCATTACTCCTTTCGCAGGCTTGAAGGTGTAGTTTAATTCGGTGAGGTCAACATTGTTTTCGTTGCTACCTTCAAAGCCCAAACGAGCCATTCTGGTGCCTGTGATATCGTCAAATCCAGGAGTATTGCGAGCCTGCAAACGAACTCTTAACTTATCCTTACCAGTGAAACTGCTATCAAAGGTTAAGCGAACTCTGTTGGTTAAGATTACGTTTTCATCGATGTCTCCGCCGCCAACTTTCTCATCACCAAAAGCACCAGATACAGCAAAGATTGCTTCACCTTTCAACTTAGCAGTAGTAGAAAACTGGTTGCTTTCTAATTCAGCAGCGCGGAATTCTAAACCATCTACACGTCCGCGTAGAGTCGCTAATTCAGCAGCATACTCTTCTTGCAAGCGCTTCAATGTATTTAAGTCACCAGAATTAACTTGCTCGGTTGCGATCGCAATCAATTCGTTAACGCGATCCAAGCAAGCGTTCAAACCAGCAGCAAATTCGTAACGAGTTAAAGCACGATTGCCACGGAAGGTGCTGTTGGGATAACCAGCAATACAACCGTAACGCTCAACCAAAGATTGCAGTGCTTGGAATGCCCAATCGGTGGGCTGTACGTCGGTAAACTGGGAAACGGATGTTACCTGACCAATGTTAGATTCTTCAGATAGCTCAGCAACAGAAGTGTTTTTTTCGGTTGCTTCACCAGCGAATGCGCTGTTAGCAGCGAAAAATGTTGCAGCAAGAACCACTGGACTCAACTTGAAAACGTTCCAGAAAAGCTTTGTCATTTTTTTCTCTCACTCACACCTACCGTTTTAGCCACCACCAAATTATTCGTTTTTTCTTTTACGAATATTTACTAGTTGCTGTTGTGTTAAATTTAAAGTCATTAATAGTGGTTAAAACAAGTCAACTAATACACTTTTCTCAGATTTCTTTTTTTTTAATCTATTTGACGTAGGAAAAATAGAGATTGTGAGTATATTAACGTTGGATGATTGTTTAAATTTTATAGCAGATATTTTTATTGTATTAGGTATTCTAAATCACACTACATATAATTTGAGGATAAAAGAAGTTAAAAGTAAAAATAAGTGCGTAAGGAAACTATTTAGAAGCCCGGTATCTTCAAGATACCGGGCTTTTTTTACTAATTAACAATCTAAAGGAGCAATAATCCTAGAAACTGAAAGTAGTCCGCAAGGTTCCGACATAAACAGTATCGTTATCGTTGTTGTGTTCTGGATTAAAAATAACCAGTAAACCCGGTGTTACCGAAACATTATCGCTTAATTGCAACCTGTAAAGAGCTTCTAAATGATATGAAGTATCTACATCTTCACGAGCATTGATATCATTATCGGTAACTTTTGGCGGTTGACCAAAAACAATACCTAAAAGACTATTTTTTGTACCAAAGTCTCTGATGCCTAAATTTGCAGCCCAGTAAAATACCTCTGCAGCCGCACCTTCATTTGCTCCGGCTAAAGCTTCCATAGTAGAATAACCGGCCCAACCGCCGACACTTATTTTAGAAGCAGGTCGAAAGTTTGCTTGTACGCTGTAATGATTGCCTGTACTAGCTACGTTTCCAAAGGGTTGATTAGCAAAACTGCTGCCCGTACTTCTAAACAAATTTACTCTATTTCCTGCACCAGTATTACGATAAGTACGAGCAAAAGTAAAACCAAGATTCAAAGATTTAGAAGGCTCAAAGTCTACTTGACCGAAAACGCTATTGGCACCGTTGAAAACTCCATTTGGGTCTCCGGGATCGCTAGGTCTGCGTGCTAGATAAGCACCTGTCAATTTAATTTTTCCTCGGGGATTAGCAGTTACGGTTACGCCAGCACCACCAGCACCTTGACGATAAATCGGACTAAAACGTCCGTAGCGAGATATTGAACCCGTGCCACTATCTTCAAAGTTGGGATTGAAGGTGTTGACGTTTTTAAATAATTCGGCGTTGGTAGCGTCAACTTTTACCCGTAGTGCTTTTCCTAAATTGAAGCCATAGTTAAGTTTATCGAGACCAACATCGTTGTCAGATTCCCCAAAAACATTGTCGAAGGAAAGGCGAGTCATATCGGTACCCGTAACACCGTCTAGAAAAGGTCCTCGATTGTACCTAGTGATATTGCCAGCATTCAAACGAACTTGTAGCTCATCAGTCCCAGTAAAACTACTAAGTAACTCTAATCGAACGCGGTTAGTAAAAGTTGTATTGCTATCAAGGTCGGGATTATCATTTGGATTATTATTGATATCTGCTTGTTCGTCGCCAAAAGCATTGGATATGTTAAATATCGCTCGCCCTTTTAGTTTAGTTGTGGTAGAAAACTGATTTGCTTCTAATTGAGCAGTACTTGCTTCGAGTGCATCTACACGACCGCGCAAAGTAGCCAATTCAGCACTAAATTCTGACTGCAACCTTTGTAAGGTAATTAAATCTTCTCTAGTTAGTAAATCTCTTGTTGCTGTAGCGATTAGCTCGTTTATCCGATTCAAACAAGCATTTAAACCAGCAGCAAATTCATAACGGGTCATAGCGCGATTGCCGCGATAAGTACCGTTAGGATAACCTGCGATACATCCATATCGCTCGACTAAAGATTGCAATGCTTGAAATGCCCAATCTGTTGTCTGTACGTCAGAAAACTGCGATACTGACGTTACCTGAGCCATTGGGTTTGCTTCTTCTGACAATTCCTCAACAGTAGTTAGCTGCCGGTCTTCTGCCGCCAATACAGGATTTGCAGCAATACAAGAAACTGCTGTCAAAACTGAGCTTAATTGAAGAAGATTTTTAAAACGTTTTTTCATAATCCTGGATGATTATCCCCTGGAAGGTTGATATCGACACATCTAACCATAAGTAGGAACTTTTACTTGTATACATTTATTCAGTAAGCGATTTCACTTATGGTGAATGAATATTGTATCAGGGTTATATTGCCGCGTAATTCTACTTAAGAAATAGAATTTTATTACAATACTGCTCGGTTAAGGAATTGGACACAATGGTTAGATCCCCTAAACCCCCGCTAAATTGGGGGCTTAGTTCCCTCCTTCTTAAGGAGGGTTAGGGAGGATCTCCTCTTAACCGAGCAGTATTGAATCTTATTATTTCCAATGGCTTAATCTACAGTAGATAAAAAAAAACCTGCTTTCGCAGGCTGTTTTTGATTTATAAAATTGTTTGCAAAATCTTAGAATTTGAATGTGGTGCGAAGCGTACCAACATAGATAGTGTCGTTATCGTTATCATGTTCTGGATTGAAGATAACTAACACACCAGGAGTAATGGCAATATTATCGTTGATAGGCAACTTGTAGAGTGCTTCTAAGTGGTAAGAAGTATCAGTGTCTTCAACTAAATCGCTCTCAGTTACTCTAGGTGGTTGACCAAAAATCACACCTAGAGTACTACCCTTAGCACCCAAATCTCTCAAAGCCAGTGCAGCAGCCCAGTAGAACATTTCTGCATCATCACCTTCGTTTGGTCCGGCTTTAGCTGTAGCATCCGAATAACCAGCCCAACCGGAAACAGATATGTTAGAAGTCGGTCTTACTAAAGCCTGTATACCGTAGTGGTTAGCAGTAGTTGCAATATCACCAAAGGGCTGATTGGCTAAGGTACCACCTGTAGAATTAAATAAGCTAACGCCACCTTCTTGATTTTGATATCTACGAGCGTAGGTAAAACCAACACCAAAAGATTTGCTGGGGTTGAAAGCAATTTGACCGAGGGCTGTATAATTACCGTCAAAAAGTCCTCTACCGGATGTGGGATCGCTGTTTTCGTCAGCCGTATAAGCAACTGAAGCGCTGATTGGAGATTTAGGAGCGAAGGTTAAGGTTAAACCAGCACCACCACCTTGACGGTAAATCGGGCTAAAACGTCCGTAGCGAGAAATAGCACCGGAACCACTGCTTTCAAAAGCAGGGTTAAATACTTCCATGTTATCGTTCATTTCGGCATCAACAGCATCAACTTTTACCTGTAATGCATCACCGAGCTTAAACTGATACCATAATTCGCTTACTGTAAAGTCGTTTCCATCTTCTCCGTCAAAAGCCAGCCTAGCCATGTCGGTACCGGTGACGTTATCGTATCTTGTCACGTTCCGAGCTTGCAGGCGGACTCTTAATTTGTCTCTACCCGTAAAGCTAGAATCAAAATTTAAACGTACCCTATCGGTAAAGGTTGTATTATCTGAACTACCATCTAAGTCTGTACCATCAATAGCCTCACCGAAAGCATCAGATAAAGCAAATATGACTTCACCCTTCAATTTAGTAGTGGTAGAAAATTGATTTGCTTCTAATTCAGCAGTGCGAGCTTCCAATGCATCAACTCTACCGCGCAAGGTTGCTAACTCTGCGCTAAATTCTTCTTGCAAACGTTGTAAAGTTGCTAAATCTTCTCTACTAACAATATCCGCTGTCGCCGTTGCAATCAATTCGTTAACTCTATCCAAACAAGCATTTAAACCTGCTGCAAATTCATAACGAGTTAAAGCACGATTTCCGCGATATGTTCCGTTGGGATAACCTGCAATACAACCGTAACGCTCTACCAATGATTGCAATGCTTGAAATGCCCAATCCGTCGGCTGTACGTCAGAAAACTGCGATACTGAAGTAACCTGCTCCATAGAAGCTGTATCTTCAGATAGATCGGCAACAGGTGTCACTTGTTTATTAATTTCTTCAGCTAATGCACTATTAGCTGTAAATACTGTAGCTGCAAAGATAACTGGGCTTAGTTTTAGAACCTTCCAAATTGCTTTTCTCATCTTCTCACTCACACCGGTAAAATTATTGCTTAATAGTAGAATCATAAGCCCTGCCCTTAAATTAACTCAACTTAAAATTTTTAAGAAAATTTTAGTTTAAGGTTAATTTAAGGGATTATACTTATGAATAAACAAGCTTATTCTACCAGAGAAAGGTTAAGTGGTTAACAGTGTTAATCACCTAACAATATGATTATTTTCTACCATCTTTATTAGGTAAACGTATAATGATGCGACGTTTGTGACGTACTAAAGCCTGCTCATCTTCAAACTGTTGCAGCAAACGAGTAACAGTTACTCTTGTAGTATTTAACACTTCAGCCATTTCCTGATGAGTGACGTTAAGGTCGATAAGCTTACCTTGTTCAACTTCACGACCGAACTTCTCACTCAGCCAAACCAAAAACTGCCACAAACGTAGCGAAATTGGTTTGCGATGTACTATACTAAGTAACTCTTCAGATTGTTGAATATGAGAAACCAAGGCTTCAACGTCTTGATGCCACATTTGAGGTGGTAGAACGCTTACTTCAACGCTGGTTAGACATTCAATTTGGTAGGGCTTAACTCTGGAAAGTGGATAGCCAACCAAATCTCCCGGACCCCAGTAGCCTAGAGTGATGAATGCCCCATCTTCACTCCAGGTTAATGTCCGAACTGCACCACGCTCAATTCTCCAAAGTACATCGTTACGTGGGGGAATTACTTCGCGACGGGTAAACAGTCTTTGTGGTAACGAGCTGCTGCTAGTGTTGTTAGGGTTTTGCGAGAAACTACTGTTTACAGGACGATTTGTAGAATACATTCTCTAAGATTCCTTTGTTGTTAAGGTTTGTACTTGCTAGAATTTAAAGCGGTCAAAGGTATCCAATAGATTTGCCATCACCCTGTAAAACATGGTCAAATCAAATTAGGATTTAGCTCATACCATTAGCGATTTGTATTCGCTATGTTCATTTAGTAGATAGTTTATATCTGGCTCAGCCAAAAGGTAGATGAAGTGTCTCAAGGAACTCTGCTAATTTATAGATAACCCAGTGATGAGTGCATAGTTCATCAAGAATATATCCCTTGAGAAAATTACTGCTGTTGGCTTAATTGTTGGCTCCATCAAAATTATCGGAAGGCTACAAATTGTTAGCAGTAAAAATATAAAAAATCAAAAGTATATTTAGCCACTTAATGTTGGCACAACAATTACCATTATTACGCAAATTTGCTACTTTGTGTTTATGGGAACGTTAAATTACTTTTATGCTTTGTTGCGAAATCCTCTCAAAAGAATTAAATGTGCAGTATATTGAATTACAGTCAGATTCATTCTAGAGCAATTGAGAATTTTTAACAACTAGACTTCGGAAGTTTTGGTTACATATATAACCGCAGGCTTAGGAGGCACATCGATTGTGTTACCCGGCCAGTTAGAACCAATAGGAACTGTACGGGTTTGCGTAAATTGTTCTCCTGTAGTGTTATACAGCAAATACTCTCGACTTTCCGAAGCTTGGTTCAGGCGAGTACCATTAGCTTCTCCGGGATGCTGGATGGCAAGAAACATCGTTTGTTGGTCAGGGGATAAGCAAGGTCCAGTGACTTCACATTCCATCGGTCCAATACCGAATAACGAGGCTTTACCTGCATTTTCACCGGAAGTAGGGATATACCATATAGTATTATTGCCAAATAATCCGGATATATTTACAGTTTTACCTGCGTCGTCAGTACGGTTTGTAACGGCATTATTTAACTTGGAAGTTGAAGTATCCGTAACCATCCATACATTTCCACCTTTATCTAACAGCAGGTTGTCGGGATTTGCAAAACCCATTCCGCCACTGTTTGGTTCGCCGCCTGTAGCAAGCATTTCCCATTTAAAAGTATTTGCTGCGGGGTTGTTGCGGTCTTCCGTTAAACGCATTACCCATCCGTACTCGTAAGGAATTTCACCTTCAGGACCTTTGAAAATTCTACTATCCGGGCCACCGTCTTTACTTGGATAACCAGAGGTAAAGCTAATATACAAATCTCCATTCGGTGCAATTTCGGTGTCCTCCGGACGAGCCGTACAAGTTGCACCTGCGGCATTCGCGGCATAATGTGCATCAATTAAGATCGCACCCTGTTTTTCTTCTGCATTACCCACGTATAAATCGCCAAGCCGATTAAATTGCTGCTTATACTTGGCAACTTCTTCGTCATTTTTTGCTGCAAAATAGTTGCCTTTAATTGGTTCTGGGACTTCAAAAAGGGTTCGCTTATCTTCTGAAGATTGCGGTCCTGACGGTAGATTCAGCATATTTCCAACGATATTGCTTGGAAGTTCTGGATTTATCGCAGTATCTGCATTTAAAGGTATCCAGCTTCCCGTACCGTTAGAGTTAAATTTAGCTGCGTAAAGCATTCCTTGCGAAAGAAGCTGAGAATTTGCTTTGTCTTTAGGGTTGGAAACTTTATCGCGACTAACGAATTTATAAACATGACCTCCTCTTCTATCGCACCCTGAATAAAATGCTAGAGGTTTACCAGATTCGACACGAACGCCCACTGCTTCATGACGGTAACGTCCCAGCCAAGTATGCTTTGTGCCGTAATCATTAGGATTCGCTGGATCTACTTCAACTATCCAACCGTACTTATTCCCAGCCAATCCAAAAACATTCCCCTGCCCGGAAAGGTTTCCTTTACTTAAAAAGAAAGGAACTTTTTCTGGCTCGAAAGATGTTCCATCAGCATAGACCGGTTCTGGTACCTGTGCCTGAAAATTTTCTTCCGCACTTAATACCGTTCCCCAAGGTGTAGTTCCACCAGCACAATTACCAAACGAACCAATTATGCGATCGCCAAGTTTGTCTGTATAGCCAAGCCCTTGCTGTTTATTGAATACAAGCACGGCAGGACCTGTTGCTTTAAGATATCGCCCGTCTTCTAAACCGGAAATTCCACTAATACGTCTATCTTCATTACTATTAGTGCGTTCCCATTTTCCATCGGCATTTTTGCGAATGGAAATAATACCTAAACCCTGATCTACTAATGCTTCGGAACAAATTTCTCGTATTTGAGCTTTTAACGGGTCATCTTCTGCTAAAGCGTAAGCATTTACCTGACCTTTTCCTTGGGAATCGGTGTTTAGCTTGCCAATAGCTTCATCTAAAGGTAACGATTTTCCTATCACCTTGGCGTAATTTTGCATCCAAGGAATAGCGCTAATGTATTCAAAATTTACTGTGAGATATCCTTCATTTTCGACTGTTGGAACAAAAGACAAATAATCGTTGTTGTAACCAAATCGAGAATCCCCAACTTTATCACCCCAAGCAGCAATAACTTGATACTCAAAACCATCTGGTAATACCAAATCATCTATTACTTCATAGTTGCGGTAAGCTTCTTTCTGTTGTTCTGGAGTAAACGCAGCATTCTGCAATGGAATCGGGCCTTTAACGGGTTGAAATACCGATAAAGCCTTACTCTGCGTACTTGGCTGCATTGTTAGTTTTCTATCGCACCCCGAAAGCGAACCAAATGCAACCGCACTCGCACTACCTCCCATCAACAACAAAAAATCACGACGTTTGATACTCATCAGTTTAATTTCAATGACACCAGCATTTTTAGTTAGATAGGAAACAATTTTATATCGCCTTTGTTACTTTAATAGTGAAAGTTTAAGAATAGGTAAGCTTTTTGTAAAAAGTAAGTTAGTTGACAAAGCTTTTCTGTGTCTTTTTTTTCTTTATTCACTTTCATTATTTAAGTATTTTCCGGCTAAGCAAACTTAAAAATCTGTGTTCATTTAAACAGACAATTATGAAAAGTGTCAAATGTTTTTCATTTTTTTATTTGTTTTGTTGAGAGACTAATAATATTGTTTTAATAAGCTTTTCACAAGATATAATCTCAACTCAGCTTGTTGATTAATACCTGTAAACGGCAGAGTATTTATCCTTATATAAAAACTCTATATATGTATTTTATATAACTCTAAAACACAAAAATAAAAGCCAAAATATTAGTCTAAAAGTTCTATTTGTTACAACATGAATAGGTGTGCCGTATTTTTGCTTTGAATAAATATATGTGTAAAATGAATTTGTTTGTCAATTGTTAAAAATCGGTTAACTGCTTTGCTGATAAGACTATTAAAGCAGATAGCTGGTAATCCTTTTCATTAGTTTTGACCGCTAAAAATGGGGAGGCGGAATATCTCTCGTAGATAGTTTTTTTAGATTAGACCTATTTTTTGATTCTAAAACTGGATCGCTCGCGAGCGCGTATCCGCAGGACATAGTTAAACAAAGCATTCAACGTTCACATTTATGTGCGGTTCAACTGTGGATCGTCGTAATATAGCAGTCTTCTGTTGAATAGAATACACCCCTCTACTTAATCAGGATACTGCTGGCGAATGGTATGTCTCACCCCTCACCCGAACAAATTAATAGGGATTTTGAGCTATTAACAGGAGTGCGATCGCACTCCTCAAACCCTTATTTTTCGGTGATTAAGGGGTCTTACCCTTGATTCGCCAGCAGTATCCTTAATCAGGAGAGGGGAAGGGGAGCCACTGCGTTGCGCGGTGAATCTAGTTGGGGGTGTCGGTTTCCGTCCCCCAAACTAGTGAACCCGGAGGGGTTCCCCACGTTGTAGCAAGTGGCGTGGTGAGGTTTCTCAAACTGTATTACATTACACTCAAATGAAAAGTGATAAGTAAGCCAGTAGAAAAACATAACTATATAACTAAATGCAAATTAGCCTTAAACCTTTATTTCGACTGCCGACTGCCTTGCCCTAATTACAATTTTCAACGCTAACCTACTTATATAGCGAATCTCAGTTGAGTACCATACATTCGGTCACCTCACCCCCATCCCCTCTCCTTGTTAAGGAGAGGGGTGCCCGGAGGGCGGGGTGAGGTGAGGTAATATTTGTATTGCACTCAAATGAAAAGTGCTATAGTTTTGATGTTTTGCATTTTCTTACATATTTAGGCTTGTTTGTACGTAGTTACTTATGTTAGTAGTTGTCCAATTATGTGGACTCAGTTCTCAGCCCCCAAACAAAATTAAAAACCCCTATCCTTATAACTAAGGTTTTAGGGGTTGAATCGCAATTATGAAATAAATTTAAGCTAACGAGAATTAATAATAAAATATTCACCCTATACTGTTGACGATTGAACAAAGCCTGAATTATAAAGAAATAATTAAGAGCGCTGTCCGGTCACAATATATGCAACTCTTTTACCGATATTGGTTGCGTGGTCTGCCATACGTTCTAAACAGCGAATAGCTAATGCTAATAGCACAATCGGTTCAACAGAGCCTTGGATATCTCGCTGATTTGCCAAAATATCGTAAACTCGTTCGTATGCTTCGTCTACAGCATCATCAAGTGATTTTATGCTATTTGCCCCGATTTCATCCAAATCGGCTAGGGCTCCCAAGCTTGTTGCTAACATTGCTTGAGCGTGACGAGACATTACTGCTACTTCTGGTATGCACGAATGTGGTTCGTAAGGGAAGAGCTTTACAGCTATTTCACTTAAATCTTCAGCATAATCGCCAATGCGCTCTAAATCGCGCACTAGCTGCATAAAAGCACTTAAACAACGCAAATCTTGCTCGTTAGGCGAATGTAAGGTCATAATCGCCGTACATTCTGATTCGATTTGTTTATAAAATCGGTCTATTTTCTTATCTAATAAAGGCAGCTGCTCGACTACTGATAAATCACGAGCAAATAGTGCCTGGTGCGAGAAACGGAAGGACTGTTCCACTAAAGCACCCATACGCAAAATATCTCTTTCTAGCCGCCTGATGTCGCGTGCTAGTTGAGGTTTTGCAAAATTAGGACGAGTTGGGATAGCTTTCACGCTTGTAATCTCAAACATGAAGTTATTTTCTTAAATATAATTTTGAACGGCGGATTCTGCCATAACTTGGGGAAGATGAATTTGTAGCCATGCACCACCTGTTTGTGGATGATTCATTGCTTTGATAGTTCCCCCGTGAGCGCTTAAAATTTGATGAACAATAGCCAATCCTAAGCCGCTTCCATCCAGAGTTGAATCACCATCTCCTTTTATAGAGCGAGAACGCGCTTTATCCCCTCGGTAAAATCTCTGAAATATATAGGGTAAATCTTCTTGAGCAAAGCCGACACCGGAATCTATAATATTAATTTCTAAGAATGGTGAAGCGTTAGGCTCGTCTTGATTTTTATTTTCTAAAGATATATTAACACTAACTTCTACTCTAACAACTCCGTTAGGAGGACTGTATTTTATACTGTTATGAATTAGGTTGAAAAAAACTTGGTGAAGCCTGGATTTATCGGCATTTACCCAGATATTTTCAATGCCCGTTAAAGAGAGTTGAACCGTTTGGCGTTGCGCTATGGGTTCTAAGGTATCCCAGACCGAGTTTATTAACGCTTTTATTTCTAAAGGGTGACAATTTAATTGAGTAGAAGGATTTGTCTCAAGTCGAGTCAAGTCTAACCAACTTTGTACTAAGTCAATTAGTCGATCAACTTCCTTGAGAAGAAGGTTAACCCAGCGCACAATTGATGGTTCTACACGGTCTTGTAAAGTTTCCACAACTAAACGCATTGAAGTTAGGGGCGTTCTGAGTTCGTGGGCGAGGTCTGAAAAAGCTCTATCGCGTGATTGGCTGATTTCCAATATCTGCTGGCGGTTTTCCAGAAATACTCCTACCTGACCTTGAGGTAAGGGCAACCCGGTAGCCCGTAAAACTACTGACTTTTGTTCTAACATGGCTTCAGCATTCTCACAAGAGGGGTGAAACACCCACTCCTTCTCTTGAGAATAATAGCGATCGCGAGTTTTTTCAATTAAACGGTCGAGTTCGTAAGAACGTACTACCTCTAATAACAAACGCACTTGTCCGGGTTGCCACTTTTCTAATGACAGCATTTGACGAGCTTGTTGGTTACACCATAGCAATTGATTTTCTTCGTCAACTTGTAAATACCCTATAGGTGCATTTTCAAGCAAATTTTGTAAAGAAAAAAGTTGCTGTTCCAAGCACTGCTGCCGTTCTTTTAATCTGGAAAATTTATACGGCCAGCCAACAACGAAAGACTTTCTTCTAGAATAGTCAAAACGTCCGAAATAGCGATTGAACTGTATATTGTACCAGACCCATAAGCAGATACTTACCCCTAGACCTATAAAAATTCCCAGTAACAGCATCACAAAAAGGCAAGTTGTTTTGGGACAGATGATAATGATAGCGAACAATCATCCAAAGCGATACCCGAAACCTCGAACTGTAACAATATATTCGGGACGGGAAGGCTCCTGCTCTAGTTTTTCTCGCAACCACCGGATATGAACATCTACAGTTTTGCTATCTCCAACAAAATCGGGACCCCATACCTGATCGAGCAGCTGCTCTCGCGACCATACGCGACGAGTGTAGCTCATAAATAATTCTAGCAGGCGAAATTCTTTCGGCGATAAATTTACTTCCTCTCCGCGAACTAATACACGACATTCTTGAGGATATAAAGTAATTTCTTTGTAATTTAAGACTGGAGGTTCGGTAGTAGTAATTAAACGCTGACGACGCAACAAAGCTCTACAGCGTGCTACCAACTCCCTCATACTAAAGGGCTTGCTTAAGTAGTCATCTGCTCCCACCTCTAAACCTAAAACGCGATCCGTTTCGCTGCCTTTAGCGCTCAACATTAAGATCGGTACCGGATTTCCTTGATGACGCACTAATCTACAAATATCTAACCCATTAATTTGAGGCAACATCAAATCCAAAATAACTAAATCAAAAACAGCCTCATTGTTATTAGCGTCAAAATTTTGGAGTTGCTCTACAGCTAAACGCCCATCAGTAGCAGTTTCGACTTCATAACCTTCTCCTTCCAAAGCCAAAACCAGCATTTCCCTAATTAATTCTTCATCCTCTACTACCAAAACACGACTCTTTTGTCCGATATCAGCCGCGTGAGCATACTTAGTGGATTCGTTGGTATACATTGACTTACAAAATACGGGGTTTTCACTTGTAGCTGTTTAGCAGTGCGTTGTGAGTATATTTACTTTAATTTGATACTAGTTACTATCTTTGAAAACAAAATGTAACATATGTAACAGCACCCACATTATTATAAAACACTACCGTAAAAATTACCCAAACACCAGTGGCTTCAGCGACTTTTTTTAGACTTTTACGCCAGATTTTGATTAACCCTTGACAAAAGTATTTTTGCTAGACTAATATTTATAGTACATATGAACTATAAAAGATTTTCTGAATCACAACCCAATGGCATTTGCGCGTAGAGAGACTATTTAAGTATTTTTACTGCGCTGGTGTATATGTCAAAAAGGCTACTCTAATACATAGCAAGGAGTATGTCTTTGTGATATTCGTGTATTCCGGAAATCATCAAACATACTGAAAAAGGAGTCCAAGAGTGAATACAGTTGCAGTCAACAACAGTAAGCAACAATTAATGCAAGCATTTGAGCAGATTATCGCAGAAAAGCGGAAATTAGATTCAAAGATTGCTACTAAGCAGGAGGAAGCAGAAAAAGAAAAAGACAAAGAAATATCAGCGGCAGCTTCAGCTTATACAGTTGATGGAATTGTCAAAGGTTTAGCGGATTTACAGTTAGAGTTTGGTACTATCATCAACGAGCTTTCTGAAAAGCTAGCTAAAGAAAACTCGAAATTGGACGAGTTAAATCGTGCAATAGAAGTAGAAACTCAGTATTTACAGGAATTACAAAAAATTAGAATTGTTGCGGATACTTTGGATGTTTTGACTCAAGAACATCAAGAGAATCTGAGCAAATTAGAAGCAGATATTGCTCAAAAAAAGGAAGCATTAGAGAAAGAGAAGCAGCAAGTATTAAAAGATTGGGAAAAAGAGCAAGTTAAATTTGAGGAAGCAGAGCAAGAATACAACGAGTTGTTAACCAAAAATCGCGAGAAAGAAGTAGAAGAATATCAATATAAGTTAGAAAACTCTCGCAAAATCAACGAAGATAGTTACCAAGAAACAAAACGCCAGTTAGAAAGGGAGCTTGCTCTAGCCACTCGTGAGAAAGAAAAAGATTGGGTAGAAAGAGAAGCAGTTAATCAACAGCGTCAGTCTTTATTAGAAGAATATCAGAAAAAAGTTGCATCTTTTCCGGCTGAGTTAGATGCAGCATATAAGAAAGCAAAAGAAGATGCGATTAAAAATACTTCTCAAAGAGCTAAAGTTGAAGCCGATTTATTTGAGAAAGAGTGGGAAGGCAGTAAACAAAGTTACGAGCTAAAAATATCCTCTTTAGAACAAACTATTGAAAGGCAGAAAGAGCAAATTGAAAGTATTTCGACTCAGCTACAAGAAACTTTAAAACAAGCACAAGATTTATCGATGAGAGCTTTTGGTAGTTCTAATAAATAGGTAATTGCTGCCTTATCGTGTCAAAATTTTTACAACAAGCATAAAATTTTTTGGAGTATTATTATGTCTGCAAAGAAAATTAATCAAAGAAATACTAAAAATGAAATTTTAGAAGCTTATGATGAATTAAGCAAAGAAAGGTTAGAGTTGAAAAAACAAGTCGATCAACTTGTCAAAGCCGGAAATTCTGTAAAAGCTGAGAACTTTAAGAAACTTGATAAAACACCAGCTACTCAATACTCTAAAGTGCAACAGAAAATGAATTTTACTATTGAAAATTTAGCAAAAATTCAGTTGGGATTTGGTAGTGCTGCAAATGAACTATCAGAACAGTTAACCACAAAAGCCTCTAGACTCGCAGAAATTAAGCAAATAGTAGAAGAACAATTAGAACAACTACAGCAACTGCACGATTTAGAAGTTGTTGATGATACTTTAGATAATTTAATCGCAAGCTACGAAGAAAATAACTCGGCTTATCAAGAAGAATTTCATCAACTTTCCGATACATTAAATCAAGAAATACAAGAATTAAGAGCAGTTTGGAGAAAAGAACAAGAAGAATATCAACGCACTGCCAAAGAAAGAAACGAAAATTTAAATAAAAATCGTCAGCGAGATATTTCTACATATAAATATGATTTAGAGCGAGAACGTAATTTAGAAGTAGATGAATACGAACAGCAGCAAAAAGAACTGTATCGCGCTCTAGATGAATTTCAGCAGGAAACCGAAAAACAGTGGAACGAACGAGAAACAGCAATTTCAGAAAAAGAAAAAGAGTTTGAAGATTTAAAAGTTAAAGTTGAAGCCTTTCCTCAACAAAAAGAAGCTGCTATCAAAAAAGCAAGTGAAAAGGGAAAAGGTATTGCGGAGTATCAAGCTAAAATTAAAGCTAATTTGTTTGCAAAAGAAGTGGAAGGTGAAAAAGCTTCCTACGAGCAAAAAATACAGTCTTTACAACAGACAATTGACAGTCAGGAAGAAAGAGTACAAAACCTTTCCAAGCAGCTTGATTCAGCACTCAAGCAGGTTCAAGATTTGGCAGTGAAAGCTATTGAAGGTTCTGCAAACGTCAATACATATCAAGCAATGAAAGAAATTGCTTTAGAACAAGCTAAAAATCAAGCAAAAAATAAATAATTGAATAGAGAATGTTAAGAATAGAAACCCGGTATCTTGAAGATACCGGGTTTCTGGTTGATTTATAAAATAATCAGAGACGTTAAACTGCAACATCTCTATATTAGTAATAAAAAATATCCGCAAACAGTTTAAACTATATTATGATTCTTATTTTGAGGTTGCTTTCTATTACTAATATACTGTGCAAAGCCTAGTTCTCTTCTTTTTGGTCTACCGTAATTGGGTACTTTTTTTCTTTTTCTTGAAGCCATAATCTTTCTCCTTGTTAATTTGTTTAGGTTTGTATTGTTTTTCTTATCTCTGTATTTATCTACATTGTCTCTAGTTTGATTCCAGAAAGAAAGTAATGTATTTTTTATGCTTCCATTTTTGATTAAGTAGGTTGGTGTTGAAAATTGTAATTAGGGCAAGGCAGTCGGCAGTCGGAGTAAGGGTTTAAGGCTAATTTACATTCTGTTATATAGGTATGTTTTTTTCTGCCTACTTACTTAATTACTGTTTCTAGAGACGAAAACAGAGACGCATTTACAGCCTCTCTGTATAGGAAACCCAATTTTTTTAAGTTCAATATTTATATTTGAAAATTATAAACATTGATTTATACATATAGATTTATTTAGTGTTAATTGTGAATTGTAATTCCTTACCACTTTGAATACAGGAATAAGGATGACGAATCCGGAAATATAGTAAGAGATTAATTAATTTGTTATTTTTCTTAACTTTTTTGTTATCAAAGATATTTATAAATGGTTCATTCATCCACCCTACATTATTCTCAAAACCCTCTCAGGTTAGGGATATGGCGTATATATCTCTAAAAAATCCGATGTTTCCTGCTAATTTAACAGGCTGGGAGGGAATAAAATAAAAGCCGATAAAAAACCCAACAACAAACCCGGTTTTTCCAAAAAACCGGGCTTATAAAAGTTAGTGATAAATAAAAAATATTGCTATATAGTTATCAAGCGAAGGTTGAAAAACCACTAGGTGGTATATCTTGAATTCGTCCATCACCTACCGCTCTTACTGCTTCCCGAAGAGAGATATCACCAGTATATAAAGCACGTCCGACAATCGCAGCAGTTACACCTTGAGGTTCGAGCGCTAACAAACTCAATAAATCCGTCACCGAACTGACTCCACCAGAAGCAATAATTGGAATATCAACAACAGCAGCTAGTTCTCGTAAAGCATCTAAATTGGGGCCACTAAGAGTACCATCGCGGTGAATATCGGTGTAAATTATCTCTGCTGCTCCAAATTCCTGCATTTGCACAGCGAGCTGAGTTGCTAAAACCTCCGAAGTTTCCAACCATCCGCGAGTTGCAACTTTACCATTACGAGCATCAATACCAACGATAATTTTTTGAGGAAATTCTTCAGCAAGTTCTTGCACTAATTGGGGTTGTTCAACCGCAACAGTTCCTAAAATTGCCCATTCCACACCAATATTAAATAATTGTTGGACGCTTTCCTTGCCGCGTAACCCACCACCAACTTCCACAGGTATGGAAACTGCATTCACAATAGTTTCAATTGCCGATAAATTGACGACTTTGCCAGCTTTAGCGCCATCTAAATCGACAACGTGTAACCTCGTAGCACCTTGCTCAACCCATTGTTTAGCAGTATCGGCGGGATTTTCGCCAAATACCTCAGATTTTTCGTAGTCACCTTGATAAAGCCGCACGCAACGACCATTTAATAAATCAATTGCTGGAATTACTTGCATTATTAGTTGATAGTGGTTAGTTGATAGTGGTTAGGAGTTAAAAATTAAAAGCATAAACTTTAACCTTTAACCTTTAACCTTTGACTTATTTATTATTGCTTGACGAAAGCCTATTACAACTAAAATATTTGACAGGGTTAAAAATACTTCTGCGCTTCCGTGTAGCCAATCAACGTTTGCTAAGGTTTCACCGTAATGTACTTGTGCGTAAATACCTGCTGGAATGGTCACGGCTACAAATACTAAAGTACCGTAAAATCCATACAAAGCTAATTTTGGGGTTTCGGGGGTGCGAGCGATAAACCATAAAAAGCCTAAGTATGGAAATAATGATAATGCGAATAAGGTTTCTTTGGAAATCATATTAAACAGCGAGCAGTCAGCAGTTGACAGTGAACAGTGAACAGTTATCAGTTATCAGTTATACAATTTTGGATTTTAACAATGGATTTTCTTCGCAACGGATGTTTTGAATTTTCGATTGTTTATTAATAGTTAGGAATTATAAATTGCTTATTTCTACCCCTCTTCCCCCTCTTTGCTAATTCTTAATATCAGGATTATTCTACAAGTTCTTGGGAGGCTTGATTTGTTTCGGTATCGTTTGTTTTGGTAGAGCTATATATCCACCAAGCTGCGACAAAAAGGGTAAAGTTACCAATTACTGTCATGCTTGCTTGTAATGTTACCAACCATTCGAGAGATGGGGAATTCTCGAAAAAGTGCCAAGTGCAAGCACACATGGCGCTAACTAATGCAGGTAACATACCGAAAGATAAAGCTCCCCAAGCTCGATTGCCTATGACTTCGCCGTATTTCCAAATTAACCATATCGCGGCAATCCATTCTATAACGCTGGAAACGTGAATTATCCAAGTGGGAATTGAAAGTGCTTGCATATCAGTTATCAGTGAACAGTGAACAGTTATCAGTTACTAGTTACCAGTCATGATTTCATAGTTTGTGGTTCATAATTCCTAATTCCTAACTTTTAACTCCTAATTCCTAAGTTATTTTCACGAAACTTGTTGCGGAGGTGTCTTGTTGTGTGCGTCGATTCGTGGGAAATACATGATGGTGGAGAATAAATATTTTTCCGTTTATTAATCCCAAATCAAAAATCCAAAATCCAAAATCCGAAATAATTATGCGTGCTTTATTATCTGGATATTACGGGCAAGGAAATGGTGGTGACGAAGCTTTGTTGGCTACGCTTTTACAAATGCTTCCGTCGTCGGTGACTCCTGTGGTTCTTTCTGGTAATCCCGAAGAAACTCAACAGCGTTACAATGTTGAGGCTTGCGAGCGTAAGGCTTTTAATACGGTTATGGAGTCTTTGCGTTCTTGCGATGCTTTTATCTGGGGTGGTGGTAGTTTAATTCAAGATGTCACTAGTGCTATTAGCCCATTTTACTACGCCGGTTTGATGGCGATCGCTCAAAAAAGAGGCATGAAAACCGTGGCTTGGGCACAAGGTATTGGTCCTTTGAAACGTAATGCTACTAAATGGTTAGCTCGTCAAAATTACATTGGCTGTACTGGGGTGAGCGTTCGCGATTCGGTTTCTGCTGCTTTACTGAGGGAATGGGAGGTTAACCACGTTTTAGCTCCCGATCCAGTTTGGGCGCTTGAATCTGTTTCTACACCTGGTATTTGGAATACTCCGGCTCCGAGAGTTGCTGTTACTTTACGCGCTCATCCCGAACTTACACCAACGCGGTTGGGTAATTTAACTAAGGCTTTGGTTGACTTTCAAAAGGCTACAGAAACTTTTATTTTGCTGATACCGTTTCAAAAAAGCAAAGATTTGGATATTGCACAAGCAATTCAACCAGCATTAAAAGATGTCAGTAAAATTATCACAGTAGAAGAACCGACTGTATTAAAAGGAATATATAACGGTGTCGAAATGACGATTGGGATGCGCTTGCACAGTTTGATAATGGCTGCAAGTCAAGGAAGTCGTTGTTTTGCGTTGAGTTACGATCCCAAAATTAATCGGTTGATGGAAGAATTGGAAATACCGGGATGGGATATTGATAAGTTACCCGATGATGCGAATGCGATGAGTATGGCTTGGATTGAGCATTTTGCCAATGGGGAGGCGCTTTCGGACGATAGAATTAAGTTTCTTACGGATAGGGCTTTGATACATAAAGAGGTTTTGCAGAAAGCTTTGACGTGAAGTGTAAAACCTCACCCCAACCCTCTCCTTTTGGTAAGGAGAGGGAGAAATGAGTTTCAACGCAAAGGTACGCGGAGGTTTGCTGAGGGGATATTTTGTCTGTGTGTTAAGAAGGAGCAGTGATGTTTTTATTTACTGTTTGCTGTTTGTTTGTGGTGCTTTGGGATATCGGGATTAAATCAACATCAATCTTTTAGGTTATTAGAAGAAAATAATACTGAATTGCGTGGAATTTTAATTCAAGCTATTGGTTACAACCGTATTTGTGATGAATTAAAAGCGATTCAACTGGATTCTTTTCGCGAATATGACTTAATCAAAATTGATGCCGATGCTGATGTGGAACCGATAGTATTACTGAAGATGATTTGTCCTAGCACCGGATATACTCATGTTTTGCGGGTTCCCCCCAGTATGGAATCTGCACGTGAAGCGATAACTTGGATAAATTGGGGTGTAGATCCTTTATATTTCGCTGTGGAAAGCTAAATCTTTGAGGAGATGTGAAATTTTACGTCTCTATATGAGCTTTATAAATTGCACTTTAGCTAAAATTTCTTATGATTAAGCCAAAAATCAAACGTAAAATGCCAAAGTGCATCCAATGTCGCTTTTACCAAGGCAATTTTATTGTCTGCAAAATGTATCCTAATGGCCCCGAAGATAAATCATGTCCTCACTATGCACCAGATCCGGATATATATTTAAACCAAGATAGGAGCAATAATTCGAGGTTTAATTCTTAAAAAACTAATGAATCAAGAAAATTTTTAATCACAGTCGGTGAAAAACTAAGTTCTGTAGAGCAAGATTGTCAGTTATCTGATTAATTATTACTTCTTGAAAAAACTGTTCATAAAAATACAGAAACCCGGTTTTTCTGAAAAACTGGGTTTCTATATATATAACGCACTATGTCAATCAATTGCTGCGTGACAACATTCGGCAAATTGTTTGATTATGCTCGGTAATTTATAGTAGCCGTCATATACCCTACAATTAAGCTGTTAATTATGCAGCAACCGCAGCCTCTTCTTGTTCGTAAGGCATAAAGGTTTTCTTGGTAGCGTTACAGATGGGACAATGCCAGTCTTCAGGGATGTCCTCGAAAGCTGTTCCCGGTGCAATTCCTGAATCTGGATCGCCAACTACGGGGTCGTATATCATCGAACATTGACGGCAAATCCATTTCTGTGTTGCGGGGTCGCCACTAGCTTTCTTTTCTGGGGCTGTTTTACCATCTAGGGCTTCTAGTGCGATAGTGTACTGACGAGCATGATGGTGTTCGATGCTAGTTAGTAAACCAAAGTTGTGAGTAGCTTTACGGAACATGTCGGCGTGTTCGCGAGATTCTTCTTCCTGGGTTTTAAACTCTTCTTCAGCTTTTCCATCTCTATCAGCACGCGCTTGTTCTGCAAAACCTGGATACATAGTTTCGTATTCGTAAGTTTCACCTTCTACTGCCAATTCCAAACAGCGAGATGCTATAGCTTTCTTTTGTTCTTCGGTTAAAGAATCAACATCATCAACTACCAATTCCGGATGCATTAACCGAAAGTGAGCAAAAGCGTGTTCTGTTTCTTGATTCGCTGTATCCTTAAAAAGCTTGGAAAGTTCTTTCATTCCTAACTGCTTAGCCACTTCGGCGAAGAACAAATATTTCCGATTCGCCATCGACTCTCCACCAAAAGCAGCTTCTAAGTTGTTCGCTGTGTTGGAATTTGATAAATCCATCCTATGCAACCTCTCTTTAATAATACGCAGACAAGATTACTGTTTTAGCATCACTCGTTAAGCGTAGTCGTTATGAATTTGATTATAACTTAAACGAAGTCGTTATGACTAACTTTAATGAAAATTTATTGTTGGCAGGAGGGAGAAGAGGAGGAAGAGGGGAAAGAATAATTTAAAACTTTGACCTTTAACCTGACTAACTGCTGAATTGTTGCTCCATGCCAAGCTGGAATATTTAAAGGTTTGATGTGGTCGGATAATACTTGCTCTAAAGTGAGTGAACCATAATCACTGCCGGGAGTGCATCCGGGACATTAACCGAAAATGAAACCGCTTATCTGATTTAGGACACCAGCTAATTTGAGATGGGGTAGAAAACGGTCAATGCGGTAAATATTTTCGCCGATTTCTTCTAAAAATAAAATTGCTGCTTTTAAATTGGGCAGATAAGGAGAACCTACCAAAGTAGAAAACACCTAAAGGTTCCCATCAATCAATTTTCCTGGGATTTTTGCGGGGTTGATAGTACGAATACGATATTTAACTTGCATCAAACGATCGCGATCGCTTGCGTCTTTGTGATTTTTGAATATTACTTTTTCTCCAGCGAATAAAAGCTTACGGAAAGATTCAGTTTGCTGGGTTCCGTTTTCAGAAAATTGCGACGAGTGAACATAGGATTTAAATGTCAATTTGATTACTTAAATCCTTCAACGGCATAAGTTTAATTACTCAATAGTAAAGGTTAGGGGATTAAAAAATTCAAGAGAGGGGGAAGAGGGGGGTAGAAATAAATAATTTTCTGAGTGTTAACTGATAACTGCTCACTGTTTGCTGGAATCTGTATTTCCGCTGTTGTAGCTAATTTGAAAACTAATTTATAACCGTCTTTATATCAGAAGACTCGGAATAACTGTATGAGAAATGAAAAACAACGTGATTTTTCCGAAGAAATTATCAAAAAAGGTTATGAAATTCAGCGACAGTTAGCAAAGAAAGCGGGAAGACGTACTTTATTAGCGAAAGATTTAAATTCTCAGGAATTGGTTGTCATAAAATTACTGGCTTTTGGTAATGATTTTTCTTGGGAAGATTTGAAATTATTTGAACGGGAAGCCCAGACTCTACAAACTTTACAACATCCGGCAATCCCAAGCTATGTTAACTACTTTGAGTTAGACGGAAAGAGTGGCAAAACTTATGCTCTAGTTCAAAGCTATATCGAAGGTGAATCTTTAGAGGAAGTTTTGAAAGCAAAGGGAAAGCTTACGGAATCGGAAATTATAAATATTGCTAAATATTTGTTAGAAATACTGACATATTTACATCGCCGCCAACCGCCTTTAATTCATCGCGATATTAAACCCAGCAATATTATTTTGGCAGAGCATCCTTATTTAGTAGATTTCGGTTCGGTACAAACATTGGCAAGTAAAGGCGGTCAAACCGTAACTGTAGTGGGGACTTACGGTTATATGCCACCCGAACAATTTGGTGGTGCGGCAACTGCGGCTTCCGATTTGTATAGTTTGGGAGCTACGTTAATAACTTTGGCTACGGGTATTCAACCTGCGGATTTACCTCAAGAAGATATGCGGATTGCATTTGAGAAGGTTGCAAATTTGACACCTAGTTTTGCGGAGTGGTTGGGATGGTTGATTGAGCCGAGTTTGGATAAACGTGCTTCGTCGGCAGAAGTTGCACTAGAAGCTTTGGAAACGGGAAAGCTTATTAAAGCAGAAACCGAAAAGGTAATTCAGTATAAGCGAGTTGGTACTGTTAAATTATTTTGGCATATTATGTGGCGCAGTCTCTGTGTGGGAGGTGGAGTTGTTATAACTGCTGCTGCAATTTACGGTACTGTTTTTTTTCCGATAATTGGTACTTATTTTGGAGCAATTTTTGGCGGATTTGTTGGTGTACCTCTAAGCATAGGAAATGGCTTATTAGTAGGAATTATTACTCGTGTGTTTTTCTATCCTTTAAAAAATTCTTTTTATTATCGTCGTATAGCTGTTTGGCTTAGTATGTCGATTTGTACTGCCGCAGGTGTGATTGGCTTCAGCATACTAAATGCAGGTACTTCGTTGTTTGGCTCAAAACACTTTCAAGTAATACTTTTTTCCATATTTGTTCCTGCTGTTATATCTGGATTAAGTATGGGTGTAGCTACTAAATCTTTTGCTCGCTGGTATGATACACAGTCTCGGCGAAAAAATTAATTTTAGATTTTTATTTTCTGTTCTTACTACAAGTAAATAATTTATAAAAGCAAAATTGCTATATGGTGAATCAAATTTTAAATGAACGCTATCAAGTTCAGCAGGAATTAGGTAGACAAACGGGAAGAAGAACTTTTTTAGCTGAAGACTTACAAACGCAAAAGAAAGTTGTTATTAAAATATTGTTGTTAGGACAAGATTTTGATTGGCAAGATTTAAAGCTATTTGAAAGGGAAGCGCAAACCTTAAAAACTTTGAATCATGCTAATATCCCTAGCTATCTGGATTATTTTGAACTAGATTATGATGACGATAAAGGTTTTGGTTTGGTACAAACTTATGCAGAAGGGCAAACTTTAGAACAACATTTACAAGCAGGAAGAACTTTTAGCGAAGATGAAGTTAAACAATTAGCTAAATCATTACTTGAAATTCTGACTTATTTACATCAACACGAACCACCTGTTATTCACCGCGATATTAAACCCAGTAATATTTTATTAACAAATCGTTCTGGTAATAGTGCCGGAAAAGTTTATTTAGTAGATTTTGGTTCGGTACAAACTGTTGCTGCAACCAATGGTGGGACAATTACTGTAGTTGGAACTTACGGTTATATGCCACCCGAACAATTTGGTGGTAGATGTGTTGTTGCTTCTGATTTATATAGTTTGGGTGCGACTTTAATCTTTTTAATTACGGGTTTGCATCCAACAGAATTACCTCAAAAAGATTTAAGAATTCAATTTCGTCAAACAGCTAATTTTAGTGAAGAGTTTGCTGATTGGTTGGAATGGATAACAGAACCAAGTGTAAGTCAAAGATATAAATCGACGCAAGAAGCAATAAAAGCTTTAGATAATCCTTTACCTAGAAAAAAGAAAAATTTATCAAAGCAAAAATTAGAGAAGCCACCGAGTAGTGAAATTAAATTAAATAAATATTTAGATAATTTAGAAATTGTTATCCCATCTCAAGGTTTTGGATTTGCTCAAATTGCTTTAATTGCTCTTGCTGCTCCAGTAGCTATTGGATTATTTATTTTCACCGTTGACGAGCCATCTGTATTACATCCTACAATTTTTTTAATGCAATTTCTCGCATTAATATTGATTGTAATTACTATACTTTGGTCATTATTCAAACGCACCCGGATACAAATAAGTAAAAATCATATCTCATCTACATATGAACTACCAGGATTTGACTGGAAATCTAAAATTCAACAGATTAGACAAAATCAATATAAATTGGAATTGACATCTCCGCATTTAATCGAAATCGGAGTGAAACCCGTATTATCTTTAACTGGAAAACAAAAAAAATTTTGTATTAGCAGGTACGGTAATTTTACTTTGGAAGAATTGGAATGGTTAGCACAAGAAATTAGTAATTATTTAGATATACCTATTTCTTAGGTTTAGGGAATTAGGCATAGTTAGGTGAAAAAAGGAGGTAGTTAATTCGTAATTTATAACTTTTAACTCCTACCTCCTAACTCCTAACTTAATACCTTTAACCTCTCAAGTCTTTTGATTATCCGACTTAAATCTTCCCTCTACAAAATCGCGCTTTTGTAAATGCTTGGTATTGCGTCCTGTAACCCTTTTACGCCACATCCGAAAGCTAGATTCTTTCATGTAGCGGCGCATGATAGCAATGACTTCTTTTTCACTCAAACCAAATTGAGTTTCAATTGCTTCAAACGGTGTCCTATCTTCCCATGCCATTTCAACTATGCGGTCGATAGTTTCTGTACTTAATTCTGGTGATTTACTCATGATATTAGGGAATGGGGCATTGGGCATTGGGCATAGAAAAAATTTTGTTAGATGCTCTGCTAGTAGTGCAGATAGTTTGATAACTCATAACTCATAATTCATAACTCATAATTCCTAACTCCTAACTTCTAACTTTTTCCCAATTCCTATTACCAATTACCAATTACCAAATAATTACATACTGACAATTCCAGACCACTGAACTTTTCCTTCTTTAGCGCGACGGTGAGAGAAAAAGTTTTCTGGATTTTGGTAGGTACAATATGGTGCGAGGGAAATTTGTTCGGGACTGATTCCTAAATGCTCTAGTTGTATAGCGCTTACTTGACGCACATCGATACGGACTTTTCCAGGTTCTGAATCGGCAATTAGGGGAGAATTATCTATCTCTTGTAAGCCTTTGATGATGTCTGTTTCGTCTGCTTCTGGTATTAAAGTCGAACCCAATTTTGCTGCAACGTCTTCGGATACTTGATAAACTTTTCCTTCAACAGATGGTCCCATTGCAATTCTCAAATCTTGGAGCTTGCTTCCTTGAGACTGCATCCGATAAATGGCTTGAGGAACTATTTTTTCCGCCGTACCTCTCCATCCTGCATGAGCGGCTGCTACTTGTCCGGTTTTTATATCGCCGATTAATACAGGAGTGCAGTCTGCGCTCGCAGTCCATAAAGCTTGTAAAGCTTGTTCGCTAATTAAACCGTCTGCTTTGGCAAAGGTTTTTTCACCGACTTGCTCTACTTCATCTCCACCTACGGTTAATAGGTGTTCAATTTCCTGTGGGGTGAGAACCTTATTGCCGTGTACTTGCTTGAGACGGTAAGATGAAGCCTCTGGGTGAAGTATTTTGGTCATATCTTCAAGATTGTGAGACCAGAACTGTTGGGTAAAGAAGCCGTGAGGAAATTGTTCGAGCAGACTACAACTCAAATATGGCAATTCCTGCCAACTGCGCCAGTGCCAAGTATGCATACTAGTTTACCTTTTTAGTTTTTCTATTAATAAAAATCAATTTAGCCAATTCATGCTAGCTTGAATAAGCAATTTTTGGTTAGTAACTGTGGTATTAAATAAGCAAAAGCTGCAAGCAGTTCTTTTGACAGAAGGTAAAAATACTGACTTACCTTTTAGCTTACATATTTTTGAAAGTGTCGCTTCAACCAACAAAACTTTGTGGGAATTGCTTAGTCAAAAACCCGGTTCGGAATGTGTAGTAATTGCAGCCGAACAAACTGCCGGAAGAGGACAATGGGGTCGTCAGTGGCTATCTCAAAAAGATGGATTGTATCTTTCTTTCGGTTTTGCTCCTAAATTAGATATAAATTTAGGCTATCAGTTAACTTTAGCAACAGCATGGGGGATTGCCGAACAATTAAGAAAGTATGGGATTGATGTTGAAATCAAGTGGCCTAACGATCTAGTGTTAGATGGTCGTAAGTTAGGTGGAATTCTTACTGAAACCAAAGTAAGTGGCCGAAAAATTACTCAGGCAGTTATTGGAGTGGGAATTAACTGGAAAAATCCGGTTCCTTCTACTGGGATTAATTTACACTCCCTGAAAGAACGAGGAAATCCAATTCAAATTTCTTGTTTAGAAAAATTAGCTGCTGTGGTTTTGCTCGGAATACATTCCGGTATAGAGTGTTTGGAGAGAGAAGGAGTCAATATATTATTGTCTCGCTATATCAAATTACTTTCTAATATGGGCGATAAAGTTTACGTTAACGATGATTTTTCTGGAACCGTAGTCGGCGTTACTGCGGCAGGGAATCTTCATCTTCATAAGTTATCACCAAACACTTTATCTGTAACACCTGCATCTATTTTCCTCCAGCCCGGTACAATCAGTTTAGGGTACCGTAAATATAAGGATTAAATTGCCACTTCTTATCCAAAATTTTAAATTTGGACGAGGATTTTACTGAGATTATCTGATTTGTCATAGTTACACTACGAAGATTATTTAAACACAATGACGCAGCGCAAAAACTCTGCCCATAACAATTCGCAATCCGCGTGGCAACGGTCGCTACCAGCCCAAAGCCTTTGTTGGCTTGGTAGTTTTAGCTTACTAAGCAGCGGCTTTGTAGTTGCTCAAACAACTTCGGGAATAGACAATATTGTTCCTGTGAAATCTTCACAGGCAAGCAGTATCCAAAAAGCAGCACAAGGAAAAGCTGTTATTATCAGTGGCGCTCCGACACCGGAGCCTGCGAGACCTAAAGTTGAATTTTCTAAACGTCGAACCAGACTTAAACAAAGGTTATCGGGTAAGAAATCGACCGCTTCCCCAGCTGCGAAAAAGCCCGCACCAAGAGTCAAGGTTACAACTAATAACAAAAAAAAGAGTACTTTAAGAACTAGACTAAAGCGTTCCCGCACTAATTCTGTAGTCGTCAAACTCAAAAAGAAAGCGCCAACTACCCGTCAAAGAGTAGTTATCAAGAAGAATTCGACTAGATTGAAGCCTAGCGCGCCAAAAACTCGTATTGCTTCACCTCAAAAGCCTCGGACAATTCTTCCCAGAACTACTACCGTAAGAAAGCCAAAGAAAGATTACAATAACGCTTTAATTGACCCGACTAATTACGGTAAAAAATATCAAGCGCCTAATTCTGTAGTTATAACAGGACGCAATAACGGCTGTAGCTCCGTTGCAAGCGGACAAGGAATTTCTGGTAACTGTGGTGCTTCTAGAAGTCGAACTCGGGTTAGCTCCAAGAAAACAAATCCTGCTAAGAAAACAACACCTAGCTGGCTAAAAGCGAGTCAAAACGCTTCCATTGCCTCTGTTACTTCTCCAAGAAGTGTTACTGCAAAAACCAAGACAGCTACACAATCTCCTAAAACAGTAAGCTCAGCAAAAGTAAAGAAAACTGTATTGCCTGCAAAATCAGCAGCTAATACTTATCGCCCAACTAACACTATTAAGCGTGTTGCTTCGGTGACACCGAATGTTGTCAAGAAAGCAGTTAAATCTGCTACTCCATCGATTCGTACTAATACTGCTAGAGTAGCTTCTCGTAGAACTCCCAAGCAGGCATATAGTTCTAATCGTTTTATTCCACAACCAAGTAGCTTTACTCCCCAGACTACAGTTAGCAAAGAAGCTATAGCACCAAGCGGTGGAATGCTACCAGCGCCAATCATGGCCAACAATACCGCACCTCGTCCTAGTGCTGTAAATTACGATATCCCTCTGGCATCTGCACTACCAAAAGTTACTTACCAACGCGCTGCTTATAATCCCAACGGATTAGTATTTCCTCTTTCCGTACCTTCTGCAATCAGTTCCGTATTTGGCTGGAGGCAACACCCAATAACTGGCGATCGCCGTTTTCATTCGGGTATAGATATTGCAGCAGCTAGTGGAACTCCAGTTCTGGCAGCTTATTCGGGACAAGTAGAAATTTCTGATTGGGTAAGCGGTTACGGTTTAACCGTTATATTAAATCACAACAGCGCCCAACAAACACTATACGGACACATGTCCGAGCTATTTGTTCGCCCCGGTCAGTGGGTAGAACGAGGAAGCATTATCGGTCGCGTAGGAAATACAGGTAATTCTACTGGACCTCACCTACACTTTGAAACACGCCAGCTAACTCCTAACGGTTGGGTAGCTACAAATCCAGGAGCGCAATTACAATATGCGCTCAATCAGTTCCTACAGTCTTTACAGACAGCACAAGTCACCGAAGACTCTGGTAGCTAAGGAAGAAAAAATATAAGGTAACAAAGGGACAAATGGTCAAGGAAAATTTTAGCCTTTGACCTTTGACCTTTGACCTTAATTGCTCTTAACGCCCTGTTCCCTATTTCTTACAAATACCCATGCTGGGCTAAGAATGTAGGTGTAATTTCATTTTGGAGGGATTCTGATGAAACGGGATTATTTTCCTTACCAAAATAAATAAATTTTTCTACGTATTTTCCGAGAATATCACCTTCTAAGTTTACCGAACTACCAGCAACCAAATCGCGAAGATTTGTTTCGGCATACGTTACCGGAATTACCGCTACCTTAAACTGAGAGATTTCCGGCTCATATTCAGCTACAGTAAGGCTAATACCGTTGATAGCAATACTACCTTTAGGTACTATATAGCGGTCAATCGTATCAGATGCGCTAAATGTCATTTCCCAAGAAGTCGCTGTTTGTTCGGCATAAATTAACTTACCAATACCGTCAACGTGTCCCATCACAAAATGACCGCCAACTTTACTACCAACTCTTAAAGAAGTTTCTAAATTAACGTAATTCCCTTGGTTTACCGCTTCTCCCAAAATTGTGCGGCGCAAAGTTTCTGGGGAAGCAGTGGCGACAAAACCGTCTTTAGTGATATCTTCTACGGTCAAGCAAACTCCATCTACTGCTACGCTATCACCATAAGCTAAGTCTTGCATGATTGCCGACCATGAAGAGTCCTGGCTAGTAATTTGCCAAGAATCCCCCCCTAGGGGTCTCATCGTTCCTAATGCTTGAATTATTCCTGTAAACACGGCTTTTTTGTGCGACTAACTCTATATATTGCTTATTTTCAACTTAAATTAATTAGTAATTCTGCCATAATTTATTATTGCTAAGTATAAATAGTCACCTTTGAATGTATAAAGCCATAAACGTATTTATAACGAAGACAGGGCAAAAGGGGGGTAAGTAGACTATTGTAGAACCAATAAGGTTAGAATAGCCGAGCGGTGTTCATGACATGGCGGGGAGTTCAATATAAACAATTATAGAAACATATTGACTTATGTTTAAGGTTTTTCTAATTTGCTCAGGCAATAGTATTATTTGTTACCAAACTTATCGAAGCGCTCAAAGGAATGTAGAGGCATAGCCGATGATAGAAATGAAAGTTGCTGGTATAGCGTTGGATGCAATTACTCGCAGTCCGATAGTACTTTTAAAAGATGCAACAGACCGCCGTGCTTTGCCAATTTATATTGGTCAAGAGCAGGCAAAAGCGATTATGGCAGCACAAGAAAATCAAAAAGCTCCTAGACCTTTAACTCACGATTTAATAGTGAATATTTTAGAGGGGTGGGATATGGTTTTGGATAAAGTGGTTATTCACTCCCTGCAAAAAGACACCTTTTATGCATCTTTAATTTTAAAGCAAGGTGACACTCATAAGGAAATTGATGCTCGTCCTAGTGATGCGATCGCCGTTGCGTTGCGTACAAATTCACCAATTTGGGTAATGGAAGAAGTGGTTGCAGAAGCTTCAATTCCGGTGGATAGGGATGCAGATGAAGCCGAAAGAGAAGCCTTCCGGGAATTCGTTTCTAATCTCCGTCCAGAAGATTTAATCAAGCGTTTTGGCGATAGTACAAGTAATAGTTAGAAAAGTTATGAGTTTTAAGTTACGAGTTAAGAGTTAAGTTAAAGGGCGAAAAGTACTCTTGATGGCGGTATATGAGGGCGGAAGTTAAGAGGTAAAATACTTATTCGATACACAGTTTTTACAACTCTGGCTCCTAACTCCTAACTCCTAACTCCTAACTTGATACAAAAGATGCAATACCGACGCTTCGGGAAAACAAATCTACGTTTATCAGTGTTTTCCTTGGGAACGATGCGCTATCTGGCTTCACCTGTAAATGCAAGAAGAACTATTAATGAAGCAGTAGCACAGGGAATTAATCATATAGAAACTGCTAGTGGTTATGGTAAAAGTGAGGAGTATTTGGGTGAAGCGTTAAAAGCCCGATTGTCTGTATCCCGCAACCAACTGCATATCACTAGTAAAATTCCACCCACAGTTGATGCTGATACCATGCGTCGGTGCATCGATGAATCTTTAGAAAGATTGCAGCTAGATTATCTTGATTGCTTGGGTATTCATGGTTTAAATACATGGCAGCATCTTGAGTGGGTACGGGCTGAAAATGGCTGTATGCAAGCAGTACGGGAAGCAGTAGAGTACGGTAGAGTACGTCACGTCGGTTTTTCTACTCATGCGCCCTTAGAAATAATCTTGGCAGCGATAAACACAGATTTTTTTGAATTTATCAATCTGCATTATTACTATTTTTTTCAGCGTAATGCTGCTGCGGTTAAGTTAGCAGCAGAAAAAGACATGGGTATTTTTATAATTTCTCCTGCCGACAAAGGAGGAAGATTATATACACCACCAGAAAAATTAGAAGAATTAACTTATCCGTTTTCTCCCTTAGAATTAAATTATCGTTTTTTACTCAGTGACAAGCGCGTAACAACATTGAGTATCGGTGCTGCGAATCCTGAAGAATTAATTGAACCGTTAAAAGTTGCCAATAACGACGGGGAATTAACTTTAGAAGAAATTTCGGTATTTGAAAAATTAGAAAAGCATCAAAATACAGTTTTAGACGCTGAAAAATGCAGTCAGTGTTATGAATGCTTACCCTGCCCCGAAAATATTAACATTCCCGAAGTATTGCGACTGCGGAATTTAGCAGTTGCTTATGAGATGGAAGATTACGGGAAATATCGCTACGGAATGTTTGAAAATGCCGGACATTGGTTTCCGGGAATGAAGGGTAGTCGCTGTACCGAATGCGGGGAATGTTTACCCAAGTGTCCCGAGGAGTTGGATATTCCCGCTTTGTTGAAAGATACCCATGAGAGATTGAAGGGGAAAGAAGGGAGGAGATTGTGGGAGTGAGGGGGATTTGGATGTTGGATTTTGGATTGTCTTCTATTTTACCCAACTTGTTTAACTTACTTAGCTAATATATATTCTATGTAAATACTATTATGTAAAATTTCAATCATGTCGAATTCTTCAGTTCAATTTTCTCCGTCTTCTGTCCAAAAAGAGCTTTCTATCAGAAGCGAACCTATACAACGAATTTATAACTTTTATATTAATAATATTTTTTACGTTAACAGAAGATATCAGAGAAAATTAGTCTGGACAATTGAGGAAAAGAGAGCATTTATTGACTCAATACTACAAGGTTTCCCTGTACCAATAATATTATTAGCCCAAACAGATAAAGAAGGTAAATCTGTCTTTGAAATTATAGATGGAATGCAAAGGTTAAATGCAATAACATCTTTTATAGAAGGTGAATTTGAAATTGATGGTAAGTTTTTTGATCTAGCAACAATGGTCGAGTCTAAATCTTGTTTTGATCAAGGAATAGTTAATCAAAAAACACCAATACTAGAACGAAGTGTATGTGAAGTTATAGCT
The DNA here is from genome assembly GCF_000316665.1 of Rivularia sp. PCC 7116. GTDB lineage: Bacteria > Cyanobacteriota > Cyanobacteriia > Cyanobacteriales > Nostocaceae > Rivularia. The sequence continues at coordinate 1,458,186 of NC_019678.1, read as the reverse complement.
AGTTATGTAATGCCGCTTTCAGTTTATTCATTTAATGATGAAGATAAAATTGATGAAGTATTCAGAAGAATTAATTCAAATGGTAAATATTTGTCTAGACAAGAACTAAGAACTTCTGGGGCAACAGCTTATTTTCCTGAACTAGTTAGAAAAATATCTAGTGAAATAAGAACAGATATCTCAGCTTCGGATATACTACTTTTAAATGATATGAAATTAATAAGTATAACGAATAAAGACCTTGAATATGGAATCAAGATTGATGATATTTTTTGGGTTGTAAATAATGTTTTAACAAAAGAAAAGTTTAGAGAGTCTAACGATGAAGAAATAGTCGCAGATTTAGTTGCTTATATGGCATTACCAGAAGTCACAGGAAGCAGTTCCGAAAGATTAGATGAATTTTATGGAGTAAAAGGAAGCTCAAAACAAGAAGAAATTGAAATAGCACTCCAAAAAATTAATCCGGAAAAAATTAGAGAAAGATTTTTAAAGGTATATGACCAAATACGTCAGATTCTAGATGAATCGAAGTGTAGATTTAGTGAATTGATATTTCCACGACCACTGCAAAGTATGCCTCGCTATTTTCAAATAGTTTTTTTAAGTATTCATGATTTGATGTTTAAAGAAAATATGGAAGTAAAGAGCTATAAAATACTTGTATCAAAATTAAAAAATATAGGTCAACATATTACAATAACAACAGGAGGTAACTGGAGTGCGAAAAACAAAAATACTAATATAAGTGCGGTTATAGGCATTATAAAAGATGCATTTAAAAAGAAGAAACAGGCAGATCCTGCTACTGATAGTTGGTTAACTGAATTTGAAACACTATTAACACAATCTAAAACAGAACAAACTCTTTTTGATTTCAAACAAGGCTTTACAAGATTAGATGGAAAAGGAGAATTCGATGAAGCTAGTTTTAGTAAGATAATCAAAACTCTTACTGCTATGGCTAATCATTCTTGTAGTGCAGTTGGATATATATGTGTTGGGGTAGCTGATAACGAAGCTGATGCGAAAAGAATAGAGAATTTATATTCTATTAAGAATGTTGAATACAATAAATTTAAAATTACAGGTATAGGTCATGAAGCTACGAGACTTAAAGGTAATCTTGATAATTTTTTCAAATGGTTGATACAAAAAGTTAAATCTCAACCTATTGAGCAAGCAGTAAAAGATAATATTGGCACAAACATTAAGATTGTTAATTATTACAGCAAAGATGTTGTAGTATTTTCTATAAAGGGTGGTAAAGCTCCTGTAATGTATGACAATAGGTATTATCAGCGAATTGGTGCAAACGTTGAAGAAGTTGAACCAGCAGGATACTTAGAGTTTTTTCTTAAATTTTCTTAAATCATAGTCTCTTTTCTTCTACCTTCCTGACTCATAATTAAAATAAACCTTCTTCAAGTACCTATGGAAACTAGTCAAATCATCGAAGTACTGCCAAACCTTAGTATTAGCGAACGCTTACAAATAGCTGAAGCTGCTTTGTTATTAATTAGCAAAGAACAAGATTCACTTACAAAAGAAGAACAAAAGCACCAGTTAGCTTTGGCTGCTATGACAGCAATTGCTGATTATGCTCCAGAAGGAGAATTAAATATTTTTACTGCTATTGATGGGGAAGAATTTTACGAATATTCAGATAATGAGTTAATTGAGAAGCATACTCATGAATAGAGGTGAAATCTGGTTAGTTAATTTAGATCCAACAATTGGTAAGGAAATTAATAAAACTCGTCCTTGTGTCATAGTAAATGATAATGCCATCGGTATTTTACCTTTGAAGGTAATTGTACCAATAACCGACTGGAAGGAAAGGTTTGCAATTCGTCCTTGGATGATTAAAGTTGAACCAAATACTGAAAATAGTTTGGTAAAAGTGTCTGCGATTGATACGTTTCAAATTCGCTCTGTTTCTGAAACGAGATTAATCAAACAGTTGGGAAAACTTTCAGATACACAAATGGAATTAGTTTCACAAGCATTAGCTATCGTTTTAAGCATTGTTTAAAATGACTTAATACTTAATCAAAGTTTCTTTCCCCACCACCAACGCTACAATCACAATGGTGTAATCAAACTGCTTCCAATCCGCTATGACAACCAACTCCCCACAAATACCCGAACTTCTCGCTCCTGCTGGTAACTGGGAATGCGCGAAAGCTGCTGTAGAAAACGGTGCTGATGCGATTTATTTTGGTTTGGATAAGTTCAACGCTAGAATGCGTGCGGAGAATTTCACGGAAGCGGATTTACCGGAATTAATGCAGTTTCTTCACCTCCGTGGAGTTAAGGGTTACGTTACTCTCAATACTTTGATTTTTCCCCAAGAATTAAAACAAGCACAGCGCTACATAAAATCAATTATTGCTGCTGGGGTTGATGCGGTTATCGTTCAAGATGTCGGAATTTGTCGTTTAATTCGCCACATTTCACCCGACTTTCCCATTCATACTTCTACGCAGATGACGGTAACTAGTGCGATTGGGGTGGAGTTTGCGAAGGAGCTTGGTTGTAATTTGGTTGTATTGGCTCGGGAATGTTCGATTAAGGAAATTAATAAGATTCAGCAGCAGACACAAGAAAGTTCCTTACCCTTGGAAGTTTTTGTTCATGGTGCTTTGTGTGTTGCTTATTCCGGACAATGTCTAACTTCCGAAGCTTTGGGAGGACGTTCCGCTAACCGTGGTGAATGTGCCCAAGCTTGCCGGATGACCTACGAGTTAATAGCAGATGGTGAAACAATAAATTTAGGCGATCGCAAATATTTATTGAGTCCTCAAGATTTGGCTGGGCTTGATGTTCTACCGGATTTAGTAAAATCCGGCGTTAGTTGTTTGAAGATTGAAGGACGTTTAAAGTCGCCGGAGTATGTTGCGAATGTGACTAAGGTTTATCGCGAAGCATTGGACGGGTTAAAGGTTGAGATCCCCCCTAGCCCCCCTTATAAAAGAGGGGAAAAGAAAGGGGAGAAAAAAGCCCCCCTTCTTAAGGGGGGTTGGGGGGATCGAGAAAAATACAATCTCGAAATGGCGTTTTCTCGGGGAATTTATACGGGATGGTTTGAGGGAATTAATAATCAAGAATTGGTTCACGCTCGGTTTGGTAAGAAGCGTGGAGTTTATTTAGGAGAAGTTAAAAGTATTAACAAAGAAAAAGTAACAATATCATGTAGAGACGTTATACATAACGTCTCCATCCCTATTAAACCCGGTGATGGTGTGGTGTTTGATTGCGGACACCCGGAAGCTAAGGAGGAAGGTGGCAGAATTTATGGGGTGGAAAATCAAGGTAAGGATGTTGTACTCAGCTTCGGGAAAGGTAATTTAAATTGGCGACGAATTCATGTTGGTGACAAGTTATGGAAAACTTCAGATCCGGAACTGGATAAGCAGTTAAGACAAAGTTTTGCAGGGGATAAACCAAAGCTTCAGCGTCCGATTGATATAGAAGTACATGGGGAAGTTGAAGGAAATTTAATTGCAATTGCTCGCGATGAAATTGGCAATTTAGTAAAGGTTGAATCTGGGATTGTATTAGTAGAAGCGCATAATAAACCTTTAACAACAGAAAGATTAACAGAGCAATTCGGACGTTTGGGTAATACTCCTTTTTATTTAAAAGATGTGACAAATTGCATCAATGGTGGATTGATGTTGCCAGTCAGCGAATTAAATAAAATGCGTCGGGAAATTGTTACGAAATTGGAAGAATTGAGAAGTCAGCCTAAGAGATGGGTCATTAACGAAAATGCTTCTTTGAAAAATTTACTTCCTTCTATTGATTCAAATTCTATAATTTCCGATTCTGCAAACTTAATTGTTTTAGTTAGAAATTTAAATCAATTAGAAGCAGCATTAAAAACTGAAATTAAAACAATATATTGCGAATTTGAAGACCCAAGAAAATATCGCGAAGCAGTTGAAACAGTTAAAAAATCTTCTCCCCCCCTCTCCCCATCCCCCAATCCCCCCCTCCTATTTGTTGCACCTCCAAGAATTACAAAACCTTCTGAAAATTGGATTTTACAGCAGGTAATTAATTCTAATGCTGATGGTTATTTGATTCGGAATTATGACCATTTAAAATTCTTTGCGGATGAAAGATGTATTGGGGATTTTTCGTTAAATGTTGCTAATTCCTTAACAGCGGATTATTTCAAAAATCGCTTTCATTTAGAACGTCTCACCGCATCTTACGATTTAAATATTCATCAACTCCAAGATTTATTAAAAACCTCCCCTCCCGATTGGTATGAGGTGACAATACACCAACATATGCCGATGTTTCATATGGAACATTGTGTATTCTGTGCTTTTCTTTCCGAAGGTACCGACTTCCGCAATTGTGGAAGACCTTGCGAAGAATATGAGGTAAAAATAAAAGATAGAGTCGGAACCGAACACGTTTTACAAGCCGACGCTGGTTGTCGGAATACAGTATTTAACGGTACTCCTCAAACTGGTGCGGAATACGTACATAAGCTTTTGGATTTGGGTTTGCAGAATTTTCGGATTGAATTTGTCAATGAAAAGCCTGAAGAAGTTGAGCAAACAATTTATAGATATCAACAGTTGCTTAATGGTGAAATAAAAGGTTCTCAATTGTGGAGAGAATTGAATTTACAAAGTCAGTTGGGTGTGACTCGGGGAACTGTTGGAAACTAATGTATTTATTTATTAAAATATAAAAAATTGATATCTATTAAATGAAAACATTAACTAGAATTACCTTTAACCCAGAAGTAATGGGAGGTAAACCTTGTATTCGAGGAATGCGCGTCACTGTGGGTACAATTGTTGGCTTGATGGCTTGCGGACATACTCCAGAAGATATCCTCAAAGCTTATCCCTATTTAGAATCTGAGGATATTTACGAAGCACTTTCTTACGCTGCATGGCGTACAGAAGAGGTAGAAGTACCTATTGCTATTTCATGAAAATTTTAATTGGTAATTACTAGGATAAAATTCATGACAATTTCGATGTATCAAGCTTGTGTACCTCCACTTATTCACTCGCTGAATAACCTCGTAGCGATTCTTGAAAAAGGTGCTGCTCATGCTGAAGCTAAAAATATAGACCCTTCTGTACTGATTAATAGCCGTTTGTATCCGGATATGTTCCCTTTAAGTAAGCAAGTTCAAATTGCTTCAGACGTTGCTAGAAGAGGTGCAGCAAGATTAGCGGAATCGGAAGCACCAAACATTGAAGATAATGAAACAACTTTTCCCGAACTAATTGCTCGTCTTCAAAAAACCACTTCTTACTTAGAAACTTTAACACCTGATGTCATTGATGGCTCGGAGGAAAAATCGATTTCTCTTCCAGTTGGTAAAGAGACTATGACGTTTGAAGGAATGCCTTTTTTACTTTACTTTATTCTGCCCAACGTCTATTTTCATGTCACCACTGCTTATGACATTCTCAGACATTGTGGAGTAGAGCTAGGTAAAAGAGATTTTCTCGGAGCACCTGAGTCTTAGAGAAATCCTAAAGTAAATGGAGGTATTCATAAGCATACTTAAAATATCTCCAAAAACCTCTCCAAAACCACCGAAACATCATTTTTACGCCAAATCATCGCAATACTAACTTTTGGCGTTTCTTCTACGAAATATTTATAAACTACTCCCCTGCGTTGTAGATTTTGTAACGATTCTGGAACGATTGCAACACCTATTTGGGCAGCAACCAAACTTACTATAGTTTGCATTTGAATCGCTTCTTGAGCAAGTTTCGGACTAAAACCAACTTGCTGACAAAAGCTAATAATTAAATCGTAAAGCCCCGGAGCTAAAAAGCGAGGAAATAAGATAAAAGATTCATTAATTAAGGATTTCAAACTGATTTTGTCTTGATTCGCTAAAGGATGATTTTCTGGTACTGCAATTATCAACGATTCTTGAAAAACTATTTTTGATTCGTATTTTTTTTGATCTACTGGTGGGCGTACAAAACCAACATCAATCCTACCCAAATTTAACCAGCGTAATTGTTCGTCTGTAGTTAATTCGTGTAATTCCAAACTTACATTAGGAATGCTATTCCGAGAATTTTGTAAGATATCGGGCAAAATATTATACGCAGCAGAACTGACAAACCCAATAACCAACTGTCCGATTTCTCCCCGACTAACTTGTTTTCCTAAAAAGATTGCTTGTTCGAGTTGTCGAAATATTCGCTGTACTTCAACTAGAAACACTTTTCCCGCTTCAGTTAATTCCACCTTACGTTTAGTACGGTGAAATAATTCAAAACCCAACTCATTTTCTAGCTGACGGATTTGTTGACTCAGCGGAGGTTGAGCAATATGTAGTCTTTGGGCAGCCCTACCGAAGTGCAATTCCTCCGCCAAGGTTACGAAATAACGTAGATGTCTTAGTTCCATCTTTCAATTTTGAATTGTAATTATAGTGGTTTTCAACAAACACCCTTTAATAAGGAGAGAAAATTAGTTTTCAACAGACACCCCTCTCCTTAATAAGGAGAGGGGAAGGGGGTGAGGTTCATCTGCATTTTATCCAAGTAAAATCAATATATATCTTTTATATATTAATCATGTATCAAATAAGTATTGGACACTATTCCAAACCTTATTTAAAGTAATAAATGTAGACACGCAGCAGTGCTACGTCTCCATCTATTTGAAACCAAACAAATAATTTAACCCAAATGAATAAAACATCAGTATCCAATAATAATAGTTGGAACAGTTCGCTGTACCAAGATAAACACGCTTTTGTCTGGAAATACGGCGAAAATTTATTAGAAATTCTTAACCCACAACCAAACGAAACAGTTTTAGATTTAGGATGTGGTACGGGACAATTAACAGCGAAAATGGCCGAATCGGGTGCCGAAATAATTGGAATTGATAGCGCATCTGAAATGATTGAAAAAGCGCAAAAAAATTATCCGCAACTAATATTTAAAGTTGCGGATGCTAGACAAATTGAATTACCACAACCCGTAGATGCTGTTTTTTCTAACGCTGTACTCCATTGGATTCCTCAAGCAGATGAAGTAATTAGCAGTGTTAATAAATCGCTTAAAACAGGTGGAAGATTTATCGCTGAATTTGGTGGCAAAGGAAATATTGAGTCAATTGTGAAAGCTTTGTACGCAGCATTAGAAAAAATTGGTGTTGATGCATCAAAATTAAATCCTTGGTATTTTCCTAGCATAGGTGAATATGCTGCAAAGTTAGAAAATCATGGTTTTGAAATTGTTTATAGCAATTTATTTTACCGTCCAACTTTATTACAAGACGATGCTGGTTTGAGTAATTGGATAAAAATGTTTGCTGGTAATTTCTTTAAGGGATTATCAGCAGAAGAAATTAATCAAGTAATTAATGATGTCGAAAAGCAGTTGAAACCAAAGCTATATCGAGATGGAAGATGGTTTGCTGATTATCGAAGGATTCAAGTTAAAGCAATAAAAAAGTGACTATCACGGATTAAATGGATTTCGCTGATTTCACTGATTGCGTTATAACTGATAACTAGCTTTTACTATGGAATCAATAATTTTCTTATTCACCGCATCATTGCTTGCAGGAATTGTTAATGGTGTAGCTGGTGGTGGTGGTTTGATTGCTTTTCCTGCACTTTTAATATCGGGGATTCCTTCTATTAATGCAAATGCTACCAATGCAACAGCATTATGGTTTGGTACTGTTGCTAGTACTGTGGCTTATCGTCGGGAATTCTTGAGCCAACGTCATTTATTACTATTACTAAGTAGTGTCAGCATCCTGGGAGGTATTTTTGGCTCTTACTTACTTTTACATACATCCCCAGCTAAATTTTCCGCTTTAGTTCCATACTTAATGCTAATAGCAACGCTTTTATTTATCTTCAGTCAACCGCTGATGAAATTTTTAAATAAACGCAATCAAAATTCTGAATCAATTCGCTTGCCGTTAACTGTGATTTTGCCTTGGCAATTAGCTATTGCAACTTATGGAGGTTACTTTGGTGGTGGTAGTGGAATCTTGATGTTAGCTCTATTGAATTTTACTGGTTTGCAAAATATCCACAGAATAAATGCTTATAAATCTTGGTTAGCAAGCTGTATTAATGCAGCTGCTATTACCCATTTTGCTTTTGCCGATAAAATTATTTGGTTTGAAGCATGTATTATGGCTGCCGGTGCAATTATTGGTGCTTACAGTAGTGCTTATCTAGCTCGCAAACTACATCCATTGTGGATACGTAGTTTCATTATCGGAGTTAGTTTAAGTATGACTTGCTACTTTTTTATTCAACAGACAAATAAAATTTAGAGGTTAATTACTTAACTAGAAAAAGTTATATTTGAAGATTATAATAACAACGGAACATCACAGCATAACAAACTAGTCAATATATTTTTAATAAACATTAATAATTTATCATGTCTAAATTTTCTGTAATTTTCAGTATTGTTATTAGCACGCTTTCTGTATTACCGGCTCAATTTGCACAAGCACGAGATTCTCGAATCCCCGCACCTTCTCAAGCTTCATTAGAATTAGATTTACTAACTAACCCTAGAGGTAATGTAATTACGGCAGATACTATTTATCAACAGCAGTTAACTGTTCCCAGTCTGTGGTGGGCGCAGGAACAATCTGAAAATAAACTTCTAGATAATTGGATAGCATACCCCGCGATTAATTCTCAACCGGGAAGAGTGGATTTGATTGTCAACGAGCAAATTTGGAGCGTATTAGATTATTTAGAACGTTATAAATTTGTTAATCATTTGGGTAGCGTAGCACGAACTTACGGTTACAATATCCGCGTTTTTAACTACGAAAAAGAACCTTTAGCAACCTATACGTGTAATTTGAGTTTAACTACTCCTCTATGTAATATCGATATGAATGCTACCAGCTTGCTGACTAACACTTCTAACTAATACTCTAGTATAAGTCGGCGTAAATAAGGCAACCATTAAAAATGCCTGAAAAGCCTCGAAAATCACACTTCTTACTTCTTACTTCTTACTTCCGCGAAGCGGTACTAGCTACTTTTCATTTCCCTGAATAATGAATCATACTCCTTAACTGCTGAGGAAGATAAAGGAAGTAAAAATTCGCTTTTCTCGAAAACTTCAGGATTTGCAGACAACAAGTTTTGCAACGGTTTGGGAATTTCAGATGCTGGTATTTCTGTATCAATCGGGGAATTAGCTTTAGTAAGCACTGCAATTTGTTTTGCTATCTGAGGTTTCCAGCAAAAATCAATCCATTTATTTGATAAACTCTCTTGAGTTTCATCCTTTTTACCTGTAACTTTGGGTTGTACCCATAAATCAGCCCAAAGTGCAGTTCCTGAATTCGGAACGACTACGCCTAATTGCGGATAACGAGAAACTAAAGACACAATATCATTAGACCAACCTACTGCTAACCAAGTATCTCCAAGAATTAACGGTTCGATGTAGTTAGTTGAATTATAAAATTTTACCTGTTGATTTAAAACCTGTAACTCTTCTTTTAAAGATTTTATTGACTGTAAATTTTCGCTGTTATAAGACTTCCCTAATTTTTTTAACGTTAATCCAATAACTTCACGTGGTTGGTTGAGTAAGGAAATTCGTCCTTTTAGCTCTTCTCTCCACAAATCGCTCCAATCTTCGATTTTCCAATCAAATTTTTTTAATTTATCCTTACGATATATAATCACCGTACTACCCCAACGGTAAGGTGCAGCCCAAATTTGTCCTTGCTTATCTACCAAACCTTGATTGTTACGAGTTACCAAATCTTGCCATTTCGGGGATAAATTAGACCAATTTTGTAAGTCTTCGCGGGATAATGATTGAATAAGTTCTTTTTCAATAGCCTCTTGCAACCAAAAATCTCCTAAAGTAAGTAAATCAATATTCTTGGCTGGAGATTTGCCAAATAACCCAGAGATATCAAAACCTTCAGATTCCTTTTGTGCTGCTTCGTTTTTTTGCAGGCTTCGCAATTGCTTGAATAACTGTCGCAACTGCACTACCGGCGAAAACTTCAGCTGTGCTTTTTGAGATAAACTTTCTTGAAATTCTTTAAGTATTCTTCCCGGAATAGAACCTTTGAGTACCTGTACTGTTAATTGAGGCTGTTTGGAAGCATTACATCCTACAAGCATTTGCGATATAAGAAGTGTAGATGTTCCGAACAAAAATGAGCGTCTGTGCATACTAACTGTTAGTTTTAGTGCTTTTTATGTATTCTATGAACTGCTTTCGCCGATTGTAACTGATATATTTCGTAACCTGGTAAGGTTGGAGCTAATTATCACAGCTAATTATTTTATGCCAGCCTCAAATTTTTGAGTATAACCATTTTCATTTCAGTCAATTACAGGATCGTGAAATTCTCTCGCTCATTCAATTTTCTGTATTCTAGACAACAGAAAAAGGCTGTATCGTGCAATATATATGATTTATTTTTCCCATAATCAATCCAATATTTAGAGACTCAAATTTTATTATTCACATCATTATTGGCAATATAAGCAAAAATAACTTGATAAATGCCATAAAACGCTGATTTTTTTATTCTAATTATCTAGTTATATTTGTATCTATAGAAGCTGTTTGTAACAATTTTTTGTAAAGATACACTGACTTACTCACTATCGGTATTGGCTGATGTTCAATACTTGTTGCCTAAAGCGAATCAGGCTAAATATTTGGGCTGAGCTAACTATCCTCGATTCTCAAATAAATGCAGTTATCAAATTCGTTAACATGCATAAAATTTCTATGTCTAAAATTGACAATTAGGCAACCTAATAAAATGAGCCATAATATCGTCAAAAGCTTTGATATATATAGCTTGCAGGCATAAAAGAGTTTGATTAGATTCCTGTTAAATCACTTACTGTTTTGCCTTTATGTTTTCTTTATATTTGCGTTAAACTGTTGATGTATAACATTTGCAGTCATAGCTGCACTATTTTTTTACTCGATATTTTTAATGCTATCAACTCATAAGAATTTAGATAAAGTTTCTATAAAATAATTAAAGCATCTACCCGAAGTATTGTTTAGATTTATTTCTAATGAATGAGTTAAGTATAGATTTGAAAAACAAAGACCTAAAGGTTAAATAAATCATAAGTATAGTTAACTTCAGCAATAGAAAGAATAATATAGAGAAATGTATAAAACGAGGGTATGAAATGGAGCAGTTAAAGCATCAAGTGTTGAGCTTGAGTAGTAAGCTCGACGACCTTTATCAAGTGGTTGAGCAGCTAGATGGTAAAGTTTCTCAAGCTTTAACAGAATGTAATTTAGCAGCAGCCTGTCAAGGTCAAGAAAATCATGAAACGGTAGGCGATTTAGGAGAATATCAATTGAAAGATTCTATTGCTTTCAATTCCGACTTAGAACACAAAGATGTGTTAGTAGATGATGTTTATTTAGACGGCAATTTTGAAGCAGGGGATAAGCACTTAACTCCAGATATCCAAATTCAAAGACTTACAGCACAATTAACGGCAGCATATAATCGTATTGCTGCATTAGAAGAGCAATTACTACTCAAGAGAATCAATTCCTAAGCAAGCAGGGGGAAAGGGCTTTTCCTAATTAAAGATGCAATCGGCTGCTGTCGAGACTGCTTCCACTGCGTAAAATTCCTATATCTGCCAATAACGGCTTAACTGGGCTTCAATAGCCTCCAACAGTTGTTTTTGCTGCCAGTTTTCATTTAAATAAGCAGCAATGCAAGCTCCCCCAGCACCCATACCCTCTTTAACAAAGCCTTGTTCGTAAGCTTGTAACTGTACGTAACGGGAATTCTCAAAAGACAGTTCTGTAGCAAGTAGAGATGGTGCTATCGCCCTTTCTCTAGCTATTTCTTGGGCTAATTCCACTGTTTTACCAGTAGAATCGCAGGCAACCCAGCGAGTAGTACCAACTACTATTTCTTTAGGTTGCCAAGAAAGATGATAAAACTCACAAATTGCGCTTGCCAAGGCAAAAACGGCTAACATTTGCGTACCGCCAGCAAGCAAAACACCACTATTACGACTTGCAGAAATAGCCATTCCAGCCACAGCAGCCTGCATTGGATCTCCCACACTCGCAACTATTTGAAGCGGATCTATATTCTCAATTTCCTTTTGTACCCTTGTCTGGTTGTCTGGCAGTCTCATATTCCTCAATCCTGCTTGGACAATCTCCCATTTCTGTGCATGATTACAAACCGGGTGAGAACTATTAATCATACCTCCTGCGGAAATACCTAAGCCCGTTAACACAGCTAAAGCAGTAGTAGTTCCACCAACAACGCACTCACCTATAACCAAATATCCATTTTCTTGCTGAAGCGAAAGTTTTTCACCCCAAATCATTCCTTGATTAAATAAATGCCGTACCGTTGCTATATCCATTGCCGCACCTTGACTTAAACATTTAGCTGGTACGCCTTCTAAATCGATTGTTGGCACGGTTGGTAAAACTAATAAACCTGCATTAAATAAATAAACTGGAATATTTAACTCTTCCACTACAGCGCGAGTAATAAATACTGGAGAAGCACCCGCAATCAGTGGAGGTAAAGGATATTGCCCTTTTCTATCCGCTCCATAGTATAAAAATTCAGCATCAGCGAGCGCTGTATATTTTCGGTCATCGGGAGTGCTGCCAGCTGCGGAAATCCCAGGAATTAAGCCTGTTTCTGTAAAACCTAGAACGCAAGCAAATAAAGGTTTTTTACCTCGATATTTAGATATCCAAGATTCGCTTTGAGTAATGTTTGTATGAATGCTGAGCATTTGATTTGAAAATTGGTAATTGGTAATTGGGCATAGTTAATAGTTAGGAGTTATGAGTTAGGAGTTATGAGTTATGAATAAGCACCTGTAGTGGGAGCCAAACAGATCCCTATTACTCCACTGCATCAATAAACAATTTCCCTATCCCATGCCCTATGCCCCATGCCCAATCCCCAATTCCCAATTAGTCATAGTCCATCAGAACCTGTACCCACTGCGGTGGACGCGGTATAGAATTTCCTAAACGATCTAATAATAACCATGCTGCTATATGCACTACGAATAAATATATAAAATTATTAAGTAATATTAAGCAAATGGCACCTATTTGAATCAGGAAGGGATTAGGAACCGTAAGAAATCCCAAATTGACGAATAACCATTCCAAAAAATTAGTTACTTGATTAATCAAATAAATCCATAGATCTTGACCTGAGAGTAGCGATAGTAACCATAATCGAAAAAATACACCGATTGCGCCTAATAGAGTAGCCAAACTAATCGAGACAATCCAGGGAACGCCACGCTGCCAGGTAGAGCCGAGAAGTACGCCCATAAAAGCATAAGGTATTACAAATAGCATACTCCTAGTAGGCCCCATTAACACTAATAGCAGCAAGCCAGAGGTTAATGCTGACATCCATGCAGCTCGGCTATTCCAGCGTAGATAAACTAAAGCAATGGGTATGGGAAAGAAAACCTTGAGAAGACCTAAAGGAAAATAAAAATTAATAAACCAAATTAAACTAGCGGTGCTTGCTAAAAATGCCGTTTCCACCATTTTTAATGGTGCATCGGTTTGAAGCTGGGGACGGGCTAAATTTTGATTGTCCGTATGGTTGGATGTTTTGCCATTAAAGGAACTATTACCTCCTTTATCGTCTGGTGAAGAACTAACAATATCCATGTCAAAGACGCGCTCCGTAAGGGTTAAATTATCATTTTTTCTAATGCTGATACATCGGGAATACAAATAACTTCCCCACTGCGTTTAATCAGCTTTTTCTTTTCTAACCTAGTTAATACTCTTGTTACGGTTTCTCGCGCCAATCCGCTTAAACTGCTTAATTCCCGGTGGGGTAAGTTAGGGATTTCCACACCTGTGGAACCTTCAATTCCTTGTCCTTCTGCTAAAAATAATAAAGTATCTGCGACGCGAGAAGTTGAATCCGATTCGCGCAACCGTAAGCGTCGATTAACTTGCCTTAAGCGTCTTGCCATCAATTGTGCCAACCGCACTCCTGCTAAAGGCTCTGTATTAAGTAATTTGATAAAATCCTGTGATGGTAAACTACCGATTTGCGTTGAAGTTAAAGTAATCACATCTGTAGAGCGAGGTACTTCATCTAACGCAGCCATTTCGCCGAATAATTCCCCTTTACCTAAAATATTAAGCGTTAATTCTTTGCCTTCTAAATTGTAAGTGCGAATTTTAACCCAACCCTCCAAAATAAAATATACGGAACCCCCCCAGTCATTTTCGAGCAAAATAACTTGATTTGCTGGGTGAGAACGGCTAACAAGATTACTTAAAGCCGATTTAATCGTATTTTTCGGTAAACCTTCAAAAAAAACAGTTGAGAAGGTTAATTCTTTGGCGGGGGTATGCAAGCTATTCCTATCTTCCATTGGGACATTTTCTATTTAGCTGTAATACGAATCACTTTCTATCTGTACCAGTTTTTGGCTAATCGCGATCAAAACATGCCAACTAACGAAAATACAACAAAGCTAGACTATGCTAGCTAAAAAAAGGTGTATTTTGCCGTTTGGACAAGTTTTTTAAAAAACTGATTTATTGCTTTAAACAGAATCAAACCTCTTTGTATACTTCTTGGGAGCACAAAATTCTATTAGTTATTAGGAGTTTAAGTTACCTTTAAGTGTCACGCACTACAAGCCTACAAGAAAAAATGTACCCTTTTGCTTACTCCTATTGATGTTTAATCGAAATTAACCCCAAACTCAATCTGAATTTTCGGCTTTAGGGAGATCCAAGAAATAAAATGTCCCACCGTTTTACAAATATTCCGGTCAAAACCTAGATATACTGGGGTGTCGCCTTTCAGGCGACACCGACGGTGGGACATTTTATTATCTGTAAGTGCCTTAGTATAAGTAGGGGAAGGTTTTCGCTAGGGAGAAAAGTGCTTTATTAGGGGTGCATATTACACGAAGCGCTGTTACGAAGAAGAGAGAAATGCTATTTTCCCGCATCGGATTAACATACTCAAGTCAGCTAATTTTTGCTAACATGGCAATTTTTAACAGTCTCGGTGTAATATCGCCACAACCGGCGTTGTTATTTTTGCACTTAGTGGCAAGATTATACCAAAAGCATGATTATTAGACTTCTTAGTATTATTGTCTTGAAAATAATTGCATACTGCCAACCTGACAGATAATATCCACCTAGTAGTTGTAAATTGATTGCATTTATCGTCGCCAAGGCGGTGCTGCGTTCGTTATTATCCCCGTAAAGCTCACAATAAGGAAAATCAACGTGACTTCCCGCGCAAACCAAATCCAAAGCATGATTGCAGACATTGATAAATTACTCACCCACAAAGGTAAGCGTTTGTGGGGGGCAATATCTTCTCAGGAAGAACCGCGTCAGGTTTTAGAGCGTATTCGGGATTTTCTGGTTAATGAAGCTCAAGTTTCGAGCGAGACTTCTTCACGAGCGCAGTTACCGCCTTTAGTGGCAAAATTTATGCAAGAAGGCAACCAGAATGTTGACGAACCCCAGCGATCGCCATCTTCTGGATCTTCTGATAATCAATTCGCGGAGTTCATCGAGCCGTTGAAGGCGGAATTAAAAACGCTGTTTGAAGAAAGAGCTAATTTGGTAAGCGAAATCCGCGAGTTAGAAAAAAAGCGACTGCATGATTATTCTCTAGCGCAACAGTTAGCAACCCAGGAGAAAATAATTTCTGAGTTTATGCAGGTGCTGAGAAATCGCTTGGAAGATGATATTGATGGCGGGGTTGCTTTAACAGTTGGTGGTAATTCTCCTAATGCTGCGCCTCGAAAAGCTTTAAGTGCTGGGAATCAAATAGATTCAGCGCGGGTAGAGAACTTAACTCAATTGACAAATGATTTAGATCGGCGAATAGTTGCTTTAGATGGCACTGTAAATGTTGTTTTTGAAGCATTGCAGCGTAATATTCACGCTTATCATGACTCTTTATCCCAGGCATTAGCAAGAATGCATTATAAAGGAGTCCAAGGAGAACAGTTGCTGAATGGTTTTATTCAGAATGTTGCCAATCTCTCGCCCGCTCAAGTTAATCAAGAATCATTAAAGCAAGCAATAGATGAAACTAATGTGGAAACTATTGATGCTCAAAGTATTGAATCAATTGAATTAATAGATACAAATAATCAGTTAAAAGAAGATTTTGAAACTGTTGAAGCTGTTGACAGTATTGAAACGATTGAAACTACTGAAACTACTGATAATAATTCAGATACCAAAGATAATTTAGTTGTTATTCCCGACGATACGATTGGTAATATCGAATTTTCTCAAGCCCAAGATAATGTAGATAATACAGATAATATATCTAATAGTTCCGATAGTTCCGATTTAGAAACAGCTATTTCTGAGTTAGAACAAAACTCTACAACCGAACAGCTAGATGGCAATGATTATTTAGAAGTAGATTTTCCAGAGGAAGTAGAAACAGAAGAATTAACCGAACAAGAAATAGTCACAGAACCGGATGCTTTTGATTCTCCGGAAAAAATGCAGGCAGTATTGTCCGAACTCAAAAAATCATCTTCCCAAACAGAAGAATTAGCAGCAGATGCTTTTTCCGAAAATGCTAACGAAGATGAAGTTGATGAACTTTATGCCAGCTTATTCGACAGCGAAAATTTAACTAACCCCAATCCCCAAACCTCTCCTCAACAAGTTATAAATAAAGCCATTGATGTCGAAAATTCTCCAACCACAGCCATATTAGATTCACAATTACAGCAAACAGAAAAAGAAGTCGTATCTCGGGAAGTAGTTTTTGAATATATTCCCTCATCTTCAACTGATGAAACCTCCAATGATTCTGAAAATCAGTCATCAGTACCCGATCCTTGGTCTAATGCTAATAAAGGTTTAGCCGAAAATATTGAAACTAGTCAATCTACCACCCAAAATCTTCAGCAGGTAAATCAAACCCCTGTCAAAACCTATAAACGAAAAACCCAAGCAGCAACTGAAGATACAGTTTCCACACTTACAGAACTTTTATTTGAAGAAGCAACACCACCACAAGTAGTTACACCAACCACTGAAACTTCTCAACCCCAGCCAGAGCATCAACCCCCAGTTGCCCAAGAAACTGCTCAACCAATTGTCGAGAATCAACCAGCTACCTCAACCGAACAGTCAACTCAATCAGAACCCGCGATTCAAACCACTGAAAAAAGACCGCAGTTACAAGAAATTACCCTTCCTACCACTTCTCTTCGTCAGCCCAATCAAAATGAGGATACAAGTACTTTAAATACTCCATTAGAAACTCCTCTTCCCCAAACAGAAAAAACAATTCCATCAGAGCCAGAAAACCCCTCACAAGATAATTCAATCGCGCTAGGTAATACCGAAATTCCTTCCATAAATTCTAGCGATACGGTTTGGTATTTGGGACTGGATATAGGTACTACAGGAATATCGGCTGCATTATTAAATCGTTCCAACCAAATAGTACATCCGATTTACTGGGCGCAGGGAAACCAACCCCAGGGAAATTCTCAAAATTACCGTTTACCAGCAGAAGTTTATCTTCCTAGAACCTCTATTAATCAAAATTCCACAGAAAACCCCGCCGAACAAAATATTTATTCAGCATATCTAAAACCATATTTACCAATTTCCCTTCCTTACAAAAATATTTCAGAAACTAGTTCAACCGAAGTACGACAAAAATGGGAACCGATACTGCAACTTAACGAATTTTCCGCAGTTCCTTTGGTATGGATTATACGTTCTCTGTCAAAACTACTGTTAACTTTAAAATCCGATTCCAATAGCACTACTTTAGGATTAACTGCCACCGCAATCGGTATCAAACAAGAACAATTTTCCGACATTATTAATAATATCGCCGGTATAATTTGCACCTGTCCTTCTAATTGGTCGGAGCAATATCGCTTTAACATCCGAGAATCGCTACTTATTTCTCAATTGGTAGAACATCCTCAACAAGTATTCTTTGTTGAAGAAGCTATAGCCTCCTTACTAGGGGAACTTGAAGGCGCTAATGGCGAAATAGTCAAACTATTGCAGCAGGAAAACTCCTCACCGATTGTTGCAAGTAATAGCGAACTTACGGGTAATACCCTAGTCATTAATATCGGAGCCAGCGCTACCGAAATGGCGCTAGTAGAACTACCAGAAGATTTGCAGGATTTATCACATAACGATTTTATGCTCCACGGCTTTACCTGCGGCGGAAAAGCAATGGAACAAGATATTATTACTCAATTGCTGCTACCGGAAAAATGGCGTACATCTCGAAATAACAAATCTTTAGATAGTAGCAACGACGACAATCCCCTACATTGGAAGCCAAATATTCCTGGCTTAGAACAAGTACGTTTTTCTAGTTTGGGTTTAGAGCATCTAGAATTACCTCGTGCTGGCGAACCCGACATCAGCCAACGCATTAGCTTACAGCAGAGACTCGAAAGTTCTCCCCTTGGTAAAGCTTTATTAGACGCAGCGATCGCGCTAAAATTAATCTTGCAGCATCAGGAATCTTTCACCATCGAACTAGCAGATCAAAAATGGGACTTACAGCGCCGAGACTTAGAAAGTAAAGTATTTGTCCCCTTTGTGCGTCGGATTAATCGCGAATTGAATAAATTATTAAGGACACAAGGTATACCAACAGAAGCCATCAACATGGTTATTCTTAGTGGTGGTGTTTCATCCATAGCTGCAATTAGCCGTTGGTTGCGCCAGAAACTTCCTAGCGCCACAATTATTCAAGAAAAATACCTCAACGAAAACGGTACCCCTGCTTGTTCAAGAGTCGCAACCGGATTGTGCCTACTGCCCTTGCATCCTTTAGTATTGGAAATACCCAGACAGCAATATACAGATTATTTCTTGTTTACCGAATTACTGCGGTTGATACCAGAAAAAGCTACAACCTTCGGTGAAGTCGTTCAGTTATTTGAATCACGAGGTATCAACACTCGCACCTGTCAGCAAAGATTATTAGCTTTCTTAGAAGGAGAAATACCTCCAGGTTTAATACCAAGCAACCAAGATATGCAATGGCTTAATAAAAGTTCCGTAGAAAATTCTCACTACAAAGTTATTAGCGCATCGCCATTATTTGATAAACAAGGAAGTCTTTCCTATCGTCCCAATTTACGACAATTAAAATATCTACGCGATTATCTTGACGCAATCAAAACCAGCGCTCATCAATCTTTAGAAGAGCCTTACATTGTTAATTTTGCTGTTGGAGTCAGCAAATAGGAGATAGGGAGATAAGCTCATTCATTAACGAGTTGATCGTGTCCGTTGAAGCAGGGGATGTTCCCGAAGGGTATTCAGCATCACTATAGGTGCGGTTTGTACCAACACTATGCGATGAGCCACATCTAAAATAAACCCTGAATGCTACCCTTGCCGAACATTGACCGTAATTTTAACGAACACGATATTATGAGTAGTTTTTCGGAGATAATCTGACAGATTTTCAGTATAAAATAGTGATTTATAGTAAACATCTGACAGCAAATAACAAAGGGTTTTTATTTGCTGCTCGCTATTTACTTATAGCTGCTTACTAAAAACTCCCCAAAAATTAACTGTTCGCTGGTTACATTAATTAAAAAGAATACATAAATTTTATATATCCGGTGTGGGATTAGAAGATTACGTAAATTTTCATATTTTTGTAACTTTTACGCAAATAAGTTGTTTATATTAACACTGGTAACTATTGTAAATATGTATTAACACGCACAAATGGTTTTCAATGTTACTTCTGCAACAGAAGATTCTATCAAGCAAGACTTAGTCTTGATGAGTCCACCGGAATCATTTAGCTTAAATTACCAATTTCCTCATGCTTCGCGAACGAGTATCGCGAAAAGATTGATTGATATATTAGGGGCAATTGTAGGGTTAGTTATAACTGCTGTAGTTGCTATTCCAGTAGCAATTGCGACTTTGTTAGATAATCCCGGACCTATTTTTTACAGTCAAATTCGCTGTGGAAATGATGGAACAACTTTCCGTATATGGAAATTTCGTTCTATGGTTATAGATGCCGAGAAATTAAAGCATTTAGTAAAAAACGAAGCTAACGGTCATATATTTAAATGTGTAGAAGATCCTCGCATTACCCGCGTGGGTAGATTATTACGCCGGACAAGTTTAGATGAACTACCTCAATTTTGGAACGTACTCAAAGGAGAAATGAGTTTGGTGGGAACTCGTCCACCTACTCCCGATGAAGTCATGAAATACCAACCACACCACTGGGAAAGGTTGCGAGTTAAACCCGGTATGACTGGAGAATGGCAAGCTAATGGTCGTTCTAGTATTAAAGATTTTGAGGATATAGTCAAAATGGATTTGGACTATCAGCGTAAATGGTCTGTATCTTATGATTTATTTCTAATATTTAAGACTATTTGGGTAGTATTTAACAAAAGTGGTGCTTGTTAGAGTAATTATCGGTTGATAATTGCTTTTTATTTTGTTGTTAAAAATATTCCTAGTTTTTGTAAGTTCAGAGAAAGTCGAAATCTCCTTCGCGGAGAATATAAAAAATACTTGGGCTTCTACCAATTTTTTATGAAATACTACTTCTTAGCCCCTTAGTCTTCTTACATAATAAGAAGATTAAGGGGTTCTATTATGTTTAATTTTATGCTTATCCACATCTTACCGCAGTGTAAGAAACTCGGTTTATTACTGCTTTCACCAAGAGAACCGAGGCTTATGTAGGGCTTGTTGATAATTGTGCAAAATGTTAACTTTTAATCGGAATTTCTATTTTAAACTTGCTACCTTTACCAACCTGAGAATCGCATTCAAATTGACCTGCATGTTTATCAACAATTATTTGATAGCTAATAGATAAACCCAAACCAGTTCCTTTTCCAGGTTCTTTAGTAGTAAAAAATGGGTCAAAAATTTTAGAACGTATTTGATCGGGGATTCCACAGCCATTATCGGAGATACAAATCGAAACATATTTTTCATTGACAACATTCGTACAAACCTTAATTTGCGGTAATTCCTTCTCCTCAGACTTCTCAAACTTGATTTCAATAGCATCTACAGCATTACTCAAGATATTCATAAATACCTGATTTAGCTGTGCAGCATGACATTCTACTTTAGGCAATTTTCCATATTCTCTAACAATGTTTATCCCTGAATGATTAGAATTTTGCTTGATTTTATGCTGCAAAATTAATAGCGTACTTTCAATCCCTTCATGAATATCAACCAGCTTCATTTGTGCTTCATCGAGTCGCGAAAAAGTTCGTAACGAAATTACCAAAGAACGAATTCTTTCTGCACCTATCTGCATTGAATCAACTATTTTGGGTAAATCTTCCAAAATATAGTTTAAATCGATGGTTGTAGCTTGTTCTTGAATATGAGATTCTGGATGCGGATAGGCATTGCGGTAGAGTTCAATTATTGACGATAAATCCTTCATATAATTATCTATATGAGAGAGATTGGCATAAATAAAATTAACTGGATTATTAATCTCATGAGCAACACCAGCAACTAATTGTCCCAAACCAGCCATCTTTTCACTTTGTATTAACTGAGCTTGAGTATTTTGCAGTTCTTTTAAAGTTTGTTCAATCTTCTCTTTTTGGCTTTGAGTTTGTTCGAGCAATTCTGCTTGCTGCAATCCAACTCCTAACTGAATCGCAATTTGTATTAGCAAATCAACTTCGTTTTCTTGCCAATCGCGGCTTCCGCGATTTTGATAAGCTGCCAACAACCCCCAAAGTTTAGCGCCTTTAAAAACGGGTATAATCACATAGGCTTTAGCCTGCATTTTTTCGAGAAGCTTAATGTTAGAAATAGAATCGTTAATATCGTAAATGTTATTAACAACCAGAATATTACTCTTAGTATCGGCTTCATTCTGATAGCTTCGTAAATAATCATCCACAATTACGGGTACTAATTCCCGTACCGGAGTCCAATTATAACCAACTGACTCGGCAACAAACTCCCCAATTTCATCTTTCCGAAAGCGGTAAATTGCCACTCTATCAGCTTCTAAAAGTCGGCGAATCTCCTTCGTAGTGGTATTGAAAATTGTATTTAAGTCTAGAGATTCGCGGATTTTCTGTACCGTTGCAGCCAAAGCTCTTTCCCGTTGAGTTGCTTTACGTTCCCTTTGTGCTGCTTGGGATAATTTCTCAGCTTGCTGCTGTAGCTTTACCAAGGTTGTTGTTTGTTGTAGTGCGACTCCTAACTGTATCCCTACCTGAGCGAGCAAATTTATTTCTTCATCTTCCCAATAACGCGGTTGGGAATTTTGATAAGCTACCAACAGCCCCCAAAGTTTATCTCCAAGGGTAATTGGTACAAAAACCTCATTGCGGGGATATTTTCCGGCTTTAGTTGCTTGCAATAACAAAGGTTCGTTGACTCGCTGGGGATTAGTCAACGGTGCCCAGCCATCTACAATCGAATCAGCAACAAATTCCCCGCTACCGTCGTTGTAAAAACGATATATTGCCACTCTTTCTACTTCTAACAATTGCCGCACTTCTTGAGTAGTGGCTTTAAAAATATTGTCAATATCGAGAGTTTGGCGAATTTTATCAACTGTATTAGCCAAAGCTCTTTGTCTTTCTGCGGCTTTGGCTAATTCTTCAGCTTGCTGCTGGGTTTTTTGCAAAAATTCAGCTTGCTGTAAAGCTACTCCCAACTGCGTACCGATTTGGGTGAGAAAAAAAACTTCCTCCGAATGCCATGTACGCACCCCAGAATTTTGATAAACAGCTAGTAAACCCCAAAGACAATCGTTGAGGTAAATTGCGACAATAACATAGGCTTTCGCTTGATAGTTTTCTAATAAATTAATGTAGCAATCATCAAAACCTGCATCATAAATATCATTACAAACACGGTAAACTTCACCCTTACTAAAATCTCCCCCCCGAGTATCTTGAAGATAGGTATCAACTATCGGAGATGCAGATAAATCTTTGACGCTGCATTCGTTAATATTTTCTACCAATTCTGGTCGATTTCGCTGCTCGTGAATCAAGCAAGTCCAACCTTCCATCACCGACTCCGAGACAAATTTACCGCTCCAATCATCATTAAAGCGATAAATTACGACTCTATCAGCATCAAGCAATTCTCTGACTTCAGAAGTTGTATTGCGGAAAATAACTTCTAAATCTAGAGACTGACGAATTTTTTCTACAACCCCTGCGATTGCTTTTTGCCATTCTGCAACTTTTGCTCTTTCTACTGCTTGGCTTAGCTGTGCTGATTGGGCTTTAACAAGTTCAAGATAATCGGCTTGTTGTAATGCGACTCCCAAATGTTCCGAAATTTGCTCTACAAACTCAATTTCGGTTGTTTCCCAGTCGCGGGGGGCATTACATTGATGAATGCACAGCAATCCCCATAATTCTTCACCTTTAATCAAAGGTGCGACCATATTAGCCCGTACTTGGATTTTCTCTAAAATTTTGATGCGATCGCCATGAATATTGGCTGCATTAATATCACTTACAGCACGAATTTTACCTTGTTCATATTGCTCGGCGAATTCTTCACCAAAACAATCAGCACCAACTTCATTTTCAATCAAAGAATCCCAATCCGAACCAATATCTTCATAAATAAATTCTCCCTGCCATTGTTGGGGATAAAAGCGAAATACCCCGACTCTATCTGTTTTCAATAACTGACGAACTTCTGTAACTGTAGTTATGAAAGTGGTACCCAAATCTAAAGACTTACGAATGCGGCAAACTACTTGATTTAAAGCCTTATGGAGTTCAACTTGATATCTTGCTTGACGAAGTAAATCGGTATGTTGCAGAGCAACTCCTAAATTTTCGCTAATTTGACTGATAAAATCAATTTCCGATTGCTCCCATTCACGGGTAGCGCTACATTGGTGAATGCATAACAAACCCCAAAGACGATTGCCCTTGAGCAAAGGAGCAACAACATTAGCACGAACTTGAAATTTCTCCAGAATTTGAATATAACAATCTTTAAAATTACCTTGATATATATCAGAAATTGCGCTGATTCTTCCTTGTTTGTATAAATCAGCGAATCGGATACTAAAACAACGATCTTGGATTTTTGCAGTTAATGCACAATCCCATTCGGGCGCTACATCTTCAGAGATAAATTCCCCTTCCCATTCTTGCTCATCGCAAAAACGGAACACCGCAACCCTGTCAGCATCAAGAAGCTGTCGTACTTCGGTAACGGTAGTTTTGAAAATCGTTTCTATATCCAAAGATTCCCGAATCCTGGAAATTACACCCGCTAAAGCCTTTTGTTGTTCGTTGTAATTGAGGGAGATTATGGCTTCAGCCCGATTTTCTTGGGATGATGTGTTTGATTCCTCAAAAAATTCCGTGGCAGAAATATCCATGCTGGGAAAAATCATTTAACAGTCTTTTCTAATGATTCCCACTTCCATAAGCAAAATATCAGATTGATTGCGATATTTATCTTTGCAAGCCGCTTTCGGTGCAAACGCTATTTAACTTTCTGTCCCAAACTTCTACAGGTACTTGAGGTAAATAATCGTTGGCAAACACAATACCTATTGTTGGAATTAAATCCCATCCTGGAGAGCTTAAAAAACGGTCATAATATCCCCCGCCATAACCCAAACGATAACTTTGAGAATCGCAAGCGACGCAAGGAACTAAAATCAAATCAACCTCAGAGTAATTAATTATCGGTAAATTGGGATTTGGTTCGCGAATACCGTATTTACCTATTATTAATTCATTTTGGGGTTGCCAACGGTGCCAAATTAAGGATTTATCGACACAACGAGGAAATCCCCATATTTTGTGATTACTTGATGTACTATCTTCTGAGAATAAATAGCTTAAATCGGGTTCTTGACGAAAGCTAAAATAAGCAAGTACTGTTTTAGCTTTGGTAAATAAACTTGAACTGCAAATATTTTTACAAATAGCTTGACTTTTTACCCGCCATTCTTTTTCAGGTAGCGATTGGCGTTGTTTAATAATATTACGACGTAATTCGGATTTTTTTGATTTATTTTCGGTAGCGTTCATGATTTTTGTTGAAGAAAGCTAATCAAAAATACCACGAACCTGTATGTAATAGCTTTGAGAAATTTTATAGTATAAAAAATTGGTTTTTAATTTTAATATTTCAAATTTAAGATGCAAAATAACTCATCAAAAAGTATTTTAATCGATTTTAATCAAGAAAAAGAAGAAGAATATAAACGTGTATTCAACCGCTCTCCTCTAGTCTCTAGTCAATCTGTTGGTTGGGATAATCTAACTATTATTTACGATAGACAACCCCCAATCGAATTACCTAAGATTTGTTTAAAACAGCATTGTATTGGAATTTTGACCGATATTCCATTACCGATGCAAACAGAAAGAATAATTGATGGATGTTTTTTACGAGAAAACAATGTTCAAGGAGATTTGATTATTGTTCCTGCAAACACAACTCATCAAGCAGCATGGTATAGCGAAGGTTGTTCGGTTGCGATCGCGATAGATCCTGTAGTTTTTGCTCAAACTATTTACGAAGTCGTAGATCCAGATAAGATTGAGCTTTTACCCAAGTTTGCAAATCCCGATCCATTTGTTTATCAAATAGGAGTAGCGCTAAAATCGGCTTTAATCAAACATGGTACTAGCAGTCGTCTTTATGCGGAAACTTTAATTAATGCCCTTATCCTTCATTTATTAGAAAATTATTCAACTACTCGGATAAATTCAGTTGAATTGATTTCGGGAAAATTGCCTCAATACAAATTACAGCAAATAATTGATTACATTCAAGCTTATCTCGATACCGATTTAAGCTTGAATAAATTAGCAGCTTCGGTACAAATGAGTCCCCATTATTTTTCGCGATTGTTCAAGGAAACTACAGGATTTACACCTCATAAATATGTAATTCGGTGTCGCATCGAACGAGCTCAAGAATTATTGAAACAAGGAAAATTATCAATTGCTGAAATAGCCAATTCAGTAGGTTTTGTCGATCAAAGTCATCTTAATCGTCATTTTAAACGTTTGCTTGGGATTACCCCAAAAGACTTTTCACAACAATACAAAACAAATTAGATTTTTCTGTTCGCTGTTATTATTCTGCTTTTTTCAAATCACAAATGGCAAGAATATCCAAAAATAGCAAGAATATCCAAGCGAATAAGTCAGATATTTTTAATAGTGTTTATTAGAACATTAATCACTAGAGTCATAACCATCATGATTGAAGCTAAAGCCAAAATGTTAGAGGGTGCGCCTTGGTTATTAGCACATAAATCCATGCTCAAAATAAATCAACCACATAAGATATCTGTTTACGGCAAAGACTATGTAATGTGGAAAGATAGTAAAGGAAATGTTCAAGCTCTACCTAATATTTGCCCTCATATGGGAGCAATGTTATCGGAAGGTTGGTGTAAAGCTGAAACAGATGGTGAAAGTAAAGTTGTTTGTCCGTTTCATGCCCTTGAATTTGATAGAGAAGGTTGCACTGTTTTACCGGGAACGGATAAAAAAACCTTGCCTCAAATGCAGCCTTTGAAACTAATTGTTAAAGATGATTTTATTTGGTCTTATGGAGATTGTAAACCTCAAATTTCCATTCCCGATATTTTAGAAAAAATTTCCGATAGTTACGAATTTATAGGCTATACAGCAGATACCAGCGTCAAAACTGATTTGAAATCGATGCTATTAAATATGCACGATTATAATCATCAAAATGGCACCCACCGCGATTTGTTTGAAATTACCGAAGTTAGATTTGAGAAATTCATCGATAACGGCTATCATTCCGAAGCTTTTTTCAATGCTCCTACTGCACCTAAAACTCTCTGGGAAAAGCTCAAACAACCCAAACAATTTCTACTTCCCGAGATAATTCAAGCTCATTTAGAAAATTATTTTCCTTCATTAGTGATATTTCACGGTAGTAGCCTTTTTGGAAAAATTGCTCAATGTCATCTTTTTGTTCCAGAATCATTAACAAAAACTCGAACCTATATTTTATTATTCGCAAAAACAAATAATCCTTTTGCAAAATTATTAAAAAAACAATTTTTGGAATTAAGTAAAGCTGTAGTAGAACAGGATGCAGACATTTTAAACAAAATTTATGCTAATGCACCACAAAAAATAAAACTAAATAATGAAGTTGGTATGGATTGGGTGAAACATCACTTTGATACTTGGAAATAATCAGAAAATTACATGCACACTACTCTCACATAATAGTAATAATAAAATTGCCGATTTATGAAAATTTTGAACTTAATAAATTATCATCAAAAAGTAAATAATTTTGGCGATACCTTGCTTTCGGAAGATTTTACTATCTCAAATAACCTTTATCCAATATTTAATCAAAAAAATGCGTTCAAAAACGACACACCAATGGAATTAGCAATGAATTATTTTAAACATTGGGGTTGTTAATATTTTCCATAATTTGCAGCCATCATAAAAAAGCTTATTTCTCAGACATAATATAAATAAGTTATCCAAGAGCAAATATGGCTAAAGTTCATTTACGTAAAATAACAGTTGATAATTTCCAAGAATGTATCAGTTTAGAAGTAAATGAAAATCAAAAAGAATTTCTTGCATCAAATGTGAAATCATTAGCTCAAGCTTACGTCAACCCCAATCTTTACCCCTTAGCGATATATGATGCTGCCGTCATGGGTTATATAGAACCACAATTACCAATGATTGGTTTTACTATGTATGAAATAGTTGGCGGTATTGGATTTATTTTGCGCTTGATGATTGATTCCAAATACCAGCAGCAAGGTTATGGAAAAGCTACAATTTTAGAAGTAATCAGACGTTTGAAGCTGTATCCAGAAGTTGAGTTAATCGCTACTAGTTATAAAAAAGGTAACGAAGCAGCATCAAAATTTTACCGCAGGCTTAGATTTATCGATTGGCATATAGAATGGGCTGTCAATCACGAAGCTGAGGTTTATCTTAAACTAGATTCTTAAATCAAGCTTTTATATAGTAATTTTGCATATTACTAGAAACCCGGTTTTTCAAAAAATCGGGTTTCTCAATACTCAATTATTGCTAAAGGATTTATAATTTTAATTTTTGTAAGTCCCAATATCAGCTAAATCGATGAATCAAAATAATATCGAATATAAACACACGCGCAATTTATCTATAGATGATATTTTAATTCTTTATCAAGCTAATAATTGGTCGTCAGCTAAGAAACCTAACGAACTATATAATGCTTTAATGAATTCCCATTCACTCATATCGGCTTGGAATCAAGAAAAATTAGTAGGCTTGATAAATTCAATAACCGATGGTTACTTAGTAGTTTACTATCCGCATTTATTAGTTTTACCTGAATACCAAAAACAAGGTATCGGCTTAAATCTATTAAAAATAATTACTCAAAAATACCAAGACTTTCATCAACAGATACTAGTCGCAGAAGCAGAAACTGTCGGTTTTTATTATAAATGTGGTTTTCGCAAAGCAGGTGATACCCAAGCAATGTGGATTTATCATGGGGAAAATTAAATCACCCCTCTTCTTAATAAGGAGAGGGGAATGGGGTGAGGTTTTCTAAGCTACAGGTTGGGCAGCATGTTCGCGCCACCATTTAACAGTATTCTTCAAACCTTCTTTGAAACCTACTTGAGCGGTGAAACCAAATTCTTGCTTCGCTCTTTCAGTATCCAGACAGCGACGGGGTTGCCCGTTTGGTTTGTCAGTTTGCCATACTATTTCACCGTCAAATTCCATTACTTCGCAAATTGTATTAATCAAATCGCGAATCGAAATTTCATAACCAGTTCCCAAATTAACTGGCTCAGCACCATTGTAAGATTGAGTACCCATAACAATACCCCGCGCTGCATCTTCAGAATACAAAAACTCGCGGGTAGGGCTGCCATCACCCCAAACAGGAATCTCTTTATCTCCTCGTTCTTGGGCTTCTTGAACTTTACGAATTAATGCCGGAATAACGTGAGAACTTCTAGGGTCAAAGTTATCTTCCGGACCATATAAATTAACCGGTAGCAAATATATTCCGTTAAAACCGTACTGCTGGCGGTACGCCTGCAACTGTACTAACAAAGCTTTTTTGGCAATACCGTAAGGAGCATTGGTTTCTTCTGGATAACCATCCCAAATATCATCTTCCTTAAATGGTACGGGAGTAAACTTGGGATAAGCGCAAATTGTGCCCACGCAAGTAAACTTTTCGACCCCAGCTTCATAAGCAGCATGAATCAGCTGGGTTCCCATCATCAAATTGTCATAAAACAACTCAGCAGGTTTTTCACGGTTAAGACCGATACCACCAACGTGAGCGGCTAGGTGAATTACGATATCCTGGTGGTCAACCGCACGCTTGCAGCTTTCCATTACGCACAAATCGTAATCTCGCGAACGAGGTACAGTAATTTTATCCTGTTCTGCCCCAGCTTTAATAAGCTGGTTTACAACTTGACGACCTAAAAAACCCGCACCACCAGTAACCAGAATTCTTTTATTCTTTAAGTCTAATGCGCTCATATTTTCTTTTCGTCCTCGTTGGTATTAAAAGTATTAATCAGTCATCGTTACACCACCGTGAAAAGGCGGTGCCTGCGATGACTGCCTTCCGCGGTCAAAATAATTAAGCCAGCGATTACTTTAATAAAAGATAATCGCTGGCTGTATAAATTTACATATGTAGTGCGCCTAATTCCTGACGAATCATCGCATTATCTTTGATTGCTGAAGCTACTTTGTCACCAGGAGAAGTTAGACCTAAAGCCTGTAAGTCTGCTTCCACCATCAAAGCTACGAGCTGTTCAAAAGTTACCGATGGAGTCCAACCCAACTGCGTTCTAGCTTTAGTCGAGTCTCCAATCAACAAATCTACTTCCGCAGGACGTAAGTAACGCTGGTCAAATTCTACATACTCCTGCCAATCAAGATTTACGTAGCTAAATGCTAACTCTAGAAACTCGCGTACAGAATGAGTCTCATTTGTTGCAATTACATAATCATCTGCCTTATCTTGCTGCAACATCATCCACATTGCCCGTACATAATCTTTTGCATAACCCCAGTCTCTCTTAGAGTCGAGATTACCCATATAGATTTTCTTCTGCTTACCGGCAACAATACGAGCAACCGCTCTAGTAATTTTACGAGTTACGAAGGTCTCACCGCGACGGGGTGATTCGTGGTTAAACAAAATACCATTACAAGCGAACATATTGTAAGATTCGCGGTAATTTACGGTTTGCCAATGGCTGTAAACTTTAGCACAGGCATAAGGACTCCGGGGGTAGAAAGGAGTTGTTTCCTTTTGCGGTACTGCTTGTACCAAACCAAACATTTCCGAAGAACCAGCTTGATAGAAGCGTACTTCAATACCAGTACGTTGTTGATAGTCGCGAATTGCTTCTAATAAGCGTAGGGTTCCCATTCCTACAGCATCTACAGTGTATTCGGGAGAATCAAAACTTACTCTTACGTGGGATTGAGCGCCCAAATTATAGATTTCTACAGGCTGAACTTCTTCGAGAATGCGGCGTAGCGTCGTACCATCGGTCAAGTCACCATAATGAAGAAATAGCTTTACTCCTTCTCTATGAGGATCTTCATAAATGTGATCGATACGGTCTGTATTGAAGGTAGAAGTACGACGAATTATACCGTGAACTTCGTAACCTTGCTCTAATAAAAATTCACTTAGATAAGAACCATCTTGTCCGGTAATACCAGTAATCAACGCTCGCTTTTGCTGGGTCATTCTCCTTTATTCCTTATACTTTTAATGAATTTTATACATGTAGCCTGATATAAGCTAACAGGAATACACTTACTTGCCCAATGGGAAACCTACGAGTTTTATTTAAGTAATATCTCGCGCATTTAGGTAAATATGCTGACTAAGTCTTTTTAAAGATAAACCTTTTAAACGGTAACGAGGGATTTATTATGTATCCAGTATATTCATTTAATCTTTACAGATACTTTATATTTATAACCAATTTTAAAGATTAAATTAATTTTTAATAAATAATTCTATATTGATAATGCTAATTAAAAAAAATAATTGTATTCAGCGATTCTATTTTAATCAAAAAGCTCGAATCAAAAACTAATTTATTCGAGATTAAAACGAATAACAAATAAAAAATATTTGTTGCTTAAAATACAATTGAATCAAGGATAATCTTTAATTTCTAGCTTTCAGTTAATATTGATACAGACTTTGCAATACTAAGAACACTATCCGATATTAGCTAACAGAACACAGATTATTTCTTGATTCAAAAGTTTTATTTGCAGCAGACTAATTGAATTTATTGGGTTTAATGTAGCAGCGAGTAAATCCAAATAAATATTAATAGACATCAAGTAGACTTCTTAATTTATAAATAATAATACTCATAATTATATAGGGGCAAGCAAGCTGCCCCATAATAAAATCGAACCTTATTTTTAATAAGCTCCGTTATCTGTCGGTATCACAACAACAGCAATTGTTTTTAAAACAATCCATAAATCTAACCAAAAAGTTCTAAATTTTACATAGTACAAATCTATTTGCACTCTTCTAGGATAGGGTATGTCATTGCGTCCAGAAACTTGCCATAACCCAGTGATTCCTGGCTTGATAGTTAAAATCTGATTAATATGACATCCATATTTTGGTAATTCTTCTGCTACCAAAGGACGAGGTCCAACAACACTCATATCCCCTTTAAGAACATTCCAGAATTGAGGAAATTCATCCAAACTAGTAATTCGCAAAAACTTACCGATCGTAGTAATTCTAGGGTCTTTTTTTAGTTTAAAATTACTTTTCCATTCCTGTTTGAACTGAGGAGATGTTTCCATCATCTGTATCAAAACTTCATCGGCATTGCTCACCATGGTGCGAAATTTAATACAATTAAATCGCTTGTAATTTTTTCCGACTCTTTCCTGAATGTAAAAAATAGGACCATGCGAACTTATAGCAATCAACAAAGCCAGAATTAAATAAACAGGAGAAAACAGAATTAGTACTAACAGGGAAAATATTATATCGAACAGTCGTTTAGCTTTCTCTCCGTTTAAAGCTTCAAAAGAAAAACCTAGGGGCTTAAATTTTGACTTCTTTTTCTGGTAACCGCGTTTAAAGAAAGTACGCGTAATTTTACCGGAGAGGAGTGAGGTCTGTGCCGTCATCATACTCCTTTCAATCCACACCACACATAGTCCCAATCTTAAAGCTTATAGAAGCTTTTCAAAGTGCTTGGGAAGCAAATCTACTTTATCCT
This sequence comes from Rivularia sp. PCC 7116, assembly GCF_000316665.1. Lineage (GTDB taxonomy): Bacteria > Cyanobacteriota > Cyanobacteriia > Cyanobacteriales > Nostocaceae > Rivularia. The sequence continues at coordinate 1,425,855 of NC_019678.1, read as the reverse complement.
CTAAAACAATCTTACTAATCAAATTTCTATTTTCCTTTTGTTGGTTTTTTCCTCACACATATGGACAAAGTTGAGATAACGAGAAGCAAACATCTGCTTCGAGAATTGAGCAGCGTGCTTTCTGGCATATTCAGGACTGAATTTGTCAGCTTTTGCTTCAAAAGTTTCCACTGCTTCGATTAAAGAGGCTTCTGTTTGTTTCTGAAAAAATACACCCGTTCCCGTATTGCCGTGGGAGCGAATATCTCGCACCGTTTCTAAAGCACCCCCAGCACCATAGGCTATGACTGGAGTACCGCAGGCTTGTGCTTCAACTAAGGCAATACCAAAATCTTCACAAGCAGCATACACAAAACCTCGGGCATTCGCCATATATTTTTTTACCATATCGTCTGGCTGCCATCCTAGTATTTGTATGTTGGGTTTGGCTATCTTAAGGATTTTATCCATCTCGGGACCGGTACCAATTATTACTAAAGGTTTTTGTAATTGATTAAAAGCTTTGACAATTAAAGTTACTTGCTTGTAACTTACTAACCGGGAAACAGTAAGATAAAAATCTTCTTTCTGAGATAAAAAAGGAAAACTTTCGGTATTTACTGGTGGATAGATAACCTCAGCGTCTCTTCTATAACATCTCCAAATGCGACGTGCGGTGTGTGCGCTATTGGCTATAAAATAATCAACTCGATTGGCGCTTAGAACATCCCACTGCCTTAAACGATGCAGTATATAACGGGTTAACCATCCCACCATTCCTGTTCCAAGTTTGCTTTCTCGGAGATAGTCAAAAGTTAGATCCCATGCGTAACGCATCGGACTATGACAGTAACAAATATGCAACTGGTCTGGAGTCGTTAAAATCCCCTTTGCAACGGCATGGGACGAAGAAAGAATCACATCATGTTGACGTAAATCGAGCTGCTCAATAGCTAACGGCAACAATGGTAAGTACTTTTGTACACCTTTTCTCGATGCGGGTAAATACTGTAAAGCTGTAGTGCCAATCTGACGTTTATATAAATAACTTTCCGGATTTCTAGATTCAAAATCGATGAGAGCATACAATTGGGCATCAATATGATTCAAAATTTCTCGTACTACGAGTTCCGAACCACCAGTTGCCTCCGGTGTCAGCCACTCATGCACCAAAGCATACTTTAAAGGCACAGCTACCATTTATAGATAAAGAACTTTTGTACTAGCATGTAGATTTTTGTCACTGCAATAAGTTAAATATTTCAACACGGCAGAGCTTTAAGTTTTAAAGGGTATATATACGTATATATAATGAAGATAGCTTAAATTATTTATCCAAAATTTTCACATCCCCAGGGTTCCTCTTTTTCTCTTCACAATCGTGAAATTTTTGCTCTTTGAAATATGGCTTCCCATCGTGGAATAATTGCGGAACAGAAGCAGCAAGGGATGTAGTGCATATGAAATCATCATATAAGCGTGCGTTTTTACTGAAGCCAACAATGGTATTTGCCGTGCGATTAATCAAACGTAAAGCTTCCCGCTTTTTGTATGAAACGGAAATTGTAACCCTTGTGGTGACGTAATTTTCACCATAGAAGTTCCTTCACTCTGCTGTTGCCGCTTTCCTGATAATCTCAAGTAAGGATGAAGTTTTGACATTTACGACATTGTTCGGAGGATTGACTTATATTCTCTGTTCTTCATCCTTTTTGAAAGTGCGAACAAGTAGCAGATATAGCAGGGGTTCTATGCGAATTTTAATCATGGGGGGTACTCGGTTTATCGGTGTGTATCTCACTCAATTACTGGTTGAACAAGGACATGATGTGGTATTGTTCAATCGCGGCAATCGTCCGTTACCAGTCGAGAACGTCACCCAGATAATAGGCGATCGCACTGACTCAAAGCAGTTACAAGAAAAGTTAAAAAACGAAAATTTTGATGTCATTTTCGACAATAATGGACGCGAACTGACAGATACTCAACCATTAGCAGATATTTTTCAAAATCGGTTGCAGCATTTTGTGTACATGAGTTCTGCTGGAGTTTATCTCAAATCAGATAGCTTGCCTCATGTAGAGGGAGATGCAGTAGACGAAAAAAGTCGTCATAAGGGAAAACATCATACCGAAAGTTTCCTTGAAGTTCGGGACTTTCCTTTTACGTCAATTCGTCCCACCTATATTTACGGGCCTCAAAATTACAACGATTTAGAAGCTTGGTTTTTTGACAGAATCACTAGAAATCGTCCGCTTCCTATTCCCGGTAACGGATTGCATATAACTCAGCTAGGTCACGTTAAGGACTTAGCCAAAGCAATGACTCAAGTTATAGGTAATTCTAATGCAATTAAACAGATTTATAACGTTTCGGGAAATCGTTACGTAACTTTTGATGGTTTAGCCCGTGCTTGTGCTGTAGCTGTAGGTAAATCAGCCGACGACATTCAAATCGTGCATTATGACCCCAAAAAATTTGATTTTGGCAAGCGCAAAGCTTTCCCCATGAGAATGCAACACTTTTTCGCGTCGGTTAACAAAGCCATCACAGAATTAGATTGGCATCCAGATTACGATTTAACATCTGGACTAAAAGATTCATTTAAAAACGATTATTTAGTATCCGAACGAGATAAAAAAGAAATTGATTTTTCAATTGATGACGAGATTTTAAACGCTGTGGGTTAGATAATTTATAAACTTTGTAGGTTGGGTTAGACACGGAAATCTATATTAATTGTGTCGTAACCCAACATGATGAAGTTCGTAATAATCACTTTGGGACCAATTACCCAATGCCCAATGCCCAATGCCCAATTACCCATTACCAATTACCAATTACCAATTACCAATTACCCATTTTTAATAAACCATGAAAAAAGTCGCAATCGCAGGAGGTGGCCCAACTGGTGTAACTCTTGCCTTAATGCTTGTCCAAAGAGGGATTGCAGTCACATTAGTTGAAGCTGCTTCTGATTTCCGTCGAGTGTTTCGTGGAGAGGCTTTAATGCCAAGTGGTTTAAATGCTCTTGATGAAATGGGATTATCAAAAATACTTGAAGAAATTCCTCATCGAGAACTCAATGCATGGGAATTTATTTTAAACAAAAAACCGTTATTTAAAGTTGATGAACCTATAGAAACTGATACTCAACCCTGTACTTTATTTTCTCAACCACCTTTACTTGAAACCTTAATTTTAGAAGCTCGGAAATATAGTCATTTTGAATTTATCCAAGGCGTAGCTGTTAAAGACTTGCTACGAATTGATAATCGTGTCGCAGGTATTAGATTAGCAGATGGAAGAGAAATTACAGCCGACATAGTAATTGGTGCAGATGGTCGTAATTCTATTATTAGGCAAAGTGCTGGAATAAAAATACAGCGACAGCCAAAAAGCATGGATATCCTCTGGTTTAAACTAGCTGCGAATCCTCTTTTTGTCACAGAAAATATATTTACTGCCATTGGAGACGGTGAAAATGCATTTGCTGTATTTCATGGAGCTTCCCCTGGAAAATTACATCTTGGTTGGACTATATCCGAGCATCACAAAAATATAAATATTAGTAAATTAACAAAAGCAGATTGGGCAAAAATGTTTGCATCAATATCACCTTCATGGTTAGCAGAACATTTTATAGATTGTGCAGATTCTATTGAAAAGCCGATTAAACTATCTGTTGTAGTTGGACTTTGTCCTCGGTGGTATGCTCCAGGGGTGTTACTTTTAGGCGATGCTGCTCACCCCATGTCTCCGATTCGCGCTCAAGGGATTAATATTGCATTGCGCGATGTAATTGTCGCAGTCAATCATCTTGTACCTGTATTAACTAAAGAAACAGAAAATAAACAGATTGATGAGGTATTTTCGCAAATTCAGAAAGAAAGAGAACCCGAAATTATCCGCATCCAACAGCTACAAAAAGAAGAAGCTAGACAACACGAAATATTACCCAAAAATCTATTTTTACGCAAGATTGTTTTTAGATTAGCTCGTTTAGGAAATAAAGTAGTTCGTCTATCTTGGATACAGAGACAAAAGAAAATGCGTCAAGGTGTGACTCAGGTTAAATTAGAAGTTTAGATAAAAATTGGTAATTGGTAATTGGCTATTTCTTAATTGTAGGGTGTGTTTCGGCTCTAAAATTTTTGTTTATAATTATTACTTTGAAAATGCCGTAACGCATCATAATTTTTGGTAAATTTTTTGTCATTAAAATACAAACAAAAAAATTAATAATTACTCTAGCACAACAATAATCGCGAGCATCCCGATTTTTAACAAACATTTTACCCGACACCCTCCAAGGGTGCGGCTACATAAACGAAGCCCACCTTCGTGGGCTACTAAGATTATTAGCCCACGAAGGTGGGCTTGGTAGTATCAGCCCCAGGCTTTTAGTCTGCGGGCTTTTTGCCGCCATTGCGATGCTCCCCAATAATCTTTCTCTTGATTTCTTTTAATTAGAAAACTAATCCAGAATAAGAGTAATTTATCATAACGTTGTTCGGGGTCATCATTAACCCAAGCTTCAGCTATCTGATAGCCATCTTCAAATCTTTCCAAACGCACTTGAAAAATACAAAAACCTGTCCAGCTACGATGAATATATAGCCAATCGTCTTCAAGATAAAAAAACCATTTATCATCCATCGACAGGGGAATAAATCCCCAACTCAAATATTTATATTCTTCCCTCGTAAAAATTTTTTCAACTTGTAACCGAATTTTTAACTCCGGCATTGGCTGTATTTCCCAATCGCTACGAGTTGCTTTCTTCGGATGCATAATTTTTTCCGAAAGTTTAAGGAAGCTTATTATTACCAATTACCAATTACCAATTACCAATTACCCATTACCTACTTTGCAACAATTTGACTATCTTCCGTTGTCTTTTGCGGTAAAAGATAAATAGCACCACTAATCAAAGTCAAAGCAACAGATACCCAGAAAGCAATTAAAGAAGGTAAATCCCATTGTGGAGATAAAGGAGCAATCAAAAGCGCGATCGCAACAATTTGAGTTACAGTTTTGAGCTTTCCCCAAATATTCGCACCGCTAATTTTTGGTTGATTAACTCTCCAACCAGCAATAGCTAATTCTCTTCCTAATATCAGAAATACTCCCCAGGCTGGAATTTGTCCTAATTCAATCAAAGATAGTAAGGGAGCAAGCACTAGCAATTTATCTACTAAAGGATCGAGGAATTTTCCTAAATCGCTAACCTGGTTGAGCTTTCTAGCTAAATAACCATCTAGCCAATCCGTGCCAGCAGCAATTACAAAAATAGCAAAACAGATCCATCTTGCTTCGGGTGTGGGATTTTGCAAACCGTAAATAATAAACGGTATACCTAACAAGCGAGAAAAAGTAATCCAGTTTGGGAGAGTCATTGGATTTTGGATTTTAGATTTTAGATTTTGGATTAAAAATGGTAGAGACGTAGCACTGCTACGTCTGTCATTGAGTTAGCAGTTAGTGGTAACTATTCACTGTTTCCCATTCCCTGTATTGGCAATAATATCGGATGTAATTAAGAATTAATAATAAAAAACGTCTATTATTCCCGCTAACTGGTAACTGTTAACTGATGACTGTTAACTGTATATCATGACTAATTCACAATTCCGTATCGAAAGCGATTCAATGGGCGATCGCCAAATTCCTAGTAGCGCTTATTACGGTATTCAAACATTACGAGCTACAGAAAATTTCGCTATCAGTGGGATAAAGCCATTGCCTACTTACGTGGATGCATGTGTCATCATCAAAAAAGCTACAGCAATCGTAAATGGCAAATTGGAATGTATACCCCAAGATGTCAGTCAAGCCATCGTACAAGCTGCTGATGAGGTCTTAGGAGGTAAGTTTCGCGAACAGTTTGTAGTGGATGTGTATCAAGCAGGTGCCGGTACTTCACACCATATGAACGTCAATGAAGTGTTAGCAAATCGCGCTTTGGAAATTCTAGGAGATAATAAAGGCAACTATAAGCGAGTCAGCCCTAACGACCACGTGAACTACGGGCAGTCTACCAATGATGTAATTCCCACAGCAATTAGAATTGGCGGTATTTTGGCATTATCGAAGACATTGTATCCTGCCTTAGATAATGCAATTGATGCAATGGATGAAAAAGCCACGGAATTCAAAGACATTGTAAAGTCGGGGCGGACTCATTTACAAGACGCAGTACCGGTGCGTTTAGGAGATACTTTTGCCGCTTGGACGCAGATTCTCAAAGAACATCGACATAGAATTAACACTGCTGCTGCGGATTTAACAGTATTGGGTTTGGGTGGTAGTGCAGCGGGTACGGGGTTAAACACCCATCCCCAATATCGCGTAAGTGTGATTAAAATTATTTCAGGACTAGTTAATTCTCCTTTGAAGGAGGCAACCCATCTCATGGCTGCAATGCAAAGTATGGCACCGTTCGTTAATGTATCTGGTGCTTTACGAAATCTGGCTCAAGATTTAGTCAAAATATCTCATGATTTGCGCCTGATGGATTCGGGACCAAAAACTGGTTTCAAAGAAATTCAATTACCACCAGTGCAACCGGGTTCTTCGATTATGCCTGGAAAATATAATCCCGTTATGGCTGAAATGACATCAATGGTCTGTTTTCAGGTAATGGGTTATGACACTGCTATTAATTATGCAGGACAAGCGGGGCAGTTAGAACTAAATGTAATGATGCCTTTGATTGCCTATGATTTTATTCACAGCATCGAAATACTAGGTAATACCGTTGGCGCACTGACTTCTCGCTGCATCAAAGGAATTAGTGCTTTACCAGAACGTTGTTTAGATTATGCCGAAGGCAGTTTAGCATTGGTGACAGCATTAAACCCCCATATAGGATACCTCAATGCAGCAGCTATTGCTAAAGAATCTATGGAGACAGGAAAGTCCCTCAGACAAATTGTACTAGAAAAACAGTTAATGAATGAAGAAGAATTAGCCAAAGTATTGAATCTGGAAAAAATGAGTACGATTGTCAGCGAGCAGTGAACAGTGAACAGTGAACAGTGAACAGTGAACAGTAATTCCTAACTCCTAACTTTCAATCCAAAATCATATAACTCCTAACAACTAACAACTAACCACTAACAACTAACCACTAACAACCATTAAGCTAAGCTGTGATAAAACCATCAAGTTGAAAAACTACATCAATGCAGACCTATAAACCATCTGTCAGTTTAATTAGAGCTACTTCTTATGAGATTGAAGTACTAAAGGAATCTTTGGAAACCTTGCTCGAACCTTTGGGTGGAATCACAGCATTTGTTAAAAGTGGCGATCGCGTTTTACTCAAACCTAATTTGCTCACGGGTTCGCGCCCTAAAGGAGAATGTACTACTCGCCCGGAATTGGTTTACGCTTTGGCAACTATGGTAATTGAGGCTGGTGGCAAACCTTTTTTGGGAGACAGCCCCGCTTTTGGTAGCGCAAAAGGAGTAGCCTTAGCAAATGGATACGAACAAATTTTGGAGGAATTAAATCTTCCTATTATCGAATTTCGTGGTCAGCGCTACGAAATTGTCAACGATAAATTTAACCATTTGCTGCTTTCCAAGGAGACGATGGAAGCTGATGTAGTTATAAATTTACCCAAAGTCAAGTCTCATGCTCAATTGGTATTAACTTTGGGAGTCAAAAACTTGTTTGGTTGCGTACCGGGGAAAATGAAAGCTTGGTGGCACATGGAAGCAGGAAAAGATGCCAACCGTTTTGGAGAAATGTTGGTAGAGACTGCAAAGGCTATTAACCCTAATTTAACCATAATAGACGGCATAATCGGTCATGAGGGTAACGGACCTAGTGGCGGAGAACCTCGTCCATTAGGGGTTTTGGGTTGTTCAACAAACGTGTTTGCTTTAGACAGAGCGATGGTAGAAATACTAAATGTTCCCCCCGAACAAATACCTACCATTGCTGCATCAATGCGATTGGGAATTTGCCCGGAACTAGATGAGATTCAATTCGTCCAATTACATCCCGACTTATTGCAAATAAACGATTGGCAGTTACCCTCACAATTTATGCCAATTGATTTTGGAATGCCCCGCGTAATTAAATCTACTTTCAAGCATCTTTATATTCGATTTATTAAAGAAAAAATGAACGCTTATACCGGAAATTGAGGGAATTTTTGAAAGCATCAAAAATTGCAAGCAGAGTGCAAGCTTGGCTACAGCAATTTTATGTGTTAGCAGAGTAACCTATAAATACCCTCCGATTGCTTAACCAGACCGCCCTATTTTAGTGGCGGTTTTTTTAGTCCGGAAAATCATCATAAATTGTTACATTTTTTGAATATCAGCTATTTGGATTTTCGGGGTCAATATACTTCCTATAACCTCTACTAAAAGAATATTTAATATCATATAACCATTTGATAATTTTTCAGAAATCATCCGGATATTTATAACTTGATATTGAAACATCCTCAACCGTATTATCAACTGTATTTATAATTATTTTCGCCGATTTAAATATGAAGATTTATAGCTAGCAATAGTCACTTACTGCTACTTAAAAACAATTTAAAAATTCTGTAGTTATGCGGTATAGAATTATTAACTAAATCTTTTATTAAAAGCATATAGCTAATCAAAAACTTTTGAGTGTAATCACTGATGATGATATAAAAACTTTAAAGTATACTCAAATACTTTTAGGTATTAAACTAGATAGATAATTCTTTCTTAAAAGCTTAAAAGCCTTGCTATGTAACAAATTATCTATCTATTGGAAGATGATATTGACCCGTTTTTGATTTAAAGTTAATATTATTAGATAAATAATATGTATTTTTTATTGCATGAATTTTAATCAATTTAAGCTGTAATCAACACAGTCAATACGCAAGTATGAAGCGAGATTAGTTACAAGTAGTTAAACAAGCTATTTAATAATTACTTGGTATCAAGAGTTTCACGTATAAAGAAATATATAAAGTAACTTCCAAGACTCATTTAAATTCTTATTTTCTTCCGAGTTTACGGTCAGAAAAAAAGCTAAAATAATAGCAACACTCTCAATTAAGAGAGAGTTGTAGCAACTAGTGATGTAAAGAGCTAAATAATTTATATGGATTCTAACAGTCAGTCTGCCAATACTGAGGAATTACCTTCGCAACGTGTGGCAGACGTTGTAGGAACAGCGATTGCTATGTTAACTCTAACGCTACCTATGTTTGTAATTGGTCATTACTCTTCAAGCAGCGTTTCAGATAACCGGCAACCATTAACCTATAACTTGCAAAAAACTGACAATGATACAGAACTAATAAACAGTGAAATTTCATCCATTTATAAAATGAATAAAGATACTTCAGTCAACTCCTTGAAACAATGATTTAAATGCAGGCATTAATATAAGCACGCCTCTACTTATAATTAGAGTATGGGAAAAGTTAATGTGAATTAGCATTCGTAAGATATAACTTTTTTTGTGGCGCGTACAAAAGCGTTGTTTTGACTAATCGAGTAAGGCGAAACTTTTTGAACGCTTTAACTTCTAATCGCAAGAAGTCCCACACCATACTCGAACAAAGGTGTGGGATTAATTAAGTTTGAAACTCCTATCATAGAAAGCTTTGCCCGAAATATTAGTCCACAAAAGTTTTTAGCAGCGATCTGAATTTATAAGTTCCAATTTACCTATAAAGATGCCCATGTTCTCCAAGGCATCTTTATTTTTTGCCAAACATGTTGAGAAGGCGATCTTAGATATGCACTTGCAAGTAATAAAATTAGGACTTACGCAACCGACACATTTTTCTTGTAGGGTGCTGTGACACTTTGAGTAACTGTGAACGTAGTAACAATGTTTTCAGTGTCACGCACCAAATGGGCATTGTGACAATTGCGGCCATTCCTGAAAATATCTAGCTTTGGGTTCCGCACTCCAGGTGGAACACCAATCACTCGCTTGTTTCTCCGACATGTATTTGATAAAGCTCGATATTTTATTTTTTGGATCTCCTTTATGTCTCAACTGCTAATTTTATGAAATAAGCTTACTGCCGCAACAAACCACTTTGGGATAAGTCCATATTGACCTAAAATTCTACACGGGAGCCTCCAAACTCTCACCGATAACTAATTTTGCTTTAGGAGTAAATCTGTGGACTTATCGATTATCCCAGCCCAACCGAAACCCGGTTTGATAAACGTTTTAATTGAGATTGTTGGTGGAAGTAAAAATAAATACGAGTATGACAAGGATTTACAAGCTTTTGCTTTAGATCGGGTGCTTTATTCATCGGTACAATATCCCTACGACTATGGTTTCGTACCTAACACTTTGGCTGATGATGGTGACCCCCTCGATGGTATGGTAATAATGGACGAGCCAACCTTTCCTGGTTGTGTAATTGCAGCACGACCTATAGGAATGTTGGAAATGATTGATGGGGGCGATCGCGATGAAAAAATTCTTTGCGTTGCCGATAAAGACCCGCGTTATGCTAACGTAAAGTCTCTTAGAGATTTAGCACCTCATCGACTTGATGAAATCGCAGAATTCTTCCGGAGTTACAAAAACTTAGAAAAAAAGGTCACTGAGATTCTTGGTTGGCAAGATGTTGAGAAAGTAGCACCTTTAGTCGAACAATGCATCAAAGCTGGCAAGTAGAAAATAATCTCTCTTTTTCTAAGATAAAAATTCCGCTCAGCCATAGCAACTTGCTTTTGTAAATCTTTTCTTCTAAAACCTAATTGCCCAATGCAACGCACGCTTCTTTTTGCAAAAATTCACAATTGTACTCTCACTGAAGTAAATCCCAACTACGTGGGAAGTATCACCATAGATCAAATGCTTTTAGAGAAAGCTGGCATTTTGCCTTACGAGCAGGTGCAAGTGGTGAACGTGACTAATGGCGAGCGTTTCGTAACTTATACAATACCGGCTGATGCGAATTCTGGAGCCATTGAGCTAAACGGGGCTGCGGCGCGTTTGGGCATAAAAGGGGACCGCTTGATTATAATGTCTTACGGGCAGTTTACCTTGGAAGAAACTACTAGCTTCTCTCCAACAGTTGCGATCGTAGACGAGAAAAACAAATTGTTAGAAGTGCGTCACTACGATGAACTGCTCGCTAAGACTATTATTTAGCAAACATGTCACAGATAGAACCGTCGAGTCATGCTCAAGATGCGAACCAATCGCCCCTAAACTGCTCTGAAAAGCAACCGGAAAAATTTTTCGTAAAATTTTGGGGGGTACGGGGTTTAATTCCCACTCCAGGCGAAGAGACTAATTTTTATGGAGGTAATACAGCCTGTGTGGAAATGCAGGTTGGCACAAATAATCTCATTTTTGATGGTGGTACGGGATTGCGAGTATTGGGAAAAAGTTGGCTAAAACAACAGCAAGAATTAGTTGCTCATTTGTTTTTTACCAATGCTCAAACAAACCGCATTCAAGGCTTTCCGTTTTTTGCCCCTGCATTTGCACCTCAAAACTATTTGCATATCTACGGTACGGCGGCTTCAAATGGTGCATCAATTAAGCAATCTCTGGGCGATCAGATGTTGTTACCGCATTTTCCTTATCCCTTACAAGCAATGAAGTCTGAACTGCAATTTTATTATTTGACTCCAGATAAAGCGGTAAGCATAGATGATGTAATCGTAGAAATGGCACTAATAAATAATGTCACGAAGTCTATCGGGTATAAAGTTATATGGAAAGACTATAGCGTTGCTTATATTACAGACTTACAGTCAAAAATCGATGATTCGGAACAAGAAAGCTTAAAAAAATTAACTCAAGAAGCAGACTTAATGATTGTGAATCCTGGTTACATTACTTCTGATTTTCGTAATTCACAAACACCAATTGATTGCTATTGGCAAGTTGGAGTGGATTTAGCTCGTAAAGCAGGTGTTAAGAAACTTGTATTTTCCAATCATCATCCTAATGATAACGATGATTTTTTAAATCGAGTCCAAACAAATCTTAAATCTGAATTTGAGCAAGCCTTTTTAGCACGTGAAGGTATGGTAATATCAGTTAATTGAAGTGATTTGAATATTAAGAATTCCTGCGATGACTGCGCCGGATAATCCAATAACTTATTGATAAAGAAAAAACTGCTATTCCTAATCCAATTACTTTGAGTCCTTCTGTATTCTTTAAATCTAAAATAATAATTTTTCTTGCTACGGCTATTAAAGAAGTAGCTATTACTAGCTCAACATGAATCACGCTTTTTCTCAGATAAGCAGTAATATTTTCTAAAATTTCTAAAGCAATTAAAATATTTAAAAATAGTCCGAAAGCTGTAAATAAGTTTTTGTTGAAACTGGCTTTGTTGACATCCCAAGTAAGCAGTTTATCAAATATAAATATGACTAAATCCACGATAGCAATTAAAATTAAAACTATCATAGTAATAGAAAGCAACTTGGAAACTAAGACCTGAAGATTTTCAACTATATGTAAGAAATTCTCATTTTGGCTGTATTTACGAATCTGTCTGAATAGATTCCTCATGCTTCATTCCTTGCATTGAAAATTTTGATATAACTTACGGTGGTTGGGAAATCTGAAAGTAAATAAAATCAATTAATAATTAGAAATAAAGCAAAATCATTTGTTTAAATCATACCCCATAATTATTACTATGAACAATTCCCGGTTAATCAATAACTATATTAGGTAAACAGCTGTTAAAAGACAGTAAATATTTATTGCCTTGAATCACGAATAAATATAGAGTGTAAACTATTATCTAGCGTATTTTGAAGGGGAACCATGAACCGTCGTAGCTTCTTAAACTGGGTTGGAATCGGTTGGATAGCAAGTTGTTTACCCGTAGCTATTGCAGCTTGTTCTTCAAAGGAAACAAAGCAAAACGCCTCAGAATCTCAAGAATGGCAAGAAGTTGGAACATCTTCCGAATTAAATACTAACGAAAAGTTGCTGTCGAAAAATAAATCGGGTGGAGAAGTCTTATTAGTTAAAACTTCGGTTCCTGGCGATTTAGTTGCCGTGAATCCTACCTGTACTCATTCCGGTTGTACGGTAGAATGGAAAGCCGATATGAATAAATTTGTTTGTCCTTGTCACGGTTCTGAATTTGGTGTTGCTGGTAAAGTTGAAAAAGCACCAGCCACAACACCTTTAAAAACATATGCAGTTAAAGTTGAAGGTGAAAAAGTTTTAATCCGATAAGTGACTGATAGTTATTTCACTTATTGAAAGCAAGTATTTTTGATTACACTCTACGAGATTGTCTTTTATTACCCCCGAATATAATCTTCTGACTAATATTTTCGGAAAAACAGGGCTTATTTGAACAAATATCATTAATAATATTTTGTTGATTTATAGTTTGAATTTACAAAGACAATTAGCATTTTTTGATTGTCAATACCAACAAAAAACTGACTCTAATTCTGGGAGCAACTGCTATTAAGGTAGAATTATAAGCATGTCTTACTCAAAAAACAGATGATACAAAAGGCATATATGTAACATAATTTACTAAATAAAAAAGAAAAAGTAAGTTAAGTTAAATTTGTTATAAAAATAACGATTGGCTACTTAAAAATGCGGCTAGAACAGTTGCAAGCCTTCTTGGCGATCGCCGAGTGTGGTAGTTTTCAGAAAGCAGCGCGTAAATGTAGTGTGACTCAATCTACAATTAGTCGCCAAATTCAATCATTGGAAGCAGATTTAGGCTTTGAACTGTTTCACCGAACCAGTCAATCAAAATTGACATTGGCGGGTGAAACTTTACTGCCTCGTGCCCGTAAAATTTGCTTAGAGTGGCAAACTGTAAAGCAAGAAATAACAGATTTGATTGCAGGAAAGCAACCAGAACTTTGTATTGCTTCTATTCCTTCAGTAAGTGCTTACTATTTTCCACCTTTATTACAATCCTTTTGCAACCAGTACCCCGATGTACAATTACGAATAACATCATTGGGTAGCGATAGGGCACTAAAGGTTCTGAAAGATGGTTTAGTGGATGTAGCTATTGTAATGAACAATCGTTTTCTTACCATCAGTAAAGAAATGGTTGTTGAAACCCTTTATGAAGATAAGATAGAAGCTTTAATCTGTGCCAATCATCCTTTAGCAAAATATGAATGTATTCCTTGGTCAGAATTAATTCGCTATCGACAAGTAATTTTTAAAGAAGGTTATGGAATGCAACGTTTAGTGCAAAATCAATTTGACCAAACCGAAACTTTACTTAGATCGGCTTTAGAAGTTAATACTTTAGATGCTTTCCGAGGAATAGTACGTCAAGGAGAATTAATTGCTTTATTACCAAGTTCTGCATTAATTGAAGCACGCATCGACCCCAGTCTTGCAATTCGCCCTTTCACTATTAACAACAATGCTTCTTCACAAGATACATATTTAACTCGCCAAGTAGTAATAGTAACAACCCAAGACCGCTTAAAAATTCCCCCAATACAATATTTTTGGCATCTTGTAAAAGAACAAATTCCTCAACAAGTCAACGGGAAAAAGTGAACAGTATTCAGTTAACAGTTATTAGATTTTGGCAATACTAATTCGTTCTTATCATCTACTCCTTAAGCATCGATTCTCATGCATTATTACTGGTGAATTCTTAATCGTTACTCGTTAATTTGAAAATGTCCCCCTATCTTCCCCAAGGGTGTTAACTAAAAAATATGAGCAATTTATTTAGAGATTTACTTAAGAAAATAGGTAGCGGTCAACATACTTCACATAATTTAACTCGTACTGAGGCAGGATTAGCAACTAAAATGATGTTGTTGGGGGAAGCAACACCAGCACAAATTGGTGGTTTTTTGATTGCACACCGCATTAAACGACCTACTAGCGAAGAATTAGCGGGAATGTTGGATGCTTACGAAGAACTAGGACCAAAATTACAAGCAATTCCTACCGAGAAACCCACTATCGTTTTTGGCATTCCTTACGATGGCAGAACCCGCACTGCACCAGTTAGTCCGTTAACAGCTTTGTTATTAGCCTGTTGCGGTCAAAATGTCATCATGCACGGTGGCGATCGCCTTCCGACAAAGTACGGACTTCCTTTAGTAGAAATTTGGCAAAGTTTGGGTGTTGATTGGACAAAGTTAGAGTTATCCAAAACCCAGCACGTTTTAGAGAAAACGGGGATTGGCTTCGTTTACCCACCAATGCATTTTCCTTTAATAAAAAGTATTTGGGAATACCGCGATCAAATCGGCAAACGTCCGCCCTTTGCTTCAATGGAATTAATTTGGTGCCCTTATGCAGGAGATGCTCATATAGTTACTGGGTTTGTTCACCCACCAACTGAGGAAAGGTTTCAAGCAACTTTGTCTCATATGGGAATCACTAATTTCACTACAGTTAAAGGTTTGGAAGGTAGTTGCGATTTACCACAAGATCGTACTGCGATTATAGGTTTAGGAAATGGAACTAAAACTATCGAGAGATTGCTTTTAGTTCCTCGCGAATATGGTTTGACTACGAAAAATATACCTTTGAATAGTACCCAAGAGTTAATATCGGAGATGAAATCAGTTTTAGCTGGTTCGCAATCCGAATTGATGCAAACAGCATTATGGAATAGCGGATTTTATCTATTTCGTTGCGGAATTTGTGCTGATATGTCTGAAGGTTTAGCCAAAGCTCAAGAACTTTTTAGCTGTGGGGTAGTTTTAGATAAACTTCGAGAATTGCAGCAGGCTATTAACTCTATACAATAAGTTTTTTAAAAATATCTATCAAAGCATTATTTGGTATCAAATTAAAAAATATTCAATTTTAAACTATAACTTATAAACTTTTTTATTCACCTGGGAGAAAAATCTACTATGGCAGCGCAGAAAATTTTGATGATTGTTGGAGACTATGTTGAAGATTATGAAGTCATGGTTCCCTTCCAAGCTTTACAAATGGTTGGACATACTGTTGATGCTGTATGTCCCGATAAAAAAAATGGTGACAAAATCAGAACAGCTATCCATGATTTTGAAGGAGATCAAACCTACAGCGAAAAACCCGGTCATAATTTTACTTTAAATGCTGATTTTGCCACAGTAAACGAAAAAAACTATCATGCCCTAGTTATTCCTGGAGGTAGGGCACCGGAATATATCCGTCTGAATAAAAGAGTATTAGAAATCACTGAGTATTTTGCTCGAACAAATAAACCGATTGCTGCAATTTGTCATGGTTTGCAAGTTTTAGCCGCTGCTAATGTATTGCATGGCAAAACCTGTACTGCATACCCAGCCTGTAGCCCCGATGTAATTAGTGCTGGTGGAAAATACGTAGACGTGAGTGCATCGGAAGTAGTAGTTGATGGTAACTTAGTAACTGCACCAGCATGGCCAGCCCATCCTTATTGGTTAGCGGAATTTCTAAAAGTACTCGGTACTAAAATAGAGCATCCCGTAATGGCTCCAACCGTATAAATAAAATAACGGACTCTATAAAATATTGATAATTTGCCAGTTTTCAATGCTTCGCATACTGGCAAATTGATTTACCAACTGATAAAATTCTCCAACCCAATTTATTCTCAAGGTAAAATTTCAAAAGTCTACTAATAAAAAATTTGAAACAACTGTAGATTGATATTTTTTGATTTTATAAATATAGATTATCCTTTGAGTCAAGACTGTAAATATACAGTTGGGCTAAACTACATAAAACTAACGTTTTTTGATGACTATTACCATGCTTAAAATTTATAATTTAACAAAGCCAAAATACTCAATGTAGCGTAGACTAAGTTAATGGGTGATTTACTGAATGCTTTTTGCGATAACAGGCAGGACTTTTAGTTCTAAAGTTTCACTTCCTCTAAAGCGTGAACTATAGTGTATTAATAAACCATCGTAAAAATAAAAATAAAGTTGCGTGGTTGAGTCTTACTGCCAACAAAACCCATTTATTATAGTTAAGAAATAATACTGACTTGATGACAGGCAAAAACGCGAGACAGAATGCATTTCTGCGGCTAGTGTCTGGTAAAGAATCAGAAACACGATCGGTTCGTCAACGCTACTCGCTAATTCCAACCTCAGAGGCAGTAATTGGACGCGATCCTCACTGTCAAGTTGTATTGGATGCATTAAAGTATCGCATGGTATCTCGCCGTCATGCGGTAATTCGCCCTTTAAGTTTATCTCCTGATGGTGAAATCAGTTGGATACTTTGCGATTTAAATAGTGCTAACGGTACTTATCTGAATGGAAAACGCTTGCAGGAATGTCAGCAAGTTTTTCCAGGCGATCGCATCACTTTAGGTTACGATGGACCTCAATTAATCTTTAGCCGCGAAACAGTTGAACATAGAACCACAATTTCTGCCGATATACCGCTTGCTGGCACTACAAATTCCCACAAATATTCCAAATCAGATTCGGTTAGCTTTACTCAATTATTTCCGATAGTTTCCACAGGCAAAGACTTAACTAGTAAAGCCTATTTAATACCTGGAATTTTAACAGTCATCTTTGTAGTACTAATGTTTGCTACGGTAGGAAAACCGGAAGCAAATCAAGTTATAGTTGCTGTTTATATTGCTTTTGCTGCTTACTATTTTATTTATCAGTTATGTGGAAAGCATAAGCCTTGGTGGCTTTTACTGACTGTAGCTTTATCTACAGCTTTAATTTTAGTTAGCCCCATCCTGGATTTATTTCTTTTTGTATTTCGTGAAGTTTTACCCGGTAGATTACCTACTGGACAAGAACCAATCACTTTTACAGAATTGCTAGTGCGGATGTTTTTCGGTGCTGGCTTAATGGAAGAACTACTTAAAATATTGCCAGTTGTTTGTATATATCTTATCGGTTTAAAATTATCTTCACCTTGGAAAGAGCGGGTTGGAGTTTGGGAACCATTAGACGGCATCCTACTTGGTGCGGCTTCTGCTGTAGGTTTTACATTATTAGAAACTCTAGGTCAGTATGTGCCTGAAGCTACTCAGAGTGCTGCGATTCAATTGGGAACGGAGACAGGGCAATTAGTAGGTTTACAGTTACTAATTCCTCGAATATTAGGTTCTGTGGCAGGACATATGGCTTACAGTGGATACCTTGGGTATTTTATCGGTTTAGCCGTACTTAAACCAAAATTAGGAGGACAAATTTTATTAGTTGGTTATCTTAGCGCATCAGCACTTCATGCCTTATGGAATACAACTGGCGCTAACAACGCGCTACTTTTAGTTATCGTAGGTGTATTATCTTATGCTTTTTTAATGGCTGCAATTCTTAAAGCACGAGCGCTTTCACCCAATCGCGAGCAAAATTTCGCCACACGTTTTTTTGGGAACAAGTAATTAGTTGTTAATTGTTAGTTATTGGTGATTGGTGATTGGTAAATCTTATAAAAATCTTTGTTTAAACTATAAAAGTAGTTACTAATTACTTTCGATATTCTTTGTTCTTCAATAAAATTTGCTACTTCTAGTTTTTCACTTATATATCTATTTATTAATTTTCTGAACTCGAACTATTTCAATATTTATTTCATCACCAATCTGTCAATTACGGTTAATCTATTTTAAATCAACCTTATTCCCTTAAGAATTATAGACAAGCCCTCGGACATAAAAACTTAGTTTTTCCTCGGATATCGAATAAGTTCTTTTTGCCCAGCTAGCAATAGCGCTCAAGGAAGCTTTTCCTTCGACATTCGCAGTAAAATATCTTATTGATTAAGCCATAATTCAAAACAAATCATTTATACGTACCAGCGATCTACACCGATAAAATAAAATATTTACTGATGCTGTATTGAATAAAATTTGTGTTTATCGCTTTCTGAAGAAGCATATTGTTAATATGTCTTTTGATAGATGAGACTGGAGAATTAACTATTTTATTCTTTATGTATAATGGGTAAATCTCACCCAAAGAAAGAAAAATTCTGAAAATAGTATAGCCCCAGTCATAGAGAACACAACGACGGTGATATTTCCGCTGCTATTAGAGTAGAGAATGGCGAAAAATAATTACTCTTCTGACTGAAAACTATCTAACTGGTTTAGTGCATGATAAGCAACTGCTAAACCCGCTTTTGCTTGCTCAATTTCTGATAAAGCTGCCCACTCACGATTGTCGTGGCGATCTAAATTAGCCAAAGTTGATTCAACCCTTTTAGATTCGCCACTTCTGGTTGCGTAAGCTAACGGACGAGCTAAAACCATAATGTCGTCAACTTCTAAACTTGGCAATACAGCTTTTACACATTCAATCAGTTGCTCAGTCATCGACTGCTTCTCGTTAAAAATTTCTGCTGCCTTTTGAGCAATCAAGGTTATCCAAGATGAAGGCATACTATTGGAAAATTCTTTTTGTAAATTCTTTTGAAGTTTAACCTCAACTGCTGCGTTTGTATTACAATTGTAGTGCGGCGAAGTTTCAACTTTTGACCAAAGTGCATCCAACTGGTTGTGGAAGCTTTCGCTACGGGTGCTTATTTCTTCATCGAGCAAATCCTGCATGAGAAATTGTTCTTCAACTTGATTAAAGTAAGCTTGTGTATCTTCATCATAGGGATTCCAAGGGTAGCTATTGTCTTCCGGCTCCAATAAAGTTGCAAGTAAATCCAACTCTACTTGAGAAAGTGAATTGTTAAAATTTGTGGAGCCTTTGATTTTGTCAGCCATGTGTTGTCTCCTTTTGTGTTTGGGTTTAGGGTATTGACAGCTACAGCACCTAGTCTTTGATTTCCGCAAACAGAAACTTGATTTTATCTATTAAAAAGCTTTTGATTTTGAGTAACGATGTAGGCTCTATATTAATACTCAAACCAGTAATAAAACCAAAAAACATAAATTCCTAATCTGCTAATTCTCTATACGAAATTCCCAGGTTTGACTTTTAGTGCTGCCAAACTTTAGATGCATTCCCGATTCTAAAGGTACTTCCCGTCGGTAAATTTGCTCCCAGCCGCCGGAGCGTAAAACCCAAGTGGTGCCATAGGTAGACAAATCTTGTAAATAATAAGTTTGTACCTGAATATCGCCGTTGAGATTATTACGACGTAGGATTTCAGCGTGACGCTTTGAAACCGAAGGTTCTCTGATTACGATATCATTTTCTTTTGTGCGACCAATGCGAGTAACGCCCGGTTTGAGTAAATAACTTCTACCTCCTACTTGTAGAGAACGTAGGGAAACATTTGCACTACCAGGAATAAAAGTTGTTGGTATTTCTGTAGCACCTTCGTCAAAGCTTTTAAGCAATTCCCCATCAAAGTGAGGGTGTAGGTAAAGAACTGGTAGAGTCCAAGCTGGTTGGTTGAAATGATAAATAGTTAGTAATCTTTTTCTACCTTCGGCAACTGCTTCGTCAATAGGTTTGCGGGTGCGTAAAGCCAAAGCAAAAGTTTGAATAAAGCTGTGACTTTCTTCATCAGTGATTTCGTCGCGCATTCCCAGAACCGCTGGAACACCTTGGCGTATAAGAACTTCAGCCAAACTGCTATGAGCAATAGCTTTATTTTTATCGGAGAAAGGTTGCGCTCCCCAACAAGCATTAAAAACTGCTAGCTTTACGTCACTGCGCGTTAAAGCTTGAGCTAATTCCATGCCGTTAAAGGTCATATCATTTTGTAAAAATAGAAACCCCCCGTCAGGTCCTGGCAAGCCATGACCGGCGTAGAAGAATACGTTGTATGTCCGAGTTTCTAATTCAGAAATTAGCTGTTGTGGAGTTGGTTTTACCAGGGTATTTACCAAGCAAGGAGCGTATCCGGCAGAACTACTACCTATAGAATTTCCCCCAGAAAGAGTCTGTTGAAGAATGCTTGCTTCTTCTTCTAACTGTAGATTTTCATCTTCTCCTAAGACCAATAAGATATTAAGAGCCTGATCGGTTCGTGAAGAAGACAAGGGTTCAACTTGCGAAGTAGTGCGGCTAAATAATAAATGTTGGGAAAGCGACATTGCCGGTTGTCCTGGTTCGCGTTGCATAATTTCCCAAGGAAGGGCAATTAAATCTGGTTCGCGGATTTCCAGTCGAAAACGCAAGCGTGTATGCTGACCCATAGCTATGCCACGACTGCGTTCCAAACTGCCCAGAATTTCTCCTTCAAATACCCAACGCCATAAATTCACTCCCATATATTGCATCAAACGGCTGCTGTAACTGGTTTTTTTGCCAGAAGTGGGTGATAGAGAATTTAATTGGAGTGGTTTCGACTTATTGCTTGGCGATATGTCTAAGCGAGAATGTCCGGCAAACATTTGCTGCCATTCTATCCAAGCTTGATTTAATTCTTCTGACCACAAGCAATCATGTAGAACATAACCACTGGGATAGGGGGCATTCACCACCCAAATGGCGAAATTTTCAGTGCCAGTGTGAACGAGACGGGCGATCGCCAGGTTAAGGGATGGCATGGATTCTTTAAACTTAAAGGTAAAATGAAATAACTACATAGCTAAATTTTTTTCAGGCAAAATGTTTGCCTCGAATTTTTTTCAGGCGATTACCTGGATTATTTCAGTTTCTTATAGTTTATCGAGTTTTGGAATCAGTGCTGTTACCCGTTTGGGGTAATGTAGTAGAGCCAGAAAGACTATCGGGTTTTGATGGAATTGAGGGCTGGCTAGGGATTAGAGAATCTTCTACCGGTACTGAAGTTGAAGAATCTTCAATCTTTGGAGCTAAAGTCTCTGCCTGAGTACATTGACTTGTTTTGTTTGCGGGATTGGAAATTGAGACATTAGATGGTGTAAGTTGCGAGCTATTAAGCCATACTTGTTCCCCTGGCTTGAGTAATGTTCTGCTGCCGGTAGTGGCAGTCGCAGAATTTATCGCTGCCTCAACATCTCCAACCGAGCATACCTTAATCTGTAACCAGTAATCTTGTGATGATGAAATCTGCTGTTTTTGCACGACTTGTAACAAACTAGCAGGTGGCGCAAAAATTGGTAAGGGTTGTCGTCGAGCAGATGAATTATTATCGGCAGGTGGCAAAGTGCTTTTACTAAGATTTAATTTTGCTTTGGCACTAATTAACCAGCCTTTGTCGATTTGAGCAATTCTCTGAGAATTAGTCTCAAAAGTCGGCTCTGCTATCTTCGGGGGTATATTTTCTGTTTGCGCGACTTCTCTTGGTTCGGATTTGCTGCGAATTATACCTTGTCTCCAAAAGTATCCTAAACTACCCCCAGCTATGGTGAGTAAAGCAATGATTCCCAATATTAGGGGTAAATTAAAGCCTTTAATATTAGCTTTTTTAGTAATTACCTGAGTTTTTTGGTTGGGGAGATTCTGTCTTACTGGAGCTAAATGCGAAGAATCCGTCACAGAAATTGAGGAAATATCGGCAAGAGTTGTCTCTAATGCTGACTTTGGCTCAGAATATTTAGTCTGGCAATGCATGGAAGCGATTGTCACATTGTCATGACCGTTTTGATTGTTAGCAATCTCTAACAATTGCTTAGTAACGCTTACTACATCACTACTATTTTTAAGTAACGGTAATATTTCTGCTTCCCAGTATTGTTCTACACGGTCAAAATCACTGAGACCATCCGAACATAGTAGAAAAACGCAGTCTTCATCAAGGATAAATCGTTGTGCTGTCGGGTGTAAAGCACTACTCGCATTCATCCCCAATGCTTGTACCAACGAACCAGAAGCAGCTTGTGCTACAGCATCTCGATAAACTGCATAGCCCAGCCGTACTTCTCGCGAAGCTACATCATCGTCAAGAGTTACTTGATGGCAATTGTTTTGCGTAATTAAGTAAGCTCTGCTATCCCCGACATGAGAAATATACATTTCATGACCTAGAGGTAATGCCATTACCACAGTCGTTCCCATGCGTTGCCGTCCTTGACGATTTTCACTATCGTTAAGCTGGCTAATTTTATCGTTAGCAATCGCAGCAGCTCGTTCTAAATCAGCGAGCAATACAGCAGGATGGATACGATCCTTTGGCAAAGAGGCTAATTGGGTTAAAGACTGCTCAATTGTCTCAATTGCCGTTTTAGAAGCGATATCTCCCCCTTCATGTCCGCCAATACCGTCACACACAATAGTCAACGCTGACTTTGATGGCGGTTTAGAAACAGTAGTACCGCTTTGGGGATAACAAGAATCTTCATTTCGTTGACGCGACGGACCGGTATCTGTAAGTGCAAATACTCTAATGTCAATTTTGCTACATTTGCCCAAACTAGTTAATCCGTTATCTAAAACGGCAATCAACTGTTCGCTTGAATGTATTTGCTCTTCTACTAATAAACGACAAACTTCACCCATGAAATTGCGAATTGTCGATTGTGCTTTTGGAAGCAACTCTTGCTGCCAAAATTTTCCGAGAGCCAACAAACTTGGTTTTGATTCGCGATCCGAACTCAATTCTAATAAACGTACTATTGAACCTTCCGCTCGAAGTAATTTTTTTGCCAGCAAGCTAGAAGCAACACCAACACTTGCAAGAGGCTGCCATAATTGAGCTATTTGCCATAACCAATTAAGTTGTCGCAAAGAGTTTGCGCCCTTCCAAGCATCTGTTAATTCGCCACATAGCTGCACCTTCGTTGGTAATTCATTGAGAACAAGCGGGGGCTTTTCTAAAATTAGTATTTCTTCAGAGGTATTCCCAGTATTAACAGACAGCATTCCGTAAACTTGAGGAACGTGTAACCGATAGGGAATTAATCTTAGATAAGATTTTATATCATCTAATTTTTGTTGTTCTGGCATTTGTGGCAAAATGCCTGGTTTTGTGTCTAATAAAACATTATGCTCAATAATTAAATAACGCTCTTGTAACAATTCCCCAGAATTACCCACAATAGAATTATCCGCCACTGCCCAAAGATAACGTTTGGGTAAGGGCGTGGAGCATCTCTGGCAAAACTTGTGGGTAAGTGGGTTAGCAGCTTGACAAAGTTCGTTTGGACAGTAGAGCGTTGCCGCGTCATTTTCCATAGTTTCCCACCGAGAAGGCGAAAGGCTTCATTTTTGTGTATTCATAGAGAACGGTTATATAACCGTTCGCGTTCATATAAAACGATATATTCCATTTTGACTCGGGATTCCATAACAGACACTTTTATTAGCTAGTATTTTTAAAGCAAAATCTAGCCTGTCAATTAGTCATAATACGTCTTTTAGAGAAAGTATATAAAAAATTACCACCTCCCGGATAATGTTTATACTATTTGTTACGGTCTTCTTTAGGACAAATACAATCTTGGAAAGAGTCTTGCCATATACTTTATTGAATATTATTTCTTTATCTGTTGTTTACATACACCTAATTTGTAAATGATTAAACGACGATAAGTTAAGTATTTCTATTTTTTTTGTCGTTTAAGTTACTGTGCATTGTAAGTAATTAAACCGTAATTTTCAAGGAATATGTTAGCTTAACTTCATCTTCAGCACTATTCCACTAAATTAAAATATACATAGATAGATTTAGACGACAAACCAGTACAACCATTAAGCAATTTTCTTGTTGCAATTGCAGTGGAATATTGACTTGATTCTGTAGAGAAAGAATAATCTCGAACTAGCCTTAGTAAATAAATCCATAATTTAAGAAGCCAACAGCAAACTATCTTTTAGTAGTTGCAAAGTAATTTCCTGATGGGGAATGTAAAGTTATTATTAAGACTGATAAATCATAAGAGGTGAATAAATTACTCACCTCTCATAAGAGTCTTGGCTATCTTTATAAATTTTTAATTATTTGTACTTATAAAGAACAGCTATTTAATTGCTTTCGGACTCTACGACTTGGGGAAGTCCCATACTATAGTTGCTGACTCGTGCGGATATGTTGTAGCTAATTGAGCCAAGTTGTAAAAGCGAACGCACGAAATGCTCTAAATCTGACCCGATGCGACGCAAATTATAGTCTGTTAGGTCTTCACCACTATTAGCTTCGACTAACTCGTCAAATTTACGATACACAAGCTGTAGAGTATCTTCGCTCCAAGTAAATTCATTATCTGGATCGATATCTAAGGTCAAGACCTGATTGCTAGGAACCAATTCGCCATCCTCAACTTCTGCCGCAAAAATACGGATATGGCGGGTTGTTGATTTGAGCAGCATCTGGTTATCCATAGGAGGCTTTTGTTCTCCAAACGTTAATTAACACTCCAATTATTGTAGACTCTAAATTCCTGCTTGAAACCTTAATATCAAATGACTTAGGGAGATCCAAAAATAAAATATCCAGCTTTATCAAATATATTTCGGATAAATAAGCGAGTCATGGGGGTTGCGCCCCAAAGGCGGAACCCAAAGCTAGATATTATATTACTTGCAAGTACCTTCGCTGGGAGTTTTGCAACCAAGCTACGATCAAAAATTTTCCTCAACCGATCAATAAACCGTATCCCCTAATTTTTCACTTAATAGGTGAATGCAGCAATCTTTTTATCAATTGGGGAACCACTAATTTACCATTACGGTCAGTCTGGTAAGCTTGAATCGTTACTGCACCATACTTTTTGTAAGGAAATTGAAATAATCCTTACTTGTCATATTCAGAAGAAATCATTTAGGTAATGTGCTGTCTTTATACATTAAAGCTAACTTCATACTTAAAAATTTTGGTCTCAATACCTAATTGTGTTTTTTTAATGAATAAAACCTACATCTAGTAATTTTACGGAATTACTAAACAGCAAGCTTAGGCTATAGTTTAATAAAATCAATTCAGCGTTTTTACTTACGTAGTATTACTTCGGTTTTAGTTAAAAGTAAAACTGTTATTGACGTGGAGATAAGTTTGATGTAAAAACCTTTAAAAAGCTCTAGCAAGTTCTTACAGAAACTTCATTGTATAGAAGTTTAAAAACTGAATAATAGTTTATGGTTTGCTAGAACTGTAAGGAGTGCATGAATATAAAATTATAGATTCAGTTAGTCTACCGATAAACCAATATGAGGGAGAGTGAAATGCAATACCGATAGAAATGGATGATTTTTCTTCTTGCAAAGTCAGACACTACTTTCGATTTCAAACAAAATATAAAGAACTTTTGCTTGAGATAAAACTCCTCACCCCCATGACCACCGAGTAAAGGAATCGTAATAACTATGAACTCGAAAGCATTACCACGTCAGGTAAACAATCCAGAAGTAGGCGTTTATGAGTGCGAAATCAATCTCAAGTTCCGACTGATTGAGGAAAAGAGTTTATTGCGCGATCGCGAACAATTACTACACGTTCTCTTAGATGCTTTAGCAGAAGGTTCTGACGACTTTCTAGAGATGTTGCAGCAGGTTGTAAAGGTTCACCAGACTACAGAGTTAAAAGCCTCACCGCAAATGCGTCGTCAGCTAATGCGGTTGCGTAACTCTAACGAAATGAACCAATAGCTAACACTGCTTTATCAAGTAATGGTTGATTGTGTAGCTTTTTCAGACAGAGTCAGGTAAATTCTTAAGTTTAAATCCAAAACTTAATTTTTTTCCACAACAAGTTAAATGGTGTTACTAAGCGCGAACCTGTTTTCAAAGCTGGGTTTTGCCTTATGTTCTCGAAACTTCACATTCATAGTGCGTCTACCCAGCATCTACGCATTTTATGACGGGGTTGCGTCTACAGTAACCAAACGTTGGTGAAATTATTAAATGAAAGAATTTGGGTGCCTACTAACTAGCAATTGCTCTTGCTGATACGGAGCCGGTTACAGTCTACGAAAAATTTCGACATACCAGGGAAGAAAATATTTATAATTGCACGATTGCAGTAGTATTCGTACCCTCCTTTACAAAGGCACACAAATGCTGAAGGGCTTTTCACGATCTAAGTTATCTCAAAAAGCATCTCACCATCGCAATCCTTTTTACTTTCTTCATGACTTCAGATGCCCGCAGCTATCTTTTGTGTTCCCCTATTTGTCTGTGCTTGGAGTTAAAATTATGAGCTTGTGTGGGATGAGTCTAGAAGACTAAGTACTCTTCCCATGCATAGTTCTATGAATATTTTCACGAATTGATATTTTTAATGCTATGCCTATGAACAAACTATACTTAGTAAATAATAATTTGGTTGAATAAATAACGGCTTTTTTTGTAGGCTTTATGAGCTTGAAATAATCACTGTCAAACTTTTTGGCGGTTAGTTCAGATTCTTGTACTAATGTTTGGCTACTTAATCATTGCCTATCTTTTCATACCTGTAAATACGAAATATTACTTAATTTTACGCATGTAGTAAAGCTAGAAAGCTGCCCGATCGAATAAACATAAGGAGCAATTCCGAATACTTTTTGGGACAAAATATCCGGCAGCAATTTTTTTATACAGGCATTTGTAAATTTAAGAAAAAGGTTTTGAGAAATTAAAACTTAGTTGCTAAACCTCCCTAGCATTATATTTTCAGGAGAATAAATAGACAGCAATAAATAAATAATCTCAATCCCAGTCAATAATTTTGCTGGGAGTTCGTTCAGTTAGCCAAACCGTGCTCCAAAGCAAATCGAACTAGTTCAGTACGGCTATTGGTTCCGGTTTTGCTAAACAAGCGACTGACGTATTTTTCCACGTTACGAACGCTTGTATCTAAGCGACGAGCAATTTCTTTGTTCATTAATCCTTCAGCAACCAGATTTAAAACGCTTTGTTCTCTGGGAGTCAAGTCAATATTGAAGGGTGCGCTGGTTTGAGTAATCGCATTTTTCTGAGTTAGCAGAGCTTCAATTCGAGCCATCTGAGATGCTAGTTCGGCTAAATCTGGTGTTTCCCCTTCCTCGACAGTCGAACTAGTTTTGGCAGCCCGACGAGCAATTAAGTTTTCTACAATCGCCACTAACTCATCAGGATCGAAAGGTTTAGGTAAATAGGCATCAACACCGGCTTGATAACCTTGGATGCGATCGCCAGTCATTCCTTTTGCGGTTAAAAATATGACTGG
This sequence comes from Rivularia sp. PCC 7116, assembly GCF_000316665.1. GTDB lineage: Bacteria > Cyanobacteriota > Cyanobacteriia > Cyanobacteriales > Nostocaceae > Rivularia. The sequence continues at coordinate 1,397,994 of NC_019678.1, read as the reverse complement.
TAATGTTTTAAAACGAGTATCATCTCGGAGCCGCTTGAGAAATTCATAGCCATCGACTTGAGGCATCATAATATCGGATATAACTAGATCGGGTATATTTTGCTGCATCCATTCCCAAGCATCATTGGCGTTACTGGCAACTTGAACGTTAAAATTACTAGCTTCTAAGTAATCTTTTACGGCTTCGCGCAATCCGGGTTCATCATCTACCAGTAACAGTTGTGCTGTCATATCAATCTTCCTGTATTCTACATTTTCCAATTTAGCTAAATATGGTGACAGTTTGAAGAAAGGAGCAAGAGAGAAGACGATTGTAACTGTTAAGTGCTAGTTCCGAATTTCTCCACTCCCAACTCCCTGACTTTTTACTGCCTCAGAGCCACTCAATTTTCTTGGCTTGAGGAGGTAATTTTGCTTTCTGCTGTCCTAAATAACGCGCTCTAGCCGTAAACAAGCCAATTGGTGTATTAGCTAAGTCTAAGAAGCTCGCTTTACCTAGTAATGCTTTTAAAGTTGTTTTAGGCACTTCTTTTACTAACCAACGCAACAGGCGATAATAACACTCATACTGGCTTATCTCCCGCATCAATTCTATATCGTGCAGTTCGTGGAGATAGCTATTAGAACGTCCATAACGCTGCCACTGACTCTTTAATTCTTTTAATGTTGTTCTATGGCGATGCTGGACAATCGCTTTGGGGGCAAATTCTAAACTTCCAATTTCGAGTTGCAAAATTCGCCAACATATATCGGCATCGCCTCCGGTTGTTAAATAGGGACGAAATAATCCTGCCTTCTCTAGCGCTAAGCGACGAATTGCTAAATTGGCAGTTTGTCCGTAAGCACAAAATTTATTCGCTAATGTATGCTTTTGCGATAATGTTTCTTGCTTATCTGCATATTTTTCCAATAGATTACTACTTGGCAAAGCCGTAATCTCACCGGCGACTATAACTATATTTGTATTGATAAAAGGTTTAACTAATTCTTCTAACCACTCTGGTAAAGGACGACAATCAGCGTCGGTAAAAGCAATTATTTCGCCCACAGCTTCGCGAATACCAGTATTGCGTGCAGCATAAGAACTTTGAATTTCGCTTTCGCTCAAAGCACGAATTTTAATTGGGCAATTTTCTAAGGCTAGTTTTAATAATTCAGAAGTATCATCGCTACTGTTATTGTCTACTAACAAATACTCTACCCTATCTTTGGGGTAGGTTTGAGCCAATAGACAGTTAATTAATTCTGGTAAATCTGCCGTACCGTTATAAATAGGAACCACCACCGACACCTCCGGTTTGAAGGTATTGGTAGCGGTTGTCTGAGATGACTCGTGATTCATGAATTCGAGATTGTTGACTAGGAATTATTAGTTATTAGTGAAAAACTACTAACTACTCTAATTTCAGTATTCCCAATCCAAAATCATTATCAATAATTTCCAAAAAATAAGAAATAGTGAAAACTCAAAGTCCTAATTAAATAGTGACTGAGAATACAACCACTAATTTAAAATCTTTGCGATTGAAAAAGTAATGGGCGTTGATAAGTCGGTTGAAATAAATATCCTACGCCACTACGATCGATTAACCGCGCCTTGCTAGCAACAACTGTTTAACGTCTAGGAAGCTGCGAAGGTTTGCGAGAAAATTGATTTTGCCCAGGAGATGCAAAGTAGTTGTTGGATAAAATCGACAATGCACGGGAATAGTGAGGGTCTTTATTTGTTCCTAATAATCTTGGATTGGAAGCAAGCTGACGCTGTTGGGATGCTGTCAAATCCATCTCTATATCAGGTGTAATTCCCTTTTTATTGATATCAGTTCCCTCCGGAGTATAGTAATGAGCAATAGTAATGGCAACACCAGAGCCATCTGCTAGTTCGTGAACTGATTGTACTAATGCTTTTCCGAAGGTTTTGGAGCCAATTACGGTTGCTCGCTTGTTATCTTTAAGTGCGCCTGTAAGGATTTCACTCGCACTAGCGGAGTTGCCATCTACTAATACTACCAACGGACGATTTGTCAATGCGGTGCTGTTGGCTTTTGTTAACTCACTTCCACCTTTGCGATCTTCCGTGCGGACTATTGCACCTTCATCAAGCCACATCCGAGCTATCTCGATGCTTGCATTTAACAAACCACCGGGATTTCCTCGCAAGTCTAAAACGAAACCGTCAACATTACTTGCATTCAGTTTACTAATAGCTCGCTGCATTTGTTCTGCTGCATGAGCGCTAAATTCTCGCAAGCGTATATAGCCAACTTTGCGATTACCTTCTGTTTTAAGGGTGTAACGCACGGTTGGAACTTCAATAGTCGCTCGTGTTAGCTTGACATCAAATGCTCTTTGAGTTAATCTTCCCAAACGCAAATTAATGGAGGTACCCACCTTACCTCGAATCAGCTTTGAGGCATCCTCTATTTTCATGTTTTTAGTGGATTTACCGTCAATAGCTAAAATCACATCGCCTTCTTTTATTCCTGCTTTGAGTGCAGGAGAATTTTCTAATGCTTCAACAACCGTTAAAAGCTGTGTTCTGGGATTTATTTCCATACGAATACCAATTCCCGAAACTTCTCCAGAAGTTTGGGAAGTAAGAGCTTGATATTCTCTGGGGTTCATAAAACGAGTGTATGGATCGCCCAATCTTTTCAAAGCTTGACGAACCGCAGTATAAGCCTGCTCCCGAGAAGTATAATTTTTGCTTAATAAAGTTTTTCTTGCGGTTTGCCAGTTTTGGTTGTTAAAAGATCCGTCTACATATTCGCGATTAACTAATTGCCATACCTGGTCAACAATCGCTTTCGGACTATCCTGTAGAGCAGCTTTTACTTCACGACACCAAACTGGACCAAATACAGATATTGCTGCTGTAGTGGTTATCGCTCCACCAATAAAAGCCGATCGCAGCCGCGAGTGACGTTTCGCTGATTGTTTCATGTATATTTGCACTTTGGAATGGTGTTTTTGACAGTTTAGCAATTAGATTATCCAGAAACTGATAAGTTTTGCTGGCTGGAAATCTTAGTTTATTGCTTAATGCATGAAATTTTTCTTAAAACACGCTTATAAAGCTATGATTAATGGCTTCTTAAGTTAGTCAATTGCCTCCGCAAGCTTAATTGATTATTATGCCACTTTTATAAGTGTCATATTTGCAGCCAATTTTACTTTATTTTACAGAGGGGATCGCTTAGCTATATTAGTTACATTAACTTTGGACTTAACTCAAGCTACTATTAACTATTCTATTCAGGTTTACCATGAATCGTAAAGTAAAAAATAAGCACTTTTCGAGAGTAAAAAGCCAGCATCAAAGATGGTGTCGTTTTTTACAAAAGTTTACGATTAGTGTTAGCATATTTATTGCTATCTGGTTATTTTTTACTACTATAACTGTCTTTTTTGCATCTTCCAAGCCTATAGATGCTTTTTTTGTTCTAGGTGGAAGTATCAAACGAGAAATGTACGTTGCCGAATTAGCAAAAAAATACCCTCAGACTCCCATTTTAATTTCCAGTGGTTCGGAAGACCCTTGTATTTGGCTAATATTTCAACGAGAAACAGTACCTACAGAAAAGGTTTGGTTGGAAAAATGTGCTAATTCTACTTTTGATAACTTTTACTATAGTATTCCAATTTTACAGCAATGGGGTGTGCGTAAAGTAAAGCTAATTACCTCTACAACACATTTACCAAGAGCAAAATTAATGGCACAAATACTTTTTGGTTCTCACCGAATGTGGGTAGAACCTGACATAATTCAAGAAAAAGGGATTCCTGGAAATCGCGAATACTGGTGGAAAACTGGTTTAGATGTGACTCGCAGCATATTTTGGGCAGGTGTTAGTCAAGTCATGAAACCAAAATGTTCTAAAGTTATACAACTTAATCAAGTTAATTTACAAGAATGGAAAAATCGCGGCTTTAAGTGCGAACGTCAAGGAAATTTAGAAATATGATATATGGGAAAAAGCTATCGTCTCTGTGGGGTTTGGTAATCGGTGATTGGTAATAAAAAACTATGAGAATTGGGAGCTATTGTATTTTTGATTTTGCGGAAAGTTGACAAGGGGATATTCTAATTGTTAAATTTTTTCAGATATATTTTTTGTTTTGAATTAATTATTATATATTTACTTATAACTTACAGGTAGTGATAGATTACCTATTAACTGATAGATGACAATTGATAATTAATAATTGTAATAGGTACTTTGTCAAAGTAGTTTTTTTGAAATTGCTCTTCGCGTACTGCTGCTGTAAATTTATCTATCGCAGCTTCTAATTCAAAGGTAGTATTTGTATTATCTTTCTGACCGAATACTAAATAATTGTCTTGTGAAAGGATTGTAAATCCTAATGCTTTTAAAGCTTGAAAACCGACATGTAATGTTTGGCTAGTAATAGATAGTTTGTCTAAAAGCTGTATTCGAGTTGCAGTTTGATTTGTGCGGCACAAATATTTGGTTATGCCTACAAGTTCCAGCCATGTTTTTTCTGGTGGTTTAGGATTTGGTTTTGTCCATGCTAATGCTAGCGGTTGCTGTTTGTAAAATGAACGTCTCAACCATATCCGCAAATCATCCCAGCGAGTCGGACATTCTTTGAGGATAAGGGGAGACTCGGATAATGATGGATAGTTATTAGGAGACGTATTGCGCCAATCTAAAATTGATAATAAATCTTGAGAGACTGCATTGATGGCGTTTTTGGCAGCCCGTACTGCTATAAGTCTAATTTCGTAACGTCTTTTAAAAGTGTTGTAATCTAACTCGACTATACAATCGCATTTTTGTGGTGGTAATTCGTCTTTATAATGTCCCCACCAGATACCAGGAAAACTATTTTTGCTAGAATCGTCGCGAATGCCGAATTCTGTTTTGATATACTGGATTTTTTTTCCTCGCGCATCTTGCTGATTGCGATGCCAAATATTTTCAAACCAACAGTTTTTTATCAATAGTTTTGGTACTGGATTACCCATACCGCAGGGTTCAAGTAATTTTAATTCTAGAAATAATTCTTTACCGAGGTCGGCAACAGTTACGATTAAGTCTGCTTCAACTACAGGTTTTGGTATGGTACCTCCAGTTATTTGTCGCAACCTTTGGTTTATTGCTTCTGTAAATAAAGGAATATTTTCCACCGGCATACTTAAACCTGCTGCAAAAGGATGTCCTCCGAAACGATGTAGTAAATGCTCCTGGGCTTTGACTAATTTATATAAATCAACTGAGTTAACCGAACGTGCGGAACCTCTTGCGAGGAGAGGGGGAGAGGGGGAAGAGGGGGAAGAAAATTCTACATTGTCTTCTTCCTCGGCTACTTCCGTACTTAACAAAATCGTCGGTCTTCCCGTATCTTGGGCTACTTGCCCTGCCACTAATCCCAGAACGCCTACTGCCCATTGGGGGTCTGCAAGGACTATAACGCTGGTGGTTGATAAGTCCATTTGTGAAAGCTTCTGAGTGACGTGACGGGCTACGTCTTTTTGCAGCGATTTACGACGGGTGTTCGCGAGTTCGGTGACTTCTGCGAGTTCGCAAACGCGCTTTTGGTCGCTGCTGGTTAGTAGTTCTACACAAAAGCTTGCGTCTCCTTGAATGCGGCTGACAGCATTAATTCGAGGTCCCAAGCCAAAGGAAATATCTGTAGGGCGATCGCCGTTTTTCTGGCACAATTCTAGCAGCCTTCCGACTCCTGGTCTTCTTCTTGCTGCTGGCGGTTTTTTGAAATCTTGTTGCAGTTGTTGAATTCCTATTTGTGCTAAATATCGACAATCTCCACTCAGTTGTACTAAGTCGGCTATTAATCCCACTGCGACTAAATCTAATAAGTCTTCTAATGGCTGTTGCGGTATCTGTGGAAAACTTAGATAAAGAGCTTCGATGAGTTTGTAAGCTACAGCTACGCCGGAAAGATGAAATAGCTGATGGGAATCGGCTAAGCTTCGGGGGTTAATAATTGCTGTGACGGGGGGACGTTCTGGTAGTAATGTATGGTGGTCGGTAACAATAATATCTATACCTATGCTATTTGCATAGATAATTTCATCTATATTTGTGCTGCCAGTATCGCAAGTAACTATGAGTCGATATCCTTGCTGATTAAGTTTTTCGATGCCGGAAATATTTAATCCGTGGGATTCTGTCAAACGGTTGGGTATGTAATAAGTTAGTTGCGTATTTTTCGGAAAAAATTGTCCCAACCCATCCCACAATACTGCAGTAGAAGTAATGCCGTCAGCGTCGAAGTCTCCCCAAATAGCAACTTTTTCGCTGTTGTTTCGCGCTTGTTGCAGTCTTTCGACTGCTAATTGTATTTCTTGCCCAAATTCAAAGGGACTAGCAGGTTGATAATTTTGGGGATTAATATAATTTTCTAATTGAGTTATATCTCTAATTTCTCGCTGCCATAATAATTGGGCTGCGAAGTTTCCTTTTGATCCAGGAAGCTGTTTTTTTACGATTTCTAAGAACCATTTTGGAGGCTCTTCCGTTGATTTAAGAATCCACTGTTGTTCGGACATACAATTTGAGATTATAAATTTTAGATATTAAGTTATGAAATTTTCGATTTTGTCATTAAGGTTTGAACGAGGACAATCTACCGATGCATTTATAAAGACAGCTTCTATTTTATTCTGACTACCTTGATGAAATTATTTTTTCACAGGCTGAATAAGTTCTGTATAAATAAGCATATATATCGCTGGTAAATAATTGTTCTCCTAAATAAAACACCAGCGCGATGTCATCAATCTCTAATTCCTGGATGAATAGAATATTTTGATTCTCTGGCGGATAAAGTCACTAATCAGTTAGCAACCTAAAGAGGTACTTCTTCAATGTTAGCTAAGTTGAGTAAAGTGTTATTAACTCCGAGTAAATCATGAGACGATGATTTTTGAGCGAAATTAGCAGCAACTCTTCCACAGCGAGAAGCATACTGACAATAAGTACAGGTTTTACTACCTTCGGAGACTTGAGGTAGCTGTTCTCCTTGTTGATAAGCTTGCAGCCATTTAGTTAGTTTCTTTAAATGACCATCGAGTTTCTTTTTAGTTTGTTGATGCTGGGTAGAACTATAGCTGAATTTAATACTGTGTGGTTTGCTTTCCGATTGCACAAACCAATAAGTCATGGAAATATTTTCTGGCTGGTAGGTGCTAGTTTCGGCTAGTACGTACATGTAAAGACGTGTTTGCCAATCATATTGCAGCTTGCGTTTTGAAGGTGGTTGCCGATAAGTTTTCCAGTCAAGAATCTGGGCTTTTTCCTTGTCTGCAATTAATAAATCATAAATAGCGGTAAGTAAATAGTCTTGTATTTGTAGGGTGCGATAATGTTCGCTTTCTCGGAAAGTTTCGCTATTGTCAGTGGGGGTTACAATATCTGGTGCGATACTGGCAAAAGTATTCATCCAGCTTTGCAATTGACTATCGGTTTGCAAAAAACTACCAATTTTCAAACCCATTTCTTGCTGCTGCATTAGCAAGTGAAAGCGACTTCCTAGCAACTGCTTTTCCTCATACTTTGGATCGAGAGGAGGACGAAGTTGTTCTAAATAAGTATGTTGAAATTTACGGGGACAACTTTCTAATAAGTTAAGCTGTCCTTGAGAAAGTCTTATTAATTGACTTTGGCTAGAATTGAATACGGATGTCATCAGGAGTTAAGAGTAAATAATTATCTATTTTATAATCAATGCCCAATGCCCAATGCCCGATGCCCAATTATCAATTCTATAAAAAATAAAAAGGCAAAAGGTAAAAGAATAAAGTTTCCCTCTACTCTTTTTCCTTTTTCCTTTAAAAGTACGTTTCGTACCTGATGCTTATTTCATGTTAGCTCGCGCATCTCGGACTGCGGCAAAGAAAAATAAGGCTGTGAGCGGAATGCTAATTCCTAAAATAATTGAGGTGTTCTGCATTCCTAAATCTGGTTGTCCCGATGAAATTTCAAAAACACAACCAACTGCTGCGATCGCAGCGATACAAGAACCAAGTAAAAACAAACCGCTAAGCGGTGTCATGGTGTTCATGAGTATTTTTCCCTATTTTTCCCCCTATACTATTGATTTTACAGCTTGATGGGAAAAACCATTCTTTGATAGTTCTTGGGTTAGTGCTAAAGCGTTTTCGACTCGATCTACAAATACAACACCGTTAAGATGATCCATCTCGTGTTGGATGCAACGTCCGAGTAAACCTCCAGCTTTCAAGCTTTGAGGACGACCATTTTCATCTTTATAAGCAACTTCAATCATTTCGGGACGTTTAACATCTAGGTAAACACCGGGTATGCTCAGACATCCTTCTTGTTCTACGCAGATGTCACCAAAAGATTTTTTAATAATGGGATTGATTAAAATTAGGGGAGGATTGGCTGGGTTATCTGGTTCAATATCTATAACGATAAGTTGTTTGTGAATTCCTACTTGGGGTGCTGCTAAACCAATACCATCGCTGCTGTACATAGTTTGCAGCATTTCTCGCGCCAACTTACGAATTTCTTCGTCTACTTTTGATATACGTTTGGCAGGTTGTCTTAGAACCTTATCCCCCAAGTAATGAAGTTGCAAGGGCGGATTTTTTAACTTTTTTTTCTCAACAGCGATCGCAGAGGACATAGTCTTATAACTCACAAATATATAGGTGAAATGATTCCGCTTTATTTATCTTAGCAACCAGATGGATGGGGGAGGTGGGAAGACGGGAAGTTTTGATTGCCGTTAGTTCTTTAGTCTCAATTGTTTTACTAATTCAATAACTTTACACGATTGACGCATCAGTCATGAATTGATCCGATTCGGCTTTCATTAGTTTTCTTTTATTAGCTTGAGAAGTAGATTCTAAGGATTTTAGTTGCTGTAATGCATAATTTTTCTCTTCCGGTGATAAATCATCGTTGTTTTCAATAGTCTTTTGAATTTGAGCAAAAAGTGCTTTTATTCTGGGTGAAGCTTCTTCTCGCGAACCTTCTAATTCGTTAACAAAATTTGCGACATCACCGCTAGTTTTTGCAAAAACTCCTTCTTGATAATTATCGTCACCAATCGAAATTCCTACGGCATCCCCTTGAGGATTAATCGTGATTTCGTTCTCTTCAGACATAATATCTCCTATGTGTTGATAAGTTTGTACGTATAAGCTTGGCTTTGCAACGGCAATTTGTAAAATTGATTCTAGATTCTGAATTCGAGCATTTTTATTATTTAGCTCAATGAATAAAGCAATCAATAAAGCGACTAGAAGATAAACCAATAAATCTCTCATAGCCGTATATTGTAATTAAAAGTTAGGAGTCACGCTAATTAGCTCTTTAACTCAATTTATTGATTAAATTTTCCAATTATGGCTACAGCTATACATATTAGAACTGATTTATAAAGTCAAGGTTAAGACTTCCTGTTACCAATTACCAATTACCAATTACCCATTACCCATTAACCATTAACTAAAATTTGAAACTTTCAATAGAGGATTCATCGATTGATTAAATTCATCATCCTTGAAAGTTGCTTCCCAATTTGCCGGTAGACGATGGGGATTTGGGTCTTCTGGAGTTGGCACCCGTAAAAATATATAATCGCAATTGATGGGATGTAGGAGAGTTTGTGGAGTTATGCTCCAATCTTCTATATAGGCTCCCGTGAGATTAGCGTTTCTTAAATCCGCTTTGTCTAATTGCGATCGCACAAGTTTTGCTCTAGATAAATCGGCATTTCGCAAATTGGTTTGATTTAAATTTGCTCCAACAAAACTGGCATCTTTGAGGTTTGCCCCTTGTAAATTGATTCCCCGCAAGTTCCAACCATCAAATATTTTATTTTGTAAATTTTTATTGACAACTAGCTCGCGCATTTGGGCATTTTCTAAATAAGTTGTATTTACTGCTGCTAAATGAACCTCTTTGATTTCAAACCAGTTAGTGCGTTTGATTTTGGCTTTGGTAAAATTAGCGCTCTTGAGTTTGGCTTGGGTAAAGTCAGCATCTGTTAAATCAGCATTGCGAAAACTAGTACCGTATCTAGTGGTTAAAGAAATAGCGATTTTACGAACGAAATTCTGCTTTTTATCTTCAGAAATAGCGGTAATGCCAATAAAAGCAGACAGGATTACTAGCACTAGCGAAACAATACCGGCAACTACTCCCGCAACTGGATTTACCATCATCGCATACACCGATACAGCACCGGCGACTACTCCGGCTATCATCACTGCTATCATTACCGCAAAAACTCCCGCGATGGCTCCGGTAATAGCTGCTGAAATTGTTACGCATACCGCTCCCACCGCAGTCACGATGACGGCTACAGTTCCCATAGTGACAACTGCGACTATCGGTGCAATTTGCGTTGCCTCTGAAGTTGTTGCTAATCCGCTCCAGAAGACGGCTACAAAGCCAGCCCATGAGACTGCTGCGACTATGGCTAAGGCAATAGTTACCGCCAAGAATACGCAAGCAGATAATACTCCTTTGCCGATGCTTAGCAAAAAGTATATTAAGAGAATAATTAAACAAGAAGCGCCGACATAAACATTGGAGCGCGCACTATCAACTAAAATAAATCCTACTAAAGAACCACCAATAGCCGACATCAAACCCGATACCGCACAGAGCAGTAGCGACAAGAAAATTAGAATAATTGCCCAACGGCGTTGCAAACCTGATTTCGTATGGCTGAAATTTGCATCTCTGAGAATAGCATTAGTGAAGTCGGTACCGCGAATGTCAGAATTGGAAAAATCTACACCAGTCAAATCTTGCCCTTTAAATGATTTTCCTCTAAGTTTTGCACGACGGTATTCTTGAGCCATCATCAATTACACGTCTAATTAGGACGTATTTTTAACTAAATTATGAATTATATACCCGCTCTCGTCTGAAGTCTAAATTTCAAGCTTTTGATAAACCTGAATTTTTATACTTCACCAAGAGACGAACTTATTTAAGTTATTCGCTTAGAATCCTACCACAGCAATTTATTAGTAATCTTAATTTGCATGTAACAGGAAGTTAGATTGCTCGCAGAAATACTTGTGTAGCAGGGGTTAAGCTGATATTAAAAATCTGTATTAAGATGCTCGCTGCAATAGGTATCTTTGGAATAATCCCGATTTTTGAGATAAATGATGTAATTGCTCGGGCATTGAAATGCGAATAGTTAATAATTTTAATTTATACAACGAGAAAATATAAATCATTCAAGTGCGGATATTTCCCGCTTGCTGTATATAACTAGATACGTAACAACTTAACCTCGAACAATCAGGATTTGTTACCTGGTTATACTCAAATCTAAAATAATTATCTGACTTCCTCAAGTTTCACAGCTATAAAATATATTCAGTATTGAATTTTAAATTAAATTAAAAATAAATTTATAGACAAATTAAAATTCAGTGATTTTATATACTAAATAATCTTTTTTCCAGTCTACTAATTTATTCAACTACCTTAGAGAAGATTAAAATAATTTTATTATTATTAATTCTTAGTAATTAACTATATCTATAGATAGAGTATTTTAGCTAGTCTATCTTTTTATGATTAACAGCAGATAAGAATAGTGTTTTATCATGCTTATCAATCTCCTAAATCTAGCAGAGCTAAATTCAAATAATGCAATATAGAACAACCGCAGGATGGTCATTAATTACTTCAGGATTAACTACGCTTTTACTCAAAGTTCTTCCTGGTAATTCTTTATGGTGGGGAATTTCTTTTTTAGTGATTGGAGTTATTATCCTTTTTATCAGGAAAAGCGATTTAGCTGAATCTTAATGTTTATTGAATAAGCGATTGTATTTAAGAGGAAAGTGTGATTTTTTTAGGAAAAATAACTGTAAAACTAGAACCTTTTTCTAATTCAGAAATTAATTCTATATTTCCATTAAGTAATTTGACTAGCTTTTCAACAATCGCTAATCCTAAACCAGTGCTATCAGGAGAATAACCACCATCTGAGGCAACTCTAAAGTAAGATTCAAAAATTTGAGCTTGAGCTTCCGGGCTTATACCAACCCCTGTATCGGCAACTCTAATTGACCATTGGTCATCATTCTTAACTTCGCAAGTAATTGTAATGCTTCCTTCTGTAGTGTAACGGATAGCATTGCTTACCAGATTAGTAATAATTTGCTGTAATCTTAAGGGGTCACTCAACACTTGTTTGGGAGCGCGATCGCATTTCAATATCACTTGCAAATTTTTTTGACGAGCAGCAGGTTCTAAGGCTTCTACAACCGTTTGGATTTGCGATCGCACGTTAATCCATTCCAGACTAAGAGGTACTTTTCCTGCTTCAATGCGAGACATTTCTAAGGTGTTGTTAATTAAACGTAATAGCTGCCGACTATTTCCAATCACCTTTTCGAGAAACTGTAAATTCAAAGATTTATCTTGTCCGCTCGAAATTCCTCGCTGCTGTTTTAATAGCAATGATGAAAAACCCATTATGGAGTTTAAAGGAGATTTGAATTCGTGGGCAAGATGAGACAGACTCTCCTTTTGCATTGCTACTAAGCGGGTTAATTCTTGATTGTTTAGTATTAGTTGTGACTGTAAATCCTGTAATTCCTGTAACCGTACTTCAATATAACTTTCTAAAGATAAAGAAATAACTTGGTCTATTACTGAGTCAATTGTCTCAACCGTTTGCAAAATTTCATCACTAGAGCATGAAAGCAAATCTGGTTTGAGAACAGCAAAAATTATCTTCCGGAATAAACCGTATTCTAGCAAGAATTCATTAATATCATAACCTTGCTCGGCTCTGAGAATCCCGTGTGCTATACCTTTTTCTTCTATAATCTGCGTTCGATTATTTAAAGGTTGAGAAAGTAGAGTCGCAAGACCTCTTACAACAATAGGGAGATTATCGCGTACCGATTTATAAGTTAGGTTTTTTGAGCTTTCTATGTCTTCGTGTTTGCGAATCGCAGCAATCCAGTTGTCAATTATAATATCGTTCTTAGCCAGTAATATTTTTCCAAGGTCTTTACTCACAAGAAATCACAAGGGAACGTAATTATAAAAATACAATAATATTTCTTGCAGCAAGATGTCAAAAATAATGTTATTAATCGTCAGAGCAAGCCCTAAATAGTAAATAGTTTATTTATGCCCTAGCAGTTAATAAGCGGTCACTATTCAACTTATAAGTCTTTACATAAAATTTTACATAAATAAGTATTAACTGGAAGCAGCAATGCAAATTCTGACTATATTTCAATAAAAATAATCGGATTGCGATAATATTATCAGACTGAAAACATTTAAAAAATACTAGCAAAAATGAATTTCCGTACAAGCTAAAGCATCTCACCGCCAGAAAGTAGCAAAATTCATTTAAGATAACGTTTGAATTGGAAAAAGATGGTTTTGAAGGCAGTTATTGGATTATCTTGACTACCTACCTTAAAAATCAGAGTTTTTGGAAATTATTGAGCTATATCTATCGCTGCCAAAAGATTTTGTTAGATGAGTAAATCTTGTAACCTACACCCATCTTTAAACAGGTGTAGGTACATAAAAATAGCAATAAGTAATTGTTTTTTCGGATTACTTATTTCTTAGAAACAGACATATTGCATACAATACATTACTGCGAAACTCTTACTATGTAAGGCGAAGGAATTGCTTCAGCTTGCCCTGCATTAACCAAGGCTTGATAAACAAAAGCAGCAACCTCTGCTCTAGTTGCTTCACGTGTAGGATTTAATTGTGCAGCAGTAGGATAGTTAACTACAAGTTGTCTGGCAGTGGCTGCTGCAACCGATGGTTGTGCCCAATTAGGAATTTGCCCAGCATCGCTGTAAACTGAAAGAATATTGGGATTATTTGTAGTTAAGCCCAAACCGTTAGCCAAAGAAACTAAAACCTGTACTCTAGGAATTTCTAATTGTGGTCTGAAAGTATTATTAGGATATCCAGCTAGGAAAGGACTTTTGGTTGCTGTTTGAATGGCATTGTAAGCCCAAAAATTTGTGCTGACATCGCGGAAATTAGTTGCTTGCTTTTGAGCTTGAGGAGCAAAAGCTTTGCTGATGATAGCAGCGAATTGAGCGCGGGTAACTGGTTCGTTAGGCTTAAAAGTTCCATCAGGGAAGCCAGCAATTACACCTTTAGAAGCTAAAACTTCGATATAGCTTTTTGCCCAATAATTTGGTGCGACATCACTAAAAGCAGTTGCACCCCCTGGTAAAGGTTCGACTGTTGCCGCAACAAATTCAACTTGTCCTTGAATTTTACTTTCGTCGATATCGTTACCAATTGCTAGAAGTTGAGATTTAGTAGCATTATGTACGTCGTAGCGTTCGTTGCTACGAATTAAATTACCACCCGCTTCTTCAGAGGTACCTAAATTTGGTTGAGCCTGAGAAATTGCAACTATACCATCACGGGTATTGTTTTGAATAACGTTTTTACGCAATATAGGCTGTGCTGAATTAGAGATAAAAAGCCCGTCTACATTTTGCAAAATTTGGTTTTCAACTATTAAAGGTGTGGATTTCCCACCAATAGCTAAACCAAATCCAGTATCTTGAAATAAGTTACCGCGAATCTCTCCCTTAGCAGATTTAGCGACAGAAACGCCATTACCGGAATTTTGAATAAAGATATTACCGGCAATCATGGGATTACCAGTACCAGTAACAAAAACCCCTTCTCGTTTGTTGTTCGTAAAAGTACTATTTATAATCTTGGGATTTGTTGATTCTACCCATACTCCCGTACCGCGAGAAGCTGGATTCGTCACCGTAACACCAGAGACTACAGAGTTTTTGCCAGCAAGAATAGTAATATTTTGACCTGCAAATGTACGGCTTGTGTATCTACCGCTACCTGTAATTAATGTTGCTTGTCCTTTTCCAGCTTCATCCCCACGTAAAGTTATTCCTTCTTTAACTCTAAGTGGAAATTTTTCTCCCGTTTCTTTGCTGTAGGTACCGGGTGCAAGCTGAACAACAGTGCCTGGTTGGGCTTGTTTGAGAGCGAAGTTGATGGTTTTAAATGCAGCAGCTTCAGTGGTACCAGCACCAAAAGCATCTGTACCAGTTTGAGGATTTACGTAAATTATGCTGCTAGCAACGGGAGTTTGTGCTAATTGAATTCGAGCGCTACTGTACTTGTTAATGTTCGCTTTTGACTCTTGGGTTTGTAGCAACATCGAACTGCTAGTAACTACCAGTAAAGTCGCAATCGAGAAAGGTAATTTAAATTTAGTAGAGAAATTATTTCCAAAAGAAATGGGAAAGCCCTTATATTTCATCTTTAATTTACGCGTATGATGTAGGTGCCGAGGAGGTTAGCCGAGTGGCTTTAAACCCATGCAAAACTATACCTGATGAACAGCATATAATCAGCATAGTTCCAATACTCACTGAAATTATTTTTCTCGGTATCGGATTAAAATTTTAAGTAAAAATACTTTTCAATACTTTTGCAACTAGTATTGTTTAGGTTTTGGTTTTTATCAAGCTTTTATTTGTTACTTAATATTAAGATAATCAATATAAATTACATCAAAGGGAATTAAGCTTTGTTTACTTTTTGGTTAAAAGCTTAAGGATAATAGTTATCAGAATAATTTAATCGCATAAGTTGCTTTTATTTCAATTTAACAAGGCAGTTTGACATAAAAATTTGTACCTTTGCCGACAACTGAATCAAACCAGATTTCCCCGCCATGTAGCTCTACGCATTTTTTGACAATCGCTAATCCTAAACCAGTTCCCCTAATTGTGCCTGCATTACTACCTCGCTGAAAACTTTCAAATAGCTTTTGATTGTCTTGTTTGTGAATGCCAATTCCTTTATCTGATACCTGGAATAAAACAACACCATCGCTGTAGGCTAAATTTAAATTGACTTCTCCACCGTTTGGAGAATATTTAATTGCATTAGAGAGTAAGTTTGTCAGAATTTGACGTAGTATATTTGAGTCTAAATTCGCTTCTAAACAAGAGCATTCGTGGATAAAATTAATAGTACAATCGGTATCTAGAACCAATTTATACTCTTCTACTAATTGCTCTATAAATGATATCAAATCTAACGAACTACGATGCACTTCCAGCTTTCCTGATTTAGCTTTATTGACGAGCAACATATTATCTACTAAATGCATCATGTATTTGCCAGAAGTTTCAATATGTTGCAAGCAGCGCATTTGACGCTTACTATCTAGGTTGCCATGATATTTTTTGAGTAATTGCACACCCAAAATAATATTTGTTAAAGGCGTTCTATATTCGTGAGATACTGTATTTACAACGTTTGATTTTAGAAGATTAATTTCTTTCTCTTTTTCTAATGCTTTACGAACATCTAAATCAAGTTGCCCGACAACGCTAATATTATGAATTGTCACCAACCATTGATTATGCTCTTGTTTAGGTTCAATTAATTGAACGACTATTTCTAAAATGCTATCGGGACAATACTGAAGAATAAGCTTGTGAATTTTATTTTCTTCAGTGCTATGAATCAAATCTTCTATACTGTTTCCAGCAATTTCATTTAATCTATTATTACTACCTACTTGTGCAATTATCTTTAAATAATTTTTAGCATTGTGATTAGCTAAAATAATATGGTATTTACTATCAAGCAATAATATTCCTTGGTTTATATTACTAATTATTTTTTCTAAAGTCTTCGGTTCGTAATCTTTTTTTAAAAGAGACTTATAAAACTTTTCACAATTAAAACTGTCATTAGGTTGCTTATTAAATGTATAATATACCAAATTATTATTACTATTTGAACCCAGGCAGCTTATTGATTTTTGTTGATATTCGCCTTGCAATAACTGAAGTTCTTGCTGAATATTCTGTATTTTTTCTTTGATAAAATCAATTTTTTCACCATTACATTTGATAATTTCACCCGTATCTTGATGATTTACTAAACTTTGCAATTCATCAAGGGTTATTTCTTTACCTATACCGCAAATAATTTCATCTTCATTTTTATTAATTCTCCAAGAAATCCAGCGAAAGCTTCCATCATGGTGAAGATAGCGCGCTTTCAACTCTATAACTTGATTTTTAATCAATTCAGACAAAGCCTGGGAAATTGCTTCTCTATCTTCTGGGTGAACAATTGTTAGCATCGGTTTCGATATCAACTCGGATTCATTCCACCCCAACAAACTTTTCCAGCGATCGCCATTCAACTGTTGATAGCAACCATCTTCTGTAACCATGCACCACAAATCAGAAATCAATTGCAAAAATTGTTGTAATGGCTTTTCTTCTTGCTTTATATCCGTAGCTTTTAGATCTAAAGATTTTGAGTTTTTCATCAAACGCTTCCTAGCTAGCCTAAATGATGCAAAGTTGACTAATATATTTAAGGAATATTACTTAAATACTCTCGGCTTGGAAAATTAATCTAAAGAGTTAGATGATAATTTATATTTATTATTTTAAACAATAAATGTAAATAATTATTAATAATTGTGAATATAATTGAATTGACTTCTAAAGCAACGCGGTAAAACGCTTGAAAAGCTAGCAACTTAAATAGCAATAATAATTTAGTCTTCTTAATCTAACTAAACATTTATTTATAAAACCTGTAGTTCAATATGGTTTTATAAGAAAAATGCTGTTTGCGCTAACCTAATGTGTCCGTAGCGGAGAGACTTAGGACTAAATTCTCATCTCTTAAGCTTAGGAATGAAAGCTAATCTTAGGTTTTAACCTGCCACCGCCTATGTTATGATTTATTTCACAGGCAGGCAACGAAATAAGTCTGGTACGAGTAGGGGAGGGCATTCCCGAATTAATGCTCGGGGAGTTGCAAGCTCGACTTTGACTGAGGAAACTTTGTTAAAGCAAGTTGCGGCGATGAACTGAGAATCCCTGTTTTTTAAGCATGGGGAATGTCAAAAGGTCTTCGATCTGCGATAGGAAGTATTTCTACACGATCTACTATTATCTTTAATCTCAGCTATGGGCGAAGCAAAGCGGCGTAAAGCTTCACTAGGAAATGATTACGGTCAATCCCCTCGTATTTTACCTTGGGTTCCGATAACTAAAAAGCAAGCAGAACAGTTTGTTAATTGGACTACTCGGGGTGCCTGGATTGGCATATATCTCATGATTGCCCTTTGGGTAACAGTTCGTTTTATCGGTCCGGCTTTTGGCTGGTGGGAAGTAATCTAAACCTTTTAGAACAGAGTTATCATTGTCAAACTGATGAAAATCGTATTGCAAATATCGGCAATACGATTTTTTAATGTCTATACTTTTTATAAAAAGATAGTGATTGCTAATCTAACTATTTAGTTATCTAATGCATGGCGATCGCTTGCTTGTGTCCATCGGTATTATTTCTCGATCAACCTTTCGTAAGCTACCTATATACATGTTGTTTTTTTGGTTAAATCGTAACTAAATATACATTTTTATAAAGATTTAAATATGATTTTGCCGAATTGGCACCGTAGACTTAGATTATTTGGTTATCCTTAAGTTTTAATTGCAACCTAATTCTCAATTGAATGTAAAACTCAAATCGGTTATAGCAAATAAATTACACTATTATCAACGAGAACCGGAGACTCTTGTTGTTCAAGGCTAAATCTATTCGGTTTTTCTTACGTACAAGTTATAGACTACAGCAAACTATTGAAGAGGTTTAGCTATAGAACTTTAAAGACTTTATTAACTTAAGTTTTTCCTTAAAGAGAAACTTAAATCAACCTACTAAAGTCAAAGCAGAAAGATTTTGTTGATTATTGGTAACAAAAAATGAAGCAAAAAGTCAATTGAACAATAAATCTCTGTATTTCTAGCAGCTAAAAGTCGATAACCATATTATTTGCGTATTTTTTGTGGTTGACTTCTAGCAAATATGAGTTAATGTGATAGCGGATTTATATTGTCAGTATCTATCCGGGTCTCGACAATATAGATTAATAAGTCAAATTTAACAAATCGTGTCGGAAATTTTTAGATCGTAAAGTGAATATTATGATACGGCACGAATCGTCGGACTAAACTACCATTTCCAAGGTAGTCATTTTTCGGTTTTATCGTTTGTGGATATTTGTAATGATTAGTTTACAATACCATTTGATGAGAAAATCTAAAAAAAATATAAAAGAGATTAAAATGATTGTGGTGTTTGGAGGATAAAAGTGTTTCTAAGATTAGCGCAACAACACCGGCAGTTCGTTCAAGACTTAGTAATGAACTTACAAGCCTTAGCCATTGTTCTAGAGAGACGTGGGTATCCCGCGTCTTGCTATACCTGCGGCGACCAAATGAATAGTGCTTCGTTTATGGTTAGTTTGGGTGAAAATCATTTGATTAGATTTCTAGTATCCGATTACGGTATAACTTGGACTGAAATGCGTGACGATCGCGAACTAATGAAGTTGGAAGGCGCTGAAGCAGTTAACCAGCTACAGGAACTTGCGAATATAGTTAAGCATCCACCAATTGAAGCTTGTACTAATGCTAAAGCTCTCGCAAAGCGATGTTAAGCAAGCCCAAATCAAGGTAGCTTACATCTTCGGTAGTGCTGTCATTGACTTGCTCTCTTCCCAAAGGAACTCAGTAATGTTTCAAGTTCATAGTTAATGAGACGAACTATTAATTAGACATTACTCTAAATCCTTGTAGGGCATTAGGTAATCTAAATAATCGTGCTGCTTAGACAAGAAGGCTGCTAAATCTTTATCTGCCTTTCCATCAAAACATGGGAAATTTTTCTGGAGTCTAAGGAGACATCGCACGGATGTACTGAAATATATTGGTTGGCGACTTTGTAACATCTGCCGATCGCATCATTTTTTTGAGCAAAGTAAACTTTAAGCTTTTGATGTAGGTAATGTAATTGAGGCTACCAATGAAAATTACCAAAACATAAAACATGTAAATCAGTGCTTGTCTATAGCCGTAATAAAAGTAACTTGTTTATCAATTGCATGTAGTACAATACATAGTTTACTTCTAGCTATGTAAATAGTTTCCTAGTTTGGTCTGCAATTCTTAAAACCGTCAGATTGCTAAGCCCAAGTAGCGTTCGCAAACCTCTCACCTTAACAGCTAACAGCGCATTACTAGCAGTATAGTGCCGCATGTTTTTATCCGAATAATTACATAAAATGCCTGTCATATAAAGAAAGCCGTGTTCAAGATGGCTGGGCTGTGTAACTGAATTTACCCAAAAACATTGTATTCTAAAATACTATTTAAATCAAATGCCTTCAAGGCAATATTTTGATTTTTATGTTTCGTTCGCCTTAAGCAAAATTGCGTAAGACTTGTATCGATAATATTTGAGCGCGAAAGCATCAAACATGTTAAGACATATTTCAGTTTCAGACTTTGCGAAAAGCTTGAAGCGAGAAAACTCACCATGCTTTAATTTTAATTCTGTAACAAACAGTAAATAAATCCGGTATATTACAGTAATTGCCAAATGCTGCGGTCTTAAAAAAAGCAGTCATAAGCTAGACTCAATATTGTTCAAAATTATTTAAAGCAAACTTTATTAGTTTACACGCGCATCTGCGAAGAAAGTTTAAGATGTCCGAAGAAAAATCACAGCAACCGCAACTACTACCGACTGGCGTTATAGATAATCAATATTTACACGCATCTGAAAGTTGGTTCAAATATCCTGTGAGGGTTCAACCTCATCATACTGACTATGCTGGTGTTGTTTGGCATGGTAACTATATTGCTTGGATGGAAGAAGCTAGAATAGAATGCTTGCGCTCTATTGGGATTGAATACACCGATTTAGTGACTTTAGGCTGTGAGTTACCCGTGGTAGAAATGTCAATACGCTATCATCAGATGCTTCAGTTAGGATCTGCTGCTGTAGTCAAAACTCGCATGGAAGAAGTTACAGGGGTTCGTATCAATTGGGATTATGCTATTCAATCAGCTGATGGGCAAGATTTATACGTCAGTGCTAAGGTTACTTTAGTCGCAATGGATAGAGAAAAAGGTAAAATCATGCGGCAGTTACCTCCGAGAGTTAAAGAGGTTTTTGCAAGACTTACTGCATCGAAAAAGTAAAGAATTGGCAATTGGGCATGGGGCATGGGGCATTGGGCATGGGAAGTTAGAAAATTCGGATTGTTCCTTCATCCCCTTGTCTCCCATTCTCCCCATCTCCTTACCGCATCGAAACTACTTTCGGTGCATTTTGCAAATTATTGGCAGCCTTTATAACTTCTTTTCTTGCCCATTTATCGGCTGTTAAAATGTCATCTAAATTGGGATTTGAATTATTTTGCGCTCCATGGCGATCGCAGACTGTTTCTATGCAGCGAGGAATATCTAAAAAGTGGATTTTTTCTTCTAAAAATAAGGCTACAGCTTGCTCGTTGGCTGCGTTTAAAACTGCTGGCATAGAGCCACCGGCTTTTCCGACGGCATAAGCGAGTTTCATACAAGGATACTTTTGATGATTGGGTTCTCGGAATGTTAATGAGCCTGCTTTGACTAAATCCAATCGTTCCCAATCGGTACAAATACGCTCTGGATAAGATAAAGCATACAGCAGAGGTAGCCGCATATCAGCCCAACCCAACTGAGCTAAAACTGAAGTGTCTTGCAATTCAATTAATGAATGAATGATGCTTTGGGGATGAATAACAATTTCAATATCGTCATAATCTAATCCAAACAGGAAGTGCGCTTCAATTACTTCCAAACCTTTATTCATTAAAGTTGCCGAATCTACTGTAATTTTACGTCCCATTGACCAATTAGGATGTTTAAGAGCATCGGCTACTGTGACATCAGCTAATTTTGCTACATCCCAATCGCGGAAAGCGCCACCAGAGGCTGTAAGTATAATCTTGCGTAAACCGCCTTCAGGAATACCTTGCAGACATTGAAAAATTGCCGAATGTTCTGAATCTGCGGGTAGCAGTTTTACTTGATGCTTTTCGATTAGAGGTAAAACTACTGGTGCCCCAGCAATTAAAGTTTCTTTATTAGCTAAAGCAATATCTTTTCCTGCTTTGATGGCAGCAATAGTAGGCAATAATCCAGCACAACCAACAATACCTGTAACTACAGTTTCAGCTTCTGCATAACGAGCAACTTCTATAACTCCATCTTCTCCCGCTAGTAAAGTTGGTTGAGGCTGTACGTCTTTTATTGCCTCTTTAAGTTGCGATAATTTAGTTTCATCAGAAATTGCGACTATACTCGGTTGAAACTGCCGAATCTGAGATGCTAACAATTCTACGTTGCGCCCTGCGGCTAACCCGACAATCTTAAACTGTTCCGGACATTGAGCAACAATATCTAAAGTTTGAGTTCCTATAGAACCAGTAGAACCAATAAGAGTAATAGCTTTCACAATTTTTATTAATCATTAACAGACAACCCTACTATAGATTGTCTGGTGCTAGAAAAGTAGGCATAAAAAGTTAGGAGTTAATAGTTAGGAGTTTTAATAATTGATTTTTAATTAGAATCTTCAGTTTTTCAAGCAACAATTTCTTTAGATATGGAATAAGCTGATGTGCAGCCGTCACTATAGGACAGTAAAATGTCTTCTGGACTACTATATCTGAGCATTGATAATACATTAGCACTATAAAGAAATAGTTAAACTACAAAGGCTTTTATAATCTCTGAAAATTGTGGTAATTTATCCTCATCTCAAATTAGCCAGCGATGGGATTGGTTCGTAAAAGTATCAATAAAACAATAGAATATAGTCGCATTTTATACTGTAATTTATGACGAAAGTTGAGTTACTAAAAAAGAAGAAGAAAGATTCAAACATAAACGAATTATTATTTCCTGCTGTAATGTGGTTCGGCAGTCGCTTGTTGATTTGGGTTGTGATGTTAGGGATTGCGCCTTTATTACAAGCACCAGATGGAGGCATTGCAGCTACATTTGGGTTGGAAGTATTTAACGCTTGGGATAGCGTACAGTATCAAAATATAGTTAGCGAAGGATATGAGTTTATTAATGATGGGAAAATGCATAATGTGGCATTTTTTCCTCTGTTTCCGTTGACTATTAAACTTTTAATCAATCTAGGCTTTTCTTTTGAAATTGCGGGATTATTAGTCAATAATTTGGCGTTTTTAGGGGCTATTTACTGCGTATATTTTTGGGTAAAGTCATTTAGTAGCGAGAATGAAGCGCGATGGGCTACTGCTGTATTAGCTTGGTGTCCTCCATCAATGTTTGCAGGGGTGATTTATACAGAAGGTTTATATTTATTTTTAAGTGCTGCTGCGATGCAGGCTTTTGACAGAAGTCGATATGGCTTGACTGCTCTTTTCGGTGCCTTAGCAACCGCAACTAGACCTACAGGTTTAGCATTAATACCGGCTTTGATAATTGCATGTTGGAAACAACGCAAACCAACCATTGCTTATATTTCCAGTTTAGCTACGGCAACGGGAGTACTTCTATTTAGTGTTTATTGTGCTGTTACATTCAACGAGCCATTAGCTTTTATTGAAGCCCAGAAAGGATGGCGTGAATCTTTGGGGTTTGATTGGCAAAGCTGGTGGAAAATGTTGATGCAAATAAGCATCGGTACTGAAAATTGGAAGCACGGAGGAATAAAAGATCCGGTAGTGCCGTTATTATTTGCTTTAATTGTCGTTCTTGGTTATTTACTATGGCGCTTCCGTAAAAACATAAGTAGGAAGTTCGGTGAAGCAAAAGTTGACTATGGTTTTGCGGCTTTAATTTTAATTTGGTGGCTGGTAGCTGGCGACCCTTTAATTAATACTGTATCAGTTGTTGGCAGTGCTTATTTAATATGGAAATTACGTAATGAATTAAGTCCCGTAGCTGCAACCTACGGATTATGCGGTTTAGCATTGGTTCTAGCTTCCGGAGGTACTTGGTCGCTAAGTCGCATAGTTTACGGTATTGTTTCAGTTAGCATCGCCTTCGGCATTTTCTTATCCCGTCATCCACGTTGGGGATATTTGACTATGGGTTTCTTTGCGATTTTACTCACAACTTTTTCTATCAGATTTGCTCAAGAATTGTGGGTAGGGTAAGGGAGATAGGGAGTTAGGAGTTAGGAGTTTAGGAGTTAGGAACTAAATCTATTTAACCTTTAACCTTTAACCTTTAACCTTTAACCTTTTTGATAAATTCTGGTGAAAACAAAAATTATTAATCTGAGTGCTGTTGCAGCAATATTGCTGTTTTTATGTAGCAGTTTGCGACACTCACTGTTTCAGTCGGGTGCTTTTGATTTAGGTATTTATGACCAAGTTGTTTACCTAATGAGTCAAGGAAAACCGCCTATTCCTTCAACTTTGGGTTTTCATCACATGGGTAATCATGCAGCTTGGGCTGTTTATCCCCTAGCTTTGCTCTACAAAATTTATCCAAGTGCCTATTGGCTGTTAGGAGTCCAAGCTGTTTCTTTAGCCTCGGGTGCCATTCCTGCTTATTATCTGAGCAAACAAGCCGGACTTAAAGAAAATCAAGCCTTTACTATGTCGGCAGTTTATTTGCTGTACCCGCTGATTTTTAACGTTAATTTGTTTGAATTTCACCCGGAAGTGATGGCTATTCCGGTATTTTTGGGAGTCGTTTTAGCAGCGCGGCTGAATAAGATTCTTTGCTTTTGTGCGGGAACTATTTTTATATTAGGCTGCAAAGCGGTGTTATCTCTAACGGTAGCCGCGATGGGTTTATGGCTGTTGATTTTTGAAAAACGGCGCGTATGTGGTGTATTTGGCTTAATTGCTGGGTGTGCGTGGTTTTTGATTGCGACTCAAGTTATTATCCCCAACTTTAGTAATGAAGAAGCAGCAGCTGTCGAGCGTTATAGCTATCTGGGTGATTCAGTTTTAGATATTATCGCGAATTTGTTTTTAAGACCGGGATTGATATTAGGTAAAGTATTTTCTTTAAAGACTTTAGAATATTTAGCCTTAGTAATCGCACCAGTAATTTGGGGTTTAAGACCAAAATATCTTGCGCCTTTAATAAGTGTTGTTCCGACATTAGCCATAAATATTCTTTCCGAGAAAACGACGCAACGGGATTTAATTCACCAATATTCTTTACCTATCTTGCCGTTTTTAATTTTGGCTGTAATTTCGAGTTTAGCTGCGAACAAATCTTGGCTGCGAAATCCCAAAAATATTTTGATATGGGCATTAGTGGCATTTTTAGCATTGGGGAAATATGGCTTTTTTTGGTCTCGCTATTTTAGAAGTATCGATACTTGGCAAGCAACGCGTCAAGCTATAGCCAAAATTGAAACCAAAGAAGCTGTTTTAACTACCCATAGCATTGTTCCTCACTTAACTCATCGTTCAAATATTGAATTTGTAGATGATTTGAGTGACGGAGTTCCAGATTTCAATCAATTTAAATATATTCTGCTAAATGTACGTCATCCTGATGGTACTCGCAATCCAGAATTTGCCGCTAATTTAGTCAATAAACTGAAAGACAATCAATTCTTTGAATTAGTACAAGAACGGGATGAGGTTTATTTATTTGTCAAAAAAACTAATTAATGATCGTTCATGATTTATTGAATTATTCGTTTGCCTCTATTTTTTGCTTTTTTGCTTTTATTTACCAAATGTTCAAAACTAAAAACTTTTTTTTAACCCTCTTCAGCATCATTCTTTTTGCTACATTTATTGTTGCGATTAGATTTGAACCAATTACTAAAAGCTTTGAATTAGACTACGATGAAGGACTCAATTTAATCAAAGCATTGCTTTATTCGCGGGGGTTTGCTTTTTATAGCCAAATATGGAACGACCAACCACCTCTTTTCACTGTGATTTTGTCATCTTGGTTGAATTTATTCGGACAGTCTGTATTCGCAGCACGCCTGTTAACCCTACTTTTTTCATCATTATTGATATGGTGCTTTTATCAATTAATACGTCAAGAATTAGGTAACATACCTGCTTTATTAGCTACAGTTTTACTATTCACGTCTTGGCTTTATATCCGTCTTAGTATTTCCGTAATGATAGGTCTTCCATCATTATCTCTGGCAATGCTTTCTATTTATCTGATATCACTATATAAACAAAATCATCTTAAAGGGTATCTAATTTTTTCCGGTATTGCTTTTGCATTATCGTTACAAACGAAAGCGTTTACCGTATTTTTGACCCCCTTAATAATGATGTATCTATGGAATTTTGAAATTAATTTATCTCAAAATAATAAACATCAAAATATACAAAATTTATTTTATTCTCTATTGCAGTGGATGGGTATTCTCTGCTTTACTTATATCACAATTGCATTAATATTTGGACAGTTTTTCCATCAAGAGCAATTAGTTCAAACTCACTTAAATCAACCTATTAAGACGGAGATACAAAATTACAATAATTTATATTATTTAAATTATATGACTGCTCAAGACCGTGACTATATATTTTTAGCAGTTGTCGGCATATTAACAATTATATATAACAAAAACAAAAATGGATTATTGCCCATTACCTGGCTTGCTACTTCTCTCTTAATTTTATTGTTTCATAAACCAATTTGGTACCATCACTATCATTTAATTTCTATTCCTATATGTTGGCTAGCCGCTTATGCCATTGCATCATTGCTTGATTTCTTATCTCAAAATTGGCACGGTAATCTTAGATCATTTTTTAAATCAATCAATTTCTTCAAACTGATAATTATTAGTTTAATTAGTATCATTTTCGTATCTTTAATATTTGCAACACCTCCGATTACAAAAGGAGGTCCACCAAAGGATTTGCAACTTTTAGAATTAGTAATAAAATACAAAGGTTCTACAAACTGGGTATTTACAGACCGTCCTATTTATGCATTTTATGCTAATTTACCCGTTCCCCCAGAAATGGCGGTTGTATCATCAAAAAGAATTAATTCTGGAAAATTGACTCATCAAGAAATGCTGGCAATTCTAAAGAAATATCGTCCCGAACAAATCCTACTTGCGAGAATGGATTTTCACATACTAAACGACCCAGATATTAGGAATTATGTCAATAAATATTATACAAAAACATACAGTAACAAAAAAGAGTTAAAAGAACACGAACACTATATATTATCTAGTTTAATTAGTCAGAATAAGGTAAATTTGAGCCAAGGTAAATAAAAAAATTTGCGCTGATGGAAAAAGATTTTTACCTACAGTATGCATCTGTAGAAGATAAACATTGGTGGTTTGTAGCACGCCGTCAGATTATACAGCAAGTAATTTGTGGATTGAGTTTACCGAAAAATGCTCAAATTTTAGAAGCGGGTTGCGGTACCGGCGGTAACTTACAAATGCTATCTAGTTACGGTGTCGTTTCGGCAATGGAATTAGATGAAGTTGCTTGTCAGCTAGCAAATCAACGGCAAATAACTCAGGTGAAACGAGGTCATTTACCAGATAAAATTCCTTTCAATTCGTCTTATGACTTAATTTTGATACTAGATGTCATAGAACATCTTGATGATGATTTATCGGCGCTCGAAGCTTTGTACTATAAACTCAAACCTGGAGGTTATTTGTTAGTTACGGTACCAGCCTACCAGTTTCTATGGAGCGAGCATGATGAAATTAACCATCACAAACGCCGATATAGATTAAAAAATTTAATAAATTTAGTAAAAAAAGCAAAATATCAGGTAAGTTACAGTAGTTACTTTAATACTTTTCTATTTCCCCTAATTGCAATAGTACGGAGTTTAGCAAAGCTGTTACCAAAACAAAACAAACATCAGACTAGCAGCGATTTAGTTGTACCATCAAAATCAGTAAACAAATTTTTAAAGTGGTTATTTGCCAGCGAACGCTATTTAATTGATAAATTGTCTCTACCTTTTGGCGTATCTATTTTGTTATTAGCAAGAAAACCAAGCTAATAAATGCTAACTGATAATTGGTCATTAAAAATTGACTCCAAATGACTCAACCAATAGTGTCGATAATTATCCCAATTTATAACGAACAGGAAAACATTTCCGAACTTTACCGTCGTTTGGAAGCCGTTATCAAACAGCTAGATGGTGAGACAGAATTAATCTTTGTTGATGATGGTAGCCGGGATAATTCTTTAAATTTAATACGTGAAATTTATAATCGTGATTATCGCGTTAATTACATCAGTTTAGCTCGTAACTTTGGTCATCAAATAGCTGTAACCGCTGGCTTAAATCATGTGAGCGGTAAAGTTATAGTCGTAATGGATGCCGATTTACAAGACCCGCCAGAACTAATTTTACCAATGGTAGATAAATGGCGACAAGGCTATCAAGTTGTTTACGCTCAACGTCTTTCTCGTAAGAAAGAAAGCATTCTAAAACGATTTACCGCCTATGCTTTTTATCGTATTTTAAGAAGTTTGGCTGATGTAAATATACCTCCCGACACGGGTGATTTCTGCCTCATGGATAGGGAGGTTGCTGATATTCTCAATGCTATGCCAGAACGCAATCGTTACATACGCGGTTTGCGCGCTTGGGTGGGTTTTCGGCAAACAGCGATACCATTTGAAAGAGACCCGCGTTTTGCTGGTAAAGTAAAGTATTCTTTTGCTAAGTCTTGGGCTTTAGCTATTAATGGAATTATTTCTTTTTCAAGAGTTCCTTTGAAACTTGCTACTTATTTAGGAATGCTTTCAGCAGCGGCTGCCTTATTAATGATATTGTTGGTTTTATATTGGCGTTTATTTGACCCCGCTTCTCCTTTAATTGGCTACACTTTAATTACAATTGCACTGTTTTTCTTAGGGTCGGTACAATTATTTTGTATTGGTATTTTAGGCGAATATATTGGTCGTATTTACGAAGAAGTAAAAGGTCGTCCTATTTATACCGTAAAGGAAATGCGGGGGGTTATAAATAGGGAAAGAGTTAGCAGTTAACAGTTAGCAGTGAACAGTGAACAGTGAACAGTGATTAAATTTTATGCATAAGAAGCTTATCTGATGGTTTTATCTTTTTCCTTTATTCCTTGTTTCCTTAAAATCACGATAATTAAAACAATACCTGTAAATCAATCTAAAATCTAACATTTAAAATCCACAAGTTATATGTCTTGGCAAGAATTTTGTTTGCTGCTTTTGTCAGTTTCTGCAAGCGTAACGGGACAGTTATTTTTGAAAATAGGTGCGGGGAAATTAGGGAGAGTTGATGCAGCAAATGCCTTAAAGCAAATTTTGGGTATTATCACAACCCCGGAATTATTAATAGGTTTAGCTTGTTATGGTATCGGTGCTGTTGTTTATATTCTTTTGCTGACTAGAGTTAATTTAAGTGTTGCTGGACCATCTGCTTCTCTAGTTTACGTTTTTTCTGTATTAATAGGCTATTTTATTTTTAAAGAATCTATCCCTTTGATGCGTCTTGCTGGTTTAAGTTTGATTGTTTGTGGAGTTATATTAGTAGTTTGGCAAAAGTAAATTTGAAAAATATTTCTTGTTTATTTTTTATTTTAGATTCCTAATTTAGCAGGTATGATTATTTCAATTTAATTAATAAAATAGCAGCGAAAGCGTTTTGCTGCCTGAATATATAGCAAGCAAGCTTCCAAAACTGATATTAATCATAATTTATAATTTGCACTCTCAACATAATTATGATTACTTATTTATAAAGCATAAATAAGGCATGAATAAGTTTTCTTTCAATGACTCAATCTAAAAATATTTTAAATAATGTCCTAAATAATGGCTTAGTTTTTGCTACAGCAATGTGGCTTTTGAGCCGAATAGTAATAATTGTTGCAATGTTGTTAATTGCACCTCTACTTCCAGTGGCTGAAAATGCCCAAGCTCCTATTTATGGATGGGATGTTTTCTACGCATGGGATAGCATTTGGTATCATCGAATTGTAGCTGTTGGCTACGAATTTATTAATGATGGGAAACAATATTCTGTAGCTTTTTTTCCATTATTGCCTTTATTGACTCGTGTAATTATGCACTCTGGCTTGCCTTTTCAGGTAGCAGCCACCTTAATAAATAATGTCGCATTTTTAGGTGCATTAATTATCTTTTATTCTTGGGTAAATGAAAGCCACGGTAAAAATGTAGCGCGCTGGAGTACTGCTGTTTTAGCATGGTGTCCTTATTCTCTTTATGGAACCGTAATTTATACCGAAGGATTGTTTTTATTATTTAGCATCGCTGCTTTGCGAGCTTTCGACAAAAAACAGCATTTGTCAGCAGCGGTTTGGGGAATTTTATCTACAGCAACCAGAATTACTGGAGTTATGTTGATTCCAGCTTTTTTATATGTTGCTTGGAAACAAGGCAGAAGTTTGAAAGCCTATGTCGCTGGCTTAGCTGTCGGTAGCGGTGCTTTTCTTTTTAGCCTGTATTGTCTGATTAAATTTGGTGATGCTTTAGCATTTGTCCACGTGCAAAAAGGTTGGCGAGAATCCACCGGATTTGCTCGTGAAGGTTGGTGGAATATGTTGATGCAAATTGCCCAAAGTTCTCCAGTCTTATTTGGAGTAATTATTGTTAGCGGTTTTTTATTATGGCGCTTTCGTCAAAAGTTAGTTGACATTAAGCTGCGTAGTTTATTTTATTTTTTGTGGCTATTGTTATGGTTGGGTATAGGCGAACCTTTGTGGTTAACCCAAAGAAATCCATTTGGGAAAATTCCCTTAGTCAAGATGGTTATTGTCTTCGGCGGACTTTCTTTATTGTGGCGATCGCGAGCTAAAATTCCTTTGGTTGCTGTGGGTTATGGCTTCTTTTCATACGCTTTAATTCTAAATACCGGACTTACAGCTTCTGTGGAGCGCTATGCTTATGGAATTGTCTCCCTATCTTTTGCATTGGGGCTTTGTCTTAATCGCTATCGTGCTTGGGGCTATGCCATTACAGGATTTTTCGCGGTTTTGTTAGCAAGTTTAGCCGTGCAATTTGCTCACAATCAATGGGTGGCTTAAAAAGTTTATTCTATTAACATCTTGCAGCAACCTCCCCAAACCCGGTTTCTTGGTGATTTCATAACCAGATTAATGCTTTGACTACAAGAAACAGGGTTTGTTTGTTTATTCAGTGAGTTATTTTTGTATTGAATTGAACCTGCTTAACTTATTTACAATCATTTCGCTAATTTAAATAATAAATTTGATACACGATTGAAAGCTATATATTTAGCAATAACCATACTACAGAAAACTAGCTTTTATTCTTCTAGGAAATAAAATTAGATATGTATTTTGTATTACAAGAACAAGAACTTGAAAATGCTTAAATAAATTTATATTTTCATGCGAATCTAGAAAAAATCTTGTTATACATTAGTAACTTCAGTGTTTATACTGTCTGCATCTATTTACGCATTTGTCATTATTAGTATGTTATTGCTTTAACTTTTTTCCATTTAAAATAAATGTACAAATTTTTTTTTACAAATAAAAAACTCAGTAGATATTTAATTAGTTTCAAGCTTCAACAGACAGTATTCACGTATTTTAGTTAGTAGTATAAATAATAGAAGCTTTAAATGTAAATCGCTTTGCGAATATCTAGATTTGACTAATCGCTATCTTCCGACTAGGTGAAACCAAACTATCCCGAGTCGCGTCTTGTGGAAATGGTGAGCTTATGAAGTAAGTATTGCCAGGAAAAATTTTTAACCTTTTTTTAAATGGACAAATTATTCTTAAAAGGTAAAATAAACCTGGGTAATAGTTAAACTTATACTTAATGTGTAGTGTATCTGCTTATTGCTAGCTGTAAAAATATTTCGTTAATCAAATCTACCATTTAGAGTCAAGTTAGTCTGCATCCATCCGCCTCCAAAGGCGAACTTCTGTTAACCCGTGTTTAATTTTTCAGGATTACCAGAGATTAAACGGGTAACAATGAAATAGAGAAATTGTGTTATAACTTACCGTCATATCCGTGAATGGCGGTTTGGTCGTGAAGGAGCCGTGTCTGGTGGAAAATAAGAAGTCGTTAGCTTTACCTCAAGGAATATTAATCGCCCTTACCGCCTTATGTGGTAGTTTCGCGCTCGGATTTATGCTGCCAATCAATCGCGATGCTAGTAATGCAACTAGCAGGCAGCAAGTAAAAAGTGAAAATATCAAAGCCACATCTGTCTCGCTATCTCGTATAAAAGATTTTCAAGGTGCAATGCTTGCTACTTGGGAACGAGAAGCGATATCTAAAGGTGTCTTCCATACCGTGCCAAAAAGCTTTCGTGGTGTAACGATAAAAGAAGCCAAGCTTGCTGCAAATGATAAATTGATAGCTTTAACCTTTGATGATGGACCTTGGCCGAGTTATACTGCCCAGATATTAGATATATTGAAAAAAAATAATATCAAAGCTACATTTTTTGTTGTCGGACAAGTACTACAAAACTATCCCGATCTAGGCAAGCGAATAGTAACCGAAGGTCATATTATCGGCAATCACACTTGGAATCATTGGTACCATTTTTTCAACAAACAAGCCGCAGCAGTAGA
Source organism: Rivularia sp. PCC 7116 (assembly GCF_000316665.1). GTDB lineage: Bacteria > Cyanobacteriota > Cyanobacteriia > Cyanobacteriales > Nostocaceae > Rivularia. The sequence goes on along the minus strand of NC_019678.1, from coordinate 1,365,559 downwards.
AATTGACCGTACCGCAGACCTAATTTATAAAACCACAGGTACTAAAACTACTCTATTTCGTCCGCCTGGTGGAATGTTGCATAATGGTTTGGCTGCTTATGCAAAAAGTAAAGATTATACCGTGGTCATGTGGTCGGCTGATTCCATTGATTATGCTCTTCCTTCCCCTCCCACTCTTGTAAGTAGAGTTGTTAGACAAGCTACTCCTGGTGGTATTGTACTGTTGCATGATGGTGGTGGTCCCCGTAAAAATACTGTTGCTGCTTTACCAGCAATGATAAGTAAGTTGAGAAAGAAAGGTTATCGTTTTGTGACGATTCCAGAATTACTAGAGCATCAAGAAAAGCAGAAAAAGACTGTTACAGCGCAAAATACTAAATAGTTATTTGTTGTTAGTATTTAGTGCTTAGTTTTTAACAGCGCTTAACTAAATAATCCCTATTAATTGATTTTCTAGATATTCAGCAAAAAATCGGGTATAGAGCCAAGTAACGCAAGATGTGCATACTTTAAAACTACTTATGGCTAATAAATAAAAGGGTACGGCAATATTCGCCGTACCCTTATTAATAAAAATCACATAAGTCATCATAAAAAGAATGCGCGAATTCATAGAATGAATCCGCGCCATAAACTTTAATATTAATTAGTAATTAGCCATTAGTTATTAACTAACAACTAACCACTAACTACTAAACCTTACTCAATTGCTTTTGTTGAGCACCGGCTTGGGGAGAAGCAGCTTCAGAAGGAGGTACTAACTGCCAGAATTTAGCTAAAAACTCTTGCCAATTATCCAAAATCATTTTCGCTTTAGCCGATTGGGTACGTTCCAAATGAGCGGTTATCAAATCTTTGAGTTGCTTTTCTCCTGCGTCTGTAACTACTCTTTGAATATTTACAATTTCTGGATTTACTAGTTCGGGGAAGTTACCATCTTCATCTAGAAAATATCCCAATCCACCAGTCATTCCAGCACCAACGTTACGTCCGACTGCACCCAAGACTACGATTACACCACCAGTCATGTATTCGCAACAATGATCCCCGGCTCCTTCAATTACAGCCGTACCTTTAGAGTTACGTACCGCAAAACGCTCGCCAGCTTTACCTGTAGCAAATAAAATTCCACCAGTTGCACCGTAAAGGCAGGTATTGCCAATTATCACGTTTTGAGATGGATCGTAAGTTGCAATGCTTGGTGGTTTAATGACAATTTCTCCACCGTTCATTCCCTTACCCACGTAATCGTTGGCTTCTCCCAATAATGTCAAAGTCATTCGGGGGAGATTGAAAGCACCAAAACTTTGTCCGACACTGCCAGTAAAGGTAAGGTTAATTTGTCCTTTGAAACCGTTATCCCCATATTTAGAAGCAATAACTCCAGCAACGCGTGCCCCTATGGTTCTATCTGTATTAACCACAGCTACTGTTTTATTTATTTGGGAATGTCTGTCAATGGCATTTTGAATTTCAGCATCCGCTAATAAATCATCATCGAGAACCGCACCGTTGCTGTGAACTACTTCATGCTGCAACCAGCTACGATTTTCTCTGGTATCGGGTAATTTCAACAAGCAATCAAGATTTAATGCTTTTGTTTTGGTTAATTGTGCATCTTCGCGCATTTTCATTAAGTCAGCACGTCCGATTACTTCCGAGAGACTTCGATAACCAAACTTTGCTAACAAACTGCGTACTTCTTCAGCAATAAAGTAGAAGAAATTAACCACTTTTTCCGGAGTTCCGGGGAACCGCTTGCGTAATTCTTCCTTCTGGGAAGCTACACCTACGGGACAGTTATTTGTATGACATATCCGCGCCATAATACAGCCTTCAGCAATCATGGCAATGGAGCCAAAACCAAATTCTTCGGCTCCCATCATTGCTCCCATCAAAACATCCCAGCCGCTCTTCAAACCGCCATCTACGCGCAGAATCACTCGATCGCGCAGGCTATTTTCCATCAAAACTCGGTGTACTTCGCTTAAACCCAGTTCCCAAGGAGAACCGGCGTGTTTAATAGAACTCAGAGGTGATGCTCCCGTACCACCATCATGACCGGAAATCTGGATAATATCGGCATTGGCTTTGGCTACACCCGCAGCAATAGTTCCGATACCAATTTCTGATACCAGTTTTACCGAAACTTGAGCTTTGGGGTTAATTTGATGTAAATCAAAAATTAACTGTGCCAAGTCTTCAATCGAATAAATATCGTGATGTGGTGGTGGAGAAATTAAAGTCACTCCAGGCTTAGAACGTCTTAAGCTAGCAATATATTCGCTAACTTTTTTACCCGGTAACTGTCCCCCTTCTCCGGGTTTAGCACCTTGAGCCATCTTAATTTCAATTTGCTTGGCGCTCATCAGGTACTGTGGAGTTACACCAAAGCGTCCCGATGCAACTTGCTTGATTGCACTCGAAGCCGTATCGCCGTTAAGCAAACCATTTAAATGAGGTAAAGTTGCTGAATGACCCGTTTCATTAACATCATTTAAAGCTTTGAAACGTATGGGGTCTTCACCACCTTCACCTGAATTAGACTTTCCGCCAAGCCTATTCATGGCAATCGCCAGGGTTTCGTGTGCTTCTCGTGACAATGCTCCTAGTGACATTCCCCCCGTACAGAAGCGCTTGACGATTTCGCTTACTGGCTCTACTTCTTGAATGGGAATCGGCTTTCTATCGCTTTGGAAGTCAAGTAAATCGCGTAATGCGGTAATTGGTCTACCTTGCAAATGCTTTTGATAAACTTCGTAATGGTCGTAATTTTTACCATCAACAGCTTGGTGCAGCGCTTTCGCCATTTCTGGGCTGTTCATATGGTATTCGCCACCGCGACGATACTGAACAAAACCCAAATTTTCTAACTTTTTGGCGTTTAATTCGGGGAAGGCTTTGCAGTGTATGGATAAAACTTCTTGGGCTAATTCTACGAGGCTAATTCCACCAATCCGAGAAGTCGTACCGTAAAATCCTAAATCTAACAAATCTCTACCAATACCAATAGCTTCAAAAATTTGCGCTCCTTGGTAACTAGTCAACAGCGAAATTCCCATTTTAGAAAGGATTTTCAGCAAACCATTTTCTACAGCCTTGGCATAATTAGCTAGGGATTGCTCCAAACTTACAGCCGCGATTTTACCGCGCTGCATAAACTGCTGAGTTTTGGGATCTGACCACCAGCTACGCAAAGTCTCCAAAGCCATATAGGGACAAACCGCAGCCGCACCGAAACCAATCAAACAAGCGAAATGATGGGTGCTCCAACATTGAGCAGTATTAACCACCAAAGAAGCATTCATTCGCAATCCTTCACCGATTAAATGGTGATGTACTGCACCCACAGCCAATAAAGGCGGAATGTAAGTATTCTCTGCATCTATTGCCCCATACTCTTGCCACTCTTGGGAATTCTGAGAGACTTTATCGCTCAATACCAAAATCTTTGCACCATTACGCACTGCTTCCACGGCTTGCTTTTGCAAAGACTCCACAGCAGCTTTTAAACCTTCCCGTCCGCTGCTAATGGGAAATACTGTTGATAATTCAACCGTACCAAAATCCGATTTTTGTATCTCTTGTAATTGAGCCTCAGTTAATACTGGCGATTCCAACTTGAAACGGCGAGCATATTCGGGTTTGGGATCGAGTAAATTACCTCTTGCACCTAATTCCACCTTCAACGACATCACCAATTTTTCTCGTAAGGGGTCGATTGGTGGATTTGTTACTTGGGCAAATCGCTGTTTGAAATAGTCATACAGTAAATGTGGTTTTCCAGAAAGTACCGCTAGAGGGATATCATCACCCATACAAAAAGTCGGTTCTTTAGCATCAATTGCCATTGGTTGAATTATCATCTCCACATCTTCTGTGGTGTAACCAAAAGCCATTTGATTCCGCAGTAAAGCTTTTCTATCTATTGGGTTAGTTGTTAGTTGTTGGTGAGACAGCGCGGTCTTGGGGAGCCAGTCCGTTGCGGAGGTTCCCTCCGTTGTAGGAACTGGCGTGGTTTCCCCCATGTGAGCCGGAGGCTTTCTCGCAGAGTGCGACTGCGTTAGCGCAGCGTCTCCGGAGGAGATACCCGAAGGGTTGTTAGTAGCTGAATGTCCATTTCCGTTTACACCGTTACCATTAGCACCGTTACCATTAGCACCGTTACCGTTAGCACCGTTACCATTATTTTCTGTTAACTGCTCACTGTTCAATGATTTCCGATGTTGTCGTAGCCATTCCCCATAAGGATTGGCTTTAGCGGCTCGCTGCTTAATTTCCCAATTTTTGAGAATTTCGTGGTTTTGTAAATCCACGGCAATCATTTCTCCGGGACCAAGCCGACCTTTTTCAATGATATTTTCTTCACTGAAATCAACCACACCAGCTTCAGAAGCAACCACAATGTAGTCATCCGATGTTATGCAGTAACGGGCTGGTCTCAATCCATTACGGTCTAAAGTTGCACCAACTGTCTTACCATCGCTAAATACTAAAAGCGCCGGACCATCCCAAGCTTCTTGCAATCCGCTGTAGTATTCATAAAAGTCTACAATTTCGGGATAATTACTTAAAGCCGGTTGATTCCTATAAGCTTCCGGAACCATTATCATTAATGCTTCCAAAGGACTGCGTCCCGAACGCACCTGTAATTCAAATACGTTATCTAAGGTTGCAGAATCACTGTTTCCTATACGTACAAAAGGCTTTAATTCTTCCAAACGTTGTTTCCAAACAGGATGACTCAAACTCGCTTGTCTGGCTTTCATCCAGTTGATATTGCCCAATAGCGTGTTAATTTCTCCATTGTGACCTAACAGCCGCATCGGTTGAGCTAAAGGCCATTTAGGCATTGTATTGGTACTAAAACGGCGATGGTAAACAACAAAACTGCTCTTATAAGCGGGATTGTTTAAATCGTGATAAAAATCTCCTAAAACTGCCGAACGAACCATTCCCTTGTAAACAATTGTCCGACTTGATAGGGAGCAGACGTAAAATTCATCCATCCACTCACTATTATGAGTACGAATTGCTTTGACAATCCGACGACGGGTAATATAAAGTTTTCTTTCTAACTCATCTCCACTAAAATCTTCTGACTGGAGAAAAATCTGTTCGATTTGCGGTTTATTTTCCTTAGCTTGCACTCCTAAAACGCTTTCATCTACAGGAACCACGCGCCATCCCAACACCTTCAAATTCTCAGAAAGCGCAATCTGTTCCACAATACCCCGTGCAGTATGAGCGGCTTGTTCGTCACGAGGTAAAAACAGCATCCCTACAGCAATATTCTTATCCGTCGCAGCTTCCAAACCCCTTTCATTCCAATCTTGCTGCAACAATTCCCAAGGAATGGCGCTTAATATTCCCGCACCATCACCAGAATCTTTATCTGCGCTACAACCACCCCTGTGTTCCAAACAGGTTAACGCAACCAATCCTTTTGCCATGATTTCATGACTTTCTTGCTGTTTGCGATGGGCAATGAAACCCACCCCGCAAGCGTCTCTCTCTTCAACTAACCACTTCTGCCCTAAAAAAGTATCTGAAAATGCTATGTCTTTACCTTGATTCATCTGCTTGTTATTCATAGAATGTCCCCCGATAGCACTAATTTTTTGGATAAAAACTATTCGCCAAATTTCTCGCCCCCGAAAACTGAGTTACCAAAATGCCGGGAGAAAGATTTTAACTCCTGGGTTGATTTTTTGTACACCCGTGCTAAACTTATCCCGTTATTTTTTTATGTGTTTATGCTGAATTGAGCTAGTTAATCCTTGTATCGCCCTGCGGTTTGCGCCACCCTTCGGGTATGCGCTTCGCCCACGCTGCGCTAACAGCTGTCGCACTCTGCGAGAAAGCCTCCGGCTCACATGGGGAAAACCACGCCAGTTCCTACAACGGAGGGAACCTCCGCAACGGACTGGCTCCCCAAGACTGCGCTGCTTCACTTACTACAACGGAGGAAACCTCCCTACCTTTCGGGAACACCTTCGGCGAACGGGTTCGTTAGTTGTTGATGGGGAAAACCCCCAATACCACACTAACTCACCACAACATAGCGGCTTAGCAGTTTCCGACTTTATATATTGAGGTTGTATATTTTCTCAATCAGCTTGTCTAAAGTGCAAGTTTTGCTTGTAGATATGGTTATATATCTCCGACCTGAAACAAAACTTCTACTTAATCGTTCACTATTTTAAATACCAAAATTTCGCTAATTAGGTATCTTTTAGCAGCGTATTACACTAATTGTCCATTTGCAATTCCCGATTACCGAGTGTGTGTCAAATTTGTCGTATAAAGCCCGAATCAAGGGGGCAAATACCGCTTACGAATTCGATTAATCCCTGCTACACCCCGCATAAGTAGCGTCGTATAAAAAACGATAGAACATTTAGGTTTATATTTTGAAAGCAAAAAATATTAGAAATATAGCGGCGAAATAAACCGACTTTGTTGATGCATTATTTACAATTTGCTTCCGTGAATCAACTATTTCTATTGTTTTGCTTTCTAGCTATTGGTATTTATACCCTATCATGTCACAGTTTTTGCAGCATGACGATAATTATTCCGATGTCAGATTCAGCTATTTTTGAGTCAATACTTAAAGAACATTATGGTCAAAAAGCTAACTTTGGGTCAAAAGAAAAACCGCATTACTATGGATAGTAAAAATGGTCTTTTTGTCAAGATAATGACGTTGCCAATCCTGGCAATCATATTAAATTTAACTGCAACTTCTGTTACTAGAGCTAAACCTAGTTCTTATGAAGTTCGGGAAAATGTAGTGTCAAATCAATCATTACTTATATCGACTTCCAAAAGCTCATTATTTCAAGGCAGTCAAATATCTATCAATGGTCGCACCTTGCCAGGAACTTGGGTACAGCAAAAAGGTAAAAGTCAAAAGTCTCCAGTTCTGACTTATATAAGTGATGCTGCCCTCAGACAGCTAATAGGTGTAGATTTATTGAGTAGCAATAATCCACAACTGCAACCAATACAGTGGTTCTCTTCGCAATCTAAACCACAAGTACTAACTGGTTTTTTAGAGCAAGGATATCGTTATTTAGATATTACAAAATTTGCTAGAAAAGCAAAATGGAAAGTACAAGCAAAAGGCAATACTTTAGTAATTTTTACACCAAAAGCAAAAGTAAAAACCATTAAGCAAAATAAATCCTCATTTGAGCAGCAGCGCTTAGTCATAGATTTAAATCGTCCAACACCTTGGAAGTTGACTGCGGGTTCCTTGATTAAAAAGCCAAAATCTAAGCCTCAAGTTCAATCGAAGCCCAAACCAAAGGTACCTCAACTTCCATTCACACCTCGAAGTGTTGTTATTAATACCGATATTTCCGCTCCCAAACCACCAAAGCCAAAACTCCCTGCAAGAGAATGGATAATCACCATTGATGGAGTTGCAGATCCTAATTTGGTCAGCCGCTACACTCCTGCACCACCAATACCGCAACCAATACAGTTAGATAACCCCTTCAATAATAGAACTTTACCAGTATCAAAAAAATCTACTTCCGAACCGCTAATCAAAAAAGTTGAAGTAGTTAACAATCAAACAGTTATTCGATTGGTAGTTCCTTTCGGTTTGACTCCCCGTATCAGCAGCTTGCCCAAACCCCATCGTTTAATTGTGGATATTCGTCCGGATGCTTTAGTCGGACGCTCAATAGATTGGGCACCAGGCTTGCGTTGGAGACAGCAACTTGTCTCCTTGGGCAGCGATCGCTTTCCAGTAGTATGGTTAGAAGTAAATCCCCGTACTTCCGAAGTCAAAATAAGACCTGTTGCTACTAACCAAGACAAACAAGAAGGTACTGCACCTCTAATTAAAACAGCGCGTAAATACCTAGCAGCAGCCGCCATAAATGGCGGTTTCTTCAACCGAAAAAATCGTTTACCTCTGGGTGCAATTCGTCGGGATAGTCAATGGTTCTCCGGCCCAATTCTGAATCGAGGAGCAATTGCTTGGAACGATGCCGGTCAATTTTACATGAACCGCCTTTCTTTACAAGAAAATTTGATTTTTTCCGACAATCAAAAACTGCCAATTACTCACTTAAACAGTGGATACGTAAAGCAAGGAATAGCTAGATATACGCATTTGTGGGGACAAAACTATACGCCACTTACTGACAACGAAATTATAGTCGCAGTCCAAAACAATAAAGTTATTCAACAGTATGCGGGCGCTAAAGCTGGAGTTGGCTTTGCTCCCATCCCTAAAAATGGCTATCTACTCGCTCTACGGGCTGGTGCTGTAAATAATGCTGCCCAATTCCAAATTGGAACTCCTTTACGTCTCGTCAGTTCTGCTGTTTCCCCAGAATTTAATCGCTATCCCCACGTATTGGGAGCCGGACCCCTATTGTTGAAAGACAATCAAATTGTTCTCGATGCTCAAGCCGAAAATTTCAGTAAAGCCTTTGCAGACCAAAAAGCCATTCGTAGTGCCATTTGTACCACTAAGAGCGGAAAACTTATAGTTGCTGCAGTACACGATAGGGCTGGTGGAAAGGGACCCAGCTTAACAGAACATGCTCAATTAATGCAGCAGCTAGGGTGCGTCAACGCTCTTAACTTAGACGGTGGTAGTTCCACAAGTCTCTATTTAGGAGGACAACTACTCGACCGTTCGCCGAATACCGCTGCCAGCGTTCATAATGGCATTGGTATTTTCTTGCCGCGCCCGTGAGTCAAGGGGATAGATAGTAGGAGATAGGGAGAGGGGGTAGAGGGGTAAGAATATTTAACTCCTAACTCTTAACTATGCCTAATTAGCAATTACGAATGCCCCATGCCCTTGGAAAAAACCTGTCCAAAATTGGTCAGACTTCGCTTTTTGGCGGCTTAAATAATCTTATTTTCACCCAAGATATTGGGTTAAGCCGCCAAAAAGCATCCGAGTTGACTTGTTTAACAAGTGGATTTTGGATAAGTCTGACCAATGCCGGGATAACTTTAATGAAGCCCTATTCCTAATTCTATTACTGACTCATGAATTGTAGCTTAACCAACTATTAATGTTCAGTATATTGTAAGGATAAATTACTAGTAAGTGAAGAGTTTTTAAAGCTTGTAAAAAGCTACCTTTATGATTGATGAAGAGTTGGTGTAAACATACGATTATCGCTACCTGTTGATTACACGGCAACAAATAGCTTTGGTATGTTTGGCTAAGGTGGACTCAATTGCAGACAATTACGGTTGCAATATCACACTACTTTTTTCCAACAATAGTAGAGTACTAGCGGTTTTTTATGTCTTCAAACGAGGTAACTATGGCTCAATTCCAAGAAACAACAGAAGCTAACGCATTTACCCTACCCCCAGCAGTGACCCCTGAAGGCGTTGCTGCAACAGAATTACGCCCTTGGGGTTCTTTCACGATTTTGGAAGAAGCACGCGGCTATAAAATCAAGCGGATTGAAGTTAAACCGGGTCATCGCTTAAGCTTACAAATGCACCATCACCGTAGCGAACACTGGATTGTAGTTTCTGGAACTGCTAAAGTGACTTGCGGCGAAGAAGAAATTGTATTAAGTAATAATCAGTCTACCTACGTACCACAATGCACCGCGCATCGTTTAGAAAATCCTGGAGTCATTCCTTTGGTATTGATTGAAGTACAAAATGGGGAATATCTAGGAGAAGACGATATTGTCCGTTATCAAGATGATTATGCGCGTGCTGAAAAATAAAATTAGGGATATCTTACCTTTGGTCATAACTTTCATTTAAAAATATATTGTGTTTTGGACAGGCGCACGGAGAATTCTACCTTTTTGGTTTATGCTTTCCGTGCGTTATTTTTATATATTTTGAGATTTTGAGAAAATTATAGGTAACGTCGAACAGGAGTCAGGCAAATACTGCTCGGTTCAGGGGAGATCCTCCTTAAAAAGGAGGGAATAAAAGCCCCTAAATTAGCAGGGGTTGGGGGATCTGAAAAATGAGTTTAATTGCTTAACTGAGTAGTAACTGGAGTTAAGCTTCGACAAAGAAGGGCGACATGAAAAAAGCTACCTCCCTCTGTTCCCTGGCAACTTCTAACTGTTAATCTAGAATTTAAAATCTCAAATTTTAGATAAAATTCTCAAATGATTAAACTTTCTCAAGCGGCAGCAGATGAGATCAAGCGGTTAAAATCGAAGCAGAAAACACCCAATATTTTATTTAGACTAACCGTCAAGCCTGGTGGTTGTTCTGGCTGGTTTTACGATATGTCTTTTAACGACGAGCAAACATTAACACAAGGCGATCGCGTTTTTACTTCCAAGGATATCGAAATAGTTCTAGATCCCCAAACCCTAGAGCAGGTTCAAGGGTCAACTATAGAATACTCCGAAGACCTCATGGGTGGGGGCTTTCGCTTTTACAACCCCCAAGCGATTGAGGTTTGCGGTTGCGGAAATTCGTTTTCCATCGACTAAATTCAGCTACCCGTTACCGGTTAAAATCTGTAAATTTATAATTCCTACTTGCCGTAATATTAAAAATTAATAAAATTTTTATCAAAAATTGACATAATCTTTTTAAAAAAGAGATATAATCAGGATTTGTTAAAACTTAGACAATCAGCAGCTTCACGTGCTGTAACTCATGCCAACAATACAGCAATTAATTCGTAACGAGCGCTCTAAAGCGCGTCAGAAAACCAAGTCCCCGGCTCTGAAACAATGCCCTCAAAGACGGGGCGTTTGTACCAGGGTTTATACAACAACACCTAAAAAACCTAATTCGGCTCTGAGAAAAGTAGCAAGGGTAAGATTAACTTCTGGATTTGAGGTTACAGCTTACATTCCAGGAATTGGTCACAATTTGCAAGAACACTCAGTTGTGATGATTCGTGGCGGTAGGGTTAAGGACTTACCGGGCGTGAGATATCACATTATTCGTGGAACTTTGGATACTGCCGGAGTCAAAGACCGCAAGCAAGGTCGTTCCAAGTACGGAACAAAACGTCCGAAGGAATCGTAATTGTGGCTGTGGTTTGTCGCGTTGTTTTTTAGAATCAATTGCGACAGTGTTTGTATATAATTCAAATTCTAAAAGTCTACAGCTACCCAAAACGCTTGAATGCGTTTAACAACTATCCTTATGGGTCAGCTGTAGTTGTTTTCTCGGGCTATGCTTAAAAGTCGGCTGACTGAAGCGAAAATAATCCCGGTAAGCGAAGAAAATAGCTACAGTTGATTGGGATTAAAAACAGCGCGACGGTTCGGTATGTAAAATACTAGAATTATAAGACGTTTTGGATTTCCATTTAAATATCAACGTATAAATCATGACGCTTGATATGTATAGTTGGAGCGGTTTTTCAACTATTCGGAGCGTTATCTGTATACTGATAAAGTTGAGAAAGTCCACAGCAACTAAAGTTTTTTGAGCGGTTAGTTCGGGTTTTTGGATTCCTATGGTGAATTTTGCTTGCTTAAAATAATTCGCGAGCAACGTTTTTAATAAAATATGACTCTCCAGAACGCATCCGCTTTCCGAGTTGCAATGTAAGACGGAAGTTCGCGGGTCATAAAAATAGGGATTCATACTATATAATGCCCGGAAGTATCAATATCATTTCTCTGTAGTTGCTATATTGAATTAAAGGTTAAGTATGTCTCGTCGTGGTGTAATTCAAAGGCGCGCAGTTCCGCCTGATTCAGTTTACAACAGTCGGTTGATTAGTATGACAATTCGCCGCATAATGCGTCACGGCAAGAAATCTCTTGCTGCGCGGATAGTTTATGACGCAATGAAAATCATTGAAGAAAGAACTGGTGGCGATCCCACAGAAGTATTTGAAAGAGCAATACGCAATCTAACTCCATTAGTGGAGGTGAAAGCTCGAAGAGTTGGTGGTGCGACTTATCAAGTACCAATGGAAGTACGTTCGGAAAGAGGTACAACCCTAGCACTACGTTGGTTGGTGCAGTATTCTCGCCAGCGTCCAGGTCGTACAATGGCTAGTAAGCTAGCAAACGAGTTGATGGATGCTTCTAACGAGACAGGTAGCGCAATTCGCAAGCGAGAAGAAACGCACCGGATGGCAGAAGCAAATAAAGCCTTTGCACATTATCGTTATTAGGTTAAAGACGGATATATTGGTTTGTGGTAAAGGTGCCATATCATCTTTATTACTATTAAGTCGGACAGTTTTAAGTTCGTAAGTATTATTCGATTTACATCCGTGTAATATACAAGATATCAAGAGGCAAAAGCCATAGGAGGCAGTAGTGGCACGTACCAACCCGCTAGAAAAAGTTCGCAATATGGGTATTGCGGCGCATATTGATGCGGGAAAAACTACAACAACAGAAAGAATACTGTTTTACTCCGGCATCATTCACAAAATAGGTGAAGTTCACGAGGGAACGGCTGTTACCGATTGGATGGCACAAGAACGGGAGCGGGGGATTACTATTACCGCTGCTGCAATTAGTACCAGTTGGAAAGACCATCAAATTAACATTATCGACACCCCCGGTCATGTGGACTTCACTATTGAAGTTGAACGTTCTATGCGGGTATTGGATGGTGTAATTACGGTTTTATGTTCTGTGGGCGGCGTGCAGCCTCAGACGGAGACGGTTTGGCGACAAGCAGACCGCTATAAGGTACCGAGAATCATCTTTGTTAACAAGATGGATCGTACTGGCGCAAACTTTTATAAGGTTTACGAACAGGTTCGTGACCGTCTGCGAGCTAATGCTATTCCCATTCAATTGCCCATCGGTAGCGAAAGCGAATTCAGTGGCATTGTGGATTTAGTAAAAATGCGTGCCTTTATTTACAACAATGACCAAGGCACGGATATTCAAGAGCAGGATATTCCTGGTGATATGCTCGAACTTGCCACTGAATACCGGACCAAACTCGTTGAAGCAGTAGCAGAAACCTCGGACGACTTAATGACTAAGTATTTCGAGGGGGAAGAACTTACCGAAGCAGAGGTTAGTCTTGCTTTACGTAAGGGTACAATAGCCGGAACTATGGTGCCGACGCTTTGCGGTTCGGCATTCAAAAATAAAGGCGTACAGCTATTACTCGACGCGGTGGTTGATTATTTACCATCTCCGTTAGAAGTACCTGCAATCCAAGGTACTCTACCAAGCGGTGAAACCGTTGAAAGACCTGCTGACGATGAAGCACCTTTAGCAGCTCTTGCTTTCAAAGTGATGGCCGATCCCTACGGTCGTTTGACGTTTGTCCGGGTTTATTCTGGCGTGCTGAAGAAAGGCAGTTACGTCTACAACTCTACTAAAGGGAAAAAAGAACGAATTTCCCGGTTAGTAGTGATGAAAGCAGATGAACGACAAGATGTCGAACAACTGTGTGCCGGAGACTTAGGAGCTACCGTTGGTCTGAAAGACACCTTAACGGGTGATACGCTTTGCGAACAGGATTCTCCCATAATTCTGGAATCGCTTTATATTCCAGAGCCAGTAATATCCGTTGCGGTTGAACCCAAGACAAAAGTGGATATGGAGAAATTAGGTAGAGCATTGCAGTCACTTTCGGAAGAAGATCCAACCTTCCGAGTTAGCGTTAACCCTGAAACCAATCAAACAGTGATTGCAGGAATGGGCGAACTGCACTTAGAAATTCTAGTAGATAGAATGCTACGAGAATTTAAGGTAGAAGCTAATGTTGGTGCCCCGCAGGTTGCCTATCGCGAGACAATCCGCAAGCAAGTTAACAGAATTGAAGGTAAATTCATCCGTCAGAGCGGTGGTAAAGGTCAATACGGTCACGTAGTTGTAAATTTAGAACCCGCAGACGAGGGAAGTGGTTTTGAATTCGTTTCCAAGATTGTCGGCGGTACGATACCAAAAGAGTATATTGGACCCGTCGAGCAAGGAATGAAAGAAACCTGTGAATCCGGTATTATAGCTGGGTATCCACTAATTGATGTTAAAGCAACATTGGTCGATGGGTCTTATCATGATGTAGACTCTTCGGAAATGGCTTTCAAAATTGCCGGCTCAATGGCGATGAAAGAAGCAGTAATGAAAGCTTCACCAGTGCTGTTAGAGCCATTGATGAAAGTTGAGGTAGAAGTACCCGAAGAATTTCTTGGGGATGTTATGGGCGACCTCAACTCTCGTCGAGGTCAAATTGAAGGCATGGGGTCCGAACAAGGTTTAGCCAAAGTAACTTCTAAAGTTCCATTGGCAGAAATGTTTGGTTACGCAACTGACATTCGGTCAAAAACCCAAGGTCGGGGTATTTTCTCGATGCAGTTTAGTAACTACGAAGAAGTGCCTCGCAACGTGGCTGAGGCAATTATCGCTAAAAACAAGGGAACGCATAGTTAAAAAAGGAAACGAGGATAAATGGCACGCGAAAAATTTGAAAGAAATAAACCACACGTTAATATCGGTACTATTGGCCACGTTGACCACGGTAAAACCACGTTGACAGCAGCCATCACCATGACTTTATCCGCTTTGGGTCAGTCAGCACAAAAGAAGTACGATGATATCGACAACGCTCCTGAAGAAAAAGCACGGGGTATTACCATCAATACTTCCCACGTGGAATACGAAACTGATGGTCGTCACTACGCTCACGTAGACTGTCCCGGACACGCTGACTATGTGAAAAACATGATCACTGGTGCAGCCCAAATGGACGGTGCAATTCTCGTGGTGTCTGCTGCTGACGGTCCCATGCCTCAAACCCGCGAACACATCCTCTTAGCGAAGCAGGTTGGTGTACCTAGCCTCGTAGTCTTCTTGAACAAGCAAGACATGGTGGATGACGAAGAATTATTGGAGTTGGTGGAATTGGAAGTCCGCGAACTTCTTAGCGACTACGATTTCCCTGGTGACGATATTCCCGTAGTTTCAGGTTCTGGTTTGCAAGCGTTGGAAAAAATGATTGCTAACCCCACCATGAAGAAAGGTGAAGACGAGTGGGTAGATAAAATCTACGATTTGATGGAACAGGTAGATGCTTTCATTCCTACTCCCGAACGTGCTGTAGATAAGCCTTTCTTAATGGCTGTGGAAGACGTATTCTCCATTACAGGTCGTGGTACTGTAGCAACTGGTAGAATCGAACGTGGAAAAGTCAAAGTTGGCGACCAAGTTGAACTGGTTGGTATCAGAGATACTCGTCCCACCACCGTAACCGGTATCGAGATGTTTAAGAAGAGTCTCGATGAGGGTATGGCCGGAGATAACGCCGGAATACTACTACGTGGTATGCAGAAAGATGATATCGAGCGCGGCATGGTAATTGCAAAGCCCGGTAGCATTACTCCTCATACCGAATTTGAAGGTGAAGTATACGTTTTAACTGAAAAAGAAGGCGGTCGTAAAACGCCATTCTTTTCTGGCTATCGCCCTCAATTCTACGTGCGTACTACCGATGTAACGGGTACAATTCAGTCCTTTACTGCTGATGATGGTAGTGCTGCGGAAATGGTAATGCCAGGAGACCGCATTAAGATGAACGTACAGCTAATCAACGCAATTGCGATTGAACAAGGAATGCGCTTTGCAATTCGTGAAGGTGGTCGTACCATCGGTGCTGGCGTAGTTTCTAAAATCGTTAAATAGTTCGGCGCGGACTTTAACTAAAATACGAGCAGAGATGGTAAAACACCTCTCTGCTTTTTAACTGTCTTTGGTTGGAAATATAAACAGTTCTTCCCGAATCCTGCCAGATTATCAAAGTGCCTTAAAAAAATGCGTTTTTGATTTTGACCGATTAAGAAGAATTTCCATCCTCCCTCATACAAACAATCAGAACCAGGAAAACTGAACAAATGGCTACTTTACAGCAGCAGAAAATTAGAATTCGCTTAAAAGCTTTTGACCGTCGCTTACTCGATACATCTTGCGAGAAAATAGTTGATACTGCCAACCGCACTAACGCAACAGCAATTGGCCCGATACCTTTACCTACTAAGCGCCGTATTTACTGCGTACTGCGTTCTCCTCACGTAGACAAAGATTCGCGAGAACATTTTGAAACCCGTACCCATCGACGCATTATCGATATTTATCAGCCTTCTTCAAAAACCATTGATGCTTTGATGAAGCTTGATTTACCTTCTGGTGTAGATATTGAAGTCAAGCTGTAATTATTAATTCAAGATTGATTATCTTTTTTGATAAATGTTCATCGAAAAACAATAATAGTTACTTACTGCCCTTGGAAATTTTTCTAAGGGCTTTTTAGTCGCTGCAAAACGACTTTGAGATAAAATATAAAGAAAATACGGGTTTTTCCACAAAGAAATACTTTTATGCGTAGTACAAGTAGTAGTACAAACTATATATCACGGTAAATATGACATCCTCCTCTAGAATTGCAGTTCGCGAGCTACCTTTGTTCCCTTTACCGGATGTGGTTCTGTTTCCCACCAGACCTTTACCCCTGCATATTTTTGAATTTCGCTATCGAATTATGATGAACACGATTTTGGATAGCGATCGCAGGTTCGGAGTATTGATGGTTGACCCAGCAAAAGGTACTGTTGCGAATGTCGGTTGCTGTGCGGAAATTATTCATCATCAACGTTTAAAAGATGACCGCATGAAAATGCTAACTTTGGGACAGCAGAGGTTTCGCGTACTAGAATACGTGCGAGAGAAGCCTTATTTTGTTGGATTAGTTGAGTGGATTGATGATGAAGAACCGAGTAAAGATTTACGACACGAAGCTTCTGAGGTCGAACAGCTATTACGTGATGTTGTAAGGTTAAGTGCTAAGTTAACCGAACAAAATATAGAACTACCCCAAGATTTACCAGCTTTGCCTAAAGAATTATCCTACTGGGTAGCAAGCAACCTTTATCGTGTTGCTCCCGAACAACAGTCCTTATTAGAAATGCAAGATACCGCCCTACGTTTAGAACGAGAATCAGAAATTTTAACTTCAACTCGGAATCATCTAGCGGCTCGTACAGTTCTTAAAGATACATTAAATCAAAAGTCTTGAACGATAATTAATTATTAGTAGTTTTTGCTATTAATTTAGATAAGCTTTATTGAACTTGGAAGTAATATTCTATTTCTATAAAAGTTGCGTTTTTTTGTAAAGCAATTTTTAATAGTTTTATGTATCAAGAAAGCTAAATTAACTCGATAATTTATCAAAGATATCATAACTCAATGGCTTCAATTGTATTCCTAGCTTGGCAGTGATAATTTTTTAACTTTTTATGAAGTCATATATGTAATTAACAATTCTCAGTCTTTCCAAAAAAAATTAATTCCCGAATAAATTATTAAGGTTTAAAACCCCCAGATTTATCTGTGAACTAGATGACGGCATGAAGGTCATAAATTTATTTATGGGGAATTAATTACGTAGATTACTTCACGGGAGGCGATATTAAGAATACTCACTTTTCCTTTGATTCAAGATATAAAATCTGTTGGTAAAACATTGTAGCTGCCGAAAATTTTCAAAATTTCCGTGTGATTAGACAGCTCATTCAAAGCTGATTGCATTTCATTCGAGGAGACATCTGCTTCTAAATCCATAAAAAATAAATATTCTCCTAACGAACGTTTTGTGGGACGCGATTCAATCTTGCTGAGATTAATATTTTGATTGGCAAACACTTGTAAGGGTTTAACTAATACACCCGGTAGATTTGCAGGCACGCTAAATGCTAAGGAAGTATAACAAAGGGTATTAGCGAATGTGTTGTCTTTAGGACTATCGCCGCGCTTACTTATAACCCAAAAGCGAGTGCAATTTTCCGGATAATCATTAATAGCGTTTGCTAATACGGGTAAGTTATATAGTTGTGCTGCTCTAAGGGATGAAATAGCTGCCGCAGTTTGCATATTTTCTAATTTTTGCAATGCTTCTGTTGTAGAGTTAGTGGGAATTAACTGTACTTTAGGAAGATATTTCTCCAGCCATTTTTGACATTGAGCTAATGCTTGTGGATGAGAATAAACAATTTCGATATTATCTATGTTTTTAGAACAAGAGATTAATGCATGAGTAATAGGTACAACTAAAGCTAGCTGAATTTGCAAATTATCTAGCTCCCAAAGTGTATCTAAAGTAACAGTAACCCCTCCCTGAATAGAGTTTTCTACAGGTACTACTGCTAAATCCGATTTACCTTTTGCTACAGAGTGAAGCGTTTGAAAAATACTTGGATAAGGGCACAATGAAGCTTCCATTTTAGTAGTTTTAGTAAACCAACTAACATAATATAAGGCTGCTTGTTCAGCATAAGTGCCTGATGGCCCTAAATGTGCAATAGATATCATTGAAAAACCTGAACTTAGATGATTTTTGACTTCTTACGACTTAAGATAGCAAACATAATACTTACTTTCTGACTAAAAATAGATATTATAAAGTACCAATAATTTTTATAATTAATAAATGTATGGGTTTTGTATAATTGTCCAAACCTATATTTATCAACCCAAAATACAACGATCGATAATATATTATCGTTTAACTATGGCTACTAAATTTCAAGCCTGCCAATCAGTAGAAATTCCCGTTCCATATCAGCCTATTCCAATTAAGCATTATTTACGACAACCCCAGCGTTTAGTTAATGCTTTAGCTGATTCCAGCCGGATTGAACAGCTAAGTGCAGAAATTTTTCGTTTAAGAATGCGTCCTTTAGCTTTCATGTCACTAAGTATTCAACCAATTGTAGACATGAGAGTATGGGCTTTGGAAGGTGGAACAATCAATTTAGAATCAGTAAAAACTGAAATTCGTGGCATTGATTATATTGATCGACGTTTTCAACTAGATTTAAAAGGTAACTTATCAAGTTATAAAAAAGATGGGAATACTCGTCTTAAAGGTATAGCAAATCTAGAAGTACTTGTGGAATTACCTCCACCTTTTTCTTTCACTCCCAAACCAATACTTGAAACTACTGGTAACGGCTTGCTAAAAAGCGTATTGTTAACAATAAAGCAAAGATTGCTACGTCAACTGCTGGTTGATTATCAACGTTGGGTTGAATTGCAAACTAAAGATAACAGCTTTGAATCGGATAGCAATAATTTTAAAGTTTTTAGACCCGAATAGCATCTTAAAGCAAGAATAAAACAATAATTTTACTTTTGCTCTATTTGGCAGGGACGGAAAGATTTCCGATGTAAGCGCGTGATGCCATTATTTTGTATTGCTAATATATGTTTCTTACTGCCGTAACCTTTGTTTCGTTCTAAGTCGTAGATTGAATATTTATTAGCAAGACGAATTATAAGATCGTCGCGCCAAACTTTAGCAACAATACTAGCGGCAGCTATCGTCAGCGAAAGCGAATCTCCTTTAACTATTGTTTGTTGTGGAATTGAAAAATTTTTTATTGGCTGCGAACCATCAATTAAACAAATTGCAGGCTGTACCTTTAATTTCAGAACAGCCCGCTTCATTGCGATTAGTGAGGCTTGCAAAATATTAAAAGAGTCTATTTCAGCCGTAGTTGCAAAACCAATTTTCCAGTCTATTGCAATATCAAAAATCTGCTTGGCTAACTGAGTTCTTCGAGAAGCCGACAGCTTTTTACTGTCTTTAATGTTGCTTGTGAGGAGTTGGGGCAAACTATTAACATCTGGTAGAATCACCGCTGCTGCGACCACAGGACCAAACAAAGCGCCTCTCCCCACTTCATCTACACCTGCAATTAAGCCTTCTGTATTGGCATAGGTAGAAAATTCTAGCCAATTCTGGTTAATGGGGAGTTTTGGCGCGTCGGTTGCAGCTATAGCTTGCCCAATTTCTACCATAAAACAGTCAATTTGATTCTAGCTAGATGGTGTTTCCAAAGAAGAACGACGGCGACGGCGACGTCTGTCTGCTGTAGCAGTTGCTGTTTCAGTTTTATCTATAGTTTGTACGGATTCTTCTTGCTCTACTTCTTCTGTTTCCTCTTCGACTGAAATTTCATCTTCTACATCGTCTATATCGTTTATTTTCGCCTTCTTCGGAGTCGGAGTCAGCGAGTAGGGTTCCGGTTCTGAAATGCTTACTTCATCTTCGCCTGGTGGAACCACATTAATTATTACGGATTTCTCGTTTTTGAAATCTTTCTCTAATTTCTTTAAAGGTGTAACCCCCATTAAAGCGTAAACATCTTGTTCTTCATCTGTCATTTCCACAGAAACAATTTCTGGTGGTTCGAGTACCCCTTTAACCGATTCGACTCTAGTTCTATTGCGTTCCGGTCTTTCGCTCCATCCTTTACTCAAAGCTGATAAAGAATTATCAGCAGACCTTCTTAGTTCTGGCTCTGCTTCTGAATCAATTTCCAAGTCATCATTGACTAGTGTCAACGGACTCCCATTAATTCTCGGCTCATCTTTGCCATTCCCCGTATTAATCCGGCGGCGGCGACGACGTTTATTAGTATCGCCTAATTCTTGATAGCTTGGATGATTTATAAGATTTAAGTTTGCAAAATCTGTTTCTCCTTCATCTGCATCTGCGAACCCGTCAACGACTTCCGGTTGGGAGTTCAAGCGAGGAGCAGAAAAACGCGGTTCTCTTTGAGGCAAAGGTACCACACGCTCGGCTATTTCTGCTGGTGGCGACACTGCTCGGGATTCGTTCTCCCCAGGTAAATGTACAATATGTCCTAAGCCGCCACAAGTTGGACAACTTTCTCCAAATAGTTCGTAAATATTTTGACCTTGACGCTTACGGGTAAGCTCTACCAAACCCAATTCAGTTAATTGAGCAATTTGAGGACGAGCCTTATCAGCTTTCAAAGCCTTATTAAAGTGTTCTAGTACCTGTAATTGGTCTCGCCGCGATTCCATATCAATGAAATCAACTACAATTACTCCAGCAATATTACGCAAGCGTAACTGACGTGCTATTTCTGTGGCAGCTTCACAATTTGTCCATAATACGGTTTCTCTAGCAGTAGCCGAACGAGTAAAGGAACCTGAGTTGACATCTATTACCGTTAATGCTTCTGTCGGCTGAATAATAATGTAACCGCCTGAAGGTAAATCTACTCTTGGTTTCAGAGCTTCCTTAACTGCGGCATTGATTCGGAAATATTCTAAAATCGCCGTGCGATCGCGATGGTGGTCAATTAATAAACCTTGAGGTACCTGTCCGCCGCTCCAATTTTGTAAATACTGCTTGACTCGCTTTAAACCAGTACTGGAATCAACTACAATCCGATTCACATCGGCACCGTACATATCCCGTAAAACGCGCTGGATAAAGTCATCATCACGGTTAAGTAAAGCTGGCGCACGGCTGGTTTGAGCTTGTTCGCCGATTGACTCCCACTGCTTTTGTAGAAATTCTAAATCTTCGATAATAGCTTCTTCAGGTTTACCTTCGGCTTCAGTACGGATTAACAAACCCATTCCAGCTGGTTTAATTAAAATTGCTAAAGCTCTCAAACGGTTGCGTTCGTTTTCGTTCCTGATTCTGCGGGATAGATTTACGCCTCGTCCATAAGGCATTAGTACTACGTAACGTCCCGGCAAGGTAATATTACCGGTGAGCCTTGGTCCTTTAGTACCCGTCGGCTCTTTCATCACTTGCACCAACACTTTTTGCTGTGGTGCTAATAATTCCGTGATTGCTGCTGATGCACGTCTTAACCTCAAAGGTCCGAGGTCAGTTACATGAATAAAACCATTGCGCTCTGGATCGCCAATGTTTACAAATGCTGCATCTATCCCAGGCAAAACATTTTCTACTACTCCTAGGTAAATATCACCAATTTGGTGATGACCAGTAGCGACGACAAGTTCTTGTATCTGATCTTCAGAGAACACCGCAGCAATTTGATGCTGTTCGGCGATGATAATTTGTTTCGGCATTCAATTTCCTCAAAAATTGGCAGCTCAAATCCGTAGGGAAGGAGTTTTAATCAATTTACTCTGTCTCCCGCTTCTAAGGCGCTGCTGTAATAAAATTGCACAAAATTTCGCTCAAATAAACACGAGCTATTTAAATTGCGATTGCGTTTGCACAAACCATAAACTTCAGAACGATTGCATTTTTATATGAATAAAATAGCCCATTCCTAGTTATTTTGGATACCTTTCCCTCGTCAATTAATCTTCGGGTGAAGGTGATTAATTATTTACGCTATGACAGTAGAGACGCAGTTTATGCAGCCCCATGATTCTAAAGATTAGGCAGTATTACCCAAAATTTTGTCGCGAGTATAAAACTACGACGAGCAAATATGGTTTGACTGCTAAATGCGAGGACTTGACTCATGAAAGCCGATGAAGGCTCCCGTAATTCTCCTTTAAGCTCGTGAGATCGCACTCACTCATCCTATAAGGACATCACCCGTTTAGTACATTAAACGCAGCACGCGAGTTCTCTTAAGGCTCGCCGCTGGCTACTACACGGGAGAATTGCGGAAAGGGACGCATACTTTCTTGTCCATCCCGGAGTATGTTTTACAGTCTTGTACTGACTTTTAAAGTTTACCTATGAGTGGTAATTGAAAGTGACTCTTTGCTCTGGTTCATCCTCGCGATTTGCTAGGAGTTGCAAACAAAGCGACTATTGATAAATCATAAAATGTGGGAGAAGCAATTGGACAAAACTGTTACGAGTCGGTGCTGATTCACATTCGTAGCCATAAACAATTCAGAGAGAGCCTTCTTTAATCTGCCTATGCTTTGTCTAGGATAATATCCCAGTTGAGTTGCACTCTAAAAATATTATTGCTGTATTCGCCCCATACATAAAGGGTAGTAAATCAGCTCGTTCCGTTGCAGCGCCAGAAAATTTCTCTTCATATAATTCTAACGCAAGGCCGTAAAAAATCAATTGCTTCATTTATGCCAAATTAGAGGGCAATTTCACAACTACAATTGCCCTCTAATTATTCAACTGCCAAAATCAGCTTGTTCCGATGTATGTGCAGGAGTTCAAATTCTACTGTTGTTACAGATTCAAGCATAAATGGAATTTGTTCCGGGCGCAATACCGTACCATCATTGCGACAAGCTCCCACATAACGC
This sequence comes from Rivularia sp. PCC 7116, assembly GCF_000316665.1. Lineage (GTDB taxonomy): Bacteria > Cyanobacteriota > Cyanobacteriia > Cyanobacteriales > Nostocaceae > Rivularia. Next base: position 1,342,574 of record NC_019678.1, on the reverse strand, counting down.
AATTGGACTGGATTACTTTGATTCATCTCGACCTTAGCTGGTTCAACCAACTCTAATTCAAACAAACGTTCGCGCAGATTTACATCTTTAATTTTACCTTTTTTCGTTTTATGCTGTATCCAAATTTCGTCTTTAACTTTGATTGCATTAATCGCAGTTTGCCATTGGGATAAAGTTATTTCTCGGTTACAGTTTACAGTAATCAGATACTCAGCAGCTTCGAGTACTTGAGATGCACTTTTAGCTTTCAAGTCAAGTTGACATACATCATATAGTGGTATGCCATTCGGTAGTGAAGAACTTAATTTGCTCAGGAAAGTATGATTATCAATATCGCAGGTTGTTAATTCAAAATCTACAATCTCCGAACTGCTAGTAGCACCCAATGGTAAAGCATTGGCTACTGATATTCTAGGTTGTGGATTGTACCCACCACTAAAAGATACTGGTAAACCTGCTCGTCTTACGGCTCGATCAAACACTCTCATTAAATCCAAATGACCCACCAGTGCCATGTCATCTTTTTTTCCGAACTGTAGTCGCAATCTTTTAGCCTTTGTAGTATCGGGAACGAAATCTCCCTTGAATTCTGGAATCGGTGGTGGTTCAACCACTATATTATGACCAAAATCGGTACCGCAAATGCCGCAATGCGAGCAACCTTCAAAAGAGCAATCGGGAACGGTAGCTGCTTCCATTGCACGTTGCAAATCTTCTTTGAGCCACTTTTTCTCAATACCCGTATCTATATGGTCCCAAGGTAATATGTCATCAAGGCGATCGTCAAAATTGCTGCCTTCCATGACATTCCATTCACCACATAAAACCTGGCGATACTTCCAGTCTAATCCGGCTTCAGCGATCGCATTTTCCCAAGCTGCAAAAGCTTTATCTAAATTGTCGAACCACGAATCCATACCCGCACCTAATTCCCAAGCACGACGTATTACACTCGCCAGAGTTCTGTCTCCTCTACCAACGAAATCTTCCATTGCCGAAATTCGCACATCGGTAAAGTTAACTTTAACTCCACGAATCTTGCGGAATTCAGAACGTAACAATTCTTGCTTGCGTTTAAATTCGGCAGTAGAGACTGAGTGCCACTGGAATGGCGTATGAGGTTTGGGCGTGAAGTTGGAAACTGTAATGTTAAAGTTCATGAGTCTTCTACCCGTTGCCCAGCATTCACGCTTTAGCCAACTCACAGTTTGAGCGATACCTAATACATCAACATCGGTTTCACCAGGTAAACCAATCATAAAATAAAGCTTTACCTTATCCCAGCCTTTCTTCCAAGCTGTTTTCACCCCCCTTAATAATTCTTCATTGGTCAAGCCCTTATTAACAATATCGCGCATTCTTTGAGTTCCGGCTTCTGGGGCAAAAGTTAAACCACCTTTCCGGGTTCCACCAAGGATATTAGCGATATTTTCGTCAAACCTGTCTACTCGCTGGCTAGGTAAAGAAAGAGAAATATTTTCATTTTTAAGACGATTTTTGATCTCCATTCCTACCGAGCTCAAAGCCAGATAATCGGAACAGGAAAGAGATAACAAGGAAAATTCATTGTAACCAGTCTGGCGCATTCCCTCGGTAATTGTTTCCACAACTTTCGATGGTTCTACGTCCCGTGCTGGGCGAGTCAACATACCCGGTTGACAAAACCTGCATCCTCTGGTGCATCCACGCCGAATTTCAATTGTCAAACGGTCGTGTACTGTTTCGGCATAGGGCACTAAACCGATAGAATAAGCTGGTATTGGATTAGAAACTCTTCTAATAATACGTTCTGGCACATCTGGACGATTTGAACGAACCGAACCATCAGCGGCCATATCGTAAAACTGCGGTACGTATACACCAGGTACCTGCGCCAAATCCAATAATAATTCTTGACGGCTTAGCGAATTCTTCTTACCTTCTTCTAAAACTAAGCCAATTTCTGGTAATAGCTCCTCACCATCTCCAAGAGCAATAAAATCGAAGAAGTCAACATAAGGCTCGGGATTAGACGTAGCGGTTTGTCCCCCGGCGAAAATCAAGGGATAATCTCCACTCAGCCTTTCTTCTGTGGTTAAAGGAATGCCAGCCAAATCAAGCATCTCTAATATATTAGTAGCGCCTAATTCGTAGCTCAGACTAAAACCCAGAATATCGAAATCAATCAAACTTCGCTTTGACTCTACCGCAAACAGAGGTGTTTGAGTTGCTTTTAACTTTGCTGTTAAATCCGCACCCGGTAGGTAAGCGCGATCGCATAACTGACGGGGCTGAACATTCAATATATTATAAAGAATGATATGCCCTAAATTGGAAGCACCAACTTCATATACTTCTGGATAAGTTAATACCCAGCGTATCGTCGCCGTATCCCAAGGTTTATGCTTTGCTAAAAGCTCATTACCCAGGTAACGGGATGGTTTTAAAATATCCGACGTGATTAATTTATCTACTGCAATAGACACTATGCTATTTTCTAGCTACTTCTAGTAATTACAGTTACTCATTTCTAACATTAGCATTGATTTGACATACTGTATTAGTTTGTTGCTGTAATTTGCCGTTGTTACTCCTTACTCATTTTTTCCAAGTTAAAACAGGAAATTTATTGGAACAATGCTCAGCGAGATATTATCGATTACAAATCTTTCCTGCATCAAATATTTCAAACACTTTATCTAATTGAGCCAATTCAAAAATAATTTTGTGAGCCGGAGAAACGGAGCTGAAGCAAACTCTTTGTCCTAATTGTTTTGCTTTTCGTACTCCAGAGACTAAAACCATCAAGCCTGTATTATCGAGAAAATCAACTTTTTCTAAATTAATCAGTACAAGAGTACTGTTGACGCGATTAAGTGCTAGATTCAATTCTTGTTCAAAGTTTCGGCTGTTTGCGGCATCCAAAGATCCATTGGGACAGATGATAGTAATTTTAGGATTATCAAGTATGGTTTGCATGGCAATAAAAACTTAAAATATTCTTGACTTGAAGGATAGATGTATTCGACCATAATCTTTTTTTTATCGCATCGACCATTCGTATTAGCTGTCTTTGTTGAATCTTCACTACCGGACTACTTCTGTTTAAAGATTGCCATAATACTTCAGGAAATCGTAGCCAAATATACTTTTTTATAATTCAAGTTCAAAAATAATCTATATAACCAGTATGAACCCCTGCTGGCATATGGAAAAAGATATCTGTGAATTATTAGCTACCAACTATTATTGTCTTATTTATCACTAATCGCTAATTTAATATAAAGTATCCTTATTTTTCCTTAATCATTAGCTTGTATCTTTTGAAGATGACAAGTGACTTGTCTGCTATGCCTGCGATCCAGATCACTCTTGAGTAATATTTGGATCACGCTTTATACTTAAAAATATCTGAGATAATTGGTATTAAATACATAACAGTTACTTACTATGAGAACTAAGTTCGCTATCCGTAAATTAGTTGAAAGGGCTTTGGTTATTAAGAAATTAACTCCTGAGATAGAAAATGAAATAAATTCCGAACTGACTCAGATGGGTTACATTTCTGACGTTGATTACGAGGCGTTAGAACTTTTGATGGCAGAAATGGATGCCGGTAGAATTAAGTTAGTTCCCAGCCTTTAATGTATAAAGGGTTTGAAGCTAATTTTTTCTAAAATTTGACAACAAGTTAGAAAGAGCAACGATTTTTTCTGTTTTAATCAAAATTAATTATAAATAAGCAGTAGTGACGGCGCGGGTAACTTCATGATTTGCCATCGCTGAATTTTTTGTTGCGAATGGTAATGCAAGCGGCACTCTTCAATTTAATATTGCATTGAACACCTATAAGGTCGAAAAATTTAATCGCATCAAGTTATAGCAAGCAATTCCTGCAACTTGCTAAACACTTTTTCAACATGACCTTTAGTTCTTACATTAGACCATATATAAGCTAAGCGAGCATCGGGTGTAATCAAAAAAGTTGAACGTACAACTCCCATATATTCCTTGCCCATAAACTTTTTTAATTGCCACACCCCATAAGCTTCGCACACTTCTTGCTCTGGATCGCTTAAAAGCTGAATGGATAAATTGTATTTGTTGATGAATTTGCAGTGAGACTTTTCTGAATCGGGGCTAACTCCTACAATCTTCGCTCCTATCTCATCAAACTTAGACTTGTATTCACTAAAATCTTTCGCTTCCACAGTACAACCTGGGGTATTATCTTTAGGATAAAAGTAGAGAACAAGCCAACTCGATTTAAAATCTTCAAGCCTGACCAAGTTTCCATGTTGATCGACTGCGCTAAAAGATGGGGCTTTCTCTCCCATCTTTATAATATTGGAAAGCTGTGACATAGTTTTTTGCGCTTAACAATTAGACGAAGAATAGATGCACATACCTGTATAATTCCCTGTAAAAGGTCAAATATAGGCAGTTACGGGAATTTAATTGATTTGCTATACATAGTTTGATAAGTTCTTTTATACTTTTTTGTATTTTTTTTTAATTGCTCAATATTATCTTAATATACATAAACAATAATATTTAAAAAAAATCTTCAATTATTGATACCATAAAACTTGATTCAAGGATTGCAATAATTTAATTTATGAATCATATTTCTAGAAATTTCGATATTCAAAGACGTGTTTCAGAGTTACCTTTGAGCGAACAAAAATTTTTGTTTTCTTGGCTTGGTTCTCACATAGCGAAACGGGAATTAGAGGAAAAATTCGAGATTCCAAAAAAGCCAGGGCGTGAAGTTATAGAAATTCGACGTATGGGAAATGAAGCTTACACCTTAGAGAAATATGAGTGTAACAAAGCAAGATGCTTCTGCAAAACGACGTTGACAAAGCATCAAGCATGGTTTGGTTATCAATGGCGAAAAGATAGAGTAGTTTCTTGGTACGTTGGTAAGGAACTCGCTGAGAAATTGTGAACTATAGAGTGGGAGTTGGATATGGGGTATTAGCGGCAGAGGAGCAAGAGGGGGAGACAAGGAAAAATTTTAAATCCTAACTCCTAGCTTGCTGGTGGTAACTTAACTGTTTTATCTGCTTCGATAACTCGACGTGCTGTTTTCTTCTTAAAACCGTATTTCACCATATCGATAATCCAATGCTGAAAGTTATCAATGTAGGTAAACAACACTGGTACTACAACCAAGGTTAATAATGTAGAAGTTGTGAAACCGCCGATGACTGCAACACCCATTGATTGCCGGACTTCTGCACCAGCGCCAAGTCCTAATGCTAAGGGGAAAGTACCTGCAATTGTAGAAAGAGAAGTCATCAAAATCGGTCGCAAGCGAGATACCCCAGCATCTAAAACTGCTTGCCGCTGGCGTTTACCTTGCTCTAAACCAATAATTGCATAATCTACTAAAAGAATGGAGTTTTTGGTGACAATTCCTAGTAGTAATACGATACCAATCAAAGCATATAGTCCTAAGGCTTTTTGAGCTATCAACAATGCGAGTAAAGTACCCCCTAGACATAAAGGTAGCGCCACCATAATAGTGATTGGGTGCAGGAAATTATTATATAAAATAACCAGAATAGCGTAAATCATCATTACTGCTAAACCCAATGCAGCACCGAAACGTCCGAAAATGTCTTCCATAATTTCAGCATCTCCAGCCGAACGTCGCATTACTTCTGCGGGTAAATTTTGCATCGCACTTAGCTGATTCACAGCCTGCAATCCGTCTCCCAAGGAAATACCTTGTAAATTAGCTTCCACAGAAACTTGACGCATTCTATCAAAGCGATTGATAGTCGCCGCACCACTACCAAAACGGATATCTGCAACCGCTAATAAAGGCACCAGACCGCCATTTTGAGAGGGGACTTGGAGATTTTTTATATTAATGATGTCTTCGCGGGCTTGGGAGTTGATTTGTACTCGAATGGGAATTTGACGGTCGGGAAGATTATATTTTGCTAAATTAGCATCGCCATCGCCGATAGTCGCCAGACTTGCAGTACGTGCAATTGACTGTACGGTAACACCTAAATCTGCGGCTCTTTGTGGATCGGGTACTACCAAAATTTCTGGTTTCACCAAACTAGCTGTAGAAGTTGCTTCCACCAATCCCGGTATGCTTCGCATCTGCTTTTCTAAATCATCAGCAGCTTTTTTCAAGGCTTGGGGATTTTCACTTTGCAAAACTATAGTTAAATCTTTTCCACCACCCACTGCACCAGTACTTTGAAAACTAATTCTTGCTCCTGGAATTTGGGCAAACTGCGGACGTACTTGTTCTTCAAACTCGCTTTGAGAATCTCGTTCTTCTTTAGGCTTCAATCTAATGGTAAGGTTCGCCGAACCAACGTTTTCTGTGGATAAAACGCTTTCAACCGCAGGGCTTTGCGTAATTAAATTTGTCGCTTGCGTCACCACTTGCTTGGTGTCCTCCAAAGTTGAACCTGGTGCTAGTTCTATAGATACCCCAGAAATACCAACATCGGCTCCATCAACCAAACCCTTAGGAATCATCGGTACCAACATTAAGCTACCAATAAAGAAAGCTAAAGCCAGCAGTAAAGTAGTGATGCGATGACGCAAAGCCCACCTGAGCGTGGAAGCGTAGGGTTGGAAACGACGAAAAGATTTGGGATTATTTTTTTTAACCTTGAACCTTTGATTTTCAACATTCTTTGACTGTAACAAATAGGCTCCCATCATCGGCGTTACCATCCGCGCTACTGCTGTGGAGAATACAGTCGCGGCAGTAACTGTCATGGCGAAGGGTTGAAAAAATTGACCGGGAATTCCGCCCATGAATGCAACGGGTAGAAATACGGCTACAATTGTCGCCGAAGTCGCAATTACTGCTAAACCCATTTCTGCTGAAGAGTCAAAAGCCGCTTGCTTGGGTTCTTTACCCATACCCAAGTGCCGTTCCATGTTTTCAATTTCTACAACGGCATCATCTACTAAGTTACCTACCGCTAAACCCAAACCCAACAGTGTCATATTGTTGAGAGTGTAGCCTAAAGCAAACATTACCCCAAAGGTAGGAATAATTGATAAAGGTAAAGTTACTGCTGTAATTAAAGTTGCTCGCCAGTTGCGTAAAAACAACAAAATCACTATCACAGCTAATACAGATGCTATTAATAGTTCATTCATCGTACTTTCGTAAGAATTACGAACAAAAGTAGCTCTAGTAAAAATCAATTCCATTTTTACGTCTTGAGGAAGAGTTTTTTTCAGCTTTTCAACCTCAGCTTTTGCTCCTTCTTCCACTGCTACCATGACACTACCAGTACTACGCAATACCTGAAAAGCAACTACTGGTTTGTTATTCAAGCGTGCTGTTTGACGTACTTCACCAAAGCTGTCTTCTACATTTCCTAAAGTAGACAAAGCAACCGAACCACCATTAGGAAGAATAATTTCATAATTTCTTAAAATGTCTACACTTTGGGCACTACCTAAAGTACGGATACTTTGCTCGCTTCCTCCAATTTCAGCGCGACCACCTGGTAAATTAATATTAAAAGCTCGTAATTGGTCGTTTACCTGAGTAGCGGTGATACCTAACGATTGCAAGCGTTCTGGATCGAGATTAACGCGAATTTCTCGGTCAACTCCCCCTACACGGCGGATTTGGGCTACACCTTTTACAGATAGCAAAGCACGGCTAATAGTTTCATCAACCAGATTACTTAACTCTTCTACAGAGCGTTTATCCGAACTGACCACATAAGTCATCACAGCGCTACCGGAAAACTCCAGACGCTGCACGATTGGGTCATTAATATCTTGAGGAAGACTCTGACGAATTTGGGCTATAGCATTACGCACATCATTAGTCGCGCGATCGCTATCGATTCCTAAGTCAAAGTTAATAGTAGTAGTAGAAACGCCATCGGTAACAACCGACCGCAATTCATCAATGTTGCCCAAGCCAGCAACAGCGTCTTCAATTTTCTTAGTTACTTGAGATTCAAGTTCTGTAGGACCTGCACCAGGTTGAGTTACCGTAACTTGAACCGCAGGAATATCAATATTGGGGTTGGTATCAATACCCAAAGTATTGAAACAAAACCAGCCAACTATAGTAAGAATTAAAAATAAAACTATTGTAGGAATTGGTTTTTTGATCGACCAAGCGGAGACATTCATCTTAGTTAGTAGTTAGTAGTTAATAGTTGTTAGTAAAAAATAATTTGAAAAATTCAACCTTTGACCTTTAACCTTTGACCTTTGACCTTTAACCTTTAACCTTTAACCTTTAACCTTTAACCTTTGACCTTTAACCTTTGACCTTTAACCTTTGACCTTTAACCTTTGACCTTATTGTTTCGCCACCCGTACTTTGTCGCCATCTTTTAAATACCCAGCACCGTTCACGACAACGCTTTTTCCGGTTTGTAAGCCACTTTTAATTTCTATTTTTCCGTCTTTGAGGATTTCTCCGGTTTCTACTTTTCTACTGCTGGCGATTTTGTCTTCATTGATTGTGAATACTATTGCGCTTCCGTCGGGTTGAGGGAGTACTGCTTTTTGGGGTATTGCTAGAGCCATATTTGTGTCAGTCACAATTGCAGCGCGAGCAAACATTCCCGGTTTGAGTAATTCTGTAGGCGGTAAGTCAATTTTTACTGTGGCTTCGCGTCGTTGTTGATTGACTACTGGCTCTATTTCTGTAACTTTTCCTCGCAATTTAACCCGATTGTTTGCATCAGTTGTAATTTGGGCTGGTGCGCCAATTTCTATCTGAGATAATTGAACTGTGGGGACTTTGGCTTGTAATTCTAAATTTCCTTGACGAATTATTGAAAATAACTTTTGGGTTCCACCAACTACTGTTCCTACTTGGGTTTGCGGTGGTACACCAGTAATATCTCCGACTCTGGCTAATTTTTCGGCAACTATTCCGGAAACGGGAGCGCGGACTACAGTTTGTCCCAATTGAGTTTTTAACTGTTGCACTCTAGCTGTAGCGCTACGAACACCTGCTTGAGCGCTGTTAACCTTCGCTTTAGCGCTGCTGATGCTTGCTTGAGCGCTATTTACATTAGCTTGAGCGCTATTTACATTAGCTTGAGCGCTACGAATATTTGCTTGTGCAATGCGTACTGCTTCTTTTGCAGTTTCAAAATTAGTTTCAGCAGTTTCAAATAATTGCTTACTGATAGCACCTTGATTGGAAAGCTTTAAATTGCGCTGGTAATTTCTTTGAGCTTCTCTAAGTTTTGCTTTGGCTTGTGCTAAATCGGCTTGTCTCTGCTCGACTGTTGCTTGATTTGATATTACATTTGCTCTACTTGATTCTAAAGCTGCCTGTCTGGAAGACAAATCTGCTTCTCTAGAAGCGACTTCGGCTTGTTGAGATTCGACTTCTGCTTTTGCTTGACGGATTTGGTCTTGTAGAAGCGAATCGTCTAAAACTGCCATTACTTGATTTTCTTTAACGGAATCTCCCTGTTTAACCAGAATTTGCTTGACTTGCAAACCATTAGATTGAGGTAATACCGGAGTCAATTCACTAGCTGCAACAGTACCAGTAACATTAAGATTACGAGCAACTTTAGTAAATTCGACTAAAGCAAGATTAACAGTCATTGCTGGAGCAAGCGCTTGAGTAGATGGATTTGCTACCTTTGGTTCGCTTTTGGGACGATTGCCTAGCAGACGCATTCCTCCCATAGCTATTCCAATACCTAGAGCCATACCCATAAGCATTATTGTCCACCAAGGACGCTGCTTGCTGGTTTTGGGATAATCTTTGAACGTAGTTTCTTCGATTACTGTTTCTTCTTCTGCTGGAATATCGGAAAAATTCGAGTCCCCTGCTGTCATTGCTCCACCTCCTACCCTACCGCGAAAATACGGCATTACTTAAGAAAAGTTGAAATTTATTACTATATATTAACTATTACCCATTTTTTGGTGCATTGGCTGTAGTTTTGGCTGAATTTAACCATGACAAAAGTCACATCTTTGCGATCTCAAGCTATTTTCTCTTGTTTTATTTCTCTTCTTATATATGATGAAAAGCTTTTGTAGAGAGGTTTTCGATCAGTTTACAACAATTATTTGAGGGCGAACGGCGTCACATCACTCATAGTCTTGAGATCGCTGCCCCAGATTGTTTTGATATGAAAAATAATTAATAATCGATTTTATGTCTCTATGAATGGATGCTAATTTTCTTATGAAGTCGGTGTATATATTTTGCAAATTTTGGGTAAGCTCTATTTATGTAGTCTCAGCTATGATTTATTCCTTTCTGCAAACAAAAATCATTCAATATAGAAAATTATATAGAGATTGATATAAAAACTGATTTGAGGATTGCGGACTAAATTCTTTTAGAATGTAGATGTTTACATGTTTTTTTCAACATCGTTAAAAATATTTTAATATAGAAAACATTTGAAACAATCACTTACTATATGCTTTAGAATAAATTAATTTATAAAATAAGCTAATTTATTATTATCTAAAAGAAATTAGCTTAGTCTTTTATCAATACTTTGATTGCAATGCTACCAGAAAATATACAAATTAATTATTTGTATGATAAATATATCAAAGTAATATTAAAAATTGCATCACCAGATTTTAGACTCAAAGCCGAACTGATAATTAATAGCTGAAAAATTGCTTTGAGGCAAATAGGATAAAACAATAAATTATTAACAGGGTCAAAATATGTTTAACGCAACTGAAGTCCTAATAGATGCTTTTGTAAATAGAGTTAGAGAAGGCTACCATCGTACTTACGGAAGCTTAAAAACCGACTACCAGGATATTATTGCTTGGGTCGGAAGTATGGCTTTAGAGAATATTGCTAACAGCGATGCTTTGTACCACAACGTAGAACATTCAATCTTAGTAACCCTGGTGGGGCAAGAAGTTTTACGCGGTAAACATATACGAGAGGGTGGTGTTTCTAGTGAAGATTGGCTGCATTTTATTATCTCTTTGCTATGTCATGATATTGGCTATGTAAAAGGAGTTTGTCGGCAAGATAGAGAAGAAGAAGGTCTTTATGCTACCGGTAAAAATGAGGCAATGATTTCTTTACAGCCAGGGGCTTCAGATGCTAGTCTGACACCTTATCATGTTGACAGAGCAAAACTTTTTATTGACGAACGTTTTGGCGGTCATAAATTAATTGATTCTGAAGTTATAAAATCTAATATAGAATTAACTCGCTTCCCAGTACCCGCAGCAGAAGACCATCAAGAAACGAAGAATTATGCAGGTTTAGTGCGTTCTGCCGATTTAATTGGACAATTAAGCGATCCACGTTATCTGAAAAAAATTACTTCTCTATTCTATGAGTTTGAAGAAACTGGCATGAATAAAATTTTAGGTTATAAAAATCCTGCGGATTTACGTAACAATTATCCTAAGTTTTATTGGAATGGTGTTTATCCTTATATCAAGGATGGACTGCGTTACTTGTCTTTAACTCAACAGGGAAAACAGATAATTGCTAATTTGTACTCAAACGTGTTTGTTGTAGAGCATGAAAAACCGCAAGAAAAACACGTATACCTAGACAATTTAGAAATGAGAGAAGTGGGGATGAAAGAATTCTCTGAAAAAAAAAGCAACACAGTGAAAGCAAGAACAAGAGTTAGTTAGCTACAGATGGGGTGTTGTAAGTTGTTAAATCTTTTACTTTTTGCAATTTAACAGCACTTGTTAATAACTATTGATAAAATTACTTAGAATCGAGAAGCCCGGTTTTTTCCTACAAACTGGGTTTCTTGGCGTTTAAGATTTTTGTGTCAAACTCATAATCTATTTTTGAACAATTTCTCAACAAATTGCTTAATTAACCAAACCGGATTTTTGCAAATAGGTTTTTGCACAAATAAGCCGGTAGGATAATGAATGGCAGCAAAAATCATATACTAACTACAACTATTAAATTTTTCATGTCTTTGACACTCGATTCCGAATATACAAGCTTCGGTGGAAAACTTGGCTTTTACTCTCACCCTTCAGCTACGTGTAATGGAAAAATGCGCTTCAGCGTTTACCAACCTCCCCAAGCTAAATCCCAATCCTTGCCAATTCTGTATTTTCTCTCCGGTTTAACTTGTACTGAAGAAAACTTTATGGTCAAAGCAGGAGCGCAGAAATATGCAGCAGAGCATGGTTTAATCTTAGTGGCACCAGATACCAGCCCCCGTAATACCGGTATCAAAGGTGAAGATGATGACTACGACTTCGGTACGGGTGCGGGTTTTTATGTTGACGCAGCCGAAGAACCCTGGTCGAGTCATTATAAAATGTACAGCTATGTGGTTAAAGAATTACCCGAATTAATAGCCGCTAATTTTCCCGTACAAAAAGAGAAGCAAAGCATATTTGGTCATTCTATGGGCGGACACGGCGCTTTAATTTGTGCTATACGAAACCCCCAAAAATACAAATCAGTTTCAGCTTTTGCACCTATTGCTGCGCCCATTCAATGTGCTTGGGGAGAAAAATGTTTTAGCAATTACTTAGGCAAAAGTAAACAAAGCTGGCGCGATTATGATGCTAGTGAATTAGTCAAACAATTTGGTTTTGATGGTGAAATTTTAATTGACCAAGGTACAGACGATCAATTTCTTCAGCAGCAACAACTGCTGCCTGATATTTTTGAAAAAGCCTGCAAAGAAGTCAATCAACCTTTGAATATACGATATCAACAAGGCTACGACCACAGTTATTATTTTATTTCTACTTTTGTGGAAGACCATATTATTCATCATGCAAAAGCTTTGCAGTGAACAGTTAATAAGTTAACAGTTAACAGTTAGCAGTTAACAGCGAGCAATGATAAGTAATGAAGTTTGCTTGCTCTTTTGAATGACAATATTTTTGTTATACTTCGGTTTTTTATTTATATATACACATAAAATTAATAGAAAGTATAGTAACAATATTAACTGTCTGAATATAATTTTCTTTTAGTCAAAGTAATAAATGAAGTATCAAATTATGATTGAAATTAATTAACAATCACCGTTCACTGTTCACTGTTCACTGTTCACTGTTCACTATTCCCTGTTCCCTGTTCACTGATAACTGTATTATGTTTTGGCAAATTGATTTTTATCGTCGTTCGCAACCGGAGAAATCGGGACAGGTTTTATGGGATTTATCGATTTGCGATTCAACTCTTGAATTGAAATATGAGGCAACTTGTCCCCAGTCAGAAGCTAATTCTAGCTGGGTAGTTTCTCAAATTCAACAAGCAGCATCGGATAGCCTACCAGATGTTATGCAAGTTTTTCGTCCCCAGTCTTTAAGTTTAATTGAACAAGCTGGAAAGATTTTAGGAATTAAAGTCGAAGCAACTCGCAGAACTATTGCTTTAAAAACATGGTTGAAACAAAAGCAGCAATTTACAGCTTTAGATAAGCCACCGCCGGTACCTTTATCTGAAAATATTTGGGGAGATAAATGGAGTTTTGCGACTCTACGGGCTGGCGATATCGGTGATTTTTTTTCGGAACGCCCAATTCCGATTTTAGAAACACCCGATTTGTTATTGCCGATTAATATGGGTTTGGCTTCAACAGTACCTGTTCCGGGTGTAGTAATTTATGGTGGACGCAAATCTATGCTTTTAGCGAGATGGTTAAAAGAAAATCGCCCTGTAGCTCTAAATTACATTGCTGGTGCCCCAGACGGTTTGGTATTAGAAGCGGGTTTAGTAGACAGATGGATTGTGGCAACATTTGAAGATGAGGAAGTTTCACAAGCTGCCGCGCTATATCAACAACGCAAGCAACAAAGCCAAGGATTACATTTCTTGTTAGTACAGCCAGATGACTCTGGAATGACTTATACCGGCTTTTGGTTGTTGCAGGAAGTTTGATGATTGTTAGTTTTAATTTCGTAAATTCAATTCAAAGATTAAAAATGATTTTGTCAACTATCTTAAGATAGATTGCTTAATTAAAATACATCTCTACTAATTGAGGAAGTTTAAAGAAATATCAATCAGCTAAGCTACAGGAGAAACCGCCAGTTAGAATTTTCTGTAAAGAATAGACCGAATTCTGGCAATATTGACTCTAATTCAGTACATGAACTTGAAAAATTCAAGGGAACAGTCTAAATTACCCCTCCAGTTTTGGATTGTTACCCTGGTTGCCTTTATAAATTCGGTTAGCTTTACGATAATTATTCCACTACTGTATCCCTACGCGAAGCAGTTTGGATTGAATGATTTTCAAGCAAGTTTGCTGAGTACCGCTTATGCATTACCTCAATTTGTTGGTACTCCTATTTTAGGAAGGCTTTCAGACCGTTTGGGAAGAAAACCTTTACTAGTAATAAGTCTGCTGGGAACGGTTTTATCTGGTATTGTTGCTGCCGTAACTCCTGTAGCTTGGTTGTTGTATCTAGCGCGTATATTTGATGGTTTAACTGGTGGAAATACTTCTATTGCTAGGGCTGTAGTTAGCGATATTACAACTGTCGATCAACGTGCTAAAGCTTTTGGCATTTTTGGTGCTGTTTTTCGTTTGGGTTTTGTCGCTGGCCCAGCATTAAGCTATGTAGCGCAGCAGTTACCTACAGTTAGAGGTGTAACTTCATTGGGAATGAGTTTCATCGTAGGTGCGGCTATAGCTTTGCTCGCAAGCATTTTGACTATTTTCTTCTTACCAGAAACTTTGCCACCTACTAATAAACAGCCATTTCATTTAAGTTGGAGCGACTTTGGCTTTATCAAAATTTTTCAGTCCGCAGTTCGTCCAAAACTAGGAAAGCTTTTTGTTCTAACTTTTTTAAGCGGCTCTACTTTTACAATTTTTACTTTTGCATTTCAACCATTTGTACTCAAAGTTCTTAACCAAGATGCGAAAACATTAGCAATTACTTTTGCTGTCGTTGGCATGTTGGGGTTTATCTCTCAAGTTGTGGCGCTTGACCCACTGAGGAAAAAATTTAATTTAATTGATATTCTATCTTTGGCATTATTTGCGCGTGGAATCACCTTCTTATTGATTCCTACTTTTCCCTATCTAACTGCATTTTTTATAATTATTGCAGTTTTTGGGTTTGTAAATTCTTTTCCAATGCCGTTAATAGACTCAATTTTATCCTTAAATAGTACCGAACGGGAACAAGGAGAAATTCTGGGAATTAATGCATCTTATCTAAGCATTTCCAACGCTATTGGACCGCCGATTTCAGGTATGCTCGTCAGTCTTGGTTACAAAAGTCCTTTCTGGATTACAGGCGTACTTACTATTCTCACAGCCTGCTTTGCTTATACACTTAAACCTGAATTTAAATGCGAAGGTAATAGGTAATGGGTAATGGGTAATGGGTAATAAGTAACAGTCCCGATAAAAAATCATTACCATAAAAGTTTTCTCCCCCTGCTTCCCACGCCTCCCCTGCTCAAGAATGCTCTTTCAAATCAGAGGGAAGAATTAATGATTCCTAACTCCTCACCCCTAACTCAAAATTTATTTCCTTACCTGCTTCAACATATCAATTAATGTATGGTGAGCATCTTCGGCATTTTTCAAAGTATGGTCAAATTTAATTCTGAGGGGCACTTCTTCGCCATTTGCCTGAGCTTGTAAATTCATCCCTTCAGCATCAATAGAAAGCATTGTCGCTGCTGTCGCATCCTTTAAATCGCCATAAGCCTTAGCGTAAAGTGCCACAGCCTCCGCATGGTCGTCGTTCATGTGCTTACAAATGCGATCGCTAACTTGGGTAGAAAATTCTTCTGACATTACGTACTCCGATAAATCAACTTTCTCAATCTGAATTTTAAAACTTAATTGCTTTATGCAGCTACTTTGCCGCAAAACTTCTATGAGCAAGATCCAAGAAATTTCAAAAAATTTATTATCTGTAAGTGCCTTAACCAATATTCAAGCTAAAATATCGTATTCTCACTCAAGACAATATGTATTTTAAAAGACATTTATTTAAAAAAAAAGTAATTATACGGATACGATATTTAAGCAAAAGAAAAAGACTCTTAGTGATTAATTAGTAAGGTTTGTAACATTTCATTCTTTATTAATGAAATTGATTTTATTAAACTGATGCATAGAAAATTTTTTACATTTTCTTACTGATTAATAGTGATTTCTACTGAATCAGGAATATAAAACAAATTTATTGAAGTCCACACCCATGAGTGCAACTAGCCACCGTCGTATAGTTATAGGGGATGTGCATGGTCACTATCAAGGCTTGATGCAATTGTTAGAGGCGATCGCCCCAACGGCAGAAGATAAAATTTTTTTTCTGGGGGATTTAATAGATAGAGGTCCCCAGAGTTCCCAAGTGGTAGATTTTGTTAAGGATAATTCTTATCCTTGCTTGCTCGGAAATCACGAGCATATGCTAATCAAAATTCTTAGAGATAAAAATGCTTCCACTCCCAGCGTACAAGGATGGCTTTACAGTGGTGGGCAAGCAACTTTAGCAAGCTATAAAAACGGTAAAGTACCTCAAGAACATCTCGAATGGTTTGAGAGTTTACCTTTATATATAGATTTAGGAGACATCTTTTTAGTCCACGCAGGTATTGATCCTTCAAAAACCATAGAAGAACAAAAAGCAGAACAATTTTGCTGGATTAGAGACAAATTTCACAGCATTCAAAAACCTTATTTTTCAGATAAAGTAATTATCGTCGGTCACACTATTACTTTTACGTTTCCTGGAATTGCACCTGGAAAAATTGCCAGAGGTGCCGGTTGGCTGGATTTAGATACAGGTGCTTATCATCCCCGTAGCGGTTGGCTGACGGCATTCGATGTTACAAATCGTCAGGTGTACCAAGCCAACATGTTTAAAAAGCAAGTCCGTACCTTACCTGTAGAAGAAGCATCAGCAAAAGTAAATGTGACTTCACTAAAAGTCAATCGTAATAGCAGCAGGTTATGGGCTTGAGGGATTCAAGGTTAAAGGTTAAAGGTTAGAAACTCCTAACCCCTAACTTCTAAATCTTTATAATAATTGTCGGATATTTCTCCGGTATGCAGTTGTGCTTAAACCATCTTTACCTTTACTGGGTTTTGCGTTAACCCAACTTTGAAGATATTGCACCCGATTACTAGGTGAAGGGTGAGTACTTAAAAATGTCGGAACTCCACTCCTGCTTTTGCTTTTTAACTTCTTCATGAAGGAAACCATTGCTTGAGGAGCGTAACCTGCATCTGTAAGCATTCTTAATCCACGTCTATCGGCATCGCGTTCGGCTCCACGACTGTTAGGACGACGATAACCTAACTCAACTCCCAGCTGAACCAACCTGCTATTTTCGACACCTGCTGCTGTAGCTAAACCTCTAGCGATCGCAGTTTTCTTCATCTGCTCTACTACATGTCTACCTTCAATATGAGCAATTTCGTGAGCAACTACACTTGCTAATTCGGCTTCATTGTCGGCAGCCTTAATTAGACCAGTATTAATATAGACATACCCACCAGCAGTAGCAAAAGCATTAATGCTGTCATCTTTGACTACCTGGAATTTATACGGGATTTTCTTCCGAGTATTTTGGGCTTCTAAACGCTTACCAATTCTTTGTATGTAGTTGTTGATTTGAGAATTGCGGTAAAGTTTAATATCGCTTTTGACCAGTTGCTGATTTATTTGTCTGCCAAGCCGAACTTCTTGCTTGTCTGATATATTAGAAAGTTGAATTATTTGGGCACCTTGAAAAAGTATATCCCAGATAGAAATACCTAGAGCCGAAGATGGTGTAGTCAAGCACAGGCTAAATGCTAAAACTACAGAAATTAACGGATAAAAGAATCTTTTTCGTAAGGAACGGAAATTTAAATAAAATTTTGTTTTTTCAATCATCATCAAGTTCGAGGAGGTTTTAGAAGAACGTAAGTTATAAGACGATAAATAGCCTTATAAGTTGCAGGTCTTAGTTATTACTAAGTCAAGCCACAATCGGTTATCTAGTCTGCTTGACTTAACAATAGCTTTGCTGTTAAACATGGCAACTAATTGTGCATTCTTTCATGAAAGCCATGAAAAGTAGTGTTATTAATAAATTGTCCTATAACGCGAAGGAAGAAAATAGTAGTAAAATTTGCTCTTTCATCCTTTATGCTTTTTTTGCATATCAGATATCTATTAACTTCTACTTCTAGTAATTTCATCTTCGCTTATATCAATCCTCATATCCCATCTGTAAATAGGAAAAATTCATTGTGTCTATAATAGATTCTAAAGGTCGCTTATTCGGTAAATTCAATATTCTAGATATCGGAGCTTTACTAGTAATATTACTAGTAATAGGAGGTATTTTTTTATTCCCTGGAACCACTGGCTCGGTAGCTCAAGTAGGTACCACAACAAAACCCATCGAAGTTGATTTAGTTGTTCGGGGATTAAAAGTACGCGATGTAGATAGATTATCTGAGGGAGGAGGGTTAAAAAAAGGAGAAAAAACCAACGTTATTATCCGCAACCAGCCCTACGGTCAAATTCCCATTAAATCCATTCAAGTACTACCTAGAAAAATTATTGTAACTCAACCCGATGGTACCGTTAAATTAGTCCCAGATCCCAGAGAAAATGTCTTTAGCACAGATATGCTTTTGACATTAGCAGGTAAAGCAACAATTACCGATAGCGGTCCTGTTTTGGGTAATAGTAAAGTAAAAATTGGAATGCCTTTTGAATTAGAAGGGTTTAATTATAACTTCAGAGGCAGCGTGATTGATGTCAGGGTTGGTGATGAGGTTGAAAGTTAAAGGTAAATACTAAATACTAAATACTTTGATTTTAATCCTTTATTTATGCATTAAATTCAATTAAATTACGAGTTATTATTAGTCTCCCGTTAGCAGCGAGGGGACTATTTTTTATATTTTTTTGATAGCACATTAATTAATCAAACATAATCCAATTTTAGGGTGTGTTAGACCCATGATTGTATATCAAATTAAACGATAATTTATATGATGCTCTAACGCACCATCCGAGTCTAATAAATAAGTAGTTAAACATAATTAATTACACAATGTCATTGCGAGTGAAACGAAACAATCGCAAGATTTAGGGCTAATTTTTTAGCTTTTAATAAGAGTAAATAATTTTGTTCACTTACTTAAATCAGAGAAATAATTATGTTAAAACCTTTAACATGAAACATTTTATCCTGAAAACTATCACCTTCAGCTTGCTTTTCCTTTCTGCAAGCTGCAATCGCACTAATGCAAAAAACGAATCAACACTGCAATTAGAAACTAAATTTCAACAGCCACTTTTACAAGAATCAACGAAGAATCAATGGACACCGCAGATGGAAGCAGAATTCCAGCAGCGTGCAAAACAAGTAATTACAAAACTCGCTGGTAAGAACTACGGAACTACATCTTTTGAAAGCGAAAAACGTTCTTATCCCAAAGCGATGATTGATTTTCTTGCGGGAAATCGCGACAAAGCTATTGCTTTTCTTCAAGCTGAAGATGCAGATGCTAAAAGTCATCCACATACTTTGGGAATTGATTTTTATTCCAGCTTTACTCTTAAAGGGCAAGTTCGTAAATATTTTTATTTTGGTAAATATCTTAGCCCGGAATATCGTCAGCGAATGAAACAAGCCATGCAGCTTCTGACAGCAGAAGATCCCTTAAAGCGTCGTTTTCCCGAGCGCCGAAAATTCTGGGCTAGATCGACGGATAATTGTGATAGTTGGGTGGATTGTCGTAACACTGACAATTTAAAAGCAATGCGGAATAGTGCGGTATATTTATTTGCTGAAGAAACGGGAAACGAAGCAACAAGGCAAGCATATAAAAAACGCATTCAAAGAAATATCAGCACTTTGTATCAAATTGGACAAGGTGAATGGGATTCGGAAAACTACCTCGGGCATACCATTACCGCTTATCTGAATCTTTATGATTTTGCTAAGGATAAAGAAGTGAAATCTATTGCTAAAGCTGGATTAGATTGGCTTTTAGCTTCCGGTGCTTTGAAATATTGGCGGGGTGGATTTGGTGGCGCAACTAAGCGCGACTACGGAAAAGGAAATTGTGTTTGGTGTGCTTTATCTACCCATGAATTAGGACTGTATTTTAACGATTCACCAATTGAAGATCCCAAACCTTCTCCAGATTCAGTTCATGTAATTACCAGTAGCTATCGTCCCCATCCAGCAATTGTTGCTTTAGCAAAAAAGCAGTTTGCTAAACCAGTAGAATTGCTGAATTCAAAGCCTACTTATGAAAATTGGAAACCAGGTAACGATACTGCGCCGCAGTTTCATGAAACCTTGTATTTTGGTAATAGTTTTCAACTAGGTACTTTGGCTAAAGGCTCCGGTGGTGACTGGAATGGTTTTAAGATGATGGCTTTTAATTCCAAACGTGGTGTAGATTATTTTATTGCAGCGACGGGTAATAACCCCAATAAAATATCGACATCTAGCGTTGGTGGTGACAATATTGCCCAATACCGCAACTTAGTAATCTTTCTCAACGACAAACTAGAAGCACCTTTTCAATTCTTTTTACCTAAATCAGCCAAGATAGAAACCAAAAACAACATCACCTTTATTCGCTACGAAAAAACATGGTTGGCTTTAACACCAATCAATCTTGATATTGAAGGAATTAATGCCGATAAAACTTCTAAACTAAGTAAAAGATATCCTCAAGAGCAAATTTTAACTGCTACCGGCACTGGAAATACCTACAGCGGATTTGCATTAGAAATAGGTGAAAAGCAAACTCACGGAAATTTTCAGCAGTTTCAAAATTCGATACTTACAAAATCTCGCTTAGATATAAATCAAATTAATAACGGTGTAGTTGAATATCAAGGTGTTGCAGGAAAAGTAAAATTACAGCATCAAGCTTTAGACTTACCTAAAGTTTGGCGAAATGGTAATTTACATGATTGGAAAAATAACTTTGCTGTTTACCAAAATTCTGAAGGGGAAAAAACACCTATTTATCAAGGTTGGAAACAAGGTGAATTGAGAATTGAAGCGGGTAGTTACAAATTTAACCTCACCCCGCCCTCCGGGCACCCCTCTCCTTGACAAGAAGAGGGGAAGGGGAGAGGTTTATGTTGAACAATAGCTATTTCCTTTTTCAATACCGACTTTACCTATAGGAATCCGTTTTGAATATTGAAAAATCTAGGTATTTGTAGGGTGTGTTACGACGCTAGTCTAACGCACCGAAACCCTTACATCATCGTGCGTTGCGCTTCGCGACAACACACCCTTGTATTGCAGCTTCAGCATTCTTCTTACCCCGCAACTTATTCCAAATCTTCTTGCGGAGTTCATCCATCTTTTGCAAAGCAGCTTCGGTAAACTTCTCCGCGAATTTACCGGCTCCACCTTCAATAAACTTACCAAAAGCTAAAGTTGCGATCGCAGTAGCAGTTAAAGTAGCGGGTTCAGCCATAACCGTAAATTGACTCCGTTTGCTTTACACTAATTGTAAATTACTAGTATTTTGTCTTCCGCTTCAATTTTACGGTTTCCGGATTTATACTTACTGCAATTTTATGTAAAACCGCTTTTTTAATCGCTGCTGCTATACAAAAATTCAAAATCCTTATTTTTATTGATAGTAAAAAGTCTATTTACTCAAATATTTATCAATCAAAAACACATTGTTGTTCAAATAACTTTGTTATCTAAATTATATCTGATAAAAATTATTGTTCTGCTAAGTACAAAAGTCAAACATTATAGCTAAATTTAACTATGTGGTAACCAAAAATTGTTGATGTTTAATATTTTCATATGTTAGCGTGTAAGTGTGAAAAAGTCATTTAAGGGTAGTATTTAAAACTATTTTTCAGGGTGTTAATACAGATACATAAAAGTAAATGACTCCAGAAGCGATAAAGTATTTTTACTAGTTATTAATCTTTGCACCCTTAAATTGCACAGAATAATCATAGAGTTCGCTTGCTCAAAAGTCAACTCAATAATTGTTACTTAAATCCCTCAAATTAATTCTAAAATGTATTTCAAGTTAAAGGTGAAAACTACATTTTAGTTAATAGCAACCGCAAGACTTGAAGTCTAGACTAAATCTACGACCGCTGCGAGATAATCGAATGCGAGCTAATTGACGGGCACCCTTAAAAGTTATTTTTTAAATTTTAAGAAAACCCTTGACGCTTACACCTAACTAAGAGATTTTCTCAATGCTGCCATTTGAATTTGTAGTAATTGGTAAACCGGTTTCTCACCAAAATAAAGTACGCAAGCGCGTCAGTGATTGGAAGAAACAAGTTCGTGAAACTGCCGAATCTTATTGGGAACAAGACTCTCCTTTAGGAGATGATGTCCAAGTTATTATTACTCATTATTATGATGCCGATCCGGGTGATGAATCAGCCGTTCCGGATAGTGACAATATAGTAAAACCAATTAGAGATGCTCTGAATGGTTTGATTTATGTTGATGACTATCAGATTACTGATTTTATCAGTCGTCGTCGCAATCTAAATGGTTCTTTTAGAATCAAAGGTATTTCTCCAGCATTAGCGGAAGGATTTTCTCAAGGTGAAGAATTTTTGCACATCAAAGTTGAGGCTGCACCAGACCCTGGAGATTTGTCTTTATAAAAATAATCTGATGCTGCATCTACCCCAATATCCGAGTATATTTAACTATCAATTGACTGCGATTAAGCGCTTATTAAATTATATAATAAGCGCCTATTCTAATATAATTGTTATTAAAAGTCTTATTAATTAAGCTTCGTTTAAGTAATAAAAATAATTATCAATATTGCAATCCATTTAACAGGAATATCTTTATAGGTTTGCTCTATAATAAGTAAAGTGATTAATATTTTACTCCTAGCAACTCTGTGTAATTAGATATGAGCTATCAGGACAATCAAAACCCCTTAGAATATCGGCGACTCTTAAAGCTTGCCAAAGAATACCGAGAACAAGGTTATTCAGTAACTATTAATCCGTCTTCCGAAAAACTACCTAAAGTTTTAGCAGATTGTTCGCTTGATTTGATAGCTGTAAATGATAACAAGGTTGTTGCTGCGAAAGTTAGAACAAGACAAAATCTTAGCTGTAATGGTTCTGAAGATTTACGTCGCATTAGCAAGTCAGTGCAGCAGCTTCCAGGCTGGGAGTTTGAACTAGTTGTTACGAATTCGCGTAGAAAAGCTAGTTAAGTTTTGAAGTAGGAAAAATAATTTCTGTTTTCTACTCAAACCACTTGGCACAATTCAAAAATAATAAAGTATAAGCTTTTGTAAACCTTAGCTTTATTTGTGCTTCTCTTCGATATTTGTCAGGTTATTGATAGGGAGTTTCCCATGTATATAACTACATAAGTCATCAGTCACTATCGATGCGGCTGATGACTTATTACTATTTATTATTTTTATTGATTTAGCAAAGGTATAAACTTTTTGATTAAACCAATTGTTACCCCTGGTAATTCCAATTGAGGTGTTAAACCAACATTTTCTAACTTTTGAAAAATTTTAATGACTTGAGGATTCATTTGCGCGAGACGCTGTCCAATTTCTGGCCCGGTAAATTGTGATTTTTGTCCCCAAATAATCGCTGTAGGTATTGTCAACTGTTCAATATACTGCGATAAATCGAAGCATAAATCTCCCCTAACAAAAGATAAAGCTGCATATTCTGCATTTTCTTGTTTCGCAGATTCTAAATAAGCTTCTACTATTTCTTCGTAAACCCGATTGGAATTAGCAAATTGCCGTTGCTCTAGAAAACTACGAATACCACCGCTAGTTGCAACCCCCGTACTGTAAATCAATTTATCCAGAATCGGCGTACTAACTAGCTGTGCAAAAAAGCTGCGGGAATAGTTTTCGCCAAAATCCGAAAGTCCTGATGGGGTAGTTAGAATCAAAGACTTAAATAGTTCCGGATTGGTTATAGCGACTCGAATGGTAAACGCTGCTGTTAGGGAAGAAGCAATGACTTTTACGCCACCGTCACAGACTTGCTGTAAAAATTCCTTAATCGTAGTTAAATAATCTTCAACTTGGTAGTTTCTTACTGGATGTTCCGATTCACCCCAACCGATTAAATCCGGTGCAATGATGCGATATTCTGCTGCAAAGGCTGAGTAAACCTTTGACCATTCGTAAGCAGAAGAACCACCACCGAACCCATGTAAGAATACCAAGGTTTCTTTATCCGTAATGGCAGTTATTTCATCCTGCCAAGGAGAGCCTGTATTGGTATAGTAAATCATCCTGCCTAATGATGTATTTACCGAGCAGCGCTCAAACCCCAATGGCTGAAACATAGATATTTTTGTTAATTGTTGTGATTATTTTATGACAAGCAAAAGTTACGCTTCCATAAAGATTGCAACCACTTTAATTATCAGCTAAATCTTCACATAATTACTTCTAACTTTGGAGAGATTAAGTAGATGTGAAATTACTGCCTAAGTTGTAAAGATTCAGTGTTTATTTTTTCAGTATATAAAAAATTTTAGCTTGAAATTACTATAGTTTCAACAATAGTACTGGTATCTACAATAACTCAGACCTAAATTTTGCAGCCGGACTTTTATGGTACTCTATTCCTATTAATCACCGACGTTATAGATGTTATGGGAGCGTTAAGAAAGCTCAGAACCTTCTTTACTGACTTTTTACTGTAATTGTTCTGGGCACTCCTTATTAATTGAAATATTTGTACGCTCTTAAATCTAAAGCAGTCGGAAACAGACAGTTCTTCCCTATTTAGTAATTTTTATTTTTATCTAAGCAATGGTAAAGCAGGCTAGTTTTCAATCAGGTGTAACAACGGTTGAGGAGCCTTTCTTTAAGCTTGACAACCTTAATAGTTATTCTCAAAGTTTTACATCAAAATATGCGAATTTGCAATGTTCGCAAAATCATACGACTAATACCCCTGTAGCTGAATGTACTTTCTTACAACTTGACAATCTGCAATGCTTTGAAGTAGTGGATCGTCAGTACGAAAGTAAAGGAGTATTATTTAGTAATTGTATAGCTATAGAACCTTCAAATCCAGCATTTCCACCCCATTCAGGATTAATCGTATTAATGAGTTCGCCTAAAAGCGGATTACTAGAAGCTACTTTTGTAAATCCCGTTCATTCAGTTAGTGCTTTTGTTACCAGTTCTCAGCGATTAATGCTGTCTGCTTACGATGAATCTCGCCAACTCCTAGATCGTGCGATATTACCATCAGGTAACCTTGCTAACTCAGACTCTTCATTAGCTCCGAATACTTTATTGTCGGTAACAGCCCAAAACATCCATTCTATTTGCTTTCATGCTTTCGAGGCTCAATTCACCGTTGACGACCTAAGTTTTTCTTATTAATATTGCAAACAGCAAATATTACTTTTATAATTCCTGGCAATTTTGAATCAGTGCCTTTTAGTGATAGATTTTCTGGTAGATATATTATATATTCTTAGTCTTGATAGATAACTATACCCAACAGTAAATCTTAAATAGTAGTAGGTAAGCAACGTGGCAAAAATGGCTTCGTCTTATTGGCAGCAATTCATGAAAAATATCCCCTTAAGGGAGCTTCCGCAATCAAAGACAGGAGCCAGGAAAGGAAAAATATCGCTTCCGAAGAACCCTTCAAATTTTCTTTGGTTTCTGACGATTGTCGTTGCCATGCTTTTGTGGAACCCAAAATTATTAATTGCTAGCGGCTCGGGTATTTTTGTGATGTTATTAGTCTACTCAATGCCGCATTGGGATTGGTCTAAATTCTTATTTAAAGTACGTAATTTTCTGCAAACCACAAACGGACGTTTATTGCTAGCAGTTGCAAGTGGTGTTATTACTTGCTTAGGAACCTATACAGCTGCAACGATTTGGGTTGACGCTCCTAATGCTTGGATTGCTGCTGGTGCAATTGCCCAAGGTTTGGCAACTGTAACAGTTTTAATATTGTTAGCTCGGTTGTCGATCAACTTACACGGAAATCAAGAACAAGATAAGTTAGAGCAATTCTTAGAAAATTTGACAGATGCAGATCCCCTTAAACGTCTAATTGCAGTGCGCCAATTGACAAAATTGGCGACTTCTCAACAACTTGAGCCTGAAACGAAAACGTATATTATCCAATGCTTACAAATGTTGCTCACCAATGAAACAGAAGCAACAATCCAAGATGCAGCTTTCGATAGTTTACAAACATTAGCACCAAACAAAAAACTAGAACAAAAAAGTATGGACGCTGCTCTCATACCGTTTTCAGTTAAAGCAAAAAACCGGGTTTCGTGTTGATAAGTACTTAGGCAAATTTAATTGTGCATTTGTGATTGCGAGTTGAACGTTAGCGAAGCTTGTCCCCGAAGGGAACATAGTGAAACCAAGCATTCACCTGTTCCCCGGAGGGGTTCTCGAAGAGTAAGGTGTGGATCATCGCAAGACTCTGGGATTGCTATGTCCTGACGGACACGCTCCGCTAACGCTGTCGCTCGCAATGACACAAATAATTTTGCATACGCACTTATTATTGCCAATAGGGCATGACATGGGGAGTTAAAAGTAGAGAAAAGTATAATTTTTCACTGTTCGTAAACTTTTCCATCTCGTACTTGTATTACTCTTTGGTTACAGCGTCTTACTAAATGCTCGTCGTGAGTAGTAACAATAACTGTGGCCCCAAAAGAATTTAACTTACGTAATATTTGTATTATTTGCCAAGAATTATCTGGATCTAAATTTCCCGTTGGCTCATCTGCTAACAGTAAGGGCGGGGTTGCAACAATTGCTCTTGCCATGCTTACTCGTTGTTGCTCTCCTCCAGAAAGTTGATCTGGAAAATAATTAGCCTTACTCAGTAAACCTACTAACTTTAATGTCGGCTCTAAACGTCTTTGAATTTCCTTACGGGTGTAACCTTGGGCTTGAAGTACAACAGCGATATTTTCCGTTACCGTTCTTTGTGAAATTAATTTATAGTCTTGAAAAACAATACCAATACGTCTTCGCAATAACGATAAGCTATCGCCACGTAACGATGATAAATCGCATTCATCAACAATCACTTCTCCTTGCGTTGCTAATTCTTCACCATACAGCAACTTCAATAGTGTTGATTTACCGGAACCACTTGGTCCTGTAATAAATAAAAATTCTCCTTTTTTGATGCTTAAGTTGGCATCCAATAAAGCATTGACCCCATTAGCATAAGTTTTTTGAACAGAACGCAGCTTTACCATTAGCTTACTACCGTTGTCTAAATCATTTTTTTGATTGTGAAAATCGGTAGATTTACCAATAGTGTTATTGGGTGTAATTACTGGCATGGCTCTTTATGAAAATTAAATAAAAAATGGCATACAAAATAAGTATTCCCAGGCTTACCCTAGGAATATCAAATCTTTATTTATTACACTTAAAAAAATTTTGTACTACAAATCTACGAATACTAAAGCTCAAGCCCCTTTAGTTTTTACGCCGTAAATTAAGGCTTTAAAAGCAAATTTAGGTAAAGCTAACATTCGTTTCCATCGCCACGGTTCTTGATAAAGACGATATAGCCATTCCAAATTATTATCCCCCAGCCAAGCAGGAGCGCGAGTTTTAGCTCCCGACCAAATATCAAAACTACCGCCTACACCAACCCAAGTAGCTTGCGGACATAAGTGACGATTCTGTTTTATCCATAACTCTTGACGGGGTACTCCCAAACCGACATAAATAACTTGCGGCTGCATTTTAGAGAGAGTAGAGCGTAATTCTTCTTCTTCCTCTGGAGAATGATAGCCAGAATGAGTTCCCGCTATATTCAAACTAGGAATTTGCTTTTGCCAGAACTGTGCCGCGATTGCTGCTGTTCCTGGCTTTCCTCCATAGAAAAATACCGTCGAATCAGGAGAATTTTGCCCAACTTCCCATAATAGTGCTTCTGCTAGTTCGATTCCCGGAATTCGACGCACGTCTTGCTTTAAAAGCAGTCGTAAATATAAAACCACGCCAGCCCCATCTGGAATTACCAAGTCAGCAGCTTTAATTATATTTGCCAGATTTTCATCTCTTTCCGCTTGCATAGTCATTTCTGCATTTAGCGTTACTACATGAGTTCCTATCCTCTGCTGCAAACGCTCTAACAGGTAGCCCGAGTAGTTAGTCGCTACATGTATCGGTAGTCCTAGAACCGAGAATTCTTTATAGCCTTTAATCATACTTGATTCTAAATTTGCCTCACACCTTCGTCAAATACGAAGCTAGTTTATCAAATTTGTTCCTTTATTGTTTGTGTTGCAATTTTAGCTACAGCTTTATTATTTCTGTAATTATCAAAATACTAATATTAATAAATGAAAGTAGACTTTTTCACCGCAATTTGTAACAAAGATTACTAAATATTATTTCACTGATGAATAATTAAAAATACCTAAAAAAAAGGCGCAACTTATTATTTTGTCACTTTTTATTCTAAGTAGCATTTTGATATACATTGTTAAACAAATAATTGCCGATCAACTGACGGCATCTTTCAAAACGCCAGTATACTTTTAACAAAGGAGGTTGAAACAACTAATAGACATATGCTGTCTTTCACCCACAAGCGTAAAGCTTTTCAGACATAAATTACGATTGTAATGGTAATATTAACCACTCAGGGGTATTATCGCTAATTAACTCTTACAGAAGAAACTATATTCTAATCTTCTTCTTGTATTGAATACTGTTAAATAGGCTGTAATTAACTCAAATTGTATATTTATAGCTTTTGCTATAAGGGTAGCGATCGCCAAGACTGATAATATCTCAACCACAATCAAGGTGAGTTTTATGGCATTAACGGCATTAACAGTACAGATGTGAATGAAACTGTATCTTAATAGACTTTTTAGTAAACTCAATTTTACAGTTAATAGTTTAACGGGCAAAAATTTACCATGACTAAAATTCGCGTTGCTTTAATTGAAGATCACGATCTTACCCGTTTGGGTATTCGGACAGCATTGCAGCGAAATGTTGATTTTGAAATAGTAGGAGAAGCTGCGAATGCAAACGATGGACTCAAAATATTAAAAACTCTACAACCAGATGTGGCAATTGTAGATATTGGTTTACCCGACAAAGATGGGATTGAATTAACCCGAGAAGCCAAATCTGCCGCACCTGGATTGTTGACTAAAATTCTGATTTTAACCTTACGCGATAGTAAAGAAGCCGTGCTTGCTGCTTTTGCTGCTGGTGCAGATTCTTACTGCATGAAGGATAAATATGACAATTTGCTTGAAGCAGTCAAACACACTCACAATGGTAATGCTTGGATCGATCCGGCAATCGCCCGTATTGTATTGCAGCAAGCACAAGAAAACCCACCAACAACTAAAGCGACATCGCAAACGAATCAATTTGCTGAGAAATCCGAGTTTAGCAATACGCTAGATAATGACGATATTATTGACCCCTATACTCTTACTGAAAGAGAATTAGAAGTATTGCAGTTAATCGTAGAAGGTTGTAGCAACGCCGTTATTGCCGAAAGACTCTACATTACAGTGGGCACTGTAAAAACCCATGTCCGCAATATTTTGAACAAATTATGTGCTGATGACCGTACTCAAGCAGCTGTCCGTGCTTTGCGTTCTGGACTAGTAGGATAGCTTGTTCGGCGAATCTGGGTATTTTTTAAGGTGATTAGAGATAAATTTACGACATTCAGTCAATTCTGTGTTAGGAATGTGGGGGGATGTTAATAACTACCTTTTTGTTCCAACTGAATTTAAAGGCAAGATAAAATTTATACTTTCTTGCCTCTGAAAAATATATGAAAATGAAAGTCAACTATGACTGAGATTGAGGCAGGCAAACTCAAATTGATGGTAGTAGATGACGAGCTAGACAACTTAGATTTACTTTACCGTACTTTTAGGCGGGATTTTAAAGTATTCAAGGCCTCTAATGCCCGTTCTGCTCTAGAAATATTAGACAAACAAGGGGAAATGGCTGTAATCATCTCTGACCAAAGAATGCCAGAGATGAACGGCACTGAATTTTTCGGTCTAACCGTAGAGCGTTTTCCCGATACAATCCGGATTCTGCTTACGGGTTTTACCGATGTAGAAGATTTAGTCGAAGCTATTAACTCAGGTCAGGTTTTCAGGTACATTACCAAACCTTGGAAGCCAGATCAACTGCGGGGACTTGTCGAGCAAGCTACCCAAACTTATCGTTTAGTTAAAAAAAGAACTTTTGATTTAAGACGTTCTCTACGACGAGAATCCTTAGTTAATGCAGTCACAACAGCAATTAGGGAATCTTTAGATTACCAAAGTATGCTGCAAAAAATTGTGGCAACAATTGGCAAAACTTTTGAAGCGGCTTGCTGCATACTTAGACCAGTTGAAGGAGATAAATTAGCTCCTGATGAATTTTTCTATAGCAGTGATGATAGCAACTCTGAAAATTGTTGCTTTAATCCTACTTCTTTAATGGAAAAAGTTCTTATCAGTCGTGATAGCGAAGTAGCTAAATTTACTTCAGATAGTGGCGAAAGCTATCAGCAGTTAGCCGTACCCTTAATTTATCAACAGCACCTACAAGCGGTACTTGTTCTTCAACAGCAATGTAGCGATGGGGAAGGAGCGAATTGTGGCGAGTATCGCAATTGGCAGCATGAAGATATAGAACTAATTTCGGGTGTTGCCGAGCAAGCTGCTTTAGCTCTTTCTCAAGCAAAACTTTACCAAAGCCTCCAGCGAAAGCAAGAACAAATTCATGCCGAATTGGAAGTCGCACGTCAAATTCAGCATAATTTGCTACGCCAGAGTTTACCTGAAATTGAAGGGGTAAAGGTACAGGCTAGTTGCTATCCAGCCAGAGAAGTTGGGGGAGATTTTTTTGAAGTTTTTGTTCATCCCAAAGGTGATTTGTGGTTGGCTGTAGGAGATGTTTCCGGTAAAGGTGTTCCTGCTGCACTGTTTATGGCTAGTGCAATATCGGTATTGCGTCGGGAATTATCTCAAGAAACCCCTGCAATGCCAAATATAGTAATGAAGAATTTAAATGAAGCTTTAGGCGACGATCTCGTAAGCAACAATTGCTTTATTACTTTGGTATTAGCTCGATATTCTCCCAATACTAAGCAATTAGTATATGCTAATGCCGGTCACATTTACCCAATAGTCTGTTCGCACAAAAATTCACACCCAGACAGACCTAATTTTCTCAAGGTACGTGGAATTCCTTTGGGAATACTACCAGATTGGAAAGCAAATGCTGGAGAATTGATTCTTGCTTCTAATGAAACTTTGCTGCTTGCAAGTGATGGTATTACTGAAGCTCAAGTTTCAATGAAAGAAAGCTTCAGTAATTGTTTATCGCATGGTGTTGAATCGCCGACACGTTCCATGCTCAACCAAGAAGGGTTATGGAAACTATTGCTCGAACAAGAAACACCCCTTAGTCTCAATAAATTACTAAGTCGTATCCATGTTGATACCGAAGTTCAAGAAGATGACCAAACTATACTTTCATTAGAGGTTTTATAAACAATGAAAAGCGAACTTCACGTACCGAGTGACTTGAAGTATTTAAATGTCGTAGAAACCTGGCTGCTTGGATGCTTACAAACAGAATTAGGAGAATCGGTTGATTGGACGCGACAATCCAATCGTTTACGTTTAGTTTTAGTAGAAGCTTACTCAAATGTAGTCCGCCATGCTCATAAGGAACAACCACAAGTCCCTATTTTGATTCGCTTGGAACTAGAGCAAAGAGATTTGGCTTTAGAAGTTTGGGACAAAGGCGAAGGTTATGATATGTCTACTTACTTTCCTCCGAGTCCGATAGAAAAGCAAGAAGGTGGTTATGGCTGGCTGATTATGAACCGTTTGATGGATAAGGTAGAGTACGAATTGCAAGTTAATGGCGCTAATTGTCTTAAATTAGAAGCTAGTTTGCCTGAAACAGCAGACAAAGTTCAAGAAAAAATCAATCATTAATTATTCATTTAGGCAAAATTTAGCTCTCAGACCTTAATTTTAAAAATCTCTTTAGAAAACGTAAATGTTAGATAAATAAGTTTTGACAATTTTTTCGGCTGTTTTGCTATCTCTTTAGAGATTATAAATTCCTATTTAATCATCTAGGAGTATCCCTGTTTAAAAAATAAAAAATATTTGTTCTGACGCTTTATAACGATGCGGCTAAACAATCAAAACCCTGGTGGGTGAGCTTTGTTTGGGTAGGCATAGACTTAAATGTTTCCAATTACTTTCCTCTCTCTTTGATAAGAAGAGGGGTATTTTTTTATGCAAAGGTACGGCTTTATTAGGCTTTGCCTACCATATAGGCTTTTGCTTCTTATGTCTTGTATTTTTGCGGATCAATCCTATCAGAGCTTCAGGACTTCGGAGCGTGACGCTATAAGCCTTATTACTACGTTCAGATTTTCTCTAAACTACACAACGACACGGCGATAATAAAGCAAAAACATCCACGCCGCCTAACCGCCTTAATAATGCGCGAAGTTAATCTACAAAAAATTTTGCCTACCCTACAAGCATATGGATGTATATTGCAATTATTTTGACAAAATCTAGAAGTTAATAATATTTAATCCATATGATAACTTTTACTAAGATTGTTTGATTTACACCTGGCAATTATTGAATAATGGTGACTACATCTTGAGCTAATTATCTATGTGCTGGTAGGTAGAGGCTGACTACAAAATAATAAATTAGCTGCCGTTGTTTACCAAGTATCGATTAGCTCAAATTGATTTGAATACCATAATAATAAAATTGTTAACGATGCATATGAAAGCCTCGTTTTGTTTATCGCCGCGTTACCGTTTAGATGATGAATTGCCTTGGCTAGAAGGAATAGACCCCACTCGTCACTACTGGATTAAGGTCAATAGTGAGAATACCCTTGTGGTTGCGATTCCAGGACTAATAGTTTCATCTATGGATGAGATGAAGCTGGCTATGAAAAAGTTTCGCTCGCTTCAACCTGGCGAACAAATGGCTTTAGAAAGAATTGCTAGTAGCTGTACAATTTATTGCATTAGCTCCAACTGTTACGCTATCGAAATAGAAGCGGATAACGCTCCAGTATGGCATTTATTCGATAGAGAAACTTTGGATAGTTTACTAATGAGCGCTCATCCTGATTGGCAATGCGCTCCTTCTGGTATTGAGTTAGGACGAAAATTATTACTACGCTCCTTAGAACAGGCTACAGCAAGTAAAAGTTAGGCATAAATAATTTTGAGCTGCTACTTGTTCAAGTACTTTCAACATTTACCACATTTTAAATACTATGGCTTTAAGCTGAATAGTTCTTGCATGGAAGCTAAAAGTTTGATTTTCACATCTGAAATTTGAAGATTTTCATTTAGAACAAACTGCCAAGATGCGTTTATAGCAAACCAAGGAGTTTCGACTCTACCCATAACTAAAATTTGGCTTTGGTTGGCTTCTAAAACTTTGCTCTGGGCTTCAGTTTCAGGATAAGCTTTAATATCAACTGCTTCCTTGTTTAAATAACTTAAAATCGCATTCCTTCCAGTAATCCCAGATTCAAAAGGGGGATTCATAACACCGTTTTCTGCAAATAAGGAAGCGGTTTTATCGTAATCACCTGCATTTAGACTTTTAAAATATTGCTGTATGGTTGGTTCGTTGATAACTTCAGTTAGGATCGATTCTTTGAATTGCACTGTACTCATCTTAATCATCCTTATAAATAACTTATATTAATTATTTGAATATAAAATTCAACGAACTCAAAAGCTGCTTGAGAAATAATCTACTGTAAGTAAACTACTCCTTTGGGTATAAATCGTAATTAAGCATAAATACAATTAGTTAATTAGGGATTTATGTAAAACAAATGCAAGGTGGGTAAATAACCCCCACCCCACAATCTACGGTTGTATTGAACTAGGACAAATAAATCTTATACAAAGGCAGTAACACTATAGAAATCTGCCTGTTTTCGTCAAGTTGAAAATGTAACGATATTCAGTTCTTACGCTAAAGCGTCAACTCCCATATCGGTAACAACCTTGCGAAGAACAGTGATTTGTTGACCAAAATCAAGCCCCTTAACTGCTTCTAATACTTGTGAACCATCACGAGACAATTGATAATTCGATGGCATTGGTACAACAAAGCCTTTAACCATCAATTCTGATAATTCATACCAAAAAGCCAACTTTGTATTCGCACTGAGAATGCCGTAGGAGCGAGAAATTTGGGTGTTATTCTTAGCTGCTAAATCGCGCATTGCCTGTAGTTGTTCGGAATGAGACATTTGCTTGATTTGATTGAGCAAACCCTCCGCTAGCTGCAATCGTGCTGCACCTGTAGCAGCAGGAGTAATGGAACGCCCCATTTCAGTATAAGCAAACCAAAGCACAGCTAACTGATCGTCTACTGAAAGGCTTTTGAACACGTTGACAGTAGAATTTACTGCATCAATTAACTGAGTATCGTAGTCAAAAGCGTTGGAGAAATTGTTCTTGATTGAATCTGTAGAGAAAGTCATATCAGGCACCATTTTTTTATAAACTTCGTAGCGAGATTGTCCATGCTTGGAAGGCTGTGTGTATGTTGCTTTACCTTCCAATTGCCATTTTGCATACAAACTTAATAAATTGCAAATAAAATTTACAAATAGGTGAATTAGGAAATATAAAACTGGGGATCGCAATCGCGGTATATGATAGGGGTGCCGTTTTCGGGCAAATCTTAAAATAAGATAAATGAATCAATCATCCTCCTTATGCAGCACACAAATTAAAGAAAAAGCGCTAGAACTGGGATTTCACAAAGTTGGCATAACTACTGCAAATGTTACAGATAAGCAGGCACAAAGATTACAGGCATGGTTGGCGCTGGGATATCATGCCGATATGGAATGGATGCGAAACCCAAAGCGGCAGAATATAAAATTAGTTATGCCAGAAGTGCGATCGCTAATTTGTGTGGCTTTGAATTACTACACTCCACATCAACGTTCCGAACAAAAGGAATACGGAAAAATTTCTCGGTATGCCTGGGGAAGGGATTATCACAAAGTAGTGCAGAAAAAATTGAAGGCGCTTTCAATTTGGTTGCAGTCATTAGACGAAAAAATTAAAACTAGGCATTATATAGATACAGGTCCAATTCAAGATAAAGTTTGGGCACAGCAGGCTGGAATTGGTTGGATTGCGAAAAATGGAAATTTAATTACTAGAGAATATGGTTCTTGGGTATTTTTGGGAGAAATTCTCACAAATTTGGAATTAACTCCAGATATTCCTCATACTCAACATTGCGGAAGCTGTACTAAATGTATTGAAAGTTGTCCCACCGACGCAATTACAGAGCCATTTGTAATAGATGCAAATCGCTGCATTGCTTATCATACGATTGAAAATCGTGATGAAAAATTACCACCACATATTGCATCTAAGTTAGACGGGTGGGTTGCCGGTTGCGATATTTGTCAGGATGTTTGTCCTTGGAATCAACGTTTTGCCAAGACTACTGACGTGGAAGAATTTCAACCCTACCCTGGGAATATTTCTCCCAAGCTGATAGAATTATCCAGAATCACAGATGAAAATTGGGACAAGCAATTTCCGGCATCGGCATTACGGCGAATAAAGCCTCAAATGCTACGAAGGAATGCCCGTGCTAATCTTGAAGCATCGCCATAACAGCGAAAGAATGACTCAGAAAGTAATTATTTTTGATTTTGATGGCACAATCGCCGATACAGTAGATGCATTAGTGAGTATTGCCAATAGTTTAGCTGTAGAGTTTGGTTACGCACAAATTACTCCAGAAGAATTTGTAATACTGAAAAATTTAACTTCTAGAGAAATATTTAAGTACTCTGGGATTCCTTTATTTAAAATACCTTTTTTGCTGAAAAAAGTTAAAAAAGAATTGAAAAATAAAATTCCCGAATTACAACCAATTTCAGGAATAGGTGAGGCTCTGGTTGAGCTTAAAGACAATGGAAATAGGTTAGGTATTATAACTTCTAATTCTAAAAGTAACGTCGAAGAGTTTTTGAGAGTAAATAATTTAGATCACCTTTTTGAGTTTGTCCATGCTGGAGTCACAATTTTTGGGAAAACTACGATAATTAATAATGTCTTGAGGCAAAAACAGATAAAAACAGAAGAAGTTTTGTATGTAGGGGATGAAACTAGAGATATAGAAGCCTCAAAAAAAGCTCATGTTAAAGTCTGTAGTGTCACTTGGGGTTTTAATTCACAACAAGCATTGAGTAAAGAGAGTCCGGATTTTTTAATTCATCATCCCCAAGAGTTAGTGGAAGTTACGAAAAATTGTGATTAGGAAATGGGGATTGGGAATTGGTAATTGGTAATTGGGCATGGGGCATTGGGAAAAATTTCAACTCCTAATCTTTAACCTTATCAAGATACAGCGACGGTACTTAAATCATCTGGAGTTAAATGTGAGTGTATAACTTCACCGTCGCGAAACCAAACAATACGCTGTGTTTGGCTGGCTACTTCTGGTTCGTGAGTCACCATAACTACGGTGATTCCAGTGGAATTTAGTTCGCTAAAAATATCTAAAACTTCTTGAGTTGTACGCGAATCAAGTGCCCCTGTTGGTTCATCGGCTAAAAGTACTACTGGACGATTAACAATTGCGCGGGCGATCGCTACACGTTGTTGTTGCCCTCCCGATAGCTGATTTGGTTTGTTATTCAAACGATTTTCTAAACCGACTCTTTTTAAAGCTTCGATTCCCCTATCCCTTCTTTCATTAGTAGGTACGCTAGCGTAAAGCATTGGTAGCATAACATTTTCAAGGGCTGTCAGTTGCTGTAATAAATGGAACTGCTGGAAAACGAAACCTAATTTTTTATTGCGAATATGCGCTAATTGGGTATCATCCATCTGTGCCACATCTACATTATCTAAATAATAATTTCCTGATGTGGGACGATCTAAACAGCCGATAATATTCATTGCTGTAGACTTACCAGAACCGCTAGGTCCCATTATTGAGCAATATTCGCCTTCTTCTACAACCAAATTGACATTATTAAGGGCTTTAACCTCAGTTATTCCGCTACCGTAAATTTTAAAAATATCTTCCAAACGAATTATTGTATTAGTCATCTGCTAGTAGTTAGTAGTTAGTAGTTAGTAGTTAGTAGTTAGGAATTAGGATTTGTAAAATTTTGGATTAAAGAAACTAGAAATGAGGAGTTATGAATTTAAAACTTCTATATGATTACCAATTCCCGATGCCCAATACCGCATTATTGGTAACTGCTCACTGATAACTGCTCACTGTTTAAGCGCTTCTCAAGGCAACAATTGGGTCTAATTTGGCAGCGCGACGTGCGGGAACAACACCAAAAAATAAACCAATCGCTCCAGAAACTCCGACGGCGGAAACGATTGCTACAGTTGAGATTCCGGCTTCTAACGGGCTGAGGGCTGCAACTAGCATAATGCCGCTAACGCCAACAGCAGTACCAATTAAACCTCCTGCGGCTGAAACAATTACTGCTTCAATCATGAACTGTAATAAGATATCTTGTTGAGTTGCGCCAATTGCTTTTCTGAGTCCAATTTCTTGGGTTCTTTCGGTAACGGAAACAAGCATAATATTCATGATCCCGATGCCGCCGACAAACAAAGAAATGCTGGCAATTGCAGCCAACATAATTGTTAACGCACCGGTAATTTGACCAACTGTCTGCTGAGCATCTTTTTGAGAACGAACGGTAAAGTCATCTTCACCAGTTATTTTATGGCGCAAACGCAATAAATTTCTAATTTGAAACTCTGCTGCGTCAACGGTATTACCATTAGTTGCAGAAACTACAAGATAATCTAAGGCAATTCCATAGGGAGAATTTTTTCCTACAAGTCGATTTGCCGAAGTTGTGACAGGTATTAATGCGGCTTCATCGTAATTAGCACCTCCTAATCCCGAACCTTTACCAACTAAAGTTCCAATAATTTGAAAGCTGGTATTTTTAATCCTTATTTGTTTTCCTAAAGGGTTAACGCTGCCAAAAAGTTTTTCTGTTAAGTCGGCACCTAATACAGCTACTTGATTGCTGCGTTTTATATCTATTTCGTTAAAAAAACGCCCTTTATCAACTTCAAAATCCCGCACTAGTGGAAAGCCTGGAGTTGTACCGATTATATTCACATCGGTGTTTCGATTGCCGTAAGTAACTACATACCTTCTGTTTAACTCCGGCGCAACTCCCGCCACAGTTGGGACTTGAGTAGCAATTGCTTGGGCATCTGCCAACACTAAAGTTTTCGGAATCTCAAAGGTAATTCGTTGAGTTTCTTGATTTCCCGGAATTACAAATAGTACGTTAGGACCGAGAGATTCCAACTGTTTGTTAACAAATTTTTGTCCTCCTTCACCAATTCCAATCATGGCTATTACCGAAGCGTTACCGATAACAATGCCTAACATTGTAAGAGCGCTACGTAATTTATTTGATAGCAGGGTTTTTCCTGCCATTTGCACGCTTTCTGCAAAATTCATTTATTAGTTGTTGGTTGTTAGTTGTTAGTTGTTAGTGGTTAGGAGTTAGGTGAAAGAAGTTATAAACCTATTACCTATTACCTATTACCTATTACCTATTACTGACTGCGTTTCTCTAACTTTTTCTTGATTTTGTAATCATCTGGCGGGCTGGTAAAAATGCGATCGCCGAGTTGTAATCCTTCCAATATTTGAGTTTCGTTTCCTACTTGCGAGCCAATTGTGACTTCGTTAAATTTTGCTTTGTTATTTTCATCTGGTATCAGTACACCTGTTTGACCTTTTTCTGTGACAATAGCAACTGTTGGTAGCCATAATGCATTAACATCATCACCTAAAAAAGTCAGATTTACGTTTAAGCCGGAACGCAGTTTGTCTCTACCTGTAGTAATTGCGACTCTGACTTGAAATAATGTAACTCCTTGTTCGTTGACGGCTTCAGGAGCAATTAAACGTACATTTCCTTTAAATACTTGCTCTGGATAAGCATCTGCAACAATTTCTACTTCTTGCCCTACCTTGATTTTTCCGATATCGGCTTCGGGTACGTTGGCTAACACTTCTAGTCCCCTCGCAAGGGCGACTATAGAACTTGATGTGGCTGATGCACTAGTAGATGCTGATGTCGTAGGCGTTACAAATGCACCAATATTAGCGAACTTCTGAGTAATAATACCGCTAAATGGAGCGCGGATAATTGTGTTGTTTAAATTTACCTGCTCCGTCTTAAGTTGTGCTTGTGCACCACTCACTGCCGCTTTTGCTTGAGCAATTTCTTCTGGACGAGAACCACTTTCTAATAACTGTAATTGAGCGCGTGCTTCTGCGACTGCTGCTTCGAGCCGAGCGATTTCTTCAGAACGACTGCCGCTTTTTAATAAAGCTAATCTTTTTTGCGCTTCCACTAAATTTGCTTGAGCCGTTTTGTCTTCGCTAACAAATTGATCTAATCTTTCTTTTTCTACAGCCCCTTGATTGTATAAATTACGGTAACGCCTCACCTGTTCGTTAGTTAAATCAACTCTTGAGGAGGCGGCATTTACTTGTGCTTGTGCTTGAGCAATTTCTTGGGGACGATTTCCCGAACGAGCTGCGGCTAATTGTGCTTGAGCTTGTGATAAGCGCGCTTTAGCTTGACTAATTTCTTGCGGACGAGAACCGGCTTTTTGTTGGTCTAATCTTGCTTGCTGTTGTGCTAAGTTAGCACGAGCTTGTAAAATTCTCGCCTGAATATCTGCACTATCCATTCTGGCGAGAACTTGCCCCTGCCTTACTTTATCCCCTTGTTCCACATACAATTGGGTTACTGTGCCGGGATTTTTAGGGCTGATATTAACACTTTGAACTGGCACAACTTTTCCGCTAGCATTCAGAAGTAAAGTGACATTTTTTTCTTGTACGGGAACAGTAAGTTTTGTTATGTCTTGTTTGTTGTTGGTTCTGTTGACAACAATATAAGTAGTCGTTGCACCAGCAACTACAATTCCTGTTGCAAAAACAGCTATCAGCCAGCGAGGTACTCGTTTAACTTTGCCGATTACGGGAATTTCTATGGGTGTAGCCATAACAACAGCGATAAAAATATAAGGAGTTTAGGTAATGTAAAGTAGGATATGCCCTTACGGAACTGATAGATTAACGGCAAAGTCTTACAAATACAGTATTTCGCTTTAAGGGAGTAAACCGATGTTCAACTATCTACCTTCGCGCAAGGCATTTCATATCAAAGAAAGAAGATAAAAATAAAAAACAGCGACTAATTGTATTTGCTTAACTTCTTTAATAGTAGCCTTTTGGGCTTGTATATGACTTCCAAAAGCAGGGTGACTTTAGTCACGATTAATTAGTTTTTTACAAGAGTGCCAAACAAAAATGTTGGATATGGAATTTACACCCCTATGGAAAGACAAATGATTGAAAAATTTAGCTGTCATCAACAGCCCAGATGGTTTAAGCTATCTGAAAGATTCCTTAATTTGTGGCTAAGAATGGGTGGTAATGTGCCTAAACGAGTTGGATTAATTTCTGTTCTATTTTTATGTAGCTTTTTGAGCGTATCTCCTAAAAGGGTAAATGCTCAAGCATTAGTACCTCACACCGTGCAACTTGACGGGGCAAAGTTGGAACAACAAGGG
Organism: Rivularia sp. PCC 7116; assembly: GCF_000316665.1. GTDB lineage: Bacteria > Cyanobacteriota > Cyanobacteriia > Cyanobacteriales > Nostocaceae > Rivularia. Next base: position 1,301,978 of record NC_019678.1, on the reverse strand, counting down.
TTAGTTTTGGCGCAAGAAGCCGCACAATTAGCACAATTTCGTCAGTTTGACTTGGCAATGCCAAGGGCACGATTGGCAACTCAACTTGCTCCTAATAGTGACAAAGTATGGTTTCTTTTAGGAGGGTTATATTTACAATCCAAAGAACTTGATAAAGCTATCAGTTCTTTACAAAAGGCACAGAGTCTTAATGCTAAAAATCCTGAGACTTATTTTGCTTTGGGTTCTGCTTATTTTCAGCAGCAAAAATACCAATCGGCTATTAATCAATACAAACTTGGTTTAAAAATAAATCCTAAAGATCCAGAAGGGTTGTTTGATTTGGGCAATGCTTACTATATGCTGGGAAAATTACCCCAAGCTATTAGTGAGTACAAAAAATCTATTGGTTATAAGGAAGATTTTTGGCCTGCTGTAAACAATATTGGATTAATTCTGTACGAACAAGGCGATATCAAAAATGCGATAAATCAATGGCAGCAAGCTATTACCAAAGCAAACAAAATTAAACAGCCAGCCGCCGAACCTCAGCTTGCATTAGCTGTTGCTTTGTACAATCGAGGCAGTAAAGCCGATCGGCAAAGGGGTTTAGCAATGGGAGAAGCTGCACTTCGCATAGACGAACGTTATGCCAATTTAGAGTTTCTCAAAGAAAATTTGTGGGGGACTCGTTTACTATCTGATACTAAAAAATTCCTAGAATTGCCTAGTATCCAAGCTGCTTTAAATGGACAACCTCTTTCTCAACCTGCCGGACAGTAGTTTTTGCACCAGTAATATTAATAGCGAGTAAAGTGTTTTTTATCACCTAAGTCTGCTCGTTAGGATCGCAAATTATCTACTCTATTGCCTAAAAGTAAATTTAGTAGTACATATATATTGTGGTAATCAAGGTTGGAATAGCTTGATTGATGGATTACAATTTCCATAAAAAATGGGCAGGCTTTAAGACTAATTGACTTATCGTGCAATCGGTACTTATTTATACTAAGCCTGCTTGTTTTTTTAGATTTGGATCTTGGGGCAGGCTTTAAAACCTTATTAACGGGCTGATATATTCGCCATTGAGGAATAACTAGCCTGCCCCTGGATTTTATCCAATAGGCAAGGGTGTGAATGTTCCTCAAAGAAGTATTTTTTTTAAGGAGCGTTGTTGTCTTCTGGCAAAAGTGCGATGATTTGCTCAACAAACTGTTGATGATCCACCACTGGTTTGGAAATATAACCATCAGCGCCGCTTTGTTTAAGAAAACTTTCGCGATCGCCTTCCATAGCGTGGGCTGTGACCAAGATAATAGGTAATGTTGCTGTTTGGGGGTCAGATTTCAACATTTGAGTAATTTTGATACCGTCAACTGATTTACCTTGGTAAACGCTTCTAGAAAGAGAAACATCCATTAAAATAATGTCTGCTTCTTTTGCTTGAGCAATTTTGATTACTTCGTCTACGTTCTCAGTGTGTTTAACACCTAAACCTCCGCGTTTGGTTAAAATTTTGGAGAAAACGCGAGCATTAACAAGATCGTCTTCGACAATCAACACAGTTTTCATGAGAATTGATCGCAATATAGCGTATTTGAGGGGGATAAAGGATTGAAGATAGCACGATTTACACCGTGTCTACATTCGACCTTAGGAAATTTGTATCCTTGTAAACAAGGATAATGATACTACCTAAAAAGTAAGACATAAATATCAAGATTTTGTGATGCAGAGCATTTCATCCGTTATAAGTAAGGTTGCTGCTCCTATTAGTTACGGCAATATTTTTTGTGTAGTTAAAGTTCAGGGAAAAAACTCATGGCAAAACAGTTAAACCTTCTCTCCACGGGACAGGTAATCACTACAGCCTTGCATACGGAGATGCAAAGGTCTTATCTTGAATATGCCATGAGTGTAATCGTGGGAAGGGCGTTACCAGATGTACGCGATGGCTTGAAACCGGTTCATCGGCGCATTTTGTACGCCATGCACGAACTTGGTTTAACTCCGGACAGACCTTACCGAAAATGCGCTCGTGTTGTTGGAGACGTGTTGGGTAAATATCACCCCCACGGAGACCAAGCGGTTTACGATGCTTTAGTCCGCTTAGTGCAAACATTTTCTAGCCGTTACCCTTTACTGGGGGGACATGGCAACTTCGGTAGTGTAGATAACGACCCTCCAGCGGCAATGCGCTACACAGAAACGCGCCTTGCATCTATCAGCCATGAAGGAATGCTCTCCGAAATTGGCGAAGAAACGGTAGAATTTATCGGCAACTTTGATAATTCTCAACAGGAACCAACTGTTTTACCCGCACAGCTACCGTTTTTATTGCTTAATGGTTGTGCCGGAATCGCTGTAGGAATGGCTACGAATATTCCACCTCACAATTTAGGTGAAGTGGTGGATGGGTTGATTGCTTTGATTGACAACCCGAATTTATCTGACGAAAAATTATTCAAAATTATACCAGGTCCCGATTTTCCAACTGGTGGAGAAATTGTTGGAAAAGACGCTATCAAAGAAGCTTATACCACTGGCAGAGGTGGTATTTTGCTGCGGGGAGTTGCCAATGTAGAAGAAGTACCCACCGGACGAGGTAACAAAAGACGTACCGCAATCGTTGTCACGGAATTACCTTATCAAGTAAATAAGGCGGGTTGGATTGAAAAAGTCGCCGATTTAGTCAATCAGGGGCGATTGACAGGAATTGGTGACATTCGCGACGAGAGCGATCGCGATGGAATGCGTGTAGTAATCGAGTTAAAGCGCGATACTAATCCTCAAGAAGTTCTGTACTATCTGTACCAGCAAAGTGCCCTACAAACTACTTTTGGAGCAATTCTTCTAGGGTTGATTAACGGACAACCGCGTCAGTTGAGTTTGCGTCAATTACTGCAAGAATTTTTGGATTTTCGCGAACAAACTCTTAATCGTCGCTACTCTCATGAATTAGGTAAAGCAGAAAATAGATCGCATTTGGTAGAAGGTTTGCTTGCAGCGCTTTCGCAAGTAGATGAAGTCATAGATATTTTGCGGCAGGCTCCCGACGGTTCTACAGCTAAAGTAGGTCTTATCAGTAGACTGGAATTGAGTGAAGTACAGGCTGATGAAATTTTAGCTATGCCTTTACGTCGCCTTACTGGCATGGAACGACAAAAGTTGCAGGAAGAACACGAAGAACTTGAATCTAGAATCAATATCCTACGTAAATTACTCAGCGATAGAAAAGAATTACTTAAAAGTCTAAAGAAAGATTTACGCAGTTTGAAGCGTTCTTATAACGATAAACGACGCAGTAAATTTGTAGAAAAACCAGATAATAAAGCATTTGCCCGACAAAACAATAAAGGCAGCCAAAAAGATAAAGGTGCTAAATCGAAAGGGGGAAGTTCAGCAATACAGGCACCTGTTGAAGATGTAATTTTGGATTTTTCTCAGCGCGGCTACGTGCGTAGAATTAATTCATCTTCAAAAAGGTCGAAATCTGACAGTGCAGTTCCCGATTACGATTTCATACTTCAAGCTCACGAAACTAATACTCAAAAAGACTTATTAGTTGTTACTAGCGGTGGTAAAGCTTATCCTCTGCAAATAGGGGAAATTCCGGCAACAGCACGCGGAGGGCGGGGAACACCGTTAATAACTTTGCTGACATCTACCGCTCAAAGTCAAGGTGAGTCTATTGTTAGCCGTTTAGTTATTCCAGATAATTCACAAAAAGCATATGTAATTCTTCTAACTAAACAAGGACGTATTAAGCGTTTGTCAGCAGAAGAATTAACTAATGTAACTCGCCGTGGAGTTAGTATTCTCAAACTAAAAGAGAATGACGAATTACTATTAACTAAATTCGTGACTCCAGGAGAACATTTAATTTTAGCTAGTTCTGGCGGAAGAGTGCTGCATTTTGAAGTTAACGACGAACAGCTTCCCTGCATGGGACGTACTGCTGTAGGTTTGCAAGCCTTGCGCGTAGGTAAACAACAACAAATTGTTGGTTGCACCCGATTTAATAAAAATAATAATTTGTTGCTGGTTACTCAGGAAGGTTATGCCAAACAACTTAGTGCAAGTAAGTTGAAGTTAGCCAATCGCGGCGATTTAGGCGCACAAGCATTTAAGTTTGCAGTACCAACCGACAACCTTGCCGGTATAGGTTTAGTGAAGCCGGAAACTCAAATAGCGCTTGTCACCAGCAATCAACGAGTCATACGTTTAGATGGCGAAAGCGTACCTTTATTAACTAAAAATGATAAAGGTGAAAAGGTTGTAGAACTCAACCGAGATGAAAAAATTGTCTCCGTTCACGAAATTAATATTGACAGTAATTCGTGATTACTAAAATGGAGATGTAGGTTGGGTTAGGCGCACTAGTAATTTTAATAATTAATAATGATGCGCCGTAACCCAACATCAAATTTTTTAATTTACAAGATTACATAGATATGAATTTTGTATTAAGTCCTTTGTTGGATTTAATATTCTGATTTTTATAGCAGCTTTTCTAGGTTAAGTCTTTTAAATTCTATTAGGGATTTGCCCTCTGCTTAGTCTTACCTAATATTTTTAACCGTAAAAATGATTCAGGACAAATGGCAAATACTAATCTCTCAATTAGAAATAGTTAATAAAAAGAATTTGCCGAATACCGAACAAGATATCCTAAATTTTGAATCTCAAACTGGAATTATCTTACCAATTGATTACAAAGTATTTTGTCAGCTTTTAGGTGGAGGTACATTTAATGGATTTATAGACATACATTCTGTAATTACTCTCAGGAAGTTAGTAGAATTTGAAATAAAGGAGCTGGAATTTGCCTCTGGTCCAAATAATTATGATATCTGCTGGGATTTGACAACTTATAGCGAACAAGATAAAAACTACGATATCTACATAAAAACTTATGATGATTTTCAATGGCTTAAGCTAGGAAGAGATTTCTTTACTTTCGTAATAGATTATTGCTTGGGAATGAAATCTTTCGATTTTCTACCAGAAAGATTTCAACAAAAGCATTCGGATTTCTATAACTTGTTTGAAACTGTTTACTATGAAGATTATGCTGTTAAGAAACAAAAATTAGATGCTAGATTTGCAACGACACTAAAACTTGCTAATAAGTATGAAGAAAAAAATCAAAATATAAAAGCTTTAATCATTTACCTGAGCCAGTTCCAATTTATTCCAAAATTACCAAATTGGGTTACTTCTGAAGGTGGGCTAAAAATATTACTTCTAAAAGCTCTTAGGCATTTGTATAAATTACTTGGAGAAAAGCAATTCCGCTACATTTGCCGAGCTATACCTCTTTTACCTTTATCTTATCAGCAATTGCTTCAAGAAATGTATGGTTATTGCAGTTTCGTATGTAATCTGTGGAGCGATAATACAGATGCTGAAAATGAAAATCAAATACTAGATAATTTTAGTGACGAGAGCGTTGTAGCTTCAGATATTAAATCATTTATTGAAGATTTTATTGATTCAACCTTAAAGCAACTACCATTAAGCGCCGATTATAAATTTAGCGAATTTACTTCCTCAGAAGAGGCAATTTGGTGGACAAATATAGCATCAGGTGCTGCATACAAATTAGCACAGCAATATGCTAATCGCGGTTATCCGGAAGAAGCGCTGATAATGTTCCTGAAAATTGCTAAAGTAACCGGAGAAATAGAAATTTATTTTTCAGATACTCCTGAGTATATTGGTGTCAGAATGGCATCTAAACTGAATATGAATAAGGGTAACGATGCTAATTCTAAAACTAGTATTCTACAGCTAGAGCCAATTGCTTGTCTACGAGATATTATCGGCGATATTAAGTTTAAATCAATATTTAAGGCAGTGATAGGTAAAACTATCGATAGTATTGCCAAAAACACCGATGATTTATATAGCGAAGCTCATTCCGACTGTACGCTATCTGAAGACAATACACTATCGGCAAAACAAAGGAGCGATTTATTCAAATACCAAGGAACTTGGCAAGTAGTTGACCAAGATAAAAATGATTTTGAGGATATTATATTTTCATTACCAGATCCAGATGATGAATTTCAAGAATGTTGCTTAAATTTATTTCAGTTAGTTCGAGAGCAGATTGCTGAAAATTCACCAATTCAAACATCTTTTGAAACACAAGATAAAAAACAGAAGGATTGGTACTATTTTGAATATTTAGAGCCTCTACATTTACCACCAAAAAAAATAGATTGGTACTTTGAACAAAGGGTTATAAGCAGCGAGCAGGAGCCAGCTATCCTTAGACAACGGGAGCGGGAATGGCTGCAAACCTCTAATCCCTTCTATGCATCTTTTCGCTACCTCAAAACTTTACAAGGACATTCGCGCTCCGTCTACTCAATTGCTTTTAGCCCAGACGGACGAATACTTGCTAGCGGTAGTGCTGACGCAACTGTTAAACTTTGGAATCCGCTTTCCTTTCAAGAAATTACCACACTTCGAGGACATACAAGCTCCATACGAACTGTAGCAATTAGTTCGTGCAATCAAATACTTGCTAGTGGCAGCACAGATGCCACAATTAAACTTTGGAATTTACAAAGTAGAGAAGAAATTTGTACGCTACAAGGACACAATCGTTCAGTAAATACCGTAGCGATTAGCCCAGACGGAAAAATTTTAGCTAGCGGCAGTGACGACTGTACGGTAAAACTCTGGGATTTGCACAGTCATCAAGAAATTTGCACGCTGCAAGCACACTCAGATGCCGTACTTGCTATTGATATTAGTCCAGATGGAAAAATACTAGCTACTGGCAGCGCAGACGGTACTATCAAACTTTGGGATTTGCAAAACCGACAAGAAATTCGTTGCTTTGGTGAAGATTTGGGTTGCGTCTACGCACTACGATTTTGGCAGCATCATGAAATACTCGCTAGCACCCACGGAAATCGAATAATACTCAAACATTTAAAAACAAACATTAGCGTTGATATAGTTCCCGGTTACACATCCATAGCAGCAAGTCCAGATGGAAACATTTTAGCAGCGGGAGGACAAATGATTCGGATGTGGGACTTAACTAAAGACAAATTGATTCGTATATTTGAATTGAATGAAGGTCAAAATTCATCTCCTTATCATTCCGATTATATTTATTCACTGGTATTCTCCCCCAACGGTCAAATGATTGCTAGCGCCAGTCGGGATAGTACCATCAAGTTATGGGGTATTCCACCAGCTAATTTTATCCGTTCAACGGAATAGCGCAAAAAAAAGTTTCTGTCAATATAATGTGACGGTATTGTTGTAAAACGTTGCATTATTTAAAGTAATTGCTATACAATGTTGCTGAATGTACCGATAAATTAGGAATTCAGATTGGAGTAATAATTATGACGGATTCGACAAAAACAGCTATTGCAAATGTTGAAGACCGTAATGCTTGGCGCTGGGGTTTTACTCCTCAAGCAGAAATTTGGAACGGTCGTTTAGCAATGATTGGCTTTTTGGCTGCTGCTTTAATTGAACTTTTTTCCGGTGAAGGCTTTTTGCACTTTTGGGGTATCCTGTAAGTTTTTAAATTTAGGATATTGAAATATTAATTTTATATGAATAGTTAAAGACCTAGGAGTGTTAATTTTCTCCTAGGTCTTTTTATAGTCGTTTGTTGTTATTTAACAATTACAAACGACTTGATATAAAATAAATAACCTACTAGCGAATATATTCTTTAAGAACGCTATTACGATTGGGGTGACGCAACTTACGAAGTGCTTTTGCTTCAATTTGACGAATGCGTTCGCGGGTTACGTTAAAAATTTGTCCAATCTCTTCAAGAGTCTTCATGCGACCATCATCTAAGCCATAGCGCAATCTGAGAACATCGCGTTCGCGAGGGCTGAGACTATCTAAAACTTTTTCGAGGTCTTCGCGTAGTAAACTCTTAGAAACTTGGTCTTCTGGTGTTTCGCCATCAGACTCGATAAAGTCACCTAAACGGGAATCTTCTTCTTTACCGATAGGAGTTTCTAAAGAAATTGGTAGCTGAGCAGATTTAGCAATAAATCTCAGCTTTTCAATAGTCATTTCCATACGAGTAGCTATTTCTTCCTCGGTGGGTTTGCGTCCCATTTCTTGAGAAAGTAGCTTGGTAGTTTTCTTAATGCGGGAGATGGTTTCGTATAGGTGAACTGGTAAACGAATCGTCCGAGATTGGTCGGCGATCGCACGAGTAATAGCCTGACGAATCCACCATGTAGCGTAGGTAGAAAACTTATAACCTTTTTCGTGGTCAAACTTTTCAGCAGCGCGAATCAAACCAAGACTACCTTCCTGAATTAAATCTTGGAAAGATAAACCGCGATTCATGTACTTCTTAGCAATCGAAACTACAAGGCGCAGGTTAGATTGAACCATTTTGTCTTTCGCCCTACGTCCGACATGAAGGCGATAACGGAATTTTTGCAAAGGCAATTGTACCGCTTCTGCCCACTCGCTTTCTTGGGGTTGGCGTTCTAACTGCTGCACAAGTCTGTCACCGACTCTCTCTAATTCGAGCAAATCGGCAATTTTACGTGCGAGTTCAATTTCTTCATCTGCTCTTAGAAGACGAATTCTACCGATTTCCTGTAAATACAAGCGAATCGAATCTTCGGTGTAATGCTTTTTCTTTGCTTGTGTCCGACGACGACCTTTAGCAGCTTTTCCAGCTTTTACCGCCTCATCAGCTCCAGCTTCTACAAATTCTCCTTCTTCGCCTTCATTTACTAAATCTTCTTCTTCTTCTTCGTCGTCGATTAAGATTTCTAACTCCATCTCGGGCTGATTTATCACTCCCAGGTTAGGTTGATAAATATTTTCGAGTACGTTGTTAGCCTGGTTCATGCCGCGTTCCTCATGCTCCTTGCAGAATCAATTACTTCGGGTGGTGTTTTTCCGACAATACAGCTGTTTGCTAGACAGCAATATAAACGTTTCTATAAATCAAAGGGCAATCGCCCACTTTTCAACAAACCGAGCGGAAGTTATTGCATTGTTACAGTTTCCTGCGTGCATTGACTATCCATCTTTAACTTTTATTTAAACAACAAATTGCTTATCCCATACAGGAATTTCGCAAGTTGCGTTTAGAAATTCATCAATGATTTCCGGGAAACTTCCGGCGTTGTGAAAAGTAAACACCATGATTAATGTCGTTACTTAAAACTTCCGACTTACTTTTTAGAAAGGTTCAACTTTCTGCGGATCATCCGCCCTCATTACATATAAAGTAATATGATTTGGGTAAGATTTTCCAGAAAGACTGTTCCGATTGTAGCCTGTTTCACAGAAATTGCACTATGCACCATATGGCATTTATAAAGTTATAAACCGGATTATCGTCTGTTTTAGCAAAAACACGTTGAAGATTGTAGGCATATTGTGTAATTTTTTTCCAAACCTTATCTAATTACACTGGCATTTTTAGCTAAAAAACTTAGATACATTTACATCAGTTCAACACTTAGTGATATAAACAACACTAGTATTTTGAATTACTTTTCTGTTAGCAATCTTGATTGAATGTAAAGTCTTAATCTTAGTAAAGATTGCAATAGATGTATTCTTATTGCCATCTTCTTCGATAAACAGGTGATGTAGATACAGTGCCAGGAAAAGCAGTGCAATCTCTGCCTAAAAATAGTAGCGGTAAGATGTAATCGCAACTCACGATACTTATACCTTCTATTCTAATTACTAGGCCGAAAACATAGACAATTTCCAATATCACTTAGACAACTTAAAAAACTGGGGAGACTTTTTTACAAACTACTTCTACTCGAATAGAAGATACTCGTTGTGTTTGGGGAGATTGTCCCAAATTACAAAATCCTCCAATTTTCATAGAGATAATTTACTTCTCTGCATCTAAGCAACATGTTTGATTAAATCTATTTGCTTATAACTACACCTTAGCGCACCATTTAAATTTCAGCCTTAAGAATCTTGACAAAATTTTGGACTTTGATACATAGATATTTTAATCAAAATCATTGGAGTCAGAATGTCTTTATATATCGACTCACCATTTAAGTAACAGCAACATGAGGTAAAACAAATACAAAATGTGCATCACCATACTTACTTTACAAAAAAAGTATAGTTTTAAACCGCGTATATCAAATTCCGGAAGAGACTGTTTTAATCTGATAGGAATTTTAACTCGGTAATATATACTCAATTTCTATCAAGCCGGTAATACATTTACAAAAAATCATAAATGTGGTGTGCTGGATATTCTGTTCAATTTTCACCTTACCTCTTCCGGAAGATTGACAAATTTACTTTTCCGTTTATACATTTTAGGATTTCAATCTATCTTATTGTGGGATTAAAACCATCAAGTCAATTAAGTTACATATCGTATTTTTTCGTATCTTTGAGTATAAATTATAATAAGTCAAATGAAGCAATAAAGCTTAGATAATTTTTTTCTAGATAATTTTATTTTTACTAGGCTTGAGTTGATAAATACAAAAAGCAATCAGTAATTCAAAGCGGACAAAAGCCGTTTACTGATTGCTAATAATAAATAATTTAAAATTTGAATATTCTAAATATTAGATATCCAAATCTGTAAGATCTAATTTAGAACTATGAGTTTCAATAAACTCGCGACGAGGTGCAACCCTGTCGCCCATCAAAATTGTAAAAATTCTATCGGCTTCTGCTGCATCTTCAATTTCTACTCTTTTTAAAGTTCGGCTTTCGGGATTCATGGTAGTGTCCCAAAGTTGAGTAGCCATCATTTCACCCAAACCCTTAAATCGTTGAATGGTGTACTTGGCGTTTTGGGGCATTTCGTTCGTAATCAAGTTTTGCAATTCGCGATCGCTATAACAATAGTAATGATTGCGTCCCCGCTCTACTTTGTATAATGGCGGACAAGCGATGTAAATGAAACCGTCTTGGACTAAAGCTTTCTGATATCTGTAGAAGAAAGTCAATAATAAAGTTCGGATGTGCGCTCCGTCTACGTCAGCATCTGTCATGATGATGATGCGATGATATCGAAGAGCGGATGAATCGAATTCTTCACCTTTAACACCCAAGCCCAATGCAGTAATTAGAGACTGAATTTCGTTATTTTTGTAAATTTTGCTATCATCAGTTTTCTCAATGTTGAGAATTTTACCGCGCAAAGGAAGAATTGCTTGGAAGCGTCTGTCGCGCCCTTGCTTGGCACTGTTATGCACAAATACCCCACTTGCTAAAGCAAAGTTATGAGTATGAGGAACTTCAATATCGTAAACATCCACACGTTCTTCCAAGGGTTCAACTTTTACTATACGGTGGTTGTAGTTAGCAACTGCTTCACAAGCTTTATCGGTGTCACCTTCAAAATAGCGCTCGCAAAATTTGTCAAAGCGTAGCAAAGACTTATCTTTTGTTTCCAAGCGCAATCGTTGATAAGCATCTAAGTCAATGTTGCCCTGCTCAACTTCAATTTGCTTGAGAACTGCAACAGTCTTACGATAATAAGTCTTGTTGAGCGCCGCTAAGCGTTTTGCACGAAATTCAGGTGTCCATTGTTCTTGGGTTTTTTGTCGCCGCCATTCTAACAATGTTTCATTATTCCATTGTTGTTGGGCTGTTTGCGAATTTCTCAAACGTGCTTGAGGATTATTAGCAAAATAATTAGTAACTCGTTGAGATTGAGCCGAACGATTTGCTTCGTCGCTCCAATATTCTTGTTGATGTGCTGCCAGTCGTTGGTTATTAGAAATACGATAATCTTCGTTATTCTCGTAAAAATCACGCCACTTGCTTACCATATAAGCTTTGTAATTTTCATCTTCCCACTGGGCTTTTGCTTGTTGTGAAAGAATTTGGCGCGTTTTGGGTTGCTGCATCCGTTCGCTCATCTTAGCGCGAAACTCTTCGCTTTGACGAAGTGCGCGGCATTTGTCAATAGTATCCTGACGATGTAGGGTTTTTTCAACATGAGAGCGGTGCAGTGCTAAATGTTCTTCAGCGCTCAAACGTTGAATGTTTGTAGGATTGTTATTTCGTTTATTGAAATCAACATGGTGACAATGTTCGCCGTTTGCTGGTTGATAAACCTTATTCCAATGATTATGCCAATCCGCTAAAACGTGAGTAAACAGCCAAGAATCGGAACGAGGATTCCAAACCATCTCGTAACCATCAATAGTAATTCTTGGTTCGCTTGAATCAGATAGTTTACGATATAGCGGCATTAAAGAATCATCGGGAGTCAACGATGCAGCTTGTTTATAACTGCCGTCGCGGAGCATAAAGCGATGATCTGGGGTACAAACAATTTTTTCCCCATTATCCAAAGTTACTTGAATAACTTCGGCATTTTCCTTGGTTATCCGAGGATTGATAATACGTTCGATGCCAATAGTACCGTCATGGCGGATTGTATAGCAGAAATGCTCTTTACCGATGGCTTGTTCGGCGACAATTTGTTTGAAAGAAAGCGAACGTCCGTCAGCCAATGCTACAAGTGTATCGCCATCAAAACAACCTCCCGCTGAATCTCCTTCCACAAGGTAGATTTCGGATTCTGCTGGATCGCGAGAAGAACAATCTGCTAACTTTCCGGGTAATGGTGAAGATTCTAATACCGATTTACGACGTACTAATTCCCGCGCATGACGGGCTGCTTCTGCGGCTTTAAATGCCTGAATTGCTTTATCTAAAATGTTATCGACAACTTGGGGATGAAATTCTAAATACTCGCTGAGAACTTCTCCAACAAAAGAATCAACGATTCCTCTAACTTCAGTGTTACCCAATTTTGTCTTAGTTTGTCCTTCAAATTCCGGCTCAGGCACCTTTACCGAAATTACTGCCGTCAAACCTTCCCTAACGTGTTCGCCGCTGAGGTTAGATTCGTTTTCTTTAATCTTGTTACGTTTGCGAGCAACACTATTTAAAGTACGAGTTAGAACTGTTTTTAAACCTTCAAGGTGCGTACCACCATCAACGGTACGAATATTATTAGCAAAACCCAGCAAACTATCGGAGTAAGCATCAACACACCACTGCAACGCCACTTCTACCTGGACGTTATTGCGTTCCCCTTGGACGTAAATTATTTCATCATGTAGCGACTGCTTGTCAGCATTCATATAAGCTACATATTCTTTAATTCCGCCCTTATATTCATAAACTTCGACATGTGGGGTGTCGCTTTTAATTACTTCTAAACGATTATCTGTGAACGAAATTCTTACACCCGCATTCAGATACCCCAACTCTCGCAGGCGGCTGGCTAAAGTATTGTAGTCAAATTCCGTAACCGTAGTAAAAATTTGTGCATCTGGCTTGAAGCTAATGCGGGTTCCAGTACGATTTTCTTTGCTCGGAGCCGTTTTTAACTCCGCCATCGCATTACCGCGCTCGTAGCGTTGAGTGTGAACTTTATTATTCCGCCAAATAGTAACTTCTAACCACTCGGAAAGGGCATTTACAACAGAAACACCTACACCGTGCAATCCTCCAGAAACTTTATAACCGCCGCCGCCAAATTTACCTCCGGCGTGCAATACAGTTAACACAGTCTCCAGTGCCGATTTTCCGGTTTGAGGATGTATATCGGTAGGAATACCCCGACCATCATCTGTTACAGTACAAGAACCATCGGCGTTAAGCTCCACCTCAATATGGGTGCAGTAACCCGCCAAAGCTTCATCAATAGAATTATCTACCACCTCATAGACCAGGTGGTGCAGTCCTCTCGGACCAGTAGTACCGATGTACATCCCCGGTCGTTTCCGAACGGGTTCGAGACCTTCCAGAACTTGAATCTGCTCGGCATCGTAACTGCTCGTCATGAAAATCTCCTGATTATTGGGGCTGAGGTCGCCTAAAAAAGCTCAAAATTCAAAAACACTCCCAGATTCTAACACAAAAGCCTTAGAGGGGAATATAGAGCTATTAGAAGTGAAGTTTATGCCTCTGGTTATGCCCAGTTATTGCAATGGTATTAATAGGAAATTTTGTTTCTAGGTAACACTGTAAGTAGGCTCTATGACTGGGAATGAAGGCTTTGACAGCGGAAAAACCGGGCTATAAAAAAAGTATTAAATAGAAGATTATAAATTAAAACTTAAAAGTTAAAAATTATTTCTTTTTGCTTTCAGATAGATAGTTTCAGGTCTTAGATTGAAAATTGGGTCACGAGATGGAACCTAAAAAACGGGCAGGCTTAGTTTATCGAAGATACTCGAGACTACACAGGTTAATTTGTTTTAAAGCCTGCCCGATTTTTTTTGCGGAAATTGTTGGTCATGGTAAATAAAGAATTGGTAATAGTTCGAGAAAATCTCAGGTCTAATTTTAAGAACCAAACCTGGAGAAAAAAAAGACAAAATCGATGACAAAGTTAATTGTAATTTGTGGTGCAACAGCAACTGGTAAATCTGGGTTAGCTTTGGCTTTAGCTCAACGCTGTGGCTCCATAATTATTAGCGCTGATTCTCGCCAGGTATACCGAGAGTTTAATATTGGTACTGCAAAACCAACGATGGCCGAACAAAAATTAGTACCACATTATTTAATTGATATATGCAATCCAAATAACACTATGACGGTTGCTGACTATCAACAACAAGCACAAGAGATTGTAGATAGAAGCTTAGAGGTTAATGGTCAAAGCTTCAAAGATATTCTTTGCCGAACCACTCAACCCAATCCTCCTATATTCTTAGTTGGTGGTACTGGGCTGTATATTAAATCAATCGTGCGCGGAATGAAAATTCCTAGAGTAGCACCCCAAACAGAATTGCGATCGCAACTCAGCAGCATCGGTCAAACTCAACTTTACGCTATGTTACAACAAGTAGACCTCGTTGCGGCACAAAAAATTCATCCCCACGATGCTGTCAGGACTTTGAGGGCTTTAGAGGTCTTTTATATTACTGGTACTCCTATTTCCGATTTACAAGGAGAAAATCCACCGGATTATCCAATTCTTCAAATTGGTTTGGATTGTGATGTCGGTCACTTGGATAGTCGTATTGCGCGCAGAACCGAGAGTATGGTAAAAGATGGTTTTGTTGAGGAAGTGGAATATCTCTGTCAGAAGTATGGCAAAGATTTACCTTTACTCAATACTTTAGGGTATCAGGAAATCAAGGAGTATTTAGCTGGAGATATTTCTTTGGATCGAGCGAAGGAATTGACTATTTTACATACACGTCAATTTGCAAAACGTCAGCGCACTTGGTTTAGAAAAGATTCCCAAATTGAATGGTTTGATACTAAATCTCCAGATTTATTAGAGCAAGTTTGGTCGCGAATTCAAAAGTTTATCATTAATGACAATGTAGGTGATTCTACTCCAGTAAAATTATAATTCATCTAAACTATGCATTGCTTTTATGGCAATAATAGTAGCGAGAAAAAATGATATTATTGGCGTGTCATTAAATGCATAAACGAGGTTTTTTCAATCGTTTTTTTAGAGCTAACAATCGTAGAATGAACTACAATCTTAATACAACCTTACTGCTAATCTCTACAAGCTTAAATATTTTATTCTTATTATTTGTTATTTTGATTATTTCCCGAAAAGGTGGAATATTTTATATAAAAAATAAAATTTTAACTATAGGCAAGAAAAATATTCAAAACAATTTGAATATTAATTCATATTACAAACATAAGAAAAGTCAGTTTGAAATACTTCCAAGATCGAATGATTATATTGTCTTTTTAGGAGATAGTATAACCGATGAAGGCGAATGGGTAGAATTATTAGGAAATAGCAATATAGTTAATCGGGGAATTTCTGGCGATACTACACGAAGAATATTGAATCGTCTGGACGCGATTGTTCGGATAAAGCCAAAGCAGATTTTTATAATGGTTGGGATTAATGATTTTGTGAATGAAAAAAAATCAATTGAAGAAGTATTGAGTCAATACAAAATTATTTTAGAAGAATTACAAGCTCAAACTCCACAAACCCAAGTATTTCTTCAAAGCGTTTTACCGGTAAATAATAATTTAACTTATATTTTTGAAGATAACCAGAAGCTAATTCAATTCAATTCCAGATTGCAAAAACTAGCAGCACAATTCAATTATCAATATATAGATGTATTTTCTAGTTTAGCAGATGCTGAGAATCAATTAGATGCAAGATATACCACAGATGGTCTACATTTAAATGGCAAAGCTTATTTAGTTTGGAAGGACGTTGTTAAAAAGTATGTTGCTTTGACCTTTTCCTCTGTCTACAAGGAAGAGAATTCACTTTATAACTAAAATATTGTACTTTTCATTGGTATTTCTAATCACTGTACCAATTACCCATTACCGATGAAAAATTAATTAACCTTCATGGCGACATCAACCCCATCACTAACCAATTTTCCGTCTTCCATATAAATAATTCTGTCACCAATATCTAAAATGCGGTTATCGTGAGTTACCAGTAGTATTGTACAACCTTGCCCTTTGGCTAATTTGTACATTATCTCTACCACATCACGCCCTGATTTCTTATCAAGAGCAGCAGTTGGTTCGTCGGCTAAAACTATTTTTGGATTACTCGCTAAAGCACGAGCGATCGCCACTCTTTGTTTTTGTCCCCCCGATAGATTTTCGGGATAGTAATCGACTCTATTTCCTAAACCAACTTGTTCTAAAATTGCGGTAGCTTGTGCATCCATATCTTGTTCTAAAAATTTGTCATGCAGTTCTAATGACATTTTTACGTTTTGTTTTGCAGTTAAAAAACTCATTAAATTATGTGCTTGGAAAATATAGCCGATGTTTTGGCGAATATTGGTTAATCGCTGTTTAGTTGCTCCACAAATTTCTTGTTCTAAAATCTTTAAACTACCTTCTTGTGCGGAACGCAAACCACCCATTAAAGTAAGTAAAGTTGTTTTTCCAGAACCAGAAGGACCAGTTAAAATGACGATTTCGCCAGCACTAATATCTAAGTTGATATCAAATGATACTTGTTTGCGAAGATTTTTATCGCCAAAATAGTGGTTGAGATTTTGTACGGAGATAACCGGTTGTGATGACATAGATTTAAAGGAGAGTAGTGAGTAGTAAGTATCGAGTAGCAAGTAGGAAAGAGAGAACAGAAAGTTAATAAAAGTTAGTTAGAAATTTGTTTAGGTATTTTATTATCAAGTTTAAAAAACATCTGCTGGATCTGCGCTTTGTAGTTTTCGCATCGCTACAGCACCGGAAAAGCTGCACATGATAATAGTTAAGGTTAGTACGTATATTGCTCGGTCAATTGTCATTGCCACAGGTAACAAAGTTGCAGCAAAAGTAATTTGATATAGTCCCATTGAAAGCAGCATTCCGGGTATAAATCCCAGTACAGACATTATCAAAGCTTCTTGCATGAGCATTACCATTAAATAACCATCGCTATATCCCATAGCTTTGAGGGTTGCGTATTCTGGAAGGTGTTCTGATACATCGGAGTAGAGTATTTGATAAACAATTACTATACCGACAATGAAACCAACAACTACACCGATACCGAATATGAATCCAATCCCTTGATTCCCCCAATAGTCTTTTTCTGTTTGAGCAAATTCTTGTGGTGTTAGTACTCTGACATCATTGGGTAAATTAGATTTGAGTTGTGACTGTAGTTTTTCTACATTTGCATCTGGATTTAATTCAATTAAACCGACTTCGATTTGATTTGATTTGCGGTTGGGGAATAGTTTCAAAAACGTAGAATCGCTGGTCAGAATGTTTCCGTCTGCGGCGAAGGAAGCACCCATTTGAAATAAACCAACGGCTTGAATATTTTGCTGATTCACTAAGGTTTGTACAGTTCCTTTTTGCTTAACTAAATCTGGAATTGGCCCATATTCCGGACGAGATGCGCGGTCAAATATTACATTATCTAACAGCTTTAATTTATCTACATTTTTACTGACTTCTGGATAATCAAAAGGTGGATTGACTGGGTCAATTCCCCAAACCAAAATTGCTCGGTTGACGCGAGTTTCAGGATTACGCCATTGAGCGGTATTAATATATAAAGGACGAACCGATTTTATACCTTCATATGCCAAAGCTTGCTGCAATCTTTCTCTCGAAAAACTTTTTACTGAAAACAAACTTTGAAACTGAGGATTAATCAAAACTAAGTCAGCTTGCAAAGTACGATGAGGTCTAGTTGCGCTATCAAATAGTGCATCTAATAGTCCTAATTGCACGAACATCAACATATCAGCAAAGGCAATTCCCGCTAAAGCTACTGCAAGTCGCGTTTTCTCCTTCTTTAATTGCAGCCAAGCTAATGGGGTACGACGGAATAGTTTACGTAACATGATTTCTATCGGTTAAAGGTCAAAGTTAGAACGTTGTAAGTTAAGAGTTATAAATCCATTAGACATCTCGCCACAAAAATAAGTCTTCACCAAGTCTTTTAAGTGCTACGGGTTTTTGGCGATTACTTTCGACTCTGTTATTACCCACTATTTGTTTAGCAAAACATTTGTAATTTCCTCGATTTTGTCGATATTAATCTTTATATCAACCGTTCGTTATAAAATATACCAGAGGTATACTAATAGAGAACAAATAGAAATCATAATTCAATCTCTGTTTGAACTTGTAAGTTAGTTAACCCAGCTACACGGTTACTATCTTCTGGGTTGAGGAGAATTTTAACATCAACTACTCGTCTGTCTAAATTTTCCCCTGGTTGGTTGCTGAAGACGTTTTGTCTGTTAATTTTTAAGCCAATTTGAGAAACTTCCCCCTGCAATTTACCGGAAAAAGCTTGTCCAGTAATTGATGCTTTTTGTCCTAACTTAACTTGCTCGATGTCCGTTTGATACACCTCGGCAACCACCATCATTTGCTGAGTTTTTCCTAATTCAACAATACCTTCGCTTGATATTTGTTCTCCAACTCTTGTGTGAATATTGAGGATTTGTCCCGCCATTGGTGCGCGAATGTAAGCTTGCTCTAAGTCTGTTTGCGCTTGTTTTAAAGTAGCTTTAGCATCATCGACTTCAGTTTGGGTGGCTCTAACATCTACTGGACGAATTTCGGAAATTTGATTTAAAGTTGCTTGGGCTTCTTTAATTTGTTCGCTTCCGGATGACTGAATGCGATTGAGATTTGCTCGTGCTTCGGAAAGTTGTTGTTTTCGCGATGCTTCTATACGATCGAGGTTTGCTCTTGCTTGATTGAGTTGTTGTTTTGCGGTTTGCAATGTTAAACGTTTGCTGTCTCGTAAGGAATTAGAAACTGCACCTTGATTAAAAAGTTTTTGATAGCGTTGATATTCAACATTGGCATTATCAATCTCTGCCTGTAATTTGGCAATAGTCGCTTTTTGTGCGGTGATTTCTGTCTTTTTTTCCGCTTGTAAACGTGAAATAGTTGCGAGTTGTGCTTCTATTTGATTGGTTTTTTCAGCTTGCAAGCGAGCAATAGTTGCTTCTTGTGCTTTAATTTGTCCGGTTTTAGCTCCTGCTTGTACCTGTGCCAATTTGGCTTGAGCCATTCGTAGCTGCTGTTTGGCTTTTAATAATGCATCTTGCAATCTTTTTTGAGAATCTAGAATTGCGATCGCATCTCCTGTTTTTACTTTATCTCCTTCTTCAACTAATAATTTTGTAACTCTATCACCATCTAAAGCTAAAGGTGCGGATAAGTTTATTACTTCGCCTTGAGGTTCCAATCGACCAAGGGCAGTAACCTTTTTAACTACAAGAGGTGCTTCAACTGCTGGTGTATTGGATGCAGTCATCAAGCTAGTTTGAGACATTCCGTAAAAGGCAGTCGCACCTGTAATTACAGTAGCAAAAGCTACTACACCGATTACTTTATGAGCAGGTTTAGAAATTATTTGCATAGTCAATTACCAATTCTCTATTACCAATTAGCTAAATAGCCACTCACCATTTGCACCAATAATTCTCCTTGTTCTTGATAAGAAACCATTTCACCTTCAAACATTCGCACGCAAATTAACCCATTGAGAAAATTGACGACAAAATCAGCAACCACTTTGTCTTCAATTTCTAAGTACTTTAATAATTCTTCTCTGGATTTCTGTGCAACTTTCTTTAAAATTTCATTATTTAAAACTTCACTTTTCCCCTGCTGTTGATAAAAATTACTCCAAAGCAATATTTGACTGATAAAATACTCTTCGTTTTTTTCAACAAAACCAACCAAAGCTCTGATTCGTTCTGGTATATATTTTATGTCCCCAGATTCAGCTAGAAAATTTATAATGTCTTGCTGGAACTGTTCTTCTACCAACTGTAAAAATAAAGCTTCTTTATTGGGAAAATAATGATACAAAGTCCCTGTTGAAACGCCCAATTCGTTAGCAATTTCGCGCATGGTTACGGTACTGTAACCTTTAGAGGCAAATAAGTCAAAGCTTTTCCATAGCAGTTCTTTCCTATACTTTTCGCGATCTACAATTTTTGGCATTCGGATTCTGAAACTTAGTATATCGAACGTTAGTTATATATTAATTTAATTGTGTGTTTTATGGCAATAGTTATTTATTGCAGATCCTCCCTAAGCCTCCTTAAAAAGGAAGGAACTAAGCCCCCTTTTTAAGGGGGTTTGGGAGACTACTCCCGTGGGTCGTCATCCTAGCGCAGCGTCTCCCGCCAGGGAGATACCCGAAGGGGAGATCTTACCATTGTGTCCAATTCCTTAACCGAGCAGTATTGATACACCCCGTCTCTACAATGTGTCTGGATTAATCCCCATTTCTCGTAGTTTTTCGGCTAATTGTGTGGCTCGTTATTCGGCGGTTTGAGCGCGGTACCATCTTCGTAACACCGCAGCCAAGAATCTTGTCTGGCTTCAAATTCACCTTCCCATAAAGTTAAACCTAATCCAATTGATGGAGGAACAATAGAATACGTAGAGAATAATTTGATTCGGTATAAAATAAAACTTTTTCCTAAAGTCCCGTTCAATTTTTTTTACCTTGATAGAGACAATAACTTTTTAGAATATTGAGCCAGTCTGATTGTATTTGCTCTTAAATTATTCCGAGTAATTTTATAATCGGTATTCCATCTTTTATGCGCTCCTAACAAGGAGAATTTATAATCTAAATCTCCTCTAAGCAAATCATAATTTTTGAACTGGTTTTCAATAGCTTTTTTGATACTAAATGCCATCATCACTCTGCCCGGTGATAATTTAGAGTATTCGGGATTAAAACCAGTCATTTGTCCGTAAACAACTTTTTTGTTGTTGTCAACATAGATTCCAGTAGCGGCTACTGGTGTTGTTTTATCCCACAAAATATCTATCCACAAAGAATTGCTTTTTGCACATTGTCGAAAAACATTACGATAGGTATTTAAGACGGACTCGGGCTGTTTTCCCCATTTAATCTGCCAGAGTTCAAATAAGACTTCAATTTGATTTTCAAGATTATCATCTGCAATATTGGTGAAATTGAAGTCGCTATTCTGCTCTACTTTTTTTAATGCACTGCGTAAATTCTTGCGAGGTTTGCGACTAATAAAGTTTTGTAAGTATTTTTCCCATTCGTCAGGCAAAGGAATATAAGGGCAGCCTATACCGCGATTGCTCGTAAGTTGAAAATCGCTTTGGGAAAAGTGTTTGACGAAAATATCTAATCTGGAGTCTTGTATATCTTTGATATGAAAAACGTCCCACTGTAAATTTTGACGGATATACGATGCAAAATTCTTAATCGCATCCTCTTCATATTCTGGAGAACAGAGAAATCCTGTATAGTCTGCGATGGGATGAGCGCAAGTTTGCAATGCCCTGTAAACGTTGACATTAGCCCATTCTAGAGAACGTATTGCTAGCGGAAAAAAAGCAACATAGGGTGAATTGGGTTTGGGTTTGATAGCTAATATAAACCAGTCGTGTGGAACTACTTCCAACCATCCACGCAGCCAAGACCATGATAGGAATATTTGAGCGTAAGAGTCTGAAACGTAGACATTATTCCAATTTTTTTCTAATTTATCGAACTGTTGAATACTATTAATAATTTCTACTTGCATTTGATTAATAAAAGGGATTTAGTGTTGAAAAAAGTAAAATATATAGCTGAAATAAAAGCATTTATGCTCTATTTGAAGCAAACGCGGTTTGTTCCTTAAGATTCTATATTGACAGCATTGTTATTGCCGAATCTTTGGTGAAATAATTACCGAATCACCGATTGCGATTTCAATAGTATATGATTTGCTGCCAGAAAAAACTTACTTTAGACAAAATTTAAACTTGATACATTCAATCATAAAGACATCAATAAATATATCAGCTTATTAGATTTGTCCATCAAAATATTAAGTAAATTGATTACATCTAAATAATGTATAAAATAATATTTTTTATTCTTTTAAATAAATTTAATAGTGAAAAATTAAAGCGGTATTTATGATAACAAATATTTATTTTATTTTTTCAAGATTATTAATTACTTTTTTATCCTTGCAAAAAAAATATTTGTGATTATAAGTATTTTAAGATACAAATACTAACGATAAATAAGTATCCCAGATATTTAACTTCAAATAACGTAATGGCTCTTGAAGAAAATTAAAGCCATGCGTAAGTCTTAAAACTCCTGTAAAAATAGTAAGAAGACTTATAAATAAAACCATTGCATCCCACACCGGACAATAAACCATGCTTACTCAAGAAAAATCTCGAAAAATTGACTGGAAACCTATCATCAAAGAGCTTGAAGCGGTTTTAGGTAAAAAAGGCGTGATACAGCGTCGCGAGGAACTAATTACTTATGAATGCGATGGTTTAGCTAGCTACCGTCAACGTCCGGATTTGGCAGTTTTACCAAAAACCACGGAACAAGTTGCCCAGGTGGTGAAGATATGCAATAAATATTCGGTTCCTTTTATTGCTAGAGGTTCTGGTACTGGTTTATCTGGCGGCGCTTTGCCGATTCCGGGATGCGTATTGATAGTCACTTCATTGATGCGGCAGATACTTAATGTTGATTTAGATAATCAGCGGGTTGTAGTTCAGCCTGGAGTGATTAATAATTGGGTGACTCAAACGGTTAGCGGTGCCGGTTTTTACTACGCTCCCGACCCTTCTAGTCAAATTATTTGTTCTATTGGGGGTAATGTTGCAGAAAATTCCGGTGGGGTGCATTGTTTGAAATACGGTGTTACCACCAATCACGTTTTAGGTTTAAAAGTTGTCACGGCGAATGGTGATATTGTTGATTTGGGCGGACAAATTCAAGAAATGCCCGGTTACGATTTAACGGGTATATTTGTAGGTTCGGAAGGCACACTGGGAATTGCCACAGAGATAACTTTGCGAATTCTCAAAAGTGCGGAATCTATTTGCGTGCTGTTGGCAGATTTTACCAGCGTGGAAGCAGCAGGAGCAGCGGTTTCCGATATTATCAGCGCTGGAATCATCCCTGGTGGTATGGAAATGATGGACAATATGAGCATTAATGCGGTGGAAGATGTAACTGCAACGAACTGTTATCCCCGCGATGCTGTAGCTATTTTGCTGGTTGAAATCGATGGTTTGGATGTAGAGGTGAAGACTAATAAGCAACGGGTTATCGAAATTTGTAAAGGCAATGGTGCCCGTAATGTAACTTCTGCTAACGACTCCGAAACGCGGCTCAAATTATGGAAAGGAAGAAAAGCAGCGTTTGCGGCTGCGGGGCATTTAAGTCCAGATTATTACGTGCAGGATGGAGTAATTCCTCGGACGCAGTTACCCTATGTTTTACAAGAAATTGAAGCATTAAGCGAGAAATTCGGTTACAAAATTGCCAATGTATTCCATGCAGGTGACGGCAATTTGCATCCCCTAATTCTGTTTGACAATTCTATTCCTGGTGAATTAGAGAAAGTTGAAGAAGTAGGTGGAGAAATTCTCAAGTTGTGTGTAAAAGTTGGCGGCAGTATTTCCGGAGAACACGGTATTGGTGCGGATAAGAAATGTTACATGCCGGATATGTTTTCTGCTGCGGATTTAGAAACAATGCAGTGGGTTAAGCAAGTTTTTAATAGTAAAGGGTTGGCAAATCCCCAAAAGATTTTCCCTACTCCTCGTACCTGTGGAGAAGCAGCTAGAGCAATGAGCGAGAAGAGGTTTGAAGATGTAGAAAGGTTCTGATTCGGGAATGCCGGTATTTGAAATAGTAAATTAGGACTTATGTCAAATTCCTTGTTTCTAGGGACTATACACAAGTCCTTTTTGTCTTTTCATTTAGTTACAAATAATACAATTTTCAAAATTTTGTGATTTAAAATACATTCATTATGAGAGTATAAGACTATAATTAAAGCTAATGACATATATTTGTTGTCAATTTGAGAATGTTGAATTGCATTAAAATATAAATATTAAGAATAAAAGCTGCATATTTTTTCTAAATCAACGTAACAGCATTTAGGAACAAGATTATCGAGAATAGTTCTAAATGTATATAAGTTATGGACAGAATAGAAGATTTAAACAGCGAAGCAATCTGTATTTCAATTTATCTATTACCTTGCAGATTTTATAGTTGTTGGAAGCAGCAAAATTGCAGGGATTCATCCTTTAATTCATAATCTTGCTCCTGGGTGAAAAGCAGGAATGTGTGCGATTTTTTGAATACAAACGATACTTATGCGTAAAAATATTGTTTTGAAGAGATTAAAAGATAGTGATGTAATTATTTAGGATATTTCCTTAAATTACTGTAACTCTGCATAAGTAGTATGTTTTAAAGCCTATATAAATATAAAAGGTAGTATTTAGCTCTAAAAATTAAAGATGATTGGCTATGACATTACAATTACACGGTTGGTTTTATGAAAAACTGCAAGAAGCTCTTTTGAGTGCTTATCCTGCACCTGGGGTATTGGAACAGTTTGTGTTATTTAACTTAAATAAAAGTTTGAATGAAATAACTGGTAGCAATTTATCCGAGCAAATTTTTAATTTAATTCAGTTAGAAAAGTCTTGCGGTGAAATATGCATCCAAAAACTGGTTGATAAAGCTTATGAAGATAAACCATTAAACGAACAAGTCCAAGTTGTTAAAGACTTATTTGAGAAAACCCAAAAACAGGTTGAATTTACTCTCGTATTAAACGATGCTGTCGATGAAGTTAACAATTCCCAGGCAGAATATATTGCTGAGGAGCTAAGTAAAATTTTACAAGATCCATGTCTTAATAAAATAGAATTTGACAGCAGAAAGATTTTTTTAAGAAGTTCGGAAGAAGGCTTGGAAACCTTTAAGACTCTTTTTGATTCAGGAGAGTTGGCGGAGATTTTGTCTTATGACATAGAAACTTTAGAAAATGCTGATGGTAACAATCTAGTACCTATCTCTATCAATAAAAGGTTGGATACGCTTGAAAACCTGCTAGCAGAGAAGAAATGGAAAGAAGCAGACGAAGAAACATCTATTATTTTACTTCAAGCTGCAGCACAAGAAGAAAGAGGTTGGTTGCAACCTGAAGATATAGAAAAAATTGACTGCAATATCCTTTTCAAAATTGACGATATGTGGATGGATAGCAGTCAAAATTACTTCGGCTTTAGCGTTCAAAAGTTTGTTTGGGAGCAACTACAAGAACAACTTGAAAGCAACGTGAGCGATACAGAAAAAGAACGTGAATTTGCAAAACAAGTACAGTGGTGCGTGCAGGAGAAAGGTGAAAGATGGATTCAGATTGCTAAAAGTCAAATAGTCTGGGGCTATGATAAACAAATACGGGGATATCTTCCGACACCTCCCCCTGCTGTAACTGGTGATAACGTAATTAAGGTTTGTGTTACCCTTGCTCTTGTGGAAAGACTTGCTAAATATCAACAGCAATTAATGAATTAAATTTATGAGTGAAGCTTGTCTAGGGCGTACCCAAGAAATTAATAAATTTACTCAAGCTATCGATGCTCTGACAAATCCAGAAGTTTCTTCTCAACCATATATTTTTCTTTATTATGGAAATCTTGGTATTGGTAAAACAACTTTACTAAAAAAGCTCGAAGAAGTTGCAAAAGATAAATTAGAAGGTAATTTAAATACTATATTTATTGACTGGCAAAAAGAATATTATCGCATTTATGATGCACAATCATGGGATGAAATTCAGCCTACTAACGTGCTGGAAGTAATTTATAAGTCATTTTATCAAGCAGGTAAAGCAAATTATTTTGATAACTACGTTGCCACTACAAATTATTGGGAAGAAGCGAAGAAGAAAATTAACCAAGCTTTAGAATCTGAGTTAGAGAATGAAGCTATTCAAGAACTAATTCCTTTAGGAGCGGATGGGATTGCTCAGTTAATAAATAAAGATAAATACAATTCGGAAGAGGAAGAATTTAAGGTAGCTCGGGAATTTGTAGAATCTCTTTTAACCACGCTTGAACAAGGAATTTATCAAAATCCAGAAAATAACTTGGTTGGAGCTTTGAGTTCGGGAATTACCAAGTTAGCTAAAGAAAAACCACTGATTATATTTATCGATACTTATGAAATAGTAGAGAAAGCTGAATGTGATTATATTTTACGTCAAGCAATCAAAAAAAGTAATGGCCCTATAGTTTGGGTAATAGCTGGAAGAGCAAATTTAGCAGACAGTGGATGGAAAAACCAAGGAGCAAAAGATGCTCTTTTAGCTGCTCTACATGAGGAACAACAAGATGCTGATGTAATTGCAGTTGCCATTAAGCTGTTAGGAATTTTTGATAATTCGATTGCCGTACAAGAATTAGTTAGCTTCTTACAACATCAGGATCGGTTTGTTCGTCAAGCTGCTGCTCGCGAGTTAGGAAAGCTAGTAAAGTATGAAGCTGATAGAGAAAAAGTTTTTGATTTAGCTGTTGAACCTTTAATTCAAATCATGCGTAACGATGCGATTAGCAATGTACGCGATACTGCATTAGAAGCACTGGCTGCAATATACGAACAACAAGATTTGTTAAAAAATAAATCGGCACAAAGCATCAAATTACAACGTGCTTTGTGGCAAGAAAAAGATAAAAATAAGTTTTCCGAATACGTTATAAATAGTCTCATACGCGATAGAGAACAACAACAAAGCAGTTTAGTAAATATTGATAGTTTATCTGGGTTAATTAGCAATTTAAAGG
This sequence comes from Rivularia sp. PCC 7116, assembly GCF_000316665.1. Classification (GTDB taxonomy): domain Bacteria; phylum Cyanobacteriota; class Cyanobacteriia; order Cyanobacteriales; family Nostocaceae; genus Rivularia. The sequence continues at coordinate 1,274,900 of NC_019678.1, read as the reverse complement.
ATTCTAAAGTAGAAGTCAGGGAAAGTAGTATTGAGTTGATAGCAAAGAAAATTACAGCAGATAAAGAAGTTGGCAGCGGTGTCATAGATTTATTAATTGGTTTACTCAAAAAATCTGCTGAAGATGCCGATGTTCGCGTTGCAGTAGTTGAAGCAGTCAAAGAAATAGGAGCTTGCTCGCAGCATATTATTGATACATTGATTGACACATTAAACTTTGAAAAAGAAAGCGATCGCTATTTACGACAAGCGGCAGCAGAAGTACTGGGCAAGTTAGCAGTTACAAATACTAGCTCTTTAAAAGATAGTGTCACAAAAAAAATTGCAGATGCTTTGAATAAAGCTGCCCGTGAAGATGTTATCAGCAATGTACGTAATACTGCTCAAGAGTCTTTGAACGATATTTTTAATCAAACTGGTTCGGAATTAGCTAAACGATATTTACAAAAAATTAACTGCGAGCCGTTAGAACCTTTAAATATTAAGGAAGTCAATAAAATTATCTATATTCTCAAAAATCGCGATGATATTGACGAAAGAATCAAAGCAATTCAGGCTTTAAGTCAAATAAAATCATTTAAAAGTATTAGTACATTAAAAAAAGCATTAACCGAACAAGAACCAGATATTTGTGCAGCAGCAGCAGATGCTTTAGGAATAATTGCTAATCCCAGTGCATTAAAAGATTTGCTTGCTAAAGTAAAGAATAAAAAGAATCCAGAATATTATAAAGATCGGATTGCTAGAGAAGCAGTAGTGAGAGCAATTGGTCATTTAGATTTAGCATCACAACAGCTAGATAAAGAACAAGCGGTAGAGATTTTAATAGATATCTGGCGAAACGATGCAATTAGTAACGTTAGAGATGCAGTTGAAGTTTCTATGCGAGAAATATATCGACGAAATCAGCATCCGGATGCTTATAAAGCTCTGAAGAGATATCCCGATTACGATAATAATGAAAAGCAATCAAAATATGATGATATGAATACAGAAGCATACTATAATTTATTTTTTTGCTGAAATATAATCTAATTACAATTATTAGTCATGAATATGAAAATGAATATGAAAAAAATACGGTCTCTATATTTTATAAAACAATTATGAATGAAGAAGAGAGCTTCAAAATTTATCTCCAAAATTTTATTCAAGAATTTAGTGATGATATTATCAAAGGTGAATTTAAATACTATAATTTTTCACGCTCTTTTGAAGAAAAACCAGATTTTGTTAACCCAGTTAAACATTTCAAGAACTCCGAAGCCACTCAATGGTCTGAATTAGAGACTATTTTTAATTATAAAGAACAGCGTCTTTTATTACTAGGAGAACCAGGTGCTGGTAAAACAGTGTTGTTACGGATGTTTGCCAGCAAATTTTCTCAAAATATAGACAGTACAAATCCACAATCGCTTTTACCTTTATTTGCTCCAATCCGTAGATGGGATAGAAAAGAAGATATTCTAAACTGGTTAATCAATCAGGCTAAATATATTTATTCCGGAATAAATGAAAGATTATTAGAACAAAAAATAAAAGCTCAGCAGGTTCTATTTCTGCTAGATGGATTAGATGAATTACCTGCAAAAGATTCTAGTATAAAAGACCCAAATGCTAAACAGCGCGATTATCGCATAGAATTTATGCAAAAATTCGCTGTTTTTGAATCTATATACGGATGTAATCCGACAATTATAACTTGCCGCAATCGAGATTATCAAAGAATAATTACTAGGGACGGTGGCGAAAAACTGAATTTAAATGGTGCAGTAATTCTTAAACAGTTAAACTACGAAGAAATTAAAAATTATTTAGAATATAATTTTGCTAAAGATAGTAAGTTTTTTCGTAAAATATGGAGCATACTAATTCAGAATATGGCTTTACGAAAGATGGTTCGGACACCATTCTTATTAGCAGTATTAGTATCGCCATATATAAGCAATGACAGGCAAAATAAAAATGAGTTAGAAGAGTTGGCTAATATAAATAGCCCTGAAAAATTGTTCGACAATTTTATCAGCAAAAGTTATGAAAGAGAAAAGGAGAAGCAACACAACGTTACTGCAATTGCTTTTTCTTTAAAAGAGCTTAAGCAGATATTAGGACAAATTGCTGTCTTAGTAATGAGTGATGAGCATCCAGATGATAATTACATTCTTCCAGATATTTTTAACAGGCTTTTGCCTCAAGAAAAGATAGAAGATTTTCTTAGTTTATGTCAAAATCTATATTTATTGATTAAAAGTGTGAATACCGAACAAGAGACTTATCGGTTTTCTCATTTATTACTGCGCGAGTACTTTGCTTTTCTCTACACCGATCAATTTTTAAATAATGATTTAGATAATGATTTAGATGAAAAATCAATTACTGCGAATTCACACAAATTAATTGGCAAAGATAAAGTTGCGATCGCGCTGGGTAAATTAAACAAATTACGAGCGACTAATTTATTAATTGATTTACTCCGAGACTCAGATCGAGATGTGCGTTACGAAGCTGCAAAGTCATTAGGTGAATTAAAAGCTGGTGTTTATTTTCGAGGTTATAAACAAGATTTTTCTGAACCTTATCTTATAAGTAAGCCTTTAAGTAAATTTGAGAATAAAAGCGTTAATACATCATCAGAAGTACCAAAACCAACTTTAAAAGAAGAAGAAAATATCTCACCAAGCCCCAAGCATGTCGAACAAGAAAAAAACCCAACTTCGCAAGAAGACTTAGTTCAACAAGAAGTAATAACTGTCAAGCCAGTTATTTTTCCATCACCACAGGAGGAACATACCCCGATTTCACCGCCCGTGGTAAATCATGAAAATGATTCTCCTGCATTCAAAGAGATACTTAAATCCGACAACAATTTATTATTAATACCAATTAATCAAAAAATTGTTTTTATCTTTGCGGGTATATTCTGCTTTTTACTAGTACTTGTCGGCTTTTTGTTGGGATTGTTAGTTAAATCTTAGCAATTTTAATATGGAGGCGAACAGAGATGCTATTTTATCGAATGCCTTCAGACTATAAGTCTGGGGCTAACAAAACAAAGCCCGCCTTCGCGGGCTTATGGTCAAATATTTATTTAACCAACTTCAACTAACTCAATATCAAAAGTTAACTGTTGTCCTGCTAAAGGATGATTTGCATCAAGGGTAACTTTGGAATCCGAAACGTCTGTAACGATAACTGGAATTACCTGACCGTTATTTTGAGAAATCTGTAATTGTTGACCGACTTCTACTGATAAATCTGTAGGTATTTGCTCTTTCTCAACTGTTATTACTAGTTCTTCACGTTGAGGACCGTAAGCTTGATCTGCGGGAATAGTTGCAGTTTTGGACTCTCCGGGAGCCATACCGACTATCGCTTCTTCAAATCCAGGAATTACATTTCCCGAACCAAGGGAGAACTGTAAAGGTTCGCGTTCGGCAGAGGAATCAAAAACTGTACCATCATCCAACTTGCCCGTGTAGTGAACTTTTACGTTGTCACCAGCTTTAGCTTGTGTCATGTCTTTTCTCCTTTTACACTCTTAATACTTTACTGTGGAAATCGCTTTTATCTGCTCCACTCTGCTTTTTTAAGCGAAATACAATAATTTATTAACGCTTTTTTGAGCTAAATCTATTTAATCAAGACCTTTAACTCTAAAGTTTTGAATGGCTAACGCTAGATATTCTATCCGTCTTACAAATCATAACTAATTACATACAATCTGGCATTTTTCACGCCAAACCAGATAAATACACTTTTTCTAGACTAGTACTTCTAATTAGGATTATCGAAATATTTTCGATTTTGTTTAGATTCGTACTATCAAAAACAAAGCGGAATAGTTATATCAGCAACTAAACTACCTTGTTTCCATCTTGCTATCAGTTACCTTATAGTCCATTCCTCAACAGCTACTCGTTACTCGTTCCGTATCACCGAGCAAAAATATGTAACCCTAAATATTTAGATAGTTCTTCGCAAACTTTAATCGCCCGAATGCTGTTACCGCGAGAATCCAGAGGGGGAGAAAAAACTGCGATTCCCATTTGATTGGGTACTACACCAATGATTCCACCACCAACTCCACTTTTTGCCGGAAATCCAACTTTGTATACCCATTCCCCAGCAAAATCGTACATCCCACAGGTATGCATAACGCTAAGCAAGTCTTTAATAAAAATAGAATTGATGGCTCGCTCTTTAGTCACGGGATTTATGCCACTATTAGCTAAAGTTCCTCCCATCAACGCTAAATCTCGACAGTTAATAATTATGCTGCACTGCTGCAGATACAAATGCAAAGTTTGACTAATATCTCCCGAAATCATGCCAAAATTTCGCAACAAATATGATATAGCCCAATTGCGATCGCCACTATTTTGTTCGGATACAAGTATGGGTGTATCGACAAAAACTCTACGTCCGATATAGCGACGGTACATTTCTAATATTCGGTTAAGTTTATGACCCGGACCTGCTCCTTCTATTAAACTTGTAGTGGCGATCGCTCCGGTATTCACCATACTGTTATAAGGTCGTTTGGATTTGGATTCCACTTTAATAATGGAGTTGTAAGCATCTCCGGTTGGTTCGACATCAACTTTGGTTAAAACGTAATCTCTTCCTTTATCTTCGAGTGCTAATCCGTAAGCAAAAACTTTTGATATTGACTGAATTAAAAATGATTCTTCCCAATCTCCTACGCAGTAAACTTGTCCGTCTACCGTAGCGATGCAAATAGCAAACCAATCGGGATTAATATCTACTAAACCAGCTTCGCTGACATAAGCTTTTCCATCTCTTAAAGGAAGATATTTGCAGTGTAATTCCCGTAAAAATGTAATTAAAGATTTGGATGGTAGATTATATTGAATCTTTATATTTGACTGAGTTGGGGTTTGCGGACTTGTTGAATCAACAAAGTGGATTTTCCGCTGTGGTTGTGGGGAAACTTCCTTATTATCCGTAGTAAAAATATGTAATCCAAATTTTTCAGAAAGCGCTTCAAAAACTTTGACTCCCCTCTTACTTTTTTTACGCTCATCCAGGGGAGGAGAAAATACAGCTATCCCCATTTGATTGGGAACAACCCCGATGATTGCACCCGATAAACCACTTTTTGCCGGTAAACCAACTTTATATGCCCACTGACCTGAAAATTCATACAGACCGCAGGTATACATAATACTCAATATATCTTTGACATATTTTTTATCTATGGCTCGCTCTCTGGTCATCGGATTTAAACCTTTGTTGGCTAAAGTCGCCGCCATCACCGCTAAATCATGACAGTTAATTGTCAAAGAGCATTGTTGAAAATACAGATTAATAATGTCATTAATATTGCCTTCTATTAAATCAAAATTGAGCATCATGTAGGCGATCGCTCGGTTAAGATGGTCGCTGGTTTTCTTAGAATTAAATATTGCCGAATCAATAGATACATTCCTACCTATGTATCGTCGAAACATCTCAAGCAAACGATTGTAACGCTTTTGTGCATCAGAACCTTTGATTAAACTTGTAGTGACAATTGCACCAGCATTAACCATTGGGTTGTAATGCCGCCGGGATATTTCCTCTGGCTCCATTATCGAGTTGAAAGGTTCTCCAGTCGGTTCTACACCAATACGTTCGAGAACGTAATCTTTTCCCCAATCCTCCAAAGCCAATCCATAAACAAAAGGCTTAGAAATTGACTGGATGCTAAATTCTTGAGTTGTATGACCGATGTCGAAAACTTTACCATCTACATCAACCGCACAAATTCCAAACCAATCCGGATTCGCCTTAGCCAACTCTGGTATATTCTGTGCAACTGTACCTTCATTAAGGGATTGATAAAAGCAATATATATCTTCAAGAAAACTCGTCAACGCTGGAGTGATTCCTTTATCAGAAGCATTTAACTGTGGAAAATTCTTGATATCGGTCATATCGCATTTAGAAAAGTTGCACTATACCTTAGTTTCAACTATTTCTATCACTAGTTGCAGTATTGAAGCTCACAAAGCTTGAAAAATATACCTATTTAAACTCAAAGGTTAAAATTATAATCCCCTACTCATGGTTCTTAACTACTCGCTGCTAAGAAGCAGCTTAGAAAAGCAATTATAACTAAAGAAGCGCCAATCCGTTAAAAAAGATGGCGCTTCTTTAAATATATTCAGAGCCTATATATAAGCTGACTCCGCTGAATTAAGAGTTATTAACTTAAATATATATTTTCATATAAATAGCAATTTTCGATACTTTTTTAGATTTTCTTTAGAATTATAAGTTATGATTTTCTAACATTTTGACATTACCAATAAAGCTCCGTTAGCTGACGGGGCTTTCATTTGGGTGATTACGAGCTTGATAAATTTATCGCATACACTCAATACTCAATACTAATAAATAAAAAGCGTTAACCATTATAGAATCCTGGTTAGCGCTTATTTACTATATTCAAGGATCTTATATAAGCTATCCTCGTTTAAAACTTAAAGGTCTTTGAAGTAAGCGACCTCATGAAAATTGATTTATGTAACCGAATGTTTAGATTCTCATCGAATGAGTAAAGTATTGCAACATTTAAGATTTTCTTTAGATTTAAGCCTTAATATTTTCTTTAGATTGTTTAACCCGCCTGCATGATAAATAGCATTCGAGATATGTATCTGAGTTTGTTTAAAAATTAAGTGTGGGTTGGTGATAAGAATGAAATATTTTATTTAGATTTGGGTTGATAAGCTATGTTAGGACTTAGAGAACGAGCAGTTACAATGCGTCATGTCTGGTCGGTGATTGAAGAAACCGAAACAAAGACAATTTTAAGTTTGAATGATACAGACTTGATTGGACAGTTGCTCGGCAAGCTAGAAAGCAGAAAGCTGCTGAGCGGCGAGCAGATTAAAGAAATGAGTATATATATTAGTTCGCGAGTCCCATTAATTCGGGATTTAGCTCACTCGCGCATGGTGTGTAATTCTTAAGATTTAAAAAATCGTACAAATGTCTTGGCTTGAGAGTTATTTCTTAGTAGAGGCTACAACGGGCATAAGATATTTTGTCAGAGTGAAAGCATCTACACCTAGTTGAGTCCGTTCTTGGGCAGCTAAAATACCTGCTTGAGCGTGCCACCATGCAGCAGTTGCAACCGTTGTTTCTACAGGTAAATTTCGCGATACCGCTTGCGCCATTAATCCCCCGAGTAATCCAGTTAACACATCACCACTACCTCCACGAGCTAGTGCTGGGGTGCTTTGAGGATTAATCCAAACGCAACCTTGATGATTTGCAATGGCAGTTCTTGAACCTTTTAGCAGAACGATTGCACTAGATTGTTTCGCGGCTTCTTGTACTGCCAATATTCTATTTTTATTAACATTGTCGATATTAGGGAATAAGCGTTGAAATTCGCCAGCATGTGGGGTAAGTATGGTTGATGCTTGCCGTTTGTGTAAAGTTGGCAGAGTTCCCATATTCGCGAGAATATTTAAACCATCAGCATCTAAAAGTAAATCTTGAGAACAATCTAATATTTTTCGTACAACTGAATCCGCATCTACAGTTATACCAGGACCGCAAGCAATCGCATCAAAGCTATTTAAATCCTTATTACCGGGTAATTTTAGTTGAGCGATCGCGCCGCTCTCAGTTTCCGGGCAGCCAATAATTATAGCTTCGGGCAAATGTGAAATCATTGTGGCAGCAAGAGACTGCGGTACGGCAATAGAGAGCAGTCCCACACCAGAAGCACGCGCTCCCAAACCAGTCAATATTGCACCTCCCGAATAACGACGAGAGCCGCAAACCAGCAGTAAATGACCTTCTTTATATTTGTGAGTAACCTGTTGACGGGGTAAAGGTAGAGTCGAAAGTGCAGTCGCTGTAGTAATGCGTTTGATTTTAGGAAATTCCCCTAGTACAGCTTGCACATCTGTATATTGAATATCAAAATCGATTAATTCAGCTTCACCGATATATTCTAAAGCTTGGTCTTCGAGTAAACCTAATTTCCATAAACCCAAGCAAAAAGTATGGGTTGCGCGAATCCCTACTCCTAGAATTTCTCCGGTATCTGTATGTAAACCAGAAGGTACATCAATGCTGATAATTGGTTTATTCCATTGATTAAGTTGATTAATGGCACCTGCAATCGGTTCGGTAATATCTCTTTCTAAACCGAAACCAAATAAACCATCAATAAAAAAATCGCAATCTTGCAGCGGTTGAATGGATTCATAGCAAGGAATATCCAAACTACGGACAAATTGTAGATGCTGCGAAGTTAATTCTTTTAACTTAGAAATCGGACAATAAACCTTTACTTTATACCCGCGAAAATGCAACTCGCGAGCAACCACTAAAGCATCACCCCCATTATGCCCGGGACCTGCGAGGATTCCCAAGGAGGGGGAAAAGGGAGAGCAGAAAGAATATTCCCCTTGTCTTAGAATCTCTTCAGTTCGACAAGTAATCAGTCCTGCTACTTTTTCCATCAAAGCAGCTACAGGCATTCCTGCCGCAAAAATACGTCCTTCAATATCCCGCATTTGGGCTGCGGTAACTGCGACTCGGGAAATTAATTCTCGGTTATCAAACATTAATCAGTGAGCAGTAAACAGTGAGCAGTGAACAGTGAGCAGTGAACAGTCCCCAGTTAGGAGTTACTAGTTACCAGTTAAAATTCTACCTTCTCCTAATGCCCCGATGCCCTATGCCCTATGCCCCATTCCCAATTTCTACTTTCCGTAATAAACTCTAGCGTTACTTAATCCCAAAGAACGTAAATAATAGTTCCATTGTTCTGCTTCTAAACGCTCGCTAAAAGGTCCAACTGCTATGTGATGCCCTCTGGGGGATTTTCTTCTTTGATAGTAAAGCGAGCTTCCTACTGCACTTTGCCTAATTTTATTTTCGATTTGAGATAGTTTCTTAGACCTTCCTGGAATGGCAACGTAATAATGTTTTTTCCTCTGGTTATTATCTCTAGGAGGAGTAGGATAATTTCTGTAATTAGGATCGTTGGGAAACTTAGGTATCTCTGCTACAGGATTCTGGCTTTCGATACGGGGATTGAAACCTCTACGCTGCAACTCTTGAGCCATTTGTTGGGCATTATCTAGACGATTAAATTTTCCAACTTGAATAACAGAAGGTTTTTGAGGAGGTATAAAAGCATCAGAAGCAACCGAGCGTACTTGTTGGAGGTATCCAGAATACAGGTTATCTACAATCACTAAGTAGCTTGCGTAATTTGATGAATAATTGCCGAAATTCTGATTGTTTGAACTGAATGGGGAAACAAAATCTGCTTCTGGGTTGTACCTTTGGGAAGCATACCCTGGTGGTAATTGTGCAACTATTTGAGATTTACTAGGAGTTTTCGCTTGTATCGGTGTCATTGAAACAAGCCCTAAGAAAACTGCTGATAAGGAATATGTAAAGAAACCAGGTTGAATCAGGCTATGTTTTAGATTAAACATAGTGGTACTCTTCTAATTTAGGATTAACGATTTTGGGGAAAATTGAGGAGGCGAATTTTAGCTTGCTCAAACTTTCCCGCACCAGATTCTAAATCGTTCCCATGAATAACCAAGGTAGCCTAGATTATAGTCCTGTAAAGAATTTAAGTTTTTAGATTATTAGTTGAATATAGAATTTTGTGCACCTGGGATTGTTCCCTTTTGTTAGGGGATTTTTCTACAATGCCAAATCCACAGTAATAATCATCACTATTACATGTCTTATTTACCGTAATAAACTCTAGCGTTATTTAATCCCAAAGAGCGTATGTAATAATTCCACTGCTCGGCTTGTAAACGTCCAGCAAAAGGTCCGACTGCAACATGAGGACCTCTAGGAGCATTCTTTACAGCAACTCCGACGCTTTGTCCCCCAGCACTTTGCCTAATTTGGTTTTCAATTTGAAATAATTTATCAGGTTTATCTGGAATCGCTACATAATAATATTTAATTCTTTTTTGGCTTCTATTATTATTTCTAGCAATAGGATCGGATACATTCCCAGGATTAGAAAAATCCCCACCATAAGAATTCGCGATTTCTCTTCCAGTAGTTCGACTGTAGATACGAGAACCAATACTGTAAGCTTGTAACTGTCTAATTCTTTCTTGAGCGTTATCTAAACGTCTGAAGACTCCTGCTTGAATAACAGAACGTCCTATAAAGTCACCTGCAAAAGCAGTAGGTTCCACAAGACGTACTCGTTCGAGCAATCCAGAATCCGTGTTATCTACAATTACCAAGTAGCTTTCAGAATTTGGATTGTATTGAGAATTAAAATCGAATTCACTTTGAGCATATTGTGTTTGTGCTAATTTTTGAGGTCTATTAGGAGTTTTGGCATCTGCTGGTGCAATGGGAATAAGCGTTAAACAGCTTCCTAGGAATGAATAGGTAATTAAAGAAGTAAATCCTGCAAGAGAAGGTCTAATTAAGTTGGGAAGTTTATTAAGCATGGTAGCGCTGGTTAAATTTAAGATTTGAGATTTTAGATTATTCTTATGACTAAACTATTTAGTCAGGATTAAATGACTTCAGATTTCGGATTTTAAATTTTAAATTTTAATTTATCTCTCTGAAATTAAAAATGTATCTTTGGTAACGTTTTGTAAATAATAATCTAGAAAGTGAAATTAGCTAAGTAAACCATAGTAGCAATCAAAGGGTGTTAACTTAGAAATAACAGCCTAGCAAGTTATACGGATATGGAAAAAGTCGTAGTAGGTCTTTCCGGTGGCGTTGACAGCTCTGCCGTAGCTGCAATTTTGCACCATCAGGGCTATGAAGTTATTGGTCTTACCCTTTGGCTAATGAAGGGAAAAGGTCAATGTTGCTCTGAAGGTATGGTTGACGCTGCTCATATCTGCGAACAACTGGGCGTTCCCCATCACGTTGTTGATATCCGCGATGTCTTTCAAGCCAATATTGTAGATTATCTAGTAACTGGTTACAGTGCTGGTGTTACGCCCTTACCTTGTTCGCAATGCAATAAAACTGTAAAGTTTGGTCCCATGCTCGAATATGCGCGGGAAAAATTGGGAAGCAATAAAATAGCTACAGGACATTACGCTCGGATAAAATGCAACGAAACCAGCGGACGTTACGAACTTCTACGTGCATTCGATCGCAACAAAGACCAGACATATTTTTTATACGATTTGTCGCAGGAATTACTCGGTGGTTCGATATTTCCTTTAGGAGAAGTAGAAAAATCGGAAACCCGTCGTATTGCTGCTGAATACAAGCTGCAAACAGCCGACAAACCAGAAAGCCAAGATTTATGTTTGGTAGAAAGCAACGGCTCGATGCGTGCTTTTTTAGATAAATATTTGGCTCCCAAAAAAGGCGAAATTGTAGACGCTGAAGGTAAAGTGTTGGGAGAACATGATGGCGTGCATCACTATACTATCGGACAGCGTAAAGGATTGGGGATTGCAGCCCCACAACCTTTATACGTAATTGGTTTGGATGCAGGAGCAAACCGGGTAATCGTTGGCGATCGCACTACAGCAACAAACCCAGAATGTAATGTAGCGCGGGTAAATTGGGTATCAATTGCCGAACCTACAAGTCCGATTCGTGCAGAAGTACAAATTCGCTATCGTTCGCAACCAGTACCCGTCACCGTAATTCCTTTAGAAAACTCTCGCGTCAGAATCGTATTTGACGAACCCCAATTCAGCATTACCCCCGGACAAGCAGCCGTATGGTACGACGGCGAAAAAGTCCTCGGTGGTGGAATAATTGAACGGTTTTAACAGTGAACAGTGAACAGTGAACAGTTACTGTTATTAAGAAACCTGGTTTTTTGAAAGAACCGGGTTTCTTTATTATCAAACAAATCATAATATTATTTGCCCGCAACCTGGAAGGCTGAGGTTATGGCAACAAAGCCTACCGTAAACTAGGCTGAATTTGGCACATTTTTGTATAGAAACGGTATAACCACTAACTACTAACTGAAAAAAAAAGACCCGACTTCTGTGAGAAATCGAGTACATTTGAGAGTATTTCTAGGGAGATTGATAACGTTGTAAAAAGTTAGTTCTTAGATTAAGTTAGTTGGAACGATAAATTGCTTTTTTTTGCTCCTTAGCGACTTGCATTATTTCATCGATTTGAGTTTGTTGCTCTTGGGAAAGATTTAAATTAGCTACAACAGAACGCATTTTTTGTCCGTCTTCTACAGCGCTTTGGAATTGTCCTTGTTGCTGCGGTGTTAAGACTTCTTCAACTTGAGAACGAGCATTATTTTTAACTTGTTCTACTTGAGTGCGTTGTGCTTGAGTTAAATTTTTCTTGTCCCCACAAGCATTTGCAGCTAAAGGAAGTGCAAGAGTAAAAATAGTAGATGCAGCCAAGATTGGCATTAATTTAGACTTCATTTTAAATGCCTCAAATCTTTGTTTTAAGTTTGATTATTTTTAGTATGATTTAACAATATGACATCAATATGACAGAATAAATAAAAGGTCAAAGGTCAAAGGTTAAAATCAAAATTAAAAGCTAATAACTAACAACTAATAACTAATCACTAATAACTAATAAATAATCAATAAAAAACCTCTGCTAAGTAACGATTAGCAAAGGTGATTCTGCAAGGAAACAGTTTAGATTGTTAGAACGGAAAATGTATCGTTGATAATTTTATTGAATCATTTAGGAAAAAGTTGTCATGGTAAACATTTACCTTTGACCTCTAACCTTGAACCTTATCACTATCTATCGCGCTCTAAATCATAAATGACTTTCTCTACTACCCAATTAATTGATTTTCCAGGATGACTTTGCTTGATTCCAGCAACTAATCGATTCGCTGTTCTGCTATCGCCGCCTACTAACCTCAGTAACTCTTTTCTCAATCGCGGATTTGCTTTTTCTATTGAGACATCTTTGCGACGACTACCGTATTGAGCCGATAATGTTTTATTTCGTAATTTGAGGCTCCAAATTAAGCCTGCGCTACCAGCACCAATTGCTGCTAAACCTAAGATTGTGGTGTTGTCACTAATTTGATTACCAACGTTTTCCGAAGAAACATCGGCTGTAAAGACTACGGGTTGAAATTTACTATTGTTTTGTAGGGGTAATGTTCTTTCTTGAGGAACATTTGATATTGAGCTTTCTACTTTTCCAAATGCAGGTGCAACCCTTAATGATAAAGTCAGTAAACTGCTAACGATGCCGGTACTAACAATAGCTATAGCATCAAAGCGTTTCATGTCTATTTAATACTCCTTGAAGTTGGTTATTGAAATTTGGAATTTTCCGTTAGTTATTGCAACTTACTGTTGGTGCGTGACGCTCTTGCCAAAACATTGATTTATTTTTCGTGCATATCTAAAAGCGTCACACAGCCTAGAATTAATTAGCCTTGAGAAACGGGGAATTGTCCGGGTTGAACGCGGATATTTACATTTCTACCGCCGCGATTAACTGCTACTTGCACGTTACCGCCGACTGATGTTTTTTCTACCGCTAATTGAACTTCGTCTGCGGTTTTTACCGATTTACCATCAATTTGTTGAATTACATCTCCTGCCCGTAAACCTGCTCTAGCTGCGGGAGAGTTACGAGCAACGTCTACAATCACAATACCTTGATTGGTAGATAACCTTAAACCTAGTTCGCGACTTAAGTCTTCTTTCAAATCTGAAGTTAAATTAGTCATGCGAATTCCTAAGTAAGGATGCGCCACTTTCTCACCAGCAATCAACTGACTGGCAATCTGCTGAGCTTTATTAATGGGAATAGCAAATCCTAAACCTTGGGCGCGCCCAATTATCGCGGTATTGATACCAATAACTTCACCGCGCTGATTTAATAAAGGTCCGCCAGAATTACCGGGGTTAATTGCTGCATCGGTTTGGATGAAGCGAACTCGTTTGTCAGCAGCACCAATTACTCCACTAGAACGCCCCGTACCGCTGATGATTCCAGCAGTTACAGTGTTGTCCAATCCCAAAGGATTACCAATGGCGATCGCCCATTCACCAGGTTTGAGATTTTGGGAATTACCCATCTCTACTGTCGGTAGGTTATTCGCGGAAACTTTCACCACAGCAACGTCGGTTAAATCGTCTAAACCTACAACTTCACCCATTAAGTTGCGTCCATTACCTAAAGTAACTCGAACTTTAGAAGAACCTTTGACTACGTGAGCATTAGTAAGGATGGTACCGTTGGAATCAATGATAAATCCAGAGCCGATTCCGCTAGACTGCCTCGAACGTCTTCCTCTACTAGAAGTACGAGTCGAATCGATTCGCACCACCGCAGGACCTGTTTTTTCTACCGCAGTAGCGATAAAGTTATTGGGAACAGCTTGGCTGGTATTTCCCGGTACTTGAGCGATTCTTAACTCTTCTTGCTGTTGTGAAGCTTCAGTTGGCAATAACTGAGTTACGGGTAAGGTAAAAGCAGCGCCTGCAAAGAATACAGATAAATAAGCTAGCGATTTTGGAAAGGATAGTTTGTTACTCATAGTTTTGGGTGTTAGTGGCTAGTAGTTAGTTGTTTTAGAAGATTTAATAGGAGTTTTTCTTGTTAATCTTAGTTTTACAGCTAAATATGACAGGAATATGTCAGATTATTCTTTATTAAGGCTGAATACAAAATTAGATAAAATCGTAGTTATTAGTTTAGGTAGTCTAGTTACTAAGAAGATAGATATTCCTAGTAACCAGAAACATAGTGTGTGTGTGGTTGGGAGAAAAGGTTAGATATCCGTGGAAAGGTAATTGCTATTGGTTGCTAACTCGTTTCTTTACCCGATAGCTTTAATATTGCAGGTAAATATGACATGAATATGTCAAAGTTAAAAATTCAAGTTTGTATCTCGTCTGCACCAAGCCTAGAAGACTAGCGTTACAAAAATAAAGCTCGTCTACAGGGGCTAAAAAACTATTTTTCCAGATGACAACTTATATACATAAAAATATACATGTTGCTTTAATGATTTAGCCTATTTCAACGGTGAGCTTTGTTTGTGTAGCCCTAAACTTATAGTCTGAGGCTTAATTAACGGCTAACTATGACATCTTCCTCAAAGGTAAACAAACTTGAAAAATTGTTCCTTCACCAACTGTACTTTCTATAGAAATTTCACCCCCGTGAGCTTTGACTATTTGTTGGGCTATAGCCAATCCCAAACCGAAACCGCCAGAACTTCGAGTACGCGAGCTATCTACTCGATAAAATCTCTCGAAAATATGCGGCAAATCTTCAGCGGGAATACCAATTCCACTATCAATTACTTGAATGGATATTCGTCGCAGTTGAGTAAACATCTTTAGCTCAACCATCCCTCCTTGAGGAGTATATTTACAAGCATTATCTAATAGGTTTTTTAAAGCTTGCTGTAATAAATCTGGGTCGGCAAATACTGTTACTTCTTGAGATGGGAGTTCGGCAATTATACTTAATTCTTTTTCTTCAGCAATTAATTGATATTCTTCTAATAAATTATTCAAAAAACTCACAATTTCCACACTCTTGAAATCTTTGGGATTTAAACGTCCCTCATGTCTGGCCAAAAATAATAAATTACCAATCAGAGCGCTCATTGATTTAGAAATATCAACGATATTTTCCAAACGTTGGCGAGGAAGTTCGCTATTATCTTCGGGTGCGAGCAAACCAACTTGAGCATTACTTAAAATCGCTGCAACCGGCGCTCGTAATTCGTGAGAAGCATCAGCAGTAAAACGCTGTAACTGCTCGTAAGAGCGTTTCGTCGGCTTCATTGCTACTCCACCCAAAAACCAGCCAACAATTCCCACTATACCTAACGTACTCGGAACTCCCACAGATAAATATAATCGTAATTTCCTCAAATTATCTCGAATCGGTTGTAGAGATTTAGCAACAATTATATAGCCGATTTGTTTGTTACCGTTTTGAAATGGCGATGTTATTTGACGCAGCGATAGTTGTTGAGAATTAGCTAGATACTGATTACTTTTAACAGTTTGAAACCCTTGTCTAATTGATTTTGTTGGCGGACAAACTGAATCGTTGATTGTTAAAGGTCTCGCTGAATTATCATACCAACAGGTATATTCAAATTGTGGCGGAAGCATTTCTGAAGAAGACGTAAGCGGTATATCTTCATAATTAATTCGATATTGTCCTTTTTCTAAAGAATATTTGAACTTGAAAACATAGCTTTGAGCTTCGTCTTTCAAATTTTGGTCAAAAACGCGCAGCCGTTCTCTAACCAATAAGAAATAAATTACAAAAGCAAACGTAACTAAAATTCCACCCATTGTTAGGGTGAATAAGTAAGCTAAACGGCGACGACTACGAGTTAGCATCAGTTGTCAGTTTTCAGTGGACAGTTGTTCACCCGGAGGGTGTGGATCGTCAAAGAACAGTGTTAGCGTTAGCCGAGCCTGTCCCAGAGGGACATACAATTAGCAGCCACCAGTTAGCAATTAAGGGTTAAGAATTCAAAATTATTTTCTTGTTCCTTAACTCCTTGTCTCCTTATTCCCTTGTCCTCACACATCACATCTCTTCAATTCGGCGGATTTAAACGATAACCCATACCGTATATCGTTTCCAAACAATCCTTTGCACCTACTGATTCTAAACGCTGTCTTACTCTTCGTACCAAAGTTGTCACAGCATTACTCTCTGGTTGGGTGCCCCATTCCCAAAGAGTATCTTCAATTTGTTCGCGGGACAAAACCTGGTTGGGATGACGCATTAAATATTCCATTAACTGGAATTCGCGAGTTGATAGCTTGGCTTTTGCTTCTCCTCGCTTCAAAGTTAAAGTATTTAAATGCAATTGTAAGTCTTCGAGTTTGAGAATATCGCCTTGCCAAAGTGGCGATCGCCTTCCTAATGCTCTTACTCTAGCTAATAATTCGATTACGTCAACTGGTTTTACTAAGTAGTCATCGGCACCGGCATCTAAACCGGTAACTTTATCGTCAGTAGTGTCCTTAGCAGTGAGCATTAATACGGGAGCAGTTTTTCCTGCTTGTCGATACTGATGGCATAATGCCACACCTGTTACATTCGGTAACATCCAATCTAAAATTAATAGATCGTATTCTTTTTGAGTAATCAGCCACTGTGCCGTATCACCATCTTCAACTGCATCAACAATATGTCCCACTGCTGATAAAGCCGCATGTAAAGGCTCCAACTGTCTCGCATCATCTTCTACAAGTAGAATTACCATAATTACAGTTAACAGTTAACAATTAACAATTAACAATTAACACTTATGAGATGCAACTATTAAGTTAAAAATACTCCATCAAAAACTAAAAAACGCTATATATAGACTGCTAACTGCTCACTGTTGACTATTATGACTTCAAGAAACCTTTCTCCTGGATGGCTAAAATTTATTAAATCTGTGGGAATAGAATTTTGGTTGCCGTTACCACTTTTAGGACTAAGTTTTTGGTTTGTTGGCGGATGGTTAACCGAACAGACTTTATCACGTCCATCAAAAAACCTGACTCAATTAAAAACTACTCAGCCAGATTATGGAAAAAAAATTGCATTGATTAAAGTTGAAATTTATCCTCAGCAAGGTATTTCCTTGGTAACAGTAAAGAAAGCAGAAAATAAAATCAGTACGAGATATACGAAATCTCAAATTATCTTAAACACTACACATATCCCTTCTGTGGAAGCAAAAATCAGCAACGAACTTGGAATAAGTCGCGAACGCTTGAGAAATAAATTACGCTACCGATGGGAACAATGAGGAGTTATTTGATAGGACTTTCGCTATTACACCAGGAATTACATTCCTACTTAGGTAGCATCTTTTTAAATCATTTTCCCATCCCCACGCCCAATACCCATTCTCCATTCCCCAATTCATTTAAAAGCGCGTAGATATACCCATTTCTTGGTAAGTTATTCATAGCTTTAAAAAGTTGCAGTTAAGAATACGCAAGGAGATACGTTGAGTAATAATCTCGATGCTATTGCCGCACATGGCGGACAGTTGATAAATCGCATCGCTTCACCAAAGCAAAAACAAGAATTTATTTCAAAAGCTGATACTTTACCCAAAGTCGAACTTGACGAGCGAGCTGTTTCCGATTTGGAAATGATTGCGATCGGGGGTTTTAGTCCGCTGACTGGTTTTATGAACGAATCGGACTATAAGCGGGTAGTTTCAGAAATGCGTTTGGCTTCGGGAATTGCATGGGCGATTCCGATTACGCTTTCAGTAACTGAGAAAGTCGCAAATTCTTTTAAGAAAGGCGATTTAATCCGTTTGGATAACTCTAAAGGTGAATTTATTGGGGTATTAGAATTTTCGGAAAAATATAATTACGATAAAAAACAAGAAGCAATTAATGTTTATCGCACCGACGAAGATAAGCATCCCGGCGTAAAAGTTGTTTACGATCAAGGTGCGGTAAATATCGCTGGTGATGTGTGGTTATTGGAACGTAAGGAAAATGCACAATTTCCTAAATATCAAATAGATCCAGCCGAATCGAGAAAAATGTTTAGGGAAAAAGGTTGGAAAACTATTGTTGGTTTCCAAACTCGTAACCCCATCCACCGCGCTCATGAGTATATTCAGAAATGCGCTTTAGAAACTGTTGATGGTTTGTTTTTGCATCCTTTAGTGGGAGCAACAAAATCAGATGACATTCCGGCTGATGTGCGGATGCGCTGTTACGAAATCTTATTAGAAAATTATTATCCAGATGATAGAGTAATTTTAGCGATAAATCCGGCAGCAATGCGCTATGCTGGACCTCGCGAAGCAATTTTTCATGCTTTAGTTCGGAAGAACTATGGCTGTACTCATTTTATTGTCGGACGAGATCATGCTGGCGTAGGTGATTACTACGGTACTTACGACGCACAGCACATCTTTGATGAATTTGAACCGGGAGAATTAGGCATTATCCCGATGAAGTTTGAACATGCTTTCTACTGCACCCGCACTAAGCAGATGGCGACTGCAAAAACTAGCCCCAGCAAGAAAGAAGAACGGATTCATCTTTCTGGAACCAAAGTACGAGAAATGCTGCGTCGAGGAGAATCACCCCCAGCAGAATTTTCTCGCCCAGAGGTTGCAGCGGAGTTAGTACGTGCCATGCGAGTTCCTGTTGAAGCGTAAATTAGAAGCATAATTAAATCTTTTGCTTCCAAAACCGTATAAGCTATAGCTTTACATAATCGAATTCAGCCCTTTAATCTGATAGCTAAGGATTTGAGGGTTGAGGGGTTAATTTATGAAGCGGCGAATCTTTTTAAAACGAATAGGCTCTATTTTGGCGGTATTGGGAGTTACCGAGTCATCATGGTGGACGCAAGCTAGCCGTCTGCAACAGGCGCTAGCCGATAATAATCCACGCAAGTTGGCGTTATTGGTAGGCATCAATCAATATCCGCAAATTCCCGCACTTAAGGGTTGTCTGACGGACGTGGAACTACAAAGGGAGCTTTTAATTCATCGCTTTGGCTTCCAACCGTCAGATATTCTGTGTTTGACAAACAAGCAAGCAACTAGACAAGGCATTGAAAATGCATTTGTCGAACATCTAGGGAAACAAGCTAAACCCGGTGATGTGGTTGTCTTCCATTTCAGCGGTTATGGCAGTCGGATTAAAACAAAAAGTTTACTGGGTGGGATGGAAAATGCTTTAATTCCCGTCAATGGAACTAAAATTATCGAAGATTCCGAAAAAATTGCTAACTATTTATTAGAAGACACTTTATTGCTGTTAATGCAGTCATTAGCTACCGAACGTGCTACAGCAATATTAGACACTAGTTATTACAAACCCAGTATTTCCCAACCAACGGGATTAAGAAGTCGTTCTTGGAAAGCACCTTTAGAAGGACTATTTTTAGCTGAAGAAGTCGAATTTCAAAAGCAGCTAACAAAGAAAATTGCTGCCGATAAGTTGAGCGTTTTGCTTGCATCTAGTTCAAGTTCAAAAGATTTGGCACAAGAAATTATCTTTTCTGATTTTAGTGCGGGTTTATTTACCTACGCTTTAACACAATATCTATGGGAAACCACTAGTGCCAAAACTATTCAAATAAGTTTATCTCGCGTCGGAAGTTCCATGCTGTCTTTGGGTAGCTTTCAAGAACCAGTTTTACTTGAGAAGAACAATCAAACCAAGCCTCTGATTGAGAAGAATGTATTATCAAAGCCAATTGCAGGAGCAGATGGAGCAGTAACTTCTGTAGAAGATGACGGTAAAACCGTTCATTTGTGGTTGGGAGGAATACCGCCGCAAGTACTGGAATATTATGGAGTCAATTCCAAATTTACTTTTTATTCGGCACAATCACCTTCAACCGCACCTTTGGTGTTACGCAGTCGCAATGGTTTGAAAGCAAAAGCAACATTAAAGCAAACCAAAAATAAGCAAATAATTCCAAAAGTTGGGGGGCTTGTAAGAGAAACCATTAGAGTTTTACCCAAAGATATTAGTTTAAAAGTTGCCCTGGATGACGTTAGTTTAGAACGAATTGAACGAGTTGATGCGACAAGTGCTTTTGCTTCTATTGAGCGCGTTGGTAGCGTGATTGCGGAGGAGCAACCAGCCGATTATTTATTTGGTAAGCTGCCAGAAACAGAAGTTCCCGACACGGAAGTTAATAATTCAATGGCGATGTCGTCTTCAAGTCGCTATGGTTTATTTACTTTGGGAGGAGAGTTAATTCCCGATACTCTCGGAGAAGAAGGAGAAGCATTAAAAGTCGCAGTTTATCGATTAGCTCCTAAACTAAAAACTCTTTTAGCAGCTAAATTGTGGAAGCTGACTCAAAACGAAGGAAGTTCGGGTTTGAGCGTCAAAGCAACTTTGGAAGTAATTAACAAGAAACTGCCCCGTACTTTAATGCAGCGTCAAACAAGGCGAACATTAGGTATGGAAACATCTGGAAAGAAAACACAGGATATTTCTTCTCTAGGAATCCCTACAATATCTACTGGTAGTAAAGTACGCTATCGAGTAGAAAATACTGGAGATAGACCGCTGTATTTAATTTTACTGGGATTAAATAATAGTAAGAATCCAATAGCTCTTTATCCTTGGTATAAAGATGAAGAATCAGAAGAAAACTCCAGCAAACCAGAACTTCAACAGGTAATTATTCCTCCAGGACAATCACTGATAATACCTAAAACAACTGCTGGTTTTGAGTGGGTAATGTCGGGACCAGATTTTTGGTGTGAAACTCAAATGGTTCTTAGCACCGCACCTTTTACTCAAACTTTAGCAGCCCTCGAAGAAGGTAAACACTCTACAAGAGAAACTCACCGTATTTCACCGTTATTAAATCCTTTAGAAGTCGCAGAAGCGCTTTTACAAGATTTGAGTCAAGCCAGTATAAAGAAAGATGAAACACAAAATCTATCTGATGATTCTTGGGTTTGGAATGTTAACAATTGGGTAGCTTTTAACTTCGTATTCCAAGTTGTTTGATTGCCTAAAAGTTCAAGACAGGTGTATTCAAAACAACTAACAAAGTCGAGAAATCTAGATATATTACAAATGTAGTGACCGATTATACGGTCACTTTTGTTGTATCGGAATTTTTATTGTAAATCACCTGATTCTTAAGCTGTTATGAAATTTAAAAATCAGCTGACGCTTGCTCTGTTAACTATTTTTATATCTATTAGTACTGCGACTGCTCAAACTCAACTCGAACCGTCAATAGTTAATCAACGAGTAGAAAAATTAGAAAAACTTCAGCAAGAGAAAGAGATAAGAGATATTGTTCAAGATGAAGTTTCCCGTAGTGTTGGTGATAGATTTGAGCGCACTACAGGCTTATTAGATGCGAATTTAAGTTTACTCAATTTTTGGCTGATAGTAGCACCGGTGTTGGTAACTATTGCCTTTATATTCTTTCGTCAAATGATACTTAAGGAATGGGTTTCCCATACCAAGAAAGAATTAGAAGCGGAGTTAAATGCAAAACAAGAAGATATCAAAATTAAACTACAAAATATATAAGATACAAAAAGCCAAGAAATAAAAAAACTCATTAATGAGGAAGAGCAGGAAATGTACAAAGATTTATACAAAAATTTAGATGACATCAAGGAAGAATCATCATTAAGGATTCAGACAGGTTTAAAAAGTTGATTAACGATTAGGGAATTGGGCATTGGGAGTTAGGAATTAGGAATTAGGAGTTATGAGTTGAAAATTATACCCCCTCTTCCCCATCTCTCCATTACCCATTACACATGCTTAGAAATACTTCTGCAACAAAAATTTTAATTTTTCCTTCGTTTTAGCTGGTGCTTTATCTAAAGGTGCCAAAATTGCGTATTTCAAAGCCGAATGTGCATCACTTTGTGGCGGATTTTGGCTTAGACTTTTTACCGTTTCTTGAATTACCTTTTGGGCGTTGACGGCGTTTTTTTGTAAATTACCAACTATCATTTCTACAGTTACACTATCATGATCGGGATGCCAGCAATCGTAATCCGTCACCAAAGCCAAGGTTGCATAAGCAATCTCCGCTTCTCTGGCTAACTTAGCTTCGGTTAAATTCGTCATGCCGATAACTGTCGCATCCCAACTCCGATAAAGGTTAGATTCCGCTTTTGTAGAAAAAGCTGGCCCTTCCATACAGACATAAGTACCGCCGCGATGTAAACTAACATCGGGAAGATTGAGAGACGCGATCGCCGAAGCTAAAATACCAGCTAAATTATTGCAAACTGGGTCGCCAAAAGCAATATGAGCAATTATTCCTTCACCGAAAAACGTAGAAACCCGATTTTTGGTTCTGTCAATAAATTGATTCGGTACCACCATATCCAGCGGTTTTACTTCTTCCTTCAACGAACCCACCGCAGAAGCTGAGATGATATACTCCACACCCAACTTTTTCATAGCGTAGATATTAGCGCGAAACGGTAATTCCGAAGGTAATAAAGTATGATTGCGGTTGTGTCTGGGTAAAAAAGCAACTGATGTACCATCTAAATTCCCAACAATAAAAGCATCGGAAGGTTTACCAAATGGAGTTTCTACTTCAATTTCTTCAATATCTTTGAGCGCATCCATCTTGTATAAACCGCTGCCACCGATAACCCCTATTCGAGCCTGAGTCATTACAATTTCCCGTAAATTTAAGTCATATCGTGGTTATTGTACTGGAAATTGGGCATTGGTAATGGGTAATCGGTAATTGGTAAGGGGTGATAGGTAATCAACCTTTAACCTTTGACCTTTTAAATTTTTAAATAATACATCTTAATAAAGCAATTCAACAGGAAAGTTTATCTCTTTCATAATTAAATATAAGAAAAATAAAGCAACAAAAAATGCCTCCCGATTGCTCGGAAGGCATTTTTTATGTAGAGACGTAAAATATCACGTCTCAAAATTATTCAATTATTAACCGTTGATTGCGGGAGCGCTAACTGCAACAGGAGCAGTTTCACCAGCAGCTAAATCTAAGGGGAAGTTGTGTGCATTTCTTTCGTGCATTACTTCCATACCCAAGTTAGCTCTGTTCAATACATCAGCCCAGGTGTTTACAACTCTACCGCTAGAATCGATTACAGACTGGTTGAAGTTGAAACCGTTCAAGTTGAACGCCATGGTGCTGATTCCCAAAGCGGTGAACCAGATACCTACTACAGGCCATGCAGCTAAGAAGAAGTGTAAGCTACGGCTGTTGTTGAAGGAAGCGTATTGGAAGATTAAACGACCAAAGTAACCGTGAGCAGCTACGATGTTGTAGGTTTCTTCTTCTTGACCGAATTTGTAACCGTAGTTCTGAGATTCGGTTTCGGTTGTTTCACGT
The DNA here is from genome assembly GCF_000316665.1 of Rivularia sp. PCC 7116. Lineage (GTDB taxonomy): Bacteria > Cyanobacteriota > Cyanobacteriia > Cyanobacteriales > Nostocaceae > Rivularia. The sequence goes on along the minus strand of NC_019678.1, from coordinate 1,251,102 downwards.
ACCAAAGAGGAGGTTACCAAAGAACCGTGCATAGCACTGAACAAAGAACCACCAAATACACCAGCTACACCTAATTGGTGGAAGGGGTGCATCAAAATGTTGTGCTCAGCTTGGAACACGAACATGAAGTTGAAGGTACCGGAGATACCTAAAGGCATACCGTCAGAGAAAGAACCTTGTCCGATGGGGTAGATCAAGAATACTGCGGTTGCTGCTGCTACTGGAGCAGAGAAAGCAACACAGATCCAAGGACGCATACCCAAGCGGTAAGATAATTCCCACTCACGACCTAAGTAGCAAAATACTCCAATTAGGAAGTGGAAACATACCAACTGGTAAGGACCACCGTTATACAACCACTCATCTAGAGAAGCTGCTTCCCAGATTGGGTAGAAGTGTAAACCGATAGCGTTAGAAGAAGGAACAACTGCACCAGAGATGATGTTGTTTCCGTAAATCAAGGAACCTGCAACAGGCTCGCGGATACCATCGATGTCAACAGGAGGTGCTGCTACGAATGCGATGATGAAACAGGTGATTGCAGAGAGTAGGGTAGGAATCATCAAAACACCAAACCAACCGATGTATAAACGGTTATTGGTGCTTGTAATCCATCCACAGAACTGCTCCCACGCTGAAGCGCTTTCGCGTCTTTGTAATGTGGTTGTCATGGTTCGGATAATTGCGTTTGTCTTATTTATAAATTAGGTCTTTCAACCTATGTACTTATACTAAAACAAATATTTCAGTTTGTAAAGCTTTTTCAGAAATAATTTGTAATCAATGCTGCATTATACAATTAGAGCATCGGCTGGGAAGTATTTACAGCAGGGCATACAGATGATTCACAATAAATAAAAATTATTAAAAAATAAACTCTATATATTGAGAGTAGATGCATCAATCAAGTTTAAGATTTGATAATGCTTGTTCAATATCAAGGGTCAAATACTTATCTAGAGCCATATACATCCAATAAAGAGATACCTGTGAATCTTGACCAGTTTCCTGAAAACCCATCGCTAATGCAAGGCTTTGAGCAAATGGATCGATCGTCAAAGTATACAAATCGCAAAGATTGGGAAAATCTGCTTGCATATTAATGAGAGTTTCTCGGGCATCTTCTAATAATTGATGTAGGCTGCTGTGCTGTAGGTAGGCAGAATCTATTCTAAAGCTGCGGATAAAAAGAGAAGTGCAATCTTCATCTCCTGCTTCTGCCATTTCAAAAGGGTCTATCTGAGAAGCAGTACTTAAATGTAAACTTTTGCTTGGTGGTAGAAAAAAGTTTTCCTCAGATTCGGAAGCTACAGGATAAAGAATGCAAACACCAATAGGATGTTGAGTATCGCAACGACGCAAAACCCGCATTCCTTTAGAATATTTTTTAGCCCAGTTACGAAGTTTCCGAGCTATTATTTGGGGCACAGCGGTGGTTTTTTTGTTCATCCAATCGTATTGCCGAGCTAAAAAAGTCGCAACGGGTATAGTATCGGTACGGGGATTAAAGTTATCGGTGACAAGCTCTACTGGTTCGGCAACTTGTGCAGACTCATTAATATCTGACAATGGAGAGCAAATACGAATACATATGTTATTGCCATCGAATTCCTTTTCGATAAGTCCCAAAGCCACCAACTTATCAATCATCATTCCCGCAGCACGTTCGCTACCTCTATCTTGTTCTGCATAAAATAGTTCGTTAGCTTCTCGATGAGTACAGGCAACAAAACCTTCAGGTAAATCGAGTTCCGTTACAGCTTTGCTTACAATTCCTAATTCTTGGTGCTGTTTGAGTAATAAATAAGCCCACAACTTTACAAAACATTCGGCTCGACGACGGGTTAAACCAACTTTGCCTTTCAAAAGAGCAACATATTTAAGCTGATGTTCTACACCAAAAAAATCATCAATAGTGTCTAAATGCTTCACGGCAGAACTCCCTAGTAAATTTTTCTTATCTGTAAAGTAGCAATACAGTCATTATGAATCGACTGACTGCCCTGTACTGGCTAACTTAAGAAAAACTTCACCCTACTTCAGGGAAATTCCGTAAATTTCTCTGTACCTTCACTTACTTCAATACTTTCTTTGGGGCTGCTGCTCAATCATTGCAAATTCAGAATCTCATTTATAACAATGCTGTTAGTTGCTTCACAGAAGCTTTTTTAGCATTTTTAAGGAGATAAACAATGAATGTTTCAGTATTAGAACAATATCAAAAACTCGCATCTACCAATAGAAGTATATTTTACGGTAGTAAATCTAAATATAGCAAAACACAGCCTGCATCTCAACTTCATCTGATGCAAGCTGTGATTGAAAGCTTTGTGGACGGAATTTTTGTAATTACAGCAAAAGGTGAATTAGTTCATGCCAACGAACGCGCAGGCTATATTTGTGAGAAATTAAGCCAAAATATACATAAAGGTGAAATACCCGCAGAAATTCGGCGTATTTGCGATTCTTTAATCGAAAGCCGTCAATTATTTCCCAACCAAAAGATATCGCTAGAGTCAGAAATCAAGACTAGATCGTTGCTGACAATACGGGTTCGCGTTCGCTGGCTGCAAGCAAACGGAAGTAATAATGATTACATAATAGTTACTTTAGAAGACCGCGAACAGACAAATCAAAGTATAGCGATTTCAGAAGCGAAAAAATACGGTTTAACCGAACGGGAAACTGATGTTTGGCTGTTGCGTCGGGCTAATTATTCTTACCAGGAAATTGCTGAGGAACTTTATATTACTATCAATACAGTTAAAAAGCACCTGAAGAATATTTATGCTAAACAGCAGGAAGCATTTATTGATTAGCATCATCAATTGAACATTGGGCATGGAAAAAAAATTGATAAAAACCAAGTTTTTAATTCCTAACTCCTAACTTTTCAAAGGTATTACGCCTAACTTTTTTCTGACTTCAGCTAAAGGAGTAGCCCAATCTGATTCAATATCCCAATCAACGAGTTTGTTGGCCATTTTACCATTTTTGAGAACTTGAGTAATTTCTTGTAAATTACATTTGTGTGTTAGTAAACCAGCTAAGACAAGAATGGCACTAGATGGGCGGAAAACTTGAGAACGAGTAAAAGCTTGCAATATGAATTCATCGTTTTTAGATGGAGAAAGCCCGGTTACAACGTGCCAAACATCATGAGTTCGCTGTATCCAATCTCCAGAGTTTAGAGGTTCAAAACCATTTTTATCTAAAAAATAGGCTAGCTCTCTACCTAAAGTACCTTCCGAAAGTTGACGTAGTTCTTCTAAATTTATTTTTAATTCTCGTCCTGGATAAATCTGAGGATTTATCGTTTGAGCCATCTTTAAAATAAAACCGAGATTTCCCTTCTCCATAATGTAAGTTATCCTGTAATAAAATTAATATTCCACGGTCATTCGATTTTATGTTTAGCTTCAATTTGCTGTTGTACCTATTTTAAAAAAAACTATCCTGAAGACGAAGTACCCAAACGGGTACCTTTTTTATTGAATTAATTTGTATTCAAAATAAAAATATTGCAGTATAGATTATAGATTCGGATTTTTTTAAAAATGAAATAAAATGGCATTACAAAATTACCGCATAGTTACTTATAGCCCTGCATACACAATTGTTCCGACTTATGAATGCTTTAATAGATGTACTTACTGCAATTTCCGCGCCGAACCAGGAAGTAGCAATTGGATATCTTTATCAGCAGCAAAAGATATTTTTCAAAGACTGCAAAAGCAAAATGTTTGTGAAATCTTAATCCTCAGTGGAGAAGTTCATCCAAATTCACCACGTCGCGAACAATGGTTTAACCTAATTTATGATTTATGCAATTTAGCTTTATCAATGGGATTTTTACCTCATACAAATGCGGGAGTTTTAAGCTATGAAGAAATGCAAAAAATGAAACAAGTGAATGTTTCAATGGGATTAATGTTAGAACAGTTAACACCAAAATTATTGCAAACAGTCCACAAACACGCACCAGGTAAAAACCCAGAATTACGATTGCAACAATTAGAGTGGGCTGGTGAATTAAAAATACCTTTTACAACCGGATTGCTATTAGGAATTGGAGAAACATTAGTAGATTGCTGGGATACATTAGCAGCGATATCCCAAATACATCACAAATACAAGCATATACAAGAAGTTATTTTACAACCACACAGTCCGGGAACTCAGCAAAGCTTCGATTTTCCACATTTCAATCCACATAAATTACCACAAGTTATTGCTAAAGCACGCGAGATTTTACCCAAAGATATAAAGATTCAAATTCCGCCAAATTTAGTAAAAGATGAGCAATGGTTACTCGCTTGTATCGAAGCAGGTGCAAGGGATTTAGGGGGAATTAGCCCCAAAGATGAAGTAAATCCCGATTATCCACATATTCAGGAAAACGAATTGCGAGAAATATTACAGCCTGGGGGTTGGGATTTGCTGCCAAGATTACCCGTTTATCCTCAGTTTGATGAGTGGTTGTCGGGGGAGTTGGAAGTTGGGGTTAAAAGGTTGAGGGAGGAAATAGCTCTCAGCCTGTAAGGCTGGGGCTACAATTACAAAGCCCACCTGCGTGGGCTAAAAAATTTTTGAAGAATATCAAGCATTCCTTCGTACTTTGGAACTAACGGAAGGTTTTCGTTTGTTGTTTGTGCAATGTACTCCAGTTGAAGGTGAGGAGTTAATTACTAAAGTTAAGGAAGATTTACCTAAAAAAACTATTGAAGTTTTACAGTTTGAAGAACCAATTGATAATTTATACGAGATTGTCAAAGACTTACCAAATCGAGAGCAGGTAAACATATTATTTATTCAAGGTTTGGAACACTCGCTGTATGAATACGAACAAACCAAGTTTGGCGAAAAAAGCGAACGATTTGCTTACAGTTGGAAAGGGGTTCCAAAAATCCTTAACCACTTAAATTTACAGGGAAGAATACTTGATGTATCAGAAGAATACCAGGCAGCTTTAAAAGCTTTTGATAAAGCGATTGAAATGAAACCTGACTACCATCAAGCTTGGGCAAGCCGGGGTAATATGTTACGTGAGTTGGGAAGGTTAAAAGAAGCAATCGCAGCCTTTGATAAAGCAATTGAAATTAAACCTGACTATTACCAAGCTTGGAAAAAACGAGGCTATGTAATGTATAGTCTGGAGCGTTATGAAGATGCGATCGCCAGTTTTGATAAAGTTTTACAGATAAAGCCTCATAACTACCAAGTTTGGAATAACAGAGGTTATCTGCTACTAAAAAAATATTCTTCTGAAGGAATGACGGTTGTCTATAACAAGCCTTTAGAAATAAACCGCAATTTGTGTTATGAGCAATTTTCTACTAAAGAATTAGAGATTTTGAAAGAAGCCTTAGATAACTTTAATAAATCTATCGAACAACAGCCTTTTCAAGAACTTATACACAATGCTTAACTTAGCCTACGAAGGTGGGCTTCGCTTCTGTAGCCCCAGATTTCCAATCTGCGGGCGATTGAGAATACCTACAAAAAAATTTACCAGGTGTGTTGCTCTGCGCGACAACACACTCTACTTTCTAATACTTCCCGCGTTTCTCCAGCAAAACACTTTCTACTTTCTCATATTCAGCTTCAACCTTGCTAATATGCTCTGCTATTTCATCTCGCATTTCACTTATTACCATTATTTCTAATTGCGTACATAAAGCCGCAAGTTTATTTGCGCCTAATGTAGCACTACTAGAAGAAAGCTTATGGGCGAATAGCTGAAGATTTTTTAAATTATCTTCACTTAAGGCAACCTCAATTTTTTGTAAAATTTTAGGGGTTTCTTCTAAATAATCATCAATTGTTTCTAATAAAAATATTCTTGGATCTACTCCACAATTAAAATCAGCGATTCTATAAATTTCTTGTAATGCCGTTGCGTCGATTGTAGAATTATTTTGACCAAAATATTCCCGATGACTTGCTTTAGTTTTTTTACTAGCTTCTTGTTTATGATTGCGATATTTATTCAGTAATTGCATGAGTTGTTGAATGGGAAAAGGTTTAGCAAGAAAATCATCGATCCCTGATGCTAAATAATTTTCCTTATTGCTTGACATAGCACTGGCTGTTAGTGCAATAATTCGGGGACGTACTGAAATATCCCATTCCTGACAAATATATTCCGTTGCTGTCATACCATCCATTTCCGGCATTTGCATATCCATCAACACCACATCGTAAGATTGATGCCGCAATGCACTCAGCGCTTCTAAGCCGTTGTTGGCAATATCTGGTTGATAACCCATTCGTTGCAGCATTAAGGTTATTATCTTTTGATTTGTTGGGTAATCTTCTACTAAAAGTATTTTTAAGGGATTTTTTTCGGCTACGGTAGCATCAATATTGAGATGGGATTCTTCCGCTTTGGTTTCCCATTCATGGCTTAACTGTGTTTTTACAACCCGAGTCGATATAGTGAAATAGAATGTACTGCCTTTATCTGGTTCGGTTTCAACCCAGATTTTACCGCCCATTAATTCGCTCAATTGTTTACATATTGCCAGCCCTAAACCAGTACCACCATATTTTCTTGTTATGGAAGAATTAACTTGACTAAAGGCTTTAAATAAACGATCGATTCGATTGCTGGGTATCCCTACTCCGGTGTCTTTAACAGCAAACTGAATTTCATAGTTATTTCTTTCATTGCCAATAATTTGACGCTTGCGACTTGTTAGTAAAATTTCTATATTTCCAGTTTCGGTAAATTTAATAGCGTTGCTAAGTAGATTAATGAAAACTTGTCGCAGTCGGCTTATGTCTCCGACAATAACTTCTGGAATTTCAGGATTTTTGTGAAAAATAATTTCTAATTTTTTTTCTTTTGCTTTCGGTAATAACAACGAAATAGCTTCTTCGATACAGCTATTTAAATGGAAAGGTTCTTCCTCAATTTCTAATTTGCCCGATTCAACTTTAGAAAAATCAAGGATATCATTAATAATTTCAAGTAAAGCTTTACCGCTATTGCAAATAGTTTCAACAAATTCTTCTTGCTGTGTTGTTAAATCAGTATTTAATAGTATATCTCCCATGCCAATTACCGCTGCAACAGGAGTACGTATTTCATGACTTATCATTGCTAAAAACTCTTGTTTGGCAAGTTCGGCTTGTTTGCGTTCCGTCATGTCCCTAATAATATAAACATAACCCTGGAAATGCTCAATCTCTGTCTGAACTTTTGAACATGAAAAAGCTACTGGAATTATTTTTCCCGTTTTTGTTTGGCAAACTGTTTCAACTTCCTTAACTAAAGGAGTTATGGGACCAAATAAAGTAGTTTTAATATTGCCTCTTTCTTCTATTTCCGCTTTCCAGCTATCAACTTCCTTTAATACATTAGAAATAGGTTTACCATAAATTTCAGCTTCTTCATATTCTAATAAAAGTTGTGCTGTACGGTTAATATTTTTGATTTTACCTGATGGTGTCGTCACCAATAGAGCATCTGCCATTGATGTGACAACTTGGTCAATGTATTGTTTGGAAGCGGTGAGAGTACGTAATAAAAGATTGGCTTCATTCGCACCTTGAACTAAAGATTGTTCGAGAAGCATCCGTTCCGTTACATCTTCAACAACTATTAATAGCTGCTTGCCAGTTTGATTACTTTTGAGATTATTAGCAATACAAATATCTATATAAATTGGATTTAAAGCTTTTTGAGTCCTAATCACACCCTTTAACTCAAAATTGTCTTGCTTCCCCGCTAAAATATCGCTAGCAATTACTTCAATTCCAATTAATTCCGGAAAGCCAATCCGCACATCTTTTCCTACACTTACTTCGTTAGAGTTGTCTGCAAGAATATTAATTTTCGGAGATAACTCTAAAATCTGCCAATTTTGATTAACAATTAAATATTCAATACGACGTAAAGATAATATATTTTTAAATAAAGAGTCCATTTTGTTAAATCATTGAATGTGCGAGGGATTGAAAAATTTTATCAACGTTTTCTCCAGTTTTAGCAGAGCTTGCAAAAGTAGAGACAAAACTTTCATTATCGTTAAAACTGTAAAGTTGGCAATACTTGTCTAAATATTCTGCATCAATTAAATCTGATTTATTCAGAGCGATCGCAGTTTTACCTTTGGGATTAACTTTTAAGAAGGCTTGAATATGTTCTGAAAGATTCTCTAGTGATTCCGGGCGCGTCACGTCACCAACTATAATTGCTCCTTTGGCTCCTTGAAAATAACTTGCGGAAACTCTTTTGAATTTTGTACTTCCTTCTATATCCCAAATTAATAGCTGTAGTGCAATATGTTCCTGACGCTGTTTATCTGTGACTTCTATAGATTTACGAGAAATTTTTACACCTACGGTAGACAGGTATTTATCGCTAAACTGTCTATCGACAAATCTGCGAATCAAGCTTGTTTTGCCAACACCAAAATCACCAATTAAACAAATTTTATTTGAGATTGTAGACATAATTTATAATCAGATTTTAGGTAGATAAATGATAATTTATAATATTTTTATTGTATTCTACGAATAATAGCTGGCAGCCAATAAAAACTAAAAAATCTAATTTACATTCTGAATAATCGGTTCTAAAACAACGCAGCGCATTAACCATGAAGGCTGGGTTTCATCAATACCAGGTGGTAAGCTTGTTTTACCGATAACCTGCATTCTTGATGGAGAGATTCCTTGCTGAATCAATGCTTGCTGTACGGATTTAGCTCGTTGCAGCGCTAATTCTTTAGTTGCAAAAGCCTCGTTGTTTGAATAGCTATAACCGATAATTTTGATTGTCTTCATTGGATGCTGATTTAAAAACTTTCGTACCTGCATTATTTTATTTTCTAAGTCTTTAGGTACTAAATTTGCTGATTGACTTTTAAAATAAAATCTAATTGGAATAGAAACAGGTTTTACCTCAACAGCACTCGATACTTTTTGAACACCGGGAATTTTTTCAAATGCTTGTGTAATTTTTTGAGCATCGGCAATTTTGCTGACACTACCAACAACCGCAACTCTGCCATTGCTGTAATCGGCTGAAATTGCCGTACCATTTATTTGATTTAAAATTGCGGTGACTCGTTTTATTTCTGCTTGTGCTAATACTGGGGATGCTGGTATTTCAACTGAAATAATTTGATTATCAATATTCCAATTAGGTGCCGTAGAAGCAACTATTTGTTTTGCTCTTGTTTTCAAAAAATTATTAGGAACTCTCCCTTTTAGTTTGAGTTTATCTCCATCTGCTTTAACATCAATACGATAAACTGATAATTCCGGAGCAGAAGCCAAAGCCAAGGCTGTTTTATTTTCAACCGAACGAATTCGACTGTTGTTATATTGCCAAATGCCAAGAGGAATAAAAATTATTCCTACAATAGATAAACTCAGTACCAATAAAGGCGATATTTTACTCTGCTTCTCTTCTTTCTGATGTTGAAAATCAGCTAAACCTTCTAAAAGCATATTTATCTTGTTGGGAATTGTCTCTAAATCCCCTTCAAAATGCTCTATAGACTTACTGTAACTGGTAATAATTGTACTGAGAACTTGCCGCATCCGAGAAACAAATTTCTTCGGAACTTCCCCTTTGACAATAATTGCTAGATAACAGTATCCTGCAACTTCCAAAATTATCTTGAAATTACCATAATCAATTTCATCGAGTTCCGAAACGTTTCCTGACTGAATCATACAATCATTAGCAAAGCTGCGAATCGCAGTTAGCATTCCTGCTATCATGTCTGATTCTAATCGTTCTGAATCCGAAGGTTGAATATCGCAAATAACTAAACCCGATGTTTTATGAATTAAAAAGATAGCTTGAGGAGTAAAAGATATCGACTCCTTAACAATTAATTCTGCTTCCGAAACACCTTGCAATTTAGCCCGAATCTTACGTTTGATTCCTTCAACACTTAAAGTATTTTCAATTTGTTGGTTAATTGCTTGGATAGTTTCTCCCATATACTTGGAAATTGTATTGCCAATTACAGGATAAAGAGCATCGACTATTTTATCTTTTTCTAATTCAATTTGTTTTTGAATTGCTTCTCCCATGGCTGGGGCAATTGCTTCGGCGACTTCCCCTGAATTTACAGTTATTTGTTCGGCTATGGCTACGGGAACAGCAGCAGCTAAAGCCGCACCCATACTTTCTTTATTTTGCTCAACTCTGCTATGGATAGCATTATCAATTATTGGGGTAACCGCTTCTACAACTTCTTCTTTGGATTCGGAAATCTTGCGCTTTAAAAGTTCGGCAATTTGCGGTAAAAGCAACTTTATTAGTTCATCCGAATCGTAAAGCTGATGGTTGAGATTTTGTAAATTTTTTTTGATTTCCTCTAACTCATCTCCTACTAATATATTCTGTAACTTTTGGACGGCAGTAACTGTTTCTTCCGAATTATCCTGATTAAATTGATTTGAAGCTTCTGAGTTTTGTTCTAAAGGTGATATTTCAACATCAATTTCCTCTGCTATTTCTTGGTAACTTGTTGATTGAGTTTGAGGAAAATCTAATTGGGCTTCTAAATAAATAGTATTAGAATTATTAGAAGATTTATTGTCTTTAGCAAAATATTCCTCATCATCACCGATATCAATAGGCGACACAATATATGAATTACGCACTTTACGCCAATTCCAAGAATTTAGAGACTGATTTTTGGTATCGCAATCATCAGTATGAGATTGTTCTTGCTTAGATGATTCGACAATTGATAAATCAGCTAGCAAATTAACAAAATTCTCAAGCTGTGCGATTTCTTCTTGATTCAACTCAGCAGATTCAGACATTTCAGTTAGCAACTAACAGCCAGCCGTGACTACTTAGGAGCAAGGAGCTAAGAGTTATGAAAAAGAGATGATTTATTTCTGTAATTCTACTCTTGTATCTCCATCCTCCTATCCCACATCTTCCAATTAAGAAGTTACTTCAGAAGCACCCTTAGTTGAACCGTTGGAATTGGAGTTAGCTAAAAGTTCCGAGAGTTTTTTGTCTCCCTGTCTGAGCATTTTTACGGAATGATTTTCGCTGCTTTCATCTCCTGCTTCACGCAGCATAGGAATGAATTCTTTTTCTTTGAGTCGCATTCCTAAAGCGAATAATGTCTCAGCCATATCGTCTTTAGAAACTTTGCTTTGTCTTAAGTTAGAAAAACGCTGCTCAATTTCTTCCAAAACTAAATCCCGCAAAGCCATAACTTCTTCTTCTAACTGGACTTTTGTTTGAGAAACATCTTCGCGGATTGATTTGGTTTGAGAATCTAATTCTTCATCTAGTGATTGTACGGAATGAGAAAATTTTCGATTCAGTCTATCTACACAAAGACGTAAATCAGCAGCTTCCTCTTCGTTGTTGAGGTTAAATAATTTCAGCTTTTTCTCTAAATTCTCAAATCCTACTTTTAATTCTGCTGTAAAACTAACTTTTAGTTGCTCTACATGAGAGCGCATCTCTTGTTGTAAAAGCGAAATCTCTGATTCTAATTTACCAAATCTGGTTTCGTATTCTCTTATCTGTGCCCCAAAAATGATGTCGCGGATTTGATCTATATTACCAAGACGCTCCCGCACTTCTTCTCTAAGCATTTGAGTCATTATACTTATTCCTTTTTGGTAGATGTACTGATAATTAAAGTTCTTTATCAAACTTCGAGTAGATTATTACTTTCAATTTGAAAGCTTAAACCCATAGAAATCTGTATCGCTAACTTATTGTTCCCACTTCCAGCAGCTTTCTATCAGCAGATCGGAATATTTTTGTTTAAACCCTTTTTGAGATCAACTATCTACGTAACCCATGTCACAGCATTGTCACATCTATTTATTAGTGTTATGAATGTGAACACTCAGGATGTTCTGCCAATATTAGCCATAATGTTTATTTAATAATAGGATTTGTCATCTTCCTTAAGTTACAAAATCTTTTCTTCTAACATCTACCATCTGCCTTATTTTTAAGAAGAAAGTTATCATGGTGCATACAGAGTTCGTAGCATATAAAGACCTGATTGAGAAATTTAAAACTTGTACAACAAATCAGTACAGCGGCAAATTAGAAATTAATTCGTCTAAAAATAAATGGAGCTTGTACTATCGGTTTGGGCGAATTATTTGGGCAACAGGGGGAATTCATCAGTTTCGACGTTGGCGTAGAAAAATCAATCAATATTGTCCTCAAATCAAAATTGATGAGATTAAGTTACAGCCAATACAATTGGAAAATGAACTTTGGGATTATCAATTATTAGTTCTTTTGTATAAACGCAAAAAGGCTGATAGAAAACAAGTAGAAGCTGTTGCAAAAAATATAATATCAGAAGTATTATTTGATATTGCACAGCAGGCAAATTTTGAAGATGTAACTTGTGTTTCTAATCCAAAAGTTATTTTAGATATCTCTCTCACCTTCATGAATACAGAATTTTTTCTCAACCGTATGGAGGGAGAATGGAATGCGTGGTCATCTGCGGGATTAGCCAATTTTACTCCCCATTTATCGCCAGCATTATTACAGCCGAAACAAGTTCAACAACTTGTAACGCCGACTGTCTACCAAAACTTTGTTAACTTCATTAATGGCGAATATACTTTACAAGATTTAGCGCTGAAACTTGATTTTAATATACTCAAAATATCCTCTGATTTACTACCTTTCATTCTGAGAGGATTTATCAAGATGTCAAATTTGCCGGACTTACCTTTAGCAGTTGAAGAAGTTAAAAATTATATCCCATCTTCTTGTAAGGAAAAATTAGATACTCCGCTGATTGCTTGCATTGATGATAGTCTGCAAATATGCCAAACCTTAGAAAGTATTATTACTGCAAATAATATGAGGTTTGTGCAAATTCAAGACGCTATCCAAGCTTTACCAACCTTAATTGAAAACAAACCAGATGTAATACTTTTAGATTTAATGATGCCAGTGGTAAATGGATACGAAGTTTGTGCCCAAATCAGAAGAGTTAATCAACTTGCCAATGTTCCGGTAATTATATTAACTGGTAGCGATGGACTTTTTGATAAATTTCGTGCCAAGGTGGCTGGCTCTACTGACTTTATGAGCAAACCCATAGTCGCTGAAAAACTTTTAGCAATGATAAAGAAATATTTAAATAATAAAGCTGATAGTTTGCAACAGCAATCTTGTTCTAACACCGGGCATAAAACACAATTTGCCATCTAGAAAGAGGCTGATTTTCCACGTCTTCGTAAAAATGTGCGATCGCAAAAAATGGAGATGTAGCAATTTTCCATCTCTACAAACTTTAAATCAATAAATATTTGATATTTAATATTGAGTATTAATTCTTAAAAAGAGAGGTTAAATCTACATCATCTTTCTAAAAGATGGCGCAGACGATACATAAATGATGAAATATTGCAAGGAATATTAATATAATCTAAACATCCCCAGCTAAGAGCTTTTTCTACTTGGCTTATGGTTGTAGATAGCCATACAACTTTAGAGTGTTGAATAACTTTATTTGCTCTCAACTGCTTGAGAATTTCTAAGCCATCAAAAACTGGTAAATTTTCTTCTAGCAAAATAACTTTTCCATGTAGCGAGGAACTAGTTTTTGCCAATATTTCTAGTGCTGATTTTCCGTCTTTTAGCCAATCAACGTGATAGCTTCTGGTTAATAGCGCATCCATAATCGAGCTAGCAAATTCTGAATTCTGGTGTAATAAAATTACATCTTTATACAGAAGCGATTGAGAAGATTTCAGCGGTTTCCAGTTAGAAGCTAAAATACGATTTCCACCCATATCCCTTGCTTTTTCCATTGTGGAAGCAGCGCTTTGATAAAGCATATGGATATCAGTTCCATCTTCAGGGAACTGAGTAACACCAGCGCTGAAAGTGATAGGAAAAGAATCTTGAGAAAATTCAAATTCCGTTGAGCGGAAGATTTCTAATACTTCTGCTAGCCATTCAACTCCATAACCACGATTGATACCGTACATACCAACTAAAAACTCTCCACCATTCCAAGAAGATACAATATCTTCTGTTCGTAATTCTTTTTGCAATAAAGAAGCTAAACGACGTAAAATTTTATCGCCAAGTCCATGTCCGTAATTACGGTTGACTTGGTTTAAATCATCTATTTTGAGTATTGATAAGCAAAAATACTGCTGATATTGTTTTGCTAAATGTAGCAACCTTTCTAAATCTTGGGTAGCACGTTGGCGATTTGGCAAACCAGTAATGGAATTAATCTCTGCTTGTTCTCGTAGTAAACGATTACGTTCTAAACGGTTGAAAATACGTGTAATTAGTTCGGGAGCAATAACCGGTTTATTAATAAAATCATCTGCGCCAGCTGAAAATACCTGTTGAATCGTTTCAGTATCTCGCTGCCCGGTAAGAAATATGATTGGAAGCCAAGCCCATCGGGAGTCATTGCGTAATAGTTGGCATAATTCAATGCCATCAACATTTGGCATTTGCACGTCTAATATAAGTAAATCGGGCTTTACTGATTCGAGACGATCCCAAAATTGCAAAGAATCATTAAGAATATCAACTTTTATCCCCCAAGGTTCAAGCAATGTTCGCACAAGACTTAGAATCATGCGATCGTCATCAACCACCATTACTTTAGCTTCGATTTTCTTGACAGGTTTCAAGCTTTGAGTGATTACTTCAAAAACGCGATTTGAAGAAATAGGCTTGTGAAAAAAGCCTTGACTTTTACGACGAGCAAGTGCAACTCTATCTGCTGAGAATTCTTCAGAAGTAAACACAAGTAAGGGAATCAATGGTTGCTCTAGTGACATTTCTTCTAGAAAAGTGAATTCGTCTTTTCTTTTATCAATAGATATATTGAGTAAAATAATATCTGGACGAATTCTTTGTAGCGACTCTGTTGCCAGTTTTGCATTCGGTGCGATCGCTGTTTGCCACCCTCGTGTAGTTGCCAATTCGACTAAAGTATCAATAAATTCTTTATCTTCATCTACAATCAATAAACGAATTGGCGATCTATCCGATTCAATTGCATTTGGTGAAGTTTGTGTTTGCTTATCGGTTTTCTCGGAAGTAGAAGAAACACCAAACTCGGGCAGTTTCTTATTTAATAATAAATTACTATCAGCTGAAGGTATTTCCTCGAAAGCAGGATTCAAACGATACCCCACTCCAAAAACCGTTTCAATTAAATCTGGGGCTTTGGCAGCCTTTAACTTTTGTCGCAGCCTTTTAATTAACGTTCTGATTGCATCTCGGGTTGGCGGTTCGTCTTCAAAAGTCCATAGCTGATTTAAAATACTGTTCTGGCTGTATATTTTCTGTGCATCTTGCATAAACAGCTCTAACAAAGAATATTCTTTCTTCGTCAAATTTAAAGCAACATCAGCATATTTGACTTCTCCAGTTCTAGCTTCTAAGGTAAGGTTTCCCCACTCTAATACTGTCGATACCGTTGCCTGCTTTCGGCGCAGCAAAGCTCGAATTCTAGCTGTTAGCTCTGGTAAAGGTACTGGCTTAACTACATAATCATCAGCACCGGCATCCAAACCTTTAATTTTATCTTCACTAGCTGCTCTTGAAGTTAAAAACATCACCAAAACCTGCAAGCCTTTTGCACGTAAGCGACTGCAAAAAGTAATCCCATCAAGCTTGGGCAGCATTACATCGAGCACAATCAAATCATATTCCTGTGCTTCAACAAATTCCCAGCCTTCTTGTCCATCGACTGCAGTATCCACAACGTATCGATGCTTAGTTAAATTAGCTTTTAGTTTCTTTGTAAATTGCCCATCATCATTTACAAGCAGGATTTTCATCGCCGAAAAACACGGGTATTTCGTAACATATTTTAACTTTGGCAAGTATAGCCTAAGTGAATTGGGCATTGGTAATTGGTAACTGGTAACTGGTAACTGTTAACCTGACATTGCATCTACCAAAAGAAAGAGTTTAGCTGAAAAACGCTGTTGTAAAATAAATATAGATGTATATGGGGGACTAGTTTACTAGTCATAGATGCCTATAGAAACTATCTTTGGTAATCTCCAGGGTCTGAAACACAGTCAGCAAAAGCAACTACAGCGACTGTATCACCAGCGCATACCGGGCGATAGTTTTACAACTCCCGAATTTGCCCAGCGTCTGGCGGCAATTAGTAGTGAAATAAATCAGCCAGTGTGTGCCTATCTCAACCGTCGCGGACAAGTGATTCGGGTTGGGGTAGGCACTCCACGTAAGACCCAAATACCGCTGACAGAACTACCGCGTTACGGTGCCGAACGACTTAGCGGTATTCGATGTATAGCAACTCAACTAAAGCCAGAATACCCTTCTGACGGTGCTTTGACTGCTATGGCACTGCAAAGATTAGATGCTTTGGTTGTACTTAATATCACAGCAACGGGATTTCAACGTCGGGGTGGTGGCGCGACTGGGTATGTTAAGGAAGCTTATTTAGCACACTTAGCACCCGAAGATACCCGTACCCTAATTGCCAGCCAGAATCCCCAATTAGAAACTAGCGATTATTCTTCCCCTAGTTGGAGTGTTTCGCCACCAATGAGTCTGGATGCCCTGAGCAAACAAGACTTTTTGGATTTAGTAGAAGGGCTTGAAGAAGAATTTCAGCGAGAATTTGTAGGTAAGGAAGTTGATAGCGACCGAGATAGAGTTGTTATCGTCGGAGTTGTGACCCAAAAAGACACTCCTCAACAGTTCCAAGATACTTTAAAAGAATTGGGGCGGTTAGTAGATACTGCTGGGGGAGAGGTTTTGCAGATGATGCGACAAAAGCGATCGCGAATTCATCCCCAAACAGTAGTTGGCGAAGGAAAAGTACAAGAAATTGCTTTAAGCGTTCAAACATTAGGAGCAAATCTTGTAGTTTTTGACCGCGACTTATCTCCAGCCCAAGTTCGTAACTTAGAAGCTCAAATAGGGGTTCGGGTAGTCGATCGTACTGAAGTCATTTTGGACATTTTTGCTCAACGTGCCCGTTCGGGTGCTGGTAAGCTGCAAGTCGAACTGGCGCAATTGGAGTATATGTTACCGCGGCTAACTGGTAGAGGTCAGGCAATGTCCCGACTTGGAGGTGGTATCGGTACAAGAGGTCCCGGTGAAACCAAGCTAGAAACCGAACGTCGTGCTATTTCTCGACGTATTACTCGCTTACAAAAAGAAGTCAATCAGTTACAAGCCCATCGAGAAAGGTTAAGACAGCGTCGGCAACATAGAGAAATACCTACTATCGCCATTGTCGGCTATACCAATGCAGGAAAATCGACTTTACTTAATGCTTTAACTAATGCTTCTGTCTACACCGCAGACCAATTATTTGCGACTCTAGATCCTACAACGCGACGCTTGGTAGTTCCCCATGCTGTCACAAACGAAGCTCAAGAAATTCTAGTGACAGATACAGTAGGATTTATCCACGAATTACCAGAAGCTCTAATGGATGCCTTTCGAGCTACTTTGGAAGAAGTGACCGAAGCTGATGCCTTAGTGCATTTAGTCGATTTATCTCATCCTGCTTGGCTAAGTCATATACGTTCTGTCAGAGATATATTAGCGCAAATGCCTGTAACGCCAGGACCTGGACTGGTGGTTTTCAATAAAATTGATCGAGCTAATAGCGAAACTTTAGCTTTAGCTAGAGAAGAATACCCAATGGCTGTGTTTATTTCTGCATACGAGCGTCTTGGTTTAGAAACTTTGAGAGAACGTTTAGCCCAGTTAATACAATACGCGACTGCATCTGGATAAGCAATTTATCTGAACTTTAAATAAACTTAAACTCCTGGAGAATAAATCTTCAGGAGTAATTTTATATTTGATTATCATAATCGTAAAGATATTTTAAGTATTTTGGGCTTAAAAATCTCTTTAAACCCGATTTGAGCTTGCCCTTCTGACTATTATCCCCGAACTCATATTCCTCGGTAAATACGAGGTATTTTTTTTGCAGCTATTAGACATATCAGTGCTAATACTGATGTATACCGTAATTAAACTGAAATATTATTAAATTGTTACGCACCTGGATTACAGCCAACATAATCACTGTGGTTTGTGCTTTTCATGAGTCTATTATTGCTCCTGATAGTGGACTCATTAGCACCTACCCCGTAATCAGCATTTAAAAAAAGTCTTAATTAACACTCAACACAAAATAATATTTAGTGCTATTTTAGACTTGACTTATATCAATAAAAATATATATGTATCAAAGTTTTATTTAGTTACTTATCCGTCATTCATAGCTAAATATAACGTTCTAAAATTAAGAATTGCTAAGTTAACAAGAGGACGTTATGGCTACCAAAGTAGAAATTTACACTTGGAGTACTTGCCCGTTTTGTATACGCGCTAAAAGTTTATTGAAGAGGAAGGGGGTTGAATTCATCGAATACAGTATTGATGGTGATGAAGAAGAGCGAGAAAAGATGGCTCACAGAGGCGATGGACGACGTTCTGTGCCGCAAATTTTCATCAATGATGTCCATATTGGTGGTTGCGATGATATTTACGGTTTAGAGTCTCAAGGTAAATTGGAAGAACTATTAGCTTGATAAAGAAAATAGGGCTGATAGTTTAGAAATTGCTTGATACTCAATCCCACCCCGTTTCAAAGGGTGGGTTTTCTGATGTAGGGATTTTTATTGCTTCTGCTTTGCCAATTTTGCAAGCTTACGGCAAATCTATCAATCTCAAAGTGAAACGGTATTACACAAAGGAGGGATAATTTTAGATGAATCACATTTTTTTTGAAGGGTAAATCGAGGCAATCCCGTGAAACTGGCTTTTATTATCGATCCCATCCAGAATTTAGACCCATCTCATGATACTAGCGTTGCCATGATGGAAGCAGCATGTATTTTGGGTCATGAAGTTTGGATAACTCAAGCTGGGGAGCTAAGTATCGTAGATAGTAATGCTTGGGCACATCTCCAACGAGTAGAAATCATTCCGGTTGAGTTAACTGACGCGGGCTACAAAGCTGCAAATCCTTGGTACGAATTAGGCGAGAAAATTAATTGCAGCTTGGAAACTATGGATGCCGTGTTTATGCGGACAGATCCACCAGTCAATGACATTTATCTTTACGCCACCTATATTTTGGACTATATCGACCAAAGTAAAACTTTGGTTGTTAATACTCCTAAAGGTATCCGAGATGCTAATGAAAAAATGTATGCACTCCAGTTTACCGAAGCTATTCCAGAAACCATTGTGAGTGCCGATAAAAATTTAATTCGACAGTTTGTAGAAAATAAAGAAGCTGCGGTTCTCAAACCACTGGGGAACAAGGCAGGAGAAGGAATTTTATTTTTAGAAAAGGGCGATCGCAATTTTAATTCGATAGTGGAACTTAGTACTCTACGAGGAAAAGTACCAGTAATGCTACAAACCTTCTTACCGGAAGCCAAGCAAGGAGACAAACGAATTATCATCATCGACGGCGAACCAGTCGGAGCGCTTAATCGTCTTTCTGCTCCCGGAGAATTCCGTAACAATATGGCTGCTGGGGGCACGGTTGCCAGGACTGAAATTACTTCTAGAGAACGAGAAATCTGTACTCAATTAGCTTCCACCCTCAGAAAAGACGGCTTAATTTTCGTAGGTATTGATGTAATTGGCGGGTATCTGACTGAAGTCAACGTTACTAGCCCTACAGGTATTCGCGAAATTGATCGGTTTAGCAATACAAACTTGGGCAAAAAGTTTATTCAGTGGGTAGAAGAAGCGGTAAAAAATTCGACGCAATAAATAAATCAGTATTTAAAGTTCGTTATTAGCAGTGTTACACCCTGGAAAAAAAGGTGAAATAAAAAGCCAAATCACAAACCATTGAAAAATTAACAAAACCGATCGCAAAACTTAAAGATACCTTCGCGAAATTTAGACATAGCAGGATTTATCGCCAACTATGAGTGCAGCGATTGAGACCTTTTTTGTTAACAGTAGTTTTCTGCGGATCTCCCCGAAAGATAAATACTGGAATTATGGGAGGCAATGAATTGAAAGAATACTCGAAAGCCCCCGTTTTCCGATACCTATACTGCTAGTTATTGGGATTACGGCGTTTTTGCAGAAATGGAGGAATCTCCAATCCGGGTTTTTGTTTTGGTTCGGCTTGGGGTTGTTTGGGAGAATTAGCACCTGTTGATGATGGTTGTGGCATCTGTCGCCGTTGCTGTGGTGTTTGGGGAGTAACCACTCGATTGTTAGGAGTTGCACTTTGCTGTTGCCTTTCTTGAATTTCACCAGTAAAGCCGGTAGCAATTACGGTAATTCTCACTTCTCCTTCCAGCCTGTCATCAATCACTGCCCCAAAAATAATATTGGCATTGGGATCTACAACTTCATAAATTGCTTCTGCGGCTGCATTCACTTCATGTAAAGTCAAATCGCTACCACCAGTGATATTGAATACAACACCCCTAGCACCTTCAATAGAACATTCTAGTAAAGGCGAAGAAATTGCGGCGATTGCGGCTTCCCGAGAACGGGACTTGCCAGAACCAATACCAATTCCCATCAAAGCAGAACCAGCATCTGCCATCACGGCTCGCACGTCGGCAAAGTCAACGTTAACTAAACCCGGAATTGTAATGATATCGGATATGCCTTGTACACCTTGGCGCAATACATCATCTGCATAACGGAAAGCTTCTTGTACGGGTGTTTGCTCGGGAATCACTTCCAAAAGTTTATTATTGGGAATGATTATTAAAGTATCTACACGGCTTTTCAAAGCTTCAACGCCTTGCTCTGCTTGAGTAGTCCGGCGGCGACCTTCAAATACGAACGGACGAGTAACTACACCGACTGTTAAGGCACCCATTTCTTTGGCGACTTCAGCAACAACCGATGCCGCACCTGTACCGGTACCGCCTCCCATCCCAGCAGTAATAAATACTAAATCGGCTCCTTCTAAAGCCGTAGCAATTTCATCTCTCGATTCTTCTGCTGCTTTTTGACCGATGGCAGGATTACCACCTGCACCCAAACCGCGCGTTAGCTTTTGTCCGATTTGCAAGCGACAAGGAGCCGCAGCCATCGTTAAAGCTTGAGCATCGGTGTTAATTGACCAAAATTCGACTCCACTCAAATCCGAAGCAATCATCCGGTTGACGGCATTCCCGCCACCACCACCGACACCAATTACTTTAATATTGGCGACTCTGCCAGGAATAATATCCCCAACAGGGTTTTCATCAGGAGAATGGTTATTATCGCC
This sequence comes from Rivularia sp. PCC 7116, assembly GCF_000316665.1. Classification (GTDB taxonomy): domain Bacteria; phylum Cyanobacteriota; class Cyanobacteriia; order Cyanobacteriales; family Nostocaceae; genus Rivularia. The sequence goes on along the minus strand of NC_019678.1, from coordinate 1,229,878 downwards.
GTTTTGACCCAAACTGAGCCCAGAATGACCAAAAGGGTTATTGGTACTGATTCCTGCTAGCGAGATTCCTTGCTGTCCGGGAGACTGCGAGTTTTTATAAGTAAGCCCTTGGTTATTATCAAGTGTCATTGGATTTACGTGCATTCAGATAAACGACTTTTAGGGGTCACAATTTCCGCAAAAATAATGTGCAGGCTTTTTGAAAGATGCCACTTGGCTACCCGAATTTACTAATTTACCAAGCCTGCCCATTATTTTAAGGTTCTATATTAGGGTGCGATCTACCCGCTCGCGTCAACTCTAGATAAACACTCTTGTGGGATTTGCGCTCAAGAATGTTATTACTATTTTGTTAAATTCTCCAATCAGGCGCAGGATTGAGAGCGCGAAGCGTATTTTGATTGGCAATCGCCAATATGAGCGCGACCGACAACTAATTCTAAAGAAGTATACTTAATATTTACTTAAAGAAAGAACTGCATAAGTCAAAGCTGACTTTACTATCTTTACTTGTTATTAGCTTCATATATGCTTGCTTGCTCCTCCTTGTTATTTTTAATGTATATTGGTCATCAATTTTACAACTAATAGTGTTTGTTTTTGTTTGTTTGTAGCCATAAATACTGGTTTTTTTTGGAAACACTGAAATTAATTAAACAAGTAAAACACTGACGTAAGTGTGTAGATGATGGGGTAACATTCTTTTATCAAAAAGTATTGCAAGTTATGAGAACATAAATTATCTTCATGCAAAAGAAGTTTGTAACTCCTAACTTTACTTTCTTTTTGTATAACTGTTTGCATAGGCGAGGATGACGCGTCCGTTTGCTGTTAACGGTAAATCCTATATATTATCGTAGGCTCTTCAAGGAACGCCTATTTTTGGCTGGGAACGCCATCATCTGCTAATTGTCTTACATCTTGCACCCTTGAACTTAAGCGTAACTACAACATCAAAAGAGTTTATACTCCCCAAGGGAAGGTTTTTGATTATTTTCGGCAAAGAATACGATGAACCCAAAGCCAAATCAATTGTGCTATTGGTCGCTCCTAAAACAACAATCATTAATATATATTTATCAGCATAAATCTTATTAATAAACCAGGAGTATTTTATACATTCGCGTCCAATAGTTGGTTTTTAATTATTTTGAGAATTAATTTGCACTGTTTTATGGTTCATCTGTACCAATATAGTCTCTGTATTAGATAAATCTATAAACTCAATTTGATTCATATTTACTTGTGCTGGTAAACGACGGATTTTTGCTAATAGTTTAATCTTTTCAGGTAACTTAGATGCAGGATTTCCAATATGCACCAAACCTAATTCTGTTCTTAAAATTATATTATTTGGGTCTCGGCAATCAACTTGCATCACAGCAACTGAACTTTTGCTTACTGCTTGATAAAGCTGTTTCCAAAAAGGACGGCACTGTTTTAATTCACCAATTAGTTCTAGTAGTGGTAATTCATCTTCTCGAATTGATTTGTAGTTTTCTAAGGACACCCAAGCACCATTTATGTCCACTAATCCACGAATTGGTTTTTTAGCATTAGAATTAACACTGCCAGGAGTTTGAGTAATTGCCACTGGGATGATTTCAGATACCTCAACTTTTAATCCCGGTGGAAACACCCTGCGAGTTACGGATGCTCGTGTAATACCTGGTTGCTGCTTTAAAGAGGCGCTCAAACTACTTGGTTCAACCCGCCACAAAGACTTGGGATAAGATAATTTTATTTTTGACTGTATCGCTTCATCAGAAAGCAAATGATTTCCGGAAACAGTAATATCTTTCTGGCTTTTGAGTACCCATATTGGTTGAATCAAAAACCACAGCAAACCAACCGCCAGCCCTGTAATGGCGAAGCTACGCCAAATCGCACTAATAATTTGTATTTGTCTGTTACGGCGTAGTTTTTCGCGACGTACTTCTAAGTCGGTGGAGGAAACTGATAATATTTCCGGCATTTAAACCTCTTCGTGCAAGATTGGAGTTGAAGTTGTTGAATGAAGATGAATAAATTATTTGAAGTCAAATTTTTTTTAATGGACAAGCAAAAAAATTGCATTTCTCCTAAAGCTTTTCAGGGATATTCACTCTTGTGAGATCCAAAAAATCAAATGTCCCACCGTTTTATCAATATTCCGGACAAAACTTAAGATGTGGAGCATCACCTTTGGGGCTGATAACAACGGTAGGAGATTTTATTATTCGTAAGTGCCTTATAGCAAAAGCACTGCCAATCTAAAGTACATATGAACCATAATTTGACTTTACTGTAATGTCTTCACCAGTAATAAATTTACCTGTTGACGTATTGCTTATAGTAAGCAATAACACTATAGTTATAGGCTTTATTGAGATTTTTTTTTGACGACCGGACAATTTATATTTTGGTTATGCCTAATGTAGTCTTTTTACTTTAGAGCGACATTTATTTTCAAGTCAAAGGGCTACAAATAATACGAAAATATGATGGCAAAATTATCAGTATGCTACCCAAACCATTAATAGCTAAACGCATATCGTTTTTTTGACAGTTAAATTATTGGTCGATAATTAAATCCCCAATTATACATGGCTAAGCTTTACTGTATCGAAGACTAACATTAACTTATTTCTTCTCAGAAAGAAATAGTATATATACTCAAAGCAGCTTGACGTTTCCTCTGAAAAATGATATGCATGATTTGCTACAATTAATACTTAAGTGCAAAACAAGTTTTTGTATAAAGCGGCTTTTTATACTAAAAGTAACTAAGCGGTTTGATACAAAAGAGTTATAGTTGAAGCCACGTATTTTTGTCAAAAGTTTGCCGATGCCGCTATAACAATACAAATACGTGTTCTCCAGCATCAGGGAAAAATAATTGACCAGAGCTTCAAATTTGCTTGAAACCCAAGCAAAACAAGCGCAAGCAGTGCTTGAGTTGATGGTTGATACTTATATGAACTGCATCTACATGAAAACTAAACTAAATTTGTCAAAGTTTTTTAAAGCCTGTAATCCTAGTAGAACTCTGGTTATAGGCGACGATTCCGATAGAAAGTACTACATAGATTTTTCCGAAGTAAGGGGTTGCAAAATAGTAGAAGAACTGCAACGAACAATTGTCCGTATTTCCCCCGATGAACCTACCTGTCAATTATTTACAGGTCATATTGGCTGCGGTAAGTCAACTGAGCTACAGCGTCTCAAAGCAGAATTAGAACAATCCGGATTTCATGTAGTTTATTTTGAGTCCAGCCAGGATTTGGACATGGCGGATATAGATGTCAGCGATATTTTGTTGAGTGTAGCCCGCCAAGTTAGCGCCAGTTTAGAAGAAATTAACATTAAGTTAAAGCCTGGTTATTTTAGTAATTTATTCAAAGAAATAGGAGAATTTCTGCAAACTCCAATAGATATTTCCGCAGAAGCTGAATTTTCCCTAGGTATTGCCAAAATCAGTGCTAAAGCCAAAGATAGTCCGCAGTTGCGCTCCCAGCTTAGACAATATCTTGAACCTCGTACCAACAGCATTTTGCAAGCGATTAATGAAGAGGTGTTGGACAAAGCTACCAAACAGCTACAGTTGAGGGGACAAAAAGGATTAGTTGTAATTATTGACAACTTGGATAGAGTTGATATGCGCCCGATGCCATCAGGACGATCGCAACCGGAATATTTGTTTATTGACAGGGGCGAACAGTTACGTCGGCTTAAATGTCATGTGGTTTATACAATTCCATTGGCGTTGATTTTTTCTGGTGAATACGAAACGTTGAAAAATCGTTTGGGTGGTGGTATTGCGCCTAAAGTGCTGCCGATGGTGTTGGTACGTCAAAGGGATGGTGACGACTGCAAACCGGGAATGACTCTTTTACGTCAGTTAGTGTTAGCCAGAGCATTTCCAGAAGCTGCACCGGACATCAGGTTGAGATTAATTAATGAAATATTCGATAGTTCGGAAACTTTAGACCGTTTGTGTAGAGTCAGTGGCGGTCATATTCGTAATTTATTGGGATTGCTTTACAGTTGTTTGCAACGGCAAGATCCTCCCTTCGAGCGTTCTTGTTTAGAAGCAGTCATCAAAGATTATCGCGATGATTTACTTCTAGCTATCGATGACGAAGAGTGGCAATTGCTTTATGAAGTTGTGAATCAGCAAACTGTTAAAGGTGAATCTGAATATCAGAGATTGCTGAGAAGTATGTTTGTTTTTGAATATCGAGATGTTAAGGGACGCTGGTTCGGTATTAGTCCGGCACTATCGGAAACTGAAAAAGTCCTCAGTTGGGAAAATTCTGAATACAAGATTCCAGCAACTTTTTCTTAAGACTAATATTAATTACTAAATATTGCTGATTGAATATTCATTATTTGCGTCAAAGCTTGTTTTAAGCTTTTTCATGAATGTAAAAAGTGAAAAAGAGAAGCTTGAAAGCAAAATTTTTAAGTAATTTAGTCAGAAAAAATCAACCAACAATGAATTAAAAATCTTATCCAAGATTTATTGTTGAAAATTTTTAATTGAAAGCATTAATTAGAATAATTAATCAAATTTGGTCAAGAAAAATATTTTTCTGCCGGACTTAGCCGCACTCTTCCGGGTGAAAACAAGCAAACTCAAATTTTACGAAACATCATCGGATTGTCTGCTGGATTCTTAGATTAAAGCAAGCTGCATATTTTTATCGCTGCTGTTAATCTAAAATCCCAAGTTTTAAATTTCAAATCGAATTGATCTACAATTTCCGCAAAAAAAATGGGGCTTTAGACTCTAATCTGAGAAAAAGGACAGACTTGTATATTGTAAACGCCGGGAAAAAACTAATTAATTTGTTTTCAAGCCTGCCCCATTTTTTAGGTTCCATCTCGTGACACAACCTCAAATAAAAATTTTGCAGCTATGAGCGAAAATACAAATCTCACGGATATCGCTATTTCTAATCAGCATTCCTTGAAAAGATTAATCCGGGCAATTGCACTATCAAGAGGTCAATTTTCTCTGATTCTTGTGCGGTGTAATTACACGGAGTTGTGCAAGCAAGTATTAGACAATATTCGCTCGCAAACCAAAGATGTAAATTTACGGGAGGTATTTCTATCTCCATCAACCACCACTTTACACAACACCATAGTCTCGGAACTATTTTTGGATATACCTGCTGTAAAGACAGATTGCTTGCCGACAGCAGTAATGGTATTTGGCTTAGAGTCAGTAACTAACTTAGAAGATTTACTCACCGGGATTAATCAAGCACGAGATATATATGCCGATACTTTTTCTTTTCCCATAGTTTTGTGGCTTAAAGATGAAGTTGGAACATCACTGTCACGATTTGCCCCCGATTTCAAAAGTTGGGCAGCAACGACAATTAAATTTGAAATGGCTGCTCCGGATTTAGTCACTCTTATCCAACAGCAGACACAAGCTTTGTTTGACAAGGTTATAGATGCAGGAGCGCAAAAGTTTTTATCTAATGCTGCTTTACTTTTAGATCCAAAATCGCAGCAGCGTCGAGAAATTGAATCCGCCCGTAACGATTTGCTTCGGCTTTATGAAATCAAGCTCGAACCGCAACTAGAAGCAAGTTTAGAATTTGTTCTCGGACGCGATAACTACGTCAACGACAACATTGACGCAGCTCTATGCCATTACCAGCGCAGTCTAGAACTGTGGGAAGAAGAAATAAAAAGTAATTCTTTATCTGCCCTAATTGGCAATAAGGAACAGGAAACAAACAATAGTGATTTCTCTTCTACTCATCCCCCCCTCTTCTCTCTCATACGTCAAGCTGTAGTCATGTTCCATCTGGGACTTTGTTACCGACGCTTGGCAGACTTACAACCTGCTGCCAATATTAGCTTTTGGCAAAATGCTTTGAATTGGTTTAAGCAATGCTTAGATATATTTGAAAAAACCAACAGAAAAGATTTGAGTGCCAAATTTATCTTTCCAGCCTGTGAGGTGCTTGAACGGTTGCAGCAGTGGGATGATTTATCACAGTTAGCTTCCTATTCTTTGCAGTTGCATTCCTCCGAAGGTAATAAAACCTTAGTGGCTCAAGATTATGGATTTCTATGTGTTGTAGCTACTTCTAAATCTGATTGGGTGCAAGCACATGAATTAGCAAATACAGCTCTTTCAATTGCAGAGGAAGTTCCAGAAGTATCCCGCCAACAAGAAAGTTGGTATCTGTTATTACTAGGACGTACTTTACGAAATTTGGGTGAATGGGACGAAGCTGTCAATACTTTGGAATGGGCTAAAGTTGTTTGCGAAGCTCAATACGAACCATCTTTATACCTAGAAATTGTTGAAGAATTGCGCTCGCTTTATTTCTGCGAACGTCACGACTACTTAGAAGCTTTTAAACTTAAACGAGAAAAGATTCAGATTGAACATCAGTACGGATTTCGCGCTTTTATCGGTGCTAGTCAATTGCAGCCACAGCGCTATAGAATTAATCCAGTTTTACAGCCGCAAAAAATTTCATCTACTCCCGATCAAGTTGCTCAAGAAATTGCTGCTTCGGGGAGGCACCAAGATGTACATAATTTGTTGGCAAAAATGACTCGTGCCGACTGTAAACTCACAGTTGTTCACGGTCCTTCTGGGGTAGGTAAAAGCTCAATTATCAAAGCAGGGCTAGTTCCAGCATTAAAACAAAATGCAATTGGGGAACGCATGGCTTTACCGATTGTTCTATCTGTTTATACTGATTGGATCACAGCTTTAGGTCGTAGTTTAAATCAGGTTATTGCTCGTACTTCTATATCGTTAGCGATAGACATCACAGTTGAAGTAATTTTAGAAAAACTACGGCTGCTAGCAGAAAATAATTACACTGTAATTTTGATTTTTGACCAGTTAGAAGAGTTTTTCTTTGTCAAACAGGATACGCCTCAAAGAATTGAATTTTACAAATTTTTTAATAAATGTCTGAATATTCCCTTTGTTAAAATTATTCTTTCATTGCGGGAAGATTATCTGCATTATTTATTAGAATTCGAGCGTTTAAGCTACTTAGAGCCAGAAGAATCGCATGATTTAGGAGTAATCAATAAAAATATTCTTGATAAGAATATCCGCTACTACTTAGGCAAGTTTACTTGCCAAGATGCTAATAGTATTATCCATAGTTTGACAGAACGCTCTCATTACCAATTAAGTGATGAATTAATTAACAAATTAGTCACAGATTTGGCGGGAGAAACTCGCCAAGTACATCCTATAGAGCTACAAATTGTCGGCGCTCAATTAGAAGCACAAAATATTACTACATTAGGAGAATATCAACGCAGTGGTGGTTCTGAGAAGTTAGTCCAACACTGGTTAGAAAAAGTTATTTACGATTGCGGTCAAGAAAACGAACAATTAAGCTGGAAATTACTGTTTGAATTAACTGATGAAAAGGGTACGCGACCTCTTAAAACTAAGGCAGAGTTGGTTACGGCTATTTTTAAAGAACAAGATACCTACAAGGAAGAAGCAGAAAGCTCTCAACCAGATAATTTTTTAATTAATATGAATCAAACTTCTGGTTCTGCTTTCTCTACAAACTTTGACCAATCTCGCGCTAGTAATGATGAAGAAACTCAGGATCGCTTTATGCATTCCTACAATGTCAGTACCTTAGAGTTGATTTTAGAAATCCTTGTAGGAAGCGGTTTAGTATTGCGAGTTCTTCAAGAGTCTGGAGAGCGTTATCAGTTAGTTCACGATTATCTAGTTAAACCCATTCGCGTTCGTAATGACTATGGAATTATTGCCGAACTAGAAAAAATCCGCTTTGAAAAAACTAAGGCAGAAGTAGCTCAAAAATTATCGCAGCAAAAGCTCAATTCTATGCTTCAACGGCGACTCCGAGAAGCACGTCTAGCTGGTTTCGCTCTAGCAGTTATGTCCTCGACGATTGGAGGTTTGTGGTGGCAAGCTGATTTGCAAAAGAAAGCTGCCATTAGTCAAAGTTTACGCGCCGAGCGTAGCGAAAACAACTTCAAAATTGGTGCCATCACTGCCGCTTCTGAAGCTTTGTTTGCTTCCAACAAAGAGTTTGATGCTTTAGTTGAAAGTTTACGTGCTTGGAGAAAGTTAAAAAGGGGGCATGGAATTCAACCGGATACTCGGATGCGAGTTGTTACGGCTTTACAACAAGCAGTTTATGGAGTATCCGAAGTAAACCGTTTAGAAGGACATTCAGATATTGTTTGGGATGTTGCTTTTAGTCCCGATGGTAATTTATTAGCGTCGGGTAGTCGAGATCGAAATGTGAAAATATGGCGTACTAATGGTAGTTTGTTACAAACTTTAAAAGCACATGAGGAAAGTATTACCAGTTTGACTTTTAGTCCCGATGGCAGCCTGCTTGCTTCTGCAAGTCGCGATAAAACTGTAAAAATATGGCGCAAGAATCCCGCAACGGGAGAATTTGATTGGCAACCCGCAACAACTTTGAATCATGGTGATTGGGTTGATAAAGTTAGCTTTAGCCCCGATGGTGAATTATTAGTCACTGGCAGCAAAGACGAAACTGTAAAAATCTGGCACAGAGACGGTAAATTATTAAAAATTCTTCGGGGACATCAAGGTTGGGTTAATTGGGTAACTTTTAGCCCTGACGGTCAGTTTATTGCTTCTGCCAGCGATGATAATACCGTGAAAATATGGAGTAGAAATGGTCGTTTAATAACTACTTTACCCGGTCATCAAGAAGGCATAACTGTTGTTAACTTTAGTCCAGACAGCAAAATATTAGCCTCTGCTGGTAGAAATGGGGTTGTGAAACTGTGGCGACGCGAACAAAAAGACGGTGAAAACAGTTTTATATATCGTGCTTATAAAAATTTAGAGCATCACACCGGTACGATTTGGAGTCTGAATTTTGATTCAAAAGGCGAAAAGCTGGCTTCAGCAGGAGATGACAATACTATTAATCTTACTGATATTAGTACTGGTAAGGTACTTAAAACTTTTAAAGGTCATAGTGATGCTGTAGTAAGCGTATCATTCAGCCCCGACGATAAATTCTTGGCATCGGCAAGTTATGACAAAAGTGTCAAACTTTGGAGTTTAAATCCTCCCAAATTACCTGTTTTACAAGGACATTCCGATCGGGTTCTAAGTGTTGCCTGGAGTCATAATAGTAACATTTTAGCTTCCAGCAGTCGCGATCGCACCGTAAAACTTTGGCAGCGACAACGTAAGAATAATGAATTCAAAACCCGTCTTTACAAAACTTTATTGGGGCATTCCGATCGAGTCACAAGCGTTAGCTTTAACCCCAAAGCTGCAATACTAGCATCGGCAAGCTACGACAAAACGATAAAACTTTGGCAGCAAGACGGGCAATTACTTAAAACTCTCAAAGGACATAGTGACAGTATAACGAGTATTAGTTTTAGTCCCGATGGTAAGTTACTCGCATCAGCCAGTAAGGATGAGACTGTAAAACTATGGAATCAACAAGGAAAACTGCTTAAAACTTTAAAAGGTCATCAAGGAAGGGTAAACAGCGTTCGTTTTAGCACTGATTCTCAATTTTTAGCTTCTGGTTCTGACGACCAAACTGTAAAATTGTGGCGACGAGATGGTGTGCTGCTAAAAACATTTTTACCTCACTCCGGATGGGTTTTAGGTGTGAGTTTTAGTCCCAGCGATAACTTGCTTGCTTCTGCTAGTTGGGACAATACTGTTAGATTATGGCGTTGGGATGGAACTTTACTAAAAACTTTATTAAAAGGTTATGGCGATAGCGTTAGTGGTGTTGCTTTCAGTCCCAATGGAGAGATTGTCGCTGCTGCTAGTTGGGATAGCACTGTCAAACTTTGGAGTAGTGAAGGAAAATTAATCAAAACCCTTAGCAAACATCAAGCACCTGTTTTAGATGTTAGCTTTAGTCCTGATGGTAAGACTTTAGCATCCGCTAGCGACGATAATACAATAGTTTTATGGAATTTAGACCTTAAATACTTGCTAGCAAAGGGTTGTCACTGGGTAGGTAATTATCTCCAGTACAACCGTAATGTTGATGGACGCGATCGCAAGCTTTGTAAGGGTATCACTTAAGCTTTTAGAAAATCCTCATCAAAAGCGCGATCAAATCTTGAGGAATTAACAAATAAATTTAATTTTAGCTTTCTTCTTCGGCAATAGTTTCTAAATTCACCATTAAATTTTGAATCCTCATACGTTCAATATAAGGCCATCCTCCTTCTGCTTCAATATCTTTTAACAGAGAGTATAGTGCCTGACGATTTGATGGCAAGTTTTCTTGAAAAATACCGTCTCTTACTTGTCTATGCAATTTTTCTAACTGTCTGAGCAATGCCAAAATTTCTAAAATATCCCCTTGAGAAAGAACAGAATATTCGTGAATTGCATCTGTGATTTCTTGTAATTTGTAAGATAATTTATCGGAATCGGGACTTTTGCCGTTACTCATAATATTGTTATTTAATTATTGAATCAACTTTATCGATCGCATATTAATCATCCTAACTTTGGATAACTATAGCAACGACAGCGTTAAATAGTGAAGACGGTATATTCAAAATATGATCGGCAACGATAAATATTTTAATTGCGATTAAATTATATTATGCAACAGCTATCTTAATATTTTGAAACATTTTCTCTACGAAGTCACTTAGTATTAAGATACAAGACATTTGCAATATATAAGCGTTACTTTGTCAACCCCCGCTACAAAAATAATCCTTTTAATGCAAATTTATATAGTCTAATCTTTAAATATTTTGTAGTAATGTTAAGAAATGTATAGAAAATAGATAGTGAAGTGCATTTGAGAATTAAGACACTATCAAAGGTAGATTGTTTTTTAATATTCTCTGTTTGGGCGGAACATTAATTTACAAAGTTGTGAGAGAATGAGACTGACTCAAATACAAAATTTCATACTAAGCGTTTTTGAAGGAGAACTACAAAATTTTCAGTCATAACATAACTATAAAAAATATTTACTTTGCGTCTTCGTGCTAGCTTGAATTAGCCAACTGCGAATTATAAAACTACCTTGCTTAGGCTCGATTTAATTTTTGACAAGTATCTTATCAAGATGGTGGTTGGGATGTTATATAAAAGTTAGTTTACTTTTGTATTTTCTGGAATCTTGCACCTTTCATGTGACTTAACAAAGTTCTTGATGGGATTTTTAAGTTTGAAAGGTAAGGGTCAAGAATAATTTTTGACCTTTAACTTTTGGTGATTGTTTGTCTCGAAATATTATGAATTAGAGACTTAAAAATGGCAAAGCATAGAAGCTAGAGTAGTTACTCTAAGCTTGATAATCGGAAACGTTAAACTACGCAATCGTTTTTTGGTTTAACAACTAAGAATAATAATTTTTGACATTGAGGTTAATTATGAAGTATCGCGCTTTAATTGCTGGGTTAATGGCTGTATTGTTGGGCTTATTGACAGCTTGCAGCGACGGTTCGGATATGGCTAGTGGTGATGCTAGAGATTTACTTACCTATGAAGATATTAGAGGTACTGGCTTAGCGAATAAATGTCCTCTGCTTTCTGAAACCAGTCGTGGTTCCATCGCCATCGATTCGAGCCAATCGTACCAAATTAAAGAACTTTGCATTGAACCTACCGCTTACTTTGTTAAAGAAGAACCCCTCAACAAAAGACAAGAAGCAGAATTTATTGGTGCGAGACAGTTGACTCGTAAAACTTCATCTCTCGACCAAATTCAAGGAGATTTGAAAGTTAACCAAGATGGTAGCTTAACTTTTGAAGAGAAAGATGGTTTTGACTTCCAAGCTATTACCGTACAACTTCCCGGTGGAGAACAAGTTCCTTTCTTGTTTACCGTAAAGGACTTAGTTGCTCAAACACAACCCGATTTAACTAGCATTAATACTTCAACTGATTTTGAAGGAGATTTTAAAGTTCCTTCTTATCGTGGTGCAACTTTCTTAGATCCTAAAGGTCGTGGTGTTGCTAGCGGTTACGATAATGCAGTAGCTTTACCTTCTCAAGCAGACAGTGAAGAATTAAGACGCGCTAACGTTAAGCGTGTGGAGAGTGGTAACGGTCATATTTCTTTGAATGTTGCAAAAGTTGATAGTGAGACCGGTGAAATTGCTGGTACTTTTGTCAGCGATCAGCCTTCGGATACTGACTTAGGTGCAGGTGAAGCTCTAGATGTAAAAGTTCGCGGTTTATTCTACGCTCGTGTTGAGCCAGTATCATAATTTCCCTAAATTTACTGTTTCAATTAATGAGATTTGAACTTAGGCAGCTTCCATAGTAATTGCTGATTGATTTCATAAATTTAAAGGGCGAAAAGCCCTTTTTTTATGAATTAGTAGAGCTTTTATTATTGCTTATTCTCTACTGAAGACTCTTGATTGAGCATGATAAGCATGGCTTTAGCCAAAATTTATATAATCTCGCTTTTTTTATAGCAGCTTTTTAAATCATCTATTTATATAGCTTTGTGTAAATTTTTTATTTATTATCTTCTTGAATAATTTTTTTTAAATAAGTACTTTCTCCCTTATAAATTATTTATTAAACTACTCGATTATTTTGCCGCAGCTTTTACCCGTAATTTAACCAGAATTCTAAGAAAACAAATTACGTAATAATTCGGTTTCAATTTCCTATCATAATTGTATATTTTTTTATATATAGGCTATCAGCTACCACATAAATAAAAGATGCAAATAGCTATCTTTAATATGCCAATAATTTTCCAGCAGATTGAATTTGAACCAGCGCCCAAGCGCCATCGGAACTTTCAACTATCCCTCTGGAAATCTTCTGCGATACGGAAATCAAACTAGCTATTGTATTAGGTTGCATTATTTGATTGCCCTACTGCTTTAAAACCCGTTCTTTCAATCAGCCCTTGCAATTCATAGTCTAATAATCAACCGTTATTGATCCTCAATAGCGGAGGATACGCTCGCGACTAGCTCAGTATAAATACGCTTTTCGTGCATCTTTTGCAGTAACAATTATCTAATTTAAATACTTATTTATTAATCATCAAGGTGTCATGTCCACTACCTTACTCACGAAAGAACTGAAGCATGAAATTTGGCAGTTATTGCGAGAATATCAGCAATCTCAGTCAGCCGAAGTTCGTAACAAACTGGTAAAGCTTAATTTTGGACTTGTGAGAAAAGAGGCTTACTACTGGATAAATCAATGCCACGAAAGTTTCGATGACTTACTACAAGTCGGTTGTCTGGGCTTAATTCGTGCTATTGAAAGATTTGATATCTCTAAAGGTCATGCCTTTAGTTCCTTTGCAATTCCATATATTCGCGGTGAAATTCAGCATTACCTCCGAGATAAAGGTGTGACTGTAAGAATACCAAGGCGTTGGCTGGCAATACAGCAGCAGTCGGCAGGAGTTTCTCGTTCTTTGCGAGAAAAATATAATCGTCAGCCTACCGACTCGGAAGTAGCCGCAGCATTGTCTATTTCTCTTGAAGAATGGCAAGAAATTAAATTAGCCTGGGTAAATCGCGCTCCTTTAAGCTTAGATGTACCTGTATACGATGGAGACGAGGGTTCGGCTAGTTTGGCAGAGTTGGTTCCCGATCATAGCTACCGTAGCTTTCAACTCGCACAAGAAGACCAATTACGCTTGCAACAAGCGTTACTTCAGCTAGAAAATCGTACTCGTCAAGTTTTGGAATTTGTATTTTTACACGATTTAACGCAAAAGCAAGTGGCTGAAAGACTTGGTATCAGCGTAGTTACAGTTTCTCGTAGAGTCAAAAAAGGGCTTAATTCCCTCAAACACCTAATGGTTTCAGCAGAGGATTAGTGAAACATCTATAACGCTGTATAAAATAATTCTCAATCTGAAAAAATTAGGTTATAACTGTATCAGATTTCACTTTTGATAAAACTTTCAATCAAATTGATTTCATTTATTCAAAATTATCTGTCTTCTCTTGAGAATGGCTAATGGGTAGACGTTTAACAATCACAATTGCATCTATTTTTGCTTTGGCGATCGCCGGGTGTTCTGGTGAAGAGGAACAAGTAGAGACTGTTGCTCCCGCCCCCAACGAAACGGCTGAAAATAACCAAGGCAAGACTGAAAACTTTAAAGATCCGGTGGTGCCAGCTACGCAAAGTCCTACTGTTGCAAAGGCTCCTTCGACTTTAATTCAACCGACTAATCCTACAGAGCGAGTGGGAGTAGTATCTAAAGGGCGTAGCGACCCATTTGAAGGTATCATAGCTCCTGTAAAGTTTGCGACTAAAAAGCCTGAAGGTTCTACTATAAACAAGCCGAAAAAAGCCGTTCCTGTATTGCCTCCTTTACCGTCTTCTAGTAGAAGAATTGCATCTAGACGACGTCCCCGCAGTGCAGTCATTTCTGCTACTACCGGAGGAAGTTCAAGAAATACTGTCAGAAATTCCAGTTCGGGCAGGGCTATTCCAAAAAAACCCCCAACAATAGTAAAAAAACCTAATTCTAACCTGAATCCGGGTCGCGCAGCTTCAGTTCCAGTTGTACCCAAAGTGTTGCCTGGGGTAATACCACAACCAGATCTCGCATCTGTTTTACCACCGCCACCACAACCGAAGTTAGCTCAAGCTGTTTTAGTTTCGGGTGTAATTCAAGTAGGAAATCGTCCTCAAGCAATCATTAAAGTACCCAGCGAACCGACTAGTCGCTACGTTCAAGCGGGACAAAGATTAGCAAGTGGACTACTTGTTAAAAGAATTGAAATGAACGAAGGTTCCGAGCCAGTTGTTGTTTTAGAACAATATGGTATTGAAGTAGCGAGAATGGTTGGAGAGGCAGCTATGGGAGCGAGTGAACCAGCCACGGCTTCTACAGAAAATTCTGTTTCAACATTACCACCGTTACCAAAATCTACATCTATTGGGGCTTCATAAATTTACTTCTAGATTTCTTCGTTTTAAACTATTAACTGAAAGGCAATTAAAGATGGAACTTTAGTTAAGCCTGATAGATAATATTTAATCGTGGTAGGTTAACTGTAATTCATTCCTTTGTTCTTTAAAGAGATTTTTTACAGGGTAAGTGAAAATATGAATACAAGGGAAAAAGTTGTATTTGCTGGTTTACCTTTGACAGTCTACAGAGAGATTGCGGCTCATTTAGGAACTGTTACTGGCATAGAAGTAGAATTAATTCCTCAAACTTCCCAAGAATTTGACTACAACCAAAGCCAAGTCTATGGTTTATGGATTGACTATAGTTCAAATTCTAATTTGCAAACCAGGCAATGGGTAAAGCAGATCCTGGATTACTATCAGCATCGCTATGATGTCTAATAGCTAGTTCTTTACAAATAAATGATTGTAATTAAAACCTCTCTTCTTTTTAGTTGAGAGGGTTTTGCATTGTCTAAAATACCTTGAATTTTTTATCTTATATCATTTCTGGTAAAACACCTAGCTGAATCTAATCAAACCTAGCTTTTCTAGGACAAATAGCAAGGAAGAAGTCAGAGGGAAGAAGAGACAAGAATTGTAACCATTAATCAATGCTAAATAAATATATAAGTTAAATGCGTAGCAGCTTATCTTATCTGGGTATAAATATAAATACGATATAAATACGATTCTGTTTTTATGAGAGTGCAGGTTTTCTCATAAAGGTACTAACTGTGAATTCAGCTTAATTGTACTTAAATCCTGCTCTAATGTAAGCAGCCACACATAAGGACACAAGCAGCATTACAGAGATTCTTAACCTTGCTTGAGGCGAATAACGTCACATCTGTTATTTACTGGAATTGAACTGTATCCAAACCATCTGAGCAAAACTAACACCGACCGGGAATAGTAAAAAATTGGCCGTTCGGTCATTGTAGTAAACTGCTAAAATAGCAACTCAATAAAAGGTTTAAAGACTAATAATAATTATAATGTTAATCTAATTACACTTAAAGCCAGCATAAAATTATGTTTTAATCAAAACAACAATTTATGCAACCAAATACAGATACAGTGCGGTAAACTTGCAAGCAAGATAGTGCAAATAATACCACGACTGCTATCAGTTTTAGGCATCACTCACAATGGAACAGTGGCAATTTCTGATACAGAAAGAAGGCGAACGTACTTGGCATCCTTTAGAGAAGCCAAGCATAGAAATTATGGAAGGTCGGTATCGAGTAGTTGCTCGTTCCAACCGTATTAATACCGACGTAGAGGTACGGGTAATTCACTCTTCTCCGTCCGAGGTTCCACCCAGACGGCGCATTCAAAAGCGAAGACGACGTATCAATTCCGAAGGTTTGATGGCTGTAATTCCATTTACCTATCTCAAGTCAGGAATTTGGGAATTACAATGCTCTGGCGATTTAATGTCCGATCTTTTAGGTGCGTCTTGGCAATACACCGTGAGTCTGGCTGTTATACCTTATCAATTAGAGGCAAAGGTTGTTTCTAAAAAAACGGATCGTAATTTAGAGAGCCAGCATAAAGTTGACAGCACGGACAAAAAAACGAATCAAACTAAATCTAAAATCAAAGATGTTAAATCTAGCCGTTATTCTTTAACTTCATCTAATGATATAAAAACTAACGATGCTGGGTTAATATCTTCTATATCGATAGAAGCTGCTAATAAGGCAAGTTCGGTTCGCTCAACAGGAAAAATAAGTGCAAATCGTGGCAATACAGCCAAAAAAAGTTCTTTAGATAGATCCAGCAGCGATAATAAAGAAAAATTACGAGATTCGCTCAAAGCTGCTGTAGAGAAAAAAAAGGCTGTTAGCAAAAAGCCCCCTGGAAAATCGAATCAAGATACTGTACCTAGTGGGAAAAATGAGCAAAAGATAACAGACTCTGCTCGATTGTCACCGGAAAAAGCTGTTGAGACTTCATCATCTCGAAAACAGCCAGCAAAGTCTAATGCCATCTCAAATAAAGCCGTTAACAAAAAATCTGCTCAAGAATCTTTAGAAAAATCTAAAGCTAAATTAAATAAAAGCGTTAGTAAAAAATCAGTTCAAACATCATCGAACAAGCCAAAAACCTCAAACAAAAAAGACGTTAGCAAACAACCTTCTCGGCAAGAGATTACAGCTATAGTTGAGCAAAATTCTAGTCCAGTAAGAGTTAAAGGGGATACGGCAGAACAGATTCTACAAAATTTGATGGAGTTAGCTTTACCGTCTTCGGAACCTTTACTTCCCGATGACAGTATTGAAGATAACCTTAAAGTTCCTCCACCTTTACCATTACTAATAACTTTAGATAAAAATAGCTTTGTTGCTAGTTGGGGAAGCACAATTACACTACAAGGAAAGGTTGCTGCTAAAGAAACAACACAGCAAATTAACCCGATTACGAAGGCTGAAATACAAATTGAACTGAGATCGCCGCAAAATTCCCAACTGTTACAATCTTTTCGTCTACCCAACCCCAATAAATCCCTACCGTTTGCAATTGCGATTTTAATTAATATTCCCGAAGAATGCGATTCTAAGTTAATTCTGGGAGAAGTTAAGTTATACGGGGCACTTTCAAATCAAGAAGTTGTAGAATTATTAGCAAGTCAATCTTTTACGATTACGGCAGAAATTAAAGAACTATTAGCGATTACTGTTGCTAATCCTAAAGGTGAATTAGAAAAGTTTGCTTATTCCACAGCGGAATTATCTGCACGAAATACACCTCAAACTTTAGAAGAGTCTGCATCATCTCTAGATTTAGAACTTTTTAACTTAGTAAAAGCAGTGAAGCCGGAAGAACAGTCGGTAAAAGGAGTACCATCGACTAAAAAATCTCTTCCACCTCGTATAGATGCTCGAAAGCTTCGTAGAAAGGTAGCAACAAATTCACTAAAGTTACCAAGCGTGCCTGGTTATCAAGAGAAAATTGATGAATATATTAACAATGGATATATCGAAGCTGTTTCTAGCTGTGCTGCTACAGATACAAGTTTTCCTTACTTACGAAAGTCAAAGCCAATAAATAGTTGTACCATTGAAGCCGATGCAAATGTTTACGATACAGAAGAATCAGCATACACGAGCGTTGTCGATAATCAAAACATAACTGAAACATCACTTTCAGCCGATAATACTTCTCAAGCTGAATTAGTGGTGGATGAACTAAAAGAAGATAACTTTATAGAGTTTAAAGAATCAGCGACTCCAACAAATTCCGAATTTATCGCAGCGGAAAATCTTAATACATCTCCTTTAATTAGACAGTGGATGCTTTCTCAGGGATATTCCGTACCCGAACCTATTGACGTTGAATACGAAGATTACGATGTTGAGATAAGTCAGGGCATTTCTGTGCAGCAGCCTCCGCAGAGCGCAAACGCCCAAAGTAATGATAGTTCTCAAGCATTACACCAAGAGAAAGCGCAAGTTGATATACAAGCAACACCTTCTCCTTATTTATCTATTTCTACTTCCTCCCAATGGCAAGTAAATCAAATTGGAGCACCATCAAATCAAATCGATCAAGAAATTGTAGTAGAGGATACAGATATTTTTGCCGATAACATTTTGACAACTGAAAGTTCTGAATTGGATGAACCCCAAAAGCATCTTGCAGAAAATCCGTCAACCTCAGCACTGACAATAAGTCCTGATAAAATAGAAGAATTACCTACTCCCCAACTCTACATAGCAAAAAGAGAACTGGTCTCAGGTAAATCGTTGAATGTACGAATTCGTCTGCCACAGGGCAATTCTCATCTTGCTGTTAAATTGTGGCTAGAAGACTGCCATACAAGGCATTTACTTGATGGTCCTCACCTATTGACCAATTTGACACCGAATAAAAACCAAGAGTTGGAAATAGTCACTAAACTAAATATTCCTTTCGGTTGTTTAGAAATTCGCTTGGAAGCAATTGCTGTAAATACAAGTACTCTACAGGAAAGCCATAAATTTACCATCCAACGTACTGTAATACCTCCAGACTTACCTAACATTCAATTAGATGCAATGCTCGGCATGTAATAGAGAATAGTAAGCAATCAAAAAATAGGTTTTGAAGAGTGATTTAGGGCTTTTGATCACCACTAACCACTTTTGTGAAAAGACTTTGTGTTAAAAATATGTACAATTTTGCCTTATTAAGGCGCAAATTGCAGTAAGCTCGTGTTGAATTGTAATGCGATTTTATAGGAGGTTTTACTATGGCTGCATCTTTTCTGCCATCCGTCCTCGTTCCTTTAACTGGTCTTGTTTTTCCAGCTGTAACCATGGCATTTCTGCTGTTGTACATGGAACGCGATGATATCGGTTAAGTTTTGGCTTAAATAGATAACAGGCAGGAAGCTGTTCCACTTGAATTTAATACATTCTTATGGTAATTGCATCCTGCTCGTTTTTTTACCAAGCTTTTGCATTTTAAAATCGGTTTGTTGCTGTATGTCGGTTTTATATTGGAATGCGAAAAACTGTAATTGTAAAAATTATTTACGAGCATATTCGGGGAAGTGTAGCATCCCAAATTTGGTTTTTTAAGAATTAGGTTGCTTTTCGAGGAAGTCGCAAATAAAACTTAAAACTAAAGCTTAAAACTTTCAAATTCCCGCTCGTTAGCCCAACCTACGATTGATAAAAACCGCCCATCTAAAAAAGACGGACGGTTTTCAAATGCTAATTTCTAATCAAATATTAGAAAATCTGACTATTTTTAAATCGAAGAACCGACTCCAGCATAGGCACCATAAAAGAAAATGCCTAAAACAGTAATTACGCCCAATCCAGCGATTGTAGCAACAACCCACAGGGGAATTCTTCCGCCTCCAGACATGATATTAACTTGCCTCCTTAATCACAACATCGAGTAGCGTTAAATAAAAAATGATTAATTGATAGATTAATCTGTGCCCAGTTAACTTAGTTAAAGAAGTAACTGGAAAAAAGAATCCCTAGTACAAATACTAGTAGCAGTCCGAGGAACAGGGATGTTCTATTTAACTCTACCGGCTGATTATTGGTATTAGTATTTCTTTCCATGAAAAACTCCTAGCGTTGGATAAATTGCATCGCCGCGATCGCGCCTAAAAAGAACACGGTGGGTACTGCTAAAGTGTGAACCGCCAGCCATCTAACGGTAAAAATTGGATATTGTATTGGTTGGTTGATGTTATCTGAGCTTGTCATAATTTAAAACTAGTTTCCAGTAAATACGTCAACTTGATTTTTAGCTTCAAAACGATCGTTCACTAATGGCACTTCTTGCCTTTCCTGGGTGAAATAGGTATCTGGACGAGGGGTACCAAATGCATCGTATGCTAATCCGGTGCTTACAAACAACCAGCCTGCAATAAATAACGCAGGAATTGTGATGCTGTGGATTACCCAGTAACGAATACTAGTAATAATGTCTGAAAACGGACGTTCTCCGGTAGTTCCACTCATTTGCTTAACCTATCAAAACATCAAGTATGTGTTTATTATCCTACAAAGTTAAGAAAGAGTTACAAGTTGCAACAAATTCTCATAATTAATTCAGTTATCAGTTAGTCAGTTATCAGTTCTTCACCCAGAGGGTTATGGTTTTTTATCAATCACTGCTCACTGTATGTCCCTTTCGGGACACGCTTCGCTAAGACTGTTCACTGCTCACTGTTCACTGATTAAGCTGCGGATGACTCCGTTGACGGTGCAATATCAGGCTGATACTTCAATAAAAAGCCCCGATCTCCGATCACAAATCCTTTCTCGGGAGATAAGAAAACTACTTTGTAAAAATTTGTTGCGACATCTTCTACATCGCGATCCTTTTCCCAAGTTTGTCCTCCATCGCTGCTGTGGAGTAAGTTAGCGCTACCGCCACTGAGCCAAATTTCGGATGGAGTACGGTAAGCTAAATCGAGCAAACCCCAACTGGTTGATAGTTCTGGGTATTGAGCATCAAGCCATTCTTCTAAACTATTTGGTTCGCTAAATTGTACTTGTCCGCCTCTGGCTAACATCCACATTTGCCCATTTTGAGCAAAACCCATGTTTTCGACTTTGCGGGAACTGTTGCGGTTGTGCTGAACCCAAGCATTTTGTCCTGGTTCCCAAGTGGAGTAAAAGTTACCTTTACCGGAAACAGCAATGTATTTACCATCTTCGGAGCGTTCAATATTGCGGACAACTCCTACAGATTCTGCTACTTGTGCTTTCCAGTTTTTACCGCCATCTTCAGTTTTATATATTGCTCCGACATCGGTAGCCATTTCAGCTTTATTGTCACCAAAAGCCACGATATTAACTGGATTTCCGGGTAATTTTTCGCTTAAAGGAATGCTCGTCCAAGTTTTACCTTCATCGCTAGTGTGCAACAAAATGGAAGGTTCGGCGGCAATCCATCCTTCGTTTCCATGAAAATCAATTGCATTGAAACGGTAGTTTTCATCACCTACTTGCAAAACAATTGGATTCCAGGTTTCACCAGCATCTTTTGTTTCTAGAAGGGTCGCTTTATTGCCAACAATGAAACCATGATTGGGGTCATCAGTAAAAGCAATATCAAACAGTTTAGAGTCAGTAGGTAAGGAAATTACCTCCCAGGGGTTATAACTCATGGAAGGAACGCTACTGCAACCGAAACACATTAGAGCGATCGCCAACAGTGCTATTATTCGTCTTCCAATTTTCATAATTGGCAACATTTGTATCAGTTTACTTTTGATTAATTTTCTTAATTTACGTATTGAAAGCCTCGGTAGCTTGCAAGATAATTATGTATCCAGATTTACCAATTTAGCTTTTTACTTTAAGCCATATAGGCTGATAAAAAACAAGAAACCAAGAGCCAAAGCTCCGAAAATCAAGATATTTTTTTGGCCTGGTGTTAGTTTATTAACGCCAAGTCCATAGCCAAGATTTTCCGAAAAGCCGGAAGCAGTACCGGCAGGTCCGACGTTTTCAAATGCCTTCTTTTTCGCAGTACAAACCGGACAGCGCCAGGTTATAGGTAATTCTGCAAAAGCAGTATTTGCGGGAATATTATGACTATCGTCTCCTTTTTCCGGTTCGTAGACGTAACCGCAGGCACGACACTCATAACGATCTAACTCAGTAGTTTCAACAACTTGTTCGCTTTGTTCGCTCATAATGCCATTGGGGGCAAAGCTTAAATATACGTTAAAAATTATGACATAATTGGCGGGTATTTCTATGAAAAGCGAAAATTGACACTCCTCGTACCTTTAGATCGAGGATTCTTGCTTCCGTGACAATACTTGCTCAGCCAGGTTTTCACCCTTCGGGTTCGCTACTTTGCTTATGCCGGGGAACCCTTTCGGTAGTTGTTCATGGGGGAAACCCCCAAGACCACACTACCTCACCACCGCAAGTAGCTCACCAAGCTAAGTAGAGGTTTCATCTCCCCAAGCGTTTTCTGCACAAAGTGCAGTAGTTCCGGTATGCCCTACCGTACTAAGTCCGCGATGCAAAATATTTATAGCTGCATTTTCGTCTTTATCTAACACGCACCCACATTTACAGCCATGAGTTCGAGTAGATAGCGTTTTCTTGACAACCTCTCCACAGCTAGAGCAATTGTAATCAAATCTTTTAGTGGGTCTGTTTTCTAGGTTCCAGAACCGTCAAATCGATATAATGTAGTGTAAGAATGTAAAAGAAAATTACGAAAATTAGCTCAATAACGGATTTGTATTTATTGTGTTTGTCCTAAGCGGTTACGAATACCTTCTAGGCTTCTTGATAGTGTGCAGCTTGGTACCTGCACTAGCTTTGTCTGCTTCTAAACTTTTGCGACCGAGCGGTCGCAGCCCCGAACGGGTTACTACTTATGAATCGGGTATGGAACCCATTGGTGGAGCCTGGATTCAGTTCAATATTCGCTACTATATGTTTGCGCTGGTGTTCGTGGTCTTTGATGTTGAGACCGTGTTCTTATATCCTTGGGCTGTTGCATTCCATCGTTTGGGTTTGCTCGCATTTATTGAAGCGCTTGTTTTTATAGGAATTCTCGTAGTTGCCCTCGTATACGCATGGCGTAAAGGAGCTTTGGAATGGTCTTAGATAATACAAAAGGCATAGGACAAAATCAAGAACGTATTGCCAATCCGATACAACGCCCAAGCGTTACTCAAGAATTATCGGAAAATGTCATTTTAACTACTGTTGATGACCTCTACAATTGGGCACGACTTTCTAGTTTATGGCCTTTGTTATTCGGTACTGCTTGCTGCTTTATCGAATTTGCTGCTTTAATTGGTTCTCGATTCGATTTTGACCGTTTTGGTTTGATTCCTCGTTCTAGTCCCCGTCAAGCTGATTTAATTATTACTGCGGGTACTATCACGATGAAAATGGCACCCCAATTAGTTCGTCTTTACGAACAGATGCCAGAACCTAAGTATGTTATTGCTATGGGTGCTTGTACTATCACCGGCGGTATGTTTAGTGTCGATTCTCCTACCGCAGTTCGGGGAGTCGATAAGTTAATTCCGGTAGATGTTTATTTACCTGGTTGTCCTCCACGTCCGGAAGCAATTATTGACGCAATAATTAAGTTGCGGAAAAAGATTGCTGATGATTCCATGCAGGAGCGGGGTGAGATTAAGCAAACTCATCGTTATTACAGCACAACTCACAGCATGAAGCCGGTTGAAGAAATCCTCACTGGTGAATATTTACGTTCCTCTACACGTATGGCTCCACCAAAAGAATTAACCGAAAGCATTGGTATGCCAGTACCGCCTGCTTTACTAACTTCTAAAAAGCAAGAGGAGGTAGAACGTGGCTGAAGAATCAAAACCAGTACCAGCAGAAGAGAACTCCCCCGTAGAAGCGGGTAAGGTTTCTAAATGGTTGAGTGAAAACGATTTTGCTCACGAGTCTTTAGAAGCAGATCATAGCGGAGTTGAAATAATCAAGGTGGAAGCAGACTTTCTGCTACCAATTTGCACAGCTTTGTATGCCTACGGGTTTAACTATCTCCAATGTCAATGTGGTATTGATTTAGGTCCCGGAGAGCAATTAGTTAGCATGTACCACTTATCAAAAGTAAGTGATAATGCTGATAGACCTGAAGAAGTACGTGTAAAAGTATTCTTGCCTAGAGAAAATCCGACAGTACCTTCAGTGTATTGGATTTGGAAAACAGCAGATTGGCAAGAGCGCGAATCCTTCGATATGTACGGAATTGTTTACGAAGGACATCCCAATTTGAAGCGGATTTTAATGCCTGAAGATTGGGTAGGTTATCCTTTACGTAAAGATTACGTTTCACCTGACTTTTATGAGTTGCAAGACGCTTATTGAAGCAAATTGCAATTTAAAACAATAATTACCCCTCGGATTCTGTTCGGGGGGTGTTGTTTTGGGAATTGGGCATTGGGCATTGGGCATTGGGCATTGGGCATTGGTTAATTGTTATTTGTTTCCCTTTGTCTTCTTGTCCTCTCTAATAATCCCCAATTAGCAATTCCCTTCCTTGCTGGGGAGTCCAACCAAGACGTTTCATTTCAACATCTGTTTCAGCAATTATTTCAGATAGATCAAAGTGTTCGGTCATTTATATTTTGGATTTGAATAACGGATACTTTGTTTTGATTGGGGAATGAGGAGTTGGAAGTTAAGATTTCATAATTGCGAAATTACGAATTATTCTGTTCTCTCTTCCTATGCCCCATGCCCAATAAATACCTAAAATCCTGCTAATGGATCTGCTTCCGAAAGCTCTGGCTGTGGCGTGGGGATAGATTCTAAATGCTGAAGAAAATCAAGTAATTCTTCTTCAGTAAGTAGAGTTCGTCCTCGTTTGCCGTAAGTTTGAATTAAATATTCCCTTCCTTGCTGGGGAGTCCAACTTAGGCGCTCCATTTCAACATCGGTTTTGGCAATTACGTCAGATAAATCAATTGGTTCGCTCTTTTTCTTTCTTTTGGTTGTGCTTGTTGTCTTCTTCTTTGTAGTTCTTCCAGTAGTGCTTTTACTAGATGTTTTACTGGGAGTTGGTTCTTCTTCTGGTGGATTATCCGATGCTATTTCAGGATTTTCTGAGTTATCTAAGTTATCTGGTGCATCAAATTCTGTCTCGCTATATGTTTGTATCGGTAAGGATTTATCAAATTCTTGACTGTAAATATCGCTATTATCTTCCTCAAGAAAAAGCTCGGGAGGCGGCGATGTTTCTACAGTTTCGACTACGGAAGTTTCCGCTAGTTCTGGAGTAGTTGAACGAGTATCTGGTACGGGTGTTTGAGTTACTTGAGCAGAAGTTACTGGTGGAATATTTGATATTGGAGTTTCTGCAACTTGAGAAGAAGCTGCCGGTGGGGTATTTGAGATTGGAGTTTGAGTTACTTCAGAAGAATTTGTGCTGTGAGGGGGGGATTCTACTCTAGCTTTTGCAGTGGTTAAGGATCGATTTTCAAGAACCTCTAGATTTGACTGTGGTGAAGCCGAAACTTGTTTTTGCTGTACTTCTGGTTGAGATTCTTCATCTGTGATTCCTAAAACCATCAACGCTCTAGTTCTCGATCTATCTTCTGCTTCTTCAATGATTTCAGACGCAGCCATTCCAGTCGCACGGGTTACACCTTCAACTTGCACGCTGGAACGAACGATATATTTACCGTGATGAATTTGTAATAATTCGGTTGTAAGACTACCTGTAGGATACAAGCTCTGAAATTGAGCCAACATAATATTGCTACCAATTTAAATCTGCTTGACGTGGATTGATTGTTGCTGTTAAGTGTTTATTTTTTATTTCGACATATAACGACAACTAAAATACCAAAATTTCTTTGCTAGTTGAGTGAGTCAATTGAATCAGTAATTTTAAGTTACGTTAATTTGTCCTTTTTGATGTGTAGGAGATTGTGTATCACAAAACTTGTTACAAGCTTTTGATGTGTTATGGTGTTTACCGAAGGTGCCTATCGATGGCTGCAACTTACTATCTTTCTTTACGGAAAAATAGTTATTGGCTACACCGCTTGCTTACCCTAACATACCGAGGTTACGGTGGGGTTCTTTTTTTGATGTTCCGGGTCAGGTAAGCTCCGATGTTGCTACCACCGCGTAGTAAACTATCAGAAAATAGAATGCGATATACATGATCCAATGTATGTTAGTTTAGCTTGTTCGTTGGAACAAAAATAGTGGCTTGTGTTCTTTTCTTATTAGACAAGAAATTTTCTCAAAAATATTCTTGTATAAAAGTTTCACTATAAAACGAAACCCTACTTGCGAATCGTGTAAAACGTTCTGATTGTAGGAAAAGGTAAAGTCAATGGAGTATTTTTTTGGCTAAAAAGTGAGTAATTTTTAGTAGTATTGCTATCGATGCTATACTAAATACCCAAATTGCTTTCCAGAACTATTTTCTGGAATTACCCTCCTTATCTACAATATAAAGTAATGGTTCCACCTCCCGAGGCGGTTTGACTGCTGACCTAATTGTTACCGATTCTACATAGGGGCAGTTCGGTTAGTCGGCAGTTTCTCCAAGTACATTTTCAGAGTTAGGTGGTGTCAAAGTACCCGAACGTGTAGAACAATTGAACAGTAAGCTGATTTTCCTTTCTACTGATAAACGGAAAAACAGCGATCAATTTTCCCATGTTACCTTTCAAAAACTTTGCCGTTCATAATCATAACGACGAAGTAAGAATTATTTCAGGTGTGCTTTGTCAGATTAGTCTTAATGTTGGTTCTTGTAGAGCCAACAAATTCTGAGATAATTGTGTAATACCCTCTATGGGGGCGGGTAATTCGTTTCTAGATGACCGAAACAATTTTATATTTAAGATTTTGGATTATGGTTTCAAGCAAGGCAACTTTAGTAGACACGGTACTTGTTGTAATTGTCATGCTAATTTCCTGTCGGACTTACTAGAATCTTTTAAACCTACAGATAAGTCTGGGGTTTCAATCCAAAATCGTAAATTCTGGACAGTTGCACCCTATGAGAAAGCGTTCCGCTCGCATGGGGGAACCCCGCCACTTCTCTCGTACTGTGGGAACTTCCGCTTTCTTAGTGGCTCCAGGGAAATGCACTGTCCTTAAAATCCATCTTGAAAAGTTTTGGGAAGAGACGTTGGGGGTAAGATACTCTTCCCCTAAACTAAGCCCCACCGCAAACGGTGAACGGGAAAGAATATCTCCCCCAAAATTTTCGCAAAATTGATTGACTTCTTTGCAGGTAGTGAGGGTATACGCAAGAAGACTAACCAATTAAAAAAACGATGTTTTGACCTCTATGTCGGTTCAGTGCATGGAATTTTCAATCGCTACACTCCTTGCCAATTTTACTGATGATAAATTGGTAGCTCGTAAACTTCTAGAAAAAAAACTTGGTTGTGAAGATGATGACAGCATACAAAAACTGCAAATTGCCTTAGATGTTTTAGAAAAAATTGGAATTTTAGCGAAAGAACGAGGTAAGTATCGTCGTCTTTCAGAAGATTCTTTGATTGAAGCTAAACTTCGCTGTTCTTCTAAGGGCTTTTGTTTTGCAATTCAAGATGTAGAAGCTGCTGAAGATATTTATATCCGAGAAAGCCATTTAAGTAATGCTTGGAATGGCGATCGCGTTTTAGTCAGAGTTCTTAAAGAAGGTAGTCGCAGGCGTTCTCCTGAAGGTGAGGTAAGGCTGGTTTTAGAACGTTCTAACCACACTCTATTAGCGCGAATCAAGCAAATAGAAGGAGGTTTTCGTGCCGTACCTTTGGATGACCGACTGCTGTTTGAACTCAAATTACGACAAAATGGTATTGTTTTAGACAACGCCATCGACCATCTCGCCCACGTACAGGTGCTGCGCTATCCCTTAGCTCAATACCCGCCTTTAGGTAAAGTGGTGCAAATTTTAGGTAGCGATGCAGAAGCAGCTGCCGATATTGATTTGGTTACTTGCAAACACGACCTGTCCCGTACTTTTTCGGATAATGTCGAAGAAGTTGCAGCGAAATTACCTAAAAGGATACTTAAAGCAGATCGTAAAAGCCGACTTGACTTAACAGATAAATATACGATTTGCATTTGCGCTAACGCCGATTCGTCAAAAGTTAGAGAAAATGCCATCTCCTTAGAAGAAACTGAAGAAGGAAATTGGTTGTTAGGTTTCCACATCGCTGACGTTTCTCATTATGTAAAGCCAGATGAAGCTTTAGATCGCGAAGCTTTGAAACGCGGAAGAAGCGTTTATTTAGGAAAGCTGGTTTTGCCTATGCTACCAGATGCTGTGGCAGCAAGAAGTTCCTTAGTTACCGGAAGCGACAGGTTAGCAATTTCTTTTCTAACTACTTTAGATGGGGAAACTGGAGAAGTACTTGACTGGGAAATCCAGCCAAGTGTAGTTAATGTAGATACGGATTTAAACCAAAAGCAAGCTAGTCAAGTTCTTGGGGCTGAAACCAAAGAAGAGCCTGAAGTTGTGGAAATGCTGCAACAGTTGCAAGCCTTAGCAATAGTTCTAAAGGAACAACGTTTGGCTAGAGGTAGCTTGCAGTTAAATCTACCCGTCTTACAAAACCCCTTCTTTGACGAAGGTGCTAGCGGTTGTGTTACTGAAACTGATTCGTCAGTTAGTTCTTTGTTAACGGAATTAGTGCTGTTAACGAATCAATTAATGGCAATTCATTTAAACGCTTTGGGTATTCCAGCGATTTGGCGAGTTCAAGGAGCACCAGATCCAGACGATGTTCAAGAAATGCTTAAACTAGCAATTAACTTGGGTGTAGAGCTGGCGTTACCGGATGATATTGAGATTCAACCTTTAGATTATCAACACTTAACCAAAGTGTTTGCTGAATCTGCTTCCGAACAAGTTCTGACTTATTTATTGCAAGATACTCTTAAGCCGCCTACTTATACCACCAATCAAGGCGGACACTTTGGTTTAGCTTTACCAGACGGTTATCTTCACTGTACCTCTCCGATGCGCCGCTATCCCGATTTACTGATGCAAAGGGTATATTACTCTTTAATCGAAAACGGACGCGATCGCCGTAATACTCGCGTCAAAGAAAGAGTAAATTTACGTTCGAGCAATTGTCATGGTGACATTAACTGGAACGTGCTACCTCCCGAGCTACAGCAGGAACTACAAGCCGATTTGGCAAGGGTTATTACCCAAATCAACGATAGAGAAAAGGAAGTCCAAGAAGCTGAAGCGGATTTAGAAGGTTTAAAAAGAGCCGCTTTGATGAAACAGCGAATTGGCGAAGTCTTCAGTGGTGTAATTACTGGCGTTCAATCATACGGGTTCTTCGTTGAAATTGAGGTACCAAGCCAGGAAACTGAAGAAATTAGCAATATACCTTTGCGGGTAGAAGGGCTAGTACATGTTAGTTCTCTCAAAGACGATTGGTATGAATATCGCGCTCGGCAGCAGGCATTATTCGGTCGTAAAAATCGCGCATCCTATCGACTGGGTGACCGCGTAGCCGTTCAGGTGAAGAGTGTCGATTATTACCGTCAGCAAATTGATTTGGTTACCGTAGGTAACGATGATGGAGCAAGCGATCGCGATTCGGATTCTTCCGGTTACTATGTTAACCATCGTTACGAGTCGGATGATATGGAAGACTACGAAGATGAGTAAAAAGTAGTCATCATATCGTAAGTTAAGAGTTAGGAGTTCAAAAAACAGGACTTACACATAGCCCCCCAACTCTGTGGGGGGTTGGTTGTATTTCAGAAGGCAGAAGGGTAGTCGCCGTTAAAAGAGTGAGTAAGATGCGCTAACTTTTTATACCTCGCGAGCCAGGACAGTCTCAGTATAATTATTTGATTTTACTGTTAGCACAGCATGTCCTGCGGACATGCTTTAAGCTCAGAACGTGCATTTTAATTAATACTTCTTACCTTCTGCCCTCTGCCTCCTGCCTTTTTTGTAATTTTAGTTTCTAGTTTTTTGGTTTTCTAGTTTAATTCAATTATCTAAGGACTCACCCAAGCAAGTGTCCAATAACGCCCGCCCATTAATATTAGGTGTCTCAGGTGCATCAGGTCTTATTTACGCTGTCCGCGCCCTTAAGTTTTTGTTAGCAGCAGATTACGCTATCGAATTAGTCGCATCAAGATCGAGCTTTATGGTTTGGCAGTCGGAAAACAGTACCCCCATGCCAGCAGAGCCAAAGGCTCAAGAGCAATTTTGGCGAAACCAAGCAGGAGTAGAAAAAGCAGGTAAACTACGCTGCCATCCTTGGGCTGATGTCGGAGCCAACATTGCAAGCGGTTCTTTTCGTACTTTAGGAATGATAATTATGCCTTGCAGTATGAGTACTGTAGGTAAATTAGCCGGTGGTTTAAGCTCGGATTTGCTAGAAAGGGCTGCCGATGTTCAACTTAAAGAAGGGCGAAAGCTTGTAATTGTACCCCGCGAAACTCCTCTAAGTTTGATTCATCTGCGAAATTTAGTTAGTTTAGCTGAAGCTGGAGCTAGAATAGTTCCTGCGATTCCAGCTTGGTATCACAATCCCCAAACTGTTGAGGATTTAGTTGATTTTGTTGTGGCTCGTAGTTTAGATCAACTTGATATTGATTGCGTACCTATTAAACGCTGGCAAGGTCGTTGATAAATTATAAAGTAAAGGTATCAGTAACTTAGGGTTGAAGCCACTGAGCTTGTAAGAACTGCAATCGGCAGGTTTGAAGACAAGCTCGTTTCCAAACTATCAAGATTTTCTTATGACTGTAATTCGCTTAATTCTCTTGGTTGCAGTACTGGGAGGACTTATGCTATTGCTAGCCCAAAATTGGTCTCCCGCAATACCGTTAGTTTTTCTTGGCTTACGAACTAAACCAGTTTCTTTAGCTATGTGGATGTTGTTCAGTACTGCTGCTGGTGCTTTCACTTCCTTGTTAATTAGCGGCTTAACTCAATTATCAAGCCGTGCTGTTTCGCCGCAACCTCGAAGAACATCCTATGAACCGTTAGAAGATTCACCCCGTGTCAACAAACGAACTTATAGAGAAAATCCTAGAGAAAATAATTTTGAAGATAGAGTATATCCCCCACCGCCAAGCAACTCGCCCCAGACATCTAATCAGTTTGAGGATGATTATGAGGATGATTATGATGATTGGGATTTAGATAGAAACGCTAGCGATGATTGGGATTTTGAAGAAAAAGCAGAAAAAGAATATTTTGAACCATTACCTCGCCCCGAGTATACAAAAATTCAAGACGATAGGGACTACGAAGATTTTCAGGAACCAGAAAATGATTATGCCAGAACTAGTAACCCTTATGCTGACGATGAAAGGGATTTAAAGGATTCTCAAGCAGGCAAGACAGAATCGGTATATGATGCCGATTATCGCGTAATTATACCCCCTGCCGCTGCATCCACAAATTCCCAAGACTCAGAAAGTTCTCAGAATAACCAGGATGATGACGATTGGGATTTTTTAGATGAGGATTTCGCTGAAGATAAATCTCCGCCGAAATAAGCCTGCAAAGCGTATTCTGGCTTAGAGTTATATCAAGATTTTTCGCCTGATTCTACTTGATCCCACAACGTTCGCGGGATTCCTGCTTGACTCTACCATTCATCGCTGCTTCTTGAAGAATTACGAAAGCGTTGAAATCTTCACAGTCATAACGGGTTGTTAATAACCGCCGCAGCTGATTTTCCGCCTCTACGCTTAAATAACCAGTTGCTAAAGCTTTTTGTACTACGTCACGAATTCTAACCATCAGTAAAATCTCCCTTCTTTGCTTGGCCCTACTACTATTTGTTCGAGCTTTCTCAGCTAAAATATGCAGCCGCTAAAAGTTGGGCGGATTTTGCGATAAACAACGTTTTTTGAGATAATAGAAAAATTTATCATTTAAAACACCACACCATACAAGTTTTTAACAATGAAATTTATCCAATTGATTTTAGGCAATTTCGATATTTAATTCGATACTTAAGTAGTTGGATTGTGCCCGCATACAAATTGTTGTCTGTTATTTAAACCACTACTCTTAAACTTACTTTTCCTGACCCTGGATTAATGACTTACATCAATTGAATAAAGTTTCAAAGAATTTTTATTAAGTTTACGTTAAGTTCAAAGATAGCGAAGTCACTACCAATTAGTCACCTAACGACCGTTATTAAATTCGTTAGAAGTTTCTTATAAATTTGTTATAAATTCATTTTTATTTATTCTTGCTTTAAAGAAAAATACCTAGAAACTGGTTAAGATAAGCCGTATTCGAGTTTAAAAAAATCAGTAAAAATAATGAGTACAAGCCGTCGTCGCAAAATAGAAGAGGAATTTATAGAAGCTAAAAACAATTGGGACTTGGAAAAGTTATATGTTGATTTAGCGTCTGCGAAAGGAAAAGCTTTAACACCTGTAGAAAAAAAGTTTCTTCGAGGTTTGCTATGCGGTTTTAGTCCGGCGGAAATCGCAAGTAAAGTTTATAAAACTCGCAGTAGCAGCACGGTTAGAGTTTATCTTTCTAATGGACTATATAAATATATAGAAGAAATGTTGAGTAGACAAGCTCCAGACTTTATTAAAGTGAAAAACTGGAGTCGGGTGACTCAACTTTTAGAGAAAGCAGGTTATAAAAAAGTTTGGCTGCAAATTGAATCGGGGACTCTTAATACAACTTTTAGCAAAACGAAAGCACAGGAAATTGCGAACAACAAATCTACACCCATGCAGGATTGGGGAGAAGCTGTTGATACCAGCATTTTTTATGGCAGAAAAAAAGAATTAACTCAAGTTGAAAAATGGATTTTACAAGAGAAAGTACGTTTAGTAGTACTTCTAGGTATGGGTGGAATTGGTAAAACTACTTTTTCTGTAAGGTTAGCAGAACTTCTCAAAGATAATTTTGATTTTATTGTGTGGCGCTCTTTACGTTTTGCTGCTTCTCCAGAGGTTATTTTCGAGCAAATTTTAGAAGTTATATCACCAGAAAGTTTTACAAAAGGACAAAGTATTTCTAGGAGTATTTCTCAATTAGTTAGTTGTTTGCGTTCGACTCGCAGTTTAATTATTTTAGACCATGTAGATTCAATCTTATACAGCAACTCTAATATTGAAGTACAGGAATATACAGAGGTATTATCGGCTAAAACCAGCGCGATCGCGAACTCAAATATCAATGTAAATAATCTAAATGTGCCTTCTATTCAATATCTTCCCGGTTATGAAGCCTTTGGGGAATTGATTCAACGTTTGGGAGAATCTCAACATCAAAGTTGCTTGTTATTGACTAGTAGAGAGAAACCCCAGGAAATTGCTGCTCTTGAAGGAAATACTTTACCGGTTCGCTCCTTGAAATTAACAGGTTTAAATCAGCTTCAAACTAAAGAAATTCTGGAATTAAAAGGATTTGCGACTGTCAATTTAGAAGAATCGCAACAAATAATGCAGCGGTATGCAGGAAATCCTTTATTTATCAAATTAGCTGCAACAGCTATTCATGAATTGTTTGCTGGCAAAATAGACGAATTTCTCCAACAAGAGACAGTAGTATTTGGGGGTATTCGCTCCTGTTTAGACGAGCAATTTAATCGCTTGTCTGTTGTCGAAAAGCAGATTATGTATTTGCTAGCTATCAATGGTGATTTTGACTTAAAGAAACTGCAAAAAAATTTGATGTTAAGGGTATCGCAGCGATTAACCCTCGAAGCAGTGGAATTACTGCAAAGACGCTCTTTGCTTGAAACAGACGAGTCTAGTTTTTCGCTGACACCAGTATTGAAGGAGTATTTGATTGAAAAGCTGATTGAAGAAAATTTGAAATTTAGCCGGGATGAAGCGGGTTCTCTATTGTTTGCTCATACTATTTTTGAAAAGCAACTGAAAAACCATCTAAAAGTAAGTCGCTTAAATACCGAACTTTAAAGTAGAGTGAAAATTAGGAACCGAATTGCTTAGCTAAGAAGTGAAAAATTTATTGCAAGGAATCAACCTCTATTTAATTGGGATGATGGGCGCTGGTAAAACCACTGTGGGGCGTTTACTGGCGAGCGAACTTGAATATGGGTTTGTAGATACCGATGAAGTTATTACTGCATCTGCAAAAAAAAGTATTAATCAAATATTTGCGGCTGAGGGAGAAGCTGAATTTCGTAAATTGGAAAGTGATGTTCTCTCTCAAGTTAGCGCTTATACAAGGTTAACTGTGGCAACTGGCGGAGGTATTGTATTAAAGCGGCAAAACTGGAGCTACCTGCATCACGGTTTAATTGTTTGGCTGGATGCAACCGCTGAACTATTATATGACCGTTTAAAGGAAGATACTACAAGACCGTTATTAAAAGAGAGTAATCCATTATTAAAATTACGCAATCTTTTGGAAGAAAGAGAATCGCTGTATGCTTTAGCTGATTTACGAATAACTATCAAAGAAGGGGAAACACCAGAAGAAATCGCTAAGAGAGTACTTACACAGATTCCCAGTGTTTTGAAAAAAACATCTGCTCCTTAATTTCAACTTCTTTTGCGATTTTTCTGATTACTTGACAAGAAAATTTTCCATCGCAAACAACAATTAAGCCGGTAGCTATTGTAGAGTTAATGATAAGAAGCTGAATAACTGGTAAAAACCGGCTATTTCTCCCCTAAACAATCTATCAATCTATCAATTAAACTATCTAGATTCGGGTTAAATAATAAAACGTTGCTTATGATGGTTAACGATACTGAATATATTCAGCAGGATGCAGCTAGTAGGGTAAAAGTTCTAAGTGAAGCACTACCTTATATACAGAAATTTGCTGGTAGAACCGTAGTTGTAAAATACGGGGGTGCAGCTATGAAAGATAGCAGCCTCAAAGATAAGGTTATTCGTGATGTTGTTTTCTTGTCTTGTGTAGGCTTGCGTCCAATTTTAGTTCATGGCGGTGGTCCAGAAATTAATACTTGGCTCGGTAAAATTGGTATTGAGCCTCAGTTTAAAGATGGTTTGCGAGTCACGGATGCTCCAACAATGGAAGTGGTGGAAATGGTGTTGGTTGGTCGAGTTAACAAAGAGATTGTTGCTAAAATCAACCAGGCTGGTGGGAATGCAGTTGGTTTATGCGGTAAGGATGGTAATTTAATTACAGCTCGTCACCAAGGGCAAGAAGGTATTGGTTTTGTTGGTGAAGTTAGCTCTGTAAATACCGAAATCTTAGGAACTTTAGTAGAGAGTGGCTATATTCCGGTAGTATCTAGCGTGGCGGCTGATGATACGGGACAAGCTTACAATATTAATGCCGATACTGTCGCTGGAGAAATAGCTGCTGCATTAGGAGCTGAAAAATTAATTTTGCTTACCGATACGCGGGGTATTTTAGAAAATTATAAAGACTCTTCAACTTTGATTCCAAAAGTAGATATAAAAGAAGCCCGCGACTTGATTTCACAGGGTACAGTGGCTGGAGGAATGATACCCAAAGTAACCTGTTGCGTTCGTTCTTTGGCTCAAGGAGTACGGGCAGCACACATTATTGATGGTCGCATTCCCCATGCTTTATTATTGGAAATATTTACCGATGGTGGTATCGGGACAATGATTCTCAGTTCTCAAATTGGGTAAAATATTGTCAATAAGTTGCTTTTTGAATTGTGTGTTTAGATAGTAGGTTGGGTTAGACAAGAAATAAATTTGGGCTTTTACTAACAATCCACATTTATCGTGTCATAACCCAACATGATAATTACATAATTACAAATAGATAATCAGAATTTAGACTAGTACCGCTTCGCGGAAGTAAGAAGTAAGAAGTAAAAAGTAAGAAGTAAGAAGTTTGATTTTCTAGGCTTGTCAGCCATTTTTAATGGTTGCCTTATTTAAGCCGACTTATACTAGTTAGACTAGATAAAAAATATAATTTTGGTTTGCGGAGAAATTGAATTTTCTACGTTTATAATTACGTTTACAATCTCAATTTATTTTACGCCTATTTACGCCTAAATTATCCTAATAACTTCGCAACACAAAGCTTTACTCATAATCACAAGTAGAGATTGCGTAGGTGGTAATAAATTCCAACCAAAATTTTAACAGCAATTCA
Organism: Rivularia sp. PCC 7116; assembly: GCF_000316665.1. Classification (GTDB taxonomy): domain Bacteria; phylum Cyanobacteriota; class Cyanobacteriia; order Cyanobacteriales; family Nostocaceae; genus Rivularia. The sequence goes on along the minus strand of NC_019678.1, from coordinate 1,193,942 downwards.
GAATAACAGATGCACCTCAAATAATTTCCAAATGATGATTTTTACCACGGGGAGTTAATCATAATTCGGGAAGCTGGTTGATGATAACCCCGTCGTCGCGAATTGCGATAACGTCTTTGATTGCGAGGATTTTTGATAATTACTGGGTTTACTAAAACTGGATTGATAAAGGTGGAATTATAAACTTTTCTTTTTCTATGGGGCTTGGAAAAATAACTTTGTGTAGGTATATGTCCCGTTACGGGATTTACAGGTACTGGTGTCGAAATAGGACTACCATAAATAAAATTACTTACGTTAGGACTATGGCTGCGTCCATGATAAGGAGTGCCGCCATCAATTATTATCACTGACTGAGCAGAAGCAGGTGCAGCTACAGCAGCTATCAAAGCAGCAGCTCCAAAACCCACAAAATACGGTTGCACTTTTGCATTCTTAAACATAATATCTTTCCTAGCTAACCATTGGGGCTAGATTATCAGCGAATCTACCTAATTCTGATTTTAGAAGTTTTCTCTAAGAAAATACCTACCTTTACAAAATATTCTCAAAATGTTGCATTAAAACGGCAAAATAAAGAGATTGGGTTACATATATTCAACAAAAGTGAGTTCCGAAAGTTTAGAAAGAGCAAAGCAGCGCTACCGCAATGGTAAAGTTGCTTTTGAAAATGGAAAATATCGCCAAGCGGTTGAGGAGTTAAAAAAGGCTTGCGCTTTATTAGAGCGCAATTCTCGTCTCGGGGGTGAAGTGCAAATTTGGCTGGCAACAGCTTTTGAAGCAGCCGGAGAAAATCAAGAAGCCATAGATTTGTGCGAACAGCTTAAGCGTCATCCTTACCCGGAAACAAGCAAAGAAGCCAAACGATTGCAGTATATTCTCAAAGCACCTAAATTAGAACGTCCAAAAGAATGGATGACTGAAATACCCGATTTAGCTGCATTATCTGATGAAAGCAAAATTCGTTTGGCTGCTTCTCCTAAAAAATCTTCAGCTAAAAAAGTAGAAGAAATCGAATCTATCGATCTGAGTCAGGTGAATACGCAAGACAATCGCTTTATTTGGCTGGCATTATTTGCGATCGCTGTGACTTTGGGTAGTTTGATTTGGTTAAGTTTTTAAACAATTTTTCGCTAACGCCACCGAAAACAACAAAATTTGTACATAGATTAAATTTTGTCATTATGTCACGACTTAGCTATCAAAAGCATTCTTACGCTACTACGACGCGATTGGTTAAAAGTCTTTTTAAACGAATACGCCTTGTATGCATTTTACTGTTAGCGTCGCTGTTACTTTCTGGGTGCGTAGATTACGATTTAGGAATAAATGTAAACAATGCTAACTACGGAAAATTCGTACAGCATATTAAATTAGGAGAAAAACTAACGAGTTTTAGCGGCGATGCCGTTTATGAATGGTTAGATAGTATTGAAAGACGCGCTCGCGAGTTAGATGGAAAAGCAAAAAGAATTTCCGAAGAAGAAATAATTGTCAGTATTCCATTCAGTAATGGTAGAGAACTGCAAAGAAAATACAACACATTTTTTAATTCCAAAAATAATCCTAAATCTCGCTCTGCAAAACAAGCTGAGTCGGAATCGGAACTACCAAAAATAGAATCAAATTTATTTTTAAAACAGAGTAATTTTTTACTGTTGGTACGCAATCAGTTAATTTACGATCTAGATTTGCGTTCTTTGGGTTTAATTTCCAGTAAGGGTAACGTTTTAACTAACACTGGTTCGATTCTTGACCTAGAATTTAGCTTGAAAACTCCCTGGGGTGCATCCAGTATTGAAAAAACTGAAGATTCCATTGAGCCGCAGAAAAACAACAAGCAGCTTGCATGGAAACTTAAACCCGGACAACTAAATCATATTGAAGCAGTTTTCTGGCTTCCAAGTCCCGTTGGTATTGGAACTTTGTTTATTGTTTTATTTGTTGTTCTCGGATTTTACCTCAGATACAGCTTTATGCCAGACCCGAAAATTCAGTTTTCTGCAACTAGCAGCGAACAGTGAGCAGTTAACAGTTAGCAGTTAGCAATAACTATTAGTGCATTTCGTGAATTCTGGGGGGTGTATGGAAAACATAAAAAGTTATTCTATCCCCTCTACGCCCAATACTGCTCGGTTAAGAGGAGATCCTCCCTAACCCTCCTTTTTAAGGAGGGAACTAAGCCCCCTTTAAAAGGGGGTTTGGGGGATCTAACCATTGTGTCCAATTCCTTACCGAGCAGTATTGCCTCTACCCCTTCTATGCCCTCACAACCAATGAGGTATAGCACTAGTTATCAATAATTGCTAACTGCTGGCTGAAAATTGTTGTCAATTCTAAAAATCTATGTTAAAAAGGCGTGACTTATAATACGCAGACAATATCTGTTCCGCCGAAAAACATTCAATTGCAGCAACTGTGAAAAAAAGGCTTGTATTAGTATTTACGTTTGTAATCATTAATTTTGGTTCGGGATGTTCTCAAGCACCGATATCTAATTCTACGAGAACTGAGACACCAACAATTATCACTGCGTCGGAGTTAGAAGAATCAAAAAAACCCAAGACTTCCATCGAGCAAGTACTAGAAAACTTAGATAGGGTAGATAAAAGCTTTAACCGAATAGTTTTCTTTTTGGCAAAAGTAGTAATTATTTTACTTAGCCTTATTGTTATCCAGCGAATTGTAATACTGATTACTTTTCGTTCGTCTCAATTAGTTATCGATAATTTTACCAATGCCTCTGGTGCGGAAGGCATGGATTTTGTTTTACCGGGTTTAAGTCAGTTGGGACGAGAAAGACTGGTAAGGGATATAAAAGGGGTTCACCAGCGTCTTAAGCAACATATTAATAGTAGTGGATTGCGGACTTACCCTCCTCCGGATAAATTACCTTTACCACAAGCAACTCCAGATGAAAGACTTTCTAATTTAGTCGCTTCGCTCAACGACTTTACACCGGATCAAATCGATCCTTTGGTTAATCTGCTCAAGATTATATTTCCACCTTATGGAACTAAAGTAACTAGTATTTTGCAGAGCCAAGGTGAAGATTACAATAGATTGGGAATTACTTTTGAAGTAGCCGATATTCAAGGTCGTGTTGCTTCTAGGCTTTATACTATTTGGGAAGAAAATCCTACCGAAACTGTGCCCGATACGGTAATTAAAACATTGGCTAACAACTCATCTATAACAAATGCTGAAGATGAGGAATTTGAGTTACCTGCCATTGAAACCTATCCCGAACTAAAAGACAGATTTCGAGCTTTACTAAAACCTGCGACTCGGTGGTTAGCGCTAGAAATTTCAAGACGAGAAATGCTAGCTAACGTACCTTGGTATTATTTAGGTAATTGGTGTAAAAGATATCAATCACAAATCAATAACTTTTTTGGTGTAATTAATTATGCCAGCGCTCCAACTCATGGCCGTTTCTTCTATCAGCTAGCAATTGAAGATTTACAAGCAGCGATAGAATTAGATCCTAACTGGTATCAACCTTACGAAAATTTGGGAGATACCTATAGCACTCAAGGAAGAGAGTTTCAGGAAAATAGAAGAGTTAACCTTGAGCGACAAGCTATTTTGCAATATGAAAAAGCACTCGCTAGATGTGAAGATGAAACCGTAAGACGAAGGATTAAAGTTGGTAAAGCAATGGCTCAATTACTAACTGAAGATGAAAATTTAGTTGAGGAATCGCGAAAAGAAATACAGCTATTAGAGAAACAGTGGAATGCAGAATCAGATTTGAGTTCTCGATTTCTGTATAACTTAGCTTCGTGGTATGCAATCTTCACCGGGCAAAATAGCGAAGATAAACAAACAAAGCAAAAAGCCCGTCAGTACTTGATTTACGCTTTATTACGAGATAGCGATCGCAATCTGTGGGATTGGGCTAGTAGAGATCCAGATTTTCAAGCGGTACGCGAAAGATTTACTGATTTGCAATTTGCATTAATGAATAAATTGAATGAAGTTAATGAATTACCTGAAGTTACAGGGGAAAGATTTGTTAAACACGTCTCCGAAATCCTTAAAGAGATGAACTGGATTTAATTCTTGATTCAACTCGGGATTAATCTAAATATAGGAAAGAATGATTATGTCTGAGGAAAAAGACAAAAAACAAATAAAAATACAAACTTGGAGTCAGAAGTCTCAAGAAAAAGAAGAAAATCAAAATCAAAACGAAACTGAAATTATTTCAGCAAGCAGTGAAACGGAAAAGAAACAGGAAAAAAAGAAACCTCGTAAACCTGTAATTACTACTGAAATTGCTAGTAATCGCGAGATTGTTGGAGAAATACCACCTTGGGATGACGATGATGACGATTCCCATCTAGATGAAAATTCTCAACCTCAACCCAAGCCTCCAACCATCACGGCAGAAATACTGCTCGAAGATGAAAAATTTAATATCACACCCAGAGCAACGGGAGAAATTCCTCCTTGGGATGATGAGGAAGAAATTAAGTAGTAATTATGGATTCCTCTAATATTTTTATCGGAACACGGCACATGTCGTGTTCTTTGTTTTTTTGGGTTGGTTTTAGGTGGGAAATAATTTTTGAGAAGTCAGTGTGAGGTTGCGCTAAATTGCCCGCAGCCTATAAGGCTGGGGCTATTCAAACAAAGCCCATCTACATGGGCTATATTCGGCGCATCTTTATAAAGAAATGGTGTAAGTTTTAATCAAATTAAATTCCCCAAACAATCTTTAAGGAGACAACCGCTCAATCCTCCAATCACCATCATAATTTCTTCTATAAACCAAACGGTCATGGAGACGGCTCGAACGCCCTTGCCAAAATTCTATTTCTGCCGGTATAACTCGAATTCCACCCCAATGCGACGGACGAGGTACTTCTTGATTTTGATATTTTTCCTGTAGTTCTTCTAGCTGTTTTTCCAGAACTTCCCGACTTTCAATAACTTTGCTTTGATTTGAAACCCAAGCACCCAAACGACTTTTTAAAGGACGACTGTAAAAGTACTTATCTGATTCAGCTTCTGAAACTTTTTCTACTCTTCCGCTAATTCTTACTTGACGTTGCAGTTCAGCCCACCAAAATACCAAAACAGCTTGGGGATTTTCTGCTAATTCTTGTGCTTTTTGACTATTGTAGTTGGTATAAAATACAAAACCGCGTTCGTCAAAATCTTTCAACAGCACCATTCTGGCTGAAGGTTTACCTTCTGGTGTTGTAGTTGCAACAGTCATAGCATTAGGTTCTAAGATATCGGCGCTCACTGCTCTATCAAACCATTGTTTGAACTGTATCAAAGGATTTGAATCGACTTCAGTTTCGCTTAAGCCGTGCAAAGTGTAGTCTTGACGAAGGTCTGCTATATTTTTATCCATTACAATTGTTTGATTGCAAAATTATACAAATAGTACAAAATAAAAAAATATATGCGGATGCGCCATTGGGCTTCCTTAAAAAACTTATTAATCTATGGCTTAAGTGCCCCGATTATAGCTCTTAATATTGGATTGCTCTCTTTTGTTTTTCATTACTTTCGGCATCCACTAACTATCTTAAGTATTGCAGCAATTCTGGCTTTTTTGCTCAATTATCCGGTTCGATTTCTAGAAGGTGCCCGTATTTCTCGTCAATGGGCGGTAACTATAGTTTTGCTGCTGACTCTAGCACTAATGATTCTCATCGGTATTACTTTGGTACCCCTCGTAATTAACCAAACTATTCAGCTTTCAGATAAAATTCCCGATTGGTTAAACAGCTTTCAAGATAAACTAATACAATTAGAAGCTGCTGCTCAAAGACAACGCTTGCCGTTAATCAACTTAAAAATATTAGCGAATCAAACTAATGCCAGCATCGAAAACTTGCTCAAAGAATTGCCACTTGGTGCTGTAGGATTTGCCGGAACCTTGTTATCAAGTTTGGTGAATACCATCTTAGTAATAGTGCTAGCATTTTACATGCTTTTGTATGGCGATCGCGTCTGGTATGGCTTAGTAAATCTCTTGCCTGAAAAAATCCGAGTTCCTTTGAGTAAATCATTACGGCTCAATTTTCACTACTTTTTTCTCAGTCAGTTTTTACTCGCGCTGTTTATGGTGACAACTCTAACACCAATATTTTTAGTTATTAAAATTCCATTTGCTTTTTTATTTGCCGTAGTCATTGGAATATCACAGCTAATTCCTTTTATTGGAGCGACTTTAGGCATTGGTTTCGTAACCATACTACTGCTACTACAAAATTGGTGGCTAGCAATTCAATTAGCATTCTTTTCGATATTCATGCAGCAAGTTAAAGATAATCTGCTAGCTCCAAAATTGATGGGAAACTTTACCGGACTTAACCCGATCTGGATTTTTGTTGTGATTCTTGTAGGTTTCGAGATTGCCGGATTATTAGGAACCTTAGTTGCAATTCCTATTGCTGGAACCATTAAAGGAACCTTCGACGCTGTTAAAAACCAGCGAACAGTAACCAACAACTAATATCAGATCCAAACTTATAACTTCTAACTTTTCATACCTAATATCTCTCCTATTAGTATTCTTCAATACTAGATATCCCAATAAATATAAGTAGCCTAAAGAAAGATGTATCAAAGACAATCCAACAGTATGTGCTAAGCGCAGAATGCTCAAGCAGAAAATTTAAAGGAAGGTTAATAGAAATTATGTCTTAAACTTTTGTGTAGCTATTTTTAACCTTTATTCAGTATAAAGACCATAATTACAGTGTTATTTTTTTTATGATTAAAGGTATAAAAATATCGTGATATACTTTCTTGAGCCATTACGTTGCCGTTCACCGAAGCTGCGGCTCGGTTTCCGAGCCAGTGAGGTCTGGGGGTCTCACGGCAGTCGGCTCAACAGGCTCAACAGGGAGAATCTCCGCACGCGGTTGGCTTCCCACTGGAAACGACTAGCGTTCGATTGTAGCAAATGCCCTGGTGAATTTTATTCTAATACTCTATTGTTCCTATCGTGTAACGACTGCATTAATAAAAATGCAATATATCAAAGTTGCACAGCTAATACTTACCATTCATGGCAGGTATTGATTGGAAAGAACTGGAAAAAATAACAACAATTAATCACTTAAGTGGATAGTTGACCATGAGACAACTAAATTTTGCGATAATTTTTATTTTTTGTTTAGCTTTTGCTTTATTCAGTATAGAAAACACAGAATTAGGAACCATTCATCTAATTCCGGGTGTAGAAGTACAAGCACCAATTTCAGTTGAGTTGCTAATAGCTTTGGGCTTAGGTGGAGTTTTGGCTTGGTTATTTAGTGTTTGGACTCATTTAGAAAGACTTGCGTGGTCTGGTTCAAAAGTTCGTCAAAAGAATGCTCAAATTCAGGAATTAGAATGCAAGATTGAAGAGTACCAAACTCAAATTCAATCTTTACAACCTTCTTTACCAGTGGCTAGCGATTCAGCTAACGCTTAATCGAGAGATGAGGAGATAAGGAGAGAGCAGGTACAGGGGAAAATGGTGAACAAGGGGGGAGCTAAAAAGCTAAGTTGTTTAAAGAAGCCAGACGCTCCCACTACATTCTCAACTCCTGACTCATAACTCCTAACTATTCCCCATTCCCAATTTCCAATTCCCAATTCCCAATTCTGCCCTTTCGCAAAATTTTAGTACTTGTCGATGGATGCTTCTGAGCTTTTAGAAACAATTACCCAACTTATTCATCAAGCCGAACAAGGAGAAATCGATCCTTGGGATGTGCAAGTAGTTGAGGTGATAGACAGATATATAGAACTCATGGCACCTGAGAAAAGGAAGAGGGGGTATGAAACCGATCTATCTCAATCGGGACAAGCATTTTTATCGGCATCAATGTTGGTGTTATTCAAAGCTAATACTTTGATGGAATTGCAATCAGCAGAAGATGAGCTAGATGCTTCAATGACAGATGAATTTCTGCTTGATGATGAAGATGTTTTGAACGAACGGATAGCTAGACTGCCTTTAGAGAAACAGTTACGACGAAGACGTTCTGCAATGCCTCCACCCGCACGTCGGGTAAGTTTAAAGGAGTTAATTGACCAGTTGCATGTAATGGCTAAACAACTGCAACTGGTACAAAAAACTAAGCCTCTAGCGAAAAAACGCCAGCCCGGAATTAGAACTTTAAAGGCAGCATTAGAACTAGCACACCAAGAAAATCTCACGGAAGTTGCTGGGGAATTGGAACAAGTTTTGCAAACTAAAGCAGCAGAACTGCATTTGGGAGAAAGCTGGATGAATTTGGAACAGTTAGTAGAGTGGTGGTCTCAAACCCAATCAATATCGAAGTTGGGGAAAGACCATTCCCACGGAGTAAATGCTCATACAGTGAGTGTCTTCTGGGCGCTACTACTGCTCTCGGCTCAATCAAAGGTAGAGTTGTATCAAGAAGATTTTTATCAAGAAGTAAAAATTCGCTTGCTTGCACAATCGACTAGTAATCCTATGTCTCAAGCAGCAAGTTAATTTAATTTTCGGCGGCGGAGCGACTGTCTTTTCTCAAGCACGCAAAACTCTAACGCTTTTGAAGGAGCATGGTTTTATAGAAAGCTTGAATGCGAGCTTTGAGTTGGATACTCAAATGTGAGTAAACTGGAATATTGGCGATTTCTTATCATTTTATTTGCCAAGACCCACTTATGTGAATGCATTATAAGTGTATTATCCGTGCTTTTAGGGATGACTTCATACAAATAAAAACAGATGATGAAGTATCGCTTAATCTACGTAAACTGGCTTGTGGTTGAGGACTAAGTATTTATGAAAGCAATGATTTTGGCTGCGGGTAAAGGTACTCGTGTTCGTCCGATTACCTACACTACTCCTAAACCGATGATTCCCATCCTGCAAAAGCCAGTGATGGAATTTTTACTGGAATTATTACGTCAGCATGGCTTTGACCAAATTATGGTCAATGTGAGTCATTTAGCTGAGGAAATCGAAAGCTATTTTCGTGACGGTCAAAGGTTTGGTGTAGAAATTGGCTACTCTTTTGAAGGTAGTATTGACGATAACGGTAAATTAGTCGGAAAAGCCATCGGTTCTGCTGGTGGAATGAGAAAAATTCAGGATTTTAACACTTTTTTCGACGATACTTTTATTGTATTGTGCGGCGATGCTTTAATTGACCTGGATTTGACCGCAGCAGTAAAATGGCATAGAGAAAAAGGTTCTATCGCCACTATAGTAACTAAAACTGTACCTCGCGAAGAAGTGTCTAGTTACGGTATTGTTGTTACCGATGACGAAGGTCGTATTAAGGAATTCCAAGAAAAACCTTCTGTAGAAGAAGCAAAAAGTACAAATATCAGTACTGGTATTTACATTTTTGAACCAGAGATATTTGAACATATTCCTTCCAATGTTGAATATGACATCGGTGGTGATTTATTCCCCAAACTTGTAGAAATGGGTGCGCCATTCTACGCTAAAGCAATGGACTTTGAATGGGTAGACATCGGTAAGGTACCCGATTATTGGCGCGCAATTCGCGGAGTACTTTCAGGGGAAATTAAAAACGTACAAATTCCCGGCAATCAAGTTAAAGAAGGAATTTATACCGGTTTAAATGTTTCCGTAAATTGGGATAAGGTGGATATTACCGGCCCTGTTTACATTGGTGCAATGACCAAAATAGAAGATGGAGCCAAAATTGTTGGCCCAGTTTATATTGGTCCTTCTTGCTGCGTATGTAGCGGCGCTACTGTAGAAAACAGCGTGATTTTTGAATATTCACGGCTTGGCCCGGGAGTAATGTTAGTTGATAAACTAGTTTACGGTCGCTACTGCGTTGATAAAACTGGGGCATCAATTGACGTTCAAGCAGCTTCCTTAGACTGGTTGATTACCGATGCTCGCCAAGCACCACCCGCTCACAACCCCGCAGAGCGTCAAGCTATTGCTGAGTTGTTAGATACTACTTCTAGTTGAACGGGAATTACGACAATAGAATTCCACAAAATTAATAAAACCCGGTTTCTTGTTTTTAGAGAAGCCGGGTTTTGTTTTTGAGCATGGGGCATGGGGCATTGGGCATGGGGCATTGGGCATGGGGCATTGGTAATTGGTAATTGGTAATTGATAATTAGTAATTGGTAATGGGGATAATTTTCTTGTAGTGTGTGACGCTACGAAATCATTTGAACGTAGTAATGAATGTTGTTACGAACGTCACGCACCATCAATCCAAAAACCTCACCCCGCGCTTACGCGCACCCCTCTCCTTGTCAAGGAGAAGGGTAAATGATTACACCCCTCTCCCTTCATAAAGAGGGGCTGGGGGTGAGGTTCCAAAGTGTTGATTCACGAAGAAAGATAAGTATAACGACTCAAACTTTGCTCGTAGGTTTGCAGCAGTCGCTGAGATTGAGCGATGGTTATTTGATTTTGCTCTAAGGCTTCTTCACAACGCTGGCGAATTCTTTCTATCATATCTTCGGTATTGTATTGTACGTAACCTACTACCTCACTCATGGTATCGCCTTTAACTACGTGTTTAATTTGATAGCCCTTTGGCGTTAATTGAATGTGAACGGTGTTAGTGTCGCCGAAGAGGTTATGTAAGTTACCCATGATTTCTTGGTAAGCTCCATTAAGAAACATTCCTAAGTAATAGGGTTCCCCGGCTTTGAAAGGATGTAGTTCCAAAACAGATTTTACGTCTCGCGAGTCGATAAAACTATCAATTTTTCCATCACTATCGCAGGTGAGATCGGCTAAAATACCGCGTCGCGTGGGTTCTTCATCCAAACGGTGTATGGGCATTATCGGAAATAACTGATCTATCGCCCAGCAGTCGGGTGCCGATTGAAACACCGAAAGATTTATGTAATAGATAGAAGACATAATTATCTCTAAGTCTTCCATATCGTCGGGTACGTATTCCTGCTGCTTAATGATGTTAAGAATTTTATAACAACAAGCCCAGTATAGTTGTTCTGCTTTGGCTCGTTCCCTTAAAGATAAAATTCCTAAATTGAAGCGACTAATAGCTTCTTCTTTGAACTGAACCGCATCGTGATAAAACTCTTGATAATTCTCTTCGTTGATAGATTGGTAGGTTTCCCACAAGTAGGAAATTAGATGGGATTCACCTTCTTTAAATGCTTCGGGTGGTTCTAATGGTACTTCGCTGGTACTGAGAACATCAAAAATCAATACTGACTGATGGGAAGCAACAGCTCTTCCACTTTCGCTGACAAGTGTTGGTACGGGAATATTTTGCTCTTTACAAGCATCTTTTAGCTCTGCCACTATATCGTTGGCATAGTTTTGCATGTTGTAGTTTTTAGAAGCGTAGAAATTGGTTTGAGAACCATCATAATCAACTCCTAAACCACCGCCGACATCAAGATATTTCATATTTGCTCCCAAGGAAGCTAACTCCACGTAGATACGGCTTGCTTCTTGGATAGCATCTTTAATTACATTAATTGCCGATATTTGAGAGCCGACATGGAAGTGTAAAAGCTGTAATGAATCCAACAAATCGGCATTGCGTAATTTATCAACAGCGCGAATAATTTCCGGAATATTCAAACCGAACTTAGCGCGATCGCCGCTAGAAGTACCCCACCGTCCCATTCCCTGAGTACTAAGCTTGGCACGAATTCCTAATATAGGTTTAATTTTTAACTGATTGCTAACTTCAATTACTAAATCAACTTCTTCAATTTGTTCTAAAACTAGAATTGGAGTTTGCCCCAGTCTTTGAGTTAGCATTGCAGTCTCAATATATTCACGGTCTTTATAACCGTTACAAATTAATAAAGCTCCAACCGTATCCAGTAGCGCCAAAGCAATCATTAATTCCGGTTTAGAACCTGCTTCTAAGCCAAATTGATGGGGTTTGCCAAAACGTACTAAATCTTCAATCAAATGCCGTTGCTGATTGCATTTGACTGGAAATACGCCTTGATAAACACCATCGTAGTTGTAACGAGCTATAGCTTTAGCAAAACAAGCATTGAGACGCTCGATTCTGTCTTCTAAAATATCGGAAAAGCGAATCAGTAAAGGTAAGCCCAAATTACGCAGTTTCAGCGCTTTCACCAATTCGTACAAATCCAGAGAACCACCACGTTCGCCTTTTGGAGAAACCGTAACATGACCGGCAGCGTTTATAGAAAAATAAGGCTGTCCCCAACCTTCAATGCGGTACAGTGCTTCACTTTCTTCGATTGTCCAATTATTTTGGGGCGAATCTGTAATTGTACTGGGTGGCAAAAGTTTCTGAGCTTTTTTATTGTTACTTACTTTAGCTTTAGCTTTTTTGCCATTCAATGATAATTTTCCTGTTTCAGCCGATGTAGCAATAGACTCAACACCCATTTACCATTCACCTTCGTACTTCACCCACGAATTTCAATTTAACTCATTCATGTCTCGGGGGGAAGATTCGTGGGGTATAAATTTTCCATAAATCGTAATTAGGTAGTAGGTAATGGAGAGGGGAGAGAATAAATAATTATTCCCAATGCCCCATTCTCTATCCCCAATTCCCAAATTCACTATTGACAAAAAACGAATCGCGACGGACAAATAACAAGTGATAGATTGATGAATTTATAGGAGATAGTGATGGAGCGCACATTTTTAGCAATTAAGCCCGATGGGGTACAGCGTGGATTAGTTGGTGAGATTATTAGCCGCTATGAAAACAAGGGCTTTACTTTGGTTGGTATGAAATTTATGAAAGTCAGTCGGGAATTGGCTGAATCCCATTACGACGTTCATAAAGAAAGACCATTTTTTGCTGGCTTGGTGGACTTTATCACTTCTGGCCCTGTTGTAGCAATGGTTTGGGAAGGTGAAGGCGTTGTTGCTGCTGCTAGAAAGATAATTGGTGCAACTAACCCTTTAACAGCAGAACCCGGAACTATTCGCGGTGATTTTGGCGTTGACATCGGGCGCAATATCATCCACGGTTCGGATGCTGTCGAAACCGCACAAAGAGAAATTTCCTTATGGTTTAGCAATGATGAATTAGTTAGCTGGCAACCTCAAAACATGCCTTGGTTGTATGAAAAATTTGCTAAGGAATTAGCAGCTAAGTAGTTTTCTGGGGAAATTGGGATTGGGGGAGACAAGGGGACAAGGAGGTGAGGGGATGAGGGGGTGAAGAATGATGTTCCAAAAAATTCCCCTCACTATTCCCAATTACCTATTACCTACTACCTATTACCCATGCCCCATGCCCAACTAACAACTAATTTGTTTTTTCGCTTTCTTCTGACATTTCGGAAGCTGTGCGCTTAGAAAATCCCCAGGCTAGGATAATCGCGATCGCGCTAACTATTACCCACTGAGGGGGAACAAAAGCTTCGTTGACTACTCTCAACAGTAAGCGTAAGCCTACAAATGCAACGGTAATGTAGCCTGCATCTTCAAGGTAAACAAATTCATCCAACCAGCGAATAAATAAGCCTGCCATGAATCTCAGGGTGATAATGCCAATTGTAGTTCCTGTTATTACCAACCATTTCGTATCTGAAACAGCAATGGCAGTAGTTACGCTGTCTAAAGAAAAGGCTAAATCTGTCAGGGCAATTACGGGTATTACCTGTAAAAGCGATGTATAACGGGGACCGTGATGATGATGTTCTTCATCTTCTTCGGAGGTGAAGTGTTGAAATACCAACCAAAGTAGATAAGCTGCGCCGATTAACTCGAATTGCCAATATTTTTGCACCCAAGTAGCGGTAAGAAGCAAAGTAATTCTCAGCACGTATGCAACGACTAAACCGATGTTAAGCGCTTGACGTTCAAGTTTCTTGTCTTCAAGCCCTTGAGCTATAGCAGCTAGGGCAATGGCATTATCTGCTGACAGTACGGCTTCTAGAAAAATTAGAATAAGTAGGACTATAGATGCTTCAATACTGAAATTATATTGAAGATAATCGAAAATTCGCTCTAACATTAGGTGTTTCTCAAACAGCGCAATTAAAAGTTAACAAAAACCGAAAGTTTATTATCGCTTCTCGGTTGGGAAAAGCTACTTTAATAAAGCTTAACCCTTACGAGCTACTTTCTGGATGCTGAAGTTTGCTTATAGGTACGGTTTTCCTACTGCGACATCCGATGGACATACAAAAAAATAGTTAATTTGAGTCAATCTTAAATAAGCAACAATTTTCAGCTTAACTATTACTATGACCCATACGGTTATTAAAGAAATAATTATTAATGCAAGAGTATGTATTTTTTTGAAAGTAAATACGTAAGTATATTAATATTAGGTATAAAATTAAATATATAAACTACTTAAATACAATAAATAATTTTTGAGAGGTTGTCATGTCTGAATCTACAAGAAATTCTCAGCCGATAATTTTAATTAGAGGTTTTGGTCAGTTGGATGTTTCGGACGAGAAACAAGATGCATACCAAGGATTTAATAATAGTACTGTTTACCCGCACAAAAAGGGAGAAAACTATATTTATGAAGGATTTATTCTCAGGTTTTTAAAGTCAGACTGGAAGTACCAAGATGCGACAAATGTTGTTGGTTACTATGGCAAGGTGATAAATAATGAGCCGGTACTTCCTCGCAAGTTACTGAATTTAGAAGATTTAGTCCGTAGAGGAGTTCCTTTATCCCCTCAACTGCAAAGACTTGAAGATAAAAACGTTGTACAAAACTTCAAGCATTTGCAATCAGAAAATTATTTTTCGGGAGATAAAGTAATTATCGATCCAGCAATGGCTTTACATTTACTTGAATCGGTAGACAATGTTTGTCAGACGATTTGGGTGTTTCGTTACTACGATTTAAACGATAGGACATTTACAACTTACGGTAAGGCACTTGTGCGTTTAATCAACTTTATTCGAGAACTCGCACACATGCAAAACCCTGATAAACCAAAGCCAAAGGTAAATATTATTGCTCATTCTATGGGCGGGCTGCTGGTGCGGGAAGCGATACAGCGTACTTATCCTGAAAATAATCAGAAAGGGGAAGATTTTATTAACAAAATCGTGACTATTGGTACACCCCATCAAGGAATTTCATTTCAATTGATGGAAAATTGGATTGGAATTAGTGCCAAAGATGAAATCGAGCATTTTAATCCTAATTTTCAAAAAGATGCCGAAAAACCAGAGTCTTTCGTTAACTTCCATAAATATTTTCCGTTAGAAAGAATGCTTGCCATAGTTGGTACAAATTATCGTACTTATGATATACGAGCAGCATCCTTTGCAAACCGATTATTTTCTATAGAAGATGAATACGGAACTAATTACAATCGCAGCGATGGCTTAGTTAAACAAAGTTATGCTCAAATACCAGGGGCACTAAGAACATTTATCCACAAAAGTCATAGCGGTAAAGATTCTATAGTCACTTCAAGAGAAGCGTTTGAAATTGCTACGCGCTTCTTTTTTGGTAACTTAAGAGCAAGATTGCGTTTTGTGCGCGGAAAAGTCACTCGCGGTAAGGATTTATTTGGTAAAAGTGAATTCTTTTTAGGAGTTAGCATAAAGCCTCGTGGTGTAGACTTTGAATTGTTTCATCAAAGTAAAGAAGCAGAAAATTGTTACGGTCCTTTTAGTAAAACTAATACCGAATATTCTGATAACAATATTGATTTCGGGGAAACTAATGACGAACTTGGTTTTAGTTGGGCTGACGATAACAAATTAATTTGGGAAGGTTATTTCGATACTAAATCTATTTTGCAAGATGAAAGTATTGCTGAAAAAGATATGGTAATGCGACTTGATTTTTATGTTGGAGAACGAGATTTATTAGGTATAGGTTTTTCCGACAATGTAATTTTCCGCAAGCAGTACTATATTCGGGCTTTGCTACCAACTCAAAGTCAAGAATTACAGCTTTTCTTACATCGCGACGAACAATTTGCCGATAAAAATAACGCCACAGTCATGGAATTTATTGATGGTGGTTGGGAATTTGAAGTTCGCGGCACTGGTTTTGTTGGTACTTTCAAAATAGAAATTGATATTGTTCCTGAAGAGGGCGAGCCTCAACAGTTTTTGATGGAATAATTAGTACTAGTATTCGATTTCATTAATTTTAACGAGTAAGGATGGAGAGGGAATAGAGGGGGTAGAAAAAATAATAGCCCTCTCCAGCATACTTTAACCAAGCTATATAAAATTGCAGGAATTTAACCAGTTAAATCTGGAATCTAGAAAGTTAAAGCTGAGGTGATACTTACAACAAACAAGGATATTTAACTAAATGAAATTACGTTCCACCTTACAAAAAGCTGCTCTTATTTCTTTACCAATATTGGGTATTGTCGCATTACCAAACTTAGCTCGCGGTAGTTCTGATAAAATAGCTCAAATTAGTAACTGTAATAATGCTCAAACAACTTATGAGATGAGAGTTTGTGCAGATAGAAGTTATAAAGCAGCAGATAAGAAATTGAATCAAGTTTATCGACAATTGAAGCCTAAATTAGGCAAAAGCCAGCAAAAAAAATTAGTTAATGCTCAACTTGCTTGGATTCAGTTTAGAGATAAAACTTGTAAGTTTAGATCTAGCTTTGCTGCGGGAGGTACTTTAGAACCAGTTCTCGAACTTGGCTGCTTAGCTGATGTTACCGAAAAGCGGGTTAAAGATTTGGAAGGGGCTTTAGAAATAGTTAATAATCCTTAGATATATAGCAATCCGGTTTGAATATTGAAATAATTAGTTGAGGAAGGGAACGGGGAATAGAGAACAGGGAATAGAAAATGTACTGAGACTTTTTCAAAAATCAAATAAGAGTCCTATAATTTTGGCTGTAAGGGCACAGACAATCGTTATTGTTATTGTTTCGGCGTAAATAAGGTAACCATTAAAAATGGCTGAAAAGCCGCAGATATCAAACTTCTTACTTCTTACTTCCGCGAAGCAGTACTAGTTTTTAGAAGTTACTATTAAAACTTCAATGTTAGCCTTGCTTGTATTTGCAGATTGCCACCAGAGGAAAACTGCCAACATAATTGAGGCAAAGGTAATTAGAGTCATCGTCACAAAAGTGGTATCTATACCTTTAATTAATGCTCCGACGGGTGCAGTCGCAATATCAAGAAGTTGATGGGACTCAGAGGTGACATTATTGCCAGTTAATAACTGAGTATTATAAACAGTAACTCTTGAAAAAAGAATACTGAACAAACACGTACCTATTACTATCCCCAATGTTCTTGATAAAGCTAATAAACCAGAGGTAATTCCTAGTTTTTTATGTTCTACAGCTTCCATAACTATGTTGGTGATAGGTATAATGGAGCTAATTAGCCCTACTTCTATGAGAATTCCTCGTATACAAAAGCCCATAGTAGTAGTTTCAAGATTCAAATTACTACCAGTTAAACATCCAATTGCTATTAATAAAAGCCCGAATAAGCTGACTATACGCTCTCCGAAATGGTCGCAAACAGAGCCTGTTATTGGTGCAATTACTACTGATGCTAGTGGCAATACTGTTAATAATAACCCTACTTTTTGGGGAGAATAGTGCAAAACTAATTCTAGAAATAAAGGTAGAGCTAATTGGATAATACCAGCAATAATATAAATCATGCCAAATAACAGCAAATAAAAACTGAAACTTGGCGAGCGCAACATTTTTAGATCGAGTATTGGCTCTTCTAAACGAGACTCTAAAAGTAAAAAACACACTAAACCGATTGCAGCTAGAGCAATCAAAATAATTTCCTTTAAATCGCCAAAACCATTATCCTGTAATCTTGTTATTCCCAGAACAAAGCAACTGAGTGTAAGGGACATCAAAAGAAATCCAATCACATCAAAACTCTTACGAAGCCCACTACCAACACAAGATGGGAGATACTTGGCAACAATTATGCTAGCAATAATACCAATTGGCAGATTTACCCAAAAAACTAAACGCCAACCACCAAAACCAATCAACAGTCCACCTAATCCTGGACCTAAAGCTAATCCCAAAGAAGCTAATCCCGTAACCCTACCTAATGCACGTCCCCTTTCTTGTTGGGGAAAAATTTCTGCAATTATTGCATTCCGTAGCGCCCATACTAATACAGCTCCGAGTCCTTGTAATCCTCGAAAAGTAATTAAAAAAGCAATATTTGGTGCTAATCCACAGAATAGTGAACTGATAGTAAACAACACCAAGCCACTCAAAAACAATAGCTTCTTATCAAACATATCGCCTAACCTTGCCACAGTTAGTACCAGCACTGTCAGTACAAGAGTATAAATTAAAATTATCCACTGGGCAGTTGCGAAGGTGGTATGAAAGTCTTCAACCAGTATCGGAATCATTGCACCTACTATGTATAACTCCGCAGCAATCATAAATGCGCTGATTCCAATTCCTAGAGTTACCCACCGTTTGTCAGATGTAGTTAGTTGATGAGTCATATTTTTTTGTGTAAAAAAACTTTATACTGAATGGCATCAAGATTTCCTCAAGCCCCAAGATGGAGCCTTGAAAATTATCAAATGTATGAACTTTAACTTTGATGATTTAGGATTCTAAATGCCCATAATCATTCTCACAGTTAGGGATTCTTCCTTATCTAAACCAAATTCTCCATTGCTAGAATCGAAAGTTTCTGGATCTACATAGGTTCCGAATATCCGATCGCAAAATGTGAATACATCGCCGAGATTTTTGTATTGCAGTTGAATATCGCTCGAATGATGAACTAAATGATACCTCGGTGTAACAAACACCCATTCAACTGCTCTCATCCAAGGTAGCCACTGAATATTGCTGTGAACAAAAAAAGTAAAGAATGAATAAGCAAGCACGCAAATTAAGGTAATCTCTAAAGGAATTCCTAATAGTGGAAACCCTAAAAAATCCCATTTCGCAATAAACTTAGCAATTAAGGAATTTTTATTTCCCTTAAGCCAGTACATAGAGCTTTGCAAATGATGCCATTTATGAACTCGCCAAAAAACAAGATTATGATGCATTAGCCAGTGGTAAAAATAGGCAATCAAATCCTTGATTAGAATTGCAAAAATAATTCTTAACCACAAAGGAAGGGAGAGAACTAATGTCCAACCTGTCCAATGGGTAACTGCTTCTATCCCAGGGAAAATAAATAGATTACCTATATAAGCATAAATTTGAGCAGAAAGAATTATAAATAACAAAATTATGGGCAATTCTTTCAAGTCTTGGAGAAATGTAGACAAATATTGAATTTTACGGAAAGGTTGATTAATTTCCCATATCCAGAGTATCGTTCCTGATATTAATAGTGTTAAGACAGGAACTAGCAATTTCTGCATAAAAGCAAGAGAAAAAGCGATTATTTGTGCCATAAAAATACAATAGTCTTGCCGATAAAAGATATATATTGGAGCTGATATACTGATAATTTAATCGCAAGTCTTTGCTCAAATAATTACTTAATTAATTACGAACAAATACTTGTAATTAGTAACTCTATTTATGCACTCACAAACTTAATAAATTTGCCATTTGTACTACTTCATCATTCTCAATAATTCGATTTTCAGTGCGGGCTTTAGTTAAAATTTCATCTACAATTTCATCTGCTACTTCTATTTCTTTTCGATGTAATAAAAACTTGACATTGGCACGACCGCTGTAAGGACCAACTTGAATACCGTAGTCTAATCCAACTAAACTTGGATCGACTCCTGAATAAATACAAGCTGCTATATCTTTGTTTTGTTGGAGTTCAGCTTTGAGAATAGCTGATGCATGAACACCCATCTGAGTCAGGAAGCTATTTGTACCAAAAACTGGGTATTTTTCCGGAATATTTAACTCGCAAAGTTGAGCAACTTTCATGCAATATTCTCTGAGTTTTATCAAGTTTTGACTATTCCAAAGCCCCTGCATCTGTAGATTAATCATTATTAAATCCAAAGGTGCATTACCAGCACGTTCGCCAATACCGAGCATCGTACCCTGGATACAATCAACCCCTGCGTTTACAGCAGCCAGAGAATTTACTAATGCTAAACCTCGGTCGTTGTGACCGTGAAAATCTAAGCGTACTTTGAAACCCTTTTCATCAAAAAACTGTCGCAAGTGCTTAACTAGTTGCTCTGTTCCTGTGGGAGTTAAATAGCCTACTGTATCGCAAACTGTAATCTCTGTTGCTCCTTCCTCAATCGCAGCTTGACATAAACGCTCTACTATTTCCGGCTCAGCCCTAGAAGTGTCTTCAGGAGAGAAGTTAACAGGTAAACCTAATTTAGTTGCTAAAGCAACACCAAAACGGGTTAGTCGTTCTAGTTCATCTACTTCCCACCGTTCTACATAACGACGGATAGGAGAGCAAGGAATGAATAAATGAGCTATTACAGGATGGCTACTATTTTGACGAATCCTATCAATAGCGTGGATATCTGCTTCTACCATGCGTCCAAGTAGACCAAATCTGATATTTAACCCTCTAATTTCTGCTCCTTTACAAAGAGCTAGAGCTTGCTTATAAGCGACTTCCTGACCGGGAAAGCCCACCATTGCATCGTTAATTCCTGAGTCATTTGCTAGGCTCAGTAAGTCCAGCTTTTCTTCTACAGAAGGAATACGATTAACACCACCTTCTAAACCATCTCGTAAGGTTTCATCACATATTTGAACAGATTTCAAATTATTATTTGATGACCTGTTCCAGTTATATATCAAATTGCTCGCATCCATAATTATGATTCGATTAAATACTTTCAGGTTTTTCGATTATTTAGGGCTTTTAAAGTGCTAATATTGCAGGATTTATCGGCAAATTTTCTGTTTTTAAGACCCAATTCTGTGGCTTTAATAACTCTAATCCTTCTTTGAGTAATATCATCCCCTGCATAAAATTATCTGTATCTCTGGCTAAAGCAATCCTGATATATTTCTCGCCTAAAGTAGGATTATTCCAGAAAAAGAAAGTTCCAGGTAAAACATACACGCCCTTTTCTTTAAAAATAAACTTTTGTAGGTCAGTTGCTTTAATAGAATCGTCTTTAATTTCACACCAAGCTACACTAGTTTTTGCCATCGTATCTGGCAGGTGTAAAATTTGTCCTTGGAGATTTTCTTGAAGAATAGCTCTGTTTTCTCTAAGTAAATTTCTAATATGGCCAAAATAATTGCGATGGGAATCTAGAATATATTCACTTAATAAATTAAGAATAAATGGAGAAACACTTAATATATAAGAAGTATAAATTTCATACATATCTTGATATAAACAATCGGATACTTTTAACATTGCCGCTTTAGTACTTTGAATTGGCCAACATTTTCCAGTATCTTCAATTGCCATATACTTGATACCAGACTCTTTCAATAACTGATAAGTGTCATATAGCTCAATGTTCGGGTCATACATCAGAAAATTAGCAAAACAGTAATCTATAATTAGAAGTTTATTGTAATCTTTACAGTACCTGATAATTTCTTGAAAAATCTTCTTGTTCTGAGTACCTAATGTAGTAAAACCTGTGGGATTGTTGGGGTCTACAAGAAAAATAGCATCTGTTTTAATGCTATTTTTGAGGTTTTTATAAATAGTATCACCGTCATACAAAAGCTCTTCTTCTAACGGATTAATTGGAATATTGAAATTTTTTAATACGCCGAAAAGACTATCAAAACAGGGTTCAATTAAAGTCACACTTAAGCGCTTTTTGAATAAATAATTTGCAATATGCATTATGGCAATTGAAGCGGAATAATGCAGCATAATATTGTTTGGCTTCAATGCACTTTTTAAACCACGAGTGGTATAGAAAGATTCTATGAACTTATTATTCAAATCTTGCTGTTTGCTTCGTTCAGCCTCTAACCATAACTCCGGTAATCTGTTAACAATATCCATTTGTGAAGGAGATTGGCTCTGTTGAGTAAAGGCATTAGCAAAGTTAAATTCATGCTGTAATGCTTCAACTTCATGTTGAGTCAGATCCACACAATTTAATGTTTTCATAAGTTGTATAATTCCTGGAAACTAGTAAAAGTTCAAATACTTTTTGTTTATGAAAACTAGCAGTCTAATAAGGGAACAAAAAAATAACCTTCAACCACAGCTGGGGTGAATGAAAAACTCAAAAACACGCAAATATTTTGTCTACCAACTAATCCCCATCAAAGCCCCTGGTAGGGTTTGTGGAGTACGTAATGGTGGATTGCATGAATTATGATTAAATAAATTCTTAGTGAAAGCGTTTTACTATGTGCTATTGAGCAGTAAGCTTCCCGGCATATGGAAGCCTGACACCTTAATTTTTACAGGGGATCATTTTATCCAATTCCCCGAAGGTGAACTATGAATGGAAACACTTCAAGCTTTTCACTCTAACTATGCGGCTTCGGAACACACTGAATGCCGTTTAATTATGCTCTAGAAAATGTATGTATACCAATAATTCTGTCATTAGTGACTAATGACTATAACAGCGGAGCGACTTACAAAGCTGCTTATACATTGAGAAGTTAAAGTATTATTTCATTTCTCATTTAGTAATATCACTTATTACTCTTTGTTTGTCTGTCTTCTCTAATACTAAAATCTAATATTAATCATCATCAGATTTGTTTTACATAAGACTTACGCAACTGGAACTAGAAATTAAAGCCAAATTTTTGGGACAAAATACCGGATAATTATTCTTCTAATAAATGCGTTAATCAATACTGAGTCTCGGTTTTGAAGTTTTTCCTCTCAGAATTCTCCTGCTTATGCATTCGTTCAAACTGACTTAGATAAACTAATTGAAAACGGATGTCCAAAATGTGATTTGTCGGGAGCAGATTTACATGAGAAGGATTTGTCAGGAGCAAAACTCTATAGAGCTAACCTATCAGGCGCAAAGCTCTATGGAGCTAACCTATCAGGAGCTAGCTTGTCAGGAGCCGACTTATCAGGATCTAGTTTATCAGCAGCCAATTTGTCGGGAGCTTATTTACAAAAAGCAAATCTATCAGGAGCTTACCTACAGAAAGCCGATTTATCAAAGGCAACCCTTTACGGAGCAGATTTACAGAACGCTGTTTTGTTTGGAGCTAACCTCGAAGGAGCAAAACTCAAGGGAGCTAACCTCGAAGGAGCCAAACTCAAAGGAGCTAACATCGAGGAAGCTATTAAATAAAAGAATTCAACCCCATCTATTTTAGAATTCAATCAAATTGACTCGGTTGCAGGTTTTTTGTAACCCAGTCATTTTATGAGTTACTTTCTCAATCATCCTCATACTCAGCCCAAGAATTAGCAGTTTCTGACACGGCAACTTTGATTTTTACCCCTTCCGGTAACTTCTTCTTGGTTTCGTCATATATATATTTAGCAATCATCTCCGCCGTGGTTTCGTATTCGGGAGGCATCACTTCATTAAGCACGCAATGGTCTAATCCTCCTTTGGCGACATCCTTTTTAGCCCAACGTAAACTTCTAAAATCGGCAACCATCACCGGATGAGGACAAAATTCTGAAGAGTGTAGTTTGGTGCTAATTGCTTCAATCCGCACTGTATAACTATGCCCGTGCATCCGACCGCAAGGACCATTATAATCTTTGATGTAATGGGCGCTATCAAAGGTAAATTCGGTAACAAGTTTCCACTTGGGCATCTTAAGTATCGCCTCGTTGCTGATTGTTATTGACTAATCGGAAGGCAAACAGTGATTTGTCTACGCTGCTATCTTATCTTATTGGGGCTTTTATGGTTCTTGTGTATTATTTAAAAAATCTCAAGTCGCTATAAACCTGGTTTTTTGAAAAAATCGGGTTCTTGAATTTAATATTTTTGATACAAAGCGAGAAATACAAATACTTTGCAGCGTAACGTTTCGATGTCAGTGATATGTATCACTTTAAATTGAAACAATATTATAGTTCATATAAATTTAATAAATAAATTCATAATTATCTAAATAACTATTGATTCATTAATCCAAAAACTCCACAAATTCTATAGTTTTTGTTTTGCGAATTCTGTCAATGAATTGACAATTATTTTCTCCTTAAAACATCCGGAACCCTCAAATAGCTGCATGTAGTTATAGGTGTTCGTTGGAATGTTATGCATAACTGATTAAATCCGCACCTATTTATATATAGAAAAGGATTTAAAGTTCCCGGCTCTACTATTAAATAATTAGGTAAAAATCATGACAAGCTTTGCTCAAAATAAATCCCATTGCGACTTTCTTTTCCCCATTCGTCAATGGCTGGATTCTCAAGAAGTTCGCAGTTCAAAATTCGCTCACTTTCTTTGCAAACTTATTCCCGCACAATGTCCTTTTGAACGCGATATTGTAGTTTTCGGACGCAAATTATTTCACATTCCTCCAATGTGCAAATTAAATCCTCTTTACGAGCAAGTTGTTACTTTACGTTTTAAAGCTTTGTGCTATCTTGCTGATGAATGTGGTGAAGATATTACAGCTTATTGCTAAGAGCTAATTGGTAATTTTACACTTATTATTGTTCCTTCTTCGGCGTTGGATTTAATCGATAATCCACCATTATGAGATTCTACTATGCGTTTAACTATTGCCAGCCCCAATCCAGTACCAGAGGATTTTGTTGAATAAAAAGGCTTGGTTAATTTTGGTAAAACCTCTGGGGGTATGGGTTCTCCTCCGTTGCAAATATTAACTGATATTTGTTTTTGTTCTTTAGAATTATCAAGCTTTTCAAGCTGAATTTTTACGGTTTCTCCCACGCTTATAGCTTCACAAGCGTTACGCACAAGATTAATTATAATTTGCTTTAGTTTATCTTTATCCCCCATTACCTTTAATTGAGTTGATGGGGGATTATATTCTATCTGCCGTTGGGTTGCTGCCGGTATCATTCGCAGCGATTCCAACATTTGAGAAATAAACCAATTAATATCAATTTCTTCTAAATCTAATCTTTGAGGTTTTGCGTACATCAAAATTTCTTTTAACAATCTTTCTAATCTATCTGCTTCTTCTAATGCTAAAGATACTCGCATTTGAGCAGCTTCGGATTTATCTGTTTTTTTAAAATAGTTCAAACCCATTTTCATAGTAGTAAATGGATTGCGAATTTCGTGAATAATTCCGGATGCAAATTCTCCAATCGCAGCTAAACGTTCTCTTTCTACAAGTTTTGCTTGCGCTGCTTTTAATTCTTCCGTTCTTTTCGCAACTTCAGCTTCTAATATTTCATTGAATTTACATTGTTGCTGATAAAGTTGATAATTATCAATTGCAGTTGCCGCACGCTCGGCAAATAATTCGACAATTGCAACTTCTTCATAATTATATTTACGGGGCTTTTGGTGAAACGAGCAAATTGTCCCGATAACTTCTCCTTGGGAAGTGCGTAAAGGTACTCCTAAATAAGAACGATATCCTTCTGGTACTGCACCGTATTTTGTACAAGTTTTGGTATCATCAACTGTAAGGCTTTTTCCTGTTTCTACTACGGTTCCAGTTACCACACCATGCAGCGAATAAGTAGTT
Organism: Rivularia sp. PCC 7116; assembly: GCF_000316665.1. Lineage (GTDB taxonomy): Bacteria > Cyanobacteriota > Cyanobacteriia > Cyanobacteriales > Nostocaceae > Rivularia. The sequence continues at coordinate 1,168,514 of NC_019678.1, read as the reverse complement.
TCGTAATCATCTAATTCTATACTGCTAGCAAGAATCTTGTCGAAACCGTTGTGACAAAGAGTAACTACAGACCAATCAATGGTAATTAGCTTACTAACACCTGTCGCAATTTCCTGTAAAAATTTGTTGAGTTCTCCGTTGCGATAACTCAAAGATGATAAAACTTCTAAAGTTCGCTGTTTCCGTTGCGAAGCTTGAGATTCTACTGTCATAGATTTTTCCTAATTAATTATTTAATAGTATTATTAATTTTTTTGAATATTAGAATACTTTCTTGTCACAAACGCTTGTTTTAATATCCAGAATCAATATTTTTTCCAATAAATATAAATAATATACAATAATTTTACTCAGATAAAAGCGATGTTATTGTAACATCAATTATTAGACAGGAATCATGATATATACATAGAATCAATACAAAGAACAATTTTATATAATTAGAATAATTTACTTTTATGCCAGCGCACATTTTATTGGTAGAAGACGAAGCTAAACTCGCTAAATTTGTTGAATTAGAATTAGGTTTTGAAGGTTATCAAGTCAGCGTTGCCAATGACGGATTAACTGGATTAACTATGGCACGCGAGTCAAGTCCCGATTTAATCCTTTTAGATTGGATGCTGCCAGGAATGACTGGTTTAGAAATTTGTCGCAGATTGCGAAGCACGGGGGATAAGGTACCGATTATTTTGATGACTGCCAAAGATGAAGTTAGCGATCGCGTTGCTGGTTTGGATGCAGGCGCGGATGATTATGTAGTTAAACCGTTCAGTGTAGAAGAATTATTGGCGAGGGTACGGGCACGCATTCGCAGGACTTCCGATGAAAGTAGCGAAGATAATTTAGAATTTGAAGATTTAAAATTAAACCGCAGTACTCGGGAAGTTTACCGAAACGGACGCTTAATTGAATTGACGGCTAAAGAATTCGATTTACTGGAATATTTACTTTCCCATCCCCGACAAGTTATTACAAGAGACAGAATTCTCGAAGAAGTCTGGGGTTACGATTTTATGGGAGATTCCAACATTATTGAAGTTTACGTGCGTTATTTGCGGTTGAAGTTAGAAGCGAATAAGGAAAAGCGATTGATTCAAACGGTTAGGGGTGTTGGGTATGTTTTGCGAGAGTAAGAGGGAGATGTGGAGATGGGGAGAAAGAAAAAGTAAATAATTTTGGCTCATCTGTTGAAAGGGATGCTAAATTCTGAATAAAAAATACCGAAATGCTTACTGTGTAGGGATTTGACATTTTATATATTTAATTTTTGATGATTTTACTCTGCTTTTTCTCTACTGCCGACTGCCTAAAAACGACTATTTAAATAGCACCCCTTTGTGCTGAAGAACCATAATTTTTATCTGCAACTAATCACTAACAACTAACAACGCACAAAAAATTAAAAAAACATTGTCAACCTTGGAGATTAACAATAACTTTGTGTAAAGTATTGGCTTCTTCGTATCCCTCTTGTTTGAGGTTGCGGTAATGTTGTTCAAGTAAGACAATATCCTGCGGTTGCCAAGAACCTTTTTCTACAACTGAAGCAATTTTATTGGCTAAATCTGTTCGCAATCGAGTCAAATCCTGAGTCGGTTCCCAAGCTTTAGCAAAGATTTGTAAGGTTTTAACGGATTCGTCACGAGTTATTTGATGTGGAATTGTTTGCGGAAAACCAGTCCATTCAAGCAACGTTTTTATTTCGTCGGTGCTACCGCTGAGAAAATAAGTTAAGAAACGCCAAACTTCAAATCCGAATGAATATGTGGATGATTTTTCTGCATCATAAACTTGATCAAGAATGATAACAGCTTCTTGTAATTCCAATTGCTGTATATCTCCTAATGTATAAGCTGCACCAATACGAACTAATAAGTTAACGGATTTATCTTCGATCAAGTCGAGAATATTTTTAACGTAGGGTTTAGCTACATCCATATTTGTCAAAGCATCTGCTGCACGCCAACGAACAAATGAGTCAACAGATTTATCTTTAAGAATATTAGCAATGTCTTGGACATAGGGTTTAGCTGCATCCCCCATATTCCCTAAAGCTTCTGCTGCACTACCACGAACTGTTGAGTTAACCGATTCATCTTTAAGAATATTAGCAATGTCTTTGACATAGGGTTTAGCTGCATCCCCCATATTCCCTAAAGCATCTGCCGCACTACCACGAACTGTTGATTTAACCGATTCATCTTTAAGAATATTAGCAATGTCTTTGACATAGGGTTTAGCTGCATCCCCCATATTCCCTAAGCCAATTGCGGCACCCTCACGAACAATTGAGTTAACCGATTCATCTTTAAGAATATCGGCAATTTCTTTGACATAAGGTTTAGCTGCATCCCCCATATTCCCTAAGCCAATTGCGGCATTGCTACGAACATATAAATCAACAGATTCATCTTTGATAATATAGGCGACATCTTTAACGTAGGGTTTGGCTGCATCTCCTAAATTTCCCAAGCCATTTGCGGCACCGCTACGAACGCTTGAGTTAAGCGATTTATCTTTAATAATTTTCACAGCTTTCTGAGCAATATCATCTGGCTGCTTAAGTAAGGCTTTAAAATCTGATGGTTCATATGCAGATAACTTGAGCAAAGCATATGCCTGCACTTCCAGATAGCCATCATTTAAGGCAGCCACAATGCCGTTAATCTGCCAAGGTTGCGGCTTCGATTTGGATGCTTGTGTGGTATTAAACCAAGGGAAAGAGAGAATAAAAATTAGGAGAAGCGTAAAAGAAAAAAGTATAAAAAATTTTTTAATAAAGCGGCTAAGTATGAGCATGATTGGAGAAGACAAAATAATTTTATACTTGAATGCAGCTTGTAATTTCTTGTTTGAGCGAAACTATAAATTTAACTACATCGTTAAAATGCTACAATTTTTTCAGTTATATTTCGGATTCTTTTAATCGGTTTTAGTAAAAATGTTGTTTTTGTCGCTTCCACTAAGATATTTTTATAAAACTAACTAACAGTCCAATCTTCAAATCTAAATCTAGGTACTTTCACAAAATCTCGTTGATTGCGCGTTACTAAAATACCATTCACTGAAAGCGATCGCGGCAATTCGTAAGTCTTTTGTACCAATATGGATTTTCTAATTCAATAATTTTTTGTAACAAACACTTGCATCTTGATTGAAATACAGAATATTCAGACTTTCTAAATCTTCTAATGTATCTCGTAATCCTTCATATGCTGATATTAGAGCTTCATCTGAAGAAGCTCTAGTAACAATAGTAGTAAAAATTTCTTCACTATCAACAGCATTAACTCGCTGTGTAACTATCGGATGTCCCCGTTGAAAAAGTGATAAGCAATCTGTATCAAGTATCCACATTGATTATTTAGCTTCATTCTCAGCATCTAATTGACCATAATATTCTTCCATTCGAGCATAGTCTTCACGTCGTTCTTGTTCTATATATTCCATCATCTCATCAAATTGCAGGTCATCTTTATATTTACCAGCTAATTTCATCTTTGCAGTTAATTGTAAATTCATGGTTAACGCAAATTATTACGGCACCATCGGTTGATTTGCTTTCGCTCGATTACCAAGATTGGCTGATTGATTCGGGGTTATTTAATGCAATTCATGGTGGTTATATAGAATCTTCTGTGTTGTCGTAATTTTAATGAACGCTTATGCATAAAAGTTAATTTTATACATTTTAAATTAATATTCATACTAATAAAAAATATTATGAGTCCTATTTATAGGACTTTTGCTATTAGACTGGAACTTGCAGTCCCAGGCGGCTCAAAACGAGAAAAGATAACTATGAATCATAGTGACGAGAATCAGATGGTGCAAGATATGAAAAGGGAAGAAGTAATGATAAATATTTTATTTTCTCCATAAATTAATGGTGCGTAACGGCATTTTACAATTAATAATTTATATAGCAAAATATTCAAGCCGTTACACACCCTAAAAATGATAAAAACACGCAAAGAACCCAGAGAATGCAAAGGGAAGAAGTAATGATAAATTTTTATTTTTCTCGGTAAGTAAATGGTGCGTAACGGCATTTTCAAATTAACAAGTTGTTATTAACAGTTATTCGAGCCGTTACACACCCTACAAAAATACTTATTAACAACTAACCCATTTAAACGTTCATTTGCTGCTTTTGATAAAGGGAATAATACAATCCTTTTTGCTGCAATAAGTCGTCATGGGTTCCTCTTTCAACGATGATTCCTTTTTCCATTACTAAAATCATGTCGGCTCGTTTTAATGGTGCGAAACGGTGTGCAATTAAAAATACCGTTTTTCCTTGCGTGGTATTTTTCAAGTTTTGCAATACCTGTTGTTCGGTTTCGCTGTCTAAGGCGCTGGTTGCTTCGTCTAATACTAATATTGGTGCTTGCAAAAGAAATAATCTAGCTAAAGCAACCCTTTGTCTTTGCCCTCCGGATAATGCGGTACCTCTTTCACCAACGTTACTTTCGTAGCCTTTGGGTAGTTCGCTGATAAAGTCGTCGGCTACTGCCATTCTGGCGGCTTGTACTACTTCTTCGGCAGAGATTTCGGGGTTTCCTAATGTGATATTTTCTAGGATGCTGCCGTTAAACAAAAAGTCTTCTTGCAAAACTACGCCTATTTGCTGCCTTAAGGAAGCTAAGTCAACGCTTTTTACGTCGAATCCATCTATTAAAATTCGTCCGGATTCGATTTGATAAAGTCTTTGCAAAAGTTTGGAAAGCGTACTTTTACCGGAACCGCTGCGCCCTACTATACCAATAAATTGACCTGGTTCTACTTTGAAGGAAATCCCTTTGAGAACTGGTTCGGTATTTTCTTTGTAACGAAAGAATACTTGATCGAATTTAACTTCTCCTTCGAGGGGTGGTAATACTAATCCGGTTCCCGGCTCTGCTTCTGGGGAAACGTTGAGAATGTCGCCGATTCTATCTACCGATAACAGTACTTGCTGTAAATTTTGCCACAGTTGAACTAATCTTAATAGTGGCCCGGTAACTCTTCCGGATAGCATTTGAAAAGCGACCAATTGCCCGACGGTAAAGTTATTTTCAATAACTAGTTTGGCTCCAAACCAAAGTATCAATAGGCTGGATAGTTTGGTAAGAAAGTCGCCGATGTTACTGCTGATATTGGAAGTTGTGGAAGCTTTGAAGCCAGTACGGACAAAGCGAGCAAACAAACCTTCCCATCTATCCCTGGTTGCAGGTTCGGCTGCATGGGCTTTTACCGAATGAATTCCCGTTACCGTTTCTACAAGAAATGATTGACTGTCAGCACTTCTATTAAAGGTTTCGTTGAGCCATTTACGTAAAATTGGTGTTGCACTCAGGGTTAATCCGGCAAATAATGGCAGTACTGCCAGCGCTACGAAGGTTAGGGTACTGCTGTAGTAAAACATTAGTACCAGGTAAACTACAGCAAATATGCTGTCGAGAACTACAGTTAATGCCGTACCTGTAAGAAACTGACGAATTTGTTCTAATTCTTGCACCCTTGCCACGGTATCTCCTACCCGTCGCGACTCAAAATAAGATAAGGGTAAGCGCATTAAGTGACGGAATAATTGAGCCGACAAACTTAAATCCAAACGGCGGGCTGTATGGGTGAAAATAAACAAACGCAGAATCCCCAACACCGACTCAAACACCGCTACCAACAGCATGGCGATCGCCATTACGTCGAGAGTCGCCAAACTCTCTTGCACCATGACTTTATCGATGATGACTTGAGTAATCAACGGTGTGGTTAATCCCAGCAGTTGTAAGGTGAAGGATGCCAGCAGTACTTCTGTAAGTAAACCTTTGTATCGCCAAACTGCCGGTAAAAACCAGCTTAAATTAAACTTTTCCTGCTGTTGTGTTTGTTCTACTTGCCATAAATAGCCATCCCAAAATGTTTCAATTGCTTCACCCGATACAGTCTCGCAATTACAATCTGGATTTTGGGGGTTAGCAATAATCAAGTTATTACCTTTAAGCCCATAAGCCACTACCCAATTAGCAGTCTCTGAGTTTCCCCACAACAATAAAGCCGGAAAAGAAAGTTGCTGCAAATCATCCCAATCAACTTGCAGCCTCCGCAGCACCAAACCAAGTTTCTCGGCAGCTTCCACAACATTTTTCGGACGTTGCGATCGCACTTGGCGCTGTACCCATTCCAACTTCACCGAAATTTCTAAATACTGCGCCACCATTGTCAAGCAAGCAGCCGCACTGTTGGCGCTGGAGACGAAAGGGTAGGTGGAGGTGGGAGGAGGGGGAGAGGGGGGAGAGGGGGGGAGAGGGGGAAGATATTTCTACATTTTCTTTTTGTCTCCTCGTCTCCTTTTCTACGGGCACTTTCCTCAACTGGGGGAACTCCCCCACAGAAGTGTCCTCTCCTTGTTTACTTGCCTCTCCCCCGCTCCAAAATTCTTCGATCTGCGGGGTTGAGAATTCTGCCCATAAATCTGTATTGCTACGCAGCACTAAAACTTCTTTACTAGCTGCTACAGCTTTACATTCTGTGGGATAATTATTTAAACTGCCAAACCATTCTCCTGTTTTTAAGGCGGCTATTGGTTTACCAATGCCTTCTTCGCGGAGGCGGACTTTGCCCGAAACGATGAGAAATTGATAACCAACAGCTTCTTGAGACCAAATTTTCTCTCCCAAACGAAAATCAAGAATATCCGATTGATTTTGCAATAGGGTTTTTTGTTCGTCACTCAGCCAGCATAAAGGTGGTTGGTTCCAAGCTGGAGAAGCCAAAACAGTTGCTTGATATTGATTATTTGAAACGTTTATTTTACTTGCAGTTTGACTGTCAGCTTTTGAATTTTCTCGGCTAGCCATTTCTCAAACAGTTCATTTTGTAGTGCTTGCTTAAGTTGAGTATCTTCCAACGATGCTGGTAGGAGCTGTTCCACGCGAAACAATCCATAACGTTGCTCTAGTTCTACAGGCCCTAAAATATCCCCAGTACTAGCTACATCTACAGCAGCGCGAAGCTTATCCGGCATTGTTCCGCGACTCACAGGTCCCATCATGCCGTTAACAATCTTGTCGTCTGCTAAGGAATATTCCCTAGCAAGCTGCTCAAAACTAGTACCTTCTTCAATTTGGGTGTGTAACTCCTCAGCTAACTCTCGATTATCAACAATAATCCGAGAAAGTACCACCCTATCCAAAAAAATCTTTCTTTCAATAAAATATTCTGCTAATTTCGGCTCTGCCACTAAAGTTTTTAGTTTCTCTAATTTAAACCCGAAAGCCACTGTAGAGTGAAACGTTGCATAATCGGTACCGCTATTATTTAACCAATCCTGAAACTTTTGCTGGTCGCTAAGTTGATTTTTCAGCCGAAAATCAATAATTGCTTGTTCGGTTAAAGCTGGAGAAAGCTCAATTTCTTCTCTGGCTTGAATTTCTTGCTCGATCACATCCTGACGTAGAATATCTCTAATAAACTGACCTAATTTTCCACTAACTTGTAAATACTGTACTGCCTGCTTTACTGAAATTAGCCGGTCGTTAACAGTTAAAAACGATGAAGATTCCATATTGTTAATACTTAGAAAATACCTTAAAAAATATAAAGTAGCAAAATTAAAAGCAATCGCATTCAACTGACACTCGATAAGCTTAATGCTACTTTAATACAAATTTATATTGCAGTAATGCCGCAACAAAAACCGATAACATGCCGCGTACAAATACTTATAGGTTACTGATTTTTAACAATTTATTTCAGAAAACACTTTTATTTAAAAAATATTTGCTCGCATCCAGGCAAACAGTATCGCAGTAGCAGCTCCTATCAAGGTGTTGAGAACATTAACTAATTCATTGGTTAACCACTGCCATCGGGATTGCAAAGTGGCTCCAATCACGCTTTCCAAATTAGTAGCAATGAATGCAGCGAATACACACCATATAATGCCCCACACATCAATTAAGCCAACTCCCCAACCAAGTATTGCTAGCACCACCGAAGCGAAGATTCCAGCTAGGGTTCCTTCCAGACTAACTGCTCCTTCCGTGCCTCTTGGTACTGGCTGCAAAGTCGTAATCAAAAAAGTCCGCTCACCGTAGGCTTTACCAACTTCACTAGCACAGGTATCGGAAAGCTTAGTGCAAAAACTAGCGACGTAGCCCAATAGCAGCAAAGAACTTAAAAAAACTGTTTCGCTTGTTCCCAACCAATCAATAATTCCAACTCCTAAAGCGCATAATGCAGCAGTAAAAGCCGAACCCCAAACGTTTTCTGGACCTCTTGCACCGGAACGCTTTTCGGCAATACCTAATTGTTCTTTTTCTGCCATGCCGATGCGGGTAACACCCGAACCAACTATAAAATAAACACAAACTATCGCATAACCTTTTAAACCAAGGGTTCCCCAAATCAAAACACCCAGCAACCAGGCATTAACTATTCCAGCAAGCGTAAGCAGTTTTTTCGGTGCCAACCAAACAATAGCCAAAAGCAAAGTGTTCAACCCTGCTGCTATTAGCCAGGAATTTGAAAAATCGTATAAAGACAGCATCAGCTATTTTTAATCAACGTTTTCGTTACATCACAAGTATTGCAACTAACTGTCCATACGCCAAGATGTATGATTCTTAATTCCTAAGTATTTGATATTCTCCCCAGGCATATAATGGGGGGATTCTAAGAATTAACAAAACATTATTCATGTCAACAGCAAATTATACATATTCCGATAAATTATTGATTGCGATCTAGGAATAAAATTCTATACTTTCACGAAAAAATTTCTACTAGTAGCATACCGACCAAAAAAAATGTGTTCTTTAAACTTAACGGAATGATTACCTTGCTTACTTAATTCGTTTTCACTTCAATTGATAAATCAAATAGCAGCATACAAGCATGTTAGTTACTAATTATACTTAACAACAAAATAATTGGTCTTGCTTTTAGGGAGCATAGAATCACAATGTATTCTCTAAAACAATTGCGGCAAGTGTTGTTCTACTGCTAAGATGATACACGATTTTTATTTCGCCAAAGGTTTTGCAAAATGCAATATTTTGACTAATTTTTTTGAATATTCATCAATTTCGGCAAGACGGAAAACAAGCAATAAATAGCCTTGAATGTAAAAACACTTAGAAATAAACTCAGACTATAATTTTTATTATCAAAAAGAAAATTTGGGTATTTTCTACAAACAAACAATTTAGAAAGTTCAAAGTTTTAGTGAAGATTAAGTAAATTTATTGTAGGTTTAAGGTTAAAGTTAACACATAGTCTCTTTTTTTACATTAAAAAGGAGTACTTGTGGATATTAAGTTAATACACACTGTTCTTTTGGATGTGAAAGATATGACAGAAAGTGGTACGAGAGGGTTACTGCATTCAGCTAATCAATTAAGTATTAATACTAGCAAACAAATATATACTGATACATTAAATAGTATTAAAACCAACGACTTGTACAGTTTCACTATCCAAGGTCGTAGCAGTTTTAACCTTAGTCTTGATGGCTTAATTGCGGATGCAGACGTAAGGCTGATTAGGGATAAAAATGCAAATGGAAAATTCGATAAAGACGAAACGATTGCTTATTCCAACAATGGAGGTACATTAGCCGAATCAATCAACACCAGTTTAGCTGCGGGTGATTACTATATCGAAGTTTATCCTTACGGCAATATAGAAACTAACTATCATTTAACTGTTTCGGCGGTACCGTTTGACAGTGCGGGAAATACTCTCAATAATGCTCGTGAAATAAGCGTTGATTCCCAAACGAAAATTGTTAGCGATTGGGTAGGAAAGCTAGATTCCCAGGATTACTATAGGTTCAACCTGAGTAATAGCAGTGATTTTAAAGTTGTAGTTGCCGGTTTAAGTGCTGATGCTGACTTGCAGTTGCTGTCGAGCCAAGGAAATATTCTTGCTAACTCAATTAACGGCGGCGCTGCTAGCGAGTCGATTAATCAAACTTTAGAAACAGGTACTTACTATCTAAAGGTTTATTCCTACAACAGCAGCGAAACTTTCTACAATCTCAAGTTATCGGCTTCTTTACCAAGCCAAAACAGTTCTAATTCTGGGGAGATGGAGTTAATTCCGACTTCCGTTGGTAATACAGCTGCAACTTCAGCAAATCAATCATCCCCGATTCCTACTTCTGCTGTACCTCAAAGCGCTGGTAGTACCCGCAGCCAAGCTGGAACTTTAAGGGCTGATACTTTCACATTCGAGTCTGGTTACAGTCGGACAATTTTTTCGGGTAACGGTAATGTTGATTTTGGCAGCGGAGGGCGGGATTTAATTGATTTATCCCAATTCGTTTCGACTTCGGCAGCCTTTAATTATGCAACCAATCCGAATGGAGGAGTTGTTTATAACTCCGGCAATGGCAACCGCATATTTGATGCATTAACGCTTAGTGATGGCAGCCAAATTCTATTTGAAAGTATTGATGCGATCAGATTTGCCGACACTACTATCAACTTATCGGTAACAACTAACGATCCTCAATTTAGCCAGCAGTGGAATTTACACGGGATGGGAGTTCATAATGCATGGCGTTTTACTACTGGTACGTCTAACGTCATGATTGGCATCCAAGATACCGGTAGTGGTACTGATAGTAGTGGCAATATTCATCCCGATTTACGCCCAGCTAGTTTTATTGGTAGCAACTATGTTGATGAGTGGGGTAATTTTTCCCACGGAACTTTAGTACAAGGAGGTATTGCTGCTAGAAGCAATAACGGTATGGGAGGAGCTGGAATTAATTGGAACTCTGACTTAATGCTCGTCGATGTAGTTGGCGACAATCCGCTTGATTATAATTTAGCCACTGCAACACAAGCGATGATAGATAAAGCCAATGCTCAAGGTAAGCGTTTGGTAGTCAATATTAGTTTGGCTGGCGGTTACTCGGTAGAATTTGAACAACTAATTGCAGCTAACCAAAATACAGCTTTATTCGTAATTGCTTCTGGGAATGGTAATAGTAATAGTATTGCCAGTCCCGCAGATTTGGCGGCGAGGTACGGTAATGTGGTAGCTGTGGGTTCTTCCTGGGGAACTCAAGATTGGTATGGTAATTCTAGAAATCCTGGTGAAAGGGTTGCTTATGATAATTGGTGGGGTTCTAATTACGGTAATGGTTTAACTGTAACTGCACCATCTGAGTTTTTTACTACTAGTGCCAATCGCAACGGTACGGGTAGTTTCGATTTTGCATACAACGATAAATTTAATGGAACTTCGGCTTCGACAGCAAATGTTTCTGGAGTTGCTTCATTGGTATGGAGTGCGAATTCTAATTTAAGTGCGGGGCAGGTTAAAGCTATCATTTCCGAAACTGCTTATGATTTAGGCAATCAGGGCTATGACGAAGTTTACGGACACGGTTTTATTAATGCGGATGCAGCAGTGCGAAGGGCTTTAGCTATTGCACGGGGTTTTGCATAGGTAGGTATAAGGTATACAAGGTTATCTAAAAACAGCTATAAGGCATCTACTTTCAAGATTCATATTTAAGATTTAGGCGCAGCATCTATATTTATTTATCTACTTTTGATTAATCATCGGTATGTGGTGAAGGGAAATTCAGTATATTTCCAATTACCATATACCTTTATTTTTGGTAATTATGTCTGAGTTTTTTGTTTGAAGTTAAATTCTTAGAGGATGTTTGGAAAGTATAGTTTTTAGCCCAACTTTCGGATTATCCCCCCTTCCCCCCTTAAAAAGTGGGGTAACGGCTCCCCCTTAAAAAAGGGGGATTTAGGGGGATCTTAAGATTTACGAGTTTTATTTATGACTTCCTAAACATCCTCTTAGTATTCTAGGAAAAAATATACAGGACTTACGCAAAATAACATGATTGCGTGATTGCGTTAGCGCAGCGTGTCCGTTAGGACATGCGACAGCGACGTAATCCAATAATCCACACTCGCCGGTGAATGCTTCCCTACACGTAGTAACCGTCGCAATGACTTATTTTGGTTGCGTAAGTCTTATATAAATAGAGGATTAAAAACTTTTCTTGGTTGCAAAGTTTGTGTTTACATTTTCATTGTTGTCACAACTTATTAATCATTTATCCGCAGCCTGAAAAGCATAATAAATTCTTAAAAACAAGATTCTTTCCGGATTTTCTGTATTTTACCCTGAGTACAGATTTTTTTAGCATTGTGCTTATTACTAAAGAGATTTTGTTATAAATCAGGTATTTTTTTATCTTTTATTACCTACGTAGTAAGGTTGTACGAGCAAATATATATAATTTAGGTGAAGAAAAGAATTATAAGTAAATTATTTTTTGTTGGTCAAAACTAAATAGTTAGTAGACACATAATTACTTGAAAGCCTTATCAATAAAGCTTTTCAGTTATCGATATAATACACAAGTATACGATAAGCCACTTTTAAATAAATTCACAATGCATCGCATGAATACTGAAAAAAAATCAGCAAAGCCTAATAGCTATATGCTTGATATAAATTTTTTATTTTTGATTAATACGTAATTTTTCCCTAGCTGTTTTGGCAATGTAAATAGCACTATAGAAGTTCCTATCCCAAAGATAAGGAATTTACAAATCAAGATAAAATCTTTACCTTGATTCCTTCTCTAGAAGGTGCTTTTTACAAACTTTATATAATAAAAACAGTTATAATTATGCCGATAGATATAGGTAATGGGGTTAACTTTCCCGATTCTTCAACTTATTTACATACGACTCAAGAATGGACAACTATCGAAGGTAAAGTAAATTTAAATAATACTGACAATTACTACAGCGTTCAGTTAAGTAGTCGCAGTTATTTTGAAGTTGTATTAAATGATTTGTCGGATAATGCAGATGTTAGCTTATTGAGCAATGATGGTTCTCAAGTTGCGAGTTCATCCCTTAGTGGTACTAGGAACGAAAGTATAGCAAGGGTTTTAGATGCGGGTACGTATTTTATTGAAGTGCATCAAGTTGATGATGCTGAAATTTCCTACGGTTTAGAATATAGAAGTAACCATATACCCGAACAATTTCAATTTAAAGTAGAAACGGTTCAAGGGGATATTAGCCTTACAGATACCAAGATTTTTGATGCCGATGGTGCTGGTGATATCAGAAAAGTTGATTTTTGGCTGAAGAAAGAAGGTGAAAGATGGGGAAAAGCCGGTATAGTAACCGAATTTAATCACAATAGTGACGACGGTTCAATCGGTTTTGACTACAATATCGACAATCTTGAAGAAGGAAAATACTATCTATGGGGTAGAGCTACCGATAATTTTGGATATAGAAGCAATGGTTGGGGACAAATATTTGAGGTTACAAATTTTGTCGATCCAAAAGTTGAGAATGTAGCACCTTCAAGGCTCGATTTTACTATAGAAAGTAGTAATGGAGGAATTAAGCTTAATGATGCACGGGTATATGATGCAAATGGTATAGATGATTTAGAAAGAGTTGCTTTTCAACTCAAAAAACAGGGCGGTGAATGGATTGAGATTGCTGACGCTACTGATTTTAAGCAAGTAGATGGTAATTTATTCGGATTTGATTACGGTATTTCTAGTTTAGAAGCAGGTAATTACGAGCTTAAAGCTACTGCTTACGATAAAGCTGGTGAGAGCAGCGAATCTTTAAGGAGTTTTTTCCGGATTGATAATCTTGCTCCTTCCGATTTAGCATTTGAAGTTGAAGTTGTTGAAAATGGGATTCGTCTTACTGATACTAAAGTATTTGATGCTAACGGTATAAATGACCTGAGCAGAGTTGATTTTTGGCTGAAAAAAGAGAGTGGTAATTGGCAGAATATTGAGGATGCTGTTGAATTCCGTAGTAATCAAGATGAATATGGCTCAATCGGTTTTGATTACAGCATTGATTCCCTGGAAAAAGGTAATTACACCTTATGGGCAAGAGCTCGTGATGGAGAAGATAAATACAGTAATAGTAAGCAAGCAACTTTTAATATCGGTAATGCGGCACCCTCTCAACTCGATTTTAACTTCAGAGAAATAAGTGGAGGAATTGAGTTAAGAAATGCCAGGGTATTTGATGCAGATGGTATAAATGACCTCGAAAAAGTTGATTTCCAGCTTCAGAAAGAGGGCGGTGAATGGATTGATATTGAAGACGTTGTTGAATTCAGTCAAAATAACGATGGCTCGATTGGTTTTGGTTACAGTATCAATAATTTAGAACAAGGTAATTATCAACTTAAAGCCACAGCTATCGATAAAGCTGGAGAGAATAGCGAAACTTTAACCACCTATTTCAAAGTCAAGAATGCTGCACCAACAGACTTGCTATTTGATATTGAGACTATCGATGGTGGTATTCGTCTTGTAGATACTCAAGTGTATGACGCAAACGGTATTGCCGATATCACTAGAGTTGACTTTTGGTTAAAGAAAGACGATGAAGGTTGGCAAGATATCGAAGATGCTGTAGATTTCAGCGAGAATGCTGATGGTTCCTTTAGCTTTAATTACAATTTGGATTCTTTGGAATCTGGTGATTACGTATTATGGGCTAGAAGCCGCGATAAATCAGATAGTTACGGAAATGTCGAGCAAAAGTCTTTTTCAATCAAGAATGTAGCTCCCAGCCAACTTGATTTTGATATTCAAACCACAGGAGGAAGAATCGAACTAACTAATGTAAGGGTGTTTGATGCGAATGGTATAGACGATATTGATAAGGTTAAACTCTGGTTGCAAAAAGACAACGGAGTTAAGCAAGAAGTCGCAGATATATCTCAATTCCGTAAGAATGCCGATGGTTCATTCAGTTTTGATTACAATCTCGATTCTCTCCAAAATGGTAATTACAAGTTACTTGCCAGAATCAACGATAAAGCAAATGAGTATATCGAACTAGAAAAATCTTTCCAAATTACTGGTGTCGTACCCCCGCAACCTGAGAAAGATTGGTTTGAAAGAAATATTATTGATACAGAAATACGTAATAAGACTAGAACATTATTTTCAGATAAGACTCTAAACCGTAACGATATGATTGCTATCCTTGAAGATGCTAAGGATAATAATATTGTTGATGCAACCGAAATCAAAGATTTTCGTACCATTCTTAGCAATGCTTCTTATCTAGGAATCGATGACTATGTCAGGGTTTTAGCAAATAAGGTTGTGAACGGTGATACTGCAAATAAATCCGGTAACTTACAAGCAGGAAGTAGCAGCGAGCAGTTAGATAAGTTAATTAATAAGTGGTTTAGAGGCAGCGAGCGTCCCCAGACTGCTCATACTTATCAATATGCCCAAGGTTCTCTGTTCCAAAATGGAATCAGTCATGATGATATTAGACAAGGTTATATCAACAATTGTTTCTTCTTAGCTGGTTTGGGTGCAACTTTGGTACAGTCACCGGAAATTATCCAAAATATGTTTATTGATAATGGAGATGGAACTTTTACAGTTCGTTTCTATAAAAATGGAGTTGCTGATTATGTAACTGTAGACAGATATTTACCAACGAATAATATAGGTAATTTTGTGTATGCTAATGCCGGAGATTATCATGGAAATGCTAACAATGAACTTTGGGTAACACTTGCAGAAAAAGCTTACGCTCAACTCAACGAAGCTGAATGGATTAATCAAGATGGTACCAATTCTTATAACGGTATTGGTAATGCTGGATATTTGAGTGATGCTTTCAAGCATATTACTGGAGAGAAAGCTGCTTTAGGAAGATTTCTCAGCTTTGATAAAGTGGTTAATGCTTTCCAATCTGGTGAAGTAGTAGGATTTGGTTCAAAATCTGGTGGTGTGGCATCAAATATTGTTACTTCTCATGCCTATGCTTTAGTTGACTATAATGCTGAAACTCAAAAATTCACTTTATTGAATCCTTGGAGTACTGACAACAATGCCGTAAAGTCCAGAACTTTAGAGTTAAGCTGGAGTGAAATTACCAGTAACTTTAGCTATTGGGATTCTACGATTAGTAATGTAGTTTCTACTTAGTAAAGGATTACGATACTTTCAAGAATGAATATAATACGGCAGTAGGGAGTGGTATTCCCTACTGTGATTATTTTTTTAAGTATTTAAAGCGATTATATCGGGCAGGAACATATTCACAAAGATAAAAAGTTTAAACTATACATTTTGATAAAAATACTTGTTTAAATTGAATGTTATTTTATTATCATTTATTGAATAATATGAATTAGCATTTACAAAATAAAGTTATTGTTAAATAATTGGCATTTTAAGTTTTAAATTCATAGTAATTATATTTAAACAGAATATTTTCTCAGCTAAAAGTCTGAATAAATTTTCAGTTTCTTATAGAGAATGCTGTCATCTAAATAAAAACAAACCTTTTACCGAGTCAAATATTATGCAAGTTAATTTTAGTAATAGCGATTTATTTTCTGAATCAGCTAACATTAATTATATTACCCCGACAAATGAGTTAAGTGATGATTTAACATCCAATAGTCTAAACTTTTTAGCTCGTAGTAGTATTGAATATTCTCATAATGATTCTGCAATACTCAATCAAAATAACTCCGATTTACAGGATGTAGGTAGCACAAATCAATTAAGTGCTGACAGTTACAGTTCCAATCAAACTGGTACTAATCAAACTGCAAATTTTTCTGCTTTAGATAGCGATGAATATAGCTCTGAAACTGGCTATGGTTTAGTAGATGCATCAGAAGCAGTAGCAAGAGTTATTGGAGAAGATACTTTTGATGATGTTCCCGATAAAGGAGGTAAGAATTGGGGGGCTGATGCAGTTAATGCACCAGAAGTATGGGAGCAAGGATATACGGGTGAAGGTGTAGTTGTTGCAGTACTAGATACTGGCGTGGATTACACTCACGACGATTTAAAAAATAATATTTGGACTAATAGCGGCGAGATTGAAAATAACGGTAAGGATGATGATGGTAATGGCTATATAGATGATTTCTATGGCTGGAATTTTGATGGAGATAACAACAGTACTATCGATGTTGATGGACATGGTACTCATGTTTCTGGAACTATTGCTGGTGAAAAGAATGGTTTTGGTGTAACCGGTATTGCTTATGATGCTCAAATAATGCCGGTAAAAGTTTTGGATGATTTCGGTTCTGGATCTAATACTGCGGTTGCTGATGGTATTTATTACGCTGTAGATAATGGAGCGGATGTAATTAATCTTTCACTTGGTGGTTCTTTTCCTAGTTTTGGTGTCTCAGAAGCTATACAATACGCCAGCGAGCAAGGTGTAACCGTAGTCATGGCTGCTGGAAATAGCGGCGGTGATATGCCCCTCTATCCGGCTCGCTATGCAGATGAATATGGAATTGCCGTAGGAGCTATAGATGAAGATAAAAACATGGCTTCATTTTCTAATCAAGCAGGTTCTGAAGAGTTAACATACGTTACTGCTCCGGGAGTCGATATTTACTCTACTCTTCCAGACAATAAATATGAATCCTATAGCGGTACTTCTATGGCAACTCCACATGTTGCAGGAGTTGTTGCTTTAATGTTAAGTGCGAATCCCAGTTTTGATAGTAATCTGATACGGCAGACTCTTGAAGAAACATCGAAAAATGAGGCGAGTAATCAACCTATACTACCGGATTTAACCGATTATTTTCCTGATTTGATTCCAAGCGGTGATTCTGAGTTTAACTTTGATTTTGATAGTAATCCTATAATGCCAAGTTTTAGTAGAAGTTTTGATTCTGGTAAGACTATGGTTTTTGATTCCTCAATGAGCATTGATAAGTCTGCAAAACCGTATTCTGAATCGCAGTTCATCAATTATCAACAAAATGCTTGGAAAAATCCTAATAATCGATTATTTAGCGACGATATTGAAAGTATGCTTGAAGAGGATGAAGTTCTGTTAAGGCTTGAGAGATAGTAGTATATTTGATTAATTCTGAAGGGTTAGTAGTTGCGCTTTAGCGCCTCCGGATACCGGAATATGAGGCGCTAAAGCGCAACTACGAACAATGATTAACCCCTCGAAACTAATAAGACAAACCACTAAATCGAAATTGAATAAATTTACAATTCCTCATAATCACCGGCATATGTAATCACACACATAACTCTATAGACAGAGTGGTTCCCAAAAGCGACTCCAGTAGTATTGTATTCAGGATTGAACATAGTTATTCTATGACCGCGATTAGGTATGCCGTCATCAATAATTAGCTGCATAACAATATCTTGAGCGGTTTTGTAACCGTAAGCAATATTCTCTCCTGCTATCTTTCGCCATTTTCCATAGCGGTTAACGCGAGTAAAAGGGTCACTTTTATCGCTACCATAATGGCCGTATTTACCCGTAACACCTTGGTCCTTAACATGGTCTTTAGCTCCTAAAGACATTCCCCTCGATGGAATTAGCGAACCGACAGGTTGCTGTTTGGAGAGAAATTCAATTGCTTCGTCAACTACTGCAACTCCTTCTTTAGTCATCATGTATTTGCGATCGCCAATTTTGATTTTGTTTCCCTCAAAGCGCTGTTTATACTCTTGGAGAATGGGAATATATGATTGAGGATTTTGCCGTACTTTATTCATTTCAATGATTACCTCTTTTTCTAGCTGCGAGAGGTAACTTGATTTTGCTAATAAAGTTGGGCTATTTTTTTTGGCTTGAGTAACAGTAGCTTCAACTGACGATTGTGCAAAAATCGGTTCAATTGCAGAAAACTGACAGCAAGTAGCTATTAATAAAGATGTTGGCAAAGTCAACCAAGAAGATAACCGCATGTATACTTATTTTTTATATTGATTAATTTTTTCAGCATTAAATAGCAACAAATGAATGTTGCTTTCTAGCTCAGATTTTATTAAGCTAAATTTTTATTAAAAAGTAGGCTTACCGAATTCCAATAATTAAACATCACGATAAATATTTAGGTAAGTCCTGTTAACAAATTGTTTGTATATATATTTTGTAACTTGAGAAAATAGATATTCCCAAGGGTGACTTTGCTGATAAGAAGATAAAGTTATTTCTATTGAAATAAGCTGAACCTACAAAAAATGTTTAAGAAAATAAGACGATTAAATTACTTATTGCTATATTCATATTTTCAACTTTAAAATTTGATAATTTTTAAAGGCTATATATATTCTTTGAAAAACTAGGATATATTGTAAGTATTGATACGCAAGACTATATGTATTTGAGGATGCATATAAAAATAGCAACGGTACAAAGTCATAAATTAAACTCATACCAGCAGCGTATTAGATAGAACAAGCTTTTTCGGTTAGAATCAGCTAGGCTTAATCACTAGTACCAAAAACTTTTTTAAACATCGCCGCACATGAATCTACGCTTGGTTGAGGTTTATCTACCACAGGAAAAAGGTGAACGATTTGAAGAATTAATCGCCGAATATTCTTCTTTGGAAGTTTGGCAAAAAAAATTAGAGAATAATCAACTGTTGTTTAAAATATTGCTTTCAAGCGGACAAGTAGAGCCTTTAGTTGATTGTTTAGTTTCCCAGTTCACGGAAGTAGAAGGTTTTCGATTGCTGCTACTACCAGTAGAAGCTTCCTTACCTAGGTTGGAATCATCCGAGAATTCATTTAATTTGCAAGATGCACCAAATCGCATCAATCGCGAAGAAATTTATACTAATGTAGCCACAAGCGTTCATTTTTCCTGGACGCAAATTTCTTTATTGTTGCTATCTTCTAGTATTGCTGCTGTTGGTTTGGTACGCGGTAGTGAAGTGGTGATAATCGGTGCAATGGTGATAGCACCATTACTCAAACCCAACATGGCGTTAGCAGTTGCTACTATTTTAGGAGATTTATCTTTAGCTTTAAAAACTATAAAAGTTGGATTTGTGGGGATTACAATTCCGATTCTTTTTTCGATTTTAATCGGTTTGTTGATTCCTATCAGCCCAGACTTACCAGAAATCGCGCTCCGCACCAAACTAACTTTGCCCGATATTGTTGTAGCGCTGGCTTCCGGTGCTGCCGCTGCTATTTCTTTAACTGCTGGCGAAATCAGTTCTATTGTTGGTGTAATGGTTTCGGTTGCTTTACTACCTCCCTTAGTCACCTGGGGAATGTTAATGGGTTCTGGTGAATGGGAACCCGCTTTTGGAGCAATGGTACTAGTTTTTGCCAATATTGCCAGCTTGAATTTAGCAGCGATCGCCACTCTTTTACTGCAAGATGTACGCCCTAGCGGTTGGTTGGAAAATATCCAAGCCAAAAAGCTGACTAAATTTGCTTCTGGAGCTTGGATAATACTTTTATTAGGTTTGATAGGGGTAATATTTATTAAGTTTAGAGGAGCTTGAGTTAGCAGTTATCAGTGAACAGTGAACAGTGAACAGTTAATAAAGCAACTAACTACTAACCACTAACTACTAACTACTAACCACTAACTACTAACTACTAACCACTAACCACTAACTACTAACTACTAACTACTAACCACTAACTACTAACTACTAACTACTAACTACTACCTCACAGAAAATGCTTCGCTAAAGCGACGGGTTACTGGCTCAACTAAGAATGTCAAAATTGATTTTTTACGGGTAACAATTTCAGCATTAGCAGTCATTCCAGGTGTAAACCCGACTTCTTCACCGCGCACGACTAAACTATTTTTATTTAACTTAACCGTGGTGGGAAATACCAGTCCTAATTCTTCATCAACTACTGCATTAGGACTAACACTAACTACTTCGCCATTAATCGCACCAAATTCTTGGAAAGGAAAAGTTGCTAGTTTAACTTTTGCTTGCATTCCTTTATTAATAAAACCAATGTCGCGGTTGAGGACTTTGACTTCTAATAACAATTCTTCTCCTTCGGGTACAATTGAAAGCAACTGTTCCCCTGATTGTACGGGACCAATAGTAGCTTTAACGTCGTACACTACCCCAGGTACCGGAGCTTTGATAGTTTCTAATTGTTGCTGTTTTTTGGCTTGTTCTAACTGACCTGTAATATTAGTTAATTCTTCTTTGCGCTTGTTGATTTGACTGAGAATTTCACTTTGACGTTCTGAAGCTAAGCGCTGTGCTTGACTCTGTGCTGCTTCAAAAGCTGCTTGTGCTTGGCTGATTTCTTGTTGCTGTGCGGCTAAGTCTTTTTGCAAAGATGTAACTTTGTCTTCTGCTTCGGTTACTTTTGTTTTTGCGTTAATTATTTGATCCGCAGCTCTGGTAATTTCAGCATTAGCCCGGTTGAGTCTATCCTGTGCATCCAAATAATCGAGTCGCGGCACAGCACCTTGAGTAGTCAAACCGCGTAAACCTTCTTCTCTTTTCTTCGCTAAAGCTACATTGCTGCCAACTTTATCGCGAAGCTCCTGGGCATTGTTCTTGTTTGATATGGCATTTTTTAAACCAGTTTTGGCATTAGCAAGATTTTCTTGCAAGCGAGTTAAACGCACTTTTGCTTGTTTTACCAGGGCTGCTTGACGATTTGCTTCCGCTTCCGCAGCAGTTTGACGTGCTTGGTAATCTTTTAAGCGAGACTGCAAAAGCTCATCTTGTAATTCATTCCCTGCTGTATTAGCCCCAGTACGTTCGGCATCCAAGCGGCGTAAATCATCTCGGATTAAATTAGCGCTTTTCGCCAAACGAACGACATCTGCTTGCTGCAAATCTGGATCGCGTTGAATTAATACTTGCCCTTTTTCAACTGTATCTCCTTCTTTAACCTCCACTTTCAAAATTGAACCATTACCCAAAGATGTAACTGGTCTAATTTGTGTCGCAGCAACAATTTTTCCCGGTGCAGTAGCCACCTCATCTATTTTGGAAAAATACGCCCAAGTAATCGAACCAAACACAATAGCGCTAATAGTTCCCGCTAAAAGTCTGGTATAAAGCGGTGGTAATTCCTGTACGGCTTTACCCAACTCATAAGATAACTGTTCGTCGGGTTTTGCAAATTCTTGTTTTGTCCTTTGTGCTTGGGATGCATCGGCAACTAAAGAATATTTCATAATTGGTAATTGGTAATGGGTAATTGGTAATGGGTAATGGGTAATGGGTAATGGGTAATTGGTAAGAGGTAAAAAATATAAACTAACCACCAACAACTAACAACTAACAACTAACAACAGTTAACTGCTCACTCCTAACTCCACCACCACCGGTGTATGATCGCTTGGCTGGGTTAATTTTCTGGGTTCGATGTCGATGGTGCAGCTTTTTGCACTTTCGTATAAGTCGGGTGTGAGATAATGATGATCGATGCGCCAGCCTCGGTTACGGGGAAATCCGGCGGCTCGATAATCCCACCAACTGAAATGTCCGGCTTCTGAGGTAAATTTACGAAATGCGTCGGCAAAACCCAAACTTAAAACATTATCTCGTAGGGCTTGCCGTTCTGCATCGGATGACATGATATGAGTTGCTGGTTTGGCTTTTTCATGAATATCTTTGTCTTCTAAAGCTATATTAAAATCTCCGCACATGCATATATTAGGTGTAGATTTCAATTGTTTCTGTAAATAATCTCCCAATATTTTTAACCACTGCAATTTATATTCATATTTTTCACTACCTATAGAAGAACCGTTGGGTACGTAAAGATTGATGATTCTAATACCATTAATTACACCTGAAATTACCCGTTTTTGTTCGTCCCATTTTGCATCTACATCGGGCAAAATAGAAGTAAAGCCAACTGAAACATCTTCTAAAGGTTGACGGCTAACTATAGCAACACCGTTGTATGATTTCTGTCCCGAAGTATAAAGATGATAGCCTAACTCTTCAAAAGGTTCTTTCGGAAAAAGTTCATCTACAACCTTAGTTTCCTGCAAACAAAGCACATCAACATCGCTTGCTTTTAACCAATTAATAGCGTGTTCTAAACGAGTTCTAATTGAGTTTACATTCCAAGTAGCAATTTTCATAAATTAGTTGTTAGTTGTTAGTTGTTAGTGGTTAGTTGTTTGTTGTTAGTTAGTAATAAATCAATCAGTGAAATCAGTGAAATCCATTTAATCCGTGATAGTTAGTGGTTAGTTAATATTTTAATTTCTTACCAATTACCCATTACCAATGCCCAATCCCCAATGCCCAATGCCCAATTAATTACTTAAGATAAATCAATAAGTTCAATCCGGGAATAGTGCGGGAAAGCGTCCATAAAACTAACGTGATGTAAAGTATACCTAAGCTCCACTGATACCAGGCTAAAGTACTGATAATTCCGGGGAGGTGTTCGTCTCGCAAGCGAACGTCGTTGAAGCCTAGCTTTAAAAGGTTATTCAAACTAAAGTCATAATAATTAAGCCAGTTCCAGCGACGATCCCACAATAAATGTTTATAACGTTCGCGAAATAATTCATACCTTGGGATTACGGGTAAACGTCCGATTAGTAACCGCAATTGTCTTAAAGTACCATCTTCTGTAAAGTATGATGTTTCCATTAAATCGTGGTAACGCCCTTCTTGGTAAAGTCGGAACAATAAAAAACCCGGTAAAGGTACGATAATAAACGTTATGCAGGCTAAAGTTAATAACGGTTGTGGTGTGTTGCGGAAGATGGCAATCAAACCAAATAATGTGCTGATAGCAAAACTTCCTAACATCCAAGTGGTTTCGTAAACTGTAGGAACAATTTTATTGGGATGTACCCGACGAAATCTATCAACTAACCAAAATACTATGCTAAAAAACGCGATCGCAATTATTCCCACACCAAATACGAGATAAAAATTTGTTCCGTATCCCGATAGCAACAGTAACAAACTTAACCCCAACCATTTCCATGCTTGCAGCAACCATTTAACTGGAGTCAGAGTTTCACCGACTACAAAGCACGAAGCAAGTTGTGTAAATGTTTCTTCGTCGATATCGGCTAATGTCAGTAGTTCGCTTTTGACTTGAAAGGGTTCGTTTTGACGACGTTTAATAATTGCTTCTGCTTGAATTTTGGAAAAACCCAAATTGATTAAACGTTTTTTTGAAGCATCGTTTATATTCGCATCTAGCAAACGACGAATTAAATACTTTGAATACAAGCGCTGTTTGCTGTATTCTAATTCGTTAGCATCGGGGATTTGCTGCAATTGCCGAAAATTTTGAATCAAATTACGCAACACATTTTGATTCCCCGATAATCTAGGTATTCTTAACATCGCACCAATTTCACCAGGATTACCCAAAATTTTGGCTTTATCGGAATTAAAAATTAAACTTGGTACGTTGAGATAAGCACCTTTAGCAAAAACAGCATCGCTAAAATCAGCTTGACTAAGAATGCTAGCACCGCGCATGTTTACAGGTGAATTAAACTGTGCCTCTCGAAAGATGACAGATTGTGTAAAACTTGTTTCTTTTAAAAATAGAAAGTCTTGAAAATTCGCTTTAGTAAATTGAGTTTGTTCCAGAAAACGTGCTTTAGAAAAATTTGTCGTACCTTCCCAACGAGCGCGATTGAAATTAGCTAACTGCTGAAAATTAGCACTTGAAAAATTTGCGGAATCTTCAAAAGTTGTATTTTTCAACTCAGCATTTTTTTTAAATTCAGCTTCCTTGAAATTTACTTCATCAAAGAAAACACTTCCATCAAAATCAACTTGACGGCGAAAATTTGCATTTGCGAAACTAACTCTTCGGCTAAATCTTGCTTGGATTAAATTCGCAGTATCATTAAAAATAGCATCTTCTCCTTCCACGGGTTGAAGAAAAAAGGTATGGTTAAATTCCACCTTACCTTTAAAACGAGTTTGCTTAAAAATTAAAGAACCGCGAAACACCGAAATTTGAGCCGAAGTTGTTACATCCTTTCCTAATAACGAACGACAATCCCTAGAGTTGGGAACAGAATAAGCCAGGGATTGCAAACAAACTTCGCGCAAACGTTCGAGTTGATTTTGTTCGGTTTCAGT
Source organism: Rivularia sp. PCC 7116 (assembly GCF_000316665.1). Classification (GTDB taxonomy): domain Bacteria; phylum Cyanobacteriota; class Cyanobacteriia; order Cyanobacteriales; family Nostocaceae; genus Rivularia. The sequence goes on along the minus strand of NC_019678.1, from coordinate 1,143,647 downwards.
AAAAATTGGCGCAATCGCTTGAGCGTACAAAGGAGTTCTTAAACCTAAATCGCTACCAATAAAATCGCCATTAATTATCGAATCGCTTAAATCTAAACCTACAGGTTTTGTACCGTTTTTTTGCAATTCATCTTGCAGAAATTTATAAAAATTATCCCTGAAATCCTTGTTTTCAGGTTGCAAATTAATTTCCATCTCCCGTAAATCTATTGTCAAACTTCCTTCATTGACGATAGGGGAATTAATTCTTTCTTGTAATAATTCTAAAGTTAAAATATTTCGCTGTGGTTGAGGCTCGGCAGCCCATACTGGTTGGATAAATAATAGTAAAAATATAAATAGCGTGTAGATGAATTTGGGCATGGGGGATTGGGCATTGGGCATTGGGAAGAATTGCAAGGTGCGTGATAGCTTAAAATTACCTTGAATAAAAGGTTATCAATTATATTGCCGTAACGCATCATTGAATATTTATCCAAAAGTAGGTAGGCAAAAATATCGGTAAAGTTGTCACAACAAACAAAACAATCCCCTCATCCTGGATTGAATGAGAGGAATAATAATAGTAATTATTGACAATTAATTAGGCGACTTTTGAAGATTGATATTATTTTTGAGCGTACAAAAATATTTTATTACGACAATTATATCAATCTTAGCTAGCCTTTTTCTTTCTTTTACTAGCAGCACCAATACCAATGGCAGCTAATGAGCCAAGTATGACTGAAGGCTCGGGAACTGCTGCTGGTATAGTACCTGCTGTATTGAATGTAAAGTCATCAATAGCAAAAAAGTCACCACTGTTAATTTCAAATCGAGTGATATCAGTACCGGATATCGATAAAGTCTGTGATGATGAATCTGTAAAAGTGTCAGAAGCAACAAGATTATTAAACTGATCGAAACCTAGAAGAGTCACTGTATCAACATCAGGAGTAGCATCACCTGCAAAGACTGAAATAAAGTCAACTGCTTCTATGAAAAACCCCTTAATATCTCCTGCAATGGGAGTTAGATTTGCTGCTGTGTTTGCTTCAGATTGAGGCAGTGTGCCTACAGAAGCATTAAAGATCTGTAAAGAATTATCAAAAACAACACCTAAATCGCTAAAAGTATCACCAGAGATAATTTCAAAGTTGTTAAATTCATCAAAACCAAGGGTAACCCTTGCCGCCCGAGCAGAATTAGTTGGCATTACAGCAGCTAAAACAGCAACACTAGCAACGGTTGTAGCAATCTTGTTAAAAAAATTCATATCTATTTCTCTTTAAACTGGATTTAGTGAATCTCTGTTCCCTATATTATAGTAATAACCGAGTATTTACTGAGGGACAAGATGTAAATTGATATCTTTATCAAGGCTTAAACATAATTGTTTTACTTAGTATTAGAGTCGTAATAGAAACTAGTGAAAAAACTTTTCTCTAGTAGCATTTATTGCTGCTTTTTTTATAGATACGTAATATTAAGTATAAATTATGTGATTTTAGGCTAAGGTAATTGCAATTATCTAAGTACTAAGGAAATGGCTAAACATTTCTTTAGATTAATCTTGGTATATCTTCAAATATTTTTAGGTAGTTTAACTGATTCCTAATAATTTCCACCTTCCCAAATCAAAAGCTGTCTGGAAGCTGCAACAAAACAATTAAGATGCTTGGGTGGATAAAGAAAATTATCGTAAGCTAAAGCCATTTGTCTGGCTGCTTCATGATAATCAACTCTACCAATTCCGGTACCCAAACCGGGGCAAGCTACAGTATTAATTTGATGTTGAGAAAATTGATTATGACGGCGCACGGCTAAAAGCATAGCCCACATCGCTACATAAGGAATATCTGTGCCTACGATAGACATGGGAACTCGCATGGTAGGTGTATGTGCGAGAAAAGGATGTTTAGAATTACCCGTTTCCACAATCATTGATGTTCCTACAGGTTGTTCTCCTAAATAATCTTCAAGGATGCGTTGCTGTACCCTATCCATCAACGAATCACCGAAAAACTTGATAATGGCAGCATCCATACCACCATCCATCATCCCAAAAGAATTCGCAGGGCTAACTAAACAATCGAAAGTTGGCAACCACTCAAAGTAGTTGTTAACGATTTCGATGTTAGGAAAATAATTGAAATGTCGTTGAAAAGCTGTTGTTAATAATGAATCGGGCGCTACTAGAATTAGTCTCAAGTTTTATTTCTCCGCTTGAATACTATTGTAGTAGAAATTTTTAAGTTTTTGGTTACAAGTATTACCCGCCCAGGGTTGCAAACCCTGGGATAATAGCAGAAGTCTTATGGATCTCAAATCTTGCACCATTCTCAAAAAGTTCAAAGAAACCCGGTTTCTTGTCGTGAAAGCACGATTATCTCGTTATAAAATCGCAAAGAAACCGGGTTTCTGACATTGCTGCAAGATGTCAGATGGATAAGACTGAGGTATTTATTCAGGAATTTCCATGAATGTAGACTTGATTAGGACTTACTCAACTGGCATATTTTCTTGCAGGGTGCTGTACACAATGATTTTTAACATAATAATTCGGTTTATGGTGTCACGCACCACCCAAGTATTATGACAATTGTTTAAGTCCTGTTAATTAAAGAAACATGAGACAATTACAAGATTTTGAGGTATTATTAGCTTCGTTAATAACCTTACCTATCTAAACCTAACCACTTCTCTTCAAGTCTTGCTAATAAGCTACTTGCTGGATCTTTGTAATTTGGTAAATTACTAGTTGACCAGTTACCAATTGGTTTAATATTTTCATGCTGTAAAAATTTAACATACTCCATTCGTCCCCAACTAGTTTTGAAGACTTTAAGTTGTTTCTCAATATTTTCTCTATTTATAGAAACAATCTTAATTTGCTTTTTTATATTCTGCCAGTCATGAACATATTGACGAATAATAAATATGCCAAATAATGAAGGTATAATTACTGCAAATAAAATTGTTAACAGATATGGCAACATCAAAAACAAAGATTTTAGCAGGTTTCTCAAATCCGGAGAATAGCTAAGTAGAAAGTTATTAAACAAGATAAATAAATAATTAATAATTGCTAATGGCAATAATAAAATAAAGAATAAGATGAAAAACAAAATTGAGACGCTAAAAATAAATAATAAGAGTGTGAATAAAAATTTCAAAAGCCCTATCGATATAGTTTTTAAAAAATGTAATGAAAATAGCAACTTGCTGCTTTCCTCTATTGAAGGCATCAAATTTTCCTTTATGAAAGGAATAAGATAGAAAGGAATATAATAAATAGGAAATAAGAGCGGTAAGCTAATATAAGAAAAATTTCTGAGATAACCCCATACATCATTAGGATATAAATTAGGGCTGCTTTCAATTATAAATGACCAAGCAAATAAGGCTGCAATACCTAATATCATTCGAGGTTGTAAGGAATACAGCTTGTTAAATATGATATGAGGAATAACATCTCTATGTTCAAAAATAGATGAAATAAAGCGTCGGAAAGAAGAAAACTCAGATAAGATATTTTTGAACCCAACTATTGTTAGGTACAAACAAGCTGTTATTATAGGCATGAGAATTATATTGAGTGCCCAGCAGATAGCAAATCCTACGGTAAAAGTATAAATATCTCTGACTCGCCATCTTAAAAATTTATTGACTTCAGTAAAACCATCGGAAAGACTTAAGGAAAATAATAAGTCATCTTTTTTACGAAAAAGCTTTAGAAGATCAAAACTATTAATATAATTTATAATTGCATACTTCAAGTCATGACTAATTTTTGGTAAATGACGGCAGGATCTTAAAGCTGTCTCATTAATCCAAGGATCGCCTATACTTATTGCTTGAATAATTGCTGTGTCAATATCTTCGTCTCGTAAAACACCTACTGCATCAACTACAATTTTCTGCAAGAGAATATTTTGATTGTCATTCTCAAGAATTTGATGAATAAAAACTGCTAAATCTCCTCGAAAATCTTCTATACAGCTAACTCTTGCTCTAAAAGCTTCCTTAATGAAACGCAAACAATGAATCATACGAAGAAATCGAGGATCTCTCATATCCAAGCCATCTTTAATTATTTGATTAATTTCTGCCCAACAAAAGTTAGCAATTTGTTTTACTTCATCTTCTTGTGCTACTTCACAATATAAAACAAGGGCATCCCGCCATCGCGAATCACTTGGAATAGCATCCTTCGGAACTCTTTGGGGTTTCTCAAGCAATCTTTTTACTACAAAATACTCATTGAATCTTCTGTGAACAAAACTGAACTGTTGTTCATCTCCTGAACCTAATCTTCCCAATCTTGCATATTTCAAAACATCAATTACCTTCTCTACTGAATAGTTAGGCAATCTTGCATTTAGTTCTGAAATTGATGCTTCAAGTCCTAATTTTTTATCAGTGAGCATCACATCTGAGATATCAGTCGCACACTGAATAACTTCTTCCTTTGTCAGTTCATTTTTTTTTATTTTGTCCATCGATGCCTGAAGATTGCGATCGATGTAACTTGCATAAAGCTCTGCTTGGTTTTGAGGAAGGCTATTATCATGAGCCTGAGCATAGCTTGAAATCAAAGTTGCTGTAAAAGGATTCCTTGCAATAGGTACAAATTCTTGTCTATCCTTAAAGATACGTTTTACTAAGATGTCATTATATGAAAGTGATTTTTTCAAAAGATTAATAATTTTTTCTTCAGTCAAGGGACGAATTTCAAGTGTCGTTTTTGCATCAAATTTACTTGTCGGTTTTCTAAAGACTCTTGAAGCAAGTAACCCCCTAGATTCAGTCGCTCCACAAAGAAATCTATGACTTATATCTGAAAGTTTATCAATCAACCAAGAATTTTCTTGCTCGTCTAATACTGTAGGGATTTCATCGAATGAATCAAGAATAATAAAAAATCTGCCATGCAATAGCATTTTATCAAAAGTGGCTCGCATAAACTCATTGGTGTAGTAATCTCCTCTGCCAATTAAGTTATCAAATACAAACTGTTGTAATTCTTCTACTGTAGGAGGGTTTTCTTCCGTCCAAAGTCTTTGGGGTTTCCACTCTTTAAGATTTATATATAAAGGGAGTTTTCCTGTTTTTTCACTTTCAAGAAATAGTTCCAGACATAGTTTTCTAAGAGCTACACTTTTACCAGAACCTGGATCGCCTAAAACTAGAAAAACTCGGCTTTTCTTATCAGAGCGAATTGCATTAAGTAAGTCGGTAACTTTTCTTAACCTCTTAGTACCAGACTGTACTTCTACTTCAGCATCAAGAGGAATATAAGCATCTGGATTCCATCTATTTTCTCGGTCTATTTTCCTAATGTCATCGGCAAAATAGTTGCAAAATGCTTTTAGTCTATCTTGGTAACTTTTTTCTGGAAACTCCTTCTCTATGGGCGTTGGATGCTTGCCCATTGCTGTTTTATCTTGCGTGTAATGATTAACAATAAAAATTACGAAAGCTATGAAGAGTAAAACAGCAATTGATGGAGATTCGGGTGAGTTTATGGGGGCAGGTAGCTTGTTTAAAAAAGGTTTAGAAAGCAAATTTAAAATGGGTTTCCACCAAGGTTGTGATACTACTACAACACCACTAGCAATTTGAAGAGAACGTAAGCGTACATTAGTTCCTCCTCGATGTGCAGGTTCCCACGCTGTCTTAGTTAATACAATGATTACAATTATGAAAACAGCAAGAATAATCGTTTCTAATACAGTATTGATTGTGAAAGAGGTTAGAACTACAGCAGCAGCGATCGCTAGAAATATATAAAAGGAGAAATGAGGTGTATATCTACTTTGAAAACCCATTTTCAATACTTTTTCTGTAACAGATTAGTGTAATTAGCGTTGCATGATAGTATCACATCTTTAGTCAAGGTATTAGAACCAAAGTGTTATCTCTATAACAATTAGAACTGTACACTTAAATCAAGATATTTATACAATACTGAGTTAACAATATAACTACAAGGAGTAATTAAAAAAATTAATGCTTAAGCTTTGAAATACAAGATGGTGCGTTACGGCATTAACTTAGATATCTGTTTCCCCGCAACCATTTCGTTGCCGTAACACACCCTTGTATATTAAGAGTGTGGTAGACCTCACACCCTTGGTTCTTAGAAACCGTTTTGTAGCATGCCCCATTCCCAATTACCCAATACCAACCACCAATTTCCCAATCATCGAACCCGCTTCCAACAACTCGTGAGCTTTCCCAACTTCTTCTAAACCAAAAGTCCGATTAACGCAAATTTTCAATTTTCCTTCATCCATCCACTTCGCACATTCTGCTAATATCTCGCCATGATGGGCTTGCGCTTCTACAATTCCTTGCAACATTGGCGTTAACATCAATTCCAAACCAATTCTCAAATTCCTTTGTCTGGCTACTTTCCAATTAGTTTGCTCGCTTGGTTGCAATATTGTCACAATATCCCCGTAAAACCGTATGGCTGGGAATGTTTTCTCAAATGTCTCTCCACCAACGGTATCGAATGCTAAATCAACGCCTTCCCCATTTGTCCAATCTAAAACGGCTTTGGCAAAATCATTTTCTTTGTAATTAATTGCATAATCAGCCCCCAGATTCTTGACAAAATCGGCTTTTTCCTGAGAACTTACCGTTGTACAAACATCGGCACCCTTGAGTTTAGCTAGTTGAATTGCTACATGCCCGACACCACCAGCACCGGCATGAATTAATACTTTTTCACCGGGTTCTAAACGTCCGCGTTCGTATAATGCTTCCCAGGCTGTTATTAATACTAAAGGTGCGGCAGCGGCTTCTATAAAGGATACAGATTTTGGTTTTGCAGCTACGAAACGTTCTTCTACAATTGTAAACTCTGCGTAATTACCTTGGCGATCGCCAATCCCCCCGCTACAAAAATATACTTCATCACCTACTTGAAACCGTTTAACTTTACTTCCTACGGCTTCTACTATACCGGCACCATCGCATCCCAATATTGCAGGCATTTTATCTGGGTAGAAAGTACCGCGTTTGCGAAGTTTAGTATCGATGGGGTTAACACCAGCAGCTTTTAAACGTACCAAAAGTTCTGTGTTTTGAGGAGGAAGCGGGTTTGCAATTTCCCGCAGTTGTAATACTTCCGGGCTTCCGGGTGCTGTCATCAATACTGCTTTCATATTTCTTATTTTTAAAGCCTACAGTACAATAAATCTACATTTTTAGAAGCACTATAGGAAAGTTTTTTTTCAATGCGAAGGGATGCAGGGTTTTTAATACTTATATGTTAAATAATTCCGATGCACAAAGATATATACCTATAGATATACGCTTCCCTTCCGTAGGTATGATTATCTTTTTGTTAACTTTATAACAACTAAGTTTTAATTTGCAAATAAAGAAAAGATAATTTTTAGTTGTCACTATTGAATTAACTTGAGCTAAGTAAAAATTCTTAACTTACAGGTTATGTCAATTTAAGCCTGAAACTACAAGGAATGGTGTTGAGATTACCTTTGATAGTGTTTTAGCACGTTTTTCGGTTATTTTTTGTATAAATAGGCTACATTTTATCCACATTTCCTAAGTAACTTTTCTTTTTTAATCGGCAAGCATATCGGTGAATCGAGAAATTAGTAGCTGAATACTTGCTGCAATTTTTGAGCGACAATTTTTATTTAGTTCCTGTTAGTACAATCTTTAATTTCCAGGAAGAATCAATATCATGGCTACAGCTACAAATGACATGAATTCAGGAAACGGATTAGAAATTACCTCAGATACTAATTTGAATGGCGAAACTTTCAGCAACTTTAAGGAAGATGGTATTGCAGTTCAAGAGGATGGTGTAAGTGTTGAGCTTGAACAGGTTGAAGCTACCAAAAATGGAGATGATGGCTTTGATATTAACGGTGATGTGAGCAATGCTTCTGTTTCAGCGAAAAATTCTACTTTTAACCTCAATGGTGATGACGGTATAGATGTTTTTGGGGAAAAGAATACTGTAGATTTATTTCGAGTGGAAGCCAGTTTCAATGAAGAATCTGGTTTAGAGCTTGATGGTAACAACAACAATATCAAAATCGACACTAGTGAATTTGAAGCAAACCGAGATGGTTTAAATATTCCTCGCACGGGTGTAGGAAACAATATAGATATCCAAGATTCGGCGTTTTTTGACAACAAGGATGATGGGATTGATATCTTTGGTAATGACAATACTTTTACTTTAGATAGAGCCTCTTCAACTGGTAATGTTGAGGATGGTTTAGAGATTGATGGAAGTAAAAATAAAATTACCGGCAGCAACAATAACTTTTCTAATAACGGTGGAGATGGTTTCAGCGATGATATTACTGCTTCTGGTAACGAAATTACTCTAAATGCAACCACGTTTCGTAATAACGGTGATGATGGTTTTGACATAGAAGGTTCCGATAATACAATTACTTTGAAGAATGTATCTTCTGATGGCAACGCTGAAGAGGGTTTCGAGATTGATGGACGTAACAATAAAGTTACTATTCAAGATAGAAGCGTTTTCGGCGGAAACAAGGAAGATGGTTTTGATATCGACTTTCGAGGTACTGGTAATACTGTAGAAGTTATTGAAAGTGGATTCCGCAACAATGGTGACGATGGATTTGATATTTTTGGACGTAACAACACTGTTACTTGGGAAGATGTCCAATCTTTTGACAACAAAGAACAAGGTTTTGAAGTTGACGGCGATGCTAATACGATTACTATCAAAGATAGCTTTTTGTTAGATAACGGCTCTAGTGGCTTTTCATTCGATTACACCGGAGAGAATAATAATCTAACTATTAACGATTCGGAAATTCTTCGTAATGCTGAAGACGGTATTGAAATTCTTGGTAACCAAAATACTGTTAGTCTTTCTAATGTAGAGATTTACGATAACGGTGAATGGGGATTAGATATTGCTGGTAACGAGAACTCTATTACTATTGGAAGTAGTACTTTTGAGAATAATCAAAGCGGAGCTATCGTAATCGGTGGTGATAACAATATCCTGGAAATACTCGCCGGTACAAATCTGACTGCTGATAATATTGTTGATAATGGGAATAACAATACTATCAGTTTTGTTTAATTGCTATTGATTATTTTAGTAAATAGCAAAGCTTGATAATTAATCAACCCGGTTTTCTAAAAAGACCGGGTTTCTTGTAATATTTAATTGTCACAACTTGTATATAATATTCTCATGAACAATCGTACTTCTTACACTATCAAATCTGGCGATACTCTCAGTGAAATTGCACAACGGTATTTAGGCACCGCTAACCGTTGGCAAGAAATAACTAAAGATACGGGAGAATGTTTTACCGAAAATGAAGCGCGACGTTTACAAATCGGTCAAGTTGTTTATTTGCCATCAGAAAATCATATTAAAGCTAGTAACAATCACAATCAAAAAATTAGCGATAATGGTTTAAAGTTTATCGCAGACCATGAAGGAATGATTTTACATTTATATAATGACCCAGCTAATCATGCAACAATTGGTGTCGGGCATTTAGTACATCACGGTCCAATAGATGGCTCCGAATCGGAAGAGTTTAAACGTGGAATTACCAAAGAAAGAGCAATGGAGATTTTACGAGATGATGTTAAACAAGCAGAAAAAACCGTTAAGAAACTAGTCAAAGTACCGCTGAATCAAAATCAATTTGATGCACTCGTAAGTTTTGTTTTTAATATCGGAGAAACGCAATTTGCATCTTCTACATTGTTAGCTAAATTAAATAATCAAGATTATAATTCCGTACCGAGCGAATTAAATCGTTGGGTTCATGGTAGTGGTAAAAAATTACCGGGTTTAATTAATCGTCGTCGGGATGAAGGAAATTTATTTCAAAGTAAAAATTAATATATAATCAATTACCAATTACTAATTACCAATTACCAATTATTTAAGAATGCCGATTTTTTCTCAAAACAACCCGCTACTTGGAACCTGGAAATTAATATCGATTACAGCCATATTCCCCGACGGAAAAGTTGATAGCGAAGCATTTGGAAGTAACCCGATTGGCTACATTACTTACACAATAGAAGGTAAAATGATGGTGCTTTTCTCAAAGAGCGATCGCGCACCCTTAAGCGGTAATTCGGCTTCACCCCTAACTGCCGCCATACATTCGGTACCAATCGAAGAACGAGCCGAAGCTTTTTCTACGTTTAATTCCTATGCTGGCAGCTATACTATTGATGACAATAAAGTTATTCATCACGTAGAAATTGCATCAATTCCTAATCGTGTCGGAAAAGCTCTGACTAGGACTTTTACATTAAATCAAAATCGAGTAACTTTGAAAACTCCACCTAGTAAAAGCGATAATATCCCAAAAATCTTTGAATTGACCTGGGAACGGGTAGAATCAGCGTAAAAAGGAGAAAAAACCGCAAAACATGAAGTTTCACGGTTCGGGAATGTAATGTGAGGAGCTTAACTTTGATATCATTATAACCAGCAACTTGCTAGATAATTGCTTCTGTATCAATTTTTGAAACAATACTTTTTATTAGATAACTATTTATTTTTAAATATTAAATTATACATTGTTATATTAGCTGGTTGTATATATACGGCTTTTAATTTGAGTAAAATACCTCACATAAACCTTTCCTTATTAAGGGAGAGGGATGTATTTATTAAACTAAAAACTTCTATAAAAAAGAAACCGTGGGATATTTCAGGGAGGTCCACGGTTTTGTTAATATGGTGTAAGGAGACTTGCTTATTTAATTGCTATTGTATAATTTGCGAACATTAATAGTTAGCTGGTAACATTTTTGGTAACGGAGTGATTTTGTTTAGGTTTTATATGCTTGTTACCCATTCACAACAAAGCACCACCACAACTCGATCCGCTACCAGCAGTACAGCCGTAACAATAGCTAGCAGTCTGAACTTCATTAATTAAATTCAAATTACCAGCTTTGAGCAATTTCCCTACTGTGATGTCTTCACCATCGCGAGTTTTAGCTGGTATATTCATCATCTGGTTGAAGTCGCAATCGTAAACGTTACCGAGATAATCAATAGACAATTCATCCCGACACATTAAGTTTTCTACGGTGACGGGGTTAAAATTTGATTCCAAAAACTGGAGGTAAGGCTTATATAATTTGGTTCTTTCCAAATGAAACTTAGTTCTACCAACTGGTAAATTCGTGATGGCAAATAAGTTATTAAATACAATACCAAAGTTGTCTTGTAAGAACTTTTTGTAATCTTGTTCTAATTTTACTTGGTTGGGAGTTAAAGCAAATTTTTCATTTGTAGGTAATTGTGGATTGTAAACCAAATCTAAAATTAAATCCGATTTATTAGCGTAGCCTAATTTATTTAACCATTGCAGCGCTTTCACCGAAGCATTGAATACACCATCACCGCGCATTTTATCAACATTATCGGCAAGGTAACAAGGCAGTGAAGCAACAACTCTGACTTTATGTTTGGCAAAATATTCGGGGATATCGCCAAATCCATCTTCAAAATAAATTGTTAGATTAGAGCGAACAATTACCTGTTTGCTATTATTCCTTGCAGCTTCAACTAATGGCTTGAAACCGTAATTCATCTCCGGCGCGCCACCTGTTAAATCTACAATTTTAATTTCTCCAAATCTATTAATTACTTCTATCAACTGCTCGCAAATTTCTGGAGATAATTCTTCAGTTCTTTTTGGTCCCGCATCAACATGACAGTGACTGCAAGCAAGATTACAACGCTTACCTAAATTAATTTGTAAAACATTGATTTCCTTTTTAGTTAAAGTCGAATTAAGTTTACGATTGAACGGTGTTACTGTAGTTTGAATCATAAATTATTTGGTAATGGGTAATTGGTAATGGGTAATTGGTAATTGGTAATAGGGCATTGGGAATTGGGCATGGGAAATTGGTCATTAGGGATTGGAAATTGGGGATTTTAATATATGAAAAACAACAAGGGAGCAAGATGCTCCCACTACAAATGCTTTTATAATTCCTAACTCTTAACTCCTAACTCCTAACTGCTCACTGTTCACTGTTCACTGTTAACAGCATCCGCCGCCGTCATAATACCAAGTGGAATCGGTGACTATCACTTTTTCTGGAAGTGCAGCGGCTAAATTTATAGCAGTTTTATCGCATACAGCGGCTGGAATTCCTCGTTGTAAAATGTGACCGTTGTTGTCATCAAAGAATGGCTCTGAACCGGCATAAATAGCTGTTTTCCCGGTGAAAACACAAGCTCCATCTTCTGGGATTGGTACTTTAAAAGCTACAGAGTCAAGACTTTCTAAAAGTAGGTTTTCTTCTAAGTTATAAGTAGAAGCTTCTAGCAAACGATAAGGACGACGAGCGCGAATTTCAACTTGTCCAAAACCAACATTAATAATGCGTTGAACGTAGTCTTCATAAGTTAACGCTCCAGATAAACACATTGCTCTCAATCTTTCATCTTTTTTCAAATGTTCTGGTATTGAACGAGTTGCAATTGGGTCGCTCATTTGCAAGCGTCCGCCCGGTTTTAATACGCGATATGCTTCTTTTAAAGCACGAGTTAAATCTTCAGGTTCAAAAATATTAAAAAGACAGTTTTGAGCAACAATATCAACCGAACTATCAGCAACTGGTATATTAAAAGCATCACCTTCGCGAACTTCGACGAAGCTAGTATCGAACCAAGGATTATCTTTGGCTGCAACTTCTAAATTCTGCTTGGCAGCTTCGCGCATATCTGCAACTGGATCGACGGCAATTACTGCACCAGCACGACGGGAGAAATAAGCAAATTGTAGAGCTTCTAAACCACCACCAACGCCTACATACAATACTGTAGGTTCATTACTAAGTTCGTTCGCATGAACAGTAGTACCGCAACCGTAGTTCATTTCCTGCATTTTCAAAGGAATATGCAACCCCGGTAGCTGCATGGGGGTACTCTGCACGCAACATAATCCCACTTCGGGGGTTTGCGCTACTTCACTATAAAATTGGGCTGCTGTTTCTAAATAGGTCATTCGATTGAAAATTTTAGATTTCGCTGTATAGATAGTAATATCAATAATTTCCGTTAGACAAAGGCTAAATAAAAACCTCTGAATTGAAAAAAGCGGTGGTAGGTAAAAACCCACCCCACCGTTGATTCTACAAGGCTGACAAAAATCTGGTAGCAGATTTAATGTTTTATAAATTTATTTAAATACTTTTCCTTCTTCCTTAGATTAGTTTTTGCTGAGAAGATGCTGGGATAATGGTAAATTTTAGGAAATGGGGAATTGGGCATGGGGCATTGGAAAAAGATTAAAATCGATAAAACATCAATTTATCGGTGCGTGACGGCATTATGATAATTATTTATTAATTAAGATAAATTATTTTAGCCGTCACAGCACCCTACATGGAATAATTTTTTTAGCTACGCATCATATTTAATCAAACGCACGATTAGCGTAGCTTTAATTATCAAAACTACAGGCGATCGCCAGTTCTGCATGTTGCAATAAAACGCTTTTATCGAGCATTTCCACTGTATACTGCGGTGTATCGCTCAAAAGTTTCTCAATTCTGCTATTAGCTGCTGCTACCACTGATTCATCAAGGCTACCGTTTGCTAACGACTTGAAAAAATCTTCAGCAATAAATTCGATTCGTTCGGTGGATGACGATGGCAAATTACCGCACATCAAAAATATATCGCAGCCTGCATTTAATGTATTTGCGACGGTACCGCTTTTGTCATACATATCCGCAACGGCTTTCATATCTAAGTCATCCGATACCACAACTCCTTCAAAACCAAGTTCTTTTCTCAATATCTGATTCAAAATTGATTGAGAAAATGTTGCTGGTTTATCCCCTCCGATTTCTGGGAAGAGGATATGAGCTGTCATAATTAAGGGAATTTTTTCGGCAATCAAAGTTTTGAAAGGTATTAATTCTCGTTTTTCTATAGCTTCCTTAGTTAAATTGAGTACCGGCAATGCTAAGTGAGAATCGGTGTTGGTATCTCCGTGTCCGGGGAAATGTTTGGCACAGGCTATAATTCCCGATTCTTTGAGTCCGATAAAATATTCGCGGGCATATTCGGCGGCTGCTTCTGGTGTTGTATCGAAGGAACGAGGTCCGATGATGGGATTGCTGGGGTTGGAAAATATATCTGCCACTGGTGCCCAAGATACGTTGATACCCAAGGATTTGAGTTCGGTTGCCATCGCCTTCGCGACTGCCCGCGCTCGTTTGCGACAAACATAACTATAAGGAAATCGCGTAATTGGCAAAGGTGGACGAATTACCCTTCCCCCTTCATGATCGATGGAAATAAACATCGATTCGCGTTCGGTATATTCTCTGATTTCTTGGCTGAGTTTTTTGTAAGTTTCCAACCAAACTTCATAGGGTTCTCCATCGCGGAAATTTTTCGCGAAAAAGCAAACTCCTACAGGTTTGATTGTACTTAATATTCTTTTATCTTCATCGGTTAATTCAGTACCTGAAACACCGATAATTAAATGATTTCCGAAGTTCATTTGTTGGTTAGTTGTTGGTTGTTAGTTGTTAGTAAATAGTTGTTAAAAGAAATAAATTTATATCTATATATTGATATTGGTAAAAGCAAAAAGAAACAATTTTGAGATTTTACAAATAAATTAAAGTAACAAATATTTTTTGGCAAGCTGTATTGATACCATTTTGATATAGGGATATATATTTCCCAATTTCCAATGCCCAATGCCCAATTCCCATGAATAAAGTCATCTTTCACATAGCATTCCCCGTCACCGATATTTCTCAAACTAAAGCATATTATGTCGATGGTTTGGGATGCACCTCCGGAAGGGAAAATCGCAATGCTGTAATTCTCAACCTTTACGGACATCAGCTTGTCGCTCATGTAACTAAGGAACCCCTAGCACCCCAGCGCGGTATTTATCCCAGACATTTCGGTTTGGTTTTTACTCAAGAAGCTGACTGGGAAGATTTACTAGCAAAAGCCCAACAAAAAAATTTACCATTTCGAGAAACAGCTAAAAACCGCTTTGTAAATACTCCCCTCGAACATCGTACCTTTTTTCTAGAAGACCCATTTTACAACTTGATGGAGTATAAATATTATCGCTATCCCGAAGCAATTTTTGGTAATGCCGAATTTACTCAGATTGGCGACAGGGCTTGAGTAAAGAGTTAGGAGTTAGGATTTAGTGGTTAATAGTTAATAGTTAAGAATTAATTCACTGTTCACTGTTCACTGTTCACTGTCAACTGTTCACTGGAGCCGATAATGCTGTTGCGATCGCACTCAAACTTCTCTTATCAACAAGCATCCAAGCATGAACTAAAACTGGTACCGTCAAGTTATCTCCTACTGGCATTTTAGAACTATCTGCCGGGACAATCATCATGTCGTAGGGTGTCCAAATAGAAGTAAAATTAATTTGCGATAGCATGTCAGCATCGCTGTTTAAATCTCTAATTAAACTACTATTAGGACGCATTTGCACGCAGCCCAATCCTTGATTAAAATACCCCGTCAAAGTACCGTGGCTCGGTGCTGAAAGTGCAATAAATCTTTGTACCCGGTTGATTCCTCCCAACCGCTGCACGTAATAACGACTTACTATTCCCCCCATACTAAAACCAAGCAAATCAAAAGGTTGTTCTTCCCCGAAAGTCGCTTCAACTTTATCGGCTACCTGTAAAGCTAATTCATCTAATCCTTTCCTACCGTCGTTAGGAGTTAAATCTAAATCGTAAACTTTCCAACCAGCTTCGTTAAGGAAAGAAATCATTTTCCTAAATACTTTGCCAGTATCCCAAATGCCATGAACTAACAATACCGGATTGCGTTGTCGAGGGGTCTGAGTCATTTTATACATAGAATTAACTTTAGCCTATTAAATGTAGCGTATTGGGGGAATTGGGCACTGGGCATGGGGAAGTAGAAAAGAAGAAATACACTAACAACTAACCACTAACAACTAATTTGTTAACTTTTGTTAAATCATCTTTCACAGTCTTGCTCTAAGTTACAAGAAAATCTAATAATTGAGATGAAGTTTCAATTACCTTCAATCGCTTGAGCTATAAGACATTTAGCAGTTGCAGGTAGTAGAATTAATTAAAACTGTTACTCAAGCTATCTCTATCTACTACAATTCTTGAAATGTAGATGGGTAATGGTAAACAAGCATTTTTGATAATTGTTTACTTTCATTGCGTAATTATTAATTTTTTTGGTCAAAATTCGGGTATAAAAGACGAAGATTAAGCACGTTTAGTTTTATCAAAACCTTAATTTGGGGGGATTATGAAATTTATTTCTGGACTTTTCAGCGGTAAGAAAGATGGTAACTTCTTTTTAGAATTAAAAGATGAGCCTGACGAGCCAATGGCAAAGGCTAATTCTAAGTCGGTTGAAGCTCCTGCATCTAATAATGGACGTTCGTCAGCTACTACAGCAAAGACAGATACAGTTAAGGTGAAAGATGCAGAGAACGAAGTTAAAGAAGTAGCATCCGACAAAGTTCAAGAAGTGGATGTGGAAATGGTTCAAACGGCTAAAGGCGTAGAAGCTAAGGTTGTTCCTGTAGAGAAGAAAGAAGCTAAAAAGAAAGCTGCAAAAAAAGCTGTATCGGATGCAGTTAGCCCAGAAGATGATAAAGAAACTCTTTTTGCACCTAAATATCTCATACCTAAAAACGATAATGTTCGCCGTCGCCCTGGTGCAAATATGAATTCATTTTTAGATATGGCTAGTAAGGTTAAAGCTCCTTCTAAATAAATCGCAATTCTGACAGATTTATTAATTTTATTCAATTAAAACCTGGTTTATTGAAGCCAGGTTTTTTCTATTGTCTGGAATTAGACAAAATATGAGTTTTAAAAATTAGGTTTATGATTTTTCAATTCCGGATTTAAAATTAGCTTGAGTGTAGGTTTTGAGCTAATTCATGTATTAGATTTTACTCATTGTTTTTCAATGTCACAGCAAATAATGCAATAAGTAAACTATCTAAAGATGATTATTATGTAAAATTACATTAAATTTTATTATATACTTACTCATTTTATATTAAGAAATATGCATTTTTATAGACTATTTTATAGAAAATAATTTAATATTTTCTTAATGTTTATCTTTACTTATTATACCATTAGGTTTTTCTTATCAAATGAAAGCTAAAGAATTGTTGCAAAGCTACGCGGATGGTTTAAGAAACTTTAGCGAAGCTGAGTTGGCTTCTTTATCTTTAGTAGATGCAAAGCTTTCTCATGTGAACTTAGAGTCTGCGATTTTGGCAGATGCTAATTTATTCAGAATCGATTTATTTAACGCCAAGCTTTGTAAGGTTAGATTTGCAAGAGCAAATTTAAGTGAAGCTGACTTAGGGGAAGCCGATTTAAGAGAAGCAAATCTCAAAGGTGCTAATTTGACGGGTGCTAATTTAACGGGTGCGACGCTTATGAATGCAAATTTGAGCGGAAGCAACTTGAGTGGTGCTTGTTTAAGCGGTGCGAAGCTATCTGGTGCTAATTTAACAGAGGTAAATTTCACTGATGCAAATTTGAAAAGTGCTTCTTTAGTAAAGGCTCAACTGATACGAACAGATTTAACTAATGCTGATTTTACTCGTGCTAATCTGCATCAAGCGGTTATTTCCTCAGTCAAACTGCGAAACACTATTTTGCATGATGCGGTAATGCCTAACGGTAAGTATTTTTCCCATCCTAATTTATATATCTTGGATAATATTAATAATCCTGGAGATTCAAATATTATGAAATTGAATACTAGTGAATTAATACAACTAGAAACTTATATTCAAGATGCTGTTGCAATGCTTTATTGGAATATTCCTAGAAGCGAGAATACCACTCAGGAAGCGATTAGAAATACGATTATCAAGCATATTAATAAATATATTCGTCTCAAAGTTGCTTTATTTAGTTCTCTAGAACAATTGCCTGCTACTGGTGATTAATTGGTAATTGGTAATTGGTAATTGGTAATTGGTAATTGGTAATTGATAATTGGTAATTGATAATTGGTAATTGGTAGTTGGTATTAATAAATATAGACCCTCAGTATTTAGTTTAGAAAAAGTAAAATTGACTAAGCTTAAATTAAAGCCAAATATATTAATTATTAGATAATTATAAATATTATCATTTATGAGATGAGGGCGACACTAAAGGTTGTGATTTGCTCCGCTGCATTCAGATAATTGTTTTGTTCTTAAAGGAGTATTTCGCAAAGCAACAAGTTCAATTTCTCCCTTATTGTTACGCATAAAACCAGTAGCTTCTACAATTGTTAGTTTATTTGAAATAGTTGTAACTTCAGAATTACTATTTCGCTGACGATATTGTGATAAATTGCGAATATCCGACCAAATACGATTTAAATATAAGGATTGGTTTGGATTATGCGGTACTCCACCTTTTCCTGTAGCAACAAAAGTACTGCCGGTATTACTAGAACATCCTGCTGCTATTTGCTGCGATGAATCTGCTAATTTTACGGGTAATTCTGTTAAGCCAGAACTAGGATCGATACTAATATTATTAATCTCTACCGTACCGTTAACACCGAGTTGGGAACTTGCAGTGATATCGCTTCCTTCAGTTAGCTCGTTACGAAATTCTAAACCGAATATTCCTTGAGTTGTAATGTTGATATTACCCCCGTTTCCTTCAACAGCATTGGCAATAATATCGCTATTTTCAAAACCGGCAATTACGGGAGAATTAATGGTGATATTACCACCATTGCCTGTACTTTTAGCTTCTGTATTAATCGAGCTAGTATTGCGTAATAGCAAAGAATCTTGAATATTTAACCTAACGCTACCACCTTTTCCAGAAGCACTAAAAGCATTGATATTTCCTTTGTTATCGAGAAAAATCTGGTCGGTATTAATCTCTATATTTCCACTATTACCCAAACCTTGATTGTCAACTGATACTACTCCACTATCTGTAACAGTTAAGCCAGGGGTATTAACAACTATACTTCCTGAGTCACCGCTAGGTAAATCAGGAAGTCCAAGAGTTTGGCGAAAAATTTCATTCAAAACTGGTGCGCTAGAATCTATAGCACTCCCTACACCACTGATATTTATAGATTCGGAGGCATTGATAGTTAATTTACCAGCAGAGCCTTCTGCCCAAGTAGAAGTACCAATATTAGCAAAATCAAATATTTCCAGTTTAGAAGTATTGATTGTGACATTACCACTATTTCCTGTGCGTAAAGCTAAACTACTTATCAAACTAGTGTCTGTTTGACTAAAACCACTCATGGTTAAACTCTCGGAAACATTAATCTGAATATCTCCTCCTTGAGCGCTACTAAAGTTACTTGAAGTAAGCAAAGCTCCATTTAAAACATTGAAATTTTGAGCGGAAATATTAATTTCTTTAGCATCACCATTGCCAAAATTCGCTACAGCGATACTACTAGCTACATCTTGAATGAAAGAGGAAAAGCCATCAATTTCAATTAGTTCGCCGATATTAACATCAATACTACCAGTATCCCCTGTACTATAGGTGCGGGTAAGAACTAAACCTACATCTTTGAGAAATAAATTACCACTAGAAATAAAGATATCCCCTGCTTTGCCTGTACCCAAGGTTTCTGTAGTTAATCGAGAAAAAGCAATACCTGTTATAGTGCCGAAAGGCGTGACTCGATCTGGTGCATTCCTAAATTCATCGGCAATTAGTATTGTATCGGTAGCATTAAGAGTAATATTTCCAGAAGGTTGAGTACCATTATTTTGAATAATAACTGCGGAAGCGTCTTTAAGGGTAATATTTCTTGCTTGTAATTGAATATCACCTGTAATAATTCCACTGGTATCTACAAGAGATTTTTCTAATAAGTTAATGTTTGCAAATTTTTGCACCTGTGAGGTATCGAATTGCCAAGATGGGGAACTATTATCAAGCTTTAATCTCCCTTCTTCAATACTACTTAACTGAATATTTCCCCCCGGTACTCTGATAATTCCTCCAATTAAGTTAATTGCGTTGCCAATTAATCCTAAAGTTTCTCCCTGGCTAACTTTTAACCCTGTAGCTGTGTCATTTAAATTCAAAGGAAAAAATGCTCCTCCGGTGATGGCATGACCATTTCCTTGTACAGTAATACTGCCGGAATTACTCCCCATCTGCAATCCCAATGGTACGCTAAGGGTTAATAATGGTGCACTTTGAGCATTCACCGCACTAAATTCAAACCCATCCTCAAACAAAATACTTTCTGCGGTACTTCCCAAAAATGAACCACTAATATCTAAAGAAGCATTTTCACCGAATACTATCCCGGCAGGATTAATTAAAAACAAATTTGCATTACCATTAGCTTTTATTAAGCCATCAATATTGGAAATATTTCCACCAGTAACCCGATTAATTATATTTACAATATTATTAGAATTCTTAAAAATTGCCTCACCACCACTAGGAATAGAAAATTCCTTGAAGCTATGAAATAAATTATTCCCTTTTTGAATACCGTTGAGAATATTAAAATTATTACCGTTTAAGTTAACAGTTGTATTAGTAGTGTTATCAGATAGTACCTGAGCGGGTGCTGGTAAAGTTCCAAAGGTTAGTAAAGCACTTATCAATCCAGATACAAACGCAATCCCTTTCATGTTGTTGAAATTTATTTAGTTATCTTCTGGATTTATAGTTCCCATTATCTTTCTGATACTATCCCCCCCCCCATAAAAAGCAGTGTCATTACTTACGATGGCATGAAATATCCAGATAACAGCCGTTTTGCTTTTGCAGAAGATTACCTATGTTGGTGAGAGGGGGAGGGAGTGAGGGAGTGAGGGAGTGAGGGAGTGAGGGAGTGAGGGAGTGAGGGAGTGAGGGGGAAGAGGGGGGTAGAATAAATTCCCAATTACCAATGCCCCATGCCCAATTCCCAATTCCCAATCCCCAATTATTAATTACCGATTGAGCATTTGTAAGTTGTGTAATGTCGCGTATAAACCACCTTGCTCTAATAGTTGTTCGTGACTACCTTGTTCGATTAATTCACCACGTTTGAGTACAAAAATTCTGTTAACGTTGCGAATAGTGGATAAACGGTGAGCAATAATAATTGCTGTACGCTGTTGTAAAAGCTGATTTAATGATTTTTGAATTTTGGCTTCTGTTGCTACGTCTAAATTAGCTGTTGCTTCGTCTAATACTAGTATTTGTGGGTTGCGAATTGCGGCGCGTGCAAAGGCTAAAAGCTGTTTTTCTCCGCTGGAAATATTAGTTCCTCTTTCACGAAGTGCTGAGTTATAACCTTGGGGTAATTGTTCGATGAATTCCTCGACGTTGGTGGATTGGGCTGCTTCACGAATTTCTTCAAAGGTGTAATTATCACCTAATGTAATGTTGCTTTTAACATCACCGGCAAACAAGAATCCTTCTTGTAAGATGACTGCTAAATATCTTCTTAATTCGGCTTGGGGTATTTCTTTGATATCTATGCCATCGACTAAAATCCGTCCTTTGCTGGGTTCGTAAAGACGACATAATAAACGAATTACGGTACTTTTTCCCGCTCCCGTGGGACCTACTAAAGCAATTTTTTCTCCGGGATTGATGGTAAAATCTAAATTCTTGATTACATAATCATCATCTTTATAAGCAAACCAAACTTCTTCAAAACGGATTTCTCCCAATTTGGTTGGGTCAATTTTATCATCGATATTTTCTAAATTATCGACGATTTCATCTATATAGCCAAATTCAAAGCTATTTGTCAGCGAATATCTGGGATTTGCTTTATCCCTAATTTCTATGGGTTCATCTAATATATCGGTAACTCGCTCGATGGCTGTAAAACCTGCTTGAATGATGGTAAATTTTTCTGCGAATTGTCGTAAGGGATCGAACAATCGTTGAGCGTAAAGGATGAAGCTTGATAGTATGCCAACGGTCAGATTATCTCCTAAGATTAACCAACCTGCAACCAACAATACACCGGCGATCGCTACTAAGGCAATCCATTCTAATGTGGCTGAAACTGCGGAATCGTGGAATATGGTTGTATCTACTTCTTTTACGTAACGGTGATTGGTTTTCTCAAATAATTGAGCGTTAAATCTTTCTCTACGAAATAGCTGTACTACGTTGATACCTGTAATATTTTCCTGTAGCTGAGAGTTGAGGGCGGAAAGCTCTTCTCTGACTTTATAATTGGCTTTACGAAACTGCTGCTGGAAGTAGGTAATTAAGGCTGATACGGGGAAAAGTAAAAATAGCAGCAGTAATGCTAGCTGCCATTGGGTGTAAAACATAAAGCCGATAATTACTAAGGTAGAAAATATATCGGAAAATATGCCTACTGCCCCTGTTGCAAATACATCTCCTAAAACTTCAACATCGGATGTCAATCGCGTGATTAATTTTCCTACGGGGGTTTTATCAAAAAAACGTACTGCTAAAGAAGTTACATGATGAAATAAGTCTTTACGAATATCGGCAGTAATGTTTTGCCCTACTTTTTGCACTAGATATCCCTGAAAACCTGTTAATACGAGCTTAATCACCACAGTAGTCAATAAAAGTATTTGCAGGATTAACAATCCTTGTTCGGGATTAGTGCTGAGAAAATCGTAAGTACTAGGTTCTTTCCGAACTAAGGCAATTACCTGTCCCACAATTAACGGCTGTACGGCATTGGCTACCGCTACCGGTACTAACAGTAACATTGATGTCGCCAAAAGCTGTTTGTAATTAGTGGCGTATGGAACTAAACGCAAAAATAATCGCCAGTCGTTTTTACGAGAGCGATTCTGCTTATAAGATTTTTTTAGAGGTTTGGAGATGCTCATAATAACTGCATTATATTAATTTTTCATCAAATGTAAGATGATTTTTTTATCGATGCTTGCACTCACCATGCTTGGCTATATCTGCAATTCCCCCAAGATTACTGCTGTTTAATTGGAATTTTTTTAAAATAAATATCTCACAAGTTTAAACTTGACTACAATGTTCCACGACTTATTAAGAGCATCATATACGATTCCCATTCAAATAAAGCTATCGCAAGGGTTTGAGATGATATCACGGCATTGAAGGCGATCGCTCTGAGCGCAACTATTATATTTGTGGAAACTGTTGCGATATTTGGGTTTCATAGATATAACTCTTTTGTAAAACTTCATTAATTACGGGAACAATAAGGGATTTTAATAGTAGCCATATCCATGATAATTTGATTTTCAAGTATTTGTAGATACACCTTTTGACAAATATATTTTTTACAATTTGTATATAAAGCTACAAAGGTGAGCCAAATGTCAATCATCGCCAGAAATCCCTATAGAGGTAAAAAGTTAGGTTCGTTTCGCAAGATTGATGGTTCGGAAAATAATTTACATAATCCTGAGTTAGGAGCTACGGGCACGCCTTTTATTCGTCTTGCATCTGTGGAGTATGAGTATGGAGTTGCCAGCCCTGCGGGGGTTGCAAGCGATGCTTCCGGAAATGCTTTAATCGGTGTTGATGGTAATACTGTTAGCCGTCAACCGATTCCGATTTTTAGTCAGGTAGAAAAAACACGTTTGCAGAAATCTGGTTTGGAGGTGGTTAGCAATCAGGATGGTTTAAGTAATAATCCGGATGCACCTTTCGTTTTACTAAACCCTTTGGATCGCCCTAGTGCTAGGGTAATTAGTAATGCAACCTCTAAGTTAGAAAAGGGTGAAACCGATCCTAGCTCTAAAGGTTTGACTGGGATTAATTGGGCTTTTGGGCAGTTAATTAATCATGATTTAAATTTGGCTAGGTTGAGTGAGGATAGTTTCAATATTGATATTCCTGAAGATGACGCGAATTTTACTCGGGATATTCCCCCAACTCCGACAATTAATCGGCAGCAAGATGGAGGATTGGAGTTTGAGTTTCCCAGAAATGCTTTTGCTGAGGGCACGGGAGTTGAATCTGTGCCAGCAGAGGTACCTAACGATTTAACTCACTGGCTGGATTTATCTGTTGTTTATGGCTCGGATGAGGGATTAGCTAATTCTTTGAGGAGTTTTGAGGAAGGTAAACTAAAAGTTTTTTCTGAGGAGACTGAGTCTACTAGCGATGATTTGATGCCAGCAGATACAGAGCTAGTAATGAGAGGAGGATTTTTTCAGGGGGTAGGTTTTTTAGCTGGAGATGAAAGAGTTAGCGAGCAAGATGCTTTAGTTGCTCAACATACTTTGTGGTTGAGGAATCACAATAGAGTTGCTCAAGATTTATCTCAATTTCATCCAAAATGGGACGATAAACAGATATTTGAAAGAGCGCGGCAAATTAATATTGCTCAATATCAACAGGTGGTGATGTATGAGTGGTTGCCGCAGCAGATAGGGGAAGTAAGTAAGTATCAGGGGTACGATGCAGGTGAAACTCCCCAAATCTCCGATGAATTTAACGCCGCTGGCTTTCGTTTCGGACATTCTCAAACGGGTAATAAAATAGAGACGGTTGATAGCGAGGGGAATGCAACAACTTTACCGTTGTTAACCACGTTTGGAGCCCCGAATGTTACCGAGGGTAAAGATGTTGATGAGATTTTAAAGGGTAGTACGGTAACTTTGGATGAGGATGTCGATACTAATGTAGTCTTCGACTTACGAAATGCTTTATTTCCCCCGGCAGGTGTGGGATTTGATTTGTATTCGGCAAATATTCAGAGGGGAAGGGAAAGAGGTTTAGCTGATTACAATCAAGTCAGAGCCGATTTTGGTTTGGAAAGGGTAAAAAGCTTTGATGAGTTAACTTCAGATAAACAGTTAGCCGATACTTTGGAAGATTTATATGGCACTGTAGAAGATGTTGATTTACTTGTAGGAATGTTTGCAGAAAATTCTGTAGCACCTTCCGGAGCCGGGGAAACAATTCAAGCTGTTGTGGGAGAGCAGTTTGAAAGGTTGAGAGATGCCGATAGATTTTGGTTTGAAAGAACTTTTAAGCAGGGTGGTTATTTTACTAAGAAGGAGATAAAGGAAATTCAGGAGACGAGTTATGCCGACATCATCAAGTTGAATACTGAAATTAGCGAGCTGCAAGAAAATGTTTTTTTAGAAGTTTCCGAAGCAAATCCCCTAGATACGGAGAATCTTTTCAACGATGGATTATTAGATTTACAAGGTGATGATGGTAAAGCCACAATCGTAGTTAAGCAAAAATCTTTGTCTAATAACACCGTTGGTTTCTATCGAGTTGAAGATAAAGACGGCACAATTGTAGACGAAGTAACCGGTGCAACCCTGACTCCAGAAGATGGAGAGGATTATCAGAAAGCTGCAATTAACAATAGCGTGGTGGATTTTCAAATTGCAGATAACAAGAGCAAGCAAAAATTCCACGTTGATTTACCAGATAATAGTCTCCTCGCTCCCTATTTAATTGCAGATGGAAACATAGAAGACTTTGAAAACGGTAATGCCCAAGCACTACTATCCTTCGGTACTGCAAACAAAGATAATGCCAGCATCATCGAACTCGGTAGCGAAGATACCAACGTCTTCAAACTTGCTTTTGACGATTTGATTGATTCAAATTCCAATTCCGACAACACCATGATGGTGAAAGTGAAGCTGTAAACAGTTAACAATTAATAGTTATCAGTGAGAAGTTATTTACCTCTTCAGCAATAAGCACGTGAATTCGACAAATTGTAAAACCTTCATTTTCTTCCCCTTTCCGACTCGGAGAGGGGTTAGAGAAAAGTTATCGAACTCACGCCAATCAAAAACATTGAAATTACAAAGGAACAATTGTATGCAATTAATTCAACAGCAACAAAACACCTTGGTAAAAATTTCTCAAAATCTGATAATTACCGATTTACTGGATTTATTGCACGGTAAACTACTTGCCTTACGAATTCCCAACTACTACCACCACGAACAAGCTCAAAAAATTAGTGAAGAATTAATCGAGCAAGACAGTTTAGAAAGATATCATCGAGCGCCAGATGTAGGAGTACAAAGAACTGGAATTACCTTCTTTGAAACCAATGGCAATATAGAAATGCTCGAACGTTATTACCAACAAGCTCCAGCTTGCAACAAAAATATCCGCTACACCTGCTCTCCTTTTCTTTCCCCCATCGACAAATTAAGATTAGAATTAGGAGATATGTGGTTAGCTGGTGCCTGCATAGAAAACGTTCACAATCGCACTATGTTAGCCGGAATTGGTAGAGTATTTGAAGATAACTTTGAACTTCCACCCCATCAAGACATTTTGGCAAGGGATGTATTAGACGCTCCTATTTATCCTACCTATCCCTTCTCCAACTTAGTAACTCAACTCAGCAGCAATATCTACTTACGCACCCCCAAATTTGGCGGAGAATTAGAAATTTGGAACGTCAAACCAGCAGCAACCAAACAACCAGAAATTCACGACAAAGAATATAAATACGAAGGAATCATCGACCGCAGCATTTTACCATCAGCAACAGCAGTTATTAAACCCCAAATCGGAGAATTAATTTTATTTGATTCTGCAAGAGTTCATGCAGTCAGAGCTTCTCATGGTGGTCCTAGAGTTTCTATGTCCATGTTTATCGGATATCGCAATCAAGAAGAACCTTTAACTTATTGGAGTTAATAATTAGGAATTGGGGATGGGGCATTGGGCATGGAGCATTGGGCATTGGGCATTGGTAATTGGGAATTTATTCTTCCCCCTCACTCCCTCCCTCACTCCCTCCCTCTCTCCCTCCCTCCCCCTCTCCCCCAAAACCCTCTTCCCAAAAAACCGGACAAGATTTAATTTACGTGAAACTTGTAACTGGATAGAAGGATAATTTGAGTAAATTATGGCAGAAATCGAAACTGCAAGACTGCGACTCAGACCTTATACTTTGGATGATGTGGATAAATTATCTGTAATTTTGAGCAATCCCGAAGTTATGAAGTATTCTCCTAGAGGAGTCATTCCCAAAGGAAAGGAAAAACAAGTTACTCGGGAAATTTTAGAATATTTCATCGAACATTGGGAAAAATACGGCTTCGGTGTATGGGCTGTTATCGAAAAAACTAGTAGAAAATTAATCGGTCATTGCGGACTTAATTGTCTACCTAATACTCCCGATATCGAAGTTATTTACCGTTTCGACCAAAATTACTGGAATCAAGGTATTGCTACTGAAGCCGCAAAAGCTGCTATCAACTACGGTTTCGAGTCTGCCAAACTCTATAAAATTGTCGCGATCGCATCTCCAAAACATATTGCTTCTCGCCGAGTTATGGAGAAAGCTGGCTTAGTTTACGAAAAAGATGCCCATTTCTACAAAACTGACGTAGTTTACTATTCCATTCTCCGCGAAAATTGGCAGCCAGATTATTTTTGATTGGGAATTGGGAATTGGGCATTGGGAATCGGTAATTGATGGAGACGGAATAAACCACGTCTCTACATTTTTATTTCAAGATAATCTCATGGTAAAATGCGATGAAATTATCTGTTCTTTCTCGATAATGACCAATCTACCTCATCCCGTTCAATACCAAGGTAGTAAGAGAAACCTTGCATCAAGGATTCTAAGTTTTTTCCCTAGTAAAATAAATAGGTTGGTAGAGCCTTTTGCTGGAACTGGTGCAATTAGCATAGCTGCTGCTGCGAATCAAATTAGCAATAATTTTTGGTTGAACGATCTGAATAAGCCGCTTATACAATTGCTTGAGTTAATTATAGAAAACCCAAGCTATATCGCGGATATTTATTTAAATATATGGAACGAGCAACATCATGATTCGGTAGGTCACTATTTTGAAGTTAGAACAAGATTTAATCAAACAAAAGATCCAAGCTTATTTTTATACTTATTAGCACGATGTGTAAAAGGTGCTGTCCGCTATAATTCGGAAGGTCTATTTAATCAAAGTCCTGATAAAAGACGGAAAGGAACACAACCTATAACTATGAGAAAAAACATAGAGGGGGTTTCTCATTTTTTGAAAGGAAAATGTCAATTTACACATTTGGATTACCAACAAGTATTAGCTGAAGTTAGGAATGATGATTTTGTTTACATAGACCCACCTTATCAAGGTGTATGCGGAACTAGAGATCGAAGATATTTTTGTGGAATTGAATTTGACAATTTGGTTCTAAGCTGCTACGCAGCTTGATTGTATAATACAAAAATCAGTAACGGGTGCGATCGCCATTTAGATATGCCAGCCAAAAATCATCTTTCTAAGGAGCAGAGAGAACGACTGCTAAAAGCCCTCAAAGAGTATGAGAACCCTTATGTAAGAGAAAAAATTCTAATTTTATTATTGATGAATGATGGAAAAACATATCAAGAGATTAGTGATTTTTTAAATATTGCATATGGAACAGTTGCATACTGGGCAGTTCATGGCGACCCAGACAACTTAGATAGTTTGTTAGATGGAAGAAGAGAGGGTAATTTCCGTAAAGCAACTAAAGAATATGAAGACTTATTATTAGAAATAGTTGATAAAGAACCGTCAGAGTATGGATATGAATTTGGTCGATGGACATCTGCTCGATTAGCAACTTATCTTGAAAAGTTAACAGGAATTAAGTTAAGTGGCTCTCAAGTCAGGAGAATATTATCAAGAAAAAAGTTCGTTTACCTGTGGGCAAAATATAGCTTGGAGGATAAACAAAATCCTGAGAAGCGTAAGATATTTAAAGAGAAATTATCCGAATATTTAAAAATAACAAAAGAAACCCCAGAACGTTTGCAGGTATGGTTTTGGGATGAAAGCGGATTCAGTTTGAGGGTTATAAGAAGAAAAACATGGGGTAAAAAAGGTCATAGAAAAAAAGTAACCGGTCAAAGAAGAAGAGGAAGAGTAAATATCATGGGAGGATTACGTTATCACGATAAAAAAAGAATGAATTTCGTCATCAAAAAAGGAGACGCGGATGTATTCTATGAACAACTTACTCTTTTGTATAGTTTTATTTTACAAGAATGGGTAGAAAAAGGAAATAAAATTGAATATTTTAATGATTATGCAGCTAAAATAGTGATTATTTTAGATAATGCCAGCTTTCATAAAAGAAAAGATATTTTAGAGAAAATTGAAAAAGAAATGCCAAATATAATTTTGGAATTCTTACCACCATATAGTCCAGATTATAATTTAATTGAATTAGTTTGGCACTCAGCGAAAGAATATATAGCTCATAGATTATTTGAATCAGTAGAACAGCTTGAAGAATTATTAAATAAATTGTTAAATCAAGGAGGTCTTATTATTAAGTGGGACCGCAAGATTAAAAATAAAGGTAACGCTGTTTATTCAATTTAGCTGCGTAGCAGCTTAGCTCTTGAAAAACTAAATCAAAGAGGAATAGCATTTGCACTTAGTTACGATGGTAAACTTGGCAATAAAACCTTCGGTAAATTACTACCTAAAAGCCTCGAACTTCAACATATTGAAATCCAGGTTGGACGTTCATCACAATCGACGCTTTTAGGTAGGAAGGAAACAACTATTGAGTCTTTATACCTGTCGCCAAACTTATTAAATGAAAGACTCCTCAAGTTGTCAAGCTGCTCTAACAAAGCACCCAAACAATTAACTCTTTGGTAAAAGTATGGATAGTTCTCAAGAATTACCCGATGAATTTATTCGACTTTGTAAGTCAGTAACAGCAAAAAGACCTAAAGCAGTCATTGAGCATATTCTCCAACACGGTTATATAACCACTGAAGATTTAAAAGAAACCTATGGCTATAATCACCCTCCAAGAGCCGCTAGAGATGTTCGAGAACGTGGTATTCCTTTAGAAACTTTTCTTGAGCCACTCCGCGCAATAAATTGACGCGGATTCAGGCATAGCCATCTAACTTTTCACCGCTTTTGTGGTTATCTGGTTAGAGGTTAGCACTTGGGTGGACAACTGCTCAGAGGAACTATGGTAGTTCTTGCGTTCGGACGCGCCTACTTGCCTTGCAGTTTGTTGATATTGCCGAAGCTCGGTGGGGGAAACTTCCCCCACCAGACTTCGCTTCCATGCGTCCACTAAGAGCGGCTCCGCCCTTGGATACTCGCGTAGAGCATCTTGCAATGAAAGCTGATCGCCATACACGTATCTACTCAGAAAT
The DNA here is from genome assembly GCF_000316665.1 of Rivularia sp. PCC 7116. Lineage (GTDB taxonomy): Bacteria > Cyanobacteriota > Cyanobacteriia > Cyanobacteriales > Nostocaceae > Rivularia. Next base: position 1,113,532 of record NC_019678.1, on the reverse strand, counting down.
GCGGAGAACAAGTCACGATGCATTGTAACCCCGGTAACATCTCGATGAACTCGCTCTGAGAGAGATTTTTTTATGCGAGTGCCATCAAGGTGGGTTTGTGAGAGTGCTGTTGTCTGAGTAGAAAACTGGAGAAAACAACCGCCAGCATTTTCGGCTTTGCGTTTGATTTCTGATTGAAAAAAGCCAGGAGACTTAGCAGCTATCGCTTTTCCATAACGCTTCTGCCATCCCTTGATACTAACTTTTTCAGTTTTGATTTCGTTGCCATGCCGTAAGATTTCATTTACAAGCCTACGGTTCTGGCACTTAGCATAACTTGCCTTGCGTCGTTCAAGCTCTGCTTTGTGGAGAGCAAGTGTGCGATAATTCTTTGTCCTTTTCCACGGTCTTCTACCTTTTAGAACCTTACCCTTCTTTGTGACGACTCGGTTTCCAACTTTCTTATCAAAGTCAGGCTCAAAATTATCAGGATTGTTGCTCCTCATTGAGCGCTGCATTTTACGCTGTAAGACTTTAATCTCGCGCTCATAGGTAGGAACCTTATCAGCAAAAGGTAGGAGTCCTGCTTGTTCGTCAGCCACAAAGGCTACATTGGAAATGTTAACGTCAAGTCCTACTACGCCTTTAGTTACGTAGTTTTGTGGCTTTTGATATGGTAAACCTTCGTTTACAAGCTGTACAAACCAGCGCTTTTTACCGTTTAAGTTGCGCCAGAGAAGACGGCAGTATTTTATCTTGGAGCGGAGTCCATGAGTTACAACTCGATTGCTCCAATCAATGATTGGCTCTAAAGTAAGTCCACACCATTGTACTTGTTCTTCCTTCCAGCAAAGTCCTTGTTTGTTTGACTTTCCTTCAACTGAGCGAAAGCGAGAGGGGACTTTAAATCGCACCTTACTACTTAGACCCAAGAGTATCTTATGAGCAGCTTGAAATGCTCTAGTAGCAAGTCTTTGTTGCGTGTTGGAATCAACGTTCTTGGCTATCCACTTACTTTGTTTGGCGGTAACAGTTGCAAAGCGATGGAGACTATACTCACTAAATTGAGCGCCATCTCTTGCCTGCTTAAATAGCTCCCGTCGCTCCTTTTTCTTAGTTTTACTGAGTTCTCTTGCTCTTAGGTATGGCGTAGACTTCCTTACTCGCTCAAGTCTTCTTAATGCTTCGTTAAGACAAGCATTGTAGAGTTGACGTGCTGCTTGAAAACGCGCTTCAAGCTTACGTTCTAAGAAGCTGTCAACTACCAAGGGAACTTCTGTGATGAACGAGGACGTTTTTGCTTTCGTCATACCTAGTAACGCTTTTTCTCTCAACCTATAAAAATAGTATCTTGCTATACTATTTTTGTCAACAGGTAGTGGCTATATACAATTCTTTATGAAACCTGTAACTAAGCAATTAGCCAGTAGGGAGTACCGTCATAATAATCACTCAGTTGGGAGTGCAACGGTTCATTTGGTCTGGATACCGAAGCGGCGAAAGCCGGTATTAGTGGGAGAGGTTAAGCAGCGACTCTACCAGATTCTGACTGAAGTTACTGCTGAGAAGGGGTGGTTCATTAAGGCGCTAGAGATTGCACCAGACCACGTACATATGTTGGTAGAACACGACCCAAGTACAGCAATTAACCAAATCGTAAAGGCATTAAAAGGCAGGTCGAGCAGAATTTTACGCAAGGAGTTTCCGCACTTGTTAAAAATCCCCGCTTTGTGGACTCATGCGTACTTTTATGACACTACCGGCAAGGTAAGTAGTGCCGTCATTCAAGACTATATTAACGACCCACATCATTACTAAACTAATGGCGAATAAATTCGCCCGTGTCGAATTTCCGCCCCGATTTAAAAATACGGGGCTACCATTCTCCCGCTACTTTTTCGGTGTAACAGGAAGCGATGGAAGAAAAATAGCTGCCTATAGATTTGGAGATGTCAATAAAGCTAGATTTTCCAGAGCATCTGGTAGAACAGGTTTATCAAAGCAGATAAAAAACGAATTAATTCTTACTCATGGGAGCAAGTGTTTTATTTGTCTAGAAGTCCTCAGCGAGCGCGAATTACAAATCGACCATCGCGTTCCTTTCGAGGTAGATGGCGAACCAGATTTTGAGCCAGAAAAGGGCATATCCAGAAAATTACGAGCATATTGCAATGCGGCAGGTTAGAAGGGTGGATCTTCAATGGAAAGGAGAAGATGTAAATGTCTACGAAATCCTCAAACAAAGAGCAACCAGTCTTGAAAAACCAATTCCTCAATTAATCAAGGAAATAATTAAGCGAGAATTAGGACTTTAAAGTTAGCAACTAATAGCTCAAAATTCTCCTAAGATTTGATCTCAAATCTATATTAATAGAACGATATTTTTCAATCATTCATAAGCAGCAGTCATTTATTAACTAATCAGTGATTTAAATCTTGTATTCATATTCCGCAATCATCTCTTTACTCTTGTTTACAATCTCTTTGTTAATGACAAATTTCTCAATTAGCCCACGAGATTACAAGCCATTTTGATGTAATATGGGGTTTGTATCCTGAGGGAAGCAGTAAAACTAATTTTTAATTTTTGACATTTTTTTAATTACATTTCTTAATTAAATGTACTAACTAACTTGATATTTGCTTTATTGACATACTACAAAAAATAAAAAGTAGAGTAAATCAAGGCGATCGCCTCAATGTTTATATGAAGCAATAATAATTTTATTGTGATTCAAAATACTTAAATTAGCCTTGAAATATACGGATATTGACAATACATATTTTATATGAGTTAAAAATGTTCTTTGTATTTCTGGGAGGAAGGGGATAAGGGAAGTGAGGGATATTAATTCCGGTTGCATCGGAATGATTAAAAAACCGCAGAAAAAATTATAAATAATTCCGACATAAACGGTTAGTTGTTAACAAGCAGCGGAAAGATTAAAGTATTAATTATAACTTTACATAAAAGTAAAACATCGATGTTTTATCTATAATTACACTGAAAATACTTTAATTAAGTATAAAAATATAATCAATAAATCTAGGTTTAGAAACGATAGTTGATTAATGATTTCTCCCCACTCTTCCCCCTCTACTCAAATCACTTCTGACAACATTTGCAAATGCTTCTCTACCGGAGCAATCGTATTAGCAGCAATCATTCCAGAAGCTGCAACTGCCGGTAAACCAATTCCGGGGAAAGTCGAATCACCGCAACACATTAAACCTTTCAAGGGAGTATTCGCACCGGGAAATAAGCCCGAACCCGCACGAATTGCTGGGCCGTAAGAACCGCGATTCCTTCTTAAATAACGTTCGTGAGTTAAAGGTGTACCAATTAAAGTGACTTCGCAACGAGAGCGAATATCTGGAATTACTTTCTCTAAAGCTTCCCACATAACTTCAGCGCGTTTTTGTTTCTGCTGTAAATACTCTTCGCTATTCCTATCCATTCCCTGCCATAAATCGTAAGGCTCGTTTCCAGGAGTGTAAACGTGAATCGCATGTTTCCCCGGTGGTGCTAAAGAAGAATCCAAAACTGAAGGAATTGATATCAATACTAAATTCTGAGGAGCAGTAATTCCTAACTCCCAATCCTTAACGAAAATATAGTGACAATGCAAATCTGAACGAATATTAGAAGCGTCAATTCCTAAATGCAGATGCATAAAACTTTCACATTCAGGTGTTGCTTTGCGTTTATCAAAAAACTGTTGCGGTACCGAATCAGCAGGAACTAACTTCAAAGTATCCCATACAGAAGCATTGGAAATCACTATATCCGCTCTTAATTCCTCACCACCCCTCAACTTAACCCCAACAGCACGTTTATTTTCAACAATAATTTCTTCAACATGACTTTTTAACAGTAATTTGCCATCATGTTTCTCAAATCCCCTTACCAAAGCATCCACCAAAGCCGCTGCACCACCCACCGGATAATCCAATTTAACATTAGGACGATACCAATCAGCGAACATAAACGCAACTTCCGCAGCAGAAGTACCATCTGCTGGTAATCCTGAAAGCAGAAAACACAACATATTCAACCAGTTACGAATAAAATTATCCGTAACCACTTCATCCATAATCGAACTAAAAGCCCCAGTTAATTTAGAAACGTTGAAAAAATGTTTTAGTAAACTTGGTGCAAATTTACCCGTTGTTTGCAAAGCACCAAAATCATAACGTATAGCCGCCGAAGGTATCGCGATCGCAGCATCGGCATAAGGAGCCATAACTCGCTGCAACTCCCGCCATTCCTTAACTGCTTTTTCCCCCCGCAATCGTAAAAGTACTTCACAAAATTGTTCCGCACCTACGGAAGTGTTAAAATCTCCCTCGGGAAGAAAACAACCCCAAGTATCGTAATTAGCCCATTCGCAATCTTCCCCAATTGCATCTAATACCTGTCGTAAAGGATTATTTGAAGGGCTATAGGATAAACCTGAATATAATGATGGCCCAGAATCAAATTTATAACCTTTATAACTAAAAGAATGTGCCGCACCTCCAGGAATTGAATGACTTTCACAAACTGTTACTTTGCAACCGTATCTCGCCAACAATCCCGCACAGCTTAAACCCCCAATCCCGCTTCCGATTATTATTACTTCCATTAGTTGTTAGTTGTTGGTTGTTAGTTGTTAGTTCTAAATTTTAATTTGAATATCTATTTTTCGGTTGTACGGGTTTATCGAAATCTAGATTATTTAATTCAATTCACAATTGAAAGTTGTTTTTGACGGGTTTATATATATAAGGGTGGAGAGAATCAAATTAAAGCTGTATTCTACATCTAATATTCAAGGTAGAATTTGAATATCTGTTTTTCGATTGTACGGGAATATCGAAATCTAGATTATTTAATTTAACTCGCAATTGAAAGTTGTTTTTGACGACTTTATATATAAGGGTGGGAGAATCAAATTAAAGCTGTATTTCACAGGTTATATAGGAGTCGGAATTAAACCAGGTGGATTTCGATTGTACGGGTTTATCGAAATCTAGATTATTTAATTCAATTCACAATTGAAAGTTGTTTTTGACGGCTTCTATATATAAGGGTGGGGAAGAATAAAATTAAAGCTGTATTTCACAGGTTATATAGGAGTCGGAATTAAACCAGATGGATTTCGGTTGTACGGTTTTATCGAAATTTAGATTATTTAATATAAAGCAGAGTTTATAGCTTATATCAATTCCGGTAAACAATATATAATTCAGATGCCAACGGATTTGATATTACGCACTACTCACCTTTGGTAAAAATCAAACCACTGTATAGTTGAAAAGCTGTATCCCAATTAGTTTTTTCTCTGCGAATTATGTAAATATGGGATTGAATTTTGTTGAAAACGTCGGTTTGATCGATGCATGTTTCGGCGAAGGGGGTAAAATCCGACCAAATTTTGACTTGTGGTAATTTAGTTTTGAGATAGTTGAGTAAATTATTCCAGTTAATTCTAATTGTGTTTTGGCTGTTTTGAGGAGAGATTGCGACTCCCTTGTTAAAGTTATAACCGTTGTCGTAAATCCTTAAAATACAGTTTCTACCAGGTATATGTAAATCGCAGAAATGGAAATAATCTTGAGTTTGGGTTTTGCGCTGTAATTTACCTCTAAAGTTTAAATCTACAACTTCTTCAAAAATTGGTAACAATCCTTGTACTTGTGCGGTAACTTCCGACCATTTGAATTCTAAGGAACCAAGTTGCTTATCTTGATTTTCACATACTGCGGTAACACGATTCGCAAAATCTTGGAAATAATGAACTTGAAAAACTTCGATTTTGTTAATTTGAGCTAAGGTACTGTAAAAGCAGGGAATACCGGAATTTAATAACTGCTCTGCGTAATATTGTAATTCTCCGAAAGCGCCGCTACGATACAACCGCCAACCGCGACTGGGTAATGATAATCTAGCAGTATAAGTATCTATTCCGATAATGCTGGCTAATTTTTGTGCTGCTGATTTTTTCAACTCGTTAGTAATAGGTTCAAAAATTAATACAGCAGCTTCTTGATTTTCGGGGTTGGATGTTGCCTTTGCGATCGCGTCTTGTTTTTGCTGCTTTTCAATTTCTTCTAATCGCTGCAAACCCTGACGTGCTTGGGTAATTATTTTATTATTTGTACTATCGCGCAATAGTTGACGGTAAATTTTTTCAGCTTTGTCATGTTTGCCGGATACTTCGTGTAATTTCCCCACATAAAGCTGTACCTGGAGGTTATCTGGAGATTCTTTTAATAATTGTTTTAATAAATTAGCTGCTGTACGATAATCTTTTTTTTCAAATGCAGATGCAACTTTGTCAATCATAATATTTTGAATTTTAAATTAAAAAAGTTAGGAGTTAGGAGTTAACTAAGGTTAAAGGTTAAAATTTTTCCATTACCAATGCCCAATGCCCAATGCCCTATTCCCCAATTCCCAATTCCGTTATACTTCACTTACCCCAGAAATTAGGGACATAGCAAAAATAGGTGCTGTAACAGCGCGGAGGATGCGATTTCCTAATGAAGCTGTTTTGAAACCATTTCCTAGAGCTATTTCAATTTCTTTTTCAGTCCATCCGCCTTCAGTACCTGTGGCAATTACTACTTCTTTATTGTCGTGATTTTGCAAGTAATGGAGTAAATGAGGGGAATCTCCACGAGCTACGCAAATGTATTTTTCTAGATTCTGAAATGATGACAAACTTTGTTTAAAATCAACTGGCTCTAAAATCTCAGGTATTTTAGTTCTTTCCGATTGCTCTGCGGCTTCAGAAGCGATTCTTTTCCACCGTTGGAGTTTTTGGGAACTGGGTTTTAATAAGGTGCGATCGCCGATTACTGGTGCAATACAGGTTACTCCTAATTCAGTACAACAACGGACGATATCATCAAAGCCGTTTCCTTTGGGTAAGGCTACTATAAGGTTTACGGCTATTGGTAATTCATTATCGACAGTTATTTCCTGTAATATTTGTGCGTCAGTAGTATTGAGTTGAGATAGCCACCATTTACCCATGCCATCCATTGCAATAAATTTGTCACCTTTTTGCAACCGCAATACTCTATATAGATAATGCTGTTGTGGTGAAGTTAAAGTTACTAGCTTATCTTGAATTTGATTGGGGTTGATGGTGATGCGTTGCACGTTTTTTATAAAGGGTAGAAGGAGTGAGGGAGTGAAAAAGTCAAATATTTCTTACTCATTACTCGTTACTCATTACTCATTACTTAATTAGCGATATATTCCTGAGTGGGAATTACCTTTACGTTTAAAGTTAGGGGCTTATTTAAATCATCTTCCAAAATTTGTTTAACTAACTGTACCTGTTGTTGTGAAAAGGAATTTAATGGAGCGGTTATTTCCATATATACTAAAAGCTTCTCTCCATCTTGCTCAACTTTAATTCTTCTAATATCCGAACGTGAAAAAGTTTCGGTTTGACGGAAAAGTAGATATTCGATGCTGCGACGGGTATGTTCTTTAACTAAAAACTTTTCTAAGGATAAACCCAATGGTAAACCAAGCATAATCAAAGAGAATACCGATATTACTAATCCGTGGCGAGCTTTTTCAAAAGAACCGTAATTGTGAGCTAAAAATATTAAAGAGCCACTAAAGATAATACCAGCTAAGTTGGCGAGAAACAAAAGCCCGGAGCCAGCAGCAACGGAATTTGAATTCATACCCAAACCAATTCCTACAACACTCAAAGGTGGAACTAAAGCTACAGAGATGGCAACTCCCGGTAAAGCATTGGCAATACTGCGTCTGGTTAGAGCAAAACCACCGGCAGCTCCTGCTGCTAATGCTACACCTAAATCTAATAATGTAGGGCTGGTACGTCCCATAATTTCAGAGCCAAAAGTTCTGATACCGACTAATTTTGTAATAACTATAGAAATACCAACTGTCAGCAATACACCTTTGAACAAAGTAAAACCCGAACGCTTTAATAAACGCTGGTTTCCCGATACAATACTGTAAGCGATCGCAATTATCGGTCCCATTAAAGGAGCAATAATCATCGCACCAATTATAGTGGCTGCACTATTTGCTAATAGTCCAAAAGTTGATATAATCCCCGATAAAGCTAGCAAAGTATAGAAAGTTAACGACGGTACAGCACCTCTCCATAACTTGCGGTTAATCCCAGCTATAGGCATGGGCTTCTCTGCTAACCAATGCCAATCACCGCTGTTACTGTTCCACAATTCGGTTAACTTAAGCTTACCCCAACGACTAAAATTTTTAATAAATAGCAGCATGTTAATTCCACCATTGGCGTAATACTAAAGTAACTTTTATTGTAAAGAAAGTTAATTAATATTAAGCTGAACTAGAGAGAGAATTAATTTTAAGTTAAGGCTAAATAAGTCAGTCTTTGGATAGGTATTTTTAGTAAAAATCCTTAGTGGCTTGGTAAAGAGAGAAAATTTCTGATTTCATCTGTTGTTGTTTTTATCTTTTCCGCAGGTTTTAAATAATTAGCGTAATAGGTACTCAAGGGTAATTGTTTTCCAGAAGCAAGAGTAAGAGTGATGCGATAAACATTAGTTTTGTGTTTTTCCCACTCTACTTGTACGTCTTTAATCTCTTGTAGTGAATGTTTAGTTTTTTTGGTAAATAGAAATAGCCAACGGCGTTTTCTTGTCATATAACCACTACTAAGGTCAAATTCACAAATACTAACTTCACCCATAATAGTTATTACCAATATACCATTAAAAATGGCACCAATAATAATCCATCGGGATGGAGTCATCACAAACCATGTAGGTTCAGTATTAGCAGTTTGCAGTTTTAAATATTGCTGATTGGGATTACTAACAAAAGCATTAATTTGGGATTCCCATGACAACATCTTCTGTGTTGTATATTCAGGGCTATAAGCTTGATGAGACAAGAAAACTACTTCTCCCTTTTTAGTTAGCAAGAATATTTTTTGTATCTCATAGGGGATGCGATTTCGACTTTGGTTTTGATTTTTGTTGTGATTGTAAGCTTTGGTTTGGAATCTAGCACCTTGCAAACCTTCAACTGCAACTGCTGTCGATGATAATATTGAATTTTGCAACTGGCAATTTATCTGTGTTGATTTCTCTCTTTTACAGGTGAGCTTTTTAGGAATCGACTGTAAAAACGTAGTCATCAGCATAGGTAAGATAACAACAGTAAAGAATCCAGCCATTGCCCAGATAAACCAAGGAAGGAATTTTACTGTCAGTTTATTTGATGTTTTTATGGTAGTCATAATTTAAATATGAAGGCATCCTTATATTATTGGTAGATTGATATAGGGGAATTATGCAGCAACCTAACAACATATTTATACAAGTTAAATTAAGTCAATTTCTTATATTTGCGATCGCGCATAGAAAAAATTATTGCCTGAAAACCCTTATTATTTCAATTTATAAATCGATAAATAAAATTGATTACCTGCTTTTAATTTAAGTAGTTGGATAAATACTACCTTCTTCTAGAAATTAGCCAACCTATAAAACAGAAGCATAAAGTTGCAGCAATACTGATGAATAAGGAAGCGTAAAATGGATGTAGTGGTTTATTAACAGATAGAGATAAATCTACAGGTTGTTTAATTTTATCGATATGTTGTACAACCACACCGGAAATAATTGCACCACCACCGAAGCCGATACCGAGAGTGTTTATTGTAGTGTTGAGATTGCGATCGCGTTTAGTTTGTTCGATTTCGACGATACCGCGAATTGACTCAATTAGCTGCTCAAAAAGGCTTTGTGCGGGTGTAAGATAAGCTAAGTCTGTATTAATTTGTTCTATAAAAGTATCTTCAGCTAATTCTGAGAAGCTTGATAAAAATTCTAAATCATCTTTAATCCAAATTGCTTTTAGTTTTTCGAGATATATTTTATAGTTTCTTAGGTTAGTTTGAATAGTATTTCTCTGTAATTCCAAATCTCTTAAATAGCGAGAGTATTCAAAAGAGATTGCTGGTATTTCGTTTAACCATTGATTAAATTCTTTTAATTTAGAATCAGCAGGATTGTCTTTTAAATTATTAAATAGATTTACTTTTTCTTCTAAATTACTGTACTTTTTCCTAGCTTGTTGATAACACCAACGAGATTCCGAACGAGCATAAATAATTTTATGACGACAATTTAACAGTTCAATTAAAGGATAATAATATTCTCCATAATTTTCTAAGTCTGTAGTTTCTTGGTTTGTATTTAACCAAATTAGGATATGACACTGTTCTTGAGGAGAATCGGAATTATTATTATATTCAAATATCGAACTATTTAATAATTTGCCTTTTCCCTGACACGAAAGGTTTAATTTATTAAATTCAGATTCCGATATTAAAGCTTTTACACAAGCATCAGCAAAAGCTTTCTCATCGTTAATTATTCCTACAGGTTGAGCAAAGAAAACTAAAGTTTGTCCGAGGGAAGCATTTATATTACTTGCAAGCAAACAATTATCTTGATTTAATCCTGTTAAATCGGTAAGTACTACTTCTTTCTGTGGATAGCGGAAAGTTAAATCGAGAGCGTAGGTATCGTGAATTAGTAAACGGTTAATTTCTCCGTTTAGATGATTATCTTGATGCTTAATAGCTGTGAATTTTATGAAATCTTCGTTTGATACTTGTTGATTTTCCGATGTTGATAAACTTTCTAATTTAGGAATACCCAACTTTTTACCAATTTCTTGACACTTTTTCCATAAATGAGTCGAATTTTTGACAGGTTTAGAATCGTCAGCTAGATTTTTGTATAGATGAAAAGCGTAGAGGGTAAGTTTGGGATAGGCTACCTTTTCTGTTGAATAATTCATTATGAAAAATAAAAATCAACCTCTGCTATTATTTTTATCTTTACCCTTACCCTTACCCTTTATAGAACTTTGTTGAATAGCATTAAGTAAAGCCTTTTTATCAAGCTGATATTCAGAGATATTAGAATTAAGTTTAGCGCTACCAGGTCCTCTTTCAGTTTTTGAAGAAGATTTATTTAAAATAGTTAATTGAGCATCAAGAATTTTAGAATGTTTCTGATACCAAGTAGCAACAGCATCTGATAGTTTTTCGGTATCGTCGGGTATATTGCGAATAAACTCTTTTAAATTAGTAATATTGTCTTGAGAAAATAAACCAGGTTGATTTTCGAGTAAATCGATAAAAGCTGATAAATTTTGTTCTGCAAATGACATATTTTAACTCCTAATTACCAACAGCAGTAAATGCAGCCCAATAGAATGGTGATTGAAAAGGTTTACTGTTTGCTTCTATTTGCTTGAAGAATAGCATTAACTGTACTTGTCGCAAATTATTTAATTGTAAATTGCTCGTCCATTCCTGTAAATCTTCTTTTGTTGCTTCCCTTAACCAAGTTTGAGCTTGATTTAAAGCAACTGGTACCGAAATATTTTCTATATTCTTGAGATTTTGAATAAATTTTATCATTAAAAAAGACGTTGATAAATCATTTACCGTCCATAAACTACTAACTACGCTCGAACTCCCAGCATATAGGAAACCGCTGGGTAAACCGATGTATTCGTCGCTGGTATTCTGGAAATCAATTAAACCAGTTTCACAAGCTGAAAGAACGACAAGACGACATTGACTAAGATTAAAATCTCGTTCAAATAATTTACCTAAAGTTAAGCATTTCTTTAAATCTAATTTATCATTTTCATCTGCACCAGCTAAGAGTAAACAAGAATTTTGTGGTGTTTCTAGGTTAAACGTACCGTGACAGGAAAAGTGGAGATAATTCGCTTGTTGTATTTGTGATGAAGCTTGAGATAAAGCTGTTTGAGTAGCTTGTTTTTTCGATAGTATTTCTTTGTCAGTAAATAGCGATGAAATCGTTTCTACTTCTAAATCGGTGTAATCTAAATCTTCTGTAGGGTTTTGGATTGCGAATAGGGAATTAAAATCAACTCTTTGTCGTAAATTCAGTTGTTGTAGAAGTTGGCAACTGGGAGCATAACTTACACCATCGGCGAATTTATCGCATAAAAAGCTACTATCGGATAAAGGTAATGCGTGGAGTGGTAATAAATGTAGGTAGCGATGGGGAATTAGAGTTAGGTGAGAGCAATTGTTTGGAACTAGCTGGAGAATTTCTTCTATATTTAAAATTTGAGCAAGTTGATTGAGACGAGAAAAGAGATTGTCTTTCCATTCATCTTTATTACTGTAATATGCATCCAAATAATTGAAATTCCAATCGGTAAAAGCTTTTAAATTACCAGTGGATGTAGATGAGTTAAATCTTTGAAGATTATCGGAGGTAATAATAAAAGTCTCTAAGCCTGTATTGGTAATGTACCATTCAATAACTGCTTTATTTCGGTCTAATTTTTTTTGGAATTCTTTGAAACTGAAACCTGAGCCAACGGGTAAATATTTATCTTCTAAATTCTTCTTCTGTTGTCGTAATTCCTGAAGTTGTTGGGCTAAAGCTGTAGGATTTTCGGATGTGCTGTTTTGGATTTTGTATTGTCCTTTGGCTATTTCGTCTCGGAGTTGTTCTATTTGGGTAACTATATTTGGGGGGAAGATAGTTTTAGAATCGCGTTCAAGGATGAGGGTTACAGTACACCACCGCCACAATATTTCAGCAAATTTGTTATCAAGTTTATCTGTATTTGCTATCAACAAAGGGTAAAGGACATCTTTATTACCTTTACTTTCCTCCATTGCTTGCAGCACTTCAAGTAAAAATCCTAAATAGGTATCGATTACACTCTGTGTAATTTCATTTTTTTGTGTAGTATAAGGAAGATTATAACTAAGGTTGAATCCTTCCACCAACTTATTTCCTAAATTCCTTAAATAGTTGGCAGTATCTTCATTTCCTTCCTCCGACATCACCCTTGCAACAGCTTCCATGACCTGCAAAAACTTAGCATCAAGTAAATCTTGATTTTCCCGTAATATTTCTCCTTCTTTCCCATTTGTACAACTCAGCAATTGTTGAATCAAATTGAGGTAAGCATCCCAGCGCTGTTGGTTCATAGGTAGATACAAGTCAAAGGGCAAATAAAGTTACTATGACAAGTATTCAGTCGCATCGTTTAAACTTTCGGAAAATTACTCAGTTGCAAGTAATAATACTTTTAAAAAATGGTGCGTGACGGTAATTTCAAATTATTTCTTTACGGATGATAAATTATCGTAACCGTCACAGCACCCTACAAAACATGAAATATTAATAATTGTTCATTGATAATTGTTAATTGAACTTTGGCTTACGACAACACCTGCAAATACCTCGCGGAAACCTACCCCGAAGAGTTCGCTAAATGGCTGCTCTCTACCGATACCTCAAATATCCAAGTACTCAAAACCGAACTTAACCTCGAACCAATCCGCGCTGATTCGGTTACATTCCTGCAAACTTCCAACCAAATTTTACACATTGAATTTCAAACCCAACCACAATCAACACCTCCTCTCGATTTCCGAATGCTCAGCTACTACGTCATACTCAAAAAACAATATGGGTGTGACATCGAACAAGTAATTGTTTTCTTACAACCGAGCAATTCGGAAATGGTTTTCAAGACAGAATATGTAGACAAAAATACCCGTCACAAATATCGAGTAATTCGCTTATGGGAAGAAGATTCCGCACCTTTATTAAATAATCCCGCACTTCTACCGCTCGCAGCACTAGCAAAAAGCAATTCACCCGAAAGCTTATTACAGCAAGTTGCAAATGCGGTAGATATGATTGAGGAAAGCGAAGAACAAAAAAATATATCAGCCTGCACCCAAATCTTAGCCGGATTACGATTTGACAGAAGTTTAATCAATCAACTATTTAGAGAGGAAATTATGCAAGAATCAGTGATTTATCAGGATATTATTCAAAGAGGAGAGCAACGGGGGAAGAAACAAGAAGCGCTGCAACTAATTACACGCCTACTTACCCGTCGTATTAGTAACTTGAATTCAGAAATTCAACAGCGAATAAATGCTTTATCTACAACTCAATTAGAAGACTTAGGAGAAGCACTGTTAGATTTTACCAGCCAAAACGATTTAACCAGCTGGTTGGATAACAATTCCTAACAAATAACTAATGTAATGTTGGGTTTTGCTATCGCTCCACCCAACCTACTAACTTAGATAGAATTATATTTTCAATAAAATGGTGCGTGACGACAAATTCAAATTAATTCGTATATTTGATATCGTCTAATGTCGTCACACACCCTACATAACTCCCCTCTCCTTAACAAGGAGAGGGGCTGGGGGTGAGGTTTACTCAGCTTCCAAGTAAGCCTTTATCGCTTCATTCACCATCTCAGTCATGGGTTTACCCTGACTCTCAGATGCTTGTTTGAGTTTGTCGTAAACGTCGTCTCTTACGGTGACTCTATGTCTCAATTTCTTGCCAATAGTGCTACTTTTCGGTTTATAGCTCCCGGCATATTCGCGAATTGCATCAAATCCAACTCGATTGCAAAAGTCTCCAAAACTCTCTTCTGTCTCTTTACTTTCTTTAAAGTAAGCAAACATAGGCTCTAGCTGCTTTTCTAATTCTTCAGCTTTCAATTTCTGCATATATGGCTGTGCTAACCGAGTTTGATTTGGACAACCTCCCAACCACAACTGATATGTATCCGGTGCGCTACCAACGAAGCCTAATTCTGCCATGTAAGGGCGAGCGCAACCGTTGGGACAGCCGGTCATCCTCACCACAAAACTCTCTTTTTGTAAACCTAAACTATTTAAAAGTTTACGAATTCTATCCAGAATGCCGGGAATTGCTCTCTCAGATTCAGCGATCGCTAATCCACAGGTGGGAAGTGCGGGACAAGCCATTGCATAGCGTACCAGTGGTTCAATTTTTTCGGGGTCGCTATTAATACCGTGATTTTGCAGTATTTCTTCGATAGCTGATTTTTTATCTGGTTCAATATCGAGGAATATCAGATTATGATTGGCTGTCAATCGAATATCTAAATTGAATTGCTCAACTATTTTTCGCAGTGCAGTTTTGAGTTGGAAGGAGCCTTCATCTTTAACTCTACCGTTTTCGATGGAAATTCCTAAAAACAGTTTTCCATCGCCTTGTTCGTTCCAACCGAGATAGTCGTAATATTTAAAATCAGGTAATTGTCTAAAAGGTTCAACAGACTTACCAAAATATTCCTCAACCTTGGAACGGAATTTGTCTACACCCCAATCATTAATTAAATACTTCAGACGAGCGTGTCTTCTTTGAACTCTGTCACCATAATCTCTTTGAGTAGCAACAATAGCTTTAACTAAATCGTAAACGTCTTCTTTAGAGACATAACCAATCTCATCAGCTTTTCTAGCAAAAGTTTCTTCCTTGTTGTGAGTTCTTCCCAAACCACCACCACAAAAAACATTGAAACCCTGCAACTGTGAATTATCATCGGTAATTACCACCAACGATAAATCTTGAGTATAAAGGTCAATGCTATTATCACCAGGTACCGTAACGCTAATTTTAAACTTGCGCGGCATGTAATGGGTACCGTAAATCGGTTCGGGAGAATCGTGAAAAATCGTTCCCGTACCGTTGCGATCGCGTGCGGCTTTTACCTCCGGACTTTCTTCAGCGCTGATAGCCTTTTCACCATCGAGCCAAATTTCGTAATAAGCGCCAGTTTGCGGTGTAAGTAAATCGGCTATTTTATCCGCGTACTCGATAGCGTATTGATATTCTGGTTTATTTTTAAAAGGAGCCGCAGGTGCCATCACGTTACGATTCAAGTCTCCACAAGCACCTAAAGTGGAACCCATGTTTTTGACAATCGCGGCAATAGTTGCTTTGAGATTCTTCTTTAAAATTCCGTGCAGTTGGAAACCTTGACGAGTCGTTATCCGCATCGTGTGGTTTCCGTAATCATCCGAAAGCTTATCTAAAGTTAAATACAACTGCGGTGGAATAAACCCCCCCGGATTCCGGGTTCGCAGCATCATTTGATAATCTTTTTCTTGTCCAGGAGCGCGATTATCGCGATTATCTTGCTGATAAGAACCGTGAAACTTGAGAATCTGTATCGCTTCTTCACTAAAGCGATTAGTATCTTCCTGAATCTCAGTAGCAACAGGTTCGCGCAGAAAATTGCTGCGTTCCTTGATTCCTTCAAGCTTAGAAGATTTACGGTTTGTGTTTTCGGGAGGAGCGGACTTAACCATTACAGTGGTATTGTGTTCTCGTAGTGACTACCTACATCGCCGAAGCAGCCAATAAACAGTATTTCAATTACCAGTCATCGTTTTAATAACACCGATTAAAATAACACCTTCATCTCTAATACCAATTTGACCTTGGAAAAAGTTGAAGATGTTGATAACAAACAGATTAAACGATATTACTAATTACTACTCACTGATAAATGACAACTGCTCACTGATAAAGATGCATCCTTTCGGCTAAGTATATTCCCACTATTCCGATCGGAATTAAGGGGAATAACCTGATTTTATCACGCAAAAAGGAAGCCCCATTCTTGATTGAAGCAAGACTTAACAGTGAGCAGTGAGCAGTGAGCAGTGAGCAGTGAACAGTGAGCAGTGAACAGTGAGCAGTTAGCAGTGAGCCTGTTAACTGATAAAAACTCAGCTTCTCAACAAATATGCCGAGAAACTGAGTTTTTTTTGAGTTCTATAGGTACATTCAAGCAAATAAACTGTGGGTTCAAAGAATATGCTTGAGTACGATAAGACTACGAGTCATTTGCTTTTTTATTTCAGTAATATCGCCAGTTTAGATCGGCGAAAATTACTGACTCAAATTGTTGGGAAAATTTTAGCTACAAAATAACTAGTACTATTACCAATTGAAGCCAACACCACCACCAACGTTAACAGGTATAGCACTGGTATTCTCGTAACCATCAAGCGCTACAGTTGCATTACTGTAAACAACAATTCCTTTTTTAACTTGAGATTCAACACCAACACTTGCGGTGACAGAATCTTTGTTGCCTAAAGGAGTTGATTTACCATCTTGCTCTACGAAAGAATAACCAACAGCACCATATACTTTTGTACGGGAACCTAAACATGTACCGGCTGCAACTTCAGGGTTGATAGCGGTTGCATCGTTGTTCCATAGAACCTTTGTCTTAACGTCGATTGGTGTACCGCCAACTGGTAAACTACCTTGGATATTACCGCCAACATTAGCAGCATCGTTATCCTGTCCACCGTTAGTTACTTGAGCGCCAATACCACCACCAACATAGGTGTAATCGCAACTTCTTCTAGGCTGTGCAGAAGCCTCACCAGCGGATAAAACAATAGGAGCTATTAATAAAGAAGAGAATGCTGAAATTGTAAGACAAGACTTAATAAAGCGTTTCATAATTGTCACCAAATATAGTGCAGGTTGCTTTTACATTCATAGTCGAAAAACGAGTTAAAAGGTTCCAAAATTTATCGCTGCAATTGTTAATTTGTTACTTACAACTCTGGAAATCCTCGTATATAAATATTTTACGATTTTACGATTCCAATCTTGCTTAAAAAACAATCTTTACATGACTAATAAGCGAAAAAAATGTTTCCACAAATTAGCCTGAAAAATATTTAGGTAGACTCTTTTTAATCTGTCACAAACACTATGAATGAATCTATTCTTTTGAATAGTTAGATTTAAATAATTTCTAATTTTCCGGATGATTTTTATTAAGTTTTTTAGTAGTTTGAGGCGGTAGAGAGGAAGAAAATAAAAAATCATCATCACATTATCCTATGCCCTATGCCCCATGCCCTATGCCCTATGCCCAATGCTAACTCCATAAATCGCACCCAAGATTAACCAGGAAACAGTATTTAAGCGAAAATCAAACAGCGTTACATCAACGGTATTGAAAAGTATCCAGCCGATAAATACTAGTAAATAACTAAAAAAGATTAATTTGTCTTGCTCGGGAATCACTCGGAGCAAATAAATACCTTTAATAAATATCCAGCCCAGTAAACTGCAAAATAACAGCGTTGCAATCAATCCAGTTTCGGCAGACAGCATTAAAAATAAGTTGTGGGGATGACCAAGCCAAAGATTCATTTTAGTCTCATATATCTGGGAGAAACTACGTAACCCCCAACCGGTGAAAGGACGCTGTAAGGTTAAATCCCAGGCAAAATTCCATTGAGTGGTACGCATTAAAGCTACAGGTCGATCTGGGTGTAATTGGTCGTTGAAACGCGCCCAGAAGAAAGCCGGAACAATCTTACGAAATAACTCTGCAATTGGTGAAGGAGCAAAAGCAGCCAAAATCACGCTACCAGCAATCCCCATTACAAAAGCTACAATTAACCGCCAACCTTGGTACAAAGCATAAGCCAAACAAGCAACCAAAGCTATTACCCATGCATTACGAGAATTAGTTAGGATTAATCCTGCGAAGTTGGTTATTACCGCGAAGGTGAGGAAGAGGAGAGTGGGGGGAGAAAATTCTTCTTTGTCTCCTTGTTTTCTTCTAAATCTTCGCCATTCTTGCAGCCATAAACCCAAACTTAATATAAAAACTATGGCTAAATAACCGGCTAAAATATTGGCGTACATAAAAACAGAAGCCATGCGGTTAGGTGGGTTTCCTCCAGCTAGGAGGTTCCAACCGAAGATACTATTCCATAATTCTGAACTACTCCATCCTAAAAATAATTGTCCGATACCGATAAATACGATAGGTAGAGAATTTATACTTAAAATCCAGGAAATGCGTTGTAATTGCCAAGTTGTTTGAATTAAGTTACTCAAACCAGCGAATAAGAAAAAGAAGGGTAGTAAATTAAATAAACCAAAAAAAGCCGTGATTTTATCCGCAGCGAAAACAACGGTTATTAGCAAAAATATACTTAAAAAAATAAATCCTCGATACAAAGGATATTTAATAATTTTACGAAAATTTTGCCCAAAAGGAATTAAAGCACTTAGTAATAAACCTATAGCAGCCAAAGCTGGAAACAAAGGAAAGATAAATATCCCTAATTGCAAGCAATACCACGAAAATCTTAACTTAGGATCTGGATGTCGTAAATACGACCATATTTTTTTCATAGATTATTAGCTATAAATGGGCATGGGGCATACGGCATGGAGAATAGTTCAGACTCAGAAGTTAGTAGCGACTAATGAGAGTAAATTAATCATCTCTTCCCAATGCCCAATCCCCAATGCCCAATCCCCAATGCCCAAAACTATGCCATTTCCCAACATTCATCGCGAGTCAGACGAATTTGCGCCAACGCGAAAATAGTCGGAATAATTCGTCCGTAATTTGTAGCGATCGCTCTCCATCCTAAGTCGGCGAAAAACCAAGCCCACATCATCGGACCGACAAATGCAAATAAGCTTCTGACAGCACCATAACGGGCTGCACTTACCGCCATACCTCGACGGGCAATTTGTGAGGTTGCATAACCCCCAAACTGTTTTGCCGCAGCATTACTACCTGTAATTGCTGCTTGTTTTGCAACTTGATAAGTAGCGAAATGAGTTGCAAATTGACGGGTAAT
The DNA here is from genome assembly GCF_000316665.1 of Rivularia sp. PCC 7116. GTDB lineage: Bacteria > Cyanobacteriota > Cyanobacteriia > Cyanobacteriales > Nostocaceae > Rivularia. The sequence continues at coordinate 1,094,039 of NC_019678.1, read as the reverse complement.
TTGTTTGAGCAACATTGGCTGAATAACCGAAGTTACGGCTATTGCACTGCCGCCTTTAAAAATTAAACCTAAAGGGTCTTTTTGTAAAGCTAAAGGTAAGGGTTCGTTAAGTTCGGATTTTATTAAATGCTGTCGTACTTTATTAGTTAACTTTCTTTTCTCACCGGCTGGTAATTTTTTCCAAACTTTTCCTAAAAGATGCAAAAATACTTCAGCTTCTAAATCAACGGTTGTCAAGTCATCAGCATAAGAAATTTTTAAATATTTACATACCCCAATCAAAGCCTCGCGGTAAGTAATCTGCTGGCTGCGCCCCCGCAATACTGTCATTCCATCGGCTGCCAAAAAGCAAAAACGTTCTTCAATCGCATCCAGCCAAGCCTGACGATTTTGGCTTTGTACTTCTATAGGTTCTGGTGTTTGCAGGTAATCCAAAGGATTAAACTTACGACTAAATAAAATTGCAGTCAAATCCTGTAATTCTTCTTCGGTAGCTAATTCTAGCGCTGCCCTTAATTCATCCAATTTCCCTTTCTCCCAAACGTACATTTTTTCCCGTACCTTATTCTACTATTAGCTTTCGGCACTCATGAGTAATGCTTTGTACGATAGCTGAAAACTAACAACTCTATACTACGAACTATTGACTGATGACTGATATTACTGTAATTGGTGCCGGAATCGCGGGTTTAGTTTGCGCTCAACAATTAACCCAAGTCGGATATTCGGTAAAGATAATAGATAAATCCCGTGGAGTGGGTGGAAGAGTTGCCACAAGACGTTTATTTGAAACAAAAGCGGATCATGGTGCTTGTTATCTCAAACCAAAAGGTGAATTTTCACAACGTTTGGTAACTTTACTTTCTCAAAAGGGCGATTTAGAAGTTTGGACTGACACTCTTCACGTTCAAGAAAATTCTTCATCTCTTACGGCTAACTTGCAATCATCTCTTCCCTACACCGCACCAGAAGGAATGAATGTTATAGCTAAATTTCTGGCACAAGGATTACAAATAAATCGCGGAGAACGTGTTAAAAAAATTGACCTTAATTTTCAAAATCAATGGCATTTAACTAGCCAAACTAATCAAGAATTTACAGCTTCTTCTTTAGTTGTTGCTATTCCAGCACCTCAAGCTGTAATGATATTGGAATCATTTGCTCAAAATTTATTAGATAATAATTTCCTAGAGAAATTACGAGGTGTTGAATATTACCCAGCTATTACCGTAATGGCAGGATATACCGAATCATCAGCACAACCTGAATGGAAAGCAATTACATTTACGCAAAATTCTGTATTGGGATGGATTGGGTTAGATAGCAGTAAAAGAAAAAATCCCACTCAACCTCATTTTGTCATTCATAGCAGCGCCGACTTTGCCCATAAAAATTTTGAATCGGAAGATTTAGAGCAAGTTGGAAGAGAAATATTACACAATGCCGCTTCGGGGGTAAACTTACCTTGGTTAAATAATCCCCAATGGATGCAAGTACACCGTTGGAGATATGCATTTCCCAAAACACCATTGCAACAAACTTGTTTACCAGCAGAAACATCTTTACCTTTAGTATGTTGTGGAGATTGGTGTGGTGGAAATCTCATCGAAAGTGCAATACTTTCCGGAATTGCAGCAGCCGAACACATTAACTGTAAACTTCAGCAGCGAGAATTACCAGGAATTAATTTTTTTGATGCTTTGTAGTTATTAATCTGTAGGGTGTGTTACGGTAACAAAAATTTTGCGAGTTCATAAACATCTTTGTTAATACCGTAACGCACCATGTTAATTAGATAAATAACCCAAGATGATATTAAATCGTTAATCTCGGTTGGTGCATTAAACCTCTAAAAATTTTCGTTAAAATTAATAAATAATCCTAGGTTTAACAGATTCTAAAATTAATCATTAACTTTATCTAAAGACTCTGGTTTATGAGCCGCTTCTTTACCACTTTTCTCACTTACAACTAAATATTCTGGATTATCTTTAGAAGCTGCAACATGATGTCCTTTAATCTCTGTTTCAGAAGTCAACTTCTTTTTGACTTCACCAGTTGTCTTACCACCAGCAGTATTCCACTGTACTTTATCGCCTTCTTTAAATTCGTTGCTCATGTTTTTTAATTCTTGATTTATTAGTTTTCTTACAGAACTATTTTAAGTAATGTAATAAAAAAGCATCATTCTACAGACATCATTCTTTAGGTAGATCGAAAGACGTAGCACTGCTACGTCTCTACACCAGCTATCGCTTATAAAATACTTGATAACTGTTAACTGTTCACTGCTAACTGGTAACTGTTCACTGTTCACTGTTCACTGCTAACTGTTAACTGTTCACTGATTAAAATACTTCTAAAGGTAAATGATGCAATCCTTTCATATTTGCCAAAAGACTAGCGGCTTTTTCAATCAAATCTACATTCCCATTTAAAACATCATTGCGAGTCATATTATGAATATAATCGGGAATAACTCCAGAATCTTCTAAAGGAAAACCGTTTTTATCTCCTACACGCATAGCACGTTTAACAGCCATTCTCATCTGTGCATTTCTTGGTAAAGGAGAATAACCCAAAGGATGGAATAAATCGTAATATTCCCAAATATTTGCACCACCAGCACCGGTGCTTTCATTAGTTCCAAGAATAACCCCTATATTATTATCTTGGAATCCCGCCGCAAAAATCTCTGTACTGCTATAGCATAAAGCATCGGTAATCAAAATTGTGGGACCAAAATATTTTCTTCCGTATTGATTAATCTCATCTAGATAATAGGAATGTCCGCCAATAGGGAATCCTAAAGAATAAACAGCGCCAGTATCTATCGAAGATTCAATCGAACTTTTCCAAGGCTCCGGAGCTACTTTGAAAGTTGTTGGTGTATTTAAAAATTGAAATAATTCTGGTTGAATTTTATTTGCGGTAAATAACTGAAGCATCATTTCAGCAGCTTCAATATATCCACCACTATTTCCGCGAATATCGATTATTAAACCGTCTTTGGGTAACTGTTCTAAAATACGAATCAAATCTTGAATAAATTTTTGTCTATCATAAATCATAAAGCTGTGGATTCGGATATATCCAAATTCACCATGAGTAGTACTGCAAATACTCCATTGAAAATCGGTTTCATAAAATATTTGATTTTCTTGGGTAGTTGAAGCAAACAAACTTTTTTTAATTTTCTGCAATTTAGAAGCTTCAAAATCAACTCCTAAAGAACCATAAGCTCTTGAGTTGGGAACAGCTTGACTATTTGATTGAGCTTGATTTTCCGGTAAATTCCAAGTTTGCCATTGAAAACGATGTTCGTAATGCTCTTGGTTTTTCGTAATATAAGAAATGTATAGCCATTCTTCATCTGGAACTAAATATTTACTCCCCGATCGCAAAGTTAAAGAATTTAAACCATGAATTCGACAAGCATGTTCGTTATTAGCATAAGTTTGCAAACCATTTAACTCAATAGCGCGCTCGATGGGCACACCATTCCAATGAGTTACTATCACCCCTTTTTCTAAACTTTCATGCTCAAAATCCTCGTTTACATGAGAAACAATGTAATACCTTTGATTGTTTTCATAAAATTCTTCAATCATAAAAGGTAAAACAAAATTAATAGACTGATAAGGCATCGGAGGGAGATAAACTGTATGCAAATCCCTAAGCTCTGTAAATATGCCAATCATTTCCTGCTGAAAATTAAGTTCGCTCATTTTCACCAACCGATACTTCAGCAGCTTCAAACGTTGTACTGGATCGATAGCATTTCTAGCGCGTTTCAAAGGTAAATGAACGTAGATATTTTCAATGAAATTTAAAGCTTGATTAACAATCTCTTCTCTTTCTTCTTTAATTGATTGCTCGATAATTTGCTTTTTCTGTTCTTCCGTCAATCCCATCGAAGCGACTACATTATCCAACTTATAGTCAGCCATAGTTCTTTTACTCCTTGAAGCCTGTGTTAGAAAGATATCGTTATTGTTACACAAACTATTTTTTTGAAGTAAAAAGTTTAACTTTTAATACAGCAGATACATCGCTCAAATTCCTCTGGTTGTAGAATTTAATCTAGACCGCTCAATTAATATTTAATTCGTTCGCTACCAGAAAGTCTGCGCTAATTTATAAGTATAACCGCTACCTAAGCAGCGGCTAATTGTAACGGTTCTATGATTTTTGAATTCTGTTATATTCTGTTACATAGGTGGATAGGTGCAAATAAATCGAACTATGTAAAGTAATGTAAAATCACTGGCAACGCAATTAACATTCTGTTACATGATTCGGTTCATTTATGCTGACTTACTTATATAGAGCAATCTTAAATTGGTAATGCTTTAAGAATGCGCTTGCAAACTATGACAATTATCAAATATAGTCTGAATCTGGCGATTTTTAGCTTCCAATAAAAGTTTGCAGCTTTCTAATTCGTTTTCTGCCTGCTGACGAATATAGACTTCAGTTTCTAAGCGATTGTTTTGCTGACTAAGTTCGTGATTTCTTTGCTGTAATTCAAGCTCCAATTTGCGAATAGTTAACTGATGTTTAACTCTAGCTAAAGTTTCTTGTAAGTGAAAGGGCTTAATAATAAAATCTACAGCACCAACTTCAAATCCTTTACATTTATCAATATCTCTCGCCAAACCGCTTAAAAATATAACTGGAATATCTTTAGTCTCCGAGTTTGATTTTAGTTTCTGACATAATTGATATCCATCAATTTCTGGCATTTTGATGTCTAGCAAAATCAATTCCGGTAATTTAAGCTTGATAGTTTTAAGGGCGATATTAGCATTTATCGCTTGTCTAACTTGATAACCTTCCGATTCAAGAATAATAGATAAAACTTCTAAATTATCTGGTTCGTCATCAACTACAAGAATATTGCCTTTGCAACCTAATGTTTGTAATATTGTCGTCATATTTATATTGTTGACATTAAACAAATTTGGTCTTTTATGTACGAACCTACTAGCTAAGTTAAGAAACAGGAAACATTAATTGAAACACAATTATTACACCGTAAAGCCTAAGCTTTCACTCGCTTGTTGATGTAAGTAGTATTTGTCGAACCAGAAAACTACATCAAAATATTTTCTAATTCCATCTGAAGATTCATTATAATTGCTACTGTTGGTAGATGTCTATATACTAAATCACCGCCAATTATTGATTTTACAAGAGAATATTTATGGAAATATTTAACGAAAAGGCAGGAAGAAATTAATATAAAGTTAAGGATTCGGGTAAAAGTGAGGTTGGTTTGTCCAGATTCTTCTTAGACTCAAGCAGCAAGAATAAGCGATAAGGTGTTGTGCGAAAGCAATAAGGGGCAGGGGCTGTAGACATTAAGCAATACCAAATTCAGATATAAGTTATATGCATAGCAGCTTAGCAAAAGCTTAAATTTTTGAGGCTGCAACATAAACAAACCCGATTTTGTTAAAAAACCGGGTTAATACCTTAACACATTGCGATGGCTTTGTTGGATACGAGAAACCCCATCCGATGCTTTGGGGAGAGGGGAAGGTTACTTCCATAATCATTTAATTTTGGCTGCTAAAATTTACGACTTCAGATAATTTGATTAAATCAATTCTTTTAGCAAAATCAAATTTCTCAGTTAAATTTATTAGATACTGTTTGATGAGGCTATTATTACCTTCAGGTATTTCCATAAGCAGTTATAGTACAAATTTTCTATTTCAAATACTAGCAGCTTGAAAAAGTTGCGATCGCCATTGGGCAGACATGATTTTTAACGATTCTGAAGTAAATCGATGATGACACTATTGTGATGCTAAATCCTGGTGTTCGTTGCTGTAAATATATTTAACCCCTAAATGATAAGCAATTTTTTCCAGCAAAATATTTTCCTGGAATAGCTTGCTAATAAAATCATCGCATCCTAGAGACATAATTAATTTTTTATCTGCATTAACCGAAGTTTTGGTTATAGAATTTGCATAAATAGGGAGCAGATTCAATTATTGTTTAACCTATCTAAGTACGTAAGTTTGAATAAACTTCCTATTTATAAAAGAGCTATATTTTATCAAAATTAAGTAGCTACAGGAAAGATTTGATGTTTTTGCTTCCATTCAATTTGCAATTGTTCGCTAACTTCAACTTTTTGAAAATATTTGGCAATATTGCGACGAGCAATTTTCATTGTCGAAGTCAAGAAACCATTATCCTGATTCCATTCAAAATCAGTAACAAAAAGTCTATCAATATGCTCGCGCTCCTGCAATTGTGAATTAACTTGTGCAACACAATCTTTCAATTCTTCAACTAATTCTAGATTACCAAACTTATCCTGCCAATTAGTTGCTAAAGTAGCGACTGCAAATGGTTGCATACGTCCCTCACCCAAAACACAAACATTTTCTAATAATCCATTGGCAGTTAGCATACACTCAATCCGGTTTGGGAAAACCATATTAGAACGTGCTGTTTTGAAGTTTTCCTGGATGCGACCTTTTATAAATAACTGACCATTTTTAATGTAGCCACTATCACCTGACTTAAAAAAACCATCGGCAGTAAATATTTCTGATGTTGCTTGAGGATTTTGGTAATAACCAATTGTTAGAGATGGACTTTTATAAAGTATTTCATCATTTTCACCAATACTAATATCTATCCCCGATAAAGGCTCGCCAACACAGCCGAAATCTGTAGAAGCTGCATAATTTATAGAGCAAATACCTAAGCCTTCTGTCGAACCATACACCTGTTTAATTGATAATCCTAAATAATCATGGAACCACTGCAAAATTTTTGGTTCAATAGCACTAGCACCGACATATACATGTCTAGCACAATCTAAGCCAAGTAATTGACGTAAGCTCTTCTGAAAAGATTCGCCTTCATTTTTGAGTTTTTCATTGATAATATTTTGGGGACATTTGCTTAAAATACCTGCTTTTAGCCTTTGCCAAAACATCGGATTACCAAAGAGAATTGTTGGTTTCGTCTGCACTAAATCAGCTAAGATTGTTTCTCGCGATTCAGCAAAATATACACTACAACCTGTATAAAAGCATGAAAGTTCGATACCAATTCTTTCAGAGATATGAGCAAAAGTTCCGTAAGCAAATAGTCTATCTTTTTTGGTTGGACTAACTGGTCCATTTAATAAATCTTTTCCTAAGCCTGACATACTTGCCAAACTATGCATTACGCCTTTTGATTTGTTCGTTGTTCCTGATGTGTAAATGATGGTTAAAAGGTCGTTTGGTTGTGGATGGTAAGAAGCACTAAAGCTTAAATCGGCTTTCAAAATGTCGTGAAAAGAAGTTCCTATTCCACCTTGATAATGACTAAAATGTACTACAGGTAAATTTTGAGCAAATTTATCGATGATATTTTCATGCAATGTTGTACCCAAAAATAATAGTTTTAGTTCTGCATCAGCTAATATATCTCGTAAAGCAGCTTTCCCTATTAATGGATATATTGGAACTGAAACATGTCCAGCTAACATAATCGCAAGGTCGGTTATAATCCATTCGGGATGGTTAGAAGAAAAAATCCCGATGTTCGATTTTTGAGGAAGTTTTAGGCTTTCGATATAAGCTGCTATTTTACAAACTTCTTCGTGAAGATGACCCCAAGTATATGTATTTATTTTCTTATTTTCAAAGCGATGAAAAATAATTTCTTCTGGAGTTTCATTAACAAAGTTGAGATATGCTTTCAGGAAATTAAAGTCAGTCATTATTCTTAAGAGTTTTTGAAATTTTCTAATGCTTTACCCCATCAATTATCAGGAGTTTATATATTGTTAAAACCCTTGATTTAAATAGCATACAGTTTAAATATAAACTAGTACAACTAATAGGACGAAGCGCTAGTACTCAAAAGCATTAAGTTTGACCGGTCATTATTTTTCTGACATATTCCTTCTCGATAAGCGGTACTAAGCATCTGTCTACATCAACTTCCTAATCCCCGCTTCCAACCCCCGACAAACCCCAGTCAAAAAATCCAAATCCAAAGTTTCAATTTTGTCACTAGGCTTGTGATAATGAGGATTCCGCATAAATGAAGTATCAGTTACCATCATTGCTCGATATCCAGCATCCCAAAACGGTGAATGGTCGCTTCTTCTAGTATCAGCCACCATCTTTCCATTATTGGGAACTGGTAAAAATTCACTTTTTGTCCCCGATTTCCGAAAACTATTGCGAAGCCGAAATAAATCCGGCAGCGTCTTCAAATTACCAATCAAAGCAATAAAATCCCCAGTATCGGGATAAAACGACTTCAACACCGGAGCCGGATATTCTTGCGTTCCCGGATTGCGATCGCAGTACCCTAACATTTCCAAAGACATCATCAACCGCAGCTTCTGCTTCTTCTTTACCAACTCATTTACATAATCCTTACTCCCCAATAAACCAGCCTCTTCCATATCAAAAGCCACTAGTCGTATAGGATACTTAGTTGGCTGCGTGGCAAAAATTCTGGCTAATTCTAATAAAACTGCCACACCACTAGCATTATCATCGGCTGCTGGAGTTCCCGGAACCCCATCATAATGAGCCGCAATTAAAATTGGTGATAAATTGTCCTTTCCAGTTTTAAAATCTGAAGGTAAATTCAAGATGAGATTTTCACAGACTTTACTACCAACTTCAAAGGTGTGGATTTCCACACTTCCCCATTGTGAAAAATCAGCACGAATGTATTCTTGAACAAAGAAATGTCCTGCTGTTGCTAAATAAGCATCGCGTTCTCGTGCTATCTGGATAAGATGGGTTTCGAGTTGTTTTTTTAAATCCACGGATTAACTAGGAACTATGAAGGATAAAGGATAAAACTCAGATAAGCAGTGAAAAACGATTTGTTTTTTCAAGTAAATTTATTACCCACCAAAGGCAAAAATGGATTTTAACTGTTAATGGCGACTTTGATGGATTAATTCAATTATTTCAAACTTGAGAGTTGATTATTGATAACTTAGTTGACAATGTATTTCTCAACTGCAAGATACAATAAATCAAGCATTACTTCTAAACATATATTTATAAGACATACTAGGAGAAGCGTAGGGCATGGGCAAGGTAGTAGGCATCGACTTGGGTACAACAAACTCTGTAGTCGCCGTTATGGAAGGTGGCAAGCCGGTGGTTATTGCCAATGCGGAAGGAATGCGAACCACTCCATCGGTTGTTGGCTTTAGTAAAGACGGCGAAAAGGTTGTTGGGCAGATGGCAAGAAGACAAACTGTCCTCAATCCTCAAAATACCTTTTTTGCTATCAAGCGGTTTATGGGGCGCAAATATTCGGAATTAACTCCGGAATCGAAGCGGGTTCCTTATACGGTGCGTAAAAGCGAACTTGGTGATATCAATATTGTATGTCCCCGTGTAAAGAAGAACTTTGCACCGGAAGAAGTTTCGGCGATGATTTTGAGAAAATTAGCCGATGATGCCAGTAAGTATTTAGGCGAACCTGTTACTGGGGCAGTAATTACCGTTCCCGCTTATTTTAATGATGCTCAGCGACAAGCTACCAGAGATGCGGGTAGAATCGCGGGTTTAGAAGTATTGAGAATTCTTAACGAACCAACTGCTGCTGCTTTAGCTTACGGCTTGGAGAAAGCCCAGAGCGAAGTTATTTTGGTATTTGACTTGGGTGGTGGAACTTTTGATGTATCTATATTGGAAGTTGGCGACAGTGTATTTGAAGTTAAAGCAACCAGTGGCGATACTCAATTAGGTGGAAACGATTTTGATAAAAGGATTGTTGATTGGTTAGCCGAAAAGTTTTTGGAAGATGAAGGTGTCGATTTAAGAAAGGATAGACAAGCTTTACAACGTTTAATGGAAGCTGCGGAAAAGGCAAAAATCGAACTTTCGGCGGTTAGCGTTACCGATATTAATTTACCTTTTATTACTGCCGACCAAGATGGACCAAAACATTTAGAAACTCGTTTGACTCGTTCGCAGTTTGAAGCGATGTGCGACGATTTGTTGGGTAGATTGCGAGTTCCCGTTAAAAGAGCGCTGCGTGATGCCGGGATGACTCCCCGAGATATTGAAGAAGTTGTACTCGTGGGTGGTTCAACCAGAATGCCAATTGTTGAAAAATTGGTAGAAGCAATGATTGGTTTGCAGCCCAACCAAAATGTGAACCCCGATGAAGTTGTAGCCGTTGGTGCTGCCGTACAAGCTGGTATTCTTGGTGGCGAATTAAAAGATGTATTGCTGCTTGACGTAACTCCTTTATCAATTGGTTTAGAAACTATTGGCGGAGTCATGAAAAAGTTGATTCCTCGCAACACTACAATCCCAGTTCGCCGTTCCGATATTTTCTCCACCTCCGAAAACAATCAAAACACTGTAGAAGTACACGTAGCCCAAGGCGAGCGGGAAATGGCTGCCGATAACAAATCTCTGGGAAGATTTAAACTATATGGAATACCTCCCGCACCTCGGGGAATTCCGCAAATACAAGTATCTTTTGATATTGATGCTAACGGCATATTACAGGTAACTGCTTTAGATAGAACCACCGGCAGAGAACAAAGTATTACAGTTCAAGGTGCTTCTAATTTAAGTGAAGCCGATATTCAGAAAGCAATTAAGGATGCAGAAAAATTTGCCGACGTTGACAGACAGCGCAAAGAAAAAGTCGAAAAACGCACCCGCTCCGAAGCATTAATTTTACAGGCAGAAAGACAACTTCGAGAAGTCGCCCTAGATTTCGGAATGCAGTTTGCTCGCAATCGTCGTCAGCGAATTGATAATATTTGCCGAGATTTACGCGATAGTTTGAAGCAAGATGACGATAGAGGTATTGACCAAGCTTACGCCGATTTGCAAGATGCCTTATCCGATTTAAATAAAGAAGTACGCCAGTACTATGCCGACGACGAAGAAGATGATTTATTCGGTACCATCCGCGACATCTTTATCGGCGATAAAGATGATGACGATTTCTACGATAGAGGTATTGGTAAAGGTTCCGATAAAGGCTACGGTAGAGACTACGACCGTGGTTACGGCGATAGAGATTATGACCGGGGCTACGGCAAAGACTATGACAGAGGAGCTTACGGTAGGGATGCCGATAGACGAGGTTACGGCAGAGAACCAGATCGGGGTTATGGAAGAGAACCAGATAGAGGTTACGGTGGCGAATCCGATCGAGGTTACGGTGGAGAATCCGATCGAGGTTACGGAAGAGATAACGACAGGAGCTACGGAAGAGACAACAGCTATCCTTCTTCCTACGATGCCAGAGACAAAGGTTATTCCTCCCGTAAACCATCTAAACCCAGCTACCAAGATAACTGGGATGACGAAGATGATGATTGGCTCTAAAGTCGCTTAAAGCAGCTTTTTGTGAGTCAAACTAAGTGAATATACGGGCGGTTAACCCCGCTCCTAGTTATTTAACAATATACTTATGAAATAATCCGGCTTTTAAGATAAGTAATAGTAAACACAAAGAGTAAAAACTAAGCATACAAACGCTTTCTTCTCAGCCTTTAAAAAGCACATTTCATCTTTTTGACTGAGTAAAATTATTAAGCAGAAAGCATCAACTACAAAGAAAATCTTATTCTTTCATCCCTTTGATGCAAAATATCCGAGTCGAACTCCTGCCCGAACAACTTACTATATATGAGGAAAACTAAAAATAAAATAAAATAAAAATCATTTATTGATATTACTAACTCCGAATTACCTATTATTCATTACCTACTCCTACTTACAAATCGAAAGTTAAACAACTCACTATGCAAAACTTGCAGAATTTTCGCGATTACTACGAGATTTTAGGAGTATCTAAAGATGCCCCAAACGATGAAATTAAAAAAAGTTATCGCCGATTAGCACGTCAATACCATCCAGATTTAAATCCCGGTAATAAAGCCGCAGAGGAAAAATTTAAAGATGTAAATGAAGCTTACGAAATTTTAAGCGACCCCGGAAAACGCGCTCAGTACGACCAATTTAGCGTTTTTTGGAAACAAAATGGCTTTGCTGGTTCTAAATCTTCCCCCCGTAAAGCCTGGAATCAAGGCAACGGTGGTCGTACTTCTAGTGATGTAAACCCCGGTAAATACGATAACTTTGATACCTTTATCGACCAAGTATTTGGTGTCAAAAATAAAGGCAATAAATCTTCTACTGCTTCTGCCAATACTCCAAACACCGACCCGTTTCGCACTCCCAGAACAAAAGTTTCCTATAGCCCAAATGCCCGCCAAACTCGTCGGGATATAGAAGCAAGATTAACTTTACCCTTAGAGAAAGCCTATCAAGGTGGCTTAGAAAGAATTCGTCTTGAAGATGGGCGCTCCTTAGAAGTTAATATGCCTCCAGGAATGGTAACGGGACAAACAATTCGCTTACGCAATCAAGGTATTGGTGGCGGCGATTTATACTTAAAAATTACCGTACAAACCCATCATATATTTAAACTTGACGGTAACGATATTTACTGCCAAGTACCGATTACTCCCTGCGAAGCAGTTTTAGGAGGGCAAGTAGAAGCACCAACCCTAGATGGATTAGTCAAAATGACAATTCCTCCAGGAGTTAGATCCGGTCAAAGATTGCGTTTAGAAGGTAAAGGGTATCCCAACGAAAAAGGAAAGCGGGGAAATCAACTCGTAGAAATTCAAATCATTACTCCCAGTCCAAAGAATATTAGTTCTGAAGAACGCCAACTTTACGAAAAATTGCGAGAGATTGAAACTTTTAAACCTCGTAAAGATTTGCTGAGATAATTAAATAAATTAAAAGCTAACCTTAATTAATCTTGAATTTTTGATTGATAAATCCCTCTATAGATTGATTTTATGCCAATAAAATAGCTCTGTAGCGTTATTTTAACCTTCGTAGAGTATCCAATTGAATTTACAAATATTTATGGATTTAAGATTTCCATACCTTGCGATAAAAAGATAGTTTTAAAATATTAGGAAAAACTGTTTGCAAGGTAACGAACACAGCCGTGAACCAAGATGGGACAAAACTAAGCCGCACTTCGACCTACTATTCCTTGTTAGGTCTGCATCCAGCAGCTTCAGCAATCGAAATCCGCCGTGCTTATCGAGAACTTAGCAAATGCTATCATCCCGATACTACAGATTTACCCACTGGACTTGCTACCGTGAAATTCCAAAAACTTAATGAAGCATATGCAACACTGAGCAATCCCCAAAAACGTTTAACTTACGACCTTAAAATCGGTTATTCTCGGTTTGGAGTTATTCAACCACCCTCCGACTTAAATCGTCCGGTAAATCGTAACCGTTATACATCTAGATCCGCTTACCTCGATCCTACCGATCGCCCCCTTTCAGCTGGTGAGATTTTCGCCTTGTTTATCCTGGGGTTAACTTTTTTAGGATGCTTATTGCTAGTAATAGCTGTAGGTTTAACTAGGGGTGAAGCTGCTTTTCAAACAAATATAGGACAGCCAGATATTATATTACAACGACAGGTAATGAATTCAAATCAATCAAATATTGTAAATAGATTTAATAATTAACTAGAGTCGGGCATGGGGGATGGGGCATTGGGCATGGGATAAGAAGATTAACAACTAACAACTAACAACTAACAACTAATAACTAACAACTAAACTTTATGTATCTTCTAAATTCAGAAACTCCGCTATACAATCATCCCCTTCCTCAAATTGAGCAATGGCTAGAAAATCTTGGCTGTCAGCAAGACCCAAAATGTTTGCATTTATGGCGAATACAGCGACCTGCTTGGGAAGCCGAAATCTGGCTTGATATTGAAGAAATCACCGTGAGATATCTAAATGCCGGAGAAAATGAAGAAGACATCCAGCGCTCATTTAAATATTCTTTAAGTCGTAAAGATGTAGAAGAAGCAGTTTTCTGCGGACCATAGGGAGTGAGGGAGTGAGGGAGTGAGAGAGTGAGGGAGTGAGGGAGAAGAAATGCAATTACCCTTCGGGTTCAACACTTGCTATAACGGAGGGAACCTCCGCAACGCAGTGTTTCACCAATTCCCAATTAATTAAACTTTCCCAAACCTTCTATCTCTTTGCTGATAGGCTAATAATGCTTTGCGAAATTCGCTGCGGTCGAAATCTGGCCACAATGTATCGGTGAAATATATTTCTGAATAAGCTGCTTGCCACAAGAGAAAATTGCTCAAGCGCATTTCTCCACTGGTGCGAATAATTAAATCCGGGTCGCAGTGTCTTGCAGTATAAAGATGATGTTCAAATGTCGCTTCATCAATTTCGTGGGGCTGTATTAATCCCTTATCTACCTTTTCGGCGATCGCCTGACAAGCTTGAATAATTTCTTGTCTGCCACCATAGTTAGTGGCAACATTAAAATCAATGCCGCGATTGTCTTTGGTTTCTTTCATCGAACGACCAATTTCTGCTTGCAAAGCACTTGGCAAAGCTTTTAAATTTCCAACAAAACCAATTCTGACGTTCTCTTTTAACATCTCCCGGAGTTCTTGACGTAAAACTCGCTGGAACAAAGTCATCAAAAAATCAACTTCTTCTTGCGGTCTACCCCAGTTTTCAGTAGAAAAAGCATAGACTGTTAAAACTTTTATTCCCCAATCTTTACAGCAACGAAGTAAATCCTTGAGAATATCAGTTCCCCGCTTGTGCCCCATAATCCGAGGCAAACCCCTACGTTTAGCCCATCGACCATTGCCATCCATGATTACCGCAACGTGATGCGGTAATAGCTCCCTCTCTAAATCGCTTGGCAAATATTCTAGATTTGTTGATTGTGCTGTCATTTTTTATCCCGAGAAGCGGTCGATGGTAAACCGAGTAAACGTGAAATTAATGCCATAGATTTACCACGAATTTGACGACCCAAACTAAGCAAACCAGGGGCTACAGCCTCGCGATCCACTGTAGGAGAAAATAAAGTCTCTAAGGAATCTCTCAACTTCGTGATTGTTAATGGTCTATTTAAAGTTCCCCTTTCCGCAAGAGAAATAGAACCTGTTTCTTCCGACACAACGACGCAAATACAATTTTCCACACGCTCAGTAATTCCCATAGCTGCTCGATGGCGCGTTCCCAACTGACGGGAAGCAGTACGTCCCGAAAGCGGTAAAATTATACCCGAAGATACAATCCGAGAACCACGTATCAATGTTGCACCATCATGCAAAAGAGTTTTTGGCTGAAAAATTGTTTGCAGTAGTTCCTTGGAAACTTCAGCATTCAACTTAACTCCCGGTACGGAAAAATCACGCTCGTCAATTGGACCCGTGGTTTCGATAATCACCAAAGCACCAATCCGGTTTTTTGAGAGTTCTCTAACCGCATCAACAATTTCATCAATTACACTATAGGATTTCGGCACCGCTAAACTCGAAGTCTGGAACAACTGCCGAAATTCACCACGCCCTAATTGTTCTAGAAAACGGCGGAACTCTGACTGAAGAGTTATCGCCATCGCTACAGCACAACCATACACCAGGCTTTGTAAAACAAAATTTAATAGTTGTAGCTGCAAGAAGCCACTAACAGCAGAAGCTAGCATCAATAGAATAAAACCCCGCACCATCCATAGAGTGCGACGTTCGCTGATTATTACTAGCATCATGTAAGTCAGCCCTAGCACTAACATGATATCCAGAGTCTTTAACAAGGGCTGCGACCATCCCAGGTTTGCCAGCCATTGTTTCCATAAATTCCCCATGACATCTGGATTACGCGCTTTGTTTGAAGGATATATTGCTCAAATTTTAAATAATATAGATGCCTTATGGGCAACTTCCCAGCATAGTAGCATGAAGTATGGAGCATAAACTTGATTTTTTTAGTCTTCATGCAACATACTACTTTGCCGACATTATACTTAATTACTCATTTTTCTTCAGTCTTTCTGGTAAGCAATCCTGACGAATCAAATCTTGATATGACTCGCGTTGCAGGATTAAACTTGCTTCACCATTACCAACTAAAACTGCTGCCGGTCGAGGCAAACGGTTGTAATTGGATGACATACTGTAATTATACGCACCCGTTCCCATTACTACGAGAATATCTCCCTCCGAAGTTGAAGGAAGTTGGGCATCTTTAATTAGAATATCTCCCGATTCGCAATGTTTACCAGCAATCGTGACTTGTTCGGTTAGTGGTGCCGACATTTTATTCGCTACCACTGCTCGATAAATTGACTCGTAAGTTATTGGACGCGGGTTGTCCGACATTCCTCCATCTACGGCAATGTATTTACGTATTCCGGGAATTTCTTTCGATGCACCAACACTATATGCAGTAACGCAGGTTGTACCAATCAAAGAACGTCCCGGTTCGCATAATATTTTTGGTAAGGAAATATTCGCCTCTCCACAAGCTTTTTCAACTACTTCGCAAATTGGCTTTACCCACTCTTCTATACTCGGTGGGTCATCGGATTCAATATATCTGATTCCTAAACCACCACCAACGTTTAATTCCGTAATTTCTATACCATAAGTAGCAGCTTTTTTCAACCATTCTACCATCAGAGCAGCTAAGTCTTGATGGGGTTGACGCTCAAAAATTTGCGAACCAATATGAGCGTGTACTCCAACACAATTAAGCGAAGCTTGATTTTTGATCGCAAAAGCAAATACATCATCAAGGGCGTTAGGATCGAAACCAAATTTACTATCTAATTGTCCCGTGCGGATGTAATCGTGGGTATGACAATCAATTCCAGGAGTTAGGCGTAGCATAATTCGGTACGGTGCATAACTCGAAAAACTATTTTCTTGAGCTAGTTCTACCAAAGTATTTAGTTCGTACCAGTTATCTACAACAATTGTGCAGCCGGATTCCACAGCAAAAATCAATTCATCCCGAGACTTGTTATTGCTATGAAGATAAATCTTATCGGCATCCGCACCAGCTGTAATCGCAGTATACAATTCGCCACCAGAAGCTACATCTATTCCCAAACCTTCAGATGCTACAATCGCGCATACAGCCAAACAATTCCAGGCTTTAGAAGCGTATAATACTTGGGATTCGCCTTTATAGTACTGCTTAAAACTATCGCGATACTGACAGCAAGCAGTTCGCAAGCTTTCTTCGTCTAGAATATATAGCGGAGAGCCAAACTGCTTTACCAGCGTCGTTACGTCACAACCCCCCACTTCTAAATTGTCATTTTGATTAACTTTTGCACTCAAAGGTAGAAGTGATTGATTTGGCGAAATGCCTTCCCTTTGATTGCTCGATAGTATATATTTACTGCCATTGGCTTGAATCCCAGCCGGGTGAGTCGATACCATAACGATACAAGTTATTTACGTTTACCTTAGGGCGACATTTGTCTCCCGTTACCCAGTGTACAAAGGGCGATGTACCATAACCAATAAAAGTGAACTTATTTGAGCTAAAAATTAAATCTCTGTCACAAGAACATCTATCTTTGATAGTGGAGCTAGATAAAACCTGCTTTAACGGCTTATGGTCTAAAGAAGCTTATCAAAGAGAACTTGATAGCCCAAACAGCGAGATACAAGGTTTATTTTCTCAGAAAACCGGCGAAAGGCTGTTAGGTATGGGCTGTTTTTGGTCAATATTAGAAGAAGCCCACATTACTATTTTGGCAATAGATCCTCAATATCATCGTCAAGGTATGGGTGCCGCTTTACTTTACTCTCTCCTCAACACCGCTCGCGATCGCAATTTGGAAAGAGCAACCTTAGAAGTAAGAGCTTCTAATCAAAGTGCAATTTCTTTATACGAAAAATTTGGCTTCAAAACAGCGGGGAGAAGAAGACGTTATTACAAAGATAATGGCGAAGATGCTTTAATTCTTTGGCTTAGCGGTATACATAAACCAGAATTTGCCCAAACTTTAGCCAACTGGGAAACTTTTGTTAACCAAGGCTTAAACAAATCTGGCTGGAAACGAGAACAGTATTCAGCAACCAGTAGCGAGTAATAAGCAGGGATTAACCAACTACCAATTACCAATTACCAATCCCCAATTCCCAATTCCCAATGCCCAATCCCCCATGCCCAATTCCCAATCCCCTTAAAATATGCTTAAAACTCATAAGTCTTAATAATTAAATAATATTTTATCTAACTATAAAGAATTTTTATAAAGTTCATAATCTTCTTGACGAAAATGCATAAAAATGATAATAGTGATGATTGGAAAATATGAGCGTAAAAGTGTCAATCTAAGTGTGTGCGGGTCGTAGTCAAGATAAATAGCATACTCAATTAAGCTCCTCAGTACAGTGACTACAAAAAAGTAGCAAATAATATGTAACTTCAATCTCGGAAGTGGGTTCCTGATATTTGGATGTCTAACAAGTTTCTGGCGGCACCCATAGAATTTGCCTGTGCTAAAATCAGCGTACCGGCACGACGCAGGCGATGGGAATAATGCCTTATGTTTGAACGCTTCACAGAAAAAGCCATCAAGGTAATAATGCTTGCTCAAGAAGAGGCTCGCCGTCTTGGGCATAATTTTGTTGGCACCGAACAGATTCTTTTAGGTCTGATTGGCGAGGGAACTGGCGTGGCGGCTAAGGTGCTCAAATCAATGGGCGTTAACCTTAAAGATGCCAGAATCGAGGTCGAAAAAATTATAGGTCGAGGCTCGGGCTTTGTTGCCGTGGAAATTCCGTTTACCCCACGGGCAAAGCGAGTTCTGGAACTATCTTTAGAAGAAGCTCGCCAGTTAGGACACAATTATATTGGTACCGAGCATTTGCTGTTGGGCTTAATCCGCGAAGGAGAAGGCGTAGCAGCAAGAGTACTCGAAAATCTTGGTGTTGACTTATCTAAAGTCAGAACCCAAGTTATTCGTATGCTTGGTGAAACCGCTGAAGTTACGGCTACCGGTCAATCTGGACGCAATAAAACTCCGACTCTGGATGAATTTGGTTCTAATTTGACCCAAATGGCATTAGATGGCAAGCTTGACCCCGTGGTTGGACGTGCTAAGGAGATTGAGCGAGTAATCCAAATTTTGGGTCGTCGTACAAAAAATAACCCTGTATTAATTGGTGAACCTGGTGTTGGTAAAACAGCTATTGCTGAAGGACTGGCACAGCGTATTGGAAACAAAGATGTTCCTGACATCTTAGAAGAAAAACGTGTAGTAACTCTTGATATTGGTTTGCTTGTTGCAGGTACCAAGTATCGGGGTGAATTTGAAGAACGCCTGAAAAAGATTATGGATGAAATCCGTCAGGCGGGAAATGTAATTTTAGTAATTGATGAAGTACACACCTTAATCGGTGCTGGTGCGGCAGAAGGCGCTATTGATGCAGCTAATATACTAAAACCTGCTTTAGCTCGTGGTGAATTGCAGTGTATCGGCGCAACAACGCTCGATGAATACCGCAAGCACATCGAACGAGATGCCGCCCTTGAGCGTCGTTTCCAACCAGTTATGGTAGGTGAACCTTCAGTAGATGAAACTATTGAAATTTTATACGGTTTACGCGACCGTTACGAACAACATCATAAATTAAAAATTTCTGATGAAGCGGTGTTAGCGGCGGCTAAATTATCCGACCGATATATTAGCGATCGCTACCTTCCAGATAAAGCAATTGATTTAATTGACGAAGCTGGTTCTCGGGTACGTTTGATTAACTCTCAGCTGCCACCCGCAGCCAAAGAGTTAGACAAGGAACTGCGTAAAATCCTCAAAGAGAAGGATGATGCAGTACGTTCCCAAGACTTTGACAAAGCTGGCGAACTTCGCGATCGCGAGATGGAAATCAAAGCAGAAATTCGCGCTATTGCTCAAAGCAAAGCCGGTACTTCTGGTGCTAATGGTGAAGAACCTGTAGTTACAGAGGAAGATATTGCCCATATCGTAGCTTCTTGGACTGGCGTTCCGGTGAACAAACTCACCGAATCCGAATCCGAGAAATTGCTGCATATGGAAGACACCTTGCACCAGCGTTTGATTGGTCAAGAAGATGCTGTAAAAGCAGTTTCCCGTGCTATTCGTCGCGCTCGCGTTGGTTTGAAGAATCCCAACCGACCAATTGCTAGCTTTGTCTTCTCCGGTCCTACTGGTGTAGGTAAAACTGAATTAGCTAAATCATTGGCATCTTACTTCTTCGGTTCGGAAGAAGCAATGATTCGTCTCGATATGTCCGAATTTATGGAGCGTCACACCGTCAGCAAGCTGATTGGTTCGCCTCCTGGTTATGTTGGATACAACGAAGGCGGTCAGCTAACTGAAGCTGTCAGACGCAGACCTTATACGGTAGTGCTATTCGACGAAATCGAAAAAGCGCACCCCGATGTATTTAATATGCTGCTTCAAATTCTTGAAGACGGTAGATTAACTGATGCTAAGGGACGTACTGTAGATTTCAAAAATACTTTGCTGATATTAACTTCTAATATCGGTTCTAAGGTAATTGAAAAAGGTGGCGGCGGAATCGGTTTCGAGTTTGCCGAAGATGCTAGCGAGTCTCAGTACAACCGCATTAAGTCTTTGGTTAACGAAGAACTCAAGCAGTACTTCCGTCCTGAATTCCTCAACCGTCTGGATGAAATTATCGTCTTCCGTCAGTTGAACCGTGAAGAGGTAATGTTGATTGCCGATATCATGCTCAAGGAAGTATTCGGACGACTCACCGAGAAAGGTATCAAACTAGAAGTAAGCGATCGCTTCAAAGAGCGATTGCTGCAAGAAGGTTATAACCCGAGTTACGGTGCAAGACCTTTACGTAGGGCAATTATGCGCTTGTTAGAGGATAGTCTGGCCGAAGAAATACTTTCCGGACGCATCGGTGAAGGTGATACAGCCATTGTTGACGTGGATGAAGGTGGAAATATCCTCGTTCATTCTCAAAAGACTGAGGAAGAAAGCGACAGCGGACAAGATGATGCTTTGCCTCAAGCTGTTGAAGGATAATTAAGTTTTAGGTAGTAGTTATCTAGAATTTTGAGAATTATTAAACGGTAGGGAATTAAGTTTCTCTACCGTTTTTTTGTTTTGAATCTACAGTAGTACTGCATTACTATCAAAGATTCAAATTGTTGATTTTTATAAACCGCAGAGGACGCAAAGAGCGCAAAGAAAAGAGGTGGAGAGAGATATTGATAATTTTAGGGTATGTCTTTTTAGGAGCAACGAATATCTTGTTCCTTTTCTCTGGGAAGGAATACAGTGAAAGGAGGCTCCGCCTGTCTTAAAAATACTTGAGGCAATTTTGGATCGTATTATGACTTTTAAATTGTGGAATCATCAATGATTTTTCCATCACACCAGATAGTATCCCGACATAGGCATTCGATGCAGGAGGTATTATCAAAGATTGCTCCTCTAAAATTGCTTCCTACAATAGAACACATAGCAAGTTCGGCGTTTGTAAAGTTAGCTTCTTCAAAAATCACATCAACTAAAGCTGTTTCTTGCAGCAACGCTCCTTGTAAATTAGCTAATCTAAAATTGGTTTTTACCAAAATAGAAAAAGATAAATTAGTCCATTTTAATGGACTTATGCTATTAGACTGGGACTTGCAGTCCCAGGTAGGTTGATAATGACCTTTGATTCAATTCTCTAACAAAAGATATTGAATCATACCTAACTCAAGTCGATAAAAACGATTTTAATTTTCCCTGAGTAAATAATAATCAGAAAATAAAAACGGGATATATGCTCAAAGAAGCTCGTGCTAAAAGAGTTTCTCAATACTTTCTTACAATTTATTTATTGCCAAATAGCTATAATTATTGAACTGTATTAAGCTGATAATTTCAAAATTTAGATTGAATAAAAGTATTTTTTGTAATTTAAGCTAGCTCATATCAGCAAAAACACAAGGTTTGACTACCACATCCGAATCAACTTGAATCAAAACCTTAGCTCCACAATCAAGAGGGCGATCGCGACTGTAAATCACTTCACAACTCCCATTTATTTTCACGTGATGAGCCTCAATCTTTCGCGAACCCGATCTAACAACAATTACAGGTTCATTAGTCCCATTATTACTATTACTTCTTATCTTGTGAGAATTTACGTGAATCAGAGTTGGTATCGAGCTTAATCTCTTTCGCCAAGTTCCTTTAGGACCTCGTTTACCAACTTTTACTTTAGGCATCCCCTTAAATAAAGGAATCTGCCAGAATCTACCAACTTTTTTTGCTCCGACAATTCTCCCTTCATAAAGCAACTGTCTGACTCGTTGAGCACAAATCTTCAGCAGTTGAGCCGCTTGGGTTGTTCCAACCATAACTCTATCACTAGGGTTTTTTAGCTAAATAACAATATACAGTATTTCCTTTCTCCAAAGAATAATCAAAAACGGTTAGAGGGATAAATTCGACTGCCAACAACGTCAGCAGATTTGAGATAAATTAAATATTGGCTCGCGTCATCGATTGAAATACTGTTCACTCGTTTTAAAGCAGCATGACAACAAAGTTACTGAATAATCGTTATCAAGTTATCCAGGTGTTAGGTGCTGGTGGGTTTGGCGAAACCTTTTTAGCTGAAGATACTCATCTTCCTTCTCGCCGACGTTGCGTTATTAAGCAACTCAAACCATTAGCAGACGAACCAAAAACCTATCAAAAGATTCAGCAAAAATTTGAACGAGAGGCAGCAACTTTAGAATTTCTCGGTGAAGGTAGCGAGCAAATTCCCAATCTTTTTGCCTATTTTTCGGAAGACGGTTTATTTTATTTAGTTCAAGAGTGGATTCAAGGAAAAACTTTAACGGATATTGTTGAAAATCAAGGATGTTTGAACGAACAAGCTGTGAGAGAAATTTTACTCAGTTTGCTACCGGTTTTAGAATACGTCCATTCAAAAGGAATAATTCACCGCGATATCAAACCCGATAATATAATCCTGCGTAGTTCTAATAAAAAACCTGTTTTAATTGACTTTGGTGCGGTAAAAGAAACCATTCGTACTGCAATCAATTCTTCGGGAAATCCCACGCAATCGATGGTGATTGGAACTCCAGGATATATGCCAATCGAACAGGCAATAGGGCGTGCGGTTTTCGCTACGGATATTTACAGTTTAGGCTTAACGGCAATTTACTTATTAACTGGGAAACATCCGCAAGAATTAGAAACTAATCCCCAAACTGGTAAAATCTTATGGGAAATTTACGCTCAAGAAATTTCTACTTCTTTAAAAACAGTAATTAACAAAGCAATTAATTCTAATATCGATAGTCGCTACAGCACGGCAAGCAAAATGCTTTATGCTTTGCAGTCAAATACACAAACTAATGCTACTCAACCTATATCAAATACTCTAAATACTCAAAACACTCAAAAAACAGTTGCAGTATCTCCCGCAGTAGGAATTCCCCAAAAACATATAAATTCAAATTCAAATTCAAATTCAAATTCTTCAACTTCCCCAAATTGGTTAAAACCCGGTTTAATTTTCGGTGGTTTACTTGGCGCTGGATTAATTGGAGGAATAGCGATCGCTAATTTCAATAACCAGCAACCAGAAGAAGAAATTGTAATTTCTCAAACTCCCCCACCACCTATTGATAATGATAATAGTGTAATTCCTTCTCCCAAGCCAACTTTGGGCAAAATCCAACCAACCGCAACCCCAGAAATTCAACCTCCACCACAACCACAAATTGCTCCACCACAACCGCAGCCAGAACAAATTATCCAACCTACACCAGAACCCATACCTGAAAATACACAACCGAAACCTATATTTACACCACAACCCCAACCGCAAATATTTTCTACTCCTACCCCTATCCCAACTGCTACACCTACTCCCATAGCTTCCACACCACCAAAAGCTGAAAAACCAGAGAATAATAATCCTGCAAACGTTAGTTTTCCCGTATTTCCTACAGGTAGCTCCGAAAGCAACGTCAAAGCAACTTTAGGGAAACCAACAAAAGTTTCCCGAGGTTTATGGAATACCAGAGCCTATCTTTATAAACTACAGCCAAATCAAGTAGACTTAGGTTTATTATTTGACCGACAATCTGGAAAACTACGACAAACAGAAGCTAGCTTAGCTCAATCTGTAGGAGCAAAGGCAATGCAAAACACTTTACAAGGAATGTTAAAAGGTAATATGAATGGCGACATTCAACAAGGATTGCAGCGAGTGTATCAGCGCCAAGCTAATAAATATTCTTTTCAAACCCGAAATTTAAAAGGAACAATACAACGCAATAACGAAGGTAGAGTTTACATTGCCGTTTGGGATGCGGATTTACATTAATGTGAATTGGAAATGGGAAGAATTTCACGAAATCTCGTTACAAGGTTCTACCTTGTAATGCATTTAAAAAGGCTCTGCCTTCTTTCTATAGTGTAGGCAGCAGCCCTGAGATATGGTTTCCCAGCCAGAGACTGGGAACCAGACAATATCCAGTTAATATTATTTAACAGATACTTTTGCACCAGCTTCTTCAAGCTGCTTCTTAGCATCTTCAGCGGCTTCTTTAGCCATAGCTTCTTTGATTGCTTTAGGCGCAGATTCTACCATTTCTTTTGCTTCTTTCAAACCTAAACCGGTGATACCGCGTACAACCTTAAGAATCGCAATCTTCTTATCAGCAGGTACGTCTTCAAGTACTACGTCAAATTCAGTCTTCTCTTCTTCAGGCTCAGCAGCAGCACCACCAGCGGCTCCAGGCATCATTCCAGGCATCATCACCATGCCACCACCACCAGAAGCGGAAGCATCTACCTGAAATACTTCTTCAATTTGCTTAACCAATTCGGAAGCTTCAAGCAAGCTCAAAGTCTTCAAGCTTTCCATGATTTCATCAGTTTTTGCAGACATAATTCTACTCCTGTTGTTACTGTTGTTGTAATTGTTATTTTCTTATTTCGATTCGTAGTCAGGGCTTCAGCCTTTACTACAAACCCAAAATTCTAGGAATCCCCAGAATCTCCACCATCTTCTTTCTGGGATACTGCTTGAAGAGCGCGTGCCAAAGAATTTGGTACTTCGTTGATACCAGTTGCCAATTTTGTAGGTACTTGGTTGACTCCTACTGCCAATCTGGTGGCAACTGCATTTATACCACCAGCAATGCGAGCCATAAGCTCTTGCTTGGAAGGCAATTCCTTAAGTGCTTTAACTTCATCTACAGTTAATGCCTGCCCTTCAAGCACTCCACCACGGATTTTTGTTTTCTTGGTGGCTTTCTGGAAATCTTCGTAAGCCTTAATAGCGTCTTTTAATTCTTCTTCAACCAGCAAGAAGACAGAAGAATCCTGAAGATACTGCGTCATTGGCTGCCATTGAGTATCTTCCTCAACAGCAATACGCATCAAGGTATTTTTGGTTCTTTTACAAACCGTACCAGTAGGACGCATTTTATTACGCAAATCGGTAATTTGCGATACGCTTAAACCTTCATAGTCAATTACTATCGCTAAGGAAGATTTATTTAAAAGTTCTTTGAGATCGGCGACTATCTCTTTTTTATTCGCTAGGGTTCTACCCATCTCATATCACCTCCTTTCCGTTTTTATCGACCTTTAAAACAACAAAACCCTGACTGTAAAAGCCAGGGTTTATCCAAGATTTATCTAGGTTTTGATATCTACAAAAACGTTTCTCTACGCTTTTACAAATAAATCTCTTTTGCCGTCTGTCATCTCACTACTGGAGGTGAAAAAGCAAAGCAAATGATGAGTAAACCTAGGCAGGAAATTAAGCTTTTATTAAAACACCTGCTGTCTCTGGCTGTTAATTATTCAGTTAAGAGTTAAGAATTAAAGGATTATTCTGGAATTAAAATAAATTCCTATCCTAGTTAGTCCGACTCGCCGGACTTTAATTGTGTAGCAGCAAATTAAATTCACCACTTCACTAAAATTCATAACTCACAAATCATAACTCAAAATGAGTTAAAGTCAACTATTATTTTTTCGAGTTGCTGTTAAATGGCTTAAGCCATCTTAATATCGCGTAAAGCGTTGGTATCAACCCGAATTGATGGCCCCATCGTGGCGGATACGTAAACAGTACGCCAGTAGCGACCTTTTGCTCCCGAAGGACGGTTACGGTCAATGCTTTCCTGTAACGCCTTCAAATTTACTAATAAATCTTCTGGAGTGAAAGAAACCTTACCAAACATAACATGAACAATGCCAGTACGGTCGGCTCGGAATTCTAATTTACCAGCTTTAAATTCTTCAATTGCTGCGGCTAAGTCGGTTGTTACGGTTCCACCTTTAGGAGACGGCATCAAACCACGAGGACCTAATAATTTACCAAGTTTTGCTACCTGTGGCATTACGTCGGGAGTCGCAATCAACTTGTCGAAATCCATTCTTCCTTGCTGAATTTCGGTAATTAATTCTTCCGAACCTACTACATCAGCACCGGCATTTGTCGCTTCTGCAACTTTCTCACCCCGTGCAATTACTGCCACTCTAATAGTTTGTCCGGTTCCTTTTGGCAGTACTACCGTTGTCCGCAACTGCTGGTCTGTATACTTGGGATCGATTCCCAAACGAATATGCGCTTCAGCAGCTTCGGGAAATTTTGCTGTTGCTGTCTCCTTGAGCAAACTCAATGCTTCTATCGGTTCGTAGTCTTTATCTTCGACTTTCTCAAGCAGCGTCTTCATGCGACGCGATAATTTATTTTTTGCCATTTTTTACTCCAGGGGTAATTAGCGAGATTCATTCTCTCCCCCAATAAATTTCTATTAGTTGTTAGCGGTTAGTGGTTAGTTGCTATTAGTTAGCGATCGCTCAATCAGTGAAATCAGTGAAATCCATTTAATCCGTGATAGTTGTTAGTTGTTAATTGATAACTCATAACTCCTAACTCATAACTCATAACTGAATTAGTCACTTACCGTCACACCCATATTGCGAGCGGTACCCGCAATAATTTTCATCGCCGCTTCAATATCGTTGGCGTTCAAATCGGGCATTTTTGTTTCAGCGATTTCTCGCAATTGGTCTTTTGTTATGGAACCAACTTTAACTTTTTGTGGTTCGGCCGAACCTTTGTCAATTTTGGCTGCTTTAGTAATTAACACCGACGCAGGAGGAGTTTTTAAGATAAATGTAAAACTCCGGTCTTCAAAAACCGAAATTTCGACAGGAATCACCATTCCAGCTTTATCGGCTGTTTTGGCGTTGTACTCCTTACAGAACATCATGATGTTAACACCGTGCTGACCTAAAGCAGGTCCCACTGGCGGTGCTGGGTTAGCTTTCCCTGCTTGCAGAGCCAGTTTAATAATCGCTGTTACTTTCTTCGCCATTGCTTACTAGCTTTGTTTCTCTACTTGATTAAATTCCAATTCTACTGGCGTTTCTCTTCCGAAAATCGAAAGCGATGCTTTAAGCTTGCTTCTTTCCGGACTGACTTCGATAACTTCACCTTCAAAATCTTTAAATGGACCTGAAAGCACGACTATCTTATCACCAGTAGCCATGTCAACCTTGACTACTTCCTGTTGTTCGGTAGCTTGCTTAAAGATTCTTTCTACTTCACTATGAGAAAGTGGCAGCGGTTTCACATGACCGCGACCTCTACCAGTACCTCGCTTTTGTTCTGCGCCTACGAAGTTGATTACATGGGGAGTGTTTCGCACTACCTGCCATATATCATCTTCCATTTGCATTTTTACCAGTACATAGCCAGGAAATACCTTTTCTTCTGTACTGTAGCGACTGCCATCTTTACGAATCTTGACTGTTGGCGTGTGCGGAATTTCTACTTGGATAATTTTATCAGCGACATCAAAAGTTTGAATACGCTGCTCCAAGTTTGTTTTTACACGCTTCTCGCAGCCAGAGGCTACTTGTACTGCATACCAACGAGATGACTTAACGCCATTATTTGATGGTGCATCTGTTTCCTCTGACTGCAACGGCGAATTACGATCTTCGTCTGTTGCAGAATTCATTTGAATATCACTGTTGCTGCCCAAGCAAAGAATTTATCTACAAAAAATATTACTGTAGCGGAAAGGGATACCATCAACAGCACGGCTGCGGATTCACTGACGAGCTGTTTTCGACTTGGCCAAACGACTTTCTCAAACTCTTCTCTAGTTCCTTTAAAGAAGTTGCCTAGACTAAACCCGCTATCTAATTCTTGCATTTGTGCTTCGTTTTTTTTGGCCACGGTATGAACCTCTCCCCTATCCTTACATTGTTGTTACACCGAAGGTTTCCCTCCATTAATAGTAACAGCTTTAAATTTGAGCATTATTTATAATTCAGATATATAAAGCTGCTATAAAAATAAAATCAACCCGAAACTATCAGTTACTACTGACATTGCAGTAACTACTGCAAAGCTTCCGGGCTGCACTTTATTTTTGAGCGCGCCCTGGAGGACTCGAACCCCCGACATCAGGTTTTGGAGACCTGCGTTCTACCAACTGAACTAAGAGCGCACAAGCTTTTTGATGACTTGTTTAAATCAGTCTTAATTTATTTTAACTCAATTATGTCATTTAAGATCCATTTTTTATGGAAATTTACCAACGGTCGCCGAAAAGGCAGGGCTAGCATCGAGATTTTTCTTTCTTCCGAGCCTAGAATGCCGCTCAGTTTGGGGAAAGATTTCTTTTCCCCAACTTGACTGGCTATCTTCGCAGCTTGCCCTGAGGACATAAGAAGACACCGCTTTTGGTAAATGCTGTTTCATTGGGAGCGGACAATTCGTAACCTTACAAAGAACGGTCAAAGCGTTGCTGAATCCGGGTAGCTTTACCGACGCGGTTGCGGAGATAGTAAAGTTTAGCGCGGCGTACTTTACCGCGACGCATTACTTTAATATTGTCGATTCGGGGGGAATGTAAAAGAAAAACTCTTTCTACACCAACACCTTGAAACACTTTGCGAACTGTAATAGTTTCGTTAATTCCACCATTACGCATAGAAATCACAACTCCTTCGTAGGGTTGTACGCGAAACTTTTCGCCTTCTTTGATTTTGACTCCAACTCTTACGGTATCGCCCACGTAAATTACTGGTAGGTCGGTTTTTAGTTGTTCCGATTCTATATCGCGGATTATTTGCTGTACGTTCATTTCAAATTCTCTACTTTGTTTGCAAGCCCGATATTAAAGTTCGGGATAAGAAACGACCTGCCGATTTTGATGCCGATCGCTATGGGTTGTGTTCAAATCTCACGATCGCTAATAATAAATCAATATCGATGATTTAGTCCACTAATTTAAAATCATTATTTGAGATATTGCAAGATTTTTATGTATGAAGCAGAATTTATTTTTATGTTCGGTAGTTCGTGGGGCTGTATTTAGAGTATTAAGTGTATGAAATTTAGCGTTGTGATTGCAACCTATAACCGTTTAGATTTACTCAAACGAGCAATTAATTCTGCCCTTAATCAAACTCTTGAGTGCGAAGTGATAGTTGCTGATGATTGTTCTTCTGATGGGACTTGTGAGTATGTAAAAAATTTTCGGAAACAGCTACCAGCACAGCAACAGCAGCGATTAGTTTACACTTGTAACAATTCTAATTCCGGTCATGCTGCTACGGTAAATGCTGGGATCGCGTTAGCTCAAGGTGAGTGGATTAAATTTTTAGATGATGACGATTATCTAGCTCCTAATTGTCTTGAGGAAATGCAAAAGGCGATCGCGCTTTGTGGGAATGCGGTCATCTGCTCCTGTGTTGCGGCTCAAGTGGATGAATTGGAGGTCGAAGTTAGACGTACACCAACTTTAGGTCCTGGTAAAGCCTTTTATATTCCTCAAGCAGATATTCATTTCGGGATGCTTTTGGAAAGACTACCATTTGGTACGCCGGTTCAGGTTGCTTGCACTCGCGAAGCTTTCTTAAAAAGTGGTGGATGGGATATTAGATTGAGTGGCTGCGATGATATTGATTCTTGGATTCGCATTGCTCAGTTTGGAGATGCTATCTTCATCAATGAATGCTTGGCTTATCGAACAATTTGGTCTGGAGGATACGACCAAAAAATCTTTCTCAAAAAACGTTTGAGTACGAATATTTCCATGAAGGAAAAGATTTATGCTTTGGTTGACGAACAGCACCGCTCTCAAATTCCAGCTTTTGATGACATCAAAAGCTACCTGAAACTACATTGGGCTTTAGTTGCCCTCAAGCAGAAGAAGATAAAAAATTTCCTCAAGCTTGCAGATACTTCTGTTTTATCTTTAACTGCTTGGAGGCTTCTACTAGCTTCAGCTTTAGCGCGTCGTGGCACTTTAGACAGCCCTAATTTGCGAAAAATTGTTTTGATTGAATCAGTTAAAAAAAAACTGAATTTCTTTGATGCTATTTATAACTATTTAATCAACAATTATTCCTGACGGGGAATCATTATTGATGAAACAGTTTTTAATTAAGCTTTTGACTATCTAGTATCGCTTTAGCTGGAATATTTATGATATCTGTAAGGATGGGTAATGAATTCAAGAAAGTATTTTAATCCTTAGCCCTATGTTAAGTAATTATCTCAACCTGATTATTTTTAAACCGCAAGCTGTCTGTGAGGTCTATACTACGATTATTTGTATTTATCCTCTTTAGTTATATAGTTTAATCGCATATCAGCTTATTCATGATTTTTCCTTGTATAAATATAAATATGCTAAAAGATATATTTTCCTAAGTTTATAAAGTTGAAGTAAAGCATTTCTAGGGATAAAAATTAAGCATAAGTATGATTCTATTTGCTCAATAATCGAATATTTTGGCAATATAATCAGATGTTTGCTGAATGCCAGCAGTATTGTATCTTAATAAAAAACATACAAGTATCTATATTCACTATTAAAGTATTAGTAAAATCTCTGAGATGATTATTTGCTATATAAAGAAATACACTTAAAATAATCTCAGATATTTACTCCCAGTTCGCTGTATATTAATGAAAATCCTACATGTTTTAAACGATGTTCGTGAAATAGGTAACGGCATTGTCAATGTTGCTGTAGATATTGCTTGCTTGCAAGCTAAAAATGGTCACGATGTTGCTGTGGCTTCTGATGGTGGAGAATATTCCATACTGTTAAGCAAATATGGCGTTAAGCATTATCACCTAAATCAAAGAAGAACACCGTTGAATATTTTAAAAGCAGGAATGATTTATAGGAGGATTATCACAGATTTTCAGCCAGATATCGTTCATGCTCATATGATGACAGGAATAGTATTAGCGAGTCTTTTAAAAGTTATAAATAATTATGGTTTAGTTTCAACGGTACATAACGAATTTAAGCGCGAAAGTATATTAATGGGTTTAGCCGATCGGGTAATTGCTGTCAGCCAAGCTGTTGCCCAAAGTATGGCAAACAAAGGCGTGGCATCCCAAAAGTTACGGGTTATCTGCAATGGAACTTTAGGGAGTCCCCGCAAGCCTGAAGAAGAGCAAGGGCAATACTTGCAGTTACCGCACCCAGCAATTGTAACTGTGGCGGGGATGTATCAACGTAAAGGTATTGCTGACTTGATTGACGCTTTTGATAGAATTGCTGACTTATTTCCCCAGTATCATCTTTATATTGTAGGAAATGGCCCGGACAAAGAAGTTTTTGAGGCACAAGCAAAAAAGTTAAATACTGCAAATCGCATTCATTTTGAAGGTTATCAACCGCAGCCGCAACGTTATTTAAACTCTTGTGATGTTTTTATTTTAGCTTCTTTGCGCGACCCCTGCCCGTTAGTAATTTCTGAAGCACGTCAAGCAGGCTGTGCAATTATTGCTACTAATGTTGATGGGATTCCCGAAGCTTTGGATTATGGCAAGGCTGGGCTTTTGGTACCGGTAAACGATAGTCAGGCTTTAGCAGATACCCTTGCAAAATTGCTTAATGATTCAACTACTTTGAAGGATTGGAAAAATAGAGCCAGTCAAAATATAGAGCGTTTGCATGTTAACCGAGTGCATCAAGAAACGTTGGCTGTTTATCAAGAGTTAGCACAAGTTCAAATTAAAAATCCTCAAATCTCTCTGGGGATTGGTAATAGGTAATAACAATTTGTGATAGCTCGGGGTTATATAGTAAGTTCTCAACCGAACTTTTTATAACCCTTAGAAACATCCCATTTTGAAAAATAGTTCAAGATTTTAATAAATAAAAACAAACATAATGAATTTTTGATTGCCCATTATCTACTACCAATTACCAATTACCAATTACCAATTCTCACAGAAATGATATTACTTCCCAGCAAACAAATCGTGTAGGGAAATATAAAAACAAGGAATAATAAATAAAGTCACTGCTGTTGCTAAAGATAAACCTGAAAAAACGACAACGCCTAAAGGCTGTAAGAATTCCGAACCTTCACCAATTCCCAACGCCAAGGGAAACATTCCCAAAACTGTGGTGATTGTAGTCATTAATATGGGACGCAATCTTTGCGGTGCGGCTTTTAATATGGCTGTCGCGCGATCGCTGTTTTGGCTTTGACGAATTTGATTTGCTAATTCCACCATCACAATAGCGTTATTAACTACAATTCCTACGAGTAAAACTGCACCAACTATCACCGTTGCACCGATAGCTGTTTGAGTAATATAAAGACCGAAAATACCCCCAGCTAAAGCGAGAGGCATGGTAAACATAATAACCAAGGGGTCAACAAGGGAATTATATTGTACTGCCATAACTACAAAGACTAAAAACACGGCTAATCCCCCCAACAACCACAGG
Source organism: Rivularia sp. PCC 7116 (assembly GCF_000316665.1). Classification (GTDB taxonomy): domain Bacteria; phylum Cyanobacteriota; class Cyanobacteriia; order Cyanobacteriales; family Nostocaceae; genus Rivularia. The sequence goes on along the minus strand of NC_019678.1, from coordinate 1,061,411 downwards.
GAATTTTGTAATTGCTGATTGGATTGAGCGCTATAACTAGGTAAAACGCGCACCCCTGAAGGTAATTCCAAATTTTCGATAACGTTATTAACTTGAGCTAAGGCTTGACTTAAATTTGCTCCTTCACTCAAATTACCGGCAATAATAAATACTTGACGCTGATTTATGCGTTGAATTTCTCCCGGTGCCTTATCTTTAACAATACTTGCCACATCACTCAAACGCACTTGATAATTATCATTAACAAATAAAGGCAGTCTTTCCAGTTGTGAAGTTGTTTGCACGGATGCTTCATCCAACTGCACTCGTACATCTACTAAACGATTACCTCGCTGCAATTGAGTGGGGATACTTCCTTGAATCGCCGTAGCGATGGTATCTCCAATATCTTCAGTTGTTAAACGTAGCGCTGCGACTCTGAGCCAATCGGGACGAATTTGAATTTCCGGTTGCGGTTTATCGGCATCGGGACGAAATCTCGCAGATTTTACTTGTTCGTCTAAAGCTTCAAGTACCTGCTCGCCAGCTTTTTCTAAAATTTCTTGGTTTTCCCCTTGCAGAATAATATCGATATCGGCACCACGCACTGGTGAATTATTTAGAATTAAACCCCGCACTCTACCGGGGAAAAGACGCAGACGAATTCCGGCTAAATTCAGCTTGTTAAATTCTTGATTTACTTTCTCTACATAAGCTTCTATATCCGTACCCGATTTTAAAGTAATATTGCTAGAACTTCTTAAAGGATTTTCTATAGTAGTGCTGCTGAATATAAAACCACCGACAGTTGAAAATACATATTCAGTTTCGGGCTGTTTGAGAAGAATATCGTCAACAGCAACCATTACTTTCTGATTAGTTTCTAAAGTTGTACCGGGAGGAAAAGAAGCGAATAAAATAGCCCTGCCGGTATTAATCCGGGGTAAAATCTCTTTGGGTATTTGCGGTATCATCCACAAACAACTACCGCTGAGAAACAGAATCGTTACAACAATAGTCAGCAACCGAAACTGGACTATATTACGCAAAAAATTGCCGTATGCTCTTGTGGCTGCCTCAAAACGATGATTAAATTCTTTGATAAACCAAAGTTGATTAACCTTACTAGAATAACGCCATGCCAGCATCCTGGAAGTCATCATCGGCACCACAGTCACCGCAATTAATATAGAAGCCGCTACCGCAAAGCTGATAGTAAGAATTAATTCGTTAAATAGCAGCGAAATCAATCCACCAACTAGTAAAAACGGTAATACTACAACTAAGTTAGTACTGGTAGAAGCAATTAAAGCAGATTCAACTTCCCGACTGCTTTCTTCAGCTTGCTTTAAAAAATTGGGCATTGGAGATGGGGCATCGGGCATTGGAGTTAAATAGTTAGGAGTTAATAGTGAGGAGTTAGGAGTTAAGGATTCTAAATTATCTCCTTGTATCCTTGTTTCCCCATGCCCCATCCCCAATTCCCCATTCCCAAAATTCATGCCTTTGGCAATATTCTCCAGCATGACGATGGAGTTATCTACGACGATACCAACTCCTAATGCCAAACCACCCAAACTAAAAACATTTAAGGATAAACCAAATACCCCCATTAAAATAATTGCAGCTAAAGTTGCCAAAGGAATTGCAATTACGATAATAAAAGTTTGTCTGAGCGAGCCTAAAAATAGTAATACCGCGATCGCAGCTAGTAAAGTACCAATTAATCCCGATGCAGTCACGTTATTTATGGAATTACGGATAAATTGCGATTCATCTAAAGTTGTTGTCAAAAGAGTTGCTTCGGGGATAATTCCGGATTTTTTAAGTTCTGCAATTTGTTTTTTAACCCCATCAACAACACTTATAGTATTAGCATCGGGCTGTTTCTGAATGCTGATTTTGACTGCTGGCTGCTTGTTTAACAAAACGGAAATTCTTTGTCGCTCCGTATCATCAATAACTCTGGCAAAGTTTCGCAGGTAAATAGTTTGAGAAATATCGCCGTTAGGAGAATTTACCCCAAAAGCCAGATTTCTAATTTCTTCAGCATTTTGAAAACGTCCAACTGTACGAGTCAAAGCTTCGGAATTCTCTCCTAAAATTCTTCCCCCAGAAATATCCTGATTGCGATTTCTTAATTCATCGAGTACGTCACTCAAACCTATACCCAAAGCCTGCAACCTATTTAAATCGACGTTTATTCTTATTTCTTCCTCAACTCCACCGGAAACATCAACCCCCGCAACTCCTGCTACTACCCCTAACTCTCTTCCTAATTCTTCTTCTGCAAATACTCTTAAATCAACTCCCTGCTTTGAAGGTGAAGTTAAAGCGAATTCATAAACTGGTGATTGAGAAGGATCGAACTTAAATATGCGCGGCGATTCAATAGTATCTGGTAGTCTACCTCTAGCCCGATTAAATGCCGCAGTGGTATCGTTAAGGGCTTGGTCGATATTTCCCCCCGGTTGAAAATATAAATTTAAGCTAATTCTGCCTTCACGAGTTTGGGTATAAACCTGTATGACTCCTTCGGTGGCAGCAAAAGCTGATTCTAAGGGTTTAGTAACTTCGTCAATCGCTACTTCTGGAGAAACTCCAGGGATTTCTACCCGCACGCCAATACGTGGATAGGTAATTGATGGTAGTAAATCTACTGGCAATCTAACAATAAAAAACACACCTAAAACAATCACTGCCAAGGTTAACATGAGAGTGCCGATGTGTCTGCGGATGGAAATTGTGCTGATAGACATAGAAATTGGAGAGGGGGAAGAGGGGGGAGAGGGGGAAGAGGGGGAGAGGAGCTATTAATCTACTACTTACTACTCATCCCTACTCGCTACTTATAACTGCTGACTGCTCACTGCTCACTGTTCACTGTTTCCGAAAGAATGGACAAACGTACATTTTCACCGTCTTTTAAAGGTTTGCTACTTCTGACTACATAGGATTCTCCCGGCTGCAATCCCGATAAAATTTCTACTTTCCCGTCTGCTTTTTTCCCTAATGTGACGCTTCTGACTTTTACTTTATTCTTATTACCATCTTCTACAACAGTAAATATTTTACCTTGAAGATTTGAACCTAATTTATCTTCTGTTTGAATTGCTCTGAATGGTACGACAATTTGCTGATTAGCTGTATTCTGAAAGTTGGCTCTTGCTAATAAACCACTACCAATTTTATTCTCAACATTGGGAATTACTACTTCTACAGGTATTAAACGAGCCGTTGAATTTGCTGCTGGAGAAATGCGTTTTAAAGTACCTATATATTCTTGGTTGGGAAAAGCATCTAATAAAACTTCTACGGATTGTCCAACTTCAAGTTTTCCTAACTCTAACTCTGAAACTTGAATTTCTATTTTTACCTTACTAAAATCGCCTATCTTAATAATTTCATTACCGGGTTGAACTAAGTTACCCGGTTCAATAATTTTTTCTAAAACTACACCTGCAATTGGAGATGTTAATTTAGCGTAACTTTTACGTTCTTTTGCTTGAGCCACTACCGCTTGCTGTGCGACTACTCTTCCTTTGGCAGCAGCGACTGCTTGACGCTCTGTTTGCACTCTTTTTTCTGCTAAACGCAGCGCTTTTGCTGCTGTTTGAGCTTCGGTACGGCTTTGTTCGGCTATTTGTTGAGCAATTGCGCCTTCAGAAAGCAACTTTTGCTGTCTTTGAGCATCCGATTGAGCTTGCTGCAATTGCAATCGCGCTCTTTCTACTTCTGTCAAAGCGTTACTAACTTGAGTATTTGCTCTGGCTACTTCTGAATTTAGGGCTGCAAGTTCCGCTTCTGCTTGATTTAACGAACTATTGAGCAAGGAATCATCAATTAATCCGATAATATAACCTTTAGAAACCATTACCCCTACGTCTACATTCAACGCTAATAACTGCCCTTCTATTTGCGATCGCACCGATATTTTGCGGTATGGCAGGGTGGTTCCGATATAAGATATTTGCTTGTCTAATTGTGCTTTTTTAGCAATAGCTGTATCTACGGCAGTTGCACCACCACGACGCTTAGATGTGGCTTGAGCGGTTTCTTTGGGTGCTGAATCACAACCTGCAATTAATAAACTAATAGTTAAAGGAAACGCACAGAAAATTGAGCTAGAACGTAATAAATTTTTCTTAGTTTTTATTAATAACTGGCTTGTAAATATATTTATTTTTTCACAAACATCTTGGGAAGTTCTACTATCTTTTTGAATAGACTTTTTCGCAATCTTGAAATGCTGTCTTTGATTGTACATTATTTCCTAATTTATAATTTAACTCGACCTGCATTCCTGATTCACAAAAACTTGTAAACCACCGTAGTAGTAATAAAAAAATACATGACTGCCTATACAAATAAAAAATGATTCAAAAGTCATGCATAATTAAGCAGGAAATTCTACCTACATAATCTCAAACACCAGCAAATCAAATACAAATATTTTCCGTTAAAAAATATATTTCTATACTTTTATAAGATTCACCTGCACATTCTTTTATACACCAGATGTAATTATAAACCGAGTATTAGGTAGTTAATCTTTTCTTGAACCTATAATCTGCCTAAAGATATAAAATTCTCGTCTTCTAACAACCTACATTCACGAAAGATCAAAGGGTAACTATAAATTGAACCTAAATCCCCTGGAAGACTACAAAGATAATTCTCTAGCAACATTTAAATGCGCTACACTGTATCCTACATATCAGTATTTTACAAAATATAAAGTTAACCTTAAGAGATGTAACATAATCTGGTATTTACAGTCTACATAGTGTAATTACTTCCAACTGAATGAGGAAATCAACCAGTGACATCTGTAAAAAAACTGATACAAATAGCTGAATCTAGCTTTATTACTGATTTTTTTCGGGAATCAGTTGGTGAATGGAGTTCCGAGCGGCGCTTCTACACTTTGCCGGATGGAGAAATCAAAGAATTTGAAAGCGCGATCGCAGTTAAATTTTTAGAAGCGGGATGCGATGAATTACTGCGTCTGGCTCAGATACATGGCTTATCTAATCAAGAAAGCTTGATTTGCGGTACGCAAGTGACTTGGGAAAGCACCAATACGGTGACTGGTAAAAAACAATCCCAAGGTTCGACTTTATTCGGCGCTTTAGGAAATAGACTGTATCGCGACTTCGGTTACGACACATCCAAACCAGTTACAGCTGAGTACTATTTACCAAATGCTAAAACTTTATGTTTGCATACCGAGTATAACGATTTGGTGTTTGAGGAGGAGTTAAAGTTGATTGGAGACAAATACCGTACTCGTCAAACAGTGAGAACTTGTGCTGGGGAACAGACGATGATTGGACAAGCTTTGGAAACGCGAATTGAAGGATGAAGAGTGAAAAATTGTCAATAGTGTCAATCCAAGCTTTAACTTTATCTAAAATATTCCCTTGGATAGGTTAAAGTTTGTATTGTTCGTTGCTATCTAAAATTGCCACTGTGGAGAGCTTGAATTCAACACCATTTCTGATAATTTTAATCTTTCTTGTTTTACAAACATTATTTAACTTAGCTGTGCGAATCCTATTGATCGTAGGTTCGTTTATCGTTGTGAGACGGGTGTCTAAGTGGTACAGTTGGTGCTTGCTGATTGGTAGTAGTATGTTTTTAGTCTGCTACATACCATCTGCTGCAATATTTTCTTTCGTTTTAGCGAGAAATTTCAGTCCACAGCAGTACGCTCAGTTTTCAATGCTGCTACAACTACTCACAAACTTATCATTACTTATATTTGGAGTTGGTTTTATTGCATTCAGTCGTCAATTCAATCGTAATCAATCGCGTCGTTAAAAAAAACCGAAGTCGCATATTGACATTTAATTAATTCCTGTCTATCATATATATGAAACGAGAAAGTTGTCGGCTATATTAATTTTAATTATTGAACCGCCGAACATAAATTTACTTACAATTGAATATTCTATATTTAACCTAAAAGTGTTGCACTGTTAGGTTTATTTTGCTATATATATACAGGGATTCAAGATATTAGGTAGATAAAACCGGCGACTTTCTCGTTTACCGTTGCTGATTTTCTACCTTATTAACCGCTGCACAGATGATTGAAGGAGGAAATTTTGCCTTTGTTAATAATTATCAAACTCGCATCCTATAGAGGTAGAGACGCTCATTAAATAGATTCTACCATTGTGGGCTGAAAAATTGCTGTAAGTGTTGCGATCGCTTGAAAGTCAACACATCATTTTCTGCTGAAAAATTACTTATTACCAATTCGTTCAAAATTATTAAGGTCAGAGAATGATTAATCAAATAGCCTTTGTAATCTTATTTCTCTACGTTCGTTCATCTGAATTCTCAAAATACCCCAAATTTGATTATGGAAAAAGAGAGTCAAAACCTGATGATGAATTAAATATAGATAAAGTAAATCGAAAACAGCAAGAAAGTTTTTTGGAGAAACAGCATCAAGTAGAGGCTAAATACTTTTTAGAAAGACGAACATTTTTGTAAGGGCATATATACTTTTTTCAACAGTGATGATGATGTCGGGTTACTCAAAGAGTAGCCCGATCTATTGATAATATTACTATTGTTAACATTCGTATTCCCACCTCGAAAATTAAAAATACTGCCTAAAAATGCAGTACTATTCGATTTCTAACTAGAAAATATTTGTTCGTATCTTAGCTAAATAGTGAATATATATTATAGCTCCATCAGCTACAACACTTTCATAAACTTTTGTTAAAAATCTTCCAAATTTTGCATAAATAAGCTTGTTCATAAGTAGTAAACATTAGAAGAAGCTTGAATTTATCTTGTAAATTAGGAAAGAGAATGATTAATGTTTTAGTTAAAGATGAAAATCCTGAAACCAAAAACCTTTTAATCAAGTGCTTGGAAACAGCAGGATTTAAGATTATTAGCAAACAAAATGGTCTGATTAGGTTTCAGTTTGCAGATAGAGAATTTTATACCACCACTGAAACTAAAAAATCAAATACTTCTAGATTTTTATTTCCATCTATTCCCCGGCTGCATCAAGTTTTTGATTTTATTGAACTGAACTATCATCAAAATATTGGACTAAAAGAAGTAGCCCAAGCAGTCGGTTATTCCTCGGCTTACTTAACGAACTTAGTGCGAAGACTTACCGGGAAAACTGTGAATAATTGGATTATCGAACGTCGAATAGCCGAAGCAAGACGCTTGCTTTTAGAAACTGACCTTTCTATTGAACGGATTGCTTTTGATATAGGCTATCAAAATATGAATCATTTCTACTGTCAGTTTCGTAATTACTATAAAAATACTCCCGGTGCCTGGAGAGAAACACAAAGATTAGTAGCTTACAAGCAAATATTAAACTGATAGGACTAAACATTCCTAATAGATAGAGTTAAAAATATCAAATTGCTGACACTATACCCGTTTTCTGTTGTCTGCTGGCTTTTTCGGACTATTATAATAGTATATTAAGTAGTGTAAAGCCATTTTAAATCAAATTATAAAACAGTAAATAAGATAAATTGACGATGTTTTGAGTCATTGCAGTAGTGATTGTGAGAGCAGTTATTACTGCTTTTTTCGGATAATAAACTTTACAAATAACACAAAAATCGTCATCGAATATAAATGCTCAACATCTACAAATAATTAACTATATTTTCTTTTAACTCCTATAAATAGTTAATAATCAATCTTATAAGTAAAGGATACATTAGGTTTAAGAAATAAAGCAATGTTTGGTAAGAAAGCTAAACCTGACTTTAATTCATTTCAATTCTATGTTTATAAGGTGAACCAGATGAATTTAAAAACAAAAAGAAGAAGTATAGTCGGTGTTGTGTTAGGTGGTGCAGCTTTAGCTTCGATGTTAGGAGGAATGATATTTGCTGATAGCGCGGTTGCACAAAAATCATCTCTAAAAAGACATAGACGCTGCTACACCTATACTCTTTTAAACAGAACAAATCGCGGAATTGATTACAATGTCGGCAGAAGAAAAGCTTACATACCCGCGAAAGGAATACGTCGTTTGCGTCGTTGTTTCCGTCGCCGTAGGGTATATCATCCAGTAGTTAAATTCGACAGAATTATTGGTAGTGGATACAAATTAACCAGAGTCAGATTAAGACCTGGAAGAAATGGTTTTGACCGTAAAGGTAGAATATTAATTTTAACAACTGGTACTGTTGCTAACGGACCTGTTCCTAATAGTCTTCCCGTTCCTAACAGAGTAAATTTAGACTAAGGCGTGAAAAATTACCCAGTTGCTATGCTGAGTTGAAAAAGTTAAATGAATAGTGCATTATCGTTTTCCGATGATGTACTGCCCAAATACCAAGAAAGCAACTATTGTATTGGAAACATCTTTTTTTAGCAGTAACCACGCAGAAACCCGGTTTTTTGAAAAACCGGGTTTTTAGTTGCTAAATAGATAAGCAAAAATATTTACCGTCCTAATAATCTTATTTAATTCTAGTTACGACAAGCTGTATTGAACCCTTATTATTCCAATACATAAAAGGTATATCATTGGCAAAGCAAGTAAGTATACCGCTTTGAGTTGGTTGCAATTTTTTATCGGTACCGATTTTAAATAAATTACCGGAATCGAAGTTGATTGCTCCTATAAGAGCAAACCAATTTTCATCAGGTACACGTCTTAATCGTTCGGTATTCTTTAATATCCAGTTTGAACTAGGAAAACCGTCTGCGTTACATAAGATAAACCAATCTACCCATTTTTCACTTGCAGATGCTGTTAAATGATATTCTTGATTGGCAATTAAATTAATTCCTGTATTATTCCACTTTTCTTTTGCTAAAATTACTGCACTGACTGACTCTCCAATATTCATTACGTCCACTTAAGTTAAAGGGATTATTGCAGGTTGCAATATGGAAGGGGTTAATTTGAGAAACGCAAGCTTGGCTGATGGCAGCATCACTGGAAGTACCATAGGATTTTGACTATACTCGCTTCGGCTATAGCTAGCTTTAAATGATTTATAAATCTCCATGTTTTAACCATCAATTATGCTGTTTACGACGCATTTTTAAATTACATTAATATTCAACATGGCGTACAATAATTTTACTTTAAGTAAAGCGAAAAAAGACTTTGATTTATCCACAATCGAGTCAGAAAATTTGTTTAAGGATGTCGGCAGCATAGAACCTTCTGCAACTTTGGTTGAATTACTAGAAGAGTATTTGCCTTTAGCAAGAGCAATAAGTACAGAAAAAGCCAAATCTGAGTTATTGGTAATTCCGATATTAGTAGAAATTAGAAAAATTCTTTCCAGAAAAATCAGCTTATTTTCTGGGAGTCTTTTTAATGTTGACATCTCTTTAGGCTTAACTGGTTACGTTGATTTCTTGATTACATTGAGTGAGGAGATGTATGCTATCAGCTCTCCCGTTGTCACGTTAGTTGAAGCTAAAAACGATTTAATTACTTCGGGGATAGGGCAATGTGTAGCAGAAATGGTAGCAGCACAAATTTTTAATCAAAAGCAAGATAATCATGTGTCCACAATTTACGGAGTAGTCACAACTGGAACTGCTTGGTTGTTTTTGAAGTTAGAAGAGAAAACCGTTTATATTGACAATCAAGAATATTATATTGATAACTTGGGAAAAATAATGGGTATTTTGATCAATTGCTTGGAGAAAGCAGGAGAATTTTGACAAAAAATATAAATCCTACCTTAACCTAACCTACAAACTAGTAGTAGGTTGAGTTAAAGTCGCACAAATTAATTGATGGTTAATGAATAAAGATGCTACTTTAAGCGAACCTACAAACCGATAATTTTTCCATACATAATGGTGCGTTACGGCATTTTCAAACGTATAATCTATCAATGAAATAAGCTCGTGCCGTAACACACCCTACTAACCTTTAACCTTTTAACCTTAATTAATAATGCGTTCCCGTTTTCCGATAATGTACTGCTGTCACTCCTTCGTTATTCAACACTTTACCGTTATCAACGGTGGCATAAACTAACCAGTGGTCGCCGCATTCCATTCGTGAATTAACCGAACATTCTACGTAAGCTAAAGCATCAGTAAGAGCGGGAGAGCCATTACTTGCCTCTTCTGTTTCAACTCCGGAAAATCTATCTTCACCGGGGCTAAAGGGTTTAAGGAAATGTTTCATCATTCCTAAATGTTCGCCTTCTTTTAATACATTCAATACAAATCCGCTACCGGAATGCATCAAGGATTCTAAGGCTCTATCTTTAGCTACGGCAATAGTTAAACCCGGTGGATTAAAGCTGGCTTGAGATACCCAGGAAGCTAACATTGCACTAGAAACATCTCCTTGTTTTGCCGTTACTACACACAAGGAACCGATAATTCTTCCCACTGCTTGCTCTACGCTGGTAGAAGGTTGAGTTGGTGCTTTAACTTTCTTGGCTTTTTTCAATGCTTGAGCAAAATCAACTCCGGCTTCTTCGCACATTTGCAAAGTCTTTTCATCGGGTTTGAATTTTACTCTAATTGGTTCAAAACCAAAGCGGAATCCAGCATCTTTGAGTTTACTTTCCAATATATCTACGGCTTCTCCACTCCAACCAAAGGAACCGAATACGCCAGCAGGTTTACTTTTGGCTGCGGTAGAAAGGATAATACCTAAAGCTGTTTGAATCTGAGTTGGAGCATGACCACCAAGTGTAGGAGAACCAATTACAAAACCAGATGCTTTTTCCACCGCTGCTTTAATATCTTCTGGTTCGACGGCTTCGCAATTAATCGATTCTACTGCCACTCCAGCTTTAGTTATTCCCCTAGCGATCGCCTGAGCTAAGGTTGCGGTATTCCCGTAAGCGGAAGCATAAATTAATGCCACGCTCGAATCTTGTTTTGTCTGATTTTTGCTCCACTCATGGTAAGCATCTGTTAAATCAATTAAGCCTTCACGCACCAAAGGACCGTGATTGGGAGCGTATAGCCGCACTGCTAAATCATCAATTTTTTCTAAAGCGGTTTCTACCTGACGGGCGTGGGGAGCCATCAAGCAGTCATAATAATAACGTCTATCTTCAACGAAAATTTTCCAACCTTCATCAAAAACTTGGTCGCCACAGATATGTGCGCCAAATAATTTATCGGTGTAGAGAATTTCCGTTTGGGAATCGTAAGTACAAAGATGGTCTGGATAACGGGGATTAGGAGTAGGAATAAATTTTAAATTGTGTCCTTTACCTAAATCGAGGTTTTCTTCCCCTTTCATCACCATTATCGATAAATCTTCGGTTTCCAAAGCTTTGCGTAAATTTATTGCACCAGGATTAGAACAAACAAATTTTACTTGAGGAGCAATTTCCAATAGAGCTTTTAAAGTGGCAGCGCGGTTGGGATTAACGTGACCGATTATTACGTAATCAATCTCGGTAACATCAAATCTTTTTTTTAAAGCATCTAAATATTTTTCCGTAAAAGTTTCCCCAGGAGGATCGATTAAAGCAATTTTATCAGCGTTGATTAAATAAGAATTAGCAGTAGTACCTTTACTTAAAGCGTATTCAATCTCAAACCGCAATCTAGTCCAACTGCGGGAACGGATAATAGTCGTATCTGTAGCAATGGGAAGAATTTGAACGTCGCGGGGTTTTGTTTCTGACATGGGTAATAGGTAATGGGTAATAGGTAATGGGTAATTGGTAATGGGAGAGGGAGCAGAATAACCTTTAACCTTTAACCTTTGACCTAATTATTCCTCACCCCTCACTCCCAACTCCTAACTACTTAATAATGATTTCCAACTTTTCTGTGGTGTACTGCGGTTAATGCGTCGGCTTTACTGACTTTACCTGCATCTACGGTGCTGTATACTACCCAATGGTCAACCGCATCCATTCTGCTGACAACTTCACATTCTACGTAGGCTAATGCGTCGCTAAGTATTGGGGTACCGTTTTCGGCTGGTTGGGTTTTGACTCCTTCAAAGCGATCGGCTCCAGGGCGGAAACGCTTAAGGAAATGTTTCATCAAGGGTTGATAGTTTCCTTCTTCGAGAATATTTAAAACGAATTTATCGCCAACCTGCATCAAAGATTCAATTGCTCTGTCTTTAGCAACTGCAATTGTTAATCCCAAAGGTTTAAAACTAGCTTGGTTTACCCAGGATGCTAACATCGCGCTTTTTACGTCACCTTGTTGAGCGGTAATGATATACAAACCACCACTCAATCTTCCCAAAGCTTTATCTAAGTCAGCATCAAGAGACTTCATGTTTTTGATGCTTTTGGCTCTATTTAATAATTGTCCTAAATCAGTTCCTGCTTCTTCGCACTGCTTATAAGTAATCTCGTTTGGCGTTTCTTTAATTTTGATTGCACCAAAAGCTGGTTTTAAACCTAATTCGCGGAATTTAATCAAAACTGGATCGATTGGCTCATCATCGCCACCACCAGTTTCAAATAATCCTACTGCTTGCTTACTATTTACCGAACCTAAAATGGTACTTAAAGCAGTTTGCAGTTTTTCATCGGATGCTGGCGGCATTCCCAATATAATTCCAGTAAAGCGGCTTGTTTGCTCTCTTAATTCTTGTAAATCAATATCTTCGCTTAAATCTATCATTTCTACAGCGACTTCGGTTTTAGAAACACCGCTAGCGACTGCTTGAGCAAGTTTATCGCTATCACCGTATTTAGAAACATAGAAAATACCAACTGTTTTCTCAGCTTTGGCTTTATTCTTACTCCAATTGCGATATCTTCCGATTAATTCATCTACATTATGAGATAAAAGTGGTCCATGCCCTGTGGCTACCATGCCCACGGTTTCCAATTCACCCATGCGTTTGAGAGCAGACATTACAGAGCGAGCGTTAGGAGCCATCAAACACTCGTAGTAATATTTGTATTCGCCGCTAATTGCATCCAAATCTTCGTCGAAAGTAGCATCCGAGCAATAATGCATCCCGAAAGCATCGCAGGTGAAAAGAATTTGAGTTTTATGGTCGTAAGTAAAAATTGTATCGGGCCAGTGTAAGTTAGGAGCAATCACAAATTCGAGTTCGTGCCCATTGCCTAAATCTAGGCGATCGCCGTTCTTTACAAGTTGAGTTTTGAAAGGTTGGTGTACCAGATTTTCCAAAAACTGAATCGCAACTTTTGAACCAACAACGGTAACTTCCGGTGCTAACTGTAAAAAATCTTTAACCAAACCACTGTGATCGGGTTCGGTATGACTGATAATTAAATAATCGATTTCTGCTGGATTAATTAATCCGTTGAGAGTATCAAAATACAGCTTGCGAAACTTTTCGTGAGAAGTATCAACTAAAGCAGTTTTTTCACCGCGAATGATAAACGAGTTATAGGTAGTACCATTTTCCAAACCGAACTCGATATCAAATCTGTCTCTATCCCAATCCAGAGAGCGAATTGCTGTTGTGTCGTCAGCAATCTCCGCAGTCTGCATGGTGAGTTTTTTCGCTACTTTATCGGTAACTGCTACCATAACTCTTCTCCTTAATAGATTTTTATATCTGAGTATTTATGCCTCGATTCTATTGTGACATGAGTTAATTGTAAATTTTTATCAATATTCTATTGCTGAGTTTAGGAAGATTAATGATTTGATTTGGGAATTGGTAATTGTAGGGTGTGTTAAACCCACGACTATATACTGGGCTAAACATACCGATGTGAATTTGGTTTAACGCACCATCTGTGATTGCGAAGAAAACAGAATAGTTAATAAAATTTCTTTGGTAGATTGGGTTCGTTTTCTTGCAACTTTCGGGAGACGTAAAATTTTACGTCTCTACATTCATTACGTAAAAACTAATGGGACAAACCGCTACTAATATGGAAATAATGGTTCTATATCGTACTTTATCGACAAATCGTGAAGAATTTCCCTAACTCTATCAATTTCAACAGCTTTATCTTCCAATATTAGAGATTTATCTTCTTCAATCATTTTTCTCGCTTCCAAGAAATTGATATTTGCTGCCTTAGCTAAAGCTTTGATGTGCTGTTTATTTTGAGAATCAGCTAAAAGCAAATAAATTTTGTATTTAGTTTCATCCTGCCTAATTGCTGGAATATAAGTAGTGACAATAACCCATTTATCGCATCTTTCGCAGAATAAGCCTTGTGTACTACCTTTTATTCGATGTTCGAGATTAGCTGCACAATTTTGGCATTTATTAATTTCAATCATTGATTTACTTGAGTAGTGGCACTAATTATTTTTTGAAAGAATAAAAACCGCAGAGGACACAAAGAGCGCTGAGGAAAAGATTTAGAGAAAGATTGGTTTATTGACAATATTCGGGATTGTAATGTTGATGTCTTTGTTGAATTTGTTCAATAGCTTCGCAAAAACAAGCTTTATCTTTGGCTTTGATTTGAATGTTCCACAACTGCGGAACAATTTTTAAACTTCCAAACCTCAACAATGTCAAAGTTGCGAAGCTATCCAAACTGGCATCTGTTGGTAAAGGTTCTAAAATCGCTTCTATGGCTGAATCGCTACCGATTTTTCCCAGAGCTTCAACGATTGTGTCTAAAACCGGATCGAAAGCACAGCCACCGCTAGGGTTGGTAACTGTTATCTAATCTCTACCCATAAATGGACATATTTACCCATTTTGTCCAGATATGGTGTTAGGTATGTAATATATATTTACGTAAAGTCTGCCGTGGGGATACTCCCCACGGCAGACTTTACAGTAAAGCGATGCTTAAAGGTTGTTGAGGCGAACCAGCAACATTGCCTTTTATGCCGCATTGAATTTTTAAGAATTAATAACTTTTAATATTCACACTATTAATGAATTGTAAGAAGGATGATATGTTTATATCTAATAATATAAAAATAAATGGTTTATATTTATAAAACTTGAAATAGCAAATTATATACAATGTTACTCGGATTTAAAACAGAATTAAAATTAAATAACAATCAAAGAACTGTTTTACTCAAACATTGTGGAGTTTCTAGACATGCTTGGAATTGGGGATTAGCATTAACCCGCGCAATATTAGAGCATAATAAAATTAATCCTGATTCTAAAATAAAATTTCCAAGTGCGATTGATTTACATAAATATTTAATAGCTTTAGTAAAATCAGAAAATCCTTGGTACTATGAGTGTTCTAAATCTGCACCGCAATACTCTTTAAGAAACTTATCTACTGCTTGGAAACGATGTTTCAAAAAAGTTAGCGGTCAACCAAGATTTAAAAAGAAAGGAAAAAATGATTCATTTACTTTAGAGGGAACTTGTAAGACTATAGATAGTTTTACTATTCAAGTTCCCAGAGTAGGTAAATTAAAAACATATGAGAAGTTACCTCAACGAGATAAAATAAAATCAGTTACTATTTCTCGTCAAGCAGATAGATGGTTTATTAGTTTTAAAATTGATACCCAAATCCAAGAAAACCGTAAAGCTCGCGGGACAGAGGATTCTGTCCCGCAGACTTTACATAATACAACAGTTGTAGGTATTGATTTAGGAGTGAAGGTTCTAGCAACTCTATCAACAGGAGAAGTTATAGAAGGTGCTAAGTCATATCGTACTTTTAAGGCGAAATTATCACGATTGCAGTGGTTAAATCGCAATAAAATAATTGGTTCTAAGAATTCGAGAAAGACTCAACTCAAAATAGCTCGACTTCATAGAAAAATTGCCAATATCAGAAAAGATACTATCCATAAATTTACTTCATTATTAGCCAAGAACCACGGAACGATAGTGATAGAAGATTTAAATGTATCGGGAATGATGAAAAATCATAAACTAGCCGGTGCTATAGCTGATATGGGATTTTATGAAGTTAGAAGACAGCTTGAATACAAATGTAAGATGTACGGTTCTAAATTAGTTGTATTAGATAGATGGTTTCCATCATCTAAAACTTGTTCTAATTGTGGTCATAAAAAAGAAATACTTTCTTTAAGTGAAAGACTTTTTGATTGTGAGAACTGTAATTTTACTGCTTACCGCGATTTAAACGCTGCAATAAATTTATGTAAGGCTGTCAGTTAGACAGTTTCAGCCTGTGGATGGGAAGTAGCCGACTACCCCAGTTTGAAGCAGGAAGTAAACACCAAAATTATATATGTCTAGTTTTGTCTAGTTATAGGTAGTTTTGGGTAAGTTTTATGTAACGGTTTAATAAAGCTTGACGCAATGCAATTACAGATTTTTCTCCACCTATCGCACCTAAAGCATAAGCAGCTTTATCGCAAACGCAAAAATCTTCGTCTTTCAATAAAACATCAATTATTGCAGCTTCTGCTGATTCACCACCAATATCTTGTAAAGCACGAATTGCATTTTCCCTAGCACTAGAGTTTGTTTCATCTTTGAGAATTTCGATGAGTGTTGGAATAACTATCGGATTTCGAGTTTCTCCCAATCCAAGAATCACAATTTCTCTAGCGCTAGGGTTTTTTTCATCAGCAAGCATTTTAGTTAAGAAGGGAATTACAGATTCTTCACCTAGTTTTGCTAAAGCATGAGCAGCATTTACTCTAGCGCTAGGGTTTTTATCTTGTAATAGTGGAAATAGTTTCTTAACAGCATCTTGATATCCGATAATCCCTAACAACCTTGCAGCACAAGCTCTTACCTCTGGATTATTATGCTGCAATGCTTTAATTAATTGAGGTGCAATTGATTCATCGGCGATTCTTTCCAAAACTAAAACTACTCTCCGACGTACTTCTTCATCTTTGTCAACGAGCATTTTTAACAACGCAACAGCAACAGATTTTTTTTCGTTTTCTGAAAATTGATTGATATCGTCTTCAGATGCATCAGGTGGTGAAATAATATGTGCTACTGCAAAAACAGCTTCCCGACGAACTCGAACGTTTTTATCCTGCAACATTGGCAGCAAAGCTGATAAAATAAGCTTTTCGCGGATATCTCTTAATCCATAAACAGCAGCTTGACGTAAATTCGCATCATCACGATTTAGAAATGAAAATAAAAGACTAATTCCTCTTTCATTTCCAATTTCAACCAACGCAGCAGCACAACTTTTACAAACCCTGTCATCTTCATCAAGTAAAAAGTGAATTGACGCTTCTACCGCGACTTCTCCACCAATTTTTCCCAAAGCACGAGCGGCATCTTCAGCAATATAATTTTTGTTATCTGCTAAAGCACTAATTAAAACTTCTAGAGCTAAATCCGAACCAATTTCTCCTAAACCATAAATTGCTCTATAGCTAATTTCATCATCTTCATTTTTTGAAGCTGTAACTAATGCAGCGATCGCCAAGTTATTTTTAATATTTCCCAAAGCTATTACAGCATTTTCTCGAACTGATTTACGCTCATCTGATAAAGCTGTAATTAACAACTTTGTTGCCGACTCTCCACCAAAGTTTCCTAAAATATCCGCTGTTTGGGTACTTAAATTTTCATAATGGTAAGCTTGATAAAATAATTCTTCTTCTGGTGCTTCTTCGATTTCACCTTTAAAATATAAATCTATCTCAACTCTGGCACTAATTAATTCTTTTTCTTCATTTAATGTTCTTGCTAAAAAAGGAATTGCAAATTCAGACTTTGTTCTACCTAATAACTCAATTTTCAAATTATCCAGTATTTCTAAATTCTCAATCCAACCTATAGTTACTTTTTGTAGCTTCGCCTTAACCTTACCAGCCAAAAAAGCACCCAACATCAAATCAACATCCAAAGCCAACCTTACCAACCGCAAAGCTTCTACATCATTAATCAACGAAAGTATTGCAGCGATAATTTCCGTATACTCAAAATGATTTAAATAATCTCTTTTAACTTGCTCATCACTTAATTGGGGAAGTTGAGAAACAAGAGATTGATTATTTTTATTTGACTGCATTTAAATAAAGAGTAGTTAACAGAATTTAGGATTATAAATTTGATGTTGCTGCTGGATTTTTTCGATTGTGGAGTATAAGTTATCAGTAGCAGAATGAAAATTAATCTCTTTAGCTTGATTAATATATTTAGCTTGTACTAAAGCTTTCCATAGATGAGTAATATATTCTAGTTTCCCATGTTTGCTTAAAATTGAAGCCGCAATATTATCAATAAAATTATCTTTATAAGGTAATGATGCTGAAATCACTTCTGCTGCTTGTTCGCTATCAATTTTATTCAAAGCACAAATCGCTGAACGTCTAACATCAATCGCTTTATCTTGCAATGTTTCAATTAATGCGTTAGCGAAGCTCACCGAAGGTATCGCCGTGGAATCATCTGCAATATTTCCTAATTCATAGGCTGCCAAAGAACGTACTCTATAATTTTCATCTTTTAATAATTTAAGTAAAGCCGGAATTATTATAGATTTATCTGCAATTGATATCAATGAGACAATAGTTCTTGAACGCACTTTTGGTTCTTCATCTTGCAACGCTTCAAGCAAGTTTGGAATAACCGACTTACCGCCTATTTTTCCTATATAATTAGCCGCTCCACAACGTATATTAGGATTTTCATGTTGTAAAGCTGTAATAAAACTTTCTTTGGTATCTTCGACATTTCCAGCCTTCGCTATTTCAATATCTATAGCTTTATTCGCTGCTTTACGACCATGATAATCATGACCTACAGATTTGAGGAGCAAAGTAGACAAATCAGATTCATTAATAATTTTTTCGATGTCTATCTCCGCTTTACAATAGAATTTATTATATTCCTCCCTTAAGGCTTTAAACTCTGGTGATTCCATCCCATATTTAAGCATCATTAGCTCTTCAACTGCTGTTTTCCGAACTTTTGAATTGACATCATTCAACAGATTAATTAATAAAGGCAAATCGGAAACGTAATTTGCTTTATTCACAATTCTTCCTAAGAATAAAGCAGCTTTTCTACGAACTTCAGCATCATAACATTGAGAAGCTAAGAATATTAATTGAATAGCTTTATTTTTATCTATTTTTAATAGCGTTTCAAATACTTTTTTACTAACGAAGTCATTTTGATCTAAAAAAGCATGAATTATTAATTCTTCTGCTAACTTTCCACCAATCCGTCCTAAAGCTTTAACGGTTATACCACGAACTTGATGGTCTTCATCATTCAAAGCTTCAATAATAATTTCTAACAGCGAATCATCTGCTATTTCGCCTAAAGCCGAAATAGCTTTACAACGAATATGTATATTTTTATCTTTTAATAACTTGATAAGTATAGTGATTTGTGACTTATCAACATATTCCCCAAACACGGCGATCGCCATTCTACGAACCCATTGACGCTCATCTTGTAATAAGTTTTGCAGTATCTTCGTATATAACCCCGCATCAACAATTTCTGACTCTTTTAGTGCTTGCGAAATAAGCTTTTCGTATCAATAGGATAAATGTGCTGGTTCGTTATAAATATTTTTGATAAATTCTTCCAAAAAAGAAACTGCTACTTTTGATTTAGTCTTCGTTAATAACTTTAACTTCAATTCGTCAGAAATTTCTAACTCACCAATCCAATCCACAGTTACTTTTTGCAACTCCGGCTTAACCTTACCAGCTAAAAAAGCACCCAACATCAAATCAACATCCAAAGCCAACCTTACCAACCGCAAAGCTTCTATATCATCAATCAATGTCAATATTGAAGCAATGGGTTGCGTCCATTCAAGATAATTGAGATAATTTCTTTTAACTTGCTCATCACTCAATTGAGAAAGTTGATAAATAAGAGATTGATAATTTTGGATTGATTGCATTTGAACAAAACAAATTATATTTTTATTACAAAAAATCTAATGTTAAAATGGTGCGTGACGCTATTAAGTAAAGTTATTTTATCTTAGAAAAATAGTCGAAGCGTCGCACACCCTACAATTATTAACCTCGCAGTTGATTAAACCATAATATTATTATCTTACTCAGCGCACCTCCGCGTTAACCTCCGCGTAACTTTGCGTTTAAAAAAGTGTTCTCAAATCCCTCAAAAACTTGGCTAGCATTAATAATCGGCAACTCCCGCTTACACTGGGGTTTATTCAACCAAAATAAACTGATAAAAGCCTGGGATACCAATTACTTATCTACCCCCTCTCCCCCCTCCACCCCCTCTCCTCTTCTAATAATTGCTTCCGTAGTCCCCAGTCAAACGAAACTGTGGCAAAATCACCCAAACGCAAAATTTATAACCTTAAACGAAATCCCCCTCAACAACCTATATCCCACATTAGGAATTGATCGCGCCTTATCTTTACTTGGTGCTGGTGAAACCTGGGGTTTTCCAATATTAGTAATTGATGCAGGTACCGCACTTACATTCACAGGTGCCGATAACAACCGTAATTTAATTGGCGGCGCAATATTACCAGGATTGGGTTTACAATTTTCAACTCTTACTAACAAAACCGGGCAGTTACCAAGCGTCGAATTACCGCAACAGCTTCCACTACGGTATGCAGTAAATACTCAACAAGCAATTCAAAGCGGAATTATCTACACAATAATCGCAGGAATCAAAGATTTTATCGCAGCGTGGTTAAAAGATTTTCCCGAAAGCAATGTTGTGATAACAGGAGGCGATCGCACTGTATTATTCAATTATTTAAAATCGCAATATCCAGAAATTGCGGCAAAAATAGTCGTAGAAAAAAACTTAATTTTATGGGGAATACAAAAAACTATAATGTAGAAACGTTTAGATATTTAATTTTAAAATATTATAATTTATAAAAAAGCGTTAAGAATAAAGAGTCAAAAGGGGAAAGACAATAACTCTTTATTCTTAACTCAATTTACTGACCTTTATTAAGAAAACCTCTGATTTCTTCAGCAACAATTGAAGCACAAGATTGAGGTAAATCATCTTCTCCATGAGCAATCATTTTTAACTCAGCTTGAGGAGTAAGTCGAGCATATATCTTACTTCTTGTTAAAGCATCTGGAGTATCTTTTCCACCTTGCAATACTAAAACCGGAATCTGAATCAAATCCAATTTCTCTTGCAATAATTCAGCTTCAATTTCTGGATACTGCCGTTGATACAATAATTGAGTTGCCGTCGGATTTTCTAATAAAATTCTTCTTTGCTGCAAGTCTTCTTCTATTTTTGTTTCCCAACCAAACATTTTAGCTAAAGGACGAAATACTTGTAAAAACCTAAATATTAATGAAGGACCTTTGATTAAGCGCCGCATGGTTTGCCAACGTTTTTGCTGTCCATCTATTTCCACGCCTTCAGGTGATACTAATACTAAACCTTGGACTCTTTCTGGATACTTTAAAGCACAACTAGCAGCAATCCATGCTCCTAAAGAATGTCCTACTAAATATACTTTCTCTAATTTTAAAGCCTGTAGAAATTCAACCAAACAATCAACTTGTAAATCAATTGCATGGTGAATGTCAGGATACTCTGACTCGCCAAATCCTAATAAGTCGGGAGCAAAACAATGAAAGTTTCGGGAGATTAATTCCATTGTCGATACCCACTCGCTGCTATCGCACCAAGCACCGTGCAAAAAAACTACCGGTGTACCATTACCAACTTCACGCCAGAATAATAACCCTTGGGAAAGTTTTCTCCGAGAGTTACGAAATAACATCGTATCCATATTGAATTTAATTTAGTAGTTAAATTTAATAAATTTTAGGGCGGTGAATTGCGATTAAACACTTGCCGTATCAGCTTAACTATCCAGTATGCTATACAGATTATCCGTGTTGCAGCAAGTGTAATAAATTTTGAACTAAATCCAACAACTAAAAGCTGGATATTAGTAGATAGTTTTATGCCAATATTGTCAAGTTATTTAAATAGTCTTGTAATTGGCGATAATGGTCGTGGGACATGGGTTCTTTTGGTAAAGAGTTGCGAGGAAAAGCTTGAATTTCGCTTGCTTCTAAAGTGTCTTGAATCTCCATTTCCCCTTTGACTTCCGCTTCTGCAACAACACAAATTGAGTGGATTCTGGGGTCCCTATCTGGTGCTGAGTAAACTCCAACTAAGCGGCGAATTTTTACTAGCTCCAATCCGGTTTCTTCCATCAATTCACGTTCAATTGTCGTGGGAACATCTTCTCCCCAATCTACCATTCCACCAGGTAAAGACCACAAACCGTTGTCTCTTCGTTTAATCAGTACAATCCGACCATCAGGTAATATCGGAATAATACTTGTTCCGATTATCGGATGACGAAATATAATACCTAAAATTGTTTGTCCATAGCGCCATAAAGTCCGCGTAGACTGTACGGCTGCACCAAATAAAGCAGCAACGTTCAATGTTCAAATTTATATATTTACTGATTTCCCCTGACTTGCCATCTCTGTTGTACAACTAGCTTGTTAATAACAGCTTTTATACAAAAAAGTATGCGCCAGACTATATTCTAACGATTCTCATTTTATTAAAATGATAGCCCTAGAATAGCTTAATTTTAGCATCCAAAGACTTAATTTCTATTGTGTATAACAATACTTTCCTGGGTTATGGTTGATTAAAAAAGATATATTTGTTATAGAGATTACAATATTTATTAGTAATACAATCTGTTTTTATGTCAGCAATTAAAATGAAGATTAAGCTGAAATTACAATAGTTATTAATATATTGATTTTTTTAACTTGATATTTTACAGACTGAAATAGCTTAAAACTGTATAAGAAAACTTATCGATTGTTATTTCTTGAGATTCTGAATTTATACTATATGCATTATTTTTTGACTGAGCTTTGTGCTTCGGCAAAGATTTTTAATCAAAAACTGAAATTCATATTGATATTGTTAATCATTTATATCGAAGCCTTAGTGATGATTGGTGACAAAAAAATAAAGTTTATACAAGGAAAGATGACCGTACTTGTAAATTAAAGTTAGAAAGCATTAAATAGATTACACCTATTATCTAACCTTTAATAAAATATAAAATTTGTAATTAATAGATACCATAAACTTGATATAAGCCATTGACATTACAAAAATAAATGAGATAGACTATATTGCTGTTTAAAATATACTAGTAACTGGTTTGGGTTAAAATGTTATCGACATAATTAAAATAGATAGCTATAAATTATCTATTGAGTGCCTACCAGTAACTTAAACGTTGTTTATTAATGAGGTGAGTATGGCTAAGCGCCGTAACCTGAAGAAAGAAAAGGCGCTACGGAACCAGGCATATGCCCGGAAGTTTCGTAAACGAACTAATACAGGACGTTATCAAAGAAGGTATCAGCAAGGAGCACCGAAGCAAGAAGAAGAGAATAATTCATCAGCAGAAGATACCAGTACTGCTGCAACTGACTAAATTTCTCATTTCAAAATATCAATTTTTATCGTTCAAAGTCCTGATTTGCGGAGTATTTTCTAAGATGCTCCGCAAATGTTTCTTTTAGTTATCAGTTACGAGTTAGTTACGCCTAAAAGGTTTTTACTAGCTATTCCCCAATTATAGAACGAGCAACCTGTAATGCTTGCTTAACCTGCTCGAAACCCGTTCCACCATAGCTATTGCGTGCGGCTACGACTTGACGGGGTGATATTGCTTCATAAATATCCTTGTCAAATTTAGGATGGAGTTGTTTCCATTCTTCTAAACTCAAATCTTTCAAAAGTTTACCGGCTCCAATGCTGGTTTTTACGACCTTACCCACGAGATTATAAGCTTCTCGGAAGGGAACACCCCGCGCTGCTAGATAATCTGCGACATCGGTAGCATTAGAAAAATCTTCTGCTACAGCTTCTGCTAACCGTTGAGTGCGAAACTCTAAACCTTCTTGCAGCAAAATTGTCATTGCTGATAAACAGGCTTTTACGGTACTAACTCCATCAAACAAGCCTTCTTTATCTTCTTGTAAATCCTTGTTATAAGCGAGCGGTAATCCCTTCATCATTACCAACATTGCTTGCAGATGACCAAATACTCTGCCAGTTTTTCCTCGCACCAATTCCGGCACGTCGGGATTTTTCTTCTGCGGCATAATACTCGAACCCGTAGCGCAGCTATCTTTTAAGGTAATAAAGCCGAATTCTTCAGAAGACCATAAAATTACTTCTTCCGATAACCTGCTCAGATGAACCATTATTAAACTCGCAGCACTCAAAAATTCAATGGCAAAATCTCTGTCGCTGACTCCATCGAGACTATTATCATAAACCTTGTCAAAATGCAATAACTTGGCGCTGTAATGTCTATCAATAGGAAAAGTAGTTCCAGCTAAAGCACCGCATCCCAAAGGTGAAATATTTACACGTTTAGAAACATCTCCAAGACGTTCCCAATCTCGTTCCGCCATTTGAAAATAAGCTAAGAGATGATGAGCTAAGCTTAGAGGTTGAGCGCGTTGTAAATGAGTGTAACCGGGAATCAAAGTTTCAACGTTGTTTTCGGCGATTCTAACTAAAACAGCTTGAAAATCTCGCAACTGTTGACGAATTATTTGAATTTCTTCTCTTAAAAAAAGTCTCGTATCCGTACCAACTTGGTCGTTACGAGAACGTCCGGTATGCAGTTTTTTACCGACATCGCCGACAATTTCCACCAAACGATGTTCGACAGCAAAATGTACATCTTCCGAGTCTACATCTGGTAAAAATTCACCTTGATGATATTCCTGACGGATTTTTTCCAAACCAGTAACTAACTGTTCCCCTTCTTCCGGAGAAATAATGCCGCACTTCGCCAACATCTTGGCATGAGCAACCGAACCCGTTAAATCGTATTCAATTAATTCAATATCAAAATCAATGCTGGCATTAAAGCGGGCAATCGTAGGATGCAACGCCGATTCAAATCTTTGGCTCCAGGTTTGTTTTGATGTTTGTGTCATAGAGATGGGGAGATGGGGAGATGGGGAGAGGGGAAGAGGAAGAGAGATAATTTATAACTCTTAATTATTAATTTCTAACTCCTAATTGCTTACTGCTCACTGTTGACTGTTAACTGATAACTGTTACCCGTAGCTTGTTAAATTGCGAATTAAATAACCGATTACTAGTCCAATTAAAAGCGCCCAAATTTGACCTGTTTGGACAAAGTTATTCCAAGCTTTTTGAACTTGACCCATCAAGTCTGGATCGGAGACAGTTTGAGCTAATACTGTCCAGTTTACAGGTATTTTGCCCTGAGCATTAACAGTATTTGATAATAAAATTGTTGTCCACAAACTGATAGTAAACCCACCCAAGAGCGACCAAAGTTTCATTTTTAACTAGTGTATTGGTTAGCATCACCGTCATAGCTCAAAGATGTAAATTATGCCATCCGTAATTTCTCGGCTGAGCGCAATATCTGTCCTGCTAAAACTGCTGCTCCAAATCCATTATCAATATTTACTACTCCTATACCAGCAGCGCAAGAATTCAGCATTGTCAGTAAGGGAGCTAATCCGCCAAAGCTTGCTCCATAACCGATGCTGGTAGGTACGGCAATTACGGGAGAGTCTGCCAAACCCGCGACAACGCTGGGTAAAGCTCCTTCCATTCCCGCCACAACAATTAACACTGTCGCCGATTCAATCACGTGACGATTATTTAACAAACGGTGAATTCCCGCTACTCCTACATCCCATAATCTTTCTACCTCAAACCCAGAAAGTTCTGCCGTTACCGCTGCTTCTTCCGCAACTGGTAAATCGGCTGTTCCAGCAGAAAGAATACCAATTTTACCGGAATATCGAACTTCAATTTGAAGAGGTGCGATCGCGCAGATTCGAGCGGATTGGTAGTAGCGTAAATCCCTTACTTTTGGCTGTAGAGTTGCGAAAGCTTCAGGAGTGATGCGAGTTGCCATCACAACTTGATTTCGTAAACGCATCACATTCATAATCCGAGCGATTTGTTCGGGGGTTTTATCTTGCCCCCAAATGACTTCTGGGAAACCAGTTCTCAAAGAGCGGTGATGGTCAATTTTAGCAAAATCATCTACAGGTTCGTAAGCTAAATCTTTGAGTTGAGAAAATGCTGCATCGGTAGTTATAGTTCCGTTAGCAACTGCTTTTAAAAGAGATTGTAGAGCTTTTTCTTCGGTCATAGTTTATTTGGGTAATAGGTAAATAGGTAATGGGTAATAGGTAATGGATAATAGGGAGAAACCCAATTACCAATTACCAAATACCAATTCCCAATTTATTACTCTTTCGTTAATTTAACTTCTTCAATATTCCAGAAAGCACCACCGATTGCATTAAATTTGGTGCCTTCAATATTATTGCGTATGGCTCCTAATGAAAGAGGATTAACCAGGTAGATAAAAGGTAAATTCTCCTGGGTTATTTTTTGAGTTTCAGCGTATATTTCTTTAACTTTTTCTTCGTCTAATTCTTGTGTAGCTTTGACATAAAGTCGAGCAATTTCTTTTTCCCAAGGAGCAACTTCCCAACCTTCAATTGGTTTTTGTCCGGCTTGAGGTTTTTGGTTAAACATATGCAATCCACCTTCAGGCTTCCATACGTTGGCACCATCATTTGGTTCCAAACCACCAGTTAAACCAATCAATGACATTTCAAAGTCTAAGCTATTGGAAATTTTATCTAAATAAGTATTCCAAGCAAGAGGAGTAAAATCAACTTGAATACCGATTTTACTCAAATCCGATTTAATTTGCGCTCCCATTGCCTCGCGGATTTTATTACCGGAATTAGTCAGTAAAGTGAAGCGGACGCGATTTCCATCTTTGTCTAATAATTGACCTTGGGAATTGTATTTAAATCCAGCTTTTTTGAGCAATTCTTGCGCTTTTTCTGGATTATAATCGTAAACTTTTAATCCTTTTTCCGGAGGCAGATAATAGGGACTTTGTACGGAAATTGGTGAATTTTGTTTTTTTCCTAAACCACGAAATGTATTGTTAATCATGGTTTCGCGGTCGATAGCGTAAGCTACAGCTTGACGAAATTCTTTGGTATTAAACCATTTAGATTTTACTGGATCGACTAAAGGTTTACCGTTTCTGCTGCCTTTGTTTAAATTAAAAAATACAAAAGATGTACCAGTAGCAGGACCGCCATTTTTAATATCAAAATTACCGCGCTTTTCTTCTCGTTTCAGTAAAGAGAAATAATCTGGTGTTACGCCGATATAATCCAAGCTACCAGAACGAAATTGCAGTAAAGAAGTATCTTGAGATTCAACAATTTCCCAATTTACTTTGTCAATTAATGGCTTATCTTTTTTCCAGTAATAAGGATTGCGCTCGAATACAATCCGTTGAGTAGTATTGTAACGTCCCAACTTATAAGGACCATTAGTCACAATCTCGTTAACGGGAGTATCAACACCCCATTTTTGTAAAAATAATGGCTTCCCTTCGGAATCTTTTTTTTCTACCGATTCCTGTAAAGCATGTTTCGGTAAAATAGGCGTTGTCATATTTTGTAAGAAAGGTCGGAAAGGTTCTGGTAAAGCAAATTCGACCCTCCGCTCGTCAAGTTTTCTGACCTTGGGTAATATACCTTTATCACCCATTTTTAAACCGTCTTTAACATCAGTGGGAATTTCTTTATTAAAGTAAATATCGTTGTAGCTAAATACAACGTCTTCAGCAGTTAAAGGTTGAGCGTCAGACCACTTCAAATTTTCTCGTAACGTAAAAACAAACCGCAAACCATCATCAGCTATTTCCCAAGATTCAGCTAACCCTGGTTCGATTTCTCCAGTGAGTGGATTTAGAGTAGTTAAACCTTCAAAAGTATAGGGAAAAATATTCGGTGACTCTTGAGAAAGAGCGTAGTTAAAAGTTTTGGGATCGCTGAGAATACTTAGGATTAATGGCTTTGTTTCTGCTGCTTCAGTTCTGAAGTTACTGGGATTACAGGCGGCAACAAAAAGTGCAGTTATGGCTGCCAGAATAATTGGTAAACGCAAACGCCGAAATTTAGGAATTAAAGAAACAAATCTTAGCATTTAGGTAGATATACGAATAATTTCAGTGAACAGTGAACAGTGAACAGTTATAAGTTATCAGCGAACAGTTATTAAATAATAACCAACCACTGACAACTAACAACTAACCACTAACAACTAATAAAACTACAGCATAAGCACATATTCCTTTTTCTTCACCAACGGGACCCAATTTTTCATTGGTAGTGGCTTTGACACCAACTTGATTGGGTTCGATTTGCAAAACAGCAGCTAATTTTTCGCGCATTTTTTGAATGTGGGGTTTTAGTTTAGGACGTTCTGCGACTACCACAGAATCAATATTTCCTACTTTCCAACCTTGCTCTTGAATCAAATTATTAACTCGATCTAAAAGCATCAAACTGTCAGCACCAGCCCATTTGTCATCGCTGGGGGGGAAATAATGACCGATATCGCCCAAAGAAAGCGCTCCTAACATCGCGTCCATAATGGCATGAGTTAAAACATCGGCATCACTATGTCCCAGCAATCCTAGAGAATGAGAAATTTCCACACCACCCAAAATTAATTTACGCTCTTGTGCTAAACGATGGATATCATAACCATTTCCAATACGAATGTTCATAAAAAAGGTTAGTTGTTAGTTGTTAGTTGTTAGTTGCTAGCTGTTAGGAGTTAGGAGTTAGGAGTTAGGAGCTAGAGTAATTATTTCTCTTTGTCTCCCTCACTCCCTCACTCCCTCACTCCCTCACTCCTTCTCCCCCTCTCTTCTCCTCTTCCCAAGCTTGAAATAAATCGGGACGACGTTTGCGGGTTCTGTCAATTTGTTGCTCGTAACGCCACCGTGCAATTGCTGCATGATTGCCGGACAATAGTACATCGGGTACTTTGCGATCGCGAAAGATGGCGGGGCGGGTGTATTGGGGATAATCTAACAATCCTTCTTCAAAACTTTCTAATTTTAAAGATTCAGCTTTACCTACGGTACCCGGAAGCAAACGGACTACACCATTCATTAAAGCCATAGAAGGTATTTCGCCACCAGTCAGAATAAAATCTCCTAAAGAAACTTCACGGGTGACTAATTCTAATACTCTCTCATCAACTCCTTCATAATGACCGCAAATAATCGCTAATTGGTCGTAGTTGGCAGCCAATTCTCTTAATAATGGCTGATTGATAGTTTCTCCCTGGGGACTCATCATGATCACCTCTCGTCGCGGCAAAACCGGCAGCGATTCGACAGCAGAGAAAATAGGTCCGGGCTTCATTAACATGCCAACTCCCCCACCATAAGGTTCATCATCAACTTTCCGGTGCTTGTCGGTGGTAAAGTCTCGCGGATTTACAAAATGCACGCTGGCAATTTGCTTGGCTAAAGCCTTACCAATCAGCCCGGAATTGAGAACGGAAGTAAAACAATCGGGAAATAGCGTAACTATATCAAAACGCACAGTATTTCGTATTGGAGGACACTATTCTTAAATTGAACTCGCTTGCGATTCGGCATAGCGCGTTGTTGACTACATTACATTTAAACTTTATTTAGAGTATATAAAAGTACTTAGGATAGATGGTTTTGTGTGGAAACGAAAGTTTTTCTAATTACTTAATTTATGTTTAAATATTGTCACATCTAACTTTAAATTAAGATTCATACAAAGGCGTTAACAACAACGCAGGAAGATTGTATCCTGCATTGCGACAGGCTTTGTCGTTTGTCTGTGCTTTATCCCAAGCACTTTACCGTCTTGGTAGACGGGTATGGGGAATAGACAAGGATAGGTGAAATAGGTTCTGCGCTGGTGAAAGAAAAAGACAATGGGGCTTCATACATGACGACTTATGGGTGCCACTCAAACTTTAAGCTAAAAAGCAAAAGGCATATTTTTCCTGGCGCAAGCAAGCTTTATAACTCTTGCAATAAACCTAGTAGCCTTTATGGACATTTCCACAACAATAAACAGGAAAGTCCGATCAATTGCAAAACTTCCGCGAACTGTCCGCGAAGTAAAATTCACCTTCCGGTTGTTGACAGGAGATACACAATGCGGCAACTAAAAGCTAAATGGCTGGAAATGACCACATCCCAAGCAACTAAAACCGCCGTTCTGGTTATTGGAGGCGCAGAAGATAAGGTTCACGGACGAGAAATTCTGCGAACTTTTATAGACCGTGCTGGTGCGAAAGATGCCCATATTGCTATTATTCCCTCTGCTTCTCGGGAACCGAGTATTATTGGCGCTCGCTACGTAAATATTTTTGAAGATATGGGAGTAAAAAAGGTTGAAATTTTAGATATTCGAGAACGCGACCATTGTCACGACCGTTACTACAAGGAATCGTTGGAAGAATGTAGCGGTGTTTTTTTGACTGGAGGCGATCAATTG
The DNA here is from genome assembly GCF_000316665.1 of Rivularia sp. PCC 7116. Lineage (GTDB taxonomy): Bacteria > Cyanobacteriota > Cyanobacteriia > Cyanobacteriales > Nostocaceae > Rivularia. Next base: position 1,031,234 of record NC_019678.1, on the reverse strand, counting down.
CGTCTTTGCGGTGTCTTGGCTGATACGCCTGTGATGGATATTATCCGAGGACGAGTAAAAACTGGAGAATTGACTTTAGCCGGTACTAGTGCCGGAGCTGCGGTAATGGGACACCACATGATTGCTGGAGGCGGTAGTGGAGAGTCTCCGAATCGCTCTTTAGTTGACATGGCAACTGGCTTAGGGTTTATTCCGGAGTTGATTGTCGATCAGCATTTTCACAATCGTAACCGTATGGTGCGTTTAATGAGTGCAATTGCTTCTCATCCCGACCGTTTAGGAATTGGCATTGATGAAGATACTTGTGCCATGTTTGAAAAAGACGGTTGGCTTGAAGTTATGGGCAAAGGGGCGGTAACAATTATCGATTCGAGCGAACTTACTCATACTAACGAACCCCGTGTTGGAGCAACAGAACCTCTAAGCCTGCACAATTTAAGAGTACATATTCTGGGTCATGGCGATCGCTATCATTTATACGGACGAACTGCGATACCATCTGTAGGGCGAATATCCAGCTGACGGGAATACGTATGTGTGGTTACACTGGGTTGACCGCGATTTTTTGTTGCAGCACAAAAGCATAAAAAGTCAAAATCATACAAATAAGGAATAAAAAAACTGTTATTCACGAACAGTTATGCGGTCAATTCCAGTAAGAAACTAGAATTTTGGTTCCGAATCTCCATCTACCCTTTATCATGAGAATCCTCAAGATCCAAACTTTACGCGGTCCTAACTATTGGAGCATTCGACGCCACAAGTTAATCGTCATGCGCCTTGATTTAGAAAACCTCGCTGACACTCCCTCGAATGAAATCCCTGGATTCTACGAAGGATTGGTAGAAGCTTTACCTTCTTTGGAAGGTCATTACTGCTCTCCTGGCTGTCGTGGTGGCTTTCTAATGCGGGTGCGAGAAGGCACTATGATGGGTCATATTGCCGAACATGTGGCGCTAGAACTTCAGGAATTAGCCGGAATGCGTGCGGGCTTCGGTCGCACCCGCGAAACTTCGACTCCGGGAATTTATCAGGTCGTTTTCGAGTATTTAAATGAGGAAGCCGGACGTTATGCTGCAAGAGCTGCTGTCAGGCTTTGTCAAAGTATTGTCGATAGGGGGCGCTATCCCCAGGCTGAGTTAGAGCAAGATTTACAAGATATCAAGGACTATTGGCGCGATGCTTCTTTAGGACCTTCTACCGAATCAATTGTTAATGAAGCTAAAAAAAGGGGTATCCCTTGGATGCCTTTAGGTTCGAGATATTTGATTCAGTTGGGTTATGGAGTACAGCAAAAGCGGATTCAAGCCACAATGACGGCTAATACCGGCATTTTAGGTGTAGAACTTGCTTGTGACAAGGAAGCGACTAAGCGTGTTCTCGAATCTTCAGGGGTGCCCGTACCCAAAGGAACTGTAATCAATTTCTTCGACGATTTAGAAGACGCAGTTGATTATGTTGGTGGCTTTCCTATTGTTCTAAAACCCCTCGATGGCAACCACGGACGCGGTATTACCATTGATATCAGAAGTTGGGAAGAAGCTGAAGCGGCTTACGATGCTGCTAGGGCTGTTTCTCGCTCGGTAATTGTTGAGAAATTCTATCTCGGACGCGACCATCGGGTATTGGTAGTTGACGGTAAAGTTGTTGCCGTAGCCGAACGAGTACCTGCTCATGTTGTTGGTGACGGTAGGTCAACTATTGCCGATTTAGTTGAAGAAACTAATAAAGACCCAAATCGTGGCGACGGTCACGATAATGTTTTAACCCGAATTATTTTAGACCGCAATAGTTATGCTTTGATGGAAAGACAGGGTTTCACCCTCGATACCATTTTAGATAAAAATGAAATTTGTTATTTACGAGCAACGGCGAATTTATCTACGGGTGGTATTGCTGTAGACCGTACTGATGAAATTCATCCTCAAAATGCTTGGTTAGCTGAACGGATAGTTAAAATAATTGGTTTAGATATCGCCGGGATTGATATTGTTACTACCGATATTAGTCGTCCTTTAAGAGAAACCGATGGAGTACTTGTAGAGGTGAATGCAGCACCGGGATTCCGGATGCACGTTGCTCCCAGTCAAGGAATTCCTCGCAATGTTGCTGCGGCAGTAATAGATATGCTGTTCCCTGCCGATAAGACTACTCGCGTACCTGTTCTCAGCGTGACCGGCACCAATGGTAAAACTACTACTACTAGGTTGCTAGCTCATATTTTCAAGCAAACTAGAAAAGTGATTGGGTATACAACTACAGATGGCACCTATATCGGAGAATATTTAGTAGAAGCTGGCGATAATACCGGGCCGCAAAGCGCCCAGCTGATATTGCAAGACCCGACGGTAGAAGTTGCCGTGTTAGAAACAGCACGGGGAGGTATTTTACGTTCGGGGTTAGCTTTTGAAGCATCTAATGTTGGTGTGGTGTTAAATGTTGCTGCCGACCATTTAGGATTGGGTGATATTGATACCATCGATCAACTTTCGCATTTGAAGAGTGTGGTTGCTGAAGCGGTATATCCCGATGGTTATGCGGTATTAAATGCCGACGACAAAAGAGTTGCGGCAATGGCAGAAAGAACGAAAGCCAATATTGCTTACTTCACCATGAATCCCGACTCGGAATTAGTTAGGGGACATATTGAAAAAGGTGGAGTAGCAGCGATTTATGAAAATGGCTTTTTATCTATTTTGAAAGGGGATTGGACTCACCGCATAGAAAAGGTAGATAATATTCCTTTGACAATGGGTGGACGCGCTCCATTTATGATTGCTAATGCTTTGGCAGCATCTTTAGCAGCTTTCGTACAAAACGTTTCCATAGAGGAAATTCGGGCTGGTTTAAATACCTTCCGGGCTTCGGTGAATCAAACACCGGGACGGATGAATTTATTTAATTTGGGTAAACACCACGCTCTAATTGACTACGCTCACAACCCAGCATCTTATGAAGCCTTGGGTGGATTCGTGCGTAACTGGACATCCGGACAGCGAATTGGTGTAGTTGGTGGCCCGGGCGATCGCCGTGACGAAGATTTTGTCATGTTGGGTAAACTAGCGTCTGAAATTTTCGACTGCATCATCATTAAAGAAGATGATGACACCAGGGGAAGAAAGCGCGGTTCTGCTGCCGAGTTAATTACTCAAGGTATTAGGGAAGTAAATCCAGATTGCGTACACGAAACAGTTTTAGATGAAACGGAAGCGATCAATAAAGCTTTAGATTTAGCAACCGATGATAGTTTGGTCGTTATCTTACCAGAAAGTGTCAGTCGTGCCATTAAGTTAATTAAAGCTAGGGGAGTTATTGAAGAAGAAGTTCCAGAAAAGATTGATAGTCCGACTCCGAAAGATAAAGAAGTCGGAGTTCCATCTTCGGTGTTAAATAGCTTATGAAGGGATAACAAGTAAAAAGTTGTAAATTACGCTTTTACGCTTTTACGCTTTTACGCTTTTACGCTTAATAAATGCGGATTTACAACTTTTTACCTCTAAGAAATGAATATTTTCAAAATATTATCGTCTTTCTTGGTCGTTTTCGCCATCGGCTTCATGCTCGCCGTCTTTCAATTCGTCCTTAAAACCCCTTAAAGTTTTTCCTAAAGCGCTGCCTAACTCAGGAATTTTTTTAGGTCCAAAAATCAAAATCGCCACAACAACAATTACAGCCATTTCCGGGAAACCCAATCCAAACATAACGCCTCTTTCAATAAAGAATCTTCTATATATCTTAGATTGGGGGAGTAAGTAGCGGGTAGAAGAAATTAAATCGTTAACTGATTTTCTGGTTGCAATTATTAAGATTTATTGCGGTAGTGTGGCAACCTAGTGCAGCGAATTTTACTTGGGTGCGATACAAAGAATGACTTCACCCTGAAAAAAAAGCTATATTATCCCATTTTGCTTCCCCCTCTGCCCTCTTTTATTCAATAGGTAATCTTCTACCGTGAAGGAAATAATTGGTGCTTTATTAGAAACTCTTTGATAGTGGCGTAAATTTGCTGTTTTTGTTTTTTATTAAACCCACCATGAGCGACTTCTTTGAGGCTATATAGTTGATTTGAAACGCCAGCTAAATCGAGTTTTTGATGCAATCTAACGGCGTGAGTATAAGGTACAAAAGTATCTTTATCGCCATGTATAGTTAAAATTGGCGGTAAATCGGCACGAACGTAATTAATCGGAGAAACATTTTTAGCTAATTCAATTTTAGAATCGTTTATTTGATTACCCAACCATTCAACTGCATAATACTTCTCGTTCTTCCCTTTAATTAAATCCTCTACATCAGTAATTCCAGACCAATTTACAATTGCAGCAAGTTTATTTTTTTTGTTACTGGGACATTGGTTATCAAATCCTGCTTGGGGAGGTATCATTCCCGTAGTTAAAGATAAATGTCCCCCAGCAGAAAATCCACTTGTGATAATTTTGCTTTTATCAAAATTGTATTTTTCTGCATTATTAACTACCCAATGCAAAGCACAGCGAGCATCTTGTACTGCTGCTGGAGCCAGAGCAGTACTTGCCAATCTATAATTAATATTAACTACAGAAAAACCCCAATTTAAATAAGGTTCAAAAAAAGGTTTTAGTCCTTCTTTAGATTGGTTAATCCAACCTCCTCCATGAATAACTATCAGTGTTGGATGTAAACCAGGATTTTTGTTTTGATAAAGGTCGAGTTTGAGTTGAGAGTCATTAACTTTGTGATAAACAAGATTGCGAGACAGTTGATAATTTGCTTTACTGCCAACCTCCGCAATCGTGCGATCGCCTTCATATTGCCAATATATAATTACTGCTGCTAATAGTGAAAATATAGCAATGATTAGGAAAGGTTTAGAAGAAAGTTTTTTTAACATTCGATGCAAATCAGTATTTTAATATTTTTGAGTCGATATCAGTTCTTCAGTAGAATATTTTTATGCGGCTTTAACTATTTATGTATTCTTCTCCACTCGATCTAAATCAATTTATTTAATCCTATTTAAAAATTGCGCTTCAATTTTTTGCAATCCTCTAAATCCAGTCTTTCGTGCTACTAATTTGATTTGATTATGAGCAAATTTATTATTACTAATGCTTTTGATAGTTAAAAGATAGATAAAATAACTATTCCAAAGTGACTGGTAAATTCAACCAATCGCTTAACTCCGAAGCCAGCCATTCAAGTTCGGATTCGGAAGAAATTGCGCCGCCATCTTGAAGCTTGTATTTACGTACACCGGTACTAATAATCAACTCAGCAAAAACTTCTGTTCTTTCACCGGAATCGTTTTTAACAAAATGTCTGGGAATATAAATCAGTTTTTTAATATCTTTTTTATTAGATGCACTGGGGCGTTGAAAATGGAATCCTAATATCTCATAAAATTTAGTAATCCGCTCTTTACTCAAACACAATCGCACTTTTCCAAACCAAGAAAATACAAAACTGTAAATTAAAAAGAAACCAGAACCCCAAAAAGGTAGAGAAAGAAGGGCAAATAATAAATTGAGAGGGAAAACGCCGCTGCTTATAGCACCAACAGTCCACAACAGAGTCAGTGAATTCCAAGCAACTGTAAATAAGCCGAAGAATACCAACGATGAGTGAAAGCCAATTGGTGGAATTAGTATTTGTAAATTATCTTTACTTTTATCGAGAGTAACTTTGCTTCCAGATGGCTTAGTTAGTTTAATTTTATTAGGATTAAATTTACGGTGAAAATTGCTTGCTAATAGCTGCTGATTCTTAGGAATCCAATTTTTACCATCCCAATACCAATCACCTCGAATAAGTTTTGCAAAAGGATTCGAGACAGAATTGCTATCTAATGGCTGTTGTAATTCTGCCAATGCTTGAGAAGCAGATTTTATCCGAGTTTCTAAAGTCGGTTCGGTAACAGCTTTCAACCATTGAGTAAATTCAGGACTTACACTTGTAATATCCTCAAACTGAATGCAGCCATTTTTGTGAGGTAAATCTGCTGGATGGGTTCCCGTCAATAGATAAATCAACGTCGCACCCAAACTATAAATATCCGAAGCTGGTACCGTGCGATCGCCGAATTGTTCGAGAGGCATATAACCGTAAGTTCCGACAATAGTACGGGTACCAAATTCTTTCGCAACAGCATTTTGTACGGAACCGAAATCAATTAAATGCAAATCTCCGACGTGATTCCCCGATCTATTTGCCAACAAAATATTACTAGGCTTGATATCGCGATGAATTACCGTCGGGGAAAGAGAATGTAAATAAATTAGAATATCTAAAACTTTTGTAGCTATTTGTTTTACTTCTGATTCGGTAAAAATACGCCCCGATTTTATATATTGTTCTAAAGTTTGTGTGGGGATATAAGTTTGTACTAAAGCAAACCCGGAGATTGGCTTATCAACTTCAAAATAATCTACATAGCCCGGAATAGATGGATGTGATAAATTTTTTAACGTTCGAGCTTCTCGTTCAAATAATTTGAGGTCATCCCATTCAAAATCGCTATTAAAAGCAAGTAACTTAACGACAACTAGTTCCCCGGTGTTTACATCGCGGGCTTTAAAAGTTCTTCGTCGGGTGTTTTTTCCAAATTGAGAAACTACTTCATAGCGATTATTCAATAATTCACCAATCATTTTGACGCACCCTCCGAAGTTTCATTAGCATAAATGCGCTATAGACGGTTTAAAAAGTTTTAGGCTCTAGCTTAAACAAACTTTCCTTTAATTATTATGACTAATAAATTGTGGCCTTACATCACTCCTGGAATTCCAGATGAACTATTCGAGCGTTTACCGGGAATTCCCTTGAGTAAGCGAGAAATCCGATTATTGCTAATTTCTCAACTGCGACTGCAACCCAAAGATGTACTATGGGATATTGGTGCGGGTACCGGCACAATTCCCATTGAAGTCGGATTACTATGTCCCCAAGGAAGAATTATAGCTGTAGAAAGAGACGAAGAAGTTGCCAACCTAATTCGTCATAACTGCCAGCGGTTTGAAGTCAACAACGTCGAAGTCATTGAAGGTAGCGCACCTGAATGCTTGCATCATCTTAAAGATACACCCCAAAGGGTTTGTATTGAAGGAGGACGTTTTGTCAGCGAAATTTTACAAACTGTTTGGAAGTACTTACCTCCATCAGGTCGTGTAGTCGCAACAGCTGCTAATCTAGAAAGTCTGTATGCTGTTTCTCAAAGCTTTGCGACTTTACAAGCTAGAAACGTTGAAGTTGTTCAATCTGCTGTTAATCGTCTCGAAACGCGAGGATTTAGTCAAACCTTTACAGCAGTCAACCCAATTTTTATTCTTAGTGGCGAAAAGTTCGATTGATAGCTTCATCTTGCAGGGTGCAAGACAAAGAAACAATTATTAACAACATCCTGACAACTAACAATCCAAGATTATTTAACTAAAGTCTAAAGTTTAAAGTCTAAAATCTAAAATCTAAAACTTCTATCATCTATGTCTTTGCCTCGGATTTTAAGTGGAATTATAGCGATCGCCTTAGCTTTGGGTGGCACCATGCTCGGAGGCTGGTATTTTACATTTTTCTATGTAATCATTATCTTTCTAGGGCAACGAGAATATTTTAATTTAGTACGAGCCAAAGGCATAGCTCCGGCAGCCAAAATTACAATGGTTGTCTCTCAAGTATTGCTAGCAATTTGTACCTTCGATAGCAGCTTAGCCGACGCTGTCATGCCTTTAGCCGGGACATTTATTTGCTTTTACCTATTATTTCAGCCAAAAATGGCATCAATAGCCGATATTTCCGCTTCAATTCTCGGCTTGTTTTACACCGGATATTTACCAAGCTACTGGGTAAGATTGCGAGCGATAGATACTGTCAATTTCAGTAATTTACCTTTAGGAGGTTACTTACCAGCTTCGATGAGTGCATTTATCGGTAGAGAAAACTTTTCTGCTTTACCTTTAGGTTTGCGCGCAACCTTACTTACTTTTACATGTATATGGGCTGCGGATATCGGGGCTTATTTTGTCGGTAAATATTTTGGCAAAACACCTTTATCCGGTATTAGTCCTAAGAAAACTGTTGAGGGAGCAATTTTTGGTATTTCCGCCAGCGTTTTAGTTGGAGTGGCAGTTGCTTACTACATTAGCTTACCGGATTTTTATCTTACAGGTGCAGCATTAGGTTCCTTAATCGGTATCGCCAGTCTTTTAGGAGACTTAACCGAATCAATGCTCAAACGCGATGCAGGAGTTAAAGATTCTGGCGATTTAATCCCTGGGCACGGAGGCATTCTCGACCGTACCGACAGCTATATATTTACCGCTCCCCTAGTTTATTACTTTGTCACCCTCCTATTGCCATTGCTTAACTAAAGGGAAGGGATGGGGAGACAAGGAAATATAACTCGCTAGTCATAACTGGTGACTAAAAAATTATCGTTAAAAATAAATAATTTTCTACGCCATATTATCAGTTGAGCGTTTATTATGGATTCACATTAATCATTCCTCGGAAAATAACTTTTCCAGGCAGCAACTTTAGGTCTTGAATTTCCACATCAGACCCCAAGTTACAATACTCACCATCACTACTTTCTAGTAGAGTTTTTGTATTGCTTGTAACCAAAATGGGTGCAACAAGTAATTCATGGGGGCTTAGTAAATTTAAGCCTATACAAATATCTAAAGGTTGAGAATTATTTTCCTGGTGGATAGTCGCACTTATTACAAGTTGATTCTGTTGGATTTCGACTCGATCCCAACAAATTGATTTGGAATTTGCACTGTAGTCTGGTAAAAATTTAAACAGGATATCGTTTAAAGCGGTTGATAATAATGTACTAGACAAAGAAGCTGATAAATCTTCTTGCAGTTGGCTTAATTCGCCAATTACTGGTACTTTTTCCAACAATTGGAGTTGTTGTCCTTTGAGAACAGAACCAACATTAATGCTAATATTTTTGGCGATTAAATCGACAAATGATAAATGAAGACCTTGATAAATAGCATTTTCTGCAACAATTGATACGCTGGGTATGCACCCAGACAAAAGCTGGCGATCGCCAGCTTGGATATCAAGTTTAAGTTGCCCAATATGACTAACTTGTGTTCTTAACCACAATTTAATTGCGGCTGTTAAGACATTTGTAACTAGTTTAAACTTCTTTTTTTTCAGCATCTGATAGCTATAAAGGTAGTGGGGGTAATAAAAAATCGATAAGCAAAGAAACAAATACTAACTGTATCAAAAGCACTTTTCAATTACAAAACATCAATACTATATTCTTATTTAGATATGAACTGATGGGATATCAGTAAAAATACATGGGGGTTCGGTTACAAAAAATTATTTCACAATGGGGAATTGCCTCACGTCGTCAAGCGGAAGAAATGATTAAGCTTGAAAGGGTGAGGGTCAATGGTGTATTGGCACACTTAGGACAGAAAGTAAATCCTGAAACAGACACTATTACAGTTGACGGAAAAAACATTTCTGCAAAAAAGCGCCCAATTTCTACCTATTTGTTAATTAATAAACCCCCAGGAGTCGTTTCCACATGTTACGATCCTCAAGCAAGAGCAACCGTATTAGATTTACTACCAAAGGACTTGCGCTCCGGTAAGGGTATTCACCCAGTTGGTCGTTTAGATGCGGACTCTACGGGAGCATTGATATTAACAAATGACGGGGATCTGACATTTAAGCTGACTCATCCCCGTCACAACATCAAGAAGACTTATCGCGTTTTAGTGAAAGGGCATCCACCAGAAGAAACGTTGCAGATGTGGCGTGAGGGTGTTTTTTTAGACAATAGAAAAACGCGGACTGCTTCATTGCAATTAATAGAAAAAATAGCCGGAAATAGTTGTTTAGAGATAGTTCTGATGGAGGGAAGAAACCGCCAAATCAGGCGTATAGCCGAACAATTAGGTTATCCGGTAATTCAGCTCCATCGTACCGCAATTGGTTCGATCAAACTACAGCGACCAGGGGAGAAATATTTATCAGAAGGTACTTATCGTCACCTTACAAATAAAGAAATTACTTATTTAAACAAACAATTACAGGAAATTCCTATTAATGATTCAGCTGGCTCAAGGAGCAAAGAAAAAGATGAAGTGGTTTAGAAGAAATGTTGAAGAAAAAGTGACTCCGGCAACTTCTATAGAGGAACAAAGAGCCGACAAATTAGCACAAATGGGCGCACAACTGAGCGCTACACGTCAGCAATACGGCTTTTCGATTGAGGATGTGGTCAACTACACCAAAATCCCTCGAAAATTAGTTCAAGGTATAGAAGAAGCCAAATTGGATGATTTGCCAGAGCCAGTTTATATTCAGGGTTTAATTAGGCAGTATGCTGATGCACTAGGCTACAAGGGATCTGAATTTGCCAGTACATTTCCTATAGGTACGAGTCGAGTAGTTCTCAAACCTGTTTGGAAAAATTCCTCATTCTTTAGACTGCGTCCCTTTCATTTTTATTTGTTATACGTATTAATAACTGTAGGTTCGGTGAGCGGTTTATCAAACTGGCTCAATGGCGCAACAATGATTGCCAATGAAACTAAACCTTCTGTTAAACCAGATAATTTAGCTAATTTAGCTGATGGCAACAAGCCTACTCCAGGTAAACCGGGATCGGAAACTCAAACTAACACCTTTTCCAGAAATCAAAAAGAAGTTGAAGTTGGAGTCACCTTAAAAGAAGAATCTTGGATTCAGGTAATAGCCGACGGCAAAATAACTTATCAAGGAACCTTAAAAGAAGGAAGCAAGCGTACTTGGAAAGCACAAAAAGAGCTTACTGTCAAGGCTGGAAACGCTGGAGGAGTTTTAGTTAGCGTTAATCAGCAGGAAGCTAAAAAAATGGGTCAACCAGGAAAAGTTGAACAACTCCGAGTCGCGCTTAGTCAGTGAGCAGTGAGCAGTGAGCAGTGAGCAGTGAACAGTGAGTAATGAGTAATGAGTAATGAGTAACTAGGAATTAATTATCTTTTTCCTCAACCTTGTTTCTATCATCTTGTCAATGTATTACCCGCCTTCGTTAAACACTGATAACTGTTCACTGACAACTGTTCACTGACAACTGTTAACTGATTGGCGCTCTTCCAAAGAATTGAACAAAATCCTTCATCCGTTGAGATAATTCGGAATTCATCGCTTCAGTTCGATATCTCCATTCCCAATTACCTTCACCTAACGAGGGAATATTCATTCTCGCATTAGAACCCAATCCCAAAATATCCTGTAGGGGGAAAATCGCGACGTTAGCAACCGAACCCATTGCTAAACGAATCAGATCCCAATGCACTCCGTCGGGGCTTATAGAACCTAAATAGAAATTTAAGTTACGTTTCTCATCATCGTTGGCTTTTTCATACCAACCTACGGTAGTGTCGTTATCATGAGTTCCGGTGTAAATTACACAATTATTTTCTTGAACGTTAAAAGGTAAATAAGGATTGCCAGCATCTCCACCAAAAGCGAACTGCAAAACCTTCATACCGGGAAACTCAAACTTATCCCGTAAAGCTTCAACTTCTGGGGTGATAGTTCCCAAATCTTCCGCTAATACGGGTAAACTACCAAGTTGCTTTTTAATAGTTTCAAACAACTTATTTCCAGGTGCTTCTATCCACTTACCATTCACGGCAGTTTCTTCACCTAAAGGTACAGCCCAGTAAGATTCAAATCCTCGAAAATGGTCGATACGAATAATATCAACATAATCGAGCATCGCCTCAAAACGATGCACCCACCACTTAAACTTTTGCTTTTCCAACTGCTTCCAATCGTAAACCGGATTACCCCACAATTGACCGGTAGCGCTAAAGTAATCTGGTGGTACCCCAGCCATTAACGCAGCTTCTCCAGTATCTTTATCCAAGCAAAAATTTTCTGGATTTCCCCAAACATCGGCGCTATCGTGAGCTACATAAATCGGAATGTCGCCAATAATTTCCACACCCGATTCATTGGCGTATTTTCTTAATTCCGACCACTGACTATAAAATTGGAATTGCAGAAACTTGTGATAAAAAACTTCACTTTCTAATTCTTTCTTTGCCTTTTCTATCGCTCTCGGTTTGCGCTTGGCAATATCCTTATCCCAGCTATTCCAACTAGCACCTCCGGTACTATCCTTAAGCGCCATAAATAAAGTATAATCATCCAGCCAATAAGCTTTTGAATAGCAAAATTCCTCAAAAGCCTGTAACTGCTCCTTGTTATGATTAGCTTTAAAATTAGAACAAGCTTTTTTCAACAAAGGAATTTTGGTAGATTCTACTTGGTGATAATCAACGTTATCCAAAGGGAACTCAGGTAGATTGTTAAAATCATCATCGCTGAGTAAACCTGCATCCCGCAACTTATCCGGGCTAATCAACAGCGGATTGCCCGCTAAAGCTGAATAGCACATATAAGGAGAATTACCAAAACCAGTAGGACCTAAAGGTAGAATTTGCCAATACTGCTGATAACCATCTTTAAGAAAATCAATAAAACGGTAAGCTTCATGCCCCAAATCGCCAATACCAAAGCGACTGGGGAAACTTGTAGGATGAAGCAAAATACCGCTACTTCTAGGAAAAGGCATAAATTATCCAAACTATAGAAAAAGCGTATCCAATCGAATTTATCACAATGTTAGTTGTTAGTTGTTAGCGGTTAAGAATTACGAAGTTTTTCTACCCCCCTCTTTCCCTTCTCTTATTTCCAATTGTCCATTGCTATGACCTACCGAAATCCCGCTCCGACAGTAGATATCATCATCGAATTAATTGACAGACCACATCGACCAATAGTATTAATCGAACGTCATCACGAACCTTTCGGTTGGGCTATTCCCGGCGGTTTTGTTGATTACGGTGAAGCTGTAGAAACTGCTGCGAGAAGGGAAGCTTTGGAAGAAATTGATTTGGAAGTCGAGTTAGTAGAACAATTTCATGTTTATTCCGATCCCAAACGGGATGCACGCAAACATACGATAAGTATTGTATTTATTGCAACTGCTAAGGGAGAGCCGAAAGCAGGTGATGATGCTAAAAATGCAGCAATTTTTGAATCTTGGAATGTGCCAGATAATTTATGTTTTGACCACTCGGAGATTTTGCGAGATTATTGGCGATATCGGAATTATGGGATAAGACCAAGAATTTAAGATCTTAGATTTTTTGTAGTGAAGTTTTTCTGTCGGTTGAAACCCCTGCGACACAAATACAACCCACCTGCGTGGTTTACTTTGTAGGGTGTGTTATGGACTAAATAAATAATATTATGGGTGATTTGCCGGACATCATATAAGTTATTAGTAGGTTGGGTTAAACGAAGTGCAACCCAACATCTTGGAATACATTTTAAATCCTTAAGGGAATTTAGAAAGAGCAAGTCTGAAAGGAAGTAATCTCACCAAAGCCAACCTCAACGGTGCAAATTTAAAAAAAGCCGATTTAACCAACGCGAAGATTTACGGCGCTACATTTGAAAATGCAGACCTAACTGGTGCGATAATGCCAGATGGGGAAATATATCAGGCACAGATAGAATCCCATAAACGAAAAACTGAATTTTCTCAGGTGGTATCTATGAGTCGTAAAGTTATTAAAACTGATAATGCACCGGCACCGGTGGGACCTTACAATCAAGCTGTGGTGGCTTCGGGACAAATGCTTTTTGTCGCGGGACAAATTGCTATAGATCCAAGGGCTGGTAATGTTGTCTACACCGACGACGTTACGAAGCAAACAGAGCGGGTAATGAGTAATTTAGAAGCTATCTTAACAGAAGCTGGCGCTACATTTGCAAATGTCGTTAAGACGAGTGTGTTTTTAAAAGATATGGGTGATTTTGCTGCGGTGAATGCAGTTTATGCAAAATATTTTGATGAAGAAACTGCTCCAGCAAGAGCTTGTGTTGAAGTTTCTCGTTTACCAAAAGATGTTTTAGTCGAAATTGAATGTATCGCCATGATTTGAGGTTTAGTTGGAATTAATGTTGTTTTTATGACAGAAAATAATATTCGTGTTTTTCCGAAATATGTCTATTTTAAGTTGATTCTATAAACAAGTAGATTTGGCGAATATATTATTAGGGTGGGCTTTGCTCACCTTTTTTGTTTGAAATTATCTCGTTAACTAATAATACTTAGCTCGCTCATTTGATTACTATTACCTATTACCCAATTCATTATTTTAACCAAGTAAAAGTGAATTTAGTACCTTGATTTAGTTGAGATTCTAAGGTAATTTTGCCGCCTTCGTTTTCAACAATCTTTTTCACGATGGCTAAACCAATTCCAGTACTATCACTTTTATATTTGGATTCAAGAGTTTGAAAAATAGCAAAAACTTTATTGTGATATTCTGGGGCAATTCCGGGACCATCATCTGAGATGCTAAATTCATAACATGTTTCTAAATCTTTAACTGAAATTTCTATTTTTCCGTCAGAGCGATCGTGATGCTTGATAGCATTACTCAATAAGTTAGCAAAAACTTGCTGTAAAAGTATTTTTCTACCCTGCAAAGTAGGCATTTGCGGACTAATAACTATATTAAAATCAGATGACGGTTGAAGAGAATTAATGATTTCATCAAGCAAATCTGCTACGGGTATAGTTTCTATTGCTATCTGAGTTCTTCCGACTCGGGAATAATCTAATAAACCATTGATTAAACTTTGCATGTGATTTAATCGCGATCGCAACATGCTAAGATTTTTCTTGGTTTCTGTTTCGACTTGCTGACCCAAATCTTCTTCAATCCAAGTAGATATATTGGCTATTGCTCGCAACGGTGCTTTTAAGTCGTGAGAAACTATATAAGTAAACTGGTCTAATTCTTGATTTTGCAGTTTATATTGATTGGTTATTTTTAGCAAACGAGAATTGATTTGCCGCAAATTATCTTCACTTTCAAGTAAGGCTGCCTCTTTACGTTTGCGCTCGTTAAGTTCTTGTTCGAGTTGATTGTATAATTCTGCTTGGTGGATAGCTATACTAACTTGAGTTGCAAGTTGTTCGAGTAATTCGACTTCTATTTGCTGCCATTTTCGCTTTGTCGAGCAATGATGAACAATTAATAAGCCCCACAAACCTTCATCGAGCAAAATCGGCACAACTAAATTGGCTTTTACCTGAAACTGAGTCAGCATATTAACGTAGCATTTGTTTAGTTTTCCGCTATCAAGGTCTGATACAATTCTGATACGTCCTTGTTTATAATGTTGAACGTAATTTTTACCAAAACATGGGTCGTATATGTTTTGTGACAAAATAGAAATATATTCGGGAGCTACAGATTCACTAATTGCTGCACCACTCCAATCTTTATTAAAGCGGAAAATTACTACTCTATCAGTTTGCAAAAATTTTCTAACTTCCGAAACAGTAGTATCAAGAATTCGATCTAATTGAAGAGATTGACGAATTTGTTGAGTAATTTGTAATATTAAACGTTCTCGCTGGGATTGCTGTTCGATTTTAGCCTGTAAGGCAGCCGTTTTGATTGCATTATCTACAGCGAATCGCAAACCTTCAGAAGTAATTCTTCCTTTGACAAGATAATCTTGCGCTCCTCCTTTTATAGCTTTTACAGCTATTGTTTCGTCTCCATGACCGGTAAGTAAGATAATAGGTAAATGCTTCAAATAATATTTTGCTTTTAATTCTACTAGAAGTTCCAAACCATCAAAGTCTGGTAGCATGAAATCTAATAAAATTGCATCGGGCTTTTTTTGCGATAGCTCTAATCCTTCTTCTCCCGTTTCGGCTTCGAGTATGGTGTAACTGTATTTGTTATCTTGTTCAAGGTATCGTCGATAAATCTCTGTGTCTTCGAGACTATCGTCTATAACAAGTACAATACGATGCTGATTTTGACGCATAACTGATTTTAGAGGTACTGTCTTCATTGCACATCAACTGCCGCACATCTCCGAATGTTGTCGATAATGCTGCTTTGAACAAAATTATAGAAATTAAATATGACATAGCAGAAGAGTTGAAGACGTTAAGCTATGAAGCTTATTATTAAATATATTTAGATATTTAATCTATATCTAATCTCTTATGAAGGAATTTTTCAAAGAGAAAGAAAAAATCAGTGGCTCAATTACTATGCCAGCTCAAAACTCAGATAGATTGAGAGCATACCGTCCACAAAACGCCAATACTCTTGTGCAAACAATAACTCGCTGATTGAAGCAAATTTTTGAATAAATTATCAATAATTTCTATATTATATTAAATTTGATGTAATGAGTTGCTTTTCCAAATAGGTTTTGTGTATAAAATCAAGACTAAAAGAAGAAACTCAAATGATTGCACAAAATACTCATCCTTGGGAGCAAGACAAAATAGTACGTCACAGCCAGCTGATGATGTCGAGCTTCGAGCGTTTGACTGGTCGTACTTTATTAAACTGTACGGGTTCCGATACAGATATAGCAAAAGCGTTATTTGAAGCGGATTTTGTTTTGGTCTCTCACGGTATAGAAGATAACCCGATTTATAACTACGGTAATCGTAAAGCTTTGCAGCTATGGGAATTCTCTTGGGGAGAATTTACCTCAAAACCTTCCCGTCAATTTGTACAAGATACACTTCAAGAAGAACGTAACAAACTTTTAGCTGAAACTATCGAAACAGGTTTAAGCCATTATTCTGGAGTTCGTATATCTAATAGCGGGAAGCATTTTTACATAGAAGATGGTATCCTATGGAACTTATTAAACGCAAAAAAACAATATTGCGGGCAAGCTGCTATGTTTTCTAATTACAAATTTATTGAGTAAACCAAAAGCAAGGAATATATCTTAGTAAATTGATGTTGGAAATAAGCTGAATAAAATCATGATTTAATTATCTTTTTTTAATTGTTTTTTCTCAGGTATCAAACAACGTCAATAAAGTGGGATAAACATCTACGCCGGTTTTATTTTCCCGAGCAAAAGCGATACAAAAAAATTTTGATTAAGATTAAATTGAAAAACCCGGTTTTATCGAAAACCAGGTTTATGGATATTGTTATATATGTTATGAAAACCGAAAAATAATTTTTTGATTATCCTTGTGAATTAATTAAAACTATCTTCTGTTATAGTTGGTGTTTCTTCTGTTTCTGGAGCAGAATCAGGAGAAAACTCAAATTCACGATTATCTGAAGTTTCTTCGGTTTCATTGTTATCAGGAATAACAACTTCCGACTCGGGAGAAGTTTCGACTGATGTTTCTGCTTCTGGCTGCTTTTTATTCTTAGATGAAATAATTTCTTGCATCAACTCCTCAATAACTTCTGTTTGCTCAACATTGCCTTGCTTGCGATATTGTTTGTGAGCGCGTCTGAGAACTTGCTGTGCTTTCTTATATTCTCCTTGTTTGTAAAAAGCTACTCCTAATTTATAATAAGCAGAAGGATTATTAGGAACTTTGCGAATTGCCTGAATATAAGTTTCAATTGCTTCAGGAGTTTGACCTCTAGCAACTAGTAAATTACCTAAGTTATTGTATGCAGCAGCATTATTAGGACTCAACTGCAAAACTTCGCGATAAGCAATTATTGCTTTAGCTGCATCTCCTTGTTCTTGTAAAGCCAAACCTAAATTAAAATAAGCATTAGCATTATTTCTATCAAGATTAATCGATTGCTGATAAGCGGCGATCGCCTCTTCAGTTTGTCCTTGTTGATACAGTGCTAAACCAAGATTGTAGTTAGCATTAGCCATTGTCGGCTCTACTACTAATGCTTGACGATAAGCAGTAATTGCAGCTTCATTTTGCCCTTGTTTGTGCAATGCTAAACCCAAATTATAGTAAGCTTCAGCCAAATTAGGATTAAGACGAATCGCTTCCCCGTATTCCTGTACGGCTGCATCCAAACGATTTTGCTGTAAAAAGATATTACCTAAATAATTGCGTGCCGAAGCAAGATTAGAATCGCGACTCAAAGCAGCACGTAAAGCTAATTCAGCAGCTTGTAAATCGCCATCGTTATAACGCATCACCCCTTGCTGAAACAAACCAGCAGCTTGTAAATCTTGAGTAACAGCAGTTTGCGCCCAAACTCTACTTGCAGGTAACTCGGCAATAGTTAATCCAATCAACGCAGCACAGGAGCCAAATATTAAAGGAACAGAAGCACGAATCATACGCTGAATACTTGGCTGAATATTTAAAAAATTTTGAGACATTTTTAGGCTCTCCCCGCACTTAATTACTAGATGCCGTTTAAGTTAGGGTGCCCAAGGCGAAGGGGAAAATTGCAGTATTGTCAATAAATTTTTCCTTATTGGAGTGGTAATGGGTAATGGGTAATAGGTAATGCGAATAATTTAGGAGTCAGGAGTAGTGCAAGCATCTTGCTCCCTGCTTGTTTGATGAACAGGAAAATTCAACTCCCAATTCCTAATATTCAATTCCCAACTACTAACCACTAACCACTAACTGCTTCGGGCAATATCAACATCGCATCGCCGAAGGAATAAAAACGATATTGGGATTTGATTGCTTCTTGATATATATTTAACAGTCTTTCTCTTCCAATTAAAGCGCTGACTAGCATCAATAAACTCGAACGTGGTAAATGAAAGTTGGTAATTAAACCATCCACTACTTTCCACTCATATCCTGGATATATAAATAAGTCGGTTTCGCCACAAAATGGCTGTAATTCTGCTTCTCCGGCTTTAGCTGCTCCCTCTAATGCTCTTACTGCTGTAGTTCCCACTGCAATAATTCTTCCACCTTTAGCTTTCGTTTCGCGAATTTTCTCTACTGTTTCCGCCGGTATCTCAATCCATTCTCCATGCATTTCATGGGTAGTTACATCTTCTACTTCCACCGGACGAAATGTCCCTACTCCCACATGCAACGTTACAAAAGTTCGATTAATCCCTTTTTCTTCCAGCTTTTCTAATAACTCCGGGGTAAAATGCAGCCCTGCTGTAGGTGCTGCAACTGCTCCGGGATTTTGTGCGTAAACTGTCTGGTATTGCCCGCTTTCTGCTTCACTTGCACTAATGTAGGGCGGTAAAGGCACTTCACCAAAGTCTTCTAATAGCTGTATCAAAGACATTCCCGCAGGAACATCAAATTGCAATAATCTTCCTCCAGTAGCTTCGTCTGTCTCCAAAACCGTTGCAACTAATTTTTTACAATTCTGTTGCGAATTTTCTCTTTTCGTTTCAAAAATTATTTCGCTACCTTTTTTAAACCGCTTTCCCGGCTTCACTAAAGCCAACCAACAATCAACATGTTTTTCTTCCAATAGTAAAACTTCTACCTGCGCTCCCGTAGATTTACGTCCGTAAAGTCTCGCCGGTATTACTTTTGTATCATTCATCACTAATAAGTCCTGCGGACGAAGTATTACCGATAAATCTCGAAAAACATGATGACTTGGTATACTTTTTATACCAGTGTCTAGAGAATCTACTACCAACAACCGAGAACTATCTCTGGGAACCGCAGGGTTTTGAGCAATGAATTCGGGAGGCAAATGGTAGTCGTATCCGTCGAGGGAAACATCTAAATTAATATGTGTGCTATCTTGATTGGAAGAGTAAACGCTTTGCGATGTGTTGCTTTGCGGGTTGGAAGAATTAGATATTGCCATAATTGGTAGTCGCTACATTTATTCAGAGTTTCTTAACAAAAAAAATTGGGATTGTAGTTTATAAATGAAATCTAGACTATTAGCCCTAAGTAAGATTGAGCATGTTGAATAATAATAAATTTTAAGTAATACGCAAAACAAAAAATAAAAATTGGGTAAACCTCCCCATCTAAAAACGGGGGCTTTTACCCTACCGAATGCATAGCTCTATATATCAATAATAGAGATGTAAAATTGGCTTTGATCCTAAGCACCAAGATGGAATACTTGTATTATCTGGCGAATGCCAGTTTGACCTTGAGAGTAGTTCAATATTTGCACGCTAGACCACGCATACCTGTTTCCTTCATCACCGTAATTCATCAAATAGATGGTTGGGTGGTTAGAGTCAAGCTCGATTATCCGATTAGCAATAATGAAGATGGTGATATTCGGGCTTTCTTAAACGAACTAGGAATCCGCTACGAACCTCCAATGCGGGTGCAAATGGCACTGTGGAGTTTAGAAGCGCAACAGAATCCAGTTGAGGTTATGCGACGCTACCAAGTGGCGATTGTGTCTCATGGCAGCCCCGACAAAGAAGAAATTGAAGCTTTCCGACAACAATTCGTCAGAGGATTGGGCTATTGCCCGGAAACCCTGGCATAATAATTGCTGCTATGCCTTGCTATTACAACTGAGTAATTATTTATTGATAGTCGGTAATTAATGTTTTTGTATATACCACTAATATTACTGGTTGTCAATTGAATATTCAAATGCTGCTTGAATGTATTCTTGCAATGTTAAATAGTATCCCGATGCCGATAAGCTAAAGATTGCATTTGTCCTGGTTATTTTTCTCTGACAGCAAACAATAGCTACATCAAATCGACAGGGATAGTCTGCTTTTTCAGGAAAATTTGTTAGAAACATCGCGGCAGTGCGACATAACTTAACTTGCTTTGAAGGCGCGATCGCCATTCTTCCTCCTGCATCCCAGCTTCCCGCAGAACGGGTTTTTACTTCCACAAAAATTAATATAGCGGTACCGGAATCATCTTCCCTTTGTGCAATAATATCGATTTCTCCCCAACGACAGCGCCAGCGACGATGCAGAATTAACCAACTATTAGATTCCAGCCATTGCGTTACTAGGTCTTCACCTAAAGCACCGATATCGGGATAATGTGAGGAAGAATGGTTTGCCATGAGCAGTTAATTTATCATGATTTTGACTAAAAGCAACTGGATAATCGTAACTATAGTTAGCTTATTGTTTTGGGGGATGGCTTGTATGCCATTAAATTTAACTCCCCCAGCTTTTGCACTAGATTACAACAAAGAAATATTAATCGAAGCGGATTTCTCCGGGCAAGACTTGACTGATTCGAGTTTTACCAAAGCAAATCTTCGCGATAGCAACTTTAGTAATTCTAATTTGCAAGGTGTAAGATTTTTTGCGACTAATTTAGAATCAGCGAATTTGAGAAATGCCAACTTAAGGTATGCGACATTAGATTCCGCACGTTTAGTCAAAGCAGACTTAACTAATGCGGTACTAGAAGGTGCCTTTGCATCTAATGCTAGATTTGATGGTGCAATAATTGATGGTGCTGATTTTACAGATGTATTGTTACGTGCTGACGAACAAGACAAATTGTGTAAATTAGCCAAAGGTACTAATCCCACAACGGGAAGAGATACCCGAGATACTTTATTTTGTTCCTAATTGCCTTTATTTCTTCTTTTATTTAGTTTGTCAGGTGTGTTGTCGCAAAGCGCAACGCACCAAATTTTTTTGTACTTTAATCAAAATTACTGTGGTGTCATAACACACCCTAAATACAATTAAATTTAATAATTCAAAATCCAAAGTAGTTTTTTAAATGAAAAATTACAGTAGCGTATCGTTGTTATTATCATTAAATGGTGCGTTACGGTAATGTTAATTTACTTGACTTCAACAGAATGATTTTTAGTCGTAATATAAAGTCCGGCTAATTACTTACTATTCCTTGAAGGTTTCGATAGTTTTTTATTACCAATTACCCATTACCAATTACCCATTACCAACCCCCACAGATATGATAACTGTTTAACCGAATACGATATAACACCCCCTAAAATAAGAAATCACCAAAATTAATTAAAATTCTCCCACATTAAAACATCGTTGTTTATCTAATTCACCCAGTCGCTGCTTTTCAGCCATAAAAGCTTGATAATAGGATTTCCATTGTTCTGGTTCAATTTCTGGATCTGTTCTTTCCCAAAGTTCGCGAAAATGACGGTAGCGTTTTTCTCGCAATACTCTTTCCATACTCAAAGTTGCTCTTAAAATAACTTGGGGAGTACGAATTATTTGTTTTTGGGCTGCTTCACTCAAATGGAATAAATGGGAAATCATTTCCATTTGTTCGGGGAATTCTAAATATCTATCTTGTAAGGTTGAAATTAATTCTGCTGAGGAGTTATTATCCCAAATATCTACAATTTGCTGCCATAAAAATCTATGATGAGATAAGCTAAATTGTAAATTATTTTCTTCTAAGTCATTGCTAATAGTTTGACGATATTCTGGAGAATGTAGGTAAATTAATAATAATAAACCTTCTGCCTTTTCTAATAGGCTATGTTCGGTTTTAGCAATCGTATTGATAACGTTACTCGAACTATCTTCTTGGTGATTTTGATAATCTTTAGAAGATGAATAATTATTTTGATTGTTTTTATAACTTTTATAATTTTTATTATTCTGAGAATTTCCTTTCCACTGCCGATTGCTAGCAGGGGAAATTTGAGTTAATAAATTTTCTGCTCGTAAGGCAATAAGTTGAGCATCTCCCAAACTTAATATTTCTGCACAGCGAGAAACATAATAATTTCGCGTATCGGGATTAGCTATATTCTTTAATAACTTGACCATTTGCTGACAGGATTTTTGAAAATCTGTAGCTTGTCTCAAATCGGCATCTTTAGTAATTTGTTCTATTTGCCAATCCAACCATAAAGGTGCTTTTGCTAACAGTTGCTGATAATCTTCCGAACTATTATTAAATAAATATTCATCGGCATCTTTTCC
The DNA here is from genome assembly GCF_000316665.1 of Rivularia sp. PCC 7116. Classification (GTDB taxonomy): domain Bacteria; phylum Cyanobacteriota; class Cyanobacteriia; order Cyanobacteriales; family Nostocaceae; genus Rivularia. The sequence continues at coordinate 1,008,584 of NC_019678.1, read as the reverse complement.
GTCAGGAATATTTAAAATCTTCAGCTGAACTTCTCCTTTATAAGCCAAATCGGCAACTTCACCAATTGCTCTTTGTGCGGCGATATTGCCAGCTTTATCGGCATCAAAATTGAGAATTAACTGCTTAGAATCGCTGTAACGCATTGCTAAACGTACCTGTTCAATACTTAAAGCAGTACCCAAAGAAGCCACAACATTAGTAATTCCTACAGCATGGAGGGCTATAACATCAAAGTATCCCTCAACAACAACAGCTTGGTCAAATTGAGAAATACCATCTTTCGCTTTATCTAAACCAAATAAAGTTTTGCCCTTATTAAAAACCTCCGTTTCCGGAGAATTTAAATACTTTGGTTTATCTTCCCCTAAAGTTCTGCCACCGAAACCAATTACCTTCCCGGTGATATCGTGAATGGGAATCATTAAACGGTTGCGAAAAGTATCATAAAAACCCCTACCTTCAGAGCGAGGTTTAGTTAAACCAGCTTTTTCTAATAACTGTACCGGATAATGTTTATCTTCTACTAAATAACGGTATAAAATTTCCCAACCAACCGGAGCATAACCTAACTGAAATTCCTTGATAGTTTCATCCTTTAACTGACGCTGCTGCTGGAGATATAGCAGCGCAGCTTCCCCCGACGGTTGCCATAAAGCATGTTGATAAAAACGCGAAGCCACCTCAAGAATTTCATATATTTGATTGCGTTCCGATATTTTGCGCTGTAATTCCTGTCGCTGTTCGGGTTCTAAAGTTTGTACGGGTACCTGATAGCGTCTTGCCAAATCCAATACAACATCAGCAAAAGAACGCTTATCCAACTCCATCATAAACTTGAAAACATTTCCCCCAGCTTGACAACCAAAACAGAAATACATCTGCTTGCTAGGGCTGACGCTGAAACTAGGGGTTTTTTCATTATGGAAAGGACACAAACCCAAAAAATCCTTACCACGCTTGCGTAAAACAACACGTTCCGAAATTACATCAACAATATCTGCCCTGTGTTTAACTTCATCTATAGTGTCTTGGTGCAAGCGTGGGATTTGCATAATCAGTGAACAGTGAACAGTGAACAGTGAACAGTGAGCAGTGAGCAGTTAGGAGTTAAGAGCTAATAACTATAAAAACATTTGTAGTGGGAGCCGAACAACTCCCTTCTTGTTTTTCATATCCAATTACCAATTCGCAATTACCAATTACCAATCCCCAATTCCCAAAACATTATTATATGCTTGTCGCGATGACCAATAATGTTGTAAACAATCTTTTACGATAACTTTTATTCAGAGGAAATACTTATAATGGGACGTATTTTTATTTCGGCAGGGCACGGAGGTAAGGAAGCTGGTGGAATTGATCCAGGTTCTGTTGCTGGGGGCACAACTGAAGCCAAGGAAATGATTTTCCTCCGGGATTTAATTTTAACGGAATTAAGGGCGCGTGGGTTTGAGGTTCTTTCGGTACCGGATTCTTTGAGCGCCAGAGCTAGTATTCAATGGATTAATTCTCGCGCTCGTCGTAATGATGTGGCGGTGGAAATTCATGCCGATGCTGCTGCTAGCCCTGCTGTAAACGGCGCTAGCGTTTACTACATTGCTAATAATGAAGTTCGTAAAGGCAATGCCGAGATGTTGTTGATGGGGCTTTTAAGAAGAGTTCCGCAAATAAATAGTCGGGGGGTGAAGCCGGACACTTCTACTGGCATGGGGCGATTGATGTTTACTCGGGAAGTAGCGATCGCCTCTCTTTTAATGCAGGTGATTTTCTTGAGCAGTCCGGACGATCGGGCTTTACTACAAAGTCGTCGTCGGGAATTTGCCGTGGGCATAGCAGATGGAATAGCAGCTTGGGCGCGTGCAATTGACCCCGGTTCTACCCCTGCTCCTGCCGAAACTCCTCCTCCTACACCTCAACCTAGTTATCCCTCAGTAAATATTAAAATTAACGGTCAAAGCTATCCCGAGCAAGGAATAGTAGTTAACGGTAATGCTTATATTCCCATAGATTTGGTAGATAGATTAAGAATTGATTTATCAAAAGCTGAGAATGTACGTCGTTTAAGCTACCGCAGAATAGTTTACGTCAAAGCTATTGAATTAAGAGAATTTAATGTATCAATTGGTTGGGATGCTGCGACACGAACCGTAGTTTTACGTTCAAACTTAGCAATTTGTCCCGGTCAAATGACTCAAATTATGTCCAGGGGTACAACTTCAGAAGTGCAGCTACAAATATTTTTAAGAGATAACAATCAAGATGCTTTGGTGAAGTTTCCCGATATACCAAAACTCTATCGCGAAGAAGCAGCTATAGAGGGAGTGAATCACGATATTGCTTTTTGTCAGATGTGTTTGGAAACCGGATTTTTACGATTTGGGGACGATATCGCACCACAGCAGAATAATTTTGCCGGGTTAGCAACAATTGGTGGAGGGAACGAAGTAGCTACTTTCCCTAGCGCTAGGATTGGAGTTCGCGCTCATATTCAGCATTTGAAAGCTTACGCGAGTTTGGAACCTTTAGCTGAGGAAAATGTAGACCCCAGATTTAGGTTTGTGACAAGAGGTATAGCGCCATTAGTGACTGATTTATCGGGGAGATGGGAAGCAGATTTGCAGTATGGAGAGAAAATTGTGGCGTTGGTGAAGCGGTTGTATGAGTCGGCGGGGTTGTTGTAGGGATACTTTAGTAATTTTCAATTCTCATTAAGTATTGGGACGACAAACAAGGATGACAATCACATAAAAGTTTGGTGATAATATAGTTTTTCTTATATGAAACCAAAACCAATTATCGAATTTCAGCAATTAGCAATTAGTTTCTTTGCTGGGGAGATTCTACCTGCTTTCATGACATCAAATTTTTTGAGATAAAGTCGAATTATTCTAGAATAATGGGAATTTGCAAAACCTCCTGAAATAGATGCTCAAAGTGGAAATGTTGTATTTACTAATGAAGTTTATATTTCAGCCGATGTTGGTACTGTAACTTTCTCTGAATGTCTTGATACTACAAACATTGATGATGTCAAAGTACCGGGTTTCGCAAGTAAATGGGTTAACATCTTATCTAGACTGAGTTATCAAGGTGCAGAAATTAATTTTAATAGTTTTGTCACTTTTGAAAAAGAAAATCATCCTTTTTGTCATTACATCCCAAATACATTGCTTGTTAATAGTGATTGGAAAGAAGTTAGCGACGAACCTTTAAGAGCATCTTTGAGTTTAGCTTATACTTTGAAAGGCAAAAATTTTGACCTGAAAATAGATGATTTTAGGTTACGGAATTCAGATAGTTATCTGCAATCCGGTGTTCTGTTCTGTGGTAATTTTCCTTATGAACTAGATGGTAATACAGTAGTAGAGAAATTAAGATGCATAAATCAATTGCTTGAACTTTGGCAAGAAGATTTCGCAATATATCAAAATATTGTTGATAAAAGGTTTTAAAATTGAATAAAAATTAATGAATTCAGTAGGTTGGGTTAGACACGACAAAAAACTGTGTGGGTAAAAAATCTATGTTAATCGTGTCGTAACCCAACTTTATGTTTGTAGATAAGCTTTGAATTCAAAATTTTGTGATATACGGATAAAAATTTTGGGTACAGCACTCCAGGCGCAATACTTAGTCTCAATTATGATTTTCAAAGTACCTAACCCACTAACTGTCATATTCTAGATAAGAATAACTTAGACGCGCAACTAAGAAGTAAATGGTGTATCAATAAATAGGCTATTAATGTTATATCTATTACTTGGCAGAAAAATGTATACCACCGTATAGAACAAAGCATAATAACAGAATTCATATGCAGGTAAATCAGATTAGTCTTCGTCGTTTGCTTGACTGTAGCGTACAGTATCAAATACCGCTTTTCCAAAGACCTTACTCCTGGAAGGAGGAAAATTGGGAAGTACTGTGGAACGACTTGATTAATCTGTATGAGGAGCAGTTTGAAGGGTCTTATTTCTTGGGACCTATCGTAACTCAAGCTGTAAATGGAACTCCTGGAAGTATATCTCCTTACTTAGTTATAGATGGTCAGCAACGTTTAACTACGTTAACTATTTTATTAGCAGTTGTTAGAAATCATCTGAAGAAAAACGAACCGAAGATAGCTGAGAAAATACATGAACTTTATTTAATTAATAAATACGAAGAGGGTAGCAAATATTATAAGGTTTTACCTACACAATCTGACTGTCAGATTTATCAGAGTATAGTTGATTCCTATAAGAATATTAAAAATTTGAAAAAAGAAGGAAAAATTTACGAAGCCTATAAATTCTTTGAGAAAAAGTTAAAGAATCCAGGAATGGATTTAGAAATTGAATATATTCAATTTCATAATTTAATTCTTGAACGTTTAACTTTGGTTAATATTACCACTGAAGATAGTGACAATCCATATTTGATTTTTGAAAGCTTAAATAATAAGGGAGAAGAACTTACACAAGCAGATTTAATCAGAAATTATGTATTTATGAAATTACCTGAAAATGAACGTGATGAAGTATATAAAAAACAATGGCGACCTGTTGAGGAACAGTTCCATACAGAAATACAATCTCCTAAAAGTAAAGCTAGTAAAGTATCATCCTCTGATGAGTTAACCAAAGCAATTTGGTTTTATTTTCGTAGGAAGGGAGATTCAATTAGTGAAAAAAGCGTTTATCAAGAGTTGAAAAAATGTTTTGATAGGTGCGCTAATCATCAGGAGTTTAAATCTGAATTAAGTAAACTGCTTAAGTTTGTTGAATACTACCAGCGAATGAATTTTTATGTTGTAGAACCTGAAGATAAGTTAAATATACGATTCCGCAGATTAAAGCGATTGGATTTTTCAACATGTCAGATTTTTATTTTAAGCATTTACGAAAAATATGATGATGGTGAATTGTCTTTAGAAGAATTTGAAGCTATATTACGCTACCTCGAATCTTATTTTGTACGTCGTTTATTTACTAAAGTTTCTCCTTCAACTTTAGGTAAAGTATTTGATAATTTATATAAGGAGGTTGATAAAACAAAATCAAAGAGTATTTTAGAAGGTTTGCGTAAAGTACTCACAAATTACGATAAGACTAAGATTTTTCCCGATGATGAAGCTTTTCGGGAAGGAATTATTAATACAGAGATATACCCGAAAACTTCCACTTATAGAGACCGGGCTAAATTGATTTTGGAGACTTTAGAAGAACATCAAACTAAAGAGGTAGTTGTTTTTGATCGGCTACAGATTGAACATATCATGCCTCAAAAACTTAGAAAAGAGTGGAAAACATCTTTGGGAGTAAGTCATGCTGCTATCCATAAGAAATGGCTGCATACTTTGGGTAATCTGACTTTAACTGGTTACAATCCTGAGTTATCGAATAAACCTTTTGAGGAAAAAGTTAATCTATTAAGGGAAAGCAATGTAACTTTGAATCGACACTTTCATAAAATGGATACTTGGAACGAATCAACTATTAAAACTCGTGCTGAAGATTTAGCTAAAATAGCTCTCAAGATATGGGTAAGATAAATGGTTTTATAACACTTAGATTTACGGTGCGTTATAACAAATGTCAATAACGCACCCTACATCTACAAACTAAAACTTCACTTCATCAATCCCCAATGTCTTCACCAAAAATGCCCATTTATCCGCAACCTCTTCAATAATTTTCGCTGTAGGTTTACCGGCTCCATGTCCAGCTTTTGTTTCAATTCTTATTAATACTGGTGCTTCTCCGTCATGGGCTGCTTGTAATGCTGCGGCAAATTTAAAGCTATGTGCGGGTACTACTCTATCGTCATGATCTGCTGTTGTTATTAATGTTGCGGGATAAGCTGTACCTGGCTTCAAGTTATGTAGTGGTGAATAAGCATAAAGCGTTTTGAATTCTTCGGGGTTTTCTGAGGAGCCGTATTCGGGAACCCATGCCCAACCGATGGTAAATTTATGAAAACGTAACATGTCTAGTACCCCAACTGCTGGTAACGCTGCACCGAATAAATCTGGACGCTGTGTCATGCAGGCTCCAACTAATAATCCACCATTGCTACCTCCGGCGATCGCTAATTTTTCAGACTTGGTATAACCGTTATCTATCAACCATTCTGCCCCTGCAATAAAGTCATCAAATACATTTTGTTTTTTATCTTTCATTCCCGCTTGATGCCATTCTTCACCGTATTCACCACCGCCACGAATATTTGCGACTACGTAAACTCCACCCATTTCCATCCATATTAAGCTGCTGACTGAGAAGCTAGGTGTTAAAGAGACGTTAAAACCACCGTAACCGTAAAGGAATGTAGGGTTATTTCCATCTAATTTAATTCCCTTTTTATGGACGATAAACATCGGTACTTGAGTACCATCTTTGCTCTGATAAAATATCTGTTTAGTTTCGTAATTATCGGCGTTAAAATCTACTTGAGGCTCGCGAAATACGGTACTTTTACCCGTTACCATATCGTAGCGGTAGATAGTTCCTGGTGTCGTATAGCTGGTGAATATATAAAATGTTTCGGTGTCGGTTCGTTTACCACTAAAACCACCTACGGAACCTATACCTGGTAATTCAACTTCTCTGACAAAATTGCCATTGATTTCAAAAATTTTGATTTGACTGCGAGCATCTTTAAGATATTCGGCGACAAATTGATTGTTAAGCGTACCGACACTTTCCAATGTTTCTTGAGTTTGAGGAATTATTTCTTGCCAGTTTTTCGGTTCTGCCTTTTTAATATTTATGCCAATTACTCTCCCTAGTGGAGCATTTAAATCGGTTTGAAAATAGAATAGATTCTCGTCATTATCGATAAAGCTATAAGCTGATTCAAATTCACTTATCAATTCAACAACTTCGCTTGATGGATTGCTTAAATCCTTGTAAAAAACTAAGTTTTTAGAATCAGTACCCAACCAAACTGAAATGATTAAATAACGTCCATCTTCTGTAACATTACCGTTAAAACCCCATTCTTTCTCGTCAGAACGTTCGTAAATTAAAGTGTCTTGTGATTGTGATGTACCAATTTGATGATAATAAAGCTTTTGATAGTAATTAACGTCTTCTAACTTCGTTTTTTCGTTTGGTTCGTCGTAGCGACTGTAGAAAAAGCCTTGGCTATCGTTAGTCCAAGAAGCGCCAGAAAACTTAATCCACTTTAAATTGTCTTCTAAATCTTCGCCTGTTTCGATATTTCTTACCTTCCACTCTTGCCAATCAGAACCAGCAATTGATATACCGTAAGCTAAATATTGTCCATCTTCGCTGATAGATATTCCAGAAAGTGCAACGGTACCATCTTCAGAAAGCTTATTCGGATTTAATAAAACTTTTGGCTCGTCTTCAAGATTTTTTAAGGTATACAAAACGCTTTGATTTTGTAAACCATCATTCTTAAAATAAAAATAACGACTTCCTTCTTGAAAAGGAACGCCGTATTTTTCATAATCCCATAATTTTGTCAAACGCTTTTTTATATCATCTCTAGCCGAGATTTGCTCTAAATAATCGAAAGTAATTTTGTTTTGCGCTTCTACCCAAGCAATAGTATCTTTAGAATCAGGATTTTCCAACCAACGGTAATAATCTACAACTTCAGTACCGTGATAATTATCAACTTGTTCTACTTTACGGCTGACTGGATAGTTTAGTTTTGCTTGAGTACTCATGTTTTCTTGAGATGAAGGTACTGTTACATGGTACAAAAATGTGCAAGCAAGAACAGTTGTCAAGAAGATAACTATAAATTTAAGTAAACGCTTAAACAGTTTGTTCATCCAGAAATTGCGTTGAATTTCAAACATACCTATAGTACGCTATCGTCCATAAGGTTTTTCAATCATATACATAAGAGTGAAAATTCTAATATTTTCGTTGTTTATCGTAAAAATATCAATATCTACTTGATACAAAACCCGCAGCTTTTACTGCTCGATCGCGTTAATTTTACAGGGTTTGTAGTTGCGCTTAAGCGCACAGAATATATTTAGTCCGAGGGCACAAGCTCAACTATCTAACCATTAATCACTCCTCAAAATTAATGTGGTGAAGTAACCTTGTAGTACATTTGCTGAAGGCAGAGCCTTCGCTCAGGAATTCCGACTAAGGCTGTTAGAAAGCATTTTACTCCTTTCCCCGCGAACCCTATGAGTTGCTTCTAAGCACTGGCAACTAATTTTTCACCTTTAAGCATTCTGACTGCGGCTTCAAGTAAAGCTTCCTCTAAATATGGCTTAGTAAAGTATCCGCTTGCACCTAGTTGAATTGCCATTTGTCTGTGTTTGTCCGCACCACGGGAAGTAAGCATCGCTATGGGTAAATCGTTTAGATCGGGATTTTTCTGAATGCGCGATAATAATTCTAAACCATCACAACGGGGCATTTCGATGTCACAGAAGACGATATCGCAAGGTAAACCGGAACGCAATTTGTCCCAGGCTTCCTGCCCGTCGCGGGCTTGTTCGACACGATAACCTGCTTTACTAAAGGTAAGGGAAAGTAATTCACGGACTGTAATTGAGTCATCTACAATTAATACTGTGGGGTCAATTTTCGCTTCAGCAGGCTCTGATGGTACAAGAGTATCTTTTTGGTCCCACAGGCTGACGCTGCTTTGCCTGGATGTACGTCCTTCAAAGATGTCGATTAATTCCAATACGTCAACAATGGGCATAATTCGACCATCACCAAGGACGGTAGCACCAGCTACACCGATGGGCTTAGGTGCGGGACCTTCAAATTGTTTAATTACGATTTCTTGTTCGCTTAGTACTTGGTCAATTTGCAGCGCAATCATAGTATTTGCAGAACGCACTATAATCACGGAAACCATGTCATCATCTCTGTTGCCGCCATAAACGTTACCGCGACTGAGCAAACGGTTAAAGGTTAATAACTCAGACAAAGGACGGAAAGGTAGTTTTGTATCCCGCCAAAATATATACTTTTTACCGTCTTTATCTTCCTTAATCTCTTTGACTGGCATATCTAAGGTATCTTCTACGCCATCCATCGAAAAGGCAATTCTGGCTTTGTCCGAAACGCAACATAAAGCTTTACAAATACTCAAGGTAAGCGGTAAGCGGATAGTAAAGGTAGTTCCCTTACCCAAGCTAGAATCCGTATTAATAGTTCCTCGGATTTCGCTGATAGAGGTGCGAACTACGTCCATTCCGACACCTCTTCCTGCAAGTTGATCTGCTTGATCTTTGGTACTGAAACCGGAATGGAATAGTAGCTCGTAGACTTCTATTCGCGACATAGCCCGTGCTTGCTCCGGTGTAATTAAACCAACCTTGACTGCCTTCTTCTTTACTTTTTCAGCGTCGATACCAGCGCCGTCATCGCTTACAGAAATAACGGTTTGATTACCTTGGTGGAAAGCACGAATTTTAATTGTTCCTTGAGCGGGTTTACTTCTTGCTTCTCTTTCTTCGGGAGTTTCAATACCGTGAGCGATCGCATTATTAAGTATATGATTCAAAGGGTCAGTTAAATGCTGAAGAATCATTTTATCGATTAAAGTATCTTGCCCTTCGATAAACAATTGCACTTGCTTGCCGCACTTAATCGAATTATCCCGCACTCCTCGTTCCAAACGAGTTGTTACCTGGGAAAACGCTTCCATCCGCGATCGGGTTATGCCTTCTTGCAGTTGTGAAGTAACCTGACGAAATTGACGGGCAACTCGTTCGTTTTCTTCAACAACAAAGTCAATATCGCTTGCTGATTCTCTTACCCGTACAATTAATTCAATCATTTCTTGGGATAGGGTATGAAAAGGGGTAAACCTATCCATTTCTAATTCGCTGAACCCCATTTCGGAACCGGAATTGGAGTTAAAGCTGGAATTTCCGAATCCGTTATCTTTACGGCTGGCTAATAAAGAAGCTTCTAACAACGAACGCTCGTAAAGTTCCTGCATCCTCGCACCTACATCAGAAAGGTTTTGTATTTGATGAAGCAGGTTATCGAGGGATTGTCGCATCCGTTCCTGGTCTTGTTCTAAGGTGTTACGATTTACAACTAATTCCCCAACTAAGTTACTCAAGTTATCTAAATGTTTTACCGGAACTCTCATCAACTGCTCGCCTTTAGCGCTGCGAGTAGTCTTGGGAGAATTTACTTTAGCAGTATTTTTACGAGGTACAGATGTATTTGCTTGCTCTAGTAATTTTTCTAAATCGCCAAATTCATCACCTATACTTGGCTCGGTCTCAATATTTACTGGGGCTGGTGTATCGCTTGCTTCTTCTTGGGGGTTATCGAGAACAAGCAAATCTTCTAGTGCGGCAAATTCATCATCAACTTCTGTTATGACTTGTTCTTCGCCAAGCAAAGATTCTAGTTGAGAAAATTCATCTAGTATTTCTTCGGGTTGTTGCTGTAATTCGTTTTCGGGAACTGCGATATTTTCATCAGCTACTTGTTTTTGTGGTTGTGCAACAAAAGGTAAAAATGTAATTTCTTCTTCTTTTGATGTTGCTTGTAAATTAATTTCCTCATCTAAAGGAATATCTTGAGCAAATAAATCATCAATTAATTGCGCTTGGGTATTAGCTGTTATATTTTCTAAGTTTTCTGATAATTCAATATTGTCTTCGCGACTTTCTTCTATAACTTCTGAATCTAAAGATTGGGGAGGTTGAGAATAATCGATAGAATCAATATCTGAAGCTTCTTGTAAAATAGAATTATCTAGACTTTCAATCTGTGATTCATCTGTAGTTAATTCGGGTAAGTTATCAGCTTCATCAGAAATAGCAAATAAGTCTTCTTCTACAGATGATTGCTGCTGTGAATCTTGATTATTTGATTCTTGTGCATTATCAACTTCATCCGAAATAGCAAATAAATCTTCTTCTACAGATAACTGCTGCGGCGAATCTTGATTATTTGATTCTGGTGCATCATCAACTTCATCCGAAATAGCAAATAAATCTTCTTCTACAGATAACTGCTGCGGCGAATCTTGATTATTTGATTCTGGCGCATCATCAACTTCATCCGAAATAGCAAATAAATCTTCTTCTACAGATAACTGCTGCGGCGAATCTTGATTATTTGATTCTGGTGCATCATCAGCTTCATCCGAAATAGCAAATAAATCTTCTTCTACAGATGATTGCTGAGAATGACCTCGATCATCCCTATCCTCATTCGTATCGTCAAAAATGCTTTCGTTTCCACTTAGTGCTGATTCTAATAAATCATCTGCAACATCCCCAGAAAAGATTGAATCAAAATTAGTATCCGTACTTTCTTGTTGATTATTTGTAGCTTGATTTTCAGACGATTCATCATTAGCAAAGATATCTTCTGATGCAGTAGCTTCAATTAAATTTTCCTCTAATGCTTTTGCTACATCCTCATGAGGTACAAATTGCGTTTTTTCCCAGATGTTTCCTGAATCTTGTACTGCTACGTCTAAAGAATCATCAAATAAATCGCCGAAACTATCATCAGATTCGACGCTATCTAATTCTCCAAACAATGTATCTAAGCCAACTTCGTCAAAGCTAGGTAAATCTAACTTTTCTTGCTGCTCTGCATCGTGTTCGACTTTATCGTCAGCAAACAAAAGTTCAAAATTACCAGTTTGATTTAAATCTTCAAAGCCAGCATTATAATAATTAGATTCCTCGTTAGTCGAAGCAGTTTCATCTAAAAGCGCATCTAACCGGGCTTCATCTAAATTTTTATTATCATCATCTAAATTTAGTTCGAGTAAATCGTTTATTTCTTGTTCATCTTTAGCTGGTTGCGAATCATTAATCTTGTGGCTTGCAGTATCTTTTAAATTTTCTAAATCTTCTTCCAGAAAATCTTCACCAAACAACTGCATGATTGTCATTTCTTCTTTGACATTTGTTTGGTTATCTTTACTATTACCCTCTTCGACAAGAAGAAAATCTTGAAAATCGCTATCGGTATCTTGAGATATTTCAATATTAGCTTCTACATCTTTTTTTGGTGCCTTATCCGCTTTTAAATCTAGAATTTCCTCTTGTTGCCAATTTTCATCCAGTTCCGGAGATTCACCTTCAAATAAATCAGCAAGAGTATTTAACTCAGCAATTCCAACTTCTGGCCCGTGAATATCTAAATCGTGAATTACCGTTGCTGCATCGCGGTCTACATTCTCATCAATTTGGTCGGATACTTCAAATAAAGCTGCAATGTTATTTTCTGCTTCAACGTTGGGAGTTTCATTATGAATATCGTCATCTATATCAGTTAAAAACAAAGCTTCAGCAGCGGCAGCTTCATGATAATTGTTAGCTTCTGACTCAATAAGCAATTCTGTGGCGGCAGATTCGCTATCTTCCAAATTCTCTATTTCCAACAACTCTATTTCTGGCGCAGGTAATAAAGCTTCTAATTGTTCGCTGATAACAATTTCACTTTCTCTATTTTTTAAAACCAACTCCAACGCTTGCTTAATTTCAGTAATAACAACTTTTGCTAAAGTCAAATAGGTATTTTGTTCATATCCAATAGCACTAGTTGCCGAACGACATAAATTACTCCAGCTGCTGAAATTCCGATTGTCACCCAATTCGGCTAAGTAATCAGTACATTCCTGTAGACTTTGCCGATTTTCAAGTGTCGCTGGCTGTTTAAATAATTGCAATATCTGCCGCAGTTTATTCAATACTTCTGCTTGCAGTTGACTATTATTTTTATCTCCAGAAGATGCCGCACTCTTCAATGGAATTTGCGCGACTTTTTCACCATTTTCTTTCGCAGCACTTTCGCCAGGAGATTTTTGAACAAGCTTGTCCAAATGTTCGTTCAGCCAACCAAAAACCGGTTCCGCTTCAGCCATTAAAGTATTAGCAGTTTCTTCCGTCAAACCGAAAGGTCCGCTTAAATGTTCCAGCAGCGCTTTGAGAGTATCGGAAACGCCTAGAAATAAAGATTCCAGCTTTTGGTCAATCTTGACTGGATTATCTTTAAGAACTTTAAAGCAGTCTTCGAGACGGTGAGAGGTACGCTGAATGCTACTCAAACCAAGCATTGCCGCTCCTCCCTTAATAGAGTGAGCAGCCCGGAAAACCTCGTTGATTAAATCCGGGTCATTAAGAGTACTTTGGAGATTTAACAACCCCTGTTCGATAGTATTCAGGTGGTCTGTTGCTTCTTCAATAAAGTATCCTAAAATGCGCTGTTGTTGTTCCGGTAGCATAATCGTCCGTCTTTATAAGTTGTGAGTTATGAGTTATGAATTACAAGTTACGAGTTACGAGTTATGAGTTGTAATATTTATTTCTCACTCATCACTCCATGTCCTGACGGACACGCTTTGCTAACACTGCCAACTTTTTATCTTGATTCAGCTGTTTCCACTCGGAAACGTTCCACTGAGGAAATCAAGTCGCGGGATACACCCACTAAGTGCTGTAAAGCTCCAGATACTCGCTGTGCTTCTTGAGAAGTTTCCTGTGCGGTTAATTCTACCGACTGCATTACATGAGCAACAGCACGAGACGTTTCCGTTTGTTCCACAGTATCTGTAGTGATAGAACGCACAAGTATGTCAATACGATTCGCAACTTGAATAATGTTTTCCAAAGAACGCTTTGCTTCTTCAGCTAACTTTGTACCTTTAATAACCTGCTGCGTACCTTCTTCCATTGCAGTCATTACAGAGCCTGTTTCGCTCTGAATTTGCATGACAATTTGTTCGATTTCTTTCAAAGATTTAGCAGATTTATCAGCAAGCTGACGTACCTCATCGGCAACAATGGCAAATCCTCGTCCAGATTCTCCGGCGCGAGCAGCCTCAATACTAGCGTTAAGGGCTAACAAGTTTGTTCTAGAAGCAATTTGAGAAATCAAAGCAACGATTTTAGAAATTTCCTGGGAAGATTCTGCCAACCGCTTCACTTTTCGAGTTGTTTCAGCAACAGTTTCTCTAATTTCCAAAATACCTGCCACAGTATTTTCCACCGCTTCACCACCTTTAAGAGCGATTTCGCTGGCATCGCGGGCTACTGCTTCAGCTTCCCTTGCAGCTTCAGCTACCCTTTGAATCGAATCAGTCATTACCTGCACGGAATTAAGCGTCACCGCTAATTCTTCCGCTTGTCGCAAAGCGTCGCTAGATAAGGCTCTAGCAAAAGTTTCGGAATTTGTCGCTCCCTTAGTAACTTCTCTTGCTGCTACCTTTACCTGTTGGACAATATCCCGCAGGTTTTGAATTGTTAAGTTGAAAGCATCAGCAACCGCTCCTAATACGTCAGCCGTCACCTCAGCCTGCACCGTTAAATCGCCTCGGGCTGCTCCTTCCACATCATCAAGCAAGCGAATTACCTGACGCTGTAAATTCTCTTTGGCTTCTTCCTGTTCTTGAGCCTTACGTGTAGCTTCATGAGTTGTGGTAAAAATTACCCGCGCCATTTCATTAAAGCCAGCCGCTAATTGTCCGAATTCATCTTCAGAGTAAACTGTAGCTTGAGCGTTCAAATTACCTTTACGTACAGAGTTGAATTGCGTTTCTAAATCCTTTGTCGTGCGACGAACTTGTTTGAGAGTCAGGTGCCCCATCGCTCCCGTAGTTACAAAACCGGCAATTCCAGCCGCAAATGCCATTATCCAACCAGTATTACGTATGGATTCCCGCTGATTTGCTGGAGATATACTTGTTGCTCCAAAACTGACTGTAGCTACTACGACAGAAGAAACAACACCTACAATTCCAGCAGTTAACCATTGTTTGGTTTTCAAAGGAGCATTTTCTAAAGCAGCAAAAACTCCCTGCTCCACATTTACTTGCGCTTCAACTTTATTGTCATCATTCTGAGTAAAGACTGGAACCGCTTCTTGGGAATTTGTGATACTAAACAGTTCTGCATCCCTTTCGCCTACGGGAGCATCATCATCTATACTGTCTCCCAATTCATCGTTGGAAATACTGTTACTAATTTCACTGGGCAAAGAACTTTCCATGTTCTCACCGCTCAAAGCTCCATTAGTTCGTAGCGAACCAGAATCAGGTATTACATCGGAAAATGCTGGATTTCCATTGGATAAATCGAATCCCGAAATATTTCCTAAGTCATCAAATTCGTCAAAATCGTCTAAATACTCGATATTACTGCTGTTAGTACTACTGTTGGTATTAACAGCTTTAGCAATACTCTTGGTGTCTTCATTATTAGTAACGAAATCTTCAGCACCAAAAACTTCTTCAAATGCATCTAAGTCGAAACTATCATCGCCTGGTTTATTTTGCTCAGATGCCGTAGATTCTTCAGATAATTGCGACGATTCTAACAATTCTGAAGATTGCTCGCGAGAAAAATCTTCTTCAACAGAAGACATTTCAGAAAAACTATCCGAGACACGATCTAAACCCCGAGCCGAAGATGAAAAAGTTTTTGCTTGGGTGTCATCTACCGAAAAGTCTTCACTAAAAAAATTGCTCGGTAAACTAAAGCTTTCACTATCCTCACCTGGATTATCCTCGAAAAATAAATCTTCTTCTTGCAGGCTGCTCGTAGGTGGTAAATCAGCTGAAGGTGCAAATTGGTTTTGATTCGAGTTGTCGTCAACTTCTAATTTTGAAAAAGGAGAATATTCTTCACCAGACGAAGATGAATCATCACCTGCGGCAGCGGAATCCTTTGAATTACTTGCTGAAATATCTTCTTGCCAAAAAGAAGGTAGTTCAAGCTCGGGTTTAGAAACTCCTTCCCCGTTTTGATGAACATCTGTATCTGCTGGTTTTAGTTCGCTCTGAGCAAAAGGATTATCCTCACTCAGATTCTCCTCTTCAAAATTTGGTATCGCATCAAATATTTGACTGTCGGCACCTATATCAAAAGGACTCTTTGCTTCGTTAAGTAAATCTGTAACTTCTTTACCTTCATCTTCCGAAGCGTTTTCAGAAGAAAAAGTGAAATTATTGCTATCCGAATTACTGCTGCTAGCACTTTCATCAAACAAATTTTCAGCAGGCTGTATTTCTTCGGATGAAGAATCCGGTAAATCTATGTCCTCGCTTCCATTGTCAACTTCAAAACTTTGAGCATCTAATTCGGCTTGGTAATGACTAATATTTTCTAAACCATTACGAGCAAAATCAAGAAGTTCTTGGTCAGTAGTTAAATTTAAGACTGTATTATATGCTTCTTTAGCTATATTATATTTTTGTAAAACATAATATACATGACCCTTTAATAAAAGAGCATTCGGGTCTTTAGTTAAATGCTGTACTACTTGGTCAATAAGGGTAGCAGCTTCAGTGTAATTTTGATTGACGTAGGCATTATAAGCCTGCTTATACATCTGCTCGTAATCTATACTTGGTGCCATTTGTTGCCTCCTTGCGGTTATCCAGCCCACCGGGCACTCCGTAAAATTGCCATCTGGTCAAGCAGTCGCAAACACCGTTCTACTTCGGCATCTTTCAACCACTCTCCCCTCAAAAAAGGAGCCATAGTATCCGGCACGTTGGTAGGCGCACTTAGATGCTGAACATCAAGCCAATCCATACCCCCGATTTCTTCAACTGCCAAGCCCACTATTGTGTCTTGTTCTTCGATTGCAATTACAGAAATTTCTGCTCTATCCGTATTTAATGGAGTAGTTTCTCCCAGGAATTGTCCTAAATCAGCTACCCAGATTACTCTTCCACGTAAATTTAGAGTACCCAAAAGTAAGGGAGAAGCATTCGGAATTGGGGTAATTCTATCGGGACTTAATTCAATTACCTCCTTAATACCAGTCGCCGGTAGTGCAAACTCCTGATGCGAAGGAATGAAAAACCTTAGATGTAACTCACCGTCCTTACTTTCAACTTGCAATTCAGGACGGAACTCATCTTGTCCGCCACCTCCTAAAAAGTCGGGTTTGCTGTCCATATTGCAATCATCCTTATCCTCGCAGCAGTTGTTTGACTGTTCCGACTAATTCCGTCGGCTGAAACGGTTTGGCGATATAAGCATCCGCCCCTTGCTTCATTCCCCAGTAGCGGTCAAATTCTTCACCCTTAGAAGAGCACATGACTACCGGTACATTTTGGGTTTTCGGATCGGACTTGAGCCGACGACAAACTTCGTAACCATTCATCCGGGGCATAACGATATCCAAGACCACTAAATCGGGACAAATACTTTGAATTGTCTGTAGTGCCTCCAGTCCATCTGAAGCGTGAGTGACAGACAAGCCACTTGCTTTCAAAAGGTCTGTAATCATCTCCCTTTGTGCGATACTATCTTCCACAATCAGAACTGTACTCATAAATATCTCATTACCTCCCGATGTAGATGTCCCCTGCAAGGAACATTCCCTAATCTCCCCTAATCATTTTGTATAAAAAAAACTATTTATTCACAGATTTACTCAGTATTTGATAATTAGCTTTAATCCAAAGGAAGTGATAATAATTTTTACCCTATATTTGCTTAAATCAACAAGTACCGCATTCTTGAAATTGGCGATCGCCCCTCGTAATTATTGAGATATTTTCTGATTAACAGCAGCAATTCAGTTGACTCAAAAGGCTTTGTTAAATAATCAGTAGCCCCAACCATATTTGCCTTTGCTCTATCGATATAACTAGTTTTAGCGCTGAGCATAATAATCGGCACGAGCCGGAATGCACTGGAATGACGCAACATAGCACAAAGTTGGTAACCATCCAAATCGGGCATCATAATATCGCATAAAATTAAATGCGGTTGGAGTTGAAAAACTCGGTTGAGTGCCTCCAAAGGATTAGTAAAGGCGATTGCATTATAGCCTTGCGGTTGCAAAATAGACTGCACCGTCTCGCAAATAGCAGTAGCATCATCAATACACACTATGGCTTTTATTGACCGATCGTTGTCAGAATTGGGTGTTATCGAATGGTTGTGGGTTGACTCGGACTTGTTTTCTGCTGATGCTATATGTATCAAACCCTGTTGTACGTAAGGATATATGGCTTTCGCTAAAGTCAAAACATCTCGATTAAGAAAACGAGCAAGCTGACGCAAGGAAGTTTTTCCATCCGCCCAATGCTGTAATTTTTCGACAGTGGAAGAAGCCAAGGATGAACGCAGACGATCGATATCAGTCAATATTGGGCATTGATCTGGAGACTGAATATAGGGATATAGCAGTTTCCACTCTTGCACCTGCTTAAAAACTTTGCTTACCAAAGGAGCAATTTCTAAAGTCGTCAGCTGCGGAGTTAACGGTTTGTCCAACTCAAAAATGAAATTGCCTTCGCGTAAACTCAATAAATCGAAAAGAGTTTCATGCACCAAACCGTGGATGATACTACGAGCCTGAGCAGCATTTATGATGTCTTGCTCTAAAAGTCTCCATAAATAGCCATACTCTGGTGCAGAGGACAATTTATCGGAATCTGTTGTTGCCGGTGTTTCGTGCCCCTGTAAATTAATTCGGTAATACCGCAAGTAATCACGAAGACGAAATACACTGTTATTAGCTTCTTGAGAGTATACTATTTGACCATTTATAAAAAAGACAAACCAAGTCCGGTTTGATGATTCCTTAGTATAGCGAGGGACAGAGTCATTTCCCGGCAAACCATAAGTCTCAACAAACAGTAAACCCGTTCGCTGTCCCAACTCAATCAATTGCAGAATGCTGCGTATATCAATCTCACTTAAATTTCCCTGCATTTAGCAATTAGGCACTCCTTGTTATCCAGTTTACATTCTTTGTTCATTGTGCCCAAGTTTTGCAACAGTTAACACTTATAAATAAATTATTAATTTTTCAAAAACTATAAATGCAGTCAGGGTAAGAGTTTGGCTAATTTATTGATTTTTTTATTTGTAATCCCCAACAAACTTTTTGATCGCATAAACAAGTTTTTACTTTTTGCATTCGTATTCAAAGGAGAATTTTTATACTAATGCAGAACTATTTGTACAAATTGCCCCAATTCTCAGCTTTAGTCTCAATAAGTGTTAGTAATAATACGGTAGCCATCCCCAGCTTCATAAGTACAAAATGTAAAGACGCGATGGAGATAGATTATAAAAAATCATTATGCGATTATTCTGTACGCATATCAAATTTTCACTTAGCTTTTAAAGGCTAATTTTAAGTGAAATAAGGCAAATTCACGCCTACATCTATCGTATAAATTAAAACTTATTCAAGTACATCAATAGGGATTTACGGTGTGCTGTATTTAGCTGAAGTACAAAAACAAAAGGGTGGCTTGCTTGGTAGTGGAGCCAAAACCGAATTAAAACTGCTGGCTTGTCAACGCAATGACCAAAGTTGGAATACGGTAAGTGAGGAAGTAATTACTGCTGATGAAGCGAGTAAATTAAATGATGGCGCACTTGTATTAGCTGAACTGAATGCAAATCGTCAAGTACAGAGAATCCAAGAAGCTGGTCGTCCTCTAGTAAATATCTTGCAGAATTTTTCCCGTCAATTGGAAAAGTTCAAATTAAAAGAAGAAGAAATAGACCAGTGGAAAGAGTCACTGACATTTCAAGGACAGGAAATAAGCCGCCGAGAAATGGATTTGGAAGCGCGGGAAGAAGAAGCCCGACAAATCCAAGAAGAAGCCCAACAAATAGATGCCAAGCTTCAGGAAGTTGAAAATTCCCGTCAGGAAATTCAAAGCTTACAAGAAGAAATCGAGCGCAACCGTGAAGAACTTGAAGGTGCTTGGGAGCATTTACGTGGCGAACAGCGTCGCTTAGAAGAATTTCAGGCAGAAGTCAGTCAGGGAGCGGTTTTAGATGAGGAACAAGCAAAGGCGATCGGCGATTTATTAGAAAAGCTCTCTGATAATATTGCTCCTACGCAAAGCGTTCGCGAACATCTCGATAATGCATTCGAGATGGTAGAGAAACAGCAAGCCATCCTTAATCCTCATTTTGAACTACTTGAAAACCAAAAAACTGAAGCTAACGAGCAACAAGCAGAAATCGAGCGCTTGTCACAGGAACTCCACGAAGCTAATTCTTCTTTGCAGCTAGCTGAAGATTCTCTTTGCCAACAGACAGCAGAGTTGAAACTAAGTACTGCCTCTCTGGAGAGCAAACAAGAAGCAATGCAGATGCTGCAAGAGCAATTGCAGGAAAGGCAAGAGTTAACAGAGCATGTTAATTCTTTTTCTAAAAGTCCCAGTGCTGGCGAAGAAGCTTTTGTTCTGGATTTTGATGAGGAAGATTTAAAATCTTTATCTACAGAAGAACTTCAGCAAACAGTTGAAGATTTGCAGGAAAAATTAAAAATTGATTCTAGTTTTGTTGAAGAACAAGAACAGGAACTCAATTATAAACAGCGAACTATAGACGAACTGCAAGAAAAGATAAGTTCAGCTTCTGAAGAAGAACGTACCCCATTTGAAGAGGAACTGACAGACGAAAAAGACAGCTACGAGATGCTCAACGAAACTTTAGTTGGTCAGCGTCGTAGCTTGGTAGAACGTCAAGAATCCCTAGAAAAGCATCAAAATGTTCTGTCTAAGCGGCAACAACAAGCAAACGCGCAAAGCCAAGTTGATTTAAGTCCGATAGTCAAGCAAATCGAAGCTCAGAAACAGAAGTATTCCGAACAACTAGAGAAACTAGAAGCCCAAGCAGAGCAAATACGCAATAGTATTGAGCAAACACAGGAAGCAATTACAGTTCAAACTCAAGAACGGGATACTAAACGTGAGGCATTACAAGCAATGGAGGAAAATTTTTCCGCATTGCAAACCACAAATGCTCAACTCTGGGCTAAAGTTAATCTTTACGCAGAAGCGCTTGAGCCAATACAGGATTCTTTAGAAAGTTTGCGACATAAATTGCAAGCTATCAATGATGCTTTAACGCAAATACAGGAAACTGGAGATTATCAACTCCAAGCAATTACAGATATGCGTTCTTCTATCGAAAATTTGATCTCTCAGTAAAAAGATGGAGTATCAAGGATGAACTATGGTTTTATCCTTTATCCTTCATCTTTTTTTTCAATAGAATAAATTCACCTTCTACTACAGCTACAGCACCCCCAGGAAATGGGTCAGTTTGCGAGCGATTCGCTGCCCCAATCAAACCCACCAATTTCTCTATATGCTCAAAACTTGGAGCATTTAAGATTATTTTCAGTAAAACTTGACGTATAGTTCGACGCTGCAAAGCCAGTGGAGCTTTCCGCAATATTTGACGATTCAAACGTAATAGCGTCTCGGAATCTCCCTGCTCATCTATAATCTCAGCATTTTTTCGTAATTCTTCAGCAGCTTGTTCTAAATATTCAACTTCTGCTTGTAAAAGTTCTGCTGTGCGAGCTAAATTTGACTCTACTTTCGGATTAAATTTTTCCTGCAAATATGGCATCAATTCCTGACGAATACGATTGCGAGCATATTTTAATTCTTGATTTGTCGAATCTTCCCAAATTTGCAGTTGAAAATCTTGACAAAATTTACCCGTTTGCGTCCGAGTTACTTCTAAAAGCGGACGTACAAGCATCACTTCACCATCAACACTAAGCCGACGCTGCCAAGTTAAAGCCTGTAAACCATCCGCACCGCTACCGCGCATTAAATTATAAAGTAAAGTTTCTGCTCTATCTGTGGCAGTATGTCCTGTAATAATGCATTGATAATTATTTTGATTGGCGATTCGCTGTAAAACTTGATAGCGCCAATTTCTTGCTGCTGCTTCACTTATCAACGACTGAGAAGCAGTTTCTAAGTAAAAAGGTATACCCCATTCACCTGCGAGCCGTTCTACATGATTGGCATTTGCTTGCGAGTCATCCCGCCAACAATGGTCGCAATGAGCAATAGCCAGATGCCATCCCCATTTCGGCTGTAAGTCTAACAATAATTGAGTTAAGCACAGAGAATCTTGTCCCCCAGAAACTGCAATTAACAATCTTTGATTGCGCTGTAATAAACCACGGGAACGGATAGTCCGATGTATATTTGCATGTAAGGAAGTCCACACCATTTAATCAATTATCGTTAATCTTACAAATAGCGAGAATCTATAAACCCGGTTGTTTGGAAAAATCGGGTTTCTCAACATCTTGAATTTTTGCAAATTATATAGGATTGGTATATTTTTATTAACTGCTAACTGCTCGCTGCTGACTAATTAATGGTAACTGAAAATTGATTTCTGGTTTACCTGCCTGACGCAGTGCAGAATTGATTTTTGAAAAAGGTTTGCTACCAAAAAAGCCGTTACGAGCAGATAGTGGAGAGGGATGTGCTGATTGAATAACTGTGTGACGATTCGTATCGATTAATTTCAGCTTCTTTTTGGCATAACCACCCCAAAGCACAAAAATTACAGGTTCTTCTTTTTGATTAACTTTACAAATAACTGCATCGGTGAAAGTTTCCCAGCCTTTATTTTTATGGGAATTTGGTGTATGTGCTTCTACAGTTAATACAGCATTAATCATCAAAATACCTTGCTTTGCCCAAGCTACGAGATATCCGTGATTGGGGATATCAAACCCGACATCATCTTTGAGTTCCTTATAAATATTAACTAAGGAAGGTGGAATTTTGACACCAGGTTTTACCGAAAAGCATAATCCATGTGCTTGATTCTCACCATGATAGGGGTCTTGTCCGAGTATTAAAACATTTACTTTTTCTAAAGGTGTAAGTTCAAATGTTGCAAATACATCTTCTTGTGGAGGATAAATGACTTTAGATTTTCTTTCTTCTTCGATAAATTTTTGCAGTTCTTTAAAGTAAGGTTTATCAAATTCTTCAGCAAGGGCTATTTTCCAAGAATTAGGAAGTTGAGATTCTATCATGAATATATCTTAAGTCCCGAAATTATATAAAATAATAGTTTATAGATAATTATAAAATGTTTTGATATTAATTAAATAGACTAAAAAATATAAAAAATATGGAATCTAGTTTTTTTAGATTGACCAGATTCCTTTAATATGACATTACAGAATTAGAGAAATATCTATAAACTAAAATGACTAATTAATGCAGCAAATTCCATCAGATAATCCCAAGTTTGAGAACCAATAGCTCCATCTACAACAATTTGCTTGTGCTTTTGAAAAGATTTTACTGCTGCTTGGGTTTGATACCCGAATACACCATCAATCTTTCCAAAGTAGTAACCGTCGAAGCCTAAAGTTTCTTGAATGAAGGGGGAAAATTTAAGAACGCTTTGGATTTTAGCAACATCATCACAGTAGCTACCCACATATAGCAATGGTAAATCCGGACGTTGACCGATGTAAAGTGCTTCCCAAGTTACAACTCCAACAATACCATCTTGCTTTAAAAAGGTACGATACTGAAAAATTTCTACTGCTAGTAAAGTTATTTCATCAAATACACCATTAATTACGATATTCTCAACGTCAGGAACTCTTTTAATTAAGAATTCTTGCAATTTTTTAACTGAATCCCCACTATTACCGAATTTTAAGGTAGGTTGTTTGATTTGAACGGGACTTAGAATCATGAATATCACCTTGAATTCTTTTCTGTCATAGAACATCAAGTTAATAGTCTTGGATTCCGTAGATTAACAAGGTACACAAACGGGTACTTTCTTTAATGGTATGTATTGATACTTTTGAAGGTTAACCGTACTTGCTATGGGAGATTAAATATTCGTACAAAGGGAATCCTGTTTCCCCATATTAATTAATCATGATGCATCTACAAATCTGAAAAATGAAGAAACGCAGATTATTGTTATTTACGGTAATACTGATAACAAGTATTGTTTTTAGCGATTATTATCCGATTAATGCTTCATCTGTTGGTAAAGAAACACTGACGATGATTACTTCCCCCGATTATCCTCCTTATGAATTTTATCAAACGAAAAATGGCGATCGCCAAATAGTTGGTTTTGATATTGATATTGCTAACTATATTAAAAAGGAGTTAGGTTTTAAACTTAATATTGCCCAATCGGATTTTAATGGTTTGATTCCGGCACTCCAAGCAAATCGTGCTGACTTTGTGATGGCTGGAATGACTCCAACTCCACAACGCCGCGCTAATGTGGATTTTTCGATTATTTATTACGAAGCTAAAGATACTATTGTTGCTTCTAAAAATAGCAATATAACTAAGCCAAAAGATTTATCTAATAAGATTGTTGGCGTTCAATTGGGTACAATTCAAGAACAAAATGCTAAACAAATTTCCCAAAAATTTCCAAATATCAGATTAAAGCAATTAAATAAAGTACCAGAGATAGTTCAGGAAATAAAAGCTGGCAGAATTGATGCGGCAATTGTTGAAGATACTGTGGCTTTGGGATTTGTGCAATCGAACCCAGGCTTACAGTTTAATATTATTCCTTCGCTGGAAAACGCATCGGGTTCGGCTATTGCTTTTCCTAAAGGTTCGCAGCTAGTTAAACCATTTAACGAAGTGCTGCAAAAAATGAAGGATAATGGTGAATTGGAAAGGTTGAGTAAAAAGTGGTTTTCTGCAAATCCTACATCAGAAAACATTACTGCACCGCCTGCTAAAACTAAAGACGGATTAAATTTAGATTTTCGGCGAATTCTTCCTGATTTACCTTTTATTCTGAAAGGGATTCCCTTAACTCTATCATTTACTTTATCATCAGTATTCCTCGGTTTATTCTGGGGAACAGCCCTATCTTTCTTCAAGATTTCTGGAATTAAATTACTTAACTGGTTTGCTAATGCGTATACTTCTATTTTTCGAGGTACACCATTACTTTTACAGCTATCTTTAGTGTATTTTGCCACACCTCAATTAACGGGATACGATATTTCTGCTTTTCAAGCTGGCGTATTTACTTTTACGTTAAATTCTGGTGCTTATATGTCAGAAACAATTCGGGGTGGAATCCAAGCTGTAGACAAAGGACAGTTTGAAGCAGCAATGTCTATGGGTATTGCTTATCCAATGATGATGTGGGACATAATATTGCCACAGGCATTAAAGAACATTTTACCTGCATTAGTAAATGAAACTATCGGACTATTAAAAGATTCTTCTCTAGTTGCAACAATTGGTGTAGTTGAGATATTACGTAGCGCTCAAATTGTGGGAGCAAACAAGTATATTTATTTTGAACCGTTATTGTTTGCCGGATTAATTTATTACCTTTTAGTCATGGGTTTATCTTTTGCTGCTTCTGCTTTGGAAAATAAATTGAGAAGAAGCGATTGATACAGTTATCAGTTATCAATAGTCAAATATGTATTACTAACCACTATCAACTAACTAACTAACAATTCAGATGAAAAAACCCATCATCCTTACAGAGTCATTGTGTAAATCATTTGGAAGTCTTGATGTCCTCAAAGATATTTCTACAGAGATTTATCAAGGTGAAGTGGTTGCTATTTTAGGTCCTTCTGGTTCGGGTAAATCTACTTTTTTGCGATGCATCAATTTATTGGAAATCCCTACTTCAGGAAAGGTTTATTTTCATGATGAAGAAACAACTCATCCTAAAACTAACATTGCTAAAATTCGACAGCGCTTGGTAATGGTGTTTCAGCATTTTAATTTGTTTCCCCATATGACGGTGCTACAAAACATTACTTATGCACCTATTAAGGTAAAAAATTTAGATAAGAAGCAAGCTGGGATGAAAGCTATTGAATTACTAGAAAAAGTCGGCTTGGCTGAAAAAGCTGATGCTTATCCAGCAAGACTTTCGGGAGGGCAGAAGCAGCGCGTGGCTATAGCACGGGCTTTAGCTATGGAACCGGAAATGATTTTGTTTGATGAACCCACCTCCGCTTTAGATCCAGAAATGGTTAAAGATGTATTAGAGGTAATGAAAAATTTGGCAAACACGGGATTTACTTTGGCTATAGTTACTCATGAAATGGGTTTTGCAAGAGAAGTTGCGAGCCGAATCATGTTTCTCGACAAGGGATATTTAGCTGAAGATGCTCCACCAAAGGATTTTTTCAACAATCCAAAGTGCGATCGCGCTAAACAATTTCTAGAAAAAATGCTCTAAATTTATTTTTATCTCGTCAGAGTTAATCAATATACAACTTTCATACTCTGGTAATATATACTTCACACTTAGTAAGTATAATTGGTTATAGACAGCATAAAACAACATTCCTCACACCACACTTGAAGCTCTCTTCCCTTAAATGGGTTGAGAGCTTTTATTTTTGCTAGCAATAAATTTTACTAATTTTTTTTCGCTTTTCTTGCGTATTTACAGGATTTGTCGCAAGCACTTAAGTTCGCAGTTAGAACCTATAAAAATTAAGGATTGCAGTATATACATTGAGCAGGCTCTGCAAACTGCTTACCTTGGGGAGATGATTTTTCTTTCCTGAAACCACATTTTTGACACTTATAAATTACAGACTTCGTTAAAGTTGTGGGAGCGCTACACCATTCACACGGCAATCCCGGAATTTGTTGAACAATATCGAAACCAGGTGTTGAACAATTTGGACAAAGGCTGTTAATTTTTTCAATCAGGTTTAAAGTCGCTTTTCCTATATTCTTCATTCTCGTAGGATTGTACATTGCTCGCATATCAGTTTCGAGATGCACTGCGCCATTTGATGATTTTTTCAAGGCACTATTTATTGCTTCAGTTAATGCTGCTTCTGTATTAATTCCTTTAATTATCTCTTCGTTATTTTCAGGATAGTCGTTTAACATTACAACCAAACCATGTTGGGGAAAGCCAACTTTGTCCGCAAATTCTAAAGCTTGTTGGATATTACTAACTTTTAAATGATTGTGATTTGTATCTGTAGATAATTCTTCCCCAATGATTTCTAAATCATTTTTTAGATCTATCAAAATTACAAGTTCTCGATTGCAGGGAATATAAGGTAAAGAAGGATGAGGAGCAAAACTTCCTTCGCTGGCGATCGCTAAACTTTCACCTGTCACTAAAAGTGCTTGTTGTGCTTTCAATCTTGCAGCTTCTATTTGACTTCCCGAACGTTCTATTTCTCTTGTAAAAGAGCCAAATTTATCAGTATTGAAATTTTGCGGTACTGTTACTTTTATACCTAATTCTTTATCCAAGAGCGGAGCAATTACCCTCTCTTTTTTATGCATGGTAGCGAGTACGGCAATTCGGTTTTCAAAGAATGTCTGACTATCCATAAATATTGTTATTTCAGTCAATAGCAAATCAATAAGGTGCGTTTATAGATAGCGACGCACCTTATACCATTTCTTTATAAAGATGCGCCGAATTCAGCCCGTGTAGACGGTGAATCTAGTTGGGGGTGTCGGTTTGGGTCCCCAAAACTAGTGTTACCCTAACGGGTCACTTCGTGAACGCGGAGCGTCTCCCGGAGGGAGATACCCGGAGGGGCTTTGTTTCAATAGCCCCACTCTTACAGAGTGAGGGCGATAAAGCGCAACCTCATACAGAATTGGTATTAATTTAATTATGCATTTACCGAGAGAAAAGGAATGCTTTTTGCCAAAAAATCATTAACAACTATATTTTGTCGATTTGCCCAATATTACTCAAAAAATGGATTTTTCTTAAACCAACTATCAAATTCAATCCCGGAATAAATATCCACCAAACTATCAAAGGTTCTTTCATTCCTGCATCGCGATAAAGTTGGTTTATGGTTTTATACAAGCGAAACTGAGAAATATAAATCCAGATAATACCTAAAAGCGAGAACCAACCGAACCATCCGGGAACATTTAACTTGTTAACATTACTTAATGTCTCATAATTTGCGAATATTTGAGCTAGAGATTTCGATATTCCGATGATTATTTTTAGTAATTCTATCCCTTAGTATGCGAACCGCACTTTTCATCAAATTTATGCAGTTAGTTTTTAAGTTTATTCTTGTAATTACTGATTTTTATTTAATTATTTAATGTATTTAGTCGAATCTCTTAATCATTTTCTGCACTTAGATTGTCCCATGTCGCCATTATAAAACTCAAAACTAAGTAATTTAAGATAATCTTGAAAAAATATAGAGACGTAGCAATGCTACGTCTCCCTACGCTTTATAAACGAAAACCTAACACTTAACCTTGAGAAACCTGTGCTTCCAACTTCTCTTTATCTTGACGACGTTTTTTGGCGTAAAGCTGAATAGTAGCAGCCATGGCAATAACTAACCCGAAAATACCCCAAGCTGTAATATCGGTAGGAAGACTATTTTTGAAGACTGCTAACAACACAATTACAACCAGCATTACAGTAGGTGCTTCATTCAAAGCGCGTAACTGCTGACTACCCCATTTACATTCACCTGCTGCTAGCTGCTTCATTAAACGCTTGCAGTAATGATGATAACCAATCAATAACACCACAAAAGCCAGCTTGACGTGTAACCAAGGCTGTTTTAAAACTTCCGGCTCAGTTGACAACAAACCAATCGCCATCAAGACCGTTACAATCATTCCTGGCGTGGTAATAATGCTGTAGAGACGTTTCTCCATGATTTGATATTGATTTTTCAATATCGTGCGTGCGGGTTCTGCTTCTTGCTCAGCTTCTACATGATAGATAAACAAACGTACTAAGTAGAACAAACCAGCAAACCAAACTACAATACCAACGATGTGAAATGCTTTAAACCAGGAATAAGCCATAAATCGTAACCTTTACAAACTTCATTTTAAAGGGGCGATATAAATATTAGGTTACGATAAAAAGCTCTTGAACAACTGTTAATCGATGCTCGCTAGATGAAGAAATACGAACTTTAACGTTGCCTGGATTCAATTTGGGATAATGTATTTTTTTGTGTAGATATCTTATTTTAACGCTTGCACCCTACTGGCTTTTTTTTGAATGCAATCAGAATTCAACTTCTTTGGGCATTGGTATCCAGTTTCCCCTGTCGAAGATATTGACCCCAAAAAACCAACAGCAGTAACTGTTTTAGGACTTCGTTTAGTCATCTGGAAGCCAAAATTATCCGATTACCGGGTATTTTTAGATAAATGTCCCCATCGTCTCGCACCTTTGAGTGAGGGAAGGGTTGATGAAAAAACCGGTAACTTGATGTGCAGCTATCACGGTTGGGAATTTGATGCAGAAGGAATTTGTACCCGCATTCCCCAGGCTGAGAATCCACAACTAGTTACGAAAAATCAAAAAAATCTTTGCGCTGTTAGTTTACCTGTACGTCAAGAAAATGACTTATTGTGGGTTTGGCTCGATGCAAATTCTCCACAATTAGCGAACGATACCCCTTTACCTCTGTCACCTCAAGTTGATGCAAATAAAGGTTTTGTTTGGTCTTCTTACGTCCGCGATTTAGAATATGATTGGCAAACACTTGTTGAAAATGTCGCAGATCCTAGTCACGTTCCTTTTACCCATCATGGAGTACAAGGTAATCGCGAGCAAGCTTCACCTGTCATCCTCCAAATTGTTAAATCAACAGCAAATTTAATTGAAGCGACTTCTTCAGGAAGATTTCAAACCACTATTACCTTTGAACCACCTTGCCGTTTGGAATATACAATCCGTGTGGGTGACGAAGGTAAGCAACTCGGACTTGTTACCTACTGCATACCTACTTACCCTGGTAAATCTAGAATTGTCGCCCAATTTACCCGTAACTTTGCTACCAATCTCAATCGGATAATACCGCGTTGGTGGAGTCATATCAAAATTAGAAATAAAGTCCTTGACGGTGACATGATTCTGCTGCATCAACAAGAGCATTTTCTCCAAGAAAGACAATCGCAAGAAAGTTGGAAAACTGCTTATCAACTACCAACAAGTGCAGATCGCTTAATAATTGAATTTCGTAACTGGTTTGATAAATATTCTCAAGGTAAGCTTCCTTGGGATGAAGTTGGAATCCAAGTTCCACAAAATTGTACGTTGACAATAAATGAAAACCGTCAACAATTACTTGACCGTTACAAACAACATACTCAAAATTGTAGTAGCTGTAGAAAAGCGCTGAAAAATTCACAGCGTTTGCAAGTATTTTTAGTTGCATATTTTGCCATTCTTATTTCCGTAATTGCTATTCTTCCCGATACATTTAGAACTCAGTTCGGCTTACCTTTAATGCTGACTGGATTAGTGAGTCTAGTAGCTTTTGCTTGGCTTAAATTTTGGCTAATTCCTCAATTTATTTTTCAGGATTATCTACATCCTGAAAAAGATTAAACCCCAAGAATTTATTCAAAAAAATTATAAGTCTTAAGCAATCAAGTCCATCTAACCACTAGAGATTCATTTCAAAAACAATCACAAATCTTAATAAGGTCAACTGTAAAATCTTATATATTTTTGATAAAAAACGAAATAATATCTTGTATTGATTATTTTTTAGATATTAAATGAAATCAATAGGGATTATGTACTATATCCTACTGAGCATAAATACTCAGAGAAATAGAATTATAGTAAGCATAATTTTTTTAAGTTTTATTAATAAAGTAATTATGGTTAAATCAAAAATGCTAAACGCTAATATGTTAAATCCCTGACAAATTCAACTTATTGCTGTAGTAGAGGCGTATGTAAAATAAATTGAATATAACTCCTGCTATATTTATTTTTGAGAGTAAATCAATTCAACTATGCGATATAATAGTTAATATTTATTAATATAAATTTCATACTGATGATTTAATATTTTTTTTATAAATTCAGTCTTGAGGAAGTGATTCCAAGGTAATGCTGTCATAGTATAAAACATAAGAGTACTGTACCGGAGGTAATTTATATCGATAGTACTCATTTAAGTCAAGAACTGAAGTTTAAAAGTTTTAGGGGTGTAAGGTCTATGCCCTTCAAAATCCTTGTAGTGGATGATGATTTAGGTACTCGTCTTTCTATTAGCGACTATCTAGAATTATCTGGCTACCAAGTAATCACAGCTAACGATGGTCAACAAGGTTTGGTTTTGGTAAATAAACACCATCCAGACTTAATTGTGACCGACATCATTATGCCGCAAATGAATGGGTACGAACTTGTGCGTCAGGTGCGTCAACAAGTTCATTTTCGTTTGTTGCCCGTTATTTTGTTAACAGCGAGAACCCAAACACAAGAAAGAATTTTGGGCTATCAGTCCGGATGCGATTTATATTTACCTAAACCTTTTGAACTTGAAGAGTTAGCAGCTGCTATTAATAATCTTTTAGAACGAAGTCAAATTATTCAATCTGAATATAAATCATCATTACAAGAAAATCTTCAAAAAGCTGATTATATTGATGAAACCGAACTTTCCGATCGCCAGAGAACTCAATTGCATGAATCTCTTACTAATAGAGAACGGGAAGTTTTAGAGATTTTGACTCATGGATTTTCCAATGCTGAAATAGGCGATCGCCTTCATTTAAGTCCTCGAACTGTAGAAAAATATGTAAGTAGCTTGTTGAGAAAAACCGATACCAGTAATCGAGCCGAATTAGTACGTTTTGCGATGGAACATAATCTAGTGGAGTAAACCATTTGTTAACCATAAAAAAATGATGCAGAGACGTTAAATTGTACGTCTCTTTTTACATCTCTACGTCATTTTAGGTTATTTAACCTTTGGTTTGTTAATTTGCAGTTGGTTGAGGAGACGGGGAATTGATTTGATTCATTTGAGCTTTAGATAAAGGTTTCCAGTAACTCGCGACCAAACCAACCATTAACCACCATATGGTATTTACTTGGGGACGGTACCATACGGTATCAACCAAACCGTGACCGAGCATTCCCGCCAAAACGGCAATTCCGGCAACTAACCATAACCCTTCTACATTTCGTTGCAGTCTTAAACGTCTTAACTGTACTAAACCAGAATTGAAAGTGACAACTAGCAGCCAAATGAAACAGAAAAAGCCAATTAAACCAGTTTCCACAGCTACTTCTAGAAAAACGGAATAAGCACTCAAAGCCGTGAAATTAGGGCGTTGATAAAGAGGGTAAATTTTATTAAATGCACTATTACCTGGCCCAATACCAATTACCGGACGGTCTTTAATCATTTCTATTGCAGCCATCCAAACATTGATTCGGAAGTTATTACTGCTATCGCCTCTACCGGCAAAAATACTTAAAACCCTGTCTCGCACGGGTGGGACAAATAATATTGCCAAAGCAGATACTATTGCCAAACTTCCTAACAGAATTGGCAGCGACCAAGTACGCCAGAAGGGAGCCATGTCAATGCTCCACCAATATACTAATAATACTAAAAGTACTAAAAGCGACACTACTAAACCAATCCAACCACCACGGCTAAAGGTAAGTACCAAACAAGCACTATTGACAATAAACATTGTCAATGCAAGAGCTTTAGTAAATCTGCTACGCCATGCGAAAATAGCAATAAAACTGAGAATAACCGCAGGAAGGATATAGCCAGCAAGTAAGTTTGGATTGCCTAAATAACTATATATCCTAGTAGTTTTGGATAAAGATGATTCTGGATCTACCCAAGTAGCTAATGCTTTGGCACCAAAAAACCATTGTCGCAATCCATTAACGCTAACAATTAAAGATACATGTAGGAAAACAGTAATAAGCCAAGAACGAATGCGAGAAGATTTAAGTAACCTCGCACAAAGGGCAAACAGCAGCAAATATAAAGTTAGTTTTGTCCAACCTGCAAATGCTGCTTTCTTTACTGGTGATAGTGATGTTGCTACAGTCGCAATTCCCCAGTAGAAGAAGACAAGTATATGTATTGGTGTAATTCCTGTAGCATTAGTGTTAGCCGGTTCATCTGAAGCTGTAAGCAACAGCCAGAATCCGACGCAAGCTATGAGTAGTAAACCTATTAAGCCGTTAGAAACGAAAGGAGCGAGAATATATACGATACTTAATAGTGCAACTGCGATCGCGTCGCCCCAGCGAAGTAAAATGCTAGTCTGTCGCCAAGAGCTTACAAGTCCGACTAAAACACGGTGTAAGTAGCTCGAAGTAATATACTGCTTCAGGGGAAGGGAAGATAAAGTTAACTGTTGCCAAAAGAAATCCATACAAGTCCAGCCTTAGTCAATTAGCATCGAGCGAAAATCCTGGACTAATAATAATGTGCTTAGCCCAAAAAAAGTAATAATGTAGACTGCATTTAGGAAATTATTAACTTAATTATGAATGAGATCGTTAATATAATTTCCAGTTTTAGTATTGTGGTAATAGTTTTGTCTTTAACTATTACCACTTACCTATAAATCATTACAAATTACCTATAATCCGAAAATTTTGCTTCGATGCTAATCTGCATATTGTTGGCAGAGCAATGAATAACCGCATGGATTATGCATCTGGGATTGCTTCAGTGCTGCCTTGATCTATAGGCAAAGAAAGTACGTAGCGGTATCCCGATTCTGGCGAACCCTGAATTGTGATGTCTCCTCCGTGTAGCTCTGCTAACTGACAACTAAGCAATAAACCCAAAGTTTCGCGAGAAACTCCACCAGACTGTGCTTTTTCTTCATTATTAGATGAATCTACAGCAATTCCACCAGAAGAAAAATTCTCTGTTGTTTGTAAATTATCCTCTCTCGAAGGCATACTATTTACTGTTTCTTTGCTTGGAGAATTCTGATTGAATACTGAGTTGATATCGGATGCAAGTTCCATAGAAGATATTTGAGAAAGACGGAAATAGGGATCTACTTCTGTGATTCCTTCTCCTAACCAAGGATGAGAAACCCAAATAGTCAGGTTTAAAGCATCTTCCTTATAAGAAACATGAATTCTAACAATACTACCCGTTGCAGAAAGTTGAATCACACTGAAAATCAGATGATACAAAATCTGCCGCACTTTATCTTTATCTAAAGGTAAAATACGATTTCGTCCAGGTTCTATAGATAGACGAATATCTTGCTCTCGACGGGCTGCTGCTTCTTCCAAAGTATTGATAGCTTGCTGGCAAAGCATTTCAATATCAACGGGAGCCAGGTTAAGTTCGGTATTCGTGTCATCCATTGCCCCCAACTCAGAGATCTCATTTACCAAGGAAAGCAAATATCTACCGCTATGCTGAATAATTTCTAGATATTCTCTTTGCTTAGTTGTCAAAGGACCATAAATTTCTCGCCCTAAAACACTAGCCATACCTAAGACTGATGTTAAAGGAGTACGCAATTCTTGAGTCAATTGTCCTAAAAGCTGTAATTTTAATTGACTGGTAAAAACTGAGTCTTGAAAAGCTGGAGCGCTAATTTTGATTTCCGAAGTTGTAACTTCTTCGAGCTTATTAGTATTGCTAGAAGAAACCGTTTTTACTGGAGGGGCTTGCAGCAAGCGATTACGCTCAAACTCACTCATGCTCCAACGAGCAATTATTTGTAAAAATTCGATATCTCGGGTTGTAAAGTTGCGCGGCATTAAATCCATTACTGCTAATGCGCCCAAACAATGCCCTTGAGCATCAATAAGTGGTACTCCCACATAGGCACGAATTCCATACTCCTGTACTAGTTTTCCGGTAACTAGTTCTGTTTTTTCTAATTTATGAGTATCGTTAATCGCTACTATTTGCAAACTTTCTACTACCTGGGTACAGAAAGATTCTTGGCGTGAGAGTTGGCGGGTTTGCGCTAGTTGATTCATTAGTCCTAAGCGTGATAAACCTACAGCAGACTTAAACCAGTGACGCTCGTTATCTATAAAACCCAGAATTGAAATAGGTGCTTCGAGGAAGTGTGCGGCAGTTTGAGTCGCTTCCTCAAAAACCGGGATTGTTTCTGGCTGCCGCAAACCCAACTTCAATAAAGCTTGAAGCCGTTGCTGCTCTAAATTTTCTGGCGTTGCCCAACCATCTTTTTGGGCAAACATTCTGTTTTCAGGCTCTACCATTACCACTGCTACCTTAATTGTTCTTGGAAACTATATTTCATGTAACTTTTATTTCTAAGTCTTTACTATTCATAAGCATTCCCCAAATTCACCTTAGACAAACAGTTTGCTAGATTTTTTTTGATCGCATGGGGAATTCATACCGATAAAAAGCATATTGTTGGAGCAGTTAAACTGCTATGGCGGTGTATCGACTAAGTTGCGGTTATATCTGTTATGCCTTATGGTTCATAAATAAAATAATTTGCTTTTAACAAAAAACTAAAACTATTATTTATTGGCATATCAAATTGTCCCCGTAGGTCTACTGAATTTTCTATTAATCATATTTTTTTATAGTGGATACACTGTTGTCTGTATTCATTGGAAAAACTATGAATGGTAATTAGATAAGTGATTGAATAAAGTCAATTTTATTCATAGATAATGAAAATGTTTTGAGTATTTTCATCTACTTTTTATCGATTTTTTAATTATTAAATATAAAAATAGTTAAAAACTATGGTAATAATGCAAATGTATAATATGATGCAAATTGAAAAAATTATTTAATTGATTTTAGGAATGGTCGCAACTGGCACATTTATGCTGTAGGGTGCTTGTACACAGATTAATTGTTAAGGGAATAATAAAGCAATCAGTGTACGGCACCACCCGAGTTGTGTGACGCGCAGCCTTAGTCCTGGATTTAATTGAATTAAGTCTTTCTTTATGAGCTTTTAGGAAATTAACTATTGTGAAATATCTTCCTCAAAAGCACTGAGCGATTAATTACTAAAAAGACAACTTAGATAATTATCATAAAGATAAGACAAAATAATATAAAAAATAGCAAAACATCAATGAAATATTAAAGGTTGCTGGATATAAAATTAAATTGATAAATAATTTACACAACCTTCATCATTTTTCGTTTGCTGATTTTTAAGTGGTTAGTCATAAATAGATAAGACAGGTATAAAAAAATAAAGAGGCTACGAATTAGATGAATGATGTAAATGTAAAAATTCCTTTTGTAGACTTAAGTTTGCAGCATCAATCAATTCAAAAACAAATGCGGCAAGCTATTGAAGATGTATTGGAGCGGGGAGATTTTATTTTAGGTAAAGCACTAAGTGATTTTGAGGCAGAATTTGCCTCAGCCTGCGGTGCCGAATATGGTGTTGGAGTTGCTTGTGGAACCGATGCGATCGCCCTTGGGTTACAAGCTTGTAATATCGGTGCGGGCTCGGAGGTTATACTACCTGCAAATACTTTTGTTGCAACATTAATTGGAGTTCTACGTGCTGGTGCGACACCAGTTTTTGTTGATTGTGACCCAAATACTGCTTTAATAGATTTAGCAGCAGCAGAAAATGCAGTTACATTAAAAACTAAAGCTATTGTTCCAGTGCATTTGTACGGTCAGGTAGTGTCTCCTCAAGAATTAATTAATTTTGCCCAAAGGCATGATTTAATGATTTTTGAAGATGCAGCACAAGCACATTTAGCCCA
Organism: Rivularia sp. PCC 7116; assembly: GCF_000316665.1. Lineage (GTDB taxonomy): Bacteria > Cyanobacteriota > Cyanobacteriia > Cyanobacteriales > Nostocaceae > Rivularia. Next base: position 972,366 of record NC_019678.1, on the reverse strand, counting down.
TAGAGACGGTTACAAAGCAGGTTCTTTGGGAATAGCAGCAGCTTATAGTTTTTATCCTAGCAAGAATTTGGGTGCATTTGGTGACGGTGGAATACTAGTAACAAAAGATACTGAAGTAGCACAAAAAATGGTGCGCTTGCGGAATTATGGTGCATCGAAAAAATATTTTCACGTTGAAGCGGGAACCAATAGTCGTTTAGATACTTTACAAGCAGCAGTGCTGCATCAAAAACTACCTCATTTAGCAGGGTGGAATGCCAACCGTCTGGAAATAGCCAGACAGTACGATAGCGAACTAGCACCTTTGAAATCAATGGGAATTACTCCCATAGAAAATCAAAGTGGTGACGGACATGTTTATCATCTTTATGTAATAAAAGTAGATGAATCCTGTCCTTTACAAAGGGAAGAAATTCAGGAAAAGCTTGCTGCCTTGGGAATCCAAACAGGAATTCACTATCCAATTCCCTGCCATCTCCAGCCAGCTTTTAGCAATTTGTGCTATAAAATGGGAGACTTCCCCCATTCTGAAAAGCTAGCAAAACAAATACTATCCTTACCTATGTATCCTGGTTTAACCAGCAGTCAGGTTAAGGAGGTAGTAGCTGTCATTGCATCATTAGTTAGCGAAAAGCAAGGTAAGCTTCTGCATATTTAGAAGCTGATTTAATTGTTTCAAAGATATCGGATGTAGGTTGGCATAAAACATTTTAAACTGGCAGTGTTTATGTAAAGATTAGGCTTAAAATCAGAAAAGTTTTTTCTATGAAACTTTTGTAGAATCCGACTATCTGGAAAGTTGAGTTCAACTAAATTTATCCATAATTTGATTGAACTTATACAAAGCCTAAGTTTGACTCTAGATTTAGAGCTATACAAAATCCGATATACAAATCATAAATAGATTTAATTCTGCCACTTTTTATCTAACTTTAGAATATGAATTAACTTAAATTATGTTAACTCAGCATCAAGTAAGACGTTCAATTTCACCACAAATATTTAATTTTATAATACTAGGTATATTAGTATTGCTGTATGCTCCTTTAGTCCATTATTGGTACGACGGGTGGATAAGCAAAAATATAAGTACGGAACATGAATATTTTAGTCATGGTATTATTGGTTTTCCATTTGCGGCTTATCTAGTTTGGATGAATCGTAAACAATGGGTAAGACTACCAGATAAAACTCATGTCCTTGGAGCCATCTTATTGGCATTGGGAGCAGTTTTCTACGTTAGCGGTGTTGGTGAATGGGTAAACCTTTCTTTGCCCGTAATACTAACTGGATTGTGTTTGTGGTTGAAAGGAATTGAAGGTTTTAAATTACAGAGTTTTCCTTTACTACTAGTTTTATTGGCAACTCCTAATTCTGTACCTTACTTAATTGCACCCTTTACTTTACCTTTGCAAAGCTTCATTGCCGGAACTGCCGGGTTTATTCTCAATCAGTTTGGTCTGCCTGTAGTTGTAGATGGAATTAATATATACGCAAGAGGGCGAATAGTAGAAGTTGCGCCGTATTGTGCTGGTTTAAAAATGCTGTTTACTACTATTTATGTTGGCTTAATTTTACTGTTTTGGACCGATACTTTATCTTCTAAACGTAAAAGTTCTTGGTTTCTATTTGTAGCAGTAATTATCAGCGTTACCGCCAACATAATTCGGAATACTTTATTAACCTTTTTTCACGCTACCGAACAAGATGGTGCTTTTCATTGGCTGCATGACAGTTGGGGTGGAGACCTCTATTCTGCTTGTATGTTGCTAGTATTAATACCAGTAATTAACTGGATTGATAGCTATTTTTCCGAAAGCCCGGTTCGGGAATTAGAAGGTAACGAACGGTAATAATCTGCTGTCAATACCGCAGCAATACGTGCAGGACTGTTGAAATTACTGAACTCAGTTAGCCGGTATAAAAAGTACAATTTTGTCTTTTGTAGTTAATATTTCATTCAATGATTTCCCTTCCCCGTTTTTTTAAGGAGCGTCAGTTTTTACAGATGGCAGCACTTGTATTATTAGTGCTGTTACTGGCGATAGGGGCACTACCAGGATACCTCGAAGGCAAATGGCAATGGAAACAGCCACCACCCATTATCAACCTTGGAGAAATAAAGAAGTTGCGTAAAACAGGTTTAGCTATACCTGGCTGGAAAATTACTCAACAACAGGAGCAGATGCTCGGTTCTGGTAAATGGTCTTTGCAAATTATGGAAAAAGACGGTGGAAAGCAAACGGCTATATTGCTTCTATTGCCTCAGAATGGTCCCAAAGACCAACCCCAGGTAGAATGGACGGAAATTGATAGTTGGGGAAGAATGCAGTGGGGAGAGTGGCAGGTTGCTCAGTATAGGCAGGCTAAGTTCGCTGTTAAACAGCCACAAGTGAAAGAAGAAACTAAGGTGAAAGCAAGATTTTTCCGTGCCCATAGCAAACAACAAACTTTTGCAGCTTTGCAGTGGTATGCAATGCCCAACGGTGGGCATTTTTCTCCTTTAAATTGGTTCTGGGCAGACCAGTTTGCACAGTGGCATAAGCAGCGCGTTCCCTGGGTTGCTGTTAGCTTATTTATTCCAATGGAGCCTTTAGGGGAAGTTGAAACAACCTGGGAACAAGTAAAGTCTATTGGTGAAACAGTGCAAACTAGATTGTTTAATTTTAATACTTGAATAAAATCTGGATATTTTTTGTTTTAACAGTATTTTAGACAATAGAGGGTGAATCAAAGTATAAAATAATATATAAATAATAGATAATTTCAGTATTTTATAAAGGGGCATTTTTCCATTTTTACGCCTTCGATCGGCGATTGTGAAGCACAGATGTTTATAGCTCGATTACTTCATATGCGTGCATTTAATGCCTTTTGTGTTGCTAGTCTTCAAATAAGTGTTTTTTTAGCAACAGCTTCCCAACCTATTTTTGCTCAGATACCGCAAAAACAACGACTTCCACAATCAGATCCAGTCGAACCACTTCTAGCACCTCCGCCGGAGCAGGAGTTTCTATCTCCGTCTCCCTTAAGTGATGATGGAGAAATTTCGCCTCAATTCACTAGATATCTTCTAGGAACGGGCGACTTAATCGGCATACTTGTGGAATCACCCGAAGGTCGTTACCGTTTGGGAACGGGAGATGCAATTACTGTGATAGTACAGCGTTTCCCCGATTTGAGCTTTCAAGCATCGATTAATCGCCAGGGAAACGTTATAGTCCCTTTGGCTGGAACAGTATCCCTCCAAGGTTTAACCTTAGAACAAGCTCAAGCAAAAATTCGTAATGTCTTGAATCGTTTTGTTGTTGAACCGAGCGTTACTTTAGCATTAGTCGCACAACGTCCTCCTTTAAATTTTCAAGCGCCAGTAGATATAGAAGGTAACATCACAGTACCTAGATTAGGAAAGATTTCGGTAAAAGGTTTAACTTTAGAAGAAGCGCAAGAAAAAATTCGTTTGGGTTTAGAACCTATTCAAGTAGATCCTGTTGCCACCGTTTCTTTATTGTCACCGCGACCAATTCAAGTAAATGTAGCCGGAGAAATCACTAGACCTGGAGTTTATGCTGTTAATCCAGCATTGCCCCGCATTCTTGATGTGTTGCGGACTGCTGGAGGGTCAACTCAAACGGCAGATTTACGACAAATTCAGGTACGTCGCAAGCTCATAGATGGTTCAGTAGTCTCGCAAAATATAGATTTTTATACTCCCTTGCTTTCTGGCGGAAGTTTCCCGACTCTGCGCTTACAAGATGGAGACTCAATAATCATTCCGCGCCGTGAATTAGCTATGGATGATGGTTATGACCGTAACGTGGTTTCACGTTCAACTTTAGCACAGCCTGTAATTAGAGTTCGTGTCTTAAATTATGCTGCTGGGGGAATAATTACTCAAAATTTACCCAATGGCAGTAATTTTATTGATGCTTTAGGAAGTGTAAGTATTGATCGTTCCGATCTAAAAGATATTGCTTTAGTACGCTTCGATCCCGAACAAGGCACAGCAGTAACCCAAAAACTAAACGCCAGAAAGGCATTTAGAGGAGATGCCTCTCAAAACGTGGCATTGCAAGACAACGATGTAATAGTTGTCGGTCGAAATTTAATTGGTAAAATTACCAACTTTCTTTCAAATGTTACCAGACCTTTCATTGATGTTCAGTCCTTTGTTCGCTTTTTTGAAGCCTTCACCTTCTAAATACCAATATAAATTAACTTTTATACCTCCTGTATCCTGTAAATTCTGTTTGTATCTACCTTTGCCATGACTCCACCAATTGTTAAGCGCTATCTAATTGCTTTTGAAAAATACAAATGGATAGGATTAGCGAGTTTTGGTTTAGTTGTTGCGGGTTCAACTATATTAGCCGTACAACCAGAACCACCACGCAAATTCGTTGCTAATGGTGCCTTAGCTTACACTAGTCCGCCGGTTAGCTTTTCGGCCACCGGTAGTGAAATTCAGCAAAAAGGTTTGGCATTATCAAAAGAAGTTTTAACACAAGACAAAATAATTGAAGCTGTAGCAGAAAAAGTCAATGTAAAACCAAAAAAAATAGGTAGCAGTCTTTCGGTAAGCGTCCCTGAAGTTGGAATGGATGGTCAGTTAAGTGCTGGTGCTATTACGATTAAATATCTAGATACCGAAGCTAAAAGAGCGCAACAAATAGTGTTTGCTTTAATGCAAGCAATGGTGCAATTGAGTGGAGATATTAATAGCGGTCGATTGCAGAAGATTATTGATAAAATTGAAGAAAGGCTACCAAAAGTTAGTCAAGAGTTGCAAGAGGCTGAGAAGAAACTCGAACAATACGATAAGATAGAGCGTCCGGCAATTCTGGCTGCTGAAAATGGCAGTTTGCTAAGCGGTATCACCAGTAGCCAAAATCAACAAAGGCAAATCAAACTAGCTGTTTCTGGTATTGATGCCCAGATTCGTAGTTTGCAACAAAGACTAGGGTTAAGCGCTCAGCAAGCATATACTTCTTCAGCTTTAAGTGCAGATCCAATTATCGCCAATCTACGCAGCCAGATTTATCAAGTTGAATCGCAGATGGAGATTTTGAGAAAAGATCTACGTCCGACTCACCCCACTATGGTTCAGTTTCGCCGTCAAAAACAAGCTTACGAACGACTACTACAAGAACGCGCGGCTGAAGTAGTTGGTGGTGGTGGAAACACTGCTCCCCTTCCCAATGTTTCTGGAGTCCGCGCTCAAAGCAATTTAGACCCCGCCCGACAGCAATTAGCAAATCAATTAGTGGCTTTACAAACTCAACGGGAAACTTTACAAAGACAATTAATTGATTTGGTGCAAGAAGAAGCCAGACTTCAGCGAGATTACGCTTTAATACCCAATAAGCAATTAGAACGTTCTCGCTTATTGCAGCAGGTCACTTTAAAAAAAGCAGTCTACGACCAGATGCAAGCCAAATTGGCAGATGCTAAAACAGCTGAAGCGGAAACTGTAAGTACTTTAGCGATTACTCAACCACCAGTGGTTATACCACAACCAACCTCTTCTCAGAGTATACCTGTAACTTTAGGTATAGGTGGTTTCTTAGGTTTATTAATTGGCGGTGGTGTTATCTTTTTATTGGGCTCTTTGGAAGGTACTTTCAAAACAAAAGAAGATATTCGCAATGCACTCAAACAACGAGAAGTTTTGCTACTTGCTGAATTGCCTATCATGTCAGTTGAAGAAACAGACGAAGAGCTTGTTCCGGTAGTGCTTTCTGCCGAATCTCCTTACATGGAAATTTTAGAAAAATTCCGTTCTAACCTGCGTCGGATTGGCGGCAGAAAAGTCAAAGTGGTACTGATTACAAGTACTAGTAGTTTGGAAGGTAAAACCACAAGTGCTTACAATTTGGGAATAGCTTCCGCTCGTGCGGGTAAACGAACATTAATTATCGAAACAGATTTGCGATCGCAATCTCGTTGCGAATCGCTAAATGTCAATCTTGACCCAGATGCCAACGTCGAACCCTTACGCTACTATGGCAGCAGCGAATGCATTCGCCTGGTTCCAGATATAGAAAATTTGTATATTGTACCGAGTCCTGGACCTTTACGCCAATCAGCAGCAGTTTTAGAATCTAGCGAACTCAGGAGACTAATGGAAGATGCTAGAGAACGATTCGATCTAGTAATTTTGGATACAACTCCTTTAGGGTTATCAAACGATGCCTTGCTAATTCATCCTTATAGCGACGGTATGATAATGGTAACTCGACCAAATTACACCCAAGAAAATATATTGGGTGAAGCTATTGACGAATTAGTTGAGTCTGAGATGGGTTTGTTGGGAGCAGTTATCAATGGTGCTGATATAAATTTAACTATTGAAGAACCAACATCTCGTTTTGAAGAAGAAGCAGATGAAATTTTATATCCCGAAGAAGAAGAGTATTCGACGGGAGTTCATCGTAATTAGGGAGAAGGGCAGATAAAGAGAAAATAATTATTAACTTGTTACTTTAGTTAATAATCATCATTAAATAAACCGAGCAATGGGCCTAAAAGTAATCCAAATACAAACCCACCAATGTGTGCCCAATAAGCTACTCCACCTGTTTCTATAGTCATGTTGGCGGTTCTTTGTAAATCAGCAAGACCAGATACGACATTCTGGACAATGTAAACTCCGATCAACACCCATGCTGGAACTCTAAGGGTAGTTATAAAGATACCAAGGAAAATAAATGTGTTGACCAAAGCTTGAGGAAAGCGGATAAGATAAGCACCTAAGACTCCAGAAATTGCACCAGAAGCACCTAATGAAGGGATAGCAGAATTCATGCCAATAAACCACTGGCATAAAGCAGCTAAAGCCCCGCAAGCTAAGTAAAAGATTATATATTTGAAATGACCTAAACGATCTTCAATATTGTTACCAAAAACCCAAAGAAACACCATATTGGAAATAAGGTGCCACCAACCACCATGTAAGAACTGCGATGTAAACAAAGTCGCCCATTCTGGTACTGGTTGATTAATCACTCCACCAGCAAAGCTAGTACTTAACTGTTGCGGTATTACTGCATACAGTTGAAAAAATTGCTCTAATTCGACATTTGAGAGCCTAAATTCGTGAAGAAATACTAAAACATTAATGCCAATCAAACCGTAGGTTACGAAGGGAGTGATTCGCGTTGGGTTTTCGTCGTATAGAGGAAACACTGATGTTTTCTGTTGTGGTTAACAACTGCACTATAACCTGTAGGGCTTACAGTTGCTAAGTATAGAGTATTTCAACCCGCCAATATTTAATCAAATATAGAAAATTGGGGATTGGTAGACAAGGAAAAAATATAAAATCCTAACTAACTACCAAGATTCATCGGTCGATTTATCGCTAAATAAACCTAAGATTGGACCGAGAATTGCTCCCACAACAAAACCGCCAGCATGTGCCCAGTAAGCAATTCCACCACTTTCCATACCGATATTAGTAGGCATTCCTAAACTAGAAACACCATAAAAGGCTTGCTGAATAAACCAAAATCCCAAAAAGAAGTATGCAGGTACTCGGAAAGTAGGAAAAAATATGCCTAAGGGTACAACACCAATAACTTCTGCTTTAGGAAAACGGATAATGTAAGCCCCCATTACACCAGCTATTGCACCACTAGCACCCAAAGAAGGAATAGTGGAACCTTGGGAAAAATACCATTGAGCTAAAGATGCCAACACACCGCAAGCTAAGTAAAAAATTAAATATTTTATGTAGCCTAATTTTTCTTCAACGTTATTACCAAAAATCCACAAAAATAGCATATTGCCGCCCAGGTGTAGTAAACCACCATGCAAAAACTGGGAAGTGATCAAAGTTAACCATTCGGGGACGGGTTGATTTATCGAAACCCCGGCAAAACTGTAACTTAATTCTCGGGGCACTACAGCAAACAAATGAAGAAAACCGTCCAAAAACTGGGGGGGTAAACTCGATTCGTACAGAAAAGCTAAGACATTGACGGCAATTAGTCCATAAGTAACATAAGGTGTTATGGAAATCGGATTATTGTCTCTAATTGGAACCACGGCAGTTTTCTCGATTTTAAAGCTGTTTCTCATTACATTAGCGAACTATGACAATAAGCGCTTCTAACTTACGATTGACATCTTTATAGAGAATTTTCCTGCATTAGGTCAGTTGTTTTACTGCTTTTCTTCAATTACATCGGTATTGTTATCAAGTTGATGTTTAAGGTTTTAGTTGATTCAAAATTAAAAATGCATGACTCTTTTATGGAAAAGGGGGGACAGCTAAAAGAAAAATGTTCCCACTACATTGATTCAAAGAAGTTTTAACTTGAAGTGAAATTTTTATACGAGCTAGTTATCATTCACAGTTCCCCTTTTTTATATGGAAACTATCCAAACTAATACACATAGAACTAAATGTATAAATGCGTTTATTCGACAACGGCAAAGATTTGGTATCAGAATCGAACGCGATCGAGCAAATCTAGAAGCTTGTAAACTAGCACTTATTAATTTAAAAAATTACCAATCTGAATTTGCTGCAAGTAGTGTTAACGCTATTTCTGTTAGACGTTTGCAAGAAATTGATTTTGAAGTAATCAATCGGATTGATAATTTATTAAATGTACTTGAAAAAATACACTACCGCTGTACTCGAAATACGATAAATATTGCGGTTATTGGTTATGCTAGGCAAGGTAAAAGCCTATTGTTGCAAAGTTTAACCGGACTTAGCGATCGAGTAATTCCCGATGGTAGTGAGGGTTACTGTACGGGTACATTAAGCAAAATTGTTCATCAACCTGGATTACAAAAAGCAACAGCTAAGGTAAATTTCTATTCACCAAAAGAATTTCACGCTCAAGTGCTTGCTCCTTACTACGAAACTTTGGATCTAGATCAAAAGCCTGTAACCGTTGAGGAATTTGCTCGTACTCCTCCTCCTTCTCTACCTTTGAATAAGAAGAATAGCGAATTTGACAAAGCTAGATACGGTCATCTGCGTAAAGATTATTATTCTAACGTCAACAAATATCGCCATTTACTTGAATCTCCGCCTGTAGAAATTGCTGAATCAGAAATTCCGCGATATATTACCCAAGATGCTACCGATAAAAACGGCGATAAAATTGTTAATTATTTAGCAGTTAAAGAAGTTGAAATATTTTGTTCTTTCCCCTACAAAGATGTAGGTCAGATTTCTCTATTAGATTTACCAGGTTTGGGAGATACAAATTTAATCGAAGCAAAACGGTTAATTAAAATTCTCTCAGAAGAAGCCGATATTATCTTATTTGTTCGCAGACCAGAACCTAATGCGGTTTGGGGAGAAGCACATCTGAAACTTTATCAAATTGCTCGCGATGCTTTATCCAAGTTTCCTCTCTCCAAATGTTCTTTTATGATTCTTAACCGCACCAGAAATGGCGTGGAAGGTGGCGATAACAGTTATCGTTGCCAGAAATTACAAGCAGAATTAAAAGAAACGCCAATCCGAGTTGCAAAGTGTATTATTGCCGATTGTTCCAATTCTCAAGAGGTTTTTAATCAAGTTTTAGAGCCGATTCTCAATTATTTAGTTGAGAATGTAGAGTCAATTGAAAAGGAATATAGACAGGAGTGCGAACAACAACTAAACCAAATTCATAGAAATATTAGTATTGAGTTAGACAAAGCTAGTTTGGCTTTAACAAGATATGGTGATGAAGATTTATTGTTTGAACAACTGTTTGAACAGTTTTGGCGAAAATTAACAAATGACTTAGAAAATTTACTCGCAGAATTAAAAGAAAATCAATATAATTTAGACCAAGAATTTGCAGAAAAAGTTAAAAATGTAATTCAAAAATGTCAAACGGGCAAGGGAATTCCTACTACCTGTGAAGAAATTGCCGAACGTCGTCATTTATTTGGATCTTATGATACTGCTTATAGCGAATTTTTACACGAAATCCGCACTAATTTTTTAAGTAATTTCTTATCTTTGGATAAAGAAATGCAGCATGCATTAGACAACCGCAAAAATTTAGCCATAAAAATCCTCAAATCCCATTTGGGTGAACTTGCAAGTTCTCAAGAGATAGATTTTCTCCAATATATATACAATCTTCTTCCCGATAATTCTAGCAATCTAAAACTAGCTTTTCAAAAGCTGTATGATTTCGATGTTTCTAATGCAGGAAGGATAATACGTCTCGTAAGAATTAATATAGATAAACTCAAACCAGATAATAGCAAACTATCGGTATCGGAAGCAATGAACTTGTCAGAGCAACAAGCAAAAAATGAATTACATGTTGAAAAACAAATTTTAAATTTGCTACATAAACTATATCAACAAGCAACCGATAGCTCCGAACAAGCCTTAAATCAAATTCTTTGCGAACCTTCTACTGATGCTTATTTTATGCTTGAAGAATTTGTCGATGGAGTTCTTCGTAGCAAAGATGCAAAATTAGAATGGCGAATTTTTCTTCGTAAAGAATCCTGCAAAGTATGGTCGGAATTTAGAGAAATTGAGCAGCACGTTCAACAACGGCAAACTTTGATTGCATTAGTAGAACGTGCTAAAGAGGTAAATGGTTTGTTATTTAAATAACTTAGAGCGCAAAATTAAAAAGTTAAGAGTTATAAGCTATAACTCTTAACTTTAAGTTGAGAATTGATGTTGAATTTCTAAAAATTTACTTGAGTCTTGTGTTGTCGTTCACACCTTCGGCGTGCGGCTAAGCCTGTCCGGAGGACATAGGACAAATGTCTTCCAAAAGACCACCACAAGCATCAATAAGCAAATTGACAACTTCGTTGAAGCCTTCCGTTCCCCCATAATAAGGGTCTGGAACTTCTTTAAGAGAGTGAGTGCGACAATAGTCACACATCAAGCGGACTTTATCTTGATATTCTCCACTTGAATCCATTGAAAGAATATCGCGATAGTTCTGCTTATCCATAGCCAAAATCAAATCGAAATTTTCAAAATCGGATGATTTAAAGGCTCGTGCATTTCCGCGAAGTTTTATTCCTAGAAGATTACTCGCAGCAGCACTCATACGAGAATCAGGCGGACTACCGATGTGATAGCTTGATGTTCCGGCGGAATCACAGTTGATAGAATTACTTAAATCAGCTTTTTCTACCAAGTGATTCATGACATTTTCTGCGGTTGGCGAACGACAAATGTTACCCAAGCAGACAAACAGCAGCTTATAAGCCATAATCCAATCAGTATTCCCGTCAACAGTTTTGCAATTTCTAGCATTCTAGAATGCTGAAGAACCGCTTTAATTAAAATCCGGGAAGTTCTAATCCACTAGTCAAATCCTCCATGCGATCGCGCATGGTAGCAGTGGACTTATTGTAAGCATCTGTCATTGCTGCGGTAACTAAGTCAGAAAGAACTTCTGCTCCTTCATTCATTGCATCAGGAGAAATTTCTACTCGTTTTGGTTCTTGGTTACCACTAAGAATCACTTTTACCATTCCACCACCAGATTCTCCCTGGATTTCCATCTGCTCCAATTCTTCTTGGAGTTGCTTGGCTCCTTCTTGAACCTGCTGAGCTTTTTTGAAGGCTTCAGCTAATTCCTTCATTTTTCCTAAACCAAAGCCAAACCCTTGTCCTTTTCCCGTCATAATAAATAGTCAGCGTGTGCTTTCAATAACAAATCAAATTCAATTATAGATGCGTCGTGTAATTTGATAGTTTTTTATCTTGGGGTGATGCACCCAATTGAATGTCGGAAATTGAATATTCAAGATTTTTGATTATATTTTAAATCAAGAATCTATCTTCTTCCGATTCTTGCCCAATAGCGCGGGTTCAATTAGGCAGCTTGGAATTCTCCTAACATTTTTACTTCTGGGTGTAATGCAATTGACCAGCGTTCTTGTACTTGATGCTGGACATGACGAATGAGATTAAACACATCGTTGGCACTAGCTCCTCCACAGTTAACAATAAAATTAGCGTGGAGTTGTGCTACTTGCGCTTGTCCGATTTTAAAGCCTTTGAGACCTGCCTCTTCGATTAACCTGCCCGCTGAATGAGGTTTCGGATTGCGAAACACGCTGCCGCAACTAGGTAAATGATAAGGTTGAGTGGCTAGCCGATGTTTCTTGTGTTGCTTCGTTGTTGCTGTTACTTCGGCTGGATCTGCTCCCGGCTGAAGCTGTAAAGTTGCTTGAGTAACTATTAAGTTACTTCCTTGCAGTACCGAGGTACGGTAGCTGTAGTTCAATTCTTCACGAGTCATAGTTTGCAGAATGCCGTCAGGAGTTAGTACCTCGACGCTGACTAAGATATCTGCAATACAGCTATTGTGTGCCCCAGCATTCATGACTACAGCACCACCAATGGTTCCGGGAATGCCAACTGCCCATTCAAAACCTTCCCAACCACGTTCTGCAATAGCATATGCTAAAGCAGGAATTGATTCCCCGGCAGCAAATGTAGCTCTACCAGTTTCGGGGTCATAATCGCTATAACGCATATGGCGAGTAGCGATAACCAAACCGGGTATGCCGTTGTCGCTTACCAATAAGTTAGAACCAGCACCAAGTACTGTTATTGGTAGCTCGTGTTCTCTAGCATATTCGACGCTGGCCTGCAAAGATTTATTAGAGCGCGGAGCAACATACCATTGGGCAGGGCCACCAACTCTGTAAGATGTGTAGGAAGATAAAGAGACTTGGGGCTTTATAATGCAGTCATTACCGTTCAAAGAAATTCCTTCTTTATTTGCGTCCGCTTTCATTTCTTTATGATTGGTGGTAACGTTAGAAACTTTACAGACATTATCAGCCGCCTGGGAAATGGTCATATTTACCAGAATTCAATAGATTTTAACGCGATACTACCGTAGTCATACGGTTTTCCAGTTTAGCAATTAACTAATTGTCCGACATAGACAATATTTAAGGGGATAAACGAAAATACATAGGTATTAGTTCACCCCGCATAAAATCGGAAAGTCTTTCCTATTAAGATGTGGCTTGCGCTGGTTGGTTTATAGATTCGATAATTTGAGGAATTGTCTGGTTCAAGTTTCCAGCACCTAGGAATAATGCTAAATCTCCCGGACGCAAGCTTTGCTCTAAGTATTCGCGAACGTTGGCTAAAGTTGCCTGATATTCGACATTCGAGTGGTTTTTGGCAACTTCTGCTGCCAGCTTTTCACCACTAATTAAACCAGTATTTGGTTCTCCTGCACTATAGATATCGGTTAGAACTACTAGATCCGCATGACTGAAAGATGTGGCAAATTCAGCCAAGAATGCTTGAGTACGGCTATAACGGTGTGGTTGAAATATTGCAACTACTCGTTGTCCCGGTCTTGCTTGCAATCTTGCAGCAGCTAAAGTTGCACTTAACTCACTGGGGTGATGTGCGTAGTCATCTATAAATGTAATACCATCAACTTCTCCGCGAAACTCGAAGCGTCTTCGAGCACCTTCAAAGGTAGCTAAACCTCTGGCAATTTCGCCAAATTCTAATCCTAATGCTCTACCAACCGCTACTGCTGCTAAGGCATTACTTAAATTATGATGACCTAATACACTTAAGTTTAATACTCCCAGAGCGATACCTTTTTCCCAAACTAAAGATGTGGTACCGTCGGCGCGATAGTCGATATTTGTCGCATAATAGTCTGCACCGCTTTCCGAATTAAGACTATAGCTGATATGAGGTTGGAAGCGCTCGCGTACTGTTTCGCAATCAATACAAGCAACTAAAGTTTTACATTGACTTGTAAATCTTTGAAAAATATCTACTACTTCATCCAATGTATCGTAGTGGTCTGGATGATCCAATTCTATATTGGTAATAATACCAATTTCCGGAGAATGCTTTATCAAAGAACCGTCCGATTCGTCAGCCTCAGCAACTAAATAAGGACTTTGTCCCAAACGAGCATTACCTTCCCAAGCTTTCACTTCTCCACCAACAATAATTGTCGGGTCTACGCCAGCTTTTAGCAGCATATACCCAATCATACTACTAGTAGTAGTCTTACCATGAGTTCCAGCAACAGCAATACTATTGTACTGAGATATTAATGCTGCCAATATATCAGAACGATGAAAAATTGGGCAGCCATTTTCTAATGCTGCTTTATATTCTGCGTTCGAGGCATTAATTGCAGTTGAACAAACTACTTGAGGTGTAGATGCTTCGCTAACACCTCTTAACTGTTCTTGTTGTAAATCTCGATCAAAAAATTTCAGATTCGCTGCTTCTTGTTTACCAAAAAAATTAACTCCAATTGATTCTAATTTGTGAGTAATATGATTTGGCCGAACATCTGAACCACTAACCCGAAATCCCTTTTGAGCAAGTATATATGCCAAAGCCGACATACCTATACCGCCTACACCAATGAAATGAAATGGTCTACCGTTAAAATCTACTGCACTTACCATCTTATTTTCCTCTGACACCACACCACACCATTAACACTATTAACACGCACGTATCGTACCGATGAATTTACTTGTACTGATACAAACCCTGTATATTTGATTTCATATTAAATAATTGAATTTGTTGCATTTATTTTTGTTGTTCAGAAAGATTTTAACCCCGGATGGCATTTTTTTATCTTTACAAACTATTATTATGTTTCTTCTGAGAATAGAAGCACAATCTGGAAATAAGTAATTGTAATTCACAATACATCATTGTCAATACACAAAGGTGATTGCTTACAATACTACCCGCTTTGATGAAAGAAGATTTGAGTCTACTAAAAATTCAAAGTATGAATTACGGAAAATTGGCTTTTTCAGATTGTGTATCTCCAATAACATTAATAGAATATGACCTCAAAAGTAACTGTAACTGAAGCAGGTTTAGTCTACATATAGATGAGATTTAGGTTTCCCGTTTTTAATCAACTTATAACCTACGCTATCGTTGAGTGAAAATTAGGATATAGATCTTACTTGTTATAAGCCTAAAAATCATATTGCCTTTCTTGTATCCAAAACTGATAGCAAACAATTAATTTTTAAAATTTACTGCTACTATCGTTACTTATACCCAAATACCATTACCGTTAAGCTATTAGCTATTAGTTAGAATATTTTCTAACTCTGCCTTTGCTATATTCAGGCGCTTAATAATTAACACAGTTGTGTAATTTGCCGGTAGTGTATATAGATTCTCAAGTGGTGTGAATATAACTCAATCCGACTCGATCTGCAAGCAGCTTAAACAACAACCGAGCAATCATCTTGGTACCATGTACCGGCAATTAATACATACCTCTTCAGAAAGAGTTTCGTCAAGTAATATTCGTAACTTATGTTGAATTGCCTACTTTAAACCTATTTTAGTTACAGAATTTTTGAGAACTCATATCGCTTATCTCGGTGTTTGCGGCAGCTAATCGGGACAAATTATCAACTTTTTTGGGAATCTAACGCTCTATAGTTATTAATACTCCCCCCTTTGCGATATGATCGAGGTCATAAATAAGCACTGTTTAGACATAAATACAGAGGGCAAGACCTGTGGTTAGAGTTGCAATTAACGGTTTCGGTCGCATCGGACGTAACTTTATGCGTTGTTGGATGACTAGAGAAAATAGTAACCTTGAAGTAGTTGCTATTAACGATACCTCAGACCCCAGAACCAATGCTCATTTGCTAACGTATGACACCATGCTAGGCAATTTAAAAAACGCTGACATTTCTGCTGATGATAATTCCATTACAGTAAATGGCAAAACAATAAAATGTGTATCTGACCGTAATCCGGAAAACTTGCCCTGGAAGGAATGGGATATTGATTTAATTATCGAATCAACAGGGGTGTTTGTTACTGAAGAGGGAGCAAAAAAGCACATTAAAGCTGGTGCTAAAAAAGTTGTGATTACGGCTCCTGGGAAGGGTGGTAATGTCGGTACTTACGTAATCGGTGTAAACCATCATGATTACGATCCAAGCAAGCATGACATAGTTAGTAATGCAAGCTGTACCACTAATTGCTTGGCTCCCGTAGCTAAAGTATTAGATGAGAAATTTGGTATCATCAAAGGTACTATGACCACCACTCACAGCTACACTGGTGACCAGCGCTTGCTTGATGCTTCTCACCGAGATGTACGACGGGCAAGAGCGGCAGCAATGAATATTGTACCGACATCTACTGGTGCTGCAAAAGCCGTAGCATTGGTGTTACCGGCGCTTAAAGGCAAACTGAATGGTGTAGCATTGCGCGTACCTACTCCTAATGTTTCGATGGTAGATTTTGTAGTCCAAGTGGAAAAGCCTACCATTGCTGAAGAAGTTAACCAAGCTTTTAAAAATGCTGCTGAAAACGAATTAAAAGGTGTTTTGGGTTATAGCGATTTGCCTTTAGTTTCATCCGATTATAAAGGTAGCGATAATTCTTCGGTTGTAGATGCCAGCCTGACAATGGTTCTGGGTGGGGATATGGTTAAAGTTATGGCTTGGTATGACAACGAGTGGGGCTATAGCCAGCGCGTTGTTGACTTAGCTGAATTAGTTGCTCAGAAGTGGAATAACTAAAACTTAGAAGTTAGGAGTTAGGAATTAGGAGTTGTAAATGTAAGACTTTATAAATTTTAGCTCTTAGCTCTTAACCTAATTTGTAAAATGTTGAAATCCCCGACTTAAGTTTAATACTTGGTCGGGAGTTTCTTTGTATTTATCTTGCAATACAACTCGATCGCTATCGGTGATAGTTCCAATTATCGCAGCACTATCACCAAGTTTACTTACTAATTCCCTGGAAGCTTCTTTTGGCAAACAAAGCAGCAGTTCAAAATCTTCACCACCATAGAGAGCATAATTTAAAGCAAGTTCGGGTGTTAGCCAATTTTTAAAAGCTTGATGTAGGGGAACCCTTGTCGCTTCAATCACCGCACCAACTTGACTTGAATGGCAAACTTGTAAAATTGCATCTGCTAAACCGTCGCTAGTATCCATTCCGCAGATATCTAGAATGGAATAGGAATCTACAATTTTCCAGAGAATTGGTAAAACATCTAAACGTGGTTTTGGTCGTTGATGTGCTTTTATTAATCCTTCTTTATCAGTTGGGCTGAGATTTGTTTTTAGATCGGGATTTAGCAACAATTCTAAACCTCCACGAGAAGCCCCATGACAACCCGTAACCACGATTTCGTCTCCCACTCGGGCTTGATGGCGACGAATAGTCAGCTCTGGAGAAACTTGTCCGAAAGCCGTAATCGCTACACTTATAACTGGCGATCGCACTATGTCACCGCCAACAATCGGGGTATTATATTTCTCTAAGCATTGGGTCATTCCTTGGTATAATTTTTCTACCCAATCAACGGCAGTATCTCCAGGAAGTCCCAAGCCTACGGTAATTCCCAAGGGTGAAGCTCCCATTGCAGCTAGATCGGAAAGATTTGCGGCTGCCGAACGCCAACCGACATCTGATGGAGAAGTAGTAGTTTCGCTGAAGTGAATATTATCTACGAGTACATCAGTCGTGACGACCAAAGATTTTTCGGCAGCGATCGGTAATACTGCTCCATCGTCACCAATAATATCTGGGGGACAAAAACGCTGCAATATTTTTAAAAGTCCTTGTTCGCCAATTTCTTTTACTTGCATAGAATTAGTTATTAGTAAATGCGCGTTCGGTATGTATATTGCTTTTTTTAATCAGTTAAACTTAACGGAATGCTTCTTCGTAAAGAAATATAAACAACACAAAAAAAACTTGTAATACAAAATTATCTATATTGATTATCCATCGAAAATAAACAGGTTATGACACTAAACGAAAAATAAATGGGTAGCGGTAGGGTTGATTTGGTGAGTTCAAAACATGAATAAGGGCGATAGTCGGCATGATGAAATTGACTAACCATAAAACAAGAGATAAAACAATCAGTAAAACAACAGGTAGTCCAATACCTATAGCAAGAAAAAACACCAAGTAAAATACTAGTACATATGTGTAAAGGTTAATGTGAAAATTTAAAGATTCCCTAGCATTAGCCTTAACAATAGAATCTTCTGTAGTAAATAAGATCACAATTGGTGCCGCAACAGTTACAACCATAGAACTAAATAATATTGCTCCATGACAGATTGCAGATAATAATTTGCGACGATCTATGTTTTCCATACTACAGACTCTTATTAGATGTTCTGTATTTTTCTACAGTTGTGCATAATTGTATTTACGAGTAATGTCATTTAAGTTAACATTCACATAATTCCCCCACTTGTATAAAAACTTAAATTACGTTTTTCTTTACTATTAATAGTGCAAAACGTAGATGTTATGAAGCTAATTCGTTATACTGTCGTCGGGTATCTAGAAAATCTCAGGAAGGATATGGTTAGACTGGTTTTAACGGCGATTTTGCTAGTGCTATTAACAGCTTGTAATTTTGGTACTCCATCACCAAATAAACAGTTAGTAAAAAAGGCAATCGCTCTTTCAATGCAGGAAACTCAACAGCAACTCAGCCAAAAGTTGAATTTGAATTTTCGCGAACTTGAAATCAATCATTTGTCAATTAAACAAAGGAAGCTGATGACTGTTGAACATTTACCAGCTTTCCGAATCCAAGGAACTTATGATTTAAATTTTAAATTACCAAAAAGAAACATAGAACAACCCCAAAAAATATTTGACATTTACCTACAGCTTCAAAGAGAAGGTAAAACCTGGAGATTATTGCTTCCTCCGGGGATGAATGAAGATACCTCAAATTGGCATAGTTATCTTGTGGAATAGGTTGATTAGCCAACCTATTTTGGGTTTTAGATTTTAGATTTACAACCCATAAATTCTGATTTTTCGGGCATTTTCCCCTACTCCCTATTGTTTATTACCTTAATAATTTTTGATTGCACGCCGCATTTCACGCTGATCTTGACGTTTTTTGATAGTTTCTCGTTTGTCGTGAAGTTTTTTACCTCTACCGAGAGCGATACTAACTTTTACCCAACCGCCTTTTAAATACATTTTTAAAGGAACCAAAGTCAAACCTTGCTGTTCTGTCTTACCAATCAGCTTGCGAATTTCGTCGCGATGAAGAAGAAGCTTGCGGCTTCGACGGGGTTCGTGGTTAAAGTATTGTCCGCTGGCGTTGTAGGGTGAAATATGTACGTTTAGCAGCCATGCTTCATTATCGCGAATTAGTGCATAGCCATCTTGAAGGTTGGTTCTACCTGCTCGAATGGACTTAACTTCGGTTCCAGTTAGCTGAATGCCTGCTTCGTAAGTTTCCAAAATTTCGTACAGATAACGGGCTTGACGGTTGTCAGCCATTACTTTGTAACCTTGACTTTTTTTATCTTTGCTCATTGATGATTTTTTAAGACTCCAATATTGCTAATTTTTAGGAAAATATTCGCAGGGCAAATACGATCAATTTTAATAGGTACTCAATCATCGTTATCGGGAAATGCACGGAATATATACTTAATTTTATAAAATAAGTATTCCTATACCATTTTCGCTACCTAGACTTTCTTCGTCTACCGAAGCTTACTCTACTGTGGGAAGATTATTGGTAGGTTACGACGAAATCTAAAATAATTTGATGTTGCATTGTTAGATTCCATGTTCAATTTATTAAAATCTTCTTTGAAGAATTGTCTAATTACATTGCTGTTGGTTGCGCTATTTATAGGAATTAGTACAACCGGATGGACTTCTTCTAGTATTGCGGCTTTACCGGCGGGAAATGCGATTACCGATGGTAAAGCTTTATTAAGGTATGCGCTTCCCATAGATAACGAGCCGGTGCGGAAATTACAAAAAAGTTTGGAAGATATTGCAACCCAGTTAAGGGCAAATCGACGCTGGGGAGCTATCTCTAATGATTTAAAAACTGCTGCGCGGATTTTGAGCAAGCCAGAGAAAATATTAGCAAGCGTTCCTGAAAAAAATCAACAGCAAGCCTCCGCTTGGATTGACGAATTAGGAACTGGTGTAGAAAAACTCCAAGAAGTAGCCAAATCTAAAGATAAAGAAGAAACTTGGATAGAAAGAGCCAAGCTTTTGGATTTGGTAAGCAAACTCGAAGAATCTATGGTGACGGGTTTTCCTTATGAAGTGCCTGCAGAATACAGTAATTTACCCCAGCTAAAAGGACGTGCCACCGTAGAAGTTAAAACGACTCAAGGAGATCTTGAAGTTGTTTTGGATGGCTATAGCGCTCCCGTTACTGCCGGAAACTTTGTTGATTTGATTGAGCGGGGCTTTTACGATGGTTTAGAATTCTTGCGTGCTGAAGATTTTTATGTACTGCAAGCTGGAGATCCACCGGGTGAAGACGCAGGATTTATTGACCCAAAAACAGGAGAGTATCGTGCTATTCCCTTAGAAGTACTTGTTGAAGGTGATAAAGAGCCAATTTACGGCATAACTCTTGAGCAGGCCGGACTTTACACAGAAATGCCTGTTTTACCTTTCTCTTCTTATGGTGCAGTCGCAATGGCTCGTCCCGAAACTGAAGTTAACGGAGGATCTTCCCAATTTTTCTTCTTTCTATTTGAGCCCGAACTAACTCCAGCTGGACGTAACTTGCTCGATGGACGCTATTCCGTGTTCGGCTACGTCACAGCAGGTAAAGAAATTTTGGAAAAAATCAAGGAAGGGGACAAAATCGAATCGGCTAAGGTTATTCAAGGAATAGAAAATTTAGTTGAACCCCAAAATGCATAGATAATCACTAACCACGAGGCTTGATTACGGTTTTTGGCGTTGCTGAATTGAAATATGAATTTATTATTACTGTCTAACGGTAGCCCCCTACATCCCCCCTTCTTTGGGGGACTTTAAATTATATTTCTCCCCCAGAATTGGGGGTTGGGGTGCTATTCATACTTTTAATCAGCAACGCCCGGTTTTTTAAACTCAATAACTTTTGACCGCAACCATGATGCAAATGCCAATCATAGCAATGGTTGCGGTTATTTATATAATTGTCTGCTTCCAAAGATGACTTGCGATTTGCAGAAACCCAGAAAGCGTTGCTCAATTATGGGATGGTTTAACTCTGTGCCCGAAGGAATTATTAATAGTTTCAGATGCTACTTCATCCTGCATTTAAGCAATGCCACCCAGAATTGCCATTTGCATAGTAAATTTTTATTGATTCAAATACAGATTTCAGTATTTATACCCGAGTTATTATAACCTTTAAGAGACAAAAATATGAGAAGGGGTTTTATCTAAGCTAGTGCTCGATCGAGATATTGTGAAAACTATTCTCTTATAAATTTATGCCAACTGCCTTTCCAGCTTTTTCTTCACTACCTTTAGAAAACTTAATTGACTATGCTCCAGCGATCGTGGGAGTAGAAACAACAGTCTGGGATGTCATAGCGTTGATGGATGGACAACCACCTATAGGAAGTGTGTTGGTAGTGGAAAACTGGCGAGTTGTGGGTGTATTTTCATGGCAAGATGCTTTAAAGGTGGTAAAGTCCCAAATCAATTTAAAAAAAAGTAAAATTACTGAATTTATGAGAACTTCAGTAATCAAGATTAAATATTCTCAGATTCAAGATACAGCATCAATTTTGAATATTATAGCTGACACAAAAGATGCAGTATTAATTGAAGATGAAAAAGGTCTATTAGTAGGTAGTATTGCTCGTGAAGCAATTAATGCCTTTTTACTTGAAAATTATCAGTCGGAGATAACAAGAACAAAGAAAATAAATTACACAGAACAAGAGATTAGACGAACTGAAGAAACAGATAACAATCAAAATATAGAAAGTTTAATTTACTTTCGACAAGCTTTAGAAAATAGTAGTGAAGGCATTGTAATTACAGATATAGCAGGTCATACAATTTATCAAAATTCAAGTTTTCTTCAAATATTTGGTTATGCTGCTGAAGAGTTAAATGCATTGGGGGGACTACCATTTTTATGGAAAAATGAGTGTCAATACGAAGAATTATTAGCAAACATAGAACAAGGAAAATCTTGGCGACATGAATTAGAAATGACAAATCGTAAAGGTGACATCTTGCATTTTGATGTACGAAACGATGCAATCAAAGATGTCACTGGTGAAATTATTGGTATGATAGGCATTTATACTAATATAACTGAAACTTTAAAAACACAACAGGCTTTACAATTAAAGAATACAGGTTTTAATGCTAGTCAGAATGGCATAATGATTTTTGATGTTAGGTTAGCTTCTAAACCAATTGTTTTTGCTAATCCTGAATTTGAGCGTATTTGCGATGAGAGTATATCGCAAGGGTTAGGATTCAAAAATAGTTTTGTTGACAATATTATTTTTGAAATAAATAAACTTCTAAAATCATGCCATTATTCTTATTTAAAATACAGCGATATCATCTTACGCAATTACTGTAAAGATGGTAGAGAATTGTGGTATCAATTTAGTGTTTCACCAATTTTTAACCGCGATAGAAAGATAACTCATTATATCTGTATTCAAACTGATATTACTAAGCATAAGCAGACAGAAATGTCACTCTTGATAACACAAGAGAAATTGCAACACATGCTATTTTCTAGCACCGGAGTAATCTATAGTTCAGAAATTTACGAAGATTATGCAGTTACTTTTATAAGTGACAATATTGTAGATATAACTGGTTACCAATCAGAAGATATTTTATGCGATTCTAACTTTTGGCTAAGCCACATTCATCCAGAGGATATACAGCTATATCTTACAGAACTGACAAAAGTATTTACAGAGAAGAAAGTAAGTATAGAATACCGATTTTTGCATGAAAACGGCAATTACATTTGGATATACGAGCAATCAAAATTGATAAAAGATAATGCCGGAAATCCTTTAGAAATCATCGGCTATCGTATTGAAATTACCGAGCGTAAGAATCTCGAACAAGATTTACAACAAACCTTAGAAAAAGAAAAAGAAGTTAACGAACTTAAATCCCGCTTTATTTCAATGGCTTCTCATGAATTTCGCACGCCCCTAAGTACTATTCTTTCTTCATCAGAGTTGCTTGAAAATTACCATCATAAATGGGACGACGAAAAGAAACTTAAGCACTTTCATAGAATTAATAAGGCAGTTCAGCACATGAACAGTTTATTACATGATGTATTATTTCTTAGTAAAGTAGAAGCAGACAAAGTTGATTCTAATCCCCAAGAGTTAGATTTAGTAGAGTTCAGCAGTCAGTTAATAGAAGATGTGCAAATCAATCAGAAAGCAAATAAAGTAGATAAAGCAGATATTAAATTTGATTTCATAACAAGTCATGCTCAACTGATTGGCTACTTTGACGAAAAATTATTAGCTCACATATTCAATAACTTAATATCTAACGCAATTAAATATTCTAAAAGCGGAACTACCATTACATTAACTCTGGATGCTCAAGATTCACAAATTTTATTTGAGATTCAAGACGAAGGAATCGGCATACCTCCAGAAGATTTGCCATCCTTGTTTGATTCTTTTCATAGATGTAACAATGTAGGTAATATTCCGGGCACTGGATTGGGATTATCAATTGTCAAAAAGTGTGTAGATGTACTTCAAGGTGATATTAAAGTTTCAAGTGAAGTAGGCGTAGGTACAAAATTTTCTATTAAGCTACCAGTAGTAAATCATAGCTAATAATGAGATAAATATATAGCTTTCAAAGTAAATCGCATAATTTATCGGTTGAACTCAATAAATATAATGTATTATTGTTTAATGTTTTCAGTAGAAATACGATGGCAGTTATAAAAAAATATGCAATATAAATACAGGTATATAAAAATATCTAGATTCCTATCTTCCAAAAATTATTGTGCCATAATGTATTAAATATTTATGTACTTTGAGTGAAAAAAACTCTTAAAACGATTGCTTTAAAAAAAAATCAATTCTAAAGCAATCAAAAGTAATCAAAATTAAATCTCAAAACTATGACTAAAATATTAGTAATTGAAGATGAAGAGTCAGTACGCGAAAATATTTTGGATTTATTGGAAGCTGAAAACTTTGAAACATTAGCTGCTGCGAATGGCAAAATAGGGTTAGACTTAGCAGTTT
This sequence comes from Rivularia sp. PCC 7116, assembly GCF_000316665.1. GTDB lineage: Bacteria > Cyanobacteriota > Cyanobacteriia > Cyanobacteriales > Nostocaceae > Rivularia. The sequence goes on along the minus strand of NC_019678.1, from coordinate 948,348 downwards.
CTGAGGCTCCCGATTTAATATTATGCGACTTGATGATGCCAAATATTGATGGTTACGAAGTTCTAAAAAAGTTGAACTTGCAAGCATCTACAGCAACTATCCCATTTATATTTCTTACAGCTAGAAATGCCAAGGCGGACGTTCGTCAAGGTATGGACTTGGGTGCCGATGACTATCTTACCAAGCCATTCACGCGTTCAGAACTGTTAAATGCAATCATGAGTCGATTAGAAAAGCAAACAGATGATATAAAATATCTTTCCAAAAATAATCAAAACTCGGCTCGTTTTTTACCAGAACTTCAAATTCTCAAAAGTAGTTTACTCAGAACTTTAGCAAAAAGAAAATTAAGAGAATTTCAAGTTCATTATCAACCAATTGTTGATACTACCTCTGGTTCGATAGTGGCTGCTGAAAGCTTAGTTCGTTGGCAAAGTTCGGAATTAGGGTTAATTTCCCCTGCGGAATTAATCCCTTTAGCTGAATCCACAGGCTTAATTATTCCAATTGGAGAATGGTTGATCGAGAATGTCTGTAACCAAACAAAAATATGGCAAGATGCGGGTTGCAAAGATTTCTACGCTACAATAAATATCTCAATCAACCAATTAGTTGAGCAGGATTTTGTTTCAAAATTGCTTATATCATTAGCAGAAAATAATTTGCATCCGTCTTCTTTAGAGCTAGAAATCACAGAGGGGGTGATTGAACATGATATGAATACAGCAATTAACCGAATGCAAGAGCTACAATCTCATGGCTTGAAACTTTCTATCGATGATTTCGGTACTGGAAATTCATCTTTAATCTATTTGAAGCAGCTACCAATCAATACTTTGAAAATCGACCATTATTTTGTCCATAACATTGACAAGGATAGACAAAAATTAGCAATAACAAAAGGCATTATTGAAATGGCTCATAACCTTGATTTACAGGTAGTTGCCGAAGGTGTAGAAACTAGAACAGAGTTTAATATTATCAAAGCTCTTAAATGCGATAAAACACAAGGTTATTTGTTAAGTCATCCTTTACCAGTGGCAGAATTTGAAGAATTATTACTAACTAACCAATGTTTATTAGCATAAATATCTATAAAAATAGCAAAGTATTAAATTTTATTCTAATCTTCATTTTTTAATTATGAGTTGACTGCTATCTAAAATGTAAAAGAGAACGCAAAACTCAAGTAATTTTTTTTTAATTCTATAGCCAACACGTATTTACCTCTATAAGCTAGCATCAAAAGCAAATATTTAGTTACGTAATATAAAGCAATGTTTCTGTAAATTTAACATCTTCCCATAATATGCTTTGCGTAAAGCTTCAGAATCCGAACGGGTTCTGAAGCTTTTTATGTTAGGATAAAAACTTGTGTACTATGTAATAATACATATAATGACTATATCTTAAAGTAATATAAACGCCGAGTTGAAAACTGACAATCTTTTTTTATCAAAATAATATAAAGCCAGTGTTAAGTAATTTCTCCTAAAAGTAAATTTTTTGCAAATTGAAAGCCTTGCTGAGCTTATACGGGGAAAAATATGTAATTGTATATTTGATTTGTTCAAAAAATTTTATACACATCTAGCTTTACATAATTGTTTTCGTTTGCGTTATTTCTGTGCCGTAATTCTAAGTTAAGTTATGTATAAAAAAATTGTCTATAAAATTCGGAACGAAGTATCATTGAATACTCGCCAACTTCCGTTTTTGTGTACTCAAGATGAACTTAATTATCGAGTAGCACGGAAGAGGCACTTTGATAATTTACCCGCTATTTCGGATTATGAACAAAGTTTGATAGACACAATCAAAAGTGAAGGAGTTGCAATGACTTCATTAGAAGCCCTATCCATTCCTTCTACTAAGCCGATGTTTCAATCAGCTAAAGCATTGATGCCGAAAATTCCGCGAAGCCTGTCTCAAGGTAAAAATGAATATGTAGTTCATGCCACTCCCGAGCAAATTTTAGAACATAAAGAAATTTTTCTTTGGGGTTTAGAGCAGCCTTTAATCAATATAGTTGAGAACTATATTGGTTTGCCAGTCGCTTATCATGGGGCATATTATCGTAGAGATACTACTAATCCAGTTCAACTCAAGTCACGACTATGGCATATCGATCCTGAAGATAGAAGAGTTTTGAAAGTAATTATTTATCTTAACGATGTAAATGAAAAAAATGGTCCTTTTGAATATATTCCTCAATCATTTACCGATAAAATAATTTCTTCTTTAAGATACAAATATGGTTATGTACAAGATAGAACAATGGAAAAGGTGATATCGCCTTTACATTTTAAGTCTTGTTTGGGAGTTGCTGGAACTGTTGTTTTTGCTTCTACCGGTAGTATATTTCATAGAGGTAAAATACCAATTTCTTCTGACAGGTATACACTCTTTTTTGACTATACTTCTAGAAATCCAATAGTACATAATCATTATGGTGCTTCTTTTCTTAGTCACGAACACATAGAATCGTTGGCAAAAAATCTTACACCCCAACAAAAAGAGTGTGTTTTCTGGAAAGAAAATTCTTGGTAACCTTTCAGTTGGTAGTCATAATGTTATATCTACAGTTTGATATTAAGCTTATGCGAACAAAAGTATAAATTGGGTGTTCGAGATATTATAATTTCATCATTTTTTTCAGGGGCTTCTCTTACTTTTAAAGATAAAACAATAATGCAATTCCACTAATGGAAATAAAAACACCCAAAATTGCTCGAATACTCACTTTTTCTCCCATCAAAATTGCAAAAGGTATGACAAAAAGAGGACTGGTTTGTAATAGGGTGGAAGCAATTCCTACAGATGTAAGTTTTATGGCGGTTTGTTGCAGCCAAATTCCTAAATAAGTTCCGCAGAAAGCGGCAAAAAAAGTTCCTAAAATTACTCGTGAATTCAGAAAGTTATCATGACGAAAGCTTGCTTGCTTTCTAGATAATTTCCATATCAGCAGAATTAATGTCCCAGCACTCAACCTTACTAAAGCAGCCCACAAAGGACTAATTATAGTATCCGCAATTGCACTACGCGAAAGTACCGCACCAATTGCACCAGCTATTGCTGTTAATAAGCCAAAAACTATACCCTTTTTAAATTCTCCAATTGATATATTTTTTACATCCGCTGTGCGCTCGCTTACAACCCAAGCCACTCCTAATATTGTTACTAAAATACCGCACCAAGCCAAGGCATTTAACTTTTCTTGTAGAAAAAACAGTCCAAAAATTGCTGACATTGGTGAAGTTAGGGTTTGCATTAGTAATGCTCTTCTAGCTCCCAAACTATTTATAGTATTAAAAAACAAAGTATCGCCCAAACTTATACCAATAACTCCGCTCAACAGTAACAAACACATTGGTAAAGTCGCGATTGAAGGAAATAAATCTCCCCTTGCCAAAATTGTAAATACAAAAAGCGCGATCGCAATTATTCCTTTAATCAGATTTAACTGTAAAGGTGGAATCCGCGCACCCAGCTGACTATAGACCACGGACGCAATAGACCACAAGCAGGCAGCAGACAAAGCTGCTACTTCCCCTGAAAAATATATCATTACAAATATTAAGAAATATTAAGAAGAGTAACTTGCTCTTTCCAATTAGTGAAAATCTTTAATATTTTAATATAAATAGCGTTATAAATATTAGCACTCTATGAAGCTTTCTGCTAATTTTTTTGCTAAACGAATATTAGCACTTTCAATTGTTAACTGCTAACTTTGTACCGGATAAATTTTAGCACTATATCCTGTATATTGCTAGCTTTATTTAAATAATATTAATCGCAAATTTGATTGTACTTAATTATTTATTGGCAAACCAGCGCTAAATCATATCTTTAAAAATCAGAACTTTTTTACAACCTGGAGGAATCCGATGAAATATACTTTCGATATTGTAGGTGTATCTCCAATATTGCACTTTTTTAACCATCAACAACAGAATCAGGAAAATCCGCAAAGTCAAGGTGTGGAGTACTTGGGAACTCATAAATGTACTTTAGATGCATTTCTCGAAACAGTGGAACCAGTTCCTTCTAAATGGGGCTGGAATATGGATGAAGTAGTAGATACCGTCATTAAGTTCTGGATGAACAATTCAGAAAGTATTGGGTACTGGAAATCCCGTTTAACTGATGCGGGTGATGATAATTTATTGGTTGGTAGGGTTGCAGATATTAAAGCCTTGAAATCGGAATTTAATTCTTTGTTGGGAGAAGGTTGATAATACCTTAAGAAAAATAATGCCCTCACCCTCTAAGGGTGGGGCTACAGAAACAAAGCCCACCTGCGTGGGCTAATATTTTTCATATGAAAAGATAATTAAAAAAATATTTTATTTGTAGGTTGGGTTAGACGCATGAGAACATTTGATATGAAACGAATATTTTATAATGCGTCGTAACCCAACATCGAATCGTGGTCTTTATTTAACTATCTGATGTTGGGTTTCGCTTCGCTCTACCCAACCTACTCCCTAGTTGCCAGGATAGCGGATATGAAAGCGTTGAAATCAGAATTTAATTCTTTGTTGGGAGAAGATTGATCATACCTTGGAAAAAGAATACCCTCAGTTTGAAATCTGGGGCTACATAAGCAAAGCCCGGCGACCTGGGCTATTTATTTTCTTATATAAAAAAGAAGTTCAAAAAAAGATTTTGATTATAGCTTCGGTTCTGCTTTCATTGTACTTAAATTACTCGTTGAAATATATGATAGTAATATCAACGAAAGTTGACATTTTTAAAGAAGACAGGTGAATGTCTGTATCTCCCGATTTAATTATCTCTAGCGATGCAACAGGTTGGGATAATATTTCCCTTGCTCATTACCGTCAGGCTGCGGGTAGCTTACCTCAACATTGCTCACTTCATCACGAAATTTGTATCAATTTTGGTAAACCTGTTGTTCTCGAACAAATAATAGATGGATATTCCGAAATTATCCATTCAGCAACAACTCAAGTGGGTATTTATCCAGCAAATACCAATAAGTCGTTTGTCTGGGATAGTGAAGCTGAGTTTCTGCTACTGTATCTAAAGCCGTCACTACTCACGCAGTTAAGTGAAGAAGGCTGGGGAAAAGATAAAATCGAATTTGTTCCGCAATTAACGGGATTTTTCGACCCCTTGATTGTGCATATGGGATTAGCACTCAAAAATGCGATTGAAGCCAACGGTTTAGGTAGTCGCTTATATGCAGATTCTATGGCTAATGCTTTAGGAATTCATCTTCTATCTCGATACTCTACACAAAAATCTAATGTTAAACAACATAAAGGAGGGTTATCCAAGCAGCAGTTAAAACAAGTGCTTAATTATATGAATGAGCATTTGGATCGAAACTTAAGTTTAGCTGAACTTGCGGCAATTGTTCGTTTAAGTTCATATCACTTTGCCCATTTATTCAAGCAATCTATGGGTATTCCACCTCATCAGTACCATATTCAGTGCCGAATTGAACGTGCTAAGGAATTACTTCGTAGAGGAGATATGGCAATTAAAGATATTGCCCAAGTTGTTGGATTTTCTAGCCAGGGACATTTTACCTATCACTTCAAGCGTCTGACAGGAATTACACCCAAAAATTTTTTGCATTAATAGCAAGAACTTGGAAAAACACCGCAAAAACCTTGCATACTTAAATGTCATTATTCCGCAATACTGTGTTTAAGAATTGATGGAGTATTGAACATGACACAAAAACAATATACTAAAGAAGCTAAATATCTGGGTTTACATATAGAAGAAGAATTTGGTTATGCCCAAGCTGTTAAAGTGAATGACACCATTTATCTTTCGGGGCAGGTAAGTCTTGATAATGAAGGTAATGTTGTAGGAATTGGCGATATGGAAACTCAGGTGCGTCAGGCTTACACAAATATTAAAAAACTACTTGCACAATATAATGCTTCTATAGAAAATGTTGTCGATGAAGTAATTTTTATCACAGATATGGAAGCAGTTTCAACAGCAGAAGTAATAAAGTGTAGACGCGAAATGTATTCTGGTAATCCTGTAGTAGCAAGCACTGTTATAGAAATTTCTCGCCTTGGTTTTCCCGAACTCATGGTTGAGATTAAGTGTGTTGCTAAAATATAGGATTAAGTAAAGCAAAATAATTGTAATTGTAGGTTGGGTTAGGTGGATAAGAACAATTGATACTTAATAAATTAGGACTTACGCACTGTACAAAAGAAATATCTTATGCATTAAGGTAAATACTTTGTTTCAGGCTTTTGGATGTCGCTTTTAATTTTGGCGATTGCCAAAATCTGATTTAAAAATCTAGCTATAAGTCTTGAAAACTATACCTGTTATTTAGCCTTTTCTGTCAATGCGTAAGTCCTATAAATAATTAATCGTGCGTCGTAACCCAACATCGAATAGTGTTGTTAATCCTAATATAATTATAAAACAAAAAAGCCCGCACGGGCGGGCTTCGTTCATATAGCCCCACCCTTCAGGGTGAGGGCTTACTTATCCATCAAAACATCAATTACTTAGCCCCACTCGGCATCCCCAAAATATCCTCAATCTTCGGCATTTCCTCCAACGGAATCACTCTACCTTCATCCTCAAAACCAGCAATTTGGTCAAAGTTTAAATACTTATACAAATCATCAGCAAAAGGATGAATTTTATTCGCCACAATATCCATATATTCCTGCACCGAAGGCAATTTACCTAATAATCCACAAACCGCTGCCAATTCCGCCGAACCAAGGTAAACTTGTGCGCCTTTACCCATACGATTGTTGAAGTTTCTGGTAGAAGTAGAAAACACCGTAGCGTTATCTTCTACTCTTGCTTGGTTGCCCATACATAAGCTACAACCCGGCATTTCTGTACGAGCGTTTGCTTCTTCAAATACTTTGTAAATACCTTCTTCTTTCAATTGTTTTTCGTCCATGCGGGTAGGAGGACAAATCCACAATTGAGTTGTAACTTTTCCGGCATTCTCTAATACTTTAGAAGCGGCTCTGTAATGTCCAATATTGGTCATGCAGGAACCAATAAATACTTCGTCAACTTTATCACCTACTACTTCCGATAGTAATTTTACGTTATCGGGGTCGTTTGGTGCGGCTACTATTGGTTCTTTGATTTCGTTTAAGTCAATTTCGATGACTTCTGCATATTCTGCATTTTCATCACCTGACATTAATTCGGGATTCGCCAGCCATTGTTCCATTTTGGCTACTCGACGCATGATTGTACGAGCGTCTTGATAACCACGAGCTGCCATATTCTTTAATAAAGCAACGTTGGAACGCAGATATTCGGCTACAGTTTCCTCGCTCAGTTTAATGGTACAGCCAGCACAGGAACGTTCGGCGCTAGCATCGGTTAATTCAAAGGCTTGTTCTACTTTCAAGTCTGGTAAGCCTTCGATTTCCATGATTCTTCCTGCGAAGACGTTTTTCTTATTCTTCTTCTCTACTGTCAGTAAACCTTTTTGAATTGCGACGTAGGGAATTGCGTTTACAACGTCTCTTAAGGTAACACCGGGTTGTAATTCACCTTTGAATTTTACTAATACCGATTCTGGCATATCCAACGGCATTACACCCAAAGCTGCTGCAAATGCTACTAAACCGGAACCTGCTGGAAATGAAATTCCTAAAGGGAAACGAGTATGGGAGTCACCACCAGTGCCTACGGTATCTGGTAACAGCATCCGGTTTAACCATGAGTGGATAATACCATCACCGGGACGTAATGCTACACCACCACGTTGAGCAAAGAAATCTGGTAATTGTTTGTGGGTTTGTACGTCAACGGGTTTGGGATATGCTGCTGTATGACAGAAGCTTTGCATTACTAAGTCAGCGGAGAAACCCAGACAAGCAAGTTCTTTTAATTCATCCCTTGTCATGGGACCTGTAGTATCCTGAGAACCAACGGTAGTCATGATCGGTTCGCAAGACATACCCGGACGTACTCCCGGTAATCCGCAAGCTTTCCCGACCATTTTCTGGGCTAATGTGAAGCCTTTATCGCTATCTTCGGGTAGTTGGGGACGAACAAATAAAGTACTCGGTTCTAAATCTAATGCTTCGCGGATTTTATCGGTAAGCGCACGTCCTATTAGTAAAGGAATTCTACCACCAGCGCGGACTTCATCAAGAATTGTATCGGGTTTTAGTTTAAAGGTAGAAATAACTTCGCCATTTTCGTTGGTAATTTCCCCCTTGTAAGGGTGAATGGTAATTACCATACCCGTTTCTATCTTGGTGACATCGCATTCGATGGGTAGAGCACCAGCATCTTCTGCTGTATTAAAGAATATTGGCGCTATGCTACTACCTAAGATATATCCTCCCGCACGCTTGTTGGGTACGTAAGGAATATCTGCTCCTAAATGCCACAATACGGAATTAATAGCCGATTTTCGAGATGAGCCAGTTCCGACAACATCCCCGACATAAGCTACGGGATGCCCTTTTTCTTTTAATTCAGCAATAGTCGCCAACCCTTCCGGCATGGCATTTTCTAGCATTGACAAAGCGTGGAGAGGAATGTCCGGGCGCGTGGTAGCGTGGGTTGCGGGGGATAAGTCGTCTGTGTTTGTTTCTCCGGGGACTTTAAAAACGGTGACAGTGATTGCTTCTGGTACTTCTGGGCGAATTGTAAACCATTCTGCTTCTGCCCAGGAATCAACTACTCGTTTAGCGTAAGGGTTGGTTTCAGCTAATTCTAAAATATCGTTGAAAGCATCATAAACCAACAGCGTTTTACTTAAAGCTGTAGCTGCATGGGCTGCAATTGGTTCTTTTCCTTCGCCACCCATTGCTAAAGGAGTTTCGGAAGAATCCGATAGCGATATGCTAGGAGTCTGTAACAATTCAATCAAAGACTGAACATTGTAACCGCCCACCATAGTACCCAGCAACTGTACTGCTTCGATGGGTGAGATTAAAGAACATTCAACTTCTTCTTTGGCAATCCCGGTAAGGAATCCAGCTTTTACATAAGCTGCTGGATCTACCCCAGGGGAAACTCTTTCTCGCAGCAAATGCAATAAATATTCTGCTTCACCTTCGGTGGGATTTTTCAGTAATTCACACAGTTCCGACGTTTGCTTTGCATCTAATGGTAAAGGCGGAATCCCTAATGCTGCTCTTTCTTCAGCGTGTTGACGATATGATTCAAGCATTTTCATCTCCATAGATACAATTTGAAACTTATAATTTGGATGTTTATTCTTACTCTACTTTTTAGAGTAACTTTTATTGAAAACTCTTCGATTCATCTACAGATATAATTGTCAGTATTTATAACACTTACACAGCTTTATCCGACACAAATCTCTCTTCAAACAACTGCCAAAAATATTTTTTGCTAAACATTTATAATTATGAATCAAAAGCATTAGTTGATTTGTAAATCTCAACAATATTTTTAATGTGTAGATAGTCACTGTTGTTTTTCAGAAGAAAATAAAATTTATGGTATGGTGACAATTAGAATTACAAATAAACTCATAAACTAGTTTGATAATTCTTATTTATTATCACTCTACAGCCAATTCGGAAATTTTAATCTAATTGAAAATAATTATTATATATTGCTTACTAGTTGAATTGTGGGCTTATTAATAATATAAAATATTCAGTATTATACGGACGCACACCATATATTGTATATGACTACAACTTATACCGTTGAATTCATCCATCAGGGTAAAACGCATACTTTACAGGTACCTGAAGACAAAACGATTCTATCTGCTGCTGAGGAAGCGGGTTTAGAGTTACCTTCTTCATGTAATGCTGGTGTTTGTACTACTTGTGCCGGTAAAATCATTAATGGTGGTAGTGTAGACCAAAGCGACGGTATGGGAGTAAATCCAGATTTACAGAATCAAGGTTTTGCACTGCTTTGTGTCGCTTATCCTCGCTCTGATTTGAAAATTGAAACCGAACAAGAAGATATTGTTTATGAAAAGCAGTTTGGTAAGGATTAGTTGTTAATTTTAGTTAACGATTAGCCGTTATTGAATTACGGTTAATCGTTAACGGTTAACAGTGAAGAGAAGTAAATATTATGATAACTGATTTTGTTAGTGTAGAAATTGATTTACAAGAAAACACGATTGATTTACACAAAGCTGTAGAATCTGAATTACTCAAATATGGTAAGCCTTTACGTTGGGCCATTACTGCTATTGATTCTGAGAAAGGGAAAGTGGTTTTAGAAGCGGTTGTGACGAAACAGAAAAACTAATTACTATACGATCGGTAAAAATTTAAACAGTTAGAAACCCAGTTTCTTGAAAAATCGGGTTTATGAATTGTTATTAAATAATTTAGGATTGCTGTAGAGAAAATATTTTAGTAAAACATAATTAAACAATGGCTTACAGCGATTTAACCCTTACTAGGTTTAAAAATAGCTTTGATATTTATATAGAAGAAGAAGCTGATTTATTTGCTAATATTGAACCTTTGGAAGCTAGTGATAAACTAAAAGATGATTTGAAAGAGACTGCTGAACTCGCTTTAGCTATTAATACAGAAAAAGCACGTTCGGAAATGATTATTTTGCCCATTTTATTAGAAATTAGGCGTAGAGCTAATTATCAGATAAGTTTATTCTCGGGGAGTAATTTCGATGTTGATGTCGAAAAAGGCTTAAATGGTTATTGTGATTTTATAATTAGTCGCTCTAAGGAACAACTATTAATTAATGCACCCGCTATAATTATCATTGAAGCTAAAAACGAAAATATAAAAAATGGATTGGGGCAGTGTGCTGGTGCAATGTTAGCTGCACAAATATTTAACCAGCAGCGAGATAATGATATTCAAACTATCTATGGAGCAGTAACCACAGGTGATATTTGGAAGTTTCTCAAGCTAGAAGCTAGCAATTTATTTATTGATTTGAACAATTACTATATTAAAGAAATTGCGAATATATTAGGAATTTTATCTCAGGGAGTTTAGTTAAATCATTCAATTTAACCATAGCAACATAGCGTTACCATGTGTTGCAGCATCTTTATAAGAATCAACTAGCGCATCATAATAAATATAGTCAGATTCTGTTTAATGTTTTGTCTGCACCTTTTGTGATTATCAAATAGATCTTATTTGAAATAATTTTAAGTTTCTTTAATTGTCTATCGCTCAAGTCATTCCAATACTCGTCTCCCAAATAAAAATCTGTAAAATCGGGATGCTTTGTTAATACTTATACTAAAGATGGACTAACTTGCAAAAATTCTGCTATTGTTCCCATATTATTTATGCTCAAATATTGATAATTGACGATCCACACCCTAAGGGTGAAGATTGTTCGTTGAAAATTCGTAACTGAATAAATGCGTCCATATACTGCTATTTTAATTATTCCAACTGGTGTTGGAGCAGCCATCGGGGGTTACGCTGGTGATGCTTTACCCGTCGCTAAAGCTATGGCTGAGGTTTGCGATGTTTTGATAACTCATCCTAATGTCCTCAATGGTGCAATGTTGTACTGGAATCTACCTAATGCTTTGTATGTTGAAGGTTATGGTATTGACCAGTTTTGTCAGGGATATTGGGGTTTACAGCCAGTACATCAAAATAAAATTGGTTTGATTTTTGACCAAGGAATTGAGCCGGATTTACGTTTGAGAAATATTCAAGCCACAGATGCAGGTAGAGCAACGCTAGGATTAAATTTAACTGATTATGTAGTTACCGACGCTCCCTTAAATGTAGAATTACGCTCTGCTGAATCCGGTGCAAGTTGGGGAACTATAGGCAATCCCGATAGCTTACTAAGAGCAGCGGAAGTGTTGATAAATAAAGCAGATGCTAACGCGATCGCAGTTGTTGCCCGTTTTCCCGATTACATTGATCGAGAAGCGGAGCAAAACTACCGTGAAGGGAAAGGAGTAGATCCAATCGCCGGTGCCGAAGCAGTAATTAGTCATTTGATAGTGCGAGAATTTCAGATTCCCTGCGCTCATTCTCCAATATTTTCTCCACCACCTTTAGACGCAAATTTATCACCGCGTTCTGCTGCGGAGGAAATAGGCTATACTTTTTTACCAAGCGTACTTGTGGGGTTAAGTCGCGCACCCCAATTTGTTAACAGGGAATGCGAAGGTTTTTCTAGGAATAACGATATATGGGTAAATCAAGTTGACGCAGTGGTAGTACCTGCTAATGCTTGTGGTAGCAGTGCTTTACTAAGTTTGAGTCGAAGAAACACTCAAATAATTACTGTAGAGGAAAATCAAACTCAGATGCAGGTTTTTCCTCATGCCTTGGGGATGAAAACAATATCAGCTAACTCCTACTTGGAAGCCATAGGGATATTAGCAGCTCGTAAAGCAGGTATCAATCCATCTGCTTTAAGTTCTACAATATTTTCTTTACAGTCGTTAATTTAGATGTTAAATGTAATTTGTGAAGCAGCGCTTAGACATAAAGTCAATCTAAAATATACAATTCAAAATCCAAAATTGAATGACGCAACAGCAAAAGCACGAGCCAGAAATCCCATACCTGACACGTACCCAAGTGCTGATGGCAATGGGAGTGACAGCTATTATTTTATGGATAATTGCCAAACTATGGTTACAGTTAGGTAATTTTTCTTTGATGTCTTGGCGTTGGCATCAACAGGAATTATTGATCGGAGTAGCTTTAGGTTTAACTATTACCATTTTAAGCAGTTTAGCTTATCAGTTTTTACCTTTGTACCGTCAAAGTGCCAACTATTATTTAGAAATAGTATTAAAACCTTTAGCCTTCCCCGATTTAATTTGGCTGGGGCTGCTACCAGGCTTGAGTGAAGAATTACTATTTCGGGGAGTCATGCTTCCAGCTTTTGGAATGGATCATTTAGCTGTGATCGTATCAAGTATTTGCTTCGGCGTTTTACATCTGAGCGGTTCTGGACAATGGGCTTATGTCGTTTGGGCAACTATTATTGGAATTATTTTGGGTTACAGTGCTTTCTTCAGCGGTAATTTATTGGTGCCTATTGTCGCTCATATTGTAACTAATATAGTTTCTAGCTATCTGTGGAAAATACAGCAGTCAAAAGCCTAGTGAATTGTAAATTGGATTGATTGTAAATTTTAGGTTTTATATTTAGGCTTGAACTGTCGTGTCTAGGGAATAAGGAAAAAGGTTAATAGAACAACTAAAAAAACAACTAAAAACCCGGCTTTTTCAAAAAACCGAGTTTATAGGTATTTAAATTTCTACAATTTATTTAGGGTTGGAATTAAAGGCTCAAGCAGCAACGCTATTTTTATTAAAATTATCACCTGAATTATTTCTTAAAAACTGTTTGATTTTTGGAGACTGTCTGTTACGGAATTTTTCAGGGAAAGTAAGCTCTATTGCAACTTTACCGCGCTCTTCTTCAACTATATTGATTTCAGCTACAAATCGGGTGGGTGAAGCATTTTCACCTTGAGTTAATAGTAAACCAACCAGCGGTTTTACGTGCTGCATTGTTTCTAAATCTTTTTTTCCAAGCAGTCTATCATCGTTTGATAAAGATTTTTTACTATCCAATTCCAACCGTAAACCTGTAATTCCTAATTCAGTCGCAACTCCACTGAAGAAATGACCATCCCAGTAAAGTTGAGCGGTGGTATGTACCTGCTTGCGTATTTTTTTAGTGGTAGTTGGTTTTAATTCGCGTAGAGAACGGGTAATGCTGGTGGCTAAGAAACCGAGAGAAGCAATTGGTTTGTCAGCATTTTCTCGATTTTGAGAGTACCATTCTTTAACGTCGGAATACATCACTAAGGATAAATCATCCATCTGAGTACGAGTAACATTAACAAAATCTACTCCCAAATGAGTTTCCGTTTCATTTACAGGAGTAACTCGTACAACTCTCGCAGTCATCAAAACACGAGCATCAAAATCTCCCATCACTTCGACTTGTACTTCATCTGGTAAATTTGACCATGATTCTAAAGATATCAAAGCACCAGTTTCGGAAATGTTTATGGTTTCTCCCATGATGGTTTGCTCTTCGCTAGAAATTACCACCGGGAGTTGTCTTTGCAAGCGGTGAGCGGTACGAATTTGTGGTTGTTCAAATCCTACAAGTAAAGCTGCTGATAGGAGAATCAAGTTAAAGCCTGACCATAGGGTGTTAACTAGCACTGCTTCTGTATCTTCCGGTCTTAATAGCAACCAGTAAGGAACCGCTAGTAAGGAACTGACTACTAATAACGTTACTATTATCAAACCCCGCATTGATGCCCAGTCAAAGGTACGTTTGGTAACGTTTATCCCTTTATCGGTAACGTTGAAAGAACCCATTTTAGGATTAATCAATGCTAAGAGTGTTACCCAACCTGCTTGGAATGACATTACGAATTCAAAAATCTCGTTCCAGAAGGAAAAGCGGACGTGTTTGTAAATAATGTGGTTGGTAGCTAGGGAAAGGAGAATATGCGGTAAAGCATATGCTAAAGTTTCTAAACCCAAACCTTGGATGGGATTAACCCCGAACAATAAGAACAAGGTAGGAATGATTGCGTATACCAGCCGGGGATAACCGTATAAGAAGTGGGAAGTTGCGCTTAAGTAACAAATTCGTTGAGCAAAATTTAAATTCAGCTTGGGATTAAATAATGGGTTTTCCAATCTGAGAATCTGAGCCATTCCCCTAGCCCAACGTACTTGCTGACCAACATAAGCTGAGAAAGTATCTGGTGCTAACCCCGCTACCATGATTTTGTCGTAGTAAACCGACTTGTAACCTTTGGAATGTAAGCGTAATGCTGTATGACAATCTTCTGTTACCGTTTCGACCGCAATTCCTCCAACTTCTAAAGCGTGGGTTTTGCGAATTACCGCAGCAGAACCGCAGAAAAAAGATGCGTTCCAAAAATCATTACCTTTTTGCAGTACTTTATAAAATAGTTCGTTACCTACAGGGATTTTTCCGTCGGTAAGCAAGTTTCGCTCAAAAGGATCGGGATTATAAAACCAGTGAGGAGTTTGAACAAAGGATACTTTCGGGTCGTAAAAGAAACCTACTGTATGCAGAAGAAACTGTCGGGATGGAACGTGGTCGCAGTCTAGAATTAAAACTAAATCCCCACCGGTTTTATGAAATGCAGTGTTGATATTGCCAGCTTTAGCATGGTCGTTATTGTCTCGTCCCATATGGATACAGCCGAGTTCTTTACACATTTGCTGTAACTCTTCTCGTCTAACCCGGAAAGTCTCGTAACGTGGGTCATCTTTTTGATACTTTTCAGGACGACCATCATCAAGAACATAAACCTTCTTTTTGCCGGGAGCGTAATCGCAAGCTAAAGCTGCTAATGCTGTTTTACGAACAATCTCAACATCTTCGTTATAGGTAGGAATGTAAATATCAACATCAAACCATTCATCTTGGGGAATGGTAGAAATATCAACGGGTTTTCTTTCTTTAATTTTTAAGGTTTGAAAGTACGCCAAGACTAAAGTGAAAATCGCGTACAATTCCGCGCCTAACAAAGTCAAACAAGCAAGGCTATTTACCCACCCATCAAAGTTAAGCGTATAGCTCAGACGGTAATATAAATATCGCATTGTTGTTACCAGACTCAGCCACACCATGAACAGGTGATAATACTGACCGACTTCTGTAGAAGATTCTTGTTCTTCTGCTCCCAATACTAGCTGACTTAATAATATGAGAAATACTGCTATGGCTCCTTGTTGCCAAACTTCTAACGGTGTAATTATCAGCGGTATTGAAATTACCAATAGCAGTAGAATTAGCCACTTGAAATGTTTTATTCCTACTTTTTCTAAAGTGCTATCAAAAAAGTTGGGTGTTAAATCAATCAACCATCTGCTGAGGTTAAAGCGCTGGCGCTTTTTAGAAGATTTTCTAGCTGAGGTAGACATAGCAGTTATTAAATTTCTTTTATTAAAGTAAAGGTGATGTAATTAATCGGTTTTTAAAAAGGGAGCGGGAAATGGGGAATAGGGAAACCTTAATTGATTACCTATTACCCCTTGTTCTTACTTTCTGTCAGCAGTAGAAACCCGCTTTAGATACAACTGAACAATTCCGTACAGTATCAGAGATAAACCAACAATACCCGCAGGTACTAACAGCCAGTTTTCTTGAAGCATCCGCGTCATTTTGCTCAAAAGGTTAGTATCTTCGATGCGACGAGTTTCAGGAGCATTATCAAAAAATGCTAGCTGATAGCCATCTGGATCGTAAGGTGCAGGGTTTTTCTTATCGCTACCGATCAATACCGTATCTTTCTTAAGTTGGAAGAACCACGGGTCTTTCTTTAACACCTGCTGTACTTTTTCTAACCCCGAATCTGTCTGAGCAGTCAATGCTAGTACGACGCGATCGCCATTCTCATTGAGTACCTGTTTAATCATCCCCTGAGTATCTTGGGGAACTGTAACGCTTGCTTGGGCTGAACCCCGTCCGAATGATTTTGCTAAGTTAAAGCCTGGAGATTTAAATACATTGGGTAAGGGGAACTCATCTCGCGTTCCAATCCCGACTAAGTGTTCGTTTTTACGTACTTCGGGAGTTAAGGTATTCGGAGTATATACATCTAACTTGACCGCATCAGCACGACTCAATCTTCCCAAACGTTCGCTGAAAGCAAGCATTGTCAATATATCCGTACTGCTAGGCTTTTGTGGAAGTACAATTGCTGTTTCAGATAAATCTTGAGGTGCAGCAAAGGGGAAGCCATACTGCATTAATTTAAGATTCGGTAGCTCTACGGAATTTTCCCGTTTTAAATCAAAACTGGTGTCGGAATGAACGGTACCTGTAAGCTGTTGGTCTGGTGGGCTGATACAGTTAGTTTTATCAAACGGCTCTTTGGGATTCATCCGGAAAAAGACTTGAAGTTTAGAGTCAGGCTTGACCAATTTTGCCGGTAAATCTACTTTGAGGTTTTTACGCATTGCCCCTTGGTCTGAATCTAGGCGCGCTCCACCAATGAAAACCCCATCCAGCAATACTTCTACAGCAGAGGTTCTAGGATTCATTTGTGGTCCGTAGCTGTAAACCAGATTCATCGAACTACCGCGTAGAAATCTGTCATCCGGTAAAGCACGGAAGTCTATTTCAATTGGGGGAGCCGCAGAGCCACGAACGCTGACATCTTTAAAAGCATCACCGTTAAATTGAGTTTTAATCTCGCTCAGTTCAAAGTTACTTGACTCTGGTAAATAACGGGGCCATTCTCTTTTCCCTGGTGTAGTAGCTTCTTCTATTTTTTTGACAAAAACAATTCGATCCGTGCCCATTCTCCGCGAAGAAGGCTGTGCTAAAAATTGTGCAGCTTTAGCTACTCCTTTTGGCCCATTTCCAGTGGCAACCAAGACAGGGACTTTACCTTTTTTAGTAGTAGTTAGGATTAATACTCCCGTGTCTTCTGGTATTACGTTCTGATTGGAATCTAAGATTTGAGAACCTGCAATTTTACGAGGTAGATCCAAATCTTTTAAAGCAGGTTGCTCGCCGGGAGTACCGATAATGACTAATTTTTCATTGTCTGACACATCAGAGATATCCGAAATTAAATCTGTTTCTATCGGACGGAACTCTGCTTGTCTCCCCAACGAAGCTTGCAAACGGGCTGCTCCCTCCAACCAAGATTTATTAGTAGTTTGGGGTTTCAAGTAAACGATACGGTTGGTGTCTAAATCCAGGTTATCGAAGAACGGATAGGGGTAATTGCTGAAGTTGAGGGGAATTGGTTTGCGGTTGTAATTAAAAGTTAATTTTGAGTCTGGTAAAATTTCCGTCCATAAAGTTGGGTCGCTGGGGTCGCTACATCCAGAAGTATTATTTTGTTGAGCTACAATTTTAAGTTCGTTATATTCTTGCAGCAGCTTTGGAGGGATGTTTATCAGTACTCGACCAACTTGGGACTGTTTGCGATTTAAAGGAATACTACCTACAGCTGTATCGTTGACTAGCACCGTTAAATTAGAGCGATTAGCAAACAAGGCTGGCGAATGTTGAAAGCGAATCTCAGCTTTTAGTGTACCTATATCCCAGCCACGAGGGCGAGTGAAACCCAAACGACCTTCCGAATAGACTCCTCTTAAACGCATCCGATTGCCTACTATCGGACTGCGATTGAATTCTAAAATGTATTTATCATTGTATTTAGTTTGAGCAGTTTTGGAGCTTCTACTAGCTCGTGCTACCAAAATCCCTTCAGAATTAGATAGTTGATTTTGACTAGCTGCTTGTGCAGTTGGCAAAGCCGATAGCAAACAAAAAGAGATAAGAAATGCTTTATTAATGACTTTGAAATTAAATAGATGCTTCATAACACAGTTTTTTTATTATTAGGTAAGTCGAGTATGAAAATGTTTTAAAAATGTTTATTTTGTAACTGAAAAAACTGGATTTAAGTATTTGTTCGCTACTTAAGTATTGCTGATTTATTTTATTCGCTTATTGGAGAAAAATGCCACAACTTCTTAATTACTTTGCAAAAGTTTTGGAGAGATTGCTGATGGAGATAGCAGCCCTAACCAAGCTAGATTCTGAGTGTAATAAGCTTCATTATCATCCCAGACTTCTTGCTGGTATCGGGGTAGCAGCTTTTTCTCCAATAATTCTTCAGCCAATGATGGTTGTATCAGCCTACTTGCTGCATAAAGCATGGCGTATTGAGAAGTAGCTTCGTAGTTTACCAAAGCTTCACCTTCGAGGTTTATTCGTGCTGGAATACTTGATTTTTCTGACCATAATTTGAGTGGATGACCGATAGACGATTCCAGATAATTTCGTGCCCGAGTTGAATTAAACCAACTAGCATCAAGCGCGATTCTCCACCAAACCCGATATGCGTCAAAGCTATATGCGCTGCTTAACAGACTATCGTTAGGCAAAGGTCGATATTTTCCCGTTTTTGCATCTAGAACAACCCAATCACTAGGTAAATTTACAGCACTAATATGTCTGGAATCTTCCAATACTTCATAGCTACTATCTACCAAGCTCAACCAATCTCGTTCGGAGTCAACTTGAGCAAACAAGCGGAAAGCGTAAGGAGCAAAGTATGAAGGATTAAGAATAATGGACGATGAGTCTTTAACAAATGCAGCTTTGGGGCCAGGTAGCAGATAGCGTTTGTCTTGTCCGACTACAGTTGAATACTTCCACAAATCTTGCAGTTTTGTTTTTGCTAATTCTAGGTATTCCGGACGATTCCACCGTCTTGAAGCCAATATCAAAGCAGTAATCGCATCTATATCGCCGTCGCTAGCAAAATTATTATCTATAGAACCCCAGCTACCATCAGATTTACGCCCCCACTTCCAAGCCCATAAATTATCTACAGGTTTACCGTCTTCAAGTCTTCGTAAATTATTTTCTCCCCAGTTTAAAGTTAGAGCAAAAGTTGCAGAGTCATCGATAAGTACCGCTCTTAGCATTGCATAAGCCTGCCCTTCACTAGTAGAGCGATCGCTAGCTTCGTAATCGATTACTCTTCCATCTCTTTGGATAAACCGACGACGATAGCTGTCCCAACTTTCGACTAATAACTCTCGGTTAGGAGTCGATTCCGGGAGAGACGAGACAAAACGAACGCTATCGTTATTAACAACCGATATCGTAGTTGATGATTGCCAAGATTTTTTCACAGGTTTTTCAACACTATTAGCTGAATCACCCCAACTACAGCCATTTAAAGCCAAAATTATACATATAGCGGCTATTTTTGTCAGATAGTTCATATTTGAGAACATTTTGCATCAATTGTTGCCAATTAGGAGAAATTCTCTTTTGTTGTATTTGAGAAACTTCTTCTGATTAATATTCCCTTTGTAGTCCGTATATTTAACTAAATGACTGATTCTTTATCGAAAATTTGTTTGGATGAGGATTTCGCTAGGTGTTCTTTATGGCACTTACAGATAATAAAATGTCCCCCGTCGGTGTCGCCTGAAAGGCGACACCCCAGTATATCTAGGTTTTGACCGGAATATTTGTAAAACGGTGGGACATTTTATTTCTTGGATCTCCCTATGAAAGGGAGAGTGGAGGTAAGGACGGAGAGTGCTATTAACAATTGCTACTATTCATATCTGGGTTCAAAGAATGTTATTAGTGGGATAGGTTCATCTAATAACATTCGCATAGCTTGTGCTTCTGTATGATTGGGAAAAACTGTTAAAAAATCATCTAAATCGCGCATAGCCATGTCGATATATCCTTGTAAAACATCTTGAGATATCGCGAATTCATACAATTGTTTTGCAGTGGAAATATCATCAAAGGCTAAGTAATAAACAGCTAAATTTAAAGTATTTTGCCAGTCTTGAGGATTTTCTTCATATTTTGGTTTCGCTAATTTAACTGCATTAGCAAGGTCAGTTTTTGCTTTATCTGGTTGATTGAGTGCTTTGTAAGCTAAAGCGCGTAAGTGTAAATACCACAAGATTTGTACATAGTGTATTTAATTCTCAACCAAAATTCAAACAATCAAAAATATCCGCTACCGACAAATTCCAACCTTCCAATACATCCAATACAGGGAAAACATCTTTTCCTTGTTTTATTTCCGGTACTTGATTGGGTTGAAAAACCATTATAGATTCATCTTCAGAGTCAAGAAACCAACCTAATTTAGTACCATTTTGCATCGAAAATATGATGTTACGAATAACTCGGTTGGGAGATTGTTTAGGAGAAAGAATTTCAATTGTCCAATCGGGAGGAATTTCAAATTGATTGGCAATTCTCCCATTAGGAAGCAAAGGAATACGCGACCATTTAAAAACAGCAATGTCTGGGACTAATGACCTTCCAGAAAATGTGCAGCGTAATTCTGGAAATGCGTAAGCCAACTTTTGTGGTTGACCAATTTTATTAATGTTAGTTACCAAAAAACTTTGTAAGGTACTGTGTTCTCCCTGTGGCATTGGTTTTTGATAGATTTTACCGTCAATATATTCGTTATGAGGCTTAGTTTCAGGCAGTTTTAAAAATTCTTCTAAACTAAGGTTGGAGGATAACTGAGGTGATAATGTCATATTTTCTTACTTTATCCTTAGAATGATTTTATTATCGATAGCAAGAGTTTTTATTGTCACAATTACTGGTTGGTGCGTGACGCGGATAAATCTTATCGCTACGTTCAAATCTTTTCATAGCGTCACAGCACCCTACAATAAAATACTAATTACATAAACTTGTTTATTACCCATTACAATTACCCATCCCCATAAAAAAACCACTCACACCAAAAGCACAAGCGGTTTAAATCAAAATTACCAATTACCAATTACCAATTACCTTTTCCCCCGACGCTCATAACTTTCCCAAGGTGGTTGAAAACCCCGTCTTTGCAGGAAGTCTTCTTGTATTTGCTGCATCTGGTTGGATATTTCGGGATTTCTTTCACCGCTGGCAATTTGCTCGATTTGCAGCTGTTCTAGGGCTTTCATCGCTGCTAATGGTTTGTCAAGAATCGCATTCAAACCTGCTAAAGCGCGACGTGCTTCTTTATCTTGAGGATTTTGTTCCAACACTGTGGAATAAATTTGTTCTGCGGATTCAAATCGTCTTTGCTCGAAACGAATTCCTCCCAAAGCAGCTAAAGCGTCTATATCGTCTGGTTCCTGTTTGAGAATATTCTCATAAGCTTTACTAGCCATGTCTAAATCTCCAACTGCTTTAGCTAGCAAAGCTACTCTCTGTTGTGAGTTAGCGTTATTTGGAGCGCTAGCAATCAATTGTTTCATTCGCAAGCGGGCTTCACCGCGATTTCGTTGAGCTATTGACTCAAGCAAGCGCTGCTGCAATCTTATACTACTAGGGTCAACTTCTACTAAGTAATTATACAGTGCTTCTCGGTTGGGATCGGTAGGTAGCTGTGTTACTAAGCTATATAGTTCTGGTGGTGTATTGGTAGCTTTTTGAGTTGCTAACCAATTATCTAAAACAGATTCAGCTTCGTTTTTAGAAATGCGTTTGGCTTGATAGGCAACGCTGGTACGTCCTAACTGAGCGGTAATATCTTGAGGATTACGTTTGAGAACTTGCTCGTAAACTACTAAAGCTTCGTCAAAACGTTTCTGCTGGACTCTTACCCCTACTAATCCGCGCAAAGCACCATCAATTATATCGTTCTTGGGATTGTTATTAAGGATAGCAAAGTAGCGTTCGGCGCTGGCTTCCAAGTTCCCTTCGCGTCTTTCGATTTCCGCTGCAAGCAACTGTGTAGCCATATCACTGGCACCTTGAGATGTTGCCGTATAATTAGCTAAAGCCTGTCTGGCTTGAATTGTATTTTCGAGTTGCAAATACATCTGGGCTAAGCGAAAGTTCAAAAACGGTGCGTTGACTCCTGTTTGCAGAATATTTTGATATGCACTTAGAAGTTGAGGAGAGGGAGCATCTATATCAGCTAATGCTAATGCTAAATTTTGTAGTTGCGCTGAATCAGTAGGTAAGTTTTGCAAGGTTGTCGCTAACCGTCGATTTAAATCGCTCTTAGAAACCATTCCGAGTTTGTATTCTAAAGCGACTTGGCGCGCTATCAAACTTTTATCGTTTGGTAAAGTGGCAGCCAAACGTCTATAAATTTGTAATGCTGTTTCCTCTCCTTGGGGTAAACCAGTAAAGACATTAGCAATTTCCCGCAGCAAACTGCTAGAAGGATTAGGATTGTTCGCAAGAGCTTGACGGTAGAGATTAGCTACTTTTTCTACCAAGGAAGGATTATCTGTATTTTTGCGAATTTCATTCAGCGCCCTAGCTAAAGGTAAAATCGCCTCTTCTCTATTTTCTAAAGGTTCTAATACTGCTAAAGCTTCGGCTTCTTGTTTATTGGCAATATAGGCTTGTGAGAGTTCGGCACGAGTATTGATAGATAACTGGTCTAAATTGTCGGAGCGCTGTAGCTGTCTTTGTAGAATTCCGATGGCTTCTTGAGCATTCCCAGTTTTGCGTAAGGTAAGAGCATAAGCAACAGCGGCATAATCTGTTATTTGTTTTCCACTGGCTTTATAACGATTAAATAGTTCTTTGGCTTTTTGATAATCGCCGCTGTAACTATAGGTTTGAGCCGCTCCAATTACTGCTTCTGGGGTGGGATTGTTCGCCAAAACTATTTGAAAGTCGGCGATAGATTTACTGAATTGACCTTGATAGGAATAAAGTAAAGCGCGATAATAACGACTTTGTAAATCATCAGGATTCAATTCAAGCAAAGTGTTAAGAGCTTTTATACCGGGTTGATTCCATTCAGGACGGTAAGTACCCATCATCCCCACAATTCTTAAGGCTGCTTGATTTTTAGGATCTTGCGCTAATACTTCTTGATAAGCTTGAAATGCCTCTTCAATTTGTCCGGCGCGGTTATAAGCAATAGCTAAACCCAGCTTGGCTTGCAAAGATTGTGGATTTCTTCTCAAAGCTTGTTTAAAGGCTTTAATGGCATCATCAACCCACCCTTTTTTCAGCAGACTGTAACCCCGTTTGGTCGCTCCAGATGCACTTTGAGCTTGTACTGGTTCTATGTTATTCAAAGTTGCCAGTACTATGGGGCAAGTAAAAACAAATAAGTGAAAAGGTAATAAAGTAATTCCGACAATGATGTTACTTTGTGTTTTGCGTTTTTCCTGCCATAAATTTGCTTTATAGAATAGGTTCAAATACCAGTCAAATTTTGATTTGTGATTCATCTACCAAATCTCCCCCTTGGAGTTACATCAAAGTCTGATTTAACTCTCACACCAAGAACTGTTTCGTTAAAGTCGTCTCTTCCCTGAACGGAAAAACCTAATCTTAAGTTAGGAAGAAACTGAAAATCGTAGTAAAGCTCTAATACATCTAATTGCTTTCCTTCACGCTCATCTTCGTTTGATAAAGCCCGCCCATAAGCTAATCCCAATCTATCGTCAGGGGTAAATAAATCTAAGAAACTAGCTCCGAAAACATACGTATCCGCGCCTTCTCCTAAATCTCTATTTTCATAACGACCATAACGTCCGAATAGACCTAATTTCATTTCAGGAATAAAAACTTCAGCATTTATACCGTATGCTTCTTCGCGATCGTCTTCCAAAACTCCAAACTCACCATTCCCGCGATCAATTTGAAAGCTTTGAGGAAAAGTATCGCGGTTTCCGGCATCTCTTGCAGTACTGTAAGTACCGCGAATAATCGCATTACCGTAACGAACTCCGATTTCACCAGCGAACGCATCCAAACTAAATTCGCTCAAAGCATCAGAGGATGAGAAAACAGCAGCTTTAGCATCTATATTATCGGTCACGCTCCAATTAACTAATAGTCCAGGCTTTGAACCGATTCCTGTCGATGCCAGGGCTGGATTCGTTTGAAAGACTGGATTAAAAAATTGGCTGGCTCCATCTTTAGCAAAACTGTTGCGGTCAAAATAAGAGGTTAAATCTAACTGACCAACTGCAAACCGTAAATTAGGTAATCCCGTTAAAGATGTTGCTAAATACAGTTCGTTGATATTCAAACCTTCTCGTCGGGAATCATCAAATGAACTACCCTCACTAGTCAAATCTAAAGTTCCACCAAACAACACTTGAGGAGTAAGGGGATAAACTCCGGTAAGTCTAGCTCTTGCGGAAGTATCGTCTCCTTGAGTGACATAAACACCTTCCACCCTTAAAGATGGCTCTCTTAAAGCCGCACTAGTTCTCAAGGGGTTCAATTGATTATCATTTTGGGGAACAAGCGGTGCCTGCGATCTTTTTAACGGTGCTGGTGGTGAATATTGCTGTGGAGTCAGAGGAGTAGACGGACGCATTCCTCCTTGAGAGTTAAGCAGCGTATTAAAAGTAGGTGTTGAAGTTGCAGAAACTGACGGTTGTTTCATCCGGTAAGCATCAAGCATTTGTTCAAATGTTGGTGCATTATTAGTCGCAACAGATTTAGGGTATATTCCAGAGTTTCTAGTTCTAGAATTTAGTAATTGATTAAATGTTGGTGCATTATTTGCATCCAATTTTTGCTGTGGACTTGTTCCCGGAAGTGGTGGCAAAGGAGTCACAGTGGTTTGGGAATTAAAGTTAGGGGAAGTAAATTCCAAACTGCTGCCCGGTGGTGCTGGCAATGGAACAGCTTGAGCGCTCCTTAACCTACCTTCGTAAATCCCTGTTCGCGGACCACCTATAGCTTTTTCTTCCCTCTTTATCGCTATGGATTGCTCAATCGAACGTTTAGTTTTACCACTTATCTGTTCCTGGATAAAATTATTCTCTAACTGCTTTATATTATCTAGGGGTAAATACTGTTCTATTTTTTGAGTAGGTAAAGTAGCACCAATATTAGAAATGTTGGGTGGTGGCGGAACTGCTTGCAATCGAAGTTTTGTTCTTCCTTTAGGTATGGAAGATTCCGGTACTCTCAACAACTTTTGCGAATGCGAAGTCCGATTAATTTGTGGCTGAAGATATGTTGTTTGAGCTTGCGAACTATTGCTGACACCAAAAGTACCTAAGATTGAGATCGAAGCGGCACAGAACAGCTTACAAGGTTTATACTTGTGGAATTCTTTGATCAAAATATGTTTTTCACCCTTTAGTATTTTAGGTTTCATTACCCCAGTTAATGTATAAGTAAATATTTGCGTTGTATAATGTCGCCACTTTAACAAAAAAAATTCATATCATCGACGGGATAATACGTACTTTGCAAAGCCAGTAAAATTACAATAAGAGTTCGTAAAGTTACTCAAATTGAGCATAATTTTGGGCAAAATAAATAAAAATGCGGAAATTACAGATTTAATCTGCTTTTATTAACACCAATTTTATGAAACAGCAACATTTAAGATTTTTAATTCGCCCTTTAACTAAAAAACCTTTAGCAATCCAGGCTGTAATCGCTTCTAGTATTGTTTTATTAGCCGGTTCTGGCTGCTCAAATAAATCGCAAAATAATGTACAGCTAGAAATACAAGGCATACAGAGAGAAGATGGCAAAGGACTATACAAGGTTGTCGGCAGTACAAACTTACCCGAATCTAGCCGCATTGCGATTACAGCAGTTCGCTATTTGCGACCTACTACGACTACAAATGCAGAACAGATCGTTGATGATAATAATGAAAATATAAACCGTTCAATTTTGGCTCGCCAAATCGTAGAAGTCAAACAGGGAAAATGGGAAGCTGACTTAAATCTTTGGCAGGTAGCTTCTAACGGTAATTTTCAAGAAGTATGGCAGCTAAATAAAGATTACAAAAATTTGCTCCCTGAAAATGAAGTTACTTTTATTGCGACTTTCAATCCTGTAGCTCAACTACCATCTTCAGACAACCAAAATTTTCAACAAAACCTGGAAGGAAAATCCCTTCGATTTACGAATGAAGGTGAAAAATACGTACAAACAAGCCAGTATCGCTCTATAGGCTTACCTATAGGCAAAACAGCATCACCTCGTCCAGAACCCGAAGATTTTAATGATGGCTGGGGGATTAGATACCAACTCAAAGCACAATCGGAAGATTCCACAGTCACTTTACCTCCATTAGCCAAATCTCACCAAACTAACATTCCTATTTCAAGTTCGGAGTTTTTAAGGTAATTAACGGAGTTAGTTCTACTTTTAGCAGCTGATTAATGGCTCAAACAAAGTAATTACGTCTATATATATTAGACTCAAGTCACCATATAACAAAGTTTGAGCTTATCCCGAACTCAGGTGAATTAGCACAAGCTTAGAAAGCCCGCCTTGGTAGCGGGCTATTTTTTGATATTGCCGCGCTTGAGTACTCGATGAGATTAACACTCATCTCAAATCTTGCACCATTATCAGAAAAAGGGTTTCTTTCAGATTGTAAAACGAAGTAATGATACTTTCACAACTAGAAATCCGCCTTGAAATTGATTTCAAGGCTAATATACAAAGTACGTTAAAACGCACTATAAACCTTGCCCAGTGAGCATAATTCGTAATTCGTAATTCGTAATTCGTAATTAATGCCCCATAAATGAAATTTAAGGGCTTCAACTTCGCGTAGTTGACATCCACGGATGAATCCGGGGGCTTCAAACCATAAATGTTTTCCCGGTCAGATTTATCAGACTT
Organism: Rivularia sp. PCC 7116; assembly: GCF_000316665.1. GTDB lineage: Bacteria > Cyanobacteriota > Cyanobacteriia > Cyanobacteriales > Nostocaceae > Rivularia. The sequence goes on along the minus strand of NC_019678.1, from coordinate 921,288 downwards.
TGTTTGTGAGCCTGGGAATTTATTCCAAGGCGCTTGTTGAGCTTGGGGTGCAAGATGTGAAATTTATCTGACTTTATTTTTAGGCTAATAATTTATTCCCAGGCAGTCTTGAGAATGCTGCAAGATGTCTATTGCACTCGATAAAAAAAGCACTTACTTATTAAAAAAGTTAAAAGTAGCAGTGATTCATAAATTACTGCTACGAAAAAATATTTTATTATTTTAGGATTTAGATACTTTTAATAAGTTATTTGGGGTGAAAAGTATCTAAACCTTTATTACAGCATGTTCCATTCATGGGGAGTGTGTTAAATTCATCTGCACCTCACCTAATGGAAAAATTACTCTATCGAGCGCTTAAGTTAGTACTTTTTAACCCAATTGAACTTGCTGAGGTTTGTAAGTATCGTAATGAATACTAATCTTTTCCTCTTCTTGCTTGCTAACAGTATTTATAGGTTCAGAAGTTGGCGCAAGGTTATTCTGCATTGCTTGCATTTGTAGCATCATATCTCTAAGTTGTGCTTGTAATTGCTCAAATTCTGCTGGCTTTATACTGGTTTGATTTTTTTGAGATATGTGAGCAATTTCCTTCTTGATATTATTATTTGATTGAGCGTATCCAAGAAAGTTTTGGGCAGAAGCAAATGCAGATGCTGCATTTGCTGAAGTTGTATCTTTGATGTTAGCTTCAGGCTGCTGTTGCGAATAATTTTCTACTGGTTTTTGATATGTTGGGGATACAGTTTGCTCTGTAAATTGTTGAGATAGGCTTCTAGGGTTTAAAGTCGGATAACCTTTGCTTGCGGTCGATGACGCTTGTTCATCCAAGAAATTATTCAATCCAGAAACTTGCAGTCGAGTTTCTGAAAGTTTAAATTCTTTAAGTAATTCCTCTTTCTGCTGTAATTGCTGTTCTAATTGCGATATTTGCCCTTCGATCTCTGTTGATTTACGAGAAGATTTACGCCATCCACTAATAGCAATAGCTGAAATTCCAGCCCCTAAACTCAGTCCAGTCGCCACTACTACATAAGGCAAAGCAACATCTCTTAGTTTACCGAAGAAAAGTGTTTCTTCTTGAAAGTTTATATTAATTTGTTTATCCCCTATTAAAGCTAGCGGTACTGTCATAGCCGAAAAAACAGCCGCAGAAGCTAAAACTGGAGGCAAAATAAATTTGGTTAAAGCAGATAGAGACATATTTAAAAGTTCAGTTATTGAATCAAAAACGGCAGATGGATTCACTTGCTGCATTTATTTGTTTCGCTTTAAAGCAATTAAGGCAGCAGTTGATTGTTTGCTTTATTCATTTCTAATTTATTCGTTAAATACCTAGGTCACAAGGCTTTAAAGATAAAGAAATTGTCTGTTTTAATAAATTTTTAATAAACTAGATATTCTGAGTTCGCGATACAAAAGCACATTTATTCTTATCAATCCTATGTTTTGGCCTATCCTCAAAAAATATTGTTAAATTTCTCTTATACTTAAGTAATAATTTGAATATGACAAATATCTATCTAAAGTGTTAGCTTATTTGTTTTCTTAATCACCTTTTGGGATTGATTTTTATAAAATTTTTGGTTTCATAAAATAGAGACTTGTTTCGTTGTTTCTAGCATCAGTATGCTAAACAATATCTCAGTCAATATCATTGATTATCAAAGCAATACAGCATTTAGACTAAAATAGGCATCAGTAATTATGCGTAATTATAATTTTTTATTTTTAGATAATATCTTTCAACAATGGCGGATAATCTTCCTTGAAATGTTTTATCGAAAATATTTTTATAAAAAGAAAAAAAGATTTAAAAAAAATAAATTTTCACAAATCAAATCCTACAAGAAAATACTGATATTTCTTATCAGCTTATTATTTTGCTTGAATAGTAATTTTATTAACACGTTATCTGGACAAGTCAATCTGGCTAGAGCAGCAACGACTATGCAGTTACCACTTTCAACTCGTGGAGCAAAAATTATTGATGCCAAAGGAGCTAGGGTATTACTCCAAGGAGTCAACTGGTTTGGTATGGAAACAGAAACCCATACTCCCCACGGTTTATGGAAGCGAGATTATAAGGAGATGCTCGCCCAAATCAGGAGCTTGGGTTACAACATGATTCGTCTGCCATATTCTGTAGAAACACTGCGCTCATCTGAAATTAGTGGCGTTGATTTCACTATTGGTAGCAATCGAGAACTCGAAGGTAAAACCCCTATAGAAGTAATGGATGCAGTCGTTGAGGAAGCACAACGTCAAGGATTATTGATTTTGTTGGACTCCCATCGTCTCAATAATAAGCGGATTCCAGAATTATGGTATGGAGATGGCTATTCCGAAGCAGATTGGATAAATACCTGGTTGCAGTTAGCTCAAAGATATAAAAATCAAACCAACATCATCGGTGCAGATTTAAAAAATGAACCTCATGGTAAAGCTAGTTGGGGTACCAACGATTTAGCTACCGATTGGAGGTTAGCCGCAGAACGCGCAGGTAATGCCATTGGTAAGATAAATCCTAATTGGTTAATTGTTGTTGAAGGAGTAGAAAATAATGTTCCGGGACAAAAATTAGCTCACCATTGGCAAGGAGGTAATTTAGAAGGTGTATTGCGCTATCCGGTACGTTTATCACAGCGAAATAAGCTAGTTTATTCTCCTCATGAGTACGGAACTGGGGTGTATGACATGCCTTATTTCTCTGACAAGAAATTTCCCCAAAATCTCCTCGATCGCTGGCAAATAGGCTTTCATTATATTTCCAGTCAAAATCGCGCTCCTATTTTGATCGGAGAATTTGGCGGGCGTTTAATTGATGAGAAAGAAGCTATTTGGTTTAGTAAGTTAATTAAATATATTAAGAAGAAAAAACTAAGTTTCGCTGTTTGGAGTTGGAATCCCAATAGTGAAGATACGGGAGGTGTTCTCTTGGATGATTGGAAAAGTGTTGATATACCCAAACAACAATTAATTTCTCAACTACTTCCAGTTAAATTACCTCGCATGGCTCCGGCAACAGTTGCACAACCACAAAAACCGCAAGCGCGAATTCCAGATACTAATGCCGCAATTGTAGCCGAAGCAGGATTACGAGTTACTACTGAAGTTTATTCCGATTGGCAAACGGGTTTTTGTACTAGCATGAAAATAATTAATAATACCAACCAATCAGTTCAAAATTGGCAGCTTAAATTCAATATGAACCAAGCTAAAATAAAAAATTCTTGGAATGCTAATTTCAAAGAATTCAAAGGTATATATACCGCAACTCCTTTGGATTGGGGAAAAACTATACAGCCCCAAAAGGTACGGGATGTCGGTTTTTGTGCCCAAAAGCTCGGTTCCGATTATTCTCCTCAACAAGTTGAATTACAAGTTTTAGCAACAAATTAAATCAAAAAAAATCCCAGATTAGCTGGGATTTACTGATTAATCTTATTCTTATCAAGATGAATTAGGTTTTATTCGTCATCTGATGAGAAATCGGTATCGGGTGAGAAGTTGGTGTCTAATCCAAATTCTTTTAAGTCTTCCAAGACACTATCGTTGCTGACTTGATTTAAATCATTATCGTCTTGTATTGGATTTAAATCCTTAATAGCTTCGCTGTCGGCAGTTACTGGTAAGCTACTGCCCATCAATTCATTAGTATCATCTAATATTGATGGTGAAGCAGTTCTGTTTCCAAAATCTGGAGTCATTGTTGGAGAATCCAAATTATAACTGCGGGCTGTACGATCGTCTAAGACCATATCTAATGGGTCATCGACTTCATCCAAGACGCTGTTGCTCATGTCGCCAGCATAGTCATCAACTATACCCATCTCTTCATAAGCATTGAATCCAGTACCCGCAGGAATTAATCGTCCAATAATCACATTTTCTTTCAAACCACGCAACCAGTCGGACTTTCCTTCGATTGCTGCTTCGGTAAGAACGCGAGTTGTTTCCTGGAAGGATGCGGCTGAGATGAAACTATCTGTATTCAATGATGCTTTAGTTATCCCTAATAATACTGGCGTATACTGAGCCTTGGCACCACCAGTAATGGACATCGCTTCATTTACCTGTTCGATTTGACGCAGTTCCACCAATTCTCCAGGTAGCATTGTCGTATCGCCGCCGTCATCTACTCGGACTTTGGAGGTCATCTGACGTACAATTACTTCAATATGCTTGTCCGCAATGTCAATTCCCTGAGATTGGTATACCGACTGTACTTCATTCACCAAGAAGCTCTGTACTTTTTGCAAAGCGTGGCTGGCACAAGCGTAAACCCCTTCATCGGAACCTTGGTTAAAGAATACTTCCAATATTTCATGAGGGTTAGATGGCCCATCTGTTAGCGGTTGTCCGGTTTCTACCGTTTGCCCTTCAGAAACTACCATATTTTGTCCTGGGCCGAGAGAATAATCGGTGACTACACCCCCTGCTTCCAGAATTTTAATGGCGATCGCCTCGTCACCGTCGCCATAAACTGGTTTAACTTCTCCAGTTCTGCGAGCCAAAATACAGCCTTCTTTGGGTTTACGAGCTTCAAGCAGTTCTTCAATTCGAGGCAAACCTTGAATGATATCACCGGTTTTGGCGCGTTCAAATACTAACAATACTAAGTTGTCACCACGCTGTACCAAATCGGTATCATCTACTTGCAGTATGGCACCAGGGCTGACTCGATAGGGGCGACCCATCCGCAAGGTAAGATAGTGAGAAGATTCTCCTGCTGGTACTATACTTCCCTCTTCCTCACTATTACTGGCGTTAATTGCCCTACTACCGGTACCTGCATCAACTACTTGTCCGGAAAGTTCTGCGAATATTCCAGGAGCAATTTCAGCACCTTCAACTAACAAGTCGCCAACTTTACAGGTAGGAGCTTGATTCAAATTAATAGTAAAGGTATCGCCGGTTCTTAATATCAAGCAGCGACGAGGTGCATCAGTTCCCACCTTCACGCCTTGAATTGTACCTCCTTCTTTACACAAGATTTGGGTACGGGATACTACAGCACCAGGTTCTATGGTTTGTCCGTCAACGACTTCCAGATTGGTATTGGTACTTCCCTGAGTCGCATCAGCAGCAATATCGCGACGAATCACCAAAGATTCTAAAATTACCAATTGCAAGCGTTGAATTTCTGGGTCGTTTTCATCAGCGACCAATTCGATATCTGCTGCAAGGGGAGAAGTAGTATGTTCATCACCTTCTTGCTCAATTTCTAACACCAACTGGGTTCGCAGCAGTTCTACACCTTCTACAGACTTGATGCGCTCTGAGTCTTTATAAGATATTTTTTGTACTGCTTTTAACTGGATGGAACGCCCATTTTCATCAGTACCCGAAGTAGTAGATGGTACTTCTGGGTCGGTTGGTATGGGAAATTCAACTACAGGACGACTTAATACTGCTGGACCTTCTGGTGTCTCTACGTATTCGATATAGCGTAGCTCTGTAAAGGTTGTACCCAAAAATTCTTCACCGGCTTGCACAAAAGTCCCGTCTTTACTCATCACTGCTTCTGGATCGTCAACCATTAGCAGTTCGCCCGGTTTAACTACGACTTCTCGTAAAATATCGTTTTTCTGAGTGACTTCAACAACACCGCTATTTTGACAGAAGATGTCTTTAACAACTTCATCACCAGCATTCACAAATTGACCGTCTTCGACGATTAACAAGGAGATATCTTTATTAACTTCGTGGGTTTCTTCGGGTATCCATAATAAGGTACCTCCCTGCACCACTTCATAACCTTGTTTTGCCTTACCTTTCTTCTGTACTTCAACTCCGGAGAATTTCAGCAATCCTCCAGTATTGGTACGATAGCGATCGTCTATTAATTCTGCTACAACTTGAGAGTTTTGTACTTTTGTGCCGGGAGTGGCTCTCAAATTAAAGACTTGATTGTTTGCAGTAGTAATTAAATAGTTATTCCGCCCTTGAGAACTTTGGACGGTAACGGCGGCTCTATCCAAAACAATCGAAGCTGTCATTATTTCGATTTCCCGAGTACTTTTACCAGGAGTTGCTTCTGGTAAGCGCACGCCACCGCCATGTTGAGAGGTCAACTTGGTTTCGGCAATTACACCGTTAGTTTGAATTTTGTCGCCGTTTTCAACTACCAATTCGGCTCCAGGAGGTAAATTATATACTTCTCCCGACAAAATCCAAATCAAACCGCCTCTTACTGCCGTAGTAGTAGTATTCCCTTGACGGTCAGTTTTTTGTTCTGCAACGACATCGGCAAACCGGACTTGTCCGGCAATATCAGAAGCTACATCTTTTACAGCCTTTTCAGTGTTAATTCTTGTAGTTCTTGCACCCAAGGCGACTTCTGCTAATAATTGACCCTGCTTAATCTTCGAGCCATTATTTACATATAAAGTTGAACCTTTAGTTACCCCAATTTCCATCCCAGATGACTTGGGACTGCCGCTCGGTTCCAGAACTAAAGTTCCATTGGTTTCTACAAACAAAGCATCTTCACCGTGACGGGTACGGAAAGGTCTGGTGCGGAATTTGCCTTTAAAACGAACCGTACCATCGGCTTTAGCTCGTACTTGTTGCGCGACTTCCCCGGTAAATACACCCCCAGTGTGGAAGGTACGCATGGTTAGCTGAGTACCTGGTTCCCCAATACTTTGAGCGGCAATAATACCTACTGCTTCACCCAAATCCACCATCTTGGCATGTGCTAAACTCCAGCCGTAACAATGCTGGCAGACACTACGTGCGGCTTCACAAGTTAGGGGAGAACGAACTTCTACCTTTGTAACACCGGAGGCTTCAATCTCGTCTGCAAGTTCTTCAGTAATCGGGGTATTGCGAGTTGCAAGTACTTCACCAGTTTTGGGATGCACCACATCTTCGTTAACTGCTCTTCCTAAAAGACGACTGGAAAGAGGAATTAAAGTTTTATTCCCTTCCATCATCGCCACAACAGGAATACCGCGAGAAGTACCGCAGTCAGTTTCGCGGATAATCACATCTTGGGATACATCCACCAAACGTCTGGTAAGATAACCACTATCAGCAGTTCGCAGTGCAGTATCCACCAATCCTTTACGGGCACCGTAAGAAGAGATGATGTATTCAGTTACCGTCAGTCCTTCGCGGAAATTAGTTTTAATTGGTAAGTCAATAATTTCCCCTTGTGGATCTGCCATTAATCCCCGCATTCCCACCAACTGACGTACCTGGGAAATATTACCCCTAGCACCACTAAATGCCATCATGTATACCGAGTTAAGGGGATTATTGCTTTTAAAGTGACTTACCACCTCATCTTTAAGAGCTTCAGAAGTACCGTTCCAAGTATCAATTACCTTCTGAAAACGTTCTACCTCAGTAATCTCTCCACGCTGGTACCGCTTTTCAGTAGCGCGAATTTCTTCTTCGGCAGCGTCTAGCAAAGAACGTTTCGACGGTGGAACCATTAGGTCATCAACGCTAATAGAAACACCAGCCTTGGTAGCATAACGAAAACCCAAATCTTTTAACTTATCCGCCATTACAGCAGTTCGAGCCGTACCGTAATGAGTGAAACCCCACGCAATCAGCTTTCTTAGTTGCTTCTTATCAACCACGCGGTTGCGGAAAATCATTTTTTCGTTCATTAGTAGTTAGTTGTTAGAAGTGAAGCAGCGCGCAGAAAGGAGATTTCCCCCATGTAAGCCGGAGGCTTTCTCGCAGAGTGCGACTGCTGTTAGCGCAGCGTCTCCCGGAAGGAGATACCCGAAGGGTTAGTTGTTAGTTGTTGGCAGTTAGTTATTAGTTATTAGTTATTAGTTACCCATACTAATAACTAATAACTAACTTGCTAAAGCTTCTTGAATAGCCATGTTATAAATTACGCGACCCGGCGTTGTATATATATACTGAGATAGTAAATTACCTGCTTCATCTTCTCTAACGCGACGGAATTTATAGCGTAAGGTACGAGTACCATCTTCGTTGTCTGTAACTTCTACAGGCTTTTTATCATCCGCATCTTGTTCTACTTCGCCGTCGTAGCGGACGTAAACATAAGCGTGCAAATCTACTTGTTCTTGTTCGTAAGCCATGACTACGTCATTTAAAGATGCATAATATCCCCCAGCACCCTTGCTTGCTCCGGGATTTTCTGCTGTTAAATAATATGCTCCCAGTACCATGTCTTGGCTGGGTGTAATAATCGGCTTACCGGTAGCTGGTGAAAGTATATTGTTAGAAGCGAGCATCAACAATCTGGCTTCCGATTGCGATTCCAAAGATAAAGGTACGTGTACTGCCATTTGGTCGCCGTCAAAGTCGGCGTTAAATGCCGGACATACCAAAGGATGCAGTTGAATTGCTCGTCCTTCTACTAAAATTGGCTCAAATGCTTGAATACCCAAACGGTGTAAAGTTGGGGCACGGTTAAGCATAACTGGGTGTCCTTCAATCACTTCTTCCAGAACATCCCAAACTTGGGGGTCCGAACGAGCAATTAATTTCTTCGCCGCTTTGATGTTATTCACCATACCGCCCCTAATTAATCGATTGATTACAAAAGGCTGGAATAATTCAATTGCCATTTCCCGAGGCAAACCGCACTGGTGAATATTTAGCTTCGGACCAACTACAATTACGCTTCTTCCGGAATAGTCTACCCGTTTACCCAACAAGTTCTGACGAAAACGTCCTTGTTTACCTTCAATAATGTCGGATAAAGATTTCAGCGGACGATTGTTTGCACCAACTACAGTACGCCCCCGACGACCGTTATCAATAAGAGCGTCTACTGCTTCTTGCAGCATTCGTTTTTCGTTACGAACAATAATTTCTGGTGCCAGAATTTCCTGCAATCTTGCCAAACGATTGTTCCGGTTGATCACCCGTCGATACAAATCGTTTAAATCGCTAGTCGCAAAACGACCACCGTCAAGCTGTACCATCGGACGTAAGTCTGGAGGAATTACCGGAATCACTGTCATTACCATCCATTCCGGCTTCGAGCCAGTCGCGATAAAGTTATCTATTACCCGCAACCGCTTAATCAACTTGGCTCTTTTTTGACCTTTGGCGTTAGTTATTTCCTCACGTAATTTTTCAGCCTCTGGCTCTAAGACGATATCCGCTAACAAACGCAGCAAGGCTTCCGCACCAATACCAACTTCTACACCTTCTAAAGTGGAATCCTCGCTGTAAATCTGGTCTTCAATTTCCAGCCATTGGTCTTCTGTGAGTAACTGCTTATAACTTAAGGATTCCGCATTTCCTGGAGCTAGAACTACATAAGAATTAAAGTAAACTATTTGTTCTACATCCCTTAAAGGCATATCCAGCAGAATGGAAATATAGCTGGGAATACCTTTGAGATACCAAACGTGAGCTACAGGAGCAGCTAGCTTTATATAGCCCATGCGGTGACGGCGCACTCTTGATTCGGTGACTTCCACACCGCAGCGCTCGCAAACAATACCTCTATGACGTACTCTCTTATATTTACCGCAATGACATTCCCAGTCTTTAGCAGGACCAAAAATTCTTTCGCAGAACAGCCCATCCATTTCTGGCTTCAAAGTCCGGTAGTTGATAGTTTCCGGCTTGGTTACTTCTCCAACCACCTGAGAATTAGGTAAAGTTCTTTCTCCCCACTGGCGAATACGTTCGGGTGAAGCCAGACCAATTTTTACGTAATCAAATTGATTATTTTGAGAATTTCTCATTTTTAGAGGTCAAAGGTTATAGGTCAAAGGTCAAAGGTCAAAGGTCAAAGGTTGGAATAGGTTAAAGGTTGGAACAGGTTAAAGGTATTAATGGCGGGAACCACAATTTTTGCGCTCGTAGTTACCTACATTTTGCGTAGTACCTATTACCTCTTATAACCTTTAACCTATAACCTTTAACCTTTAACCTTTACTGCTCTTCTTCAATCGACTCGCGTGTCAATGATTCATAGGTCGGACGGGGTGGTGTACGACGAGAGTTTTGGTCTGCCATAAGGTCAACTTCTACATCCAAGGAACTACCGTCGTTTTGAGTTTCGACTTTATGAACGGCGATATCTAATCCCAAGGATTGCAATTCTCGCATCAATACTTTGAAGGATTCTGGCGTTCCCGGACGAGGAATTGCTTTTCCTTTGACAATGGCGTTAAGAGCTTCGTTACGTCCTTGCATATCGTCGGATTTAACTGTCAACAATTCCTGTAAGGTATAAGCTGCACCGAATGCTTCCAATGCCCATACTTCCATTTCTCCGAAACGCTGACCGCCTTGCTGTGCTTTTCCACCCAATGGCTGTTGGGTAACCAAGGAGTAAGGACCTGTAGAACGAGCGTGGATTTTATCGTCTACCAAGTGAACCAATTTGAGCATGTAAGCTACACCAATAGTCACCGCTCGGTCAAAAGGTTCTCCAGTACGACCGTCATAAACTTGAATTTTTCCTGGGTTGTCGGGATTATATACCCAGTCTTTGCCGGTTTCGTCTCTTCCTTCTTGCAGCTTGCCGTGGACGATTTGTCGGGATGATTCTTCACCATACATTTCATCGAAAGGCGTAATCTTAAATCTTACCCCCAAGGTATGACCTGCCCAACCAAGCAAGCACTCGAATACCTGTCCTACGTTCATCCGGCTCGGTACACCCAAGGGATTGAGTACGATATCTACACAAGAACCATCGGGTAAATAAGGCATATCTTCCAAAGGTAATATCTTGGAAATAATTCCTTTATTACCGTGTCTTCCGGCCATTTTGTCGCCGACTTGGATTTTCCGCTTTTGAGCTACATAAACTCGCACCACCATGTTTGCTCCTGGTGGAAGTTCGTCACCTTGCTCGCGGGTAAATATCCGCACATCTACGACTCTTCCCTTTTCACCGTTGGGTACTCTCAAAGAGTTATCCCTTACGTCTCTGGCTTTTTCACCAAATATTGCTCGTAATAATTTCTCTTCCGGTGGCTGGTCGGATTCACCTTTAGGCGTTACTTTACCTACCAAGATATCTCCAGCTTCTACCCAGGCACCAACGCGGATAATTCCCTGCTCGTCTAAATTTCGCAGCGCGTCTTCACCAACGTTGGGAATTTCTCTGGTGATTTCTTCTGGTCCCAACTTGGTTTGCCTTGCCTCAATTTCGTATTTCTCAATGTGAATTGAGGTATAAACATCATCTTGTACCAAGCGTTCGCTGATCAGAATTGCATCTTCGTAGTTGTAACCTTCCCAAGGCATATAGGCTACTACGATGTTTTGTCCCAATGCTAATTCCCCACCTTCTGTGGAAGAACCATCAGCAAGTACTTGTCCGGCAACAACTCTTTCACCAATTCTTACCAACGGTCTTTGGTTTAAACAGGTATCTTGGTTGGAACGCTGGTATTTAGAAATTATGTAAACTTCTTCGCGCTGGTCTGGTGCGGGGCGAACGCGAATTTCTGTAGCGTCTACAAAAGTTACGTCACCGTCGGTACGGGATACGATTACCATCCCGGAGTCTCTCGCTGCTTGGGCTTCTAAACCAGTTCCGACTAAAGGACGCTCTGGCTTGAGTAACGGTACTGCTTGCCGTTGCATGTTCGACCCCATCAAAGCACGGTTAGCGTCGTCATGCTCCAAGAAGGGAATCAAACTTGTTGCTACTGAAACAATCTGCACCGGAGAAACCGCTACATAATCCACCTGCTCTGGTGTGGTAGTTGCCCAATCTTGGCGATAGCGTACTGGTACCTGGGAACCAATAATGTATCCATTTTCATCAAGGGGAGTATCACCAGGAGCCACCCGTAAATCATCTTCCTCGTCAGCAGTCATGTAAAGCGCTTGCTTCTCAAACATGACTTTTCCGTTTTCTACCGGACGGAAAGGAGTTTCTAAGAAGCCGTATAGATTTACTTTGGCGTGAGTAGCTAAGGAACCTATCAGTCCGGCGTTGGGACCTTCTGGAGTTTCAATCGGGCATATACGTCCGTAGTGAGACGGGTGAATATCTCGAACTGCAAAACCGGCACGTTCCCTAGTTAAACCGCCAGGACCTAATGCTGAGAGTCTTCGTTTATGGGTCAGTTCTGCCAAAGGATTAGTTTGGTCCATGAACTGAGATAGCTGTGAGGAACCAAAAAATTCTTTGATTGCTGCTACCAAAGGTTTGGGGTTCACCAAAGAAGCAGGAGTCAAGGACTCGGAATCGGATACGGTCATACGTTCGCGGATAATTCGCTCCAAACGATTCAAACCTACCCTTACCTGGTTTTGCAGCAATTCACCGACACTTCTAACTCGGCGATTACCAAGGTGATCGATGTCATCAATATTACCGATATCAAATTCTAAGTTCATTAGGTAATCGACTGCTGCCAAAATATCTGGAGCCGTCAACACCCTAACTGTATCTGGAATTTGCAGGCGTAATTTCTTGTTGAGTTTGTAGCGTCCGACGCGACCTAAATCGTACCGTTTCGCATCGAAAAAGCGCGAGTCTAAAAGCTGTTGTCCGCCTAAGACTGTAGGCGGTTCACCGGGACGCAGCTTACGATACAGTTCCATTAAGGCTTCTTCTTCAGAAAACTCCCCTTCTTTTTCAATGGTTTTCTGGAAGTATTCTGGGTGACGCATAGCGTCGAAAATTTCGTTGTTGGTAAGCCCTAATGCTTTTAGCAATACTTGAGCCGACAGCTTACGAGTCTTATCAATTCTGACCCACACTAGATCGTTACGGTCTGTTTCAAACTTCAGCCATGCGCCCCGGTTGGGAATTAAACTAGCAGAATAGGTACGGCGACCGTTTTTATCGATTTCGGATTTGTAGTAAACTCCTGGGGATCTAACTATTTGGTTGACAATTACCCGCTCTGCACCGTTAATAATAAAAGTGCCGCGTTCGGTCATCAAAGGCAAGTCACCGATAAATACTTCTTGCTCTTTAATTTCACCAGTTTCTTTATTTATCAAGCGTGTGGGTACGTACATTTGCACCGCATAGGTACTGTCCCGACGCTTTGATTCATCTACACCATATTTAGGCTCTTTAAGCTTGTAGTTTTGTCCTAAGAAGTGCAGTTCTAATTTGCCGGTGTAATCAGTAATGGGACTAAAGGAATTAAGCTCTTCTATTAACCCTTCTTCTAAAAACCAGCGAAAGCTAGAACGTTGAATTTCAATTAAATCGGGCAACATGAAGCCCGGTTCTGTCATTGAGTCGTAATTCATGCCCATATTAAAATCTATAAAGGGGTTAAAGGGATTAAAGAAAGTTGTCTTTCGTTTAGGAAATTCTCATCATGCCGCTGTCGTAGTGAAACCTTTGCATGGATTTAATGGAGGATAATAGCCTCTAAATAGCATCTGCATCAAATAATCAATCCTCCCTTTCCCAGAAAGTAATTTTACCTGCATCGCAATTATTTGCTTGAGTTTGCTAAAAGATAAGCTCGGTTTGTAATTTAGAAGAAACTGTTTCACTTTGCTTATTCCCCCCTCCAAGGTGCGCTTTAATTAACAAGCAATGCCGTCTCCTAATGGATGCTTGTTGCTATTCCAACAGCCTTTCTAACTTCGTAGTGGTGGTATCCTGTTACTAAAAGAATTAATTCTTGCATTAATAACTAGTTTTTCTTGAATTACTTCGCATCCCTTCACCGAATTTTATTGTCCCAAGCTCAGAACCTTAAACAGTTTTCTATAAATGGAATAATTTAGCCGATTGAGTAAGCTAGTTATAACTCATGTATCAGTCTTGTGTATAAGTTCTCGAAGCGGTAGTTGTCGTTCGTGGATATCCGCGAATGGGATACGAGGCAAATCGTAAAATAGCTTCTATTTGATAGTTCTTCGATAATTGAGCTAAATAATTATATTGCGAGCGTCATTCAACTATTATGACCCAAGCAAATATAATCGGAGGACAGAATTATATCATATTTTCCCTCCTCCTAAAGTAGGATTTTCTTTTCTAGCCCAAATGCATTGCTAATCAAATAGTTTTTATAGCTTTAAGCCAAACAGATCGCAGGCATTTTTGGTAGTAGTTGCAGCAATTGACTCTAAAGTTTCTCCTCGTAAATTCGCTACTTGTTCGGCTACGAAACGGACATAGGACGGTTCGTTGCGTTTTTGCCCTCGTTTTGGAACTGGGGCTAGGAAAGGACAGTCAGTTTCAATTAAAAGGCGATCGCCTCTTACCATAGTGGCTGACTCTTTAATTGCATGGGCTTTTTTGAAAGTAACGGTTCCACTGAAGCTAACGTAAAACCCCAAGTCCAAAAACCATTGGGTTTCTTCTGGTGTTCCACCCCAGCAGTGCATTACTCCCCTAAAATTTTCTCCATACTGCTGTTTGAAACTTTCAAACACTTGCTTCATTTCTAATGCAGCATCTCTACAGTGGATAATCACTGGCAAGTTAAGCTTTACGGCTATTTCTAGCTGCTTTTTTAACACCAAAAGCTGTTGCTCGCGATCGTCAGCCTTGTAAAAATCCAATCCCATTTCCCCAATCGCAACAATTTTATCCCCGGAATCAGCCAGGGATTCAATTTCATATGCTGTTTGAGATGTCCATTTTTGGGCATCTAAAGGATGTAATCCTACTGCAAAACTAATTTCGGGAAATCGATTAGCTAATGCTTGGATGCCCGCAAACTCTGATGGCTCAACGCATGAATGGACTAGGCGCACTACACCCGCTTCCTGCCATCGAGAGCGAACCGCTTCCAAGTCCGGTTGGAATTGGTCGAAATTAAGATGAACGTGGGTGTCAATCAGCTGCATTGAGAATATCCTTTATTAAAAGTCAGCAATCAAGGTCAAATGTCGCTGACTTTATGAAATTGACTAGTTCGCTGCTTGAGTTACAGCGTTTAGCTTTTTAGCTAATCTAGATTTTTGCCTTGCTCCATTATTACGATGAAGTACACCTCGCTTAACTGCTTTATCTATCTTCTGATAAGCAGCAGACATACTATCTAATACTTCTTTCTTTAGTTCTTCGGAAGGCTCGGCTGTATATTTCTCCAAGGTGACGAAGTATTTCTTCATCAAGGTTCTTAATGCCGATTTATAGGATTTATTACGTAGTCTATTGCGTTCTGCAACTTGAACGCGCTTGAGAGCCGATCTTGAATTTGCCACAGGTTTTAAGAAAACTATCTATATATGTACGCACACTAATAGCCTTACTAATATAGCATCCAATTTGTCAATATGAAGATGCTACAAAAAAAATATCGGAAAAATTTTATTTTGTGCTATCTGAAGAAAAAAACTGAAATAAAAACCAGAGTTGAAGCAGCAAATTGAATGGTTTAATGCCACTTCAAAGCTGGATATGCAAAGATTATCTTTTCTTTAGATATAAGTCAGGCAAAATAATATAATGAATAACGAAATCCTAGGGCTTTATTCTATCTTAGTTCACATTTACTAGTAGCCAAATGTTCCTGTAGACTATTTTCTGATGAAACAAAAATTACATCTCTTTATCAACTAAGATTTTTGTTTGTCTGACAGCTAGAGATATTGCTTTGCCAAATAACGCTTCGCTATATTCGGCTTTTGCGATCGCATTATTTTCTTTAGTGTAAGAAAAAATAGCCGTGTAACGTTTTTGATTTCCTGCGACTTTTGTTACGCGGTGCAAAGATGATTTACCCTGAAAAATTTGTAAATCTCCCGGTTGTAAATTATTTTGTTCCACACCTTGATAATCGCCATGTAAAACTTGATTCACTGATTCAAAGTTTTCACTTGAGGGTGTTCTAATATTAGGAGCATATTCAAAAATTCCTCCTGCACTTGCTGCTTGAATCATTAAAACAACGCTGAAATCATTTTCATCGTAATGCCAGGGATGTTGCGCGCCTTGTCGTAAAATATTTAATACTAATCCGGCTAAAGGGTCGCTATATTCATATATAAGTTCAGTTGCCAAGCAAGCAGCAATTAAATTCTGAAAAATTTTGGCGCGGTAAAGAGTTAAGAAAAGCGATTGCGGATGAAATTTATTTAATGGAACAAAACCGTTTGTTCTTTCCATAAAATATCTTGCCGGATGTTCCGGTGGTAATGTTGGGTCATCATCTGTTTTAAATATATTTGTTTTTCTGGTTGCATAATATGCTTCATTTTCTAGCAATAAAGATTCTTGTTGAGCTAGAAAAAGCGCCTTTTTGGTTAAAAAGTTTTTGAATACGCAGCATCCCCGTGACTCTAGTTGTTGGCGACAATTAGCAATTAAATCTAAAGATTCTTGGTTAGATAGATCTGCAATCGGATATTGGTCCAAATTGATTATTTGTTCGATTTTTAACGGCACTTTTGTAAGTTGTTTGCTAACCATTGCATACCTACTGTTTTACTTGAATCTATTATGTACAATACAGTATAAAAACTGTTAAAACAGCGAATATCATAGCGGAGTGTAACAAACTTAAAAAAGTGTTATTTAGATAACTTTCTGTGGACTATTAAAGCGAACAGCCTAGTCAAGTTATGCTCAATTCATACTCACAATCGCCTAAATAGTGACCTAAATACTATCTGTAGGATGGTATCAAATTATAATTTAAAAGCACAAGATTGTTAATTTCTAAAAGTATTAATCAAATCATCGATGATGTACGAATTTCAAAATTCTCTACCCAAGCTACCTTTACCAACATTAGAACAAACTTGCAAACTATATCTTCAGATAGTTGCACCGTTGCTAAGTCAACAAGAATTAAAAGAAACACAAGTCGCGGTGGAAGAATTTCAGCAAACAAGCGGTAAAAAACTACAGCAGCAATTAGAAATAATTAATCGTGCAACTAAAACCAGTTACGTTCACGATTACCGGGAAGAAAGTTTTTCGGAATATCGGGGAGCTTTGGCTATTCACAAAAACTTTGGAGGGGTACTTGCGCC
Source organism: Rivularia sp. PCC 7116 (assembly GCF_000316665.1). Classification (GTDB taxonomy): domain Bacteria; phylum Cyanobacteriota; class Cyanobacteriia; order Cyanobacteriales; family Nostocaceae; genus Rivularia. The sequence continues at coordinate 904,407 of NC_019678.1, read as the reverse complement.
AATTTCCCAGCCAGAATTACCTCAAGCTCAACTTGCTGCAACCTGGATTGTGGATACTTTGAAATTTTATTTAAAAATCAAACGACGGGAATTAGAACCAGATAGGGATTCACCGCGTAACGGTAATCAGCCGATGTGTATGATTCAGTACGATAATTTATTTGCCTGGAATCGCATTCCTGGTGTTAAACGCGATGAAATGCGTCATATTCCAGAACAAGAAAATATTGTAGTTGTTTATCGCAATGCATTTTACTCGCTACAACCGCTCAAAGATGAAAAAATTGCATCGCTAGCAGAAGTTGAAGGGCAAATTAATTGGATTTTAGAAAATGCTTCAGCAAACGAACCAGCTTTAGGAGCATTAACAGCGATGAATAGGGCAGCTTGGGCTGTAGTTCGTCAGGGTATGACAGCTTTAGATCCAGGAAATGCTCGTAGTTTTGATTTATTAGATAGCGCTTTATTTGTAGTTTGCTTGGATGATACAGCACCAGCAAATCTAGAAGCTGCTGGCGGAAGCGTATTGCACGGAGATGGAAAAAATCGTTGCTTTGATAAACCCCTACAATTAATTTTTACATCTAATGGCTACTCTGGTGTAAATGTCGAGCATGTGGGCATTGATGGTTTTGTCATCATGCGTTACCTGTATGAAGTCAATAAAGAGCGACAGCAACAACAAGAATCGGCACAAAATACAAATGCAGCTTTTGAGCTAGAAACACCCACAAAATTACAGTGGAAATTCAGCGACGAAATTTTAGCGGAAATTAAGCAAGCAGAATTAGAAGTTGAGAATTTTATCTCCGAACACGAAACAAAGGTTTTTGACTACCAAGAATTTGGGCGAAATTTAATTAAAAACTATCGTTTAAGTCCTGATGCTGTAGTTCAATTGGCAATTCAACTTGCTTATGTGAAGTTGCGCGGCAGAATTGATTGTGTGTATGAATCTGTACATACTAGAAGATTTGCCTACGGACGTACAGAAGCAATGCGTTCGGTGACTCCTGAGTCTGTAGAGTTAATTCGCACTTTTACTGAAAAATCTGCGGATGAGGAAAAATACGCGGCTCTAAATGAAGCTGTTGCCGCTCATGTTTCTCGTCAAAAAGATTGTCAGCAAGGATATGGTGTCGATCGTCATTTACAGTCATTATTAAGGTTAGGGCGTGCCCAGGGAATCGTTCCCAAAATCTATCAAGACAAAGCTTATAAAGTTCTTGGTGATTCCACCATCTGTACTAGCAGTTTAGCTGCGGGGATGGGTATGGAGTTATTTTGTTTTGGGCAAGTAGTAGATAATGGCTATGGAATTGGCTACATTATCAAGCCAGATAGTATTACTGTCAGCGTCACTAGTAAGTATCAGCAGACACAAGAATATCTTGACTGCTTGAAACAAAGTTTTTCCGAATTGGGTGAGTTAATGAGTAAATTTGGTAGTTAAAGTAAATAAGCTACTACGTATTGAATTTGTATAGCAATAGTGAGCAAGAGACTCAGACTAGAAGCTTTTCATTTTTTCACATTATCCAATTTAGCTGCACATCAGCTTAAAACTAAGGAAGAAAGAAGAAGGTTGGAATAGGGATGGGGAATTAAACCTATATTGATTTGTTAATTCTTAACCCGCTCTAGTAGCGGGTTTTAATTATGTAACCTCTTTGTCTAGTATTTGCTAGTAAAATATATGACAGTATTTCTTGTTGCTTATTAGCCGATTAACTTATATAGATGCTGCTTAACAACCGCTATCGAATAATTCAAACTTTAGGAAGCGGTGGATTTGGAGAAACTTTTTTAGCTGAAGATACCCAGATACCTTCGACTCGCCGGTGTGTCATCAAACAATTAAGAATAATTCAAGATAATCCTCAAACCTATGAAATCGTGCAGCAGAGATTTGCGCGAGAAGCGGCGATTTTAGAAGAATTAGGTGATGGTAGTTCCCAGATTCCCAGACTATATGCCTATTTTAGCGAGGGACAGCGATTTTATTTAGCTCAGGAATACATTCAAGGGCAGACTTTGAGCGAGATAATTGCCAATCGAGGGCGTTTGAACGAATCTAGGGTACGGGAAATACTAATCGGTTTGTTAAATGTACTCGAATACGTTCATAGTAAAGGTATTGTTCATCGCGACATCAAACCAGAAAATATTATCGTTCGCTCATCAGATAATCAGCCAGTTTTAATCGATTTTGGTGCGGTGCGAGAAACAATGGCTGCACAAGTTAATGCTAGCGGCAATGTTACCAGTTCGATTGTGATTGGTACGCCGGGATTTATGGCAGTTGAACAAGCTGCGGGTAGAGCTGTTTTTGCAAGTGACTTGTATAGTTTGGGATTAGTAGCTATTTATTTATTGACGGCTAAAATGCCCCAGGAATTAGAAACAGATAGCTACAGTGGTGAAATTATTTGGCAGACAAACGGTATAAGTAATAATTTTGCCCTAGTTTTAGATAAAGCAATTCGTTCCCATATTAGAGAACGTTTTTCTTCTGCGAGAGAAATGATCGAGGCGCTACAATCCCAATTAATACAGCCAACAGTACCAATTGTGCCATCTCCACCAGCAAAAATGGCAAAATCCAGTACCAGCGGAAATTGGTTTAAGTCAGCACTAATAGGTGGTTTGATGGGTGGATGCGCGTTATTAGCTTTTGCTTATTTCCGAGAGCAGCCACGACGACAGCCAGAAAAAACAACTGAAACACAGCAACCTACGGTAACACCAAGTAAAACAGCTACGATTCCTCCTGTAAAACAAGTAGATTCGTTTTATTTTCTGGCAGATTCGGCATTTAGACAAATTAATAACGCTAACAATCAAATCAGAGAATTAAAAAACGCTGGCTACAACCAAACGGGAAAATTTTGGTTGCCGGATTATCCGAATTTATCTAATAACCCATACCATCAAGTCTATGTGGCAAAGTTTAACAGTCGAGCAAACTGTATCGATTCACTAAAAGATTACGTTCGTCGCAATCAAAATGCTTATTGTGCCTTAGCAAGTGAAAATGCAAATGCATCTCCAAATTATTTTTACGGCTCTCAAGTAAAAATTCCTAAAACAGATTCTCAGCCATCACCTTCTCAAGCGGTAAGAGATTACTATCAAACTATTAATAATCGAAATTATACAGCTAGTTGGAATCAACTTACTCCAAAATTTAAAAGGGAAAAATCGAATAATAGGTACTCCGAATATACAAATTGGTGGAATAAGGTTCAAAGAGTAGAAGTTGAGCAAGCGAAGAATTTATCAACTACTTCAAATACTGCGACTGTAGAAACGCAAATGAAATATTATCTCAAATCTGGCAGAGTAATTACCGACGCTCAACGCTTCAAACTAGTGTGGAATTCAACGCAGCAGAATTGGAACTTCGATGATTCAAGCAAGCTAAATTAAAGTTTTCAGAAAAATATTATTATCCGCTCATCAGATGAACAAGCTGTTTTAATCGATTTTGGTGCAGTTAAGGAAACAATGCAAACGCTAGTGGCAGTGTCCGAAAATTCTACTAAGTCGATTGTAATTGGGACACCAGGGTTTATGCCCAGAGAACAATCAGCAGGAAGACTGGTATATTCTAGTGATTTGTATAGTTTGGGACTGACTGCGATATACTTACTTACGGGAAAAATCCCCCAAGAGCTTCCCAATAATCCATCTACAGGTGAAATTATCTGGCAAAAATACTCACCAAATATTACTTCAAACTTTACCGCAGTTTTAGATAATGTAATATGATTTTTTTAATATTAATAACCAGTAGAAAATAAAAAAATAGTATCAATATATATAATGAGAATAAGCGATAAAAAACGCTCTATTAAATTATTTAGCTTACAGGTTTTGGGTATAGTAACTGGAGTTGCGCTAACTATAACTTCAATAGGTTTAATTATATTAAAACAGAATGCTAATAATACCGAAAAAATTGCTACACAAGTAAATAAATCTGCTTTAAGAAGACTATCATCTCCAATAGCATCAGCTTCATCTGTTAAATTATCTCAGATATCTGAAGAGACAAAGAGTTCGGAATTAGCATACAACATTACAAGCTCTCCAAAGTTTACTAAAAGCGATAAATTGCAGAGCATTGTGAACGAAGCAATTAATTCCATTAAAAATAAAAAACTTCCCACCAAGTCACTGTCAATTACGTTAATCGATATAAAAGCTAACGAGTATGCAGGATATCAGCAAGAAAAACTGAGATATCCAGCTAGCGTAGCCAAGTTATTCTGGATGGTTTACCTTTATGCTCAAATTGAAAAAGGTATTTTATCAGAAGCAGAATTTTCTCAATATCTAGATTCTATGATACAAAAATCTGATAACGAAGCTGCGAGCTACATTGTTGATAGATTGTCTAAAACCGAATATAGAGACAGTATTAAAGGAGATGAGTATAAAAATTGGCGAACAAAAAGATTGCAAGTTAACCAGTATTTTCAAGATGGAGGATATGAAAATATAAATGTCAGTCAGAAAACATTTCCAATTCCATCTTTAAAGCTTTCTAAACCAAAAGGTTCCGATTTTAAATTACGAACAAATCTTCAAAACCCAATTAGCAATCAAGTATCAACAAAACAAGTTGCTAGACTGCTATATGAAATTTACGAGAATCAGTCTGTATCCGCAATTTATAGCCCAAAAATGGCGCAATGGTTAACCATTAGTTCTCAAACAAGGAATATCAAAAAAAACGATAAAAACCCAAATGAGTTTAACCCCGTAAGAGGTTTTTTAAGTGCATCTTTACCAAATGATGCTCAGTTTATGGGAAAAGCAGGTTGGACTTCTGGTAGTAGAAATGATGCGGCAATTATTGCGACACCGGATGGAAAAGCTGCTTATATTTTAGTCATTTTTGGGGAAGACAGAGCCTATGCATATGATTGGCACATATTTCCTCAGATTTCAAAATTGGTTTTTAATCGTATAGCAAATAAAAAAGAAAATTGATTTGATAATAATCTCTGATGTCGCGTCACCCTAAGAATCAAATTTACTTTAATTTAATTCTTGAAAAATATGATATTTTTTATCTGTCATTAGATATCAATCACCGAATGCTGAATTATCAATTCAAAATGTTAGCGACTGACTATGATGGGACAATCGCAACAAAAGGTAGAATAACAAATAATGTTGAAAATGCGTTATTAGAAGCAAAGCAAGCAGGATTTTTAATCAGTATCGTGACGGGAAGAGGATTCCATGATTTATTGCGAATATGTCCCCAGATTAAAATATTCGATTTGATAATTGTAGAAAATGGCGCAGTTTTATATTTACCATTTCAAGATAAAATCGAGCCATTAGCTAATAAGCCACCAATAGAATTTATTGCTCAATTGATGCGGCATGATATACCATTTCATCAAAATATAATTATGGCTACGGTTCGTCTTAAGTTTGTTGAAAGAGTTAATGCTTTAATTGATGAATTCAAATTTCCCCTACATGTAATATGTCATAAAGATTATGGTTTAATCTTGCCTACAGGAACAAACAAAGCCAAAGGTTTAGAAAAATCATTATTTCATTTAAATATTCAAAGTAATCAAGTGATTGCTGTTGGTGATGCATCAAATGATTTAGATTTTTTAGATTATTGCGGGTTTAAAGTAGCCGTAGCAAATGCTGAAGATGCAGTCAAAGCAAAAGCTGATTGGATAGCGACTAAAGAAGAAGGTGAGGGTGTGGTTGAGTTTATTCGAGAATATTTACTTGTTTAAACTAATCAGCACGAACAAACAGCTAAACTTATTGAGTTAATTTTTTAACCAAACGTTGCCATTCTTTTCCACTGTAATCATCAAATAAATTGGCAGTCCATTGGGGACTGTATTCATGCATAATTTATTTATCGGCAATTTTCATTTTACTGATAACTGATAACTGAAATGACTAGCTTTTTCCGTGCTGAAGTTGATGCAATGACTGGCTATATTCCTGGGGAACAGCCGAAATCGGATAGTAAAATTATTAAGCTTAACAGCAACGAAAATCCTTATCCTCCTTCCCCAAAGGTGAAAGATGTATTGCAAGACTTTGATTGGGAATGGTTGCGACGATATCCAGATTCATCTGCTACCAATTTTCGCAATGCTGTTAGCGAAGTTTTAAATGTTCCTGCCGACTGGATTATTGTTGGTAATGGTAGCGATGAAGTGCTGAATCTAGTCATTCGAGCTTGTACTGATGCTGATAGAAAAGTAGTTTATCCTATGCCTACTTACGTGCTTTACCGCACCTTAGTCGAAATGCAGCCAGCCCAGACAGTAGAAATTGATTATCCCGCAGACTACAAATTACCGATAGAAGAATTAGTTCAAGTGGATGGCGCGGTAACATTTATAGCTACTCCTAACAGCCCATCCGGACATGTTGTACCAGTAGAAGATTTACGAGAATTAGCAACAAGACTATCTGGTGTATTGGTAATTGATGAAGCTTATTGTGATTTTGCTTCTAGTGATGCTTTATCTGTAGTTAAAGAGTTTGATAATGTCATTTCTATTCGTACTCTATCGAAGGGATATTCTCTTGCCGGTATAAGATTAGGTTTCGGAGTTGCCAATCCAAAATTATTACAGGGTTTATATAAAATTAAAGATAGCTACAATATTGATGCTATTGCCTGCGCTATCGGTGCTGCTGTCATGCGCGACCAAGATTATAAAAATAGTTGTGCCGAAAAAGTTAGAATATCGAGGAACAAACTATCGGTAGATTTGGAAAAGTTAGGTTTTAAAGTTTGGGATTCTCAGACTAATTTTTTATTAGTGCAGCCTACAAAAGGAAATGCCGAACATTTATATTTCAAGCTCAAAGAACAAGGTATTTTGATTCGATATTTTAAACAGGAAGGGTTAGAAGATAAGTTGCGAATTGCTGTAGGTACCGATGAAGAGAATACAATTTTAGTTAAAGCTTTGAGTGAATTGATACAATAAAATTTAAATTTAAAATTTTGTGATTAATTTTGCATAATAAGTATCATGAGCCTCAATAGTTTATCTTTATGGGCTCAAATTGTACAGATTTTAGCGATCGCAGGATTTGCTAATTTTTACTATCTACGATTTAACAGAATTATTCCCAGGTGGATTTTCCTTTTAGCTCATTAATATCAAAATAAAAAGTAGGATTTTATCGTTGCTTTAATCTAAAGAGGCTTGATAAGCTGAAACACTAATAAGGTAAGCGTTTTGGCGTTTACAAAATAATCGTAACCTTCTTTACATTAGCCTCTAGATTACAAAGGGGAGTATTTTCGTGAACGCATCTGAGATGGCAACAAATCTGGAATTTGCTAGCAAGATTGCTGCGGTGGTTAATTTGTTCAAATTTGAGTTTCCCGATGCCAAGTCCGATCTTAAACCTTGGAGAAGTGACGAACAAACAATGGAATTAGTCGATCCAGACTCCATTGATATTGGTTTTCACTTTCCCGGTGTCAGTAAATCTTGGCAAAGTCGTAGTATCTTGACTCAAATACGTTTTTATGAAGATCCCATTAACGGTTTACGTCGTGCAATTGGTGTAGAAGTCGCTGGGTTCGATCATCGGGGAGAGCAATGGCGACTTTCTACGGTAGACAACTGGCGTATTGTTGGTAATCTTGAACCTTCTGAAGAAAAACAAAACAAATTAAAGGACTTTTGTCGGCAAATTTTGGAAGTTTTTAACAGCAAATCAGAAATTAAAAACGATTAGGGAATTGGGAATTGGGAATTGGGCATTGGGCATGGGAAAATTGGTAATAGGTAATGGGTAATGGGTAAGATAAATCTTTTCTAGCCCCTCTAGCCGCTCTGCCCAATCTTCCCCCTTTCAATTCAGGCTTTGCAATTACCATCGCTACAATAGTTTGACTTATATGTACTGTCGCGCTTGCCAAAAATTGTGTAGCGGTTGTCGCGGATTTGTTCGTAGAATCTATCCCCAGCCCATTTTAATCCTGGTAGAGCGCGATAGGCATCAACAAAAATACTGCCCGCAGGTAGTAAACGCCCGATTTCTTCTGCTGCTGCACTACCCTGCCAGCGTTTTTTTGGTTGATCTGAATCTATTAAAATCATCCCTAATTCACAATCAGTTGATGTAATATTCCACTTTTGCAGCGTCTGCCCATCTTGCATGGGGATATAGCTAAACATTTTACCTTTATCTAAATTTTCTAAAACTTGTACTAAGGTGACGCAAAGATTGCAGTTGCCGTCGTAGATAACTTGATAGTTCATAGGATTAAACAGATAGTTGTAAATAAATATTAAATGCTGTTCTAATTTTAAAATGCGTTGTGCAGCAAAATACCTTGCCTCATAACTTTTATAAGTATTTATTCTATCTATCGGTAGAAAGTATTGCTTGTTGAATAACTCAGCCGATAGAGAGTGTTGAGAAATAAATATGTGCTTGTAAAGTATGTATATGCCTGTCCGAAGAGAGATACACAATAATGAGCGACACAAACGGAAAACTCGCATCACGTCTTTATCCATCTCATATTGATATTCCTGCTGATGTAAGAAGCCAAGTTGTAACACTTCTAAATAAAACCTTGGCAGCAACAGCAGATTTGAAAAGTCAAGTCAAACAAGCACACTGGAACGTAAAAGGAGCTGATTTTTATCAGCTTCACGAAATGTTTGACGAAATTGCGGCTGAAGTAGAAGAGTATATTGATATGGTAGCCGAACGTGTTACCGCTTTGGCTGGATATGCTTGTGGTACAGTCCGCATGGCTGCTGCTGATTCCATATTGCCCGAATATCCTACCGATATTTTGGATGGCAAGGAACATGTAACTGCTTTGGTTGAGCGTTTTGCAGCATATGCTAAGCATTTGAGAGAAGCTATTGACAAAACTGACGAACTCAACGATCAAGATACCAACGACCTTTACGTTGAAATTTCTCGCACCATTGACAAGAGACTTTGGTTCTTAGAAGCTCATATTCAAGTTTCTGAAGTCAAAACAGATGGTATGGTCAAAGAAAAAGTTAGCATTAACTAATTTTTGTTAATTGCTGATTTTGATTTGCTGTAACGTTCTGAAAATATTTTTATAAATAGCGAACCCGGTTTAATAAAAAACCGGGTTTTTAAATATTAATATATTCAAAATTATTGATAATTGTCATAGTAACTTTTTGGTGAGTACCCCACTTTTAAGTACCTACTTTTCATTTGATGGATACATACTCTAACATTAAATAGTAGCAACTTAATAGATAAGCTTAAATTTTAAAATTTTTCAAAGCAAGTAGAAAAAAGAGAAAGTAGGGTGAATAATTCCTAGCTTTTAATTTTTAACTCTTGTAGAGACGTAAAACTGATATATATCTACAATTTGTAATTCAGAATCTAGCTTGAAAAGTTTGAGAGGAAGAAAATCTATATTTACAATTTTCCGCAAAATATAAAATCCAAAATTAAAGTGAGGCAAATCAATGGCTCAAGCTACTAAAACCCATCTTATTCATGACAGAAATGCTCGCGGCAGAACTCAAATGGGCTGGCTCGATAGTTTTCATAGCTTTTCTTTCGGTGGTTTTTATGACCCAAATCGTTTAGGATTTCGCTCTTTACGAGTCATAAATGACGATAGTGTTATCGGAGGGGCTGGCTTTCCGACTCACGGGCATCGTGATATGGAAATCCTTACCTACGTTTTGGATGGAGCCTTAGAACATAAAGATAGTTTGGGAACGGGTTCGGTGATTCGTCCCGGTGAAGCACAAATTATGAGTGCTGGAACTGGTATCATGCACAGCGAGTTTAATCATTCTCAATCAGAACCAGTTCACTTTCTGCAAATTTGGATTCTTCCAGATAAGAAAAATCTAAAACCTCGATACGAACAAAAAGCTTTTTCTATTGAAGAAAGAACCGGTAAATTACGTTTAATTGCCGCACATGATGCTAGAGATGGTGCTGTAAAAGTATATCAAGATGTAGATTTATATACTTCAATTTTGCAGCCCGGAGACAATATTAGTTATCACGCTCAACCCAATCGTCACACTTGGTTGCAAATTGCGAAAGGCGTTGTAAATCTAAATGGTGAAGAATTAAGAGCCGGTGATGGAGTGCAAATGAGTGGCGAAACACAATTAGAGATGACAACAGATGTAGGAGGAGAAATCTTACTGTTTGATTTGGGTTAATTAGAATTTAGACTAAGGTCAAAATTCAAGTCAAATCAATCATTCAAATAAATTGTATGGTGCATGAACTCAGGTTGATGCACCTTTTTTATCTAATAAAGCTATTTAATTTAATAACTCAAGACATTCTTCGTGTATTACCCTCAAACTTGACTTAATCGAATATCTCAAATTCACGAACTTTTTACATATCATAAATATTCAAATATTACAACTATCTGAAGAATGCACTTATGTATAATCCTTGACTCTGAAAATATTCTACAAAATGTAAGCAAAATAAGAATATTTTCTGCAACAATAAAAAAAGACATCTATAAAAGTGTATTGTAAATTATTAGTATTATTCACCTTTGGGTAGAGTAAGCATTTTAGATTCTGGGTGTATATTGGATTGAGCTATATAAAAATACGCATAAGTGCTAAGCCTATATTGTAAGTTAGGTGATTTATGCTATTGGCTTTGTGAAATAACGAATTAATATAATTTGTATTGAATCTGAGTAAGGCGATCCCTTGTGGAAGGTAAAAAATCTGTAAATTAGTAAATATTCTTTTCGTTTAAAAACAAAAATCAAGAATTTAACTATAAAGAATATACTTTAAGCTTCATTTACGGATTGATTTCTTTGTGTAATTCCGTAGTAAATCATGACATCTCTACCACCAGAAAATGTAATTGCAGAAGACGAAAATCAACTAGAAAAACCTCCCGAACCACCTCGTAAAAAACGATGGTGGTTTTGGTTATTGCTTGCCCTGCTTCTGTTAGGAGGTGGTGGTTTTGCGGCGTTTCGTATGATATCTGGAGGAGAGCAAAAACCAGCAGCACAAAACCCTGAAGCTAGAAAAATACCGGTAAAACTAGCTACGGTAGCAGAAGGGATAATTGAAGATAGAGATGAATACATCGCCAGATTGGAATCGCGACGTTCGGTTACTCTCCAGCCTCAAACACAAGGGAGAATCAATAAGATTTTGGTTAATTCTGGAGATAAAGTACAAGCTGGCAATCCGATAATGCAGATTGATTCGAGGCAACAACAAGCAGCAGTTAACAGTGTAGATGCAGCAGCACAAGCCGCTCGCTCTGAATTACAAAACGCGATCGCGACTTTAAAATCTTTGCAAGCTGAGAAATTGTCTAATGTTGCCGATGTAAATTTGAATCAGCAGGAATATGAAAGATATACGAGTTTGGCAGCCCAAGGAGCAGTATCGCAACAAACTAGGCAGCAGTATGTGAATAGGCTTGCTACAGCAAAAGCGAGGTTGAATGCAATTGATGCTCAAATTCAAGCGCAACAAGCTTCCATTAATCGAGCCGAAAAAGCATTAAAACAAGCTCAAGCAAATACCAAACAGCAACAAGTCCAGCTTCAATACTATACAGTTTCCGCTCCAATTGCCGGACAAGTTGGCGACTTGCTAGTCAAGCTTGGCGATGTCGTTAATACATCTTCGCAGCTAACTACTATTACTCAAAATAATCCTTTGCAAGTTGAAATATCGGTACCCCAAGAGCGTGCGGCAGAATTACGTAAAGGAATGCCTATAGAGTTAGTTGATAATCAAGGGAAAATTTTGGGCAGGAGTCAAGTCTTTTTCATCTCTCCTAACGTTAATCAAAATACTCAATCAATACTGGTTAAAGCATTGTTTGAGAACCAAAATAATCAATTAAGAGCAGACGAATACGTTCGCGCCAGAGTAATTTGGCAGCGCCGCCCTGGTGTATTAATTCCAGCAACCGCAGTGGTGCGTTTAGCTGGAGAAACTTTTGTATATGTTGCCAAAAAGCCCGATTCATCATTAGAAAATCCAGATTTCATCGCAAAACAGAAGCGCGTTAAATTAGGTAATATCCGGGGTAATAATTATCAAGTTTTAGAAGGCTTAATGCAGGGAGAAAGAATTATTGTTTCCGGCATTTTGAATTTAAGAGATGGAGCGCAGATAATTCCAGATTCTAAATGATTTGGGCATGGAAAAGTGGACATTTGGCATTGGGATTTGGAAGTAATGAGTTATTAATTATTGATGCTAGTTTTTAAACTATTCAATATTGATGTTTGATATTATTAATCTTCGCTTTTTACTTGTATTCTTATCCAGCACAATCAAAAACTGTTAATTATGAGACTTTTTTTGAATATGTCTATAACTGCAATATCAAACCTAATAGCATCACTAAATTGAGATTAAGTATTGAAATTAAATCGCACTCTGAAAAATTAAAATCAGTAATTATCTATAAAAATCAAGACATAACTAATTAGTTACCTCCAGCTTTTAACTATACATAATGCCCAATTACCAATTACCAATTACCAATTACCAACTCCTAACTATTTATCATGTTTGCTGACTTTTTTATTAAGCGACCTGTTTTTACTAGCGTTTGCGCGATTATTGTTCTGTTGGTAGGAGCAATCAGTATTCCCACACTACCTACGGCAAGGTATCCGCAGATTAGTCCAACTCAAATTAATGTTACTGCTAACTATGTTGGTGCTAACGCCGAAGTAGTCGAAAAAACTGTAACTACGGTTTTAGAGCAGCAGTTAAATGGTGTGGAAGGCTTGAAGTATATGTCTTCGAGCAGTAGTAACAGCGGTACCAGTTCTATTCGAGTTACTTTTGATGCTTCGCGAAATAAAGATATTGCTGCGGTTGACGTACAAAATCGGGTTTCTCTAGCCGAACCTCAGTTACCCGAAGCCGTACAAAGGACGGGGGTTGTTGTTAGTAAAGAGTCGAGCAATATTCTCTTGGCAATGGGGCTTTATAGTCAAAACCAAGAATTTAATAACGTATTTTTAAGTAATTACGCTGACCTTTATATAAGAGATAATTTACAGAAAATCGATGGTGTCAGTCGAGCGCAAATCTTCGGGGAACGCCGTTATGCAATGCGCTTGTGGCTCGATCCAAATCGTCTGGCAAGTCGTAATTTAACTGCTCAAGATGTAATTAATGCTCTCAATGAGCAAAACGTGCAAGTGGGTGCCGGACAACTCGGACAGCAGCCGACACCACCAAATCAAATGTATCAAATTGATTTGCGCGCTGTGAGTAGACTGCAAAAGGTTGAGGAGTTTGAAGATATTATCGTCAGCGCTGGGGAAAATGGCGTTTTAATCAAATTGAAGGATGTAGGAAGGGCGGAGTTAGGAGCAGAAAATTATAATTCGTTTTTAAGATTTAAAGGCAATGAAGGGGTAGGTATTGGCATATTCCCCACTCCTGGAAGTAATGCTTTGGAAGTCGCTGCTGCTGTGAAAGCAGAAATGGCTAATTTAGCAAAAGATTTTCCTCCCGGAATGCAGTACCAAGTTGCGTTTGACACCACTGCTTTTGTCGAAGAATCGCTTTCGGAAGTTATCAAAACGCTTTTATTAGCTATTGGTTTAGTTGTTTTAGTAATCTTTATTTTCTTGCAGGATTGGCGAACAACGGTAGTTCCAGTTGTGACTATTCCTTTAGCATTAATTGGTACTTTTGGTTTTGTTAAGCTTTTCGGGTTTTCGATTAACACTTTAACTTTATTCGGTTTAACCTTAGCAACGGGGATGGTAGTTGATGATGCGATTGTTGTTGTAGAAGATATTTCTCGCTTGATTAATCAAAAGGAAATGTCGCCCAAAAAAGCTGCTTCGGCTGCAATGCGCGAACTGACTGGAGCCGTAATTGCAACTTCTTTGGTTTTGATGGCGGTATTTGTCCCCGTAGCATTCTTTCCCGGTTCCACCGGCAAAATTTACCGACAGTTTGCACTGACAATTGCCTTTGCTGTAGTAATTTCGACTTTCTTAGCCTTAACTTTGACTCCTGCTTTATCAGGATTATTATTCAGAAGAAAAACTAGCAGTGGTGGTTTTCTCAATAAGATTTTTGATGCTGTTAACTGGTTTCTGGATTCGTTGCGGGATGGCTATTCATTTCTATTACAACGTTTGACACACCTCAAATTTTTAGTATTAGTTGTATTTGCCGCCTTATTAGTAACTACTGGTTGGCTTTATACTATAGTTCCTCAAGCTTTTTTACCAGAAGAAGACCAAGGTTATTTTATTACGATTATTCAGGGACCAGAAGGAGTTTCGCTTAACTACACGAGTCAGGTGATGCAAAAGGTAGAACAGCAAATCTTAGAATTACCGGAAGTGGTAGGTACTTTTGCTATTGGGGGTTTTGGTTTTAGCGGTAGCACTGCTAATAGCGGCGTAATTTTTACCACTTTGAAACCTTGGGGAGAAAGAACTGGAGAAGGGCAGTCGTCTCAAGAAATTATTGGTAGATTAATGCAACAGTTTGGTGGCATTACCGATGCCAGAGTTTTAGCCGTTAATCCTCCATCAATTCAAGGATTAGGTAGTTTTAGCGGTTTTCAGTTTCAGTTGCAGGATAGAAGAGGAAACAGCAGCTTGGATGTAATGCTGCAAGAAATGGGAGAATTAATCGGAGCAGCAAGTCAAAGAGAAGAAATAGCAGGAGCTTTCAGTACTTTTTCGGCGAACATGCCGCAATTGTTAATTGAAGTTAATCGTAATAGAGCCAAAGCTTTGCAGGTAGATATCGACGATATTTTTAGTACTTTACAGACTTATATCGGTTCTAGATACGTCAACGATTTTAATTTGGAACAGCGGACTTATCGAGTTTACGTACAAGCGGATGCTCAATATCGTTCCAATCCTGAAGATATCGGTCAATTGTACGTCCGCTCTCAGAATAATCAAATGATTCCCATGAGTAACTTAGTGAAAGTTACCTCGACTACCGGAGCGCAAACTATTAACCATTACAACCTGTATCGTTCAATTGAAATCAACGGACAAACAGCACCCGGTTACAGTTCCGGAGAAGCTTTAGAGGCAATGGAAGAAGTTGCACAAGAAGTTTTACCGAGAAGTTTTGGTTACGAATGGGCTGGAATATCAGCCGAAGAAAAGGAATCGGGAGGGCAAGCTCCGTTAATTTTTGGTTTGGGACTTGTTTTTGTATTCTTAGTATTAGCAGCGCAATACGAAAACTATATTGACCCTTTAATTATTATGCTTTCAGTTCCCTTAGCTATTTTGGGAGCGCTATCGGCACAGTATTTAAGAGGTTTAGAAAATGATGTATTCTGTCAAGTTGGTTTGGTAATGTTGATTGGTTTGGCTTCTAAAAATGCGATTTTAATTGTAGAATTTGCCAATCAATTGAGAGAAGAAGGGCTTTCAATCAACAAAGCAGCAGTTAGAGCAGCGCAAGAAAGATTGCGACCAATTTTAATGACAGCATTGTCAACTTTATTGGGAATTTTTCCTTTATTAATTGCAAAGGGTGCGGGTGCTGGCAGCCGTCAATCTTTAGGTACTGCTGTATTTGGAGGAATGTTTGTTGCGACGTTTCTAAGTTTGTTTGTGGTACCTGTTTTATATATTGTAATTGTGTCCTTACGAGAGCAATTGTTACCTTCTAAAAGAGAAAAAGAAATGGAATTTGTGGAAGAAAACAGTCAAGTTCCGGCAACTCGGGAATAGGACATTGGGCATGGGTAATTGTTTTTCTCCTTAATTAAAACTATTTATTACTAAAGCAAATTTTGCATTCATAATATTGAAAAAAATTTAGTATTGTTAAGCAATTTAAATCTTTATCAAAAAGATGTTCATTTGCTATGCCGTTTCTGAAATGATTTACCAAAGTACGCACAACCTTTAGCAAAAAGCCCTCAGACTGTAAGTCTAGGGCTAATATTACGAAGCCCACGTTAGCGAAGCGTGTCCCACAGGACATAGGTGGGCTTTGTTAGTATAGCCGCACCCATAAGCGGGTATCGGGTAAAATATTTGTTCAAAATTGGGATGCTCCCCTATTATCTGCATTGTATTAGGAATACTTGCTGATTGGCTCCATCGCACCGGAGTTGCTGCAAGCAATTCATCCGAAATGATTTCACAATGAATATTTAAATTATTTATGACAAAGTGGTGCGGTTAAGAAGCATATTTCTGTAATTGAATTATTATTACGAATAATCAATAAATCGATGCATCTCTTATCTTCTATTTATCCAGCTTTTTGCTGGCAACAGGTTAAAGAAGATTTGATAAGACTGACAGCAGTTATATATGAAATTTTGTTACGAGTGTGTAAGTTCTACAAACAAGTATTTACCGCTTTCTGTTTTACTGTCAATAATGGTTTTGTGGAACATAAAACCTGCTTTTGCTCCCAACTGCATATGGAAGTGAATTAGTTCAGGGAATTGTTCGCGAAAACTTGACACCAAACTTAGTAATCGCAGGATTGGGAATCGCATTTTTGTTTGGAGCAGCGCATAAAGACAGCACCTGGGCATGGCAAAACAATCGTAACAGGCAATATATTGAGTTCAGTTACAACTATTGCTCATACCGCTAGTATCTTTACATTAGGGCTTTTAGCACTACTAGCTTCTCAATATATAGTCACCGAACAACTGTATCCCGTTCTCAGTTTTTTAAGCGGCTTTACTATTTGTGGTGTAGGTTTTTGGCTATTAGCAAGCCGACTTAAAAATCAGTCCAAGCATAATCACCATTCTTTAGAGGAATCTATTACTCTACGCTCTCTAATCGCGATTGGTATTGCCGGAGGAATTACAACCATGTCCATCAGCGCTTGTTTTACTGCTCAGTGCCGTCGCTTTGCATCAAGCAGTCTACGGAATGCTGTTGATAATTGCTTTTAGTTTGGGATTGGCTTTGGTACTGGTGAGTTTAGGGCTTTTAGCAATCTATGCCTATCAATGGCTAAAGCGTTTTTCTTTCATTGGAAAACTACAAAAAAAACTTAGTGTTATCAGCGCAATACTAATTATTGCAACTGGTTTTTTGCTAAGTGCATCTGCTGTAAATTGAGGTTAAATTCATGAAAAGAACTTTCTTTATTGTTTTACTAGCTATCTTCTTCACTTTCGATATCTTTTTTGCTATTTCCACAGCTGTAGCGGAGAATATTAAAAGTTCGTCTGATGTAGAAATTCTACGTCCGAGCGAAACTTCAGATGTAGTTTTTACAGATATTAATCGTAATAATAGCCAAAACGAATCGGGACTATTAATGCATAATTAATCGTCTCATAAAAGGGATAATTACTAATTCCTAATTTCAAGTAAAGAAAATCATATTGTGTTTCTTGCGTTTTTATTCCTAACATTAAGTAACACACCGTTCTTAACTAGTCATCATAAAATTCAGACAATACTATCATCGGTTTGGTAATAAAGATTTTCTCTAGGGAAACTTGAATGAATTTACCAGACCGATATTATTTATGAAAAATTACAACTAAATCTTATTCCTTGCTACTTGCTACCCGCTACTCATTCTTAACTGATAACTGATAACTGCTAACTGTTCACTGTTAACCGCATTATGGTAGTTTAAATCTAAATAATAAATATTTCTTATCCTTATGGCTGGAGCGGAATCTTGGGTGTAGAACTACGCAGTTATGTATATCTCGATAATTTGCAACCTCAACATGCAGCATATATGGGAACGGTAGCCCAAGGTTTTTTACCACTGCCTGGAGATACTTCCTTATGGATTGAAATCTCTCCCGGTATAGAAATTAATCGAATTACCGATGTCGCCTTAAAATCAGCCTCGGTACGTCCTGGTGTACAGATGGTAGAAAGGCTGTATGGCTTGCTAGAAGTGCATTCTAGCTCCCAAGGTGAAACTAGAACCGCAGGACAAGCTATTTTAGCGGCTTTAGGAGTTAAAAGAGATGAAGGGCTTAAACCCCGCGTGGTTTCGAGTCAAATTATTCGTAATGTTGATGCTTATCAAACACAGCTGATCAATCGCACCCGACGAGGACAAATGTTATTAGCGGGACAAACTTTGTATGTATTGGAAGTTGAACCTGCTGCTTTTGCTGCACTAGCGGCAAACGAAGCCGAGAAGGCTGCCGCGATAAATATCCTGGCTGTAAATGCTGTAGGTAGTTTTGGCAGACTTTATTTAGGAGGACAAGAACAGGATATACTTGCAGGTGCAGATGGAGCATTAGCGGCGATTGAAAACGTATCTGGTAGGGTACGTTCTCAAGGTAAGCGTCAGGAGTAAAGGTTAATCATGGCAAATTTAGAACACCTAACTTTACTCAAAACTGGTACTTTCATGCGGGATGAGTGGAGAAAGAATAATCCTCAAACTAAATTAGATTTGAGCGCAGCAAATTTATATGGTTACAATCTTGCAGGCGCAAATCTTGAAGGAGTTAATTTAAGCCACGTAAATTTAGAAAATGCTTTATTAATACAGGCAAATTTAACCAATGCAGATTTTAATAATGCTAATCTAAGCAACACAAATTTTCAAGAAGCTAATTTAATCAAAGCTAACTTTAGTCTGGCTAAACTAACTGGAGCTAATTTAAACAAAGCCTATTTAAGTCTTGCCAATTTAATTGGAGTTGATTTAAGTTTGGCGAATCTACAAGATGCTTTTATGGATGAAGCAAACCTAATTGGCGCTAATCTCAAGGATGCCAACCTTAAAGGTGTAGATTTAGGTGGAGCCAAGCTTAACCGCGCTAATCTTTGGAAAGCAACCTTAAATAATGCTAATTTAATTGGTGCCGAACTTAGAAACGCTAATTTGTATGAAGTAGAAGCAACAAATGCTTATCTCTATAAAGCTAATTTAAATAAAGCGAATTTAGCCAAAGCTCACCTTGGTGGTGCATATTTGATGCAAGCTGATATGAGCGAAGCCGATTTAAGAGGTGCTGATTTAAGATGGGCTAATTTGAAAGGTGCTAACTTTGCAGGTGCAAATCTTAGAGCCGTGAAACTTTATGGGGCTAATTTGATCGGTGCTAATTTGGATAAAGCAATAGTTGATACTTAGCAAACAGCAAAGATTCGTTCTGAGTTGAGTGGGATATACGTTGATAAACCTCCAATACTTGTCGGTTAAGACGATATCCTCCCTAACCCTCCTGTTTATTGGAGGGAAATAAGCCCCCTTTTTAACGGGGTTTGGGGGATCTAAAAAAGAAGTGGGATTCCTTAACCGAGCAGTATTGAGTACTGCTTTTTCTCGAAAGCATCGCAAATGCAAGCTATAACTTGAGGTCAGTTTCGCCACATCTATTCTATTGAATATAATTTTTTCGCATTAGCGCTGGGTGCTGTTTGCAGATAGGACTGCTATAGCATCACAAAAAGCTTAGCTAGGTGATGATTTGAATTTTTCCCTAGTAGAAAATAACTGATTCTTTCAATAATTAAACTGAAGAGGAATACGACTTCAGCTATTAAATACGTACTTGTACTATCAGTGAATATTGCATAGCTTCAAATTAGATATTAGCTATTACTTCTAGGATTTTTTATAGAATACTTACTAAATTTTTATTATTTTGTGTTTAGAATATAAGTGTAATATTTTAAAACCAAAATCGAAAAATACAATTTGATTAAACTAGCTGTAGTTTAATTATAATAATTAGCTTCACCTAAATAATTCATAAATCCTTATTATTTGTGTTTGCTAAATCTATTTTTTCCTATAATCAGCTTAAATACTTATTTTTATATTTAAATAAAAAGTTCTTAACTATATAAGAAAGATAGTTTTAAGCAGCGAATCGGCTAGTATCTTAACTTTTGGGTTTATTTCGCTCAATATTTGTTGAAATTTATGTTTAAAAATGAAATTTAGGCAGATATTTTGGGAATACTAACTTTACCAACCATTGTTTACAGGGAGCAAACGGTCGATGAAAACAAGCAAATGGAATTCTAGTTTAAAAAATACTCTTCCTCTAAATATACCTACAGAATTTCTGAAAAATAATACAAAAGATAGCAATGTTAAACAGTTCGATAAAGCTTTAGAATCACAGGTATCCTTCAAAGACGAAGAAGAATCATTTGAAGCATCTCAGTTGTTACAGCAAGGAATTCAACAGCAACAAGCCGGAGACTTCAATGCTGCAATCAAAGCTTTACAGCATTCGAGTGCCCTATTTCAAGCCTATGGTAATTTGCCAAAACAGGCTCAAGCGCTTTCTTGCTTAGCGCTGGTAGCTTATTGTTCTGGAGACTATAAAAGCGTTATATCTTACGCCCAACAATGTTTGTCTCTAGCTCAAGACAATCAGGAAAAACGTTTACAGATACAAGCACTCTCACATTTGGGTAATGCTTATCGTCACTTAAAGCAACACTCTGAAGCTATTGAGTATTTACAGGATTGCTTGAAAAAAGCCGAAGAAATACAAGATAGCCGCTCTCAGATAGCAGCACTTAATAATTTAGGATTAGTTTATAAAGCCTCAAATAATCTTTCTAAAGCAATCGAGTACCAAGAAAAAAGTTTAGAATTAGTGCGGGAAATTAAGGATAACTGGGGAGAAGAGCAAATATTAAAGAATTTAGGTAATGCTTGGTATGCTTTGATGAATTATCCCAAAGCTACTAAATATTACGAAGAGTGTATAGAAGTATCTCGCTTGCTTAAAAATCGTCGTACTAGTATCCAAGTATTGAAAAATCTTGGTAATGCTTATTACGCTTTGGGTGATTATAAAAAAACAATTATTTACTATGAAGAGCGCTTAGAATTAGCGCATATTACTCAAGATACACGCGCTCAAGAACAATCTTTAGGTAGTTTGGGAGTTGCTTCTGAAGCTTTAGGAGATTACGAAAGCGCAATGTCTTATTATGAAGAACGTTTGCGAATAGCTAAAGCAATTAAAGACCGTCGCAGTCAAGACCAAGCTCGTGCTAGTCTGAAAACTGCCTGTTATGCTATTGGCGACTACGCTAGAGCAATAAAATACGATTAATTTTTCTAAGTCTTTCTAAGTATAAAGTCTGAATTCTGAATCAGAGATCATAAAATCAAGATTCTTGTTTCTCGCTGATAATTACACAATTCACCATACAATTTACTTAAAGTTCTAATTCTGGTGAATTCAAAAATATTCTGTTCGCAATTCATAATTTATCCTTGATAAAATAACGGCTTGTTTTATTACTTATTCAAGCTTAACTAGGTGAGACAATACATAACTATTTCATTGCCAGCAGAATGAAATGAAGCCTTAGCAAAGCATTTACCCGTTCACCGCTAGGTGCGGCTCAGGGTGTAGATCATCCCACGTTTTAAAACGTGGGTTCTTCTTCCCTGTTCCCTCTTCCTTCGTGAAATAAGCTCTATTTTTTTACAGATTGCTGCTGTAAACATTCCAAAGCTTCTTGAGTTTCGACTTGAGGGAATTCTGCATAGAAATTACTTACACTTAAAAAAGATTTTGGCGTTGCTAAAACTATTACTTTTTCTCCCCATCTGTGTAGCCAAGGAATTAATGTTTGAGGAGCAACCGGAGTACAGAGCCAAATTTGCGCGGGTTTTAACTTTTTGAGGGCTGTTGCTGCTGCTGCTATAGTCATGCCTGTTGCAATACCATCATCAATTAAAATAATAGTTGCTCCTTGAGCATTTGCTTGAGAACAAGCAGGGCTTAATTGTGCCTCTAAAGATTTGGCACATTCCATCGCTACAGCTAAACTGGCTTGACGTTTTTCTCGCGAATTAAAGTTGAAGCGAAATATCCGATTATCTGCCCAAATAACACTTCCTGAAGCAGTTACTGCACCAATTGCTAATTCCTCATTTTGTGGATGACTGATTTTTTTTGCCACTTCTATTTTTAAAGGACAATTCAGCAAACGGGCTACTGGCAAAGCAACTGGTAATCCTCCTCTAGGTAAAGCATAAATAATTGGTATTGGCTTTAATCCAGATTCAATTGCTTGTTTGTTCAACTGACTGCGAATTACTTGCGCTAACTCCTCACCAGCAGCTTCGCGGTTTTGAAAAAGTGGGTTGTATAACATGATAACTCAAGCACTTTACAATGGTTGCAATTTTCGTTGAAAAACAATCGGGCTTAATCTTTATCTAGCAATAGCTAAGCCTGCTCTTGTATTAAGGCTCTATCTCGGGAAATTTGCTTGAATCTTGCTGTCGCCTACTCGAAATAGCTGATATAATTAAGGGTTTATAGATATAAGTATTACGCAAAAAAAGCGTAGCCGAACCTATCTTTTTTGTTTTTAAAGATTATTATTTTCCCAAACGCAATTTTAATTTCTAATGAGCAGCGAAAATCAGTTAAGTCTTTTCGAGGACTCAACCTTTAATCAGAAAGAACTTATCCCAACAGATGTGAAAGTTTCCATTCCTTCGGGGACTTACGAAACCATGATCGAGTTGGCACAACACTGTAATAATTGTCATCGTTGCCAGCTTGGAGATACTCGTCAAAATGCCGTGGTTGGAAGAGGAAATATTCAAGCATCCATTATGATTATTGGAGAAGCACCCGGACAGAATGAAGATGAAACTGGTCTACCTTTTGTTGGACGTGCAGGGCAACTACTTGAGAAAATTCTGGCATCCGTAAAATTGGATAGCGAGAAAGATGTATATATAGCCAACATTAATAAATGTCGTCCTCCCGGTAATCGCAATCCGACTACTGAAGAAATCAAGGCTTGTAAACCCTACCTTTTAGAGCAAATTCGTCTAGTTAATCCAAATATTATCCTTTTGACAGGTGCGACAGCCCTCAAAGGTTTGCTTTCTGAAAAACGAGGAATAACTAAAATTCGCGGACAATGGATAGAGTGGGAAGGGCGTTTATGTATGCCTATTTTTCATCCCGCTTATTTATTACGTAATTCTTCCCGTGAAATAGGTGGTCCTAAATGGTTGATGTGGCAAGATATTCAAGCTGTACGTGCAAAGTTTGATGAATTTCAGAAAAACTAAATTGCATTGTCAAAACAAAATAGAGACGTTATATAGCAACGTCTCTAAGTTTATAAATCAATTATCAATCAATAGATTTGCAACAAAAAGGTGGACACTGCTCACCCTAAACAAAAAATCAATAAACCTTTTTAAATTTTTGTTCTATCAGTCAAAATTTCATATCCGGTTTCTGTTACTAATACGGTATGCTCAAACTGTGCTGAATAAGAATTATCTACAGTTACCGCAGTCCAGCGATCTGATAAAGTTTTACAGAATTTAGAGCCAGCATTTAAAATTGGTTCTATTGCCAAAGTCATTCCCTTACGCAATTTGACATTAGGCATTTCACGGGTGCGGAAGTTAAAAACGGAAGGTTCTTCATGCAGGTTTCTGCCAACACCGTGTCCGGTAAAGTCTTCAACTACACTAAAACCATTAGCTTTTACATGGTCTTCAATTGCACCAGCAATATCCATTAAATAGTTACCAGCTTTTACCTGCTCAATTCCTTTATAAAGAGATTCTTCAGCAACACGAATCAATTTGGCATCTTCAGTTTTGACTTCTTCAACGGCAATTGTAATACAGGAATCACCATGAAATCCCTGATAAAAAGCACCTGTATCAACTTTTAAAACATCTCCAGAGCAAATAACTTTCTTGGAACTGGGAATACCATGTACCACTTCATTGTTAATGCTAGAACAAATAGAACCTGGAAAACCATGATATCCCTTAAAACTGGGTGTTGCACCCATTTCCCGGATGCGTTTTTCAGCATAAGCATCCAAGTCAGCCGTAGTCATTCCTGGCTTCACCAACTCAGAAATTTCTTTTAATACAGTAGCGACAATTTTTGATGATTGCCGCATAATTTCTATTTCACGTGCTGATTTGATTTCAATTCCCCTACGCTGTCTTTTAGGACGACTTTCCGATCGTGGTTGAGAAAGCAGGTTACTTAAGATGTTCATAAGATAAAAATTATTGCGTGCTGCCGCTTAAACGTAAATTGATTTACTGGCTTAATTGAGAACAATACTATATCTTAAGTTAACTTATTTTGTGCCTATTGCTTTATGAGGAGATTCTTAAGGTAGCAGGTAACGAGTAATAATGCATCCAAATGGATGCTTAAGGAGCAGACAATAAGAAAAAATCGCGAGTTTACTTACTACTTGCTACTCATAACTCTTACTTCCAACCTGCTGTAAAATTACCGATACGAATTTATTTTTCTACGGAAATTGTCAACCCTCTTCCCCCCTCTCTCAAATATAGGTAATTATAAAGCCGGGGAGAAAGTAACTTCTAAATGGTTACTGGTTACTGGTTACTGTTCGCTATTGACTATTATTTGGTTTACCTTGATTGGCTAATACCGGAGGACCTGCGGTTACCACTACAATTTTATCTGGATGAAGTAATTCGCGTGCTGCTTGATTTACTTGGGCGGCAGTTACTGCTTTGATTTTTTCTGTATAACTACGTAATTCTTCTGCATCTAAACCTAGTACATTATTCTTGATAATTCTATAGGTTAATTCATTCGGAGAAGCCAGAGAAACATTATAGTTGCCTGTTAAATTATGCTTTGCAGTTTCAACCTCCGCAGGCGTTACACCCTTTTTGTGCAAATCCTCTAGTAATTGCCGCGTACTGGCGATCGCCTTTGAAGTGTCTTCCGGACTGGTTTGCATTTCAATCAAAAATGTTCCAGAATTCTTACCGGCTAAAAAGTTACTATATATACCATAAGTTAAACCCAGGCGATCGCGTATTTGAGAACCAAGCCTGCTCGATAAGGTATCGCCACCCAAAATATGATTTAAAACTTTCGCTGCATAATATCTGGGGTCTTGACGTTTAATTGCTTTGTTACCCATAAAAGTAATTGCCTGAGCTTTACCGGGAACAACTGGATTAAATCGGACAATTGATTTGGGTAAATCGACTGGTGGATACTCAGCTAATGGTGTTTTACCTGAAACTTGCCAACCTCCAAATTCTCTTTCTAAGAGTTTTTTTACTCGGGCTGGTTCAAAATCACCAACTAAAGCCAGTACTGTAGTATCGGGACGATAATGTTTTTTCTGAAAGTCAACTACATCCTTATGAGTAATTTGCTGCAAACTTTCTTCTGAAGGAAAGCTATAAGCAGGATGTGTTTTGGGAAAAACTGCTTGTAAAAAAGTTCGTTGAGCTACTTGTTCTGGATTGTCTAAATCCTGTTTGAGAGATACTAAAGCTTGTTTGCGCGCTAATTGCAGTTGCCCCCGAGGAAAAGTTGGATTTTTAATTACATCTCCTAAAGTTTTAACTAACACTGATAAATCGTCTGACAAGCTATTTCCTTCAAGATAAACACCTTCGCGATAAGTCTTAAAGTCTAAACTTGCGCCGCAATCTCCCAAAGATTTAGCAATACTTAGGGCATCTTTACTTTTAGTTCCGTTCACCAAATTATCTGCAACCAAAGCTGCTAAACCCGCTTTGTTTTCGGGATCGAATTCTGAACCAGCTTTGATATAACCACCTAAAGTTAGCGTAGAAGTACTTTTATCTGGCAAAAGTAGAATTTCTAAACCATTAGGCAAAGTAAACTTTTCAGGTATAAACCTACTTGTTGAAGCGATAGTCGAATCTACTGGTGGCAAGTACTTAGTTACATCGCTGTTTCTCAGAGTACTTTTAGAAAAATGTTCGCTTCTGTGTGTGGGTATTTCTTTATTTTCACTGTTTTCTTTAGCTGCTGTATTATTCGGCTTAAAGAATCCAACTGTTTGTCTCTGCTGTTGCAAATATTTTTGAGCTACTCGTTGTATATCTTCAACTGTTACTTTTTTGATGGCAGCTAAATAACGATCTGTATAAGTATAATCTCCTGTAGTCGCTTCATCGTTACCTAACTGCATCGCCAAAGAGGTAATATCGCGATTGCTCAAAATTATTGAAGCTTCTAATTGAGCTTTTGCTCTATTTAATTCTTCTAATGTTACTTTTTTATTTGCTAAATTACTAATCTCACGTTCGACTATCAACTTAACTTGAGATAACTTAGAAGTAGAATTTGCCGTTACTAATAATTCGTACCAGCCTGCATCTTGTAAGCTAATAACACTTGCCGATACATCACTAGCTTTTCCTGAATTTACTAAAGCTTGATAAAGACGCGAATTTCTTCCCTCTGCCAAAATATAATCCATTACATCTAAAGCTGGTACATCTTGATGTTTTGCTGAAGGTAGGGGATATATTGCTTGAAATAATGGTGCAGATCCAGGCTGTTTTAATACAATCGGCTGGGAAGCATGAGAAATTTCAGAATAATTATCTAAAGAATGTTTATTATTAACTTCAGTTTTCGAGTCGATTGAGTCGATATTTTGATTTTTCGGTATTTTTGCAAATATTTGTTTCACAGATCCAATAGTTTTACTTGTGTCAAAATCACCTACGATTACTAACACTGCATTATCAGGGCTGTAAAAATTTTTGTAATACTGCTTTACTTTTTCTAAAGTAAAATTTTCTACGTCTTTCTCAGTTCCACCTACAGGTAAACCATAAGGGTGATTGGGAAAAGTAGCCCGCATAAGCGCTCTATTTAAGCGATATTCGGGGCTGTTTTCGTAACCCTTCAATTCAGAAATTACTACCTGCTTTTCACTAGCTAACTGCCTCGCATCGATAACCGCATTCTGCATTCTATCTGCTTCTAAAGTCAGAAGTGCTTTTAATTTATTGCGTTCGGCAGTACCGTAATATACTGTTTGGTCGTGACTTGTAAAAGCATTTGAATCGCTACCTAAAGCACTAAAAAGTTTTCCGAACTGTACGGGACGGCTTTTTGTGCCCTTGAACATCATATGCTCTAACTGGTGAGCAATGCCGTTTACACCTAGTGTCTCATTCCGAGTTCCGACTTTATACCATACTTGTACAGTCACCACTGGTGCGGTATGTACTTCCTTGGTAATAACCGTCAGCCCATTTTCTAGCGTGGTTTTACGAGCATTTTCTGCAACAGTTAGTGTTGTATTTTCTCTCGTCACTAATTCCTTGCGATTATTTACGCATTTTGAAGCAGCTAATAATTTGCTGTCATTCGATTTACTGCTAAGAAATAGAACTAGGAACGGTACTAGCCCTAAAACTAAAGACTGAAAACGACAAATACGTAAAAACGTAAAATATACAGACATTTATTTGCTTGATTTATCTGTAAAATTGACTACAGATTTTTCCCATGAATATAGTCTAATCTGCCCGATGAAACTGTCGCCTCGGCAACACTACAGAGAGTGTTTATTCTACAGACAAAAGTAATTAATTTCAAGTATTCATTTAGTGGTTAAATTGCGAATAAATTCTAGGGGTAAGTTATCTGTATCGGCAATGAAAGCAACTTCGTAGATACAACTGCCGATTTGCTGCTGAGTTGGTTCTAAGAGTACCTTCAAAGGCTGTATTACTTTTGGCTGCTTGAGAGATGCTGCGGCAAATTTTTCTTTGACATTATTTAACCAGCTGGGCAAGTCGGATGCAAGTTCGGTAATATCGAATGACAAATGGTAATATCCCACATAATGTTCGTCAGCAAATGCATCCGCAGCAGGCTTCGGTTCGGGGATTTGAATTAGTTCGATCCTTCCCCCCAATCCTTCCATCCAACAAGCCAAAGTATAACCTGTCGTAAAGCGTTCGCATACTGTAAAGCCTAATTGTTCGTAGAAGGTGATTGCCTGGTGGATATCCGCAGTCCTAATAGAAGCGTGATGCATGTTTTATCTTGTTAATTTCCGACCAATATTTCTAAAATGCTTAGAAACAGAGGTTAGGAGTTATAGCAAAGAAGACTCCTAACATTCCTTTCTTATTCAAACAATCTGAAGTAAGGGTAGCGTACCGGAACGCCAGGTTCTTTTTCCAAATCAAAATTTATAACTTCCCAGCAAGAATCGTTACTAGTTTCGGGGCTAAAATCCACTGGTAAACCGTACAATCGCGCAGAAGTTACTTCTGAATTTTGTCCGCCGCGCCATGGCGAACTACGCTCTAAATAACCGCCCATTAATTCCTGATACCGGCGAGCAATAATCACCTTAGTTGCTCGATAGCCTTGAGTATATAGCTTATCGAGGGCTTCGTGAATTTCAAATCTAATTCCGTCGGGATGAGTATGCTGACGATACCATTCATCCTTCCATCTTCGCCAATGTCGCCCGGATTGGAGATGAATTAATTCACTTGTTTTCGGATTAGCTTCAAAAGCCCCGTGTCGGGGGCATAAATATGTATCAGTTAATGTCAGTGCCGGAATAGTTTGACGACAGTGGGGGCACTGAATCTCGGGACCAAATATCGGGTACTGCAAGCCTGGATTCATCATGAAGTGTATATAAACATCTTTATTTTTATCACCTTTTTTTGTTTAATTTTACACTTGCAATACAATTACTCTAAGTAGGCGATCGCGCAAGGTTTAGACTTAATAAACGATTAAAATTGGTTTGACTTAAAAAGTATCTTACTAGTAGAGCATGACCTAGATAAATCTACAGTTTTTTGTGGACATAAAAAATTGGTCGATATATCCGTTTTGTCAAATGTATTAACAACCGTTAACACTTACCAAAATTACATCATGGTATTCTAGTCGTACTCCAAGCATTACAAGGTTGGGGTACAAAAGCGTGTTCCTCCAATATATTTATATTCTATCGTGTCTACCACTTCCTACTGGTCTTCTCCCGATATTTCAGCAGCAGCTTTTATTGCGGTAAATGCTGTTGTGATGGGTTCGGTTAGCATTGGAGAAGGAGCAAGCATTTGGTACGGTGCGGTTGTTAGAGCTGATGTAGAGCGGATTGAAATTGGTAAATACACTAATATCCAAGACGGAGCAATTCTCCACGGCGATCCAGGTAAACCTACTATTTTAGAAGACTACGTTACCATTGGACATCGAGCCGTAGTACATTCTGCATACATCGAAACTGGAACTTTAATCGGTATTGGTGCAGTAATCCTTGATGGAGTACGTGTAGGAAGCGGCAGTATTATTGGTGCAGGTTCAGTAGTAACTAAGAATGTACCTCCCTCGTCTCTCGTCGTTGGAGTTCCAGGCAAAGTAATACGTCAAAATTCTCCTCAAGAAGCAGCAGAATTAATCGAACATGCTAAGCGCTATCAAAAATTGGCTTTAGTTCATGCTGGCAAAGGTACGGATTTAGGCTTTGTTAAAGAATGAGTCATGAAGAATTCTCATAATTCAAACTCCTAAGCAATCGCTGTTGGCTGCTAAGTTTTAGCAGAATCTGTAAACATTCTTTACATGCAGGGGTAGAAAAATTTGCCAATTCAGCTAAAAATAAAAATGAGACCAGTTGATAAAACTTAAAATTTCACCTAAAAGAGGGGTTGTACATATGAACATTGATACTCGTATATTGATTGTTGTAGCACCTTTAGCTATTGCTGCTGGTTGGGCGTTGTTTAATATCGGGGCTGCTGCATTAAGACAACTGCAAACTTTTTTAAATAAAGAAGCGTAATTATTTCATAATTTTCGCCAGAAACCGGCTGTTTTCTTTCATAAAACAGTCGGTTTAATTTATTTAGAAATTTAGAAATTAGGGACTTGTTATTGAGAAGAGGTAGGATACGAAACCGGCTTCATGACTTGCTAGTTTTTGCTGGCTCTTAAATCTTAGTTTCTAACCCCTAACCTTTAACTTTTAGATTTGATGAAAATGGATATAGATTCTTTACTACAGCCTCGCAAACGGTTTGGGGTTCATCTAGGATTGGAGCGCATTGAGAAGCTTCTGAGAAATCTTGGTAATCCACAGAATCAAGTTCGGGTAATTCACGTTGCAGGAACAAATGGCAAAGGTTCTGTTTGCGCTTATTTATCTTCAGTTTTAACCGAGGCTGGATATAAAACGGGACGCTATACTTCACCTCACTTAGTTGATTGGACGGAGCGGATTTGCTTAAACGAACAGCAAATTTCTTCATCCGAACTTGCTAATTTACTAATACAGGTACAAGAAGCGATTGATTCTCAAGAAGAATCACCGACTCAGTTTGAAGTATTTACTGCCGCAGCTTGGTTGTATTTTGCTGAGCAGAAGGTTGATGTGGCAGTGGTAGAAGTTGGATTGGGAGGACGCTTGGATGCTACTAATGTTTGTAAAAAACCTTTAGTAACTATTATTAGCTCTATCAGCCGCGACCATATGCAACAATTAGGTTCTACAATCAGTGCGATCGCCAAAGAAAAAGCAGGTATTCTTAAGGCTGGATGCCCTGCCATTATCGGACAATTACCAGAAGAAGCTGAATCGGTAGTACGGCAATATGCAAATAAATTGCAATGTCCGGTAATTAAACCATCCCCAGCAAGAGAAATTGGCGATGGTTTGGCTCTAATAGAGACAGAAGATAAAAATAACCCCCAGTTAACAATTAGCAAATCGATCAAATATTCTTTACCGCTTCAAGGAGAAGTACAGCTAATTAATTCTGCTTTAGCTATAACCGCTTTAGAAATAATGCAACAGCAAGGCTGGGAAATATCTGAAGAAGCAATTATTCAAGGTATTGCAAAAACTAAGTGGCCCGGAAGAATGCAGTGGAGTACTTGGAACGGACACGAATTACTAATTGATGGTGCCCACAATAAAGCCGCAGCAGAAGCATTAAGGAGTTACGTTGATAGGGTAGTTGCTCAATCAAATCAACCTCAAGTTAGGGTTGCTTGGGTAATGGGGATGCTTTCCACAAAAGAACATGATGAAGTTTTGAAAACTTTATTGCGACCAAATGATGAATTGTATTTGGTACCCGTACCAGACCATAGTTCTGCTGACGAGGGTGAATTAGCAAAATTAGCGCAGAATATTTGTCCGGGATTAAGTTTATGCCAAACAGATTCTGACTTGACATCAGCTTTTTCTAAGGCTTTTAGCTCAAATCCACATTTGCTTGTTTTATGTGGCTCGCTTTATTTGGTAGGAAGTTTTTTAAAAAAATAAATAGGGCTTGCTGAATTCATTAAAATCACTGATGCAAAAAAATAATATTCTATTTCACTCGTAAAATTACTGATTATCCCATCAATTGATAACAAATTGTAAATAAATTAGTTGAATATTTTTGTTTTATTTAATTACTGACAATAAATTAGGGTTTAATTATCCGTAAAAAGTCGGAGTAAATACTAGTATGTTTACTATATATATTTTAAATCTTTATCGAATAGAAAATTCAATAGTCAAACATACTGACTAAAAAATTTGTTTATACTTTGCACGATATTTATTAATCTAGTGTAAGCACTGAGTACATTTATGATACATAATTGCTTTAATTAATCGATGTTATAACTAATTAACTGCATCATTGAGATATTGGGATATGCCATATTTATCGCTGACAAAAGCATAATTTTCTTAACGTCTTTTTTGTGAGAGTAAGAATAGCCT
The DNA here is from genome assembly GCF_000316665.1 of Rivularia sp. PCC 7116. GTDB lineage: Bacteria > Cyanobacteriota > Cyanobacteriia > Cyanobacteriales > Nostocaceae > Rivularia. The sequence continues at coordinate 872,882 of NC_019678.1, read as the reverse complement.
TCATTGAGTTAAATATTCACTAGGTAAGCGTTTTGCACTCTGAAACCAAAAACAAACTTTGATGATGATGCCCATAACTCATAGTGGCATCTATATCAAAATCTCTGTTAATATTTTGTTCTCAGTTTGATTAAAATATAGTTTATAAAGTTTTTCTTTATGCTTTTTTAACTGCTTACTTAGTTGTAATTAGACTTAATAACTAAGCGTTTAATTGAGGTTGAGTTGATATACAATTGCCAGTCAATTACTTTTACACCCCAATCAAATCCATAAAAGGACTGTAAGCAACATAATTTATCAAAAACTAGCTATGGCATACAGCCAGCTATTTGTTTGAACAAATTAATTTGAATAACCATAGTAAAAATCTTTATCAGCAATCGGGGTGAAAGACACTATGCGAAATTTTTAAAACAACTTGTAAAATCAATAACTCAATCTACTACCTAATATCAAGAGCAGTTTTTAGTCAGATTTGGATTTTAATCTTTTAGTATTCCTACGAGTAAAACAGTGGTGAAAGGCTTAAGCAGTCTGTTTGGGAAATCCAAAAGCGGGGTTGGCATCGAGCTTGCACCACAACGAGTGAATGTAGCTCAGTTACGCAAGCAGCGCCAAGGTTTGAAATTGGATGTTTTAACTTCAGTGCCGGTTCCAGAAGGCATCTTCATTGATGGTCAAATAGCAGATCCGCCTACTATGGCACAAATCATCCAAGAGGCGCTTTTGGAAAGCAAAATCAAAGCGAGTCGTGTTGTAACTGCGGTACCCGGACGCGAGTCTATCGTGCGTCTTATTCCCGTACCTGCAGAATTAGACGATAAAGAGTTACGGGAAATGGTTCTAAATCATGAAGCAGGTTTGTATCTGCCTTATCCCCGTGAAGAGGCGGATGTGGATTATCAAAAGTTGGGATACTTTGTAGATGAGGATGGCATCGAAAAGGTACAAGTGCTTTTAGTCGCAACCCGTAAAGATGTTACAGATACCTACATAAGTACTTTTGAACAGGCAGGATTGCAGGTTGATGTTTTAGAAATTAGTAGTTTTTCTCTGATTCGGACAATCCGCGACCAACTACGCCAGTTTGGACCGCAGGAAGCCGCAGTCCTAGTAAATATTGAGTACGACAGCACTGAAATTGCAATCGTTGTTAATGGAGTTCCACAGTTTTCTCGTACCGTTCCTATTGGAACAGAGCAAATGCAAGCAGCCTTATCTAGAGCCATGAATTTACCTACATCTAGAGACATGGAACTATTAGAAGGAATGACTATTCCAGCTTCAAGTATGGAAGGCGGCAAAACAGGTGTAACTGAGGTAAATCCCGGTATGGCTGCCATGTTGAGAGTGTTAGGAGAACTTACCGATGAGCTGCGTCGTTCGGTCGATTTCTATTTGAATCAGGCTGAGAACTTAGAGATCGCGCAGATATTACTTGCAGGTTCTGGAGGTGGACTTATACAGCTAGATGAGTTTTTTACTCAACGCTTGAGTTTACCTACTACTCAGATAGACCCCGTACAAGCTCTATCCCTACAAGTAGATGATGAAGATTACCCCTTTGTACAGCGTCCTGGTTTGGGTACGGTACTTGGGTTAGGAATGCGAGGTGCTCCATAATGTACAGCTTAGATGTCAACTTCCTGAAAGACCGTCCCACTCATCAGGGAAACCAACCTGCTCAAAAGAAATCTATTGCAATTCCAGCTGGAGGTATGACACCGATTTATATTGGTGTAGCGATAGCTGTAATTCTTCCTGGTTTATTAGGAGCCGGTTTATTATACGTCAACAGCCAAAACGCCAACATTGACGAAGAAATTGCAGAATTAGAGAGTAAAAATCAAGAATTAGAAGCTAAATTAGGCGACATTAACCAAAAAGAGCAAGAAATAGCGGCTATTCAGGCTGAAAATCAAGCTTTGGTTAGCGTTTTTGACCAAATTAAACCTTGGTCGGCAATGCTGCAAGTTTTGCGCGATCGCATTCCCGTAAGAGTGCGAATTGAAACCGTTAAGCAAATTGCACCCGAAGCTGCGGCGGAAGCTGGCTCAATACCAAATCCTGCCGGAGGAATAGAAATTAGCGGTTCTGCTCGCTCTTTTAATGATGTTAATGATTTCTTACTTTCCTTACAGCAATCTCCATTTTTCAAATCTTCGGAAGGAAAAATAGTTTCAGCAGAACTAGTTGATGGTGAATTGCCACAAGGAATTCCAGAGGGAGTAAACTATGTTCCTCCAAAGGTAGTTAAATACACTATTGTTTCTCAACTTACTGACGTTCCTGCTTCTGAATTAATGCGGGAACTGGATCAAAAAGGCGCAAGAGGATTAGTAAATAGAATTCGTAGTTTGCAAAAAACGGGAGTCTTTCAAAAATGACATTTAGCGATGAAATGAATTTTGAAGGCTCGGAGTTTGAAGAAGAATCATCTTCAGCTTATCCGGTTGTATTTGGTATAACTTTTACTCCTATTGTTAGCGGTATCTTGATTGGGGTATTAGGGCTTGCAGGAGCAGGCTACATGCTCTTAAATATTGTCATGCCAGCTTGGGAAACTTTTACTGAGAAAAAAGGTACCAAAGAACAACTTGAAATAGACATTCAAGGCAAAGAAGCTAAGCTACAAAGCATCGACGAGCTTAATGCAAAATTAGCAAAGTCTAAAAGACAACAATCTCAAGTATTAGGTGTATTCGCTAACGAGAAAACTTTAGATACCTTGTTGATAGATTTAAATCGCTTAATAGAGGCAGGTAATGCTCAATTAGGTAGTAATGCAGTCAAAGCAAAATTACAAAAATTCGCTCCAGATTCTGAAGGGACACAACCAGTAGTTGATGGTTCTTTAGGTGCAGAAGTTGATGGAAAGCTCAAGCGTAATAGCACCGAAGTTGTAATTAGAGGAACCTACGAACAAACTCAATCTATCATCCGAAATATAGAACGTTTGCAGCCACTATTGATTGTTAAAGACTATGAATCAGAATTGGAGCCTGAAAACATAGAAGAAGGTAAACCGCGACGAACCGGGCCAACACCAATAACTACAACATTCAAGTTAGAAGCGTTGGTTCCGATGAATCCAGAAGAAGTTGCTGCTGCTCAAAAAGAAGAAGCTCAACAATAGTTAGTGGTTAGTAGTTAGTAGTTAGTGGTTAGTAGTTAGTGGTTAGTAGTTAAGAATATGAGATATATCAACTATCAACTATCAATTATCCAATAACAACTATCAACTTTCACCCGGAGGGTGTGGATCATCAACTATCAAATAACAATTAATAACTAATAATTATTTAAAGTGAGGAATGGACTGTGAAACAACTTCACGGTAGTAGTTTTATATTTGGAACCGCTGTTTCTGTATTGTTGGTATCTCAACCGGTTTGGGCGCAAGCAACTACAAAAATTACTGAAGTCAAATTAAACGAAGCTGACGGGAAAGTAAATCTTGTATTAAAAACTTCTGATGGCTCTCGTCCGCAAGTTTTTACTACCAAAAGAGGTAATGCTTTAGTCGCAGATATTATCAATACTCAGTTACGTTTACCACAAGGAAATAGTTTTCGTCAGGATAATCCTACAGATGGAATTGCTTCGGTTTCCATCGGTCAACTTGATGCAAATAGCGTTCGAGTCATAATCAAAGGTACGGGTAATGCTCCAGAGAGCCAACCTGTGGAGCGCAAACAAAACGGGTTAACCTTTGCTGTGGTGCCTTCTACAGGCAGCAGTGCAGCTGCTCCTTCGCAACCGACCCAAAACAACCAAATTGCTCAATCTGCCCCCGCACCTGAAGTTAATCCTGAAGGCACCCCCGCACCTCCCGCAGGTCCCGGACAATCCATGAATCAGGCTCCCCCTTTCTTACCCAGAGCAGTAGCTCCCCCAGTAGGAGATATAGCTATTTCTAATACCGATGCTTCACCGAGTGTGATTGATTTAGGAACACAACAGCGCGTACCTCGATTGGTATTGAGAGATGCACCTGTACGAGAAGTATTGTCACTTTTAGCACGGGCTGCAAATTTAAACTTGGCTTATACAAGCGGACAAGCTGGTGAAGGTGGAGAGGATGAGAATGGTGGGGTTGATGGTCCAACTATTTCTTTAGATATTGAAAACGAACCAGTGCAAGATGTGTTTAATTACGTCTTGCGGTTGAGTGGTTTAGAAGCAAATCGCAGCGGCAGAACTATTTTTGTCGGCTCTAATTTGCCTAATTCTACCCGCGATACGGTAATGCGGAATATGCGACTCAATCAGGTAACGGTTGATGTTGCTCTTAATTTTTTGGTCGGCTTGGGTGCAGAAAGTGCAATTAGCCGGGAACGTCTTGTTACTAGCGTTAATGCCGTACCTGTAGGTGGTGGTGCTGAAGGTTCGATTACTCAAACCCAAAGTACTACAGAAGTCAGAATTGAAACTCAACGTGTTGACTACCAAGATTCAAACCCTTTGCTCAGAGGATTACAAGTTTTAGGAGATGAGCGTACTAACTCCGTAACTTTAGTCGGAACACCCAAGCAAGTTGAAATGGGTATGGCTCAGCTAACTCAGCTTGATGTTCGTCGTCGTCAAGTAGCAGTTAACGTTAAGATTATCGACGTTAACTTGTTGGGAACCAAGAACTTTAACAGTAGCTTTTCTTTCGGAGTTGCCGATAACTTCTTTAGTGTTGATGGTGGTACGGCAACTGCTAATTTTGGTGCCTCCAGACCACCAACTAGTGGTGAGGTCGCTAATAGTGTGACTGGCGCACCTGTAATTACTAATCCAATTGAAGGAGAGAGTGTATTTCTTGGTGATGGCTTTTTTAACCCACAAAGTGGTAACAGACCATCAGCAGATGCTTCTATAGGAAATCCACTAGAACCAGGGATTACAGATTTTACTCCAGGAGAATCTGAAACTGAAATTGTACCAACTCAAATTAATCCCCTTACTGGTGAAGCGACTAGATTTGGCACTCAAACTACAACGACTCCGGATGAGTACACATTTGGTCTACCTTCTTTATACCAGTTTCCTAAAAAGTTTCTGGCAACTTTACAAACTCAAGTCACCAACGGTAACGCTAAAGTTCTAACCGATCCAACTTTGATGGTACAAGAAGGTCAAGAGGCTGTAGTCAATTTGACTGCTGAAGTGTATGGAGGTATTAGAACAACAGCTACTCTTAGAGAACCCATTATCAAACAAGCAGGATTAACCCTGGCAGTAAAAGTTGACCGAATTGATGATAATGGTTTTGTTTCCTTGTCTGTTGCACCTACTGTAAGTGCGCCTAGCGGTACGGCAACAACAGGTAGCATTGATGGTGATATTACTTTACTTTCTGAAAGAAGCCTTAGATCCGGGCAAATTAGAATGCGCGACGGTCAAACCTTAGTTCTTTCGGGAATTATCCAAGAGTCAGACCGGGTAAGTGTATCTAAAGTTCCAATTTTGGGTGATGTTCCTATACTCGGTTCGCTGTTTAGAAGAACTAATAAAACTAACCAGCGTAATGAGGTCATCGTGTTACTAACACCTCAAGTTATGGATGATTCGCAAGGTTCTTCTTACGGCTATAACTACAAACCTAGTCCCGAAGTACGCAGAATGTTGCAGAAACGCGGGTTGAAGTTACCTCGCAGATAATTGACGAGGACGTGAAAACAAATTGTCACATTTTTACATTATGTAGAGACGCGAAATTTCGCGTCTCTACATTTTTCTATGAATACAAAATATTCTTTGACAGAAAATTTCTGCCGAATATCCACGGCAGAATATTAATTAAACTCAAAACTTTACATAACTTATAACTAAATCTTTAGTTTTTTCGTCAATTAGATAAAGAATTTAAAATCTTTATTTGAAGGTCATCAAGAGAAAACGCTAAATATTTTTCTAGATCAAAAAATAATTGTATCAAGCTTATTCAGAAAGCATTTATTGTCCCTATTGGCTCTATAATCTTCTTTTAAGCTATTTATCCTGGGTTCTATTATCCCCCTATTACTTATTGATATTTTTTCCACTGTTACCCTTGTGACAAGGTATTGTAATTAAGTATTTTTTATTTTTGTAAGAGTGTTTTCGGTGCAAAAAATCGGCTTTGGATATGAAAAAACCTGAAAACTATATAAAATAATCGTTTCATGTATCCACTTATGGCTACAACACCTTAGAATGATTCATTGAAAAGTCTAGCGGATGGGAGTTGTAGCGGTTTTAAGCATAAATACTCAAAAAGCAAGACTTTTGTTAATCACATGCACAAAGGATGCAAGTAAGGATACATCAGGGGTTTCTGCACCCAAACGCACACTAAACTGATAGGGAGTTTGACATGAATAAAGGTGAATTAGTTGATGCTGTATCTGAAAAGGCTAGCGTAACCAAAAAGCAAGCCGATGCGGTTTTGAGCGCTGCTTTGGAAACCATCATTGAGGCTGTTTCTTCCGGCGATAAAGTAACGTTGGTAGGATTCGGTTCTTTTGAATCTCGCGAACGTAAAGCACGCGAAGGACGCAACCCTAAAACCAATGAGAAAATGGAGATTCCAGCAACTAAGGTTCCTGCTTTCTCCGCAGGGAAACTCTTTAGAGAAAGAGTTGCTCCCCCAAAAGAGTAAGCTTTTTTGAATTACTACTTTTTCTAATGCGGCAACCTAGACATGGGGGAAACTTAGCTTGGGCAGCAGCAGTAGCTGGTTGTCCCCTGAGCGCTATTTTGGATTTTTCTGCCAGCATTAACCCATTAGGACCTCCCGATAGTAGTTTAGCGGCTATCAGTTCTGAATTGGGTAATATAAGGCACTATCCAGACCCAAATTATGGCGAACTTAAACAAGCTTTAGGTTGCTTTCATAAACTACCGTCTGAGTGGATTATGCCGGGTAATGGCTCGGCAGAATTACTGACTTGGGCTGGAAGGGAATTAGCACGGCTTGCCGCAACGGTTCTTGTTACTCCAACCTTCGGCGATTACTATCGAGCCTTGAGGGCATTCAACGCTGAAGTGTTGGAGTTTCCTATGTCGTTAATCAAGTCAGATTTGTCATTAATTGTTGACTATTGTTTGACGACAAAGGACAAAGGACTACTGTTAAATAATCCCCATAATCCTACGGGGAAATTATTAACGCGAGATGCAATATTACCCTACCTAAAAGAATTTGCTTTAGTAGTAGTGGATGAAGCTTTTATGGACTTTCTGCATCCCTCGCAGGAACAAAGCCTAATTGAGGCGGTGCAGGAGTTTCCTAATTTAGTAATATTGCGTTCTTTGACAAAATTTTATAGTCTTCCTGGATTGCGGTTTGGGTATGCTATTGCTCATCCCCAGCGCTTACAAGAATGGCAGTCTTGGCGCGATCCTTGGGCGGTTAATTGCCTTGCCGGAGCAGCAGCAATTGCAGCGGTGAAGGATAAACAATTTCAGCAGCACACCTGGGAATGGCTACCGAAAGCAAGAAATAACTTGTTTGAAGGTTTAGCTAAGATTCCAGGGTTGCAACCGCTCAAGGGCGCTGCTAATTTCTTATTAGTAGAATCAAAGTATTCCACTTCCGACTTACAGCATAAATTGCTTAAGCGTCATCAAATTTTCATCCGCGACTGTCTTAGCTTCCCCGAATTAGGCGATCGCTATTTTCGCTCTTCCGTGCGCTCGGAGTCGAATAATCGGCGTTTGGTGGAAGCCATTAAGCAGGTAATGGGTAACAGTGAACAGTGAGCAGTGAACAGTGAACAGTGAACAGTGAGCAGTGAGCAGTGAACAGTGAACAGTGAGCAGTGAGCAGTGAATAGTTATGAGTAGCAATTACCAATGCCCAATGCCCAATGCCCAATGCCCAATGTCCAATTACCAATTACCGATTCCCAATTACCAATTAACGATTAATGTCAGTTGATTACGATATTGTGATTATCGGCGGCAGCTTTGTTGGAAGAGATGCTGCTTTGAAGGCTGTTCAACAAAGAGCTAAGGTTGCTTTAGTTGAGCCGCGATTTCGTAACGAGTTAATTCAACTTCAGGGAATAGGAGAGGTTGGTAAAGTTGTTGGAAAAATAAATAATTTAAACAAGTTAGGTTTTCTTAATCAAGCACAGAAGAAAGAAAAATTTCAAATTCCTTTAGACAAAACAATTTTATGGGGTTGTACTGTTGCGGCTAATATCAACGAACAGCTTTCACCTGCTTTTTTAACGGGGCAAGGTGTTGATGTAATTGTGGGTAGCGGTAATTTTCAAGCTTCACCGGATTTATGTTTTATTGTTAATAATCGTAAGTTAATAGCACGTCGTTTTTTACTCGCTACGGGTTCGATTCCAGCTATTCCAGATATTGAAGGATTGCGAAAAACTGGTTTTTTGACTTTGTTGGATATTTGGCAAGTTTTGGAAAGCTCGACACCACCTAAAAGTTGGGTAATTCTCGGTGGTACTCCTCAAAGTGTAGAAATCGCTCAAAGCTTAGCAAGACTAGGTTATGAAGTTACGTTTATAACTAATAGTCCTTATATTATCTCTCCTATCGATCGAGAAGTTGCTCAGTTGCTGCAAGCGCAATTAGAAGTCGATGGGGTACGTGTTTTAACACAAACTACTGTGAGTCAGATTAGATTCATTGGAGGTAAAAAATGGCTGCAAGCAGGTGATACAGCGATTGAAACTGATGAAATATTAGTTGCTGTAGCCGAAAAACCTTTTATCAAATCATTTAATTTAGCTGCTGTGGGAGTAAAGTACAATTCGCGCAGTTTATTAGTTGATCAAAAATTACAAACTACCAACCGGCGAATTTATGCTTGTGGAGATGTTATTGGCGGCTATAATTTACCAAACATCGCCGATTATGAAGCGAAAATTGCGATAAAAAATGCTTTATTATTTCCTAAATATAAAATTAATTATCGGGCTATTCCCTGGGGAATTTTAACTCAACCGGGCTTAGCTCAAGTTGGTTTAACGCAAAGACAAGCCAAGAATAGATACGGCAAAAATGATATTTTAATTTTGCGTCAGTATTTTAAAGTATTAGCAACTGCTCAATTAACAGACGAAACTACAGGTATTTGTAAAATCATTGTTCGTCGTAATGGTGAAATATTGGGAGCTTCTTTATTGGGAGCCGAAGCAAGAGAGTTAATAAATGTAATTGCTTTAGCTATTGCGGAAAAAATCAAAATTAATAAATTAGCTGATTTATCACCGGTTTATTCGAGCTTTTCAGAAATCATCGAACAAACAGCATGGGAATGGAGCAAGCAGAAATTTGAAAGTAGGCGTTTGCAAGATTTTTGGGACGGTTTATTTTACTTTTTGCGTAGTAGGGGATAGGGAATTGGGGATTGGTAATTGGTAATTGGTAATTGGTAATTGGTAATTGGTAATTGGTAATAGCCAGGAGTGGCTAGTTAATAATCATATTTTCTTCCTCTTCCTCCTCTTTTCCTTCTTTCCATGTCTCCTTGTCTGTGTATCTCCCAATGCCCCATGCCCCATGCCCAATGCCCTATCCCCAATTCTCCATTTCTTAATCCCGATTCCTCTTTCTTTCGGGTAAAGAAGCGCTACCGATACCTTGAAGAACACCGCGAACAATTAAACCAACTCCTCTACCTACTACACGGGTGAGAACGAAAACTACGCCGTTTCCTAGGAAAGATACTAGAGATTGTACGCGGGGTGTGGCTGCATCTCGTAATTCTAGTAATAATGTAACTACTAAGGGGATTCCTCCAAGTTGGGATAATTCATTGTTACGGGGTGAATATACAAATGCTTTGGCTATACCGCGAGGTGCGAGTACGAATAGTTCGTGACGACTCTCAAATATTTGCTGAGCTTCACCTACGTAGTTTTGCCAGCGATATTTCCACGACAAATTGTTTCGGAAGCGTTCGATTTCTCTGGTGGAAATTAGTTGGCGATTGTAATAGTCTTTTTTGAAAACTTCTACATCTGCTAATCTATTTAACAATGGCTGTATGACGGCATTGGCAAGGTTAATTAGCATATTTTCTAAAATCATGGCAGCGTGTTCGTTAGCTTCGTAGCTACCCGGTGCATAAGATGTATTATCTATATAAAGCTCTGTATGAAATATTAAGTAAGAGAATAATTCGACTATTGAAGGAATTTTATTTATAATTTCTGTTTGTACTATAACCGCATCTTGCAATAATACATCTACAGTTTCTACTTCGATGTTTCCTATTTTTATCCGCGAAAATTTACCGAAATATTCTTTTGTTGCGGCTTCCCATACATCTGCTAATAATTTAAGAGCAACTTCATTTAATAAGTTTATTTCTACTTCGGCAGTACGTAATTCATCAAGGGAATCTGCAAATTTTTGGAGTAGTAAATAAAGTAATTCTCGCTTTTTATCTTCTCGTAAAATATCTATTTCTAAAGGAATATCTGTCACATTTTGTAAGCTAAACTGAAGTTTGTTAATACAAGATGCTAGTAATGTTGCTTGTAAAGCTCGGGGACTGAGTAAAGGTGGTGAAGAAGGATTGATTCTAGAGTTAGTGACGGTAATACTCCTACTTGCCGAGTTGGTTAATGGTAATTCTGTGGAAGGAATAACATTGTTGAGAGGAGTTTGTTGTTGCTTGCCGTTGGAATCTACCAAATTATTAAGCAACCATTGTGCTGCAAGTAGTTCTCGTCTTCTTCCAGCTAAAATAGCTTTGTTTAGCACTGTTAATCCGGGGATTTGCAGTTGTTTGGTAACTTCCGTCAAGTTAGGTTTGATATAACCGATTCCCGATTCACGTAGATTATTACGTAACTTATTAATTAGAGACTTAGGAGATTTGGGTTTTGGGATTAATCTTTCCCCCAATGTTTCGCCATTCCATTCTCGTAATTGTTGGGATTCATGTACCCAATAATAATTTCCTGCCGCGATTTCTTGCATGGCAATTATTAATTCGGAAATGGGAGTACCCTTGGGGCAGTAGCCATTTACTCCCTCAGCTTTTAAAGCTACCAGCATTCCGGGTTGAAGAATATGACACAGAAGCAGAATAGGTAAATTTGGATACTGCTTTTTCAATTGTCTAATTAGTTGTAAACCAAGTTCTTGATTATTCGCAGAACGATTATTATCAGGTTCTAAAACTACTAAGTTGACTAAATTAGCGTCTTGCTGCGCTAATTCTGCTAAAATTTGCAACGCACTGGTATAAGTTTCTGCTTCTGCTACAACTTGCAACTCCGGAAATTCATCGAGAGTTTGACGCAATCCCAACCTAAAAATGGGATCGGAATCAATTAACAATAATTTTAGAGGGCGATCGCTCATAGTTAATTCAGGTTGGGAACGTTGTTAGATGCAGATGATAAAAAGGGAGGGAGATTGGGAGATGGCAAGAAAAACTTATTTGCTAATTAAGACTCTTAGCTCCCATACTTCTAACTTGCAATCCAAAATAAACAAGCAAACGTATCTGTTGTTAAAATTTAAAGTTTAAAATCTAGAATTTAAAATCTAAAATGAATCATAACTGCCGCGTACAGCCCTTACTGAGTATTTAAATGAATTTGAGCATTCGGCATTGGTTGGTAGAAAATTATATTGAAATAAGCCAAATAAAAGAGTATTCGCAGGGACAAATGACAGGTGTTGCCTTGCGAATTATTCGGAATATGGAAGTTAAAAGCCCCTCTTTGCTTAATATATGTACTTTAGCAGAAGTTCTGGAACTTCCTATAGAGTATGTTTGGCATGAGGTTGGTGTATTTGCTCGCTTAACCCGAAGCATTTTAAATTTATTAAAACCTGGGCTGCCTTTGAGTCGCAATCAAGGTACTTGGTTAGCGTTTCAAGTTGGTTATTTGCAAGCTTTAGAAGAAGTGTTAATTGAGGAAGAAAGTCTTTCCCGAGTTTGGCTGCAAAGAGGGTTGCTTTCTGCTCGAAAAGGGGAGGAGGGGAAAGTTTCGGCGAATGCTTTAGTAAAACCTTTGCCTGATGAACGTTTGCAGGCGTTAATACAAATTCTGCGGGAAGAAAAACTCAGCGACGTGAAAGCGGAAGAGGCGCTCTTAAAGGTTGCTAATTCTTCTTTTGTACAGCAAATGAATTCTGTTGCTGTAGCTTGGTTGGTGGCTAATAGCGTTTTAGAAGTGGAAGCTGAATTAATTATTCAGCGATTAAACAAGAAACTGTTGGGACATTTAATTGTAGTTGTCAGCGAGAATGCAGCTACTTTAGTTCAATTACAAAAATTTTTTAGGTTGGGAAATTCTGTAGAATTCAAAACTACACAAATCAATTCTCAATTTCATCATAGTAACGATAATATTGATTTTAATAAAGAAAAATATCGGGCAAGCTTAATAACAAAACTTGGCGAACCTTTGTTGATAGAATCTTTCTCTATCAAGGATATATATATACCACCTAGTGGTTTACCTGTGAAAGGAAATCATCAGCCAGTTGATTTAATGAAATGGGTGGTTTCACAACTGGATGACAATGAAACTATTACCGTAATAGAATCAGAATCTGGCTGGGGAAAAACAAGCTTTTGTCAAATACTAGCCGCACGAATAGCGCGAAAGCTTTATCCTGAATGGATGCCGTTACATATTAACCTTAGTGAAACCATTATTGGTGATAATTTTATAGAAACCCTACAATCTACCTTTTCTAAAAATTCTGAAATTAATTTAGCTGCTTGGCTAGAAGAATCTCAAACTAAATACTTATTAATACTTGATGGATTTAACGAACTACCCAACTACGCTGAAGATAAAATGGCGATCGCTGTTTTTTTAGAGCAATTAGTTGAATTCCAGTGGCGCTTCAAGCATAAAATTATTTTGACAAGTCAAAACTGGGCTTTAGAAGATATCCTCAGCAAAACAGCGTTGAAATTACAGCGGATTAAGATTCAACCTTGGGCACAAGATGAGTGGAAGCTGTGGTTTGCAAATTGGGCAACTGTGCAATCTATGGAAGTTTCTCAAAGCTTCTTTAAATTCTTGAAAAAGCATAAAGCGTTTTCTAAAAAATCTCACTTTTTGCTATCAGATTTAGTTCGTCAACCCTTGATGTTGTATTTGCTAGGGGTATTGCACCGCGATGAACTACTTGATGATGAAATTTTAGAATGTTCTACAAATCCTCAAATAACAAATGCATCTGTGGCGTTGTGGAAAATTCACGAGCGTTTAAATCAATGGTTATTAGGTTATCCAGTTCGTAGTTTTAGTCAAAAAATGCTAGCTGCGTCTATCTCTACACATATTCACCGTACTTCAGAAGCCGTGAATTGCCTTTTAAAAAATCGCCATCCCCAAACATTAATCAATCAAATACAGGCAGTAGCACTGCAAATTTTACATTCAAGAAAGACCAAAATTAAATTACAAACTGATTCTAACCAGCTACCAGCATTTTATTTCCAAACTATAACTATCAACCAAGAACAAAATAATTTTACTAATAACATCAATTCAACCTTATTTTCTGCCTCTAAAATAAAATTTACTCATGGAAAATTTGGCGAATACCTATGTGCCGCATCGATTGTAGAAAAATTAGCAGCTTTAACGAAACACAGCCGTAATAATTATGGAGAAATAATTTTTGCTCTAGATTCTCCCGAGAAAATAGCCGAGCATCTTTATCAATTACTTGGCTACGGAATTCTCACGCAAGAAATTGAAGAACTGGTTATAGAAGGATTGCGACAAAAACAAAAGCATAAATTTTCCTTTGAATTATTGTGCAACCGACTGCAATCTTTTTGGTACGCTTACTCTGCTGGGCGTTGGTTAGATGAAGGAATAGCACATAAGGCTTGGGCTTATTTTAAACAGCTACAGAATTATCTAAATGTAGAACAGGTAAATGCAGCAGTGGGAATTAATGTATTTTTGTTACTCAGTGCTTGCTACAAACAAACAAAACGGAGTTTTTCACCTTGCTCAAATGCATTTTCTGCAACTGAGTTTCATCCCCAAGCATTAACAAAGTTGATTGCCAAAACAGCAGTTTTTTACTCAGATTTGACTAGACACAGAATCAGTCAAAAATCTTTGACATTTCTCAACTTGGTAAAAGCCGACTTAACGCAAACCATGTTGGCTGGATTTAATTTTGCCAATGCTAATTTAGCCAATGTTCAGTTAAAAGATGCTTGCTTAACGGGAGCAAATCTTGCTGATGTCAACTTAACTGGTGCTGATTTGACTGGTGCAAATTTGACAAATGCAAATTTAACAAATGCCAAATTAACCGGCGCTAATCTTACAGGTGCAAATCTTTTAGGAGTCAATCTTGATTTAGTCAATCTTTCCAATACTTGCTTATTTCAAGCTATCATTGCGGAAAATCAAAAAGAGACTGCTATAGCAAATGGTGCAGTATTTTCTTTAGATAAATTTGAAGAACTTAAACGTTTGCTTTCATATCAATTACAAGCAGATGATACAGATGGAGGGGAAAAAACGGAGATTGCTTTTCAAGTTAGTGAATCGTCTCCCGCGAGGGAAACAAATCCCATAGTAGGGCATATTGAAAGTGCTGAAGGCGAACCAATGATGTCTTTAGATTTAGATGATTATGGCGAAGATGAAACCGTTGTTAGAACTACCGATTTTTAAGAGATATAAACAGATGGAGGTACTGGGAACAATTGATAGGGAGAAAAAATTGTTTGCGCTATCTAATAACTGCTAATAACTAATAACTAATAACTAACAACTAACTGTTGAAGTAAAATGCTAAGACTCTATCATGTATTAATAGGTTTTATTTTAATTCCTATAGGGATAACAACCGCAGCATCTTATTTTTCTGCCAAGAAGGATACACAAGCAAGTTCGGCGAAAATACCAACTCCGGCTGTAACTAGCCAAAAACCGAACCAAGATAATATTTGGAATAATTTACTAGAAAATAATTCGCTTCCAGAAGGTTGGAAAATTAATCCTTGTGAAAATAAAAAGTCCCTACTGTGTATTTCTGCCAATGAAAAAATTTTAGGTACGGTAGAAATGAAGATTTTACCTGTGAAAACCCAGCCTAATTTTCAAAAAGCGCTGCTCAATACCGGTATTCCAATCGATCAAAATATAAATTATCAAAGTCCTAAATATATTTCTCAGGTAACAACTGCACTTAATAGTTGGGTTCAAAATTACTATGGTGTAATAGCCAAAAAGCGTAAATATGTTTACAACGATGAGTTAAAAACAGCCAAAACGGCTGATGGAATACTATTTTCTACTTATCCACTACAGAAGGCACAAGTGGGTAAACTTCAAGGAGTTACTTTTGGCTTTACTGGAATTAAGCAAAAGGGCGGCTTGCGCGAGCAATATAGAGGTTATGTGGCTTTTGACGGTAAAGCAATTTATTTAATTAGCACTGGTTTTGATGCTGCCTCCTCAAACGGCAATTTTGAAAAGTTGGAAAATTTTTCCATATTTCAACCTTATCTAAATTCTGTTGTCGCGAATTTAAAATTGCCTAATTAGGTAATTGGGAATAGGGCATTGGGCATGGGGCATTGGGAATCGGGAATCGGTAATTAGAAAACAGTTGGGGAGCAAGATGCTCCCACTACAAATCTTTTACAACTCTTAACTCCTAATTCCTCATCTCTAACTCTTAAACATAACTAACCTGATTCATAAAACCAGCCATCAAGTTGATTTCGGTATGTACGCTGGCAAATTTATCTGCTAGTTCCTCAAAGGTTATTTCTTCGCTACCTTGAGTTCCGATTAATACTACTTCGTCACCCCATTCTACTGGTTCGGGAATGTCTGTAATATCTACGGTAGTGATGTTCAACGATACTCTTCCGACTACGGGACACCGATAACCTTTAATTAAAACAATACCTTTATTGAATAACGAACGGGGATAACCTTCACCAAAACCTACTGGTAATGATGCAATTAAACTATCCCGTTGAGTAGTAAATAAGCTGCCATAACCGATGGTTTTACCTTTTGGCACCTGTCTGACTTGTGCAACCCTAGTTTTTACTGACATAACTGGCTCTAGCTCGGGAGGATTTTCAAAATCCTGGGAGGTTCGCACGCCGTAACAGGCTGCTCCAACTCTTACTAAACGGTTGCTTTCGTTGCTGACACGTACCGTTGCAGCGCTGTTATGAGTGTGTGTTAGCACTTTATGGTCTACGTAATCTTTGAGGACTTCACGTGCTTTGTAAAAGTCTTCTATTTGTTTGCGGGTAAAATCTAAATCTTCGCCGTCGGAACTTGCAAAGTGAGTCATGATACCCACGATATCAATACCGGATAGTCCGCAAACTCGTTTAAGTTCATCTATTTGGTTGGAATAAAAACCGCTCCTACCCATTCCTGTATCGATGTTGATATGTACGGGAATTTTTTTTCCCTTGTTTATGCCTGCTTCTGAAAGATAGTTAGCTGCTTCGATGCTTCCTATCTGCTCCTCTATATTCAGCGATTCGATGGATTCTTGCAATTCTTGAGATAAAGCCATCCGCAAACGCAATAGTTTTACGTCTAAACCTAAATCGCGAATAATTGTTGCTTCGGGGTTAGTACAAATACCTATATAGTCCGCACCTGCTGCCACTGCTGTAGGTGCTAAGTCTTTCAAACCATGCCCGTAAGCATTAGCTTTCATGACTACACATAGTTCGGAAGGCTGAACGCGTTCGCGAATATAGCTGATATTATTTTTGAACTTATCTGCTGAAACTATTACTTCGATATGATGCTGATTCATTGGGGGGAATTATTTTTTCTCCTACCGATGTTGAATCAAATAATCATATCTATTAATGGCTACATTATTGGAGTAGAAATCAAACAATTAACAGCTTATTTAATGCTTATTTTTTACTTTTTAAAAAGAATTTTCTTTATATTGAGAATCTAATTTTATTAGCAGGTAATCGGTAATAAGAACTATTACCAACTACCCGAAAAACGGAACTATTAAATTTCTGCTTCAGCCCGCTCAATTAACCTTTTTGTAAGGGTTTGCGTGCCCGTATGTTCAAAATAGTTAGTACTGAGGTCAAGAAAAGCAGCGAGATAATCTAATTTATCATCGGCAAAATCAACAAAACCGCTTAACTTACTTGTGACTTTGTGAGGAGTCAAATCATTACTTGAAACAGTATCACTCATCCAGCCTTTTACTGAGTCAAAGCTAGAACCGATAAAGTTTAGTTTGCCCTCAGAACTATCGCCAGGAATTGCATCGTTCATTTGCTGGAATGTTGAGTTACCTTCTAACTCTTTAGGACTCATTCCATTGAGTGCAGATTGAGCTTGTTGGATAAAATCGGGACCTAAAGGAACTAAGCCATCGAGGCAAATTAATCCTACCATGCGGATGTAGGATTCACCGCTGTATTCACCCAAAGAAGCGACAAAATCGCCGATACTATCTCCGGGGATACCATTAATGCTGCAAAAAGCTAGTAGTTCAGCGATTAATTTCAAAGATAAGTCAATAGTCTGAGCTTTATCAGCCTTGGGGGTAAACTTATTAATCAAGCCACCAAACAAAGGAATCTTGCCGCTGACTTTATTAGCCAAAGCCGCCGCACCTAAAGCTTTATCAGTACTGTCAACGGTTTGGTAAAGCCACAAACCTTTTTGATATCCCTGAGAACGATCGTTGTAAAGATAAATCGCCCGCTCGCCAATCTCTTGTATTACATCTTCATCTTCTTCGCCAGTAACCTCTTTAATGGTATTGACAAAACCGACTGTATTTTTCCAATGACCTGGAGTTATATTATCTAGGGCATTTAACACTGAAACTGTGATACCGCTAGTTGGTAACTCATCAACCAATTCAAAAACTGGCTTGCTCATGGTAGAAATCCTTGATTATTTACTTTTTGCTGGGAAGATAATTTAGTTAGGAGTTAGGAGTTAGGAGTTATGAGTAGGTTAAAGGTCAAAGTTCAAAGGTATACAAAACTTCTTCCCGGTTCCTCATTTCATAAGTTTATTAAGAGTTAGAAGTAATTAAAGCAACTAACCACTAACCACTAACAACTAACAACTAACAGCTATTAAGCTATTAAGCTTTAACTTTCGCTAAACCATTAAGGTCAAATTTCTTGAGCCAAGCTTCTCTATCGCTGGCTGTAAATTCATCAGGATCGCTAGAAATTATCTTTACTTGATAGCGATTGTCTACTAAAACCGCTGTTTGCTTTCCTCTTTCAACTGCTGGATAGCCAGAAATTTGTTTGGAGCTATCAGCAAATTTAGCTGCTGCTGAAGGATTGCTGGTAGTGTCGTTTACCGAAATTTTTGCTACTTCTTTACCACCTTTTTTCAACTTGGCTTGAGCAAATCCTTTTTTCTCTTGAGTGAAAACTCGCTGATAACCGTCTGATGCTGCGGGGAAAAACTTGTTAAATTTGCTACCTTGAGTAGCATCTTTAGCAACTGCTTGTCCTCTCTTTTGCTGGGTGCTTTCCTGCTGTACTTGATCGAAACGTCCAGCTTCTTTCTGAGCGCAAGCTGTTGTCATTAGCAGTATTGAAAGAAGTAGTGCAGCTAATATGCTACGCACGCGAGGAAAATTCATCTTTGACTCCTAATTTAAATTTGACCGAATAAAGTATAAAGGATTAACAATTTATACTTTATGACTCATCCTTTATACTTCATCTGTCAATCAACAAAAATTTTTCTTTGATAACTAGTGAGTATGTTTACCAACAGTTAAACTTCTTAACATTGAGGATAAATTAGTCAATATTTAAAGATTTCTTATCATCTTTAACCTTTGACCTTTAACCTTTAACCTTTTTAACTGTTAATTTCGATGAGCTATAACAGCATAAAATGGGTCACCACCTCCCGCACCTAACCACTGGAGGAAATTTGGTGCTGTTGATTGATTTTTGATTACTTCTGGAGGAGTAAATCCTTGAACAGATTGAAAATAGCTTTTAACTAATTGCACTCTACCGGCTTCGCTACTATCGCGCCATGCTTGAATTGCTTTTTGATAAAACATTCTGTTGGAAAAGCTGAAGATTGCCATACCACCAGGTTTGAGTATGCGATGAATTTCCGTAAATATTGCTTCTGGATACTGTAAATACTGTACGGATACGCAATTAAGAACGGCATCAAATTCTTGGTCTTTTAGCGGTAATTTAGGATTTTCGTTGAGGTTTTGGACAAAATAATGGTTAAATCTGGAATTACGTGCCAATTCTTCTTGATTTAGTCCGTGCCCTTCAACATGGCTAAACTGCATTTCTTTTGGTAAATGAGAAACCCAGCTACTCATCATGTCAAAAATGCGTGTATCTGGCAGCAAACGTTGGCGATATAAGTCTGTAAGCTGTTGAATAAACCCATCATCTACATGAGTCACAAAACGGGGAAGTCCGTAAAATAACTTATCATCCGTATCGTCTAATTTCATCCGTTGATTTGGCCCCAGCATGATAGAATCTCCCCTTAAATAAGTTAACAGTGACCAGTTATCAGTTATCAGTTGTCAGTCAGTGAGGATATTTATACCCGTTTGTTTTCACCAAGGAGTAAGGCACTCCCAAGACTTCTCTTACCTTTTGAATGGCTATAGCTGGCTGGTAACTGGTAACTGGTGACTGTCTAAATATGCTACATTTTGTATACTAATTTACGATTTTTCAAACCAGATTTAACAATTAATTAGTTAAGTCTGTCATTTGCAATTTTTATTACTCAAATGCTGTCCGAACTAAAGTTTTCTATCATTAAACAAAAGTTTAGAACCTCAAAAGGTTTTTCTTATTTAAGTTTATTAGTTTGGATGCTGCCGTTATTGTTATTAGGTATAAGTAATAACAGCCTAATGGCTCATGATGAAGGGCTTTACGCTTGGCGATCGCGTCTAATGTTCGATTCAGGAGACTGGATAAATCCCTGGGAAACTCCTCATCACAAAACACCAGGTTTTTATTGGTTGATTGCTATCTTTTACAGTTTATTTGGGATTAGTGAAATTAGCGTTCGTTTACCAAATCTAATTGGTAGTATTTTAAGTATATTTTTAGTATATGAAATTGGCACAATATTATTAAATAAAAAGGTTGCTTGGCTTGCTAGCGCTATCCTGAGCGTAGAGTTTTTATGGCTACAATATTCTCGTTTGGGAACTCCAGATGTAGCGATGGTTTTTCTGGTGTTGTTAGGAATTTGGTCTTTATTAAAATCGGAATTAAATTCCAAATATCGTTATATATGGGGTTTAATTACTGGATTAAGTTTTTCTCTGGGCTTCTTATTTAGAAGCTTTATGATTTTTTTGCCGATAGTGGCTTTATCGCCTTATTTAATATTGCAGCATCGCCGCCACAGACATTTAGCAAATCCAATGTTGTATCTAGGATTTATTTTGGGTTTGGCACCTACTGTATTCTGGCTAAGACTAAGTTCTTTACGGTTTGGTGGTGATAGCTTCGCAGAACTCATAAATTTTGTGACTAAACTGAGTTCAAGCGAACGTCGCAATAATAATTGGGCTTATTATTTTTGGAATGTATTTATTTTAGCTTTTCCTTGGTCGTTGTTTAGCTTTTTAGGTGCGGGTTTATTAATTCATAAATTTTTAGTTAAATTCAACTATAAAAATCAAGAAGATTATAAAAAAAAGAATCTGCCTTCCCGATTGAGCTTGAAAAATAGAATTTGGAAGCAGAGTCTGCAATTTTTAATAAAAGTGCAATATGCAAGTCAATTTAAATATTCGAGAGATTTTTCAATATTAATATTTTTTCCGCTGATTTTATTGATTGAACTCACTACTTTTTCAACTCGCTTGTCTCACTACAGTCTGTGTTTATATCCTTTTATTGCTTTTCTGGCTGCGATTGGGTTGAATTGGTTGGGAAAGATTTGGGATAAACCAACAAAGCAATTCAAGATACAAAATACAGCTTTATTTTCTAAAGTTGATTTTTCGCCTTTATATTTATCGTCAAATCTGATTCTGCAAACTTTAAACTATGTCTTTGGTACTTTAGGAATTCTACTGTTGTTAGCGGGTACGGTTGTTTTCTTTATCAGCGACAGTGATGGAGAAATCCGTAATTACGCAATTGTTGGTTTAGTATTGGGCTTATGTTGGCTAACTTTACCTTTAGTTTGGATTGCTCGCTGTCGTTTAGGTAAAAATTTAATTACTGCACGTTATTGGATAGGGGTTTGGTTGATTTCTAGCTGGTTGAGCTTAGCAGTAACTGGTAGTCTGGGTTTGCTAAGCAACTATAATCCTGATTTTCAAGCATTTTTACAAAAACCTGAAATTAGTCAAACGCTGCAAAATAATCCCATAAATTTCGTTAATGTTGGTGGAAAAACTGGGGTTTTGATAAATTTCTATACCCCGAAACACGGCAAACGAGTGAAGGAAATTTCCCAAATTACTTCTCCGAGCTATGCTTGGATACGCGAAAAACAAGCCGCTCAAATCTCGCAACCTTACCGCGTTATCGGTGAAGTGCAAAAATATCAGTTGATTAAATTGGAATGAGGGAATTGGGAATTGGGCATTGGGCATTGGTAATTGGGCATTGGTAATTGGGCATTGAAACCGCCCGCAGGCTTGAAGCCTGGGGCTATAGAAACGAAGCCTGCCTCCGCAGACTGGGAATCTTCAAGCCTACGCAGGTAGGCTTTGTCAATTTAGCGATACCCTTCTAGGGTATTGCTATCGATTAAACCTTTCTCTAAAAGCATCAACAATACTTTCTTCCTTAGTATTATCCAAAACAGCAAATACAACCTTTTCAAATAAACCGCTAAATTTTGTATTCTCTACTAGATGATGGTGAAAATATCCTGCGACATCATGAGGATTATTTTTAAATACACCACATCCCCAAGCACCTAAAACCAATACTTTGTAATCATTTACTGCTGCAACTGATAATAGTTTTTCTGTACGCTGCAACATAGTACTTTCAATTTTGTTAATTTCTTGCTTTTTACCGTTTTTTCTTACAGCACCAGCGTTAACACCGGGTACCGTTAAAATCGAAATTAAAAATGGTTTATCTAGTAATTCGTCATTATCACCTCTAATTACGGGCACCTCTGGCGAATAAATCATATCATCTAGATAAAGACATGAGCCGCTATACCTATTTTTCTCGTACATTTCCGTCATTTGAGAAATACAAGGATAAAGCCCGGTTGCTCTAGCTAAACTTTCTTCTTGTGCTTGACTACCATTAAGAAATCCACCACCAGGATTTTTTGCAGAAGCAAAGTTCAAACATAGTACTTTCGCAAAACCTTCTTCATTCACTAACCTGCTGGCAGCATTCAAAGTAGTTCCATTGTTTATCTCAAATTGAGCTAAATTTTGGTTTTCTTTAATTTGTTTGTTACTTAATTTAAAAAAGACTGATGAAAAATCTTCTTCAGAATAATGAATTGAATTTTTTATTGCAGCTTGTAAATTTTCTTGAATATCAATAGTTTCTTCTTGCTGATTTTGATAAAATCCTCTTTCCAAAATATCAATAGTTTCCTTGGCAGTTGCTGCACGTTTGTCTCTATTTTTGCTCATAGATTAATAATTTTATTTTGTGTAATTTGTAAATAAAACTATATAAAATATAATATTTTACTAAAAAAATCAGCATCAAAGGAGGATTGCTCCACAAAAGTTTCAGATTAGAAAGTACTTGAGCAACTAAATGAAATAATTACTTAAGTATAATTACTTAAAAAAAATCAGCAAATATAATATTTATTCTGCTTCAAAAATCATTTACTGTGGGAAGATTTGCCAAAATAAATCGGTCATGAGTAATTAAAAACGACCACTACAAGCTAAAATTACTGTGTCAATTGCCAGATAAATAAGTTCGATTTATGTCGCGTCTACGCCCCCTTTTTTCGTTAATACTAATATCTTTAGCTACATTACTTTTCAGTTGCGGTGGCCCTAATGTCGCTGTAGCACCTCCAAGCTATACTCCATCACAAATAGAGAAAATCCAGGAATACGTACCAGAAATAGTTGCAGTACAAGAGCGCGGTTCTGAGTTGCAAAAACTTATTCAAAACAGAGATTGGATAGATGTAGGAACTTTTATACATGGTCCTATGGCAGAAGCAAGGTTAAATATGAACTTTATTGTTTCTAACCTTGTGCCAGAACAACAAAAGCAAGCGCGTAAAATTGTACGAGACATGTTCAACAATCTCGTCAAAATTGACCAAGCTGCTGATGAACGTAATTCCAGCCAAGCTTTGTCTGCTTATGATGCGGCTTTTGCTGATATTAACCAATTTTTGGATTTAATCCCTGCGAAGTCTGTATCTGATGAAGCTTAAAGACTTTTGTCACCGACGAACAATTTAGTTGAGATTTAACGCTTAAAATCTAACGTTGTATTTTTAGAGACGTTGCATGGCAGCGTCTCTACATTAATTTATGAATCATATAGTTATTGTCGGTTGCGGTATTATTGGAGCAACTTTAGCTTACGAACTAAGTTTAATTGAAGGGTTAAAAATTACAGTTGTTGACAAACAACCCCCGGCACAAGCTGCTACAGGTGCAGCTTTGGGTGTTTTGATGGGCATTATCAGCCACAAGGTAAAGGGCAAAGCTTGGCGGATGCGACAAACAAGTGTCCAACGTTATGGAACTTTAATTCCAGAATTAGAAGCGATAACAAATAAAAAAATTCCCTTCAATCGTCAAGGAATTTTAATGTTGCTACCATCTCCTCAAGTAACAGCAGATGATTTACCGTTCTGGGAAAAACTCAAACAAACTCGTCAAAATCAAGGTTGGCAATTAGAAATTTTAGATAAGGCTCAACTTAGTAAAATCTGTCCCCAGGTAGATGTAAGTTCACGTGAATATATAGGAGCAATTCATTCTCCGCAAGATAGGCAATTAGATCCAACAGCATTTACATTAGCTTTGGTAGAAGCAGCACAACAAAATGGTGTGAATTTCAGATTTGGTGTAAATGTATTGGGAATGAAGTCATCATCCGATCGTGAAAACTCTAGTACTAGAGAATTAGAAACAACAGAAGGTGTAATTGCAGCAGATACATTTATCATTTCTGCGGGATTGGGTTCATCACTTTTAACCGAACAATTAAATCAAAAAGTTGATATTCGTCCGGTATTGGGACAAGCAATTCATTTACGTTTGGGGCATCCTTTAGCAAAATCCGAATTTCAACCAGCAATTACCTGTAACGATACATATATAGTTCCTTGTGGTGCGGGTGTTTATCCAACCACAGATTATTGGGTAGGTGCCACGGTAGAATTTTCCCAAGATGATGGTGAATTATCAGCCGACAAAGAACTTTTAGATAATAGCTTGAAAGGCGCGATCGCAACTTGTCCGGAGTTAGCGAAAGCTGATGTAATCCGCACCTGGAGTGGTTTACGTCCTCGTCCTGAAGGTCGTCCCGCTCCAGTGATTGAGAAACTACCGGGATATGACAACGTAATTTTGGCTAGCGCTCATTATCGAAATGGGGTTTTGTTAGCTCCTGCAACTGCTGAAATGGTGAAGGAGATGGTTTTGTGAGGTTAGAGGTTAAAGGTTATAGGTTATAGGTTCAAGGTGAGTTGTCTGTTATTGCTTTGAGATGAGCATCTTACTGACTCACTCGCTGTAGAAATATTTTTGGATAGCAATTTTAAAGTTGATAACCATCCTATTTTTTTATCTGAATATGCTTTAAAGCGTTGATATTCCGAAGTTGCTTGTTTTATTAATTGTTTTTGCGGAATACTATTTAGTAAAGCATCCAAATTTATAGATTGAAGCAATTTTTTTGTAATTGGTCTTTTTGCATCTAAAAAAGTTATTGATTTTATAAAATCTAAACATACTTCACTATTAAATAAGCAACCTAAAAGAATTGCTTCTTCAATAGAGTCACACGAAATAAAATAACAAGTATCATCAAGCATTACCGGACGATTATTTATTGGATGAACAATTCTAAATCTTGGTTGCTTGTGTAAACCAGAAATAGCGACTTTATAAAGAGAAAAAGAGTAATCACCAATTCCAAATATAGAAAACGGCGGTTTATTTTTGTAAATAGACGATTTTCTTTGATTAAATTTTTCAGAATGACTTTTAAGGTATTGCCAAAGTCGTGGCGCTGATTGCTGCAAAATATATGTATCTTCACCAATCTTCTTTTGAGTGACTATCACACCTCGCTTTGGTTCTATTTTTCCGTGAAATAAATCGGTAGATTTTAGTAAAGGGTAAATATAATCCGATTCAATATTAACTATTTCCTTAAATTTATTTTGAAAAACTCCTTCTGAAATACAGGTAAGTTCCATTACAGATGCTGCATCGTGTTTTAAGCCTTGTCGCCAGGTTAAAGAACTTTTTCCATTCAGAAAAGCTGATTTTCGATAAGCTTTAACATCTGCAACTAATTTATTATCAATAATTCCAATAGTTGATTCTGGTTCGCTTGCTGATAAATTAGAATAAACATTAACTTGATAATTCGGTTCATCCGCACCAACATCTAAACAAAATAAACAAGCACTTACAGAAGCTTTAAACCATTTTTTAGCATCAATCAATCTAATGGAAGCATTGCTAATTTTTAATTGAGTATCAAAAGCGAATTGCAAAACCTTACGCGCTACAGAAGTTTTACAAAGTAATGCAATAGTTGGTTTTTCAAAAACAAGTTCTTTAATCAGCTTTATCCAAATGTATTCTGTAATATCAAAGTTGGAACTTCCAGTTAAAGCTTCAATTCCTTTTAAGCCTTTAAAATTTGTTTTAATTGGCAGATTACTACTTCCCAAGCTTCCAAGTTGAGAATTTGTTACCCAAGGAGGATTACCTATAACCAGTAAATTACCTTCTGTACTCCATTTCAAACTTTGACGGAAATCTAAATCAAATATTTTTGCTTGCTGAATCACAACACGAGTTGAATCAGCATTTTGATAAATGCTTTTTGTAGCTTGAAAATGTTCTTTCTCCAATTCAATCCCTTGAATTTCTTTCGGAGGTTTATCAAGTGCTAATAAACCAGAAATAAAATTTCCTTCTCCACAAGTTGGTTCTAAAACTCTTTCCCAATACTTATTACTTTTACTTAGACAGTTTAATATTTCTGCTACTAATGCAGGAGGGGTTTGAAAATCACCAAGTTCAGCTTTCAAGCAGGTTTTCTACTCCTATATCTGTTTTTGAATTAGCTATATCAATAATTCGACGATATTGAAGCCGCCATTGCAATGCATTTGATATTGTAAGATATCCAAGTTGAGGAGGATTTTGCAAGATTCTATCCGCAAGTAAATCGCGTCCAATTTCGTCTAAAGGTAAATTTCGCTCCTCTAGATAAGCAACAATATCATCTTTATTGCCGTTACGATTTAAAATTCCGATTAAACCGTAAGTTGTTTGATAATCTCCTGTCTTTTCCCGCGCTACAAAAATTGCATCTCGAAAATTTAAACGCGCTGTTTGTGTTGTGCTGTCGTCAGATTTTTCGTAGGTAAACACCAGCAGATGATAACCCAAACCATACACTTTTTGACTCGCATCTCGAAAAGGAGAAGATGATTGGGGTTGACGAATTGAAGTTACTTTTAAATCTACATTTAAGTCAGGAAAATCAATACCGCTCGCAGCATTGCCCGGAATATAGTCATAGGTAGCTCTTAGATAATGGTTAAATGCTTGCTCAACATAAGTACCAACAGCTTTACCATCGGTAGAGCCAAATAAATCTGGAATTGGTGTCCCGCTGATTTGTCTAATAAATAGCGCTGAGGCAATTTTGAAGTTGGTAAGTGTTAATTCGGTCATTAGATAATTCCTGTTACTGTTTAAAATTATCTAATTATCGGTACTGATGCTACTTATGAAAAGGTTTTATCCAGTAGTAAAAAAAATACTTTAATTCAAGGTAATAAAACTGATCTCAATGTATAAAAAATATGTCAACTTGTATATGTAAGAATTAAAAAATATTTGATATGGGTTTATTTAGCGGTTTATCTACTACTCGTACTCAACAGAAAGGTGTTTCTTTTAGTCCCGCAGAAGCATTTGCAGCCATTGCCCTAGCTACAGTAGCAGCTGATGGTTATTTATCAGATGACGAGACTGAGGTAATGATAGCTTCCTTGAATCGGATGGAATTGTTCCGAAGCTATTCGGGTGATGTTATGGGAAGATTGTTTGATAAATTGTGCGGAATTACCAAGCGTCATGGAAGTGATACTTTATTAAAAAACGCGATTGCTTCATTGCCTCATCATTTACACGATACAGCTTTTGCTGTAGCAACCGATTTAGTTTTAGCGGATGGTGAAGTAACTGAAGAAGAAGAAGACCTTTTACAGTATCTCTACTCTTACTTAGATATTCCAGAACAGAAAGCCAAAATGATAATTGATGCAATGATTATTAAAAATAAAGGATAACAATACTATTTATTTTTATCTTTATTATCATGTCCCTTCAGAAGTTCCTGGGGGATATTTCTTTTAGCAATCTTCAGTCTTCATAATGTTGGGTTACTCTACGAGAAAGCTCCGCTTACACGACCTTCAACACAACCTACAATGTTCTTCTTTAACTTCTATTAAAAAAACTCCTTCCCAACCAGTGGAAAAGAGTTTTTTAAAGCCCAGGTCGTCGGGCTTCGTAAATGTAGCCCCAGACTTACAGTCTGAGGGAACTATGAAAAATTAATCTAGAAAAACCACCCATAAGAGTGCAAACCCTTACCCAACAGATTCACACCTAAATAACAAACCCAAACCGCAACAAAGCCGGTAGCCGCTAAAATTGCCGGACGACGACCTTGCCAACCGCGAGTAATCCGAGCGTGTAGATAAGCTGCAAATACCAACCAGCAAATCAAAGCCCAGGTTTCTTTGGGGTCCCAACTCCAGTAAGAACCCCATGCTTCATTCGCCCAAACTGCCCCAGCAATAATACCAATTGTCAAGAGGGGAAAACCCAATCCAATAATGCGGTAACTGATATTATCTAAGGTTTCAGCAAGACTCAACCGTTGTGGGGAAAGGGGTTCTCCTGAATTTTCTACGTTTTGAGAAGTTTCTATCCGCCTTGCAACTGCTGTGGCACTTTTACCGTTACTGTTGCTTTGAACGGGAGAAAAACCGTTGTTTTCAAAAGCAAATGCATTGGGTTCGGTAACTAATTCACCAGCCTTATGTAAACGATAACCGTTGCTACGATAGCCACCGTTACCAACCGAACTACCTTGTAGCTGCACTTGTTGACCTTTTGTAACTATCAGAAATGCTACAGCTACTAAAGAACCTACCATCAAAGCTGAATAACTCAACATCATCACGCTGACATGCATCATCAACCAGTTTGATTTGAGTGCCGGTACTAATGGTTCGGAAACCTGCATTTCTGAAGGAAGTGTCAAAGCTGCAAAAGCTGTAATTCCCATTGCTACTGGAGCAGTGGCAACTCCTACCAAACGGCTGCGACTGCTGTATTCAGCAATTAAATGAACCGTGGTGATTCCCCAAGCTAAGAAAAACAATGATTCATATAAATTGCTGAGAGGGAAATACCCACCTTCCAACCACCTTGCACCAAGTAAAGTTGCCATACATAAATTGGCGATCGCCATTCCCGCAGTTCCCAAACCTGCCAATGTTGGTATATTGGGGAAAGCTGCTCCCACCCAATAAATCAGCATCGTCAGAAATAGGACGAGGAAGGAAGCATTATCAAGCCAATTCTGGAGTACAACTAAATCCATAAAAGTGTTCTCCCCATTAAAATTACTATAATTTTTTATCTTACTTTCTTTCCCAGTTTGATTGAGAAGAGGCAGCAATCCCTTAAGATTTCTACCTCTTCTAACCTCTTCTAGCTTATCTTTATTTGTCGTCTATTTTTCTACTCGCTCTTCTCTTCGGCATTGGGAAGCTCAACTGGTCGATCGCCTTCCTTTAACTTGAGCAAGATATCATAGCGAGTAGTCCGACTATCGCTTACCGCGCTTGTTACACCTACCGAATTGATCGCATTAAGAAAACTCTGTTGATTCGGAAATAAAGCCGGTAAAGAAAAGTTTTTTGCCGCACCTTCCATATCCAAGAAAAATTGAGTACTTATAGGATTAAGTTCTGATGGCACTGCTTTCTGGAATAAACCAGCCTTAGCTAATATATTTTTTGGTTTGGGAATAATTTTATCGCTAATCGGAGTCCCCAAGGTTAAAAAAGCAATATCTTCTTCTAACCAACCGTGGGTAGCAGTTAAAGTTCCCGAAGGTCCAATCCACCTAGTAACTGGCACTTGACCAACTTTATCTTCTTTAATTTTAAATTGGTACTGATTTCTCATCGCATCATCTAACTGCTTCATTGATGCTTCCGCTTTGCGCCTATCGCTAGCTTGTACCATAAACACTAAAGCAGCGCGGACATCTTGGGGAAATTCTGTATTTGGAGTTTGGGGAACAACAGATACAGCAAATTCGCCTCCCATCCAGCTAAGTAAATCTCGATCTAAATCTAAACCGCTAAGGTTTTTAAATCCTTTTCTTAATTTTTCTGGCTTCACTGGTGAAAGAGGATTTTTCTGTGAAGTCAAAACGTAATCAGCCCATAACCTACGCAGGTTGCCACCAGAAAACATCATTAGAGTAGATTCTGGTAACCGAGTAGTCATAGTATTAGCTTTATTTTCTACTGCCAACACTCTTCGGCTGCTCGGCTTCAACCAAGAGACTCCTTTGATACGCAATCCTTGAGGTTCTAAACTAACAGTTCCGGCTAAGCCTTTATTATTTTTTAACTGTGCTAAAACTTGCGCTGGTAAACGACGTTTAGCAGAAGTTGTACTGGCAATTTGAGCCGCTGATGGAACATTAACGTAAAATTGAGCCAGGGGCTGATAAGTTGCTATTTTAGGTAAATGTTTGGCAAAACCCTTACTTGCTGCTAGGGTAGCTTTGCCTTTATAAGCTTTAATCGTTCTTTCAGTAGCTTTGGGATTATCTGCAATAACCAGGAAACGTTCTTCAATTACTGCTGTAGATAACTTTTCTCCCGAATTTGTTTGTGCTTCTTTAATCGTAATACCTTCATATTCTCGGTCAACCCATTTTCCTTTCAGGGCTTTTGGTTGCGCCAAGGCTGTTTGAATTTTGTTTTGGTCTTTGATTGGTAAAACCATTACCAGCGACTGTTCTACGGTGGCTAATTTCCCATCGCTAGCTACTGGTTTAGATGCAGTTACTGGGGCTTTGGGAGCTAAAATAGCAATAGTTACTTGATCCCCAACCCAAGGACTTACATCTTTTTTGAAATCAAAACCTTCTTTTGCCAGAAAGCGATCGCGCCACTGAATCAAATTTTGATCCAGTGCGGCTTGACTTTCTTTAGTCCCAAAAGAGCGCAGTTTTTCCCACTGACTTGAATCCGTACTCAAAGAAACCGTAAATAGGGCATCTTGGGGAATAATATTCGCACCTACAGGCAAATCTCTAGACAAAGGTTTTCCCTGAGTAAAAAGCCAGTAAGCAGCTATTCCACCACCAATTAATAAACCCGCTCCAGAAAGCGTCAAAACTAAAGACGGTTTCTTTTTTTTCTTACCAGAAATAGACACGACAGGCAGTGTCATTGAAACCAATACCTCATAAAACCGAACTTTTCAATTGCTTTATTGGTACAGCTAACCAAAAATTACTTTTTATATCTAGGGTTGCTGATTACACTCAGAAAATAAATCTCATAAGATGATAGTACTTTTACAATCAAATCACCATTGGCATCTTACAGACTTTCTATATTATTCAACTCCGGATAACGTAGTTTAAAGTACCAAACATTATATTGCTTCTTTTCACTACAATCTTTCGGGCTTTTATATCCACCTCCGCAGCAAGTTTAACACTACTATTACAACCAAACACTACCCCAATCTAAAATATGTCTAAGAAAATTACCTAAAAAGACATGCCTATATATTCTTTACTTCTTTGTTTTGAGACTAGTCTATAGTGTGAAATCACTGCAAAATAGTGTTTTCACCGTTTTGACAAAAATGGAAATTTTGTATTCTCAAACTTATCAAAGTAATCGAAAAAAGTGCTTATGGCTATTCTTCTATGTAGATGTATGAAGATATCCCTGCTGCGTTTCTATAGAATACTCAAGTCCGGATACTGCTTGAAATTTTGCAAGTTATTTAAGTTCGCCATCTATTTACTTGAGAACCAACTGGCGAAAGCTTCAATCTCAAAATAAGAGTAGCCGAGAGTTTGAACATATGGAATATTTGATTTACAAAACAAACGTTTCAGTTAGTGGAGATGCGTGCAAATTATAAATTAGCTCGACAAAATTCTATACAGATTGGCATTGGATATTATATTTTGATTGCTGATTTATAATCACTAAACAAGGGGTCTTACCCTTTACTCAGCGCTACAAATCTCTAACCTTAAAAATCATCACTACAAAAGCTGATAATAATGAACTTTTGTATTGAGATCAAATTTTTAATATTGTTGTAATGCTTATTTCCACGAATTAATTGGCTTCGTGGAATATTGTTCTCTATGACTAAAAAAAGAGAAAACAAGTTCAAGCAAAGAATAGTACAGCTAGAGTTTGGTATTTCCCAAATATTTAGTCAAATAAGGCGAAAAAACCTCATAAATCAACGTTAAAGGCTGTCCGTGATGCCAAAATAAATAGTGCCTTCCCCAAAAAGGACCTTTTTGATTAAATCCTAGTTCTAATTCGGTCGAATCGCCGTAGTAAATTCCTTGAATATCTCGATACAATTCAGTACGAAGACGAGCTAAACTTGCCCAAATCGTTAACGAACGATTTTGCAAATATTCATCGACATGAGATGCTTCCCACCATGAAGTTGCATATGCCAAAATTTGACCGCTAGCAGTACGCAACCAAACTTGTCTTCGCAACCTAGGACCAGGCACTACCTGCATCAAATCGGGAGCATTATCCGAATCCATGCCAATTAATGACATATCAATAACATCTACTTCTGTGGCTTCACCCGTCAGCAATTTCAAATGTCGCGTTGGAGAACCATCACCCAACAGCAATAGCTGCCAAGCTGGTGCTAGCCGATTGTGAGGCAAACCTTGTTGAACTACCTCTTCTCCACCTTGCCAAATAGAATTTAATCTATGCCACGAGCAAGGTAAAGCTAAATCATTTTGCTGTGAAAAAGTTGCAGTCAATGCTTTGCTCTTAACAATACTTTACCGCCATTCTATCAAAGCACAAAATGCCAGGTCATGGGTAATGAGTAGCAAATACAAATTAGGGAGTAGGGAGTAGCGGTTGCAGAGCGGGGATCTGCTTCTTACTCATCATTAATTCCTCCAGGTTGTCAATCCCTAATGGCTTATTATAAATATCCAAGAAAAAAATGCGGATGGCGAGACTCGAACTCGCAAGGCCAAGGCCACACGCCCCTCAAGCGTGCGCGTATACCAATTCCGCCACATCCGCATGATAGATTTTTATTTATCTTTTATCTAGGAATGAAGTATAGCACAACAAAAAAAATATAGTAAGTGGCTAAACCTGTGAGTCAGAAATTGTTGTATTGAGAAAAAAGATGATTATCTGGCGTTGCTGCTTAGCAAAGGCAAATTGGGATAACTGGCTCACAGAAATTAAATATAACTCAGGTCATATTAAGAACGGCGCTCTTAAATAAGCGTAGAAGCTATCTTCGTGTTTATGGTCATTAGATGTCTCAAATTATCGATTGATGCGTATAATGATTAACTTTCTGAGTTATTTCTTAATACTGCTTGCGTTAACTTAGTCAAACAATCTATTTAAAATGCCTTATGGGTAGTTCGTTATAGCTGAGGGTTCTATTAACAAAGCACGCAAATTTATTGTCAAATTTTGAAATAAAGTTGATTCTTAGTTCGAGGTTTGGCATCAAAAATTATCAATCTATAGGAAAGATATAGAAATTACAAACATGAATTTTGACAAAATATTAATTGCTAATCGAGGGGAAATAGCACTTCGCGTTCTTCGTGCTTGTGAGGAAATGGGAATTGCGACTGTTGCAGTACATTCAAATATTGACCGTAATGCTCTTCACGTCCAGCTTGCTGATGAGGCAGTTTGCATCGGTGATGCTGCAAGCAGCAAAAGTTATTTAAACATCCCCAATATTATTGCTGCTGCACTAACGCGTAATGCTAGCGCGATTCATCCTGGTTATGGATTCCTAGCCGAAAATGCTCGTTTTGCGGAAATTTGCGCCGACCATCATATCGCTTTTATCGGTGCCTCACCAGAAGCGATTCGCAGGATGGGGGATAAATCTACAGCTAAGGACACCATGCAAAAAGCAGGCGTTCCGACGGTTCCGGGTAGCAATGGTCTGCTGTCTTCTGAAGAAGAAGGTTTGAAAACAGCAGCAGAAATTGGTTATCCGGTGATGATTAAAGCCACTGCGGGTGGTGGTGGCAGAGGTATGCGCTTAGTGCGATCGCAAGAGGAATTTACTAAGTCTTTTCGAGCAGCACAAGGAGAAGCTGAAGCTGCATTCGGAAATGGAGGGGTTTATCTAGAAAAATTTATCGAACGTCCTCGTCATATAGAGTTTCAAATTTTAGCGGACAATCACGGCAATGTAATTCATTTAGGCGAGCGTGATTGTTCGATTCAACGGCGCAATCAAAAACTTCTTGAAGAAGCTCCGAGTCCGGCGCTCGATGAAGAATTACGGCAGAGAATGGGGGACGCTGCGGTAAAAGCTGCCAAATATATTAATTACACCGGTGCGGGTACGGTGGAATTTTTGCTTGACAAATCTGGTGATTTCTACTTTATGGAAATGAATACCAGGATTCAGGTTGAACATCCTGTAACGGAAATGATTACCGGTATTGATTTAGTAGCCGAACAAATCCGCGTTGCTATGGGGGAAAAACTTAGCGTCACTCAAGAACAAGTTGTTTTGCGAGGTCATGCAATTGAATGTCGGATCAATGCTGAAGACCCCGATCTCGATTTTCGTCCCTGCCCCGGAAAAATCAGCGGCTATCTTCCCCCTGGAGGTCCTGGTGTTCGTATTGATTCCCATATTTACACCGACTACCAAATTCCTCCTTACTATGACTCGTTAATAGCAAAGTTAATTGTCTGGGCTCCAGATCGTGCCACCGCCATCAATCGGATGAAACGCGCTCTAAGAGAATGTGCCATTACTGGACTGACCACAACAGTTGGCTTTCATCAGAAAGTTATGGATATTCCCCAGTTTTTGGAAGGCAATGTCTACACCAATTTTATTCAAGAAATAAACAATTCACTTTAGCTAGTGCGAGCTAGCATGGTCAGCAGTCCTTGCTGACCTAAAAGGATTTCCCGTGCCAAACTGAAGATTCCGACCCAAATAATCGGTGTAATATCGACACCACCTATAGGTGGTACTATTTTACGCAGTACGATTAAAAATGGCTCGGTAGGTTTTGCAATCACATTAAAAGGAAAACGATTCAGTTCGGCTTGGGGATACCAAGTTAAAATAATTCGGAAAATAAATAAAAACGTCATTAGTCCTAATACGAGACTGAGAATCAAATTGCTTACGTCAAGGGTACTCATGGCTTGAATTAATGGTTAATCTGAAGAAAAAATAACTTAGTTAAAGCGATATTTGAAGATTTGTGAAATCTTTATATTATTTTATCGGAAGCTGAGTTCTGATGCTGTGCCCGAGATTGAATCAAATCAAGCAGGTTCCGATAATTTTCTTAGATCGATCTGGTTCAATATTCACTAAGAAACCCGCTTTGCGACTGTAGCGCGCATTCGTACCGATTTTTCCTTCTCAATCAGTTTTACTGGCATATTGTTGATTGATGAGTGCCCTATTTACAATTAAGACTTATTGCGATTCGTTTCGTGGTATTAAAATATTAGAAAGAATTATGTAAAAAAGGTTGTAACTATGACTCCGTCTTTAGCAAATTTCCTTTGGAGCTTAGCCTGGGGTGGTGCAATTGTTGTTATCCCCGCAACAGTGGCACTAATTTTCATTAGCCAAAGAGATAAAATCCAACGTTTCTAGAATTTCTAGAGAAACGTAGAGGACTGCGTTTCTTAAAGATAAAATAAATTCCTTAGCTAATTGTTAGCCAGACTAGGTTTTAAATATTCCTCATACAGAGTACGAGCTATACTTAATTGACCAGCCTAGTCTTGTTAACTTTAATTAACAACGTCAAAGGTTCCCTTAAAAGTTTTATCCTTCTGAAAAAACTTTTAATGGCGCTAGTCAAGGCGCGGTATTGAATAACTCCGTTTAGGAGTCAGACAATTCGCGCCTTTACTGTACATTTATATGTGCTTGCTGCTAAACGATTTTAATTGTGAGTCGCTAACATAGATTTGATATCGGGAAAAGAACAATGCTAACTTATGGGCTGAACTCAGCCAGCGTTCTGGCTCAGGTAAATATAGGAACTAACCCAGCAAGTATTTTAGGAATTTTTCTAGCTGTTGCTGGAGCCGGACTATATTTTCTGCGTACTGTACGTCCAGAACTTTCACGCGACCAAGATATATTTTTTGCTGCTGTCGGTTTATTGTGCGGTTTTATTTTTATTTTTCAAGGTTGGCGATTAGACCCAATTTTGCAATTTGGTCAACTGCTTCTAGTTGGAACAACTGTATATTTTGCTTATGAAAGCATTCGTCTACGCGGTATTGCAACTCAGCAAGCCAAACGTAGCACTCCAATTGTTGACCGCGAGCGGGATGTCAGCGACCGTTACGATTATGATGATCGGGGTAGATACGGTGCTGAGGTCGAAGATTACGACCGAGATCCCTTACCTTATGACCCGTATTATGAAGAAGAACGTCCGCCACGTCCTCAAATTCGCGGAAGTAGAGATAGTCGTGCATCTCGTAGTGAATACTATGACGATCCAGCCCCCCGTCGTCCGGAACGTCGTAATGATATAGAGAGAATTGAAGACGATAGACCACCTCGTCGCCGTATTTCGAGTTCCAAGCGTACTAACAGCCGTAGTACATCAAGGCTGGAAAAAAGTGATTGGGATTCATCTTCTCCACCAATAGATAGTTGGGATAATTCTCCTACCGAAGAAAGAAGAGCACCTCGTCGGAGTAATGAAAGACCAACTCGCCCAAGAAGTGAAGAAGATATTATTCAACCTAGAACTTCAAGAAAGCGTCGTCCTAGGAGAGATTCAGACCCCAGAAGAGAAAGAGGTGGAATGGATGAGGTCATACCCACTGATTATGAAGATTACAACCCAATTGTTCGTTTAGAAGATGAGAAAGACGAACCACCGGAAGTAAAATTGGACGACGAATAATTAGGAGATTGGCGCTAAAAGCAGAGAAAACTTATTAAGGTGAAAAAAATTATCCCTGGATTCTGGCTCCAATTACAATTTCGTTGGAGTCTTTGTCTTAGTTTGATTAGTTTACTAGTATCTTGTAGTTACAACGAACTTCCCATTGGTTCTAATTCCCTAAATACTCGCAACACCGAAGAACAGCCAACTTTAAGTGGAAACGGTCGCTTTTTAGCATTTGTATCGAATCGTAGCAGTACTCAGCAATTATTATTGTACGATTTAGAGCAGCAAAAGCTGATTCCTACACCGCGTTTGAATCGACGTAATGCCATCGCAGAAAGTCCCAGCCTCAGCTACACCGGACGTTATATAGTCTACAGTACTACAGACCGTGGTAGACCAGTAATAGCACTTTATGACCGTGCCGTAGGACAATCCCAAGTTCTGACCCAAAACTATAACGGCTGGGTAAGAAATCCCAGCGTCAGCCCAGACGGCAGATATGTTGTATTTGAAACAACGATTCGCGGTCAATGGGATATTGAAGTCCTCGATCGCGGAGCGAATGTAGAATTAGATATTCCTAATGGTGCCCCACTGAGTGCGCCCCCGCAGTAGGGTAGAGGGGGAAGAGGGGGAAGAAAATTGAATATTATAATTTTCTAAATATTACCAATGCCCAATGCCCAATTCCCAATTCCCGATTCCCAAAAAGTTAATTTCAATTTGTTTATTTGCTAGTTTCGGTTTACTGGGTGCTTGCAGTTCTTCGCGTATATTGAGCTACCCATTTGATAATAGTGGTAGGGGTCTTAATTCTGGTGCCTCAGAATTAAATCCACATATTTCTAATAGATATATTGTTTACACGAGCGACCGTCGTGGCAGTCAAGATGTTTATATGTTTGATCGGGTAACTCGTAATTTAATTAACTTACCTGGGCTAAATTCATTTGATGCGATCGCCAGTCATCCATCAGTTTCTCAAGACGCTAGATACATTGTGTTTGCTGCATCTCGGGAGGGAAGAAGCAATATTTTTCTGTACGATAAGGAAACTCGTCAGTCACGTAATTTAACTGGTAATCTTCAAGCAGAAGTCCGAAATCCGACAATTAGTGCCGACGGTAACAGGATTGCCTTTGAGTATACTTTGAACGGGCAGTGGGATGTTTTGGTTTATGACAGATTTGGAAGACGTTTAAATATTCCTCAAGAACCACAGTAAGTTATCTAACTCTTATCTATTTACTTAAGATTTAATAGAAGGCGTAATTACTCCAGTCAGCCACAGGTTTATAACCAATTTGTTGATATATTTTGTTAGAAGTGGGATTAGATAAATCAGTAAATAAAAAACAGAATTTGTATTCTGTATTCAGTAAAGTTTGGCTTAAAGCAGCAACACAAGCACCTGCATAACCTCGTTTGCGATATTCCGGTGGAGTGTAAACCATACTTATTCCAATACCATTAGGAGTTGAGCGAGTACTACAAGCAATGGAAACTGGTATTTCATCTTGCCATAAATAAGCCTTGCCTTTTTGCAATGCTGTTTCAACCCAGCTTTCGCTATCTGATTCAATACCTTTCTTTCCTAATGCTTCAAAATTAAAAGCGTCATGCCATGATTTAAGAAGTTCTTTATCGTTTTGCGTGGCTATTCTGAAATTACCTTTTGCTTGCAAAAATAACTCTACTGTTTCTAGCTTGAAAATACGCAGCGGTAACTTTAAATTGTAAGATGAATTTGTTAACAAACACCATTTGTCTGCAAATGCTTGTGATTCGAGAATAGGTGCATTTATATTGGTTAACGATTTATATTGCCGTTGTAAGTCGAGAGCGATAATATCTATTGCTGCAAAATTTTTAATGCGTGACAGCAGTAAATTATAAGGAATTATCATCATTGCCACCGCAATAATATTCCCATCTTCCTCTACTACTGATAAATAAGGTTTGATTTTAGATATTTTTGGATTACTTATCAAATTATTGCAAATTCCTAGTTGCAGGTTGTGCAATACTTCTTCTTTTAAGAAATAATCCTTAACTTTCCGATAAAACAGATTTGCATCGTGAAATCTACGAAGTTTCATTATTGATATCTTGGTGAAAATGGTACATCAAAAACAAATCAATAAAACATTTAAAGATGCAGTTTTGTAGGGTGTGTTAGATGCACTAGAAGCTATCTGTTAAGACTAAAAGCTTTAATACATCATCTAACGCACCATAACACTGGAACAACAAAAGTACGAATTCAAAATAATTTATATATTGTAAAGCTCTTATTTTGTAATATTGTGACAATCTTCCACTGTATTGGCTTGTTGTTTACGCTAATATACATAAAATTTTGTATATTAGACGACTTGTTATGTATGAAGCTTTTATTGATTTAGACGAATTAGTAGTACGTTGTAGAGATAAGCAAGCTAAACAATTTATTAAAGAAGCAGTTGCTTGTTATAAAGCTGGAGCATATCGTTCTTGTATTGTCGCAACTTGGAATGCGGTTGTATTCGATTTTCTCCATAAACTAAGGGAATTACAGCTTTTAGGAGATAAAGAAGCTTCACAACTATTAGAAAAATTTGAGAAGCTGAGTTCAGAAAAAAAAGTAAAAGAGCTTTGGCAGTTTGAGTCAGATATACCAAAAACAGCACTCAAGCCATTTGAATTAATTTCAAATGTTGAGATGTCAGATATTGAAAGATTATTTGAAGATAGAAGCCGATGCGCTCATCCTTCAATGACATCTTTAGAAGAACCATTTGAAGCTACAGCAGAATTAGCACGATATCACTTAAGAAGTGCTGTTACTCATCTTTTAGAAAGACCACCAGTTCAAGGTCGTGCTGCTCGTGAAAGAATTTTCAAAGATATTAAATCTGAATATTTTCCAACAGATTCACAACTAGCGATAACATATTTTCAAAAAAGTCCGTTAGCTCGCGCTCGCTTAACTTTAATTAAAGATATTGTTCTTGGATTAACAGTCAGTTTATTGACTGAAAATCTTCCTGATGATGAAAGAGCGCGTCAATTCTCTGCAATTGATGCAATATCAAGTATGTATCCCGAGAAAATAAGAGAAATATTAAATGATAAATTATCTGATATTATTCTCAATAAAGTTAATGATGAAAATTGGGATAAAGTAATTATTTATCTTGGAAAAATTAATATTTGGGACTATCTTACCGAACCATGTCAAATAAAAGGAGTCGCTTTTATTGAAAAACTGAAACTCGTTAAACGAAAATGGTATGCTGAATCAGCATCTCGTGAGAATTTAGAAATATTATTAATTGCTAATCGTATATTCTTCTTAAAAGATGCTGTAAAAACTAAGCTTCAACTTCCTTTAAAGGAACTAATTATAATTAAACCCTATTGTCAAGACAAACCACAATATCACTTAATAAATGAACAAATAAAACCTCTATTAGAAAAAGCTATTCCACAAGCTAATTTCGATGAGTTAATTTCAATGATGACAGAGAGTAGTTGTTCATTAAATGAGAAAATTCAGCCTTACTTAATTGATAAAATCAAAGGATTATCTTTAGAAGAACTACTTGACACTTGTCAATATTATAAACGTTTCTCATCTAAGAAAAAGCTGAAAATATTAACTGATATACTAGAGACCCCAGTTACTAAATTATTTGAACAAGCAAAAGTTGATGATTTAATCGAAATTATTGCTAAGTATTACAATGATAAGCTCTTTGAA
The DNA here is from genome assembly GCF_000316665.1 of Rivularia sp. PCC 7116. Taxonomy (GTDB): domain Bacteria; phylum Cyanobacteriota; class Cyanobacteriia; order Cyanobacteriales; family Nostocaceae; genus Rivularia. The sequence goes on along the minus strand of NC_019678.1, from coordinate 832,755 downwards.
GAGTTATTTAAGTCGTTCTTGAAAGACAATATTCCAAAGATAATACATCGTTTTAAATTGTCTTCTTCTTATCCCAATGCAGCCTCAAATGCGAATTTGTTGAATGAAGCAGCAGATTTTATTAGTCTTCCACAATGGAAAGAAATTCTAAAAGCATTCTTTGAAAGTAATGAGATATATTGCTCACATGGTTGTACTAGCGCTTTTGAATCTTTATTTAAGAAATCTATAGAGCTTGATGTTTCTGTAAAACCTTATTGGTTATCTTTTAGGGAAAAACTTAATTCTCTTAACGATCTTGGAACCAACGAAAGATATATCAATAGTTTAAAGAATGTAATTGATTCTCAACTTGAGCTTGAGTAATTTTTGTTATCTTATTCGTATATTATTTTCTACTTGGCGATAAGCCGCAGGCTGACGCTTCGCGTATCGCACTTCACCAAAACATATAGAGACGCAGTTTCATCACCACGTCTCTACCAATCTCTACCTAAACACTCATCTCCAACATCCGCTGCATCGGACGCAAAGCTTTAACCCTCGTCTCCTCACTCATAGTAATTTCCGGAGTCCGATTTTTCATTGCGAAATAAAGCTTTTCTAAGGTATTCAACCGCATAAACGGACATTCATTACAATTACAGTTATTCGTCGGTGGTGCGGGAATAAACTTTTTATTAGGTGCTTGCTTTTGCATTTGATGAATAATTCCGGGTTCGGTAGCGACGATAAATTCATCACTTCCATTCTGCTGACAATATTTTAATAAAGCTGCTGTAGAACCAATAAAATCAGCGTGTTGTAATACAGTTGTCTCGCACTCGGGATGAGCAATTACCTCAGCCTCTGGATGTGCAATTTTCAACTGTACAATCTTCTTCTCAGAAAAAGTTTCATGAACGATACAGCTACCTTGCCACAACAATAAATCTCGTCCAGTTTGCTCCATCACGTACCGCCCTAAATTCCGATCTGGAGCGAAGATAATCGGCTGTTCTTTCGGTATTTGCTGGACAATTTTAACTGCATTTGAACTGGTGCAGATAATATCGCTCATTGCTTTAATTTCCGCAGTGCAATTGATGTAAGAAATCACCAAATGGTCTGGATGAGCGGCTTTGAATGCTGCAAATTCCTTCGGTGGACAACTATCTGCTAAAGAACAACCAGCGTCTAAATCTGGCAATAATACTAACTTATCTGGATTAAGAATCTTTGCCGTTTCTGCCATAAAGTGAACTCCAGCAAAGACAATAACATCTGCATTTGTATCTGCTGCAGCTCTGGAAAGTTGCAGCGAATCACCGATAAAGTCTGCAATATCTTGAATATCCGGTTCTTGGTAGTAATGCGCCAAAACAACAGCATTGAGTTCTTTTTTTAAATTCTCAATCGCTGCAAACAAATCTAGCGGTAATGCACCCAGTTGGGTTGTTTCAGGTCTTCGCAGTGCGGTAGTAAACACAGTAGGATCTAGTTTAATGTTCTTTTTTTTAATTCAAAATCTTGCATTGCCGCACAAAAGCTTACCTTGCCCTCTTTTTAAAACAAGAGACTGTTGATTTTAAACTATCCCTAAGTTTCAAAAGTATAGACTTGCTTATATCCAAATAATCCAAAATCCTTTAAAGGGTCTGGCAAGCAAATAATACGTATATGCAAGATACAATTCTTAACCTTGAAATAATTATAGTACTTTTTACCAAAATTACTAGGGGGATAATACGACTTCAACAAAATTGTGCCAAAATCGGTTTGAGTTTCCTATCCTGGAAACATATGGAAAGGAAAGTGGCATGACAAGCAGTCAGATAACAAACTCGAAAATCGTAAAAATCGCTGTAGTAGGAGACGTTCACGACCAGTGGGAAAAGGAAGACGGTATCGCGCTTAAGCATCTGGGTGTCGATCTAGTTTTGTTCGTTGGAGATTTTGGAAATGAATCGGTAGAAGTGGTGAGAAAAATAGCTTCTCTCGATATCCCCAAAGCGGTGGTAATGGGTAATCACGATGCATGGTACACAGCCACCGAATGGGGACGTAAAAAGTGTCCTTACGACCGCACTAAGGAAGATTGGGTGCAGCAACAACTCGATTTTCTGGGCGATACCCATGTTGGTTTTGGTAAGTTAGATTTTCCCGATTTAAACTTAACCGTGGTGGGAAGTCGTCCTTTTACCTGGGGTGGCCCGAAATGGAAATTTGCCGATTTATGTAAAGAAAGATTTGGCGTTACAACTCTTGAAGAATCGACTACCAGAATTATGGAAGCAGTAAACAGCGCTGCTCATGAAACGATTATTTTTCTCGGTCACAATGGTCCTTCCGGATTAGGAGACAAACCTGAAGACCCCTGTGGGAAAGATTGGCATCCCATCGGCGGAGATTACGGCGATCCAGACTTTGCGGAAGCGATTTCTCAAGCTATTACCACTAATAAAAATATTCCTTTGGTCACATTTGGTCATATGCACCATAGCTTGCGACATACAAAAGTATTGCGAAAGCGTATTTTTAGGAGTCCAGAAGGAATTATTTATTTAAATGCAGCCAGCGTACCGCGAATTATCGAAAAACCTCAAGACAAGCTGCGTAATTTTTCAATAGTCGAACTTGAAGACGGAAAAGTTACAAAAGCTTCGCTCGTATGGATTGGTAACGACTTTACTATTAAATCTGAAGAAATTCTTTATCAAAAATCCACTTCGATGGTGCAACCAGCTTAGAAGTATTGTATAATCTTTAATTGGTCAGCCATTATCTAAAGCTTCATGCTTAAGATTAATTGCTGACAGCTACCTGGAGAGGTGGCAGAGTGGTCGAATGCGCTCGACTTGAAATCGAGTGTACCGAAAGGTACCGTGGGTTCGAATCCCACCCTCTCCGTTTTAATCCGTTTGTAAAGGTATTTCTACTGTTTGCTCAATCAATGGGCGATAAGCAGTGTTATCTAAATGTTTTTATAACAATCCCTATAAGTTTTCTAGTCAAATGTCTTTCAACTAACTTGGCTTCTTTCAATAATATCCATAAATTATCGGTCGCCCGATTATTAAATGCATAAGCTCCATTTGCTTTTAATAATTCTAATCCATATTTTTTTTAGTCTGGGCATAGATATTTCTTCAATTTTTGCTCTTCTTTTTGACTAAGCTTACGACTGCTCGCTCCATTTTTCTAAATTATCAGCTACGATGTCAGCGAGTTCTTACAATGTTTGCGCTTTTCATAAGTTTGAAGTGCCATCTTTAGAATCAATATAAAATTCTTATTATCAATAAAGCAATATTTATCACAAAGAAGATAAGAATAACTCCGCATCATTTCTGAGATAGTAAACAGCGTAATATCACCCCTTATCCGTGTATATCCACTGGCAGCAAATACTGAAGCGATGCTAATTTAGCAACACGAATGAAACTTTTGTTACTACTTTAAAGGGCGCATTAACAGTTTAGTTTATTTAGCCCCATCCACAATCGGATGAGGGTAATTTCGCGTAACAAAGATTCATTACTTTTAACAAATTTAAAGCGAAAATATAAAATGACTTTTGAAGAAAATACTAATAAATTTATCACTACAGAACCTGTAAAATCCGGAACGGAATCAAGCGAACAACAAGTATGGGATGCCGTTAAAAATGCTTTTGCAGATAGAAACTGTATCGGTTATTGGCGGTATCCTATTTTCTCGAAGGTTGGCGAAATTCGTAAGGAACCGGATATCCTTATTGCCGATCGCGAATTTGGTTTAACAGTTATTGAAGTTCTACCAGTTACCATTGACCAAATAGCTGAAATCACCGATCAAAATTGGCTTTTACAAGACTTCCGAACTGCACAAGCATCTCCATCTCAATTAGCAGAACATCAACTACGCGCTTTAATTGCATATACCGACCGAGAACCGGCAATCTGGCGTAAAGTCAACGGTAGAATTATTATTGCACTACCTTTAATTACTCAAGAACAATGGCAGCAAAAAGGATTTGACCAATTACCCAATTGCCCTACAATAATTTTTCAAGACCAATTAACTAAAGCTATTTTACTCGAACGTATTCAACAAACTTCTCCTTTAGTTCCTGGAGAAAATTTGCAGGATAAAGACTGGGAATTACTACTTTCAGTAATTGGCGGAACTCCTATATTTCGCAAACCTCAGCGCGATATTGCTGTTAGTGGTAAAACCCGCGCTAGTGTAATGGATGCTTTACGTCAAAGGCTTTACGAAATCGATTTACAGCAAGAACATATCGGTAAAGAAATACCCCCAGGTCCCCAACGTATTCGCGGGATTGCGGGTTCCGGGAAAACCGTTTTGCTGTGTCAAAAGGCAGCGCATATGCATTTGAAGCACCCCGATTGGGATATCGCTTTGGTGTTTTTCACTCGCTCTTTATATGACCTAATGATTGGCTTATTAGACCAGTGGATGCGTCGTTTTAGCGGTGGAGATTTGCACTATGACCCTAAAACAAATTTAAAATTGCGCGTGCTTCATGCTTGGGGTGCGAAAGAGCAACCCGGTTTATATGGGACAATATGTGAATATAACGGAAAAAGACGCGGAACGGTTGTAGACACCAACCAAAGACAACCAAATCGCGGTTTAGCTGAGTTATGCAAGCGTTTACAAGAAGAAATAACTGTTGAACCGATGTTTGACGCTATCTTGATTGATGAAGGTCAAGATTTGGTTGCTGATGAGAATTTGAAATATCAAGACAAACAAGCAATCTACTGGTTAGCTTATCAAGCTTTAAGACCTGCAAGCGAGGAAACACCAGAAGAAAAGCGCTTAATCTGGGCTTACGATGAAGCACAAAGTCTTGATAGTCTAGTCGTACCAAAAGCGAAAGAAGTATTTGGTCAAGAATTAAGCAATCTTCTTAATAAACAGCCACAATATCCTGGTGGTATCAAACGTTCGGAAGTTATGCGTCACTGTTACCGCACTCCCGGACCAATTTTGACCGCAGCCCACGCAATTGGTATGGGTTTGCTGCGTAGTGAGGGAATGCTTTCGGGTATTACTAATAAAAAAGATTGGGACAGAATCGGTTACGAAGTCCAAGGTGATTTTCGCAAAGTCGGTAAGCCAATTACTATAGTGCGATCGCCACAATTTTCTCCCAACCCAATTCCCGAACTTTGGGGAGAACCCTTACTAGAATTTAAAACCTACAATTCCCGGGAACAAGAATTAACAGCTTTATCTGAGAACATCATGCACAATATTGTCAATGATGGTCTTAATCCCAGTCGCGATATTTTAGTAGTTGTTTTAGGCTCTAATTCCGAAGCGATAGAACTAGAACGAGAAGTTGCCGATTTCTTAATTGATCAAAATATTGACGTTTATATTCCCACTGCTAAAATATTAAACGATTTGTATCCAGAATATCCTAATAATGACCCAGATCAATTCTGGCATGAGGACGGCGTTACAGTGTCTCGCATCAACCGCGCTAAGGGACACGAAGCCGATATGGTTTATGTAGTTGGCTTTGATAAAGTTGCTCGTAACGAGAATGATATGAATCATCGTAACCAATTGTTTGTAGCCTTAACTAGGGCAAGGGGCTGGGCAAGTCTTAGTGGTGTAGGCAATTATCCGATGTATGACGAAATGCGGCGAGTAATTACTAGTGGTGATACCTTTACATTTACTTACAAACGTCCACCGAAGCGCGATATTGGAGATGGGGAGGATGTTTAGAAATTTCTGAGTTACACTAAGAAAAATGCTAAGGGGGCGGGCTTAAACCGCCCTCTTTAGCAGAGGAACGCTAATGTGTAAAGTACCATGATATTTCAGGTGAGTGCGTCCGCATTATTCCTGAAATATCTGACCACTACTTTTTTCCCATCCGTGGTTATACAGTCAGAAGATATATTTGTTAGTAATTAGTAATTAGTTGTTAATTGCTTGAGATTTCTTCTACATATAGCTTTTAGGTAAATAAATTGCCTAATTTGCTGGAAATCTAAACAGCATTTTATATTTTTTTATACTCGTATACTTTTTTATTGTTCGCAATTAAAGCAGATTATCTGGCTTATATTTATTTCTGTTAAAAAATCTTTACAGTAGTTTACTTAATCAATTTACGAGAAAATTTTGATGTAGAGTGATGAATAATAAATTAATCTCAAGCTGTTAACGAAACGGATGTTAGTTCGAGATTGTTTTATGATTTGTGGGATTAGTTTTTCGTTTTAATTACTCTTCAACCACTTCGACTAATTCTTCTATCGTTACGTCGATTCACGAGCTAGTTTTTGGATAGCAGTAAAGTCAACAGTTCTTAATCCAGGAAAGCGAGCATAAGTTCTTAGAGTACTTTAAACTACGTCCCCATCGGTCTGAGACTTCTTTAAGTGTCGAGCCTTTCTCACTTGCAAAATCCCGAACTTTTAGCCTAATAATTCCCATACTTCTTTAATCAAACAATCTACATTCGTTTGATTAATCTATTATTTCATTATTCTTCAACTACTTCTACTAAATCTTCAATCATTACATCAAATACGCGAGCTAGCTTTTGAATCGCAGTAAAATCAACGCTGCCCATTCCTGGAGAGCGAGCATAAGCTCTAACTGTACTGTAAACAAGCCCAGAACGGTCGGAAACGTCTTTCAATGTCCAACCCTTCTCATTGGCAAATTCTTTAATTCTTAATCTAACAAGCCCCATTATATGCTTGACAAGTGATACCTTGTTGTCATTTAATAATTGTAGTTCAAAAAACGATTGCTCTTCAGCGTGGAAAACTTGAGAGCAACCGCACTTAGTCTCAGAATTCCGTAATTCTTAATGTATCTGGTAACAGAATGCATCTAATTTCTACGGAATGCATCTACTAATTAAATGCATCTACTAATTAAATGCATCTACTATGGTATCACTACTCAAGCCAAGAAAACTCGTCATCAGGGAATCAAAAATTTCTTATAAATCTTCAGAAATCCATCCCTTAGGGCGATTCGTTACCGAAGAAGCAGTTTGTTTGAAATTTAAAATCAAATTTGAAGATATTTATGTAGTTGAATGCTGGCGTTACGTTGTTTACGTCCACGGCAAGGGTTTGAGCAAATTTGTCAGCTACGCGGATTTTCCACCGATTATAGGGGTTGCGCCACCTACCGCTTCAGAAATAGCGAAATGGCGCAGACGCTGGTTAAAGCAACATCATTTTATTAATAGGAAGCAAGCACCTAGATGGTGGGCGCGTTTCTTTGCAATCCAATTTGACAAAAGTATCGAGGAGAAATTTCTGCATGAATGGGGCAAATTAATTGGGCTAATAAAATTTGCCTTTCATGAAGAAATATTACAGCAACTCCGAAATTGCTATCGCCATAATAAAGAATTATTGGAAGTTCCAAGTTAGGAGTTAGGAGTTATAAGTTAAGAATTGATAGCTGAAGATTTTATCAACTATCAACTATCAACTAACAACTAACAATCATCAAGCGTTAGCTGATTCCAAAAGTTTCTTCCTAGCTCTTTCGGCGCGTGCTTCGGCAGAAGCCATTACTTCTTCCATACTTTCAAGCATTTCACCGGGGAAGTTTTCTAATACTCTGGTAGAAAGTGCAACTCTACCTTTTCCTTCATCCATATCAATGATAAGAGCTTTAATTTCTTGTGAGGGTTGAAATACTTTTTCTAGACTTTCAATAAATTTTTGGCTTATTTGCTTGATGTGAAGTAACGCGCTAACGCCGTTTATATCAACAAAAACTCCAAATGGCTTGATACCTGTGATTTTTCCTTCTACTAACTGACCGATTTCTAATAAACTGAAGCTCGCAGAACTTTTTGCCAAGCGTTGAGAAAGCACTAGTTTATTAGTGTCTCGATTCACCTCTAGAAAGCTAACGGTGAGTTTTTGACCTTTAAGTGCTTCCAAATTATTGCGCTCAAGCAAGTGAGAGCGAGGAATAAAACCACGCAAACCAAGAAGATCGACTGTGACACCACCTTTATTGGCGTTCATTACCTGCACATCTACACTCTTGGTAGTTTCTTGCATTTCTAGCAATTTTTCCCAAATCTGCCTCATTTCTAATTGACGACGAGAAATGGTTACTTGCCCTTCCGCATTTTGCTCTTGGACAATTAAAAATTCTAGTTCCTCATGAAGTGGTAGAACTTCTGATAAATCTATTACCTCTCTCAAAGCGGCTTCATGACGGGGAATGAAGGCTGAGGATTTGCCTCCAATATCGACATAAGCCCCATCCGGATCGATTTGAAACACTTTGCCTTTCACTACCTGTCCTTTTTGGAACTGGTAGTCATGTTTTTCTAAAGCTGCCGCAAAATCGTCCATCGTAAAAGACGTATTGGCTTTTTGAGAGATGTTTGCTTCGTTCTCCATAAGAAATTGAAGATGAATTAAGATTTAGAATGCTCTTTATAAGAGCAAATTATGATTGATCGGTCATTAATTAGTAAGCAAATAAAATAATTCAGCTTTTTAAACGCTTTTTTAGAAAGTTTTGAAACCATAAAAAAGAAAGCAAATCATAAAAAGTTGATTCTTCGATTAATAATTAATGACAACTCTTACACCATATCCTACAAATCCGGTCAAGGGTTCCCACAGAAACTTTTTAAAAGAAAAAATTTCTATGGGAAGCCTCAACATGGTTAAAGCTGTCCAAATAATTCTTTAACCTTCTCCCAAGCATCTTCAGCAGCTTGAGCATTGTAGCTGGCGCGGCGATCGCAAAAAAAACCGTGTTGAGCATTCTTGTAACGAAATATATCGCTTTGTACTTTGTATTTTTCTAATTCTGCTGCAATCATGTCTACTTGTTCTGGGGGGATGCTGGCATCTTCCATACCAAAAAAGGCATAAAGCCTACCTGTAATCTGTGAAGTAATATTTATAGTAGGTCTCTCACCACCAGGAGTACTCGTAGTTATACGGGCACCGTAAAATGAAGCGGTAGCTTTTATATCGGTTAAGCTAGCGGCAAGATATGCAACATGACCGCCGAAGCAAAAACCAATGCAGCCAAATGCATCTTTTTTGACTTCAGGTAAAGTTTTGAGATAATTTATCGTCGATTGGATATCGCTTAGTAGCTCTGATGCTTTGGTTTGTCCCCAAGCGTAATTTCGACCTACTTCTATATCTTCAGGGGTATAACCGCTGGTAAAACCTGGTGCTTGACGTTGAAATAACGCAGGTGCAATTGCAATATATCCTTCCTTGGCAATACGTTCGGTAACTTCTTGAATGTGGGAATTAACACCGAATATCTCCTGCAATACAACGATTCCCGGATAGGTGCCTTGCTGTTGAGGTTTTGCTAGATGAGCATCTACCCGCACTGAATCCGATGCAATTTGTATTGTTTTGGTGTCTATTGCACGCTCTGTCATAATAGTTTTTACGAGTGTGGTGTGATTATTAGATATAGTGGAGTCCAGTCACAAAAGCTTAAGTTTCATTTCTCTTATCAATTAGTAATAATCTTTGCCAGTGAAAAATTTCCCCTTATGAATTTCGATGTATAAATAAATTATTCAGCCCGAAAGCAAATAACGCCTATTTTTACAGGTTATCAATTAAGCTACTAGCACCCCTATAACGAAGGTGATGATTCAATTCCGCATTCAGCCAGATAGTGAAATTCCCGCATCGACTCAGTTATTTAACCAAATTCGATTCGCGATCGCATCGCGGCAATATCCACCAGCCTATAAGTTGCCTTCAACGCGAGCTTTGGCGATGCAAACTGGCTTACATCGCAACACTATTAGTAAAGTTTACCGTCAATTAGAAGAGGACGGGCTTGTCGAAAGTCTGGCTGGCTCGGGAATTTACGTCCGCGCTCAAGGACACGAGGGCGGTAGCAAATTACAATCGCCAATTCTCAAACAACATCCTCAAGCATACAAAATTGTTCAGAAGGCTTTAGATGAACTACTTTCTCAAGGTTGTTCATTAAATCAAGCCCGCGAGATATTTTTGGCTGAAATAGATTGGCGGTTACGTTGTAGTGCAAGGGTATTAGTAGCAGTACCAACTCAAGATATTGGCGCTGGCGAATTAATAGTACAGGAATTAGAGCAGGCACTACAAATACCAGTACAATTAGTTGCTACCGAAGAATTATCAGCTGTATTAGATAAAACAACCTCAGCAACAGTTGTGACAAGCCGATATTTCATCGGAGAAGTAGAAGCAATTGCAGCACCTAGAGCAGTACGTGTAATCCCTCTTGATATCCATGATTACGCAAAAGAATTCAATATTGTTAAAAATTTATCAAAAGATAGTTGTATTGGGATTGTTAGCCTTAGTTCCGGAATTCTCCGAGCTACAGAAGTAATTCTTCATGGTTTACGAGGGGACGAAATATTGGTAATGACTTCCCAACCAAAAGATAGCTATAAATTAGGCGCGATAGTCAAACGGGCACAAATTATTTTTTGTACTGATGAGACTAGTTATGGTGCCGTACAAGCAGCTATGCAAATGGCTATAGAAGACATTATTCGTCCTCCTAAGATGGTTTACTGTGAAAATTATATTGGCAGTAAATCGATTAATTTACTCAAAAGAGAGTTAGGTTTGGGGTAAAAGAGTATGGGGAAAGAATTAAGAGCTAAAAATTAAGAATTCTTAATTTTAAAGCTCAATGCTAAATTCCCAATACCCAATCTCTTATGCAGACAGCAGCGTAGGTAATTGCAAAAATTCCTTAACTGTTTCTAGGTAAGTTTTTGGGTCTTCAAGCATGGGAAAATGAGCCGTATTAGAAATCATTTTATACTCAACTCTATCGCTCATTGCTGCTGCTTTTCGTCCCATCTCGGCGGGAATAATTTTATCGTATTCCCCAGATACTAACAAAGTTGGAACTTTGAGTTTGGCGAACTCTTGTGGCATTAATTCAGCCTGAGCCTTGCTTACTGAAGTATAAATTGTGTTTAAAGCAGCTTCGTAGTCTGCTATCAAAAAGTCCTCTAAAAAAGCCTGACGCTCGGTTGATTTTATAGATCGATAAAGAAATCGCGCCATAAACATTCTGTCAACCAAAGGAATTTTCGCTAACCATTGAGGACGAAATTTGACAACGTAGCCACCAAATTTGTGAAAAGCCTCAAAAGATTTTTTGTCATACTCGAAAATACCGCTACAAGTCAAGATTGCCTTTTCTATACGTTCTTGATATTGGTTGAGAAATAAAGTCGCAATTGATGCGCCCATTGAGTGAGCATTAATATAAACGCGCTGCAACTGTAATTCATCAAGCAATACTGCCAAATCTTGGGCGTACTCTTCTAACTCATAGGTTAATTTAATTGCTTCTGCCGCTTCTTGTTTAAGAAATTGCGACTCATCAATAATTGCTTTACCGCGAGAGCGTCCAAACCCACGCATATCGTAAAGCAAACAATCAAATTTTTCCGATAAAACCTTTGCAGTAGCCTCCCAATACCTAGCACTACCTGCCCAACCATGAATAAATACCATCACCGGTTTTTCTAAACCATTAGACGTTTGTTTTATCCACTCGTAATAATGCTCTACGCCACGAACTTTAATATAAGTCATCTATCAAAAACTAATTATCAAAAACAAAAAATTAGAAGTTAAGAATAAATTCCTAACTTCTAACTTTTAATTCCTAATTATATTTAAGCTGATTCAGGCTTCGGTAGGGAAGAGGGATGTACCAACAGTTCTGCTGTGGAACGCTTCTCAACCATTTCGCGAGTTACCGTACAAACATTCACATCCTTACGAGAAGGTAATTCGTACATCACATCTAGCATTAGTTCTTCAACAATGCCTCGCAATGCTCTAGCACCAGTTTTACGACGGTAAGCCTCTTGAGCTATTGCTTTGAGAGCTTCTCCATTAAACTCCAACTGGACGCTATCCATGTTTAACAGTTTCTGATACTGCTTGACTAAAGCGCTACGCGGTTTAGTTAATATCGACATTAGAGCTTCTTCATCAAGTGGATCTACCACAGCCACCATTGGAACTCGTCCGATAAATTCGGGTATCATGCCAAACTTAACTAAATCTCCTGGCTCTAAATGGCGTACTGTATCAGCCACTCGCTTTCCTTTAGATTGCCCTTCTCCAGGTTGTAAAAATCCAATTGACTTTTTACCGGTTCTTTGCTCTACTACCTTTTCCAAACCTACGAAAGCACCACCGCACACGAATAGAATATTACTCGTATCAATCTGAATGCAGTCTTGATAGGGGTGCTTGCGCCCTCCTTGAGGAGGAACGTTGGCAACAGTTCCTTCAAGCATTTTCAACAAAGCCTGCTGCACGCCCTCACCAGAGACATCTCGCGTGATCGAGGGGTTCTCGCTCTTACGGGCAATTTTGTCAATCTCGTCGATATAGATAATTCCGCGCTGCGCTTCTTCAACATCTAAATCGGCAACCTGCAACAGTCGCAGCAAAATGTTTTCTACATCTTCTCCTACATAACCCGCTTCTGTAAGGGTAGTAGCATCGGCAACGGCAAAAGGTACATCAAGAATTTTCGCTAAAGTTTGCGCCAGCAGAGTCTTACCGCACCCTGTAGGACCAATCAATAAGATATTCGATTTTTGTAGTTCTACCGAGTCTGAATCATCATCCTCACGATCGCCGTCTCCTTTAGAGCCGTTAACCAGTGACAATCTTTTATAGTGATTGTATACCGCAACTGAAAGCACTTTCTTAGCTTCGTCTTGACCTATAACGTGTTCGTCAAGATATTTTTTAATTTCTCGCGGTTTCGGTATCTGGTTAAACGAGAGACTGGCAGAGCGGGTGCGGCGTTTTTGTGGAGGTTCCGACCGTGGTGCTGGCTGCGAAGCAGTTGCTGCACCATTAGTATCGAGCAGTTCCTCATCTAAAATTTCGTTACACAAGTCAACGCACTCATCGCAGATGTAGACTCCCGGTCCGGCGATTAGTTTGCGTACCTGCTCTTGAGATTTTCCACAAAATGAACATTTTAAATGGGAGTCGTACTTACCTGTCATACCAGCCTCTTATTTCACTCTAGTGACGTTTTCCCCTGCTGCGGGAAGATTTTGCCTGGAGATAACCTGGTCGATTAACCCATAGTTTTTAGCTTCCTCAGCCGACATAAAGAAATCTCTTTCGGTATCAGCTTCTATTTTTTCTAATGGTTGACCAGTATGAGATGCTAAAATCTCATTCAACTTAGATTTATGATAAAGAATTTCTTTAGCTTGAATTTCTATATCCACTGCTTGCCCCTGAGCGCCGCCCAAAGGTTGATGAATCATAATCCGAGAATCCGGAAGAGACATCCGCTTACCGGCAGTTCCTGCTGTTAGTAATAAAGCACCCATGCTAGCAGCTAATCCAAAACATATAGTTACTACGTCTGGACGGATTTGTTGAATTGTATCATAAATTGCCATGCCAGCCGTAACTGAGCCGCCAGGGGAATTTACGTAGATTTGAATGTCTTTTTCTGAGTCGTCCGCATCAAGAAACAGTAGTTGAGCAACAAGCGAATTCGCAACCGCATCATCGATAGGAGTTCCCAAAAAAATTATTCGCTCTCGTAGTAAGCGCGAATAGATGTCAAAAGCCCTTTCCCCCATACCTGATTGTTCTACTACCGTTGGAAGCATAGAGGTAGCGGATGGGCTATCGCTTTGCGAATAAATAGGTAATTGATTCAAACTGCTCAATGGGTAATTTCCCGATTGCGATACAAGCATAAAAGTTATAAATGACCATTAAGACAACAGTAGCTAAAAGACAGCAATTGCTGCTTGTCTATAACAATAACCGAATTTTTATAAGACAGTATGTGTTAACCATTATGCCTTATATAAATCAAGAGCGTGTAGATCGAATCAATAATATTGACGGCTGCAAGGTGTAATTCGCATTAATTTGAAGTTTTGTTAAGATTAATGCATATTTTTTATTTTTATTTGGGCCAGGTAGCACTCAGCGATCGCCATAGAGATAGATTAGTGGTTTACGTATGATGCAACTAACTTCTGAAACCAGCGATTATCAAATTGATAATTAAAAAATCGAGATTTAAGCAGGCTCCAAAACTCTTGCTAAGTAAGGCGAATTTTTAATTCAAGTTAAGCGCTATCTATGTATACTTATCTTCGACCTAAGGCTGATTGCTGAGTGCTATAAACTGCCATTATTCCTGAACTGTAGCCGAGACAGTTTGTTCCTCGTCACTTGAAGAATCATTTTCGTTTTCTTCAACTTCGTTGGGTTCTACAGTTTCTTCTGTGGCATCTTCTGGGGGGGTTAAAGAACCTTCAGGTACAAGTTCAATTGAAGAACGTTCCAAAAGCCAGTCGATTATTTTTTCAGTTAATAATTCGTTTTCGACTGCTTCTTTGACTCTTTGAGGGTCTACATCTTCTCCAGAATATTCTTCGAGTACTTCTTTGAATCTAGCTTCTACTTCTTCGGGGGTAGCTTTGATAGATTCCCGTTCGCCAACTTCACGCAAAGCAAGAGTTTTTTGCAGCCTTTCTAATGCTTCTGGACGGGAACGTTCGCGTAATTGAGGAATAGTATCTTGGTTGAAAAGCTTCTTAATATCTAACCCTTGCTGCGAAAGACGCATGGCAGTTTGGGTAAGCATTGCATCGACTTCCTGCTGAACCATTGTTTCTGGCAAGTCAAATGTTGCGTGCTTAACTAATTCTGTTAGTAGAGCTTCTTGCTTTTTAGCTTTAGCATTATCTTCGCTTTCCTTCTTGAACCGCTCTTCTAAGGAATTGCGTAATTCAGTTAAATTCTCGAATTCGCTGACTTCCTGAGCAAAATCATCATTTAATTCGGGAAGTTCCTTTTCCTTAAGTTCCTTGAGCGTTACCGTGAATCTAGCAGCTTTTCCTGCTAGTTCTTCATTCGCGTAAGGATCTGGAAATTGAGCATCGACTTCTTTGGTTTCTCCAGGATTCATTCCTATGATTCCTGAGATAAATCCGGGAATAAATTTATCTTCTTCTAAGTCAACTTGAAAGTCGGTAGCTTCCGCACCAGGAATTACTTCGAGTTCGGCTTCAGGATCTGCGCCTTCCTCAGGAGCTAAAAATCCTTTAAAGTCAAGAATAGCAGTGTCTCCCAATTGTGCGGGACGACCTTCCACAGGAATCAAAGTCGCCATTTGCTGACGCTCGTTTTCTAAAACTTTATCTACTTGTTCGGTATCGTATTTAACTTCTTCAGCTTTAAATTCCAAACCCGAATACTCACTCAAATCAATTTGAGGTGGTACATCTATGGCGGCGGAAAAAGTCAAAGGTTTTCCAGGCTCGTAACTATCGATTAATTCTTCAAAAGAAGAGCGTAACTCAGGCTGACCGATAGCTTCAATATTCTCTTGCTTTATCGCTTCACCAATACTATCTTGAATCAGTTCTTCGATTGCAGCTGCTTTAATGCGAGTTTTTCCCAAGCGCTGTAGCAATATTTGCCGAGGTACCTTGCCTTTACGGAATCCTGAGATATTGGCTTGTCGAGCGTAATTTTGAATTACCTTTTCATAACTTTGCTTGGTTTTTTCTGGGGCAATTTCTATTTCTAAACCAATTTGACTCGCTGGCAGTTTTTCCTGGGTTACTTTCATAGACTTGCTGATATCTGTTACTTTTTTACTCAAAGTTTGCTAACTTCATACGGAGGGAAGCTGAGATTTTCATCTCTTAACAATTTTCTGTGGGGGATAAGCATTAAGCTTGACCTATGCTCTAAAGCTTTAGGAAAGCTGCTAATGTTGCGGATAAATTTCACCGCCATAATTTTCTTTAGAAGCCCCGTTGGATTTCTTGATGAAAATTAAGCCCCACCACGGGAGGTTAACTTCCTACACAATCTAATTAAACACAAGGTTACTAGAAACTCTGGGATTATGAATACCGAGGCTGAAGAATCACTTCACTCTTTGCCAATGCAAATGAAGTGTTATCAACTTCCGACATTAGCTGGTGGTATCATAGACTTGTTTAATCACTTGAAAAATAGTGTTTGAGTACAAGTCCCCTGAACTATATCTGGGTCTGCGTGCATGTAATTAGAACTCTGCGACCTTAATCTCCTTTTACGCGGCTGCCTATAACTGAGGGGCAAATCATCGTGATATCCTAATTTCCAACAAAACTCTCGTAATTCAAGAATTGTCTTGTCATGAAAATTTAAGGTTTTATGCTTGAGTAGAGTTAAAGCAACATCTCAACCACAATCCGGTGAATTATATCATTGTTATTCTTTTTCGCCTGCTTTTGACTAAGCATCCATCTGAATCATAGTACATAAACACTTCTACTCAACGCTGTCTTAATTATCTCCTCTTACAAGTTAGATGCTGTATAGGAACGTTCTCATAATTTAGGCTCAATTTTTACTCTCAAAAACAAAAGTCGTGTATAATATATACTTTATATATTTATAAAATACTAATAGATAGTTAATTAATAATTGTTGTAAAGTGCATCATAATAAAGGGAGTCTTAAGTAAGAAAATTAATGATAATGGTCTGTCAAAATACTAAAAATAATTATTTATCAAAATAAAAGTAATTTATAAGTAGAATAAAATTGGCTTAAGTGCGACTAACAAAAATATGAAAATTTTTTGCGATAAAGACATCATAAATTTAGAAATAATTACAAATCAAATTATTAGTAGGAGGAAGCTAATTTGTCTCAAACTTATCGTGTAGCAATTTTGGGAGCAACCGGTGCTGTAGGCACGGAACTGCTAGAAATACTAGAACAAAGAAAATTTCCTTTAGCCGAGCTAAAATTACTAGCTTCCGAACGGAGTGCGGGAAAAAAGCTTACTTTTAGAGGAGAAAGTTTATCAGTAGAAGCAGTAAGCGAAACTGCTCTTAAGGATGTAGATGTGTTATTAGCATCTGCTGGTGGTTCGATTTCCAAAGTTTGGGCACCCAAAGCTGTAGAGAAAGGTGCAATAGTAGTTGATAATTCTAGCGCTTTTCGGATGAATGCTGATGTGCCTTTAATAGTGCCAGAAGTAAATCCTGAAGCCGTACAAAATCATAAAGGTATTATTGCAAATCCCAACTGTACCACTATACTAATGTCGGTAGGGATATTTCCTTTGCATAAAGTCAAACGTATCAAGCGTATTGTTGTAGCTACTTACCAGTCAGCGAGCGGTGCCGGGGCTAAAGCAATGGAAGAGTTAAAAAATCAGAGCTTAGATATTCTGGAAGGAAAAGAAGCAGTAGCTGAGGTATTTCCCTATCCAGTGGCGTTTAATTTGTTTCCTCATAATTCTCCATTAAATTCGGCTGGTTATTGTGAAGAAGAAATGAAAATGGTCAACGAAACTCGTAAAATATTCAACGATATGGATATTCGGATTACTGCGAGTTGCGTTAGAGTTCCTGTATTACGCGCTCATTCAGAAGCAATAAATTTAGAGTTTGAAACACCTTTTGAAGTAGAAGAAGCAAGAAAAATTTTGGGCAAATCTGAAGGTGTGAAATTAATCGAAGATTGGCAGGCTAATTATTTCCCCATGCCTTTAGAAGCAACAGGGATAGATGAAGTTTTGGTAGGAAGAATTCGTCAGGATATTTCTCATAGAAACGGCTTGGAACTATGGTTGTGCGGAGATCAAATCCGTAAAGGCGCTGCTTTGAATGCGGTTCAAATTGCTGAATTACTAGTGAAGAAGAACATGCTCCCTACAGTAACAGGAAGATAATATTTTTTGAAATAAAGTATTATAACAATAATTAAAAACCAAAGTATATTTCTGGTTTAAAGTAAAAAAAATATCGTCAATTAAACAATATTAATTTAAGGGTTAAAAAGTAATGAATGGGGTATTATTTATTCTTGACCAAAAAACAGTTTTGCCGATTGTTAAGTTTAAACAGCCACTAAGGGAATTAGAAACCGCCTTGATATGTAATTAGGAGTAAATTTAGTGGTGGTAGATTTTGGAAATGTTCTAACCGCAATGGTTACGCCGTTTAAGGAAGACGGTAGCGTTAATTACGATGTCGCAGAAAAGCTGGCAGTGCATCTAGTTGAGAATGGTACAGATACGTTAGTAATCTGCGGAACAACTGGTGAATCCCCTAGTATGACTTGGGATGAAGAATACCAATTATTCAAATGTATATTGCAAGCCGTATCTGGCAAAGCGAAAGTAATTGCAGGATGTGGTTCTAATTCCACAAAAGAAGCAATGGCAGCTACACAACAAGCAGCTACAATAGGAGTACATGGCTCATTGCAGGTTGTACCTTATTACAATAAACCCCCGCAAGCTGGCATTTATCATCACATGAAGGCAATCGCTGAAGCCGTACCTGAGTTACCATTATTGTTATACAATGTACCCGGTAGGACTGGTCAAAACCTACAGCCCCAAACAGTATCCCGTTTAGCTGAAATAGATAATATTATTGGTATTAAAGAATCAACTGGGAATATAGATCAAGCCAGTGAAATGCGACGCTTGACACCGCAAGAATTTCAGATTTACTCTGGTGATGATTACATGACTTTGCCTTTATTATCTATTGGGGCAAGAGGTATAGTAAGTGTAGCTTCTCATCTAGTTGGTTTGCAGTTACAGCAGATGATTCAAGCTTTTTTCAGCGGTAAAGTTCAAACTGCTCAAAATATTCATCTGAAACTTTTTCCACTGTTCAAAGTTTTATTTGCAACCGCTAATCCTATTCCGGTTAAAGCAGCTTTAAATCTTCAGGGATGGGATGTTGGTTCAACTCGTCTACCTTTATACGAAGCTGAATCTGAATTGACTCAAGAATTGCAAACAGTGCTGAAACAAATGAATTTGAACGAAGTTTAGATGATGTCTTAGTAAATATAGTGTATAATAGAATACATATATAGGCGGTAAGCAAGTCTGTTTTTAAAGATTATAGTGTTGTAATTGACTGATAGATGTATTGCGGTATTTAAAATCCGTTATGAATAACAATTGAAGATTAATTAAATGTTGCTACAAGAGACGTTATTCAGCAAAAAAAACAGCAATAAAAGTTTGTCTATTCAAAAATTCTAATCAAGCTTTTAACTGAAAAGAAAAATCTAACTAACTTATTATCTAAGGAAAAAAATGGCTAAGAAAGAAGTAACCTCTGCCTTCAAAATTATTCCATTGGGCGGACTGCATGAAATTGGAAAAAATACTTGTATTTTTGAGTATGAAGACGAAATTATCTTATTAGATGCTGGTTTGGCTTTTCCTACCGATCAAATGCATGGAGTCAACATTGTCTTACCAGACATGACTTACGTGAGAGAAAATCGTCATAAAATCAAGGGTATGGTAGTTACCCACGGGCATGAAGACCATATTGGCGGTATTGCATTTCACCTCAAACAGTTTGACATTCCTGTAATTCATGGTCCTAGGCTAGCTATGGCAATGTTGGAACGTAAGTTAGAGGAAGCTGGAGTTCGCGATCGCACTGAATTAAAAACCGTAAGACCCCGCGATATGGTGCGGATTGGTAAGAATTTTCTGGTAGAGTATATCCGCAATACACATAGTATTTGTGATAGTTTTACAGTTGCGATACATACGCCATTAGGTGTAGTGATTCATTCGGGAGATTTTAAAGTCGATCATACTCCAGTAGATGGCGAACATTTTGATTTGCAAAGATTAGCCGAGCATGGTGAGAAGGGCGTACTTTGCCTAATGAGCGATTCTACTAATGCAGAAGTACCTGGTTTTACTCCTTCAGAACGTTCTGTGTATCCCAATTTAGAAAAAATAGTAATGCAAGCTGAAGGCAGACTTTTCATTACTACTTTTGCTTCTTCGGTACATCGCATCAACATGATTTTGCAGCTAGCTCAAAAACATGGTAGATCGGTATCGGTTGTTGGGCGTTCGATGTTGAATTTGATTGCCCACGCTCGCAACCTTGGCTATATTAAATGCGAAGATAAGCTATTTCAACCTTTGCACGTTGCTCGTAGTTTGCCAGATGACAAGGTATTGATTTTAACTACTGGTTCTCAAGGCGAAACAATGGCGGCGATGACCCGTATTGCAAGGGGAGAACATCCTCATATCAAGATAAGAGAAGGCGATACTGTGGCGTTCTCCGCTAATCCTATACCTGGAAATACCATTGCAGTGGTTGGAGTTATTGACAAATTAATGCAGCAAGGCGCAAAGGTTATTTACGGTCGCTCTCATGGAATTCACGTTTCCGGACATGGCTGTCAGGAAGACCACAAGTTGATGCTTGCCTTGACAAAACCTAAATTCTTCTTACCCGTTCATGGCGAACATAGAATGCTAGTCAAACATTCTCAGACAGCCCAAAGTATGGGTATTCCTGCCGAAAATATGGTGATTATAGAGAATGGTAACATTGTCGAGTTGACCGAAAATTCGATTAGTGTTGCGGGTACAGTACCGTCTGGCTTGGAATTAGTCGATACCTCCGGTTCTGGTATGGTTAGCGACAAAGTTTTGCTAGAGCGCCAACGCATGGCAGAAGAAGGTATCGTTACCGTTGCAGCAGCAGTAGATTGGGCTGGCAAGATGTTAGCCAAACCGGAGATTCATTTGCGGGGTGTAGTTACGAGTATGGAAAAATCGATGGTGCAAAAATGGGTGCAGCAGCGATTTGAGGAAATACTTGAATTACGTTGGGAAGAATTTGGTCAGCCTTTGAATGGTAAAAAGCCAGATATAGATTGGGGTGGTTTACAAGAAGCGATAGAACGGGATTTAGCGCGTAATTTGCGTCGCGAGCTGCGATGTCAACCTACAGTCACTTTATTAATGCAGATTCCTGACGAACCACCTGCGAAAGTTTCTGATGGTAGAAGAAGACGCACTCGTACTGCTGCTCAACAAGTTGCGTCGTAGGTTTTAACAAAGTTTTGAAGCCTTACATTTAAAATAAAATCCTCCTTTTCTTGCAGAGAAGGGGGATTTTATTCTTTTTAGTTGCTACAAGCCTTTTTTGGTTGAGCGCGATGTAAATAAAATGTCAAGGAAATTTACTTCATATAGGTTATTCTTCTCTTTTGCAAAGCTGCGCTCAATCGCCCATCTCCTTACGGACACGCTCCGCTAACACTCTAGCTATAGTGGGGCTACCTAAACAAAGCCCCTCCGGGAGACGCTCCGCGTTCACGAAGTGACCCGTTAGGGTAACACTAGTTTGGGGGGCCCAAACCGACACCCCCAACTAGATTCACCGTCTACACGGGCTAAATTCGGCGCATCTTTATAAATAAATGGTATAAGTTGGCACAAATAAATATAAGCGCCATAAAAAATAAAAAACTTCAAAAAAAGTTTACTTACCTCTATTTAGCCTTTAATACAAAACAATTAAAATCCTCCAAGAGAATATCCTCAAAAATAATGCTTGCTAGAAAGCAAAATAAGTAAACTGATTTACAAAAATTCTATCTAAAAAAAATAATCCAGGATCAATCATTAACCGAGTTAAACTACACCGCAATAGGCATATTTAAAAACTAATAAAAATATCAAGACTGGCAATATAAGATTTGAAGCATTCAAAGAACATAGCCAAGATGTATCAGAACATGCGGCTTGACGTTACAGCAGTCGCAACTGTTCTCTTATTATCTAATCAGACAGTCATAGCAAATATGCTCAAATTGTGCCAAAAAAAGGCAAAATTAACTTTTATTGACGATATATACTTGCTAACGCCATCAAACTTTAACGCATACCCTCTTTGATGTGATGTAAATACTAGCCACTTTTAAGCAGTCTGCGCTAACCTTGGATAGCCTTTAGCACAAAGCATATTATCAATTTCACTGATAAATGTTTTCGCTGTTAATTTTTGTAAATGTTACACCACAATATTTCTATTGGTAGATGACTTTACTAAAATTTCAATTACGTCAAGTTATAAACAAGATAGAAGTATCGCACTTCCGATTTGAACAAAATTGCGTTTAACTTGACGTAGCAAAGGATAGCTTCCGATTGAGGAAGCCACCGAACAAAATAAATGAAATCTTCGTCAGGATAAAAGGCTTGTCGCAAAAGTTGATTTACCCTTTCGTAGATGTTCGTTGAATTAACTTAAAAACCCTCCAAGGATTAGAGGAAAAAATAATGAAGGTATTCGATAATACCACAAAAAACATATTTTTGGCAAGCTGGGTATCAATTGATCGAGAGCAGGAAAGTGAAGCCAACGAAACTCAGCAGCAGAATCCAAATGCTAAACCTAAGTGGGATATTTTCAAACCCTTGAGGGTTTGGGTAAATAATATCCAGGTGAGCGATCGCCAATTCGCTCATCGTATTTGTAAGTTGATTCCGGCTCAATGTCCGTTTGAACGAGATGTGAAGTTATTTGGTAGAACTTTGTTCCACATTCCTCCAATGTGCAAGCTCAACCCCCTGTATGAAGAAGTAGTTGGATTGCGTTTTAGAGGATTGTGTTATTTAGCTGATGAATGTGGCGAGGACATTTCGCAGTATTGCTAAACTGGATCGCTCTCTATAGAGTTGAGAATTAGTTGCTCTGTAATTGCTGCCACTTTTTGATTAATTCTTGAGCTTCGGCATAAGCAACAGTACCTTCTGGAGCCAAAGTTGCAGTTGCAATTGCCGAAGAATATTGTTTTTTCTCGGCGCGATTTTTAGCAATTTGTAAGATTTGTTGACTCCACTGATTAATGGATTCTTGAGCCGCATCATAGCCCGGTTGAGAAGATGGTACTTTTTTAGCAACATCAATAGCCTTGGTATAGGTAGATGCTTGTGAAGGTTTGATTAGATTTTGGGCTGCTTCTAGGAGAGTCTTATTACTAAAATATTGTTTGGACTCAATTTGCCACTGTTTTATAGATTTTTGAGCTACTAGAAAATTTGGATCTTCTTTACCGATAAGCTTAGCGGTAGTTATTGCGTTAGGATATTGCTGATTTTCGGCACGACTTCTTGCTAAATCCAAAATCATCCCGCTCCAAACTTTGATATTTTGTCTAGCTAGGTTGTAATCCGCTTCACCTTGTTTAATATTTTTGGCATTTGCAATAGCTTTGCTTAAATCACTAGCTTGATTGGGATTAAGAGACATTTTTTCTAATTCCAACATTGCTTGAATTTTTTCTTGCGAATTGGAATTATTAGCTTGAAGCTTGCTAGGCGGCTGTGTTTCTACACCTGCAACATTACTGGGTAAAGGTTTGACAATAGTGATTTTGGTTTGAGAGCGAGATTGATGGTATACAAAAGCCACTAAAAGTAATCCACCAATTATTAAACTTCCCGCACATCCAAATAGCAGCGATTTGTTCGATTTATTTTGGTTCTCTTGATTATCTTGATTTTCGGCTTCTTCTTCGGAATTTTGAGTTTCGCTACTAGAAGTCGCAGAAGTTTTAGGAAGAGAAGAAATTTTTGCTGGTTTTGTTTCAACTTCTAGGGAAGCAGGAAGAGGAGAGCTTTTGGTAGCTACTTCTGCAACTGGGGAAGAAGTATTTTTAGCTGAATTTTCGACTGCTTTCTCTTCAAGCTTTGGTGCCTCTCGTGCTGTAAAAGCTTCCCTTGATGCAAGAATACTCAGTGGTTCTAGAGTATCTATTTTGACTTCTTCTCTAAATTCTTTATCAAATAAAAGACGTTGCGGCGATGTTATAAAAGCGACAGGATTTTGAGTTGGTCGCCAATGATGCTGACATAGTTCGGGAGTACGAATGCTTAAATAGCTTTCTAAATCGGTGAGATTATTGGTGTTACCATAACGCAAAGCCTCCAGTAATGTGGCTGTAAAAAAACTGTGCCCTAACTCGCTACTTTCATGGGAAAACTGCTCTGGTTTACAAGAAAGTATTGTGGAGACTTGTAACTCTTGAGCTAATTCGATTGTTTCTTCCCCGATAGAAGAATCTGCCTTGGTGCCAAAAGCGCGGTTGAAATCTAGTAATAGTAAAACTTCCAACCCACAAACCTGTAGAGTTTGCATTAATTGGCGCATTTCGATAGCAGTTTCTTTAACCCGTTTAGAATCGCCTTCAATAGGCATTAAGTAATCTTGTGCTTCATGGTTAACGCCGTAACCGCTGAAGAAAAACCATAGTTTATCTTGCGGTTGCCATGAATTTGCAGCTAAATCTTCCAGTAACTGAAGGATATTATTCTTTGTGGGTAAAGTCGATTTATCCCCTATAGGTGCTGAAGAATCTGTCATTAACAAACACTGTTCTTCAGGGAAACCCATCTGTTCTACTAAAAAATTTCTCAAAGCTTCTGCATCAGCACTTCCATAGCTCAAAGCTTGAAAATACTGATACTGATTGATGCCAATAGCAATCGCCCATAGTTTTGCCATGCGCCCTTTTAATTGTTGAAAACTAGATATATATACTTACAGTAATCATAGATTGCTAATTCTTCAGTTCTAAGTACTGCAAGCGTCATTAATGTAATTTGCTTTGCCAAAAAAACAAAGCTAACCTATGTCTATAAGTCTAAGTGGTTATCATCAAGATTAAAGATGGTAAGTCATTATTAATACTTAAACTCACGAAGACACTGTTGTTAATAGTGCATTCATTTATCGCATTGTGTAGGAGCTATTTAAAATAATGGTCGGCAATAGATTATTAAAAGTAAAAGCATTCATTCCACTTATGCCATCAATTACAAAGAAAATCCGGATAAAGACAGCCGTACTTTTGCTGAGTATGGCTGCACCAATATGGCTAGGAACTGAAACTATCGCCCCTCAAATCGTGCGAGCTTATACTAACAGAGTTGACTTGGAAATTACACGTTTGCCGGGAGATAATTACAAAAGCTTGTTGCGTAGAGCCGAAGCAGTAGCAAGAGCAGCAGCTCAACGCAGTTTTGATAAAGATATTTTGGTAACAGACGTATCCGTAGTCGTTTCTGCACAGAACTTTGGCGCGATCGCACCGGTTTTAGAACTAAACGTTAGTCGTACTCAATGGCGCAATCGTCCAGATACTCAACGCTGGGCAAAGTACTTCAAGATGGCGCGAACGCTGCTATTTTTTGGGCAAAGTGCCAATAATAATACCGCAGCAGGTGGAGAAAATAATGCTGTTGAAAATACTCCACAGTCAACTGAAGCTGTTCCAATTCCTATACCGCAGGTTGAAATTGAATAGGTAAGCAATATGCAAGAAAGCAGATAAATTAAGTACAAAGATACATTCTGAAACTCGTCAATATTAAATCTGCCGTAATTCATAAGTATTTGAGACGTTGCTTTTTTGAAAGGGGGTTATTGTTCGATATCCCCCTAACCCCTGATAAATTAGGGGGGCGATTAAGCAATTCATGCCTTAGAATAAAAAGGTTGTCAAAAATTACGGTATCTGGTTTTATGGCTGTTCCAAAGAAGAAAACATCGAAATCCAAGCGCGATAAGCGTCGAGCAACCTGGAGACACAAGGCGAGTGTTGAAGCAGAGAAAGCTCTTTCCCTTGGTAAATCAATTTTGACCGGACGCTCTACATTTGTTTATCCATCTGGAGAAGAGGAAGAAGAAGACGAAGAGTAATTTACTCTTGATACAAATAATTTAGTTATTTGTTAATTTCCAACAGGATTTTAGGTCAACGATTATCGAAAAGTGACATAAGACAGAAACCGTCTTGCTTGAAACCAGAATCTATAATCCTGTTGGTTTAAATATAAAATTATTTGGTTAGGGAATCCTTTTAAATAGGATAGGACTTACACACAGGTAATGTCATTGCCTCATTATTCACTGCGCGTTAGCGTAGAGTCTCCCAGAGGGAGATAGTAATCTTTCCAGTAATCAATAGTCTTTTTTATTGCTCGCGATCGATAACTTGTGTAAAAAATATATTATTATCTATTAACAAAATATTTGTACAGAATCATGCTGGGAAAGTTTTTTCAAAAGCCGACTTCTGAACATAGCGATAGGGTTCCTCCCGGACAGCATTTAGCTAAAGGGTTTCCCGTGCTTACTTACGGTGCAACTCCCCAAGTTAGTAGGGAAGAATGGGAATTTAGCGTATGGGGATTGGTAAAACCCAGAAAATGGAATTGGTCGGATTTTATGGAGCTACCACATAACGAATTCACAGCAGACTTTCACTGTGTAACCCGCTGGTCTAAACTTGATGTTAAATGGACTGGAATTAAGGTCACGGATTTCATGAAAGTGATTGAGGTAGATCCTAAAGCAACTCACATCATGGAACATTGCTACGGTGGCTATACTACCAATATTGCAATAGAAGATTTTGTTAGAGAAGAAAACTTTTTTGCTTTTAAGTTATTCGACGAAGCTTTAAATGCCGAACATGGTGGTCCCATGCGCTCGGTAGTTCCCCATCTTTATGCTTGGAAAAGTGCTAAATGGATAAATGGTTTAGAATTTTTAGATCGTGAAGAATTAGGCTTCTGGGAACGTAACGGCTATCATCGGCGCGGCGAACCTTTTGCGGAACAACGGTATAGTGGGTTTTAGTATAGAGAAAATAGTCAGCAGTAACTAAGGTTAAAGGTTAAAGGTTAAAGGTCAAAGTTTACAATTTTCCTTGTGCCCTCTTACCTATCTCCCATACTTATCCAAAAATTCGCTTGATTAAGGATAATTTATTTTTATAAGGTGGATACAATAATTTCACATCTAGAATAAAGGGCTTTTTGAGTATGCTTTTGTAGTGGGAAAAAGTATTAAAACTAACTTTTCCATGATAGCTACCGATTCCACTATTTCCAATGCCACCAAATGGTAAAGAAGGCGCGGCATAATGAATCATTGTATGGTTGATACAACCTCCACCAAAGGAAGTTTCTTCGACTACTTGTTTTTGCAGGCTTTTATTTCGAGAAAATAAATACAAGGCTAAGGGCTTCGGATGACAATTAACGATATCAATGGCTTCTTGATAGTTCGTAAATTCAATTACTGGTAAGATTGGACCGAAAATTTCTTCCTGCATTATTGCATCTTCCCAAGAAACCTCATCAATAAGAGTAGGAGCAATATAAAACTCGTTGGAAATAGTTTCCCCACCAATAATGATTTTTCTGCTATTTAAATCTGTTAAATCTTTTAGATAATTTACCAATCTATCAAATTGCTTTTGATTGATAATCCGAGCATAATCGGGACTTTTCGCAGGATTTTCACCGTAAAATTCTTGAAGACACTTTTGAATTTCACTTAATAAATTCTTTTTAATTTTTTTGTGAACTAAAAGATAATCTGGTGCAAGACAAGCTTGTCCTGCATTCAAAAACTTTCCCCAAGTAATACGTCTAGCTGCGATTTCAATATCGATGTCGTTGTCTACAATGCAAGGAGACTTTCCACCAAGTTCTAAGGTAACGGGTGTGAGGTTTTTAGCAGCCATTTCCATAATAATTTTTCCGACAGAGGTTCCACCAGTAAAAAATATATGGTCAAACTTTTCTGCTAATAACTGCTTAGAAGTTTCGACTCCTCCTTCTATGGTAGCTAAATACGAACTATCAAAATATTTGTTAACAATTTCAGCAATTAGATTAGAGGTATGATTAGCAATTTCTGAAGGTTTGAGAATGGCACAATTTCCAGCAGCAATAGCACCTATTAAAGGAGCAATAGTTAATTGGAACGGAAAATTCCAAGCACCAATAATTAAAACTACACCTAAAGGCTGTGGATAAACAGTTGCTGAAGCAGGAATAAATTGCCAAGGAGCGTTTTTCTTCTTGGGTTTAGTCCAATTTTTTATATTTTTAATAGCATATTCGATTTCTTTGACAACAAGTACAATTTCTGCAATATAACTCTCTACTAACGGTTTGTTTACATCAGATTTTAATGCATCTAATATTGCTGCTTCGTTATCAACTATTGCTTGCTTGAGAATTTTTAACTGTTGAATACGAAAAGAAATATCTTTAGTTTGACCAGTTTTAAAAAAAACGCGTTGCTTGTGGATTATTTGGGCAAACATATTACAGTCTATAGCAATCAGTTTTTATTTATCACAGTTAGTAAGGTAGGGAAGAATCACTACAAATGCAAATTGAAAATTACAAATTCAAAAATATTGTGATTTATTGTTTCACAGGCAGGGTAACTGTAAAAACACTACCTTTACCAAGCTCGGAATTAACTTCAATATTACCTTGATGAGCTTCCACAATACGCCGGGAAAGGTACAAGCCTAAACCGCTACCGGAACGTTTGTGACTTCCGGGACGAAATCTTTCAAATAAAGTGGCTTGTTGCTCGGGGGAAATACCTTGCCCGGTATCAACGATTTTTATCGTTACAGCATCGCAATCGCTCGAATCAGCGTCCAAATGCATCCTAACCGAGCCATTATCGGTAAATTTGATAGCATTGCCCGCTAAATTGGTAAATAAGCGATGCAACTCCAGGCGATCGCCCATTATCTTATTTGCGTTTTCAGTTTGTAATACATCCGCTTTGATTACCAGCCCTTTTTCTTCTGCTAAAGGAGTTAATTCACTCGCTACTTCCTCAAGTAGTTGACGAATATCGACTGGTAAGAAAGCTAGGGTTTTACGTCCAGCTTCAAAACGGTAAACTTCCAATAAAGTATTTACCATCGCCAATAAATTACTGTTGGAACGAGCCATGATCGTAAGCGCTTCATTCATTGAGGGAGATAGTTCTCCCAAAGCGCCTTCGAGGAATAATATCATCATTCGTTCCTCTGCTACCAAAGGAGTACGTAAATCGTGGGTAAGACGAGAAACAAAGTCTTCCCGCTGACGAGCAATTTCGTCTCGTTCGTCGATACTGTGCTTAAGTCTTAAAAGCGAACGCACTCGTGCAAGTAACTCGTCTACAGTTACAGGTTTGCGGATGAAATCGTCAGCACCCAAGTCCAATCCATGAGCTACATTAGGCGAATCATGAGCGGTAATTAACAAAATTGGAATGAAAGGTAGCTCCGCATTTCCTCGGATATCCTTGGTTACTTCATAACCATCCATTCCCGGCATCATTAAATCTAGCAATATTAAGTCAAAGGTTGATTCGGCAATTTTATTTAATGCAGAAGAACCATTTTCTGCCGTACTAACTTCATAACCTTCTTCCTCCAGAATGGTTTTGATTAAAAAGACATTATCAGGAGAATCATCAACAACTAAGATTTTGTCAGATGTGGAATTGTCAGAATTCATAATTCACTACAAAGGTTAATATCAGATTTTATTTTGATTAAAAATAGTTGAACTTAGCGCAATAGTTTAAGGTAAAGTTAAACATTTATTATTTATTTTTTACTTTTTTAGACTATATAAAATACTCCTATTGATAAAAAAATTATCGTTATTTATTTGAAATTAGTATAGGTAATGTAGTAATAAGCGCAGTGATAACAATCACTATACTAGTTAATTGATAATTTGTTTATTTATAAAGAGAAAGTCAAATAAAAGTAGCCTAATTAACATAAAATATACTTGTATAAATTTGATACTAAACAGCAGAAGCTTATAATATCAAGCAAAAAGTTTTACCTGAAAGTAAAGTAGCAAGTATGAATTATGATTCACCTTTAGAGTACGTTGATATAGGCTCGGATAGGGATATTACCTACGTTTATTTTAGAATTGGCTGAATCTTGCTTCGGTAAAGATTTTAGAGAAGTTTTGAGCAAAATCCATTGTGTATAAATAGCAAAAATCTATATTTAGGTATATTTGAGAAAAGCACTTGATGCTTTTACCGCTCAATGTCTATCGAAAGAAATTAAGTGGTAAGCGAAGAGAAAATTAAACACCACTAATTTTTATTTCCCAGACACAATTGCCTGCAATCTTTTTTGAAAATCTTCAAAATCGGCAACGATAATCGAACTAGTAAACAGCTTTTCTAAGGCAGGTTTATCATCGATTGCATTAATTACTTCCATAACTTGCTGCGATACTTCTCCAAACCTAGCTTGTATAATTGTGTTGATATTGATACGTACTTTTTCTACTTCTTTAGCTTTTTTAGCTAATCTTTCAACGTCCATAATGTCATTCATTTTACTTACTACCTAACTATTTTTTAGCTCAGCCTTGAGATTAGTTGTTTTTCCGAACACTATGTCGCCAGCAGTCGGCTATGCTTGCGCCTTTGAACCCTATAAATCATTTAATTGTCATATTTCACTAACTAAATTCAATTAAAACAAAAAATACCTTTGAGCCATCGGCACCACAGTTGCAGGTTCGCAAGTAAGTAATTCACCGTCTGCTCGAACTTCATAGGTTTCCGAATCAACTTCTATATTCGGTAAAAAATCATTTAGCTTCATATCTTGCTTGCTTAATTCTCTAGTACCGGAAACTGCCAAAACTTGCTTTTTTAAACCCAACTGCGAAGGTATTTCTGTTTCCAAAGCTGCTTGAGACACAAAGGTAAATGAAGTAGCATGACGTGCATTTGCAAAACTACCAAACATCGGCTGCATATGCACTGGTTGCGGTGTTGGAATACTTGCATTAGCATCTCCCATTTGAGAATAAGCGATAAATCCACCTTTAATTACTATCTCCGGTTTAACTCCAAAAAATGCTGGTTTCCACAAGCACAAATCGGCGATTTTCCCTTCCTCTACCGAACCTACATATTGAGCAATACCGTGAGTTATTGCTGGATTAATTGTATACTTGGCAATGTACCTTTTGGCTCGGAAATTATCTTCTCTTTCTTCACCAGAGTTGAGTTTTCCTCGCTGCACTTTCATTTTATGTGCCGTTTGCCAGGTACGAATTATCACTTCTCCAACTCTTCCCATTGCTTGAGAATCGGAAGCAATCATACTAAAAGCACCCAAATCGTGCAAAATATCTTCTGCGGCAATGGTTTCCCGACGAATCCGCGATTCTGCAAAGGCTACATCCTCAGCTATATTAGGGTCAAGGTGATGACACACCATCAACATATCCAAGTGTTCGTCTAAGGTATTTACAGTATAAGGGCGAGTCGGATTTGTAGAAGACGGTAAAACATTCGCTTCTCCACATACTTTGATAATATCCGGTGCGTGCCCTCCTCCTGCGCCTTCAGTATGGTAGGTGTGAATTACGCGATTTTTGAAAGCAGCAATAGTATTTTCGACAAATCCAGCTTCGTTAAGAGTGTCGGTATGAATAGCTACCTGTACGTCATATTCATCGGCAACGCTCAAACAGGTGTCAATGGCTGCGGGAGTGGTTCCCCAATCTTCGTGTAGCTTCAATCCCATAGCTCCTGCTTGTACTTGTTCGGCAAGTTCTTGGGGTTGACTGCTGTTACCTTTACCCATAAAACCTAAATTCATTGGGAAAGCATCGGCAGCTTGCAGCATTCGGTGAATATTCCAAGCTCCCGGCGTACAGGTAGTAGCATTTGTACCGGTAGCGGGGCCAGTACCACCACCTAACATTGTGGTTATACCTGAAGCAATAGCAACCTCAATTTGCTGCGGACAAATGAAGTGGATGTGGCTGTCGATACCACCCGCAGTCAGTATCATCCCTTCACCGGCGATCGCCTCGGTACCGGGGCCGATAATTATGTCTACGTTGTCCTGAATGTAAGGATTTCCGGCTTTGCCAATTTTGAATATTTTTCCATCCTTAATGCCAATATCGGCTTTAACAATACCCCACCAATCGAGAATCAAAGCATTAGTTATGACCGTATCCACCGCACCATCCGCATTGGAAATCGGTGACTGTCCCATGCCATCGCGAATAACTTTACCACCACCAAACTTGACTTCATCACCGTAGGTAGTAAAATCTTGTTCGACTTCGATGAATAATTCCGTGTCGGCAAGACGGACTTTATCGCCAACGGTAGGACCAAAAGTTTCAGCGTAAGCACGACGGGACATTCGGTAAGACATAGATGCACAAGTAATAGTTACTTTGAATATTGTTGGGGAAAGTGGGGGAGGAGAGGAGGAATTTTTGTATAAGTTTATAAAGTAAAGCTATGAAACAATGAAGCAATATGAATGAAAGCTTTAGTGACGTACTCCACACACTCCCCTTCGGGTGAGTGTGGGCTTCTCAGAGACTCTAGGCAACCCTAGACATAAACTGAGCTTGTTTATACAGGTCGTGCGCCCCACGATTCCTGATGTTAATTGCGGCATTTTGGTCACGGCAAATAGAAGTATGACAAACCGGGCAATTATGCATTCTTTGAGACAAAGGTTTCTTTACTTTGTGACCACAATTTGAACACTCTTGAGAAGTACCATGAGGCAATACTTTTATTACCACCAAACCA
Source organism: Rivularia sp. PCC 7116 (assembly GCF_000316665.1). GTDB lineage: Bacteria > Cyanobacteriota > Cyanobacteriia > Cyanobacteriales > Nostocaceae > Rivularia. The sequence continues at coordinate 800,468 of NC_019678.1, read as the reverse complement.
GCATTTTCGGCTTTGTTTGTAAGTATTGAAATGAATTGTCCCCAACCTGCGTCATGAATACTTTTAGCAAGTCTAGTCCTAGCCAGACCTTTTATATTTAACTTTTCAACCGCTACTACATCATAATTTTTAAGTAGTCGATTAGCTATTTTAAAATGAAAATCTTTCCTTGTATCAGCAATCTTTTTATGCTGTTTACTTAATTTTCGTATAGCTTTTTTACGTCTATTAGAACCTTTTTTGCGGCGAGAAACGCGCTTTTGAGCTTTACATAATTTACGTTCTGCTTTACGTAAATATTTTGGTGCTGCAACTCTTTCGTTATTAGACGTAACAATAAAGTCTATTAATCCGGCATCAATCCCAACAATATTATCCCGGTTAAAGTCAGGTTTAATTGTTGGTACTGTCTTATCATCAAGGCTCAAAGTTACATAATAACCATCCGCTTTCTTCGTGACGGATACAGTTTTTATTGTGAAACCGTCTGGAATAGGACGATGTACGATTACTTTTACATCACCAATTTTTGAAAGCTTTATCACTTTATTTGAGAAATGATGTTGCTTGAACTGCTGATAAGTAAAAGTCTTATATTGACCTTCGCCCTTAAATCTCGGCCGTCCCGATTTTTTACCGCGAAGTCTGCCGGACAGAGTACTCTTTCCGGCGAGCTTCGCGTTAGCATCACCTTTCAACCATCTATCAAAAGCTTTTTCAACTCTTTTCGGAACTTCCTGTAATACTTGGGAATGAATATCTTTGTACCAAGGATGTTCTTTTTAAGTTGTGTTAAAGATGCTTTTTGATTGTAATAATTTGGTTGCTCTATTAATTCAGGCAGGTAGCAAACCAAGGAACATCTATCAATTGAACAACGGTTCTGTTCATACCAGTTAAATCTTTGAGCCAACAAAAAATTGTATTGATAACGCAACATATTTAATGTATTGTCAATTTTTTCTGCTTGTTGATTTGTTGGCTTAATTTTGAATTGGTAAGAAGTTTTCATTGATTTATTCCTTGGTTCGACCTATAACTATAATAACATAAACATACAGCCATTGTACAGACTGATGAGTAAAAAAAGATTAGACGTAAGAATGAGTGAGCGCAGATTAAATAAGTTAAAGCTATACGCGGCAAGCAAGGATAAAACCATGACCGCAATTCTTGAAGATTTGATTGACTCGTTGCCATCCGAAGAAATTGATAAAAGTCTCGCTGTCCTAAAAAGCTCGTCAACAAGTTGACATTGCTTTTAGGACGCAAAACTTTTATCCTCGGATTCATCTCACCGCCTCACTTCGTGTAGGCGGGAGGCTTCTCCGGTTCCAAGCTAAAAAAATCATGTTTGATTATTTTATATCTTCTTTAGAAGGTGGAAGAGCTTTTTGTTCATTTCCGCAGATTGCTTTTCTTCCTTGTTTAATAAGAATATCCTTTGTTAGGAAAGACAATGACAATACCAGGTAAGGATGGAGACGATGTGCCACCATATTTAGAAAAGCAGTTAGGGCAGTTATTAGCTCAACTCCAAAATTTACAAGAGGATGAAGATTCATGAGTAGATACAGTATGATTATCCAATGGTCGGATGAAGACCAACTTTTTTTAGTGACTATCCCAGAGTTTAGCGATCGCGTTATCATGCCTTGTACTCATGGTAAAACTCGTGAAGATGCGATTCGTAGTGGTGAGGAAGTGATTGAGATGTATTTGGAAGCTTGGCAAGCTGAAGGTGAATCTATCCCCGAACCTAGCACGCTGCAAATTGCTTGATTCTCCGGGTACCTCCGCGTTTACCTCCGCGCCCCTCTGCGTTTAGGAATCACTCCTCGTATTCCCCCTCTACTCCCTTCAACATCTCCTTTGTAACGAGGAATAACATGAATTCCGGCGTGCATAACGTTTTGTCCTGCATCTCGATTAATATTTATTCCGACATTAAAACCGTCTGGTGCAAATTCTTTATCGATGATTTCTTGCACTTTATTAGCCATTAACCAGCAAGCTGATTGTTCTTTAAATGGTAGTTCAAAATAGTTGCTAACGTGACGTTTGGGAATTATTAATGTATGCCCTTTACTTAAGGGATAACCGTCGAGCATTGCATATGCTGTTGCTGATTCTGTTAATAAAGTTAAGGTTTTACGAGGATTACAGAATATGCAGTTTTCGGATGAATGTGTGTGGTGATTGTAATGAGTATATTCGTATATTTCGCAGTTTTCGTTTAAATAAATTGAATTAAAAGGAAGTTTGACGTTACATTGATATGTAGGTTTTTTATGAACGTAATGCTCTCGAAATCCTTCTCTTTTTATATCTCTTCTAACGGCAAAGTAAGCTTTACCTCCTGGTTTTAATAAATGCGATATTTCCATTAAGGCATTGGCTTGTTCTTCTGGAAATAAAACATTTAAAACATAAAAACAAATGATTGTATCGAATTTATTTTGTGGATAATTGGGGAAATAATATGGGTCATATCCTGTAATATCGAATCCTTTTTCTTGCAATACTTTGACATCGTTACCAAAACCACAGCCAAAGTCTAAAATTTTGCCTTTAATTAATTCTTGTTTTAATAATAATCTTGCTGGATATGATAAGTTAGTCCTTTCTATTGCTGTAAGGTGACTAAAATTATTTTTTTGTTTTTTCATTTAAATATTAATAAATCTGATTATCAAAATTTTTTAATATTTAAAATATAGCTTAATGAAGTAGTGATAATGTTCAGTAATTTTTCGGGTATTGCTGTTGTTGAAACGCAAAGGGACGTAGAGGTTGTGGCAGAGGATAGGCTGAGAGAAAGGAAGAGTATTTACATGAATGGCTTCAGGTTATCTAAATCGGCTATTTGTATTTTATTACCATTACGAAACATTCTTTTTTGTAAGTGGGGAAAATCTGCAATTTCATATTCGCGTCTTTCTCCACCCATGATATAAATTAATTCTTGTTCAAAAGGATTTCGTAAGTGATGCGCGACAGAGGGAGTAGGAAAACCCATGAAATCACCTTCTCCTACCTCGAATTCCTGGTTATCTATTTCTGCTATACCTTTTCCCGAAAGTATGTAAATAAATTCTTCTTCAAATTCGTGGGAATGATAGATAAATGATTCTTTTCCTGGTGCTATTTTTGCTAGGTGAAATCCGATTCTTTGTAAACCTACTGCTTCACTCAGAGAAACTCCGCTGATTTCTGAGTTTGGATTTAAGGGGTGGGAAAATGTTTGTTGAGCAACTTGTTTGATTGCTTCTGCTTTGATAAGTGAGTTTGGTTTTTCGTTGTTAGTCATGATTATTAGAATAAATAAACCTTACTAGACGCTGAGAGCGCAGAGGTAAGAGGGTTTAGAGAGATTTTTAGTAATTTTCTATAAGTTTCCGTTTATTTGAGCGTTGAAACCGTAAACTTGACGGCTACCAGCTAAAGCTACTAATGTAATTTCTTTTTCGTCTCCCGGTTCAAATCTAACTGCGGTTCCTGCGGGGATATCAAGACGCATTCCTCTAGCTGTTTCTCTGTCAAAGTTTAATGCGGCGTTGACTTCGTAAAAGTGAAAATGGGAACCTATTTGAATTGGTCTATCTCCGGTATTTGCTACTACTAATTTGACGGTTGTACAACCTATATTTAATTCAATTTCGCCTTCTGGGGTAATTATTTCACCTGGAATCATGGGAAGTAATGAGTAATGAGTAATGAATAATGAGTGAAAATTCAAACTTATCTAATTTATGAAATATAAAAAAATATCCGTTGTCAAAATTCACTGAATTGGATTGTGTACGGTTACTAATTTTGTTCCGTCAGGAAAAGTTGCTTCTACTTGAACTTCTTCTACCATTTCGGCAACTCCTTCCATGACGTCATCTCGTGTTAATAAAGTTGTACCAAAACTCATTAATTCAGATACAGTTTGTCCGTCTCTTGCACCTTCTAAAATTGCAGCAGTAATAAAAGCAATGGCTTCGGGATAATTTAATTTTACACCTCTTGCTTTACGTCTTTCTGCTAATAGTGCAGCGGTAAAAATTAGTAATTTATCTTTTTCTTGTGGTGTTAATTGCATTTTTAGGCTTCAACTTGATAAATAAGTTATTGTACATTGCTAATTGTTTACAACATCCAAACTCTGGGTAAGCAGCTACTACGATTTAAAAAAGATATCCGCAGTAACTGCCAAACACTAATAAACCAGTTTCTCACTTTGGCTGTAGAATCACCACGGTATCTACACAAAAGTCCATTTTCTATACGAGTAACACCTTGGGAGGAGGGGGGGATGGGGAGAGGGGGAGAGGGGGGGATAAATAAAGTACGTATTTTTTGGACTATTTCTGGGGAAACTGGTTTTCCTATATAAATTAAAGTTCCTACAATGGGTTTTCCTGCTAAAGCGTGGGGACTATGAAAAACTTCTTCGCTACCCGGTAAATATTGTCTATCAATCCATAATGGTTTGTTGTTTTGCCAAATTTCGGTATTGCTTCTCCATTCTCCTGTGAGAAATTTTTCTTGTCTAGCGGTACGTCCAAATCTGGTAATTTCCCAGCCAATAAAGTTTGCATCATCGGCTAATTCTATCTTGATATCTTGACGAAAACTTGCACCGCTAAAAACGATTGTTTCTTGAGGAAGCCATTCTAAACAAGCATTTTTATCAATTTTTATATCTATATTTTGTCTGGCTTGTAAACCGTTACTACGGTAAATTTTATTTGCTGCTGCTGTTGTAATTAATGCTTTTGAATCGGGTTGCAGATGAAAATCAGATGATAAGCGATCGCCACCGACAATTCCCCCGGCAGTGTGTAAAATTACGCTATGACAAACTGATTGCCCTTCGGGATAAAAGGGACGCTGTACTTTTAACGGGGCTTGATTTCGACTTTGAATTAATGCCGTTTTATTTTGGCTATGGTTGTAAACTAAATTAAGTTTTCCATGCCAGCTTTGAGAAGATTCTGCTTCTGGGCAGAGTTTTTGCATTGCCGTTACTAAATTCGATATTTATTCTATCAAAGCACGAATAATAACCACTAACTGCATAAGTTGATTTGACTTATACCTATTAATAGATAGCAAAGATTGAACCTCAAATGCTCCTTGGGTGGAAGGGAAGGATTTTTCCTCACCCTTCTCCCTTTTCTTATTTGAAAAAAAAAATAACTTTAATTTTACGAAATTATGGACAAATTCCGAACCTAATCCAGTGTTACTTTGTTCGTACCATTCAAAGGCATCTTGAACATCAAATTCTGCTTCTGGGCTAATAATTAACTGATAATTCATTTATCAAAACCCAGACACTGTTTAACCTCTTCCCAGGTTGAACCTTGCTGTGGATTTTGACAATACTGTTAATTAACTTCTCCCAAATTAACGCTGGTAAAATAAGTCATATAAACAAAATCTTTTTCGTTCTTAAATCGCTGATATAATTTCTCAAAATCAGCAATTAATTTATCATAACCTTCCCCTGTTTTAGGAAGATAAGAAACACTCATTGCACGTCCAATTAATCCAGTGAAATCTAATTCTTGTTGATAAAAAAATGTATATTCTTGAAAGTTTTTGAAATAATTCGTTGCTGTTAAAGGTTCAACAGATTTCATCTTTGCTTCTGCTGGACTATTGTTTGATGCTTCGCGAACAATTCTGCTATATTCTGCTGTGAATTCATCGCTTTTATCGCGATTATTATAAACTACTGCTAATTTCCCTTGTGGTTTTAAAATACGGCGAAATTCCGCTAAAGTAGGTTCGGGAGTAAACCAGTGAAAGGCTTGAAAACAAGTTACTAAATCAACTGATGCTTCTGGTAAATTAGTATTTTCTGCGGTACCATCTTTCCATTCTACCGAAGTTGTATTATCTCTAATACCAGCGTTTCTCATTTCGGAATTTGGTTCAATTGCAATTACTTTTATGTCACGAGCAGCTAATAATCTCGAAGAAATTCCGGTACCTGCTCCAATATCTGCTGCTGTAATTGGTAAGGTGAAATTTTCCAGGATTTTATCGATTGCTGCTTTCGGATAGCTGGGACGATATTTTACGTAGTCTTCAACTCTATCGGAAAATCGATTTTGGGGATTTAGTGTGTGTAGTGCTGTTGATTGTTTGTTAGTTTCGGTCATTTTAGGTGGTGATAAAAAGATACTCCCGGAAACCTCACCCCCTTCCCCTCTCCTTGTTAAGGAGAGGGGTGTATGGAACCCCCTTCCTCTGTTTGCTAACTTAGATAGAGGTGTATGGAATCCCCTTCCCCTCTCCTTGACAAGGAGAGGGGTGCCGTAGGCGGGGTGAGGTAATGTGTGAAATTAAACTTATAAAACAGTCGCTAAATGTACGCTATTACGATAAACAAGATAAACGAAACCGTCTGAATTACGAAAGCGCTGAAACAAATCTTCTAAATCGTCAGTAAGTTGCTTTTGTACTGTTTCTTCGGAAGAAATAAACGAAACACTTAGAGCAAGTCCAATTAAACTTGGTAAATCCAATTTTTGTTTATAAGGAAATTTATAGCAATCAATATATTCAAAATCCGAACTTTCTCGTAAAGGTTCAATTTTAGAACTAAAATCTGTTGGCGGACGATTATTCGCTGCTTTACTAATTATTTCACCATAAATTTGTGTAAATTCATCTTCGCGATTGATATCTTGAAAAACAATTGCTAATCTTGCTTTTGGTTTAAGAATACGGCGAAATTCGGATAATGTTGGTTCGGGATTAAACCAGTGAAAAGCTTGAAAACAAGTTATTAAATCAACCGAAGCATCTGACAAATTAGTTTCTTCTGCACTTCCATTTTTCCATTCAACATTTTGATGTTTTTCAGCAGCTTCTCTCATCGCTGAATTTGGCTCAATTGCAATTACATTTACACCCCGTTTTGCTAACTGACGCGCAGCAATTCCCGTACCAGCACCAATATCGGCTGCTAAAAGTTGATTTGATGAAGTTAAATTTTGTAGAATTTTATCAATCACTGTATCTGGATAAATCGGACGGTATTTTGTATAGTTTTCTGCTTTCTCTGAGAAGCGATTTAAGGGATTGAGGTTGTATAAAGGTGTGGTGAAATTCATTTATGGAACCTAGGTCGATGCAATACAAATTTTACCTCACCCTGTCCTTGCGGACATCCCTCTCCTTAACAAGGAGAGGGAAAAATAGTCAATAATAAACATTAAAAATTCTACTGTGATATTAGCATTCATCTAATTACAGCGATTACTTTAAACACTTTTACAATGACTAAATTAACAGTTCCCGGTATTCAACCTTTACCTGTATTTGGACGCACTATATTAGTATCAAAATTTGTAAAAGATTCTCTAGGTTTTACCAGTCAACTATTCCAAAAATACGGCAAATTAGTTTCCCTTGCTCGTGGTGGTAGTACTAATCTTTACTCACCTTTACCGAACTGTCCCGGTACTGTTTTTACTTATGGTGCCCAGAATGTTCAAACTGTCACGAGTCAACATGAAATTTATCATAAATATCCTTTGACTGGTGGACTTTACAGCAGACGAGATGAATCCCCGCGCACGGAACCTTTAAAGCATTTTGGTGTAGGTTTATTTGGTGTAAATAATGACGAACATCGTCGTCATCGTCAGTTGTTAATGCCAGCTTTTCATCAAAAACGTATCGAGTATTACTGTAATACTTTCAAAGAAATTACTGAATCAATTAGTCAGCAAATAGAAGTAAATAAAGTCACAGATATCGCAAAATTGATGCGAATGCTGACATTGAGAATAGCTACTAAAACTTTATTCGGTGCTGATATTGGAGAAAAAGGTAGTAAAAGTGCTGAACTTCTCAAACAAATTGGAATTCTTTTAGGTAATCCCACAACGATGGTTTTTCCTTTTGATTTACCAGGGTTTCCCTTTTACCGAATGATGAATTTAATGGCTGAATTAGACGAGGATATGCGGGAGATAATTCGCTCTCGAAAAGCTTCAGATAGCGATACCGGAGACGTGCTTTCGATGTTAATTAAGGCAAGTGATGCTGAAACCGGAATGACACTAAGTGAAGATGAATTACTCGGACATGTCAGTGTAATATTTGCTGCCGGACACGAAACCAGCGCTAATGCTTTAACTTGGACATTATTTTTACTTTCTCAACACCCAGAAGTTGCAGCAGATTTATTAGACGAACTCGATACGGTATTGCAAGGAGAAGCACCAACTATCGAACAATTGCAGCAATTACCGTTATTGGAGCGGGTTATTAAAGAAAGCATGAGGATATTAACTCCCGTACCTTGGAATGCTCGTGCTACATCCCAACCAACTACTTTAGAAGGTTATGAATTACCAACTGGAACCGAAGTTTGGGTGAGCATTTTTCATACTCATAGAACCCCCGATATTTATCCAGAACCTTTGAAATTTAATCCCCAACGTTGGGAAACATTAGAAGTAGATAACTTTCAATATAATCCCTTCAGCGCAGGCTCTCGTAAATGTATCGGAGCGGGATTTGCGTTGATGGAAATTAAGATTGTTTTAGCAATGTTATTACAAAAATTCCGCTTTCAATGTTTACCACAACAAAAAATTACTCGTAGCGCTTTAATTGTTCTGGCTCCTAAAGGTGGTTTGCCAATGTTGATTTGTCCGCAAGATAGAGAATTTAGTCAAGGTGTTGGTGGATTGAGGGGGAATATTCGAGAATTAGTTGAATTACAGTGAACAGTTATCAGTTATCAGTTAATAATTAACTGTCTTCCTCTTCTTTTCTTCCTCTGCGTACTCTGCGTACTCTGCGGTTTTTTTTATCTGTATCTACGGTTATAAACGAATTAATTGAGGGGTGCATTATTCTTGTTTTGTTGTTTATACCTCAGTGAATGGTATATAACAAAGAATATGCTGAAGATAAATTGAAAAATACTCAAAAACAAAGCGAATACTAAAAATAAATTATCGCGTTTTCTATCAGGATGAATAATTTCTTTTTTTAATACTCCATTAATGTATCTACGTTCTATTTTTGGAGTGACACATTTATATTGATATTCAACTGAAAATCTTTCATATTTTTCATAATCATTAAACCAATTCTCGTCACAAAAATAATCATTAAACCCTTCTATTTCACGATTGTATGTTATACGTTCGTACAATTTACCTTGAAAATATTGACTTGATTCAAGAGTATGACCTTTTCTATCTATAATTTTACTTTCTAAAAGAATATTACTCTCTGGATGATATTTATTTATTACTTGAGAACCATCAAGATTATTAACAGTCTCCGTTCTAGCTTCAAGTATAGAATGGAATTCTGGATTGTATTTCAGTAAAATATTTTTTGCAGCAACTCGATTTTCTTCTAAATTTCCTGATTCATCTATATAATAAGCACCTGTTTCATAACATTCTGCAATATACAGCATCATATTAGTCAAGCTTCTGTGAATTATATCTATTCCTTCATATGTATGTAAAATAAGCGAATTTTCTGTATTTTCTTCAGCACCAACTACTGCAAAAAATTCTCCTTCAAATTCAAACAAGGGAAACCAACCAAAAGGAAGTGATAAACCCCAAGCTTCTTCACACAGGTTTGATTCTTCTAATGTTTCTTCTAAAGGAAGAAAGCGGTAATACCTAAAAAAAGCAACTTCCATCATCAATCATTCCATTTCGCCATTGATAAAGCTCGTAAACTTCTTGAGTTAATCGAAATGGTAAATCTTTGACTTTTTCGTCTATTTCTTCAAGGGTTAATCCTGGTTGCAGAGAATTAATAGTAGAAGGTTTGTTGTGTTGAAACCAATTTAAAATCCTATTGAGAGCGTTTGTTAATTCGGACATTATTAAATAGCTTTGTCATATAAACAACCATTTACAAAATAACCCAAATCAATCTTGTAGTACATATGTCCGCATAAATCTTGATAAAATCACCCCTTGCACATGACGTTACGTCAGGCTCTAGGATGAATTCATCAACTGCATTTCTCTGGTAAAAGGAACCGAGGTGATGATGTCTGAAGCGATGAAGATTGGTGAATTAGCAAAGCAAACGGGACTTTCAATTCGGACTTTACATTATTACGACGAAATTGGATTGCTTTCGCCTTCCGATAGAAATGAAATTGGACACCGATTATATAGCGACGAAGATATTATTCGGTTACAGCAAATTCTGTCGCTTAGACAGTTGGGTTTTGCTTTGAAAGAGATTCGTGAATGTTTGGAAAATCCGGATTTTTCGCTTTCCCAAGTCATCAATCTACATCGAGACAGAATGCGAGAACAAATCGCTTTATCTCATACTTTACTCGAACGTTTAAACGGAGTAGCCAGAGAATTGGAAACAACTAAATCGGTTGCGGTTGAAAATCTTATTCAAGTTATGGAGACAATTACTATGTCGGAGCAATATTTTACACTAGAACAGCAAAAAGTTATCGAAGCAAGGTTTCAGGATGTGGAACCGGAATGGCAAGAGTTGATAAGTAGAGCGCGGGCTGAGATGAGTAAGGGAACAGATTTAAATAATCCTTCAGTGCAAGAACTAGCAAGGATTTGGCAGTGGAGCATGAAATCATTAATTCGTGGCGATCGCTCTCTCTATGAGTCTCTTGTAAAAACGTACCAACAACAGGGTGGAGAAGCCGCAAGTTGGGGTGCAATGGATACCGCGACATTTGAGTACATACTGAAAGCAGTTTCATTTCTATCAATTGCTGAAGAGGTAAATATAGTTATATCGGATGAAAGTTTTACCTCAGATGCACTGCGAGTAATTAATTTAGGATTAAATGCTGTTAGAGAGTTAAATTATGATTTTTACGGTACCGAAGGAATACTTTTGGGGTTTTTAGCAGAAGATACAGGTGTTGCAACTCAGGTACTTAAAACTGCGGGGGTAGATTTTGAAACTGTACGGAATCTCATCGTCAAATTGTTAGGTAAACGTACTCTTGGAGAACTAACCCTGCCCGAAAAAATTCCTTTTGCTCCCAGAATGAAAAGGGTTTTTGAACTTGCTCGTGAATCAGCAAATAAGTCAGGAAAAGAGCGGATTGATTCCGGAGATTTACTATTAGGTATATTAGAAGAAGCTAAAAGAGGAGGAGGAGTAGCAACTTATATTATTAAAGAGAAGTTGGGAATAGATTTATTAAACTTGGAGCAACAGTTAAGATTGGCAATGCCGGAATAGTTAGTAATTTAATGTTTATTTTCTACTTCAACTTTTTGATAAAACAGACAATTCTATCAACTTCTTCAAATCCTAGAGCTTTGTGAGCGGCGATGCTAATTGAATTTTCAATTTCAGCATCGCTTGCTAATTCGTTAAAACCGTTTTCTATTGCCCAACTCTGGGCATTTATAATTAATTTTTTACCGTATCCCTTGCCTCTAATATCGGAATCAATATACCATCCTTCCACATAAGGAACTTGTTTTGATTCAGTACCTTCTGCGTAGTTCCTTATATTTAGTTCAATAAAACCACCTAATTTACCATTAGTCCTTTCCACAACAAAGACTTCAACAATATCCACTTCTTGTTGGGAAAAGTATTTATCGATATATTGTAGATGTTCTTGGAGAGAATCAGACCAAAGCGAGTTTCTCATTCTAGCCCACTCATCTCTATCAGTTAATTTAACCTTTCTAATCTTCATATTATTCAAATAATGAATTCAAAACCAACTTTACACTTCTTCTGTGGCAAAATGGCTAGTGGAAAATCAACTTTATCAAAATCCTTAGCTAATGAAAATAATGCGATTCTCATGGCTGAAGATGTTTGGTTATCTCAACTTTATCCAGAAGAAATTAATGATTTCAACGATTACATCAAATATTCGCGTCGATTAAAATCAATTTTGACTCAACATATCCAGGATATTCTTATTCAAGGTACATCAATTGTTCTTGATTTTCCCGGGAATACTCCATCACAACGCAATTGGTTTCGTTCAATCTTTGAATCGGTAGAAGCAAATCATTTACTTCATTACATAATTGCATCTGATGAGCTTTGTAAACAGCAATTAATCATCAGAAACAAAGATAAACCTGAAGGTGCAGCGTTTACTACCGAAGCAGAATTTGAAGCAATTACAGAATATTTTCAACCTCCGACACCAGAAGAGAAATTTAATATTAAGACTTATCGGAAGGATTGAAATTTACGTTTAGTATTGTTCAATTCCAATAAAAATAAAACTTATGAATACTACCACAGCAATAATTCGAGTTGCCAAACTCGATGATACAGACTCCATAATGAGCTTGGCTGATGCAGTTGGTTTATTTGAAGGGGAGGAACTTGAAGTACTCGGTGATATGCTGGGTGGTTATTTTGACGGTAGTCTTGGGGAAGGACATTCTTGGATTGTTTGCGACGATGGTGGAGTCGTGGGAGTTGGGTATTTTGCACCGGAACAATATGCTTACGGTGTTTATAATCTGTACTTTATTGCAGTTCATCCCAAGTATCAGGGAAAAGGGTATGGCACTGCAATGGTTAAACATGTAGAAAAAACTTTAAAAGAGCAGGGGGAGCGTTTGTTACTGGTGGAAACTTCTGGTTTACCAAACTTTGAGTTAACACGGAAGTTTTACCGCAAGCAGGGTTATGAAGAGGAAGCAAGAATTCGGGATTATTATAAACCTGGTGATGACAAGATTATTTTTCGGAAAGCATTGTAATACCATCTTCTCCCTCTTCCCCCTCTGTTATTAAATGTATTGTGAAACACACAGAAAATAAACCCAAATCAAATGATGTTAGAGCAACTATTGCACTACAAAAGCTATTCTGATTTGGAATACACCAAGGGTTAATTAATAAAAAGTACCAATGTTGCTCTGGCTGAGAATAATAAAATCAGTTTTGGGGAGTAGACATTTCTTTATGTTCAGATGCTTTTAATCCCGATAGCTGCTGATTACTTTTAATTTGAATCACAAATTCTGTTCCTTGACTGGGGGTGGAGTAACATTCAAGCTTACCACCATGCTTCTCGGTGACGATTTGATGGCTAATAGATAATCCCAATCCAGTACCCGAGCCAACGGGTTTTGTAGTGAAGAAAGGGTCGAAAATTTTGTCAGTGATTTGCTCTGGGATACCGTTTCCGTTGTCCGCTATGCGGATTTCTATCCATCCATCTAGTAATTTACTGGTACTAATCAAAATTAGTGGTTGTGTGTTTCCACTATCCATTGATTCTTCTAAAGCATCAATTGCATTTGCCAAAATATTCATGAATACTTGGTTTAATTTGCTCGAATAGCACTCTACGATTGGTAATTCACTATATTTCCGAATCACTTCAATCGCAGGATGTTTGCTACTAGCTTTGAGGCGATGTTGTAAAATCAACAAAGTACTTTCTATACCCTCATGCAAATCCACAGGTTTGAATTCTGCTTCATCAAGACGGGAGAAATTTCTTAGGGAAAGAACAATTTGACGAATGCGATCGCTACCTACTGTCATGGAAGAGATAATCTTGCTTAAATCTTCTTGTAAAAATTCTAAGTCCAATTCTTCGGCGCAATCTTGAATCTCTTTTTCGGGTTGGGGATAATGCTTTTGGTAAAGTTCCACGAGCTGCAATAAACCTAGGCTGTATTGCCGAATATGCTTGAGGTTGCCGTGGATAAAATTCACTGGGTTGTTAATTTCATGAGCAACTCCTGCAACTAGTTTACCCAGGGAGGACATTTTTTCTTTTTGTACTAGTTGCAGTTGAGTGCGTTTGAGGTTGTCTAATGTCTGAGTCAACTCTGAGGTACGTTGGCTTACCATACCTTCCAAAGTCTTCAAGTTCCTTAATTGTAAATGAATTCTAATGCGTGCTAATACTTCTTCATGATGTATGGGTTTTGTAACATAATCTACAGCACCAGCATTTAGCCCTTTGAGTTTATCAGCGCTGTCTGAAAGTGCGGTCATAAAAATAACCGGTATATCCTGGGTAGTCGGATTTGCTTTCAGTCGCTTGCAAGTTTCAAATCCGTCAATTCCGGGCATCATCACGTCGAGTAAAATCAACTGGGGTAGGTAGGATTCTAACTTTTCTAGTGCTGCTTCTCCATTTTTAGCGATCGCTACTCTGTAGCCTTGTTCGCTAAGTAAATCAAATAAAATTTTTAAATTAGTATGAGTATCATCTACTACTAAAATTGCGTTTTCTTGAGGAATAATATTCATTGGTATTAAATTATTAGGCTATTAAACTTTTAAACTTTTAAACTTTTAAACTAAAGGCTTGATTAAATCGAGAATGGCTATATCGTCTAAGTTATGACTTAACTGAAGCAATTTGTCGGCAAAGGGAATGTATTGACGATCAATTTGTTTGAGACGATTCGCTTCCTGCTGCACATCCCCGATAAAACCTTGCTTTGCAGCTTGGTAAATAACTGTCAATGATTCTTTGGGTGGTATGACAATTTCTGTCTGTTGAGTTTCTTGAGATGGTGCTTCTAGATTTTGCTTGCTATCTTCAATCCACTCAATTGCTAAATATTTTTGCAATATTTGTAACAAGTCTGCAATTTCAAAGGGTTTAGCTAGGAAACCCGTACAGCCAGAATCTTTTGCTTCTTGGGGGTTAACCCGCGATAGCTGTGCAGAAGAAGCGACAATCGGCATTGTGGAAAAATTTGGCATTTGCCGTAAATGGCGAGTCATTTCCAACCCATCCATAACTGGCATGATTGCATCTGTAATGACTAAATCTGGTTGAATTTGGATGATTTTCTCCAGCCCTTGCTCTCCATTTTCTGCTGCAATGACTCGGAAGCCCAAAGGTTCTAATATATTAATGACAACATCCCGGTTTGCTTGACGATCGTCTACTACAACAATGGTTAAACGATTGCCTTGATAACCAGTAATTCTTAAGGAAGAAAATTCCTTTTGAGTAGTAAACCATTCATTCGCAAGGGGTAATTCCAAGTCAAACCAAAAAGTACTACCCTTTCCCAATATGCTCTCAACTTGAATATCACTTCCGATCATTTGTAGAATTTGGCGGCTAATTGCTAGCCCCAATCCGGTTCCTTCGGTGTTATGCAGGTGTTTGCCAGCTTGCTCAAAGGGTAAGAAAATTTTGGTCAGTTTATCTGGGGGAATACCAATACCGCTGTCTTTTACCAAGAAACGAATCTGACAAGTTTGCTGGGAATTGACTGCATTTGACAATACCTCAACCCGGAAGGAAACCCCTCCTTCATCAGTAAATTTAACAGCGTTACTAAGTAAATTTAGTAATACCTGCCTCAAACGTTTATCGTCAGCACGGACAGCAACGGGTAGTTGCTCGTCGGGTTGATAATCAAGAAAAATATTTTTTTGCTCGGCTTTTATGCAACAAATATCAACAGTAGCTCTAAGGAAATTACCTAAATGGAAATCTTGGGGATAAAGTTCCATTTTTTGCACTTCTAATTTGGAAAAGTCGAGAATGTCGTTGATTAATGTCAACAGATGAGAAGCGCATTGGTAAATAGTAGTTAATCCTTGTCGATCTTTAGCTGCGATTTTGGAATCCCGTTGAAGAATTTGCGTGTAGCCTAAGATTCCGTTGAGAGGGGTTCTCAGTTCGTGGTTCATATTGGCGAGAAATTCACTCTTGGAACGGTTGGCGACTTCTGCGAGTTCTTTTGCTTGTTGTAATTGGGTAGTGCGCTCTATAACCCTTTGTTCTAAATCGGCGTTTGCACCTGCCAACTGGACTCCCATTTGCTGTAATTCTGCTATTGCTTCTTGACGTTTGCTCCACAAATTAGTTAGCAACCATAAAACCAAAGCTAAAAATCCCATTACACCCGTATAGACAATCAGCAGAATCGGGATAATAGAACGCACCTGCTGCTCTAATACCGCTGTTGGTACAAAAGTAACCAACTTCCATTTATAGGATTTAGCATCCACAGTTCCTTGACTCAAGTCAGAAAAGTTAGAAATTCCTATATTTGATTCCGAACTCCAAATATCTTGCAGGGGGTAGATTGTGGTAAAGCTAAATAAACCATATGGTGTCTCTAACTGACCAGTTTGCAGGTTTGATATCTGCTTCCATACTTCCGGGAACTGATTGCTAAAGGTAATATTTTTGCGTTCCTTATACATGAAGCCCCACTCATCTTTTGGTTGTGTACTTTTCAACCAATACCCTTGTGCATTCAGTAGAAAAGTTTGACCGATAGTAGTGGTTTTTTCCTGCTCTAATTTGTTTAAGATATCTTTTGCGAGGTAATTAAGGATAACCATACCTTGCATTTTTCCATCATTAAAAATAGGAGTAGTAAAGCGAATCATCGGCTTGATTGGTTGTTCAATCTTTCCCCGCTCTACGTTTAAATCCATTGGTGAAATAAAAACTTCTCCCTCCTCCAAGCCAAGGCTATTCTGAAACCAGTAGCGTTGGGATTGATTTTGTAGATATTTTTCTGGGACAATTCCAGGCTTTCCTTGGTTAAAATTCACCCTTACCTTTTCTTTACCAGAAATATCAATGATGCGTATCTGATCGAATACCTCTTTCTGCTTCGATATAACCAGAAATTGATTGGCAATCAATTGTCGATACTCATCTCTATTTTTTGACAAAATCTGAGGACTTAGTATAATATTTGCCTCACGCCAAGTTGACAGAATCATCAAATCAGCCCGCACGAAACTAAAACGATCTGCTAAACTTCCTGCTTTAATGCGAACGCTCTGGTTTTCAGCAATGGCAATTGCACGGCGATCGCTATTCTTTTTATTTTCATAAAACCCTGTAAATATAGCTCCCAAAAATACGGCTACTGGTAAAAACATACCCATAAACCGCTTGACAATTACAGACATCAAGCGACTCCTTTCAAGTCTTCGAGTAAAAATCGACTATCTATATAGATAATTCCCAATACTGATTGATGCCTAACATCACAGATAAAAATTGAATCGTAAATATACTAATTACTAGTACTATAATAAAAACAATAACCCCACGAATTATACTGAGGGGTTACTGACTTGAAATATCATCTCGATCAACTTCAGGTATTTTGAAGCTTACCTCTCCTACCCGCAAATCGCTTCTTCTTATAAGCTGAGTTAGCTGATTGGATTAAAAATAAATTTACAAAAAACTAATTCAAACTTCGTTTCCATCAATAACGTAACAACCAGCTCTTTTTGGATGATCTTCAACGAGCGAACCAGCTTTTACATTCCTTATTAACCATAGAATTAAAATATCTCCACCTGCTGCTAATATAAAAACTAAGCCAAAGATAAAAATAAAAGAATTACCTGTCAATATTCCGACAATAGCTGGTAAAAATCCTAATATTATTGCAGGCATTACTGCCCCTAATCTATAGGCTTTAATTTCCATGGGTTCTTTGCAATGTGCATAAGGTGACATAGTTTTCCAATCAATACCATATCTTATAGCATTTGATTTCTTTTTACTGAAGAATTGCCAAGTTATTCCATGAATTAATTCGTGAATTATAACTCCTATAAAAATTGCTAACATAAAAAGACTAAAAGATTTTGGTTCTAAACTAAATAATTCATCGAAATAATTACGCCGTTGACCTACATAAATATCTACACCTACTAAAATTACTATAAATGGCAAAGCTGCAAAAACAGCATAAAGATTAGCTTTTACCATTGAGACAGACAAATCTTTTTTCATAAATCTAGCTCCCCGTGATATTCACGCTATTAACTTTGTGAATCAATCACCATCTTAATCGTTGAAAACCGCTTCTTCCCAAACCGCGACTTTATCAAATAATAAGCAGCAGGAACGAAATAAAGAGCAAGTAAAGTAGCACCAACAACACCACCAGCAATTGCCACAGCTAAGGGTGGCCAAAATTCCCCACCAGATAACAACAATGGAACAAATCCGATTGCGGTTGTCAGTGTTGTTGTTAGTACGTGACGAGTCGAATGTAATACTACTTTTTGAATAGCTTTGGGATTCCCTGTTTTTGCGATGGGATGATTAGAAATAGCGCTGAGAACTACAATCGAGTCGTTGACTGCTACACCAATTAAACCTACCGAACCAATAATTGGATTGAAACCGAAGGGATAACCAAATAACCAGATAGAAAACAAACCCAAACCAAAGGATGCTACAGCAACTATTCCGATAACACCTGCTAGTTGAAACGAACCCAGGGAAAGTACTAATGTCGCTATCATCAGAATAATTAAAACTCCTACGGTGGAAACTAAACCACCAACAGCATCATTTCTTTGTTCTTGTTCTCCTCCGAATTCAAATCTATAATTTGGGGGTAATGATGATTTGAAATCTTCTAATTTGGTTTGAAATTGACTTAAAATTTCTGCTGGTAATATTCCAGCATTGAGGAAACCTTGAATGGTGTTAACTCTTTGTCCGTTGTAGTGAGTAATTTGAGCAAGTTCTGGTTTTAATTGAACTTTACCCAAGGAAGATAAAGGAACAGCAGCCAGAGGATTATTTCCTTGATTATTACGAGAGTTAGCTAATAAATCTAAAGAAGTAATTTGAGATAAGTTTCCTCGTTCTTGATTTCCCAAACGAACTCTGACGGGTAATTCTTCGTTTCCTTCTAATATTGAACCGCCGATAGTTCCTTCTAAAGTACTATCTAATTGTTGAGCGATTGTTGTCCGATTTAATCCTGCTAAACGCGCTTGTTCTTCGTCTAGTTGAACCTCGATTTGTGGTTGAATTTCATCTAAACTTGCACGGGTATGGGTTACGTCTTTGATATTTACTAAAATTTGTCTAACTTGTTCTCCTAGTGATTGTAATTTTTCGATATTAGAACCATAAATCCGCATTTCGATGGGAGCAGCAAAAGGAGGTCCCTGTTCTAATTGTCTGACAACAATTCTCGCTGAAGGAAAGTTTTTATCTAATTGGGTTTGTAATTTTTTGGTTATGGAAGTTGAGGTCAATGAATTTAATTGTACTAATGCTTGAGCGTAATTATTTTGCTGTTCTTTTCCACCAGTTAAGTTGTAGTAAAAGGAAGGAATATTGCTACCTAGTAACCAGTGAATTTCTTTAACTTCTGGATTATTGATAATGTCTTTGCGGATTTCTTTAATTAAATTTTGAGTTTTTTCTAAGGATACGGAAGAGGTTAATTCAAATTCAATTTGTAGTTGGTCTCTATCTGCTGCTGGAAAGAATTGTTGTCTGAGACTACCTGCTTGGATAAAACCCATGATTGGAATTAATAAAGCTAGGAATATTGAGATAACGGGTTTAGCAACTGTAAATGTTACGGTACGTCGATATAACTTATTCAGAATTGGAATAAAAATACCTTTTTGTAGCCAAGATTTATTTTTATTATTATCTTGTTTAGTATCCCGAAACCGATGCAATTTAGCGCTGAAAGTAGGAATAATCGTCAAAGAAATAAACAGAGAACAGCAAACAGCAATAATCACAGTAATTGCAATCGTTCCTACAAATTCTCCCGTACTTCCCGGTAATAATGCAATTGGTAAAAAAGCTAGAACGGTGGTTAATGTCGAACTTAACAACGGTATTGCTAAATTTTTGATACTGTGATTTATCGCTGCTTTGGCTTTAATTCCCTTGCGTAATTCATTTTGCACCTCATCCACCATTACAATCGCATTATCAATCAAAATTCCCAAAGCAACAATCAATCCCGTAATCGACATTTGATGGAGAGGAATATTTAACCAATTCATCCAACCAAACACCATGAATACCGATAAAGGTAAAGCAGAACTCACAATTAAAGCGCTTTTGAAACCCATCATAATTACAGTTACACTGAAAACTAAACCCGCTCCTAAAAGTAAATTCAAAATTAAACTATTTAATCTTTCGGTAACATAATTACTTTGAGTAAAAATAATCGGTAAACCAATAGTTTGAGGTAATTCCGATTTAAATTCAGCTATCTTTTTCTCAGCAACTTCCGACCATAAATCAAGTCTTGTTCCTGACTGAACGTGAACCGCTACAGCAACACCAGGATAACCATTTAATAAAGCAAGTTCGTTTGCTGGTTCTCTAATTCCCTTCCTAACAGTAGCGATATTTTGTAAAGTTACAAATTGACCTTGAGAACCAAAACTAATGGGAATTTGTCTGATTATCGCTAAAGTTTCTAATTCTCCTGCAACTTTAATCAATAAATTATTATCTTTATCTCGCAATTGTCCCGCAGAAATTTTAGAATCACTCAAAGCAATTTGTTGTGATAAATCCCTCGCTGTTAAATTGTAGCCAGCCAAAGCTTCGGGATTAATTTCTACTATAATCTCCTCTTGGGGGTCGCCAAAAATTTCAACTTCCTCTGTTCCCGAAATAGCTTCTAAACGTTCCTTAAAAACCTCTGCTTGTCGTCGCATAATTCCATAATGAGGCTTATCATCTTGCTTCCAAGTTAAGCCAGTAATTAAAGCATAAGCCTTTACTTTTACTGCTTCTAATTCTGGCTCTACGATATTATCTGGTAATTCGACTTTTACCTCATCTATTTTATTTCTAATCCGCGTCCAAACCGAATCAACTTGTTGTTTTTTGACAGTATCCTGTAATTCAATCTGAATAATAGAACTACTAGTCCGAGAAGTAGATTCATAACTATCAATTTCTTCAATTTCCGTTAACTTATCTTCGATTTTCTCCGTAACCAAAGCTTCAACTCTTTCAGCATCTGCACCAGGAAAAAAAGTAGTAACTACAGCACTACGAGAAACTAATTCCGGGTCTTCTAATCTCGGTAAAGTAAAATAAGAAGAAATACCCCAGACGGCTATTAAGACAATAGTTAGAATTAGTAAACGAGAATTTCGATAAAAAATAGTAAACATAATTATTAGGGAATAGGGAATTGGGAATAGGGAATTGGTAATTATTTTTGTAGGGTGCTGTGACGGTCATATTTATTTATAAAACCTAACCAAATAATTAAAATATACCGTCACGCACCAATAAAGGTATTAATATTTATTTGTTAAAAATATTTATTAAATGCAAATAAACGCAGAGTTAAACGTAAATAAAACAGAGGAATTATTTAATCAATTATTTATATGTGATTAAAATTTATCTTATTACTTATCATTTATCACTTATTATCTGCTACTCTCCACTCATTTTACTAACCAATTGACCGGTAACAAGCCTTTGAACACCATCAATAACAATTGCGTCTCCGGCTTGAATTGTTCCTCTAACTAAAACTCTTTTCCCATTAGTTTCTAATACTTCTATTAATCTACGTTCGACTTTTGAATTACCATCTTTTTCATCAACAACCGCATAACATGACCACAAACCCCGCTCTCCTTTTACTAATGCTGTTATCGGCAACCAATAACCTTCAGTAGCAATATTTTGAATAATTTTTAAGCGAGCAATTTCTTGAGGTGAAACTTGAGCGGTTGATGGTAACTGTAAAATAACTGTCCGAGTCCGAGTAGCTGTATCAACTTCCGGTAAAATTGACTTTACTCTAGCAGAATAAATTTTTCCCCCAATTTCTAATTCTTTCTGACTCTTGGGTGTTAATTTCCTCGCTATATTAATCGGAACCCCAATTTTGACTTCCCGATTACTGTTTTCAACTAAACGTACTATCGATTTACCCGTTTCAACTACCGTTCCCTCATCAACAGAACGAACTCCAACTGTCCCGGAAAAAGGAGCTTTCAAAACACTTTTAGTGATAGTAATATCTAAATTGCTAATTTCTGCCGATAATTGCTCAACTGCGGCTTTTTGGGCTGCTTTTTGTTCGTATCGAGTCCCATTAAGCAATTCTTCTAAACCGCTTCGAGCATTATTCAAACGCTCCGATAAAGCTTGAGAATTGAAAGCAACTTCATCGAATTGTTCTCTCGAAATCGCTCCTTCCTCGTAAAGATATTTTCGGCGATCGCTCTTCAATCTTTCTAATTTCAATTGCTTTTCAATATCCCTAACTCTAGCTCTGGCTGCTGTTATCTGTTCCCTTCTCGCACCATTTTTCAGTTCCACCAGTCTCGCTTCTGCTTGTGCTTTCTGAGCAACCAAAGAGCGACGCTGTGCTTGTAAATTCGCTGTATCTAATTTAGCTAATACCGCTCCTTTGCTAACCCTGTCTCCCTCATCCACTAAGATTTCTATTAACTTTCCACCACGCTCGAAACCAACCTCGCTAGTACGGTTCGCTACTACTTCCCCCGTATAGCTTTGCGTTGTCTGATAATTTTGAGCTAATTCAATTTCGGTCGTTTTAACCGGAAGTGGTGTCGCTTTCGTTTGTGCTTGCACTGGGGAATTATTCGTTTCAATTCCAGTAAATTTACCAATTCCCACACCAGCAAGTAAGATAAGCAAACTAGCCGAAATTAACTGTAACCTCGTGAATGGAGATGATTTTACCCGCTCCGAAACTTCTGGAATAGACTGCTGATTCATGACTTCATCGCAGAGAAAGATGATCAATTAAATGCAAATCTTGCATATACAACAAGTTGTGTATATGGTTATAGTATATAAAACAAGTTGAGTATGTCAAGCTGATTTTGACAACTCACACTTTCTGCACGAACAACTGCTACCTGAAAATGTCACTAGCGCACACAATCTTGGCAACCCTAGGTTCCAAATCCTACAGTGGTTATGATTTATGGAAAAAATTTTCTCAAACCAGTAAATATTATTGGCAAGCAACCCAACAACAGATATATAGAGAATTAGGAAAATTAGAAAAAGAAGGTGCAATAATATCAGAATTAATTCCTCAAGAAGGTCGTCCGAATAAAAAGCTTTATCGGGTTACAGATACAGGGATAGAAAAACTGAAAAATTGGTTAGTAGAACCAGCAGAACCGATGTCAATTCGTGAAGAGTTGCTGGTTAAAGTAATAGCATCTCAATTAGTTTCTAAATCTGTAATTTTGCAAGAAATTGAACGTCATCGTCAAATTCACTTGCAAAAGTTGTCCGAATATCAAGAAATAAAACAGCGAGAATTTCCCGATACTTCCCAATTGTCTTACCAAAAAAAATGTCTTTATGTGACTTTGCGCTGCGGTATTCGTTATGAAACTTATCGGATTGAGTGGTGTGAAGAAGCGATTGAGTTATTGAGTGAAGATTGATGTAATAAGAAGTTATTAATCGGTTATGAATAAAATTATGTTCGTAGTTGCGCTTTAGCGCTTCTTGTTATAAGCGCTGAAGCGCAACTACAAACTATTAACTATAATCTTTAAAGCATTCGTTAAGTCTGACATTTATAATAGCCCATTTGGTGCGTGACACTGAAAACATTTTTACTACGTTCACAGTTACTCAAAGTGTCACAGCACCCTACAAGAAAAATGTGCCGGTTGCGTAAGTCCTATAAAATTTAAAAATTCTTCTTCTGCTATTAATTCCTCCAATTGACGCATTAATTCAGCAAGATTATTTTCAATCGTGTTCCAAACAATTCTTTGATTTACTTGAAAATATTCATGAGCCATCACATTCCTCATATCAGCAACAACGCGCCAAGGAATATTAGGATAACGCAATTGAATTTCGGGAGGAATATTTATTGCTGCTTCTCCGATAATTAGAAAGTCATAGAAAACAGCTTTTGCGATTGTCTCATTATTTTGAAACTCGCTAAATGTTAAATCAGCTACACGATTCTGAATTGAGTTAATCGCTTGTACCATATCTTGTACACGAAAACGCCAATTTCTAGAAGGCAGGCATCACATCCTTAATCACAGGTTCTCTTAAATTTTCTCGCAAAGTGTCTAAAGTTCCAATATCTACAGAACATCCTAAAATATCTTCTAAGTAAAGCTTTACTTTGATAAACTCAAATAATCCAACCTGACGATTAAATTCTACAAAAAAATCTACATCGCTGTTTTCTCGCGCTTCATTCCGTGCAACTGAACCAAATAAATCTAGAGATTTTACTCCCATTGTTTGCAATTGTTCTCGATGCTTTTCAACAATTGCTAGAACTTCATCGCGTTTCATGATATTTCAGTAGTTGTGTAGTTGTGTAGTTTATTTTTATTTATATAACTTACCCAAAGCTCAATCCTTTTATAAATAAGCTTTTGATTCATAACTATTTGCTATTATAAACATCATCTCTGTAAAACTTGAAAATAGTAATTCTCCATCTTCTCCTCCTCCTAAATAAATTCTCGATATAGGTGCTAACTCTTCAGATTTGCACGACACCACCAGATAATCTCGCGAATCTAAATAAAAAATCGGGAACCAATACGATTTCCAATTCAATTCTTCGTATTCTTCAATTGCTGACTCCAAAGATAAGAAAGCATAACCATTGAAAAATTTTGAGAAATCTTCCTCACCTTCACAAGTCCCATTTCTCCACTGATAAAGTTCGTAAACTTCCTCTGGTAACTTAAAAGGTAAATCAGCAACCTTTATCTCAATTTCCTCATAGCTTAATCCCGGTTGCAAAACATCTACCGAAGCGTATTTTTCCGAAGGATGTTTTTTCAACCAATCAAAAATTCTATTTAAAGCATCTGTTAAATCTGACATCGCTAAAAATTATTTTTTACATACAAGCATCCGTAAAATAAGCTTAACTCAATTAGTAGTGCATATGTTCTAAAAACGCAGAATAAAGCAAATTGCATTTTACATGTGTTACTTTTCGTATATCGCTATCAGAATTCATATATTTTTCTTTCATGGTTGCAAAAACCGAAACCATAATTTATTTCATCTATAAATATGCATTTCTACTGAAACCCCCATCTTCACAAAACAACAAAATAATTAAAGAAAATTACTAAACATAGCAGTTTTCAGTTGAGTCTAATAAATTTTTTACCTTATCTTGCCTTATGGGACATTCCTCTTCTTACTAAGGAGACGGAACGAGGGAGAGGTTAAATGCACTACGTTACTGCTCATTGCTAACTGAAAAAACAGCCGCCTCTAAAAGACGACTGTTTGCAAAAATAGGGGGTTTATTTAATTCACGTGTCAGTAAGCTTGACTCGACTTAATAATCGAAGTCACCACCGCCCATACCAGCACCAGCACCAGCACCTTCTTTAGGCTCTGGCTTGTCAACAACGATACATTCTGTTGTCAACACCATTGCCGCGATGGAAGCTGCGTTTTGTAGTGCAGAACGTGTGACCTTTGCGGGGTCAACGATTCCAGCGTTAAACATATCGCTGTATTCGTTAGTTGCTGCATTGTAGCCGGTGTTAAATTCTTTCTCTTTAACGCGCTCAGAAATTACTGCACCGTTTTGTCCGGCATTTTCAGCAATCCGCATCAAAGGAGCGGGTAGTGCGCGAGCTACAATCATCGCACCAATTAATTCTTCACCTTTGAGGTTGCCATTAGCCCACTCTTCCAATTGGGGAGCAAGATGAGCCAATGTTGTACCACCACCAGGAACTATACCTTCTTCTACAGCAGCTTTGGTAGCGTTGATAGCGTCTTCAAGGCGCAATTTCTTGTCTTTCATCTCGGTTTCGGTTGCAGCACCAACTTTAACTACTGCTACACCACCAGATAATTTAGCTAAACGCTCTTGTAACTTCTCTTTGTCGTAGGAAGATTCAGTTTCGTCCATTTGACGGCGAATTTGGTCGCAGCGAGACTTAACTGCTGCTTCGTTACCTTCAGCTACGATGGTGGTGCTGTCTTTGGTGATGCTAATGCGACGAGCTTTACCAAGCATATCTATCTTGGTAGCATCCAACTTCAAACCAGCATCTTCTGTAACTAGCTGTCCACCGGTTAATACAGCAATATCTTCCAACATTGCTTTACGGCGATCGCCAAATCCGGGTGCTTTAACAGCAGCTACGTTGAGTACTCCGCGCAAACGGTTAACAACTAAGGTAGCTAAAGCTTCTTTCTCAATATCTTCAGCAATAATTATTAACGGCTTGCCAGAACGAGCTACCTGTTCCAAAACGGGTACTAAATCCTGTACCAAAGCAATTTTCTTATCGGTGAGCAAAATGAAAGGCTCGTCGAAATTAGCTTCCATGCGCTCTGGGTCTGTTGCGAAATAAGGAGAGATATAGCCTTTATCAAAGCGCATCCCTTCGGTAATTTCCAACTCAGTGAACATGGACTTCCCTTCTTCCAAGGAAATCACACCTTCTTTACCCACTTTATCCATTGCTTGAGCAATCATCTGCCCGACTTCTTCGTCGTTACCAGCAGAAATTGAACCAACTTGAGCAATAGCTTTAGAATCTTCTACCGGACGTGCTTGCTCGGCAATCTTACCAACCAAGAAAGTTGCCGCTTTATCAATACCACGCTTCAAGGAAATAGCGTTAGCCCCAGCTGCAACGTTCCGCAATCCTTCTTTAACCATTGCGTGTGCCAAAACTGTCGCGGTGGTGGTTCCATCACCAGCAGCGTCGTTAGTCTTGGAAGCAGCTTGACGAATCAAAGATACGCCAGTGTTTTCAACGTGGTCTTCTAACTCAATTTCTTTAGCAATGGTCACACCATCATTAACAATCTGAGGTGAACCAAATTTCTTCTCTAATACTACGTTACGACCTTTGGGGCCAAGGGTAACACCCACAGCCTCCGCCAAAGTATCCATGCCCTTTTCTAAAGCACGGCGAGCGTTTTCGTTGTAAATAATCCGCTTAGCCATAATTTTCTACTTGTACCTTTCGCTTACTTTCTCTAAAAAAATGTTGTTATTCATTGCCCGTTGGCTGCCGTTTTGGCATCCAACTAACCACTAACCACTAACAACTAGCTAACGATAGCTAGAATGTCCTTCTCAGAGAGTAGTACGTACTCGTCGGTACCCAACTTAATGTCGGTGCCAGCGTACTTGGAGTAAAGAACTTTATCACCAACCTTTACATCCACCGACTGACGACCACCGTCGTCCTTCATCTTACCGTCGCCTACTGCTACTACTTCACCTACTTGAGGCTTTTCCTTTGCAGTATCGGGTAAATATAAACCACCCGCGGTCTTTTCTTCTGATGGGTTAACCTTTACGAAAACGCGATCGCCCAAAGGTTTTACTGTAGATACGCTTAGAGATACAGCTGCCATAACTTAAATTTGCCTCTTTAGCACTCTCGACTCCTGAGTGCTAATTTAGCGAAGGCAGACCTGTGATGGCAACATTTTATAGAGTACGGGTTTCCGAACTAAACTTTTATGTGGGTTTGATTTGACATCTTTTAAGTATAAATGCTCAATTTTGCCCGGAGTTTCGGGTTTTATGCAACTTCGTTCGTAGAGTTTGATATGGTTTGCGATTATTTGCAAAGCCAAGAAATTGTTATAGAACTGTAAAATGTTGCCCTTTTATGCCAAATGATGCAGTTTTCATTCGAGCCTTCAAGTACAAAAAACAACTAGCCTTCTACTCTATAAAATCCTTAATAAATTATATAGAAACTTTAGGGTTGTCAAAAAATCAACAGCGTGTACTTCTATGATTTTTAGCTTTAATTACCCTAGCCATTACTCAACGGAAGCTAGTTTAAGTTTTAGAAATACTTGAAAAAGTGACTATTTAAGCTCAAAATGGACTCTGTACAAGTGGAAAAACCGGCAACGGAACCCAATCAAAAAAAACTAACTACTTGCAGGAGCGGTTGTTTTAGAACAATAATAGTAGCTTAACCCCCCGTTTATTTGTGGTAACTATTCGCTTATTACCCAAGTAATTGAATGCGTCCCAACAATACGGCGCGAAAAGCTTACAAAAAAGCCAAGCTATTCGATACGAATGCAAGTTAGTTGCTTACCATAAAGGCTTCCCCAAATAAGAAATAAAATCTTAAACCAAAGGGAAGCATTCAGTTGGATACGTAAAAGCAAAAAATTGCTAAAGGCGCGGGTTGTTTTGACAAGAGGTATATTCGCCCAATACTGCTCTTGTAACAGATAAGAATATTATTATTTGATGGAATGTTTTTATCCCCCACCTTTCAAAGCGATATATAATAGCGCATTATAAATACTATTGCTCTACGTATCCTTACTGTGGCTCTTGGAGTTGATGGTGAAATTTCAATGGAGGCGGTAATCTCCTTTGAGAGTTCCACGATTCTTAGGCAAGGTAAGTGGGAAAAAGGGACAACATCTCAATCATCCACCAATTAGGATAACTATTCAAGACCTTGATGGATCTACGCGCGACAAGTGCCACTGCTATGAAAGAACCCAGCATGAAAGATCACAAACGCTTACTGCTCATAGATGATGACCCCAATCTCATCTTGCTGGTAAAAGACTACTTAGAATTCCGAGGATATGAAGTCGTCACTGCCGAAAATGGTCGAGAAGCTCTGGAAATATTAGAGCAAGACATTCCAGACATGATTATTTGCGACGTGATGATGCCAGAAATGGACGGATACACCTTTGTAGAACAAGTCCGACAAACAGAACGCACCAGTTGGATACCTGTTCTCTTCCTTTCTGCAAAGGGACAAAGCGCAGATAGAGTGAAAGGTTTGAATAAAGGTGCCGACGTGTATATGGTTAAGCCTTTTGAACCTGAAGAACTCGTAGCTCAAGTTGAATCCTCGCTCAAGCAAACAATTCGTTGGAAAGAACATCAAGCTAAAGGAGGCGAAAACGGCTCTCGCATCCAAGTACCCTTTGATGTCCAGCTAACCCCAACAGAACTAAAGGTGGTGCAGTTTGTGGCTAGAGGTATGGCTAACAGAGAAATCGCTGAAGAATTAAACGTCTCTCAGCGTACTGTTGAAAGCCATGTTTCTAATATGTTGGGTAAAACCAACCTCCACAATCGCACCGAATTAGCTCGCTGGGCGATTGAAAATCAAATGGCATAAACCCATAGATTTTATGAGTAGGACTCTAGACTTTAGATTTAAATTACTAATCTAAAAGCTAGAGTCACTTAAACAAAGATTAACTAATGACTCCTTGCACAATCAAACAGTTGCCAGTTAGCAGTTACCATCCGTTTGCTAATTAAATCAATTTCATTGATAATTGATGATTAAATATCATTCACAGGTCACTGGTTGCTGGTTACTGTTCACTGCTCACTGTCGTCTTCCGTTCCAAAATTTCTTTCAAAACCAGGGTTACAAATCCTAAACAAGCGAGTAAAACTGCAGCAGCAAAAGCTGTTTCCGTTTCATACTGCTTATAAGCTTGCTCCACAAACAGCGGTAAAGTTTGAGTTTTACGGATAATATTGCCAGATACTACAGATATCGCTCCAAATTCACCCATCGCTCTGGCATTAGTCAAAATCAAACCATAAAGCAAACCCCAGCGGATATTTGGTAGAGTTACCCGCCAAAAAGTTTGCCAATGACTTGCACCCAAGGTATTCGCTGCTTCCTCTTGCGAAGAACCAATTTCTTCCAAAACTGGAATAACTTCCCTTGCCACAAAAGGCATAGTTACAAAAGCAGTTGCTAAAACCATTCCCGGAAAAGCAAAAATCACCCTTACATTAATCGCATTCAATATTCCTCCAAACCAGCCATTCTGCCCGTAAAGCAAAATCATCATCAAGCCAGCAACCACTGGAGAAACCGAGAAAGGGACATCCAGAATACTCATTACAAAAGCCCTTCCAGGGAAACGATTGCGAGCAAGCACCCAAGCCGCACAAAGCCCGAAAATCGCATTTATCGGCACTACAATCAAAGCAATAAGTAAAGTCAGCCCCACCGCGCTGACAAAATCATCAGTCATCAGGTAGCTAAAAAATTGACCAATACCGCCCTTAAAAGCTTGATAAAAAACATTTATAGCCGGAATAAATAATACCAGTCCTAAGTAAGTGATAGCACTGAGAATTAAAAGTCTTTTACCCATAATTAAATAGTAGTTAGTTGTTAGTAGTTAGTTGTTAGTAATTAGCGATAAAAATGAGGAGTGAGGAGTTAGGAATTAATGGTTAGGAGTTAGGAGTAGGAGTGATAAATTAAGAGTTAGGAGTTAATAATTAATAATTAATAATAAAGAACTAATTCATACTATTACCAATTACTAATACCCCATGTCCCATGCCCAATGCCCAATGCCCAATTCCCAATTACTGATACCTTTTTCCCCAAGCTTGTAATAAGTTAATAGCTAATAAAATTAACAGTGAAATTCCTAAGAGTACAGTTCCAATCACCGTCGCACCGGCGTAATCATATTGTTCCAAACGTTGAAAAATTAATACCGACGCAATTAAATCCTTAAAAGCAATATTTGAGGAGACAATTACAATCGAACCATACTCTCCTACAGCACGAGAAAAACCTAAAGCAATACCCGTTAATAAAGCTGGAAATAAAGGTGGAAAAATCACTTGCCAAAAAGTTTGAAACTTCGACGCTCCCAAACTCCAAGCAGCTTCTTCTATATCGTGTTCCATTTCTTGCAATACCGGTTGCAATGCTCGCACGATGAACGGTAGCGAAATAAACAGCATTGCCACAAAAACGCCAAACCGGGAAAAAGCAACTTTAATACCCAACGGCGCAAGCAAAGAACCAATCCAGCCATTTTCGGAGTAAACATTAGCTAAAGTTAAACCTGCTACCGCCGTCGGCAAAGCAAAAGGTAAATCAATTGCCGCATCAACAAGGCGCTTCAGCGGAAAGTCGTACCGAACAAGTATCCAAGCAATTAATAAACCAAAAGCACCATTAACAGCAGTCGCAATTAACGCAGTAACAAAAGTAACGTTATAAGCAGAAAGTGCGATCGCGCTAGTAGCAATTCGCCAAAATTCGGTTACCCCCACCTGAGAAGCCTGTAAAAGCAAAGCCGTCACCGGCAGCAACAGCATGATAGTCAAATAACCAATAGTAATTCCCCAAGGCAAAGAGAATTTTGGACTTTGAATTTTAGATTTTGAATTTTGAATTCGAGATTCTGCAACAGCCATTTTCAGCGAACAGTTATCAGTGAACAGTGAACAGTTATCAGTGAGCAGTTATCAGTGAGCAGTTATCAGTTAGTAATTAGGAGTTAGGAGTTAGGAAAACATCTGTAGTGGGAGCATCTTGCTCCTTTTTCTTATGCAATTACCAATGCCCGATGCCCAATGCCCGATGCCCAATCCCCAATCCCCAATTACCAATTACCCATTACCTATTCCCAATTTTCTTCTGAATTTCATCAAACGCTGCACCATCAGCAAAAAACTTATCCTGCAATTTATCCCAACCACCCAATTCGTTGACGGTAAATAAGGTTTTTACAGGAGGATATTTACTGGCGAATTCTTGTTTAACGACTGGGTTGACTGGACGAAATCCAATTTTTGCAAATTCTCTTTGTGCGGCGGGGGTAAATAAATATTCTACAAAGGCTTCTGCTACTTTTCGGTTGCCATGTTTCTCTACATTTTTATCAATTACTGCAACGGGATTTTCAATTAAAATATTCGTTTCGGGGACAATATAATTACTCGGTTTACCTTTCAAACCAGCTAAAATCAATTCATTTTCATAATTAATTAAAACGTCTCCTTGCCCTTGATTAAAAAATGCATCGCTGGCTTCGCGGGCATCTCTTGGTAATATGGGAACGTTTTGATAAACTTTGCTGGTAAAATCTAATGCTTTATCTTCTGCACCAGTTTCCGATTGGGAACCATATAAAGCCAAGAAATTCCATCGCGCAACACCAGAAGTTTTTGGGTTAGCGGTAATGATGCTAACGTCGTCTTTTGTTAAATCTTGCCAATCATTAATTTGTTTGGGATTACCTTCACGAGTGACTAAAGCGGCAACAGATTGAGTCACCATACTATTCGACGGCGCTTCATTTTCCCATCCCGGTTGAATCAACCCGGCTTTTTCAATTCTCTGCATATCCAAAGCCAAAGCCAATTCCACCACATCAGCATCCAAGCCATCAACTACAGCACGGGTTTGAGCGCCGGAAGCCCCATAACTTTCGTAAAAACGCACGGTTTGATTGTGTTTTTGCTTCCACTCTTGCACAAATTGCGGAATAATTTTTCTATAAGCTGGTTTGGTAACTGCATAGGAAACCAGCGTTAAATCTACCCGATTTGAATTTTGGGCATTCGACGCACTACAAGATATTAGCGAAACGCTTATACTTAAACCCAATAAAAATAGTAAAACAAAACTTTTAATTCCCCCTCTTGTCATCAAGCGGGCAACGAAGCGCCATAGCCCCATTTAAGTTTCCCCTGTTAATCTACGGTAACTCGGTCAAGATACCGGGTTTTCTATGTTTTATCCTACAGCATTTTGGGTATGGGGAATTGGGCATGGGGAAAAGAAGAGGGGGAAGAGGTGGGAGAGGGGGTAGATAATTATTTTTAAACTAATTCCTAACAACTAACAACTAACTGCTAACTGCATAAGTTAATTTAACTTACACCTATTTATAAATGTATTCCTCGAAAGTGTTGTGTGCGATTGGGGAATAAAGAATATTTCTTTATCCCCAATTGTTTTCTCGTTTTAGTGAAGTTCTAATTTTTATTTTTATTTTCTGAAAATATATGATTATTAAGTGTATTTATATAAAGCTGGCTTCATAAATAATTAATAAATATCACTATGAAGAAAAAAATCTTGATTTTAGCAGCGAATCCCACGGATACAAGTCGATTGGATCTACCTCAAGAAGTGCGGCAAATTCAAGCAGTAAAAAGACAAGCCAAATATCGAGAAGAGGTTGGAATTATCAGCGAGTGGGCTGTAAGAGTTGATGATTTGCATTCGCACTTATTGGACTATAAACCAAATATTGTTCACTTTTGCGGACATGGTACGGGGGATAATGGTTTGGTGCTGGAGAATGAATATGGACAAAAGCAACTTGTAAGTAGCAAGTCTTTAGCTGATTTATTTAAGTTATTTGACAAAAATGTTGAATGCGTGGTGATGAATGCTTGTTATAGCGAAGTACAAGCAAAAGCTATTCACGAGCATATTAATTGTGTAATTGGGATGAATAAAGCGATTGGAGATAAAGCCGCAATCAAATTTGCAACTAGTTTTTATAATGCTTTAATTAACGCAAGAAATTATCAAGATAGTTTTGAATTTGGGAAAACTTGCTTGATTTAAAAAACATTCCAGAATCGGGAATACCACAAATAAAGATTAGAGATGATTCTCAAAGTTTACTTGACCCAGATTTAATAAATAAAACAAATAATAGTGATATTGAACCTTTTCAACCCATCAAATATATACCGAAAGTTGGCAATAAAAACTTTGTCGGCAGACAAGATGAACTTGCCAAAATTCACGATAAATTTTCGGAAACAAACAATAAAGTCGCCATTTCTTCTGTATCTGGTATGGGTGGTGTCGGTAAAACCGAATTAGCGATACAGTATGCACAAACATACGAAGATGATTATACTGGTGGAATTTGTTGGTTAAATGTTAGAGATACAAATTTAGCTGCGGAAATTCTTAAATTTGTCCAGCAGCAAATGGGTTTGAAAGTTCCACAAAAGGATATTCAAGAAAATCCGCTGACTCTGGAACAACAAGTAGCTTGGTGTTGGCAACATTGGCAGCCACCTGAAGGTTTGGTATTGGTAATTTTAGATGATGTGACTAATTTAGAAGGTTTATCTGAGTTACTACCATCTATTAACCGCTTCCGGGTTTTGATGACAACTAGATTGCGAGATATTGACACCAATGTTGAGGAAATACCCCTTGATGTGTTGTCAGCAGAGGAAGCTTTAGAATTATTCAAAAAGTTAGTTGGTGAAAGCAAAGTAAATAAAGATTTAGAAACAGCCCAAGAATTATGTGAATGGTTGGGATATTTACCTTTAGGGATAGAGTTAGTCGGAAGGTATATCAAGAAAAAACCTCCCCATTTTACTTTAAAGAAAATGCTGGAGCAGTTGCAACAACAACGACTGCATCAAGATGCGATGAATCCCCAGCAGAAAGGATTACGTACAGCCCAATTAGGAGTTTTAGACGCATTTGAATTAAGTTGGAAAGAACTCAATACTACTACAAGGGAGTTTGCTGCATTATTAAGTCTATTTGCAGCAGAAATTTTTGAGTGGGAGTGGGTAGAGTCGATGACTAAATCCCTCAATTGGAATGAATCTGATGCTGAGGTAGCTATTGAGGAAGTTTACCAACGTAATTTGGTGCAGTCTTCAGAATATGAAGATGCAGTTTACTATCAAATTCATCCTTTAATTCGAGAATTTTTAAAAGATAAATTACAAGCATCAGCACAAATCAACGAGTTAAAACAAGCATTTGCCACCACTTTTATTGAAATTGCTCAAACAATTCCTGAGTCACCAACTCTAGATTTTATCAATTCAGTCAAAAACGCTATTCCCCATTTAACTGAAGTTGCAGAAAATCACCTTGATGCAGTTAGCGATGAAAATTTAGTTTGGCCTTTTATTGGTAATGGGAGATTCTACAAACAGCAAAGTTATACATTAGCACAACCTTGGTATGAGCAATGTCTATCAACAGTGCGATCGCGTTTAGGAGAAAATCATCCCGACACAGCAACCAGTTTGAACGATTTAGCTTATCTCTACTCTAGTCAAGGAAAGTACGAACAAGCTGAACCCCTTTATATCCAAGCTTTGGAGATTGCGGAGCGGGTTTTGGGTGCAAATCATCCTAATACGGTGATTATTCGGAATAATTTTGAGTATTTATGGGGGAAACAGTGAGCAGTTAACAGTGAGCAGTTTTTAATTATTAGGAAAGTATCTCAAAGCTTTAAATATTTCTTTTTTGCCATTGTTTCGGGTCGCGTTTAACGTGAAAACAAGCGATTATAGTAATGACATCTTCTTCCACTACATACATTACTCCATAAGGAAAACGACGTATTAACACTCGTCGTACTTCCTGATATATTTTAGGATAAGCTAAGGGACTCCTTCCGATTAACGCAAAACAGCCATCTACAGCACGCACAAATTCCGAACCTAACCCCGTGTTACTTTGTTCGTACCATTCAAAAGCATCTTGGATATCAAATTCTGTTTCCGGGCTAATAATTAACTGATAATTCATTTATCAAAACCCAGACGCTGTTTAACCTCTTCCCAGGTTGAACCCTGCTGTGGATTTTGACGATGCAATTCTAAACGTCTATCTAATTCTTGTTTTTGACTTTCCCTCAAAGGAACATCGGTATTACCCTCAGCCAGAATACTATCCCATAAATCCTCAGCTAGTTGTATCCGCTCGGATACGCTTAATTCCGAAATATCAACCTTTAATATAGGATGCATGGTTATTTGTTTAAATTGACTATTATTTATAATTTTAAGTTAATCGATTTGCTGACGACGATGATATTTTTTCCAAGGAAACCAAACCATTTTCTTCAAAATCAATCTCTAAATGATATCCTTCCATCAAAGCAACTCCCAACAAAGGTTTATAACCAGAAGCTAAAACTGGAACTACTTTTTCTACATCATCCCAAATAATTGTTGCTAAATGTACAGATAATACAGTTTCGCTACCATCGGCTAATCTTGCAGGAATACTTGAATATAAAGGAAGATTCATAAGATTTACTGCTTGTAGTGGTAGCGTTAGATAGTCATTGAATCCAGTATCGATAACAAAATCCACAGAAAAATCTGGCTGTGAAGGTAAACAAAAAGTTACTGGAATTGTTGCTTTACCCTCACTAATTCTTCCATTAATCATTGAACTGTACGGTTCATCGGAGCATGACCAAAACTGACAGCAACATCATAACCAATCCGTATAGTAAATAATCTAGCCATTGGTTTTTTCTGCTTTAACTTCATCGCAGTTTCTATACCAGTTTTATCAATTCCGTACTCGCCAGTTTCAGCATCAATCGTAATCATCTTGCCAATATTATCGCCATGCTCAACTTCTTGGCGAATTCCATTTTCATAAAATTCTTTAGCTCTGCGAGCAACTTCTTCTAAAGTCCAGAAAAGTGATTGCATGATTATTAAACCTACTTTTGACTATTTGATTATTATCTCACTTACTCATTTAAAAATAAACTCGCATCAACATGAAATAAATTTTCTAATTCTTGAGCTTGCTTAGAAGTTATTTCTGAATCACCATTCATAACTTTATCAACATTCTCAATAGAACCAAAAACTTGTACTAAACTTTCCTTAGAAATATCCTGCGCTTCCATTAAATGTAAAAGCATCGAACTCGCTGTACCTTTAGGAATTGGGTAATGTTTATCTTCAAAATCTTCAATTGATTTTACTAATAAGTCTAAAATTGTATTTTCTTCTGGTGTTAGATTTTTCCGCGCTAGCAACTCTTCAACAACTTCTAAAAAATATTCATTTTCGGCTTCCGTTTGAATAATTCGAGGTTGAGATTTAGATAGTAATTGGCTATAAATTTCTGAGTAAATAGTAAGGGTAATTTTCCCATTTATCTTTATACTAATAAAATATCATTCTCCCAATAACTATCAACTATCAACTAACTCTCTTAATCCATGAATCTCGAATCCCTCCTCAAACTCAACCGTACAATCCGCGTGATTGGCTTCGACGACGCACCATTTATTCGTGGTAGTGGAGAAAAAGTTAATTTAGCGGGAATAATTTGTGCGGCAACTCGATTTGAAGGAATGGTTTGGGGAGAGTTAGAGCAAGACGGTTTTGATTCCACAGAAACCATTTGTAAATTATTACTTGACAGCAAATTTTTACCGCAATTACATATAGTATTACTCGACGGAATTGGCTTCGGTGGATTTAACGTAGTAGACTTACCAACCTTAGCCGAAAAACTCCAACTTCCCTGCGTCGCCGTCATGCGTCGTCAACCGGATTTAGATGCAGTTATTGACGCAATGAGTCGCTTACCAAATTTACAACAAAGACAAGAATTATTAAAAAGAGCCGGTATAATTTATGAATATTCGCCTTTCGTATTTCAAGTATGTGGTGAAGAGCCAGAAATCATTGCCAAAGTATTAGAAAAACTCACCGATTGTGGAAAAGTCCCCGAAGCATTGCGATTAGCTCACTTAATTTCTGCCGCTGTTATCAAAGGAGAAAGCGGAAGCTCTGCGTGAGGGAATTTTGGATTTATCTCAATTCATAGCAATACCCTAGAAGGGTATCGCTACATTTACGAAGCCTACCTTCGTAGGCTGGAAATTATTAATTTAGCCCACGTTAGCGAAGCGTGTCCGACAGGACATAGGTGGGCTTTGTTTGTGTAGCCGAGGCAGTGCGTTGCGGGGGTTCCCCCCGTTGTAGCAACTGCCGTCCACCCTTCGAGGGTGAGGGCATTTTTGGCGTGTTTTTGCTTTTACCTTACAAACTCCCCAACAACCTTCTCCAAACCAGCAACCACCCGCGCGAACTTTTCATAATCAATCTTATCGGGAATATCTTCTAAAGTATGATAATGCTTGTAGCGAAAAGGCGCAGTATCAGTAACCATTAAAGCTTGATAATCTTGCTCCCAAAATGACCAATGATCTGACCAACCCACACCAGGAATTTGACCAAAAATCGCTACACCTTCCGATTGAAATTGTACCTGCTTGCGAAATAAATCAATTGTCTTCTTCACCAACCAACTAGAATTTATATCCCCCACAAAAGCAATAAAATTACCTTGAGAAGGATAAATTAAATTCAGCGGAAACGGATATTTTTGACTTCCTTCTTCCTCGGAAAAATAACCCATCGTTTCCAAACTCAACATTGCTACAACATTTTCATTCCTTTCCTTACAACCCTTCGCGTAAACCAAACTACCCATATTCTCAGTCCAAAAATACGGCGGTTCCTCATTCGTAAATTCCACAAACCGTAAAGTTTTATTTGGCTTTTTATCCGCAAATCTCCGCGCCAATTCCAATACCGCAGCAACACCGGAACCATTATCATTCGCACCAGGGCTTGTAAAAGCTGTATCGTAATGTCCGCCAATAATTACAATTTCATCAGGTTTCTCAACACCCTTAATTTCAACTTCTAAATTTGTAAAAGTTTTATTATCTATCTTATATTCTTGCTTATTGACTTGATAACCAGCTTCCTGAAAAGAAGATTTGAGAAAATCCGCCGCAGTATTGATATTTTCATAATTATTGTAATTACGCGCTCCGATTTCAATAGCTAACTTATTAATATCTTTTTGTAAATTATCTTGAATTATTTTTTCTTGAGCGGTTAAAGGAAGAAATTGACCACTGTAGCTATTTCCCGGCATTTGGAAACATGTAAACCACAGCCAGCCAATAACACCCAATAAAATAAACAGTAAAACACCAAGCCTTATTAAAGCAGCTTTACTAAAAGCTTTAAATTTACGCTTTCTCTTATTCACAGTCATATATTACACCCCAAAAATAAGTAAATAATTAATTATATATTTCTTTGTAGGGTGTGTGACGCGACAAAACAATTTGAACGTAGCAAAATCGTATCGTCATCGCGTCACGCACCATTACTCTGAATTAAAACCTATATTTATAGATCATCAACTTTCCAAGCTTTAAACTAAGATTTAGTATTACTATATTTTTTCGTAAATATGAATTCATAGTTTCATGCAACCAACATTAAAACCAAGAATAAAAATCTGCTGTATTTCCAGCATAGAAGAAGCATTTATGGCAATTAATTACGGAGCTTCAGCATTAGGATTTGTATCTCATATGCCCAGCGGACCTGGTGTAATATCAGAAGAATTAATTACCGAAATAATCGCTCAAATACCGCCACCCATCGCTACTTTTTTGCTTACTTCCAGTCAAAATGCCCAAGAAATTATTCAAC
The DNA here is from genome assembly GCF_000316665.1 of Rivularia sp. PCC 7116. Classification (GTDB taxonomy): domain Bacteria; phylum Cyanobacteriota; class Cyanobacteriia; order Cyanobacteriales; family Nostocaceae; genus Rivularia. Next base: position 761,652 of record NC_019678.1, on the reverse strand, counting down.
AAATAAAGCGTTGCGGTACAAACACCGTACAAATTTGCGACAACATAAAATCTGGAAATTACCAAGATATTCGAGAAGCTAACCCAGGAATTTCCATAGTTCAAGTAATTCACGTCAATGACGAAGAATCAATCAATGAAGCAATTAAAATCGCACCATTTGTAGATGCCATTTTACTAGATTCCGGAAATCAATCTCTTGATGTAAAAGAATTAGGAGGAACTGGAAAAATTCATAATTGGGATATTAGCAAAACAATTCGCGATCGCCTAAAAATTCCAATCTTTTTAGCAGGAGGATTAAAACCTGAAAACGCCGCTTTAGCAGTAAAACAAGTAGCACCTTTCGCCCTTGATGTATGTAGTGGAGTTCGTACAGATGAAAAACTTGATAAAAATAAACTAAAACGTTTTTTTGAGCAACTTTAGTAAAGCTTGTTTCAACGTCATAATAGACGTAAAAGCCAAAACCTGAGAACATGGCAATTATTTCTTCTACTCAAAAACAGTCCCAAGTCTTCTACCCTAGTTCCGACGGAGAACCCGTAGCTGAAACCCATATTCACCTCTATGCTATACTAACTACCCTGGAAGTACTCAGACAATACCTCCAAGGACAACAGGCAACTGTTTTAGTAAATCAATTTTTATACTATGCTCAAGGTTTCCCAAAATTACGAGTAGCTCCCGATGTTATGGTAATTTTCGATGTTGAACCGGGAGGAAGAGATAATTACAAAATTTGGGAAGAAGGTAAAGTCCCTTCAGTTGTTTTTGAGATGACATCAAAAGGTACTCAAAAGCAAGACATCGAACAGAAAAAACTTCTATACGAACAATTAGAAGTACAAGAATATTGGCTTTTCGATCCTAAAGGTGAATGGATAGAAGAAAAATTGCGCGGTTATCGTCTGCAAGGAGAAAGTTTCCAATTAATTACAGATAGCCGCAGCGAACCTTTAAAATTACGTTTAACAATAGAAGATGAATTAATTGGTTGTTACCGCGAAGATACCGGAGAAAAACTATTAATTCCCGATGAATTAGCAGCTAAATTAAGTGAAGAAACCCAGCGTGCAAATGAGGCTGAACAACTTTTAGCTCGTTATCGCGAACGTTTTGGAGATTTAAACGAGTAATTATTAATCTTTTAATTTATAGGGTGCTGTTACGGCTTTAATATCTTCAGTCATAAACTACCATCTTGAAAATGCCGTAACGCACCATCCAAGATTTATTTAATATATGTCAGAATCAAAATTTACAAAATTAACATCGGAGCAAGAAGCTTTGATTCCAGTTTATCGGGAAAAGTGGAAAAAAATTGCGCTTTCAACTGAGAGGATTGATAAAGAAAAAGCAACGGAAGCGGTGAAACAAGCTTATAGTTTTGTCGGTGAAAAAGAGCCGAAAATGCTGTTTTGTAGAAGTCCAATAGAAATATTACAAGAATTACAAAGACGAAAAAAAGAAAATATAGTATTTCAACCACTAAATAAAATATGGAAATTATTTATCAACCTGCATGACAACATAATCATAAAATTAGAAGAAAAATTCGGAGAATATATAGATGATGAAATTTATCTTCAATTATCCGAACCAATAAATCTTTGTTGTGAAGAAATATGGGGAGGTATTAGCTCAACTTTATTCAATAGGAATTTGTTTCCACTATTTTATGAATTAGGTAATGATTGTAAATTCAGTCATGAGACTATACATGCTAGCTTTTTAGATTACTATCTCAATGTTTTAAATATCAGTATCAATAAAACAAACAAATCACAATGGGAAATTTATAAATCATTAGTTTTATCTTGTAGTTGGATATTCTTTGGTAAAAACACTTGCTTTGTTTCCGAACGTCCTTTCACCCTATTCTTCGATGATGAAAATTTACTTCACGCAGATGCTAAACCAGCAATAGAATATTCAGATGCGATAAAAGTATATGCCTATCATGGAATGATAATACCCGAAAAATACGGAAAACATCATCCAAATCAATGGAAACCATCATGGCTTTTACAAGAGCGAAATGCCGAATTAAGAAAAATACTAATTCAAGAAATATGTTACAGCCGGATTCTTGAAGAATTACAAGCCATAGAATTAGATTCTTATCAAGAATATACTTTACTTAAGATTAATTCAGATATCGACATCGAGCCAATTTACTTATTAAAAATGATTTGTCCTTCAACAGGAAATATTCACGTTTTGCGCGTACCCCCTCAAATGAAAACAGCCCGTGAAGCGATTACTTGGGTAAATTGGGGAATTCCACCAGAAGACTTTGCAATTCAAACTTAATAATTCTCTATTACCTCTTACCTCAGCCTACTCAGCGCCTCTGCGGTTTTTTCTTAAAAATTTAAATTAGAATGATTATTTTAAACATACTTTTCTCGTTTTTATCTAAATAATTGGTGCGTGACGGTATAATCAAATTCTTAATCACAAAACAAAATTGTTCTGCACCGTCACACACCCTACAATTGATTTAATTTAATTTAATCGCAATAAATAATTTTTTCTACCCCCTCTTCCCCATCTTCCCCCTCTTCCCTTTCCCTAATTAATATGAGTTTAGAGAGTTTTAAAACTCCGCATTCTCCGGAGTACGTGGGAACGGAATCACATCGCGAATATTCGCCATTCCCGTCATAAACTGCACTAATCTTTCAAAACCCAATCCAAAACCAGCATGAGCTACGGTACCGTAACGACGTAAATCCATGTACCACCATAAATCTTCTGGTTTCATTCCTTGAGCTTTAATGCGATTTTCCAACACATCATATCTTTCTTCCCGTTGGGAACCACCAATAATTTCACCAATTTTCGGCGCTAAAACATCCATGGCGGCAACGGTTTTTTCATCATCGCTCAACCTCATATAAAAAGCTTTAATCTCTGTCGGATAATCGCTAACAATAACCGGCTTTTTAAATAATTTCTCGCATAGATACCGCTCGTGTTCTGATTGTAAATCTAAACCCCAACTTACGGGATATTCAAACTTAGTATCGGCTTTTTCTAATAGTTTGACGGCTTCTGTATAAGTAATTCGTTCAAACTGATTATTGATAATATTTTCTGCGGTTTCCAATACTGTTTTATCAACTCGCAGATTGAAAAAGTCCATATCTTCGGGACATTTATCCATCACATATTTGAAGACATATCTAAGGAACTCCTCAGCTAAATCCATATCTTCCGATAGTTGACAAAAAGCCATCTCCGGTTCAACCATCCAGAATTCTGCAAGGTGACGGGAAGTATTGGAATTTTCTGCGCGGAAGGTAGGGCCAAAAGTATAGACGTTTCCAAACGTCATTGCCATAATTTCGGCTTCTAACTGACCGCTAACTGTTAAATATGTCGGTCTACCAAAAAAGTCTTGACTGTAGTCTACCTTTTTATCTTCTGTTTGAGGAATATTCTTTAAATCCAAATTGGTGACGCTAAAAAGTTCGCCAGCACCTTCGCAATCGCTAGCGGTGATGATTGGCGTATGAACCCATAAAAAGCCACGCTGCTGAAAAAAATCATGAATAGCCGCAGCACAAGCGTTACGTACCCGAAAAACCGCACCCAAGGAATTAGTACGACTGCGTAGATGTCCAATTGTTCTTAAAAATTCAAAAGAATGACGTTTTTTCTGTAGCGGATAAGTTTCTGGATCTGCTTCGCCATAAACTTTTAGCATTTCCGCTTTTAGTTCAATTCGCTGTCCTTTTCCTTGAGACTCAACCAGTACTCCCGATGCTTCCACAGAAGCACCTGTATTTAATTGTTTTAAAATATTTTCATATTCTGGCAAATCTTGGTCTAGCACAACCTGTAAACTAGCCAGAGATGAACCATCATTCACTTCAATAAAAGCAAACCCTTTTAACTCGCGCTTTGTTCTTACCCAACCTTGCACCTTCACCGATTCGTTGGGTTGAGCGCTCCGTAATATTTCTGCAATCCGCTTCTCTATCATAGAATTTTCTTCCAAGAATAAAAATTAAGTACTGTTAGTTGTTGTTTGTTAGTTGTTAGTTGTTTAATCTACTAACCACTATCTACTAATAGACTTTAATAACCAGCCTATGATAACGCCCAATCCACCAAAACGGACTACTTGCCAAAACAAGTCTTTCAAACCGCTTTTAGTAAATATAACGCTACCACCAAACAGCACTAAATAACTCTCAGAAAACAACCCTAAAGCATTATCCAAGCTTTCCAACTGTTGTTTAATTTGTTTCAACTCCGCTTTTAGCGATCGCGAAGTAGTTTGCTGCATTTGTTGCTTAATTTCATCGAAACGTTGCACCAGTTCAATCTGGCGCTGTTTATCAGCCTGCATTTGAGCGTAACGCTGTTTTAAGTCACTAAGACTTTGCTCTGCTGATAATATTTCATGCTCTAATTCTTGTTCGAGATTCTGCTCGACTGATGAAGAGGAAGATTGTTTAGGCGACTCCATGAGGGACGTAGTACACTAAGAGAGCTTTGACATTTAGACAGTTACCAACAAGTTTCTGCGGTCCGCCAGTGCTTGATTTTTGCTAGAATAATAACCGCTTATTAAGTGGTTACTCATTCAAAAAGCAAAACCAAGCGACTATATTAATCGATAATCAAGAAAACAGCATCTAAATAGCTAGAAATTTCTTGTCTTCTCATATAATTACGGACTATGCAAAATTGCAAGCCTTGAACTACTTCAATTGCTTCCGTGTTTTATAAGTTAGGAATGAATGTCTGTCAATTCCCAAGAATCCAGAGCAAAATAAATTTAAGGCCATATAAACAACCTATAGATTATGTCTCAATCCAGCCAACTGCCTAAAACTAGTCAATTGCAAGATTACACTACATTAGAACTAGCCCAAACTTTATTGGAGAGATTAAGTATATCTCCTAACGATTGGCATCGTCTTAAGTCTAATCGCAAAGTTCGCGCTTGCGAACAAACAGCAGCAGCTTTGGTATTTCTTCTTTCCGAACAATCTGAAGAAGCACAAGTCAGATTAGAACAAGCCAGTGGCTGGCTCAATCGTTCTATTAGTGCCCCACCTTGTCCAACTCACGGAGACAAAAAAGATGGTTAGTTATTGATTGTTGGTTGCTTGTTGTTTTTCAACTCCCGCCCTTACAATTCGTAACTCTTAAATCCTAACTTCTTAACTAAATAATAATTAATTCCGTAACAACGGTATTCTCGACCGTTTATGCTCTAATTGCTTACACAAGCGCAATTCCGTACCTCTACGATTCCATTCTACCTGGTCAAAAATTAGATGCAGTATCGATAAACCGCGACCATTTTCTGATTCATCAGGTGGCAAATACTCGGTGGGATCTTCTTCACAATCGCATTCAGGAATAAATCCTTTGCCTTGATCTGATATTACCCACCAATATCTATCATCAATTAAAGAAAAACGAACTACAACTTTTTTTCCAGGATCGAGATTATTGCCGTGCTTCGCTGCATTCACTAGGGCTTCTTGAAGTCCTAGTCTTAATTCGGCTTGCATTTCTCCTGGAATTTCTGCCAAAAGCAAATCTAAAATTGGGCAGAGATATAGAGTTGAGGCAAAACTAATAGTGCCCCAATTACGTCCTACCGGACGAAGTGAAATGGTAATCACAAGAGAAACCCCGTAGCTTTCGGCGACCGCTAGACATGACTTTTGCTATCTACCGCGCACCCTGAAATTCAGTTGAGGTGGTCATGCTGACTTAACTTCTATGTCTGTACAACTAATTTTTGTATGCTACTTAGCATTGACTCTTTTTTTGAAATAAAGGTTGCTCAAATTTTGATCAGCAATTTTTTTTCTACAAACTTTTACGAACTATAAACTTAATTGAAGTAACAATGAGTATTTTAATACTTCTAAAACAATGCTGATTTGTAATTTAAACAACTTATTATTTCTTTGTTTGGAGTCGGCTCAGAGCGTGAATTTCTTTATACAAAAGGTATTCTATATTTAGATTAATTCAATTTTAGCATTTTTACTATGCGCTAGACTACAATTTTAAAATTTCACCTTAGAATTACACTAAGTAACTTGACGGGCATCAGATAGTACAAGAAATGCAGCAACTTCCACATGAGCTGTTTGAGGAAAAAAATCAGCGGGTTGTACTCGCGACAAAGTGTATAAACTATCTTCACAAAGTTGCTGTAAGTCGCGAGCAAGTGTTGCTGGTTTACAACTTACGTAAACAATACGGTATGGTTTTAATTTGCGTAAAGTTTCAATTACAGTGCGATCGCATCCTTTTCTTGGTGGGTCAAGTATAACAATATCTGGTTTCGTAGATATCCGAGACAGTAATTCTTCTACCTTTCCCGAGTGGAAGGTTACGTTGTTTATGTGATTATACTGAGCATTAATTCTCGCGCTTGCGATTGATGATTTTTGTATTTCCAAACCAATAGCAAGATGTACTTGTTTAGCAAGGGGTAGAGTTAAAGTCCCAATGCCGCAATAAGCATCAACTAGTATTTCCGTGCCTTTTAAATTTAATTCTGATTGAATTTCGTACAATAATGATTCAGCAGTTTCAGTATTTACTTGGAAAAAAGTATCTGGTTTTATTTGAAATTTAAGAGAAGCAAACTCTTCTTCTAAATAAGGATTTCCGGCGATTAACCTGCTATCATCACCAAAAATACGATTAGTGCGATCGCTCTGAAGATTTAACATCACTCCAACTAATGAAGGATATTTTTCTAACCAATCCTGGGCTTTCTTTTTAATTCCTGGTAAATTCAAGTCTTTGACAATCAAAGTCAACAAAACTTGTCCGGTACGGCGACCAACACGTAAACCTAAATGGCGTACTATTCCGTTATGAGTGCCCTCGTCATAAATTGACCAACCCAATGATTGGATATCTTGTTTTACCTCTACTAAAAAAGGATTTAACCGCGAATCCTGTACCGGGCATTGGTTTAAGTTAACTATCTGGTGAGAAGATTTTTGATAATAACCTGCTATAACTTTGCCACCAACAGATGTTCCCATCGGATAAGTAGCTTTATTGCGGTAATCCAATGGCTTACCCGCAGTTAAGGGGGCATCTACTTGCGGTTGCTTAAAACCACCGATACGCTCTAAAGCTTGAATAACAGCTTTACGTTTCGCTTCTAATTGGTATTCATAGCTAATATGCTGCCACTGACAACCGCCACATTTATCCGCAACAATGCAATTAGGTTTAATTCGATGAGGCGACAATTGTAATAATTCTTTAACTTTGCCTCTGCTATAATTCCGCTTGACATTTATTAAACGGATAAGTACGCGATCTCCGGGAACAGTATCCGGTACAAACACTACCAATTCACCGCTTCTGGCAACACCATCACCCGTATCGCTCAAGTCTGTAATTATAGTTTCAACCAGATCGCCCTGCTTCCATTTTGTTCTAGTCATCCCACATCCGTTATCAGCTGACGATTAACAATTAACAATTAACAGTTAATCGCCATCTATGACTAGCACCACAGCCTCGATCGCAATCTAAAAGTTAAGAGTTAAGAGTTAATAAGTATCTTTCTCGTTTTCCCCTTGTCTCTCCATTTCCCCTTCACTTCTTGGCACCTGAGTCGTTAAACTAACAGTAATAATTAAATTGAGCTTTCTTTTACAAATCATGACTGTAGTAAGCCAAGTTATTCTCCAAGCCGACGATCAACTGCGTTATCCGAGCAGTGGTGAACTCAAAAATATCAAAGACTATTTGCAAACAGGCGCACAACGGTTGCGAATAGTAAATACCTTAACTGAAAATGAAAAAAAGATAGTTGAGCAAGCGACTAAAACACTTTGGCAAAAGCGTCCTGACTTTATTGCCCCCGGTGGTAACGCTTACGGACAGCGCGAACGTGCCCTATGCATCCGCGATTATGGTTGGTATTTACGCCTAGTTACCTACGGCATACTCGCAGGTGATAAAGACCCAATTGAAAAAATTGGTTTGATTGGCGTTAAGGAAATGTACAACTCTTTGGGAGTTCCCGTACCCGGTATGGTTGAAGCTATTAAGGGATTAAAAGAAGCTTCAATTAATTTATTAAGTGCTGAAGATGCACAACAAGCCGCTCCTTATTTCGATTTGATTATTCAAGCTATGGCTCAATAGCTTGGCAAAAAGGGATTGTTGACATTCGACCTTACTTCTTATGTCCCCATGCATACTTTTTGACAGGAATCAAGTAAGAAATCTTGAATATAATACGGATTTAACTAATAATCCAACTTAAAATCTTCCCCACACTTGATAGTGGCTGCGGCAGAATCTCTGTCAAGTTACCAACAAGTTGTGGGGAAACTTTTTTGAGTTATGAGAACGCCAAAGAAAACCGATCGCAAAATACAAATTATCGGATAAAATTCTCTTATTTCCCCTATCCCCTATCAATATAAATATAAATACAAAAAGCCGACAGTCCTTTGCTCAAGGCTGTCGGCTATTAGTGTGTTCCCTATTAATGACTCGGCTAGAGTTCAGTTATATATATTATGTACATTTTTCTTTTATTAGCAGAGGATCTTAATCATGGATACTTGTGATTCTCGTCACAACGAGATTGCATGTTAGATGTATCAACTTTATTTTAATTATTTCTAATAAATTTGTAAGACTCAATTTACGTATATGCGCGTCTAATCTAAGTAATCTATATTATAAACAACTGTAAAAATTTCTCTATTAAAAAATGGGCAGGCTTCCTGTTCTGGGTCTTTCAGACACAGAATCGACGAGTTCCGATGTTTTAAAACGAGGGCTTTTTAAAAGCCTGCCCATTTTTTTAAGAGTAGGTCGCTAACCTTTACAATTCTTTTCAGAGAAGGGGTTTAATAATAAAAAATATTCAGTTTCACGAGTTACATAAGGAAGGACAACCTCAACCGCCGGATGTTCGATTTCTTCTTGCTGTCGCGCAAGTGCCATTTAGTTGAGAAATTACTTAAACAATATTTAAAAAATATTGCAAAATAATTCAAAACTCATCCTAAAGACAGTTGCGGTATTGCCTCAGAGGTAGATAAGTGTTTGTAATAATCTTCATCGCTTATAAAAAATGTTTTGCTTGCAAAAAAAATCATAATTTTATGTACAGATTTCCGAATTTCAAAGGAATATCTATACAATTAAGATTAATTACAACCTCGAATCATTCGACGCGATTAACCGCAGCCTAACCGCACTAAGGGTGAAGGCTGGTAAATCACACCTCCGGTGAGTGCGATCCGGTCAGACATAATTCTTGATGCACATGCAGGCAAACTGTTAAAAGATGTTGAATGAAACACGAGCTATTGATTGACGTTAGCATTGACGTTGACGTTGTTTGCCCGTTCACCGCCCACGGTGTTCCCATCCCCTCACAGAGGTTATCGGAGAGTAGGTTAAGGCATGGTAAAGCTCACGGTTTTCTTTCGCCGCTTACGGGTGTTACATAAGCCTAGGTTAAACTAAGTACTAGCCAGCCTATTTTTTTACGGAATTTTCTGCCTTATTTCGTCTCCTGTTTGTCCGAATCGAAATCGGACGAGTAAAAATAGAATAAAAAGCATTCATTTAGAGAGCAATTCAAAATCTCCGCAGTTATGACATACGATTACGATTTATTTATAATGGGTGCTGGTTCTGCTGGTGCGGCTGCTGCCTCAAAAGCTGCTTCTTTAGGTTTGCGTGTAGCCGTAGCCGAACAAGAAGCCCTTGGCGGTACTTGTTTGAATCGCGGTTGCATTCCTAAAAAGCTAATTGTCTACGCAGCTGACTTCGCGCTACATAATAAAATCGCAACTGATTATGGCTGGAGTAAAAGTTCATCGCATTTCGATTGGACGCAGTTTATCCATTCAGTACACAAGCAAATAGATAGCATAAATCGCTCTTATCAAGAAAGATTTGAAAAAACTGGTATTGAATTAATTCGGGGTCATGCCACTTTTGCCGATACTCATACCATTAAAGTAGACGGACGCAAAATTACCGCAGACAAAATTTTAATTGCTGTAGGTGCACGTCCTTTTATTCCGGATATTCCCGGCATAGAATACGCTATTACTTCCCGCGAGATGTTTCATTTACCTTATTTGCCAAAACGCTTGGCAATCATAGGGGGCGGTTACATTGGTGTAGAATTTTCTAGCATGATGAATGCTTTTGGCTGTAGAGTTACTGTTGTTGACACAGATGAAACTGTTTTAGAAGGATTTGACGACGAAATCCGCACATGCGTTCAGGAAAGCTTATCGAAGCGGGGAATCAAATTTGTCAGCAATAGTACTGCGACGCACATTAAGCATTACGAAGAAGGTTTGCTGCTAAATGTCAGCGGAAAGTACAAAAAAACCATTGCTGCCGATACTATTTTGGTAGCTACAGGGCGTGCCCCGAATACCAAAAATCTTGATTTAGAAAATGCACAAGTGGAAGTAGGGGAAAAGGGCGCAATTAAAGTAGATGAATACAGCCGCACCAGTCAAGAAAATATTTTCGCTGTGGGAGACTGTACTAACCGTTTACAGCTAACACCAGCAGCTAAAGCAGAAGCGGTTGCTTTTATCAATACAGTCTTTGCAGATCGACCCCAAACTGTAAATTATGGTGATGTACCTTCTGCTGTTTTTTCCCGTCCAGAAATAGCAAGTATGGGTATGACTGAGAGTCAAGCGCGTTCGGAATTTGGCGACTCTGTAAAATGTTATTGCAATAAATTTCAACCACTAATGCATCAATTAGCTTCTTCTGAAGAGCAAGCAATAGTTAAAGTTGTTGTTGAAGGTGAATCCGAACGAGTAATTGGGATTCACATGTTAGGCGAACATGCTGGCGATGTTATTCAATCTCTTGGTGTCGCACTCCGCAAAGGCATTACTAAGCAAGATTTAGACGATGCTATTGCCATTCATCCAACTACAGCTGAAGAATTCCTCACCTTAGATTAATCAAGGATTAACGGCTTACACTTTTACTTCCATGTCAAAAAGTTTCTTGGTTTAAAGTTTAGTGGCATCTTTGTGAAAGGAAATGGTGAGGACGTGTCAAATCTTTAAATGACCAAAAATCTCGCTCTTAAGTAGTTTTCTGGCTCAAGCCTATGCTTCTAGCCGGAGTAAGTTTAGATTAACTGTACATAAGCTTGACTGTAAGCTTATTTGTTTGTTGCTGCATAACACGCTTAAAATTATGACTTACGATTACGACCTGTTTGTAATTGGTGCCGGTTCTGGAGGTTTAGCAGCTTCCAAACGCGCCGCTAGCTATGGAGCAAAAGTGGCGATCGCCGAATATGATTTAGTTGGCGGTACATGTGTTATTCGTGGCTGCGTTCCTAAAAAGCTGATGGTGTATGCTTCTCATTTCCCTTCCTTATTTGAAAGTGCAGCTGGTTATGGTTGGCAAGTCAGCGATACTGACTTGGAATGGGAAAAGTTCATCACATCTATAGACAATGAGGTAAGAAGGCTATCAGCACTACACATAAACTTTTTGGAAAGAGCGGGAGTTGAATTAATCCAAAGTCGCGCCAGTTTAATTGACGAGCATACTATACAAGTTGATGGACGCGAAGTGACTGCGGATAAAATTTTGATTGCGGTTGGAGGAAGACCAACTAAACCCGATATACCAGGAATAGAACAGGCTATCACCTCTAATGAGATTTTCCACCTCAAACAACAACCGAAGCATATAGCCATTCTTGGTGCTGGCTATATAGGTTCAGAATTCGCCTGCATTATGCGGGGATTGGGTTGTGAAGTGACTCAAATAATCCGCCGCGACCTTATTTTGAAAGGTTTTGATGAAGATATCCGTACCGGAATCCAAGAAGGAATGATAAATCACGGTATTCGGATAATTAAAAATACTGAGGTAACATCAGTAGAAAAGACATCGCCAGGTTTGGAATTAAGTTTGTCAGGAGAACAGCAAGAAGCAGTAGTTGCTGATGTATTTTTAGTGGCTACAGGTCGCGTACCCAATGTAGATGGACTAGGTTTGGAAAAAGCTAAAGTAGATTTGGTTCCTAGTGCAGTTGAAGGGCATGGATACGGTACAACGAACGCCATTATTGTCAACGAATATAGTCAAACCAATCAGCCACATATTTTTGCTGTAGGTGATGTGACAGATAGAATTAATCTAACTCCTGTGGCAATTGGTGAAGGCAGAGCTTTTGCTGATAGTGAATATGGTGATATGAAGCTTGTTTTTAGTCACGAAAATGTTGCTACTGCTGTATTTACTCAACCAGAAGCTGCTACCGTTGGTTTTACTGAAGCTCAAGCCAAGGAAAAATTTGGAGATGACAAAATAAAAATTTATCGTACTCGCTTTCGTCCCATGTTTTATACCCTACCCCAACAGGAAGAAAGAACAATGATGAAATTAATTGTTCACGGCGAAACTGATAAAGTTTTAGGTGCTCATATGGTGGGAGACTACGCAGCAGAAATAATGCAAGGCATAGCTATAGCTGTAAAAATGGGTGCGACAAAAAAAGACTTCGACGCGACTGTTGGTATTCACCCTTCAGCAGCAGAAGAATTCGTGACGATGCGGTAAAAGTTTAATAACGAATAAATTGATTTTCACTTTCAGGGTGCAAACTATCAATAAACAATTCAAAAAACTATATATCTTACAATTGAAAACATTTTAGATTTAAGATTTTGGATTAAATTTTAAATGGTTTTAAGCCCTCAGTTTCGATCGTGCAAAATCTTCGGGATGTCTTTGGGACAGGTTTTGGCTTATATAGTAAGAAATTAACCCCATTAGGTACAATCTCTAATAATTGACAATCATTTATTAATAACCGATAAATTGCACTACATCTACCTTCACGGCTTTGCATCTAGCCCAAATTCTAATAAAGCTAGATACATAGCTGAACGCTTCGCTAAAAATCAAATAAAACTAGAAATTCCCGACCTGAATTGTAAAGATTTTTATCACCTTACAATTACACGCCAGTTAAAACAAGTTGCTGCGAGTTTGGAAAAACAGGTGGAAGTAACTATTATTGGTTCAAGCCTAGGAGGTTTAACAGCAGCCTATATAGGAGAAAAGTTTCCACAGGTTAAACGTTTGGTTTTACTAGCCCCTGCTTTTGAATTTTTGTCTCACTGGCTACTTACTTTTGCTCCAGAAGTTATACAGCGTTGGCAACAAGAAAAATACCTTATGGTTTATCATTACGGGCAAAAACAGGAACTTCCTTTAAGTTATGATTTTGTGCTCGATGCCAACCAATATCATCAAATATTTTTGAAACGTCCTATACCTACGCTTATCTTGCATGGAAAATATGATGAAGTCATTCCCATCCAAGCTAGTCGAGATTATGCTCAACAACGTTACTGGGCAGATTTAATAGAACTTAATAGCGATCACATCCTAGGGAATGCAATCTCAGATATCTGGCAGGCGGTTGAAGATTTTTGTCAGTTATCCAAAGTTTAGCTATAAACCTGTAATCTAAAGGCAGTTAACCAAAAAAATGCAGTATGTAGAATACTTAATGAGAATATTTACCTAATTTAAATTATACTCTTATGTATATTTACTTAAAGTGTACAAATAATCAAATATTAAAAGTTGAGTGACTATAGCTTATCTAAATTAAATTAGCTTTAATTTAGGACAAGATAAATAAATCTATTAAATAAACATCAAATCCGTCATGAAAATGTTGTAGGGAAGAAAAATAAATATCCCCACAATCAAGCAAAATCCAAAATCCAAAACTTATATGCTTCCTTTCCTACGCAACGATCTAGTCGAATTAGCAGCTTATAAACCCCAACTCGGAATTGGTGTAGCTTCTCAAATATCACCAGCCCCAACACAGTCAGACAAACTTGATACGAATGAAAGTCCTTATGATTTACCTATTGCTTTGAAGGAAAAGTTAGCCTGGACTTATAAAGAATTAATCAAAACTAATCGTTACCCAGATGGAGGACATTCTTTACTTAAGCAAGCTATTAGTGAATATATTAATGAATCGGCTAACCTTTCTTCCAATGTTTTTGTAAGTAATAATATCTCCCTGGGAAATGGTTCCGATGAACTAATCCGTTCAATCCTAATCTCCACCTGTTTGGGAGGTAATGGTTCGGTGTTAGTGGCTCAACCAACCTTTTCAATGTATGGAATTTTGGCTCAGGCTTTAGGAATACCTGTAGTCTCAGTACCTAGAAATTCAGAAAATTTTGAAATTGATTTACAAGCAGCTTCGGAAGCTATAGCAAAAACTCAAAAACCGCCTATCAGAACAGTTTTTGTTGTTCACCCAAATTCTCCTACGGCTAATTGCTTAACAACGGCAGAGCTAGAATGGTTAAGAAGTTTACCACAAGATATTTTAGTTGTAATTGATGAAGCGTATTTTGAATTCAGCCAAAATACCTTAGCAAGTGAACTCTCTCAACATCCTAATTGGATTATATTACGCACATTCTCTAAAGGCTTTCGCTTGGCTGCAATGCGTGTAGGCTACTCTATTTCTCATCCAGAAGTCACTGCTATCCTGGAAAAGGTTCGCTTACCATACAATCTTCCTAGTTTTTCAATAGCAGCTGCATTAATAGCTATTCAAAACCGCTCGCTTTTGCTTGAGTGTGTTTCTCAAACAAACAACGAGCGTTTAAAATTAATTAAAAATTTATCTCAATATTCAGAATTTGAAATATTTGAAAGTGCCGCTAATTTTGTTTTTCTACGCTTAAAAACGCAGTTGGGTGAAGAAAAAAATACTGCCTTAACAAATCTTCATAAAGAACTCAAAAGCTCGGGCACTTTAATACGGTTAACCGGTGGCGGATTAAGAATTACTGTAGGCTCTCCATCGGAAAACGTCCGTACTTTAGAGAGATTCCAAAAAGCTTATAACAATCTAGAATTATAGCTATTAATCAATAGCGTTTTGTTAATTTATTTCTTCAATTAAAGCTCTATTTCATTTCCCAAACGCCGCACTATTGCTACAGTTTGTGGCAAAACTCCTACTAACATCGCAAATGCTTCATCTGGTAGCTGAGTTACTACTTCTGGTGGAAAATATTGTTCAAACTGGTCAAGAATTCTTTGAACTCGCTGTTGCGGAACTGGATTTTCAGTAATTTGCTTAATTAATCTAATCCACTGCCTTCTTATTAAATAAGATTTTTGGCGTTCATCAGAGGAACTTGTCGTTAACAACATAGACGAAATGTTTCCGATTGGCAACACGTGAAGGCAATCCCGGTCATAATCGCCACCTACAGCGGCTCCAGGACCAGCAAACTCTGCATGATAACCTTTAAAAAGTATTAGCCCGTTTCGTCTACGACTATTGACCATAAAAACTTTTCCACTATGCAGTTTTGTCAGTAGATCTGAGCCATGAGATTGCTCAAGTCCATCTGGCATCACAAGATAGTCAAGAAAACAAGTGTCAGGATAATAAGTTGATACCATAGCAGTTTGATAGCGTAGGTGCTTTTCGCTATCCATCTTTTCTAAAAATTAAACAATAAAGGAACTTATTTGAACTTAAACAGGAAATAGGTCATCAAATCAATGAATACAGCTATTAGTGTCACTATTGCCTAAAGCTTTATTGTTCGGTTTAACTAAATTTAAATCAAAATAAATTAGATTAACCTATCGAGTAACCATATTTTATGTGATTTGACTGGTTTTGTCTTGCAGTACAGGAATGTTTACTTAAAGTTTCTATAAAGATAGATATTTTATATACAAAGTTAGTGTAAGCCATTAATCAATTTCACTGTTATTTTACGCTTATAGCTTGTAATACTTAATTTCAGATGGTTTAACTATCTAAATTTTATAAAATAAATTATGATAGTGCTCAGTAAGAAGAGGACCTAGCTTAATAATATATTCCGCTAAATATCTCTACAAAATTAGCTTACTACAACTACATCAACAAGATTTTAAAGAAAATATAAATATAGTAGAGAATTTGCTAAAGTTGTAGTGTCCTTATATCTTTATGTTGCTCCTAAATAGTTTCCAGACTAGATGTACGCTATCTATTATTGTTAATTTATAGGAAATTTGTGATATAGATGGCTAAAAAAATCTCATGCCGTCTATCTACAGCAGAAAGTGCTGAGCCAGTTAAACATAAATATTTTAACGAAGAAAAATATAGATCAATTTTAAATATCTATTTCATTATTTGATTGAAACACAAAATTATTTAAATATCGATTGGGTATTATATGCGAAACTATATAAATTCAAAAAAAACTTATTAACACCGGAACCATAATTCGTCAATATTGTAATTTACATTTTGGTTAATTATTTCTATAGCAAAACTATTGATAAGCGGTACACAATCAGAAGATTGTTTAATAGTCCAAAAGATGTTTATAAAGTAAAATTTGTCGCGAGCGTCTAAAGAAGAATGTATTCCAATTAGAATCAATCTGGTGCATCCGGTATCCTAATTTAAAATAAAGTTGTCGTGCTTGATGGTTATTTTCCAAAACATGAAGATATAAATCTTGAAATCCCCAATCACTAGCAACTTTTTCACAACTAGTTAACAATGCCCGAGCAGCTCCTTGTCTTCTATATTGTGGATGTACTGCTAAATTGGATAAATAAGCATAACTCTTTCGAGTACCCGCGTAAGTCCAAGCATCACCCAAACGCACGCTTAATTCTACAGTTGCAACCAAATCCAAACTTGCTTTAGTGCTAGTATCAACAGCGACTAAACAAACATGATGAGGAGCAGAGGTTGCTAAACGATGTTTTAAGTCTTCATAAATACCTAAACGCAGTAAAGGAAAAGCCCATCCCCATATGCCATCACGGGAGTGAAAACTTTCGGCGATAATTTGAGCAATACTAGTTAAGTCGCTAACCGTACAAATCCTGATTTGGAAACCGCAATTCACTGGGGTATTAACTACCGCAACTGATTTTTGATGAGACGGAAGAGAAAGCCAAGGATTCAAAGCAAGCCTACTGTTAAAGTTGTTCATTGAAAATAGTAGTCAAATTTAGTAAAATATCATTTGTCTTGGCGTGAAAACTCTATTTTGTAAATTGAAAAATTTAGAAATACGAGTTTGACATCGAATGTGTTTTTACATATCTGATTTAATAAACAAGTATAAGAACAGACGAAAAAGCGAGAAACCGAAGAATTATATTGATTAATATATTGACTCTACTTGATACATAAGTTCATAATTTTTTCAATTTTATCTGCTTTGCCTTGCACCAAACACCCTGTAATGAACAAAAATTGTGCAAAATAGATGAAAATATTCAAAAATTGTAGGTTCTAAGTAACAATACGGATAGTAATATTAGTTGATAGATGGAAAAACACTAGTTCACTTGGAGCTAACTTTAAATAATTCCCCCTTCATTAGTGATATTCAGCAATACCTAAATTTTTAGCCTGATTTGTTATACAACAAATCAATTGATTTTAAGCTTATGATAGATATTTCTTTACCTCCTGACTATTGATAGTAACAAGTTCTTTATCAAACACCGAATTTTTAATTTAAAGCTCGCCGCAAAAGCACTTCATCTTCAATAATTGAATTAGTTACGATTCTCTAATGGTCTGTCTCATTAATTTTAAGGAATTCAAATATCCTTAAAAACCTTAATATGTATAGCATACAGGTTTAATAAAGACTAGTAAAACCAATGGGACAAGGTATTAGTAATTCACTAAGTCAACAAAGCAAAGTTAACTTTCTTCTCGCTACTCCCTACAAGAAACTCCTTTTTCTCAATCGGCAATTTGAAGGTTGGTGAAGTACTGGCTGAAATCTCCTCTATATTGCATAACAAAGTACAACACGAGGAATAAACATTCTAATCTATGTTTAGTGTCTTTTGTCGCCACTATGGTCATTTCTAAAGCAGGCTAAGTTATGAAACAGCCTCTAATACCTTTGTAAGCATCCTGTTAAAATGCTTTTCATCACTTTCAGACATAAGGTCATAAGTTAGATTTAGCACTTAACAAAACATATGCGATCGCCGAGGTTGCTAGATTAATGATTGACTTTGGTTTAGTTATCGCTTAGATCGTCAGTCACTAGAATTATTTTTAGGTCATTTGTATTGGTTAGAAATAATTATCTTACAAACACTTAAGGCATAATTTGCATAGCGATCGTCATTGGATTGCTAAACAAACTTCAGATGTGATTGATAAAATAGCAATCTACCTAGCAGTATGATAACTTTATACTGATTTTCCACGGGCGCAATATGTTCTTTATTAGACTAAAATTACAATCATAGATAAGTAATAAAACTTAGAAACATCTGATTGTGATGAATAAAAATTACTTTCAGATGTTAGTGTTGGTGCTAACTCGGGAAAACTAATAAAACAGATGCTGGGCAGATAAATTCAACCAATGTTGACAAATGTACATTTAATTAAAAAAATCCTGCTGTGGATGAAGAAAAAAATGGCTATCAGATATCTAGTTTTGACAACTGAAGCTGAGTATGAAGCAGATTAAGGGCATCATGCCAAGCTTCATGGTAATCGTGTAAGCCAAGTCTTGGCTTAAGAATTTATGACCAAGAAGTTTGCTTTAAACTAAGCGATTGCCAATTGCATTTTAAATATTGTGCCATTAAATCGAATGTTAAAACATTCTTACCTAACTAAATTGTTTATCCGACTGCCGTTACTGCATGGAAGCGGTGCATGAAATCCCAAGTAAACAGAAAGCCAAAAATACTGGTTGTTGATGATGAACCCGACAACCTCGATCTGCTATACCGTACCTTTTATCGTGAATATAAGGTGCTACGAGCTACAAGTGGTCCGGCTGCATTAGAATTATTAGCCAAAGAAGGAGATATATCAGTAATTATTTCCGACCAACGAATGCCGATGATGAGTGGTACAGAATTTCTTAGCCTGACAGCTACTCAGTACCCAGATATTATCCGGATTATTTTAACTGGCTACACTGATGTCGAAGACTTGGTGGAAGCTATAAACGCTGGTAAGGTTTTCAAATATGTAACGAAGCCTTGGGAAGCAGAAGAACTTAAAGCAGTAGTGCGCCAAGCGTTAGATACTCATAATGTCCTCAAAGCGCGTACTTACGAATTAACCCGTACATTACGTCAAGAATCGCTGCTTAACTCTCTAACTAATACCATTCGCAGCGCCTTAGATTATCGGCAAATTCTGCAAGCGATTGTAGATAATGTAGGTAATATGTTGGAAGTTGATGTATGTCTTTTACGTCCCTTCCAGAATGGACATTTAGTAAATGAAGGTTTTATTTATCAAAAAAATCTTGAAGAAGCACAATTACCTGATTCTGAGAAGGATGAAGATGAATTAATTCAAGCCAATTGTTTGCCTTCCTCTACCGAACTGTTAGCCCATACAGTATGGGAAACTCGCGAAGTGATGGTAATTTCTGATGCAACAACGGATGAGCGGGTTCAAGGAGACACTTCCGAGAAAAGCAATCGCGCTCTCACCTTCGGTAATGCTCAAATTTTTTCTAGTTTGGTTGTTCCGCTGATTTGCCAACAAGAGTTAATGGCTGTATTAGCACTGCATCAAGCTAAAGAGTCACGCGAGTGGGAAGAAGATGATGTGCAGTTGGTAGTGATGGTAGCGAATCAAGCAGCATTGGCTTTATCTCAAGCCCACGCTTACGAGCAGGTACATGCTCTCGCTCAAAGAGAAGTATTAATTAATACTATTACTAGTGCTATCCGTTCTAGCTTAGACCCCCAAGAAATCTTTGCGGCTATTACGCAACAACTCGGACAAGCTTTGCAGGTGGATGGGTGCGTTTTGTCTTTATGGACTGCCGAAGATGAGTTCGTAGAATGTGTCGGTTTGTATGATAGTTCTCAGGTAGAGGTGAAGCATTATTCAAACGGTAAAGTCAGATTGAATACTCATCAATTACCCCAGCTTTTGGCACCAATTACCGGAAACCAAATATTGCAACAAATTTTGCAAACTCAAGAGCCGGTAATTGTTAACAATCTTAACGATTACTCAAACGAAGTCAAAGGTTTTGATTTACCTTCAAAAATGGCTACTCGTTCGTTGATGGTAGTTCCATTACTTGCCGATGGAAAAATTATCGGCAGTATTACTTTAAGACAAAGTACAAAGGAACGCGATTGGTTGAAATCTGAAATAGAGTTAGCTGTATCTGTTGCAGTTCAAGCTGCTCTAGCAGTTCAGCAGTCCCGACTTTATCAGCAAACCCGCGAACAAGCCGAACGATTGCTGGAATTAGATAGGCAAAAAACCGAATTTTTCCAAAATATTTCTCACGAGTTCCGAACTCCGATAACTTTAATTCAAGGTCCTTTAGAGTCAGCCGTTGGTAGCGGTGAAGGACTATCTCACGAACAAAGTAACATTGCCTTGCGTAATTCCAGACGTTTATTAAGACTGGTAAATCAATTATTGGATCTACAACGTTTGGATGCCCGAAGAATGCAGCCAAGTTTCCGCAAGTGCGATTTAGTTCAATTTGTAAGTCAAATTGTTGAGTCTTTTCGTCCGTACTGCGAGAAAAAACAATTAAATCTGCTTACTGAGTTAGAAGATTGTCCTGCGGTTTATTTAGATATAGAAAAATTCGATAAGGTAGTTTATAACCTGCTATCGAATGCCATGAAGTTTACTCCTCAAAACGGTAATATTATAGTTAGAGTGCAGTATACAGGTTCGGATTGTGTCTTGCAGATAGAAGATACAGGAATTGGTATTGCCGAAGAGGAAATTCCCCACTTGTTTGAACGTTTTCGTCAAGCTGAAGGTTCAGAAAATCGTTCTTATGAGGGAACAGGTTTAGGTTTGGCTTTAGTTAAGGAATTAGTTGAAATTCATGGAGGTAAAGTTACTGTTGATTCTCTATATGAACACGGTACTACCTTTACAATATATCTTCAGCCAGGAAGCGCTCATTTAGATGCCTCACAAGTAGTAGAAACAGCAGCCCAAGTGAATGTTAGTCGTGCTGCTGTGGAGTTAGCTGATTTAGAATTAATAGAATCAACAGATACTTATAACACTGACAATATCCCAGGAGAATTGTTGCCTAATAGTGTTGAATCTCCAGATTTAAAAACAGGAAAAGGACAATCAGTTCTTGTTGTAGACGACAATCCTGACATGCGAGCTTATGTATCTAGTATTCTTCGCGCTAACGGCTATCAAGTACAAACAGCCCGAAATGGTTCGGAAGGTTTTAATATAGCTAAAGAATTTTTGCCTAATCTAATTATTACAGATTTAATGATGCCTGTAGTAACCGGATTAGAGATGATTCGGATTATACGTTTGGAGGAAACGCTCAAAGGCATACCAATTATTCTGCTTACTGCTAAAGTCGATGAAGATACTCGTATTGAAGGAACTGAAAGGGGAGCAGATGCTTATTTAGCGAAACCATTTAATGATAGAGAACTTTTAGCAGAAGCAAGAAACCTTTTAGCTTTAAAAGAAAACGAACGTAAAGTCGTGGAATTGAATACCTATTTAACAGAATCTGTACTTCAGCGATTTTTACCCCCTGTTTTGGTTCAAAAAGCTCAAAAAGGCGAATTAGTTCTAGATTTACGTCCGGAACCGCGTTTAATTACAGTTTTATTCAGCGATATCGTTGGTTTTACTCAATTATCGAATACCTTAAGGTCGCGAAAAGTTGCAGAATTGCTCAATGAATATCTAGAAGCTATGACAAAAGCTGTGTTTGATAACGGCGGAACCGTAGATAAATTTATGGGAGATGCAATTTTAGCTTTATATGGGGCACCAGAAGAACTGACACCTAACGAGCAGGTACGGCGAGCTGTAAATACTTCTAGAGCAATGTTAAGAGGTCTTTCCGAGCTTAACGAACGTTGGCGATCGCAAGGTATTTTTGATAGCGACGGACGCAGTGGACTTCAATTCCGTTGTGGTATTCATCAAGGTACAGCAGTGGTGGGCATGTTTGGAAGTTCCGAACGCGCCGATTACACGGCTATTGGTCCATCTGTAAATATTGCCTCTCGCTTGCAAGGTGCAGCTGACCCTGGTAGTATTCTTGTTTCTGCTGCTGTGGCTGATTATTTGGAGGAAGAAGAAATTATTAAGGGTAAACCGTTGGAGTTGAAGGGAATAGATGAAACAGTTCTAACTTTCGCCGTGACTTCAGAGTTGGTAGTCCGCTCGTTAGAATAGCAAATAGTTATTTTTCGAGATAGCCTAAAACAACTTAATATACCTTTTTAATAACGGTAAGATTGAATAACAAAGTCCGCTGTCCTGCCGATTTTAATATAGATATATGACACAAACGGTTGCAGAAAAAACTTCCATCCCAGAAAAAGCTTGGAGACGACAAACAGATTCACCCACATGGTGGATTGCTTTTTCATGTGGTTCAGTTATCCTGCATCTACTAGCGTTTTGGTTTATTAGTTCATATCAACTTTTTGGATCGCGTTCGGCTAATTATGGTTCGCCTGTGCCGATTGAATTTATTGAAATTTCTCCACAAAAATCATCATCAGTTCAACCAAAATCGAAACCAAAATCAAAACCAGTTTCATCAAAGGCAATAAAACCTATTGTTCCTCAAAACTCACAATCTGCTGAGAATCTATCAACTGTCGTCAAGCCTCCGGTTTTTACGAATGATGGGAATGCGATTGCTTTTAATAATCAAAAAATAGAACAACAACTAGCCCAACAAGAGCGTCAGCAAAGATTATTACAACAACAGCAATTAGCAGAACAACAACGTCTTTTAGAAGCAGAGCAACAGCGGCAATTAGCAGAACAATTACGTCAAAGACAAATTAAACAAGCAGAACTAGAAGCTCAAATACTTCAACAAGAAAAACTTCAGCAACGTATACTAGCACAACAACTACGTCAGCAAGAAGCAGAACAAAAACGTCAATTAGAAATTCAACGTCAGCAAGAAGCAGAACAAAAACGTCAATTAGAAATTCAACGTCAGCAAGAAGAAGAACAACAACGTCAATTAGAAATTCAACGTCAGCAAGAAGCAGAGCAAAAACGTCAATTAGAAATTCAACGTCAGCAAGAAGAAGAACAACAACGTCAATTAGAAGCGCAACGTCAGCAAGAAGAAAATAATCGCCGCTTAGCACAGCAGGGTAAGTTAGAAGCGGAAGAGCAGCGTCGGTTAGCAACCAGACAACAGCCTCAAAATCCCGGAGATGGCGAAAAAATAACCGATAAAATAATAAATCAACAGGGGCAAAACGTAAAACAAGCCAGCACAAGCAATCAACAAACCCCAGAATCACCTGTCAAGAACAACGAAGACGAGGATATTCCACTCAACCAAAGCCAAGAAACTCAATTAAACCAAAGTGGTGCCTTATTAACAGCGAATTGGGATATAGTTCCTTATCAGCCAAAAAACGACATACCAGAGAATCCACCTAAACTTAGAGAAAATATTTCTAAAAACTTTGTAATTAAAACTTCTCAAGAAAATAACTTTGACCCTGTGGAGTTTCAGGTATATTTAACAATTGATGAGGAAGGTAAAGTCGAAGAGCTATTTGTCGATCCAAACACGTTGGGACAAAAAAGACAGCAATATCAAATATATGTAGATAAAAATTTAAAGGGTAAGAAATTGTTTTATCCAGCAACAGATACAGATCCAAGAACAGGTAAGCAAACACCACGTGCAAGCAAGTCATTGATACGCATAAAAATTCAGTAAGGCTCTTGATTTTTATCTTCAACTGTAGTATAGTAATAGGGTTGAAAAAACGCGGGCGTAGTTTAGTGGTAAAACCTTAGCCTTCCAAGCTAATGATGCGGGTTCGATTCCCGCCGCCCGCTTAGATTGTTATTAAAAAAGTAATTTTTGAAAATAGCCCCTAAGATAAATCCAGGGGCTATTTTTTGTATTCAACATAGTTTGTAGCTAGTGTTAAAAAATATCCAAGATTTAACCAAACTTGCCACTGATGTAGTCTTTGGTTTCTTCTTGTTGAGGGTCTTGGAAAATTTTCTCAGTTTGGTTGTATTCTACCAAATAACCGTTGCGACCACCTTGTTTTGTGTTTACATAAAATAATGCTGTCATGTCAGATACTCGTGATGCTTGCTGCATATTGTGAGTAACGATAACAACGGTAAATTGCTCTTTGAGTTGTTTAATCAATTCTTCTACCTTATTTGTAGAAATGGGGTCAAGAGCAGAGCAAGGTTCGTCCATTAAAATAACATCAGGTTTGACTGCGATTGCCCGTGCAATACACAAACGCTGTTGCTGTCCCCCAGATATGGACAATCCACTTTGATTTAATTTGTCTTTAACTTCTTCCCATAAACCCGCTCCTTTAAGGGATTCTTCCACCAACTTATCCATATCACCTTTAAAGCCATTAATTCTAGCTCCAAAAGCAATATTTTCATAAATTGATTTGGGAAATGGATTTGGTCTTTGAAATACCATCCCAATTCTACGGCGTACTTCTACGGGATCGATTTTGGGGGCGTACAAATTTTCCCCATTATATAGAATTTTTCCTTCGGCTCTAAATACGTCAATCAAGTCATTAAGACGATTAAAGCACCTGAGTAAAGTACTTTTACCGCATCCTGAAGGACCAATAAAAGCTGTTACTTGATTTTTAGGGATATCCATATAGATATCCTTTAGTGCCAAAAATTTACCGTAATAAACGTTTAGTGCTTCTGTCCGTAATACAGTTTGGGTGTCTTGCGCGGTGGAAATATGTGTAGCCATAAATATTACGTGAATTGTTTCTCCGAAAGCTTAAAATCTCTTGCGTTCTTCTCTTAGATGCCTGACTAAATGCTCTTTTATTACCTTTGGGAAAAATTATATTGATTTTAATCTAACCCAAATTTTACCTAACTTTTTAGAGCAACTCTATTTGCTACGAGTTGTAAAGCGAGCAATGATGCTAGAAATTAAAACCATTAGTACCAAAACTAAAGATGCAGCCCAAGCAACCGATTGCTGGTTGTTGTCGAAAGATGTTGCAAAGTTATAAACCAAAACAGCAAGAGAAGCGGTTGGTTCGGTTAAATTTCTGACCCAGAAGAAGGAGAATAAAGCAGTAAAGATTAGAGGTGCAGTTTCTCCTGCTGCACGAGCAATAGATAAGGTAACACCAGTAATAATTGATGGTAAAGCCGCAGGCAATACTACTAGTAAAACCGTTTGATAGTTGGTAGCTCCAATTCCAACAGCTGCTTGGCGCAAATCTTTAGATACTAACTGCAAGGCTTCGTCTGTAGTTCTAACGATAATTGGCAACATCAAAATTGATAAAGCCACCCCACCTGCAATAGCAGAATATCCAACATACTTAGTTGCGACTAAAATACCATAGGTTACAACTCCAGCAATAATTGAAGGAACTCCGCTCAAAACGTTGGTAGCGAAGCGAATCCAACGAGCCGTTTGTCCCTTGCTAAATTCAGTGAGATAAACTGCTGCTGCGACTCCAATTGGTACGCTAATTGCAGCCCCAATTCCCACCATTATCAAAGTACCGACAATGGCATTACCGAAACCACCACCTTTATCCAAAGGTGCTGGAGGTAATTTGTAAAACAAATCTAAACTTAGACTACCGAAGCCTTTGATAAGTAGATAAGAAAGTACCAGTAGTAAAGGTAATAAAGCTAAGCCAGCGCAAACGAATATCACACCATTCATTAAATTATTGAATAGCGTGCGAGGAGAGCTTGCTGAACCCTGTAAGCTACCCCGAGGGAAATCCTGTGGGTCGGAAAAACTAGTCATTATTTAACACACCTTGTCTTTTTACAGTTGCTTGACTCGCAACACTACTAACTCAGCCAAAATATTGACAACCAAAGTCAATATAAACAGTACAAAAGCAGCGTACATTAAGGCACTGATTTGTAATCCACCAGCTTCTGCAAATTGATTTGCTAATAAAGAAGCAATTGTATTGCTAGGTGCAAACAAAGAAGGACTGATTCTGTTGGAGTTACCAATCAACATGGTTACAGCCATCGTTTCTCCCATAGCCCGACCGAGTGCTAGCATAATGGCACTGACAATACCGGAAAATGCAGCAGGAATAATTACTTTGATAAGTGTTTCCCAACGAGTACATCCCAATCCATAAGCAGCTTCGCGCAAATTGTTAGGTACTGAAGCCAGTGCATCGCGAGAAATTGCTGTAATAATCGGCAAAGTCATAATTACTAGGATAAGTCCGGCAGGTAGCAATCCAGGACCGCCAATTGCTCCCGATTCGGGACGGCTAAATAGTGGTATCCAACCAAAGTACTGATTCAGCCATTGACCAACACCTCCCAAGAAAGGAATTAAAACGAAAATTCCCCACAAACCATATACAACGCTGGGAATTGCTGCTAGCAGCTCCACTAGAAAAACCAGCACGGTTCGCACTGACAGCGGCAATATATTTTCGCTCAACAATACAGCGGTTCCAACGCCAATGGGTACTGCAATTAACAAACCGATAAAAGAACTAGCTAAAGTTCCGTAAATTTGGGGCAGTACTCCGTAGTTACTTCTAACTGGGTCCCAAGCAGCATTGAATAAAAAGCCAAGACCAAATTCCTGTAGCGCCGGAAATCCCTGGACAGCGACCTGAAATCCGATCCATAGCAAAATGGCGGCAATACCGAAAGCAAAAATTCGCGTTGCCCAAATAAAACTGCTGTCAAGCTTTCTATCTGCTTCAGAGCGGTTTTTTCCGTCTGTTTGACTATTTTGGGTTGGTGCATTCATAAAAAAACTTTACCCATGTAATAGAGAAAATGTGGGAGCGAACCACATTATTCTTTGACTAATTAAATTTTGATCGCACTTGGTTGAACAATCTACTTTCAACCATTACTTACTACTTAGCAGCAACATTAATGTTGTACTCGGGGCTGATTGCGTCAGCAGCAGCAGCGACTTTCTCAACAACATTCGCAGGTAAAGGAACGTAACCAAGTTCTGTACTTACTTTCTGACCTTCAGTCAAACCATATTCAACCATTGCTTCTACAGCTTTGGCTTTAGCAGGATTGTCATATTTCTTATAAGCCAAAAGCCAGGTGTAGGTAACAATAGGATAAACTTCATCTCCTTCTGGATCTTCAATAAAAGCACGGAGATTTTCTGGTAGTTCGATTGCTCCCAAAGCTTTAGATGCAGCTTCGTCGCTGGGTTCAACAAATTTACCTGATTTATTTTCCAAACTCGCCATAGTCAAACCTTGGTTCTTAGCGTAACCGTACTCTACATAACCAATAGAACCAGGAGTTTGCTTAACTTGAGCGGTAATACCTTCATTTCCTTTAGCGCCAATTCCGGTAGGCCAAGATACAGTTTTACCTTCGCCAGGACCGCTCTTCCAGTCTGGGCTAACAGCGCTCAAGTGCTTTGTCAATACAGCAGTTGTACCACTACCATCGGAACGATGTACTATTGTGATGTTTTGGTCGGGAAGATTAACTCCAGGGTTTGCCGCAGCAATTTTGGCATCATTCCACTTAGTAATTTTGCCTAACAAAATATCGGTGTAAACTGCACGTGGCAATTTAAGACCTTCTACTCCGGGTAAGTTATAAGCAAATACAACGCTACCACCAGTCATAGGTAGTAACAGAACGCCTCTGTCTATCTTTTCGATTTCTTCGTCCTTCATTGCTACGTCGCTTGCACCGAAATCGACTGTACCAGCGGTAAATTGTCTAACACCAGCACCACTACCAACTGACTGATAGTTCACTCGGAGATTAGGATACTTAGCATTAATGTCTTTAAACCAACGCTCATAAAGCAATCTTGGGAAAGATGCGCCCGCGCCATCTAAAGTTGTGTCTCCACCTAAATCTAATTTGGTGTTAGCAGCTACATCGGTAGCATTAGGACTATCTCCACCAGCGTTATCGGTTCCTTCACCACCGCCACAAGCAGCCAAAGTAACAGTAAGTGCTAATACTGAGAATAGAGAAGCAAAACGAGATTTTTTCGCTACAGACTTAGTAGAAAACATAGATGTGCAAGTTGAGTAATTTTGCAGGTATCGTTTATAATATACAGCTAATCAGTAAAGATAAGGTTAACAAAACCAGCTAACTATGCTTATCTGTACTGTATTTACGCAAAAACATACATTTATTGCGAACGTAACTTTCTTACATGTATTTGCTTGTATTAAAGAAATAAATAATACATTAGAAATTTTGTTCTATATCTCTAATAACTTCTTTAATTTGCGAATTATACTGAGTCAAAGTTAGGTCGATCAAAATCAAGCTTGTTTTAAAGAGTAATGAAAGTTTTTAAGCACAGAATATATATATGAATAAATAAATATTGAGTATGTGTGTTTTTGTATTAACAACCAGATGCAAGTTAAGATATTTTACCGAATGGGTGTGGAAACCGTAAAGACAATATCAATAAAGCTATAAAAATATTAGTAAGTGTAAAGATTAAAAATGCGTTCTAACTAGTGTAGGTTTCCCTCATTGTTTTGACTAGAATTTTGGACACTTGTAGTTAGACGCATTAAACTAGGATGCGACACAAATAAAGAAGCATTAGTATATTTGTTAATTATTCAACAAATAGCAAAACATTATTTTCCGATTTTTGTATGAGTGTTTTTTAAATGTTAGCCGCATCCAACCAATTATTATGGTCAATGATTGGCTTACTACTAACTATGGGTGGTACCTTTTTGGAAGCCTATATTACCACCCTGCCTTGGAGTTGGGGTAACCAAGGAGTTCATGCTTTTTCTTTAGGAGTCACCTATCAAATTGGTGGGGTGCTGTTAGTTGGTTGTCTGGGAGGTAAAAATGCTGGTGCCCTTTCACAGATTGCTTATCTAGTTATGGGCTTGACTCTATTGCCAGTATTTGCAGATGGCGGAGGAATCGGCTACGTCAAGCTTTCTCAGTTTGGATACTTGGTGGGTTTTATTCCTGGAGCTTGGATTTGCGGTTTGTTTGCCTTTAAAGCCAGACCTAAATTAGAAACTTTGGCATTTAGTTGTATTTGTGGCTTGTTAACAGTTCATCTGTGCGGTATTAGTTATTTGGTCATTACTTATGTTTTAGGTTGGCAGGGTACAGAAAATTTATCATTATTGCAAGCAATCCTTAAGTATTCATTGTTTGCATTACCGGGACAATTAGCTGTAGTTTGTGTCGTTACCGTAATAGCATACGTACTGCGGCATTTAATGTTTTATTAGTTATTAATAACTAATACTTTATGTACTTAAGAAATCGCATCTTTTGGATCGCTGCTATTGCTGGTGTTTTGTTGGATCAACTGACAAAATACTGGGTTATACAAACTTTTAATTTAGGCGAAACACGACCGTTAATACAAGGAATATTTCACTTTACTTATGTTCAGAATACTGGGGCTGCTTTTAGTCTATTTGCGGGCAAAGTAGAGTGGTTGCGCTGGCTATCTTTGTTAGTAAGCGTGGCGTTGATGGCATTAGCTTTGTTTACTCCATTTTTGCTTCGCTGGGAGCAATGGGGATACGGTTTAATTTTAAGTGGAGCGATGGGCAATGGTATTGATAGGTTTGTCTATAGCTATGTTATAGATTTTCTTGATTTCAAACTGATTAATTTTCCAGTATTTAATTTGGCAGATGTATTTATTAATATTGGTATTGCCTGCTTAATCATTGCTTCTTTCCAAAAAACACCTCCGAATCCCCGTGCTATGCGATAAGCTTTCTTAATTTCTTATTTTGCGAAAATCAGCTTATGAAATAAAAAGCTACAGTTAATAATCTCATATTAAGATCGCAAGATTGCTTGGATTTGGGGTTCGCAATAATATTTTAGCTATGAATGTTTGAGATATTTAGAAACCCGGTGTTTTGAGAACCAGGTTTGTTAGTAAGGGGGCAAATAAGAAAAAATTCTGGATACTCATTATTGGCTTCAGGTATAGCTTTCAACCTAACCACCAATTCTTGAGAAACCAGAATCTACTTTTTGTATTACCCTTATTTTTTCTTGTTTTCCACTAAGTTTGTATCGGATTTTATCTGTTACTGAGGAGCTAATATTTTTGCTCCACCTTCACTGGGATTTGTTTGTTCTTCAGTATTGGCAGGAATATCGGCATCGGGAAGACTTGTTCCTCCTGGATTATCCATGTTGCTGGGAGAATCAGAATCAGGAGTTACGCCGTCTGGAGTTGGAGTAATGTTTGTGGGAGCATCATCCTCTTCACTAGGAGTTGCTTCTCCTTCAGGAGTTACGCTGTCTTCGTTTGGAGTGATGTTTGTGGGAGCATCATCCTCACTCGGAGTTGTACCAGGCATTGGAGTGATGTTTGTAGGAGCATCATCCTCACTCGGAGTTGCTTCTCCTTCAGGAGTTGTACCAGGCATTGGGGTGATGTTTGTAGGAGCATCATCCTCACTAGGAGTTGCTTCTCCTTCAGGAGTTGTACCAGGCATTGGAGTGATGTTTGTAGGAGCATCATCCTCACTAGGAGTTACTTCTCCTTCAGGAGTTGTACCAGGCATTGGAGTGATGTTTGTAGGAGCATCATCCTCACTAGGAGTTACTTCTCCTTCAGGAGTTGTACCAGGCATTGGAGTGATGTTTGTAGGAGCATCATCCTCACTCGGAGTTACTTCTCCTTCAGGAGTTGTACCAGGCATTGGAGTGATGTTTGTAGGAGCATCATCCTCACTCGGAGTTACTTCTCCTTCAGGAGTTGTACCAGGCATTGGAGTGATGTTTGTAGGAGCATCATCCTCACTAGGAGTTACTTCTCCTTCAGGAGTTGTACCAGGCATTGGAGTGATGTTTGTAGGAGCATCATCCTCACTCGGAGTTACTTCGTCTCCTGGAACTGAACCAGGCAATGGAGTTAAACCTTCAGGAGTTGTTCCAGGAAGAGGTTCTTCAGGTGCTGGAGTTATGCCTTCTGGAGAAGAATCGGGAAGAGGTGCCCCTGGTGTAGTTTCTTCTATACTATTTTCTGGTGAAATGCTATCTTCGGCAGGAGTGCTTTCCTCTGTTGTTTCGTCAGAAGAAGGTGTTGCTGCATTTGCGCCTTGGCAACGAGAATTTAATGGGAAACGCTGGCACAATATTTCCATTGCATCTGGCGAAAGTTCTTCTTCTGCTGCTGCAACAAGAGTATCATCAGCTTCTGAAACGCTTGTAGGCTCTTCTCGCTCTGGGAAGTCTCTCTCAGGGAATTTAGTAGATTGAGCAACCGCAACAGTGCTACTTAATGCTAGAGTCAGGGCTGTGCCAATAAGGGTTATAAATTTGCCCTTCATAATTATTCACTCCTCGAAACTAATACCACCGCCCATTAAATCAAACAAATGTCTTTATAAAATCTGTCTAAATGGGGATGTGTATTTTTAAATTTATATATTTAGTAAATTTAAATTGTAAAAAATTAATCATTTATTCGCAGCCGCTTAGTTGATAAATATACTTATATTAATTTGATCGGGAATATGAATTTACAAAGCTCTAAGGCAACAATAAACAAATTTTTCGAGACTGTAAATTCATTACGAATCGATTTATTGCAGCCGTTATGTTGTAATAAAAACAACCGTAAATATAATATGATTAAGTGTGTTTTTTGTATCATATATAATAAGGAACAATTCCGTATTGCTAAACTTCATATATTCTTATAAGTAGAATGGTGAAAAGACAGCATTTTAGGGCATTACTTTGCCCGATTATTAAATAATAACCGTGGTGTGAATAGCCCATGAGTTCCCCTCAACCCCCTAAAAAGCCGCAAACTTTACTTGGTCAACTGACTCAAGCAGTACAGACAATTCAAGCTCGGGTCGATTTTTCCAAGCTGGCTCTTAAGCCTAATGCCAGAGTGCCAGAACTTTGGGTACAAGACGCTGGGACTCAAGCGGCTCAAATGTATCCTTTGCTTGGCGATCGCTATATGATCGGTCGCAGTTCCAAATCCTGCGATATTGTTGTACGAAATCCGGTAGTAAGCCAAATTCATCTGTCGCTATCGCGAGATTCCTCTCAGCGCAAACCGGTTTTTGTTATTAAAGATGAAAAATCTACTAATGGCATTTACCGAGGAAAGCGTAGAGTTGATTCGTTGGAGTTGCGTCACGGTGATGTTCTAACTTTAGGACCACCAGAACTGGCTGCTTCAGTACGTTTACAATACGTAGATCCCCCACCTTTTTACGTAAAGGCCGCAACGATGGCAGGTTTGGGAGTTGCTGGTGTCAGTGCTTTGCTTGCTTTAGCTATTGGCGTAGAATGGCTGAAATTTTCTGTAAAGCCTTTACCGGCAGCGACTCAAGGGCCAGTGGTAGTTTATGCTGGGGATGGTGAAACACCTTTGCAAGAGCCTCGAACCACCTCTCACGTAGATTTGAAAAAATTGTCCGATTTTGGACCTTATTTGTCATCAGCAGTAGTAGCTTCAGAAGATAGTCGTTTTAACTGGCATTTCGGTGTTGACCCCTACGGTATTTTGCGTGCTGTATTTATAAATACTCGTAGTGGTGGTGTTCAACAAGGTGCTAGTACGGTTACTCAGCAAGTAGCCCGCAGTTTATTTCGGGATTATGTAGGCAGACAGGATTCTTTAGGACGCAAAGTACGCGAAGCAATTGTATCTTTAAAGCTAGAAACTTTTTATAGTAAAGACGAAATTTTACTTAGTTACCTAAACCGGGTTTATTTAGGAGTAAATACTTCAGGCTTTGAGGATGCTGCAAGGTATTATTTTGATAAATCAGCAAAAGAGTTAACAGCAGCAGAAGCCGCTACTTTAGTAGGAATTTTACCAGCTCCCAATGGTTTTAATTTTTGTGGCGATGCCCGAAGCAGACGAAATATTATCGGATATCGCAACCGCGTACTAAAACGAATGCGCGAAATGGGCGAGCTTAAGCAAGATGAGTATAATCGCGCTAGACGTTCGCCGGTTGAAGTCAGCTCTAAAGTTTGCGAGCGTCAAGCCAAAAGAATTGCTCCCTACTTTTATACTTATGTATTTAACGAGCTTGAATTTATTTTGGGAAAAGACTTAGCGGCTGAAGGGAATTTTATTATTGAGACTCAGCTAGACCCAAAAATTCAAACTCAAGCCGAAACTTCATTAAAAAACCATATCAAAACTGCTGGAACAACTTTTGGTTTTTCTCAAGGAGCAATAGTTACTCTTGATTCGAGTACGGGTGGTATCTTGGCAATGGTTGGTGGTAGCGATTTTGCTACTAGCCAGTTTAATCGTGCCTATCAAGCTAAAAGACAGCCCGGTTCAACTTTCAAAGTTTTTCCATACACTGCCGCTATCGAAAAAGGAATTTCGACGGGAAGAACCTATAACTGTACTTCTGTAAGATGGCAGGGTATTAGGTATAAACCTTGTAGAGGTGGTACTGCTCCAATCACTGTTGCGACTGGATATGCTCTTTCTGAAAACCCCGTCGCTTTGCGAGTTGCTCGCGATGTCGGGTTAGATACAGTAGTAAAACTGGCAAAACTTATGGGAGTGCGTTCGGAACTAAATCCTGTTCCTGGTTTAGTATTAGGTCAAAGCGAAACTACCGTATTAGAAATGACCGGAGCCTTCGCCGCTATTAGTAATAGAGGTGTTTGGAATCGTCCTCATGCTATCAAGCGGATTCTTGATAGCAGCGACTGTAAAAACCGCGACGACTTGAAAACCTGTCGCGTAATTTATTCTTTCAATCAAGATCAAGAAGCCAACAAGCGAGTCTTGAAAACCCAGGTTGCAAGTACTATGACCAATCTGATGCGTCAAGTAGTCACAAGAGGTACGGGACGCGGTGCTGCTATTGGATTTGGAGAAGGTGGAAAAACCGGTACCACAGATAAAAATGTTGATTTGTGGTTTATTGGTTTTATTCCCGGAAGAAGACTTTCTACGGGTATTTGGTTAGGAAACGATGATAATTCTCCCACTTCCGGTAGCAGCGCTCAAGCTGCTCAACTATGGGGAAATTATATGGGTAAAGTTGTTAGGTGAATATAATACCCGATTGGTAATGGTATTAAGGTAATGGTATTAAAGCAGGAGAAATAAAATAATAATTTCTTAGCCATTACCTCTTACCTTCTACATATATCTTTTGGTTACCGATACCCTTGCCAAGGTGTAACTTCCACTTTGCCACCTGGTTTAAATTCCACCTGAAATTGAGCCAGTTGTTCTTTCTGTTCTGCATTTCGAGTATTGTCGCCTTGAAATAATTTAGGAATAGGCGTTTGTCGAAAATTTTCAAAAGCGGCTTTGTTTAGCGGTTCGTAATCAGCTATACTTCCATTTTCTTTAACTGCGACTCGATATTTCAAATCTTCTTTGTAAGTTGTATTGCTGCCAGAGTTTTGGCTAAGTGATGCTGATAGTTTTTGATTTAGATTAGAAAGCGTATTTTGATCGTTGATTTGGCTTCCTATATTATCGGATCTGTTTCCATATCCATTCCAGGGGGAAACTTCAAGTACTCCCGTTTTTCTAAAAACTACTCTAAATTGGGCAATTGGTTCGTTAGCGATCGCACCACTCGCAGCAGGGCTGTAAAGAACTTTGGGGAGAGGAGTTTTTTCAACAGCATCATTAGCTGTTTGATTTTCGGCTTTATAACCGACAATCGCACCGTCGGCGGCTGCACCAACTCGATAAACTATGTCAGATTGTAGTCCTTGACGACTACTCCAAGCTTGGTTAATTTGTCTGTATACCTGAGTGTTTAAATTAGTTAATTGCTTTCTATTGGTTATTTCAGGAGCCGAACTAACAAGTTTTTCCAAATCCTGAATTGCTTGAGGTGCATCGGGTGATGTAGTTGGAGTCTGAACTGGGGTTTGTTGAGTTGTATTAGTTTCGGGTTTTGATTCAATTTTTGAATTTTCAGAAGAATTAACAGTTTGAGTCGTAGAGTCTACTTTGTTTTGGGCTGCGGGTTCTTCTGGGAATTTTGGTGCTGGGATTAAATTAAATGCGATGGCAGCAGCAGCTAAACTGGTAAGCCCAACAGTAGCTGGTACTGCTTGTTCGAGTAAAGCGCTATTAACAGCACCATGTTTCCTCGCAACTGGTTGTAACTCTAGCGTCAATTCTGGTAAAGTTTGTGTATCTGCAAAAAATTGATCTACTGCTTCTACCAAGTCGAACAACTGTACTGAATTCAAATCAACTTCAATTGTTTGATTGACGCTAGCAGTATTATTCAAATTCTCTTTAGGGATGTCCGAGCGTACCCTTAATTTGTGAATATTACTGGTAACTTTTTCAATTTGTACTAATTCTGATTCAGAATTATGAGCTTGGGGGTTAGAAATATTGCTCAAAAATTCTTGAGCGTAGGCGCTGACTGCTCTAACTAAGCTTTCAAAAAAATCCCTACCGCCTGCTAAAGTTTGAGTATAGCCAGATAAAGTACATTCTGCATTGACCAAAATAGAAAGTTCCGGGCGCATTTCCTGAAACTGTGCTGTTTTGGAAGCGTCGCTTAATCCTTCTAAAAGTAGCGTGCAATTAGGCAAACTATATTTACGTTGAATATTCATTCTACTTCACCATCAAAAAGACTAATCCAAAAGCGCTGCATTCCGGCTGTTCCCGTACAGAAAAGTAGCTGTGCTAACAAACTTACAGCCAATTCATTTAATTTATCGTCAGAATTTAGTGCCATTAATCCAGAGCGTCTTTTATTCATGCGGCTTCTGAAATGCGCTCTAAATCTTTCTAAATAATTAGAAAGACGCAAATTCTGTTCCAAAGGAATCTGCTTTTCAACCATTTGTTGATTTATCATTAACAACTGTCGGATAACAACCGTTAATCGTCTTGCCAAATAGCAGGAAATAACCACTAAAGCTTTTGCTTCCATAATGGTTAAAGGACGGCGAATATTGGCTCTGCGTAGAGGATTAGTGCTACGCATTCGCCATAAGTTAACTCGATCTTTGATAATTCCCTTCAGATCCAACTCTTGGGCAAAGGCTAGAATTGCTTCGGAACCGCCAAGATCTAAAGCTTCAATTGCAAGTAAAATAAGGTCAATTTGCTGTCTAGTTCTGCGTGGGCATCCCTGCCCCTCTACTGCGGGATCGGGTAGCGTTTCCAGAATCATGGGCAAATCTTGTTCTGCCGGACTATTGAACGGCGTTAAAGGAGCGGAAACATTCATTTATCAGTTCCTTGTAGGGGAAATTCAAAGAAAAATAGGTAAAATTAATTAAACTATGGTAGCCAAATATAAATATGTTGGCAGTCTGGCAGTAATGCAACTGCCTGATATATACATTAATTACTGTTTCATATCCAAGCTTTCCGTATACCTAAAATCGAAGTTTTAAAGCATTTTTAACCCCAAGCGAAGATAGTAGTGCAATTACAACGGCGATTACGATTGTAGATTCCATTAACTGTGGATTAACAATATATTCAAGGAAAAAATAGGACAATTGAAGAAAACCTCTCCACTTTTACGGTTTCTCCACTATAGCCTAAACCTTTGCGGGGTCTTATTTACAGCTAGCGTCAACAATTTGTAGCAATAACCATATAGATGAATCTACTTAAAAGCTATATTCGAGTAGAGTATTAACTCTATAGCAATCTTGTTGTCAATTCAATTATTTTGCCGCTACTTAATCGGTAAAGTCATTTGTAAGAATACTGATTTACTGGTTTTTTACCTCCATCGTAAAAATT
Organism: Rivularia sp. PCC 7116; assembly: GCF_000316665.1. Classification (GTDB taxonomy): domain Bacteria; phylum Cyanobacteriota; class Cyanobacteriia; order Cyanobacteriales; family Nostocaceae; genus Rivularia. Next base: position 724,862 of record NC_019678.1, on the reverse strand, counting down.
ACTCGAACGTTATATATTAGACCTCATATTCTAAAAAGAAGTTAAAAATAATTTTAATAAAGGGCTTATTGTCAGTTTTCTCTTGATTCTTAGAAAGACAATATATTAAATCAGCCGCAAACAGCGTTGGTGCAAAATATATAGTAAATTGATGACCGTGCGACAGTAACTTTTCCCGCCACTAACATGGGGGATAAAGATTTAATCACAGTAATAATTGTAGACTTTTCTATATTATGGATTTGAAATCTTTAATTCGCGATATTCCCGATTTCCCTAAACCCGGAATTTTATTTAGAGATATCACTACTTTGCTGCGCGATGCCCAAGGGTTAAGATACACGATTGATTTATTTACGCAAAAATGTATCGACGCTGGCATGACGGCAGATTTTGTAGTAGGCATGGAGTCGCGAGGATTTATCTTTGGGGCACCTTTAGCTTATAAGCTAGAAGCAGGTTTTATTCCCGTCCGTAAAAAAGGTAAATTGCCAGCAGAAATACACGCAATTGAATATGCACTAGAGTATGGTACGGACACTTTAGAAGTTCATCAGGACGCTTTGCAACAAGGTAGCCGAGTCTTAATCGCTGACGATTTGATTGCTACAGGTGGAACTGCGAGTGCAACTGCCGAATTGATTCAAAAAGTTGGCTGTGAATTGGTCGGATTTGCGTTTATTATCGAGCTACAAGAATTACAAGGTCGTCAAAAGTTACCAGATGTACCTATTATTACTCTTGTGGAATATTAGAACAGTTAACAGTTTACAGCGAACAGTTAACAGTTAGGAATAAACGGTTTTAAGCCTCTAACCTCTAACCTCTAACCTCTAACCTTTAACCTTTTAATTCAGGTGCTATGACTGCAACAACATCAAAAAGCTTTTGGGAATCAAGTCGAGATTCTTTTCGGAAGATAGTAACTAGCGAAACATTTCTTTATATTGTCAAACGACTATTACAAGCACTGCTGACAATTTTTTTAGCGTCGGTAGTTTCTTTTATTATTATTCAATTGGCTCCAGGAGATTATTTAGATAATCTACGACAGAACCCCAAGATTTCTCCAGAAAGAATTCTGGAATTGCAAGAACAATTTGGATTGGATAAACCTTGGCACATTCAATATTTTTTATGGCTGTGGCGAATTATTTCCCAAGGAGATTTTGGAACGAGTTTTGTCTATCAGCGTTCGGTAGCTTCTTTGATATGGGAAAGAGTACCTGCAACTTTACTTTTAGCTTTTGCTTCTTTGATTTGTACTTGGGCGATCGCCATTCCTTTGGGTATTTTCGCAGCCGTAAAGCAAAACCGTGCTACTGACAGAATTTTACAGGTCATTAGCTATGCCGGACAAGGTTTTCCCAGCTTTATCACGGCTTTGTTATTGCTGATTTTTGCTCAAATTACCGCTCCTTTGTTTCCCGTTGGAGGCATGACAAGCATTTATCACGCTCAACTTTCGCCTTTGGGGAAAATTATTGATATTCTTTGGCACATGATTTTGCCTACCATTGCTTTGAGCATTACTAGTTTTGCTGGTTTGCAGCGTATCACTCGCGGTGAATTATTAGATGTACTGCGTCAAGATTATATTCAAACAGCGCGCGCTAAAGGATTACCAGAAAACCGCGTTATTTACGTTCATGCTCTGCGTAATGCTATTAACCCGTTAATTACTTTATTAGGCTTTGAATTAGCAGCTTTATTAAGCGGTGCTTTTATTGCAGAATTTTTCTTTAACTGGCCTGGTTTAGGTAGATTGACTCTACAAGCAGTACGTGCCCAAGATTTATACGTACTTATGGCTAGTTTGATCATGGGCGCAGTGCTATTAATCGTTGGTAATTTAGTAGCAGATTTATTACTCAAAGTTGCCGATCCTCGGATTACGCTTGGGAAGTCTTGAGTAATTATTTAGGCAGATGGGGAGAAGAGGCGACAAGGAGAGGGGGGTAGAAAATTATTAACTAATATTTCTAACTTATAACTGCTCACTGCTCACTGTTAACTGTTAACTGCTCACTGTTCTTATGTTGTCAGAAACATATTATTTAATTCGCTCTAAAGCTGATGGTCGTTATTTAGCAGCACGTCCTAATGAAGATGATGCTTCTACTTTCGTGTTGTTATTTCGCGAAAATTTTGATGCTTTGAGCTATCTTAATACTCATGCTGGCGATTTAGCCGATCGTCTTGGTGTAGAGACTATTTCAGGTACTCAGATAAAAACCGTACTTCAAAGATGGAGTTTTAATGGTGTAGGTATTGTAACTGACCCTTTATTACCTACAATTGAATTTTTAGTGCAAAGTTGAATTTGGTAATTGGTATTGCTAATAAGTAATATCAGAAGAACGTAGTATTTTTTTGAAGCGCGATACGCGAACCGTTGCCCTTAGTCTAGCGACTCACTGCGCGAATGGGCTATGGCAATTTTTCTGCGAGTAATACTACATTTTGGTTTTATCTAATTGTTCGAGTAATTCTTGGATTTATTTTGCTGTTTGGCGAGCAGTTAGGAATAAGAAGTTGAGTTTTGAGTGATGAATTGTATTAGTTGCTATATTTTGATTTTGTAAATTTACGTAAATAAAAAGACGTAGTATTACTACGTCTCTACATTTATGATTAATAATATCTAAAGAAAGCAATTAGACCATTGCTTCTTCCAAAATTAATTTAGAACGCTTGAGTCTTTCAGGTACTGGTACAGGATAATCTCCAGTGAAACAAGCCGAACAGAAACTATTAATATCTTGCTTGGTTTCTTCTAACATTCCTTTCCAACTTAAATAGCTCAAACTATCTACTTCCAAATGCTGGGCAATTTCTTTAACTGATTTAGTTGCAGCAATTAGTTGGTCTTGGGTATCAGTATCGATACCATAAAAACAAGGATGAGTAACTGGGGGAGAGGAAATTCGCATATGTACTTCCCTTGCTCCCGCTTCGTACAAGGATTTTACCAACTTACGACTTGTAGTACCCCGCACGATTGAATCATCAATGATTATTACTCTTTTGCCAGATAATACGTCTTTGAGGGGATTTAATTTCATGCGAATACCCGATTCGCGCATTGCTTGGGTAGGCTGTATGAAAGTTCTTCCTACGTAACGATTTTTAATCAATCCTTCGACATAAGGTATACCAGAAACTTCAGAAAAACCAATTGCAGCAGGTATTCCCGAATCTGGAACCCCAAAAACGATGTCAGCATCAACAACAGATTCTTGTGCTAATCTTCGTCCTAATCTCATGCGATAACTGTACAAGCTTTCCTCGTTCATGATGCTATCAGGACGAGCAAAGTAAAACATTTCAAAGATACATAATTTTCTTTCTTGTTTCTGGCTCCACTGAAAGGATGCTAAACCTTCTTCGGTAATCCAAACCAACTCGCCTGGTTCTACGTCTCGTAAGTATTGAGCGCCAATGATATCCAAACCACAGGTTTCCGAAGCTAAAACATAACGTGTCGGACTACCTTCCAAAGTACCAATTACCAAGGGACGAATACCATTCGGATCGCGCACGCCCATTATGCCTTCACTTGTGCCGATAACTAAACTAAAGGCTCCTCTACAACGATTAAAAGCACGAATTGCGCCTTCTAATAACTGGGCACCCTCATTTATTTCTTCACCGATCGCCAAGGCAATCATTTCTGAATCGGTTGTGGTAGTCAAGTTACAGCTTTTCTTGAGCAACTCGTCGCGCAATTGAGTTGTATTGACTAAATTACCATTATGTGCCAAGGCTATCTCACCCAATCGAGTTTCTACCACAGCTGGTTGGGCATTAGCCACATGACTAGAGCCTGTAGTCGAATAACGGGTATGACCAACGCCAACGTTACCAGGTAATTGATCGAGAATAGATTCGTTGAAAACTTGGGACACTAAACCCATGTCTTTGTACAGGTGTACCTGTTTGCCTTCAAAAGTGGCAATCCCAGCGGATTCTTGACCTCTATGCTGGAGGGCGTACAGTCCAAAGTAAGTTAGTCTGGCAACGTCTTGTCCGGGTGCATAAACGCCGAAAACGCCGCAAGCTTCTTCTTGCTTGTCAGGACGTTCGTTTAAATTAATTGGATTGCTATTAATTTGGGCGTATTTATCCGAAGTGACGGCTTTGGTATTTGGGGGAATCATGCTAGCTATGCTCCTGATGATGATGTCAAGGGTTTTCTTAATTTTTTTTTGAAGAAAAACTTTTAAGAATGCCCGTCAAGCCACTGGGATTGTGAAACTGGATAGCTGAAGAAAAATTCGATAAAACTTAATTAATTCTTAACCATCCATTTACCAGAGTACAGTATTTATGCTCACTGAGGCTAATGGCGCACTGTCTGCTATTCGGTTGTTAACTGAGTGTTTAACTGTTTATGAACTGCTAAACGCTTAGTGATTGAGTGATAATAGCGATTGCTTACATTATCTATCGTAACGTTTATTAAAGTTTTATTATCAAGAGTAAATACCCTTAAATCTGCTTGGGAGTTTTTGACTACACCAATTTTTTGCCAATTGCTGCTCAAGTTTTCCTGTAAGTAGGATTCCCAATTTTCTTGCTGGGCTAACGGTACTGAAACAATAATTCTGGCTCCGCTTTCACCAAAAAGTACTTCGTCCCATCTTCGAGCATTGTTCGCTGGTGACTCAAAATGAATATCAGCACCTAGATGACTGTTAATACAGCATTCAGCCAGAGCAACAGTAATTCCACCTTCCGCACAATCATGGGCAGAGCGCACCCAACCTTGACAAATTCCTTCGCGGCAAGATTTTTGTACGCGAAGTTCTAAGTCAAAATCAATTGTTGGCGGTTTTCCGGCAACAGTATCGTGAATGGTAGCCAAATACTCCGATCCTCCTAATGTGATTTCGGATTGAATTGGTAAACCGAGGAGATAAATTATATCTCCTTCCGATTGCCAAGCTTGGGAGCAAATTTTGGTTAAATCGGGAATTAATCCTATCATTCCGACAACGGGAGTAGGATAAATTGGCTGGGGATTACCGTTCGTATCAAAAGTTTCATTGTAGAGAGAGACATTTCCTCCAGTTACCGGAGTCGATAATTTTTGACATCCTTCTGCCAATCCCCGGCAAGCTTCTGATAGCTGCCAATAACCAATCGGTTTCTCAGGACTACCAAAATTAAGATTATCCGTCACTGCTAAAGGTTCGGCACCCACACAGCTTAGATTGCGTGCGGCTTCGGCTACCACAGCTTTAGCGCCTTCATAAGGATCGAGATAAACATACCGAGAATTGCAGTCAACTGTTGCTGCAACTCCTTTTTGGGCATTGGAAAGTTTCTCCCCATCTCCCCCAACAGGGCGTAACCGCACAATTGCCGCATCTGCACCACCGGGTAACATTACGGTATTGTTTTGCACTTGATGGTCGTATTGACGATAAACCCAACTTTTTGAAGCGATGGTGGGAGTATCAAGTAAAGTCAGAATAATATCGTTCCAGGTTTGTAATTTACCTTTTATTTCAATGCCTTCATGAGTGCAAGCGGGTAATTCTTCTGATGTCCATTCCCAAGCTTTACGAGCATATTCTGGAGGTTCAGCTAATAATTCTCGGTTGTAAATTGGGGTATTTTCTGCCAAAGCTGTAGCTGGTATTTCTGCTGCGATTTCTCCTTGATATAGAATTCTTACAATCGGTTCTTCTATGACTTTTCCTGCTACTACTGCATTCAATCCCCAACGTACAAAAATATCAATTAATTCTTGTTCTCTACCTTTTTGAGCAACAAACAGCATTCTCTCTTGAGATTCGCTGAGTAAATATTCGTAGGGAATCATTCCGGTTTCGCGGTTAGGGATTTTATCTAAATCGAATTCCACACCGACACCACCATTTGCAGCCATTTCGGAAGTAGAACAGGTAATACCCGCAGCACCCATATCTTGGGCTGCGACTACTGCACCTGTTTTAAAGGCTTCCAAACAAGCTTCGATTAAAGATTTTTCTAAAAAAGGGTCGCCAACCTGTACCGCAGGACGGTTATCAATGGATTCGTCGGTTAATTCCGCGCTGGCGAAACTTGCACCTCCCATACCGTCGCGCCCGGTAGTAGAGCCGACATAGAGTACCGGATTACCAATCCCAGATGCACCAGATTTGACAATTTCCGACGTTTCCATCAATCCCAAAGCCATGACGTTAACCAAAGGATTGCCAGAGTAAGCGCTGTCAAAGTAGACTTCACCACCAACTGTAGGAACACCAACGCAGTTCCCATAATGGGCAATTCCCGATACCACACCACTAAATAATCTTTGGGTTTTGGCATCTTCCAAATTACCAAAACGCAGTGAATTCAATACAGCAATGGGACGCGCACCCATCGTAAAAATATCTCTAAGAATTCCACCAACTCCCGTCGCCGCCCCTTGAAAAGGTTCCACAGCCGAAGGGTGATTGTGAGATTCGATTTTAAATGCGAGTTGTAAACCATCACCTAAATCTACAACACCAGCATTTTCACCCGGTCCTACAAGAATACGTTTTCCGGTAGTTGGGAACTGTTTTAATAAAGGTCGGGAATTCTTATAACAGCAATGTTCCGACCACATGACGCCAAACATTCCTAATTCGGCTTTATTCGGATGACGACCTAATCTTTTGACGATTTCTTGATATTCTTGGGGTTTTATGCCTTCTTTGGCTATTTCTTCGGTCGAAAATGGAGGTTGGGATGTAGCGGTCATGGGAGGAATTACACGCCTGGACGAACTTTATATTCTAATATTTATTTGTACATTTATTACTTTTGGGAAAAATTAAATTTTTAAATTGAAATTATAGAATATTAAGATAAATACTGTTTTTATATGTCAATTTGTATTAATTAGCACTTTTGTAACTGTGTTAAAGAGGAAAATAATGCTTCTTTTGTAGTTTTTATACTTGTTAGATTGATGTGGTCGAATACTAGTAGTCTACTGCATAAGTTTTGAAGGAAAGCACATTCGTAGTGGGAGCGTCTCGCTCCCTGATAGCAGCTTGTGAAAGCGGAAGAAAAATCAATGCGAATATTCGCCACTAAAGAATAAAATACTTCAAAAAAATTCAATAATTTGCGTAAAAAATCATTCCTCGGACAGTAATCCCATCAGAAGCTAATTGCGAGGGGTTATAGATGAATTTACACAAAAATATTGTCGTTAAGTGTATTAACTGAGGTAAATACATCTTGTACGGTCAATTTGATTACCTCAATTGAAGTTCGGAATATTTGCGATAATGCTTCTTTGGTAGAGTCTGAGGTTCAGACAAATTTGTAATTCGTAATCCGCAATCCAAAAGCCCTCACCCTCGAAGGGTGGGGCTACAGAAACCAAGCCCACCTCCGTGGGCTATGAATTTGAAGCCTGTGAAAACAGGCTTCGTAAATGTAGCGATACCCTATAAGGGTATCGCTTTGATGAATTGCTATTTATCGTTCAATTTCTTAATCGCAGTTTTTGCATACAATCTAACCTTAGAATCCTCATCCAAACTCATTTTTTCCAGATGAGTCAGAGCGCGTAAATCTCCTAATTCTCCCAAAGATGTCGCTACTACCTGTTTTATTCCCAACTGATGCGTTACTTCCTGCTCGCTATTAACAAAGTCAATCAAAATCTCAGCAGCATAAGATTTAAATTCTGTTGATTCTTGTCTTCCTAATACAGAAATAATTTCTTTACTTAGTTCAATATCGTTTGAATAAAGACTTTCTTTTAAATAATCTAAGGCTAAAAAACTATTACTCCAATTCAAAGCACGCACGGCTTCTTGTTTAATAAATAAAGGAGCATTCTTAAACTTTAAAATATCAAATAACGCTTTTATTGCTGCTTCATTTTTCATACATCCCATTGCTAGTATTGCTTGCTGACACACTTCTGAATTAATGTCGTAAAGCAAAGGCTGGAGATGATTGACTAAATCAAATTCTTCTTCAAGATAAGCACGCATTTTTAAAGCAATAACTGCTTCTTTGCGAACGGAACAATCTGTATCTTGTAGAGCTTGAATAAATACAGGAATCAAATGCTTTTGGTGAAAACTACCCAGAGCTTCAATCGCTGTAACTCTTACTTGAGCAACAGAATCATTATCATTCACAATTAAAAGTAAAGGTTCGATAACTTCCAAACATCGAATTTGAGCCAGGGATTTTACTGCTAATAACCGGGATTTTTCTTCCTTAAGTAATTCAATTAATGCTGCTATAGCTGGTTTACCAATGTTCGCGAGTGCCCGAGCAGATGCGATCGCCAATTCTTCTTCTTCTGTCTCTTCGAGCAATTTAACTAGGGATAAAACTATTTGAGGTTCGTTGAATTCTCCCAAGATGCGAAGAGCAAACCAACGAATTTCTAAATCAGCATATTCGTCTTCAAGTATTTCAAGTAAAGGAGCTATTGCTGGCTTGCCGATTTTAGGGAATATCTTTGCTATATCCCATCGGGTTTGAAAATCTCCAGTTTTCATTACCTCCATGACTATTGCAACAGCTTGTTCCAATTCACTATTATCTACAACCTGTGAATCTAAATTTTTCTTCTCTAATAGCTGCTGTAACTGCTGGTTAACAAGTATCCAATTCGCTTCTGATACAGCATCGGCAATTATATCAAGGGTTTTTAGCATTCGCGTATTCAACAATTAAGCGTCAGTTGCAGTACTTCTTCATTTAGCTTGTCATGAATTTCAGCAATTACCAGCAATATATAGAATGCGTAATACTTTTGTGCCAGATAGTTATGCAATAACTAAATATAATTTATGCGTATTATGCATAAATTTAGGGATAAATCCAAAAAAAGTTACACTTGATACAAAAAAATCAATCTATTTATCGATTTAATAAGAACTTAACCAAGTAAAGATTGAAACACTTAAATTAATTTCTTGGGGCTGAAAATATTTGCTTAAGTGTATGACTATGACAGTCCGTGTAATCTTTGCTGTAACTTAACCTTTGATTATTTAAAGTAAACCAATCGTGTCTACTACCCAATCCCAGAAACCGGCAACTCTTAACAAGTTTGAAAAAATCAAAGCGGAAAAAGATGGATTAGATATCAAAGATGAATTAGAGAATTTTGCTCAAATCGGTTGGGAAGCGATGGAGAAATCCGATTTAGAACATCGCCTTAAATGGGTAGGAGTTTTTTATCGTCCCGTAACACCAGGTAAGTTCATGTTGCGGATGCGAACCCCCAATGGTATCTTATCTACCAGCCAGTTACGTGTACTTGCCGAGATTGTGCAGCGTTACGGTGCTGATGGTAGTGCCGATATTACAACTCGTCAAAATATTCAGTTGCGGGGAGTTCGTCTCGAAGACATACCGGATATATTCCGTCGTTTGGATGGCGCTGAAATGACTTCCATGCAATCGGGGATGGATAATGTCCGTAATATTACTGGTTCGCCAGTTGCGGGAATTGATGGTTCGGAACTTGTTGATACCCGCGAATTGGTGCAGAAAGTCCAAGACATGATTACCAACAATGGTAAAGGTAATTATGCATTTACCAATCTTCCTCGAAAATTTAATATTGCTATTGAAGGTGGACGGGATAACTCGGTTCATGCCGAAATCAACGATATTGCTTTTGTTCCAGCTTATAAAAATGAAAAGTTAGGATTCAACGTATTAGTCGGTGGCTTTTTCTCAGCAAGACGCTGTGAAGCTGCGATACCGTTGAATGCTTGGGTACCTCCCAACGATGATGTTGTGGATTTATCTCGAGCAATTTTATCTGTATTTCGCGATCGCGGTTCCCGTGCTAATCGTCAAAAATCTCGTTTAATGTGGTTGATTGATGAATTGGGAATTGATCAATTCCGTTCAATGGTTGAACAAGAATTTGGACGCACTTTAGAAAGTGCAGCCGCAAAAGATGAAATCGATTGGGACAAAAGAGATTGCATCGGTATTAACAAGCAAAAGCAACCTGGCTTGAATTACGTTGGCTTGCACGTTCCTGTGGGGCGGCTTTATGCTCAAGATATGTTCGATTTAGCGCGTTTAGCCGAAGTTTACGGTAGTTGTGAAGTTCGTTTAACTGTCGAGCAGAATGTAATTATTCCGAATATTCTTGATGATAATTTGGAAGATTTCTTTACAGAGCCTTTGCTAGAAAAATTTTCTATTAGTCCCCAACCTTTAGAAAGAGCATTGGTATCTTGTACTGGCGCGCAATTTTGTAACTTTGCACTAGTAGAAACTAAAAATCGAGCTTCAGCTTTAGCAAAACAACTCGATGCAGAATTAGAAATACCAAACCCTGTAAGAATTCATTGGACAGGATGTCCTAATTCCTGCGGACAACCTCAAGTAGCCGATATCGGACTAATGGGCACTAAAGTCCGTAAAGATGGCAAGACGGTGGAAGGGGTGGACTTATATATGGGTGGCAAAGTAGGCAAAGATGCCCAATTAGGAACTTGCGTGCAGAAAGGTATTCCTTGCGACGAACTTAATAATGTCTTAAAACGAATATTGATCGACTCTTTTGCCGCTAAACCAAAGAATAGTTAGTTTTTAATCGCTAATTAATTGGTCAGTCTCATTAGTAATTATGCATAGTAAAAGCGTTTTAATTATTACAGTCTTTTTAACGCTAACAAACATAATTAATTCCAAGCCGACGCAATAAAATAGGCAAAATCGAAAGCTATTTTCGATCTCAAAATTTCCATTTCTCAATTTTTATTCCCATTCCATACCTGTCTGGCAATCAGCTTAAAAGCATTTGTTTTGTCAATGCTAGACCTAAAAGTAAATCTTACTGCGAACTATTAAGAGGATTACAATGCTTGGAGAATTATTATCTTTTCGCGGCAGGTACAAAATCCTGCACATGACTTGGTTTGCTTTCTTTCTTTCATTCTTTGTTTGGTTTAACCTTGCTCCGTTAGCGACACAGGTTAAAGCTGACTTTGGTTTGGAAGTAGGTCAAATCAGAACCTTAGCAATTTGTAACGTTGCTTTGACGGTTCCGGCGCGAATCATTATCGGGATGCTATTAGATAGATTCGGTCCTAGAATTACTTATTCTTTATTGCTTATTTATGCAGCGATTCCCTGTATAGCGTTTGCTAGCGCTCAAAATTTTACGCAGTTAGTAGTTAGTCGTTTGGCATTAAGTATTGTGGGTGCGGGTTTTGTAATTGGTATCCGCATGGTTGCAGAATGGTTCCCTCCTAAAGAGATTGGTTTAGCTGAGGGCATCTATGGAGGTTGGGGTAATTTTGGTTCGGCTGCTGCGGCTTTTACTTTACCTACAATTGGTGCGTTCTTAGCTTTTGGAGCAGGTGGTACTCTTAACTGGAGATTATGTATTGCTGGAAGCGGTATCGTTGCCGCTCTGTATGGAATCCTGTATTTCTTCAATGTAGAGGATCATCCTCCTGGAAAAGTTTACCAAAAGCCTAAGAATGCTAGAGGTTTGGAAGTAACCAGCGTGCGTGATTTCTCGTTCTTGATGTTAATGAACTTGCCTCTAACTGGAATTTTGATGGTTCTAGCTTGGCGCTTGAAGAAGGTTGGTTTATATGGTGACGGAACTCTCTTATTAGTATTGGCAGCATTAGCCGGTTTATATTTATTCCAAGCTTATAACTGTTGGGTTGTAAATAAAGACTTGCTTTCGGGTAAGAAAAAATATCCTGCGAAAGACCGTTACAATTTTTCTCAAGTTGCGATTCTGGAACTAACTTATATCGTTAACTTTGGTTCGGAGTTGGCTGTTGTTTCTATGCTTCCAGCCTTTTTTGAAGGAACATTCAGTTTAAACCCAGCTTTGGCCGGAATGATTGCTTCTAGCTATGCTTTTATGAACTTGGTGTCTCGTCCTGGTGGTGGATTAATTTCGGACAAACTAGGTAGCCGCAGAATAACTATGGCTGTCTTAACTGCTGGTATGGGTGTAGGCTATATGATTTTCGGAACAGTAGGCAGCAGTTGGTGGCTACCACTGGCAATCTTATTAGTTATGGCTTGCTCTTTCTTTGTACAGGCTGGAGAGGGTTCGACATTTGCAATTGTTCCGTTAGTCAAGCGTCGCGTTACCGGTCAAATTGCAGGTAACGTTGGAGCTTATGGAAACGTTGGTGCGGTTGCCTATCTGACTATCTTCAGTTTGTTACCAGAATGGTTAAGCGGTGGTGGAGAACAGACTCCAGCAATTATTGCTCAATCGAATACAGTCTTTTTCCAAATGATGGGTATTGCGGCTTTAATAGTTGCTTTCTTGTGCTGGTTCTTTTTGAAAGAACCTGAAGGTTCCTTTGCGGAACATCATGAAGGAGAAGATGAGTACTCTGAATTAGTGATCGAACCTAATAGAGTAAATTAATCGCGTTTGCACTTTGGTTGACTTCAGGAATCGATAAACGATGGATTATTTATCGGTTCCTTTTTTATTTTTTTAAGTGAGGGAAAATTAAATCGGTGGTTTGAAATTTGTTAACGCCTAGTTCTGCAAATAATAATTGAAGAAGAAATAATCTTTTTGGTTGTAAATATTTTATTAATTATATTAATTTTAAAAACAATTTCCTTTAATGCAATTATTACAGCTAAATGTATAATTCTACTAATATATATCTTTCAAAAATATTAGCTGAAATATTCTTTTAACATTTAGTAACCCCTAAATAAAATATGTCTGACTCATTTAAAACACTTTGTCCTTATTGTGGAGTTGGGTGCGGTTTAGAAGTCTCTCCTCCCGCAAGTTCGGGGCGTGCAACTCATCGAGATAGTCAAGGTAATCCCATTTGGAAAGTAGTTGGTGATAAAAGTCATCCTTCATCAAAAGGCATGGTTTGCGTTAAGGGAGCTACCGTTACAGAGTCTCTCGATAAAAATCGCCTCAAATATCCAATGATGCGAGATGCTTTGTCAGAATCTTTCCAACAAGTAAGTTGGGATGAAGCTTTTAATAAAATCGTTGAACGCATTCAAAATATTCGCCAAAGTCGCGGTGATTCAAATACTATCTGTATGTATGGTTCCGGTCAGTTTCAAACCGAGGACTATTATATTGCCCAAAAGCTAATCAAAGGCTGTTTGGGAACTAATAATTTTGATGCTAATTCCCGCTTGTGTATGTCTTCAGCAGTTGCAGGCTATATGCAAAGCTTTGGTGCTGATGGACCACCTTGCTGTTATGAAGATTTAGAATTAACCGATTGTGCCTTTTTAATTGGCACCAATACCGCTGAATGCCACCCGATTGTTTTTAACCGTTTGCGAAAGCATCACAAACGAAATCGCAACGTCAAAATGATAGTTGTAGATCCGCGATGCACTAAAACAGCAGAAGTTGCAGATTTACATTTAGCAATTAACCCCGGTACAGATATTGACTTACTTAACGGTATTGCTCATTTATTAATGCGCTGGGGTGCCTTTGATAGCTTATTTATTGATGAATGTACTCAAGGATTTTCTAGTTATGCCGGAGTGATTCACCATTATCCGCCAGAAATAGTTTCGCAAAAATGCGGTATTGAAATCGATGCACTCGAACAAGCTGCCCGTTACTGGGCTGACTCTAAAAAAGTGCTGTCTTTATGGTCGATGGGCATAAATCAATCTTCTGAAGGCACTGCCAAAGTACGTACATTAATCAACCTGCATTTGATGACGGGAAATATTTGCAAACCAGGTGCTGGCCCATTTTCCCTTACCGGACAACCTAATGCAATGGGTGGTAGAGAAGCTGGAGGCTTAGCTCATATTCTTCCCGGATATCGTTCCGTCAAAAATGCCCAACATCGAGCCGAAGTAGAGCAAGTTTGGGATTTGAATCCTGGGCAGATTTCTCGTTTTCCCGGTCGCGATGCATGGAGTATGATAACTGGACTGGAAACTGGTGATGTTGATTTATTATGGATTGCAGCAACTAACCCAGCAGTAAGTATGCCAGATTTGCAGCGAACTAAAGCTGCTTTACTTAAATCTCCCTTCACGATTTATCAAGACGCTTATTATCCCACTGAAACTTCTGCTTACGCTCACCTTTTATTGCCCGCAGCCCAATGGGGTGAAAAAACTGGAACCATGACCAACTCAGAACGAGTTGTTACTTTGTGTCCAAAATTTAGAGAACCACCAGGTGTTGCCAAAGCTGATTGGGAAATATTCGCCGAAGTAGCTCGTCGTCTTGGTTTTGCGGATAAATTTGCTTTTGACGATTCAGCCGCAGTTCATGCCGAATTTGTTGAATTAACTCGCGATCGCCCTTGCGATATGGGAGAAATCAGTCACGAAAATTTAGCAAGTATTGGTCCAATGCAATGGTACGACACTCAAAAAGCAGAGATAGAAATAGAGGAAAATGATTCCGGCTTCTTCTCGTCGTTATTAAAAAATTTCACTAAACAAGAACCACTCCAAGGAAAGCGTCTTTATACAGATTTACGCTTTCATACCGCAGATGGAAGAGCAAAATTTGCGGCTTATCATTCTCGCGGACTAGCAGAACCACCGTGCCAAGAGTATCCTTTTATTCTTACCGTTGGAAGATTATACGGTCATTGGCATACCCAAACCCGCACTGGGAGAATTGAGAAAATCGTCAAAATGCATCCTCATCCCTTTATCGAAATTCATCCCCGCGATGCGGTCAAATTAAACATTACAGAAGGAGATTGGGTAGAAATAAAATCTCGTCGGGGAACAGCTAAATTTAGTGCAAAAGTAACTAAAGCGATAGCACCCAAAACAGTTTTTATTCCGATGCACTGGGGCGCTTTGTGGGCAACGGAAGCCGAAGCAAACAGCCTTACCCATCCTTTATCTTGTCCAATATCTTTAGAACCAGAACTCAAAGCTTGTGCGGTGCAACTTGTTAAAGTTAGCGCTCTCCCACAGGCTTCCAGAGACTTGCCTCACCAGGAACAGTTACAGCATTCTGAGTTGATTCCGGTGTCAACCTCAAACCATAAGTAATCGGAATTATACCCAAGACAAACGAACCAAATACTACTAAAAAAATCATGCGAATATTATGCTGGCGATATCCGATAAGTACGCCATTATTTTCTATGTCAGTCCTTAAATGTTTGATATTCATTTAAAAAATCTTTTCTAAGATAGATAATTCAGCAATTTCATTTTAGAAAAGATTTGAAAAATGTAGTGAATGTAACTGTTTATTTTTACAAAAAGTAACCAGAGTTACAGAATTGTGTAAAAACTAGTCTCATAAACACTCTTTACCATATCGAAAGTAAGATGCTTTAAAAATGGTAAATTCAAATATATGCTCATGCGTTGACTATGACCCAAACACTACCCAAGCAAATAACTCATCGTTAATTTATTAAACGGTTTTCAAGCGACGGTAAAAGATACGAACTGCATAAAACTGCTCAACAAATTTTGAATTCGGCTACGTCATAACCTAATGAGCGACTTTTTCCAATTCGAGGCTGATTTCGTTGATAGCTTGCGCTGCATCCCCATGCAGGTACGCTTCAAACTCGACAACTGCGGAGTCAAACTGAAACTATCTCACTGGCATCAATTTACCGAACCAGAACGTCAAACCTTAGTTGAAATGCCATGTACGAGTAAAGAAGAATGTCAGAAGTATCGAGAATTCTTGCAACATTTAATTGTTGAAAAAACCGGAACTCCCGCAAAAGAACTTCCTATAGAAGAAAATCCTGCTTGGATGAACGAGGAAGAGATTCCTCAAGCAACACAAACAAAAGCAGCAGAATCCAGCGTTAATATTACAGTTAAAGAATGGAAAAAATTGACACCATTACAGCGTTTTGCATTGATAAAATTGAGTCGTCCCAGTCATGAGAATAAGAACTTTTATCCAGCAGTTGAAGAATTTGGATTAGTTTAAATAGCTCAAAGGTCATTAAAATTTTAGATTTTGAATTAGGATTGAGGAATTTAAAAATCTACCCCCTCTCCCTCTCTACCCCCTCTACCCCCTCTAACCTTTGTCTCCCCATCTCCCTACCTCCCTATCTCCCAATTCCTCCATCGCTACTTTAATACTCGCAGGTGGTAAAAGTTCTCGTATGGGAATAGATAAAGCACTTCTACTCTACAAAGGCAAACCGATGTTGCAACGGGTTTATCAAGTTGCTGCTGAATGTACCCAAAAAGTTTACATTTTGACTCCTTGGGTTGAACGCTATCAAAATATTTTGCCGTCAAATTGTAATTATCTAATTGAAACGCAACCGGGGAAAGGACCAGTAAATGGTTTATCCGAGGGGTTGGAACAAATTTCTGCTGATTGGATACTATTACTTGCTTGCGATTTACCTTTATTAGATGTAGAAATTATTCAAAGCTGGATAAATAAACTTTCACAAATACCAGCTTCAACATTGGCTTTAGTCCCTCGACGTGCGGATATTTGGGAACCGATGTGTGGGTGTTATCGTAAAGAGGTGAAAATTGAATTAGATAGTTTTTTGAAATCTGGAAAGCGTTCGTTTCAAAAATTGCTTTCAGGGATTGAAGTTGAAGCTTTAGAAGTTGATGAAAAAATTGATTTGATGTTGTTGAATTGTAATTATCCGGGGGATTTGAAATAATAATAGCCCTCAGACTACAAGTCTGGGGCTACATAAACAAAGTCTGCCTGTGCAGACTAAAAAGAAGTACAATATTTTTAATTAATTCAGATTATAAATATTTTAAGTCGATAATTCCAGAGTTTCCAATAGTCAATCAAGCTTGTTCTATTGAATTCAAATATTTCAGCTTCTCTATCTGGTAAAGCTACAACGATTAAAGTGCGGCGAATTTTACAACTAAAAATATTTTCATCTACCACGTCTTTTGAAGAAGATGCAAATTCCTGGAAATTAAAATGGGAACGTAATTTTAATGAACTCTCTGAGAAATTAAGAATTATGTTAGTGAAACATCGCAATATTGGACATGATTGGCAGTTCAATAAAAAACAAGAAGAATTATTATATGAATACTACTTCGCGAATGAATTACTCATAAACTGTTTGAATAGCGATTCTGATATAACCCTTAAATTCCGCTCTTACATCGAAGACACTTTACTCTTAGCTATCGCTGAAATTGAACAATGCAAAGTAACAGATTAAACAGAATCTATCTCAAACACTATATAAAAAACAGTTTATATTTCAATTAATCGTCGGGATTATGCGACGTTCTACTTTTGCATAATATGTTAATATACGTTGAATATATTCTCGATATTTTTATACTTTTCCATTGACTTTAGTAACCACTTTCAATTTAAATTTAATTTAGAGAAAGTTAATTAAAATCTGTTCTTAATTTTCAACCAATGAATAATTCATCTTTAATACTTCCTCCAAACTGGCAGGATTGGATAACTGTATTTAGCTATGTAGGTTTTACCGTATTTGTTCTCGCTTGTATACTTGTGGCACAAAATAAATAAAATCTCATCGAAAAAAACTCATTTTTAACAATAAAATGAGCTATCTATTTCTCTATTTATCATCTGTGCGTCCTCTGCGTCTCTGCAGTTTAATTTATTTAGAAATCGCTATCAAACAGATAACATCAACTACTTCTTAAAATATTTACAAATCAAATTACCAACACCATCTTCCTTAAACCTTACTAGTTTTCCATCATTTTTAATTTTGTATTCGCTACGACAGTTATAAATTTCTGTAGGTTGTTTTTTGCCATCAATACTAATAGTCGTTCTGTAATTCCAATATCTCTTAGCACTACGCTTAATATTAAGAACGCACACTTCTTGTCCATTATAATCCTTGCAGGTTATTGCAGCATTCGCGGGGAAAGCGAATGAAAATATAATACTTAGAGAAACCAGCACTAAAGCAATTAATTTCATAAATGCGGAATTTGATATTTTATGTAAGTGGCTAGAAATTCAGATAACCCTTTCTTAACCACACTACGATAAAAGTAAATCTATTACAAACGACACAGAAATATAAATATTATCCCGCACTCGCTAAAGTCGAACTGTCATAGTTTTCAACCAAATCGGCGGCATCATTATAAATTGCGATAGCTTTAGAAAGCCGAGAATCATCAAAACCACCGCTACGTACTGCAATTACTTTGACTCCGGCTTTGTTTGCAGCTTCAATATCGTATGGAGTATCCCCTATCATCACGATTTCTTCAGGCTGCATATCAAACTTTTTCAAAGCAGCTTCTACAATATCCGGTGCTGGCTTTGAATTTTCGGCATCGTCAGAACTTGTAGCGTCATCTTGACTGAGAATATCGTCTACTTTGGCAATCTTGAGTAAAGCTGAGAGTTCTTTATCGCTTGCTGAAGTTGCAATTATAATACGTTTACCTTCTTCCTTCAACTTCAAAACCATATCCCTTGCACCATTTGCAGGAGAAACATTCGGAATATATTTATCAAGAACTATTTCCTTACGGTAACTACTAATTTCTTTACCTGTGCCTTCTTCATCAGAAAGTCCCGGCGCAAATTTAGGAATTATATAATCCCCACCCATTCCCATTAAAGGTCTTACTTCCTCAAATTTGACTTCATAACCGTATTTCGCAAACGCTTCTACCCAAGCATTAGCATGAGCATCGTTACTGAGAACAAGAGTTCCATCTACATCTAAAATTACGCCTTTAAATGCCATTTTTTTGGTATTAAATTATAAACTGCAAATAATTTTCATCAATAATTTAACAGTTATATATTTTTACTAAACTGCTCTCAAGGCATATTTATGAATATAAATAAATCATTCTTAGTACACATTTATCCTGTTTAAATTAATGATTAGCAAATACTAAATATTAAATTAAACCTTCTTGTGATTGAAATATATTTTAGTGAATAAAAGAAATAATATATTTGTAAACATTAGAAATAAAGGCGGGTACGGGGATTGAACCCGTTCATCCCCACAATGGTGGAGATTTTATCCAGTAATCCTAAATTCATCGTCCCCAGATAGGCAAGTTGCGAACAAGGAAAACCCGCCGTGATTGAGAGAAGGAGAGAAATTTTTAATTCTATCTCCCCATCTCATATTTAATTATTTAATCAATTAGAAACCACCCTTAGCCAACATCTGAATCAAACGCGGCGCACCTGGGTCAAATCCGCCAATGTCCCAGGAAAAAGGGTCTTTGGGGTCTACCAAAGTAATCCGGTAAGGTGCCAGAGTGACGTAGACAGCTTTGGCATTGGGATTTACTCTTTCGCGATATCTTGCCAAAGCTTGCGATGGATGACTTCTACCAGCCCAGCTTTCTGAGTCAGTCCAAAAACAAATTACGTCGGCTTTGAAGTTGTTTTTAATCATCCATTCATAAGCAACTGAAGCATCAGTTCCGCCAAAGTTTTGACTGCTAGCTTTGGCGATCGCCGAACTAAAACTATCTTTAGCAGTAATTCCCAAGTTGCGGAAGTCTGTAGCAAACCCGCGAATCATGTAGTTTTTCTCAGCTTTTGCGGTAACCAGCGCCATCGTTGTGGCAATTTCACAGCAGGTAAGTCCAATAGAACTCACACTGGTGTAAGACATGGAACCAGAAATATCAACAGCGTGCATGAACACTTTACCTGTGGGTTCGACCACATCAAAAGACAGTTCTACCGCTTTTTCCAAAATGTCTACAATACGGCTAACTGGATTCCAAGTTTTTTTACTGCGTCCTAATTTACCTCCCGACTGATAGGTTTTGAGGGCTTTCAAAACATCAATGGGATGAATACGTCCTTTACGCAAATGTTCTTTACTATTTAAAACAGCTTCAACTCTATCGAGGCTTGCAGGTTCATCGATTCGTAATACATCTAATTCAGTTAGCGAACCTAGGTTACGCAACATTGCACCAATTGGCATTTCATTGAATAACAATTGCCAAGCTTGCTTATCCATTTTGGCTACTGGTGCAGTCATTTCATGGGTTAAGCGTCCTTTAGTAATTGCTTCAGTAGCTCTATCTGGATTGCGCTTCAACCATTCATACCACCAAATTTGTGCCAAAGCTTCACTGGGAATATTCGTTGGTAATTCTTCCCAACCTTTGACTACCCAATGAAACAATAATTCATGGTCGGGAGTTGGTGGTTTAACGTGAAACAACCTCAAAGCATCGCGGTTTGTAAAATCATGACGTTGCTGATATTTCAACAATTGATAAGCCAAACCTTTAGCATCGGGGCGAGATAACCAAGTTTTACCGGCTTCCCGCACAACTTTACCAAAACCTCGCAGCGACTTTGTATAGCTCAACCATTCATAAAAATGACTTCCAGTACGGACAACTTTCGGAAAGATTTCTGTAAAAGCAGCTTTAGCTTCAGGTGTTTCACCCATAGAAAGCAACACTAAAGCAAAAATAGGAGCGCTGTTGTTGATGGCACGTCCATCGCTAGCATAAAGAATTTCTTCAGCAACGCGACTGGGATTTTTAGCAATAGCTTCTTGCACGGTTGAGACAAAATCTTCTGTTAATTCACGCTTCCCAGCATAATAAGTACTTTTTGCGGTACCAATCAGCAAACAGCGGCGCAGCATTTGCCATATACCAGCATCAAACATATAACCACCGCTACGTCCCCGAATCATTTCTGCTTCTCTGCCAGGGATGGGTTGATTTTGTGGCGTTTTTTGATTTTTTTGAGTAAAAAATTTATAGTTCATTATTTTAACTCCCAGCCCTTACGGACAAAATGGAAGGTGGTAGAGCGGGATTTGCACCCGCGACCTCTCGCTTGACAGGCGGTAATCTTTATTCGTCGTCCCCGATAGGGCAAGTTTTGAACAAAGATGTTTAAGCGCTCTAACTCCTGAGCTACCTACCACATAGATGTATTTGTTTCGGTTTTTTGGTGGCGAGGCAGGACTTGAACCTGCGACGCACGGATTAAGACGATAAACCTAATTCTCCGTCCCCGAAGGGTAAGTTTGTGAAAAAGGATATACTTCCGTCGCTCTATCCAACTGAGCTACTCGCCACATGAATATTGATGTTTTGATTTTTTTTTGATGTAGGGGGTAGGAGTCGAACCTACGAACAGATACCTCTGAAAATTAATTTTCAGATAGCTCTATTGTCAAAAATTACGATAACCCTTAATATTCGTCCCTTAAGCGGGCAAGTTGTTAATCAAGGAATAAAAGTTGCTGCCTTAAACCACTCGGCCACCCCTACCTCAAAAGTTATAACTCATGAATTAAATTTAATTGGAGCAGGGAGCGGGATTTGCACCCGCGTCTCCGGCGTGGAAGGCGATAACCCTAAATTCTTCGTCCCCTATGGGGCTAGTTGTGAATAAGGATATTTACGGCGTTCTAGGCTACTAAACTATCCCTGCTTAAATATTTGAAATTTTGAGTTTTTTGTGTAATTAGACAGCAGAAACAATTTTCTGTGTTTCTCGCTCTGTATTACTAATGTAGTATATGTATTATAGAGTGTCAAGAGATTAAAAAATTATTCTTTTAGGTAGTGCTGCTGTTAGATTGGATTAAATTTGAAAGGTTTTACAGCAGCCTACTGGAGAATTAGAAATAAGTAGTGGGATTGGATAAACCCTATCAAAGCTAGTAAACAGACCACTAACTCTTCGATCTCAAATATCACCAAACGATAACATTTGATTTAATGCTGGTATTGCTGGTCACAATATTTGCTCATTTTGCCTGAATGTAATACTCATGACTATTTTTGCCTTTATATGTCTAAAATCACAGAAATATAGTCTTGTTTGAGGATTTGCTGGCGAATCTACAATAATCTCCAACTGTAGATAAATTGATTATTTCCAAAAAATTTTCCAGCAAATCTACAAACAATACAAATATTTGTCCCAATTTTTGCCAAGATAATAATATTTCCTAAAATAAATCACTTAGCAATAAAATTAGGCATGAGTGAAAAAACACTAGAAACCTCGGGCAAAGGTTTTTTGCTTCTACTTTTGCCACTTTCGTTTTTAATTATCTTCCTAGTCTCAGCTTGGCGAGTCTTGCTGGGATTTTTTGCCGTACTTATTGGGTTTAATTTGTGGCGAACCTATAGATGGCAGCAATGGTGTAGTAAGGTAAACCCGGTTTTCCAAAAGCTAATTGGAGAAAACCAAGGTCGAATTACCCCTATGGATTTAGCTTTGCAAGGTAATTTCAATGGAGGCAAGGCAAAGCGATATTTAGATGCTAAAGCTTCTGAATTTGGCGCGAGTATTGCTGATTCGGATGATGGCAATAAAGTCTACTATTTTATGACTGCTAATACTTTAGGCAGCATCCTTGATAGTAGCGAACCGGAAATAGACTTTAGTAAGCAGCCGACTGCGACTTTAAACAAAGAACTACTTGAAACTGTTCCCGTAAAAGTTGAGGGAGAGCCAGTTGTTGAATTAGCAACTGTGGAAGAATTGCCAGAAGAAACTGTAGAACACGCAGAGCATGTCAACAAGCCTCTGGAGAAACAACTGTTCTTGGGTTCTTTGATTCAATCCGAGCTTGCTAAACGTTTAGGAGTTTATTCCAGCACGGTGTTCAAGCGTAGAGACGATCCACAATTTCCAGAATGGAGTCGAAATAAAGATCCAGATGGAATTGCTTGGACTTTTTCTCCAGATACTAAGGAGTTTTTTCCAGTGGAAGACGAAAGCAAAGTATCAAGTTAGCATAAGTTAATTTTCAATTCTTTGGGTGCATATTTTGTAGCAGTTCTTAATTGAGTAACAACAGATGCACCCTTTGATTTGTCTCAAAAGGGAATGGCAGAGCAACTAACCACTAACTATCTTTAACAGCTAATCCCACAGCCTCAGAAATGGAATTCAATCCGTTTTGTTCCAATTTCAACAGCAAACCTTGGAGAATGCTACGTATAATTCCCGGTCCTTGATAAACCCAGCCCGTGTAAATCTGTACTAAACAAGCACCAGCAGTAATCTTATCCCAAGCGTCTTCTGCTGTAAAAATTCCACCTACGCCGATAATGGGGATTTCTCCTTGACTTTGCTGCCAAATATACTTAATTACCTCTGTGGAAGTTTTTCTTACTGGTTTACCGCTGATTCCACCCGCTTCTTCTGATAGCGATTTACCAGTTTGAGCAAGTATCTTAGTATTTAATCCTTCACGCTTAATAGTTGTATTAGTAGCAATAATTCCTGCCAATTTGTAACTTTGAGCCAAGGAGACAATTTCTGTAATTGCTTCCCATTCTAAATCTGGCGAAATTTTCACAAATATTGGTTTCTGTAAATTATTTTCTTGTTGTAAAGCATCCAGAATAGAGCTTAACATGGCTGCATCTTGCAGTTTTCGTAATCCTGGAGTATTCGGTGAAGAAACGTTTACTACAAAGTAATCACCGTAATTTTTCAGTAAGTTAAAGCTGTGACGATAATCATTGGCGGCTTCTTCTAAGGGTGTAACTTTGGATTTACCTAAATTTATACCGATAGGAATTAAAGGGTTAGGCTTTAAAGTGAGTTTTGCTAAACGTGCTGCCATTGCATCTGCGCCGCAGTTATTAAAACCCATGCGATTAAGAGCGGCTTCATCTTTTGGTAAGCGAAACAAGCGAGGGCGGGGATTTCCCGGTTGTGCAAGTGATGTCACAGTTCCAATTTCTGCAAAACCGAAACCCAGACTAGACCACATAGGGGTTGCAACACCATCTTTATCAAACCCAGCAGCTAAGCCAACGGGATTGGGAAATTGTAACCCAAACAAAGATTGTGACAAACGCGAATCTTGCAGACAAAACGATTGCTGCAAACGACTTTTAATAGAGCTACTGGGTTGGCTATGGGCATTATTTCCCAACCACTCTAAAGTATTTATTGTCTTTGAATGCAGGTTCTCGGGATCTGCTTTGATTAGGTTGAATAAGAGCGGACGTAGTGCAACTTGATAAATATCCAATTTAGTTTGAAAAATAAAATAGAATTACGGTTTTTAGTTAGCATTTGGGAGTTATGAGTTAAGAGTAAGAAGTTATAAGTAGAACTGTAATTATTTTTATCTTTGTCCCCTTGTCTCCTTATCTCCCCATCTGAAAATAATTGAGAGCTAAACTTAAGCCCATTTTTTGGGCATCTTATATGGTAACAGGCTATGTTTACCAATAATCAGATGAGGCAGCATCAAAAATTTACAGCCGCAGAGCAGCAAATCTTCTCTTTGGGGCGCATCCTTCAAACTTTGAGGGAAGAGGATAATGCTGAGGTTCTGATTGAAAAGACTATTTCATATATTAAGGAGCAGTTTGATTATTCTTTAATCTGGATTGCTCTTTACGACCGTCTCAATCATATATTGTTCGGCAAAGGTGGTGCGACACCGGATAGTAATTATGACAATAGTTATTTTCAACAACGGGTAGTTTTAAGTCCGGGAGATTTGCTAGAACAAGTCGTAATCCAGCAACGTCCAATGGGTGTAGCTGATTTACGAATGGAAAAACGAGCGGAAGGATGGCAAGAAATAGCGACAAAGTTCGATATTCAGGGAACAATTATGTTACCCATCCGCCATAAAGACCGTTGTTTAGGTGTCTTATTACTTGGCTCTAAACGTTGGGGTTACTTGATCGGTAGCGAAGCCAAGGCTCAGCTAATGATTGTAGTGGGAGAACTTGCAGCAGCACTTTTCCAACTAGAAATAGATTTACAAAACAAGCAAACTAAGAAACCAGATGAGGTATTACTAAGACTTTTAGAAAAATTAAGAACTCTGGCTACTTTGGAACAAAGGTTGGAGTCTGTAGTATCTGCTACTCACCAGTTTATCGCTCCGACTCGAACAAACGTTTACTGGTTTAGTCCCCAAGAACGTTCTTTTTGGCGTAGAATCAGCACTCAGTTTTTTAACTTAGGTAAAGTTTCAAATCAACAGAAAGCAAAAACCGCTTTGACGGTAGAAGATTTAAGCGATTTTTATTACGCTTTATCAGCAAATCAACTTGTCTGGATTGGAGACGGACGCAGTTCGCTGAAAAGTTACAGTACAAAAAACTTGCTCAAACGTCTTGATGCACGCAGTCTTTTAGTTGCTCCAATACTTTGGCAAAAGAATTTGTTGGGTTTTTTGGCAGTGGAAGGAAAAGAACCTCGTATCTGGACGGAAGTCGATAAAAACTTTGTCAAAGGTGCTGCTGGGTTAATTTCGCTAGTTTCTTTAACCGAAAATATGGAAAGCACTATTCAACAAATTCAAGAAGATGCTTACCTAAAAAGCCAAATAGTAGAAGGCATTTATAACGATGAAGATATTGAGTTGGTTTTACATAATTGTGCGGTAAAAGTTTTAAACAGATTAGCTGCAAATCGTTTTTTATTACTGTCTTTCGATAGAGAACTATACAAATACAACTTTTTTTTCCAAAACCAATTATCAAATCGGCGACATTTAAAATTTGGTTTAGAGGAATTAAAAGAAGTAGATGCCAAACTTTTGGAGCGTTCTACACAAGCTGTAAGTGTGGAAAACCTAGAGGAAGATTTACGATTCTTTAATTGGCGTTCTTCTTTACTTGAAGCAGGATTGCGTTCTATTTTAGTTAGCAACTGTACTCCTCAAGACAACAATGATGCAATTCTAATTATTGGCAGCGAAAACAATCGATCTTGGACCACTTTAGAAAAAGAGTTAGTCAAAACCGTTGCTCAACAAGTAGGGGTAATTTTTCGTCAGTGGCAACTTTATCAGCAAACTCAAAATCAGCAAAAAATTTGGCATACTTTCGGGCAAAGCCTGCGCGTTCTTGAAACGGTAGAAGATAGCAAATCTGGTGAAGGAGAACATCTCGCTGAAAGCTTGGTACTAGAACAAATAGCCACAATTCTTAATTGTCCTTTAACTCTGCTCCTATCTTGGAATACTGGTGACGAATTTGCTCAAATTATACCTGGGACTGTTGCTAACAATCATTTTAAAGTGATTGCAGAAACAACGATACCGCTCCAAAATGACATACTGATTAGCTCAGCACTAAAAGTAGAAGGTTTAGTCAGCATTAATGCTTCAGAATTGCCCGAATCAACTAGAGAGTGGCTTTGCGGTACTGGAATTGGCGAAATTTTGCTTATTGCTTTACGCACGCGGCAAGAACACGAACCTACTGGCGTAATATTAATGGCTGATTATCCTCACCGACAGTGGTCACCAGAAATTTTGGATGCTGTAGAAACCCTTGTTAATCAACTAGCCTGGTTTAGTCGGCAAAAACAATTTACACAATTTGCTTGTGCGAAAAATGAGGAATTGCAGCAACTAAATTGGTATAAACATCGAACATTTGAAAATGTCAGGCAAAATACTGTCACATTACTGAGTCAAATACACGATTTAGGTATTCCAGATGACGAAATAACTCTGACACGCTATCAGCAATTATTACGACAATTAGATAATACTGTTGCTTCATCAACTGCATTATTAAAGCTCGAACAGTCGCAACTAGTTTTTCATAAAGAAACTTTACCGATCGCAAGTCTATTAAAAGGTTCTTTGAAAGGAATTAATAAATTGCTTAAACAGCATAAACTTTGGGTAGGAGTGCATGGTTTAGGACAAAAACTTGAAGGTGAAGATTCTTATATTGATGATTCTTTCATCTCTAATTCACAAATAATAGTCAGCGGCGACATCCGCAAAATTGAGTTAATTGTCAGCGAATTATTAATTGCAGCTTGTCATCGTTCTCAAGATGGCGGCAGAATAGATATTTGGTGCCGTCGTTTAGAACCGCAAACCCTAGAAGTTTCAATTACAGACAACGGTACTATTAATCCCGAGCTATTAGAAGAATTACAGCAAGATGCTTTCCCCGACTTACTCACTCAATCTAAGCAAGAACACTTACCTATAAAGCAATTATTGATATGTAAGAAACTAATACAACAACTTCAAGGGCAATTGGATTTCTATCAATTACCAGATGCTAGAGTAGTTAGTCGTTTGCTTTTACCGATTGAGGAATAGGGGATTGGGTATTGGGCATGAAATAGTTTGAGGGTAAGTAATTATATTCCCTTTCTCCTTCACTGCACCGCGCCCTAACTTATAATAAATTTTTCGGAGATCGGCTTAGACTCATGGGACGCAACCGTTCTAAATCGGATTTACCATCGAAAATATGTCCGGTGTGTCAGCGTCCTTTTACCTGGCGCAAAAAATGGGCAGATTGTTGGGATGACGTAAAATATTGTTCTGAACGTTGCCGTCGTCGGCGCTCGGAAGCTAGTAATAATGATGAAAATTAAGTGCTAGAAAATGAGATTATGAATATTACTTCTGGAAACTTATTGATGCTTCCAAGAGTAATTGCAAATCAACTGACTTTATTAGGACTTAGACAACCGGCACATTTGTTTGTAGGGGTTGTGATACTTTGACTCGTTTTGAAGTTAATAATAAGGCTTATAGTGTCACGCACTACCCGAGTGTTGTGAAACTTACCTAAGTCATGTCTATAAAAAATTAAACAGTAAATAATAAAAATGAATCTCAAGGTGCGACCTAAATTAATTATTCATGGAGGAGCTGGTAGCTCTCTTCAAGGTAAAGGAGGAGTGGAAAAGGTACGCCGCTCTCTTCATAAGGTAGTAGAAGAAGTTTATTCTGTGCTGATGTCCGGAGGTAGTGCAAGTGAAGCGGTTGTCAAGGGTTGTCAAATGTTAGAAGACGATCCTTGTTTTAATGCCGGTACTGGCTCGGTACTGCAATCCGATGGTCAAGTTCGCATGAGTGCTGCTTTAATGGATGGCATAACACAAAGTTTTAGTGGTGTCATTAATATTACACGAATCCAAAATCCGATTGATTTAGCTAAAGCTTTACAAAGTTCTTCGGATAGAGTTCTTTCGGATTATGGTGCTGCGGAGTTAGCACGGGAATTACAGATACCTAGTTATAATCCTCTAACCGACCTACGTTTGGAAGAGTGGTTGCAGGAGCGTCAAGATAATTTTAAAAAGACGATGGCTGGAGTAGTAGCCGAAAAAGAACTTGTATCAAACGGCAATGCCGGACGAGGCACTATTGGCGTAGTCGCTTTAGATAGTCAAGGAAATTTATCTGCTGGAACTTCTACCGGAGGTAAGGGTTTTGAGCGTATCGGAAGGGTTAGTGATTCCGCCATGCCAGCAGGCAACTACGCTACTAAAGATGCAGCAGTAAGCTGCACGGGTATTGGTGAAGATATTATCGATGAATGTTTAGCACCACGAATTGTGGTGCGTGTGGGTGATGGAATGACTCTTCAAGATGCCATGCAGCGTTCATTTAATGAATCGCATCAAAATAAACGAGATTTGGGAGCGATCGCCCTTGATGCAAAAGGAACAATTGCTTGGGGCAAAACCAGCGAAGTCTTACTTGCTGCTTACCATGACGGCGAAAAAATTGGTGATACTTTGGAAGCTTCCGAAGTAATGCAGGTTGGATGTCTTTAATTAAGGTTAAAGGGTAAAGGTCAAAGGTCAAAGTTTGGGAATGGGTAATTGCTAATTGGTAATTGCTAATTGGCAAGCAACTAGTAATTGGGAAATTAGGAAACTGGTAAGAGTAAGATACGGGGAATTGTAAATTTATTACGAGCGGTGAATGACTACCTGTTACCTGTTACCTGTTACCTATTACCTATTACCAATTACCCATTACCATTACTCCTACTCCTTACCCTTCATCTTCCATCCTTCTTTGACGGTTTGACGCTGACGTGCAATAACTAAGCTGTCGTCGGGGACATCATCTGTTACTGTTGAACCTGCTGCTACGTATACATTATTTCCTAAGGTTATTGGTGCAACTAAAACGCTGTTGGAGCCAGTTCCGGTATTGTTACCAATTGTGGTTTTATGCTTGTTTACACCGTCATAGTTGGCTGTAATTGTACCCGCACCGATATTTACTTTGGTACCTGTGGTTGTGTTTCCTAAGTAAGATAAGTGAGCGGTTTTGGTTCCGTTGCCTAATTTACTATTCTTTAATTCAACGAAATTACCTACGCGACATTTTTCACCAACTTCTACATGACCGCGTAAGTGGGCGTAAGGTCCAATTTGGGTTGAATTTTGGACTGTGCTATCAGAAATGACCGAATATTTGGCGGTGACGTTTTCGCCAATCAAACTATTTTCAATTAAGCTTCCCGGACCAATACGACTTCCCGCTTTAATAACTGTATTGCCCCGTAAGTGAGTCTGAGGTTCAATAATTACATCTGGTTCTAATTCTACTGTTTCATCAATAGTGATACTGGCGGAATCGATCAAAGTTACGCCAGCTTTCATCCATTTTTCTTTGATTCTTGCTTGCAATATATCGTAAGCACCTGATAATTGTAAGCGGTCGTTGATGCCTCCAATTTCTTGGAAATCTTCTACATCTACCGCCATAACTGGGGTAACTTTAGTAACGGCATCAGTGAGATAATATTCTTTTTGAGCGTTGTTTGTCTGTAGGTGAGGTAATACCTTTTCTAAATCTTTCCAACGAAAACAGTAAACCCCAGCATTAATACGCTGGTTTTCTCTTTGAGCGGCAGTACAGTCTTTATCTTCAATAATTTGCTGTAATACATTCTTGTCATCGCAAAAAACTCGCCCATATCCTTTAGGATTGGGTAGTTTTGCTGTAAGAACAGTAGCCGCATTTTGATTTTCTTGATGGATTTGTAAGAAATGTGTTAAAGTTTCGCTGCGTAAGAGCGGTACATCACCATTAAGAACAAGCAAATCCCCACTATACCCTTCTAAATGAGGTAGTAATTGCTGGATGGCATGACCCGTTCCTAACTGCTCGGTTTGTTCGACAAACTCAACATCAGGAATGGGTTGCAAGGCTGTTTTTACCTCTTGGGCTCGATAACCTACAATCGCTATCCGACGTTCCGGCTGCAGTGGTTCAACACTTTGAATAACTCTTTCGACAAGAGATTTTCCGCCTAAAGAATGCAAAACCTTTGGTAGGTTTGATTTCATTCTTGTACCGCGACCAGCCGCTAAAATTGCTACTACTACCATAATCAGCCAACAGCTATAGATAAATACGATTACATATTTTATTTTCGGCTTAAAATATACCCGATTACATAGCAAACCGAAATGTTAATCGCTTACAATTAACTGTGATTTATGGTGCTGATGAATTCAGTAAACTGCTGCATTAGTTTTTTGTCGCGCCAACCTTTGTCTGTTTCTTCCATCATGATTGATAATGCTTCAGTAGGTGTAAAAGCCTTTTTATAGGGTCTTTCACTTGTTAAGGCATCATAAATATCAATCATTTGAAACACTTGAGCCAAGAGGGGAATTTCATTTTCTTTGAGTCCATCAGGATAGCCACTACCATCCCAACGTTCGTGGTGGCTGCGGATAATGGGGATTACTCCGCGCATACTGCGTAACGGCTGACAGATTTGCTCTCCAATTAAAACGTGCTGTCTCATTTCTTCCCACTCAGCAGGTGTTAATTTTCCTTTCTTGAGCAATACCGAATCGGAAATTCCCACCTTACCAATGTCATGAAGATAGCCTCCCCACATCAAATCTCTAACTTGATTGCGCGAAAGACCAAGATATTCGCCGAAAGCTTTTCCTAAGTTTACCAGCCGTTCGCAATGATCGCCGGTATTGGGGTCGCGGCTTTCAATCGCTCTTGCAATAGAAAACAGTGCTTTTTCTGCATGATCTAAATCTTCATTCAGACGCTTCTGACGAACTAAAGACTTAACCCGTGCGGCCAATTCCACTCTGTCAAAGGGTTTGCTTAAAAAATCATCCGCTCCTACTTCAATTCCCCGAATTCGCGATCGCCTATCGTTCAGAGCCGTAATGAAAATCACGGGGATCAGCCTGGTTTGCTCGTCCTGCTTGAGTAGTTGACAAACTTCAAAGCCATCCATTTCGGGCATCATGACATCAAGCAAAATCAAATCCGGTTGTTTTTCGCTGACCAAATGCACCGCAACAGAACCACTTTCTGCTTCAATCACTTCGTAGCCTTCCATTCCTAAAAGTGCTACTGCTGTCATCCTACTAGCAGCATGGTCGTCAACTACTAAAACTTTGGGAACATCATTTTCAAAGCAATCTAAACTATATTCTTTGTTCTGTAAGGTTGCTGAAAACAATAAATTGCTATTGGTATTTTTCAGACCATAATTACTAGAATCCTCGCTGTCAGTTTGTTGTACTTTTAAATCATGAGTAGATAATTCCGAACTATGACGCTCAGATTCCGTTGGTAAGGCATGATTTTTACCGACTCTGTTGTATCGGTTTGTGGGGTTTGACCCAGCAACTTTTAGCTCGGTAGAACCTGTATAATTGGATTTCCATTGAATCACAAAGGCACTCCATTTGTTTAGCAACAATGCAATGTTTCAAAAACTAGTTTAGTACTTTAATGTATTTCAAAAAGCATTTTTCTAGGCTTTTAATCATTGATACCTAGGTACTTTGACACAAAATACAATACTAATTTATTTAATGTTTTTTTAAAGAATGTGGAGAAATTTGATAGCATTTTTCCACAGTTCTATAATTATAGTATGTTCAACTAAAGCCAATATTCAATCAGGTTTTACACGGATATTTATATTGATAGCGGCGTTCACATAATCTTTGAATTACGGTATATATATCAGGAAATACAATTACTTAAACTTAAAAAATTTATTTTATAAAGTACATATAGTATTTTTGCCGAACCAACAATATATTTATGAACCTATACTCTATGCTCAACATATTACGATCCTAAAGTTAAATTATTGTATAAGTAATAGATATTGTTGATAGTAAGTAAAATTAATATAGTTTATATTACTTAATAAAGCACAATCTTAAGCATCAACTATAACTAGGTAATGGGAAAAGTTACCGTTACGTGCAGACAAGTATTATACCAGCAATTTCCTCAATAGAAATCAACTATTTTCTTTAAAGCCAACGTTTACGCCAACGCGATGTAGCTTCCAAATCGGAATCCTGTTGTTCGAGTTCGCGCCGTTTAATGATTGCCTCTGGGGAATCGATTAATTTTGGGTCTCGGTAGGGAATAGCTGCGCGAGTTTGTAAGTGTTCTTTTTCTGATTGTGAGAGAGAAGCAAATTGATGTGGATAATAATTTAAGTCTTTTGTTTGCTTGTCTATGGAACATAGAGAATTCAATTTTGCAACAGTTCCGGGTGCTTTTCTACCTACCGGAGAAGTTGAAGCGATGTTTAATCCACAATGTAAAAGTGCAGTGCGTACAGCAGCAGCGCAAGAATAAGTGGCTAGTAAAGCATCTGGCTGTAAACACTGAGAAACTAGATTTAAGAATTCAATTGTCCATAGCTGAGGGCACTGAGGCGGCGAAAAAGGATCGAGAAAAATTGCGTCAGCCTTAAAACCGGATTGATACACTTGGTTAATTTTATCTCTAGCATCACCAATTAGCAGTTCGGCTTTGAAAGATGGTGTATTGACATGAAAATTAAAAGCTAACTTAGTCAAAATGTCTATTGAATTACTATTATAATTTTCAAATAATTGATGCTTAATCGCTGCTTGGGGTACTGTTGGATTTACTTCTAAAGCAACTACTTGTATAAAACACTCAGGATTAACTTCCCAAATTGTTTCAATTGCTGTTGCCGTGTTGTATCCTAGCCCATAACAAATATCTAATAATCGCACAACTCCTAATCCAGCTTTTTCTATTAATAAAGTAGGAACAACATACTTGAAATAACTTTCCTGCTTGGCTCCAAAATGACTATGAAATGATTCGTTAAATTCTTCAGAAAAGAAAGTATATGAGCCATCTGCTGTGAGTTTAGGTGTAAAATCTTGATTAGTCATTAAATTTTAGATTTGATATTTTAGATTTTTATAATACAGATTTGAAAATTTAAAACTTATAACTTTTAGTTTTTGTGTTTAAACTTTTAGAGTTTTTTGACGATATTACAGTTGTTAGCCGATAATAAATCATTATGAAACACACTTCTTCAATTGTTTCTAATCAATGGCTCTTTGAGAATCTCAACCATCCCGATATTGCTATATTTGATTGTCGTTTCTCCCTAGCTAATCCACAAGAGGGAAAGCAGCAGTATGAAACTAGCCATATTCCAGGAGCGTATTATTTAGATTTAAATCAAGACCTTTCATCAAAGGTACAACAGCATGGAGGAAGACATCCTTTACCCGATATTGAGGAATTTTCAGATAAATTATCTGCGATGGGAGTGAATTATGAAGAAACTTTTGTAATAGCTTATGATGATTCACGTTTTGCTTTTGCATCTCGGTTGTGGTGGTTGTTACGCTATTTAGGACACAAACAAGTTGCAGTCCTAGATGGGGGTTTTAATGGATGGCTGGCATCAGAATTTCCCGTTACAGATATTCTTCCCACTTCTTGCAAGGGAGCATTTATACCTCAGCCGCAAACTCAAATGATAGTAGATAGAGAAACTGTAAAGAATAGTAAAGACTCATCTCATACCGCTCTTATAGATTCAAGAGACAATGAGCGTTACCAAGGTCTTAGAGAACCAATAGATAAGATAGCTGGTCATATTCCTGGCGCAATGAATTATCCTTGGAAAGAAGTAACCGATTCTAATGGTTATTTACTTCCCCGAGAACAGCAAAGCCAGCGCTGGGAAAAATTAGAAAATGATCGAGAAATCATAGTTTATTGCGGTTCAGGTGTTACAGCCTGCGTTAATTTACTTTCTTTAGATTTGGCAGGTATTAATACGGGTAAACTTTATCCTGGTAGTTGGAGCGATTGGATTAGTTATTACGAGTAATATCATCTTCTGTTAAACAGTTATCATATCTTTGAGGCTAGGTAATTGGTAATTGCTAATGGGTAATTGGTAACTGGTAACTGGTAACTGTTAGCTGTTATCAAAACTGTCCTATATCCCAATTGTAATTAATCCCGAAAAACCAGCCATCAAAGTCAATATTCCGATCTGTGGAGCCACCTAAAGTGAAGCCGCTTTGTAGGTTGATGCTGCTGAGTTCTGATATACCGTATTTCAAGTTAGCGGATATTCGATGATACTGGTCTTCTCTGCTTCTTTCTAAAAAGTTGGATAAGTTAAACTGATAGTCAATACCGACTCGCAATGACTGTTGTAAATTATAGTTTAAAGATAACCAGACATAGTTAATAACTCGGTTGCGTTTTTCAGGTGGGTTTGTAAGACTCAGGCGAAATTCATAAAAACTATCCAAGTTTAACTTTGGCGCTAAAGCGTCTCTTCTTCCTACAGATAAACGGAAAGAGTTTTCATTTAAAAATTTATCACCGGAGGAAAAATTAAAGCGATCGCTGTTTTTTGAATAAAATAACTGCTGATTATTCCATCCGATTTCTCCGTACATTTTATTAGTCAGTTGCTGGTAAATACCCAAGTTAAATCTAATTTGGTTATAGTCAAATTCAGATTGTTCGCTGTATCGAATTATATTGCCGTCAATTGAACCATTCAGGTACGTTTTAGGTGCAATTTTGAAGGGTGCTGCTGCAAGTGTAAGTCCAGAAAATATTAAACCATCATCGATTGGGTTATTTCTAGAAGAAAAGATATTACTTGTATGGAAGTAGCCGACACGACCTAACAAATATCCGACAGGTTTAAAATTTTGTACGGGCTTTTCTATTGGTTGCGGTTGTTTTTTTTCTGGAGGTTGGGGTGCTTCGATAGGAACTTTCTCCGCTCTAATAGTACCTAATTCATTATTAAAAAAACCCATTTGTTTTTCATTCTCTTCGAGTCGCTCCAACAACCTTTCTAATCTTTTGGAACGTTCGTCTTCAAGAGTATCCAACTTTTGTTCGACTTCTTCCTGAGAAGTTGCAGGAAAATCTGTAGGCTGGCTTTCTAAAGGTGGAGGATCTTTTTCAACATTTTCTGGAGATGGTGGTGGTGGTGGTGGCGGATCTTTTTCGACATTTTCCGGAGGCGGTGGTGGTTGCAAGTCCGGATTTTGCACTACTTGTATTAGTCTACAATTTTCGCAAAAAAATGGGGCAGGCTGTTGAATAAGCCGTTGAGTCCCATTTTTTGAGATTCTATCTCGTGACTTATGATTTAATTGCTTATTTGGATTTGGGATGTCAGAAACAATGGTGGGTATAATTACTTCTTTTTGTTGTAAAGCAATTTCATCCTTTTCGGGTTCTGAAATATGAAAAAAGTTTCTATCTGTTGAAAACCTTGGGATGTTTATATTCTTCTTATCATCTACTCTGATGCGGTCAAGATTTAAAGAAGATTGATTTAGTGGCTGGGAATTTAATTCTGAGACAATTTCCTCTTTATTAATTTGGATACTTCGATTGGCAGCTTCTACCACTTCTACGTCAGTACAACACCATGCTGTACTGCCCGAGGCTAACATTGCATACGAACACAATTTTTTCCAATCTTTTAATTTCATCTTAAAACTTGTTTAGTTTGATTAGACTCAACTGAGAGATTTATAAATGTCCTGCTTACAATCTGAAATTCTGCCCAAATTCAGTATTTATAATTGATTAAAATAATAACGAAAATCAATATAATTAATCATAATCATTGAGAAAAGATAAATAAGATTTTCTTTGGGGTAAGAAAATAAATTGGAAGTTCATACTATATAGTACATTTGCCTATCTTATACATTTAATTTTGAATACTATTTAAGCAAATTTACGTAAAAAAACTGCTATAACAGTTTACAGGCTCAAATTTTGACTTCACTATCCCTTTTGGATGGTGTGGTAATTGTAAAATTATGCAAGGCGCACAATTTTTATGTTCCGCAAGTTAGTTCCTTTAGCGATTGTTACATTATGTGGAGTTGTAGTGATGCCAATGCCACAAAAGGCAAGTGCATCAACTCCTTTGACTAGGGCTGTAGTAAAGAAGTTGCATAACTGGGTACAACTTATGCCTCGGAATCGACCTAAACGGCGAGCCAGAAGGAGGGATACTATGAATCCTGGAGATGGACTAGCTACAGGTAGGGCTTCTTTGGCTGACTTGCGTTTCAACGATGGTTCTTTAGCGCGGATTGGTGAGCGAGCAGTATTTAGATTTTTGCCCAGAACTCGAACATTTAGACTATCGAACGGAACCGTGCTATTGCTTATACCACCTGGGCAAGGACGAACAAGAGTAAGAACCCGTAGCGCGGCTGCAACTATTCGTGGTTCGGCATTGTTTGTACGATACGATGAGCAAACAGATACTACAGTAGTAGGTTCGCTGACTAATAGCGGTATAGAAGTTTTTAATAAAGATGAATCTCGCTCTCGAGTACTTAAAGCGGGACAGTTAATAGTAGTAGTTAAAGGAAGAATTGAGGGATTATACAATTTTGACCTCAGAACTTTTTATGATACAAGCGATTTAGTACGGGGACTTGATTTAACTAACTCAAGCGATACAGGATCTGAAGATGCTGCCATAGCTAGTGTTCAAGCAGAAACGTCTGAAGCTGTAGCAAAACAGGAGCCGATTGTTGGCGATAAAATAGTTGAAAATCCATCTTTTCTAGAATTGAGTCCTGTTGCTTCGGAACAACCAGGCGAGCAAGTTGCTGATAATCCACCTACAAATACTTGGTTAGAAACGGGAGACTTTATTACAGATACTCCTGAGATAAACGAAGATAAATCACCATCCAATAACAACAATAATTTAACCCCACCTAGTAATAGCGGAAGTCCAACGCCTGCAACACCAACAACACCAACCAACGGCGGTGGAAATCCAACACCAGTAACTCCTTCACCGGAGCCTTCACCAACAACACCGACAACACCAACCAACGGCGGTGGAAGTCCAAAACCAGTAACTCCTTCACCGGAGCCTTCACCAACAACACCGACAACACCAACCAACGGCGGTG
Source organism: Rivularia sp. PCC 7116 (assembly GCF_000316665.1). GTDB lineage: Bacteria > Cyanobacteriota > Cyanobacteriia > Cyanobacteriales > Nostocaceae > Rivularia. Next base: position 687,943 of record NC_019678.1, on the reverse strand, counting down.
GAAGTCCAAAACCAGTAACTCCTTCACCGGAGCCTTCACCAACAACACCAACGACACCAACAACAGGTAGTGGGAGCCCAACACCAGTGACTCCTTCACCGGAGCCTTCACCAACAACACCAACAACACCAACGACAGGTAGTGGGAGTCCAACACCAGTAACTCCTTCACCGGAGCCTTCACCAACAACACCAACGACACCAACAACAGGTAGTGGGAGTCCAACACCAGTGACTCCTTCACCGGAGCCTTCACCAACAACACCAACAATACCAACAACACCAACAACACCAACCAACGGCGGCGGAAGTCCAATGCCACAAACACCGGAACCTTCACCAACAACACCAACCAACGGTGGTGGAAGTCCAATGCCACAAACACCGGAACCTTCACCAACAACACCAACCAACGGTGGTGGAAGTCCAATGCCCCAAACACCGGAACCTTCACCAACAACACCAACCAACGGCGGCGGAAGTCCAATGCCACAAACACCGGAACCTTCACCAACAACACCAACCAACGGTGGTGGAAGTCCAATGCCCCAAACACCGGAACCTTCACCAACAACACCAACCAACGGTGGTGGAAGTCCAATGCCACAAACACCGGAACCTTCACCAACAACACCAACCAACGGTGGTGGAAGTCCAATGCCACAAACACCGGAACCTCCACCCACAAACGGCGGTGGAAGTCCAACACCGACAACTCCACAAACTCCTCCAAATCCGCCAACAACAGAGCCTCCAGCGGCTGAACCACCAGTTAACGAACCACCTCCAATATCTACTTAGATAAATACAATGGTGCGTTATAGCTCCACCACATTGATGCTGAGGGCTTATAAACTCTCTTTAAAAAACCGCAGAGACACCTTACAGCATCAATTCCAGGGTTCCGTAGGAGCATCGGCATCTTTCAAAGGTATAGTATCTATCGATGAGTTATCTGTTAAAAAATTAGAAGAAGCAGAATCTGTCAATTGACAAATTGCTTCGAGTGCTTCTACGGCTGACTTATACCTTAATTCATGATTGTCAAGCACCATTTTGCGAAGAATTTGGGCAAAAGCCTTACTAGTAGTTGCTTTCTCAGTCCATTCAACTTCTTGGTTTTCGTCTATTGGTAATTCATGAGGGGGTATACCAGTTAAAAAGAAGATACCTATCATTCCCACAGCGTAAATATCGCTGCTATATTGCGGATATCCCAAACATTGTTCTCGCGGAGCATAACCTTTTGTACCAATACCAATGGTAAAAGCTGTTTGCTCTTGAGAATTAATTACTTGAGTAGATACTTTTTTTACAGCACCAAAGTCAATCAATACTAACTTGCCATCTGATTGCCGTCGGATAATATTGCTGGGTTTTATATCGCGATGAATTACACCTTTGTTGTGTACAAATACTAATGTTTGCAGTAAATCTTTGAGTATTTCAATTACTTCTGGTTCGCAAAGACGTTCTTCTGAAGATATTGCTCTATTCAAGGGACTACCGATGATGTATTCTTGAACTAAATAAAATTCTTCTTCTTCTTCAAAGTAAGCTAGAAGTTGGGGAATTTGATTATAATTTCCTAATACCTGTAGGGTTTGAGCTTCTGATTTGAATAAGCGTCTAGCTACTTGTAATTGCTCCGTTTTGTTATTAACTGGCTTGAGCTGCTTGACAACGCATCGTGGATTGCCTGGAAGCTTGGTATCTTCAGCAATATAAGTTTCGCTAAATCCACCAGAGCCTAAGACTTCGACAATTTTATATCTACCATCTAATATTTTTCCCGATATTTCTTTTAAGCGCTGTCCTAATAAATCTTTTAAATCATCTTGTTGAGATATTATTTCTTGTACGACGCGATTTGAAGCGTGCCTTTGTAAAATATCGACGAGTTGAGTTTTCCTTAACTTTTCACGAGCTACTTCGGTTCCGAAATAGCAAAGTCCAACCGTAGAAATTGCAAATATCGGTAGACTAGTAGGAAGAATTAACTGAGCGTAAACAAACAAACTATAACTAATTCCTGCCCAAACTGTAGCAAGCACAACACTGGTGACAAATCTCGCTGTACCTTGTCTGACTCTAGCAATTAACAGCGTAGAACCACCAACCAAAACTAGTACAAAAAGACTACGATGTAGTGAGGTCGAAAGTGGAGAGGCAATAGCTTTCCCTTCCATTAAGGTTGCGATCGCATTGGCATGAATTTCGACTCCAGCCATTTTTTCTGGATACAGCCAGCCAGAAGATAGAGCAATTTGGTGATAATCATCTCCTTTTTGCGTCCTAGCTGTGGAGCCTATTAGAACAATTTTGTCTTTGAATACCTTTCCGCCTTGTAGATTAGTATCCCAAAATTCTGGCTCAAAAACATTCCAAAAAGACAAAGTTTTAAATGTTCCCGCTCCTCCATAAAAATAGATGCGATCGCCTTTGGGTTGGGGATATTTTATATTGGCGGCTATTAGTACGGATTGGTCAAATGAAGGCATTGCGTTGGGAATTATGCCATCTTGCTCTGCGAGCTGCTTGAGAAAAACGTTTGCTAATTTATGAACTTTAGCATCTACCTCAAGAGGAAAGTTTACCGTTCCTATAGATACCGAAGTACTGCGAAATTGTTGATGTGGCAGTACCAATTGCCAAGAAATTCCTTGGTATGATTCAGATGTTTCGTAGAGTGCGGCTAAAGTAACTTTATCTCCATAACGATTTAGCGAATTAATAAATTCTTTATCATCGGCTTGCCCATGACTGCTTGGATAATCAAAAAGTATGTCTACGGCTACATGACGCGCCCCAGCTTGAATTAATTTCTCAATTACAAGGGCATATGCTTGCCGTCGAAAAGGGAAAGAATTGAGCAGTTCTAAATAAGATTGAGAATCTATTTCATAAGACTGCTTAGGAAGTGATATTGAATCATCGTCTATCGCTAAAATGACGATGTCTTTGGGGGGAGTTTCTTTTCCTCGTATTAAATAAAAAACGCTTGCTGCTTGATTTTCTATCCAAATCGTCAAATCATTGCCAGAACCTGCTAGCAATACAACCCCTAACACCGAGGCACCAGCAAGAATATGCCCTAAACGAGCCATCATCTTAAAGGATTGTGCCGATACAGTGGAAGTAGCTTGTTTCGGAAGACTTAGCAGTTTCTTGGCAGCAGACACATATTTTTTAGTTATGTTATATGTAGGTTCTTCTGCCATATTGTATTTGAAGTTTATTTACGTACAACAATGCCGTTCCGCTTTACACGTTATTTTGTGTAAGTTAACCTATTTATAATACTTAAATATAAATCTATATATATGAAAATATTATACAGCTATAAAGGATGATTCGATGTTATCTTTTGTAGTCATATATCAGTAAATTTTCTACTACAGAATCAATACGGCTTGAGCTATTGAAGAAGGGTATTAACTTAATCGAGTAGATCGTAAATGAAGGATAAACTACTTCGTTCCTTAAAGGGATTGCAAGTAAAAATATGTATATTTCATATTCTAATTATATGTAGCCTTTATGCTATGCCTGTAGCAAAAATAGAACTAATGTTTTTTCCTAATACCTAAAATTATTTTTACAAGTAAGTTTAAATACGGCAAAAATATTTTATAGAAGTTCTTTTGAAGCCTTGCAATGGCTGAAAAATGCAATATTGAATTGCGTCTTTCACGTCAGTTAATTTTAGGCTAGACATATTGCTTTATTAATTTAAGATGATTTCCTGTATAAGAGTGGGTACTCTATTATCTGTAAGCAATTGTTAAAAATCTTTACTCACTCATCGCTTTCTAAATACTGCAAAGCTAGAAAGCGAATGAAATGCTTCTTAATATATATGAGAAAATATACATTCCTTCTTTTTACCCATAGCAGTACTTAAGAGCCGCGTTTATTCAAAATCATAAAAACCATACTATCCCGTTAATAGTGTCGGATGCTCAAGCATCAAACTCTGGCTTGAGAGTTAGTTACCGGCTTTAGGAGTAAACTTAACTAATATACAGCTAAAAACTCTGTTACTTAGTCAATTTTATTGGTAGATTTTGATTACAGGTGTCTATAAGCATATCAAAGGTGAAAAACAATCTCTTGTTGCTTTAACCACAGTTTAATGTTTTAGTCAATCTCCTAAATTGGCAAATGATAGATAAAAGCTATACATGACAATATAATTTATATACAAGGCGCGAATTTGTCATTTTATTATTGCTATAATCTATTGTTCAATCTAGATTCATTTATATTTAATGGTGTAATTTCCTATGGAATCTCATATGACCCGTCTGTCTATTTTTGTAGACGGAAACAATATGTTCTATGCTCAACAAAAGAATGGTTGGTTTTTTGACCCGCGACGAGTATTAGAATACTTCAAATACGAGCAAATACATACAAATTTAATTAATGCATTTTGGTATACTGGCTTAAAAGACCCACAGGATCAACGAGGTTTCCGAGACGCTCTAATTAGTTTAGGATATACAGTACGAACTAAAATACTCAAAGAATACTACGATGACTCCTCCGGACGTTACTCTCAAAAAGCTAATTTAGATATTGAAATTGTCGTAGATATGTTTAATACAGTAGACCAATATGACAGAGTAATTTTATTTAGCGGAGATGGAGATTTTGAAAGAGCAATTGAATTATTACGCTCGAAAAACACTCATATAACTGTAGTGTCTACAGAGGGAATGATAGCAAGAGAATTACGTAATGCCACCGATAGATATATTGATTTAAACGAAATTAGAGACAGTATAGAAAAAACTGAAGCGTAGAGAAACTTTACAATTATTTAGAAAATTAATAGTAAAAAAATTTAAACTAGAAAGTATTGTTAGGCACAAGGAATTAATCAACAAAAATAAGCTTATGACAACTAATTCAGAACGAATCATTATTTTTGATACTACGCTTAGGGATGGGGAGCAATCTCCGGGAGCAGCGTTAAATATTGATGAAAAGTTGACTATTGCTAAGCAGCTAGCCCGTTTAGGTGTGGATGTAATTGAAGCGGGTTTTGCCTTTACAAGTCCAGGAGATTTTGAAGCTGTTAGCAGGATTGCTCAAACTGTAGGTACTGAAAATGGCCCAGTAATTTGTAGTTTGGCAAGAGCGAAGAAAGATGATATTAAGACAGCGGCAGAAGCAATAAAGCCAGCAGCAAAAGGTCGAATTCATACTTTTTTAGCAACTTCTGACATTCACCTCAAATATAAGTTGAGAAAAACTAGGGAAGAGGTGCTATCAATTGCTGAAGAAATGGTTGCTTATGCTAAAAGTTTCACTAATGATATAGAATTTTCACCAGAAGATGCAGGACGTTCCGATCCTGAATTCCTTTATCAAGTTTTGGAACGAGTTATTGCGGCAGGAGCTACAACAGTTAATATTCCCGATACTGTTGGTTATATAACTCCAAGCGAATTTGGAGCTTTAATTAAGGGAATTAATGATAATGTTTCTAATATAGATAAAGCGATTATTTCGGTTCACGGACACAACGATTTAGGATTAGCTGTCGCGAACTTTTTAGAAGCAGTAAAAAATGGTGCAAGGCAACTAGAATGTACCATCAATGGTATTGGAGAACGCGCTGGAAATGCAGCTTTGGAAGAATTGGTAATGGCTTTGCACGTTCGCAGGCAGTACTTTAATCCTTTCCTGGGGCGAGCAGTTGATTCGGAAGCAGGATTAACTAATATTGATACTCAGCAGATATACAAAACTTCTCGTTTAGTTTCTAATTTAACGGGAATGTTGGTGCAGCCAAACAAAGCAATTGTCGGTACAAATGCTTTTGCTCACGAATCTGGAATTCATCAAGATGGGGTGTTGAAAAACAAGCTCACCTATGAAATTATGGATGCTCAGTCAATTGGTTTGACAGAAAATCAAATTGTTTTGGGCAAACTATCTGGAAGAAATGCTGTTCGTACTCGTTTGAAAGAATTGGGTTTTGAACTATCAGAGAATGATTTGAACAAAGCATTTGTGAGATTTAAGGAAGTTGCTGACAAAAAGAAAGAAATTACCGATTGGGATTTAGAAGCGCTTGTAAATGATGAAATTCAACAAGCACCCGATTTGTTCAAGTTGGAATTGGTACAGGTTTCTTGTGGTAGCAATGCAAGTCCAACAGCAACCGTGACTCTACGCAATCCACAAGGCGAAGAATTAACTGATGCAGCTATTGGTACCGGGCCGGTAGATGCTATATATAAAGCAATCAATCGAGTGGTCAATGTACCGAATAAATTGATTGAATTTTCCGTACAATCCGTTACTGCAGGCATTGATGCGATTGGAGAAGTAACTATCCGCTTGAAGTATGAGGATAAGATTTATTCCGGTCGTTCGGCAAATACGGATATTATTGTTGCATCGGCTCAAGCTTATGTAAATGCCCTCAATAGGTTATATGGAGCATTACAAAATAAGCAGAAGCAGCAAGTAACCGCGTAGCAATATTGTGGAATAATTCTTTTAAAGATATAGGAACCCGGTATCTTCAAGATATCGGGTTTTTAATTCAATAAGATAATTCCTTAATATTCACACTCGCTTCGAGTTGTAAACCCAAAGCTAAACGAAGGAAGAGGGAAGAAGGAAGAAGGTTAGAATTTTGATGGGAATGTGAACAAGGTGGTTCGGCACAAAGAATACTCTGTCCGCCGACACGCCGCCCCAACCCATTCACGCGGAGCGTGGGAGGTATCTTTCACGGCTTTGTTGCCTCTTAATTCAACCCATATGTTTAGTTAATAGCAAAAGTCCGCCTCTATAGGATTAAATAAACAATGGATTAAAATATTAACAATTAGCAGCCAAACACAAAATAAAATATTATAAATTTTATACATATTATAATTAATTACAATAATGACTTTAGTTTCAATTATTATTACTTCTTATAATAAAGCTGCATATTTAGAACAAGCCGTTAAAAGTGTTTTGGCGCAAAGCTATTCTAATATTGAATGTATTATTGTTGATGATGGTTCAACAGATAAAACAGCAGAAATAGCCCAAGAACTAATTGCTAAATATCCGCAAATACAGTATTTTATTAAACCTAATGGTGGTATCTCTTCAGCACGCAATTTTGGTAACAGTAAAGCAAATGGAGAGTGGATTCAGTTTTTAGATGCTGATGATTGGATTCACGAAGATAAAATTAGATTTCAATTAGAATATTTGCAAACCTTTTCAGGACAAGAGGCTTTTGCATACGCAGACTATCAAAGAGTTTATGTTGATAAAAACCATCGAATAACTAAGCGCATATCTCATCAAGTTGGTCAATTATCCAAGGAGGAGTTAATTCATAGACTGTTGATTTGTCCTGATTTTTTGGCTAAATCTCCCTTTCCTTTATTACAGCAAGCAATGCTGTTTAAAAAAAGTATTTTTGATAATTATCAGTTTGATGAAACTTTAAAAGCCTGTGAAGATAGGGAATTAATGCTTTATTTATTGATGAATAGTAATATTTCCTATGTTTATACGCCAATAATTGGAGCTTATTATCGGAAACACTCTGCAAATTTGACAGATAATGGTTTGTTGATGCGAGAATCTTATATTCGCTATTTTGAAATTGTTAAACAGAAACATAGAGATTCAATTAGTTTGAATAATAAAAGTTTAGATTTGTTAGTAGATAAAGCAATAGAATTAAGAGATACTTATTTACTTGCAAGAGTTGCTCGATTGATTAAATTCCCAACTTATATTTTTGATGGGAACATAAGAGTTAGTAATTATTTTATGTTGAGAACTCTTTACACAATAAGATTAGCCTTACCCAACTTTATTTTATATAAACATCTTAGAGGACCTCGTTCACAAAAGATTATAGCTTGGTTTTCTAAATTCAAAATATAAATTATTTCAAATAAATCAAAAGCAGAGTCCAGCAATCGAATATATTTGAATATTAAAATGGTGCATTACCTGCGAAAGCAAATGCTTTGCGATCGCCTAAATTTTTCGTCGCACCATAACATACCCTCTATTAAGATTCTATACTTTTAATAAATTTCTCAATAGCCTTTAAGTAAGACTTATTTCCAGGTTTATAAATCCGAAAATGTCCTGCTTGCGGAACTTTAAATAATTGCTTGGGTTCCGGTGCTAAATTATATAATCTACTACTCATGTATGAGGGTACAACACTATCCGCGCTTCCATGAATGAATAAAACCGGAATCTGTAATTTTTTGATTTTGGCAATTGAATTAAACTTTTGTGTAAGCAATAAATCAATCGGAAATATTTTCAACCAATCTTGCTGTTTGACTGTTTCAGCCATTGAGGTAAAAGAACTTTGCACGATTAAACCACCTGCTTGAGGATGTTTAACTGCTAAATCGATTGCAACTGCACCTCCTAAAGATTCTCCATAGACAATAATATCTTTCGGTGAGATGCGTTTTTTATTAACAAGATAATTCCATGCTGCTTGAGAATCTTGATAAATTTGCGATTCGTTGGGATGCTGTTTTCCTTTGCTTTCACCAAATCCTCTATAGTCAATAACTAAAACTGAAAATCCTAGCTGTTGCATTGCTTGAATTCTTGCAAGATAGTTGTAGTAACTTTTATTGCCTCCAGCACCGCATAAATACAAAATAGTTTTGGGTGAAGAAAGAATTTTGACTGGTTCATTGGGGATTGAATCTATTTTGTCATGGGGCTTTGGAGCATCAAACCACCAACCATCTAAATATTCATTTTTGTTGTTAGTAATTGAAATTTTAATATTTTGATATCTCAGATTGAAATCTGGAGCCGTGGGAAGCATTTGTAGTTCAAGCTGAGGACGGAATATTAAATAACGCTGCTGTAAATACAAGTATAGAGAAAATGAAGCGTAGAATATCGTAGTGAATAATAAGCAAGTTAATAGCAGTTTACGACGAAAAAAGGACAGACTCAAAGAACTTGCCACAGTGATTTCCCCTATTTATCGATTCATAAATATCTTCACAAGATTATTTATAGATTCCGTAAAGTTATTGCTGATAAATGGTTATTTTGTCATGGGATAATGATTTCATCTAAACATTATTTCAGCTAATTTACGAATTCCTTCCGTAAGCTGTGTTTCTGTAAGTTCTCCGTAACCGAATATAAATTCACATCTAGAATGGGCAGTGAGATAATGTGGTTTAGCAGACATCATTCCTATACCAACTTTTGCAGCGCTTTTAATTATCTCTTCATCACTCAAGCTGCTTTTAAAGCGCACCATTACATGAATTCCTGCTTTTTCTCCTAAAATCTGGGCACGTTTTCCAAAGTGTTTTTTTATGGCTTTTACTAGAGTCTGACGACGTTGATTATATATTGAGCGCATTTTTCTAATATGACGCTCTAAATATCCTGATTCTATAAAGTCTGTAAGTGCTTGCTGTTCTAATATTGGTAAATGTCTATCACTCAACCATTTTGCACGAGCGAATATTGCAACTAAACTTCTAGGAAGTACTAAGTAACCGATTCTTAAAGATGGAAACAATACTTTTGAAAAAGTCCCGATATAAAGTACTGAATCGCTTGTATCCAAACCTTGTAACGCGGGAATTGGTTTTTCACCATATCGGAATTCGCTGTCATAATCATCTTCAATAATTAATGCTCCATTTTGTTGCGCCCAATTCAGTAATTCTAAGCGTCGCGGTAATGATAAAATTGCCCCGGTAGGAAACTGATGGGAAGGAGTAACATAAACTAATCGAACGTTTTTTTCTGTCTGATTGGCTAACTCTTTTACTAATAAACCTGAACTATCTACCGAAACGGGTAAAATTTGAGCCTGTTGAGTTTCAAAAATAATTCTGGCGCTTAAATAACCGGGATTTTCTATTGCTATCGTTTCTCTAGGTTCAATTAACAAACGTAAAATTAAATCGAGTGCTTGTTGGGTACCGTTAGTAATTAATATCTGTTCCGGCTCGCAATTAACCGCACGGCAACGAGCTAAATAACGTTTGATTGCTTCTCGTAAAGGTTGATAACCATTAGGCTCTTGGGAATAATCAAGCCAATTAAAACTAGCGTTACAATAACGCGAAAGTAATCTTCGCCATATTTTAATTGGAAATTCACTTAATGCTGGTGTTCCATAACGAAAGTTGATTTGTAATTTCGGCTCTGAAATTCTAGGGACATTTTCTATATCAGCTAAAGTCTTTCCGTATTGAGATAATTTAATTGATGAAGCGTTACTTTTTTCTATACATTCTATTGGCTTTAACTCAATTAAATTATCAGGTATTTGTTGACAAACGAAGGTACCCGCACCCTTAACTGTTTCTAAATAACCTTCGCTTAAAAGTTGTTCGTAACTCGTGGTAACTGTGAAACGAGAAATTGAAAGGGATTTAGCCAAAAACCGGGTGGAAGGAATGCGTTCCCCTGGTGCTAATCTGCCGCTGAGAATTGCTTGACGCAATTGTTCGTACAGTTGCTGATGCAAGGATTTTGATAAATTGCTATCGAGAATTATCGCTAAATCCATAAAATGGCAAGATTTACGTATGTGTCACAAAAATCGGCTGGTGCGTGACAATATAAGCTTTACGATCGCGTTCAAACTACTCGCTTGTGTCACAGCAACGGCAATAATGCGGGAAGAAAGTCTACACCGCATTTTGCCTCCCCTACAACAAATTGTGCCAGTTACGTAAATATTAAATGGATATTATTAATTTTTGCAAATAAATATTTTTATACTTTAAAATAATTTTCGATGTTTAATAAAGCATGAATAATAGCTTTGTAGAAACAGTGAACAGTGAGCAGTAATCAGTTATTTTCTACCCCCTCTTCCCCCTCTTCCCCCTCTCTCCTTATCTCCCCATACTTTCATCTATCTAAAAAAACTCGGCAAATGCAGATTAGTTAAAGTTAAAATTATCATGCTTTACCTAGCAGTAACATGAAGGCTTTGCTGCAAAAGTTTCTCCATTTCCTCTAGTTCGCATTGCTTAGCCAACTTCATAATTTTCTCAGTAAAAAGCAGATATTGACTATTTTGTTGAGCTATTTCTTCAGCAGCTTTCAGAATCTTACTTAATGAACCATCCTGAGTTAATTGCAATAGTTTTTGTAAGTCTTCTGGGGCTGGTAAAATTTCTTCTGCATCATCTTTAGAAATCGTAGAAGATAATTTAATATCATCAGTTGTCTCGTATTTCCAAGTTAGTTTTAAATGTTTAGCTATAATTTCCAATAAATCTTCAAAGTTTATAGGTTTGGGTAGGAAATCATCAGCACCTGCATCTAAACTCTTCATCCTATCCATATCTGATACCGATGCTGATGCAATAATTACTTTTATATGCTTAATTTGCGAGTCATTGCGTAGGTGCTTAAGCATTTCAAAGCCGTCCATTTCTGGCATCATAATGTCAGTTATAATCAAATCAAACGGTTGTTGTTTAGCTTTAAGTAATGCTTGTTTACCGTTTTGCGTTTCAGTTAGTTTAAACCCAAGTGGTTCTAGTAATCCGATTAAAACTGAGCGATTTTCCCATAAATCATCCACTACCAGGATACGACGAGGAACATCAGAGTAACCCACAATCTGCCCTTGATGATTCTGGGATATATTTTGCGTCCAATTATCGCAAATACCAAAGCTAAGCTCAAAACTAAAAGCGCTACCTAACCCCAATTGGCTTTCGACTTGAATCTTGCTACCCATAAGCTCAACAATTCTTTGACTAATAGCTAAACCTAAACCAGTTCCCTCGGATTGCTGTTTTTTGTCGCCAACTTGTTCAAAGGAGCCGAAGATTTGGGTTTGCTCGTTTTCGGCAATACCAATACCTGTATCTTCTATTTGAAAGTTGATAGAAACAATCGGTTTTTCATTTGTCGATTCACAAAAGTTAGTGCATTTAACTGTGAAGGTGACGCTGCCATGAACTGTAAATTTGATCGCATTATTGAGCAGATTAATCAGCACTTGGCGAAGTCGTTTTTCATCAGCCAAGATACTAACAGGAAGATTTTTATCTGGCTCGTAAATAAAATCAATTCCTTTTTGTTCTGCCTGTACCCGAAATATTTCTATGACTGTTTCCAAAAAAGAAGGAAAATGAATCTGTTGAAATTCTAATTCAAGTTTACGAGCTTCGATTTTGGAAATATCTAAAATGTCATTAATAAGGGTAAGTAGATGAGAAGCACATTGATAAATGATTTGGGCACCACGATGTTCTTTTTCTTGTAGTTGATTTGACCGTTTAAGTATTTGGGCATAGCCTAAAATACCGTTTAAAGGGGTACGAAGTTCGTGGCTCATGTTCGCCAAAAATTCACTCTTTGCTTGGTTAGCAGCATCCGCAGCTTCTTTGGTATATTCCAGTTTTTCTGTATAAATTTGCCGTTCCTGTAAAAGTTGGTTAACGCGATAAATTAGTTGATTAAAGGAAGCAGCTAGCAATCCTACTTCATCTTTAGTTTCAATAGGACTTTGTAAAGTAAAATTATCTTCTTCAGTAACCTGTAAAGCTATTTTATTTAAAGTTTGGATTGGGTAAGCAATTGTTCTACTGATATAAACAGCTATAATCACTCCAATTGCAATAGATATTCCCATACTTAAAATAATAATTCGGGTACGTATTTGTTCGGCTTTAATTAAATGAGTTTCATGTAAACTCTCTTGTTTTTCTGCAAGCTCATAAAACTTAGTTAATTTATCGGCAATTTCAACAAAATCGGCAAACTCCCGGCTTTTGGCTAAATTAACTACCAGCTTTTCGGCTTTTTCTTTGTTATCAGGTGATGTAATTAATAATGTGTCAACCTCATCTACAACACTTCGCGATCGTGTTCTAAATTTTGCAACGGTTACCTTATAATCTTCAAGTAGTGGTTGTAAACCTTTTAGTGTAAGAGGTTGACTAGATTGATTATAAGTAGTCAACATAGTCTGAATTTTATCGATGCGTTCAATTAACTCCATACCCTCGCGACGGAATGCTTGCTTATCTTGCAAATGGGGAGTTAGTTGCTTGGTAATACGATTGTACAAAATACCAACTTGCAATCTGCTGAGAAATTTTCTTTCTTTAGAAGCTGTTTGTCTAGCTTGTAGCACTTTGTGTTGATAATTATTTCCTACAACTAATCCCGTTCCCGTACCTAAGAGCGCAATTGTTAAGGCGAGTAAGTAACCGAAAATAATTTTGTTTTTAATTTTCATTATTATTTAAGAGGCAATTCGATTAAAAATTCTGTTCTTTCACCTAATGTTGAATTACAACTTAGATTTCCTCGATGTTTTTCTACCACTATCGAATAGCTGGTTGATAAACCCAAACCCGTACCGCTACCAACAGGTTTTGTGCTAAAAAATGGGTCAAATATTTTATTTAAAGTTGATTTACTAATACCAATACCATTATCTTTGATACTGATGAAGATAGTTTTTGTATCTTTAAATGAAGTGCTAACTGTAATTTTTGGTTTGTTTATTGTTTTATCTCGTAAAGCGTCAATCGCATTACTGATAATATTCATGAATACTTGATTTAATTCAGAGGCATAGCAGTTAATTGCTGGAAGCTGATTATAATTTTTAATTACTTCAATTTCTGGATATTTATCATTTGAGCTAAATTTATGCTGCAAAATTAACAAAGCACTGTCAATTCCAGCATGAATATCTACAGGCTTTATTTCGGCTTCATCCAAGCGAGAAAAGTTTCTTAATGACAGAACTATTTCACGGATACGTACTGCTCCAGTCTCTATTGAATCGAGTATTTTTGGTAAGTCTTCAATCAAATAATCTAGTTCGATATCTTTAATTTTTGATTCAATTTCCGGTGGAGATTGAGGATAATGCCTTTTGTATAAATTAATCAATTCAATCAATGATTCTGCATATTCTGAAGCTGGATTAAGATTACCGTAAATAAAACTGATGGGATTATTTATTTCGTGAGCAATACCGGCAACAAGTTGACCTAATCCAGACATTTTTTCAGTTTGAATTAATCGGGATTGAGTGCGTTTTAATTCTTTTAAAATAGATTCTAGTTCAGCAGCTTTTTGGGTTACTTCTTGAGTACGTTCTTCAACTTTTTGCTCTAAAGTATGAGAATAGTTTTCTAATTTACTGTAAAGCTGGGCATTTTCTAGAGAAATAGCTGCTTGGGTGCATAGTAAATTGAGAATTTCAACACGATGCTGTGTAAATGCACCAATCGTCAAATTATTTTCTAAATATAGCAAGCCGATTAATTTTCCTCTATCTAAAATCGGCATACACAGCGAACTTTTAGGTTGTTGAACGATGAAATATGAATCGGCGATAAAATCACTTTGTGCTGTACCGTCATCTAATACGATTATTTTTTGAGTACGTTTGACATGGTTAATTAATGTAGTGGGGATGTCTTGGCTGTCTTGGTATGGTACATCAAGCAAGTTTAAACTTCCGGAAGAGCTAGCCAGTGCTTTGAGCATTAAGGTTAAGGTATCTTCGTTTAGCAAAATCAAAGCGGCTTTTTCAGCTCCTGCATTTTCTATCACCACTTGCATTAACTTAGAAATTAATTTTTCTAATTGAATTTCACTAGATAATGCTTGTGAGGCTTTGAGAATGCTGCTTAAGTCGAGATTTTCTGAAATATAACTGCTGCTAGAACTAGTTGTCTGCATAACTTGTCTAGTAAGTTTCGATTGATTGAGAGTTGGAAAATAATTTTGTTGTGTTTTTATAATGTTTGCAAGTATTTGGGGGTATCTTTTTTCTAAATCATCAGTTTTGGCTTTAGCTTCCCATTTCGCATAGCAATAGTAAGCTTCTTCTATATATATTTGAGCAAATTTATCTTTATTCCAGTCAAGATAAAATTTACCTGCCAGCTCGTTTGCTAAAGCTTCTTCATGAATAAATTTATTAGCTTTTGCTTGAGATATAGCTTTATCGTAATTATCAATAGCATTAATAAAATCACAATTAACTCGATTAATTTCTGCTTGTAATAGCAAGTATTTATGCTGAAAATTTTGCGGACATTGTTCTGCCCATATTTTAAGTTTATCTTCGTGTGATTTTATTTTTTCCCAGTATGACTTTTGTTGTTCTTTCTGCATACTTGGCAAGCAGTTGAGAAAAGTTAAAGGTACATAAAAATGGTATTCTCCAGAAGTGACAAAACCAGCCATTGTTAATACCAGTTTTTCTGCTTCCAAGGCATGTTTTAAAGATAAATCGGGCTGGTTTAGCAAGTAAAAAAATTGACATTGATAGGTACGATCAATTGCAACTGCTAATGGACTTTGGTATTGAATATATTTGAGGTTTGAACTATTTTCGCCTAATAATTTAAAAACAGTAAACTGAAGCGCTGATAAGATTTCAAATCCTAGTTGATTTTTAGTTTTCTTGGTAAAATGAAGCCAATTGCTAATTTCTTTCTGAATTTGCTTTAATTTCGTACCCTTAAAATTGAGGATGCAACCTAAAGCAAACAGGTTGTAACCTGCAAATTGGATTTCTCCAGATTCTAAACCTGCTTGATACCCACTAAGAGCAACTTTTTCAGCATCAGCAATGGGTTGATTCCAGCTATATAACCAACCACTTAAGAGCAAACTTGCTTTACATAGTTGTCCCTGGTTTTGGTGAATTTTACTGAGATTATAGGCAAGCGTGCCAAATTCATAGCCAGTTTGATAATCCCCTAAAACCGTACCCAAAATTAATCCATAATTTGCATAGGCTTTCGCTGATTCCGCAGCGTTACCATATTCTAAAGACAGTAAAACTGCTTTTAGAGAAACGAACATATACAGATTCAAATTTCCAGTAATGTAGTTTGGTGGATCGAGATTAATCAAAAGCTTGATTGCTGTTTTTATCTGCTCTTGATTCATCATCGGTTTATTCAAAATAGAGACAATTTCTTGTTGCTTAAACTCATCTCTAACTTTTTTTAATTGCTCATATATAGAAGATTGCAGATTATCTTTTGGTATTTGAATACCTAATAATATGAGTCCTTTTTCTCCCAATTTGTTTGCTTGCTCGTATTTTCCTTCTAATGTGAATTGCACAACTAAAAGGTTATAAAGGTCAGCTTTTAGTATATTTGAATTAGCTTTATTTATAATATCGTAAACTAGTTTTTCTGCTCGTTCAAAATTACCATTAAGATGTTCTGTCTCTGCTAGCAGTCGATATAGTTCAAAACTTAATTCGTATTGATTCTCCCAACAGTCGAAAGCAAGCAAACTAATTCCTTGACTGAAATAACTAATAGCAGCAGTATATGCAGTTGATTCCTTAGCTTTTCGCCCTGCTTGCAAGTTTAGTCGAGCGATTTTTTCTTGAGTTTTTGCGTCTTCCTTACAAAAACTCAGACCATTATTAAGTTGATTAACAACTTCA
The DNA here is from genome assembly GCF_000316665.1 of Rivularia sp. PCC 7116. Lineage (GTDB taxonomy): Bacteria > Cyanobacteriota > Cyanobacteriia > Cyanobacteriales > Nostocaceae > Rivularia. Next base: position 671,494 of record NC_019678.1, on the reverse strand, counting down.
AAAAGCTTTTCTTCCAACTGTCGCTTTGAAATTGCTGTTAATAGTGCCTGCCCAATTTGCCAATGAGTTTTTTGTTTTTGTTCCTCTGGAATCAAAGAGTAGGCTGCTTGTTGAACCCTGTCATGCAAAAACTTATATTCAACAACTTCCGTAGCCTGGGAATTATTATCTATATCCTCTCCAACAAACAACTTATAAACATCACCTTGTGGTAAGACTATACCATTTTGTAAAGCGTACCATAGACAAGCTGCTGTTTCTTGATTTGATTGTTCGGAGATAATTGATAACGTTTCTAAATCAAATTTATTACCGATACAACCAGCTAACTTCAAAACATTTTGTGTCGATTCTGGTAACTTTGATAATTGAAGTACCATAAATTCAACTACATCATTGGTTAATCCTGCGGAATGAACTTCGCTAATATCATATTGCCAATATCCTGCTTTCGTATCAAAGTTAATTAATCCGTCATTATGTAAAGCTTTGAAGAACTGAGTCGCAAAAAATGGATTACCTTTAGTTTTTTGATAGATAATATTAGTTAAAGGTTTTGCTACTTGCTTAGAACATGAAAGAGTATCTGCAAGTAAATTATTTAAGCTCGCTTTATTTAAATTTTTCAGAGTAATGGTATTGACTATTGTTCCGTTTTTTTTAATAATATCTAATACCAACATTAAAGGATGAGCGGGAAATACTTCGTTATTTCGGTAAGCGCCAATCATTAATAAATAGCTAGTTTGTGATTCGCACAAAAGTAACTGCATCATTTTCAAAGATGCCGAATCAGCCCACTGCAAATCATCTAAAAATACAACTAAAGGATGTGCCTTTGTCGTAAAAACTTGAATAAATTTTTGAAATAATAAATTAAATCTATTTTGTGCCGCAATTCCGAATAATTCCGGTGCCGATGGTTGCTTATCAATAACTAATTCTAGTTCAGGAATTACATCAATAATTACCTGGGCATTATCTCCTAAAGCTTTTAATATCTCTTGTTTCCAACTTGACAATTGAGCATCGCTTTCACTCAATATTTGTCCCATTAAATCTCGAAATGCTTGGATAAAACCGTCTAAGGGAATATTACGGTTAAACTGGTCAAATTTGCCTTTAATAAAATAACCGCGTTGTTTAATAATTGGTTTATGAACCTCATTTACCAATGCAGTTTTTCCAATACCAGAAAATCCTCCTACTAGTATTAATTCCGCTTTATATTCTTTACAGGGCTTTGTTTCTAAAAAATCGTTTTTTTTCTCACTCAATAAACAAGACAAAGTACCAGTAACTCTGTCAAATGCGGCTAATATTTGCTCAACTTCCCGTTCCCTGCCGTAAAGCTTTTCAGGGATAATAAACCTATCACAAATATCTCTTTGAGCAATTATAAAATTTTCTATTTTGCCAATATCCCGTATTCGCTTTAGACAAATCTCTAAATCATACTTTAATCCTAAAGCACTTTGATATCTGTCTTCTGCATTTTTCGCCATTAATTTCATGACGATATCTGAAAGTACCTGTGGAATCTCTTTTCCCCTCTCCTTAATAAGGAGAGAATTAGGGTGAGGTTTATTTATGTTTGGTGGTTGTTTTGCAATATGACAATGCACCAACTCTATGGCATCTTGCGATTTAAACGGTAATTCTCCCGTCAGTAATTCGTAAAAAGTAACACCTAAAGAATATAAATCAGTACGATAGTCAATACCGCGATTCATTCTTCCAGTTTGCTCTGGAGATATATAGCTTAAAGTACCTTCTAAAACCGATGGGCTAATTAAAGTTTGGGTTTCTTTTGGAAGTAAAGAAGCAATACTAAAATCGATTATTTTAACTTGCTTGGTAGCTGGATTAATTAATATGTTCGCGGGTTTAATATCTTTATGAATTATTCTATAGCGATATAAAGCATCTAGGGCATCGCATAGGGAAATTGCTATTTTAATAAATTCTTCTAAAAACGCGACATTATCTATAGAAGCGGTGTATATAGTCTTTAAATTATTAGTGAAATATTCTTGAAGAGAAATTCCTCCCATGTCTTCCATTATTAATGCACAGATATTACGATTATCTTCTTCTAAGCCATAGGATTGAATGATGTAAGGTGAGCATATATTTTTGGTGATGCTGTATTGGTTACGGAAATGTAATAATTCGCTGAAGCTTGGTAATGAATTTTTGAGACGTTTAATAATTACAGGTTTGCGGTCAGCTTGTCGAACACCACGATATACAATTGTTCTAGAACTGTTGTAAAGTTGTTTTAAAATTTGATATCCATAGATGCTAGACATAATACTGAATCCCTGGTGCTTATGGATTTAGTATTCCCACATCTTACATAAAAATTATATTTTAAGTTTTTAGCATCACTTTTAATAATTACCCTATCAAAGATAAAAACTGATTGATAAGGTTTGAGCTTAGTCGAATTTTTATTAAGGTTGAATAGGTAATTCAATTAAAAATTCCGTTCCCTCTTCAGGAGCAGAAACACAACTCAAATTGCCTTGATGTTTTTCTACTACTATGGAATAGCTAGTTGATAATCCCAAACCCGTTCCGCTACCAACAGGTTTTGTGGTAAAAAATGGGTCAAATATTTTATTTAAAGCCGCTTCGCTGATACCAATACCATTATCTTTGATACTAATTAATATATTTTTATTATCTTTAAATGAAGTGCTTATCGTAATTTTTGGTTGATTTTCTTGTTTATCTCGTAAAGCATCAATTGCATTACCGATTATATTCAGAAAAACTTGATTCAACTCAGAAGCATAACAATTAACTTCAGGAAGTTTACTATAATTCTTAATTACTTCAATTTCTGGATATTTATCATATGAGGTAAATTTCTGCTGTAAAATCAATAAAGTGCTATTAATTCCTGAATGAACATCTACGGGTTTTAGCTCAGCTTCATCCAAGCGAGAAAAGTTTCGTAATGAAAGAACAATTTCACGAATGCGTTGTGCGCCTGTTTGCATGGAATTGAGCAGTTTTGGTAAGTCTTCTATTAAATAATCAAGGTCTATATATTCTATTTTTGATTCAATTTCCGGTAGGGATTGAGGATAAAGATTTTGATATAAATCAATTAATTCAATTAAATCTAAAGTATATTCCGAAGCAGGCTTTAGATTACCGTAGATAAAGCTGATGGGATTATTTATTTCATGAGCAATACCAGCAACAAGTTGTCCCAAACTAGACATTTTTTCGTTTTGAATTAGTTGAGCTTGAGTCTGTTGTAGCTCTTTTAAAGTTTGCCTTACTTCTTGGGTTCTCTGTTCAACTTTTTCTTCTAAAGTATGAGAATAGTTTTCTAACTTACTATAAAGTTGAGCGTTTTCTAAAGAAATAGCAGCTTGGGTACAAAGTAAATTGAGAATTTCTACACGATTTTGTGTAAATGCACCTGTAGTTAAGCTATTTTCTAGATACAGTAACCCAATTATTTTTCCTTGATTCCAAATCGGCATACAAAGCAAACTTAATGGCTGTTGCTGTATTAAATATGAATCGGCGATAAAATCCGAGTTTTGGGTAGCATCATCTAATACGATTATTTTTTGATTGCGTTTAACGTGGTTAATTATTGTAGTCGGGATTTCTTGGCTGTCTTGGTATGGCAAATTAATCAGCTTTATACTTTCACAAGAGCTAGCCACTGCTTTGAGCATTAAGGTTGAGGTATCTTCATTTAGCAAAATTAAAGCAGCTTTTTTAGCTCCTGCATTTTCCATTACCACTTGCATTAACTTGGAAATTAATTGTTCTAATTGAATCTCACTTGATAATGCTTGTGAGGCTTTGAGAATGCTAGCAAAATCCAGAGCTTCATCAACACTGGTACTGTTACGATTTGTTTGGATAGTTTGATTGAGGATGAAAGATTTATTAACACTAGAGGAGAAAGTTTCGTTTAATCCAAGATTATTTTGCTGTGTTTCTAATATGGCTGTTAGTAATTGAGGATAGCGTTTTTCTAAGTCGTCGGTTTTGGCTTTTGCTCCCCAGCGAGCATAGCAGTAATATGCTTCTTGCATATAGCCGCTTGCAACTTTTTCTTTACCCCAATCTAGGTAAAATTTAGCTGCGAGTTCGTTGGAAAGCGCTTCTTCTTGGATATATTCGTTTGCTTTAGCTCCAGATATAGCCTTATCGTATAGTTCAATTGCTTCTGCTTTTTTTCCTAATATTCGGTATTTTTCGGCTGCTACCAAGTCAACTTTATGTTGATAATTCATCGGTGCATATTTTGCCCAATGTGCTTGCAGTTGAGTTTGATTTTGTTCTACTCGCTCTAATAATTCTGATGTCTCCTCAGATTGTGTCAAGGCTGCTAAAATAACCAAAGAATCATAGAGATAAAACGCAGGTTCGCAAACACTACCAGTCAAACTTACTAAATAACGTTTCACTTCAAATGCATGGTTTTTAGCCGATTCAATATCGCCAAATAAATAGCAAAGCATTAGCTTATACAAGTAGAAGTAAACTAACCCATTTAAGTCATTGGCTTCTATAAGTTTGGGCAGAAATTCGGCTTCTTCGAGCGCTTCTCCTAACAAAATACTTGGATGCTTAGCAAAACCCAATAAATTTAAAATAGATTGCAAATAGATTCGACACCAATTAACCGCACTCAACTGATTCAACTGCACCAAAACATTGCAGTAGGCTCTTATCTCCCGCTCCAAAGCAACAAGGGGCTGAGAGCACCAAAAAGCATGAAGACAATAGGTGCTGGTATTATATCCAACGAATTCCAGGTGTCCGACTTCTAGCGCCAACCTGTACCCTTCTTCCGCAAGCGGTAGAGTTTTTTTAATGTGAGATTTGCGGTGTATGATAAAGAACGACACTACGTTCAACATTTCTGGTTTGACAGTTTTAGCATCCAGTTTAAAAGCGAGTTCAAGTGCCAAATCACCAAATTTTACCGCCGTTTCCACATCTTGCAGCATATTGCAAGCAATGATGCTATAGCAAGAATAAGCTTCGGCTGAAGCTTCGGTATTTCCATATTGAATCGATAGCTTGATTGATAAGGATATTAGCAATGGAAGCAAGGTTGAACCACTCCTATAAGCGGGTATAACAATGCTAATAGCAATCTGGAGAATGGCAATTTTTTCTGCATCCGCCATTATTGGCAGGTTAACCAAATCTTCTATTTCTCTATCTTTAGTCAGTTTTTCAATAACAGCAATACTGTTTTGTATATCTTCCTCTGTAGGTGTGTCGGGGAAAGTGATACCCAACTGTTGTAAGATTTGTTTACCAATGGAAATAGCTTCGCTGAGTTTATTCTGTAAAAGATTTGCTTGAATTCTAATTCGATAAACATAGACCTTTTCTAGTAAAGAGTTTGCTTTGGCGATAACTGCATCAACAAAGTTTTCCATCTCCTGGAAGTTACCGCAAAGTGAAGCCAATTCTGCTCCTAAGTCGTGGAACTCTAAACTTATTTCATATTGACTTTGCCAAGCATCTTCTAATAAAGATAATCCGATACTGACATATTCACGTCCCATTTGATATGCAGTTGCACTTCTAGCTTTACGACAAGCAATAAGATTGAGTTTGGCTAATTCCGTGCGCTGTTTTTGCTCGGTAATTAAACCAGTTCCATAGTTTAATTGATTGACTATTTCAAAAATTCGCTCTTCTATAGCTTCGGGGGAAGTTTGTTGTAAAAGCAGTTGTCCGATGTCATAGTGAGTTTTTTGTTTTTGGTTGTCAGGAATTAGAGAATAAGCAGCTTGTTGAACTCTGTCATGGAGAAATTTATAGTTAATAATTTGCTCTGGAATCAAGCTAGTATTTGTTTCAAACTCTAAATAAAACTTGTAAACCTCACTTTGCGGTAAAATTAAACCTAATTGTAAAGCTTTCCATAAATTTGTAGCAGTTTCAGTTTCAGATTTTTGACAGACTATTGCCAAAGTTGATAAATCAAATTTATTGCCAATACAAGCAGCCAATTTCAAAATATTTTGCGTTGATTCTGGCAATCTTTGCAACTGCAATGCCATAAATTCAACAACATCATGAGTCAACGCTAAAGTTCTTACCTCGGCAATATTGCATACCCACGAACCCGCATCAAAATCAAATTTAATTAAACTATCTTCATAGAGTGCTTTCAAAAATTGCGTACTGAAAAATGGATTACCTTGAGTTTTTTGATAAACCAATTGCGTCAGCGGTTGTGCTGATAAAGGAAGACAATTAAGAGTCTCTGCAACTAATTCATTTAAGCTTTCTTGCTTTAGTGGTGTTAAGGTAATTGTGTTAACTATTGCTGATGATTTAGCAATTTTTTCTAAAGTCAACATTAAAGGATGAGCCGGGAATACTTCGTTATTTCGATAAGCTCCAATCAGTAATAAATATCCGCTTTCAGATTCGCTCATTAGTCGCTGCATCAAATTTAAAGATGCTGAATCTGCCCACTGTAAATCATCCAAAAATACTACTAAAGGATGTTCTTTTGTTGTAAAAACTTGAATAAAATTTTTAAATAATAAATTAAATCTATTTTGCGCCGCAGTTCCTGATAATTCCGTTACGGGTGGCTGTTTTCCAATAATTTCCTCTAATTTGGGAATTACATCAATAATTACCTGTGCGCTACCTCCTAAAGCCTTGAGTATTTTGTGTTTCCAATTTGATAATTGAGCATCATTTTCACTTAATAATTGTCCCATTAAATCCCGAAATGCTTGTACAAAAGCATCCAAAGGAATACTACGATTAAACTGGTCAAATTTGCCTTTAATAAAATAACCGCGTTGTTTAACAATAGGTTTGTGAACTTCATTAATAACCGCAGTTTTACCAATACCAGAAAAACCTGAAATAAGCATTAATTCCCTATTGCCATTTGATACTCTATCAAAAGCAGCTAATAATTGTCCAACTTCAGTTTCTCTACCATAGAGTTTTTCGGGGATAATAAATCTGTCACAAATATCTGCTTGTGCAATTTCAAAATTTTCTATTTTTCCCGTTTCTTTTAATTGGTAAAGACATTTTTCTAAATCATGCTTTAATCCCAAAGCACTTTGATATCTATCTTCAGCATTTTTCGCCATCAACTTCATGACGATATCTGAAAGCACTTGTGGAATCTCCAATCCCATCTCCTTAAGAAGGAGAAGATTAGAGTGAGTTTTATTTGTTTCTTGTCCCCTCTCCTTAGCAAGGAGAGGGTTAGGGTGAGGTTTATTTATCGAAGGAGGAGTTTTCGCAATATGACAATGCACCAACTCCACTGCATCATCCGATTTAAAAGGTAACTCCCCTGTCAATAATTCAAATAAAGTTACACCCAATGCATAAAAATCAGCCCGGAAATCAACCCCCCGATTCATCCTTCCGGTTTGCTCTGGTGATAAATATGCAAGCGTCCCTTCTAAACCATTAGGATTTTTAATTTGTTGGGTTTCTTTGGGTAGTAAAGAAGCAATACTAAAGTCAATTAATTTAACTTCTTTTGTTGATGGATTAATTAAAATATTGGCAGGTTTAATATCTTTGTGAATAACACGATTTTGGTGAAGATTGTAGAGAATATTGCTAATTTTTACCGTAATTGATAAGACATCCTCTAAAGAAGCGACATTTCCCCCAACCATATATTCATACAGCGACACCCCACCAAAATCTTCCATAACTAAAGCATAGCTATTTTGGTGAGGTTCGAGACTGTAAGGGAGAACAATTTCAGGAATATCTAAGTTTTTCGCAATTGTATATTGATTGCGAAGCTGCAACAACTCATTGAAATCAGGATGAGAATTTTTGAGTATTTTTATAATTACAGGTTTCTGCTCAGCTTCTCGAATAGCACGATATACTAAGGTTCTCGAACCGTTGTAGAGTTGTTCTAATATTTGATATCCGGAGATGCCAACCATGCTGCTTTGATTTAAATCTAAATGCTTCCGGATTTATTGTTCCCAAATTATTAGATTGAACTATAGTTAAATCAGTAATCTTTATGCTTAATTGTGTTTAGTGCAAGATGCTCCCCAGTTCAAACCATTTATTGTTTCTGCAAGAATTACCTTAGTCCAAAATCAACCTACAAAGCAGGAAAAATGTAGAAACATATTCAAAGCATCTCTACATTATTTTTCCATCTATTATTTAATAAAATCTTAAGCTTTAACAACTTCAGCTTTTTTAACAGGAATATAAGGTTTTTCTGCACCTTGCGCTAAATACTCTTCAACTTGAGATTCGATTTGTTCGCGGACAATTTGACGGTACTCAAGAAAATGTTCGTTATGAGCGCAAGAAGATAAATAATGTTCCAAAACTGCGGGATTATGCTTGAGAATACCGAATAAATGATGCCAAAATTTCCACCTAGTTTCGCGCTTAACACCTTGTCGCCAAACAATAGTCGCAAATGCTTTAACAATCTTCCATTCTGGTGCTTTTGCAGGTGCTTTCCAACTCGGTTTACCCATCATCAAGAAACAGCGATAGGTACGGTCTAAATAAGCAGTTGGGTCATATAAAGCACAAAATGCTTCAATATATTCCCTGGCAATATCTTCTAAAGGACGAGTGGGAATAAAATTCATCAACGTGGTTTGGTTAATGTTTCCGTCTTTAGATTCGCGCATTCTTCCTTCTTTCTCTAAACGATGCCACAATGCAGTATTCGGTAATGCTTGCAGCATCGCAAAAGTTGTTGAGGGAATCGCTGCTTGCTCTGCAAAAGCGACAATGCGAGATCCAGCACCAGATTTTTCCCCATCGAAGCCAATGATAAACCCAGCCATCGGACGCAAACCCGCTTTGATAATATCTTGCACGGATTCAACCAGCGAGTTACGGGTATTTTGAAACTTCTTTGTTAGCTGCAAACTATCTTCATCTGGTGTCTCAATACCCAAAAATACCGCAGCAAAACCAGACTCAACCATCAATTCCATCAATTCTGGGTCTTGTGCTAAATCGACTGAGGCTTCAGTATCAAAACGGAATGGATATTCGTGTTCTTTCATCCATACTTTTAACTCTCTGAGCAACAGTTTAACGTTGCGCTTGTTGCCAATAAAGTTATCATCCACCATGAATATACCACCGCGCCAACCCAATTCATACAAACAATCTAGTTCGGCTAAAAGTTGTTCTGGGGATTTGGTTCGGGGTTTGCGTCCGTAAAGCACAATAATGTCGCAGAATTCGCATTGAAACGGACAACCCCGAGAAAACTGTACCGACATCATGTCGTAAGCATCTCTTTCCAATAAGTCGAAACGAGGGATTGGTGTTGCGGTGACATCTGGTTTTTCTGTAGCGCGAAATACACCGCTTGTTTGACCAGTTTGTACAGCTTCTACAAACATTGGTAAGGTAATTTCCCCTTCATCAAGAATGAGAAAATCTGCTCCAGCTTTCTGAGCTTCTGCTGGTACGGAAGTTGGATATGGACCACCAACAGCAACTAATTTACCGCGTTGTTTTGCAGCTTTTATCTGATTTACTAAATCCTCTTTTTGCACAATCATTGCAGATAAAATCACCATATCTGCCCATTCCCATTCTGCTTCTGTCACCGAGCGAATATTACGGTCTACTAATTTAAATTCCCACTCTTGAGGCAAAATTGCGGCTACTGTAGCTAAACCTAAAGGTGGTAATAAGACTTTTTTATCTACTAGCTCCAAAATTTTTTCATACGACCAAAAAGTTTTTGGAAATAAAGGATAAATTAATAAAACTCGCATTGCTCTCTACTCCCCCACAGTATTTTCTACTGACTAAGTTTTTCGTCGAAATTTGACTATTTCGGGACTGATGTACAGATTCATGTATTTGTTTTTACAAATATTATTATGCCTGCGATCGCAAGCTTTTTTAGCTCTCATGAGAAAGGTAACAGCTATACTACGTAAGTATACAACTATTGTTGAGGATAAATTATTATATTTAAATTAAGTCTTCTCTATTTAAGGATTTGTGTTTATAAGAGGTGGAAAATAGGGTAAGAGAGCTAATTATATTGGCAGTTTGCTTCCTTTCTCGAAATTTGCGGAATCACTTGGTTAATTTCGGTCAGAAGTCAACTTAATTGTGTAATATTTGAAACTGTCTGAAATGCTTTGAAGATAGCCGTAAAAACTATAGCTTCTTTGCTGATGAAATAAGATTGTGCTTTTAGTCATTAACCAAAAGTATCATTGGGATAATAAAATATAAGGCGTTGCTGATTAAAAATATGAATAGCCCTCCAACCCCCAATTTTGGCAGGAGAAATGTATCTCAAAGCCCCCTAAAATTCGGGGATTGGGGGAGTTGCTTTTAGATACCAGAATAAATTCATATCGCTATGAGGCAGCGCCAAATATAAAATGTAGAATAAAACCGCAAACATATTTTTTCTTTTATGACTTTAGAACCCCACTCCGAACAAGATAAGTCACAATCAAATAGTAATAATCGCGATTCAGAAACAGAGAATGAAAAAATTCTATGTCCTCATTGCAAGCGCACGGCAACAAATGGCATTAAGTGCAAAGGGATTTGTGTAGCTGATGATGATTATTAGCGATCAAGAAACAAGGATAGGTAATCAAATCATATTAGTCACTTTTACAAAAGTGGATTGGTAATAAATATCAAAAGTGGCTATTGTAATCAACCACTGTCCAAATTACACTATTTTTAAGTTTAGATTCAGCGATTATCTAGAGGCTTAATATGCCCCATGTAGCCAAGATTTGCATCTATCCGATTAAATCCCTCGATTGGGTAGAAGTAATGCAAGCAAAGGTTTTGGAAAGCGGTGCCTTAGAAGGCGATAGCCCTAAAGGGCGACGCTTGTGGCGTATCGCCAATTTGCTATTTTTGACGAACAAGGTAAGTACGTTAATGCTAAGTGCTATGAAAAAATACATTTAATCAGGTCGAAATTTGATTTAGAAAATAAGATTATTTCGTTCAAAATTCAAGATAGCGATAGGCAAAAAAATTTTCATTTAGAATCTGAAAAACAGCATTTAGAAGCTTGGTTAAGTAACTTTTTTGGTTTTAATGTCAGATTGCAAGAAAATTTAATTACGGGCTTCCCGGATGATACAGTTTCACCGGGACCAACTATCGTTAGTACTGCTACTTTAAAAGAAGTTGCTTCCTGGTATTCAGAATTAAACGAAGAACATATCCGTCGTCGAATGCGTACTACTATCGAAATTGATGGAGTTCCGGCTTTTTGGGAGGATAGGCTATTTTCTGAAAGTAATAATGTTATTCCTTTTAAGGTTGGAAATCTGCAATTTATTGGAATAAATCCCTGTCAGCGGTGTGTTGTTCCAACTAGAAATGCAGTTACAGGAAAAATGGATTGCGATTTTCAGGAAATATTTATCAATAAACGTAGAGAAACTTTACCAGAATGGGTAAATAAATCTCGTTTCAATCATTATTATAAACTGACAGTTAATAGTAGATTAGCGAGTAAAAAATTTAAGAATCAATTGATTAAAATTGGTGATGAAGTTAGTTTGATGTGAAAAAATTGCAGAGTACCTACAGGGAAAATATACATACAGAAACTGTTAACATTTAATTAAAAACGAATGTATAACGAAATAAACCTTAATATTCGAGAAACAACTCCACAAGAAGATTCAGTGATTGCAGAACATTTTTATCAGATGTGGTTAGACATTGGAGTTGCTGAAAATTACATTAAACCGAACCACCGCAATCTGACTCAGGAATTTATCAAACAAGCTCGTCAAAACTTATTCTATAAAGGTTTTGTTGCAGAAGTTGACGACATAATCATAGGTTCTGCAAGCTGTCAGTTGTTTACTGGTTTATATCCACTAATCTTAGAAGAAGAATATCGTAAATACGGATATATTTGGGGTGTCTACGTTGCACCATCTCACCGTAGAAAAGGAATCGCCAAACAATTAACAAACGCTACAATTAAGCATTTAAAATCTATCAATTGTACAAAAGCTATTTTAAACGCTTCACCAGCAGGAAAACCCGTTTATGAAAATTTAGGCTTTTTACCAAGTAATGCAATGCAATTAAATCTAATTTAATTTACTCCAATTCCCGCTTTGTAGCAAATGACGTGTGACTTTTAGTAATTGAATCAATCACTACAATAAAAAAACCATGACTAGTTTAAACAACACAACGAACCAACAACTGACACCAAGCAAACGCAGCCAAATTAAAAGATTACCTAAACGCGGTAATTACGAAACTCAAGCTATTTACAATATTTTAGATGAAGCGTTAATTTGTCATGTTGGATTCACAGTAAACAATCAACCCTTTGTAATTCCTACTGCTTACGGAAGAGTAGATGACAAACTATATATTCATGGTTCACCAGCAAGTAGAATGTTGCGTACTTTAAATCAGGGTATTGAAGTATGCGTTACGGTAACTTTATTAGATGGACTCGTATTAGCACGTTCTGCTTTCCATCATTCCATGAATTATCGTTCGGTAGTAATATTTGGTACTGCAATGCTAGTTACTGACACTGAAGAAAAATATGAAGCGCTGCGAGCCTTTACCGAACACGTTGTATCAAAACGTTGGCAAGAAGTACGCCAGCCACACAAGCAAGAATTGCAGGGAACAATGGTACTTTCTCTAACTCTGACAGAAGCATCAGCAAAGGTGCGTACTGGTAATCCTGTAGATGATGAAGCAGATTACGATTTACCAGTGTGGGCTGGTGTTTTACCATTGCAGATGCTTCCAGGTAAAGCTATTGATGATGAGCGTTTAATTGAGGGTATTGAAGTTCCAGATTATATAAAAAATTATGCTCGTCATAGCAGTACTAAATGATTCGTGAAATTATTATAAGTAATGCCGTCTTGGCACTCGGTCCATAAGGACACCCAGCCAAGACGGCACTACAGTTTCACATATTTAGTTCTTGACTTTCCCGCGCATTCTTTAAGGATACAGGAGGAATATTTCTACTACCTAGCGAACCCTAACGTATCGAGAGTTTACCCAGTATTCACCTTCAGGAGACTCAAGTTGGTACCATCCATTTCGCTGGTTCACAATGTTCACTGCCTGTCCGGAAGGCAGAGAACCAAGCTTTGTATATGAGATAGCAGGACCAGAGCGAACATTTAATCTAGTACGAACTTGAACAACTCCGGTTGCAGTTCCATTGCTAATCGCTTGGGTACTAACAAAACGACCACCCGTGCCGGAATAACCCATTGCTGCAAGGGTTCTAGGACCAGCAATACCATCTACTCTCAAACCATTCGCACGCTGAAATCTCATTACAGCAGTTCTGGTAATAGTGCCATAGTATCCAGTCGAAGAAACGCTCCGAGGGAAGTAACCTCTATTTCGGAGTTCTGTTTGTATAGCTCTAACGTTATAACCAGTTGTACCCTGCCTTAAAGTTAAAGCTTGTGCAGCGCTTGCAGCAGTAACAACTGAACCAACAATAGCAGCAGAAATAACAAATTTAGATAACTTTCCTAGTTTTTTCATTTTCAACATCCTCTGTTAATAAGCATTAATTAAAAATCGATTAAACCCGGTTTTATTGTTAGATATCTATCAAAACAACCGCGCTATACTTCATTTATATTGTTTATTTTATACTCTGTCCTCAGTATTAAAACTTAGCCAGAGAATATTTAAATAATTTGATTAATTTCATACTTTTTCGGCATTTTCACACAAGTATAGACAAACTTTATATTCTTAATTGCATGTTAATAGAAATGCACTCAAATATTTGCGTAGTAGAAGTAAAATTCTTTTTAATTAGTTGAACAAAACCTATAAAAATCGTATTAATACGTATGCTAATTTAAAACAATGTAGTATTTATTTTAATTTCACAAGACAATTACGGAGTTATTGACGTTCTAAGCTGCTGCGAGTTTCATTTGTATGTCAGACGCGGGCAGAATGCAATGGCCATTGTGTGAGGCTACAAGTAAAATTAATGCAATAATAATAATGATATTTTTGCGTACAAATGAACCTCACCCCCTTCCCCTCACTGACTAAAAAGAGGAGTGTCCGTAGGACGGGATGAGGTTAAATTTGTATTCCATTCAAATGAGAAGCGCTATATACTAGCGGCGATAGAGGTAGCAGCTAATACAGCCATTCTCTTGAGAATATTCTACGATGTCGTAGATTGAACTGGTTTACTCGCACTTCCAGAATTATTCACGCCTGCTAATTTATTCAATTTCTGGACTACAAAATCTGTATCTTTTGCATCATTAATCTGAGATAAATAACAATCCCGCATTGCTAAAACAAAACCTTTGATATTATCTTTGCCATTTTGATTAACTAAATCTTCAGCTTTCTTAAAGAATAAGGAACGCCATTTACTATCATTATTCCCGTAAATATCAACTGCATACAAAGCAGCTAAATATTCCGCTAATGGATCTAAACAAAAACGAATTTCATCTTTGGCGTAACCAATAGTTTGAATCAGATGCAAGCGGTTTTCTAAATATTCCAAGTGTGCTTCGGGTTCATCGATACCCAAAGCCTCTAAGGCATCAATAGCATTTACTAACTTTGCATTCCCCGGTTGAAAGCTTTGCTGCAAACATTCCCAAGCTATAGCTTTCATATCTTGATGTACTGTTCTATCATCAATCGTTTCGTCAGTGACATCTCGATTGACTTCGTTTAAATATCCCAGCATTAAACTAGGAACGTTTTCTGGCAAGGTATTTCCTTGCTGCTTTTGAGCATTTGCAATCAACTGCTCGGCATATAGTTTAGCCAGTAATACCGTAATATTACGCTCGCTAACCATTTCTGAAAGACGATTACAAGCATCAAAGAATTCTTTATCGGTGAATTCATCCCGTTTACCTCGCTGCATTAAATAAGCTTCCATAAATGAGGAAAGTTTATTTGCTTCAATTCTCAACGGTTTAATAGTTGTTTTATTTACTCGTCCCAACTTCTCTTCTAATCGCGAAGTAATCACCAAAGAATTTACCGAAAACTCCGGCGAATCTGGCTGAATGGCATCTCGTGTAGCTTGATTTAATTCTGAAAAACGGTCAACAATTACCAAAACGCGTTTCTTTCTTAACAAGGGTACCAGTAACTCTTCACAGATTGGATTCGGTTCGTCAATCAAAGCCTGTAATTGTCCGCGAATCGCTTCTAAAAGTGTTGATTTATCTTCAATTTCACGAAATTCTTCCTCTAAAAGCACGGGTAACATCAAATGTTCGCTCAATCTATCCTTTTCGTCTTCTGCCATTGCCCAGCGAGCGATTTGACAAGCTAAACTCGTTTTACCAATGCCACCTTCACCATTAATCAACAAGCAAGTACGCTGTTTGTTGAAAGTTGGGCGCAGATTTTCCGCAGATAGTTCCCCGATTGTATTACCTTCAAGAATTACAGGAATCGGAATATAAGTAGAGCGACTATTTACGGTATCTTTTTTCGGAAACTGCTCTCTTGCCGATTCAATATATTTTTTTACCCAAGCATCAAGCACTCTAGGATGATAATGAAACCAGCCGACAAATAACACGTATCTTAGCGGTACGTTAATACTAATCAGCGGTAGAGAAAAATCGGTGTAGGGTTTGAGCGCGTTATTAAGCTGTAGCAACCACAAAGGTTTGACTCGCAGGAGAATCAACCACAATAACGGTAGCAAAGTAACGTAAGCCGCAATTCCTAAAAATAGCTTGTGCTTGAGAACCCATTCCCGGCTTTTATCCAGCAAACGGCTATCCTTCTCCGTTTTAATTGCATTAAGGGGACGGCGAATTTTAGCAATTTCTTCTTGAGTAAATTTGTGCTTATCGTCTTCAAGAATATTAAGGACTTTATCAAAATCCGATATCAGTTTGGCTAGCTTTGAACTTGGAAGACTCGCTGCTTTATCCTGAAACCCAGCAGCTATATCACTCAAACCTTTGACTGCTGCATAACGTACATAAAATTGCTCGTCATCTAAAAGTTTAATTAAATTGGGAATTGCTTCAGATGCTTCGGTACCAATTGAACCCAAAGCATAAGCAGCATTCAACCGTACCCCGGCATTTTTATCTTGCAAAGCCCCCACCAATGCGGGAACAGCAACCTTTGCTTCCACACCAATTTTCCGCAAAGCTGAAGGAGCGTAAATTCGCACGTACTGTTCCTTATCCTGCAAAGCTGCCATCAAAGCTGGAACAGCCGGTTTTGCAGCTTCACCAATATTACCTAAAGCAATTGTGGCGTATAACCTTACCTGTGCATCATCATCTTGCAAAGCCTCAGTCAAAGCAGGTACCGCAGGTGCAGCTTCCGCACCCAAATCGCTCAAAACCGAAGCCGCACGCCAACGCAGGTTACTATCTTCATTTTTTAAAGCTTCAATCAGTGCCGATACTGCTGGAGAGCCAATATTTACCAAAGCATCAGCAGCATCAATAACACGAGTATTTTTATTTGCTAATTTTTCAATTAAAGGTTCAATCTTAGCATCAGAGGTAATTTGCGCCCAGCTATTACCGCTCCAGAGCAGCAACATGATTAGACACAAAACTGCCACTCGGAAAATTGAGAATAATCTTTGTTTGCGCTTTGTCATACCCAAAAAAGGACGACCTTACGTTGAAACTTAATCTATTGTAATCTAGTTAGCTTTTTAGCTGTAGATTAAGCATTCAAACATCCTCTCAAATCTAAACCCCAATCTACTAACTTAGCTTAAATAACTGAGGTTTTGTTAATATCTGCTGCCATTGAACGCACTTGTTATTAAAAGTTTATTGATACAATCTTGATGCATTAATATTAATCCTGATTGTTTGATAACAGAATCAAAATTATGTCTGAAAATAAAACAGTTAACCTACCAACTAACCAAAACTTTCCCAGAAACTTAAAGCCATAATAGTTAAAAACACTGAAGCATGATGTTATCAATCAAAGTTATATTCAAAACTCGTCATAAAAAGTGTGCAAGGCAAGGGGTGTATCTACCCATTTACTATGAATCAAGCACAAATCCCATCATGGCAAAATGTTCGTGCTACATTTCAACAAATTTGGGGCTATGAAGATTTTCGTTCACCTCAAGGGGAAATTGTCCAAAGTCTACTTGCGAAAAAAGATGCATTAATTATTATGCCTACCGGTGGAGGTAAATCAATTTGCTTCCAACTTCCCGCACTTTTACAAACTGGTTTAACTTTAGTGGTTTCTCCCTTAGTTGCACTAATGGAAAACCAAGTACAGGAATTAAAAGAACGAAAACTTTCCGCAGCACTAATACATAGCCAGTTATCTGTTTCTAAACGTCGTCAAACCCTACAAGCATTAGAAAGACAGCAGTTAAGATTACTTTACCTATCTCCAGAAACTTTGTTGAGTCCCCCAGTATGGGAAAGATTATCTCGCCCAGAACTCGAAATAAATGGCTTAATATTAGACGAAGCACATTGTTTAGTACAATGGGGCGATACATTTAGACCAGCATATCGAAGATTAGGGGCAGTCAGACCAGCGCTACTTAAGACAAAAAGAAGAGGAACAAAAATAGCGCTAGCCGCTTTTACTGCCACCGCCGACCCTTTAGCCCAAACTGTAATTTTAGAAACCTTACGATTACAGCAACCTGCTGTATTTAAGCTGAATCCTTATAGAAATAATCTTAACCCGAACGTCCGGATTATTTGGACTCCCCAAGGAAGACAGCAACAATTATTAAAGTTTATTCACAAAAATCAATATTCCTCGGGATTAGTCTACGTTCGCACGCGAAGAGATAGCGAGAATTTAGCGGCATGGTTGAGAGAAAAAGGTCATAAGACGGCTAGCTATCATGGTGGACTGGGTGCGGAAGAAAGACGCGAGATTGAAACTAGATGGTTAAATGGAAAAACACCCTTTGTGGTTTGTACCTCAGCTTTCGGTATGGGAATTAACAAGCCCGATGTGCGATGGGTGATTCACTTTCAAGCGCCGTTATTGTTGTCGGAATACGTTCAGGAAATTGGACGTGCTGGAAGAGACGGAAAACCAGCAGAAGCACTAACATTAATTAGCGAACCCACCGGATTTCTGAATCCAGAAGACAAACAAAGACAGAAATTTTTTGAAGAAAAGCTGCGAGAACAACAGCTTGCAGCAAAACAATTAATTAAAAAATTACCGCCTGCCGGAGAAGTCGAAGCTGTAGCGCAAAAACTTCCCGATGCCACTCTAGCCTTATCTTTGCTGCATAGTATGGGTAAATTAAAGTGGATTGACCCTTTTAATTACATTATTCAGGAAGATTCACAAAAGAAAAATAATCGCCGATCGCACCCCCGAAATCAAATGCAGCAGTATCTAAATACAAAAAAATGTCGCTGGCAATTTTTATTAAATGCCTTTGGATTTCAAAAAGAAGCGGCAAATCTAAGCTGCGGACATTGCGATAATTGTAAAAGTAGTTAGTTGTTGGTGGTTAGTTGTTAGCGATCGCTATACATACTTCCCAACTATCAACTAACAACTTTCACCCGGAGGGTGTGGATCATCAACTAACAACTAATTCAAAATTGCTGTAAAAAGCGCAAATCGCTGGCATAAACGCGGCGGATATCATCGAGTTGATGTAACACCATTGCAAAACGCTCTACGCCAAAACCCGCAGCAAATCCCGTGTATACTTCTGGATCGTAACCTACGGCTTTTAAAACATTAGGGTCTACCATACCGCAACCCATAACTTCTAACCAGCGTCCCTTCCACTTTAAATCCACTTCGGCTGAAGGTTCGGTAAATGGGAAGTAACTGGCTCGGAAGCGAATATCTTCTATTTCACCAAACATTGCTTCTAAAAACTCTTTGACGGTACCTTTTAAATCAGTAAAAGTTAATCCTTCGTCAACTGCTAAAAGTTCGAGTTGATGGAATACTGCTGAGTGAGTAGCGTCTACAGTATCTCTTCGATAAACTCGTCCCGGTGCAATAATCCGAATCGGTGGTTCGCTTTCTTCCATAAACCGAATTTGTACCGAAGAAGTATGAGTCCGCAACATATTTCCGTCGGGCAGATAGAAAGTATCCTGCATGTCGCGGGCTGGATGATCTGGGGGAGTATTGAGCGCTTCAAAATTATAATAATCGCTTTCCATTTCCGGGCCAGCAGCAACGGTATAACCCATACCCACAAAAATATCTAGCGCTCGGTCAATAACGCTATTTAACGGGTGAATCCGACCTTGGGGGCGAAACACTCCCGGCATAGTCACATCAATTGTTTCCGCTTCAATCTGCGCTTGGATTTTCGCAGTTTCCAAAGCAGCACGCTGCTTATCTAAATTATTTTGTAAAGCTTCCTTAACAACATTGGCGATCGCGCCAATTTTTGGTCTTTCTTCAGCGCTTAATTTTCCCATACCGCGCAGCAAAATACTTAACTGACCTTTCTTGCCTAGATAATTAACCCTGAGTCCTTCCAAGCTTTCCAAAGAATCAGCGTCAGTTATTGCTTTCTGGGCTTCAATACGTAATTCTTCTAATTGAGATTGTAAATCGCTAGTCATCAGTCATTAATTATTAGTTATCAGTTATCAGTCATCGGTTATTAGTTATTAGTCATTAGTGACCAGCAACCCAATAACTCACCCGCTTTTATAATGCCATTGATAAGTTAAAAATAGCTGGTTAAAGAGGAATTGGAAATTGAGCCGAACATAAAGGGGAGATAAAGAAGCAAGGAGACAAGGAAAATTTTAAACTTTAACCTTAATTACTTCTGACTCATAACTGGTAACTGCTAACTGCTAAATTGGCTTAGTGGTAGTTGAAAATAGCAATAATGAGATTATTAATTTCTAATGATGATGGTATTTACGCTAAGGGTGTACGTGCTTTAGCTAATACTATGGCAGAAGCCGGTCATGATGTGAATGTAGTCTGTCCGGATAGGGAACGTTCGGCAACAGGACATGGCTTGACTTTGCATCAACCGATTCGCGCCGAAATTGTAGAGTCGGTTTTTCACCCTAATATAAAGGCTTGGGCTTGTGATGGAACTCCTTCTGACTGCGTAAAATTAGCATTATGGGCTTTGCTAGATTCACCTCCAGAATTAGTTCTGGCTGGAATTAATCAAGGTGCGAATTTGGGGACGGAAATACTTTATTCTGGCACTGTTTCGGCAGCCATGGAAGGCTTGATTGAAGGTATTCCTAGCATTGCATTTAGCCTAACTAGTTATTCTTCGAGTAATTTTGAAGTTGCGGCTGATTTTGCCAAACTACTTGTTGAACAACTAACCAAAAAAGCAAAACTTGATTCGATATTACTTAACGTTAATATTCCCGCAGTCGAATCGTCGGAGATAAAAGGTGTGAAATTTACTCGTCAAGGAGTGCGGCGTTACGTTGATGTATTTGATAAACGAGTAGATCCACGGGGCAAAACTTATTATTGGTTAACAGGAGAAGTTCTTGAAGATGTAGAACCACCAGTTAATTATAATTTACCCGAAAATATACCTATTGATGTGAGTATTATACAAGATAATTATATCAGTATTACTCCCTTACATTATAACCTTACTTATGCAGATGGATTCAAACAGTTAGCCCAGAGTGAATTACAGTTTAAGTCAAATATTTGAAGTCAAAAAAAATAAGCTTTTTCGGAGGTTAAATGCATTACTGCAAAATATAGGTTATAAAGTAAAAACGTCTATAAAAAACATATAGACGTATATTCAAACTTATGAGTATAAGTTTAAAACAGACTCGCATTTATAAGCGAAAATACCCTTGAAAAGTATGTGCTGTGACCATTTAATTATCCCTTTTACAAGAAAGGGTAAGACAATATTAATTAAACTCTTAAGAGTAAGATTTTTTGTATTGTTCGCCCGCTCAATCTTGACAAGTAACACTCATGTCTAGGAAAGAGAATCAATTTACCGTAAAATTTTGGGGTGTTCGTGGCAGTATTCCCTGTCCGGGACCCCAAACCGTCCGTTATGGAGGTAATACCCCTTGCGTAGAGATGCAAGTGGGCGACAAACGCTTTATTTTTGATGGAGGCACGGGAATCCACGTTTTAGGGCAGTCTTTATTACCTAAAATGCCGTTAGAAGCTTATCTTTTCTTCACCCATTCTCATTGGGATCACGTGCAAGGATTTCCGTTCTTTACTCCTGGATTTGTTGCAGGCAATAAATTTCATATTTATGGTGCAGTAGCCCCAGATGGCTCTACTGTGGAGCAGCGTTTAAACGACCAGATGCTGCATCCTAACTTTCCCGTACCTTTACAGATTATGCAGTCCAATTTGGATTTTTGCGAGGTTATACCGGGAAAGACGATTCATATAGAAGATATTGCTATAGAAACCGCAGCATTGAACCATCCAGGTGAATCAGTCGGGTATCGGGTTAATTGGCAAGGTGGTTCTGCCGTATATGTTACTGATACCGAACATTATCCAGATAAGTTAGACGAAAATGTTTTAAAACTTGCCGATAAAGCCGATATTTTAATTTATGATTCAACTTATACAGATGACGAATATTATTCTCCAAAATCACCTAAAATTGGCTGGGGTCATTCTACCTGGCAAGAAGCTGTAAAAATCGCTAAAGCCGCGAAGGTTAAAACTTTAGTTATTTTCCATCACGATCCATCTCATGATGATGAATTTTTAGATCGTATTGGACAAGAAGCTAAAGAGAGATTCTCCGGTGCGGTCATGGCTAAGGAAGGAATGGTACTAAAAGTTACAATCAATATTCCTTTATCAAACAGTTTTCCTATTAGAAGATAATTGATATAAAACTTTTATCGCAAAGCAATTATAGAATTTGGATTAAATTGGTATTCGAGAGCCTTAGTTAAAATATCTATGGCAAGTTGGGAATAGATAATGGGTATTGGGTAATGGGCGTTGGGAATTGGGCATTGGGCATTGGGATAAAAATGAATTTATAACTCCTAACTCCTAACTCTTAACTCCTAAAACCTAACCCTTTACTACTCTGCTTCCCGCGTTGTTAAACATCTCGTCCCAATATTGACGTGCCAAATCTGTCTAAAAATGGGTGTTCTGTGTGGGTTACTTCTTCAACCGAATTAATTCAAACTCCTACTGCTGTTGCCCTTGGTAAATTTGATGGCGTTCATCGCGGTCATCAAAGGGTGATCCAGCCAATTTTGCATAAACCAGCAGACGCAGAACATATTTACCCAACTGTTATTACATTTCTTCCGCATCCTCAAGAGTTTTTTACTGGTAAACCTAGAACTTTGTTGACTCCTTTGGATGAAAAAGTTCAACAGTTAGAACTGCTAGGGGTAAAACAGCTTGTACTAATTCCCTTCGATAAAGAATTATCTGCTTTAACTCCCGAACAATTCGTACAACAAATTATCGTAGAAAAATTGCAAGCCGCAAGAATCAGCGTCGGACAAGATTTTTGTTTTGGTTCAAAGCGTAGCGGTACTGCAATGGATTTACAGGTACTTGTGGCTGAGTATGGTATTCCGGTTACTATCGTTCCTTTAATAACTCACGAAGACGATTTTTCCGTAGATGAGGAGACAGAGCGCATCAGCACCTCACTCATTCGTCAAAAACTTGAAATTGGCGATATTGAAAGAGCCAACCAATTACTGGGAAGACCTTATACTTTTATCGGAACTGTAGTTAAAGGGCAGCAGCTTGGTAGAACCATTGGTTTTCCAACTGCGAATTTACAGTTACCCCAAGATAAGTTTTTGCCCCGTCAAGGAGTTTACGCCGTCCGAGTTGCTCGCATCAACAACCAGGATACAGCTTTAAACAACTGCTGGGGAGTAATGAACATTGGCGATCGCCCTACAGTAAATGGTACTCATCCTACCGTAGAAGTACATATTTTAGATTGGTCTGGAGATTTATATGACAAAAAGCTGCAAATACAATTAATCAAATTTATCAGACCAGAACAAAAATTTAGTAATTTAGCAGCCCTTAAAGCTCAAATCCAACTTGACTGCAACACCGCTAGGAACTTTTTTAGTCACGAGATGGAACCTTAAAAAAATGGGGCGGGCTTTTTAACAAGCCCGCCCCATGTTTTTGCGGAAATTGTAGGTCAAGGGCGTTAGTTTACTCCAACTCTGGGAACAATAGATTAGGGCATTGGGCATGGGGGATGGGAAGAAATAAAAAATATTAACTTCTCACTACTAACTCCTCACTCCTAAATCTCAACCTTTAACCTTTTAACCTTTGACTTCCGGCAGGTGCATGAGAGACAAAATTGACGCTCTGACACAAAATCTAGCTCTTACCATTGTTGGTAAATCTGAAGCAATCCGTTTGGTATTAGTCGCTTTACTAGGTGGGGGACATGCTTTACTTGAAGATGTTCCCGGAGTTGGTAAAACTCTGCTAGCAAAATCCTTAGCTCGTTCTATTGATGGTAAATTTCAACGGCTACAGTGTACGCCAGACTTGTTACCTACTGATATTACGGGTACAAATATCTGGAACCCTAAAACTGGTGAATTTACTTTTCTTGAAGGTCCAATTTTTGCGAATGTCATGCTCGCAGACGAAATCAACCGCGCTACACCCCGTACTCAATCGGCATTGCTAGAAGTTATGGAAGAAGGGCAGGTAACAGTTGATGGTGTCTCTCGTGCCGTTCCCGCACCATTTTTTGTCATCGCAACTCAAAACCCGGTTGAATATCAAGGAACTTTTCCTTTACCAGAAGCGCAAATGGATAGATTTATGCTTTCCTTGAGCTTGGGCTATCCTACAGAACAAGAAGAGTTACAAATGTTGTCTCGGCTTCAAGAGAACAGTAAATTTACCGATGTAAAACCCTGTATTTCTTTGGCTGAGGTTGAAGAATTACAGCGAATTTGCGCCGGTATCCGGGTAGAAGCTTCATTACAGCAATACATACTCGATTTAGTCAGAGCCACAAGGTGCGATGAAGAAATTACTCTCGGTGTAAGCCCTAGGGGAACTGTAGCCTTACACCGCGCCACACAAGCTTTTGCCTATCTTTCTGGGCGCGATTATGCAATCCCCGATGACGTGAAGTTCATTGCTCCTTATGTTTTGAGTCACCGTTTAATTCCCGTAGGAGGAAGGAGAGCGCAAACTGTAATGGAGCGTTTGTTGAGAGTTGTGGCGATTCCGTAAATTAGTTAACAGTGAACAGTTTGTAGTTTGTAGGGTGCGTTATGGCTTCAGCCTAACGCACCAGCTATGTGATTATAAAATATACAGCACTTTGCAGCTAAATGACTGGAGTTTAGACTAAAAATCACAAAATGACTCAGTTACACTGAGTTAACAAGTATCAAGCTACAAAATTTCAAAAATCAGTTAAACAGCAGATTGTTCTGTTTTTTTAGGTGGCTTTGGAGTACTCTTTTTAACCATTGGATACCTGATTCTACGCTTACGAGGTTTTCCCTTTTTCCAGCCAGGTGATTTACCGCGTACTTTTGGAGGTTTGGCAGGTGTAGAAATGTGGACTAAAATCCCAGGCATCGCCTGGGCAACTCTTCCGGGAGTTAATTTGATTGTTGTTTTTTGCCAAGGGAGGGGATTGTCACTAACAATATCACGAGCGAGCCATAGCTCCCAGGTCATTAACGGCATCAAGTCACTCCATTTATCACACTGTTGTGGTGTTGATAATTTTGGAAGAGTCCAATGTAGTCTTTGTTTAATAAAACGATACCAGTGGTCAACTGCAAAACGGCGTAAATAAAATTTCCAAAGTTCATTTATTGGCGGCATTTTGGAACCAACAAATGCTAACCACATCGGTCTTGATACACGTTTAGAACCATCTGGATTAAGACGTTCTACGAGTATAACAGTCATGGGATGAAGGGGAGATTTACGTGAAGCTCGCCGTGGGGAGCCTCCCCACGGCAGACTTCACGGAAATGTAAGTTGTGCCAAACCTTAATTTTTACATACCCAACTTGGGAATCTTTTTCTTCTATTGTTTGTGCTGCTTCTGACCAAGTTGTTGAATCGTTAAGTTTGAATTTACCTCCATGAACTCTTGGCTTACCTCTACCTGAATATGAAGGTGGTTCTCCCCATAAACATAAATTTGAGCGTAAACGCATTAATTTATCAGCATTAATGTCAGCCGTTTTGATTACAAATGGCGCACATCCGTATTCAATATCCCATAACGTTAAAGGTCGAGATGGTAATTGCGGGCATACTTGTTGGAGTTGCCATACCGCTTTATTAATCGGGTTCTCCCAACTAGTTATCCTCTCATGTCGCAATGGTAATGCCCAACTTCCTTCTTCTTCTGGAACCCATACAAGTGTACTGTAACCGTATCCTGCTGTTACTGGGCGACCTCCGATTCCACTTTGGGTATGATGTTCATAAGTCCTCTCTTTTAACGTTGGTGCGTTTGGTCTTGACCATGCAGTATGGTCTCCGGCAAGAATAATACGTTCTTGGCTTGGTATATTTTTGATGTATAGTCCCATTAATTTATTTCGTTGGACTTTTGTATCTTGCAATGCTTCATAGATGCTTGACCATTTTCGGCGTTAGCGAAGCGTGCCGAAGGCATAATATTGGGCATAGAGATAAATCTGCCAAACTATATGCATTCCTTGTGAGCAGCACTGAGTCCGTTAATTCAAATGTTGCATCTTTTGCTTTACACAAACATTTGTACGCAGCTTGACGGAATTCCCTTAAATGTGCAAAAACATCCATAACGAAAGTTGAGATTTGGTAGTGCTTTTCTCATCTTCCGTCGGGAGGTGCTTGTTTTACCACAAGCATTTCCCTATTTTTTATACCATTTTTTGTGCGCCGTGACCGCTACGCGGTCACGAGCTTTAGTCTAAACTCCAGTACGAGATGTACTTCACCAAAACTAAATATGCTGTATTATTCAGTTAAATTTTATAATTACGAAAATAAACAATTTAACTTAATGAATATTAATTTACATTGCTATACGATGGCAGCTAACAGGTATTTGAATTTGGAATTCGGTACCTGCTCCCAAAGTAGAAATACAGTTTAATTTTCCATCATGCTGCTCAACTATAATCTGGTAACTCATAGATAATCCTAAACCAGTACCTTTACCTACAGGCTTAGTTGTAAAAAATGGGTCGAATAACCTAGAAAGATTATCTTTAGGAATACCATAACCATTATCAATAATGCTAATTTGCACCATATTCTGGTTAATTAATTTAGTTAAAATACGAATTTGAGGATATTGCTGTTCGGGAATTTGGTTATTTTTGATTGCTTCTTCCAAAGCATCAATTGCGTTATTTAAAATATTTAGAAAAACTTGATTTAGCTTTCCCGCATAGCATTCGATTAAAGGTATCTCAGCAAATTCTTTAGTAACTAGAATTGCACTTCGATGCGGTTGAGTTTCCAAACTATTCTGCAAAATCATTAAAGTACTATCGAGACTTTCGTGAATATCAATTTTTTTAAATTCTGCTTCATCTAAACGCGAAAAAGTTCTTAAGGAAAGTACAATTTGAGCAATTCTTTCTGCCCCCGTTTTCATCGATTTAATAATCGACGGCAAATCTTCTAGCAGGTAGTCGAATTCGATTTCTTTAATAAACTTTTCTGCTTCCAAACTTTCGGGAAAGTTCTGTTGATAAATTTTGATGAGTTTTAGCAAGTCTTCAAAATATTCTTGCGTGTATATCAAATTGGCATCGATAAAATTAACGGGATTGTTGATTTCATGAGCTATACCAGCGACTAATTGTCCCAAGCTAGACATTTTTTCGCTCTGAATTAGCTGTACTTGAGTACGTTGTAATTGCAAAAGAGTATTTTCTAATTCCTGAGTTTGTTGGCGTAATGTTGCTTCTGCTTGTTTGCGTTCTGTAATATCTCTAAAATATAAAATCTTACCGTAGTTATTTCCATCTAAAGAATTAACAGAAGCAATATATCGCTCAAAAGTTTTTCCATTCTTCAAATAAATTTCATTACGACAACTTTTGTCTGGATGCTTAAATATATATTCTAAAGTAGATACAAACTCTTCAGGTTCTTCTAGTTTTTCTAATATCGCAGCGAAGATTTTTTCGTGTTTACCTGCGTCAATCACCGATTGATTGATTTCCCATAATTCAATAAAACGCCGATTATATGAGATTGACTCACGATATTCGTCAACAACTAAAATGCCATCAATCGAAGCTTCTTGCTGTGCTTGCAAAATTGAATTAGTCCTAAGCAAAGACTGTTCCGCTAGTTTACGTTCGGTAATATCTCGAAAATACCAAACTCTACCAAAATATTCTCCTTTTAATGAACTGACGGGAGCACAATAGCGTTCAAAAGTGCGTCCATCCCCTAGATCAATTTCATCTCGAATAGATTTTTCTACATCATTATATAAATTTTCTACTTGATTGATAAATTTGCCTACATTTGTAAATTTATCTACGATAGATGCTAGAAACTGTTTTTCGTCTCCGGTTTCAATAACTGACTGAGGAATTTGCCATAACTCTACAAAACGCTGATTGCACGATAAAATATTTTGACTTTCATCTACTACCAAAATTCCATCAATAGCAGCTTCCTGTTGAGCCTGTAACATTGCATTGCTAAGTAACAAAGCTTTTTCTGCTTGCTTACGTTCGGTTATATCTAGAATGAAACCATGCCAAAGAATAGTGCCATTTTGTAATTTTTCGGGACGGGCACGGCTTTTTATCCACTTTATTTGCCCGGAAGTAAGAACTATTCTGCCTTCATGTTCCCAAGGTTCAACATTTTCAGCAGAAGCTGCTAAAGAAATTTTAAAGGCTTTCAGATCGTTTGGGTGGGCTTTTGAAAAAATCAAATTCGCATCTGCTTGAATTTGCTCTGGTTTTAAGCCATAAATTTCATAGCAACCCGAGCTAACATAAGGAAAGGTCATCGAACCATCGGCAGATAATTGAAACTGATAGAGCATTCCAGGTACATTTGCTGCTAGCTTCTGTACTTTAGCCTCAGTATTTTTTCGTTCTTCTATTTCAGTCTGTAAAATTTTATTTGTCTTGGTTAATTCTTTTGTTCTGCTTAAAACGAGAGATTCCATTTCATCATAAGCTGATTGCAAGGCTCCTTCTGTTTGCTTAAGATGAGTAATATCTGTAATAAAACCATTCCAAATAATTGAGCCATCTGATTGTTTTTGCGGACGAGATGCAGTTTTCATCCATTGAATTTGTTCGGATGCTTTTATTAAACGTCCTTCCCAATAAAATGGTTCAAAAGTTTCTGCTGAATTCTTCAAAGACTGATCAAAAGTTTTATAATCTTCTGGATGTATCATGGAAAAAAACAAATTAGATTCTGCTTGAATCTCTTCTGCTTCTATATCTAATAATTCATAGGTACCAGGGCTGGCGTAAGGAAAAGACATTGAGCCGTCAGTATCTATTTTGAATTGATAAAGCATTCCCGGAACATTTGCAGATAACTTCTGAAATTTCTCTTCGCTTTCACGTAAAGTAACTTCTGCTTGCTTTTGAGCGGTAATATCTGTACTGGTGCTAATAATACGATAGACTCTGCCACTATCGTTGGACAGTGGTGTTAAAGTCGTTAACAATAATATTTTTTCGTCTTTAGTTGTTAATGTTTCTTCAAAAGTAATAGGCTTTTTATTAAGTAGACAGTCTTGATTTCTTTGCTCTATTGTCTTTCCTAAATACTCTCCTAAAACTTTAGAGGGAGTTTTACCAACTATTTGCTGATTGCTTAAACCAGAAACTAACTCTGTTGCTTTATTAATTCCAAAATAATGAAATTTATTATCTTCTGTTACTTCATAAACAATAATTCCTAGCTTTGCGCCATCATAAATAGTGCGAAGGAATGCTTCGTTTTGAGCTAAAGCCTCTTCTACCTGCTTGCGCTCTGTAATATCCTCAACTGTTGCCAGCACGCCTAATATATTTCCCTCTGGATCGCGCAACGGAATTTTATTAGTATCTAACCAAATTTCTTTACCATCTGCTTGTTGCTTCTTCTCGACAATATGTAATTCTGGAATTCCAGACTCTATTACTCGCTTATCCCATTCTCTATAAAGTTCGCATTGTTCTTTGGTTGCGTACAATTCATAATCAGTTTTACCGATTATTTCCTCTACAGAACTCAAACCCCATACATCCGCAATCTTTTGATTGCAACCAAGAAAGACACTATTGCAATCTTTCCAAAAAATAATTTGGGGTATACTATCTACTACTAACTGCAAAAAATTCTTTGATTTTATTAGTTCTTCTTGAAACTCATAACGGTAAATGATAATTCCTAAGCATTGAGCCGCAATTTGTAAAACTAACTTTTCGCTGTCTAACCATTGGCGTTCTTTGGAACAGTTATCAAAGCGAATATATCCCCAAAAAGTGTCTGCTATTTGAATTGGTATGATTAAAAGTGAATAAACATTTGCAGTTTCTAAACCTTCCCGTTCTAAATCAGGAAAATCATTTGCAGAACCCGCGATTATCTCTCCTCGATCAAGCATAGAATGCCATCTCGGGAAAATATCAAAATCTGTTTTAAATTGATTATTTGACCAAATTTTATGATAATTTTCAGCTATTATAGATACTCTATCTACTTGAGCCGCAATTCCTAAAGTAGCCAAGGTAGAATTAATAGATTCGCTACAATCTCTATTATTTGCGATATTATTTATTGCTTGAATTATACTTTTAGCAAACTCATTTTGAAAATCAGATGCAGTTATTTCTTGAATCGTAACTACGAGGAATTGATTTCCCGAATCATCATATAATAAAGTCTTTTTTGTCGAAACAATATAAGTCGCTCCTCGGGCATCTTTAAAATATCCTTTATCTTCATAGCTAACACCTGAAGCAAATATTAATTCGTCTTTTTCCCAAAAAATATCGGCTTGCTCCGTAGAGAAAAAGTCGTAGTCAGATTTACCAATAAGTTCTTCTCTTTGATAACCTGCCAACTGACAAAAAGCATTATTAAGAAATATCCATCTGTGTTTTCGATCTTTAACAAAAATTGGTTCAGATACACTATTGATTATTTCAAGCAAAAAACTTTGGGAAAGATTATTCCCAGAGTTATCTGCTGGTAGATAGGGGTTCATTGGCGGAATCATCTATTGCTAATCAGCTTGATAATTGCTGCTTGTATAGCTTCATCTCCTATTGTTCCCAATGTTGAGTGTATTTCAACAGATATCGAAAAATAAATAGTTCTTTATTGCCGTTGCACGACGTTAGGAAGCTTATGCTAACGCACCAATAACACTTCTAGCGCCAGCCTTCCGATTAAGATTTTAATGGCATCTTGTCACACAGACTTAGCCCGTAGGCTCTATTTTGATTGAGCAATCCCGAATTTTTCAAGGAGTCAGATGCTTGTTTAATAATCCAACCGTAATTTCGGGCATTTCTAGATGGGGTAAAATACCAGTATCTGGTATTACATAAAAATTACTAATAGCATTTGGATTTAAATCAGCCAAACGTTTTCCTTGCTTAACGTTAAGAAATTGTGCTTTCTCACCCCAAAGTATAGTTGTGGGTACTGTTAATTGTTTAATATACAAACTCAGGTCAAAGTACAAGTCGCCTCTTAAAAAGGCTAAAGCTGCAAATATAGCATTAGGTTGTTGGGCTGAAGCTAAATAAGCCTGGATAATTTCTTCTGATATTCGCTTGGGTTTTGCAAACAGAAAGCTTTGCAAAAAATTTCTGACTGCAATTTCATTTTCCGCACCCAACTTATAAATCAAATTATCTAATAACGGTGTATTGATAACTTCTAAAGGCAGTCTACGTGCGCTACCTTGTCCAAAATCATCAAATCCAGAAGGACAAGAAAGAAATAAACTACGAAATAATTGCGGTTGTTGAATTGCTAAACGAATAGTTAAAGCAGCAGTTATAGAAGAGGCTACAATCGTTACGGGTTCTCGACAAACTTGTTTAATAAATTCTGCAATAGTGGTGATGTAATCGTTAATTTGATAATTCCTGACTGGATGAGAAGATTCACCCCAACCAATCAAATCTGGGGCAAAAATACGGTGGGTTGCAGCAAAAGCAGAATATACTTTTGACCATTCATAAGCAGAAGCACCACCACCAAAGTTATGCAGAAAAACTATTTCTGGTAAATGTTCAATTTTAGCAATATCCCAAGGTGCAGCAATTTGGGTATAGTAAACCATTGCTCCGAGAGATGTTTGAATTATTTTATGTCCAAAACCAGGAGGTTGAAATTGAAGCATAAGGGGAGGAGGAATAGGGGACGATGGGACAAGGGGAAGTTGTAAGTTAAAATATTTGAAAAAAAAAATTTCGCCTTTAAGCTTTACCCTTTAGCCTTGATAATTGCGAATTGCTTACTTTTTACCGATATGTGCGAGTTCGTCGAGATTATCGCCGTTAATATGATATGCTTGACCGAATCCGATTACAAAACGACCCCTGTAGGGAGTAAGCTTAAAAATACGAAAATCTGCTAAACCGCGTAGCATTTGAATTATTTCGCCAAAACGCTCTGCAAATTCATCAACAACCTTTTTCCATTCGTTAGTTTCGCGTTCTATTAAAGTCGCAGTACAATCATAATTTAGCCTGCGACGAGCAAACATTTGTGGGGTTTGGGCTTCATCTTCAATAAACAAAACACTTGCCTTCTGATTAATATTAAGATTTTGTGTATGTGTTGAAAGCCCGCTGACGTAAATGTAAATATTTTTAGATGCGTCTATTACAAAGGGCGTATAACTACCATTAGGAATTCCTTGCTCATCTACTGTACTGATAACAATACTCTGAAATTCTTGAATGAATTTCTGATACTCTGCTGTGACCTTTTCTAATTGATTCATAATATTACCTAGCTGTACTGGAAGATGTTTTTCTATTTAACAGATTTATTTTGTAAAGCAAGTTGGCTAAAAATAAAAATAATTTCTACATTTTCTATAGTGAAAAGTCTACTGTATGCTTGTTACAAAAATTTGTATATGATTTGATGTCTAAATTTATGTATAAAGTTTTGTATAAAAAGTTATGTATAATTATATCTTTGAATATAGTATTTTTCATAGTTTGATAATACCTAGTTTATCCATAATCAGGTCTTATCTAAATTAGAGTTGTGCTTTTTCGATCGGGTTTGTAGTTATGCTTGATTTCTGGTAGTGGTACTTATGCTGTAAAAATTTTCACCTAACTCTAAAAATATGTGCTGTGAAAAAACGCTGATTGATTTGCGATGGGCGTTAATACCAATCTCATTGCTTTTCAGAAACCGTTAGCGATTGTTACTTATAATATGTATTATTCTATAGCTTGAAATCAAGCTTTTTTAAATTTAGGTTTTGAGGAACCAATTTTGTTTGATTAAAGCGGTTGAAATAGATTGCATCATTGTCTTACAACCTGCTGGCATTGTACCCAAATAGGAAATTTTCTGTTTGAATAAATCTTTGTTCATTCTATAGCCAATACTCCAATTATTATGACTGAGTTTCACGAAATGTTGAATCTGCTCGAAGCTGAAAGAGAGCGTTATATATTAGAGGCTGCCCGTTTAGAACGTCGCTTACAATCGATTCGGACTCAAGTGTCTGCCATCGATAACTTAATATCGGGTTACATTGAAGAAAAGCAACACCATAAATTCTATCAACAGTTTTCTCAATCTGAAACCCAGGCATATTTAGAAGAAGGTAGACTTAACTATAATAATTTATCGGTTGATGAAAATGATGAAAATATTGAGAATCAACCAAACTCAAATGCTGATTTTGATGAAAAAGAACTCAATCAACCAGATGATGACAGCGAGTCACAACCACAGCAACAAGAAATCGATATTTCCGATATTCCAAAAATGAAAGTAGCTAGGCAATCAGAAAGTTTGCCGATGTTGCCTGAATACAAAGGATACTCCATTAGAAACGCTGTTCTTATCTTAATGCGTTGCCAATCCGACTATCATTTTCATATTCATGATATTGTTCGCAACTTATACGGAGATGATTTAACGCGAAAACAGCGCGATACTGCTAGGGTAAGCGTTACTAAAGCTTTATCCCTCGGTTTTAAATCCGGCTTATGGTTTAAAGTACTGCACTCTAAAGGAGTATATACTTTAATGTATAAAAAAGGGGTAAC
Source organism: Rivularia sp. PCC 7116 (assembly GCF_000316665.1). Taxonomy (GTDB): domain Bacteria; phylum Cyanobacteriota; class Cyanobacteriia; order Cyanobacteriales; family Nostocaceae; genus Rivularia. The sequence goes on along the minus strand of NC_019678.1, from coordinate 638,270 downwards.
TGCTAAAACCCCTAAAGATTAACCAATTTAAGCTATTTCATTTAATTTAACTTAATTTATTTTTATTTAAATATATGATTTTTAACGTTTATAATTGAAATAATAATATGTTTTAAGTCTCAGTATGTGAATACAGATTGTTAGTATCTTAAATTATATGATGGTAATTATTGATTGTCTCAACGCCGTTCAATCTAATTTAATCAAGTAATTTAAAACTAAAAATAATCAAAATAATTACAAAACTAAAAACTAAAATAAAACTAAAATAAAAAATCAGTAAAAATATGTTGGGAAAACTGTTAGACGGGCGCTATAAAGTAGTCCAAGTTTTAAGTGCGGGTGGATTTGGTGAAACTTTTATTGCAGAAGACACTCGTCGCCCAGGTAATCCTAGTTGTGTTTTGAAGCGTCTTAAGCCAGCAAAGTCTGATGAATTTTATTTACAAACTGCGAGACGTTTATTTAATAGCGAAGCTGAGATTCTTGAACAATTGGGAAATCACCAACAGATACCCAGACTTTTAGCATATTTTGAAGAAAACGAAGAGTTTTATTTAGTGCAAGAGTTGATTGTCGGGCATACTTTGAGTACCGAGATGCTAGTCAATGAACCTTGGGAAGAATCTCAAATAATTCAAATGCTGATTGATGTTGCCAGTGTATTGGAATTTGTACATGGCTATGAAGTTATCCATCGAGATATCAAGCCCGATAATTTAATCAGACGTGCATCAGATAATAAATTAGTTCTAATTGATTTTGGTGCGGTTAAACAAATGCGTACTGAAATGGCAACATCTTTAACGGTGAAGACTGTTGCTATTGGTACTCCGGGTTATATGAGCGCAGAGCAATCCCAAGGAAAACCGCGTTTAAACAGCGATATATACGCTTTAGGGATGATTGGAATTCAAGCTTCAACTGGCTTATTACCGAATCAGTTTCCTGAAGATCCTCAAACAGGAGAAATTATCTGGCAAGACAAAGCTCAAATATCTGCCGCACTCGCAGCAATATTGCAGAAAATGGTGCGCTACCACTTTAGCGATCGCTACTCGCGTGTTTCGGCTGTGTTGCAGGATTTGCAAAAGCTACAGTCTTCTTTCCAACCAACACAAGCACAAAAATTATCAGACTATGACAATACTGATGAACAAATGCTTTCAACGACTGCATCTGGAATAACATCACCAGCTTTGCTTCATAAAACTCTGTCTGTAGTTAGATACATACCCTTAGTTGGTGCGGGAGGATTGTTTTTGTTTAAGACTGCAACCTGGATTATTTTACTAGGCGTGAGTCTTGCTGCTTTTGGCAGTGGTTTATTTTTTCTTCGTTCTTTGTATCCTAAATTGGCACGGGATTATGATGCTGTATTCGGCATTATACTTTTTTTAAGTGGGATATTATTACTGTTTCAAGAATTTAAATCTTACCGCTCTCAAGAAGTGCCTATTGCCCAATTTATGTTAACGGCTGCTTGTTTTTATTCAATAGCTGAATCTGTCCACCTACGAGTAGAAAAGCAAGTTAGAAGTTAGACTTTAAAAAATCATATTTTAAATTGAATTAGCGTCGAAATATATTAAAATGTTTAAAAATCCATTAAACTTACTTGGCTGTATTTTAATAATAGTAGCATTAGTGGTAGCGACTCTACTTGTACGTTATAAATCATTTAAACGTCAAGATATATTATTAATAATTGCATATTTAATTAGCGGGATAATATTTTTGAATCAAAAGTGGTATAGGCAAGAATTAATCCGGGTAAACATTATCTTACTGACGATTCCTACTTTAGCTTACACCATAGAAAGCGTTCGTTTAAAAATTAATAGGTAGTAGAATATGCAAACAAGGGGCTTATGATTATCAAATTAACTTATAGTTTATAGCTAATTACTTAAATATGTGGGATTTAAATAGATTCATCAAAACTCTAACTTTCTTTGAAGTAATTCCGATGCTTAACTGGGTGCAGGATTTATTCAAAGGTGATTCTCAGGATAATCCAGACAAATCAATGGGAGCGAAAACAGTGAGTGTAGTATTAGTCGCAGGTGCAACAGGTGGTGTTGGTAAACGAGTCGTACAGCGACTGATTGATAAAGGCTATAAAGTCAGATGTTTGGTACGGGATATCGCTAAAGCTAGGTCGATTCTTAGCGAGAAAGCGGATTTAGTAGTTGCAGATATTACTAAACCAGAGACTTTGAATCCTTTATTAATGGCGAACATTCAAGCTGTGGTTTGCTGTACTGCGGTGCGAGTGCAACCGGTTGAAGGTGATACCCCTGATAGAGCAAAATACAATCAGGGGATTAAATTTTATATGCCCGAAGTTGTTGGGGATACTCCGGAAAATGTAGAGTATAAAGGAGTAAAAAACTTAGTAGAAGCAGCAAAAAAACACTTACTTCCGTCAACGGAAAGAATACTATTTAATTTTAGCAATCCATCCCTAGATATAAAAAACCTATGGGGTGCTGTAGATGATGTAGTTATGGGTGGAGTTAGTCAAAGTAATATTCGATTATCTTCAAATACAGCGGTTTTTTCTGGTAATGTTTCAACTGAAAACTCCGGTGGATTTGCTTCAGTTAGAACTAAAAATTTCGACCCTGCTTTTAATTTATCTGGTTACAAAGGTATTGAAATTCGCGTCAAAGGAGACGGTAAACGCTACAAATTCATCTTACGTACAGAAACAAGTTGGGATGGTGTCGGCTACTGTTATTCTTTTGATACCCAAGCAGATACTTGGATAAATGTTCAGATTCCCTTTACAGATTTAATACCTGTTTTCCGTGCCAAGACAGTACAAGATGCTGCGATGGTTGATGTTAATAAAATTTGTTCGTTTCAATTAATGTTGAGCAAATTTGAATACGACGGAGGATTAAATCCTAACTTTTCTGCTGGGAATTTTGCCTTAGAAGTTGAAGAAATTAAAGCTTACGGCGGAAAAGAATTACCACAATTTGTTTTAGTAAGTTCGGCAGGAGTAACTCGTCCTGGAAGACCTGGTATAAACTTAGAAGAAGAACCTCCAGCAGTCAAATTAAATGACCAACTTGGAGGGATTCTGACTTGGAAACTCAAAGGAGAAGATAGTTTAAGAGCAAGTGAAATTCCTTATACTATAATTAGACCATGTGCTTTAACAGAAGAGCCAGGTGGTAAAGAATTAATTTTTGAGCAAGGTGATAATATCAAGGGTAAAATCAGCCGCGAAGATATTGCTAAACTTTGCGTACAATCTCTACAACAACCTTTCGCTTGTAATGTCACTTTTGAGGTAAAACAAGGAGAAAATAACGCCAGCTATATAGATTGGGAAGAACTGTTTAAAACAGTTAATCGCGATAGCTTACCAATAAGCAGTTAAAAGCTATATCTATTTGTCCTTTTTTCCCCATTTCTATTTTATGTTTAAAAAGTTATTATTTATAACCTTTTTAGTCATTATACTTTGGGGTAGTTTACTTTCCGGTAAAGCTTATTCTGGGTTATTTGAATCCCGTTTGAATAATTTAGAATCAGATTTTTACCGTTTAGAATCTCAAGTAAACCGGATAGAAACACAATTAAATCGAGTCGGTGCTTCCGGGCAAAAAATTCCAAATCAGCCTTTATCATCTCAACCTCGCCAAAGAAGATTATCGCAGCGACAACGTGACAAGATGTTTGATAGACTTGCTACTTTGGTAATTGAACTTAAGCAAGATATTCAGAAATTACAAAAGCGGGTTTCTCAATTAGAAAAAGCTAATAATTGATAAACCGTATCTTAGAGATGAAAGTTCTTCAAGTAATAACTAACAACTAACTATGAATCTTCTTACCTATATAATGCATTTAGCGGGTTCTGGTGCAAGTGCTTATTTTAGTGCTGTTCAAATTCGCGATATCAAAACACGTCCAAATATTTTAGCGGGATTCCAGTTAGCAGAATCTGGCTCTGTTCCTTTTTTAACTAGCCTTAGTCAACGTGCTGCTGCTGAAGGCGATACGTGGCTCTGTGAAAAATTAGCAAAGCACGCAGAAGACGAAAAAAGACACGGACAAATTTTTGCTCACGCACTCAAACAGCTTGATAAAAAGGTTCGAGACTTCAAAAGTCAGTCATCAGATAAAAGCAAAAACAGTAGTGGTGAAAAGAAATCAAAACAACGCAGTTCTTTTTTCGGTACATACTATGAAGGTTACGAAGGAGAGCAGTTAAAAGCGGAAAATATTGACTGGAATGTTTTTATGGCTAGCACTTACATATTAGAATTGGATGCTAGCAAAGACTTTGCTCGGATGGCGAAAGCTTTACCAGAAAATGACTCTAAAGCTCGTAACCTTAAATTAGGAATGCTTAATATTGCTAAAGACGAAACAACCCATGCAGCATATCTCTACGAAGCAATGAATCGTAGAATGGGTGCAATTGAGGTGCAGCAACTGATTGATGAATGGCGGCAACGTAAAGTGAATGCGATTACGGCATATGTTACGAACAAGTTGCAAGCTAAAGACAATGCACCTTCCTTAGTTGAGGAAGATAAATCATCGGAAAAAGAAGCTGAGTTGGTAGTTGCTTAACTATAGTTAAGTAGGTAGGCACAAATAAATCTATCTATGTAACGAAATGTAAAATAGCTGAAACTATTGCGATTACTTCGCTTCACTCCGTTACGCTCGTAATGACATAGTTAGGTTTTATCGTACTTATCTACTTATTTATAATTTATGCCTTTAGTTAATTGATTGAATAAGGCAAAGCCTTATTATATTCGTTCCCAGTCTGGAAACTGGGAACGAGAATAAAACCGAGCAAAAATTGTTAAATGCGGGAGTACATAGTCATCATGGTTAACAATACAGCTAAACCACATATCCAAAGTGTTAACATTCCCCAACTAACAGAGTCGCTCTGCAATCTTCGCCACAAACTGTTTTTTAAATTATTGCGAATTGCCATTTGTATACCCTCCGATTCTTAGTTGTATCCAGTTCTTTTCAACACTCATAATTTATTTGTGCTTAATATCTCTAACTTTTCTCAAATAATGCTTGAAAAAAAGATTGAGAAAGATACTTTAAACTAAGATTGCCTATCTAAACTAGATACCAGACTACCCGTATACTCTTGAGATCAAAACCAGACGCAGCGCTCGCTACTGCAAGCACTGAAAAATATGTTCCTAAAAACTATATTTCTATATCTATTTTTATTCTCCCATAGGTAATACTTTTTACTTATAAATTATCTCGTTTCGCAAAAAATCTTAATGCTGACTTCTGAAATTAACTAACAATATTAATTACAACATCTAATTAGATATACAGTCAGTATTTATTACTAAAATTATTTGATTGAAAATTCTTAAAATAGCGATGAAAAGTTATTTTATTAAGCTTATCCGCTTTGCTCCAATTACAGCCATATAAAATGAATTAGCTTTGTTATTAAAACTAAGTGTAAATATATGACAGATATTCGTAAACTAATTAACAAACTAGCTACTGAGGAAAAAAAGTTATGCTCCACAGAGTTTATTGCACCCTGCGTAGGAAAAGGTAAGGTGCTAACTCGCATTGCAGGAATAACTTACAGTTTTATTCCTAAACCTGAAAATTTTGAAGGTTGGGGTATCTTTCAACCGATAAATTCAAAACAAGCGGCTTTTGTCGAAGAACCCAATTTACCTCTTATTTGCGAATATTTAAAAAATTTTCAACCATTACGTTTAAGACTTGTGTATCCATTGCGGGGACAAACTTGGTTAGCCTATGCAATTAATGAAGCTGATATGCTACAGCGTTGCGGTTATTGTAAACCCGTACCCGTACATCTGATTGCTGAAGCAGGACAATTTGAAGTTGTAATAGCCCGTACCGATGGTGCTGCTTGCTGGTTTGAAGAATGCGATCGCCGTGGGGATGTGATCATAGCTCAAAGATTGCGAGAACAACTTGAAAAGTTAACGCCACCGCAGGATTTGCATTTTAAAGGTATGACACCAGAAATGCTAACGGCTTATAATTTAGCAACACAACAAGCGGAAGAATTTAGCGATTTACGGCGACAGCAAAGAGATGAAAAACGCTTGCAAGAAGCTTTGAAAATGGCAGGTGGGGAATTACAACAATGGAGCGATCGCCAAGATTATTGGGTTGTAGAATGGTTTACCAGTGATGGGGAACAACATACCAGTGCAATATCTAAAAATGATTTAACCGTGATGAGTGCGGGTATTTGTTTGAGCGGTGAAGATGAAAAGTTTGATTTACAATCTTTGGTTGGTGTAGTTGAAAGACGGGATTTGGAAGATTATTAAATCGAAGGAAGAAGGAAGAAGGCTGAAATTGAGATGGGGAATTCAACCCATATTTAGAGGTTAAATTATAAAGCCGTTTCTATTTCTCGTATTTTTTATACCTAATTACCTATTACCTATTACCAATTACCCAGCTCCCACAAATATAATAAATGATTTACCGCAAATGATATGAATAGTATTTTCTTTCACGAACAACTACACCGTACATCTGCATTAATGATGAAAATACGAGACTTTCCGGTAACCGTTTGTGGTGCGGGTGCATTAGGAGCTAATTTGACTGAAAGCCTTGCCCGTTCTGGGTTTGGAAAGTTGAAAATTGTTGATAAAGACCGCATAGAAGAGCGCAACCTATCTACCCAACCATATTACCGTTCCGATGTCGGAGCATATAAAGCTAAGATTTTAACAAATAGCCTTTATAGGGCTTTGGGTATTGCAGTTGATGGACTTTCAAAAGAATTAACCAGCAGCAACGCAAAACAGCTATTAACAGATAGTGCCCTGGTAATTGATACCTTTGATAATAGTAGCAGTCGCCAAATTGTTAAAGATTGCTGTATTAACGAAAAAATACCGTGCCTTCATGTGGGTTTAGCCGACGGTTATGCCGAAATTGTCTGGAATTCAATTTATCGGGTACCAAGCCCAGCAAACGATGATGTCTGCGATTACCCTCTAGCACGCAATTTAGTAACTTTAGCAGTTGCTACTGCTTGCGAAGTTGCGATTAACTTTGTAGCTACCGCAGAGCAAAAGAGTTTTACTATTACCTTGAATGACTTTGCGATCGAGCCTTTTGATAAATAAAAAAGTCCTCCTTCCTTCGCTGTGACTATTTTGTCCGGAAAGTATTAATACCTTCCGAAGCAAGAGTGTATAATTAAGTTTACTTACTTGCTTACTTGCTAAAATTTTATACTTGAGGCATAAGTACGCTTTATTAATATTAGGGATTAAAACAAAAAATTATATTATGGAGCATAACGAACAAGGACAACGTGACGGCGTAGCAAAAGAGTTTCAAGAATCCCTAGATCAGTTGCAAAATTTGTTAGAAGAGAATCAAACAGAAGAAAAACCAGAAAAAGAATTGACAATTAAAAATAATTCCCAAAAGCCTGCTACTAAGAAACCACCCAAATTCGATTTAGCTGACTGGGAAGATGCAATAGCTGATATTGAACAATATTTTGACAAGAAAAATGAACAAACTGATGGAACTTAATAACTGAAATTACCCTTATGCTTATTCGCGGCAGTAAATAGCTGCTAAGCACAAATTTTCTGTCGCTGTGCCTCATATAATATTAGGGCTGCTGTAATAGCTACGTTTAAAGATTCTACTCCAGGTTGCAGCGGAATTTTGACGTTTAAATCTGCCATTTGCGCTAAATCAGCGGATAAACCAGCGCCTTCATTACCCAGTAAAATCATACTTGGTTTTTGCCAATCTACTTGCCAATAAGTTAAATTTGCAGCCGGTAAAGTCGCGATTACTTGCATTTGGGCAAGTTTGGCTTGTAATACTGTTTGTCGCAAATCTTCACTTATCTGCATCGGTAGACGAAACCATTGTCCCGCACTAGCACGTAGAACCTTGGGATTATCTAAATCAACACTATCTTTACTTAACCACAAACCCGATGCAGAGGCAGCAGCAGCTGTACGAATTATAGTTCCTAAATTACCGGGATCTTGCAGCGTTTCTAAAGCTATTTGCAAGCCACTAAACCCGATGTCAGTCATAGGATAATTTCTGAGAGCAGTCGCTACCACACCGTCAGGTTGTACTGTAGTAGACAGTGCTTTCATTACATCATCGCTGACAACAAGAGCGCGATCGCACTTTTGCACAATCGTCTGCCAAAGTTGTTCGTGGGATGCTTGCCATCCCGAGGTACAACAGACGCTAACTAAAGGATGATTTGTCGCACAAGCTTCTTCCAATAAATGTGTTCCCTCCAGTAAAAATAATTCCTGTTTGCGCCTCTCTTTGCTAGAGTGGAGCTTACGAATTTGTTTCACCAAAGGATTTTGTAAACTGGTTAGCACGATTTTAGTTTCTCTGACAGCGTTCCGTTAATTATTCCAATATTAATTATTCCAAAACTATAGAAACTGTCTAAGACTCTCTCATATATAAAAACTTGACTTTTAAGAATTCCCAATCGAAGTAATGCGGAACCCGGGACTTGAACCCGGAAGCCTTGTGGGGCACTAGAACCTGAATCTAGCGCGTCTACCAATTCCGCCAGTTCCGCTTTATTTATTGACAATTGTTGATTGTTACTTAATTAATTAGTTTTGTCAAGATAATAATATTTTGCTTCCAAGGTTGGGAAAACAATGTCTTAATAATAAACCGGTTGGTCACCGATAACTGCTCGCTGTTCACTGCTCACTGTTCACTGATAACTGCTCGCTGTTCGCTGATAACTGAGTATATGTATCGCGGATATGTAGACAAATGGATTCTTTACTGTAGAATCAAAACCAACTTCCTTCCTTTATAAAATCCATTAATTACTATATGGAGGATAGAATTATTAATACTTCTAACGGTTCACCAGAAACGAATTCATCTCCTCAAGCGGACTCCTCAGTCTTAAAAGTTTGGGGCGGTCATACTCTGGAAGGTAATGTAACTATCAGTGGAGCTAAAAATTCTGCTTTAGTTTTGCTGGCTGGAGCTTTATTGTGTTCGGGGGATTGTCGCATCCGAAATGTTCCCCGATTAGCGGACATATCCCGTATGGGTGAGGTTTTGTCAGCTTTAGGTGTGCGCTTGAAGCGTGATGGCAATATTATTGACATTAATGCTAGTGAAATTACTACTTCTAAGGCTCCTTACGAGTTGGTAACTCAGTTGAGAGCAAGTTTCTTTGCTATCGGCGCTCTTCTAGCAAGACTCGGAGAAGCCCAAATGCCTTTACCTGGTGGCTGTGCAATTGGAGCAAGACCCGTGGATCTTCACGTCCGGGGTTTGCAAGCAATGGGAGCCGAGGTTCAAATTGAACATGGTATCTGTAATGCTCGCGTTACCGACGGCAGTCGCCGTTTGAAAGGTGCCAAAATTTACCTGGATTTTCCCAGCGTCGGAGCCACCGAAACATTAATTATGGCTGCGACTTTGGCAGAAGGCGAAACAATTATTGAAAACGCCGCACGAGAGCCAGAAGTAGTGGATTTGGCGAACTTCTGTATTTCGATGGGCGCAAAAATTGAAGGAGCCGGAACCAGTAAAATTGTCATTAACGGCGTTCCTAAATTACATTCTACTGATTACAATGTAATTCCAGATCGCATCGAAGCTGGTACGTTTTTACTTGCAGGAGCAATTACTCGTTCCGATTTGATATTATCCCCGGTGCTGCCAGAGCATTTAATGCCGGTGATTGCTAAATTAGAGGAAATTGGAGTTCCTGTAATTGAAGAAGCATCTGATACTTTGCGTATCAAACCGGCAGAAATTCTGAAGGCAACAGATATTGAAACTTTGCCCCACCCTGGTTTCCCCACCGATATGCAAGCGCCGTTTATGTCTTTGCTCGCAGTAGCACAAGGCGATAGCATCATTAACGAAACCGTATTTGAAAATCGTTTGCGTCATGCTTCTGAATTGAATCGCTTAGGAGCAGATATTCGTGTCAAAGGCAATTCTGCTTTTGTTAGAGGGGTACCAGAGCTATCTGGCGCACCCGTTGAAGGTACTGACTTACGGGCTGCTGCTGCTATGGTGGTAGCCGCTTTAGCAGCCAGCGGTGAAACTACAATTAAGGGATTGCAATACCTTGACCGTGGTTACGATAGGCTAGATTTAAAATTACAGAAAATAGGAGCAAAAATCGAGCGTGTAGAAAACACCGAGGCAGATACATCGGCAACAGTAACAGAAATTTCTACAGACACCAGTAATGGTACCGCTTCTATTTCAAGTTAATTAAGTGAACTCGGTTTTTGTAATAAATAAATAGCTTAGAGTTTTGACTTTATAGTCTATAACCTACAACTCATAACTCACAACTACAATAAAGGTAGGCGGGCAGCTCGTCTACCTTTGTTGTAGTTATACTAATTTTTAGGGGTTGTTTGACTAGCCCCGAAACACAGTTTTCTTTTTTTAGAGCTTACAACAACCCATGTCATCATTTGCAAAATCCCAATTAATCGGTTTAAAAGCTGATTATTTCCGCCATCCCCTTGATAAAGAGGCAACCGCCGCTCTTAAGCAGATTCCAGGACTAGATATGATGGTAAGGAATCTCTTAGGTCCCTTAGCAGAGCAAGTTTTTTATGTGGAAAATATTGCCTCTAGTGTTTTAGTAAGCGATAAACAATTGCCGGAGTTAAACGAACTTACCTTAGAAGCCTGCAAGATACTAGATATCGAGCCTCCGCAACTCTACATTAAACAACACCCGGCTCCCAACGCTTACACTTTTGCGATGCGAGGTAAGCAACCTTTCGTCGTGCTGCATACTTCCTTAATTGATATGCTTACACCAGAAGAAACCCAAGCAGTCATTGCTCACGAGTTAGGACATCTTAAGTGCGATCACAGCGTTTATTTAACTCCAGTAAATATATTAATATTAGCCGCCACAGCCTTACCTAATATTGGTGCAGTTTTAGCACAAGCAATTCAAGCACAACTGTTGGAATGGGTTCGCTGCGCTGAATTTACTTGCGATCGCGCCGCGTTATTGGCAACCCAAGATCCCAAAGTAGTCATGTCAGTGTTAATGAAGTTGGCGGGTGGTTCACCTACTATTGCTCCCAAATTAAATCTTGAAGCATTCATCGAGCAAGCCCGCGCTTACGACGATATCAGTAAAAATGAACTTGGAGAAATGGTGAAAGCTGCAAGAACTGCACAATTAACGCATCCCGTACCAGTACTGCGTGCCAGAGAAATTGACCGGTGGGCAAGTAGTAAAGATTATGAAAAGTTGTTGCAAAACCAAAAAATAGGTTATAATAGTGAAGTTGAGTCCAAGGGCCGGTGGCGGAATTGGTAGACGCAGCAGACTCAAAATCTGCCGCCGCAAGGTGTGAGAGTTCGAGTCTCTCCCGGCCCATACAAAAAATAAAATAGTTACAGAGAAATAGTTTAATTTCAGCTTTTCTACTTTTAGTAGGGAAGCTTTCTTGATTTTGTTAGATAATACAGCAAATTTTAGGCGTTGCTGAATTGAAATATGAATTTGTTTTTCTAACATTTACTAGCCCCCTAAATCCCCCAATACTGGGGGACTTGAAATGATTTATCTCCCCCAGAATTGGCGATTGGGGCGTGTTTTCAAACCCCAACCGCTCTCAGGCTAAAGCCTGGAGCTACAGCTACAAAGCCCTGACAGGGCTAAAAAAACAGATTTTTCTAGTCCGCGCAGGCGGACTTTGTAGGTATAGCCTCACCCTATAAGGGTGAGGAGTACTTTGAAAACACGTCCTAAGCCCTTCGGGCATACTTCGTCAACGTTAACGCAATGACGATTTAATCTAAAATCCGGTTACATTGGAATCATAAAAAAACCGCAGAGAACACGAAGAGCGTAGAGGAAGAAGGAGAGAGAGAAAACTTAAATTATTCCAATACCAACGGAAAAGACATAACATTGATTTCCGGAAAACAATAAAAGTGCAATGTATCTATACAAATAGTATTAACTTTGTTATTTATTGCTCAAAGGAGGTTGAAATTTTGTGACTTTGCTCGAAATGCAGACTATATGGCAATATAAATCGAGTTTTGCAATCTTTATTAACTATATAACAAGAAATAATAAGTCTGCGTATGATGCTATTACCAGGTTATATTTTTCATTATAATAAAAAGTTATTAGTATTATAGTTATAATTTTTTAATCATAGAGTAAATATATGACTGAAAAGTTTGCAATACCAATACCCAAATCATATATATATATTATTCCCTAACTATTTAAGAAGATTATTACTTATGTAAAGTCATAAAATAATAAACATACAATATTTATACTCCATCAAAATTTTTGCTTATGCTATAATAATTAACTATTGAGATAAATTTCTATTGCTAAATTCAAAAAGGTTGATTCAGTTATGCGACTCAAAAGATGGGAGTCCCCACGCCGACAAGGCAGAAACGATAAAGGAAAAGGTGGCGCTGCTAGAAAGAGACAAATCAAGAAACAGCAGCAAATGTTACGAAAAAGATTGAAAGAAGACAATAAGCAAGATAAAAACAAGAATAATAAACAGGGAGAAGATAAATTAATCTTCTCCCATTTTTTTGACCCATTTTAATTGACATATAAATACAGTATTTTTATTCTCATTTGTTCGTATTGATTATTGTTAGATCAAAAAACTATTAATACATAAGTATTATTAATAAGTTTAATATTTTTTTAATGATGTATTAAATAGTACAAGTATTTATCTTGTCTTTTAATCAAAAAAAATTGATTTTTCGCCTTTATATTAAAATTTTTACCGTTATCAATAAGTATAATTTGTAGTAATTGTAATGCTTAGATAAACTTACTTCATTAATTATATAAAGTTAATATAAAGTTTACCTAAAAAAACTGAAAGTGCCGATTTTTACTAGTAAGATAATATACTGTAAGGTGGAATGATTAAATAATTACCAGGGAAGCTAAGTAAACACTAAAAGCAGCTGCATCAACCTGTGTCAAATAACGACCATTCACGTTAGTTTTAAGTAACTAAGACTGGGTTAAAACAGAATTTTTCTATATCAACAGTTTGGTCGAATATTCTTAGCAATTTCAGTTGTTACACAAGGAGTGACCTATGGTGAAGGCAGTTGCTCTGCCGACTCGGAAAGTACTAGATTTTCCGATTACTGCTTTGCGTTTAAATGAGCAAATACAGACAATTCTTGAGTGGGCAAAGGAACATAAAAGCAAGACAGTTTGTGTAGCAAATGTACACATGTTGATGGAGGCACACTGGAATCCGGAGTTTGCTGGTGTATTAAAAGATGCTGATATAGTGACTCCAGATGGTATGCCCTTGGTTTGGATGATGAAGAAGTTGGGCGCAACTTCTCAAGATAGAGTTGCAGGGCTGGATATTTTAGCTTCAATATGTGATTCCGCGCAAAAACAGAACGTAAGTCTATTTTTCTTAGGTTCTCAAAAACAAATTCTTTCCGGAATGAGAAGCAGATTAAAGGAAGAATATCCACAATTGAGTATTGCAGCTATGGAACCACTTCCATTTCGTCCGCTTACTGAAAGTGAAGACGAAGCATTGATTCAAAAAATTAATGAAAGTGGTGCAGGTATTGTATTTGTATCTTTAGGCTGTCCAAAACAGGAAAAATGGATGGCTCAACATAAAGATAAGATTCATGCTGTGATGATTGGATTGGGTGGAGCTTTCCCTGTCTATGCAGGGCTTCAGAAAAGGGCACCTCGTATAGTCAGACAGTCTGGATTTGAATGGTTATATAGATGGATGCAAGAGCCGCGTCGTCTTTGGGGAAGATATACAAAGACAATTCCACCATTTATGTGGTTGGCAATGAAGCAACTTATAAGTACTAATTATTCAGTTTCTAACTCTGCTAGTAATTTGGATTAAAGTATCTTAATTGTATTGCCAAGTACTTGTTTATGATTGTTTAAGCAATTTTAATGGCAATGTGACTTGGCAATTTAATTGATGAATGCTTTTTAATCAGATTTGGATTTTATAGAATTGCTAATGGGAGATAAAATGTCTTCGGCATATAAGTTAGGTCATTAATTATTTAATTAAATTAATCTAAGTAAATATCCTGACAGATAATATTTGCGTAGAAAGTAGTTTTAAATAATTCAAATGATTGAAGTTGGTTCAGTTAAAAAATTAAGTCTTATCAAATAATTAAGTCCTAGTTTTATAGTTTTGGTACAGCTTTTATCTTATGACTTATATTTATGAAAAATGTCTCATAATACGGTAAATAACGAACAGTATTTCAATACTGACCATCTCAAAGCAGATCTCAAAGGTCGTTCTGTTCGCGGTGGTGCAGTAACAATCGCGGCTCAGGGAAGTAGATTTATTTTACAGATGGGTTCGACCGTTTTCTTGGCACGCTTACTTGCACCAGAAGATTTCGGTTTGATTGGCATGGTTACTGTTATTATTAACTTTGCCGGAATGTTTAAAGATTTAGGTCTTTCAACCGCAACAATCCAAAAAGCTGAAATAAATCATAAGCAGGTCAGTACCTTATTTTGGATTAACTTTGCAATCAGTACCATTACTGCATTCGTAGTTGCAGGATTAGCACCTGTGGTTGCATGGTTTTATAAAGAACCACGCTTAGTTTGGATTACTCTTGCATTAGCAAGTAACTTTATTTTTGGAGGTTTGACTGTCCAGCATCAAGCCTTACTAAAAAGGCAAATGAGCTTCACTAGTCTTGCCAAGGTTGAGATTATTTCAATGTTACTTGGTGTAGTGAGTGCAGTCATTTCTGCCTGGTACGGTTTAGGTTACTGGGCATTAGTATTGATGCAAATAGCAACTGCAATTGCTAACGCTGTAGGAGTTTGGGTTGCTTGTAGTTGGCGACCTGGAGTACCGCTAAGAGGTTCTGGCATTCGTTTGATGCTAGCTTTCGGTGGAAATGTTACAGGTTTTAATTTAGTTAACTACTTTTCCCGAAACCTAGACAACGTACTGATTGGTCAGTACCGGGGACCACAAGAGTTGGGTCTTTATGCTGTCGCTTATAAGTTGGTACTTCTGCCTATTCAGCAAATCAATACCCCGATTACGAGTGTAGCTCTTCCGGCTCTTAGTAGTTTGCAGAATGAACCCCAAAAGTATTCCAAGTTTTACTATAAAGCGATTTTGTGGATAAGCACTCTTGGAATGCCGATGACTGGATTTCTGATGGCTTCTGCCGACAAAGTAATCCTTGTGCTCCTTGGAAAACAATGGTTAGGTGCAGTGCTTATCTTTCAGCTTTTAATGCCAGCAGCTTTCAATGCCACGATTGGTGTAGCTATGGGATGGGTTTATCAATCTCTAGGTAAGGTTGACCGTCAGTTACGTTGGGGAATTGTTTCATCGATTGTAAATGTGATTTTGTTTTTAATCGGTGTCCGATGGGGTGCCATTGGTATAGCTGCAGCCTATGGTTTATCACGACCAATTTTTCTAGTGGCTGGATTTGCATACTGCTACCAAGGAACACCACTCCGATTAATTGAATTAGCAAAAACTCTACTTCAACCAGCTTTAGCTTCTTTCGGTGCAGCAGTCGTATTAATTGGGATTAACAAGCTACTTCCGCCTGGAATCAATGATGTAATTGCTCTTCTTCTAGATTTTGTTTTATATTGTCTACTTTACTTTGCAATTTGGATAGTTCTTCCTAATGGCAGAAGTACCTTGTTTGAGATGTTAGAAGTGATTAAAACTTTTAGAGGAAAGGCGAAACGAAAATAAACAATATCACTAACTAATATTTAATTTTATTCAGCATATTAAGAGAAAATTAGGGATAGAAACATTAGTCACTGATTCTATACTATTAAATACTGAAAATTCATAAAGTTCATGAAGGGAGAGAAATGACAATGAAAAATATTCTAAAATCAATTGTACGCCAGTTCAAAAAGCCTTTTGAAGAGGCTTATAGAGTTTTCAGAAATCTTTGGTTTGCATATACTCATAGAAATCTTAAAAACAAAGACAAAATTATTTATGCTCTAACACCACCACCTTATCTGAAAAATGTAGGGGATCATGCTCAAGTTATTGCAATCCGAGCTTGGTTAGAAAAGCATTTTCCTCAGCTTCCAGTGATTGAGATGGATAAGGATCAAGGTAGCTATTTTCTTCCAGCTTTGCGATGGCTCGTTCAGCCAGATGACCTGTTTTTCTTGCATAGTGGCGGAAATTTGGGAGATAGAGGTAAATGGTCTGAAAGTAAGCGGCGAGAAATGATTAGTACATTTGCTGGTAACCAAATTGTTAGCTTACCACAAACAATTTACTTCAGTGATACTCCTATCGGGAAAACAGAGCAAGAAAATACACGTCATATTTATGGGACTCATCCGAACCTAACTGTTATAGGTCGTGATCCGCGTAGTGGTGAACTAGCCGCCGAATTATTTCCCAAAGCAAAAACTTTTTGTATGCCGGATTTTGTCTTATCACTACCTCCAAGAAGTTCAGAAAAGAAAAGCAATCCCCCCAGAATTCTTGTTTGCTTAAGGCTTGATGATGAATCTGCTCTCACCCCAGAGCAACGCAAGCAAATAGGTGATAGTCTACCTTACGACTGTACCTACTATGACACAACTATTCCTGAGTCAATTAATGTCAGTGAAAGAGAAGCTGTTTTACAAAATACGCTGAATCTATTTTTAGATGCAGATGTTGTGGTCACAGACCGTTATCATGGGTTAATTTTTACAGTTCTTTCCCAGAAGCCTTGTGTTGTCTTGCGTACTGTCGATCATAAATTGACTTCAGCAATTCACTGGTTTAAAGATATGCCTCAGATTGCATTCGCACAGAATTTAGATGAAGTTCCATCACTAGTAGAGCGCTGCTTGGCACTCGAAGATAAAAAAACTCCAGATTGGAGTGCCGAATACTTTGACAAGATACCTGAATTAGTTGGTTTGAAATAAAAGGTGATAAAAAATGCAACAGTTACCCAAAGAGCAACACAAACCTGCTCAAGAAGTATCTAAATTGTTTAATACAGTTGTCGAAGGTGGATATTGTAGCGGCTGTGGAGCTTGTGCATCAGTTGAGAATTCACCAATCAAGATGAGTTTGGATAAGTATGGTCGCTTCCAGGCAACCTTAACTTCTAAAGTTGATACCTCAGCATTAAATACTGAAGTTCTTTCTGTATGTCCGTTCTCCGAAGTTAGTCCTAACGAGGATGAGATAGGTCAAGAACTGTTTGGTAAAAATTCTACATATCACGATCGAATCGGCTATAATTTAGCCACATACGCAGGATTTGTGGCAGAAGATAGTTTTCGCGAACGTGGTAGTTCCGGTGGGATGGGTACATGGATTCTGAACGAGCTATTTAATCATGGTCTAATTGACGCAGCTATTCACGTAAAACAGCATCAACCTACAGAAACTGATTCAAAATTATTTAGTTTTGAGATATCAAACTCAATTGACGAAATTCGTACTGGTGCAAAGTCACGCTACTATCCAGTCGAAATGTCAGAAGTATTGAGCTTAGTTAGGCAAAAACCGGGAAGATATGCAATTGTTGGTGTTCCTTGTTTTATCAAAGCAATTCGTCTTTTGGCAAAACAAGATCCAGTAATAGGCGATCGCATCCATTTTTGTATTGGTCTTGTATGCGGACACCTTAAAACCACTACATTTGCCGATATGTTTGCTTGGCAATGTGGAATTGAACCTGGCAATCTACGTTCTATCGACTTTCGTAAGAAAATGCCTGGGCAGAATGCAAATAAGTATGGTGTGGAGGTCAAAGGTCTTCAGAACAATAAAGAAGTTAGTGCAATCAAATCAAATTACGAATTATATGGTTATCTGTGGGGACACGGCTTTTTCAAATACCAAGCATGTGATTATTGCGATGATGTAGTAGCTGAAACTGCTGATGTTACAGTTGGAGATGCTTGGCTTCCCCAATATGTAAAAGACAGTTCTGGAACTAATGTGGTTATTGTACGTAATCCTCTTATACAAGAAATTATTGAGAAGGGTATGACATCAAATCGGCTACACTTAGATCGTATTAGCGCTGATGACGCTGCTAAGTCGCAAGATGCTGGCTTGCGCCATCGACGCGAAGGTTTAGCTTATCGTTTGCACCTAAAAGATAAGGCTGGACTATGGCGACCTGAAAAGCGGGTTAAAGCACAAGCTAACCACTTCGACCGAAAGCGAAAAAAGATTCATGAACTCAGAGTCCTCATGGCGACCGAAAGTCATCTTGCTTTTGACAAAGCTATACAAGCTAGAAGCTTTACTGTTTTTAGAGACATTATGGAGCCGATAGTCAAAGCTTATGATAATCTTTACAAAAAACCCCTCTGGCGAAAGGTCTTATCAAAAGTTAAGAAATATATGAAGAGTTAGCAATTATCCAAAATATCGGACTCTCAGTTTAAATAATTGTTTTCTTTCGTAATTACAGGCAGTTTCTTTATACAGTATTTACGTACTAATAAATAATGGGAATTGAGAGAATTTATTGAAAGAAGTAATATGGAAAATTCCTAACATGAAAGTTACATTTATCCTTAATAACTTCCCAGTTCTATCCCAAACTTCTATTCTCAATCAAATAACAGGACTAATAGAGCATTGATAAATGATGATGAAAATGAATGACTTTTACTCAGTTAAAGCAAAACATGCATGATGGGTAAATCAAATAAGCTGTTCAAAGTATAAACGAAACTTATTGATTTAATTAGGGTTAATTTCCCATAATAATATATGTACTACTAATTAATAATGAAAATTGCCTTTATAGTTGATAAATTCCCTTGCCTATCAGAAACATTTGTTCTGAATCAAATTACCGGACTAATAGACCGTGGACATCAAGTTAAAATTTATGCAATTCGTCCACAAAACGAATCAAAAATACATCCAGATATAGAAAAGTATCATCTTCTTGAACATACTTATTACGCTCAAATACCAGAAAATCAATTACTACGCGCCATTAAAGGAATTGGCTTACTGCTAACTAACTTTCATAAAAGTCCTTCAGTTCTGTTACAAACTCTAAATTTTTCTAAATATGGAAAAGAAGTTACTTCTCTAAATTTACTATATACAGCAATATCGGTACTAAATCATCAACAATCCTATGACATTATTCAATGTCACTTTGGACCAAAAGGTTTACGAGGTGTGATATTGCGCGAACTAGGTATAATTCAAGGCAAGGTAGTTACAACATTTCATGGTACTGACATAACTACTTATTTAGAAAAAGAGGGAAAGCGCGCATACGATTTATTATTTAGTCTGGGTGACCTGTTTTTACCTATTAGTTATCGTTGGAAAAATCGATTAATTGAATTAGGTTGCAATGGCGAAATGACTGTGCATCGAATGGGAATTGATTGCACAAAGTTTTCCTTTGCTTCACGCCAACCTAGAGTTAATGGTCAAGTAGAGATAGTTACAGTTTCTAGATTAGTAGAAAAGAAAGGTGTGGAATATGGAATTCGTGCAGTAGCTAAATTGCTTAAAAACCAAAAAAAGAATATTAATTACACTATTGTAGGAGATGGTCCACTAAAAGAAAGTTTACAGGAATTAGTTCAGCAATTAGATGTAGCGAATCATGTACAATTACTTGGTTCAAAACAACAACAAGAAGTGATTGAAATTTTGAAAAATTCTCACATTATGCTGGCTCCTAGTGTAACCAGTTCAAATGGAGACCAGGAAGGAATTCCAGTTGCTTTAATGGAGACAATGGCAATGGGTTTACCAGTAGTTAGTACATTTCATAGTGGGATTCCAGAATTAGTTGAAGATGGTGTTGCAGGTTTTTTGGTTCCAGAACGAAATGTAGATGCTTTGGCTGAAAAAATAGGTTATTTGGTGGAGCATCCAGAGCTTTGGTCTACTATGGGTACAGCAGGTCGAGCGTTTGTAGAAGAACATTATAATATCGATAAACTTAATGACCGATTAGTTGATATTTTTCATAATGCAATTACTACAAATCGAGAAATTGCCTTGACTTCAGTTTAAAATTATGTACATTAGATTAAATTAAACTTATTGACTCAAACATATAGAGGATACTAGTTGATTATTGTAATTAAATTCCTAGAAAGTATTTAGTTTATGAAAATTCTTATCTCTGCATATGCCTGCGAACCAAATAGAGGTTCGGAACCAGGAGTTGGCTGGAATGTAGTTCGTGAAGTTTGCAAATATCACCAAGTGTGGGTACTGACAACAAACTGTCACCGCGAAGGTATCGAATCTGAACTAGCACGCAACCCAATACCCAACTTGAATTTCGTTTATTTAGACCCCATTGGTTGGACTTTGGACTGGAGTCAAGAAGGTAAAAAAGCACAGTGGGGAGTTCAGTTTCATTATTATTTATGGCAAATCAAAGCCTATTTTGTCAGTAAATCACTTCACAAACAAATTGGTTTTGATGCAGCACATCATGTAACCTACGTTAGATATTCTAGTCCTAGTTTCGTATCGTTCCTACCGATTCCTTTTATCTGGGGTCCTATAGGTGGTGGGGAATCCGCACCTAAAGCATTTTGGAAAGATTTTAGCTTACGCGCAAAAATATATGAAACCCTAAGACATTTGCTTCGTTCTGTTGGTGAAATAGATCCCTTCGTATATATAACTGCTAAAAAGAGTGCTTTGATTAGAGCAACTACCGAAGACACTGCAAAACGACTTTACAAAATTGGTGCGAGTTCGGTGCAAATAATGCCTGAATCGGGTTTACCCGCAGAAGAAGTAGCTAATCTTGCTCAATATAAAATATCCGATAGTTCTCCAATCAGATTTATCAGCATGGGTAGGCTTCTGCACTGGAAAGGGTTTCATTTAGGTTTGCGTGCTTTTGCTCAAGCAAATTTACCTGATGCTGAATATTGGATATTAGGCAACGGTCCAGAGGAAGAAAAACTTCGTGCTATTACTCAAGAATTGGGAATTGCTCAGCAAGTGAAATTTTGGGGTAGATTACCTCGTCAGGAAACTTTAGAAAAGCTCGGCCAGTCTCATGTGTTGATTCACCCAAGCTTGCATGACTCTGGAGGATGGGTATGCATGGAAGCAATGGCTGCTGGTCGCCCAGTGATTTGCTTGGATTTGGGAGGACCGGGAGTACAGGTAACAAAGGAAACAGGCTTGAAAATTCCCGCACGTACACCAGAACAAGCAGCAGAAGGTATGGGTAAAGCGATGAAGCTTTTAGCTAACGACCCCGAATTGAGACTGCGTATGGCTGAAGCTGGTCGGGAAAGAGTCCAAGAAATGTTCAGTTGGGAAAACAAAGGAAAACAATTAGCTCAACTATACGAAGAACTATCTGGTGAAGATAAAACTTGCCTGACATTGGGTTAGAAAGGTATGAATGTATATCAAAAAGTTTTGTACGCGACGCTTATAATTAGCGGTCTAACAAATGCAGTACGCATGATTTCACTTGGACCTATTACTGCTTTAGGGGCATTAAGTATTATTTCAGGTATAGGTAGCTGGGTTTTAGTATTTACTCGTTCTCATATTTCTAAAGCAACATATATAGCAACTTCTCTGGTTCTATTTGTTGTATATAGTTTATTTAATTTCCTTTGGTATTCGCTCACATCAAAATTACCAATTTCAGATGCGGTTCAAAACTTATCACTATACTTGGCATTTGTTGGTATTTTAGTATTAAGTGCCATAGAAACTAACCGCTCCTTCGACCCACCAGATTTCATCAGCAATGCCCTTAGTCTAGCAGGTAAATTATCAGTCCTAGTGTATGGGTTTAGTATTCTTATAGGTGGTTTTGGTACAGGTATCATAATGGGTGCCCGCCCTTTTGCTTTATTTGCTATGATTGCTGCAGCTTGGTTCTTAGCAGGTTGGCGCTATGGCTTGCTTGGAAGTCGATGGTGGACAATTTTTACAATAGTAGTCATGGCTTTAAGCTTTTCCCGTACAGCATTAGTTGTAACCTTAATTCTTTTCCCCTTATCTCAAATATCCTTTAATAGTATCAAGGGTTGGCTGAAGATGGGTTTCACTATTTTTCTAATGGTTACGGTTTCATTCCTTGCATTCACTTATGTTGAACCGATACGTTCTCGTTTCACAGATGTAGGAGATAATGCCACAGTTGGTGGAGTTCAAATTAATACATCAGGACGAGCTACAGCTTGGCCTATTGCCTACGCCTCAGCGTGGGAATCGCCATGGATAGGTCATGGTCCCGGTTCGGTTGTAGTGGTTTTGGTACAAAATGTTGGACGTGCTTTTTCTCATCCACACAACGATTATCTACGTATTTTCCATGACTACGGTCTTATTGGTTTAACGCTGTGGTTATTAGGTTATATAGGATTACTTGTAAAAACCTGGCAGAATTGGCAATGGTCAGACCAAAATGATAGAGCTAATGCCCGTATTTCCTTAGCCGCATTTCTTACTTTAGTCGCTGTAGCTATAGCAATGATTAGCGATAACATTATTGTTTATTTATTCGCAATGAATCCTTTAGGGATATTAGTAGGAGCATCCTTAGGAAGTACAAGCCGCCGTAAAAAGGTAATAAAAACTGCTCGAAAATTAGAGCTATTATCAGACGAATTCGAGCAATTAGTTCAGGAAGCTTGAATTATTGCTTAATAAACATGTAATTACTTCGTAAATTATTTTACATTAATGAGTACTTTTACTTTTATTAATTAAAAACATTTTCAATTTATGAAAATACTTCTATTGCATAACCGATATAAACTTCCAGGTGGTGAAGATGGAGTTGTCCAAGTTGAGAAGTCTCTCTTAGAAAAAAATAATCATCAGGTTTCTTTGTTTGAAGTAACTAATGATGATATTGCAGGTGGTTGGAGTAAAGTTTCAGCCGCTGTCAGTGCAGTTTACTCATATTCAGCAAAACAACAAGTTAGTGAAGAAATTATTCGCTTTCGCCCTGATGTTGTACACGTACATAATTTCTTTCCATTACTCTCCCCTTCTGTATATGATGCTTGTCAAGAGCATCAACTGCCGGTTGTCCAAACTCTGCATAACTATCGCCTGGCTTGTCCTAAAGCCATACCCTTTCGAGATGGCAAAATTTGCGAAGATTGCATTGGCAAATCTATACCGTGGGATAGTATTGTGCATGGCTGTTATCGAGACTCCCGCCTACAAAGCTCAGTTGTAACAGCAATGAATACGTGGCACAAGTTACGGGGTACTTGGCAAGAGCGTGTTGATGCTTACATAGCTTTAACTAACTTTCAAAAAGAAAAAATGATTCAAGCTGGATTACCAGCAGAAAAAATTTATATCAAACCTAATTTCATTTTTACTCCTGAGACTTCACCTAACAGCAAACAACGTAGTGATTTCCTACTTTTTGTTGGCAGATTATCTGAAGAGAAAGGAGTTTCAGTTTTAATCGATGCTTATATAAATAATAATTTATCCATACCCTTAAAAATTGTAGGTGATGGTCCTTTACGTCAAATGTTGGAGCAGAAGGTAGAAAATACTTCATGCAAAAATGTGATTGAATTTTTAGGATTTCAGAAAAAACCTACAGTTTTGAAACTAATGCAATCAGCTCGTTGTTTAGTATTTCCTTCTGTTTGGTACGAAGGTTTTCCTTTAACTATCGCTGAAGCATTTGCTTGCGGACTACCTGTGATAGCTCCAAAATTAGGTAGTATGGCAGAAATTGTAGAAGATAGAGTAACTGGTTTACATTTTGAAAGTCGAAACTCAGCAGATTTAGCTGCAAAAATTGAATGGACATTCAAGAACCATGAAGCGATGGAAGAATCAAGTGTGAATGCGCTAAAAAAGTATGAGGAGAAGTATACTCCACAAGCTAATTATGAGCAGTTAATGGCAATTTATCAACAAGTAATGAGCCAAAAATATTGATCGTTCAGTATCAAGATAGCCTAAAAAATGTGGAGATTACGTAAAGCCGGAATTATAATAAGACCTTATGGTTAAGTATAAATCAGGATATATTTTGAGATAACATCGTCTGTTAAGCTTTTTGATTAATCTGATTTAATAGCCATGCTATGAAAAATAAACTAAAAAAAGGAGCTATATTGTGAATAATACATTGAAGAAATTTACAAAAATACCTCGACATCTAAAATATCGTTTTTCACTGGCTAAAAATCATTGTGCGGAAGATATTTTTCTAGTTTCTTTTGCGAAATCAGGTAATACCTGGCTAAGATTTATGCTGGCCAATACTTTAAAAATTCATTACAAAATCCAGCGAAATGTGAATTTTTTCACACTGCATGATTTTATCCCAGATATTTATCAAGCTGGAGGATTTACTAATTTACACGATGGAGATATATTCGGAAATCCAGAAATTCCAAAAATTATCAAAAGTCATTCTCCATATAACCGTTTCTATCAAAGAGTTATCTTAATAGTCAGAGACCCAAGAGATGTAATGATATCTTATTTCTATCATCTAAAAAGAATCAAGCGGATTCCTGAAAGTTATACATTATCTCAGTTAATACACAATAAAGAATATGGAATAAAGGTGTGGAACAAGCATACTGAATCCTGGATTAACGTTACTCAAGATGGGCAAATTATTAATTTGTTTCGTTTTGAAGATATTTTGAATAATACTCACAAAGAATTACATCGTTTGATGGATTTACTAGGTATCGAAGTTGATAAATCTACGATTGCAGAAGCCATCAAGTTAAGCTCAAAAGAAAATATGAAAAATTCTGAAAGTAACCATGCTTCTACTTTTATGCTACAAAATCAAAAAACTTCGTTTATTAGACAGGGAAAAGCTACTGGTGGAAAAGAATTGTCTGATGCGGATAAGCAATATATTGAGGATGTTACTCGTGATATAGCTCAAAGTCTTGGATATGATTATTAATAAACCTAATCATCTAAGGACTTATAAAGAACATAATAATTAAAGGTTCTCGGTTGAGTACAAGATAGTTTAAACAAATAACTAATCATTTGGTACAGCTGAGCTAAAGCTAAAATAGTTTAACTCAGCTTTGTCGAAATATCCGATGTGGAAAATTAAGCAGCAGAAGGAATTAAAAAATTTTAAGCTATTGCTTGAGAATAATTTTTGCTTTTAGGTAACTTTTTCTCATATTCATAATCAGGATAAATCTTAAATACTTTAATTTAATGAATTGCCTATATAGCTTAGTTGTAAAATTTTCACAAAATTCACTAAAAGTTTGACTACCTCCGTTAGCAACGTAATCGGCATAATTTTTATACATCGCACTTTCTTGGTAACGGCGAAAGTTTGCCACGTAATTAGCTTGTCTATAAAAAACTAGTACTTCAGGTAAATTTGTCAGCTTAATTCCTTTATTAAGGATTCGCTTAAAAAATTCATAGTCTTGCGAACGATGAAGCTCTTCACAATAACCTCCATATTCTTTAAATATTGACATACGAATCATTGCAGCACAATTTGAAATTTTCATTTTATTCTTTTGAAAGTCATTGTATACTGCGTTACTATTAGTAGGCCACGAAATAATTTTAGTTTTGTCTAAAATAGGCTTTTCAGTAAATGAACATAATTGAGCGCCAACTACACCAATATCTAGATTATTCTCTAAAAAACTAATTTGCTTTTCAAATCTTTCTGGGAAAGAAATATCATCACTATCACATATAGCAATATATTTACCCCGCGAATGTTTTAGACATCTATTTCGTGCTACACCACGACCGCCGTGTTCGTAATGATAAACTTTAATTCGCGAGTCTTTTTCTGCATACCTATCTATTACTTGCGGAGTTCCATCAGTGCTGCCGTCATCTACAATGATTAATTCCCAATCTGTAAAAGTCTGCTGCAATACGCTATCAATTGTATCGGCTACATAATCTTCTACATTATATGTAGGCATCATAACGGAAATTGCTGGTGTTGATGACATAACTCAATTACTTGTCCTTGATTTTTGTGTATTTATATTGCGAGAAATAAACAATCAAACCTAATTTAATTAGGGTATATATTGAGAACTTACCCAACAGGTACATTTTGCTCGTAGGGTGCTTATACACTAACTGCTTGTTAACGCAATAATCAACTTGTAGTAAGGCTCCAGCCAGAATCTTGTGACAATTACGTAAGTCCTGCAAAATTTGGGTTTAAAGTAAAGCTTAAACCCAAATTTATGGTTAATAAAAATTGGCTGCCTTAACTTAAAGGAAATTAATTTTCCAATTAAGTATTTCCTTGTTGCATCGCTCTAACTAATTCAGCAGCAACTTCAGGACGAGAAAACTGAGGTGGTGGTAATTCACCATTACGCAACATTCCACGCACTTTAGTTCCCGATAAATGAATTCGCTCTTCTTTAGTGCTTGGACTAGTCTTTGCTGTAGCCATTGACTGGGTACGGGTACAGAAAAAAGCATGTTCAAACTTCATCGGTGTAATACCCAATTCCCCTGGCTGAAACTCATCAAATATATGTTGAGCGTCGTAGGTACCATAGTAATCACCAACACCAGCATGGTCGCGACCAACAATAAAGTGAGTACAGCCGTAGTTTCGACGTACCAAAGCGTGGAAAATGGCTTCTCTTGGACCTGCATAACGCATCGCTGCTGGGTTAATTGCCAACATTACTCTATCGCTAGGGAAATAGTTTTCCACCATGATTTCATAACAACGCATCCGCACATCTGCGGGGATATCGTCGCTCTTTGTTGCACCAACTAAAGGATGAAGAAACAAGCCATCAACGGTTTCTAAAGCGCACTTGATAATATATTCGTGAGCGCGATGAATTGGGTTGCGAGTTTGGAATCCAACTACTGTTTTCCAACCTCTTTCTCTAAACATCGCTTGGGAAGTTGCGGGGTCGATTTGATAAGAGGGAAATAAAGGATGCTCATCACGCTGTAACAACCATACTGGACCAGCAAGGTTAACTTCTCCCTGTTCGTATACAACTTTTACACCAGGGTGCTTATCTTCATCAGTACGGTAAACTTTTACAGCTTCACGAGTTCTATCGTAGCGATATTTTTGAGTTAACTGTAAAACACCTACCATACGTCCGTTGGGGTCATCCAAACGAACTAAATTACCTTCTTTTAAAGATGCTGCAATTTCTTCAGTTACTGATAGAGTAACGGGAATTGACCAAGGTTGACCATTAGCCAAACGCATATTTTCAACTACCGACTCGTAATCAGCTTGTTCTAAAAACCCTTGAAGTGGACTAAAGCCACCAATAGCAATCATTTCTAAATCGGAAGTAGCCCGTTTATCTAACTGGATTCGAGGTAAAGAATCAGCTTTATCTAAAAATTCAGCTTTTTGCTCGGAAGTAGCGATACGATTAACTAACTGGGCATTTTCACAAATAGTGCCCTGATTATTCTCCAAGGTTAGACTTTGCATATTTTATAGATAATAGTGTATTTCAAGAAAAATCTAGCGAATCAAATTTCGATGTTCGTCGCAGAACATGGAAAATAAATCAATTCAGACTATTTAATAAGAATTGCTTAAACAGCTTGCATTTCTATTGCTTTATCCAAATAACCTAGTTCTTCAAGTTTGTTTAATATTTTTGCTACGCTTTCTTCTAATTCCTCAAGGTCGGTACGGCATTCAATGGTAGGATTAACGGGTGCTTCGTAAGGGTCACTAATTCCAGTAAAGTTTTTAATCTCTCCAGAACGAGCGCGTTTGTAAAGTCCCTTAACATCTCTCTCTTCGCACACTGCTAAAGGAGCATTGACATAAACCTCGATAAAATCTCCTATTTTCTGCTTAACTTCTTCTCGAATTTCTCTATAGGGAGAAATCGCAGATACCAAAACTATCACACCATTACGAGTCAAAAGATGGGAAACAAAACCAATACGACGAATATTTTCATCTCTATCCGCTTTACTAAAACCCAGCCCTTTGGTTAGATTTTCACGTACTATATCACCATCCAAGATTTCTAACTTACATCCTTGGGAGCGTAATTTTTCTGCAACTGCTTTAGAAATAGTAGTTTTACCAGCACCGCTTAAGCCAGTGAACCATACAGTAACACCACGCTGATTCATGATTAATTTTCTCCTATGATTTGAAGTTTAAAAAATAGAACACAGACTTATAAGTACAAGTTCACAGTCAAAGCTTATCGAGAATAACTCTGGCTAACAAGATATTTAGAATACAGATATTCTCTAATGCAGCACAACCGTAAACTCAAACCTAAACGTTCCATTTATCTATGTTCGTTCAATTGGTAACAATCTTCTACTTCTAGTAGGAACAAAGTATATCCGGGTAGATTCACTTAGTAAAAAAGTAGCAAACAAATTTGCAAAAAGTATAACATCAAATTTGTTTAACGACTACTCATAAATACGGAATACTTTTTATAGTTTTGATGAAGCAAGGAACTATTATGTAAAAGGATTAACTATATATATGGACAATACTGATAAGCAAAAGTTTTCTAGTTTAGGATATTTTTGATAAAGGAAAAAAAGAAATAGCTAAAAGCGTCTGCTTATTTTTAATTCCGGAAAAAAAGATAGTATATTTATTTCTTTAAGGAATCTTTAAAATAATAGCTTTTGCTGATTAATATTTCTATATTTGCTAAAGTTAGTATTTTTATTTACAATTAATCTATTTTTTCTCTATATAGAATTTAGATGAAATAAGCGATTATTTTTATATATTATTATCAATATTGTTGCTAATAAGAAATCATGTATGATGGTTATACGTATTGAACAACTATTTTTTATTCTCGTATAGATTTTTTCTAAAGTAGAAGATAGTTCAATTTTGAAGAGTTACTTTGCTTGAACTAAAAATTTATTCCTACTCTCTGAACCGAAAAATCACATTGTTAGAGTAAAGTTACCTGAGATTTTATTAGTTGTAATTTAGTATTTATTAGTGTAAGGCTTTCAGCCAAACGGAATTGTTACTTTTACTTTTCATCACTTGTTACTCGAAATTTGTATCGTCTACTTCCAATTCTGTAGCTTCCCTATTTTAAACAATTAAATATGAGTATATTTTTAACTCTTGTCATCGTTTTTCTAACTTTAATTAGTTTTATTGGTGAATGGTTTTCGGTTGATATTACAGCAATAGCAGTAATGGTATTGTTGATGGCTTTAGGATTAGTGACTCCAGAAGAAGGTATTTCTGGCTTTGGAAATTCGGCAACTATTACTGTAATGGCAATGTTTATCCTAAGTGCGGGAATTGCTCGGACTGGAGCAATTGGGGTTGTAAACGATTTGCTACTAAAGTGGGGAGGAAAGCATTCAACGAAGCAAATTTTAGCTATTGGAATAATTACAGGTCCAATAAGTGCTTTAATTAATAATACTGCCGTGGTTGCTGTATTTTTACCAGTAGTAGAAGAATGGTGTCAAAAACAAAGAATTTCTCCATCTAAGCTACTAATGCCTTTATCGTTCGTCACAATTCTGGGGGGGATGCTGACAACAATTGGAACTTCCACGAATGTGTTAGCAAGTGGTTTGTCTGAAAAATTGGGCTATGGAACTTTTAGTTTATTTCAATTTACCGAATTAGGTTTGATTGTTTTCACTATTGGTTTAGCCTATTTAACTTTTATCGCACCTCGACTGTTACCCAATCGTAAAATTAAAAACAATGATACAGTCGCTCAAGATTACGACCTTAAAGATTATGTTAGTGAAATAGTTGTTGCACGAAGTTCTAATTTAGTTGGACAAACTTTAAGACAAAGCAAACTCCAACGGAAATTTGATTTGGACGTGTTGGAAATAATCCGCAACGACAACCACTTTCCTCAACCCTTAGCAGATAAACTCTTACAGGTAGGAGATATTTTAATGGTTAGGGGTGGAAAAGAATGTTTGCTTAAGGTAAAAGATGAAAAAGGGATAGAGTTTTTGCCTCATATCCAGTTTTACGACAAATCTTGGGAACAAAACCTTAGTTCCGGAGAAGAAAGTATTGCAGAAGTTTTAATTCTGTCTAATTCCAATTTAATAGGCTCGACTCTTAAAGATATCCGGTTTAGACAGCGCTACAATGCTACTGTTTTGGCAATTCGTCGTGGAGAGGAATTGGTTAGAGACAGACTTGGTAAAGTCAACTTACGTTTCGGTGACGTGCTTTTACTGCAAGGTCCAAAAGAAAGTTTTTTAGGACTTCAAACGAGCAGAGATTTATTGTTCATTGGCGATCGCGATTTAGAAACTTTGCGACGAGATAAAGCAGGTATTGCTGTAGCGATTGGTTTGGGGGTCGTTTTAGTCACTGCTTTTGGTATACTGCCGATTGTTGTAAGTGCTTTAATCGGTGTATTGTTAATGGTTGTAACTGGCTGTCTCAAGTCAGGTGAAGTCTATCAAGCGGTACGCTGGGATATTATCTTTCTATTAGCTGGGTTAATTCCTTTGGGAATCGCAATGGATAAGTCTGGGACAACTGTATGGTTAGCGCAAAATTTAGTTGCAATCGGAGGAAATCTTTCTGGTTATTGGCTATTAACTTTGTTTTATGTCGTGACCATTTTTATCACAGAAGTTCTTTCTAATAATGCTTCTGTTGTATTGCTGCTACCTGTTGCTGTAGAAGTCGCTAAAAGTCTCAGCTTCAATCCAATGGCTTTTATATTAGTAGTAACTTTTGCAGCTTCTAGTAGTTTTATGACACCAATTGGCTATCAAACTAATACCATGGTTTATAGTCCTGGTGGTTACAAATTCGTTGATTTTGCCCGAGTTGGTGCGCCGTTAAGTTTATTAATGGCATTAATTGTTCCACCACTGATTATTATTTTATATGGTTTATAGTTAATACTGTTTGGGGAGCATCGAACATGCTTTAGCAAATATTGTACCCGACACTCTAGAAGGGTGTGATTACAAACAAAGCCTACCTCTGAGAGGTAGGCTTTGTAATAATCCTGCAAGTAGGCTAAACTAGATTCTTCAGCAAAGCCTCATCCTTAAAATCATTATGATTTCCATAATCTTTGATTGCATATTGTAGTTGTAAAATTAACCTACTTTTAGTCAGTGGACGAGCCGCTTTGTGATAAGCAATGGTATCTTCTGCAAATCCAAACCCAGCTTCTCCAGAGATTGTAATGATATTCTCTTCACCATAATAGTCAGCTATGTCTTCATCAGTGCGACGTTTGAAGGGAGAAAGTACGTGATTGAGCTTTTTGTTTCTATGACTCCCACGAACACAAATATGAGGTCCGCTATTGCTGTCAACATCCGTGAGATAGAAGAAGAACCTTACGCAACTGTAATCATCTAAATCGTAATGGAAATAGCTGACTGTTCTTCTGGGATCGTATGAAGAATCATCTACTGGAAATATCCACCAAAGACGACTTCCGGTAAATACTGGCTTCGTCTGCAAGTATTGTCTGGCTATCTCCAAAAGTAATGGATCTGTAGATAATTCTTGAATGATAGGGCATCTCGAACTGGAATTAAAGTATTCAGCCTTGTTAAAAACTAACTGAGACTTTTGCTCTGCCTGTTTTTTCTGGTAAATTTTGAAGCCAAGGCGAGGATTTGAGTTACCATAGCACTCTCCGGTCATGGTGAATTGTAGAATCTGCTTAAGGATATGTTTGGGTAATTTGATTCCTTCCCAATAACCTTCTTTCTGTAAGGATTTTACCGCAAATTCTATATTTACAGGGTCAAAAGCTGAAGCAGCTAAATTGTATCTTTGAGCTTTATTTTTCTTGGAAAGTAATTTGACAAGCTCACGAATAATGCTTAAGCGTCCTGCAATAGACATGATTAACCATGAAGGATTAATAAATGCCTTTTTATAGTAAGAATGCAATATTATACAAATTTCTTGTTTAAAACCTTGGAAGAACAAGGAGTCTTTATTTTTGCTGTTGATTGGCATTGTAATAAGTAAAAGTCTAGGTGATTTATTTGAAATTAATCATGCTTAAATGCGGTAAAATGCCCCAGACTCTTAACAATCAAATTCGCTGATAGAAGAAAATAAAAATTAATCTATGTCATTTCCACTTTAGGATATCATTCTCTTTATATTTATTAAGTATAGTCGTTTTTTCACTAAGCTTAATTAAATAGCGCCTTTTGAGTAAGATATATGTATATACAACTAATACTTAAGATAATTGTAAGTCGCCATAATATTATATAAAATTGGGACTTATAGTATTTTCTCATCTCAATGGTAGTGCGTTATACTGAAAAGCTTATTAAATACGTCCAAAGTTTCTCATAGGGTGACGTTTAATATTGAATCTGGCTTAATCAGTAATTGATTATATCTGCTTTGTATAGAATATAAAGTCACCAAATTTGAAACATTTTATAGATTCTATATCCGACTACAAAGTAGCTATTTTCGCTAACAGCTTGAAACTATACTTGTTTAGGGAGCTAAAAACTTCTAAGACGTTATTCAAACGCTATTATAAATAGAAATTAGAGTTATCTTCTTTGCTATATACCCTACCCTAACATTGTGATTGCATAAATTATGATGATTTCATTTCATCTGTAACCCAAATTTATCTTTTAAATCAATGAGTATTAAACTTTTTGTATTTCTTATATTGTTAAATTTAATAAGTGCTTGCTCTACAGCTATAGCTAAGCCAGACTTTCAGAAATCAGATTTTGAAATCGATGCTGTACCAATTAGTGTATGCTGTAAAGATGATCTTCACGGTAAACGCGGGCCCTATTTACCGGCAGACGGAATTTCAAAGGCATTAATAACGATTAAACTCAAAAATAACAATGGAATACATCTAGCTAAAAATAAGGATCTAAAAATTCAAATAACAACCTCGGCGGGTAAAATATCGAAGACCCAATTTGATGATAAAGAAGGTGTATTTATAGCTTATCTTACATCTTCAGATAAACAAGAGAATGCCATAGTAAAATATACTGTTAACGACAAAGATAGTACTCAAAAACTTGAAATACCTTTTTTAAAAAATATAGTACTGAATGGAGATTTTGAACGCAATGGCGTGAGACATGACCGCCCTAATGCTGTTTACTGGGGCGCAATTAACTCAAGTAGCAATAATATTGATTATAAAGACTCTTTTGCGGGCAAGAGAGCTATCTGTTTAAAGAGAACTGGAAAAGAGAAAGCTAAAAAATCTGGCATCTCTCAAACTTTAAAGTTTACAAATAGAGGGCGTTTCTATCAGGGAAGTTTATGGCTTAAAGGAACACCCGGTTTAAAGTCTAGAGTGTATTTACAACAAGTAAATCCCTATTACAGCTATGTTGGTATTAAATCCTATCAACTCACGGATAAATGGACTAAGGTTACTTTTACGGCGGCTACTCATATACCTGATAGTTACTCATTAAGGATTGAATATGAAACAAAACCCGGTCAAGCTGGTGTAATGTGTATTGATGATGTAAGATTACAAAGTTCAGGTCATGTTGATTTTGTATTTAAAAAGAAATCAATTGACAAAAGATTTTTTAATTATAATTCAGCCTCATTACCTGCGAGTGTATGGCCAGAAAAAAAAGGATTTCCTGTAGACTCAATTCGTATATATTCCGGTTGGAATGCTGTAGAGAAAAAACCCGGACAATATATTTGGACTAATACAGTTCCTAGGGGAGGAATGGCTGGGGATAAGTTAATTAATTTTTTAAATAGTAAAGGTGCAGAACCCATGATGGTTATAGGTACACCACCTAAATGGACATGGGAAAAAAATTGGCAAAAAACAAACAGATGGTTAACAATCAATAATTTTAATAATTGGGAAAATTGGATAAAAACTATAGGTAATCATTACAAAGGTAGAGTTAGGTATTATCAATTATGGAATGAAATTGATATGCCGTTTAGGGTTAAAAAAAATGGTAAAATCCGATTTGGACCTGGATATAAAGATTATCAAAACGGTGAAAAAGTAGTAGCTTTAACTAAATCGGCTCATAAGATATTGAAATCTATCGATCCTAATATCACTATCGTTGCTCCGTCTGCAACTATGCTTCATGCAGCAAAATTTTACGATAGTTTTTTCTATCATGGTGGAGGCAAATATATAGATGTAATTGCTTTTCATTGCTATCCTGGAAACGAACAAGCACAAGGTATAGCTGTTGATACTGATGGATGTAGTGCTGTAGCTGCTCAATTACGCTCTCTCAGAGATGCTTACAATCTTCAGCATTTACCTATTTGGAATACAGAATCAGGAGTTAGTGAAGCTAACGATGAAAATGGTAATCGTATTTTTCGTCATTTGGTATCAACCTGGATAAGTGGCGTAGAACGCATTTTCTACTATAACCTTGATAACAACCCGACACCATTTGAACTATATGACTGGAAATACGGTAAATTAACGAACAATGGTAAAGGTTTTAGGATGGCTGCAAACCTCCTCAATGGAGCTAAAGTTGTTAGAGCCGAAACTAAACAAGATGGAACCGCTACAGTTGAACTATTACTATCTTCTGGTCGCAAAGTCTACATATTATGGAATTTGGAACAGAAAGTTAGCATGTCAATACCGCCTCAATGGCGTGTTAAAACAATAAAGACAATTGATAGCCAGAGAGATTTTCAAGCAACTATTCCTAATCAAGTAGAAATCGGACGTGAAGTGAAACTATTATTTGCAGAATAAATTTGTTTTTTTTGGCATTGCTGAATTAATTTATGAATTATGTTTACCTACATTCTGTAGAGAATCTGAAACCGATGTCTCGATGTAGAAATACTACGTGCCAAACAATCTGAAATCAAGACTTCATATTTTATTCAGCAATGCCGTTTTTTTGCAGAAATAGATGATTACTTTATATTTTAGCCATCGTTAATTATTCTGATTTAGAATACTCGTTATGCATAAGGCAACCTTATTAATACAAAACCCACCATTAAGGTGGGTTAAATTAAGCGTATTATTAAATTTGTAAGAATGTAAACTTGTAGTATTAATAATTATATACAATCTTATTGGACTGAAGCTAATTTTTATATTAATGCAGGTAATATCCCATTATTTCTTGCACAAACTAGAATCAACTGGTGCAAGCTATAGCTAGCTTTGTCCAGTATCCGCTCTCTAACACTAATATCAAATAAAGATTTTTCTATCAGTTTCGGCGGAGTATTATCTTTTTCAAAAAGCTTTTGGCTCAATTCTGTAGCAACTGATATAAGTTCTGGTTCAGCTTCTATACTTTGCATAATTTCTTGAGGAAGCTCTGTACCAAGAAGATTTTTAGTTAAAAGCATACCAAGCAGAAATCTTCTTTTGCAACCCAGCATCTTAGCTTGTTCCATAAGCCACGCCCAGTTGATTTCTGGAGAAACTTCGATTAAATGGGCAACGTCACTTATCAACCTTAACTTATTCCATCTATCTCTTGAGCCATGCACGCAAAGAAATAAAAGGTTATCTTCTGGTGAAAGATTTCTTACTGTTTTACCGGCGATAGATACTGTACCATGACGCTGCCAAAGTTCTTCATGGTGAAGTGGAAAGGACAAGTATTTTTGCAGCAGTTGCCAGTGAAAATCTAGGTTAACTCTGGTATGTTTATGAAAATAATTGTTATCTTTACAGTAAGGTGATTTTAGTCGAGCAACTTCTTGTTCTCGGTTAAAATTATATGTACTTTCATATCCAACAGAAACTAATAAATCTCTAGCTTTTATTGCATCTTGTTCGCGAACTAAAATGTCTAAGTCACTAAATTGCCTGAGTGCAACATTACCGTAGGCACAAACAGCTAAAACTGCTCCTTTAATGGGAATTGCATGTATTTGGTGAGACTCAAATAAATCTAATAGTTTAACTAGTTCGCTGGTGATAAATAGGTTGCGTGTCGCATTTGCTTGAAACTGCTGTTTTAAGTTAATTAAAACTTCATTTGGAACTAGCTGGGGGCAAGTGCTATTAAGTTTTTGATAGAGCAAGGGTATTAATTTATGAAAGTTGGCTGTTTCAATTAACTTTTGCCAATCGATTTCTTGTTTAACAAGAGTCTTGATTTTCTCTATCTCAGTAGGCTCTAAATTTGCGCGGGCGCAGTAGATAAGTAGTTCGTTCACTTTAAACTCAACTTAGAATACTAATAACTGTAAAAATATTTTTTGCTTGGTACTATTTAGAGGTAAAACTCTTATATCATTTCTTTATAAAGATGCGCCGAATTAAGCCTACGCAGGTAGGCTTTGTATCAGTAGCTCCACTCTTTCAGAGTGAGAGCGATTGAGCGCAGCCTCATACAGAATTGGTATTACTTATTTATATGAGTTACTACCCGATATGATTTTTTAACGATAGTTCTGAGCTTGAGTTTCAAATAAATAAGCATAAGTACCATTTTGCTGCATTAATTCTTGGTGAGAACCATTTTCAATTACTTTCCCACCTTCCATTACATAAATTCTGTCAGCCATTTTTACTGTTGATAAACGGTGGCTAATCAGAATCGCAGCTTGCCCCTGAATCAATTCGCGGAATTTGCGAAAAACCTCTTCTTCTGCTTTGGGGTCCATAGCGCTGGTTGGTTCGTCTAGGACAATTACCTGGGATTTACGTAAAAATGCTCTGGCTAAGGCTATTTTTTGCCACTGACCAATACTTAATTCTTCCCCCTGCTCAAATAATTTTCCTAGGATGGTGTCATAGCCTTTGGGTAACTTGGATATAACGTCATCAGCACCAGCCATACGTGCAGCCTGCAAAATTTGATTGTTATTCGGTTCGACGTGAGTGTTCCCCAACCAAATATTTTCATTTGCCGTTAAATGATATTTAGCGTAATCTTGGAAAATTACTCCTATTTCCTGTCGAAGTGCGGGAATCTGAAACTGACGGATATCAATACCATCAATGGTAATTTTACCGGCAGTAGGGTCGTATAATCGGCAAAGCAATTTAATTAAACTTGTTTTCCCCGAGCCGTTTTCCCCTACTAATGCTACAACTTCTCCAGGTTTAACAGTCAAGTTAACGCTTTGCAGTGCTTTACGATTACTGTTGGAATACTCAAAACTCACATTATCAAAAACAATCCCTGACTGCATTGGATGAGGAAAAGATTTCGGGTTGTTAGGCTCGACAACTTTGGGTTTTAAGTCTAAGAATTCATAGAGGTTAGCAAGAAACAGGTTGTCTTCGTATAAGGAATTAAAGTGACGCAGCATTCCTTGAAGAGAGCTTTGTCCCTTTTGAAATGCTTGGTAATATAGTACTAGGTCGCCTATAGCAAGAATACCTTGAATCGTTTGGTAAAAAATAAAGGTATAAGCAGTAAATATTAAAATTCCCGATATTACTTGAGCAATAATATTAGCAGCAGCACGTCGGGTGACAATGTTCAAGCCTTCCTTGTACATTTTTATTTTCAAGCGGTAAAATCTTTCGCTGAAAATATGACCTAGTCCAAATAAACGGATTTCTTTAGCGTATAAATCTGATGTTAATAGCGAACCAAAATACTGTATTTGTCTTTCTTTGGATGTGTTTTTCCGCTGCCAATCATAGATTATTTGAGAATATTTACCCCTAACTAACATTGCAGGAATCGCAGCAACAAAAAGAACTCCAGCAATTCCCCAGTGTAATGACAGCAATAAACCAACTATGGCAATTAAAGAAATTCCATTTTGAACAACCTGAGCTAACCTATTTACAATTTGCGTCGGTCGAAAAGATGCTTCTTGTTGCGCCCGTTGTAATGCATCATAATATTTGGAATTTTCGTAGTATTCTAAATCTACCTCAATTGATTTTGCATGAAGAATATTCTGCATATGATTGGTGACTTGCTGACCTTGAGCAGTATTAATCACCTCAGCTAGAGAAGAAACTACCGTATTAAGAATAGTTACTAAGGCTGTCAGCACCAGTAAAATTATGGCTTCCTGAAAAGCAGCTTGCTTGTCAGCAGCATTTAAACTTGCGGCAACTGTGTCGATAAGCAGTTTGCCGAGATATAGAGGTATTAATGGTAGAATCCCTTGAAAAATGAGAAATATTAAACGGGCGATCGCCAGTTTAGGACTGCTTTGCCAAACTAAGCGTAATGCGCCCCCGAGCCGCCATCGGCTACGCATCTTTTTGAGTATTTTACCTGCTTGCATAAGTAGAGTTTTCTCGCTCAAGACAATCAATTCGATTGCTATTTAATCAAAAATCTGCTTGTATTTATGTCGTTTAGCCATCAAATAACAAGCTTTATTTATTGCTAATTCAAACTATCGCTTCAGTTAATTGACTCGATAAATTTTCTTCTACTAGTTTGACTATCTCTGGTAGCAAAGCTAAATTGCGAGGTCTTCCCAAACGATAGACTCCACACTCTTTAGCTAGAGTAACGCATTGAAAAAAGTGGTTGGTATCTCCAGAATGGTACAGAGTTATCGGACGGGAATGACGTAAAAGCTCTACTACCGATTCTTTTGATGTGAAAGGTTCAATCTTGAACTCTGTATCTTCATATAGTACGTATATACGTCCAATAGGTAATGGCGCTAAAGAATTCGGTTTAAAACGATGACCCCGTTTTTGCTTGGGAGAATTGATTGCATCTAAAGAATCAAAATCATACCCTAAAGCTTCAGCAGTTTTTCTACAAAGTTTGATTTGAGGAAATCCAGGGGTAATAGTAGCTGTTCCTTTAGCCAACGTGACAGGAGCAACATCGTCAGTGAGAATATCATATCCCTTTCGGTAAAATGCTGCTGCGGTAGAAGACTTGCCTTCACCAGATTCCCCTAGAAAGGCAACTGCGCTACCGTTAATATTGGCAACGCTAGCATGTAACACCAAAAACTGTCGTTGATAGAGTAAGATTGCCATCACTGTTCCAGCAAGATAAAGGCGAATTTTTTTCTCAGTCGCATTTTCTGTTGGAACAATTACAATTTTGCGTCCTCTCTGGATGAGAAAAATACCCGTATCTTTGATATAGACAAATGCTTCTTGTTGGTGAACTTTCAGCGCCCATTCTTGACAAAGATATTCTTCTGCAAGGTACTCCTCGGGAGTACTGTCTTTTTTGATGATGATCTGAGCATCACATCCCCCCTGTCCGGGAATAAATTCTGGTATAGCTAATTCGGATTGGAAACTTAAACCGTAAGCAATATAGGAATACATTTTTAATGTAGTTGTTGCTAGTAACTTTGGATTAGCCTAATATACAGAACGAATTACATAAGTCTAGTTCAAGAACCAGGAATATATGAATAAGTACCTATATAAACTTTCATTTTTTGTATAAATAGCGTTTATGCCATGTCTGTAATATTATTTTGCGGTTAAAAACTTTTTTATATATAATTTGTCTAACAACATCTACCAATTTTCTACCAAACTTGGTATTTTTTGGAATTGCCAGAAAGCCCTATTTTCAGGTAACCTAATCATAGGTATGGAAATTAGTTTATTTACAAAGCTTGGTGAGCGCTATTATCCAGATCGGATTAGAAACTCACTGGTTTAAAGCGCAACTCACCAAGCAAAAATTAATTAGTATCTCTTGAGTGTCTTAAGTTTATTAATTCAGACGATAACGGTACATCAAAACATATCGTTTGACTACTGTTAACAAATTTGTTTTAAAACAAACTATCTGATTTTCTTAGGACACTCAAGAAATAAGCAAGAATGAAGTAAAAACTTAGCTGGTTATAGGATAGTGGGGTTGAGTGGAAATATAATTTTCCTGTCTTCCCTATTTCCAGTGCAGTTGATTTTTACTTAGCTTGCAGGAGTAAAGTTAACAGAACCGGTTGGGGTATTGATTACGGAAGTGTTAGGGTCAGCACCAGTTGTAACAGTACCAACTCCAGTGTCGGTAGATCCTTCGAAGTCAGCAAAACCGGAACCGGTGCGTTGAGTCAAGTTTGCAAATTCACCGTAAGCGCTTAATTCGGGTCTGCTGTATACTTTCTTAGACATGGATTTACTCCTAATAGGTTTAATTTTTTGTTTGAAAACCGAAAACTTTCTAAATTAGATGCGCCTTCGGTGGTGGCTTAGATTCAAACCACCAATAAGTACCACATGGTGCTAAGTCAACAGCGGAAGCTTTAAATATATTTGTGCTGGAAATATTTTGATGCTGCATTGGTTTTTCCGAAGTTTCGACTATAAATGTTCAGGTTTAGTTTTTACTTTGAACGCCAGTATCCTAAAAGAGTTGTTACCCAAACCGGAATAACATCACTAGGCTTTCTTTCAGAAATCAATTTTTGAAAAATCTTACGGACTGCTTCCATGTCTACATAATCCTCAACATCTTCGGAATTATGTAAAATCACTTTCTCTACAAGCTCGCGATTCAAATCTAATAATGCGTGGATAACAGCTGGTTCAAAGTTGTTCTTGTCGGTACGCCACTGCACTTTTTTAGGTAGAATATTTTCCATTCCCCGACGTAATATCATCCGAGTCCATCCTTGATGAATTTTTTGTTCGGGAGGAAGTGATAAACAAAACTCTACTAAGCGCTTATCAAACAGTGGATGATTGGCTTCAATAGAAGCTGCTGCTGCACTCTTGTCTATAACTTCGAGAAAGAAAGGTATAAGTCCCCAATTTAAAGATTGATAGTGACAATCCCTTTCCCTTGGCTGCGGTTTATATCTTTTTTCTTCCAAGCTTTGCAGATGTTCCTTTAAAGTAATACGCTCGACAAATTTATCATTGATGATTTGATTCGTATTAGCTTGAGTATTGCTCTTGCCTTTTCTAAATTTGTTGAGTTTCGCTAGTTTCCGTCGCACCCGATAGATAAATTTGCGATGTGATGGTTTGAGTGCGTGTACCCACAAATAAGGCGATAGCGAACTCCACAAAGATTGTTCTGTATACTTTTCCCTGTGTTTTAACTCCTTAATTAACTTAAACCATCGTCCCTGATTTGCTAGTTCGTCAAAGTATCCTAAGCCGTGAGAAACGCTGGTATCCCCATCAAAACCGTCTAACAGAATCCGAATACCTTCATTTTTAGCTATAGGACAAGTATTCCAATATAGATACGAGTTTGCAAAATAAAATGGTTCGTCGTGATACCACATCATCCGATTGATATCTTCTAAAGGAGTTAATTTATCACCATTTAAATAGTGAGGTGTAAAGTTTCCTTGAGCTAAAACTTCGTTAATAAAGGGACGCTCATCACACTGTGACATCTCATCAAAAATCACAGAGAAGGTATGCAGAGGTTGATTTTTATCTAAGAGATTCCTTGCTAAACAGGTGATAGCGGAAGAATCAAGTCCACCGCTGAGGGTAGAACCGATAGGGAACGCACTACGTAGACGACAGCGTACTGCTTCGGTGAATATTTCGCGAAAAGCTTCTGCATACTCTTCGTCTGAACCTAGCCTAAGTTCTTTTTGAGGATTTAATTCCCAGTAACACCTTATTTTTATATCTTCCTTACTTACAGTCATGCAGTGCCCAGGAGGCAATCGAAAGATATCTT
Organism: Rivularia sp. PCC 7116; assembly: GCF_000316665.1. Lineage (GTDB taxonomy): Bacteria > Cyanobacteriota > Cyanobacteriia > Cyanobacteriales > Nostocaceae > Rivularia. Next base: position 596,700 of record NC_019678.1, on the reverse strand, counting down.
GATAAAAAGTTGTGGTTTTATCTTCAAATACAATTAGCAGATATTCGGCGATTCGGGTTTCATTAACTTTACGCTCAATATTAGGTAAGGTATGAATTGCCTTGATCTCAGAAGCAAAAACGAAGGTATCACTATTGCGGCAGTAGTAAAAAGGTTTAATTCCTATATGGTCTCTAGCGCAAAATAGTTGCTGCTTCCCTTTATCCCAAATCGCGAAGGCAAAGTCACCTAATAAATGCTCCAGGCATTGTTCGCCCCACTTCCCGTAAGCTGCCAGTATCAGTTCGCTATCACCTATCTTATCAGAAGGGCGGTTATTTATCTGTAGTGCAGCAATCAACTCTTCACGATTATCGATGCGAGCATCAGATGTAATAACTAAATTACCATCTTGCTTAACCAAGGGTAATGTTTCTATGAGAGACTCGCGGGTAGTCCATAACATCCGGTGCCCTAAGCCAACAGACTGACCTATCCAGGTATCTGCGCCATCGGGTCCGCGATGGGCTAATATATCAACCATTTTTGATAAGTCTTCGCCGTTGACAGGACGACCATCAAGGTAATGTACGCCGACGATGCCGCTCATAGTTTAATTCCTTCAAGAGATGGTAATGGGATGTAGCGAGGAAGATCGGGAAGAAAACCAACGATTACTTGCCCCTGATATTCAATCCAAGCATGAGCCTCAAATTTTTCTTCGTTTTTAGCAACACCGATGCAAAGTTCGGGGGAATAACCATTACGACTCATTAATGTCCGAACAGTTAAAGCACGAGCCAAACATTTTGCACCACCCGGCATATTGCGAGTTGTCAGGTTTACAGCAGAAACAATTTTTTCTAGAGATAAAGCAGATTGGATTAAGTTGATACCCAAAAGCGGGAATTCTGGTTTACTAACTTTTTGAAGTAGTTTCAGAAGTACAGATAACTCAACAAACCGCAACCCTAATCTAATTGTTCCTAATAAAATAAAGGTGACAAAAACAAAATATAAATCTTCAGGATTCAGACGAAAAGTTTTATTCAGTTTACGCAGCAGTCTCATTTTTTACTTCAATTAGCCCTACAGATTGTAAATTTTTAAGCAGTGATAACAGGTCATTTTTACAAACTTCGGGTTCTACTTCGTACTCTTCAACAATTAAGTTGTGAATCTCTTTCACGGTTTTTGGTTGCTCGATCAAATCCCAAATTTTCGCACCAACTTCATTTAATCCGTGATAAATTCCAGTCTTCATATTAAGGATAACTGCTTCACCACCAAGGTCGGAAGAAACCTGATCTGATACGGTTACTACTGTTGAAAATTCAGAGATTTCGCAATCCATTTTTGAAAGGTTCATATGCTCTCAGTACCACTGCATTTACTAGTATTATTTGCAACTCACGTATTTAATTGTATGCGTATTTAGGCAATTTACATGTATGATTACCGACACTTTATATACGCTTTAAATAAGCTTTTGAGTTGATAAAGTACGCTTTATAAATGCCTGAAAAGTTTATCTTTACAATGTATGTAAATAAATAAATTAAAGGCAAACTGCAAGAAAATATCTTAGTTATCACTGATAAATATTACTTGCAAACACAACAAGAATATAATATATAAAATTACGCTCCATGAGTAGAATTGCCTTTCTGTAATTTTTAAACATATCTCTTGTCGGAAGAGATATTTGATTCATACACTTTTGGTTTATGAAGTATAACTCTTGCAAACTTAACCGCGTACAAGATTTCTATATAAAGCGAAGGGTAGATATAGGTTAAGTAAGCAGCCCTGTGTGTGTTTTTTGTAAACACCTAAGTACTAATCCTAGTTAAAGAAGTAAAAAATAACAACTGATACTGATATAATTAATCAAAACATCATTTACATGAAGGCATTGTGAATTAAAGCTTTGTAGCAAAAATATAATAACTGGAGTTCAGACTAAAAACTGCGATATTTGAAACGTCGCCCTTTGGGCTATCACCATTTGTATTTAGTGATATCAGAAAGGAACGCCGGTGTTGGATCGGGCACTCCTTCAACGGAATATCAGAAAAGACTACTAAGTCTCAACTTTTATTGCTGACTAAGAGTAAGGGGGGAGGGGGGTAGAGGGGTGGAGAAAACAAGTTTCTCTTCTCACTATTACCCATGCACTATTGCCCTAATGGACTACTAGAAACATATGTAAAATTGCTTAATAAATTGCTAGTATTTAGATTCAAAATTTAAATAAAACTAGTTATCTGTTACTTTTTGAAGTAAAGCCATCCACATATCTGCCGGATTTGAATAATAATCTATTTCTTTGACTTGATAGCGATAAGACTCAGAACCGTTTCTTAATATTATGTAATCATCTTTCTTAACACCTTTACCTCGGGCTGTCATGCAACCCTGGTTGTAGTTCTCTGCGGATTCAAACATATAGTCCTTTCCGTATTCTGCATCAGAATAATCATGAATTTTGTGTTTTTGCAGTTTTGCCTTATTAAATACAAAATGAACTATAGATGAAACGATGCTGTTAAAGTTGATGCTTAACCTGCTATAAGACATGAGTAAATCGAACAATATAATATAAAACCATAGGAAGGTTCAGATTGCCATAGCTAGTTGCGTTTTTGTACAAAATTCGCTATTTGCAAGACAATTATAGTATTTATGCTCAATTGTAGATATTATCTGCCTTTATTTTTACGTAAATAAATGCTCGCAGCTTAAATCACAGATGGTGGTGACAACCTAACAGCCACTGCTACGCAAATTAATTGCAAGGACTGTATAGCATTGAAGCTGAATGCAATACAGAATACGCTGAAAATCGAACGGAGAAGCAAGGAAAGGATGCTTTGTTCACCTTCTTTAATATCCTTCCAATCCCTGATTAAATTATTTATATAGAAGTACTTGACACAATCGAATATCGCAGCTATATTTATATACGTGCCTTGTTGGGGTGTCGCCAAGTGGTAAGGCAGCGGGTTTTGGTCTCGCCATTCCTAGGTTCGAATCCTAGCACCCCAGTTTTGATTTATTGAAAATTTTAGTATTATCCCAAGTTCAAAAGAATGTGTTCTTTTGGTCTTAGATTTCAATGATATTTTTGTGAATCTTTATAGTTGCTCAACGAAGCTATTGGGAAATATTATTCATGTCAATCTAACTTCTTCACTTCATATTTTTGGCGTTGCTGATTAAAAGTATGATTTGCCCCCCAACCCCCAATTCTGGGGGAGAAGAATAATTTCAAGTCTCCCGAAATTGGGGGATTTAGGGGACTAGTAAATATGATAAAAATAAATTCATATTTCAATTCACCAATGCCATATTTTTTCTCAAGGAAGCTTTTCATTTAAGTAGGTTGGCACAAATAAACCGAACGATGTAAAGGATTTTAAATATATTTGAAATCCTTGCGTTCGCTTCGTTTCACTATCTCCCTCCGGGAGACGGGAATCCTCAGACGCTACGCCCTCACCCGGCAATTTCGGTTTGGTGAAGTACTAGTTAACTCTTGACTTTACTATTTCTTACATAAAAGCCGTTAATGATAATCGTTCTTTAACCAATCTTTGCGATCGCTGAACATCAGATAGCTGTTATTACGTAGCTTTTACAGCAATAATAGTTGTCGATCTCCGCATAGAAATAGATCGGCTTATCAGCGGCTTCATCAGAGTAGATGTAATTTTTGCTACTGATTTATTAAGGATGTAATTGTAAAAATAAAGTAAAATAGTCACACTAGTATTCGTCCGGAAACCTCTAAACTAATTGAGTAGAAATACAATGGTTAAGAATAGCGGATTGATAAAAATGCTAAACATATTATCTAAAGTGAGACCCAGTATAGTTTTTGGTTTAATGACGCAATGAAAAATTCAAGGAAGCTGACTTTATTGTTAGTATTAAATTTATACACCGAGTAATTTATAAACTAGTGAAAGACTGATTATATTTTGAGCAAAAAATAAATAAATTACTAAAAAATATTGCGTAATGTTACTATACATGTAGTGCATCGCTTCATATTAATCAATATTTTAAGTATTAAGATAGGGTGGTACGTCTATCAAGAGGGTTTTCGGAAATACTTTACTCTCCTTGAATGATTTTTTTGACTGTTAATGGATTTACTCGGGTGTGTATCAGATTCGGTGGTTAGGGAAAGCAAACTATTGATTGCTGCCGTCAAGTCAAAGCGTATAGATAATACAAGTAAGAAGAGTGTATATAGACTATGCAGAAGTCAGAACAGTATCCTTACCTGTTGTCACAAGCAAGGGCTATAGATTTAAAGGACGATGATGAGGGAATAAATTTAGGTAGAGTCGGAGCAGCCCTGCGCCGTAGAGTATTGTTAATTGCCGGTGTAACAGTTGCTGCTGCAACAGCAGGAGTGCTAAAAGCAGAAACAGATCCTCCGGTGTATCAAGGTTATTTTGAAATTTTAACCAAGCCTGTAACTGGCGAGAGTAAGGCGATAGCAGATGTACCTCAAACTCTAGGCTCTCAAGAAAAAGTATCAGCCCCAGAATTAGAACAACAAGTCGAAACTACACTTAAAGTTTTGCGAAGTCCGCGAGTTTTAGATCCAGTTGTACAAAAGCTTCAGAGAAAGTATCCAGAAATAGACTATGAGATAATCTCAAAGCAGTTAATAATAGTATCCGAACAACCAAATATTCTCACAGTTGCATATACAGATCCAAACAGGCAAATAGTAACTGATGTATTGGATGAAGTTTCTGAGGCTTATCTGGAATATAGTCTGGCAGAGCGTCAAGCTGATATAGATCAAGCAATCAAATTTGTTCAAGAAAGAATAAATGAAGGTGGACTTAAACAACAAGTCTTAGATTGGCAAAATAAGCTCAGAAGAATTAGAAGAGTTAACAACTTGATAGAACCCGAGCAGCAAGCTCAACAGGTATCTACCCAAATTAGTAATTTAACTCAGGAAAAAACAAAAAATCGAGTCCAACTCGAACAAATGTTAGCTGAGTATCAGAACCTGCAAAAGGAGTTAGCTCAGCAACCTGGAGACAGAGCTGGTAATTCAATATTAAGTGAGAATAATCGTTATCAAAAGATATTAGACCAAATTCAGGAAATTGATATCGAACTGAAGATACAAGCTGCTAAATTTACAGATAATAATCCAAGCATACAAGATTTACGGCAAAGGAAAGCTAACTTGCTTCCGATGCTTAGTGCTGAAGAACAGCGAGTTCAAAAAGATTTTCAAAGCCGCATTCAATCTTTAAGAGCGCGCGATGCTGCATTGGGTGAAAAAATTAACAATCTCAACGGGTATGTGAGGAATTTAGCAACTGTCACGCGCGATTATGAAAATATTCAACGTGAATTAGGAATTGCGAACCAAGCGTTGAATCAGTTTTTAGCTAAACAGCAAGCTTTGGAAATTGAAAAAGCTCAAGAACTACAACCTTGGAAATTATTAGATCCGCAGCTGTCTATGGTAACGAAACCTAAAGCTGTTTCTGATAGCGCGACGAGAAACTTGATTTTTGGTGGAGTTGCAGGTTTAGTACTGGGTGTAGGAGCAGCTCTACTTGTAGATAAGTTGAGCAATATTTTCTATACTGCTAAAGATTTGAAGGAAAGTACCAGATTACCGTTATTAGGGGTAGTTCCGTTTAGAAAAGAACTTGTGGCTAGCAATAAGCAAGACGCAGGGGCTAGTGGAATTCAACAAACAACTCGCGCTGCCTTTTTTGAGGTTTTTCGCTCTCTTTACACCAATATTCTGCTTTTGGGTTCGGATACACCGATTCGTTCTCTCGTGGTTAGTTCCGCAACACCAGAAGATGGGAAAACTACTGTTGCGATACAGCTGGCTTTAGCAGCAGCAGCAATGGGACAAAGGGTATTATTAGTCGATGCAAATCTTCGATGTCCTACTATACATAAACGTGTAGGATTAATGAATATTCAGGGATTAACCGATATTATTTCTTCTGAATTGGAATGGAGCAATGTAATTGAAAAGTCTCCCCTCGAAGATAATTTGTATGTAATGGCTGCCGGTCCGATTCCACCGGATTCAACTAGATTGCTAGCATCTGTAAAAATGCAGGATCTAATGAGCGAACTGCACAGCAGCTTTGATTTAGTAATTTATGACACTACGCCTATAGTTGGTTTTGCTGATGCTAATTTATTAGCCGCTAATACTAATGGAGTGATGTTAGTAGCTGGTTTAGGTAAGCTCAAACGTACTGTATTTACTCAGGCATTAGAAGAAATTCAAATATCAGGTACTCCTATTTTAGGTCTGGTTGCAAATAAATCTAAAGAAACAACTCCTACTTCCCAAAGTAATTACCAGCAGTATTACAAGGTAAGTAGAGAAAAATTTGATGCAGATGATGCAATTGAATCTAAAAATTCTTCGGTGAATAAAGTTAAGCTACGTTAAATGAGTTGAAAATTGTAGAGACGGGGCGTATTGCTACGTCTCTACGGGAGCTGGGAATAAAATCCCTGACTCCTATTTTTTTTGAAGCAAACAAGCTAATTATCTGGAGATTTCAAAGCTTTGTCTAATACTTCACGAGCTTGCTCGGCTTTCTCTCGCGCGTCTTTATAGCGTAGATTAGCTTGAGCAAAATTTTTCAGAACTTTAAAACCTTCTTTGAGGCTAGAAATTTCTTCCTCGCTGACGGATTGATCTGAAAAAAGGATATCAACTAATTTACGAACTTCTAAAGCTTCGGTGCGTGTATCTTGAACTTTCAACTTTAGAGTTGCAAGATTGCTCAAAAGTTGAACTGCTTCTATAATCGTATCTTCACCGCTAGCAGTATCCATTGACGGTTCTTTCACTTCAATTAACTGTTGAGGACCAAATCCTTCTTCTAGTTCGGTAGGTAAATCACCTGCTTCCATGATTTCCATCAGCTTATCCATCGCTTTTTCACGAGCTTTATTGGAATCTTTGCCGGGAACAGTAAGGATGATTTCTGGACTTTGAACGAGAGTATAACGAACCATATTTAGGCAGAAATATTGCGCTAAACCAAACCGAGTTTTTAATTTTAACTTAAAAAGGTACCAATATATTATTTATTCTTCTGGTAATTCCCAATTGGTAATTTAAACTATGCCTGTTGAAGTTTAGCCAGCAATTATAATCTATGATGCTCTTTGCTCCGGCATTGCCATTACATTTACGATAATTATCTTAATAATCACGCCTTGATTTAATAAAAGTTAACTATTTTAGCCTTTGAATTTCCTCAAGTCGTAACGAAAAAGGGGTATAAAAATCAAGGTTGTGTTCCTGTTTAAGTCTCATATCTACTTTTATTTCGCTTGGGTTAAGTTAGTAATAATATTTACCCAATCATCAAAGTTATCGCTCACAAAAAGATTTTTTGATGTTTCTATGCCTTCAGCACCGATACTGGTTGCAATAACTGGCAAACCTGCTTGAAGCATTTCTAAAGTTTTGAGTTTGATTCCCGCACCTTGAACTAAGGGTACAATTCCTATTTGTGCGTTTTCAAAAAAATGTGTGGGGTTTTCGATAAATCCAGTTACTATAATATTCTTGCTGGCTAGTTTTTTTATTTTTACAGAAGGGTTGGAACCGACAATATAAAGTTTATATTTTGAATCGATCTCAAGCAGATTTATAAAGCAGTTTTGAATAAATTTTATAGCCGCTTGCTCGTTTTCCGGTCGATTCATTGCAGCCCAAAATAACAAACTTTTTTTTTCTATTTTTTCTGTATTACGTTCGACTTGATATATAAAATTGCTTAACCGTGGAGGTTTTATGATAATTTTGTTTTCTGGTATATTAAATAATGAAGTTAGAATATTGCGGTCTTTTGTTGATAAAACCCATAATTCATTAACTTTAGAGTAAAGATTTTTTTCAAAGTTGAATAATCGGGCGACTTCGATACCTAATATAGGTTTTTTTTGGGATTTTCTTAAAAAAGATTGAGAAATAATATCATGAATGCTGATTATAATACGAGTATTTTCAGAGTTTATTTGATTTTTGATTAAATCCAAATAAACAGCAGCGTGGGAATATTCAAAATGAATTATATCGTAAGTATTTTGTTTTAGTAATTCTTTTATTTGTTTAGCTAAAACTGTTTTATAGCGAGTAGAAAATTTAAAAGGAATAGATAAATTTCCCAAACAGTTAATAATTTTATTTGATTTACTAAGAGAATAGGTAAAAAGGCGATCGCCATATTTATTCACTAAGTCTGTTGCTGCATTTATTTCTTCTCGATTTGCAATTACAATAATATCAACGGTTGTATCAATCGGATTGTTATAATTAGCAGAATGGTATTTTTCTAAATTATGCAAAGCTATCTTTTGCCCTGCTTGGGGATATAAATTAGTAGGAGCATGGGCAGAAATAAATAGTATTTTTGACATAAAACTTTACCATCTACCATATGCAGATGTAGATTTTTTTGTAAATTGTTTAATAACACTTTTTAGTTTACGTGCTGCGGGTGGCTTAAGAAAATACCTAGCGGGTAATGCAAATACTTCGTTTATAATCCATAATATGTAAGCTTTTATGCGTTTTTTTTGGGATATTTCTGGAAAATTATCGGATGCGCTGCTACTTATTTCCCAACATTCTTTAATTAATTTTGCTCTATCCCAGGGTAAGGGTGATGAACTCATTCCATTGAGAGAATAAGCCGCTAGGGGATTTTCGATGCAATAAAATTTAAATCCATGATTAAATAAACGTAAAATCATGTCATAATCAGCAGCAATTTTATATTTTAGATTATATAAACCTACTGCAACATAAGCAGATTTTTTAATGAAGCAAGATGGATGATTTAAAGTAAAGCGAATTGATAGTTTTTCTAGCTCCCCCGGAATAAAGGTAGCTACATATTCATCTTGATAGTAATTCTGGATCGGTGAATACAATATATCTATATCTGGATATTTCTCAAATTCAAGCTGAACTGTTTTAATTGCATTCTCAAGATACCAATCATCGGAATTAATAATACCGACTATTTCTCCTGTAGCAAGATTAATCCCTTTGTTCATTGCATCGTAAGCACCAAAATCTGGTTCAGAAATAACTAAATCTATCTTTTCTGCATATTTGTTGATTATCTCACAAGTGCTATCGGTAGAATTTCCATCAACTATAATATACTCAAAAGGATATATTTTATTTTGATTAATTACACTTAAAATTGTTTTTTCGATAGTTTTTTCAGAATTATAACTTGGCGTAATTATAGAAATTTTAGGCTGCATACTTATTTATAGAATGAAGATTTATTTGATTGTGTCTTTTATGTTATAGATTAAATATTAATAGTTATGAGTTATGAGTTTAAAGTTTATTCATAATAGTTAATTTGTTACTGTTAACTGTTAACTGTTCGCTGTTCGCTGTTCAACTGACATTGCTAAAATACTCACGAAAAGTAAAGGAGCTAGCCCTTGAAGCCCGCTATGTAAAAACAAACAAAAGAATAAATAGGGGAAAATAAATTTATAATTACTTGGAGTATAGTATCCACCTATTATTTTCAAAATCGCGCAAAAATAAAGAAACCCTAGAGGGATACCTGTATATGCTATTACTTCTAATAGTGAATTATGAATTAAAGAACCAACGTTTTTAAATACTTCCTCATATCTAGCTGCATAACCGTTCAATGCTAATATCCAGTCATCTTGATAGGATGCTATTAAAAAACGGTTAGCCTCAAATCTAGCTAAGTTTGAATTATCGTTAAAAGAAAATAAGCGATTTGCACTTGTATCATATCCATAACCTATTTCAACGAACTGTAAAAAATATTCTCCTATTAAAATTCCGAAAATATTTGAGAACACAAAAAAGGCTGTGAAATTTATTTGACTGGCAATTTTTATAAATTTATTTTTACAGAAAATAATGATTAAATAGATAAGCAAGCTGAGAAAATAATTTCTACTTAGAAAAAACACGGTTGAAACTAAAGCTAAAATAATACCTGGTTTAAATTTAGCTTTGCAACAAAGGAAAAAGAATAACAACATAAATAAGCCAGATACGTTGGGATCTCCGTTGCTTAATGAGACTCTTGCACTGCCATCAAACTCTAGCCTCCTGTATAGTGCCATTTGATAAATTAAAGCCACGGTTGCGATCCAGCATAATCCGATTAAATATCCTCTTTTTATACGAATTTGCGGGCAACCGCTAAAACCTATAAGCATTAAACAGATTGGTAAACTGTATCTGAATAAATGATATGTTGAAAAGTTAAGAAAAGTAACTATTAAAATTGAACATATGATGAGAATGTCTATAATTAGTAATTTTGTTTTGTAGAACAAAAGCTGTATTAATAAAACAATGGTAAGTAAAGGTAGAAATATCTTCGCATGGGGAAGTTCTATATTGTAAGGAACAAGGTAGAGAATTAATATTGTATAAAAAATTAAAGTGTAAAAAAAATAGTTTATCTGTGGTTGTTTAAATTTTGAGTTTATATTCACTTTATGCTCCCACAAAATATATGGAGAATTGGGACAAAGTAATAGGTTAGTAGATTATATTTCTATGATTAACATGCTAAAAGCAACTAGGAATATTTGCGATCAATTATTTCACTAAATAGTTGTGAGTAACGTCGTGCTTGTAATTCTAGATTAAACTCTTGCTCCACTTTTTTACGAGCGCGATCGCAAATTTTTTGCGGGTAACTGTTTGATAGTATCCAATCAATACCTTTGGCTAAACCTTCGATATCAAAAGGTTGAGCTAAGTAACCGTTGACTTGATGTTCAATCATATCAATCATTCCTCCAATATTGAATGCAACACATGGAGTACCGCAAGCTAAAGATTCCATCACGGTATTAGGTAAATTATCTTGAATTGAAGCGGCAACAAAAACGTCTGCTGCTGCATAAACTAGTGCTAAAGATATATCATCATGAAGATTTCCCATATAATGACATTTAAAGTCGGTTTTATACTCTTGTTTAGGCGATAAAGAACCAAAAAAAACTAATTCTACCTTGTCTTTGTAATCACTTAAATTTTGTAGCGCTTTCTCAAGTAAATGCATTCCTTTTCTTATATAACTACTGTTAGCGGCACCTGATAAAATTAATTGTTTATCTAAGGGAAGATTCAACAATTTTCTGGCAACCTTTTTGTCAATTGATTTATATTTTTTAATATCAATACCGTTGGGGATAACTTTGATAGGATAATTTTTGAATAAAGAACTTTGGCGTGCAACTTTCGCTAACCAATGGCTGGGGGTTACAACTGTTAAATCCAGGTGTTGCCATGCTTTTGCTTTGCGTTTCCATACCCAACGTGACAAATCTGCTTCGTTTTTAGAATCGAGTTGGATGCATTTACCGCAGGAATTAATATAGCGATCGCAATCTAAACTATAATGACAACCTCCGGTAAATGCCCACATATCGTGTAAAGTCCAAACTAGCGGTTGCTTAAATTTAGCAATGCTTTCAATTTTAAGATAGCCGCAAATCCAATGAAGATTAATTATATCTGGTATGCCTGTAGATATATTTTTTATTTTAGAATTAATAAAATCTGGAAAATATTGTGGAGAAAAGGTTCCGTATTCATGATTTGGATAAAGTTTTAATGGTAAATTATCTAAAGTTGGTCGCATTTGATTGACCAACTTTTCAAATTTATTCGTATTTGCAATTACGGTACTATCGTTACTAGTTTTGTATTCAACTAGCATTCGCGAATTTATATCTATATTTTTTAATCCCTGATGCAACCTAAATGCTGCTTTCGCTGCTCCACCACTTGTATCGAAGGTACTTAAAATTAAAGGATTTATCATCGGTAAATAGCGAGGAGTTAATTGTTAGGATTTAGGTAACATCAATTATCATTGAATAATTTATTGATTGATTTTGGTTTACCTATCTCATAGTTTTCTAGAGCAAAAAGCATAACTATCAAATATTCCGTAGCGTCTATCTAGATAGTTAGAAAAATCTACCGTGGTTTCAAAACCAATTTTTTCTAAAATTTCAAAAATATCGATTCCAAATGTTCTGTATGCAAGAATTTTACCGCGAATTCTGTCTCCGTGATATTCTGGAGGCAATAAATGAATATCTTCTGCTCCGGAGGTATCAACACGAACCAAAGTTGGTTTATCGAAAAAGCAGGGGACGGTAAAAATATGGTATCCACCCGTCTTTAATATGCGATACACCTCAAAGAAAGCTTTTTCATAGTCCCTAATATGCTCAAATACATCTTCTGTAATTACTACGTCAAAATTTTCATCTGCAAAACTCAATTTTTCTAAATCCTGACAAGAAACTTGTTCGCTAATTTCTGTTCCGATTTGAACATTTGGTATGCAGCTCGAACAGTAATATGATGTGGAATTGTGCAAAACTTGATAAAAGGCATCATCTACATCAGTATTGTAAATGCTTACACTATCTAAATTATTTTTTGCTGAAATCTCAACCAGGCTAGAAATATTCGTAAAAATTTTACTAATCAATAATTTTGCTACGTGCCTTTTTCGAGATGAACTTTGACAGAAAGGACAGTACATGTTGTTGCGTACTGTTTTTGTATCAATGCAGATGAAAATAGTAGACTTTCCACATATATTGCATTTCCCAACTTGATGATGTCCTAGGTTTTTGATTGCAAGTGTAGCTGCTCGACTGACTTTCATAATTCACCTTATTTTTCGCAGATACAGTTTAGATTCTAGGTTTAATATTGTATGTATTTAAATATTATTAATGCCTACATAAAATAACTTATCTGGAATAATTATTTTTACCAATAATACTGGCTGTAATACCTGGTGAGGTATCAATTAATGTCTGTTCTATGAAACTAATCTTCTTAACTTCAGCTAAACTCCAAGGAAATCTTCCAATCAGACTCATATCTCCTTTGAGGACATTGAAAAGTTGTGGCAATTTAGTTAAACTATTCATCTTAATTATTCTTAAATTATCGCTAAAATTATATATACAAAATAACTTGCCTTGTTTGCCTATACACCATTGCCTCTGCAATATTGCTTCGTGAAAATAGACTTTAATCAATAAGGCTAAAGCGACAAATATCGGAGAAAGTATAATTACTGATATTATTGCCATGAAAATATCAAAGCAGCGTTTTGCCAACCGAGACAGCCTGTTAAAATTATTGGAGTATCTTAAAAGGTTTCCTTTTTGATATAGACGTAAAAATATTGCTTTCTTACATCTTCTGCATTGTTCTGCCCACACGATTAATTTCTCTAATTCAATGCGCGAATCTATCTCTACTGTTGTGGCAGGAGAAAATCGCAGCCATTCAGCTAAAAAATCTTCGCTTCGATGGGAAAGTAAATGCATATGCGAAGGCTTACAAGTTAGCTTGACTAAAAGTTTTTCACCTTTTAACTTAATTTTGTAACCCAATTTGTACTTACAAGAATTGATATTGTTATTAATTTCAGCTTTATTCTGGGTATAACTCTTTTCTTGTACTGGCTTTTCTAAATCAGCATGTGATGTAAAACTTACTGAGGTTGTTCTTTGCTCATGCACCATAGCTAAGAATCAGTAATGGTTGTCAATCAATAACAGGTAGCACAATCGCTATTATGGAACTTCTTAATGCTCTTTAGCTGCAAAATAAATCTCGTTTACAGATCAGAATTTTTCCTTCAAGTATTTTTGATTCCGGTATTAAATGCATTAGACAAATCTAAATATATGAAAGATTTCTCAGTTTGTAAGCCAAATTCTCAGCAGTTCGAGTAAAAGTAAGTAATTACACTACTGAATTATTCCATATTCACAAAATGTTAATCCAATCATAAGTTTATTTATTTAAACAAGTCAACTCTCTATCAGTAAAATCTCGGTTGAATATTCAATAATCATAGTCTTTATTATGATATAGCCTGTGATGGTAAGAAATTTCACCAATCTTAAAATGTTTTAAATTATACGATTATCTTTTAAAGATTATATTTTGACCTTAGTATGTTTATAAAAAGCAAACTTTAGTTATTCACTCATTCAGTAAGAGATACAGAGATTATTGATAGCGAATTTGAAGCTTTTGCTTTCCGGCAATTAATAGCTTATTTATGCTTGATTAGCTTCTCAGACAAGTATTTATCGTTAAATATATTCTCAAATAAAATTAATTTAGAAACCACTAAATATTTAGGTATAAATTGTTATAGCCAATTCTTTGATGGCGATATTAAAAATATTTATCTACAAATGATACCGACCGCTTTTATCCTATTAGTCTTTAGCAGCATCTTATAGACGATAAGTAACTCTAATATAGTCTGCGAACGAAAAAATAGCTGCTCAAGCGTTATTGGCTATTTGTCATGTTGCGATTGTAGTTATAAATGTTGCAAAAGTTGTACAGCTAAATCTACAACTTTCGGTGGATGCTATATATACATAATTTGCATTCTAATTTAATCCTAAAGAATTTTACTTTCCAAAAAAACAAAAGCTGAAAAACGTCTAAAATAGGTTAGAATTTTTACTCAAGCTGCAATGAATGGTTAGATAATTTTGCATAGGAGTTATGACATTGATTTAGTCCGAAAAAGCACTAAATATTCAGTGTGTTGTTACTAGCTGCATCTTTTCGGTGTGGATACGGGTGTGATTACCATGACGGCAAAAAATGATATAGCTTTTGTAATTGTTTCTTACAATTCAGCTACAACTTTAAGAGGTGCAATTGAATCATGCATTAAAGCAGTTGAAGATTTTTACCCAGAAAGAGGCACTGTTATTGTGTACGATAATGCCTCAAAGGATAACTGTCCGCAAATTATAGATGATTTTGGGCGGAGATATCCACATATATTTATAGGTAAAAAAGGAGAATCTAACCTAGGATTTGGTGTTGCTAATAATAGGGCTGTTGCTGCTATACCAAGTAATGCTTATGTTTTAGTAAATCCTGATGTCACATTTAAAGCTACGATAATTCCTCGTTTACAAGCAACATTAAATTCCGAATCAAATATTGCAATTGTCTGCCCAAAGTTGCTGTATCTTGACAAATCAGTTCAACCTTCAATCCGTAGATTTCCGACATTCAACTTTTTGCTTTGCAAGTATTTACTGGGTGAAAAGTTGCAGAATATACTATGCCCTTTTGATTATTATTATTCCGGTATACCTGCTCCCCAAAAAATTACAGAGATTAATTGGGCAATAGGCGCTTTCATGATGGTATCTGGGAAATATGTCGAGCGTTATGGTTTGTTTGACGAACGCTTTTTCTTATACTTTGAAGATGTAAGCTTGTGTGTAGATGCTTGGCAAAACGGCTATAGAGTTTTATTTCACCCAAAAGTATCCGCACTGCATTTATATCAGCGTTGTAGTACTGGTTCAAAGTTTAACTATCTAACGCTAATACATATAATTTCTGCTTTAAAGTTTTTTGCTAAGTATAAACCTTATCGCAAATCTTGGCAGTTAATTAGCCTAATTTTGGGAATCTATCCAAAATTACGACATAGCTGGCATTTTTTCATATTATCGAAATTTGATAAATTGCAGCGCTCATAAAATATTTAGTTTTATCGATAAGTTTAATTCCGTCTAACGAATTTTATGCTTGCGATTATATAGAGTTTCGACAGCTGGCTATTTAATCATCAAAAACAGATACATGCAAGTAAAGTTACCTACTTTTATCCGTAAAATCTTAGTAACCACTGGTTTTTGGCAGCAACATTATCTGATTGTAAGAGCATTTAAACCTTTTTATCGCATTGCAATAGTAGCCGTGCTTCTAACAATTATGGCAGCGGCTTTAGAAGCTCTAGGTATAGGGTTAATAGCTTCTTTACTACAAGGATTAACGAATCCAAATCAGCCAGCTTTAGAAACTGGTATTGAATGGTTTGATATTAGTGTTTTGGGTACTGAAAATGCTTCTCAAGAGCGCATTTGGCGCATATCTGGTTTAATATTATTTACTGTTTGGTTAAGAGCAGTTTTTAGTTATTTCGGACGTTACTGCGCTAAATTATGCGAGATTGGATTGGTAGATACTCTTCGTAAAAAAATATTTGAGCAGTTTAAAAGCTTTAGTCTTGCATACTATACCCAAAAACGTTCCGGAGAATTAATTAATACTTTTTCTACCGAAGTTAGTAACTTGAGCTTTGCTTTTAACGAACTGATTAATTTCGTAACTAAAAGTTGTGTAATATTAGCATATACTGTTGCCATGTTTGTTATCTCTTGGCAACTGACTTTAGTTACAGTACTACTTTTTAGTTTACTCGCAGCAGCAGCATCACATTGGATTCGTCGAGTGCGTGAAGCCAGTTTTGAAATGAGTTCGACTGGAGGAGAATTAGCCGCCAAAACGTCAGAATTTATTGGCGGGATTCGCACGGTACAAGCATTTTGGACTCAAGAATTTGAAAGTAAGCGTTTTAATCAAGTAGCTGATAAATTTGCTAGCGCTTGGTTGAAGGCTAGTACTATTAGCGGGCTTTTGCAACCAGTCATCGAAGCTTTAGCTACTACAATTTTGGTATCGATGATATTAGTTGCAGTTTCTGCACTCATATCTAATGGCATCCTGAATATAGTTTCTTTGCTGGCATTTCTATTTGCGTTATTTCGGTTGCTGCCAATTATCGCTCATATGAATAGTTCCTGGGGTTTAATTGCCATACATTCCGGGGCTTTAGGAGCTGTTGAAGAACTTTTAAGAACAGATAATAAAGCCTATTTAACAGATGGGACAAAAAATTTCCCCGGTTTGAGGCAAGCTATAAAAATTGTCAATGTTGATTTTGGTTATGACAATAGTCAATTAGTATTGCACAATATTAATTTAACAATTGAACGCGGTGAAACTATAGCTTTAGTGGGTGCTAGTGGTTGCGGTAAAACAACTTTAGCCGATTTATTAGTGCGTTTTTATGACCCCACTTTTGGAACAATATTAATTGATAATGTAGACTTGCGCGAATATAGTATCGGTTCGTTACGAAACAACATAGCGGTAGTAAGTCAAGATACTTTTATATTTAATACTTCGGTACGAGAAAATATTGCTTACGGTTTAGAAAATATAAATGATAAAGCAATTATAGAAGCAGCTAAAGGTGCAAATGCCGATGAATTTATTTCAGAATTACCCCAGGGTTTCGATACCAAACTTGGAGATAGAGGAGTACGCTTGTCTGGTGGACAAAGACAGAGAATTGCCATTGCGAGGGCATTGTTACGCAATCCAGATATTTTAATTTTAGACGAAGCAACTAGCGCTCTCGATTCGGTGAGCGAACGTTTAGTACAGCAGTCTTTAGAAAAATTGGCTTCTGGAAGAACTGCGATCGCTATTGCCCATCGACTTTCTACTATTTTTAAAGCTGACAAAGTCATAGTACTCGAACAGGGACGTATTGTAGAACAAGGAGGTTATCAGGAACTATTAAACCGTAAAGGTAAACTTTGGAAATATCATCAAACACAGCATCAGTTTAATGAAGATAATTTAGTCAATGAAGAGAAAATAAAAGAAGATAAGGATAAATTACTATAACCTCAAATTTTAACCCCTAATTCTTGATTTATAACTCTGAATTCCAAATTATTAACTCCTAACTATTCCCTATTATCTATTTCCTGAAAATTATGAAAGTAGCAATTTGGGGTTCGTATAATTATGGTAACTACGGCGATGATATAATGGCAATTCAGTTTGCTAAATATTTTAAAAGTATCAACGTTCGACCTGTAGTTTATCGATTAAATAAACAGCTAGCAAAACGCTATCAAATTCAAACGACTGATTCATTAAATGAACTTTTTGACGATGCCGAATTTTGCATTATAGGTGGCGGTGGATTTCTCGTAGAAAACTTTTCTGCACCTTTTGAAGAAGATTTTCGCCGCTTAAAAATCGTCAGCAGTGAGAAAAACTGTCCCGTATATCCGATTTCGATTGGTGGAGAAGGGTTGGGAAAAAATACTTCTCTTTCATATTGGAGGCAACAATTTTTTCAAGGTGAAACCTGTAAATCTTCCAGCGTTCGATTGCCATCGGATCGAGCTTTAATTCATCATTTTGGAAAAGAAGTTAATTATTATCCCGATGTATTGCTTTCAGTATCTGAATTTTGGCAAATTCCTTCTAAAATCAAATACAATAATATCATTAATGTTGGTATAAATATTCCCAATACCATACAGTGTAAATGGCTGGCTTTCCAACTTAGTGTAATCGCATCTATCAGAAGAGATATTGTTTTCCATTTTATTAAAACATATTTACCATCTTCGCCAATAAATACCGAGTTGCGACCTAAACAACTATCTAGTAATATCAAATATCATGTGTATACAGACCCTAAGTTAACCCTTGAATTCCTTGCTTCACTCGACTTAGTAGTTTCATACAAACTACACCTTGGATTAACAGCACTAGCATTAGGGGTGCCATTTTACAGCTTGGGTGGCTCTGGTAAAGCTAAAGCCTTTTTAAATAGTATTGGAGCCGATTTTGCGGTTTGGAATCCCGGCGACAAACGATTTAAAGTTGCTGCCTTTCTATCCAATCCTCAAAATATTATTCAAGCAAAAAATAGATTTAATTTTACTATAATAGATAAATTCGCTGTTGAGAGTCGGGGGCACTTAGAGTTATTAAACAAACTTGTAAAAAATGTTAGTTCTTCATTTAGATAGACGTATCGTCTCTGATTGAGTTAGTACAGTCTTTCGCATGAATACTAAGTTAATTTATGAGCTTTGAGAAATCAGATTAACAGAAACATTCAATACATAGTTCGAGTAATCTATATATTTAGTTTCGAGGTAATTATGAATTAATTGTACTTTTATGTGATAAATTATTTATCTAAAACGCATTTAGTTCGTTCTTTATAAGAGTGAATCGGGGTGTATAAAAATGTTTAGATTATTTAGCGAATTTAAGAAAAAATAGTGTTTCGATTTGAGAGGTCTTTTGTGGTGGTTGACACAGATCTGGAGCAAGGGCAAATCGCGATAGCCCCCCCACAAGAAGCTGTGAATATTAGACAGCTATCTATCATAATATATCGCCGACGCTGGCTAATTTTAGGGGTTGCAAGTATCATTATGTCAATTGCGACTCTACTATCTGTAGTAATAAAACCGATGCGTGAAAGCTCGATGCAGATGTTAGTTAGTTCTAATCTTTATCAAAGTGCAAAAACGTATAACAATCAAAATAATTTGAATAATGATTTTACAGATTCTAATCTTGAAGTTGTAGATTATACTGCTCAGTTACAGTTGATGCGAAGCACAAAATTAATTCAAAGAGCAGTAGGATTGCTTCAACCAACTTATCCAGATATTACAGTAGAAGATATTAAAGGAGAAAAAGGTGTAAAAGCCGAAAAAGCCCCTTTAACAGTTACCCAACTACAAACAGGTGCGGGAATACATAAAGTCCCTTCGGAAGTATTTGAAATATCTTTTAAAGATAAAAACCCAGTTAAAGCCCAAAAAGTACTCGAAGCATTACAAATAGTTTATCAACAATTTAATAAACAACAGCAAAAAGCCCGTTTATCAAAAGGTTTAGCTTTCGTTAATAGCAGACTTCCCAAAATTAGAGAACAGGTAATTCAATCAGAAAGAAAGTTAGAAACCTTTCGTAAAAGACACAATATAGTTAATCCGCAAGTACAGAGTACAGTTCTTTTAGAAACCATTGCCGCAATCAAAAAAGATCTGGAGACTACTACCGCGCAGTTGCAAGACATAGAAGCTCGATACAGTAATTTAGAGCAAAAAATAGCTGCTTCTCCTAGAAATGCTTTAGTATCTTCGCGTTTGAGTCAGTCAACTCGCTATCAATCGTTACTAGATGAAATTCAAAAAACAGAATTGGCTTTGGCTCAGGAAAGACAGAGGTTTACAGATAATTCTCCTACAGTACAAAAATTGTTAGCACAGCGTCAGAGCCAACTAACTTTGTTACAACAAGAAGCCGGAAGAAGTTTGGGAGATAAAGTAGATGTTGCTCAAAAATCTGCACAGCCATTGTTGACAAAAGGGCAACTTGCGGGAGTCGATTTAAAGCTAGTCGAAGATTTAGTCAAATTAGAAACAGAAGCTTTGGGTTTGCGTGCCAATCAACAAAGTTTGATGAAATCTGAAAAACAGCTACGTGCAAATTTAAATCAATATCCTGCCTTAATTGCACAATACAACCGATTATTGCCAGAAGTCGAAACCAACCGCAAAACTTTGGCGCAGTTAATGGAAATACGCCAATCTTTAGCCCTGAAAATCGCTCAAGGGGGATTTGATTGGCAAATACTCGAACAACCCGAATTAGGAACAACAACAGGTAGATCGAGACTATTATTTCTCTTAGCAGGTGCGGTTACTGGTCCAGTTTTAGGTATCGCATTAGCTTTAATTTTAGAGCTATTCAACGATACCATTTATACTCCTAAAGACTTAACAAAGTTTACAAATCTGCGTTTGCTTGGTAAAATTCCCAAACTGCCACCACTTCGTAAAAGAAAAAGACTTTTTAATTTACCAGTTGGTTTTAATAGCTCATCTCCACGGCGATCGCTAAAAAACTCATACTCTGCTTTTCCACAAGCCATAGCCCATTTGCCTTCCCATGAAACCCTGGATATGGCTTACCAAAATATTCAAATATTGAAGTATCCCCTACACTGTCAAACATTAATGGTAACTTCAGCACTAGCTGGGGAAGGGAAATCGACTGCAACATTAGGATTAGCGGTAAGCGCGGCTAGAATGCACCAGCGAGTTTTGGTGATTGATGCAAATCTACGAAGTCCCTGTTTGCATTCGATTCTAGAACTTTCTAACGATTGGGGACTATCCTTATTATTGTTAGAAGAAAGAAATAGTGAAGTCAACGATTACGTGCAACCCGTTCATCCTGCCATAGATGTCTTAACTGCCGGGCCAATTCCAGATGATACAGTAAATTTACTTAGCTCGGGACGGATGAAAGAACTGTTAGAAATATTTACGCGCAGCTATGATTTAGTACTAATAGATGCTTCTTCTATTTTAGATACCGTAGATGCGAGGATTCTGGCTTCTTTATGCAGCGGTATTATCATGGTAGGACGTATGGGTAAAATAACACACACTGAATTGGTTCAAGCCACACAAATTTTGAGCAGCTTGAATTTAGTCGGAATTATTGCTAACGAAGCAGGCAAATCGCGAAAAGTCTATGTGTGAAGCAATTAGTTAAAGAAGAGAAGGAAGAGAAATTAGAATCGCCTTCTATATCTGAATATTTAATTTTCTCTCCTTATTCCTTTACGTACAAGGAAAACTCAGCGTACCTCTGCGCTTACCTCCTTGTTCCTCTGCGTTTAAAAAAAACATGTGATGTGATTTAATTACTTCCCTCTTTCACCAATTTTAAAAATATTTGAGTTAAATCAGCTTCCGCCTTTTCCACAACTTTTAACTGTAAAGGTTCAAGTATATTCAATACTTGATAAATTAAATCTGGCTGGCTGACAAAAATAATTCTTTTTTCTACGACTTCCACACCAACTTTTACTAACTTGTGAATTCTGACTTCATCCAACACGGATTCCATTTCTACTTTATAAGCTTGACCAGAAAATTTACGAATCAATTCAGCAGTAGGTAATTCTGTTAATATTTCACCCTTACGAATAATCGCAATTCTATCGGCAAGCTGTTCGGCAATATCAAGTTGATGAGTCGTTAATAAAATTGCACAGCCAGATGCAGCAATTTCCTTGACTAACAATTTCACATCTTCAGTTGCTTCCACATCAAGCCCTAAAGTAGGTTCATCTAACAATAAAACTTGTGGTTGATGAACTAAAGCAACAGCAAAAGCTAATTTCTGCTGCATCCCTCGCGACAGTTGCTGTACTGCGGTACGACGTTTATGCTGTAAGCCAAATCTTTCTAAAAGCGCAATCCCCGATTTACGCGCTTGAGTATGAGTAAGTCCTTTTAACACTCCGAAATACTCCAAATTCTCTTGAGGAGTTAATCGCCAATAAACATTACGGTTTCCTTCCAAAACAGCACCAAGTTTTTCTAAGGCACGGGGGTTACGGTGAGGATTTATTCCCGAGATTTTTGTCCAGCCGAAATCTGGTTTAATTAATCCCGCCATCATTTTTATGCTTGTAGTTTTACCCGCACCATTAGGACCTAAAAAAGCCACAACTTCCCCTGGCGCAATATTTAAAGAAACATTTTTTACTGCTTCTACTATTTGATTCTTTAAACGGTAAGTTTTTTTGAGGTTATAAGCTTCCAGAGCAATCATATTGGTTATTAAAAAAGGGAATAGATGATATCGATAGGAAGGAATGTTTCTCCTTCTTGGCATCAGATTAAGATTATCTTTCTTATTCCCTGTAAATGAAAATTAGTCATTGACAATTTTGATATCCATACCAGCTTCAGTACTACTAACTTCCATCACTGTATCAGTTTCTTCTGTTCCCATTCTGGCAGCATTTTCTGGGCAAGGTTTGTTTGCATGATGATTAATTGTGGCAAGTTGATTGTTTTCATCTATACAAACTTCTAATCTTCCATGACGCAGCACCGTTGACATCCAAACCAGTTCTTTCATAAATCTTTCAAACCGACGGATATAAGTTTGTTCATCCAATAATTTCCCCGAATCGTCAAATAAATTATTTACACCGCCAAAATTTAGGTCATAAAAAGTTGTCACCAAGCCTAACTCGCGCATCACTGGAAGTAAACTTTGAATTACTCTAGCACCACCAAAAGGTCCCGCCGAAACACCACAAATTCCTACAGCTTTGTGAATATATTCTTTCAAATTAGTATCGAGAACGTGTTTGAGTATACCGGGAAAACTATGATTATATTCCGGAACTACGATAATAAATCCATCAGCACGTTGGCAAGTAGCTGAAAATTGTGCATCCTTAATTGATTCCCCAGCATCATCCATAGGGAATTTAAGTTGACGAATATCAATTAATTCGGTCTCAACTCCATTCCACTTTTGAACCTGTTCGCACACAAACTTTGCTACCGGTTCGCTCATTCTACCTTCCCGAGTGGTACTGAGAATAACTGGGATAAAAATATTGCTCATATCAACTTTAGTTATTGGCAAATATTAACAAAATATACTTAAATCAACTAAATAGAAATATTTGTTGATTTATTTTCATGTTTAAACATCCGTTTTGCTGCAATCATAAATATGATTACTTGCTTGATGATTTATTAAAATAGATGCAAACAATTATGGGTTTATATGCCATAAGATAAGTGCAAGTAAATTTTTTTAAACTCAAGACTCGCTTTTATACCCAATCTGTTTTATATTTTGATTTTTAAGATTGAAGATATAGTTTGACCGACAACTGACTGTAAATTCTAAGAAGGTTAATACAGCATGAATTCTTATCTAGCAGCTGCTATTCAAATGACCAGCGTGCCTGATTTATCATCAAATTTAGCTCAGGCTGAAGAATTAATTGATGTGGCAGTGCGTAGAGGTGCTCAATTAGTGGGTTTACCGGAAAATTTTTCTTTTATGGGAGAAGAAAAAGATAAGCTTTTGCAAGCCGAAATCATTGCCAAAGAAACTCAAATCTTTCTCAAGAAAATGGCACAGCGCTACCAAGTAAATATTATTGGTGGTGGTTTTCCCGTTCCTTCAGGTGAAATTGATAAAGTTTACAATACTGCTGTGCTGATAGATTCCAACGGTGAGGAACTATCTTGCTATCGCAAAGCACATTTATTTGACGTAAACGTCCCAGACGGTAATACTTATCGAGAATCTAGTACGGTAATGGCTGGCACAGAACTGCCTAATGTGTACTTATCGAAACAACTCGGACACATTGGACTTTCAGTTTGTTATGATGTGCGATTTCCCGAACTTTACAGACACATGGCGCAACAAGGCGCGGATGTAATGTTTGTCCCCGCAGCCTTTACCGCTTTTACTGGCAAAGACCATTGGCAAATATTACTACAAGCCCGTGCTATTGAAAACACTTGTTACATAATCGCTCCAGCCCAAACAGGTGTACATTACCACCGTCGTCAAACCCACGGACACGCCATGATAATCGATCCTTGGGGGATGATTTTAGCCGACGCTGGGGAACAACCTGGAGTCGCGATCGCTGAAATTAATCCTGCCAGAATCGAGCAAGTTCGCCGTCAAATGCCAAGCTTGCAACATAGAGTATTTTAATTAGCACTTACTGAAGCAAGCAAACCATTCACGCCTTGATGCGGATTGTCCAAAACTTTGAAAATCTTAGCATTCGCGTCAGTTTTGTTAGTATTTCAAAATTACAATACAAAAGGAAAACAAGGCTTTTAAATCACTTTCATAACTAAAAGAACCCGGTGTTTGTAAGACATCGGGTTTTTGTTTATTTGATTACATTGATAATTTTTATTTATCCATTTATAACTTTCTACATACAAATAATTTGTATCAACAAAACAATATTTAAAGCCACTTTCGTTTAATCTTAACTCTAGGATTTTACTGTATTAATATCACAGCTTTGTATCGGGGTAATTGCGGAAACGAGTCCGAATTATTTTGAGAAAAAGAAGTATGAGGTTAATACCTAAAAGTCCCACCTTCCGCTACAAATTTCTCAGATTTCGCCTTGAAAATAAATCTTGCAAGGTCATTACTAAATTATTTCTGTTAGTGATTTATGTATTTGGTTTTGTACAGTTATTTCCGATTACACAAACTGCTGCTCGAACCGTTAACAATAGTAACGCTTGTATTCATAATTCTAGTTTGAACGGACAAATTTCAAACTTGCTCGAAACCACAACTAATGTATCTAACTTAGCAAGCAACCCACATCAGGGTATCAGAGTTGCGATGCAGAGTTTGACTACACCATTATCAAGTTATTTCAACCATAGTAACTTTGATGAGTCTACATTAAATTTGTTTGCCAGCATACCATCACCCTTACAGGCAGTGGTACCTGTTGGAAAAGCGATCGCATTATCCCTACAGCCGGGATTCAATTTCTCCAGCCCGATTCAACGTGTTGACACCACAGTCGCGAATATTCCTTTAACTCTAATTTCTGGTGGAAAACCCATAACCATTCATGCTGATAGTCGGTATCAGTTAGAGGAAGTTGTGGCTAAAAGCGGGACTAATGCAGTAGCGGCGGTAGACGGGGGTTTCTTCTCATTGAAATTCCTTAACTCCAACGTCATGATTGGTCCAGTTTACAGCTATTCCACCAACAAATTCGTTCCCGGAAATCAAGGCGAAAATAAAAAATTAGCAAACCGTCCGTTAGTTTTAATTAGCCCTGTTGCAGTCAAGTATATCCCCTTTGAACCCGACAAACATAATACATTGCAGGGTATACAAGCAGAAATGCCGGGAGTTACCGATGCATTTGTCGGTGCAGCGTGGTTAGTTGAAAACGGTAAACCAAAAACCGCTAATTACTTTGATTTTCTGCAAGGAGCAGACGGAGTACGCTTCCGGGCTTTTTGGGGAATGAATAAAGAAGGAGTTCCCGTTATTGGTGTTTCCAACAAAAAACTTGATTCTGCCAATCTATCAAAAGTCTTGACAAAAGCAGGTATCCAAGATGCTGTAATGCTTGACTCCGGTGCGAGTACGTCTTTAGTTTACAAAGGAAAATCCTTAGTAGGTTATACACCTCGTCCGGTACCTCATGCAGTTGCCCTGGTTGGAAGCGAATCTGGTTGTAATTAAATAACTATCAATCAAACAAAAAACCGGGGAACAATACTCACCCGGCTTGGTCATTCTTCTCAGAATCCTCAGTAACGTAGGGACACGTTAATATGGTGTCCCTATTTACTTGTTGATTAAAAGATTTTAGATTTTTGATTTTTAAACTATACTTTCGCAGTAGCCTTAGTTTTAGCAGAAAGTTCGCCACTAGCATACTTAGCAGCAAACTCATCTAAAGGAATTTGCTTGATCTTGCTAGCGTGCCCAGCAGTACCGAAAGCTTCATATCTATCCAAGCAAACCTGCTTCATGTACTTGATGGAAGGCTTGAGGAAGTGACGGGGGTCAAAGTTGGCTGGATCTTTTGCAGCAGCTTCGCGGAAAGCAGCAGTGATAGCCAAACGATTGTCGGTGTCAATATTTACCTTACGTACACCACTCTTAATACCCTTCTGAATTTCTTCAACAGGTACACCGTAGGTTTCAGGAATCTGACCACCGTACTGGTTAATCATGTCCAACCATTCTTGAGGTACGGAAGAAGAACCGTGCATTACAAGGTGGGTATTGGGTAGACGGTTGTGGATTTCTTCAATTCGGCTGATTGCCAAAACTTCACCAGTGGGCTTACGAGTAAACTTGTAAGCACCGTGGCTGGTTCCAATCGCAACTGCTAGAGCATCAACTTGAGTTCTTTCAACAAATTCAACAGCTTCATCGGGATCTGTTAAAAGTTGATCTCTGCTGAGTTTTCCTTCAGCACCGTGTCCATCTTCAGCTTCACCCATTCCAGTTTCCAAAGAACCCAAGCAACCGAGTTCTCCTTCCACAGAAGCACCAACTGCATGAGCTACCTTCACTACTTCAGCAGTAACATTCACGTTGTACTCGAAGCTTGCTGGAGTCTTGGCATCAGCTTCCAAAGAACCATCCATCATTACACTGGTAAAACCGTTACGAATTGCAGAGTAGCAAGTCGCAGGGCTGTTACCGTGGTCTTGATGCATAGCAATGGGAATATTTGGATGGGTTTCCACTGCTGCCAAAATCAGGTGACGTAGGAAGTTTTCTCCGGCATACTTACGCGCACCGCGAGAAGCCTGTAAAATCACGGGGCTATCAGCTTCTACAGCAGCCTGCATAATTGCCAGGATTTGCTCCATGTTATTAACGTTATAAGCTGGGATGCCATAACCGTTCTCAGCAGCATGATCCAACAGCAGACGCATTGGTACGAGCGCCATATATATTCCTCCTAATTTAGTTATTAGCTAATCTGTTTTAAGACAAGCGTAATTCTTACGTTAATCTTAATATTTTTTTCAACTTATAGGAAATTATAACTATTTGTGCGTACCTACGCTGAAAAAGATTTAAACGTCAAAGGTCAAGGGTTAAAGGTCAAAGGTCAAAGGTTACAGGTCTAGGGTTGAATGAGCCGAAACTATTAAAATGGTCAAAACATGGGAAAAATAAAGGCTTCTAATTTTTCAGAGGTGACTTCACACCTTTGACGTTTAGCCTCAGACCTTTGACCTAAATGTTCTTTTAAATGGGTAGCCTGGGATTCGAACCCAGAACAAATCGGTTAAAAGCCGAGTACTCTACCGTTGAGCTAGCCACCCATCGCGTTTTGCGCGACTTATGAATAATAACACGATACCCTATTATTTTGTAAAGGGGTTAAGCGAAAAAATTTGCTGTGAGACGAATCATTGCTGAATGAGTAGCCCCAGGATTGAGTACAGTCAAGTGTTTGCCGGTGTTGATAGCATTACGATGACCGCTCCAAGGCTCCAAGCAATAAAAGTCTTTACCTTTGACCGTCCAAAAGACCAAGGTTGAGAAATTATCATCGTATTCGAGCGTCATTTTTAAGTTACGACTTTTATCTGTAACGCTGGTAGATTTTGCACTTAGCTCTGTGAATGCAACATCAATTTCGTCTTGGCTAAAATCAAAGCTACCGTTAAACGGATGACTTTCCTGGCTACCTTTCTTTTGATATTCCCTCGATGGGATATCAAGCTCTAGCTGACTTTTATCGTGGGTTAAGAAGTAAGGATGAAAACCCACGGAAAAAGGCATTGGTTCGGAAGACTGATTTTTAAATTCTTGGAGTATTGTTAATGTATTGCCGTGCAATTGATAAGTGAAGCTAGCTTGAAAATCAAAAGGATAAACCTTTTTAGTTTCCTCGTTGCTGTTGAGATATAGCTTCAGGGAAACATTATCTACAGTAACTTCTTCCCCTACTTCCCAAGGTAAATTACGAGCAAAACCGTGTTGTTTGAGCGTAAATTTTTTGTCGTTAATAGCGTAAGTATCGTCAGGTAAATTTCCACAAATAGGAAATAGAATCGGATTTCCACCTCTAATGCTCATTTCAGGATTTTTTAATCGTTCTTCATCCATGTAAAAAACGTCTTTACCGTCAATCAGCCATTTGGTGGCGATACCACCACGTTTCGGTAGCACTTCTAACTGAGATTTAGCTTTTTCGTCAGTAATAACGTAGGTTTCGTACTGTCTTTGTTCGACGTTAATAGAAAACATAATTCAATAATTTGGAATTGGGCATGGGGTATGGGGCATAATTAGGAGTTAGGAATTAGGAATTAGCAGTTAAAAATAATTACTCTCCTCTCTACCCCCTCTTCCCTCTCTACCCCCTCTACCCCATCACTTCATCACCCTATCACCCAACCTTTGAGCTTTGACCTCTCACCTTGAACCTAATTACTCATCTTCAGCAAAAATAAATCGATGTAATTCGCTCGCATCTGGTTCGGGACTGCTTTGGGCGAATTCTACAGCTTCATCAACGGTTGCTTGAATTTTGCGCTCTATGTCCTTTAGTTCTTCTTGAGAAGCTAAATTTTGTTCAACTAAATAAGCTGCAAATTTTTTGATTGGATCGCGAGACAACCAGAATTCTTTTTCTTCTTTACTACGCATTTCGTCTGGATCTGCTAATGAGTGACCCCGAAAACGATAGGTAAGTGCTTCGATTAATGTCGGGCCTTCCCCAGAACGAGCGCGTAATACTGCTTCCTGAGCGACAGAACGAACCGCAAGTACATCCATTCCGTCAACTTCTACACCGGGCATACCAAATACGCTGGCTTTTTTGTAGATTTCTGGTTGAGAAGTTGCACGTTCGTGAGACATACCAATTGCCCACTTATTATTCTCTACCACAAAAATAATCGGCAGTTTCCATAAAGCTGCCATATTTAATGTTTCGTAAAATTGACCGTTATTGCAAGCTCCATCACCGAAAAAGCAAGCTGTTACTTGGTCTGCACTTTCATCTCCGAGAACCTCGCGACGGTACTTGGTTTGAAAAGCAGCTCCGGAAGCTACCGGAATACCTTCAGCAACGAATGCATAACCACCCAACAAACCATGTTCGGCAGAAAACATATGCATCGAACCACCGCGTCCCTTGCTGCAACCAGTAGCTTTACCAAACAACTCCGCCATTACTTCCTTTGCTGGAACTCCAGCACTCAAAGCGTGTACGTGGTCGCGGTAAGTACTGGAAACGAAATCTTCACCCGCTCGCATCGCCTTAATCACACCGCTAGAAACTGCCTCTTGACCGTTGTACAGGTGGACAAAGCCAAACATTTTGCCCCTATAGTACATCTCGGCGCATTTATCTTCAAAAAAACGCCCTAAAATCATGTCTTCATAAATTCGCAAACCTTCTTCTTTTGTTATTTGCGCGGTGGTCGCATTGAAATTGGGTAAAGTTCGTTCTTGAATCATTATTTTGCGTAAAAACTCCGTGGTAACACTTAAAGAGATAATTTTAGTAAATTTGCTCTGTATTCCTAGGTCAGCAGTCAAAAATTGTTTGCGATTCTTAATTTTTGATGGACTGTTTATCCAGCAATAATAATTACTTAGACTGCATTTGCTCCTATAGATTACCGTTTCAGGATATCAATATTCTGCATTTTGATTAACAAATTAAATTCAGACAGCAAATATCCGGAATATCTCTGTAGATATTTGTACTTAAATCACAATTATGATAATATCTTTTTCTCGTTTAGGAAAAATATTATCGGGTTAATGCTTTATCTTTTCTTTTAAATGAGAAAAGCCTTTGTCTATGGGGATAATGTCCTTTATCGAACAAAAGTGTTGTTGTGCAAGCACAGCCCTTTTATATAGTGTGTACTTAGCAACTTAGTTGTGAATAAAGGTAATATCTAAATTATCAAAGGGTAAATACTCTGTTACACTAAGCACATTTGACTATTGAAGGAGGTTAAAGATACGCCTAAATTTACATTCATAACCGAGTGCGCTTACTCTACCTAAAGGGAGGTATGGGTATAGATGTTGCGATACACACTCTTTTGTGTGAAATGACTGGGTTATTATTATGGCACGGTTTTACAAACCCAAGAATATATTAAGAAAACTTTATCGATGAAGGCTGAGCGGGGAAGTAGACTGTGCAAATTCCGCTAGATTATTACCGAATTTTAGGAATTCCGATGGCGGCAAGTGATGAGCAGTTGCGTCAAGCATACAGCGATCGCATTGTCGGACTGCCGCGACGCGAATATTCCTCTTCAGCAATTGCATATCGAAAAAAATTTATAGAAGAAGCATACGTGGTTTTATCAGATCCGAAACAACGCAAGGAATACGACCGGGTTTATTTGACAAACGCTTACACTCCCGAAGATGAGCGCTATGGGGGTGTAGCAGTAAAAAAAATGACACCTGGGGTTCAAGCTGACATTGAATCTAATGCTTTAGGTATCGATATTTCCCAAGATGAGTTGATTGGCGCTTTAATGCTTTTGCAAGAGTTGGGAGAATACGAACAAGTTCTAAATTTGGGTCGCCCATACTTAGTTAATCAAAATGGTAAAGTAGCCGGTAATTCAGGTCAGCCTTCAATACAAGCCCAACTGACTCCCGAACAAAATGCCCAACGTCCAGATGTTGTTCTGACTGTTGCTCTTGCTTGTTTGGAATTAGGTCGCGAACAATGGCAGCAAGCTCACTACGAAAATGCAGCAGTATCGTTAGAAACTGGTTTAGAACTGTTATCCAACGAAGGATTATTTCAAAACGTTCAAGCTGAAATAGAAGCGGATCTGCATAGACTGCGACCCTATAGAATTTTAGAATTACTAGCATTACCACTAGAAAAAACTGCCGAAAGACAACAAGGATTACAGTTATTGCAAGAAGTACTGCAACAGCGCGGCGGTATTGATGGCGCGGGTAAGGATGAATCTGGTTTAAACGTAGATGATTTTCTACGGTTTATTCAGCAGTTACGTCATTATTTAACCTGTTCCGAACAACACAAGCTATTTGAACAAGAAAGCCAACGCCCTTCTGCTGTTGCTACATACCTAGCTGTATATGCTTTGATAGCACGCGGGTTCACTCAGCGTCAACCTGCTTTAATCCGTCAAGCGAAACAAATGTTGATTCAGTTGGGCAAGCGCCAAGATGTACATTTAGAACAATCTCTTTGTGCTTTACTTTTAGGGCAAACCCAAGAAGCAACTCGTGCTTTGGAATTGAGTCAGGAGTACGAAGCTTTAGCATTCATTCGAGAAAATTCTCAAGATTCCCCCGATTTGCTTCCCGGACTATGCCTATATTCAGAAACTTGGTTGCATTCTGAGGTATTTCCTCATTTTCGAGATTTGAAAGAGCGACAAGCTTCTTTAAAGGAATACTTTGCTGATGAGCAAGTACAGGCTTATTTAGAAGGTTTACCTAGAGATAATCAAGTAAATAAAACCTCACCTCAGCCTTCACCTCAAAGTCAGCCAAATAATCAAAATACTCAAAATACTCAAAACGTAAATAATTCTAACGTTGTTTACCGGCAATTCAATCACCGCAGGCAAACACCACCGGGGTATGCTCAAAAAACAACCCCAAATACTTCTAGCCAACCAAGCAATGTAGCACATATCAACAACGAAACCCCTCATTCGGTGGGACCGCTTCCAACAACGGAACGTTTGAGAGGTGGCAACAACACCCAAAACGGTTCTGCTAGAGCGATGGCGACAGCCAGTAGACCTCCCCAAACGAATGGTCGTAGAAAACGCAAACAAAGCGAAATTCCTAACGGGCAGCTAGAAGGTGCGCCCCGTCCTAGAGTCGCCAGACGACGCAGTACTCCGTCTAATCTGCAAAAAAGAACCCGCTTGATTTGGTTAATTTTTGGCTCATTATCGGGTTTATTAGTTTTATGGTTATTACTGGGTGCAGCTGTAGGATTATTGCAAAACTTGTTTTCTCCCGAACCAACTTTAGAAGGGGAACAGTTGAGCATACAGATAGATCGTCCACCAATAAAAATACCGACAGCAAACAGCCAACCTATTTTAGATAACGGTGCTTTAACAAAAGTAACAGCAGAAGAGATAGTTAGAAATTGGCTATCTATCAAAGGACAAGCTTTGGGACAAAATCATAATATTCAAAGCTTGAATAATATTTTAACAGGTACGGCTCTTGCCTTATGGCGAAACATTGCTCAACAAGTCAAGCAAAAGAATCATTATCGAACCTTTGACCATAGCAACCTGAGTATTGAATCTGTGGATACGGTTC
The DNA here is from genome assembly GCF_000316665.1 of Rivularia sp. PCC 7116. Lineage (GTDB taxonomy): Bacteria > Cyanobacteriota > Cyanobacteriia > Cyanobacteriales > Nostocaceae > Rivularia. The sequence continues at coordinate 564,281 of NC_019678.1, read as the reverse complement.
CTGGTAACAATAATCAAGCTGCTATTGAAGCGACAGTCACAGAACAAGCTCGCTTCTATCAAAACGGTAAAATCAATGAGCGAAGGTCTTATAACGATACTATAAAAGTTAGGTATATGGTATCTAAAATAGGTGGAAAATGGCGTATTAAGGAAATGTCAGTGTTAAGTACAAATTAGTTAAGTGGATTGGGGTTAAAAATTTTTTCATTCTTCAGAGAAACACCTGGTAATTAATTACTTACCAGGTGTTTCTGTTTAAATTATTATGAATCAAAATATTTAATTTTCATTTATAAGAATTATATTTAATAAGCCATCATTCTGCGGAAGTAGTCTATTTTTTGCATATCGGAATTGAACTGACTCATTGTATTTGAACTATTAGCAGTCCGATTTTCACCATTAGCAATATTTTCAAATTCGCGAGCTATATTATGTATTTTGTGACCGCGCTGAAAGTATTTATTGATTAAAGCAACTGCCTTCTGTCGTTCTTGAGGTGGTGTGTTTGACCAAGCTTGTTGTAAGCGAACCCAACGACTTTCGGCTGTTGCAAAGCTTTTTCTTACGTTTGCAGAGGAAAATCCAGAACGTGTTCTTTGTAACCCTCGCGCCCATCCTTCGTAAGTTGGGTTTCTAACAGATGTTCCAGCTAACTGAGCCACAAACTTGCTAGACGCATTCATAGCATCAACAGTTCTTTTAGTTACTACAATTTTATATGTAGGATCGACATAGATGACTGGTGAGTACTTGTACACTACCGTCATTATTGATGGTTTATTAAGACTATTGTTTGCAAGGTTGGAAAGGTAAATATTTGCGAATAATTTTTCTCGTCCATAAGCAAGTTTAAGTGGATTTTGTGAATGTTTTTTAATACCTGGAAGAACTTCTTCAACCAGCCTATAACCTTGCATGAATTCAACTGAATTGTCACGAAAACCTTTTATTAATAAGTCTCTAACCCATTGCTTGTCTGCTGCGGTAAACTTTTGACCAGCAAGAAATTCCCCAACTTCAATAGCTGAGTTAACCATACTTTGAGTTAGTTGCTGACCGTTAACTGTAGCCAAAACGGTACTAGCTATTTTGGTAGGACGCTGTACCTGAGCAACTGCTGTATTATTAACAATTACCGGGGAAGCTGTAGCCAGCATCAAAGCAGCAAATGTTATAGTACGCATTCTGTTAAGCATGAGAAAGATTACCTTTGAATGTTGGGTTGTGTATTATTTGTCTGGAGTAGCTAACCTAAATTACGCATTATTTATATTTTTTAATAATTTAGGTGACATATATTACAGTTGCGATTGCTAATAAAATTGACTGGATACAGTAGCGTTATCGTCATATTTACAGGCTAATAGCCAATGCAGTCGTACAGTATCCAATAAAACATTCAGTAATATAATTTATCTCGGCTTACATATAAATACAGAAAAGTGCAATTACTTCCATTCCCAATACTGCTCGGTTAAGAGCAGATCCTCCCTAACCCTCCTATTTATGGGAGGGAACTAAGCCCCCAATTTAGCGGGGGTTTGGTGAGACTACTCCCCTGCGGAGGTTATCTCCGTTAACCAAAGTGGCGCTCCGTTTTAGGAAGTGGCGTTTGAGGAACGAAACCCAACACTCAAAACTGCTATAAAGTAATATGGTGCGTTATGCCTTGGGCAATAACACACCCTACAAAGAAATTATGTATTATTTATATTTTTTAACAAATTTAATGACTAGTAATTCCTACTTTTAACCTATTTCTGCTGCCCAATTCCCGATAAATTAATTAAGAGTACGCTCGTAAATCACATTTCCTTGAGCGTCGTAAACAATCAGGGGTACGTCGGCATTATCGCTGATTGCTTCTAAAGCTTGTTGCAAGGTTTGCAAGTGATTATTTACACCATCGATAATACTAGTATCTCCTTGAGTGCTGGCTTCTAATAAATTTTCTTGCAAGTTTTGCTCGTAGTCGGGGCTGATTCGCACGGTAATTCCTTGATTACCCATGATATAAGTACAAACGCGAATCTCGCCGGAACAAGTTCTTTCTAAATCCGAACGAGTTTTCTGTATACGATTGGCAATTCTCAACTTTTCTCGGGCTTGTTCGAGAGATACAGATGCTGGTGTAATTATTTTCTCAGCTTCGACACTATAAAGGCTGCTGGTAGCAACTTGTTTTGCCGAGCTTACTGCTGTTTGCCACTGCATAAGTGCTTGCGTCCACTGGTTTTGTCGTTCGTAACGTTTGGCAAGGGAGACTGCATTAACGGCTTGTCTGTAAGTTTTGGCTGCCATTAATTCTTTTGTAGTGCGATTTTTTGCTGCTAATAGTCGGGGTTTATACTCTGATATTAATTTTTGGGCATCTGAATATGCCGGACTTTTGGCAGGAATTGGGGTTAATGCATTTAAAGCTACTTGCCAAGTGGCTTGAACTTTTTGCCAATCTTGTAAACTTCTCGCTGTTGCTTGTCGTTTTTCGGCGACGATAGCTACGGCTTTAGCTGAAGTGATTTTTTTTGTATACTTATCTTCTTTTTGCAGTAGAGCATTCACAGCCTGTAAGTTAGCGCGATAATTTCTGAGTTTTTCTTGTGCAAACTGATAAAGTTCGCGATCGCTATTGATTGCTTCTAGAGGCGAAATTGCTTGTCTCCACAATCGCTGTCTATCTTGCAATTGTTTTAAGCTTGAGGCAGGAGTCTTACTTTTTTGCTCTGCTATCTGGGCTGCTTGAAAAGCTGTAAATACCTTTTGAATTTCTGATGATTTGTCTGATAGGGAGAGCGAGAGTTGTTGTGATTCTTGAGAATAAGGGGATAAACCGGGTATTTGCCGGAGGTTAGTATTTGCTTTATCAATTTTTCTTTGTAAACGAGCTAAATCTTGCTCCGAGTTGATTTTTTTAATCAATTCTCCGTAAGAATTATCTAAATATTGAGCAGTTTTTAGTTGAGTGCATGTGGTTATTAAACAAGGGCGAGTTGCGACGTATGCACCACCTAAAGTTGCACAAATCATTACACCAAGCATTGAAAGTACAATCAGCTTGGGATTAAAGCCTGCTAAGTTGGGTTGAGAATCTTCGGGTAAAGGGTTTTGGGCTAGAGAGTTACTAAAATCGTCTTCTGTCTCATTGACTGGCGAATAAGTTAAAGCTGAAGAATCGGGAATACTATTATCTTCTTCGGCTTCCTCTAACTTTGGAGCGCCGTACTGTTTTTCCAAAGTCAAGGAACGTTTTGAGTAAGGAAGCTTTACTCCAGCTACTCGTAAAAATATTTCTACTTTCTCTTGTGGGTATTCGCGGGAATTATTAGATAGTGCTTCTTTAAGAACTGTAAAAATATTTTCGGTATCTACTGCCACACCTTGAGGGTGCTGAGTCAAAATCATCAATTGGTGATTTTTTACAGCGCACCGAACTCCAAAGAATTCTCCAGATGGAACGTCTGCACGCAAGTGTTCCTGTAAATTGTCCGCTAACAATTGTAAATTATCCTGCTGAGTCGCTACTGTCATAAAGCCCCGTTCAGTTCCGTATATTTTTCTTAGAGATTAAGATTTGTTTGAGTTGGTAAAACTAATTTTGTTCAACTAGCTGCAATATAAAATCCGAACGTACATTTTTTAACACAACAAACGAGTTTTTACAAAAAGTCGAACTACTGCAAGCAAGGCTAGATTTATAAGTAAACAACAGCATAACTCGATTCATTTTAGTTGCCGAGAAAATACTTAATTTTTTGCCTTAGTTGTTCTTATTGCCTACCTATAAAATTATTTTTATTGATATGATAGTTTTTCGTTTAAAAGTGGGAATAATAAAATTTTGCATTCTTGCCAATTCTGCAATAAATTGTTTCAAAATTTAATACATAGTTTTATTAGACGATTATTGTATTAGCGATAATTTATAATCTTATTTCTAGCATTAATTACACAGATGCTTTGTCTGTGCTATGTATCGCGACTTATCAATAAAATTGCTTAAAAGCAAAACTGTAAGCATTTTTACTGATATCTTACATCACTTTCTATAAAGTAATAGGGGGTGAGAATCGCTTTTTAATTTACCCAATTTACGCTATTGGATAAAATTAGTAACAGAAAAATAACTGGTTTTTAACAGCTTGTTTTTAAAGGTTCCGTTTGGGGCTTAAAACTTAAAGCTAATTGTTAGGGTGTATGCTGTATGTTTTAGACAGCACCGCAGTAATCCTCTACAAGGCAAGCAATATAAATGGTGTGTGTCAATGGAATTATTGGAATATCAAGTAAAAGAATGGTTTGGGAAAATGGGTATTCCGGTATTACCTTCCCAAACAATCGATCATCCTACCGACTTAAAACGTTTGAAAATCGACTACCCAATAGTTTTGAAATCTCAAATTTATGGAGGAGGAAGAGCAAAGGCTGGCGGAGTCAGGTTTGTCGAAACTACAATTGATGCGATCGCGACGGCTCAAAATATTTTTAATCTGTCGATTTATGGTGAGCTGCCAGAAGTACTATTGGCAGAAGCGAAATACAATATCGAACAAGAACTGTATTTAGCCATTGTTTTAGATACCGCTGTATGTCGTCCAATACTTTTGGGGTGCAATGAAGCGGATATAGATTGGGAAGAAGCTGGAGAAAAAATGCAGCACGTGGTGGTAGAAGAGCAGTTTTCTCCTTTTTACGCTCGAAGACTAGCCTTAAAAATGGGTTTGCAAGGTGCCTTGATGCAGTCGGTAAGCGAGGTTATTGAAAATATGTACCGATTGTTTGTCGAAAAAGACCTAGATTTGGTCGAAATCAACCCATTAGGAGTAAATTCTTCGGGACAGGTAATGGCTCTGAATGGAAACGTTAGTATTAATGAAAGAGCGATTCGTCGTCATCAAGAAATTGCTGTAATAGCTCGTAAATTAGTTAGCCGTAATATCTCAAAAGATACAAATGGCAACTTCGGCAATTGGGATGGAGTAGGAATGCATGGTAAAATAGGTGTTTTGGGAAATGGCGCTGGTTCTGTAATGGCAACTCTAGATTTAGTTGTAAGTAATGGTGGAAAACCAGGAGTATGTCTTAATTTGCGACATGCATTTTTAACCGATACTATGCCGACTACTTTTAATACTCGTTTGCAAAAGGCTCTACAAATCCTAGCTGCTGATAAAAGCATCAAAGTAATACTAATTAATTTTTTAGGTAGTATTCCTCAAGCAAAAGAAGTTGCGGAGGTAATTGCAAACTTTGTTAAGCAACAATCTAGTCCGAACTCGCAAGAGTTTGTTTCTGATGGTAATAAAAATCGTCGCAGAGGTTTTTCTCTACCTCGATTAGTTATTCGCTTAGCTGGTTCCGACTTAGATACAGCCAAGAATTATTTATCAGATTTAACAAATGTTGCCCAGAATCCGATATTACTCGTAGAAAGTTTAGATGAGGCAGTGACTCAGGCAGTTAAAATTACAAAAGAAAATGTTAAAAGGCAACGATAAAATCAGGAAACAATAATTTTTAATATTGTGAATACGGCTGGTATAAAAATTAATTTTTTGTAATACCATCTACCGTTATTGATAGTTACTTAAGTACGTTTAGCAAGGTATGATCTTGGTAAGCGTAAATAATTATTTGCTTATCTATATGAGCAGATAATTAACACCATCCCCTTTATCTTTTATCGTCGATCAATTGCTGAGGAGGTTGAATTGAGTTATTAATCATTGATTTAAATCAATATATATTTACCTATCGGTGGAGGTAGTTACTCAAGGTACTAAGTATATTGTCTGTTGAGAAAATAATACAGTAAATCAATTAAGTGCTATATCCGAAATAACCAATTTTAATTGGGAACACACTTAGAACCGATAACTTATAAATCTTTTACTTTATTAGATATGTTTTCACTGCTTACTGAGCATTAAAATAGCTACCTCTAAGGTCAGTCATACTGAATTCAACATTCAAATGCAAATTCAGTATAATTTTTATTTTCTAATGGCAAACAAAAGTATTTAACTTTTTCATAACCTCATTTTAACCTAGAATATTATTTTTTGAAAGGTTAAAGTTGGCTTTCTTCTCATCTAATTCGCGATACGCGAGCAAAGCCATATATCGTAATTTAGAACTGCGTTTTCGTGTTTCTTCGTTACTTGAAAGGCTAAGTTCTTCTTAAAATTTTATGCTTTTTTATGAATTTAACGCCAGACAGTAAAGTAATCATCCAAGGCTTCAGCGAGTTTATTTCAGAAACTCATATTTCTCAAATGAAAGCATATGGTACAAATTTGGTCGCTGGGGTAAATCCTGGATGCGGTGGCAGTAAGCAGTATGGTTTGCCAGTATTTGATTTAGTTGAGGAAGTGGTAAAGAAATATGGGGCGATTCATACCACAATCATCTGCGTACATCCCTTTCAGGTTTTAGACGCAGCATTAGAAGCAATGGGTTCTGGTATCAGTCAAATTATTATCATTTCTCCTGGAGTACCTCCCTTAGACATGGTAAATTTATTTCGCCGTGCGGAAGCTCAAGAAACCATAATTGTAGGTCCTAATAGCCCAGGTATAATTGTGCCGGGGAAAATTTTATTAGGTACCCATCCCAGCGAATTTTACATACCTGGACAAGTCGGAATAGTCAGTCGCAGCACTACTTTAACCTACGAAATTGCTTGGGAATTAACCCAAGTGGGGCTAGGGCAGTCAATTAGTGTAAGTATAGGTAGTGATGGAGTTGTAGGTTCTTCTTTTATCCAGTGGCTGCAAATTTTAGACGAAGACGAAAATACTCAAGCGATAGTTTTAGTAGGGCAACCTGGTGGGGGGCGTGAAGAAGCCGCAGCAAGTTATATATCCGAAATGATTGATAAACCGGTGATTGCTTACATTGCCGGAGTACATGCTCCACCAGCGAAACATTGGCGACAAACAGGCACTCTAGCGGCAGTTATCGGACGCGATCCAGAATTCGGTACGGCAAAAAGTAAACTCCAAGCCTTTAAAGATGGGAAAATACCGGTAGCTCAACGTCCTTCTCAAGTAGCGGAATTAGTTAAGAAAGCGCTCAAATAAGAGTGAGAAGTGAGCAGGAGTTAGAACTAAATATTGATCGCTGTTCACTCCTCACTGTTCACTCCTCACTGTTCACTCCTCACTGTTCACTCCTCGCTGTTAACTGCTAACTGCTAACTGCTAACTGCTCACTGTTCACTGTTGGCAAATAGTGCTTTAGTGGCTGACTCACCGGCGGATTTAACTTGCTTAATTAAATACCAATTTAATAATGCTGCGATGGTTGACTGGCAAACAAAAACGGTAAAAACTGAGCTAATTCGAGAATTTTCGACACCGTACCAAAAACCAGTTGTAAACAACCATAAAAGGCTGCCGATATTATCTGTGCTTGATGCCGGAACGCTCAAAATTAATAAAATAAAAGCTGGGAGAATGATTGAGGCACCTGTTGCTCCCAATGCCCATAAATGCCGTTTGGAATTTTTTAGCATCAACATAATTTGAGCAATAGTAGCGTATATTATTGTCGAACTGATAAATAACAATACGCCCAAGCATCCTAAAACTTGGTAGTTAATTCCATAAAAATGCGTTTCTAGATTCAGAATCATCACCATAAAAGCACTTGCAGCAATTAATAAAGTAATTCCAATTGCTAAAATAGCCGGACTTTTTTCGCTTACAAGTAAATCTGAGACTAATGAATTTTTGGAAGAATTACTGTTTACGCTAACTCTGTGATATCTAAATCTTGCCCAATCTTGTACGGCTTGTCTTGGTGGTAAAATAATTGCGAATAATCCTATAAACAGGAATAAATTCCAGATGTATAAACTTTCTAAGCTGTTAAAGAAATTGTGCTTACTACTAAAATTCTCTGAAAGCAAAAATCCTAAGATTATGATTTCAAAATTTGTGACAATCAAGTAACTTTGTTGTTTGCTGAAGATAGTAGCATTAGGATTCCGAAAACACCGTTTTAACCCTTGCCAAGCCCAGTAAGTCCAAACAGCATAATTGAGTAAGTGTATTGCAACCAAAGTCACAATACTTCTTCCTAAAGGTAAACTAAAAAATCTCAACTCTTCGAGTGCTACAGACTTTTTATAAAATAAATTAGGAAATAAAAAATTCGTCATATCTAACGGGCTAAATAACCTGAAAAAGGCAATATTAGCTTCATAATAACTGCTTTGATTCATTCCTACCGTAATCATTAAGAACAGCATAAGCAAACCGCTAGCCAGCCAAGGTTTAAAGCCACTAAGTACAGAGCCACCAAATATACCGATTAGCAAAGCAACACTATAAAAGCAAATACAGCTAGCTATAAGGATTAAATAGAAACATAAGATGTGACTAAAAGAAATATTTGCAAGTTTTCCACTAAAAATATGAAAAGGAATTGCAGCTAGGCTTACAAGATAAATTAAAACTGGAACTCCAATTAATTTTCCGGTAAAAATGCTTGTTTCCGACTGCGGGCTAAGACGAATAAAATTCAACGTACCTCGACGTTCTTCTTGAGATAAATCATTAACTATTAAATAAGTCCCTGCTACTAACAGCGTAAAAATCAAAATTACACTGAGTGCTAAAAATATATATTCCCAGTGGTCTCGCCACCATAATTGCATATCAATTTGATTCGTAGGACAATATCTTAATTCTGGATTTAGTTTTCCTAAATCTCTTGCCTTGCAATATTTACTATAAGTTCTGTAATTCTCACCGGGAAAATCTCGTAATTGATAAAGAAATATTATCAATTGAGTAGCAAGAGATGTAACTATAGCGATAATTACCGGAAACGGTTTCAAACGACCTTTTAATTCTCTTAAAAGCTGTGGATTCCAATCGCCAATTTTATCAATTGAATTAAGCATTATAGTTATTAATTGTTAGTTGTTAGTTGTTAGGAGTCACAAGTTAAAAGTTTGAAGTTAATAATTTAAGTTGTCTTATTCCTTCTTTACTGTTAACTGGCTTGTTTATGACCTAACTTGAGGAAAATGCTTTCTAAATCTTCTTGGGTAGAGTGAAATTCAGTCAAAGGTATTCCAGCAGTAACCAGAGAACGTAATAAATCGGCAGAGTCTTCTTCTGTGCCTGAAAATTCTATCTTGACGCTATCCTTATTTGCTGAAATTTCCCAATCTTCTACCAGAGGATTATTTTTTAGCTCACCTAATAGCACCTCTAGTTTTTCCAAAGTGGAAATAACTATCTGTTGGGTAGCACATCTTTGATAAAGTTCTTGCAGGGAAGCACTTTCGACTAAAAAGCCAAGTTCCATAATTCCCACCGAGGTACATAACTCGGCTAAATCGCTTAGAACATGGGAAGAAATCAAGATTGTCATTCCTGCTTCTTGCAATACCTTGATGATTTCCCGAAACTGCATCCTGGCAATGGGATCTAACCCCGAAACTGGTTCATCGAGTAGCAGTATTATCGGTTCGTGGATAATAGTTCTAGCCAAACACAAACGCTGTTTCATCCCCCTCGATAGAGTTGAGATTAAACTATTGCGCTTATTCTCTAGTTGGATTAGCTGTAAAACCTCATGTAACCTTTTGGTGCGTTTAGGTTCTTTGAGAAGATATAACCTTGCAAAATAATCCAAGTAATCCCAAACAGTTAATTCCTTATATAAAGGATAATCATCGGGTAAATAGCCCAAACGACGTTTAAGAGTCGGATTTGTTTTATCCCGACGCAGGCGATCGCCATTTAAATAGATTTCTCCGGCAGTGGGTTCTTCTGCTGCTGCTAACATGCGAATAAGTGATGTTTTACCAGCACCATTAGGTCCTATAAGTCCGTAAACCTCACCTTCGCCGATTTCTAATTCAAGGTTATTAACAGCTATATGTTTGTCAAACTGTTTATATAACCCACTGGTACGAATGGCTAATTCTTTTACCATTATTTTTCAGGTCAAACTGGTATTTTCGACTGACTTAGCTTTTCCATACAGCTTTTACCTAAATATTTTCGGATATTGATAGGTATTTTTTACAAAACTTTATATTTACCAATTTTGGGATTAATTTTACATAAAACTAACCCTCTCCAAAATCTCGGAGAGGGGTAGTTAGACTTTTCTCTATTCCCTTATTCAAATTAATTGTTTGAAATCATAAAAATAAATTAAAACCTAAACTCTTGATTGAGAAAACATTGCTTTAGTTGCGGATTCTCCTAACAACTTAACTTGCTTGATTAAATGCCAGTTGAGTAAACCTAGGATAGCTAGTTGGCAAATAAACACACTAAAAGCTTTAATAGCCGTAGTATTTGTAAAACCGAAAGGTAAAAAGATTGTAAATAGCCACAGAGTTGTATCTGTATTATATGTACTGGATACAGAAAAACTTAAAATCGATCCAATTAGTATTGGTAAAGTAATTACTACACCTACAGCTCCTGCTGCCAATGAATTACGATTAGAGTTTTTTAGCATTAATACAATTTGAGCAATGCTAGTATAAATCAGCATTAAATTAATCAAAAATACAACACATATAGTAATTAAGATGCCTAAGATCACACCCTTAGAGTCGTAAAAGACTGCTCCTTTAATTAGCGTTAATACAATAGCAAAGCTTGCAGCGATTAAAAAATTAATTGCGATTGCTAAAGAACCAGGGCTTTTTTCATCTAATATTAACTCTGACAGTAAAGAATTTTTCAGTAAAGGTTGTTCGTTAGGAGTTTTTTGAAGCCTAAAGGTTGCCCAATCTTGTATGGCTTGACGATGAGGTAAAATCATAGCTAGCAAGACCATAAATAGTAATAGATTCCATATGTATATATACGCTATTCCAGTGATAAATTCTTGCTCATGATTCAATTGTTCATGCATTACAAAACCCAAGTGTATTAGGTTATAATTTGCTACGAATAAATAACTTTGTCGTTTGCCAAGAAGCGTAGCATTTGGGTTGCGAAAACAACGTATTAATCCTTGCCAAATCCAATAAGTACTAAATCCGTAATTAACTAAATACAGAGCTAAAAGCGAAACAGGATTTTTTCCTAAAGGTAAATTAAATATAATTAAATTGTAAAAACCCGAATTCTTAGAATTGCTTGATAAATCAGAAAATAAATAATGACTAATTTCAATAGGACTAAACATTCTTATCCAAGCATAGGAGAAATTAATGTCAATACTTACCCAAGACAAAGATACCATTAAAAAGAATACAATTACACCACTACCAAACCAAGCTTTACTAACTTTAAAATCAGCACCTCCGAATATAGCAAATAGCGAAGCAAGACTATAAAAGAAAGCACAGCTAGCTACAACCGTTAAGTAGAAACATAAAATATAGCCAAATGGTATATTTCCACTAATTCCAGCGAATATATGAAAAGGAATCGCTGTAATTATCATCAAGTGAATTATGGCTGGAACTCCTAACATCTTTCCAGCAAATATACTAAGTTCTGATTGCGGGCTGAGGCGAATAAAGTTCAGCGTACCATCACGTTCTTCTTTAACTAAATCATTGACTATTAAATAAGTTCCTCCAACTAGCAAGGTAAAAATAAAAATCATATTGAATGATATGAATACTAATCTCCATTCTTCTGGTTGCCAGAAATTTAAATATATTTCATCGTTTTGATTAGTCTCGAACTGTAGTAGCAATATTAAGACTTGAGGAAGTAGAGAAATTAATAAAGCTGTGACAACATAAGATTTCTTGAAACGACCTTTTAATTCTCTGAAAAGCTGTGGGTTCCAGTCGCCGATTCGATCAATTAAGTTGAGCATTTGATTAATTATTTATAAACAGTAAGCAATTAAGAATTCGGATATTTATCGAAATTTTATTTTGCGGAAATTATTGAGCTTTAAAACAAAAAAACGGAATTAAATATTATATAATCAACTCCGTTATTTCAATATTTAATTTTCAAACTTGGCTTGAGAAAATAGTGCTTTAGTTGCGGATTCTCCTGCAAATTTTATTTGCTTAATTAAATAAAGGTTTAATAAACCCAAAATAAATAATTGGCAAACAAAAGCAGTCAAAATTTCTGGAAATGTAGACACTTCGGCAGCAAACCAGAAACCAACTGTGAATAGCCATAAAAAGTTGGATATGTGAATCTTCAAAACTCCAAAAATCATGATTGGTAAAATGATTAATGCACTTGTTGTTCCCGCAGCCCATAAAGTACGTTTAGAATTTTTCAACATCAGCATGATTTGAGCAATAGTAGCGTAAATCATGATTAAACTGACAAAAAGTAACAAGATGCTCATAAATTCTGAAAATCGAATGCTAATATATGAGCTATCAATATTTGCTTTGAAAAATAGTAAAATAAATGCACTTGCAGCAATTAACAAATTGATTGTGATTGCTAAAACAGCAGGACTTTTTTCACCAGTAATTAGCTCTGAAGATAAGGACTTATTTGCAAAATCTGGACTATTTTCATTTTGATTAAATCGAAATCTTGCCCAGTCTTGTATCGCTTGACGGTGTGGTAATAAAAGAGCAAATAAAGGCACAATTAGCAATAGATTCCATACATATAGACTACCTATACCTTCATAGAAGCTATTCCAATTTTTGTAAGGTTCGGAAATATAAAATCCTATAAGCAATACTTCAAAACAGGTGAAAATGAAGTAACTTTTTTGTTTGCTAAAAATCGTCGCATTAGGATTGCGAAAACAACGCTTTAATCCTTGCCAAGCCCAGTATATCCATAATCCATAATTCAATAAATGTAGTGCAATTACACCAATAAAACTTTTCCCTACAGCAAAATTAAAAAACTGTAATTTTTGTAATGCTGGAGTATGATATCCAGATGAATCAGGGAAAAAATAATGGGTTATATCTGTAGGGCTGAATAATCTACCAAAAGCAAGGTAATTATGATAAGTTTCATGACTGGTAAATTGCATTGATGCCCACAAAAACAGTAAAACGGCACCACTACCTAACCAAGGCTTAAAACCACTTAATACGAAACCACCGAATACACCAAATAACGAAGCAAAGCTATAAAAGAAAATACAGCTAGCTGCAAGTATTAGGTAGAAGCATAAAATATTGCCAAAAGGAAAATTTCCGCTTATTCCCGTTAATAAATGAACAGGAATCGCTACTAAAACTGCTAGATAAATTAAAACTGGAACTCCTAACATCTTTCCAGAAAATATACTAGTTTCCGATTGTGGACTCAAACGAATAAAATTTAGCGTACCCTTACGCTCTTCTTGGGATAAATCATTAATTATTAAATAAGTTCCTCCTATTAATAGCGTGAAAATCAAAATTATGCACAGTGATAGAAACATATATCCAAAGTGGTCTTGCCACCATAATTGCATATTAATTTGATTAGGAGGACACGATACCCATGATGAATACTGCTCTTTATTAAGATTAGTTAACTTGCAATATTTATCAAGAATATTAATATCTGTTTTACTATCTAAATTAGGAAGTTCTCGTAATTGATAGAGAAATATTATCAATTGAGTGGTAAGAGATGTAACTATAGCGATGATAACGGGAAACGGTTTTAGACGACCTTTTAGTTCCCTTAAAAGTTGCGGATTCCAGTCACCAATTTTATCTATTGAGTTAAGCATTATAGTTGTTAGTTGTTAGTTGTTAGGAGTCACAAGTTAAAAGCTTGAAGTTAATAAGTTGGGTTGTCTTATTCCTTCTTTACTGTTCACTGTTCACTGTTAACTGGCTTGCTTATGTCCCAATTTCAAGAAAATGCTTTCTAAATCTTCTTGGGTACAGTGAAATTCTTTTAAAGGTATTCCAGCAGTAATTAGAGAACGCAATAAATCAGCAGAATCTTCTTCTTTTCCAGAGAAATTGATTCTGACGCTATCTTTAGTGCTTAATACTTCCCACTCTTCAACTAAAGGATTGTTTTTCAGTTCGCTGATTAGTGCTTCATGTTTTCCTAAAGTTGAAATAACTATCTGCTGGGTAGCACATCTTTGATAAAGTTCGGACAACGAAGCACTTTCGACTAAAAAGCCCAGTTCCATAATTCCCACCGAGGTACATAACTCGGCTAAATCGCTTAGAACATGGGAAGAAATCAAGATTGTCATTCCTGCTTCTTGCAATACCTTGATGATTTCCCGAAACTGCATCCTGGCAATGGGATCTAACCCCGAAACTGGTTCATCGAGTAGCAGTATTATCGGTTCGTGGATAATAGTTCTAGCCAAACACAAACGCTGTTTCATCCCCCTCGATAGAGTTGAGATTAAACTATTGCGCTTATTCTCTAGTTGGATTAGCTGTAAAACCTCATGTAACCTTTTGGTGCGTTTAGGTTCTTTGAGAAGATATAACCTTGCAAAATAATCCAAGTAATCCCAAACAGTTAATTCCTTATATAAAGGATAATCATCGGGTAAATAGCCCAAACGACGTTTAAGAGTCGGATTTGTTTTATCCCGACGCAGGCGATCGCCATTTAAATAGATTTCTCCGGCAGTGGGTTCTTCTGCTGCTGCTAACATGCGAATAAGCGATGTTTTACCAGCACCATTAGGTCCTATAAGTCCATAAACCTCACCTTCGCCGATTTCTAATTCAAGGTTATTAACGGCTATATGCTTGTCAAACTGTTTATATAGTCCACTGGTACGAATGGCTAATTCTTTTACCATTATTTTTTCAGGTCAAACTGGTGTTTTCGACTAACTTAACTTTTCCCTACAGCTTTAACATGAGTAATTTCGAGGATTATCAATTATCTTTACTGCAACTTAATTTGTTAAGTGTATTTACTCGTTGAACCTGAAATTTATTAGTTTGATTTGTACCGGTATTGTGCTTAATTATCTTTAGTAGCTAATATTTTGATTTACTGAAAAGTTGTTAAGTTAAGTAAAAATATTTTGCATCCGAAAAATATACTTTATTTCTTCTCACCCAAAGTTAGAAACTAGGGGCTTGCGCGCGATGATTTTCGGTCACAATTCCTCTATTAAAAAATGAGAAGCCTGCCTTTTTGTTTAGGAGTGCGTCAGTTCAAAATAAAAAGGGGATATAACACTCTACAAATAGGTACCCTTGCCCGGTATGATATAAAATCTGCCCAGCTTAACAAATCTGTAAAACTACTATGACCCAGAACTACAGCATTACCCTACTTCCCGGCGATGGCATCGGACCCGAAATCATGGCAGTAACGGTAGATGTACTCAAAGTCGTAGGAAACAAGTTTGATATCAAGTTTGAATTTCAAGAAGCCTTAATCGGTGGTGCTGCAATCGATGCAACGGGAGAACCTTTACCGGAAACTACATTAAAAACTTGTGGCGATAGCGATGCAGTTTTACTTGCAGCTATCGGCGGTTATAAATGGGATTCTTTACCATCTGATAAACGTCCTGAAGCTGGTTTATTAGGATTGCGGGCTGGTTTAAAATTATTTGCAAATTTACGTCCGGCAAAAATCATACCTCAGCTAATTGACGCTTCAACTCTTAAAAAAGAAGTTGTCGAAGGCGTTGATATTATGGTGGTACGCGAACTGACTGGTGGAATTTATTTTGGTAAACCTAAAGGAATTTTTGAGACTGAAACCGGTGAAAAACGCGGCATAAATACAATGGCTTATACCGAAGCGGAAATTGAGCGCATTGGTAAAGTCGCCTTTGAGGCAGCCCGCAAACGAGGAGGAAAACTCTGTTCGGTTGATAAAGCCAACGTTTTGGAAGTATCTCAATTGTGGCGGGATAAAATGACTAAACTCGCTCAAGCATACCAAGATGTTGAATTAAGTCATCTTTATGTAGATAATGCTGCTATGCAGTTACTACGCGCTCCCAAACAGTTTGATACTATCGTTACCGGGAACTTATTCGGCGATATTCTTTCTGATGCCGCAGCTATGCTTACTGGCAGTATTGGTATGTTACCATCTGCTAGTCTGGGAGCAAATGCACCTGGAGTTTTTGAACCAGTTCACGGTTCAGCCCCCGATATTGCAGGAGAAGATAAAGCAAATCCTTTGGCACAGGTTTTGAGTGCGGCGATGATGCTACGCTACGGTTTAAACCAAAGCGATGCAGCAGACTACATAGAAAAAACAGTGTTTCAAGTATTACAGAATGGTTTCCGTACTGGGGATATAATGTCCGAAGGAATGAATCAAGTAGGTTGCCAAGCTATGGGCAAACAACTGATTCAAACTTTAGAAAAATAACTTAATTAGTAACTTAATTAACAATTACTTTTCTAATTTAGGTCAAAATAATTTTGTCTCCCTAAACCGGAAACTTTCAGATACACTTAATTGCAAACCTAGTCATAAAACATAAGTAATTCGTGTACGCATTACGACAAGGGCAAGAAAATTTTACGAACCCCATGACGCAATCTCCTTTGATTGACTCATCTGTCATCAGAGCGGCGGGTCAAATATATTACACATACTGTGAGGTTCACCCAGAAATTGCTGGACAACCTTCAGGAGTAGCGATTAATCGTGGCAATCATCGAGGAAAAGTGATTTTCACCCAGCAACCAGTTCTTTTACCACAAGAGTGTTTTGTTCCATTGAATCAAATCGAATCTCATATGTATTAGGAGTTAGGAGCAAGTAGAAACCAGCTAGTAGTGGAGATTTTCTGCTACCCTTTTCGCTTTGTCTCCCCATCTGAGCTATTCCCCATTTTTTGTCATTAAAAGTAAGTACTTAAGGGTAATTACTAATTACGTCAGACCTAGTTAGGAATTACTTTAGACAGATGACTTTGGGGTAACTTCATGGATGAGTGGATTATCGTACCGGCAGGTTTAATTGTTTTCTTATTAGGTGCATCTATTGGTAGCTTTATCAACGTTGTAGTTTATCGACTACCAGCTGGTTTATCGATTCTTTATCCTCCTTCCCGATGTCCTCATTGTTTAAACCGGTTAAAGGCTTACGATAATGTTCCGGTTTTGGGCTGGTTGTGGTTGCAGGGGCGTTGTCGTTACTGCAAAAGTAAAATATCTCCTCGTTACCCAATTGTTGAAGCGATTACGGGATTAATATTTGTTATAGTTTTTATCACATTTCAATTTTCGCCGCAGACGATAGGCTATTGGCTATTTTGTAGTTGGCTGTTAGCGCTATCAATAATTGACTTAGACACAATGACTTTACCCGGAGAACTCACAAAATCGGGTTTAATATTGGGTATTGTGTTTCAAATGATATTAGGATTCACATCGCAGTCGGGTTGGTTGGGATTAGTAAATCAATTAATGCTAGCAATCGCAGCAGCAGTATTAGGAATTTGGATGTTTGACGGAATTGCCCGCATCGGCACAATTATTTTTCGCAAAGATGCAATGGGTGCAGGGGATGCCAAGTTAGCAGCAATGATGGGAGCTTGGCTGGGCTGGAAGTACTTGCTTTTAGCGAGCTTCATAGCTTGTATCGCAGGAGTTATTGCACAAAGCGGCTCTACCCTTTTAATACAAAAAAACTTAAAAAGAAATAAACCTTTTCCTTTCGGTCCTTATTTAGCTCTAGGTTCGGCGATCGCACTTTTTAGCGGTGAAGCTATTTTATCAGCTTACATAAAATTCTTCTTTTAAATCTTGTATCATTCCCGATAATCGGTTTGGCTAAAAATTCTCCACTGTTTTAATCAAAATCTAATAACTCATACCAAGCCACAATTTTTTAGGAGTACGTCGGTAAGGAATAAAAGCGCTTTAACAAAGGTGGAAAATAACTAAACTAATTGCTACTCCTGACTTCTAGCTGATAACTGCTAACTGTTAGCTGATACTTTATAACTGTAAAATTCATTACCTTATAATGTTTTAAGGATTTGGTATTATTGTGCTGTAGCTGAAAAAATTTTGGTAAATTACCAATAATTCTTGGACGTATCATCAACTTGCACACAGTATCTTATTGTTTTCTTTAGACTGTATTGCACTTGAAGTTGTTATGCCTTCGATATAGCCTAAGACTTGAATTGGTTTACTTATTTTCGTTAAGCTGAAAAGCACAGACAAATACGTTTTTATCTCCATTGCTTAGTAAAACCTTGGGGAATAATATAAATGTCTAGCATGAAAAGCTATAAAATATAACATTCATGCGAAAGATAAAAAATACAATTCCCGTATTCTTGACTAAATTTGACATACAATCCACTTGCATAAGATACAAATGGCAAACAACGACGAAACACGCGGTTTTAAATCTTTATTTGATTGGTTTGCAAACCGACGTAAGACAGAATCTATTAGTATTGAACGTCAAGAACGTGAAATCGCTGATGGATTGTGGCATAAATGCACTAAGTGTGGCGTATTAACTTATACAAAAGACTTGAAAGCAAACCAAATGGTTTGCATAGAGTGCGGACATCATAATAGAGTGGACAGCGACGAACGCATTAATCAGCTTATAGATGCCAATACTTGGACAGCAATGGACGAACATTTGCTTCCTACCGATCCTTTACAATTTCGCGATCGCAAATCTTACAGCGATCGTTTACGAGATATGCAGGAAAAAACTGGTTTAACAGATGCTGTTAGAACCGGTTTAGGAGAAATCAACGGTTTAGCTATTGCTCTAGGTGTAATGGACTTCCGGTTCATTGGAGCTAGTATGGGTTCGGTTGTAGGGGAAAAATTAACACGTTTGATTGAACAAGCAACCCAACGACGCTACCCAGTAGTAATTATCTGTACTTCCGGCGGAGCAAGAATGCAAGAAGGATTGCTCTCTTTAATGCAGATGGCTAAGGTATCAGCAGCCTTAGAACTTCATCGTCAACAAAAACTTCTTTACATTCCTGTATTGACTAATCCCACAACTGGTGGAGTGACGGCGAGTTTTGCAATGTTGGGCGATATCATTTTGGCAGAGCCAAAAGCAACTATTGGTTTCGCAGGTAGACGAGTTATTGAACAAACCTTACGAGAAAAATTACCTGAAGACTTTCAAAGTGCGGAAGATTTACTTAAACATGGCTTTGTTGATGAAATTATTCCCCGCACTCAATTAAAGAAAACTTTGACACAATTAATTGCTTTACACCAACCGCCCGCAATGACAGCTAATAACAATTTGCTGGTATGGGAAACAACAACAAAGTTGAACCATACTGTTGTTACAGAACAGTAAACATTGAACAGTTACCAGTTAACAGTTAATAGTTAGCAGCGAAAAAGTAATTTAACCTCACCTGTCTTTAAGGACATTTCTCTTATTAGTAAACAGAGAAAAGGGTGAGGTTTTTGATTTCATAAAGGAAGAGGGAAGAAGTAAGAAGAAACCCACGTTTAAAAACGTGGGATTGAAATAAGAATATAAATGCGACTTAAATGTTGTTTTTTTTGTTACTAATACCATTTCTTTATAAAGATGCGCCTAATTTAGCCTCTGAAGAGGGGCTTCGTTTGTCTAGCCCCACTCTTCCATAGTCAGGGCTTTTAGCGCAGCCTCATCCAGAATTGGTATAAGCTAATACCTCATAACTGAATTTTCTCCTGGCTGGTTTCTACCTTCTTCCTTCTTCCTCCCAACCCTTTGCTTGTAACTACTAACTGCTAACCGCTAACTGATTACTGATTGCTGCTAACTGTTAACTGTAATTTCCGAAAACTCTGAAACATTTTACTTAAAGATTGTCTCCGGGCTTCTTGAACAAATAGCAGTGGAACAAGAGCGATTAGCCGGAAACCTACAGACATCATGAATAAACCCGGTAATCCTCCTAAAAAAGCATTTTCTGCCAGAAAACCGCCGATTGTTGTGCCAATTGCACCGCTAGCACCAGCTACAGCTGCTGCGGTTGCAAAATAAACAGACTGCATTCTTACAGGAGCAATGCTTATTTGTATATTGTTGCTGCATAATTCAATTGCTGCGGTAGAGCCTCCGATAAGAATATGTAGCAAAGGCAGCCACAACCAAATACTCAAAGAATCTACGCCTATTCCTACCCATAAAAGTGGAATTACCGCAACTAATATTCCTACTAAAAATAAGATGGCTCGATTTCCAACTTTATCTGCTAACTTTCCCCAAAAAATCAGCATCAACATTCCAGCACCGGCTTGAAAACTGCCGTAAACCGTTACCCAACTAACATCTAAGTCAAGGGTATCAAGCATATAAAGGTTGAAAAATGGCGTGCTAAGGTTAAAAGCAAACATCCATAAGCTGAAGTAAGCCAAGAATATTAAAAAATTAGAGTCTTTCCACATGCTGGGAGACTGACTGAAATTCTGGTTTGCAATTTCTGAAGTTGGAGAAACTGCTTTAGTACTATCTTCTTCTGTATTATCTGAATTATCTGAAGCTTCGTTTCTACTAAAACTTTTTATTTCTGAATAATTATGAGACTGGGGATTAATATCTGCTTTCAAAAACTGACAAGCAAGACTCGCCGCACCGGCTACTAAACCCAAAAGTAAAACTAATCCGTAACCTCGTATCGCACCACCAGGGCAAAGACTTACTATCAAACCAGCTAAGGGTACGTAAAGTAATTTTGTAAAACTGGAAACACTATTTCTTAAACCGAAATATCTGCCGCGTAACTGTCGGGGAACCAGCATCGCCATCCAACTCAGCCACGACGCACTTCCTAATGCTGTTAGTACGTGACTCGCCAAAATTATTAATAATGTTAAAACAACCAACTGGTGATTGTGCAAATCTCCCCAGCCCCAACTTGCTGTACCAATAGCGATCGCCAAAAATAGCCATACAAATCTAGCAGCACCATGAGTCCAAAGACAATAGCTGTGCCTACTATCAGTACGTTCGGAAAAATAAGCACCTAAAGGCTGCAAAAGATTCACCAGCATGGGGATAGAAGAAAGCATCCCAATTTGTACTGGAGTTGCACCTAACTCTATTAAAAAATTACTTAACAGAATTCCAGTGGTAGTAATATCAAAAACTGCCGCAAACACTCCATCCGCCGTGGAAGCTTTCAGGCTTTTGCGAATAGCACTTTTAGAAATTCTTTTACTTTGAGATTCAAGATTATTTTCAGTTAGCGGGAGCACTGACGGCAAAACAGCACTCTGGTGGCTTTCTGGAACTTTAAGAACAGCAGTATTAACCTGAACAGATTGCATTAGCTACCCTTCGGAATAATTATTTTTAAATGATCGGTTTATGACCTGTTATTCAAATGATTCTTGCCAGATACTCTGACAATCTTTGTTAATCTTACATTACATATCTTAATAAAGATATATATAAGTTTAAATTAACAACAGTATAACTTACGTTTTGTTAAATATTATAAGCGTCGTTTGAAACAAAAATCCCCATTAAGTAATGGTTTTACTCAACATTTTTTCTGCCCGTAGAAAGAAATATTAAAAAAATCTAAAATATCTTAAAAAATATTTGTAAAGCTGGTATTTTATGTGCCCCATCAATATGAGAATATTGCTTTCATAAAAATCTAGCCCTATTCGCTTATTTGCTATGAACAAAAAACTATTTAGCTTTTTAGGAATCTTTCTGGCATTAACCTTGCTAATAGGCATTTTAGATAATGTATTCTTATCAAATATTTCAACGTCATCAGATATAATTACTATTAAACTTAGTGGCTGGGGAGCTAGTTCGGTTGAGCAAAAGTTATTAAAACAATTGCTACAAGATTTTGAAATAGAGCATCCAAATATAAGAGTTAAATATGAGGTTATTAATGACCAATATATGGATGTAATAAAAACTCGGTTAGTAGGGGAAGCTGCACCGGATATATTCTACCTAGATGCTCTGGAAGCGCCTTTTTTAATCAGCCAAAATGTACTAGAACCTCTAGATAGTTATATAAAACCTGAATTTGATTTAAATGATTTTGAACCAACTCTGTTAAAAAGCTTTAAATACAAAAACCAAATTTACGGACTTCCGAAAGATTACTCAACTTTGGCTCTGTTTTATAACAAAGAAACTTTCAGTAAAAAAGGTTTTACGAATCCTCCTCAAACTTGGAAAGAATTACGTAATTACTCCCAGAAGCTAACAGAAGACAGCAACGAAGACGGCAGAATAGATAAATATGGCTTTGGAGAAACGCCAGAGTTAGCCAGACAAGCTTATAAAATCCAAGCCTTTGACGGAAAAATCATCGATAAAAATTGCGGTTATGCAGCTTTTGCTTCCCCTGAAGCTTTGAAAGGATTGCGATTAGCTGTTGAACAATATCAACAAGAAAAAACTTCTGCACAAAAAACAGACGTAGGGACAAATTCTGGAAGCGAAATGTTCGCACAACGTAAAGTTGCAATGGTTATAGAAGGTAACTGGGCAATTCCTTATTTGAAGGAAACTTTTCCCAATTTAGACTTTGGTACCGCAGAAGTACCAAAGATAAATAATAAAAAAGGCACAATGGTATTTACCGTTGCTTACGTAATGAATAAAAAAGCAACGCATAAAGCAGAAGCTTGGAAATTAATTTCTTACCTTACAGGCAAAAAGGGTATGGAAAAATGGACTCAAAGTGGTTTTGCCTTACCGAGTAGAAAATCAGTAGCCAAAAAACTAGAGTACGACAAAGATGATTTACGCTCGGCATTTATAGCAGGAGTTGATTACGCGATGCCGTGGCAAATTGGAAAATATCCGGCACCGATTGTAAACAATTTTGAAAATCAATTTACCAGCGCTATGTTAGGACAGCAAGATTTAGAAAAGGCTATGAATAAGGCTCAAAGACAAGCGAACAAGCAAATTAAAATGATGGAATATTAGTTATGATGATGCTTTACACTCTGTGAAAAGACAGTTATTTTTTTTAATCTCTTCATCAGTAGGCTGCTTTAAAAGTTTTTACAAAAACACATTAGAACGCCCTAATTAAAAAGCAAAATTGCCGTTCAAAAATGTAATGTTGATTTATGACACAATTTATTATGATGCTTGTCACAGATTCAATTTGCTCTTATTATCAAATCCAATTTGTTTGCAATGACTAAATAAATATACACGATTCACATTATTTCTCAAACCCTACATAGTTAGAAAATTTGTATTTTAAAATTTACACTATTAATTCTATAGAAATCTGTCTTTAGAACGAGCAGTTTGATAGCATCAGTCGAATATATTGCTAATACCAATTAAAGTTGATATTAATCGGGGAAAATTATCAAGTTTATGAAAAGTAAATTTAGCCTGCATATGACCTATGCAGCTAAAAGGGTTTGTCCTGTATTATTTATAAGTTTGCTCTTTGGCGCGGGTTGTAGCATACAACAAACTCAGGGAGTCAGTTTAAATTCAGCAGATATGAAAACCGTTGGCTGGATAGAAAATGGTACGATTTCTGGCATAGATAAAGACATAAAATTTAAGCTAGATACCGGTGCTAAAACAAGTTCAATTAATGCCGAAATTTTAGAAAAGCCAGATGATGAATCGGAATCTGGTGGCATGATTAAATTTAGATACACCAATACAGAAGGAGTAACAAAAGTTTTTGAACGTCCTGTAGAAAGATGGGTTCGCATTAAAGGTGAAAGTCGTCGTGCGGTAGTGAAAATGAAATTTTGTGTCGCAGGTAGATGGATTGAAGAAGAAGTCAACCTTGCCGATAGAGATGACTACAATTATTCGGTTCTTATCGGGCGCAATATGCTGAAAAAAGGTAAATTTGCCGTCAACTCTGCTGAAAGTTTTACTGCAAAGCCAAATTGTCAGTCAGGGGAGAAAGAAAGTGAATCGTAATTTTCATGCTTTGATATTAGCTTTGTTTTTAGCCGCTATTAGCTTAGCGATTTTTTTTCATAAAGTGTTTGCTACTGATGTTCCACTATTACCAAACCAAGCTTATCAGAATTGGTATGTTGAAGCTAAGTTATCAGTAAATTCTGAAGGCAGAGTATTAGATTCTGAAAACGCATTACCTAGTGAAATAGAGCTACAGCTTCCTCAAACATCTCCCGGCTACAAAATTATCAGTGAAGATTTTATCAATGATAGTTATACTCGCCAAGTTAAAGAGCTTAAGAATTCATCAAATAGAGTTGCTGTATTTTCAAATAAGAATGCTAAAGGAAGCGAAGCTATCTTTTATCGAGCAATTATTGATAAAACTGATTTAGCTAAAAATAATTCAAAATCTGATAGCGAGCCAGTTTCCATCACGGGAGAGAAATTTGTTGAGCAGCAGCTTAGTAACTTTGATAAAGATAACGCTGTAGTTGAAGATAATTTAAAAGAGAATTTTCCGGTTGCGGAAATAGAATCAATTTTTAGAGAAGCAAGAGATTCAAATAATAATACTTTAGATTTCGCCAAACAAATTTATCAATTAGCGCTTAATCCCGATGATATCAGGATTAGGACTATTCAAAGAACATTAAAGATTGATGATTCTACCTCAGAGTTGGCAGCATTTTTATTAAAACAAGCAAAAATTCCGGTACGAGTTGGTAACGGTATTTTATTCAACAATGAAGAAGTTTATTCAACTGATTTTGTTCAATGGTTGGAAGTAGAAACTGATAGAGGTTGGCTTGCTTACGATAGTATCGACGGTAATTTTGGAACTCAAAATAGATATTTAACTTGGTGGTACGGTACCGATGGCGCTTTAAGTGCAAAAGGTTCGGGAGATGTCAATTTAGAAGTAGTAGTTAGACCAAATACCGACAAAGGAATTAGTCAAGCACTTTGGGAAAAACAAAAAGCTAAAAATCCCTTTTTAGAATATTCCTTGTTAAATTTACCTTTAGCTACACAAAGAGTATTTAGAGTACTGGTATTAGTTCCGATTGGTGCTTTAATTATTTCGGTTTTGCATCAAATGGTCGGATTGCAAACTTTTGGAACATTTACACCAATACTAATAGCCCTTGCATTTAGAGAAACTGGGCTGATAGTTGGCATACCTTTGTTTATTTTAGTTGTAATTATTGGCTTATTAATTCGTGCCTATTTAGATAAACTACAGCTACTAATTGTACCCAGGTTAGCCGCTATTTTGACCGCAACAGTTTTAACAATTGGAATATTAGCAATTATTTTGCAAAGGTTCGGTATCAATTTGGGGCTATCGATTTCCTTGTTCCCGATTGTTATCCTTGCCATGCTTATAGAAAGGGCTGCTTTGAGTTGGGAAGAAGCAGGAGCAAAAGAAACAATCATAGCCGGACTTGGTACAGTTTTGATTGCAGTTATCGGTTATTTGTGTGTAATTAATCCCTACGTCCAACATTTAGCATTTACTTTTCCAGAACTGTTGTTGTTAGTTTTAGGAATTAATATTCTCGTCGGACGTTATAACGGCTATAAGCTGACTGAATATTTCCGATTTAAATCAATGCAAAAGCAGTTGAGTCAATCTTAAGGAAACGGGACAGGGGAGAGGGGAAAAAGGGAGAATTTTAACCTTTAACCTCTAACCTCTAACCTTTGACCTTAATTAATCCAAAATCTAAAATTCAAAATATAAGAATGTTTCCATTTACATTAATACAGGAAGGAGTTCTAGGAATCAACGCTCGTAATGTTGATTATCTTTTTCCTAGTAATCCCCGTCATCTTTATAAATTGGCAGATAATAAATTAGAAACAAAGAGAATTGCTGAGGAACTTAATGTACCTATTCCAGAAACATACGGTGTAATTAGGTTTCAAAATGAAGTAGGAAAGCTATCAGAAATTATTGATGGACATGATTCCTTCGTTGTCAAACCCGCCCAAGGTAGCGGTGGTGATGGAATTGAAGCAATTACCGAAGTTACCGATGATGGTTTTAAAAAGCCTAGCGGTAAGATTCTCTCCAAATCTGATTTGCAATATCACATTCATAATATCCTTGGTGGAATGTTCTCGCTCGGAGGATTAAGCGATAAAACGATTATCGAATATGCAGTAAAGTTCGATCCAGTATTCGATGAAATTGCTTATCAAGGTGTTCCGGATGTGCGCGTAATTGTTTATCAAGGTGTTCCCGTGATGGGAATGCTGCGTTTACCAACCAAAGCTTCTGATGGTAAAGCCAATTTACATAGAGGTGGTTTGGGCTTGGGTATCGATCTTAGTTCGGGGAAAACACTCACAGCGATACAAAATAACCGCTACATAGAAAAGCATCCCGATACAGACGCAACCTTACGCGATCGCCAAATTCCTCATTGGGATACTATTTTGGATATGGCTGCAAAGCTATGCGAGAAAACTGAGTTTGGTTATCTCGGTATTGATGTAGTTTTAGATGAAGAAAAAGGTCCGTTGTTGTTAGAAATTAACGCTCGTCCAGGACTTTCTATACAAATCGCCAATCAAGAAGGACTGATTCCGCGATTAAAAACTATTGATTCAAATGTAGATAAACTTTCTGGAATTGAAGAGAAGATTACTTTTGCAAAAGATAAATTTGAGGCAAGTAGGTAAGCACAAATAAATCGAACTATGTAACGAAATATAAACTAGTCAAAAACAATATTTTGATCATCAGCAAAAGTATTTATACGGACGAAAGATAAATGAATCGAATGGGTAATATAGCATATATTATTATCTCTGGTTTCCGATGTTATCCGATATTGATTTGATTCGAGAGTTTGTTAAACTATCCATACAAAAAAAGGAAGTTTTATTAGCAAATTCAACATTACAGGGTGAAGCAGTTTATAAAACCAATCAGTTAACAGCCAAAAAAGAAGGGATAGTTGCCACTACCAAACTAGAGCGTACATTGAATCCGTTTTTAATTAAACAAAAATCTAATTACTGGCAATTAATCAGTCAGGTATTGGCTGAATACAATTTTATTTTGATAGGAGATATAGATAATCGCGGTTTTTATCAGTATGAGTACTGTCAAATTCCATCAGGTTATGAAATGCATTGCCAAAAAGCAGCTATGTTATGGCGAACTTGGTGGAAATATCGTCGGCAGATTGAAGGTAGAGTAATTCAATTAGAGCTTCTTATTCGTATAAGAAATACATGGTATCCCATTAGAGGTTTGACAGTTAGCGATGGACTAATCTATATCGAAACATTAGGAAGTGAAATTGCACTTGGTTTGGAAGATATGGTGATTTGGTTGAGTAAAGTTAAGAAAAATAAACAAGCTGCTGTTTGACTTGATAGACTATTCTTTCAAAACATTAAATCTGAGAAAACAACTTCTCTAGGTTAGCCAAATCAACATTCCCACCACTAATAATTACACCAATTTTCGCACCAGGGTTTTTGACTACACCTTCCAACAAAGCTGCTGCTGCCAAAACTCCCGTAGGCTCAGCTACTATTTTTAACCTCTGCCAAATAAATAACATGGTGCGAATAATTGCTTGTTCCGATACTGTTACTATATCGTCTACATATTCCAATACTAAGGGAAAAGTTATTTTTCCTAAACTTGGAGTTCTCGCACCATCAGCAATAGTATCTGGATTATGGACAATTTGCAGAGTTTTAGAGTAAAAAGAGCGAGTAGCATCATCAGCTTGTGCGGGTTCTACTCCAATGATGCGACAATTTGGTAAAAGCGCTTTGGTAATCATAGAACAACCGGAAATTAATCCACCACCACCGCAGCAAACCAATAATAAATCTAGTTCTCCGATTTCTTGAATTAGTTCTAAAGCAGTTGTTCCTTGTCCCGCAATTATATGAGGATGATCGAAAGGAGGAATAATTTTTAAATCTTTTTCTTGTGCTAGAGAAAGCGCTAATTCTTCTCTAGTAATTTCCTTGGGATTATACAAAATCACTTGGGCACCATAACCGCGAGTTGCAGTTTGTTTGACTGCGGGGGCATTTGCTGGCATCACAACCGTGGTAGGAATGTTAAGTAATTTTCCCGCAAGTGCAATTCCTTGAGCATGATTTCCCGATGAAAAAGTCAGCACACCTTTTTGTTTTTGTGATTCTGATAGTTGTGAAAGCGAATTGTATGCACCGCGAAATTTAAAAGAACCCGTGCGCTGGAAGTTTTCGCATTTGAAAAATACTTGACTTTTTGTAATTTGATTTACCGTTGTCGAAGTTAAAACTGGGGTGCGATGAGCAATTCCCTCAAGACGTTTTGCTGCTGCCCTAATATCAGCGATTCTGATTAATTTGTCCCGAGAAGTCATAAAAAAATTATTATTTTAAAACGATATAGAATTTTTATCGGTCAAAATTCCACTTTTGAGGAAGCTTTACCTTACAGACAGAGCAAATAAATATATTATCTTTAACAATATTTATTTGACTGCAAGCAAAACAGCGTCGAAAAATAAATTCAACGTTAAATGAAGATGGGTAAGGAATCTTAATTAAATTAAGTGCATTGGCTACATGCTGCCAAGATTCTGGCTCGGGACAAAAACCCGTTGATTGGTTGGTAATTTCAGCTATTTCTAAGTCATTTTTGAATTTTTGAAAAAATATTTCTCCGGCTGATAGTACTCGTTTACCTCCAGCACAAGCAATATGCTCCGAGTGTCTATCGGCAATTATTAAATAACCTTCGCAGTCTACAACAAAAGTAGCTGCAATTAATCCCGAAGCATCTACCTGTTGTTTGGTTTCTCGAATCCAATCGTCAATATCGTTAGTTGATAAAATTCTACTCCCCGGTGGTAAATGTGCTGTTGTTTCTCGAATTTCTTCAGCACCAACGTATTTGTACACTTGGGTTTTTATGTTTTATAGAAGATGGTGCGTTACGTTACGCGACAACACACCCTAAAATTGGCATTGCTGAATTGAAATATGAACTTATCTTTCTTATATTTACTAGCCCCCTGAATCCCCCAAAATTGGGGGAATTTAAAATACATTTCTCCCCTAAAATTGGGGGTTGGGGGGCTATTCATATTTGTAATCAGCAACACCCTAAAATTCCCTATTCGCTATTCTTCGTTCCCTTGACTAACTTTTTCTCGTTCAACAGCTTCCATCAAAGAACGAACCTGCTTTACTCCTTCAGAAGGTTCAAAATTCAAAGGAAATTTACTCTTACTTATCATTCGCAAGCCAAGAGGAGCAATACTTAATAAACCCTTGATGTCTTTAAAAGAATTACCAACAACCTGCAAACCAAATTGTCTCTCATCAATCCATCCACCTTCTTTTACCAAATCTATCAATACCTTACGATGACGAATCGAACGACTATCACTTGCTTCTTTCTTTTCCAAAAGAGACTGCTTGATTTTGCTAATTTTATCTAAAGGTGCAACTTCCATAGGACAAACACTGTTGCAATAATAACAACGGGTGCAGCCCCAAACTCCTTTAGTACCTTCGTTGTATTTCTCTAAACGAATTTCAGTTTCATCATCGCGCTTATCTTCTACCATTCGATAAGCTTTAGCAAGGGCATGGGGACCGACAAAATCCGGATTTACTTCCAATGCATTGCACTCAGAATAACAAGCACCACACATAATACAATTACCAGTTTCTTCAAGCTGCTCTCTTTCTTCTGGTGTTTGTAAAAATTCTCGCTCCGGCACTTTTCTGGCAGCAGTACTGACATATGGTGAAACAGTTTCTAAGTTGTTCCAGAAACCCTTCATGTCAACAATCAAATCTTTTAGTACAGGCATATTACCCAATGGGGCAATAGTAATTTCTGGAATCGAATTTTCTCTATTCTCCTGGGATATATGTGATGTAAATCGAGCAATTTCGCTGCCAACATTTTCTTTACAAGCTAAAGCTGAGCGCCCGTTAATCCGAATAGCACAACTACCACAAATTGTATTGCGGCAATTTTTACGAAATGCTAAAGTCCCATCTTGCTCCCATTTAATTTGATTTAGACAATCGAGGATTGTATTGCCCTCTTCGACCTCCAAAAGATAAGTTTGAACAGTAGGAGATATTTTCGGATTTTGTCGAATAACTTTAAAATTAACTTTCATTTTGCCCCTTCGATTTTAATTTTCTACCCTTGCTTGCCCAAGGAAATAAATTTTAATCTAGTAGTTAGCCTTCCTCATAGCAGCTTATCCTCTGATTGCTCCAATTTAAATAGCTACTTAACATCGAATAATCATCAAAGAGAATCTATTATATGACCTCGATGGGATAAGTGTAAAAATTTCCCCAGTAGTCTTCTTGAGGCAACAAGTGAAGCAGCTAACGCCCGCTATAGTAACATCCCCACAGAATATGAAAGTAAATATTTCTGTTTCTCCTTATTCGTGACGTATTGCCTACTTTCTTCTGTCGAACAACCTCAAAAGCTTAAACACTATTGCTATTAGCTAGAGCCGCATTCAGAATCATTAATATAAGTTAACTCTTGTGAGAAATTTTATAAGGATTTTTTTGATAGAGGGAAGCGTAAAAACAAGAGTCTTAACAAAATTCGTTGAATCGCAGTTTTCAATATTTATTCAAATATACCTTCTTGTTACAACTGCTTTATTGTTCAACTACCACACCATTTTTAATCTCCTCTAGGGTTAAAAACCTTTATACTCCCTGTTTACCAAATTAAATTTCAAGATTATTATGGAAGACTTGAACCAACTGATTAACATCTCCGATATCACATTTGCTTGTCAGAAGACTTGTACATAAGAGTCGCGTTACAGAGATGAATATTCAGTGAAAGTGGGATATGTAACAATCAAATCAAAAATATGAATACAACGCCAGATTAATTTTTATAAAATTATCATAGCAACACCTACCCCCTTTGGAACAGAACATTATATAAAAGCATATTTGTAAAAATAATTAAAACTTAAACAATAATTTTGCTATTATTAGTCCATGTTAGTATTTAATATAAAATTATGAGGAAACAAAACTATAATAAATTGCCGTACAACTGCGGTAGCTATAGCTTTGTTTCTTCGTAATCTAGGGGCATAAAAAATTTTGTCACTAGAAGGCAGTATAAAAGGGTTTATCCTCATAAACCCTTGGCATTAACTATGCTGTCTTAAGTCATAGAGTAATGTTAGGGAAAATCCTACAACTCTTAATGTCTAAAAGACTTGAGCTGCAAATAAATTGGCTGCTAACTTCTGTCTTGTCTGCTTTCTTATTTAAATAGCAGACTAGCGTAGTTTGCTTGCATTAAATTACAGTTAATTAGCTTTGTTTAAAGCCGAGTGAGAAAAAAATTTCATCTGCGGATAGTAAACATGGGCTAAAGCTATGTAAGATTGCTGAAACTATTTGCCCCTACTAACCTAATTTATGAGTAAAATGTTGTGGAATACCATAAACATGTTTCTTTTAAAATTAGACAAGCAGGAATTGAGGCATAGTTAAAGTCCGAAAAAATTTGATGTAAGAATGTCAAAAAATCGCCTTTAGGCTAGGCATAAAACTGCATTATTGATCGCGAAAGCACAGATTAAGGAAAATTTGAGTGTAATGAGTGAAACAGCAACAGCGCCATTAACAGGAAAAACACTGCTTGCAAAAGTCAAAGAACTATCTAATTTACCAAGGCGAGAAAGAGCAAAGCAGTGCGGTTATTACACTACTACTAAGAATGGTCAGGTACGAGTAAATCTGACAGATTTTTACGATGCTTTGTTATCGGCTAGGGGAATACCCTTGAGTCCTGAAACACCAAAAGATGGTCGAGGACGCGAACCGACATATAGAGTTAGCGTTCATCAAAACGGTCAAATTGTTATTGGTGCTACATATACCAAAGCAATGGGTTTAAAATCTGGTGATGAGTTTGAAATTAAATTGGGATACAAACACATTCACCTAATTCAAGTTGACGGAGCAAGTCAAACAGATGAAGATTCTGATGAAGATTTAGAAGAAGAAGAGTAAATTTTTCTTATAGCAGGGATAAGTTAATAAAACAGTGTTTTATGACTTTTCCCCGCACCTATAGATTAATAGTTGTTTTGGCAGCTTGTTTAATTAATTATGAACAAGAAAATATGCCGAATCTACTATATTTATCTGGAATTTTTTGGGCGTTTGATTAAAAAATAGAAGATAAGCAATTGAATTGCGAGTCTTACTCATAATGAAAGAGAGAAGTGTTGATGCAATTGATGCTTCTCTTTTCTGTAGTTCCATATTAGAATCTGCTTTCTTTTATCTTTCTGAAAATAAATATAGCTAAAGCGATTATTCTGTTGTGTTCTTTTCGTTTATTTCGACCGATTTATTTGAATATTTGGGCAGTAATTCAATTTTTCACTGGGAAAATACACCCGCTTTAATTATTGCGATCGCTTTTTTTGTTGCTTGGATAGTATTTTGGTTGCCAGTAGCGTTTATTTTGACAAAACTGTTGCATTGGACACCAAATGAACCTTTGCAACCGCAGCAAAAAATCGCTTTAGTAACTTCTCTTTATTTATTAGCTCCTCTAATCCTATTCTTGACTAATTTGCTAATCGATGAATCTTTTGCAAATTATGGGTGGGTAGCAAATTTTTCAATTCTATACTCGCTCTTTTTAGGGTTCTTTTGGGGTGTCGCAAGCTTAGCTTTTATATTTGGTTGCCAGCTATATTTGGGTTTGTGTAAGTTAAAACTTTCTAATTTAAAGTCCGTTTCATCTACATTATTTTCTGTATTATTAATCGCTTTATTAGTAGGTGGTGTTGAAGAACTAGTATTTCGAGGTTTTCTTTTCACTCAACTCGAAGAAGTTTATTCAGTTTGGATAGCTGCAATCATCTCCAGCTTAATTTTCGCATTGCTGCATTTAGTTTGGGAACAAAAGGAAACAACTCCCCAACTCCCAGGATTATTTTTAATGGGAATAGTTTTAGTCTTAGCAAGGTTTGCCGATGCTGGCAGCTTGGGGATAGCTTGGGGACTACATGCGGGGTGGGTGTGGTGTATAGCGAGTATTGATACACTTGGCTTGATTGATTACACTGGTAAGTCATCTGAATGGATAACAGGTAAAAATCAAAAACCTTTAGCAGGTGTTGCGGGGGTATTGTGCATGGGAATAACCGCAGTTGCTTTATATTTAGTTATGAGTAAGTTTAGTATCGTTTAAAATTGGTCATAAATTCAAACGGGACAAGCTATAAGCCTACCCCGTTAAAGATAAGTAAAGATTATAAAAATAGCCGCAATTATTAGTTATTGTTACAACGCTCTGTGCCAGTTAGGAAAAGCCTTTTGCAATTTGGTTCCTTGCATCTGATTGGGAACCAAATTGCATGTATTTCTTGCTAAAGGCTAATTAGCCAAAGGGAACCAAACGCTTGAGGGCGCGACCTACAACATCACCGTAACGCAATTGCCCGCATAAAATTTGACCCATAATCTGGCTACCAGTCGGACGTTTTACACCTGCTTTGTAACCAACACCTGGGAAGCGGTAAAATGCTCCTGCCAGCTTCTGCGCCCAAGCCATATCAGCGCCCCATTCTTCATTCATTACTTCGGTATATTTTTCCAAAGCGTTAGGATCACCACCAATAGCCTTATTAATAGCTTCAGCAGCTTTCATACCGCTAAAAATCGAGGGACGAATACCTTCTGCTGTCATGGGGTCAACTACACAAGCTGCTTCTCCAGCTAAAACTGCGTTTTGAGTATGCAGTGTTTTATTTCCATTCCATACACATATAGGGTGGGTATATTCTTTGCAAGCATTGATATCAATGCCAAACATAGAGCTGCAATCCTTAAAAATTTTCGTGAAGTTACCAGGTTCTCCACCAAGGAAGGTTGTAGCACCGATAGATACACCATCACCTTTGGGGAAGCTCCAGATATAACCGTTTTTTATCGTTCCAAATTCAAACTGAATCTTAGATTTATCTTGTCCCGATGCGGTGGGTGCTTCCAAAGCTGCGGCAAAACGACGCTTGGGTTCTTTGAAACCCAACCATTTTGCCATCGGGCCACTCGCGCCATCTGCTGCAATCAGGTAACGTGCACTAAAAGTACCATTTGCTGTATTAACTTCCCAGTAGTCGCCTTTAAAATCAATAGATTTTACTTCAGTACTATCCTTGAGTTCGGCACCTTGTTTCTGAGCTTGCTGAACTAAAAAATGGTCAAAAACATCTCGCTGTACCATCCATACTGGTTCTATGGTCTGAATCTTTGTTTCTACAGGGTCTCCCTTTTTCCAAGTAAACTTAATGGTGTCTACCTTCTCCGAAATTGCCGGACTAAAATCGAAGTCAAACCATTTGGCGATCGCGGGGGATACTCCACCACCGCAAGGCTTATATCTTGGTAGAGATTCTCTTTCTAAAACGAGTACCGAACGTCCCTGTTTTGCTAAATGATACGCAGCTGTTCCACCAGCAGGACCCGCGCCAACGATAATGCAATCGTACATATGGTTAAGCTTTGCTCCTCAATAATGGTGTATTTGAATGAAGGTGTTATCCAACTAAACTATTTCCGATTTTATGACTTAAACCGTCCGCCATTTTACTCGGAATTATTTGTATTTATCTCAATAATTATTCTTGACTTACTATACCCATCCGTAAATATAACTATTCAAATTTAATTTTTAACTGATTTATTATATTTGTGCTTTTAATATTCTTTTTC
Organism: Rivularia sp. PCC 7116; assembly: GCF_000316665.1. Taxonomy (GTDB): domain Bacteria; phylum Cyanobacteriota; class Cyanobacteriia; order Cyanobacteriales; family Nostocaceae; genus Rivularia. The sequence continues at coordinate 529,759 of NC_019678.1, read as the reverse complement.
TGTACTAGTATGCCCTACATAATTCAACTTTGCTTATATGTATTGAACTTTACATCTTAAATTGCATGGTTTATATAACCGCTAATAAATTACAATCAATTGCTTCCATCAATTAAAAATTTTTGCTAAATATTGAAGATTTTTTATTAAGTTTAAGTAAATATAATTTTTGATATGCTGTGCCGGTTAATCGCTCCTGAGTACTATTTTTTATAGAAGATGATTCAGTATTCACCATCAGAAAAGACAAATACCAGGGATTATACTTACTTTAAAAAACAAATAAAAAGCCCAGAGCTAGAAGTTAATTCAAAATTACACACTTATAACTTCCAACTCTGTGCTTATATAATTCACATCTTAAACAGTTGTGATTTCTTTTTCTTTTTCCCCTAATAAATCGTCTATTTTACTCGTATACTTATTCGTCAATTTTTGCACCTCGTCTTGCAAATCTCGCGATTCATCTTCAGAAATTTCAGTATTTTTTTCCTGCTTGCGAATCGTATCTAAAGCATCCCGACGAATATTGCGAATAGCAACACGACCTTCTTCAGCATACTTCGCGGCGAGTTTCACAAATTCTTTACGACGTTCTTCAGTTAAAGGTGGAATATTCAACCTAATAATAGAACCATCGTTATTAGGAGTTAAACCTACGTCCGACATTGAAATAGCTTTTTCGATGTTACCCAAGCTGCTTTGGTCGTAGGGCTGGATTGTTATGGTAGTAGCATCCGGCGTACCGATATTTGCCAAAGACTTTAAAGGTGTGTCTACATCGTAGTAGTTAACCATAATCTTATCTAGCAAACTCGAATTAGCACGACCGGTGCGAATCGTGTTGAAAGAGCGTTGAGTCGCTTCAATGCTCTTTTTCATTGTACTTTCAGCTTCAGCTAATTTCACAAGAACCTCCCACAAGGGTGCCAATGGATTCTCCCATGACTGCGCGGTGGATATTACCCCGCACATTCAAGTCAAAGACCAGAATTGGGATATCATTTTCTTTACATAAGGCTATCGCAGTACTATCCATTACTCGCAATTCCTTATTTAAAACGTGTGCGTATGTTAGCGATTTGTAACGCTTTGCTTCGGGGTTATCATTTGGATCGGAATCGTATACTCCGTCTACCTTCGTAGCTTTAAAAATCACTTCTGCATCGATTTCAGCTGCCCTTAATGCGGCAGTAGTATCGGTAGTAAAGAAGGGATTGCCCGAACCCGCACCAAAAATAACCACCAGTCCTAATTCTAGATGACGGATGGCTTTACGACGTATATAAGGTTCAGCGACCTCTTGCATTGCGATCGCGGTTTGCAGGCGCGTTTGTACGCCTATTCGTTCAAGGGATTCTTGCAGCGTCATAGCATTCATAACCGTAGCAATCATCCCGATGTAGTCAGCGGTAGCCCTATCCATACCCGCCGAAGCAGCTTTCATACCGCGAAATATATTTCCGCCTCCCACTACTATGGCAAGCTGAACGCCTGTGGCTACAACCTCTTTTACTTCTGAAGCTATAGAATTAACCACCTCGGGATCAATTCCGTAGCCCATACTGCCCATTAAGGCTTCACCGCTCAGTTTAAGTAAAACCCGTCGGTAACCTGTTCCCATGAAGTTAAGCTTTATCCAAAATTTGTATTTGCCTCCAATTTAAGATATCAGTAGAATGACTATCTGTCTCTAGTTTCGCCATACCAAACTACTACCTAGAGGCTCTGTTTCGGCTATATCTATCTCTTCGCTTTTTAATAAAGAGACAACAGCATTCTTTAAATAAGCTTTTTGCTGTGAACCAAGCTGTTGAGCATCACTATCAACTTGACCTCTGTAGCGTATAATACCGTCTTTATCGATCAAAAATGCCATTGGTGTTTTAGTAGCACCAAAGCTACGAGTCACATCTTGGGTGGAGTCCCATAAGTAAGGGAAATTTAATTGGTATTCTCTGGCAAAAGATTTCATATTATCAAAGCTTTCATTCGGATCGTTTTGGGCTATGTTGCCGTTAACTCCAATTAAGGTGAAGCCTTGTTTGCCAAGTTCTGTTTGTAATTTTTTTAATTTATCTATATACAACCCTACGTAGGAGCAACGGTTGCACATAGAAATTACGCCAACTGCACGGAATTTTTCTAAATAACGTCTTAGATGGTGTACTTGATTATCAATTCCTGGCAGTTCAAAATCAGGTGCGTATTTTCCTATGGGGGTATCCATTTTTTTTAGTACACTCATATTCTTGGTTGCTGGAAGGAACTGGAAACAGCAAAACACATTTTGAATGTGGTGGGCGTGCGTCCGCTTTCAAGCCACCCTCTGTGTAGATGCTTAACTGATATCCAATAATTTTATAGTTGGCACTCAGTAGTCGTAAATTGTGAAACTACTGAATCAAAGTATATTTATCTTTTTGGCATTACGTCTAATCCTGTTTATGTTTTTTGGCATTCGCGTGCATATCGCAGAGTTATTGTCACAAGCTATTGAAAGCAGTAATAATTAACAGAAGCGCTATGTCCATTGCAGTTTTCAAGGACATACTTCTTTATTTTGCATGTCAATGTTTCAATTTTTTGTTGCACAGAAAAATATTTATGTAAAATTAATTTATTAAACTTATATCAGAAAAAACACTGAAGTTACATTAGATAAGAGATACCAAAAATATCTATATCCGGGCTACTATAAATATTTCAATCTAGCCAAAATATTGACATTCTTTCTCGTTTAAGTACAACAGGTAGTAAAAGTTTTGATAGAGATAAGCTATGGCAACTGTAAATCAGTTGTAAAATATCAAGATACTAAAAACCAGGTTCATGAATTATCGTCGTTGAATTGAGTAGTATTAAATCCTATCAGTAGTCTTTTCTTTTAATGACCGCGACGTTGTATATTAGCCATATTAATAGTGTTCGGTGTAAGAATACTGTCTTTTAGATAAGCTTAATAGTTAGTAAACTTATATTATATACAAGCAAAATTCTTTTTTATGATGTTTTTTAAAGGTAAAGATTGAAATTATTAAGACAACAAAAATGTTCATCTCGTTAAGTTTAGATTTTTGCGTTTATTTACTTATATATAAAATTTATTTTCTATGAGTAGTTCTACTTCCACCCCAGTATTTAACTCAACAAAAACTTGGATTTGGCAAGGTTTCCCGATTTGCTATCAAACCCAAGGAACTAGCGGTTCTGCGGTTGTCTTAATACACGGTTTCGGCGCTTCATGGGGACATTTTAGAAAGAATATCCCGGTGCTAGCAGAAAATTTTCGCGTTTATGCAATTGATTTGATTGGCTTTGGAGCTTCAGCAAAACCAAAACCTGGAGAAGAAATTGCTTATACATTTGAAATTTGGGGGCGGCAAATAGCTGATTTTTGCCGTCAGGTGGTAGGTGAATCGGCTCATTTAGTAGGAAATTCTATTGGGTGTATTGTAGCAATGCAAGCCGCTGTTGATAATCCAGATATTGTTTCAAGTGTAGCTTTGCTCAACTGCTCTCTTAGGCTTTTGCACGAACGCAAACAAGCTGAATTACCAGTATATCGGCGTATAGGAGCGCCTTTCCTACAGCGTATATTATCTATCAAGTCAGTAGGAGAATTCTTTTTTAATCAAATTGCAAAACCTAAAACTGTGCGTTCGATTTTGCTCCAAGCTTATCCGACTGGTGAAGCTGTAACAGATGAATTGATAGATATTTTAATGGCACCAGCAAAAGAGCCAGGTGCGGCATCTGTATTTCTAGCTTTTACAGCTTATTCCCAAGGACCTTTAGCAGAAGACCTTTTACCCAAATTACCTTGTCCAGCTATTATTTTATGGGGAACTGCCGACCCTTGGGAACCAATAGAATTAGGTCGAGAATTTGCTGAGTTTACCCAGGTGAGGAAATTTGTACCTTTGGAAGGTATAGGACATTGCCCCCAAGACGAAGCTCCAGAATTGGTAAATCCAATTTTACAAGATTGGATTTTAGAAGTTTCTTAGTAAAATATGAAACTATTGATAATTTTGATTCCTTTGGACTTCAATCTTTTTAAAGTATAAAATAGGACTAAATACAGGTAAAGCTTAATCTGATATGGCAGTTTTCATTTGTATTAGATTAGGAATGGCCGCAACTGGCACATTTATGCTGTAGGGTGCTGTGACACTTAATTGGATTTTTAACGTAATAATGAGGGTTTTAGTGTCACGCACCATCCGAGTTGTGTGACGCGCAGCCTTAGTCCTGTAGATAATCAACTGAAAACCGCTATATTTTGTCTAAATAGCTGCACTATACTGCACAAAATTACCTCTCCTATATGCAAGAGAGGCAATTATTCAGCGTTTTAATTTAGTGAACATATTAATCGTCAAGTGAGCTTGAAGGTTGAATTTTTCTACGAAATTAACAATAATTAATTAGCAACACTCGTAAAATTACCGTATAGCTGTAATTAAGAGTTTAACTTGATATAACCAAATAACTTGTACGGATCGCCTTTTTATGATGCTAGCTGTTTCTCGAAAAGCTTACTCGAAAGCGTAATTACAGTAATGGAATGTCATCAGAAGATTCGGGAGCCGAAAGTTTTTCTAACCAATCTTCACCTACCTGAATGCTGATATCAGAATTAAGACTACCAGTACTTTCTACCCGTACTTCTCCAAAACCTAAAAGACTGCGTACTGATTCAGCGCTGTTTTCGTCTCCTTGTTGAGCAACAACACGAGTTACTTTTAAAGGTTGGGTCCAACTTTTAGCTACGTAAATTCTACCATAACCGGCTTTTCGTAAATTTCTGATTAAGCGTCGGAAACTAACATTATCGTTGCCGGTATGATTTTGAATTGCAATGCGTAAAGATGCCGGATCGACTGGTTGCAATTCATCTTCTGTTTCTACCCCGAAGTGCTGAGCCATCATAGCGCTTATACGGCGAGGACTTGGTATCCAGTAGCTAGCATTGTACTCCTTGGGAGTGCTAAATCTTCCGGGTAACATCAGCATTTGCATATTAGAGCGATTGGTTCGTACTCCAAAACCTACTAGTGCTAGTAATTCTTCGACTGTCAAATTAGTATCAATATGTTCTTTAACTACATTTAGAATTTTAGGTAATTGTGCTAAAGTCGCTGGATTCAGAGCTTGATCCATTAAGGCTCGCATAACCAACTGCTGGCGTTGAATCCGACCAATATCTCCTCTACCATCATTACGAAAACGTAGAAGTTGTAATGCTTTATCGCCATCAAGATGCTGTTTACCGGCTTTTAAATTTATGTATAAATGCTGGGAATCATCTTGATACTTCAGATCTTCGGGAACGTTTACCGTTACTCCTCCTAGAGCATCGATTAATTTACCTACTCCTAAAACGTTAATCCGCATGTAGCGGTCAATTGCAACTCCTTCTAACAGGTTACTTACCGTTTTAGCGCTTAAAGCTGGACCACCATATACGTTGGAGGAATTTATTTTTTTAATACCATAGCCTTTTACTCTAGTACGAGTATCTCTAGGTACAGAGAGCATAGTCAACTTTTTGTTCTGAGGATCGAACTTGATCAGTAGCATGACATCAGCAAGACCATCAAAAGAATTTACTTGCGGTAGGTATCCCAAATCTCTGACTTTAGATGGAGGATTTTGTATATCAGGGGGAAGTACGCTCATTCCCATAACTAAAACGTTGACAGGGCGAGTTAGTTCGGAAAAACGTAGCCCACCCCCAGCAATACTATCGCTCTCGAATACAGCCGCTTCATCTGCACTCAAGCTCGCTTGCATCAAAGGGGTACTGCTTAGAGAAACCGCTAAAAGCGCTCCTGCGGTAGCTGAGATCATAGCAATACCACTCATACCTACCCAGAACCACAACCACCTTCCGGATTTTGGCTTATTATCTTTATTTTCCTTTGATTTGGGAGGGGACGCAGAATGGCTATCTTGCGCCGAAGTTCTTTGAATGGTCACTGACTTCCTCACACTTATTGATAAAAATTCAAATTTCTGCTTTGCATCTGAGCAGACGAATCAACCCATAATAGCTAACTCTTAATTATCAGTGCTAACTATGCAACTTTCGTGTCAACCACAACACTTATAGCAGTATTTCTCCTATTTTTTTAGTTTATCCGGAGATGTTTTACAGAAGTATGGTAGCTTTATACTAAATCTGACTGTAAAGATATTAATATCGAAGCGTAATAAAAAACACTTTCTCTAAGTATTTAATCTGCTTTTCTAAAAATATTTCTACCTCATTTAAGATAAATATTTATCCAGCACTTTTTCCGCAAACTGGCTGAATCCGGGTACTTTTTGCTGCTTACCTTTAACGGTACGAATAATCAACCAAGCACTGACTACAAAATAACCGCTCGTCACAAAGCTGTTAAGAATTTGCAAGCGTAGCGCGAAAAATTCAGAAGTAGAAGCTCCACTTCCTAACAGGATGTATCCTCCGCACCAAGTTAATGCTAATGTAATTGACAAACGAGATATTCTTAATTGTTCCCGGCTTCCTTCACGCCGATACAGCGTCCATAAAGATGGGAAAAAGCCAACTACTGGAATTAAATATATAAGCATTCCCAGAAGGGAAATATCCTGTCTTTTTATTTTTCTTGAATTATTAGATTCAAAATGCTTCATTAGTCTGAGTAAAATCCTGAACTAGGGGGATAAAAGATTGGTCTGTAGTCGGGGATAATAAACTTATAATCGTTCGATTTCATTTGTTGTCCAACGGCAATTGGCTTTTTTTATGCACACACTTAAGCTTCTTAACTGGTGGCAAAGCTTAACACCAATAGCGCGAATCGGCGCGATCGCCGTTGTTGCTCCGCTGTTTGTAATTAACGGCTGGGCGTTTTCAGTAATTTTTGATTACTTTCATTCGTTGATAGTCATTTTAGCCGGAGCTTCAGTACTAGCGTTTCTGCTCAACTATCCCGTAAGCTGGATGGAGCGTCAAGGTTTACAGCGAGAACCTATAGCAATTTTAGTATTTTTACTGACTTTATCTATATTATTAGCTTTGGGTGTTACACTTGTTCCCCTAGCTTTAACTCAAGCTCAACAATTAGTAGCTCGTTTGCCAGAATTAATTGATTCTGGGCGCAGCCAATTAATGATATTAAATGAAAAAGCTGAGAGTTTGGGTTTACCAATCAACCTGGATGCTTTGCTAGTACAGATAAACGATCGTGTAAAAGGACAATTACAAGCTATTGCCGGACAAGTTTTGAATTTAGCGGTAGTCACGGTAACAAGTTTGCTCGATATTGTTCTAACTATGGTTTTAACATTTTATCTGTTGCAACATGGGGGAGAACTTTGGCAAAGCTTGGTAGGTTGGCTTCCTGCAAAGTTTCGCAATCCTTTTTCGGAAACAGTACGTCTTAGCTTTCAAAATTTCTTCATCACCCAATTAATTTTATCTATTTGCATGGCTTCAGCTTTAATTCCAACATTTTTATGGCTAAAAGTACCTTTTGGTCTACTTTTTGGCTTGACTATTGGTATTATGGCTCTAATTCCTTTTGGTGGTTCTGTGGGTATTGCCCTGACTACATCTTTAGTTGCTTTACAAGATTTCTGGATTGGTACGAAAGCATTAATGGCTGCCGTTATCGTGCAGCAGATACTAGAAAATATCATTGCTCCAAGAATTTTGGGCAGTTTTACTGGTTTAAATCCCGTATGGGTTTTGATTTCTGTATTAACGGGAGCTAGAATTGGCGGACTTTTAGGTGTAATTGTAGCTGTACCTAGCGCAGTTGTAATCAAAACAGCTTTGGATGCTGTACGCCCTTCTATGTCTAATAGTGAAAAAGATGATATGGCAATGGATCGAAGTGAAGATTCTTACCATAAACAAACAGAGGACACTAATTCCGAACTTAGCGTCCCTTCTGTTGATGTAGCTGCACCAAAAACATCTCCTCCAACAGTTTGATCGAAGTATAAATTAACTGTCCAATTTTTAACTATCTATTTTTTTACTATCAATTGGCTCGATAATTGAACCCATAAATAAGATACTTCGGGTTTGATTATCGCGAATAGCACAGAAAAAAGGACGGTTGACAATCATCTCAAATGGTTTTTGAGAGGGCAGTTGTGCTGAAGTCAATTGTATTCCAACTGAAGTTGTTGCAGCAGCTTCTGTTCCTTCTTCATTCACTTCCACAAAAGTTTTATGTTTTACTTGGCTAATTTTAAGGTTATTGCCCATTTCCGAAAAATTCGCATTATTACTAAATGCTTCTTGCATTCCTAAAGCTGAAAGCGCATCATTCAATGTCGTTTCGTAGTCTGTTTTAAAGCGGGGTATACGTACAAAACCTTCTCGCTTCACAAACTTAGACATCCATTTTTCCCAATTAGCCGCATTCAAATTGTCATAAAATAGTTTCAGTTCGGAATTTTGTTTGGGTAAAAATATATAAAAACTAACTCTTCCATTTTCCCCATAAGGTAAACTCACAGCTTGAAAATTTTCAGTTTCATAATATGTATAGTCACCAGATTGTGACATCATTGGATGTTGTTTTTCTTCACCTGATGAAAGATAAAAAGGAAATTCCGCAGTTTTATCGGACTGAAATTCTTTTTTCCAACTACCTTTAAAATAAATAGCGTTCAGCAGAAAAAGTACTTCATCGGGGTTAATTTTGTTTATAATCTTGTCTATTTTTCCCTCTGTATTTTCTCTAACCCAATCGTTAATTTGATCGGATGCCCTAGTGTCTGCAAAATTTAAATTTGTAACTTGGGCTTGATAATAATTCTGATTACTCTCAATAAATTTTGGTTTCAAGCTCGTATTCCGATCTACCCATAGTGAATTAGCTATATTTAAAGTTACTTGAGGATCGGGGTTTTCTAAACTCGCTTTTAATTCTGCGTAATTAGAATTTATTTGCTGCAGACTCATTCCTTGCAATTCTAGGGCTTGAGCCATTTCTTCTTGAGTGCTACCACTAGCACCGTTATAAGTCATAGATAAAGCCAGAGCTATGCTTGAAGGAGAAAAAAATATATTTTTACTATTATCTCGAATCAACAATTGAGAAAATAAATTAAACCCAAACTTTGTATTAGCTGATACTATTTCTGTATCAATTGACGCAGGCTTATCTGAAATTGGTAGTTCCGATTGCGGTGTTTGGGATTGTGCAAAAGCGCGATTATTACTATTACTCAATTGAGAGCATCCGATTACACCCATCAACATCACACTTGCAGCTGCTAAAACGTAACGTCTCCCCAAACTGACTGCGTAACGTCTTTGCAAAAAATTTTGCCGAGCGTTGCTTAAATTTTGCTTCATATCACCACCAATATCACCACTCTGCTTTATTCCAACTATGGCACCTGAAGCTTATTGAAGGCCAAATGGTTACAGTTTTGGCAACAGAATATAAGAAGCAAATATTCAATTGTGAAAAGTAAAATCTAAATATTTATATTGACTAAATATTTTTGTTAATTAGATTACAAATATAACGAAAATATTTTATACTATTCTAAAGATAGAGGCAATAGATAATGAATGAATTCATAAATTAAAGAATAATTAGAATATTACAGTTAAATTTAACCACATTAAACTATTTGGTGTAATGAGCGACAACGACCAAAATTATCAAAGCAACAATATTCTTTTTCAAGAAGTTTTGACACTTGTTGAAACTTTAATAATGTCTAAAACGGGAAAGCATCTGTCAAATATTGAGGTATTGGTTTTACGCGGTTCTTGGCAAGGTCATAAATACAACCAAATTGCTGCTGAAGGTGGTTATACTGATGAATATCTAAAAAATGATATCGGACCAAAACTGTGGAAACGCTTGTCTCAGGGTTTAGGTAAGAAAGTTACTAAAAATAATTTCAAAGCAATTCTTGAACAGCATATTTATCAACAAGAAAAGGTTAAGTTAGCTGAGAATAATTTATTATCTAAAGATTTGCTGATTAGTAAAAATAAATTATCTAAAACGCCACAACCTATATATCATAATCTGCCATCACGAGATTATACCAGATTAGTTGGTCGCGAAGCAGAAGTGGAAAGACTACTAAAACTAATTTCTTTTGAATGGCCAACTCCTTGCATCAGCATTGAAGGTATTGGAGGTGTTGGAAAAACGACTTTGGTTTTAGATATTGCTTATCGTTGTTTAAAAGCAAGTAACAATATTTACCTAGGACGAACTTTAGAGAAAAATTTACCAACCTTTGAATTAATAGTATTTACCTCTGCAAAAGCTCAATTTTTTACACCCAGAGGTATTTTGAATCGTTTAAGAAGAGAAAGAACATTAGTAGATATTTTTACAAGTATTACACGTACAGTTAGTTTTCAAAATTATCAAAATTATCAAACGGCAAGCTTTGAAGAAACTTACGAGCAAATTTATAAATGTTTGGCAAATATGCGAACTTTGCTAATTATTGATAATTTAGATACTTTAGAAGAACAACAGCAAGTATTAAGCTTTTTATACGAACTTCCACCGACAGTAAAAGCTTTAATTACCAGTCGAGAAAAAACTCCCTTCAATACTGTTGCGTTAACATCTTTGAATAAAACCGATGCTTTGATATTGATTCAACAGCAGGCAGCAGAAAAGCAAGTAAATTTAAGTTTGAAGCAATGCCTTCAACTATATAAAAATATAGGAGGAATACCTGCTGCAATCGTCTATGCTATAAGTCAATTAGCTGCCGGTTATACCTTTGACAATTTAACTTCTCGGTTGATACCTGCTCAAACAGATTTCAGCCAGTTTTATTTTGAAAGTTCCGTGCAACCATTAAAAGGAAAACCAGCCTATGATTTTTTAATGGCTTTGCCCCTATTTGCTAAACCTCCATCATTAGAGGCACTACAAGCTGTTGCTGGTGTAGAGGATTCCTTAGATGTAGCAAATAGTTTGGCTAAACTACAACAGCTTTCCTTGATAAGTTATGATCAAGGGCGTTACGAAATGCTGCTTTTAACTCGTGAATATGCCATGAGGGAAATGTCTGAAAACCCTGAATTTGAAAAATCATTTCGCAATCGCTGGGTAAATTGGTATATTAAGTTTGCCCAGAAACATGGATGTAAAGATTGGCGGGAATGGCAAGATTATCAGCATTTAGAAGAAGAATGGGATAATTTGACGCAGGTTATTGAATGGTGCATTTCAAATAATCGTTATTATGATGCCTGCAAGCTTTGGCAAAATATGAAATGCTATACATATTCTCTTGCCTATCGGCAAAATCGTCTAAGTTATTGGGATGCACCGCTTTTGTGGTTAGAATGGCTTGGTGAAGCAGCAGTTTCTCAGCAAGATTTTCAAACTGCTGCGGAGATTATTGGCGATCGCGCCTGGAAATTGACTTTAATAGCACAAGAGGAACACTTGAATTTAGCTGAAAGTTTGTTTAATCGAGCTTGGCAGTTACACGATCATTTAACATTAGATATGCAAGTGGATTTAGCAATTCATATTGGTGTATGGCATATCCAGAAACAGCAGTTTTTACTAGCAACTGATTGGCTTAATCAGGCTCAAACTTTATTAGGAAAATCCGACAATTTTCAAATTAATTTTGACATAAAAACTCGTTTATCTCTACATATTCTTTATTATCAAGGTGAAATATATTATAAAAATCAAGAGTACGAAGAAAGTAAAATTTTATTCAAAAAAATATTTAAACAAGCTCAATTAATTGGTTGGAAACGTGCCAGCCTTCTAGCTAAAGACTTTTTGGCAGATATTGCCATTAAACAAGGAAAATTTCAACAGGCACAACATTATTTAGCAGAAGTTTTGCAAGTAGCAGAAAACAATCAAGATAAATGCAGTCGAGCATATACAAAGCGCTCTTTGGCTCGCTTGGAAAGGAAGCTAGGCAATTTGAATATAGCTAAACGTTGGGTAAACGAAGCGATTTCGGATTTTGAAACTTTAGGAATGAAGCCGGAAGCAAAAGAAGCTCAATCATTACTTGAAATTATTCAGTCTTAATTTCCTTAAACAAATAAAATTTGATTGATTATTTAAATTTTCAGCAATAGTACAACTATTTTCTTACGGCTAAAGAAAAAATACTAATTCTTATTCTGTAATTTGATTTATTAATTACATTAATTTTGATATTACAATAACTACTTTTTACTTAACTTTTCCCTGCTGACAAATACGAATTTTTGCTTAAAAATATGAACGTGTCATCTGCTTTTTTGCCTATAAAGCAGTTTGCCTTATTCAAGGTATACACAGTTGGAACACACTGATAGAGGTTTTTTGTCATCGGGTGCATCTTTTCTCTGATTATTTCAGCATGAGATATTAGAGTGATTGTTAATATAACACAGTTACAGCAAATTGAGATGATGGAGGGTATTTATCTATTTTTAAAAAGTTATAGATCGCCCTCACTCTGGAAGAGTAGGGCTACTGAAATAAAGCCCACCTGCGTGGGCTAAATTTAGCGCATCTTTATAAAGAAATGCTATGAGGTGTGTGAAACTTTGTGAAATGATGAACGCAATAAGAATAAGGTTTTTAATGTCACGCGCCAATCCAGTATTGTGATACTTGCGTAATTACTGAATAGTTAAATGTATTTATAAATATTTATATGTACTTAACGTCAACATAAAAATGTCACTGTAACGCATCTATTTTTCTAATTAAATTTGATTGTGTTAATTAGCATCTTGTCTTTATCCTATCAAATAAACTTACCCAAGGGTGACTAGAAAAAATGACTGATAAAAAAGTAAATGCTTTAGTTGTTATAGATCCTGCTATTAAAGATTTTCATCTATTAGAAAAATGTATTAAGGAAGGTATAATCCCTCACGCAGAAGTTTTGATACTACAACCTAATAAGAAAGAAGTACAGCAAATAAGCCGCACTGTGCAAAAATTTTCTGAGCTTTCGGAGCTTCATATTATTTCGCAAGGTGCTCCTGGTTGTTTATATCTAGGAAACAGTAGTTTATCAGTCAATAACTTTAATTTTTATGCTTCTCAATTGAGAAAATGGTCAGTTAGCAATATTTATTTATATGGCTGCAACGTAGGTGCTGAGGAAATGGGAAAAAGATTTCTTGTACGTATGTATAGAACTACTGGAGCAATTATTTCTACTTTAACTAGTGATTGGGGAATGCATACGAAAATCGGAGTTGGTATTTGGAATACAAGTCAATATACATTAATCAAACAGGACTTAACGGTTTTAACAGCATAGCTAGATATGTTTGAATCATGCTTGATGAATCAATAAAATTTCTTGTTAAGGAAAAGGTATTCTTGTGACTAAAATACATAAAAAACTACCTTTCCCTTAAATTATACCTGCTCACAAAAACTATTTTTAATTTAAAATTCATAAATTGGGAGCAGAAGATATTCTGAGTCCAATAGTTAAATTTATCTATTAATTATTATCTGCAAGCGATATATTATGTCTAACGACTATAAAGTCAATTTTGATGCAGTTCGTACTTTAGTGGTTATTGATGATGCTGTAGGTGACTTTCAGAGTTTAGTTAAAGTGTTACTACCTTTATCAAAAGTAATTATTATTCAGCCTAATGACAATGAAATTGAACAAATTACTCAAACTTTAAATAAATGTACTCGTCTTAAAAACCTTCATATTATTTCTAACGGTTCCCCCGGTTGTTTATATTTTGGAAAGAGTCATTTAAGTTTGTTCGCTCTCAGAAGTCATGCTTCTCAACTTAAAACTTGGACAGTACAAAATATATTGCTTTACGGGTGTAATGTGGCTGCTGGAAATGTAGGAAAGGAATTCATTAAACGTTTACATTTATTAACAGGTGCAAATATTGGTGCATCTATATGGAATGTTGACGATACAACCAAAGGTATTTGCCTACAACTAAATTATTTCGTCGGAGAAATAAACTCTCATTTGGCAATACTACCTTCAAGATGGCATACCAATCCAAAAGCCTTTCAAGATTGGTAATCTTTACTTTTTAATCAATAATAGGGAACACAATATAGCCAATAGGCAACAGCGATTAGTTTATTGCATAATCGCATACAATGAAGATCGTATTTGTACTAAGCCTTTTGAGTCGAGTCATTATAAAGGTTAATCTAGTAGATATTTCATCCAAAAAACTTCACCGATATCTACACGCGGTCGAATAAGTTGTGTTATCTTACCAATAGGTTGACAGTCAACCGCAATACTTGGTTTGTTTGCGACATCCATACTTATTCCAAAGTGTTCTTGAAAAAGTACTTGGGTTTGCTCGAAGCCCCTTTTTAAGTTGTCTCTATCTGCTCTTCCACGCTGCCCAAAATAGGGAAAATGGTGAATAAAACGACCAAATAGCATTTCGCAGTCTTCGGCGTATTTCATCGTATCAAGAATATGACAATGCCAAACTCTGTCAATTTCTTGATTTGGAACCAGATTGCTGTTTGGATAAAGGTAAACTAATAGCAAAAACATCAGATAGGCTGAAATAGCTTGGTTAATTTGTTGAATATTCCATTTCTCTTCATTAGAATATATTAGTGTATGAGCAATTGGCTCTAAGTCGAGATGTGTTAGTTTACCGATGAACGTCCGAACATCGGTGGGTAAAGTAGATTTAGCTAATAGCATTGCTTCCACTCCGAATAAAGGAATTGAGTGAAGGAGGATCGAATTAAATTCGACACATCAAATTCCATTGTTTTTAATTCTTTATCCGGGTTTTTTATAATACAAAGTGTTTTTTTATACTTACTTCATGTTGATGCAAAGTTTTTGTGAAGCAGTTGCAAATTATTATCAAAAAAGTCAGTTGTCTGAAATATATATTTTTTCAGATCGGAACTGACTTTTATCTGATTAGGTATTTTTTTGATGATTGCTAAGCTTGCATACGCATGAGTAAGCTTGGCAAAATATTTTTTTACTGATTTATAGGATAATTTGGATTGTATTCTCCGGGTTGAATGTTATTTCCCAGGGATCGATTAGAATTTGGAGAAGCAGATCTAGTATATTTAGGCAATTTATACATCTTTGACCAAGCTTCAATCAAAGCAAAATCGTATATGCTTAGGGCTTTATCATTGTGACAGTTTGGAGCTTCGGGAGATTCAGGATCTACTTTAGGAATTAAACCTGGTAAATCCCCAAGATTTTCTTTCCCAATATTTTCTACATACCGCATTTGATATTCTGTAGAAATTGCAAAACATACTGCTTTTAGATATATAGAATCTTGTTGGGGAATCTCAAAAAAATTAGCTTCATCCAAGTTTGATTTTAAAACACTCACTATAGATTCAGTCCAATAACGAGCGCGGTAATCTTGGTCTTTTAAGACTTCATTGTTTTTGGGAGTAACCATCAAATCTTGAATTGCATCAATAATGACAGAGTTTGTCCGTGACAAATGTGTCAGTTCTATTCGTTCTCGATTACCATTACCACGACTTTCTTCCTGTACATTGAAAACCGTTGGTATTTTTAACCAAGCACGTTTATTGTAAAGTTGAGCTTGTATAAGATTTTCATCACTTGCTGAAGGTTGAGTGCGAGAAGTTGGAGGATTTTTGAGAAAGAAATCAACCAAGCTCAAACGAGCGAAGCGAGTCATACCTTCGATATTATCGAGAGCGGCAGCTTTCTGATAATGTTCTTTGGCTTTGGTTAAATCTCCGAGGTGTTCGTAGGATTTACCCAAACCAATTTCAACCTTTGCTTTATCTTCATTGCTGCTAATAAATTTTTTCGCTTGTACAAAACTATCTTGAGCTTTCAGCCATTGAGTATTTTGAATATAGTTTTGTCCGTCATTAATATAGCCTTTTCCCCACATTGGTAAAGATGCTGCAACGGTTCCCGTAATTGCAGTCATTCCTGCTGCAATCGCTAATGCAGTTGGTGCTTGTTTCTGTGGTGGTAATCTTAGAGTGGTAAAGAGTTTTTCTAAACTTTGTCTTCCACCTTTAGTTAAAGCTGCTGCACCACCAGCACCCAAACCAACTACTTGTAATACTGCTGCTAAATTTTGAGATAAATCTGCTTGTTGAGTTTCTTGCCCTTCAACTTTTTGGAAGAATACCTGAGTGGTGTAAATGGTGAAAGCAGCACCAAAGCCTAAACAAACTACAGCTAAGGTATTAAATAACCAATCTTTACGAGTACCGGGTTCTTCCTCCGAACCAACAATAGCGGGTTTTAATTCCCACCACCAGCGATTTTGACGTTTTAAGCTATCTTTCCACTGTCTTAACTGATTATCTTTATTTAAATCCAGTCGATATTTTTTTAATTTGTTATCTAAAGCAATAATTTCCCGAGCTAATTTTTCCGGTACGGGTTTTTCTTGATAAGCTTCCTGTATCGCTTCTTCTACTCCATCCCGGGATAACAGAGCTTCTAAAAGTTGTTCCGAAGTTGGTGGATTATTATTTTCAACTAAATGTATGGCTTTGCTGTAACGTTCGAGTGCTTGATTTGGTAAAGGAGTTGGACGAGTAAACGACCACCACCAATGCTTTTCGGGTGGTTTGAGGTTGTTTTTCCATTCATCAACGATGTCATTATTGGCAAAAACTTTAGCTTGCGCTTTTAAACGCTTATCTAAACCAACCAACTTCGATGTTAAATGACGTGGTTGTTGCTGTTGCTTATCCCAAGCTTTTTCTATCGCATCCCGAGCAATAAGTACTTCTAGCAATTCTTCCGAACTTACTGTTTCTGGAGATTCTAAAGCATCTAAAGCATTTTCGTAACGTTGAACTGCTTGGGCTGGTTGGGGTTCAATATTGCTTAATTCCCACCACCAATCTTGGGTAGTTTTAGCTAAACTTTTTTTCCAATCTTCTAATTTACCTTCCTTATCAATTACGTCTGCAAGAGTCTTGAGATTTTCATCTAATTTAATAACTATTTTGGCAACGCTTTCTGGTAAAGGTTTATTATCGCGGGATTCTTCAACAGCATCGCGAGCGAGCAATACTTCGATAATTTCATTGTTGCTAGGATTTGGTAATGCTGCTTTTAATTCAGAAATTGCTTGTTTGTAACGTTGTACGGCTTCACTTGGAGATTGTAACAATGGATATTTTAAATACCACCACCACATATTGGGAGCAGCATTAACACTATCTTTCCATTTTGTTAATTTATCATCTTCACTAAGTAACTTTGCCAGTCCCCGCAACCGCTCATCTAAGCTTAGTAATTTAGCATAAGTTTCTCCTTGGGGATTTTGGTCCATTTGTCTTTTCTTTTCGACCCCATCCCGCGCTACCAATACCGCGACTTTTTGCTCAAAAGTTGCTTCTATATCTTCTTGTTCTAAGGCAAAAATTGCTTTATCGTATGCTTCAATCGCTGTATCTAAAGGAGATTTTGCTGGTGCTGCTGGTCTTGGCGGTTGTCCGTTTGCTTGTACCATTTTCTATTTAATTTATATTTTAAGATAGAATTTATGTATTGTTTTTAATAATTTATAATTGTGAAATATATAAGTGCCAGCATAATACTGGCACCGGTCAAATATTGTCTTGGCAGCTTTAATTCTTTGTTACAAAATACTTAGCAACCGACACAACTCATCAAAGAAGCCCAGGTGTTAGGACCAACAATTCCATCACAAGATAAACCGTTATTTGCTTGAAAATTCATCACAGCTTGTTGAGTGGCAGGACCAAACTTTCCATCAACCACGCCTACTGCATATCCAATATTTTGCAGTACTTCTTGTACGCCAAATACTGCTTGGTCTTCGCAGTAATTTTGCAAGTAGTAACCTGGATATTCGTAACCCATTGTAAAACTCCCTTCTTTATATTTTTTTAGTACCATTTTTGGTGGTTACGACTATATTTTTAGTTATAAACAAATTAACGTCAGTAGTATTTTTACTAATATTTATATTCATCGAATTAGGTTTTAGTTGTAAACACTTAATTAAAAATGCTTTTATTTTTAAGCGCAATATTGATTAAAAATATTTTATGAATATCGCAATTTTAATGTTATAATTGAAGTTTATGTCAACCAGAAAACGGGAATAAAACTATTAAAAGAAACCGGCTTTTATTGCAAACCGGTTTTGTTGATATTCATGAATTATTCAGGATTGCTGTATATGCTATTTTACTGTCGAAGTCAGTAAATACTAATATTTAAAATCAGTATGCTAATAACCTGTTATCGCTGCCTCTAACGCAATATATAAAATTAAAAGTGCGTTAGCCTGCGGCATAACACACTCTGGGAATATTAATATTTATTAATATAACTCCAACCTTTCTCGCCGACTTATTTAGATGCAGTCCACCAAGCTAAAGCATAAGGCTGAGTTGGTTCGTTAATGCTATTTTTAAACTTGACGCGAATTGTATAATTACCATCTTTAGGTATCGGGCAGAAAATATGTTCCACGCTGTCAACTCGACTAACAGAAGCGCAAGCGCTACGGTTTTCTTTATTTTTGTCGTCTGTCTTGACTAAATATAAATCGAGATTATTCAAGCCGCGATCGCGAAAATTTTCTCCTTTATCATACTTGCCATTTCTGTTGGTATCGCGAAGTTCTACCAACCTATCCCAAGCTAAAGTGATTGCAACGAAACTACCTTTTTGTAAAGGTTTTGCTAAAGTGTAGTCCGTTGATGTTCCGGCAAAAATAGCCCGATAATCCCAACCCATAGCCGGTACTGCTGTTTTTGGACTCCATTGTCCGGCACTAAATTGTTGGTAAGCACGAAAAGCATTTAAATGTCCGGTTCCCATTTGGGTATGCAAAGGAATTGCTGCATCTTTATAAGCATCAGAATCCAACCAGTTTTTATTTTGCTTATCAATTATGGTACGAGTCATTCCTAGCTTTAAGCCATTTCCATCATCTTTGATTTTTTCGGTTGAATTGAGTAAAACAGCTTTCATGACTTCATGACGACGAGACTCAATACTCCAAGCAAGTTTCTGTTGCTGGGGTAATTTTTTGGCTTTTTTGAGCATCCTATCGCCAAATTCTTGTAGCAAAGCCACAGTTCCAGTAACGTGAGGAGTTGCAAAACTGGTTCCCGTAACTTTTTTAGTTTGTCCATTTGGATTTAGCAAACTAATTCGATTTCCAGGAGCAACTATATTTATGGTGCGCCGAGGACCTAAATTAAGTTCTTTCCCAGATAAACGCGCAGTCATTGACTGATTAATAGCTACTAAATTGGAGACATCAAGCTTTCTAAAAATCTCTCCTCGTCGAGAGGAAAAGGCAACATTAATTCCATTAAAGTTATCTGTGGGAATGGGAATTCCGCCCTTACCTTGATTACCCGCGATCGCATACAAAACATTATGAACGCGACTAGACCAATCAACACATAATGTAAGCAAAGCTTTACCATCCAAAACGGGGTTAGATCTGGGATCGCGGCTCAGAGGTTCGCCAAAACTGAAGTTGATTGCGCGAACATCATTACCATTTTGCAGAGCAATATGTTGAGCCGATAGACACTCCTCGGGCTGACCCATGCCCTTGGTAGAGCCAACAGCAGAAGAATACAAGCGCGCTCCTGGAGCAACACCTTTAAAACCTTTGTCGTTACTAACCATCACCCCAGCAACATTATAAGCATGAGGGTCAACACCTTTATTAGACTTAGCTGGCTTATTGCGCTGGAAAACACCTGCTAAAGATATGGAACGATTTTTAGAAACAGATTTATCTAAACCAAATTGACCCGGACGACCAATTTCCACTTGACCAAGAGCAATTTTTCGACCAAACAAATTATATGGCGGCTTATGCAGCTTTAAAGCATCAATACCTGCACTACCAACAGAAGTAGTTAAAGCAAATACTGGAACACTCACACAAGAAGCACTTAATCCCCAAATCACCCAGGTCAATTTTTTCATTTGTTAGTAGTTAGTAGTTAGTAGTTAGGAGTTGACAATTACCAATGCCCAATGTCCAATGCCCCATCCCCAATTCGCAATTCCCAATCATCAATATTTTATTTTCTTTTTTTTCTGAGAAAAATCTCAATATTTTGTTACAATGCATACAGAAGAAGACGCTTTAAGACCCACTAGCCATGATCAATAAAAATTCTAAAAAACCCGTTGTTATCGCTCCATCAATTCTATCAGCGGATTTTAGCCGTTTGGGAGACGAAGTTCGGGCCGTAGACGAAGCGGGAGCCGATTGGATTCACGTTGATGTAATGGATGGTCGTTTTGTACCCAATATAACGATAGGTCCTCTGATAGTGGAAGCGCTTCGCCCGGTGACTCAAAAGCCTTTGGATGTCCACTTGATGATTGTGGAGCCTGAAAAGTATGTAGAGGATTTTGCTAAAGCTGGTGCTGACCATATTTATGTTCACTGCGAGCATAATGCTTCTCCTCATTTACATCGCACTTTAGGACAGATCAAAGAGCTTGGAAAGAAGGCTGGAGTTGTACTAAATCCTGGCACTTCCTTAGACATGATTGAATACTGTTTGGATCTGTGCGACTTAGTTCTAATAATGAGCGTTAACCCCGGTTTCGGCGGTCAAAGCTTTATTCCTGGAGTTTTACCCAAGATTCGTAAGCTACGCCAAATGTGTGACGAGCGCGGACTCGATCCTTGGATTGAAGTGGATGGTGGACTTAAAGTCAACAATACCTGGCAAGTTTTAGAAGCTGGTGCGAATGCAATTGTTGCAGGTTCGGCAGTTTTTAAAGCTAAGAGTTATAAGGAAGCTATTGAGGGTATTCGTAATAGTAAGCGTCCGGCACAAGATTTACCAAAAGCTTCGTAATTAATTTTTAATCAATATTCCCATCACCTGATTACCCCTCCTCTTAAAATTAGTGGAGGGAATTTTTTCTATCTATTATCAATTCCAAACAATTTAGAGACGTAGTAGTGCTACGTCTCCATCAAAATTTGTAAAAGCTAACTAAGTACCTTTTAAACTTAATCTAAAAAACCCATCAAAGAAAAACTATCATCGATTTCGTTTGATGCTACCGGACGATTACCCATAACGGAGTAGGTTTCCGAAACAACTAAATCGCTCTTAGCTATGGGACGAATTCCAGATAAGTTGATTGTATCGGTAACTTGCATCTTGTTTGCTGTAATGGGCCGAATTCCCATAATATTCATCGTTTCAACTACTTGCAAATCGCTGCTAGTAATAGGACGCTGTCCAGGTAAAGCAAGGGTTCCAGTCACTTCTTTTTTCGCGGGCTCGACTTTTACTGCTTTGTTATCTGCATTTACGCTGTTATCTGTACTCATGCTTTCACCTTTTATATTTTCTAGTTTGCTACTGGTTTCCGCTCCAGTCTTGGCTCGTCTCTGTCGAGTACTGGTTCTTCTACCATTACTGCTGACGGTCATAATCTTATACCTCTAATAGATAAATGAATTTAACTAAGATTAGTAAACTAAAAATTTACTTTTATTCATCAAGTGTAACTTTAAAAAACTCTCTATAGGTATAAGTATCTTTAAGAATGAGACATAAGTCAAACTTAATTGTTAAGTAATGTAAAGATAAATGTATATAAATAAGATTTTTCAGATTCAGATTTCAATATCGGAATTTGACACTATTCGCTACCATTAAGTAGGTTAAAAGTTTTTACAAGCTGTTATGAAAAATTTTCTGGTAAAAGCCCCTTTTGAACCCACAGGTGACCAGCCCAAAGCTATCAAGCAGCTTGTGGAAAGTATTGAAGCAGAAACTCGCTATCAAACGCTTTTAGGTGCAACTGGTACGGGAAAAACTCACACTATTGCCAGGGTAATAGAACAAATAGGTAAACCTACCCTTGTTTTGGCTCATAATAAAACTCTTGCAGCACAGCTTTGTAATGAATTGCGCGATTTTTTCCCTAATAATGCTGTGGAATATTTTATTAGCTATTACGATTATTACCAGCCTGAAGCTTATATTCCCGTTACCGATACTTATATTGAAAAAACCGCTCAAATTAATGACGAGATTGACATGTTGCGACATTCTGCGACAAGGTCTTTATTTGAGCGTAAGGATGTAATTGTTGTTGCGTCGATTAGCTGTATTTATGGTTTAGGAATGCCCACAGAATACTTAAATGCGGCAATTCCGTTTCAAGTCGGCATGGAAGTAGACCAAAGGGAAATACTGAGAGCTTTAGTAGCAGTTCAGTATAGTCGAAACGACATCGAAATGGGTCGTGGAAAGTTTCGGGTTCGCGGTGATGTTTTAGAAATTGGTCCTGCATACGAAGATAGAATTATTCGTATTGAATTTTTCGGCGATGAAATAGATGCGATTCGTTATATCGATCCGGTTACGGGTGAAATATTACAAAGTTTACCGGCAGTAAATTTATACCCCGCACGTCACTTTGTCACACCAAAAGACAGATTAGAAGTTGCTTGCACGGATATTGAGGCAGAATTAAAAGCCCGTAGAGCACAATTAGAAGAAGCGAGTAAATTATTAGAAGCCCAACGTATAGATCAACGCTGTCGTTACGATTTAGAAATGTTGCGGGAAGTTGGTTACTGTAACGGCGTAGAAAATTATTCGCGTCACTTAGCAGGAAGAAAAGCTGGGGAGCCTCCGGAATGTTTGATTGATTATTTTCCTAAAGATTGGATGTTGGTAATTGATGAATCTCACGTTACCGTCCCGCAAATTCGCGGCATGTATAATGGCGACCAAGCAAGAAAAAAAGTTTTAATTGAGCATGGCTTTCGTCTTCCCAGTGCTGCTGATAATCGTCCTTTAAAAGCAGAAGAATTTTGGCAAAAAGTAAATCAGTGTATTTTCGTTTCCGCAACTCCTGGTAATTGGGAGTTGGAAATTTCTGAGGATAATATTGCGGAGCAAATTATTCGACCTACTGGAGTAATTGACCCAGAAGTTATTGTACGACCTACTGACGGTCAAATTGATGATTTATTAGGAGAAATAAAAGACCGAGTTGACCTCAACGAACGGGTTTTAATTACTACGTTAACTAAGCGAATGGCTGAAGATTTAACGGAGTATTTGGAAGATAACGGAATCCGCGTCAGGTATTTACATTCTGAAATCAATTCGATTCAAAGAATTGAAATTATTCAAGATTTACGCGATGGCATATTTGATGTACTAGTTGGTGTAAACTTGTTGCGGGAAGGTTTAGATTTACCCGAAGTTTCTTTAGTGGCAATTTTAGATGCTGATAAAGAAGGTTTCTTACGTGCGGAACGTTCATTAATTCAAACTATTGGTAGAGCAGCACGTCATATTAGAGGACAAGCTATTTTGTATGCCGACAAAATGACCGATAGCATGATAAAAGCTATCGATGAAACCGAGCGTCGTCGCGGTATTCAAACTGCATACAATAAAATGCATAACATAACTCCACAACCAATTGTAAAGAAGAAATCTAGCAATGCAATTTTATCTTTCTTAGAAGTATCGCGACGATTAAACGCACAAGATTTACAAGTTGTAGACGAGCATGTTGATGAAATACCTTTAGAAGATATTCCACAATTAGTTAATAATTTAGAAGCACAAATGAAAGATGCTGCGAAGAATCTACAATTTGAAGAAGCAGCTAAGTTTAGAGATAGAATTAAACAATTAAGAGATAAATTAGTGGGAAGAAGTTAAAGGGAAATGTTTTGTCGAGCACTGGGACAGTCATGAGTTAAACCACAAAGATGGCTATTCTTATCATAGATGATTGATTTTTCGCGAGTATGACTTCTGGATAAACCACTATAAAACTACAAAAACTCGGTTTGCAAGGCAAGCCGGGTTTTTGTAGTTGAAAATACTTATCAAGAAATACAGAGATATTAAAAACATTAGCTGCAAGCTTCTTAGCAAATTATTGCATTAAATGTTATCCAGTTTACTTTCTGTTTACATCTACAACTTCTGGTATCGTAATTTCTACTTGTTCTTTAGGACCAAAATGCTTATCCATCAAAGTGGATACTTGTTCTGCCTGAATTTTGGTGTAGCGAGTTTTATCTGGCATTATCAAGTTAGGGCCAGCTTTACATTTCTTCATGCAGCCGGTACCTTTAATCGTAACTTGGTCTTCTAAACCACGTTCGCTGATAGAAGCAGCTAAAGCCTGACACAGCTTTTTACCACCACGCTTCATACAGCTAGATTTTTGGCACACTAATATAGTATTGGCTTTGGGAGGTTTCGCGGATTTTTCTTTCTTTTTCTCAGAAGGTATTGCAAGTGCCTCTTGTCTAATTTCTGCTTCTTGCCGAGCAGCCATAACTCGCTCGGCTTTTAATTTAACCTCACCAGTTTTGGTGTCGTACTTCTTTTCACCTACAACCTGCAACCAGCTTCCGGGTGGTAAACGTAAATCGAAAGAATGCCTCAAATGCTTCGCTAATTTTATATAGCGTTCGCCTTCAGCAGTTTCTAGCAGTAAGCCTCTGAGTTTATAACCATCTTTGATTACAAAATCTAAAAATCGCCCTTGCAGACAAAATTCCGATGTTTCTGTACGATGAGATTTTCCCATTGTCTTTAATTATTCCTTACAATAACTGATGCAAAGCAAACTCAACGATAAGGATTTACTAAGATTTACGCCTCAGATGACCCTTTAACTAGAAGGATAGTATTAAAATATTGAACTAATTACGTATGCCCAGGACGATAATTTAAGCACTTCTTGAGAGTACAAATTAGGTCTTGACGGGAAGCATTAAGCTGTCGCATCACGCTCCAAAGTTGGATTGCAGCTTCGGTATTCGCAATTTCAACTGTTAAAGGTTGATTACTAGTACACCAAGAAGGAATATTTAGTTCCTGCAACCGTTGATAGACTTGCCAACGGTCTGCCCAATTCACCTCAACAACGTGTTTTGTCTGCGATCGCGAATCAAACGATTTCAAGATTAATACCCTCAAAGTGCAATAAACTCGCAGTAGCTGGATAGCAATAGCGCTTCAACTTTGCAACCCAGATGCCTTTACAATTATATGTTAGATGCAAACATTTCTCAGTAATTTTCAAAAAAAAATAAAAACTTTATCTTTAGCTACCAGCTATCGGTTAACAGCGAACAGTCAGGAATGATGAAGTGATATCAAAAAAGTTCTTCCCTTATCACCTTCTCCATCTCTTCACATCCGGTTTTAATAAAATCTGCCAATTTGGCTTCAATAAAGAAAAATACTAGCTATCTTAGAATAAGTTTTTCGCAAATTTTATCTATAAGCATTTCTATTAGATCTTTGTTTGGATGGCATTAGTCTAAATTGTTCCAAAGAAAGTCAGTTTGTATTGGTATATACAGGTTTTTAGTCTCCTGCTAATAAAGGCAGCTTTGACAAAATAGTGGTGCGATTTAGAAAAAAGATGTCAATAGCGAATGGAAAAATCTATTTATAGCTAGTAAAAATTAATAAAAGATTGAACTCAAAAAATCAAAAATATATAAGATTTGACAGAAAAAATTTATGTTTTATGATGTTAAGATATAAATATTAAGCAGTTAGCAAATTAGACTGCTATTCAGAGATCATAAGAGAGGAGAACAATGGCTGACACACAAACTTTATTACAAAATTTTGGTCAAGTTTATGACAATCCAGTCTTACTTGATAAGAGCGTTACCGAGCCAGTTTGTGAAGGGTTTAACGTTGTATTAGCTAGCTTTCAAGCACTCTATATACAGTACCAAAAGCATCATTTTGTTGTAGAAGGTTCAGAATTTTATTCGCTGCACGACTTTTTTAATGATTGCTATGGAGAAGTACAGGAACATATCCATGAAATTGGAGAGCGCTTGAATGGACTTGGTGGCGTACCTGTTGCTTCCTTCAGTAAATTGGCAGAACTATGCTGCTTTGAACAAGAATCCGACGGTATCTATTCTTGTCGTCAAATGATAGAAAACGACTTGAAAGCCGAGCAAGCAATGATTGGGGTCATTCGTCGTCAAGCTACTCAGGCTGAGAGCTTAGGCGATAGAGCAACACGACACTTGTACGAGCAAATTCTTCTCAAGACTGAGGAACGTGCCTATCATTTATCTCATTTTCTAGCTAAAGATAGCTTAACTTTAGGATTTGTTCAGTCTGCTCGTAATTAAAATTCTTTTTTGAAACAGCTTTGCCTGCTTTCCTATTAAAGAAAACTAACCATATAACTCAAAATTTAATTCATGGCAGAGAAAGCATCATTATTTCTCTGCCATTTTTAATTGTGTACCCAAGTAATTTATTATTATCACTCTAAGTATTATTTATATATATTGTTTAAACTTTATCTAGTAAATGATAATTATTATCATTGTTATTTAATTAAACAGTTAGAATCTAGTCAATAAGATTATGATTCAGTTTATATAAGTTAAAATTTTTTTTGATTAGTTAAATTTAATTAGTAATAATTCAGGTAGCTGCTTATTAGTGTTAATTCCTTAATTACCTTTAATGTAATATTAGGCAAATTGTATATTTCATCGTTTTTAGTAAAAATGTATTATCGAATGATTTTTGGAAGAGTGAGTAATAAATAGTACAGCCTATAAAGCCAGTCAGGGATGTGGAGTCAGACATTTTTTTTACTAAGGTTGGGGATATATACCTTAATATTTTGTCATCGAAACAACAAACCTTGATAATAAACAGCATAAATGGTCAGTAAAGAACTTAAAATGATCGGGATTCATATCCTCGTATTTAAAGGCAAAAACTATGCCCCGTCGTCAAGACCTTCAAAAAATATTATTATTAGGTTCTGGTCCAATAATTATTGGACAAGCATGTGAGTTCGATTATTCTGGAACCCAAGCCTGTAAATCTTTGCAGGAAGAAGGTTACGAAGTTGTGTTGGTTAATTCTAACCCAGCAACAATTATGACCGATCCAGAAACGGCTGACCGTACTTATATTGAGCCACTAACCCCGGAATTAGTAGAAAAAGTCATTGAAAAAGAGCGTCCTGATGCTTTACTGCCTACGATGGGAGGACAAACTGCTCTCAACATAGCTGTAGCTTTGGCAAAAAATGGTGTTTTAGATAAATACAGTGTTGAGTTGATTGGGGCAAAATTAGCAGCTATTGAAAAAGCTGAAGACAGACAGCTATTTAGCGATGCAATGGCACGAATTGACGTTGCAATCTGCCCTAGTGGTACAGCCTCGTCTTTGGAGGAAGCTAGGGTAATAGCTAGAAATATTGGCAGCTATCCGTTGATTATCCGCCCAGGTTTTACTATGGGCGGAACAGGTGGCGGTATTGCTTATAATCAAGAAGAATTTGAACAAATGGCGCAAGCTGGTATTGATGCTTCACCCGTATCGCAAATTCTTATCGATCAATCTTTGTTGGGTTGGAAGGAATACGAATTAGAAGTAATGCGCGATTTAGCAGATAATGTGGTGATTATCTGCTCGATTGAAAATATCGATCCAATGGGAATTCATACGGGAGATTCTATTACTGTTGCTCCCGCACAAACTCTTACTGATAAAGAGTATCAGCGCTTGCGGGATATTGCGATTAAAATAATCCGCGAAATTGGTGTAGAAACTGGGGGTTCTAATATTCAATTTGCTGTCAATCCGATGACTGGGGAAGTTGTTGTAATTGAAATGAACCCCCGTGTTTCGCGCAGTTCGGCTTTAGCGAGTAAAGCAACCGGTTTTCCCATAGCTAAAATTGCGGCGAAATTGGCTGTTGGTTATAGTTTGAACGAAATCAAGAACGATATTACCAAAGAAACCCCTGCATCCTTTGAACCAACCATCGATTATGTGGTTACTAAAGTTCCCCGATTTGCTTTTGAAAAATTTCCCGGCTCTTCCTCAGTGCTGACGACTCAAATGAAGTCCGTAGGGGAAGCAATGGCAATTGGTCGTACATTTAACGAGTCTTTTCAAAAAGCTTTGCGCTCCCTTGAAACTGGACGTGCTGGTTGGGGATGCGATCGCCATGAAAAATTGCCATCCGGGGAACAAATCCGCGCTCAATTACGAACTCCAAATCCAGAGCGGATTTTCGCCGTGCGTCACGCAATGCAACTCAAAATTAGCATTGAGGAAATCTACGAACTGACTGGAATTGACCCCTGGTTTTTAGATAAGATGCAACAATTGCTGGATGTAGAAAAATTTATCAAGCGAAATTCTTTACAGCAGTTGACAAAAGAGCAGTTGCATGAAATTAAACAATATGGTTTTAGCGATAAGCAAATTGCTTTTGCAACTAAAACTACCGAAGATGAAGTTCGAGAAAAGCGTAAGCAATTAGGGATTATCCCAGTTTATAAAACTGTAGATACATGTGCGGCAGAGTTTGAAGCTTTTACTCCCTACCATTATTCTAGTTACGAAGAAGAAAGCGAGGTAATAGCAAGCGACAAACCCAAGGTGATGATTTTGGGTGGCGGACCTAATCGTATCGGACAGGGGATTGAATTTGATTATTGCTGTTGTCACGCTGCTTATGCTCTCAAAGATGCGGGTTATGAGACAATAATGGTTAACTCCAATCCTGAAACTGTTTCTACGGATTACGACACCAGCGATCGCCTGTATTTTGAACCTTTAACCAAGGAAGATGTCCTTAATATCATTGAAGCTGAGAATCCGGTAGGAATAATCGTTCAATTTGGAGGACAAACTCCTTTAAAGTTAGCTTTGCCTTTGCAGGAATATTTACAGGCATCTAATTCTCCACAAACTCAAATCTGGGGAACTTCTCCCGATTCCATAGATACCGCTGAAGACAGAGAAAGATTTGAAAAAATTCTTCAAGAATTGGATATAACTCAACCACCCAACGGTATTGCTAGAACCTATGAAGATGCTTTGATTGTTGCCAAACGTATAGGTTATCCGGTTGTGGTACGTCCTAGCTACGTATTGGGTGGAAGAGCGATGGAAATAGTTTACTCGGATGCAGAATTAGAACGTTACATGACTTTTGCCGTACAGGTAGAACCAGAGCATCCGATATTAATAGATAAGTTTTTGGAAAATGCAACAGAAGTGGATGTGGATGCAATTGCCGACAGCACGGGTAAAGTCGTCATTGGTGGCATTATGGAACATATTGAACAAGCAGGAATTCACTCTGGAGATTCAGCTTGTGCGCTGCCTGCAATTTCTTTACCCCAAGCAAT
Source organism: Rivularia sp. PCC 7116 (assembly GCF_000316665.1). Taxonomy (GTDB): domain Bacteria; phylum Cyanobacteriota; class Cyanobacteriia; order Cyanobacteriales; family Nostocaceae; genus Rivularia. Next base: position 500,577 of record NC_019678.1, on the reverse strand, counting down.
TCTCGAACAAATTAGAACTTCTACTATTAAGCTCGCACAAGCTTTAAAAGTTGTCGGATTAATGAACGTTCAGTTTGCAATTGCAGGTGTTCAAAGCTATTCTCCTCAAGTTTATATTTTAGAAGCTAACCCTCGCGCTTCTCGTACCGTACCTTTCGTTTCCAAAGCAACCGGCGTACCTATCGCCAAATTAGCATCTTTGATTATGTCAGGTAAAACTCTAGAAGAACTAGGATTTACCAAAGAAGTAATACCATCACATATTGCTGTTAAAGAAGCGGTTTTACCATTCAATAAATTTCCTGGTACGGATACCATCTTAGGACCCGAAATGCGTTCAACCGGCGAAGTAATGGGCATAGACAGTGATTTTGGCAAAGCCTATGCCAAAGCTGAAATGGCAGCAGGAGAGCATTTACCTTTGAGCGGTACGGTATTTGTATCGATGAACGATCGTGACAAAGCTGCTGCGATTGCGGTAGTCAAAGAATTTATCCAATTAGGATTTTCCGTAATGGCAACAAGCGGAACTCGGCGAGTACTTCAAGAAAATGGATTAAATATAGATCCAATTCTAAAACTTCATGAAGGTCGTCCCCATGTTGTCGATGCGATCAAAAATCGTCAAATTCAACTAATTATTAACACACCTTCCGGTCAAGAAGCTCAAAGTGATGGTAGATTAATCCGACGTATGGCACTATCCTACAAAATACCAATTTTAACAACTATTGCAGGGGCAAAAGCAACTCTTGCTGCCATCCGCTCGCTACAAAATACCAACCTCGATGTTAAGTTGATTCAGGATTACTGCTTGGTGCGATAAACAACTTTTCACTGAGTAGAGGAAGCAGAGGGCTTGAAAGATATTGAGATATTTGGAATTATCTCGCCAAAACACAGAATCTTCTTCCTCTGCTTCCCCCACTTCTTACATAGGATTTCGTGATGCACGAGTTAAAATAATCAACAAAATTAACCAACAAAATTTATGCTTACCATTTCTATATAGAATAATGCTACTCAAATTAATATAAAAACTTCTAAAGTTCAAAATTGGTAGACATTCTTTAGGAAAATTTTAAGTTTATTTGCCGGTAATACAGGCGACAATAGAAGATAGGATTTAGTGGTGGTCAAGATTTTTTCATAAATGTTACACTTATTCATAATATAAAATATAGATCAAATGTTTAATTGACTACCTTTTATCTAACTGTAGGTACTTGTAAAGCAAGTTCAGAAACTGCAAATATTAGCAATAAATAATTAAACTTAAAATTACTCATTATGCCGAGTTTCTAGGGTGCTGGAATTGTACTCTATAGAATCTGGGTTATCTAACTTTTTTGAGGTATGCCCGGTTTATGCATCTATCTAATTGTAAAGCGTCAATACTTATTTTCATTACCCTTTATGCCTAGCGCTATGAAGACCGCTCAGACACCTAAAGACCTCGTGCGGACTTATCTGCGTGAGATTGGTCGCGTACCACTTTTAACTCATGAGGAAGAAATACTTTTCGGTAAGCAGGTACATCGTGCAACAGTTTTGCAATCGCTCAAGGAATCCCTAACGAATGAATTCAATCGTCAACCAACCTTGGATGAGTGGGCAGAGCGCGCGAAGTTAGAACCCCAAGACTTAGAAGAAGCCATAGAAAAAGGCGAAGTTGCTAAACGCAAAATGGTAGAAGCCAATTTACGGCTTGTAGTTTCCGTTGCGAAAAAATATATTAAACGTAATGTTGATTTACTCGATCTGATTCAAGAAGGTAGTATCGGAATGCAACGGGGTGTAGAAAAGTTTGACCCCAGCAAAGGATATAGGTTTTCTACTTATGCTTATTGGTGGATTCGTCAGGCAATTACTCGTGCCATCGCTGAAAAAGGTCGCACAATCCGTCTACCGATTCATATTACTGAGAAACTGAATAAGATTAAGAAAGCGCAGCGTCAACTATCTCAAAGATTAGGTCGTGCTGCAACAATTTCTGAATTAGCACAAGAGTTGGATTTGACTCCCAAACAGGTACGAGAGTATTTAGAAAAGGCTCGCGTGCCATTGTCATTAGATTTACGTTTGGGAGACAATTATGATACAGAGCTTGGAGAAATGTTAGAAGATCCTAATGCTTCTCCAGAAGATTTTGTCATGCAGTCTTCTTTGTCCTACGAATTAGAGTCTTTGATAGCGGATCTAACTCCTCAGCAGCGACAGGTTATAACTCTGCGCTTTGGTTTGAATGATGGAAAAGCAATGACGCTTGTAAAAATAGGCGAACAGCTTAATATCAGCCGCGAGCGAGTACGCCAAATTGAGCGAGAAGCTTTAAATAAGCTCCGCAAAGCCAAAGGCGATATGAATGAATATTTAGCTAGTTAAAGTTAGAAAAGTGCAAAATTGAAACTAAGTTAAAGACAAAAAAATTCTATATCCAATTTTATCTGGCGAGGAAGTAAGGATTTTGAAAGAAAAATACTTACTTCCTTTTAATTTATTATCTATGATTTTATTAATAGGGTGAAAAAGTACCATTCCAGGGTACGGTTACACCTACTTCCAATCTATCGTTAGTTTGTTACATTAGGTGTACGCAGATAAAATATTGAGATTCAGGACTCTGTGAAGCATACAGCATAATATTTGCAAGTTTTATTTTATACATAAATACTAATCAAAAGAATAAGGAGTAAAAATATGAGCGATCCATCCAATCGGGCTTCAGATTTTTTTAATGGCGATTCTAAAACAGCTAACTTGTTATGGCAATATGTTAGCTCTTTAAGCCCTGAAGCAATCACTCAGCTATCTAAACCAGCTTCTCCTGAAGTCTTAGGGGTAATAGAGCGTAATATTATAGGACTTTTAGGCAGTTTGCCTTCAGATCATTTTAATGTAAATATAAATACTAATCGTGAAAACTTAGGTAAATTATTAGCATCAGCAATGATTAGCGGTTATTTTTTACGCAATGCCGAACAAAGGATGAACTTTGAAACTTCTTTGCAAGATATTGATGCTAACGAACAGAAGAATGACATTTAAATCTTAGCAAAAACTTAATATTGCCAAAGTATTGCCTACAAACTACTGTGCAGGCAAGAATGATACAAACGAGAGTGCGCCTATCGGAAGAAAACTTTCCTTTGTATTGTGATATATCAAATTATTTATCTTTTAGTCCTATGGTCTTGCTGCATTAAGCTATGAATTATATTTATTTACATTCTGTAGTAAATATCAAACCCTTGCAGAGACGTAGCAATGCTACGTCTCAAGCAATGTTTTATAGGGCTTTCGCTTAAGAGCGAAGAATAAAAAGCAAGAGGTGGACTTGCATAAAACACATTAAAACTAGTAAGACAGACTAATACCTTAACCTTCTGTTCGTATTCGCCGTCTTACCGATTCAGCGTGAGATGGTAAGCCTTCAGCAGTCGCTAGTATATCTATCGCGCCAGCAACTTTATCTAGTGCTGTTTGCGAGTACTGAATAATACTAGAGTGTTTTAAGAAAGTTTCAACTCCTAATGCTGAAGCATATCTAGCTGCACCAGAAGTAGGTAAAGTATGGTTGGGACCTGCTAAATAGTCTCCTACAGCTTCTGGGGTAGAATGACCTAAAAATATAGCTCCAGCATGAAGAATCAAAGGTAATAATGCCCAAGGATCGGATACTTCTAATTCTAAGTGTTCTGGAGCAAATTTGTTAGAAAATTGTGCGGCAACTTCTAAGGATTCTACGATTACCACCAAACCGTAATGAGCTATAGCTTTTTCCGTATTTAATCGCTTCGGGTGGTCAACTAATTGTCTTTCTAAGGCTACCTTTACATCCTTGGCTAAAGCAGCATCGGTAGTCAATAGTATAGCTGCTGCCATTGGATCGTGTTCTGCCTGAGCTAATAAATCTGTGGCAATGTGTATGGGATTTGCTGTTTCATCAGCAATAATTAAGACTTCGCTTGGTCCAGCTAGGGAGTCAATGCCGACAGTTCCGTAAACTAACTTTTTTGCTAAGGTTACGTAAACATTTCCAGGTCCAGTTATAACATCAACTTTGGGAATCGTTTGAGTTCCGTAAGCTAAAGCGCCGATTGCTTGCGCTCCGCCAATACGATAAATTTCTTCGATTCCGGCTTCTTTTGCAGCTACTAATACTGCCGGATTGATTCCCTTCTCACTTCCTGGCGGCGTAACCATAACTCGACGCGGGACTCCTGCTACTTTTGCTGGAATCCCGTTCATTAGTACGGTGCTAGGATATGAAGCTCGACCACCCGGTACATATAAACCCGCAGTATCTACAGGAGTATATCTTTTACCTAGAACTACTTCATCGTCACCGAAGTTGACCCAACTTTTAGGAACTCGCTGTCGATGAAATGCTTCAATCTTTGAACTAGCCAGTTTAATTCCTTCTAACAAATCCTTAGAAATATTTTTGTAAGCTTCATCGAATTCCGACTTGGTTACTCGTAATTCTTCAGCATTAAGGATTTGACGATCAAATTCGGCCGTGTAATGTAATACCGCTTTATCGCCTTGGCGCTTCACCGCTTGGAGTACTTCCCGCACCGTTGCTTCTTTGTGAAGCACCTGTTCGTCATTGGTGCGATCGCAGATACGTTGCAATTCTGCTATAACGTCTGCCTGCTGATTAATAATTCGCAGCATGGAGTAAGGACAATGCTTTCCTAGAGACAATTCGGGGATTTGAGGGATGGGAGTATTGCCCCTTGCCATGCCGTATTGCAGGCAAAGTACGCTAACTCTCTCCTCTAGATTAACCTGTATTTTTTTAATAGTCCCACAGTTAATCATGGGATAAAAAATAATTTAATTACTTAGCAACGCCAAGAGTCTTTATCCTACCTAGGCTGGGAGTGACTATGGCAATAGTAAGTTCTGTTTAATGGAGAAGAGATGCGATTTATGATAAATGCTTCCCTTGATTCTCTCTTGCTTTTACTTACTGCTAGTAATGGGGTCTGCACGTGTTTATACACTTTTATAACCCTCCGTTGTTAAAACTTTGTAAGGACTAAGTATAATTTTTGCTTATTTTCTAGTTTACTGACTACTATATTAAGGATATAGCACAGATACTATATCGCGAGCCTTAAGCCTCTACATTTACTTTACCGACACTATATTGAATTAATAGTTTTTGCTTATAATGAATATCTACTGCTTGTCACCTGGACTACACCCAAGTAGTTTAATTGCCGAACATATATAAGGCATAGATTGGATTACTTTTGTATATATGGTATTTAATTTTAACGCATTTCGAGATTGGAGCGCACGAGATTTTATATTTTGCATAAAATTTGCCTGTGGAGATACTCTTAAGAGTTAGTTTGTTGCCTCCAAACTTTGGCGCACCAAATTTTAGATTGTGGATGAATAATTAGCAGTTTGAGACGTTTCCTATTTGATTATTTCCTTCTTCCTGCTTCCTTCTTTGTAATTAATACGAATTAACTGCGACTGTACGATCTAGGACTTGAGAAAAATTGCACATCAGGTCATACTTCATTGTCGTAACTGAATGCTGTAAAAATTACACATGGAAAATCCGTCCTATAATGCAATTCCTGCTTGTGCTTGGAATCGTGCTATTGGTTTAGGCTGGGATAAACCCTACACGGTTCGCAAAGCTAGTAATATTGATGATGGTCCTTGGCAGGGAATGCCCCTCGGTGGTTTTGGCGCTGGTTGTATCGGTCGTTCTTCACGAGGAGATTTTAATCTTTGGCATATTGATGGCGGGGAACATACTTTTGGGAATATTCCTGCGTGTCAGTTTAGCTTGTTTGAAAGTAGCAGCAATAGAAATGTTGCTTATGCATTATCTACAGAACCAAGTAATGATTCTACTTTATCGGCTTGGGAATGGTATCCTTCCCGATCCAAAGGTGATTCTAGTGGAACTTATCACGCGCTATATCCCCGTAGTTGGTTTGTATATGAAAATGTGTTTCAATCGAGGTTAAGTTGCGAGCAATTTTCGCCGATTTGGGCTGACAATTACCAAGAATCTAGCTATCCGGTAGCAATATTTCTGTGGAATGCTAGCAATCCAACTTCAGAGCCAGTTACTTTAAGTATTATGTTGACTTGGCAAAATATGGTGGGATGGTTTACCAATACACTCAAGTCTCCTGAAGTCGAAATGCGGGATGATGGTAGTCCTGTTTATGACTATCAACCCAATTTAGGTGAAAGTAAAGGTAATTTTAATCGGTTAGTTACAAATTCTGAATACATTGGTTGTGTATTAGATAAAATAGGTACCGCAGAACCTATAGAAGGGGAAGGTTCCTGGTGCATTGCAACTGCTAAACATCCAAAAGTTGAAATATTTCATCATAATAGATGGAATCCAACTAGTACTGGTGAAGATATTTGGCGAAGTTTTGCTAAAACCGGTTCTTTAGCTAATATTTCCGATGAAACCCCCGCAATTTCAAACGAGCAAGTTGGGGCAGCGATTGCGGTACGTTTTACTCTTCAACCAGGAGAAAGTTTACAGATACCTTTTGCTGTTGCTTGGGATTTTCCTATCACTGAGTTTGTATCTGGTGTTACATATAAGCGCAGATATACGGATTTTTTTGGCGATAATGGTAAGAATGCTTGGAATATTGCCACCACTGCTCTAGAAGAGTATCAAAATTGGCTAAGCCAAGTTCAAGCTTGGCAACAACCAATTGTTGAGCGTCCAGATTTGCCTGACTGGTTCAAAATGGCTTTGTTTAACGAACTTTACGATCTCACGGCTGGTGGTACTTTATGGAGCGCGGCTTCAAAACGAGATCCTATAGGTCAATTTGCAGTACTTGAATGTTTGGACTATCGCTGGTACGAAAGTTTGGACGTGAGGCTTTATGGTTCCTTCGGCTTGCTAAATTTGTTTCCTGAATTAGAAAAAGCAGTAATGCGCGCCTTTGCAAGAGCAATTCCCGAGAGTGATGAAAAAACTCGTGTCATTGGTTACTACTATACTATTGGAGCAGAAAGTCCTTTAGCTGTACGTAAAGCTGCCGGTGCAACCCCTCACGACTTAGGCGCGCCCAACGAACACGTTTGGGAAAAAACTAATTACACCAGCTATCAAGATTGCAACCAATGGAAAGATTTGGGTTGTGATTTTGTGCTACAAGTTTATCGAGATTTTATTTTTACAGGTAGTAATGATATTGAATTTCTTGCAGATTGTTGGAATGCCATTGTTGAAACTTTAAACTACCTCAAAGCATTTGATAAAGATGGCGACGGTATTCCAGAAAATTCCGGTGCCCCCGATCAAACTTTTGATGACTGGCGGTTGCTGGGTGTAAGTGCTTATTGTGGCGGACTATGGTTGGCAGCCCTAGAAGCAGCGATCGCCATCGCTGAAGTTTTATCAAGCAAGCAAGTGCAAGTCGAAAACTTAGCGGCGCAAAAATCTATTTACGAAGGTTGGCTAGAAAAATCTCGTCCCGTTTACCAAGAAAAACTATGGAACGGTAAATTCTATCGTCTCGATAGTGAAAGCGGTTCTGATGTGGTTATGGCAGATCAATTATGCGGACAATTCTACGCTCGGTTATTAAAGCTACCGGATATTGTACCTCCAGAATGCACTATGTCGGCTTTAAATTCGGTTTACGATGCTTGTTTTCTCAAATTTAATCAAGGCAAACTGGGTGCTGCGAATGGTTTGCGTCTTGATGGTTCTCCCGAAAATCCCGATGCAACTCATCCGTTGGAAGTGTGGACGGGAATTAACTTTGGAATCGCTGCTTTTCTAGTGCAAATGGGAATGAAATCGGAAGCATTCAAGCTAACAGAGGCTGTAGTAAATCAAATTTACGAACACGGCTTACAGTTCCGGACTCCTGAAGCTATTACTGCTACTAGAAATTTCCGCGCTTGTGTTTATCTTAGAGCGATGGCTATTTGGGCGATTTATTTAGTAATTTGATAGATTCTCAAGAGGTAAGAGGCTATGAAGGGCGTAAGTCATGAGTTGAAGTAGAAGCAATTTTTGACCTATCACTGATTACCGACATACTCCTAAAAAAATGGGCAGGCTTTTAAAAAAGCCCTCGTTTTAAAACATAGGGACTCGTCCGTTCTGGGTCTGGAAGATCCAGAACGGGAAGCCTGCCCATTTTTTTACAGAGGAATTGTGACCTTTGACCTATTCAATGGTAGTTCGGCAATCCCAATTATTGATATTTAAGCTATTTTTTAAAGTCAAAAAAATAAAATTTATATTTTTAAAATGCAAATCTTATTAGCTCTAATTATAATCACAGCTAATAACACTTGAATATATGTTCGCAATGAACAAGTTTCGCAAGCAGAAATCAAATTATTTAAAAAAATTATAAAAAAAAAGGATAATATCAGCGCTTTTCTCAAAAAACTTGATGCTAAAAGTATCTGATTATAAATTATCTACTAATGAGAAGTTGTACTTAAAAATACATAATCATTTACTTGAAACAATGAACACTAATTAAAGTAGAAGTAAAACTTCGATAAAGTATAAGATGTTTATTGACGATAGGGGCAAAAATTTAATAACAATGCATTTAATGGTAATTAATGCTCTACTAGGATAGTAAATTGCGTTTGGCTAAAGAAATGTTTTATTTCAAACTTGCAATGTACGAAAAGCCACTAAGAATTGATAAAGATAAAACAAGTAAATAATTAGTATTTATTAATACGGGTGTAGAGAGCAAATTCAGTGGTTAGCATTAGTATAAAACATTATTGAGGCTTTTTGAAGCTCTTTTAAACTACTTCTTCAAAATTTGACTATTGTTAATAAAATTACTTTATTTAGAGATTAAAAGATGGACTTGCACCCAAGATTGGGAGTTCAGAAATCGGATAATGATACAAAAAATACTCCCTCAACCGTTGTTTCCGAAGCTATTTACCAGCTTTGGAAGCGAGTTATTGGAGATACTGACTGCCCATCTGAGTTTCAAGAAGCTTGGATAGCCCGTGAGTTTGAATTAGGTGATGAACTAACTCAGTACAATTGCTTTGGTGATTCAACTGTTGAGGGTGGTGTTGTTTACTTACTTTATCAAGGTCAAATCCGCTTGCTAGCCTTGGATGCATCCTTGGCAAAGGAAGTATCAATTCAACTGCTTCATCCAAACCAAATTTTTGGAGGGGATAATATATTTTGCAGTCAGTATCAAGAGTATAAAGCTATCGCATCTACTCCTGGGATGCTTTTTGAAATTTCTGTAAGGGAACTTGATGTTTGGTTGCGGCGTTACCCTGCTTTATCGGATTATTTTTCACAAGAAAGTCAATCACTTCAGAAGTTGATTTTTTTCAAAACTCTTACAGAATTTCGCTCGCAAAATACTGTTAATTTACAAAAAATACTTCCTTATTTTGTCAGCACTAAAATTGATGCAGGCTGTAGTTTGATGGCTAAATCCTTCTCTGAAGGTTATTTTTGGCTTGCTAGTGGAGAAATTGACAGCATTTCGGGAAAAAATCGCCCACCGAAAGTAGGAGAAAGCTGGGAACATCCCCATACAATTCAATCGGATTTTGTATCTCGAACTAATCTATTGCTTTTTTATCTACCCAAACAATATTTTGATTTAGTTAAGACGATTGTACCGGATTTCAAAAGCGCTGATAACGGTTCAGATATTCAGAAAAATGACGAGATTGAATCGAAAAACCCCCAACCGGAAGTCCCCGAGTCCAGCGATGGCATTTTTGCATTGGGAAATCAACATCCTCCGCGAAGCTGGTTTAAAATTTACCCTTTCATTCAACAACAAAATTCGTCAGATTGCGGTGCGGCAAGTTTGGCAATGATTAATAAATACTGGGGTAAACGTTTTAGTATAAATAGTCTGCGTTCTATTGCACACATCGATTATATGGGTGCAGAGTTGAACGATTTAGCTAATGCTGCTGAATACTTAGGATATCAGGCTTTAGCAGTAAGAGGTTCGTTAAATCAATTAAAGTCGCAAACATCACCTTGGATAGCTCATTACCAGGGAAATCACTATATAGTTGTATGGCAAATTAAAGAAAAATCTGTATTAATTTCAGATCCAGCTATAGGTAAAAAATGGATTTCCTGTAAGGAATTTGAAGCCAGTTTTACGGGATATGCCGTACTTTTGTCTCCAACAAAGATTTTTTACAAAAAGAAGAATGAACCTATTAGTTTTAAAAGATTTTATTGCTTTTTCAGAGATAATCTTCTTCTGCTGGCAAAAATTGTAATTTTGTCAATATTATTGCCATTTTTCGGCATAGTTCCGGCAATACTAGCTCAAACTGTAATAGATGCGTTTATCGCTGGCTCTGGCTTAGATTCGATCAATATTTTTGCTTTCGGTTTTATTGTATTTGGGTTTGGAAGTATTGCTTTAACCGCAGTGCGTCAGTACTTCCTAGACTATTTGTCCAATCGCTTAGATCGAACTTTAACCGGCGATTTTATTGCTCGTACCTTGGAATTACCATTATCTTTCTTTGCATCCCGTAGAGTAGGGGATATTCTGTGCCAAATTCAAGAAAATCCGAAAATTCATCGCTTTTTAACCCGTAAAGCTATAACTACAATTTTGGATGGGTTGATGACGGTTGCTTACTTTGGGCTAATGGCTTATTACAGTTGGCAACTTACTTTGATTGTGATGAGTTTTATTCTAGCAACCATCTTTCTCTTGGTATTTTTGGGCTTATTTATCAAAAAAATCGAGCATCAATATTCTTTTGATTTTAAAGTACAAAACTCCGCGATGGTAGAAATGATAACCGGCATAACTACAATCAAAACTGAAAATGCCGAAAATTCTTTGTTAAGGCGCTGGGAAGAATATTTCACTAGGATGATAAAAACGCGCCAACAAGGTCGAAACTTAACCAATTGTCTACAGTTTGTAAGTAGTTTGATTCATCACCTCGGCAATACCGCCGTATTGTATTGGGGCATCAAAATGACGATAAATTCTCAAATCTCGATAGGTGAATTTATTGCTTTCAACATGCTTGTTGGTAATGCGGTAAACCCAATATTGGCGTTAGTAAACCTACGGGATGAATTTTCTGAAACAGTCACCTCTATTGAAAAGCTCGATGATGTTTTAGCTACTGAGCGAGCAGACAAGGAACAAAAAGCTTTAACCGGGCTACCTGCTATTCGCGGCGAAGTGTATTTTGAAAATGTCAGTTTTACCGAATTAGCTACAAACAAACCATTATCACAAGCAAAGAATATTTTACAAAATATTTCTTTTCGCGTTAAAGCGGGACAAACTATCGGTATCGTCGGAGGTAATGCTTCGACGAAAAGTACGATTATTAAATTGCTTAGTGGCTTGTACCATCCGGATAAAGGGCGCATTCTGATTGATGGACATGACATTCACAGAGTTTCTTCTTATTCTCTAAATCGTCAATTAGCAGTGATACCGCCGGAATTATTCCTGTTTTCGGGAAGTATCTTAGAAAATATCACTTTATACAATCGAGAATTTTCTCTCGAACAGGCTCAAGTTGCGGCAAAAATTGCAGGAGCGCACGCTTTTATCGAATCCCTACCTTTAGGCTATAGCACCATTGTAGGAGAAGGAGAAAACATACTCCCGAGGTTACAAGTGCAAAAAATCGCTATTGCTAGAGGCTTAGTCAAAAATCCACGTATTTTAATTTTTGATGAAGCTAATAACTGTGTCGATGCAGCTTTAGAGTATCAGTTTCGACAAAATTTAGCTCATCTTAATCGTGCTTTGATTAATACTTCCGAAGGGCTTCGCACTACTTTTATATTTACCCAAAATCCCAGTAGTATCAAAAATGCCGATACTATTGTGGTTCTTGACCGAGGTCTTTTAGCAGACCAAGGTACTCATGAAGAATTAATGGTAAGAAGTATGATTTATTCAAACTTAATACAATAACAATTAGATATGCAATCTCACTTATATCCATCATTGGGTTTTAACAGCAACTGCAAATAATTCGCAAATATTTTTGCGAGTATGCCAGCTATAAAAATTATTTTTGTTTATTCACTATATAAATTAAACTCAATAAAAATAAAGTCTATATACTTCTCTAATTAGATCTTGGTAGCGAGTGTTTTATTTGCTTGCATATATTTTTACATTCAAGTTAATTAAAATACAGATAAACTGTATTCAATGCAACTATTTTTTCAATAAAATTAGCATCAAATAAAATTAACTTTACTATAACTTAAAAAAACTTTTTCCATAATTTATTTGAGTAAAGCCTTTACATATTAAGGGTTTTAACCAATTATTACTAATACAATAATTTAGAGATAGCTTTAAAAATATTTTACTTAAATAAATAGTCGTTAAGGCTTAAAATGCTATGTATATTCGCCAATTCTCAAAGGTCTTATATGAAAACAAATTGAAACTAAAAATAAATTTTATTGCAATAAAAATTTATTGGTAGGGGGTCTTACCCCTCACAAAATGACAATTAAAGGACAAAACTTAAAGTTGCACAATACTTAAGTATTCGTATAATTATATTAAGTAGATTTAATGCAAGAAAGCATTTTATTCGACAGATGACATTTAAGACAAAAAATAGTATAAGTACTAATGTTGTTATCAACGATTAAAGATGAAGAACTTTTATTTGCTATACTAAAAATAAGAAATTTCACATAAATACTCCTAAAATTAGATAGTTTCTATTTATACGAAATGTTATCAGGGCAAAGTGATTGAGTTAGGAGTTTGGGGAATTAAACGTTTATATAAATTGCTTCTACCGAGTACTAAAGGTCAATCTTTTTTACCTGTCATATCAAATGACCTTGGGTAGATTTATTAAGGATATTAGTACTCTTACCAACTTACTGTCACCGTAATTTTTATATTTTGGCAGCCGAAACTATTCTTCCCTCAAGTAGGAAAGTTAGGTTTTTGGTCAAAGGTTTAATTAATGGAAAGGATCGTCAGGTTAAATGCAGTCGAAAATCTATGGGCAACAGGTATTTCAGGGATGAACGAGCATAGTTTGCATCCCAACAAAGGTTTATTTTCCCAGAAGTTAAAAATATCCGGGGTTAATTTCATCACCTTAGTTTTTCTAAACGCGCTAAACAAAATTAATGCTAATAGCTTATTCACACTTAAGATAGCCCCTTCAAATCTAAGATTCTTAGGTGTATTGTTGCGGGCATTATTAAATAAGTCTTTGGAAGTAGTTTCTTCTTCAGTCTTATCGGTTAGCATGAATTTTGAGATAATTTCTGTGATGAAAAGAAAAGCAAAAGAAATTAGACAAATTACTTGCCTTTTCACAAAAACACAATTGTGCTTGGTAAAAGTCCCAAATCTTATAGAGCCGGAATTTTTGGTAGAACAAAGCCGATATGGGGTTAAAAAAGCTTTCTACGATAACACAGCTGTATTACCAATCAGTTGGTCATTTTCCTGGCTTCTAACGATTTTCAACCAAGTAAACAAAGTTAAAATACCGCTTACACTTTTAACCGATCGAGTTTGTCAGTTGATGCATGAAAAAGTAGCTTCTACCTATGAGGATACGCAATTTAGGGAAGAAAAATTAGCTGAGGCTTTTACAGTGAAATTGCGATGGTCGAGGGTAAGGTAATTACTTAGATGAAAAGAGACAATCAAACTGTTTTATTCAAAATAAATAATACAGTTGGTGTATTAATTGAAAATAACTACCTAATTGTTCGGATGCTTCTTTAAAAAATGTAAAACTGTTTCCAATTTTCTCACACAAATAGACGTATAGAGGCTTTCGCGAATTTATTCTAGATAAACAACACCATGAATCAAGAGCCAATAGGTATTAGTAGTAGTTTAGATAAGACAATACATTCAGAACAATTCGACCAAGTCGTTGAAGCAATTCTAGCAGGCAAGTATTCTTGGGCTTGTGTTTTAATGCTTCGCTTTGCTGGCTACAACCCTCTACATTACATTCCCTACCGCACTTACAACAGGTTAATTAAAGAACATTCTCCAAAAAAATCAAAGCCACAGCAAAATGAAAATATAAAAATAGCCAAGCAGGGTTCAAGGCAAAGAAAAGATCGCAATATGTCACCAAGTTGTCTAAATAAAATTAAAGACTTGGCTTATCTAGAGGTTGTTGGCAAACAAAAAACAGAAATTCGTGGCGGGGCTAATGTTGACAAATGGTTAGAAATCCAAGTCCGCGAATATCAATCAATGAAGCCCGATTTTAAGCAGGAAGAAAATCAAGGTCTTCCACTGAATTTTTACAAGTTCAATTAAAAATTAAGTCATCTTGAGAAAAGGCGCTCGCTATTCTCAACTATTGTTAATAACCTGTCATCATTATATACATTTGTATGACAGGTTTTAATTATTACTCACTAAAATAGTTCGAGTGTAATGCATTTGATCATATAAACTCTTTAGAGTTTGTTTTTGTTTGTGGTTTGTTTTTATTTTTTGTAGGTTCTATATTATAGCATCTATTTTTTTAAATTTAAATCCGGAATATCAAGATATGAAGAAAAAATTTATTTTAAGCTGTCTATAAGGATATTAATCAACTAGCGTAATATTGCAATTACAGCGAAGGAAGAGGGAAGAAGGAAGAAGGTTGAAATTCCAATGGAGATTAAACCCCAACGTAATTCTTCCACCGTATGAAGGTGGGAAATTCCACTCACATGTTTAAGTTCAAATATTCATCAGTTGACTGTTTCAATTGATTTGCAAAATATTATTATTTCTGCTGAAGATTATAGTTGTATAAATTTTATCTGTGAATACAAATCTATGAATTGTATGCTATTAATATTTTTTATCTGATAATAATTTATCTAGATAAACATAGATTTGCGACACTTAGACAGGACTTACGCAATTGTCATAAGGCTTGGGTTGGTGCGTGACAGGAAAACCTTATTATTGCGTTCAGAATCAATCAGTGTACTAGCAACGGCAATAAAGGGGGAAGAAAATCTACACCCCTTTTTGCCTCCCCTACAAGCAAAATGTGCCAGTTGCGGCCATTCCTATTAGACTTATCATGAGGGCTTAATCAGCTTATTTCTATATAGCTTTTTCCGTAAGCAATATAATTATTAAACTATGATTAAATTTGATATATATTCACAATTATTTTAAATAAATATGCCAGTATGGCATACTTATTTATCTTCCATACATTAAATTATAAATAGCAGCAATAAAAAAGATTGAATAAAAAGTTTATCTGTGAGGTAAAAGATAATGTTTAGCTACTGATGAAATTAATAAATTTGATTGAGCAGGCAATCTTATAATGGGGCATGTAATTTATTGGCTAAACAGTTATTTTATCGTTACTAATGGTGGTTCTTTTTTCAATAAAGGTTAAACTAATAAATTAAAATGGTGAATTCCACCAATGTAATTTATTTAAGCTTTTACTTCTCCCAAAAACATAAAAGCTATTATAGTATTTCCTTTAATAAGAGCTAACAAGATTTACAACCTTTTAGCCAGGATGAAAAATGAATAAGTCACGATAAAAACTTTTATTGCTGATATATTTATATGTATATAGTCAATGGAAGCTATAAATCGTAAGTAATTCCAATAATTTGGATAGATTATTTTTCTTCAAATGTACACATAACTAAAACTCTCAATTGCTGGAAGCCAATATAAATTGTTGGCTTCCATTTTTTTATGTGTTATTTACATATTTGATTGATTCTTAGTTCTTTAATACCCTATGCATTAATAAACTTTTCCGTATTTTCTACAATTGATATTTTTTATTTTTGAGATACAAACTTGAGAGAAGGTATTTATAACAGTAATCAATTTAGTGCTATATACAAAAAAACCTAAAATGAAGCATTTCATACAGAATATCCAGCTATTGCCAGTTAGTCTATTATTTTTTAAGAATCGTATTTGTAATAAAAGCGATTTTATTATTATTTACAGTCTCTAAATGCCAGGGTAATATTACGTAAATATTATAATTGTTCACTAAAATTGTATCATCCCGAATAAATTATTACGTAAATTAATTTAGTTATAAACTGAAGGGATTATAAACATAATTAACCTATACAATAACGTTTATTCCATAATCAACCCATGAATCATCAGTTAAAAATAGCTATGGAGCCGAACGAAATTATTAACTTTCTCAAGAGAGATATAAAATTAAAAGAAATATGTACCAAAATTTTATATCAAAGAATAATTGAAAAAACAGCACAACAAAAATGTATAGATATTACAACAGAAGAAATTGAGATTGAAGCAAACCGTCAGCGTAGAGAAAAGCGTCTAGAAAAAGCTAGCGACACAATTAGATGGCTAGAGCAACAAATGTTAGCTCCTTTAGACTGGGAAGTCGGAATTCGCTATCGTTTGCTCAAACAAAAGCTAGCTTTGCTACTATTCGGTGAAGAAGTAGAAGAATTTTTTATTCAAAACCGTTCCGAGTTTGAACAAGTCATTTTGTATCAATTTGTTGTAAACAATGAAAAATTGGCTCAGGAATTGTACTATCAGATTGAAGAAAGTGAGATTAGTTTTTACGAAGCAGCTCGCCTTCATGATATCAATGAGAATCGTCGATATAAATGTGGGTACGAAGGGAAAGTTTACCGGTGGGCTGTTACACCAGAAATAGCACCTTTGGTGTTTAGTACTTCTCCAAAACAGTTAGTCGGCCCAATCAAAACTGACAATGGCTATCATCTGTTTATGGTTGATGACTATATACCAGCAGAACTAACTCCCGAACGATACCAAGATATTCTTAATAATATGTTTCAACAATGGTTAGATGCCGCAGTTGACTGTATGTATTGCAATTTTGAGCTAAGTACATAAGAAAGTAATGGTAAATTTTTTTGTATTTATATTGATATTTTTATAGACAAGCAATTTTGAAGCTACCGATCAACCTGCCACGGAAAGCAAATTATATCTCGTGAGTAGGATTCATATATAACGCTTGAAATAGCTTATAGGGTGTTTGAAAAGTAATACAATACAACTCGAAACTTTTAATATCCCCCAGATCGCTTCTAAACAGCCCAATTTTCATATGCTAAAAAGAAGAATAATCTAATAATTAGATATCCACTTTTCAAAGCTATAACCCTTTCTGTTATGAACATTCTGTAAAGATTTTGATTTACTTGCTAAAAAGCGTTGACAATAAATCAGTAAATATACTATTAAAGAAGATATGAACAGCAATTAGATTCATGTCTAAACAATCATTATGGCTGTGGATTAGATTTATCTTCAATATAATTTTATATAGATAAATCTTTGTAGATAGTAGAACCACTAGTGTCGAGTTAGTGCAATAATGAAAAATGTGTTCCGGTAATGCCTCTCATTATTATTGTTAGTTTTATTAAAACTAAATAGTTTAAATAATTTAATTTAGCTTAACTTTAATTAATTTCTAAGAGTAAGTGAAAAAGGCTAGATAAAATTTACTAACATTCCTGAATCTAGATTTTAAGCAACCTTGCTAATAACAATCATTAATTTTCCGTATAGTTATTAGTAAAAAACAGTAAATATACAGTTTGTTTTTATATCTGCTGAAAAAGTAGATTTAACCTTTGATGATAATTTCAAATAAATTAAAGTATCTAATTTTATAGTCTGTTTTTTACAATACGGAGTCAAAATTAATCAGATTTTTTACCTACTATCTAAATCTTTAACTCGTTCTAATAAGATGTTTGAACAGTATTATGTTTTACTCAAAATATTGCCAAAATCACCTCTTTGCTTCGTTTATGCATGAGAACTGGGATTTTAAAGTACTTGTCTGCTTTGATGATACTTTTCGACAAAACGCTCTGCGTTAGTTAAGAGAGTCAGTAAGTATATTTATTGAATGAAAACCCTTTCATAAACAAATTCAGGTATGTATTTTTTGAATATCAAACGCAAATAAATACTCATTTTGTATTTAAAAGTTATTTATGAAGAATTATGCGATTTGAGCAGACAGTACTTATATAGGATGGTATCTAAATTAAGTATTCATGTTTGAAGTTTTGAAGCTTAGGTTAATAATTTGAGTAAAACGGGTATTTACATATCAGCTAAAAACAATCTAAAATCGCCTAACAAAATACCAATACTAATTTACTCTAGATTTTCACAGCACACATTTTTTAACCAATTAATAAAAAAGACGAATCTTTTAATTATTGTAACCACGCATAAATTTAGGTAAAGCAGTGTTTTTACAAGCAAATATAAGTGAAAAAATCACCTCTGTTTTAGGTGAATATATCTCTACCGAAGAACTGCAAAGTTGCTTAGAAGCAGCAGAAATTATAGAAGTGCCTGCTGCAAAGCTGTTTTGGCAACTTACAGAAGCTACAAAAGGACTTTATATAGTTCTTGAGGGGAAGATTAGACTTTTAGATTATTCTGAAAACTTAATTACAACCCTATCAGGAGGAGCTTCTTTTGGTGAAGCTACTTTATTTGAAGAACAAGAGTTTATCCATTATGCTGTTAGAGCATCTCATAACTTAAAACTTGGTTTTCTCAAGCAAGAGACTTTACAGCATCTGATAGACAAGTATCCTATAATTCGTCAAAAATTATTAATAACAGCAGAAAACTGGGATTTGATACTTTTATGTTTAACAAATTCTAATTTTCCTCACCATTCTTCCCAAGTACCGGGTTTAATGGAGGCTTTATCGCTTTTTGAAAAGCATTCATTACAGGTATCTGAAAAAATAGCCGCTCCGAAAGATTGTTTGTTGTGGCTGCTCCATCGAGGTGAAATACGAAATTCCGATGGCGATACTTTAAGGCTAGGTCAAATATATGCTTATAACAAACAAGATAAGTTGAAAGTAGAGCAACCAACCATTGCTTATTTTCTCGATCGAGCCAATTTACAAACAGCCCTAGAACATTGTCCTGAATTAGCAGAATTTATTAATGGTGAAAGTGAGATTTCCCATAAAATTGCTTTAGATCGTCAGCCACCTCGGAGAAGGTCTTCATTAGAACCTCTGCACTCTAATAATAAAATAATTCCCTTTCCAGGTGCAAATAAACAAGCAGAAGCGAATAATAAAGCAAGTAAGAAAAAAGCATCACGTATATATTTTCCCAGCCCAAAGGTAAAAATAGGTCACTGGTGGGGACACTTAACAAAGCGGTACCCTTATTATGCACAACAGAGTGCCTCCGATTGTGGTGCAGCTTGCTTGGTAATGATTGGTCGTTACTGGGGTAAACATTTTAGCGTAAGTCGTTTGCGAGATATTACAAATGCAGGACGCAGTGGTGCATCTTTACGCGCTCTAGCATCCGCAGCAGAAAGTGTTGGCTTCGCGACTCGTCCGGTGAAAGCTACCTTAGAAAAATTTGCCGAACAATCTTTTCCTGCAATCGCTCATTGGGAAGGCAATCACTTTATCGTTGTTTATCGAGTTACAAGCACTCATGTAATAGTAGGCGATCCAGCCCGAGGTCAATGCACTCTGACGCGCAAAGAATTCAATGCTGGTTGGAGTGGCTACGCGTTGTTACTGCAAGCAACATCCTTACTCAAGGATGCCGAAAATCAAGATGTTGGTTTATGGAAGTTTTTTGAGTTAGTTAAACCTCACTATAAAGTCTTGATAGAAGTATTTATTGCTTCGGTAATAATGCAGCTATTTGGACTAGTAACGCCTATTTTCACTCAGTTGTTGCTTGATAGAGTCTTGGTGCAGCGAAGTATTCCGACTCTGAATGCCGTTGGTGTTGGGATGATTGTTTTTGGTTTGTTCAGCATTGCCATGAACGGGGTGCGATCTTATCTTCTCACCCACACCGCTAACCGTATTAGCGTCTCCCTGTTAGTAGGCTTTATCAAACATACTTTCCGATTACCTCTTTCCTACTTTGAATCCCGTTATGTAGGGGATATTATCTCGCGTATCAAAGAAAACCAGAAAATTCAAAGTTTTCTGACAGGACAAACCCTGTCAATTGTGCTGGATATGCTGACGTTGGTTGTTTATCTCACCCTGATGTTTTCCTATAGTTGGAAAATGGCGTTGTTTGTACTGATTACCGTGCCGCCATTTTTCATTTTGGCTTTAGCGAGTACGGGTATTCTACGGCGTATTTCCAGAGAAATTTTTAATGCAGGTGCTGAAGAAAGTAGTTACATTATCGAGTCATTAACGGGAATTCGCACTGTGCGATCGCTTGCAATTGAACAGACAGTAAGATGGCGATGGGAAGAGTTATTAAACAATCGGGTCAAAAAGTCTTTCAATGCTAAGGTAATTGGGATTCGTCTCAACATGCTTAGTAGCGCCATTCAAACCTTTACAAGCACCGGACTAATGTGGTTTGGAGCATGGCAGGTTATTCAAGGGGAACTTACTGTTGGTCAATTGGTCGCATTTAATATGTTAGTAGGTAAGGTGTTGGGTCCTTTTCAAAGATTTTCCCAATTGTGGAATCAATTTCAGGAGATTATTATTTCTACAGAACGACTTAATGATGTTCTAGAAGCAGAACCTGAAGAAGACTTACAAAATAAACCTCGGAAGTCTTTGGATAGACTTAACGGTCACATTAGATTTGATAATGTTACCTTTCGCTATCATGCCGAAAGTAAAGCTAATATACTAGAGAATATAAGTTTTGAGATTAAGCCCGATCAAATGGTAGCCTTGGTAGGGCGTAGTGGTTCGGGTAAAACAACTCTTTCCAAACTGATTTTAGGTTTATATCCACCGACAGACGGAAAAGTACTCATTGATAATCAGGACATTAACGGTATTGCTTTACAGTCGCTGCGTTCTCAAGTGGGTGTAGTAGACCAAGACACCTTTTTGTTTGGTGGAACTATCCGCGAAAATATTGCCATCGCTCACCCAGAAGCGACTCTTGATGAGGTTATTCAAGCCGCACAATTAGCAGGAGCAGATGAATTTATTCGACTCTTGCCATTAGGTTATGAAACCCATATCGGTGAAGGAGGTGGGCTACTTTCGGGGGGGCAACGCCAACGTCTGGCAATTGCCCGTGCATTACTGGGTAACCCCCGCTTATTGTTATTTGATGAAGCTACCAGTCACCTGGATACGGAATCTGAGCGTATAATTCAAAACAATCTGAGGACAATTCTCAAAGGCAGAACAAGTGTAATTATCGCTCACCGTTTATCTACAGTGCGTAACGCAGACTTAATTATGGTAATGGATAAGGGCGTGTTAGTAGAAAGCGGCTCGCATGACGAATTAATTGCCCTAAAAGGTCATTATTATTACCTCAATCAACAACAATTAGCACAAGCAGGTTAATAGTAAATTTAGGAGTTAGAAACTAAGTCTAAAACATTTTTAATTGAGGAATTAGAATTATGCCACATCCTTTATCAAATAGTTCATCAGCAGTTGCAAAGGAAGAATATAGCGAAAATCAAAAGCATCTTTCTACAGTTGAGAATACAGATAAAGAGTCTGAAGCAGATACATCTGCAAGAGATTTACATTACGCTACCGAAGAACTGCTCGATGCTCTACCAAAACTATGGACGAGGGGGGTATTATACGTACTAGTCGGATTCGTATTAATGGGTTTACCTTGGGCAACTATCTCCAAGGTTGATGAAACTGGAAGCGCTAGAGGACGTATTGAACCAAAAGGTGCAACTAGAAAGCTGGATACCAGAACTGGTGGAAGCGTTAAAGTTGTAAAAGTTAGAGAAGGCGACACTGTTAAATCCGGTCAAGTTCTTTTAGAATTTGACTCAGATATTTTACGAACCGAACTACAGCAGATTGAAGCAAAACTTTTAGGATTGGAAAATCAGAAAGTACAGCTAGAAATAATCAAAAAACAGCTTTTATCAACAATAAGCGTTCAAGAGCAGCAAAACCAATCCCAAGCTCTGGAAAAAGCAGCCCAAGTTGAGCAAGCCAAACAAAATTTGGATGCTAAACAAAGTGTTTATCGGCTACAGAAATTAGAGAAAAAAGCTTTACTTGACCAAGTAAGACAACAAATCAAGACTAATAGTAACGAACAGAAGTTTGCCCGAAATCGTTTGAGCATAGACAACAAACAAGTTGAACGCTTTAGCAAATTAGTTAAAGATGGAGCAGTTTCAGCAAATCAAATTGACATAATTAGAAAAGAGCAGCAAGAAAGCAAAAGGCTTTACGACAGAGCTTTATCTGATGGGAAACAAGCCCAGTTGAGGTTGACGGAAGAAATCAATCGCTATCAGGCAACTATGAATCAGCTAGAAGCTGATATTAAACAAGCTAAACTTAGATTAAAAGAACAACAGAGCAGCTATAAAACTTTGCTGCAAACCTCTAAACTTTCTATTTTGCGGACTCAAGAACAACTCAAAGATACTCAAACCCAAATTTCATCTATTGAATCGCAAATTGCTCAAACCACCAGTCAAATCAAATCTTTGAAGTTACAGTTACAGCAAAGAATAGTGCGATCGCCGATTGATGGGACTATTTTTGAGTTTCCAGTTAGTAAACCTGGAGAAGTAGTACAACCAGGGCAAAGAATAGCCCAAATTGCTCCTAAAAATGCCGATGTTGTTCTTAAAGCCAGTATGCCTATACAAGATAGTGGTTTTTTGAAAGTAGGAATGCCGGTAAAAGTTAAATTTGATGCCTACCCTTATCAAGAGTATGGCATCGTTGAAGGTAAAGTCG
The DNA here is from genome assembly GCF_000316665.1 of Rivularia sp. PCC 7116. Lineage (GTDB taxonomy): Bacteria > Cyanobacteriota > Cyanobacteriia > Cyanobacteriales > Nostocaceae > Rivularia. The sequence goes on along the minus strand of NC_019678.1, from coordinate 477,839 downwards.
CTTGGGTGTCTCCCGACTCAAAAGTCCAGCAAACACCCCAAGGAAATAGTGAAAGCTTTGAACTAGAAATAATTTTAGACCGGCAGTATGTAGATAACGGCGAAAAACGCGTTATTTTAATGCCCGGTCAAACAGCAGACGCTGAGGTAGTTATTCGTCAACGCCGGATAATTGATTTTGTATTAGATCCATTCAAAAAATTACAGAAAGATGGGCTAAATATGTAATTTTTACTCTTAATTTTGGAAAATTAGAAATTAAAGTTCAAAAAACTAATATTTAAGGAGAAAAACAGATGCATCCTATAGATTTGATGAGAAAATACAACTGGTCTTACAATAAATTAGCTGAAGAATTTGGCGTGTCAGAAGTTGAAGCTAGACGATGGGGTTTCAGAAAAACAGCAAGTAACTACCGAAATCCACCGCAAATGGCTTATAAACTAGCACAGAAAATAGATAAAGAATTATCACTTCTCTCAGTATCTTAATATTCATGCTTATAAAAAATATTTTAGAACCATTGCTACCTAGATTATATTTTTAAATTAGGCTTTAATAAAGATATAGGTACATATTTAGTTTATATTGCTTTCAAAATAAGATCTATAGGGTTGTTGCAAGGAAGTATAAATAACTTTTGTAAAAATATGCAAAAGACCCTAATAATCTTGGTTTCATCATTTCAAAACCTTGAATTATTTATAAAAATGAAAAACATAAAATTTAAACGTAAAAGACTGTGAAGTTTGAGAGCAAGATGTTCTCTGCACCGCGTACTAGTAGTCTAACAACCCAACATTGCCCGGTTGGGGCAGGGAGGGAGAAGAAGGGGGGCAAAAATAAATAACTTTTTCTTCCTATTAATAACCCGGAAAAGGTTACTTGGTGGAGTACTAGAGCATTCTTGTTTAGGCGTTGCATAAATGCGTGATGAATTAACTTCTGAAACTATTAAGACTCCGTTCAAAATATAACTAAATCATCCCATGATTAAGCAACGCCCTTGTTTATATAGAATCCTTTGAATGGAATCTGCTGTAATATTCCAACGAAGATTCAGCAACTTTATAAATACCTTATGGATGATAGTATATGCCCGAAAATTTTCACATTTCAACTTTAGATGTAATTAATAAGCTAAAGCGATCCTGTGATATTCCCAATATAGTAGAAGCGATCGCCTCTGAAAAAATAATTACCGAAGCAGCTGAAAAAGCTGGAATTGAAGTTACAGAAGTAGAATTACAGCAGGAAGGAGATAAATTTCGCTTAGACAAAAAACTTGCCACAGCTACAGATACTTGGGCTTGGTTAGACAAACATCATTTATCTATTAAAGATTTTGAAAAACTAGTTTACAACAATCTGATTTCCCATAAATTGGCAAATCATCTATTTGCATCCCAAGTTGAAAAATATTTTTACGAAAATCGACTCAATTATGAAGCTGCTGTAACCTATGAAGTTACTTTTGAAGATAGAGATTTGGCTTTGGAATTATTTTATGCTGTAGAGGAAAGGGAAATTACATTCCCAGAAATCGCTCGTATGTATATCCAAGAGCCAGAGCTTCGCCGTACCTATGGATATCAGGGAGTTAAGTATCGTAAAGATTTCCGTCCAGAAATTGCAGCAGCTGTATTTGCTAGTTCTTCCCTTGGTATTCTCAAACCAATTACTACACCTAAAGCCGTCCATTTAATTTGGCTAGAAGAAATTATAAAGTCCGAATTAGATGATAAGTTACGCGAACAAATTATTTCAGAATTGTTCGCTTTTTGGTTAAATAAAAAAGTTCAGTTTTTACAAATATCTACTCAATTAGAGGCTGAGGCGAATAACACAGAGAATGAATTAACAAGTCATGTTTAATAGCATGAATCATTGTTTAATAATAATGCACATTAATAAATTTTGATTGTTTAGCATAAATACATATTTATATTTAAAATGTATATTTATTTATAGCTTATTAACTGTATTTTCATCTATCAAGCTATAGCAATATACCATAAAAATTTATTTGTATTGGCATAGAATAGCCATTAATCAAGATAAAAGCATTTATGCATTGAAAATTAAAAAATATTTTATAGCTGACGACGATAGTTTTTTATAATCTCTATTGTTGTTCAACTATAATTTATTAACGTTAAATGGCAGTGGTAATTATAATTACTTCTGTCGTTTAACGTTGTTTTTTTGTTGTTGTACATTTACGTTTACACCAATTTAAAAAATACTTTACGCAAACAAAATAGCAAAAACTATTGACTTTTTATAGAGAAAAATCTATATTTTAAATGTGAGGAAAAACAAACCACTCACAAACAAATTCCCAAAAACAATTAGTTAATTTACTGGAGAAAAACAAATGATTATCAACGATATCAACTACTTAGAAGCTACCAACGAAGAAGTATTTGGTGGATTACACATCAACAAAGATGTGAATATAGATGTTGAATTAGACTTAGATTTCGATGCTGACGTTGACATTGATGTTAATAAAGATATCGATGTTAACTTGGATTCTGATGTAATGATTTCAGGTAACTTTGCTTCAGCATTGTTCGACGTAACTGCTATTGGTAACAACAGCTTCGCTGAATCTGACGTTGCTGTAACTGTTACCGGTGGTTTGTCTGAAATTTCCGGTTTATTGACTGCTGCTGTTCAATAAAATTGGCAGCTAAATAATAGCCACGTAAAAATGGCTATTATCACAATTTCAAATGCGAGCAAAAAGAAATTGCTCGCAAACAAATTTCCAAAAACAATTAGTTAATTTACTGGAGAAAAACAAATGATTATCAACGATATCAACTACTTAGAAGCTACCAACGAAGAAGTATTTGGTGGATTAAGCGTCAACAAAAATGTGGACATAGATGTTGAATTAGACTTAGATTTCGATGCTGACGTTGATATTGATGTTAACAAAGATATCGATGTTAACTTGGATTCTGATGTAATGATTTCAGGTAACTTTGCTTCAGCATTGTTCGACGTAACTGCTATTGGTAACAACAGCTTCGCTGAATCTGACGTTGCTGTAACTGTTACCGGTGGTTTGTCTGAAATTTCCGGTTTATTGACTGCTGCTGTTCAATAAAAACACGGTTATTCATCTTAACCAAGCTTATGAAGCCTGCTTGATTATAATAATTGAGCAGGCTTTATATCTAAAAAATTTAAATCAAAAAGCATATAAAACCGCAAGTACTAAGATTAATATTTACATAGATTGAGGGTTGCAAAGCACGATAAAAACGCTTTTTGTACCAAACTAAGTCTTTCTACATTAACAAACAACAATAAATCTTTGATATTTGAAATTATAGGAGATAAATAATATGGCTTTTGTAAGAGGAAGAAGAAGAAGAGACGATAATCTTGAGGGTACAAATTCCGTTGATACAATTTTCGGTTATAGCGGCAATGATACTTTAATCGGATTGGGTGGCGACGACTACATGCGAGGCGATGAGGGAGATGACAGCCTTGAGGGAGGAGATGGTAACGATCAGCTAATCGGAAATGAAGGAAATGACGAACTGTTAGGAGGAAACGGAAACGATTTTGTCAAAGGGGAAGAAGGTAACGATAGTCTTGACGGCGGCGATGGAGACGATCAGCTTTTTGGTAACGCTGGAGATGACGAGATCATAGCAGGAGCCGGTAATGACTATCTAGATGGAGGTGACGGGGAAGATGGACTCGATGGTGGTGATGGTAACGATACTTTACTCGGAGGTAGTAATAGTAACATTCGTACAACCAGAGAGGAAATTATAAAAGACGAAGAAGGCAACATAGTCTTTACAGGTACATTTCCCACTATTGAGTTTATTGGCGGTGACACTCTTATAGGTGGTGCCGGTGATGATTTGATTCTAGCTAACGCTGGTGATGATGTTGTAGATGCGGGACTCGATAATGATACCGTTGTCGGAGGTGCGGGTAACGATTTAATCTTTGCTGGTAGCGGAGAAGATGAAATTACCGGAGGCTCCGGCAACGACACAATACTCGGAGAGAGCGGCAACGATACTCTTATTGGTAGTGGCGGTGAAGATTTAATTATTGGCGACCAAGATGCTTTGGGTGGTCCTGATGGGAATGACGAAATAAACGCCGGTTCCGATAATGATACTGTTTACGGCGGTGGTGGCTCCGACACTATTAATGGGGGTAAAGGCGATGACATTTTGGATGGAGGAGATAGCAGAAGCACTGGTCTTATTAGTAGGGACAGCAACGGTAACGATCAACTGTTCGGAGGTAGAGGTAATGACGTTCTTCGTGGGGGTTTAGGTAGCGATACTCTTGATGGTGGGGGCACAACAGCCGGTGAAAGAGACATTTTAATCGGTAGTGGAGTCCTCGACTCAGGGGGAACCTTTTCCGACGGCGTTTCAGATTTATTTATTCTTGGTAACGAAGAAACTTTCTTGTATGCTGGCGGTACTGGCGATGTAATCGGAAATAATATATTTGGTCAAGGCGATCGCGCTATTATTCAATTGTTCGAGAATGGCGTAGATAAAATTCAGGTACCTAACCCAGACCAAGTTGCTACCGCAGTTATAGGAAACAGTACATTTATTCTGATTCCAGTCAGTGGCGGCTTTGAAATTATTGCTGAACTGCGAGATTTTACTGGTACTCTTGCTCCTGATACATTTATAACACCACCAATTGATAACAGTGGAGATGACGATTTCCAAGGAACTGAAGGAAATGACATCCTTGATGGAGGTGAAGGGAATGACATTCTTGCTGGGCTTGATGGCGACGATATCCTTGATGGGGGTGCTGGTAACGATAACCTGGATGGAGGAAATGGCATTGATACAGCAAGTTATGAAAACGACACTGCTGGGATTCAAGTAAATTTAGCCGCTCAGACTGCTACAGATGGCTTTGGCGGTAACGATACGCTACTTAATATTGAAAATGTTGTTGGTTCTGGTTTTGCTGACTTAATTATTGGCGATGCTCAAGATAATAACTTAAATGGTGGAGCCGGTGATGACACCCTTACAGGGGGCGCAGGCAATGACATTATTGAGGGGAACGACGGTACTGACACCGTTAACTATGAAAACGATACTGCCGGTATCCAGGTTAACTTAACCGCTCAAGCTGCGATAGATGGTTTTGGTGGTAATGACAACCTGCTTAATATTGAAAACGTTGTTGGTTCTGACTTCAATGATGTAATTTTTGGTGGTAATGGAGATAATAATCTGAACGGCGGAGCCGGTAACGATATTTTAGTCGGTGGTGCTGGAAACGATACTTTAGTTGGTGCTGGAAGTCAAGCAGGGGAGTTGGATCAACTATACGGTGAAGCTGATGGTAATACAGACGTATTTGTTCTGGGAGATACTAGCAGTGCATTCTACATCGGTGGTGGTTCAACCTTCGGTCTATCTGACAGGGCTGATATTTTCAACTTTGAGAATGGTGTGGATCAAATTCAAGTTAATACATCTGGTGGTGTAATTGTTAATTCACTAGGAAGTCAAACTGATTTGTATATTTTAACCCAAGCTAATGGTAACTTTGAAATCATTGCCAGATTGGCTAACTTTACTGATACTAGTATCGCTAGCAACGGTACTTTTATATCTGCTTAATTAAAGCAAATTAACACAGGCATTACCCTACAACTATTTGTGGGAGTATCTCGCGATTAAGATGCTCCCACTGCCAAATTAAATATCGGGAATATATTTATACAAAATTTAAATATAAAAATGAATACCTCAAATAATTTAGATTCTAAAACAAAATATTTAATTAAAATCGCGCTACAAAAACATCATTCTGGTCAATTTGAAGCTGCCATAACTTACTACCAACAAATCTTAGAAATAAATCCTAACTTTGCTGAGGTTTATGCTAGTTTGGCAGAAGCGCAGGAAAAAGCAGGTAATTCCGAAGCTGCTATTACATCTTATCAACAAGCCATAAACTTAAAACCTGAATATGCCGAAGCTTACTGCAATCTGGGCAATTTATTCAAAAAGCAGGGCAAGGTCTCAGCAGCTATTGAATCTTATCAAAAAGCTTTAAAAATCAAACCCGATCTTGTTGAAGTTTATTGTAATCTGGGTAATTTACTTAAAAAACAGGGCAACAGATCGGCGGCTATTGAATCTTATCAAAAAGCTTTAAAAATCAAACCTAATTTAGCTAGAGCCAAATTTTTTACTTGTATACATCAACTGCCAATTATTTATAGAACTTTTACAGAAATACAATTAAAGCGAGATAATTATCAAAGATATCTCAAAGATTTAGCTAAAAATTACCAACAAGCTTGTTCTCAAGAACTAAAAAAGGCTGCTGATGCTGTAGGCGCATCACAACCCTTTTATCTCGCTTATCAAGGATTAAATGACCGAGACTTACAAAAAATCTACGGGGATATGATTGTTGGTATCATGTCACATCGCTATCCCCAAAATTCTCAAAATATTTCTCTGCCAGATTTGCAAGCAAATCAAAAAATTCGCATCGGATTTGTTTCAGCATGTTTTCACAGACATTCTGTTTGGAAAATTCCGATGAAGGGTTGGGTTGAAAACCTCGATCGCAGTCAATTTGAATTATTCGCCTATCACACCAACACGACTTTGAAACATGATGGCGAAACTGTTAAAGCAGTACAAGCATTTGATAAGTTTATAAAAGGTCCGGCTTCAATAGAAAAATGGACTAAAATCATTCAGCAAGACAAATTACACGTGCTGATTTTTCCTGAGTTTGGCATGGACCCCACTACATTACAATTAGGATGTCTGAGGCTAGCCCCGATTCAAATGACTTCTTGGGGACATCCGAATACAAGTGGCTTGCCAACTATTGATTATTATTTGAGCAGCGAGTTAATGGAACCAGAAAATGCTCAAGAATATTATACCGAGAAGCTAGTTAAATTACCCAATTTATCTATTTATTACCATCCACAACCAATTTCACCTCTAAAAGTTACTAAACAAGATATTGGTATTATCGATAATGCTGTCATGTTTTGGTGCTGCCAATCGTTGTACAAGTATTTACCCCAGCATGATGATGTTTTTCCTCAAATTGCGGGGAATTTGGATAACTGCAAATTTGTTTTTATTGAAAATGAAGGTGAGGGTGTAACTGAAGTCTTTCGTCAGCGATTGGAAAAGGCTTTTGGGGATTTTGCACTTGATTACCAAGATTACTGCATCTTTTTACCGCGGATGAAAGCCAGAAAATTTGCTGGCACCGCTGCAATCGCAGATGTTTTTCTTGATAGTATTGGCTGGTCTGGATGTAATTCGACCTTAGAAGCTATTGCTCATGATATTCCTGTAGTTACCCTCCCAGGGGAATTTATGCGCGCAAGGCATTCAATGGCAATCCTAAAGATGATGAATATTGAAGAAACTATCGCATCTAATAAGGAAGAGTATATAAAAATTGCCATACATTTAGGGAGAGATGCTCAATACCGTCAATACCTCTCGGAGCTAGTTGCCCAGAACAAGCATAAATTATATAACGACCTCAAACCAATTCGAGCTTTAGAAGAATTTTTGTTCGACGTTGTTGGTAAACCCAAAATATCTAGTGCAGATGATGTTACTGATAATCTGCGCTTGGCAATTCAAGAACATAGAGCTAATCGATTAGAATCTTCAGAGCAAGCCTATAGAAAAGTTTTAGCAATACAGCCAAAGCATCCTGAAGCTTTATATGGGTTAGGTATTTTGGCACAACAAAAAGGCGAATTGCAACAGGCAGAGGAATTTTTAAGTTTAGCCGCACGAGAGCAGCCAGATTCAGTTAAAATTTGCTTTACTCTAGGCAACTTATATCAACTTCAGAAGAACTTATCCGCAGCCGAAGATGCTTATAAAAAAGCTATTAATCTACGCTCGGATGCAGCACCAATTCATAATAACTTGGGCTACACTTTAGAGCAACAAGGTAAGTGGGAAGAAGCTCTCAAATGCTATCAAAAAGCTTTAGAGATTCAGCCCAACTGCATTGAAGCAGATGCTAATCTAGGAAATGTCCTTCATCGGATTGCAAAACTATCCTCAGAAAAACAAACTTACTACGCTAAACTAAACTATAAGCTAGGTCTAATTCGCAAAAAAGCTGGAGATTTAACAAACGCTGAAATTTACTTCAAGAAAGCTTTAGAACTAAAATCAGAATATGAAGAAGTCACTAAGTGCTTGGCAAGTATTTCTGAAAGTAATTCAGCATAATCTTAAATTTAAAAATATTTATTTGATATTACAGTAAGTAGGTCGATCATCTAAACTTATCAACAAAGTTACAAACAAATTGATATTGAACAATAAAAAATAATGTATGATTTAAAAATGGACAGCTAAATAAATAGCTGTCCAGGATTAAATTCCAAAAACAAATTAGTAACTTCTGGACAAAACTCCCAATTTCCGTAACTCATTCTCAACGATGCAATTAGAGAAGCTAGATAAACCGAATATCGACTTCTCAATATCCTTGATGTACTTTGTTTAATCAATGCAAATAAACAGTTTGCAGCAAGGATAAATATTGCAAAAAGATACGGTTATATGGTTATGTATTACCAGATTTAGGTATCTTATCTGAAACCAAAATTATTGTCAAATAACTGAGTGCGATATGCAGCTTTACTGAAGTTTTGCATATCGCACTCAGGTATTTTATTTAGAGCCTTTTAGGAGACGCTGCACTCGCAATGACAATCGGGAGCAGTGCGATGCAGGTGAACTCGGGCTTGTGTTCTCAATTACATAGCTATATTCTCAACAAAATTAGGCTATCTCAGAGCATATCGCGCTTTGAGATAGCCTATTTTTTCACTGAACCACTTTTTCGCGTTGCTCCCATCTACAATTTATTTTGCTTGAGTACTTACTCCCTTCCCGGTGCAAGATTACCTAAATTATTGAGGGAGAGAGTGAGAGAGGGAGGGAGTGAGGGAGAAATTCTTATAGGTAATCTTAGAGCGTGATGGGAGTAAGAGGGCTTAAGCGCTAATACTAACCTTTACTAGTCTTTCATAATTAATGGGGCAAAGCATTAGGAACAACTAGTAGTAGCCTTTGTGATTTAGTGCAATAACAAACCAGGAACTTCACTTGCTCTCTCTTCATTCAAGAAGAGGAGGGCAGTAGTATGAGTTGTCCCTGCTATTAAAAGGTTTAGGAAATTTCGACAACTGAAATATTTTATTAATCTTCACAAACATATTTCCCGATGCTGAAAATAATTAGCGGAATATTTATAGATGAAAAGATAATAAAATTAAGTTACAAAATTTCACGAAAAGGAAATATATCCTATAAGATTTAGTCGAAAATAATTTAAGAAAAGTCAGCAGAACTATACAGTAAAAACAACTATTTTTACTAATATTTTAAACTATGAGTTAAGAATTAGGCATAACATATATTTAAGAGCCATACACAGACAGAATTAAATCACTTACCTTTATACAAATAATTTAATAGTGACGTTTTTATACTTTGATTGTTGTGATATACGTGCATAAGACCAATTCCATAGAAATTCTAAACATTTCTAACCAGCTACATAGCTAAGGCTTATACACATATAGTTTAGATAATCTAGTTGCAGCTTTATTCTTTTTACTGTTAATTGAATTAGAGAATTGACTATGAATAGCAAATATTTTTACTTAAATGAACTTGTTTTTTCTCGTAGAGATGACGTGGTTAATCCAGGTCAAACAATTTTTAATCCTGCATGGTCTACTGTTAAGACATTTAAAGGAGATGACCAAATAATTGGTAGTGCATCTGTTAATTTTAATTTGGGAGCTTCTGTTGGGGTTGCTGCCGAAGCTATTGGTCAAGGAAGCAATCCCGTTAACTCTGCCGAGTTTACTACTCAAGCAAAGCTGAATATCGATGGAATTATCAACAGAGGCGATATATTCACAGGTAGAGGTCAAGATATCGTTAACGGTACTGCTGTTGCACAAGTTACTGCAATCGCACAGACGGTATCTGAAGCGGTTGCGATCGCAAATACTGTGGATGAGACTGCAATTGCGAATAGTCTGGCTGCTATTGAAATTGCAGCTATAGCCAATGGTATTAATAACTCTGGAAGAATCTTTACTGGTGCAGGTAACGATACTGTTTCAGGAACAGTACAAGCTGCTGTCGCAGCAGTGGCTACGGCAACTATAGATGTCACAGCCATTGTCAGCGCTATTGCCCAAGCGCCTATGTCTGAAGGACTGCAAGCGGTTGCGGCAGGATTTGCAACTAGTTTGGCTTCTTCTAGAGTTCTTGCTAAGGGTTTGAATAACGAAGATGGCAAGATCTCAACAGGATCGGGCGCAGATGGTATTAGTGCTGTAGCTACTTCTTATTCTGCTACCTATGCAGAAGCGCTAGTTTCTGCTGTAGCTATTGCTCCTGAAGAGAATCAAGCTTTAGCCCTAACAGTTGTCGAAGCTATAGCTCAAACAGAAGATGTCGCAATAGCTATTCACAACAAGTATGGACATATTAATACCGGATATGGAACCGACAAAATTGAAGCTACTGCTAATGCTTCTGACAATGCGATTGGTATTTACAATCAGCACGGAAATATTAGAACAGGATATGGAGCCGATATTGTCAAGGTGAGTGCTACCGGAAGCTTGTCATTTGGTATTTATAGCGGCAAAGTTAATACAGGATATGGAGCCGATACGATAGAAGTTCATGCCACCGGAAACCAGTCTTACGGTATCTATAGTAGCGATATTAATACGGGATATGAAGCCGATACGATAGAAGTTCATGCCACCGGAAGCCAATCTTACGGTATTTATGGTAGCGATATTAATACGGGATATGGAGCCGACACTATAGAAGCTGATGCTACAGGCAGCCAATCTTACGATATCTATGGTGGCACAATTGCTACTGGATACGGAGACGATACTGTAAAAGCCGATAATTTTGGAGGTGGGGTTAATATAAAAATGGGTTATGGAAACGACTACATTCAAGGCTTTGGTGAAGCTACAGTATATGGCGGCGAAGATTTCGATACATTAAGCCTTGGTTCCTACAATAGAAGCGATTTTGATATACAGATTAATAATGATTTCACGGTGTTTGAACTAGGGGGCACTATTATGAAAACCAGTGAGTTTGAGCAATATTCCTTTGCTGATGGAGATTACAGTAGTGATAATTTGATAGCTTAGGGCATTCTATCTGACTGGTTTTTAATGTAATTCTGACGCAGCTAGCCATGAAAACCAGTCCAACCAAAAAAATCTTCTTCATCATCGTAACTCTGAAATCCTATGACAAATTCACCATCTGTCTCAGAATCCCTTCAGCTTGCAGCAAAGTATTTCAAAGCCAACCGCTTAATACAAGCAGAGCAATTTTATCGTCAGGTTCTTAAGGAACAACCCCAACATCCTGAAGCATTATACGGTTTAGGTCTACTGGCACAACAAATGAACCAGTTACCAATCGCAGAAAAGCTTTTATCTAAGGTCGTATCATTACGACCAGACTTACTTAAGGCATGGTTTAGTTTGGGCAATGTGCGTCAAGCTAATGGGCAATTACCAAAGGCAGAATTAGCTTACCAAAAAGCCATCGAACTGCAACCGAATATAGCGCCACTTTACAATAATTTAGGTTATACCCTACAAGAACAAGGAAAGTGGGATGAGGCAATCAAAAGCTATAAAAAAGCTTTAGAAATTCAGCCTAATTGTATTGAAGCCGAAGTCAACTTGGCTAACGCACTTTTTGCTCAAGAAAAACTTCCTTTAGATAAACAATCGCACTACGCAGCAGCCAACAATAATTTAGGTCTGAATTCCATAAAAGCAAAGGATTTTCAAGCTGCGGAGGCTTATTACCGGCAGGCGATCGCAATGCAACCGAATTTGGCGGAAGCTCATTACAACTTGGCGGTTGTTCTAAAGGAACAAGATAAATTGCAAGAAGCTGTAGATTGTTATTCAAAAGCTTTAACTCTCAAGCCTGAATATGTTGAAGCTTATAAAAATTTGGGCGATGCCCTTCAACAGCAAGATAAGTTAGAGGAAGCAGCAGACGCTTATCGTAAAGCCTTGAAGCTTAAACCCGACTATGCTCAAGCTTATTCTAATTTGCTAAGCGTTCTTAACAAGTTGAAGTCTACAAGTATTTGGCAGCGATTTAGTAAAATTCGTCAAGTATCCGGAATCAAGGGTGCGCTTTCAGATGTCTGGAAATTATTTTGGATGCGTTTTGCTGGATTAAGTCTTCTAGGAAGAATTGCTACTTGGCTGGCTACCTGGTTTGCTCCTCCTTATTGGGGGCGCGCTCACCTATCTTATTATCATTCGCAAGGCTATGTATCCCCTAAAGCCGATATTTATCATCAGAATTTACAATTTGGTGCGAATGTTTTCATTGGCGACCGGGTTACTATTTATAACGACAGAAATGGGGGTAAGGTAGAACTTGGCGATCGCGTGCATTTATACGGAGATACTTGCATTCAAACTGGGAAGGAAGGAACTGTAAAAATTGGTGCCGATACTCATATTCAGCCCCGTTGCCAACTGTCAGCCTATAAGGCTCCAATTAATATTGGCTGCAATGTTCTAATTGCTACTAACTGCGCTTTCTACCCCTACGACCACAGCATGATACCCGGTCAATTTATTCACCTACAACCGCTAAAGACTAGAGGTGGTATTACAGTAGACGATGGTGCCTGGTTGGGCTGTGGGGTTATCGTATTAAGCGGAGTACGGATTGGTAAGGGAGCCGTTATTGGTGCCGGTTCGGTGGTCAATCAGGATATCCCAGATGGCGCTATTGCAGTAGGTTCTCCGGCTAAAGTAGTGAAAATGCGTGCCGATTTAGTTGGCAAGAAAGAAAGCGGAAAACAATTATCCGTAAAAGCTTGGTTTGATTTAGGTAATTCGCATCAAGCTAAGAATCAGTTAAAAGAAGCAACTGAAGCTTACCAAAAGGCGATCGCTCTCAAACCCGATTTTGTAGAAGCTCATTATCGTTTAGGAATGATGCTCCAAGAGCAGGGGGAGTTAGAAGCGGCTAGGGATTGCTATCAAAAAGTGTTGGAAATTAATCCCAGATTTGCAGATGCTTACTTCAATTTAGCTAAGATTCACCAACAGCAGAACAATCTTCAAGAAGCAATTTCTGCTTATCGTCAGGGGCTAAAGGCAAGTAATCCCGATTATGCCTCGGCAATAACAACTCAAGGTTGCAACAAGCAACAAGAAACACAAATAACACCACCAGTTTCTGAAGAAGAGGTAATCGTAGGAGAGCATCCGTTTCCATCAATTCCTCAAGTATCCAATCCTACAAACGAACGACCTTTTTGGAGTGTTGTACTACCGATATATAGTACGGATAAACGAAGCGATTATTTACTTGAATGCTTAGTCAGCGTACTGAGACAGTGGAAAGAAGACATGGAGATTATAGTCGTTGATGATGCTAGTCCTTTGTGTATAAAGGATTTAATTAGTGAAATTGGTGGCGGAATAATCCAGTACTATCGCAATTCCCAGAATAGGGGAGCATATAAAAACTTTAATACGGCAGTTGCAATTAGTCGAGGACATTGGATTCACTTACTTCATGATGATGATTATGTGCTTCCGGGATTTTATAAACGTCTTCAAGAATCTTTAGAAAACACTTCATCCTCTGTAGGAGCGGCTTTCACCGGCTACGAAAATGTCAACGAGCAGGGACAAGTGATTTTTTCTCAACAACTTTACAAGCAAGAGCGAGGAATAGCCAAAGATTTTGTTGAGCGCATTGGAATTGCAAATCCACTAAATATGCCCGCAGTAGTTGTGCGTCGTTCGACTTACGAACACTTAGGAGGATATTTGCCCGAACTTAATTATACTGGCGATTGGGAATTTTATAAGCGGGTTAGTGCCTTTTATGATTTGTGGTATGAGCCAGAAATTTTAGCTCGTTATCGCCAACATTCTCAAAATATCACAACGGATTCTACGCTTTCAGGATCGAAAGGAACTGATATTCGCAGAGCTATAGAAGTTTCCGAAAACTATTTACTTGATGAAATAACTGTAAAATCTAGACATTATCACTTTGCTTGGTGTCTAAATAATGCCATAATTCCTTTAAAAGCTGGCAAAATATCCGGTGCACTGCTTTTGATACAAGAAGCTTTGAAAATTGATAATTCCCCACAATCTGTGACAAAGTTATTTTCTTGGCTAAAACAAGATGATTTATCTGCTTTACGAGATGAATTAATTTCTAGGTTGCTTGTAAAAGGTTTAAAGGTATAAGCTGATACTCTTAATTAGCCCAGTGTTCTTTTTTGACAATTTTGAAAAAAGTTAGCCTTTATTTTCCATTCCCAACTTTGAGCAGTTAAACCGGATAGTTATATATAAATTCTTAGGATTTAGGCAATTATCATAAGTGGCAGGTGCTGCGTGATACCAAAATAGGATTTACGCACGGACTACCTGTTAACGTCATTATTCGCTGTGCGTTAGTAGAGCGTCTGCCGGAGGGAGATAGTATTCACCGAAGGTGCGGACATCGCAAAGCCTTATTTTCCCTGACGAGTGCGTAAGTCCTAAATTCTATCAAATAAATTTTTATCAAAAACTTCGACTATGGCAACCATTTCAGAAGCCTTAAAAACAGCAGTTGAATATTCTTCTACTAATCGGTTAAATCAAGCAGAAAAAATATATCATCGGGTATTAGAAGTTGAACCAGAACAGCCTGATGCTTTATACGGATTAGGCTTACTCAAATTACAAAAAGGTGAGTCTGCAAATGCTAAGAATTTTTTAGAAGCAGTTGTACGAGTACAGCCAAACGCTTTCAGAAACTGGTTTGTTCTTGGTAACTACTATCAATCCCAATCGGAATTTCCTCTAGCTGTAGATGCTTATGAAAAAGCTCTAACCGCTGGTTGCAATACTGCACCACTACATAATAACCTTGGTTATGCATTGCAAAACTTGGGTGAATTAGATAAGGCGATCGCATCTTATCAAAAAGCTCTGGAAATCCAACCAAGCTGCACGGAAGCCTATGTAAATGTGGGGAATATTTTACACGCTCAAGACCAACTTTCAGAAGGAATGAAATTCCACTACGCTCAATTGAATCAACAATTAGGTCTTGAGCGCCAGCAAAAAGGAGATTTTAATAATGCAATTGCTTATTATCAGCAAGCAATTGTTTTACAGCCAGATAATTGGGAATTTTGCTATAGCTTAGGTGTGGCATTGCAAGAGCAACAAAAATATGTAGAGGCTGTTGTATCTTATAATCAAGCTTTAAAACTGAATTCTGAAAACTGGGATATTTACAATCGCTTAGGTCAGATTTACCAAGTACAAAACAATCTAACAGAGGCAATTTCTATATATCGTCAGGGTTTGAATAAGCTCAATCCCCATTATGCTGCTTGGATCTCAAATCACCAGAATTGCACTATACAGACAACCCCTTCGATTACTCAAGGGAAAGTAAAAGTAGGCGCGTATGAGTTTCCTGCCATTCCACCTCTAACAGAACCGGAAAAACCACGACCCTTTTGGACTGTAGTAATTCCAATATATAAACGCAACGATTACATTCTTGAATGTCTTGCCAACGTGCTTTTGCAATGGCAGGGGCAAGCAGATATGGAAATTTTGGTGATAGATAATGCTGGTACATCACCTCTGCATGAATTGATTGATTCTTTGGCTGGAGGAATAGTTGATTACTATCGCAATTCCGAAAATATTGGATCTACAAATAACATGAATGTTGGAATCTCTTTAAGTAGAGGTGAGTGGGTTCATGTTTTGCATGATGACGATTCAGTTTGCCCTGGGTTTTATGCTCATCTTCAGGAAAGTTTGCATAATTGTCCCGATAGCGTGGGAGCTGCTTGCACTGGCTTTGAATATGTCAATGAAAATGGTAAAAGTGCGTGTTTGGGAGAAATTAGTTCGGGTTCCCCACAAAACAAAGGTATTTTACAAAATTGGTTATCGCGCATCGGAGTATGCGGTTTAGTAATGACACCATCGTTAGTGATTCGTCGAACAACTCACGAGCGACTGGGGGGATATAGTTGTGAAATACCTAATATTAATGATTGGGAGCTTCATAAACGAATTGCGGCTTTTTACGATTGGTGGCATGAGCCAGAAATTTTAGCTCGGTTTCGCGTTCATTCCCATAGCGAAACTTCTGAAAGTTGGAACACTGGAAAGATGGCGATACAGGTTAATCAAGCTATTGAAATTTCACATAGCTATTTGCCTGTAGACAAACGTGAGGAAATTACAGCCAAAGCTCGCATCAACAACTTTAATTACTGTCTAAGGAATGCCTTTATCGCATTAAATAACGGTAACTTGCAAGCTACGCTAACCATTATTGAGTCAGCGTTGAAAATCGATCGAACTCCTGAATCGATAGCTACATTGTTTAACAGACTAGCTCAAGATGATGCATCTTCCCTAAGGGAAGTTGTAGCTTCCAGAATAATAGCTCTCGATATTTGATATTGGCGTTGCTGAATCTGGGTATGAATTTATTTTTTCCTTCATATTTATGCCCCCTAAATCCTCCAAAAATGGAGGGTTAAGGGGCAATTCATACTTTTAATCAGCAACGCCAAAATATTTCTCCTCGTTGCCTTAATTCAAAAATATAATTATCGAATTTAACAATGCAAAAACATCAAAATAATCCACATTTATATCAAGGAAACTGCTTATCCTGCGGTACTGAATTACGCCATACATTTGTAGATTTGGGAATGTCTCCACCCTGTGAAAGCTATCGCCAACCAGAACAGCAAAATCAAATGGAGGCATTTTACCCACTACACGCTTATGTTTGTGAAAAATGCTTTTTAGTACAGCTACAGGAATATATTACTCCCGAAAATATATTTAGCGATTATGCTTATTTTTCTTCTTATTCCGATAGCTGGTTGCAACATGCCAAAAACTACGTTGATATGGCACTCGAACGTTTCCAATTAAACGAGCAAAGTCAGGTAGTTGAAATTGCTAGTAACGATGGCTATCTGTTGCAGTATTTTGTTAACAAAAATATACCCGCCCTAGGAATAGAGCCAGCAGGGAATATTGCTAAAGTCGCAATCAAGAGAGGTATTCCTACAGTTGTCAAATTTTTTGGAGAAGAAACGGCTAGAGAACAAGTTGAGAAAGGAGTAAGTGCC
This sequence comes from Rivularia sp. PCC 7116, assembly GCF_000316665.1. Classification (GTDB taxonomy): domain Bacteria; phylum Cyanobacteriota; class Cyanobacteriia; order Cyanobacteriales; family Nostocaceae; genus Rivularia. The sequence continues at coordinate 460,566 of NC_019678.1, read as the reverse complement.
GATTTATTGTTGGGTAATAACGTCCTAGCTCATACTCCCTATCTGAATGATTTTGTTAAAGGAATGAAAATTATTCTCAAACCACAGGGAGTAATTACGATGGAGTTTCCCCATTTAATGAAGTTAATCAAGGAGAACCAATTTGATACTATTTATCACGAACACTTTTCTTACTTTTCTTTTTTAACTGTTGAAAAAGTATTTGCAAATCGAGGTTTAACTATTTTTGATGTTGAAGAATTACCGACTCACGGTGGTTCCTTGAGAATTTACGCTCGTCATCTAGAAAATACTTCTCAACCCATCACCGAAAAAGTATTAGAGCTAAGAAATCGAGAGAAGGCTGCTGGTTTTACAGATTTACAAACATATTTATCTTTTGGAGAACAAGTAAAAGAAACCAAATATAAATTGCTTAATTTCTTAATTCAAGCCAAAAATCAAGGAAAAACAATTGTTGGTTATGGCGCTCCCGGGAAAGGAAATACTTTACTAAATTACTGCGGCATTCGTACTGATTTTCTTGATTATACAGTAGACCGCAGCCCTCACAAGCAAGGTCTTTATTTACCTGGTACTCACATCCCAATTTTTCATCCAGATGTAATTCAGGAAACAAAGCCAGATTATGTATTAATTTTGCCTTGGAATTTGAAAGACGAAATTATGTCTCAGATGGCTTATATCCGCGATTGGGGAGGTCAATTTATTGTACCGATTCCAGAAGTTAAGGTTTATTCGTAAAGTTTAAAGAATTAAAAAAAATATTATACAAGCAAGCTCAAAAATTTTTAAATCAACAGGTAATAAACATGAAAGTAGTTTTATTTTGTGGTGGTTTGGGTACTAGAATGAGGGATTATTCCGAAAGTATTCCTAAACCGATGGTAAATATCGGCTATCGACCGATACTATGGCACGTAATGAAATACTACGCACATTACGGGCATAAAGATTTTATCTTATGTTTGGGTTATAAAGCCGATTTAATCAAAAGCTATTTTTTGAATTATAATGAGTGGCTTTCTAATAATTTTACTTTGTCCAAGGGCGGTAATATTAAACTCTTTAATCAGGATATTGAAGATTGGAATATTACATTTGTAGATACAGGTTTAACTGCAAAAATAGGTGAAAGATTTAAGGCTATTGAAAAGTACCTCGAAGGCGAAGAAGTATTTTTAGCTAACTACAGCGATGGTTTGACAGATTTGCATCTACCAACATACATTCAAAACTTTTATAAACTTGATAAAGTCGGTAGTTTCTTATGCGTGCGCCCCAGCCAAAGCTTTCATTTAGTTGATATGAACGAAGATGGTTTAGTTCAAGATATTCAAGATGTGAAAAACCGCGATATATGGATTAATGGCGGTTACTTTATTTTTAAGAAAGAAATTTTTAAATATATTAATCATGGAGAAGAACTTGTTCTAGAACCCTTTCAAAGATTAATTGCCAGACAACAGCTTTTTTCTTATAAATATACCGGCTTCTTTGGAGTTATGGATACTTTCAAAGAGAAGCAACAATTAGATGATATGTATGCTGGGGGAGAAAGACCTTGGGAAGTTTGGGGAGAGCAAAAGTTTAAGGCTGCTTGAACATGATTTTATCCAAGATGCAATATTGCTTTAAGAGATAGTCGGAAATCGGTAAATTGTTTATCAAAAATTATTATAGTTAACAATAAATCTCTTGTATGATAAAAATTCATTTTGAACGAGCAGATGAATCTGAGTTAAAAGTTCTTTGTTTGGGTGCCCATTGCGATGATATTGAAATTGGCTGTGGAGGTACAATTTTAAAACTAATTGAAAATTACACTAACATAAATATTTGTTGGGTAGTTTTTAGTTCTAACGAGCAAAGAGCGCTAGAAGCTACGGCAAGTAGCAATATATTTTTAAAAGAAGTATCGCAAAAAACAGTAGTAATTAACAGTTTTCCAGATGGCTTTCTGTCTTTCCAAGCTAAAGAAGTAAAAGAATCTTTTGAAGAACTAAAACAAGTCTTTTTCCCAGATTTAATTTTGACTCATTATCGACAAGATAGACATCAAGACCATCGTTTGATTTCTGACTTAACTTGGAACACTTTTAGAAATCATTTAATTCTTGAATATGAAATTCCTAAATATGATGGCGACCTCGGAATTCCCAACTTCTTTGTCAATTTAGACGAAGCACTCTGTCGTCAAAAAATTCAATACTTGATGAGTGCCTTTCCCACGCAAAGTAATAAACAATGGTTTACAGAAGAAACTTTTCGCTCAATTATGAGAATCCGAGGCATTGAATCTAATTCACCCAGTAATTATGCTGAAGCATTTCACTGTCGGAAAGCTGTTTTTTAATCTGTAAATCAAATAAACATTATACTATTTTTCCTGCTTGCAAATATAATAGATATGACTTTAGCTAACTACAATTTAAATAAACAGTCTTTTCAACAATCAAAGAATTTACAGCAGAAAAGCCATTCTTTGATTCCTGGTGGTTGCCATACTTATGCCAAAGGTGATGACCAATTTCCAGTTTCCTCACCTGCCTTTATTGTTAGAGGTAAAGGTTGTCATGCATGGGATGTGGATGGTAATGAATTTATAGAATACGGAATGGGGCTACGTGCTGTCACTTTGGGACATGGTTATCCACCTGTGGTAGAAACAGCTTATCAACAAATGCTGCTTGGTAATAATTTTACCCGCCCAGCAACTATTGAAATGGAATGTGCTGAGGCTCTGCTTAGTTGGGTTCCCGGTGCAGAAATGGTCAAGTTTGCTAAAGATGGCTCTACTACTACTACCGCTGCAATTACTCTGGCAAGGGCTTACACGGGACGAGATATGGTTGCCGTTTGTGGCAATCATCCTTTCTTTTCTTATAATGACTGGTACATTGGCAGTACCCCCATATCTGCTGGCATTCCCCAAGTAATTCAAGATTTGACAGTTAAATTTAATTTTAATGATATTGAAAGTGTTAAAACCCTTTTTGTTAATCATCCTGGAAAGATTGCTTGTGTCATTTTAGAACCAGCTAAATATGAAGATCCCTCTGACAATTTTCTCCATCAGGTACAAAAACTCTGTCAAGAAAATGGGGCAGTTTTCATTTTAGATGAGATGATTACTGGATTTCGTTGGTTAACTGGTAACGCTCAAAATTACTATGGTGTTGTTCCCGACTTATCAACATTTGGAAAAGGCATGGGAAATGGTTTCGCTGTTTCTGCGCTTGCTGGTAAACGAGAAATCATGGAGTTAGGTGGAATTTACCACGATAAAAAGCGCGTATTTCTGCTCTCTAGCACCCACGGAGCAGAAAACCATGCTTTAGCTGCTGCGATTGCTACCATGAACATTTTTCGAGAAGAAGAGGTAATAGAGCAACTTTACCAAAAAGGGGAAAGATTACGCAAAGGAATCGATCGGGCGATCGCCACTCATCAACTTCAAGATTACTTTCAGGTGATTGGCAAACCTTGTAATTTAGTTTATGCAACCCGCGACGAAAATAAACAAGCATCTCAGGCATTTAGAACTTTATTTCTGCAAGAAACCATCAAACGAGGGTTAATTATGCCTTCTCTTGTAGTCAGTTTTTCTCATAGCGATCGAGATATTGATAGTACCATTGCGGCGGTTGATGAATCTTTGCTGATTTATCGAAAAGCTTTAGAAAATGGAATAGAAAACTATTTAATTGGTCCTTCTGTGAAACCTGTATTTAGAAAATATTGTTAAATACATTTATACATTAATATGCAGCTACAAACTCTACCCTATTTACAAAGCTCTCATAATTCAGAAATAGGTGAAGAACTTTATCAATTAATCTCTAAACTATATCCTATCTGTCGCAGTATCACTGGTAATGGCTTTAGAGAAACACTGAACATTATTAATCAACATATTCCATTACAAATTCATGAGGTTCCTACAGGTACTCAAGTCTTTGATTGGAATATTCCTAAAGAATGGAATATTAAAGATGCTTGTATAAAAAACTCCCAAGGTGAGAGAATCGTAGATTTTGCTAATTCAAATCTACACGCGATTAACTACAGTATTCCAGTTCGTAAAAAAGTTTCTCTTGCCGAACTGAAGGAACATTTATTCACAATTCCAGAATATCCCGATTGGATTCCTTACCGCACTTCTTACTATCAAGAAATGTGGGGATTTTGCTTAAGTCACAACCAGTACTTGGAATTGCGAGATGAAGAATACGAAGTTTATATTGATTCTTCTCTCGAACCGGGCTGTCTCACCTATGGTGAATATTTTATACAAGGAAAAACAGCAGATGAAGTCTTAATTTCTTGCCATGCTTGTCACCCTTCACTTTGTAATGATAATCTTTCTGGAATCTCAATTGCTGTCTTTTTAGCTGAATATCTTACTTGCTTTCAACCACATTATTCCTACCGCTTTATCTTCATTCCAGGAACTATTGGCTCGATCGCATGGCTGGCAATAAATGAAGAGAATGTTTCTCGAATCAAACATGGTTTAGTATTAACTTGCTTGGGAGATAGTGGTAGTTTTACTTATAAAAAAAGTCGTCGTGGCAATACCGAAATTGATAATGTTGTTACCTATGTTCTTAGTAGTAGCGCCGAAGAGAACAAAGTAATTGACTTCTTCCCTTATGGTTATGACGAACGTCAATATTGCTCTCCAGGCTTTAATTTACCCGTTGGTTGCTTGATGCGATCGCCACACAATTCTTTTCCGGAATATCATACATCAGCAGATAATTTAGATTTTGTTCAACCTCAATATCTTGCAGAATCATTTTTTAAATGTATTTCTATTGTAAATATTCTGGAAAATAATCGAGTATATTACAATCAAAACCCTAAATGCGAACCACAGTTAGGAAAAAGGGGTTTATATGAAGCAGATATTGATTCTCAAGATAGAAAACTAAATAGAATGGCAATCCTCTGGATTTTGAATTTATCTGACGGCAATCATACCCTGCTAGAGATTACCCAAAAGTCAGGAATCGTATTTGATGAAATTAAACAAGCTGCTGATGTCTTGTTGAAATACAATTTATTGGCTTCTTCACCTAAAGACGGGCTTTAAATTTTCAGATAGCTATTTGCCTATAGATAGCCGTGCAGAGGTTACAGCTAAAGCTTTTAATTTTATAGCTCTTAATGTGGCATTGCTGAATTGAAATATGAATTTATCTTTCTCATATTTACTAGCCCCCTAAATCCCCCAAAATTGGGGGTTGGGGGCTATTCATATTTTTAATCAGCAACGCCCTTAATATTAGACATCTCCGAAAAAGAATGTAGAGACGTGATAAGTAAGTGGATCAAATTAAATATAAAACCTCACCCTGCCTCCGGCTTCCCTCTCCTTAGTAAGGAGAGGGATTGAGAAGCCACTGCGTTGGGCGGGCTCCCCGACTTATAGCAAGTGGCGTGGTGAGGTTTTATCTTATATTTAATTATGCCTACCTACTTATATCGCGTCTCTACAATTTTAAAGTAGAACATACTTGGGGGATTTAGGGGCTGCTATTAAACAGTAATAATAAATTCATATCTCAATTGAGCAACGCCAGATTTTTCTTGCTTTTATTACTTTGTGATATTACTGATTGACAGATGGAAAGCTTATTATCCCCCGTGCTTAATCACTGCCGAGTCTCTCTATCCACCTATCTATGTCATAACACTCACGCAGAAAAGAATTATGGACTTGTTAATCCAAAATAATAAAAATAGGAATTAGTGAAGATGATTTGCAATTTGCAGCCTGCAATTCCATAAAAAATTTACAACTAGCTATCAAACTATGATTTATTAAAATTTATTTGCACTATTCAAAAGTTTACAAAAATAGATATTTTCGCTAACAATGTTTTTTTACTAGCTAGCTATATATTTAAATAACTAATTAGCTATTCTCTAATTTTATTTACGACTTGCGGCAGATGATAATTGCAAGCGAACCACTGTAAAACTCAACCAGTGAGTGTTGGCACCTTGGGCAGATGTCAAATAAACAGCTAGTTGCTATCCGATTATTCTTTTTGCAGAAAATAAGTTGTCAGTTTTTATCATTGAATAAAAAGAGATTTTATGCATAAAAATATTGAATTGTTATAATCTTTTATTTTTGACTAAATTTTCTATTAGCCAAAATTGCCGTCCATCAATTCGCAGAACAGCTATTATTTTTAAGCATAAATTAAGGATTGGTATATTTTTAAAGTTTTCGTAAAGATACTGTGGTTTTTCGATAAGAACACTTTTTTTCTATGGTAAACTCTTGACATAAGGTTCAATAATTTATTAATAAGTACAGTGGTCTCGATAAAGGTGTGGGGGACTACTAAAATCTTAGAAAAACTGTTTTCAATGTGATGTTGTTAACTAACAAAAGATTATTGAATATACAATTGCTAATGTATCGGCAAGTTCAGCAATATTCCATTAACAATAATTTATGGATAGCTCGTATTTATGGCGTTCAAACCGTAAATATTTGTAAATCTTTTCGATATTAGATTTTATTTTTTGCTTTTTAAGCATTAGATAGTAGAAAGTTAGGATGTGCAATTATTTGCAGTGGCGGCATTTTTGCTTCGGCTATTCGTATTAGATTCTGTAACAAAGATTGGAATATAACTTCATACATCTTTTGGAGCCGATTCTCCGGACTAAAATTGATAGATAATCGCAGCGTATGAGTTTCATCTACAGTAACTATGGTTGCTGTAAATACTCCGCAAGACTATTTATTAGCCTCTAAGGTGCTCTTGTATTGACTGTTTAACGGCTTCTGTACAATCCAGATATTGGGTTTATTGAAATTTTAGAAGTAATACTTAGTCTCTGAAATCCTCATATTCAGTACTTTGCGACTGTATGTAGGTAGTAAAAATACACAATTTACGCAGGGAATCCTGCATAAAAAAGCAAAAAGGAGTCCATATATTTATAAGGGAGGATTAAAATAGTTGAGATTGGGCAATAAAATCTCCGAAAAAATACAAATATAAAGGTTCAGACCCTTCTTGGTAAAAGCAAGCTTTACAGGTTTAAATAATTCTAGGTTTTATTCTTGCAGAGGCTGAAAAACACAAAACTTCAAGATTAAAGCGCAAAAAAGCCGTAAAATGCCTATAAAATTACTAAAATACATAAATATGTAGGTTTTTCTGTAGAACTCTACATTCAAAAGCGAATTCATAAATCGATAGCGATCGCTAAATTTAACAATACTTCGTCCGATAAAATGGTGGAATTAATACAATGCAACAAAATCAAAATATCTGTAGCTATAGAAATATGAATTCATCCGTTCTAACCTAGGATAATCCCCCTAAAATCTGGTAATTATAGGGGGAAAAGTCACTGAGGTTAGTTACACATCGTATTGACAAGTTAGCAAAGCTGTAGAACCTTGGCGGGGATTTAACCTACAGCAATGCTTGTTTACTGACGGCAACATATAAAGATTATGTCACATAAATTTAGTTTCCTACAAGTGTTTGCGGGCAACAACTTTACTTTTTGTAGATTGTTGAGTATTTATACGCAAAAAATACAGTTAAAAAATAATCAAGCCGATTTACGTGTAAGTTGTTTGCGGCGAATTAGAGAAAATAAGTTATTGGCGAATTGCGGTAAATATGTGATTCCGATTTGTCAAATACTGAATTTTAATAGGATGTGGTGCGATATAGCTGTCATAGTGCGTAAAGCTTTAGGTTTTAGATGCTATGAGCCAACTACTGATATATTCCAGAATTTAAGCAATAAGTCTCCCCTGAACTTTTGGTGTTTTCAAAATAGATATTTACACAAAGGTATAGGGTTTCTCAGCGAAAGAAGGATTTGCTTGCCTCGCAAGCAAAGCTTATTGGCATTTTCACAAGAATAATCATTAACAGAGTTGGAGTGGTGGGAATAATGCAGAATGTAATTTCCCAAGAGCAGCTATACGAAAATATTATCGCTACCTTTGGTGAAAATCTTACCAGGCAAGAGATACAAAGCTGTTTAAAGGGATTAGAAATTGTTGAACCAAAAGTCACAAAGTTGTTTTGGCAGTTATTGGAAGCCAAGCCCGGTATTTTTATAGTACTTGCGGGTAAAGTTAGACTTCTTGATGATTCGGATAATTTAATTGCAACTTTGTCATCAGGTGCATCTTTTGGAGAACAAAGTTTATTCAGCGAACAAAACTTTATTCCTTGCGCTGCGAGAGCTTCAACTTCTTTGAAGCTTGGCTTTATCAGCCTTGAAACAATACACGACTTAATGGAAAGGTATCCGCAAATCCGGCAGCGATTCTGGAGACGAGCGGAATACTGGGATCTATTGCTGCTGTGCGATCGCAAGTTTCAATTGTCGCGCAGTTCTTCCACAGAGAAAATATTCAAAGCTTTATGTTTATTTGAACGATATAGTATCGAAGTTGGAGAAAATAATCTTCAACTATTTACAGATAATAAACTGCTGCTGCTGCGGCAGGGTGAATTAAAAAATGTCTCCAACCAAACATTATCTCCAGGAAATATTTATACAGAGATCGATGGTAGATGGGAAGTGACTCAACCGACTATCGCCTATAGTCTTAAAAGCTCGAACTTGGCATTAGCTGTTGATGAGTGGAAAGAATTGGCAGCTTGGATAAATCCTTCAGAAGAATTCTTGCCTAAAGAAGCTCCCCCTCGCAGACAAGCTAATAAGGAATTTCCCAAAGCCGAGGGGCGTGCTAGCGATAGTAAAATTATTCCATTCCCTTCTCGGGCACCCCAAAAGCAAAAGGCAAAACCTTTCTTTCCTAGCCCTAAAACTAAGGCTATACATTTATGGCAACGCTTTAGCAAACAATATCCTTTTTACGCTCAGCAAAGTGCGTCTGACTGCGGCTGTGCTTGTTTGGTAATGATTGGCAGACATTGGGGTAAAAAATTAGCTGTCAATCAGGTGCGGAATATTGCCAATGTCAACCGGAGTGGTGCATCTTTAAAAAGTTTGGCTGCTGCTGCTGAAAGTATAGGTTTCGCAAGCAAACCCGTGCAAGCCAGCTTTGATAAGTTGGCACAACAATCTTTACCGGCAATTGTCCATTGGGAAGGCAAACATTACATTGTCGTGTATGAGATCGCTCACAAGCACGTTATAGTTTGCGATCCCGCTATTGGGCAGCGCAGATTAACTTACGGCGAGTTTAATGATAAGTGGACTGGTTATGCATTGTTGTTGCAACCTACCATAGGTATCAACAAAGTCAAAGAAGAGGCAACAGGTGTTTGGAGATTTTATGAATTAGTTAAACCCCATTACTGGGTACTACTTGAAGTCTTCATGGCTTCAATATTGCTGCAAATTTTTGGATTAATAACACCGCTATTTACACAACTTTTACTAGACAGAGTAATTGTTCAAGGCAGCATATCGACTCTAAACGCCATTGGTTTGGGACTTTTAATCTTTGGTTTCTTTAGTATTTTGGTTAACGCCGTGCGGGAATATTTGCTATTTCATACAGCTAACCGCATTAGTGTTGCCATGCTGGTAGGGTTTCTGAAACATACTTTTAGCTTGCCTCTGTCTTATTTTGAGTCGCGCTTTGTAGGTGATATAACTTCCCGAATTGAGGAAAATGAAAAGATTCAGAGTTTTCTAACTGGCGAAACGCTTTCCATACTTTTAGATTTAATTACCATAGTTGTTTATCTAGCCGTCATGTTTTGGTACAACTGGCAGATGACATTGTTATCGCTGTTGATTGTGCCACCGTTTTTTATCTTGGCTTTTGCAAGTACAAGTATTTTACGGCGAATGTCTAGAGAGATTTTCAACGCTGGAGTGGAGCAAGATAGCTATTTGATTCAATCGCTCACAGGTATTCGTTCGGTGCGAAGTATGGCGATTGAGCATACTGTGCGCTGGCGTTGGGAAGAACTGTTAAATGATTTGATTAAGAAAAGCTTCCGAGCGCAGATTATTGGTACTCGCTTGCAAATTATTAGTGGCAGTATCGATACCGTCATGAGTACGGCATTACTTTGGTATGGTGCTTATTTAGTAATTAATAATCAGTTGACTATTGGACAATTAATTGCCTTCAACATGTTGATGGGTAATGTAATTAGTCCTTTTAAACGGCTTTCAGGAGTATGGAATGAATTTCAAGAAATTATGATTTCTACCGAACGCATTAACGATGTGTTGCAAGCGGAACCAGAAGAAGATTTACTCGCATCTTCCCGCAGACATATATTTAAGCTAGACGGACACATTCGTTTTGAAAATGTCACATTTCGTTATCACTCAGAAAGCGATAGTAATGTACTAGAAAATTTGAACTTTGAGATCCAGCCAGAGCAAATGGTAGCAATAGTAGGGCGTAGCGGCTCTGGAAAAACTACGCTATCAAAATTAATTTTGGGTTTATATCCTCCATCGGATGGTAAAGTTCTCGTTGACGGTCATGATGTTGCTAAAATCTCGTTAAAATCTCTTCGCAGACAGATAGGTGTAGTAGATCAAGATAATTTTTTATTTGGTGGAACTATCCGAGAGAATATTAGCATTGCTCACCCAGAAGCAACTCTTGAAGAAATCATCGAAGCGGCGCATTTGGCTGGAGCAGATGAATTTATACAGGCGTTGCCGATGGGTTACGAAAATCAAATCGGTGAAGGCGGCGGTATGTTATCTGGAGGGCAACGCCAACGTTTGGTAATAGCCCGTGCTTTGTTAGGCAATCCCCAGTTGCTAATTTTTGACGAAGCAACCAGTAGTTTGGATGCTGAAACAGAAAGAGTAATTCAAAACAATTTAAAAACTATTCTGAAAGGACGTACTAGCTTAATCATTGCTCATCGTTTGTCTACGGTACGTAATGCCGATTTAATCCTAGTTTTAGATAAAGGTTTATTGGTAGAAAGCGGCACTCATGATGAGTTAATTGCTAAGAAAGGTCATTATTACTATCTGAATCAGCAGCAATTACCGCAGGCGGGATAGATAAGTTAACCATTAGATATTGAAGACAATTTTTAATTCTCAGCTAAAAACTAACAACTAACAACCAACAACCAACAACTAACAACTAACAACTAACAACTAACAACTAACAACTAACAACTAACTTTTTATAACCATGCCTTATACAGAATATAATTCATCTTCTTTAGCGAGGAAGGATGAATCTCAAATTTACACTCCCCCTCCTAATAAAGAATATACAGACAAAAAATCATCCGAAGATATTGTCGAAGATTCCGAAGAATATTTCTATGGTACGGAAGAACTTCTAGATGCTTTACCAAAAGTTTGGACTCGTTCTTTACTCTATGTTTTAATTGGTTTTGTTGGTTTTGGTATACCATGGTCAATGGTTTCTACAATCGATGAAACTGGTAGTGCAAGAGGGCGAATAGAACCTTTAGGAGCAATTCGTAAATTAGATAGTATAACTGGCGGTAAAGTGAATATCGTCAAAGTAAAAGAAGGTGATACAGTCAGAAGCGGACAAATTCTTGTAGAACTAGATAACAGTACAGTCAAACCAGAATTGGAACGAACCAAAGAGAAACTATCGGGTTTAGAAAAACAAGTATCGCAGTTGAATCTGCTAAAAAAACAAGTAGATTTAACACTTAGTACTCAAGAGCAACAAAACCAGTCTTTAATTGAGGAGAAAAAAGCCCAGATTAATCAAGCGGCTCAAAATCTCAATGCTAAACAAAGTACCTATAATTTGCAAAATTTAGAGAAGCAGGCATTAGTCTCTCAAGCAGAGCAGCGGATTCAAACTTTTCTTAACGAACGTAAATCGGCGAAAGCGCGCTTAGATATAGATGAAAATCAAGTCGAGCGCTATAGCAAGCTTTTGAAAGATGGTGCTGTCTCCGCAGCTCAAATTGACAGTCTTAGAAAGGAACAACAAGAAAGCAAACGAGTCTACGATAAAGCCAAATCGGATATCAAACAAGCTGAGTTACGTTTAGCTGAAGAACAAAATCGCTATCAGACAACTATGAATCAGTTGAAATCTGATATTGAACAAGCCAAACTACAGTTAGCCGAGCAGAATAGTAGTTATAGAAGTGCAGTCGATGCTGGAAAACTTGCTTTACTAAAAACTCAGCAGCAACTTAAAGAATTGCAAAATCAAATCAATTCCACAAAATCACAAATTGCTCAAACCAGAAGCGAGATAACGTCACTACAAATTCAGATGCAAAATCGCATAGTGCGATCGCCCATTGATGGGATTGTGTTTGAGCTACCTGTTTCTAAACCCGGAGAAGTGTTACAACCTGGACAAAGAATTGCCAAAATTGCTCCTAAAGGTGGGGGTTTTGTGCTCAAAGCTCAGATGCCGGTTAAGGAAACTGGTTTTTTGAAAAAAGGGATGCCTGTAAAAGTTAAGTTTGATGCCTATCCTTTTCAGGAATATGGAATTCTGCCAGGAAAAGTTAGCTGGATTTCTCCAGATTCAAAAATTGAACCGAAGGCTCCAGCAGGTACGGAAAGTTATGAATTAAGAATTTCACTTAAAAATCCTTATATACAAAATGGTTCTCGACGCATTCCCTTAACTCCTGGGCAAACGGCTAATGCTGAAGTAGTTATCCGCCAGCGACGTGTAATTGATTTTCTTTTAGATCCATTTAAGAAACTGCAAAAAGGAGGTTTAGAACTTTAATTAAGAAAGAGGGATACTCCCTTCGTTGAGAGGAGAGGAGATGAAAAGAAGACAAAAAATAAAGGGGTAAGGGAATAACTCTGTTTCTATCACTCCATCATCCCATCATCATTCCTGATTTATAACTCTCGACTATTAGCAATTCCCAATGCTCAATGCTCGATTCCCAATAACGAACTATGAAAAATATCTTATCTATATCTTCTCAAGAGATAATCCATTATTTGAAAATATCTTGCCAAGTCCCTGATGTCATTGAGGGGATAGCCATCAAGAAAATTATTGCCGACATTGCTAAACAAGCAGACATCACAGTCAGTGAAGATGAGTTACAGCAGGAAGGAGATAGATTAAGGTTTGCGAAAAAACTTGTGAAAGCTACTGATACTTGGGCATGGCTGAAAAGACATCATCTTGCTCTGAATGAGTTTGAAGAACTAGCCTACAACAATATAATTTGGGACAAGGTAGCTCATCACCTATTTTCTGATACAGTCGAATCCTTTTTTTATCAAAACCAATTTGATTTTATGGCTGCAGCTACTTATGAGGTTGTTTTAGATGACTATGATTTGGCTTTGGAGCTATTTTATGGAATTCAGGAAAACGAATTAACTTTCCCAGAAATTGCTCGCGAGTATATCTCAAATCCGCAATCGCGCCGCGCGGCTGGATACCAAGGGATTAAACAGCGCAATGATTTTCGTCCAGAAGTTGCCGCAGCAGTATTTGCTGCTAAACCTCCACAAGTTATCAAACCTATTACCATTAACAAAAGTGTTTATCTGATTTGGGTTGAGGAAATTATTCAACCTGATTTAAATGATGAGTTACGCGAACAAATTATTACGGATTTATTCGATGATTGGTTAAAACAACAAATTCAACAGATGGAAATTTCCACTTCACTTGATTCAAATAGCGACAACCAAGCATCTCCAGATTCGTTAATGCAGGCTTAAGTCGCGTTATTTAATTTTTTTTTTGCAGAATCAAATTTATTTCAAACAGAGGTGAATAGGGCTGAAAATAAAATATAGGTTTCATTTTTTGAATTTGTAGAAAAATATAATGATTCAGCAATAATTAATTGATTTAAGCAATTAATTCTGTTGACAATAATTACAAAACTCAATACATAAATATTATTTTTAACAAGGCAAATAGCTTATCTGCCTTGATTCATGGCGTTTATAAATAATAATTTGATCTATAAATAATAGAAGCAAAGTTTTGCATTTTTATCCAAAAAGCATAAAAAATAATTATCAGTGAAAACAAAAAAAAGCTTGCTTTTTTTGAATATAAGAACTATATTATAAATGTAAGCGAACAGGAGATGTATCGCTTCCAAAAATTCCCAGAAATGTGTTAATTTAATTCCCAGGAGAATCTCATGAATATTTTTGATTTAAATCAAATTGCAGTAGTAGAAGGAAGCGAAGTAATTGGTGGCGGCGGCAAATACGATTACAAGAAATATTACAAGAAGCCTAAGAAGTATGAAAAGGCTGTTGCTAAAGCTGATGCTGATGCGATTGCATTCGGTGACAAGGCTACTGCAAAGACCTATACTTCCACCACAGCAGTTGCTGGCGAATTCGCTGCTGCTGAGTCCAGTTCTTACGCTGCTGCTAAGAACAAGAAGTACTATAAGTATTAATAAACGCTTTCAAGTTTCATAACCTTCTGCAAGTAGTTCTTTAAAGAAGGTTGTTTATAAAGAGGATTTGACTGTATAGATAGTTAATGGTCTTTATAAATTGACAGATTGTCAACAATATCGCTGAAAACTATTTATGAGTTTTCAGCGATAGAAAAATCTTAACAGGAGGTCTGGTCTTATGAGCAGATTAAAAATTACCGACCTCAGCTTTTGTAAAACAGACATTAATGATAGTGAAAAAGTAAGAGGAGGAGCTTCAATTTCTGAGTCTCTCGCTCCTCACTTTAGCTATTATGACGATTTTTATTTTCCTAGTGCAAATTCAGGATTTAAACTTGCGGAGAAGTCATTAACTAAATATGGCTATAAAACAAGTTATTTCTATGATGATGCAACAGGCGATTTCGCTGTTGTAGTATCAAAAGCAAAGGGTAATGGTAAAGCTTACTCTCAAGCATCAAGCAGCTATGCTTATAAAGGCAAAATAGCTAGTGCAAAAGCATTTGCATCCGTTTAAAGTCTCTGAAATGCAAGTCTCTGAAATGTCCATTGCTTGGTTTTAATTTAATAAGCTATTAAAAAGATTTAGACAAGGCTTTTTAATAGCTTATTGTTTTTGGAATTTTCTCGATTTTCATCCGATACTTTGCCTGCAAGGGCAATACTAAGATGATATTTGGGATAAATGAAAATGATGCAATTATGTTGAATAAAAGTTGAGATAGTTATGAATAATTATCGAGTTATCTCTAGATGGATTGTATCCCCTGATGGTAAAATTGTTGTTGAAGCGAAAAGTGCAGCTGCAGCAGTTGGCGATCGCACGGAAATTCACCAAAGCGTTTCAGTCAATCAACACAATGGAAGTTGCAGTAGTTCCTCATCATCTAGTTCTAGCAGTTACAGTTCTTCAAGTAGTTCGGTAGCTAGAGATGATGAATAATTAAGGTGAATTCACGGAAGGATTAATGTTGTGTTCGAGAAAGAGAATATTGCAAAAAAACTCGTCGTCATCCGTGCCGTTTTTAGCTCGTTATTTAGAAGCAGGATACCTTGCAGAATTATCCGAAAAAGAAATGGATGATATACAAGGAGGTATTAGATATGGGTATAGGGATTCTAGGAATATAGTTCATACCTTAAAATACCCATCTGATAGCGAAGATAGCAACTCAAGCTACCATTCTAGTATCGGGAAGTATGTTTCTGATAGGAAGGATATTGATTCTGATGGTTATTGGAAAGGTAAAAAGTACAAGTCTGATATTTACAACGCCATTGTAGTTACCCATAAGTATCCTTCAGACAGCGATGATTTTGGAGCAGACTTTTAAAGGAACAATCTCAGATTTATCTGTAGAGTCAAATAATCCTAACTTCAGTTAATCACAAGCTTGATTTGAATCAGGTTTCGTCTCTCTGGTAGCGACAAATTGCTATTGCGGCTAGAATTCCAACGAACATGGATAAACTGCCTGTTTAGAAATTCCTCACACTTTAATCAGGAATAACCCGCAAGCAGTCAATGAATTTGCTCAAGACTGCGAGCAGGGTATGATTGCAAAAATTCTGTCTTTTTTTTGCTATTTACGACGGCGTTTCATGATTACTCCAATAACGCCACTAGATACGAGCAAAGCCAGACTTGCTGAAGGCTCGGGAGCTTGAACCAAAACTCTGTTTTGTTTAAACTCAACCAATGCCAAATTTGTGTTCCTAGTAAAAAGACGCTTATAGGAGCCTTCTACAGAAGCTTCTAAAGATTCTTCCAATCCACCAAAATTAGGATTAACAGATTCCTGGTTGAAATTTACATTATCGCTTGCTTGCAGTGCAACAAAATCGTTGTCACCTTCCGTAGTTAAATTTCCTATCAAATCGAAAGAATCTAAAACGGTGTTGTTGTCAATATCAAACAGAAAGAAAGATATTTCTCCAGCAGCCCTAGCATTTTCAGAAGGAGGATTATCAATCGATGTCGCTAAGTCTAAATTCGCTACAAAGTCAAAAGAAAAACTGTTATCTGCCTCTATTTCAAAACTACCTATCAATTCAGATTCACTTTCCGCAAAAGCTAAATATTCTTGATTCTCACCAAACGCTTCAGTGAAATTAAAGTTAGTTCCACCTTCTGTAGATTGTAAAAAAATTGCATTTGCTTCGGCTGTTGCCTCTGCAACTCCATTTTCCTCGAAACTAAAAGTATCAGTATCTGTAGAAGCTAAAACACCCGAAGGGGATTGGCTAAAATTTTCAAATTCAAATTCTGCGGCAGACAAGGCAAAAGTCGCGGCTCTACTTGGTGAAATAGCTAAAACTGAACTGGCTAAGACGGGAGCAGCAACTAGAATCAACTTTTGAATCAATTTGTGTTTTGTATTCATACCGTTTTCTTAAAAATTTGCACCATAAATTTTACTGACTGGTAAGCATTAGCATTCATAAACTCCTCTGTGAAAGAAATTTTGCCTCGTGCCTTTCAGTCAAAACACTACGTGTCGCTTCCGTAAAAATATTTTTTACAGAAATAAAAATTACAAGTCAGTTAAAGCCTTAGACTTGCTACGAAACACCCAAATACTTATAAAAAACTACTTAAGTAACAATACTAAAGTATAAATTAGCATATAAAGTAAAGTTACTATGAATACACTATAAAATTTATATTTCTCAGTACATACCAGTAATTAGCGAATCCCAGACAGGTAAGCAAATAGAGGCGATTAAAAAATAAAAAAAAACCTTGGCTTTAAACTAAGCCAAGGTTTAAAAGTATTTGATTGAGAAATGTCCATGCTTGGTTTTATTTTGACAAAGCGGATATCAAGTCTTAATTATTGCTCTGAAATGCTTGATTTATCCGTTTTATCTATTCACACATTTATCTTTTGCAAAAATTAAATTATATTCTTTGACAAATATTCATTTATTTCTTCCAAGATATAGTACGTGCAAATAATTCAAATTGAAAACTAGTGCTTTGGTAAAGATTTTACAATACTTTTGTATTGTGATTTAGACAAGATTTAAGTAACCAAAAACGTTACTGTTTTGTTGTTAACTATTAGTATGATTTTGCCGCGTAATCTGTGCCATAAGCAGTGTCATAAGAAACCTTAGTTCCTTTTTGGGCTGAGGCGAAAGCTCCGTAATAAGCAGCACCAAACTTCGGTGATGCACTAGCGCCTGTATAAGTTGCAGCGCTAGTACTATCACCAACACCTACGGCTATTGCATCTGCCTTCGCTTTCCCTGGTTTAGCTTTAGCCCTTCCTGCTGCAAAGGCTATAGGCTTACCTCCGATAATTTGATTACCAGAGTCTACAACTTCACAAACTTCTAAATCATTAATATTCATGGAATTTCTCAACCTTAATTGTTCTCGATTGACTTACTATGATTTTAACAATAAATATATAGCTAAAGCAACTAAAATTTTTGCGATATTTATTAATTTCACTTAATATAAATAAGTTTTATAACTTGATAGAAAAAATGATTATTTTTTTAACATAATAAATATTAATCTTGTTCGTCCCCTAGCATATAGATATTAATTAAGTTTTGAAAAACAATTTTTATTCAAATCTGCTCAATTAATTTAATATGAGCTTTTGTAAATCAAAATACAATAAGATCTGCGATTCTTTTATTATTTTATGAGTGAAAAATATAACCCAGTGAAGTAATTCATTTGAGTTTATGGAATACATAAGTAAAAAACATAATAAGCGTATATACTTAAGTGTTTATACTGCTATTACATTTTCAATATAAAAAAATGGTTACAGCTTTACATGGGCTTAATTTAGTGAAATATTCTTGTTTACGTGTATAATTTTGATAAATAAATATTGTCGATATAGCTGTTTTCATTGATAAAACACGAAATACACCCTTATCTGTTTAACTCTGCTCTATCTATTGCGTATTTGAATGTAATACGCCATCGAGGCGTGCATTCCACAAGATTGTGAAATTCGCCATAAAAAAACTCTCTCGCTGAAGCAAAGAGAGTTGATAATTTGATGGTATTTATTTATTTAGCTGTTTGTTTCTAAATTTTTCTAGACATGTCTATTGACTCGCTTGCGGCTTAGGAGTACCGGGAATGGTTACATCTATAGGCGTTATCTGGGATGCAAGTTTTGTAAGCGGTGGCTTGATAGCGGTTTGATTTCCTACAACCAAAAATACTAAATCGCTAAGCTTGAGATGTTCTTTTGCTACTCGCTGCACATCTTCTACCGTAGTATTTTCAACCTGCTTTTGATAGGTAAACAAGAAATCTTTAGGATAACCGTAATACTCGTAGCGCATCAAACGCGATAAAGTCTGAGCAGGATCTTGGAAATTGAAGACAAAAGAATTTAACGTAGACTCTTTCGCAAATGCTAATTCTTGAGGGGTTACGGGTTGGGTTTGAATCCGCTTGATTTCTTCCTCTACAGCTTTGATGAACTGTACTGTAGCATCACTACGTGTTTGTCCGCCAGAAATAAACATTCCGGGATAATCGAAACGGGGACTCCAGTAACCGTATACTGAGTATGCTAAACCTTGGCGCGATCGCACTTCATTGAACAATCTTCCACCGAATCCATTCATTACCCCATTCATCACATCCAATTCGGGATAGTCGGGGCTGGCGAATTTGCCGCCAATATGTCCGATAAGTACGTTACTTTGGGTTAACTGGGGTTGATTGACAAAAAAGACTCCGCCGGTTTTAGCTTGAGAAACTTGTGGTAATTGTGGTTTTTTGAAGTTAGGGTTAGCTTTCCAACTGCCGAATGTTTTCTCAATCAAAGATTTCATTTTAGCAGAATCGAAATCTCCTTCAATACCCAGAATCATATTATTGGGATAATAATACTTTTGGTAGAACTTGACTAAATCCTCGCGAGTAATATTATTGAGCGATGCATATTCTGGGATGCGAGCATAAGGGCTATTTTCACCGTAAATCAGCTTTTTGAACTCGCGGCGGGCAATGTCATCGGGGCTATCGTTACGACGGGCAATACTACCCTTCGTCTGTGTTTTTGCTAGCTCTAGCTGGTTTTGCGCGAAAGCTGGTTGTTGCAATACTTCGGCGAATAACCCGAAAACCGTATCCAAGTCTTCGCTGAGCGCTGCAAAACCAGCATTACCAGAAGTATCCCCAATACTAGTTTCTACCGAAGCCGCTCTTTGTTCCAACATTTGGTTAAGTTCGTCGGGAGGATGTTGCACAGTACCTCCAGTACGCATTACTCCACCCGTCAGCTGAGCCAAACCAACCTCGTCAGCAGGCTCAAACCGTGAACCAGTATGAATTATCGCTCTACCATTAACCAACGGCAGCTCATGATTTTCCATTAAATAAACTATCATGCCGTTATCAAGTTGGTACCGTTCGTATTCGGGCAACTTGATTTCACCTACCGGCTCGAATTTCAAGTCAGTATAATGCTTGGGCGTATACTTAACTTGTGCCGTTACTTGCTGTGCCATTGCACCAGAAAAGTCAAAACTTACCAGTACAAAAGCCAAACAAACCAGTAACGAGTAAAGCAATCTTTTCACTTTTTTGTTGTACCTTATTCTTTTAATCTTCATTCTCTCTCCTAATTGGGAATTGGGAATGGGGCATTGGGCATTGGGCATTGGGAATTAGGAGTGAGGAGCTTAAATTTATTTCCTTATCTCCCCATCTCCTTATTTCCCCATCTCTTAACTACCGGGCTTCTTCGGCAATAATTTTCCGACGGTGCGATTTTCTGCCACAAAAGTCTCTTTTGCGACGCGCATCACATCTTGAGCGGTTACGGCTTCAATTTTTTCTAACTTTTCAAACAAATTCTTCCAGGAACCAGTTTTGACTTCGTATTCTAATAACTGCTGCGCCATCCCCATATTAGAATCTAGGGAACGTAACAAACCCGCACGGGCATTAGTTTTTACCCTTTCTAATTCTTTCACGGAAACTGGCTGTGTTTTTAATGCTTCAATTTGCTCTCGCAGCGCTTTAGCTACCTCATCAACACTACGTCCCGGTGCAGTCAAAGCATAGAAAAGCATTAAGTTGGGATATTTATCTCCTGGGAAACCGCTAAATCCCTGCGCTGCTAGTGCTAATTGTTGCTTTTCTACCAAAGATTTATACAGTCGCGAAGTACGTCCGTCGCTAAGCAAACCGCTAATAATGTCATAAACTGCATTATCTGGATCGTTAATACTTGGACGGTGATAACCTTCTAAATACCAAGGTTGAGAAGGTAAATTTAAGGTAAATTCTTTTTCTTGAGTTTGTTTTGGTTCTACTGCGAGTTCCTGTTCTGGTTTGGGTTTAGCTTCATAACGTCCAAAATAAGCTTCCGCTAGTTTTTTGACTTCAGCAGGTTGGACATCTCCAACTACAGCAACCGTAATATTGCTGGGAACGTAGTATGTATCGAAAAATTGCTGTACATCTTCGGTTGTCAAGTTACGGATATCTTTGTCGTAACCAATCACCGGGCGTTTATAAGGATGCTTTTGAAAAGCCGTGTCGTTAAACTTTTCAATCATCTGTCCAATGGGTGAATTATCTACCCGCATCCGTCTTTCTTCAAGAATTACATCTTTTTCCTTATAAAATTCGCGTCGCAACTCGGGATTAAGAAAACGCTCCGACTCCAGAGACATCCAAAGTTCTAATTTATTAGAAGGAAAGCTGTAAAAATATTTAGTCGCTTCGGTAGAAGTCGTAGCATTTAAGCCCACACCCCCAGCTTGTTCGACAATTCTACCCAACTCATTTTGCTTTACCGTTTGGCGAGCTTGCTCTTCTATCTTTTTAAACCGAGCTTTTAGTTGAGCAACTTTATCTTTTTGTTCTGCTGAAGAAGCTTGTTGAATTTGGGCTGCTAATTTATCTAATCGATCGAGCAACCTTGTTTCTTTAGCGTAATTTTTTGTACCAATTCTGTCAGTACCTTTAAAAGCTAAATGCTCTAAAAAGTGTGCAACACCGGTTTTACCTTCTGGTTCGTCTACACCACCGACATCAGCATAAGTAAGAAAAGAAACTACAGGAGCTTTTTGTCGTCTTAGAACAATGAACTTCATGCCATTATCTAGCTTAAACTCCGTCAAATTTTCAGTAACCCGATCTAAATAAGGTTGAATCGAAGTTTCCCCAGATGGAGTTTGAGCAGATGCAGCTGCCGGTAAAAACTCCCAACAAAAAACTAATGCTAAAAGCAGTGCAAACAGCCGACGTGAGATATTTCCCATAATTTTCCTTTTAAACTGTGCAAGAATATCGCTTGGGGGCAATAAACTTAGAGAATTGAACATTTTTACATCTCTCGCATTCCAAAACAACGGAATTGTAATTTCTTTTAGCTTCGCCATATCACCATATATTTTCATCCTCTATATTTCTAATTACGCAGTTCAAGTTGGCGCTTAAGCAACGTATTATAAATTACAGATTATCGGGCTATCTTCTGGCTCCAGCAAAAATCTTAATTCTCAAGGCTTAATCTTATATTAAAGATTTGCAGCTTATAGTACTTAACGTTAGACAATAATGCTACAGATGCAGTTCCGGAACAATCACCATCACTAATACTATGCGAGCTTTTAAATCTCCTCCTCCTCCAGAAATACAAACACGCGATCGGATTTTGCAAGCAGCACAAAAGTTGTTTGCTTCTCAAGGATTTGACGGTACGACTACCCGCGACTTAGCACAAAAAGCAGGAGTTGCTGAAGGAACGTTATTCCGCCATTTTTCTAATAAAAAAGCAATCTTAGTTGAAGTTGCAACTGCTGGCTGGGTGGATATTCTAACCGATTTACTCACCGAATTAAGTGAAATGGGTAGCTATAAAGCCGTAGCCCAAGTAATGCGTCGTCGGATGTGGAATTTACAAAAAAATGCCGACATGATGAAAGTTTGTTTTATGGAAGCCCAGTTTCATCCCGAACTTCGCGATCGCATTCAAAAAGAGGTGATTGATAAAATGACTGATGTTGCTGAAGCTTTCTTTCAAACAGCAATGGATAAAGGAATCTACCGCAAGACAGATGCAAAACTCGTAGCTCAGGTTTTTCTAGGAATGTTTGCTGTGGCAGGCTTTTCACATAATACACTTATGGAACCAGATGCTTCCCCCCAAGAAAAACAGAAAATGGCAGAAGGGCTGGCTGACATATTTCTCAACGGCGTACTGGAGAAAGAGTAGTATAGCTTGCGATAGGGAGTGATTAGGAGCTAGAAAGAGAATTAACGATTAATAATGGGATTTAAAAGTTTGTAGTTTAAAGACAATTTACAAGCAATTACTATACGGGATATAACTTCTAACTCCTAACTGATAACTTCTTGGCTTGCTCAACCCATTCATTTACTTGTTCAACCGCAGGGCATAAATCTCGCCTTTGTAGAGTTGCTACTTGCAAACGCAAAATTTGTTTGTGTAAGCGATGGGGGGGAGTAGTTGACAACTGCACCACCGAAGCAATGCCAGCATGAAGCAACAACCCAGAATATTCCGTTCCCACACTGGGGATTCGAGCTAAATCCGCTAAAGCAACCCACTTATTTACATACTGGACATGAACCTGTAGCTTCTGTGCCAGTATTAACTTTTCTTGTGGAGTTTTTCCTTGTTTTACCAGAGCTAAAGTAGTTGTAAAACCATTATTTTTCAAATTATTAATTTCATCTTGGCTTAATCCTGGCAATTCTTCAATCAACCAGTTGCTTTGTTTCATATCAGTTATCAGTTAACAGTGAGCAGTTAACAGCGAACAGTTATCAGCGAACAGTTATTAATTTTATCTAAATCGGGTTGTAGAAAGAGGAAACTAAAGAGCGATTTTTGGAATTCCCCACTGCATTCGGTACCCCTTTGGCAGTGACTGGAAGATGTCAAGTTATTACCAATGCCCAATGCCCAATTACCAACTACCAATTACCAACTACCAATGCCCAATTACCAATACCTAAACAATGACAACAACATCTACTTCTAACTCACTTGCAGAAACTTTACGTAAAAGAAGAGAAAAATTAGCCGATTTAATCGATTTTCCGGCAGTATTCTGGTCTGGTAATCCTAGTCCCCGTAATTTTTCTGCAAACATCTTTCCACATCGTCCTAGCAGTCATTTTCTCTATTTTGCCGGATTACCTTTGAAAAATACTGCGATTCGTTTGGAAGCAGGTAAACTGCAATTGTTTATAGATAATCCCTCACCAAGTAGCGCTCTTTGGCATGGAGAAATGCCGAGTCGCGATGAAATTGCAGAACAAATTGGTGCTGATGAAGCTTACCCAATGGCTGAACTTGAATCATATTTACAGGATGTAGCAACAATTGCCGTACAAGATGCAGCTTCATGGACGCAACAATCACAATTACTAGATAGATGGATTTTACCGCAACGTCCACCGGAAAATAAAGATTTGCAATTAGCTAAGGCTGTTGCTCAGCTGCGTCTTACCCACGACGAAGCCGCTTTGGATGAAATACGTCAAGCTGTTGCCGTTACTATAGAAGCCCATAAAGCTGGTATGGCTGCAACCGCAGCAGCGAAAACAGAAGCACAAGTACGAGCGGCAATGGAATCAGTAATCATTGCTCGTAATATGACAACATCTTATAACAGTATTGTCACGGTGCGGGGGGAAGTGTTGCACAACGAGCATTATGAAAATTCCTTAAACTCGGACGATTTACTGCTTGCTGATGTTGGCGCGGAAACTCCCAATGGTTGGGCTGCTGACGTAACTCGAACTTGGGCTGTGAGCGGAAAATTTTCATCAACTCAAAGAGATATTTATGATGTTGTCTTAGCAGCCCATGATGCCTGTATTGACAAAATCAGCCCAGGTATAGAGTACGAAGATATTCATCTTTGTGCTTGTCAGGTTATTGCTGAAGGTTTAATAGATTTAGGTATTTTGCAAGGTAATCCCGAAGAGTTGGTAAATGTAGATGCTCATGCTTTGTTTTTCCCTCACGGAATCGGACATTTACTTGGCTTAGATGTGCATGATATGGAAGACTTAGGAGATTTAGCAGGGTACGAAGAAGGAAGACAAAGAAGCGGACGTTTTGGCTTGGGTTACTTGCGTCTAAATCGACCTTTACATGCCGGAATGGTAGTTACAATTGAACCGGGTTTTTATCAAGTACCCGCGATTGTGAATAATTCGGAGAATCGCGATAATTTTAAACAATTTGTCAACTGGGAACGTTTATCGCAGTTTGCAGATGTCCGAGGAATCCGAATCGAAGATGATGTTTTAGTTACAGATAATGGAAGTGAAGTTTTAACAGCTGCTTTACCCACACAAGCTGATGCTGTAGAAAAATTAACAGTTAATGGTTAATTGTTATTCTTCGGCTTTGGTGGTTGCTTGTTTTTTTGGCGTTGCTGAACAAAAAGATTAAGTACTGATTTCACATTGTTTGAGACGTAGCATTGCCACGTCTCTACAACGGTTTCAGATTTGTGACAAATGTCCCTTCAAGTGAAAACTGCCATATCTGATTGTGCGATCGGTAAGAAACCGGGTTCCCCACACTGATGCGATACAAATTACTGTTTATCTTTTTAGCTAGCGTAAACAAGCTCAGAGCTTACTAGGTAAGGTTTACAGGCTGCCCACAATTTTCGTCAATTCGTAATTTCCATCTTTTATGGAGGTAAAATTACTACCTCAGTTTTTTAATCAAGCTATTGAAATCATTCGTTGAAATAATTTACATTTCTTAACTAAGGGCAAAGTTTAAATAATCAATTGCTTAAGAAGTGGTATTTCAAAAAAGGAGACAAACGTTATGAAAGTAAGATGGCGAAAATTATTTATCGAAACCTCTGCATGGGTAACTGCTGAAGTCATGTTAAATGTGGTTGGTTTGGATAACTTGGCAGACTACAGCGAATTTGTTTTTCAAAGTAAAGCTTTAGCAGATGCAACCGAAGCATTTTCTAATTTAATTACTTTGGTGTCATGATTGTTTCGTAATTATTCATCTTCAAAGATAGCTCCCTCTCTTTTTAGATAGATTTTTACGTCTTCGCTGATACCTGTATTTTCTGAGAAGCGAGCATTTTTCACTTTTGCATTCGTGAGATTAGCGTTATTTAAGGCTGCTTGATGAAAGTTTGTATTATGTAAAATAGCTCCTTCAAGATTGCTATTCTGTAAATTGACTTTCTCTAAGCAAGCGTCGCTCAAGTCGGCATTCCTTAAATTCGCATTATCTAATTGGGCAGAATTCAAATTAACCGATTTTAAGTTAGCATTTTTTAATTTAGCTTCAGAAAGCTGAGCATTTACAAGAATTGCACCAGTTAAATCGGCATTATTAAGCTTGACGTTGTTCATATAGGCATCAGTTAAATCGGAATTAATTAACTGAGCATTATTAAGGTTGGCATTCCACAAGTAAATTTTGTGAAGTAAGGCATTATTTAAATTCGCATCGGTTAATTCAGCACCACTCAAATTTGCCCCTAACAACTGGGCACCGATTAAACAAGCATGATTGAGTTTAGAAGTGCAGAGGTTAGCATCTCGTAAATTAGCATTACTAAGATTAGCTGCAATCAACTTTATGCTGTTAAGATTTGCTCCCGCCAACTGAGCGTTAACCAATTTGCTGTTGCTCAAATCTGCTTCGCTTAAATCAACTCCTAGTAACTGAGCATTTGTTAAATCGGCACTACACAATTCAACGCCACTAAGATACATATTGCTTAGGTTAACCCCAATTAGCTTAGCTTCTTTTAAATTGGTAAAAATTAAGTTTAAACTGCTAGGGTTTTCACCTTTGAGAACTTGGTTAATAATTTTTTCTCGGATACTTTGCTGTTGTTGATTTGCGGCTTGGTTAGATGCACTCGTATTGCTGAAAGTTTCAGCTACTTCTTTAATCTCTTTTTTCATTTTTTTGTTTGACTCAAAAAATATATTCGCAAAATTGAATTTTAACTGTCTAAATATTATTTAAAATTCTAATAAAATTAATCAGTTCTCTGTTTGCATCATTTCAAGATGCAGCTTACCTAGATTTTAGGCATTTAATTAAAAGCAAAAAATAATTTTCATATATTGCTCTTACGAATAGTTGAAGCAACAACTTTATGAATATACTAACATTCTGAAAATCCAGAATATTAACAGATATGACTCATTTAAATAATTAAAGACAATAGTCTATAAGTGAAGTTTAATTATGATTTTAACAACTTACTTATACTAAAACATTCGTTTTTTATACTTAATTGTTACAAAAATATTCATAGCATTCGCCAAAAACTAATTGTTAAATTAAATAATCCTACTTAGATAACCGTAAAATCGATATAGTTAAATAATAGCTTGTCTATAAGTAATTTTCCACAGATGAAAGTTCAAGTTTTAGCAATTATTTTTTAAATATAATTCCTATTTTTATAAATTTTTTACAGAAAGTCTTTTTGAAACTGCTTAAAAATGTTAATGTTAAAAGTCTTTTTATCGATAAATGTAAACAAATATTACTTTTACTGTTTTTACTGATTTTTGAATTGGAAGCCCGAGCGATAAGTAAGCGGTTGCGTATTTCGAGTTGTTTCTAAGAAGCAGATGGGAAGTGTGTCCGCTTCTGAATACAGTCAAAAAGCCCATAGGCTGACAATTGCAACACGTCAACACAAACCCAATACTAACCAAGTAAATCAATCTGCAAGGAAACTATGGGTAAATGGAGAGCGATCGCCCTAAGCTAAGCAGCTTGTATTCTAGTATGCTTAAGAGATATATCTACGCTTTGTAAATTGCCGTCTTCTAAAAATTTTCACCTGTTGGTAAAACTGTGTGCAAATGAGTACGGTTTTGTTTAGCTTGAATCCTTCCGGCTTCAAGATGAGTTGTTGAGCTAAAAATCCCCCGCATTATTATAAGCGTGAGGGTTAATTAAGATAATTGTATTATGTTTGATGCACTAGCCGACCGTTTAGAATCAACCTGGAAAAAACTCCGGGGACAAGGTAAAATCTCTGAATCCAACATTCAGGAAGCTTTACGAGAAGTACGACGCTCTTTGTTGGAAGCAGATGTCAACCTGCAAGTAATTAAAGAATTTATTAGTGAAGTTGAAGCCAAAGCACAAGGTGCTGAGGTATTGAATGGGGTACGTCCAGGGGAACAGTTTATTAAAATTGTTCACGATGAATTAGTAAACGTGATGGGGGAAACTAACGTCCCCCTAGTGCAAGCCGAAGAATCACCTACAATTGTTTTGATGGCTGGTTTGCAAGGTACTGGTAAAACTACTGCAACAGCTAAGTTAGCCTTACATCTAAGAAAATTAGAACGCAATTGTTTGATGGTAGCAACAGACGTTTATCGTCCTGCTGCAATTGACCAATTGATAACTTTAGGTAAACAAATTGACGTGCCAGTATTTGAACTGGGAAGCGATGCAAATCCAGTTGAAATTGCCCGTCAAGGTGTGGAGCGTGCCAAGGCGGAAGGCATTGATACCGTAATTATTGATACTGCCGGTCGTCTGCAAATTGATGAAGACATGATGGCGGAATTAGCCAGTGTCAAAGAGACCGTCCAGCCCCATGAAACGCTGCTGGTAGTGGACGCAATGACCGGTCAAGAAGCGGCAAATTTGACTCGTACTTTCCACGAAAAGATTGGCATTAGCGGTGCAATTTTAACAAAGTTAGACGGTGATAGCCGTGGTGGTGCGGCGCTATCGGTGCGGCGAATTTCGGGCGCACCAATTAAATTTGTTGGTGTTGGTGAAAAAGTTGAAGCCCTACAGCCGTTTTATCCCGATAGAATGGCATCCCGGATTTTGGGCATGGGAGATGTCTTAACCCTGGTTGAAAAAGCCCAGGAGGAATTTGACCTCGCCGATGCCGAAAAAATGACAGAGAAAATGCTGTCGGCGAAGTTTGATTTTACTGACTTTCTCAAACAACTGCGTTTGCTGAAGAATATGGGTTCCCTCGGTGGCATCATGAAGATGATTCCGGGGATGAACAAAATTTCTAACGAACAGCTCGAACAAGGGCAATCTCAGCTTCAGCGTTGCGAAGCGATGATTAAGTCCATGACCAAACAAGAACGGACAGATCCCGATTTACTAGCGAGTTCTCCCAGCAGACGGCGACGGATTGCATCTGGAAGTGGTTATAAAGAAAAAGATGTCAGCAAGCTGATAAGTGATTTCCAGAAAATGCGGAACATGATGCAGCAAATGGGACAAGGTAACTTCCCTGGAATGGGAGGCGGAGGAATGTTTGGCGGTGGAAATCCAATGGCTGCCGGAAATGCCCCCGCACCGGGCTGGCGCGGCGCTTCTGGCGGTAAAAAGAAGCAGAAAAAAGCTAAGAAAAAGAAAGGTTTCGGTACGCTGTAGCAGTGAGCAGCGAGCAGCGTTTAAACTCTGACCTTTGACCTTTAAGCTTTGACCTTTGACCTTTAAGCTTTAAGCTTTGACCTTTAAACGAATAGCGCTTCATGCCGTGCAAGTGCTAAAATTATCATCTGCTACTTGTGGGAAATTTTATCTTCCCGCATTCGGGGGAGCATTACCTTTTTCGGTGAAATGCTTTCATTATTTCGGATAGATTTGTCACCGACTCTAGTTGTAAACTAACATCTTACAAAGTAGGAGAATTACCTTTTTATTATGATTAAACTGCGCTTAAAGCGAATAGGCAAAAAACGAGAAGCAAGTTACCGCTTAATAGCCATCAACAATCTGTCCCGTCGTGATGGTCGTCCCCTCGAAGAATTAGGATTTTATAATCCTAGAACCAAAGAAGTTAGATTAGACGTAGACGGCATTGTTAAGCGACTACAACAGGGCGCTCAACCAACTGACACAGTGCGTCGCATTTTAGAAAAAAATAATGTTTTTGAACAAGTCCGTGCAGCAACTGCATCCTAGTAAAGTAACAGATACGAATTCCCGTACAACTCCCGATTACGTTGGTTTAGTTAATTTTTTAATGCAGCCGTTTTTGGAATCACCAGAGTCTTTAAGCGTTGATTGTGAAATTTCTCGTAGCACCAAACGAGCTTGGATTCGCATTGCCTTTGATAGTGCAGATAAAGGTAAAGTGTTTGGTCGTGGAGGACGCAACATCCAAGCTATTCGCACTGTGATTTCTGCGGCTGCTCAAGCTGCGGGACAATCGGCATACCTAGACATTTACGGTAGTAATGAAAGTCGGGAGGATGCACCGGCATCTTATAGCGAAGAAAGGGATAGAGAATTGCCAATGCCTAAGCCTAAAGTCAGACGTGGTGACGGACGTAGAGATTTCACCAAACCCCGAACTCGCATTTAGTTGAAACAATTTTTATTGTTTCTGATTTTATTCGCTATCAGCCCTATGGCTGATAGTAAATAGTTAAATCGTTGGTTAAGTAGTTGGTTGAATAGTAAATTTTGTGAAACATAGACCTTTTTCATTGAGTGCAATACAAAGAAAGTAGCTGAAATTCTCACAAGTAGAAATTTCCATCCTTGTAAGAGTGATTGAACTAAATCAAAACCCCTATATTGCTATTTAATGCGATCGCTCAGAAAATAAGATTAAGCTCCTGAAAACGGAGTCTCTGGGTCAAAAATTATTCCTTACTAAAAAGAAATACTTAATTAATACTATGGCAGAAGCCATAACAATAGAATTGCCCGATATCCCTAGTGCTATGGCTTTAGCTGGAAGCCAGGAAGAAAACCTCAAACTCTTAGCTCGACAAACTGGAGCCACGGTGGTATTGCGGGGACAAGAATTATACGTAAGCGGTACCGAGAAACAAATCGACTTGGTTAGTCGGTTGGTAAAATCTTTGGAAGATATTTGGACGAAGGGAAATATCTTATCTGTTGCCGATATTTTAACAGCGCGCCAAGCCCTTGATACCCATCGAGAAGATGAACTGCAAACATTACAAAAAGATGTACTTGCTAAAACTCGTCGAGGCGAACAAATTCGTGCTAAAACTTTTCGTCAGCGACAGTATATTGAAGCAATACGCAAGCGTGACTTAACATTTTGTATTGGTCCTGCGGGTACTGGTAAAACATTTTTAGCGGTTGTTGTGGCGGTTCAAGCACTGCTTGATAACAAGTATGAAAAACTGATTTTAACTCGTCCCGCCGTAGAAGCAGGTGAAAAGCTAGGATTTTTACCAGGAGATTTGCAGCAAAAAGTTAATCCTTATTTGCGTCCGCTTTATGATGCTATCAACGAATTTATCGAGCCAGATAAAGTCCCATCGCTGATTGAAAGAGGCATAATCGAAGTTGCACCATTAGCTTATATGCGGGGAAGAACTTTAAATAATGCGTTTGTCATCGTGGACGAAGCTCAAAATACCACGCCAGCGCAGATGAAAATGGTTCTGACTCGTTTGGGTTTTCGTTCCCGCATGGTAGTAACCGGTGATATGACGCAAACCGATTTACCTTTACAGCAGAAATCGGGACTTGCAACAGCCTTTCAAATTTTAAAAAATGTCGAAGGTATAGGCTTTTGTGAATTTTCTCGAAAAGACGTAGTTAGACATGCTTTAATACAGCGTATTGTCGCAGCTTACGAGCAGTATGAGAAGTGAAAATTGGTAATTGGTAATTGGTAATTGGTAATTGGTAATGGGTAATG
Source organism: Rivularia sp. PCC 7116 (assembly GCF_000316665.1). Lineage (GTDB taxonomy): Bacteria > Cyanobacteriota > Cyanobacteriia > Cyanobacteriales > Nostocaceae > Rivularia. The sequence goes on along the minus strand of NC_019678.1, from coordinate 429,532 downwards.
GGTAATGGGTAATTGCTTCCTTACTGCTCACTGATTACTGTTCACTGCTCACTGCTCACTGCTCACTGCTCACTGATTACTGTTCACTGCTCACTGTTTATTCCATTCGTCGAATGTTGATTGTAAATTTTGAATTGTAAGCTCCACCTCCTTCACCTATGGCAATAGTTTTACCGTCGGGGCTGAAGGCTGTGCTGGTGGGATAAAGTTGGTCGTAGTTTTGGGGATTGTTGGAAGCTTCTACTAAAGTTTTCATTGCTTTTCCGCTAATTAGCTCCCACATTGTAACGGCACCATCTAATGTAGTTGTGACAACGCTTTTACTGTCGTTTCCTAAAGTTACAGAAGTCACTCCTTCAATATCGGATACGCTAAAACGATTTACTAATTTGCCAGTACTCACATCCCAAACATTTATTTTTGGATCTGTAGAGTTCACCAGATATTTACCATCGGGAGTAAAGCCAATAAAGTTGATAACATTGTTGTTTCCTTTGATGTTGCTAGTTAATTCTCCCGTTTCCAGATTCCATAATTTAACTGTTTTGTCAGAATCGTCGTTAAGCTCACCACCACCGCTTGCCAGGGTTTTTCCATCCGGACTAATTGCAATTGAAAGTATGGGATCGCTATGTCCGGTAAAAGTACGCTTGCGTATACCTTTTTGCGTGTCCCATAACCTAATTGTTTTATCGTAACTACCGCTGATAAGAGTTTTACCATCGGGGGTTATAGCCAGGGAAGTGACTCCTAAAGTATGCCCTTTAAGGGTACGAAGTAATTTTTTTGTTTTCATATCCCATACCTTAATGACTTTAGTGGTATTGGGTTCTGCCGTTCCCCCAGCAGTGAAAAACTGTTTTCCATCGGGGCTAATAAGAACGTCATTCACGCCGTCTTTATGCCCATCAAGGGTGCGGATGAGTTTACCATTTTTTAGATCCCATACTTTTACGGTATGGTCGTAGCTACCACTGACTAAAGTTTGCCCATCTGGGGTAAAATCTAAGGCCTCGATAGTCCATATGTGCCCCTGTAAAGTCAGAGCAGGCTTGGTTTGTGAAGAATTTGCCGTAGTTGGATTTTTAGCTGGGGAAGATTGGGCAAAGGTATGATTTAATTGACTTCCACCAATAATAACTGTTGCTGCTGTAACCGAAGCTATAAAGCTTTTGTAGAAAATTTGTTTGTGAATCATGCCAATTAAAATTACAATACCTAGGTTGTAATAATTGCGTTTATTTACTTAGCTTTTATCATATTAGCGATACAGATATATACTCTCGATCCGAAAAAAAAGATGAAATTTTGGGTTGTTTTTTCCCCGACAGCAGAAGATAGAAGAAGAATTTAAATTAGTAAATAAGTAATTATCTCTCGATGAAAAAATAAATGACTTGCTTAAAACTGAATAAATTTTCAATCTAGTTTCTAGAAAAACTGAACTTATCTAGCTCAATTTCGATAAAAAAAGACTTATCATCAAAGTTTTTTTTATTTCTAATGCTCAATTTCTAATGCCCAATGTCCAATCTCCCATTATCGATACCCCTTGGTTAGTGCTTTTGAAAAGACACCGCGCCATCGCGGTAATTCGTGCCCAAAAAAAATATTTGGCGCGACAAATGGCTTTGGCTGTCGCATCTGGGGGGATGCAGTTAATTGAAATCACTTGGAATACTCCCCAGGCTGCGGAGTTAATTGCACAACTACGTGTGGAATTACCTAACTGCGTTATCGGTACGGGAACGTTGTTGAATCTAGAACAAATGCATCGAGCAATAGACGCAGGGGCACAGTTCTTTTTTACTCCTCATGTTGATTTAACGATAATTCAAGCAGCTGTAAAGCAAAAGGTACCAGTTATACCCGGAGCGCTGACTCCCACAGAAATTGTTACGGCTTGGACTTATGGTGCTAGCTGCGTGAAAGTGTTTCCCGTGCAAGCTTGTGGTGGTAGTGGATATATCAAAAGTCTGCAAGCTCCTTTGGGAGAAATTCCTTTGATCCCAACTGGGGGAGTAACTGTAGAAAATGCCCCGGATTTCCTCAGAGCCGGTGCGATCGCCATTGGATTGAGCAGCGAGTTGTTTCCCAAAGACTTAGTTATTTCTGAAGATTGGGATTTAATAACTCGACAGGCAGAAAGGCTAATTGAGAAGATAAAGTAAGATCAAAATAGAGAAATTCATAGATTGCGACAGAAATTAGTCGCTAGATGCAGTAATAAAAGTAAATAAACAAGCTTACGCTTACATTTGAGAGTATTTATCATGAAAGCCTTAATTTTACCTCAGTATATTCGCTACCTGAAAGTTTTAGTAGCAGGAATAGCACTCTCGGCTAGTTTTGTAAGTCTTCCTACGAATAAAGCAGAAGCTCATCACACGCCAAATTCTCAGCAAAAAGTCCTTGATAAAGTTAAGCAACTAAAAAACTCTAGTAAACGCTGGATTCAAGTTGATTTATCCGAACAAAGATTAATTACTTGGGAAGGAAATAAACCCGTGTTTGGAGTTATCGTTTCTACTGGTAAAAAAGATACTCCTACCCCTACCGGCGTATTTAACATTTATACAAAACTGGAAAAAACTCGGATGAAGGGTGAAGATTACGATATTAAGGATGTTCCTCACACAATGTATTATCAAGGCAGTTATGGAATTCACGGCGCATTCTGGCATAATAATTTTGGTACGCCAGTTAGTCGGGGTTGCGTAAATGTAGCGCCCAATCATGCGAAAAAAATATTTAATTGGGCATCAGTTGGAACCACAGTAGTGGTACAAAAATAAACAGCTAAAGTTCCGATCCATAAATTCAGGATTCTAAATTAAAAAATAAATACGTACATAGGATGACTCGGTATCTTGAAGATGCCGAGTTATTTTATTGGAAAAAGTTGAGCAATAACTCTTATATATAGGAATCCGTTTTGATTTCTGAATAACTCGTAGGGGCTAAGGAACAGGGAATAGGGAACAGAAAATTTCAAAATTAAAATAGGATTGCGATAGCAAGGATTACTACCAAACAAAAATGCGTTATTTTCATTATTTGTTAGTAAAAATAAGTACTAAAAGAATACGAATTTGAAAACCCTGTGTTTATAAACTATAAATGACGTTTGAATCACAATTGTTTCTATTTTTAGAGAAAATGCAATTATCGTCAAACAAGTTTGACAAGCTGTCTTTTGTGAAAAATATTAATTACTTGATACTATAATCCTCTGTTAAATTACTTATCTAACAAACGAGGTTTGTAAATTGAAGTTAAATCCTTATCTATCTAGCTTGACTATTATTAGTATCGCTTTATCTCCATTAGTAGCAGTTGCAGAAATTATACCAACATCAAATATACAAACCGACAAAGAAACTGATAGAAGTAAGTTAGTTGAAAAGTTAATTCAATCTAAACAGTTGGGTAAACAGGTAGATAAACAATCTATACAAAAAAATCAACAAAGAGCAGTCATTTCTACTTCTGCTTCTGACTTAGATTTAAATAAGCCAAATTTAGACAGCTTAAATTTAAATAAATCTCCAGAATATTTACTCAATCGGGGATTAAATGAAAGTCCAAGCAATGAAAAAATAATAATTGCAGATAGCGGCGATAATAGCGATCCCAATAAATGGTCTTCTTCCCGTCCAGACGGACATGCGCCAATTGGAGTAATGGGAGACCACGCTCACAAAAAAGGAGAATTTATGGCTTCCTACCGCTACATGTTTATGAACATGGACGGTAATCGCGACGGTACAAATAGGATTAGCGATAGTGAAGTATTGCAGGATTTTATGGTCACTCCCGTAGATATGACCATGGAAATGCATATGTTTGGAGCAATGTATGGAGTTAGCGACAATCTGACTGTGATGGCTATGGTACCTTTTGTTTCCAAAGAAATGGAACATCTTACCCGCATGGGTACACGCTTCACCACTAACTCCGAAGGAATCGGAGATATCAAAACCACAGCGCTATATACAATATTCGATAAAGACAAACAGCGGATACATTTGAATATTGGAGCTAGTTTTCCCACGGGTTCAATTAACGAAAGAGACGACACTCCAGCAGGTGACGACCAAATTCTTCCTTATCCAATGCAAATTGGTTCCGGTACTTTTGATTTGCTACCGGGGATAACTTATTTAGGTCAATCTGGAAAAGGTTCTTGGGGAGCGCAAGCTTTGACAACCTTGAGATTGGGAAAAAATGATAATGGTTATCGCTTAGGAAACAAATACCAGCTATCGGGTTGGATTGCTCGCAATTGGACTGATTGGTTGAGTACTTCGTTGCGCTTGACTGGAAAAACTTGGGGAGATATTGATGGTGCTGATGACAGACTAAATCCGATGATGATTCCTACAGCAGATCCCGATTTAAGAAACGGTACTCAAATTAATCTGGGATTCGGAGTTAATTTATATGCTCCTGAAGGTAATTTAAAAGGTTCTCGTTTAGCGATGGAATTTGAATTACCTATTTTGCGCGATTTAGATGGTCCTCAGTTGGAAACGGATTGGCAATTAACATTAGGATTACAATCTTCGTTTTAAACGTTAGTTATAGCTGTAAATGGGTATTCTATATAGAGGAAAACAACAAAATCCCTTGATTTAGATAACCTATTTACAAAAATACTAGCTATGTTTGCTCAAACTTTCAAAAAACCATTGGTCTTCATCTGCTTATTTTCTAGTATTTATATATCAAGTTGTACTAAAAATGAAAATACTGCTAACTTTGTCAAAGGTTCTAAAAAGACAGATGTACAAAAAACAATTGGGGATGATTCATCCAAATTAAAAGAACAAAAAATACAAGGTAAATTAATTTATGAAGAGCTACCTCGTAGAAGGTCTGTTAGGGCTTATAAAGGAGAAGAATTCTTTATTATTACTGATACGAAAAAGCAAGATAAATTAGTATTGTATCCTTCGGAGAAAGTTTCTCACACTTCATTAAAATCTTTCCACAATCAAGATGTAGAAATTACAGCTATTTATAAAGAAGGTAATCGTCCTGATGTTTCAACAGTTGCTTGTCCAGTTGAATTTGATAATAATGGGCTGCGGCAATGTATGATTCAAGGACAAGGTTATGAGGTTTTGTCAGTAGTAGCTAATTAACAAACTTCAATTTCATCCAATTTATTAATTACAACATCCGCACCTCGAACATTATCCGACTTCCCAATCCAAGTAATACCAATACAGCCAGCAGCTTTAGCGTTACGTGCCATTTCCATATCACCAACAGAATCTCCTACCATTAAAGTCTCAGTTGGTTCTACTTCCAATTTTTCGCAAGCTTGTAAAAACAAAGCTGGATCTGGTTTAAAAATATTACCGTCTACTCCCATTTCTAAGTTTAAATATTCACTCAGTTTATGGACTTGTACAAATTGATTTACTTCTTGGGTTGTAGCGGCTGAAAGAATACCCAACTTTAACTGTGCTTGGGAAAGCTTTTGCAATATTTCTAGGCTACCTGCAAATAAAGGTGAAGAATAATCACCAAGATATTTTTCTGCTTCATCTAAACTTTCGCGAGCTATTTTTAACGATTCAATCCAACCTCTTCCCGTTTCAGCAATATAAGCTGCTGCTGCAATTTCTGTTTCTCGACGACTAGCTACAGCTATTAATCCCGCAGCGTCTAAACTATCAGCATTAACACCAAAAGCCATTAATAAAGGTTCGCCGATACCGGGTATTTGTGCGTCTATAATTCGCGCTGCTTTTTGAGCTAAATTACGTAAATCTACTTCTGAATCTTCTAAAGTACCGTTTTTATCAAATAAAATTGCTTTTATATTAGAAAAAGTTGTATCTTTACACTTTATATTTGCCAAGAGATGCTGCCCCCGATTCAGGTTAAAGGTTAGAGGTGGTAGATATTATAGCTGGTTTTGTAATTGCTATAAATAATTATTTTTTAGTTAATAGTAGTTCTATTAAAATTATACTGATAACTATTAGTATTTTAGGCGGAGCTTTGTATGGGTGTCAGCGAATTATTTAATATTGCAAATCTTTTTGTTTTACCTTTTTGGGCATTAATGATTTTTCTACCAAAATGGAAAGTTACCCAAAAAGTGATGGAGTCATATATCCCGTTTATACCTTTAGCTGGGCTATATCTATATTTATTTATTAGCAGCATTACACCCGAAAATGCAGAAGCTCTATCCAATCCCCAGCTAGCAGATATTGCTCGATTTTTTGGTGATGAAACTGCTGCTGCAACTGGATGGATTCACTTTTTAGTCATGGACTTATTTGTAGGGCGCTACATTTATCTAGCTGGTGTAAAAACAGGTATTTGGACTTTTCACTCCCTTGCACTTTGTTTATTTGCTGGTCCCCTTGGTTTACTTTCTCACATTTTTACCTACTGGATTTCGCTGAGATTATTTTCTAAAGACTCAGATGAAAATACAACTGCGGATGTGACAGTATCGTAGTACTCGAACAAGCCTACATTGTCGGGTGAGACAAGGGAGGGGGTTCCTTCCGTTGAGCAAAGTGGCGTGGGGTAGAGGGGGTAGATGGGGAAGAATAATTTTTTATTTTTAAGACTGGGTATTTATTCCAAGGCAGTTGTTGAAATTCAATCTAAAATCTGTCTGGGAAATTTTTAGAAAAAAATTATCTACTTATGCTACAGTTGCTCTGCTTGGGGAAACTTCAATTTTGTGCTGGCTTAACTTTGTGCAAACTCCAAAATTCAACTGATTGATTTGTTACTCTAGAGATAGTGGCAGTACTCTGTACTTCCTGAATAAATTCTCTATTAAAAGTAATAGAAGAGATTATAAGTATGGCGAATTCGGGAGATAAAATTAGTCGTTGTTATAGCCAAGAAGACGTACAGCAAATTTTGCAGTTGGCGATCGCGCGTCAAGTGGATGATGATAAGGAGTTTTCCCATGAGGTGCTGTTGGAAATCGCTGCGGAGTTGGATATCTCTGTGGAAACTCTACAATTAGCAGAAGCCGATTGGGCTGCAAAACAAGGTGAAATTCAGCATAGACAAGCGTTTAATGTGCATCGTCAAAGAAGATTCAAGAAGCGTGCTGGTAATTATGCTATCATCAATTCTTTTTTGTTATCGATGGATTTGCTTACAGGTGGTGGTATTAACTGGGCGCTTTATGTTGTACTTTTTTGGGGTTTGTTTTTAGGTTTGGATGGTTGGAATAGTTATCAAACTAAAGGCGAAGAATATGAAGCAGCTTTTCAAAGATGGTATCGCAAGCACCAGTTAAAACGTTCTGTTGATAATATCGTGAATAAATTTTTGAAATTTACTTCTGGATAAAACCAATTCAAAATAATAAGGTAAGAATTTATTCTAAGGATAAATTTGTATTATGAATCTTCGCTGTAAATATAGACATATATAGCCATTTTCATTTGATCGCAATCAAGTTTACCTCACCCCGCCCTCCGGGCACCCCTCTCCTTATCAAGGAGAAGGGATACAGAAAGGCTATTAATTACAAGTGATTTTAATATCTCCCTAAATAATGCTTTTTGTAGTTAAATTTAGGGGGATGTCAAATGAAGGCAAGTTTTATTTACAACTTATTAAACATCAAAGTTTGCTGTGAGAACCATCGCAATAAGGTGGATTGCCGGTATGTTTACAGTTACACAATGCGACATTCTTTTTTTCAGTCACTTCAAAAGCAAGCGGAGTAAATTCCGTGCCTTTGTGAGAACCATTGCAAAACGGTTGATTGCTTGATTCCCCACAGCTACACCAGTAATAAGTACCGGCTTCTAATTCAAGTAGAACAGGTTTTTTGTCTGCAATTACAGGTTGATTCACAGTGTTTTCCTCAGAAATATTTTTTCAATATTTAAACTGGATTCCTATAGTTGGAACAGTCAATACCTGTTTACTTTAAGCTGGGTAGATGTATTATGAAAAGTACGTACTTAAAAGTCAGGTACTTACTGAAAAGTAACTATGAAACCAAAAGTGGGAAATCCTAAAAAAGCGGTTAGCTGTGAAGTTGAAACCACTCTTCAAGTAATAGGAGGACGCTGGAAAGTATTAATTATTAGAGAATTACTATTAGGTATAAGACGCTTTGGAGAATTACAGCGTGCTTTACCGGGAGTTACCCAGAAAATGTTAACTCAGCAATTAAGAGAAATGGAACAAGATGGAATTATTCATCGGGAAGTTTATGCTGAAATACCTCCAAAAGTTGAGTATTCACTGACATCTTTAGGTGAAAGTTTGCAGCCAATTCTTAATGCAATGCATGAATGGGGAGCAAAACGGTTATCAGCGAACAGCGAACAGTGAACAGTTAGCGGTTAGCAAGAGAATATTTTCTTTTTTACTTAATACATGTTTTATAGATTATTTACTATTATTTGATAATAGGATTATTTATTATTTATTAATCCAAATGTTTAGGTGATAACTGCTCACTGCTCGCTGTTTAAATACTCAATTGCGGCTTCTAATTTAGAAGGATAATTTTTAGAAAAACTTTCAAACCATATTCCTTCGGGTGATAATGGTTCTAATTTGTTTAACCAATCTTGAGCTTTTCTCTTTAATGCTTCTAGATTGTTCGCTTTAATTTTTTCTTTTTCTATTCTTTCTTCTTCAAGCTTTTGCTGTTTTTGTTGTTCTTCTAATAATTGTTTTTCTTCAGTCTCTTGTTTAATTTCAGCTAAAATATTATCTATTGCATCTCCTTTTGATGGTGAAGATGCGAAAAAGGAAGAAGGTGCAGGTGAATCAAGCTTTACTTTCTTTACTTTCTTTCCCTTCTTGCCTTTCTTGCCTTCCTCAGTTTTCTTAACCGGAGAATTAACTGATTGCTGATATTCAGCCTGAAGTTCCGATAACAATTTATCAATGGAATCCATTTGTTTAATTACCATTAATGGGAATAGTTAATCAATAATTGCATTGAGCAACACTTCTGAAAGACTATAGTCTTCCATATCATCCATTGTAATCGTGTCACAGATATCAAACTTGGCTCCAGCACTTTGCATTTCGTCATCTAATACTTTGAGAAAGCGAGTTGCATGTGGATCTTTACCAACCTGAATAAAGGAAATTGCTAATTCTTCGTCTTTATCCATACGACGAGAAGTTTCGATGATTACTTTCATCACCGCTTTTCTATCATCGGGTTCGCCATCGGTAATAACTAAGATTGTCTCGCCATTTTCCTTTGTCTCCCCCGCAGCTTTACGTTCAAAATAGTTATCTGTGGCGTGTTTTAATACTGAAGCTAGATCGGTAGTTCCGGAGGGGTCATTTTCTTGAAAAACTTGTATCACTTTATTTGATGTGACATTTTCATATCTTTTAAATCTACCGGAGAAAGTATAGATAGTTATACCATCCGGGTCAAATTGCTCGCATTTACTAGCAAGAGCAAAAGTTGATTCTTCTGCTGCTATCCACCTGGTTCTACCACCTTTTTGGTCGGGGGTTGCCATGCTACCACTTTTATCAATAATTAAGGTATAGTCGCGATTTTCTAGCATTGATTAATTCTCCTGTTATTTATTTATTAGTATTAACTTTTTAATCTATTCCCTACGTTTAATCATTAATTGCATTAGTTAATATCTCTGTAAGACTCATATCTTCCATATCATCAAATGTCACCGTGTCACAAATATCAAATTTGGCACCAATTGATTCCATTTGGTCATCTAAAGCTTTGAGAAACTTTTGGGCTTGAGCATCTCTACCAACTTGAACAAAAGATATCCCTAATTCTTCATCTTTTTCCATTTTATGAGAAGCATTGACAATCACTTCAAAAACTGGCTTTCTATCGTCGGGTTCACCATCTGTAACAACTAAAATTGTTTCGCCGTTGGGCTTAGTTTCCCCTGCTGCTTTACGCTTGAAATAGCTATCAGTAGCATCTTTGAGAACTCCTGCTAAATTCGTAGTTCCCGCAGGGTCATTTTCCATGAATATTTGTGCTACTTTATCTGAAGTTACATCGTCAAAACGCTTAAACTTACCGGAAAATAAGTAAACTGTCATCCCATCGGGGTCTAATTTTTCGCATTTTCTAGCTAAAGCAAGGGTAGATTCTTGCATCACTTCCCATCTACTTTTACCGTTTGCTTGGTCGGGAGTTGACATGCTACCGCTTTTGTCAATAATTAAGGTGTAATCGCGATTTTCTAACATAAATTATGACTCCTATAATTGAAAATTTTGGCTCTTCGGTTAACTAATTTAATTAATCAGTAATTGCATTAGTTAGTATTTCTGCAAGACTCATATCTTCCATGTCATCAAAAGTTACCGTGTCACAAATATCAAATTTGGCACCAATTGACTCCATTTGGTCATCTAAAGCTTTGAGGAATTTTGTTGCTTGAGCATCCGTACCAACTTGAACAATAGAAATTCCTAATTCTTCATCTTTTTCCATTTGACGAGAAGCATTAACTATTACCTCAAATACGGCTTTTCTATCATCTGGTTCGCCATCTGTGACAACTAAAATTGTTTCACCATTGGGCTTAGTTTCCCCTGCTGCTTTACGTTTGAAATAACTATCGGTAGCATCTTTGAGAACACCTGCCAAATTCGTAGTCCCCGCAGGGTCATTTTCCATGAATATTTGCGCTACTCTATCTGAAGTTACATCGTCAAAGCGTTTAAATCTACCAGAAAACAAGTAAACTGTCATTCCATCTGGATCGAATTGCTCGCACTTTCTAGCCAAAGCAAGGGTTGATTCTTGCATTATCTGCCATCGACTTTTGCCGCCAGCTTGATCTGGGGTAGACATGCTACCGCTTTTATCAATAATTAAGGTGTAGTCGCGCTCTTGAATCATTTTTTTACTCCTTCAATTTTGAATACGGTACTAGTTTAGCTTCTGATTATTTACACTGCATCTACAAAAAATGCTTTGTAATAATCGTTTAATTTCCCAGTTTAAAAAAGCTATTGTAAATTTATTTGCCAAGAATAAGTCAAGTATTTTTACTTACAATTTTTTTTATTAAATAGATTTGAATTACAGACCATCTGCGTAAAAACCCAAGTGGTTAGCAACTGGACGTTCCCGCATCGGTAGTTTAGTATGAATCGGAGCATTTAGCAGCTTTGGTTTATTATTCTTCGTCATTACCAATGTGGTTGAGCCGCCGCCATCTAAATTCAAAGCTGCATGTGCGCCCAAATCTTGAACGATATCTGTCAACTCTGCAATCGTAACTCCCTCGCTGTAAAGTGGCTGTTTCCCATCTACAGTAACCAGCCAAAGAATATTGCCTTGTTTATTAGTCGCAACTACAACCCTTGGATAAGGTTTATCTTCCTCGGAGTCTGATTTTAAAGGTTTACCATCTTTAATAAATACATCTCTACCAGCAACACCTTGAAGCGTATTTTGAGGACAATTTCCACTATCTAAAATTTGGGCGCTATTTTGTTGAGAAATACATAAAACTCCCCACTTACTATCAGCTTTTGAGTAATGCTTGCCGTTAGAAATTGCTTGCCCTATAGCATAAGCGATATCTCCGCTATGGGGATAATAATCCCAAGGAGTGTTTTCGCGAAAAGGATAGAAATAATTAGCATTCACAGCTAATTGAAGTTTGAATTCTTGCAAAAATTGCGAAGCTGTCCGCGCTGAAGTTGTATTATTGTCACCAATAGCCTGCGGTGGTGTTACCAGTACTTTTACCCCCGGTACTGATAAATCAATTTTGACAATATGAATTACTGTAGGACGTATATTCAAACCAAATTTACGTTTGTAGGTAATACCTTTAAATAATTTTTTTTCTGTATTGGTTTGAGGTGGACGTGAAAAACATGCCCAGCCATAAATTATTAAGGGCAATAATAGTAGAAAGCCCATTGTAGTTGTGAAGATATATCGTTTTAAAAATAATGGTCTTTGATAATCAAGCATCGATAATTTATACAATTGTTTTTGTTGCAGTTTAAGTTTTTTTATAAAAGAAGGTATCGGAGCATTCAACTTTAACTAACACTATTACATGATGTAAGCAAAAATTTATCATAATTTACGCACTCGTATAAAAAGCCTTCGTTATTCATATACTTCGTAGGGTGTTTTATGGCTTTAGCCGTGAGCGCACCAAAATCTTTGTCCTATGGTGCGTTGCGCTGCGCGACAACACACCCTACAAGTACTATGTAAGTAGTACCATTTGTATTGCTTAAACTATTAATTGATAGCATGAATTATTCAAATTTAAATTTTAGCAATCAAGATTTAAGAAACCGCTGTTTTAAAGGTCAAAACCTGGACTATGCTAATTTTAGTTATTCAGATATTCGCGGTTGTGACTTTACTAATACTTCACTGCGAGAAGCGAATTTTCAGAATGTAAAAGCAGGTCAAACTGCTAAAATATTTATTTGTTTAATATCTATCGCGTTTGCAACGACTATTGTTACATTTCATGCGGTCAGTTCCATGATTTTTGGAGTCATAGAACGCCAAAAGGAAAGTCCAGTCTGGGTATATGGTGTAGCTTTATCTATCAGTTTAGTAATTGCCGGAATAGCTGGTGTTGTAATGAGTTTAGCCAAGAAAAAATCTACTTTACAACGTATTGCTATAATTATTTCCGGTGCGACTTCGGGAGCAATTTTAGGATTTTTCTACGGTGGTACAGCAGCTGGTGGAAAAAACCCGCAAATAGCAATAGCATCTGCCGCTATCGGAGCATTGATCGTGGCAATTTCTAGCTTTTGTTTTCAAAAAGGATTTATGCCAATTATTTTATCTGCCGCAGCAACAATTATTACCTATGCTTTTGCTTTTTTATCAGGAACCAGAGCAATTGCTTTTTTAAGCACTCAAAATCTGATATGGGGATTTAGTATAACTTTTTTATCATTAACCTACATCGGATTTACTCTTATTTCACTTCACTATTTAATTAAAGAAATAACAAGCTTTTCTGTAACATCCTTCCGAGGTTGCGATATTACCAATGCAAGTTTCAAAAACGCAAAACTATGGTTTAGTGATTTTAGCAATGCAATCGGAAAGAGTTAATTAGTAATTGGTAATGGGTAATTGGTAATGGGTAATTGGTAATACATTTAAGACTTTGCCAAGCAACTCATCAGTCCAACCTAAATACTACGCAATTATTCCATAAACGCCATGTTCTCTTCATACAGTTTGTTTAACTGCTTCTTGTGCAATTACAAATGGTTGAGCCGAATTTAACACTGCTTCGAGCAATCCTGGAAATAATTCCTCTAAATCTTCAGTTCGCAGAGTGTTGATGTGTTGAGTTCCTTCTTTACGAGTCAACACCACTCCCGACTCCCGCAATATCTTGAAGTGGTTCGACATTGTTGACTTCGCGATCGCAAAATCAAAGTCTCCACAGCATTGCTCTTTTTTCTTTGCTAACTGTCGCACAATCTCCAATCTGACGGGGTCCCCTAAAGCGTAAAGCACTCCGGCTAAAGATATATTTTTTTGCTCTGGATGATAAAGAAATCTCATTGTTGCAGGTTGTCTTAAAAAGGTCTATATTTTAATTATTCGATTTTATCGAATTATAGAAATATTATTAAAGAGGAGGACGACTAGTATGTCATCCATTACGAATGTGACAGAAGCCACCTTTAAGCAAGAAGTCCTCGAAAGCGAAGTTCCGGTGCTGGTTGACTTTTGGGCTCCTTGGTGCGGTCCTTGTCGAATGGTTGCTCCGGTGGTAGATGAAGTTGCTGGAGAATACGAAGGACAGGTAAAAGTGGTGAAATTAAACACAGACCAAAATCCCACTGTTGCCAGTCACTACGGTATTCGCAGCATTCCCACGCTGATAGTATTTAAAGGCGGTAGACAAGTCGATACGGTTGTAGGTGCAGTACCAAAAACAACCTTGACTAAGACTTTAACACAGTATCTCTAAGCTAGAAAGGGGAAGTAACTAAACTGAAAGTCAAAAAGTAAAAGTGAAAAATTCTTTTGATTTTTAGGCGATCGCTTTTGCTTTGAGAAAATTTCATGCTCCAAAGCTTTCCTACCGGAGCCACGGTATGCCAAAACGAACAATTTTAAGTTTGTTTCATCGCGTTTTGATGCCTTAGCCCTCCTAAAAGGGGGAATTGGAGTTAAAGTTCCCCTTTCTTAAGGAGATTTAGGAATCTCATAAAACGTACCTACGCGGAAGCCTATAGCAGGGGAATTTGTTAGAAGAAGAAATAGAGAAAGTTATTTGCAGTGCCGTAAAAATGATATTTTAAAAAGTTGGCGGCATCTGGCAAAAAAGTAATGAAAGGTAAACTAATTGTTTTTGAAGGGGTGGAGGGTTGCGGTAAAACTACACAAATGCAGCTTTGTTGTGAATGGCTGCAAAGTTTAAGTATACCCGTGGTAACAACTCGCGAACCTGGGGGAACTGAATTAGGGTTAAATCTTCGTTCCTTATTGTTAGAAAATAGCAAAGACAAAGCAATTAGTCCGACTACAGAATTATTATTATACGCTGCCGACCGTTCGCAACACGTAGAACAAGAGCTACTGCCGAACTTGGAATTAGGAAAAATTATATTGTGCGATCGCTATATTGATTCGACGATAGCCTATCAAGGATACGGTCGTAATTTAGACATGAATTTGATTCACCAACTTAATTCTATAGCCACTTCTGGATTGAAAAGCGATTTAACTTTATGGTTAGATTTAGACGTTGAGGTAGGAATGGCACGCAAACGAAAAAGCGGCGAAAAAGCAGATAGAATTGAGCAAGAAAAAATAGAATTTCATCGTCGCGTTCAAAAAGGATATAAAGAACAAGCAGTTTTATCTCCTGAAAGAACCTTAAAAATAGAAGCTGGTTTAATAAGCGAGCAAGTGCAAAAACAAATTCAGCAAATATTAACCTCTAAATTAGAAGAATGGGGAATTGGTAATTGGTAATTGGTAATTGGGGATTGGGCATTGGGCATTGGTAATTGGTAATTGGTAACTGTTCACTGCTCACTGCTCACTGTTAACTGCTCACTGTTAACTGCTCACTGTTAACTGAAAATGGATTTCTTCGCGCCGCTTATAGGACAAACTCAAGCAGTAGAATTATTAAAACAAGCTGTTGCAAAAGATAGAATTGCGCCAGCATATTTGTTTGTAGGTTCTCCTGGAATCGGACGAAGTTTAGCTGCAAGATGCTTTTTAGAATTATTGTTTAGTCAAAATAATAAAGACATCGCTGTTGTTAAAAGCAAATTAGAAAAAAGCAATCATCCCGATTTACTTTGGGTACAGCCAAGCTATCAACATCAAGGGAAATTGTTCAGTGCAAAAGAGGCAGCAGAAAAAGGATTAAAACGGAAAGCACCACCAATAATTAGGTTAGAACAGATTCGCGAAATTACAGAATTTCTCAGCCGTCCACCTCTAGAAACATCGAGGAATATAGTAATTTTAGAGCAAGCCGAAACAATGGCAGAATCGGCAGCAAATGCTTTACTTAAAACTTTGGAAGAACCGGGAAAAGCAACGCTGATTTTAATAGCACCAACACCCGATTCTATATTGACAACTTTGGTTTCCCGCTGCCAAAAAATTCCTTTTTACTGTTTAGATACCGCAGCGATGTCTCAAGTACTGGCATTATCGGGACATAGTGAAATATTGAATCATCCTACAGTTATAAGTATCGCCGCAGGAAGTCCGGGGAAAGCCATTGAAGCATACGAGCAAATGCAGAATATTCCCTTAGATTTACTGCGCTCCTGTAGTCAACCGCCCAAAACTTACCGTTCTGCATTGGAATTAGCAAAACAAATTGATAAAGCATTAGATAATGAAGCCCAATTATGGTTAGTTGATTATTTGCAACAGTCATATTGGCAGAATTTGCGACAACCAATAATTATTCAACAGCTTGAAAAAACCCGTAAATCTTTGCTTTGTTATGCTCAACCACGTTTAGTTTGGGAGTGTATGTTTTTGTCGTTGGTGGTTAGCAGGTAGCTGTTAGTTGACGATCCACACCCTACGGGTGAAAGTAGTTAGGAGTGAAAGTTATGCTCTTGTCTTCCCTATTCCCTATTCCCTATTCCCTTCATTCGTGAGTACGAACCGGAATTTGAATTTCTTCTCGGTTAAAAGCATCTTTAAGCATTTTACGGAAAAGACGCTCAATCTGAAGATTTCTCCCTGGTTTGACTTTTGTTCTCGTTCCTAATAATAAATAATATTCTCCAAATTCTTCTATTCCATCTACCTGAGTTGGTTCGAGTACTTCGGGATAATTGGCTTTTAAATGTTCTCCTATTGACTCTATAATTTTATATACCCGCTCTAATTCAACTTCATAATTTAATCTGACTTGCACCATTGCATAAATATAATTTTTGGAGTAGTTGACAATTGAACCCATTTCCCCATTACGAATAATCTGTAATTGACCGTTAGGATGTCTTACTCGGGTGGTTCTGAGTTCAATTGCTTCTACAAAACCTTCAATTTCTCTTTCTTCAACATTTCCTGCTGCAATATAGTCTCCTACCAAATAGTAGTTTTCAAACAGAATAAAAAAACCACTAACTAAATCGTTAATTAAATTTTGCGCTCCTAAACTAGCTGCTAAACCTACAAGCCCAGCAGCAGCTAAAATGGGAGCCGGATCGATGGTGAAAATTTCTAGAATTAAGATACCAGCACTAAAGTAAATAATATATTTGGTAAAACTTTGTAATAAAGGAATAATAGTTAGTCGTCTCTGTCTCTGCAATTCAGTTATATTTTTATTTTTGAGCAGCAACTCCTCAACTGCTAAATAAGCTAGCTCCACAAAAACATGACTGACAAAAATAACGGCGATTAGCTTAATTATTCTCGAACCCCAAAATGCGAAATCGGCAATTAGTTCTATCTGCTGCACAACTAGCGTTGCCATCAAAACATAGACTGTAGTTTCCAGACAACGCTTGAGAAAAGGAACAAGATTTCTGAGTCTATCGTAGAAGCGGAGTAAGTTGTCAGGGCTGGAGTATTTAAGGCTTAAAATATCTAAGCTGTCAACAACTACTGCTACTAGTTTAAAAATTAGCAATCCAATTGAAACAATTAAATAAATCCTTAATAAGATGAAAAGATACTCGATAGCAGTTTCTTGTACTTGGAAAAACTGGGTACACCATATTAAAGTTGATAACCAAATGCTAGTAGTAACAATTCTGTTAAAAGAGCCAAAAAAAGCAACAATGCTCTCATCGTCGGCAGTGCTTTTTTCCCAGTTTTTGGCGCGAATACAAGCTCGTTTGAGTAAATAGTCAGCCAATTTATTTAATAATGTGGCTACAATTAGCAACCCTAAACTCTGTAAGCTAGCAATTCCTATTGTCACCCAGAAGGCTGAAGGAATGCGACGAATTAATAAGAGTGTATATTCCTGGAGATTTTCACCTTGATAAATTAGAAAAGCATTTACCCCTACAATCGTGACACAAAGAAAGAAGCAGCAAAGCAACAATACCGCTTTAATATTGCGACGTAAAGTTTGGGCGTTCGACAGTATAGGAATCTTGATTAACTGCTTGAAAATCTTGCTAACTAGCCAGTTAACTAAGGAGAAAACTAAGATTACCAAGCTAATTTCAGCCCAAATAATGAAGATTGCCACTTGTGCTTTCTTTATTTAGATTTTTATTTTAATGTCAAAAAAGATTATAACTTTAATTACTTGCCAATAAATATACTTACATAAATATTTGAAATATTTAGTCAATGTTGTACTTATGATGAGATGCAGTAACTGACTTTCATAAATTGATTTTCTATAACGAGGACGTTATCTACAGCTTGCTTGCGGGGAAGGAATCTTAAAAATAGCAATTGTGAAAAAATAGACCTAATGGCATAAGTTTAATCTTAATAATCTAGAAAATATCTCTTTATTAGTAATAGGACTTACGCAACTGGCACATTTTGCTTGTAGGGGAGGCAAAAAGGGGTGTAGATTTTCTTCCCCCTTTATTGCCGTTGCTAGTACACTGATTGATTCTAAAGCAATAATAAGGTTTTCCTGTCACGCACCAACCCAAGCCTTATGGCAATTGCGGCCATTCCTGAGTAAATTAGATTACAATCAATCATGATTCAAATCACATTGTTCGTAAATACAACCGTGGTAGGTATACTCTAAGTACATTTACCAATAGAACACTGTGAATAAAAAATTTATATTTACCTTAATCGCTTTGACTGTAGCGGGTTGTGGAACTTCGACTTCTAGCAAAAAAGCAATCGAATCACCTCAATTACAAGAGCCAATAGCGGAAACTACTCCTGTATCTCGAATCGTGCCTGAAGTCACACCATTATTAATACCAACTTTACAAGCGGTACCCGAACTCGATCCAACAAACAAATCTGTTGCACAATTAACTAAACCATTACCAACCGAAACTTTACAAGCAGTACCTACAGCAAATCCGGTGGCTGAATCTGCCCAAAAAGCAGCCAATTCAGCCCAGAAAATTGAACAAGCAGCTAAATCCACGAATAATTCTGACAAACCGGTATCTATTGATAAGTTAGTTGCAAATATTAACAGTAAAATTGGCTGCGGCAAGGTAAACGAAAACTATAAAATTAAAGTCGCAACAATTGCGATCGCAAACTACAATCCTCAGAGTTTACAGGGCTTGAGCAGAAAGCAAAT
Organism: Rivularia sp. PCC 7116; assembly: GCF_000316665.1. Lineage (GTDB taxonomy): Bacteria > Cyanobacteriota > Cyanobacteriia > Cyanobacteriales > Nostocaceae > Rivularia. The sequence goes on along the minus strand of NC_019678.1, from coordinate 410,819 downwards.
TAGGCAAGCAGTCAAACAAAGTATTGCCGATTATCCCGAGAGAGCAGAAGGTTTGGTTGCAGAGTATAGAAGTCAAAACTGTACCGTTGCACAGAACCCCACAGCAGCCACTTCTAATCAGGTTATTCCCTCTCCTCAACTCAATAGCTGCAAGCAGTTAAAAGCGCAAGGCATAAAAGATATTAATGTTACAACTAATCCTTGGGCTAAGAGGTTTGATAGAGATAATGATGGCATCGCTTGCGAATCAAAGTAAAATATCTTCCCACTATAGATAGATATTTGCATAATGCGGCAATAGTTTGTTTACATTCATCTAGTTTGATGCATGGTCGCAGGATATTTGCTTATATTTAGTAAGTGACTGAGATTATGAGGTGATGGGTATGGGAATCAAAGATAGATTTTTTGGTGGCTCTAAAAAACAAGCGGATGAAATAGAGAACCCTACAACTATAGATATCCAGCCATCACCTCTGGAAGAAACATCCTCCGAGGCAGCCCAAAAGGGTTTTATTAAGCAAATGTGGAATAAGTTCCGCAAAGACTCGCACTCGGAAGAAATATCAAAAGTAGAACCACAAACAGAAACAGAAGAAGTTACGCCAGATATAAAACCAATTAATCGCCAAGTAGAAACGGAGAATAATCAAGAAGCCAATAAAAAAACCAATAAAAAAAATAGATTGCAATCGCTTATACCAAATTTCTTCCAGAAAAATCCAGACGTTTCTAGTAAATCATCAGTTCAAAGTACGATAGAAGAAGCAGAAACGCAAGTTATTAACCAACAACCTGTAAAAACAAATTCCAATACAAACCATAATAAAATCAAAAAGCTATTTAGCCAGTTAACTCAAAAAGAAAAAGAGCAAATTAAAACAGAAGAAGTCCTTGAAGAAGTAGAAGTAAAATTAGAAAAAACAAGTAATTCTGATAAGATAAAAAATATATTTCATAAGCTAGTTACATCTGTTAATACAGATAATATTCAGAAAGATATTCAAAAAATTTCTGAGAAATTACCGTCAATGAATCGGGGACCAATAAAAGAAATTTGGCCCAAAATTCAATCATTATTCCAAATGGTTTTAGATCCCAAAGCCGCTTGGACATCAAAGGCATTAGCAATTGGAGCCTTGCTTTATCTCATCTCTCCCTTCGATGCGATTCCCGATGTAATTCCCATTGCTGGACTCACCGATGATGCTGCGGTAATCGTTTCCGTTGTTTCTACCTTAGCTTTTGAATTAAGCAAATACGCAAAACAATCAGCAACTAAAGGAATTGAAGTAGCAGAAGAACTAGCCGATATAGAAGTTCGGAAATATAACCGCATCGTTAGAATTACATTAACAGGAAGTATCATCGCTGCAATATTGGCGATCGCCGTAAAAATAATCCTCAAACACATCTAATGGAAAACTATTTTAATTTATATAGCATATTCCGATTAGCGCTTTTTGGAATCACCCTTTACGGAACTTTCCAATTAATAAGAAATCTATTGCGCTACAAACCTTATTACGAAAAAATCCCCAAACCCATCAAAGGATTTTTATTTGCTACCGGAGGGGCTTTAATAGAGAGAAAATTTAAACAGCATAAACATGACTTTATGGTTAATGGTGTTCTTTTAGCTGTTTTAATCTTTCTGAATATTATATTATGGTTCTTCGCTTGAAGATCCACATGCTTCGGGTGAAAGTAGTTAGTGGTTAGTTGTTAGTTGTTGATTAGTAACTGTTCACTGTTGACTGTTAACTGCTTGCTCCACAACCAACCTTCGTCAGTTGCTTTTATAGATTTAGATTGATGAGGATGTTTGTGTAGGGTGTGTGGGGTAAAAAAAAATTAGCCAACAATCGGTGTAGGTATACAGGGCAAACACACCAAAGAATCTATTATTATTTCTCCAGATATTTACCTTACATTTTTCGTTTTTTAAATATAAAAGTAAAAAATATTTCAAACAGCTTGCATAAAATCTGAGGGGCAAACGTAGTAAATAGTAAGTCAATCAACTTACTATTAAAAGTATAATTACTATGTTTAAACTTTCTCTAAAAACATTAGCTATCGGTACATTAATAGCCGCTTCTACAATTACTTCTACAACTGCACAAGTACCATTATTAAAACCTGTTGAAAAGAAAATACAGGTAAACCCCGGTATAAATCCAACTATAAATCCTAATATTAAATTTGCTTTTTTACCAGATTTAATCATAGAAAAAGCTAGCATCCGTCTTGCTGCTAACTGTAGGGTTAATAAACCGGCTCTATACGTGAATGCAATAGTTAAAAATATTGGACGAGCAAAAAGCCCAAAACGTATGGATGTCGGTATTGTTAGCGCCAGAGATGCAAGCACGGGCTGGGGCAATGGTAAAGGTATTCCTACCCTCAACCCCGGAGCTAAAACTACGGTAACTTTTCCTATCTACTATCTAAAAAGCAAGCCTCAATCGATGTTAGGAAAACATACTTTTGAGTTAACTGTTAATAAAGGTCGTTTCATAAAAGAATCTAATTTCAAAAACAACACTTATAAAGCGGTTTCTATTAACGTACCTGCCGGACATTGTAACGTTCAGCCTCCTGCAAAAGTAAAAAAAATTAATGCCGATTTAATCGCTAGATTAATTAAAGGTGCTGTGAATGGAACCGAACTTCATTTACACAATCGCGGAAAGAAAAGTGGTGATAGTTATCACAAAAAAAATGCTTCTTATATTAAATTAAGTAATTTACTCGGTGGAACAAAACAAGCATTTAATATCCCCGAAACCAAAATTGATGCCGGTGCTTACGGATGGTTGAGATATTACGTCAATGACATCAACCTTTCAAGCTTTGATATTAAAAGAGACGGCAATAGATTCAAACTTAGTTTATTCTTTGAAAGCAACGGCACCGAATTAAAAGGATATCACACCGCTAGATTTGTTGACTTTGGCGATAAAGGTGCCCCAGATATACAGATGAACAATATGCGTTTGGATGTATATCTAACACCAACCAAAGATAGCCGAGGACGTTTGACTTACGGTCAGGTTGGCGTAAAATTTGATGCTAAAATCCAAGCTGGCGGCGTTTGTAATTTCAAGACAGTCAATTTCTGCGGTAGTAGTTACAAAAGACGTATTGCTAAAGGCATTGAAGATGGAGTCCGCGCTCAATTAAATAACTCAACTACTCGCAATAAATTAGCCGCAGCATTTGCACCCCAACTAAATAGATTCGGTATCGGTAAAATTGTTCGCGTTCGTATTCAAGGTTCATATTTAGTGATTGAACATCAAGCTCGATAATCAATATCTGAAACTCAACGTTAGCAATGCCGCCTTTATGGCGGTTTTCTCATGATTATGATATTTCAATAATCCAAAATATAGAATTCAACAGATGTATCAGTCTATCGCTATCTATGATATATATAAAACACGGTATCTCTACCAACAAACCGTAGATTAGTTGCAGAGGATTCTTTGACAGTGGGCATAGTAGTTGAAAACGCGTGCAAGCAATTTGGCAGTTTTAAAGCTGTTGATAACGTCAACTTGGAAATTAAAAGCGGTTCGCTGGTGGCTTTATTGGGACCTTCTGGTTCGGGGAAGTCTACTCTGCTACGACTAATTGCGGGTTTGGAAATGCCTGACAGCGGAAAAATTTGGTTAACTGGCAAGGATGCTACATACCAAAGCGTACAAGAGCGAAACATTGGTTTTGTGTTTCAACATTATGCTCTTTTCAAGCATATGACAGTACGGAAAAATATTGCCTTTGGCTTAGAAATTCGTAAAGCTTCAAAAGCGAAAATCAAGACTAGGGTGAATGAATTATTAGATTTAGTGCAATTAAGCGGACTAGGAGACAGATATCCGTCGCAGCTTTCCGGTGGACAAAGGCAGAGAGTTGCATTAGCCAGAGCTTTAGCGGTAGAACCAAAAGTATTGCTTTTAGATGAACCTTTTGGGGCGCTTGATGCCAGAGTCCGTAAAGATTTACGCGCTTGGTTGCGAAGATTGCACGATGAAGTCCACGTTACCACAGTATTCGTCACCCACGACCAAGAGGAAGCAATGGAAGTATCCGACGAAATCGTGGTGATGAATAAAGGGCAAGTCGAACAAATTGGTACGCCAGCAGAAATTTACGACCATCCCGCTACAGCGTTTGTAATGAGTTTTATTGGCCCTGTGAACGTTTTACCAAGTACCTCGGGAATATTTCAGAGAAACGGATTTGATTCCCCACAGACGGAAATGTTTTTACGTCCCCAGGATGTAATTGTTGAGACTTCACCAAACGGTACAACAGTTCCCGCTAGGGTGAGTAGATTAATACATTTGGGTTGGGAAATTCAAGCAGAATTAACCTTGGATGACGGACAAGTTGTAACGGCACATTTAACGAGAGATAGATTTGATGAATTGAATTTGGAGCCGCAGCAACGGGTTTATGTGAAGCCTAAAGATGCTAAATCTTTTCCGCTTTATTATTCGATTTAACCTCACCCTCGTTCCCTCTCCTTATTAAGGAGAGGGATGAAAATGCGAAATATTTTCCACTTTATGATTTGATTTAACCTCACCCTCGTTCCCTCTCCTTATTAAGGAGAGGGATGAAAATGCGAAATATTTTCTACTTTATGATTTGATTTAAAGTTACCCTTCTCCCTCTCCTTGACAAGGAGAGGGATGTCCGTTAGGACAGGGTGAGGTTATTTTAATTGCTATATTAAAATTGCTAATTATGTCTTCTCAAAGCAATTTATATGTCTTTATTAACAAATTCCCTCAATCAAATTAAAACTTGGTTAGAAAAAAATTGTCCTCAAGCTGCTGAAAATATTACACCAGGATTAAATGTTGCAGAAATAGAATCAAAAATTCAATATTTACCCTTTAGTTTACCAGATGAATTTTACGAACTTTATCAATGGTCAAGGGGTAATGATTTAATCACTCCAACAATTTACGAAGATATATTTGGTGCAGATGATGGAATGGGTCTTAATACCTTAGAATACGCTATGCAGTTATTTCCTGATTTTATAGATGAAGAATTTGAAGAATGTGCCGCTAATTATATCGGTAAACCGTTATTTCCTACTTTTGGAACGGATAAAACGTTTCTTTGTATAGTTGGTGATTGGCAAGAAAAAACACCTTCTCCAATTGTTTATGTTTCAGAACTTCGAGAAACAGAACATAGATACTTTTTTCATAGCGTCACACACCCTACAAACTATTCCCAATTACCAATTACCCATTACCAATTCCCAATTCCCAATCCCCAAATCAAATTAACTCAACTGCGCCACAATTTGATTTTCTAAAACAGTTTCATTGGTTAATAAATCTTCAACGGTAATTCTTAAAAATCTTTTGTCATCAACTTCTAAAAACACTTTCACTCTATCGCTGCCGGGAAATCCTGCTGGGCTTAGTTGAGCAATATTTCTGGCACCATCGCTGTCATTCAATGGTTTTACCGTGGTTTCGCTGCTTTCTGCACGACGAGTAATTAGGCGATCGCCATCAAAATAAACTTCGGTTCCCCCGGTTTCTGCTCCTAATTCTCCGATAATCAATTCAATGCTGGGCTGATTTTCCATAGAAGCACCCAAGTATAATTCGACTGGTTTATTCATTGGGTAAGGCTGCCCTTCTTTGATGATAGGATGCCAGCTATGACGACTTTGACGGCGATTCCAGTAACGAATTCCGTAACTATGGTAAAGAAAGTCTTTGATTTCAAAACCCTGAGCTAATTGTAATGCTCCGTGGGCTATGGCTTCAAAAGCTTGTTCGCTGCGAATTTTATCGGAATCAAAATATTTTTTTATCCATGTTTGCACTGCGGGGATTTGCGAGGTACCACCAACCAGCAACACAGCATTAATATCTGCAATTTCTATTCCTTGTCTTCGTGCTTGCTGCAATAATTGTGCCATCGACTCGTCAAGCATTGTAAAAAACGAGTTTTCTTGCAAAATATTTTCAAATGTATCGCGGTTCAATTCCAATTCATAACTTTCAAATGTCTCGTCGTTAAAATAAACTTCGCTGGCTTGATTTTGTGTTGAAAGTTGAATTTTTACTTTTTCTGCGAGTCTTGTTGTTAAAGGACTTACAGTTAAATCTTGAGTTTTAGCGAAATAATCCGTCAACCAATTATCAATATCGGTACCACCCAAATTTTGACCGGCTTTTGCTAATACCCGAGCCGTTTTTACCTTTTGTTTGGAGTCTTCAGCTAAAGATTTATTACCAAATTTTAGTAAAAAGCCTAATGGTTTCCTACTTGCTTGCTGCACGCTTTTATCCAAACGCACTAAAGATAAATCTAAAGTTCCTCCACCAAAGTCAACCACTAATAACAAATCTTCTTCGCTTAAACCATAGCCCAAAGCCGCCGCCGTCGGCTCATCGAGCATTCGCACCTGTTCTACCGGCAGCGCTTCGCAAACCTTTCCCAGCCAGTGACGATAAGCTTCAAAGCTATCTACAGGAACAGTTAATACTAAAGAATCTATTCCACCTTCAACCGATGATAGTTGTTCAATTACTTTTTGTAAGTACCATTCTCCCACTTGTTCAAAAGTAATATTGCGTCCATCTAATTCCGGTAAAAAACCTTGAATATCCGAACCAATCCCACGTTTAAAACTGCGAAAAAAACGCGAGTCACCTTTAATATCAACACCGCGATTCCTTACCTGTTGCCCAACTAAAAATTGTGTTTTTGATGCATCTTCCACATATAGCAAACTAGGAATCAACGGTGGATTCAAACCTTGTTGAATAGATAATTCTGGAATATTTAAAGTTTCTGGCTGCTGAGTTACTGGATTCCAGCGAGCAATGACGGTGTTACTAGTGCCAAAATCGATTGCTATTGCCATTTTTTATAAATAATTTACAAATAAAACTTGAATCAAAACACAATACTGTTTTAGAGACAGGGCGTATTGCTGCGTCTCACAGAATTCTGGATACTCTACGCAGTTAATTCTACCTCCAAAGACGATTTTGGTATAGCTGCTATTCCTTTAGAAGATTATTAATTAAAAAACCTTTCTAGAGCCCAGAGGAGCCACTGCGTTGCGGAGGTTCTCTCCGTTGTAGCAAGTGGCGTGGCGCAGAGCTAAGAGTTCAACAGAGATATATCACCTGTTTTTCGGCAGGAATCACTTATTAATTTCAAAAATCAATTCCGACGGGTAAGAATAGTATGCTGCAATCTCGCTTCAAGCAACCGCTGATTTTGATTCATTCGCGTGCCTACAGTAAATTCACCAACTACCAACGTATAATAAGCCATTCGGGCACGTACCATTGCATCAATTCCAGTAAATCCAACTTGTACAAATAAATCTCGCGTATACTCCAAACGATGTAAGTCAACTGATTCTAGAATACTGGCAGCTTTTACATCGTTCGTAGCCCAAGCTCGGATGGCATTTTCGACTTTCCCATCATCCTCAATTGCCAGTTCAAATAAATGCATTAGCTTGGTTTCGGCATCACCATCTTTCTCATCTACTTGCTGAATAATGCCTTCTGTTTGACTATTCACCCATTGTTGCAAAAGTGCGTCTAGCAATTCTTGGCGATTTTTAAAATGCCAATAAAAGCTACCTTTGGTTACATTCATCAATTTCGCCAGGGGTTCAACTCGTAACGCTTCTACACCACTTTCTCCTAAAACTTTTAATCCTTGCTCAATCCAATCTTTCCTTCCCAGCTTTATATTTTCTTTATTTTCTACCATACGGTGGCGTATTGACATTCAGATAGTTTAGCAATAATCTACAACCATACGGTAGCGTATTGGATAAAAATAATTATGAGTACAGCAGAGCAAAATAAAATAACAGCGTTGCGTTTTGCGAGAGAAGGATGGGGTACAAATCCAAGCTGGAGAAACATTTGGGATGAATTAATGAGTAAAGATGTGGTTTATTACTTCAACAGTTTTGCCGAGCCTATTGTGGGATTAGAAGCTAATAAAGAATTTAATGTGGGTTTGTTTGAGGGATTTCCCGATATTAAACAGCAGATTGAAGATGTGATTGCTGAAGATGACAAAGTTGTTTATCGTACAACAATTCAAGGGACAAACTCGGGGGAATTTTTAGGTACTCCAGCAACAAATAAACCAGTGAAAGCGAATGATTTTACCTTGCTGCGAATAGTTGAAGGCAAGATTGTCGAGTGGTGGTATGAATGCAACTTGCTTGAAGTTATGAAACAACTTGGTTTAGTTTCTGAAGGTGAGGTTTAATATGCTTAAATTCAGCGGATATTGGTTGCTAGTTACGAGCATTATTCATGTAATTGTTGGTGTATGGCTTTACGCAGAGCAATTATCAGAAATTATCAACAGCGGATTTTTTAATAGCATTACTCCAAATCCCTTTGCACCGAATTTTGCTCGCGAAGATGCATTTTGGTTTATGACGCTGACGGCATTTTTGGTGATTTTGGCGCAGCTATGTCTTTGGGCAAATTCTCAGAAAATTTCACTACCAGAGTCTGTTGGTTGGAATTTATTAATAACTTCAATTATTGGTGCTGTAGCAATTCCAATTTCAGGTTTTTGGTTATTGATGCCACCAGCTTGCCTTATGATTGCGACATCGCGAAAAGCAAATCATCAAATAGATATTTAGATGCTAATTTCAACTCCTAATTTTCTCTTTCCCATTTTCATTTGTTTTGATGGGTTATAAACTCTTTAAAAAAAACCGCAGAGAGCGCGGAGGGCGCAGAGAAAGAGAGTAAGGAGGATTAATCTGGTTAAAAATAAAGTTGGTTTTACCTCGTAAGCTCAAAAGGAGTTATTGAAGACTACTTATAAAGAAAACTACAATATCCCATACCAGTTGAAAAACTAGAAGATAGAATAATTGCGGCGTATCGCAAACTATAACGGTAATGGGAATATCAGCTATAGCCAGAGAAAAACTACTTGCTCGTCAAAAGCTACCGGGTTTCTTCGGGGAGGAAGTATTAAAACCCAGCTACGACGGATTAGGCTTGAGTAATATTGCTTCCTTGGCAATTGACTGGTTGGCTCCGGATGCTCCGACTTTGAGCGAATCACCTGCTTCAGTGGCTTTCAATCCAGAATTATTAGGAGCATCTGAAGTTTCTCAAGCTTGGAAAGATTGGCAAAATCAAGCACCGATTAATCATGTGGTGCTGTTAATTTTGGATGGGTTTGGTTACGAACAATTACAAAGTCTTGCAAGTTCCCAAGATATACCTGCAATTTCTGAAGCCTGCGATAGTCAGCAAAGTTTTTTTATGCCTGCAACTTCGGTTTACCCTAGTACTACCGTAACGGCTTTAACTTCTGCGGCAACCGGTTACGCTCCCGCCCAACACGGAATGATGGGAACTAATCTTTATCTTCGCGAAATCGGCACTATAGTTAATTTTATTGGTTTTCGTCCCCAGATTGCTCCTGGTAGAAGTTCTTTTCCAGACAGTATATTTAATCCTGAAACTTTGCTTCGGGTGCCTAATATATATTTACGTATGGAGAAGGCGGGAATAGATGTAGAAATTATCAATTTTGAGCAGTTTAAACAAACCAGTATTAGCAGATTTACCAGTGCTGGCTCAGAAGCTGGAAGTAATAGTTTTAAAGGTTATCGCACTCCTTCAGATGCTTTTGCTCAATTGCGCCAAAGTTTGTTAGCAAAAAGCGATCAGCACAAGAGTTTTACTTATGTATACGTACCGACTATAGATCAAGTTTCTCATCGTTACGGTCCTTTGAGTGCTTCTTATAAAGCGGAAGTTTCAACTTTGGATTTTGCTCTTAAGAAACAACTGCTAGAACCTTTAGCCGGTAGAAATGATACGGTTTTGTTAATTACAGCAGACCACGGTCAAAGATATAGTAACTTAGAAAATACTCTTTGGTTAGAAAAACATCCCAAACTGACTCAAAATTTATTTGCTCCCATAACCGGTGAATCGCGAGTTCGTTATTTACATATCAAACACAATAAACAAGCTGAAGTTTTAAACTATATCAAGCAGAATTTTAGCGAAAACTTTTTTACCATCACCAAATCGGAAGCAGTGGATAATGGTTTATTTGGACTTGCGGGTAAACCTTTGAGTAGAGAAGCTGAAGATAGAATTGGCGATTTACTGCTTATTTCTCATAATGACTGGATATGTCGGCAGCACATAACAAATGAAGAGCGCTTGCATACACATTTAGGAGTTCATGCTGGTTTGAGTCAAGCTGAGATGTTGATTCCGTTTCTTGCTTATCGGTTTTAAGTCATATTTTGAGGCAGTCTCAGAAACCGGGTTTATTGTCGTTAAAACATTCCGCATGTCGTTATGAAGCCAAAAAGCAACCCGGTTTCTTTGGGAGACAAGGGGAAATGGTGAGTTAGATTAACTTGCCATTTCCATTACATAATCATCCATAACAAACCCATTTCCAATATCCATAACTACATCATCAACAATCTCAAAGCCAATATTTTTATAAAAAGCAAGGCTATCAGAATTATTCTTATTTACTGTCAGTTGAATCACGGGATTCTTCAAATTACTTTTAATAAATTCGATTGCTTGCTTACCAATACCCTTCCCTCGGAAATATTTAAGAATATACAATTTACTTAAAAATAATTTTTCTCCTTTTTCACAAATCGAAAAATACCCGGCTTCAACTTGGTTATAAAAAATCATGTAATATCTATATCCTTCATCTATATGCTGCCCGATAGCATCTTCACTTTGAAACTTATCCAGCATGTATGACACCTGATGGTTGCCAATAATAGGTAAATAATGTTCGTTCCAAATATTTTTAGCTAATTTTGAAACTTGAGCAATAGCGTTGTTATTATCGACAATTTTGAATTCAATCATAATAAAAGACTTTTAGATAACTCTATATCTTTTAGTTGTAAATCCTGGGAATTGTTGAAAATATTTACTCATTTAATTTGTATATTCATCAAATAAGCCCACGAAGATAGGCTTTGTAAATATAGCGTTTTTCACCTGAATGGGATACAAACTTAACCTCGCCGTCGTTCCCTCTCGTTAATAAGGAGAGGGATGTCCGTAAGTACAGGGTGAGGTTTTGAGTGGATTCTGCTCAATTGAAAGCTGCTATATAAACTGAATTTTATAGGCTGCGGGGTAACATGTAATCAAACGATTTCCTTTATTCTTTCAAAAGCGCTACCGACTGCCGTAACGCTGTAACTTTATCCTCTGGAATTTCGTTTACTGAATTATCAATTATTCTTAAAGCTGTTTCAAATTCAGAAATTGCCTTTTCCAATTGAGCATTAGTAAAATTACTTTTATTCTCTTTCATTTTAGATGCAATGCTGCTCAAGATAACTGCCGAAGCCACTTCCATTTTTTTATCTGGCAACCTTTTTACTAAAGCCGGAATCAAAGCTTGAGAATCAATTTTATCCAAAGCTAATGCAGCACTCACAGCTAGCTGCTTCGTACTTTGCTTATCTTCCAATATCTTAATCAGTACCGGTACCGTTGACGCAGCATCTTTTGCCATTTCACCTAAAGCCATTGCCGCGCTACCGCGATTTTCATCACTCTCTTGTTTGTTTTGCAATATCGCCACTAATTTCGGCTTAGCTGTTTTAGCATCGGAACCCATATTCCCTAATGCGTAAATTGCAGCACTGCGAATATTACCATCTTTATCGTTCAAAGCCTTAATTAAAGCTGGAATTGTCGCTTTACTCGATTTTCCCGATTTTGAAATTCTATTAATAGCCATATAGCGAACTGCTGAATCTTTATCTTCCATCGCTCTGATTATTACAGGTAAAATCTGGAAATTATTTTGATTAATTTTTGAAAGTGCTTCAATCGCGATTAAACGAATTATCGAATCTTCGTTTTCTAATGCCTTAATTAATATCGGAGTTGCAGAAGCTGTTTGTGAATTTATCTGGGCTAACATCGAAGCTGAAGCTACACGAATTGATGAATCTTTGTCTTTTAATCCGTTTTTAAGAATTTTTACAATTTCCGAAGACTTTTCATCTGCTGACGCTAAAGAAATTGCCGCACTTCTACGAATACTTGCATCTTTATCTTGTAAAGCTTTTTTTAAAAGAGGTAATACCGAAGCTTTATTCCCATCTAAATCTAAAGCTAGAATCGCACCAGAGCGTATGCGTGGATTTTTATTTTGCGCTGCTTTTATCAAAGCAGTTTCAAAGGAATCATCATCTAAAGCAATCATCACACCAATACGAATCTGAGTATTTTTATCTCCTAATTTATCAATCAATATTTGTGTTACAGATGAATCTTTTTGTGCTATTTTCGAGAGCGTTTCTCCTATACCAAAAGTTAAGAATGCTCGATTCTTTTTTAATGACTCGATTAACTGCGGTACAGCAGGTTTACCAATATTGACTAATTGTTGCATTGCAGCTTCAGCAACAGGTGAGAAGCGATAAATTTCTCTTTGCTCTAATATCTCAATTAGTTTAGGAATTGTAGATACTGCTTGTAGTGAATTCTGTTCTTTTGGTGACTGCTGCGCTAAAGCGGTACTTGTATTAAGTGGCAGCAGCGAACAAGACATCAAAGTTACTGCCAGTTGAGAGATAAGTAATTTAGAAAAAGTTGATTTAGACAAATTAATACGCATATCTTGATTAAACAAGTTTTTATATTTCAATTAGCTATTGTTTAATCAGCTTAATTACGAAATCAGATGAGCGTCATTAGTTTAATTACCTAAATTAAATTATCTCGACAAACTGCTACTTTTTCAACTCTGTTATCAAATTTCGTAGCGATGGAGCTATATGCAGGGGAAAATCATATTCAGAATTTTCAATAATTTTCAAAGCAGTTTCTAATTCTGATATTACCTTTTCTAACTCAGTTGTAGATAAATCATTTTTCTTTGCTTTTACTTGGTATGTAGCATCCTGTAAAAGGCGTAGCCAAGATGCGCGAAAATTTTTATCTTTATCTGAGATATTTTTTACTATATAAAGAATCAAAACTTGAGGAGCAATTTTCTCTAAAGCTTGTGCAGCACCGATAATTATAGCTCTTGAATTTTGCTTGTCTTCTATTGTATTAATTAAGGTTGGTATCGCTGATACTGCATTTTTTTTGAGATTACCTAAAGTTCTTAGAGCATAATCGCGATTCTGCTCATTTTCTTGTTTATTTTGTAATATCGCGATTATCTTTGGTATCGCGGGTTTTGCGTCAGAACCCATATATTGAAATGCTAAAGCTGCTGCACCCCTAACTCTTTCATCTTTCTCATTTAGTGCTTCCATTAACAATGGAATTGCAGCTTTTGTTGCATTTCGCATCATGGCAATTATCAGCATAGCCTTATAACGTACACCTGGATCTTCATCTTTTATTGCTTTGATTAGTGATGGCACAAGTGGCGGGTTTGGTTTTATTTCATAAAGGTATCTAATACGGTAAATCTGAGCAAATGCTTGAACTGCTCTAAAGCGAATTGATGAGTCTTCATTTCCTGCACCTTCAACCATAACTTGAGCAATTTTATTAACATCATCAAAATCAATTACTCCGGAAATTTCATCTATATATCCAATTGCAAAAGTCAAAGTCAAAGCTGAATTTACACGAATAAAAACATCTTCGTGTTCTAATGCATTTTTGATAGTTGTGAACATTTCCGGAGTTTTGTCGCGTAAAGCAAGTATTGTACTTATATGAATCAGTGAATTTTTATTATTTAAATTAGGTAATATAGAACTGTCAGCGGCAATTTTACCTAAAACATAAATAGCACCAGCAGCTATCCTAGGGTTTTTATTTTGTGCAGCCTTTTTTAATTTAGGTGCAAACAAATCATTTTCTAAAGCTTTCATTGCACCAAAACGAACCTGCAAATCTTTATCTCCTAACCTATTAATTAAAATCGGTACAACAGATGAATCCTTTTGAGCTATTTTCAAGAGTGTTTCAGCCACACCGAAAGTAAGAAGTATCCGATTTTTTCTGAGTGCATTAATTAATTTTGGAACCGCAGGTTTACCAATTTCTACTAATTCTTGACTCGCAGCTTTAGCTTCAGGAGAATACTCAAGTTTATATAGTCTATATTTTTGCTCTATTATTTCAATTAACTGAGAAACTTTAGAATCCTCTGGTTGCTTCTGCTGTTGTTTCCTTTGCTGCGCGTAAGTATTAACCTCTACTCCGTTGGATTGCGACATCAAAGTGCAACTTGTAGTTAATGACAGCAATGGTAAAGACATCAAGTTTAATACCAGTTGAGAGCAAATTAATTTTGAAAAAGTTGATCTTGAGAAATTGATAAGCATTATTTTGATAAAAAAAGTCATTTCAATTATTGAATCAAGCTTAATTACGCAAATTAATCGATGCCATTCGTTTAATTACTCAAATCAATTTCTTCAGAAATAAAAAAACGCCCTTTGAAAGGCGTATAGTATCATTTTGTTGACTTATCGGTGGGAATCTAAATACAGAAAGACGTTGCATTGCAACGTCTTTACATAATGATTATTGGGATTTGGCAATTTAAGATGAATTCAACAAATGGATTTCACAATCCAAAATCCAAACTTCCCGCAAAATCGTATCACTTCTCCCGAATCGATTCGTAAATCCCTAAATATTCATTCCCTGGGTTATTCCAAGAGTAGTCACACTCCATACCCTGCTTCATCAACATCCGGTATTCATCTTTCTTGTTGTGCCATAGCCACAAAGCTCGCTCCATTGCAAAATCAACTGCATGAAAATCGGTATCGTTAAAAACGTAACCGTTGCGCTTCTCCGGTGGCTTTCCTGTCTCGTAATCCCTGTCAAATACGGTATTAACTAACCCGCCAACAGCCCGTACAATCGGCACGGTACCATATTTCAAACCAATCATCTGCGTCAGCCCGCAAGGTTCGTAGTTACTGGGAACCACAATCATATCTGCCCCCGCATAAATTAGGTGGGCTAACTCTTCGTTAAAACTGAGTTCTAAATGAACGTCGGGATTATGATTTAAGTAATTTTTCTCGTACTGGAATTTAGCGTTTATATCAGCACCTGTTGCCGAGCCTAAAAGCACGTATTGTGCATCTTTATAAAGTGCATGATAAATCGAGTGATGTACTAAATGAACGCCCTTCTGAGCATCCAAACGACCAATATAAGCCACGATTGGTTTATCAACATCTCTCAACAACAGTCTTTCTCTTAGTGCTTTTTTATTTTTAGCTTTTGCGTCAATGTTATCTATACTGTAATGTTCGGGAATATAACGATCTGTTTGCGGATTCCAAAAGTTATCATCTATACCGTTAAGAATTCCCCGATACTTGCCTTGGTGTAAATCTATAGTATGACTCAATCCACAACCAACATCCGTATGATGGGCTTCCCAAGCATGATGAGGAGATACGGTATTTACGCTATTAGAATAAACAATCCCTCCCTTCATAAAGTTGATAGCAAAGGGATTAAAATTATCTCGCAATTTATCGTATTGAAAGTAATAAGGCTCGCGATTTAAACCTGTAGCGTGCAGTATTTCCGCGCCACCCATGCCTTGATGCTTAAAGTTATGAATGGTGTAGCAAACTCGCTGACTTCCCATTCCATAATATTTGTACATCTCGTACAGCATCACTGGAATTAAACCAGTTTGCCAGTCATGGCAGTGAATTACATCCGGGCGCTTGTTGCTTTGTAATAAAAATTCTAATGCTGCCTTACTAAAAAACGCAAAGCGCATATTGTCGTCATCACAACCGTAATAACAGCCGCGATTAAAGAAATTATCTTGAGAATGGGGTTCAATAAAGAAACAAACCCTTCCGTGTACCCAACCGCAATAAACCGAGCAGTGAATCGCACCACCATACCAGGGTACCCATAAATCTTTATACGCATCGTGAAGACCCCAAATATGGTCGTAACGCATACAATCGTACTTGGGAAGAATTAACTCTACGCAATTCTCCCGGCTTTCCAATTCCGTACTAAGTCCATAAACAACATCCCCCAAACCTCCAGCTTTAATTACAGGAGCGCATTCTGAGGCAATCTGTACGACGTACATTCCTACTCCTTGCTTAACCCGCTTAACAAAAATTTACTGCATACTGCTTTCAATCAATACAGGAAATTTACTTGACACGCAAGATAGTACAAAAAAATATAATTTGCATCCCCCCAAACTCTCTCAAAATTAGGGGATTGGAACTAGAAAGGCTGAATTTATGCTTTTTGTAGGTATAGCCCTTAATGTTAACCCAGCAACTGTATATTAAGCATCTATCTGTAATATTAATTTGAAAAAATGTTCATAAATCTTTTACATCTGAAGGAATATGTCTTAAGATAGGTTACAGAGACTTAAATTAGATTCTGACTAGCTCACACTATTAATTTTTAAATTTTGTATGGAGACTAAGCTTCAAGAACTAATCGGTCAGCCCAACGTTTGGCTATTGGTTAAAACCAGTAATGGCTGGCTAAAGAATGTAGATATTCTAGATGTCAATTCCGATACAGTTACATTCCGTTACGAATCAGAATCGGAAGTAGACAAAAAAGTTTGGGAAAAGACAACTCGAATTGACAACATTGCCGAAATCGAAATTCGTCTAATGGCTCTGCCAAAAGGCAACAAAAAAATACAAGACTTACGCCAAAAGTTTTCTAAGCTACTAGAACAGGAAACTCAAGAATCTCAAGATTCACAAGAATAATTAGTAATATTTAATTATTAACAAATAGCGAATGTAGAGACGGGGCGTATTGCTACGTCTCCCTTTGCTGTTTGAATATAAAAATTAGGCGCTGCTGAATTGAAATATGAACTTTTTTTCTAGCATTTACTAGCCCCCTAAATCCCCCAATTTTGGGGGACTTAAAATGATTTATCTTCGCCAGAATTGGGGGTTGGGGGCAAACCATACTTTTAATCAGCAACGCCAAAAATTGCATAGCCAAGGATGCCCATCCCAGAAGAAAGAAATAAGAAGGTAGGTTGGATTAGACATTAATAACAAGACAAGCGTCAATTATTAATTTCTAGAAAGAAGTTGATTTAACTGTTCGCCAGAAGGGGTAAATACTCGCAATCTCACATAATCGGGGTCGTTTGGTTGCCAAGTTACCTGGTATCTATATGCTCCATTATTCCAGGTGTAAATTCTACGGTTGCTACTACCGGAAGTTCGTCCATTTTGTAAGCTTAGAGATGATGAATCTTTGAGCGATTGAGCTTGATAATAAATGTTATTGTTTCTTGAAAATAAATTTAGAGACCATTCACTATTTGCAAATGTCCCTTCAGGGAAAGAACTTGAATTTGGTGTTGAATTTGAGCTTGTATTTGAGCTTGTATTTGAAGTTGAATTTGAATTTGATTGAACTTGGACAACTCTATCCCTTCTTCTTTTTTCTGCTTCCTCTCTCAGTTTTTTTTCTTCTTCTAATTGACGCTGTAATTCTTGCTCTCTTCTTGAATTATTCTCATTTTGTTCTCGTCGCGACTCTTCAGCTTTCTGACGCTCCGCTTCTATACTAGCTAACCTCTGCTGAACTGCTTGTTGTTGATTCATCATTGAGAAAGCAAAGGTTCCGACTCCTCCCAAAACTAAAAGAGATACTATGCCAACTATGATTGCAGCTTTTGAACCTTTAGAAGAACTTGTAGAAGAACTTGGTTTAGTTTCCTGTGGAGAAACAACTGTACTTGGTTGGTTACTCGGGGGAATTGTCGCAGCAGCAGGTGAAGGAGGTGCAATTATAGTCGTAGCAATAGTTTCACTCTTTAATGCATTCAGCATTTCATTCGCACTAGAAAAGCGATCGCGCAAATGACTTTGAACTGCTTTATCTAATACAGCAGCTAATTCTGAACTAACATCGGGAGCATGTTCTTTCCAAACAACTTCACCAGTGCGAGGATCGCTATCTAATTCTTGAGGCATTTTACCAGTCAGCAAATAGATCGCAGTCATCCCCAAAGCATATAAATCGCTATTAAATACAGGTCTTCCTGAAAGTTGTTCTGAAGACATAAACCCAGGAGTACCAATCACAATCGAAGATTTAGGGGTATTACCAGATTGAGATACTATAGTTTGCATAGTTTCCTTTACCGCACCAAAATCAATTAGTACTGGTAAATTATCGGCATCGCGAATAATAATATTATCTGGCTTAATATCTCTATGTACTATCCCCTTATTATGAACGTATTCCAATACGGGTAAAATCTTTAACAAAATATCTTTAACGACATCCGAACTCAACTTACCTTGAGTACGTAACTTTTTAGAAAGAGTTTCACCTTCAATATATTCCTGAACCAGATAAAATTGTCCGTTAGATTCAAAATAGGCATACAGCGTCGGAATTTGATTGCTACCACCTCCTAATTGCTCCAAAATAGCAGCTTCCCGTAAAAATCTATCCTGAACAATTTGATAAATCTCAGAACCTTGATTCATCGGTTTAAGCTGTTTAATCACAGAATAGCGATTAGAAGGCATATGAGTATCTTGAGCGACGTAAGTCTTACCAAAACCACCATCGCCTAACTCTCTAACAATTCTATAGCGATTTTCCAGCATCTGATTCATGATTAAATACCAAAATTTAGCCTTATTAAAAATAAAAATTTCAAAAAATCGAAAAGTCTATATTTGATTTTTCAGTCGTATCAATTACTTACACAACTAGCCTACAAACTGATTGCATAATATTGATATTTTGTGAATATTTTCTCTGACTCTAAAGAGAACAACTATATAGTCTTCACTACTAAAGACATCAATTCCTTAATATTTCACTACCAAATAAGTAAATACCCTATTCATATCTACCAGCGAAAGTAATCATTTACACATAAATTTTAACAAAATAACTAGAAAAGTCAATTGTAGTTGATTCTTTTAATAATGGTTTAATTATTCCAAAAACTGCTTTTTATTGAAACTCAATCTCTAGCAATTGGTAAATCCAAGAAATCACTTAATTCTTGAGCTAACCAGTCTATTTCTGGTGCAGTTAAATATTCTTTTCTACTAGAAGAATTATCAATGGTTGCAGAAGAAGCAATTTTTCCTAGCTCATATTTATTTTTACCAGCCCAAACAATCAATTTTGGTGGAATTTCTGGATTTCCTTTGACAGTTTTATCTATTGTTCTACCGACAACTTCTAATTTATTGATATCGCTTCTGCTGCTGATAGGTTTTATACGAAATGGGATGCCGAATATCTGGTAAAAAAGTTTGACTTTATCTTGACTAATATGAAAAATAATATAGCCAAACGTCTGAAATAAAGAGCTAAATATCAAACTAGTGAATATTGGTATTGCAAATATAATAAACAACAATTTTGTAATTCCGAATGGAATATTAAATAGAATATTAAGCCAAACCACTGGAAAAAGGCATGATACCAATATCAATAAATTAAAGCCATAGGGAGGAATCAAAATTTCTAATTCAGATTTTTTCTTTGTCAATTGAACTTCACTACCATGCGGCTTTTTAAGTACTATCTTTGACTCACTAACTGTGGGATTTTCTAACTCTTGCAAAGCAGCTTCAGTCGAAGACGGACGTTTTTTCAAAGTTGTTTGAGTCATCCACTTGAGCCAACTAACAAATTCAGCACTCAAATTAACCGTTTCCTCAAATTTAATCACCATATCATCGCCCAACAAATCGGCAGGATGACTACCGGTAACTAAATAAATCAAAGTCGCACCCAAACTATATAAATCGGAAGTAGGCACGGCACGCCCGCCAAATTGCTCTTGAGCCATGTAGCCGTAAGTACCTACTACAGTCATGGTTCCATCTTGTTGCACTGCTGTAGTTTTCACCGCACCAAAATCGACTAAATAAACTTCACCGACGTGATTTCCGGTGCGATCGCCTAATAAAATATTGCTGGGTTTGATATCGCGGTGAATGACAGCAGGTTGTCTGGAATGCAGATAGGTTAATACTTCTAATAAAGCGGTGGCAATTTGCTTTACTTCTGCTTCGCTAAAAGTCCTTCCAGATTGTATATGTTCTTCCAAAGATTTTGCAGGAATATATGTTTGTACTAAACCAAAACCTTTAGAATTATCCGAATCAACTTTGAATGAATCAAGATATTTTGGAATTGCCGGATGTGAAAGTTCTTGAAGTATTTGTGCTTCTCTTTCAAAGAGCTTTAAGTCTTGCCAGTCAAAATCAATATCAAAGTTGAGTAATTTGACAACTACTAACTCTTGAGTTTCTAAATCTTTTACTAACAGCGTTTTTCTTCCAGAATTTTTTCCTAATTGTTTTTGAATATAGTATCTTTCTTGTAATATCTGATTTGTCATTATATTTACTTTGATAATTTATGAAATTTCTATGTTTTATTTATTGTTTATTCGTAGATTGGATTAGACACGATTGATAAATTTAATTTATAAACCGAATTGAAAATATAGTGTCGTAACCCAACAGCAGCGATTTGAATAAATAAAGATGTTTTGTAGTCACCATAAGTGAATTTTGGGTTACAGTGTTGACATAATTTACTGATTAAATATGATGATTATTCAAGCTCCTAACCCAACCTACTAATTGGGAAGAATAAATATATTTTTATCCTACCAACCACGTTTTATTGAAACTGAATCTCTACTAATCGGTAACTCTAAGAAATCACCTAATTCTTGAGCTAACCATTCTATTTCCAGTGAAGTGAAAAATTTAGGATACATACTTAATTTGGCAATTCCTTTATCAAATAAAAAAGCGACGAGTTCATGATTATGGGTTCCAGCCCAAATAATTAAACTAGCTGAAATTTCATATTTACTTACAGTATTGTTATGTGTACTTCTTTCAACAATTTCCAATTTACAAATATCATTGCGCGCGCTAGAATCGGGTTTAGTTAATTTTGAACCAAATAGCTCGTATGTAATTTCAATTTTATTTTTATTAATATAAATACGAGTTAATCCAAATATCGTAAAGAGAATTTGTTGCCATACACTTAAAACCACAATCCAAAAAGCAATAGGGACTATTAATATCAAAATTGCACCTAAAGTAATAACTGTGATGTATATTAATCCCGAAAGCATCAAAAGCATCGGTAAACAGATAATTCCAAGTTGCGAACTAAAACCTGGGGAAGGAATTATTATCTCTAGTTCGTCTTTCTTCTTTGTTAACTGAACCTTACTATCCTGCGGCTTAGCAACAAATAATTTCGACTCTACAACTGTCGGATTTTCTAACTCTTGCAAAGCAACTTCAGCCGAAGACGGGCGTTTTTTTAAAGTTGTTTGAGTCATCCATTTGAGCCAATTAACAAAATCCGAACTACTTAAATTAACCGATTCCTCAAATTTAATCACCATATCATCCCCCAACAAATCGGCAGGATGATTACCAGTAACTAAATAAATCAAAGTCGCACCCAAACTATATAAATCCGAAGCAGGTACAGCACGCCCACCAAATTGTTCTTGAGCCATGTAACCGTAAGTACCCACAACAGTCATAGTTCCACCTTGTTGCACTGCTGTAGTTTTCACCGCACCAAAATCGACTAAATAAACATCGCCAACATTATTACCAGAGCGATCGCCTAATAAAATATTGCTGGGTTTGATGTCGCGGTGAATAACAGCAGGTTGTCTGGAATGTAGATAGGTTAATACTTCTAATAAAGCTGTGGCAATTTGCTTTACTTCTGTTTCGCTAAAAGTACGCCCTTGCTGCAAATGTTCTTCCAAAGATTTTGCAGGGATATAAGTTTGTACTAAACCAAAGCCTTTAGTATCGGGTAAATCAACTTTAAATGAATCAAGATAGCTGGGAATCGCAGGGTGTGAAAGTTCTTCAAGAATTTGCGCTTCTCTCTCAAATAATTTTAAATCTTGCCAGTCAAATTCAATATCGAAATTGAGTAATTTAACAACTACTAATTCTTCAGTTTCTAAATCTTTTACTAAAAGAGTTTTTCTTCCAGGATTTTTACCTAGCTGTCGCTGAATTTCGTATCTTTCTTGTAATATTTGCCTTGTCATTAAATTTATTTTGAAAAATTGTGTAATTAGAGATATTTCCTAATCGCCATAATTGAATTTTGGGTTAGGGCGCTGCTGTAACTTTTTTGTTAAACATCATGATTATTTATGCGCCTAACCCAACCTACAAAATTTTTGAGAAAGCAGGGTTTTGCGTATTTACACCCCTCTCCTTAATAAGGAGAGGGGAAGGGGTGAGGTTTTAATTGTTAATAACTTAATTCTCAGTATGTCAATATTTATTTAAATTAATCTGGGTAAAATTGCGGAAAATTACTTCATAAGTCAAAATGTAGGCAAAAAATAATTTTGCACTCATTGATAATTAAAAGTAATGAAAACCAATCCTTCACACAACTTTTCACGTCGTCGATTTTTACTTAGTAGTACAATTGCTGCTGGTGGTATTGCTGTCACAAGGGTTTTACAGAATAAAAGCTTTGCTCAAGCACCAGGGATTATTACGTCGGATAAAATGCGCCCCAAAATACCTTATGGTGTGGCTAGCGGCGATGTTAATTCAAATAGTGCAATTATTTGGAGTCGTAGCGATAAACCGGCGCGGATGATTGTTGATTACGCAACGAATGAATCTTTTAAGGATGCAAGACGAGTTATTGGTCCTGCGGCTTTGGAAGTTAGCGATTTTACTGCGCGAGTTAATCTAAATAATTTACCAAGTGGAGAGCAAGTTTTTTATCGGGTAGTTTTCCAGGATTTAGCCGATATCAATACTTACAGCGCTCCATATATAGGTAATTTACGAACTCCATCAGCAAACTATGATATCTTTTTTGCTTGGTCTGGGGATACTGCCGGACAAGGTTGGGGTATTAATCCTGACTTTGGCGGTATGAAAATCTACGAAACAATCCGGCAGATGAAACCAGATTTTTTCATCCATTCTGGCGATTATATTTATGCCGACGCACCAATTGAAGCTGAAGTGAAGTTGGATGATGGCACTATTTGGAAGAATATTGTAACTCCGGAAAAGTCCAAGGTTGCGGAAACTTTGCAGGAGTTTCGCGGTAATTATGTCTATAATCTGCTCGATGAAAATGTTAAACGCTTTAATGCTGAAGTCCCCCAATTAGTGCAGTGGGATGACCATGAAACAGTTAATAATTGGTATCCTGGGGAAATTTTGGAGGACGAACGCTACAAAGTAAAAAGTGTTTCTCTGCTGGCAGCGCGAGCTAAGCAGGCATTTATGGAATATACACCCATACGTTTTAACTATAATGACCCAGAACAAATTTATCGTTCTTACAAGTATGGGTCTAATTTGGAAGTATTTATGTTAGATAAACGCAGCTACAGAGGACCTAATACAGCTAACCGCCAGCAGCAAGCTAGCGCGGAAACGGCGTTTTTAGGTAACTCTCAGGTGCGCTGGTTGCAGAATCAATTAGTTGACTCAAAAGCAACTTGGAAGATAATAGCTGCCGATATGCCTATCGGGCTGTTAGTTAAAGATGGTAAAACAAATTTTGAAAATGCATCCAACGGTGATGGTGTCCCTTTGGGTAGAGAATTAGAAATTGCCGATTTATTGCGTTTTATTAAACAGAAAAATATCCGCAATGTGGTTTGGTTAACTGCTGACGTGCATTATGCAGCAGCCCATTATTACGACCCCAGCAAAGCCCAGTTTAATGAATTTACACCATTTTGGGAGTTTGTGGCAGGTCCTTTAAATTCCGGCACCTTTGGACCAAATCAATTAGATAATACTTTTGGGCCGCAAGTAAAGTTTCAAAGCGTAGATTCGACAACGAAACCAAATAGATCGCCTTCATACGGTTTGCAGTTTTTCGGTACGGTGAAAATCAACTCCGAAACCAAAGGTATGAGCGTTGCTCTGCAAAACTTAGAAGGAAAAACCCTTTACAGCGTAGATTTACCGGCTTCGTAATTTATAAATCGTGATTCGCAATTGTGATTTCAACAATTTAATTTTTTTAATTTACAAGGGGTTCGATGGGGTTTAAAGATTTGAGATTTTTGATTTATGGGGAAACTTCAACCATATTGGTGAGTTTAAAACCCTAAACATTTAAATTTATAATCCACAAACCCAATACTATAAGCATGATTTTTACTTTGCCTTCCCCAACCCTCTCCCAGCCGTCGGAGAGGGTAAAAAAGGCAAATTAAGGGCTTCACAAGTATTCCCAAAGGACTAAAGCCAACATCTAAAATTGTTTGTTCATAACTACGAATCACGAATTATTAATTAGGATTTTGGGTAATGTGGTTGTTCTGCGTGGATTGGTGGGTGTATATCAAAATTTGATAACGGTCTATAGCTGTACTCTGAATCCGATTCTTTTTGAATATGTTTTTTGATTGCGTCTAAATCAACAAAGCAGTCTGCGACATCAATTAAGCTTTCGCTAGTCATGGAACGCAAGCTAACTACTTCGACTCTAGAGCCTTGATAAGAGACTGCATTCACTGCATAGGCTAAATCACCATCACCACTGACCAACACCGCAGTGTCGTAGTAAGGGGCTAGGTTCATCATGTCTACAGCAATTTCTACGTCAAGATTGGCTTTTTTTGAACCATCCGGGAATTGCACCAAGTCTTTGGTAATTACGCGATAGCCATTGCGACGCATCCACAACAAGAAACCTTGTTGTTTTTCGTTAGTTGGATCTACCCCCGTATAGAAGAAAGCACGCAACAATTTTGAATCTTTCGCTAAGCAACCAAGCAGTTTGGCGTAGTTAATTTCAATTCCCAGCTGCAATGCTGCATAAAATAAGTTTGCACCATCGATAAAAATCGCCACTCTACCGCGATTTGGGCAAGTGAAAATACTTTCATCAAGACCAATCTCCGGTGTTTCCATGTAATCATCTGGAACTTCGGGGACGGTAGAAACATCAGGAACTATCAAATTCGGTCGTTGATACTCTGGTCGTTGATATTCTGGTCGTTGGTATTCTGGTCGCTGGTATTCCAATTGTTGTTTAATTGGTCTTTTTGGTCTTTTGGCTTCAGTAAAACTATTAATGGTCATTGATACCTCTAAATGTCAAAGCAAGTAATTTTTTTTGATTAATACGAAAACGAGATAAACAGTAGGATTTTTAATCCGGAAAATGGAAATGGGTTTAAGTAATATTCTGTCAACTTCACGCACACCACATACAGTCCTACGGGATATTTGCTAACAATTCGGGAACAATCCTCAATTAGCAATTATGACAAAGGAGGCTTTGATTACCGCTTATAAAACTGATATTAACGGAAGTTGGGTAAGTAATATTACAGGTTGACAATTCATTTTAAAGGTTATAACTCAAAAATGTCTGTTTTAAGGATATTAATAAAACTAATTTAAAGAATCTCTGTAAATATACGGTAATAGTTTTACTTATAAAAGACTCCTTCGCGACGCATTTAGTGCGAATAAATTTCATATTATGTTATCTTGAAAAACTTTTCTTAATGAATCGATAAGTATTGGGGAGTAAAGAAGCATTTGTAAGTGGTTTTGTGTAAATAGATTTGCGGATAAATTTCAATATCCAATAGAATGTCCTCCGCTTTTTATTGAAATATGACGCTATGCAAAGCTATATTGCGTTGTTATACCTATTATGAACCATTATTGTGTTTGTCAGAGAATTATCCTAAATATCAGTATTTTAACGGAAGCCATCAGCACAACCTCCGAATTTACCTATTTCTATCCTAATCGGGTATAAGCAATACCGATTCTTGATAAACTTTCACCTTAATATTACTTAACGATTCACAAAAAGCTTTTATATCTATTGCTAATTATTAACCATATTTTGAGCTTGAGTTTATCTGCAAATCGGCAGTCTATTTTGCGATTTTTTGACTTGAGCTATCTTGGTTTTCCTAAGGTTGTTATGTACAACACTGCTTCGTCGCTGGGAATACCCAAGACTTCATTTACTTTGTCATCAAAAAAGCCACCAATACCGCTAACTCCTAAACCTAAATGAATCGCAGCTAAATTAAGTCTTTGTCCTAAATGTCCGGCATCCATGTGCAAATAGCGGTAAACTCGATCGCCGTATTGAGCAACAGCAGTTTTGAGATCGGCAGTATGGAAAACAAGAGCAGATGCATCTCTTCCCAAATCTTGTCCCAAACAAAGGAAGTGGAGTTCTCGCCGGAAATTTTTAAAGCGTATTTGACGTAATTCTTGTGAAGAAGGGGCGTAATAATAACAGCCCCTTTCCAAACCTTCTACTTCAGAAACAGCAATAAAGGTTTCGATTAGATTTAAATCGAAATAGTCTGGAGAACTTTCGTTATTTTGGTCGGTATAATTTTGAGGTTGATAAGTGAAATCGAGTAAAGCTTTTAATTCATCAAATTGCAAAGCTTCACCGCTAAAAGCGCGGGTAGAACGACGTTTAAGAATAGATTCTTCTAATCC
Source organism: Rivularia sp. PCC 7116 (assembly GCF_000316665.1). GTDB lineage: Bacteria > Cyanobacteriota > Cyanobacteriia > Cyanobacteriales > Nostocaceae > Rivularia. The sequence continues at coordinate 384,274 of NC_019678.1, read as the reverse complement.
TTCAAGTTTTTTACCCCAGTCAATGGGTTTAGTGACGGTAGAGATTTTATCGCAAAAGCTAAAGTTGTATTTGTCCTCAATTGATTTATCTTGCTTTACTTGGGGTAGATTTAACTTTTCTTTGGCGCTTGGTTGAATCTGCGTCGCACAATGAAAATAATTAAGCAGTTCTCCATCAGGAATTCGGGGATAATCAGTTTGGGTAGTAGAAGGTAAAGCTGTATTACCCCCACGAACATTTTGCCGATCCCTCAAGGATGAGTTTACAGAATCACTATCTTGCAAATCTGCCAAAGCAATAACGGCGATCGCCTGCTCTTGTTTGATATCGACATAAAGCAGTTCGTTGACATCTTCATCAACAAAGCCACCGATTAAATGGGGACGATAGCCGGTAAGTGCCCCAGCTAGTTCGATATTTCCAATCAGATGTCCTGTATCCAAGCAAATTCGCCGGTACGCCCTATCTTCATAACGCCAAGCCGAACGATAAAAAACAGAAGTGATGACTATTGCTAGTTGAGCATTTTGTAGCGAAGAATTTTCTAAACAAGCGGATTGTAGCTTCTGCCAAACATCGCTTTCCCAATAATGCATCAAGGAATGAGTCCGACATTGGTAGTTGTACAAACCAGGAGGTAAAAGTTGCGTACCTCTGCTTAGTAAATACATTTCTGCCGGATACAAACCTCCTGCCGAAGGAGCCGCACGCAAGTACACCGTGCTTCCCATAGAAGGCATTCTGGCAGTTAAACCATAGCTGCAAAATAGCAGTCGAGAAAGCCTTTGCCACCATTGGGCTTCCGAATTATTGGCGAATGAAGTCGGTTTCTCTTTGATATAAGGTTTTAAATCGAAAGTAGAACCGATTTTGTACTCTTTGAAGGGTACTGGTTGTTTAGCCCAGTCTAAGCCTTTATTTTTGGCTGATATAGTTTCTGGGTCATACTTAGTACGTTCGTGATAATGCTGGGCTATTGATTGGTGTAATTCTGGCATAAGAGTTTATGTACGCTTGTGCTAACAAATATCTTGGCATTCTTAAGGGTCATTATTTCGTGATAAAAAGTACAAATTATGCTTATTTTATTGTTTCGTAAAGTTTTATGAGCGGTAATCATAATTAAGATATTGGATATGGGACATTGAGCCTTAATTTATATTCTTTTAACCTTTAACCATTATTTCTTCGAGAAAGCAAATTACCGAAGTTTCCAATCCTCTAAAAAGTATCTCCGGAAACTTGGTTTTTTACAGATATCTGAACTGCAATTGTAAAAGTGACAAATACTTTAAAACCCGATATCTGTGAGATACCGGGTTGATATTCGTCAACTCGTTTTCATAAATAGATTTATTATTTTATTTTGCAATCAACTCACAATGCTCAATTCGCAATCATTAACTATCACAATTCCAACCTTCTTCCTTCTTCCTTCGTTTAATTATTCTCAGGATTTCTTGGTTGTGGAGTTTGTTGCAAACGTCGCGAAAAACGAAATCTACGGTTTAGAAAATAGCCAGCAGCGACTAAAATGAATAAATATGGAGTGTAAACGATTGTCCAAATACCCAACTTCATTAATCCAACGGTAAAGGTAGCAAAGGAACTAGTCGAATTATTCCAGGCATCTTGAATTTGCGAAGGTAATCCAGGTTGATTGCCTTTTTTTGAAACTGCTGCTTCTAAATTTAAAGTAATAGTCGAATAAGCAACTTGATTTTGCAAGCTTTTTAATTGAGCCGTAATCCGTTCAATTTGTTCTCGTACCTTGCTAAGCTCTTGAGCAACGCCTAATATATCTTTAACAGAACCCGATTTATCCATAATTTTCTGCAAGTTACTTTCGGTTCTGCGTAAATTGCTTAATCTTGCTTGAAAATCAACTATTTGCTCGCCAACATCTTCAGCGCTGATACTCCGACTTTGCAGGGTTCCTAATTCTGACAATTTGTTAAGGGTTGCTTCTAAGAGGTTTTGCGGAACTCGCATTTGTACTCTAGCATTAGGGCGCGAGTAAGAGTTATTAAGCTGTGTTTCTTCTAAACTGAGTAAGTAACCATTCTGCTGATTTATTATTTTCTCTACGGCATCAACGCTTTTATCTAGGGAGTCAACAATTACCGTAATTTGGGCTTTTTTAATTAGCTGCGGTTTTTTTTGCGGTAATGCTTGGTTAACTTGAGCAATATCTGCAACTTCTTGAACTGCCTTGGGTAGTTCTGTACCCTGGATAGCACTATCTTTGTTATAAGAAGCAGAAGCGCAACTTGTGAAAATTAAACTTCCGAAGAAAAGGCTTAAAAATAAATTTGGTTTACTTTTTAATAATTTCGGAGAAAACTGAGTGTAAAATTTTGACATCATAAAAGTGTAAATACTTATTTATTCTGTAGACAATTTGCTAATATGCTGGTTTAATATAACCTCACGGATATTAGATATCTACAAGTTTTTCGTCTCAAATTCCGAAATATAACAAGGGCTTAGAGTCCTACCCCCACAAAGACAAGAACCTTCAGGATATAGTGTATTTTTTGTCATCTTCCCTAGGTAAAAAATAAAAGCACTAATATCTTGTTATAAAAATGCAAAAGTATAGCCTTTAGATGGTTTCTAAATCCCTGCTTGAGTTGTTAGATAAATAATGGCACTGGGGATTATCTATAAATATGGAAACTACAGAACTTGGGAAAAGCCGTATTTCTACAAGTGTAATTGGCTTGGGTGGAATGCCAATGTCAGTTTATGAGCGCCCTTGTGAATCGCAATCGATAAACGTTATTCATCGGGCATTAGATAGTGGTATTACTTTTATCGACACTGCTGACTCCTACTGTAAGGATGAATCGGACAAGCATCATAACGAGCGATTGATTCACAAAGCTTTGCAAAGCTACGATGGCGATACGAGTAATGTCATAGTCGCCACGAAAGGCGGTTTGATGCGCCCCAATCAAAACTGGATTCGCAATGGTAATCCCGAGCATCTACGCGAAACTATTCGAGTCAGTTTTGCAGCTTTTGGTGGTAATAAACCTATAGATATTTGGCAACTTCACGCACCAGACCCAGATTACACTATTGAAGCATCTCTAACACCAGCCAAAGAAGCTCAGACGGCAGGAACGATCAAAATGATTGGGGTTTCAAATTTTTCGGTAGAACAAATCAAGCAAGCCCGAGATGTAGTTGATATCATTTCAGTGCAAAATCAATATAGCCCTTGGCAGCGACAACCAGAAATGGACGGAGTGTTGGAATATTGCGAAAACGAGGGCTTGACTTTTATACCTTGGAGTCCTTTTGGCGGTCGTCGTCGCCATAATAAGTTAACAGATATTCAAGTAATTAAAAACTTGGCCCAAGAGAAAAATGTATCTGTATACTGCATAGTTTTAGCCTGGTTTCGTTCAAAATCGCCTTGTATATTACCAATTCCCGGCGCAAGTAAAGTTAGTAGCATTGAGGATTCAGTCAAGGCTGTTGATATTAAATTATCCGCAGCAGAAGTTCAAAAGATTGATAGAGAAACTTCGTAATATAAATTGTTACTACTTACAGATAGTTAGAAATCAAATTCAAAATTTGTTAAATAAAAATTGCTAGCAAATAATAGGCAATTAGCCTGTATTTCTATAAAGCTTTGAAAACTCATATATTTTTGAATAAATCAATATGTATTGCCTTCATTTAATTAATTATTTCTAAGTAAACGGAAAATTAAAATTATATTAATTTACCTCTATATATTTAGAAATATTGCTTTTTAAGATTAATAGAAGCAATATGTGCTTTAAACATCATTTATAAACTTCAATAAGCTGCTAAATTTGATTACTGAAAATACAGACACAATCTACCTATGCTACCTTTTAGAATTGTATCGAATAAAATCACGAATAATGAATCTTACCGTAGGTTCACACAAAATAGTTTAGTCATGAATTGGGGCTGGCTAATTTCTTTTTTTATGATTTCTATTTTTAACGGTTGGATGATTAATGTTTCTCAAATAGAGCCATTTTTCTTAGATGCAAATACTTTAAGACAAGCTATCGCAATTTACTTTGCCATTTTTCCTTTAGCAGCTACAAGCTATATTGTATTTAAAAGTACAGCATTTTTAGTCACATCTTTAGTTAGTTCTAGATTAATTTTAGCAGTTGCTTTATGTTATTTAACTGTACCGGCTTTCAACTCACTATTAATGGGGTTTTTAGGCTTTAATATCTTATTGTTTATATTTATATTAATCTTCGTTAGTAAAACTCGCGGCATTCTCTTCCCAGCTTTCATACTATTTTTTGCATTAGTATTATTCTTAATTGGCTATGGTGGATGGGCTTTTCATATAGTTTGGTATTGTAATTTAATTGTTACCGCGAACAAATCCGGAAGACAATTAAGAAGTGCTTTAGATAGTTTTGATGCTGCAATGATAAGTTTAACTGGGATTGGCGCAGTTGGATTAGCTGTTGGATGGATAATGGGTGGTTTTTCGCGTTAAAGTTCTAAATTTTTAGATACATGTAGCTTTTTAAAGCCTATATCTTCTTCAAGATACCGGTTAATAATTTTTGCTAAGCCTAAAATTAACTATCAAAAATAGTTTCAGTCGTTTTAATTACAAATTACAAATTACAAATTAAATAAGTACCCGCTTTACGGTAATATAAAAAGTCTGTAATTAATCGGGATGCTTATCTCATAAGGCAAAATTATGGCTCGGATGTACTACGATTCGGATGCTAACTTAGACCTATTAGCAGGAAAGACTATAGCGATTATCGGCTTTGGTTCTCAAGGTCATGCCCACGCTCTTAACCTAAAAGATAGCGGCATGAATGTGATTGTTGGACTGTATCCGGGTAGTAAGTCCGCTGCGAAAGCCAAAGAAGGTGGGTTGACAGTCAAAAGTGTGGCTGATGCAGCCAAAGAAGCTGACTTAATCATGATTTTGCTACCCGATGAGGTGCAAAAAACCGTTTATAAGGAAGAGATTGAGCCTAATCTAGAATCAGGAAACACTATAGCCTTTGCTCACGGATTTAATATTCACTTCGGACAAGTTGTACCACCCGAGAATATAGATGTGGTAATGGTAGCACCCAAAGGTCCGGGGCATTTAGTACGACGCACCTACGAACAAGGGCAAGGAGTTCCTTGTTTGTTTGCAGTTTATCAAGACAACACCGGACAAGCACGGGACAAAGCAATGGCTTACGCTAAAGGTATTGGCGGAACCCGTGGCGGCATTTTAGAAACAACCTTCCGTGAAGAAACCGAAACCGATTTGTTTGGCGAACAAGCAGTATTGTGTGGTGGTTTAAGTGCTTTAATTAAAGCTGGTTTTGAAACCTTAGTAGAAGCTGGTTATCAGCCAGAGCTAGCGTATTTTGAATGTCTCCATGAAGTCAAATTAATTGTTGACTTAGTTGTAGAAGGTGGACTGGCAAAAATGCGCGATAGCATTTCAAATACTGCTGAGTACGGCGATTATACCCGAGGACCAAGGGTAGTAAACGACGAAACTAAAACAGAAATGCGTAAAATCCTCAAAGAAATTCAATCCGGGCAATTTGCGCGAGACTTTGTGACTGAAAATCAATCTGGTAAACCAGGTTTCACAGCTATGCGTCGTCAAGAAGCCGAACACCCCATTGAGAATGTAGGTAAAGATTTACGCGCCATGTTTAGCTGGATGCAAGAAGCGTAATTGGGAATCGGGGATTGGGCATGGGGCATCGGGCATGGGATAAAGTATTTATTCAAAATTAGGATGCTCCCATGCTGATTGCCCAATGCCCAATTAATTTACTTATTTTTCTCCGCTTCCTCTATAGCTTTACGAGTTCGTTCGTGAGGCTTGAGTTTTGATTCCCGAGTGGGGAATAGTCCAATTAAATTCTTATTAATAGTTTTGCGGGTATTTAAGCTAGCAGATTTCATTGGTTCCGGTAAGATGCGATCGCCAATACCTACAAATACGACAAATATTAGAAATGCCAATATAAAGTAAGACTTTTTAAACATATTTTTGATTTCTTTGTAAAAGCGTTAGATGCAAATTAATTATTTATTAATTGATGTATTCAGTTTATTCGCTGTTTACAATCTGCTGTAACGGTATTTATAAGTAAATTTGCTCCATCTTAACTTTGCTGAACCAAAAGCACTTATTAATTCCTTTTTCTTTAGAAGACTACTGAATCAAAACCGCAGAGACGCGGAGAAAAGGAAGTAAGGAAGTAAAAAACTAAGTACCTATTTTCCGAAAGCTATGTTAGAAGACTTGTATCACACATCAAATACCGTAAGTCTTCTGATGAAACCAAATATTGCATCTAAACTCAAACTCATATTCAGCGGATTAACTACTTTATTATTAATTTCTGCAATTGGTTTAGATAATCCAGTTAACGCTCAGCAGAAAGATACAGAACTTTTGCCTTTCTTTGATAATCAAGACAACCCGGTACGAGTCAATTATCCATCTGGAGCTAAGTTAGACATTACACCACCCGCACCTCAGCTAAATTCCTTTGATAAAGCAGTACTTAAAACTTGCGGTGCTATAGGTACAAAAGTTAAACCAAGTGAATTTAAACAGTTGTTATCAGATTATCCAGAAGTATTAACAAATATTCAAAAAGCGACCAAAGGTGAATTGCTTCCCGGACGTAGAAGTAAGTCAGAATTTGTACAAGATTTAACTAATATTTGGTTTAAAAATAAAGGTTTTGAGCATATATTCTGTGGTGAAATATATAACGCAAACGATATTGGCGGCTTGCATTTTTACGGCAGATATTTACAACTACAGAATGAAAAGATTGGTGGAAGACTTCCTGTAAATCCTGGCAGACAAGAAGTCATTCCTGGCGTAATTTATACAATGGGTGTAGTTATAAAACAGCCCAATCGTATCGTTAGAGATGAAATTAAAGGATACGGTTATTTATCAAATGCTGAAGAGCTTTTAGTAGATATAACCAAAGTATACAAACAGCAAAAAAATACAGAAGGTGCTTGTATATATCAACAATTAGATAAAGAAACCGGAACCAGTTTTCCTACAGTTTTCGTCAGAAAGAATAGGGGAATCATTACTTTTTATCCAGATGCGACTCCGAGAGGGAAGCGGTGTAAGGCTTAGGGGAAAGAGAGGGGGTAGAGGGGGAAGAAATAAAGTTTCTAGTTACTAAATTTCTAACTGTTCACTGTTCACTGTTCACTGTTCACTGTTCACTGCTCACTGTTCACTAATAACCGCTCGGACGTTTTTCATACATTGGGTTTGCTGCTTCTAATTGTGCTGCAAGGCTGATAATAGTATGTTCTGCTATGGGCTTGCCGATTAACTGTACTGCTACAGGTAAACCCTTATCGTCAAAACCGATGGGAAGCGATATTGCAGGTTGTCCGGTAGCATTTGCTGCTGGACAAGGTGCAATCCAACGAATTATATTTTCAAATGTTTCTTCAGGACTTAATGCAGCCCATTCACCAACCCGAATCGGTGAATGAAGATAAACCGGCATTACTAAAACGTCTATGTTGTCGAAAAACGTGACGATTTTTCGCGCTACCATTTGCATCTGATAAACTGCCCGTAGGTACTCACCTGCAGTACCATTTCTAGCTAATAACCAACGATTTAAAGGTTGTAAAATTTCTACGGGAACTCCAGAAGCAGCTACATTGGCTTGCCAAACTATTTGGAATGGTTCTACTAATTCGCTAATATCGGGACATTTCTCTTCTACATTGTGCCCCAATTCTTCTAATAATTTAACTGTTTGCATCACGCCTTGATGGCAGTTTGAGTCTGCTTCTCCCAAAGGAGGAATACTCGTACAATAAGCAATGCGTAGATTTTCTACTTTTTCTTGGCTCGCAGCTAAAAATGATTTTTCTGGATCGCTTAGCCAGTAAGAATCTCCCGTAACATAGCCAGACATCGCATCTAACAAAGCCGAAGCATCAGCTACAGTCCTCGCGAGCGGACCATTTGTAGCAATTCCATTCAGGCGATCGCCTACAGGTGCATGACTAATTCGACCTCTCGATGGCTTGATACCAACTAAATTACAGCAAGCAGCAGGCCCGCGAATTGAACCGCCACCGTCCGAACCTTGCGCGATGGAACACAATCCTGCTGCGAGTGCCGACGCTGCACCACCGCTAGAACCACCAGATGTATATTCTAAATTCCAAGGATTTCTAGTTGGGGGAAAACCCGTAGCTTCGGTATAAGGAAATGAACCTAATTCCGAAGTTGCCGTTTTACCTAAAATGATGAAACCAGCTTGTTTAATTTTTGCGACTACACCATCATCATAATCCGGAACATTACCGAGTAATGCTGCATTACCGTAGCTACAGGGAATACCGGCAACTGGATTTAAGTCTTTGATTGAAATTGGCACCCCGAAAAACAATGGCAAATCCTCAGTTTGTACCAGCATTTCGGTTTTGCTCTTAGCATCATCAATCGCCTGCTCTGCTGTAACAGTAAAATAACTTCCTAACTTAGAATTAAATTGTTGAATGCGTTCCAGATATAATTCCACCAACTCCAGCGGCGATACTTCCCTACGACGGATTAATTCTGACTGTTTTAACGCCGGTGCGAACGCTAAATCAACTGGATTCATCGATTTTAACTACCTCAAAAACAAAAATCTCCGCGATGGGAGGAAATTAATTTTATTATTTCTTGACTTTACTCGCTTACAACTCCGACACAATCTAAGTTCGAGAAGAAGTACAAGTAATAGATAATTCAGTTTAACTCAGTTTTTGTAGCATTGATATCTTGACACGTTTTTAGCAACCGAAATATTGCTGAGATTGAAACTTATATTCAATATGCTAGATTTGACCATAGGCTTTAGATAAAATTTTAGATTAACTGCAACCACAAAGATTGTTTATTCGTAAACAACAGAAAAATTATGGATTGTTTGTTAAAAGAAAAATATACTTTTTAATATAGTTAAAGATTTTTAATTCAAGCAAGTTTTTATTAAATTAGTCTTTTTAAATAAATATCAAAAAATAAATATCAAATAGACAATCGGCATACCGCTTCTAACTTTTACCTCAGACTTTCAATAGCTATGAATTCGACTCAGAAGGCAGATTCAATATTTTCGGAGATTTCAGCAGTAATCACCAATATCAATCAGCATATCGACCTGAATAATTGCGATCGCGAACCCATTCATACTCCTAATTTAATTCAGCCTCATGGAGTATTGTTGGCAGTTTCGGCGGATGAGTATCGCATTTTACAGGTGAGTCTTAACACCGCTCAATTTTTGGGTATAGAACCACAAGAGTTGCTCGAACGGCCGTTGCAGAAGTTGCTTGGAGAGGAGCAGGTTAGAGCTATTGAAGGACGTTTGGCGAAGAATTTCGATAATATCAATCCGTTACCAATCGAGATAGAAAAAAATAGAGGAACTCTGTATTTTAATGGTATCGTACATCGCAATGGAAAGATTGTAATTGTTGAACTAGAACCACGTCAGTTTGAGAAAGTGAGAGATTTTTTCTCTTTCTATGAGTTAGTCAAAACTCCCATTGATAAATTACGAAATACCAATACCTTAGAAGAATTATGCGACACTATCGTGGGCGAAGTGAAGACGATAACGGACTTCGATCGCGTCATGGTTTATCGTTTTGATACTGAAGGTGCAGGAACTGTAATTGCCGAAGCTGCAAATGATGAATTACAACCATATTTAGGCTTACATTATCCCGCCACGGATATTCCCAAACAGGCAAAATATCTTTTTACTTTAAAATCACTGCGCTTAATTCCTGATGTGGCATACGAACCCGTGGGAATAACGCCTGAGTTAAACCCATTAACAAACGAGCGTTTGGATATGAAAATGACTGTTTTACGCAGTGTCTCTCCCTTTCATATCGAATATCTTAATAATATGGGTGTGGGAGCTACCTTAGTCGTATCCCTAGTTAAAAATAAACAGCTTTGGGGATTAATCTCCTGCCATCACAATACACCTAAAAAAGTTACTTACGAAACTCGTACTATTTGTGAGTTTATCGGGCAGATAGCTTCTTTTGAGTTGATAGCTAAAGAACATAATCAAGACTTAGATTATAAAATGAAGCTGAAGTCGATTCAGTCTCAATTTATAGAAGCTATTTCCGCAGCAAAAGATTTACAGCAAAGTCTAACAGAAAATTCCCAATGTTTACTCGATTTAGTTGGAGCAGACGGGGTAGCTTTGTGTTTTGGAAAATATGTAACCTTGCTAGGTAATACTCCAAATCAAGAATTTATTATCAAGTTACTTCCCTGGCTAGAAGCTCAATTTTATGATGAAGATGTAATTTATGAAACTAATTATTTAAGTAAATTATATCCCGATGCCGACGAACACAAAGCAACCGCTAGTGGGCTACTTGCTTTATTCATTTCCAGAGAACAAAAAATTTTTATCATTTGGTTTCGTCCTGAAGTCCTTCAAACTGTAAATTGGGCGGGTAATCCCAATCAGTCTGTAGAAAGAGACAAAAATGGGACTTTGCTCTTATCTCCTCGTACATCCTTCTCTTTATGGAAAGAAACTGTCCTAGGAAAATCTTTACCCTGGCAACTCTGTGAAGTAGAAGCAGCTTCAGAGTTACGCAGTTGCATTATCAGTATTGTTCTGCGAAAGGCAGAGGAATTAACCCAAGTAAATCTAGAATTAGCCCGTAGTAACACCGAACTAGATGCCTTTGCCTACATTGCTTCTCACGATCTCAAAGAACCTTTACGGGGTATTTATAATTACTCTAGCTTTTTGCTGGAGGACTATAGAGAAATTCTTGATAGCTCGGGAGTAGACAAGCTCAATACTTTGATGAGCTTAACTTGTCGTATGGAAGACTTAATTAATTCTCTACTAAATTATTCTCGTTTAGGTAGAGCAGAACTCCAAATGCGTCCTGTAGATTTTAATCTTTTATTGAGTGACGTTTTAGATACGATTAAAGCCAGCGCTAGGGATACTCAGGTAGAGTTCAGAATACCCCGCTCTTTGCCTACAGTGATATGCGATCGCACCCGAATCAGCGAGTTATTTACAAATTTAATCAGCAACGGAATTAAATACAATCAAAAACAAGAAAAAATTATCGAAATTGGTTATTTAGATAGCGAAGATCCAATTGCAATTGCAAAAATGCAAAAATATCGACAGAAAACTCCAGCTAAAACTATTTTCTATGTCCGCGATAACGGTATCGGTATTCGTAAAAAACATATAGAATGTATCTTTCGTATTTTTAAACGACTGCACGGGCAAAAAAAATACGGGGGCGGTACAGGTGCGGGTTTAACTATTGCTAAGAAAATTGTCGAAAGACATGGGGGTGAGATTTGGTTAGAATCTGTCTATCAAGAAGGTACTACTTTTTACTTTACTTGTAATTAAGTCGAGATAGCCATAGATATACAATCTTGACTTTTCACGGGATGTTGAAAACGCTATTTTAGCCGCATCGAGAACCCTACTTCTTGCGTGACTCATTTCGGTTAAAGAATTAAACAAAACTTTTATATCCCCCAAGCCCCTTAAAAAGGGGGACTTTAGTTCCCTCCTTCACACCCCCTTGAAAAGGAGGGCTTTGAATCCAATTCCCCGCTAAAAGTGGAACTTTCAATTCAATCCCCTGTAAAAAAGCGGTATTTTCAATCCAATTCCCCCCTTGAAAAGGGGGGGTTAGGGGGGATCTCAATGCTGCGAAACCAACTAGAATACTTCTACGTACACTGTATTTTAAGGAAGGTTAAGATGGGAGCAAAAAATTTAACTGTTCGCAAATCCCTTCAAAATTATTAAAAACCTGTTGATTTGTAAATCTGATAACTTTCAAACCGTAACCTTCCAATCTTTCCGTTCTCTCTTGGTCGTATTCTTTACCTATATCAGTAAAATGACTTTCACCATCAATTTCAATCACTAACTTGAGGGTAGGACAGTAAAAATCAACTATGGAATAATCGATTGGTCTTTGTCGCAAAACTCTAAATTTAAAGGTTCTTAGATATTCATACCAAAGCTTCTTCTCAGCAGCAGTCATATTTTTCCGAAGTTCTTTTGCTCTGGGAACTAAAGCGGGATTATAGGGAAGATGAAAATCGCCGTTGTTTAACTTTGTCATATTTAATCCTCCCTACCTCCATTAAAAACTTACGGTGTATACACATCCCGGCTCAATCCCCCTAAATCCCCCTTGAAAAGGGGGACTTTGAATTCGATTCCCCGCGATAAGAAGGTAGGGAGGATAAATCAGTGCTTAAAATAACAGCTAACCACTTTTCAAACAACCTCTTAGCAATAATGTAGAGAATTGATTTTTGCTCAAGTAAATAAAACTAAACTTGCTTTAAAACCTAAAATCTAATACTTCCAGCCCTACAGTCGCGCAACCAAGTTTGAATTCCTTGCCCAACAGCAGTATTACTACTTTCTCTTGGTGGCGTAGGTGGTTTTTGTTTGGGATAACCACCTGTTTGAGAATACATCATTGACATTCGCCAACCGCTTTCTGTTTTCGTTAAAAACAACCAGTGAAATCCTTGTAATTGAACGGCTTTACCTTTTAAATACTGACGTTCGAGGGTTGTGAAAAATATTTGTTCTACTTCAGGTTTGCCATTGATTGACTTATCAGTTTCATCCGTCCAGCTTTTCAACGGTAACGGAGTAAAATCTGGTTTTCCTGCTAACAACATATAGCTATAAACTTCTACGGAGCGATCTAAACGGCGAGCGCGTTGAGTAGCACGATTGAAGTAAGCTGGTAAATCTCGCAATAATTTAGTTGTTAATGTAGCTAAATCTTGATTGGAGCAGGAAGGTTTTTCTTTAGTAATGTTAACTATTGATTTCGCACCCAATGCCGAAGAGTTATAACTAAAGGTATTAGACACGACAATCCAAAAGCTAAATACAAGCAATAAATAATAATTCTTCTTTTTAACCATTATAATTACGCCATTTATCACCTTATAATATGCTCAATTTAAGCGACGTAAACCAAAATAATAGTTTTAAAAGTTAGTTTTTTATGTCCCCAGCCTGATGACTTTTAAAAGTACCTATAAAAATTCCTTCTTTTCTAACCCCTCTTCCCCCTCTCCCCCCTCTAATTCAATAGGTAATCTTCTACCGGTAAAGAGTAATTCCAATCTAACTACTAGTCAACTCTTCACAAATCTTTTTCCAAGCTAATACAGGTCGATCCGCAGCAGTAATTGGTCTGCCGATAACTAAATAATCCGCACCAGCCTGTAAAGCTTGTGCTGGTGTAAAAGTGCGTTTTTGGTCGCCTTTATCTGCCCATGTGGGACGTACACCAGGACACACTAATAGAAAATCATCCCCACAAACATCTCGTAAATGAGCAGCTTCTTGAGGCGAACATACAGCCCCATTTAACCCGCATTCTTTAGCTAAAAGCGCCATTTGTAGAGCGTATTCGGGCAATTCAAGAGGAACTTTTAAATCAAATGCTAATTGTCTCGAAGAAATACTAGTCAATAAAGTAATAGCAATTAACTTAGGTGGTTCTACACCTGCTTGCATCGCGCCTTCTGCTAATCCCTCAGTCGCAGCTTTAAGTGCATCTTTACCAGCAGCTGCATGAATCGTCAGTAAATCTACACCATAACGACCAGCACTACGGCAACCACCTTTGACTGTATTAGGGATATCATGAAACTTTAAATCTAGAAAAATCTTTTTTTGACGGGATTTCAATAACTTAATAATTTTTGGTCCACAGCTGGTAAACAACTCCAAACCAACCTTGAAAAAAGTAACTTCCTTAAGCTTTTCAATCAGCGTTAGGGCATCTGATTCGTTAGCGACATCCAAAGGAACTATAATTTTTTGCATGAAGAAATTATGGTGATGGGAAGAAAAGGAGATAGGGAGAAATATCAAATATTAATAAATTATTAATAAATAATGAATCAAATACTCATTATTTTCTCACTCATAACTCCTAAATGTTAATTGGTAACTGTTAATTGGTAACTGGTAACTGATAACCTGTTATTGCAAAAGTTTTACAAACTTCTTTTTCCCTAGCTGTAGAACTTTACCTTGTAATTCTTCTGGAGTTTCAAAAGTAGTATCTGTATCCGTAATTTTTTCGCCGTCTAAGCGTACCCCACCTTCCTGAATTTTTCTTCTTCCTTCGCCACTGCTTTTACACAAGCCGCTAGCATTAAGAAGATAGAATAGTTTTGCGGGGAATTCTACTTGAGCTAGGGAATATTCAGGAACTTCTCCTGCTTTACCTCCAGATGCAGCAGCTTTTTCTGCTTCTATCGCTGCTTGTTCGCCATGATACTGAGTTACAACTTCTTTGGCTAATAATTGTTGGCGTTCTCTAGGATTGTCTGGCAAATTGTCTTTATTTAAATCGGTAAGTAGTTCAAAATAATCAGAAAGTAGTTCGTCGGGGACAGCTTGTAGTTTCTGATACTTTTGTGAGGGGTGTTCTGCAACAGCTACATAGTTATTCAAGGATTTGGACATTTTTTGAACGCCATCCGTACCAACTAAAATTGGTAACAACAACCCAAATTGAGGCTTTTTACCAAAGTGACGTTGTAAATCCCGCCCTACAGCAATGTTAAACTTTTGGTCAGTTGCTCCTAATTCTACATCTGAATCAACAGCAACTGAATCGTAACCCTGCATCAATGGATATAGGAACTCATGAATAAAAATAGGATTCTCTTTCTTATAGCGTTCGGCAAAGCCTTCCTTTGCTAACATCTGTTGCACTGTCATCGTTGAAAGCAACTCCAAAATTTGCCCTAAGTCTAACTTATTTAGCCATTCGGAGTTATAACGTACTTCTAGCCTACCTGGGGTATCAAAATCCAAAATCGGTTTAACTTGCTCTAGATAGTTTTTAGCATTTTGCTCTACTTGTTCTTGCGTAAGTTGACGACGTGTTTCGGATTTACCTGACGGGTCGCCTATTCTAGCGGTAAAATCGCCAATAATCAGCACAGCTGTATGACCATTATCTTGGAAAGCTCGCAATTTCCGCATTGGTATACTATGACCTAGGTGAACATCCGCACCTGTAGGGTCAATTCCAAATTTAATCCTTAAAGGTCTGTTTGCTGTTTCCAAAAGCTTTTCGAGACTTTCGGACTGTTTATCGGAATTGTCTCCTTGAGGAAAAATTTCCACAGTACCCCGATGTAGCCAAGATTCTGTATGCCCCATACTAGTTTAGAAATTGTTACTTATAGTGTTAACTCTGGTTGTAAGCTTAGTTAAAATCGCTCTATAAATAATAGAGATGGCTCCAAACTACAGACTAATATAATTACAAAAAACAACCGCTTTAACCTGCCTTTATTAATTAGACTTATTATTTACAAGTGAGGAAGTGAGATAGCCGTGTCATCTAGGACTTTTGAAAAAAAGCAGCCCCAGGCTCCGGTTTCGTCAGGCTTTGAATTTATCAAAGGAGTCGGTCAGGTCGCTGGCGGAACTCTTTTAGCTGCCACGATGCTGACAAGCTCTATTGTAGCGGGAGGATTAGTCGGTTTAGCAATTAGTTTCCGTAATTTACCAGATGTCAGGCAGCTACGTAACTTTTTTCCTTCAGAAACAACTTATATTTACGATATAAAGGGTAAGTTACTTACGAGTTTACACGGTGAAGCTAACCGGGAAGTTGTTACTAGAGAGAACATTTCTCCAGAACTAAAGCGAGCCGTACTAGCCAGCGAAGATAGCGATTTTTATTTTCACCACGGTATCAACCCCAAAGGTGTAGGTCGCGCTATTGTTACTAACTATACATCTGGTGGTGTTAGTCAAGGTGCTTCGACTATCACCATGCAGTTGGTAAAGAACCTGTTTCTGAGTCGCCGACGCGAATATACTCGTAAGTTAGCTGAAGCCGTATTAGCTATTCGCTTAGAACAAATTCTTTCTAAGGACGATATTTTAGAAATGTACCTCAATCAAGTTTATTGGGGTCACAATAATTATGGTGTTCAAACAGCCGCCAGAAGTTACTTCAATAAGTCGGCGAGCCAACTGACTTTGGCTGAATCGGCAATGATGGCTGGTTTAATCCAAGCTCCAGAGCAATACAGTCCATTTGTAAGCATAAAAAAAGCCAAATTCCAGCAAAAAACCGTTTTAGGACGAATGCTGACTTTGGGTTGGATTAGTCAAAAAGAACACGATGACGCACTAAAACAAGAGATTAAGCTGGGTAAAATTAGGTCTTTTGGAGGTAGTGCTTTACCTTATATTACAAACGAAGTTTCGCGAGAATTAGCGAAGAAATTTGGTCGCGATGCATTGCTTAAAGGCGGTATGCGGGTACAAACTACCGTCGATATTGACTTCCAGAAGATGGCGGAGAGTGTCGTTAAGAAATGGCATTACCGGTTACTCAGACGTGGTTTATACAAAAACCAAATTGCTTTGGTAGCCGTAGACCCCCGCACTCATTACGTTAAAGCATTGGTTGGTGGTGTAGATTCCAAAAAAAGCGAATTTAACCGAGGTACCCAAGCCCAAAGACAGCCCGGTTCTGCTTTTAAACCTTTTGTTTACTACGCTGCATTTGCCACTGGTAAATATACTCCCAATTCAATCGTCTACGATACTCCAGTCAGCTATCGAGACGGTAGCGGTTGGTACAGACCGCGTAACTATGACAGCAGTTTCGGCGGTGCTATGTCAATTCGTCATGCTCTCAAGCTATCTCGGAATATTCCCGTGATTAAGGTTGGTAAAGCTATCGGTATGAATAAGGTAGTTGAAACCAGTCGGACTTTAGGGATTATGAGTCCAATGGAACCGGTAACTTCTCTGCCCCTGGGCGCTATTGGAGTCACGCCGTTAGAAATGGCTTCTGCTTACGCTACTTTTGCAAATTATGGTTGGCAATCACCAACAACGGTAATTGCTCGCGTTACCGATAGTAGCGGTAATGTTTTATTAGATAATACGCCCAAACCCAAGTTAGTATTAGATTCTTGGGCGGCAGCTTCCACAATCAACATTCTTCAAACCGTAATTAATAGCGGTACTGGTAAAAATGCTGCTTTAGGTCGTCCAGCAGCAGGTAAAACAGGAACCACATCTTCTGAAAAAGATATTTGGTTCGTGGGTACTGTGCCGCAATTGACTACAGCCGTTTGGGTTGGTAGGGATGACAACAGACAATTATCAAGAGGAGCTACAGGTGGTAGCGATGTAGCACCAATTTGGCGAGATTTTATGGTCAGAGCGCTGAAAAACTCACCATCACAAAGCTTTAAGCCACCTTCAAAATTCACTCGCCCCAAGGCAAAATAGCTTTTTAAAGATTGTTTTGGTTAGGAGTTAGGAGTTGAACCTTTTAACTCTTAACTCACAACTAAATTTAAGGATTTTGTTCTAGATCGGCTTTCATACGCTCTAGAGTAAGATTCATTTGGTCAAACATTTGCTGCGGAGTGACCCCAAATTGATTCAATTGAGTTTTCAGTTGCTCAACTGTCATTTGTGCCATAAAATCTTCAGATAGCTCGAAGCGCTTCATGAATACCCGATAGCGCTCCATCATTGCTTCCATCTGGCTGATAAATAGTTTTTTGCCTTCACGGTCAAATTTACCGTAGCTGTTACCAAGCTGAATCAAAGCTTGATAATCTTCAAACAGCTTTTTCGCTTCTTGCTGAACTATGTCGGAGTCGAAGAATCCCATATTACTTGTATTTAAAGAGTACCGAGACTTAATATATTGTTACTTCACCTACTAGTTTTATTTTAATCTACGCAATTAATCTAGGGAATAAGCTAAACCGGTAGCAGTAGCTTTCTATTCAGATTCTTTACAAGTTAGCAAAGAATATTTACATGCCTTTATGCTAAACCAGGAACGCAATTCAATAAATCAAAAAAAGCATTCTTGCTATTAACTCTATTTTATTTAAAGAAAGAAATATATTTTTGATACTAAATAGCAAAATACATTATGAAAACTGATATTACATAGAAATACACGTGATTTTTATTACATTTTTTATAAAAACAGTAAAAGTTAATTAGTTATAAATCTATTTTACTAAGAGCGTAGATTTGAACTCAAAATCAAAAGAAGTTTAAAATGCTGACGCAAACCAGGATATTTTGCTAATATATCTTTCGCAGGTTTACTGCGTCTTTTGTATCATATAAATTAACCACTAAGCGGCTCTGTATTCAATGCAGGTAATTATAGATAATTTAGGAATATGCTTGCCAAAAACAAAAGCCGAAGCATTGCAGCAATTTTAGCTTTGTCTGGTGCGGTAACAATCTCAGGCTTACATAAGTTTTACTTGGGACAGCCCTTATGGGGAGTAGTTTATGTATTACTTTCTTGGACACCAATACCCAAAGTAGCTTGCGCTATTGAAGCTGTTTGGTATTTAGCACAGGATGAAGAGACTTTTGATCGTAACTTTAATTCAGGTAAGTCATTAAAATCAAGTTTCACAAACAAAGCTTCAGGAGTGGGAGCACTTGCTGAAGCTTTACGGGAATTAGATGCTTTGCGTCAAGATGGATTAATTTCCGAATACGAATTTGAACAAAAGCGCCGTCAGCTGATTGACAGTGAACAGTGAACAGTGAACAGTGAACAGTGAACAGTTAGGAGTTGGGAATTAGTAAACTAGTAGTTAATTCTTATAATCAACTCCTCAACCATTCCTTCTTTAATAGTTACTTGCGACTTACTACTCGCTACTCGCTACTCAAATAGTCTCCCCATCCCTTCCCATCTACCCATGAACCCAAACTGGCTACCTCGACTCAATCCTCGATTGCAAAAATTGCGTCAGAAATTGCTTAACGATCCTTATTATCGATTAAAGTCAGGGGAAGAAATTGCGATCGCGGCTCAACTTGGCATTCGGATTGATGCTAACCAAGCCACCGTTGATGATTGGTTGCGCTTACCGGGTTTATCTATTCATCAAGCGCGGACTCTTGTAGATTTAGCGAGGTCGGGTGTTAAATTTTACTGCGTAGAAGATATTGCGGCAGCTTTAGGTTTAGCCGCACAGCGATTAAAACCGTTAGAAATAATTTTAATATTTGGTTATTATGACGACGAATCTTTAGATAGTATTACTCTTGTTGTGAATCCAAATACAGCCACAGTTGAAGATTTACTGAAAGTACCTTTTATCGATTCTTCATTAGCACAAGCCGTCATAGACAATCGCAGTTTGTCAGGTTCTTATCGAAATATAGTTGATTTTCAAAAGCGATTGAATTTATCTGGTGAAATACTTGCTCAATTAATGTATTATTTGCAGTTTTAATTGGCTAATCTCGCTATGTAATCCTAACTTCGGGCTTTTTAACTTTTAACTCATAATTTTTATATCGTACCGATTCTATCGGGAGGCCAAAAGCGGAGAATGGCTTTACCAATTATATTTTGCTTTGGCAAAAAACCCCAGTAACGAGAATCGTTACTATCGTTACGATTGTCACCCATCATAAAATATTGGTTTTGGGGAATTTGTACTAAGGGTAAAGCTTGTAAGGGCGGCTCTTTTATGTAATCTTCCTGCAAAATATTACCATTAAGATAAACTTTACCATCATCAATTTTTAGAGTGTCTCCAGGAGTGCCAATTACTCGTTTAATAAAGGCTTGGTCTTGAGAATATCCGCGACGTTGCAATTCTGGTGGTGGCTGGAAAACTATAATGTCGCCAAATTTTGGTAAGTTAAATTTATAGGAAATTTTTTCAACTACTAATCTATCGCCTGTATGTAAAGTGGGTAGCATTGAATCTGAAGGGATGTAGCGAGGTTCGGCTATAAAAGTCCGAATGAAGAATGCTAATACCAAAGCGATGGTTATTAGAATCAGATTTTCTCGCAAGCTACGCCATGCTTTTGACGACGCACCTTTGTTTGCATCAGTTTCCTGAGAACTCATGTAGGTTTTTAGCTATTATTACAACAATTGAACAATAATATAAAGCTTGAAAGGTATTACGGTTCCAGATAAGCATTAATCGTTATGTAGCGAACAAATGCTGTGTCTTGAAGCAGTAATATGAGACTCTATATTATACAGACTTAAATATTAGATAATATTTAATTATTGCAATTATAGGGCAATATTTCATTGTATTTTAAGTTTTGTTTGTTACTCCTCAAAATATGCGGTTTTAATTCAAGCCTGTAGAAATTCATTTAACTTTTGCTTGAGTTGAAACTTTTCCTAAAAATACATAGAAAATTGTGATCTGATAAACCAAGCTTTCTAAGTATAAAAATTATAATCAGTCTCAAAAGTTACCACGAGTACCAGCAATGAAGAATTTGAATCCCTTTATTGCAGGTCCAATGCTGCAACACCCCGGAAAATTTATAGGTCGTGAACAGGAATTACGGGCAATTGTAGGTCGCGAACAAGAATTACGGGCAATTATAAGTCGGATGAGGGGTCCGCAGCCAACAAGCGTGAATATTGTTGGCGAACATCAGATTGGCAAATCATCTTTACTTTATTACTTCTTTCTAACTTGGGAGCAGCGAGTTTCACAACCTGATAATTACGTTGTGATTTATATCTCGCTACAAAAAGCACATTGTCAAACGGAAAAAGATTTCTATCAAGAATTAGCACAAGAGTTATTGAGTTGTTCTAACGTGCAAACACAACCCGACTTAGTTGCATTATTACAAAATCCTCTTGACCGTTTATCATTTTCACGAGCTATCGAAGAGTTTAAGAAGCTAGGTTTGCTACCAGTTTTGTGTTTGGATGATTTTGAAAGTCTTTTTGAAAACAGAGACGAACATCGAAAAGAATTTGATAACGGTTTTTATGATAACTTACGTTCTTTGATGAATAATAGCGCTTTAATGCTGGTTATAGCTTCATGCAAAAAACTTGATTTTTATGCCGAAAAACATCGTTTTGTTTCTAGTTTCTTTAATGTTGGACAGGTTATTACATTAGGTAAATTAACTACAGATGAGGCAATTCAACTAACACGTTTGCCTACAAATTCTCAACCAGAAACACCTGCATTGACACCAAATGAACAAGACTTAGCACAACAATGGGGTAAGGGTTATCCTTATTTACTGCAACTTGCTGGCTTCTATTTATACGAAGCACGTCAACTCGGACGAGATTTTAAATGGGCAGAAAACCAGTTTTTAAAAAATTCTAGGTCTAAAAAACTTTTTAAGTTTCAACAATTGCCTGCTGATTGGTTTAAGGTTTATGTATCAAGTCTTTCATTTTTATCACATACGCATGGTTTACTAGCAAGTATTTTTACAAATAATTATCAAGTTAGTTCGGAAACAGTTATATTAGATTCAGAATTACGATTTCTTGCTGGTCCTAAAATTAAAGTTCCTAAGCTTTTTGTAGGTCGAAAAAAAAAGCTACTCCAAATTAATGCACGTGTTAATGATGGAACAAGTGTAAATATTTACGGACAAAGAAGAATTGGCAAATCTTCATTACTTTATCATTTCTATCAAAAATTTAAAGATTTTCCAAAAAAAGATAATAAGAAAAAATACGTTATCATACATTTAGATTTATCACGTTGTCAATCTCAAGGTTTTTTGTATTATTCTATAGCCCAAGAAATTATCCAAAAACCTTTTATAAAAGGGGACTCTCATTTATATATAATACTTCAAGACTTTATTTCAAAATATATTAAAACTAAACAATTAATAGACTCCAAATATATAATTTCATATGACTCAAATAAAAACTTGCAAAATCAAATTAATAAAGCTTTCAATGATGCAATTATTAACTTAAATCAGCATAATATAATACCTGTAATATGTTTAGATGAATGGGACACTCTTTTTCAGGAAGAAAACAGCAAAGAATTTGATAATGTTTTTTTTAGAAAACTCAGATCATTAATTAATGATTCATCTTTAATTCTAGTAATAGTTTCGGAAAAAGTTTTACATTACTACTTTTCTCAACGCAATTCAGTAAGAAACTTCTCTCACCCATTTCACTTTATTCAGTTAAATCAGCTAACTAATAATGAAGCAGAAGAATTAGTTAAATTACCTGCCGATCAACCTGTACTAGGAGATAAATATCAGAAAATAGCTCGAAAATGGGGTAGAAGACATCCTTTATTGCTGCAATTAGCAGCTTCCTGTATTTATGATGCTTATGAAAATTCTCAACAAAGTGAGAATAATAAAACAGCACGACAAATTATAAGAGAAGCTAGAACTGAATTTGATCGACAACTTAAACACTTTTTTCCATATAAAATTATCAATTGGCAACAAGGATTGTTTTTCGTCATACGCTGGTTATTTCGTGATTTACCAATTAAGTTAGGTCGGATACCTAAAGCAATAGGTGTGACTTTGAATGACTTTAACAGTTTAATTTTAGGACTTGCGATATTGGGTGTAATATTTCTAGCTTTTTTTAGTCGAATAATGTCTCCTGAAGTATTGCAGTGGTTACAAAAACTGATAGAAAAAGTAATAAATTAAAATGTTGCGATATTCAAAGTTTTTAGCTTATCTTGCCGAATGTTTCCGTATTCTTTACTGGGCTTATTTTAAGCCATATACCTTTGCTAAATGGTTGCGAAATATTCATCCAGAACTAAATCCAATAGATAATCCATTTAAAATTAAGGCTGAGTTTAATAGAAACCTTCCTTTATCTCGCTACGCAGAACAGGTTTGGTGGATAACTGCAATTGTACCTACTTTGCTTGTACTCTTGACAGGGCTAATTTACGCCACTATCAACCGAGAATTACAATTATATTTATCTTCTACATTGCCAAACAGTCTGTTATTTATAATTGGTTGGTGGGTTGGTTTGTGGCTAGCGCGTGGCGAAAATCAAAAGTTAGAAAAATTTTTTGAATGGTCTTTTTGGATTTCCTTTCTTGTTGCTGCAATTGGGGTGTCAACAGGACTAATTTTTCAACTTGAATTTGACTTGGAAAAACTGCAACAACCTGGATCTTTAGCATTAGGGATTTGGCTGGGAGTGGCTTGGGGTGTTTCTTTGGGAATAGGTTGGGGTGTTGCTTGGGGTATAGCATGGAGCGTCTTTTTGGGCTTTCTGTTTTTTGGCGACTCAAACTTAGCTTCGGTTGTAGCTGTTACTTTTCTTTGGCGAATCGCTTGGGTTTTAGCGTCTGGTGTAGCTTCGGGTATTGCGTTGGGTGTTACGGCTGGAGTTGCTCTGGGTATAGTTTCTGATGTATCTGATGAGAGAAGCTGGTTAATCCTAATAGCTTTTCCTTTGATACCTATATTTTTATGGTTATTGGAATTGGTATGGATAACTTTTATATATATTTTGTCGCAATTAGGAAATGCAGCACCTTTACTTCCTTATCTACCATCTTGCTACCACGAACAAACTTTCCCTTTACCTTTTATGGTGCAGATAATTGTCAAAGCTCATCAAGAGAAACCACTTATGACTAGTAAGATGATTAAATATTTAATTACTTCTACAAACAAACAAAAAGTACCAAGTAAAGCAATTACGCAGATTGTATTAGATTCTCTCCATAAATGTGAAACTTTACGCGATATTGCAGAAATAAAAAACAAATTAAATTGGATTTTTTCAGATTATTCAAAAGACATTAACTGGGTAATTATCCGCTTCCTAGATATAAGCCAAGATGTCTGTCAATCATATGAAGAAACTTCACCTTATCTTCAATACAAATTTTTAGAAAAACCAATTAGTGCATTGGAATCACTGTTAAATAGTATTTCTTTAATAAAAAATCCTCAGATAGCTACTAATGTGGGAACTATTGCCCAAAATTGGAAAACAATTTTAATTACAGCTAAAAGGATATTGAGAGAGCGTGCGGTTGAATCTGAGGAAGTGCGACAAGTTTACATTGCTGGAAATGCTTTAGATCCGGAAACAGCAAAGCAGCGCTTCAAAGGACGGATTGACTTATTCCGCAAAATTCAAACTTCAGCGCTTGAAGTAAATCCTCCTGCATTATTGCTATATGGTGGGCGACGTACCGGGAAAACTTCGGCTTTAAAATACTTACCTTATAAAATAGGATCGGATTTAATACCTTTGTTAGTAGATATACAGGGAGCAGCATCGGCAGAAACTTTAATAGGTTTTGCAGAATATTTCGTAGGGGAAATAACTTATAAGGCGAGACGATTACCTCAGCCTTTATACTTGCCTCTTCCTAATAAAGAAAAGCTGGAAAAAGACCCATTTATTGCATTACAGTTCTGGCTGGCAGATATAGAAACTGCTTTTCCTCAGAAGAAATTCCTCTTATGTTTGGATGAATATGAGCGACTGAGCGAAATCATAGAAGCGACAGGTAGTAAAGCCCCTCTAAATTTTTTCCGTCACATTCTACAACATCGCCCTAATTGGGTTTTGTTGTTTAGCGGTTTTCATCATTTAGAAGAACTTCCCGATTACTGGAGCGATTGTTTAATCAATACTCATTCTTTTTCAATTACATATTTAAGCTCATCAGAAGCCCGCGAATTGATATTACACCCAATAGATGATTTTGCCGATGATATTTATGAAGATGCTGCTGTAGAACATATTATTTACCTAACTCGCTGTCAGCCTTTTCTCGTACAGCTTATGTGTTATGAACTTGTCGAATTTGTTAATAGTGATATTAGGGACAACCAAAGAAACATAGATATATCAAAAATCTCTCAAGCAGATGTTGCAAGAGTAATTCCTACAGTACTTGTACGAGCCGATCCGTATTTTCGGGAATTACGTAGAAGTTTTACCGATGATGAGTTGAATTTACTTTTTCGTTTAGTTGAAGGAGAACAACCTCAATTAGAAGATAAAATGGATAAAAATTTAGTGCGATCGCTAGTTCGTAAAGAGATTTTACAAAGAGAAACTGTTTGTGTGAATGATTCGGAAACAACACATATTAGGTTTCAAGTACCTCTTGTGCAAAAATACATTGAAAAATTGATAGAAGAAGAAATGTAACTTCGATTTCAATTCGCATCTTTCACTACCCACCTACGATTTTGAGCATCCCACGATAAGGTGAAACGCACTGAATTAGGTATAATACGACCATTTTTCATCAGATAATTCAACGAAGTATCGACTACTGCTGTATCTACACTCGCTTCCAAAATTTTTACTTGCTCGATATTTACACTTTCAACTTTTCCCCTCCACCAATTTAGATAAGAAAAATAACCTTTGGGATGAAGGCGCTTGTTATCTTTAAATTGCTGAGATAGTTGATTCCAAGCTGTTTTATACTGACCTTGATTAATGTTTAAATAATAATTTTCTACTGTCTGTGCTGGGGAAGGTTGCTCGATTGGTGGCTGTGCAATATCTCCGGGAGGGGATAATTGAGTTTGTTGAGGAATTTCTAAGTTAGGAGCAGGGTTGGTTATTTGAGGTTTTTGTGGAGCAGTTAGAGGCTCTTCTACTTTTTCTACTTGTGAATTATTTAAATTATTGTTGGGTTCCGTTGCCGGTGGAAAGGTAAAGTTAGGCTGTGTATTTGGTTGTACTGTTGGCGTTACGGTTGGTGTTACAGTTGGTGCTACAGTTGGTGTCGTTTGCGGCTGATTTAGACTTTCTAAATTTCTTATTGGTGAAGTTGCTGGTTGTGGTTGTTGCGTAATTATTTTAGTTTG
Source organism: Rivularia sp. PCC 7116 (assembly GCF_000316665.1). Classification (GTDB taxonomy): domain Bacteria; phylum Cyanobacteriota; class Cyanobacteriia; order Cyanobacteriales; family Nostocaceae; genus Rivularia. Next base: position 358,531 of record NC_019678.1, on the reverse strand, counting down.
CTTGGGCTGCCTGTTTAAAGCTAAGCCAACAACAATCGATGTACCAATTAAACTACCAACAATTAAACTACCAAGAAGAATTCCTTTACCGTTTCCTTGATGGCTGGATGCAACTACAGATGGTGGTGCAATCGCAACTGTATTTAGATGAGTTTGAGGTGGTAAAGTGACTGCTGGAGGTAAGGTATCGGGAAAAGCTGTACTATGAGAAGTCTCTGAAGTTGTATTTATCGCGCCACTTTGCACGGCTTGCATCATGGCAGTGGCATTTGCAAATCTATCCCGAGCATTAAACCCAATTGCTTTATCTAAAATATTTGCGAAATTATCTTGGATATTAGGTACATATTGTCGCCATAATACTTTACCCGAAGCTGGGTCAGTGTTTAACTCTTGCGGCATTTTACCTGTAAGTAAATAAATTGCAGTCAACCCCAGACTATATATATCGCTAACGAACATCGGTCGTCCAACAGATTGCTCCGTTGCCATAAATCCTGGCGTACCGATAACGATTGATTTGGTTGCATTTCCTGAAGGAGTCATAATCGTTCCTAAAGTTTCTTTGACTGCACCAAAGTCTATTAATACCGGTTGACCGTTAATATCAATTAAAATATTTTCTGGCTTGATGTCTCGATGGACAATACCTTTAGAGTGGACGTACTCAAGAACTGGCAAAATACTAATCAAAATTTCTTTGACAGAATTTTCATCCATCAAACCTTTTTCTTGAAGCATTTGTGTAAGAGTTTTTCCTTCGATATACTCTTGCACTAAGTAAAATTGCCCATGCTCGTTGAAGTAAGCGTATAAACTTGGAATTTGACAACTGCCATCACCTAATTCTTCTAAAATTGCTGCTTCGCGCCCAAATCGCTCCCGTACTAATTGGTAAACCTGTTGATTATCTTGAATTGGCCGTAATTGCTTAATTACACAAAGGCGGCGAGAAGGCATTTGGGTATCCTCTGCAAGGAAAGTTTCTCCAAATCCACCGCTTCCTAAAGTCCGAATAATCTGATAGCGGTTGTTAAGCAGCATCTGTATAAATTGAGAGCTAGTAAGTCAAAGAGAACACTAGTCATATATTTTACTCCTAAAATTTGTTTAAGCAGCTAGTCCAGTTAACATTTATGATGCGATGGGAACCTAAATATAAGTCCAGCTTTATGTTCTGTTACTTAGTATATTTATTTCAACAGCAGTAATTCTAGGAAGAGTAAAATATTATTAAGTACAAGTTAACTATTGCGTAATCAAGTTCTACTAGTTATCTTGTTGTCTTAAAAATCACGGCCAATCTACAATATCAGCCAAAGAGGTTTGGTAATGGGTAATGGATAATAAAAAGCTATGATAGTTCTAGTTTATATAGTCAGTAATTCACTTAAATTTTTGTAATCATCAGTTCGTGGCGAGGATTTAGGCTTCATCGTCTTTTTCCTACCCTAAAATAAATTTTTATAATTGCGTAAATCTTATTGATGACAAGTTTTGATTAATTATTTAATGCCCAATTCCCAATTACAAAAATAAATCATTTCCCAAAAAATCTTTTATTTGTTCTATCTTGATATTCTGCAATAGATTCTACATTCATTCTTTCCAGATTCGATAGTAAATTAGAAGGGAAGTCTTGAGGTGAATACTTGGGGATATACCAAGATTGCTTATCGAAATATTGTTGCAAGCCAGGATTGTTAAAACGTCTTCCATGACGAGCAAAAATAGAATTTCTCATTAAGTCCAAAGTATAACCATTCATGCCATCCAAATCTGCATCTGTTACCCTTCTTGAAGACAGCCAAGAAAAATCATTTGCTGTATATTTTACAGAAGGTTGAGGTTCGAGTATTGCGGGCTTCACCGTTGGTTGAGATTGAGGTGTTGCCATGCCTTCAATTTGAGATTGGGAAATAACATTTTTTGGTCTTAATAACCAAAAACTGCCGATGCTAAACATTCCAACAACGCTACCAATAATCGCACTGAGAGGTAGTATTCCTAATTTATTATTTGTTTTATCTTTTTGATGTTTTGTAACTTGTGGCTCGGATAAATTTTCTACTGCTTTATTAGCTATAACTGTTGATTGATAAGAATTATTTGCTTGATTATCAAAAGGTATAGTAGGTGAAATATGAGTGGTTAATTGTCGCAAATCCTCCAGCATTTCTAAAGCACTAGAATAACGTTCCCGTGGATGGTAGGCAATAGCCTTATTTATGATTGTTTTCAACGCAGGGCTAATATTTCCAACTTCAGATTCCCAAGTAATTTCTCCAGTCAGTGAATTAGTCTCTAATTGTTGGGGTGATTTTCCAGACAGTAGGTAAACCATAGTTAACCCCAAACTGTATAAATCACTTGAATAAATAGCTCTACCAGCAGCTTGTTCGCTGGGCATATACCCAGGGGTACCAATTACAATTGAACGAGTCAGACTACCTTGAGAATTAACTACTGTTGCCATTGTTTCCCGCACTGCACCAAAATCTATCAGTACTGGCTTACCGTCGCTCTGCCGCAAAATAATATTATCTGGCTTGATGTCGCGGTGAATAATCCGCTTACTATGTACGAATTGCAAAACTAGTAATATATTTGCAACTATTTCTCTGACATCGCTTTCATTAAATAAACCTTGATGTTGAATTTTTGCGCTTAAAGTATTTCCTTCAATCCATTCTTGAACCAAATAAAACTTCTCATCCAAGCAAAAATAAGCATATAAGGTGGGAATTTGGTGATTTAATCCACCTAATTCCTCTAAAATTGCTGCTTCTCGCGCAAACCTTTCTTGTACTAATTGATAAATCTGGGGATTATTCTCAATGGGCTTGAGTTGCTTGATTACACAACTTCGTCCAGAAGGCATTTGAGTATCTTCAGCTAAGAATGTATCACCAAAGCCACCACTTCCTAAAGTGCGAATAATTTGATAGCGGTTGTTCAAGAGCATGGACATCATTGAGTCATTAGTGCGTATCAATCGTAATATAAGTTATCAGTATTTCGCCTATAGTTATGGTTCAACAGGTAACAAGCAAAGATTTTGCTGTAGATAGAAGCTAAAAGTATTTGGAAAGCCGATTTTTGTTAAAAGAACCGGCTGATTTAATCGCAATCGATAATTTAGCAAAGAAAAAAAATTATTTTTGATACTTGAGATAATCTTCCAAATCTTCAATTTTTGGATCTTTGAATTGCTGCAATACTCGCCAGAGAATGGTATAGCTGCCATCTGAATGACGACGCACGGGTTTAAAAGCCACAATTACATCACTGCTTGGCATTTGTAGTAATTGCTCTATATAGCGACGTTGTTTTTTGGAAACTACTTGATTATTTGTGATAATTTCTGGTAACTGGAACTGTAAATTACGCACTAAGTAAGTGTGATTTAATTTTGCATCGACTTGATTAAAAGCGAATTGATTATCTACTGTTATTTTCTGTTTACCGGTAGTAATTTTTCGCTTTTCTACAAGTAGTGCGTCTAGTTTTTTTGGAGGTTGATAATTAATAAATAAATCTCTTTTATCGGCATCAATAGCTTCTAAACTCGCATCTAACTTTTCTAAAGAAATCTGCCCGACATCAGCGATAAAACCGTAATCTACTCCTTGAGACAGTAGCTGAAACTTTTCTTTTACTATCTGAAGTGGTAAATTAGGCTTAAAGTTACCCTCGGGTTTAGCCAAAACTGGAAAAGGATAGCGACCGAGAATATCTTTTTGGGAGCGATTTTTAACAGTATTCAAGGGACGAAGATACGCTTGATGCGGCAATACGCGAAAAATTCCGGTATTGGGCATTGATAGGAGTTTTTTATAAGTTTGCTTTTGAAGGAGGTCAACGTCGTAACTTAAATGGTCTAATTCTGCTCTGACTTTGTGAGGATTTTGAAATTGATTTGTAGAAGGAAATACAGATATTGCTTTTGATAAGAACTTTTCGGCATTTTCTAAAGTCGTTAATGCTGCGGATGGTGGTTTAATTGCTGGTTGAACGGGTGGAGTATAGTTAGCGATCGCGCTTTTTTTTCTCTTACCAATAAACAATGAAGGACTTTGTTCTACTGCGGGTTCTAAAATTGCGTAAGGAATTGCTCGTTTATATAAATTTGGACGACTTACGGGAGACATGGGAAGAACTAAATCCGACTGTTTTTCTCCGCTAACTAATGGTAATTCTCGAACTATTGCTAATTCACCTCGTCGAGATAAAAGTCTATCGAGTATTGGAGTCAATTTCGATAATTCTTGAGTCGAATTATATAAAGAGCAGTAAATTTTTAAATTTGATGGATTGAAAGGAGGAATAGAATCAACAGAAGTATTTTGAGCTTGATTTTGACCGCATAAAGCTTGCGGGTGAGAATATTGCCGCTTAAGAAAACTTTCTACTACAACAGTATGAGTAATTAATTGTCCTCCTACAGCTCGCATTCTGTTGGAATCTGGTTCCGACAAAGCTTGTTGTATACGAGCAATTAAATTTACTTGTTGAGCAACTAAATTTCTCGAAACAACATCAAAGCTTTTAAGTTGACTGGATTTTTGTTTACGATCTGAAGATTCTAACTGAGTATCGGCAGCAAAAGCGCTTTCCAAGCTAGCTAGCAAACAAAAAGGAAGCAAAAAACTCAAAAAGGTATATCTCATTTTTAAAGTCCAATGAAAAATTCAAACGTAAAAAACTAAAATAGAAGTTAAAACGACTATTTTAAGCGCATCCGTCAGTCCATGCTACTTGAGAGCGAAAGTTATAACGGTTTGTGACCAGTGTTGAAACAATATTTGATGCAAGCTTCTCAGGGACAACAACTTATTAATTCAGAAGCTCCTTTACAGCTACTATTGTTCGTGGATGAACGTCCCAAGTCCCGACTACAAATACAGCAAATCCGCTCTTATCTCCAACAATTGCAGCTTGAATATGATTTTGAACTCCAGATTATTGATGTAGGAAAACAACCCCATTTAGCAGAGCATTTTAAACTCGTAGCAACACCAGCACTAATTAAGATTCATCCAGAACCCCGACAAGTTTTAGCCGGTAGCAACATAGTTTCTCAATTAAAAACTTGGTGGTCTAGATGGCAAACCAGCGTAGAATCTTACTTACAGCTACAGCAAGAATTCCAACAAGCTGTAGAAAATGACCCTGATGGGTACATCAAAAAATCTGAAATTCCGACTAATTCTCTGGCAATTTCCGCAGAAATCATCGAGCTTTCTGATGAAGTTTTTCGTTTAAAACAAGAAAAACAGCAGCTGCAAGAACAATTGCAATTTAAAGATCGTGTCATCGGTATGTTGGCTCATGACCTCCGCAACCCCCTGACAGCAACAATTATCGCCATAGATACCTTAAAATCTAATTACAATAGCGAAACGGGTGAATTTAGGCGATTAACGCCAGCATTAACGGCTCATATGCTCAATCATGCCCGCACCCAAACCAAGGTAATTGAAAAAATGATTACCGATTTGTTGCAGGTAGGACGTGGCAAGGATACAAAAATTCCGATATCGCCTCAAAAGATAGTATTAGGCGATATTTGTTTAGAAGTACTCGAAGAATTGCGCGAATCATATAAAGCAAAATCTTTAGAAATAATAAAAGATATTCCTCAAGACTTACCCTACGTTTACGCCGATCCCGAACGCATACGGCAAGTGGTGATTAACCTTCTAGATAATGCTATCAAGTACACTCCCCCCGAAGGTACTGTTACTATTGCCGGTTTGCATCGTACCAGTCAAAAAGTCCAATTTAGCATCGGTGATAGCGGCCCAGGTATTCCCCAAGAAAACCGCGATCGCATTTTTGAAAATCGCTTCCGTCTCGAAAGGGATGAAGCTAAAGATGGCTACGGTATAGGCTTAAGCTTGTGTCAAAAAATTGTTCAAGCCCACTACGGTCAAATTTGGGTAGATCGCGCACCTACAGGAGGGGCTTGGTTCCACTTTATACTGCCTGTTTATCCCAATTAAAAGGATAGTTATCGGTTAAAATTCTATATTTTATCTAATTAACTGTTTGCGGTTAGCTACTTTCTGCTGTAAGGCTGTAATAATTTGAAAATTGGCAGCAGGAAAATCAAATTTTTCCAATTCTTCTAAGCTTACCCATCGGATTTCATCACATTCCAATGCTTGTGGAATGCCTTTAATATGGCTGCATTCATGTACGTTGAGGGTAACTCGTAAATCTGTATAAGTATAGTCAATAGTTATAAGATGCTCTCCGACTTCAATATCTATTGCTAATTCCTCATCAATTTCTCGTTTAATGCATTGTTCAACAGTTTCACCCGGTTCTATTTTGCCACCAGGAAACTCCCACAAACCCCCCATCGCTCCTTCTTGACGACGACGATCTATTAATATTTGCTCTTTATCATTCCAAATTACAGCTACACCTATAATTTTGTGAGCTAGCGAAGAAATATTTTGATTCATGATTATATAGTTCTGATAAAAACTTAAAGAAATTTTCTTTACGATTTTTAGTTATAACTTAATATTTCAAAAATTAGTATACAATACCAAAATTGTAGAAACGAGATATATCCCGTCTCTACATCTACTTATTCCAGGAAAGATGTTCTACCAGGCGTATTACAGCCCAAAGATAAATTTCTAAGATTTCAAATCCAATAAACCTTCTTCCTTCAACTTCGGATTAAATCTGATCTGCATTTGTAAACCGCGTGCTTCAAGCTGTTTGAGAATGTCTGCTTCAACTCTGCGCGCTATATTTTTAATAATTTTGATTTTCGCCATTTCATCATGAATGGGATTATCATAATTTGCTTGTTCTTCAGGAGTTATTAAGGCTTTAGCATTAATCGGAGAAATCCATTTGTCTTTATTTTCTCCATTCCCTATAGGTAAGCTAGCATTTTCCGCAATCCAAGCTTGTTCTATTTCTTCTAAGATTTTACGGCTAGGACGTTCAATAGTTTCTACTTTTACCCAATAACATGATTCAGGTTGACGTACTAAATGCTGTCTGAGGCTGAGAAAAACATCGCGTGAATAACCAACAAATTGCAGAGTCTTTTCTCGATCAAAAATTGCATATACTCCTATTTTGCCTTGATACTGTTCGGGTAAATTACCATCTTCATCAATGTAAGGAATAAAATCTAAACTTGTTAATTCAGGAATATTTGCTTGTGTAGTCATTTTCAGTGAACAATTAACAGTGAACAGTGAACAGTGAACAGTGAACAGTTATCAGTTGTTCACTGGTTGGGTGTGGATCGTTAGTTAACAATTATCAATTAGTATTAATTATTTGACGCTAGCAATTAACAACTAACAACTAACAATTAACAAATATCAATTTTTTTATAAATTGCACATAGCCGACTGGGTTTAAAAATCTTAGCTTTAAACATGAAATTTGGTGGTACGTTTATAATCGCGTGCTGTTCTGATTCGTGGTACTTCTCAAATTCCGCTGGCATTCCTTTGGGTGTAGTGCTGCTATAAGGAACCGGTTGAAATAATAATTCTGTAAATTCTACTTGTTCGCATTTTGACTGTTGAGAAATATTTTTGAGAAAACTTTCGTTTGTTAACAGTTCAAATAAAGTTGCTTTTGCCTGTGGTTCTAAAGTAAAACTACTATCAAAGTTTTGAATAATTTTAAGAGGCATATATATATTCAGATAATCTTGCGCCTATAAAATTTTAAGACTGCAAAATGTATTTAAGGAAGTTTTTGAAACTAAAAATAATAAAGCTTAACAACAAATAGCAATAATATGGAGCGTTTTTGAGTACAGGCATAAATTTTGCGCGTACATTCTTGACGCACCTTTTGCTCAAAATTTTAAATCATTAAATTATTATTAGTAGAAAACAGTACCCTGTTGGGTACCATCATCTTCCCGGAGTCCTATGCTTCCTTCTTGATGAATTGGTTAGTAAACAAATTAAGGAGTCAAGATTATGACAACTACTACAAGCAATAGAATCAGTAAGCCAGTACTTAAGAAAGGTTCTACAGGTGAAGCAGTAAAAGAATTGCAAAAGCTACTTTTACACTACGGTATGTATGTATACATTGATAATAATGGAGCTTGCGCTTACCCTACTGAGGCTGAGGCAATTGATGGTGTATTTGGCTCTAAAACTGAAGATGCAGTAAAACTGTTTCAAGGCAAAATGTTTTTAGTGCAAGATGGCATTGTTGGTAATAAAACATGGCAAGCACTTTACAAGGGGGCACCTGTTGATATGCCTATATTGAAAAAAGGTAGCACCGGAGTATTAGTCAAACAAATGCAAGATCGCCTATTTACTGGTGGTTATTATAGTAGTGAACTTACAATGGGTAACCATGCTAGTACAGTTGATGGAATTTTTGGTTTGCAAACAGAATCAGCCATCAAAAATTTGCAGAAAAATGCTGGTTTAGTCGCTGACGGAATTGTCAGCGATCGTACTTGGTTTGAGATTAGTAAGATTCAAACAATTTTCTGCTAATTTATGCATTTATATATCTTGGGTTTTTCTATGAACCCAGCTTTTACCCAAACGAAAACTGCCAAAATAAAAAATAAAACCCCCAAGTTGGGGGTTTGAAAATCAAATATTTGAATTACGAAAAAACTTAAAGTAGATACAGAATTCCGAAAAGCACAATCCAAATCACATCAACAAAGTGCCAGTATAATTCCGCTGCTTCTATTCCAAAATGATGCTCGTCGCTGTAATGGTTTTGCTTGCGAGAACGCCACAATACAGCCAATATCGCTAAAACTCCGATGGTAACGTGTAATCCGTGGAAACCTGTCAACACGTAAAACGCACTAGCAAATAAATTGGTTGTTAAACCAAATTCTAAATGCTTGTATTCATAAATTTGACCGCATAAAAAGATTATTCCCATAATAGCGGTGATCGCAAACCACATTTGCATTCCCCGCACGTTGTTCTTTTTGATGGCGGTATCGGCATTATGAATTACAAAACTACTAGAAATTAGAATTATTGTGTTGATACCGGGGAGCAATAATTCTAACTCTGGCGTACCAGCAGGTGGCCATTCAGCTAAGGTAGAACGGAAAGCAAAGTATGCACCGAACATACCCAAGAAAATCATTCCTTCAGCGATTAGAAATACAACTAATCCAAACAGACGATGGTCTGGATGTTCTGCATGTTGCGATTCTACAGCTGCTGCATGATGGTGATTTTGTTCTGTTTTTGCTGGATCGATTGCTTGACTTTGCATGAATTTTAATTGGGTATGAATAATTTCTTTTGGAGACTTACTCTTATTCTTTCACCCCTCTCCTTAATAAAGAGAGAGGGGAAGGGGTGAGGTTTTTGTACGTTTATCCCGCTTCTGCTGCGATCGCTGGATAAGATTCGTCATCACCGCTTGCTGGTGCCGGTGATTTGGCATTAGTGAAGGGTTTGTCGGTATGAGATAAAGCTACAACTTGCTTAGCTCTTTCGGTTCCATATTCATAAGGTCCCACAAGTAAGAAAGGATGTGACTCAAAGTTCTCTATGGCTGGTGGTGAAGTGGTCATCCACTCCAATGTCAAGGAATCCCAAGGATTGTTATTTGCTTTTTTCCCAGCCATCCAACTCCAAACAATGTTGATGATGAAAGGAATTGTGGATATTGCCAGGATATAGGAACCGTAGGTACAAATTTCGTTGATGCTGGCAAATTTGGGGTCGTATTGAGCAATGCGACGATTCATTCCCATCAAACCCAACTTATGCATGGGTAAGAAAGTCATGTTCATACCGACGATTGTTAGAGCAAAATGAATTCTACCCAAGGTTTCGTTAACCATGCGTCCGGTAATTTTGGGGAACCAGTGGTAGTAACCTGCGAAAATTCCCAAAACCGAACCGCCAAATAATACGTAATGCAAGTGAGCAACTACAAAATAGGTGTCATGAACGTGGATATCAAAAGGCACCGCAGCCAACATGACACCACTGATACCGCCAATTACAAAGATACCTAAGAAGCCCATTGCAAAAAGCATCGCGCTGTTGAGACGGATTTTTCCACCCCACATTGTTGCCAACCAGCTAAATATTTTAATACCAGTAGGTACGGCAATAACCATGGTGGTAATCATGAAAAACATCCGCAACCAACCAGGAATACCGCTGGTAAACATATGGTGCGCCCAAACAATCAAACCCAAAAAGCTAATTGCTAGAGAAGAATAGGCAATTGCTTTATAACCAAAAATAGGTTTACGCGAATGAGTGGGAATCACTTCCGAAATTACCCCGAAGAAAGGCAAAATCATAATGTAAACCGCAGGGTGGGAGTAGAACCAGAACATGTGCTGGTAAACTACGGGATCGCCACCACCAGATGGATTGAAGAATGCGGTTCCGGCAATTAAGTCAAAAGAAAGTAGAATAAGTGCGCCTGCAAGTACTGGGGTTGAAATTAAAACCAGCGCCGAGGTAGCCATCATTGCCCAGCAAAACAAAGGTAGTTGATGGAAACCGATTCCAGGGGCGCGCATTTTCAACAAAGTTACCAGGAAATTGATGGCACCTAAAATCGAAGAGGTACCCAGCAGCAAAATACTGGCAATCCAAATTGCCTCACCAACTTGTCCGGTGACTAAACTCAGAGGAGGATAAGAAGTCCAACCCGCATCCGGTGCATCCCCTAGAGCCAAACTGGTAATTAGCAATACTCCAGAAGGAGGAACAATCCAGAAAGCCAGGGCATTTAATTTCGGAAATGCCATATCTTCCGCCCCAATCATCAAGGGAATCAGATAATTGGCAAAACCCGCACCTGCTGGCACAATCCACAGAAAAATCATGATTGTAGCGTGCAGGGTAAACAAGCCGTTGTAAAGTTCCGGACTTACAAAATCTGATGCGGGAGTTCGCAGTTCAGTACGAACCAAATCCGCCATTACACCACCGATACAGTAAAAAATGAATGTAGTGACTAGGTACTGTATTCCAATTACCTTATGGTCGGTATTGAAAGTAAAATACTCCCACCATTTTCTCTGACGATTATGGGAAGTCTCAGCCGTATGGGCTGATGGTTCCATCTGTGCTTGTGTCATAAAAATTATTTGTTAGTTGATGAGCCACACCCTTCGGGTGATAGTTGATGGTTGTTAGTTGATGGTTGTTAGTTGATAGTTGTTAGTTTATGGTTGATATTTGTTTATTCACCACTAACCACTAACTACTAACCACTAACCACTAAATACTAATTATGAATTTGCTCTAAGGTATCTGATGAAATTCCCATTTGGTTAGTATAGGGAGCAAGAAATTCATCGGCTGATAATTCTGCGGGATTAACAGCAACTGCTTGATTCATGGTTTCTTTGCTAGCAACTTGCTGTTCTTTTATCCAATTATCAAAATCTTCTGGTGATTGAACAACAACAGTTGTATTCATTGCACCGTGATAGGGGCCGCAAAGTTCGGCACAAATCAACTTATAGTCCCCTACTTTCCGAGGTGTAAAACGAAGTTGTGTTTGTCTTCCAGGAATTAAATCTTGCTTCAAACGAAATTCTGGTACCCAAAAAGCATGAATTACATCGTTAGCAGCCATATCAAGATAAACTTCTTTACCTATAGGGACGTGTAATTCACCGGAGAAAACACCGCTTTCGGGATAGTTAAACAGAAAAGCGTACTGCAAACCAGTTACTTTTACTACCAAATCGGGCTGTGTCTGCTGGTTCTCGGGAGTAGCGCCCAAAGTCGGAGAAACAATACCCATTCCCGGAGCATTTTCTTTCTCGGGGAGTTGTTCAATATTTCTAACATCAGGTGTCTCGTCCAATGTTGCTGCAATAGCTGCACCAGGCATTGATGTGGCTTGCGGAGCTATGGGAGATTCATTAACATCGTCAGGACTAAACCCACCTATTGAGTTGTATACATCAAAGCTATAAACAGAAATACCTAGAACTATGATAGCTGGGATTGCCGTCCACAGAATTTCTAACGGTACGTTCCCATGAATTGGTTCGGCATCTGTATCATCTCCTTTACGACGGCGGTATTTGATAGCGCTGAAAATCAACACTCCTTCAACAATAAGAAAAATACCCGCAGAAACGGTCATCATCGTATTGAACAAACCGTCCACCAAAAAAGCTTCATCCGAAGCGGCTGTAGGCAGTAAACCATGATTTTGACCCAGCCAAAAACTGGCTAGTGTCAGCAGGATACCAATTAATAATGTCCAGATTGTACTTGGAATTTTCACGGTTGATAATAGTTAGCGGCTTTACTAGATTATTTAGAACTACTCACATACTAAGGTAGTGTAGGCAATGAGCATTGAGTGCTACAAGTAAAAATCTTTATTATTTTTTAGACTCCGTAATTGAAATCAGCAGACAAGGGTATAGAGAGATGCTAAAACAGGGAAACTAGAAAACAAAAAGTATTTTTAGTGGAAACCGAACAATTTTATTATTGTTTCCCGATTGCCAATTGCCTATTCTCTATTAATAATTCCCAATTCCTAATCATCAATTCATCACAACATAAAAAATCTCTAAAGCTTTTGGCTACATTTTCGATTCACGATCCAGAGTATAAGTAAGGGGTTTGAATAAAATCCTGATGTTTACGCTAGGGTGTTAATGAAGAAAATATGTAGTTCGCGTTTTGGACAATGCAGCTAGCTTGGATTCTCGGGCATAAGAAGGGATAAATTTGATGAGCCAATTTGTTTTAGAACAACAAAACGAAGTTGCGACAACACAGCAACAATCGCAAAAAGATAGAATTCGTAAGCTTGTGTGGAAGATGGCGATCGCCACTTTGATTTTGATGGCAATCGGTAGTGCTACCCGCGTGATGAATGCTGGACTTGCTTGTCCGGATTGGCCTCTTTGTTACGGGGAACTTGTACCGACTAAACAAATGAATTTGCAGGTTTTCCTAGAATGGTTTCACCGATTGGATGCTGCATTGATTGGTTTTAGCGCTTTAGCTTTGGTAGGAATGTCTTGGTGGAGTCGTCGAGATTTACCTAAATGGCTGCCTTGGGCTTCTACATTTGCTCTGTTTTTGATTGTCTTTCAGGGTATTTTAGGAGGGCTTACCGTTACACAGCTTTTGCGGTTTGATATTGTTACCGCTCATTTGGGGACGGCATTATTCTTTTTTACCACTTTGCTGATTATTGGTACGGCACTCACACCTTATAAAGCCACAGGAACTGTTGGTAAACTACCAGCAATATCTTTCACTGCTAGCCTTTTAGTTTATTTACAAAGCTTACTAGGTGCTTTAGTTGGTTCGCGCTGGGCTTTACATCAATGTTTGAGCGGGGATCAATTCTGTACCGTTATGTACACTCATATTTTTGGTTTGCTACCACCAACCTTAGCAACATTAGCCTTAGTATTCGTGTCTTGGCGGACTCCAGCACTACACCCAGCTTTACGAAAACTGGCTAATTATGCTGGCGGGTTACTAATTCTACAGATTGTCTTAGGATTTGCCACTTTCCGCTTACATTTGCAGGTAGAACCTTTAACCGTTACTCATCAGGCTATAGGGGCTTCTTTACTAGGGACATTAGTTGTTTTTACAGTACTTGCAATACGTGATTGGATGGACACTCGTAGTATTTCAGGTTACAACACAGACTTGAATTCATCTGCTACAAGTGATGTTAGTGCTTAGTAGTTAGTATTTAGTGGCTAGTTGTTAGATGCTATTTGTTAACTGTCTACTAATAACTGATAACTAATGACTAATAACTAATTTGTTCGACGCTAACAGCCTGCAAAGGCAAAAACAGCATATAAATTGTTAAAAAATAAGGAACCATTACCAAGATGATTGAGACAAATGTCTCTCCACGACACTCTACGTTTTTACAAGTTATTCAAAGTTACTACCAGCTAACTAAACCCCGCATTATCCCTTTGTTGCTGATTACTACTGCTGGAAGCATGTGGATAGCCGCATCGGGAGAGGTTAATCCCGTATTGTTATTAGTAACTCTTGCTGGTGGTACTTTAGCGGCTGCTAGCGCCCAAACAATTAACTGTATTTACGACCGCGATATTGATTATGATATGGAGCGTACCCGCCATCGCCCCATACCTTCGGGTAGAGTACAACCACGCGATGCTTTAATTTTTGCCATAGTTTTAGCTGTAGCTTCTTTTGCCCTGCTTAGTATATTTGCTAATTTGCTTTCTGCATTCTTAGCAATGTCCGGGATTGCTTTTTACTTGTTAATTTACACCCATTGGCTGAAGCGCAGCAGCACTCAAAATATTGTCATTGGGGGAGCCGCAGGAGCAATTCCCGCTTTAGTTGGTTGTGCTGCGGTAACGGGTACTTTAAGTCCTACTGCATGGTTGATATTTGCTATTGTGTTTGTTTGGACTCCACCACACTTTTGGTCTTTAGCATTGATGATTAAAGATGATTACGCAGCAGTAAACGTACCAATGCTGCCAGTGGTTGCAGGAGAAGAAGCAACAGTGAAGCAAATTTGGTGGTATAGCTTGGTAACAGTCGCATCAACGCTTTTACTAGTTTATCCCTTGCATTCTGTAGGAATTATCTACACTATTATTGCTTTGTGTTTGGGAGCGGTATTTATTCGCAAAGCGTGGCAATTATTACATCATCCTCAAGATCGTAGTTTGGCTAAAGGAATGTTTCTCTATTCCATTTCTTATATGATGTTGTTGTGTTTGGGTATGGTGATTGATAGTTTGCCCGTGACTCATCGCATTGTAAGTTTTTTTGGGGATAAGTTGAATTTATTGGTTGGTTGAGAGTTAGTTGGATTTAAACTTTAGAAACCCGGTTTTTTGAAAAAACCGGGTTTTTGAATAGGAGCAGCAAATTACGAAGCTGCTTCCATGATTTCTTTCACCGTACTTTCCCAGCTTTGTGTCACTAAAGCCACAATTGAAAGAAAATCTTCTGGCATATTTTGCTCTGGTTTGCGACGAATATACCATTTCCATTTACCGCGATTTTTGCTTCTATCCCACCACTCTGGTGTAGATAAAAGATAATAAATTTCTTCTAAGTTAGTATTACGACTGCTGAAGGCTGTGGCAATAGCTGCTTTAACTTTTGTTTCATCTAATTGTATATATGAGGTAAATAGCATTAAATCGTATAAATCTTTTGGTCGCCAGCGTTTAATTCCTTGTTCTACTAAGCCGTGAAGCTTCCAACCAAACATGGTTTCGGGAGTCGCAGCCTGCAATCTAATGTTTTCTGTAGTTAGTGTTGGAAAATTAATCCATTCCGCTGGCGGTACTAGTGGATCTCCGAAACCAATATCTATTTGAATATTTTTTCGATAATCTTCAAATCCAGCATTAATATTAACTCGCGCTCCTGGAAATTCTGTTTCTAACCAAATTCCCGTGACTTCTAAAGTGTCAATATCGAATATGACTTTATCTGTAAAAGATGTATTTTTAAGAATAGTTTGAAATTTTTCTTTTGTTATTTGAATATCAAAAGGGTACAAACCTAGAAAATCAACATCTTCAGCAGTTCTTCGTTCCGTTGGAACCCAAAGTCGAGTCAGCATTCCACCACGTAAAACTAATTCATCACCGTAATTTGAATCAGCAACTCTACGTAAAACGCTTTCAAGTAAGTGGTAAATTAATATCTCTTCTAAAGGACGATTTGTGTTATTAGCAATTTTTATTAAATGCTTGTTTATTTCTTTCATATCATGTTTTAACAACTATAAAAATATCTAGGTTAGTAGTTGTGCTTTCGCGCCAAATATGATTAATGCTAAAGCGCAACTACGAACTCTTATTAGAATCCAAAATTAATCGATCCATCCAGCATCTAAACTTGAGTTGCTGTCATAAACTGTATATTCTCGCTGCTGTTGAGAAAGTTTGAATTCTTTAGCTTTTAAGAATTGAAGTAAATTATCAAAGCGTGTTTGAGCAGATTTGTATCCCATATCATATATTCGCATGGTAATGAATCGCGTTTGTTTTCCATCTGCAAGCTTTTTAAAAGCATTTGTAGATAGATGAGCATCATGCCGCAAACAGTAATTTCTTAATACTTCAAGATTCTCCGAAGCAGGCAAAATAACTTTGACATGAAACTCAAAATAATTGCTCTTTGGTAACTTCTGCGCCTCAATATCCGAAATAGGAATATCTCGGTTACTTACCATTGCCTCAATTTTTATACGGGTAATTTCAAAGTCTGCATTTTTTATCTTTTGAGCTATGCGGTTGATTTTTTGTAGTACATCTTTGAGAGTGCCGTAATGATAAGACGCTGTCATTGGTTGAGAGCGAACTACACCTTGAGGCAACTCGATAAAAACGCATTTTATATTTAAATTTTGGCAAAGTTCGTTAAATTTAACCCTCCAAGCTAAATTATCTGCTTTTACTGTGACATGCGCTTCAAATGTTCCTCTATAACTAGGTTGCATCAGCTAATAAAAAGGTAGTATGTAAGTTTTATAGTTTGGTAAGGACATTTTATTTTTCCGTATATTTCTTTGTGTATTACTATTGTAATATAGCTATTTTGTAGCGGCAAGCTGGTTTAAGTAACCAGATATTAGTCTTGGTTTACTTAATCGAATATTGCGTCAGGCTAATATCAGCCATGAAGAGTGGGAGGCGTTATAAAAATTAAAATTTATATACATAAACTGTCATATATTGACTATCAAAACCAACCACTAAATTTTGCTAACGTAGTTGTATCAAGGTGAATTAACTTTGCATCAAACTTGTTACAAAGGGTTTTAATATGGCTAGTATAAATCTGCGGCGAACTGAAAATGTTAGCGGCGATTTTTATGTGGATACAACTTGCATTGATTGCGATACCTGTCGCTGGATGACTCCTGAAATTTTTAGTCGTGAAGTGGGAATGTCAGCAGTACATCACCAACCAATTGATAAAAAACAAAGGTTAGCCGCACTTCAGGCTTTATTATCTTGCCCTACGGCTTCTATCGGTACTGTTGATAAACCCCAGGATATCAAAGAAGCTCAATCAAGTTTTCCAATTCCGGTAGAAGAAAATGTTTATCATTGCGGCTATCATTCGGAAAAGTCTTATGGTGCTGCTAGTTATTTTATTCAGTTACCAGAAGGCAATATCTTAATTGATTCTCCTCGATTTACTCCACCTTTGGTGAAGCGCTTGGAACAAATGGGGGGAATTCGCTTTATGTATCTAACTCATAAAGACGATGTAGCCGATCATCAAAAGTTCGCAGAGCATTTTGGCTGCGAGCGCATTCTGCATCAGGAAGAAATTAATTCGGGTACTCGCGATGTTGAAATTCAGTTAAGCGGTGAAGATGACTACGAGTTGACTCCAGAATTATTAATTATTACTGTTCCGGGGCATACTAAAGGTCATACTGTTCTACTATATAAAAATAAATTTTTGTTTACCGGCGACCATCTTGCCTGGTCTGATAGATTACAACAACTGGTAGCTTTCCGAAATTTCTGCTGGTATTCCTGGGATGAGTTACAAAAATCAATGCCTAAATTGACAAATTATTCATTTGAATGGGTTTTACCAGGTCACGGGCGTAGATATAATTCTGATGCTAAAGCTATGCAGCAAGAATTGAAAAAGTGCATTGAGTGGATGAAAACTGTTTAAAAGTTTAAGCTTGTTGCTTATACAAGCTTAATAATTCGTTAAGAAATATTGGGTGTAAATAATTACACAATTATAATCTTGGCTGCTTAGCTATATTTATATTCTTATAGCGTAAGCAGTCAATTAATTTTGTTTAAGTATTAATTAGATAGTTTACGATTTTAAGAAAAATTTAATACTTGCTTTTTTATTTGATTGAATTACTTATCCTGGACTTAGATCCCTCGACTGTCGGCACGAAAATATTACGTTACATTAATTAATCGCTAGTACAACATTTCATGACTTCTACTTCCGAAAATCTACAAACAGATCGCAAGGAAAACTATGACTTTTTTGTTGTAGGGATTGGTGCGTCGGCTGGAGGGCTGCGGGCTTTGGAAGAATTCTTTGCGAATATGCCCGCTGACAGTGGGGCTGCGTTTGTTGTCATCCAGCATTTATCACCGGATTTCAAAAGTCTGATGAAGGAATTGCTGGGAAGAACCACAAGGATGGATATTTATCGGGTAGAAGATGGCATGGAGATAAAGCCCAATTGCGTTTATTTGATTCCTCCAGGTCAAAATTTAGAAGTTAGAAATCGCCGCTTGCAGTTACAGCGTCAGGATAGACAACGTCCCGGACCTAATTTTCCCATAGATATATTTTTACAGTCTTTAGGTGAAGATGCGGGCGATAGCGCGATTGGTGTGGTGCTTTCTGGTACTGGTAGCGATGGTTCGGAAGGTTTGCGGATGCTCAATGAATCCGGTGGAACCGGCATGGTGCAAGACCCGAGTACGGCTGAGTTTGACGGAATGCCACAAAGCGCGATCGCGACTCGGATTATAGATAGTATTGGTTCTCCGCAAGAGTTGGCAGAAGTAATATATGATTTTGTTAAAGCACCTTTAAATGAAGAAAAGCAAGACCAACCGCATTCTAAGCTGGCGCTTGATTCTGTCAGGCTGGGGCAAATTACCGGTATTCTCAACCGCCATCAACATATTAATTTTACCCATTACAAGCCTTCTACTCTTTCTCGGCGCATCCATCGCCGCTGCTTGATTACGGGATACAACGATATAGACGATTATATTGCACGCTTGCAAATTGAGCGTAAAGAAAGAGAAGTGCTTTGTCAGGACTTGTTAATTAGCGTTACAAAATTTTTCCGCGATTCAGGGGCTTGGGAGTATCTGGAAACAAATGTAATTCCTAAAATTGTTGAAAAAATTGAGTGGGGAGCAGAACTTAGATGTTGGGTAAGTGCTTGCGCGACAGGAGAAGAAGCTTACACTCTCGCAATTTTGATTGATGAAGCTCTTTGCGATTTAGACAAACAAGCTAAAGTCAAAATTTTTGCTACCGATATCGATAGAATAGCTTTAGAAAAAGCTGCTAACGGAATTTATCCAGAAGGTATTGCCAAGGATCTCACTCCCGAACGTTTGGAGAGGTACTTTGTTCGGCAAGAGCAAAGTTTTCAAGTGGTGAAGGAACTGCGAGAAACATTGATTTTTGCACCCCACGATTTAACAAAAGACGCTAACTTTACTCGAATGCATTTAATCACCTGCCGCAACGTGCTGATTTATATGCAGCCGCAGTTACAGCAGCAGGTACTACGGAACTTTCATTTCTCACTGGTGGCGAAAGGCTTTTT
The DNA here is from genome assembly GCF_000316665.1 of Rivularia sp. PCC 7116. Lineage (GTDB taxonomy): Bacteria > Cyanobacteriota > Cyanobacteriia > Cyanobacteriales > Nostocaceae > Rivularia. The sequence goes on along the minus strand of NC_019678.1, from coordinate 339,217 downwards.
ATTGTTGGGAGAAGCTGAAACAGTCGCTTATTTTGAAGATGAACTGATTCCGGTTGAGAAAAAACATAAGATTTATCAAAAAGCTAGAGATTCTCGGCTTCCCCTGCCAGTCAGAGGAGTTGACAATTATAAACATTTATTGCAGCCAGCAGTTAAGCAAGCGCCTAGATCGACTAAAGAGCCGATGCTCGAAGCTGCCGTAAATAACTTGCTGGGACAGCAGAAAGCAACTTGCTTGCTGGTAGATAAAAATAATCATGTAGTTTATATGTTTGAGGACTTAGCACAAGTACTCAAATTTCCTACAGGCAATCCGACTACAGAAGCAATTAAATTAGTTATTCCCCCGCTACAACTTCCCCTGAATACTGCATTGCGTCGCGCCCAAAAAGAGCGTAATGCCGTTGCCTACACGGGAATAAAAGTAGAGCAAGGCGATAAGCAACGCATTCTCAGCTTAAAAGTCAGCTACGAACAAGCAAACAAGATTGCTGGTGACTTCTTGATGGTGACGATTGCAGAAGATGCAGCAGTTGATATCCTACCCCAACCACGTAATTTTGAAGCAGATAGTGAAGTATCCCATCGGATATTAGATTTAGAATATGAGTTGCAGCAGAGCCGCGAAAATTTACAGGCAACTATTGAGGAATTAGAAACTACCAACGAAGAACAGCAAGCTACCAACGAAGAATTAATTGCTTCTAACGAAGAATTACAAAGTACTAACGAGGAACTGCATTCGGTAAATGAAGAACTTTTTACCGTTAATGCCGAATATCAATCAAAGATTCATGAATTAACCGAATTAAATGCTGATGTCGATAATTTGCTGCAAAGTACGGATATTGGCGTTATATTTCTAGATAAAGATTTAAAAATTCGTAAATTTACTCAAGCCGCAACAGTAGCTATCAACTTAGTTGAGGCAGATATTGGTCGTCCCATTCAACATATTACTAATAACATCAGCCTTGGAGAATTTGTAGAACTATTGCAGTCGGTTCTTAATAGCGGCGAGCCAAAGCAGCGAGAAGTCCAATTAAGTTCTAGCCGAAAACATCTGCTAATGCGAATATATCCTTATTGGCAAACAAAAGAATATTGCGACGGAGTAGTATTAACTTTCGTAGACGTAAATGAGATTAAACAAGTCCAAACAGAACTTCAGCTAACTTACGATGCATTAGAGAAAAACGAAAAACAACTGCAAGCAGTTTTAGATAATACTACATCAGTCATTTATGTCAAAGACATTGAAGGACGTTACTTGCTCGGAAACAAACAGCTTTGTGCAGTTACTGGTTTAGAGTTAGAACAATTATTGGGTAATAGAGACAGCGAGTTATTCCCTCCAGAAATTTATCAAGTTTTTGAGACTAACGACAACAAAGTTATTGAAGAAAAAACGGTTTTAGAGTTTGAAGAAATACTTCCCCAGTCTGACGGCAATCATAACTATATTTCCATCAAAGCGCCCCTATGTGATGAGGAAGGAAATCCTTATGCAGTTTGCGGTATTTCCACCGATATAACCAAGCAAACTTCTATTCAAGAAAAACTAAACCAAATAAATGCCGAACTTGTTCGCGCTAAAGAAGCAGCAGAAGCAGCAAACCAAGCAAAAAGCGATTTCCTTGCTAGAATGACTCACGAATTGCGAACTCCTCTAAATGCAATCTTAGGTTTTACGCAAATATTAAATCGAAATCCCAAATTAGAAAATAAACAAAAGCAGTATTTAGATACCATTCTTCGCAGCAGCAAGCATTTACTGGGATTAATCAACGATATCTTAGATATTTCCAAGATAGAAGCTGGTATGGCAGAAGTTCACGTTAATACCTTCGATCTTTATCGTTTGCTTGACGGTATCGAAGCAATGCTGTACATCAAAGCCAGAGCCAAAAAACTACGGTTGAAATTTGAGTTCGATCCAGAACTTCCTCAATATGTGCAAGCCGATAAAAGTAAATTGCGCCAAATACTGATAAATCTCTTACAAAATGCGATTAAATTTACTGACAAAGGTAGCGTAGTTTTACGAGTCACCATTACTCCGCCGTGCAACGACGGAGCCTGCGGTTCCCCGGTCAACTTAGGGGAAGTAGAAAAGGTAGAAGAGGTAGAGAATTCCTCACCATCTTCTTTATGCCTTTATTTCCAAGTAGAAGATACCGGAAGAGGTATAGCACCCGAAGAATTAAATCATATTTTTGACGCTTTCGTACAAAGCAATCCTACTTACCAAGTTGAAGATGGAACTGGTTTGGGGTTGTCAATTTGCAAACGCTTTGTAGAATTGATGGGTGGAGCAATTAATATTGAAAGTGGTGTGGGAGAAGGAACAACAGTAAAATTCAATATTTTGATTAGCTTAGCAGAGAAAACTTTAGAAGTTACTCAATCTATCCCTAAAGGAAATATCTTAGGTTTAAAACCCAATCAATTGAATAATCGTATTCTTGTAGTGGAAGATAATTGGGAAAACCGTCAGCTACTGCTACAAATTCTTGTACCTTTAGGATTTGAGGTTATTGAGGCTGTTAATGGGCAAGAAGCAATAGAAATCTGGGAAAAAGAACAGCCCAATCTGATCTTAATGGATATGCGAATGCCGGTCATGGATGGGTATGAAGCTACTAAAATTATCAAACAAAAAATGAATCGGAATGAGCCAGAAATTCCTAGCAAAACAGCGATTATTGCCCTAACAGCAACGGCATTTAATGAAGATAGAAAATTCATGCTGGAGTTGGGTTGCAATGACTTTATTCGCAAGCCGTTTCAGCAAGAAGTTCTTTTAGATAAAATTGCTAGATATTTAGGTGTTGAATATATTTATGAATCTGAAGCAAATAGCTATTTGACAACTGACGAGCAAAGTAATTCACACAAACTAACTGCTGAATCCTTAAAATTTATGCCAGACGAATGGCGTAAATCTCTTTATCAGGAAGCAAAGAGTTGCAATCAAGATTCAGTTTTACAATTATTGTCTCAAATCCCTGAAAATCATCAAAATCTGAGGATGCAACTGGAAGATTTAGCTGATAATTATCAGTTTGATGGACTTTCTAAACTTAGTGAAAGTTAAAAGTTAGGATTGCAATATTAAGAGTTAATCGTTATTAACTAATAATTAGAAGAACCGGGATTATTCTCTTGTCTCTTTGTTCTAATCTCTCCATATTTCTTACTTAATGGTTAATTCCTAATTATCTAAGCCATAATCTTAGAATATATCGAAAAAAATATGTTGAAGAATGATACTTTATGGACAGTAATCTATTATAGTTTTATCTTTATTATCAGATAGATACTTCACATTAAGCTATAGTATCATTTAATACATAAAAAATGACTTATAAATCTGACGAAAACAATCAAGACAAAACGAAGGACAGTCAAAACTTTTTCGTAGTTGGCATTGGTGCTTCTGCGGGTGGTTTGCGAGCGCTAGAAGAATTCTTTGAAAATATGCCCGCAGATAGTGGTGCTGCTTTCGTTGTAATTCAGCATTTATCGCCAGATTTTAAAAGCTTGATGAAAGAACTACTCGAACGCTATACCAAAATGAAGGTATATCGAGTAGAAGATGGTATGGCTGTGAAGCCAAACTGTATTTACCTAATTCCTCCAGGTATAAATTTAGTCATACAAGGAAGAAAGCTGTACTTTCAACAGCAGGATAGAAACCGTCCCAAACCAAATTTTCCTATAGATATATTTTTGCAATCGTTAGCAGAAGATGTTAGCGATCGCGCGGTAGGGATAATTCTTTCTGGTAGCGGTAGCGATGGATCTGAAGGTTTGCGCTTGCTCAATGAAAATGGCGGTATTGCCATGTCGCAAGCTCCACAAACTGCTGAATTTGAGGGAATGCCTAGTAGCGCAATTTCTACAAGACTTATCGATAAAATCGGTTCGCCACAAGAATTAGCAGAAGTTCTTTACAATTATCTCAAATCACCGACGGATGTCCAAAAAATTAGCGAAGATAATAAGCTTTTAGTTGATGCTTTGAAACTACAGCAAATTACCACTATAATTAATCGCCATAATAATATCAATTTTTCTCATTACAAAGCCTCTACACTATCTCGGCGGATTCATCGCCGTTGTTTAATTACCGAATCTAATAGTATTGACGATTATATTTTGCGCTTGCAAGAAGATACTGAAGAATTAGAAATTCTGTGCAACGATCTGCTCATCGGCGTAACGAAATTTTTCCGCGATGCTAAGCCTTGGCAATTTATAGAAAACAATATTATCCCTGCTTTAGTAGCACAAACCCAAGATGGAGGAGAAATTAGGTGCTGGGTAAGTGCCTGTGCTACCGGAGAGGAAGCTTATTCTTTAGCTATACTTCTTGATGAAGCAATTTCCGATTTAGAAAAGCAGGTAAAGGTTAAAATTTTTGCCACAGATATCGATAAAAGTTCTTTAGAAAAAGCGGCAGCAGGAATTTACCCAGAAAATATAGCCAAAGACATTACTCAAGAACGTTTAGAACGGTATTTTATTCCTGGGATTCAATCCTATGAAGTAGTGCGAAAACTACGGGAAATGTTAATTTTTGCTCCCCAAGATTTAACTAAAGATGCAGGTTTTACGCGAATGCATTTTATCAGCTGTCGTAACGTGCTGATTTATATGCAGCCACAATTACAAAAACAAGTCTTACGAAGCCTCCACTTTTCTTTAATTACCAGAGGTTATTTATTTTTAGGAGAATCAGAAGTAGTAGGAGACTTTGAAGGTGAATTTTTACAGGTTGGAAACAAAATAAAAATCTTTCAAAAGCAGCGCGATATACTTTTACCTTTGAGCTTCCAAGGATTTGAGAATTATTCTAAACGTTCGCTACAGCCACTAAAGTCTAAGAATGCCAGTAAAACACGGGATGTACCATTGCTTGAAGAAACCCTGAATGCTGTATTAACCGAAAACAATTCAACCTGCTTGATTGTGAACAAAGACAATCAAGTTCTTCATGTATTTGGAAATACAGCAGACGTGCTAGAAATTCGCTATGGTCGCGTTACTCAAAATGTAGTTAAATTAGTAGTACCTGCTCTAGAGCTACCTTTAAATACTGCACTACATCGAGCCAAGCGGGAAAAGCGTTCCGTAATTTATACTGGGATTAACCTAGAAAAAGAAGATAAAACTATCTTAGTTAGCCTTAAGGTTAGTCACCATCAAACTAGTAAAGTGCTATCTGGGGATTTTTACAGAGTTGAAATTAAACAAGATAAGCATTTAGTAGAAGAAGAGTCAAGCACTCACTACTTTGAAGCAGATACAGAAGCATCTCTTCACATTACAGATTTAGAATACGAACTTCAACAAACCCGCGAAAACTTACAAGCGACAATTGAAGAACTCGAAACTACCAACGAAGAGCAGCAAGCCACTAACGAAGAATTGATTGCATCTAACGAAGAGTTGCAAAGTACCAATGAGGAATTACATTCAGTCAACGAAGAACTTCACACCGTTAACGTCCAATATCAATCGAAAATCCACGAACTAACAGAACTTAACAGCGATGTCGAAAATTTGCTTCGCACAACCGATATTGGTGTCGTGTTCTTGGATAGAAAACTGAAAATTCGTAAGTTTACCCCTGCTGCAACTGCTGCAATTAACTTAGTAGAAGCAGATATAGATCGTCCTTTGGAACACTTGTCCCATAATATGGACTGTCAAGATTTTATTGCGCTCTTAAAAGAAGTCATTGCGAACCAAAAACAATTACAGCAAGAAGTTAAGCTCAACAAAACTGGCGTTAGTTTATTGATGCGGATTTTCCCCTACCGTCAAGATGATAGCAGCTTTGATGGTCTAGTGGTAACCTTTGTAGATATCAGCGATATTAAAAAAGTTGAAGAACAACTCAGTCAAACTTATGCTGCATTGCAGCAAAACGAACAACAACTGCGAGCAATTTTGGACAACACCTCATCAATAATTTACGTTAAAGATATTGAAGGGCGTTATGTACTCATTAATAAGCAATATTTAACTTTAGCTAACTCACCAGAATCAGAAATTTTAGGAAAAACCGATTACGAATTATTCTCCCCAGATATAGCCGATAATTTACGGAATAACGATAATCAAGTTATTGCCACCGGAACTTCCTTAGAATTTGAAGAAACAATTCCGTTGCAAAATAACTTATTCACATACCTTTCTATCAAAGCTCCTTTATTCGATGCCGATGGAGTCGCTTACGGGATTTGTGGGATTTCCAGTGATATTACCAACTTGCTGCGAGCAAATGCCAAATTAGAACAGCAAAGTCAAGAATTAATTCGTGCAAAACAAACCGCAGAAGCTGCAAACCATGCCAAAAGTGAATTTCTTGCCAGAATGACTCATGAATTGCGAACTCCACTCAACGCAATTCTTGGTTTTACCCAAATTTTAAACCGACAGCGCAATTTACAAACTCAGCAAAAACAATATTTAGATACTATACTGCGTAGCAGTCATCATTTATTAGGTTTAATCAACGATATTTTAGATATTTCCAAAATTGAAGCGGGTATGGCAGAGCTTCATATTACCAGCTTTGACCTTTACCGTTTGCTCGACGGTATCGAATCAATGTTATACCTAAAAGCAAAGTCGAAACAATTACAATTTACATTTGAATTAGATCCAGAGATTCCCCAGTATATACAAACCGATGAAAGTAAACTACGTCAGATACTAATTAATATACTAGGGAATGCGATTAAATTTACAGATTCCGGTAAAGTCGAATTAAGATTAACAGCTTTGGCAAGCCAGGAAGAAAAAAGCATACAAGAAAGTAATCAAACAAAAACCCAAGAGCAAAATACAGAAAATCCTTTGCTTTCTTCTTCTACTCTAAGTTTACAATTTCAAATTACAGACAGTGGAAAAGGTATTGCAACTGAAGAGTTAAAGTCTATTTTTGATGCATTCGTGCAAAGTAATCCAACTTACCAAGCTCAAGATGGAACTGGTTTAGGTTTGGCAATTTGTAAACGATTCGTACAGTTAATGGGTGGTGATATTAAAATTCACAGTAAATTAGGTGAAGGAACCACAGTTGAATTTAATATTATTGCTGGTGTAACAGCAAATGAGCAAGTAAATCAATCTTTAGCAAAAGGGCGCGTAATTGGTTTAGCTCCAAATCAAAAAGAATTTACTATTCTTGTAGTTGAAGACAACTGGGATAACCGTCAATTACTAATAGAATTACTAACTCCAATTGGATTCCAATTAGTAGAAGCAAATAACGGTCAAGAAGCAATAGAATTATGGGAGCAAGATGAGCCAAACCTGATATTGATGGATATGCGAATGCCCGTAATAGATGGTTATCAAGCTACCAAACAAATTAGAGAAAAAGAAAAAAATACTCAACATCACATCCCGATTATTGCTTTGACAGCCACAGCATTTAACGAAAATAGAGAATTAATATTAATGATAGGTTGCGATGATTTTATCCCCAAACCGTTTCAAGAAGAAGTTCTTTTGGAGAAAATTGCCAGACATACGGGAGCTAAATATATTTATGAATTAGATCGCAATTTGTCTTCCTCAGCAAACAATATCTACTTAAAAGAATTAACCCCCGAAGCATTACAGGTGATGCCAAAAGAATGGTGTAGCCAAGTTAATGCTGCTGCTTTAAATTGTAATCAAAGTAAAGTTTTACAATTAATTAGAGAAATTCCTCCGCAATATAATAGTCTTCAAAAGCAACTCAATGATTTAGCAAATAATTATCAATTTGATTTGATTTCTAAACTCAGCCAATGCTCATAAGAGTTAGCAGCTTATGATTGCCGTCTTTCCATCTTGCAAATTTTCACTGTTAATTGCTTATTTTGGGAGCATTTTAGTTTTAATAAATAAAAGCTACGACGGAATAAAAGAGTTTCAAGCGAATATTCTGATTATTGACGATGAACCAGATAACTTGTGATTGTTATCTACAATACTTCAAAATCATAATTATAAAGTAAGACAAGCTGTGAATGCAGAGATTGCTTTGAAGACTATTGAATTACAGCTACCAGATTTAATACTCCTCGATATTCTCATGCCTGAAGTAGATGGTATCAACTGTGTCAGCAAGTCCAAAATAATTTTTTAACTAATACCAATTCTGTATGAGGCTGCGCTCAATCGCTCTCACTCTGAAAGAGTGGAGCTACTGATACAAAGCCTACCTGCGTAGGCTTAATTCGGCGCATCTTTATAAAGAAATGATATAAGGAAATACCAGTTATTTTGTTGAGTGCTTTAGCAAGAGGCTTGTATCGAAATAAAGGGTTTCAAGTTGGCGCTGCTGACTACTTGACTAAACCGTTTGAACTAGAGGAAGTGCTAACAAGATTAAATCTAAAGCTTCAGCTAGCTGAATTTCAATTATTGTAATTTTGTATGGCGCTGATATTGTTAATCAATTCAATTAAACTTCGCATGTTATAGATTTTACAATTAACCCTCGCCCAAATTTTGAGGATTTCCCATATTTTCACGGAACAGTTGTAGCCCAATCAAATAAACAGACCTTATAAGTATTTAAGCTCGCAACTATTTTTTTTATTTTCTAAAACTCAATCGGTTACAAAAGCTATAGAAATACTTGATTATTCTGGTATAATAAGTAAAACTGATAGTTAATCATAGCTAATTATTACCTGCAATACTTGACAATAAGCCTAAATAGGAAAATTTAATCAAAATAATCATCAAAAATTCCTATTGCAGCTTATCGATCTAGTTGAAATGGAATTCCTTATGTAAAAGGAATCCCATTGCGAAATTCATGACTTGTGGAATGGAGTCTCTGTGAGTTGATATTCATCTTTTCAATAGTTAATAGAATTATTAACTTTTGAGCAGTGAATCTCTACTACACCACAGCCATCGGACGGCTACCAGCAGAATGCCTGTCTATCACTTGGTCAATTAAGCCATAATCTTTGGCATCCGAGGGTGACATGAAGAAATCTCTTTCAGTATCTTCTGCAATACGTTCAATGGGTTGACCGGTATTTTCAGCTAAATATTGATTTAGCTGTTGCTTATGATAGAGAATCTCTTTCGCTTGAATTTCAATATCAGTTGCTTGTCCCTGAGCTCCACCTAAAGGTTGGTGAATCATAATTCGAGAATGAGGCAAACTCATCCGCTTACCTTTAGTACCAGCAGTAAGCAGGAAAGCACCCATACTGGCAGCTAGTCCCGTACAAATAGTACAAATATCCGGGCGAATATGTCTCATGGTATCAAAAATACCCATACCAGCAGTTACCGAACCACCAGGAGAGTTGATATACATGTAGATATCTTTCTCCGCATCTTCTGCATCTAACAGCAGCATTTGGGCAACTATTAAGTTAGCTACGTTGCTATCAATAGGTTGACCTAAGAAGATGATACGGTCACGTAGTAGCCGCGAGTAGATATCAAAGGCGCGTTCGCCGCGACCAGATTGTTCAATAACGATAGGAATCATGCAGCCTAGTTATAGTTAATTTACATACATTCTATCGATTACTAAGCTAATTGTTGTTATCAACAGTACGTTTGCAACAATATTGATTCTTAAAGGATGCAGCGAACAACTATTTGTCTAAGTTATATTACTTATAGGAATAAGTGTAAATGTAACATGCTGTGCATTTGTGTTATTCGGTATCCGGATTAAAGCATTATCGCAAGTAAAACAGTAATACAAGAGGCATGAAAGGTTAATTATCTGAAATTGAAATGCCAATTATTTAGAGTCTAAGAAAAATAGGAATCGGTCATGTTGAAAAGATTAGTACAAGCCACAATCATAACCTTATTACTTAATTTAATATTTGGATTAAGCTCAAATACTAATCAAGTTATAAGTTCAAATTTGGAATCTCCCATAAACACCTACTCAGAACCAGTCGTAAGCTTACTGGTTCGTTCTTTAAAGTAAATTCGTTGCAACTTTAGTTAAAAATAGAATAGTTAAAACTAGTATTGGTCAAAAATTGGTATTAATAAAAATAGGTGAAAAGCCTGCATACTAAGTATAAAGCTTTGTAACGGTTAATATATTCACGTATTTTATTTGATTTTTAACTAATATTATTTAGCTATTTAGCTATCATTGATTTTCTCTATAGGTATTAATCAATACTTATATAGTTGAAGTTAAATTAATGCGGCTAAAAACTAAGCCTTACGATTTGATTTCTTATAATTAAAAAGCGTGCCTGCTTGAATTTAAACGATAAACTAAGCACAGATAAAGCTTTTGATATTTTTGAAATCATGACTAATCGACTCGCTTCAGCCCAAAGTCTTTACCTCCGCAAACACGCTGAAAACCCTATTGATTGGTGGAGTTGGTGCGATGAAGCCCTATCTACTGCCGTGGAGCAAAATAAACCAATATTTCTTTCTATTGGTTATTCTAGCTGCCACTGGTGTACTGTCATGGAGGGAGAAGCTTTTTCGGATTTAGAAGTAGCTGAATATATGAATGCTAATTTTATTCCTATTAAAGTAGATAGGGAAGAAAGACCTGATATTGATAGCATTTATATGCAGGCTTTGCAGATGATGAGCGGACAAGGTGGTTGGCCTTTAAACGCTTTTCTTTCTCCCGATGACTTAGTACCATTTTATGCCGGAACCTATTTCCCTCCAGAAGAACGTTATAATCGTCCCGGTTTTTTGCAGGTGCTAAAGGCAATTCGTCATTATTACGATACCGAAAAACAAGATTTACAAAAACGTAAAGCGGTTATTTTGGAATCGCTGCTGACATCTGCGGTACTGCAAACTGAAGCTACAGCAGAAACACAAGACAATCAACTATTGCAAAAAGGTTGGGAAATTTTTACTGGAATTATTGCTCCTAATGAGCAAGGCAATAGTTTTCCTACGATCCCCTATGCACAGATGGCATTACAAGGAAGCAGATTTAATTTTACTTCTAGGTACGACTGCAAACAAATTTGTACTCAACGTGGCTTAGATTTAGCCCTTGGGGGAATTTTTGACCATGTTGCCGGTGGGTTTCACCGCTATACAGTCGATCCTACTTGGACTGTACCGCATTTCGAGAAAATGCTTTACGATAACGGTCAAATAGTCGAATATCTGGCTAACTTGTGGAGTGCCGGAGTTAAAGAACCTGCTTTTGAAACCGCGATCGCGAAAACCGTAAAATGGCTGCAACGAGAAATGACAGCACCCAACGGTTATTTCTATGCTGCTCAGGATGCTGATAGTTTCATTACCCAAGAAGATGTTGAACCGGAGGAAGGTGCTTTTTATGTTTGGGGCTTTAGCGACTTAGAGCAATTGCTGACTCGGGCAGAATTAACCGAATTACAACAAAACTTTACAGTTACACCCAACGGTAACTTTGAAAATCAAAACGTTTTGCAAAAGCGTAACTCAGATAGATTGAGCAATACTCTTGAAGCAACTTTAGAAAAATTATTTACAGCTCGTTACGGCGATGACAGCAGCACCATCAAAACATTTGCTCCGGCTCGTAACAATGCTCAAGCAAAATCTCATAACTGGCAAGGTCGCATTCCCCCAGTAACCGATACTAAAATGATTGTTGCTTGGAATGCGATTATGATTTCCGGTTTAGCAAGAGCTTATGCAGTATTCTCCCAACTGGAATATCTGGAAATGGCAACCCAAGCAGCCAAATTTGTTTTAGAAAATCAATTTGTTGATGGCAGATTTTACCGACTCAATTACGAAGGTAAACCGGGGGTACTGGCTCAATCAGAAGACTATGCTTTATTTATTAAAGCTTTGCTAGATTTACATCAGGCTTGTTTCAAAGCCGATACGGGTAAACCTGCTTTTTGGTTAGAAAAAGCAGTTTCCCTGCAAGAAGAATTCAACGATTATTTATGGAGTGTCGAACTGCATGGTTATTTTAATACTGCAAGCGATGCCAGTAAGGAACTGATTGTACGAGAACGCAATTATATAGATAGTGCTACACCTTCAGCGAATGGGATCGCTTTATGTAATTTAGTACGATTAACTTTAGTTACAGATAATCTTCAATATCTAAATTTAGCTGAACAAGCATTAACAGCATTTCGCGGCGTTATGAATGATGCCACTCAAGCTTGCCCCAGTTTATTCGTTGCCCTGGATTGGTATCGAAACTGTACCTTAATTCGCACCCAAAAAGAGCGAGTCAGTTCGCTTGTGGACAAGTTTTTACCTGTGGCAATGTTCGTAGAACAATCCGATTTACCACGCAATAGTATAGGTTTAGTTTGCCAAGGTTTAAAATGTCTGGCACCTGCTGAAAATGAAGAACAATTATTAGAGCAATTAGCTTCAAGCTACACCAGAGGAAGTTAAGGTTTTAATCGTGTCCGGTTAAACACTTACGATTGCTCTATGGGTTAGATCGCAAGTAATTAGCAGGACTTGATATTAAGAATTATTAAACCTTTGACACCTGTCCCCTCAAACCTATAATCTAACGAAACAACTATTTATTGATTACTGATAATTCTTAACTCTCACTGCTTACTGTTAACTGCTCACTGATGAAACATACCCTTTCAGTACTTGTAGAAGATGAAGCGGGAGTTCTCTCGCGAATTTCTAGTTTATTTGCACGTCGCGGTTTTAATATCGAAAGTCTGGCTGTAGGACCGGCAGAACAACCGGGAATCTCCCGAATTACTATGGTTGTACCCGGTGATGACCGCATTATAGAACAACTTACAAAACAATTGTATAAGTTAATCAATGTTCTTAAGGTTCAGGATATTACCGAAATTCCTTGTGTAGAACGAGAGTTAATGTTGATTAAGGTTAACGCTACTAGTAGCAATCGTTCGGAAATTGTGGAACTAGCCCAAATTTTCCGAGCCAGGGTAGTGGATGTCGCAGAAGATTCCTTAACTGTGGAAGTTGTGGGAGATCCAGGCAAAATAGTCGCAATCGTACAGGTACTGCAAAAATTTGGTTTGCGAGAAATTGCCCGTACCGGCAGAATTGCATTAACTCGTGAGTCTGGCGTGAATACTGAATGGCTCAAGTCTTTGCAAGCTAAAGTATAAGTTTGACAATACTTGCAGCAGTATAGCAAGCCCGGTTAATTGCCGATCCTACTACTCTAAAAACCGGGTTTATTTGTACTTGTTGAGAAGGGCGCAGAGTTTCATCTTCAATCAACTGATAATTTATCAATATCTTCATCTTGATAAAAAATTGTCTATTGATTTACGAAAGCATCAAATTAATGCCAAATTGGCATGACTATGTTACGAAAAACTGTTAGATATTATATTGAGACATAAAAATAGATAAATCAGTTACAGCAAGAATTAATTTTTAGATTATTGTTTCTTACTTAGTTATTTTGTCTATTTTTCGGAATTGTCTTGTTTTAGATATGTTATCGACGATCGCAAGTTCACACGCGATTGTCAAATTACTTGATTTTATAGAACAATTTTTTGGTGCTTAATGTCAGCACGAAAACCGGGGGCTGACAAAGCTTTAAATGCAAAAGCTTTTATCAAGAGCAACTTTATATCCCTGTTCTGGAACAAACAGTGATATAAGTTGGGCAAAAAAGAAGGGTTGCATCCTTGTTGTTTGAAAATACCAGTTTTATATAAAACGGCTTCTGATGTAAAATCACCTGATGCTAAACATGACGTGGGAATTCAAACTAGAGTCAATGGTGGTGCAGAAAGGGTGAGTTTGACAACAGTGAATTATTGCTCTTGGAGAAAAGCAATAGTAATGCAAGTTAAGGAATTTTTAACTTTGATGCAGGGAAAAACATATAACAAAAGAACTACTCGAAACATTTTATTGATGATTCGTCTTTAAAGTGTGCTTTCGTGTTGTTGCGTGAAAGTGCTTGCTTTTGAGTGATTAATATTTTTAGGGGGGAGAATAAATTATCTAACAAATTTAATTTTTGAGCTTAACTAGATGGTTGAGCTAGTAAACTTTTGTTAAAACCTAATATGCTTGTTGGGTAAGTTATCAGTTGATTGATAAAATCAATTAATAGATTTAATAGACTATTACCGTTCCAATTATAGTATTTCTCTGTCGATGGCTATAGCTATTTTCAATTAGATATATAGAAGATTGACTTTGCTGCGTCCCTTTGAAAATCTTTTTCTTTCAAAGCAGAAGCAACGAGGGTGAAGTTTTAGATATATCGCAATCAGCGAAAAACAGCTATGTTGATGGGGGAACTTATGGTGTGTGTGAATAGTTTATATTGATTAGATTATATTATTGATTGCCTCTGATATTTTGACCCAAGGGTTATGTTTTTGGAACACTTCCCAGAAGGTATTTATCGCGATGAATAGTTTATTCATGGTTTCTCATTGGCTGCTTGATAGATCGACAAAAGTTATGTTTAACAATTTGTTGAAATTGAGAAACCGTCATTTACTGATTTTTGACGTTATTGTTTTTGCTTTTACGCCGCTCTTAGCTTTGATACTGCGTTTAGATGGCGATTTAGCTCTTGAGCCATATGTATCTGACTTAATTACAGTAACTTTAATTTTTTTGACAGTTAAAATCGGTGTTTTTTATAGTTTTGGTTTCTATCGGCGCTATTGGCGTTATGCAGGTGTAGAAGAATTGAGCTATGTAGCCATGTTGATAGTGGCTGCGATGGTAATTCAAACTTTACTATTCGATGTTATTAACTTTACCATACCTTGGGCTGTTGATACACTACCAAGGTCGCTACCGTTTCTCGATGGATTGCTTTCTTGTATTTTTATTGGAGCATTACGTTTTAGCGTTCGAGTTGTTGAGAGAACCAGACATTCGCGTCTAGCTTTTACTCGTAGATTCCACAATCAAGACGAACGAGTACTGATAGTTGGTGCTGGAAGTGCTGGAGTAAGTCTCGTACAGGAAATGCAAACCAGTAGTGACTTAGGTTTCCGTCCTGTAGCCTTCATTGACGACGATGTAACCAAATTCAACGCACGCATTCGGGGAATTCATGTAGTTGGCGATCGCCATTCAATTCCCGAAGTTCTAGAGCCTTTGAGGGTAGATAAAGTAATTATTGCCATGCCTTCAGTGGCGGGAGAAGTGATTCGAGAAATCGTTGATATTTGTAAGTCCGCCGGAATACAAGCCTGTACCTTACCGGGAATAAACGAAATACTCAACGGTAAAGTTAGCTTGAATAGCATTCGCGACGTGAGAATCGAGGACTTGCTCAGACGCGAACCCGTACAAACCGAAATTGAAAAAGTAGCTGAATTTATCAATGGAAAAAGAGTTTTAATTACTGGCGCGGGTGGCTCTATTGGTAGCGAACTTTGCCGTCAGATTTGCTCTTGTCGTCCCAAGGAAATAATGTTGGTGGGACATGGAGAAAATTCCGTTTTTACGATTCAGCAAGAATTGAATCAGCTTGTAAAACTTTTACAAGAAGATAGTAAAGCTTCGGGGTACGCACCAAGAATTTTAGGATTTATAGCCGATATTCGCTTCAAAGATAGACTTAGGAACGCCTTTGACAAATTCCAACCGGACGTTGTTTTCCATGCAGCAGCCCACAAACACGTGCCCTTGATGGAATTGAATTCACCAGAAGCCATCACTAACAATGTAATTGGGACTAAAAATTTAGTTGAGGAAGCATTACGATGCAACGTTAACCATTTCGTCATGATTTCCACCGATAAAGCGGTAAATCCCACCAATATTATGGGAGCCAGTAAGAGAGTTGCAGAAATGGTGGTTCTGCAAGCCGCGAAGCAAAGCGGTAAATCTTATGTAGCCGTGCGTTTTGGTAATGTTTTAGGTAGTCGCGGTAGCGTTGTTCCTACATTTAAAAAGCAAATTGCCGCAGGTGGTCCGATAACTGTAACTCATCCGGACATCTGTCGTTACTTCATGACGATTCCCGAAGCAGTACAGTTAGTGTTACAGGCAGCAGTTTTGGGTAGAGGTGGCGAAGTACTGATGCTGAACATGGGCGAGCCTGTAAAAATTGTCGATTTAGCATCAGAATTAATTAGACTTTCTGGTTATAGGGTGAATAAAGATATAGACATTGTTTTTACAGGCTTGCGACCGGGAGAGAAATTATTTGAAGAGCTGTTTATAGAAGGAGAAGAATACGACCCGACAGAACATGAAAAGCTGTTTATGGTGAAGAATTCAAGCCGAATTATACCAAAAAGTCTGAATGTTTCCGTAGATGCACTTTGTCAAGCTGCTGGTAAAAACGATACAAATTCTATTAAGTTTTTATTAGAGCAATTGGTGCCTGGGTACAAGCCTAAGTATTTGGATAATTTAGGGCACAAAGAGAGCTTGAGAAATAGTAATTCTGCTGAGAAAGAAGCGACAGAAGGGAATAAGATCAAAATTGAACCTAAAAACGCGTAAATCTTTTGGAGGAAGAAAAATAGACTCATTCTGTGGTAATTATGTGTTTATAAATTCTATATTCACAGGATGTGTTTAGGGATACCAAAGGTATGAAAAAGAGTCTCAAAAAGTGTGTCAGTAGTTTATCTTTAATCGTGATTACTGGTTTGAGCTATGGGTGCCGTATAATGCCTCTAAATGCTTCCACAGTAAATACTTCATATTCTGAAAGTTTCGAGAATTTTCCTAATCCAGAAAGGGGATTCTACATATCAGATGGCCCTGATGCAAGTAGTCCGATTTCTCTAGGAAAACTACAAGAAGTCAGAAGTCAAAATATGAGTTTGATTCGTCGGATTTATCTACTGTCGAATTATAGGGATAGTCCGCTATCTGAGTCCTTTTTAAATTTGGTATCAAATGACTTCCAAAGAGCTAGAGAAGCAGGAGTAAAACTAATTATTAGATTTGCATATAACTGGGAACAAGGAGAACCAGACGCTTCTAAAGACAGAATTATCTCTCATATGGAACAATTAAGGCCGGTATTGCAAAACAACTATGATGTGATTGCTTACGTTCACGCAGGCTTTATTGGTGCTTGGGGAGAGTGGAATCGCTCGACAAACGACCTGCTGAATACTACAGATATGCAAGATATTTTATTTAAATTCTTGTCTGTAATTCCTTCTGACAGGATGGTAGCTTTACGTTATCCATACTATAAAAAAAGAATTTACGATAATGCAAGTCCTTTAAATTCTTTTGAAGCATTTAACAGTAGTAACCGAGCTAGAACGGGTGCAATAAATGACTGTTTCTTGGCTAGTAGAGATGATGGAGGAACTTACCTACTTGATGACGATATTGAACAGCAGAAGAACTATCTTAGCCAGGATAACTTATACGTGGTGCAGGGAGGAGAAACCTGTAATTCTGATAGTCGCGCACAACCATATATTGGCTGCAACAATGCTTTGAATGAATTATCGCGAATGCGTTGGAGTGCTTTAAATTCTCGATTTGAACGAGGAGTATTAGATACTTGGAGAAATCAAGGATGTTACGGAGAAATCGAGCGTCGTTTAGGCTATCGATTTAACCTTATAAATTCAGAGATTACCAATACTGCAAAGCCAGGTGGTAGGTTCTTTGCTAAACTAAATATACAGAATGTCGGCTGGGCTAGTCCTTATAATCGCAGATTCGTAGAAATAGTTTTACGGAATAAACAAACAAGCCAAGAGTATTATTTACGGGTAAATGAAGATCCTCGCAGATGGTTAGCTGGCAACACTACAACTGTAAATATTGAAGGTGGTTTACCAGCAAATATACCATCAGGTGAATATGACATATTCCTGAATTTACCCGACCCTAAATCAAGACTTTATAATCGCCCGGAATATTCTATTAGGTTGGCAAATGTGGATGTTTGGGAAAATTCTACAGGGTATAACTCCTTATTAAGCAGTGTTGTTATTGATGCAAATGCAGGAGGAGGTGAATATACAGGCAGCAACAACTTTATACCACGTTAAACAGGTAGGAAACTAATATAACAAATGAAAATTTTGCGATTGCACAACCTAGTTACATTTTGGAAAAAACTAACAAGCGGTTCTACCAATCGCAAAATTTTCGGTGCGGCTATGACCATTGCATCGTTAACATTAATGGTCAAAGTTGTAGCAGTCGCAAAAGAATTGGTAGTTGCTTGGAAATTTGGTACTAAAGATGAATTAGATGCTTTTTTAATTGCTTTTGTGGTTCCAAGTTTTATTATCAATGTTATTGCTGGCTCTTTTAGTTCTGCCCTAATACCGAAATACATCGAAGTAAGAGAGTCTGAAGGGAAAAAAGCATCTCAAAGGTTGCTGTCGGGGGTAATGATTTGGGGAGTAGTACTGCTGATAATTACAACGGTACTAATGGTACTAGCAGCTCCTTTGTATTTGCCTCAGATTGCCAGAGGGTTTGATAGTCAGAAACTAAATTTAACATATAGTTTACTGCATACACTAGCCCCCGTGGTAATTTTGGAAGGAATTGTTTTTATTTGGGGTGCTGTGTTGAATGCAGGGGAGCGTTTCGCTTTGGCGGCTTTTACACCAATACTGGCTCCCCTAATTACCATTATATTGCTTGTAGGAGTATGGTCTTGGGGTAGCTTCACTTTAGCTATTAGTTTAATCTTAGGTGCAGTAATAGAAATTATCATTCTGGGAATAGGTTTAAAAAAGCAAGGAATAGTTCTATTTCCCAAATGGTATGGCTTAGATCCTCATTTGCGTCAAGTCGCCCAACAGTATCTACCAATAGTAGCTGGATCTCTTTTGATGTGCAGCACCAATATAGTAGATCAATCAATGGCAGCGATGTTATCACCCGGAAGCGTGGCAGCACTGAGTTACGGCAATAGAGTTATTGCTTTGCCAATTACTTTAACCACTACAGCTTTAAGCACTGCGGTGATTCCTTATTTTTCCAAAATGATTGCGACTCAAAACTGGAATGATGTCCGCCATACGTTTAATAATTATCTTCGCCTAATATTTTTAGTTACAGTACCGCTGACAGTAATTTTTATGGTATTTTCTGAGCCAATAGTGAGAATACTTTTTCAACGGGGTTCGTTCACTAGTAGCGATACCAATTTGGTGGCTAATATTCAAGTTTTTTATGCTTTTCAAATTCCTTTTTATATTGCAAGTATTTTAGTTGTGCGTTTGATTTCCGCAATGCGTATTAATCAAGTACTGGTGTGGGGGTCTGCTTTAAATTTAATTGTTAATATTATAGGTAATAAATATTTTATGCACTGGTTTGGAGTCAAAGGAATTGCCTTGTCAACAAGTTGCGTATATTTAGGTTCTTTTATTTATTTATACTGCGTGGGTAGAAATAAATTGAATTTGAAACTAAAAACTCAAAATTTAATAGATTGATTACAAATAATCAAAAGAATTATATAAAAAACAGATGTTAATAAAACAGAAAAAAACAACCACAATCAGAGACAAAATTAAACTAACTTTAATTATATATTCTCTTTCCTCTGGCGGTGCAGAAAGAGTAATATCTATATTGGCTAATTATTGGGCAGAGAAAGGTTGGAAAATTACTTTATTAACTTTAGTTAGCAACCAAGATATACCGTTTTATAAATTAGACAGTCGTATTAACCAAGTTGCTCTAGGAATTGCAAAAGAATCTCCGAATAAGATATTCGGTCTTTGGAATAATTTGAATAGTATTCGTATATTGCGTTCGGCAATAAACCAAAGTCAGCCTGATGTCGTCATTAGTTTTATGGATACAGTTAATGTACTCACATTACTTGCAACAAAAGGTTTAAATATCCCGGTCTTGATTTCAGAACGAAATAATCCCATAAAGTCTTGTACAGAAGGAATTTGGACAAAACTGCGAAAGTGGACATATCCATCAGCAGACGCTATTATTGTGCAAACTCAAAGGATACAAAATTATTTTCAGCTTCAATTACAAAAACGTATCTTGATTATTCCTAATCCGGTTGTTTTACCATCTATAGCGAGGGGAAAAAATCTGCAAACAACCTGTGAAAAAGCGGATAAATTACTCATCGCAATGGGAAGACTTGAAGAACAGAAAGGCTTTGATTTGCTATTACAAGCCTTTGCCAAACTAGAAGATAAATATCCTCAGTGGAAATTAGTAATTTTGGGAGAAGGTTCATTACGCCCACAGCTAGAACTTTTGCGCGAGCAATTAGAGCTAACAGAACGAATTGATTTACCAGGACGAGTTAAGAATCCCCACGAATATCTCCAGCGAGCAGACTTATTTGTAATGTCTTCACGCTTTGAAGGTTTTCCGAATGCGCTGTGCGAAGCGATGGCTTGCGGACTAGCAGTCATTTCTTTTGATTGTCCTACGGGACCACGAGAAATTATCAGTCATGGCAGGGATGGCATTTTAGTACCAAATGAGGATTTACCTGCTTTAACCGTAGCAATGGAAAATCTCATGTCTGACGAAAAAGAGCGTCAAAGACTAGCTTCTAATGCTCCCAAAATAGTACAGCGTTTTAACTTGGAATCTGTTGCACAAAAGTGGGAAGAACTAATAGATAAGCTCGCATATAGTAAGGTTTTATAAATAAGTATTTATAATCATATAAAGTATATATAAAAATATAGAGATGGGTTTAAAAATAAATTTAATTGTTGTTTATAAATGCTTTTTAGCTATATTTGCTATCTTTCTATTTTATAGCCATTTAGATATATATTTGTATGAAAGCGGTTCTTTTCCTACTCCTCTAACAACGCTGAGAATTTTTTTTCTGCTCTCGGCTCCAATATTTGTCAGTTACATTTCGCATAGTTTTAAATATTTATCAAAACCATTAATAATTTGGTGTTTTTTTTATATAAGTATCTCAGTAATTTACTTAACTCATTTTACTAATTGGTCAGAAATAGCTATTCAAGAACTAGATACTAGAATACTTTCGGTAATTTATCTGGTAACAATGCACTTGATTTTTTCAGAACACTCTATGGTGCAAAAAGTTGCTATATGGGCGATAGCAGTGATAGCGATTGTAACTACAGTAAATAATTTTATAGAATTAACCAACCCAGATTTTTTTGGAGGAGTTAACACAACTGGTAGACCGGCAGGATTTTATCTCAATCCTAATATTGCTGGTGGCTCGCTTATTTGTAGTATGATTTTTTGCGTCAGTATTATTCCCCGAAAATTGCGTTTACCATTTATATTTATCGTCGGTATCGGAGCTTTCATGACATTCTCAAGAGGAGCTATTTTAAGTTGGATATTGATGGTTATATTTTTCAGTTATAAAAAAATAATTTCACTCAAAAAAGTTTTTTTTGGTATTGGATTTATAGGAGCTTTACAGATATTTCTCGGCAGTGCATTGTTAATAACTACCTTAGAAGAAATGAATATATTAAATGATAATATTGCTGGAAGATTAGTATGGTTCCAAGACCCTTCCTCTCGCGATGCTGATGACGACACATCACGTTTAGATATTGTTGAAGTTGGCTGGTATAGATTTCTTAAAAGCCCGATTATTGGCAATGGTATAGGAACAACTCACAGTTGGTCGGCAGGGCTTTCTACGCATAATATATATCTTAATTTAATCATAGATCATGGTTTTTTGGGAATATTAATCATGCCTCTGTTAGTTTATGCAACTATTAAAGGAGCTTATGGAAAAGTTAAAGATATTAGCTTTATTTTTGCTGGCTTTATTCTACTATGGGGAATCTTTAGTCATAACGTTTTAGATGAAAGATACATGTTGACAACATTTTCATTGATGGCTGCAATGACAATGCAAAGTCAATTTGATAAATCAGTTTTTATGGAAAACAGATGATGAAAATAGTTTATTGTACTACTGGACTCGATACTGGTGGCGCAGAAATGATGCTTTACCAGTTACTATCAAAAATTAATCGAGAATGTTTTAGCCCTACAGTAATTTCTCTTCTTGATAAAGGAACGTTAGGGAATAGAATAGAAGCTAACGGTATTCCAATTTACACTTTAAACATGGAACAAGGAATACCCACACCGGCTAATATTTGGAGACTAATCAAAATAATTCGTCAAATAAAGCCCGATTTAATTCAGGGCTGGATGTATCATGGCAATATAGCAGCGCTGTGGGCAAAATTATCTCTTTTATCTCAAGTCCCCGTTTTATGGAGCATTCACTACTCTCCGACTTCATTAAGTTTAGAAAAAAAATTAACTGCATTATTAATTAAGTCAGGAGCATATGTTTCTCCCTTTAGTGCAAGTAATATATTTGTTTCTCAAACAAGTCGTCATAAGCATGAAAAGTTAGGTTATCACAGCAAACATAATTGCGTAATTCCTAACGGTTTTGATACTTCTATTTTTGCACCTTCATCCGCAGCTAGATCCAAGATTCGATTTGAACTATCTTTACCTGAAGACAGCATTTTAATTGGCATGATGGGACGATATCATCCCATGAAAGACCACAACAATTTTTTGCAAGCTGCAGCTTTGATATCCCAAAAATACGACAATGAAAATATATATTTTATTTTAGCCGGAACGGAAGTAGACAAGGACAATAAAAATTTAGTTGGCTTAATTAAAGATTTACAGTTAGTCAAAAAAACAAAATTATTAGGTGAGCGACGCGATATACCTCAATTGGCTGCTGCGTTCGATATTTTTACTTTGCCATCTGCCTATGGCGAAGCATTTCCTTTAGTTGTCGGTGAAGCGATGTCCTGCGGTGTACCTTGTGTAGTCACGGATGTTGGTGATTCTGCTCTTATTGTGGGAGATACGGGAAGAGTTATATCACCCCAAAATCCTGAAGCTTTGGCTCAAGCTTGGCGAGAGTTAATTAATATGGAAACCTCTGATAGAGAAGCACTAGGAAAGGCTGCAAGAGCAAGAATCCAGAAATTATTTTCTTTAGATTCCGTAGTGTCCGAGTACGAAAAGTTGTACGCCAGTTTGGCTTAAGTTCAACACTTTTTGATTTAAAAGTTAAAAGATTCAGGACTTACGCAATTGTCACAATGTCTGGTTGGTGCGTGACTACGAGAAAAATATGCCGGTTGCGTAAATCCTAAGATTATTTCTTAAACAAAATGATAATTTGAAATGGCTAATTTATGAGACATATTGCTTTTTTTATTCCCAGCATGGTTGGTGGTGGTGCCGAAAGAGTAGTAGTGAATCTACTCAAAGGAATGTTATCAAAAGATGTATCTTTAGATTTGGTTTTAGCTAGTGCGACTGGGGCATACATGAACCAAATACCTCCCCAGGTACGGATAGTGAATTTGGATTGTCAAAGGGTTATTAAGGCGATTTTGCCTTTATCTAGATATTTAAGAGAAAATAAGCCCAATGTGCTGATTTCACATTTATGTCATGCCAACGTAATAGCAGCATTAGCAAAGCTATTAGCACTTACAGATACTAAAATAATATTAGTTGAACATGACACTTTGTCAGTTTCAGAGTCGGAAGTCTTTCGGGCTAGATTCGTACCACCGTTAATGAAATTGCTTTATCCCCGTGCTGACAAAATTGTGGGAGTTAGTGAAGCAGTATCGCGAGATTTAGAAACTGAACTGGGTTTAAAAAAAGGTATTGTTCAAACAATTTATAATCCGGTAGTTAATCGCGAACTGATTGATAAAGCAAAAGCCCCTTTAGATCATCCTTGGTTGCAACCAAACTCTCCTCCTGTATTTATAGCAGTAGGACGCTTAACACTAAAAAAGGATTTTGCTACTTTAATTAAAGCTTTTGCAAACTTAAGACAAAAAGTTGCAGTTCGTTTGATAATTTTAGGAGAGGGAGAATTAAGACCGGAACTTGAAACAATCACGAATAATTTAGGCATTGCAAATGATGTATCGATGCCTGGATTTGTGAAAAATCCTTATGCCTACATGAGTCGGGCTAGTGCATTCATTCTTTCTTCTCTTTGGGAAGGGTTGCCTACTGTATTGATAGAAGCTATGGCTTGTGGTTGTCCGGTGATTTCCACAGACTGCCCTAGCGGACCAAAAGAAATCTTAGCAGAGGGAAAATATGGAGAATTAGTTCCGATGAGTGATGTGATGGCTTTGTCGTCAGCGATGTTGAGAGTACTTGAATCTCCTATAAGCAAAGAATTCTCAACTCAGAGGGCAATGTACTTTTCTTTTGAACGAGCAACTTCACAGTATGCAGCTTTGTCTGAGAGTGTATAAATCTTTCTTCAGATAGACAATTATCGAAAAGTCCTGATTAGTATAAATTTTCATTAGAATTAATCAATATGTGTGGAATTACTGGTTTTTGGGATACTTCAAGGCAAATAAGTAACGATAAGCTGGCAATAGTTGTCGAGCAAATGTCCAATTCACTAATTTATCGCGGTCCCGATGATAAGGGAAGCTGGGTAGATACAGAAACAGGAATAGCCTTGGGACATCGGCGATTGGCGATAGTAGACCTTTCACCGCAAGGACATCAGCCGATGATTTCCGCCGATGGTCGCTATGTAATCGTATTTAATGGCGAAATTTATAACTTTTTAGAGTTAAGGCAACAACTAGAATCATTAGGACAGCAGTTTCGAGGTCATTCTGACACTGAGGTGATGCTAGCGGGCTTCTGCCAATGGGGTATGCAAGAAGCAACTAAACGCTTTAATGGCATGTTTGCGTTTGCACTCTGGGATAGATCCAAACGAGTTTTGTATTTAGGACGCGATCGCCTGGGTGAAAAGCCACTGTATTATGGCTGGGTAGGTCGCACTTTCCTATTTGGCTCAGAATTAAAAGCCCTCAAAGCTCATCCCGATTTTCAACCGGAAATTAACCGCGATGCTTTAGCATTGTTTCTCCGCTATTCTTATATTCCTCAACCATTCTCAATTTACAAAGGTATTTATAAGTTACCACCTGCAACCTTGCTTTGCGTTGATGGCAATACTATTACTTCCGAACCAATAGCTTACTGGTCTTTAAAAGAAGCAGCAGAAGCAGGCGTGTCTAATCCTTTTACCGGTTCTGAAACGGAAGCTGTAGATCAACTTGAGGCATTGTTAAAAGATGCCGTGGCAATGCGAATGATTGCTGATGTACCTTTAGGTGCTTTTCTTTCTGGAGGAATTGATTCCTCTACGATTGTGGCTTTAATGCAGGCTCAAAGCAGTCAAAAAGTCAAAACCTTCAGCATCGGCTTTTATGAAGAAGAGTATAATGAAGCCCAGCACGCCAAAGCTGTAGCGCAACATTTAGGTTGCGACCATACAGAACTATACGTCACAGCAGAACAAACACGGGCTGTAATCCCAAAACTGCCCGATCTATATGATGAGCCTTTCTCCGATGCTTCCCAAATTCCTACTTATCTGGTATCCCAACTGGCTAGAAATCATGTAACAGTGAGTCTTTCGGGGGATGCTGGTGATGAATTATTTGGTGGATACACTCGCTATTTATGGAGTAACCGTATTTGGCAAAAATTAGGCTGGATTCCTCAAAACATGCGCCATTTATTGGCTAATGGTTTAACTGGTGTCTCATCAGAAAATTGGAATCGGGCTTTTGCTTCTATCAATCCTTTTTTGCCAACAAAATTTCAACAGCCCTTCGCAGGGTATAAATTACATAAATTAGCGGAGATTTTAGCTGCTCCCGATCCAGATACTATGTATACTGGTCTTGTTTCGCGTTGGAAACAGCCAGAAACAGTTGTCATTGGCAGTTCAGAACCGAATACAGTTTTAAGCGATCGCCAATCATGGGCAGACTTACCCGATTTTACGCAAAGGATGATGTTCTTAGATATGTTGACTTATCTACCAGAAGATATCCTTGTCAAAGTTGACCGTGCCAGTATGGGTGTAAGTTTAGAAGGTCGTATACCCTTTTTAGACCACCGTGCGATCGAATTTGCTTGGCGGATTCCCATGTCAATGAAAATCCGCGAGGGAGAGGGTAAATGGCTGCTGCGCCAAGTTCTGTATAAATATGTACCGCAACAGTTGATAGACCGTCCAAAAATGGGCTTCGGCGTGCCAATAGACAAATGGTTGCGCGGTTCCTTGCGCGACTGGGCAGAAGAATTACTAGATGAGACGCGATTGCGTCAAGAAGGCTTTTTTAACCCCCAGCAAATTCGACAAAAGTGGGAAGAGCATCTGTCAGGTAAGCGAGATTGGGAATACCATTTATGGGATGTACTAATGTTTCAAGCATGGTTAGAGAAACATTATTAAGGAATCGAGAAATTACTTGCGGTTTCACCGGATTTTCAAAATTTATTGTTTTGAAATCTTTTCTCAGTTAACAAATTCATCATCATACTTTGATTAAAAGTATTTTTTGCTAGGACGAAATTTTACAAAACAGGGTGTATAAAATGACTAAAAATATTGTCACGGGAGCCGCAGGATTTATTGGTTCTCATTTAGCCGAAGCTTTATTAAAGAGAGGAGAAAATGTCATCGGTGTCGATGAATTTAATGATTACTATGACCCGATATTAAAGCGTCAGAATGTTGCACATTTACAAAAATTTTCCAAATTTAAATTAATTGAAGGAAATATTCAGTTTTTAGACTGGAAATTGTTATTAAAAGATGTTGACGTTGTTTATCATCAAGCAGCACAAGCAGGAGTCAGAGCAAGTTGGGGAGAAGGTTTCCGCGCTTATACCGAACGCAATATTAGTTCGACTCAAGTAATACTTGAAGCTGCAAAAGACGCTAAAGAGCTTAAAAGGTTTGTATATGCATCGACTTCAAGCGTATATGGCGATGCCGAAACATTACCTACCAGCGAACAAATTTGTCCCCAACCAGTTTCACCTTATGGCATTACTAAATTAGCTGCTGAAAGGTTATGTGGACTGTATTCCAAAAACTTTGGGGTACCATTTGTAGCACTACGTTATTTTACAGTTTACGGTCCTCGCCAACGTCCAGATATGGCGTTTCATAAATTTTACAAAGCTGTATTAGAAGACAAAGCAATTCCCATCTATGGTGATGGATTGCAAACCCGAGATTTTACTTTTGTTAGTGATGCGGTAGCTGCTAATTTAGCGGCTGCAACCGCAGAAAATGCTGTTGGAGAAGTCTTTAATATTGGTGGTGGTAGCAGAGTCGTTTTAAAAGAAGTACTCGAAATAATGGAAGAAATTGTTGGTAAACCCATCAAGAGAAACTATATCGAAAGAGCAATGGGCGATGCGCGTCATACAGCCGCAGATGTATCGAAAGCTAAACGCATCCTCTCGTATCAACCTTGTGTTTCCCTTAGAGAAGGATTAGTCCTCGAATGGGAATGGCTAAAAGATTTATATATTTGTGCAACAAAACATTAATCGGAAAATAAAATGAAAATTTTACATATTTGTGCAATTGGAACCACCGCTGAAATCCTTTTGCTACCCCAGATAAATTACTTGTTATCCCAAGGGTTTGAAGTCGGCATAGCTTGCTCCTGGGATGAAGATGCTCAAAGATTGCAAGAAAAAGGATATACAGTGCATCCGGTTCAAATCGATCGGAAAATTTCTCCAATCCTAAATTTTAAAAGTATTTCGGGTTTAACAAAAATTATCAGAGAAAATAACTACGATCTAGTTCACGTTCATACTCCTATCGCTGCTGTATTAGGAAGGATTGCAGCTAAATTAGCAGGAGTAAAAGCAATTGTGTACACTGCCCATGGTTTTCCATTTCACGATTTATCATCTCCAAGCCAATATTTTTTCTACTCAAATATAGAAAAATATGCTGCTACTATCACAGATTTAATCCTGACTCAAAATCACGAAGACATTACCACTGCCAGAAAAATAGGTCTTTGTCAGCCTGAGAAAATAGCCTACTTGGGTAACGGTGTCGATATCGAACGCTTCAACCCTTCGCGATTAAATCCAGAGTCACAATCACAATTACGTCAATCATTAGGTATACCCGATGCCAGTTTAGTCATTGGTACAATTGGACGTTTAACTCGTAAAAAGGGAAGCGGATATCTAATTGAAGCCGCAGGAGAGTTAATTTCTGAATTTCCTAATTTACACGTTGTGGTGATTGGTTCTCAACTTACCACCGACCCAGAACCCTTTCAAATCGAACTCAATCAAAGAATCAAAGCTCTTGGACTTGAGAAACACGTCACCCTTACAGGAGAACGCCAAGATATCCCAGAACTTTTAGGTCTTTTAGATATTTTTACCTTACCTACTTTCTCTCACGAAGGATTACCTCGTTCTATTGTCGAAGCCATGGCAATGAATTTACCAATAGTTGCTACAGATGTTCGCGGTTGTCGAGAAGCAGTAGTAAATGAAAAAAATGGATTTATTGTGCCATCTCAGAATAGCACCAGGTTAGCAAAAGCTTTGAGAATGCTACTTTCCGATCCCCAACTGCGACAAAAGCAAGGCAAAGCAAGCCGCGAACGTGTTGAAGCTGAATATAACGAGGAATTCGTTTTTGAGAGACTCACACAATATTACAAAGAATTAGGAGTTTATTAATTTTGAGGTGTGGCGGGTAATTTTAGATCGGTTATCAATTAATTACTGCCAAATTGGCAACAAAAAATAACTTATCTTAGTTATGTTTATTATGGATTAAAGATTTGATTCTTAATTCTAATAGGGTAATTATTCATATTTAACTGCAATACAAAGGTAGAAAAGACCTTCCCGAGTGCGGAAAGCTTATAGAAATGTGCTTTCCTAAATTTTTAGTGTGTTCGATTAATAATGCCAAGTAGCTTATTCGAGTGAGGTTATATGCTTTCATCTCGATTTAGTTCTTGTAGAGGTCTAATAGTTAATTGCTGCTGATTGCGGCAAAAATTTTTGAATGAACTTTGAAGTAAAGGGATTTATCAATGATTGCTCAAGGGTTACAGGCTGAGCGTGGTAAAAGCAGTCGCGTCATCAAATCCGTTTTAGACAGATTTTTCGCAAGCATCGCTCTAATTATGCTATCCCCAATCATATTTATAGTGGCGATAGCAATTTATTTTCGTATGGGCAGTCCGTTGATTTTTAGTCAGCCTCGTCCCGGTAAGGATGGAAAGATTTTTCGATTCTATAAGTTTCGTACCATGACAGACGAGCGGGATGCTGAGGGTAATTTATTGGATGACGAATTGCGTCTGACTGCTTTTGGTGAGTTTTTACGGGAAAGCAGTTTAGACGAACTTCCACAACTGTGGAATGTTATCAGGGGTGATATGAGTATTGTCGGACCTCGCCCTTTATTGGTACAGTATCTCGAACGCTATACTCCCGAACAAGCGCGTCGTCATGAAGTTAAACCTGGTATTACCGGATGGGCGCAAATTAATGGACGCAGATTGTTGGATGGAAATTGGGAAAAGAAATTTAGATTGGATGTTTGGTATGTAGATAATTGGAGCCTATGGTTGGACTTAAAAATCATCTTGATGACAGTAGTGAAAGTCTTGCGGAAAGAAGAAATTAGTCAGCCTGGGCACGCTACTGGTGAAGAGTTTATGGGTAGTAAAGCGAATATTTGATGAATTGGTTTGAGGAAAGCGTAAAATTTTTGATGAGGTAAAAGCAAATGAAGCAGCTGTGGGAGGTAGGTTCTGAGTTCGACTGGTCTAATGATTTTATTAATCCGATAGGAGAAGCAGTTAATTTACCATCGGATTACGAATTATTTTCTACAGGATGCGCTAGCTTATTTGGTTTAGAGAAAATTCTCAACAAAAAGCGCAACCAGAAATTAAGGTTGCATCTACCATGTTTTTTCTGTATGGAAGCAGCATCGAAGCTTGCCAAGGCTTTTGATATCTGCTGGTACCGAGATTTACCGACTCAGAAATATCCGGATTTTGATACGCTTGATGCCTCTCCAGGGGATTTGGTGTTAGCGGTGAATTTATTTGGCATTAAATCTGGAGAAATTTGGCAAGATTGGTTCAAAACCCATAGCAATGTAATTTTAGTTGAAGACCATAGCCACGACCCTTTTTCAACTTGGGCATTGCAGAGTAAAGCCGATTACGCAATGGCTTCTCTGCGTAAAACTTTACCCATCCCCGATGGGGCAATAATTTGGTCGGGGAAAAAATTAGCATTACCTAAAGCGTCTAAATCTGAGTCAGATGGTGCTTACAAACGTTTGAGTGCGATGCTACTTAAGCGGGCTTACCTGAATGGCGGGAGTGTTTCTAAAGATACATATCGACAGCTTGAGATTGAGAGTCAAGATAGCCTCGATGATGTTGAAAATGATAAGATTTCTGCATTTTCGGCAAATGTTTTGAGCAGTTTGAATATAAAGGGGTTTAGACAAACACGAGAAGCTAATATAAGGCATTTTGTAAACTTAAGTTTATCCGAGCAAGACCAAAATTGGCAGCCACTTTTTAGTACCTGGGGTGATGGTTCCGTACCATTTAACAGTATTATCGTTTGCAGAAATCGTGAAATTAGAGACTTTTTACGTAAATATCTGATTAGCAAGAACATTTTTCCACCTGTTCATTGGCCTCAACCGGGCAATGGTATGACATCAAAAGATTTGGATGCAATCGATTTATCAAATAGAATTTTAACAATACCTACAGATCAACGTTATTCCTTGGATGATGTTGCTCGCGTAGTCGAAATTATCAAAGAATTTTTCACTACTAGCGAGATTCATTCATATATTTATGCAAATTCTCGATAATTTAGTTATTAACAACTAACAAGTATTAATATATGGAAACTTTAACTAAAGGGCTGTCTCAAGAACAGTTAGAATTATTGCCAACAGAAGAAGACATTGCGTTTTACGAAGAACACGGTTGGTTTATATCAAAAAAAATCGTTCCTGAAGAAGTTCTTGATCGGGCATTCATAGGTGCCCAAAAGTTCTATCGTGGAGAAAGAGACGCAACTATTCCTTACGCAACTGGTTACAGCGATTGGAAACCTGGAGATGGTGATGCAGTTAGGAATAATCAACACGTTTCTTATCGCAAAAAAGAATTGCGTAAATTACTTCAACCGATTATTGGAGCTATAGCAGCAAAGTTGGCTAGAAGCAGAGGAACCAGATTATTTGAAGATACCTTAGTTTATAAGGCTCCGATTAAAAATAATCAATCGGGTGGTGTAGTCGGATGGCATAGCGATTATTCCTACTCTTCTATATGCACCTCTAACAATATGCTTTCGGCTTGGATTCCTTTCCATGATATTGATGAAAAAAGAGCGCCATTGGTAATGATAGATGGTAGCCATAAATGGAAAGGCAATGAGCATATGCGTACCTTTAACAATCAAAATTTAAAAGATATAGAAAATTCATTTTTTGAACCTGGGAAAAAAGTTGTTGAAGTACCAATGATCTTAGAAAAAGGTCAGGTTAGCTTTCATCATTGTTTGACTATTCATGGTAGCTATCCCAACCGCAGCGATGAACTTCGCATGGCATTTGCTTTGTACTTACAAGACTACGATAACCGCTATCAAGTATACACAAATCAAGGTAAACAAGTTCATCATTTTCTAGATCGAATGTGCCGAAAATTACCAAGTGGTAATCCCGATTATAATGACCCAGCAATATTTCCTACCTTATGGTGTGAATAAAAAATTAATTACATCATTACAGGAAAAATTTATTTTTCCTGTTGTCTTTGAATAGAAAAATCATCTTTATATATAGCTATGAATACCCAAATCATCGATTTATCCAATCCCTTGTGGTTGGAAGCTTTAGATAAAATAAAACATGACGTTTATCAATTACCAAACTATATATCTTTAGAAGCCAGTCGGAATAAACAGATACCGGAAGCCATTTTAATTACTGACGGAGATAAAATATTTTTTGCTCCTTATCTAATATCAAAATGCGATAACGTAGTTCCACAAGGATTGATTGCAGAAGAAATATACGATATCAAATCTCCCTACGGATATCCAGGAATTCTACTCAGCGAAGCAGCCGCAAATACACCTGATTTCGCAAGAGCCGCTATGTCTGAATTTAAACATGTGTTGGCTAGCAAGGGAGTTTGTTCGGCATTTTTTAGGATGCATCCGATACTTAATGAAAACTTGAACGAAATTTTTGAACCGGGATTATTTACCGATAATGGTGAAACTGTTTCCGTCGATTTAAGAATTCCCGAATCTCAATTATGGTCTCATACCAGAAAAGGTCATAAAAGCACAATTAATAAGTGCAAGCGTTTGGGAATGGAAGCAAAATTCGTTCCTATTGATGAATATTTAGATGAGTTTACTGCTATCTATCAGGAAACGATGGGAAGGGTAGAAGCAGCAGATAGATATTATTCCTTTGATTTCACATACTATCAAGAGATGCGAACAGCTTTGGGTGACAAGCTGCATCTTTGTATTGTTGAATATGAAAACGAAGTAGCTTGTGCAGGATTATACACGGAAGTCTGCGGTATAGTGCAAAGCACCCTAGGTGGTACTAAAGACAAATTCGTCGATTTGTCTCCAAGTAGTTTAGAAACAGATTGTGCTAGATATTGGGCGCATCAGCGTGGAAATCAATATCTACACTTGGGTGGGGGAGTTGGGGCTTCAAAAGACCCAGTTTATAACTTTAAAGCCGGATTTTCTAAATTAAGGCATAATTTTTATACCCTAAGACTGATAGTCGATGAGCAGAAATATCGCTATCTTGTGGAAATGAAAGCGAAGTCTTTAAACGTTCCTGTAGACAATCTGCTTGACTCTAAATTTTTTCCCGCATATCGCTCTCCTCAAGCACCATTAAAATGACAAAACAAATTCTACTTTCCACACCCCATATGGGGGAGCAAGAATTAAATTTCGTTAAAGAGGCTTTTGACACTAACTGGATAGCGCCTGTTGGTCCCCATGTAGACGCTTTTGAAGATGAATTTTGTCAACTTACGGGTGCAGGTTATGCAGCGGCTGTGAGTTCCGGAACAGCTGCAATTCATTTGGCTTTGCGGTTGCTTAACGTCGGGCAAGGAGACGAAATTTTTTGCTCGACTTTAACATTTATTGCTAGTGCTAATCCCATTATCTATCAAGGAGCCAAGCCTGTTTTCATTGATAGCGATCGCACTTCTTGGAACATGAATCCCGAATTATTAAGGGAAGCTTTGGAAAAGCGTGCCAAAATTGGTAAGTTACCCAAAGCTGTAATATTGGTACATCTTTACGGACAGTGTGCCGATATTGACCCGATTCTAGAAGTTTGTCAAAAGTATGATGTCCCTTTAATTGAAGATGCGGCAGAAGCTTTAGGAGCTAATTATAAAGGTCGCGCTCCCGGAACATTTGGCACTATCGGAATTTACTCATTTAACGGTAATAAAATAATTACAACTTCCGGTGGTGGAATGTTAGTTTCAGATGACGAAAAACTAGTCAAGAAAGCCCGTTTCCTTGCGACTCAGGCTAGAGATACTGCTCCTCACTATCAACATTCCCAGATTGGTTTTAACTATCGCTTGAGTAACGTTTTAGCTGGCATTGGTAGAGGTCAGTTGCAAGTTTTAAGCGAGCGCGTACAAGCGAGAAGACGTAACTTTGAAGTTTACGAGAAAGCTTTGAGTAATCTTCCTGGAATTGAATTTATGCCAGAAGCTGAATTTGGTTACTCAACTCGATGGCTAACCTGCTTGACAATTAATCCGCAAGCTTTCGGAGCAGATAGAGAGCGATTGCGTCTTGCACTTGCAGAAAACAGAATTGAATCTCGTCCGGTGTGGAAACCATTGCACATGCAGCCGGTATTTGCCGAATGCGAAAGTGTTGGTGGTGAGGTAGCCGCATATTTATTTGAGCGGGGATTATGCTTACCTTCCGGCTCTAATCTCACGGATCAAGATAAGACAAGAGTGATTGAAGGAGTTAAGGCAGTTCATGAAAACAAGAAAGTGTCTCAAGATAGTTTGTCTATGGTATAAAAGGGATTTTTACCAATAAACCACATATCATATATCATATTTTTATAACCACAAAATAATCCGAATATTCATTGGGTGCATCACTAGCTGTTGGGGATTGTTGGGGATTGGTCGGTAGAAATATTAACCTTGTTTATGATTAATATTTCTATGGTCGCTCCGAATTGAATCATTAAATTTTTACTTAGATACACTTAAATTTATTTATCGGTCGGTCAAAACTAAAAAGTAAAGTAAAAAATAAAATATATTTATGGAATCTCAAGAATCTAGCTTATCACTTGATAAGTATTGGCAAGTCCTTAAACGTCGCTGGGTACCAGGTATAGCGGCGTTTTTCCCAGTTTTTCTGCTTTCATTATTATCTTCTTCTTTAAAAAAACCTACCTATATAGCCGAAGGCAAATTACTATTTCAAAGGACTGATACTACTTCTTCTCTGACAGGTTTAGGAACCGAAATTGGTAAATTAGAATCAGTAGGTCAGGATAGTAAATCTAGTCCCTTACAAACGGAAGCTGAGGTAATACGTTCGGTTCCGGTGGTAAAGAAGACTATCAAAGAATTGGATCTTCGGGGTGAAGATGGAAGAATCCTAGAATATGGAGATTTTCTGGAAAAACTAACAGTAAATGATATCGCAAAGACGGACATTTTGCAAGTTAGCTATAAAGATAACCAACCTCAACAGGCAGCAAAAGTTGTAAATACTTTAATGGCAGCTTATTTAGAACACAACGTGTCTTCTCGTAGGAAAGCCGCCACGTCTGCTAGAGAGTTTATAGAAAAGCAACTTCCTCAAGCAGAAGCAATTGTAAGTAAAGCAGAAGCCGAGCTAGCTCGCTTTAAAGAAAAGAATAAAGTATATGCTCTACAAGAAGAAGCAAGTAAATCAATAGAAGTATTAAGTAATTTACAAGGGCAAATTGGCGAGATAAAAACTAAATTAGCTGATATTAGCGCTCGGAGTCAACAAATTCGCAATCAATTAGATATCAATTCCCAGCAAGCCTTGAACATGAATTCTTTGAATCAAGCTGCTGGCGTGCAAGATATCCTTAAAGAAGTGCAGCAAGTAGAGTCCCAGCTAACAGCAAGACGTACAGTCCTTAAGAATACTCACCCAGAAATCATAGCTTTAGAAAGTAAATTTAATGCTTTAAAAAGCTTGTTGCAGAATCGAATCCGTCAAACGGTGGGAGTTGATGCACAACAGCTAGATGGCAGATTGCAAGAAGGAGAATTAAAACAACGACTTGCTGGAGAATTAGTCGATTTAGAATCGACTTCTGTAGGTTTAACAAATCAACTTGCAGTTTTATCAGAATTACAAACATCTTATAAACAAAGACTAGAAAATCTGCCAAAACTAGAACTGCAGCAGCGCGAGTTGGATCGTAAAGTAGAAGCAGCACAATCAACTTATTCCCTATTGTTGAAAAAGTTACAAGAAACCAGCATTGCAGAAAATCAAAACATTGGTAACGCTAGCAGAGTTTCTGAAGCTTTAGTTCCTCAAGAACCCGTTTCTTCTCCATTAATTAATTATTTATCAGCCAGTTTGCTGGGAATGTTGGTTTCTCTGGCAACAATGTATCTTTTGGAATCGCAAGATAAATCTATTAAGACTATAGAAGAAGCCAAAGAATTAACGGGATTGACTTTATTAGGAGTAATACCCGATTTTAGCAAGCCTAAGAAATCTCTTTTGAGCAAACAGGATTTAGAACCTGCATATCCGACATTAATGGTTCGCGATGCTCCTCGTTCCCCGATCAGCGAAGCTTTCCGAATGCTGCGAGCAAACTTAAAGTTCATGAGTGCGGACAAAGAATTAAAAGTAATTGTTGTTACTAGTTCCGTACCTCAAGAAGGTAAATCGACTGTAGCCGCCAACTTAGCGACTTCAATGGCGCAAATGGAACGCAGAGTATTATTAATCGATGGAGATTTGCACCGTCCATCCCAGCATCATATATGGGAGCTTCCCAACGCACAGGGTTTAAGCAACGTGATTGTGGGGCAGGTTGAAGTGATGGCAGCTATTAAGAAAGGCATGGATAACTTAGATGTGATGACTTGCGGCGCGGTACCTCCTTCTCCTGCATCTCTATTAGATTCTAAGCGCATGGCTTCATTAGTTGAAAGCTTTAGATCCTATTACGATTATGTAATTATTGATGCTCCTTCATTGAACTTGGCAGCAGACGCAGCAACTTTAGGTCAAATGGCTGATGGCGTGCTGTTGGTGGTACGTCCAGGTGTGGTTGATTCTGTTAACGCTGCCTTTGCTTGCGAGATGCTAGAAAAATCTGGTCAGAATGTATTAGGGCAAGTAGTTAATGGAGTTGTACCCAAGAACGAGCGTCATATTAATTACTACTATAGTCAAGAGTATCCGGAAGAGAACATGACTACGATTGAAACAGTAAAAATATAGATATTAAAAGCTGGGTATTGAGTAAGCTGTTGTGCATTTTAAATGCACAATACTCTTGGAAGAAGGAAGAAGGGATAAGAGTTGTAGCCATTAACTAATGTCAAATGAATATACAAATTAAATGCGTAGCAGCTTATTAACTAATAAACTACTGAGATCGCATTCAGTTACCTACTAGTCCTTTGCATTAATTGTGAAGGGTATATAGCAATTAAAATATTTTCTACCCCCTCTACCTCTTCTTCCCCCTCTACCCCCTCCCATCCTTACTCGTCAGAATTAATGAAAAAGACTACTAGTATGTGACTGAATTT
Source organism: Rivularia sp. PCC 7116 (assembly GCF_000316665.1). Classification (GTDB taxonomy): domain Bacteria; phylum Cyanobacteriota; class Cyanobacteriia; order Cyanobacteriales; family Nostocaceae; genus Rivularia. The sequence goes on along the minus strand of NC_019678.1, from coordinate 302,555 downwards.
TATAATCTTTTATAGTCATTCCTGCGGAAAAAAAGATGGTGATACGAGCATTTGGTTCCCTCGACACTAACAAGCAAGATGCTCGCATTGCGGAAATTAATTGGAACAACTACATTACCTGTTACCATCCTAAAAATTTTAATTTGCAAACCTCCTTTTAACTCCTTTTATAGCCTCTGTAAAACTCATAAAGCTCCGAAACACCGTTACAAAAGTCAAATATCCCAGAAAAACTGTATCCTGAGATACCAAAAAAAGTATTATCTATGATCCCCTAGATAGATGATATGAGAAACAAATAACCTGTACGTTGGTAAATGTAGTTGCTTGATAACAAATTGTCGATAACCAGAGAAAATCGGAATGTCTGTCTATATTTTATTAACAAGACAGAAAAATAATCATTCTAATTTTTTGCTCGGTTAATTCAGTCTTCGATTGGTGAGTAATTCATTCTTCAACCAATCGACATCGAAGTCCTAATATAATAAGGACTTTTTCAATTGCAAAAACATAAATAACTTATGAGAATCGCTCAAGTAGCCCCTTTAAGGGAAAGAGTTCCGCCTCCTTCTTATGGAGGAATAGAGTTAGTAGTAAGTCATTTAACCGATGAATTAGTTCGTCGGGGTCATGAAGTAACTTTATTTGCTTCTGGTGACTCACTTACTGAGGCTAAGTTGGAAGCTGTTTGCGATCGCGCTTTGCGTTTAGATCCAAATGTTATCAATTATGATGCCTACGAACTGCTCGAACTAAGCCAAGTTTATCAAAGAGCAGCGGAATTTGATGTAATTCATTCCCATTTAGGTGTTTTAACTTTGGCTTCAGCAGGGTTGGTGACAACACCGACAGTACATACTCTGCACCATAGCTTCAATCCTGATACTGCTAAGATATACACCCATCACTATAAACAGCCATACATCAGTATCAGCAATGCCCAACGTAAGATAGACCTCAATTACATTGGAACCGTTTATAACGGCATTGATGAAAACAATTATCCATTTGTTGTTGAGCCTGAAAATCCACCCTATTTAGCATTTTTAGGAAGATTTTCTCCACAGAAAGGTCCTCACCATGCTATTTCGATTGCCAAGCAGACAGGTTGGCACTTAAAGATGGCAGGTAAGGTTGATGACCTTGATAGAAAATTCTTTGAGCAAGAAGTAGCCCCTTATATTGATGGCAAGCAAATTCAATATCTCGGCGAAGTCTCTCATAATGAAAAAGCTGAGTTACTTGGAAGAGCTAGTGTAACCCTATTCCCAATTACCTGGGAAGAACCTTTTGGTTTAGTAATGATTGAGTCAATGGCTACAGGTACACCAGTGATTGCAACTAACATGGGTTCGGTTCCTGAAGTTGTCAAGCATGGTGTAAGTGGTTTTATCTGTCAAAGTCATGAAGACATGGCATCATTAATTCCTCAAGCTTTGCAACTCAGTCGTTATAGCTGCCGTAAGTATGTAGAAGATACATTTACTATCGGCAAAATGGTAGATGGGTACGAAGCGATTTACAGAAAAATCATTGAAAATCGCATTCAAAAAAACGGTTTCATTCATTCGACAAAAATCAAATGTTGATTCACTTATAAAAGTGCGTTTTTATCAACACCTTTTTAACTTCTTTAAAGGAGGACTAGATTTGTGAGCATTAGAACTAATAGCTGTCCTTGTTGCGGTGGTTCCTTGCTAAGGCATATTCGTCATGCTGAGCTTTATTGGTTTTGCCAAAATTGCTGGCAAGAAGTTCCGCTTTTGAGAACAGCTAGCATTGATGCTGAAGCTAGAAAAAAGTCCAATGTTCCTTCCCAAGTTATAAGATCCTAGTCTCTGATAAATAAAGACTAATTCACTTTTAAAAAGTTCTTGGCTCCACCTGGTAAAATCGGGTGGAGTTTATTATTTTTATAAGAGAATTGGGCATTGGGCATTGGGCATTGGGAATTGGTAATTGGTAATTGGTAATTGGTAATTGGGAATTGGGCATTGGGCATTGGTAATTGGTAATTGATATTTTGGGGTTTATTTATAGTGATAGCTGCGTTGCTTTACGGTAAAGAAGATTTACGTTTGGAAACGGTTGCAGATCCGACTCCTGTTGATGGTGAAGTTGTAATTAAGGTAGGTGCTGCGACTACCTGCGGTACGGATTTAAAAGTATGGTTACGCGGTGGTCATGCGAAAATGCTTAAGCCACCAACACTTTTTGGACATGAAGCTGCGGGGGAAATTGTGTCGGTAGGGAAAGGTGTTACTAATTGGAAAATAGGCGATCGCGTTGTTGCCAATAATTCCGCACCTTGCATGAATTGTTTCTTCTGCAAGCGCCAAGAATATTCCTTGTGTCCGAATTTAACTTGGAATAACGGCACTTTTGCTCAATATTTAAAAATCCCCGCGCCGATAGTAAAACATAATCTGTTAAAAATTGCCGATAATTTACCTTTAGAATTAGCAGCTATGACTGAACCTTTAGCTTGCGTTTTACATGGGGTAGCGCGTTCTAATGTCAAACCTGGAGATACAGTAGTAGTTCTCGGAGATGGAGCAATAGGTTTGATGTTTGTAGCAAAGTTAGCTGGCGATTGCTCCGCCCAAGTATTGTTATTTGGTGGTAACGAGCAAAGGTTGAAAATTGCAGAAAAGCTAGGCGCTGCAAAGACTTTTAATTATCATCAGGTAGCTGATATCTCTGCAACAGTAAAAGAATTTACGCAAGATTTTGGTGCAGACGTAGTTATAGAAGCGACAGGTGTTCCTAGCGCATGGGAAACAGCAATTACCTGCGCTCGTCCTGGTGGTACAGTTAACTTATTTGGTGGATGTCCGCGCGATTCAACAATTACAGTAAATACGGAGCAGCTGCATTACAGCGAACTAACTTTAAAAGGAGTTTTTCATAACACCCCTGAATATGTTAAACAAGCATTATCTTTAATTTCTAGTCGCAAAATACCTTTTGAGTTACTCATCACCCAAAACCGTCACCTAAAAGATTTGGAACAAGTATTTAACGATATGCGCCAGCGGAAAGTAGTTAAAGTTGCGATTAGCAGTTAGTTTATCAACCATTACCAATTACCTATTGCCAAGCTCCACAGATATTACAATTGCCAAAATTATTGTAGCTAATTTCAGTTGAGTGAAGTACGTTAATTGACTTCACCCCGCCCTCCGGACACCCCTCTCCTTACTAAGGGGCTACGGTGATACAAGTAGTTAAAAGCATTGCTCGCCAGGGACTGCAAGTCCCTATCTAATAGCAGAAGTCCTATAAATAGGACTAAGTATGATGTTTTATTTTGTACATAGTTTTTCAGTCGTCTTTAGACGACTTTAGCTATTAGACGGGGACTTATATTCCCCGGCAGAGTTGTGTGTACACCGTAGCCTTACTAAGGAGAAGGGAAGGGGTGAGGTTCCGCTACATTACCCATCTTCCTTTATCACAATTTCTGGCTTTAACGTTAATTAAATAAAAAAAAAGGGAATTCTATATACAGAAACTCTCAAAACTGAAAAATGATTAAGAAATCTCTATTGCAACTTTTAATTTTACCTTTAGCATTTGTGATATCCAGCCCTGGGGCAGCTAAGGCTTTACCGGGACAATCTATGGAAGATGTTGAACTTTGGATTAAGGCACATCCTACATTAAGCCCTCGTAGTGGAGAACGCTTTTTGGTCACCAAGACTGATACAGCGGCTCAAAGATTCAGTTTTCAGGCAATGGTGTCAGCACCTGGGAAATTAACTTTCTCTAATAACCGCAGTAAAAGCCGCACCGAACGCATATCTATGTATGATGCCATCAATGGTATGAGTGTGGATAAATTGAAAGAATCTTTACGTGTAATCTATGGCTTAGATGTTTATCAAGATTATAAAGGCGCTCGGGTAATTTATGAATACCCCAATCAAAGCGCAATTAATGCAGCACGTTTCGCTAGAACTCCCGTTAGAGAAGCTTTAAAAGGCGAGCTACGTGTAGGTTCTCGTTATGCTTACTGGGTAGAAGTTGCCCGAGGTAAAAATGGTAAAGCTTTTACAGGGCAGATGACGGTTTTCCTTAAATCCGATTTGGATAAGTTAGAAGAAGAATTACGAAATCGTTAAAGAAAAAATATTTGTGTTGGGAGCATCTTGCTCCCTAATTAAAGCAAACCAGACACTGCGGCATATTTTCAAATTCTAGAAATTATTTTTTGTAAATTATATTAATTCCGGTTGCACCGGTTTAGGATAAAAAACCGCAGAGGAAGAGGGATACAAAGAAAATTCTAAATAATTTCGATAAAACGGAAACGATATTATTTAGTATTACCAAGCAGCTAAAAACTATCTAACTACAATTATTCTATTGATGCACGTTGTGCCATTCGCCAGAAAAAATACTTTCAGTTGCGTTTGCGATTCTCAACAAATCTTCTTTAAACAGCGGAGGCCAATCTACACCTGCTTTTAAACCTGCTGCAAATAACTGCTGAGCTTTCACAGTTAACAAGTATAAAGCATAAATAAGCTCTCTTTCAAGAAGATTAGAATCTTTCAGAGCTTCAAATACCACTTTTAACGCTAGCAAAATTGAGGTGATTTGACCGGGAATTGGTGGCTTCCCCTGTCTCATTCGATTTAGTAACGCATCAGAATTGCTTTCGCTTGCTATAGTTTGATTTAAAAGAAATTGATGAGCGGTTTCGTAGTTCATTACACAGAGCTTATGGTATATATTAAGCCACAACAAACCAACACTATAGCAAACTTGTGATGAGTGACTTGAAATAGTTGCAAATTTTATAGTCAAATATTGCTTCGGCTTTCTTTCCTAATTTTTGAGAACTATTTTAAGCAGTCAAAACAATCATGAATCGCTAATTAATCAATATGACAATTTAACTTTATAACATTATGTTACTAATCCCGAACGCAATGCTCTAACTGCTGCTTGCGTGCGATCGTCAGCACAAAGCTTGTTAAGAATATTACGAACGTGAGTCTTTACCGTACCAACTGTGATATACAACTGCTCGGCAATTTCGCCATTGCTTTTTCCCGCTACGATTAATTCAAGTATTTCTAATTCTCTTTGAGTTAAGGGATAGGTTTCTAAAACTTGCTCGTACTCGCTAGAAAGTGCTTCAATTTTGACTGTCTTTGCTTGAGCAGATATTTGTTCGTCCGAGATTTCCTGCCTTATCTGCTGCAATACTATATTAGCGATCGCTGGATCTATCCAAGAATTGCCGGAATAAGTTGAGTGAATAGCTTCAGTCAACTTATCAATGCTTGTATCCTTCATATAATATGAATCAGCCCCTGCTGCAAAAGCAGCAAGTACGGTATCATCCGTATGATTCATGGTTAAAACCAGAATTTTTGTAGAAGTATCATTTACGCTACTTTGATATTCTCTAAACTTACGAGTAAGCTCAATACCATCAATATCTGGTAAGCCAATGTCTACAAGCGCTACATCTGGCTTCATGCTTTCTAACATTTTTAGCCCTCTCGTACCATTAGCAGCTTCTCCTATAACTTGCAATTCGCTATTTGCCTGTAGGGCAGCTTTTATACCCATTCGAGTTAAATCATGGTCTTCAATTAAAACAATACTAATTTCACTCATCGCTATGCTCAGCTTATTTTTTATTTAATATATCTCAAAATCTTCTTGAAGGTTGAATGTTTTATCATATGCTTCTAAAACTAAAGATAGATGTTTTTGTCTCAACAATACATCTGTCGATAGAAGCAATGGCTCCTTGTTTAATTAGACCTTTGATATAGGTCAATATATAACTGAAGATATATGACAAAATCAAGATGATTAGTTCGCAACTTCCGATCAAATTTATAGATATCAAATATATATATATCTCTCATTTTAATTCAAACTATAGCAAATTCAAGTTTCTGTAAAGCGCTAAGGCTGTTTATACTAAAAAAGGGCAATATATTTTGAACTTAGACTATGATTATAGGCTATAATATAGTTCTTTATTTTAAATAAAAGTTAAGACGCTCCAAACTGAAATGAAGCTCTACGGATATAAACACATTTAAGCTTGGTGCATAACTGTTTTATATCTTATCTAAGACAGATATAAGACAGAATATTATCTAAGGCGCTCGCTAAAACTATTTTGTATCTAACTTTTTTCCTATCACTATTGATTTATATAAGCTAATTATTTTAAATATAAAATGACTGATTGCATCCCGAATTCAACAAACACTCTATCAACTGGTTTGCTCTTACTACAAGCATGATAAGCCGCACGATACAGCGTGAATATTTTGTTTTTAAGTTATTAAGAAATCAATCAGGAATAGAGCTAGTGCTGCAAAATGTCAATTTATAAACAAACTCATACTAAAGACTGACGACGAATAAAAATGTATTTACGTAAAATATGTTCAGTTTCAAAAAATGTATAAATATTAACTCAAAAAATAAAAAGTTTAAACAACTTATTTTTATTACTTGGCTTAATATATATCCATTTGCTTCAGATTTACGGCACAAAACTTATGCTGTTTCGTCAAGCTGAGTAAATACGGAGTTCTCCAAAATACCGGATTTGCGTTTTATCAACTGCAGTACGGATATATGAGACAATAAAATTTAGTTAAGTAATTACTAAGTAATTATTGACTAATTATTTATTTTTCATTGTAAGCTAACTATTTATATTTTTTATTGTTGTAAAGATTGAATGAAAGACTACAAAATCAAGCGTTTGAATAAGTTTATAATATAGCTGTGATATGTATTATTAGTAAATAGATTGATTATAATTTCAGTGCATATGAACTAAATAATTGAAAAATTAATTTTGTATAACGAGCGCGAAAAATGGCTTAAATACATTGAATTTAAAATTAAAATTCGCATATAGATGAAAATACCAATATTAATGATATTCTCATTGAATGTATATAAAACGTATGAAAATAATTAAGTTTATCAAGCATTTAGAAAAGTAATATAATAATTTTTAAATAGCATAAGATGTTCGATTGATTGATTAATTAATATCTGATAGCCGAAGTAGCAATTAAGGCGAAACAGTGATGGATGAGAAGTTAAAGATTCTAATTATTGAAGATGACGAAATCGCTAGGACGAAAATACTTCGTGCTTTCAATAACTATGGTCTTGAACAAAAACAATTAGAAATAGTTGCAAGTCATAAAGGTATAGATACTTTTGAGGATAATTATTTTGACTTTGTATTTTTAGGTAATTGTGGCTCTCATGCTCAAGCTATAGATTTATTAAAAGAACTAACCAACTTCAAAAAGTTGGTTCCTATTATAGCTATTGTCGAAAATAACGATGAACTCAGTGCAAAACAATTTATAGAAGCTGGGGCTATTGATTATCTTAAAAAATCGTCATTCTCTAAAGAAATTTTAGAATCTGCACTGCGTAATGCTCTACGAATCTACGGAATTCAAGCTCAGCTAAATCGGCTCCATCAGCAGCTAGAACAAAACAACAAATTAATTCTCAATCAAAAGCAACAAATTGAGCAACAACAACAACAAATTGCAATACAAAAAATTAAATTAACCGAAGTATTTGAATTAAAATCGCAATTTTTGGCAACTATATCTCACGAATTGCGGACTCCGATGAATGCAATAATTGGGTTTTCTCAGTTATTATTGCGTCCAAAGTGCGGCATAATCTCAAAACCACAAAAAGATATGGTAGAACGTATTCTTAATAACGGCAAAAATTTATTGATGCTGTTGAATGAAGTTTTAGATTATTCCAAGCTACAAGCAGAAAAGTTAGAATTAAAACCAGAAAGATTCGATTTAGCAAAACTGGTGAAAGTTACCGTTGCGGATATGCATTCTTTCGCAGAAGCAAAAAAACTTTCTGTGAATGTCGATATCAGTTTAGAAAATCCGACTTTATATAATGATTCGCTGCGGGTGCGACAGATTCTAAACAAGTTACTTTCTAATGCAATTAAATTTACGCCAAATGGCTGCGTAGAAATTAAAGTTACAGATATTTCCGACAACAATATTGAATTAGTAGTTGCAGATACGGGAATTGGTATAGCTCCTGAGAATATACAGCATATCTTTGAACCTTTCAAGCAACTCGATCAAAGTACTAATCGTAAATTTGAAGGTACGGGTTTGGGTTTATCCATAGTCCAAGCATTAGTAAGGATGATGGACGGTAAGATTACAATTGAAAGTGAATTAGGACAAGGTGCATTGTTTCGTATAGAATTACCACGGCAAGTATCATCTGTTTTAGATCGAGAAATTGCTAAAAAAAATCTTGATTTATCTTCAAGAAGGCTTATGAGTCATCAAAAAGGAGAGTATTAACGAAAAAATTCATCAAAATAGCAGGGGTAACTACGACACGTATCTCTCTAAACCCGCCTTTTCTATAATATGTTTCCAAAATTTGTCAAAATTAAATTATGTCAATTCAAGATTCGCAGGTATTAGACCGTATATTAGCAGTTGACGATATCCCCGACAATCTGTTTTTAGTCCAGGCACTTTTAGAAAGCGAAGGATACGAAGTTAAATTAGTAACTGATGGTGGAACAGCAATAAAAGAAGTTAAGAAAACTCCACCAAGTTTGATACTTTTAGATGTAATGATGCCGGAAATCGATGGTTACGAAGTTACCCGACGTATTCGCAGCATTACTGATGATAACTATATTCCTATCTTATTAGTTACAGCTTTTGACGACGTTAGCGTTGTTGAGGGTTTGGATGCTGGTGCAGATGACTTTATCCGTAAACCTTTTGATACTGACGAGCTACTTGCCAGAGTACGCAGTCTTCTGCGCCTTAAGCATAGCATCGACGCACAGAAACAAATGGCTCGTCAGCGTGAAGATTTTGTTTCCCGCTTAACACATGATTTACGAACCCCTTTGGTTGCTGCGGATAGAATGCTCAATCTGTTTTTGCAAGAAACATTTTGCAAAATTTCCCCCGAAATGAAAAAGGCGATCGCTGCAATGGTTCGTAGTAATAATAATTTATTGGAAATGGTGAATACATTGCTAGAGGTATCGCGGTTTGAAGCAGGGAAAAAAACCATGAACTTTGAAAGCTGTAGCATGTATTCTATAGTTGAGGAAGTAGTTCAGGAGTTGAGTCCCTTAGCTGAAGAAAGAGATTTGCAGCTTGAATTCAAAAATAATTTAACCGAAGAAAGTAAAGATAAGAGTGCAGTAAATGGTGATAGATTAGAATTGCGGCGTGTAGTTAGTAACTTAATTGGGAATGCAATCAAATTTACCGATGAAGGTCAAATAGAAGTACGTTTATCCGAATTTACATCTAATGCCGGAGAAGAATGGGTAAAAGTAGATGTAGAAGATACGGGATATGGAATAGCAGAGGAAGACAAAACAACTATATTTGAACGTTTTCGCTCCGGTAAAAACAAACGTTCTGGCAGCGGTTTGGGACTTCATCTATCCAACAGAATTGCAGAAACTCACAATGCAAAAATAGAGTTTTCTTCCGAACTTGGCAAAGGTAGCATATTTACAGTTGTACTACCAAAAGCATCAGAAGATTAAATAATATTAGAAGTAATTAAACAAAATTAATTACACAGTGTCATTGCGAATTGAACGGAGTGAAACGAAGCATTCAGCGTTCACCTTTATGTGCGGCAAACGTTCCACTCGCAATGACAAATGCACGATTAATTTAGCCTCAACTTATCCGTTATGATAGGTAGTTCATAACTATTAATTAGTTTAAAAGCTATTGAAATTTAAGCCGGATAATAAGTAGCTAACTGAACCTAATTTTATATTTTAAAACAAAAATAGTGAAAACATAACTTAGTGATTACAACTTATCTTGACCAACAACATATTTCGATGAGCTATTTAATTTTCCACAAATATAAGGAAATATCATTTCCTCTAATTCTTCAATCAAGTAAGGTTTAATAATATAGTTATTAAATCCTGCTCTAATAATATTTTCGCGATTCTGTTCCGTAGCTAAAGCTGTTACAGCAATCGCAGGAAGATCGCAAGTTAAAGGTTCTTGTCTCAAAAGTTGTAAAATATCGATACCGCTAACATCTGGTAGAACAATATCAAGCAGTATTAAATCGGGGTGGTGTTCTTTAGCTAAAATTACTGTTGCTTCACTTCCAACTCTTTGAAAAATAACTCTACAACCCAGGGACTCAAGAATATGACTGATTAAAAATAAATTATCTTCATTATCTTCTACTACTAAAACTAAAGGTGGTTCGCAAGTATGATTTTTGTCCATTGAAAATGTATTTGCCAGGTTCATGTATTTTCTAGAGAATTTCATGCTGATTAGCCGCACAGTTAGAAAAATAAAGAAGCATTAAGCAAATGGTAAGCGTTGGATATACTTAGCACTCGTTTAAAACTGGCTCATCTATTTACTCTATCAAGTTGATATTCTTTGCTCGTATCTTCTCTACGAGGAGCAGACATTACAAGCTGATAGGTTTTCAATATACTTTCTGATTATAAGCAAAATAGGAGTAAAATATAAGCAATTAGTTAAAAATACTCAATATTTTTAATAAAGTATTTACTTGAAATTGATAGGATTATTTCTTATCAAGTATTATTTATACTAATTGACAATTAATCTCTATCTGAAACTATTTTTAGTAAAAGTTCAGCTTAAAAAATTATTAGCTCTAGTTATAATAAGTCAAATTTTTGTTTCTTAAAACGCTCTTAAAAATAATAATTCGCGAACCTATCTATGCTATTGTTACTATAAGCAAATATATAAAAAATCTATTCCAAACCTTATAACAAAGTAGTATGGCATACTAATTTTAACTTGCATTTTATCAGTACGTCAACAAAAAAACACGTTATTTATACCAATTCTGTATGAGGCTGCGCTAAACGCCCTCACTCTGTAAGAGTGGGGCTAACCAAACAAAGCCCCTCTTCAGGGGCTGAATTCGGCGCATCTTTATAAAGAAATGGTATTAGCAACATATCCCCATATCCGCACTTTTGTGATGTCAGTTTCGGATACAGCTGTCGCTGCCGCTTCAATCTTACTTGCCTGTTTTTATCATTGTGTATTATAATTGTAGTATAGATAATTGCGAGTTAAAAAAACTCCGGAAAAGGTAAATTTCTTAGCCTCCTAAATATTAAATTTAAAAAGACTGAAGATGATTCATATCAGATTTGAAGGTCGTTCTTACGATGTAGAACAAAGTAAGTTAGGATTAGAGCAAAATATGAGCGATACAGATATCAAGCAGCGTTTAGCGCAGCACTTTGATGTCGCTGTCAATAGTTTTCAATATTATGTCATTGACCGTCGTCCTAATGGTGATTTGATTATTAGACCAGAAGCTGTTTATGGTTGACACTTTCCCTGCTGTGAATGAGATGTAGATAGGATAGGGAAGATAGTCCAACTACCTACCAATTAATCTCTCCTGATATTTAATGTGGTGAAGTACTAGAAAAGAGTTTAAAAAATGATATTATTTCAATCCCTGATAGGGATTTAAGTTGATTTCAACTTTAGTAAGAAAAAATGTTATCGAAAAGACTTATCTGTTTCAATCCCTGATAGGGATTTAAGTTGATTTCAACAAAGTTTTGGATGGATTATATGTTGAATCTATTCGTTTCAATCCCTGATAGGGATTTAAGTTGATTTCAACTTTGAAAGGTTCTTCAAATGAAATATTTTTGATAGTTTCAATCCCTGATAGGGATTTAAGTTGATTTCAACTCTCCCAAAAAGGGCAGGTATACGAAGGTGGCGCTTATTATGTTTTAATCCCTGATAGGGATTTAAGTTGATTTCAACTTATCTTGCAAAGGTAATAAATCTGTCCTTACAGAGTTTCAATCCCTGATAGGGATTTAAGTTGATTTCAACCTGATAAGGCAAGATGCCATAGCAAACTTAGTATTGTTTCAATCCCTGATAGGGATTTAAGTTGATTTCAACATAAAAATCAAATTTATCTTTTAGAATTTGCTTAGTTTCAATCCCTGATAGGGATTTAAGTTGATTTCAACTCTTTGAAGAATCTCATGGGCATTGGCTTGTAGGTTTCAATCCCTGATAGGGATTTAAGTTGATTTCAACATTTTTTATGGATTATTTTTGTTTCTTAATTATTTTGTTTCAATCCCTGATAGGGATTTAAGTTGATTTCAACCGAGGATATTAAGGTGTTTTACGCTGAGGCTAGCGTTTCAATCCCTGATAGGGATTTAAGTTGATTTCAACGATTTGTTTTCTGTAAGTTCCCGTATCTTTTTGATGTTTCAATCCCTGATAGGGATTTAAGTTGATTTCAACTCATCCACAAACAACACGCCTTCAGGAGCATAAGGTTTCAATCCCTGATAGGGATTTAAGTTGATTTCAACTTGTATAAGGTCATATCGGTAGGGCTGTCACAAAGTTTCAATCCCTGATAGGGATTTAAGTTGATTTCAACTATCAATTTTTGAAGATTGTAATATTAATCTTTTAGTTTCAATCCCTGATAGGGATTTAAGTTGATTTCAACCATATAAGTTAATGTTTAGCATTTCGCAAAGCATTGTTTCAATCCCTGATAGGGATTTAAGTTGATTTCAACAAGTATCCTATCCCATTGGACATACACTTTACCATATTTCAATCCCTGATAGGGATTTAAGTTGATTTCAACTTTTGGTACTCCATCTACAATTATTTTTACTATAAGTTTCAATCCCTGATAGGGATTTAAGTTGATTTCAACTTCTGTTGATTTTATAAATACATTTAGCAACAATGTTTCAATCCCTGATAGGGATTTAAGTTGATTTCAACAATCTGAAGATTGCAAAGATATACACAAAAGGAGGGTTTCAATCCCTGATAGGGATTTAAGTTGATTTCAACAGTAGTTACTCCACCAATAACAGCAGTTCCTATTAAGTTTCAATCCCTGATAGGGATTTAAGTTGATTTCAACTTGCAACATTAAGAGTTTATCGTCCCAAAGGACAATTGTTTCAATCCCTGATAGGGATTTAAGTTGATTTCAACATCTGGATCTTTCCTGATTTCCTTCCAGGCATAAGTTTCAATCCCTGATAGGGATTTAAGTTGATTTCAACCAAAAGTATGTCTTAGTTGATGTGCTGTAAATTTAAGTTTCAATCCCTGATAGGGATTTAAGTTGATTTCAACTCAATCAGAGTTGCTGGGCTTGGTTTTTTCGGGGGTTTCAATCCCTGATAGGGATTTAAGTTGATTTCAACAACTGTGGATTATTCCCTGCATTTTTTCAGGAAGGTTTCAATCCCTGATAGGGATTTAAGTTGATTTCAACTAGATAGACAAATGTTTTCTCAAGAGTTGAATCAGTTTCAATCCCTGATAGGGATTTAAGTTGATTTCAACATTAGTTCGTGCAAAGATTAATGTAAATTATCTAAACGTTTCAATCCCTGATAGGGATTTAAGTTGATTTCAACGATAGGGGCAAAGAAGTGGAGATTCATTGTCACGGTTTCAATCCCTGATAGGGATTTAAGTTGATTTCAACTATTACATCTCAGTCTAGGCTAAAATATGCAATTTGTTTCAATCCCTGATAGGGATTGAAGTTGATTTCAACAGGTTATTTTCCCAAGTTTCATTAATCTCAATAGGTTTCAATCCCTGATAGGGATTTAAGTTGATTTCAACAAACTTGCAATTAAAAGCTTCTATAAGGCTTCAAGTTTCAATCCCTGATAGGGATTTAAGTTGATTTCAACGTAGTCAAAGCTGTACGGATTCCTTAGATGTTGGTTTCAATCCCTGATAGGGATTTAAGTTGATTTCAACTCATAGGCTCAGGCTTAGAAGATTTCAAGATTGAGGTTTCAATCCCTGATAGGGATTTAAGTTGATTTCAACAATTTGTTTGAAGCCTATGATTCTAGTATTTTCCAGGTTTCAATCCCTGATAGGGATTTAAGTTGATTTCAACATTGATGTGGGAATGGCTTTTAAAGAAAGGTAAAGTAGTTTCAATCCCTGATAGGGATTTAAGTTGATTTCAACATTCAGCAGGTGCAGCCGTAGTGCTAAATTCTTTGTTTCAATCCCTGATAGGGATTTAAGTTGATTTCAACATCACTGGCAGATAAATGTAAAATTACTGGCGGATGTTTCAATCCCTGATAGGGATTTAAGTTGATTTCAACTCTTTTTATTCAAGCAGAATGCATCGTGTTTCTCAGTTTCAATCCCTGATAGGGATTTAAGTTGATTTCAACGGTTCTAGTGGTGTTACAAACGGTAAAAAGCTTGGTTTCAATCCCTGATAGGGATTTAAGTTGATTTCAACTTTTTTCTGCTTGTGTACTATTTTTATCTGCTAAGTTTCAATCCCTGATAGGGATTTAAGTTGATTTCAACAATTTCCGAAGCAAATCTTCCAGAAATATATTTTGCGTTTCAATCCCTGATAGGGATTTAAGTTGATTTCAACTGATTTTTCTTGTTCTTTTTCATATTTTTATTTTGTTTCAATCCCTGATAGGGATTTAAGTTGATTTCAACTTGTATGCGCCAATTAAATAATTTAATCCATGATTGTTTCAATCCCTGATAGGGATTTAAGTTGATTTCAACAAACTGGAGCGCTATCGAAGCGGGGATGGAATCTGTTTCAATCCCTGATAGGGATTTAAGTTGATTTCAACATTGGAATATTTACGAAAAAGATCTGTTAGAGGTTTCAATCCCTGATAGGGATTTAAGTTGATTTCAACTTTTCCTATCATTATTTACATGTAAATCAATAGGATGTTTCAATCCCTGATAGGGATTTAAGTTGATTTCAACTTTCCTTTTTTGTGTTTGTTGTGATTCATATATTTGTTTCAATCCCTGATAGGGATTTAAGTTGATTTCAACTGAGACAATGTATGATGTATTTAGAGTTGTTAAGTTTCAATCCCTGATAGGGATTTAAGTTGATTTCAACATTTTCATAGAAAGAGAAGAAAAAAGTTGTAGATATAAGTTTCAATCCCTGATAGGGATTTAAGTTGATTTCAACAACTCAACTTATTTGAGGATTTATAGTCTTTTTTTGTTTCAATCCCTGATAGGGATTTAAGTTGATTTCAACTTCTTGAATCTGCCCTTTTTGAGTCAGATATACTCAGTTTCAATCCCTGATAGGGATTTAAGTTGATTTCAACTTTGAGTATGAGTATTCCAGGCAAAAAGGTCCAGATAAGTTTCAATCCCTGATAGGGATTTAAGTTGATTTCAACCTCAACACTTCAAGGAAGGTTATTCAGATTAATAAGTTTCAATCCCTGATAGGGATTTAAGTTGATTTCAACTTGGCAAGCTTTAGCAGTAGGTACTACCTATCTAGGTTTCAATCCCTGATAGGGATTTAAGTTGATTTCAACATAAAGCCCGATAATAAAGATGCAGGTAGCAAGTTTCAATCCCTGATAGGGATTTAAGTTGATTTCAACGCGGGTCGCTTTACCGTGCTTTCTTACTTTCTCCCAGTTTCAATCCCTGATAGGGATTTAAGTTGATTTCAACTGTGGGCATCTGAAAGCCTTTCAATATGAGGTTTTCAAGGTTCGGTTTCACGGATGGGTTAATCATAGCACGTGAAAGTTGAAATGAGAAGGGTCGGAATGGCTGAAACCCAGTCTGGGTAAGCTTCGCGGATGGTCCTCGACACTTTTTAGTCTCAAAAGCTTGCTACATATGGGATTCAGCCATTTTTTTCAAAACCTGTTTTTCAACAGTTACCCATCCGTGAATTAAGCAAAGAAAATACTATCGTCGCGAGGTTGTTCCCCACCAATACGTTCTACTTTACCAAAGCAGCAGGCACATAAAAAATAAAAGCGGATGCTATCGGTGTCGGATTTAATTAACTTGTTCAAACGACTTCTTAATCTAGCATATTGAGTATCGGTAAGTTGACACTCAAAAATGCTGTATTGTACCCATTGTCCGTAAGATTTAAGAACTTTGTGAATTTTTGTGCGACGTTTATCTTCGGAAATATCGTAACTGACAACAACATTCATTGATTGTTATATATGATTTTTAACTTGATTACCAACGAACTAACGGTGGGTATTTATCGGTTTCACCCATCAAATATTTTCCTAATAATCTGGCTTGGATTTCAAAAGCCTCTTGGTAGCTACATTTGCGTTTCATTACCGGATGGGTGAATCTAGTTTGTTTTTTTTGGGTATAGAGTTTGAGAAATGTTTTTCGTGCTTCTTTGGTGAGAGAAACAGCATTGCTTACGGGTTCGGTTTCAAAATCTTTTGGTTCAATCAATCCCTTAAGTACCAGCGCAAAATTAATTGTGTATTTTAAAATAATTTTCAAAAGAATTATTTTGAGGTATAAAAATATTATTCGCTTCTATTTTGTGAAAAAATAGTATGAGCGTTCAATATAAAGTTTTTATCAAATGAGACATATTAAAGGGTTAAGTAAAGAAACATTAAAAATATTAGATAGAATCTATCAGGAAAGTAAATATTATCAAGTAAGAGAGAGAGCGCACTGTATAAAATTAAGTTTTCAAGGCTATCAAATATCAGAATTAATTAAAATATTTAAAGTTAGTCGTAATACAATTTATAATTGGTTTAATAATTGGGATTCAGAGAGTTTAGCAGGACTCTATAATAATCCAGGTCGTGGTCGTAAAACCACTATTTAATATTAATCAAGAAAAACTGATTAAACAATGGGTCAAAGAAACACCAAAAAATCTAGAAAAAGTCCAAGATAAAATTGAAAAAGAATGGGGAATACCAGCAAGCAAAGACACAATAAAAAGGGTGATGAAAATCGCCGGAATGGGTTGGTTTAGAATCAAGAGAAGCGTTGCTGGAAGCCCCGTTCCCGAATTTTACAATAAAAAGATTCAAGAATTAGAACGATTGAAAGAAAAAGAGCGGGAAGGAGAAATAGAAATTAGATATGTAGATGAAAGTGGCTTTTGTTTAATTCCATATATTCCTTACGCATGGCAAGAGAATAAACAAAAAATGACTGTCAAAAGTCAACCGAGTAAAAGAATTAACGTGTTAGGTTTTTTAACCAAGCAGAATGAATTAGAAGTATATACGTTTAATTGTAGCATTAATAGTGATGTAGTTATAGCCTGCATAGATGATTTTTGTACAAAAATTACTAAAAGAACTGTCTTAATAATGGATAACTCTTCAGTTCATCAAAATTCATTTTTATGGGATAAAGAACAAGAATGGTCACAGAAAGGATTAGATATTTTCTTTTTACCTACCTACTCTCCTCATTTAAATATTATAGAAATATTATGGCGATTTATTAAATATAAATGGCTAGAGGTGAATGCTTATGATAGCTATTCTGCTTTAGTTGAAGCTGTAGAAAACATTCTTATAAACTTTGGTTCAGAATATACAATTAATTTTGCATAAGTACTTATTTAAAGTAGATAACACCATCGCATCAACCACCAAAGGACGAAACTCCTCCATTAAATCCAAAGCTAGCGAAGGTCTTCCATAGCGATCGCAATGTAGATATCCTAGATATGGGTCAAATCCGACGATGTTAACTGCACCTTGGACATCATGTCTTAGCAGAGAGTAGCCGAAGCTAAGTAAAGAATTCACCGGATCTGTTGGCGGACGACGAACCCGACGAGTAAATTTAAACTCTGTAGTGCGAATCATTTGATCGAAACTACTGAAATAAGCAGCACTACCCGCACCCTCTAAACCTCTGAGAGAATCAATATTTTCTGTAGTGTCGATTGGAGCAATAGCATTTTCTAAGTGAGTGATATTTTTTGATAAATCGAGTTTTGCTGATTCTCTTTGACGACGAACCATAACATTGCGGTAATTTTTTAGCTTACCTCTGACAAAGCTTTGTACGGCACCAACAGATGTCGGTGAATTTTCAGTAGCTCGCCATTGCGCTTTGCGAAGAAAAAGATTTTTAGTAACTTCGGGTTCTAGTCTGCCTAAATAGCGACCGGTTTCTGTTAGAAAAGTGAGAGGAATATGACGTTCTAGTAATTCGTAAACTACCGCAGGTGATATAGTAGCTCGTCCTAAAACAACAACACCATCGACTTTAATTAAAGGAACATCTAAAATCTTATTTTTTTCAAATTTAACGGTAAGACGTTCGTCAACTTTTCCGACGAAAGAATCCATTTGTGTAATGTAAACAGTACCCATGATTAATCAGTTATTAGTGAACAGCGAGCAGTGAACAACGAAAAATATTAAATTAAAACCAAAACAAAAATCTAAAATTAAAAACCCCAAATTGAAGATTCATTGGGCTTCTTGATAGCGTTTGACTTTATCAACAGCCATCGGTAAGCATTGAGAATAAAGACTGCATCCTTTACAACGCTTGCTATAAATTGCGGGTGGCATTTTTCCAGTTTCTAATAACTGCGTAACATTAGCAATTGTGGCGATAGTTTCCTCTCTCAAATCGTCGTTTATTTCTACTAACTGACGCTTATTATTTTGAGCATAGTAAATATAGCCGGTAGTAATATCTTTCCCAGTCATTTCCTCCAAACATAGAGCTTGAGCGCAAACTTGTAATTCATCGTTATCCCATTCACCTTTTTTTCCTCGTTTATATTCCACGGGATACCATTCATCATTTTCTAACTCAATCAAATCTGATTTACCGATTAACTTATATTTTTCTGACTTCAACCAAATAGCGCGAATCTGCCAAGTTTCTTCCTGATTGTTTTCACTAACTGTGTGAACTCTTTCGTGTAAGCTAGTTCCTTCAATGGTGTATTGATTATCGGTAAATTCTCCCAAACAAAACATGCGCCAACAGCGATGGGGACAGTATGAATATTGGTTTAAAGAAGCGATGGTGATGTAATCTGTGTTGTTCATTGTTTGATTAAATTTGATTTAGATTGCTATTTTGGTAAACCTATCCCACCCGGAAATCAATTTCCGGGCTAATAGCCAAAGTCTACTTAAGTAGACTAAATTGAAAAAAATAAATCTATTTGTTGGGTTTGTTGGGTTATGTCCTAATGTCCCTCCGGGACACGCTCCGCTAACGGACACGCTCTGCTAACGTTCCTCAACCCAACCTAGGAACTCTTAACTCTTAACTCCTAATTCCTAACTCCTAACTCTCCTGCCCATTCCCATTCCCATAGTAGTTTTTCTGCCAATTCCGCAATACAAAGCAAAGTCAGCTAAAGCATTTATTTGTTTAATTTGGATTGCTTCAACATCACCCATGATTCGATAGCTAACCTCACCAACAATACCGATAAATTTGCTGCGCGAATCGGGAACTATTTCGGTATGGATGTTGATAAAGCTGGGGAAAATTGCATCAAAATTTAGATTTTCAAATTCAATACCGCTATATTTATTCCAGCGAGAAAGTAAAGATTTGAACACAGATTCCCTTGTCGGCAGCGTGCTGTCGTATTTCCCCTGTCTCCAAGCGGTAGGAGTTGCGAAATTGACAGAAATAATCCGCTCGGAATCGCTTGCTTGCTCGTATAGTTGGTTATAGCTACAAGCATTAGCCCAAGGTTGGGTAGATTGGGGAGTACCTTGGATGCTGGTAATATACAAATCGGCAGAGCCTAAATGCCAAGGCTGTTGGGGATTAAGATTTAGCCACAGTTGAGTTAATTTACCGAATAGCGCATCATCGAGTAGAGAAATTCGCCACCAACAGGGAGTACCTGTAGAAATCGCTTCTTGATGTTGGGATTTTAATATGCTTCCCCGCTTACTACCTTTAGCAATAGGAGAATTTCTTTTACTTATTTGTAAAGGGGAGAGCGTAAAAGCTTTATCGGCTTTAGAATCGTGTAAATGGGTTCCTAATTCTTTGTCAACCGAACTTACTAAGGTGAGGAATAAAGCATGTAGGTGTCTTCCGGTGAGGAATTGGGGGTAGATGGGGGATTTTGGGGTGAGGTTTAATATTAGACTGTGAGGCATTATTCAGTTAACAGTGAGCAGTGAGCAGTTATCAGTTATTTTGGCTTTTGGATTTTGTAGGGTGCTGTGACGCTATGAACAAATTTGAACGTAGTAATAAATAACTTTTTAGCGTCACGCACCAATTAACTAAACTCCCCCTTTACAAGCTGAAAATTTTATCGAATAAGTTTATCTGAAGTCCCCATTATTAAGGGGCATTTAGGGGGATCTACAATCTTCAGGCTATTTTATTAACCTTTAAACCGATATGCCATTTTTGCAGGAAGTTTTAATTTTTGGGAAGTGAAGGGGTTTTCAAATTGAAAAAATTCCCCTTTTGTAATAGTGACATTTTGAATCAAACTTACGGGAGGCATATTTACAACGTCGTAGCTGATAACTTGATTAGTAAACATCACATCAAGAGGATTTAAAGGATAAGGAAAAGTAAAGTCACCGGTTTTCGATTCCAATTTAGCTACTTGTTGAATTTCCACTTCAGCTTTACTCATCCACTTACCTAAACGAATCCATTTTGGTAATTTACCTTTTAACTCAATGTCATTTTTAGAAATAATAAAAAACTCAAACTGACTTTCCGGTGCAATTTCCTTTGCTCTGCCAAAACTGGGAATATTTTTTTGGGTTTTCTGCATCTCAACATGATAGTTATTATTGGCATATTTCCAGGTGTTGAGAACAGAAGTATGGTGAATTGAATGGGCTGGTGTGACGTAAATTCCCTGTTGATTTAATGGCGTTAAATGTTCTTCATATTTAGGAACTTGTTCGGGACAAAAGTAACGGTAGGAATGTTCTTCGGAAACTGTCGTAGCGTAAATTTCGCTATCTACTAATCCTAATGCGTAACACAATGCGTAATTGTGGATTACTGGTTCGGTTTCGTAGAGTCTGCCGATTTCGCGGGTTGCGAAATAAACGCTGTCGTGTAGTTCTAGCTGGCAGCAATAGATTATAGTCATGGCTATGAATTTGCTGCTGTTTCTTTATTTTTGTCTTTGTTTTTATCCTTATCCTTACTTTTAACCTTTATATGAACTTTGGCATATTCTTTAGCTTCAACATCAGCTTTTTTCAGCAGCTTTTTCAGTTCATCTTCGTTAGCTGTAATTGCTTTTACTTCTTTGAGTAATGCTGCAAATTCATCGTTGAGATAATCTTGATGGACAATAAATTCTTCAGCCATTTGTGATTCTATCGCTGTTTTCGCGGCTGTAATTACATCATCTTCATCCAAAGGTTCGGGAGAATTGATACTATTATTAGCTTTCATTTCATCATAAATTGCTTGAGTCCAACGTAGGTTACTAGTAATTTCACCATCAGCAAAAATTACTCCAATCAACTCATTTCTAACTCTTCCGGTACGGGTTGTTTGCGCTCCATAATGACGGGTACGCAATATATTATTTAAAACGTAGAGAAAGCTTGCTTCCGTGGGGTCTTTTAATGTGACAATGCTAGGGAAGAATACTTGGGGTCTAATATGGTCTTGTTGATTAATTCTACTAGTAACTTCACCGGGTTTAGAACCGTTTTCACCCTTCGATGTCATTGTCCCATTTTCAAAAGGAGCATTTAAAGTAAATGTTTCGTGAGATTCATCAAAAGGTGTAATTGAAAAAGCAGTATCTACAACAACTTTTGATTTTTCAGAACCAGAATCACCGATTGCGAAACCATAAATAATACAATCAGGGTTATCCATTGCAAATTTGACGTTATATTCGCATTCTTCATCTTTGACTAAACCATAATTACGCATTAATTCACGACCAACTAAACGTTCTGGTGTTGATTGTTTGCGTTTGAACATGGAAAGACGACTGATTGTATTTTTATCTTTCTTACCCGCTCTAACTCGCGATTTATTTAATTCTCCATCTGTTTGGAATAAAGGATAAGATTCGGTAACGCGAATTGTCAGGAAGTGAACGTATTTTCCCATTGGTTTGTAGGGAATTTCGGTGTGGAATAATTTGGAATCGATGGATTTTAGGAATGTCATTTGATTTTAGATTTTGGATTGTTTCTCGTTCCCTGGCTCTGCCGGGGAATGCTTTACTAGAGGCTCTGCCTCTTTAGAATGAAGGCAGAGCCTCCAGCTATGCGTTACCAGCCGGAGTCTGGTAACGAGTAGTTAGGAATAAATTCCTTACTACGAACTAATAAGTGTTTCTGAATCATTTTCTTTCTTAGAATCATTACCTTGTAACTGATTTTCTTTATCATTTTCCAGACGATAAAGGAATTCACAGGTATCTCGAATTAAGTTGATTTGTCTACCTGCTAAACGAGCGCGATCGCCTGCGAATGATTTTTCAAAGATATCCTCTACAAAGTATCTTGCAAATTCGAGTACTGCTTGTCTTTCTTCTTCTCTTTCTTTGTGATTAAATACCCACCTTCCCTCAGCGGTGGAAGCATGAACTCTATCCATTAATTTGAAAACTTCTGCTGCCACCACTAATACTAAACATTCTCCTGTATGTACGCTTAATTCAGCTTTGAGAATAGTTTCGGCTGCAATATCAATCGGTTTGAGTACCGCGTTAGACTTAGGATTATATTTCTTATTAGCTCTATAAAACCTCCGATAAAGTTCGGTTAGTTTTTGGGTATGACATAAACTTGATTCCGATTCCACAATTAATTTCTCCTGAATGTTGTCATATTTAACGTAAGCATCAAAACAAGGATAAAAGTCATAAGCGTAAAGTTTTATTTTTTCAATTCTTGCTGTCTCAACTCCTTGTTTTCTTACCCAACGGTTGAGATAAGAAAATACATATAGCGGACTGGTTTCAAAGTCTTTTGCTAATTCTGTAAATTTTCCCCAGTTTGCATCGTAACCGGATTTACCTTGTTTGGCATTAACATCAAGATGAATTGCATAAGCAGCTGTTAAAACGTTCAATGGTGCAGAATAAGTTTTATTATTATCTTGCCAACCTTCCAAAATATAATCTAAACGAAACTTATCTTGTTTAACTAAAGCCCGGAATGCATGAGGAGCGCTATCTAAAAACACGCTTTCTTCAAATTCAGCACCATCGTTAAAAGGTGGAATTGGTGATTCGGAAACTACAGTTTTAACATCTAAAATCATCGGGAAAGCAAATGCTAACCAACTTGGCATAATCCATGATTCGGTATCGCTTGAATCCCTTCCCGGAGGTAAAGCCATGAAGTAAAATGTTAATGGTTGGTCTTCGGGATAAGATAGTTTAAAAGTACGGTCTTTTTTATAATTTGGGTCATCTTCTGGTAGATTTTTTTGACTTTGTAAATCTTCATCAATTAAGAAACTGTCAACACTTTGATATTTGTCTTTCCCTAAATTCGCTTGTAAATTCTTGGGAATAAAATGATTGCGAATACTAGTATCAAAACGAGTTTGAGCAATACCGCTATAAGCTATCTGTAAAAACTTATTTGTTTCCGGGGTAAAATAATAAGTGGGATAAAAATAGAGATAGCGATACTTGCCATCTTCAAATCGTTTACCAACAGCTTGGGTTTGATTCATCAAAATCTGACGTAACATCATCTCTACACCTGCAATACTGGAAATATTACGTTTAGCATTTGAACCACCCAGCATTTGTTTATTCGTATAAACTTGAGGTGTAAATAAAACTGCTGATTCCATTTGTTCCGTCACAGTATAAGCAGAATGAGAAATCGAGCAAATTAACTGCTTTCCTCTACCGGATTTTTTCGCTGTATTGTAATTACTCAATTCATCAAGAAACGTTTCAACCTGATTTTCATTTGCTTCTCGATTGCTACCGGGTAACATTATCACTCGTTGAACCCACAGCCGTAAATCATCCCAACCGTCAGCAATTTGATATTGAGACACAATCGGTTCAATCAAACTTTGTACAAAGGTAATTACTGGTTGACAAACTTCTCTTATATCCTCAATTCCAGGATTATGTTCCAAATATTTTGCAGCAAGATAATACCATTCATAAGGAACACCCCCGGTATTCCCTTTTAATTTATTCTCCTTAAGACTTTCATTAATTCGTTGAATCGCTTTAACTTCAGGTAAATATTCAGTTAAATTCCAAAATTCTGCAACTTTGTGAATTAAATCTAATTGAGGTAATTCCGGTAATTTCTTATCCTTCTTCCGTAAAGATTCAATTTGTTTAACCTTCTCACCCCAAATTTTTCTAGCTATCAAATCACCAAATTCTGCTATTTGGTCAATTCTAATATCATCGCTAAACTTTAAATCAAAATCTGACGGTAAAACATCCTTCTCCTGAAACTTGACTAAATTATCGCTACGACTTTTAGCAACAGAATCCTTCTTCGGATGTAAAATTCTTAAAGTCGCATCCAAACCAACCTGCATTAAAGCAACATCATCAAAAAACAAGTTGTAATAGTCAGCATACTTCATCCCCTTGCCATCTCTACCAAAACCAGTTTGTCGCAATCGCAATTGACTAGCACAAAGCGATTTAATAGTACTAATAACTCTATCCGGTAAATCTTCTTGAGAAATAGCAGGAGCATCCCGCGAAGCTAGATAAATTACACCCGTTGGTAAATATAGCAACGGCTCATAACAAATATTATTTTCAGTATTTAAACTAGTATGAGCAGCTATAAGCGCATTATTTACAACATTAGTTAATACACCTCTATTTTCAGCAATGCTGTGATAAGTAAACTGCAATTCCCCATCACTTAAAGCCGAAAGTAACTCCTTAAATTTATAACTTTGTGCATCTTGAGGATGCTTGATAATCGAAGCCAAAGAATCAGCCAAACAGGTTAATTCCGATAGACACCGAAGAGTGCGATCGCGCAATTGTGGATTTAGTCCAAACTCCGAAAAATTCCAGTTAGTATCCCAGCGTCGTTGAGCATTATAAGCCATACACAACAAATCATCTAGATACTCTTGATAAGCTTCCGATTGGCTAGGATTGATAAACTTATCCAAACCCAACTGACGAACCTTTTGATCGATTATTCGACGGTGTTCCTCTATAGCTAACTTGCGACAATCATCAGGTACATCTGGGAATTTTTCAAAGTCGTGGAGAATAAACCCAGCAACCAGCAAACGACGTTCGACTTCTCCTACTACTCGCATGACCGTAGTATTAAGTTTTACTAATCGCCGTTCAATCAAATTAGCAGGAAATAACCCATTAAGTAGATGAGTATTTAAAGATTGATCGGCAGCATTATCCCTTCTAACTTTAGCTTTACCTGCCGCTGCTTTTTCTCGATCTAATTTATCAAAATACTTCCCACCTTTTGCAGTAACACCAATCGCTATCTGTAAAAGATTCGGTAATACATACTTGGCAAAATCAGCCATTACTTCATCATCAGGATTCTGCGCTTCAATAGCTTCTCGTAATAGCTTATATGTAAGTAATTCCTGCGCGGTTTCAACCGTTCTATCTGAAGTTTCAAAGCCAAAATCTACATCTTCATCGTCCAACCAATCATAATCTGAATCTTCTGATTGAGAATTATCTTCGATGTCAAATAATGATAATTGTTTGTGTTCTTCTAAATCGTTTATTTTTTTAGTCATTATTTCTGTCTCTCATACACCCACTGAATAATTGCTATATTTAATTTTATTTAAACTCTATTGTTGTATTCGGACATATCTTTAAATAATGTCCGTAACTGCTGATTAGCTACATCATGGCATTCAAAATTTAAATTGGCAAGGAATATCCGGACAAAGTGTCCGTATATTTTAAGTTGTGGATTATCTTGTACACCCGCTCGGGGTTGCAAACCCCGAGCCAATAGCACAAGTCCTATAAATAGGACTAAGGAATAACCAGTCAAAAATAATCAAAAAGCTCACAAGTTTAGCATATGAATTTTCAGGAGCAAAAAGAGTACATAGAAATAGAAATGGATTTTCCAGTCCTATTCATAGGACTTTCGCTATTAGACTGGGGTTTGCAACCCCAGTCGGTGTGCATTGACACGGAGTTACTTATGCTCCACACCAATATGTAGTTAATCAAAAATGCAGCAATATTTTTCTCAAAATATGTTTCCCTATTTTTGCTATTCTTTTTATTAGGAGAGAATAAAAATCCCTATCAGGGATTGAAACACGAGCTATTCGATAGTTTTATACTCCTCTCCTAATTGCACCTCAAGCAACAAAAATCTTAATCCCTATCAGGGATTGAAACTCGCTAATAAATCCAAGTCTCATCTCCCTTACCTTTAAACGTATAAGCCAAAGTATCCAACAACAGCCCCGACTGACTAAAAGCTATAGAATAAGGCGCAGTTGCATCATTAATACTGTACTTGTCACAAATCGGATAAATCTGAAAATGCATCGGTAATCGTAACCGCATCCGTATTTCTGTAACTGGATTTCGCAACACGTAACAAACCAAACCCTTTTTCTTCAATCTTTTATTAATTTCACCAATCCAAGGGTTATCGGGTTGCCAAATTTCAATACCTTTTAATACCTGTACTTTCCAAGCATCAGCTATCGGTTGCAAATCTCCAGAATAAATAAATTTCCAATTCAATCTTTCCTCTCGATAGCTACGCAATTTCATAAATCCCAAACAGTGAGCAAATCTACCTTTGGGAATCGGTTGATTAATTCGGGAAGCAGTATCTTTCAAAGTTCTGATAAATCCGGCTTCTGTCCACATTTCAATATCTAAATTAGCGACAATTCCGGGTAAATCGTAGGTTTTAAATCTATCTGCTTCGTTTTGTTCGGTTAAATCATAGATTCCACATTGCAAACTACTAGAACCCCGAAAACTCGCTGCATCTTCAGCGATGGGATTACCTTTTGTACCAGAAAGTTCGTTCCATGTTTTCTCCCATCCTTTAATACATCCGAAGACAGAATTTAATTTTGTATCAAACACAGATTCGCAAGTTTTACTAAATTCTTTTACAGTTTCTGAATATTGCTGTTTAACTGTTTTATGCTTTAGTTTCCAAGTAAGTTGAACTGACTGAACTCCAGCCCAACGACGATAATATCCGCTAAAATCGTTAATTTGACGGTACTTTTCAATAATTGTGTTGTGGAAGAAAGGACGATTATAAATACCGTTTTCTTGTAGCGGCGGTGAATCTTCTTTAAATAAACGCTCTACTAGAAATTTAGGAATTAACGCATAAGCTGTAAAATTATCAAACTTAATATCTTCACCATCTTTCTCGTAACCATCATGTCTTCCCAATCTTCCCAAACGCTGAATAAAATTACCCGCATCGGCTGATTCAAATATCAAAAAATTAATTTTAAAATCTACACCAACATCAATCGTACTTGTACCTAAAACTAAATCTGCTGATAAAGAAAACTCTTTTTGCGTTCTTCCCGATAAACCTGTATTTTCACCAACGCTTAAATTTGATGGCTGTAATAATTCCTCAAAAAACGGTACCAATCTTTTAACTGCTGCAATTGAATTTAGAATAATTGCACCCTTACTACCTGGATGATTTTGAAAATATTCTAAAATTAAACTGCTGTTTTCTCTCAACCAGTTTTCAGAAGCTTTAAAAGTTGGTTCCAAAGATATAAAATTTAAAGATATTGGACGTGAAACCTGCCGCCAATTTTTATTTTTCAACTCAAGAGATTCTGCTAATGTATCTGGAAATCTATATTTATTTTCCTCTAACGGATTAATAACCTTGCAGCGAAAACCCGCTTTTTGCAACTTCCCGATTAAATTATCATCCGGTGTCGCTGAAAGAAATAGAAACTTCTTCCGACGGTTTGTAAACTTAATCAACAGCATCGTATTGATAACGCTAGCAATTTGAGGTGCTGCAAAAACGTGAAATTCGTCTAAGATAAATAAATCAAAATCTTTATCTATCCTTCCCCATAATTTATCTGGGCTGTCATCGGGAGTCAAATAAGCACCACGATGTAGATAATGGAAGATATCAGGGTTGGTAAGAACAACTTCCGATTGATGGGTACGAGTTGAAATTGCACTACTTTTCTTTAAACCTTCATTCTCCGCATAAATTTCTAAATCAGCACCGCTCAACCTTGTAACCCGAGGTTCGTTTCTTGGCTGAAATGTTTCAATATATCCTTTCGTTTGGGTTTCCTGGTCGCGTGCAAGTTCGTTGGTAGGATATAATCCGATAGCGCAACAGTTTTCCTGAAGCACTTGTAAATAAGCAGCTAAACTCTTACCATCACCCGTCATCGCGGTATTGATTACAACGTCTATATCGGCGTTGCGTAATGCTTTGAGCGTTTCTAATTGATGCCATGCAAGCATCCATCCTTTAGGAAGATTAACATCCTCGGGTACCTCATCAGCAGGACATGAATATATAGATTTGAGTTGAATTCTGTAATTGGACATACCCTTAAACAGTGTCCGTAAGTTGTTGATGATTTACATCATGGCATCCAAAATATAGATTGACAATACAAATCAGTGTAAAAGTGTCCTTATAAATTAATGAGCAGAAAAGGTAAGTCCATAACACTTTCGGTTTCAGAAAGAGATAAAGCTGAGTTAGAAACCCTAGCGCTAGAGTTTGGCTGTAATTGGGGAGAACGTCCGAATATCTCGAAGCTGGTAGAATCAATAGCACGTCGTCAGTTAATCGTTGCTCCTAATAATGATTGGACAAACGAACGTATCAAAGCTTTAGAAACAGCTCGTAAAGCTTTGGTAGATTTAGGCAAAACCGATGAAGCCAAGCAAATAGCAGAGTTATTAAAATCTAGAAGCGAATTAACCCTTCCTTTCCGAGAAGAAATCGAAACTTTTCTTAATCATCCCTTACCAGCTTGGCGACAGCAGGTTGATAATTTGATTCACCGACAGCAACCGTTTCGGTTATCCTATCAAGATGCAGCAGAGCGGGTGTGGAGTTACACCGTTTTACACGCTCGAATTGTACCGATAGAAAAGCGTCAATATTTGCTGTGTCGTGCTGAAGAATCCGAAGGTAATCAAGATGTAGAAGGATTGCGTCATAATTGGACGTTACGTTTGGATAGAATTCAAGAAGCTGCGGTGGTTTCTATTGATAAACCTTGGGAAAATGATTTAGAAAGAATAGCAGTAGAATTTCATTTATTAAGTAGACTCGCTTTCGCTTACCAACGTAAAACAGAAGATATATTTGTCAGCGAATTAGAGGCTGAACCACCTATAAAAAGAGTTGTTAGAAATATATCCGGCACATTTTGGTTTTTCAGAGAAATTACCAGATACGGCAAAGACTGCGAAATCGTCTCTCCCGAAGCAGTGCGATCGCAATTCAAACAAAACCTCAAATCCCTCTGCCAAGCCTACGATTTAGAAATTAAGGAAGAGGATTAATCGAATCAATCTAGCCCACGGAGGTGGGCTTCGCTCATGTAGCCCCACCCTTCGAGGGTGAGGGCATTATTTATTGCTCAAAATCCTCCCAATCATCCCATTAGCCTGCGAACCATACCCACCACCAAACAAATTAAAATGATTCAAAATGTGATAAAGATTATACAAAGTCTTCCGTTTCTCATACCCATGATCCAGCGGAAACACCTCGTTATAACCTTGATAAAAAGCAGTCGAAAAACCACCAAAAACTTCCGTCATCGCAATATCAACTTCCCTATCTCCGAAATAAGTTGCCGGATCGAAAATTATTGGTTCCCCATCTACCGTAAACCCAGCATTCCCTCCCCACAAATCCCCATGTACTAGGGAAGGCTGCACTTCATGCCCTGCTAACAACTCGGGAATAGCATTCAATAATTCCGAGGCTTGGGGAAAACTACCACCCCGACGCTTACCTAATTCAAACTGATATCCCAACCGATGTTTAGTCCAGAATTCCACCCAATCATCAGTCCAAGTATTAATTTGTGGAGTTGAACCGATGGTATTGTTCATATCCCAGCCAAATTTTTCGCTCAGGGATTTTTTGTGCATTTGAGCTAACTTCCTACCCATCTCCTCGGAAGCTTTACTATCACCTCTACCGATTTCGAGCCATTCCAAAACGATATAGCAGGAATTTCCCGCAACACCATAACAAATAGGTTTGGGAACGCGGATAGTATTGGTATCGTACATTTGTTTTACACCCAAAGCTTCCGCTTCAAACATCGCTACTTGAAAAGCTTGATTTAATTTAACGAAAAAAGTCCGCTTACCATCGCTTACAGAATAACCTTGATTAATGCACCCACCCGAAACGCTACGTCTTTGTTGGGTTTGGAAATTTTCACCAGTAGCTTGGCTAATTTGAGCGTTGATTTCAGTCCACATCATTTGGAAAAGTTAGGAGTGAGGAGCTATGTGTTGGCAATTTACAGGATTGTACAACGAAGTAAAACACCATCATCAATATTGAAATCTTGCGTCACAATTACCAGTAATCAGTTACTAGTTATAAATAGAGAGTTAGAAATTACCAATTACCCATTACCAATGTCCAATGCCCAATTCCCAAAATCAATTGGGTTTCATCACCACCACCCCATAAGCATCTGGGGAAAGATATGTTCTAGCAGCTTGAATCAAAGTTTCTCTATCTTGTGATTGAATATGATAGGGGAAATCAAAAGCAGGTTCCAAATCACCTACCAAAGTTTGATAATATCCGTATAAATTCGCACGATCGCTTGGTCTTTCGTTAGCAAAAATAAACCTATTAGCTACACGTTTGCGAACTCTGGCTATTTCGGATTCTTCTATTTGCGTTTGAATTTTGCGAATATGTTGCACTATTGCTTCTTCTACAGCAGCTAAATTTTCTATTTCACAATGAGCCGCAATCAAAAAAGTCCCCTGTAATTGGTTGGTCATATTACTTACAGATATATAGTTAACCAACTCGCGTTCTTCCCGTAAATCTCGCCATAACCTCGATGTGCGTCCGTGCCCTAATATAGCGGAAAGTACGTCTAGTCCATAGGTTTGATTTAGCTGCATTAACCCAGGAACTCGCCACAGCATAATTAATCTTGCTTGCTGAAGATTTTCATCAACAAATTCTTTACGTACAATTTCTGTAAATGCAGGCTCTGACTGTAGTAAATTTATATCTTGAGTTTCAATCTTACCTAAATCGCGCTTTTCAATATCAGCAAAACCCTTAGCAATAATTTCAATTAATTCTTCTTCAGGTAAATTACCAACAGCAACGGCAGTAACTGATTTTGGTTGATAATTTTGAGCGTGAAAAGAGCGCATTTGCTCTACTTTGAGTTGAGAAATAACTGCTTCTGGCCCCAATACCGAACGACGATATGGTAAATTCTCAAAAGCAGTTTCCATTGCATTGCTAAAAGTACGACGTTGGGGACTGTCTTCACTACGTCTAATTTCTTCAAGCACCACCAAACGTTCTCTTTCAAAAGCCTCTTCGGGAATGCAGGCATTCATTACTATATCGATTTGCAAAGGTGCAAGTTCGGCAAAATCTTTGGGAGCCGCAGTTACATAGTAATGCGTATAGTCTTGACTAGTAGCGGCATTGGTTACGGCACCACGCTCTTCAATTCTCCGCTCAAATTCTCCGCTTGCCAGTCGCTTAGTTCCTTTAAAAATCATATGTTCCAAAAAGTGAGCCATTCCGTTAATAGCATCACTTTCAAATGTTGAACCTATATCAACCCATAAATTAAGGTTTACTGCTTCTACTGGCATTTGCTCTGCTACTATCGTCAAACCATTGGGTAAGTGTTGTAGCTTCGGGGCATTCAGACGAGGAAACTTTAGCAGAGTTGAGGACATTTGTAGTTATGAATCTGAGCTTCTTACTTCTTTATCATAACGATGACTCCATCAAATACCGAAAATACTCACTTACAGACGGGTTTTCGATAGAAAGTTCCGACAAATCGAATTTATCAATTTTAAGTTTCTTAATCACTCTCAGCCTATAAGGCTGGAGCTACACTTACGAAGCCCACCTGCGCGGGCTGAATTAAGCGCACCTTTATAAAGAAATAATATTCCTGTTAAATATAACTATATTGACTGTACCTCTTTTAACAATTAATCTATAGATTTTTGTTTAAATAATTTGAAATAAAATTTAAATTTAAATAATTGCTTTTTATCTGATTTTTATATTTATTAAAATAAATTGATAATTTACTTCTCATCTGGAATTCAGTTTTAATTGATGGTAGCTATTAATATAAATTCATAATGAAACGCAAGATAAAAATGAAAATATTACCTCTCATTGCTATCTTTACAACTATTAATATAGCAACTCCAGCTACTGCTCAATTAATACCGCCTACACCTGTTAAGATAAACAATCCTAGCATTCCTGACGTGCGCGTAATTAGAAATGGAACCACCATCAGAATTTACAATGGCAAAATCATTAAAAATATTCGCGCGAAAAGCTTGAAAGTACGAGTACTAGACTCGCAAACTTGCCAAGGGAAACAAGTTCAACGCCAGACTTTATCAGGAAAAAGGTTTTTAACCCAAACTATAGAGGTAGATAAACAAACAGGTAATTTAGCAGTAGGAGTATTGTTGCAAGATTGCTTTAAACAGAAAATAAGTGCAGCATTTATTCTTCAACCCGAACCAAATTGGAATAATTACATTATTCATCGAGTACCAATTCCTGGAGCAAGAAAAATCAACAATAGATTTTCCACCTACCCTCTAAGAAATATCAAAGGGCTTGGATTTGTAGATGGTAATTTAATCATTAAATATGCAAACTCCGATAATTCAGAAGCAATGCTTGTTTATACTTCATCAAATAAACCAATTGGAAAATATGCTGGTTGTGTTGTGACAAAGCAAAGCAAAAATAATAATATTTGTCCGCATTTTAATTAACGATTACTTTTTATTAAACTACTGATTATTTTTATTAAATATTTTGAATATTTCAATTATTATTTTGTGTAATGCAGATTTTATTGGCTTTCCTTCTTTCCCCCCTCTACCCCCTCTCCACAGCATAGGTAACCTGTTAACGTTTTCCGAACAATACAAAACCCCACAACACCCCAAAAGTTATAAAATAATAAATATATATTAAGAAACATTAACTAATTATCAATGTCAAATGGGAAGGGGAAATCCCGTATAGTTGTTGTCGGCGCTGGAATTGGCGGACTTACCGCAGGTGCTTTACTCGCCAATAAAGGTTACGAAGTATTAATTTTAGACCAAGCCCTTGTACCGGGAGGTTGTGCTTCTACGTTTAAACGCAAAGGTTTTACTTTTGATGTCGGTGCCACTCAAGTAGCAGGTTTGGAGCCGGGAGGAATTCACCATCGGATTTTTTCTGAATTAAATATCGCTTTACCCGAAGCAACACCTTGCGACCCTGCTTGCGCGGTATACTTACCAGGAGAAACTACTCCTATCAACGTTTGGCGAAATCCGCAGAAATGGCATGAAGAACGTTTGCGACAGTTTCCCGGTAGCGAACCTTTTTGGAATTTACTATCAACTTTATTCAAAGCAAGCTGGAGATTTCAAGCACGTGACCCCGTATTACCACCGCGTAACTGGTGGGACTTACTACAGTTAACTACAGCAGTGCGTCCGGATACTTTAGTTACAGTTCCCTATACTTTATCTACTGTCGGGGATGCTTTACGTTTCACCGGACAAGGCGATAATCACCGTTTGCGAACTTTTTTAGATTTGCAATTAAAGCTATATTCCCAAGTTAATGCCGAGGAAACCGCTTTACTTTATGCTGCAACTGCATTAAGCGTATCTCAGGAACCGCAAGGATTATACCACCTAGAAGGAAGTATGCAGGTATTGAGCGATCGCCTTGTGGAATCTTTGGAAAGGGATGGCGGTAAGTTGTTGATGCGTCATACGGTAGAGCATGTCAAAGTCGAGAATAATCAAGTTAGTGCGGTAGTTATTCGCAACCAGAAAACTGGAGAAGTTTGGACTGAGCGAACAAATCATGTAGTTGCAAATGTCACAGTGCAAAATTTAGTGCAGCTACTAGGTGAAAAAGCTCCTAAAGGATATAAAAAGCGAGTTGAAAACTTGCCTCCTTCATCCGGTGCTTTTGTAATTTATTTAGGTGTTGACGAAAGCGCCATTCCTCACGGATGTCCGCCACATTTACAGTTTCTCTACGATGCCAAAAGACCTATAGGTGAAAATAACTCTTTATTTGTATCCGTAAGTCGTACTGGTGATGGGCGCGCCCCTACCGGAAAAGCAACAATAATTGCTTCTTCTTTTGTAGATGCAGACAGATGGTGGAATTTAGATAATTATGATGCTTTAAAAGAACAGTTTACACAAGAAGCCATATCTCATCTTGCTAAATTCTTCTACTTGAAACCTGAAACTATTGTTCATGTAGAAGCTGCAACACCACGTACTTTTTATAATTTCACTGCTAGAGACAAAGGAATTGTCGGTGGTATAGGACAAAGAGTGCCAACTTTCGGTCCTTTTGGTTTTGCCAATCGTACACCAATAAATAATCTGTGGCTGGTTGGTGATTCAACTCATCCGGGTGAAGGTACTGCGGGAGTAAGTTATTCGGCTTTGACAGTGCTAAGACAAATTATAGCGAACACTTAGCAGCTAACAGTAATTCTCGTAGGTTGAGTTGAGCGAAGTTAAACCCAACATAGACGGCCACTTTTTTTAATTATCAACGTATTACGAGGTATATATATTTCAAAACCTCACCCCAACCCCTCTCCTTAGTAAGGCTACCGCGTACACACAACTCTGCCGGGGACTATAAGTCCCCGTCTAATTGCTAAAGTCGTCTAAAGACGACTGAAAAATTATGTACAAAATAAGACATCGTAGTTAGTCCTATTTATAGGACTTCTGCTATTAGACAGGGACTTGCAGTCCCTGGCGAGCTTCTGTGTAAATCCTAGCTTTAGTAAGGAGAGGGGAGATAAAGCACAGCTTTATCGGGGTGAGGTCATCGCTGTACCTCAGTTGCTTGCGGAAACACTATATACAAATAACAAAAAACCTCCTAAAACAAGGAGGCATTATCTGTAATTTAATTAAATTATGGAACACATGTTCTTAGCCGATAACTGACGACTGCTCGCCGATTACAAAGTATTACCAGTTATAGGTTCAGGTTGGGCTTGAGGAACTGATGGCTGAACAACTTCTGGTTCTGGTTCTGGTTCTGGTGCAGGGGGATTGAGATAGTCTTGCCACGTGCGGATTTGCTCTCGTGCTTGTCCGTAAGCTTGAGTACCTCTAGGAACCAACTTAGCTGTTTCAATAGCACGTACAATATCGGATTGACTTTGAGTGCGGGCAATATCAAATAATTGTTGACTCCATTGATCCATTGCGATCCTGGCATCGGAACGTAATCCGGTACCTCTAGGTACGCGCCGCGCTAACCTAATAGCCTGTGACAAAGCTTTTGGAGTTCCACCTAATGCAACTTCTCGCGCTCTTCTCCAATTGCTTCTAGCAGAGACTTCAGATTGCCATTCGTTTATGTCTCTTTGCGCTTGTCGTGACAGTACTCTTCCCGATCTAATTTGTTTTGCGGTTTGAATTGCTGCACCCAAATCACCGCTATTCGCAAGCGAGCGTGCTTGATCTAAGTAAGGCTGGTCTTCTATTCGCTGAACCCTACGGCTCCAACTGGCTATCTTTTTACGTGCTTCTCGATACAAAGAACGTCCGCGACGAATTCTACTTGCTTCGGCGATCGCTGCTTTCAAGGAAGAAACATCTCCAAACAGTGCCAGTTCTTCGGCACGTTCTAAATATGGTCTGTCTTCAATTGTCTGTACTTGAGAAGCCCAGGAATTAATTTCTTTTCTGGCTTCTTTAGCGCGGGGATTGTTGCGAGGAATCATTTTCGCTTCAGCAATTGCGGCGGATAAGTCGCCGATTGAACCTTGAGAAGCAAGGGTTCGCGCTCTTTCTAAACGAGAAACGTCCTCTATTTCTAATTGCCAAGTAGCAATAAGTTTTTGCGCTTTTTGATAAATTGGTCTATTTGAATCAATTTGCTGTGCGGAAGCAATTGCAGCTTCTAAACCAGAAATTGTTCCCGTCCAAGCATTTCTCTGCGCTTCAGCTAAAGCAATAAAATCTGTAGTTTCCGGCTCTATTTCCGAAATTGGCGGAATCCTTTGGGCTATGTAGATAGCTTCATCTGCATCCCTTTGTTCTAATTTATTCTCTGCCAACTCCAGGATTCTCATTCCAAAATCTGGAATTGCTTCTTGAGCTTTTTTGTAAACGTAGCTGTTTTTGCCTATCGACTGCGCTAGTTTAATTGCTTTAAGTATTTGATCTACATTCTTAGACTTTGATAAGCTTTCCGCTTTTGCTAATTTCTGACCATCTTCTTTAGCACCAAGAATCAATTTGTTTAACTCTTCGTACTTGGTACTAGCCCAAAATTTATTATTTAAACGTAGCAACTTTGCCGACTGCATGAAAGCAGATTGCCAACGCTGCTCGCGCATTTCACCTTCTGCTTTTTCATAAATATCACTAGCTTTCGACCAAGTTAATTTCCAACTGTCAATTTGGTCTTCTACTAATTTAGAAGCAGAAACATCTTCAGGTATTTTACGAGCAATTTCAATCGCTTCCTCTAATCTACCAGCCTGAAAACTCTGGTCGGCTAACTGCAATACATTACGAGACCAATCTTCCACATTACGGTCAATTTCGGAACGCAATGGATGATTTTGTGGCAAATTCTTCACCAAATCAATCGCTTGCAGCAAATCTTTTACCGTTTCCTTAGAAGCCGCAACCTGAGCGCAGTGCATCCTTACTGAAGCACTAGCCAAAGGCCAAAAAATTGAAGGGCAGTTAGGAGCCGAAGGCAACTTTAACAGAATCGCCATTGCCATAAATCCTATCGTACCGGGTACGAAAGCGAGCAAAAATGCCCATAGAACCCAACTGGTTAACCAGCGCGGTAATTTTCCAGAACTACTATGCGCCGGAACATTTTGTTTTGAATGACCTTTTAAAGTCAATTTTTTTGAATTGCTTTTATTTTTGCTTGACACCGATTTAGAGTTAGAACCAGTACCCGGGAAACCATATTTACCATCGGCGGATTTTTCCGTGTTGAATAATCGAGTCATATCATCTGACTGCGTTCTTCTAGCTGATGACCAGCCATCTGGAATATCCCGTTCTGCCATCTCTCACACCAAATTATATTAACAGGGGTTTGTTGACTTGAGGAAGCGAAAATCGCTGTTACTATAGCAATTTTCTGTGTTATTGAAAAAGCTATTTTTACAGCATTATTATATCTCCATAGATACCATTACTTCCTAGTATTTATCGGTATTTTTTTATACGTGAACGCTAAACAGAAGACTCTGCCTGTATATCGGCAATTAGCTGGGCTAACTGTTTACTATTGGCTTGGTATACCTCGCCACAAAAATCACAAGTTGCTTCTGCCCCATCATCCTTAGAAATCATATCTTGCAGTTCAGCTTCTCCTAAAATTTTTAAAGCTCCTAGCATTCTGTCAAAAGAACAGCCACAATTAAACCGTAACATTTGGGATTCTGGAAATATATTAAGCCCCATATCTCCCAATATATCTTGTAAAATTTCTGTGAGATTTTTTCCTGCCTGCAAAAGAGGTGTAAATCCTTGGAGAGCTGCGACACGAGATTCTAATGTTTCGACTAAAGCATCATCTCTAGCAGCTTTAGGTAAAATTTGAACTAGCAATCCTCCTGATGCGGTAACTCCTTGCGCTCCTACAAATACACCCAAAACAATAGCCGAAGGCGTTTGCTCCGAACTTAGTAAATAATGAGCTATATCTTCTCCAACTTCCCCAGAAACTAGTTCTACAGTACTAGAATAGGGATAACCGAAACCGACATCGCGAACTACGTATAGAAAACCTTTGCCAACAGCACCACCAACATCTAATTTACCTTGAGGATTAGGAGGCAATTCTACCTTGGGGTTTCCGACATAACCGCGTACAGTTCCATCTAAACCCGCATCAACCAAAATTCCACCTAAAGGACCATCACCTTTAATTCGGACATTGACTCTTGAGCCTACACGCTTCATACCAGAAGCCATTAATAACCCCGCAGTCATTGTCCTACCCAATGCCGCAGTCGCCACATAGGAAAGATTGTGACGTTCTCGTGCAACAGAGGTCAACTTTGTAGTAATAGCACCTACAGCACGAATTCCACCGTCAGCTGCTGTAGCGCGAATTAACTGATCCGCCATGCGTTAACCTTACATTTCTTAATATACAAACTTTCTATATTGTATGATGTTTATTTTCGGAGGATGGAATATTATCTAAAGCCTCATTAAATACAAAATATAATTCGATTCGGTAGATGGAGCGGCATATAGATATATTTGCCATACTATATTAGTAGATTAAATAACTTTGTAAACCAGTAAGGTGTGCCGGAATCCAGTTTCATGGGTTCGTCAAGTCTTTAGTAAAAGTTCTTCTCGTAGAATAGCCGGAGGGTAAAAATGCTCGGTAGTTTTCAAACAAGTCAGTTGCGGATAGAAGTAGATGCAACGCAACAGGTAATTACTGAAAGTATATTACATCCAATGCAGTTAGGAAAATGGTTGCCTAGTGGAAAATTTCCTTCTGGATCTATGCCAGAACAACTGCATTCTGGCTTTGAGTTTACCACTCATATTGGTCCTTTATCAATTCATCACCAGGTAGACGTAGCTTCTGCAAATAGTTTGCGTCTATTGCTGAGTCAAGGAATTGACGGGTTTCATGAGTGGTATTGGGGAGAAGGTTGGGTACAGTCTCGCTTAGAAGGAATATCGCTCTTACCGCTATCTTTGGGGCAAACAGCGAGTTTATTTAGTTTGCGTCAGCATTTAAAATCGAAGCAAAGTTAGTGGTTGGTGGTTAGTGGTTAGTGGTTGGTGGTTAGT
This sequence comes from Rivularia sp. PCC 7116, assembly GCF_000316665.1. Classification (GTDB taxonomy): domain Bacteria; phylum Cyanobacteriota; class Cyanobacteriia; order Cyanobacteriales; family Nostocaceae; genus Rivularia. Next base: position 263,612 of record NC_019678.1, on the reverse strand, counting down.
GGTTAGTGGTTAGTGGTTAGTGGTTAGTGGTTAGTGGTTGGTGGTTAGGAATTAGATTTAATTATCAACTTTCACCCGCAGGGTGTGGATCATCAACTTTCACCCGCAGGGTGTAGATCATCAACTTTCACCCGCAGGGTGTAGATCATCAACTTTCACCCGCAGGATGTGGAACATCAACTTTCACCCGCAGGATGTGGAACATCAACTAACTAATATTTTTTTTTGCTTCTTCTGCAACAGCTTCTACTTCATCATTTGCCAAGTTTTCTAAAATAGGTTTTGCTTGTTCCGTACCCAATCGGTTTAAGGCTTGAGCAACTCTATAGCGGATTTGCCAATCTGAATTGGAAGCATAAGACTCCAAAATTGATACTGCTTGAGGATTTCCTAATTCACCCATAGAGCTAATTGCAGCAGTTTTAACTAAATCGTTGTCTTCCGAAAGTGCCTGTTTGAGCAGATCGAAACCTCGTGGTTCCCCCAACTCTCCCAAAGCTGCAACCACGCTTAATTTAACAATCCACTCCTCGGTAGATTGGTAAAGTTGTTGCAAATCATCAAAAGCAGCTACTAATTTCAAACCTCCCAAACAGTCTGCTGCTGCTGCTTGTACGTCAGCTTCGGGATCTTGAAGTAATCCGCGTAATAAATCCAAAGATTTATCTAAATCTTGCGTGCCCAAAGTATCGAACTGACTCGCAGCCGAATATCGCACCCGAGCGTTTTTATCTGTAATTGCGCTTTGCACCAATTCAAAACCAATAGCAGGTTCTAATTGCCGAATTTCATTTACTCCCCGCAAGCGATCGCCTAAATCTTCACTTTCGAGCTTTTTTTTTACTGTATCGGGGGTAATACTCATTTTTATTATTCTCTCTTCTCAAATTATTAGTTATTAGTTATTAGTTGTTAGTTGTTAGTTACAAACTTTTCAACTAACTTTCAACTTGTGCCATATCGCGAATAATATCGCCCAATGACAGGATACCAACTATTTGCTCGGAATCATCCACAACTGGAAGACGATGAATTTTGCGATCGCGCATTATTTTGGCAGCTTCTCTTAAAGGCTTATCAGGTGAAATAGTAATAGGTTTTTGACTCATTACTTCTCCGACAGTTTGTCCTAAAGCCTTGTGTAGCTCGCGTTCGTATTCAATCGGATTTTTTAAATAAATAACGCTATCAAAAATCATAAAATATGCTGGTGGGGTAACACCAGCTTGTTGCCACATTAAATCAGTTTCCGAAATAATACCGATTAAATGACCTGCATCATCTACAACAGGTAAGCCGCTGATACGTTTTTCAGCCAAAATTTTAATAGCTTCTCGTAAAGGGGTGTCAGTCTTTACCGTTATTGGGTTGGAAGTCATCACTTCGGAAACGTTTTTTAGCATATAGGTAACTTTATTTTTTTACTCTGAACTCATTGTAGAAAATTGCGGCTCTGAAGCTCAAAGGGTTAATAGAATGTTACTTATTAGTTATTGGGTGTTAGTTGTTAGTTGTAAATTATTCCGCTAACCACTATCCATACTCTCGCAAAATTCTTTCAATAAATCGATACAATTTGCTATTGCTCCCAAATGTGCAATTTCATATCCATGAGTGTTTTGTGTGGGAAAGCTTAAACAAGCACCACGGGGAACGTGACCAAATTTCATGGCAATAGAAGCATCGCTACCAAATTGACTCAAGGTTGCTAATTGTACGGGCATATCTAATTGTTTGGCACAGTTGCGGAGTTGCCCGTTGAGATTTTCGTCGTAAATTCCGTAGCTATCTTGGGAAAGTATTACCGGACTTTCACCATCTTCTATGGGATACTCTGAAGAAAGCGGACAAATTTCTAAAGCAATAATTGCATCTAATCGTTGGTTTTGAGAGAAATAAAGCGCTCCGATTGCTCCGACTTCTTCTTTTGCAGAGGCTACTAAATATACATCTACTGCTGGTTGTTTAACTTTTTCTGCTAAAGCTAATAATATAGCAACCGAGGCTTTGTTATCTAAAGTGTAGCTGGCAATATGGTCTTTTAAACGAATCGGATGCTTGCGGTGCTTACTTATAACCATTCTGCTTCCGGGGCGAATACCGGCATTTTCTAACTCTAAAGCGCTGCATTTAGTTTCAATCCAAGCATCTTCCCATTTCAATGCTACGTCTTGTTGAAACATTTTTTGTGGTGATTCATGAGATACGTGGCGAGAACCAAAACTGAGAACACCGCTAATAGTTTCTTTGTCACCTAATAAATCTACTACTCCCTCACCGTAAACCCAGGGGAAAGCACCTCCTAATTTACGAACTTCGACGATACCTGCTTCACCAACAGTTTTAACAATCGCGCCAATTTCATCTTTATGAGCGGTAATTGCAATCGGATAATCGGATTTTTTTCCGGGAATTTTAGCAATAATATTATCGGCTCTATCTTGCCATACCTCCACACCTAAATTTTGAAATCGCTGCATTAAGTATTGGTTAATTTCAGTTTCTGCACCACTAGGGGAATGATGCATTACTAATGATTCGATTGTTTGGAATAATTGCTCGTAATCTGAATCTGACATTATTAATATTTCAATAGTAATTAGTAGGTTGGGTTAGACACGAAATTAGAATTTCATTTGTAACGACAATATATTATCGTGTCATAACCCAACGTTTTGGTTCTAATTTAAACGAGCATTGATTACGAATTGAATTTATTTATTTAATGTTGATAAGTTTTTACGCTTGCGCTTTAACACTCCTACCGTACCTACTGCACCAATTACTAACGTACTTAAAACTGTAGAAGGTTCGGGTACAGTTTCGTGCTTAATTGCGCTCAAGGTTGCATCCGCTACTAAGCGATGACTTTTTGAACTTGGATGTACTGCATCGAAGAAGATAAATTCATCGGGGTTATCGCATACGCTACTAATATTACTAAAGTCTCCTACTACACAAGGAATAGCTGAATTTTGCGTAAAACCAAATTCTCCTGGATTAGCTACTGCCCGATTAAATAGAGAATTGATATCAACAGGAATGATATTAACCTCTGGATTGGCACTAAATCCATCTAAAGCTTGCTCTAATGCTGCGTTATGAGCAATAGTCAGTTGAGTTAATTCTGGGGAAATTCCATTCGCGATCGCAAGTGGAGTTTGACCTAAATCGGGCAAGTTAAATACTGCGATATTTTTAGCACCTGCTTGAGTTAATGAACCAATTGCATTTGATAAATTATTGACTGTTTGGTTGGGGTCTGTAACGCCACCAAATAAGTAATCGTTGGCACCTCCCCATACCGTATAAAGCGCATTGGGGTCAGCTTGTTGATTATTTGCTTGTAAAGTTTGGGTAAATAAACCGACTTGTCCTAAAACTCCCGGTAAAGGTAAATCTGGGACAAAAGCATTATTTAAACCAGAAGAAGAACCACCAGTCGCGAAGTTAACACCATCTGTAGGAATATTTGTTTGTGGTGGTATTAATGTAGTTGGAGTTAATCTTATTTCATCTCCAACAAAATCTACCCATATATCACCATTAGAAAAACGTCCCTGAGCGTAAGGGGGGCTGGGAGGAAATGCACTTTCAGGATTTTCTAAGCCTTCTGTAGCAGTAAAAATATTACCCGTATCTGAGAGACTATCACCAAATACATAGAACTGACTGAAATTGCTAGCCATTGCTCTACAAGGCAGCATCAATGAGAAGAGAAGGAATCCTGCCGTTGTTAATGCTTTTTTCATACTAAAATTCTATTCCTCTAGATATTACGCAAATTTCCTTAGTTAATAAAGGATTTTTGAAGCAATTTCTATTTAATTCTTACGTATTTACAGTTGTTTTTATTGATAGCATATAGGCTACCGTGAAATTACTTCATTTTGCCATTATTACAAGTTTTTTATAATTAATAAAATATTTATGAAGATATGGTTAAATATTCATACTTCGTGCGTAAATCACGAGATTTGCATAAAACCTCTGTAAGACAACAAATGTTATTCCTATCCCGCTCTAAAATTTCCGATAAAAATTTCTCCCTCACTCACTCCCTCTCTCACTCCCTCCCTCAATCACTTAGGTAATCATAAAGCCGGGAAGGGAGTAGGTAACTAAAGTTTAAATTTTCAATTACTCGCTACTGCTTTAACTTCAAAGCTTCGTTTGCCGATATTCCTTCACCTTCAGTACCGAAATACCATAAAGCAGCAGCAGCTTCAGCACGAGTTACAGCTTTCTTTGGTTGAAATAATGTTGTATAACCAAATACACGCCTTATATTAGATTGTTCGCCATTTTGATGATCTGCGAGTAACGCTCTTAAAGCTTTAGGATCAATTTTTCCTGCATCTTGAAAACCCCAGGTTTGTTTGACTGCATCTAAGGAAGCAGTTGGTAAACCTTGACGAGTATCGAGAGGAATTTTCCACAAAAGCATTTGCTCTCGGGTTAATGGTGCATCTGGACGAAATAAAACTTGTGTAGAATCTCCAGATAAAATACTGGGAATTAATCCAGCTTCAGCTAATCCTTGGATTGCCGCAAAATCGGGATCTGTTTGTTTAACATCGCTAAAAGCACTTTTATTTGCTTCCCCTGCTAGACGAATTTGCTTAGAAGGTGAATTCGCATACATGGCGTTATTCGCAGCAACTAACCAGCCAGCATATTCGCGACGGGTAATATTTTTGTTGGGTTGAAATTGATTTGCAGGATTATTAGTTTTAGCTGTATTAGTTGGAGTGGATAAAACACCTAATGTTGCTAAATCTTGGATTTTTGGCTGTAATTGTTGGGGTGCTTTGTTTAAATCGGCGAATTCCTGCGATTCAAGATTAGTTTGAGGAGTATTTTGGGGTTGAGCAGCTGTATTTCCAGGCTGTACGGGACCTATAAAATCGGGATTTTGTGTATTTGCAGGGGTTGGAGTGGCGTTAACTTGCGAAGCGTTAGTATTTGGTGAATATTCGATTACGATTTCAGTAGCAGTTAGCGGTTGATTTGGTTGGGGGTTGGTAATGCGTTTGGGTTCAATGCTTACTTTAACTTCTGAATTATTTCGCCGTGCTTGAAATTCTCCTTGCCCATCTGTAGGTTGTTTAATAATTTCCCAGTTATTTGATTTAAACTGATTGCCATAAAAACTGACTATGGAATTGCTTGGTACGGAACTAACCCAGCGAGCTATTTTAACTTTACTATCGTCATTTGGGGTAACTGACTGTAGTTGAGCGTTGGTGTATACGGGAATATCTTTTGGAAAATCAGCAGGTAAGCTTTTTGCGGGTTGTTTTTGATTATCATTTACCTGCTTTGCACCGAAAACCACTGGATTATCTTTCAGTTTAGAGTCAGCTTGCAAGGATTTCTCAAGATTTTTTGCAAATGGAGTGTTAGCACAGCCAGTAATGGTTGAGAATAAGACAGCCAAACTTAAAAATAAACCTGAATATTTGCGGTGCAGCACGGGAAATAACCAATAAATCTACTTTATCTATTACACTAGCGCAGAGTAACTTGTTATTGTTTACTACGGCAAGCAATGGGGATTTTAATGGGAATCAATCAGTTCTCTGCTTCAATCCCTAGCTCGCTTGCAAATGTCCCGAAAAACCCGCGATATGAAATCCGGATACTGCTACGACATTACCACTCGCTGCAATAACCGTAATTTATAGCCTTGGAATCAATTCCAAGGCTAATATACAAAGTCTGATAAATCAGACTCGGAAAGAATTATGTTCTACGGACAAGCTGCGCTAACAGTGCGTTTTAACGTACTTCGTTTATGAGCCTGGAAATTTATTTCAAGGCGGAAAAGTTAGTTCAAGTTGACTCGTCAAGTATTCCTCTATGGGCTGAAAAGTTTCGGTGTTGTTTCCTAATACCAATTCTGTATGAGGCTGCGCTTAATCGCCCTCAGCCTGGAAGGCTGGGGCTACTGAAACTAAGCCCGCCTACGCGGGCTAAATTAGGCGCATCTTTATAAAGAAATGGTATAAGAAGACGTTTGTATCTTCGTCGTAGAGAAATTCCCAGGGGAGTGCAGCTAATTCAGGAGATTCAAATATTAAGCGCAAGCGGACATTTTCTTGATTCGCTTGTGCGGCTGTCATTGTAGCGTGAAATCGAGCGTTGATTTAGTTGGGAAAAGTGCTTGGTAAAGTTGACTTCCTAATTTTTTAAGTAAATTATTATTCGTTTTTTCAGACTCAATTAGTTCTAAGGCAAGTCCGATGTCGTTCATATCCAAGCGTAATTCACTCCTAATCTCTCCTTGTTCTGAAGAAGCGCGAATATTTTTGTTTTTATCGACGAATATTTGAAAATCTTGATAATTCATTGCGATTCTATTTGACAGCACCACACCCAGGTACAACTTTTGCTTCTCATGCATTTACAAAGGTTTACTTATATGTATTAAGTGATACCTGCTTATTAAACGGATATTAAGCTTTGGTTGGTGCGTGACAGGAAAACCTTATTATTGCCTTAGAAATCAAGCGAACTGTCACAGCACCCTACAAGCAAAATATGCCAGTTGCGGCCATTCCTACTTATTAATAGTTTCATATTTCATCAACTTATGCACTTAGAGGATGAAAAATAGTAGTCGGAGCAAACGACAATTTTTTAGTATATTTGATTGTATAAAAATAGATATTTTATTTACTTTTTTTCATTCCGCATTAGTAGTGTTTAAAATAACTAATAATCTTTAAAATCAGTATTTATATAGAGAAAGAACCGATATTTTATTAATTAGACCTGTATAAATAATCATAAAAATAAACATCCCATCTGTGGGATAGGTGGAAGTTGCAACCGCTAGCCTAAGACAACCCCTGCGGAAAACGCGGAAATTAAAAGTTAAAAGTATTTACAATTCATTTACCAATACAAAATTTACTAAAAATTCTATCTAAAACAGATTCAGTTGCTTCTTCTCCGGTAATTTCCCCTAAAGCGTTAATTGCACCCCGTAAGTCTATAGTCCAAAAATCAAATGGTAATTCCTCTTCAATTGTTAACTGGACTTGTTCTAAAGATGTTTTCGCTTTAATTAATGCCGCTGCTTGACGTTGATTAACTGCTAAATCCATATCCGAAGCTTGTATATTTCCCATATGTACTTGTTCTAAAATTGCCGCTTCTAATTCTTCAATTCCTTGATTTTTTGCTGCTGCTGTGAATATTTGGGATTTGATATTTTCTATTTGATATTGAGATGATTTATTTTGACTATTTTCTAATAAATCAATTTTATTAATCGCTAAAATCAAAGGACGATGCTTTACTTGTTCGTAAATTAATTCATCTTCCTTTGTCCATCCCGTTGTTGCATCGATGGTAAATAAGACTAAATCGGCTGCTTGTGCGGCGCTGCGGGAACGTTCAACACCAATCTTTTCTACTGTATCTTCTGTATCGCGAATGCCTGCGGTATCTAGTACTTGTACGGGTATGCCGCCAACGACTAACTGCGATTCAACCACATCGCGGGTGGTTCCCGGTAAATCGGTAACAATTGCTCTATCGCTACGACTCCAGGCATTTAATAAACTGGATTTTCCCACATTCGGACGACCAACAATTGCTACTTTTAAACCCGTGCGTAACAGTTCGCCTTTATCGGCTGTTGCAATTAATTCGGTAATTCGCGTAGTGATTTTTTCAATATCCGATACTATTGCTTTATAGTCTAAAGGTGGTAAATCTTCTTCAAAATCTATCCTTGCTTCAATTTCTGCGACGATATCTAAACATTTAGCGCGTAAATGACGGATAGAATCAGCTAACTTTCCTTGTAACCCAGCTAGTGCAGTTTGAGCAGCTTGAGGAGATTTTGCACCAACTAAATCGGAAATACTCTCTGCTTGAGATAAATCAATTCGTCCGTTTAAAAAGGCTCTTAAGGTAAATTCCCCCGGTTGAGCCAATCTTGCACCTTGTTCCAAGCACAATTTCAATACCTGCTGCACTGCCATAATTCCGCCGTGGCAGTGGAATTCCACAACATCTTCGCGGGTATAGGAGCGAGGGGCTTTCATAACTAATAACAGCGCTTCATCCACCAACTTTTGCGTTTGCGGATGACGAATATAACCGTAGAGAATCCGATGGGATTCTATAACTTGTTTTCCTGGTGCGTGGAAAATACATTCTGCAATTTGTACGGCTTCCTCTCCAGAAACCCGCACAATCCCCACACTACCCTGTTGGGGGACAACAGCAGTGGCGATCGCCGCTATAGTTCCAGTTGTAGCAAAGGTTTCAGGCATTTCTAAAATTGGGCATTGAGCATGGTAAAAATATTTGTAAATATTAACTTCTGTACACACGTAATATATTACGTCTCTAGAACTTAATTTAAAATCCAAAATCGGAATGCGCGCTAATATTTATCCAGAAGCTAATATCTGTTAAAAAAAATATTAGTTAAGAGGGGAGTTCACTATGGAAGAACAAAAAATTAATTGCGCTGAAGCCTGTGTCAACGGTTGTGTTTTAGGAGACAAGTGTCCAAATAAAGAGTATGGCGAAGAAGCATCTAAGTTTATTCAAGATACTTCATTAGACAAAATGCTCGAAATGGCTGAAATCGCCAGAATGAAAAAATTATCGGAACCGCCTAAATGGGTATTTCCCGATGAAATTTGATTAACTTAAGTTGAGTTATAAGGCAGGCATCTTGCCTGTCACAGCTTTAATTTTTTTTAAATAGATACAATTTTATAATTTTATTTTATAAATCATCCACATCTATATTTAATTCTCTCAATTTTGCTGCTAAACGCTCGGCACGTTGGGCTTCTTGCTCGGCTCTTTGGGCTTCCTGCTCGGCTCTTTGGGCTTCCTGCTCGGCACGTTGGTACTCTTGTTGCGCTAATTCTTCAGGACTAGGAATTAGTTCTCCTTCGGGAGTGAAATAGCGTAACTTTTCTTCATAAATTCCTAGAAATAACCCTAACTGTTGACTCCACAGCCAACCTTGTGGATTTGGCTCCAGTGCTTGATATTCACCATCAACTAAATGATATCCATTGAATTCTAATACCATTTCTTTATAAAGATGCGCCGAATTCAGCCCCTGAAGAGGGGCTTCGTTTGTCTAGCCCCACTCTTCCAGAGTGAGGGCTTTTAGCGCAGCCTCATACAGAATTGGTATAAGCTATTAGGATCGAACCAGAAATAATCGGGAGTGCGAAAAGTCTCTTGATAAATTTTCTTTTTTAATAGATTTTTTAATAAAAATAAATATTTGTAAAGCATTTGGTTGTTAATGGCACAAAAAGATTTATGTGACTCGCCTAAAATTAACCAAATGCATTTTTTAAAATGTATCAAGCAGCATCTGTCAAGTTACGACAATATTTATTAACATATAGTCACAAAGTTAAGAACCATTAAGAGGTATGGGGGCATTCATACTTACTGCTTGCTATTTTTCTTGAACCAAATAGGACATTATGAATAAGCAAAAATCGCCCGAAGCGAAAGCATTTATAGGCAATCTCAAGAATGGAATTTGGTTGTTTGGGGTATCATCTTGGCTATTCGGTATTACCGACAGAAGTATTGCATCACTGTCGGATGGTTATCTTTCAGCATTGGATTTAACTCAATTGTTTACAGCAGCGACATTTTTTGTTGCATGGTTATTTCTTAAGCCATCATCTACAAAAGCTTAAAGCGAAAATTCAGGGTTGCAAGCGTATTGATTGCTGATGAGATTAAAACGCAGAAATTTGGGAACGCATTTAAATCAAAATCGAAATACCAAAAAAATCGAGGTAATTCTCTGGTAGTCGCAGAATTACCTCGATTTTGTTTTTATCTAAATGTTTTATAGTTTTTTGTAGGGTGTATTACGGCACAAGTCATGTTTTTGGATAAACAAATACCTTATGACGTGTTTTGGAGTTAATTAATTCGGTATTCTTGTAGTGCGTTAGCGGCTAGCTAAGCGTACCGTAGGTATTGAGTGTCCGTTAGGACATGTATCTTGCCTTGCTATTGATATTTATTTCTCACTAAAAAATTATGACTTCAGGTATTTCAGAAGATTTGGTATTAGTTGCGGGTGCTACAGGTGGAGTTGGACAATTAACGGTAGCAAAGTTACTCGATAAAAATTTAAAAGTTCGAGTTTTGACGCGCAATGCATCTAAAGCTGAAAATATGTTTGCTGGCAAAGTCGAAGTTGCTGTTGGTGATATCCGCGAGATTGAAACCTTAGCAGCAGCAATGACGAATGTAACTCATATTATTTGCTGTAGCGGTACTACTGCTTTTCCTTCCGAAAGATGGCAGTTTGAAAACAATCCCAATTTTTTCGACTATTTCGGATTATTTTTTAACCCTGAAGAAGCTAAAGCTAAAGCTAAAAATAGTCCGATGAAAGTTGATGCTCAAGGTGTAAGTAATTTGGTGGAGGTGGCACCTAAAAATTTAAAGCAATTCGTTTTTGTATCTTCCTGTGGAGTTGAACGTAAAACAGAATTTCCCTACAGTATTTTAAATAGTTTTGGCATCCTCGACGCAAAAAAACAGGCTGAAGACACTATTAAAAATTCTAATTTAGCTTACACAATTATTCGTCCCGGACGTTTAATAGATGGCCCATATACTTCCTACGATTTAAATACTTTATTAAGAGCAAAAACTGACGGTAACCTAGATGTAGTAATAGGAACTGGCGATAAACTTACAGGTGATACCAGCAGAATAGATGTTGCAAATGCTTGTGTTGAATGTCTGAATAATTCAAATTGTTATAACAAAGCTTTTGAAATTGTTAATAAAGGGAAAAGACCATCTGTAGTTGATTGGAAAACTTTGTTTGAGCAGCTTTGAAAATTCAATACGAGTAAAGTATGTTGTCTCAGAATGCAACAGAATATTTTGAGAAAACTTTTGCTATTATAGGCTGTGATTGTTGGCGATCGTGATGTTGGGTTACGACAAGATTAAGAGATTTTTGTAGCCAACTAAATTTGTTTTTCGAGTCTAACCCAAACTACAATCTTTAGAAAAAAATTTTATAAGTTTACAGCAGTAATTGTTAATTTCTGGATAATACTGATACTGATTTAATTACAGTGTCCTGTTTAAATTGATCTGTTTCGTTATACTCTTTTAGTGGTGATTTGTAGATACCTGCAAACTTTCCAGGTGGTGTTAAAGGACGAAAACTAATATCAGATGGTTGGTTTGCAAATGTCACATATTCCCGAGACTCATTTTGCGTATGGTAGCCAAGAGTAGCTTTACCGTAAGCAGTTTCAGCATCTTTAATTTTTTTTCCTACCCCTACCCCTTTATCGGTTAGAAAATCGGGGTTTTCGGTGGTTATAGTTTCGATTTTACTAGAATCGGAGAAAGTATCTGTTGAGGGGTATGTGATGTAGTATAAAGTTTTGCCATCCTGATTCACGGCGATCGCATCAAAATCGACCATGAAGGGTGATTTTACTTCATAGGTAGTTTTGGAGTCTAAGGCTTTTTTCAGTTCCCCGTAAGTCATTCCCAAACGTGCATCACCAATGCCTTGGGTAGATATGAGTCGAGAAGCATCAACATTAGTATTGTTATCTGTGGCAGTTGGTGAATTTTCTGGACTATTAATTGTATTAGCTGGGGATGATGTATCGCTATTACTGTTTGTAGCTGTGGGAGAATTACAAGCTGTAAGAGTTACTAACATCGCTGCCAAAAACAATTGCCATTTGCGATTCAAGTGATTTTTATGCATTTTAATTTTTGATGATTTTCTATAATTTAACTATCACCTAATAGACATCAAAACTAAAATTTTGATTCCAGATTTTTTCAAAAAATTACCTAAAATTAGGCTTTGTATTATAAATATTTGTAACTATTTATTTGTTAACGCGGAAGAATTTACTTCGCACATTTTTCTAATTTTTTAGTGTAATCGTATCGAAGTAATAAGTTAGCAACCCTATTTTTCGGCAAACCGGATTTCTAATATAGCAGTTTTCAGTTGAATATAATACAGTCCTCTCCTTGTTAAGGAGAGGGGAAGGGGTGGCGTTGATCGGAGTGTATTGCTCCCAAATGAAAAGCGCTACATACTCAAATTCTATAATTGACATTTAGGTTTTAATACAGTTCCACAAAGTCAAAATTATAGAAATTAACATCCACGATAATAACCACAATAGCAAGAATCGATATGAGTATTTAAATGGATTAATGTAGCCCAACTATTCTGACCTATGATACCGTCAGCCATCAAAGAATAATCTGCTTGAAAAGCTTTGACGGCTATTTCCGTATTAGCATCAAAATGTCCATTTATTGCACCATGATAAAAGTCGTAATCCTTCAAAGTTTGCTGTAACAACTTAACCGTATTTCCCGTGCTATTTTGTCGCAAAATCGGTAAGCTTTTGACTCCATCACAGATAAAATTCCAAGTAGCTGCATCTGTAATTCCTGTTGTCTCTAGAAAAGCTAGACATTGAAGATATTTAACCGCACTTTCAGTTTGCGAGCCAAAGACACCATCAACATCTATTTGAAAATTAGAAGGATAAATAGATGCAAATCTTTTTTCCAAGCGTTTTTGCATCTCTTTCACATCTTGACCGCTATTGCCAATTCTTAGAGTCGGTTTAAAGGTAGGACAATCAATTGCATTAGTCATTAGTTAATTCAACCTATCAATAAATAGTTTATTACATGACTTAACTTCCATGACTACAATTAGAATTCCCGATCGAATAAAGTACCCTTGGGGGTGATATTTTCATCAAGGACTTACCCAACTGGCACGTTTTTCTTGTAGGGTGTTTGTACGGCAGCAAGCAATTATACCGAATTTCAGTTGAGTACCACCCCATCCCCTCTCCTTGTTAAGGAGAGGGGTGCCCGGAGGGCGGGGTGAGGTCATACAGCAGATTGCACTGAAGTGAAAACCGCTATATTATGACGCTTAGGTAAGTCCTGTAACTATTCAATTATTAATACGCTTGAATACATAAAAAAGCGAGGTAATTCTAAAACATACTAGAATTACCTCGCTTTATATTAGTTAGAAACTCCGAATTAACTCTGAATTCCTAACTCCTAATTATTAAATGACTTAAGCAAACGCTGCTGTCTTAACATCATTACTTGCTAACAAACTTTGTAACTCTTCAGCGTCTACAGTTTCTTTATCAATTAACATTTCTGCTAATTTATCAAGAATTTGACGGTTTTCTTGTAATACGTGCTTTGCACGGTTATAAGCAACGTCAACTAAGTCGCGGACTTCCATATCAATGGTAGCTGCGGTTTCTTCGGAAAAGTCGCGCTCTGACATGATATCGCGACCGAGGAACATGTTACCTTGCTGGCGACCGAGTGCAACAGGGCCAAGATTATCGCTCATACCGAAGCGAGTTACCATTTGACGAGCTACGTTAGCAACCTGCTGTAAGTCGTTGGAAGCACCTGTGGTAACTTCTTCTTCGCCATAGATTAATTCTTCTGCAATACGTCCACCTAAAGCAACAGCCATCTGGTTTTCCAGATAAGCACGACTGTATAAACCGCTGTCCATACGGTCTTCGCTAGGAGTAAACCAAGTTAAACCACCCGCACGTCCGCGAGGAATAATGCTGATTTTTTGTACAGGATCGTAGTCAGGCATCAAAGCACCAACTAAAGCGTGACCGGCTTCGTGGTATGCTACCAACTCTTTGCGTTTTTCGCTCATTACCCGGTCTTTCTTCTCGGGACCAGCTAATACGCGGTCGATGGCATCGTTGATTTCGTCCATCGAAATTTCTGTTAAGTTGCGACGTGCTGCTAAAATTGCGGCTTCGTTGAGCAAGTTGGATAAATCCGCACCAGTGAAACCAGGAGTACGACGAGCAATTCTGTCTAAATCTACGTCTTTTCCTAAAGTCTTGCCGCGAGCGTGAACTTTAAGAATTTCAACTCTACCAGCGTAATCTGGGCGGTCAACAACTACTTGACGGTCAAAACGTCCGGGACGTAATAATGCTGCATCGAGTACGTCAGGACGGTTTGTAGCAGCAATAATGATGATTCCGGTGTTACCTTCAAAACCATCCATTTCGGTCAGCAACTGGTTGAGGGTTTGTTCCCTTTCATCGTTACCACCACCTAAACCAGCACCCCGTTGACGACCTACCGCGTCAATTTCATCGATAAATACGATACAGGGAGCATTGGCTTTAGCTTGCTCGAACAAATCGCGAACGCGGGAAGCACCCACACCGACAAACATTTCTACAAATTCAGAACCGGAGATGGAGAAGAAAGGAACCCCAGCTTCACCAGCTACCGCACGAGCTAACAAAGTTTTACCCGTTCCAGGAGGTCCAACTAAAAGTACACCTTTAGGAATTTTTGCACCAACAGCAGTAAAGCGATCGGCGTTTTTAAGAAAATCTACTACTTCATTTAACTCCAGCTTGGCTTGGTCAATACCAGCAACATCACCGAAGGTCACTTGGGTTTGTGGTTCCATTTGCACTCTGGCTTTTGACTTACCAAAGTTCATGGCTTGACTACCAGGACCGCTTTGAGCGCGTCGTAGTAAAAAGAACAAACCAACTAAAAGCAATACGGGGAAAAATAGGCTGCTAAGCGCCTTAAACCAAAAACCTTCATCGGTTTGAGGCAATACAGAAATATCAACGTTGTTTTTAGTAAGAGTATTAATTAAATCCGAGTCATTTACCAAAGTAACAACTCTTTTACTTGGCTCAAATTTCGGTGTTACCAAAGCAGTAGACCTATCAGAGCTCAAACTAACTTTTTCTACTTTGCCTTTTTCAACTGCTTGGATAAACTCACTGTAACGCCATGTTTCCCGATTCTGGGCTTGATTGTTGTCAAAAAACGCTGTTCCTAAAGCGATAACAACAATAAAAAGCAGCGCGTACAGCCCCGCATTTCTCCATCTTTTATTATTCACTTACTGTTCCTCGTTTTCTCGTTTACTTTTCGTATCGCGTCTCTAAGAGAGATGGAAATTTTAAGAATTATGTTAACTTATCTTAACGTATACCAGAATGCGTACACATCATGCTAGTAAATATCTTCGTAATTCCTTAAGACTATAGTGCCTGGGATCATATTGTAGCTTTACCATTGAGTGCATGACTTGTTGTATTGGTAGTATTTCCACTACAGAGTTGGTGTAGGCTAGGGCTGTAAATCTCTGAACTAGTTGTGAAGTAAAGGGTTCTTCTTTAACTGGATATTGATAAGTTCGCAGCCAATTTATTAATTGTTCTCTCATAATTCCGGGTAAGATTCCCGTACTCAACGGTGGAGTAAACCAACACCCATCATGCCATCCCCAAAGATTACCGGTAGTAGTTTCTAGCCAATTTCCCGCAGCATCAGTTAAAATCGCTTCTTGAATATTTTGTTTCAAAGCATTTCTTTTGGCTAACCACGGGGCTAAGTAGTTTCCCGTTTTATGAAAAGGTAAACTGCGATATTGTTCTGCGTCAGCAATAGCTACGTTTACACCATACTTTTGATTTTTTGGCAAATCTTTTGGTATTAACCTACCAATTATCCATTCGCTGCCGTCGGCAAACAGGGTAATTCTAAGAATTGGATAATGATTATTTATCAGAAGTTCGGCACCACGGCGAATATTTTGCCACGATGGTTGTTGAAAGTCTAGGGTTTCTACGGAAGATACAAGACGTTGATGATGAGCTTGCCAATTAGTTAAAGGGCTATCAAGGCAATTTTCATATACTCTTAAAGTTGTAAAAATTGTTGCTCCAAATAACAATCCCGGTTCGTTAATTGGTAATTGAATAGTTTCGGATTCGATTAATTTGCCTTTGTACCAATACATATAAAGTAATTAGTTGCTAGTTGCTAGTTGTTAGTTGTTAGCTGTTAGTTGATAATTAATTCAGGGTTGCAATTGTGGTGTAAAAGAATTAGAACTTTATTTCTTTTATTTGCTGTTGGCTAATTTATTAATCCGTCAATAGTGGTATTAATCAAACCGTGTTTGTAAAATTTTATGGTGTTTCTACATGGTGTTTCTACTAAGCTCTGAGAATATATCTGATTATTTAATCAAGTCTAATGTATTAGATGATTCTAAAGAAGTTATAAGTACGATTGAACAGATACCAGCCAAAAACTTTAATCTTTTAATTACCTGCGAGAATGATACGAGGCTTTTAGTTAAGCAAGAAATACGCGATAGGGAAGGTAAGGTAAATGGTGATTTTCTAAGGGAATGGCAAATTCAAGAAGTTATCCGTCAATTTCCTCAGCTAAATAATTTAAATAATTTGATTGCAGATTTGTTATGGTTCGATCGGGAAAATCATATAATTATCTTGCGATATTTAGATAGTTACGTAGACTTGTATGATTTTTATACTCAGCTAAATAGATTTCCTATAGAAATTGCTACTCGAATAGGTGAAATACTCGCAGCTTTTCACAGGGATAGCTACGATTGCCAAAGCTATCAAGAGTTTTTAATAACTACGACTGAATATCAAACAACTCATCAAGTGCCTCTTTTGATTCAAACTTGGCAACGAATCGAACCAGAGATTTTTGGTGAAGTACCCGCACAAGCATTGAAATTCTTTTCCCTTTATCAGAAATACGCAAGCTTGGAAAAAGCGATAGCTGAATTAGGTGATGCTTTCCAACCCAGTTGTTTTACCCATAACGATTTCAAATTTAATAACATTCTCTTAAATCAAGATTGGCAGCAATCCGATGAAAACATGCTACGAATAATCGATTGGGAACGTTTTAGTTGGGGAGATCCAGCCTTTGATTTAGGAACTCTTATCGGTAATTATTTACAGATATGGCTTAATAGTTTGGTAGTTTGTCAATCAATGACTATTGAGGAATCTTTACGCTCGGCAGTTATACCTTTAGAAAAACTGCAACCTTCGATGGCAGCTTTACAAAAATCTTATTTCAAAATGTTTCCTATGATTTTAAAATATCGCCCAAATTTTTTAGAACGGACGGTACAATTCGCAGGATTTATTTTAATTCAACAAATTTATGCAACAATTCAGTTTCAAAAAATATTTGACAATACAGGAATTGCAATGCTGCAAGTCGCGAAGTCTTTAATATGTCGTCCGCAACATTCAATACCCACCATTTTTGGTACTAATGCCTCGGAATTAGTTTAAGCAAATTTTCATGCTTCTTTAAGAAGATTGGTAATTACTATTTGTACATCGCTGTAGCTAAAGGATACTTTTGGCTGACACTTTTCTATATTCACTGGTGCCCCGCATGGATTTCCTTGACTCTCTATTAATTAAAACTACTAACGAATCAACTAAGAGAATTGTAAATGTTCTCAAAGATATTGTTTATAGACTTCAAATTAACTCTGATTTTTCTATTCGTCATCCAAGTTATCAGCCTTACACAATTTCAGATGATGCAGTTTTACATTTCCAGAAAATGCCAGAAAATATACAGCAAAAGTATCTTGGTTTGCGACTGCGAAATTTTCTCTATGGCATTTATTACAATGGTTCTATGCAAAGTTACTTGAAATTAGATAGCGAAGAAGATCGTACATCAGCAAAGTTTAAAAATAGCACTTTTCTTGGAGTTGATTTAGAATTCTACGAAAGATTACATAAAAGTAACCTTGGCAAAGGCTACTTTGAACCTGGCTGGCATATTCTGAAAGAAGAAGTTGACGGTAGTTTAGCTGTCAAGAAAAAGGACTTAAGGCTACATATTCAACGTGAACAACATCTCCAAACCGAACATCAAGCTGCTGTTGTAGGGGATTGTGTTGCTGTAAAAATGCCGAAAAATTTAGTCCAAAACGGTTTTTATGTAGCTGTAAGCAACATAGGATTATATTATTATGAGACTTCAGAACAACAGCCTGCAATAGTGCGAGTTTACTTTCATTTTACTGTTGAAGGTGCTGTGACAGTCATGGCTAGCTTAACAAAGCATTTTAATGAATTAGATATTCCTGGTTATTTTAAAGTCTTATACAACCCCAAAGAATACGAGCGGTACGATTGCGGTGTTTTATATTTTGATAAAAGAGATTTTCAAGCAGTTAGAAAAGTATTACAGATTGTATATCAAGAAAATAAATCTTATTTCAAAGCAGAGATTCCACTGTTTGCTAAATATTTAGCTCCAGGTTTAGCATTAGCAGAGGAATCAAATAACAAGTTTAACTCTTCTGAAAGCTTTGGCATGAATCGCTGTCAAGTTATTGCCAATGGATTATTAGATGCTTGGTATCGGGGAGATAATTCACCTTCAGAACGAATCCAGTCTATTCTCAATCACTTTTCAATTAACGAAATAGATTTGCAGGGCAGTTATCTTAATGCCGATTCTGAGGATATCTATACTCAATTAAACGTTTAGATATTTATCCATTTTTAAAGCACTTTTTTTAAGGTAACACATCTTTTTATGAAGATGCTTTGAAGCTTTGTAATTAAGATAATAAGATTTGATTTGCCAATTGTATACTTTGAGAATTGAAACGACGAGATATTACAAGTAATATTACAATTCCTAATACCCGCTTGATTTTTACTAAGAAATATAGGATATTTCTAAAATAGAAATAATTTAATTACACCAAATGCAACTTTCTTGATTCATTGCTGTTTATGCTTTGCATGAATAACACTGGCTTGTCATAAATAAATAACTCACCCAGTTGATAATATCAAGACTGCGGTTAAGATATGTTCTGCAATTTTCCACTTGCTATAGTTGCGTAGTGGGTAAATCAGTTAATGAGAATTTACATAGAAAAAGTTACATAAACGTTCGTAATTAAGATTTTTCTCTAAATACAGAAAATTAAAAGGAGTTTCCAAATGTCGAAATTTCAAATTAATGATATAAAGCTTGATGGCAGCGAACTATTTAATGATTCAGAAACTTTTTTGAGCGAATTAAAAGATGATGAAACAGACCAAATAGTTGGTGGCTTCAGTTTAAGTTTAAGTGAAGAATCTTCTAGTGAGGCTTCAATTAACATTAAATTAGAAGTAAGTGGTGATGCTGATGTAACAACTACTGTTTACATTCCTCATAAGCCAATTTGTTACCCGATTAAGCCAATTAAGCCAATCTGTTGGTACCCGAAACCAATTTGCGATCAAAAGCCGTTTTACCCAATTAAAGATTTCTACTATCCTTGTCCGGTAATCCTCTAATCTACTTTTGAATAAAAATCTTCACCTCATAATTTATACATGAGGTGAAGATTGTTGCCAAATAAGTAAAAATCTGTAAATTATATAAGTCACAAATGCAAATATTAATACATAATAGATAATAGGTCATTGGGAATTGGTAATTAGGTTTAAAAAAATGATTGACACTTCAGTCAGATGGTAAGAAACTAACCCAATTTGGAATGAGTTCTGTCAGAATATATTTATTTATTTAATCAGCTATTTTCTCAGGTTTTATAGCTTTAAAAGGCTAAACATTGAGTTTAGATGGGTTTATGTCATTTAAACGGAGTCATTCTAAAAATAAAAAACTGATTACAATTTCTAATACCTGCTTGATTTCAAACACAAAATATAAGAAGTTTAGTATAAGGAATTTTGCAATTACTGCATATACAGATTGATTACTGTCATTGCGATGAATGGTAGAGCTTTGATTCTCCCATGATGTGCCAAAACAAAATAACTGTAGAGAACGCTAAGATGTTATCGCTATTTACGGATGCTTTTGGGCGTATCTTCAACGTAATGGCTGTTTAAGGCTGATTTGTGCAAAAAATTTTGTAATTGCTATTTTTCTACAGAAACAAAAAATCCCAGGAAACGTGTTTAAAATGGCTAAAATTCAAATCAACGATGTCAAATTAGGCGACACCGAACTGCTTAACGATGCAGAAACATTTCTCAATGAATTAGAAAATGGTGAAATGGAGCAGGTAATCGGTGGTAAAACAATTTCTCTAGACGACTACGAATTTTACAAAAACAAAAAATTTGATTTTCCCAAGCGACTTCATCCGATTAAACCAATTGATTTTCCAGAGCCAAATCTTCCAAAACTACCAAAGCATCCTGGAGTAATTAAAATACCCTACGAACCAGTGATACTGTAGTTGCCTCTAACTGCAACCTTCCCTTCAGAGTGCTATGCATTCGTCCATGTTATTACTTGCATAATCGCAATTTGCGCTTTTCTTAAGATTCATTGCTCAACGGCTTCTTAGTTGCATTGAAACCTGTCTCAATTTATGACTTGGGAAAAGTTTCAAAGCACCTACAAGTTTGCAGTGTCAAAACATTAAGCAAAATATACAATTGCGATTTTCCTTCATAAATAAAAATTCCCAGGAGACATTTGCAAATGGCTAAAATTCAAATCAAGGATGTCAACTTAGACGGTGCAGAATTATTTAACGATTCGGAAACTTTTCTGAATGAATTGCAAGATGGTGAAATCGAGCAGGTAGTTGGTGGTAAGACTCTTGTCGCAAAGGATAGACTCGCAGTATATACTGTCCACTATCCTGATGAGCCAATTCACCCCGGAAGACCTCCAGTTCACCCTGGAAGACCGGTTCATCCGATAAAACCAGTTCACCCCAGAAAGCCAATTAAATTTCCTCATTTTCCTCACCCATATACTCCGGTAATTCTGTAGGTTTTCTGAACAAAACTTACACTAATCCCCCTTTTGTAAGGGGGATTGGGTGATATTAATATCTGGAATATCAATTTCTCCTCATTACTCTTAAGTGACAAAACAATTCCCAGGAGACCTATTTAAAAATGGCTAAACTTCAAATCAACGATGTCAAATTAGACGGTGCAGAATTATTTAACGATTCAGAGACATTTCTGAACGAATTGCAAGATGGTGAAATCGAGCAGGTAGTTGGTGGCTTGACTAGAGTTGCGCCCGAACACGTAACTACTACTGCTTACTTTCCCGACAAACCATACAGAACAGTATATATTCCCAAAGAACCGATTCATCCCAGACTACCAGTTCATCCTAAAGAGCCAGTTCATCCCAGACAGCCCATCAAATTTCCTTATTTCCCTCATCCACAAACCCCGGTAATTCTGTAAGTCTTTCTTTATAAAACTTGCAAAAAGCCCCCCTTATTAAGGGGGGTTGAGGGGATATTAATATCTAAAAACAAGTTTTTTCTCATTTAATAAACAAATACAAAATTTTAAAATCATTAATTTCGGAGCTATTCTATGTTAGACAATATTTCAGTAACAGATGCAAAACTACCAGAATTTGAAGGTAAGCAACACAAGTTACCTTTACCACAATATCCAAAACTAGCTGCATCTGTTAATCAATATCAAAATCAAATTATTTTTTCTCAACAAGGACGAGATTTTGCTTTTCAAGTTAATAGTCAATCAGAAAAAGCATTACACAAAGTTCTAACTATGATGGATGGAAAAAATAGTTTGACTAAGTTACAGCAAACTTTCTCTCCTAGCAATCCGGAAGCTATTAATACTTTGCTGCGTTATTTAGATGATAAAAAGCTGCTTGATGATGCTGATGATATTAAGATTAATTCAGGTTTAGATGTTTTGCTAGAGTTGGAAAATTTAAGTTACGAATTAGTAAAAAATAAGTCAACTCAAAATCAACTGATATTGATCGCACCAGATATATCTAATTTATCAATCAACATTATTTACGGTTTCGCGATAGAAGCTTATCATTTACTTGCTCATCAAGCCTATATAGATGCTTCTAGCCTAAGTTTCCAAGGTTCTACTGTAATTAGACAATTAATAAATCAGCTTTATTGCCAAGAATATGGTCAAGATAAATTTTTAATCGAGGCGCTTAATTCGATTGGTATTGACAATGAGGATTTAATAGATACAATGCCACTACCGCAAACAACGGCAATGTGTAATAGTTTGGCATATTGGGCAAGTTTTGATACGCTGTTTTATTTTAGTATTTTAGGATTTTTAGCAAATCAAAATCTGACAAATTTTACCTATTATCTTCAGGCTTGCGAAAGTTTGAAAGTAAACTATAGCTTTATAGAATCTATTCAAAATTTAGTCAATCATTTTCAAAAGAGTAAGCTTGATAATATTAGTCATAAAATATTTCAGCAAATATCTCATATTGACGAACAAACAAAGCAAAGATTGCAGCGGCAAGTTTATCTTTTTATAGAAACTTACACCAATTATCACAACACTATTTTTTACTATTATTCATCGAGTACTAGTTTATTACGTAGAGTTTCAGATATTTAGAAAAATAATTCAAATATCACAAATAAAAAATACATCATCAGGTTAAATAAATGACACTTACTAAAATCGTATTTCAGCAACCAATTTTTAAAAGCCAGGTTCTGTTTGACTTTAAAGAAGATGAAATTATAATTCGTGATGCGAATCAGGCATTTTCTATTGCTTCACCACCAGAATATTATCAAGCTATAGCGAAACTATTAAGACTTTTACAAATTGGGGGTTTATCGCCAAAGCAGTTAAGTGAAGCTTGTCCGGATATTCAAGAAGAAATACCAGAACTACTTGCTAATTTTGATAACCGTAGTTTATTAATTGAAACTCAAAAGAAAGTTCCTGCTGCTGGTATGAGCGGAAGTCAATTTTATCGAGAATTATGGCGATTTGTAGAACGCTTAAAACTACAATTTACATCTTCTCCATTTTTTGGCAAAATGGCTGATGGCACAATTACTAAAAATCAGCTAATCGGCTATGCTTTAGAGTCTTATCATGTCACTCATTTGTGTCCCAAACTGTTGGCTCCTGCTTTAGCAAATTATGAATCGAATAGCGTTGATAAACTGCTACAAGAATTTTTTGCTTCAGAGTTGCATCACGACCGTTTAATTGCTAAATCTTTAAGGAGCGTAGGAATCTCAGACGAAGAAATTCAAAAGATGCAGCCGCTACCAAGTACTTTTGCAATTTGTTCATCTTTAGCAATGTTTGCAAAACAGCATCCTTTGAGTTTCAAAACAGCATTGATGCTATTTGAGCAAGATGAGCCATTATTCCACGAGTATTTTAAAAAGCAATCTCAAGCTTTAGAATTACCCAGAGATTTTTATCAACCCATCTTGCTTCATGCCGGAATTAATGAAGATGGCGGGCATGAAGATATTACCGGAGTATTACTAGCCGAAATATCTTATATAACTCCATCAGAACAATTGACAGTTAAGAAAAATATGGCAAACTTAATGGAGTTAATTGTTTTACGAAGTTATGAGATAGTTGATTATTACGGAAATCAAAATAACATTATTCCTCGTTGTTTTGTATAAATAATATAGTTAAATACTTTTACCTCACCCCGCCCTCTGGGCACCCCTCTGCTTGTAAATGAGAGGGGAAAGTTTGTTGTATTCTACCTTTAACCTGAGTGCAATAAATTTTGTACCTCACCCCGCCCTTTGGGCACCCCTCTCCTTATAAATGAGAGGGCAAAATGCTGGTTATGATTCTATTCTACCTTTGACCTTTGATCTTTAACCTTTAACCTAATCCTGATTAATATATTTTACAATCGCAGCAATATTCCGAGCATCATCAATACCACGATGGTGAGTACCTTGGAATTCTAAGCCCAAATATTGCAAAGCTTGCATTACCCCGAACCTTTTTTTCTTATTGTCAGAATACAAAGAAAATTCCTTTTTAATATTTCGATGTTCGGTACCGAAGGGGTAAGGTAAATGATGAAAACTACAGTCTAAAATAAATTGGTTTTTATCGTAATTTCCCCAGGAACAAAAGATATTTTTAGGATAGGAGTCAATCCATTTTTTAAACTGCGGAATTACTTCTGGGAAAGTTGGTGCTGGTTCGAGATTTTTTTGAGTAATGCTAGTTAATTCCGTGCAAAAACTAGTTAACTTAGGATGTCTCACAGGCTTAATAAACTGCTGATACTCCGAATCTATTGCCCAAGTGGAACGATTCAACATTACCGCACCAATTTCAATAATTTCCATTTCCTCCTTGGGAATACTGCCATCATTGCAGCAAGTAGCTTCTACATCTACGATCAAAAAATAGCTGGACATTTATCAGTTATCAGTTATCTACTTGCTACTCTCTACTTCCCACAAAAGGCTTAACCCAACCAAACTTAATAGCCCAATCTAAAGTAAAGGCTGCTATTGCAAATCCTGTAATACTTTCTGAGGCAAGTACAGTTAAGGGAAAAACTGAGTCCGAAAAATTTAGTCCCATATCTACCTGAGCTAAACCCCGTGCCAATCCAAAAGCAAATACGCTTCCTTCTTTCAAATGGGGGTTTTTGTCTTCGCGGATGATATAGCGATAGGTAGCACCAAATAAGAAGCCAGAGAAACCGGCAAATCCAGCACTTATCAACAAGTGCCAATTTAAGGTAATTACACTGTCAGTATAAAATTGTCTAAAATACTCTTTCAATAAAAATTGATTAAAAATAGAAGCCAGAATAAATACCAAAGAAAACGATAAAGCAGATACAATCCCAGCCTTGAAAGATTCTAAACGTTCCGCCATTAAGTCCGGATTAAAAGTTCCTTTCATCACAATGCCCCATACCCCATACCCAATTCCATATCCCAATACCCATTTCAACTAGTAACTGATGATTGTATGATATTTATAGAGTTGTTAAAACAGGAAGTTTAAAAGTTGTATTATGGCAATCTTGACTTTAGGCTGGGTTACGCTATTAGTAGTTTTTACTTGGTCGATTGCAATGGTAGTTTGGGGTCGTAACGGACTATAGAATCCGATATGGAAGGTCCATTTCTCAACATTTTGGCTTTATCTGCCTTAGTATTACTCGTAGCTGTTACGGGTGGCGTAATTTATCTAACTCTAATGGAATGGCGCGATCGCCGTCTTTTAGAGCAAGAAAAACGCGAAATGCGTCGTAGTTCTCCAAAGCAGCGATAATCTTAGATTGAAGATATTGAAGACGCTATCTCCCAAAAAATCACCACAGCTAATCTAGAGACGTAGCACTGCTACGTCTTTAAAATTTATATATAAAATTGGGGATTGGGGATTGGGGATTGGGGATTGGGAATAGGGCATTGGGCATTGGGAATAGTTAAACAATTAGCAACCAAGATACTTTCGCTACAAATACTGCCTTCCCCCTCTTCCCCCTCTAATTCCATAGATAATCTTCTAACATCAAAGAAATTTAGAAATTTTCTCCCCCTTTTCCCTCTCTCTTCAATTTTTCTCTTGCAATCGACTTAAGTTGCTTTCCACTATCTTCGTGTAGACATGATTGTCCCCTAAAACTTGTTGGCAAATATCTAAGGCTTGATGAAAAATAGGCTCGGCTTTTTTACTAAGTCCGAGACATTGATACATTTGCGCTAAATTATTAAGAGTAGTGGCAGTGTGGGGATGCATTTCTCCAAAGTTTTTGTAGCAGATTTCTAATGCTTGTTGTAGAAGAGGCTCTGCTTGCTGATATTTTTCCATACAGCAGTACAAGGCTGCCAAACTATTAATGCTATTAGCGGTGATGGGATGTTTTTTTCCGAAAGTTGCACAACGGATTTGCAGCGCTTGTTTAAAATAAACTTCTGCGGTGTAGTAGCGCTTTTGATTTTTGTAAATTAATCCTAAGTTGTGGAAAGTTTCAGCGGTTTGGGGATGCTGTTGGCTCAGATACCTACAATTAATTTGTAAGGCTTGTTGTAATAAGTGTTCTGAAAAAGCATACTTACCTTGTTGAAGAAGTAAGCATCCTATTTTATTCAGCCTATCAGCAACAGCAGGGTTTTCTTCAAAATTACTAATTTCCATGTTGGCATGGCGGCGCTGTGTAAGAATGTCTACTGTATCGTATTCGCCACGAATGCGTGAGAAGTTAATTATAGCAGCAATTAGCTGTAGAGTTCGAGGGTGTGTCAAACCAAAGTTAATTTCGGCGATTTCTAAGCTTTTGTTGTACTCTTCATAAGCTTGGTGATATGCGAAATAACCGATATTTTGGTAAATATTGCCTAACATTCCGTGACAATAAATGGCTAATGGATGATTTTCATCAGCTATATCGTTCAAAACCTGCTTAAAAAGCTTTTCCGCTGCATGATAATTTTTAGCGATCGCGTTTAGCCAGCCAAGTGTAAACTTTGTTTGAGCAAGTTTAATTTCAACATTTTGGTGGGATGCAAATATTTGTAAAGCTTGTTGAGTAAGCTCTAATGCTCGAACATGAAATCCCTCAATCACAGCAATCAGAGCCTGAAGATTTAAGACTTCTGCTATTTCGAGAGAATTTTGATTTAGTTGAGTGGTGCGGATAGCTAAAGCCTTTTTTGCAGCATCATTAGCATCTGAAGTGCATTGAAGTTTTACATAACAAGCTGCAAGCTGCAATTGTACATTTGAAAATGCGAGACTATCTTGAAGCTTTTCTGCTTCCCATAATTTTTGTGCTGTCTGTAGCGCAGTCACAGCTTGTTGATAATCTCCTAAAGCATAAAGAGATTCACCTAGTAGACTAAAAGCCAAAGCATTGTTTTGGTACCTAAGCAAAATTTTCAGTGCAAAAACAGTGAAATCATGTTTACCTGCTTTCTGCTGTAATTTAACTTTTGCCAAAAACCAGCTAACAACTTTCTGCTGTTGTCTACTTTTTAAACCGTATTCAAGCAACTTGATTAAGGCACTAAGCTGTAATTCAGATTGTTGATATTCTGCTTGATTATATTCAAACAACCAATTATTAACAGATTGCTGTAAATTATCTGGTTGATTTCTGTGCAAATATTCTCCGACAATTGGGTGTAGGCTCCATCCTTCTGGATTTGATTCTACAAAAGGAGATTTGACAACTCTATGAAGCAGTTTGTCCCAACAATCACATATCCAATCACAGCTAGCAATATCAAATTGACTCATTAATTTTGCAAATAGCACTTCATCCCAACTACGACAGTTAGATAAAACCTGCCAGATTCTTCGTTCATACCAATCCCAAGTTGCACTTAGTTTGGGTAGAATTTCTGAAATATTACTAGCAATATTTTTAACTTGTGCGGCTTTTTGCTTTGTCAAATTAAGGTAAGTTTCTATTCCTAAGTGCAAATACAAAGGAATACCTTCAGATGCTTGAATAATTTGTTGTGCAATCTCGTCATTCTCAACGCCGAGTTTTTGGATGATTACTTGCGATTCAGCATTAGTCAAATTCGGTATCGGAATATGTTGGGTATTAGTTGTTGCATCAACCGTTTTTTCTGCAAAAATTACCCACAATATAGAAGGAATTAGTGGAATTATATCCTTCAACCAGTTGTGATTTTCTTGGTAAGTATTTAAATATTCATAGTTGTCGATGAATACTACTGCTTTTTGCTGAGTATTTTGAAAGTGTGCCTGTAAATCTCGCCCTAGAAATAAAGGTAGTAATTTCAGAATATCGCTGAGGCTTGCACAATCTTTCAACTCTTGTAAATTTTGACTACCTTTGAGCTTCCACCATTGACGTATTTCTTGGTTTTGCTGGATAAAAAACCAACTCAAGGCAGCATATATTTGACTACCATCAAATTCTGGCTGCCATTTCTGCTGACTTTGATAATTACCTAAACATTTGGTAGCTTCTAATAATAAAGGAAATTGGTATAATCCTTTCTTGACTATTTCAATGATTTGCAAAACCTGGCTTTTTTGAATAACTTTCGTGGATAAATCCACATCTGTCGAATTGTTCGCTAAAGCACCATACAACAAGTAAGCAATATCAAAGCAACTCAAATCAGAATTATCTTTGAGCAATTTATTTCGCAACTTAAGTAAAATCGCATTTACGGGATTCGCTCTTACACAATTATTAAGATTTTCTTCTCCGAGAACAGCAACTGTGCTATTTGATAAATGTTGTGTTATCTTTGTGCGTAAAGACTTAGAAATACTTGATTTTCCAATTCCTGACTGTCCGTAAAGAACCACTGCATTAATAGAATTATCTTCATCATTTATAATTCCAAATAGCCGTTCTTCTACGTACTTTTGCCGATCAACTATTTCTCCGTACTTCCTCTGCAACATGATTTTGATTTACTTTGAAAAGTAATAATTACTCGTAACGCTCCAACAAACTAAACTCCGAAAATTTCAGACACGAAAACTACGTTCTTCATTTTTTACAAAAGAACGTTTTAGCGATATCGATAGCTTTTTTTGGACAGAATTGCTTAAACCTGAAAGCTAAATACTGAGTATGAATCTGAATTTACACATTGCTGCTGAAAATAAACTAGCCGTTAGCTAAGTCAAGAAAACAATTTTGACTTACCAACTTAAGTAATTTAATTTTTAGAATGCATTTGGGTACTAAAAAAGATAAGTTGACAACAATCTTAGTTATCTTTTCTACATATAGCAGTCCTGATATAAACTAGTATAAATTAACTCTATCGTATCAGTTGTATATCCCCATAAACTTTATGTAATGTAAATACAAATTTCATTAAATTTAGGTATTGACCATATAATTAAATGTGTATCGTAATCTGATATATAAAGTTTCAAATTAATACTAATACAAAGAAACCCGGTTGATAAAAACCGGGTTATTAAATAATTAAGAATGTTTTAAACCAGAGGTTTAATTTTACAACTGCTTCACTTCAGCCACTAACTTACCTACCATGTCTTTAGCACTACCAAAAAGCATGGAAGTTTTGTCTTTATAGAATAAGCCATTATCAACACCAGCAAAACCTTTGCTCATACCGCGCTTGATTACAATCGCTTGCTTTGCTCTATCCACTTCTAAAATAGGCATTCCATAAATTGGACTATTTTGATCGCTTTTTGCTGCTGGATTAACCACATCGTTAGCCCCAATAATTAAAGCAACATCAGTTTGTTCAAATTGGGGATTGACATCTTCCATATCTTGAAGCTGCTCGTAAGGTACGTTGGCTTCAGCAAGCAATACATTCATATGCCCGGGCATTCTTCCAGCTACAGGGTGAATCGCATACTTTACATCTACACCCATACGTTCCAATTGATCTGCCAATTCGCGAACGCCATGCTGTGCTTGAGCAACAGCCATACCGTAACCGGGAACAATTACCACGGAGCGAGCATAACCTAGCATCATCGCACATTCTTCTGGATCGACGCTGCGAACTGTTCCTTCGGTTGTACCGCCACCAGCAGCACCACCACCAGTAGCTCCACCAAAAGCGCCGAATAGCACGCTAAACAAAGAGCGGTTCATTGCCTTACACATAATTTGTGTAAGTATCAAACCACTAGCTCCCACCAAAGCACCGGCGATGATTAACATATTGTTCATCACCACAAAACCAGCAGCAGCAGCAGCCAAACCAGAAAGCGAGTTCAACAGCGAAATTACCACCGGCATATCGCCACCACCGATAGGGATAACGAATAATACACCTAAAAGTAATGAAATGCCGACTATTCCTAAAAATATGGGTAGATTATAGGGATTTACAATTAAAAATCCACTGCCAACTACATAACCAACTAACAGTAAAATATTAAAAGGCTGTTGCAAAGGATAAGTAATCGGCGAACCCTTGAGAATACCTTGCAGCTTAGCAAAGGCAATGGTACTACCTGTAAAAGTGATACCGCCGATAAACACATCCAGCAGCATCGAAATATTTACATCCAAACCAATTGGCTGATTGGAGTCGAGCAACCGCCAAAACTCAGCAACTGCTACTAAAGCAGAAGCAGAACCCCCCAAACCATTAAGTAAACCTACCATTTGGGGCATTTGCGTCATCTGCACCGTATAAGCAGCGATCGCACCAATAGCGGAACCAATTGCTAAACCCAGCAGAATCATTTGATAATTCAACACCTGCTGATTTAAGAGAGTTGCAACAATTGCCAACAACATCCCCACAGCAGCCATTACATTACCATTTCGCGCCGTAGCAGGAGAACCTAACTTCTTTAAGCCCAGAATAAACAAAGACGCAGCAACCAAATAAGTTATCTGAATACCAGTTGGCAGAAAATCGCTCATAAAATTTGATAGTTGATAATTGATAGTTGATGATCCACACCCGACCGGTGAAAGTTGTTAGTTGATGGTTGATGGTTGATAGTTGTTAGTTGTTAGTTGATGATCCACACCCTTTGGTGAAAGTTAAATCTAACCACTAACCACTAACTACTAACCACTAACCACTAATAACTAACTTGCTTTCTTTTTAAACATTTGCAGCATTCTATCGGTAACTAAAAAACCACCGACAACGTTAATAGTTGCAAGAGTTACGGCAATCAAACCAAGAGTTACCGATAAACTTGATTCCTTTGCACCAGCGGCAACAATTGCCCCAAGTACGGCAATTCCAGAAATTGCATTAGAACCAGACATCAAAGGCGTATGCAAAGTTGGCGGTACTTTATTAATAACTTCAAAACCAGTAAAAGAAGCCAACACAAATACAAACAAAGCAGCAATTAATGCTTCTGTCATCTCAAAAAAACTCCCATAATCAGTGAACAGCGAACAGTGAGCAGTTATCAGTACTTCAGTTACCAATTACCAATTAATAATTATTAGTTAATTAAGATATCGGATTAATTAAATGAATAGTTGGTAATTAAATATTCATTCTTAATTCCAACCGAATATAATCAACCATTAAAATCAATGACTAATTATTTTTCATTGATAATTGATAATTGATAATTGTTCATTGTTAACTGTTAACCGTCAAAGCTTGTAAAGCATCTTTGACTCGTTGATTGCGAATTTCACCACTATGGGTGACGCAAGCAGCATTGACAATATCGTCTTCAAAATTTAAATTCAAAGCGTTGTCTTTTGTCAGTAGTTTCATCAAGGAAACAAGATTCTTAGAATACAACTGACTGGCGTGAACTGGCACTGACGATGGTAAGTTGACTGGCCCAATAATTGTTACGCCGTTTTTAACTACATTGCCACCAGGCTCTGTATAAGCTGCATTACCGCCTTGATCTGCGGCTAAATCGACGATTACCGCACCGGGCTTCATTTCGGCAATCATTTCTTCTGTAACCAATCGAGGCGCTTTTCTACCCGGAACTTGAGCAGTTGTAATTACTACATCAGCATTTTTTACCCGGTCGTTAACAGCTTCTTGAGTTTTCCTCTTACTCTCTTCAGAAATCTCTTTAGCGTAACCCCCGGCTGTAGCTGTTTCTTCGTCTAACTTAACTTCAACGAATTTCGCCCCCAAACTTTGTACTTCTTCTTTAACAGCAGGGCGAATATCAAAAGCTTCTACCATTGCTCCCAAACGTCTTGCAGTGGCGATCGCCTGTAAACCAGCGACACCAGCACCCATGACAAAAACTTTTGCAGGAGCAATGGTACCGGCTGCTGTTGTCAGCATGGGAAAATATTTTGGCAGTGCCTCGGCGGCGATTAATACCGATTTATAACCGGCAATGGAAGCTTGGGAAGATAAAGCGTCCATACTTTGCGCCCTAGTGGTGCGAGGAATCATTTCCATGCTGAAAGCAGTTACTTTGCGTTGCGCTAGCTGCTCGGCAACTGATGGATTTGCTAAAGGATTAAGAAATCCGATGAATACGCTGCCTTCCTTTAATAAATCAACTTCCGTGCCGCCCTCTTCCCGTTGTTGTGGGGGACTGACTTTGAGCAGAATATCTGCTTCACCCCATAATTTTGCAGTATCAGAAATAACTGTTGCTCCTGCCGTTTCATAATCAGAATCGTTAAACAATGCTTTTTCTCCAGCACCCGATTCTATCCATATTTCAAAGCCTTGTTTCACCAACTTTGAAACAACATCTGGAATTAATGCTACACGACGCTCGCTAGCTTCTATTTCTTTCGCAACTGCGATTCTCATGAATTCTCCTAATCGTTAGTTTTGTTTGTAGAAACTGTGAAAATATCTTTAAGTAGAGCGATAAACTGACTGGTAGCTTATCCACTGCGATTGCTTATTGTTGGCAACTAAGAGGTTTGGCAGTTAGGACTAGGATTACATTTAGCGACGAAAACCGAATAAAGCCTTTTTTTTGACCTTAGAAGGTTGATAATCAGACTTAGTTATTGTTCATCCTAAGTCGATTCCCAAATTTTTCAGTCCTATCTTTAACTTTTTTTCGGGATTGAACAATAACAATTTTACTTGTTTGCCGATGAAAAATTTTAATTCCCTATGCTAGTGTCTATAATTGGTAAAAACTTCGATTGCTTAATAATATTTTAATAATAATTTAAATATATTATTGTACGCTTTCAATTTTAATTGCAAAAACAAGCAAATAAGTAGCAATCATGTTGTTAAATGAGTCCCGTCTAACAAAACTTGTCTTTCTGAAGATAGCGTAATTTTGTTGATAATTGTAGAGTTTAATATTTCAATTTTTTTTACGAAATACTGCATTGTCGAAACAGTTATACATATTTAGAAACACTATCAAATTTTCATCACATCGCGATTAGTCTTAAACTTTAGTTAACTACCTATAAAGGAAAAAGTATTTTTATATTTAACTAATTAGTAAAAGTTTGTTTGCATTTAGCAGAACTTACACAATTAACAAATTATTTCTTGTAGGGGATGCAAAATGCATTGTAGATTTTATTGCCTTGATGCGAAACTTTTAGGGATTTTTAACGTCAGATTAAAGCTTGTGCGATCGCGCACAAACTGAGTATTACGACAACATCAGAATCCCTCAAAATGCGTGCAACCACTTATGTAGACACTTTTTGTAAGCAAGTTACGTCCAGTATTTAGGATTCAGTAGTAAAGTTTAGTTACGAGCGTTAACTTCGTACTGCCTTCATACATTAATTTTTGCCAGAGGAGTGATTACTATGCGACGTTTACTTTCTGCTGTAGCCGTAAGTGGCTTTTTGCTCGCAGGAGTGCCAGCTATTACCACCGCACAAGGTTTGCCGGGATTAACTTTGTTTAGCGGTGTCAAAAGCGAAAATCAGCTATCATACCGATTAGACTTTGGCGGACAAACCCGCGATTGGGATAGATACCGCTTAAGAATTCCTGGTAAAAAATTAAAGATGGCGGTTGAAAAGTTCGTTATTGCTTATCCAGATTATTACGACGGAGAATTCGATACAGACGAAATTGAAATCAAAGTAGGGCGAGGTAAAGGTAAAAAAGTAAAGGTATCGGAAGTTAAATGGGATAAAGAAGGGAAAGTGATTGAAATTATTCCCGAAAAACCCATCCCCGCAGGAAAGAGTACCGAATTGATTTTATCAAACGTAGAAAACCCAGATTTTCCCGGAACCTTCTATTTCAATTGTTTAATTCAATCCCCTGGTGATAAAACAGCGCTAACCCGCTATGTAGGAACTTGGATTATCGGTATTAACTAAAATATTTGGGCATGAGGCATTGGGAGTAGCGAGTAGTTAAAAGTTAATTTTTTCTACCCCCTCTCCCCACTCTTCCCCCTCTCCCCCCTCCTATTTCCCTTATTCGATAAATATTTACCTTTTAAAAATTCGATGGTATAATAACGGATTGTAATTTTTTATTAAGTCGCCAGGAAGGAAAATTTATGAAAAGGACATTAGGCGGCACTTGCCGTAAGAGAAAAAGAACATCTGGGTTTCGTGCAAGAATGCGGACTCCGGATGGTAGAAACGTGATTAGAGCTAGAAGAAAGAAAGGTCGTCATCGTTTAAGCGTTTAAGAGGGATATGCGTAGCGTGTAGCGAGGATTTGACATTGGCTTTGCCGTCTGCAAATCGACTTAAATCCCGACACGATTTTAGGGCAGTTTTCCGAGAAGGATTTCGCTGTCATGGTTCGTACATGACTCTTAGAGCATTAAAACCGCGTCATGGTAAGTTGCCTTCTTCGGATACTCCCGGCGAAAACGACCAAGAAAACAAGCCAGCAAGTGTTACTCCGCCGCGAATTGGTATATCTATTAGCACCAAAGTTAGCAAAAAAGCTGTAATTCGCAATCGATTGAAACGGCAAATTGCAGCTGCTTTATATGAATTATTACCTAAATTAGCCCCTGAATGGCGATTAGTAGTAGTTGTAAAACCAACAGCCGCGCAACAAGAGTGCGGAAGCAAACAATTTCTGCAAGAATTAGAGCAGTTGTTGGTAAAAGCCGAGGTCATTAATGGGCATTCGTGAAGAAGTTTACTATGAAGGTGGTCCTCATATTGGGGATTTGATTATAGGTATACTGATTGGTCTTACTATTGTTGGTTTACCTTTAGCCGTTGGTGCTTTTGTAAGGGCGCTGTGGCTGCGTTACCGTATCACCGATAGACGTATATCTGTAACTGGTGGTTGGATGGGACGCGATCGTTCGGACATAATTTACTCGGAAATCGTAAAGATAGCTAAGGTTCCCCGTGGTATTGGCTTATGGGGTGATATGGTATTAACCCTTAGAGATGGTAGTCGTTTAGAATTAAGAGCGGTTCCTAAGTTCCGGGAAACTTACAATTATATTTCTCAACAGGTAGCTGCTAGAAATCCCAAATTTGCGGATGCTGCGAAACAGTAAGTTATCGCATGGTACTTGCTTCAATCGTAGATTTTTGGTCAAGATGAATCAATTCAAAATACAAAATACAAATTTAAAAATAATTTTTAATTTTTAGTTTTGAATTGGTGCTATCTCTATCTATTCACCGATTCCACTATCGGTATTTGAAAAATGTGCGGCTATCCGTAGGATAGCTAGTCGCATTTTTAATGGGGATTTCGATAAATTAGATTCAGTTAATTTAGTGTCGCTCAGGTTGAATTCAAAATAATGGACTTTGGTATTGGGTTCCTCTCGAACAATGTAATGCTGCCAATCATAGACTTGTTCTATAGCATTGTGCCGAGCTATGGATTGGCGATTATTGCCTTAACGTTAATCATCCGCTTCTCACTTTATCCTCTGAGTGCTGGCTCAATACGCAATATGCGGAAGATGAAGATTGTACAGCCGGTGATGCAAAAGCGGATGGCGGAAGTCAAAGAAAAATATAAAGACGATCCGCAGAAGCAACAAGAAGAAATGATGAGCGTTCAAAAGGAATTCGGCAATCCACTGGCTGGTTGCGCTCCTTTGATTTTGCAAATGCCCGTATTGCTAGCACTTTTCGCAACATTGCGGGGTTCGCCTTTCGCGACTGCGAACTACAACGTTAACCTACAAATTTTACCTAGCGAACAAATCGAACGAATTCAACCAGCTGCGTTTGCCACAAAACCTTCCAGCATCTATGTTGATGAAGGCGAACGGATTAAAGTCGCTGCAATTCTTCCTGGAGGAAACAAGCTGGCTGTAGGAGAACACACCAAGCTGCAATATCAAACGGTTGATGGTAAGCCGTTTGAAGAGATATTGGAGCAACACCCAGATAATCAGAGCAAGTTACTTCCTCAATGGAAAATAACTAAAGGGGCAGAACGGATAAGTGTTGATGCCGAAGGTAATATAGAAGCGCTACAGCCGGGAGATGTAACCATCCAAGGGAATATTCCCGGATTGGCAGCAGACACCGGATTTTTGTTTATTGACGCTTTGGGTAGAGTTGGTGCATTTGATGACGATGGTACAATCCATTGGGATATTGTCTCAATGATTGGATTATTCGGCGTTTCCCTTTATGTAAGCCAATTACTTAACACGCAAGGCAATGCAGGTGGAGGCAATTCACAGCAGGATACAGTAAATAAAATTACTCCTATTCTATTTTCCGGGATGTTTTTATTCTTCCCCTTACCTGCTGGGGTTTTGATGTATATGGTAATTGGTAACATTTTCCAAACCCTACAAACCTACATCCTTTCCAAAGAAGCTTTACCCGAAGAAGTGCAAAAGATTGTAGATGCACAGGAAAAAGAAGCTTTAAGCGCAGAAGCAAAAGCGCTACCGTTTGAACCAAAAAGTACTAAAAAGAAAGCAACAAGCTGATGATGAGCGATACTCGGATGCAACGTGGCGAGCAGTGGTTAAAAGAACTGCTGCAATTATCTGGGTTCTCTGTGGAGATTAAAGGCGATAAAGAGGAAAACACCTTGGGAGAAAAAGATCCACTTTCTCTTAACAGCTATTGGTTGACAATTGAGGAATCCAATTTAACCGAAAATCAAATCCAAGTTTTGATTGGACGCGATGGTAAAGCACTAGATGCAATGCAGTATCTAGCAAATTCAATTCTTAACTTAAATCAAGAATCGAACGAGCAAGCATCCTATACAGTAGAATTAAACGGCTATCGCGTTCGCAGGTTAGCCGAAATTCGCAACATGATAGAAGAAGTAGTTGATAGAGTCCGCAATACCGGACAACAAGTGGAGGTAAAATCTCTTAGTTCAGCCGAACGTCGTCAAGTCCACACTTTATTAAAGGGCTTTGAAGATTTAGAAAGCTTCAGCCAAGGTAAAGAACCACATCGCCATCTGGTTGTACGTCCTTTCTCATGGTAAGTGAAAGCTGAGGTTTGGGGTATAAAAAGGAATATCTAAAAATATATTCCCAAACCTTCTTTCCACAAGCATTATTTTAGATAAACGGTGAATAGTATGGACGCAATTTATATTCCCCAGCTTGCTCAAGCGTCAAAACCGATAGAAGATATAGAAGTAAAAGAATTCTTACCCGAATTACAAACCTTAACACCAGTTCGCGGCAATCTTCGAGTCGAACATCGCGGTAATTTTTTAGAAGTAACCGCAAAAGCTGAAACAATAATGACTTTAACCTGCAACCGTTGTTTACAACAGTACAATCATCGCGTTCTGGTTAATACTTCAGAAATAATTTGGTTGGATGAAGTTGCTGAGGTTGAAGAAGAATTTCTTGCAGAAAGAGAAGTTGCTTTAGATGAGTTGGTAGAAACTTTATCGCCATATGGATACTTTCATCCCAGCATGTGGTTATACGAGCAAATGTGTTTGGAAATTCCCCAACGTCAGTTATGCGACAAAGACTGTCCGGGAATCGAACAAAATCGAGATGCTAAACCAGAAGATAAACCAATTGATAGCCGTTGGGCTTCTTTACAATCTTTAAAAAAGCAATTGTAATGAAGAATATGAATTCTAATAATTGCTGCTTTTATAAATCCGGTTTGTTGAGAAAACCGGGTTTTTTAATAGATATAATATTTTAGTTTTTTAGTATAATTCTTCCCTTCTCCGCTGACTTGGAGAGGGGTGAGGTAATAATGTATTCTACTAAAATTAAATTCGCTATATTATTTAATTTCCGTAGCTAGCTCATAAGTAGCATTACCACGAGTTCCACCTACTACTATTTGATAATCTCCATTTTGAGGAAGTTTTCCGCTCCAGTTTTTTGTTTCTTGCTGCAATATTTGACCATTGGGAGAAATCACGTCAAATACAGCGTTGTCTTCTAAAGATGCTATATTCAAATTCATTTGCTGCCCTGTATTTGCACCCAGTAGATAAATATCGCGAGTTCCTCTAACAACGGAATCTTTAACAGTTTTAGAACTAGTACCTATATCAAACTTGATTCTTATTGTTCTGTTACCACGATTATCGTCGTAGGTAGCAGAATTATTTGTTTGATTTGAAGCTGTTTTTGCTGGTTTTGATGTAGATACAGGAACTTCCGGAGTTTCCGCAGTTGTGGAAAGTGGTTGGGAAATTTGAGTTTCTTGATTATTCTGGCTTGTAGTTTCTACTGGTGCTAGTGTTTCCGTATTCGCATTATCTTGTCCGCAACCTGTTAAGTTAAATAATGCAATTATTATTGCTCCAGAAAATAATAGTTTATTTTTCATTTTTTGATAGTTTAATTTGAATTAATAAATAATAAAACAATCTGACTCTAGATATTCCGTAAAATATTGAAGATAATCGGAAAAATATATTTTTAATTTTATTGCTACAAACTTATCGAATATTTGTCAAAAAGTCATACTTATTGAAAAGTAAAGTATACTAATAACTTAATTAAGCTTAATTCATTCAAACGAATTAAATTTAATGTAGGATTATATATTGAAGATATTTAGAGAGCATCCCAAGGCAGGAAAATTTACTAAGATTTAGACTGTCATTACCCTCGCAATGACAAGATATGTGTTTAAACATTTGGGATGCTCCCGATATTTGTTTGATTATTCAATTAATAAAAATATGTCAGACACTCAATCAGCGAACCAAGAATTATTATTGAAACCCGGTACCCTATGGACAAGAATTCAAGAACAAACTCAACACGGGCTTGAATGTGGTGCTTTGCAGTCGATAGCTACCGATTACGAATTTGTAGAACAAAATGGAGTAAATTTTTTAGTTAGAATTTTATCTAATTTAACTCGTAAAGACGAAGCGAAAAAGAAGCAGGATAAAGCAGCTAAAAAAGGCAAGGATTTCAATCCTTTTCTTCCTTACGAACAAGATTTATTTGTGAGCGATATTTCTCAAACGCATTTATGTTTGTTGAATAAATTTAATGTTGTCGAAAATCACCTGTTAATTGTAACTCGCGAATTTGAAGAGCAGGAAAGTTTGCTTAATTGGCAAGATTTTCAAGCAATGTGGGCTTGTTTAGCTGAAATTGACGGTTTAGCATTTTATAACGGTGGAAAAATTGCTGGTGCTTCTCAACGACACAAGCATTTACAAGTTGTTCCGACTCCACTTGCACCCAATCAAACTGAATCTATTCCAATTGCACCTTTGTTTGCATCTGCTGTATTTGAAGGCGATGTAGGAAGAATTCCAGATTTACCTTTTGTTCACGGTTTTTGTTGGTTTGATGCTAATTTAATTAATTCTATTAATGATGCCGCCCAAACTACTTTAGAGCTTTACTATAAAATACTGAAAGCTGTTGATTTATTTAATCAAGATACAGAAAATAATAATTCTATCGCTTATAACTTTTTAGCAACTAGAGAATGGATGTTTATTGTACCGCGTTCGGAAGAAAATTTTGAATCAATTTCTGTTAATTCTTTGGGGTTTGCCGGTGGTTTATTGGTAAGGAATCAAGAGCAAATGCAAATGTTGAAAGAATGTCAACCTATGGAAATTTTGAAGCGGGTTGGGGTGAGTAAGTAAACCATTAGGAATGGAACAAAATTTATCCCTCAGACTAGAAGTCTGGGGCTAATATTACGAAGCCCACCTTCGTGGGCTTTGTTAGTATAGCCGCAGCCATAAGCGGGTATCGGGTAAAATATTCGTTCAAATGATTTTGATGGTTTTGAGCAACGGCTAATGTATGAAATTGAAAATTTTCTAGAACCTACTCAAAATCTTTCTCAAATATTGCGAAATAATTTGATTAATATCAAAGAATACAAGCTGTTTAATTATGATGTTTATTTGATGGGACAAACAGATTCGGGAGATTGGGCTGGTGTTTGGACACAAGAATTTTTATAACTATTTAAAATCAAATTAATATTCAACTACATATGATGCTAATCTAATCTTACGAGCGCTAAGTAATTTACATCAATGGTTCAAACATCAGATAGTTCCCCTGTATCAGATTCGGCTAAGCAAGAGCGGGCACCTTACAGTATTGACTATAAAATTAAGCTACTAGCACAATTATTATCGCGCAGGTTTAGCGAACATCTCGAACATTTGAAGTTAACTCCTTTTCATTGGATTGTGTTGTGCTGTTTGTGGGAAGAGGATGGTTTACCTACTTCTAGTATTGGAGAAAAACTTAAGCAGGTTGGCGGTACTTTGACTGGTGTTATTGATAGGATGGAAGAAAGAGGTTTGGTACGTCGGGAGCGAAGTTTGCAGGATAGACGAGTTTGGCGGATATGGTTAACAGATGATGGCAAAGAGCTTGAAACTATTTTACCACCTATTATTGAAGAGATTCGACAAGACGCGATGCAGGGTTTTTCAGATAGCGATCGCCAACTTTTTTCACAGTTATTAAATAGAGCCGTTGCAAATTTATCTTAGTTTAACAAAATCAAAATTTATTTAGTTTTCAAGATTTTAAATTAGACAATATTTCTCTAGTTTTATTAATTTGCTGTTGAGTAAAAGCTGCTTTTTTCAAGTGATTTAGAAAAGCAATTTGAGTATATCTGGCATCTAAGTTAATAGCTTGACGATAAACTTGTTGGGCAATAGTTTTATCCTCATTATCCCAATAAGAAATTGCAGCAGCAACTATAGGATGGGGATTATTTGGTTCTAAAATCGCAGCACGGTTAGCGGTTGCAATAGCTAAAGGATAAATTTCTAGTTGATGTAAAGCTAAACTCAAATTGTAAAATGCAATCTCATTTTCCTGGTTAAGAAATGCTGCCCAGGTATGAACTAATACTGCTGCCGGTAAATTTCCGTCTACTAGATAAACAATTCCTAAAGCATTATAAGCTGGTACAAATGAAGGTTTTTGATAAATAGCTTTCAATAAAGATTGTGCTGCTTCTCCTTGTTTACCTGCTAAATGGAAAGTCCAACCTAAATTAACTCTTCCGGGAATGTTTTTAGGTTCTAATTCTACCGACTTTGTCATTGCGGCTATTGCTTTATTGTAATTCCCTTGTTGACGATATTGAAGTCCTAATAATCTATATTCGCTACTAGATTTTGCAGCTAAAGCTGATTGATTTACGATAAAGCAAGTGAAAGATGAAATAATCACGGGAAGAATAATTTTATTGAAAGCAGTCATCATAAAAGCTAAATAAATTAATATTTCCTTGCTAATTGATTAAACTGCATTTATATATTTGTCGAGTACAGTAGGATACTCTTAAGGTAGTGAAAATTATTTTATGAATTTAATTTGAAATTCTCTTCCTTAAAAATAATTTACTAAGCCTAACCAAACTTTTATATGATTGATTTAAGCGGAAAAGTAGTTTTAGTTACAGGAGCTTCATCCGGTATCGGTGCAGTAACTGTAAAAACTTTAGCAAAAGCTGGCGCTGAGGTAATTTTGCATTATGCGAATAATTTAGAAAAAGCACGAGCAGTTGCAGAAAGTATTGAAAGCAATCGCGTTCATTTGTTACAAGCTGATTTTTCTATAGAAAATGCATCTGTAAAATTGTGGCAAGATGCTTTACGTTTAAACGGACATATTGATGTTTTAATTAATAATGCTGGAATAATGCCATTAGCAGGAATCGAATCCGAAATTGATATTTGGACATCAGCTTGGAAAAATACTTTACAGGTAAATTTGATAGCTGTTGCTGATTTATGTAGAGAAGCTATTGGGCATTTTAAGGCTCGTAACGGTGGAATAATTATTAATATTGCCAGTCGCGCAGCATTTCGTGGTGATACACCGGAGTATATGCATTATGCCGCTTCTAAAGGTGGTGTTATTGCTTTAACTCGGAGTATTGCCAGGGGTTTTGGTAAAGATGGTGTTTTAGCCTATAGTGTAGCGCCCGGTTTTGTTCGTACCGAAATGGCGGAGAAATTTATTCAAGATTACGGAGAAGATTTCGTAACTAAAGATATTCCTTTAGGGAAAATAGCACCTCCTCAAGATGTTGCGAATGTCATTGCTTTTTTAGCATCTGGTTTAGCACCACATGCAACTGGTACGACAATTGATATTAATGGTGCTTCTTACGTGCGTTGAGGTTTCAAGTCAGTTATCAGTTAGCAAAATAAAATTGTGAACGTATAGCTAGTAGTTCAATGTTACTGCTACAGCACGGAGAACTACAACATATATTTCAGACTTTTAAACCCCTATCCTATAATAATTTTGACTGCTAACTCCTAATTCCTAATTCCTACTTCCCAACTAAGAATTACTCTTCCTCAGTTTCAACAAACTTGGAATTAAATTTAATTTTTCTTGCTCTATACCAAAAATCATTTACTTCATTCCAAAGATTTCCGCGATTAGGTTTATTGATGGGAAAATCTGTAGGAATGCTTGCAAAAGAACTCAAATCGTCACCATTTGCAGAAACAATGTAACCAGTTTCGTCTTTCTCATCAATTCCTACAATGTAAGTGGGTGCGGGATATGATGACAAACCAGTTATAGATTCTTGAGGAAATTTTACTTTCAAACGTTTATCTTTTTTTGTATATCCTGTTTTTGTACTTTTCAACTGTACGTAGCAAAAAGGAAGAAAATCTTTTTGTCCGATTAATTCGACAATGCAGTCAACATGTGGCAAATCATCTAAAAATCGGACGTTAAAAATAGCTCCATCATCAGAATGAGCTTCTGTCATTAAGGCCACGAAAATATCTTTTACCGATTGTTCTAGTTCATTTGCCATTCTTTTTTTATCTCCCCTTACAACTAATATTGTTTCTAATTTCGCTAGAACTATATATGATACCAAAAAAACTCTGCGTGACTCTGCGGAAAATTCTTTCCCCCAACTGCGTTAACAAACCATTTAAATATTTGTACGTTGAAAATGTCAACAAAATAAAGGCAGGCAGGGATGCTTTGAAGTTTGGGAGAAGAATATCTTCCCCCCAACTTCTCTCTACCCCACAACTAATTAATCCAAAATCCTATGCTTCTCCGCGCAATTTATCCAGTACGCTGATATCTTCCAAAGTCGAAGTATCGCCAGATACTTCTTGCCCTGCCGCAAGATTCCTCAATAAGCGCCGCATAATCTTACCGGAACGGGTTTTTGGTAAAGCATCGGT
The DNA here is from genome assembly GCF_000316665.1 of Rivularia sp. PCC 7116. GTDB lineage: Bacteria > Cyanobacteriota > Cyanobacteriia > Cyanobacteriales > Nostocaceae > Rivularia. The sequence goes on along the minus strand of NC_019678.1, from coordinate 220,948 downwards.
AAAACGAATTTCACCAGGGCGGGCGATCGCACCAATTTCTCCAACTACGTGTTTTTTCAGTTGTTTATTTAATTCTTCGCTGCCTTCATTCCCGCCTTCTAAAGTCACAAATGCAACAATCTCCTCACCTTTAACTTCATCGGGTTTTCCAACTACGGCTGCTTCAGCGACTGCTGGATGGGAAACAAGGGCAGATTCAACTTCCATCGTACCGAGGCGATGACCAGATATATTTAAGACATCATCTACACGTCCCATTACCCAGAAGTAACCGTCTTCATCTTTCCTTGCACCATCGCCAGCAAAGTAAAGATATTTACCGTCTTTAGGAGCAATATGTTCCCAATAGGTGCGTCGGAAACGGTCTGGATCGCCGTATACTGTTCTCATCATACCGGGCCAAGGATGACGAACTACAAGATATCCACCTTCGTTATTTTTTACTGTATTACCGTCCAAGTCAACGATATCTGCAAGAATACCGGGGAAAGGACGAGTTGCAGAACCGGGTTTGGTAGGAATAGCACCTGGTAAAGGTGTAATCATCACGCCGCCGGTTTCAGTTTGCCACCATGTATCTACAATCGGACATTTTTCGCCGCCGATTACCTGGTGATACCACATCCAAGCTTCCGGGTTAATTGGTTCTCCCACGGTTCCCAACAACCGCAAAGATGATAAATCCCGTGCTTTGGGGTGTTCGTCACCCATTTTGATAAAGGCGCGGATTGCCGTAGGTGCAGTATAGAAAACTGTCACGCCGTACTTTTCGACAACATCCCAAAAACAGCCGGGATTCGATTTACGCGGCGCACCTTCATACATTACCGTGGTTGCACCATTGGAAAGTGGTCCATATACGATATAGCTGTGTCCGGTAATCCAACCTACGTCGGCAGTACACCAATATACGTCTGTATCTTGTAAATCAAATATCCACTTGGTGGTCATGTGGCTGTAAAGGTTGTAGCCACCAGTGGTGTGGACGACACCTTTCGGTTTGCCAGTGCTGCCAGAAGTGTATAAAACAAACAGCACATCTTCAGCATCCATCGGCTCTGCGGGACAATCTGCGGAAACTTCCTTTTGCAAATCGTGCCACCAATAATCCCTTCCCGATTCCATGTGAACATCTTGCTTAGTACGCTGTACCACCAAGACATTTTCTACAGAAGGAGCGGCATTATTTTGTAGCGCCTTATCAACTTGGGGTTTGAGAGGAACAACTGCATCCTTACGAAAACCGCCGTCAGCAGTAATTACCACCTTCGCTTTCGCATCATTGAGTCTATCGCGCAAAGCTTCCGCGCTGAAACCGCCAAACACAACACTGTGAGGTGCGCCAATTCTGGCACAAGCTAACATTGCCACAGCAGCTTCGGGAATCATCGGCATATAAATGCCCACCGTATCGCCTTTTTTTACTCCTAATTGTTTAAGAGCGTTAGCGAATTGACTAACTTCGCGGTGCAACTGTGCGTAAGTGATTGTGCGGGAGTCTCCCGGTTCACCTTCCCAAATAATCGCAGCTTTATTTTTATTAGCAGTAGTAAGATGTCTGTCAAGGCAGTTGTGAGAAATATTAATTTTACCGTTAACAAACCACTTAGCAAAAGGTGGTTGCCAATCTAAAACCGTATCCCACTTTTGAAACCAGTCTAATTCCTTTTCGGCAAGTTCAGCCCAGAAAGCTTCGGGGTTAGCTTTTGCTTTGTCGTAAAGACGCTGATAGTCTTCTAAGCTTTTTATGTGAGCATTTTGTGAGAATTCCTCAGCAGGTGGGAATAAACGTTTCTCTTGCAGAATTGATTCTATATTTACTTCAGCCATAATTTGTAATCAAATTCGTTATAGTTACTGTCTATTGTTAACTGATAATTGTCAGAGAATGTTTAGATTTTTCTTAAGCATAGGAGTTATGACCTATACATCTGAGGCGCATGATAGCAAGTAGTAAGGAAAACGCAAAGTTAACTGATACACATTGATACATTTAGTAAGGTAGGGGGAGAAAGAAGAGAGGGGGTAGAGGGGGAGAAAAATTTGTAGGGTGTGTGACTAGGGAAAAATAGCGCCTTCGATGTATTTGAAGATTTACCGCAATTATTAACTTACGCTTTCAAAAGTTGGGAATTTAGTTATTAACGGACAAGGCTGCGAATTTGTTTATTTAAATCGAGTCAATACCCTCAATTGTCAATTAATACCTTTGCTTCGTTTAAATGAATTACCGGGTTAGATTTTATTATTGCAGGTGATGAAAGCTATTTGTAACTCACCGATTTATGCTTAATAATTTAGAAATAATAGGATTTACGCAGCACATCAAGGCAGAATTTTGTACTAAAAAAGCTTGATGACAAAAGCTCTGCGTCTGCTATATTCTTGCATTATTAATCTTTATCCAACCTATAATAAAACCCATTTAAAAAGATACCCTGTTCGGGTACTGCTGAATTCATATTCAAAATTCCATAATTGAATTAGCTTCAATAAACATCACATGGAGTAGGCACAACAACCTCCCGCGTGAAATCGAAGGTATTGCCTTCAAACTGTATAAAAGAAGCACAAACCATTAATTATAAAACGAGAGGATCTATCATGACTACAACAATGGCTACAGCAACTGTTACAAAGAATTTACCTCTTTTGCGAAAAGGAGATAATGGAGATTCCGTCCGATTCCTTGAACAGTTATTGTCTTCAATCTATTGGTTCAGTCAAAAACCAAATGCGCCAATACTTATTACGGAAAATGTAAAATTTGATGGCGTTTATGACGAGCAATGCGAACAAATAGTAAAAGAATTCCAAGCAAACTATAACTCTACTTTTCCTGCACCAGCACCAAATATAGCTGTAGATGGAGAAGTTGGTTCCCAAACTTGGAAAGCTTTAGGTGACGCAATCTTCAGATATACCTACTTATAAAATTAAATTGAAAGGAATATCGAAGATGTTTGTGGGGGTATTCTACCCCCATAATTTTGAAAGTATTAATTATGGAATTCTAGCTTAGAAATCTGCTCTATATAACTACTAACTGACACCTAATTTTACCCACTTGCTTCGGCGCTTGTATCTCAGCGAACAAGCGAACAGCCTTCTCAATATTCACCTGACTTTCACTCTTTTTTCCCATACTCTTATAAGTCAAACTCAGTTGAAAATAGGCTTCAGCCAAATCGCATTTCGCACCAATTTTATCTAATAGCTCAATTGCTTCTGAATGATTTTGCAAAGCTAAGTCAAATTCTTGATTTATACGGTGAATTTCAGCTAAACCACTTAGACTTTTGGCTTTAACTTGCGTATAGTGGCTTTCTTCTGCAAAATTAAAAGCCATAGAAAACATTTCTTTTGCTTTACTAAAATCTGCTAAATTTATATAAGTTTGACCGAGTATTTGAATAAAATAAGCAAATCTTCCGGTTTTTTCAATATTCGGCTCTGCTTTAATGTTGTTGTAACACTCATCCGCTAGTAAATAAGCAGAGGGATATTGTTCTAAATAGGAATTAACTAAAGATAAACAAACTACTGCTTTTTCTGCCCAAGGATGATGTGCGGTGTTTTGAGCTAAATTAATTACCTGTTGAAATAATTGAGCGGATTCCTGCAATTCCCATAAATCAATTTTATAAAGTCCGATACTCAATAAAGAATCAACTTCGAGCATTCGATAATAGTAAAATGCTTGGCTGTTATCTTCTTGATTGATAAAACTTGCTAGTGATTGTCTGGCTAAAAAAATCGTTTTTTGTTGATATGCAATTGCAGCCTCAATCTGACCGCTGATCCAATACAAATCGCCTAAAATATTATATAGTTCGCTGATTTTTTTATCGTCGTCAATATGATTAATAATATGAATGATGGCAGATAAAACTGGTTGAATTAAACCCATTCGATATAAAGTGCTGCCGAGGGGTAAAAATTGTCCCCACTGATTGTTTCGACTTTTGATAATCAGCTTTCCGGCTAATTCAAATTGATTGATTTCAATATAGTGATAATAAGCCTCTAACGCTTGCAGAGCATTTTGAAAAGTTTCGATTATTTCTACGCTATCCGTCCAAAATTCCGCCGCTTTGTGATTGGCGATCGCCCAATCTTTACTGTTACGCAATCGAGAAATAGCTTCGGCTCTAATTACCGGATGCAGCCAATATTTACCTTTATTACACTCTATCAAAGAGCGATTTTTTAATGAAGCAATAATTTGACGATGCTGCTCTGAGGGCACATCCCACAATAAACTTAAAAGCCCCTGAGTAGGAACAGTAGAAACATCTTGGTAACGATAACATCCCAAACGACACAGCAAACGATATGCTTGAGAATCAAGATTTTGCAAGCGGTTGATTTGACTTGCAGCTAAATTTTTTAAATCGGTTACTGCTAAAGGATCGGCATGATTTTCTTGCCAGTAAGCAGTAATATCACCGTCAAAATCTTCCTGAATTGAACCGCAAAGAATTCCCATAGCTTTGGCATTTCCACCATAAGCATGATGCATCTTCTGTAAAGTTGGTAAATCAACTTCAACTTCACGCCGAGCAAAATATTTTTGCCAAGTTTCTTCATTTAAACCGGGAAGTCGGTAGTGAGTTACATTTAATTCAGGTTCGCAAAGTCTATCTCTACTAGTAATTAAAGTTGTACAATGTATTCTCGCATCAGTTAAAATCCGAAATAATTCAATATAGTTGCGATGAGGAGTAATAAACCTTCCTTTTCCATCCAATGCAGGTTCTAAATTATCAATTAAAATTCCAATTCGCTTGCTGTGGAGTTGTCGCTTCAATCTTCCTAAAGTTACTCCAAACTCTAATCCCGGCTCTTGTGCCAAATCATATTTTAACCATTCTTCCACTACTCGTTGCGCTGAAGTAATGTTTTGAGTCTCCTTCGCCATCAACAATTCCAAAACCACATCAAAGTCTTGAGAATGCAGGTATTGCTGAGCTAAAGTAGTTTTCCCCAAACCACCTTCACCTTGAATCACAATCACTTTGCTACCAAGATTTACTAAATTATCGATATCATCGATAGCATCGCTTCTACCGATAAAATTGATATCTTCCTCGCGCAGTAACAGAGGCTTGATTAAAATCTCATTCTCCTGATTCTGTGGGCTGAGGTTTTCCGTCAAGTTTTCAATAAAGGAATTGTTAGAAGTAACTTGATAATCAAACAAACCCGATATCGTACCAGCTTTGCGAAAACACTTTTCTAAAACTCTGCGACAATTGCTTTTGGTAATTTTCTGACGCATTACCTTAGAAAGTAATTTCCATAATCGAGAGCCTACATCTTTGGCGTGCCCTTCAGTACAGCCATAAAAATCAGCAATTTCTAAATACTTTCTTCCCAGCCAAACCTGTTGAAGAATAATCTTTTCTAATTCGCTTAATTGTTCTCCAGTTTTAGAAGGTACGATGGTATCCAACCATACCAATACTGCCTCATCATCCATTGTTTAGCGACCAAGGTAGTTTTGTTTACTAGTGTAAGGAGCAAGCTTTATCTTAGTCTACAGTTGGAAATCAGTCTTTAAGGACAAGTTTATGTAAACTTGACTTTTAAACTAATTTTTCAATTTTATTTACTCCTATCGTCTAATAAACAAGTACAAATAAATATCAAGAGATGACTATCAATTTATTTTTTAAAGAAAAGATGAAGAAAACAGGTTAATTAATATTTCTGTTAACACTTATACTTTATTTGAATATTATTTGGCTGATTTTGCGAAAACCTCAGCCTGCCCGTGCATTTTTTATTTTTATCTAATTTATCCATCATACTTTTTACCCGACTTTGCCCGACTGACAAACACCCAAATCAACATTTAGAGTAGTCATAACAAAGCAACAATAAATACTCTAATAAAAAAAGATGATAAAAATACTTAGTAAATCTCATCTGAATCGGGTAACTAACCCAAACCCCGATACAAACTATTCGCAAATTCAGCAAAATATAAAATTTCTCATCAAACATTATCTTACAAAAAAAGAATTACACGAACGGTTAAAAGACTTACCATCGCAATTCCAGCAACCACAACCGCGTGCTTGGAAACCTATTGACTGGCAAAGTATTAACCGCGAACAAATAAATGGTATTGAATTAGAAGTATTTTTATCAGTTTTAATTGGGGCGATGGATACCGAAGCCCCTATCCGAGGATATACTCAAACGAGTCGGCAATATTTACAGAAATTACATCCACAAATGGCTCAGTATGTTGGAGGGACGATTGATGAGAATGGGAAGCTGATAGAACCAGGTTTATGGGAAAAAGAAGAGCGCCAGCATACTCCTGCATTAATCAAGGTTTATCAGCAGTTAACTGGTGAAAAAATTACTCCCAAACTTCGTACTGTCAGAGGCTATTTACCTACTACTAATCCCTACGAAGACTTGTATCGTCACGGTTTGCATCGCATAGCCACTGAATTCGGTGCTACCTGCCTGTATCTATGGCTGATGGCTCACACAACCGGCTCGCTGCAAGATATTTTGGAACAGTTAGCAATAGATGAAATCAATCATATGACAAAATTTTGGGGATTTGGTGTTTGGGCTTATCCCGATACTTCTGCAATCAAAATAACCAAAACTTTGATTAAAACTCGCCATCAAAACTATACACGCAATAGTTTAATCAGAACTTTAAAACGGATGATGCAAACGCTGCAATGGGATTCTTGGAGTTTTAGTAACAAAACAAGCTTGTTATTTACCTTTACCTCTGCAATACATCAATTATGGATTTGGAATAATACCCTGACAACAGCGTATTTAAATGAACTATTTGGGGATACAGGAATTCATTACTCGAAATCCTTTGTACTCAATGCCTAATCTACGGTAATAAATCTAAATTCTAAAACCAACCTATCTGTTCTTAAAATCTAAAATCTTATGAATTCAAAACTACCCGCAGATTTAAACTCTCAAAACTTACCGAGACATGTAGCCGTAATTATGGATGGTAATGGCAGATGGGCTACTCAACAAAAATTACCTCGCATTGCGGGGCACAGGCAAGGAGCAAAAACCCTCAAAGAACTATTACGCTGCTGCAAAGATTGGGGAATCGAGATACTAACAGCTTACGCTTTTTCTACCGAAAATTGGCGACGACCAACTGAAGAAGTTGATTTTTTGATGCTTTTATTTGAGAAAATGTTGCGTCGCGAATTGGAGGAAATGCATCGAGAAGGAGTAAGAATCAATTTTGTTGGCGATTTAACCGCTTTACCAAAATCGTTGCAAAATGAAATGCAGCGCTCGATGCTAGAAACATCCAATAATCATGATGTGCAATTTAATGTTGCGGTAAATTATGGTAGTCGTAAAGAAATTATCCATGCTTGCCGCAAGGTTGCAGAATTAGTTGAGAAAGGAGAAATTAACCCAGAAGATATAAATGAAGATTTAATCAACAAAAATTTATATACAGCCGATATTCCCACACCTGATTTGCTGATTCGTACTAGCGGAGAGAAACGTTTAAGCAACTTTCTTTTATGGCAAATGGCTTATTCAGAAATGTATTTTACAGATGTTTTATGGCCTGATTTTGATAGAAATGCATTTCATCAAGCAATACTAAGCTATCAAAATAGAGAGCGACGCTTTGGTAAAGTTAAAGCTGTCTTATCGGCTTAATTTTGTAGAATTGATTTATAGATTTTAAACTTCACCCCAACCCTCTCCTTATCAAGGAGAGGGAGATATATTTGGATGGGTTGCTTGATTTAAATAAAATTAATTAAACTTCTATTTTACTTTGCATAATACTATCAGAATTACTAATTTGACTTAAACCTTGTTTCAAAGATATTGCGATAGCATGAGTAGCTTCGACAATATCGGTATTATCATGAGAATCGGGTTTTGCTAGCTCTATATTATGGTACTCCACCGCGTAATACCATACACGATGTAGTAATTCATTTTGAATCGCATTTACTCGAAATATTTCAATACCCGGAACCCATAAAGCAACAACATAATGGTGAATAAATTTTTCTACTTTAGTTAAGAATACACCTGCCGGTACGTCTTTACGACCGCTATCTTTTTGCGATTCAGCTTGGAAGGCGGCTATAGCTTTGGGATGTTTCGTATTTTGTATAATCCAGTTTTGAACTTCTTTAGCTGCTTTGAGTAAAGTATCTTCCATCTTTGTAATATCTCCTTCACCTGGTTGTGATATAGGAGCTTTCAAAGAAATTTCAAAAGTCCATTTGCATAAATTACTTGCACCGTCTTGGGTATAGTTTATAATCTCTCTTTGTGCCAGTACGCTAGGAGAAATATTCAGAATTTTTCCGGCACCTCTACCTAATGAAAGTAGCTTAATACTAGAAGTTTTGATTGCAGAAACTTTGTAAAAGTCATCATCCTTGGGAAAACTAACAATATCTCCAACCTCGTAAACATCATCGCTAAGATTAAGAAAAACTGTTGCGGTATTTTCTACAGCTTGCTTGGCACCAAAGGAAAAACCCAAAGCTAAAGAGCCTGTAATTGGTGCTAATACATTAAAAGGAACCTCGGCGATCGCTAAAGAAGCGACAAGAATTCCGGGAATCGAAAACATACTCGTAATGTAAGCAACTGCTCTGCCATTACTTCCCAACTTCTTGATGTGAGGATGAGTTACAAAATATACGGTAGTTAAAATTAGCGCCGTAACCAAGGCTTTGGCAATGCGGATGGGGATATGTTCCATTGTTTATTCCTAAAAAGAATTATTCCAAAGCTTGGTAAGTTTCTTTTTTAAAGCACCAAATTGACTTTGTGTGTCTTCTCTATGGGTAGAAGGTTTGGACAAAATATTTCTGATTTCTGATTCTAAAACAACTTTGAGAAGTGGAGAACTCTGCGTCCGAATTATGAAACTTACATGAGAATATTGGTCAGCAAAATCATCAGCTTTCTGTATTAAACTTTCATCATGTTCGTCATATGATGCTGTAATAATCATTGGTATTCGAGCATATTTGTTATTAATTGTTTGGGCAACATCAACTCCACTCATACCTGGCATTCGTAAATCAGCAATTACTAACAGTGGTGGTTTTCGATAGCGAACCATATGATGGACTGAATCTATAGTTTGTTGCCCATTTTCAAGCTTCACAGTTTCAATATTCCTTTGTTCTTCCTGTGCCCATCTATGAACTGCAACTGATAAAGCATCGCGGACTTTTTCTTCTTCATCCGCAATCAAAACCATATTGGCTCCTAACGAAGTCTCTTCAGTAAATAAAAAATTAACATTTGTAGAGCGCGGTAGCATTCTTGATGATAGTATCTGCTTTTGCATATAATTTATCAAAATTAATTATTCTAAAAAGTATTTTTATGTTTACATGATTTATGCAATTAGCACGTTTTTCTTGTAGGGTGCTGTGACACTTTGACTAATGAAGGAACCTAGTAATAAGGTTTTTTTAGTGTCACGCACCAGTCAGACTGTTCCTAAAGGCGCTTGTTTGCTTTGCGATACTCTGTAATAGTATGGCGCAATTAGAATATGCCAGTTGCATAAAACCTAATTAATAGTAGAAATACTACGTATCTTGTATATTATGCAGAGATTTACTTAGGTTAGCATCGGCGAAATCTCTGAATTGTTGATTATTGATATCTGGCAAAAGTTTCTGCAAACTCAGTTTCTTGCTGATTTCACCATTAGATATTTATGCTTTCAAGAGTATTGCCAAGTTTTTTGAGAGACATTACTTAATTTCGTAATAATCTAAGTAGTAATTTAAAAACCATGTGTAATCAAACTTTCTTGAGAAGGAGTTAAAACAACACCAGTCAATTCAGATAGTGAAGCGACAATAAAATCAGAAACATCTTCTGGGTTGCTCACACAACAATCCTGCACCGCTAAAAGAAAACCTTGAATTGCATCTAAATCCGGTACAGACTTAGCAGCGTTAATAAATTCCATCCATTTATCTTTATCTTGCCCATAACTATCAACTAAATACAAAGCAGCCAAATATTCCGCGAGTGGATCTAAAGCAAACCGAACTTTATCCCTACCAGGTTCGCTAATTTGAATAATTCGCAATCTTTTTTCTAAATGATGCAATCTTGCATTTACGCTATCTTGATTATCAAGTACGGCTACAACATCATCTAATTTAGTACTACCGGGACGAAAAGTTTTCTTCAAGCATTCCCAAGCGATTGTTTTCGCGTCTTTTTGTAGAGTACGATTATCTAATTCACCTTCAGCCGTTTCTCTATTAAGTTCGTTAATATATCCCAACATCAAATCGGGAATACTTAACGGCAAATCATCGACAAAATCATCACTATCAACTGCGACTTTAGCAATCATCCGCTCGGCATAAAGTTTGGCAAATAAAGCTGTAATATTGCGCTTACCCACCATCAAAGATAAACGACGACAAGCATCAAAATATTCGGCATCATCAAATAAGTCTCGCTTTCCTCTTTGAGTTAAATAAGCTTCCATAAATGATGAAAGTTGATTTCCCGATACTCGTAGAGGTTTTAAAGTTGTTTTAGGAACGTTATCAAGAGATTCTTCTAATCTAGAATTTACTATCAGCGCATTAGCGGGAAAGTTGGGAGAAGCGGGACGAATTTGCTTTCTGGTAGAAAAGCTCATTTCAGAAAAATGGTCGATAATTACTAAAATTCGCCTTTGACGTAGAAGGTTTTCAACTAACTTGGTGGGAATGACTTCAGATTCACCAATTAAAACTTGTAACTGCCCGCAAATTTCTTGGATAAAAGCTTGATTTCCTTCAGCATCTACATCTAATTCTTGTTCGATTAGTATGGGTAGCATCCGATGTTTGGAAGGACGAATATTGATGTCATCTGACATTCCCCATTTTGCTAATTGACAAGCTAAACTTGTTTTTCCCGAACCCCCTTCGGCGTGAATTAGGATATTAGTTAATTTTTTGTCAAAGCTCGCTTTTAAATCGTTACCGGAGAAATTCGCGATGGTTTTCTTATCAACTACGACGGGTAGAGAAATATGCTCGGCGCGATTGCTGACTGTTTCTTTAACTGAGAAATTATCGCGAGCAACTTTAATATAATTAGCTACCCATGCATCTAAAACTCTGGGACGATAGATAAATGCTTGCAGAAAAATAATCCCTGGAATAGAGATTTTAGAGCCACCAAGAGCTTCTGGTAATTCTATATTGCTTAATGGTTCAAGTTTTTGATTGAGTTTTAGCAGCCATAAAGGACGTATTAATAATAAACTTGACCATAATAACGGGAAGAATATTAGATAAATAATGGTTGCTGCAAACCAAGGATGTTTTAGCATCCATTCAAATATTCGCGATGTTAAACGCGAGTCTTTTTCTTTTTTTAGAGTTCTTAAAGCTGTTTGTATGGATAGTTTGTTGTTATCAAAGGTTTCTCTTTCTAATTCCAATGCCTTTATGTCTTGTCCTAAGAGAACAATTTCTTCCAATTCAAAGACTTTTAAAAGTTTTTCTAAGTTTATAATTCCATTTTCTAACTCTTGATTAGAAAGTTTATCTACTTGATTTATATAGTCTTCGGCTATATGTTTTAATGCATAAGCTGCATCAAAATGAACATATGAATTATTATCTTTTAAAGCTTCAATGATTCTTGGTAGTGCTGGTGCTGCTTTTTTACCAAGTCTTCCCAGGGCAATAAGACTTAATCGGCGGACTGTTGCATCTTCGTCATCCAAAGTTTTAATAAGTGGTTTAACTGCTGTTTCATCTCCTAAATTTCCTAAAGCTACAGCAGCTCCCCAACGAACCATTGAATCTTTATCATTCAAAGCTTTAATCAGCGGTTTAACTGCTGCTTTATCTCCTATTCTTCTTAAAGCTCCAGCAGCAAATACACTAACCATTGAATCTTTATCATCCAAAGCTTTAATCAGCGGTTTAACTGCTGCTTTATCTCCTATATCTCCCAAAGCTTCAGCAGCAGCTTGACGAATTGCTGAGTTATCTTCTTGCAAAGCTTGAATAAATTTTGGTACTAAGGATGCTGCTTCTTTTTTTAAGTTTCCTAAAGTTTTAATAGCATAGGAGCGAACTTGTACATCTTCATCTTCTAAAGCTTTGATTAGTGCTGGTATTTGCTTTGAAAGTGCTGATGCTTCGCTATCTAATATTGATATCCGATGCAAAGCTGATGCAGCTTTTGAACGAACAGTTGCGTTTTTGTCTTGCAAAACTTTGATAAGTGCTGGCACTACTACTCCCGATTTATTTGTGATTTCTATATCGTCTAGTGAATCAGCAGCATTGGAGCGAACTGTAGGGTTTTTGTCTTGCAAAGCTTTGATAAGTGCTTGTGCAACTAATTCTGATTGATTTTTGGTTTCTATTCTTCCTAATAAACGAGCAGCGATAGAGCGAACTGTTGGATCTTCATCTTGTAAAGCTTTGATAACTGATGGTACTACTAATGGAGATTTTTTCTCGAAATCACTTAATAAAGATAAAGCACCAACACGAATTTTTGCATCTTTGCTTTGTAATTTTTTGAGTAGTTTATCAAATATTTCTGGAGTTTTTTCTTTCAGGCGATCGCCAATTTTTGTGTTACGTTCCCTTTTGTCATAAATATCAGCATACTCTTGTAATTTAGTGTCGCTAATATCTTGGCTCCAAACTTTATTGATAAGTGTTAGAGATAATCCTAGAGATAAGATAAAAGTTTGTAAAATAATTTTTATATTATTGTTATTCATAATTTTAAATTGATTTAATATTCTCATTCCAAGGCTAAGCCTGGGAACGCTATTCGCGAGGCTCTGCCTCGCTAAATGAAGGCAGAGCCTTCGGCTTGGTATTCCTTGGCAGAGCCAAGGAACAAGTTATAAATCTAATTAGTAAATATAATTTGAGTATTTTGATTCGCTTGTAAAACAACACCTGTTAATTGACATAAGGAATTAGCAACGAAGTTGGGAACATCTTCTGGATTGGCGATACAACAATCTTGAACTGCTAATAAAAAACCTTGAATTGCACCTAAATCAGCGACAGATTTAGCTGTATCAAGAAATTTCACCCACTTATCTTTATCTTGCCCATAATTATCAACTAAATATAAACCAGCTAGATATTCGGCTAATGGATCTAAAGCCAACCGAACTTTATTTCTACCAGGTTCGTTAATTTGAATAATTCGCAATCTTTTTTCTAAATGCTGTAATCTTGCGTTTACCGTATCGGGATTATCAAGTACAGCGACAACATCATCTAATTTCGTAGCACTGGGACGAAAATTATTTTTCAAACATTCCCAAGCGATAATTTTGGCATCTTTTTGAACTGTAGGATTATCTAATTCGCTATCAGCGGTTTCTCTATTTAATTCATTGATATATCCCAACATCAAATCGGGAATATTTAAGGGTAAATTATTAACAAAACTATCAATTTCTTCCACACCAGCTTTAGCAATCATTTGCTCGGCGTAGAGTTTAGCGAATAAAGCTGTAATATTGCGCTTTCCCACCATTAAAGATAAGCGACGACAAGCATCAAAATATTCCGCATCATCAAATAAATCTCGCTTTCCTCGTTGAGTTAAATAAGCTTCCATAAATGATGACAGTTGATTTCCCGATACTCGTAGCGGCTTTATAGTTGTTTTAGGAACATTATCAAGAGATTCTTGTAAACGGGAAGTAACTATTAGAGCATTAGCAGGAAAGTTAGGAGAAGCGGGACGAATTTGTTTTCTAGTTGCTTCGCTCATTTCGGAAAAATGGTCGATAATTACTAAAATACGACGCTGAAGCAATAATTGTTCTACTAATTTGCTGGGGATAGCTTTCGGCTCGCCAATTAAGACTTGTAATTGTCCCGATATCGCTTTTGTCACTGAATCTTCAACGTCAGCATCTAATTCTTGCTCAATCAAAACTGGTAGCATCCGATGCTTACTAGGACGAATATTGATATCATCAGACATTCCCCATTTTACTAATTGACAAGCCAGACTGGTTTTTCCCGAGCCGCCTTCAGCATGAATTAGAATATTAGTTAGTTTTTGAGTAAAGCAAGCTTTTAAATCATTACCAGAGAAATTAGCGACGGTTTTCTTATCGAGTACAACTGGTAGAGAAATATATTCGGCTCGATTGCTGACAGTTTCTTTAACTGAAAAATTATCCCGAGCTATTTTAATATGAGTCCCTACCCATGCATCCAAAACTCTGGGATGATAGCTAAATTGTTCGAGAAATATTACCCCCGAAATTGAAAGTTTCCAACCACCCAGAGCTTCTGGTAATTGTAAATTACTCAATGGTTGCAGTCTATGATTGAGCTTTAGCAGCCATAAAGGACGTATGAGCAATAAACTAGACCATAACAAGGGAAAGATAATGATGTAAAAAATTGCTGCTGTTATCCAAGGATTTTTTGCAACCCATTCCAAGATACGGAACTTTAGTCGATAATCTTGTTCTCTTCTTATAGTTTTTAAAGTATTTTGTAATGATAATTTTCCTTCCTTGAATCTCTCTTCACTACCTTCTAATGCTCGTAAGGATTTTTCTAAAATCGCAATACCATTTTCTAAATCTTGATTGGATAGTTTTTCTGCTTGATTTCGATAGTATTTTACTATTTTGCTCACATAACTATCCGCTAATTCATGTTCCCATGAACCTTCATATCTAAAAGCTATAATAATTTCTGGTACTGCTAGTAATGCTTCCTTTCCCATTTTAGATAAATAAGAAGCAGCATTTAAGCGAACATCTAAATCAGGATTTTTCAAAGATTTTTTGAGTGATTCGATAGTTGGTTTATATTCTAGTTTTTCCAAAGCATCAGCAGCAGATGAGCGAACATTTAAATCATCATCTTTTAAAGCTTTTATTAGTGGTTGTATTGCTTTTTTTTCTGCAAAATTTCCCAAAGCATAAGCAGCAGATGAGCGAACACTCGAATCTTTATCTTGCAAAGCTTTTAGAAGTGGTTGTAATGCTGCTTTATCTCCAATATCTCCCAAAGCTTCAGCAACAGATGAGCGAACTTTTGAATTTTTATCTTGCAATGCTTTCAGAAGTGGTTGTAATGCTGCTTTATCTCCAATATCTCCCAAAGCTTCAGCAACAGATGAGCGAACTTTTGAATTTTTATCTTGCAATGCTTTCAGAAGTGGTTTTAATGCTGCTTTATCTCCAATATCTCCCAAAGCTTCAGCAACAGATGAGCGAACTTTTGAATTTTCATCTTCTAAAGCTTTGATAAGCTCCGGTACTGCTGATATTGCTTTTTTCCCCAGGTTTCCCAGAACCATAGCACCATATCGACGCACTTCTGCATCTTTATTTTGCAAGGCTTTGATTAAAGTCGGTATTTCTCCTAAAAGTACTTTCGATTTCTCACCAACTCTTATTCCTCCTATTTCTTCAATTTCATTTAAAGCTAATGCAGCTTTAGAACGAACTTTTACATCTTTATCTTTTAGGGCTTGAATAATTGCTATTACTAGCGATACTGATTCATTTCTTTTTCCTATTTCTCCCAAAGAATGAAGAGCACTAGAGCGAACGGTTGAATTTTCATCTTGCAAAGCTTGGATGATTGCCGGTAATACCGATGGTGATTTATCCTCTACACTGGAAAGAATATAGACAGCACCAGCGCGGACTTTAGTATCTTGACTTTTTAATTTTTCCAGGACTTTATCAATATCTTCTTTAGAAAAATTTTCTACATTAAACTTAGTTAATTCGTATTCTGTAATATCATCTAAGTTGTTTCCATACTGTTGCAGTGCGCTATCACTTATTTCTTCTCCCCAGGCTTTACTTACAGAAATGAAAGATAATCCTAGGGATAAAATAGAGATTTGTAAATATTTTAGAAATACATTTAATCGTTTTTGATTCATAACAAAAAACAAATTTATATAATTAATGATTTAAAAACCATGTGTAATCAAACTTTCTTGAGAAGGAGTTAAAACAACACCAGTCAATTCAGATAGTGAAGCGACAATAAAATCAGAAACATCTTCTGGGTTGCTCACACAACAATCCTGCACTGCTAAAAGAAAACCTTGAATTGCCTCTAAATCATTCACAGATTTTGCAGCGTTAATAAATTCCATCCATTTATCTTTATCTTGCCCATAACTATCAACTAAATACAAAGCAGCCAAATATTCCGCTAATGGATCTAAAGCAAACCGAACTTTATCTCTACCAGGTTCGCTAATTTGAATAATTCGCAATCTTTTTTCTAAATGATGCAATCTTGCATTTACGCTATCTTGATTATCAAGTACTGCTACAACATCATCTAATTTAGTACTACCGGGACGAAAAGTTTTCTTCAAGCATTCCCAAGCGATTGTTTTCGCGTCTTTTTGTAGAGTACGATTATCTAATTCACCTTCAGCCGTTTCTCTATTAAGTTCGTTAATATATCCCAACATCAAATCGGGAATACTTAACGGCAAATCATCGACAAAATCATCACTATCAACTGCGACTTTAGCAATCATCCGCTCGGCATAAAGTTTGGCAAATAAAGCTGTAATATTGCGCTTACCCACCATCAAAGATAAACGACGACAAGCATCAAAATATTCGGCATCATCAAATAAGTCTCGCTTTCCTCTTTGAGTTAAATAAGCTTCCATAAATGATGAAAGTTGATTACCCGATACTCGTAGCGGTTTTAAAGTTGTTTTAGGAACGTTATCAAGAGATTCTTCTAATCTAGAATTTACTATCAGCGCATTAGCGGGAAAGTTGGGAGAAGCGGGACGAATTTGCTTTCTGGTAGAAAAGCTCATTTCAGAAAAATGGTCGATGATTACTAAAATTCGCCTTTGACGTAGGAGGTTTTCAACTAACTTGGTGGGAATGACTTCAGATTCACCAATTAAAACTTGTAACTGCCCGCAAATTTCTTGGATAAAAGCTTGATTTCCTTCAGCATCTACATCTAATTCTTGTTCGATTAGTATGGGTAGCATCCGATGTTTGGAAGGACGAATATTGATGTCATCTGACATTCCCCATTTTGCTAATTGACAAGCTAAACTTGTTTTTCCCGAACCCCCTTCGGCGTGAATTAGGATATTAGTTAATTTTTTGTCAAAGCTCGCTTTTAAATCGTTACCGGAGAAATTCGCGATGGTTTTCTTATCAACTACGACGGGTAGAGAAATATGCTCGGCGCGATTGCTGACTGTCTTTTTAACGGAGAAGTTATCGCGAGCAACTTTGATATTAGTAGCTACCCATGCATCTAAGACTCGGGGATGATAGGTGAATGGTTGTAAAAAGATGATTCCGGGAATAGAGATTGTCCAACCACCAAGAGCTTCTGGTAGTTGTAAGTTGCTTAATGGTTGAAGTTTTTGATTGAGTTTCAGTAGCCATAGAGGACGTATTAATAATAAACTTGACCATAATAACGGGAAGAATATTAGATAAATAATGGTTGCTGCAAACCAAGGATGTTTTACCATCCATTCAAATATCCGCGATGTTAAGCGCGAGTCTTTTTCTTTTTTTAATGTGGTTAAAGTACGTTGTACAGATAATTTAAATTTGTTAAATACCTTTTCGGTTACTTTTAAGTCTGCTGATGTAATTTTATCTAATGCCTTTACGGCTTTTTCAATATTATTAATTCCAGCTTCTAGCTCTTTATTAGATAGTTTCTCAACTTGATTTCGATAACCTTCTGCTATCATTTTTAAAGCGAAAACCGTAGATGAACGAACTTCCGAACTATCATCTTCTAGAGCTTGAATAAGTTGCGGTACTGCTGATATTGATTTTTCTCCAATATTCCCTAAAGCCCAAGCAGTAGTTGAGCGAACTTTTGAATTATCATCTTTGAGAGTTTTAGCGAGTTGCGGCACTGCTGATGCTGCTTTTGTTTTCATCTTTCCTAAAGCGAAAGCAACAGATATACGAACTTGTGAGTTATCGTCTTTGAGAGTTTCAGTAAGTTGTGGTACTGCTGATGCTGCTTTTTCTCCCATTACTTCTAAAACCTTAGCTATAGATGAGCGAACTTCTGAGCTATCGTCTTCTAAAGATTCAGTTAATATTGGTAATTCTTTTTCAAGCGATAGTAATATTCTGCTGAATATTCTGGCTTCGATGTCAGATGCCATTAATAATTTATGACTAGGTACTATTTCTTTTAAATAAGAGGCTGCATTTGCACGAACTACTGGATTTTTATCTTGTAAAGCTCGGATGAGTTTTGGTACTAATAATTCTTGATCGGAAATCGATTTTGTACCTCTCAAAATTGATGTTGACTCTTTCAAAGCAGATATAGCTTTTGAGCGAACTAATGAATTTTTATCTTGCAAAGCTTGAGTAAGTGCCGTAATGATTGATTCTGATGATTCTGAAAAGGGCAATAATTCTCCTAATGAGCTAGCAGCATTAGCACGAATTATGGGGTTTTCATCTTGCAAAGCTTTGATGAGTGCTGATATCACTAATTCTTGCTGTTGATTTACCTCACCTAAAATAGAGGCTGCACCACCACGGATTTCAGCGTCTTTACTTTGTAATTTTTCTATTAATTTATTTACTGCTTCTGGCGTTGTTTGTCGCAGGATAACGCCAACTTTTTTATTTGTTTCAATTCTTTTTCTTATATTCGCGTATTTTTCTAGTTTACTGTCTTCGATTAATGCTCCTGAAGCTTGGTTTATAGATGTTAAAGACAATCCCAGAGATATAGCAGAGACTTGAATAAATTTAAAAAATATATTTATACTATTATTCATATTTTTGAGTAATTAATGATTATTAATTTTTATAAAATAGATGCTCTTTGACTTTCTTGAGAAGGAGTTAAAACAACACCAGTCAATTCAGATAGTGAAGCGACAATAAAATCAGAAACATCTTCTGGGTTGCTCACACAACAATCCTGCACTGCTAAAAGAAAACCTTGAATTGCATCTAAATCCGGTACAGATTTTGCAGCGTTAATAAATTCCATCCATTTATCTTTATCTTGCCCATAGCTATCAACTAAATACAAAGCAGCCAAATATTCCGCTAATGGATCTAAAGCAAACCGAACTTTATCCCTACCAGGTTCGCTAATTTGAATAATTCGCAACCTTTTTTCTAAATGGTGCAATCTTGCATTTACGCTATCTTGATTATCAAGTACTGCTACAACATTATCTAATTTAGTACTACCGGGACGAAAAGTTTTCTTCAAGCATTCCCAAGCGATTGTTTTCGCGTCTTTTTGTAGAGTACGATTGTCTAATTCACCTTCAGCCGTTTCTCTATTAAGTTCATTAATATATCCCAACATCAAATCGGGAATACTCAGTGGTAAATCATCGACAAAATCATCGCTATCAACTGCGACTTTAGCAATCATCTGCTCGGCATAAAGTTTGGCAAATAAAGCTGTAATATTGCGCTTACCCACCATCAAAGATAAACGACGACAAGCATCAAAATATTCGGCATCATCAAATAAATCTCGCTTCCCTCTTTGGGTTAAATAAGCTTCCATAAATGATGAAAGTTGATTCCCCGATACTCGTAAAGGTTTTAAAGTTGTTTTAGGAACGTTATCAAGAGATTCTTCTAAACGCGAAGTTACTATTAGAGCATTAGCGGGAAAGTTGGGAGAAGCGGGACGAATTTGCTTTCTAGTAGAAAAGCTCATTTCAGAAAAATGGTCGATAATTACTAAAATTCGCCTTTGACGTAGGAGGTTTTCAACTAACTTGGTGGGAATGACTTCAGATTCACCAATTAAAACTTGTAACTGCCCGCAAATTTCTTGGATAAAAGCTTGATTCCCCTCACCATCTATATCTAATTCTTGTTCTATTAGTATGGGTAGCATCCGATGTTTGGAAGGACGAATATTGATGTCATCTGACATTCCCCATTTTGCTAATTGACAAGCTAAACTTGTTTTTCCCGAACCCCCTTCGGCGTGAATTAGGATATTAGTTAATTTTTTGTCAAAGCAAGCTTTTAAATCGTTACCGGAGAAATTCGCGATGGTTTTCTTATCAACTACGACGGGTAGAGAAATATGCTCGGCGCGATTGCTGACTGTCTTTTTAACGGAGAAGTTATCGCGAGCAACTTTGATATTAGTAGCTACCCATGCATCTAAAACTCGGGGATGATAGGTGAATGGTTGTAAAAAGATGATTCCGGGAATAGAGATTGTCCAACCACCAAGAGCTTCTGGTAGTTGTAAGTTGCTTAATGGTTGAAGTTTTTGATTGAGTTTCAGTAGCCATAGAGGACGTATTAATAATAAACTTGACCATAATAACGGGAAGAATATTAGATAAATAATGGTTGCTGCAAACCAAGGATGTTTTACCATCCATTCAAATATCCGCGATGTTAAGCGCGAGTCTTTTTCTTTTTTTAATGTGGTTAAATCAGCTTTGAGAGATTCTTGCTCGTCTTCAAATTTTTCTTTGATTGCTTCTAACGCTTTTAAGGCTGTTTCTAAGGTAGCAATCCCAGTTTCTAACTCTTGATGGGATAGCTTTTCGGCTTGATTTCTGTAGTCTTTCCCTACATAAGACAACATTTCAGCAGCATTAGAGCGAACAATACTATCTGTATCTTTCAAAGTTCGGATAATTTCTGGTACTGCTGGAGCTGCTGTTTTCCCCATTCTGCCCAAAGCGATATTAGTAGTTAAGCGAACCCCAGACTCTTCGTCTTCCAAAGCTTTGATAAGTGGTTTTACTGCTGCTTTATCTTTAATAAGCCCTAAAGCTTCAGCCGCAGATGAACGAACTTCTTTTTCTTCATCTTTCAGAGCTTGAATCAGTGGTTTTACTGCTGCTTTATCTGCAATAAGCCCCAAAGCTTGAGCCGCAGACGAACGAACTTGTGAATTTTTATCTTCTAAAGCTTCAATAAGTGACTCTACTGCGGCTTTGTCTGCAAGACTCCCCAAAGCTTGAGCCGCAGACGAACGAACTTGTGAATTTTTATCTTCCAAAGCTTCAATAAGTGGCTCTACTGCTGCTTTATCTGCAATATTCCCCAAAGCTTTGGCAGCAGATGAACGAACTTGTGAATTTTTATCTCTTAAAACTTTGATAAGAGGTTGTACCGATGATGCTGCTTCTTTGCCTGCAATTTCCAAAGCTTTGGCAGCATAGCGACGAACTTGTGCATCTTTGTGACTTAGAGCTTGATTTAATGCGGGTATTTCTTTGGCAACAGCTTTTGCTTGCTTCTGTAAAATTGGTTTTTCTATTTCTTTTATCTGATTTAAAACTAATGCCGCCCTTGAACGAACTTGTGCATTTTCATCTTGTAAAACTTGAATAAGTGCGGGTACTGCTTGATAAATTTTCTTATATGCTCGATACCCTCCTTTTGCGACTTTTCCTAATGCATAAGCAGCACTATAACGAACGGTTGCATTTTCATCTTTTAAAGCTTTGCTTAGTGCTGTAACTATCGATGGTGATGGATTGCTTTTTTCAATTTCTCCTAATGAAAGAGCAGCATTAGAGCGAACTTGTTTATTTTCGTCTTGCAAAGCTTTGATAAGTGCTGGTATTACCGATTTGCGATCTACGCTGCTGAGAATATTTGCAGCACCAGCGCGAACTTTAGCATTTGAACTTGTTAATTTTTCAACTACTGGATCGATATTTTGGGTTGTAGTATTTTCTAAATTAAACTTACTTAATCTGTAATCCTCAATTTCATTTACATTCTCTCCATATTTTTGTAGTATACTATCGCTAATTTCTTCCCCCCAAGCTTTATTTATATTTGCTAAAGATAATCCTGTAGAGAAGATAAAAATTCCAAAAATATTGAAAAATATATTTAATTTTATTTTATTCATAATTTTAAATATTCAAAAAACAATGAGCAAAGTTTACAGTATCGACGTAATTAAGCTTTGCGTATTTACTTCTAACATCACACCTGTAAACTCGGATAGCGCAGTCACAACAAAACTAGGCACTTCTTCCGAATTAGTCGCACAACAATCTTGTACTGCTAACAAAAAACCTTGAATTGCATCTAAATCGGACACAGATTTAGCTTTGTTAATAAACTCTATCCATTTATGGTTATCCTGCTGATAAGTATCAACTAAATGTAAAGCAGCTAAATATTCTGCTAAAGGTTCGATAGCAAAACGAACTTTATCTCTACCAGGTTCGCTGATTTGAATAACTCGCAACCTTTTCTCTAAATGCTGTAAATAAGTATTGGTACTATCACTATCTCCAAGGGCTTCTAAAACCTCATCTAATTTAGCAGGGCTGGGTCGGTAACTATACTTTAAACATTCCCAAGCGATAACTTTAGCAACTTTTTGAATAGTCCGATTATCTAATTGAATATCTGCTGCATCTCTATTCAATTCGTTGAGATATGAAAGCATTAAATCGGGAATACTCAACGGTAAATCGTCAACAAATTGTTCTTGCTCTTTATCGGCGCGAGATATCATTTGTTCGGCGTAAAGTTTTGCCAATAACACCGTAATATTCCGCTTTCCTACCATTAAAGATAAACGCTTACAAGCATCAAAATATTCAGCATCGTTAAATAAATGACGCTTACCTCGCTGATATAAATAAGCTTCCATAAATGATGAAAGCTGATTTCCTGCGACTCTTAAAGGTTTAATCGTAGTTTTAGGAACATTATCAAGAGATTCCTCCAATCTAGAAGTAACAATCAAAGCATTTGCAGGAAATCCCGGCGAAGCTGGACGAATTTGTTTTCTAGTCGCTTCACTCATTTCTGAAAGGCGATCGATAATAACTAAAATTTTTCTTTGACGTAGTAATTTTTCGACTAACTCTTGAGGAATTGCTTGGGATTCGCCGATTAATATTTGTAATTGCCCTGCAACTGTTTCGGTGAAAGGATGTTCTCCTTCTGCAACATCAAAATCTAATTCTTGTTCGATGATTATGGGTAGCATTCTATGTTTACAAGGACGCTCTTTAATATCATCCGACATAGCCATTTGGGCGATTTGACAAGCTAAACTTGTTTTACCTGCACCACCTTCAGCCCAAATTAAAATATTAGTTAATTTCTTATCAAAACTTGACTGTAAATCCTCAGCAGAAAGATTATTTATAGTCTTACCATCAAGAATTACCGCAATCGGAATTCTATCTAGACAAGCGCTGACACTTTTTTTCTCAGCAAAAGTTTCTTGGGCTGCTTTAATATGCGTTTCTACCCAAGCATCAAGCACTCGCGAACGATATGCAAATGGTTTTAGAAATATTAAGCTAGGAATCGATATTGTCCAACCACCAAGAGCTTCTGGCAATTGTAAATTACTCAAAGGTTGCAGAATATTATTAGTTTTGAGCAACCATAAAGGACGTATCCATAATAAAGTTGTCCATAGAGAAGGGAAAAATATTAAATAGATGGCAATTACAGCAAACCAGGGGTTTTTCCCAATCCATTCCAAAGCAACAGTTAAAATTCGGGAATCTTTTTCAGTTTGGATAGTAAACAGCGATCGCCGTATGGGAGCTAGCTGTTTTCCCTTAAAATTAGCAGCGGGATCTTCTACAATTTTTAAAACTGATTTCAAACTAGAAATTGCTGTTTCTAATTCTTTATTAGATAACTTTGTGACTTTATCTTGATAATCTTCTGCTATCTTTCCCCAAGCATCTGCAGCAGCAGAACTTACTCTTTCATCTTTATCTTTTAATGCTTCGCTAAGCTTTGTAAAAGCTGGTGCTGCTTTAACACCAATTTTACCTAATGCATGACTGGCTTTTCTGCGAACCCATGCTTCTCTATCTTCCAAAGCTTTAGCAAGCGGTTTTACAGCTGATTCCGAGCCAATTTCTCCCAAAGCTTGAGCAGCTTTATCGCGCAACAGCGGTTCTTTATTTTGTAAGACTTTGGTAAGTTCTGGTACTGCATCTGCTGCTTTAATTCCCATATCTCCCAAGGCAATAGCTGCTTTGACGCGAATTTCTAAGTTGGCATCGTTGAGAGTTTCTGCAAGTACGGGTACGATTGATGCATCGTCAGAGTCTATCGCTATCAAAGCTGTAATCGCATCAGAGCGAACTTTGGCATTTTCATCGTTCAGGAGTCTGATAATTTCGGGAACCGAAGATTTTGCTGGCGAACCCATACGCCCTAAAGACTGAACCGCACGGGAACGAACCTTAAAGTAGTCGTCTTTTAGAGCTTTAGTGAGATTAGGAATTGCTGAAACTGCTTCTTTACCTATGCCCCCTAAAGCATAAGCAGCATAAGAACGTACCTGTTCATCGCTATCTTTGAGGGCTTTAACTAAATTTGGAATATAGGAAGCAACTTCAGACTTCATACGCCCCAAAGCATCCACTGAATTAGCTCTTACTTCTGGGTTATTATCCTCTAAAGCTTTAAGTAGCTCGGGAAAAGCTAATTTGGCTTTTGAACCAATACGTGCTAAAGCATAAGCTGCATTTGCACGAACTACAGAATTTTCATCTTTTAAAGCAGAAATTAATTTAGGAACTACCACTTCAGCTTTTTCTGGAAAGCTTCCTAATGCAGCAGCTACACCAGCCCGAACTTGAGGATCTTTATCTTTCAAATGTATAAAAAGCTGTTCTACATTTTCCGAATCGATGATTTTCTTTAAACGAAAATTGAATCGTTTTCGTTGCGAAGAATTACTTAAAATCTGTAAATACTGCTTTATTTCCGTGTTGTTGCTGTCTTCCTGGGTTAAAGCTTTTCCACAGGGTACTAAAATCAATCCCATGCACAACACTGAAGCTTCCAACCCCAGCCAAAATTTTGCCAGCTTTTTTTTGCTCATCTGTTCGGTTGGTTATAGTAAAATTTAAAAATAAAATTCATCAAGTATATATAAGCATTAAAAACTACCTATGTATTTTTTGGTTCAGTAATAATACTATAAATAATATTTGAATAAGATTTAGATATTAAAAAACATTGAACATATCTCAATTCAAATAAAAAAGCAAATGAAAATAGCTGAAAACGCTCGACAAGTATTAATTATTGGAGGTGGCCCCGCAGGGCTAGCGACAGCATTAATTTTAGCTAAACGCGGCTTTCTAAATATTACGGTATTAGAAAAACGTCCTTCTGCTAATTATTACGAACCCGATAAATCATTTAATTATTTAATTGATGGTCGCGGTCAAAAATTGATAGATTATATTGAAATTACCGATAAACTTGTTCAAAACGGAGTTTCCAGCACGGATTTCTATTTAACTAAAATTGAATCAAATGGAAACAGGAAAACATTAAAATTACCAATTGTAGATCCAAACAGAAAAGCTGCTTTTTGGATAACTCGTCAAACGTTTGTCGGTTTGTTATATGAAGAAATTCAAAATAATTGGCAGAATTGTATAAATATAGTTTTTAATTCAAAATGTATTCAGATCGAGAAAAATACTGACGGTGAAGATAAACTCGAAAAAATTCAAGTTACTGCTGAAATTGATAACAGTCAAAATCAGCAATTTCAACCTTTTCTATTAGTAGGTTGCGATGGAATTAACTCAATTGTCCGAAATACTTTAAAAAAATGGGACGATTCACCATCAAGCAAATTTGAAATGAAATATTTTCCTTCACCAAGTTCCGGATTAAAATACAAAATATTAACTTTACCGCCAAAATTTCCTTTAGATGAAAACGGCGAAGAATTAAGCAATAGCGAAATGGCGTATGCTATTCGTAGCAAGTTAAAAGATAAAAGTAATAAAATCTCTTTGGGATTGTTACCTGTAAAAAATACAGATGAGGTTCGTAGCGCCAATATTATTACTAAACCAAACCATAATATTTGGAAGTTAAAAGATGGTAAGGAAATGCATTATTTTTTGAATAAATCATTTCCACAATTACCCATGCAGAAAATAGTTTCTCTACAAGAAGCCGAAAGATTTGCTGCTAGTGGAGGTGGAGAATTTCCTATTCCCCAATACTGTAATAGATTCTACTCAAAATTAAGCGACGAAGCATTTATAGTTCTGCTTGGAGATGCAATTCATAGCTTTCCACCAGATTTAGGGCAAGGTGTAAACTCAGCACTAGAAGACGTGTGTACCCTTAACGAAGCCTTGGAAAAAAGCAAAAATAATCTTTCTGAAGCTTTACCCTTGTATGAATCAGCAAGACTTCCCGACACAAAAGCTTTAATACGATTGATGCAAGTCGGTTATCCTTGGCAATATAATCAAGCCCCGCTACGCAAAAAGCTGTGGAGTGTTAATTTCTTACTGCGACTTGCATTAAGTAAACTACTACCTTTTGCATTTAGCCCACCAGCATTTTTTCTAGTTCAAAATCATCAGCTTTCTTACAGCGAAATATTGGCGAAAGCCGAACGAACAACTCGAATACTGCATATAATTATTATCGGGATTGTATTGGGGCTATTAAGCAGTAGTTTGGTTTAGACACAAAAATAATTAATTTGATTGCGGCGATATTAATCAGTCGTACCGTAATTCAACATCGATATTTTTTGATAATTTGTATATGCTGAATCCCTCACTAATTACCTACTTAAAAATCAAATCCAACCTTTGCTGCGACTCCTGCAAAGCTGCTTTCGGACTACTTTTATTTAGCAAAACTGCTTCCATCGCTCTGCCAATACTTTCCGAAACTCTTGTATAGCCAGCAAAAACTGGACGACTGCGCCCGTATTCTGCTTGCTCTAAAAATACTTTTGCAGTTGGCTGTTCTTGAATATAGGCTTGATAGGTTTCGCTTTGGCGTGACTTTACATTTGCAGGTAAATATCCAGTTCCTAAAGCCCATTCAGTCTGAAATCCTTCCCCTGCTACATATTCTGCAAATTCAAAAGCTGCTTTTTCTCTTTCCGGTTCAGTTTTGAATATAAATAAATTTTCTCCACCAATACTGGTAGCTTGACGTTCGTTTGCAGGAATAGGGAATACGCCAAAGTCACCATCTTTAATATCATTATTAATATAAGTCAAAGTCCAAGGTCCCGTTACCTGCATTGCAACTTTACCAGATACAAAAGCATCTGTTTCAAAACCTCTTTCTGGTGCAGATAAGATTGCAGAACCATCTTTAACTAAATCTTGCCACAACTGTAAAGCTGATATTGCCCCTTTATTGTCAGCTAAATTTACTTGAGCCGCTGTTTCCGCTAATTCTCCCCCACCACTCCACATAAATGGCAGCCAAATAAACACTGTAAATTCGCCTTTTCCTAAAGGTAAAAATATACCGTGCTGGTCAATTTTATTATCTCCATCGATATCGCGAGTTAATTTTTTCGCAACTTGACGAAACTCTTCCCAAGTTTTAGGTAACTCCTTGATTCCCGCAGCTTTGAATAAACTCGGACGATAAAATATTCCCACATTATTAGTAGCAAAAGGAACTGACCAAATTTTTCCTTGATACTTCATTGAATCAAACAAAGCTGGGTCAATTTCATCTTTAACCGGCGATTTATTTAGCATTTCATCCAACGGCACTAAAGCATCTAATTCAACTAATTGTCCTGCAATTGTAGGATTAAACCATAATAAATCCGGTGGTGCATTTCCTACTACTGCCGCTAAAATCTTCGGCATTTGTTGATCGGGTTGACCAACATACAGCGAATCTACTTGAATATTAGGATGCTTTTGATTAAATTTATCTACCAGCTTTTGCAAAACATCGCGATTAGAAGGCGGGTTTACTCCTTGCCATAAAGTCAAATGCGTTACATTATCCTGTACGGAAGTAGAAGAAAATTGGCATCCAGTAACAGTAAAAGCTAAAGCTATTAGTAAAGCCAGTATTTTTTTGTAAGACATTCTTGTTGCGTCCTTAAATATATTCGGGGCTTGTAAAGGAGAGGCTTCTGTGGTTTTTGCTAAAGTTAATTTTAGAGAAAATTCATATATTGCACGTAAATTAATTGATTTTATAGGTTTAGGTTATGGCAGGACACAGTAAATGGGCAAATATTAAGCGTCAAAAAGCGCGGGTAGATGCTAAAAGAGGTAAAACTTTTACTCAGCTATCCCGCGCAATTATTGTTGCAGCTAGAAATGGTGTACCAGACCCCAACGGTAATTTTCAACTTCGTACCGCCATCGAAAAAGCCAAAGCTGCCGGTATTCCCAATGATAATATAGAGCGGGCGATCGCCAAAGGTGCCGGTACATTTTCTGATGACGGAGCCAAGTTAGAAGAAATTCGCTACGAAGGTTACGGACCAGGAGGTGTTGCAATTTTAGTTGAAGCTTTAACCGATAACCGCAACCGCACCGCAGCCGATTTACGAGCAGCTTTTAGCAAAAATGGCGGAAATCTGGGAGAAACAGGTTGCGTTAGCTGGATGTTCGACCAAAAAGGCATTTGTACTGTCAAGGATGTTCCAAACGAAGAAAAACTCCTCGAAGCTTCTTTAGAAGGAGGTGCCGAATTTTACGAGATGAGCGATGATGATATGGCTGAAGTGATATCGGAAGTCGCCGATTTAGAAAATCTCAATCAAACACTCCAACAAGAAGATTTTAACGTTACCGATGTGGAATTGCGCTGGATTCCTAGCAATAATGTAGATGTTACTGACTCCGAGCAAGCACGGATGTTGATAAAATTAATTGATACTCTTGAATCTATAGATGACGTACAAAATGTTACATCTAATTTCGAGATGTCTGATGATTTAATTGCTGCAAGCTTAAGTTAACATCAGTACAAGGTGCATAATAATGATACATTGATATGACTTTAAAGTCAGAATTTTGTCTCAATCAAGCAATTAATTTTCAACCTCTCACAGTTGAGGCTAATGCATTAGTTAAAGATGTAATTACCTTATTAAGTCAAAATAGAGCTAGCTGCGCTCTAATAGTAGAAAACCGAAAGCTAATTGGTATTTTTACAGAAAGGGACGTAGTAAGATTGACATCAGACTTGATAGATTTTGCGGAAGATACTATTGATACTGTGATGTCAAAGCAATTAATTTCTATTACTGCATCTCAAATAAGTGATATCTTTACGATATTAAATTTGATGCGCTCTCACCGAATTCGTCATTTACCAGTTTTGAACGAGCTTCATCAGTTAATTGGTATCGTGACTCCTAAGACAATTCGGAAAGTTTTCAAACCGGCAGATATGCTTAGGTTTCGATTAATTAGCGAGTTGATGGAAACTCAAGTAATCAAAGCTTCTCCTACAACAAATATCTTAGATATTGCCTTGCTAATGGCTACAAAGAAAATTAGTTGTGTAGTTATTACTGAGGATAATACTGAAGATAAAAATTATCCGATTGGAATTATTACAGAAGTCGATATAGTGCGATTACGGGCGAGAGGGTTTAACTTTTCCTCCACTCAAGCTAAAGAAGTGATGAGCACTCCTCTAAAACCAGTTCAAGAGACTGAATCTCTATGGTTAGCTC
This sequence comes from Rivularia sp. PCC 7116, assembly GCF_000316665.1. Lineage (GTDB taxonomy): Bacteria > Cyanobacteriota > Cyanobacteriia > Cyanobacteriales > Nostocaceae > Rivularia. The sequence continues at coordinate 191,462 of NC_019678.1, read as the reverse complement.
ATCAAAAAATGGAGCAAGAAAATATCCGTAGGTTGGTTGTAATTGATTATCAGGGAAAATTATCTGGAATTATTACTCAGACTAGCTTGCTACGAATATTAGATCCAATAGAGATGCAAGCTTTGATTAAGATTTTGCAGCAAACAGTTGACGAACAAAGCCTGCAACTCCAACAACAGAATCAAAAACTGAAGAAAGAAATAAAAGAGCGTAAATTATTTGAATCAGCATTAAGTAGTAGTGAGAATAATTATCGCTGTATAGCTGAAAAATTGGAAATTGCTAATCAGCAATTGCAAGAGCTTGCAAATTATGATGGTTTAACGGGATTAGTAAATCGTCGCTACTTTGATAGCTATTTGCAACAAGAATGGAAACACTCATTAAGAGCACAAACAAGCTTATCCTTAATCATGTGCGATGTTGACTGCTTTAAAAAATACAATGACACTTATGGGCATCAAGCAGGAGACAAATGTTTGCAAAAAGTTGCCCATGCTTTGAAAGAAACCGTCAAACGTCCATCCGATTTAGCTGCTCGTTACGGTGGAGAAGAGTTTGTGATTCTCTTACCAAGTACTCCTCTGGAAGGAGCGATTACCGTAGCCAAGCGAATCAGTTCAAAAGTCGAATCTTTAGATATTCCCCATATTGATTCTGATGTAAGTAATTGCGTTACTGTTAGTTTAGGTGTAGCCTCACATATTCCTAGTTTTAATAACTCACCCGAAACCTTGATTGCGACTGCTGACAAAATGCTATACAAAGCAAAATCAGCAGGACGAAACACCGTTTCGGCTTAAGAATTACCCGTTACTAATTACCAACTATTAAAGTTTTTTTCTTTCCCTTACTTCCTGGTTCTCCTTCCCCTTGCCTAAATACTTAAAAATACGTCACAATATTAAAAACGCTGTGATATATCTTAACAATGGCTCAAGCGCAGCTCTCTAAAAATACTTCACTTTCCCAAGCTCTCGCAGAAAAACGAGGGTACGACTACGATTTGGTAATTGTTGGTGGCGGCATAATTGGTTTGACTTTAGCCGCTGCATTAAACGATTCAGGATTACGAATACTTCTAATCGAAGCCAGAGTTCAATCTGCGTCGGTAGCGAAGGGGCAAGCCTATGCGATACATATGCTATCGGCATTGATTTTTCAAGGAATCGGGATTTGGGATCAGATATTGCCCCAAATTGAAACTTATAATCGCGTGCGTCTTTCGGATGCCGATTATTCTGGTGTAGTAGAATTTGATACTTCTGATATTGGTAGTAAGGATTTAGGTTACGTAGCCGAACATCAAGCGCTACTTTACCCTTTGCAAGAGTTTGTCAAAGACAGTCCCAATATTACTTACTTGTGTCCTGCGGAAGTAATAAGTACTGAATACCTCGAAAATGTTGCGACGGTAGAAGTTAAAATTGCCGGAGAAATATGTAAAATTCGCAGTCATTTAGTTGTAGCTGCCGACGGAGGTAAATCCCGAATTCGGCAAGCTGCGGGGATTAATACTAAAGGCTGGAAATATTGGCAATCGTGCATAGTCGCATTTGTTAAGCCAGAAAAATCTCACAACAATACGGCTTACGAGAAGTTTCAATCTAGCGGACCATTTGCAATTTTACCGCTACCGGGAAACCGCTGTCGGATTGTTTGGACTGCACCTCATGACGAAGCCAAAGATTTGTGTGCCTTGAATGACGAGCAATTCTTAGAGCAATTGCAGAAACGTTTCGGCGAGCAAATGGGTAAATTGGAATTACTCGGCGATCGCTTCATTTTTCAAGTCCAATTAATGCAAAGCGATCGTTATGTATTAAATCGACTAGCATTAATCGGCGATGCAGCTCATAAATGCCATCCCGTCGGCGGACAAGGTTTAAATTTAGGTATTCGCGACGCAGCCGCCTTAGCCCAAGTCATCAAAGAAGCGCATTCTGCTGGTAAAGATATTGGAAACATTAAAGTACTTAAAAACTACGAACGCTGGCGCAAGCGAGAGAATCTAGCAATATTAGGTTTTACAGATTTATTAGATAGAGTATTTTCCAATAAATTCCTACCGGTAGTCATAGCTAGACGCTTTGGCTTATGGATAATGCAGCGCGTATCTTTTATAAGAATATTTAATCTGAAATTGATGATTGGTTTAAAAGGTAAAACTCCCGAATTAGCCAAGAGAGAATAGGGACATAGGGAAATTCAAAAAGTAGCAAGTCACCTGTAGCGAGTCGGAATAAAAGATTGAGCAGCATAGATAAATATAAAACAAGAAAATAATTTACTTGCTGCTTACTACTTACGACCCGCTACTCATACTATTTGCAATGCCCAATTCCCAAATTATTTAATAAAAAATTCAAAATTGGTAACTCAGATAGGTTAATTTGACCACCAGTGATGCTAAAGTGCAAGATATTCTTGCGATAATTCTCAGCGGGTATCAATGCTGAAGAAGCTACAGAAAAAACAAATTTCTCTGATTGCAGGTGCAGGAATCTGTGCCTTTCTGGTTGGAGCTATGGTTTCAGCCCCTCAAATTGGCAAAAATTTGGGGAGATTATTTGGTGGTAATAATGAAGAGGCAGTTATTTCGGAAGCGAATGTTGCCAAATCAGTTGTTCTACCCTTAGTTAATCAACCCCCAGAAAAACGTGCGGCTCAGTTGGCAGAAATAGCCAAGGGTTCGTCTTCAATCGAACAATATCGCGCTCGTTATCTTTTAGCTGATGATTTGCTTGTAAAAGACCAAGCAAACAAAGCATTAGAATTACTTGATGGTCTGGAAAATGATTATCAAGCCTTAAAGCCCTATGTTTTATTACAGCAGGCTCGTGCGTACAGTATTCTTGGCGAAAATGGTAAAGCTTCCGATAAAAGGCAGGCTGTTGTTAAAGAATATGGAGAACAACCCGTTGCTGCTAAAGCTTTGTATTTGATTGGAGTTGAGGAATATCAAGATAGGGCGATCGCCGAGTTTCCTTCTCATCCTTTGACGTGGGAAATTATTCGGGGAAGATTGCGGGATAATCCCAGTCAGCCCGAGTTACAGCTAGTTCTGGCAAAATACGCTTTTGAACAACCCGGAATTGTTCCGGTGTTAAATCAACTTGTTAGCGAACCAAGCCTCAAACCGGAGGATTGGGAAGTAATTGGTAATGCGTATTGGGAAAATAAAGAGTTTGGTAGAGCAGCCACTTCTTACGGAAATGCTACTCCCACGGCTAAAAATATTTACCGTAATGGTAGAGGATTGCAGCTGAGTGGAGAAAGAGAAAAGGCTCAATTGGCCTATCAACAGTTACTCAGCGAATTTCCTCAAGAAAGAGAAGCAGGAAAAGCACTGCTGCGTTTAGCTGAGTTAACCAGGACTGGTAGCGCAAGTCTACCTTATTTAGACCAAGTAGTTGCCAATTTCCCCGAACAAGCTGGGGAAGCGTTAATTAGGAAAACCAAAATTCTGCAATCGCAAAGTAATAATTCGGGTGCTAGGGATGCTTTAAAGTTACTTATTACTAAGTTTGCTAACACCGAACAAGCAGCAGAATACCGTTGGAAAGTAGCCCAGCAAAAAGCAAAAACCGGAGACTATGAAGAGGCATGGGAATGGGCAGGAGCAGTTCCTGTAAACAATCCTACTAGTATTTTGGCTCCCAGAGCAGGTTTTTGGGTTGGTAAATGGTTAACCAAACTAGGTAAAGAAGCAGAAGCTAAACAAGCTTATGAATATGTAGTAAGTAAATTTCCTTACTCTTATTATGCTTGGCGTTCTGCTGTTACTTTAGGTTTGGATGTAGGTGATTTTAATAGCCTACGTAGCATGAATCCAGAAATGCGAGATAGGATACGTCCTATACCACCGGCTGGTTCCGATACTTTTAAAGAATTGTATTTATTAGGGCAAAAAAGAGATGCTTGGCTGCAATGGGAAACAGAATTTCAAAATAAAGCACAGCCGAAAGTAGCCGAGCAGTTCACTGAAGGCTTGATGCAGTTAGCGAGGGGAAATTATGTAGGTGGAATTTCCATCGTAGCTAAGTTAGAAGACAGGGAAGAACCCGAAGAAAGAGCCGCATATCAAGAATTAAGTCGGAAAAATATTTATTGGCAGGCTCGTTATCCATTCCCTTACTTTGATTTAATTAGCCAATGGTCTCAAGAACGTAACCTTAATCCTTTTTTAGTAGTTTCTCTAATACGCCAAGAATCGAGATTTCAAGAAAAAATTAAATCGATTGCCAATGCTACGGGTTTAATGCAGGTGCTACCAAGTACCGCAGAATGGATTGCTCCACAAATCAATGTGGACTATAGCAATACTGATTTAACAGACCCCAATGACAATATCATGTACGGTACCTGGTATTTAGATAGCACCCACAAACAATATCAAGATAGCTCGCTGTTTGCAGTTGCTAGCTACAATGCGGGACCGGGAAATGTATCAAAATGGTTAAAAACTTTACCAACAGAAGACCCTGATGAGTTCGTTGAAGCTATTCCCTTCCCAGAAACCAAAAATTATGTCCGTCAAGTGCTTGGAAACTACTGGAATTATCTACGGATTTACAATCCTCAAACATCTCAATTAGTAGGACAATATTCCACACAACAATTGCAGTTTCCTTTGCAACAGCAGCAAAATTCACCAGCAACCGCAAAACCAACACCAGCAGATGGTCAGTAAAGTTAACAGTTACCAAAATGTGAAATGTTTGAGAACTAAATAGACGGGTGAGCATAATTCGTAATTCGTAATTCGTAATTAATGCCCACTATTTTTTGCGTAGGTTATGACTTATCAGTCATCTATCCTACGCAATATCTATTTTTAGGGCGTATTAAAAATACAATAATCATAATTTGTTCAAGTGTTATTACTTAATAGAAAACTTATTTTTCTTGTAGCGGATTAAGTCTTATTACGTAAGTTTTTCCCGCGTTACTAGTATAAATTAGAAAAGTAATTTGTACTTAAAAAAGTCGTTGCTTGCATGTCGGAAACAATTGTATTTACCCTATTCCAAGTAATTTGGCAAGATTTGGTAGAGAATGTAGCTTATGATTCTACAAAGCAAAATTGGCAAGCCCTTCAAGTTGTGATTGATGAAATCAAGGGCAACAAACAAATTGGTGAGGATTTAGCAGTTGCTTTGGAGAAATCTTTTTACTCTTCCGACAAAATTATTGCAGAAAAATGCCGAGACGAATTAATTAAAAAATCTACTTATACTCAGTATCGTGGAGCAAAAATTTATAACCCACCAGACAATGATACGGGCATTAAAAAGTTAGAAAATAAAATCAGACTCTTAGAAAAACAGTTAAAACAATTTGATAAAAAACTATTTGCGAAAAAATCTTTTATTAATCCTAGTGACTTAGAGCAACTTGTGAAAGAGCTATCTCAATCAGGTCATGAAGCCTCTGAAAAAGTTAAACAAAATGCTAACAATCAGTTCTTACAGGAGGCAGAAAAAGATTGCTATGTGAATATCTATAAATCTGCAATTACAGATGAAAACAATGGCTTACGTAAATTAATGTTTAACAGTTTTTTAATCGTAATTGAGCCTAACGAGCAATTAAACCGTATTTTTAACGCTAAAACCTATCTAATCTTAAATAAGATACGCGAGCAAGTTAAATAAACATTTAATCAAATTTATATTGGAATAATTTTCTCTAAATTGAATTATTTTATTTAAAGATATTTTGATTTTAAGTAGGTTGGTGTTGAAAATTGTAATTAGGGCAAGGCAGTCGGCAGTCGGAGTAAGGGTTTAAGGCTAATTTACATTCTGTTATATAGGTATGTTTTTTTCTGCCTACTTACTTACATTGTGCATAATATTACTCAATCATAGTGTATGGTTATGGTATAAATAAGTTAATCATTCAGTTCATAAACTTTCATAGAAGGTGTTTGCATGGCACAAGGTTTATTATTTGTGTTGTTTAAAGCTGTTTGGCAAGATATGATGAGCGATATAGCTTATGATTCAACTAAACAAAATTGGCAAGCCTTTCAATTAGTTTTCGATGAAAGCAAGAAAAGCCAGCAGCTTGGTTTAGATTTAACTGTTGCACTTGAAAGGTGTTTTTACTCGTCAAAAAAAGTTATTGCAGAGAAATGCCGAGAGCATCTGATTAAGAATTCTACTTTTATCCAGTATCGTGGAGCAAAAATTTATAGCCCTCCAGAACACGATAGGGATATTAAAATTTTAGACAGTAACATCAAATTACTGGAAAAGCAGCTAAAGAAGATTGGTAAAAAAAATCACAATCATCAATCTATAATAAAGATGAATCTTGTTGAGGATTATTTGAAGCAAATATCTCATTCAAATAACCAATCTTTTCAACAAGATAAGCATGTAGGTGAGAAACTGTTTGAAGAAGCCAATAAAGATTGCGATGTAAATATTTTAAAATCTGCACTCAGAGATGAAAAATATGGTTTTCGTAAATTAATGCTTAAAAATTTTTTAATCGAAATTGAACCAAACGAAGAGCTTAATAGCATATTTAACGCAAGAACATATCTGATATTACATCAGGTTCGTAATAAATTTTGAAATAAGCGAAAATATTTCCGTCACTTGTTAAGCTTAATGTTTTGCTTATGTTTTATTAATTTTCAAAAGGTATTTATCGTACTATACAACTGTTGGTATATGAGTTATTAAGTGTAATGCTAGTAAATACATTTACAATATACTCATATGGAAGGTGCTTTATTAATTTTATTTCTCTTGCTTCTTATCGCATCTCCTCGCCGTAAGAACAAAGGATTTAAAGCATTAATAAAACAAGCTAATACAGTTTCAAGTTCAAATTCGGACGAGAAGGTAGATGAAGAAACAATTAGGAAATTACATTTAGAAGAAAACAATAATTCAGATTCAATTTCAGAACCATCATCACAACTTCAATTACCATCAAATTATCAAAAACAAAATCATAGTGTCAGTTCTATAGAATTAGATGACGAAAAATGTTATGGAAGAGTTGTATTTGCAGCATCTAACAATATGCAAGTTGGTAAATCAGAATGGGTCGAATTATTAATATCTATAGATTTAAAAGCTGATTTACGGCGCGAATTAGTTCGCGATTATAAACATGAAGAAATTAAAGCTTATATAATTAAAATACATAAATTAATAAAAGCAAGATTAGATGGTAATAATTTTAAAATACAAATTTCGTCAGAAGAAATTCAATTACTAGAGTTTAATACTATAGCAGAGTGGAGATGGTTAGTAATTCCTCAAAAAGCAGGACAACAAGAACTAGTACTGACACTATGGAAAATATTCCAAGTGCAGGCTTCTAATCCTACTATTGCGAAACTTAAAACATTTAAAAAAGTTATAAAAGTCAAAGTTAATCCTCGGTATTGGATACAAAGCAATTGGTTGAAAGTTATGCAAATATTAATAGCTATAGCCAGCACTGGTATAGTTTCCTATATTTATAAAAACTGGAGCAGTATTAAAAAGTTTTTTGGTTTTTAATCTCAGCTTCGGATTCTGAATCCAAGCTACTCCCTCTCCTTAAAACATACCTCATCTCCTCCTTTTCCATAATCTTCCAAAGCATCGCAGCCTTTAATGCGTAATTTTTCTAAAGTTAAATTATCTAAATTTCTTAAAATTATTGTTCCCCTATTAGTACCGCTTAATAAAGTATTGCCATCTGGATTAAAGCTAATACTAGTAAACTCTTCTCTATCGGCTTTTAAAGTAATTAATAAAGTACCGTCGCTTCGCCAAAGTTTGACTTTATCTTCGCTGGTAGCGGCTAATAATTTACCGTCGGGACTAAATGTGACACCGGTGAATTCTTCACCTTCTGCAATCAAAGTTTGCTGCAATTCGCCTTTTTGATTCCATAATTTAACCGTGCCATCAAGGCTGGCTGAAGCTAAGAGATTACCTTGACTTGCCCATGAGACACCAAATACAGAGCGTTGATGTCCGTTTAAGGTATGCAGTAATTTACCGGATTTATCCCAAATTTTCACCGTACTATCATCGCTAGCTGAGGCAATAAACTTACCGTCGGGACTAAAACTTACCCAATTAACTGCTTGTTTATGTCCCGATAAAGTTTGAATTAATTCGCCATTTTTACGCCATAATTTGACAGTTTTATCCTTACTGCCAGAAGCAAAGATGTCACCATCTGTTGACCAATTAATACTTAAGACTACATTATCGTGAGCAGCAATGCTTTTAATCAATGTGCCGTTATCTTGCCATAATTTAATAGTTTTATTCTTACCGGCAGATGCTAAAATTTGACCATCGGGACTGAAGCTAACATCCCAGACTTCCTCTTGCAAGGGTTCTATTTTTGCGATTTGCTTACCCTTATTAGTCCATAATTTAATAGTTTTATCTACGCTTGCAGAAGCAATTAAATTACCATTAGGAGAAAAACTAACGCTAGTAACTGCTTGACTATGAGTTTTCAGGTTTCCTAATAATAAATCTTGCCAAGACCAAAGTTTTATTGTTTTGTCTCTACTAGCAGAAGCTAAAGTTTTATTATCTGGACTGAAACTGACATCATTTACCCAATCTTGGTGTCCTTTAAGCGTTCCTAATAGTATCCCATCTTCCCAACGCCAAAGTTTAACGGTTCCATCGGTGCTTACCGTACTAATAATTTGATTATCGGGGCTAAAATTAACGGCAGTTATAGCTTCCGAATGAGCTTTAATTACTTTTAATAACTTTCCTTGTATATTCCACAATTTGACGGTGTTGTCCAAACTTGCCGAAGCGATGATTTTACCGTCGTTAGATAAAGCAATGCTGGTAATTGCATCGCGATGTCCTCTTATAGTACGAATATTTTGACCGTTTTTATTCCAAAGTTTAATCGTTTTATCGCTGCTTGCAGAAACTAGAGTTTCACCAAACCCCTTCGCTACACTAATGGGAGAAAAAGCAACTTGTAAAACCGCATCATCATGACCTAAAAGTGTTTTGATTAATTTACCTTCGCGATTCCAAAGTTTAATGGTTTTATCGGTACTTCCAGAAGCAATGATTTTACCGTCGGGACTAAAAGCAACGCTATTAACAATATTTTTATGTCCCAATAAAGTTAAATTTAACTTACCATCTACAGCCCAAAGTTTGACTGTTTTATCCTGAGAAGCAGAAGCAAGAGTAGTCGCATCTGGGCTAAAGGTAACGCTATTAACTACATCGGTATGTCCAGATAAAGTACGAAAAAATTTTCCATCTGGATACCAAAGTTTAACGGTATTATCGGCGCTTGCAGAAGCTATAAAAGAGTTGAGCGGACTAAAAACAATGCTATTAACACCTAATAAATGCCCGGATATTGTTTCTTTCTCTCTAATTTGCGGCACTACTTGATGTAAAGCTGTCATCACCTGAGCTTTAGTATAATCATCCGGTAAAAAAGCTGTTTCTAATTTCTTAGCCGCTTTCAAACCTTGCTTTAAAGCATCAAAATCTTTACCGGAGGAAGCAAGCTCTTCTGCTGATGCGCTAATCGCTTGAATTTCGCTAAGTAAAGATTGTCTCCATAAATAAACTGACATGAATGTAGAAGCTGTCAACGCCAAAATAGCTGTAATAGAACCCGCCAGAGCTATTTTTAAAAAACGATTTACTTTTACTTCGCTAAGTTTTTGCTGCTGTTGACTTTCTGCTAATTCAGCTTGTAACCTTTGCTGTTTTAATTCTGCTAATAGCCGTTCAATTTCCATCCGACTATGCTCTTCACGCTTGCGTAGCTCTTTTAATTCTGTGAATAAATCTAAGCTTTCGTGGGGTTGTGTATCGGCTATTTTAAATTGTTTTTTTCTCCTCAGTTCGCTGTGGAGTTGAGTAATTTCTGCTTCTCTTTGTTGTACTTGATTTCTTAACTCTTTTAACTGAGTTTGAAAACTTAATTCTTCCTGTTGCAAAGAACGAATCAAATCAACTAAATAATCATGGATTAATTGATAGCGTTCTGTTATATCCGCAAACAAAACTACTAAACCGGAACGAACCAAAATTTCTAAAACTAATTCTAATTTATCCGCTACATCTAACTCTGCTAATTCTGCGGCTAATTCAGCCTTCGTTTTGAAAGGACGTTTATGATTTTCGTCAGTTAACAAATATAAAACTAGTAAAGCAGCTTGTTCGTTTTCCGAGCCACAATCCTTAATAATTTCCTTAATATATCGCTCAATGAGTTTATTTGGGCGATAGGGTTCGTATTTAGCTAAAGTAGTAATTCTTTCATCCTGGAGTTGCGCTCCTACTACCTGTAGCTCAATCGGACGAACTTCTCCTATTTCCGATGATAAATCTTCGACTAAGGTATCAATTAAAGCCGGTTCAATATTATATTCGGAGCGCTCGGTTAACTTCTGAATCACGCTTTTAGCATCTTCCGAGGAAAGATTTTTAACTTGATAGCGAATATCTTTATCTAAAATATTATGACTGATAGAATCTTGTTTCGCTAAACGTTTTAAATCCAGCAAATGGTGCAAATAATCTTCTCTCAATGAAAAAATAATTTTTACGAAAGCAATATTTAAACATGCACAGATAAAATTATCGAATTCTTCCTTGCGATTTCTATCTGTATAAATAAAGAAGAATTCTTCTAACTGGTCAAAAATTAATACAGTAATTAGATGATTATTGGCATTTTCTTGTAACTGTTCCAAAATACCGGGGATGGTAATCGGTGTAGCCTGGTAATTTGCTGTAGTTAATTCCTTCCCGTAAGGGTATCGAGCCGCCGTGTTATCTACAAACATAGCTTCACTCAAAGACTTACCCAATTCCCGCACCCAATCGGTATAAATTTGTAACACCACCGGAATCGCAATTTGGTCTCCAACTGGTCTATTTTGTAAAGCTGGAACCAACCCGGCATTAACAATAGAACTTTTACCGACTCCCGATTCACCATGAATCAAAGTTAATTTTTGATCGGAGCGGCTAATTTTTCCAATCAATAAATTAATATCTCGCTCCCTACCCGAAGCAGTAATTTCTAAAGCAACATGAGTGTTTCTTGCAGGTGAAACTAACACCGGGTTTTTCGCTTTTCTTTGGGGTTGTAACCTACCCGCACCAATAAAAGCACGCAAACCGTATTGCTGTTCTATGGAACGTCTTTCGCGACGAATAAAAAAAGCTTCTAAATATTTACCAGACTGATAATAAAGCCATCTTAACCGCCGTAAAAGCCTGATATAGCGATGAGCATCATAACGATAATCGCTGTTTTCCAAAGCTATGGACAACTTCTTGGTGGCATTCTCCAAATGTTGTTGTGCGACGTTTTCCTCACCTAGATATTGCAGCGCTTTTACCAAAACTAACTGATATATTTGCTCCAACAGCAACGGAAATAAACTTTGATGTGCTGCATGGTTATGTTTTGCTTCTGCCAAATAAAACAGCGAAGCTTGAGCATACTTACTTGCCTGCTTCCATTTTGATTCTTGCAAAGCTACATCTGCTAAATAACCACAATCACAAGCAAGTTGAGTGTAGCTACCATATTGTTGGTGCAACTCCAAAGATTTTTGAGCGATCGCCCGTAGTTTATTCCAATCCTGAAGCTGTTGCAAAACTTCGGCTAACTGTCCGATAAATTGCGCCACCAAAACTGGACGCTCTGCCAACTCAAATACTTGCAAACACTGCTCAAAATAATCCACGGCAGATTGCCAATTACCACATTGTTCTCCGTGATTTCGCTCGGCTAAACGGTAAAAACACAAACCTAGGTAAAAAAGGATTACTCCTTGGTGGAGAAGGTGAGGGGGAGATGGGGAAGAGGGGGGAGAAATTAGGTTTTTAGTTTTTCGATAATCTATTATTAATTTGTCACTGTTAACCGATAACTGATAATCCACACCCTCCGGGTGAAAACTGTTACGGAAATGGTTGATTGCTTTTTCGATGCAGTCTTTGACATATTCATCTAAACCAAACACAAATTGTAAACTAGCATCTAGTTCTGGTGTTAAATTAATTCCGCGATTCTGCAAATCCTTAATTGCATAATGCAGTTCGTTGCTGTGCTGCCAAATTTGTTCCAAGGTACATTGACAGTAATCCTCGGATGAATTTTCTTGATTTTTTCTTAAACAGTTTGTACCGCATCGATTATCTTTGATAATTTGAGGTTCTTTTTCTCTTGCTGCTGCAATATTTAAAACAGTGGTAAATAATGAATCGGTTTCTTTTTGCAAAAACTGCCGCAACTGTAACGTCGTCATTTCAAATTTGATTGGTGTAGCTGCCCAACTAGCAAAATCGGGAGCCAATCGTCTTAGTTTTCGCAATACTTCTTCGTTTACCCATAACACCATTGGAAAAGGATGTTGTTTACGAAATTCGTCTCGCACGTGATTTATAGTACTCAATAAATCATCGAGTCCATCAACTGATTCCAAACCTAAAACTATTAATGCTATTTTGGGTGATTTTTCACTTTTGTACTGGCGTTCGTCAATTATTTTTGTATGAATCGTACTATATAAACTTCTAGCATGAGACGGTAATAAAACCTTTTGCAGCAGAAATTTATTTCCTAGAACTTCTTGTACATGCTGTAATATTTGCTGTTGCAAAACTTGATAATTGCAGCATACTAACACGAGCGAAAATTCCTCATTAGAAAGGGTAATCGCTCGCGTTAAACTTCTTAAAGCAGAAGCATTTTTCTCAACTAAATCTGATTGTTGTGCTTTTCCAACCACGATTTAAACTTCCTGGTTTCTGCTAAAACTGGATTCACTGCAAACCAAACTCCTTGATTGTCACGATATTCAAAAACAAACAAGCTTCGCAACAAAGTATGATACTCAATGTCACCTCTAACTCTCTGCTGCTGCACCACTTGGAAAATTAAATCCCATTCTGGAGAATCAATAGCATTTGCTCGATAATCGCGATGTCTTTGAATTACTAACTCTACACATTCCTTGCTAAAAGGAGGGTCTTGTTCCCTGATACAATCAAACAATAATCCTAGCAAGTCTCGCACGTGACCGCCACTAATTAAACATAACCGATTCAAAACTTCCGGAGTCTCGAATAGTTCTGTTATAAAATGTAATCTTTCTGCGGGATTAATAGTAGGAAAAGCTCTCGCTAAAACCATTTGTCGCAAACTGTCTAAACCGGGAGTAAAAATTTCACCAGTACGTTTACGCACGGGTATCATTGGTAAAACTTTTGGTGCGACACCGCCACCCAAACGATGTTGTAATTGAGCGCTATCGTTGGAAAAAGTTAAACCTAGAGGAATGGTATAAACCATATGACAATTGAGTTTACGTAACTGTTCTCCTCTATCAATAAATAAATACTCCGGTAGCGAACGTCCCGATGGTAAAGGTCTGATTGCAACTCGATCTAAATTATCAACAATTACCACCAATCCTTTTTTACCTCTAGCTTTAAGTTCCTCATTAGCACGGGCTAATAATTCATTATTAATAGAGTGTAAAATGTTCAGAGTTCGCGGTTCCAAGTAATCCCTTAAACGTCGTCGTAATTGTGGACTCTCTTTTGTTTTAGCCGTAATTTTAGCAATACCAACCGATAATTCTCCTTCCAAATTCATATCAATCGGTGTTTGTAGAAAATCAATAATTTCCCCAAATAATTTAGCAAAATAAGAAGGCTTTAACCTAATTTTTATTGACTCTAAGCTCTCAGAGACTTGTCCTGCAATTGCTAAAAATATATCAGTAACATCTAAATCTACCATTTCCAAAACATGAGTAGATTCAAAATAGACGACATGGAATTGTTTTAGCTCTAACTCTGCCTTTAATCGCAGTAATTCTGTAGATTTACCGCAACCGATGTGTCCTGTGAAAAGCTGGGTTGTAGGTGCATCCGGTGATATTCTAGTAATAGTTCTTCCTAAAACTTCAATAATTTTTCCGCCTCTGACTGTAGCGAAATCAATATAATATCTTCGAGCATCAGCATCTCCCATTACTAGAGGTTGGCTCGGATTACACGCTTGATAAAATCTTTCTAAGTTTAGGAGCATAAAAAACTACGACTCGCTCTAGAAGGAAAGACGAGATTTAAAACACTATGAGGATTTTTTCTATTGAGTGATTTTCACTCTGAATACAATTTTTAAATGCAGTATTCCGGAATTATAAATAAGTTTAATTAGCTAACATTTTGATAAAATAGTTACAGATTTATTCATTTTTCCTATTATTTAAATAACTATCACCAAAGCTCTTACTATTTATTGAATTTCCAAGATTGCTTAAGTTTAGATAATAGCTACTAAGATTTATAAATATCGCCATTTTTTATACTAAATAGCTTTATCTAAATGCTAGCTACAATATATACTGATAATTTTAACTGGTTAAAATTCAATGCTTAACAGCAATCTACCAATGATTTATCTGTAATAACATTCCAATTAAGTATTCTCCAGGGGTATATCAATAACAACTGTCAAGATAATCAATATCTTGCAAGCAGACAGCAAAAAACAATAGATTAAATTCAAAAAATCGAGCTATTACATCAGCAATATTTTTAAGTTCATGAAAATGAACTACTTACATAAAACCCATAACTGCTTTCTCAATGGCATATTTAATGTCATTCTAAATTCTGAGAATGATATTATTTTTACCTTTAATTTCCCGGTGCTAAAAACAAATGAAGCTTCTTAAATACTATTTATATATAACTCAAATGAAGTAAAATTGTCTAGGTAAAACTTCTTGTATATAAATAAAAATGCCTAAATAAAAGAGTAATTATAAAAATAACTCTAGAAATAATAATTTCAAATACAATAACCAAGAATCAAAAACATTAATGCATTAATTCTTACAATTTCCCGAACGAAGACAATCTTTTATTCGATCGTCTCTAGCCGAAATTTGAAACGATGTAAAATATGGTTGAAATTGTTGAACAATTGTCTCATCGGTAACAAAATCGGTAATTCTAGATTTATCGCTGTCGAAACCTTGTAAACCACTATTGGCAAAGTTACCCAAAGCATTCAACCCAATCATAGGTAATGCCAACATGGCACAACAAACTGTACTATGCATCTTCAACCTCAAGTAGAATTGTAGGTTACACAGACAGTAGATTCCCTCTCAAGCAAACAGAAAATACCTTTTACAGCAGATTCGCGTAAATTGACAATCAACTTACACTTTTCTGATAACTTATCCAGTCTTTTTTTGACAAAACCGGATAAAAATTTAAAAGATAGGAAGATGAGGAGAATTACGAGCTATTAACTTCTAACTTGTCTACAGACGTAGCACTGCGCCACGTTTCTAAAACTTTAAACTTGTAACTGATAACTGTTCACTGCTCACTAATTTAAAATGACTAGTTCACAAGAAACTGAAACTACTACGACAAAAGATTTTGACGCGAATGCGACTTCACAATCGGAATTTCTCGACGAGTTACCCGGTGAAGTGGAAATGTCGCTTTTCGATCATTTAGAAGAATTGCGAACAAGAATTTTCTATTCGCTGATAGCTGTGGTGTTAAGTGCTGTTTGCTGTTTCATTTTTGTAAAGCAAATTGTCCAGCTGCTCGAAATTCCAGCCCAAGGTGTCAAGTTTCTTCAACTTGCTCCTGGTGAATATTTTTTCGTATCTATTAAAGTTGCTGGCTACAGTGGCTTGGTTTTAGCTAGCCCATTTGTTTTGTATCAACTAGTTCAATTTGTTCTACCGGGGTTAACTAGAAGGGAAAGACGTTTACTTATACCCGTATTTATGGGTTCTACCGTACTGTTTCTTTCGGGATTGGTATTCGCTTATTTTGCGCTGATTCCCGCAGCTTTGAACTTTTTTATTAATTATGGTGCGGATGTAGTTGAGCAAAGTTGGTCAATCGATAAATATTTTGAATTTGTTTTATTATTGCTATTTAGTACGGGTTTAGCTTTTCAAATTCCCGTAATTCAACTTTTGCTTGGAGCCTTGGGAATTGTTTCTTCTAAAGTAATGCTTTCAGGTTGGCGCTATGTGATTATGGGAGCGGTAGTTTTAGGAGCAATTCTTACACCTTCTACAGATCCACTTACACAAAGTCTTTTAGCTGGAGCAGTTCTAGGATTATACTTTGGTGGAATTGGTTTAGTGAAATTAATAGGTAAATAATAAATAATTAATATTACTTTGTAGGGGAGCATCCCAATGGCGGCAAAAAGCCCACAGACTAAAGCCTGGGGCTAATACTACAAAGCCCACCTATGCCCTTTGGGCATAGGTGGGCTTCGTTTATATAGCCGCACCCTTACAGGGTGTCGGGTAAAATGTTGGTTCAAAATCGGGATGTTCCCCTTTGTAGGGTGTGTTATGGCGCGACAAAAAATTTGAATTGAACGAAATACTTCGCGCCTAATACACTATTCCAATATCAGTTTATGGAAGGTTCAATATGCTGCTTACCTACGAAGACTTCGAGAAAGTAGAAATCCGCGTCGGGAAAATAATCAAAGCTGAAAATTTTCCCAAAGCAAGAAAACCAGCTTACAAATTTTGGATAGACTTTGGTGATTTGGGAGTCAAAAAATCTAGCGCTCAAATTACCAAACTTTATCAGCTAGAAGATTTAATCAATAAATCAATATTAGCCGTAACAAACTTTCCACCCCGTCAAATAGCAGATTTTATGTCTGAAGTTCTCGTTTTAGGAGTATTACTGGATGACGGCGAAGTTGTATTAATTCAACCAGATAGAGAAGTAGCTTTAGGTAAAAGAGTATTTTAATTTATTGATTTACCCATCACCAATTACCAATTACCAATTACCCATTACCTTTTCTAAATTCTATGCTGCATAATTTCATTTTCCGACTTCCAAAGAGAAGCCGGTAGTCGCCAGTACATACTATTTTCCCTTTCCATAAGTTGATAGCCAATCAATTCTCTTCTTAAAGTGGCGAAATCCGAATGGTGAACGCTAATAATTTCATTTACCTGAGATTCTTTATAAATTAAATCTGGTTCAAACTTTCTTACTAACCATCGAAGCACGACGAACCGCTTTTTTCTAGATGCAGGAATCCTAATTATTTTAATACCATCAAGATAACTTTTGAGAACTTTATTTTCCCAAGTTTCTAACTTTGAATTTGCCATACATATTTTATTTAAAGGCGTAGTCAAACGAAGAAAGATAATAAATTGCAAACAATGTTATCTAATTGATAAATTTGTCAGCTATTGATGCACTTTAATTTTAATTAACAGCCATTTCAACCATTAATCATGGCATCTTTCATACATTTATTTTAATGAAATTAACTGGTAATAGTAAAAATAAAGAAACAAGAAATTACAAATAATGTTATCTAAGCTACAAATTTACTAACTAAGTTAGTAGACTTAGTTTTTGCACAAGCCGTTTTAAATGCCAGGTATTATCCTCAGAAATTAAGACAATAACTAGACGTAAATACGACAAATTAATTTTCTCATCCGAAATTCTCCCCTCTTAATTAAAATTTTCTCAATCAACCGGCTCCAGTTTTTAGTGAGAAAAAATGCTGTAGCTTTGCATGAACTAAAAAGCTATAATATCCACTCAGAAGTACGCTCGCCTAAATCCAAAGGAACGCTGACAGCTTTACCAAGTCGCGGACGTTCTCGGGTTTCCTGAATAAATCCCTGTACCTGCTTGGTTCCACCCATCCCATCAAGATAATTCGCTACCGTATCCAAATGCTCTAGGTACTCATTCTCATTCAAAGGAAAGGAAGCTTGCTCCAAATATTTCCACATTACCTGTAGAAACAGTTTTCCTTGTGTACGACGCAACTGAACATCATAGGAGCGTCCCCACTTCTCAATCAATATTTGACGTAATTCTTGTCCTGTCATAACTTTACTTTTCGTAGTTTACATTTAGTAATGATATGAAGTTCCGTGACTCCAGTATGATAGGAATATAAAGAAATGTAATGCTAAAAAAAGGATGCCGAATTAAAATCTGGCAAAGATCGAATTTGGCATTTATATAGGGCATGGGCAATCCAAGACTGGAGTTTCCCAATAAAAAGAACTCAGGTCAAAAAAAGTTAACAAAAATCAACCTCGAACCCGTAGATTATGGCTCAATTCTCTGAATCAATGGACGTACCCGATATGGGTCGCCGCCAATTCATGAATCTTCTGACTTTCGGAACAGTTACCGGAGTAGCTCTGGGAGTATTGTATCCCGTTGTCAAGTATTTTATTCCGCCTTCGAGTGGTGGCGCTGGTGGTGGTACCACAGCAAAAGATGAACTTGGCGATACCGTTAGCGTTTCTGATTTTTTAGGCAAGCACAACCTAGGCGATCGCGTTTTGGTGCAGGGGCTGAAGGGAGACCCTACATACATCGTGGTAGATGGAAGCGAATCCATTCAAGATTATGGAATCAACGCTATCTGTACTCACTTGGGTTGCGTTGTACCTTGGAACATTGCTGAAAATAAATTTAAGTGCCCCTGTCACGGTTCCCAGTATGATGCTACTGGTAAAGTAGTTCGCGGTCCTGCACCATTATCTTTAGCGTTGAGTCATGTAACGGTACAAGATGACCAAATGGTAATCACCCCTTGGACTGAAACCGACTTCCGCACCGAAGAAGAACCTTGGTGGGCTTAAACAGTAACCAGTTATCAGTTATCAGCTAGACTAAAAATTTCATAATTTCTTCTTGAGGTCAATCCTAATAACTGCTGGCTGTTAGCTGTTGCAAACCTTTAATCCTGCTTCCTTAGTTCTTGAAACAAGAGCTAGTAACTAATAACTAACGACCAATTCCGACGAAGAGATGAGAAATACTTGTACAAGACGGTTAAATCGCCTATTTAAAGCGATTTCCAAAACATTGCTGGTGGCGATCGCCGCAGTGGCATTCTTTTTTACTAGCGATCTAGCACTTCCTCAAGCTGCTGCTGCTTATCCTTTCTGGGCACAAGCAAGCTATCCGGAGACTCCCAGAGAACCAACAGGACGTATTGTTTGTGCCAACTGCCATTTGGCGGCAAAGAATACTGATGTAGAAGTTCCTCAGTCAGTTTTACCAGATACCGTATTTAAGGCGGTAGTTAAGATTCCTTATGATACCAATGTTAAGCAAGTAGGTGCTGACGGTTCCAAAGTAGGTTTAAATGTTGGTGCGGTATTAATGTTGCCTGAAGGCTTTAAACTCGCTCCTCCCGAACGCATATCTGAAGAATTAAAAGAAGAAGTTGGGGATGTTTACTTCCAGCCTTATAGCGAAGAGAAAGATAACGTCTATTTAGTTGGTCCGCTTCCTGGAGAACAGTATCAAGAAATCGTTTTTCCAATTCTTTCTCCAAACCCCGCAACCGATAAAAATATCAAATTCGGTAAATATGGTGTTTACGTTGGTGGAAACCGCGGACGGGGACAAGTCTACCCCACTGGCGAGAACAGCAATAATAATGTTTTCACCACTTCTGCTGCTGGTACAATTACCAAAATTGGCAAGCAAGAAGATGATTTTGGCGGTACAAAATATGCGGTAGACGTTCAAACTGCTGAAGGTGAAACCGTTACTACCACAATTCCCGCAGGTCCGGAATTGATTGTTTCTGAAGGACAAAAAGTAGCAGCAGGTGAAGCTTTAACCAACAACCCAAATGTAGGTGGTTTTGGTCAGCATGATACGGAGATAGTACTGCAAAGCGCAGCCAGAGTTAGAGGATTAATTGCATTTGTAGCTCTTGTGATGTTGGCTCAAATAATGCTTGTCCTTAAGAAGAAGCAGGTTGAAAAAGTTCAAGCTGCTGAAATGAACTTTTAAGCACAATTGTCATCTTAGATTATTTGTATGCGGACAGGTGCTAACCTGTCTTTTTTTATTTTTTATAGACAAATGGGCATAGGGGTTTTCAGTTGCTTGCCATACAAGCCTTTGCTCCCTCTAAGAGTAGGCTTTCCCAAAGCAAATTTGTTTTAGGACTTATTTTGTTAGCCAAGGAGTTTCATGTCCCCTATCTTGTATAAAAATCATCTAAATTTAGTGAAACTATTTTTAAATTTATGTAGATAAATTTAAAATTTAATCAAAAATAAACAAGTTTTAGTTTAAGTTTTTAGGATTATTATAAAATGTAATAAATAATCAATTTAACAAATTGGTAAAATTCATATTCAGTTGCCTATCACCAATATATAAGACTGAAATTATCGTATTTTTTATCAAATTTAGAGTTTTTAATCACAAATAATATTTTTATAACTTACGAGAAAAAACGGTATTTAATTGTATCTCAAAGTTTTTAATCATACAATAAACATGGCTACTTGATAGTTAATCAAGTTGACAGACTACAAATCTTAACCAAGATTTACCTCGTGAATATTAGAAATAACCCTGGTATTCGGATTTGAAATCAGTCTAAGGTTAGATATAATCCACACCTGAGAAGGTTGTTACATGTAGCAAAGTTGGTTTTAGTCAACTTTCTGAAAAAAAAAATTTATTTAAAACAAAAAAATTAAAATTTTCATCAAAATTTTGATACAGTGAAAATTACCAACATAAGTTAACAAAGAACCTATCTTGACAAATCCTTCTATCTCCTGGGTCAACTTTGGCATGTGCTATCGTTCTTTCAAATTGAGGAGCGATATTCTATATCAAGCATTTTTCGGTTTTGCGAACCTTACAGAACTGAGTAGTACGGCTTTAGTATAAGCTCGTTATTGTCATTGCTCAGTTTTCTTTGCCTGTAGCGATGCTCCTTGTGTAGCAGCAATTTTTTACTATTGTTTGTTTAACCCGTAACTAGTATTATTCGATCAAACATAATGAGCGACAGTACATTCTTTAGTTCGGTTAATCAAAGTATTCGAGATAACTTCTGTTAATGTTCAGCTTCAAGGTTGTAAAGGGATGTTCAAGTCTGCGATAATCAATAAGGAATCAGACCCTTCCTTAAATGTAAATCTAGGTTGCAATCTCAAGCATAAGCCTAGAGACTACCAAGAGGAGATTTTTGTCACGATAGAATTTCTCCGAAGTCTAAGCAGAAGGCGACTTCGGCAGTTTAAAGAAATTGATGTAGGTAAAAATTGTGTTTCTCAATGGAATGCGAATCAATTAGCTCGCTCGTTTTAGCAGTTGTTATTTTTAGTGAAGGCAGTTTAGTTAAAACAGATAGAGTTGCATTTCAAAACAGTTAGGATGCATTTTCTAACTTTACGTGTATTGGGCAACTTTAGAATGGTTAGTTAGCCCATTCAAGGGGTTTTCCCCACAGTACAGCGAATAACTAATCCCTAGGGCACAGCTGGATATTAATTATGGCATTCAAGTATATGAAAGCAATCGCTTTTCACTTGAAATAGTTAAAATTTCTCGTCCTAGATATAGAAATTACCTTTATTGAGGAAGGTAAAAGGAAATTTGTCTTCATACTAGTTGTTAAATAAGGTGCAACGAATGGTACTGTAATATAGTGGTCAATTTCTTTGTCAATTTAAGCGGTTAAACCAACTGCTTGACTTTCTGGCTCATAATCCAGTATTAAAGTCACACAAGCCTTTTTTCCCGCAATTATAGTTAGTTAAACAGGGTTAAACCTTGAGGAACTGTATGTAATTATCCTGCCTTCTGATTGGAAGTCTTAAAATTTGGTAGATATTTCACGTGGTTTCTGCTTGGCTTACACAAGTAAACGCGCTATTTCAATAACAAGCGTCAACTTTCAAGTTATCAAACTTATTCAAGTACGTAATAGCTTGAGAGACGAAACTCTCGTCTTTACTAATTTTAAGCAAGCTGATATTTTTCGGAGTCCTCTTTTTATCCCTCTACTTTCTAGACTTCTTCTAGTATGAGAAGCTATTTTGTACAAATAAATTTCTCAACTCAAAAGTATCAGGAAGCTAGATAACACGGTAGATTGCGGCAAAATACCACTAAATGTAGAGCTAAATCTCTGCATCATCTACCGCTCTGGGTAGACAATCGAACGCACATTTACAAGTAAAAGTTTTTCATTAATTGAAGGTCAACAACTATGGGTATTGTTCAGTCAAAGTTAGAAGCTACTGAATCAGCTTTTCATGTAGAAGCTTATGAAAAAATTGAATATAGCCTCGTCTATGTTGATGGGATTTTCGACATTAATAATTCAGAACTAGCAGAATGCTATCAGAAGTTCGGTCGATGCTTGGCTGTTGTAGATTCTAATGTCTACAAGCATTACAGCAGTAAAATGCAGCAGTATTTCGAGCATTACAACATCGATGTAACTGCTTTCCCCGTAACTATCACCGAGCCTAATAAAACAATCCAAACATTCGAGAAAATTATAGATGCATTCGCTGATTTCAAACTAGTTCGTAAAGAGCCTGTTTTGGTAATCGGTGGTGGATTAGTAACAGATGTTGCGGGTTTTGCTTGTTCTACTTATCGTCGCAGCAGTAACTATATCCGCATCCCTACTACTTTGATTGGTTTGATTGACGCTAGTGTTGCAATTAAAGTCGCAGTTAACCATAAGAAGCTCAAAAATCGCCTAGGTGCTTACCATGCTTCTTCAAAAGTATTCCTTGATTTCTCCTTCTTAGGCACCTTGCCTACCGATCAAGTCCGCAACGGTATGGCAGAATTAGTCAAAATTGCCGTAGTTGGGCACAAAGAAGTATTTGAATTGCTCGAAGAATACGGTGAAGAATTGCTTCGTACTCACTTTGGTAACAATGATGCGACAGAGGAAATTAAAGAAGTCGCTCATAAATTGACTTACAAAGCCATCAAAAAGATGTTGGAATATGAAGTACCAAACCTACACGAGTTAGACCTAGATAGAGTTATAGCCTATGGTCATAGCTGGAGTCCAACTCTTGAACTAGCACCCCGCGTACCTATTTTCCACGGTCATGCAGTCAATATCGATATGGCTTTATCTGCAACAATTGCAGCTAGAAGAGGTTATATCACCAAGGAAGATAGAGACCGGATTTTAGGCACAATGAGCCGAATTGGACTTTCTCTGGATCATCCTTTATTGGAAGCAGATCTTTTATGGCGTGCAACTGAATCTATTTCTCTGACAAGAGACGGAAAACAAAGAGCTGCAATGCCAAAACCAATCGGCGAATGCTTCTTCGTTAACGACTTGACCCCTGAAGAATTAACGGAAGCTTTGGCAGAACACAAAGAAATTTGTCAGAAATTCCCTCGTGGTGGTGAAGGGGTTGATATGTACCCAGTTTATTCTGAATCAGAAGCTGAGCTTGTAGGGAGCGAAAGCTAATGACGGGTGTTGTAGAGAAACCAGTAGCTAGACCAGTTACCCCTTTAGGGATATTAGCCCAAGAGTTAGAAGCGGTTGTGCAAGCATTGGATAAAGAAACATTGCCAGCACAGATTAAAGAAAAGCTCAACTTTGCTTCTCGTTTAGCTTCTGCTTTAGACCCTTATTTAGAAGAATGCACCACTTCTGAATCAGCAGCTTTAAAAGCTCTGGCAGAAAAAACGGCGCGAGAGCAGTGGGGTAATCGCTTTAAGGGCGGTGAAACCGTTGTTGCTTTAGAGCAAGAAATGCTTTCTGGTCATATAGAAGGACAAACTTTAAAGATGTTCATCCATATGACTAAAGCAAAGCGAGTATTGGAAATCGGTATGTTTACCGGCTATTCTGCTCTAGCAATGGCAGAAGCATTACCCGCAGATGGAAAGCTAATTGCTTGTGAAGTTGACCCTTACACAGCAGAGTTTGGTAAAACTGCTTTCCAAGAATCTCCTCATGGAGAAAAAATCCAAGTTGAAATTGGTTCGGCAATGGAAACTTTGGACAAACTAGCAGCAGATGGAGAGTCTTTTGAGTTTGTATTTATTGATGCAGACAAACCAGGGTACGTAGATTATTTCAATACTCTGTTAGAGAAAAATCTGTTAGCCCCATCTGGTTTTATCTGCGTTGATAATACATTGCTTCAAGGACAGCCTTATTTAAGCGAAGCAGAACGTACTGCAAACGGAAAGGCGATCGCTGAATTTAACCGCACCGTTGCCTTGGATAAACGTGTTGAACAAGTTTTACTTCCGGTTCGAGATGGTTTAACCATCATTCGCCGTAATCAAGATTAAAATCTTCCGTTAGGCTTATGCTTTCTTTAATCCTCCCTTTATAAAGGGAGGATTAGGAAGATTAAATCAAGTTAATGCTCATTCTCTAAAAACTTTTCTTATCGCAGTTATGTTTGCTAATTCATTCTTTTTTAGTTTTTAACAGTATTAGAAAATGGCACAATCATCTATTCCTGTTCTCTCTTCTCAAACTGCAACACATACGATTTCGTTAGGAAGGCGTTTTGTAGCATTAGTTCAGAACTTAGCTACTTTAACTGCACTGTTGCTAGCTTTACCAATTAACGCCACTATCGTATTTATCTCCCTGGTCTTAAAAATACTTATTTCTCCGTTTCAAAAAGAACAGACAACGGTAACTACTGCCGAGCGGAAAAATATTCTTATTAGTGGCGGAAAAATGACCAAAGCACTACAGCTTGCTCGGTTTTTTCATGCCGCAGGACATCGAGTAGTGCTAACAGAAACTCACAAATACTGGTTATCAGGTCATCGATTTTCTCAAGCTGTAGATAAATTTTATACAACACCCGTACCGCAAAAAGATTCACAAATTTACACTCAAGCTTTAATAGATATTGTAAATAAAGAAAACATTGATATATACATTCCGGTAACAAGTCCAATCGCTAGCTATTACGATGCTTTAGCAAAACAAACACTATCAGAATATTGCGAAGTATTTCATATAGATGCTGCTACCTGCGAAATGCTTGACGATAAATTTGCTTTTAGCGAGAAAGCGCGAAGTTTTGGTTTATCGGTTCCTAAATCTTTTAAAATAACTAATCCCGAACAGGTTTTAAATTTTGATTTTTCTGGAGAAACTCGTAAATACATTCTTAAAAGTATTCCTTACGACTCAGTAAGACGCTTAGATTTAACTAAGCTTCCTTGTGATACTCCCGAAGAAACAGAAGCTTTTGTCAGAAGTTTACCAATTAGCCCGCAAAAGCCTTGGATAATGCAGGAATTTATTCCTGGCAAAGAATATTGCACTCATAGTACTATTCGCGATGGTGTTGTAAGACTGCATTGTTGTTGCGAGTCATCGGCTTTTCAAGTCAACTACGAAAACGTAGAAAATGCAAAAATTCGTGAATGGGTAACGCACTTTGTTAAAGAATTAGGAGTTACAGGACAGCTTTCTTTTGATTTCATTGAAGCTGAAGATGGTAATGTCTATGCTATTGAATGTAATCCGCGTACTCATTCTGCAATCACTATTTTTCACGATCAACTGCAACCAGCAGCCAATGCTTACTTAAGTAAAGAACCCATCAAAGAACCTTTACAAGCATTAATTAATAGCAAGCCTACTTACTGGACTTATCATGAGTTTTGGCGTTTAAATGAAATTCGTTCTTTTTCTCAATTAGGAAATTGGATAAAGAATATGCTGCAAGGTACAGACGCAATTTACACATTTGACGATTCCTTGCCATTTTTAATGGTTCATCATTGGCAAATTCCTTTACTACTGCTAAAAAACTTATTTAAATTAAAAGGTTGGACAAGAATAGACTTTAATATCGGTAAACTCGTGGAGTCGGGTGGAGATTGATTTTTTATCTATAAATACAGATTTGTATCTGCGGTGAGTGCAATATTAAACGGAAAACCACCATAATGTTTTTTGCGATGCAGTTGAACGGTAATAATGCAAGGTGGGATACCCTATATAGTTTATCGGTTAACACACCTTTAACTCTTTTGTAATATTTTGTTACCTTTGTTTACATAAAGACACAAAAGTTTAATAGAGAGACGTAAGCAACATGATGACTATATTGATTTCACTATTCGTGGTTGGTTGGGTAGCTGCTGCATTAATCGGTAGCCAAGCGTATTTCCGAGGAGAGCAGAGAAAGCCGATTCACGAGCGCAACTGGAGTTCTGAATCTTTTGATTTCTTAGCTAAATCAGTGACTGGTAAAGAAACCGACTACATTGAGCGCGTACCTGCCTACGCTATTGATGCTTATGCTGGTAAGCAAATGGGTAAAGAATAAGAGAATGAAATGCTTTAATAACGGCGTTTTCATAAGCAAAACCCTCAGTATAGCGATACTGGGGGTTTTGTGCATATGGCTATTTTTTATAATTAAAATACTATTGTCTACCCATTTTTTCGGAAAAGGTGGACATAGCCCACCTAAAAACAATTACGCCTTTAAATTACAAAGTCCGGTATGCTCGATAGTTGATGCTAGGAAAAATATTGTCCATATATTCAACTTTCTCCAACCATCCGCTATCAATTTTTCCAATATTAATATCTTCGTAAAGCTTATTAAATCGCATTAAATGAGAACGAGTTCTTCTTACAGCATAAGGAACCATTGTTCCAGTTCGCATAATAAAAGCCCAGTCAGAAGATTGTGCTAGAAGCAATTCTCGTGCTGCTTGATTGAGAGCCTTCCACTCCAACTCATCTTCGGCTTCTCGGCTAGATAATTCAATCATCCGTTCGGCAGCTTTATGTAAATGAGGATAAATCCAAGTATTAGTTTCATTCAACCAGTACTCATGAAAGCCCTTGTATCCCCAACTTGACTGAGAAGGGCGACAAACTTGTTGAACCGGATTAGTCTTCAAGTAGTCCGATAAATGAGTCATATCATAGGTATTTTGGTCAAACCAGGATTTACGATATAGATAATCAATAAACCAAGGACCTTCATACCACCAATGTCCGAATAATTCGGCATCGTATGGGGAAACCACAATTGGAGGACGATGCATCATATTATGCAGATGCTCGACCTGACGTTCGCGGTTGAACGTAAAGTTAGAAGCATGTTCTGCCGTTTTTTCTCTGGCCCAGTAGGGGTCATAAAGTTGCTTATCGCCAAGTCCTAAACCGCGACCGGTAATTTTATGATATTTAATGCCCGTGTTTTTGCGTTGACCGTTAGGCATAATGTAAGGCTTAATATACTCGTACTCAGCCTCCCAGCCCAAATCTTTATAAAATTCCCGATATTCCGCAGCACCGGGGTAACCAACTTCAGAAGACCATACCTGTTGCGAAGATTCATGATCTCGCCCAAAAGCTGCAACGCCAGTTTCTGTAAAAATAGGGGCGTAAGTACCAAATCGGGGACGAGGGCGGGCATACAAAATACCATGCCCATCGGTAAGGAAATAACGCAGTCCAGCATCAGCGACCATGCGCTCTAAGCCTTCATAATAAGCGCATTCAGGTAGCCAAATACCTCTAGGTGGACGACCAAAGTTTTCTTCGTAATGCTCTGCTGCTACCTGAAGTTGTGCCCAAACCGCCTGTGGATACATTTTCATTAGCGGTAAATAACCGTGAGTCGCACCACAGGTGATGATATCGATATTATTAGAATCTTGGAATTGCTTAAAAGCAGTTACCAAATCGCCTTTATATCGTTCCCAGATTTCTCTAGTAGCATCAAATTCCTTTATATAATGCTCAGCTAAATATTTAAGATGACCATTTTCAGCATTATGTTCGCTTTCTAGTTCTACAAGTTCCTGTAGTTTTGCCAAGTGTTCGTCATAACGTTCTTGGAGAAGCGGGTCGCGCAACATCGAAACCAAAGGTGGTGTCATACTCATGGTGATTTTAAAATCAACACCGTCCCGTTTCAATCCTTCAAAGACTCGTAATAAAGGTATGTAAGTTTCTGTAATAGCTTCATAAAGCCATTCTTCCTCCAGCACATAGTCACTTTCTGGGTGACGAACGAAGGGCAGGTGTGCGTGAAGTACAAGCGCGACGTAGCCAATAGCCATAGTATTAATTCCGAGCTGATATCTATATATTGTTGTGATTAAGCAGAAGTATTCCTCCGGAAATCAAGCACGAACCTATTCCACACTTTAACTGTGGGACTAGATAAATAAAGCCTAAAAGCGTTTTTACTCGCCGAAGGAACATTTCTAGTTAGTCAGAAGTTAACAATATTTTAAGACTTTATGGGAATGAGTAAGCTATCGTTGCCAATTTTTATTGATTTATGCGTGTTTTAGATTGGCATAAGGCGTAGTTTAAGAGTTGTGAATATCAACTAGCGGGTATTGGGAGCATCTTACAGTTGTCCCCATTTCCCAATCTTCTTTAATGCTCTGTCCGCGCAATTAGCAATTACCGATGCCCTAATTTTAATCTTCGCTTTCTTGATAAAGTTGTTGTAATTTCTGCTGCTGTTTCTTCCGAGAAACCCGGCGATATTTCTTGCTTTCTAACCTTGGTTCGTATTGTTGCCGCCCTTTTCCTTTTGTTTTTAGCTTCATATTGGATTCTGGATCGGCTTGCTGCTTGAGCCAAGTTTGACGTTCAATTGCTTCTTCTAAAAATTCTAAATAATCTTGATAACGTTCCCAATCTCCTCGCACTACACAATCTGGTTCATTTCGATGCAGACAATTATTAAACCTGCAGCTACCACTTTGTAACCTTTGCATAGCTTCTGGAAAGTAACTGACTAGTTCTTCTGGCGTACAATCGAGGTCTGGTTGATTAAAACCTGGAGTATCCGCGAGTAAACCTCCTCCGGGAATTTCAAATAGTTCTACGTGACGAGTAGTATGCCTTCCGCGAGCTAATTTTCCGGAAACTTCTGCAACCCTTAAATTGGCGTTGGGAATTAAAGTATTAATTAAACTGGATTTTCCGACTCCGGAAGCTCCGGCAATTACGGTAATTTTACTTCTCAAAATATTTTCTACAGCGTCTATATTGATATCTTTGTAAACGCTGATAAACTCCGGTTGATAGCCCCAAGCATTTAGACGCTCTTTAATTTCTGCTTGCTCTTGGGAAGCGATTAAATCGCTTTTATTCAAACATAAAACTACATCTAAACCTGTTGACTCACCCTTCACTAAAAAACGGCTGAGTTGATAAGGCTCTAAGGGAGGATCTGTGACTGCAAATACCAATAAAATTTGGTTTACATTTGCGATCGCCGGACGATCGAGTTCCGAGTGGCGGGGAAAAACATCGCCGATAGCACCCCTACCACCGGCCCAATCTGGTTCTTCTATGACAACGCGATCGCCAACTATTACCTGTTGACCGATTTTTTTTAAGCGGCTTCTGCGAGTACATAAAAGAATCGATGGTAATGGGGTAATTGAAGCAGAAGAAGCAGAGGAGTCAGGGGAAGTTGAGGAATCAAATATTATGTTATCAGTATCAGATGACGAACTTCTTTCTTTTCTTGCCTCTTGGACTTCACCTGCTTTTAAATCAAGCTGAACTCTATAATAGTTGGCTTGCACTGCTAGAACTGTACCTGTTAAATCTCCAGGACTAATTAATGATGCTTCGCCACTCATGAGTCACTAATACTACAGCGTACTAATAAGGAGAAATAGCCAGAACAGTCAGTAATTTGTTCAATTTTATAACCAGCCATTGTCAAGCTATCGGGAACCTGCTCGATTGGTTCTCCTGGATCTAACCAGACTTCGAGTAATTCCCCTGCTTGCATTTGCTGCAAACGAAGCTTAGTCCGCACAAAATTAATTGGACAAGGAGTTCCCCGTAAGTCAAGTTGAGCATCGGGAGATAAAAGTGAAGATACACTCATTATTTTAATTAAATAGTTTTCCCAAAAATCCTTCTAAGCCGCCTTTGCCGGTTCGCTCTCCTTTAATTTTAGCTAGTTTTTCAAGTAATTCTCTTTCGTCAGGTGTCACCTTGGTGGGAATATCAATTAATACTGTGATCATATGGTCGCCTCTGCTTACGGGATTTCCTAAACGTGGGACGCCGCGATTTTCCAACTTCATGACCGTATTAGGTTGAGTTCCGGGGGGAATAATCATTTCTACCGGGCCGTCTACAGTATTTACTTCTAAGCGACATCCTAAAATTGCTTGAAGATAGCTAACTTTGATTTCTGACAGTACATTGATACCATCGCGCTGAAATTCTTCATCTTCATTTACAAATAAGTAAACGTATAAATCTCCAGGGGCACCACCTCGGATTCCAGCATCACCTTCATTGGATATACGCAAACGGGTACCGTTGTCAACACCGGCTGGAATAGTAATTTTAAGTTTCTTGGTAACTTGATTTGCGCCTTTACCCTCACAGGCATCACATTTGTCTTCCACGACCATTCCCTGTCCGTTACAGGTAGGACAAGTTGATACTTGTGTAAAACTACCGAAAGGAGTACGAGTTACGCGGCGAACTTGACCCGAACCGCTACAGGTGGAACAAGCCCGAGGGCGGGTACCAGGTTTAGCGCCAGAACCGCTACAAACGTCACAAGTTTCCAGATGAGAGATGCGAATTTCTTTTTCGCCGCCAAATACCGCTTCTCGAAAATCGAGCTTTAAGTCCAAGCGGAGGTCATCACCTCGAACAGGTCCGCTACGTCTTCTTTGAGACTGACCTGCACCTCCAGCAAAGCCACTAAAAATACTCTCGAATATATCGGCAAAACCACCCATATCCCCGAAGTCTTGGAAGCCAGCAGCACCAGCACCCGATACTCCTTGTTCTCCAAAACGGTCGTAACGAGCGCGGGTTTCCGGTTCCGAAAGCACTTCATAAGCGCGGTTGATTTCCTTAAACCGCTCCTCGGCTCCCGGCTCTTTGTTCACGTCTGGGTGATACTTCCGGGCTAGGCGGCGGTAAGCACTTTTCATTTCTTCTTTGTCGGTGTCACGAGAGACACCCAGAATTTCATAATAGTCGCGAGCCATAAAGCAAAGGTAAAAGTTAAAATGTTGGAAACAAATATGCAGTTACAGGTCGGGGAACCCATTAAAAATTTTTTCTTAGAAAAAATTTTTAATGGGAACCCGTCGGGCAGAAGGCAAAAAGTTAAGTTTTATTATTAATTATTGATTTTACCCTTTACGCTTGATAAAAATCATCACTTTTACATTAAAGTGCAGGTGTAACCTGAGGAAGGACGACATTTATTATTTAGCCTGCTCCCTACTCTCTTATAATTGTGCTACGTAGATGTGCAATAAGCAGACTCTAACCAGAAGGGCTAGCCGCACTAATTAGTGCGGAAAACCCACCATCTGATATTTTACGGCATTAGAAAAATACTTAGGGAAGCAAGTACACAATTTAGAAACCTCTTCTGGTTTAGTAGAAGAGGTTTCTAAATAAAATTTATAGCTGCACTACATTTAAGCAAAATTGCTAATTAAGTAACTAGGTCAAATTAAATATAAAACCTCACCTTATTAAGGAGAGGGATTGAGAAGCTACTGCGTTGCGGTGAGGTCTTATTTTATATTCAATTACGTCCACTTACTGACTAGAACAAGGTTATTAGTCTATAGCTTCGTAATCAGCTTGTACTGTGTGATCTTCTTCAAAATCAAAGCTGAATTGCGGAGCAAAAGCTTCTTTTGAAGCCTCGCTATCTTCTGGAATCGCAGGGCTATCGGTACTATCGGAACTATCGGGATTCTCAGAAGTTTCAACCACTTCTTCGTAATTTCCAGTGTTAACGCGACTATATACTTCTGCACCAATAGCGAATACAGTTTGTTGAAACTCATCCAAGCTTTGTTTGAATTCTGCTACAGATATTTTTTCATTGGCCATTGCAGCTTGCAATATTGCTAATTTTTCATCAATAGAAGCTTTAAGCTGCTCGTCAATTAAATCCGCATTATCCGTTAAAGAGGTTTCGTAACTGTGTAACAGAGTATTAGCTTGGTTTGTCAATTCGATTAACTCTAATCGCCTTCTATCTTCTTCAGCATAGGTTTCAGCCTCTTGACGCATTCTCTCTACTTCGTTCTGACTCAAACCACCTGTATTAGTAATCCGAATAGTTTGCTCTCTACCAGTGCCTTTATCCTGAGCGCCAACTTTTAGAATACCGTTAACATCAATTTCAAAAGATACTTCAATTTGCGGTACTCCACGAGGGGCGAGAGGAATTCCATTCAAAAGAAATTTACCTAAACTTTTATTGTCACGTGCCATCGCTCTTTCACCCTGAAGAACGTGAATCTCCACTGAATTTTGCCCATCTACCGCTGTAGAAAATATTTGGGATTTGCTAGTAGGAATTGTAGTATTACGCTCCATTATTTTGGTAAATACTTCTCCCAAAGTTTCCAATCCCAAAGACAAAGGAGTGACATCTAAAAGTAGCAAATCATCAACTTCTCCGCCCAATACTCCAGCTTGGATTGCAGCACCTAGAGCCACAGCTTCATCTGGGTTAACGGAACGATCTGGGGCTTTCCCACCAAAAAACTTCATTAAAGCATTCTGCACTGCAGGAATACGAGTAGAGCCACCCACCAGAATAATTTTGTCCATCATTTCTGGC
The DNA here is from genome assembly GCF_000316665.1 of Rivularia sp. PCC 7116. GTDB lineage: Bacteria > Cyanobacteriota > Cyanobacteriia > Cyanobacteriales > Nostocaceae > Rivularia. The sequence continues at coordinate 158,998 of NC_019678.1, read as the reverse complement.
TTCAAGTCAGCATCTTTAAGGGACTGAACCATTGGTTCGACAATAGCTTGAATCAAATCCTCGCTAAGTTCTTCAAATTTGGAACGGCTAAGCTCCATTTCCAAATGTTTTGGTCCAGTTTCATTGGCGGTAATAAACGGTAAGTTTATTGAAGTACTCGGCATAGTGGAGAGTTCAATCTTTGCTTTTTCCGCAGCTTCCCGCAGGCGTTGCAGCGCCATCTTGTCTTCGGAAAGGTCTATTTTTTCTTGGTGGTAGAAAATCTCCATCATCCATTGGACGATACAGTTATCAAAATCGTCTCCCCCGAGGTGATTGTTACCACAAGTTGCTTTTACTTCAAATACTCCATCTCCAAGTTGGAGAATAGAAACATCAAAAGTTCCACCTCCCAAGTCAAACACAAGAATTAACTGTTCTTCATCTTGTTTATCTAAACCAAATGCTAAAGCAGCTGCGGTTGGCTCATTGATAATTCGCAGTACTTCCAATCCAGCAATTGTTCCAGCGTCTTTAGTTGCTTGTCTTTGAGCATCGGTAAAATACGCGGGAACCGTTATTACTGCCTGAGTTACATCTTCTCCTAAAAAATTTTCCGCATCCTGCTTTAACTTCTGTAAAATCATTGCGGAGATTTCTTGAGGAGTATAGTTACGTCCGCGAATTTGGACATCAACAGTATCGTCTCGACCTTTGTCACAGCTATATGGTACGCGAGCGCGTTCCTCTTGAGTATCATCCCAACGACGACCAATAAATCGTTTAATACTGTATATAGTGTTTTCTGCATTAGTTACCGCTTGGCGCTTTGCCAGAGGACCAACCAGGCGCTCGCCACCTTTGCCGAATCCCACAATGGATGGAGTAGTACGTCCGCCTTCTGAATTAGCAATTACAAGGGGTTGTCCACCTTCCAAAACTGCGACACAACTGTTGGTAGTGCCCAAGTCGATCCCAATAACTTTTCCCATAACTATCGGTATTTGTACTGATTAATTCTATAAAGCGGCATTTTTTACAACTAATTAATTTGAACAGTTTCCCGTTTATCAAACAATGTTCGTTTATGGGGAAACTGTCCATCTTATGTATCAAATAATTTCGCTGTAAGGAGAAATATTTGATCGCAATCGTTGCTAATAAAAAGCGCGGATGGGACTATTAAATAAACCCGGATGCGATACTCGTCCGATTATGATTAACCGACAGCAGTTTTAGTTAGTGGAAGCGAGCGACTCTTAAGTACTTGTTTCCCCAGACTGGGAGTTCTCCTCAGAAGGGGAATCTTCCTTTTGAGCAGCCACTTTAACCATTGCATGACGTAGCACGCGATCGCCAAGAAAGTATCCGCGTACTAACTCTTCTAACACTGTTCCTTCCGGATATTCATCCGTAGGTTCGCGCATAACTGCTTCATGTTCGTTGGGATCGAACTCTTGACCTTCAGGACGCATTGGCGAAACTCCCAAGCGTTTGAGAGAGTCTACTAACTGTTTGTAAACGCCTTGATAACTTTTGTGAATTGCCATTTCCCCGTCATTTTGGGGCTTAATTTGCGCTCGCGCTCGTTCAAAGTTATCAATTATTGGTAATAATTCTGTAATTGTATTGCGCTTAACCTGTAGTTCTAAATCGTCTTTTTCTTTGAGCGTTCGTTTACGGTAATTCTCGAAGTCTGCTGCAATTCGCATATATTGACTGCTACGCTCATCTAACTGTGCTTTCAAAGACTTGATTTCAGTCGATTCTGAAGCACCAGCATTATTTGGAGCAGTTGTTTGGGTTTGATTGTTAGCATCTTCTGGATTGACGGTAGCATTTTCTGCTACGTTCGCCTCAATTGTGACTGGCTCGTTAACATCGCTGTTGGAATTTGTTTCTGGAGAGTCGCTGTTCATCACTTAATGTACCTCTGTTTGTTCGCTGTTAGAGCACTGCTGTGTAGTTTCGATCCGGACCGTTCGTTGTTCGGTCACTTTAATCTAATCATTTAGGGATAGTTTACAGGTAACTTGTTACAGCCATTAATTCACAGCAGCTAAAAAATTCACTTACTGCAAGGGGAAGTTAGGCGTAGACAGTCTGCCAAATATTCCACGGAAGTGGTATCTCAGTCATGTATTATGACAAATGCTGAACGCCTTGATGACTTTTATTAATAAGCTTTGTTGTAGAAATTTCTCACTTAAATAAGTAGGGGTTCCCTCATGCTGTCCGAATCTAAGAATTTATTCTTATGCATGACAAAGATTATTTTGACCTCCAACCTAGTTATCAAATTCGACTGTACTTACAAAAATAGGCGCTTTCTAAAGCAACACCACTCGTAAAAAAAAATTAGTAAAGATTTCTTGGTTGAGATGAAAATTTATTCCCCCAGGTTGGGAATACTCAAATAGTACGGTTTGTGCAGCATCCATCATCTCAATATATGACTTACTCGTCGCAACAAAGGCGTAGTACCGCTCTGAGCGTTAAATCGGAGTTTTCGCCTTTCGGTAACAAACTTGTTCAATCTGGCTTCGTTGACAACAGTCAGATGAAGCAGGCACTAATAGAAAGTCGCAAATCGGGTAGACCTTTAATTGAGGTTATCGAATCGATTGCAGGGCGACAACTATCACCAGAGCTACTTCGCGAATATAAAAAGCAACAGCTATTTGAACTTAAAATTCTTTACGGCGTAGAATCCTTAGATCCGGAAGTTAGCCAAGTCGGCACAACTTCTGTGGGGGGCTTGATTGAGACTCTTGTGCCCGTTGATATTTGTCGTCGGCATCGCCTAATTCCATTGTCAAAACATGAAGATGAGAATCCACCCTACATTTTAGTAGCGATGGTGGATCCAGATAATCTGGAGGCTTCCGACGACTTGAACCGGATTTTACGTCCTCAAGGCTTCAGTTTACAAAGAATGGTAATTACCGCTGAGGATTATCAGCAGCTAATCAACCAATTTTTGGATGAAATGGCTGTTAAACAGAAGCATATAGAAAAGCAACAATTTACCGATATTAATCAAGATTTAGAAAATCTAGATAATCTCGATTTAGAAGATGCTCCTGAAGAAGCTGAAGCTGATTTAGGGTCGGCGATGAAAGGTGCTGAGGATGCACCAATTATTAACTTGGTGAATAGAATTCTTGCCAAAGCATTGCATGAAGGAGTTTCTGATATTCACATCGAACCCCAAGAAGAAAATTTACGTATACGTTTTCGTAAGGATGGTGTATTAAGGGAAGCTTTTGACCCCTTACCGAAAAAAATCGTTCCAGCAATTACAGCCCGTTTTAAAATTATTGCGACCTTAGATATCGCCGAACGTCGCCTTCCCCAGGATGGACGCATCCGCCGTTTGTTTGAAGGGCGCAAGGTCGATTTCCGCGTAAATACGTTACCAAGTCGTTACGGAGAAAAGGTAGTACTCCGAATTCTTGATAACTCCTCAACTCAATTGGGACTGGATAAATTAATTACCGATACCGAGACGTTGCAAATTGTTCAGGAAATGGTAAGCCGCCCCTTTGGCTTAATTCTAGTAACAGGGCCTACTGGTTCGGGTAAAACAACTTCTCTGTATTCTGCCTTAGCCGAACGAAATTCTCCTGATATTAATATCAGTACCGTGGAAGACCCGGTGGAATATAGTTTGCCCGGAATTACTCAAGTGCAGGTTATTCGGGAAAAAGGTTTAGATTTCGGTACGGCATTGCGGGCATTCTTACGACAAGATCCAGATGTATTACTTGTTGGTGAAACCCGAGATAAAGAAACTGCAAAAACAGCTATCGAAGCAGCACTAACAGGTCACTTAGTATTAACAACCCTGCACACCAACGATGCTCCCGGTGCGATCGCACGTCTTGGAGAAATGGGCATTGAATCTTTTATGATTTCTAGCTCCTTAATCGGGGTGCTGGCACAACGTTTAATGCGTCGCGTATGTAGCGAATGTCGTATTGAATACTCGCCTACATCGCAAGAACTTAGCCGCTACGGTTTATCGGCATCTCAAGAAGCTGATGTCACTTTCTATAAAGCTAATACACTCAGCATCGAGCAGGCTCAAGAAGCTAAAGCTAATAACAATCTTTGTGAAAAATGTAACGGCATTGGTTACAAAGGACGTTGCGGTGTTTACGAAGTAATGAGAATTACCGAACGCATCCAAGCTTTAATCAACGAGGAAGCACCAACAGAATTAATTAAAGAAGCAGCAGTAGAAGAGGGAATGAAAACCTTGCTTGCTTACAGCTTGGATTTGGTGCGTCAAGGAGCTACTACCCTCGAAGAAGTGGAACGGGTAACATTTACCGACACGGGCTTGGAAGCGGAATTGAAAGCGAAACGTAAGAGTGGTTTGACTTGCCGAAATTGTGAAGCTCAATTACAACCTGAATGGTTGGATTGTCCTTACTGTATGACATCTCGCTTTCAAGATTAGTTGTTAGTAAAAACAAATAAATCCAGATAACAAGTATTAAACAAAAAATAAAAGGTGCAGACAAATGGAAATGATGATTGAAGATTTAATGGAACAAATGATTGAAATGGGAGGTTCGGATATGCATTTGTCCGCTGGTTTGCCTCCTTATTTTCGCATCAGCGGTAAATTAACACCGATCGGAGAAGAAGCCTTAAGTTCCGATCAATGTCAGAGACTAATTTTTAGTATGTTAAATAATTCTCAACGTAAAATCCTCGAACAAAATTGGGAATTAGATTGTTCTTACGGTGTAAAAGGATTAGCGCGTTTTCGGGTAAACGTTTACAAGGAACGCGGTACTTATGCTGCTTGTTTAAGAGCATTAAGTTCTAAAATTCCCAATTTTGATAAATTGGGTTTACCAGATGTGGTTCGAGAAATGTGCGACAAACCCAAAGGAATGATATTGGTAACTGGCCCCACCGGTTCCGGTAAGACAACAACTTTGGCGGCAATGATTGATTTAATCAACCGGACAAAATCTGAACATATCCTAACAATTGAAGACCCGATTGAATTTGTTTACGAACCAATTAAAAGTCTGGTTCACCAACGTCAATTAGGTGAAGATACTAAAAGTTTTGCTAATGCTTTAAAAGGTTCTTTGCGTGAAGATCCAGATATTATTTTGATTGGAGAGATGCGGGATTTGGAAACAATTTCCCTGGCTATTTCCGCAGCAGAAACTGGTCACTTAGTATTCGGAACATTACACACATCTTCAGCAGCACAAACCGTTGATAGAATCATCGACGTTTTCCCTGCTGATAGACAAACTCAAGTTCGCGTACAGTTGTCTAACTCTTTAGTTGCGGTATTTAGCCAAACTTTAGTACCAAAGAAAAATCCTAAACCTGACGAATTTGGTCGAGTTATGGCTCAGGAAATTATGGTTATTACTCCTGCTATTTCCAACATGATTCGTGAAGGAAAAACATCTCAAATTTATTCATCGATTCAAACTGGTGCCAAGTTAGGAATGCAAACCTTAGAGAAAGTTCTTGCTGATTACGTTAAAGCAGGAACTATTTCTTTTGAAGCCGCCATGTCCAAAACTTCCAAGCCAGATGAAATCCAACGTCTAATTGGTTCCGCACCAACTCGAGCAGCTAATGGTAAAGCAAAAGCTGGTGCAAGACGTTAGTCTGTAAACATTTTACTAGTAGTTAGTTGTTATTTATGCCAATTACTAACTACTTTTCATTAAACAAGTTAAAATTTTGATTTTTTGAATTTAAACTATATAAATTATGCCTACTTTCGTCGCTCGCGTTCGCGATTCAGAAGGAAAATCTAAACAAGAAAAAATTAGTGCAAACTCTTTAGCAGATGCTCGCACTGAATTAAGACAACAAGGTTTTGTAATCCAGGATTTACAAGAATTTAAAGGTTTTGATATCGGCGATGCCCTGGATTTAACAAAACTGCAAAACAAACTTGCTACAGTTGCTGTTAAAGATAAAGCGATTTTTTCTCGTCAGTTTGCTGCTTTAACAAATGCAGGGGTTGCCATTGTCAGAAGTTTAGGAGTGCTTTCCGAACAATGCGGCAATCCAAAGTTAAAAGAGGCACTATTAGATATTAGTAGTGAAGTACAAAACGGTGTTAATCTTTCCGATGCTATGCGAAAGCACCCTCAATGTTTTGATGGTTTGTATGTCAGCATGATTCAAGCTGGCGAAGTTGGGGGTGTTTTGGATGAAGTTCTTAATCGTTTGGCAAAATTATTAGAAGATACGGCTCGCCTGCAAAACCAAATCAAATCGGCAATGTCTTATCCTACGGTAGTAGGTAGTTTAGCAGTAATCATTTTTCTGGCAATGACTATTTTTCTAATCCCCATTTTTGCCAATATATTCAAAGATTTGGGGACGGAATTACCGGCTCTAACGCAGTTTATGCTCTGGGTAAGTGGTGTGCTTACAAGCTGGAGGCTTTTTGTTCTTATTGGTATTGTTGTCGGAGCAAAACTAGCTTTCGATATGTACTATAAGACACCTGTAGGCACATTAAATATCGATGCTCTTTCTTTAAAACTACCTTTATTTGGTGACTTAATTCAAAAGTCAGCTATCGCTCGTTTTAGCCGCACCTTTGGTTCTTTAACTCGCTCCGGAGTACCAATTTTAACCTCCTTAGAAATTGTCCGAGATACATCAGGAAACCAGGTAATTGCTAACGCTATTGAAGCTGCAAAAAACGAAGTACAGCAAGGGGGGATGATTAGTTTTGCTTTACAGAAGGAAGATGTGTTTCCTCCTATGGCAATTCAAATGATGAGTATTGGGGAAGAAACGGGAGAATTAGATGGGATGTTGATGAAAGTTGCGGATTTTTATGAAGATGAAGTTGAACAAGCAGTGAAAGCTATGACTAGTGTTTTAGAACCTGTAATGATTGTGGTTATTGGTGGCATGGTTGCTGTGATTCTACTGTCTATGTATTTACCAATGTTCGCAGTCTTTGAAGAATTGGGTTAAGAACAGTTACCAGTTATCAGTTATCAAATAAAAAAGTTAATTGATAACTTCCCACTTTTAAAATGCCAAAGCTTTAAGATTAATAACTCTCAACTAATAATTCAAAATTTCAAATCTAAAATCCAAAATTATTTATGCCCGTACAAAAATCTCAATATGAAATCAGCTTGGCTGAATATAGCGATCGCTCAGCAGCAGTTGCTCTTTTAAAGCAGCATCGTCCCTATTTGGAAATGATTCCTAGCCTACGTCGCCCAGATGAAAGTCTTGTGACAATTCCTTTACCAATTATCCGCATTCGTAAAACGGAAGCAGATTTACCCTGCTCTACTTGCCTTCCTTGTGATTTAGCAATTTTGATGTGCGATCCAGAATGGAAAATTAAAACAGGAATTGAGATTCTGGTATTTATTCATCGCCCGGATGAGGATTTTTCAGAATTACTAGGAAGATGGCGACAAACTCAAATTTGGCTAGACAAGGATTATGAGTGGTTTATGCCTCCTCGCTATAGTCATATTTTGAATGAAGGTACAAATACTATACATCCTCTGTTTGTGGTTTTTCCTGAAACCCCAGAACTAATTAAGCGCGGTTTACTAGGTTCTGAAGCTCCGTATATTGTTCAAACACCCCAATTGTTTTTTGATGAAGAAATAAAAGAGGAAGAACAACAATTAGAAAATTAACAATTGATTGACAATTAATAGCTGTTTCTTTGACTCATGTAATATTATCGTAGGTACATGAAGCATTTATTTTTACTTTAATAAAATAGCTTGTATTTTATGGTTTTCAATTTTTTTTAAGGCTTTAACGTTGTTAAAGTCTTATTTCCTATATGACAACCTAGCTTAAATTTATAACGACTGTACTGATAAACTATTGCATATTTAATTTGTATACAAGACGCAGGCAGCAACGCCTGCACTATAAGATAATTTTTATTTTGACTATTATACAATTTAGCCGCACATCAACTTAAGTAAGCCGGCGAAAAAAAATATAGCTATGTAACGAAAAGTTAAGATGAGGTATTTGAGTAAAATTTAACACGTTCTGTTTTATAAGCTCCTTTCTCCCCTCTGGCTTCAACCCCATTCATTACAGCTCCCGGCAAGGTCTAGTTCATCATCAAACATTTGACCAGATAATTCATCCTTTTTGATATGCTGCCACTCAAGTTCAATTGGATTCATTTCTGAGCAGTACTTGGGTAAAAAGAATATATACAAGCCTTGTTTTTCCCATTTTGACCATAATTGCTGTACTTCTCGGCATCGATGTATCGGTCCGTTGTCTTGTACAACTACTCTAGTACGCCCAGTTTTTTCGGCATCAGCAGCTTCATATTCCATTATTTGAATGTAAGCTTTACGGTCAACACCGCCTATTACCAAACCGTAGACAAAGCTGATTAGAGGTTGAAAAAAACCAATAATGCTCAATCTACGTCCACGACGTTTTGTTTGTTCTAAATGTTTTTGCTCACCTTTGAAGTAGTAAGTATAGCCGGGTTCACTCCACATACAAAACCCTGACTCATCCAAATACTTTAAATCTATTTCTCCGCAAGCCGCAGATAATTGCAGCATATCTAAGTCTGCTTGCTTTATTTCGCGAATTTGCGAGTCTTGTTTGTTTTTATGGCTTTTTCTTGTTCTTTTCCAAATGACCCCCTTTTTTTGCGAAGCTCGCCGGTGGAGTACTCCACCCGGCAGACTTCGCGAGTACCCGACTTAATCTATCAGGACTCAGTTTCACATGGCGTTACGCCCTTCAGGCGTTTAGCTTCGCTAATCGCTTTCTAATTTTTCGGCTAGTTGATGACTGTTGTATGTACGTGGCTCATTTCTCAAACATTCTTCCAAAAACACAATATCGTATAGAGGTCCACTTCGGTTTTAGACCACGACCTTTTGACTCCCAAAGCCCTTCCAATCCTTCTTTTCGCCATCTATGTAAAACATCTCTAACTGTTTGTACAGTCCAATTAAAATGATTTGCTATTTTTTCTACATACCACCCATGTGCATTTAATCTAATCGCTTCTGCTCTATCTTTTACTTTCTGCGGTACATCCGCAGTTTTCCGCCCTCACTAAACTTCGCTCTTGCGAGGAAGTGAGGAATACCCTTAAACGAGCGCCCATATGAAAGTTACCTAAATAGATGCATTATCCGTATTTACCTATCTTTACATAGTTTGGTTTATTTACGCCGACTTACTTACTATGCTCATTTTTATCTAACCGATATAAAGCTACAGCTTACAAGTTGATTTGAAGATTTTATAATTAATAAGGGCTTATGCAACCAGAAAGGCTATTTTAGAGCTAGCTAATTCCTCAAGCTCTTACTAGTTCTAGCTAGTTCTAGATAAAAATATTAGTTTTTCGGAGTTTATAGACCAAAATCAATCATAATCATTGGTTTAACATGTCTTTTTTCTAAATTCTGGTTTTACACCTTTGGGCATAGCCTGAGTCTATGACTTTCGATAAAATTGTTAATTATGATTAATTTTCAACTTGACTAATGTGCTGGGTTAAGAGAAACTTACATATAATTGATGTAAACACTGCTAAAGATAATAATTTTTGTAAATTTTTTAAATAAAAGTATTTTAGGGTATGCAAAATTAATTACTTAATGACTTATTTTATCGTTAAGGAAAATATTGCGACTAGGAGCAGAGTATTGCATTCCGCTTCAGGGGAGCATGTAAAAACCTCAATCACAATGGTTGGTCAAAAGTATGGAGACATTAGAATTTATAATTTATCCAGACGGTAGAGTACAAGAAAAAGTGACTGGAATAGTTGGTGCTTCTTGTGCAGAAGTTACTGCTGCAATTGAAGCACAGTTAGGGATTGTACTTACTAACGAGCCAACCTCAGAATATTTTGCTGCTAAAGCATTTTCTAATTCTCAAAATGATGTTGCAAATAATCAAGCGACATTCAGTGAGTGGTAATTTTTTGACCCAACTTAATCATTTAGCCTCACAACCAAGAAATAGGTATTATGTCACATTTTAGCCAAATTAAGACACAAATTCGTAATCTTAAATCTTTGAAGAATGCTCTGACTGATTTAGGTGTAGCTTGGAAAGATGGTTCTCATTCTTTGCGGGGCTATCAAGGTATAACCCATACTGCTGAAATCGCAATCGAGCAAAATAATGGCTACGATATTGGGTTTAAGTGGAATGGGAAAGAATATGAGTTGGTAGCTGACCTACAATACTGGGGGCAGAATCTTTCCGTTGAAGGGTTTTTACGACAAGTTACTCAGCGCTACGCTTATAGAACAGTTGTAGAAGAGACAGCCAAAGCTGGTTTTGAGGTCAGCGAGCAAAAACAAAATCAAGACGGTTCAATTCGCTTGGTAGTACAGCGCTGGAGTTCGTAATGTCTGATTCTTTGCCGCCCGATAAACAAAGCGAGCGTTCTGGTTTTGAACCGGAACTAGGGGGTTTTTTACGAGAAGACTCTCAACGTTCTGGTTTGGAACCGGAATTGGGAGGTATGCTGCGTCAAAAGGGGGTGTATGTAGACGAAATTACATGTATCGGCTGCAAGCATTGTTCTCACGTGGCTCGCAACACTTTCTATATAGAATCTGATTATGGGCGTGCCCGCGTTATGCGTCAAGATGGCGACTCAGAAGAAGTAATTCAAGAAGCCATTGACACTTGTCCTGTAGACTGCATCCATTGGCTTGATTATACGGAACTGAGAAAGTTTGAAGAAGAACGTAAGTATCAAGTAATTCCTGTAGTCGGTTATCCCCTTGATGTTGCAGTTGTTGCGACTCAAACTCGTAGAAGAAAGCAAAAACTGAAGAAGAAAAAGCCTCGGATTTAAGATTTTAAATTTTTGTTTAATAAAAAGGGTTGCTGTTGCAGCCCTTTATTTTTATCTGTTGATAATTGGAGCGAATTCTCAATCATATGATGTCCGGCATATTATGTCGGGTAAATCATTTGTCATTACTTTAGCGAAGCGTAACCGAAGCTAATTTAGCGGACACGATATCAAACATCAAACTTTATTATCAGGTTTAATAGTTTGCGTCAGAGCAATGTTTCCTCTCCACAGAGGTTTAACTATCGTTATAACTACATAATAATAATTATTATTAAATCAAACCCGAGATTAAAGAGTACAAAGTAATTGATTAATGAAAAAATGGGTTTATATGAGTTAAGTAGTAGATTTTTGACACTTAACTGATATTAAACCCAATTTTCCAATCTTAAAGCTTATTCAATAAATAAACCTTAAGCATAATATTTTCTCAAAAAATAGCTTTAGCCGAAGAAAACTTCAATCATATGCAACTGATTCTTTTTCGGCTTTAGTTAAAAATTAAGATCGGCAGGTATTGAGAAATGACTGAAAACCCATATCATAAGTAAACTACGAAGAAAAAACTTATTTAAATCGTAGAGCTTAATTAACCCAGTATAAAAAGTTCATTTGTAAATCTTCTCTACCGATTTCAACTAAGCTATGGTATGAGTTTTCAGCGCTCTCAACCTAAGACAAATATTTCTCCAAAGTATTAGCTAATGTAGTTTTGGGAACCGCGCCGACTACCATATCAACTTTTTGCCCACCTTTAAAAATCATTAATGTGGGAATACTGCGGATACCGTACTGGGAAGCAACGTTGGGATTCTCGTCGGTATTAACTTTTACAACCTTGATTTGACCTTCGTATTGCGAAGAAATTTCCTCCACAACAGGAGCTACCATACGACAAGGACCACACCAGGGTGCCCAAAAGTCAACTAATACAGGAACTTCGCTATCGAGGACTACCTGTTTAAAGCTGGAATCTGTAACTTGTTCGGCTGATGACATGCCTTAAAACCTTATAATTCAGATGTTTTTGATTTTTGTGAAAATTCTACCACAGCAAAAACCACTGCCTTTGCATTTGGAATATACATTTACAGAGTAGCGTGAAAATTTATTCCAAGACATAAGGAACCGCCCGAACAGTAGTCCGGGCGGAGTGTGGTGTGAGGAGTGAACGGAAACATGCGTCTCCGCTATTTCTATTGTAGGCGACATATGGGATTTTTCCAGCCATAGTTTAAAAGTAAAGAAAAATTTCTTTAAGGAAGTCTTAGACAAATAGGATTGGAGATTCAAGATAATTAATGATTGACGTTTTTTGGAATAGTTGCCGTACCTCTAACCATCATTAACGTTGTGGTATTTCTCATATCATTAACCTTTTTGCTCAATTTTCTTTACTTACCCATGCCTAAATGTTGAGCTTTCTGGTATACTTTACCCTCGGTTAGTAAGGATGGAGCAATAACAACTTCAACCTGCTGCATCTCTTTGATGTTTTTTGCTCCAAGGGTTCCCATGCTTGTTTTTAAAGCACCTAGAAGATTATGAGTGCCATCATCAAGTTGTGCTGGCCCGGTTAATATCTGTTTTAAAGTTCCAGTTGTACCCACACTAATGCGAGTACCGCGAGGCAACACTGGTGATGGAGTCGCCATCCCCCAGTGATAACCACGTCCAGGCGCTTCGGCGCTTCTAGCGAAGGGAGAACCAATCATCACACCATCGGCACCACAAGCAATACATTTACAGATATCACCGCCAGTGATTAAACCGCCATCGGCAATTACTGGTACGTAATTTCCTGTCTCCTTATAATATGCATCTCTAGCTGCCGCACAATCAGCGATCGCACTTGCTTGGGGAACTCCTACACCCAAAACTCCACGGGAGGTACAAGCCGCACCAGGCCCAATTCCAACTAATACCGCAGCAGCACCGGCTTTCATTAAGTTGAGAGTGACTTCATAACTCACACAGTTACCCAAAGCTACTGGCATGGGCATTTCTCGGCAAAACTCAGCTAAGTCTAAAGGAATTATCGATTCGGGTGATAGGTGTGCTGTAGAAACTACAGTAGCTTGCACAAAGAACAAATCTGCTTGGGCTTCTGCTACCACCGAACCGTACTTAGAAGCTGCTGCGGGAGTAGCACTAACTGCGGCAATACCACCGCTCGATTTGATTTCTTTGATTCGTTGCTGGATCAATTCGGGCTTAATTGGTTCTGCATAAAGTTCTTGCATCAAGGGTACAAACTCATTTTTATCTACCCCAGCAATCTTGTCTAAAATTGGTTCTGGATTTTCATAGCGCGTTTGAATTCCTTCTAAATTGAGTACTCCCAATGCTCCTAACTCTGACAAACCGACAGCCATACGAACATCAACTACGCCATCCATTGCACTGGCGATAATTGGGATTTCTCTCTCAATATTGCCAATACGCCATGTAGTATCTGCTAATGTTGGGTCTAATGTTCTTGTACCTGGCACTAAAGCAATTTCATCTATTCCGTAAGCCCTGCGGGCTGTTTTTCCCCGCCCAATTTGAATATCCACGTGCTTTCACTCTAGTTATGTATTTAAGCTAGGGTATCAAATTGTGGGAGTATTTTGACCGGTTTTTTTTGAAACTAATTGTTTAGAGTAGAACAGACAGAAAATTACATTAAAAAGTCATTGAAAAATCTGTCAAACTATATTATCTATCCAAATAAGTTAATGGGTGCATTTTTTGATTCCTGCTTGCATACTTTCTATCAGTCTACTTTCTCTGACTCAATATTTTAGTGTTAAGAACGCGCTTTAAAAGGAATATTAAAATCTAAAAAGCCGACAAAAATCATTCCCAAGGCAGATGATACAATGTATGTCTTCTCTGCATGGATTCACTAATTATATTAATCGGTTGGGCTAAATGCGAATGTATTTAACATCGCTACTTTCGAGTAATCTTATGTATTAACTCTGAACTTTGTCTATTGGCGGGTCTCTTTTTTTACTAATATACTTATGCTTTATTTAATAAAAAAGTGGTCTTAAATACTTGTAACCAACACTTTAAAAGCAAGTTCTACCAGTCAAAATTTATATATTACATTCAAAATTAAAACAAAAATAGATTATAATTGTTTACAACTTGAAGTACGCAAATTTTATTAATAAATATAATATTTAGGGTCGCATTAAAAAAACAACAATTTCGATTACAGAAAGAATTTGTCGATAAACTTCAAATCATCTCGCATTGATTACCAAAAACAAAATATTAGGAATAAGTAACAATGCATACACAGACTATTTATCCTTTAAAAACAATTTATGAATATAAAAGCGCTTTCAAAGACTGTATCTAAGTAATAATCACTAATTCAGTTTAAAAATAAGGACATACTGTTCGCAAGCGTTCAGAGTCGCTAATATTGTTAACATAACTTCAAATATTATAAAAATAGCCTTGATCCAATCCGAAACACTAGAATTATTGGAATGGTCTCGCTTATGCCAGCATTTGTCTACCTTCGCGGCAACCAAGCTGGGGGCGATCGCCGCACGTAATATTGCTATTCCTGACTCTCAAGTAGAAAGCGAATACTTGTTAGCGCAAACAAAAGAAGTATACGAATTAGAAAATCGTTTAGATAATGGAATTTCCTTTGAAGGGATTCAGGATTTCGGCGATTCTTTGGAAAGAGCAGAACTTAAGGGCATTTTAGCAGGGGATGAATTATTAGCTATAGCTACTACCCTGGCTGGAATCAGAAATTTACGCCGTCTAATTGATAACCATCCAGATTTAGAAATATTAAACGAGCTAGTAGCCGATTTACGAACTTATCCAGAATTAGAAAAGGAAATTCATCGCTGTATCGATGAGCGAGGACAAGTAACCGATCGTGCTAGCGAAAAACTAGGGGATATTCGTAATTCATTGCGTCAGAGCCGCAGTCAAATCACCCGTAAACTACAAAACATAATACAAGTAAAGGCAAATGCCCTGCAAGAAACCATAATCACTCAGCGCAGTGATAGATTTGTCATTCCGGTAAAAGCACCGCAGAAAGATGCAATTCCTGGTATTGTCCATGACACTTCCACGAGCGGAGCCACCTTATATGTGGAGCCAAATTCTATAGTGCCGATGGGCAATCAGCTGCGTCAACTATTACGTAGGGAACAAGTTGAAGAAGAAGCAATTCGCCGCAAACTTTCCGAGCAAGTAGCTGAAGTCAAGCTAGATTTAGAAAAATTATTAGCAGTTGCAACGACCTTAGATTTAGCAACCGCGAAAGCACGATATAGCTTTTGGCTAAAAGCCAATCCTCCTCGTTTTATCCAACCATCTGAAGAGAATATTACTCTACGTGAATTACGACACCCTTTGTTAGTGTGGCAGCAGCAGCACGAACAAGGACACGAGGTAATTCCGGTAAACTTAGTTATACATCCATATATTAGAGTTGTTACAATTACAGGACCAAATACTGGTGGTAAAACTGTAACTCTGAAAACTCTTGGTTTTGCAACTTTGATGGCGAAGATAGGTTTGTTTGTACCAGCACGAGAACCTGTAGAGTTGCCTTGGTTCGATCGGGTATTAGCAGATATTGGTGACGAACAATCTTTAGAGCAAAGTTTATCAACCTTTTCCGGTCATATTCGCCGAATTAGTCGAATTTTGGATGCAGTTTCTCATGTGAAAGTAGAGGAAGCGCAAACAGCAGAGAAAGCAGAGCAAGAAGAAAATACTTCTCTGCCTTCCCCCACTCCCTCTTCCTTAGTTTTGCTCGACGAAGTTGGTGCCGGTACCGATCCAGTAGAAGGAAGTGCTTTAGCGATTGCCTTGTTGCGTTATCTTGCAGATAATTCAATGTTGACAATTGCTACCACTCACTTTGGCGAACTGAAGGCGCTGAAGTATCAAGACGAACGATTTGAAAATGCTTCAGTAGAATTTGATGAAGCGACTTTGTCACCAACTTACCGTTTGCTCTGGGGAATCCCCGGACGTTCCAATGCTTTGGCAATTGCTTCTCGTTTAGGTTTGAAACCAGAAGTAGTAGAAAAAGCAAAAGACGAAATGGGAGGTGCGACGGATGAAGTTAATCAGGTGATAGCGGGATTAGAAGCACAACGTCGTCGTCAAGAAGAGAAAGCAACGCAAGCTCAAGATTTATTGCAGCAAGCGGAACGCTTTTATAAAGAAGTCTCAGCCAAAGCCGCAGACTTAGAAGAAAGAGAAAAATCTTTACGTGCCTCTCAAGAAATAGCAGTGCAACAGGCGATTGCTTCTGCGAAAGGCGAAATTGCTGCGGTAATCAAGCGTTTGCAACAAGGTAATCCAACTGCTCAGGACGCTAAAAAAGCTACGGATAGTATAAATAAATTAGCAGATAGATTTATACCGAAAGCTGAGCCGAAGCCAAAAGCAGGCTTTATGCCCAAAGTTGGCGAGCGAATTCGCATTCCCAAATTAGGACAAACAGCAGAAGTGTTAACAGCCCCTGACGAAGATGGGGAATTTAACGTCCGCTTTGGAATCATGAAAATGACTGTCAAATTGAAGGATGTGGAATCTTTAAGTGGAGAAAAAGCCCAGCCTTCAGCGAAAGCAAAACCCGCAGCGAAAATAGCCCCAGCCCCACCACCTCCTGTAGAAAATACGCCTTTAATTCGGACTTCTAAAAATACCGTAGACTTAAGAGGAAGACGAGTCGCAGACGCTGAATTAGTTTTAGACAAAGCGATTTCAGAAGCCCAAAGGGCAATATGGATAATTCACGGGCACGGAACCGGAAAACTTCGCCAAGGAGTACATGCCTATTTAAAGCAAAATCCCAGGATTAGTAATTACGAAGCAGCACCGCAAAACGATGGTGGAACTGGCGTTACTATTGCTTACATAAAATGAACGGACATCGGGTAATAATTAGGAGTAGAAAGTATTGAGTAGCCCTAGCAACTGTCTTCAGTTACTCATTTATTTTCCTTTGTACTCCAATGCCCAATGCCCAAATAAAAATTCCCTTTGACAAAATAGAAATTGAATCTAAAGTAGGTAAAAGACAAATTGCTGTTGATTGAAATCAGGTAGAAAGCTTGCCATATTGCGAACTTTTTGCTATTGCTTGCGGAAACCAATATAAAATGTTGAAAGTCTGGTTTCAAAATGGGTAACAGCAACAGTCCATACCAGCCCGATCACCTATGCTTAAAGTTATGCACTCTGCTGGCGATTCACCCACTATTAGTTCCCAGTGGGAGGATTTAACTAATATTGCCGCCCCGACATCCATTCAATGGGACGATATTAAAGCCCAAATTGACCTGGTTTTGTTGGCGCTAGAAGCTTTGACAGGAATCGGTTCCGAGGCAATGCTTTCAGCGGCGATTAATCTGAATTTAGAATCAAGAGTGCCAGACCGGGTGGCGCTGTGGCGATTGCGCCAGTCTAATCCCATACGCAAAGGTCAGGGAGGCAGAAAAAAATTAGATGTAGAAGAAGCTCGTTCGTTAGTTTTGATTACTTGCTATCTTGCCAGACAGCATCAAGAGTTAATTCGTCGTGCTGTGGACTTGTTGGAGCAAAATGCTCAAAATAACCGCGAACCTCATTACTCTGCTTTATTAGGAGATTACATCGATGCTTTCTGCAACACTTATCAAGAGCGGATGGAAGATGATGAGAAAATCTCCACAGATATACTCACCAACTTGGCACTCAAATTACTAATAGATTTAGTTTTTTACAGTGGTTCCGGTGGACATCGCCGTCTCTGGCTAGCACTTATAGACCGTTCTACAAAATTTTAAAATGTCCAAGACGCATTTACTGCCATGCCTCTATCAAATTCAGTGATTCGTCGGTATACGCCGCCTACCTGCACGTTAGAAGTTTTGGCGCAAAGTTCTCCTTTGTCGCGTTGGATGGGTAAATCCGTTCTCAAGCAGGTTAGGTTTAATCTTCGTTTTGACGATCCGCGACAGCCAGAAGACGAAAAAGTTGTAGTCCAAGGCGACCGGGACCAGTTAGAAGCTTTATATACAGCAGTATCAGGTTACGTGCAAGAAATTTTGCAACAGTCTCCTGAAAATTTCTGGGATTCGAGAATTAAAGCTCCATCGGCGAGTAAAACTCCATTTCCTAAGTCATTAGATGATGTTTCTAATTTAGAACAAGATGCTGCTAACCTTAGAAACCAATTTGCGAACAGGGGAAGTATTTATTTACAACCAAGCAGTAATTTAACTCACCAACTGTTTCTTGGTCCTTTAGGGAACCAGGCTACAGGTCCTTCAATTCAATTGGGTTTGCTACAATTGTTCGATCTAGCAACAGCTTTGGATGAGTATATAGCTGATGTTGTTGCTTTACCTACTGAAACTCAACCGCGTAGAAACAGTTTTGCTGTACCTGCTTGGGCACCTGTTGCTGCTGTACTGGTATTGGGTTTGGGTTTAATGCCATTTACCTATCAGTATGCTAACCGTCTGCGAGAGAAAAACAAGACTGGTGAGACTGTAGCCACAGCAAATAAAGATATTGGTAATGATGCGGCTTCAAAAGGTTCCTTAACGCCGCTAACTGTTCCAACCTCATTAGCTAATCCTTCGCCTGACGTATCACAGTTACCGACTTTAGGGACGGGTTTAAACATCCCCAATACATCTTTACCAAGTCCTTTAGCATCTGCCGCTCCAAATTTAGCAGCTCCGCAAAAACCTAGTACTACTTTTCCTTCTGCTTCTACACAACCATCAGGTAGTTTATCGAGCATTCCTCTGCCTCCATTAGGTAACAATAGTTTTGGTAATAGTGCAACAACAAAACCACAAGCTGGAGGACAAACTTTATCTATTTCTCCAAATCCTTCATCTGCAAGAACGAATGGGGGAATTGCCACAAAGCCTAATCTTGGAGCAAATAGTTCAGCATCACTTCCGAAAAGTAGAACTAGTTTACCATCTACAAGTTTGCCAACAACTAGTTTACCGTCATTGACGAATCCATCTACTCCTAAAGCTCCTGTTATTCCTTCAAAACCAGCCAACACAATTCCTCAAATTCGGAATAATCAAGGAAGTTTACTTACAAACCTGCCCAAATCTAGTAACGATTTGGCAGCACAATTAAGAGAAAATCGACCTGCTTCGGCAACAAATAACGCTGGAAAATCATCTGCAACAACAGCTGCAGCAAATAGCGAAACATTATTCGATACCAATCAGGTCACACAAGTTAGAAATTATCTTAGAAAACGCTGGCAACCGCCTAGGGGATTAAAACAGCCTTTACAGTACAGCTTGACAGTAGGTGTTGATGGTGCACTCGAACAAATTCTTCCTTTAACAAAAGCTGCAAGAGATAACGTCGATCGTGCTGGGATTCCAGAAATTGGTCAACCTTTCGTTTCTTCTAGTCGCAACGGACAAAATGTAAGAGTTCGTGCAGTACTTAGACCTAATGGTAAAGTACAAGTTTTTCCAGAGACAGACTAGCTAGGTTACGACTCAAATTTGATGCTGTTAAAGCCTCCTCGCCCGCTCCAGGACGGGGATTCTTATGTAAGTAAACAAATGAAGCGGACAATTTTCCGATGACTTCCAATCAAGCTACTTTTTTGCTTGCACGGGTGATACAAATTGAGTTAAGTTTAAAATGCAACTTTTGGAGCTACAAAATATTAGTATAGATACAGACGTACCAATATACGTCGGTTTTATATTTTGAATAAAAATCTATATCAATAAAAGATTACTCCAGCAGTAAAAGTTGGCGACTACAAGCGTACTTACTCGCCTTGGTTATGTTAACCAGAGGTGCTTTTTAATGCGAACCGGTAACTCTACTTTTTTGATACTTATTTACATCTATTAAGTTGATTATTTGCTGATACTTATAATTTTAATATTGCGAAATATTGATTAATAGGTGAAAATACCATCCCCTTAAAAGGCATTAGGAGTTAAAAATAATAGATTGTGGACTATACGCCCCTACGAGCGGCGAACATACTCTGCACGCGATTTTAGTAAATTATAATGTTATTTTGGCATCACCTGTCATGACCTTTAATGATTTTTATACATCAGAGCATCTTCAAACAGATATCCTGGAGTTAATCGAAAAATTACCTAAGTTAAAGAATCAGAAATACATAGAACAGACTTTAAATACAGTATTGCGACTTGCTGGCGATGAAATCGACCGCTTAGATTGGAAAATATTATCGTCATCTCTGGCGGATATGGAGCGGGGTTTCCAGTTGTTTCATACTTATCGTCACGTTCGTAAAGTTACCATATTTGGTTCGGCACGTTTATCGCCAGATACACCTGACTATGAAATGGCAAAAGATTTTGGTCGCTGTGTATCTGAGTTGGGATTCATGGTGATTACTGGTGGCGGTGGCGGAATAATGCACGCCGGACATGAAGGTGCTGGAAGGGAAAATTCCTTTGGTTTGAATATAGAATTGCCGTTTGAACAAGAAGCCAACCCAATTATTGAGGGCGATGACAAGCTAATTCACTTCAAATATTTCTTTACCCGCAAGTTATTTTTGCTTAAAGAAAGTGATGCTGTTGCTTTATTCCCCGGTGGTTTTGGCACTCAAGATGAAGCATTCGAGTGCATGACTTTGAGTCAGACTGGTAAATTTGGCCCAGTTCCATTGATTTTGATCGATCATCCCGGTGGCGATTACTGGAAATCTTGGAGCGAGTATATTGATAAGCAGTTAGTCGCAAAAGGGTTAGTAAGTCCCGAAGACCCGAGTTTATATACTGTTACGGATAATCTCCAAGTTGCTTGTAACGCCATAACCTATTTTTACAAAGTTTATCACTCCAGCCGTTACGTAGGCGATCGCCTAGTGATTCGCTTAAATTCGGATTTATCTGATGCTGAATTGGACAAGCTAAATAGAGAATTCAGCGATATTTTGGTCAAAGGAAAAATTGAGAAGAGTCAGGCTTTACCACAAGAAGGAGCTGACGAAGCCGTTGGATTGCCACGTTTGCTTTTGTATTTTAATCAAAAGGATTTAGGACGCTTGTATCAGATGATTGCAGTAATTAATCAAATGGGGCATCCTTCAGTGGAAGATGCCAAACATCCGGAAAGGAAGTAAATTTGGGAATTGGGCATTGGGAATTGGGCATAGGGAGTAATTTCTAGGGCTACAACAAGGAAGCCCATCTGCACAGATCAAGAAATAAGTAATCTCTAATCAAAAATACAATTCTTCAACTTTTTGAATCGTTCCCAGCCTCTGAGTTGGGAATGTTTTTAAGGAGGTTCTCTCTACCGAGGATTTTTAATCGGTTCAAAATAAATCAAAGGTGGACAAATAAATGCCCACCTAAAAAACTAATTAAACTATCAGCTAAGAACCCAATTAACTAAAGTCCGCACGCCGAAACCAGTTGCCCCAGAAGGATGATAGCCATTTTCCTTATCCGTCCAAACTGGTCCTGCAACGTCTAAATGCGCCCAAGCAGGAGTATCTTTGACAAACTGCTTTAAAAACAGAGATGCAGTAATCGAACCACCAGCACGAGGCCCGGTATTTTTCATATCGGCAATACCAGACTTTAAACCTTCAAAATATTTATCTTCCATTGGCATCCGCCAGAATTTCTCTCCAGCACTTTCGGAAGCTTTTTGTAATTCGGATGCTAATTCATCGTTAGGGGTAAATAAACCTGCAATTTCATTTCCTAAAGCAACAATACAGGCTCCTGTCAAAGTTGCTAAATCTACAATGGCATCTAATCCCAATTTATCAGCAAATACTAACGCATCAGCCAAAGTTAAACGCCCTTCAGCGTCAGTGTTATTAACTTCGATAGTTTTACCGTTAGAAGCTTTAAGGACATCGCCGGGATGCATTGCATGTCCGCTAATCATGTTTTCAGTAGCGGCAGAAATAAAGTGAACTTCTACATCTGGCTTGAGCTGCCCAATTGCTTTGGCAGCACCTAAAGTAGCCGCAGCACCCCCCATATCCATTTTCATGGTTTCAATACCGCTACCAGCACCTTTGATATTTAAGCCACCAGAATCAAAAGTTAAACCTTTGCCAACAATTGCCAGTTTGCGTTTGGGTGTACCTTGAGGTTTATAAGTAATGTGAATAAATTTTGGTGGTAAATCGGAAGCTAAAGCTACTCCTAAAAAAGCACCCATGCCTAACTTTTCACACTCTTCTCTTTCAAGAATTTCTATTTCTAAACCATGTTCGGAAGCAATATCTTGAGCAATTTCCGCCATTGTTACTGGGGTTAACTCATTTGCTGGGGCTGCAACTAATTCCCGTGCCAGCATGACTCCTGAAACTATCTGATTAGCGCGGGTTACGGCAGCATCTTGTCCGCCGAATCCGATTAAATCTATAGTTTCTACTTGTGTTTCTTTTTCTTCTGGCTCCGATTTGAAACGATTATCTTGATAAAGCGCTAGTTGTACGCCTTCAGCTATTGCCTGTGCAGCTTGAGCGCTATCATCATTCCAAATAGGCAAGCTAATACCTAAAGTCTTGCACTTTTGCTTTTTAGCTAACTTTCCAGCCGCAGCAGCCGCACGTCGTAAACTTTCAGCATTAAAAGAATCGGCTTTACCCAAGCCTACTAAGATAACTTTACGAATAGAATTACCACCACTTAAGCGAGTAAAGGCAGTACTGTTAGGTTTTCCTTTAAATTCTTCGTCTTCTATTAATTCTTTTAAGCTACCAGCTAACTTTTTATCCAAAGCAGCCAAATCGCCATTTAACTCTACCCCATCTTCAAATAATCCTACGGCTAAAGCATCCCCAGACCAATCTGAAAGCGGTGTATTACTCGCTCGAATTTCCATTTCGTATCCAACAAGTGACTTTACTTGTACCAGTATTGCTCAAAATTCGCGCTTTGTACTACAGATTAGGAGCTAGGAGTTAAGAATAATAAGTAGCAAGTAGCAAGTTAGTCATTAATTTCTTTTTGTCCCTTTTTCTACTTCTCTCCCCATTTCTTTTTTCCTACATCCAATGCTAGATGCCCAATAACCAATTTATGACTGATTAGTTACTGTTGTCTCAATTGAATTTGAATCAATATCAAATTGACTAATAATAGCGTTGATTATACTTTGTTCTACTGGGGTTGTTTCGTGGTTTAATTTGGCAATTCGATAACACTGAGCTAATAAAGGTGCTGCGAAATCGCGATTTAATTGGTTAAGTAAGCTATCTAAAGGTTGCGGAGATTGAATATTTTGCTCGATTGCTTCCAAGGATGCGGGACTAAGGTTTAATGCCTCTAGCTGCGGTAGAATTTCTGACCAATTTTGTTTGGGATGACTAGCCAAAATCATATGCACTAAAATTTGATCCATTACTGCTTCTTGAGCAATAGCAGTTTGTAGATAGTTTTCACTTTGTTCCTGTAATTTTGCTATTGTTTCTTCGCTGTTCAAAGATTCTGATGCGTTTAACTTAGTTTCGTAAAATCGACAAGCAGCATATCCTAAAGAAAAAATCATTGTCGCATTAGCGCTTGCACCAATCACCGCACCGGCAAAAGGTATATTCCTTAATAAACGCAATCCTGCTGTTTTTAATAAACGTCCTCCCCCTAATCCCAAACCAAAAATTGCTAAAACTTCACCTTTGCGGGCTGAATCTTGTAAATCTAACCCATAGATAGATGCAATTTGATAAACCATTTCTGATTGCAATTCTGTTGTTGCTGCTAAGTCAACTGCTAATAATGCCGCAGCAGCACCAGGTAAAATACTTGTTGTCAAACCGATTCCACCGGCTTTTACTGCTTTGTCCATCATGATGCGATGAGCAAGTTGAGTCGGTGATTCGTGAGGATATTTTTGCTTTAAGTGATTGACTGCGGCTTCTGCTTTGACTAAATCAACGCTCTCGCTAGCACCTACAAGCCAATTTAAATTGACAACTCCAGCTAATCTGTGAATCAACCAGTTATCGGTTAGGTGACTGACTACGTGTCCTGCTGTTTCGGTGGCTTGTTCGATAATTTTGTGAGTTTGTTTTGCTGCAACTTCCCCTACAGAGGCTACAGTTGAGACTACCGCCGAACCAGCTTCTAAAGCACTACCACTAACTGCAACTCCTACCCCTAATGCTGTGTCGGTAATTGTTCCTCCTACTTCACCTACGGTTTTAATTAAAGATTCTAAAGGAGACGTTTTTGAATCTTTTTGTTTTGCTGTTGCTATATTTTTTTCTGGAGGTTGGGGTTGAATATGAACTTCTGTCTCAGAAACTGAAGGATGTGTTTGAAGTGATTTCTGCTCGGCTTTATCTGACATTCTTAAGACACCAATAGATAGATGTTAAATTATTCTCTACTTTATCTATAGCTCGCAGATGATTAGATTCACATCCATCTAAAAGCGCAATTAGACTGCTACTAAATGCGTAAAAATGGTTTTATCAAAGTAGTCATATTGTTAAGTAGAAGTTATTTGTAAGCTCATATTCTAATTGCTATTTTTTATAATTAGAAAAATATTGATTTTATTACCTATATAAATTCGCTTCAAATAAACTCACAACAGCTTGATATATGCTTTATCTTAGATGTCTTAAAAAAACCTAAAAATTATCACCCGATTATAATCAGTTTTTGTAAATTTGCCTTTATTTTGATATTTTTTCAATATATGTATTTACCTATACTTGTATTTTGATAAACTTTAATAATCAAGCTTTTTATATAAATTTTCCTTGAAAATATAAAAACATCTTAGCCGAGTATACGGACAATAAAATTTCTTTAGTGAATATAAAAATTGTAGATGCACCATGATAGGACTCTGGCTGGAAGTCAGGGTCTTTTTTTTGCAAGTCGCTGGGAAGATTTATTGATTTTGCTAGGTTTATTAGCTTGCTGTTTGAGATATTTTCCAGCAACCCAGCCAATCTTTTGCTGATATTCGACAAGATACCATTCTACTCCGTCTCGATAATATCTTTGTTGTTTATCTTTGATTCCAATTGCATCGCATGGAATTACAGTAGTTATTTCTGTATTTAAACCAGCTTGTTTACGCATGTTTAAACCATTTGCACTCTCCGGGCAATCTAATCCATATTCGCCAGCAAATGATTTTTTTTCATATTTAATACTAGGAATTGAAGATTTTTTTCTTTCAACCATAGGGTTTGAAAAGCTTTTTGGTGTTGCTGGAACTGAGTGTGGTACTGATTTTCTTAAAGATGTATCATCAGACGGCTCATTCCAAAAACTTATAAGCGTAGCACTTGCAATAGTAATAAACAATCCAAAAATAAAGAAGCTAATACCCATCAACATACTTGTCATGCGTATCGATGATGGTTGTTTATAATTAACAGAGTTTGAGTTTGAACTATTGAACCTTTTTCCCGCCCACGATAAAAATGGTGTAGAAATAGATATTCCGAACAAAATTAGCAATACACCAAAAGAAAAAAATATAATTGCTACAAATTTCATTAAACTTTGCCCCTCTATATTTATTTGCGTGTAAATCCAGTCAGGCACTTGTACTGGCAAACGTCATAACCAGTAGAGGCAAGTTTAGCGATAAAGTTATGTAGATACTAGTACTTTTAATAACAAGTATTATTTGTAACTTATTTTTGAGTAATTACAAGCAATTTGGCACTAATGATTTCTATTTCGCCAGAAGATGACGTAAATCCTATTAACAAAATTTTTAGGTTCTACAATCAAAGCCCGGTACTTTGAAAATACCGGGCTTTTATCAATTATTTCAGAATGTGAAAGTCTATCAAGATTTTAAGCTTTGGACTTAACTGTTTCGTTACCACATTCTAAAAAATCATTTTGATGTAGAATATCGTAAAGACTGATATCTTTTTCTAACAAACAAGCATGTCCGCTTTCTGGGAGTACTAAAATTTTAGCATTGCCGAAAATATTTCCTAACCTTAAAGCTTCTGTTGTAGAAGGTAAAAGCCTATCGTTAGCACCGGCAATTAATAAAATTGGTTGATTTAACTTACTCAATTTGTATTCGTCAATGTAAAATTCTCGCAGCAAGGATATTCGCCAGCGTATTGTCTCTGGTGGAACTGAGCGCATCGCTTTCAAAAGTTCTTGGCGATCGCTGCTAGATATTCTTTGCAAAGAAGCTAAAAATGGTAATAGTCCGAAAGCACCCACATCATAAAATAAATTGGGTACGAAGTCAGTAAATTGAGAACCCCAGCTAAATAAGGTGCGAGCTTGGAAACTCGAAGCAGGGTTTAAGAGAATTATACGCTTGAACAGATGTGGTGCAGCAACAGCGACTTTTTGTGCTAAACAACCCCCAAATGATTCTCCGCAAAGATATACCGGTCTGTGGGGTGTATTTTTAAGTTCTGCATTAATTAACCTTAATACACTTGAAGTTAGTTCATCCCAGTGATTTAAATCGTTTTGGGGTATTGCCAAACAGCGCACGTCGAAACCAACTTCTAATCCATCAGTTTGGGTTCGCAATAGCTGACCTGAGCCATCCATCCCTGGCAAATATATAAATAGCGGATTATCTGGGTGTATTGTTTTCGGAGAAAGGAAACAAGGCTCTAGTCCAACTTTTGGTCTATTCATCTGTTAATAGTTTATTGTTAACAATCAGTTAATCTTGTTAGATTTTGAAATTTTGCAACAGCGTTTAAGCAAAGCGACTTTGATATAAACCCATGTAGCTATTTTTATATAGTAAATCTGTGATTTCTGACCAACTACACAGATTCAAGTTCTTCTACTATAGGCGTTGCCTGTTTTACGCAGTTTTTTTATTGATGCCATGATTCTATTCAATATCCGACACGTCTTTGATTGATAAATCTATATATAACTATAAAAAGCTAATAGATATAATCTAATTTGATTGAA
Source organism: Rivularia sp. PCC 7116 (assembly GCF_000316665.1). Taxonomy (GTDB): domain Bacteria; phylum Cyanobacteriota; class Cyanobacteriia; order Cyanobacteriales; family Nostocaceae; genus Rivularia. Next base: position 132,253 of record NC_019678.1, on the reverse strand, counting down.
AAAAGATTCATGGAGGAAGATGCTGCTTAAATTTGCTGGGATTGCAAAAAAGGCTGAATCGACCGCAAAGAAATTTTAGGACCTGGTTCGCCTATTTCTAAAACATCATGCCTGACTCAATTAATTATTTGTAAGTTTCTTTATGAAAAATACTTATCTATTCAATATCGAAAACTAGAAAGAATAATAGTAGATAATCTTGCCATCAAAACAGGTGCATCTATAAAGTTACGATGGCTACTCGTTTCCAATATTCTTACAGCTTTAGCTATTAAGCTCTGGCAATAGTTGAGAATTTACTGTAAATAGCAAATGAAAGTACTTACCGGGGAAATTATGGTGGATTATCTGACTCAGAAGTTTTCGATATGAATTTTATCAAAATATTTCTGTTTCGCGTGAGTGATTTTTTACATTTATTTAATATTAAGATGATTGTGTTTAGACTAAAAAAATATTCGTGCAAAATATATAACCTTATATGAAATAATAATTTGTATTCATAATCACAGGATTTTTTAATAATTTTTCTCATTAAAAATTTGATTGTTAATCTATTCTTTTGATAATTATCAATTTTGCTGATACTTATTTTTAAATAAACCGGAAGCAAATAAATTTGTTAATATAAAAATGCGACTTGAAAAAGCATAGGCATTATTGTATAATGACGTGGTTTTGCCTAAAAATGTCAGATAAAAAACTGTTTTTTTTAGAAGTAATTTTATTTTTGCGTGAGTCTAGTGGATAATACAAAAAATACATTTGCCCTTACTACGCCGCTATATTATGTAAACGATTTGCCTCATATTGGCAGTGCCTACACAACAATGGCAGCAGATGTGATGGCTAGATTTCAAAGGCTTTTAGGTCGTCAGGTACTTTTAATTACGGGTACTGACGAACACGGGCAAAAAATTCAGCGTGCAGCAGAAAGTAAAAATTTACAACCTGAAGAATTTACTAACCAAATTTCTGCCGAGTTTGTGTCTTTGTGGAAATTGCTTAATATTCAGTATGACCGCTTTATCCGCACTACAAATCCAAAGCATGAAGCAATAGTAAAAGAATTTTTTGGACGACTATGGAAAAGCGGCGATATTTATCTTGGTCAGAAAAAAGGCTGGTATTGCGTTGCCTGTGAAGAATTTAAAGAAGAACGCGAATTGCTAGAAGGAAAACGTTGTCCTATACATACAAATAAAGAAGTTGAATGGCGAGACGAAGAAAATTATTTCTTTAAGCTATCAAAATATCAAAGCCATCTTGAAGACTTGTATAACTCGAAACCAAATTTTCTTCAACCAGAAAGTCGGCGCAATGAAATTCTCAATTTTATCAAAGGAGGGTTGCAGGATTTTTCCATCTCGCGGGTAAATTTAGAATGGGGTTTCGCAGTACCTAATGACCCAAAACACACTTTGTACGTTTGGTTTGACGCTTTATTAGGATACATAACCGCTTTACTTGAAGAAGGTGAAGAAGCAACACTAGAAAGCGCTTTAGCTAAATGGTATCCAATCAATTTGCATTTAATCGGTAAAGATATTTTACGCTTTCATGCGGTTTCCTGGCCTGCATTGTTGATTAGTGCCAATTTGCCTTTACCAGAAAGAGTATTTGGACACGGTTTTTTAACCAAAGATGGTCAGAAGATGGGTAAAAGCCTTGGTAATACCATCGACCCCGTAGCCTTGGTAGAGAAATATGGTTCGGATGCAGTTCGTTATTACTTTATTAAGGAAATCGCATTTGGTAAGGATGGCGATTTTAATGAAGATAGATTCGTTGAGGTTGTAAATGCAGATTTGGCGAAAAACTTAGGTAATTTGCTAAATCGTAATCTAAACATGGTGAAAAAATATTGTTCTGGAAATGTACCATCAATTGCAAGCGACAGCGTTTCTGAAGATAATGCTCTGAAAGCTATTGGCTTGAAGTTAGGAGAGCAAGTAAAAGCTAACTACGAAACTTTGGCTTTCGATCGAGCTTGCGAAGCTGTTCTTCGATTTTCTCAAGCTTGTAATAAGTACGTTGATGAACAAGCTCCTTGGAAATTGTATAAACAAGGAAAACAGGAAGAAGTAGAGCAAGTTTTGTACGTTATTTTGGAATCTATAAGGTTAGCAGCTTATCTACTTTCTCCCGTAATTCCTAACATCAGTAGCGATATATATCAACAATTAGGGTTTGGAATTGATTTTAATAATCAAATTGAAACTGCAAATTCCGCACCCTTTGCCGTACATGGAAAATGGGGCTTGCTTAGTGGCGAACAACAGTTAGGTAAAGCAAAGCCAATTTTTCAAAGTATTGAAGTAACGAACAAATTGTAAATTGTACCAAGGAAGCAAAATTTATATTTTGCTGGCGCTATTTACAGAGCTTGATTTATCAAGGTGTAAGTATTAGCCTTGAATGATTATCATAAATCGCCGAAACTTACGTGTATAGACACCTAGTAAGTCTCAATTATTACAAGAATAACAAACGGATTGTAAAATAAAAAATGAGGTATCAGAAAAATGTTGAATAATTTACAGGAAGAGTCGATATTTACTCCTGAACAAGTTTTAGAAAATCGAGGTCGCGTAGCTATATTTATTGATGGCTCCAATCTGTTTTACGCAGCGCTTCAATTGGGAATTGAGATTGACTACACTAAGTTGCTTTCTAGACTGACGGGTGGTTCAAGATTGCTGCGTTCGTTTTTCTATACCGGTGTAGATCGGACAAATGAGAAGCAGCAGGGATTTTTGTTGTGGATGCGTCGTAATGGTTATAGAGTCATAGCAAAGGATTTAGTACAGCTACCAGATGGCTCGAAAAAAGCTAATTTAGATGTAGAAATAGCTGTAGATATGATGGCTTTGGTTGATTCCTACGACACTGCTGTTTTAGTTAGTGGTGATGGGGATTTAGCATATGCGGTCAATTCTGTTAGTTATCGCGGGGTTAGGGTGGAAGTAGTTAGTTTACGTTCTATGACTAGCGATAGTTTGATTAACGTTTCCGACCGTTATATTGATTTAGAAGCTGTAAAAGAAGATATTCAAAAGACACCTCGTCAAGGATATCCTTATCGCCCATTGCCCGAAATGAGTTTTCTGGAGCAATCACCAACATCTGGCATGGTAGATCCTCGTTTAGAAGTTCAAGAATAGAACTTTAACATTAGAAAAGCTGTAGTGATTGTTTAAAAGGAGGATAAACTATTGGACATCAAAAACTAAATTATCCAAAATTTATCTTTATTCAGATGCGTTAGTTAGCTAAATTCTTTCAATGATGAGGAATTTTAGGCACTAACGCATTTTAGTTATGAGGATAGTTTTTGATTGGAAGTATGGTAATTTAAATCGCGTAATAAGAATAATCTAAGACCAATTGATAACCTTACAGCTATTTGGTAATCAACAAAACATTATATTTATCTAAAAAGTAAGTTGATACGCAGCTAAATTGTATAAGGAGAAAATATTTAATTGTTGTAGCATCGATCTAAAAGCCTGTATCCTTTATTCAAATTAAATACGCAACAGCTTGATATATTTATTAATCTGTTTTTATAAATACAAAATTAGTACAAAAGTGTATATCGAAAAATAAACCATAAATATGGATAATATTAACTTTTTCTACGTCTATGAATGCAGTATGGCGCAAAAAACTTTCTAAAATATCCAGGATGAAAAGCTTAACTCATAAGGCTTTTAGCCTCTGCCTTCTGCCTTGCGCTTTGTGTCTTCTCACATTGGTTAGTTGTGGAGGTGAGAAGACTAACATTGACGAGGAGCCAGTCGAAAACGAATCCGTACAAGAAGACGAAAGTAACTTTACTTTCCAAGGTGTAGCTTTAGAGCAATTTGATGAGAAAGGTCAACCAATTTGGAAGGTAAACGCCAAGCAAGCTAAATATACTAAAGAAAAACAAATAGGTAATGCCCAGAATCCTTATGGCGAGCTATACCAAGACGGCAAAATAGTATACAAAATTACAGCAGAAAAAGCTGATATTAGGCAAGACGGAAAGCAATTATTTCTCAAAGGCAAAATTGTTGCAACCGACCCGAAAAATGGTGTGGTATTGCGGGGCAATGAATTAGAATGGCGACCCAAAGAAGATTTAATGATTGTTCGCAATCAAATTAACGGTACCCACAAACAGCTACAAGCAGTGGCAAAAGAAGCAAAAGTTAAAACCCGCGAACAGCGTATCGATTTTTCTGGAGGAGTTGTAGCAAAATCGGTGGAACCTCAACTGCAAATGCGAACTGAAGAATTAACCTGGATGATTGAACAGGAAAAATTGATTGGCAATCGCACTATGCAAATTGACCGTTTCAAGAATAATAAAGTTACGGATCGTGGTAGGGGAGACGCTGCGGAAGTTTTCTTGAAAACAAAAATTGTTAATATCACTAAAAATGCTTTTATCGAATTACTAGATCCCTTGGTACAAATAGCTAGTAACTCCATAACTTGGAATGTCAATGCTGAAAATATTAAAACAAATGCACCAGTAAAAGTGGTGCATCGTGCGGAAAATATAACTGTGAGTGGAAATCGAGGTGAACTAAAAATACCATCAGACACAGTTTACGTCCAAGGAGACGTTAGAGGTGTTGGACAAAAAGGTCAGTCTATTCAATCGAATAATTTGACTTGGTTTTTAAACAAACAATTATTGGAAGCTTCTGGCAACGTAATATATGCTCAAACAGACCCTCAATTAACTTTTAAAGGAGATACTGCCACTGGTAACTTTAAAACTGAAAATGTGGTTGTTAAAGGAGGGGATTCTGGTAATCGGGTGATTACAGAGATTATTCCTAACTTTGATAATTAACGGTTATCAGTGAGCAGTGAACATTGAGCAGTGAGCAGTTATCAATTATTACTGCTCACTGTTCACTGAATTTAGCTTTTATATAAAACGTCATTACGACTTGCTTTACCTAATTCGGGTATGGCTTTTTTCCCTTCAGTAGGGCTAACAGCAGTTGAAGCAGTGGCTGGCTCTTGTAAATCTTTAAGCATTTTTTGCAGTAGCTTGTCTTGTTCGGAACGGAAACCCGGAACATAAACACCCTTGTTGATAACCGCAAACCAAACTAAACCGCGATTTTTTGTTGGCATTACTCCTGCTAAAGCACTGACATCTCTCAAAGTACCGGTTTTAAAAGCAGTGTTTTTAGGAATGCGTCTGGCGTAAGTTGTACCGCGATGGTCTAAACCAGAAGTCGGGAAAAAGTCAGCTACGGTTAGATTATGAGGTGTTGCTAAACGTTGAATTGCCATTAACATCGCAGTAGCAGCCCTGGGAGAAATGCGATTTTCTTGTCCTAGTCCAGAACCATTAATCAATTGAATTTCCTTTGAAGGTACTCTTGCGAGTTTAGCCGCAGTTGATTGGACTACACTGGCTCCTCCTACTGATTCTGCAAGCATTTCTGCCATTTCGTTATTACTGAAAACATTCATCTCATTAATTAACTGTGCCATCGGTAACGAGCGATGGCGTATCAGCTTGGTTTGAGACATTTCAACCTTGTCTTTAACTTCAACTTTTCCAGTAATTACGATTTGAGGTTTTGGCGTACCCTTGGGCATTCTGGAATGCTGAAAAGCTATTCTCCTAGACCAAGTGGCAAAATTGAATGCTCTTTTTAATGCTTGCCCCGCTAATTGAGGATTGCGTTGGAAATTCATGGCAAATTTGCCAACAATAACTAAATTTCCATTAACGCGCTTTATGCCCATTTTGTTAAGCGTATTGGCAATAGTTATTGCTTCTTCCCAAACAAACAGTGGATCGCCGCTGGCATTAACGACCAAATTCCCTTCTAATACACCGTTTTTAATTGGTCCTGTCGCATTTATCAAAGTTTCAAATTTATGATCGTGACCCCAATGTTTGAGTGCCACAAGTGAAGTTGCAATTTTAGTTAAAGAAGCAGCAGGTAAGGGTTTTGTTCCTTGGTGGTTAGCCATTAACATTGGCCCTGACTGCATCCAAATGCCTTGAACTTGGGTTTGTTCGGGTTTGATTAGTTTTAGTGCTTGTAGTTGTTTTAAATATTCTCGTACCGTATTAACTCTGGCTGGATTTGGGTCGGGGGCGAGAACTAGGTTTGTACCAGTTTGCCAAGCTAAGGTATCAAAAGCCTGCATTGGCTTTAATTTGACTCCTGCCATATCTAACCATAACGAAATTAAACCCGAACCAAATAACTCCAGCATCCTTCACTCCTATACAAGTAACTGCTACGCATTTTGCTGTAATATTACGCACAAAGCAAACCCATTAGCATTGAGTAATCATAGCTTTCTAGCCAAGGTTGTGGAAGAGAGCCATATAACAAAGTTTTGCAATCTGCCTCAACCATTGTGCTTAAATTTTTCATCTAACGGGTCTTATTATCACACTTCTGGTTGCGATCGCACCAAATTGATTGACAAAAAAAGGTTTATCGAACACAACGAGTGTTCCAAACTGACTTCAAGAGATATATAGATTTAAGGTCATTTTGAACGCCAATGTTGCTGTAAATCGTAGAGTTCATAAAAATATGATTTAGCAATTCTTAGAGCGAACTTCATGCGTAGATTTAATCAATGTGGCGAATAACGTAATTAGTGATGGACAAGTCAAACAAACGACAGCAATATAATTTTGGTTGGTAAAAGCGCACAAATTGATATCAAGGATATCGTTTGTGGGCAGAATAATATTGAAAATGCTTTTTTTCTAAGGGTAGCATTCTCATTGCTGTGAATATATTCTGGATATCTTTGACCAAATCAGGCAAATTTGATTATTTTTTGGACTTTGTTTAAGAAAGAGTATTTTGCTTCAATTGTTTGCCTCATATATTTATGGGTTGTTTATCCAAAATATTTCCATATATTTTTGATGAATTTTTGATTAATTAATAATACTACGATTAATTAGCAACTAATCTATTCATTGTTGTAAATAATACTGTAATTTTTTCCACTGGCACGGACGCTATAGCCAAGGGTAAAACCTAACAGACACCTGACATCACCCCGTAGGTCGTTCATGGTGAAATTACAGTCATAGAATTTCTAAACAAGTTCTGTTTGAACAATTCAGACATGTACTATACAAATCTATATCTGATAAAAGTCCGAGCAACAAATAAAAGATTTTTCGATTTTGTGGAAGCAGTACATATTTTTTTGCGAAGGAAAATATCGCTGTTGGTTTTTACAATTCATTTATTCTTGATTTTGACTTCAAGATGGTTTAATAATGCTTTACGCTCAACAGCAATATTGTTTCCCAAGTTTCGCTGACTAATATCGCTTAAAACATTTACCTGTAAAGATATGAGAGTGAGTGATAGAGGTGAATTCGTGTTATGTTGAGCAAAAGTAGAAGTTGATGCCTTACTTAAAAAAGTGAGATTTGGTAGTTAAAAATCTACTGCGACTAGCAGGGGCATCTGGTAAAATTTGTAAGGTTTCTGGAAGCTCTGAGCAATGGGATCGACTGGCGTAAGAATCGCTATTGATGCAATGGGAGGAGATAATGCACCCGGTGAAATCGTGGCTGGCGCACTGCGAGCTGTCGAAGAATTGGGTGTAAAAGTATTGTTGGTAGGCTCCCCCGAAGATATTGAACGAACACTGCCTCCATCAATCAAGTCGGAACAAATAGAAATTGTCCCTGCTGAAGATGCGATCGCGATGGATGAGGAACCTTTAAGCGGCATTAGACGCAAACCAAAGGCTTCCATCAACGTGGCGATGAGTCTGGTTAAAAAGGGACAAGCTGATGCTGTAATTAGTGCCGGTCATTCCGGCGCAGCGATGGCAGCAGCTTTACTTCGTTTGGGAAGACTTCCGGGTATTGACCGTCCGGCAATTGGTGCGGTGTTTCCTACGATGGTAGCGAGCAAACAAGTCCTTGTACTTGATGTCGGCGCTAACGTAGATTGCCGCCCAAAGTTTTTGGAGCAATTTGCTGTTTTAGGTTCGGCTTACTCTCAATATGTTTTGGGTGTTGCAGAACCAAAAGTCGGCTTATTGAATATCGGTGAGGAAGAATGTAAGGGCAATGATGTTGCCATACGCGCTCACCAAATGATTACTGAAAATCCGTACATCTCCTTTGTTGGCAATGCCGAAGGGCGTGATGTACTTTCTGGTGATTTTGATGTAATTGTATGCGATGGCTTTGTAGGCAATATTTTATTGAAATTTGCCGAAGCAGTTGGGGACATTATGTTGCAAATTATTCGCGAAGAATTACCCCAAGGATTGCGCGGTCAAATTGGTTGTTCTATTTTAAAACCAAATTTAAAGCGAATTAAGCAACGAGTAGATCATGCAGAACATGGCGGCGCTCTACTTTTAGGCGTAAACGGCATATGTGTAATTGGTCATGGTAGCTCCCAAGCTCCTTCAATTTTCGGTGCAATTCGTTTAGCTAAAGAAGCAGTAGACAATCGCGTATTGGAACGGATTCACTCCCAAAATCTGAACGAGAACAGCGTTTTATGATTTAGCCTTCCGGGGCAGTCAAATGATTAGCCGCATCAAAACCCAGAACCGAACAAATGTAGTCATGGCTCCACAATTTAATTGTTGGAATAGAAATTAAGGAATAATATTTTATGTCTTTTCTTTGTAGGAGAAAGATTGTAAGGCAAAAGAAAACTTTTACTGATAAAAGTCAATTTTCCTTTTGATACGGGCATGTTTTATTGTTTTCTTTTTTGGTTGATTGCGTTTGTTCGTTCTGGGAAAAGGCTTATTGACGATTGCCCAGTCAGTAACTCTAATCTAAACTGCCTATAGGCTAATATTTTTGATCGAAAGGTTTTCAACAGTCCTTCTAGCGGATAGCTGTGGAGAGAATGAGTGCAAAATTTAGGAATAGCAATTACAGGAAGTGGCTCGGCTGTGCCAGAAACATTTCTTGATAACCAGGGGCTGAGCGAACTTGTTGAAACATCTGATGAATGGATTACCACAAGAACTGGAATCCGTCAACGAAGATTAGCAACTACTACGGAGTCAGTCACTAGTATTGGTGCTGCTGCGGGTCTCAAAGCATTAGAAATGGCACAAATTGAAGCCAAAGATTTGGATTTAATTTTGCTCGCTACTTCTACTCCCGATGATTTGTTTGGCAGCGCTAGCCAAATTCAAGCTGAGTTGGGAGCTAATAGGGCAGTGGCATTTGATTTGACTGCGGCATGTTCTGGGTTTGTGTTTGGATTAGTAACTGCCGCTCAATATATTAGAACAGGTGTATTTCAAAATGTACTGTTAATTGGGGCTGATATCCTCTCCCGTTGGGTGGATTGGCAAGATAGACGCACCTGCATATTATTTGGCGATGGTGCTGGTGCTGCGGTGTTGCAAGCCAATCAGGATGACCGTTTATTAGGGTTTGAAATTAAAAGTGATGGAAGCCTTAATCGCAGCCTCAATCTTGCTTACATGGCTGAGTCTAAAGAATTGATTGATGGTGTAAATATCTCCAAAGGTAGTTTTGGCAATGTTTCTATGAACGGCAAAGAAGTTTATCGTTTTGCCGTTAAGCGAGTACCGGAAGTGATTGACAAAGCTCTGTTTCGCGCCAATATCGGCGTTGAACAGGTGGATTGGCTGCTACTGCATCAAGCCAATCAACGCATTCTTGATGCAGTAGCCGAACGTCTTTCTATTCCATCAGAAAAAGTAATAAGTAATGTAGCTAATTATGGCAACACTTCCGCTGCTTCCATACCAATTGCATTAGATGAAGCAGTAAGAGAAGGCAAGATAAAACCGGCAGATACTATTGCTGCATCGGGTTTTGGGGCTGGACTAACCTGGGGTGCGGCGATTTTTAAATGGGGAAGATAAAAAGTTGTTAGTTGTTAGTTGTTAGTTGTTAGTGGTAATTGATTAATTCAACTACTAGCTGTTAACCAGAAATAAGTATTTGTTGATTGGTAGTTGTTTTCCTGATTTGCTTAATTCTTAACTATTAACTCCTAACCGCTAACCTCTAACTTCTAGCCACTAACAATTAACCACTAACCACTAACTAATAACTAATAGCTAATGAGTAAAACCGCATGGGTGTTTCCAGGACAAGGTTCTCAAGCGTTGGGAATGGGAACAGATTTACTTGAATTACCAGAAGCGAAAGAAAAGTTTGCTGAAGCTGAGGAGATTCTGGGCTGGAGTGTCAGCGATATCTGCCAGAATCACGAAGACAAGTTAGCTCGTACCCTTTATACTCAACCTTGCTTGTACGTGGTAGAAACTATTCTAGCCGATCTCATTGCTCAAGAAGAGAAACCGGATTTAGTCGCAGGGCATAGTTTAGGAGAGTATATTGCTTTATACGTAGCGGGTGTGTTTGAATGGTCTGCTGGTTTGCGTTTGGTAAAACGTCGAGCCGAACTTATGGAAAATGCCGGTGGTGGTAAAATGGCGGCTTTAATTGGCTTCGATAGAGAACAATTAAACAAAATTCTTGCAGAAACCGACGATGCGGTACTGGCAAATGACAACAGTTCGGCACAAGTTGTAATTTCCGGTACTCCTGAAGCTATAGAAAGCGTTTTGTCTCAAGTAAAAGCAAAACGCAAACTTCCTTTGAACGTATCGGGAGCATTTCATTCGCCCTTGATGGCGGAAGCATCTGCTGAATTTAAAGATGTATTAGCTTCAATAGAATTTCATCAAGCGAATGTACCAGTTTTATCTAACGTAGAACCAGTAGCTGCCGTGGAAGCCGATACTCTCAAGCAAAGATTAATTCAGCAAATGACTGGAAGCGTGCGTTGGCGAGAAATAGCATTAGCTTTACCAGAACAAGGAATTGAACGAGTTATAGAAATTGGTCCGGGAAATGTCTTAACCGGTTTAATTAAGCGTACTGCTTCCGGCTTAAAATTAGAAAACGTGCGTTCTGCTGCTGAAACGAAATTAGTTAAGAGTTAAGAGTTAAGAGTTAAGAGTTAAAAGTTAGGAGTTAAGAGTTATAAATTTTAGATTTTAAATTTTGGATTTTGGATTAAGAGTTATCAGTAAGGAGCGAGCAGTTAATTTTTCCAAGTAGAAATGAACTCTTACCTCTTGCTCCCGACTTTCTTCATGCCCATTATTGATTATGCCTAAAAATCGCGAACCATTTGCTAGTCTTTTACTTTACCGAGCTTTTAAATACTCGGTGGTTAATCCTATGCTTCGCGTTTACTTCCGAGGACGTATTTATGGAGCCGAAAATGTCCCTAGGAATGGACCACTAGTAATAGTTAGCAATCATGCCAGTAATTTTGACCCGCCGATTGTTTCAAATAGCGTTCGTCGCCCTGTATCATATATGGCCAAGGAAGAATTATTTAAAATTCCTGTTTTAAAGCAAGTAATTGAGCTATACGGGGCATATCCAGTCAATCGGGGAAGCAGCGATCGCAATGCAATTAGGAAAGCTTTGGAGTATCTAAACAATGGCTGGGCTGTAGGTATTTTCCTGCAAGGGACTCGTACTAAAGATGGACGGATTACAGACCCCAAGAAAGGTGCGGCTTTAATCGCAGCAAAAGCTAAGGCACCGCTTATACCCGTGTGTTTGTGCGGTACTCAAGATATTGAGCAAAAAGGATATGCTATTCCTCAAAGGGTTCCGGTTACAGTCAGAATTGGCGAATTAATTTCTCCTCCGAATTCCACAACTAAGGAAGATTTAGCTGCTGTAACTGAAAAATGTACTGTAGAAATAAATAAATTGCACGATTTGGGACGTTGAAGCAAAAAACGTTAAAAATTTATACTAGAAATATGCTTTAAGGAAGTAGCCTTGCTAGCATAAATTGCTTAAATTAATGTTCGGAGGATGCTGAGCTACCGAATTTAATTTTGGGTAAATTCTTCCCTACTTGCTTATTTCTATTTCTTTAAAATTATATGAACGATTCAGACGGTGCAAATTTCTTAACTAAACTAAATAATTTTGCTTTAGTTCGCTTTCTGCTTTTTGCTGCCTGCGGTTGGACGATTGTGCTATTAATTGATTATTTTCAAGCAGTAATTGTTATTTTTACCTTTGCTGCTATTTTAGCTTTTTTACTTAGCTATCCGGTTCAATGGCTCAAAAATTTTGTACCCCACAGTGTAGCAGTTATTTCTATTTACTTAGTTAGTATAGTTATTCTAGGTAGTTTAGCTATAGCCGCATGGTTAGGACTCTTATCTCAAGGGCAACAATTAATTGATAGTGTAGCCAGTTTTCTGAACGATTTAGTGCCTTTGGTGGAGCAACTGGAAGATACACTGAGAAACCGAAATCTTCAGATAGATTTGAGTTCCTTAGAACAGATATTAAGAGAACAAGCTATACGAAGACTCAGCAATATTTTATTACTGTTTCAAGGTTTTATTACCAATTTTGCTACTTTCATTTTGATTGCAGTTGTAGCCTTTTTTATGCTCCTCGAAGGAGAACAGCTTTGGCTGCTAACTTTAAAAATAGTACCCAAACCTAGACGCAAACAGTTTGAAAAAGTTATCAAACGCGCCTTCCTCGGCTTTTTTCGAGGTCAGCTATTATTAACTTTGTTTCTTACAGTCACAACTTTCTTGGTTTTTGTGGTTTTAGGAATACCTTTTCCTTTAGTGTTATCCGTTATCGTTGGTTTTATTGATGTTATTCCAGGTATTGGTGCGACATTAGGAATTGGCGTAATTACCTTAATTGTGCTGTCTCAAGGGGTATGGTTGGCACTGAAGGTATTAGCAGCTTGTATTGTACTCCAGCAAATTCAGGATAACTTAATTGCACCTAGAGTAATGCAAAATGCACTTAATTTAAATCCTGTTGTAATCTTTTTTGCTTTACTGATAGGTGCTAGAATCGCGGGTTTATTAGGTATTTTTATTTCTATCCCAATTGCAGGAGTTATAGTTTCCTTATTTGAAATCGATGAAATGAAAGCAGAGATTTAAGAAATATGTATCAGTAGAATAATGATAAATATCAGCTTTTCAAATGGTATAAAACATAGTTTTTATTAAAAAAATATTTTGATTTTCCACAAATAAATTCAAACTGTTATATATTAATTATTGAAGAATAAATAATTATTATGACAAATCAAGATTTAAGATCGCAATTAGATGAAAACCTTGATGAAGCCGAATGGGAATGGTTAATTCCTCACGTACAAAGAGATTCTGTAATTGTGGTTGCTACAGAATTAGATTTATTAGATGTAGGTGAAGCTATCGCTAGCGATAAAGCCAAAGAAGTCCAAAATTGGATTGATGAAGCACTTATAGCTAAGCCTTCAGCGGCACAAATGGGGGAATGGAATATGCAAAAAGAAAAACGATTTAATACATTGATCGTGCAGCCTTTTGTACTGGTTCAAGAAAAAGCGGCGGCATAAATCTTCAATCCCCTGCTATTTCTCAAATAAGGGGATTTAGTGATTCTTGATTTCAAATGTAATTTACTTTTTTCCACCACCGAAACCAGTGGCAACCCAAACAATTGAGCGAACTCCGTCTCTTATGGATTTTTCTACTGGTTCGGAACTGTTTTGTGAAGGTACAGATACTTTTTGAAAGTCAATTCCCCGACTACCTAGAACAATTTCACCGATGACGCTAGCACGAGGCATATGGTAATCGGAAGTTACCAAATATAATTTCTTGACACCTCTTTTTTTTAAATCGTCTACTAAAGTTGTGAAATTTTCTACCGTATTTTCGGCTCGATAGTCTAAATATAAGCGTTGAGAATCAATACCTGCTTTGCTAAATACTTTTTTTGTTACACCTTTAGGACTACCACCCGAAATCCAAATAGGCAAGTTTGGATGTTTTTTAGCAAATTTAGCAGTAAATTTTTCTCGCTCTAAGCTTTTAGTTGAACCTCCTAAAACTAAAATAGCTTGTGGCTGCACAAATACAGTTTGAACTTTTTTGTAACCCCATAGTAAGGTTAGGGGCAAAATAACAAGCATTAACCGAGAAGAAACTCCTGATTTAAGCATTTTATCCAAGGGTTTATCGCTTAGAGTATCTAGAGAAGAATTTTTTCTAGAAAAATAAAAATAAAGCAACAATCTATACGTTGTTAATAATTAATATGCCCAGTAAAAATAGGCTCAACAAAATATAAGTATTTTGTAGAAAAATGTATAGGGGGTCACACCCCCAAACGAATAATCTTGAAACCAAAAATCTATTCTCAGCTATTCTAAGCAGCGCTTTTGGTTATTGTATTAGTTACGAAAAAGTATAGAGTTGCACCACAACTAACTTTTTTGACGGATGGATGTCATTTAATGTTCGCCATAGTGGGTAAATAATTATTTACCAGTTTATATGCACTTGCTATTACTTTCCAGCAACAAGGAATACCAGACCTAACAAAATATTTTATATTTTTTACAGGTCAAATAAAAAGTATACTTGATAACTCGATCAATTTTTAGGAAAACGGGACTGGTAAGACTCGAACCTACGACCTAGCGCTTAGGAGGCGCTCGCTCTATCCAACTGAGCTACAGCCCCAAATTGTTATTCTAATAATAACATTTCTAATCATTAAGCCAGGAGCTATCCCAAGGTCCGCCCCCTGTTTCTAATCCACACAGATCGCTGGTTGCTTTCAGGATAGTTTTGGATTCAACAGCATTTAATTCACGCAATTCTAAAGTTAATTTTCCTTGCATAGTATCGCGACAAGCAAATATTAAACCATTTTCGGTAGGCGCGCGCAATGGGGTACCCGGTAAATCGGTAGTTCCAATTAAAGTAACTTCATATTGCGAATTTCTTGCGTGCATTTCCCATTTACCCCAAGGTTCGATATTCCAACTAACTTCTGAATTCCAAGGTACAAATTCGTAAAATTTACCTTGATAATGTAAGCCAATCATCGCTACAGATTCCATCCACCACAATACACCGCGTCTACCTCCACCTGCGGTTAAAGCCAAGTCTGCTTCGGAATCAAAACTATTGCAGTTCAACCAAAACCATTTTTGTGGGAAAGCACCTCCCCAATTTTTTTCACTGTAAGCAGGTGCGTTAGTAAATTCGTAGCGTTTGCCATTCCAATCTATCCAACCACTAGCTAAACCGTGAGCCATTAAAATTTGCCATCCCGGCTCAAATATCTGCAAAAATGATATCCAGCCAGCGGTTGATTGCTGAATACTACCTCTGTTTCCCCAATAATAAACGGGCTGAATTTCATACTGCCACTGACAGTAGTCACCGTTGCTTGGATTATGAATTGTGCCTTGATTTAAGGTTGCTGTGGCTTGATAACCTTCTTTTATGTAGCTTTCAAACTCTACTGGTAGTAGATAAAGCGGTTGACTTTCAATATTAGTTTTACCCCAATGCCCTAAAGCTAAAACATCAGACTTTGCCCAAAATTTATTGACATCAGGAAAAGTACGCCACAAATATTCATCATTTGGACCAAGAATTTGTGCTGCACCACCACTGTGAGGTTTTCTTCCTACGGGATCTTCAATGGAATACATGAAAGCGAAAGTTTGATTTTCCCTAGGTAGAGTTACTCGGTAGTACCAACCTTCAAAAAAACGACGTTCCCCACCATCCCAGTGGTAACCGCTATGAGGGGTTTGAGTAAAGGAAAGGAAATTTTGAAGAAGATGTAGCATAAAAAGATTGACTCACAGATATTTTATAGTATGAGTGATTATTTACAGTTGGTTAAAAATTGATATTAGCAACATTAGAAGCTAATTTTAGCTATTAATTTATAATCCTATCGGAAACAACATTGGTCAAAGTATCACAGCAACGGCACGGCAATAAAGCGGGAAGAAAATCTACACCGTATTTTGCCTCCCCGACAAAAAAATGTGCCGGTTGGGTAATAGTATTTTCAAAAGTATTTTCAAATTTTTGGATTATAGTCCCTCACAAGCCCATCTACAACGATAAAAAGATGGTACTTGCGAAGCGCGATCGCAAGTCATAAAAAATTTATTAACACCTAAACACTTGTAAACACTTTTTGTGAATTAAAGCCTCTTTTTTTTGTTGGCTAGAAGTAATACCTTTGCAAAATAAAGGTTTTGGGCTATTTGTAAGCAAAAAAACAAGCAATTACTCCTAAGCAAATAAAAAACATTAGACAAATATTGCGAAAAGTAACCAATAGTTACAGACAGTAAAATAAACTTTTTTTTAAGAAAATGGATGCTAACTTTATAAATAAGGCACAAGAAAGTTACGACTCTAACAAATTAATATTTCGATTGGAGTTTGTGTCTCCGGCTCTAATCACATCGCAATAGTTTGTTGATTATTACATCCGAAAAATCAATCCTGTGTTTTCGCCTTGAGTCTATCAATAAGTTAATTTGGAGGTTTTGGTAAGCAGACGAGTAGCCTGCTTGGGTAGCAAGTGAGTTAAGGATGTAAATCAAGTAATAAACGTTTCTAAAATTGCGATTCCGGTTCACCCTATATTAAAAGTAAACTCTGAATTTCAACTCTTCTCAATCTACTAAATATTTAATAAACCGCTTTTAGTTACTGACATCTTTCGGTCGTAAATAAAAGCGGTTTATTTTAGTTTTGGCTTTATTTTAAGGTAATTACGGTGACTTCTGGATTACAAAAAAGTCTTCCTGGTAAATATGTTCCTAAGCCGCGATTAACGTATAGCTGATTTTTACCTACTTTGTGAAATCCTTGTGCCCATTCCCAATGTCGAAGAACTTTTACGTAATCTGGTCGCAAAAAAGGAATTAATTGACGCACATCTTTAGGAATCTTACGGACAAACTTTTTGTAATAAACTACTAGAGGTCCAACATCTGGTAAGACAATTTGTCCTCCGTGACTGTGACCAGATAGTTGCAAATCAACTCGCCACTGCTGCAATATTTGGGCGGTATCGGGATTATGGGATAAAACAATACATGGCTTCGCAGCGTCTAATTGATTCATTACCGATGCAGGATTAAATTCTTTAGACCAGTATTCAGCTAAGCCTACTAATGGTAAATCTTTCCCGAGAGGATAAGCAATTTCATTCCACAGAACTTTAATATCAATACTTTTTAGTGCTGCTATAACTTCTGCTTTCGCAGTACGATGGCGAATATCATGATTGCCGAGTACGGCGTATATACCAAGGCGAGATTTTATTTTTTTCAGTCTTTTTACTAGTTTATATATTGGTGCGGGGTCATCGGTTATATAGTCACCAGTCAACACAACCAAATCTGGTTCAGCTTTATTGCTGGTAATTATGGCTTGTTCTAGCATTTCTTCCGATAGCCTGAAACCATCGTAGTGCAAGTCAGAAAGCTGCACTATCCGAGTACCCTTAGTAGATGCTGGTAAACCCTCTATTTTAACTACAAGTTTTTCTACACTCAAAGGACCTGTTAACAACCAATGCATAGGGTTTATATTGCTTCTATACCAGCGCCTTTAGTTTATCATCTGTGATTAAGTTGGTGGAAAGAGCTATAGGTTTCTAGGTTATTATTGATACAAAATTATCCAATAAAGCTATTGCAGTGCAATATTGAGGACATATTTTTTCAAATATCAAAAAAATTATGAATGGTTTTAATAACCAAGACGCGAAAGTACTTTTTGAATGATTGACTTGCGGATTTTTGTTCTTCGTTCGGAATTAGGCTGAATATCAAATTGGTCGTGATGAGGTTTTGCAAGGGGAGAAATATCTTTGTACCATAAATTTCCGTAAAACTGAGTTCTTTGGGTTTGCAGGTGATCGTAGTTTAATTTGATAGCGTGCAATGTATCCCAAGATGGTTCAAAGATTACAATACTATTATTCCGTCGTTGTTCTTTAATAGAATTGCACCATTCCCAAGGCACCCAACACCTGTCATAATCTTCGTTGTGATGCCAGAATTCTCCAATAAATTGCTTAGTCGGCTTAAAAGTAAGGTAATGAGTATGAATGTCTAAATCTTCAGAATTCGCAGAGGGGTTTACATTAAGCATGTACGTTACTGCTTTTTTGCGAATATCTGGATGGGGACTGATTTCGTATCCATGAAGGTATTTTTGAAGACCTGAATCAATGGTAGTAAGCCTTGTAATGCCGAATTTGTCCTCAATTGTTTTTTGAAAAATAGCAGACTTAAAAAAGTTATTCAGTTCTACTAGGATTTTGTCCTGAGAATTTTGAAGACGAAGTGCAATGCCAAAACCTTCGCATATTTCATTATTCTCGTAATTTGATTTACCTTTTAGCCAATTTAAGTAATCGTCCACTGATGTTGTACATCCTGGAAAAGGTATAGGTGAATATCCTTTACCTGAAAGAGCATCAATTAAAGCTTTTGTATCCTTCGCTGTTGGAATTGCTACTTGACTTGAAGTAATTACCAAATTAAAATGCTCTTCTGAAAAGAAATCTAATATTTCTAAATGCCTGAATGGCTCTTGAGAGAATTCCGCCGAAGCTATCTTGTCTAGGAGATATGTAAACTGATTAAAGTCGCCCTGTAGCTGGTTTTGGGGGGGCTTGTGTCTCGTTCATATTGAAAGTCTCATCAGGTGTACTGCGTTTGTATGGTTTTCGATTTGGATTATTAAGAATTTAGCTTACACTCTTAATAAATGAAACCAGTAAAAACCGATTGCAACAGCCAAAAAGCAACAGTATAAAATATTTCATACTTATCTTTTTGTAAGTAATTTTAATTACGTAATATGCCGCTGATTTTTCTTGTTGCTTAGGTTTACGTTCAATCGAATACAAATCCTGATGGACTATTGCAAGGTACCTATATTTCTCTATGAGTAGGTGTGAAACTTCTTGCTATTGAATTTAAAATCAATCGCAATCAATTCATCTTTCACTCCAAGGTAATAAGGGTAACTTCTGGATTACAGAACAGCCTTCCTGGTAAATAAGTTCCTAAGCCACGGTTAATGTAGAGTTGATTGCTGCCGATTCGATGAAATCCTTTAGCCCATTGCCAATTTCTGACAACATTGAAAAACTCTGTTTTTACTAAAGGCATCCGACGGCGCATTTTTTTCGGTACGCTGCGAACTATATTGCTATAGGCAGCTATAGCAGGACCAATACCAGGAATTACAATATGACCACCATGAGTATGACCTGATAACTGTAAATCTACTCGCCATTTTTGTAAAATACCGGCGGTATCGGGATTATGAGATAGAACTATGCACGGTTGTGCTGGATCTAATTGGTTCATGACTAATTCGGGATGAAAATGAGGAGACCAATATTCACCAATTCCTACTAGTGGCAACTCTTTTCCGAATGGGTAGGCAATGCTATTTTCGAGTACTTTAATTCCAACTCTGGTAAAAGCAGATGTAATTTCTGCTTTTGAATGGGCATAATATATATCGTGATTGCCAAGCACTGCATAAGTACCGAATTGACTTTGTAAATGCTTAAGTTGAAGAACTAATTTATTGATTGGACTGGGGTCATCAGTTACATAATCGCCAGTCAGAACAACTATATCAGGTTCGGCTTCGTTGCTAGCAATTATGGCTTTTTCTAACATTTTTTCTGATAGACGTAAGCCGTCATAGTGAAAATCTGTCATCTGCACTATACGGATACCTTTTAAGGATGCTGGCAAATCTGGAATCCGAACTGTGATTTTTTCTACAGTTAATGGTCCGGTCAGTAACCAGTGCATAAATTAATAAAGCCCATTACTTCAATACTCCTAGCGTATCAAAATCAATCTTGAGTAGCAGTATATTAAATAACTAGCTATGCCTCGTGATAGATGAAATTCTATCATTATACAAGCTTTTCTTACTAGTTATAACGCTACGCAAAGGTTAAAGGTTAAAGGTTAAATATCAAAGGTTTAAAAGTCATACATTTCAGCCTTGATTAATGTCTTAACTGGTATTACATAATGCTATAACTTTTGAAATCAAACACTAAATCGATTTTTAATGATTCATAATTTAGTTCGTACTTCCTTCGTAAAGAACACATACTTTGTATCTATCCGAAGTCATAATACCGATTTATGTCACAGGCAAGGTTAATTCTGAGTTATGAATTTATTAAATACATTTTCACTCCCACAGTAACTGGAATTATGATTCTAAATCAGTGTTTGTGGATTTAATCATATCAGCAGCTTTCTCGGCAATCATAATTGTAGGAGCATTGGTATTGCCGCCAATAATAGCGGGCATGATTGAAGCGTCTACAACTCTTAGTCCTTTTATTCGATGCACTTGTAGGTTTGAATTAACTACTGACATTGAGTCATTGCCCATTTTACAAGTTCCTACTGGATGATATAAACTTTCTGCGGTATTACGGATAAAAGCACAAATATCTTCGGTTGATTTTATCTGAAAACCGGGGACGATTTCTTCACCTCTAAATTTGTCAAATGCTTTTTGCTGTAAGATTTGACGGCTGATTTTTACACCTGCGAATAAAACTTCCAGATCTTCTTGATTTGTCAAATAATTAGGTTGAATAAATGGTGGTTGTAAGGGATTCTTTGAGCGTAGAGTAATTTGACCTTTACTTTGAGGATATAACAGAGTTGGACATAAAGTAAATCCATGTTCTTTTCGCTTAATAAAACCGTGGTTTATTAAACATCCGGGAACAAAATGTAATTGAAGGTTTGGGTTATCTAATTTTTCTGCTATTTTTAAAAAACCTCCGGCTTCGGAAATGTTTGATGTTAATGCACCTTTTTTAAATACGAGATATTTAAGAATGTTATATGGATGTTCGAGATTAGCTAAAGTAATAGGTTTTGTGCATTTATAAGCAATAGAAACAGATAAATGGTCTTGTAAATTTTTTCCGACACCGGGTAAATTAATTAATACCGGAATATTCAATGATTTGAGATGTTTTGCACAACCAATTCCGGAAAGCATTAATATTTGAGGGGAATTAATGGTTCCAGCACTTAAGATAATTTCTTTATTAACTTTAATTTGATGCTGTATCTGATTTTGATTTTGATAAGTTAAACCAGTAACTCGCTTGCCCTCAAATAGTAAACCCGTAACAAGGGAATTAGTTTTGACAGTTAAATTTTTTCTAGATAGTATTGGTTTTAAATAAGCTGTTGCAGCACTGTGACGTTGCTGATTTTTTTGTGTAACTTGATAAAAGCCTACTCCTTCCTGCTGTTTGCCATTAAAATCATCATTGCGAACCAATCCAAATTCTGTTGCAGCTTTGATAAAAACTTCTGAGAGAAGATTGCGATCGCGCGAATCAGTGACGTGAAGAGGACCTTTTATATGATGATATTCGCTGACACCTCTAGATTGATCCTCGGCTTTTTTAAAATAAGCAAGTACTTCTTGATAGCTCCATCCTTGATTGCCTAAATTCTGCCAGTTATCGTAGTCGGTACAATTACCTCTAATATAAATCATGGCATTAATCGAACTACTTCCACCCAGCACTTTTCCCCGAGGATAATAAAGTTGACGGTTATTTAATGATGGTTGTTTTTCTGTAAAAAAAGCCCAATCGTATTTAGTTTTAAATAAATCTGGATAGCCAGCAGGAATGTGAATTTTGTGAGATTTATCGGGGTTGCCTGCTTCTAAAAGTAAAACTTTAATTCGAGGATTTTCTGTAAGACGGTTTGCTAATACGCAGCCAGCAGAGCCAGCACCAACAATGACATAATCGTACATGGAATTTTGGATTTTAAACTTTTATGTCCTCGTTACAAGGCAGAGCCTTGTAATGCATTTTCAAGAGGCTCTGCCTCCTAAGCAAAAAGAAGGCAGAGCCTTCCATACATGGGTTCCCAGCCAGAGACTAGGAACCAGTAACATCGGTTCCCAGCCAGAGTACGAGTAGATTAGCCTTTACCAAAGTGCGACTTGCTGCCTAACTTCTTCTATATTTAAATAATCGCTTGCAAAAGCTGTTCTTAACAACGGATGAGGAATAAATTTATCGAATTTCTGTATTTCTGGCGCTTCTGCATCTGCGACTAAATGTTCGTTGACTATACGTTGCTGGCACAATGATAAAATTTCTGTTTCAAGCTGTTCAAATTTACCTTTTCCTAATTTTAGGATAATGAAATAAGGGTTAACGCCACCGAGAGATTTAATTTCTAAGGATTCTCGACAAAAATTATTGAGCAATCTTTGTAAAGTGTTGTAAGCCACCGTACCCATCCAAGGAAAGATGCAGCATTTACCTTTTTCTAATTTAATAATATTACGTTTATCTAATTCAAAATCTGAAGCTAATTGACGGGCTGATTGCAATCTTTTTTTCGCATTTGTTTGTAAATAGGCATACTCTATATCCTCTAATAAAACACTACGCATCCGTTCTAAGATTTTGCTGTGAATTGTACCGCTGCCACCGCGCCAAAAAATACCGGCTTTGCCTTCTACCTGCTTCACAAATATTGTTTTTTTAGCAAAATCTACATCTAAGACTTGCCAGGTTTTTCCTGCTAAGCCGAATTGACTGCCGACTTTAGGCATGATGACAATGGTACCAATATCTATTGAATCATGTTTAACGGTGAATTCGAGGGTTTCGGGGAAGACTGCATAAAATTGAAATCTTTTAACTATTTTCTCACCTGCTAAACCCAGTATCAATTTCCCTTCTTCAGTTTTATTAATATGGTCAATGCTGACTAAGTAACGCAGCAATAATTTATAATCTTCTTGGGATATATATTGAAAAGATGATAAGTTAAATACCTTTTTGGCAAGGGCTGGTGGTGAAATTTCTTTTGTTGCAGCCAATATGCTCATAGTTTGATGATACAGCAGACTTAACGGGTATTTAATTGGTTGAATTGGTTCAATCCATCTATCTTCAAGATACAGTTGAATCGTGGCTATAGACTGTAAAAGTTGCCAGGGAATTTGTTTGGGAAGTGGTGCTTCTAAAGCTGGCTGCTTTTCCGGGCAAACAAAGCGCATATCTGCCGGTTCACCCCTTCTTCCGGTACGTCCTAAACGTTGTAAAAAACTTGCTACAGAAGCAGGTGATTCTAACTGAATTACTCGCTGCAAATAACCAATATCTACTCCTACTTCTAAAGTCAAGGTTGCAGCAGTCACGGCAGGTTTGAATGGTTCTCGCATGGCATTTTCGGCAATTTGACGCAGAGGAGCCGATATACTGCCATGATGGACGTGATAAATATCCGGTTGTCTTTGACTCGCAGCGATTTGACGCAAGGAAGCAATTACAGATTCGGTTTGCGATTTGTTGTTAGCAAAGATAAGACATTTACGGGATTGACTCAAATTAAAAATATATTTGTCGCAATCTGTAACTTCAGACGCGTCAGCTTCCTCTGGAATATAAAAGTGTTCTAAAGCTAATTTTATTTGTCTTTTTGCGGCTTCAACCTGTGGTGTAATCGTTGATTTATCCGTACCGGAGCTTAGCCAATCTTCTGCAAGAGAATAGTCTCCTAAAGTTGCAGACAAACCAATTCTACGATGTTGATTTTTAGTTATATTTGCCAATCTTTCTAGCTGACAAAGAATTTGGCAGCCTCTTTCAGTACCCATAAAAGCATGAATTTCATCAATGACTACAAAGCGCACATCACCGAAAAGTCGCATTAAGTCATCATGCTTGTTGATTAACAAACTTTCTAAAGACTCAGGCGTTATTTGCAAAATACCAGAAGGATTTTTTAAAAGTTGCTTTTTTCTAGCTTGAGGAACATCTCCATGCCAATGGTAAACCGGAATATCAGCTTCTCTTAACAAGTCATTCAGACGTTCAAATTGGTCGTTAATTAATGCTTTAATTGGACCTATATAAATTGCTCCTATACTGTTAGAAGGTTTTTCGTATAGGTGAGTTAAAACAGGTAGAAAAGCTGCTTCTGTTTTACCTGAAGCTGTTCCTGCGGCTATTAATAAATGAGACTCGGTATCAAATATAACTTTACAGGCGGCAGCTTGTACTGGTCTTAATTCCGTCCAATTATTGTTATAAATGTATTCTTTAATAAAAGGTGCGAGTCTATTATATGCATCGCTCATAATTTGGATGTCAAGTAGTTAAGTGTAAAAAAATAGAATTGAGACTGTTGTATCCCAGTTTTGAAAAAATATTTTAACCCGAGTTACTCTGTAATGCTAATTTTCAAAATCCTACAGGTATAAGCCTGGAGTTACGACAAGCAAGCCCGCCTTAATGCTCAGTCTTTACCGGGGTGTCGGAACAATGTTTGGTGAAAATTAGGATGTTCCGATTTAAATATTTACTTTGAATTTTTTATTTCAGCATCAATAATCATAAGTAATATAGTTGGCAGACAAAAGTGGCATATACATAGATGATTTAGAGTGAACTAGTAATAAGCTGAGTAATCTATGACAAGCGTATCTAAGTCTAAGCTATACTTATACTTTTGGGAAATAGATACTTTTATGTAATTCAAAACACCACCTAATTAATTAGATTACTTGTTATTTCTATCAATTATAAATAGTAAACCAACAGCATAGACATTGTAGAGACGCAATGAGTGGTTTATACATTTTACATTTTTAGTCGCACAGAGCAAACCGAAAATATATTAGTTCGCGCCTACATGTTCTCAGTTTTTAGTGCAGAAGCAATATGTGAAAAATATTGCTTCGGATAAACATATAGTTCACATTTAGGAGATTTTTTGATGATAGAACTTTTGTCAAATAATATTTTGTTTAGTCCCAAAATTCAATTGACTTTTTTTATCGGAGTTCTTAGCTCGGTAGCATTTTTTATTGGTTGTATTTTTCCTCGTATAGCTAAGTTTTCCTTAAGTCTATTTGTTTCTTCTGAAGCTGGAGAAAAAATCGCAAATTTATTGCAACCTTACAGACATTTAATTGGAATTGCTTTCGGTTTAGGTTTCTTAGACATTGTTGCTTTATTTATCCCGGTGCTAGATGATTATCCAGTTATCGAAAAGATTATTAGCTTCATTTTGACTATAGAAGCTTGCTGGTTAGTTATTAGAATATTTGGCAAGTATATAGATGATTATATTTTAGAATCTGCACTAAAAAGTGGTCGAAAGGCTAATAGCGAACTACTAAATTTAGGAAAGTACACGGCTTACTTAGCAATTATTTTTGCCGGGATTATTTTCTTTGCTGTAACCCATAACATAAACATATTAAGCTTATTAGCTAGCTTGGGTATTGGAGGTGTCGCAGTTGCTTTTGCATCTAAAACAACAATAGAGCAACTTCTAAGTGGAGTCGTATTATATGTGGATCATCCCTTTTTTATTGATGACTATATTGGCTTACCAGATGGAACTTTTGGACGAGTTGAGTCGATTGGATGGCGCTCCACAAAAATTCGTACTTCAGGTAAAGGAACGGTAATCGTAATTCCGAATAATTCTCTCACCCAAATGAATATCGAGAATTTCTCTGGTGCCAAAAAGGTTATTTCTATTCTTTATTTAAACTTCAATCGTAAAGTTGAACCTAAAGAACAAGCATTAATAGAGCAAGTTGTTTTGACAGGTACAAAAGATATTTTTGGTCTTGATTCGCGCAGTACTCGGATAGATTTTAGAACCACAAATCAAGAATCTCAACTAAAAACTCAAGCTCAAGTCAGCTTATTCATCTTAGATTCTGGCAAAGTATCAATGGAATTACGCCGTCAATTACTTGATATGGCAACAGAAACTATTAATCAAAAGCTCAAAGGTTATGGCATTGATTTTGAAATAGAAGAACCGACTATCTACGTAGATGCACCCGTTACAATCTAGAGAAAACTATGAATATTGTTAACCAAATATCTGATTTTCTATTGCGAGAAGATATTCGTAACGTAGAAATATTTATTGTGTGTGTAATAGCTGCTTTTTTAATAGGCAGATACACTCCTTCACTAATTCAGATAGCTATTAAGCGTTTCTTACCTCCACAAGTAGCTGATATCTATCAAAAGTTGATCTATACAAATCGGCAGCCATTAAAATGGGCTGGAACTTCTATTTTACTTTTATTATCTGTCGGTTTAATTTCTCAATACCAAGGATTTTATGCATTATTAAAAAGTATAATTGAATTAGCAGTTATTCTTAGCATTGCGATATTAGCTTCAGGAGTTTTTCGACAGCTAATCAGAACTTATGGCGTAGCTATTATTCGTAAATTAGGTTATCAAGCCGACGATTTACTGTTGATATTAGAAACTATAGTAAATGTAATTATCGGATTTACTGCTATTTTAGTTTTTGCCAACGAGCGATTCAATTTAGTAGGCTTAATCACCGGTTTGGGAATTGGTGGATTAGCTGTTGCTTTTGCGGCTCAAAAAACTTTAGAGCAATTTTTAGGTACTATTGTTATATATTTAGACAGACCTTTTATCACCGGTGAATATATACATTTACCTCCAGGTGGTAAGTTTACCGATGGTATTTATGGAAGAGTTGAATCTATCGGATTTCGCTCTACTAAAATTCGTTCTTCTGGTAAAAGCACTTTGGTAATTGTGCCTAACTCGATATTAGCGAATGTGGAAGTAGAAAATGTGACTCGCGGTAAAAAAGTCATGGTATTGCTTTATTTTGACTTCAATCAGAAGCTATTAGATAAAGGACAAGCTTTAGTAAGACAAGTCGTTGAAGAAAGTATGGAATCGCTTTTTGGAGTAGAACCCGATACTACAAAAGTAGTTTTTGAAGACTCAAACTCAAATAGTGATGTAAATATCAACGATAATCAAAAAATTGAGAATACAGAGGAAATCAATTCTTCAACTACTCTTCTTGCTGCTGATAAAGATTCACAACCGGAGCGTACTAGAGCTAGAATTACTTTCTTCCTTTTAGGTTCAAACCAAAATTCTCTTGAGCTAAGAAAGCAATTAGTAAATTTAGCGAACGAAAAGGTTTCTCACCAATTAAATAATTTTGGTATTGAGTTTGTTATGCAAGAGCCAAATATTTATATTGAAGCTCCGGTGACAATTTAGAATTGTTAATTGGGCATGGGGCATTGGGCATTGTAGCGCGGGCATATTGCCCGCTATTTTTATAAATGTGATTTTTTGATTTATGTAAGTAGGGAATATAAATGGGAGCAAGATGCTCCCACTACCGATATCTTGATAAAAATCGGATGCTTTTAAATATATTCAATTCCTATGCCCTATGCCCTATGCCCTATGCCCATTCTGTTGTCTTAATATAGCTTGTTCTACTTCTGCTGAAAGTTTGACAGGTAATTCTCCGGTACGTAAATGTAAGTCTCTTTGTGGGAATGGGATTTCAATATGATATTGTTTCAAAGTTGCTTCAATTCTGAAACATAAATCGCTTTTTATAGATACTTGATGACTGGGTGCATCTATCCATACTAGTAATTCAAAATCTAACGAACTGTCACCAAATCCGGTAAACAATACTTGAGGTTGGGGTACTGAAATTACTTCTGGATGATTTTTTCCTGCTTCTAAAAGTGCTTTTTTAACGATTTTGACATCAGCACTATAAGAAACTCCTACTGGTATATGAATCCGAGAAATTGGGTTGTGGTGGCTCCAATTTATGACTTCATCTTCTAAAAAACGCGAGTTCGGTACAATTATTGAAACTCTATCTAAAGTACGAATAGTCACGCTACGGGCACCAATAGTTTCTACTGTACCCATATATTTGCCAACTTCAATAAAGTCACCTGGTTGAATTGGTCTTTCAAATAATAATACAAGCCCGCTACCAAAGTTTTTGGCGATATCTTGGAAACCAAAACCTATACCGACACCCAAAGCACTAGCTAAAATTGCTAAAGAACTTAAATCAACTCCAAAAATTTGCAGCAGAACAACCGAACCGATTCCAATTAACGTATATTTAAAAACAATTGCGATAACTTCTTGCGCTCCCCGACTGATTCGCAATAGTCGCAAAATTCGCGATCGCAATATATTAGTAACTGCACCCGCAACTACAATTAACCCCAAAAACAAACCGATTAAAACTAAAATATTTGTAATTGAGAAGTCTTTGAAAATTGGAGAAGTTAAGCTATCCCGTATAATAGCGGCAATATCATAACTCCATTGTCTGGTTAGGGGAAATAAATTGGTAATATAAAGACTTATACTTATCCAAAGTGCTGTACGGGTTAAGAACAAAGTTGCTTTTAATAATATATTTAAGCTGCTTTGCTGCTGATTTTGCTCGGAAGATTCTTCAGAATGTATTAGAGGTGAAACATTACGCTCAAAAATACTCCAAACTCTTCCTAAAACCCAATGCAATGCGGCAGTAAGTGCCACAATCATAAAACTTGCAATTAATGTTCTGCTAATAAATTCTTCACTCCTTTCTTTTCTGGCTCGATTAATTTTTTCGCGAATGTCATCCGCCCATTTTTTGGCTTGTTCGTTGGGACTTTCTCCAGAAACTACGTCTTTACTAGTAATGGTAAATTGTTGATTATCACCGACTAGTATTTTTGCAATATTATCACCTTTTTCAACCTTTATTTCTGGAATGTTTTTAGAGTTAACTGCATCTTGAAGAATATTATTAATAATGTAAGCCCTATCTTTGGCTTTTTTATCAATAGTATTATTAACTTCAAAAATTTTTATACCATCAATAGCTACTGGAGCAGATTGATTTGATTGTGCTACTGCTGGTGACAACTGTAAGCCTAACACCAGCATTAAGATAATAATTATTACTGTTACTGGCTTGAAATATTTTAAATTACTTAATTTCGGTTTATTTCTCATCTGTGTTGACTTTGCTCAAATATATAATAGTAAAATAGAAAACATTTTTTTGCGTAAAAATAATTACGCTGCATAAAAGTTTGTTATATTCTAATCCCACTAATAGACAATGCCATCAGTCATTGGGAGAAGTTGTATTTTTTAATCCAAAGTATAAAAAATATTTCTTTTATGACCGTAAAGCACTAGCTTTTTAGCATATTTATGCATCCGTACATATGAAATGAGTCTACAGAGTGGGGTACCCTGGATTGAGTAGTGGCTAGCCAATAAAGAATCTGTAAATTTTAATTACTAATTCCTTACTTCTCAATCTCCTTGTCTTTTATGCTTATGTTTTGTTCCCTTATAGGTGATTGACTATGCTGAAGAAAGTCGATAGCAACATCTGGGTTGCCGAACAAAAATTAAGATATTGGGGCTTGGAAGTTGGTACGAGAATGACTGTTATTCGCCACAAAAGCGGTGAAATTGTAGTTATTTCCCCAATAATGGTTGATGAAGCAACTATTAATCAAATCAACGATATTGGAGAAGTAAGTCAGATAATTGCTCCTAATCTTTATCATCATCTTTCTATTTCTGATTTCAAGTCTATTTATCCTAATGCTAAGATTTTCGCTGCTCCGGGTTTAGAATCTAAACGTCCAGATATTAAAATTGACGACGTTCTTAGGCAAGGTACACTTGGGCAAGAAGACGAAATTGAATATTTTTTATTTGCAGGGTTTAAAATATTGGACTTGAAAGGAGTCTCTAGTTTAAATGAAATTGTTTTCTTTCACAGAGAAAGTCAAAGTTTGATTTTAACGGATACAGCTTTCTATTTTGATGATAGTTTTCCTTTTACAACCCAGCTAACTATGAGAGTTATCGGAGGTTACAAGAAACTGGAACCTTCAATATTAGAAAAATTAGCAATACAAGAAAAAGCAAAGGTCAAAGAATCTATTCAAACAGTGCTTAACTGGGACTTTGAAAGAGTGATTGTAGCTCACGGTAGTATTCTTGAAAAAGCAGCAAAAGAAAAGCTCAAAAAAGGGTATGAGTGGGTTTTGTCCAGTTAACAATAATTAGTTATCAGTATCAGTTGCCAGTAGTGAGTTACCAACTTTCACCCGAAGGATGTGGATCGTCAATTAAAGGTTTATTGAGTTGTGAGAAACATAGGTGTCAGAAACCGGGTTTCTCAAATCTCACAAATGATTTAGGAATGTTATAACTTCTAATTCCTAACTCCTAACTCCTTTCTCCTCTTCACCACTTCGGAGTGCTTGTTATGGGAAATTACCCTTGCTTGACATCCTAGGGGAGTTAAACTAGCACGTAAAGCTGTGACTCCATCCGTAAAAATGAGCCTCTGTATTAATCCTTTGTGTCAGAAGCCAGAAAATCCTGATAATACTCTATTTTGCTTTGGCTGCGGTTCGGAATTGCTGCTGGAAGGGCGTTATCGGGTAGTCAAGGAACTTGGTGGTGGTGGCTTCGGTAAAACCTATGAGGTTAACGAAACCCGAAGCAATACCAACAAAGTGCTGAAAGTGCTGATTAATAATCATCCTAAAGCTGTGGAATTGTTCCAACGGGAAGCGGAGGTTTTAAAGTCTTTGAATCATCCCGGTATTCCCCAGGTAGAATCCGATAGCTATTTTGTTTATTTTTCTAGAAGCAGTAACGAACCGCTTCATTGCTTGGTAATGGAAAAAATTGAAGGTTTGGATTTGTGGGAATATATCAGACAACGACAACAACGCCCTATAGATGAAAAATTAGCAATTCAATGGTTAGGAGAAGTTGTTAAGATTCTGCAACAAGTTCACAGTCAAAACTTCTTCCATCGCGATATCAAACCATCAAATATTATGTTAAGACCAAACGGTCGTTTAGCTTTGATTGATTTTGGTAGCGCGCGTCAAGTAACAGAAACTTATATCGCCAAGCAGGTTCAAGGACAAGTTACGGGAATCATGACTGCTGGTTATTCTCCTTCGGAACAAATGCACGGACAAGCTATTCAACAATCGGATTTTTTCGCTTTAGGACGTACTTTTGTTTTCTTACTTACTGGAAGAGAACCGGGTGATTTTTATAATGCTCAAACCGGGGAATTAAAATGGCGAGAAGCGACTTTAGGGGTTAAACCAGAATTTGCATCTTTACTCGACCAAATGATGGAACATATACCATCATCACGACCTGAAAATACTCAAGTTATATTACAAAAGCTGGCAGAAACTAATAGTCATAAACCAGCAAGTAAACCGGCTAATCAATCACAAGGAAATATACCTCCGACGATTCTCCCTGATGATTATGCTGCTAAAGAAAAAAATAATTATGTAAGTCTTATCAGAAGGTTTTTTGCTTATCAAATTGATTTTATCTTTTTATCATTAATTGGTATATTCACAGGCGGTTTTTTGAGTTCCTCCCTCGGTTTTGATAATGAATTTACCTCAGAGAGTATGGCAGGGGGATTATTTGGAGCTTCGGGGTGGTTTTTGGGTAGTTTAATTTTGTCAGCCCCTGATATTTCTGCGATCGCGCAATTTTCTTTAGTTCTAAATTTGATTTTGAATTGGATTTATTTTACTGGTTTAGAAAGTTCTAAATTAAAAGGCACTTTAGGAAAATTACTTTTAGGCATTAAAGTTGTCGATTTAAGCAATGAAAAAATTTCTTTCATGCAAGCTAATATTAGGTATTGGAGCAAATTGATTTCAATTATAATGTTAATGATAGGATTTATAATGACGATGTTTACTTCAAAAAAACAAGGTTTACATGACATGTTAGCTAAAACTATAGTTGTCCGTAAATAAATTTTAATATCATGTTCGGTTAAACAGTTATCATATCTGTGAGGTTTGGTAATGGGTAATTGGTAATGGGTAATTGGTAATAAACAACTATCGAAACCTATCATATATAATAAGTAAATAGCCGAGAGTAACATAAATTGCCATAATTAAAAACTTTAATGTCGAAACAATTAAGATATATGTAATTCTATGAACTTATAAATATCGATAAATCAACCCAATCTTTAAGTTATGTTTTAATGAATTACAAAAACTAAATGTTTGTGGATATTTGTTTATTTGTTGTTCATTAGAGGAAGAGTTGTAGCTAAATTAAAAGAGTATGAGTTCGAGAGCTATACAACTTATCTTTTTTAAGAGTTAAGCAAAGGAGGAAGAATCATGGGACAAATGTCTTATGGAAATTTAACAGAAGAAGACAGAAAAAGAAATGAGTATTTAGATAGTATCAATCGCGCTCCTTATTTCACTATTGCTTTTTTAACGATCGGGTTTATTTGTGCATTAACTATCGCTGTATCGCTTGCCGCTTTTTAGCTCGTATCATTTTTCTTGAGAAATTCATATTTAACTAATAACGTTCGCGCAATATCCCTATATATCTAGCGCGAACGTTCTGTTGCAAATATATCGCGAACAAGAATTTTGTAAGCTGCTACAAGTAAGTAACCATGCCTCAACGTCCCATCTACCTCGATTGCCACTCTACAACACCAGTCGATGAAAATGTAGTAAATGCCATGCTACCTTACTTCACCGAACACTTTGGTAATGCTTCAAGTACCAGTCATATTTACGGTTGGGAAGCAGAAGCTGCCGTAAAAAAGGCGCGAGAAACAATTGCAGCAGCTATTAATGCTTCTCCAGAAGAAATTATTTTTACTAGCGGTGCCACAGAAGCGAACAATTTAGCTATTAAAGGCGTTGCAGAAACTTATTTTTCCCAAGGTCAACATATTATTACTATTGCAACAGAACATAGCGCAATTATAGATCCCTGTAATTATTTGAAAACTTTGGGCTTTGATATTACTTTTCTTCCCGTAGAAAAAGATGGAACTATTAATCTTGATAATTTAGAAAAAGCCATCCGTAACGATACTATTTTAGTTTCAGTCATGGCTGCTAACAACGAAATTGGGGTTTTACAACCGCTTGCAGAAATTGGTGCCATATGTCGCGATCGCAGCAAAGGCGAAAGTAATATTATTTTCCATTCAGATAGCGCTCAGGCTATTGGTAAAATACCTTTGGACGTACAAGCAATGAATATCGACTTAATGTCTTTAACAGCACATAAAGTCTACGGACCAAAAGGTATCGGTGCTTTGTACGTGCGTCGCCGCAAACCCAGGGTGGTTTTAGCTCCCCAGCAACACGGTGGCGGTCAGGAGCGGGGTATACGCTCTGGAACATTGTATACACCGCAAATCGTGGGATTTGGCAAAGCTGTGGAAATTGCTTTAAAAAATCAAGTTAAAGAAAATAAATTTATTGCTCAACTCAGACAAAACTTGTGGGAACAGATTTCTCAGTTAGAAGGAGTCTATCTCAACGGGCATCCCACCCAAAGATTAGCAGGGAACCTAAATCTAAGCATTGAGGGAGTTGACGGCTCGGCATTATTATTGGGATTGCAGCCAATCATGGCAGTTTCCTCTGGCTCGGCTTGCTCGTCAACAAATACCGCACCTTCCCACGTTTTAACAGCATTGGGACATTCGGAAAAGCTAGCTTATGCTTCCGTTCGTTTTGGTATCGGAAGATTTAATACAGAGGAAGAAATTAATCGAGTTGCCGAACACTTTATCTCTACGGTAAAAAGTCTGCGAAAGCAAGCGGTAATGATTTAAGCGATAATTTGGGTTTTAGCTGAAAACAGAAACCCGGTTTTTTTGAAAAACCGGGTTTCTCAATTTTTAGATTTTTACGATGTATTTAAGGAAGGATTCTGTAAATTGCGAAACGCAAATCAAGAAACTTTTGATTGATTACTTAAAATATTCTCTACCGGGGGCATTCTCAGCTTCTTTTGTAAGTCTTAAGTAAACCACAACCCTACATCCTGGATTGCCCTTAGCGATAGTTTCTTGGAGTTCTACTTTTGCATAACCAAGATTTTCAGCAGCGATGGAACCAAAAAGGTTAGAAGTCATCATGCACATTGAAGGACGATTTTTAATATTATCCCCAAATGGGCATACACGATTGCCAAAAACTATTTTTTCATCGGTTTGTTCAATAATATAAAAATCGCCTTGAATCCTGTTTTTTAAATCCACTAAAACTTCGGCAACTTGCTCGCGAGAAAGATTATACACTTGTAGGGCAGATTTATATTTTCGATCAATCTCTCTACCCATAGATTTACCAACTACGCTGATTAACCCCGAAGCTTCTTCTAAACCAACTACTTTTTGTAAAGTTCCTGATAATTCTCGAAATAAAGTACGCAAAAATAAGTTACTTTCTAAAGAAACATCAAGAGAACTCATTGAAGTTTCAGTAACTAAAGATTTTGTCATGGTGATGCTGTTTTCAGTCAATTGGTAGATACAGTTTTATAATTCCCCAAAATATCGGAGAAGATATCATCCATCCCTCTGCTTAACAAGGGTGAGGTTTTAAATTTATCCGGCTCAACCGAAAACTGCGATAAAATGATTATTTTTGATTAATCGGAATTTCAATAATAAATTCTGTACCTTCATCGGAAGATTCACAAGATAATTTCCCGTGATGTTTATCTACTATAATTTTATAGCTAATAGATAAACCCAATCCCGTACCTTTACCAACTTTTTTAGTTGTAAAGAAGGGATCGAATAATTTCGATTGAACATTTGGCGGGATTCCCGAACCATTATTAGCAATGCGAATAACAATATTTTGATTATCAAATAATTCTGTAGAAACTTTAATTTGAGGATTAAAAGTTTTATTTATATTTTCAATTTTATTAATTTTATCTTCTAATGCATCAATTGCATTCACCAGAATATTCATGAACACCTGATTTAATTGTCCGGCATAACAATCAACTTTTGGTAGGGAAGAATATTGTTTAATGATTGCAATTTCGGGATGTTCGGGTTTCGATTTAAAACGATTTTGTAAAATTAGTAAGGTACTATCAATACCTTCATGGATATCTACTTGTTTAAATTCTGATTCATCAAGTCGGGAGAAATTTCGCAGCGATAAAACTATCTCTTTAATTCTTTCGGTTCCATTTTGCATCGAATCAAGCAATTTCACAAAATCTTCTTTGAGAAAATCTAGTTCAACAGCTTCGATTTCTTCTTGAATTTCTTCTACTGGCTCTGGATAATGTTGTTGATAGAGTTCGATAATTTTAATTAAATCTTGAGCGTATTCGCAGGCAGGAACAAGATTACTATATACAAAGCTGACTGGATTATTGATTTCGTGAGCTACACCTGCAACCATTTGTCCGAGAGAAGACATTTTTTCGCTTTGAATTAGTTTTAACTGGGTAAGTTTAAGTTTTTTAAGAGTTTCTTCTAAATTTTCTGCTTTTTTTCGTAAATCTAATTCTGATTTTCGTAAAGTAGTTTCTACTTGTTTGCGTTTACGGACTTCTGCAATTAATTTTTGTATTTTATCGTTAAGTGTAGTAAATTGATTATTTGCAGAAGCAAGATTTTCTAAACGTAAGAGGATTATAGCAGGATGAGAAGATGATGATGGTTGAATCACTGCACCTTCACAACGACAAGACAAAGTTTCTCCATTATTTATACAAAAATTTAGAGAAGTAACAATCATTTGCCGACTCTTAGAACAAGCTTGCAGGTATCTTATGATTTCATCTGATGATTCTAAGGTTAAATCTGTCAGCAATTTATTCCGTAATTCACTTCTTTTATAGTTAAGAATTTTTGCTAAAGCGTGGTTTGTTGATAAAATATCTCCCTGAGTGTTTATAAGAAGTAAAGGCTCTGGTAAAACTCTTGCAATTGTCAGAAATTCTTCGGGATTCATAAAATATTAATCGCAATTAAATTTGTTGCTTACATCTGTGAAATATGTAATGAGTAATAAGTAATTGTTTAAAATTACTTAAAATAATAGTGAAAAGTTGATATAACAATCTGATTTTAATGTTGCGAATATCTTGCTCGCTAGCTGCTACGAGCAAGATGTATATTCTGGCAGACATGTTAAAGCATTAAGATTTCATACTATTTCTTTATGAAGGTAAACTGAATTTAGTTAACGGAGTTTGGCTTTATAGTGATAGCTTTACTCTTACACAGTAAAAGCAATTAAGTGCTATAGCTATTTAGGCGTTGCTGATTAACAGTATGATTTGCCCCTCAATTTTAGGGGAGAAAAATCATATAAATTCCCCCATAATTGCCGGATTTAGGGGGCTAGTAAATACAATAAAAACAAGTTCATATTTCAATTCAGCAATGCCGCTATTTAAAATATTCTCTACCTTGAGCGTCTTCAGATTCTTCAGTAAGTTCTAAGTAAACCACAACTCTACATCCAGAATCACCCCGAGCAATAGTTTCTTGTAATTCAACTTTTGCGTAACCCAAATTTTCAGCCGCAATAGAACCGAAAACATTGGAAGTCATCATACACATCGAAGGACGATTAATAACTTTTTCCGCAAATGGACAAACACGGTTTCCAAAAACTATTTTTTCGTCGCTTTCTTCAAGAATGTAAAAATCCCCTTGAATGCGTTTTTTTAAGTCAACTAGAACCTTCGCAACTTGTTTACGAGAAAGACTATTTACTTGAAGGGCAGATTTATATTCTTCATCTATTTCTCTACCCATTGTTTGCCCTACTACGCTAATAAACCCTGAAGCTTCCTCTAAACCAACTACGTTCTCTAAAGTTCCAGAGAGTTCTCTAACTAAGGTACGAAGAAATACATCGCGTTCTAATCGTACATTAAGATTTTGGTTTGAAGTGTCATTAATAGGTGATTGTGTCATGGCAAGATATTCCTATACAAACTGATAAACTGAACACAGTTTTATAGTTCCCTGAAATCTGCCTGAAATATCATTGCTAGTTTTTTGCAATACTAAGCAATTCATTAAAGGAGCTAGTAATGCAAGAAATAAAGCAATTAATTCTGACTAATCGGAATTTCAATAATAAATTCTGTACCTCGCTCGGAGGATTCACAAGATAACTTACCGTGATGTTTATCTACTATAATTTGATAGCTAATAGATAAACCCAATCCCGTACCTTTACCAACTTCTTTAGTTGTAAAGAATGGATCGAATAATTTCGATTGAACATTTGGCGGGATTCCCGAACCATTATCAGCAATGCGAATCACAATATTTTGATTATCAAATAGTTCTGTAGAAACTCGAATTTGAGGATTAAAAGTTTTATTTATATTTTCATTTTTATTAATTTCATCTTCTAATGCATCAATTGCATTCACCAGAATATTCATGAACACCTGATTTAATTGTCCGGCATAACAATCAACTTTTGGTAGGGAAGAATATTGTTTAATGATTGCAATTTCGGGATGTTCGGGTTTCGATTTAAAACGATTTTGTAAAATTAGTAAGGTACTATCAATACCTTCATGGATATCTACTTGTTTAAATTCTGATTCATCAAGTCGGGAGAAATTTCGCAGCGATAAAACTATCTCTTTAATTCTTTCGGTTCCATTTTGCATCGAATCAAGCAATTTCACAAAATCTTCTTTGAGAAAATCTAGTTCAACAGCTTCGATTTCTTCTTGAATTTCTTCTACTGGCTCTGGATAATGTTGTTGATAGAGTTCGATAATTTTAATTAAATCTTGAGCGTATTCGCAGGCAGGTTCGAGATTACCATGTACAAAGCTGACGGGGTTATTAATTTCGTGAGCTACACCTGCAACCATTTGTCCGAGAGAAGACATCTTCTCGCTTTGAATTACTTGGGCTTGAGTACGTTGTAATTCCTGCAAAGTTTCTTCAAGATATGTATTTTTCTCATTTAACTCTAAAGTTCTTGATTCTACTCGATGCTCTAGAGTTTGGTTATTTTTTTCTAATTCTTCATTTATTTCTTTTTGCTTTTGTAACAATAAAGCAAGTTGACCGCTCATGTAGTTGAAACTTTTAGCTAAAATGCTAATTTCATCATTTCCATCTACATCAATACAAGTCGAAAAGTCACCGTTAGCTATTATATTGGTTGCTTCGGTTAAATAAATAATTCGATTCGTAACCAACGTTATTACTTTGAATACAACAAAGCTAAAGATAATTGCAACAACTATAGAAAAAATTGTGATACTCATCCACATTTTCTGTTGAGTTTTCTCTAAAGATGCAACGGAATTAAGCAATACTAGCTTTGAGACTGTATTGTCTAATCCAATAATTGCTACAGAATAAGCAATATAATTTTCACCTGCTATATTAACTTTTTGTGGTCGCGATTTAGTTTTTGGAGCTTGCCAATAATTACTTTTAGCACTGCTTAAAGTGGATGCAGTTACTTGTTCATTTTGGATTTTAACCAAATGTGGTTCTGCATTAGAACGGATACGAGTCAAAACCTCATCATCAATTATAGTCCCGGCAATAACTCCCCCTAAAATTTTTTCAGTAGATTTTACCGAAGTTAAACCAATTAGCAAGGAGGCTGTATTATCTTGTGTTGCTATAACATTAAAATAATCTATTCCAAGACTAGCAGCTTGATTCATAGCTGCATTATCTAGCTTTACTGAAATTATTTCTTTTTGCTTGACTTGTGCGAGTATCCCACCATCGGTATCGATAATTGTAATTAGATCCAGTTGCAATGATTCTTTTAAGGGTAATAAAGTTCTTAATAATGCAGCTTTATCTTTTTGCACTACTAGCTGAGAAACTTCTTTTGAGTCAGCTATCCATCTTGCCTTCAAAAATAATAGTTTTTTTTCGCGCTCTAAAGTATCTGTAACTAAAGAAGCAACTCCTTTTGTCTCGGCTTTGAGCTTTCCTTCTAGACGCTGGGTAAAGAAATAGCCGAAGCTAATTGTTCCCAAAGTCCAGATACTCATAAAAACTAAAAGTAAAGGTAAAAGAATTTTGGCTTTTAAAGGGAGTTTTGAATAAGCTTGTTTAAACATCTACTTTTATTTCTGAGTTGATGGTACGAAACCAGAATTATTTAAAATTTCTGCTCCTTTTTCGCTAAATGCAAAATCCAGGTATTTTTGGGTTGCTTCTGAAGGTTCTTTATTCCAAACAATACCAATAGTACGTACCATCTTATACTTACCAGATTTAATATTTGCTGGAGTGGGTTCTATACCATCAAGACTCAGACGATTAACTGGTAATTTATTCAAGATGCTCGAAGCAAGTGAAAAAGCGCCAATACTATAGGGAGTATTTTGTACAGCGTTTATTAATTCTGGTTCATAACGCATGATTGCTGCTTCTGGGGCAGTTTTCAGTTCTTTTCCCAGGTAGTACTTGCGTAAAAGCTTTTTAGCAGACTCGTCTTCGGGGCGATCTAAAACCACAATTTCTGCATTTGGTCCGCCTAGTTTCTGCCAATTCGTTACGGCACCGCTATAAATTGCTTTGAGTTGCTTTGTCGTTAAATTATTGACTCCCTTGACGCTGGGATGAGTTGCTACGAGCAATCCATCAGTTGCAAGCTGCTTGTATATAACAGAACCGTCATCTTCTTTTGGTTTCAGCTTGCGACTGGCACCAGCAATATCCCTTAATCCGTTTTTGACTCCAGCGATACTACCTCCGGATTGCCCTTGAGGTAAAAAAGTGAATTTGATATCTTGATTTTGAGTTTCGTAAGCATCACCTAGCAATTTAATTGCTACATGGGTGCTACTAGAACCACCAAGCTTTATTTCCTGTTGAGTTTTTACTTCTGCTTCGGTAGAGTTACTAGAGCTACAGCTTGTTGTTCCCAAGAAAGCAGCGACTCCGAATGCTAGTGTAAGTACAAGGTTTTTATTCATGAGTTGTATGCAGCAATATAGACTAGTACCTGAATTGGTATAGTTATATATTTCCCACATTGACAGAAATATTACTTGTTTTGCTCTAAAATCAAAAATATTCTTGATAATTCTGTTATTACTTTACTTATGCATCAATTTTGATTGTTTTATCCGAGAATGAATTATTTACTGTTTTTAACAATCGGTTTGGCAATTATTTGGTTTTCAATAAAAATTGAAGAAGAAGTTCTTCGTATATCAGCCGCGATCGCAGGAACTTTAATCACAGTTTGGGGTTTTTCTTTAAGCCCCACAACTATTCAAGTAGCAGTTGAACTTGCAGTAGTAATATCCGTATTTTCTTTTTGCATCCGCTGTTGGAGGAAGGATTAAGAATTAGTTGTTAGTTGTTAGTTGGTAACTGCTCACTGCTCACTGTTCACTGTTCACTGCTCACTGTTAATTATGTCAGTAATAAAAGAAATTGATAACGCAAACGCTTTAATTGTTGGTGCCAGTCAAGGGATTGGTTTGGGTTTTGTTAAAGCTTTATTGCAAGATAATAGTATTGCTAAAATTTATGCTACCTATCGTAATGCTGATTCTGCCAAAGAATTAATTTCTCTACAACAAGAATTTGCACAAAAATTAGTTTGCCTTGCAGTGGATATTACTCAAGAGTCCCAAATATCCGCAGCAGTAGAAAAAATCAGCGCCGAAACAGACAAGCTACATTTAGTAATTAACTGCGTGGGAATTTTGCATGAAGAAGAAATACAGCCCGAAAAAAGCCTGCGACAAATCAACTCCGAAAATTTAATGCGCTATTTCCAGGTTAATAGTATCGGGGGAATATTATTAGCCAAACACCTGCAACCTTTATTCAAACATAAAGAAAAAAATATCTTTGCATGTATTTCTGCCAAGATAGGAAGTATCGGTGATAACCGCTTAGGCGGATGGTACGGTTATCGAGCATCAAAGGCTGCTTTAAATATGTTTATGCGGACTACGGCAATAGAATACAGCAGAAGATGCCCTAAAACCATAGTCGTGACAATGCATCCAGGGACAACAAATACCAAACTCTCACAGCCTTTTCAACGCAACGTACCCCCTGAGAAATTATTTCCCGTAGAACATACAGTCAAGCTATTACTTAGTGTTATTACAAACCTGAAGCCAGAAGATAGTGGAGAGTTTTTCTCTTGGGATGGTAATCGTTTGCCGTGGTAGAGGGGGATGGGGAAGAGGGGGGAGAGGGGGAAGAGGGGGTAGAAAATTTACAATTACCAATTACCCATTACCAATTACCAATTCCCAACTGTTCACTGTTCACTGCTCACTGTTCACTGTTCACTGTTCACTGTAAAGAATATCCAAAGCAACTGTTGCTTGTACATTTTGAGGGCTGCCAATTATTGGCGTTGTGTCTCTGGCTGCGCTTGCTTCAAATCGAAGCGGTTGAGAAATTGGGTTTGACTCATCAACTGATAAAATTTCAATGCCCACAATCTCTTGTGAAACTAAGTTTAATGTATTAAAAACAGTTCCAGCTTCTATTTGAGCTTGTTCTACAGCTTGATTAAGTGCTTGCAAACGTGCCTGCTTTAATGCTTCATCTGAGGCTGAAAAACTGATGTTTTGTACTAAATTTGCACCTGCTGCAATTGCTGCGTCGATAGCGGCTCCTGCTTCTTCGTTAGGCAACTCAAAGGAAAGGGTGTTCTGAGCTTCAAAGCCGGTTAAGGTTCGAGTATCGTTTTCAAAGCTATAAACTGGAAATAATCGCACGGAGGTAGTTTGGAGTTCTTTTACCTGAAGTTTTTCTAGCACATCCACAACATTCGTTGTTTGTTGAGCCACTTCTTGCTGAACTTCGTTGGCTGTTTCTCCCTCTACTTGAATTCCTAAATCAACCGTAGTGATACTAGTAGGAACCGTGACTTCTCCAATGCTGGTAACCTGTAAAATATTGCGATCGCTGTCTATACCATTGTTAAAACTAATGCCACCAGTTAGGGGGTCCCTATTTGTAGCAGCAGAACTATTTTCACCTAGTAAAGAATCATTTTCTGCAAGCATCTGATTTGCCCCTGTTTTTATCTTGCGATGCTATATATTATATGATTATTTTCTTTCTTAAAACCTAGAATGGGGATAATAAGCCTCTGTCTTGAATTCCTAATTAATCAGATTGAATTATAGGTATGACTCGACGTTGAAAAGGTAATTTTAAAGAATTGCTAAGTTCTTTGAGCAGCCATTCGACTTCTGTTTGAGTTATTCCGGTAAGTTTATATTGTTTATTTCCTGCCCAAACAATGATTGTCGGTGAAACTTCTTTGTATGAAATCTTTCCGTTTGACTTTTTAGCTTCTTTAATAAAAGAGTTAGTGTATTCTAGTTTAATTATATTTTTGCGAGCAGATGGTCTAACTTTTTCGTATTTTATGCCAAAGAGTTGGTAACTCAAAAAAATGACCTTTTGGTTTATAACTAATTGAGTTGTGCCAAATATTTCAAATATAAAATCAATCCAGTTTAAAACTCCTAACCAAGCAATCATCACCGAAATCAGCCATCCAATCAGCGGAATATGCCATAGAAACATAATGCAAACTAAGCCAATAACAGTAGAAAATGTATTTGTAATTAATTTTTCAATGGAACTAAAAGTCCATCCTCTTGATGGTTTGATAATTTCTATGTTATCGGCATTTTGATGTAAATGTATTTTGGTATCAACGGGTTTAATTCCAAGATTGTTATCAATATTCTGGCTAATTATTTCCGGTTTTTGTAAAGCCGCTAACGCCATTTCTGCTGAATTAAATCTTTTTTCCCTACTGGGTTCTAATACCTTTTTTAACCAGCTAGTAAAATGCGGACTTAATTGGGTTTTATCTTCAAACTGAATTTGTAAATCTTTTTGAGGAAAATCTGCTGGGTGAATTCCAGTTGCAAGATAAAGTAAAGTTGCTCCCAAACTATATAAATCGGAAGTAGGAACAGCACGTCCACCGAAATGTTCTGGTGACATATAACCGTAAGTTCCCACAACAGTTAAAGTCGTGTTTTCAACAACTGTAATATTTTGTACCGAACCAAAGTCTACTAAATAAACTTCACCAACGCTATTCCCGGAACGATTTGTGAGTAAAATATTACTAGGCTTAATATCTCGGTGAACAATCGCAGGTTTGAGTTGATGTAAATGAATTAAGATATTTAAAAGTTTCTCAGCTATTTCTTTTAATTCAGCTTCGTTAAAAGTCCTTCCTGTTTTAACTTGTTCTTCCAAAGATTTTGCATCAATATAGCTTTGAACTAAAGCAAAACCCTTAGTTTCGGCTGAATCCACCTCAAAGTAATCAAGATATTGAGGAATAAAAGGG
This sequence comes from Rivularia sp. PCC 7116, assembly GCF_000316665.1. GTDB lineage: Bacteria > Cyanobacteriota > Cyanobacteriia > Cyanobacteriales > Nostocaceae > Rivularia. The sequence goes on along the minus strand of NC_019678.1, from coordinate 89,299 downwards.
TGAGATAGATTTCTTAAGATTTCCGCTTCTCGTTCAAAAAGTTTTAAACTATCCCATTCAAAATCACGATCAAACTTCAGCAATTTGACAACGACTAAATCATGAGTTGCTTCGTCTAATGCTAAATAGGTGTATCTTCCAGGTTTCTTACCCAGTTGCTCTCGGATTGAGTAGCGGGAACCTAAAATTTCACTTTTCATATTTTTCTATACAGAAATTCCACAGTCTTAAACCCCTACTTTCATTTTAGCTTTTCCACAGAGAGTGTGAATTCTTGCATGAGTAGGGTTTCCCAAATTTAGGATTGAAAAAATCTTATCCTATTAGTACATATGTTTTATACAAATTAGAGGCATAAATGAAAATTGAGTACATCTGACAAGACATGTATAATCGAAAGCATTTGCAAATTTATGAAGAAACTAATTAAAGCTGATGTTTAATCATCAAGGTAATTAGCAGATTATATTTCTTGGGTTAGCGATAAAATAGTTGAGTATCGCTGTTCATAAAAACTAGCTATACAGATAGCATTTTAGAAGACTTTAAATTATGCTCCTGCAAGAAGAAATTGATAAAACAAGGCAAGAAATTCGTACCGATGGATATTCAATGTCTATTGGTGAGTGGATTAGCCTTTATCAAAATGATGAAATTGATATTCATCCGGATTTTCAAAGGTTTTTCCGTTGGTCAGATCATCAAAAATCAACCTTTATAGAATCAATACTTTTAGGAATACCAATTCCACCAATTTTTGTTAGTCAAAGAGATGATGGCGTTTGGGATGTTGTTGATGGTGTTCAAAGATTATCCACAATATATGAATTTGTGGGTATTTTGAAAACTGAAGGTTCTGAACAAGATAAATCGCCTGTTTCTTTGCAAAAAACTACCTACTTACCTTCTTTAGAAGGCAAAAAATGGGACGATCCAAATGACAAAGAAAATTCGTTTACTCAATCACAACGTTTATTAATTAAGCGAGCCAAAATTGCAGTTAATATTGTTGAAAAAGAAAGCGATGAAATGGTTAAATATGAATTGTTTCAGCGACTGAATACAGGAGGCTTAGTTGCTACACCTCAAGAAGTAAGAAATTGTATTCTTATAATGCTGAATAAAGATTTATATGAATTTATTAGGTCACTTGCTAATTATGAATCATTTAGAAGCTGTACTGCTTTAAGCGATAGACTTTATGAAGAGCAGTATGACATGGAATTAGTACTGCGTTTTATCCTTCTTTTTGATAAAGAAGAGGAATACCTTAAAAAGTTGAGAGGAGATGTTAGTAATTTTCTGACAGATGAAATGCGTGAAATGGCTCTCAATAAAGAATTTGATTATAGTCATATAAAAAAAGCGTTTAAACAAACATTTGATATTCTTGATGAAGCTTTAGGTGATGATAGCTTTAAGAGATACATTCCTGATAGAGATGATTTTGTTGGAGGCTTTTACTTGCCAGCATATGAAATAATCGCATTGGGAATTGCATACCACTATCAAAACCCACTTCAAACAAATGAAATATCGTCTCGGATCAAAAATATCTGGTCTGATAAAACTTATAGACAATGGTCGCTAATGGGACGAAATAATACAAGACGTTTTTCCCGTATTATTCCCCTTGGTAGAAAGGAATTTTCTCCCCAATGAAGCTTAGAACTGCCGAACAACTAAGTGATAAACTATCGAATGAGCTTGCTTGGCGAAAAAAAGAGCTTTCAGACATTAAATCCTTAATAGAAACTAAATTTTCTCTAGCCAAACATAATGCGTTAATTAGGAGTGGAATATGTCTTCTTTATGCTCACTGGGAAGGTTTCGTTAAAATAGCAGGAAATTCCTATTTAGAATACGTCAGAGTGAAAAAACTTTGCTATAAAGACCTTGCTAGTAATTTTTTGGCTTTGGCAATGAAAGAAAAGCTTGATGAGGCAAAAGAGACAAATAAGCCTTCACTATATATACCTGTTTGTGATTTTTTCTTAGACGAATTAAATCAAAGGTGTGAGCTGCCAAAAGATGTAATTTCGACTGCATCAAATCTCTCTTCCGAAATTTTTAAAGAAATAACTCATGTTCTAGGAATTGACTTTTCACCATACTCTACAAAATCAGTTTTAATTGATACTAAGCTTCTAAAGGCTAGAAATGAAATTGCACACGGTGAATATTCAGTCTTTGATAAAGAGCAGTATATAGAGTTACACTTAGAAATTATTGCAATGCTTGATATCTTTCGTAACCAGATAGAAAATGCAGCTATTAATAAAGACTATATGCGAAGTTGATTCTCATAACAGAAAATACAATTAAGAAGGAATATGACTATTAATTAAACTACTCTAGACTTACGCGATTGCCACAATAATTGCTTGGTGCCGTACACTCTCCGTCTTATGATAGCGTTCAGAATCAATCAGTGTACAAGCACCCTACAAGAAAACTATTAATTTAATACTAATAAATTTTATTTTACCTAACGTTGGCTAATAAAAGCCATCCCCCTTTCTAAAGCTTCCAAACGCGAATTAACTGGATTTTGTTCTAAAACCTTTCGCAAAATTTTTAATCGTCGCAATCTGTCTTCTACTATACCTCTAGCGCCGATAAGATAGACATTTCGTCTTCTTTCATAAGCTTCTTTGACCATATTTTCTATAGCTAAAGTTGCCGTCACCCCAAGATAAGGTACTTCGTTGAATTCCAAAATTAGAACATCGTAATCCTCTACAATCGACATTTGCTGCGAAATTGCTTTTGCAGCGCCGAAACTCATCGGACCACCAAGATGAATGAATAAAATACGACCATCTGCTTTATTTAAAATCTGTTCTTCTGCCAGACTCAAATCCAATTGATGAGCATCCTCATAAGGATTTGTTATTGCTTTTACTTCTTTTGCTTGTAAATCAGTTAAACGTTTTAGAGTAAATATATTAGCAAAAAATACCCCAACGGCTACAGCAGTAATTAAATCAACAAATACCGTCAAAAACAAAACCACGTACATCAATCCAGTTGCCCGCATTGATATCTTGTGAGCGCGTTTAAGAAAACTCCAATCAATAATATCTATACCAACTTTAATTAAAATACCCGCTAATACTGCATTAGGAATATCTTCTATTTTTATTAGTAAAAAATTTCCGCCACCTAGAACAATAATTAATAAAAAGAAAGCATGAACCATTCCCGATATAGGAGTTTTTCCTCCAGCACGGACATTAACAACGGTTCGCATGGTTGCACCCGCTCCCGGTAATCCCCCGAATAAACCCGCGAGTAGGTTTCCTATTCCTTGTCCGATTAATTCTCTATCGGAATCATGAGTTGTACGAGTAATATTGTCTGCAACCAAGGAAGTTAGTAGCGAATCGATAGACCCTAAAGTTCCCAGCATCAAACCATACTCTACCATCATTCTCATTTGGTCAAAATTCAATCGCGGTAATTGCGGTTGAGGTAAACCGGTAGGAATTTTTCCGATTACCGGAATGCCGCTATCAGGAAATACAAAAACCGAAATCAGCGTACAAACTACCAACGCTAACAAAGGTGAAGGAATGATTCGATTTAGTTTTGGAGGAGAACCAAATACTATAATTAATGTTAAGATAGCCAACCCCATAGCTATAGGATTGGAATTGTTGGCAAATTCAGAAAATTTTTGCAGCGATTCGATGACATTTGCCGAACCTTGATGTCCGAAAAACGGTCCGATTTGCAGAAATAAAATAATAAATCCAATCCCCGACATAAAGCCGGAAATTACCGTGTAAGGTATTAAAGTTATGTATTTTCCCAACTGTAGCAATCCGAAAAGGATTTGAAATGCTCCTCCCATCATCACCACAGTAAAGGCGATCGCCATACCTTCTGTTCCTGGGTTTTGGCTAACGAAGCTACCAAATACCGTTGCCATTACCACTGTCATCGGACCGGTAGGGCCAGAAATTTGGGATGGAGTTCCGCCAAACAATGCCGCAAAAAAACCAATAAAAACCGCACCGTATAGCCCCATAATTGCACCATTTTCAGGTGAAACTGAAACCCCAAATGCAAGAGCTAACGGTAAAGCAACAATTGCAGCAGTCAAACCACCAAACAAATCTCCGCGCAGGTTCCTAAAATGTAAGCCGTGAACAAGTTGCATAGAGATTACAATTTATAGAATACATATTATGGGCATTAGGCATGGGGCATTGGGCAGAGGGCATGGGGCATAGGTTATGAAAGTATTTAGCCTTCGATTTTTAACCTCTAACCTTTAACCTTTGACCTTTCATTTTCAACTTTTCCCAAGTCAAAGTTTACACCCACATTGCTTATATTGGACTGACTTATTTCAGAAAGTTTTTTTTAATAAGTTTAGACCAATAATAAGTTAAGTAATCAAGATAATTACTGAGCAATGTTTAATTGATTGAGGACAAATTTTATGTAATTATTTGTGGGAATAATTTAATATAAATTTGCTTATAAATACAATAAAATCCTATTTCGCTATAAATTATAATAAAGTTTACAGCAAACATATTGATTATCTATTTTTGTTAACTTAAATTCAAGAATAGCAAGTAATTTTTTCTTTGCCCTATGCTCTATGCCCAATGACCAATTTATTACAAACTAAATTCAGCAACATCCGAATCATCAACTTCTGTATTAGCACCTATCTTTGTAGGTTTAAATTCAGAATCATGAATTATTTTATTCAAAGTAATTTGCGGGTTTTGATGCAAAATATTTAAGACGCTGATAAAATCGCGAACAATTTCGCCGGGAGTTAGTAGAGCTTCAGCCCCTAAACGATTAACAATCTCTTGAACAAATTCTTTTAAATCATTCTTAGTTAAAGCTTTTTGATAATTATAGTTAAACGCATGTATATCGGCTAATTTTTCTAACAAGTTGAGGATTTCTGATTCACTTAAAGGATTTAGTTTAAGTACAGGCCCATTAATTTCTCGTACTCCTGCTTTAGCAACAAAACGACTTTCTTTTGTACGTCTTCTCCAAGCTGAATCTGAAAATAAACCTCTATTTGGATCTTCTAAAAACTTCACAGTACCGCCGATAATTACCCCTAAATATTCGGCTTTGCACTGCATTACATCGTTAAAAATAGCCAACAACCTGCTATAGTTCTTCTCGCGACTTGCTGTAGGAGATATCTGGTATAAATGCACCGCTTCATCTAACAAAACAATCAGCCCTTTATAGCCGATTTCAGCAACAAATTTTGCTAATAACTTGACGTAATCATACCAACTTTCATCGTCAATGATGACTCGTACTCCCAAAGCCGTTTTTGCTTCACTTTTCTTATTAAATTCTCCCCGCAGCCACTGCAATGCTGCATTTTTTAAATCATCATCATCCGAACGATAACCCCTCCAATAAGCAACAATTACGCTGCCAAAATCAAAACCGTGGACTAAATCTTCTATCTGTTGAACTACTTCTCTAATTTTCGCTTCTACGGTATCGTCAAAACCCTCATCATTGGGTTTCATGCCGCTGTTTTGAACTACTTCTTGCTGAATTTTATTAATCCATCCTTCCAAAATGGAAACAAAAGCACCACCATCAGGACGAGTTTTTGTCGCAAGACGACTCATCAATTCTCGATAAGTAGCTAAACCTTGATTATTGCTTCCGGCTAATCTTCTTTCCAAAGATAAATCCGCATCGGTAACAACAAAACCCAACTCCATGGCTCGATTGCGAACTAGTTGCAGCATAAAACTTTTACCGGAACCGTAATTGCCAATTACAAACCGAAATGCTGCTACTCCTTCTGCAATATCCTCAATACTCTGCAAAAGGCTTTTTAGTTCTTTGTCTCTACCTACTGCTACATTTTCTAACCCTACTCTGGGTACTACCCCCGCACCCAAGGAGTTTATCAAAGCTGTAGATACTTTTTTAGAGATTTTAGGCTTTGTCATTCGATTTTAGATTTTTTCCGGTTTGATTCCCAAATGAAATTCTATAGTAGGGTGTGTTGTCGCAGAGCGCAACGCACCATGATGGTAAAAAAATACTCGCAATTATGTAAATATAGCGGTTTTCAGTTAAGTGCAATACACTTTCAACCTCACCTTGTCCTGTCGGACATCCCTCTTCTTATTAAGGCTACGGTGTACACACAACTCGAAGATCCCCCTAAATCCCCCTTGAAAAGGGGGACTTTCAATCCAATCCCCCCTTTTTAAGGGGGGTTAGGGGGGATCTAAACGCTGTGAAACCAATATAGAAAACTTCTGTGTACACGGTAGCCTTATTAAGGAGAGGGAACGAGGGTGAGGTTGCTCCATCCAATTTTAAATTCTAGAGAAAGAAACCGTTGCCCATACAGCTATCTTTGAATATACAAAATTTATTGAAGGAGATTATAATAAGTAATTTATTTTATACCAAAAAATGTTTGATATATTTGGCGAATTGTTGGTCTCGGTTATTGTCTGGATATTTGTTGAAACAATATTTGATGGGATTTGCTATTTTACGGGTATGCTTTTGACTCCCTTGGTAACTTTTGGGAAATATTATCCTAGTAAAGCAATTAAAAACAAGGAATTGCGTCAAGCTAGCAGAGCTAAAGGAAATAAATTTATTTATGTAAAAGGTAAGAGAAAGTATCTAACTTCTGATGCTGTATCGTTAATTGGCATGGCATTTTGGTTGACAGTTATCATTGTCGCAATGATATTTTTCATCTTTTCTGCTAGCTAACTTGTTATAAAATAGTTTTAGTTTAAATAAAATTATTAAATTCAATTAAATCCAATTAAGTTAAACGAAATTATGAAAACAAATTATTTAGAAGACTATTTACTTTCCACACCTTCAGACATCGCGATAATTTTTTGAATATTTTCTTTGTATTCATCGTAGAGTTCGGGAATATCATTACTCGTTGCAATAATTAATTCACCAATCGTATCTTGAGCGCGCTCGTTAATCGAATCAATCAACAGATTTGGCATTGAAATATTTTGTTCGGCAATTTTCTTAATTTTAGAGTTAACTTTTACCTGCTCTAATATCGCCTTTAACACCTTTATTTCATGCTCTAGCAAACTTTGCTGCAAATCCTTCCACTCTTGCGGTAGTTCATCTGATGCTGGTTCAATCGAAATACTTTCTATCAAGTCAGCAAAGGGAAATTCTTCTGTTTCTTCCTCTGCTTCTGCTTGAGATATAGTTAGCTCGGGGTTCAAGCCTTCTAGTTGTTGCAGCAACTCCAAAACTTGGTTTTGCAACACATCTCTTTCTTCCTGAAGCAATGAAGTTTGCCCCTGCAACTCTTCTAACTGCTTTTTCTCTTCTGCTTTCTGATTTTTTAATAGCTTTATATCTGCTTTTAATTGTTCCTGTTTTTTATTTCTACTACTAAATAGCTCTTGTTGTTTTTTCTGCTCGGTTTCTAATTCTTCAACCTGTACTCTTAACTCATATAATCTTTCTTCTAACTGAGGCTTTAGTCTATCTAATAAAATTAAATTACTATCTAATTCTTCGCGCTGTTGAAGGAGTTCGCCAATTTTTGCATGTAGCTGGGTTATCTCAGATTTCGATACATTACAATTTAATTCCAAACGCCGCTTCTCGGCAGTAATATTAGCAAAAGAATTTTCCGCTTCTTGTTTGGATTTCTCTAAATTTTTAAGTTCATCCCGCAAATTAACAACTTCTGATTCTAAGTGTCTTTTCTGGAGCGCAAAGGTACTTAGTTCTCGATTGAGTGAATCTCTTTGATTGCGGCGATCGCCTACTTGATGTTGCAGTTGATTTGACTCTTGATGCAAAGCGCGACGCGTAGCTTCTAAGCGATCGACTTCTAAAGTGATGCCGTGCTGCACGCTTTCCAATTCTTGGATTCGCTTGTAGTAAGAATCTACAACCTGTAATTCATAATGTCTACGTTTTTTTTCTGCTTTCTTATCTACAATAAATGTTGCTGTATACGTAGCAAGTATAGTTATAATTCCCGTAACAATGGCAGTATAAAAATTCCACCAGGTAAAGACTAAAGTTAAACCGAAACTCACCCCGAAGGCAACTATACCTATAATAAATCGATTGCTGACCATAGAGTCTTGCATATTGCTTGTTTTTAGCATAGTTCATTTATCAAAATATATTGCCGATGTATGAAAGCTCACATATCTGACCCTGGCATCCGATAAACTAGTTTTGTTTCATCACTTCAATATGAGTATAAAAAAACAATTCATAAGTCAATATATCTACGTAAAAATAAAATAGATTTATTCACTTTTGTCTGTTTCGTTTTGAGCAAGATTCTTCTGTGCCTTCAAAAAATCTACAAATTGTCGCGCAGTTCTTCCGGAACGTCCGTTATGACGAGTTGCCCATTGCAAAGCCTGGGCAGTTAGTTCACTAGTACTAATTTCGATATTAGATAATTTAACCAAATGTTGAACGATTTGTAAATAAGTCTTTTGAGAAGCGGGTTCAAAAGTCAGAGTTAAACCAAAGCGATCGCTAAATGAAAGTTTTTCCTGGACAGTATCCCAAGCGTTGACTTCGTCGGCATCTTTAGGTTGGGGTCTGTCTGCAAAATACTCCCGAATCAAGTGGCGGCGATTGGAAGTTGCATAAACTACAACGTTTTTAGGTCTTGCTGTAATACTTCCTTCTAAAACGACTTTAAGCGCTTTGAAAGCATCATCATCTTCCTCGAAGGAAAGGTCATCAACAAATATGATAAATTTTTGTGGCTTGTTTCTTAAGCGTTCGACAATTAGTGGTAAATATTTCAACTCGGATTTTGCAACTTCTATCAAGCGTAAATTGCGTTCGGCATATTCGTTTAACAAAGCTTTGACTAAAGAAGATTTACCGCTACCGCGACTACCGTAAAGTAAAACGTGCAGTGCTAGTTGTCCCGATAATAAAAATTCCGTATTTTGAATCAAAGTTTGTTTCGGGGATTCATAAGCAACTAGTTCATCTAACTTCACTTCGTCAGGATAGCTTATACCGATAAATTCTCCCTGCTGCCAGCGAAAAGCTTGATATTCAGCAAATATACCCGTACCGTATTGGCGATAAAATGCTGTTAAATCTTCCACAGCATCAGTCCAATCTTCCAGAGTTCGTAATTTTTCTATCAGGGGCAATTGATAATTAGCCTGAATTTTCTGTTCTACATACCATACCACCGGTAATATAGGAAGATTGGCGACAGACTGCACCCATTCACCGAGGCTAGCAACGCTGCATTCATGAAAACTCTGCAATGCTTGTAAATCGTGTTTTGCTGCTGCAATTAAAGCTGGAGGTAAGTTTTCTAATTGAGATTGCGTACTAAAAGCGTTTTCAGAAGTCAAGATTTGTGAAATTAGATATTCTTCCCAATTTTGGTTTTTATCGGCGAGAACTTTGAAAAAATTACCGTAAGCCTGAAGACAGTCTCGGGCTTCAGAGTTAGGGTAGCGTATAGCCTGCAATAAATTAAGAAAAGCTTTGCCCACTTCCCCTTCAAAAACAGATTGGTAAAGTAAAAGAGATGCTGCTTGACGCTGGAGAAATTGAACCTTGGCAATCGCTTGATTATTCATTTATTTGCAGGGATTATGTAGATAAACGGAAAATTAAATATTTTCATTTTCCGTCTACGCACAGAACAATAGCTGGAAATCGCAACAGGTTTTAACAATGCAGAGCATTATCGCAGCCAGCCTATATGGCATTTTATCAATTATCGGCGGCATCATTGGTTATAAAACAGCAGGTAGCAAAGTTTCGCTGATAAGTGGAACAATTAGTGGTTTACTATTGCTGATTGCTGCCTACCTGCAGCTACAGGGGCAAGTATGGGGTTCGACTTTAGCTGTTATCATCACTAGTATTTTAGTAATAGTTTTTGCCGTTAGACTTACTAAAACACGTAAATTCATGCCAGCAGGATTGATGGTTATTTTGGGTTTGGTGGCATTATTTTCGATGTTGTCTCAATTGCTCTTTAGTGTTTAGGGGCAGCTGTTTGGAAAGCAATTCCACTTTCTACACTTAGTTAGTGATTTTGGATTGGGAATAGATTGGGAATATTAGTTGGGTGTTGAAATGTCTACATACGATCTTATTTACAAAACTGTTCGTCAAATTCCTGTTGGTAAAGTTGCAACCTACGGGCAAATTGCTGATTTGGCAGGACTTCACGGTAAAGCCCGCTTGGTGGGATATGCCATGTTTCAGGTAGATCGCGATGTTAATGATATTCCCTGGCATCGAGTTATTAATGCTAAAGGTGAAATTTCCTATTCAACCGTGCGTGAAGGAGGGGATTATCTGCAAAAGCAAATGTTGGAAGAAGAAGGTATTGAATTCAACTCAGCAGGAAAAATTAACCTTAATCAGTATCAATGGCAACCGAATTTTTGCTAAAGTTTATGTTTTGACGAAATTTCGATACAAAATGTGACGTAAAGTCTAATTGAGGAACTTTTAAAGCTAGCGGTGGGCGCTGTCGCCCTTAGTGAAGTAATTACGTTCTTTTTGCGTAAATCCTAATTGCAAATAATTGTAATTATTGAGTTGGTTTCTAAATCTTTTGTATTATAGAAGAAGATTGTATTCAAAGAGTTCTCATGATTTTTTAATTTACTTATTAAGAATTATTTCTATAATCAAATAAAGGTTAAATTCATAGTAAGATTAAACTTCGCAAATATTGTGTAGAAATATTGCAAGATGAGAATAATGTACAGCTATTCTAATATAGGTTTCGCAGAAAGCTGATGGTTTTGCGTAGAATTTTGGGTATAGACGGTTGTTGATAGTCTGCAAAGAGAATTATTAGGCTACGATTAGAGAAAAATAATTGTATTCTTCCGGAAAGTGTGTAAAAGTTCTTGTACTGTGTGAGTGTTAGCTGTTGTATTAGATAATTATATTAATGTTTGTTAATCTGCTGGCTGTTCAAAAACGTAATCTTGGGAAACGAACAGGCATTAAAAGGTTAAAGCACAAATTTCTATATTCGCGTAAGTAAAAATTTGAATAAAAATTAAAGATTTCACCGTTTAAACATTGTGAAATTTGAAGCGACAGTAAAGAAATTAATGGCATTTTGGCATGTATTTGTCAGAGAAATACGATATTACTAAAGCGTAGTCATCGTTTTTTAAGATTCCCTAAAAAAGGGGCTTCGCTGGGGAATGCTGCCATTGTTTAAGCCAAAACCAAAAAAAGCTGACTTTAAAGGAATCTAAGGAAGTAACAAATATAATGAAACTTTCACTGTCTTCTCAAAACGTTATCCAGTATCTGCAAGAAGCAGGTCTGAGTAGCTCAGAAGATGGCGCAACCGCCGATGCAGATTTGCCACACAGTAGTAGCCGTAAGAATTTAAGTATACTGGTTACTAAGAATGGCGATCGCAAGCTTTTGGTAAAACAAGAACTAGCCCAAGAATTTAACGGTATCCCCTGTGAGTTCTATAATGAATGGCTGTTTCACCAATTGCTTGAATCATTTCCGGTTCTCGGCAACATAAAAGCGTTATCTCCGCTAGTAGTACATTACGATGAGGAGAACTCTATCCTCGTGCGTAACTATCTTTGGGAATACCAAGGATTGGCAAGCTATTACAGGCATAACCTATATTTTCCGCCAGAACTCGCAAACTCCATCGGCAATACTTTAGCATCATTGCATCGTGCGACTTTTAAACGTCAAAAGTACCGTGATTTTATGGCAACTGCTCCAGCTGGGCAGATTCGCTATCAGTATTTTAATCCGGCACAGGGCATCGATTTTCTAGAACCCTCGATTTTTGGCAAAGTTAGCAGTAGCGGGCTTTCGTTCTACTCTAGCTATCAAAAATATGACTTTCTAGAGTCTGCAATTGCCGATTTAGCAAGCGCATGGAATCCTTGCTGTTTAACCCATAACGATTTAAAACTAGAGAACGTTTTAGTACATTCTCGTTGGCAGCATCTGGATAATGTAGATGTGAAGATGATTGACTGGGAAGCTTGCGGTTGGGGCGATCCCGCTTATGATTTGGGAACTTTACTAGCCGGTTACTTAAAAATTTGGTTAGAAAGTTTAGTTGTGGATTCAACTTTAGAGTTAGAGGAATCTTTGGAATTAGCGGCTATTCCGCTGGAGATTCTTCAACCTTCAATGTTGGCTTTAACTGAGTCTTATCTGAAAGCTTTTCCGATGATTCTGGATTATCGTAAAGATTTTATCCAGTCGATTATCAAGTATGCCGGTTTAGGATTAATCAATCAAATCCAGGATAAGATTAACAAACAGCAAAATTTGCATCAAACCAGTTTAATTGCTTTAGATTTTGCCAGAAATATCTTAACTAGAACTCCAGAGTACGTAGTAGACATTTTCGGTAAATCAGAATTACAAATTCTGAAACCATTTGTAAAATCTACTAAGGTTTCTGTTGTGGAAAGAGAGAATAATTTGATTCCTCTTTTCTACGAAAAAACTCGTCTGCGCGGGTGTTAAGTAGCAAATATTTAGCAATTGACAGATAGCAGTTAACAGTAACCAGTTTTTACTGGTTGCTGTTAACTTTTCTTTTCTCCACAGGGCTGCATTTATTTTAATAAACTCTTGATTCGGAAATCTACATAAACCAGCCATGATAACTTCTTATAAAAACTCTTTATCGAATACTTTTTTAGAAATTGCTCATAAAATTGAAATAGAATCTAATTTTTCTATCATTCATCCGGATTATCAATCTTTTAGTTTACCGCCTTTAATGGCAGAAACCCTGGAAAAAAGTTCCACGGCATTGCAAGATAAATATCTCAATTTACTCCTGCGTAATTTTATTTACGGTATTTATTACAACAACTCGTTACAAAGTGTATTAGCAGCAAATATTAGCAATCCCAACCTTTTATTACATCAAGATTTAGAAAATAATTGTGTATTTGAAAGAGACACGAGATTTTACAATCTACTCCACGAAAACAATCAAGGTACGGGCTATTTAGATTCCGATTGGAGGGTGGTACGGCAAGAACCCGATGGCAGTTTTGCCGTCACTAAAGGTGGTTTGACGCTGCATGTTGAAGAAAATGATTTAGAGCCAGCTGCCTTATCCAGTAAAGTTGATGACTTAATTGCTATCCGACTGCCTAAAAATCGTTTAAATAATGGCTTTTATTTAGCAGTGAGTAACTCAGGTAAACAACAGCAAGATGATTTACAAAATGTCTGGAGCGATTTAGATGCTATCGGCATATTTTTTAACTTAAACCCACAAGGGGCTATTGCTTTAATGCATAGTCTCACAGACAAACTAAACAATCTAGAAATCCCCTTTACCTTTCAAGTTCCCCATCATCCTTTAGGTTGCGATCGCTATGATTCGGGGATACTGAATTTTCAAAAGCAAAACTATTCGATAGTGCAAGAGTTATTAAAAGAAATTTACATAGATAATCAAGCTAATTTTCAACCAGAAGTACCATTATTTAGCAAATACTTAGCACCAGGGTTAAGTGTAGCCGAACAACCCATAGAAAAGCCCCTTAACAAACAAAGTTTTGGTGTAAATCGCTGTCAAATTATTGCAAACGCTTTACTAGAAGCTTGGGAAAAGGGTATCGAGTCACCCCAAGAAAAATTAAATATTATTTATCAGCATTTTGCTTGGAAGTCAGTTGATTTAGAATGCCCTTACCTAAATTCAAACTCTGAAGATATTTATGATTGGTAATTGATAATTGGGAATGGGGAATGGGGAATTGGGCATTGGGCATTGTACATTGGGAATTGGTAATTGGTAATTAATAACTTTCTACCCCCTCTTCCCCCTCTCCCCCTCTTCCCCCAATCCTGCTATGCCTTTCACATACAATCGTACTATTCGCTTTCAAGATACCGATGCTGCTGGGGTTGTTTACTTTGCGAATGTTTTAGCTATATGTCATGAAGCTTATGAAGCTGCTTTAGAATCTTTAGGAATTAGTATCAAGCAATTTTTTACAAATCCATCAACGGCTTTTCCTATTGTTCATGCTGATGTTGATTTTATGCGCCCTATGTATTGCGGCGATAAATTATTTGTTGATTTAACTCCTTTAAGAATTCGTACAGAGGAGTTTGAAATTGATTATAAACTTTACATTAATGAGAAATTAGTCGCCAAAGCAATGACTCGTCATGTTTCTATTGATGCAGCGAGCAGAAACAAAATCGGATTATCGGCAGAAATCGTTAAATGTTTGGAAAGATTGCGTCAATAGATATAAAAATAGAGTTGCAAGAAAAGTGCTACTGACGACTACAGGAAATATGAACACTAAGAAACACTTCCAGTTGCTTGCATACAGCTTCATTACTTGGCTCATTTTTTACATAATTGGACTTCCCGACTATTACCAGCAATGGTACTTTTGGGCAAAAATTGCGGTTTGTGTCTTCGTCACACTTATCTATTTTCCGATTACGCAATATACCCTCAAAAAGTACTGGACTGACGGCAAGCATTTGGTCAACTCGTGTTGGCTTGCCCTATACCTAACGCTTCCGCTTTTTGTATATGACTATCTGCTGCTGGCCGTTTATAAGGGGCTTGGAATCGGGTTTGTTATTCCATACTGGTATTTGACGTTCTTCTACTTCTCTTTCTGGATTCAATTTCCTCTTGTCGGTTGGTGGATGCAACGCACCAAAACTCAGAGCGTGGAAGCAAGCGCATTCTGAACAAGGCAATACGTGTAAAATTATTCTAGGAACTGCGTTAAGTTTTAATACCTTCATTAAATTCCGTCTTCTGGCAGTCTTTCATGGTGATACTTTCAGCCACGTTGGCACTTCGTGACACTTTCTCTGTGCATTACCCCAATCACCAATAAGTATTTATTTAGAAACGGCGATTTCATAAAGCTTTTGCCGATTAATTTTACCCTGAGAATTACGAGGTAAGGAATCAACAGGAATCCAAACTTTAGGAATTTTATAATTACTAAGCTTCTCTTTAAGCAAAGTCTGTATTAATATACGTTCATTTTTATCTTGTTGTAGTGCGGGCATCTTAACTGCTGGATGATTAATACCCGAATTAACCACATAAATAGCAGTTACAACTTCTCCCCAATATTTATCGGCTAAGCCAATTACACAAACATCAGCTACCATTCCAGTTGCTCTAATTACGGCTTCAACCTCAGTGGGATAAACATTTTCGCCACCAGTAATGATTTTATCGCTGTTTCTACCGACAATATTTAGATAACCTTGTTCGTTTAAAAAAGCTAAATCGTCTATTTGCAAACAAGTTTGTGTTTTACTACTAAGAGGATAATAACCAAGCGCTAATGATTTTGCTTGAATATTGATATTGCCAATTTGATTAACTTTTAATTCTTCCCCCTTTTTACCGCAAATTGTGATTTTTGCATGGGGAAGAATCTTACCGCAGCCAACTTTACCTTGAATAAAATCATCTGATTTCATAGTCGCTATTTGAGAAGCGGTTTCTGTCATTCCGTAGGTGGGAGCTAATCTAATGCAATGAAACCTTGCTTTTTGCAATAATTCATTCCAAGCTGGGGCACCTCCTAAAAGTACCGTTTGGAATTTACTCAACCATTCAGCTAAATCCGATTTCTGCAATAAACGCTCTAACTGAGTAGGAACTAAAGATATAAAATATTCTGAGCTACTAATTAATTGATTAAAATTATTTTTACTATAACTTACTGGTTTTGATTCCAGGGATTTAAAAGGTAAAACTATTAACTTTCCACCCGTAATAAAACAGCGCATAAACTGCATCAAACCGCTGACATGATACAGCGGCAATACACAGAAAGAATTAATCTGATCTACTTGAAAATACTCTTTGAATCCCAATACCGAAGCCGTCAAAGTATCCCAGGTATGAACTGCAAATTTTATTCTTCCCGAGGAGCCACCGGTAGGAATCATTATGTATGGGGATTGGGCATTGGGGATTGGGCATGGGGCATTGTAAATATCAGTATTATGGGAGTTTTCAAGAAAGTAAGATGCTTCTACGGCTTTAGGCTTAATTCCCCAAATAATATCTGGTTTGACTAAATCAAATACTTGCAGCCATTCTTGTTTTCCCCAATCGGGATTACATAAAAATACGGGACAATTCGCTTTACAGGCAGCGATAAAACCGGCTAAAAAACGCACCGGCTGGCGTTCATTTAAAATAATTTTCGGTAGATAAGAATGTTGTTGTTTAAATTGGAAAATATCAAAATCGAGTTTTTCAACTAACTCAACTAACAAATGACTATCTTCACAAATTAAACAGTCGTTATCTACAAAATACTTGAAGTTTCCTTCCATAGATTTTTTAAACAGGTTTGTTCATCCTCTGCAAAAAAATGATTCACACCAAAACCAACCGCTCTTTTTTGCTGCGATAATTCTGCGGCTAATGACAATGCTGCTTCTCTGCCAATATTAGTTTCAAAAACCGACGAAAAAACAGTATCAACTTCGTGATTAAGGCAAAACCGGCGCAAACGAGAAGGGGAACCAATAATACCGGCTTTAATCACAAAAATTCCTCGCCAACCTCGTTGATAGCAGCTTTCAAGTTGTTTGAGTGTAGCAACAGATTCATCTAAAGCAATTTTGGTATTATAAATCCGACTTAATTCCAGCATTTCGGAAAACCTATCTACTGCAAGCGGTTGTTCAATAAATTCGATTTTTAAATCAATATCATCATTTTTGTTGATTTCATCGCATTTTCGCAACCAAATTTCAGCTTCACCATAACTCAAGCCAGCATTCGCATCCAAACGTAGTTTCGTGAAAGCGGGTAATTCTCCAGCGAGTAAATCGAAAATGAATATTTCTTCAGCAAAGGGATAAACCCCAATTTTCCATTTAAAACTGTGAGAGCCATATTCCCATATATTTCGCCATTGATGTAAAGCTGCTCTACCAGCAGGCAGCAAAATGCTACTGGTAATTGGGGATGATTCAGCAGAAAAATAATTTTTGTTTATCATTTCCCGCGCTGACTCAAATCCAAACTGGCAAGCGGGTAATTCATCGGGAATTGAAAAGATAATATTTTCGGTAATTGTCTGCGGTAATTTACGACAAAATGAAATAGCTTCTTCTACTGTTTCCGAGCCAAACCAACTAATCGGAGCAATTTCCCCCCATCCGACTTTTCCTGTTTCATCCCTAAGACGAATAATAAGTCCATTCCGACTTTCCCAAACACCGTGAGACGTATTTAAGGGAGTCACGAATTTTCTACTGTAAGTACGAAATTCAAACTTGTAAAACATCCCTGATGATTTTGAATTTTACATTTTGGATTTTAGAGATAAGAGCAGTTAACAGTGAGCAGTTAACAGTGAGCAGTTAACAATTACCAATTACCAATTACCAATTACCAATTACCAATGCCCAATCCCCAATCCCCCATGCCCAATGCCCAATGCCCCATGCCCAATTCCCAATTGCTAATTACAAAACAAAACCCAATCCTAATAACAGACAACACCAAAATTGCACTGCGATCGCGATAAATTTTAAGTTACTAATTTCTAGCGGTTTGTCGTGATTTTGCGAGACGTGATTATATAGTTTTGCCGCAAAAGGTAAACTAAACCAACTCAAAAGCGTCCATAAGGGAAAAATTCCGCAAAGTATAAATATAAATATCAGTGCATAAATACTACCTGTGAACCACTTTAAAACTTGCGAACCTTTTAAAGTTCCCAGACGAACAATAGGAGAAAGCTTACCTGCTGCTAAGTCATCTTCAACTTGATGAAAATGGGAACAAAACAAGATTAAAGTTGTGGTGATACCGACTATTACCGAAGCAGCTAAACTTGTTAAAGAGTAACTTTGAGTTTGACTGTAATAACCTGCGGCTACTCCCAAAGGACCAAAAGCAAAAAAGCAAAGTATTTCTCCTAAACCTTTGTAACCCAAACGAAAAGGAGGTCCTTGATAGAGATATCCTAAGCCGCAACAAATCAAAATTATCCCAATTAAAGTTAGGTCTTTTTGCCACCAACTAATTGTTAATATTCCGAATAACCCTGAAGCTAGAAAGCAATTTCCCAACCACAATATTAATTGTCTGCTGCCCGTCAAATTGACAAGAGAATGATGTTTGTTAATATCAATTCCCGTATCAGAATCAAAAACATCATTACTCAAATTTTCCCAAGCAAGAATCAAAATTGCAGCAGCTAAAAATGTGCAGAAAACTGCTGTGTGAAGCACCCTTGTTTCTGCAAAAGCGATAGCCGTTCCGACCCAAATCGGCATAATCGCAACGCAGTACATTGGCGGTTTTAATGCCGCCATCCATAACCTTATGTTGGGATATAAAATCAGCTTTGTAGTCATCAGTCGCAATCAATAAAATTGCTAAATTTTCCATCGGCACAAAGCCGCAAGCGCATCCATCATAACCTCTGTTTCCCATAGTCTAAGTTTCGTACATCCCTTGTATGTCAGGGGTGTATTTACAGCGAAAGCTCCTGTAAAATCTAGACTCGAAGCAGTAATAAAGGTTTTGCCATCAACTTTGATGAACCTGCCTTCACGCTGCTGGTAAAACAGCATCTGAATGTGCTACCTGTAGAAATACGACCACGATTCATGATGCTTTAGGAAGAGAACTTCAAAAAAATTTACTATTTTTAGATCCATGACAGTTTCACCATGTTCTGCCGAGTTTTTTGTATACAATAAGGAGCTATACCAATTTCTTGTAAAAAAACGAGCATATTGTATTAAGAATAATTGCACACAAATAGCTAGTATTGGTTTAGAAATTGACTCGGTAGACCCTTTGGTTGTCTTCCAGAAACTTAGTGCATCAAATAAACTTAATTTTTATTGGGAAAACCCAAGCAAAGAAGAAGCCATTGCTGCCATTGATGCAGTAACAAAATTTCACATTGAAGGAAAAGAGCGTTTTATTCAAGCCGAAAAGTTTATTAAATATAATCTAGGCAAAATAATTAATTTTTGCAATGTAAATCATTCTTTCTCCCAACCACTATTTTTTTGCAGTTTTAGTTTTTTTGATACAAATCTTCAGGAAAACTATCCTTTTTTTCCCGCTACTGTTTTTTTACCTAAATGGCAGGTGACTCGAAAAGAAAAATGCTGTATATTAAGAGCAAATATTAAAATTGATGCGGATTTAAACATAGAAAAGACGTTAAAAATTTTATGGCAAAAAATTACATCAATCAACCTTTTAAAATACGATGCTGTCGATTTAGATAATTCTCAACCTCAATTTATTAAAAATTCAATTACGAAATCTAGTAAATTCCAGCGATCGGTCTTATCGGCTTTAGAAGATATTCGTAAGGGTACTTATAGTAAAATTGTATTGGCAGATGCTCTCAACATTCAATCAAGTACTCCATTAAACTTATTCAAATCTTTAAATAATCTACGACAACTGCATCCTAACTGCTGCGTATTCTCTACAAGTAACGGCAAAGGACAAAATTTTATCGGTGCCTCTCCAGAAACATTAATTGCAATTCGCAATCAAAAGTTAAATACGGATGCTCTAGCTGGAAGCGCCGCCAGAGGCAAAACACCAGCAGAAGATGCAAAAAAAGCTAATCTTCTGCTCAACAGTCAAAAAGAAAGACACGAACATTCCCTAGTAATTGATTTTATTACTCAAAAGTTACTCAGCCTCGGTTTATTACCCCAAGTTTCCACACCCAGACTGCGGCAACTATCAAATATCCAGCATTTGTGGACACCAATCATTGCCAAAGTGCCCCGTAACGTGCATCCCTTACAAATAGTTTCCCAACTACATCCAACTCCAGCAGTCGCCGGTGTTGCGCCAGAAGTTGCTTGTCAAGAAATTCGTCGTTATGAAAGTTTCGAGAGGGGCTTATATGCCGCCCCCTTGGGTTGGATAGATGCCGAAGGTAACTGTGAGTTTGTTGTAGGAATCCGCTCGGCGCTGATTGATACTTCGACTAAATCATCTTTGCTTTATGCAGGTGCGGGCATCGTACCGGGTTCAGATCCACAAAAAGAATTTGCAGAAATTCAACTGAAACTACAAGCACTTCTAAAAGCTTTAACTTAAGCATTGAAAAATCTATAGGGTGTGTTACGACGCGGTAAGTGAAAAATATATATGTTTCGTATCTAACGCACCGTTTTAAAAATAGGCTTGTAGTAATAACACATCCAATGAGATTTCAAACATATGTATTTTACGCAGTTTAACGCCGCCATACTTTCTACATCTGTCTTTATCGTTTATTTATTACCACTTTGCCAAAGTGGCAACCTGCAAGACTTTTTCTGAATTATTATTCAAATTAATAAGTCTACTTAGCTTAGTTCAGGGTGCTAAAAAAACTATCAAAGTCTGTCAATCGAAAATATGCTCAAGGTGATGTTTGAAGCGGGAAGTAAGAGTAATTTCACTTATTTCTCGCCTTTTTCTTTTAATATCGATAATTGGGAATTGGGCATTGGTAATTGGTAATTGGGAATTGGTAATTGGTAATTGGTAATTGGTAATTGGTAATGGGTAACTGTTAACTGCTAACTGCTCACTGTTCACTGTTAACTGCTCACTGCTCACTGCTCACTGTTCACTGTAATAAATCTTTATGCAAGAAAGGCTTGGCATCTTCACCGGTATAGCTACTTGCAACATGACCGTTACCTGTCATTTTATATTTATAGGTTACTAAGCCTTCTAAACCAACTGGTCCTCTGGGTGGTATTTGCTGGGTACTGATTCCGACTTCTGCACCAAATCCGTAACGGAAACCGTCTGCGAAACGGGTGGAACAATTGTGGTAAACGCCTGCTGCATCAACTAAGGATAAAAAGTTTTCTGCTGCTTCTATATTTTCGGTAACGATTGCGTCGGTATGTTTAGAACCGTATTCGTTAATATGGCTAATTGCTTCGGGTAAAGAATCAACAATTTTGATTGACAATATTAAATCGCTGTATTCTGTTTCCCAATCTGCTTCTGTTGCCGGTACGATGTTGGGTAAAATTGCTTGGGTTGCTTCGTCTCCTCGCAATTCGACGTTTAATTTTTGTAAAGCTTGTGCAGCTTTGGGTAGAAAAGTTGATGCGATATCTCGATCAACCAGCAATGTTTCGATTGCATTACAAGCTGCTGGATAGTGAGTTTTAGCATCTACTGTAATATCTACCGCTTTTTGCATGTCTGCGGATTTATCGATATATAAATGACAAATGCCGTCAGCATGTCCCAATACCGGAATAGAAGTATTTTGCTGGACAAACTGCACGAAAGAATTAGAGCCTCTAGGAATAATCAAATCTACATATTTATCCAACTTCAATAATTCTAAAGTTTCTTCTCTAGTGGTTAATAACTGTACCGCATCTGGATCGACTGTAGTTTTGGATAATCCTTGTTTAATAGCTTTAACTATAGCTTCGCAAGAACGAATCGCTTCTTTTCCACCTTTGAGGATTACACCATTTCCCGATTTTATCGCCAAAGAGGCAATTTGAATCGCCGCTTCCGGACGTGCTTCAAAAATCACTCCCAAAACTCCCAAGGGACAACTAACACGCTTGAGAATCAAACCAGTATCTAGTTTACGATGAATTTGAATATTACCAACAGGGTCGGAAAGTTTACCTATATCCCTTACCCCAGCAATATTATCTCTTAATTTATGCTCGTCTAACTGCAAGCGCTTGTAAAGTGGCTTAGCAATTCCTTCACTCGTAGCAGCTTCACAATCTGAAATATTTGCTTGAATTATTTCATCCTGTGCTGATAGCAGTGCAACAGCAATAGCTTCAATAGCTTCATTTTTTGCAGCAGTAGACAACACCGCTAGCTTCATAGCTGCAAGTCGAGTTTGTTTAGCAGTCAGAATTAAATCGGAATTATGAATGAGAACTGTCATAGTAATGCCCGAAAACGCAGTCTTATCTTTAATCCTAACTGCGAACGGGAAATATTAATAATCAACTATCAAGCATTAAGTATAAATGTTTTTAATGGTTGAAAAGCAATTGTCGATTAGTACTCTATTGTGTAAATAGGTATTTTTGGTCTCTCAAAAAAAATTATCGGCACCATCCGGAATGCTTGAACTCGCTTCTGTAGCTTTTCCTGTTGAAATCAATATTAAACGAAGGAAGAACCGAAGAAGCTTGGAATTGTGATGGGGATTTGAACAAGGCGGTTCGGCACAAAGAATAGTCTGTCCGCCGACACGCCGCCCCAACCCATTCACCCGGAGCGTGGGAGGAATCTTTCACCTTTGAACGGTGGGGAATTCAACCCATATGTTTAGTTAAAAAAATTGGCAGTTAACAGTTAGCAGCTATCAATACAAAGGCTACGATTCATTCTCTTAACGTTAAATAGAGTTTATGAAAAATTCCTTAAAAATTATGTTCCCCATTTTCTAATAAGCTGTTGCGTATCTAATTTTTATACAAGCCGCAGACTAGATGCCTGCATTACAGGATGCAAATATTTTCGCAA
The DNA here is from genome assembly GCF_000316665.1 of Rivularia sp. PCC 7116. Classification (GTDB taxonomy): domain Bacteria; phylum Cyanobacteriota; class Cyanobacteriia; order Cyanobacteriales; family Nostocaceae; genus Rivularia. The sequence goes on along the minus strand of NC_019678.1, from coordinate 66,768 downwards.
TTTAGCTAATTTTTAAATTAGTATCGAGAACTGAAAAATAAATTTATTCTTATAGTTAGCTTTTATATCTTCTCAACTAAAGCTGTAGGCATAAAATACAGTTATTTTCCTACTAATCAATCAACCACCACCTCCAACTATCATGACTTCTATTTCTAACTTTCATAGCGTTAAAAGCCAGCTAAATAAACCTGTATTAACCCAAGGTTCTTCTGGACAAGCAGTACTAGAATTACAAAAATTATTAAAGCATTGGCGATGTTATTGCGGTGAAATTGATGGTATCTTTGGACCCCAAACGACAGCCGCAGTTAACTGCTTTGAGTACTGGATGTTTTTAGCTGAAGACGGCATAGTTGATGAAAATACTTGGCTGTCTTTGTATAAAGGTGCGCCGGTAGATATGCCTGTCTTACAAAAGCGCAGTCAAGGGGAATTAGTTGAAAAAATTCAGGAAAGGCTTTTGTGGTCTGGTTTTTTTCAATCTGCAATTACCGGTTATTTTGGTATCGTAACCGAAAATGCGATTAAAGATTTGCAACAGCGTACCGGATTAGCCCCAGACGGAATAGTTGGCGATCGCACTTGGTTAGAGTTAAGTAAAATTCGCGAGTATAGCTATTAAAAATTATTCTTGAATATCAAAAATTGTATTTTACAAATTAAAATTATGTTTAACCACAAAAAGGTTAATAATTTAGGAAAAGTTACTTAAGTATTATCCGTTATCGGCTTATATTTTGAATTAACCCTATGTTAGCTGCAAAAAAGCACTTAAAGCTTAAAAACCCGGCTTTTTTCTAAGCTGGGTTTTTAATTCAACATTTAATTGTTTCTCATTTTCCGCCATGTATAATCTATCTATCAATTACAAATAATCGGATTCTCTACTTGTTGCTGCGAATAAGCTAACGGTTCAATTACAATCTCTTCGCCTCTGATAACAACAAGATGTTTTTGACAAGAAAAAAACCAACCATCATCGTTTTTTTCATAATTAACATTACTGTGTTTTAGCTGCCACTCTCTAACAGCTTTTCCTCCAGAATACAAAGTAACTCTGTAATCATCCCTAAAGATACGAGAAAATTTATGCGTCCAATTATTTTCTTTATTAGGCGTACAGCCATTCAGTAAAATAACAATAAAGCAACTAATAACTAGAAATAGTTTAGTCAATTTAGGCATGAATATAATAGTTAACAAATCAAATTAATTACATCATTTGAAGGCTATTTAATTAAACCAAATGTATTCATATCGATTGATTCAATATTCTTGCACTTTAGAGGATGTTTTAAAAGTATGATTTTTATTCCGTTTGCCGGATTATCCCACCTTCCCCCCTTAAAAAGGGGGGTTAAAGTCCCCCTTTTGAAAGGGGAATTTAGGGGGATCTAAAGATTTGTGGTATTATCTAAGACTTTCCAAACATCCTCTTACATTTGGCATAATTAATATTATTGCCTACTAACTATTTTACAAATAAAAACTGCCAATTCAGAATAATTTGTATCAACAAAAAAATGAATTAAAAAGCGACAACTATAATTAATATCTGCCTAGTAGATTACAATGTTAGTATGATATCTTTTATTTAACTAAAAAATGACTTATTAAAAATCGTTTTGGGAAGCAGAATTTACAGCCATAATTTTATTTATTTATAGCTTTGAAAACTCATTTTTGTCGTTCCACGTTACTTAAAGCTTGAACACAGAACCATCGATGATAATATAATAATAATCGCTTAATAAACTTTTCTTAACTTTAAACTTCAATTTTATAGCAGTTATAGTTCGCATAATTGTATCAAGCGGTGATTTTATAAAATCAAACAGTTTTGTAGATGAAATTTAAATCGCGAAGAAGAATCTGCGCCAAATATAAAAACAACACCAAAAGAAAACGTCAAAAAAATCCTTGGAAAAGCGAGATAAACGACATCGTAAGAGGCGGCTGTGGGGGCTTTCTGTTTGGCATTCCCCTGCTTTACACGATGGAAGTATGGTGGATAGGCTCATCTGCAACACCAGAGATGATGTTAATGGCACTGTTATTAACATTTATTGTTGTTTATCTACTTATGCGTACAGAAGGTTTCCGCAAACCCAAACGTTTCAGTCGTCGTTATCAAGCAATTACAGAAACAGTAGAAGCAATGGGAATCGGCTTAGTTTGTTCGGCTTTTATGTTATTGCTACTACAGGAATTATCTGCGGGAGTTTCCCTCAAAGAAGCATTAGGTAAAATTATTTTTGAAAGCGTACCCTTTAGTTTGGGAGTTGCATTAGCCAACCAACTTTTAGGTGAAAACGGAAACAATCCACCAGATAATAGAACTAGCAGTCAAAACGATTTAGTTGATAATAACCCCACCTTCACCGATTTAAGCGCAACCTTAATTGGTGCAACAGTTATCGGTTTCAACATTGCACCAACCGATGAAATTGCAACCCTGGCAGCAGCAGTATCCGAGCCTTGGCTTTTGGCAATTATTGCCATTTCCTTATTAATTTCCTACGCAATTGTATTTCAAGCCGGTTTCTCAGCCCAAGAAAAACGCAGACAACACCAAGGTATATTTCAGAAACCATTTAGCGAAACCATGATTTGCTACCTAGTATCCTTAATTTCAGCCGCTATAATGCTGTGGTTTTTTCAAAAATTAGCTTGGAGCGATCCTTGGACAATTTGGTTAGAACACAGCATTATATTAGGATTGCCAACAACCATTGGTGGTGCTGCTGGAAGGTTGGCAATATGAGTCAACCCAAACAAGATAAGCAAGAGCAAAAACGTACAATAGCTGAATGGGCAACATTCTGCATCGCTTCATCCATACTTCTCGGAGTTATAGGTTTAGTCAGCTTCACCTGGATAAAACAGCCAGCACAAAAACCACCAGCCCTTGTTGTCACCAATAATAAACCCCTGCGAAAAGTTAACGAACAATATTATGTACATTTCGAGGTAATTAATAAAGGTGAAGAAACAGCAGCTTCCGTACAGGTAATAGCAGAATTACGTCTCAACGGAAAAGTAGAAGAAACAGGAGAGCAGCAAATAGAATTTTTATCGAGAGGTGAGAAAGAGACAGGAGCATTTGTATTTACAAAAAACCCCAACCAAGGAGAATTGATTTTAAGAATAGCAAGTTATAAATCGCCTTAATTTACAAATTTCGGCAAAGTTATCTCATGTTTGAATACTTAATTCAAATCTTCCACCATTGTCGTTAAACCCGAATAACCGCCTTGTAAGCCGGAGGCTTTCTAGCCCGCACGCTCCGCGTGAACGCAGATAAATCAATTTCAAGGCTGATATACCAAGCGCGTTGAAACGCACTAAAAGCCTTGCCTAGTCTGATTTATCAGACTTTGTTTATGAGCCTGGGAATTTATTCCAAGGCGGTGTCGAGGATAGTGCAAGATTTGAGTTGATTTCAACAATCAATTAGTTAGGCTTATGCAAATTATTGAAAGTTTCAATCCCTAATAGGGATTTAAGTTGATTTCAACAGGACTTGGCTGATGATTATCTTGGTTTTTTCTATAGTTTCAATCCCTAATAGGGATTTAAGTTGATTTCAACAATATCCGGAATTTCCATTCGATTAAAGCCTTCTGTTTCAATCCCTAATAGGGATTTAAGTTGATTTCAACCTCTAGAAGCGGGATTTTCCCATATATATTAAATGTTTCAATCCCTAATAGGGATTTAAGTTGATTTCAACTTTCTTATATTTAGTCATATATTTTTGTCATTGGGTTTCAATCCCTAATAGGGATTTAAGTTGATTTCAACTATTGAATTTTTCTCAGAATTAATACTACTTAAGGTTTCAATCCCTAATAGGGATTTAAGTTGATTTCAACTGCGGCATATTGGAAGCCTTTTCCTATTTGGTTTTCAAGGTACGGTTTCGCGGATGAAATAAAATATAGCATTTGAGCGATTGATACGCAAACTACAGTAAGATAAAAAAAGGCTGAAACCTTTACACACAGAGGGTTTGAGGGATTGCGCGGATGCGATTTTCGCCATATTGCCTGAAACCCTTACTCAAAAGGAGTTTCAGCGAAAAATTAAAGTAAGCATTTCAAACAGTTACCCATCCGCGCAAACCGAATCAAACAGTACTTGAAATTACACATATTAAACCCTTGCTCAGTAAGAATTTGAGCTTTATTTCAATTCCTTCTTAGCCTGCTGCCAAAGTTCTTCTAATTCTACCAAGCTATATTCCGAAAGCGGACGCTCGGCAAAATTTTCCATTTTTTGAAATCGCTGAATAAATCGTTTGTTTGTTCCTTGTAAGGCTTCACTAGGATCTAAATTGTTCCATCGTGCTAACTGAAGCAGAGTAAACAGTAAATCTCCTAATTCCTCTTGCTGTCTTTCGGGTGTTTCTTCAGCTAAAGCCTGTTTGAATTCTCCTAATTCTTCCTCGTACTTTTCCCAAACACCATCGATATCATCCCATTCAAAGCCTACATCAGCAGCTTTTTTAGACATTTTCATCGTTGCCATTAACGGTGGCAGCTTGCGAGTATAGCCGAAGAGCTTATTGCTCAGCTTTTGAGTTTCTGCAACAGTTTCGCCTTTCTCCGCAGCCTTGATATCTTCCCAATTTTGCTTTACCTCATCAACATTCTGCACCGAAACATCACCAAACACATGTGGATGACGACGAATCAGCTTTTGAGAAATACCTTCGGCAACTTCCTTGAGAGTAAAATCTCCAGATTCGCTATAAATTTGCGCTTGTAAAACAACTTGTAAAAGTAAATCTCCTAATTCTTCAGCGACGTGATTTTTGTCCCCGCTTTTAATCGCATCAACCACTTCATAAGCTTCCTCAATTACATAAGGAGTCAAAGTTTCCGGCGTTTGCGCTAAATCCCAGGGACAACCACCGTTAGGCGATCGCAACTTCGCAACGACATCAATTAATTCCTGCAAAGCAGTTAAAGTATCCATTAATCAGTTATCAGTGAACAGTGAGCAGTGAGCAGTGAGCAGTGAGCAGTGAACAGTGAGCAGTGAACAGTGAACAGTTACCAGTCAAAATTTCTTCCCGCTCTTCCCCCTCTTCCCCCTCCTTTATAAAAGTAGAAAACAGGTGAATCTTCAATCCTCTTCCTACCTCCTCCTTCTTGCTTTAGATTTACTCCGACGGTTGGTAGTAGATTTACTTACGTATTTACGTTTTTTTGGTTTCTTTTTAGGCAGCAAACTAGTGATGCCTTTTCTTTTAAAGCGTTTGTAAGCGGAATTTGACCAGTCACTGATGGAATGGCTCATCGCACCGAGTTCTAATCCTACAAACAAGGCGAGGAATTCGGTTTTATGAAGGTTGATAATATCTAATAGATGCTTAGCTACTTCCTGCCAACTTAGAGTCATATTTAATAATTTCTCGGCAATAAGTAAAACAATAATCGTTACGATTGAAATTAAGACGCATAAATAGAGTACCCGCACGGTTGTCCCAATTAACGGTCCGTGAGATAAAAAAGAACGATGACGAAGACTTTTTTGATAAGGAAGCCAGATAAAACGGAAATAACCCCAACGTTGGTATTGAATTGAATAAATGTCCAAGTCGGGGCCGAACATTAATCCCCCAAACATAAACCCACCAGCAATTAGTAGGGTAATACTGCTGCTGTGAGTTTGCCAAAAAGTGGTACCAGCAATGAATGGTAAAGCCCAAATTGTAATGCGATCGTGAGTTTGACCGGAGGGCATAATAAAAATCAGAAAATGGGGATGGGGAATAGGGCATTGGGCATTGGGAATTACCAATTGCCAAAACCTGTAAATATAAATTAAGTCTCCCCTCTGTGGAAGCCTGGGGTTTCTCTAACGCCCGAATCATAACCAATAAACTGACAAGATACAAGGTACACTTAGACCTCACTGTATGTCCATCCCAGTTGTTACCAAATAATAAGCCGAATTTCCTTTGCTACGAAGCGGTTTTGGGCTATTGATTAAAAGTTATTCAAAAAAAATTTTGTAAAAGACTAGCATTATACGAAAAAGTTTGTTATATTATTTTCTTAGTGAGACACCGAGGACGATTAGCTCAGTTGGTAGAGCGCCTGCCTTACAAGCAGGATGTCACTGGTTCGAGTCCAGTATCGTCCATTTAAGAATTTTGAATATTTAATATATATCTGTTAATTGCTGATATCTAATGCGTTAACAGAAAGTTTTTTATTGCTGTAGGGTGTGTTGTCGCGACAGCGTAACGCACCGTTATGGCTAAAGAAAAGAAAGCTGCTCCAAATCGTCCTTTAGCTGAATCATTAGAAGCGATTTTAGATGAAGAAGACGACGGTTTAGCTTGTCATTTGTAATTTTAGCTTCCGAGTAAAAAGATGACTCAAACAGCAATTACTAAAAGAATTACCACAATTGCGGAAGCAGAAAAGCAATTTAATTTAGTTCGTACTGCTGATGTCAATTTCTTCACGGAATGGAGAGAAAATTTAGCAGATATAATCGATGCCGAAAAAGCTGTATTAGACAGAATTAAAGCTAGATATCGTTATCACAGAGTTAATGGAAATCTTGCTGAAAGTTTAGTTAACCTATTAGTTTTATCGCCTTTACTAGAGTTAGCGGGGTTTTACGATCCTCCTTATTTGATGCAAGGAGAAGTTGCTGTTGAAGTTAGTACCTCAGTCGCAGAAAGCGAGGTATCTGATGAAATCTTGCGAGGAAGAATAGATTTTTTAGTGGTGTCAAAAGGATTGTGGATAGCGGTTTTGGAATCGAAGGGAACAGAAATTAACCTTGATATGGCAATTCCTCAAACCTTAACTTACATGATGGCTAATCCCGATGCGACAAAACCCGTATTTGCAATGGCAACAAATGGAGGAGACTTCTTTTTTTTGAAGCTAAATCGTCAGGGAACACCTCAATATGATATTTCTCGTATTTTTTCGCTTTTACCTTTACAGAATGAACTTTATGATGTGCTGAAGATTTTGAAGCAATTGGGGAAGGGGATTGAAGATATTGATTGATTGATTATTCTTTATCTAAGATAATATTTTCAATTTAAATTTAAAATAAAAATTTAATTATACAATATGTATAACTTACCAAATGATGACAGTTTAGATATATCAGCATTATCAAGACTATTTGAGTCAACAACTAATTCATATAAATATCTTTATTTTTTATCCTTATTAGACATTATTAGAAGAAACAATTTTGATATTGTATCGCCTATTAGCTTTAAAGATATTATCGTTGAAATGCTGGCTAATGCTTGGTATCCCCATAATTATTTTAAGCTCTCTTTTGGAACCCAAGACCATATATCAAATAAGTTAGATTCTCTTAAATTAGAAATTACGGAACCAATTCTCAAATTTAGAGATACAGATAAGAAACTATTACGTACTGCTATTAGCAACCAAAATATTAACGATATTGTAGCTTTTATTAGTAACTATGTTCCTTATCGTTTAATTCGTCCTTTCTTTGCTGAAGATACGAGAGGATTTAAAGATTATGATGTGAATTCAGCTATTATTAATTTATCTAAAAATAAATTCGATAACAAAAAGCCTTTATACTGTTTTAATGCCCAGAAGCAGAAAGATTGTAACGCTATAATTCTATATCCAGATTGGATTGATTATTTTAAGAAAAATTACGTACTAGTTAGAGGCTGGGCATCTTGGGAATGGTTGAAATATATGCAGCAAAGAAACCCTAATATTCCTAATGTGGTTAATAAATTGTTTATGCCACAGCAAAGAGATTCTTTAAGCAAGCAAACTAAATATTGGAAAACCGTTTTAACTTATCGCGAAATCAATTGTATTTACTCTGAAGTTCAATTAAATAAAAACGAAATATCATTAGATCATTATTTACCTTGGTCGTTTGTGGCACATGACCAACTGTGGAATTTGATTCCAACAACGCCATCTGTTAATTCTTCTAAATCGAATAACTTACCATCTCAAATATATTTTGCTGATTTTATTAACTTACAGCATTTAGGTTTAACAGTTTCTTATAACCATATCCCTCAAAATAAATGGTTAAAAGATATTGAGCCTTTTATTTGTGATTTAAAGATTAATCAAGCAGATAATTTATTAAATTTAGAAATTCTTACCAATGCTTATGAAATCACTCTTCAACCTTTAATTACCTTAGCAAGTAACCAGGGATTTAGTGCTAATTGGGTTTACGCTTAAACCCCCACGATATCGTTCCGGCTCATCTAGCAGTACAAGCAATGCGCGACAACGGTTACAAAAATGCTGCTTATGCGATCGCCGAGTTAATGGATAATGCGATACAAGCTGGTGCATCTGAGGTGGAGCTACTTTGTGGGGAGCGCAAACAGCAGGTAAATCAAAGTAAAGATTCGTTTTTCTTTCGCGAAAGAAGAACCACGTCAAGCTAAATCAGGAAAAAATCCTGGAAGTCTACCACATGGACAACATGCTAAGAAAAATATTGGTGTTTCCGTAGTTCGTGCTGGAAGAGAATTAGAATTAGACCAAAATTTAGTTAATAATTACGACCCTACTGAACGTTGGTGGGGAATTGAAATTGAATTTCCGCCTTCTCTTGATGAACTATTTGGAGTTACGAATAATAAGCAATCAGCACGTAACTTTGCAGAAGTTTTACAGCTAGATATAGAATCCTTATTAGAAGAAGGAAAAACAGTTGCTCAACTTAAGGAAGAATTACTTCAAGATGCGGTTTTCAGTTGAGTTCAATACACTCGAAACCTCACCCCGTCCTTTGGACACCCCTCTCCTTATTAAGGAGAGGGGACGGGGGTGAGGTCGAATTTGTATTGCATCCAAGTGAAAAGTGCTATATACAAAGAATATCTCACTAGAATTAATCAAATAGAAAATCAAAATATTCCTTTGGAACAGCTACGATTTTCAGTTGATTTATCTTTGGATATCGTAAGTAATGAAAATTGGATACCAACTTTAAGAAATCCAGAAGAACTTTACCTAGCTTATTCTGGAAAAGAAGATAAACTTACAGCTATAGCTCGTAATCATGCCATCAACGATTTAAAATATCTGAATATTATCCCTAATCTTAATCAAAATAATTTTAATGCTTACGTCGGTATAAAGCTTTTAGAAAAACCGATAATTCAAAAAATAGATAAATTTGTTCAAGTTCCTCAAAGATTTGGTGTTGTCCGAGATTTTTTAGCATCTTTGCTCAGTGCAAATCTTCCTAATTTAAATCCCGAAAGAGCATGGCAAAGCTTGATGAGATGGTTGCTTTATTTCCTACCTTCACGTTACGCTCTCTCCGTTCCTAATTATTCAGAAGTTTTTTATAGAATCAAATAACAAAGAATGAGTATGCAAGAAAATATAATCTACCTTGATTATCATTCAACTACTCCCGTTGACCCTAGAGTAGCAGAAAAAGTCATGCATTATATGACTAATGCTTTCGGTAATGCTAACAGTGTAGACCATTACTATGGAGATGCAGCAGCGCAAGCAGTTAAACGAGCGCGTCAACAAATCGCTGGACTCATTAATGCTTCTGCAAAAGAAATTATTTTTACCTCCGGTGCAACAGAAAGCATTAATTTGGTAATTCAAGGACATATTCAACAGAATACTCCTTCAAAAATAATTGTTTCCCCAGTTGAACACAAAGCAGTTTTAGATACCGTTCAAGCATTAACTAAAAAAGGACTTGTAGAAATTGTTTGGTTAAAAGTCAACTCACAAGCTCAACTAGATTTAGAACATCTAGAAAAAGTTTGCTCTGATGGTGCTTCCTTACTTTGTATAATGGCTGTGAACAACGAAGTGGGGACAATTTACCCAATTGAAAAAATTGGCTTAATTGCTAAAAAATATAATATCCCCTTCTTATGCGATGCTTCCCAAGCAGTTGGTAAGATTTCTATTAATTGCTCAGACTGGGGTATTACCTATCTGGCAATTTCCGGTCACAAACTTTATGCTCCTAAAGGTATTGGTGCATTAGTAATCAAAAAAGGCTATCATCTGCAACCGATTATATATGGTGGCGGACATCAGCAGGGAATCAGATCCGGCACGCTTAACGTTCCCGGAATTGCTGGTTTAGGGGAAGCTTGTGAATTAAGAAAATTGGAAATGGAAGCAGACGAAAGCGCGATACCTTCGGTGAGCTTCGCTTAACGCAATCCTCCGAGACAAGCTACAACACTCGCTGCAATCTAAAATTCCCGACTTAGTTGTGAATGGAGATTTAAACAACCGTTTATCGGGTAACTTACATATCTCTATTCCTGGAATTCCTAATAGTGCGATTATTGCTAGAGTACGTGAGCAATTAGCTATTTCCACAGGTGCTTCTTGCTCGTCGGGAACAATGGCTCCATCTCACGTTTTACAAGCGATGAATCTTTCCCAGAATATAACTGAGGGAGCATTAAGAATTGGGATTGGCAAATTTACAACCGAACAAGAAATCGAAACAGCATCTTTTTTATTAATCAATGCAGTCAATAAAATTCATCAACTTATTTAAAAATATCGAAAAACACAACGAAATCCAGCCCACGAAGGTGGGCTTCGCAACTGTAGCCCCAGCCTTCGAGGCTGCGGGCGATTGACGATTAACAATACCGACTATTAAACACATTTTCCTACAAATGATAAGCTAAGCTAAATAAACCAAGCGTTGTCGGGGAGAGTAGACAATTAGTGGATAAAAGAAAACGCGCCCTAGCAACCGAGCGCAACCGCGAACCAATTTTACAAGTATTGTTAGAAGTTTTGCCACCCACTGGCACGGTTTTAGAAATTGCCAGCGGTACGGGAGAACATGCTGCATATTTTGCACCGCAATTAAAACCGAGAAAATGGATTCCTTCCGATCCTGATGCTTCGCTGCGTGAAAGTATCAGTGCATGGGCACAATATTGCCCCAGTGAAAATCTTTCCCAACCCCTCGATATTGATGCAAGTCAGCCGGTTTGGAAAGCAGAGAAGGAGATATTATCGGAAATATCTGATATTTGTGCGATTGTGAATATTAATATGATTCACATTTCAAAATGGCCTGCTTGCTTGGGATTAATAGCAGCAGCTGGTCGCATACTTCCATCGGGAGGTATTCTATATTTATATGGGCCATACAAACAAGGTGGGGAACATACGGCACCTTCTAATGCAGCCTTTAGCGAGTATTTGCAAGAACAGAACCCGGAATGGGGAGTACGTAATTTAGAAGATGTGGTAGAAGTCGCTAAAACCAATCATCTAATTCTACAAAAAACCTATCCAATGCCAGCAAACAATCTTTCTGTTGTATTCAAGCATTCTTAAAATGGGGATTGGGGATTGGGAATTGGGAATTGGGAATTGGTAATTGGTAATTGGTGGTTGGTAATTGGGGTAATTAAGTATTTTTAACTGGTAACTGATAACCGGTAACTGATAACTGGTAACTGTTCACTGTTCACTGTTCACTGTTCACTGATAACTGTTCACTGATTATGTCTGATGTAAACGGTACTTGGCTGGGAACTTATTGGCAAAATGGAAATCCGACTCGTTTTGAAGTTGTACTTGTTCAAAGCGGGAATAGTCTATCTGGCAGGGTTTTGGATGATTCCTATTTAGGAGAAGCTAAGTTAAGCGGTGAAGTTGTAGGTCGTCGTATTAGCTTTATCAAAAGTTATTTTACAAGTTCTCCTGATGCAATAGAATACGTTGGTACAATTTCCGAAGATGAAGACTACATCCAAGGGCAATGGAGAATCGGTAGCTGGGATTATGGTCCCTGGGAAGCTAGACGTAGTGGTGAGTCTCTCAGTTTGGAAGTTGGAAATAAATCAGAAAAGAAAGTACCTGTTACAGTGAACAGTTATCAGTGAGCAGTTAGCACTTAGCAGTTACGAAAATTATTAAAGTGTATGCTGTTGGCTTGCAACAGTAGCTTCGTAGGTTGGGTTACTCTACGAGAAAGCTGCGCTTACACGAGCTTCAACCCAACCTCCAGCTTTTAGAATATAAAATTAATTTTGTACGACTACTTAGCAGTAACTTCAGTCGCCATTTTTAAAAATTATACTTTAACTATTTGATTTATTGTGTATATTCCGCATAAATGTAAAGATTAGCCTTAAAATCCTTATATATTCTTGTTTACGTATGTTTACATTAACTTTTTAGGAATAACGATGACAAAAGCTGAATTTATTAAGTATCAATCGAACACAGATAACTTTTTAGATTTAGATAAAATTTTATGTCATTGCAAGCTGGAATTGATGCTGCTAAGGAAGGGCGCTATCAAGAAGCAATCCCACTACTAGAACAATATTGTCGTAATTGTGCCGAACAGAGTTCTGCTGAATACTGTACGGCTCAGATGTGGTTGATAAGGGGATATAAAGCAACTGGAGAAATCGAGAAAGCTTTGATTCTCTGTCAAAGGCTGATGCAAAGCGAACATACCAAAGTCAGTGACTGGGCTGGCAATATGTACCAGAAGCTGAATAACTCAACAACGGAAACTGAAGCCACGGAAGAACCCAACACGGTTAAAAAAGCTGTAGGTGCTGCTGGCGTAAAGTTAGCGATGGCAGGGGTTGGTGGAAATCTGGCTTTAGCTTCTACCGTAACCATGTCTTTGATGTTTGGCATGGTACTGGTGTTGGCTTTGGGTATAATCTTGATTGCCGATAGCGAGAATCCAGTTGCTGGTTTGGGAATTGCGATCGCGATTACTGTACTGTTCAATATAGCGGCTTTTTTCTTATCTCCATTTTTGATGGATTTAACTCAAAATTGGCTGTACAAAACTCGTTGGGTGGAGTTGGCAGAAATTGAAAACCTCAGCCCAGAAACAATAAGAGTTATTCGTCGGGTTTGTCAGCAGAAGAAAATCAAAACTCCGCGTTTGGGCATAATTGAAGACCAAAATCCCACGGCTTTTACTTACGGTTCATTACCTAATAGCGCTCGTTTGGTGGTAAGTAGGGGACTTTTTACTTATCTCGATGATGATGAAGTTGCAACAGTTTACGCTCACGAACTCGGACATATTGTCCATTGGGACTTTGCGGTAATGACAGTAGCTTCAACTTTGGTACAAATTTGCTATTTAATCTACACTACGGCGAGAACTTTAGGTCGTAGTATGGGTGATAGTAAAATTGCCGATGCTGCCAAGTCAGCCTCACTTGCAGCGTACATTTTTTACTTTATCGGTACTTACTTGCTGCTATATCTTTCCCGCACTAGGGAATATTTTGCAGATCATTTTGCAGCAGAAGTTACGGGGAATCCGAATGGTTTATCTCGCTCTTTAGTAAAGATAGCTTACGGAATTGTCGAAGAAGGTTCCAGAGCAAAAGAACCCAGCCGTTTAATAGAAGGAACCCGCGCTTTGGGTATTTACGATGCTAAAGCTGCTGCAACTACAGGAAACGCTTACCGCATCGCTTCCAAACCAGAAAAAATTGGTCGAGTATTTCTCTGGGATATGTTTAATCCTTGGGGTTGGTGGATGGAATTGAGTTCAACTCACCCCCTAACTGGTAAACGAGTGCGTGCATTGAGTACCTATGCCGAGCAATTAGGTTTAGAAACCGAATTCGATATGGGGAAAGTTGTTGGGGAAGGTAAGAATCTAAATAAAAAGAAGCTTTACGGCAACTTTTTCACGGATATTTTATTCTTTGCTGCCGAAACTATTGGTTTATTTGTTGGGATTGCAGTTGGGATTATCCTTGAGAGTTCTGGTTTAAATAATCCTGGTTTGTTTGTTGCTTGTCCGTTAATTGGTGTGGCAATCGGAATAATTATTAAAGCTTTTGTAACGTACCCGAATTACGAAAAAGCAGTAGAAACAGACGTTCTCACTTTAATGTCCGATCCTTATGCTAGTCCTTTAAGAGGTCGTCCTGCAAAACTTCAAGGAAAATTAATTGGACGAGGTGACGCTGGTTATAAGTTTGGTTCCGATTTGAAAATACAAGATCCCAGCGGAATGCTTTATTTGCGTTATGCTTCTCGATTTGGTTCCATTGGTAATTTCTTATTTGGAATGAAGCGGGTAGAAAGTTTAATTAATATGAATGTTTCCTCTGTAGGTTGGTTCCGTCGTGGTGTTGCACCCTGGATGGATTTAATCGAATTAAAAAGCGAAAATGGTACGGTTGTTAATAGCTACCATCGTTTTGGTTCATTCGTTACTGCGGGATTTTTGATTGTTTTAGGTATAGGTTTGATGGTGTTGTTTGGAGGCTTGAGCTAATTACATCAAAGCCCACAAGATATAGCTAAATATAGCTAAAAGCTTATTCCGGTGGGCTTTAATTTTATCTACAATATAAATCACTTGGATATTATGATACCAAGAGAATAGTATTCGGTGAAACAATTTCTTAATTTTAGATAAATTAAAAGAGTTATAATTGAAAAAGACTTTAATTCTATAGTAATATTTCGGTTGCTATTGATTTAATAATTATGACAAAGTTATAGAAAATATTTGAATAATAAAACACTAAAATGACATTTAATTCTAATCAAGACCAAGAAAATAACTCACCTTGGAATCCTTTTGTTCCAACTGCAAGAGATATAGAAAGAACCGATGAATTAGCAGGTAAAAATCCTGCCATAGCTGGTGTTCTATCATTCTTTTTACTCCCTGCTGCTATGATTTATCTCAACCGGGGAATAAATAATTTAAAAATCCTTGGGTATGTATTTGTTGCAGGTGTGATGATAGGGATGGTTACCTCTAATAGGAATAGTAGAGATACCAATCCAGCGGCAAATTTAATCGGGGTACTTGGTAATATTGCCGTGATTGCTGAAAATACTAGAACAATTACTTTAGCTCGCAAACGACAGTCAGAAATAAATGAGTAGTTATTACTAACAATTTTGAAATGAATGTGATACGCAAAGTCTACTTAGGTAGGCTTTTTTTATTGTATTAATCATCTACGCAACTAAAAATTATCATTACGATAAGAACGAATTGTAGGGAAGCAAACGAGCGCGTTTCGAGAGATGATCCACACCCTACGGGTGAATATAATGACAGAATTCCATAACTTTTACGTAAGTCCTATTATTATAGGAAGTTGCTCCTGTTAAACAAAAGCGCTATTAAACTCAGTTCTTAATTAAATTAGTATTTTAGACGTTAAAATTGCTTTAAACCCGCTTACAGAAGGGGGACTTGCATAAATCTAAAATCTAGAATCCATAATTATCATGTCTGTAATAGTTGCCGCATTATATCAATTTGTGAAATTGCCAGATTACGCCCAAATAAGACAGCCTTTGTTATCTACTTGTGAAGCAAATGAAATCAAGGGAACTCTTTTACTGGCGCAAGAAGGTATCAATGGAACCATTGCGGGTTCTCGTCAAGGAATTGATATAGTTATAGATTTTTTACGCTCCGATTCTCGGTTTACAGATTTGGAATACAAGGAATCTATCGCAGAATCTCCGCCATTTCAACGAATGAAGGTAAGGTTAAAAAAAGAAATTGTGACTTTGGGTTTATCGGAAGTTAATCCCAGCGAACAAGTTGGAACTTACGTTAATCCTAAAGACTGGAATGAAATAATTTCTAATCCAGAAGTAACGGTAATCGATACCCGCAACGATTACGAAGTAAGTATTGGTACTTTTAAACGTGCAGAAAACCCGCAAACTGAATCATTTCGCGAATTTCCCGAATACGCTAGTAAAAACTTAAATCAGAATAAAAACAAGAAAGTCGCAATGTTTTGTACTGGGGGAATTCGTTGCGAAAAAGCTACTTCTTACCTGCTTTCCCAAGGATTTGAAGAAGTCTATCACCTCAAAGGCGGCATTCTCAAATATTTAGAAGAAGTACCACCAGAAGAAAGTTTGTGGGAAGGCGAATGTTTTGTTTTTGACCAACGTGTAGCCGTGCGTCACGGTTTAGAACCCGGTTCCTACGATATGTGCCCCAGTTGCGGGCATCCGATTTCCGACGATGATAAAGCTTCATCCAAATACGAAGAAGGAATTTCCTGCCCCTACTGTTTCGATCATCTCACTGAAGATAAAAAAGCCAAGATGCAGGAGAAGAAGCGACAGCGTGAGGAGTGAGAGGGGGAGAGGGGGAAGAGGGGGAAGAAAAATTCATAACTCCTAGGGCGTGTTTTCAAAGTACTCCTCACCCTTATAGGGTGAGGCTATACCTACAAAGTCCGCCTGCGCGGACTAGAAAAATCTGGTTTTTTTAGCCCTTTGGGGGCTTTGTAGCTGTAGCTCCAGGCTTTAGCCCCAGAGCGGTTGGGGTTTGAAAACACGCCCTAGCTCTTCACCTTTAACCTTTAACCTTTGACCTTTAACCTCTAACCTTTTCTTCTTGCCAATGTCAAACCATCCGCAATCGGTACCATGCTGATGGTGACTCGCTCGTCTTGATGAATTTTTTCGTTTAAAGCGCGGATTTTTTTGGTTCTATTATCTTGAATTTGTGAATCTGCCACTTTTCCGTACCACAATACGTTATCAATGGCGATTAATCCACCAGGACGAATTAATTTTAATGCTCTTTCGTAATAATCATCGTAGCTGCTTTTATCTGCATCTATGAAGACAAAGTCAAAGGTATCCGTTTCACCTTCTGCAATTAATTTGTCGAGAGTGGCGATCGCCGGTGCTATACGCAAATCGATTTTGTCGGCGATTCCTGCTTGTTCCCAGTAACGACGGGCTATAGATGTATACTCTTCGCTAATATCGCAGGCAACCATCTTACCTTCTGGTGGTAATGCTAGGGCAACTACCAGAGAACTATAACCTGTAAAGACACCGATTTCTAAAGCTTTCTTGGCTCCCATTAACTGCACCAGCAAAGCCATAAACTGTCCTTGCTCTGGTGAAATTTGCATGATATTTCTGGGATGATTCGCGGTTTCTTCACGTAATTTTTTTAAAACGTCCGGTTCCCGTATAGATACTGATAGTAAATATTGATATATGTAATTTTCTAATCCCAGTGTTTGCTTGGTCATGTGGCTTGTGATGGTAGGACAGCAAGTTTCTTTATCAAGAAAATATTTGAAGTTAGTTATGTCTTTTTGTTTGATTCCTGTGGAGATAGAAGGATTTAGGTAAAACAAACTATCTAAGAAAAATGATAATCCAGGTTCGATATTGGGAATGATAAGTATGGTTTTATTTGTTACATAGTATGCAGTATTTGCTTTACCCTGTTGTAATTTATGCGTTGTTGTATGGTGTTTCTTATATCGTTACCTTTTTACAGCTTTGTAAGGTAACGATGCAATACCCAAGCTATCAAGTGCAGGTAGTTGAAAATATTCCGTCTTATCTACAGAAGTTGTTTTTAGTTCCCATTCAGGAGCTTCAAGAGTTTGGTTTTGAGCCATGCTGTTTTTTGCAGGTTAAACCGATGCTCAAGGTTTATCCGAATACTGCTTCGGAGATATTACTTTATAATGAACCCTTCAACTGCTATGCCAAAGTTGGGATACGACACCCTATAGAACCTTTAAATTTATTTGACATTGAGTTTTATACTTTTTTTAAAGATAAAACTTGTTTGGTGACAACAAATGGTAAAGGAAATACGGTAATCGGTAAAATTCCGTTCTTTATAATGCAAGATTTTTATACTGCTCAAACATCCTTACAATGGCAGTATCACCAAGGTAGGTTAAGGCAATTAAAAACACATAAAATTCCAAAACTTTTATCACCAGAAGCTTTTATACAAGCGCTTCAAGTATATCTTCAAAATTATCTAAATTCGTTAATCAAATTAAAATATATATCTCCTGGTGCAAATAGAAACTTATTTCGCTTAAATAGCAAATTAGCTTTAAAACTAACTCATAAAATTATTCAAGGTAATAATCAAAGCGCGAATATTGTCAAACAGCGTCGAGAACAAGCTAAAAACGAAACTAAATTAGCTGTAGAAATTCCTATAGAGTTAGAAGTCGAAGGATTTCGACGCATGGAAAAATTGCAGCGAGGGCTTATCGATAAAAAAATGCGTCCTTGGATGATATTAGGTAGTTTTATTTTATTTGTAGTTACTTCCACAAAATATTTTGGTACTCAGACTTTAATCATTTTCATTGCAGCATTAATTATTCATGAAGGTGGACATTTATTCGCAATGAAACTTTGTGGATATCGAGATGGTTCTTTACTTTTTCTACCTTTTCTCGGTGCTGTGGCTACTGCTCGTAAAGATGATGCTACAATTACTCAAAGGTTTTGTGTATCTTTAGCTGGACCTTTACCAGGATTAATATTAGGTATCTTGTTAGCAATTTTCTTTAAAGATGCCAGCTATTCAAGTTGGATAAAACAGGCAAGCTGGATATTAATTTGCTTAAATCTATTTAATTTACTACCGATTTACCCTCTTGATGGCGGACAAATAGTTGATATTTTACTATTTTCTCGTTTCCCCTATAGTGATGTATTTTTTAAAGCATTTGGAGCAATTATCATTAGTTTACTAGGAATCGCTCATCCGGCATTATTTGTACTTACAATTCCCTTAGCCTTGAATATTATATACAGTTATCGTGCTGCTAAGATAAACTCTGAATTACACAAATCTTTCCGAACTAACCCACCATCAAATCAAGAAAATATTTTATATTGCCTGTTTAAAAATTTGCAGCAGTTTGATTATCACTATTTACCTTTCAACAGCAGATATTTACTAGTAAAAAATTTAATTGAAAGATACCATTGCTTTTATAGCAAGCGGATAACTAAAGTAATTCTGGCAAGCGTTTATTGTGTAAGTTTATTTATTGGCATTTTGGGTAGTTGGCAAGCGATTGTGCCTAATTCGGTTAATTTTGTTCCTAAGTTTGCTCAGACATCAGCCGATTACATTCGCATTCATCAAGAAATCCCAGGGAAGCAATGACAAATATATAATTAATTTTGTCTAAGTACTTATTACAAGCAATAAATACCTGAATGATTAAGAGACGTAGGAATTTTACGTCTCTTAATTTTTATAACTAGATTCAGGTTAATATCGTTTGTGATGATTTCTCATCGATTTAGTGATTGTTTTCCATCTCTTTTTAGTATCTAAATAAACTTTTTGGTCTTGCTTTTGACTGAGATAATCAAGCTCTTTCTGTAATTTTTGGTAGCTAAAAAATCTAGAATTACTAAGCCTCCCTTCTTGTAATGCTTGCTGTACCGCACAACCAGGCTCTTTGATATGTTGACAGTTACGAAAACGACATTCTTGAGCTAAGCTTTCAATGTCCTCAAAAGTTGAACTCAAACTGGTTTCACTTGCCCAAATTTGAAGTTCTCGCATTCCTGGAGTATCTATAATTAAGCTACCGTTTGGTAGTAAAATCAATTCGCGATGGCTTGTTGTATGTCTACCTCTATCATCACCTTGACGTACTGCTTTCACTGCTTGTATTGCTTCACCTTTAAGTTTATTGGTAATTGTTGATTTACCCACACCAGATGAACCCAATAAAGCAACAGTTTTTCCCGGTTGCAAATAGGTTTGAAGTGCTTCCAATCCTTGAGAATTAGCTGCACTAATTGTTATTATCGGTACACCCAAAGCAATATTTTCAACTTGATTTAAGCAGTCTTCTATGTTTTGACATAAATCTGCTTTATTCAATAAAATCACTGGATTTGCACCGCTTTCCCAAGCCAATATTAAATAGCGTTCAATTCTTCTGGGATTAAAATCACCATCTAACCCCGAAACTAGAAATACCGTATCAACATTGGCTGCAACTATTTGTTCTTCTGTTATTGCACCTATGCTCTGACGAGAAAATTTACTTTTTCTAGGTAAAACACTGTGAATTACCGCATTTTTTTCTGATTCTCTGAGACTAATTACAACCCAATCCCCTACTGCTGGAAAGTCTTGCGCTTGGATTGCATTGTGGCGAAATTTACCCGTGACTTCCCCGGGCACTTCGCCAATTTCGCTATGGAGAATATAAGTATTTCGATGTTCGATAGCAACTCTAGCTACCGTCAATTCTTGTTGACGTAATGACTCAAAGCTGGAAGCAAAAAAATCGTTCCAACCTAAATATTCTAAATTCATTGGTTTCCTTAATTGGTGCTTTTTGTTTTGTACAAAGCGCAGCAACTAGGAATTCGGTTTTATTAAGATTATCTATCGAAGAGAAACCGATTTTAAAACCGAATATGATAATCCTTGCGCTTTGTGTCGGTTTTGTTGCGTCACAATCTCTCGGCTTGCAAGTTCATTCATATTCAATCCTCCTTGTAATTCAAACAGTATTACAATTGTAGTCTATATTATTTCAAAATTGTTAAATAGCTTATTATGTTCGTAGTTGGGCTTACTCTCCGAGAGACGTTAAGCTAACGAGAAAACTGCGTTCATAGCGCTTCTTTTCGGAAGCGCTGAAGCGCAACTACGAACAAACTTCAAACTTTGGAAACTGCTATTGCACTGACATCAACATTTCTATCGAATAAGATTCGCGGTTTGAGCAATATTTTGAACAAGAGTATAAATGATTGCAATTCGCCGGGGGTACATCTACGCTTCCATTGTCCGGGACGACAGAATAACATTTCTACCAAGCGGCGATGTTGAGGTACGCTAACTAGGGGAAACTTAACTCGAATTGTGAGAAATTCGTCTTTGATGCTGGTGCGTATAATTTCAGCATTTAACTGTAAATTGTCTTCGGCTATTTCTAGCTTTACCGATTGATTGGGAATTAATTCCATTGGTATTTGTTGAGTCAATGCAATTTCTGCACCAACTTCGGAAATCATTGTGGTTACTCCCCAAGCTGTTTTGTCGCCGATATCTAGACGTACTACTCGTCTCAAGTCAAACCATTCGTAAACGTCGGCTTTGGGTGCATCAAGTAATATTAATAAGGCAATTCCAATTAATATCAAGTTGTAAATACTCCATATCCATCCTAAATCTAAGCCTTTAAAATGCTCTACTACTTGAGGAGTGCTTACTTGCTGCCATAATAATGCCAAACACATTCCCAAGTTGCGCCATAAGCTCACAGCATTACCGATGAATAAGATAATTAAAGGTAAGGCTAAATTCCAATTGAAATAAAATTTATTACTAGCGTTCCCTTTGGGTGTAACTTTAAAACCTTTGGAAAACGGATTGAGCATTACTTTAACTACAGTTAATGCCAGGGGAAATGCTAAAGCTATACTGTATATCTCCGATAAAATTGCAGAACGAGAATGAGAATTTAACCAAGAAAATACCATCAATTGAGTCAGGTAAAAAGGTAATAGAAAATAAAGTGCTTCTTCTACAGTTGCCTGTATGGGGATAATGCCTAAAAAAGAATACGCTAAAGGCATTAATAAAAAGCCGACGCGGGAAATACTAGAAAACCAGTTGAGTAATCCTTCTAAATGAGCTAATCTTTGTAACGGTCGCAATCCTTTGATTGTCAAAGGATTTGATTTAATAAAAAACGCTTGTAAAGTACCTTGTGCCCATCTAATGCGTTGCGTTGCATGTGCGCCAATATTTTCAGCAGCTAAACCAGCACTAAGCTTTTCATCTAAATATATAAGTTTGTAACCTTTCGCTGATAAATTAATTCCTGTAAAATAATCTTCGCTAAGAGATTCAGTGATAAAACCACCAGCTTTTTCTAAAGCACTGCGTCTAACAACAAAGGAAGTTCCAGCACAAACTACACTACCCGCACTATCTTTTATCGGTTGAATTTGTCTGTAAAAGACTTCTTCTTCTGGAGTGACTACATTTTCTAAACCGAGATTATGGGCTATGGGGTCAGCATTATAAAAGCTTTGCGGTGTTTGTACTAAGGCTAATTTTTCATCTTGGAAAAAGCCTACTGTACGAGTTAAAAAGTTTGATGTAGGAATAAAATCCGCATCGAATACTACAATAAGTTCTCCATCTATTTTAGTTAATGCATGATTCAAATTACCGGCTTTTGCATGACGATTATCCGGTCTGCTAATATACTCGCATCCCAATTCTTGAGCTAAAGCTTTCATTTCCGGACGACGAGTATCATCTAACAGATAAATAGTTTTATTGTCATATTCTAAAGCCTGACAGCCAATAATTGTCCTTCGCAATATAAAAGTTGGTTCGTTATAAGTTGGAATCAAAACATCGACGCTGGGATTGAATTTTCCTTCAATTACAGCGATTGATTTTTGATTTGCTTCATTGCGGCGTTCTTTTACATTCAACATTAAAAATAACTGAATTGTGGCGCTACATAATACCAACATTTCCAAACAGAATAAACCTAAACTAAATGCTCCATTCAAAGGAGTATTTAAATTTAGTGTTGATAAAGAACGCCATACTACATATCTAACAGTTAGTAATAATAATATTCCTACTACCAATCTTCGCGACCAAACACGGGGTTGAGGAGAAGCTTTAATTACAGCCCAAACTGTTAACAATAAAGCCACAGTAGGGGCTAATAAATATTTACCCGTCACCATTGGTGCTTCCAACCACATTGGTGGATTCCGCTGTAAAAAGTTTATTTGAGCAAAAATGGCGTTGATTTTATCTTCCCCAGCAAACCAAGCTGCAACAATAATTGCTGATAGTATGACAACGCCGGACAAAAATAGAGTTGCAATTCTGATTTTAAATTGACTTTTGCGAAGATTGCGTCGATATTTAGCTTGATTGGATTGTGTAATTGTCATTGCTATACCCTGAAGGCTGTTAGATGATTAGATGTAAGATTTTAAATATTACGTTCTAAATATTGGCTAAAATTTATTAGATAAGCTTTTAAGGCTGTTTCAAATCCCAACTTTGTGCCTTGTTATATTAGTTAATGAAATTTAAAAAAGACTGTATCTGCTATTCTGCCTCAGTAATGTTACTCAAATTGATATTGCTGTAATCTACAAATTACTATAGGTTTATTTTCATGACTTAGGATTAAAACAAGATTAGAAATAAAGTTGTAAATTTAGTCTAATTTTCAACAACTTCTCAGCTTCTATTAATTTATCTATGAGAACTAAGCCCTAAAGTGTACTCATAGACTAATTTGAGGACACCGCAATGAAATTCAAGTACGCAGCAGTGCTAAGTATCGTTACTTTGTTAAGTGTAGGTTGTGCAAACGTAGAATCACAATCGCAACAGCCAGAAAATCAACCACAAGCAGAGACGGTTGCAGAAACTCCTGCTGCTGGTAACGTCAAGTCTTCAGGTGCTTTCATTGACGCAGAACATCCAACCAAAGGAACAGCCAGCATTGTTACCGAAAACGGTAAGAAATATATTCAATTTGATGAAAAATTTAAATCCGATAATGGCCCCGATTTATTTGTAATTTTGCACAAAGATGACAAGTTACCAATTACCGGAATTAAAGAAGCAGATTATGTAAGTATTGCTCCTTTGAAAAGTACAAACGGCGCTCAAAAGTATGAAGTTCCGGAAAATGTAGATGTATCAAACTTCAAATCTGTAGCTATTTGGTGTCGTAAGTTTAACGCTACATTCGGTTATGCAGTTTTAAAAGCATAAAACCACAGACACTGTTGCAATTGCTCCTCCTCAATCATTAACTACAAGGCTTAGACAAGAAGATGGAACTATCAGATTTTGTTACGCTCATACATCCGGCGATCGCAGTTGTTTTTGTATTTCCTCTCATCGGTAATGTAGTAAACCTTGCTTGGGCTGCGCGTCAGCGTCGTTTACAAACCAAAGCTAAAGTTAAAAGTAAAATTCCCGCAGTTTCAGGTGCGGAGCATAAGCGCTTAGGAGATTGGTTAACGGGTTCCGTTGTGGGGCTAACTTTACTCGGTGTAGGACACCCAATTGTAGAAAATATTATCAAACAAGAATTGTTGAGCAAATCACCTTTTCAAGTAGTTTTTCTCTTCTTGTTATTTGCTGCCACTATCGCTTCTTTGGTATTTCTCTACAAAGCTAAAGAGAAAAAGTGGAGAGCAATTTTTGCAACCTTAACTGGAATGGGTATAGTTATATTGGGTTGCCAAGATGGAGTTTTTCGACGTACAAATGAATGGTATTGGTCGCATTACTATTATGGAATAGCTGCCTCTTTACTAATGGTTTTTTCGTTAGCAATTGTACCGGAAATTTATCGCGACAAGTCCAACAAGTGGCGTATTATCCACACAGCCGTTAATACTTTCGCTTTGTTACTATTTATCGGACAAGGAATGACAGGAGTCAGAGATTTATTAGAAATTCCCTTGAGTTGGCAGAAACCTTTTGTCTTCCAATGCGACTTTGTAAATAAAACCTGCTCTTAATGGCGAGCAGCCTGCAGTTATCAGTTATCAGTTAGCAGTTAGCAGCGAACAGTGATAACTGATAATTAACTACTCCTTAGACTTTTAACAAGACTATAATTTTTGATTTTTTATAATAACTAACAATTAACTCCTAGCAACTAACTACTAACTACTATTAACTAATTGATATATGAAACTTGACTTTAATTCTTTAAGATTACGTTTAACGGCTGGTGTTGCAGCATTTTCAATTCTAGGTTTGGGCAGCCTTGCTTCTTGGACTGGTTGGAGAATGCAGCAAATATTAATTGAGAACCATAAGAAAAATATTGAAGAAATTGCCACAACGATACCCCGCGATGCAGAACTTTATAGCAAAATGGCTTCGCGGGAACAAGCACTTTCTCAAGCGATCAAAAATATAGATACCAACAATACCTTCCTATGGGTAGAAAGTGCGGAGAATCAAATATTAGCAAAGTCTAATACTTTGATGAACTCATCTCCAACTCAAGAAAATCAATTAATTGCCTTAAAAAATATTCCAATCAAACCTAAAGTCATTCAACTTGGCAATCGCTATTTTGTATTTTGCAGCGATTCTTTAAAAATAAGTGGCAAGCAAATCGGATATATTTCGGTAGCTCAGGATATAACCCGCGACCAAACTATGTTTGTGGCAATGATGCAGGGTGTGGGTGCTACTAGCATTTTTGTAATTGTAATTATGGCTGGGGCAATTGCATTTTACGTCAAGCGCTCTTTGAAGCCTTTAAGCCAGTTAAGTCAAATGACAGAAGTTATTTCTGCTGACGATTTAGGAAAGGCACAACTTTATTTAGAGAAAGCACCTACCGAAGTCAAACAGTTAGCTGAAACTTGTAATATGATGCTGGCTCGTCTTTCCGATTCCTGGGAAAAAGAGCGACAATTTGTTAGTAACGTGTCTCATGAATTACGCACTCCCTTAACAATTGTCCACGGATACTTGCAAAGTGTATTAAGAAGACAACAAAACTTAACGGAAATCCAAAAAGAAGCTTTAGAAACTGCGGCATCGGAAGCAGACAATACCATTGGTTTATTACAAGATTTACTGGAATTAGCCAGAGCAGACCACGGTAATTTGCATCTTAATATAGAAAACTGCATTTTAAATGATGTAGTCACCGAAGTTGTAGATATGGCGGATAAATGCAGCGAAAGAAATATTAAAGTTGAAGCTTCAACAGAGATAATCGAAGTCAAAGCAGACTATACTCGTCTTAAACAGGTATTGCTTAACTTAATAGACAATGCTGTTAAATATTCCGAAGCCGGAACGCCGATTACTTTAAAGGTAACTCGCAAAGAGGAAGAAGGATGCGTTCAAGTTTGTGATGTCGGTTATGGCATACCTTTACAACATCAATCGCGCATTTTTGAGCGTTTTTACCGAGTAGATGAAGCCCGTAACCGTGCAGGTGGAACCGGTTTGGGATTATCGATAGTTAAGACATTAGTTGAAGGAATGGGTGGTAAAGTTTCGGTGCGTTCCAAATTGAGTGAAGGGAGTGTTTTTACCGTTTGTTTGCCAGTTTAAGAAGAGAAACTTATTAGAGAAGATGTAGGAAGTGATTATATTAATGATGATCAAATTGCACGATTTATGAATAAATTATACAAGTATGAATTAAATAATCTCTTTATAGAAATTGTATTATCAGTAATAGGACTTACGCAAGCGGCAAATTTTGTTGTAGGGTACTGTGACACTTTGAGTAATGTCGAACGTAGTAATAAGGTTTTCAGTGTCACGCACCATCCGAGTACTGTGACAATTGCGGCCATTCCTGAGTAATCAAAAAGTTTCAGATAGATTCTCAACTCCACAGGCTATACGAAAACCAAAATCTTTGTTAGGTAAGTCGTTGTTGCATAAAGCATTATCTTTTCTATCCCCATATGAGCGAGACGCAGAACGGCAGGTTGGATAAACTGAATTCCAGCTACCAGAGCGCATCACGGCTTCACCTTGTTTTTGAGCGAGAGGCTCGTTACTATCAAACCAAGGGCTACCATCTGTCGGCGCACCTTGGTAATTATCGTGCCAATCATCAAGACACCATTCCAAAACGTTTCCATGCATATCATATAAGCCAAAATTATTAGCTCCTCCCAAACTACCTACGGGTGTTGTTTGCCCACGCTCTATTGTTCCATGTGGTTCGTCGGCAAAAGTATCGTCGCAACGAGTATTACCTAAATCCGTAGTCATTGTTTCGCCGAAATGAAATGGTGAGTCAGCGCGGTCATGGGGGTTTCCCCCAGGAGCGACTGACGAACCCCTCTGGGGTGTAGTAGTACCGGCACGGCAAGCATATTCCCATTCGGCTTCGCTACACAGACGGTAAGGTTTGCCTGTATGTTGACTAAGGCGATCGCAAAATTCAACGGCATCATACCAAGAGGCATCTTCTACTGGTAAATTATCTCTTAAATTTGTTGGTTCTAAATCCCGATTAACTTTGGGTAGTGCGGCTACGGCTCTCCATTGTTGCTGGGTAACTGAGTATTTACCGATAAAAAAAGAGGGAACCGTTACTTGATGGTGGGGTTTTTCCGTGTTGTAAATGAAATCGAAATTAACTTGTCGAATCGCATATTCTACTTCTTCATCTGTTGAACCCATAATAAAGGTACCACCGGGAATGTAAACCATATCCAAACCGATACTCTTACTTTCAACATCAGAGCAAATAGTTTCAGTAAAACAGTTGGCTTGTTTGGTTTCTCGAAGAATAATTTCCCCTCTGCGATTGACGGTAACTACTTCAAAGGAAAATGAATGTAAATGAATTTGATTCACCATCTGGTTTTAACGCAATCTGCAATATAAATTGGTATTTTCAATATGCTGAGTCAGCAATTGATTAAAATAGCAACTTCTGCTGTGGAGATGCCGAGTTACACAGCATCGGCTACTGAATGCTTTCTAATACCCAAGGCATTTTTATCAGATTTATTCTGCTTAAAACCTGAAGTTTTGGGATAACATCACTAAAAGGATGTAAATATCATAACTTATGGCAGAAAAACAACTGGTTGAATTTGCGCTAGAAGATGGCACAAAGTTTTTAGTTGAAGTAGAAAAGCCAGCAGGACAAACTGGTATACCTCCCAAACCTGTATCTCGCGATGGTGGACTAGCTGTTACACCAGCAGGCAAAACATTTAATAAGGCTTTGGATGATGTAAGACCTGTTCTTGCAACTGTTGTTTCTAAGCTTAAGGATGTTAGTCCTGATGAAACTGAAGTGAAATTTGGAGTAAAGCTGGCTGCTAATGCTGGAGTGGTATTTACTTCTTTGGGAAGTGAGGTAACTTTTGAAGTTACGGTGAAGTGGAAAAAGGAATCGAAGGAATCGGCGTAGCTATTTCATGACAGATGAGTTTGAACTGTATAAAAAAACAATTGCTCGAATCTACCGCTCGGATGGGGCTATTGTAGGTTCGGGTTTTTTAGTATTAAATCGCCATGTTTTAACTTGCGCTCATGTTGTTGCTGATGCTTTGGGAATTGCACATACCGCTCAAGATTGTCCTGAAGATTTGGTGGAGTTAGATTTCCCTTTACTTGCTTGGGAACGAACGCAAAAAGTTCAAGCCAAGGTTGTTTATTGGAAACCGATGTCTCCAGAGGGGATGTGGGTTGGTGGAGATGATATTGCAGCTTTGAAACTGGAGGAGAATTTAGTCGAAGATATTCTTCCAATTGGGTTAGTTATGGGAAAGTATGCATGGAGTGCTTTTAAAGTTTTGGGTTTTCCTAGTGGATACGACGTTGGTGTATGGACTAAGGGAGATTTACGGGACTTTGTTGGGAATGGGCAGGTGCAAATGATTGTTCTAGAGCAGAGTGATTATTATGTGGAAGGTGGTTTTAGTGGCGCACCTGTATGGGTTGATACTTTGAATGGAGTTGCTGGAATCATGGTTGCAGCAGAACCTGCTGAAAGCGAAAAGCGCAAACAAGTAAAAGCAGGATTTATGATTCCGGTTGAAGTTTTGAGAGAATGTTGGTGCGATTTAGAACCATGCATAAAACCGCGTATTTTGGAAACCAATATTCCGATTGTTCAGCCGTTAGTTACAGAGCCATCCTCTAATCAAAAGATAGCAGAAATTTTATGTTTATTGGACTATAAACAGCAAGAGCAAGAGTTTAGAAGTGCGATTGAAGAATGTAAGGAAGGAGCTTTTTTAGTTCAGACAGGGGAAGAAAGAATTCAGCGTTGGTTGGTGCGGCGTTTAGCAAAATGCGTACCGGATTTTAAGCAAGCCTATAAATTATCAATTCGGATTCGCTCTCATCCGATGCGAAACAATTTTGATGCTTTTTGGCAGGAATTTAAGCAAGATTTAGGAGAAAATCTAAATCGTGAAATGGTAATTCAAGGGTTAGCTGAATTTTGTAAAACAAAGTCCGTAATTATTGTTATTTATGGTATTAGCTGTTTAGATGCAGAAAAAGTAGGTAAATTCTATGCTTTTTGGTCAGATTTAGTTGAAAAAGTTAGTTCAATTCCGCGTTCTTTTCGCTCGCGCTTGGTTTTAATATTAGCAGAAAAAAACAGTGCTACTTTGTCGAATAAACTACTTCCATTTTCATTCGTTCAGCCTATCTCTATTAACGAAATTAACGAAACTCAATCTTCTCTAAAACTGACACCTTTACAAAAGATTTTAAAGAAAGATGTAGAAAATTGGTTGGCTCAAGAAGATGTTTATAGCAAACTCAATCAAACTGATGATTACGTACAATCAATTGTTGAGAATGATATTCCAGGTTGGGAAGAAAAACCTTTAGAAATACTAGATGAAATTTGTTATACGGTATTCCAAATTGAAAATGGTATTACAGCAATTGAACCTTATTGGAAGTTAGCAGGATGAGTAAGAATCAAGAACCATTACCAGAACCAGATTATCAGTATAAGGGAGAATATCAACCCCAAAAGGAAATAAAAGATTCTTTGGGACGAATCTGCTATCCCTATCTACCTAGTGAGGATTTAAAAGAAGCGGTTAATTTGGCGATCGCGCTAGAGCGTCCATTACTTTTAGAAGGAGAACCCGGTTGTGGTAAAACTCGTTTAGCGGCGGCGGTTGCCTATGAATTTACCCAAAAGTATCTGCAAAACCAGTACTGGGATTATTATATCTGGAATATAAAATCTACAACACGCGCTCGTGATGGACTTTATAAATATGATGCTATTGCCAGATTGCGAGACGCTCAGTTAATGGGAACTAACCCGCAACAGTTGCAAGAATTTTTAGGTATTGTAGAAATTGGAGATTTAAAAAAGCGGTTGCAGGATAAGAAGAATTATCGGGAATTTGGAGCATTAGGTAAGGCATTACAAGAACATAAATATCGTCCTATTTTGTTAATTGATGAAATTGATAAAGCAGATAGTGATTTTGCGAATGATTTACTGCTGGAATTAGAAGAATTACGCTTTGAAGTACCGGAAACTGGTGAGTTATATCCGACTCCCCAAAATAAGCCGATTATTTTTATTACTAGCAATCGTGAGAAACCTTTACCAGAACCTTTTCTGCGTCGGTGTCTGTACTTTTTTGTCAAATTTCCTCAAGAAGACCAATTAAAGAAAATAATTGATAAGCGATTTGGTGAGTTAACAAAAGATAAACAAAAAATTGTCGAACAAGCTATGAATAGTTTTTATGAAATTCGCGCGGGACTTACAATCATACCTGGAAGCAGACCACCAGGGACTAGCGAATTTATCGAGTTTCTTACCGCACTTTTAAATAGAAATGATGTTGAAAAGGCATTGGATGATTTAAACAATTTATCTAAGAAATTACCATTATTAGGAACGCTTTTAAAAACCAAGCAAGACCAGGAGTTATATCAGAAAAAACAATGAATAATGAATAATTAACAATGAAAAAAAAATCCTTCAATCAATACTTTGCGCTCCTCTGCGTTAACCTCCGCGCTCCTCTGCGTTAAAAAAATATCAAATCCTTATTCATGAGTGATTCTCAATCAATCAAAATTGATTCATTATTATTAGATTTATTCCAAGAATTGCGACAAGCAGGAATGGCTCTAACTCTGGAACAATATCACTTATTGCAACAAGCAGTTGCTCGCGGGTATGGTTTAGGTGGATGGGAGGATATAAAACGAGTGTGTCGGCTGTTATGGGTAAAACCTTGCGATAACTACGATATTGGTATTTTTGACCGTACTTTTGAGAGCTATGTTTGGCAGCATCATAATAAAATGCCTGTAGAATCCGTAGAAAAAGAACCGCAATCTCTAGAAAAAACTCCTTCTGCGGTAAAACAGTCAGCTAATTTCCCCAAAATTCCACCCAGAAAGCAGAAATCGCCATCAACTGATAAACCTGGTGAAGCAAAAGTTCCAGTTGCGATGCAAACTTCCGCAGCTTCCCCAAAGTTTGAGAATACTAGGAATGACTTTCAGCTAGTTGCAAAAGACTTTCCGATTCAATTGCAAGATGTTCAAACAGCTTGGCGTTTGTTGAGACAATCGCAGCGAGTTGGTTGGGATTATGAATTGGATATTGAAGCGACACTTGAACAAATTGGACGGGAAGGTTTGTTTGCTGATGTGGTGATGCGTCCAGTCAAAACTCGACGAACTGAATTGCTGCTGCTAATTGATGATAATTTAGCAATGATTCCATTTTTCCCCGCCCTTGAACCTTTTATGCAAGCAATTGCAGAAGCTCGAATCACTCCCGCTCGGATATATCGATTTACCAGCTATCCCGACGAATATCTTTATCATTGGTATCGCCCAACTGTTGCTCAACCCCTCAATGACTTGTTATCAAAACTGCATCGTAACCGTACTATTACCTTAATTATCAGCGATGCTGGAGCTGCAACAGCTACCTATAGCCAAGAAAGAATTGAAGGAATATCAAAGTTTTTAACTGCATTATCTCCCTGCATTCGTCAATTAATCTGGCTTAATCCTTTACCACCGCAACGCTGGGAGCAGACTTCAGCGATTACAATCGATGCGATACTTAATGGCAGGATGTTAACTTACGAGCCTGCTAGTTTGCAAACGGCAACAAAAGAAATGACCCAAGAGAATATGATTGAGATATGGCAAATGTATTCCCCGACTCAAAGAAACCAAGCAACAGAGAAGATTTAACAACTCGCCGCATTCGAGTCTTTGCAAAACGTCACGGAGAACAGGCTCTATTTTTAGCCTATCATGCAGCTTTTCCGCTGACTATCACTTCAGATTTGCTTTATTGTCTGCGCGAAAATTTTGTCCGGGATTGTCCTTGGTATGCAGTAGCCGATGTGTTGCTATCGGGTTTATGTCAACCCGTAGGCTATGACCTTTATGAGATGGAGGGGAAAACCAGAAACCGCTTGCTGAGTCGTTTGTGTATTGAATTTGGGGAAGAAAGACTCAAGGAACTGGCGAATTTTATGTCACAGTACATTGCCAATCGCTTACAGAAAGACAATGACCGTGTTTTGGTATTGGGAGAGCGTCCAAACTGGACGGCATTAGCATATTTGAGTGGGGATGGAACAGAAGCAGTTAATGCCATCAAAGAAGAATTACAAAGGTTAACGGCATCCGCAGATGCTCAACAACGTATTAAATGGGCAGCATTAGTAGAGAATTATGCTGACTTGTTATCGGAGAAGGGTTTTGAGCCGTTGTTATTAAAATGGGCGCAGGACACCATTGAGGCTCAACCTATCCAAGATGATGAAGAGACGGAAATTGCTGAATTGATGGGAATTGAGCTAAAACCTTTTGACTATGATGTCGCGGTTATAAACCCAGATATTACCCGAGATGATGAGTTAGAAGACGAGTTAAAATCTTTTGAATTTGAAACGGTAACAGTTGATAATCGCGGACAAGTAATTAATAAAGAGCAAAAACAAGCATTTTATTTCCTAGAGTTTTTAGGTGAAGTCCCAGGAAAACAAGCAGAACTAAAAATAGAAATGGTGGCGATTCCTGGAGGCACTTTTGAAATGGGTTCCCCAGAAGATGAACCAAAACGCCGTAAAAGCGAGAGTCCCCAGCATACAGTAACTGTACAACCTTTTTTCATGAGTAAGTATCCTGTAACTCAGGCACAGTGGCGATTTGTAGCGCAGTTATCCCAGATAAATAGGCAGATAAAACTAGAACCTTCTAGATTTAAAGGGGATAACCGCCCTGTAGAACAAGTATCCTGGTACGATGCAGTTGAATTTTGCAATCGTCTTTCTAACTATACAGGTAGAATCTACACTTTACCCACTGAAGCGGAATGGGAATATGCTTGTCGTGCAGGTACTACGACACCGTTTCACTTTGGTCAAACAATTACTGGTGATTTAGCTAATTATGCTGCTATTAAAACTTATACTAGGGAAGCTAAAGGAGAATATTGTAAAGAAACTACTCCAGTAGGGAAATTTCTAGCTAATACTTTTGGATTATACGATATGCACGGCAACGTTTGGGAATGGTGCCTTTATGACTGGCATTATAACTATAAACATACGCTGAAAGATGGCAATGCTTGGCTCGATAGTGAGGATGATAATCTTTCTCAAAAGCAAGGAGGAGCGGTGCTGCGGGGCGGTTCCTGGATCGACTCTCCAAATTTGTGCCGTTCCGCGTCTCGCAACAGCTACGATAGGGCGCTGCGCGACAACATAACTGACCCTTTTGGTTTTCGTGTTGCCTGCGGGGTTGAGAGGACTTTTTAGTAGCCCTTTATTTTTTAGAACTTTTACCTTATTATTTTTCTTTTTTTCTTGTTTTGTTGCCTTATAGCCACTCGAATTTTGGCTCTCGTTTCGATGCTCTCTGTGGGAACGTATTTCCAGAGACTTCGACTGGTAAGGAGAAATGAGAAATGAGAAAGGAGAACTTTAGTAAGTGTGAAATATAAAAATCAATGACACAAACAATCATAAAAAAAAGCCGAAAGACGGGGCTATATTTTGTAGAGAGCTTGGGTGATGGAGTTGAACTGGAGATGGTGCTAATTAAAGGTGGTACCTTTACAATGGGGGCACCAGAAGATGAAGAAGGTAGTACAGATGATGAACGTCCTCAACACCAAGTTACAGTTCCAACTTTCTTCATGGGTAAATACCAAGTTACTCAAGCACAGTGGAAAGCCGTAGCTAAATTACCTGAAGTAGAAAGAGAATTAAAAGCAGAGCCATCAAACTTCAAAGGAGATAACCGCCCTGTTGAGAAAGTCTCTTGGTACGATGCGGTTGAGTTTTGTGCCAGATTATCAAATCACACTAAAAGAAAATATAGTTTACCAAGCGAAGCCGAATGGGAATATGCTTGTCGTGCTGGTACAACTACACCGTTTCATTTTGGCGAGACAATTACATCAGATTTGGCTAACTATAATGCTACATCAACTTACGGGAATGCTTCCGAAGGAGAATACCGCGAGGAAACAACACCTGTAGGAAGTTTTGGTCTAGCGAATGCTTTTGGGTTATGCGATATGCATGGGAATGTTGATGAATGGTGCCTTGATGATTGGCATGATAATTACGAAGGAGCGCCAACGGATGGTAGTGCTTGGTTTGATGACAAGAATGATAATCTTTATCAAAGACAAGGAACAGGCGTGCTGCGGGGCGTTTCCTGGGACAGCGATCCTGTAGACTGCCGGTCTGCGTGCCGCCTCAACTATGCTTGGCGCGAGCTTATCGACGACGCTATTGGTTTTCGTCTTGCCTGTGGTGTTGGGAGGACTTCTTAGTAGTCCTCTACACTTTAGTTATTTTGCATTTTATGATAAACGAGTTTCTTCTTTTTGACTTACTTTTTATCAAGAAACCGCCGGAGGAAGCAAAAGCTGCTTCCGCTTTCTCGTATTCTTCCTCCGTCCTTTCACCAACAAATAAGCCGCAGGAGTAAAATAAAGCGCCAGTAGCGGAGAACCACCAATCCCACCGGCGATCGCAATCGCTAAAGGTAGCCAGAAAGGGTCGCCATCGGCAATTAGTGGAATAAAACCGACCATTGTTGTAATGGTTGTAGTTAAGACGTGACGTGTCGCTTTGACTACAACTTCCCGTACTGCTTTAACATCACCATTCTTGGCTGCTTCATCTTCATTAAAGGCTGACAAAATAATAATCGCACCGTTGATAGCAATCCCAATTAAACCCATTGTCCCGACAATTGCCATAAATCCGAATACCGAATCAAAAGCCCACAGAGCAAATAAAGCTAAACCAACCGAACCAGCCCCAACAGCAAACACGATACCAGCCATTCGGAAGGAACCCAAGGATAGCACTAGGGTAATCACCATAATTAACCCCAACAATCCCACAGTTGACATGAGATTTCCGGTAGCTTCTCCGCTTTCTGCTTGTTCTCCACCAAATTCATATCTGTATCCGGGAGGAAGTTTTGATTCAAATTCCTGTGCTTGCAAACGTTGTTGTAATTCTCCCAGAACTACTGACGGTAAAACCCCAGCAGAAATAAAAGCTTGGACGGTGTTAACTCTTTGTTCGTTACGTCGGGAAATGCTTGCTAATTGAGGAACCAGATTAAACTTCCCTAATGCTGAGAGAGGACGTAAATTTGGTTCGGTACCAGTTTGTTGAGTTGGCTGTAGGTTAAGGGAAGCAATCTGAGATAAATCTCCTCGATTTGAATTCGCGATTCTTACTCTTACTGGTAAATTTTCCGTAGATTCCAGAATCGAACCACCAACGGAACCTTCTAAATAAGTTTCTAACTGTTGCGCTATAGCCCTATTATCAAGTCCGACTAATCTTGCTTGCTCTTCATCTACTTCTAAACCCAACTTGGGCAAAGTTTCGGTTAAGTCATCCCTAGCATGGGTAACGTCGGGTATCTGTGTCAAAATTTCCCTAACTTGAACACCTAATCTTCTTAATTCTGCGATATCAGGGCCGAAAATCCGCATTTCCACCGGAGCTTCAAATGGTGGTCCTTGCTCTAATTGTTTTACTAAAACTCTAGCGCTAGGGAATGCTGAATCTAACTCATCTTGTAAAGTCCGAATTAATTGCATAACCCCTTTATCTGTATTTAGCTGTACCATTGCTTGAGCGTAGTAAGCAGCATTTTTCATCCCACCAGTAAAGTTGTAGTAAAACTTGGGAGCGCTTTCTCCGACAAACCAGTGAACTTCCTCAACCTGGGAATGTTCTTGAATTAATTTACGAGCCAATAATACATCCTCGCGACTTTGAGCAATGGAAGTTTGAGCGGGAAACTCGACTTCGATTTGAAACTGATCGCGGTTGAGAGAAGGGAAAAACTGTGTAGGTAGAGAACTAACATTTATAAAACCCATAACCGGTAATATCATTGTTAAAACAATCGCAATTAAAGGTTTAGCTGTAGCCCAGTTTAAAGTTTTACGATAAATCCGACCTAAAAAAGGTGAAGATAAACCTGAATTCCACCAAGCATGGGGATTTTTAATTGTTGATAAAAGTCTTGATAAAAGTCGAGATTTACGGGATTTGCGTTTCGGACGAATATCTTCCTCGTCAACTTGAGTTTGAGCCAAAAAACGACCCGAAAGCGCAGCAATTACCGTCAAAGAAATTACCAAAGAAGAAACCAGGGACATAATTACACCCCAAGCGATGGAACCAACAAATTCCCCCGCTCCTCCCGGTAATAAACCAATTGGTAAGAAGGTAAGGATTGTGGTTAAACTTGAAGTCAGCAGCGGAACAGTTAAATAATTAACCGTTTTCACCACCGCATCTTTTGGCTTTAATCCATGTTCTAGTTCGACCTGAATTTCATCAACAACTACAATTGCGTTGTCAATTAATAAACCTAAAGCAATAATCAATCCCGACACTGACATTTGATGAATCGGAATATTAAAAATCTGCAATTCACCAAACACCGCAAACACTGTCAAAGGTAATGCAGCTCCAACAATAAGAGAAGAGCGCCAACCCATCCCCACAAAAGTTACGGCAACCACAAGGAACGCACTAAATAATAGATTTGAAATTAAATTATCTAAACGTGTTTCAACATAACTACTTTGGTCAAAAATAACTTCCAATTTAATTCCATTTGGAACACGCTGACGAAAATCTTCTAACTGTTCGCGGATTTTCCCAGCCCATAAATCAATTCTATTTCCCGGTTCCATCAAAACACCCAAAGCTACAGCAGGTTTGCTACCAATCAAAGCCAAATCTGTAACTGGTTGTCTGATACCTCTATTAACCCTCGCAATATCCCCCAAACGAGTAAACTGTCCGCTCGTAGTCGAAGAAATCGGTATTTGACGAATTCGTTCTAACGAATCAAGTTCTCCTTCTACTTCTATCGCTAGAGTATTTCGCGGACTCCGTAATTGTCCAGCGCTAACTTTGGCATCGCTTTGCTGTATTTGTTGCGATAACTGCTGAGCATTTAATCCTACTGCTGCTAAATCCGATGGATTAATTTCCACAGTAATTTCTTCCGAAGGGAAACCAAACGTATCAACCTTTTCAGTTCCCCCCACACCCCGAAGTTGAACATCAAGCTCCTGTGCAAAACGGCGTAAAATTGCATAATTAGGTTCGCTTTTTCCTTCCCAAACTAAAGATGCAATTACCGCATAAGCTCGGGTTTCCGCTTCATCTAAATCCGGTTCCAGTACACCCGATGGAAATTGCGGTTCCGCATCTGCTAACTTATCCCTTACCCTTGTCCAAATGGGTTCGGCTTCGCTTACAGTATCTTTTAATTCAATCGAAACTGTTGATAAACCAATACGAGAATCGGATGTGATAGTATTAATTTCCTCAATCTCAGACATCTCTGATTCAATTACTTCCGTCACCAGCGCTTCCACCCGTTCCGCACTAGCTCCAGGAAAAATAGTAGTAACAATACCAGTCCGAGCTACCAACTGCGGATCTTCCTGACGCGGTAAAGATTGAAACGCCGAAAGTCCCCAAAATATGATTAATACAAAGGTTAGGATTAGCAAACGGACATTGCGGAAAAAAGGAAGAACCATGATTAATAGGTAATTGGTAATAGATAATTGGTAATGGGTAATAGTTTGCCCTGGTGTGTTACGGCACGAGATCATTCGATTGGAAGATTATTCCTTTGATAATGCCGTAACGCACCATTATGTATTAAGAAAATTGTCAATTACGTTTTGATTAAAAGAGTTAGGAATTGTGAATTATCAGTAGCGAGTTAAAAGTTAATTTATTTTGGATTTTGATAATATATGGATTTATTTAGGATTAAATTTATGGGGTAAGAATTAATTTTTTCTACCCCCTCTCCCCCCTCTTCCCCATCTCCCCCTCTCTCCTCACTCCCCAATCGGACGCACAATCTGACCGGGAACCAAGCGATGAACTCCGTTTGCAACAATTCTGTCTCCGGGTTGCAAAGTACCCCGTACCAAAACTCTGTCGCTTTCTTGGTGTAATACTTCTACAGTTCGCTGCTCAAGTACAAATGAATTTTTAGGAGTACTTGCATTCTCTACTTTCGGTTTGGTTAAAACGTAACTAGTCCAAAGTCCGCGCAATCCCTGAGTTAAGGCTTTATTTGGCAACCAAAATCCTTCTGTGGAAATTGTATCTGTCAGCTTTAACCTAACTGTTTGACCGGGGTTAATTTGAGATATTAAGGAAGACTCTAATTTCAATACGACTACTTGAGTACGAGTATTAGGATTAACTTCTGGCAAAATTGAAGCGACTCTTGCTGAATAAGTCTGATTATTAATTTGTACCTTTTGAGTGCTACCAACTCGCAATCGATTTACTACGCTTGCAGGCATTCCAATTCTAGCTTCTGGACTGGTATTTTCTACCAATCTCACCACAGCTTGACCTGTATTTACTACCGTTCCTTCATCGATTTGACGAGCGGAAACTATACCTGCAAATGGTGCTTTGATAGTACTTTTAGCTATATTAATTTCTAAGTCTGATATACTTGCTTCTAATTGTTTAACCACTGCTCGCTGTGCGGCTATTTGTTCTGTACGAGTCCCTGCTAAAAGTTCGTTTAAATTACTTTGAGCTTGTCTCAAACGAGCGTTTAAAGAATTTTCACCGAAAGAAATTTCATCTAGCTGTTCTCGGGAAATTGCTCCTTCACCGTACAAATACTTTCGTCTCTTTAACTTAGTTCTTTGTAGCTGCAACTGCTGTTGAATATCATCTACTGCTGCCCGAGCGGCTGCAATATCCTGCTGACGAGGACCTGCAATAAATTCATCCAATCTTGCTTGTGCTTGGGCTTTTTGAGCTTCTAATTGCAATTTTTGCATCTGTAAATTACTTACATCAAGCTTTGCAATTGGCTGTCCCGATTTCAGACGATCGCCCTCTTTGACAAAAACATTAACTAACTTTCCACCTCGTTCAAACCCCAATTCGCTAGTCCGAATTGCAGCAATTTCACCAGTGTAAGTCCGCATAACCTGATAGGATTCAACGGGTTTGGCTCGTAAAGTTGTAACTGGCAAAGGTTTTGCCACTGCGACTTCCTGGGTTTCAGGTTCTGCTTGAGTGAAGTTCTTAGCACCAAACACAGCCCCTGCTGCTACCATTAACCCAAGCAAACCCAACATTCCATAGCGAAGCAACTTGGAATAATCTCGGTACTGATTCTCTTTTTCTTGTGAATATCCCCCATTGTCAAGTGTTTCATCACCCGATATCTGGGAATTTGGAGTAAAATCTGGGTTCATAGTACTTGCCTCCAGTGGGGCTTATATCTTCGTCTGAGAAAGTTTGCTCAACGGGACGGCACTTGCTACAACGCGCTTGTTCCCGCGCAACGTAGTGGCTTGGGAACCTCCCTCCGGGTAAGGCTAACGCCTCGCTTCGCTAACGCTAGTTTGGAGGACGGAAACCGACACCCCCTTACCTTGTCTCACCGCAACGTAGTGCCTCGGGGACCCCGGCACCGCAACTTTCCGCGAAATAAGTTTTCTCATGCATACAATTCAAACACACGTTTTAATTTTCGTCAATCATACGTTTGATAGATACATATGTTGAATTGCATACATGTTTTTCAACCATTGGAACCAATTCTTTTAATTACTTTTACAGCTAAAATAGAGCTATCATAAAGGTATTCTGCTTTTCTTCTCTTAGATTAAACAGCTAACAGAGCAGTTTTTTATTGAATGCATTTTGCCCAATACTTGGCTTGCATGCCGTAAAATTGGAACAGGAAGTTTATAAATAAGTCAATTATAATTAAAGTCGCGCATCAATCAAACGTTTGTTTTAAATGAAAAATACTGTAACAACTATAGATACGAAAGAGCAAATACTTAACGTAGCTGAGCGTTTATTTGCCGAAAAAGGCTTTGCTGGCACGAGTTTACGTAACGTGATTCGAGAAGCAGGAGTTAATATTGCAGCAGTTCACTACCATTTTGGTTCAAAAGAAGAGCTTTTTATTGCAGTGGTGCAGAGAACTGCTCAACAGATAGTAGCATCTCAGCTAGAGGAGCTTGCCAAATATGAAAATTTAGAAGAACCACCATCACTAGAGAATATTCTAGAAGCATTTTACGGCCCTCCTTTGAGGATAATAACTCAAATGGGAGAAGCAGGAATGGTTCGCGCTCAATTCATGGGGCGTTGTCGTGCGGAACCTTTACCAATACAGCAACTTGCAGACAAAGAATTTTATGAAAGTCAACGACGATTTTTAGATATTCTGCAAAGAGCGCTTCCCGATCAAACTCGTACCGAACTAACTTGGAAATTAGATTTAGCGATCGCAATCATAATCCGTACTGCAAATCAACTTGGTCAGTCAGATAAAGTAATAACTGGAAATTCTTCAGAGGAGATTGAAATTGCTATTTCTCGTTTAGTTAAATTTGTGGCTCAGGGGATGAAGAATTTTGATTGAACCATTTGAATTAGCTAAAACTAAGCTGTAGTTTTATAAGTGGGTATGAAAATTGAATTTGATTAAGCTTAATGACTATCAGAACCGCAATCCTTGAAGACGTAAAAGATATTGCTGAAATTCACGTAAAATCTTGGCAAAAAGTTTATAAATGTTTGATACCTCAGAGTTATTTAAACAATTTATCGATTTCAAAACGCGAAAAATCTTGGCAAAATATTTTAACTAATTCCCAAACTCATACGATAGTCCAAAAAATCGACGATTTGGTAGTAGGTTTTGCTAATTTCGGACAAACTCGCGATCGAGACAAGGATTCTAAAATAACAGGAGAAATTACTTCAATATATATCAATCCCGAATATTGGAGAAAAGGTTTGGGAACAGAATTTGTTGAATTTATATTTAAAGATATGAGAAATCAACAATTTACTCAAATAACTCTTTGGGTACTCGATACCAATCAAATAGCGCGTAAATTCTATGAAAAAATGGGATTTCAACCAGATGGAGCGACTAAAACTGATGTTAGAGAAAATTTTCAAATCCGAGAAATTCGCTATTTAATCAATTTAATATAAATATCCTTATTTGATAAGTAATTAGGTAAGTGATAAATACTTATTCTGTCAAATAATAAATTAAAAATATCACAAATAATTTACCTCATTTTTTAGCTACCAAATCAATAAAAAACCTGAGTATAATGCCTATCAAAATTATGCTCAAAAACAGCATTAACAATCGCATTCACAATTTTTTCACCACCGGCGCATGAAGGTTCAATTGGATTTGCGTAATCACTAGCTTCATTACAGGTTAATCTCAAATCGATTAGCGGAATACCGAATTGAAAAGCTTGTCGAATAATCACATCATTGAAAATTGTTAAAGCAGCAACCCCAATTCTTTGATAAGTTGATTCGGGATAATTCGGATTATAAATAGTACAAATAGCTGTAGGTATACCGAGACTTAAAATTCTTCGTAGCAATTTATGATACTGGTTTTCAAAGTCTTCTCGTAAGTTAGCCAGCTTAATAAATACTTCAGCAGAAGAAGCGACTTTCTCATTTAAAATACCGATACAGCTAAGTGCATCATTTCCTCCTATACTCAGAACTAAATGAGTAGCATCTTTGGGTAATTTTTCCAGTTGAGTGTAAACATCATCAACTTTATTCCCATCAATTGCATTTAAACTAGCATTCCAATTTTCAGGAAGTTTTAGTTGTAACTGCGAAATTACATCTGGATTTCCACCAACGTAAGCAGCATTATCGAAAATTGAATCACCGATTAGAACAATGTGGGGCATTTTTTGATTGGGTAATGGGTAATAGGTAGTGGGTAATGGGTGATAGGGAGATAAGGGGACAAGGAGAAAATAATTTATAACTCGCTACTCTCTACTTACTATTCCCGTCTTAACTCCTAACTTTGTACCATGCCCAATCCCCAATGCCCAATCCCCAATGCCCTATTCCCAATTTGCAATTCGCAATTACCGATTACCAAATATTCTTTCAAACGCAAAGAGTAAGATAGAATTGTTAAGGGATGTTTACAGAATCGACATTTTTATCCAAATTCTGTTAATACAGCCTTTACACCATAGTTAAGATATATAAACCCACAGTTAACCGGACGCACTTATGACGCTCCCAATCCGTAACGTCGCTATTATCGCTCACGTAGACCACGGCAAAACAACCCTCGTTGATTCCCTGCTCAAACAATCTGGCATTTTCCGTGAAGGGGAAGACGTTCCGGATTGCGTCATGGATTCCAACGATTTGGAGAGAGAAAGAGGGATTACGATTCTTTCCAAAAATACAGCCGTTCGTTACAAAGACACTTTAATTAATATTGTTGATACTCCCGGACACGCTGACTTCGGTGGAGAAGTTGAACGGGTATTGGGGATGGTGGACGGTTGCGTCCTCATTGTGGATGCGAATGAAGGTCCCATGCCGCAAACGCGCTTTGTTCTGAAGAAAGCTTTGGAAAAAGGATTACGCCCGATTGTTGTTGTCAACAAAATTGACCGTCCGCGAGCAGATCCCCACACCGCAGT
Organism: Rivularia sp. PCC 7116; assembly: GCF_000316665.1. Classification (GTDB taxonomy): domain Bacteria; phylum Cyanobacteriota; class Cyanobacteriia; order Cyanobacteriales; family Nostocaceae; genus Rivularia. Next base: position 24,395 of record NC_019678.1, on the reverse strand, counting down.
TGATAAGGTATTGGATTTGTTCCTAGAATTAGGGGCAGATGATGACCAATGCGATTTCCCTTATTTGTTCGCTTCTGGTTTAGCAGGCTTTGCTAAAAACGAACTGGAAGACGAAGATAAGGATATGCAGCCTTTGTTTGAGGCAATCTTACGTCACGTTCCACCCCCAGTAGGCGACCCCGAAAAGCCTTTACAATTGCAGGTGACAACTCTGGATTACTCCGAGTACTTGGGAAGAATTGTAATTGGTAGAATTCACAACGGTACTATCAACGCCGGACAACAAGCTGCTTTGGTTAAGGAAGACGGTAAAATTGTCAAAGCCAAAATTAGCAAATTAATGGGCTTTGAAGGTTTAAGTCGGGTGGAATTAGAGCAATCATCTGCCGGTAATCTAGTTGCAGTTGCAGGTTTTACCGATGCAAATATTGGAGAAACCATAACTTGTCCCAACGAACCTCGGGCATTGCCACTTATTAAAGTGGATGAACCTACTTTGCAAATGACTTTCTCCGTGAATGATTCTCCATTCTGCGGAAAAGAAGGAGATTTCGTTACTTCTCGTCAGATAAGAGACCGTTTGATGCGCGAGTTGCAAACAAACGTAGCTTTACGAGTTGAAGAAACCGATTCTCCCGATAAATTCGGAGTTTCCGGGCGTGGTGAACTTCACTTGGGTATCTTGATTGAAACCATGCGTCGCGAAGGTTATGAGTTTCAGGTATCTCAGCCACAGGTAATTTACCGCGAAGTCAACGGACAACCTTGCGAACCTTACGAACTTCTGGCTTTAGACGTTTCCGAAGAAGCCGTTGGTGGCTGTATCGAAAGACTCGGACAGCGCAAAGGTGAAATGCAAGATATGCAAATGGGTGGTAATGGACGTTCTCAATTAGAGTTTGTGATTCCTGCTCGTGGTTTGATTGGTTTCCGTGGTGAATTTATGCGTATCACTCGCGGTGACGGAATCATGAACCACAGTTTCTTGGATTATCGTCCGATTATTGGTGATATTTCTGCCCGTCGTAACGGCGTACTAATATCTTTTGAGGAAGGTGTTGCTACTTTCTACGCGATGAAAAACGCTGAAGATAGAGGTTCTTTCTTCATTACTCCCGGTACCAAAGTTTATAAAGGTATGATTGTTGGAGAAAACAATCGTCCCCAAGATTTGGAATTGAACCTTTGTAAAACCAAGCAGTTAACAAACCATCGTGCTGCTAGTGGTGATGAATTAGTTCAATTACAAGCACCAGTAGAAATGAGTCTGGAAAGAGCTTTGGAATATATTGGGCCAGATGAATTGGTGGAAGTTACACCAGAATCAATTCGCTTGCGGAAGATGTCTAAGAAATTTGCAAGACGGTAATTTAGTTAGGTCAAAGGTTAAAGCTTAAAATTTTAACCTTTCACAGTTACATTTATTTTATTTAGGAGCGGGTTAAAAGACCCGTTTTTTTGTGCTTATTTCTTCAAATATTAACCTTAAACTGCTTCTAACTAAGGCTGTCAAACTGAAAAAGCAACTAGATACTGAAAGTGTTTAATTCAACTTAGAATTGAGCGCAATTCAAGTAAGAAATAATATTTTTTTAATATTGGAATTTAACTATTCATTGCAATAAAAGATGTCAAATAGGTTCTATAGGGGGTTTAATTAATCTGCGTTATAGTTATTAAAGATAAATATAAGTAGTATGAATTGAAACTAAGGTTTCTTCCTTATCATAATTATTGAGACGAGGTTGTAGTGCCAACGCAATTGGTGTTGAAGTTGACTCTAGTAGCACGGTAACTTGAACAGGTTCGCAAGTTGTAAAAACACAAACAGCAGGTACGGCGATCGCCTCGGGTAAACTTTATGCTGCTGGTAATAATGGGAATGTTAATGTTTTAGGTCAAACCGTTGGTGTAATTAGGACTAATATCAACGCGAGTAAAAGCAATGCTGGTGGTAAATCTATTGGTTGAAGCGGCATTTTTTGCTGAGTGGCTGTTATACTTAAGCGTGATTCCGTTATCGCGATTGATAGTGGTGCAGATTTTGCATCACCCTTCGGGTCTTTTTCTACGGGAGAAGCTGCGCTAAGTGCAGTCTTACTCGGCAAGAAAGCCTCCTGCTTATATGGGTGAAACCACCGCAGTTAATAGCTGCATCACCGCGACTTTGGAATTATTATATTTTCATTGCCTTACAACTATTTCTTTCTGCTCCATCGGGATTAAGCAGATAGTTGAAATTAGGCGAATGAATATGAGAGAATGGCTATTTGTGTTATTATTTGCTAGCTTAAATTGTTTGTCTAATCATGGCTAAAAGTAAAGGTGTTCGTATAATAGTGACACTGGAATGCACGGAGTGTCGCAGCAACGCTAATAAGCGTTCGCCTGGAGTTTCTCGTTATACGAGTACTAAGAATCGTCGCAATACAACTAATCGTTTGGAACTTAAAAAGTTCTGCACTCATTGCAACACGCATACAGTTCACAAGGAAATTAAGTAAAAATGGCTTATTATCGTCGTCGTCTTTCTCCTATTAAACCTGGAGAACCCATAGATTATAAAGACGTTGATTTATTACGTAAATTTATTACCGAACGCGGTAAAATATTGCCACGTCGTATTACAGGTTTAACTTCTCAGCAACAACGCGCTCTAACTGCATCAATCAAACGCGCTCGGATTTTGGCATTATTACCTTTTGTGAATGCCGAAGCTTAATTTTAGTATCCTGGCATACCAGATATTGGGGAGGCTCTTAAAGCATAAAAGCTGTGGGCTGCCTCCCGAGTTACTTTTGTGATGCGCCGCATGTAACCTAGCTAGGTGTCAGCGGCGATCGCTAACAATGACAATTACTCCATATTTTTGGATTATTTTGTATTGAAGATGATTTGATTTTGGAATTTTTATATTGGATAATCCAAAATCTGAAAACTGAAAATTTGAATGAATTACAAGGCTTGTGGAAAAGGGGACGCTGGTAGAATTTAGAAATCAAGGCGAACGTCGTTTGGGTGTAGTAGAGCGCCCAGATGGAAAGAACCGTTGGATTGTATTAGACGAACGAGGACAATCCACAAGTCTTGCGCCAAGACAATTTACCTACAAAGTTGTCGGACAAACTTACAAGCCATCGGAAATACCAGATTTTCTGAAGCAGGTAGAGTCGTATTTAGACCCCTCTAGCTTAGAAGTAGCTTGGGAATTATTGATAGAAGACAGCACATCGGCGACTCCAGAAGAGATGGCTAATTTACTGTTTTCCCAGGTAGAGCCACCTCAAGTTTATGCGGCTCACTGCTTGTTATCGGATGATAAAGTTTATTTTAAGCAAAAGGGTGACGGTTACGAACCGCGAAGTGCAAATGCCGTTGCAGAGCGCAAGCACCAATTGGAAGTAGAAGCTCTGAAAGCCCAGGGGCAGCAGGAATTTTTAACAAGGGTACAGCAAGCGCTTGATGGCGAAACTGTAGAATGGCAGAAGCACGACCGTCACAGATTAGAAGCCTTAGAAAAATATGCCGCCTTACTGGCAGATGTAACGCGGGGTGGAGTTAAATACGAATCATTGGCTCAAGCTTATCCCCCACCCGCGCAAGTTTTAGAAACGATGACAATGCTTGGACGCACTGCCACTCCTCAAGGAGCGTTCGAGTTGCTTGTTGATTTGGGTTGGTGGAGTCCAAATCAAAACTTATTTTTACGTCGTTCTTCAATCCCCGTTCAATTTCCTACTAAGGTACTAGATGTGGCGCATGAACGCTTGAACGCTCCTCCTCCAGATCCAGATCAAAACCGTTTGGATTTAACTCATTTGAAAGTCTATACGGTTGATGATGAAACAACTACAGAAATTGATGATGGTTTGAGTTGGGAAACGCTTCCCGACAATAGAGAAAGGGTATGGGTTCATATTGCCGATCCCACACGATGGCTTGTACCCGAAGATGAGTTAGATTTGGATGCCAGAAAGCGCGGTAGTACGGTATATTTGCCAACAGGAATGATTCCTATGTTCCCGGAAATATTGGCAACCGGCCCGATGAGTTTGATACAGGGAGAAATCTGTTGTGCCTTAAGTTTCGGGATTGTTTTAGATGAAACTGGTGGTGTAGAAGAATATAGCATTCATGCCAGTTTGATTAAACCGACTTATCGTCTTACCTACGAAGATGTAAACGATATTTTGGAATCGGGAGTCCGAGAAGAACCCGAAATTGCAGCCCTTGGGAAATGGGCAAAGAAGCGCAAGTCATGGCGTTACGAGCAAGGAGCCATCAGCATAAATATGCCTGAGGCAATGATTAAAGTAAAAGATGACGAAGTTAATATCGATTTGCTAGATGATTCTCATTCCCGGCAATTAGTAGCAGAAATGATGATTCTTACGGGTGAAGTCGCGGCTCGTTACGGAAAAACTCATAGTATACCCTTGCCTTTTCGTGGGCAGCCGCAGCCAGAATTACCACCAGAGGAAGAATTGCTACTACTACCAGCAGGTTTTGTCCGTGCCTGTGCCATGCGGCGGTGTATGCCAAAGAGCGAAATGAGCATTAACCCTTTGCGCCACGCAGGTTTAGGGCTAGAAACTTATACGCAAGCTACTTCCCCAATTCGCCGCTATAGCGACTTGCTGACTCATTTCCAAATTAAAGCTCATCTGCGAGGTGATGTTTTACCCTTCTCAGCGGAAGGACTTAAGGAAGTCATGATGAATGTCACCAGTATTACTCAAGAAGTAGTAATGGTAGAGCGGCAAACTAATAGATATTGGGCATTAGAATATCTTCGCCGTCATTTAAATAAAGCATGGGATACCACTGTTTTAATGTGGTTAAGAGAAGATAGCAATTTAGCGCTAATTTTATTAGAAGATTTAGGTTTACAGTTACCAATGTTTTTCAAGCGGGCTGTAAATTTGGGTGAAGAGATTTCAGTAAAAGTTACTCACTCCGATCCTCAAAAAGATATTATTCAATTCCAAGAGATAATTTATCAAGAAGCTTAATTAGTTATGGGGAATTGGGCATTGGGCATTGGGCATTGGATAATAATTCTGTAGGCTGTGTGACGGCTACGGCAAATCATGATTAATAACGATAATTGTAAATATTGCCGTCAAGCACCATAATCAATCTATTAATGCTTAAATAATTGATAATTGTCTATTGTTCATTAATAATTTTCTTATGAATAAAGTTATTATCTTGGATACGACAATGCGCGATGGGGAGTTAATGCCCGGAATAAAATTTAATTTACAGCAGAAAATTTTGATTTCAAATTTATTAGAAGAAATCGGAGTTGATGTAATTGAAGTTGGTTATCCAGCAAGTTCATATAGAGATTTAGAGCAAGTTTTGCAAATCTCGAAAATAATCAATGATTCTACTATTTGTGTATTAGCCGGTGCAAAAAAAGAAGAAATTATCAGCGCTGCTCAAGCAATTAAGCTAGCTAAAAGAGGTCGAATTCATACTTATAATAATGTCAATCTAAAAAATAAACATAAAATTCGATTAGAACAGGAATTAGAAAGTATTAAAGACAGCGTATCCTTAGCACGAAATAATTGCTCAGAAGTTGAATGGAGTGCATTTGATGCACCGAGAAGCGAACCAGATTTTTTGTGTAAAGCCATAGAAACAGCAATTGATAGTGGTGCTACGATTGTTAATATTCCTGATAGTTTAGGTTTGTCATCACCTCAAGAATTTTCCCGACTTTTAGAAATGATTTTTAATCGAGTTCCAAATATTAATAGTTCAACTATTTCCGTTCACTGTCATAATGATTTAGATCAAGCGGTAGAAAACTCTGTTGTCTCTTTAAATTGCGGGGTTAGACAAATTGAATGTGCTATCAATGGCTTGGGTGCAAGAAAAGGTAATGCAGATTTAGGCACAATTGTGCAAGAAATTGTAAATTTAGAAAATTACCAAATCGACGTTGATACTTCTTTGATTGGGAAAGCTTCAGATTTAGTTGCTGAAATAACTTGCAGCTAACAACTAACAACTAACAACTAACAACTAATCGATGAAAACAATTTACCATATAACTCCGCGTCAAGATTGGGAACAAGCGAAAGCTATAGGAGTTTACCGTGCCCAATCCCTAGAGACGGAAGGATTTATTCATTGTTCAACATCAGCACAAGTAGTAAAAGTCGCAAATTCTTTTTTCAAAAATCAAACTGATTTACTGCTTCTTTTTATTAATCCTGATGAAGTAGAATCAGAAATTCGTTACGATTTAGTTCTAGGTAAGGAAAGATTTCCCCATATTTATGGTGCTTTAAATCTCAATGCAATATTTAAAGCGATTAATTTTGAAGCTAATCAAAATGGATTATTTGAACTACCTTCATTGGATCTATCTGAATAATTTGATTTATTTAAGATGCCCAACATATGTAAAATTCTATCCATATTATTCATATCTCCAACAATTCGTTTCGTCGGTTTAGGAGAGACTTTAACTAAAGTAGGAGTTGCACTAACTTGATGAATTTCTGCTTGTTCGGGATGAGTTAATACATCAATAATTCTTAGAGTATAAGGACTTCCCAAATATTTTTCTAAAAGTTCGTGGAGGCTTTGCAGTATGTTTTCAGTATTCGGAGTATGCCCTGCAACAAATAAACGAAGAATATAGGGTTGGCTTGGAGGGGTAATTTTTTGTGGAGTAAATATGGGAGAATCGGTACCTAATTTTCCTGATATCTCTAAACGCACAATCAAATCATGATTTTCCCATAACTGTTCAAAACTTGAACGATAAGTTGCTAATACAATGCTGTCGCACAAACCATCATGCCAAGGAGTTTTTTGCCAATTTAAATTGCCAGCATTAAAAACAGCATTTAATAGAGCTTGGTAACGTATAACTGCTGGATAAGCCTCTGCAAAAGTTCTCACTTGCTGAGTGCGTGGATCTAGCCAGTAATCAATAGTAGCTGTATACAGTGGAACTAAAAAATGAGGAGGTTCGGGTAAATCCAAAATTTCCTGTAAAGCACCGCATAAATGTGAATGCCATCGACCTCTTTTACTAGAATCGATACAGTAAACTAAATCTCCTCCTGGTGTAAATAATGCAATACCTTTGAATAATTTTGGTAAAGATGATTTATTTGAATTCAATGCCTTATGCTCACTACAACTCATACGATTGATCGAATACCGAGCTAAGGATTATAGGGTTTTAAACTTTAGAGATACTCTATTAGCGGTTTCGCCACTTTTAAAGATGTATCTTACATTTAACCCAAAGATAAAGACTCTAATTAAACAAATATTTTTCCTAAAATTACCCTGGGTGCAAACAAAACGATCCCGTACTAAAGTTTTATTTAAATAATCATTCTAACTATTTAGGGAAGAGGATAAAGGCTAAAGACTCGCGTGCTTATTGCCAATACCCAAAACCCAATTACTTATACTTATACTCTACCTCGAAGCATCTGCGCCATCTCGTTAGGAGTTGGTGACATTTCTAATGCAGTTTCTTCCGTGATCCGACCTTCTTGGTAAAGATTAAATAGAGACTGATTCATAGTAATCATGCCATCAAAACTGGCTTGCTTCATTAATTCAGTCATCTCATCGTATTTCGAGTCTTTAATCCAGTCTTTAATTGCTTCGGTATTTATAAGAATATCGTGAAATGCAGCTCGCTTACCATCTGTCGTGCGACACAGACCTTGAGAAATAACTGCGACTAAGGATTCAGATATTGCAACCCGCATCGGATCTTGTTCTTCACCAGGGAAAAGATTGAGAATACGTTCGATGGTTTTAACCGCGCTGTTGGTATGGAGGGTTCCCATTACTAAGTGACCTGTTTGAGCAGCTTTCATGGCGGTGTTAACTGTTTCTTTATCCCGCATTTCTCCTACCAGAATCAAATCTGGATCTTCCCGCAAAGCTGCTTTCAAAGCATTGTCAAATTTTCGGGTATGCATACCCACTTCCCGCTGTTTCACCAAAGATTTTCGACTTTGATGAACGAATTCAACTGGGTCTTCGATGGTGATAATATGTTTTGACATCTCACGATTGATATAGTCAATCATCGCTGCCATGGTTGTTGATTTACCAGAACCAGTGGGACCTGTAACTAGAATTAAACCTTTGTGGTAGTGGCAAATATCTCTAAAAATTGGAGGTAATTTCAACTGCTCCATTGATAGGATTTTGACTGGAATTAATCGCAATACCATCGCGTAACCTTTGAGAGAATCAAAGATATTGATTCGGACGCGAGCAAAATCGAACTGGGTGGCTCCGTCAAAGTCTAAAGTTTCTTGAAAACGCTTAATTTCTTCGTCTGTAAGCGTTTCATGCAACCAACTCATGAAAGTTTCTTTGTCGGTTTCTGGATAATCAGTTGTGTTTATTTCCCCTCGGTTGCGGAAGCGGGGTATTTCACCTACTCCCAGGTGAATATCGGAAAACCCTTTTTCGTGAGCTTCCAGAATTAATTGCTTGAAAGTTGGTTGCAAACTTTTGGAGCTAGGTCTATTTCGGTCCATAGGTGGTGGCGCTCCCGGACGATGAGCGGCAGGATTTGTTAAACCACGGCTACCGTTTGGCATTTCTATAGTTTGAGTTGACTGGCGCTGAGTACTGAGTGTAGAAGATGCCGGAGGTGGTGGTGGCATGGGAGGGGCACTTGGGGCACCACGATTTGCAGCAGTATTAGTTGGCGGACGCTGTGGAGTTTGTGTCATATATCTTTGGCGATCTAAAATCAGTTTTAATAGGTTAGGGTTTTGAATTAGTTAAAAACGTTGGTATTAGTAAAGTCGGAAAAAATCAAGGGATGCCAGGGCAATAAAAAATATTCTGCCGATTAATTACAAAACAGCAGGTTTAATAATCTCTGGAACGATCTATTTTTTTTTAGCCGCTTACTTGTATTATTTTTGTATTAAACCAATTCATAGCAATCAGCGATATAAACATTTTTCCCTGATATTACAATATTTAACACGCTTTACACCTATAAATAGTTCAGTATAAAAACGTATATTTTATATATAAAACATAACTATTAAAACAATTGCGAATATCTAATACCTTTCTAAGAATAATTCTTTAACAAAAAATGTAAGAGTGTTGATTAAAATGGTAAAGCTTAAGAAATAAAATTTTTTACGCATTTTTTCTAACCCCTAAAGGCTTATCGGTAGCTGATAACTAACTAGATAATATGTCTGTGCATCCCAACCTAGAAAACGCTCTCAAACACCACTTCGGTTATGACAGCTTTCGTTCTCCGCAGCGAGAAATTATTGTTGAGGCATTAGAAAATCGCGATTTACTGGTAATAATGCCGACGGGTGGGGGTAAATCGCTGTGTTTTCAACTTCCTGCATTAATGAAAGAAGGATTGACGGTAGTAGTATCCCCGTTAATTGCGTTGATGCAAGATCAAGTAGATGGATTGCGAAAAAACGGAATTCCGGCAACTTTTCTTAATAGTAGTGTCAGCCCTCATAAAGTGAGAATGCGCGAGCAAGCGATTCTCGCAGGCAAAGTCAAATTGCTTTATGTTGCACCAGAACGTTTACTCAGCGAAAGATTTCTTCCTTTACTGGATTTAGTACATCATCAAATTGGTATTTCTGCTTTCGCGATTGATGAAGCACATTGCGTTTCCGAATGGGGGCATGATTTTCGTCCGGAATATCGGCAAATGATATCGCTGCGACAGCGTTACCCAAATGTACCAATTTGGGCGCTTACCGCTACCGCTACAGAAAGAGTCCGCTTAGATATCATCAAACAATTAGGATTAAAGCAACCCAACGTTCATATCGCTAGTTTTAATCGTCAAAATCTTTATTATGAAGTTCGTCCGAAAAAGAAGAATTCTTATGTAGAACTTTTAGGACTTATTCAGGATAATGAAGGTTCGGGAATTATTTACTGTTTGACGCGGAAAAAAGTTGAAGAATTAGCTTTTAAGCTACAGCACGATAAAATTTCTGCTTTACCCTATCATGCCGGTTTGAGCGATGTAGAACGCAGTGAAAATCAGACCAAGTTTATTCGAGATGATGCCAGAATTATTGTTGCAACTATTGCTTTCGGCATGGGCATTAATAAACCCGATGTGCGTTTTGTAGTTCATTACGATATTTCACGAAATTTAGAAAGTTATTATCAAGAATCGGGAAGAGCGGGTAGAGATGGCGAATCTTCGCGCTGTATGCTTTTTTTAAGTTACAGCGATGTCAAAACCATTGAATGGTTGATCGATCAAAAAAGCAACGAACAAGAGCAGATGATCGCTAAACATCAACTGCGTCAAATGATTGATTATGCTGAAGGTACAGACTGCCGCCGTGCAATTCAGTTGAGCTACTTCGGGGAAAGATTTACAGGTAACTGCGGTAATTGCGATAACTGCAATAATCCCAAACCAGTAGAAGATTGGACTATTGAAGCCATGAAATTTTTGTCTTGCGTGGCGCGCTGCAAGCAAAGATTTGGCATGAAACACATCATAGATGTTCTACGGGGAAGCAAAACTCAGAAAGTTCTTAGTAAAGGACACGATAAGCTTTCTACTTATGGAATTGGTAAGGATAGAACGCTTGACGAATGGCGAATGTTAGGACGTTCTTTACTGCATCAAGGTTTACTAGAACAAACTACTGATGGTTATGCGGTATTAAAACTTAATGCTTTCAGTTTGGAAGTAATGAAGAAGCAGCGCTCCGTTTCTGTTGTTGTTCCCGCCAAAGAAAAAGTAGCCTGGAAAGGAAGAAGCGAGAAAGCAGAACAAGCAGATATTTTATTTCAAAAATTACGCGAACTTCGCAAACAGCTTGCCGACGCTCAGTCTGTTCCACCTTACGTTATTTTCGGTGATTCTACTTTACGACTAATGACGCAGATGAAACCGAAAACAAAGCAGGAATTTAGCCAGCTTGCGGGGGTTGGTAGTCACAAGCTGACTCAATATGGCGATAAGTTTATTGCAGTAATCAAAGCTTATTTACAAGAACAAAGTCCTCAGAAACAAAAATATGCCGATCAAAAAGGAGATATTTCATATACGGAATTACAAACTTTTGAATTGCACAAAGAAGGACTGAGTATCAAAGAAATTGCTCAACAGCGCAACCTTCGCTCTACTACAATTACTCGTCATCTTTCAGATTTAATTGAAAAAGATAAACCAGTAGATTTAAATTTATTAGTTACTACCGATAAGCAGAAAAAAATCATTCAAGTTTTAGATATTTTAGGAGACATATCTTTAACACCTATCAAAGAGTATTTAGGTGATGATTACAGCTTTGATGAAATCCGCTTAGTTAGGGGAAAGTGGAGAAAAAAAACTAATAAAGTTAAAAAATAGTTATTCGCTGTTAAGTAAGTTGGCGTAAATAAACCAAACTATGTAAAGATGAGTAAATACGGATAATGCATCTATTTAGGTAACTTACATATGGGCGCTCGTTTAAGGGTATTCCTCACTTCTGAACAAGAGCGAAGTTTAGTAAAGTTGAAAACTGCGGACGTACCACAGAAAGTAAAAGACCGAGCAGAAGCGATTAGATTAAATGCACATGGGTGGTATGTAGAAAAAATAGCAAATCATTTGCATTGGACTGCACAAACAGTTAGAGAAGTTTTGCACAAATGGCGAGAATCTGGCTTAGAAGGGCTTTGGGAGTCAAAAGGTCGTGGTTTAAAACCGAAGTGGACTGAAGACGATATTGTGTTTTTGGAAGAATGCCTAAGAAATGAGCCACGTACATATAACAGTCATCAACTAGCCGAAAAATTAGAAAGCGATCGCCAAGTGAAGCTGAGTCCTGATAGATTAAGTCGAGTGCTAAAAAAAAGGGGGTCATTTGGAAACGAACAAGAAAAAGCCACAAAGAGAAACAAGACCCGAAACTTCGAGAGATAAAGCAAGCAGACTTAGTTCTTATTTGTTCTTTGTTCGCTGTTATCTAATCTCTGAATCATAGGCAACACGACTTATTGAATATCCATCGATTTCATTCCTTTAACTGGTTCGCGATCTACTACCAGTGTTTCTTCTGGAGCCTAATCAATTGTAGAAGTAACTATTTTTCCTCGCATATAACTACTTTCAGAAGACTTTACCTTCGTAGAAGTAGGCTGTTGTTCTATCGCTTAAGGTTCCGAATCTGCTTCACAAGCCGCGAGTGTAATTTCTCTGAGCATTAATACTCAATTGTCACGTATTCGTGACATAACTGGTATCTGAAAACTCTTGACGGACTTGATTGAGACCCGAATATCAAGATACCATGACATTCAGATCCCCAAATAGCTTGATAATTCGTAGTTGAGACAAAAAAGTCCTCTTTACCCCCTTGATCCCAACCAAGGAGTTGTAGTTAATATGATTAACAAGTAATTCATCTCTCGCCATTAATACTTATGAGTAGTATTAGTAAAACTTTTATATAGACGTGAAAGTTGTGAGAGAAGAAGTTATAAAAGGTCAAGATGAAAAATCTTAGTTTTATCACAGAAAAGATTGTTTAATCTTGAACCCTATATTTATCCGGCGATATTCCCATTAGGAATAAAGCTAAATATAAATTGAAAATTTGGCATAAACCTAACAATTCCATACAAAAAGATTTGGGGTAGATGTAATTAGACCGACCTCTGCTTAATCAAAAGAAATTTCTTCAATTTTACTTTAGGAGGTCTTTATTCATGGCAAAAGAACGCCCACCGTTAGAAGAAATGACATTGCGGCAACTACGTAAAGTTGCTAGCGAATACGGCATATCTCGTTATAGCCGGATGCGTAAATCTCAATTACTCGCAGCAGTTCAGGAAGCACAGAGTAAGAAATTATCCAGACAGACAGAACGTTCATTGGAGGCACAGGAAACAGTGGAAGCAGCAAAATTCGAGTTAGGACAAGAAGATAAGACTGGTGGTACCCTTGCTTCTGTTGATGAGGGACTTGCCGATTTACCTAGTGGTTATGGTGAAAGTCGTATTGTATTAATGCCTCGCGATCCACAATGGGCTTATGCTTATTGGGATGTTTCCAACGAGCATAAAGAAGAGTTACGCAGACAGGGCGGACAGCAGCTTGCGTTAAGAATTTATGATGTTACCGACATCAACTTAGATAATCAAAGTGCCCACAGTCTTCAAGAATATCCTTCTGATGAAATGGCACGAGAATGGTATTTACCAATTCCAGTTAGCGATCGCGATTATGTAATCGACATCGGTTATCGCTGTGCTGATGGGCGCTGGTTGGTATTAGCTCGCAGTGCTAGAGTACATGTGCCTCCCGTGTATCCTTCTGATTGGATTGAAGATGTCTTTATTACCGTTGACTTTGAAGAAGATTTACGCGGTGTAACCAAGTACGAATTAGTACCACCTGCGAAGAAAACCCCAGAAACCGCAGCAAACGGCAACGGTAATGCCATTTACGAACAAATTTTTGGTATGGCTGAATCCGCTGAAGCAATGCGGGTAGCGGGTTCTATCTTCGGTTCTCAGCATCACGTACCTGGTTCAATGGCTCCAGAGCAAGCAATCAGTTCTTACATTTTCCCATCTGGCGTTGGTATGTGGGCGCTTCCGACTGCATCCGGTGTAAACATGTCTGGTGTTGGCATGGGTGCGTCTCAACCTCCCGAACGTCCTCGCAAATTCTGGTTAATTGCTGATGCCGAATTGATTGTTTACGGTGCTACCGAACCTGATGCTACCGTTACAATCGGCGATCGCGAAATCAAACTTAATCCCGATGGTACATTCCGCTTCCAAATGTCCTTCCAGGATGGTTTGATTGATTATCCAATTAAAGCAGTAGCTGTTGACGGCGAACAAACCCGTTCAATTCAGATGAAATTCAACCGTGAAACTCCATCACGCAATACTAATACCAAGGACGAAGCTGTTTTAGAATGGTTTTCCTAAATTTGAGATTCTCAATAGTAGAATTTTGAATTGATGAATTAACTCGAATTCATATCAATTATCTCCTCACAAAATTATTTGGGGGAGATTTTTTTTATGTGAGATAAAATGCAGCAACTAATCACTATACATAGTTATCCTAGATAAAGTTTACAGCAGCTTGCTATTCGAGCAAGATGTACCAAAAGCTCACCCATCTGCTCCGGACATCGCTTTTCTGACTAAGGAAAGAGAAAGAGGCTGAGGAAAACTTTATTAGTTAATTCTATAAATATGTTCAACAAAAATTTTATCGGATTATTGTTAATAGTTGCAGGTGTATTCTTCTTCCGTTCTTACAGGCAGAATAATGCGAATCTACCAGAATTAACTCAAAAGCCATCAATAGTCACTGAAGAAGATAATAATTCAGATGGTAATATTTTAGAAGATAATATCTCCCAAAAAAATACCAGCGATAAAGTAGCGACACAAGCTTCAGTTAATTGTCCCGGAAGAGATAATAATTTCAGCATTGAATTTTTCAAAACGAATAATTTAGGTGAAAAATTTGATAAGGGAATTAATCACGTCATTATTTTTAACCCAAAATCTCCAAAATTAGATTTTAAGGTAAATGTAGCTTTAGCTCACAAGATTTACGCGAAAACAGAGAGTGGTAAATTACGTAAAGATTACGTTCCCAAATTATTTAGCGAAATAATCGGCGATGATAATGCTTTGTTGAATGGCAAGCAGCCGATAGCTGCAATTAATGCCGATTATATAGATACTGAGGATAAACCACAGGGTTTAAATATTTCCAGAGGAATTGAATATTCGGGAGATTTTAAAAATAGACGTTCTTCTTTTGGTATATCAGGGGGAAAACCTTCTGTGCGTCAAGCGACTATTGCCAAAGGTCGAAGAAATAGAGATATTCTTAATTACAATATAGTTGGAGGTAACGGTAGATTTTACCGTAACGGAAAGTTTATAGATATTTGTAATGCTTTAGGGGAATTTGCTTGTAAACGAGCTATTAATCGTTCGATGGCTGCGACTACAAGTAAAGGTTATGTAATTTTATTGGTTAATGATAATAGAGCAAATTCCGATATTGCAATTTCTGAAGTTAATCAAGAGCTTTTACCAGATAAGTTTGATGATGTCTTAGAAGGTATTGCTCGAAATAACTGTTTGGGAAAAATTAAAGAAGGGATATTGTTTGATGGAGGAGAGTCTCCTGGATTATTTTACAATGGTAAAACTTATGTCGAAAATTTTGGCGCAATTGGTTCGGTCTTTTTGATTTACAAGAAATAATTGGAAATAGGTAATTGGGTATTGGGAATTACAGGGGATAAAAATTATCTAAAATCTAAAATAAAAAATTTATAATTCCTCACTTGTGAATATTTCCTATACCCACCGCATAAGTCTTTGGGAAGATAAAGCATGATGCCAGCAAGCGGTAGGCTGGAGTAATAGCTCAAATATTTAATATGACACCTAACGAAATTGCCGATACGCTAACGGAATTATTTGGTACATCTGCGATAAAAGTCCTTGCACCTGGTTCTTGGCAAATTGAAACCCCTACTTTTCGACTATTGGTATTACTTAGCGAAGACCAAACTTGGTTACGAGTATTGTTACCGATTATGCCAGCACAGCAAGCACAACCATTTTTACAACAGTTTTTTGACGCTAATTTTGATGATACTCAGCAAGTACGCTATGCCATGCATCAAGATGTATTGTGGGGAGTATTTCAACACAGCTGCGCGAGTTTGGTTGTTGAAGACTTACGAGATGCGATCGCTAGATTAATTTCCCTTTACGAAGTCGGCGTGAATGATGCTTTCAGCCGTTTAACTGAAACTAAGATTAAGGAAATTGTTCAAGCTTCTAAACAGCAAGGAAAGTCTCTAGAAGCCACTATGCAAAATCTTGAGCGATTTTATGCTGAAGGTTTAATGGGTGAAATGGAACAAAATCCCGAATCGCGAGAAAAAGTTTTGACTGCTTGGCGAAGACAATTAGAAAGAATGTGGAACGAGCAGTGAGCAGTGAACAGTGAACAGTGAACAGTGAACAGTTAACAGTTAACACTCAACACTAACAAGTAGCGAGTGAGTAAAAAAGATGGGTAATTGACATATCTTGCAATATACCGGAGCCACTAACAACTAACAACCAACAATTAACACTGATTTATGGATATTGTCGAAATTTTAAAGGAAGATTATCAACGTTTCCCCGAAAATCAAACCTATAGCATTTACGCTGAAGATGTTTATTTTAAAGATCCCATGAATGAATTTAATGGGGTTGAACGCTATAAGCTGATGATTAAGTTTATTCAAACTTGGTTTGTCCAAACTCAAATGGATTTACATGATATTCGCAGGGAAGGGGACACTATTAAAACCGAGTGGACGCTGAATTGGAATACACCTCTACCCTGGAAACCACGAATTTCTATTCCGGGATGGAGCGAACTAGGAGTAAATTCTGATAATTTGATAGTTTCTCACGTGGATTATTGGAAATGTTCGCGATTCGATGTACTTAAACAGCATTTCTCCCCCTTAAAAAGTACATAATGAATATATGTAAATAAATGTAAAAGCTTCTCAGGAAACAGAGATTATTCATGCGCGTAATTTTAATGACAGGTAAAGGTGGTGTGGGGAAAACTTCGGTTGCTGCTGCTACTGGACTGCGTTGTGCTGAATTAGGCTACAAAACGTTGGTTCTGAGTACAGACCCCGCTCATTCTTTAGCCGATAGTTTTGATATGGAACTCGGACATGAAGCACAGCAGGTTAGACCAAATTTGTGGGGTGCAGAATTAGATGCTTTGTTAGAACTTGAAGGAAATTGGGGTTCTGTAAAGCGCTATATTACTCAAGTTTTACAAGCTAGGGGTTTGGAGGGAATTCAAGCTGAGGAATTAGCAATTCTACCAGGGATGGATGAAATTTTCGGTTTAGTAAGAATGAAGCGTCACTATGATGATGGAGAATTCGACGTTTTAATTATTGATTCTGCTCCTACTGGTACGGCTTTGCGCTTACTGAGTTTACCAGAAGTTGGTGGCTGGTATATGCGGCGTTTTTATAAGCCTTTCCAAAATATTTCGGTAGCGTTGCGTCCTTTAGTGGAGCCTATTTTTAGACCCATCGCTGGTTTTTCTTTACCAGATAGAGAGGTTATGGATGCACCTTACGAATTTTACGAGCAAATTGAAGCCTTAGAAAAAGTATTAACTGACAATACCCAAACCTCGGTTCGTTTGATTGCCAATCCAGAGAAGATGGTAATTAAAGAATCTCTCCGCGCTCATGCTTACTTAAGTTTGTACAATGTTGCAACGGATTTAGTAGTAGCAAATCGGATTATTCCCCAAGAAGTTCAAGACCCATTTTTCAAAAGATGGAAAGATAATCAAGAGCAATATCGTCAAGAGCTTCATGAAAATTTTCACCCTTTACCAGTGAAAGAAGTTCCGCTTTACTCTGAAGAAATGTGTGGTTTAGAAGCTTTAGAAAGACTCAAAGAAACACTTTATAAAGATGAAGATCCAACCCAAGTTTATTACAAAGAAAATACAATTAGAGTTGTTCAAGACCAAAATCAATATAGTTTAGAATTATATTTACCGGGCATTCCTAAAAACCAGGTGAATCTAAGTAAAAGTGGAGACGAATTAAATATTACTATTGGCAACCATCGACGCAATTTAGTATTGCCACAAGCCCTAGCAGCACTCCAACCATCGGGAGCAAAAATGGAAGATGATTATTTGAAAATTCGTTTTTCGGAAGTTGTGAAAGCGTAATTATAATTTTTCAGGTGGGATAATACCCACCTTTTATATTTTAATATATATCTAAATAGATGATAATTTTACTTAAAATAAATGAATATTCTACTAGTAAATTAAGTTTTTTGAAGAAGTAAGGCAGTATTCTCACTGAAGACATTCTAAGTAATGATATTTCACAATGTTTTTAGATTTCAGAATAAATTCCCTATTTCCTTTTAAAAAATGACTTTACCCCAGGAGAAAAGCTTCCCGAAAAATATCGAGCCAGATAATTTAATATACCGTATTACAAATTGTATTCGTTGTTCTTCAGAATTAAAACAAACTTTTACAAGAATAGTAGCAGAAGTAAGACTTTTTCTTGCAACTGACCGGGTAATGATTTATAAGTTTCATCCTGATGCTAGCGGTAAAGTTGTAGCTGAGTCAATTAATAACGATATATTGCCATCTTTATTAGGGCTAAATTTTCCTGCTGATGATATTCCCGCTCATGCTCGGGAATTGTTTATTAAGTCGCGAGTGCGTTCTATCGTTGATGTAGAAACTGGACAAATTGGTAAAATTCCGGTGTGTGAGAAAGAAACCGGAGAAATTATTTCAGAAGATATTTCTTGCCGTAGTGTAGATAAATGTCATCTAAAATATCTAACCGCAATGGGGGTTAAGTCTTCTGTAGCTATACCGATTTTTCATCAAGAACAACTTTGGGGATTGTTAGTTGCTCATCATTCGGAAACATATTCGGTTTCCGAACAACAGTTAACAGCAATGCAAATGGTTGTAAATCAACTATCAGTAGCCATTACTCACAATACACTGCTTACTCAAGCTAGCGAACAAGCTAAACGAGAAGCAATTGTTAGTTGTATTGCGACTTTACTACATTCATCTAAAGATATGCCATTACAAGCAGCTTTAGAAAAAACGGTTGCTGCTTTTAAAGGTTGTGGTGGTAGGCTTTGTATTAGAAATCAAACTTCTAAAAGTTTAAATGAGTGCTTAGAATCTGATAGCGATCTAATCCAAATTTATACTAACGGGCAACAACCAACAATACCAGACTCAGCACAATATTCCTTGATGGAGCAGTCTAGCGTATGGGGAGAATATTATAAGTGTGGTAATTATGATGTTTGGGCGATTTCCGATATTCATCAAATCTCCGGCTTACGAAATTTACAACCTGCTTTTCAAATAAATAAAATTCGCAGCATCTTGATGATTCCCCTCGAATATCATCAGCAGTTACTTGGTTACTTGAGTATTTTTCGAGAAGAAATAGATACAGAAACCCTTTGGGCTGGACAATTTGATTCAGATGAAAGGCAAAACTATCCGCGAAAATCATTTGAAGCTTGGCGAGAATCAAAAACCGCACAAGCTCATCAATGGGCTAAGGGAGAGATAGAATTAGCAGAAAAATTAGCTAAACAATTTGCTACTGCTATTCATCAACACGACTTACATCAACAATTACAAGCTTTCAATACTAATTTAGAAACACAAGTAAAACAGCGTACAGAAGCATTACAACAATCAGCCAAGCAGCGAAAAATATTATTTGCAGTAGTTACTAAAATTCGAGAATCTTTAGACTTAGAAGTTATTTTTAAAACTACAACTCAACAAGTATGTCAATCGTTGCAAGCCGATAGAGTCGCAGTATATCGTTTTAATCATGATTGGAGTGGTGAGTTTGTCGCTGAATTTGTCAATGAAGGCTGGGTAAAACTAGTAAATTCGGATGCTACAAAAATTTGGAAAGATACTTATTTAGAAGAAACTCAAGGAGGAAGCTATCGCTTTAATAAAAGTACTGTAGTAAATGATATTTATGAAGCTGGTTATGCCGATTGTCATATAGAACTTTTAGAACAATTTCAAGCAAAAGCATATGCTGTCGCACCAATTTTTAGAGGAGAAAAACTTTGGGGTTTACTTGCAGCGTATCAAAATTCTGCACCACGTCACTGGAAAGTATCGGAGATAAAATTTTTATGCCAAACCGCAATTCAATTCGGTATAGCAATTCAGCAATCAGAATTATTAACTCAAACAAAACAGCAAGCAATTAGTTTGAAAAAAGCAACAGAGCAACAGCAATTGTTGTTTAATCTGGTTGCAAAGATGCGGAAATCATTAGAATTAGATACTATTTTTCAAATCACAACTAAAGAACTGCGCCGCATTTTAAATACTGATAGAGTTGGCGTATATCGCTTTGATTCGGATTCAGAATATAACTACGGTGAATTAATTGCTGAAGAAATTTCTGCCGGTATTTCTTCAGCTTTAGCGGTAAAAATCAAAGATAGCTGTTTTGGAGAAAATTATGTAACTAAATATCGTCATGGAAGAGTTAGTGTAGTTACTGATGTTCGCAATGCTGGTTTAAAGGATTGTCATGTTGCAATTTTAGAAAAATTTCAAGTTAAAGCAAATATAATCGCCCCTGTGATGAAAGGTGAGGAGCTTTGGGGTTTATTATGCATTCATCAGTGCGACAAACCTCGTAACTGGAAAACTTCAGAAGTTCAATTTGTCACTCAAGTAGGAATTCAGCTTTCTATAGCATTAGAGCAAGCAGATTTACTCGCTCAAAGTAGATTACAAACCGAAGAAATAAAAACGACACTGGTTAATTTAAGAAAAGCGCAAACCCAATTAATTCAAAGCGAAAAAATGTCCTCATTAGGACAACTAGTTGCGGGTATCGCACACGAAATTAATAACCCAGTTAACTTTATCTACGGCAACATAAATCATATTCATCAATATGCAGAAGACTTACTGAGTATTTTAGAACTTTATCAGCAAAGTTGTAACGGAAATAATTGCGAAGTTGACGAGCGAGCAGAAGAAATTGATTTAGAATTTTTAGTTGATGATTTACCGAGAATGCTATCTTCGATGAAAATAGGAGCTAAACGCATTCGCGAAATTGTTTTATCATTACGTAATTTTTCTCGACTCGACGAAGCAGATTTAAAAAGTGCCGATATTCATCAAGGCATTGAGAGTACATTATTAATTTTGCAATACCGTTTAAAAGCAAAACTAGATAGTCCCGGTATTAAAGTAATTAAAGAATACGGTGAATTGCCTGAAGTGGAATGTTATGCCGGACAGTTAAATCAAGTATTAATGAATGTCTTTAGTAATGCAATTGATACATTAGAAGAAGGAGTAAGTCACAGTTTTTGGGAAGTAGAAGCTGATAATAATCAATCGTTAACCCCTAGAATTAGGATTTGTACTCATATTAGCGAAGACAAAAATAGAATTGTAATTCGTATTGCCGATAACGGGCTAGGAATAACTGAAGAAGTAATGAAAAGAATGTTTGACCCGTTTTTCACCACAAAACCTATAGGTAAAGGTACAGGTTTGGGATTGTCAATTAGCTATCAGATAATAGTTGATAAACATGATGGAATTTTTAACTGTAAATCTTTAGCTGGAAAAGGTACCGAATTCTCTATTGAAATTCCATTAAGGCAAAGTAAATAAGGTTAAAGGTTAAAGGTAAAGGGTAGAGGGTAAAGGGTAAAATTATCCTTGTCCCTTTTTCCCCTCCCACCCAATTTAACTTCTTAATTGCACGGGCATTGCTAAATAAGTCATTTTAATTCCTCCAACGGGAGAAAATATAACGGGAGCTAAATTGTTGTTTAGCTGCATTTGAATTTCTGCTGAAGGTAATGCCTTTAATCCTTCCATCAAATATTTAATATTAAAAGCTATATCAATATCATCTCCTAATATTTGTGCTGGCATGGATTCCATTCCACTACCGATTTCTTGAGTTTCTACTGACAAGGTAATTTCTTGAGATTCACTATCGATGCTAAGTTTGGCAATATTGTTTTTTTGATCGGCAAGTACGGCAATTCTTTCTAATGCGCTGATAAGTTGTTTTCGATCTAAAGTTAACTCTCGTTCAAAGCCCGACGGTATAAGTTGACGGTAAGCTGGATATTGCCCTTCCAAAGTTCTGCTGGTTAAACGCTGATTTTGCCACTCAAAAACTACTTGCCCTTGATCGAAATACATTGCTACAGGCTCGTCTTCTGCTGAACTATGAGCTAACATCCTTTCTAATTCTCGCAGAGCCTTGCTTGGTAGGGTTACCTGTACCGAATCGGGTTGCTCTTCATCATCATTTAAATTCTCGTTTGTAGTTTCTACTACAGCTAAACGATGTCCGTCAGTCGCTGCAAATTCTAAAGCGTCTTGCTTAACCGTTAAATGAACTCCCGTAAGCACCTGTTTGGTTTCATCTGCACTCGTAGCAAATAAAGAACCCCCCAAGCCCTCGATTAATGCACTAGCAGGAAGGTGAATTGCTTTTTCATTCTCAGTTACGGGTAGTTCCGGAAATTCTTCGGCACCCATTGCTCGTACTTCATAGCGTCCGCTTTTTGGCTTTAAGGTAACAGTCAAGCCTTCTCCTAAAGGTTGATTTTCTTTATGTGTAGATTCATCATCAAGGGTAATTTCTCCTTCTGGCAAACGAGAAACGATATCGTTAAGTAGCTTTGCTGGAAGCGTGATGGTTCCTGCTTCTAAAACCTCAGCTTTGAATGTAGTGCGAATTCCCAAGCTTAAATCAAAAGCTGTTAAGCTAACTTGACCATTTGCAGCATCTGCCTGTAGAAGCACGTTGGCAAGTATAGGATGAGTTGGGCGAGAAGGAACAGCACGAGAAGTTAGTGAAAGATGGGTGTTTAAATCGCTTTGATTGCAAACTAGTTTCATGATTTTTTGAGATGCTGCTTTATATCAATAAATATAGGTGAACATAGGACATGCAACAAAGATGACTTGAGGAAGAAGGAATAATTTTTTCATCTTTTGTTTTTTGTTAATTAACTACGATTAATATAAGATATAAGTTTTTGCCTCCGAGCCTAACTCACCAAAAACCAATTACATCTTTTGTTTAAGCTCAAACTCTTAAGCCCGAAATCGTACATTTATAGTCGAATAAATATTATTCCTCTTCAAACAGCTTTATCCTCTGGAAACTGTGGAAAAATTATTGCAGCCTGTCGCAAAAAAGGTCTTACGAAATCATACTTGTGGAAAAACCTGTGGAAAAAGTGGTAGTTTTTCCACAGGTCAATCGTATTTGATAACTTTTTCCACAATTTAATTGGAAGTTTTCCACAAAGGTTTTTTCTCGCTTTCACCTGTATATTGCTAACTTCTATTTAGAATTTTTCATACCAATGCGATCGCCTAATTGACGGAGAGTTTGCCCCAAGCTATGGTCTGTTTGCTTCAATTGGGCAATTTTTTCACAACTGTATATAACAGTAGTATGGTCTTTACCACCAAATTCTTCACCGATTCTAGGCAAACTTAAATCCGTATGTTGTCTCATCAGAAACATCCCTATTTGTCGCGCCCAGCTAATTTCCCGTCGTCGCGAATTACTTTTGAGGTCTTCAATAGACACATTAAATGTATCGGCTACTATGCTTAAAATTGCTACTGGAGTTGCTTCTACCTTTTCAGCTTGCGGTTGTAAAACCGAACCAATATTTTCTACTGTCATCGGTAAACCCCAGATAGAAATATATGCCATAGCTCTAATTAATGCTCCTTCTAATTCTCGAATATTAGAAGTGTAGTTAGAAGCAATGTACTCTATAACATCTTTAGGCAAATTGAGATTTTCGTATTCAGCTTTTTTTTGCAGAATAGCCATTCTAGTTTCTAAATCTGGTGCCTGAATATCGGCAATTAATCCCATAGAGAAACGTGAAGATAATCTTTCTTGAAGACGAGGTATTTGATTCGGGGGACGATCTGAGGCAATAACGACTTGTTTACCTTCTTGATATAAGGTGTTGAAGGTATGGAAAAATTCCTCCTGAGTTGATTCTTTGCCTTCAATAAACTGAATGTCATCTACTAATAGTACATCTGCTGCTCTGTAATGTTCTTGAAGGCTTTGTCTGCTATCATTCCGAATGGCGCTAATTACGTCATTGGTAAACTGTTCGGTAGAAACATAAAATATTTTTGCTGAAGGGAAAATTTCTAAGCGATAATTACCTATAGCCTGCATTAGGTGGGTTTTCCCCAATCCTACACCACCATACAAAAACAAAGGATTAAATTCCTTCCCAGGAGATTCCGCTACGGCTAAAGAAGCAGCATGAGCTAAGCGATTGTTTGCACCCACTACAAAACGGGAAAATACATACTTTAAATTTAAAATCGATGTTTTTTGTCCGTTTGTACCGATATTACTCGGAATATTTGTTACTGGAGGCAATTCAACCTTCGCTTCACTTTCTTTATTGACTGCATTATCACCGCTTGTGACCGTAAAATAAATACCTACTGGATGACCAACAATATCCTGGACTACCGACGCAATAGTTTTTATGTAATACTTTTGTAACCAATTGCGAGCAAAGGGATTCGGAGTACGAATTACCAAACAGTTATTTTCCAATTTTTCGGCGATCGCTGTTTTTATCCAAGTTTCAAAGGTGGGACGCGAAAGTTCTAACTGCAAGCGCTCCAATACTTGAGACCATAAATTTTCTATCTTGTCAGACATTATTAACCACCGCCAGTAGGTAATCGTCGTTTGAAAAAGATATTA